>NZ_CP056180.1:0-4946286 GCF_013781945.1 Citrobacter sp. RHBSTW-01044 | reverse complement strand
GGCGGACTCCACTCGAACAAAAGTCGATAAATGACAAAGGCTGAAACATTCATGATTGTTGACGCACATCGACAAGACCCTATGCAAAGGGTGACGTGCGAATTGCTATCTGCAATTTTTACCCGATCAGGATCCATTGAAACGATCAGGACCGCGGATCATAGCGTAAACTGAGAAAGAGATCTTCTGTTTCTCACAGATTCTTCCCGATTTATCCACAGGATGATCCAGAATCGGCTAAGTGTAAACGATCCTGGAGAAGTGCTGCAGGTTTTAGCGCGCATATTGAAAAAATTAATGAGTAAAGATGCTTTACTGCTTAAACGATCTAATAAAGATCCCGAGCGATCCTTGCGCTTTATCCGCCAGCCCGTATAATTCTTACCCCCAGCGAGTAACGGTCGCCTTACGGCGTCAACGCTGCCTGTTTTATACGCGAAACCATGCGGAAAAAAGCGGGAAATAAGGAAAGAGAATTGACTCCGGAGTGTACAATTATTACAATCCGGCCTCTTTAATCACCCACACTGTGGCGTAAGTCGTTCGAAATTCGTTCGGGTATACGCAAAAGTCAGTGAATTTATTCAAGTTTAGGTAGAAATCGCCATGAAACGCACTTTTCAACCGTCTGTACTGAAGCGCAACCGTTCTCACGGCTTCCGTGCTCGTATGGCTAATAAAAATGGTCGTCAGGTTCTGGCACGTCGTCGTGCTAAAGGCCGTTCTCGTCTGACCGTTTCTAAGTAATAAAAGCTAGCCCCTGAGTGGTTAAGCTCGCATTTCCCAGGGAGTTACGTTTGTTAACTCCCACTCATTTCACATTCGTCTTCCAGCAGCCACAACGGGCTGGCACGCCGCAAATCACCATCCTCGGCCGCCTGAATTCGCTGGGGCATCCCCGTATCGGTCTTACCGTCGCCAAGAAAAACGTTAAACGCGCGCATGAACGCAATCGGATTAAACGTCTGACACGTGAAAGCTTTCGTTTACGTCAGCACGAACTTCCAGCAATGGATTTCGTGGTGGTGGCGAAAAAAGGGGTTGCTGACCTCGATAACCGTGCTCTCTCGGAAGCGTTGGAAAAATTATGGCGTCGCCATTGTCGCCTGGCTCGCGGGTCCTGATAGCCCTTATTCGGGTCTATCAACGCCTGATCAGTCCGCTGCTTGGGCCGCATTGCCGTTTCACTCCAACCTGTTCGAGCTACGGAATTGAGGCATTGCGCAGGTTTGGAGTGATAAAAGGCAGTTGGTTGACGGTGAAACGCGTATTAAAATGCCACCCTTTACACCCTGGTGGTGACGATCCCGTCCCGCCCGGACCATTTGATACCAGAGAACACTAACGATGGATTCGCAACGCAATCTTTTAGTCATCGCTTTGCTGTTCGTGTCTTTCATGATCTGGCAAGCCTGGGAGCAGGATAAAAACCCGCAACCTCAGGCCCAACAGACCACGCAGACAACGACCACCGCAGCGGGTAGCGCCGCAGACCAGGGCGTACCGGCCAGTGGCCAGGGGAAACTGATTACGGTTAAAACTGACGTGCTTGATCTGACCATCAACACCCGTGGTGGTGATGTGGAACAGGCTTCACTGCCAGCTTACCCGAAAGAACTCGGTTCTACCGAACCGTTCCAGTTACTGGAAACCACGCCACAGTTCATCTACCAGGCACAGAGTGGCCTGACAGGTCGTGACGGCCCGGATAACCCGGCTAACGGCCCGCGTCCGCTGTACAACGTCGAAAAAGACGCGTTTGTACTGGCTGACGGTCAGAACGAACTGCAGATCCCGATGACCTATACTGACGCAGCGGGTAACACATTCACTAAAACGTTTGTACTCAAGCGCGGTGAATATGCTGTCAACGTTAACTACAGCGTGCAGAACGCCGGCGAAAAACCGCTGGAAGTCTCCACCTTTGGTCAGCTGAAGCAATCCATCAATCTGCCATCTCATCGCGACACTGGTAGCAGCAACTTTGCGCTGCACACCTTCCGTGGCGCGGCGTACTCCACGCCGGATGAGAAGTATGAGAAATACAAATTCGACACCATTGCTGAAAACGAAAACCTGAACGTCAATGCTAAAGACGGCTGGGTCGCAATGCTGCAACAGTATTTCGCAACGGCATGGGTTCCGCGTAACGACGGCACCAACAACTTCTATACCGCTAACCTGGGTAACGGCATTGCCGCTATCGGCTATAAATCACAGCCGGTACTGGTTCAGCCTGGCCAGACTGGCGCGATGACCAGCACCCTGTGGGTCGGCCCGGAAATTCAGGATAAAATGGCGGCAGTTGCACCGCACCTGGATCTGACCGTGGATTACGGCTGGTTGTGGTTCATCTCTCAGCCGCTGTTCAAACTGCTGAAGTGGATCCATAGCTTCCTGGGTAACTGGGGCTTCTCCATCATCGTTATCACCTTTATCGTTCGTGGCATCATGTACCCGCTGACCAAAGCGCAGTACACCTCCATGGCGAAGATGCGTATGCTGCAGCCGAAGATTCAGGCTATGCGTGAGCGTCTGGGCGATGACAAACAGCGTCAGAGCCAGGAAATGATGGCCCTGTACAAAGCTGAGAAGGTTAACCCGCTGGGCGGCTGCTTCCCGCTGATCATCCAGATGCCAATCTTCCTGGCGTTGTACTACATGCTGATGGGCTCCATTGAACTGCGTCATGCGCCGTTCGCTCTGTGGATCCATGACCTGTCTGCACAGGACCCGTACTACATCCTGCCGATCCTGATGGGCGTGACGATGTTCTTCATTCAGAAGATGTCTCCGACCACCGTGACCGACCCGATGCAGCAGAAGATCATGACCTTTATGCCGGTCATCTTCACCGTGTTCTTCCTGTGGTTCCCGTCAGGTCTGGTGCTGTACTATATCGTCAGCAACCTGGTAACCATTATTCAGCAGCAGCTGATTTACCGTGGTCTGGAGAAACGTGGCCTGCATAGCCGCGAGAAGAAAAACTCCTGATACTAGTCGCAGGGGCGTTGGCTGAATTTGCTTGCCGCCTTCCTGCACTTGAATTATTTCGAGTATTCACGGTAAAGTTAATGCCAGAGAAGGCGGTCATTAGACCGCCTTTTTTACATTTACAAGAGAGCTATCATGAACCATAACGACACCATCGTCGCTCAGGCCACCCCACCGGGACGTGGTGGCGTGGGTATCCTGCGCATCTCCGGCCTGAAGGCGCGCGAGGTTGCAGAAACCGTACTGGGGAAACTACCAAAACCGCGCTATGCCGACTATCTGCCGTTTAAAGACGCGGATGGCAGCACGCTGGATCAAGGAATTGCCCTGTGGTTCCCCGGTCCGAACTCCTTTACCGGTGAAGATGTTTTAGAGCTTCAGGGCCACGGCGGTCCGGTGATTCTCGATCTGCTGCTTAAACGTATTCTGATCATTCCCGGGCTGCGCATTGCCAGACCGGGTGAATTCTCCGAGCGTGCGTTTCTCAATGATAAGCTTGATCTGGCCCAGGCAGAGGCAATTGCCGACCTGATCGATGCCAGCTCAGAGCAAGCCGCTCGCTCGGCGCTGAACTCGTTGCAGGGCGCATTTTCTGCACGGGTAAATCATCTTGTGGAAGCGCTCACTCACCTGCGCATCTACGTGGAAGCGGCGATCGACTTTCCGGATGAGGAAATCGACTTCCTGTCTGATGGCAAGATTGAAGCGCAGCTCAACAACGTTATCAGCGATCTCGATGCCGTTCGTGCCGAAGCGCGTCAGGGCAGCCTGCTGCGCGAAGGGATGAAGGTAGTCATTGCCGGTCGCCCAAATGCCGGGAAATCAAGCCTACTGAACGCGCTGGCAGGTCGTGAGGCGGCCATTGTGACCGACATTGCGGGTACGACTCGCGACGTACTGCGTGAGCATATTCATATCGACGGTATGCCGCTGCACATCATTGACACTGCCGGTCTGCGCGATGCCAGCGATGAAGTTGAACGCATTGGTATCGAACGCGCGTGGCAGGAAATTGAACAGGCCGACCGCGTTCTGTTTATGGTTGATGGCACCACCACCGACGCCGTGGACCCGGCTGACATCTGGCCAGACTTTATTGCCCGCCTGCCAGCCAAACTGCCGATTACCGTGGTGCGTAACAAAGCGGATATTACCGGTGAGACGCTGGGCCTTAGCGAAGTAAATGGCCACTCACTGGTTCGCCTATCCGCGCGTACCGGTGAAGGCGTTGACGTGCTGCGTAACCATCTCAAACAGAGCATGGGCTTTGAAACCAATATGGAAGGCGGCTTCCTGGCGCGCCGTCGTCACCTGCAGGCTCTGGCAGAAGCGGCGGAGCATCTCGAGCAGGGTAAAGCCCAACTGCTCGGAGCATGGGCCGGAGAATTGCTGGCAGAGGAACTACGTCTGGCGCAGCAGAACCTCAGTGAGATCACCGGGGAATTTACCTCCGACGATCTGCTGGGAAGGATTTTCTCCAGCTTCTGTATTGGCAAGTAACGTTGTGTTGCCCGGTGGTGCGATGCCTACCGGGCCTACAGTACCCGTAAGTCGGATAAAGCAAAGCGGCTATCCGGCTACAAGTAATTTCCCATATGGAAATCACTGTTGTCCAAATGGCAACTCGTGCAGTTGACTCTCTGCCCGTATGCTTAGCGCCACATTCCTCATGAGGTCGCTATGACACGCTTTCTAATCTGCAGTTTCGCCCTGGTGTTACTCTATCCCGCGGGTATTGATATGTATCTGGTGGGGCTGCCCCGTATTGCTGCCGATTTACAGGCCAGCGAGGCGCAACTGCATATCGCGTTTTCGGTTTATCTGGCGGGAATGGCGACGGCGATGCTGTTTGCCGGGAAAATTGCCGACCAGTCAGGACGCAAACCCGTCGCTATTGTCGGCGCCCTCATCTTTATTTTCGCCTCTGCGCTGTGTTCATTCGCCGAAAGCGGTACGCCGTTTCTCACAGGCCGCTTTATTCAGGGCGTAGGCGCAGGCTGCTGCTATGTGGTGGCTTTCGCCATCCTGCGCGATACGCTCGATGATCGCCGCCGGGCGAAGGTACTGTCGCTGTTGAACGGTATCACCTGTATCGTGCCGGTACTGGCGCCGGTGATGGGGCATCTGATTATGCTCAAATATCCGTGGCAGAGCCTGTTCTACACGATGATCGGTATGGGGGTGGCCGTTTGCCTGCTGTCAGTGTTTATCCTGCGAGAATCGCGCCCAGCGACGCTCCCGGCATCTGCAGAGAAGAACCACCTATCTGAATCGCTGGTGAACCGTTTTTTCTTAAGCCGTCTGGCCATCACCACTCTCAGCGTGTCGGTGATCCTGACCTTCGTGAATACTTCGCCGGTGCTGTTGATGGAAGTGATGGGCTTTGACCGTGGAGAGTACGCCACCACGATGGCCATGACCGCAGGCATCAGTATGGCGGTCTCGTTCTCTACGCCATTCGCCCTAAGCGTGTTTAAACCTCGTGTTCTGATGCTGACCTCACAAGTGCTGTTTCTGTCTGCTGGTGTGGTGTTAACCCTTGCCAGTACGCACATGGTGACGCTGTTTGGGCTGACCTTAATCTGTGCCGGGTTCTCGGTCGGCTTCGGTGTCGCGATGAGCCAGGCGCTGGGACCTTTCTCGCTGCGTGCGGGCGTTGCCAGCTCGGCGTTAGGTATTGCGCAGGTTTGCGGTTCCTCGCTGTGGATATGGCTGGCGGCGGTGCTCGGTCTTGATGCGCTGAATATGCTGATCGGGATTCTGATTGGCTGTAGCATAGTGAGTATCATGCTGATTATCACTGTTGCCCCTAACCGGTCCACGCCAACTCATGAAGAAATCCCTCAGCAGTCTCGATCTTAATTTATTGCTCTGCCTGCAGCTGTTGATGCAGGAACGCAGTGTTACCAAAACAGCCAAACGGATGAACGTCACGCCGTCGGCAGTCAGCAAGTCGCTGTCGAAACTGCGGGCCTGGTTTGACGATCCACTGTTTGTAAACACCCCGCTGGGGCTAACGCCCACACCGCTGATGGTCAGCATGGAACAGAATCTGGCAGAGTGGATGCAGATGAGCAACCAGTTGCTGGATAAGCCACACCATGAAGCGCCGCGCGGGCTGAAGTTTGATCTGGTGGCCGAAACGCCGCTGGTGATGATCATGTTTAACGCGCTCTCCCGACAGATCTATCAGCGTTATCCCCAGGCGACGATCAAAATACGCAACTGGGACTATGATTCGCTGGATGCAATTATTCGCGGCGAAGTGGATATCGGCTTTACTGGCCGGGAAAGCCATCCGCGTTCGCGTGAACTGTTGAGTTTGCTGCCGTTGTCGATCGACCATGAAGTGCTGTTTTCCGATCTCCCCTGTGTCTGGCTACGTGAAGATCATCCGGCATTGCAGGAAGAGTGGAATCTGGACACATTTCTGCGCTATCCGCACATCAGCATTAGCTGGGAGCAAAGCGATACCTGGGCGCTGGATGAAGTCCTGCAAGAGATGGGGCGCGCGCGCAATATTGCGTTATGTCTGCCCGGTTTTGAGCAGTCGCTGTTTATGGCCGCCCAGCCGGATCACGCGCTAATAGCCACAGCTCCGGTTTATTGCCAGCGTTATAACCAACTCCACCAGCTTCCGCTCGTGGCGCGTCCTATGCCTTTTGATGCCGCGCAGCTGGAAAAAATGCGCGTACCGTTCACCCTTCTTTGGCACAAACGTAACAGTCATAATCCTAAGATCGTCTGGTTGAAAGACACCATCAAGGCGCTTTATCGCGATATGTCCTGACGTTGCACCGCCACTTTGTTGCTAAATCGACTATTCTGGCAACAGAAATGTAAATATCGCGTAATGTATTCTATTTCAGCTTACTTTTTGGGCAGCAAAGCCTGCCTGGATGCCGCGTAAATGTTACTCTGGTAATTATCACGGACCATTAATCACGGAGCGAAAAATGGCGACACATTTTGCCAGAGGGATTCTTACGGAGGGACACCTGGTTTCAGCTCGCCTCCCTTCTCCATGTCATATCGAAGCAAGAGATCTCCCCGCTCATCGCCGAACACGTTTCCTGGCTTCCCGAAGTTTACTCGCTGAACTGATGTTTATGCTTTACGGCACCAGTACGCTGCCCGAGATTGTTACTCAGGCCAAAGGTAAGCCCATTTTTCGCGATAAGAACCTGCCGGGATTTTCGATTTCTTATGCCGGGAATATCGTTGGCGTTGCGCTAACAACTGAAGGAACGTGCGGGCTGGATATGGAACTGCAGCGAGCTACCCGCAGCTTTCACCATCCGCATTCAACGGAAACATGGCGCTTCTCCAGCAACGAAAATCTGTGGATCAATAACCAAAACGACCCCAACGAAGCACGCGCGCAGCTCATTACGTTGCGCCAGAGCGTACTCAAACTCACCGGCGATGTAAGCAATGATGATCCGCACGAACTCCAGCTTTTACCCGGCGCAGGACGTCTGAAATGTGCCCATGTTGCGCAGGTTGAAGCCATTTGCGATGCGGAAGATGTTCTGGTGTGGTCGGTTGCGGTTACGCCAACCATTGAAAAACTCAAGGTTTGGGAGTTTGATGGTAAACAGGACTGGAAAAGTTTGCCTGATATCCAGACCCGCGCCAATGAGCCTACGGGTCGTCTGATCCGGTTCTCTCAATTATGCGCAGCGAAGAGCCATACGCTTTGATTTAACCTTTATGATGAAACAGGAGTCACCATGTCAGAAACATTGAATGTTGTTACGTTACTGGGAAGTCTGCGCAAAGGTTCGTTTAATGGAATGGTTGCCCGTACGCTGCCCAAGATTGCTCCAGCAGGAATGGAAGTCAACGCGTTGCCATCAATTGGTGATATCCCACTGTACGATGCCGACCTCCAGCAGGAAGAAGGTTTTCCGGCAAGCGTAGAAGCGCTGGCAGAGCAAATCAGGAAGGCTGACGGTGTCGTCATCGTGACACCGGAATATAACTATTCCGTGCCTGGCGGACTGAAGAACGCCATCGACTGGCTGTCCCGCCTGCCGGATCAGCCATTATCGGGTAAGCCGGTGCTGATCCAGACCAGCTCCATGGGCGCCATTGGCGGCGCGCGCTGCCAGTATCATCTGCGTCAGATCCTGGTGTTCCTCGACGCCATGGTAATGAACAAGCCGGAATTTATGGGCGGCGTGATTCAGAACAAAGTGGACCCGCAGACAGGTGAAGTGATCGACCAAAGTACGCTGGACCATCTAACCGGCCAGCTGACCGCATTTGGCGACTACATCCAGCGTGTGAAAGCCTAAAAGAAAAAGCCCGCTGGCTGCAATGCCTGGCGGGCCGTATCCGGTTATCAAATTTGCCTGATGGCGCTGCGCTTATCAGGTCTACACGCCTCGCGCAGCACCGTCTCAGCGGCAATTAATGCGCGTCGATAAACACAATCTTCAACACAAACAGCAGTGCGACAACGATGACGCACGGGCTGAGATCGCGGAAACGTCCGGTACCGATTTTCATCACACAGTAGGAAATAAAGCCCAGCGCGATACCTTCGGTAATCGAGAAGCTAAACGGCATCATCACGGCGGTAATAAACGCCGGAACGGCTTCAGTCAGGTCATCCCACTTCACGCGTGACAGGCTTGATGTCATCAGGACGCCAACGTAAATCAGCGCACCAGCGGCCGCATATCCCGGTACCATTCCCGCCAGCGGCGACAGGAAGATAACCAACAGGAATAGCAGGCCGACAACTACCGCGGTCAGGCCAGTGCGTCCACCGACAGAAACCCCGGAAGAAGACTCGATATACGCGGTAACGGAAGAAGTACCGATAAACGCACCAGCAACCGATGACACGCTATCCACATACAGCGCCTGCTTCATGCGCGGAAACTTACCCTTCGCATCCGCCAGACCGGCTTTATCCGTGACGCCAATCAGCGTACCGGAGGAGTCGAACAGGTTGACCAGCATGAACGAGAAAATTACGCCCGCAAGACCAATGTTAAACGAACCAGCCAGATCAACATGCCCGATAACGGACATTACGCTCGGCGGCGCGGAGACGATCCCGTTGTAATGGACATCGCCCAGCATCCAACCCAGCAGCGTGGTCACAATGATAGAGATCAGTACCGCCGCATGGATGTTACGTGAAGCCAGAATCGCGATGATAAAGAAGCCCAGAATACCGAGCAGTACGCTGTGGGACGTCAGGTTGCCAATAGACACCAGGGTGTCTTGGTTGGCGACGATAACACCAGCGTTTTTCAGCCCCATCATGCCGATGAACAGACCAATACCGCTGGTGATCCCCACGCGCAAACTAACCGGGATGTTGGCAATCATCCAGTAACGTACGCGGAAAATCGTCAGTAGCAGCAGACCTACCGCGCCCCAGAAGATTGCGCCCATACCGATCTGCCATGACAGGCCCATCGCGCCAACGACCACGAAGGCGAAGAACGCATTCAGACCCATAGCAGGCGCAAGTGCGACCGGCAGGTTGGCAAACAGGCCCATCAGGATGCTACCAAATGCAGCAATCAGGCAGGTGGTCACAAAGACGGCGCTGGTATCCATGCCAGCCACGCCAAGAATTTGCGGGTTAACAAAAACGATATACACCATCGTCAGGAAGGTGGTTAAACCGGCGATCACTTCGGTCCGTGCCGTCGTGCCATGTTCGCGCAGTTTGAACACGCGTTCCAGCATCCCCTGGCCAGAAGCCTGGGTTGTGTGTTGTTGACTCATTATCAATTTCCGAACAAGGAGGGAAAATTCGTCGCTATCCTATACCAAAATGCGACAATAGGGTTGGGTTATGAGCAACTTTTTTCATTGATTTTGCTTATACGGCAACGATTGCGTCGCCCAATAATGCATTACGAAAACGTTAAACTTGTTAAAACGGAAATGACATGTCCCAGATAGAAGCCGTATTTTTTGACTGTGACGGTACACTTGTCGACAGTGAAGTGATTTGTTCTCGCGCGTATGTCAGCATGTTCCAGGCGTTCGGCATTACGCTCGATCTTGAAGAAACTTTTAAACGCTTCAAGGGGGTAAAGCTGTACGAGATCATCGACATTATCAACGAAGAGCACGGTGTCGAACTGGCAAAAGCCGAATTAGAACCTGTTTACCGCGCAGAGGTCGCACGTCTGTTCGATACGGAACTGGAGGTGATTGCCGGAGCCAATGCGCTGCTGGACAGCATGACCGTCCCTATGTGCGTGGTATCTAACGGTCCGGTCAGCAAAATGCAGCACTCGCTGGGTAAGCTGGGTATGTTGCACCATTTCCCTGATTTGCTGTTCAGCGGCTACGATATTCAACGCTGGAAACCCGATCCGGCCCTGATGTTCCATGCGGCGAAAGCGATGGACGTTAACGTTGAGAACTGCATTCTGGTTGATGACTCCAGCGCAGGCGCGCAGGCGGGGATTGCTGCAGGGATGGAAGTGTTTTACTTCTGCGCCGATCCGCATAACAAACCAATCGATCATCCAAAAGTGACGACGTTTACCGATCTGGCGCAGTTGCCAGCGTTGTGGAAGGCGCGGGGTTGGAATATTACGCGATAACTGAAAGGCCGGATGGCGCTAACGCTGATCCGGCCTGCATGTCTCGTAGAGCGGGTAAGCGTTAGCGCCACCCGCCACAAATATCACTCTTTCGGATCTTTGCCCGCCAGCAGCTTATCCAGCTCATCACCACCCACGTGACGGAAGTCTTGTCCCTTCACGAAGTAGAAGATGTATTCGCAGATATTCTGGCAACGGTCACCGATACGCTCGATGGAGCGCGCGCAGAACAGCGCGGTCAGCACGCTTGGAATGGTACGCGGGTCTTCCATCATGTAGGTCATCAGCTGACGCACGATACCTTCATACTCCTGGTCGACTTTCTTATCTTCGCGATAAATACGTACCGCTTCGTCAAGATCCATACGCGCAAACGCATCCAGCACGTCATGCAGCATTTGTACGGTGTGGCGACCCAGTGATTCCAGGCTTACCAGCAGCGGCTGATGCTGTTGAGAAAATTTCTCCAGCGCGGTGCGGCAAATTTTATCCGCAACGTCGCCAATACGTTCCAGCTCAGCGATCGTTTTGATAATCGCCATCACCAGACGCAAGTCACTGGCGGTCGGCTGACGCTTGGCAATGATACGCACGCAGGCCTCGTCGATCGCCACTTCCATCATATTGACGTTCTTATCGCCCTCAATGACGCGCTTCGCCAGCTCACTGTCCTGATTGTGCATGGCGGTAATCGCATCAGAAAGCTGCTGCTCGACCATGCCGCCCATGGTCATCACCTGGGTACGGATGCTTTCCAGCTCTGCATTGAACTGGCCGGAAATATGTTTATTAAGGTTAAGATTATCCACAACAAGCTCCTGAATCAGCCGTAACGACCGGTGATGTAGTCTTCAGTTTGTTTCTTCGCGGGCTTGGTGAACAGATCGTCCGTGTTACTGAACTCAATCAACTCGCCCAGGTACATAAATGCCGTGTGATCGGAACAACGCGCAGCCTGCTGCATGTTGTGGGTAACGATAACGACGGTGTAATCCTCTTTCAGCTCAGTGATCAGCTCTTCGATACGCCCGGTAGAAATAGGGTCGAGCGCTGAACACGGCTCATCAAGCAGAAGCACTTCCGGGCGAATGGCGATCCCACGCGCAATACACAGACGCTGCTGCTGACCACCGGAGAGAGAGTACCCGCTCTGGTGTAATTTATCTTTGGTTTCGTTCCACAGCGCGGCCTTGGTCAATGCCCACTGCACACGCTCGTCCATATCCGCACGAGAGAGTTTCTCAAACAGACGCACGCCAAAAGCGATGTTGTCGTAGATGGACATCGGGAACGGCGTCGGCTTCTGGAATACCATGCCCACTTTGGCACGCAGCAGAGCGATATCCTGAGTGTTGGTGAGAATATTGTCGCCATCCAGCAGGATTTCGCCTTCCGCACGCTGTTCCGGGTACAGTTCAAACATTTTATTGAACGTACGCAGCAACGTCGATTTACCACAGCCTGACGGCCCGATAAACGCCGTTACCTGGTTTTTGGCAATATCCAGGTTGATGTTCTTCAGGGCATGGAACTTGCCATAGTAGAAGTTCAAATCACGAACCTGAATCTTACCCGGGGCAGTATCAACCATACTCATTTCTATCTTTTCCTCATCATGCCTGATGGCGCGCAGCTTTCAGGCCTACAAATGTCTTCAATCGTAGGCCGGATAAGGCGTTTACGCCGCCATCCGGCACTTCGTCTTAACCGTGTTTCTTCTTCGCGAAAATGACGCGCGCCAGAATGTTCAGCAGCAGTACGCACAGGGTAATAATCAGTACCCCGGCCCAGGCCAGTTGCTGCCACTCAGCAAACGGGCTCATCGCAAACTTAAAGATAGTGACCGGCAGGTTGGCGATAGGCTGCATCATGTCGGTGCTCCAGAACTGATTGGAGAGCGACGTAAACAGCAGCGGAGCCGTTTCACCTGCGATACGTGCAATAGCCAGTAAAACGCCTGTAATGATGCCTGAGACAGAGGCCTTCAGGGTGATCGCAGAAATCATCTTCCATTTCGGCGTACCCAGCGCATAGGCGGCTTCACGCAGGCTATCCGGTACCAGCTTGAGCATGTTCTCCGTGGTACGAATAACAATGGGCACCTGCAGCAGCGCCAGCGCGATAACGCCCGCCCAGCCGGAGAAGTGCTCCATTTTTGCTACCACGATGGTGTAAACGAACAGACCGACCACGATTGATGGCGCAGAAAGCAGGATGTCGTTGATAAAGCGGATCACCTCAGCCAGCCAGGACTTACGTCCGTACTCTGCCAGGTAGATGCCCGCCATAATACCAAGCGGTGTACCAAACACGGTCGCCCACAGAATTAACAGTCCGCTACCGGCCAGGGCATTCGCCAGACCACCACCAGCCGTATTCGGCGGAGGTGTCATTTCGGTGAACAGCGCCAGTGACATACCGTCAATACCGCGGGTGATCGTGGACATCAGGATCCAGATAAGCCAGAACAGACCGAATGCCATGGTCGCCATAGAGAGCGTCAGCGCGATGCGGTTCTTCAGACGACGACGCGCCTGCATTTTACGGCGGGATTCCGCAAGCGCAGCGGTGTTTTGCATTTCAAGCGTAGCCATTAGCGTGCCCCCTCGTTCTTCGCAAGGCGCATGATCATGAACTTAGACGCCGCCAGCACGATGAAGGTAATCACAAACAGAATCAGGCCCAGTTCCATCAACGCGGCAACGTGCAGTCCTGATTCCGCTTCGGCAAATTCATTCGCCAGCGCAGAAGTAATACTGTTGCCCGGCATGTACAGCGAGGCACTATCGAGCTGGTAAGTGTTACCGATGATGAACGTCACCGCCATGGTTTCACCCAGCGCGCGGCCCAGACCGAGCATCACGCCGCCGATCACACCGTTTTTGGTGAACGGCAGGACGATGCGCCAGATAACTTCCCAGGTAGTACAACCGATGCCGTAGGCTGACTCTTTCATCAGCACCGGCGTTTGTTCGAACACATCGCGCATAACCGCCGCAATGTACGGGATGATCATGATGGCGAGGATCACGCCAGCGGCCAGAATACCGATACCAAATGCCGGACCCGCAAACAGCGCGCCAACAAACGGAATGTTGGAAAGGATGTTCCCGACCGGCTCCTGGAAGTAAGTCGCAAACAGCGGGGCAAAGATAAACAGGCCCCACATGCCGTACACGATACTCGGAATTGCCGCCAGCAATTCAATAGCGATACCCAGCGGGCGACGCAGCCAGCCAGGAGCAAGTTCAGTCAGGAATAAGGCAATGCCAAAACTCACCGGAACGGCGATCAGCAGTGCGATAAGCGAGGTGACCAGCGTACCGTAAATCGGTACTAATGCACCGTAGATATCGTTTGGCGCATCCCATTCTTTAGTCCACAGAAAGGAGAAGCCAAATTTCTGAATGCTTGGCCAGGAGGAGATAACCAGAGAGACAATAATGCCACCCAACATCAATAGCACAATCAGCGCAGCCAGTTTTACCAGCGCGCTGAATATCATGTCACCTTTTTTACCCGGTGGGTTCAAAGCAGGCTTGGTTGCAGCCATAAATCACTCTTTAAGTTTGGGCCAGGAAGCACGCATTTTATCGTGCTTCCCGGCTAACGTAATGCCATACCCTAAATAATTCGAGTTGCAGCAAGGCGGCAAGCTTGTGAATACCCAGGAGCATAGATTCACTATGTGACTGGGGTGAACAAGCACAGCCAACACAGCTGCGGCTCGAAGTATGACGGGTATTTAGTACAGCGCTTTACCGCTGCTGTCCTTCACGTTGGTCTTCCATGCAGCACGAATCTGCTCAACCACGCTGTCCGGCAGGCTGGCGTAATCCAGGTCATTAGCCTGTTTGCCGCCATTTTTGTACGCCCAATCGAAGAACTTCAGCACTTCAGCGCCCTGCTCAGGTTTCTTCTGCTCTTTATGCACCAGGATGAAGGTGGTGGAAGTGATCGGCCACGCATCATCACCTTTCTGGTTAGTCAGATCCTGAGCGAAGGTTTTGCTCCAGTCAGCGCCTTTTGCAGCGTTGGCAAAGTTTTCTTCGGTCGGACTTACCGGTTTGCCATCAGCAGAGACCAGCTTGGTGTACGCCAGGTTGTTCTGCTTAGCGTAAGCGTACTCAACGTAGCCGATAGAACCCGGCAGACGCTGTACGAACGCAGCGATACCGTCGTTACCTTTACCACCCAGACCGGTCGGCCAGTTAACGGTAGAGCCGGAACCAATTTTAGATTTCCACTCTTCGTTCACTTTCGCCAGGTAGCTGGTGAAAACGAATGAAGTACCGGAACCGTCAGCACGACGCACAACGGCGATATTCTGAGAAGGCAGCTTCAGACCCGGGTTCAGTTTGGTGATGGCTTCATCATCCCACTTCTTAATTTTACCGAGGTAGATGTCGCCCAGCGTTTTACCGTCCAGCACCAGTTCGCCGGATTTCAGGCCAGGGATGTTCACCGCCAGCACCACACCACCGATAACAGTCGGGAACTGGAACAGGCCTTCTTGCGCCAGTTTCTCGTCAGACAACGGTGCGTCAGAGGCGCCGAAATCAACGGTATTGGCCGTAATTTGTTTTACACCACCGGAGGAGCCGATACCCTGGTAGTTTACTTTGCTACCGGTCTCTTTCTGATAGGTATCTGCCCATTTGGCATACACTGGCGCAGGGAATGTTGCACCTGCACCTGTCAGGCTCGCTGCTGCAAACGCAGAAAACGCGCTCATGGATAAGGTCGCGGCGACAACAGTTGCGACAGTGGTACGCATAACTTTCATAATGTCTCCTGCACGGTTTTCGTAAATCGTTGTTTGAGTTGCTACTGTGAGCAAAATAGGACAAACAGGTGACAGTTAAATGTACGAAATATGACAGTTTTATGACAATGAAAAACTTGGGAAGTTTTTTATCTAAAAATACATTTAAAACAGAATGTTAATCACCATCATGACAATAACATTTCGCTGAAATTTTCTTTTTATGACACTGAAAACAGTAGTTGAAGATAACGGTTTGTCACATAAAACAGGCGGGATAATTGATTAAAAACAGAACAAGCTAAAAAAATGCCCCGCTTGCAGCAGGGCATTTTCAGTTCAGTTAAGTGCGGATTACTCTACGGTAACCGACTTTGCCAGGTTACGCGGCTGGTCCACGTCGGTGCCTTTAATCAGCGCCACGTGATACGCCAGCAACTGCAGCGGAACGGTGTAGAAGATCGGTGCAATCACCTCTTCCACATGCGGCATCTCAATGATGTGCATGTTTTCGCTGCTGGTAAAGCCAGCATCCTGGTCCGCAAAGACGTACAACTGACCGCCACGAGCGCGAACTTCTTCAATGTTGGATTTCAGTTTTTCCAACAGTTCGTTGTTCGGTGCAACTACGATAACCGGCATATCGGCATCAATCAGCGCCAGCGGACCGTGTTTCAGTTCGCCTGCAGCATAAGCTTCAGCGTGAATATAAGAGATCTCTTTCAGCTTCAGCGCGCCTTCCAGCGCAATCGGGTACTGATCGCCACGGCCCAGGAACAGCGCATGGTGTTTGTCTGAGAAACCTTCCGCCAGAGCGGCAATGCGTTTGTCCTGAGACAGCATCTGCTCAATACGGCTCGGCAGTGCCTGCAGACCATGAACGATCTCCTGCTCGATAGACGCATCCAGACCTTTCAGACGAGACAGTTTCGCCACCAGCATCAGCAGAACGGTCAGTTGGGTGGTAAATGCTTTCGTCGAGGCCACACCGATTTCGGTACCGGCATTGGTCATCATCGCCAGGTCGGATTCGCGCACCAGAGAAGATCCCGGTACGTTACAAATAGCCAGCGAGCCCAGATAGCCCAGCTCTTTAGATAAGCGCAGACCCGCCAGGGTATCCGCCGTTTCACCGGACTGGGAAAGGGTAATCATCAGGCTGTTACGACGCACGGCGGATTTGCGATAGCGGAACTCGGAAGCGATTTCGACATCACAAGGAATACCAGCCAGCGATTCAAACCAGTAGCGGGACACCATACCGGAGTTGTAGGACGTACCGCAGGCGATAATCTGGATATGCTCAACCTGAGACAGCAACTCGTTGGCACGTGAACCCAGCTCGCTTAAATCCACTTCACCGTGACTAATGCGACCGGTCAGCGTATTTTTAATTGCGTTAGGCTGTTCGTAGATCTCTTTCTGCATGTAGTGGCGATAAATACCTTTTTCGCCCGCGTCATACTGCAGATTCGATTCGATATCCTGACGCTTCACTTGTGCGCCAGACTTGTCAAAAATAGAGACAGAACGACGGGTCACTTCTGCGATGTCACCTTCTTCCAGGAAGATAAAGCGACGGGTTACCGGCAGCAGCGCCAGCTGATCGGAAGCGATAAAGTTTTCCCCCATCCCCAGACCAATCACCAGCGGGCTACCTGAACGGGCCGCCAGCAGCGTTTCTGGGTTACGCGTATCCATGATCACCGTGCCATAGGCACCGCGCAACTGTGGAATAGTACGCAGTACAGCTTCACGCAGCGTACCACCCTGTTCCAGTTCCCAATGCACCAGGTGAGCAATCACTTCGGTGTCGGTTTCAGAAACAAAGGTGTAACCACGGGTTTTCAGTAGTTCACGCAGAGGTTCATGGTTTTCAATGATGCCGTTATGCACCACAACAATGTGTTCAGAAACATGGGGATGCGCGTTCGCTTCTGAAGGTTCACCGTGTGTCGCCCAACGGGTATGAGCGATACCTGTACCACCATGCAGCGGATGTTCTTCCGCAGCAGCAGTCAGCATCTGCACTTTACCCAGACGACGCAGACGGGTCATGTTGCCTTCAGCATCGACAACGGCCAGACCAGCAGAGTCATAACCACGATATTCCAGACGACGTAAACCTTCGAGAAGGATTTCAGCTACATCACGCTGCGCGATAGCGCCAACAATTCCACACATATTTTTTGATTCCGAATTTAGGCATTTGCCTGTCGTTGTCGCTGACCTGTATTTGCCCTTTCCGGGCGCCCCGAGCCTTGTAGAGAGTGGGGTTATTTTTATGGTACTGCTTGTTGAGCGGAGGATTATGTTATCCCCTCATCTCTTGTCTGCCTGATGGCGCTTACGCTTATCAGGCCTACAAAACGTCACCGCACGTAGGCCGCCATCCGGCAAAAATCACTTACTTCTTCTTCACCGGACGCTGCCAGCCCTGTTTATGGACCTGAGGTACACGACTTAATACCAGTTCGTTATCGGCGACATTACGCGTTACGGTAGTGCCAGCAGCGATGGTGGCACCTTTACCCACGGTGACAGGCGCCACCAACTGAGTATCAGAACCCACAAACACATCATCACCAATAATGGTTTTAAACTTATTGGCACCATCGTAGTTGCAGGTAATCGTACCTGCGCCGATATTCACGTTATCGCCGATTTCCGCATCGCCCAGATAGGTCAGATGACCGGCTTTAGAACCTTTACCCAGACGCGCTTTTTTCATTTCGACGAAGTTACCCACGTGCGCGCCTTCCTGCAGCTCAGCACCCGGGCGCAGACGCGCGAATGGACCGATGGTGCAAGCGGCTTCCAGATGGGCATCTTCCACCACACTGTATGGGCTAAGCTCACAACCTTCACCAATCACGCTGTTTTTGATGATACAGCCAGCACCAATCTTGACGCGATCCCCAACGGTTACGTTACCTTCAATGATAACGTTAGTATCAATTTCAACATCGCGCCCGTGAATAAGCGTACCGCGAAGATCAAAACGTGCAGGATCGCGCAGCATCACGCCCGCCAACAACAGTTTCTCTGCTTGCTCAGACTGATAAACACGCTCCAGACGGGATAACTGAAGACGGTTATTCACCCCTTCCGTTTCGCTAATACGTGCCGGATGTACCGCAGCAATTTCGCGTCCTTCCTGATACGCCATCGCAATGATATCGGTGATGTAGTATTCACCCTGCGCATTGTTATTGGTGAGTTTGGACAGCCAGCGCTTCATATCAGCGCCATTGGCAATCAGAATACCAGTGTTGATTTCCTGGATTTGGCGCTGCTCGTCAGTTGCATCTTTATGCTCGACGATACCGGTGACGTTACCGTTCTCACGCGTAATACGCCCATAGCCGGATGGATCATCCAGTTTTACCGTTAACAGGCCGATGCCGCCCTGCGGTTTAGCATCACGCAGGCTACGTAAGGTATCGGTAGAGATCAGCGGCACATCGCCATAGAGCATTAAAATGTCTTCGTCATCACCAAAGAATGGCGCTGCCTGCTGCATTGCATGGCCGGTCCCCAACTGCTCTGCCTGCAGAATCCAGTTTAGATTGCCATCTTTCAGCGTCTGCTTAAGCAAATCACCACCGTGCCCGTAGACCAGATGTACGTGAGTGGCACCTAATTCATTAGCGGCATCAATGACATGCTGAACCATCGGCTTTCCTGCGAGGGTATGCAGCACTTTAGGGAGATCGGAATACATACGCGTGCCTTTGCCTGCGGCAAGGATCACGACGCTCATAGCATTATTCAACATACACGTCCTGACTGTAATTTGAGAACGAATTTATACCGTTTCACATTGAAAATACTACATTTTTTTCATCGTGAAATGGACCGAAGATAAAACGTTCAATCGGGGAAATTTCCCCTCTGATAACACTCTATTTTCGTCTATTTCGGCGTCTTTTGTCTCCCAAAAACCAGGAGGCAGCTCTTATTAAAGCCTTAGGTTAATGTTTTTGCTATTTTTTTACTGCATGAATAAAGAGTTACAAAAGAAAAATACAATTTTATTAATGTGATTCAGCGAGAAGCAAAAAAAACAGACAGGGAAAATAGAGTTTTAAAAGGGAAGAGGACAAACGATCAAGCGGAGGAGGGGGATTTAATAACAGCTGGCGCGTGCTGATAACCGTATGAAGCATCGCGCCACAGAGCAGGTCGGGAAGACTAAACTTCCATACTGCTGAAAAGGGCGATGATTTTGTTAATCAGTTTCATGTTGGTATCCTGTTTTTATCTGAGTTAATTATGTGACACACATCACACAAAAAAGAGTCTACGCCTCATTTTTTAACCGATCAATATTTTTGTGACACAAATCACAAAAATATAAAACAGCTTTTTAGTTCCACTTTCACTGAAACAAAACCATAAAAAAAGCCAGCCTGGCAACCAGACTGGCTTTTGTGCTTTTCAAGCCGGTGTTACATCGCTTTTTTGGTCAACTCGATAACGCGCAGTTTCGCGATCGCTTTGGCCAGTTCCGCAGATGCCTGAGCGTAATCCACGTCACCATGAGAGCTCTTAATGTGCTCTTCAGCCTTACGCTTCGCTTCCAGGGCTCTCGCTTCATCGAGATCCTGTCCGCGAATCGCGGTATCAGCCAGAACGGTCACGCTGCCAGGCTGCACTTCGAGAATGCCGCCGGACAGATAGATAAACTCTTCATGACCGAACTGTTTAACGATGCGGATCATACCAGGCTTAATGGCGGTGAGCAGCGGTGCGTGACCCGGGAAAATACCCAGTTCACCTTCACTACCCGTTACCTGGATTTTTTCGACCAGACCAGAGAACATTTGCTGCTCTGCGCTGACGACGTCCAGGTGGTAAGTCATTGCCATATCACCCTCCGATTAAGGCGTTAAAGTTTTTTGGCTTTTTCCACGGCTTCGTCGATAGAACCAACCATGTAGAACGCCTGCTCTGGCAGGTGGTCGTATTCGCCTTCCATGATGCCTTTAAAGCCACGGATGGTGTCTTTCAGGGATACGTATTTACCCGGAGAACCGGTGAATACTTCCGCAACGAAGAACGGCTGGGACAGGAAGCGCTGAATTTTACGTGCGCGTGCTACCACCAGTTTGTCTTCTTCAGACAGTTCATCCATACCCAGGATGGCGATGATGTCTTTCAGTTCCTGATAACGCTGCAGCAGAGACTGTACGCCACGCGCGGTGTCGTAGTGTTCCTGACCAACAACCAGCGGATCCAACTGACGGCTGGTGGAGTCCAGCGGGTCAACTGCCGGGTAGATACCCAGAGATGCGATCTGACGGCTCAGTACCACGGTTGCATCTAAGTGAGCAAAGGTGGTTGCTGGGGATGGGTCAGTCAAGTCATCCGCAGGTACATATACCGCCTGAACGGAGGTGATAGAACCGGTTTTGGTAGAGGTGATACGTTCCTGAAGAACACCCATCTCTTCCGCCAGGGTCGGCTGGTAGCCTACCGCTGATGGCATACGACCCAGCAGTGCGGATACTTCTGTACCGGCCAGGGTGTAACGATAGATGTTATCAACGAACAGCAGAACGTCACGACCTTCGTCACGGAACTTCTCTGCCATGGTCAGACCGGTCAGAGCAACGCGCAGACGGTTTCCCGGCGGCTCGTTCATCTGGCCATATACCAGGGATACTTTGTCCAGAACGTTGGAGTCGGTCATTTCGTGGTAGAAGTCGTTACCCTCACGAGTACGTTCACCCACGCCCGCAAACACGGAGTAACCGGAGTGTTCGATCGCGATGTTACGGATCAGCTCCATCATGTTTACGGTTTTACCTACACCCGCACCACCGAACAGACCAACTTTACCGCCCTTAGCGAACGGACACATCAGGTCGATAACTTTGATGCCGGTTTCCAGCAGTTCCTGGGAGCTGGACAGCTCTTCATAGGAAGGTGCCGCGCGGTGGATAGCCCAACGCTCTTCTTCACCGATATCGCCTTTCATGTCGATCGGGTGACCCAGGACGTTCATGATACGACCCAGAGTTGCTTTACCTACCGGGACTTCGATCGGGTGCTCGAGATCTTTGACTTCCAGACCACGACGCAGACCGTCGGAAGAACCCATGGCGATGGTACGTACGATACCGCCGCCGAGCTGCTGCTGAACTTCCAGCACCAGGCTCTCTTTACCATTCATAACCTCAAGAGCATCGTACACGCGCGGTACGGCATCCTGAGGGAATTCGACGTCAACCACGGCGCCGATTACCTGGACAATTTTTCCAGTAGCCATCTTGAATCCTCTACGAATTAACCTGGTTATACCGCGGATGCACCACCGACGATTTCGGTGAGTTCCTGAGTAATGCTGGCCTGACGAGCTTTGTTGTATACCAACTGCAGCTCTTTAATCAGGCTGCCGCCATTGTCGGTCGCGGCTTTCATCGCCACCATACGTGCGGCCTGCTCGCTGGCCAGGTTTTCTACCACGCCCTGATAAACCTGAGACTCGACATAACGACGCAGCAGGGTATCCAGCAG
Source organism: Citrobacter sp. RHBSTW-01044 (assembly GCF_013781945.1). NCBI lineage: Bacteria > Pseudomonadati > Pseudomonadota > Gammaproteobacteria > Enterobacterales > Enterobacteriaceae > Citrobacter > Citrobacter sp. RHBSTW-01044. Next base: position 4,924,419 of record NZ_CP056180.1, on the reverse strand, counting down.
CGCTTTCGGGTCTGGCTCATACAGGTAATCCCAGGATTTACGCTTCAATTCATCATCATCTGATGCCGGCAGAGGCAGCAGTTGGGTGATGGTTGGCGTCTGAGACATGGTGTTAATAAATTTGTTGCTGACAACGTACAGTCTGTCCAGACGACCTTCATCGTAGGCCTGCAGCATCACTTTAACCGGACCGATCAGTTCGGACAGGGAAGGGTTATCCCCCATGCCGGTTACCTGAGCAATCACATTACCGCCAACGGAGTTAAAGAAAGACACGCCCTTAGAGCCGATCATTGCGATATCGCACTGAACGCCTTTATCGGACCATGCTTTCATATCCGCCAGCAGCTTTTTGAACAGGTTAATGTTCAAGCCACCGCACAGACCACGGTCGGTCGACACCACCAGGTAGCCCACGCGCTTAACGTCGCGTTCTTCCAGGTAAGGGTGCTTATATTCCAGATTACCATTCGCAAGGTGACCAATCACTTTGCGCATGGTCTCTGCATAAGGACGGCTGGCCGCCATGCGATCCTGCGATTTACGCATTTTGGAAGCGGCGACCATCTCCATCGCTTTAGTGATCTTCTGCGTGTTCTGGACGCTTGCGATCTTACTACGTATCTCTTTTGCGCCGGCCATGAGCTTCTCCTCAATGCCTTGCGGTCCGCCCTAAAGCAGACCGCCAGACGTTACCAGGACTGGGTTGCCTTGAAGGAATCGAGGATAGCTTTCAGCTTGCCTTCGATTTCATCGTTATAGCCACCGGACTGGTTGATCTCTTGCATCAGCGGAGCGTGGTCACGGTCAACGTAAGCCAGCAGAGCGGCTTCAAAGCTACCGATTTTCGCCAGTTCCACATCTTCGAGGTAACCGCGTTCAGCCGCAAACAGCACCACACCCTGCTGTGCTACAGACATTGGGGCGTACTGTTTCTGCTTCAGCAGTTCAGTTACTTTCTGACCGTGGCTCAGCTGCTTACGAGTAGCTTCATCCAGGTCGGAAGCGAACTGAGAAAACGCTGCCAGTTCACGATACTGCGCCAGTGCGGTACGAATACCACCGGACAGTTTCTTGATGATCTTGGTCTGCGCTGCACCACCTACACGAGATACGGAGATACCCGGGTTAACTGCCGGACGAATACCGGAGTTGAACAGGTTGGTTTCCAGGAAGATCTGACCATCTGTAATGGAAATTACGTTGGTCGGAACGAACGCAGAAACGTCACCCGCCTGGGTTTCGATAATCGGCAGAGCGGTCAGGGAGCCGGTTTTACCTTTAACTTCACCATTGGTGAACTTCTCAACGTATTCCGCGTTTACGCGGGATGCGCGCTCCAGCAGACGGGAGTGGAGGTAAAATACGTCGCCCGGGAATGCTTCACGTCCTGGTGGACGACGGAGCAGCAGGGAAACCTGACGGTAAGCAACAGCCTGTTTAGACAGGTCATCGTAAACGATCAGCGCGTCTTCACCGCGGTCACGGAAGTATTCGCCCATTGCGCAACCGGCATATGGCGCCAGGTATTGCAGAGCAGCAGATTCAGACGCGGTCGCCACAACAACGATGGTGTTGGACAGTGCGCCGTGTTCTTCCAGTTTACGAACCACGTTAGAAATGGTGGACGCTTTCTGGCCGATAGCCACGTACACACATTTGATACCGGAATCACGCTGGTTGATGATGGCGTCGATTGCCATCGCGGTTTTACCTGTCTGACGGTCACCGATGATCAGCTCACGCTGGCCACGACCGATTGGGATCATGGCATCAACAGATTTATAACCTGTCTGTACTGGCTGGTCGACGGACTGACGTTCGATTACGCCTGGTGCGATAACTTCGATTGGCGAGAAGCCATCGTTATCAACCGGACCTTTACCGTCAATTGGAGAACCCAGAGTGTTCACCACACGACCCAGCAGGCCACGGCCAACCGGAACTTCCAGAATACGACCCGTACACTTAACCTTCATGCCTTCGGCGAGGTCAGCGTATGGACCCATCACAACGGCACCTACGGAGTCGCGCTCCAGGTTCAGTGCGATAGCGTAACGGTTACCCGGCAGGGAAATCATCTCACCCTGCATACAATCGGCCAGGCCGTGAATGCGGATAACACCGTCACTTACAGAAACAATAGTACCTTCGTTGTGAGCTTCGCTCACAACATTGAACTGAGCAATGCGCTGCTTGATCAGTTCGCTGATTTCGGTGGAATTCAGTTGCATGCTCCAGTCCCCTTAAGACTGCAAGACGTCTGCAAGGCGCTCAAGACGGCCGCGTACGCTGCCATCAATGACCATATCACCCGCTCGGATGATTACGCCAGCCATTACAGACTTATCGATTTTGCAATTCAGCTTAACTTTGCGTGACAGACGTTTTTCCATCGCTGCACTAATCTTCGTAAGCTGTTCATCACTCAGTGCATTGGCAGAAGTGACTTCTACCTCAGAGATAGCCTCACTGGCTGCACGCAGATGAATAAACTGCTCAAGAACATCCGGGAGCGCATTCAGACGGTTATTTTCAGCCATTACCCTAATCAGGTTTTGGCCGCTTTCGTCCAGCTGCTCACCGCACACGGCGATAAACGACTCAGCGAGCGTTTCCGGCGCCAGCGCGCCAGAGAGAAGCTCTGCCATTTGTTCGTTTTTCGTCACCTCAGCGGCAAACGTCAGCATATCCTGCCAACGGTCAACGCTTTGGTGCTCAACGGCAAAGTCAAAAGCTGCTTTGGCGTAGGGGCGAGCTACCGTAATAAATTCAGACATCAGCCCCTCCCTCCTTACAGTTCAGCGACAAGTTTGTCCACGATGTCGCTATTAGCAGCTTCATCCACGGAACGTTCGATGATCTTCTCGGCGCCAGCAACAGCCAGGATAGCAACTTGCTTACGCAGTTCTTCGCGAGCACGTTTACGCTCGGCGTCAATTTCCGCCTGCGCCTGTGCCACGATTTTAGTACGTTCCTGCTCTGCTTCAGTTTTAGCTTCGTCCAGGATCTGAGCACGGCGTTTGTTCGCCTGCTCGATGATTACCTGAGCTTCCGCCTTCGCTTTTTTCAGCTGGTCGGTCGCGCTGGCCTTTGCAAGGTCAAGATCCTTATGTGCTCGTTCTGCAGAAGCAAGGCCGTCAGCAATTTCTTTTTGACGTTTTTCGATGGCAGCCATTAAAGGCGGCCATACGTACTTCATGCAGAACAGAACGAACAGGACAAACGCGATGGCCTGGCCGAGGATTGTTGCGTTAAGATTCACAGCACAATGCCTCTATCTAGTTAACGTTCTGATATTGCTCTTAATTCAAGCAACGCTTACTACGCGACAGCAAACATCACGTACAGACCCAGACCTACAGCGATCATTGGGATTGCATCCACCAGACCCATAACGATAAAGAACTGAGTACGCAGCAGAGGAATCAGATCCGGTTGACGCGCTGCGCCTTCCAGGAATTTACCCCCGAGGATGCCGATACCGATCGCAGCACCGATTGCCGCCAGACCCATCATCACAGCGGCAGCAATGTACAGCAGATCCATATTCAGGTTTTCCATGACAGTCTCCAGTTTGTTTCAGTTAAAACGTAGTAGTGTTGGTAAATTAATGCTCTTCAGATGCCATCGACAGATAGACAATCGTCAGAACCATAAATATGAAGGCTTGCAGCGTGATAATCAGTATGTGGAAAATGGCCCATGGCACATTCAGGATCCACTGTGACCACCACGGCAACAGACCAGCAATCAGAATGAAAATCAGCTCACCGGCATACATGTTGCCGAACAGTCGCAGACCAAGAGAAATTGGTTTGGACAGCAGGCTTACCCCTTCAAGGATTAAGTTGACAGGGATGAACGCCCAGTGATTGAACGGCTGCAGCGTCAACTCTTTCGCGAAGCCGCCGATGCCTTTCATTTTGATGCTGTAGAACAGAATGAGGATAAATACGCCCAGCGCCATCGACAGGGTGATGTTCACGTCAGCAGACGGAACCACACGCAGAGCCGGCAGGCCAAAGATATGCTCACCGATGTACGGCAGCAGGTCGATAGGCAGTAAATCCATCAAGTTCATCAGGAATACCCAGACGAAAATCGTCAGGGCCAGCGGAGCAATCAGCTTGCTTTTGCCATGGTACATGTCTTTCACGCTACCATGCACAAAGCCGATTACCAGCTCAATCGCGGTCTGAAATTTACCTGGTACGCCGCTGGTCGCCTTTTTAGCTACGCTACGGAACATAAGCAGGAACAACAGACCCAGAACCACCGAGAAGAAAATGGAGTCAATATTGAGCGTCCAGAAGGTGGCTGGGGGGTTGTGCGGATCCACCAGCGAGAATGTACGTAGGTCCAACTGAAGGTTATTCAGATGGTGTCCTATGTAATCCTGCGGCGTCATATTTTCTGAAGCCATGATGCCTTTACCCTTTGTTGTTAATTACAGCCGGCGCCAGTATCTGAACCACCAGCACCAAAACCCACGTAACGATCAGCGGCATGAATACCGCTTTCAAAACAGCCAACGCCACCACCAGCAAAACCAGCATAGCTAACACCTTGAAGGCTTCGCCGAAGGCGAACGTCCAGGCTACTCGGCCTTTAGCTGGTGTATGCGCCTGGTGACGCCAGGCAAATATCATAAACAACACATTAGGCAGTAACACTGCCAATCCACCGCACAATGCGGAGATGCCCCAGAAAGGGTCTTTGAGGCTAAACAGCAATCCACTTGCTATTACCGCCAGAAACTGTGTGAGCAAAAGCTTACGAGCAACGTTTCGACTCAAGAGCGACATAGACATCACGTTTTTACTCCTGCTCCCTTCGAGGTATGCCGCGTGTCGTATAAAACGTTCTTTATGGCTTAGAGTCAAGCATCAAAAAGCGGTCAAATTATACGGTGCGCCTTCGTGATTTCAAACAATAAGTAGCTAAAAAGTGAATAAATGTTTAAATATTTTTCGCTACCCCACATTTATCACTTTTAAGCAAACTGTGAACGATCATGCAAAACTGCAAATGCCGCGTAAATACTGGCGGCAAAGCGTGCACCAGATCACATATTGAACATATTCACCTTCGCATAATTTATTTACGTGGCAAATGATGCCTTTTCATCTTTTTGATATTTAAGCGTAAAAATAGCCACTATTTCAAAAACAACAGCTAACAACAAAAAAACCACGCATTGACATTTATAATAAAAAATTAACACAACGGGTGGTTCTTACGTTCTATTTTTAGCAGACTGATATTTTCACAGCTGACTTGTTTCGCTTTTAACAAAAAACGGTACGTTATAGTTATGATGCAAAACCGTAAGGCGCTAGTGAATTGTAACGACATTTAACCACACTATTCCCTATGACTTTTAACACCTGAATAGCCGTTTTTTTTCTATTTTTTTTGATAAAAATTAAATTTTGTTTGGCTTAATAACCACCAGATGACGTTCACCATCCAGTTGCGGAACGCGTAATTTTTCGACCGACTCGACGCTGAATTCTGCAGGCAACGAAGCAATTTCGTCTTCTGGCAACTGCCCTTTTAGCGCATAAAAACGCCCATCCAGGCCAGGCAAATGATGGCACCAACTCACCATATCAGTAAGTGACGCGAACGCACGGCTAATGACCCCATCGAACGGCGGCTCTGAAGGGAATTCTTCAACGCGACTTTGCACAGGCGTGATGTTAGTAAGCGCAAGCTCATGCTGCACCTGACGCAAGAAACGGACGCGTTTTCCCAGACTATCCAGCAGTGTGAAATGCGCTTCTGGGCGCACGATAGAGAGAGGAATACCCGGCAGGCCCGGTCCCGTACCCACGTCAATAAAACGCTCCCCCTTCAGATACGGCGCGACGACAATACTGTCCAGAATATGGCGCACCAGCATTTCGTTGGGATCCCGTACCGACGTCAAGTTGTACGCTTTGTTCCATTTGTGCAGCATATCGACATACGCAATCAGCTGATTTTTCTGGTGATCGGTAAGAGAAATACCAGCATCAGCCAGCAGACGAGAGAGTTTGTTGAGCACGGTCGTTACCTGTTCATAATCAATTTCCCGATGCGCTATAGCTTATCGGGACTACAAATTTGTAGGGCGGGCAGGCGAAGCGCCCGCCGCCAAAATAGTGTTATCAAGCGCTGCGGCGCAGCATACCTTGTTTCTTCAACCATACCAGCAGAATGGAAATGGCGGCAGGCGTTACGCCAGAAATACGCGATGCCTGGCCGATCGATACCGGTTTGTGATCGTTCAGCTTGGCGATAACTTCATTCGACAAGCCTGAGACCTGACGATAATCCAGCGTTGCAGGCAACAGGGTGTTCTCATTACGCTGTTGTCTTTCGATTTCTTCCTGCTGACGGGCGATATACCCTTCGTATTTCACCTGAATCTCAACCTGTTCCGCGGCCTGAGCATCGTCGAGCGCTGGTGCAAACGCAGATAAAGAGGTCAACTGAGCATAGGTCATATCCGGGCGGCGCAGGAGATCTTCACCGCTGGCTTCACGTGACAAAGGCGTAGCCAGGTGAGCATTCACTTCTGCTGCAGATTCCGCTAACGGATTTACCCAGGTTGATTTGAGACGCTGACGTTCCTGTTCGATACGCTCCAGCTTCTCGTTGAAACGAGCCCAGCGCTCGTCGTCCACCAGACCCAGTTCACGACCAATTTCGGTCAGACGCAGGTCGGCGTTATCTTCGCGCAGCATCAAACGGTATTCTGCGCGTGAGGTGAACATACGGTACGGTTCTTTGGTGCCAAGCGTACACAGATCGTCCACCAGTACACCAAGATAAGCCTGATCGCGACGCGGTGCCCAACCGTCTTTCTCAGCAGACAAGCGTGCGGCGTTCAGACCCGCCAACATCCCTTGCGCAGCAGCTTCTTCGTAACCGGTAGTACCGTTAATCTGGCCCGCAAAGAACAGACCCTGGATGAATTTGCTTTCCAGAGTGGGTTTCAGGTCGCGCGGATCGAAGAAATCATACTCAATCGCGTAGCCAGGACGGACGATTCTGGCATTTTCCATTCCCTGCATGGAGCGGACAATTTGCATCTGCACATCGAACGGCAAGCTGGTGGAGATACCATTCGGATAAATTTCGTTAGACGTCAGTCCTTCCGGCTCGAGGAAGATCTGATGCTGATTACGATCGGCAAAGCGCATCACTTTGTCTTCGATCGACGGGCAGTAGCGCGGACCGATACCTTCGATCACGCCTGCGTACATCGGGCTACGATCGAGGTTATTGCGGATCACGTCATGGGTTCTCTCATTGGTATGCGTGATGTAACACGGCATCTGACGCGGATGTTGAGAAGCATCGCCCAAGAATGAGAAGACCGGCATCGGGTTATCGCTGTTTTGCTGGCCGAGCACGCTGAAATCAATAGTGCGTGCATCGATACGCGGCGGCGTACCGGTTTTCAGGCGGCTGACGCGCAACGGCAGTTCACGCAGACGGCGTGACAGCGGGATAGACGGCGGATCGCCAGCACGGCCGCCGCTGTAGTTGTCCAGACCAATATGAATTTTGCCGTCAAGAAAAGTCCCTACGGTTAACACAACCGCTTTGGCACGGAACTTCAGTCCCATTTGGGTCACTGCACCCACAACACGATCGTTTTCAACAATCAGATCTTCAACTGCCTGTTGGAAGATCATCAGATTGGGTTGATTCTCGAGTGCGGTGCGTACAGCCTGGCGATAGAGCACACGGTCGGCCTGAGCTCGGGTAGCACGAACGGCTGGCCCTTTGCTGGCGTTTAGTATCCTAAACTGGATACCTGCATGGTCGATCGCTTTTGCCATCAACCCACCAAGCGCATCCACTTCTTTTACCAGGTGTCCCTTCCCAATACCGCCGATCGCCGGGTTGCAGCTCATCTGTCCCAGAGTGTCGATATTGTGTGTCAAAAGCAGAGTCTGTTGACCCATTCGCGCCGCGGCCATTGCGGCCTCGGTGCCTGCATGACCCCCGCCAATGATGATGACGTCAAAAGGATCCTGATAAAACATGGTAATTGCCTCGCATAACGCGGTGTGAAAGTGGATTGAAGCCCGGGCCGTGGATTCTACTCAACTTTAGTCGATCGAGAAAGCCCTGGGATCCTGGGTATTAAAAAGAAGATCTTTTTATTTAGAGATCTGTTTTATTGTGATCTCTTATTAGGATCGCAACTTTCTGTGGATAAGGGCGATCCTTTGAATAAGATCAACAGGTTGTTGAGGATCATTAGCTGTGAATGATCGGTGATCCTGGCCCGTATAAGCTGGGAGCAGAATGAAGGGTTATACACAACTCAAAAACTGAACAACGGTTGTTCTTGGGATAACTACCGGTTGATCCAAGCTTTTAACCAGAGTTATCCACATAAAAAAGTACGATCTTTACAAATCTCTGAGCAATGGATGCCAGGATCCCAGCCAAATTTCAGCCGGATCTTCCGGAATTTCATGTTCCAGTACGTTGATCCTGAGCGTTTCGCCGATCTGTTTTGCCCCGCAGGCTTTCAGTTCGGCTTCCAGCTTGTCGATTGCGCCGCAAAAGGTGTCATATTCACGACTGCCGATCCCGATTGCACCAAAGTGCACTTGTGAAAGGTCCGGTTTTTGCTCGCATAAGGCATCATATAAAGGCTGCAGGTTGTCAGGAATGTCTCCCGCACCGTGCGTGGAGCTAATAATCAGCCAGATCCCATCAGTCGGGACCTCTTCAAGCATTGGCCCATGCAGTATTTCGCTGGAAAAACCCGCGTCGTCCAGTTTTTCAGCCAGATGCTCTGCTACATATTCCGCACTGCCAAGCGTGCTGCCGCTGATAAGAGTGATTTCTGCCATGATCGCCCACCTTTATAAAGAGGGCGTATTGTACGCTGTGAGCGAGCTGGGATCTACCTGTGGAAAAATAGGGGATTAAAAAAAGCGATCATGGCTTGATGGTACGCATGATCGGGTTTTGCAGGACGATCAGGGTCTCCGTGGACTGAATTTCATCAATTGTTTGGATCTTGTTGATAAGTACCTGCTGTAACGCGTCGATCGACTTGCACATCACCTTTATAAAGATGCTGTAGTGCCCGGTGGTGTAATACGCTTCGGTCACCTCATCGAGGCTTTCCAGTCTGGCCAACGCTGACGGATAGTCTTTCGCACTTTTCAGGATGATGCCGATAAAGCAGCCGACGTCATAGCCCAACTGTTTGGGACTAACATCAATCCGTGCGCCGGTAATAATCCCGGCCTGCTTCATCTTCTCTACGCGAACGTGAATTGTCCCCGGGCTAACGCCGAACTGTTTGGCCAATTCGGCATAGGCCGTTCGGGCATTTTCCATCAGGGCGTCAAGAATGCCGCGGTCCAGATTGTCGATCTGATAATTTTCCATAGGTTTTTCTTATGTAGATTAATGATTCCCTCTATTTTAGACGTTAATTTTAACGAATCAAAATCGAAGACGGCTTTTTGTTTGTTGATTATTGAATATTACCTACATTCTGTTGCTTAATCATAGGCAACAGGACACAGGAGTACACATAATGAAAACCGCTTACATTGCCAAACAACGTCAAATTAGCTTCGTAAAATCTCATTTTTCTCGTCAGTTGGAAGAGCGTTTAGGTCTGATCGAAGTTCAGGCTCCGATCCTCAGCCGCGTAGGAGATGGCACGCAAGATAACTTGTCGGGCTGTGAAAAAGCGGTGCAGGTGAAGGTTAAAGCATTGCCAGACGCTCAATTCGAAGTGGTTCATTCACTGGCGAAGTGGAAGCGTCAAACATTAGGACAACACGACTTTAGCGCAGGCGAAGGGCTGTACACGCATATGAAGGCCCTGCGTCCTGATGAAGACCGCCTTTCCCCGCTGCACTCAGTGTATGTTGACCAGTGGGACTGGGAGCGCGTGATGGGCGACGGCGAGCGTCAATTCTCCACTCTGAAAAGCACGGTAGAGGCTATCTGGGCGGGAATTAAGGCTACCGAAGCTGCGGTGAGCAAAGAGTTTGGTCTAGCACCGTTCCTGCCAGAGCAGATCCACTTTGTTCATAGCCAGGAACTGTTATCTCGTTATCCTGGTCTTGACGCAAAAGGTCGTGAACGTGCGATCGCTAAGGAGCTGGGCGCGGTATTCCTGGTGGGGATCGGCGGCAAGCTCAGCGACGGTCACCGCCATGATGTACGTGCGCCGGATTATGATGACTGGAGTTCAGCGTCCGAGCTGGGTCACGCCGGTCTGAACGGTGATATTCTGGTCTGGAACCCGGTACTGGAAGATGCGTTTGAGCTGTCTTCTATGGGGATCCGTGTGGATGCTGACGCTCTGAAACATCAGCTGTCTCTGACCGGAGATGAAGATCGTCTGAGTCTGGAATGGCACCAGGCGCTGCTGCGCGGTGAAATGCCACAGACGATTGGTGGAGGAATTGGGCAGTCGCGTCTGACCATGCTGTTGCTGCAATTACCACACATTGGTCAGGTTCAGTGTGGCGTATGGCCGGCACAGGTACGTGAAAGCGTCGCCTCTCTGTTGTAAGAATTAACGCCGCCAGCGTCTGAGCAGGCGGCTTCGCATCCCGGTATCAAAGCGCCAGATATGATCGAAAATGCGCATGATGCCGGGTTTACCATGTGCTGACATCGCCACCGCGTGAAAACGGTGCTGGTGCACCCGCTGTAATTCCTCCACTTTGCTGACAACCTCATCGGGCAATCGCTGTGCGATAAAATCTGAGATCACCACCGCATCAGCATCAAACCATTCCCGACCCTGCATGCGCTCAGTAATGGCGCGAAAACAGCTGGCAATATCGGTACCGCCGCGAAAGCGCTGACTTAAAAAACGGATCGCCTGTTCGATGCCCTCCGGGCCGGATAGCTCATAGCGCACTACTTCTGTTGAAAACAGCATGATGAAACAGCGTCGGTTATCGGCAAGGGCGACGCGCATTAGCGCCAGGCAAAAGGCTTTCGCACACTGCTCATTAAAGCCGCCCATCGATCCCGAAGTATCAACGCAGACGATAAAAGGTCCGCGCGGTTGCTCGTCAAAATCCTGATGCACCACGGGGCGTTCCGTGACTTTCTCACGCCATGCTTCGCCGTGCAGGCGATAGGTCAACAACTGCTTTTCCACCAGTCGTCGGTAGAACTCGTATTCCAGTTCGGTAATGCCCAGCGTGGCCAGTTCCGGCGGCAGCAGGCGCAGGATATCGTCGCTTTGCTGGATGCCATCTACTTGCTCCGGGACGGTTGCCGGTTCGCGCACCAGGGTGCGGAAGGTTTCCATTGGCGCATCTTTACGCGGTACGGATTTCGCTTCTCTGGAACGGCCTAACTGCTCAGCCAGACGCTGGAGTTCAGGTTGTTGCGTCAGGAATTCGCCATATTTCACCATCAACTGATAATCACCGCGCTTGATTTGACCTGCGCTCATATCCCACAACCGGCCTGCGGCGTTGTCATTTTCTGCCAGTACGGGTTCCAGTTGCCCGCTGAGGGTCATCCGTTCCTGTACTTCACTGAGCAAATGCTCGCGCTCTTCTTCCAGCAGTTGCTGATTCAGCGTTGTGGTTTGCACCACCAGGCTCAGGCGCCAGCGCTGGAGAAAAAGCGTATGTAGGGCAGGCGTAAACGCGCTGTTGTCATTGACCAGTTGCTGCGCTTGTCCGGCCCATGGCGAATGGAGGTGGTGCAATAGCGACAATATTTGCGGTAGCTGGACGATAAACTGCGCATGAGAGAGGAGCTGGCTTTGTTGATAGCATATAACCTCTTCCGCTAACTCCGGCGGTACATGGGTATCTTTGAGGCGGCTACGCAAAGATTCACGCCAGCGGGGAATATCGTCAGTGATCGCTTTTTTAAGGCGAGGGAATTTGTTAAAAAATACCACCATCTTTGGAGAAGCCAGCAGGGCGACGATCATCTCTTCGATCATCGCTTCTTCACTGACTGCCAGCATGATGTTGAGCGTATCAAGGGTCAGCATTGTTGCGCCTGGCGGATTTGTGCCCCGACATCCTGCAGACTGGCCTCAATGCGGCCTAACCAGTCGCTATGAATAAACAGACATTTTTGCTGCTCGCTAAATGCGCTGTGCTGCTGATGCCACTCGTTATCGAGCGCTTCAAGCTCCTGTTTTATTTCAGCGGGCATACTCTCTTGTGATGTTCCGGGCAATGCCAGGCGAGAGCCTTGTAAGCTGACGTCGCGTACAACCAGGTGCTGCGCGCTATCCACTTCCATGTTCAGCGTCTGGGCAAAACCGATGCCGTTTAATTTTCCGCGGATCTCACCGCCTTTGGTTAACCACAGTTCCAGCGCGCTACGTTCGAAAGCAATATGGATTACTTCCATATCATGCAGCTTTAAGGGCTTTTGCAGTAGTAATGTCACGACGGAAGACGTGGCCTCCGGCGGTAAATCATAATGAGGACGACGGCTGAACATGCCGCCCTGACGGATCACGGTGAATGCTGTTTTATCGCTTTGCTGCTGCTGGAGCTGAATGCGGCGCTGCACAATACTGCCCAGACGGGTCAGCATGGCTTGCTGTTGCCATGCGTGTCCGGTCATCAATATTTCCAGCTGCTGCTGCATCAGATTCAGGCTTTGTGCGTCGTACCACAGGCAGTCTTTCAGCAGGATCAGGTCGATGGGAACTACCGCATCACGTCCGCTAAAGAAGGCGCTGGCCTGGAGCAAGCGAATGGCTTTTTTCCAGCGACGATCGGACACGTAGGGGGCATTCGGTAGCGTGTCCAACTGCTGGCGCAGCATGAAAATAAGCTCAAACACGCGATCGGGAAGCGTGATGGCGCCAATGTCCTTTTGCCACTGGTAATACTCTTCATCCGTCACCTGTAACGATGCCGGGACCGGATTGTCGCTTTCATCCTGCTGACTTAACAGCATCGAGCGGAAGTTGGCCTTGTCCTGGACTTTATCCAGCCACAGACGAATCAGCATACGGTCGTACAGCGCTTCCAGGCTGCTGTCTGCTTCAGGCAGTTCGTTGGAGGCTGCCACCAGCAGGCGCATCGGGATTTTCTCTTCATGCGCGCCGTTGCGGAAGTGGCGTTCGTTGATGGCGGTCAGCAGGGTGTTAAGAATCGCCGGTCCCGCCTTCCAGATTTCATCGAGAAAGACGATTTCAGCTTCAGGGAGATAGCCTGCCGTTAAGCGTTCATAGCGACCTTCGTCTTTTAACGCCTGAATGGACAGCGGGCCGAAAACCTCTTCCGGCGTAGAGAAGCGCGTCATCAGATATTCGAAGGCGCGAGCATTTTGAAAGGCAAATTTCAGTCTGCGGGCAATTAAGCTTTTCGCGATCCCGGGAGGACCTAATAAGAAAACGCTCTCGCCGCTAAGTGCAGCCAGCAGACACAGACGAATGGCGTGGCTACGTTCATAAAGTCCCTTTTCCAGCGCATTGCTCAGACGGGAAATTCTTTCCGCTAATAAATGTGGGTGAGCCATAATGAAGTGGCGTCCTTTCGCCAAATGTACTGCATAAACAGCGAGTATAGATGCTTCACACCAGTGCAGTAATAGACTGAAGGTGCGCTTATTTTTCTTTGAGCCAGATTAATCTGGTCTCATTTAGGGGTACGATTTTGCGATTAATCGTGCATACTGTGCGCCTTTTTGTGGGCCAAGGGACGACGCACACATTTCTTATATATACACCAAATCAATCAAGCTGCACCAAGGCGGCAATGGAGTTTTCTTCTGGGATGGGGGGAATAACGAATGCAGCCCACGCGGAGGTGGCTTGAAAGATGATGTGTATAAACGAAAGACGAGTCTATGAGCACTGATAATAAACAATCATTGTCTGCGATTACCCTTGCGGCCATTGGGGTTGTCTACGGTGATATTGGTACCAGCCCACTTTATACGCTTCGTGAATGTTTGTCCGGCCAGTTTGGTTTTGGCGTTGAACGTGACGCCGTATTTGGCTTTCTCTCGCTGATTTTCTGGCTGCTGATCTTTGTTGTCTCCATTAAATACCTGACGTTTGTCATGCGCGCGGATAACGCCGGAGAAGGCGGGATCCTGACGCTGATGTCATTGGCCGGGCGTAATACTTCAGCACGAACAACCTCCATGCTGGTGATTATGGGGTTGATTGGCGGCAGCTTCTTCTATGGAGAAGTGGTGATAACGCCTGCTATCTCGGTGATGTCGGCGATTGAAGGTCTGGAGATCATTGCCCCGCAACTGGATACCTGGATTGTTCCGCTCTCGATAATCGTACTGACCCTGCTGTTTTTGATTCAAAAACACGGTACCGGCATGGTCGGTAAGCTGTTTGCGCCGATTATGCTGTTGTGGTTCCTGACGCTGGCAGTGTTAGGCGTGCGCAGTATTATTGGCAATCCGGAAGTGCTGCAGGCGCTCAATCCGTATTGGGCGGTGCATTTCTTCCTCGAATTCAAAACGTTGTCCTTTATTGCGCTGGGTGCGGTGGTGTTGTCGATTACCGGTGTTGAAGCGCTGTATGCGGATATGGGCCACTTTGGTAAGTTGCCGATTCGCCTGGCATGGTTCTCCGTGGTATTGCCTTCGCTGGTACTGAACTATTTTGGTCAGGGGGCGTTGCTGTTAAAGCATCCTGAAGCGATTAAAAACCCGTTCTTCCTGCTGGCGCCGGACTGGGCGCTGATACCGCTCCTGATCCTCGCCGCGCTGGCAACGGTTATCGCTTCACAGGCGGTTATCTCCGGCGTCTTCTCACTGACGCGTCAGGCTGTGCGTCTGGGGTATTTATCGCCGATGCGTATCATCCATACCTCGGAAATGGAATCGGGCCAGATCTACATTCCTTTCGTTAACTGGATGCTCTATTTTGCAGTGGTTATTGTGATTGTGAGCTTTGAACACTCCAGCAATCTGGCTGCGGCGTACGGGATTGCGGTGACAGGGACGATGGTGCTGACCTCAATTCTGTCGACCACCGTGGCGCGCAAAAACTGGCACTGGAATAAATACTTCGTCTTCCTGATCCTGGTGGCGTTCTTGTGCGTCGATGTTCCGCTGTTCTCCGCGAACCTCGATAAACTGATTTCCGGCGGTTGGCTGCCTCTGACGCTGGGTCTGGTGATGTTCACCATCATGACCACCTGGAAAAGCGAGCGTTTCCGTCTGCTGCGTCGCATGCATGAGCACGGCAACTCTCTGGAGGCGATGATTGCCTCTCTGGAGAAATCACCACCGGTACGCGTGCCGGGAACGGCGGTGTACATGTCTCGTGCATTGAACGTCATCCCGTTTGCGCTACTGCATAACCTCAAACATAACAAGGTCCTGCATGAACGCGTTATTCTGCTGACGCTACGCACGGAAGATGCGCCATATGTTCACAATGTGCGTAGGGTGCAGATTGAGCAGTTATCGCCCACCTTCTGGCGTGTGGTGGCCAGCTACGGTTGGCGCGAAACGCCGAACGTTGAAGAAGTATTCCATCGCTGCGGTCTGGAAGGCTTAAGCTGTCGGATGATGGAAACCTCGTTCTTCATGTCGCATGAGTCGTTGATTGTTGGCAAACGACCATGGTATCTGCGTCTGCGCGGCAAGCTGTATCTGCTACTACAACGCAATGCGCTGCGCGCCCCGGACCAGTTTGAAATCCCACCTAACCGGGTTATTGAGCTCGGTACTCAGGTCGAGATTTAATCTCATCGACGCCCTCTTTCATCGCGAAAGGGGGCGTTTTGTTTTGTCCCTCCCAGTTTTCATTTCATCGAATGATAATCCTTGCGAAACGTTTCGATGGCGATCACATTTTCGTAACTTTGCGGTGGTTTTATCTCCACTCTTCGCTCTACACTTATCTTCAGCGAAACGTTTCGCTAGTGGGGAAAGAAAATGAAGAAAGGCACGGTACTCAACTCTGAAATTTCATCGGTGATCTCCCGTCTGGGGCATACCGATACGCTGGTGGTGTGTGATGCAGGTTTACCCATCCCGAATAGCACAACGCGTATCGATATGGCATTAACCCAGGGCGTACCTTCTTTTATGCAGGTACTGGATGTGGTGACACGTGAAATGCAGGTCGAGGCGGCCATTCTCGCGACGGAAATTAAACAACATAATCCGCAACTCCACGAAACGTTGCTCAGCCACATTGAGCAACTGCAACAACACCAGGGAAACACCATAGAAATTCGTTACACCACGCATGAACAATTCAAAAAACAAACCGCAGACAGTCAGGCGGTAATTCGCAGCGGAGAGTGTTCTCCGTATGCGAATATCATTCTCTGTGCTGGCGTCACGTTCTGAGGCCATCATGAACGCATTACTGCAACTCAAAGGGATCGATAAAGCGTTCCCGGGCGTAAAAGCGCTATCCGGCGCCGCGCTGAATGTCTACCCAGGCCGCGTAATGGCGCTGGTGGGCGAAAACGGCGCGGGCAAATCCACCATGATGAAAGTGCTGACCGGGATCTATACCCGTGATGCCGGTTCTTTATTGTGGTTGGGAAAAGAGACCACCTTTAACGGCCCTAAATCCTCCCAGGAAGCCGGAATCGGTATCATCCACCAGGAGCTGAATTTGATCCCGCAACTCACTATCGCCGAGAACATTTTTCTTGGCCGTGAGTTCGTTAATCGCTTTGGCAAAATTGACTGGAAGAAGATGTACGCCGAAGCCGATCTGCTGCTTGCCAAACTGAATCTGCGCTTTAAAAGCGACAGACTGGTCGGTGAACTGTCGATTGGCGATCAGCAGATGGTTGAAATTGCCAAAGTGCTGAGCTTTGAATCGAAGGTCATCATTATGGATGAACCGACGGATGCGCTCACCGATACCGAAACCGAATCCCTGTTCCGCGTCATTCGCGAACTGAAATCCCAGGGACGCGGCATTGTCTATATTTCTCACCGCATGAAAGAGATCTTCGAGATTTGTGACGACGTGACCGTTTTTCGCGACGGGCAGTTTATTGCCGAGCGTGAAGTCGCCTCGCTGACCGAAGACTCGCTGATTGAAATGATGGTGGGACGTAAGCTGGAAGATCAATACCCGCGCCTGGAAAAAGCGCCGGGTGATATTCGCCTGAAGGTCGATAACCTGTGCGGCCCTGGCGTAAACGATGTTTCATTCACGCTACGTAAAGGCGAGATCCTTGGCGTATCGGGGCTGATGGGTGCCGGACGTACCGAGCTGATGAAAGTGTTGTACGGCGCATTGCCGCGCACCAGCGGTTACGTCACGCTTGATGGCCATGAAGTGGTCACCCGTTCGCCGCAGGATGGGTTGGCTAACGGCATCGTCTATATTTCTGAAGACCGTAAACGCGATGGTTTAGTGCTGGGCATGTCGGTGAAAGAGAACATGTCACTAACCGCGCTGCGTTATTTCAGTCGCGCTGGTGGAAGCCTTAAACATAAAGACGAGCAGCAGGCGGTAGGTGATTTTATTCGTCTGTTCAATGTTAAAACGCCATCGATGGAACAGGCTATCGGCCTGCTTTCTGGCGGTAATCAGCAGAAAGTGGCGATTGCGCGCGGTCTGATGACCCGACCAAAAGTCCTGATCCTCGATGAACCAACGCGCGGCGTTGACGTTGGGGCTAAGAAAGAAATCTATCAGCTTATCAACCAGTTTAAGGCCGATGGGCTGAGCATCATTCTGGTCTCCTCTGAGATGCCAGAAGTATTGGGCATGAGCGATCGAATTATCGTTATGCATGAAGGGCATCTCGGCGGTGAGTTCACTCGCGAGCAGGCCACTCAGGAAGTATTAATGGCTGCCGCTGTGGGCAAGCTTAATCGCGTGAATCAGGAGTAAAAAAGATGACTACCCAGGCTGTTTCTGGTCGCCGTTATTTCACTAAAGCATGGCTTCTGGAGCAAAAGTCGCTCATCGCTCTGTTAGTGCTGATCGCGATTGTTTCCACCATGAGCCCTAACTTTTTTACCGTTAATAACCTGTTCAACATTCTCCAGCAAACGTCAGTGAACGCCATCATGGCCGTTGGCATGACGCTGGTTATCCTGACGTCGGGGATCGATCTGTCTGTCGGTTCTTTGCTGGCGCTTACCGGTGCGGTTGCGGCTTCCATTGTAGGGATTGAAGTCAATGCGCTGGTGGCTGTCGCTGCGGCCCTGGCGCTCGGTGCTGCTATTGGCGCGGTAACCGGGGTTATTGTCGCGAAAGGCCGGGTACAGGCGTTTATCGCGACCCTGGTGATGATGCTGCTGCTGCGTGGTGTGACCATGGTATACACCAACGGCAGTCCGGTTAATACCGGGTTTACTGACAATGCCGATCTGTTTGGCTGGTTTGGTATTGGTCGTCCGTTAGGCGTCCCTACGCCTGTGTGGATTATGGGGATTGTCTTCCTCGCGGCGTGGTACATGCTGCACCACACTCGTCTGGGTCGTTATATCTATGCGCTGGGCGGTAACGAAGCGGCAACGCGCCTGTCCGGTATCAGCGTAAGTAAAATCAAAATTATCGTTTACTCCCTGTGTGGTCTGCTGGCATCGCTGGCGGGCATCATTGAAGTAGCGCGCCTCTCCTCTGCGCAACCGACGGCAGGTACTGGCTATGAGCTGGATGCTATCGCCGCGGTGGTGTTAGGTGGTACCAGCCTGGCGGGCGGTAAAGGACGTATTGTTGGGACGCTGATCGGCGCATTGATTCTTGGTTTCCTCAATAATGGTTTGAATTTGTTAGGTGTATCCTCCTATTACCAGATGATCGTCAAAGCGGTGGTGATTTTGCTGGCGGTACTGGTAGACAACAAAAAGCAGTAACAACGATTACAGGACATCTTAAATATGAACATGAAAAAACTGGCTACCCTGGTTTCTGCTGTTGCGCTGAGCGCCACCGTGAGCGCGAATGCGATGGCGAAAGATACCATTGCGCTGGTGGTCTCCACCCTCAACAACCCGTTCTTTGTTTCTTTGAAGGATGGGGCGCAAAAAGAGGCCGATAAGCTGGGCTACAACCTGGTGATTCTGGACTCACAGAACAACCCGGCGAAAGAGCTGGCTAACGTTCAGGATTTAACGGTTCGTGGAACTAAAATTCTGCTGATTAACCCGACGGACTCCGATGCTGTTGGTAACGCTGTGAAGATGGCTAACCAGGCGAAAATTCCGGTTATCACCCTTGACCGCGTTGCGTCCAAAGGCGAAGTAGTAAGCCATATTGCATCTGATAACGTGCTTGGCGGTAAGATTGCGGGCGATTACATCGCGAAGAAAGCGGGTGAAGGCGCGAAAGTTATCGAACTGCAGGGTATTGCCGGTACTTCAGCGTCGCGTGAGCGTGGCGAAGGTTTCCAGCAGGCTGTTGCGGCACACAAATTTAACGTACTGGCCAGTCAGCCTGCCGACTTCGACCGCACCAAAGGTCTGAACGTCATGCAGAACCTGCTGACCGCGCATCCTGACGTGCAGGCCGTATTTGCCCAGAACGATGAAATGGCGTTGGGTGCGCTGCGCGCACTGCAAACTGCGGGTAAATCTGATGTGATGGTGGTTGGATTTGACGGTACTCCTGATGGCGAAAAAGCAGTAAATGATGGCAAACTGGCTGCGACCATTGCTCAGTTGCCGGATCAGATCGGCGCGAAAGGCGTTGAGACTGCGGATAAAGTCCTGAAAGGCGAGAAGGTTCAGGCTAAATATCCGGTTGACCTGAAGCTGGTCATCAAGCAGTAATACCGATTCAGGTCGCTCGCGGCCTGATGGAGACATAAAGACGCCATCCCCGTATCGGGTTTTGGGGATGAAAGCGTAAAAAGAAAAGCAGGGCACGCGCCACCCTAATCCGGTGGCGCACTTTGACTTGGAACACCAAATATGAAAACCGCAGGCAACCTCGTTGTTCTTGGCAGTATCAATGCCGATCACATCCTCAACCTTAACTCTTTCCCGACACCTGGTGAAACCGTAACCGGTAACCATTATCAGGTCGCATTTGGTGGTAAAGGCGCGAATCAGGCTGTTGCTGCGGGGCGTAGTGGCGCGAATATCGCATTTATTGCCTGTACGGGTGATGATGATATTGGCGAAAGTGTTCGTAAACAGTTAGCTAAAGATAATATCGATATTGCGCCGATTAGCGTAATTTCGGGGGAATCGACCGGTGTGGCGTTGATTTTTGTGAATGGTGAAGGTGAGAACGTCATCGGCATTCATGCGGGTGCGAACGCGGCACTTTCGCCTGCGCTGGTGGAAGCTCAGCATGAGCGTATTGCCCAGGCGTCCGCCTTACTGATGCAGTTAGAGTCGCCGATCGAAAGCGTACTGGCTGCGGCAAAGATTGCACATCAAAATAAGACCACGGTAGCCCTTAACCCGGCCCCGGCACGTGAACTTTCTGACGAACTGCTGGCGCTGGTGGATATTATTACCCCGAATGAAACCGAGGCTGAAAAGCTAACGGGGATCCGGGTTGAAAACGATGAAGACGCAGCCAAAGCTGCGCAGGCATTGCACGCGAAGGGGATCCATACTGTACTGATTACCTTAGGCAGTCGCGGGGTGTGGGCCAGCGTAAATGGTGAAGGTCAGCGTGTGCCTGGGTTTAAAGTGGACGCTGTTGATACCATCGCCGCTGGGGATACCTTTAACGGCGCGTTAATTACAGCGTTACTGGAAGAGACTCCGCTGCCTGAAGCGATCCGATTTGCACATGCCGCTGCGGCGATTGCGGTCACCCGTAAGGGCGCACAGCCTTCCGTTCCATGGCGCGAAGAAATAGAAGCGTTTTTAAGTCAACAGAGGTAACGCTTGGCTACAATGAAGGACGTCGCCCGCCTGGCGGGGGTTTCCACGTCGACGGTTTCTCACGTCATTAATAAAGATCGCTTTGTCAGTGAGTCTGTCACTGACAAAGTTGAAGCGGCGATTAAAGAGCTTAACTACGCGCCCTCAGCGCTGGCGCGTAGTCTCAAGTTAAACCAGACCCACACTATTGGCATGTTAATCACTGCCAGTACCAACCCCTTTTATTCTGAGCTGGTGCGCGGCGTTGAACGTAGTTGTTTTGAACGCGGCTACAGCCTGGTGCTGTGCAACACTGAAGGTGATGAACAGCGCATGAACCGTAATCTGGAAACGTTAATGCAAAAACGGGTGGACGGCTTGCTGCTGCTCTGCACGGAAACACATCAACCTTCCAGGGAGATCATGCAACGCTATCCTTCTATACCGACCGTCATGATGGACTGGTCGCCTTTTGATGGTGAAAGCGATCTGATCCAGGATAACTCCCTGTTGGGCGGGGATTTAGCCACTCAACATCTTATCGAAAAAGGTTTTACGCGCATTGCCTGCATCACCGGGCCGCTGGATAAAACTCCGGCGCGTTTACGTCTGGAAGGATATCGGGCGGCAATGAAGCGGGCGGGGTTGCCGGTCCCGGAAGGTTACGAGATTACCGGTGACTTTGAGTTCGGCGGCGGCTTTGAAGCTATGCAAACGTTGCTGTCGCATAAACAGCGACCGCAGGCCGTTTTTACCGGCAATGATGCCATGGCGGTTGGCGCGTATCAGGCTCTGTACCAATCGGGATTGCGCATTCCGCAGGATATGGCGGTGGTGGGTTATGATGATATCGAGCTGGCGCGCTATATGACGCCGCCGCTGACGACCATCCATCAACCAAAAGATGAACTGGGCGAACTGGCCATCGATGTATTAATCCACCGGATGGCGGAGCCCGCATTACAGCAACAGCGCCTGCAACTTACTCCTGTTTTGATGGAGCGGGGGTCGGTTTAGGATTATGTCGCTCTTTAATCAGATTACGTCCATCTTTTGCTTTTAGCAGCATGAACATCAGCGCAGACACTACCGTGATAGCGCCCATCGTCATAAAGGTGTAGTGGAACTGCTCGACCGTATTGGTTCCTTCCATACCTTCATAGATACGCAGAACGGCAGCGCTGATGGCGACCCCTAAACTGATTGATAACTGCTGAGTAACGGCCAGCACACTGTTGCCGCTGCTGGCGTTTTCATCGGTCAGGTCCGCCAGAGTGATGGTATTCATGGAGGTAAACTGGGTGGACATCGCCATACCCAAAATGAACAACGGCAGGATCAACATCCAGACCGGCATGGCGGGAGATTGCAATGCGAACTGCGCAATCATCAGGCCGATAAATACCGTAACACCCACCAGTGTGGTTCTGTAGCCGAGCCGGCGCAGCACCTGCGTCACCATTGATTTCGCCAGTATTGATCCCAGCGCCGTTGGCGCCATCATGCAACCGGCTATCAGCGCCGGGTATCCAAAGCCTACCTGCAACATCAGCGGCATTAAGAAGGGCACGCACCCTGTACCCAGACGAGTGGCAAGGTTTCCGGCGATCCCGACGGAAAAAGTTCGGGTCTTAAATATAGGAAGCGATATTAGCGGCGTTGGGTGACGACGCGCGTGGCGAATGTAGGCGAGCAGTAACAGAATGCTGGCAAGAATAATGCTGAGCGCTATCCAGGTCTCGACAAGCTTCTCACCGAACAGCTCTACCCCGCTGGAAAACAACACCAGGCTCAAACCAAACAGAAAGAAACCGGTCATATCAAAACCGCGGCGCGGCGTGGTGAAGTTCGGCATATATTTGCGGGCATAGAAGATACCGGCAACCCCAATTGGAATATTAATCAGGAAGATCCAGTGCCAACTGGCCCACGTGACCAGTACACCGCCCAATACCGGACCTAAAATCGGCCCCACAAGTCCAGGCATGGTTACGAAGTTAAGCACGGGAAGCAGTTCGCTGCGGGGGTAAGCACGCAATAATGCCAGACGGGCAACGGGCATCATCATAGCGCCGCCAATGCCCTGAATGATGCGGAAAATCACCAGTTCGCTTAGGGAGCTGGACAGCGCACAGGCCAGCGAACCCAGCGTAAACAGGCTAACAGCTATCATAAAGACGCGCCGGGTACCAAACCTGTCTGCCAGCCATCCACTCACCGGGATCAGCATCGCGACCGTCAGGGTGTAACTGATAATGGCTGACTGCATGGCGAGCGGAGAGCGGTTAAGGCTGTGTGCTATTGCGGGTAAGGCGGTATTGAGGATCGTGGCGTCTAGTGCCTGCATAAAAAAGGCCATGGCTGCTATCCACGGTAGCCCGGCCATACTGCGTGATTTCTTTTCTGACATATTATTTATCCGGTAGCACGTTCGGTGCTATCAGCAATGCCTGACAGGCAGCGAAGGCGCGATCGCCATCGCTCTCATCTATTGCGTCGACAATGGCCTGGTGTAAATCCAGCTTGACCACGTCGTTATAGGTAATAGAGGTAAAGTAGGTCTGGTAAACGGAATGGAAGAGTGACGCGAAGGAGATAAGGAACGGGTTCGCACTCATTTCATAGATGTGTTCATGCCAGGCGATATCAACCTCAATCCAACGCTCGCGTCTGAAGTTTCTTTTCAGCTCGACCATTTCTTCCATCAGCGTGTTGAGATGCGCTTTCTGTTCTGCCGTACCTATAGTCGCCGCCAGTAAACACGCCTGAGGCTCCAGGCTGATACGCATCACCAGAAAATGTTTAATGACCTGAGAGAAATTATCTTCTGTCATCCACCAGGTGAGCAGCTCCTGGTCGAGGAAGTTCCAGTTTGCCTGCGGCATGACGCGTGTACCAATACGCGGGCGCGGTAATACCATACCTTTTGCCGTTAACGTCTTTACCGCTTCTCTTACCGCGGTACGACTTACGCCAAACTGATCGCCCAGCTCTATTTCGCCAGGCAATATAGCGCCCGGTGCGTATTCACCTTTTAATATTCGCTGAGCCAGCTTTTCGGCCAGAACGTAGGACAGGTTTTTCTGTGCGGCTAGCTGTTGGGCATTTAACGGCATGAATGGTTTTCCTTACTTTATTTCCTATTCATTAGTATGCCACCTGGAAGCGTTATTGCGGCTGCAAAAGCGGCAATTTGCTTATTTTATGGCATGTTAATGGTGGTTTTGCTGAAAAAACACGCACTCGGAAAGTTATTTTAAATTTCCCCTTGTCAGCCTGAAATAACTCCCTATAATGCGCCTCCACTGACACGGAACAACGGATTACAAACCGCCGGGTCAGCGGAGAAAAGCGAAAATAAACGCTTGACTCTCCAGCGGGATGGCGTAATATGCACACCCCGCGCCGCTGAGAAAAAGCGAAGCGGCACTGCTCTTTAACAATTTATCAGACAATCTGTGTGGGCACTCGAAGATACGGATTCTTAACGTCGCAAGACGAAAAATGAATACCAAGTCTCTGAGTGAACACGTAATTCATTACGAAGTTTAATTCACGAGCATCAAACTTAAATTGAAGAGTTTGATCATGGCTCAGATTGAACGCTGGCGGCAGGCCTAACACATGCAAGTCGAACGGTAGCACAGAGGAGCTTGCTCCTTGGGTGACGAGTGGCGGACGGGTGAGTAATGTCTGGGAAACTGCCCGATGGAGGGGGATAACTACTGGAAACGGTAGCTAATACCGCATAACGTCGCAAGACCAAAGAGGGGGACCTTCGGGCCTCTTGCCATCGGATGTGCCCAGATGGGATTAGCTAGTAGGTGGGGTAACGGCTCACCTAGGCGACGATCCCTAGCTGGTCTGAGAGGATGACCAGCCACACTGGAACTGAGACACGGTCCAGACTCCTACGGGAGGCAGCAGTGGGGAATATTGCACAATGGGCGCAAGCCTGATGCAGCCATGCCGCGTGTATGAAGAAGGCCTTCGGGTTGTAAAGTACTTTCAGCGAGGAGGAAGGTGTTGTGGTTAATAACCGCAGCAATTGACGTTACTCGCAGAAGAAGCACCGGCTAACTCCGTGCCAGCAGCCGCGGTAATACGGAGGGTGCAAGCGTTAATCGGAATTACTGGGCGTAAAGCGCACGCAGGCGGTCTGTCAAGTCGGATGTGAAATCCCCGGGCTCAACCTGGGAACTGCATCCGAAACTGGCAGGCTAGAGTCTTGTAGAGGGGGGTAGAATTCCAGGTGTAGCGGTGAAATGCGTAGAGATCTGGAGGAATACCGGTGGCGAAGGCGGCCCCCTGGACAAAGACTGACGCTCAGGTGCGAAAGCGTGGGGAGCAAACAGGATTAGATACCCTGGTAGTCCACGCCGTAAACGATGTCGACTTGGAGGTTGTGCCCTTGAGGCGTGGCTTCCGGAGCTAACGCGTTAAGTCGACCGCCTGGGGAGTACGGCCGCAAGGTTAAAACTCAAATGAATTGACGGGGGCCCGCACAAGCGGTGGAGCATGTGGTTTAATTCGATGCAACGCGAAGAACCTTACCTACTCTTGACATCCAGAGAACTTAGCAGAGATGCTTTGGTGCCTTCGGGAACTCTGAGACAGGTGCTGCATGGCTGTCGTCAGCTCGTGTTGTGAAATGTTGGGTTAAGTCCCGCAACGAGCGCAACCCTTATCCTTTGTTGCCAGCGGTTCGGCCGGGAACTCAAAGGAGACTGCCAGTGATAAACTGGAGGAAGGTGGGGATGACGTCAAGTCATCATGGCCCTTACGAGTAGGGCTACACACGTGCTACAATGGCATATACAAAGAGAAGCGACCTCGCGAGAGCAAGCGGACCTCATAAAGTATGTCGTAGTCCGGATTGGAGTCTGCAACTCGACTCCATGAAGTCGGAATCGCTAGTAATCGTGGATCAGAATGCCACGGTGAATACGTTCCCGGGCCTTGTACACACCGCCCGTCACACCATGGGAGTGGGTTGCAAAAGAAGTAGGTAGCTTAACCTTCGGGAGGGCGCTTACCACTTTGTGATTCATGACTGGGGTGAAGTCGTAACAAGGTAACCGTAGGGGAACCTGCGGTTGGATCACCTCCTTACCTTAAAGAACCGACCTTTGTAGTGCTCACACAGATTGTCTGATGAAAAGTAAATAGCAAGGCGTCTTGCGATTGAGACTTCAGTGTCCCCTTCGTCTAGAGGCCCAGGACACCGCCCTTTCACGGCGGTAACAGGGGTTCGAATCCCCTAGGGGACGCCACTTGCTGGTATGTGTGAGTGAAAGTCGCCGACCGAAGTATCTCAAAACAGACTTTCGAGTCTTGTTTGAGATATTTGCTCTTTAAAAATCTGGATCAAGCTGAAAATTGAAACGACACACTGTTTCATTTCTCCGTAAACAAGAAATGAAAAGCGGTGTGTTCGAGTCTCTCAAATTTTCGCAACACTGAAGTGTTTTACGAAACATCTTCGGGTTGTGAGGTTAAGCGACTAAGCGTACACGGTGGATGCCCTGGCAGTCAGAGGCGATGAAGGACGTGCTAATCTGCGATAAGCGTCGGTAAGGTGATATGAACCGTTATAACCGGCGATTTCCGAATGGGGAAACCCAGTGTGATTCGTCACACTATCATTACGTGAATACATAGCGTAATGAAGCGAACCGGGGGAACTGAAACATCTAAGTACCCCGAGGAAAAGAAATCAACCG
Organism: Citrobacter sp. RHBSTW-01044; assembly: GCF_013781945.1. Taxonomy (NCBI): domain Bacteria; kingdom Pseudomonadati; phylum Pseudomonadota; class Gammaproteobacteria; order Enterobacterales; family Enterobacteriaceae; genus Citrobacter; species Citrobacter sp. RHBSTW-01044. Next base: position 4,897,933 of record NZ_CP056180.1, on the reverse strand, counting down.
AGATTCCCCCAGTAGCGGCGAGCGAACGGGGAGCAGCCCAGAGTCTGAATCAGCATGTGTGGTAGTGGAACGGTCTGGAAAGTCCGACGGTACAGGGTGATAGTCCCGTACACAAAAGTGCATGTGTTGTGAACTCGAAGAGTAGGGCGGGACACGTGGTATCCTGTCTGAATATGGGGGGACCATCCTCCAAGGCTAAATACTCCTGACTGACCGATAGTGAACCAGTACCGTGAGGGAAAGGCGAAAAGAACCCCGGCGAGGGGAGTGAAAAAGAACCTGAAACCGTGTACGTACAAGCAGTGGGAGCCTCTTTATGGGGTGACTGCGTACCTTTTGTATAATGGGTCAGCGACTTATATTCTGTAGCAAGGTTAACCGAATAGGGGAGCCGAAGGGAAACCGAGTCTTAACTGGGCGTTAAGTTGCAGGGTATAGACCCGAAACCCGGTGATCTAGCCATGGGCAGGTTGAAGGTTGGGTAACACTAACTGGAGGACCGAACCGACTAATGTTGAAAAATTAGCGGATGACTTGTGGCTGGGGGTGAAAGGCCAATCAAACCGGGAGATAGCTGGTTCTCCCCGAAAGCTATTTAGGTAGCGCCTCGTGAATTCATCTTCGGGGGTAGAGCACTGTTTCGGCTAGGGGGTCATCCCGACTTACCAACCCGATGCAAACTGCGAATACCGAAGAATGTTATCACGGGAGACACACGGCGGGTGCTAACGTCCGTCGTGAAGAGGGAAACAACCCAGACCGCCAGCTAAGGTCCCAAAGTCATGGTTAAGTGGGAAACGATGTGGGAAGGCACAGACAGCCAGGATGTTGGCTTAGAAGCAGCCATCATTTAAAGAAAGCGTAATAGCTCACTGGTCGAGTCGGCCTGCGCGGAAGATGTAACGGGGCTAAACCATGCACCGAAGCTGCGGCAGCGACACTATGTGTTGTTGGGTAGGGGAGCGTTCTGTAAGCCGTTGAAGGTGTGCTGTGAGGCATGCTGGAGGTATCAGAAGTGCGAATGCTGACATAAGTAACGATAATGCGGGTGAAAAACCCGCACGCCGGAAGACCAAGGGTTCCTGTCCAACGTTAATCGGGGCAGGGTGAGTCGACCCCTAAGGCGAGGCCGAAAGGCGTAGTCGATGGGAAACAGGTTAATATTCCTGTACTTGGTGTTACTGCGAAGGGGGGACGGAGAAGGCTATGTTAGCCGGGCGACGGTTGTCCCGGTTTAAGCATGTAGGCGGAGATTCCAGGTAAATCCGGAGTCTTGTTAACGCTGAGGTGTGATGACGAGGCACTACGGTGCTGAAGTAACAAATGCCCTGCTTCCAGGAAAAGCCTCTAAGCATCAGGTAACACGAAATCGTACCCCAAACCGACACAGGTGGTCAGGTAGAGAATACCAAGGCGCTTGAGAGAACTCGGGTGAAGGAACTAGGCAAAATGGTGCCGTAACTTCGGGAGAAGGCACGCTGATATGTAGGTGAAGTGATTTACTCATGGAGCTGAAATCAGTCGAAGATACCAGCTGGCTGCAACTGTTTATTAAAAACACAGCACTGTGCAAACACGAAAGTGGACGTATACGGTGTGACGCCTGCCCGGTGCCGGAAGGTTAATTGATGGGGTTATCCGTAAGGAGAAGCTCTTGATCGAAGCCCCGGTAAACGGCGGCCGTAACTATAACGGTCCTAAGGTAGCGAAATTCCTTGTCGGGTAAGTTCCGACCTGCACGAATGGCGTAATGATGGCCAGGCTGTCTCCACCCGAGACTCAGTGAAATTGAACTCGCTGTGAAGATGCAGTGTACCCGCGGCAAGACGGAAAGACCCCGTGAACCTTTACTATAGCTTGACACTGAACACTGGTCCTTGATGTGTAGGATAGGTGGGAGGCTTTGAAGTGTGGACGCCAGTCTGCATGGAGCCAACCTTGAAATACCACCCTTTAATGGCTGGTGTTCTAACGTAGACCCGTGATCCGGGTTGCGGACAGTGTCTGGTGGGTAGTTTGACTGGGGCGGTCTCCTCCTAAAGAGTAACGGAGGAGCACGAAGGTTAGCTAATCCTGGTCGGACATCAGGAGGTTAGTGCAAAGGCATAAGCTAGCTTGACTGCGAGAGTGACGGCTCGAGCAGGTGCGAAAGCAGGTCTTAGTGATCCGGTGGTTCTGAATGGAAGGGCCATCGCTCAACGGATAAAAGGTACTCCGGGGATAACAGGCTGATACCGCCCAAGAGTTCATATCGACGGCGGTGTTTGGCACCTCGATGTCGGCTCATCACATCCTGGGGCTGAAGTAGGTCCCAAGGGTATGGCTGTTCGCCATTTAAAGTGGTACGCGAGCTGGGTTTAGAACGTCGTGAGACAGTTCGGTCCCTATCTGCCGTGGGCGCTGGAGAATTGAGGGGGGCTGCTCCTAGTACGAGAGGACCGGAGTGGACGCATCACTGGTGTTCGGGTTGTCATGCCAATGGCATTGCCCGGTAGCTAAATGCGGAAGAGATAAGTGCTGAAAGCATCTAAGCACGAAACTTGCCCCGAGATGAGTTCTCCCTGACCCTTTAAGGGTCCTGAAGGAACGTTGAAGACGACGACGTTGATAGGTCGGGTGTGTAAGCGTAGCGATACGTTGAGCTAACCGATACTAATGAACCGTGAGGCTTAACCTTACAACGCCGAAGATGTTTTGGCGGATGAGACATCGAAATTCAGCTTGATGACAGATTACATCGACAGGCCCGAGAGGTGTGTTGATAGACAGAATTTGCCTGGCGGCTGTAGCGCGGTGGTCCCACCTGACCCCATGCCGAACTCAGAAGTGAAACGCCGTAGCGCCGATGGTAGTGTGGGGTCTCCCCATGCGAGAGTAGGGAACTGCCAGGCATCAAATTGCAGTAAACCGGGATGAATAATCCGGGTAGTGACAAAGAAATTCGGTGGAGCGGTAGTTCAGTTGGTTAGAATACCTGCCTGTCACGCAGGGGGTCGCGGGTTCGAGTCCCGTCCGTTCCGCCACTTATTAGAAAATTAAGCCTGCTACCAAGCAGGCTTAATGATAAGAAAATTTAGGGGCGTAGCTCAGTTGGTAGAGCACCGGTCTCCAAAACCGGGTGTCGCGAGTTCGAGTCTCTCCGCCCCTGCCAGAAATAATCCTTAGCATTTTTGCTAAGGATTTTTTTTTACCTGCAATTTGAATTATGCCTTCCTGCTGTTTTACTCCCGGCATCCTTGCCTATATTTTCTTTAATTTTCCAGAATATCTGTTCTCAGCAGATCGCAAATTAGTCCATTTTTATCGCTGTTTTGCAGCCAAACTGCATATAAAGGACGTGAAAGCGTTGTACTGTCGGTAACAGTATGGAGATCGCTTTTGGTTTTGGCCCAGTTGACGGGAAGCCAGCTAAAGCCCTTAATCACTGAAAGTTGCTGCCTGGCCAATTCTGCCGAACTGGTGGTGAGTACCGGCACTTCATCTCCCGCTATTAGTCCCGCTTCGTGTTGTTGAAAATCGGGTCCCCATTCCAGGCGTAAATAATTCAGCTCATCTTTGGTTTGCGAAGGAGAGCTGCAATAGAGCGCCAGCGTGAAATATCCCAACAGTTGGCTGCTAAATTCGTCCATTTTGGGTGTTTCGGTAGTAATCAGTAGATCAAGCTGTCGTTCATGAAGCTGTTTTACTAACGATTGGCGTTGAGCGATCCTCGCTTCAAACTGCAGGCTGGATTGTGGCTCCTGAGATTGATACAAACGCTTCAACCAGTCATTAAGCATGCACTCCCAGAGAGATGCGCTGGCACCGATAGAAAACTCGTTATGCCGCGAGGTATTCGCGACTTCCTTACGTGCTGCCTGCCACGTATTCATCAACGTTTCGGCGTAAGGCAATAATTTTTCACCTGCAGCGGTTAAACGGATATTGTTTCTGTGTCGGGTGAACAGGTTTACACCCAATTGATTTTCCAGTTGTCTGATCCGGAAACTAACCGCTGATTGGGTCAGGTAGAGCGCTTCAGCAGCCCTGCCAAAGTGGCGTGTCCGGCTAACTTCCAGGAAAGTTTTTAACAATTCCGTATCCACAACTCGCTCCATAAAATTATTTGTCGTTATGATTTAAATCTTTTGTTTGACGCTCTGTCAAGCGTAACTAATACTCCGCGCCATAAATAGCTCGGCCAAAGAATTAGGAGCGTGCAGGATGGCGGAAAGCTTTACGACGACTAATCGATATTTCGATAATAAATATTATCCCCGCGGATTCTCCCGTCATGGTGATTTCACCATTAAAGAAGCACAACTGCTTGAGCGTCACGGTTATGCTTTCAACGAGCTGGATCTGGGCAAGCGTGAGCCGGTAACTGAAGAAGAAAAACTGTTTGTTGCGGTATGCCGTGGTGAACGTGAGCCGGTTACCGAAGCTGAACGTGTGTGGTCTAAATACATGACGCGTATTAAGCGTCCAAAACGTTTCCACACCTTATCGGGTGGGAAACCTCAGGTGGAAGGCGCAGAAGACTACACCGAATCTGATGATTAATAAAAAAAGGGCGAAAGCCCTTTTTTTATGTCAGTAATTTCTGCAGATGAATGAGTAACCTGTCTATCGCTCGGTACCCAACGGCCTCCTGTAAATGCTGGCGAGAGATGTGATCACATTGTTCGATATCCGCAATCGTTCGAGCGACCTTAATCAGGCGTAGCCAGGCGCGGATAGACAATCCGAGATGCGCGAGCGTTTCTTCAAGCCACTGTGCATCGTCGCTACGCAGTAGGCAGTATTTATGGATATCCTGACTGTCCAGATGTGCGTTTAACTTATTTTGCCGCTGATACTGACGCTCTCGCGCTGCCATAACACGTTGCTTCACCGTTGCGCTATTTTCCCCTTTCATCGCGTTCTGGCTGAGTATACCGGGCGGCGGTAAGGGAATTTCGAGGGAGAGGTCGAAGCGGTCAAGAAATGGACCTGACAATCGATTTAGGTAGCGCAGCGTCTGTTCTGGGGTACAGCGGTTATGGTTCCCCTGATAATGGCCCGTCGGGCTTGGATTCATCGCAGCTATGAGTTGAAAGCGTGCGGGATAGGTTATTTTTGCTCTGGTGCGGGATAGATGGATCTGCCCGGACTCGATGGGTTCGCGCAGTGCATCCAGCGTGCGCCGCTCAAACTCGGGTAGTTCATCCAGAAACAGTATGCCGTTGTGCGCTAAAGAGATCTCTCCTGGCGCAGGAATAGAGCCTCCACCGACCATGGCGGTTAATGAAGCACTGTGATGTGGCGAGCGAAAAGGGCGCTGCTTCCACTGTTTTTGTATCGTGTCGGAATGGATCAGACTGAGTATCGCGGCACTTTCCAGCGCTTCATCGTTGCTAAGTGGAGGGAGTAGCCCTCTGAGTCGACTGGCTAGCATAGTCTTTCCCGTACCCGGCGGGCCGATGAGCAAGAGGTTGTGGCCGCCTGCTGCGGTAAGCTCCAGCCCGCGTTTACCCTGTTCCTGGCCGATAACATCACTCAGATCATCAGCTAATGCGTTAGGCGTAAAATCTGCGGATGATGGCCTGTCTAAATCATGCTTACCTTCGAGAAATGCGCATACGGTCTGCAGGTGATCGGCGATCAGGCACCCTTCGCCGTGTATCAGTCCAACTTCAGCGGCATTCTCTTTTGCGACAATAATTCGCCTGCCTGCACGAATGGCCTCGGTTGCGCTTGATATCGCGCCGGGAACGCCGCGTAGCGCGCCTGTAAGCGCTAATTCACCAACCAGCTCGTAGGTGTCGAGATTGTGGGGTGTAAGCTGCTCAGAAGCGGCCAGAAGCGCAACAGCGATAGGTAAATCATATCGCCCCCCTTCTTTCGGGAGATCGGCCGGAGCGAGGTTTATAGTTATCTTCTTTGCCGGGAATTCATAACCGCTATTAATAATCGCACTGCGTACCCGATCGCGAGCCTCTTTCACCGTCGTTTCGGGCAGCCCCACCATGGTTAAACCAGGCAGGCCGTTGCTGATATGTACCTCGATGGTAATGGCTGGCGCATTCACGCCTAGCGCGGCGCGTGTGTGAACAATCGATAGTGACATAATTCCTCCTGATAAAAGTATTATGTCGTAATACATCGCGGCAAGATTTCACATAATTACGGTTTTTAGATGCTGATTCTCGTATTTTTGCGCAACGTATAATTGCTTGCATTAAGCCTGGAATGACGCCCGCAAATGCTTTTGAATGGTGTTTGTATTGGGGATCGGGTTACCGATGATCGCCTGAAGCGTGAAATATTTTCATTTTTGATTTTTTTGTATAAAAAACAACGGTATTTATCTAAACCGTTAACGACGTCAGAAAAACGAATAAAAAAATATCTTGTGTCATTTGCAAATTCTATGGTAACTCTTTAGGTATTCCTTCGAACAAGATGCAAGAAAATACAAAAATGACAGCCCTTCTACGAGTGATTAGCCTGGTCGTGATTAGCGTGGTGGTGATTATTATCCCACCGTGCGGGGCTGCACTTGGACGAGGAAAGGCTTAGAAAACAAGCCTTAACGAACTAAGACCCCCGCACCGAAAGGTCCGGGGGTTTTTTTTGACCTTAAAAACATACACGAGGAGCAGAAAGTGAACGGTAGCATAAAATTCTGTTTCTCAAGATTTACGGCGGGGATGTAACTATGAATGGGGCACAGTGGGTGGTACATGCGTTGCGTGCACAAGGGGTTCAAACCGTCTTTGGTTATCCTGGTGGCGCAATTATGCCGGTTTACGATGCGTTGTATGACGGCGGCGTAGAGCACCTGTTGTGCCGACACGAGCAGGGTGCGGCAATGGCGGCGATTGGCTATGCCCGTGCGACCGGTAAAACCGGCGTTTGTATCGCTACCTCCGGCCCTGGCGCAACCAACCTGATCACGGGCCTTGCCGATGCGCTGTTAGATTCTGTTCCAGTGGTGGCGATCACCGGTCAGGTGGCATCACCTTTCATCGGAACGGATGCGTTCCAGGAAGTGGACGTGCTGGGGATGTCTCTGTCCTGCACCAAACACAGCTTCCTGGTACAGTCACTCGAAGAACTGCCGCGTATCATGGCTGAGGCTTTCGCCGTGGCGAATTCCGGTCGTCCGGGTCCAGTTCTGGTTGATATCCCGAAAGACATTCAATTAGCCAGCGGTACGCTGGAGCCATATTTTACGACCGTCGAAAACGTAGAGACGTTTCCGCACGCTGACGTTGAGCAGGCACGTAATATGCTGGCGCAGGCACAAAAACCCATCCTGTACGTAGGTGGTGGCGTAGGTATGGCGCAGGCGGTCCCGGCCCTGCGTGAATTTATCGCGGTAACCCAAATGCCGGTCGCCTGCACGCTGAAAGGTCTGGGCGCAGTAGATGCTGACTACCCGTACTATTTGGGCATGTTGGGAATGCACGGTACTAAAGCCGCGAATTTCGCGGTGCAAGAGTGCGATTTACTGATTGCGGTTGGCGCACGTTTTGATGACCGGGTGACTGGCAAGCTGAATACCTTTGCACCGAACGCCAGCGTAATCCACATGGATATCGACCCAGCGGAAATGAACAAACTGCGCCAGGCACACGTGGCGCTGCAGGGGGATTTAAATTCTCTTCTGCCAGCATTACAGCAATTGATGAAGATTGACGAATGGCGTCAGCACAGCGCTGAACTGCGCGCAGAACATACCTGGCGCTACGACCATCCGGGGGAAGCTATCTATGCGCCACTGTTGTTAAAGCAGTTATCCGATCGCAAACCTGCGGATAGCGTAGTGACAACGGATGTTGGCCAGCATCAGATGTGGTCGGCACAGCATATGACCTACACTCGCCCTGAAAACTTCATCACGTCGAGCGGTCTGGGGACGATGGGCTTTGGCCTGCCAGCAGCGGTTGGCGCGCAGGTTGCTCGCCCGAATGATACGGTAATCTGTATCTCCGGTGACGGTTCCTTCATGATGAATGTACAGGAATTGGGCACCGTAAAACGCAAGCAGTTGCCGCTGAAGATAGTTTTACTCGACAACCAGCGGTTAGGCATGGTGCGACAATGGCAGCAGCTGTTTTTCCAGGAACGTTATAGCGAAACCACCCTTACCGATAACCCCGATTTCCTCATGTTGGCCAGAGCCTTCGGCATTCCTGGTCAACACATCACCCGTAAAGACCAGGTTGAAGCGGCACTCGACACCATGCTGAACAGCGAGGGGCCATACTTGCTTCATGTCTCAATCGACGAACTTGAGAATGTCTGGCCTCTGGTGCCACCTGGCGCCAGTAACTCAGAAATGCTGGAGAAATTATCATGATGCAACATCAGGTCGCCGTTGAGGCTCGTTTCAATCCGGAAACGTTAGAACGTGTTTTACGCGTGGTACGCCATCGTGGTTTTCAGGTGTGCTCCATGAATATGGAAGCCGCCAGCGATGCGCAGAATATAAATATCGAATTGACCGTTGCCAGCCCCCGGTCGGTCGACTTACTGTTTAGTCAGTTAAGTAAACTGGTAGATGTTGCACATGTTGCTATCTGCCAGAGCACAACCACATCACAACAAATCCGCGCCTGAGCGCAAAAGGAAGAAAAATGACGACGAAAAAAGCTGATTACATTTGGTCTAATGGCGAGATGATTCGTTGGGAAGACGCGAAGGTCCACGTGATGTCCCACGCGCTGCACTACGGTACTTCTGTATTTGAAGGGATCCGTTGCTACGATTCTCACAAAGGGCCGGTAGTGTTCCGTCATCGCGAACATATGCAGCGTCTGCGTGATTCAGCCAAGATCTATCGTTTTCCCGTTTCTCAGAGCGTTGATGAGCTGATGGAAGCTTGCCGTGAGGTGATTCGTAAAAACAACCTGACCAGCGCCTATATCCGTCCGCTGGTGTTTGTTGGCGACGTAGGGATGGGCGTTAACCCGCCTGCGGGATACACCACTGATGTGATAATCGCCGCGTTCCCATGGGGGGCTTACCTCGGTGCTGAAGCGCTGGAGCAGGGGATCGACGCGATGGTTTCTTCCTGGAACCGCGTTGCGCCGAACACGATTCCTACCGCTGCTAAAGCAGGTGGTAACTATCTGTCTTCGCTGCTGGTGGGTAGTGAAGCGCGTCGTCATGGCTACCAGGAAGGCATTGCGCTGGATGTGAATGGCTACATCTCCGAAGGCGCGGGCGAAAACCTGTTTGAAGTAAAAGACGGCATTCTGTTTACCCCGCCGTTTACCTCTTCCGCGCTGCCGGGTATCACCCGTGACGCGATCATTAAGTTGGCGAAAGATCTCGATATCGAAGTGCGTGAGCAGGTGCTGTCTCGTGAATCGCTGTACCTGGCCGACGAAGTGTTCATGTCCGGTACCGCGGCCGAAATCACCCCAGTACGCAGCGTCGATGGTATTCAGGTGGGCGAAGGCCGCTGCGGTCCGGTCACCAAACGCATCCAGCAGGCCTTCTTTGGCCTCTTCACCGGTGAAACGGAAGATAAATACGGCTGGTTGGATTCAGTAAACCAATAACAAAATTAATATTTCCCCAAAATAGTTCACGTTGCAGGAAGACGGCAACGCAGCGAGCCCCAGGAGCTTACTTTAGTAGGTGACTGGGGGGAGCGAGGCAGCCCTCAGCTGCGGCGTGAAATATGCAGGGGAAAGACAGACGGGAGTTAATCAAGCATGCCTAAGTATCGTTCTGCTACCACCACCCACGGCCGCAATATGGCGGGTGCCCGCGCACTGTGGCGCGCCACCGGGATGACCGATGATGACTTCGGTAAACCGATTATCGCTGTGGTGAACTCCTTTACCCAGTTTGTGCCGGGCCACGTCCACCTGCGCGATCTCGGTAAGCTGGTTGCCGAACAAATCGAAGCCTCAGGCGGCGTGGCGAAAGAGTTCAACACCATCGCCGTGGATGATGGTATCGCCATGGGTCATGGCGGCATGCTTTATTCACTGCCGTCGCGTGAGCTGATCGCCGATTCAGTGGAATATATGGTTAACGCCCACTGCGCCGATGCGATGGTCTGCATCTCTAACTGCGATAAAATCACCCCCGGGATGTTAATGGCCTCTCTGCGGCTGAATATTCCGGTGATCTTTGTTTCCGGCGGCCCAATGGAAGCCGGGAAAACCAAGCTCTCTGACCAAATCATCAAGCTTGATCTGGTTGATGCGATGATTCAGGGTGCAGACCCGAAAGTCTCCGACTCGCAGAGCGAGCAGGTTGAACGTTCGGCCTGTCCGACCTGCGGCTCGTGCTCCGGGATGTTCACCGCCAACTCGATGAACTGTCTGACCGAAGCGCTGGGTCTGTCGCAGCCGGGTAACGGTTCGCTGTTGGCGACTCATGCCGACCGTAAAGAGCTGTTCCTCAACGCAGGTAAACGCATCGTTGAGCTGACCAAACGCTACTACGAGCAGGATGACGCTTCAGCCCTGCCGCGCAACATTGCCAGCAAGGCGGCGTTTGAGAACGCCATGACGCTGGATATCGCGATGGGCGGCTCCACCAACACCGTTCTGCACCTGCTGGCGGCCGCGCAGGAAGCGGAAATCGACTTCACCATGAGTGATATTGATAAGTTGTCCCGCAAAGTCCCGCAGCTGTGTAAAGTTGCGCCGAGTACGCAGAAATACCATATGGAAGACGTGCACCGAGCGGGCGGCGTACTGGGCATTTTAGGCGAGCTGGATCGCGCCGGGCTTCTGAACCGCGACGTGAAAAACGTGCTGGGGCTGACTCTGCCTCAAACGCTCGATAGTTATGACGTTATGCTGACCAAAGACGACGCGGTGAAAAAAATGTTCCGCGCAGGTCCGGCTGGCATCCGTACCACCCAGGCGTTCTCGCAGGATTGTCGTTGGGACACCCTGGATGATGACCGCGCAGAAGGTTGCATTCGCTCGTTGGAACATGCTTACAGCAAAGACGGCGGCCTGGCAGTCCTGTACGGTAACTTCGCGGAAAACGGCTGTATCGTAAAAACCGCTGGTGTGGATGACAGCATCCTGAAATTCACCGGCCCGGCAAAAGTGTATGAAAGCCAGGACGATGCGGTTGAAGCTATCCTCGGCGGTAAAGTGGTTGCCGGCGACGTGGTGGTGATTCGCTACGAAGGGCCGAAGGGCGGGCCAGGCATGCAGGAAATGCTCTACCCAACCACCTTCCTGAAATCGATGGGTCTCGGTAAGGCCTGCGCGCTGATTACCGACGGTCGTTTCTCTGGCGGTACTTCGGGGCTTTCCATTGGTCACGTTTCTCCTGAAGCGGCCAGCGGCGGTAATATCGCAATTATCGAAGATGGCGACATGATTGCTATCGATATCCCGAATCGAGGCATTCAACTGCAACTGAGCGATGCGGAAATCGCTGCGCGCCGTGAAGCGCAAGAAGCTCGTGGTGACAAAGCCTGGACGCCAAAAGATCGTCAGCGTCAGGTCTCCTTTGCGCTGCGCGCTTACGCCAGCCTGGCAACCAGCGCCGACAAAGGTGCGGTGCGCGATAAGTCGAAACTAGGGGGATAATGACCATGGCGGATTCTCAACCCCTCTCCGGCGCTCCAGAAGGCGCCGAGTATCTCAGAGCAGTGCTGCGTGCGCCGGTATACGAAGCGGCGCAGGTCACACCGCTACAAAAAATGGAAAAACTCTCTTCGCGCCTCGATAACGTGATTCTGGTGAAGCGCGAAGACCGTCAACCCGTTCACAGCTTCAAGCTGCGCGGTGCCTATGCCATGATGGCCGGTCTGACCGAAGAGCAAAAAGCGCATGGCGTAATCACCGCATCGGCGGGTAATCATGCTCAGGGTGTAGCTTTCTCTTCTGCGCGATTAGGCGTGAAGGCGCTGATTGTCATGCCTACGGCTACCGCCGATATCAAAGTCGATGCCGTTCGCGGTTTCGGTGGTGAAGTACTGCTACACGGCGCGAATTTTGATGAAGCCAAAGCCAAAGCGATTGAGCTGTCGCAGCAGCAGGGTTTTACCTGGGTTCCTCCGTTCGACCATCCGATGGTGATTGCCGGGCAGGGCACGCTGGCACTGGAGTTATTGCAGCAGGATGCCCACCTTGATCGTGTATTCGTGCCGGTGGGCGGTGGCGGATTAGCGGCAGGCGTGGCGGTGCTGATCAAGCAGTTGATGCCGCAGATCAAAGTGATTGCCGTTGAAGCTGAAGACTCTGCTTGCCTGAAAGCGGCGCTGGATGCCGGTCAACCGGTCGATCTTCCGCGTGTTGGCCTCTTTGCTGAAGGCGTGGCGGTGAAACGTATCGGCGACGAAACCTTCCGTTTGTGCCAGGAGTATCTCGACGACATCATCACTGTCGATAGCGACGCTATCTGTGCGGCAATGAAAGATCTGTTCGAGGATGTGCGCGCGGTGGCGGAACCATCCGGTGCGCTGGCGCTGGCGGGGATGAAAAAGTACATTGCCCAGCACAACATTCGTGGCGAACGTCTGGCGCATATCCTTTCCGGCGCTAACGTTAACTTCCATGGCCTACGTTATGTTTCCGAACGTTGCGAGCTGGGCGAACAGCGCGAAGCGTTGCTGGCAGTAACTATTCCGGAAGAAAAGGGCAGCTTCCTGAAGTTTTGCCAGCTATTGGGAGGACGCTCGGTTACCGAGTTTAACTACCGATTTGCTGATGCGAAAGACGCCTGTATTTTTGTTGGCGTCCGTCTGAGCCGTGGGCTGGAAGAGCGTAAGGAAATCCTCCAGTTGCTTAACGAGGGCGGCTACAGCGTAGTGGATTTGTCCGACGACGAAATGGCGAAGCTGCACGTGCGCTACATGGTCGGTGGGCGCCCGTCGAAACCCTTGCAGGAGCGGCTGTACAGCTTCGAATTCCCGGAATCTCCGGGGGCGTTGCTCAAATTCCTGCATACCCTGGGGACGCACTGGAATATTTCGTTGTTCCACTATCGTAGTCACGGAACCGATTATGGTCGCGTACTGGCGGCGTTTGAGTTGGGTGAGCACGAACCTGATTTCGAAACGCGACTGAACGAACTGGGTTATGACTGTCATGATGAAACGCATAACCCGGCGTTCAGGTTCTTCCTGGCGGGTTAGCGGTAGCCATTAAAAAAGGGTTCATGTAAAAACATGAACCCTTTTTGCAACTGTATCAGCAGATTACAGCGTGATGACTTCGAATTCGACTTCGGTGTTTACATCCGCATCGTAATCCACTTCGTCGAGACCAAAACCGAACAGATTCAGGAATTCCTGCTTATATCCTGCATAGTCCGTTTTTTGCGCCAGGTTTTCGGTGGTGATCAGCGGCCACAGATCGCGGCATGCCTGCTGAATGTCTTCACGCAGTTCCCAGTCATCCATACGGATACGCTGGTTGTCATCAAGCACCACTTTATCGCCGTACAGGCTGGTGGTCATCAGACGGTTGATCTGCTCGATGCAGCCTTCATGAATGCCTTGTTCTTTCATCAGCTTGAAGACCATGGAGATGTACAGCGGCATCACCGGAATAGCAGAAGAAGCCTGCGTGATAACGGATTTCAGTACAGCAACGTTAGCGGAACCGTTCAGCGGAGCCAGTTGATTACGCAGCGCGCCTGCCGCGCGGTCGAGATCTTCTTTTGCTTTGCCCAGCGCGCCGTGCCAGTAGATTGGCCAGGTCAGGTCGGTACCGATGTAGGAGTAGGCAACGGTTTTCACGCCGTCAGCCAGCACGCCTGCTTCGCTCAGCGCGCCCATCCACAGTTCCCAGTCTTCGCCGCCCATAACGGTGACGGTGTTCTGAACTTCTTCTTCGGTTGCCGGCTCAATGCTGGCGGTTATGATCTGATCTTTGTTGGTATCGATCGCTTTAGAGGTATAAACCTCACCGATTGGCTTCAGCGCAGAACGGACGATTTCACCGGTTTTCGGCATTTTACGTACCGGAGATGCCAGTGAGTAAACCACCAGGTCAATCTGACCCAGGTCTTCTTTGATCAGTTTGATAACTTCGTCGCGACACTCGTCGGAGAACGCGTCGCCGTTGATGCTTTTGGAATACAGACCTTCACGTTTTGCGGCCTCATCGAAGGCTGCAGAGTTATACCAGCCCGCGGAACCTGGCTTGGTTTCCGTGCCCGGTTTTTCGAAAAATACGCCGATAGTGGCGGCTCCGCTGCCAAACGCGGCGGAAATTCTGGAAGCAAGGCCGTAACCGGTGGAAGCACCGATGACCAGCACGCGGGAAGGACCGTTAGCGATTTTCCCGTTTTTCTTCACATAATCGATCTGTTTTTCCACATTGACTTTGCAGCCAGTCGGATGGGTCGTTGTACAGATGAATCCACGAATTTTTGGTTTGATTATCATAATGATGGCTAATTAAGTTTGTATTTTCGCTGTCAAGTGCGCAATGACACCGTCTGTTCTGGCTTGCTAAACGTGATGGTTAACAAGCCCCCCACATCTATTATGGCACGGGACATTATACAGAAAAGGAGTGCCAATACTGAATCTACCACTGATTTTAGGCCTGACGCTGGTGCTACTCGGCGGATTTGCGCTCCAGAACAATCTTCCAGAACGCGTCTATGAGCGGCTCATGCAGCCGTTTTTTCGGCGCGCAGACGCCCAGCTCGAACGGTGTTTTTTCGTCGCTGCGTTCTAAAATCATCACGCGATTCCGTACCGGCTCCGGGCTGTTTTCCAGCACCACTTCCGGCAGCAGAGCCACGCCGCAGCCCAGCGCCACCATCGAGACCATCGCTTCGTGCCCCCCGACCGTGGCGTAAATCGATGGGTTGCTGATTTTGTGACGGCGGAACCACAGTTCGATGCGGCGGCGTACCGGCCCCTGGTCGGCCATGATAAACGGCACCGTCGACCAGTCCGGCTTATCGACCGAAACCTGATTCCGTACCGGGCAAGGCAATGCTGGTGCGATCAACACTACCGTTAAATTCTCCAGCATCGAGAATGCCACAGCACCGGGCAGCGTCTCTGGCTTACCCGCTATTGCCAGATCGGCCTCTCCGGTGACCACTTTGTCCATCGCATCAGCGGCATCGCCGGTGGTGAGCTTAATTTCAACCGAGGGGTGCTCGGCGCGAAAGCGGTCGAGAATTGGTGGCAGGTGGCTGTAGGCGGCGGTAACCGAGCAGAAGATATGCAGCTCGCCCGACAACGACGGTCCCTGCTGATCGAGGGTGTGGCGCAATTGTTGATACTGCAACAGCGTCTGCTGGGCAAACACTCGCAGCTCTTCGCCTGCTTCGGTCAGCGTGACCGTACGGTTATCGCGCACAAACAGCGCCTGGCCGAGATCTTCTTCCAGCCGTTGGATCTGGCGTGAGAGTGTGGAGGGGCTGACGTGCATCGCCCGCGCACTGCGGCCAAAGTGGCGGCTTTCCGCCAGATGCAGGAACATTTTCAGATCGCGTAAATCCACGGACGAGCCTCCGATTTTCTACGTTGCAGATATTGCAATGTGATGTTGTGAATATATCAATTTCCGCAATAAATTTCCTGTTGTAATGTGGGTTCATTCTCGCTGAAACGCGAACCGAACAATAAGACAGTACAACATCACGAGGTATCACCATGGCTAACTACTTTAATACACTGAACCTTCGTCAGCAGCTGGCGCAGCTGGGCAAATGTCGCTTTATGGGGCGCGACGAATTCGCCGATGGCGCAAGCTACCTTCAGGGTAAAAAAGTGGTCATCGTCGGGTGCGGTGCTCAGGGGCTTAACCAAGGCCTGAACATGCGCGACTCCGGTTTGGATATCTCCTACGCCCTGCGTAAAGAAGCGATTGCTGAGAAGCGCGCTTCGTGGCGCAAAGCGACCGAAAATGGCTTCAAAGTAGGTACCTATGAAGAGCTGATCCCGCAGGCAGATCTGGTGGTTAACCTGACCCCGGACAAACAGCACTCCGACGTTGTACGTTCCGTACAGCCGCTGATGAAAGATGGCGCGGCGCTGGGCTACTCCCACGGTTTCAACATCGTCGAAGTGGGCGAGCAGATCCGTAAAGATATCACTGTGGTGATGGTTGCGCCGAAGTGTCCGGGTACCGAAGTGCGTGAAGAGTACAAACGTGGTTTTGGTGTTCCAACCCTGATCGCCGTTCACCCGGAAAACGATCCGAAAGGCGAAGGAATGGCGATTGCCAAAGCATGGGCTGCGGCCACTGGCGGTCACCGTGCAGGCGTGCTGGAATCGTCCTTCGTTGCGGAAGTGAAATCTGACCTGATGGGCGAGCAGACAATCCTGTGCGGTATGCTGCAGGCTGGCTCTCTGCTGTGCTTCGACAAGCTGGTGGAAGAGGGTACTGACCCGGCTTACGCCGAAAAACTGATTCAGTTCGGCTGGGAAACCATCACCGAAGCGCTGAAGCAGGGCGGTATCACCCTGATGATGGATCGTCTGTCTAACCCAGCGAAACTGCGTGCTTATGCGCTGTCCGAACAGCTGAAAGAGATCATGGCGCCGCTGTTCCAGAAACACATGGATGACATCATCTCCGGCGAATTCTCTTCAGGCATGATGGCTGACTGGGCCAACGACGATAAGAAACTGCTGACCTGGCGTGAAGAGACCGGCAAAACCGCGTTCGAAACCGCGCCGCAGTTTGAAGGTAAAATTGGCGAGCAGGAGTACTTCGATAAAGGCGTGCTGATGATCGCGATGGTGAAGGCTGGCGTTGAGCTGGCGTTTGAAACCATGGTGGATTCCGGCATCATCGAAGAGTCTGCTTACTACGAATCACTGCACGAACTGCCGCTGATCGCGAACACCATCGCCCGTAAGCGCCTGTACGAAATGAACGTTGTCATTTCCGATACCGCAGAATACGGTAACTACCTGTTCTCTTACGCGTGCGTACCGCTGCTGAAAGAGTTCATGACTACCCTGCAAACCGGGGATCTGGGCAAAGCGATTGCCGAAGGTGCGGTAGACAACGCGCAGCTGCGCGACGTAAACGATGCTATTCGCAGCCATGCTATCGAGAAAGTGGGCCAGAAACTGCGTGGCTATATGACTGATATGAAACGTATTGCTGTAGCTGGCTAAGAGGCTGCAATTCGGCAAAAAAAGCCCGGTGGTTGAACACACCGGGCTTTTTATTAGTTACGGTACAGCACTTTAATGATGTGATAACCGAACTGAGTGTGCAGTGGGCCGGTTGGCTCCAGCACCGGGCAGGAGAACACCACTTTATCAAACGCCGGAACCATCTGGCCCTGACGGAATTCGCCTAAATCGCCGCCGCGTTTGCCCGACGGGCAGATAGAGTGTTTCTTCGCCAGTTTACCAAAATCGGCGCCATTTTTGATTTGTTCCAGAAGATCGAGAGCCAGTTTCTCTTCTTTAACAAGGATATGCACTGCTGATGCTGTTTTTGCCATGGTTTGTGCTCTGAGTTGAGTGATAAATCAGGGCGCAATAGTAGCATGTAATCCGTGGTCTTCGGCGATGGGCTATGACCGATCCCCCTGGCGTCACTTTCTGCTACAATCCACATCCCCGTGTTTACAGATTGAGCAATCCTCTATGCGTTTGAACCCCGGACAACAACAAGCCGTCGAATTCGTCACCGGACCTTGCCTGGTGCTGGCGGGAGCGGGTTCCGGTAAGACGCGTGTTATCACTAACAAAATCGCACATCTGATCCGTGAATGTGGCTATCAGGCACGACATATTGCGGCAGTAACCTTTACCAATAAGGCTGCGCGCGAGATGAAAGAGCGTGTGGCGCAAACGTTGGGTCGTAAAGAAGCGCGCGGGTTGATGATCTCTACTTTCCACACTCTGGGACTGGATGTCATTAAGCGTGAATACGCCGCGCTGGGGATGAAGTCGAACTTCTCGTTGTTTGATGATACTGACCAGGTGGCCCTGCTTAAGGAATTGACAGAAGGGCTAATTGAAGACGATAAGCTTATCCTTCAACAATTGATTTCAACGATCTCCAACTGGAAAAACGATCTGATGACCCCAGCGCAGGCGGCAGCCAGTGCAAAGGGTGAACGCGATCGTATTTTTGCCCACTGCTATGGTCTGTATGACGCGCATATGAAGGCGTGTAACGTCCTTGATTTTGACGATCTGATCCTGCTCCCCACGCTGCTGTTGCAGCGCAATGAAGAAGTACGTGAGCGTTGGCAAAATCGAATCCGCTACCTGCTGGTGGATGAATATCAGGATACCAACACCAGCCAGTACGAGTTGGTGAAGTTGCTGGTGGGGAAACGCGCGCGCTTTACCGTCGTGGGTGATGACGATCAGTCGATCTACTCCTGGCGCGGTGCACGTCCGCAGAACCTGGTACTGTTAAGCAAAGATTTTCCGGCGCTGCAGGTGGTGAAGCTGGAGCAAAACTATCGCTCATCAGGGCGTATCCTGAAGGCGGCGAACATCCTTATTGCTAACAACCCACACGTCTTTGAAAAACGGCTCTTTTCTGAGCTGGGCTACGGCGCTGAGCTGAAGGTTTTGAGTGCGAATAATGAAGAGCACGAAGCAGAACGCGTGACCGGGGAACTGATTGCCCATCACTTTGTGAACAAGACGCAGTATAAAGACTACGCCATCCTGTATCGCGGTAATCATCAGTCGCGAGTGTTCGAAAAGTTTCTGATGCAAAACCGCATCCCGTACAAAATTTCCGGCGGGACGTCGTTCTTCTCGCGTCCGGAGATTAAAGATTTGCTGGCCTATCTGCGCGTGCTCAGCAACCCGGATGATGACAGTGCATTTTTGCGCATCGTAAATACGCCAAAGCGTGAAATCGGTCCGGCCACGCTGCAAAAGTTGGGGGAATGGGCGATGACGCGTAATAAAAGCCTGTTTACCGCCAGCTTTGATATGGGACTTAGCCAGACGCTAACCGGGCGTGGATATGATTCTCTGACCCGCTTTACGCACTGGCTGGGTGAAATTCAACGTCTGGCGGAGCGCGAGCCGGTTGCCGCCGTACGCGATCTGATCCACGGCATTGATTACGAATCCTGGCTGTATGAAACCTCGCCGAGCCCGAAAGCGGCCGAAATGCGCATGAAAAACGTCAACACGCTGTTCAGCTGGATGACGGAGATGCTGGAAGGTAGTGAGCTGGAAGAGCCAATGACCCTGACTCAGGTCGTTACCCGCTTTACCCTGCGCGACATGATGGAGCGCGGAGAGAGCGAAGAAGAGTTGGATCAGGTGCAGTTGATGACGCTGCATGCTTCAAAAGGACTGGAGTTCCCGTACGTATTTATGGTGGGAATGGAAGAAGGATTTTTGCCGCACCAGAGCAGCATCGATGAAGATAACATCGACGAAGAGCGTCGTCTGGCTTACGTCGGAATTACACGTGCGCAGAAAGAACTTATCTTCACGTTGTGTAAAGAGCGCCGTCAGTACGGTGAACTGGTACGACCTGAACCGAGCCGTTTCCTGTTGGAACTACCACAAGATGACGTTATCTGGGAACAGGAGCGTAAAGTGGTGAGTGCCGAGGAGCGGATGCAAAAAGGGCAGGCCAGCATTGCTAACATTCGGGCAATGATGGCGAAAGCCAAAGAGAAATAGGTATTTTGTAGGCCGGATAAGCGTAAGCGCTATCCGGCAGCCAGCATCTAATGCACTTCCAGCGGCCAGTGGACATAGCTTTGCCACTGTATTTCCTGATCGATTAACTCTGTACCTAATGGATGATGTTCCAGCCAGCCTTCCGGTAGCGTTAACGTCAGATTCTCATCCTGAGCTTGCAGGGTGATATGTGGCACTAAATCGTCGCGACGGCGAGCGGCGAAGATGATCGCCAGGCGTAGCAAACGGCAAAGGTGCTCTGCGATGCGTGGTGGCACAGCGTTTTGCTGGTGGAGTGAAGAGAGATCGACCGGATTAGTTTGGTTGAGCAACAGCGTGGCTAACAGTTTCTTCTGCGCGGGAGTAAAGCCCGGGAGATCGAGATTACGTACCAGCCAGGCGGCATGCAGTGGCGCCTGCTTATACTCTACGCTCAGTCCTATTTCATGCAACTGACAGGCACTTTGCAGCAGTTCACGACTAATGGCTTCAAGATGCCACTCATCTTTCACCTGTTCGAGTAAATGTACAGCCAATTGCGTGACACGATTCGCCTGATCGGTGTCGACCATAAATCGACGCTGAATATTACGCAGCGTACGGCTGCGAATGTCCTGATCAACCGGTAAGTGCAGCATGCCGTAGACCAGACCTTCGCGTAGTGCGCCGCCGGCCAGTGTCATGCATTGAATATTCAGTTCGGTGAAAATGGCGATCAGAATGGCCAGTCCGCTGGGAAAAACCAGTGCGCGCTCGAGCGTTAACCCTTCTATTTCCAGTTCTTCCAGACGACCACAATGAATGGCGCGCTGTTTAAGCTGCTGAAGCTTGGCCAACGTAATGCGCTCATCCATGCCCTGCGCCATCATGATTTCCTGTAACGCCTGGACGGTGCCAGAGGCGCCAACGCAAACTTTCCAGCCATGAAAACGCAGTTTGTCGGCGACCGGGCGCAGAACTTCACGAGCCGCTTTCTCTGCTTCGTCAAAGTTTTCCTGTGCCAGATTACGATTGGTGAAATACCTTTCGAGCCAGGTGACGCAGCCCATTGACAGGCTGAACAGAGAGGTGGTTTGCGCGCCGGAGCCGGTAACCAGTTCAGTGCTGGCTCCGCCAATATCAACGACCAGACGCTGATCGGCGCCGCCGGTGGTGTGGGCAACACCTTGATAAATCAGCCGCGCTTCTTCTTCACCGCTGATGACCTGGACAGGGCAGCCGAGGATCTCTTGCGCTTTGGCGATAAACTCATCGGCGTTTACCGCGATGCGTAATGTTGCCGTGGCGACCACGCGGATTTGCGGCTGAGGGATATCCTGCAGACGTTCAGCAAACAGGCGCAGGCATTGCCAGCCGCGCTCCATAGCTTCAGCGGAAAGAACGTTGTCGCTGTTGAGGCCAGCGGCCAGACGCACCTTGCGTTTAATACGCGTGAGCGTCTGAATGCTTCCCGCCACCTCGCGTACAACCAGCATATGAAAACTATTCGAGCCTAAATCAATTGCGGCGTACAGCGAAGTGGTTGTGAGCATATCTAACGTTAACCTGAACGACGACGATTACGCGGAGCACCACCGGTACGGCGTGGGCCATTGCCTGTGCGCGGACGCGTTAAGCGTAATGGCTTCGGCAGATCGGTCATCAGCGCATCCGGGTTGTACTTGCTGACCGGGATCGAGTGACCGATATAGGTCTCGATTGCTGGTAAATTCAGCGCATATTCTTCACAGGCCAGGCTGATAGAGTGACCGCTTGCACCGGCGCGACCGGTACGACCGATACGGTGAACGTAATCTTCACAGTCATCCGGCAGGTCATAGTTAAATACGTGCGTTACGGCTGGGATATGCAGACCACGCGCGGCGACATCCGTCGCAACGAGAATGTCGAGATCGCCACGGGTGAACTCATCAAGGATACGCAGACGTTTTTTCTGCGCCACGTCACCGGTCAGCAGACCGACGCGATGACCGTCAGCGGCAAGGCTACCCCAGATATCTTCACAACGATGCTTAGTGTTAGCAAAGACGATGGCGCGATCTGGCCACTCTTCTTCAATCAGCGTTTGCAGTAAACGCATTTTCTCTTCGTTGGAAGGATAGAAGAGCTCTTCTTTAATACGGTGACCTGTCTTCTGTTCCGGTTCGACTTCAACGTACTCGGCGTTATTCATCTGTTCGAACGCCAGTTCGCGAACGCGGTAAGAGAGGGTTGCAGAAAACAGCATGTTCAGACGTTGGGTGGTTGGCGGCATACGACGGAACAGCCAACGGATATCTTTGATAAAGCCCAGATCGTACATACGATCGGCTTCATCCAGCACCACGACCTGAATCGCGCCCAGGTTAATGTGGTTCTGTTTTGCATAGTCGATGAGACGACCGGTCGTGCCGATAAGAATATCGACGCCGCTTTCCAGCACTTTCAGCTGTTTGTCATAACCGTCGCCGCCATAAGCCAGGCCTAATTTCAAACCGGTGGTCTGTGCCAGCGGCTCGGCGTCAGCGTGGATCTGCACGGCTAACTCACGCGTTGGCGCCATAATTAACGCACGCGGTTGGTTCACCTTGCGATCGGCAATCGCGGGATGAGAGAGAAGATAATGAAACGTTGACGTCAGGAACGCCATCGTTTTTCCGGTACCGGTTTGCGCCTGCCCTGCAACATCACGACCTGCCAGCGTTAGCGGCAGCGCGAGGGCCTGAATGGGCGTGCAGTTATGAAAGCCTTTATTTTCAAGGGCTTCTATCACCTTTGGGTGCAGGGCGAAGTCGGAAAACTTCTGTTCTGTTAAATGTGTTTTGCTCATAGTGTGGTAGAATATCAGCTTACTATTGCTTTACGAAAGCGTATCCGGTGAAATAAAGTCAACCTTTAGTTGGTTAATGCTACATCAACACGTCGTTGATTAAGAGTACACCAACGCACCAGGCTTATTCCTGTGGAGTTAATATGAGCGATAAAATTATTCACCTGACTGACGACAGTTTTGACACGGATGTACTCAAAGCGGACGGAGCTATCCTCGTTGATTTCTGGGCAGAGTGGTGCGGTCCGTGCAAAATGATCGCTCCAATTCTGGATGAAATCGCTGACGAATATCAGGGCAAATTGACGGTTGCTAAACTGAACATTGACCAAAACCCAGGCACCGCGCCGAAGTATGGTATCCGTGGCATCCCGACCCTGCTGCTGTTTAAAAACGGCGAAGTTGCGGCGACTAAAGTCGGCGCACTATCCAAAGGTCAGTTGAAAGAATTCCTCGACGCTAATTTAGCGTAAGGAAGTCTCATGATCGGGCGACCATACTTCGAAATGATTCGGATGACTGGACGCCCGACTTGAGTCGTGCTAAGTTAGTGTTGACTTCGTATTAAACATACCTTATTAAGTTTGAATCTAGTTATATCCAATACTTCCCGTTGTTTCTCGCGCGAGAAGTGGACAGATTCCTGGCTTGTCACTCAATCCGTCTTGTCGTTTCAGTTCTGCGTACTTTCCTGTGACCAGACAGCGAACAGACATGAGTTGATGGCCGTAAACAGGCATGGATGACCCTGCCATACCATTCACAACATTAAGTTCGAGATTTACCCCAAGTTTAAGAACTCACACCATTATGAATCTTACCGAATTAAAGAATACGCCGGTTTCTGAGCTGATCACTCTCGGCGAAAATATGGGCCTTGAAAACCTGGCTCGTATGCGCAAGCAGGACATTATTTTTGCCATCCTGAAGCAGCACGCAAAGAGTGGCGAAGATATCTTTGGTGACGGTGTGCTGGAGATATTGCAGGATGGATTTGGTTTCCTCCGCTCTGCAGACAGCTCCTACCTCGCCGGTCCTGATGACATCTACGTTTCTCCCAGCCAAATCCGCCGTTTCAACCTCCGCACTGGTGATACCATCTCTGGTAAGATTCGCCCGCCGAAAGAAGGTGAACGCTACTTTGCGCTGTTGAAAGTTAACGAAGTTAACTACGACAAACCAGAAAACGCCCGTAACAAAATCCTCTTTGAGAACTTAACACCGCTGCACGCAAACTCTCGTCTGCGTATGGAACGTGGTAACGGTTCTACTGAAGACTTAACGGCGCGTGTACTGGATCTGGCATCACCGATCGGTCGTGGCCAACGTGGTCTGATTGTTGCTCCGCCGAAAGCAGGTAAAACCATGCTGCTGCAGAACATCGCGCAGAGCATTGCTTATAACCATCCGGACTGCGTGCTGATGGTGCTGCTGATTGACGAACGTCCGGAAGAAGTTACCGAGATGCAGCGTCTGGTGAAAGGTGAAGTGGTTGCGTCTACCTTTGACGAACCAGCCTCCCGCCACGTTCAGGTTGCGGAAATGGTTATCGAGAAGGCGAAACGTCTGGTTGAACACAAGAAAGACGTTATCATTCTGCTCGATTCCATCACCCGTCTGGCGCGTGCTTACAACACCGTGGTTCCGGCTTCCGGTAAAGTTTTGACCGGTGGTGTTGATGCCAACGCCTTGCATCGTCCGAAGCGTTTCTTCGGTGCGGCGCGTAACGTGGAAGAGGGCGGTAGCCTGACCATCATCGCGACTGCGCTGATCGATACTGGCTCTAAAATGGATGAAGTTATCTACGAAGAGTTTAAAGGTACCGGCAACATGGAACTGCATCTCTCTCGTAAGATTGCTGAAAAACGCGTCTTCCCGGCTATCGACTACAACCGTTCCGGTACCCGTAAAGAAGAGCTGCTCACCACCCAGGAAGAGCTGCAGAAAATGTGGATCCTGCGCAAAATCATCCATCCGATGGGTGAAATTGATGCCATGGAATTCCTCATTAACAAGCTGGCGATGACCAAGACTAATGACGACTTCTTCGACATGATGAAGCGTTCGTAATTCAGGTCTCATCCGAAAACGCCACGTTTTTACGTGGCGTTTTGCTTTTGTGGCTGTAATCTTAACGACACAATAACGATAATACGGTATGAAGTACCAACAAGTAGAAAAAGATTCGTAATCTGTTTCTTGTGGTTGATAATTATACAAAACCATTGGGTATGAAGTCGGGTTTCCCTTCTGAATATAGGTCTTCGTGGTTATACTTCTGCTATTAATATTCTCTGAGAGCATGCATTGTGAATTTACTGACAGTAAGCACTGATCTCATCAGTATTTTCTTATTCACAACACTGTTTCTTTTCTTTGCCCGCAAGGTCGCAAAAAAGATTGGTTTAGTGGATAAACCCAACTTCCGTAAACGGCATCAGGGATTGATTCCGTTGGTTGGAGGGATTTCGGCTTACGCAGGTGTATGTTTTACGTTTGCCATTGCTGACTACTACATCCCGCATGCTTCTCTCTTTCTGGCCTGTGCTGGTGTATTAGTTTTGGTCGGCGCGTTAGACGATCGCTTTGATATCAGTGTAAAAATCCGTGCGATTATCCAGGCCGCGATCGGCATTATTATGATGTCGGTTGGCAAACTCTATCTTCTTAGCCTTGGGTATATTTTTGGCCCCTGGGAGATGGTGCTCGGTCCGTTCGGCTATTTACTCACACTGTTTGCCGTCTGGGCGGCAATAAACGCCTTCAATATGGTGGATGGGATTGATGGTCTGCTAGGTGGGTTGTCCAGCGTTTCATTTGCGGCGATGGGATTCATTTTGTGGTTTGATGGTCAGACGAGTCTGGCTATCTGGTGTTTTGCCATGATCGCCGCCATTCTGCCTTATATCCTGCTAAATCTGGGCATCCTTGGACGTCGCTATAAAGTTTTTATGGGTGACGCGGGCAGTACACTGATTGGCTTCACCATTATTTGGATCCTGCTGGAGACTACGCAGGGCAAAACTCACCCCATTAGCCCGGTAACTGCACTGTGGATTATTGCCATTCCATTGATGGATATGGTGGCAATCATGTACCGACGTTTGCGAAAAGGCATGAGCCCTTTCTCCGCGGATCGTCAACACATACATCATTTGGTGATGCGGGCAGGGTTTACTTCCCGACAAGCATTTGTTCTGATTACGCTGGCTGCGGCGGTACTGGCGTCTATCGGCGTGTTGGCTGAATATTTTCGCTTAGTCCCTGAATGGGCCATGTTGTTGCTTTTTTTACTGGCCTTTGGCCTCTACGGTTACTGTATCAAGCGTGCCTGGAAGGTAGCGAGATTTATCAAGCGAGTGAAGCGCAGATTGCGAAGAATTCGTGAAGGCAAACCAAACTTAACCAAGTAAATTGAGGATGCGATGAGACAACCATTACCGGGGGAAGACGCCGTGAGCGCTGAAAATGAACTGGATATCCGTGGGTTGTTTCGTACCTTGTGGGCAGGGAAGGTGTGGATCGTCGGTATGGCTCTCGCCTTCGCGATAGCGGCCCTCGCCTATACGTTTTTTGCGCGTCAGGAGTGGAGCGCCACGGCGATTACTGACAGGCCAACGGTCAATATGTTGGGTGGCTTTTACTCTCAACAACAGTTTTTACGCAACCTGGATATTAAGGCCAGTCTTGCGTCCACGGACCAACCGTCAGTAATGGATGAGGCCTATAAAGAATTCATTATGCAGCTTGCCTCCTGGGATACACGCCGAGAATTCTGGCAGCAGACTGATTACTATAAGCAGCGTATGGTCGGTAATAGTAAAGCCGATGCGGCGATGCTGGATGAACTGATCAATAACATTCAGTTTTTACCTGGCGATGCGCTACGTAATACCAATGACAGCGTGAAGCTGATTGCCGAGACGGCTCCTGATGCCAACAATTTGCTGCGCCAGTACGTCGCGTTTGCCAGCCAACGCGCGGCACGTCATCTGAATGATGAGTTAAAAGGCGCATGGGCCGCACGCACTGTGCAGATGAAAGCGCAGGTCAAACGTCAGGAAGAAGTGGCAAAATCCATTTTCTCTCGCCGCGTCCACAGCATTGAACAAGCGCTTAAAATTGCTGAGCAGCATAATATTTCGCGTACTTCCACAGATGTTCCAGCTGATGAATTACCGGATTCAGAATTGTTCTTACTCGGACGTCCTATGTTGCAGGCGCGACTCGAGAATCTGCAGTCAATTGGTCCGGATTTCGATCTGGACTATTTCCAGAACAGGGCAATGCTGAACACCCTGAACGTTGGACCAACTTTAGATCCGCGTTTTCAGACCTATCGTTATTTGAGAACGCCGGAAGAGCCGGTAAAACGTGACAGCCCTCGTCGCGCCTTCCTGATGATTATGTGGGGTATCGTTGGGGCTCTGATCGGTGCTGGTGTCGCGTTAACCCGTCGCCGTACGATTTAGCAATGCCGTTGCAGTGAGGGGCTGGGCTCTCACTGCCAATCCGAAGAGAATCGATGTGAAAGTACTGACTGTATTTGGTACGCGACCGGAGGCCATTAAGATGGCTCCTCTGGTTCATGCGCTGGAAAAAGATCCTGATTTTGAGGCGAAAGTTTGCGTTACGGCGCAGCATCGGGAGATGCTCGATCAGGTGTTGAATCTTTTTTCCATTGTACCTGACTACGATCTCAATATTATGCAGCCAGGTCAGGGACTAACAGAAATAACCTGCCGCATCCTGGAAGGGTTAAAGCCTATTTTGGCTGAATTCAAGCCTGATGTGGTGTTGGTTCATGGTGATACCACAACCACGATTGCTACCAGTCTGGCCGCATTCTATCAGCGCATCCCGGTGGGGCATGTAGAGGCTGGTTTACGTACAGGCGATCTCTATTCACCATGGCCGGAAGAGGCTAATCGTACGCTGACCGGGCGTCTGGCAATGTATCATTTTGCCCCAACAGAAAACTCGCGGCAAAATCTGTTACGAGAAGCTATCCCTGATGATCGTATTTTCGTCACGGGTAATACGGTTATTGACGCGTTGATCTGGGTTCGGGATCGCGTACTGGGAAATGAGACGCTGCGTGCGGATCTAGCCGAACGTTATCCTTTCCTGGATGCTGATAAAAAGATGATCCTGGTGACCGGTCATCGTCGGGAAAGCTTCGGTCGCGGTTTTGAGCAAATCTGTCATGCCCTGGCGGAAATAGCCGCGTCTAACCAAAATGTGCAGATTGTCTATCCGGTACACCTGAACCCTAACGTCAGTGAGCCGGTCAATCGCATCCTGGGTCACGTTGAAAACGTGGTGTTGATTGAACCGCAGGACTACCTGCCATTCGTATGGCTGATGAATCACGCCTGGCTGATCCTTACTGATTCCGGCGGGATTCAGGAAGAAGCGCCGTCTCTGGGGAAACCTGTGCTGGTGATGCGTGAAACAACGGAGCGCCCGGAAGCTATTACCGCAGGGACTGTACGTCTGGTAGGTACAGACCCACAGCGGATTGTTGAAGAAGTCACGCGTTTACTGCATGACGACAATGAATATCAGATCATGAGCCGCGCCCATAATCCGTATGGAGACGGGCTGGCATGTGACCGCATTTTAGATGCATTAAAAAATAATCGGATATCGCTATGAGTTTTACGACCATTTCTGTCATTGGGCTGGGTTATATCGGACTGCCAACGGCGGCTGCCTTTGCTTCCCGTCAAAAACACGTAATTGGCGTAGATATAAATCAACATGCGGTGGATACCATTAATCGCGGTGAAATTCACATCGTTGAGCCCGATCTGGGGGCGGTGGTGAAAACGGCGGTCGAAAATGGGTTTTTACGTGCGAGCGCGACACCCGTAGATGCTGATGCGTATCTGATTGCGGTGCCTACCCCATTCAAGGGAGATCATGAACCCGATATGGTCTACGTAGAAGCCGCGGCGAAATCTATTGCGCCAGTTTTGAAAAAAGGCGCATTGGTGATTCTGGAATCCACCTCACCTGTCGGGGCAACTGAACAGATGGCCGCATGGCTTGCAGAAATGCGGGCTGACCTGACTTTCCCGCAGCAGGTCGGTGAACAGGCGGACGTTAACATTGCTTATTGCCCAGAGCGCGTACTGCCGGGTCAGGTAATGGTCGAACTGATTAAAAACGATCGGGTGATTGGAGGAATGACCTCCGTCTGTTCCGCGCGCGCCAGCGAGCTGTACAACATCTTTCTCGAAGGCGAATGTGTGGTAACCAACGCCCGCACCGCAGAAATGTGTAAGCTGACGGAAAATAGCTTTCGCGATGTCAATATCGCCTTCGCCAACGAACTGTCGCTGATTTGCGCCGATCAGGGGATCAACGTCTGGGAACTGATTCGGCTGGCAAACCGCCATCCACGCGTGAATATTTTGCAGCCCGGCCCTGGCGTAGGTGGACACTGTATCGCGGTCGATCCGTGGTTTATCGTGGCGCAGAACCCACAGCAGGCGAAATTGCTCCGTACTGCACGTGAGGTAAACGATGGTAAACCGCATTGGGTGGTCGATCGGGTGAAGGCTGCCGTAGCCGACTGTCTGGCGGATACCAACAAACGGGCTAGCGAAGTAAAAATTGCCTGTTTTGGTCTGGCATTCAAACCCAATATTGACGATTTGCGTGAAAGCCCGGCGATGGGAATTGCGCAGAATATTGCGCAATGGCACAAAGGCGAAGTGCTGGTGGTGGAACCGAACATCCATCAACTGCCGAAAAAACTGGATGGTCTTTGCCAACTGGCGACGCTGGACGATGCTCTGGCACGTGCTGATGTGTTGGTCATGCTGGTTGACCATAATGAATTTAAAGCCATCAAAGGCGATGCGGTTCAACAGCAGTACATCGTTGATACCAAAGGGGTCTGGCGCTAATGAAACGAATTCTGGTTACCGGTGGAGCGGGATTTATCGGCTCGGCGGTTGTGCGACATATCATTCATGATACCGAGGATGCGGTGGTTGTGGTCGATAAGCTGACCTACGCAGGAAACCTGATGTCGCTGGAGCCGGTTGCGCAGAATTCCCGTTTTGCCTTTGAGAAAGTGGATATTTGCGATCGGGCATCGCTCGACAAGGTGTTTGAACAATATCAGCCGGACTGCGTGATGCATCTGGCTGCAGAAAGCCATGTCGATCGTTCAATTGATGGTCCGGCCGCCTTTATCGAAACCAACATTGTGGGAACCTACACGCTGTTGGAAGCAGCGCGCGCTTACTGGAGTACATTAGCCAGCGAGGAAAAATTGGCGTTTCGTTTCCACCATATCTCGACTGACGAGGTGTATGGCGATCTCCATTCCACAGATGATTTCTTCACCGAAACCACGCCGTATGCGCCGAGCAGCCCTTATTCCGCGTCTAAAGCCAGCAGCGATCATCTGGTTCGCGCCTGGCTGCGTACCTACGGTCTGCCAACGCTGATTACCAACTGTTCGAATAACTATGGTCCGTACCATTTCCCGGAAAAACTGATTCCGCTGATGATCCTCAACGCACTGGCGGGCAAACCGTTGCCGGTATATGGCAATGGTCAACAGATCCGTGACTGGTTGTATGTAGAAGATCACGCCAGGGCGCTCTATTGCGTGGCGACGACGGGCGCGGTTGGGGAAACCTATAATATTGGTGGCCATAACGAGCGTAAAAACCTGGATGTTGTCGAAACGGTTTGCAGCCTGTTGGAAGAGCTGGCTCCGCATAAACCGCAGGGCATCGCGCAGTACCGCGACTTGATCGCTTTTGTGGACGATCGCCCAGGCCATGATTTGCGTTACGCCATTGACGCTTCAAAAATTGCGCGTGAACTCGGGTGGATGCCGCAGGAAACGTTTGAAAGTGGAATGCGCAAAACCGTGCAGTGGTATCTGGATAATCAGGCATGGTGGAAACCCGTACAGGACGGCAGTTACCAGGGCGAACGTTTAGGTCTGAAGGGCTAACAGCCTGGTTTTGCGGAGGAGACAACGCATGAAAGGTATCATTCTGGCGGGTGGCTCAGGTACTCGCCTGTATCCCATTACGCGGGGCGTATCGAAGCAACTATTGCCCATTTACGATAAGCCAATGATTTACTACCCGCTATCGGTACTGATGCTGGCGGGAATTCGCGAAATCCTGATTATCACCACTCCGGAAGATAAAGGCTATTTCCAGCGTTTGCTGGGCGATGGATCTGAGTTCGGCATTGAACTGCACTATGCTGAGCAACCGAGCCCGGATGGATTAGCGCAGGCTTTTATTATCGGTGAAACGTTTCTTAACGGTGAACCATCGTGCCTGGTGTTAGGGGACAACATCTTCTTTGGTCAAGGATTCAGTCCAAAACTGCGTCATGTGGCCGCCAGAACGCAAGGCGCGACGGTGTTTGGCTATCAGGTCATGGACCCTGAACGTTTTGGTGTTGTTGAGTTTGATGACAATTTTCGCGCAGTCTCTCTGGAAGAGAAGCCGAAAGCGCCGAAATCTAATTGGGCGGTGACAGGGCTCTATTTTTATGACAGCAAAGTGGTGGAATACGCGAAACGCGTGAAACCTTCTGAGCGTGGGGAGCTGGAGATTACGTCTATCAACCAGATGTATCTTGATGACGGACATCTGACGGTTGAATTGCTTGGGCGTGGCTTTGCCTGGCTGGATACCGGTACGCATGACAGTTTGATCGAAGCGAGCACTTTTGTGCAGACGGTGGAGAAACGCCAGGGCTTTAAAATAGCCTGTCTGGAAGAAATCGCCTGGCGTAACGGTTGGCTGGATGACGAAGGCGTGAAGCGTGCCGCCAGTTCACTGGCCAAAACGGGTTATGGTCAATACCTGCTGGAGCTGCTCCGTGCTCGTCCGCGCCAGTATTGAGCCGCTTAGCTGGGAAAATACGTTCTTTGGCGTGAATAGCGCCATTGTCCGTTTTGACCAACGCGCGCCGGTTCTAACTGCGGATGCGTTGCTGCCCTGGTCGCGTGTACAAGCAAAAATACTTGCCGCAAATAGCCATGAATTAGATGCTCTGCAGCATTTGGGTTTCTCACTGGTAGAAGGTGAAGTCGATTTTGTACTGCCGGTGACGTGTGCCAGCGGCGACCCCGGTGCGCAGGTCGCGCAACCTACGGATATCCCGGTATTACGCCATCTGGCAGGAAAGGCATTTGCGCAAAGTCGTTTTCGCGCCCCGTGGTATGCCGAAGATGCCAGCGCGCGTTTCTACGCACAGTGGATTGAAAACGCGGTGCTGGGGACGTTTGATCATCAGTGCCTCGTTTTTCGTAAACCGACTGGTGAGATTCGTGGCTATGTCTCGCTGCGTGAACTGAATGCGACCGAAGCGAGAATTGGCCTGCTGGCCGGGCGTGGTGCGGGTGCAGAACTGATGCAGGCCGCGCTTTGTTGGGCACAGGCCCGCGGTAAAACAACATTGCGCGTGGCGACCCAAATGGGCAACACCGCCGCGCTTAAACGTTATATACACAGTGGTGCGAATGTGGAAAGCACCGCGTATTGGTTATACAGGTGACACGATGATTCCATTTAATGCACCGCCGGTGGTGGGAACTGAACTCGATTACATGCAGTCTGCGATGAATAGCGGCAAACTGTGTGGTGACGGTGGCTTTACCCGTCGCTGTCAGCAGTGGCTGGAGCAGCATTTTGGCAGTGAGAAAGTGCTGCTGACGCCCTCCTGCACCGCATCGCTTGAGATGGCGGCATTGCTGCTGGACATCCAGCCTGGCGATGAAGTCATTATGCCGAGCTACACGTTTGTCTCTACGGCCAATGCCTTCGTGTTGCGCGGCGCGAAAATCGTCTTTGTTGATATTCGCCCGGATACCATGAACATTGACGAAACGCTGATTGAAGCGGCGATCACCGATAAAACCCGCGCTATTGTGCCGGTACATTACGCGGGCGTGGCCTGCGAAATGGATACCATCATGGGGCTGGCCACTAAACATAACCTGTATGTGGTGGAAGATGCCGCCCAGGGCGTCATGTCGACCTACAAGGGGAGTGCACTGGGTACGATTGGTCACATCGGCTGCTTTAGCTTCCATGAGACCAAAAACTATACCGCAGGCGGGGAAGGTGGAGC
The DNA here is from genome assembly GCF_013781945.1 of Citrobacter sp. RHBSTW-01044. Lineage (NCBI taxonomy): Bacteria > Pseudomonadati > Pseudomonadota > Gammaproteobacteria > Enterobacterales > Enterobacteriaceae > Citrobacter > Citrobacter sp. RHBSTW-01044. The sequence continues at coordinate 4,865,444 of NZ_CP056180.1, read as the reverse complement.
GACGCTGATTAATGATAAAAAATTAGTCGAGCGTGCAGAAATCATCCGTGAAAAAGGGACTAACCGTAGTCAGTTTTTCCGCGGCCAGGTAGATAAGTATACCTGGCGTGATATCGGTTCCAGTTATTTGATGTCCGATCTGCAGGCGGCTTATCTGTGGGCGCAGTTGGAAGCGGCTGATCGTATTAACCAGCAGCGTCTGGCGCTGTGGCAAAAGTATTACGATGCCCTGGAACCGCTGGCGCGTGCCGGGCGTATTGAGCTGCCTTCGATACCGGAGGGTTGCGTACAGAATGCCCATATGTTTTACATCAAACTGCGTGATATCGACGATCGCACGGCGTTGATTAACTTCCTGAAAGAAGCTGAAATTATGGCGGTGTTCCACTATATCCCGCTGCATGATTGCCCGGCTGGCGATAAATTCGGCGTGTTTGCCGGTGTTGATCGTTACACCACCAAAGAGAGCGAACGCCTGCTGCGTTTACCGCTGTTCTACAATCTGTCGCCGGTGAACCAGCGAACAGTCATTACGACCTTACTCAACTACTTCGCCTGATATGTCGCTTGCAAAAGCGTCCTTATGGACGGCGGCCAGTACGCTGGTAAAAATTGGTGCAGGTTTGCTGGTTGTGAAGTTGCTGGCGGTGTCGTTTGGACCGGCAGGCGTGGGGCAGGCGGGTAACTTCCGCCAGATGGTCACCGTGCTTGGCGTGTTGGCGGGGGCCGGCATTTTCAATGGCGTCACGAAATACGTTGCGCAGCATCATGACGATCCGGCCCGGCTCCGTAAGGTGGTCGGTACCTCTTCCGCGATGGTGCTGGGATTCTCTACGCTGATGGCGGTGATTTTTTTGCTGGCGGCCGCACCTATCAGTCAGGGATTATTTGGTCATACTCATTATCAGGGGCTGGTTCGACTGGTTGCGCTGGTGCAGATGGGCATTGCCTGGGCGAACCTGCTGCTGGCGCTGATGAAGGGCTTCCGCGATGCGGCGGGTAACGCGCTGTCGTTGATTGTGGGGAGCCTGGTGGGCGTAGCGGCTTATTATGGCTGTTATCGCCTGGGAGGGTATGAAGGCGCCTTGCTGGGCCTGGCGCTGGTACCTGCGCTGGTCGTAATCCCTGCCGCTATAATGCTGATTAAGCGTGGGACTATCCCCCTGCATTACCTGAAACCCTCGTGGGATAACGGTCTGGCAGGGCAGTTAAGCAAGTTTACGCTGATGGCGCTGATTACCTCCGTAACGCTGCCAGTGGCATACGTGATGATGCGAAACCTGTTGGCGGCGCAGTACAGCTGGGATGATGTGGGGATCTGGCAGGGGGTGAGCAGTATCTCCGATGCTTATCTGCAATTTATCACCGCCTCATTCAGCGTTTACTTGCTGCCGACGTTGTCGCGTTTGACTGAAAAGCGCGACATTACACGCGAAGTGATCAAGTCGTTGAAATTCGTGCTGCCGGCGGTTGCTGCCGCAAGCTTTACCGTCTGGCTACTGCGCGATTTTGCTATCTGGCTGCTTTTCTCCGCTAAATTCACCGCCATGCGCGACCTGTTCGCCTGGCAACTGGTCGGTGATGTGCTGAAAGTCGGCGCCTATGTTTTCGGTTATCTGGTGATCGCGAAAGCGTCGCTGCGGTTTTATATCTTGGCAGAAATTAGCCAGTTCATGTTATTGACGGCGTTTGCACATTGGCTGATCCCTGCACATGGTGCGCTGGGCGCGGCACAGGCTTACATGGCAACGTACATTGTCTATTTCTCTCTTTGTTGTGGCGTGTTTTTACTCTGGCGTAGGCGGGTATGACTGTACTGATTCACGTTCTGGGATCGGATATCCCTCACCATAACCAAACCGTGCTGCGGTTTTTCAACGACTCGCTGGCCGCGATGAGCGAGCACGCGCGCACGTTTATGGTTGCAGGTCAGGATGCCGGATTCAGAGAGAACTGCCCGGCGTTATCGCTAAGCTTCTATGGTGGGAAAAAGGCGCTGGCTGAAGCGGTTATCGCGAAAGCAAAAGCGGATCGCCAACAGCGTTTTTTCTTCCACGGTCAGTTCAACACCAGCCTGTGGTTAGCGCTGCTGAGCGGGGGAATTAAACCGGAGCAGTTTTATTGGCATATCTGGGGCGCGGATTTATATGAAGTCTCTAGTGGACTGAAATTTCGCCTGTTTTACCCCATTCGCCGTATGGCGCAGAATCGCGTGGGCTGCGTATTTGCCACGCGGGGTGATTTGAGCTATTTCGCCGAACAGCATCCGCGCGTGCGTGGCGAGTTGCTCTATTTCCCAACGCGGATGGATCCCTCGCTCAATAATATGAGCAACGCGTGTCAGCGCAGCGGCAAGATGACGGTGCTGGTTGGCAACTCTGGCGATCGCAGCAATGAGCATATTGCCGCGCTCCGCGCCGTCCATCAGCAGTTCGGCGACACGGTGAATGTGATTGTACCGATGGGGTACCCCGCCAATAATGTGGCTTATATCGACGAGGTTCGTCAGGCCGGCCTGGCATTGTTTAGCGCTGAGAATCTGCAAATTTTAAGTGAAAAGCTGGAATTTGATGCCTATCTGACATTATTACGTCAGTGTGATTTGGGTTACTTTATTTTTGCCCGTCAGCAGGGGATCGGTACCCTGTGTTTACTGATTCAGGCCGGTATCCCGTGCGTGCTCAACCGTGAAAATCCCTTCTGGCAGGATATGGTGGAACAGAATCTCCCGGTGTTATTTACCACTGATGAGCTCAATGAAGGCGTCGTACGCGAAGCGCAGCGCCAGTTGGCATCGGTAGATAAAAATTCAATCACCTTCTTTAGCCCGAATTATCTGCAGCCGTGGCACAACGCGCTGCGCATTGCTTCAGGAGAAACCATATGAGCCTGATGCAATTTAGCGGTCTGCTGGTGGTATGGCTGCTCTCCACCTTGTTTATCGCCACGCTGACCTGGTTTGAATTCCGCCGCGTGCGTTTTAACTTCAATGTTTTCTTCTCACTGCTGTTTTTGCTGACGTTCTTCTTCGGGTTCCCGTTGACCAGCATACTGGTGTTCCGTTTTGATGTGGCAGTGGCTCCGCCGGAGATCCTACTGCAGGCCTTGCTGTCAGCAGCCTGTTTCTATGCCGTCTACTACGTGACGTATAAAACCCGCCTTCGCAAGCGAGTCGAGGATAAGCCACGCAGGCCGCTATTTACCATCAATCGCGTTGAAGCGCATTTGACCTGGGTTATCCTGATGGCGATTGCATTGGTGAGCGTGGGCGTCTTCTTTATGCACAACGGATTCCTGCTGTTCAGACTGCAATCCTACAGCCAAATTTTTTCCAGTGAAGTCTCTGGCGTCGCTCTGAAGCGTTTCTTCTACTTCTTCATTCCGGCAATGCTGGTGGTCTATTTCCTGCGTCAGGACAGCAAAGCGTGGTTATTCTTCCTGGTGAGTACCGTCGCGTTTGGTTTGCTGACCTATATGATTGTTGGCGGGACGCGCGCCAATATCATCATTGCGTTTGCCATCTTCTTGTTTATCGGCATCATTCGCGGCTGGATTTCGCTGTGGATGCTGGCCGCCGCGGGCGTGCTGGGTATCGTCGGGATGTTCTGGCTGGCGCTGAAGCGTTATGGGATGAACGTTAGCGGCGACGAGGCGTTTTATACTTTCCTGTACCTCACGCGGGACACCTTCTCGCCGTGGGAGAATCTGGCGCTGTTGCTGCAAAATTACCACAATATTGAGTTTCAGGGGCTGGCGCCGATTGTCCGTGACTTCTACGTCTTTATCCCTTCCTGGCTGTGGCCTGGGCGGCCGAGTATTGTCCTCAACTCAGCGAACTACTTTACCTGGGAAGTGTTGAACAACCACTCAGGTCTGGCGATTTCGCCGACGTTAATTGGTTCACTGGTGGTGATGGGCGGGGCGCTGTTTATCCCGTTAGGCGCGATTGTCGTTGGACTTATCATCAAATGGTTTGACTGGCTGTATGAGTTAGGCAACCGCGAAACCAATCGCTACAAGGCGGCGATTCTGCACAGTTTCTGTTTTGGCGCTATTTTCAATATGATCGTGTTGGCACGTGAAGGGCTGGATTCGTTTGTCTCGCGAGTGGTCTTTTTCCTCGTGATTTTCGGCGTGTGTCTGCTGGTGGCAAAACTGCTGTTTTGGCTATTCGATAGTGCGGGACTCATCCATAAACGAATCAAATCGCTGCCCCGGACACAGATTGAAGGATCGTAATGACAGATAACACAACTGCGCCACTCTACTCGCTGCGCGGGCTACAATTGATTGGCTGGCGCGATATGCAGCATGCGCTAAATTACCTGTTTGCCGAGGGACATCTCAGGTCAGGAACGCTGGTGGCAATCAACGCTGAGAAGATGCTGACGGCAGAAGATAACCCTGAAGTGCGGGATCTGATCAACGCCGCTGACTTCAAATATGCGGATGGGATTAGCGTGGTGCGCTCAGTGCGCAAAAAATTCCCGCAGGCGCAGGTTTCACGCGTGGCAGGGGCTGATCTTTGGGAAGCGCTTATGGCGCGAGCCGGGCAGGAAGGAACGCCTGTCTTCCTGATTGGTGGCAAGCCTGAAGTTCTTGCGCAAACGGAAGCCAAACTGCGTGCCCAGTGGCGCGTGAACATTGTAGGCAGTCAGGACGGTTATTTTACCCCGGACCAGCGGCAGGCATTGTTTGAACGTATCCACGCCAGCGGTGCGCAGATTGTGACGGTGGCGATGGGCTCGCCGAAACAAGAGATCTTTATGCGTGACTGCCGGAAGACTCACCCTGAAGCGCTTTATATGGGCGTGGGTGGTACCTACGACGTCTTTACCGGTCACGTTAAGCGTGCGCCGCGAATCTGGCAGAGTCTGGGGCTGGAGTGGCTGTATCGCTTATTGTCGCAGCCAAGCCGTATCACTCGTCAACTTCGCTTATTACGCTATCTCCGCTGGCACTATACCGGCAACCTCTGACGCCCTCCCTCCTTTGATAAGTAGCGTGATCTGCTAATTACGCTACTTATTCACAACATAATCGCTGCTTTCTCACACAATCTATTTATTTTTTGAATGCTTTAATTGCCATTTAAGCGATTTTAGGAAACCATTCGCAACAATCATTGCAGTGCCGTGGTGTTTTTGACGCCAACCGTTAAGCGGTCGGTGCCGTATGGCCTGTTATGGCATAACAAGATGTACCCATAACGAGAACCGGTAATACCGGACAGTATGCAAACACAACAAGAGGATTTATGGCCGAGAACAAACCTGAGCTACAGCGTGGGCTGGAGGCTCGTCACATCGAATTAATTGCCCTTGGGGGGACTATTGGCGTCGGGCTATTTATGGGGGCCGCCAGTACCCTGAAATGGGCGGGACCTTCGGTTCTGCTGGCATACATTGTCGCCGGGCTGTTCGTCTTTTTCATTATGCGTTCTATGGGGGAGATGTTATTCCTCGAGCCGGTTGCCGGTTCATTTGCTGTTTACGCCCATCGTTATATGAGCCCCTTCTTTGGTTATCTCACCGCCTGGTCATACTGGTTTATGTGGATGGCGGTGGGGATATCAGAGATTACCGCCATCGGGGTGTACGTCCAGTTCTGGTTCCCGGAAATGGCACAATGGATACCCGCACTGATAGCTGTCGGACTGGTTGCGTTGGCAAATCTCGCCGCGGTTCGCCTGTATGGTGAAATTGAGTTCTGGTTTGCCATGATTAAAGTGACCACCATCATTGTGATGATCGTCATTGGATTAGGGGTGATTTTCTTCGGTTTTGGCAATGGCGGTCAGGCGATCGGCTTTGGCAACCTGACTGAGCACGGCGGCTTCTTTGCTGGTGGTTGGAAGGGCTTCCTGACGGCATTGTGTATTGTCGTGGCTTCTTACCAGGGCGTGGAGCTGATCGGCATTACTGCGGGTGAAGCGAAGAATCCGCAGGTCACGCTGCGTAGTGCAGTAGGGAAAGTGCTGTGGCGTATTCTGATTTTCTACGTCGGTGCGATTTTTGTTATCGTCACTATTTTCCCGTGGAATGAGATTGGCAGTAACGGTAGCCCGTTTGTTCTCACCTTTGCCAAGATTGGTATTACCGCAGCGGCAGGGATTATTAACTTTGTGGTCCTGACGGCGGCGCTGTCGGGCTGTAACAGTGGGATGTACAGCTGTGGGCGTATGCTTTACGCGCTGGCAAAGAATCGCCAGCTACCTGCCGCTGTTGGAAAAGTTTCGCGCCAGGGCGTGCCGGTTGCCGGCGTGGCTATTTCTATCGCGATCCTGCTGGTTGGTTCGTGCCTGAACTACATCATTCCCAACCCGCAGCGTGTGTTCGTTTATGTCTATAGCGCCAGCGTGCTGCCGGGGATGGTGCCGTGGTTTGTGATCCTGATAAGCCAGATACGTTTCCGTCAGGCGCATAAAGCGGCGATCGCCAGTCATCCCTTCCGCTCGATTCTGTTCCCGTGGGCGAACTATTTGACGATGGCGTTCCTGATTTGCGTATTAATCGGCATGTACTTTAATGAAGATACCCGAATGTCGCTGTTTGTTGGCATTCTCTTCTTACTGGCCGTGACGCTCATTTATAAGGTTTTTGGCCTGAATCGTCATGGCACAGCCCAAAAATTGCAGGAATAAGCGACAAAACGCACAAACCATGACCAAACGATAATTTATTTTAAAAAAGCACTAGACAGCAGACCGAGACCTCCGTAATATCCAGCCCCGCAACGGCGCTAAGCGCCCGTAGCTCAGCTGGATAGAGCGCTGCCCTCCGGAGGCAGAGGTCTCAGGTTCGAATCCTGTCGGGCGCACCATTTAGTAAGGTGCCGGAGCTGCGGTGGTTTTAATACCGCGTAAAAGATTTGCAGTGGTGGCTATAGCTCAGTTGGTAGAGCCCTGGATTGTGATTCCAGTTGTCGTGGGTTCGAATCCCATTAGCCACCCCATTAATTTAAAGTTGTGAAATGCGAAGGTGGCGGAATTGGTAGACGCGCTAGCTTCAGGTGTTAGTGTCCTTAGGATGTGGGGGTTCGAGTCCCCCCCCTCGCACCACGACTTAAAGAATTGAACTAAAAATTCAAAAAGCAGTAAAACGGCGAGTAGCGCAGCTTGGTAGCGCAACTGGTTTGGGACCAGTGGGTCGGAGGTTCGAATCCTCTCTCGCCGACCAATTTTGAACCCCGCTTCGGCGGGGTTTTTTGTTTTCTGATTTTCCCTTCTCAGCCTTTATTTCCCCGAATTTCCTGATGTCTTAAAAAGTCCGGTTCCATTGTTTTTGCAGTGCAATCGTGGCATGCCTTGTGCAATAATATACGGGTAGATGCTCATTCCATCTCTTATGTTCGCCATCTGGCCTCATAAACTCAGGAATGATGCAGAGCCGTTTACGGTGCTTATCGTCCACAGACAGATGTCGCTCTGGCCTCATCAAACACCATGGACATAACGTTGAGTGAAGCACCCATTTATGTTGTCATACAGACCTGTTTAACGCCTGCTCCAAAAGAGCGGGCGTTTTTTTATGCATATACACCTCATCCTTCAAGTCGCCTCGAAGCATCTCGAATGATTTGGTGTATATGAAATAACGGTAGGCCCGGTAAGCGAAGCGTCACCGGGCAAGAAGGAATTACTGTGGGGGATTGTTGTTCTGCAGCGTCAACATCAGGCCATCACGACGCATGGTGGCGGCTTCTTCCGGCTGATGCAGTCTGTCCAGCGCGTCAGCAAGCCAGGCGTAGTCATAGGCATCTGGACGCTGTTTGAGAGCGGCACGGAAGGCGAACGTGGCTTCCTGCCATTCGCCGTGCTTCATTAGCGATTGGCCCAGCGTGCTCCACAGTAATGGGCGATCGCCGACGGCTTTAATCTGCTGGCGCAACACTTTTTCTATCTGTTCCGGGTTGTTGGTTTTCAGACGCGGGATCGGCAGCACCAGGCGGTCGTCATACTGGCGTTTAAGACCATCAATGATGACCTGCTGCGCCGTATCGTGATCGTCACACTCAATCAGATGTTCAGCCATTGCCACCTGCAGGGCAACCTGGTGACGGGTTTTACGGTTCTGGTTTTTCCACCATGCACGTAGCCCCTCGCTGCCCTGATCGGCGCGAACCTGATCCATCAGACCAACCCATGCCTGCTGTTCCAGCATCGCGCGGTGCTCGTCATCACCCACGTGCGCTTTTGCCATGGATGGAATGATATCCAGTAACGAACTCCATGCACCGGTACGAATGTAGGCCTGTTCAGCCAGACGCAGCACTTCCGGATGACGTGGCGTCACTTCCAGCAGTTTATCTACGCTGTGGCGTGCGGCGTGATTTTCATTACGTGCCAGCTGCAGGCGAACACGAGTGATTTCTACCGGGATCGTATCATTTCCGGCCAGTTCGGTAGCACGCTCAAGGTGTTGGTTGGCACGTGCTTCGTCACCGCGCTGTTGAGCAGCTTCTGCCGCCAGCAGGTAATTCACTACCGGCTGTTCTGCATGATCGGCGTTTTTCGACATCAGCTTTTCAACCTGCTGATAATCGCCTTCTGCCAGCTTGAGCAGCGCCTGCTCCGTCTGCTTACGGGCGCGACGACGCTTCCGACCGACAAACCATCCGCGGGTATGCGCGCCAGTGCGGAAAATTCGGCGCAGCAGCCATTCAATCGCAAACAGGACGACCATTGCGACGATCAGAATGATCACCAGCCCCGTCACGCTGGTTTCGATATTGTAATTATCCGTCTGGATCAGTACGTAGCCCTGATGACCGGCAATCATTGGACCGACAACGATCCCGGCGATCAATAGCACAAAGAGCAATAATACTTTTAGCATCATTATTCTCCTTGCGGCGCAGTTGCCGGAGTTTCAGCTGAAGGCGCAGGAGCTGCTGCAACCGGCGCTGTGGCAGGCTGTGCCAGTAAATTACGTACGCGGGTCTGCATGAGCTTGTCGAGAAGCGCCTGGCTCTGCAGCGTTTCCGGTACGTCCATGCTGATGCTTTGTTGGCTCAGTTGGTCTACCTCTTCAAGGAAAGCTTTGGTGGCTGCATCGTCGGTGTCGTAGTAGGCGCGCACCCAGGTGGAGACGTTTTCCAGCGCCTGGCGATATGTTTCCTCCTGATGACGCGGCACGGCCTGGGCGGCCACTAACAGGCGAGAACGGATATTTTCACGTAAGTAAACGTCCTGGTTCGGTGCCAGCAGCGGGACGGCGGTTTCATCACGACGGCGAACGGTGATAAAGCTGTCCATAAAGTTCTGCCAGCTTTTTTGCAGATTGACGCGCCATTCGCTGATCGAGCTGGAAAGCTCGCTGCTGTCGGAATCCATCGGCGAATCGTCGGTATCGTTGTCGGCCAGACGCAGGTTATCAATCTGGTTAGAGAGCTGATTCACTTTCAGGATAATGCCGTCATAGTCGACCTGAGTCACCGCAGAGAGGCTCGCGATATCGTCGGTAATCGCGCGACGGGCGGTAATCAGGCTTGGGTCATTCATATCCGCCAGACTGGCGTCAGCGCTTTTCAGCAGCGCCGCGGCGGTAGTAACGTCCTGATCGCTCCATAATTTGCGACCGGCCAGTTTCACCAAGAAATCAGCCTGCGCCAGCAGCCACGTCCCGGCATCGCTGCCGGAGATAGTGGCGACTTTTTGCTGGACTTCGTCAAGCTGTTTGACCAGCGCGGCTTGCTGGCGAGCGGCTTCATCCAGCTGCGTTGCCTGCTGTTTAATAATGTCTTCCAGCTCAGCTTTTTGGCTTTCTTGCGCTTTTTGCAACGCTGTAAGCTGGTTCGCCAGCGCATCGCTGGTTGCTGTCTGCGTTGTTGCCTGCTGTTTCCCCCAACCGTACAGCCCAACGCCTGCAGCCAGCGCAATAGCAATCGCCACAGCGCTCAGAATCAGCGCAGTGCTGTTCTTACTCTTTTTTTCAGTATTGACTGGCTGTGACGTGGTTTCCACGGCCTCCCTGGTCTCTTCAACCACGGCGGAGGATTTTTCTTGTTCCGTCATTATGGCATCCCATTATGAGAGTTATTGTAATGCGCGTAGTAGCGCATCGTTGTCGGCGTTATCAGCGACCTTAATATCTTGCCAGCCCAGTTCCCGGGCGAGGTGCGCCAGACGCTCACTGACGACCAGCAGCCGACAGCGTAGTAACCAGTGCTCACGATACCACTGCGGAATGAGCGACCAGAGCTGTTGTAGCATCTCTCCGCTGGTGACAACCACCGTGGTCACACCACGAGATTGCCAGCGCATCGCTTCTTCTGCACCATCGTAATATTTTGCACTGCGTTGATAACATTCACAAAAATCGACATCAGCTCCGCGTGCTGTCAGGGTTTCACCTATCAGCTCACGGCCACCATTGCCGCGTAATATAAGCGCGCGTTTTCCCGCAATATTTTGTAATTCAGGTAATTGTAGCAAGACTTCGCTAATTTCCCGATCCAGAGGGTAGTGAATATTGAAACCGCTAACGGTATGCAGCGCCAGCGCCGTTGTGCGACCAATGGCAAAATAACGCGGAAGGGAGGGCCAGCTTTTCCCTTGTTGCTGAAGCTCGGCATCTGCAAAGGTGACGGCGTGCTGCGAGAGGGCGAAGACCAGATCGTTTTCCGTCAGCGCCGACAGTCGGGAAGCAAGCGTTGCCAGTTCCCGACCGGGCGAAAACTCGATGAGCGGAAAGCTCCAGGCCACCTGCCCCAGTGTGCGCAGACGGCTCACTAACTCTTCCCCTGCGGGAGACGGGCGGGTGACCAGAATACTCATGCGGGGGCTTCTCCGTTGTAAACTTCAGCCAGAATGGTGCGCGCACCGTTCTCCAGCAGCTCTTCAGCCAGAGAGATGCCCATCTGTTCAGCTTCCTGCGCGGCGCCGCGACGTTCTCCGCATACCATCTGCGAACCGTCAGGCGCGCCGACCAGCGCCCGCAGCCAAATCTCACCGTTAATGAGTTCTGCATAACTGCCGATAGGGACCTGACATCCCCCTTCCAGGCGGGTATTCATGGCGCGTTCGGCTTTGACGCGCAGCGCCGTCTCTTCATGGTTGAGCGGCGCTAACAGCGCCTGAGTGCGCATATCATCCAGTCGACATTCTATGCCAACTGCGCCTTGCCCGACAGCGGGTAGGGAGACTTCCGGCGGCAGAGCGGTGCGGACTCGCGACTCAAGGCCTAAACGTTTTAATCCGGCGACCGCCAGAATAATGGCGTCATAATCGCCGTTATCCAGTTTGCTCAGACGCGTACCTACGTTACCGCGCAGTGAACGGATGACGAGATCCGGGCGACGCTTTGCCAACTGGCACTGGCGACGCAAACTGGATGTCCCGACGATACTGCCTGCCGGGAGTTCATCCAGCGTGTTGTACTTATTTGAGACGAAAGCATCACGCGGATCCTCTCGCTCGCAAATGGTGACCAGTCCAAGACCGTCAGGGAACTCAACCGGCACATCCTTCATGGAATGCACGGCGATATCGGCGCGTTTTTCCAGCAGCGCGACTTCCAGCTCTTTAACAAACAACCCTTTCCCCCCGACTTTCGCCAGCGGGGTATCAAGGATCACATCGCCACGGGTTACCATCGGAACCAGTTCCACGATCAGACCGGGGTGGTTTGCCATTAAGGCGTCTTTGACATAATGTGCCTGCCAGAGCGCAAGGGGGCTTTGGCGTGTGGCAATTCTCAAAACATTGTCTAACATGCTTGTTACCGTCATTATCAATCATTGACCATCCTAACATCCTTATCAAAGGGATGTCAGCGTTACGCTCAAACGTGAGTGAGAGGAAAAGGCGCTGCATCATCACTGGCAGTGAATAATGACGAGAAACCTCCCGACCGTATGAAGGAATTTACACGTAACGAACGGTGCTACACTTGTATGTAGCGCATCTTTCTTTACGGTCAATGAGCAAGGTGTTAAATTGATCACGTTTTAGACCATTTTTTCGGCTGTACAGCATAAAAAAATATGGGCGAAAAAACAGGTAACGGTTATTTTTGACATACGGTTTATCCGAATTGATGACGATTATTGTGAGCGCTTGTGCCGCAGCAATCGACAACATGACGGATAGCAACATCAGGCGATACGTCTTGTACCTCTATATTGAGACTCTGAAACAGAGACTGGATGCCATAAATCAACTGCGTGTGGATCGCGCGCTTGCTGCCATGGGACCTGCCTTCCAGCAGGTATACAGTCTGCTGCCGACATTATTGCACTACCACCATCCGCTGATGCCGGGTTACCTTGATGGTAACGTTCCCAAAGGCATATGCCTTTACACGCCTGATGAAACCCAACGCCACTACCTGAACGAACTGGAACTGTACCGCGGTATGTCACCGCAGGATCCTCCCAAGGGCGAACTGCCTATCACCGGCGTTTACTCAATGGGCAGCACCTCTTCGGTAGGGCAAAGCTGTTCCTCTGACCTTGATATTTGGGTCTGCCATCAATCCTGGCTGGATAGCGAAGAGCGCCAGCTGCTGCAGCGTAAATGTAGCCTGCTGGAAAGCTGGGCCGCCTCGCTGGGCGTGGAAGTCAGCTTCTTCCTGATTGATGAAAACCGTTTCCGCCACAATGAAAGCGGCAGTTTGGGTGGTGAAGACTGTGGCTCGACGCAGCATATCCTGTTGCTTGATGAATTCTATCGCACCGCTGTGCGTCTCGCGGGTAAACGTATTCTGTGGAATATGGTGCCGGGCGACGAAGAAGAGCATTACGACGATTACGTCATGACGCTTTACGCACAGGGGGTGTTAACGCCAAACGAATGGCTGGATCTCGGCGGACTCAGTTCGCTCTCCGCCGAAGAGTACTTTGGCGCCAGCCTCTGGCAGCTGTACAAGAGTATCGACTCCCCGTACAAAGCGGTATTGAAAACGCTGCTGCTGGAAGCTTATTCCTGGGAATACCCCAATCCACGCCTGTTGGCGAAAGATATTAAACAGCGCCTGCACGATGGCGAGATCGTCTCTTTTGGTCTCGACCCTTACTGCATGATGCTGGAGCGCGTTACCGAGTACCTCACGGCGATCGAAGACCCGACTCGTCTGGATTTAGTGCGTCGATGTTTCTACTTAAAAGTGTGTGAGAAACTGAGCCGCGAGCGCGCCTGTGTGGGCTGGCGTCGTGAAGTATTAAGTCAGTTAGTGAAAGAGTGGGGCTGGGATGACGCCCGTCTGACCATGCTGGATAACCGCGCTAACTGGAAGATTGACCAGGTACGCGAAGCGCATAACGAACTGCTCGATGCGATGATGCAGAGCTATCGTAACCTGATCCGTTTTGCCCGCCGAAATAACCTCAGCGTGAGCGCCAGCCCGCAGGATATCGGCGTGCTGACCCGTAAGCTGTATGCCGCGTTTGAAGCATTGCCAGGTAAAGTAACGCTGGTGAACCCGCAGATATCTCCGGATCTCTCGGAACCGAATCTGACCTTTATCCATGTGCCGCCGGGCCGTGCCAACCGTTCGGGTTGGTATCTCTATAACCGCGCGCCTAACATGGACTCGATCATCAGCCATCAGCCGCTGGAATATAACCGCTACCTCAATAAACTGGTGGCGTGGGCCTGGTTCAACGGCCTGCTGACCTCGCGTACGCATTTATTTATTAAGGGCAACGGCATTGTTGATTTGCCGAAGCTGCAAGAAATGGTCGCCGACGTGTCGCATCACTTCCCGCTGCGACTGCCAGCGCCAACGCCGAAAGCGCTCTATAGCCCGTGCGAGATTCGCCACCTGGCGATTATCGTTAACCTTGAATATGACCCGACGGCAGCATTTCGCAATCAGGTGGTACATTTTGATTTCCGTAAGCTGGACGTCTTCAGCTTTGGTGAAGAACAAAATTGCCTGGTGGGTAGCGTCGACCTGTTGTACCGCAACTCGTGGAATGAAGTGCGTACGCTGCACTTCAATGGTGAGCAGGCGATGATTGAAGCGTTAAAAACGATTCTGGGCAAAATGCACCAGGATGCCGCGCCGCCGGATAGCGTCGAGGTCTTCTGCTATAGCCAGCATCTGCGCGGTTTAATTCGCACCCGCGTGCAGCAACTGGTGTCTGAGTGCATCGAGTTGCGCCTCTCCAGCACCCGTCAGGAAACCGGACGCTTCAAAGCGCTGCGCGTTTCTGGTCAGACGTGGGGTCTGTTCTTCGAGCGCCTGAACGTCTCGGTACAGAAGCTGGAAAACGCGATTGAATTTTATGGCGCGATTTCACATAACAAACTGCACGGGCTTTCCGTTCAGGTTGAGACCAATCATGTGAAACTTCCGTCAGTGGTTGACGGTTTTGCCAGCGAAGGGATCATTCAGTTCTTTTTCGAAGAAACGGGTGATGAGCAGGGCTTTAATATCTACATTCTGGATGAGAGTAATCGGGCTGAGGTGTATCACCACTGCGAAGGTAGCAAAGAGGAGCTGGTACGCGATGTCAGCCGTTTCTACTCGTCGTCGCACGATCGCTTTACCTACGGCTCCAGCTTCATCAACTTTAACCTGCCGCAGTTCTATCAGATTGTGAAAACCGACGGGCGCGCGCAGGTGATCCCGTTCCGTACCCAGCCGATTAGCGCCGTGCCGCCTGTCAGTCAGGAAAACGACACACCGCTGTTGCAGCAGTATTTCTCGTGAGCATGATGCCGGATAAGCGAAGCGTATCCGGCAATAAAACTTAACGGAAGCTCACCTCTTCACCCGCCTGCTGTGTTGCCGCCTGTTCTAGCAGATCCCAGAACGTTTCGCCGCTACGATCGCAGATCCACTCGTCGCCTTTCAGGTCAAAGTGGTAGCCGCCCTGTTTGGTTGCCAGCCACACCTGATGCAGCGGCTCCTGACGGTTAATAATAATTTTGCTGCCATTTTCGAAGCTGATGGTCAGCACGCCGCCGTTGATCTCACAATCGATATCGCTGTCGCCGTCCCAGTCGTCCAGACGCTCTTCAATGGTCATCCACAGGGTGTCAGCAAGGCGATGAAATTCACTGTCGTTCATTTTCTTATCCTGTTTTTCGTGATGACGGCAGTATAACCTGAAACAAAACGCGTTGCAGATTACAGGCTAACTCTTGCTTTTACGCCTTCTCCTGCGATGATAGAAAACAGAAAGCATGAACTTTACAGGCAATCGATAATGAAAAACGTGTTAAAGCCACTCGCTGTCATTTTTACTCTGTTCAGCCTGACGGGCTGTGGGCTAAAAGGCCCGCTCTATTTCCCGCCAGCAGATAAAACCGCGCCGCCTCCGACCAAGAGCGTTCAGCCGCAATCGCAATCCACCACGCCAGAGAAAAACGATCGTGGGATTAGTGACGGGCCTTCTCAGGTGAATTACTGACGGCAGGAATAGATGTATATTTCTGTACCCGCGTGAACGGAGTGAATGATGCAATTCTCTAAAATGCATGGCCTTGGCAACGATTTTATGGTCGTCGACGCGGTAACGCAGAATGTCTTTTTCTCACCAGAGCTGATCCGCCGCTTGTCCGACAGGCATCTCGGCGTTGGATTTGATCAACTGCTGGTGGTTGAACCTCCGTATGATCCGGAGCTGGATTTCCACTACCGTATTTTTAATGCCGACGGTAGTGAAGTGTCACAGTGTGGCAATGGCGCCCGCTGTTTTGCCCGCTTTGTTCGCCTGAAAGGGCTGACCAATAAGCGTGATATTCGCGTCAGTACCGCTAATGGTCGTATGGTATTAACCGTAACCGACGACGAGCTGGTACGGGTGAATATGGGTGAACCCAATTTTGAACCCGCGCAGGTTCCGTTTCGCGCCAACAAAGCAGAGAAGACCTATATTATGCGCGTGGCTGAACAGACAGTATTGTGCGGCGTGGTTTCAATGGGGAACCCGCACTGCGTAATTCAGGTTGATGATGTTGATACGGCCACGGTAGAAACGTTGGGGCCGGTTCTGGAAAGTCACGAACGCTTTCCTGAACGCGCCAATATCGGATTTATGCAGGTGGTAAAGCGCGAGCACATCCGGCTGCGCGTCTATGAGCGCGGCGCGGGTGAAACGCAGGCCTGCGGCAGCGGTGCGTGCGCCGCTGTTGCGGTTGGTATCCAGCAGGGCCTGCTGGCAGAAGAAGTGAGGGTGGAATTACCGGGCGGTCGACTTGATATCGCCTGGAAAGGTCCGGGTCATCCGCTGTATATGACTGGCCCGGCGGCACATGTCTACGACGGATTTATTCACTTATGAAGCAACCAGGGGAAGAACTACAGGAAACGCTCATGGAGCTGGACGACCGGGCGGTCGTCGATTACCTGCAACGTAATCCTGAGTTTTTTATCCGTAATGCCCAGGTAGTTGAAGCGATGCGTGTTCCACACCCGGTGCGGGGCACGGTCTCTTTAGTGGAATGGCATATGGCGCGGGCACGTAATCATATTAACGTGCTGGAAGAGAATATGGCGTTGTTGATGGAACAAGCCAACGCCAATGAAAGCCTGTTCTATCGTCTGTTAAATCTGCAAGCCCGGCTGGTATCGGCCAGCAGTCTTGACGACATGCTGATGCGATTTCATCGCTGGGCGCGTGAGTTAGGGCTGGCTGGGGCGACGGTTCGTCTGTTCCCGGATCGCTGGCGACTTGGTGCGCCATCAAAATTCACTCATCTGGCATTAAGCCGTCAGGCTTTTGAACCGCTGCGTATTCAGCGTCTGGGCCAGTCACTGCACTATCTTGGACCGCTCAATGGCCCGGAACTTCTGGTCATGATGCCCGAAGCGAAAGCAATAGGCTCGGTGGCGATGTCGATGTTGGGGCAAGATGGATCCCTGGGCGTGATGCTGTTCAGCAGTCGCGACGTTAATCATTACCAGCAGGGGCAAGGTACGCAATTACTACAGGAAATCTCGCTGATGATGCCGGAACTGCTGGAGCGCTGGATTGAACGCGTATGACCGACTCACCCCTTTCTCAGGATGTGGCACGCTTTTTACGCTATCTGGGCGTTGAGCGGCAGCTTAGCCCGATCACATTGCTGAATTATCAGCGTCAGCTTGATGCCATCATTGCGTTAGCCGGAGAGACCGGTCTGCAAAGCTGGCAACAATGTGACGCTTCGATGGTACGCAGTTTTGCCGTGCGCAGCCGTCGTAAAGGGCTAGGGCCGGCGAGCCTGGCGCTGCGTCTCTCCGCATTGCGCAGTTTCTTTGACTGGCTGGTTAATCAGGGCGAGCTGAAAGCCAATCCCGCAAAAAGTGTTTCCGCGCCGAAAGCACCGCGTCATCTACCTAAAAATATCGATGTCGACGACGTTAATCGTCTGCTGGATATCGACCTCAACGATCCCCTCGCCGTGCGCGACCGGGCAATGTTAGAAGTGATGTACGGCGCAGGGCTGCGTTTGTCTGAACTGGTTGGGCTGGATATTAAACATCTCGATCTCGACACCGGCGAAGTATGGGTGATGGGGAAGGGCAGTAAAGAACGTCGCCTGCCAATTGGCCGCAATGCAGTGGCGTGGATTGAGCACTGGCTGGACCTGCGGGGGCTATTTGGCTGCGATGACGATGCGTTATTCCTGTCAAAACTGGGCAAACGCATTTCTGCGCGTAATGTACAAAAACGCTTTGCGGAATGGGGGATCAAACAGGGGCTGAACAGCCACGTACATCCCCACAAATTGCGCCACTCTTTTGCGACGCATATGCTGGAGTCGAGCGGCGATCTGCGCGGGGTACAGGAGTTATTGGGGCATGCTAATCTCTCCACTACCCAAATCTATACCCATCTTGATTTTCAACACCTGGCTTCAGTGTACGATGCGGCGCATCCACGCGCCAAACGGGGGAAATAATGCGTTTTTACCGGCCTTTGGGGCGCATTTCTGCGCTCACCTTTGACCTTGATGACACCCTTTACGATAACCGTCCCGTTATCACACGCACCGAGCAGGAAGCGCTCGCGTTTGTACAGAATTACCATCCGGCGCTGAATTCGCTGCAAAATAGCGACCTACAGCGCTTACGTCAGGCCGTTCGCGACGCCGAGCCGGAAATCTACCACGACGTTACCCAATGGCGTCACCGCGCCGTAGAGCGCGCTATGCTGGAGGCGGGATTGTCAGAAGCAGAAGCCAGAATGGGGGCGAATGCGGCGATGATGAATTTCGCCAAATGGCGTAGCCGCATTGACGTCCCGCAGGCGACGCATGACACGCTGAAGGCGCTGGCCCGCAAATGGCCGCTGGTGGCGATCACCAACGGTAACGCACAGCCAGAACTGTTCGGCCTGGGAGATTACTTTGAGTTTGTGCTGCGCGCCGGTCCCGACGGGCGATCAAAACCGTTCAGCGACATGTATGCGCTGGCGGCGGATAAACTGAAAATGCCCGTGGCTGAGATTCTGCATGTGGGCGATGACCTGACGACAGACGTGGCGGGGGCCATCCGTTGCGGTATGCAGGCCTGCTGGATCAAACCGGAAAATGCCGACCTGATGCAAACCGCAGACAGCCGTTTGCTGCCGCATATCGAAATTTCACAGTTGGCATCTCTGACCTCGCTGATATAATCACCAGCAGAACTCTGTATATATACCCAGCTTTTTGGCGGATGGCGCTACGCTTATCCGCCTTACCTACTTTTACGCGGCGGTGCCAATGGACGTTTCTTACCTGCTCGACAGCCTTAATGATAAACAGCGTGAAGCGGTGGCCGCGCCACGCAGCAACATGCTGGTTTTGGCCGGCGCGGGGAGTGGTAAAACTCGCGTGCTGGTGCACCGTATCGCCTGGTTACTGACGGTAGAGAACAACTCGCCATACTCCATTATGGCGGTGACCTTTACCAACAAAGCGGCGGCGGAAATGCGCCACCGTATTGGCCAGATCATGGGAACCAGCCAGGGCGGTATGTGGGTGGGTACATTCCACGGTCTGGCGCACCGTCTGCTGCGCGCGCACCATATGGATGCGAACCTGCCGCAGGATTTCCAGATCCTCGACAGCGAAGACCAATTGCGTTTGCTCAAGCGTTTGATCAAGGCGATGAATCTTGATGAGAAGCAGTGGCCGCCGCGTCAGGCGATGTGGTTTATCAATAGCCAGAAAGACGAAGGGCTGCGCCCGCACCATCTGCAGAGCTATGGTAACCCGGTTGAGCAAACCTGGCAAAAGGTGTATCAGGCCTATCAGGAAGCGTGTGACCGCGCGGGGCTGGTGGATTTCGCCGAGCTGTTGCTGCGCGCCCATGAACTGTGGCTCAACAAGCCGCATATCCTGCAGCACTACCGCGAACGCTTTACCAATATCCTGGTAGACGAATTCCAGGATACCAACAACATTCAGTACGCCTGGATCCGCCTGTTGGCGGGCGATACCGGCAAAGTGATGATCGTTGGCGATGATGACCAGTCGATCTACGGCTGGCGCGGGGCGCAGGTGGAAAACATCCAGCGCTTCCTCACGGATTTCCCGGGCGCAGAAACTATTCGCCTGGAGCAGAACTACCGCTCTACCAACAACATCCTCAGCGCGGCCAACGCCCTGATTGAAAACAACAACGGGCGTTTGGGTAAAAAGCTGTGGACCGATGGCATCGACGGCGAACCAATCTCACTGTACTGCGCGTTCAACGAACTCGATGAAGCGCGTTTTGTGGTCAATCGTATCAAAACCTGGCAGGACAACGGCGGTGCGCTGGAACAGTGCGCCATTCTGTATCGCAGCAACGCCCAGTCGCGCGTGCTGGAAGAGGCGTTGTTACAAGCCAGCATGCCGTACCGTATCTATGGTGGGATGCGCTTCTTTGAACGCCAGGAAATCAAAGATGCGCTCTCCTACCTGCGCCTGATCGCTAACCGTAATGACGACGCCGCATTTGAACGCGTGGTGAATACGCCAACCCGCGGGATTGGCGATCGTACATTAGATGTCGTGCGTCAGACCTCCCGTGACCGCCAGCTTACGTTGTGGCAGGCCTGTCGTGAGCTGTTGCAGGAAAAAGCCCTCGCGGGTCGCGCCGCCAGCGCCTTACAGCGTTTTATGGAGCTGATCGATGCGCTGGCGCAGGAGACCGCCGATATGCCGCTGCACGTGCAGACTGACCGGGTGATTAAAGACTCCGGCCTGCGCATGATGTACGAGCAGGAAAAAGGCGAGAAGGGTCAGACGCGTATCGAAAACTTAGACGAACTGGTGACGGCAACGCGCCAGTTCAGCTACAACGAAGAAGACGAAGACTTAATGCCGCTACAGGCGTTCCTGTCACACGCCGCGCTGGAAGCAGGCGAAGGGCAGGCGGATACCTGGCAGGATGCGGTACAACTGATGACGCTGCACTCGGCGAAAGGTCTGGAATTCCCCCAGGTATTTATCGTGGGTATGGAAGAAGGCATGTTCCCCAGCCAGATGTCGCTGGACGAAGGTGGGCGCCTCGAAGAAGAGCGCCGCCTGGCTTACGTAGGCGTGACTCGCGCGATGCAAAAGCTGACGCTGACCTACGCCGAAACGCGTCGTCTGTACGGCAAAGAGGTTTACCACCGTCCGTCGCGCTTTATCGGCGAACTGCCGGAAGCGTGCGTTGAAGAGGTTCGCCTGCGCGCCACGGTTAGCCGCCCGGTGAGCCATCAGCGGATGGGCACGCCAATGGCGGAAAATGATACCGGCTACAAGCTCGGCCAGCGCGTGCGCCACGCTAAGTTTGGTGAGGGCACCATCGTTAATCTGGAAGGAAGCGGCGAGCACAGTCGTTTGCAGGTCGCGTTCCAGGGGCAAGGGATCAAATGGCTGGTGGCGGCCTACGCCAGACTGGAAACGGTTTGATCGGTTTGGCTTTGCCGGATGGCGACGCTGGCGCGTCTTATCCGGCCTACAGACCGGGTAACATTTTGATTTCCAGGCCGGACAAGGCGAAGCCGCCATCCCGCTATCTGTCGGTTAATATTCTGAAATCATAGATAAATAATTCCCCTCTGCTAACCTTTTTGTATAAGGGGAAATTATTACTTTTTCGCCATCTGTTGCGTGTTGACGTCAAAATTTTGCTGGCGTAACATGCGCGCACGATTACGCTAAGAGGACATTCGCCTTGGACACACCCAGTAGATACTGGCTCATTATCCTGTCATCCAGGATCAACTCCTAAGGCTATCCCTTTTTGCTGATAGCCTTCGCGGTTGTCAGCGACCTTCTGTTTTTTCCCGTCGCGCTGAGTCAGGCTGTTTAATGGTCTGAAACCCAATTTGTTTCTGTGTGCCCTCCGAACTGTCCGATAATTTTTTGCATTGGGAGTCCCGGTCATGCTGAGCGCATTTCAACTGGAAAACAATCGTTTAACTCGCCTTGAGGCAGACGAGATCGAGCACCTGGCCAGTTCGGTTTGGGTCGATTTAGTCGAGCCGGATGACGAAGAACGAAACCGTGTGCAAAAGGACTTGGGCCAGAATCTGGCTACGCGCCCTGAACTGGAAGACATCGAAGCATCTGCGCGTTTTTTTGAAGACGAAGACGGTCTGCACATTCACTCCTTCTTCTTCTATGAAGATGCCGACGATCACGCGGGTAACTCAACCGTCGCATTTACCATTCGCGAAGGTCGCCTGTTTACTCTGCGCGAGCGCGAGCTGCCGGCATTTCGCCTGTACCGCATGCGTGCGCGTAATCAGGCGATGGTGGATGGCAACGCTTACGAGCTGCTGCTCGACCTGTTTGAAACTAAAATTGAACAGTTGGCGGATGAGATCGAAAACATCTACAGCGACCTGGAAAAACTCAGCCGTGTGATCATGGAAGGGCGTCAGGGCGATGAATATGACGAAGCGCTTTCGACGCTGGCGGAACTGGAAGATATTGGCTGGAAGGTCCGCCTGTGTCTGATGGATACCCAGCGCGCACTGAACTTCCTGGTGCGTAAAGCGCGTTTGCCGGGGAGTCAGCTGGAACAGGCGCGCGAGATTCTGCGCGATATCGAATCCCTGCTGCCGCACAACGAATCACTGTTCCAGAAGGTTAACTTCCTGATGCAGGCGGCGATGGGCTTTATCAATATCGAGCAGAACCGCATCATCAAGATCTTCTCGGTGGTCTCTGTGGTGTTCCTGCCGCCGACGCTGGTGGCTTCCAGCTACGGGATGAACTTTGAGTTCATGCCGGAATTGCACTGGAGCTTCGGTTACCCAGGGGCGATTGTCTTTATGATGCTCGCGGGTCTGGCACCGTATCTGTACTTTAAGCGCAAGAACTGGCTGTAATGGCTGTGCCGGATGGCGGTTACGCCTTATCCGGCACTTCTTCAGCTCCGACGTACCCGTCGTTGCGTATAAATCGCATCCATCACGAAAACTGCCAGCGCCACCCAGATAAACGCAAACGTGACCATTTTATCCGCTCCCGGAACTTCACCGTAGAAAGTGACGGCCAGCAGGAACATTAGCGTGGGTCCGATATACTGGAAGAAACCCAGCGTGGACAGACGCAGGCGGGTCGCCGCGCCGGTAAAGCACAGCAGCGGAATGGTGGTCACGACACCTGCAGCAATCAGCAGCAGATTGAGTGACATGGGGTTTTGACCCATATGGCTGGTTGGGCTGTCCGCGATGCCAAACAGATAGATAGCCGCAACGGGTAAAAGCCACAGGGTTTCGATCAGCATGCCGGTTTGTGCTTCGACGGCAATCTTCTTGCGTACCAGACCATAGAAAGCAAAGCTGAACGCCAGGCCCAACGCGATGATTGGCAGCGATCCGAAGGTCCACAGCTGTACCAGTACGCCGCAGGCGGCTAACAGTACCGCCAGCCACTGCATGCGACGAAAGCGCTCGCCGAGGAAAAGCATTCCCAGCACAATATTCACCAGCGGGTTAATAAAATAGCCCAGGCTGGCTTCCAGCATATGATGATTATTGACCGCCCAAATGAACAGCAGCCAGTTTCCACCGATGAGCACTGCAGAGAGCGCCAGCAGGAAGATCTTCTTTGGCGTTTGTAGCAGCGTTTTGATGCCCGACCACTGGCGACTGATGCTCATCAGTACCACCATAAAGAAAAATGACCAGATGACGCGGTGCGTCAGGATCTCATCCGCCGGGACATAGTAAATCAGCTTGAAGTAGGCAGGAGCGATACCCCAAATAAAATAAGCAGCAAGAGCGAGTAACACGCCCTGCCGCGTTTGTTTAGCATCCATCGGGAAAACTCATTTCAGAAATGTAACAGCAGTTTACCTTTTTTTGGGCACTTACCCCACCATATAAGTGGCGGTTGCGCTGGCAATATAAAGCTGTTCTTCGTTATGCAGTTCCACGCGCGCAACGGCGACTTTATTCCCCGCCCGCAGCAGGCTACTGGTGGCGGTAAAGCGATTTCCTCTCCCCGGGCGCAGGTAATCAACGCGCAAATCTATTGTCCCCATACGTGACATTCGCTGACGCAGTTCGTCCTCGCTGATCGTCTCATGGCGGGTCAGCGTACTGCCAACGCACACCAGCCCGGCGGCAACGTCCAGCGCCGACGCGATCACGCCGCCATGCAGAATGCTTTGCGCCCAGTTGCCGACCATCATCGGTTGATTATTAAAGGCTAATTGAGCAAATTCTTTCTCATAGCGTTCAAGCTCCAGACCCAGCGCCCGGTTAAACGGCATATGATAGACAAACATTTCACCCACTAACTTCAGCGCTTCCTCAGCAGTAAGTACGGCAGACATACGATCCCTACATCTCAATGGTTAATGAAATGTTGATATTATGCTTATTATTTGTTGTTTTCTACTTTAGGACGGGATAACTAACGAGGAACTCGCTAAGTATGTAGAATACTTGCCAGATAATTATACAATTCATCAATATTTTGGTTCAGGAGAACATTACCGATGCGGGCGATTCTGGGATGGTTACTACCAGCAGTCATGCTGCCGTTGACCGCGTATGCGCAGGAAGCGACAGTGAAAGAGATTCATGATGCACCGGCGGTTCGCGGCAGTATCATCGCCAACATGCTGCAGGAGCATGACAACCCTTTCACGCTTTATCCTTATGAGACCAACTATCTCATCTACACCAATACCAGCGACATGAACAAAGAGGCGATCAGCAGCTATAGCTGGTCCGAAAATGCGCGCAAAGATGAGGTTAAGTTTCAGCTAAGCCTGGCGTTTCCGCTCTGGCGCGGAATATTAGGCCCGAACTCGGTACTCGGCGGTTCCTATACCCAGAAGTCCTGGTGGCAGCTTTCGAACAGTGAAGAGTCTGCGCCGTTTCGCGAAACCAACTATGAACCGCAATTGTTCCTCGGTTTCGCCACCGACTATCGCTTTGCCGGTTGGACGCTCCGCGATGTCGAAATGGGCTATAACCATGACTCCAATGGTCGATCCGACCCCACCTCACGTAGCTGGAACCGCCTTTACACCCGGCTGATGGCTGAAAACGGTAACTGGCTGGTGGAAGTTAAGCCGTGGTACGTTATCGGCAGCACTGACGATAACCCTGATATCACCAAATATATGGGTTACTATCAGTTGAAAATGGGTTATCACCTGGGTGACGCGGTGATCAGTGTGAAAGGTCAGTACAACTGGAATACCGGCTACGGCGGCGCAGAGCTGGGGGCCAGTTATCCCATTACCAAGCATGTGCGTCTTTATACCCAGGTCTACAGCGGCTACGGCGAATCACTGATTGACTACAACTTCAATCAGACCCGTGTTGGCGTGGGTGTAATGCTTAACGATATCTTCTGACAGGTATTGAGAGTATTTTAATCATTGCAGTTTCTCTCTCAGGCGCTGAAAATAGCGCCTGTTTTTATTTCAGGCTAATGGGGTTAATGTGGCGCAGGCGGAAGTGTTGAATCTGGAAATGGGCGCTAAACAGGTTTTGCAGGAAACCTTTGGCTACCAACAGTTTCGCCCTGGTCAGGAAGAAATCATTGATACCGTGATCGCTGGTCGCGACTGCCTGGTCGTTATGCCGACCGGTGGCGGAAAATCCCTGTGCTATCAAATTCCCGCATTATTGCTTAACGGCCTCACCGTTGTTGTTTCTCCGCTGATTTCTCTGATGAAAGATCAGGTCGATCAACTGCTTGCCAACGGCGTGGCGGCCGCGTGTCTGAACTCCACCCAAAGTCGTGAGCAGCAGCTTGAGGTGATGGCAGGCTGTCGTAGCGGGCAGATTCGCTTACTGTACATTGCGCCCGAACGCCTGATGCTGGATAACTTCCTTGAAAATCTGGCGCACTGGAACCCGGTGCTGCTGGCGGTTGATGAAGCGCACTGTATTTCGCAGTGGGGGCATGATTTCCGCCCGGAATACGCCGCGCTGGGGCAGTTGCGTCAGCGTTTCCCAACTCTGCCGTTTGTCGCGCTGACCGCGACCGCGGACGAGACAACCCGGCTGGATATTGTGCGTCTGCTGGGGCTCAACGACCCGTTAATTCAGATCAGCAGCTTTGATCGCCCGAATATTCGCTACATGTTGATGGAGAAGTTTAAGCCGCTCGATCAACTGATGCGCTACGTGCAAGAGCAGCGCGGTAAGTCCGGTATTATCTACTGTAACAGTCGCGCTAAAGTAGAAGACACCGCCGCGCGTCTGCAAAGCCGAGGCATTAGCGCCGGGGCTTATCATGCCGGGCTGGAAAACGCCGTACGTGCGGAAGTGCAGGAGAAATTCCAGCGTGATGACCTGCAAATCGTTGTGGCGACCGTGGCGTTTGGCATGGGAATCAACAAACCTAACGTACGCTTCGTGGTGCATTTCGATATTCCGCGCAACATCGAGTCCTATTACCAGGAAACCGGCCGCGCCGGGCGTGACGGCCTGCCTGCGGAAGCAATGCTGTTTTACGATCCGGCTGATATGGCATGGCTGCGCCGTTGCCTCGAAGAGAAACCCGCCGGGCAACTGCTGGATATCGAACGGCATAAGCTCAATGCGATGGGGGCGTTTGCCGAGGCGCAAACCTGTCGTCGTCTGGTGCTGTTGAACTATTTTGGCGAGGGGCGTCAGGAGCCGTGTGGTAACTGCGACATCTGTCTCGACCCGCCAAAACAGTACGACGGACTCATGGATGCGCGCAAAGCGCTGTCGACTATCTACCGTGTTAATCAACGCTTTGGTATGGGTTATGTCGTGGAGGTTCTGCGCGGAGCGAATAACCAGCGAATTCGCGAGCTGGCCCATGACAAGCTGCCTGTCTATGGCATTGGTCGTGAGCAAAGCCACGAACATTGGGTAAGCGTTATCCGCCAGCTTATTCATCTTGGGCTGGTGACGCAGAATATTGCTCATCACTCCGCGTTACAGCTAACCGAAGCCGCGCGTCCGGTACTGCGTGGTGATGTTGCGCTACAGCTTGCGGTACCGCGTATTGTGGCGCTGAAACCGCGAGCGATGCAGAAATCCTTCGGTGGCAACTACGATCGCAAACTGTTCGCCAAATTGCGGAAGCTGCGTAAAGCCATTGCTGATGAAGAAAATATCCCGCCGTATGTAGTGTTCAACGATGCCACGCTGATTGAAATGGCTGAGCAGATGCCAGTTTCACCGAGCGAAATGCTGAGCGTTAATGGCGTGGGGATGCGTAAACTTGAGCGTTTTGGCAAAGAGTTTATGGCGCTTATTCGCGCGCACGTTGATGGTGACGACGAAGAGTAGTCAGCCAGGCAAAAAAGTGCCAGGATGGTGACTCACTGAACTATTTCCCCCGCGAGTCATTTTTATGTTAACGCTATTTTTCACCGTTGCGTTGGTGCATATCGTTGCGCTGATGAGCCCTGGTCCCGACTTTTTCTTTGTTTCTCAAACAGCGGTTAGCCGTTCGCGCAAAGAAGCCATGATGGGCGTGCTGGGTATTACCTGTGGCGTCATGGTCTGGGCTGGCGTAGCGCTGCTCGGCCTACATCTGATTATCGAAAAAATGGCCTGGCTGCACACCATTATTATGGTGGGCGGGGGGCTGTATCTGTGCTGGATGGGTTATCAGATGCTACGCGGCGCGTTTAAAAAACAGGATGTTGCGACTCCCACTCCGCAGGTTGAGCTGGCGCAGAGCGGACGCAGCTTTTTGAAGGGGCTGCTGACCAACCTGGCGAACCCTAAAGCCATTATCTATTTTGGCTCCGTGTTCTCATTGTTCGTTGGCGATAACGTGGGAACGGGCGCACGCTGGGGGATCTTTGCCCTGATCATCGTGGAAACGTTGGCGTGGTTTACCGTAGTCGCCAGCCTATTTGCACTGCCGAAAATGCGTCGTGGCTATCAGCGTCTGGCGAAGTGGATTGATGGTTTTGCCGGTGCGCTGTTTGCGGGCTTCGGTATCCACCTGATTATTTCGCGTTAAGTTTCTTCCGGGCCGGATAAGCGCAAGCGCCTCCGGCACCTTCATCAGGCATGCCGTGCCGAGGCTAACAAGGCGCCTATCAGCATAAACAGCGAGCCAAACACTTTGTTTAACGCTTTCATTTGCTTTGGCCCTTTAATCCAGCCAGCAATGCGCGTGGCCAGCGTCGCGTAACCGATCATCACAATGATATCGACCACGATGGTCGTGACGCCAAGCACCACGTACTGCATTAACTGCGGTTCCTGCGGCAGGATAAACTGCGGGAACAGGGCTGCAAGGAAAACGATGCTCTTGGGGTTGGTCAGATTAACAAAGACTGCGCGTTTGAACAGGTGGCTGCGCGATTGCGTATTCGCCATGGTGTTCAGATCGATAGCACCCGCTGCCCGCCATTGCTGAATACCCAGCCAAATCAGATAGGCCGCCCCCGCCCACTTCAGCACCTCAAATGCGATCACCGAACGTGAAAATAGCGTTCCCAGTCCTACGCCAACCAGAACGATATGAATGCCAAGTCCGGTCTGTAAACCAGCAATCGACGCGCTGGCGCCGCGATAACCGTGACTGATGGCGGTGGTCATGGTGTTGATTGCGCCAGAGCCTGGAGACAAGCTCAAAATAATAGAGGTCAACAGGTAGGCGAACCACCATTCAAAGGTCATGAGAAACTCCCGGATTGTCTATTTTTATGCCACAATACGCTACTGCCGTTAGGTTGTGTCAGCGACGGCGAAAAAAACGATTTTACTTGGTCAGCGAGGCTGGATACCCGATGTTTCAGCAGCAAAAAGACTGGGAAACAAGAGAAAACGCGTTTGCTGCTTTTTCCATGGGGCCACTGACAGATTTCTGGCGTCAGCGGGAAGAAGCGGAATTTACGGGCGTGGATGATATCCCCGTCCATTTTGTGCGTTTTCACGCAGAAAAAAACGATCGCGTCATCGTCGTCTGTCCTGGACGCATTGAAAGCTATGTGAAATACGCTGAACTGGCGTATGACCTGTTTCATTCTGGTTTTGACGTCCTCATTATCGATCACCGTGGCCAGGGGCGTTCCGGGCGTATGCTTTCGGACCCGCATCGCGGTCATGTCGATAACTTTAATGACTATGTCGACGATTTAACCGCCTTCTGGCAGCAGGAAGTGCTACCCGGTCCGTGGAGAAAGCGCTATATACTGGCGCATTCAATGGGCGGAGCGATAGCCACGTTATTCTTGCAGCGCCACCCGAATCAGTGTGATGCCATCGCGCTTTGCGCGCCGATGTTTGGTATTGTGATGCGCTTTCCCGACTGGATGGTACGCCACATTCTGGACTGGGCTGAAGGGCATCCGCGGATCCGCGAAGGTTATGCGATGGGTACAGGGCGCTGGCGGGCGCTGCCATTCGGTATGAATGCGTTAACCCATAGTCGACAGCGCTATCGGCGCAATCTACGCTTCTATGCGGATGAGCCACGGCTGCGCGTTGGCGGCCCCACCTACCACTGGGTACGTGAAGGTATTCTGGCAGGCGAACAGGTTCTGGCTGGAGCAGGAGACGACGCGACGCCGACGCTGCTGATTCAGGCCGAAGAAGAGCGTGTGGTAGATAACCGCATGCACGATCGTTTTTGTGAACTCCGCGCCGCAGCGGGCCATCCCGTAGAAGGGGGGCAGCCGCTGGTCATCAAAGGCGCGTACCATGAGATCCTTTTTGAAAAGGACGCAATGCGCTCAGTCGCGCTTAACGCTATTGTCGAATTTTTCGACAAGCATAACTCATCCAGCGGAACCCGCTTTGCCTAGAGGTTGAATTTTCTTATGTATCAGGTTGTTGCGTCTGATTTAGACGGTACGCTGCTTTCTCCCGACCATACTCTGTCCCCTTATGCCAAAGAGACGCTGAAGTTATTGACCGCTCGTGGCGTTAACTTCGTGTTTGCGACTGGCCGTCATCATGTTGATGTGGGGCAAATTCGCGATAACCTCGGCATTAAAACCTACATGATCACGTCCAACGGTGCGCGGGTGCATGATTCTGACGGAAATCTGGTGTTTTCGCATAACCTGGATCGCGACATTGCCAGCGACCTGTTTGGCGTAGTGAATGCAAACCCGGACATCGTGACCAACGTTTATCGTGATGATGAGTGGTTTATGAACCGCCATCGCCCGGACGAAATGCGCTTCTTCAAAGAAGCAGTGTTTAACTATTCACTGTTTGAACCTGCGCTACTGGAGCCGGAAGGCGTGAGTAAGGTGTTTTTCACCACCGATTCTCACGAAAGGCTGCTGCCGCTGGAACAGGCGATTAACGCCCGCTGGGGCGACCGCGTCAACGTCAGTTTCTCTACGCTTACCTGCCTGGAAGTCATGGCTGGCGGCGTATCGAAAGGTCATGCGCTTGAAGCGGTGGCGAAAGCGATGGGCTACAGCCTGAAAGATTGCATCGCTTTTGGCGACGGAATGAACGATGCGGAAATGCTCTCCATGGCAGGTAAAGGCTGCATTATGGGCAACGCTCACCAGCGCCTGAAGGATCTGCATCCGGAACTGGAAGTCATTGGTCTTAATGCCGACGATGCCGTGCCGCATTATCTGCGTGAGCTGTTTTTGCAGTAATGTTTTTGTTCGTTAGTTGACCAGATGTCAACTTAAAACTTCGCTACAATGGGCGTACCTTTTGTTAAGAGACATCCATTGTGGCGTTACTCATCATTACCACAATTCTGTGGGCCTTTTCCTTTAGCCTGTTTGGCGAGTACCTTGCCGGTCATGTCGATAGCTATTTTGCGGTGCTGGTGCGCGTTGGGCTGGCGGCGCTGGTGTTCCTGCCGTTTTTACGTACCCGTGGGCATAGCGTAAAAACCATCGCGCTGTATATGCTGGTGGGCGCCATGCAGCTTGGCATTATGTATATGCTGAGTTTTCACGCCTATCTGTACCTGACGGTTTCAGAACTGCTGCTCTTTACCGTGCTGACGCCGCTCTACATTACGCTGATTTATGACCTGATGAGCGGACGTCGTCTGCGCTGGAGCTACGCCTTCAGTGCGTTGCTGGCGGTGATTGGTGCGGGGATCATTCGTTACGATCAGGTGACCAGCCACTTCTGGACCGGCCTGCTGCTGGTGCAGTTGTCCAATATCAGCTTTGCTATTGGCATGGTGGGCTACAAGCGTCTGATGGAAACGCGGCCAATGCCGCAGCACAACGCCTTTGCCTGGTTTTACATGGGGGCCTTTATGGTGGCGGTCGTGGCCTGGTTCATGCTGGGGAATGCGCAGAAAATGCCTGCAACCACGCTACAGTGGGGAATTCTGGTCTTTCTTGGCGTGGCAGCGTCTGGCATTGGTTACTTTATGTGGAACTACGGCGCGACCCAGGTGGATGCGGGGACGCTGGGCATCATGAACAATATGCATGTGCCGGCCGGGCTGCTGGTTAACCTGGCTATCTGGCATCAACAGCCTCACTGGCCAAGCTTCATCATTGGTGCGGCTGTGATAGTGGCTTCACTGTGGGTACATCGAAAGTGGGTCGTTCCGCACTCCGTACAAACGGCAGGTGATCGCAGGCGTGATTCCGCGCTGAGCGAATAAACGCTTCCGTGACCGGCTGTCGCTGCTCGCCATCGCGCACGGCGGCGTACAGCCGGCTCCACAATCCATCACCCAGGGTTTTGGTCACCACCAGGCCCTGGCGTTCAAAACTCTCCACCACCCAGTGCGGTAAAGCTGCAATACCCATTCTGGCTGCAACCATCTGAATCAGCAGCAGGGTGTTATCCACGCTCTTCAGCGACGGACTAACGCCCGCAGGCTGCAAGAAATGCCGCCAGACATCCAGTCGACTCCGTTGCACCGGGTAAATAAGCAGCGTCTCACTGGCTAAATCCTCCGGCGTGATCTGCGTCTTGCTGGCCAGCGGATGGTCCGGCGCCAGTACCAGGCGGACTTCAAAATCGAACATCGGCGAGTAGTGCAGTCCGCTACGCGGCAGAATGTCGGATGTCAGCACCAGATCCAGCTCATCCTGTTGTAGCGCTGGTTGCGGATCGAACGTCACGCCGGATTTAAAGTCCATCTCCACCTGCGGCCAGTTGGCACGAAAATTCTCCAGCGCGGGCGTCAGCCATTGAATACAGCTATGGCATTCAATAGCGATCCGCAGCCGGGTTTGCTGCGGTTCGTTGCAGGCCTGCAGCGCACGACCAATTTGCGGCAACACCTGATTTGCTAACTGCAGCAAAATTTCGCCTTGCGGCGTAAAGCGCAGAGGCTGGCTTTTACGGATAAAAAGTCGAAAGCCAAGGCGCTGTTCCAGATCGCTGAACTGGTGAGAGAGGGCGGATTGGGTCTGATGCAACGTCGCCGCTGCGGCCGCCAGCGAACCACTATTCCGCAACGCCTGGAGCGTTTTCAGGTGTTTAATCTCGATCATGAAAGTCCTTCACTTCGGCATGAACAAATTGCGCTTGAGGAATATACAGTAACTGTCAATTATGGATGTGTAAACATCTGGATGGCTAAAATCCTTCGTCTTTTAAATTTATGGTGCGTTGGCTGTGTTTTTCCACCCCGGTCACTTACTTCAGTAAGCTCCTGGGATGAATAAACTTGCCACCCTCCCTAAATTAAAAATCAATAGGATTTACATATAATTAGAGGAAGAAAAATGACAATACTTAATCACACCCTCGGTTTCCCTCGCGTTGGCCTGCGTCGCGAGCTGAAAAAAGCGCAAGAAAGCTACTGGGCGGGAAATTCTTCCTGTGAAGATTTGCTAACCGTTGGCCGCGAGCTGCGTGCCCGTCACTGGGATCAGCAGAAGCAGGCGGGCGTTGACCTGCTGCCGGTGGGCGATTTTGCCTGGTACGATCACGTGCTGACCACCAGCCTGCTGCTCGGCAACGTTCCGGCTCGTCATCAAAATAAAGACGGCTCGGTCGATATCGATACCTTATTCCGCATTGGCCGTGGCCGCGCACCAACCGGAGAGCCCGCGGCGGCGGCAGAAATGACCAAATGGTTTAACACCAACTATCACTACATGGTGCCAGAGTTCACCAAAGGTCAGCAGTTCAAACTGACCTGGACCCAACTGTTGGATGAAGTGGATGAAGCGTTGGCGCTCGGTCACAAGGTGAAACCTGTGCTGCTGGGACCGGTAACTTACCTGTGGCTGGGGAAAGTGAAGGGCGAACAGTTTGACCGCCTGAGCCTGTTGAACGATATTCTGCCGGTTTACCAGCAGGTGCTGGCTGAGCTGGCGAAACGCGGTATTGAGTGGGTGCAGATTGATGAACCGGCTCTGGTGCTGGAGCTGCCTCAGGTTTGGCTGAACGCCTTCAAACCGGCTTATGACGCGCTGACTGGTCAGGTGAAGCTGCTGCTGACCACCTACTTCGAAGGCGTAACGCCAAACCTGGATACCATTACCGCGCTGCCGGTGCAGGGGCTGCACGTTGACTTCGTGCACGGTAAAGATGATGTGGCCGAGCTGCACAAGCGTCTGCCTGCCGACTGGTTGCTGTCAGCGGGGCTGGTGAACGGTCGCAACGTCTGGCGTGCCGATCTCAGCGAAAAATACGCGCAAATTAAAGATATCGTCGGTAAACGTGACCTGTGGGTAGCTTCTTCCTGCTCCTTGCTGCACAGCCCAATCGATCTCAGCGTGGAAACCCGCCTTGATGCAGAAGTGAAGAGCTGGTTTGCCTTCGCCCTACAAAAATGCGGCGAGCTGGCGCTGCTGCGTGATGCGTTGAACAGCGGTGATACGGCGGCAATTGTGGCGTGGAGCGCACCGATCCAGGCTCGTCGTCACTCTACCCGCGTACACAACGCCGCAGTGGAAAAACGTCTGGCGGCGATCACCGCCCAGGACAGCCAACGTGCCAACGCTTACCCGGTTCGCGCCGAAGCGCAGCGTGCCCGCTTTAATCTGCCGGCATGGCCGACTACCACTATCGGTTCATTCCCGCAAACCACGGAAATTCGCGGCCTGCGTCTGGACTTCAAAAAGGGCAACCTGGATGCAAGTAACTACCGCACCGGTATCGCGGAACATATCAAACAGGCGATTGTTGAACAGGAACGTCTGGGGCTCGACGTGCTGGTGCACGGTGAAGCCGAACGTAACGACATGGTGGAATATTTTGGCGAGCACCTGGACGGATTCGTCTTTACCCAGAATGGTTGGGTGCAGAGCTACGGCTCTCGCTGCGTGAAGCCGCCGGTGGTTATTGGCGATGTCAGCCGCCCGGAAGCGATCACCGTGGAGTGGGCGAAGTATGCCCAGTCGCTGACCGACAAACCGGTAAAAGGCATGTTGACCGGTCCGGTGACCATTCTCTGCTGGTCATTCCCGCGTGAAGACGTGACGCGTGAAACCATCGCTAAGCAGATTGCGCTGGCGCTGCGTGATGAGGTAGCGGATCTGGAAGCGGCGGGTATTGGCATCATCCAGATTGACGAACCGGCACTGCGCGAAGGTCTGCCACTGCGCCGCAGCGACTGGGCGGCGTATCTGGAGTGGGGCGTGGAAGCCTTCCGCATTAACGCGGCGGTGGCGAAGGATGAAACCCAGATCCACACCCACATGTGTTACTGCGAGTTCAACGACATCATGGACTCCATTGCGGCGCTGGACGCGGACGTGATCACCATTGAGACTTCACGCTCTGATATGGAGCTGCTGGAATCGTTTGAAGAGTTCGACTATCCGAACGAAATCGGGCCGGGCGTATACGATATTCACTCGCCGAACGTCCCGAGCGTGGAGTGGATTGAAGCCCTGCTGAAGAAAGCCGAGCAGCGTATTCCGGCCGAGCGTCTGTGGGTGAACCCGGACTGCGGCCTGAAAACGCGCGGCTGGCCGGAAACCCGCGCCGCGCTGGCGAACATGGTCAAAGCCGCGCAGAACCTGCGTCAGGCGTAATTCAGTGCCGGTGGCCGGGAAGCGCAAGCGCTTACCCGGCTTACAGGAAATAGCAAGAGTTGTAGGCCCGGTAAGGTGTAGTCGCCGCCGGGCAATTACCGTTTATTTCTTCCCGCCGTATTGTGTGAACCACTCCAGCATTCTCAGCCAGCCATCTTTTGCGGACTCTTCGTGATAGCTCGGACGATAATCGGCGTTAAACGCATGTCCGGCATCGGGATAGACCACGATTTCCGCTTTTGCATTGGCGGCACGCAGCGCCTGACGCATTGTTTCAACGGTATCTTGCGGAATACTGGTGTCCTGGCCGCCATAAAGTCCCAGAACGGGGGCGTTAAGATCGGTCGCGATATCAACAGGATGTTTCGGCGAGTTGAGGGTTTTATCGCCCACCAGTTTGCCATACCACGCTACCGCCGCTTTTAACTGCGGATTATGAGCTGCATACAGCCAGGTGATGCGTCCACCCCAGCAAAATCCGGTGATCATCAACTGGTGGGCATCTCCTCCGTTACGAGAAGCCCAACTGGCGACATGATCCAGATCGGCCAATACCTGAGAGTCAGGCACTTTGGCGACAAGGCTGCTGAGCAACGTAGGGATATCGGCAAAGTCATTGGGATCGCCTTCACGAAAATAGAGCTCTGGTGCGATAGCCAGATACCCTTCCAGAGCCAGACGGCGGCAAACGTCACGAATGTGTTCATGAATGCCAAAAATCTCCTGCACGACAATGACCACAGGCAGCGGGCCATCGGACTGTTTTGGTCGTGCGTGATACGCTGGCATATCATCGCCTTGTGAAGGTATGGACGTTACACCGGCGATAATGGCGTTATCCGGAGTGTGAACCGTGGTAGACGTCGGTGGAGATACAGCAGGTGCAAAGCCAGATTGTCGTGTTGTCATGGTATTCTCCGTACCCTTAAATATTCAGCCAAAAAGCGCATTGTTAACTATAGACACATGCAACGAACCACATTGCCTTAAACGGTCTATCTTTTGTGCAGGGCTTCCTTACATCGCATCATTTATGTGATTCAAGTCACTATTTTATGGTAATGGAATGCAATTGATTTACATCATAGTGATGACTGTCACGAAAATATGTTCATGCCTTCGGTAAAGTGTGTTTTTGCTTCTTCTGACAAAACCGATTCACAGAGGAGTTTTTATGTCTAAGTCTGATGTTTTTCATCTCGGCCTCACTAAGAACGATTTACAAGGGGCTCAGCTCGCTATCGTCCCTGGCGACCCGGAGCGTGTGGAAAAGATCGCCGCGCTGATGGATAAGCCGGTTAAGCTGGCATCTCATCGCGAGTTCACTACCTGGCGTGCTGAGCTGGATGGTAAAGCCGTGATCGTGTGCTCTACCGGTATCGGCGGTCCGTCAACCTCTATTGCCGTAGAAGAACTGGCACAGCTGGGCATTCGTACCTTCCTGCGTATCGGTACGACTGGCGCCATCCAGCCACATATCAACGTAGGTGATGTACTGGTCACCACAGCATCTGTCCGTCTGGACGGTGCAAGCCTGCACTTCGCGCCAATGGAATTCCCGGCTGTCGCGGACTTCGAGTGCACCACCGCGCTGGTGGAAGCGGCGAAATCTATCGGCGCCACCACCCACGTAGGCGTTACCGCGTCTTCTGATACCTTCTATCCGGGCCAGGAGCGTTATGACACCTTCTCTGGTCGCGTAGTGAGCCGTTTCAAAGGCTCAATGGAAGAGTGGCAGTCTATGGGCGTCATGAACTACGAAATGGAATCTGCTACGCTGCTCACCATGTGCGCAAGCCAGGGTCTGCGTGCCGGTATGGTCGCGGGTGTTATCGTGAACCGTACTCAGCAAGAGATCCCTAATGCGGAAACGATGAAACAAACAGAAAGCCACGCGGTGAAAATCGTGGTGGAAGCTGCGCGTCGTTTACTGTAATTCTCCCGTCTATTCAAAAAGGCCGACGCGTTCGGCCTTTTTATTTTGCGTAGTGCCTCGCAGGAAATTCCTTTTAAACTGGACGTTTATACAGCACAATCCTATTTTGTGCGGGTAAGTCGTTGCTGTAAGGGGGCGTTGTGGATATTTCAATTATGATGAGTGCCGTGCTGGCGTTAGCCGCAGGGCTGCTGGTGGGATGGCTGGCAACAAAAGCGCATGCCGATCGGATCCGTGCCGACCTCATCGAAGAACGACGCGAACTGGATATTGCGCTAAGCGCCGCCCGCCAGCAGCTCTCACAGGAAGCCCACTGGCGCGATGAGTGCGAACTACTCAATAACGAATTGCGCAGTCTGCACAGCATCAACACCTCTCTGGAAGCCGATCTTCGTGAAGTCACTACCCGACTGGAAGCGACGCAGCAGCATGCGGAAGATAAAATCCGCCAGATGATCAACAGCGAACAGCGTCTGAGCGAACAGTTTGAAAATCTGGCGAACCGTATTTTCGAGCACAGCAACCGTCGTGTAGATGAGCAAAATCGCCAAAGCCTGAACAGTCTGCTTACACCGCTTCGCGAACAACTGGACGGTTTTCGACGCCAGGTTCAGGATAGCTTTGGTAAAGAGGCGCAAGAACGCCATACTCTGGCGCACGAAATTCGTAATCTGCAGCAACTGAACGCGCAGATGGCGCAGGAAGCGGTAAACCTGACGCGGGCATTAAAAGGCGATAACAAAACGCAGGGCAACTGGGGCGAGGTCGTACTCACGCGGGTGCTTGAGGCTTCCGGTCTGCGCGAAGGCTATGAATACGAAACCCAGGTCAGCATTGAGAACGATGCCCGTTCGCGGATGCAGCCAGATGTCATCGTCCGGTTACCGCAGGGCAAAGATGTGGTGATCGACGCGAAAATGACGCTGGTCGCCTATGAACGCTATTTTAATGCTGAAGATGAATACACCCGCGAGAGCGCGTTGCAGGAGCACATCGCCTCGGTACGAAACCATATCCGTCTGCTGGGGCGCAAAGACTATCAGCAGCTTCCTGGGCTACGCACACTTGACTATGTGCTGATGTTTATCCCCGTTGAGCCTGCTTTTTTACTGGCGCTCGATAGACAGCCTGAACTGATTACCGAAGCACTTAAAAATAACATTATGCTGGTTAGCCCTACCACGTTGTTGGTGGCATTGCGCACGATTGCCAACTTGTGGCGCTACGAGCATCAGAGTCGTAATGCGCAACAGATTGCCGATCGGGCCAGCAAACTTTATGACAAGATGCGGTTGTTTGTGGATGATATGTCGGCAATTGGCCAAAGCCTGGATAAAGCCCAGGATAACTACCGACAGGCGATGAAAAAACTCTCTTCAGGTCGTGGAAACGTCCTGTCGCAGGCAGAAGCGTTTCGCAGTTTAGGCGTGGAAATTAAGCGCGAGATTAATCCTGAACTGGCTGAACAAGCCACTACGCAGGATGAAGAGTACCGCTTGCGTTCGGTCCCTGAAACGCAGCAGGATGAACCTTACCCTGATGATGAAGCAGTAAACCAGCAATCAAACTAGTCCGTTTGGGGTAGTTGAACCGGGCAGAAGGGTAGGGCAAATTGGCCCAATCTGTTACACTTCTTGAACATTTTTTGGATGAGCAGGCACTGAGATGGTGGATAATTCACAAGAAACGACGCACTTTGGCTTTCAGACCGTCGCTAAAGAGCAGAAAGCTGACATGGTGGCCCACGTTTTTCATTCTGTGGCGTCTAAATATGACGTTATGAATGACTTAATGTCATTTGGCATTCATCGTTTGTGGAAGCGCTTCACCATTGACTGCAGTGGCGTGCGTCGCGGGCAAACCGTTCTCGATTTGGCGGGCGGTACGGGCGATCTAACGGCGAAATTCTCTCGCATGGTAGGCGAAACTGGCAAAGTTGTGCTGGCGGATATCAACGACTCAATGCTCAAAATGGGTCGCGAAAAGCTGCGTAATATCGGCGTCGTGGGTAACGTTGAGTACGTTCAGGCGAATGCGGAAGCATTACCTTTCCCAGACAACACGTTTGACTGCATCACCATCTCTTTCGGTCTGCGCAACGTAACGGATAAAGATAAAGCATTACGATCTATGTATCGCGTGTTGAAGCCGGGCGGACGTCTACTGGTGCTGGAGTTCTCCAAGCCGATTATCGAACCGCTGAGCAAAGCCTACGACGCATACTCTTTCCACGTTTTGCCGCGCATTGGTTCTATGGTGGCAAGCGATGCAGACAGTTATCGCTATTTGGCGGAGTCCATCCGCATGCATCCCGATCAGGACACCTTAAAAGCAATGATGCAAGATGCCGGGTTCGAAAGCGTTGATTACTACAACCTGACGGCAGGTGTCGTGGCGCTGCATCGTGGTTACAAGTTCTGACAGGAGATTGGGGATGCCTTTAAAACCCTTAGTGACCGCCGGCGTTGAAAATTTGCTTAACACCTTTCTGTATCGTTCTCCTGCGCTCAAGTCAGCCAGAACGCGTTTACAGGGCAAAGTGCTGCGTGTTGAGCTAAAAGGATTTTCAACACCGTTAG
This sequence comes from Citrobacter sp. RHBSTW-01044, assembly GCF_013781945.1. NCBI lineage: Bacteria > Pseudomonadati > Pseudomonadota > Gammaproteobacteria > Enterobacterales > Enterobacteriaceae > Citrobacter > Citrobacter sp. RHBSTW-01044. The sequence continues at coordinate 4,826,682 of NZ_CP056180.1, read as the reverse complement.
TGCTGGTGTTTAGTGAGCGCCAGGTCGATGTGCTGGGGGCATGGGAAGGCGAAGCCGATTGCACCGTAATCACACATGCCAGCGTGTTACCGAAATTACGCGACCGGCAGCAACTCACCACGCTTATCCGCAGTGGTGAGCTGGAGGTTCAGGGCGATATCCAGGTGGTACAGAATTTTGTCGCGTTGGCCGATCTGGCGGAGTTTGATCCCGCAGAACTGTTAGCACCCTATACCGGCGATATCGTCGCTGAAGGGGTCAGCAAAGTTTTGCGTGGTGGAGCGAAGTTCCTGTGCCAAAACATTCAACGCCAGCAGCGCTATGTTGCCGAAGCGATCACCGAAGAGTGGCGTATGGCTCCTGGTCCGCTTGAGGTTGCATGGTTTGCAGAAGAAACGGCAGCCGTTGAGCGTGCGGTCGAATCTCTGGCCAAACGGCTGGAAAAACTGGAGGCCAAATGACGCCAGGTGAAGTACGGCGCCTTTATTTCATCATTCGCACTTTTTTAAGCTACGGTCTTGATGAACTCATCCCCAAAATGCGTATCACGCTGCCGCTCCGGTTGTGGCGTTACACGCTGTTCTGGATGCCCAACCGACATAAAGACAAACCGCTGGGAGAACGGCTGAGACTGGCTTTACAGGAGCTCGGCCCGGTGTGGATTAAGTTCGGGCAAATGCTCTCTACCCGCCGTGATCTTTTCCCGCCACACATCGCCGATCAGCTAGCGTTATTGCAGGATCGGGTAGCCCCATTCGATGGGCAAAGAGCGAAAGAACAAATCGAAGAGGCGATGGGTGGGCTGCCCGTCGAGGAATGGTTTGATGATTTTGAGATCACACCGCTGGCATCCGCGTCTATTGCTCAGGTTCACACCGCGCGACTGAAATCGAATGGGAAAGAGGTGGTGATCAAAGTTATCCGCCCGGACATACTGCCGGTAATTAAAGCGGATTTGAAACTGATCTACCGCCTTGCTCGCTGGGTACCTCGCCTGATGCCAGACGGCCGCCGCCTGCGACCGACAGAAGTGGTCCGTGAATATGAAAAAACGTTGATTGATGAGCTGAATCTGCTGCGCGAGTCGGCGAACGCGATTCAGCTGCGACGTAATTTTGAAGACAGCCCAATGCTGTACATCCCGGAAGTGTACTCTGACTATTGCAGTCAGAACATGATGGTGATGGAGCGCATTTACGGTATTCCCGTTTCAGATGTCACCTCGCTTGAGAAGAACGGCACCAATATGAAGCTGCTGGCTGAACGCGGTGTTCAGGTCTTCTTTACTCAGGTATTCCGCGACAGCTTTTTCCATGCGGATATGCACCCTGGGAACATTTTCGTGAGTTATGAGCATCCCGAAAACCCGAAATACATTGGTATTGATTGTGGGATTGTGGGTTCTTTAAACAAAGAAGATAAGCGTTATCTTGCTGAAAACTTCATCGCGTTTTTTAACCGCGACTACCGCAAAGTTGCTGAACTGCATGTGGATTCTGGCTGGGTTCCGCCGGATACTAACGTAGAAGAGTTTGAATTTGCCATTCGTACCGTGTGCGAGCCGATTTTCGAAAAACCGCTGGCGGAGATTTCCTTTGGTCATGTGCTGTTAAATCTGTTCAACACAGCGCGCCGATTCAATATGGAAGTTCAGCCTCAACTGGTATTGCTACAGAAGACGCTGCTGTACGTTGAAGGTGTCGGACGTCAGCTCTATCCGCAGTTAGATTTGTGGAAAACGGCCAAGCCTTTCCTCGAATCCTGGATCAAAGATCAGGTCGGTATTCCGGCGCTTGTTAGAGCATTTAAAGAAAAAGCACCGTTCTGGGTCGAAAAAATGCCAGAAATACCTGAACTGGTGTATGACAGTTTGCGCCAGGGCAAATATTTACAGCACAGTGTTGATAAGATTGCCCGCGAGCTTCACGCGAATCATGTACGTCAGGGACAATCCCGTTATTTATTGGGCATTGGTGCAACATTGTTGCTCAGTGGAACATTCCTGCTGGTAAGCCGTCCTGAGTGGGGGCTTATGCCGGGCTGGTTAATGGCCGGCGGTGTCTTAGCCTGGTTGATCGGCTGGCGCAAAATGCGCTGAATTTTTCATCGCCCTAGGCAGGTCGTGTAACGTATACTACGGCCTTATTAATTCATCATCTATGACAGAGGAACATGTATGGGTGGTATCAGTATTTGGCAGTTGTTGATCATTGCCGTCATCGTTGTACTGCTATTTGGCACCAAGAAACTCGGCTCCATCGGTTCCGATCTTGGCGCGTCGATTAAAGGCTTCAAAAAAGCAATGGGTGATGATGAGCCAAAGCAAGATAAAACCAGCCAGGACGCTGATTTTACTGCTAAATCCATTACCGATAAGCAGGGCGAAGTGAAAAAAGAAGACGCCAAAAGCCAAGATAAAGAGCAGGTATAATCCGTGTTTGATATCGGTTTTAGCGAACTGTTATTGGTGTTCGTGATCGGCCTCATCGTCCTGGGGCCGCAACGTTTACCTGTAGCGGTAAAAACGGTTGCTGGCTGGGTTCGTGCTTTGCGTTCCCTGGCAACTACTGTTCAGAATGAACTGACCCAGGAGCTTAAGCTTCAGGAGTTTCAGGACAGCCTGAAGAAAGTAGAGAAAGCGAGCCTGACAAATCTGACCCCGGAGTTGAAAGCCTCAATGGATGAGCTGCGTGAAGCGGCAGAGTCGATGAAGCGTTCTTACAGTGTGCACGATCCTGAGAAAGAGAGCGATGAAGCGCACACTATCCATAATCCGGTGGTGAAAGAAGCTGAAGCGCAGCGAGAAGGGGTCACCCCTGCTGCCGCTGAAAACCAGGCCAGTTCGCCGGAGCAAAAACCGGAATCCACGGGTGCTAAAACGCCAGAGCCAACGGAAAACACTTCCGCTACGTTAATGGATGCAGAAAAGAAAGCTGTCGCACCTGTTGTCGAATCCTCCCCCTCGTCGAGTGATAAACCGTAAACATGGCTGTAGAAGATACCCAACCGCTCATCACGCATCTTATTGAGCTGCGTAAGCGACTCCTGAACTGCATCATTGCGGTAATCGTGATCTTTTTGGCGTTGGTTTACTTTGCCAACGACATTTACCATATGGTCGCGGCGCCGTTGATTAAACAGATGCCGCAGGGTGCAACGATGATCGCCACCGATGTGGCTTCGCCGTTCTTTACCCCAATCAAGTTGACCTTCATGGTATCGCTGATCCTGTCAGCGCCAGTGATCCTCTACCAGGTGTGGGCATTTATTGCGCCGGCGTTGTATAAACATGAACGCCGTCTGGTTGTTCCGCTGCTGGTCTCCAGTTCGTTGTTGTTCTACATCGGCATGGCATTCGCCTATTTTGTTGTCTTCCCGTTAGCGTTTGGTTTTCTGGCCAACACGGCTCCGCAAGGCGTGCAGGTATCAACGGACATTGCCAGCTATCTCAGCTTTGTAATGGCGCTATTTATGGCTTTCGGTGTCTCTTTTGAGGTGCCTGTCGCCATCGTGCTGCTATGCTGGATGGGCATTACGACGCCAGATGATTTACGCAAAAAGCGTCCTTATGTTGTGGTGGGTGCCTTTGTCGTCGGGATGCTACTGACTCCGCCAGATGTCTTCTCGCAAACGTTGTTGGCGATACCGATGTACTGCCTGTTCGAGGTGGGTGTTTTCTTCTCTCGTTTCTATGTCGGTAAGCGACGTACGAGAGATGAGGACAACGAGGCTGAAGAAGCAAAAGAAGCCGAAGCCACCGAGAAAACTGAAGAATAAATTCAACCGCCCGTCAGGGCGGTTGTCATATGGGAGGAAGCATGTTTGATATTGGCGTTAATTTAACCAGTTCACAATTTGCGAAAGACCGGGATGAGGTCGTGGCGCGCGCCTTTGCTGCGGGCGTAAACGGTATGCTTCTGACCGGAACAAGCCTTCACGAAAGCCAGCAGGCGTTAAAGCTGGCGCAGCATTATCCGCAGTGCTGGTCCACGGCTGGCGTGCACCCGCATGACAGCAGCCAATGGCAATCCTCAACGGAAGACGAGATCATCGCGCTGGCAAACCAGTCGAAGGTAGTCGCTATTGGTGAGTGCGGTCTGGATTTCAATCGCAATTTCTCCACGCCGCAGGAACAGGAACGTGCTTTTGAAGCGCAACTGCGCATTGCTGCTGAACTGCAGATGCCGATTTTCATGCATTGTCGGGATGCGCATGCGCGTTTTCTGACGTTGCTGGAGCCGTGGCTGGACAGCCTCCCAGGCGCGGTGCTGCACTGTTTCACCGGTTCGCGCCAGGAGATGCAGGACTGCGTGGACCGAGGGCTTTATATCGGTATCACCGGGTGGGTCTGTGATGAACGCCGGGGGATGGAACTGCGGGAGCTGCTGCCGTTTATTCCGGTGGAAAGACTGCTGATAGAAACCGATGCACCTTACCTGCTCCCCCGCGACTTAACGCCTAAACCGACGTCACGTCGCAATGAACCGGCGCACCTGCCGCATATTCTTGAGCGAATTGCTCACTGGCGTGGGGAAGATCCTCAATGGCTGTCAGCAACCATTGATGCCAACGTCAGAACGCTGTTCGAAGTGACCTTCTAAACGACTTATATTTTTCGAAAACCGGTATTTTTAACGCTCTGCTTAATCTCTTTATTCAAGAGGTTAAGCAGCAGCATGGAACGCGCTTCGCCATCCGGTTCGGTGAAGATCGCTTTCAGTCCCTCAAACGCCCCTTCAGTAATAATCACGCTGTCCCCTGGCTGAGGGGTTTGCGGGTCAACAATACCTTCAGGCTTGTAGATAGAAAGCTGGTGAATTACGGGGGATGGGACGGTCGCAGGCGTCGCTCCAAAACGAACGAAATGGCTGACACCACGCGTGGCGTTGATCGTGGTGGTGTGGATCACTTCCGGGTCGAACTCGACAAACATGTAATTAGGGAATAGTGGTTCACTGACTGTGGTACGTTTACCACGCACCATTTTTTCCAGGGTGATCATAGGCGTCAGGCAGTTCACCGCCTGTCTTTCCAGGTGTTCCTGGGCTCGCTGAAGTTGCCCACGTTTGCAGTACAGTAAATACCAGGATTGCATAATAACTCTTATTCGCTTGTTCTGAGCGCTAGCATAGCAAAAGCCATGAGTTAAGTTAATTATACCCGCCTCAAAGCAGGCTGAAACCCAACGGGTATATACTCCCAGGGCTTATATGTATCGCCAGAGTTCACGCTAATTTAACAAAAATACAGCATCACAATGATGAACGCCGTATAATGAAGCGCTTACGAAGAGGCCACAATGGACGCCATGAAATATCACGATTTACGCGACTTCCTGACGCTGCTTGAACAGCAGGGCGAGCTCAAACGCATTTCGCTTGAGGTGGATCCCCACCTGGAAATTACTGAAATTGCCGATCGCACCCTGCGTGCTGGTGGGCCTGCGTTACTGTTTGAGAATCCTAAAGGCTATTCAATGCCGGTGCTGTGTAACCTGTTTGGCACACCGAAGCGTGTTGCGATGGGGATGGGGCAGGAAGATGTCTCGGCACTACGGGAAGTCGGTAAACTGTTGGCGTTTTTGAAAGAGCCGGAGCCACCGAAAGGATTCCGCGATCTGTTTGATAAGCTGCCGCAGTTTAAGCAGGTGCTGAACATGCCGACTAAGCGGTTGCGCGGTGCGCCTTGTCAGCAAAAAATCTACTCCGGTGATGACGTCGATTTAAACCGTATTCCGATTATGACCTGTTGGCCGGAAGATGCCGCACCGCTGATTACCTGGGGGCTAACCGTAACGCGTGGTCCGCATAAAGAGCGGCAGAATCTGGGCATTTATCGCCAGCAGCTGATTGGCAAAAACAAGCTTATTATGCGCTGGTTGTCCCACCGCGGCGGCGCGCTCGATTACCAGGAGTGGTGTGCGGCGCATCCTGGCGAACGCTTCCCTGTTTCGGTGGCGTTGGGGGCAGATCCTGCGACCATTCTGGGGGCCGTGACGCCCGTCCCTGATACATTATCCGAGTACGCATTTGCCGGGCTGTTACGTGGCACCAAGACCGAAGTGGTCAAATGTATTTCCAACGATCTGGAAGTGCCCGCCAGTGCTGAAATCGTGCTGGAAGGGTATATCGAACCGGGTGAGCTGGCCCCGGAAGGGCCGTATGGCGATCATACCGGCTACTACAACGAAGTAGATAGCTTTCCGGTCTTTACCGTCACGCACATTACCCAGCGTGAAGAGGCGATTTATCACTCTACTTATACCGGACGTCCGCCTGATGAGCCCGCGGTGCTTGGTGTGGCGCTGAACGAAGTTTTCGTTCCTATTCTGCAAAAGCAGTTCCCGGAAATCGTCGATTTTTACCTGCCTCCGGAAGGCTGTTCATATCGTCTGGCCGTGGTGACGATGAAAAAACAGTACGCTGGTCATGCCAAACGCGTCATGATGGGTGTTTGGTCGTTTTTACGCCAGTTTATGTACACCAAATTTGTTATTGTCTGCGATGATGATGTCAATGCACGCGACTGGAATGATGTGATTTGGGCAATTACTACCCGTATGGACCCGGCTCGGGATACGGTACTGGTAGAGAATACGCCAATTGATTACCTGGACTTTGCCTCGCCGGTTTCCGGCCTGGGTTCAAAAATGGGGCTGGATGCCACAAATAAATGGCCGGGCGAAACCCAACGCGAATGGGGACGCCCGATTAAAAAAGATCCTGAAGTAACTGCGCGTATTGACGCAATTTGGGATGAACTGGCCATCTTTAATGACGGCAAAAGCGCCTGAGGCGCGATCGTTTTGCCTATTGATCCGACAGAGAGAGCGCATGACAACCTTAAGCTGTAAAGTGACCTCGGTAGAAGCTATCACTGATACCGTATATCGCGTTCGTTTAGTGCCAGACGCGGCGTTTTCCTTTCGTGCTGGCCAGTATTTAATGGTCGTGATGGACGAAAGGGATAAGCGTCCGTTCTCCATGGCATCCACGCCGGACGAGCAAGGATTCATTGAGCTGCACGTTGGCGCCTCTGAGCTAAATCTTTATGCCATGGCTGTGATGGACCGCATTCTGAAAGACCGGGAAATCAAGGTCGACATTCCGCATGGCGAAGCCTGGCTGCGTGATGAAGACGAGCGCCCGCTGATCCTGATTGCCGGTGGTACAGGGTTCTCTTACGTGCGTTCCATTCTGCTTACTGCGCTGGCACGTAATCCAAACCGCGATATCACCATTTACTGGGGTGGGCGTGAAGAGAAGCATCTCTATGATCTCTCCGAACTGGAAGCGTTGTCTGTTAATCACCCGAATCTGCGCGTTGAGCCAGTGGTGGAACAGCCAGAAGACGGCTGGCGTGGTCGTACGGGAACCGTGTTAACGGCGGTATTGCAGGATTACGGTACCCTGGCGGAGCACGATATCTACATTGCCGGTCGTTTTGAAATGGCCAAAATCGCGCGCGATCTGTTCTGTAATGAACGCAGTGCGCGTGAAGATCGCCTGTTTGGCGACGCTTTCGCGTTCATTTAAGCGCTGTGCGCCGGAGCCCTTCCGGCGCATCCATCAATCATCTGTCTTCCAACTAGCAGGGCGCAGGCCCGGCGTCATTGCCTCTCTTTCTCATCATAATTATTTTTTAGTAAACATAATATGTCCGTCACTCAAACATAAATTGAGTTTTTGTGACAGCTCTCCATGTGTTTAGTAAACAAAATAGGCAAGCTAAACCGCATCACATTGTGAGATGCAAATGAGGAAAAACCATGAGGCTCGGACTGGATATCGGCGGGACTAAAATCGAAGCGGTGGTGATTGATAACGCGGGTGAAATTGTTTACCGAGAACGATGTGCGACACCAAAGCAGCGTTACGGTGATTTTTTCCAGGCCGTGACGGAGATGATAGCCAGGGCTATGCAGGCCATTAATAAGCCTTTATCGGTTGGCGTCGGGGTGCCAGGTGCGGTGGATAGCGAAGGTTTGATTAAGAATTCCAACATTCTGGTGCTGAATCAGCAGGCCTTTGCGCAAGATCTCGAGCGTGCATTAGGAATGCCAGTGCCCGTTACCAATGATGCCAACTGCTTTACCCTGTCAGAAGCGATGGACGGTAGTGGGCGTGGGCATAGCGTGGTATTTGGTGTGATCCTCGGTACCGGATGCGGCGGTGGTCTGTGCATCGAGAACCGGTTGATCTCCGGCCCTAACGCCTGTGCCGGAGAGTGGGGGCATAATGCCTTGCCGCGCTACCACGGATCTCGGGACGGGGCTGAAGTGACATGCTATTGCGGACAGTTGAACTGTATTGAGAGCTTTATTTCCGGTAGTGGCCTGGAGCGTCAGTATATGAATCACACCGCGCAACATATGGGGGTGCCACAAATTATGCAACGGGTAGCATCGGGTGATGCAGACGCCTGTTTGTTGTGGGAACGCTATTGCGATCAACTGGCTCGCGCGCTGGCGAGTGTGGTGAATATGCTCGATCCCGATGTTATCGTGCTGGGGGGCGGGGTATCCAATATCGATTTACTGTACTCAGGTTTACAGGCGCGAGTGGCGCAGTACGTGTTTGGTAAACAGTGCCGCACACCGATCGTTCAGGCCCGCCACGGCGACAGCAGCGGCGTACGCGGCGCAGCCTGGCTGGGGGCACAACAAGCCACAGTAAATCCATGAGACTGAAATGACGAAACCTGTACGTATCAGAGACATTGCCGACGCTTGTGGCGTCTCGGTTGGCGCTGTTTCCCGCGCGCTAAAAGGGCAACCGGGGCTGCGGGAAGAGACCCGACAGCGCATTATTTCAGTGGCGCAGCAACAGGGTTATGATTTTTCTCGCCTGCGCGCAGACAAAATCAAACGTGTCCTGTTTTTACTGCATCGCCAGCACAATATCAGCCGAGCTTTACCGTTTTACTCTCAACTGCTGCTGGGGATAGAAGATCTGTGTCGCGAAAAGGGGGTTGCGCTGAGCTTTCTCTCTATAGGTCCAGGCGATGCAGTGAGTGAGCAGGTAATGCTGCACCAGCCTGATGCGCTGATCTGCGCGGGATTTTTTGAACCTGAGTTGCTTGGGCTGCTACAACAGATGAAATTGCCGCTGGTGCTGGTGGATCTCTGGGCGCCAGGACTGCCTTGCGTGAATCCTGACAATACTCTGGGCGGCTATCTGGCTACGCAACATCTGATTGCACAAGGCCGCAGCCGCATTGCTTTTCTTGCCAGTACGCTCGCGCACTACAGCATCCGTCAGCGTGAAAAGGGCTACCGTCAGGCATTGTATGAAGCCCGTTTGCTAATGCCGCCAGAGTACGATGTCGTTGCGCCGCCGCTGCTGGATACCGAGCAATCTCTGGTGGATGCGGTTAATGAGCTACTCAGACTGCCAGAGTCGCCCGATGCCATTTTTGCCTATAACGACGCGGCAGCGATGGTTGTTCAGCAGGTGTGTGCGCAGCAGGGTATACGTATCCCGGAAGATCTTGCGCTGGTGGGGTTTGATGATATCGATGCTGCGGCCTGGTCACATCCGCCGCTGACTACCATTGCGGTTGATAAAAAACAGCTGGGGCGTGAAGCGCTGCGTTTACTGCTGGAAGAAAATCAGGAAGAGAATCTGCTGCTGCCGGTGCAGTTAGTGGTGCGTGGTAGTTCAGGGAAATAAAAAACCCGCCCCTGACAGGCGGGAAGAACGGCAACTAAACTTTCTCTCTTCGCCATTGGCACCATAACTTTGTTGGCTTCGCTCATTCACCCGAATCACTTACTATACGTAAGCTCATCGGGATTCATTCGCTTGCCGCCTTGTTCTGGCACCAATGGCTTTGAGATAACATTTCGTAGGCCGGGCAAGCGAAGCGCCCCCGGCATGCTTTGATTAAACTCGCTCAAATACCGTTGCGATACCCTGACCTAACCCGATACACATCGTCGCCAGACCAAACTGCACGTCTTTGCGTTCCATCAGGTTGAGTAGGGTGGTGCTGATACGCGCCCCAGAACAGCCCAGCGGGTGACCCAAGGCGATCGCCCCGCCGTTGAGGTTGATCTTCTCATCGATCTGCTCCATTAGCCCCAGATCTTTAATACACGGCAGGATCTGAGCGGCAAAGGCTTCGTTCATCTCAAACAAGCCGATGTCGCTGGTGGAGAGTCCCGCTTTTTTCAGCGCCAGCTTTGAGGCCGGAACCGGGCCGTAACCCATGATTGACGGATCGCAGCCGACAACAGCCATCGAACGAATACGGGCACGCGGCGTCAGACCCAGTTGACGGGCGCGGCTTTCGCTCATTACCAGCATCGCCGCTGCGCCGTCGGAGAGCGCAGAAGAGGTACCGGCAGTCACCGTTCCGTTCACCGGATCGAACGCCGGGCGCAGGGTGGAGAGCGCTTCAACGGTCGTTTCCGGACGGATAACCTCATCGTAGTTAAACTGCTTCAGCACGCCGTCGGCATCATGACCGCCGGTCGGGATGATTTCGTTTTTAAAAGCGCCAGACTGTGTTGCAGCCCAGGCGCGAGCGTGTGAACGTGCGGCGAAAGCGTCCTGCATTTCACGGCTGATGCCGTGCATGCGGGAGAGCATTTCCGCGGTCAGGCCCATCATCCCTGCGGCTTTCGCCACGTTGCGGCTCATACCCGGGTGGAAATCAACGCCGTGGCTCATTGGCACATGGCCCATATGCTCAACGCCGCCAATCAGGCACGCCTGAGCATCACCAGTCATGATCATGCGTGCCGCATCGTGCAGTGCCTGCATGGACGAACCGCACAGGCGATTGACCGTGACGGCCGGAACGGAGTGCGGAACTTCCGCCAACAGCGCGGCATTACGGGCGATATTGAAACCCTGCTCCAGCGTTTGTTGCACACAGCCCCAGTAAATGTCATCAAGCGCGGTTGGCTCCAGCGCCGGATTACGCGCCAGCAGGCTACGCATTAAATGTGCAGAGAGATCTTCTGCCCGCACGTTCCGAAACGCGCCCCCTTTCGAACGGCCCATCGGGGTACGGATCGCATCAACAATTACAACCTGTTCCATTGTGACTCCTTAAGCCGTTTTCAGGCAGCCAACCGGGCGGGCTGGCTCAACCTGGGGATAATACGGTTCGTTATGGCGCGCTTTATCACGCAGACCGGCCGGAACTTCATACAGCGGACCAAGGTGCTGATACTGCTGAGCCATATCGAGATACTTCGCGCTGCCGAGCGTATCCAGCCAGCGGAACGCACCGCCATGGAACGGAGGGAAGCCCAGACCGTATACCAGCGCCATATCGGCTTCTGCCGGGCTGGCGATAATGCCTTCTTCCAGGCAACGCACTACTTCGTTGACCATAGGGATCATCATGCGGGCGATAATCTCTTCATCGCTGAAGTCGCGTTTCGGCTGGCTGACCTCTGCCAGCAGATCGTCAACGGTGGCATCTTCTTCTTTCTTCGGCTTGCCCTTGTTGTCTTCTTTATAACGCCAGAATCCGAGACCGTTTTTCTGCCCGAAACGGTTAGCATCAAACAGGGCATCTATCGCATCGCGATAATCTTTCTGCATACGCTGAGGGAAGCCTGCGGACATCACCGCCTGCGCGTGGTGCGCGGTATCAATACCTACCACGTCCAGCAGATAAGCCGGGCCCATCGGCCAACCAAACTGTTTTTCCATCACTTTGTCGACTTTGCGGAAATCCGCCCCGTCGCGCAGCAGCTGACTGAAACCGGCAAAATAGGGGAACAGCACGCGGTTAACGAAGAAACCAGGGCAGTCATTAACCACAATCGGCGTTTTGCCCATCTGGCTTGCCCAGGCGACAACCTTAGCGATGGTTTCATCCGAGCTTTTCTCGCCGCGAATGATCTCAACCAGCGGCATACGGTGCACTGGGTTAAAGAAGTGCATCCCACAGAAGTTTTCCGGACGCTTAAGCGCGCTGGCCAGTTCGTTGATTGGGATGGTGGAAGTATTCGAAGCCAGTACAGTGTCCGGGCGAACCTGATCTTCGGTTTCCGCCAGTACCGCTTTTTTCACTTTTGGGTTTTCTACGACCGCTTCAACTACCACGTCCACGCGTTCGAAACCGCTATAGTCGAGGGTGGGATGAATGGTGGAAATAACGCCCGCCATTTTCAGACCGTCAATTTTGCCGCGCTCCAGCTGTTTGTTCAGTAGCTTGGCCGCTTCGGTCATACCCAGCGTTAATGATTTGTCGTTGATATCTTTCATGACAACCGGCACGCCTTTCCAGGCCGACTGGTAAGCGATGCCGCCGCCCATAATGCCTGCGCCCAGCACTGCCGCTTGCTTTGGCGCTTCAACATTTTTGGTGAGCTTTTTGGCTTTGGCTTTCACGAACTGATCGTTAAGGAAAATTCCAACCAGTGCGCGGGCTTCATTGGTGTGCGCGAGTGGAACAAAGCTTTTATTTTCCAGATTCAGCGCTTCTTCACGACCAAAACGGGCCGCTGCTTCAATGGTTTTTACCGCGGTAATCGGTGCGGGATAATGCTTACCTGCCGTCTGCGCCACCATACCTTTGGCGATGGTAAAGCTCATTGCTGCTTCAATTTTGCTGAGTTTCAACGGCTCCAGCTTCGGCTGACGTTTGGCTTTCCAGTCGAGGTCGCCGTTAATCGCCTGACGTAATACCGCGATCGCGCCATCAAGCAGTTTGTCTTGCTTCACTACGCCATCGACCAGACCGATTTTTAGCGCCTGCTCAGCACCCACATCTTTACCCGCAGCAATAATTTCCAGCGCGCTGTCCGCACCCAGCATACGTGGCATACGCACGGAGCCGCCAAAGCCTGGCATAATGCCCAGCTTGGTTTCCGGCAGGCCGATGCGCAGGTCCGGCGTAGCCAGACGATAATCGGTCGCCAGGACACACTCGCAGCCGCCGCCCAGCGCATAGCCGTTAACTGCTGAGAGAGTCGGAACAGGCAGATCTTCCAGGCGATTAAAGACGCTGTTGGCAAAATGCAGCCACTGGCTCAGTTGCTCTTCAGGCACGAGGAACAGTGAAAGGAATTCGGTGATGTCGGCACCAACAATAAAGGCTGCTTTGTTAGAACGCAGCAGCAGCCCTTTTAAATTCGGTTGTTTTTCCAGCACGTCAAGCGCATGGCCCAGGCTGGCAACGGTGGCCGTGTCGAGTTTATTGACTGAACCTGGGGCATCGAACACCAGTTCGGCGATGCCATCTTCCAGCCAGTCGAGGTACAGGGTGTCGCCTTTGTAAAGCATGTCAGTCTCCTGAATCCGCAAGGTGATCTGGTCATACCAGATGAATCGAAGTGTGTGTTTTATGTTAATAAAATGCAAATGAATGATTAAAGAAATGACGATTTGATCACGCTCGGCAGAAATCACGCACTCACAAAACGATGTGCTAAGATGCGGACACTTGAGGTCAAAAAAACAGAAGGATAGAAAATGGAATCACTGGCCGCACTCTATAAAAATCATATCGTTACCCTACAAGAACGGACGCGCGACGCGCTGGAGCGCTTCAAGCTGGATGCGTTACTTATTCACTCAGGAGAACTTGTTAACGTCTTTCTCGACGATCATCCCTACCCGTTTAAGGTCAATCCGCAATTCAAAGCCTGGGTGCCTGTAACGCAGGTTCCTAACTGCTGGTTGCTGGTGGATGGCGTGAATAAGCCGAAATTGTGGTTCTACCTGCCGGTTGATTACTGGCACAACGTTGAGCCGCTGCCGACCTCCTTCTGGACGGAAGAAATTGAGATCATCGCGCTGCCAAAAGCTGATGGTATCGGTAGCCAACTGCCTGCTGCTCGCGGCAATATCGGTTACATCGGTCCGGTTCCGGAACGCGCGCTGCAACTGGATATCGCGGCCAGCAATATCAACCCGAAAGGGGTTATTGACTACCTGCATTATTATCGTGCTTACAAAACAGATTACGAACTGGCCTGTATGCGCGAAGCACAGAAAATGGCGGTGAATGGACACCGTGCCGCGGAAGAAGCGTTCCGTTCCGGGATGAGCGAGTTTGACATCAACCTCGCTTACCTGACTGCTACCGGTCATCGCGACACCGACGTGCCGTACAGCAACATCGTGGCGCTTAACGAGCATGCTTCGGTTCTGCATTACACCAGGCTGGATCATCAGGCTCCGTCTGAAATCCGCAGTTTCCTGCTGGACGCCGGTGCGGAATACAACGGCTATGCAGCAGACCTGACGCGTACGTGGTCGGCGAAAAGCGACAACGACTATGCGCATCTGGTGAAGGATGTGAATGACGAGCAACTGGCGCTGATTGCCACTATGAAAGCGGGCACCAGCTACGTGGATTATCACATTCAGTTCCATCAGCGCATCGCGAAGCTGCTGCGTAAGCATCAAATCATCACCGATATGAGTGAAGAGGCGATGGTGGAAAACGATCTTACCGGGCCGTTTATGCCGCATGGCATTGGTCACCCGCTGGGCCTGCAGGTACACGATGTCGCTGGTTTTATGCAAGATGACAGCGGTACGCATCTGGCCGCGCCGTCGAAGTATCCTTACCTGCGTTGCACCCGCGTTCTGCAACCGGGCATGGTCCTGACCATCGAACCGGGCATCTACTTCATTGAATCGCTGCTGGCGCCGTGGCGTGAAGGGCAGTTCAGTAAACACTTCAACTGGCAGAAAATTGAAGCCCTGAAACCGTTCGGCGGTATTCGTATTGAAGATAACGTGGTGGTCCACGAGAACAATATCGAAAACATGACACGGGATTTAAAACTGGCGTAATGGACAGTTGGTTAATCCCTGCGGCGCCGGTAAGCGTCGTTGAAGAGATCAAAAAAAGCCGCTTCATTACGCTGCTCGCCCATACGGACGGCGTAGAAGCGGCGAAAGCGTTTGTTGAGTCAGTCAAAATGGAACACCCGGACGCCCGCCACCATTGTGTGGCGTGGGTGGCGGGCGCGCCCAATGACTCGCAGCAGCTGGGATTTTCAGACGATGGCGAACCGGCTGGTACGGCAGGCAAACCGATGCTCGCGCAGCTGATGGGGAGTGGCATCGGTGAGATTACCGCGGTGGTGGTGCGCTACTACGGCGGTATCCTTCTGGGTACGGGTGGGCTAGTGAAAGCCTACGGTGGCGGCGTGAATCAGGCGTTGCGTCAGTTAACGACGCAGCGCAAGACGCCATTAACCGAATATACTTTGCAGTGTGAGTACGGTCAGCTGGCAGGCATTGAAGCTTTGCTGGGGCAGTTTGACGGTAAAGTTGTTGCCAGTGATTACCA
Source organism: Citrobacter sp. RHBSTW-01044 (assembly GCF_013781945.1). Taxonomy (NCBI): domain Bacteria; kingdom Pseudomonadati; phylum Pseudomonadota; class Gammaproteobacteria; order Enterobacterales; family Enterobacteriaceae; genus Citrobacter; species Citrobacter sp. RHBSTW-01044. Next base: position 4,811,412 of record NZ_CP056180.1, on the reverse strand, counting down.
GGCTTTTGTTCGGCTCAGGGTGGCGCTTCCTTATGCCAAAATGGATGAATTTTCGGCAAAACTGGCGGATTTTAGTCGTGGTTCATTGCAATTGTTAGCGATTGAAGAATAATCCCCACCTCATTTTAAAGAACTAAGGAAGCGGCAGAGATGCATTTTCGCGCCATCACCCGAATCGTTGGACTACTGGTCATCTTATTCTCGGGGACAATGATTATCCCCGGACTGGTAGCGCTCATCTACCGCGATGGGGCAGGGCGTGCGTTTACTCAAACTTTCTTCGTTGCTCTGGCGATCGGCTCCATGCTGTGGTGGCCAAACCGTAAAGAGAAGGGCGAGCTGAAATCGCGCGAAGGGTTTCTGATTGTCGTTTTGTTCTGGACCGTGCTGGGTAGCGTGGGTGCGCTACCGTTCATCTTTGCGGAAAGCCCTAACCTCACGATAACCGACGCTTTTTTTGAATCCTTCTCCGGATTAACCACCACGGGGGCGACAACGCTGGTGGGGCTGGATTCATTGCCACACGCTATCCTCTTTTATCGACAGATGCTGCAATGGTTCGGCGGGATGGGGATCATCGTGCTGGCGGTGGCTATTCTGCCTATTCTTGGCGTCGGTGGGATGCAGCTCTACCGGGCAGAAATGCCGGGCCCGCTGAAAGATAACAAAATGCGTCCGCGTATTGCCGAAACGGCGAAAACGCTGTGGCTTATCTATGTATTACTGACGGTGGCGTGTGCGCTGGCGCTATGGTTTGCCGGGATGCCCGCGTTTGACGCTATTGGGCACAGCTTTGCTACGATAGCCATCGGCGGCTTTTCCACACACGATGCCAGCGTGGGGTATTTCGACAGTCCCACGATTAACACCATTATTGCTATCTTCTTGCTGATCTCTGGTTGTAACTATGGTCTGCACTTCTCTTTACTCAGCGGTCGCAGCCTGAAGGTCTACTGGCGCGATCCAGAATTCCGCATGTTCATTGGGGTGCAGCTGACGCTGGTGGCTGTCTGTACGCTGGTGCTGTGGATACACAATACCTACGGTTCGGCACTCACGACCATCAACCAGGCTTTTTTTCAGGTGGTATCGATGGCGACGACCGCCGGATTTACTACGGACAGTATTGCCCGCTGGCCGCTGTTCCTGCCGGTGCTGTTGCTATGTTCTGCTTTTATTGGCGGCTGTGCCGGGTCGACGGGCGGTGGCTTGAAGGTGATTCGTATCCTGTTGCTGTTTAAGCAGGGTAACCGCGAATTGAAACGACTGGTCCACCCGAATGCGGTTTACAGTATCAAGCTGGGTAACCGTGCTTTGCCGGAGCGAATCCTTGAAGCTGTGTGGGGATTCTTCTCTGCCTATGCGCTGGTCTTTATTATCAGTATGCTGGCGATTATTGCGACCGGTGTTGATGACTTCTCCGCGTTTGCCTCTGTTGTGGCGACGCTGAATAACCTGGGGCCAGGGCTGGGGGTTGTTGCCGACAACTTTGCCAGTATGAACCCCGTGGCGAAGTGGATCCTGATTGCCAATATGCTGTTTGGTCGTCTGGAGGTCTTTACCCTGCTGGTACTCTTTACCCCTACCTTCTGGCGTGAATAATGGAGTAACACGTGAAAACACTGATTCTTTTTTCTTCCCGGGACGGACAAACGCGTGAAATCGCCGAGTATCTGGCTTCTGAACTCAAAGAGCTGGGCGTTTGGGCGGATGTCGTTAATTTGCATCGTACCGCGGAGCCTGACTGGCAAAATTATGACAGCGTGGTGATTGGCGCCTCGATTCGCTATGGTCATTACCATGCAGCTTTTCAGGAGTTTGTGAAAAAGCATGCCACACGGCTGAACGCGATGCCGAGTGCCTTCTACTCCGTAAACCTGGTTGCCCGTAAACCGGAGAAACGCACGCCGCAAACTAACAGCTATGCGCGTAAGTTCCTGATGAGTTCGCCGTGGCGGCCTGATCGCAGTGCGGTTATTGCTGGCGCTTTGCTGTATCCACGCTATCGCTGGTATGACCGCGTTATGATCCAACTGATAATGAAGATGTCAGGCGGTGAAACAGATACCAATAAAGAAGTGGTGTATACCGATTGGGAACAGGTCGCGGATTTCGCGCGGGAAATCGCCCAATTAACCCACAAAACGTTGTCAAAATAAGCACAAAGAATAAAAAATACGCACTCGGAAGATTATTTTAAATTTCCCCTTGTCAGCCTGAAATAACTCCCTATAATGCGCCTCCACTGACACGGAACAACGGATTACAAACCGCCGGGTCAGCGGAGAAAAGCGAAAATAAACGCTTGACTCTCCAGCGGGATGGCGTAATATGCACACCCCGCGCCGCTGAGAAAAAGCGAAGCGGCACTGCTCTTTAACAATTTATCAGACAATCTGTGTGGGCACTCGAAGATACGGATTCTTAACGTCGCAAGACGAAAAATGAATACCAAGTCTCTGAGTGAACACGTAATTCATTACGAAGTTTAATTCACGAGCATCAAACTTAAATTGAAGAGTTTGATCATGGCTCAGATTGAACGCTGGCGGCAGGCCTAACACATGCAAGTCGAACGGTAGCACAGAGGAGCTTGCTCCTTGGGTGACGAGTGGCGGACGGGTGAGTAATGTCTGGGAAACTGCCCGATGGAGGGGGATAACTACTGGAAACGGTAGCTAATACCGCATAACGTCGCAAGACCAAAGAGGGGGACCTTCGGGCCTCTTGCCATCGGATGTGCCCAGATGGGATTAGCTAGTAGGTGGGGTAACGGCTCACCTAGGCGACGATCCCTAGCTGGTCTGAGAGGATGACCAGCCACACTGGAACTGAGACACGGTCCAGACTCCTACGGGAGGCAGCAGTGGGGAATATTGCACAATGGGCGCAAGCCTGATGCAGCCATGCCGCGTGTATGAAGAAGGCCTTCGGGTTGTAAAGTACTTTCAGCGAGGAGGAAGGTGTTGTGGTTAATAACCGCAGCAATTGACGTTACTCGCAGAAGAAGCACCGGCTAACTCCGTGCCAGCAGCCGCGGTAATACGGAGGGTGCAAGCGTTAATCGGAATTACTGGGCGTAAAGCGCACGCAGGCGGTCTGTCAAGTCGGATGTGAAATCCCCGGGCTCAACCTGGGAACTGCATCCGAAACTGGCAGGCTAGAGTCTTGTAGAGGGGGGTAGAATTCCAGGTGTAGCGGTGAAATGCGTAGAGATCTGGAGGAATACCGGTGGCGAAGGCGGCCCCCTGGACAAAGACTGACGCTCAGGTGCGAAAGCGTGGGGAGCAAACAGGATTAGATACCCTGGTAGTCCACGCCGTAAACGATGTCGACTTGGAGGTTGTGCCCTTGAGGCGTGGCTTCCGGAGCTAACGCGTTAAGTCGACCGCCTGGGGAGTACGGCCGCAAGGTTAAAACTCAAATGAATTGACGGGGGCCCGCACAAGCGGTGGAGCATGTGGTTTAATTCGATGCAACGCGAAGAACCTTACCTACTCTTGACATCCAGAGAACTTAGCAGAGATGCTTTGGTGCCTTCGGGAACTCTGAGACAGGTGCTGCATGGCTGTCGTCAGCTCGTGTTGTGAAATGTTGGGTTAAGTCCCGCAACGAGCGCAACCCTTATCCTTTGTTGCCAGCGGTTCGGCCGGGAACTCAAAGGAGACTGCCAGTGATAAACTGGAGGAAGGTGGGGATGACGTCAAGTCATCATGGCCCTTACGAGTAGGGCTACACACGTGCTACAATGGCATATACAAAGAGAAGCGACCTCGCGAGAGCAAGCGGACCTCATAAAGTATGTCGTAGTCCGGATTGGAGTCTGCAACTCGACTCCATGAAGTCGGAATCGCTAGTAATCGTGGATCAGAATGCCACGGTGAATACGTTCCCGGGCCTTGTACACACCGCCCGTCACACCATGGGAGTGGGTTGCAAAAGAAGTAGGTAGCTTAACCTTCGGGAGGGCGCTTACCACTTTGTGATTCATGACTGGGGTGAAGTCGTAACAAGGTAACCGTAGGGGAACCTGCGGTTGGATCACCTCCTTACCTTAAAGAAACGTTCTTTGTAGTGCTCACACAGATTGTCTGATGAAAATTAGCAGTAAGAAAATCTCTGCAGGCTTGTAGCTCAGGTGGTTAGAGCGCACCCCTGATAAGGGTGAGGTCGGTGGTTCAAGTCCACTCAGGCCTACCAAATTCGCCTCCGTGCTGTGTTACGGCGATGCTCGCATACTTCAGTATGCTTCGCACCACCGCGCCTTGCCCGGAAACGAATTAGGGTACAGAGATTAGCATTTACGATGGGGTTATAGCTCAGCTGGGAGAGCGCCTGCCTTGCACGCAGGAGGTCTGCGGTTCGATCCCGCATAGCTCCACCATCCCTTACTGCAAAAAAACAAGAAAACTTCAGAGTGTACCTGAAAAGGTTCACTGCGAAGTTTTGCTCTTTAAAAATCTGGATCAAGCTGAAAATTGAAACGACACACTGTTTCATTTCTCCGTAAACAAGAAATGAAAAGCGGTGTGTTCGAGTCTCTCAAATTTTCGCAACACTGAAGTGTTTTACGAAACATCTTCGGGTTGTGAGGTTAAGCGACTAAGCGTACACGGTGGATGCCCTGGCAGTCAGAGGCGATGAAGGACGTGCTAATCTGCGATAAGCGTCGGTAAGGTGATATGAACCGTTATAACCGGCGATTTCCGAATGGGGAAACCCAGTGTGATTCGTCACACTATCATTACGTGAATACATAGCGTAATGAAGCGAACCGGGGGAACTGAAACATCTAAGTACCCCGAGGAAAAGAAATCAACCGAGATTCCCCCAGTAGCGGCGAGCGAACGGGGAGCAGCCCAGAGTCTGAATCAGCATGTGTGGTAGTGGAACGGTCTGGAAAGTCCGACGGTACAGGGTGATAGTCCCGTACACAAAAGTGCATGTGTTGTGAACTCGAAGAGTAGGGCGGGACACGTGGTATCCTGTCTGAATATGGGGGGACCATCCTCCAAGGCTAAATACTCCTGACTGACCGATAGTGAACCAGTACCGTGAGGGAAAGGCGAAAAGAACCCCGGCGAGGGGAGTGAAAAAGAACCTGAAACCGTGTACGTACAAGCAGTGGGAGCCTCTTTATGGGGTGACTGCGTACCTTTTGTATAATGGGTCAGCGACTTATATTCTGTAGCAAGGTTAACCGAATAGGGGAGCCGAAGGGAAACCGAGTCTTAACTGGGCGTTAAGTTGCAGGGTATAGACCCGAAACCCGGTGATCTAGCCATGGGCAGGTTGAAGGTTGGGTAACACTAACTGGAGGACCGAACCGACTAATGTTGAAAAATTAGCGGATGACTTGTGGCTGGGGGTGAAAGGCCAATCAAACCGGGAGATAGCTGGTTCTCCCCGAAAGCTATTTAGGTAGCGCCTCGTGAATTCATCTTCGGGGGTAGAGCACTGTTTCGGCTAGGGGGTCATCCCGACTTACCAACCCGATGCAAACTGCGAATACCGAAGAATGTTATCACGGGAGACACACGGCGGGTGCTAACGTCCGTCGTGAAGAGGGAAACAACCCAGACCGCCAGCTAAGGTCCCAAAGTCATGGTTAAGTGGGAAACGATGTGGGAAGGCACAGACAGCCAGGATGTTGGCTTAGAAGCAGCCATCATTTAAAGAAAGCGTAATAGCTCACTGGTCGAGTCGGCCTGCGCGGAAGATGTAACGGGGCTAAACCATGCACCGAAGCTGCGGCAGCGACACTATGTGTTGTTGGGTAGGGGAGCGTTCTGTAAGCCGTTGAAGGTGTGCTGTGAGGCATGCTGGAGGTATCAGAAGTGCGAATGCTGACATAAGTAACGATAATGCGGGTGAAAAACCCGCACGCCGGAAGACCAAGGGTTCCTGTCCAACGTTAATCGGGGCAGGGTGAGTCGACCCCTAAGGCGAGGCCGAAAGGCGTAGTCGATGGGAAACAGGTTAATATTCCTGTACTTGGTGTTACTGCGAAGGGGGGACGGAGAAGGCTATGTTAGCCGGGCGACGGTTGTCCCGGTTTAAGCATGTAGGCGGAGATTCCAGGTAAATCCGGAGTCTTGTTAACGCTGAGGTGTGATGACGAGGCACTACGGTGCTGAAGTAACAAATGCCCTGCTTCCAGGAAAAGCCTCTAAGCATCAGGTAACACGAAATCGTACCCCAAACCGACACAGGTGGTCAGGTAGAGAATACCAAGGCGCTTGAGAGAACTCGGGTGAAGGAACTAGGCAAAATGGTGCCGTAACTTCGGGAGAAGGCACGCTGATATGTAGGTGAAGTGATTTACTCATGGAGCTGAAATCAGTCGAAGATACCAGCTGGCTGCAACTGTTTATTAAAAACACAGCACTGTGCAAACACGAAAGTGGACGTATACGGTGTGACGCCTGCCCGGTGCCGGAAGGTTAATTGATGGGGTTATCCGTAAGGAGAAGCTCTTGATCGAAGCCCCGGTAAACGGCGGCCGTAACTATAACGGTCCTAAGGTAGCGAAATTCCTTGTCGGGTAAGTTCCGACCTGCACGAATGGCGTAATGATGGCCAGGCTGTCTCCACCCGAGACTCAGTGAAATTGAACTCGCTGTGAAGATGCAGTGTACCCGCGGCAAGACGGAAAGACCCCGTGAACCTTTACTATAGCTTGACACTGAACACTGGTCCTTGATGTGTAGGATAGGTGGGAGGCTTTGAAGTGTGGACGCCAGTCTGCATGGAGCCAACCTTGAAATACCACCCTTTAATGGCTGGTGTTCTAACGTAGACCCGTGATCCGGGTTGCGGACAGTGTCTGGTGGGTAGTTTGACTGGGGCGGTCTCCTCCTAAAGAGTAACGGAGGAGCACGAAGGTTAGCTAATCCTGGTCGGACATCAGGAGGTTAGTGCAAAGGCATAAGCTAGCTTGACTGCGAGAGTGACGGCTCGAGCAGGTGCGAAAGCAGGTCTTAGTGATCCGGTGGTTCTGAATGGAAGGGCCATCGCTCAACGGATAAAAGGTACTCCGGGGATAACAGGCTGATACCGCCCAAGAGTTCATATCGACGGCGGTGTTTGGCACCTCGATGTCGGCTCATCACATCCTGGGGCTGAAGTAGGTCCCAAGGGTATGGCTGTTCGCCATTTAAAGTGGTACGCGAGCTGGGTTTAGAACGTCGTGAGACAGTTCGGTCCCTATCTGCCGTGGGCGCTGGAGAATTGAGGGGGGCTGCTCCTAGTACGAGAGGACCGGAGTGGACGCATCACTGGTGTTCGGGTTGTCATGCCAATGGCATTGCCCGGTAGCTAAATGCGGAAGAGATAAGTGCTGAAAGCATCTAAGCACGAAACTTGCCCCGAGATGAGTTCTCCCTGACCCTTTAAGGGTCCTGAAGGAACGTTGAAGACGACGACGTTGATAGGTCGGGTGTGTAAGCGTAGCGATACGTTGAGCTAACCGATACTAATGAACCGTGAGGCTTAACCTTACAACGCCGAAGGTGTTTTGGCGAAAGAGACATCGAAATTCAGCTTGATGACAGATTACATCGACATGCGAAAAGCGTGTTGATAAACAGAATTTGCCTGGCGGCTGTAGCGCGGTGGTCCCACCTGACCCCATGCCGAACTCAGAAGTGAAACGCCGTAGCGCCGATGGTAGTGTGGGGTCTCCCCATGCGAGAGTAGGGAACTGCCAGGCATCAAACAAGTGAAGAAGCCCATCCTGCCGGATGGGCTTTTTTGCGTCTGTGCGGGATGAAAATCGCCGGAAGTGACCTCCCGCCTTATCCGGCCTACAAAGGCGTATCACGACACAGCAGCTATCTTCTTATCCATTGCGTAACAAAATCGGCAACTTGCTGTATATCGTTGATATCTAACAATGGAACATCCACCGCAAGCGGAATATCACTGGCAACCGCGATAACATAGTTGTCTAACGCCAGGTCCTCTGGACTGTGCCCGCAACCGTCGCGAAAAAGAACGATCTTAGCAACAGGTTCATGCTTAAAGCCCTCAACCAACACCATATCCAGTGTAGAAGCATCCATCCTGCTTACCAGGTACGCTAAATCCAGTTCGGGCTCTTCAGGGGTCTCTACCATTAATGCCCAGCGCTGCTGGCTGGCGACCAGGGTTTGTGCTGCACCGGCTTTGCGTAGCTCATAGCTATCTTTGCCGGGCTTATCAACATCCATATTGTGATGAGTATGCTTAATCAATCCGGGACGAATGCCTCTGGCACGTAGCTCCGGGATCAATTTTTTAAGCAGCGTAGTTTTTCCCGTTCCACTCCATGCTGCTATAGCGAGTAATGGGATCATGATTTGTCCTGCCATTTTGCAAGTTCTTCAGGGGTGTTCACGTTCACGAACGCATCTTTATGATCGCTGAAATCGACAGCATGACCGCCAGCCTGGCGCATAAAGACCATGACGCGTCTTTCACCGGACTGAAGATAATCTTGTAGCAAGGGTTGCATGGTGCGGTGCATTAGCGCAATGGTCGGATGATCTCTTTCGCCATCATGCACCCAGACAACCGGTGCAGCTTTGCGCTGCTCCTTCAAACGTTTGACCAGATCGTGAGGAATATAGGGCATATCGCACGGGCAGAACAGAAACCACTCCCCCGCTTGCTGCAGGAATACCGATAGCATCCCGGCCAGTGGGCCAGGGAAATCGGCCAATGAATCAGGGATAACTTTCAGGCCGCTTTGTTGGTAAATATCCCGGTGGCGATTGGCATTAACCACCACGGTTTCGACCTGTAAAGCGAGGGTATCGGCTACGTGCCGCCAAAGAGGTTTACCGTCCAGCTCAAGCAGACCTTTATCGGTTCCGCCCATCCGTCTGGCCTTACCGCCTGCCAGCACAACCCCTGTTATTGCACTATCCAGAATCACTGATATCGCCTCTTTTAATGTGGGATTGACCCTGCTAACGTATCTGTATTGAGCCTAAGGAGCACAACCATGAAATGTAAACGTCTGAATGAAGTTATTGAACTCCTCCAGCCGGCCTGGCAGAAGGAACCCGATCTTAACCTGATGCAATTTTTACAGAAACTGGCGCAAGAGTCAGGTTTTGACGGCGAACTGGCGGATTTAACTGATGACATTCTGATCTATCACCTGAAAATGCGTGACTCGGCGAAAGATGCCGTCATCCCAGGTATTCAGAAAGATTATGAAGAAGATTTTAAAACCGCACTACTCCGCGCACGTGGCGTAATTAAAGAGTAAAAGCTTGTAATCGCCACCACCGAAAGCGCTGCGAAATGATATCCTGAATCATTCGTAGTATTTTCCGGATGATGGGATGAACGACAACGCTTTTAATTTCCAGACGCTACACCCGGATACCATCATGGATGCACTGTTTGTGCAGGGGATCCGGGTGGACTCCGGGCTTACCCCGCTTAACAGCTATGAAAACCGTGTCTATCAATTCCAGGACGAAGACCGTCGACGCTTTGTCGTTAAGTTTTATCGCCCTGAACGTTGGTCCGTCGATCAGATCCAGGAAGAGCACCAGTTTGCTCTGGAACTGGTAAGCGATGAAGTCCCGGTAGCTGCACCGCTGGTACTAAGCGGCCAAACGCTGTTAAGCCATCAGGGTTTCCATTATGCGATCTTCCCCAGCGTCGGCGGGCGGCAGTTTGAGGCCGACAATATCGATCAGATGGAGGCGGTGGGGCGCTATCTGGGGCGTATGCATCAGACCGGATGCAAGCGTACTTTTGCCTTTCGCCCGACGATTGGCCTTGAAGAATACCTGACTGAGCCACGTAAACTTTTTGAACACGCACAGTTGATCCCATCAGGGCAAAAAGCGGCTTTCCTGAAGGCAACGGATGCGCTTATCGCGGTCGTTACCGAACGCTGGCATGCACGTTTTACCACGTTACGTCTGCACGGTGATTGTCATGCCGGTAATATTCTGTGGCGCGATGGTCCGATGTTTGTCGATTTAGATGATGCCCGCAATGGCCCGGCTGTTCAGGATTTATGGATGCTCCTCAATGGCGATAAAGCTGAACAACGCATGCAGCTTGAAACCATTATCGAGGCTTATGAAGAGTTTAGTGAGTTCGACACCTCTGAAATCGGACTGATAGAACCTTTACGCGCTATGCGTTTAGTTTATTATCTTGCCTGGCTAATTCGACGTTGGGCTGACCCTGCTTTTCCAAAAAACTTCCCGTGGTTAACCGGGGAAGATTACTGGCATCGTCAGACCGCGACTTTTATTGAGCAGGCAAAAATTCTGCAAGAGCCCCCCTTACAATTAACGCCAATGTATTAATCGGAGAAATTTGAACATGAAAAAATTATGGCTGGCGCTGGCTGGTATGGTTTTAGCTTTTAGCGCATCTGCAGCGCAGTTCCAGGATGGCAAACAATACATCACTCTGGAAAAGCCTGTTGCGGGTGAACCGCAAGTGTTGGAGTTCTTCTCCTTCTACTGCCCGCACTGCTATCAGTTTGAAGAAGTTCTTCACGTATCTGATAACGTGAAGAAAAAACTGCCGGAAGGCACCAAGATGACTAAGTACCACGTCGAGTTTCTGGGGCCGTTGGGCAAAGATCTGACGCAAGCTTGGGCCGTTGCTATGGCGCTGGGCGTTGAAGATCAAGTAACCGTTCCGTTGTTTGAAGGTGTTCAGAAAACCCAGACCGTTCAGTCTGTAGCTGATATCCGTAAAGTGTTTGTCGACGCGGGTATTAAGGGTGAAGACTATGATGCGGCATGGAACAGCTTCGTGGTGAAATCACTCGTGGCGCAGCAGGAAAAAGCGGCGGCTGATTTACAGCTGCAGGGCGTTCCGGCAATGTTCGTGAATGGCAAATATCAGGTAAATCCGCAGGGCATGGATACCAGCAGCATGGATATCTTTGTACAACAGTATGCGGATACTGTGAAGTATCTGGTTGGTCAGAAGTAAAAGCAAAAGCCGGTCACTTGTGCTGACCGGCTTTTTCATTTGAAGCTTTAATCGCGTCGAGCTGCGCGTCTTTCTCACTCCATAGCGTATTAAGCCATAGCTGAAACCGACGCTTGAATCCCTTATCGTTCACGTAATCACCGTGCAACCCTTCATGAATTGGCTCCAGATTTACCCGCACGACAATACGCGTTAGCTTACCGCTCAGCATATCGTAGAACGGTCGGCTGCTGTTTTCCGGATAGCACAACGTGACGTTCAACATTTTATCGAACTGCGACCCCAGTACGTTCAATGCCATCGCAATACCGGCCGCCTTTGGAGGGAGCAAGTTTTGATAAGGAGAGCGGGTTTGCTCACATTTCTCTTTGGTAAAGCGTGAACCTTCGACAAAATTCACAATAGTTGTCGGGTGTACGCGAAACTTCTCGCAGGAACGACGCGTTGTTTCGACATCTTTACCGCGCCGTTCTGGATGACGGAGCAGGTAGCCACGCGAATAGCGTTTCATAAACGGCATATCCAGCGCCCAGCAGGCCAGGCCAATAAAGGGCACCCAGGCCAGTTGTTGCTTGAGGAAATATTTATTCATGGGGATGTGCTTACGGAACAGAACGCAAAGCACAACGATGTCAGCCCAGCTGTAATGGTTACAAATGAGCAGATACCAGTTTTTCTTGCTAAGACCTTCCAGCCCCTCGACATCCCACTTCAGTCGCGGATTGAGGTGTAGCAGTAGCGCCAGACCTTCACACCAGCAGTACATCATGAAATTACAGAAGACAGAAACCTTGCGCCAGACAACGGGAACGGGCAAAAGGAGTTTTACAACCCCGGCAAGGATGATCGGCACAGAACAAAAAATCGTGACCAATATGGTCAATACGATACTCAGCAACAGCGTTATCGCAGCGAGTATTCTCGTCATAATTAAATTATTCAAAAGGTTAGCCATAGATAGTGCGTTAAAGAGGCGCAAGGGGCTGATTTTATCAGAAAACGAACCAAATGATGGATCTTCCCTGAATAGAAAAAAAGGGAATATCTATCCACATCAGGATATAAGCTGTATAAATGGAATAAAATGCTACGCATTTATTTAAGCTTCTGAAATATATGTACAAAATAAATGATGTGTTAATTTTATTGCTATATTTAAAGAGCTGAAAATTATTTATTCACAAAGTTATCCACAGTCTTCTTTGCGAGCAAAGCAGAAGATCTACAAAAGTTTTTCGACAAATGCGGCGAAAAACTCATGTTTTCATCCTGTCTGTGGCATCCTTTACCCATAATCTGATAAACAGGCACGGACATTATGGTTCAGATCCCAGAAAACCCACTTATCCTTGTAGATGGCTCCTCTTACCTGTATCGCGCATACCATGCGTTCCCGCCGCTGACCAACAGTGCAGGAGAACCTACTGGCGCGATGTATGGTGTCCTCAACATGCTGCGTAGCTTGATTCTGCAATATCAGCCGACCCATGCTGCGGTGGTATTCGACGCTAAGGGTAAAACCTTCCGTGATGAGTTATTCGAACACTACAAGTCACACCGCCCACCCATGCCGGACGATCTGCGTGCGCAGATTGAGCCTCTGCATGCGATGGTAAAAGCGATGGGGTTGCCACTGCTGGCCGTTTCGGGCGTGGAAGCAGACGATGTCATTGGTACGCTGGCGCGGGAAGCAGAGAAGGTGGGGCGTCCGGTGCTGATTAGCACTGGTGATAAAGATATGGCTCAGTTGGTGACGCCGAATATCACCCTGATCAACACCATGACCAATACGATCCTCGGCCCGGATGAAGTGGTGAATAAATATGGTGTTCCACCAGAACTGATCATCGATTTCCTGGCGCTGATGGGGGATTCCTCAGATAACATCCCAGGCGTTCCTGGCGTAGGTGAAAAAACCGCGCAGGCTCTGCTGCAGGGGCTGGGGGGGCTGGATACCCTCTATGCTGAATCAGACAAAATCGCGGGGCTGACTTTCCGTGGTGCGAAAACTATGGCGGGCAAACTTGAGCAGAATAAAGAGGTAGCGTACCTCTCTTATCAATTAGCTACCATCAAAACGGATGTTGAACTGGAGTTGACCTGCGAGCAGTTGGAAGTACGTCAGCCGGCAGCGGATGAACTACTTGGCCTGTTTAAACAGTATGAATTCAAGCGTTGGGTTACTGACGTTGAAGCGGGTAAATGGCTACAGGCGAAAGGAACGAAGGCGGCGGCAAAACCACAGGAAACTATCGCTGTCGATGAAACGCCTGAGGGGCCGGCCACGGTTCTCTCGTATGATAACTATGTGACAATTCTGGATGAAGCGACGCTGGAAGAGTGGATTGCGAAGCTGAAAAAAGCGCCTGTCTTTGCCTTCGATACTGAAACTGACAGCCTGGACAACATCTCTGCGAATCTGGTTGGCCTGTCTTTTGCCATTGAACCGGGTGTGGCTGCATATGTTCCTGTTGCCCACGATTACCTGGACGCCCCCGATCAGATCGCTCGCGACCGCGCGCTGGCATTGCTGAAGCCGCTGCTGGAAGATGAGAACGCGCATAAAGTCGGGCAAAACCTGAAGTACGATCGCGGTATCCTGGCGAACTATGGCATTGAACTGCGTGGCATCACCTATGACACCATGCTCGAATCCTACATTCTTAACAGCGTCGCTGGCCGACACGATATGGACAGCCTGTCGGACCGCTGGCTGAAACATAAAACCATCACCTTTGAAGAGATCGCCGGAAAGGGCAAAAACCAGCTGACCTTTAACCAGATAGCGCTGGAAGAAGCCGGACGTTACGCTGCGGAAGACGCCGACGTTACGCTACAGCTCCATCTCAAAATGTGGCCAGAATTGCAGCAGCATAAAGGACCGCTGAACGTCTTTGAAAATATCGATATGCCGCTGGTTCCTGTTTTGTCTCGCGTTGAGCGCAACGGTGTGAAAATCGATCCGGCTGTTCTGCACAAACATTCAGAAGAGCTGACGCTGCGTTTGAACGAGCTGGAGCAAAAAGCGCACGAGATCGCCGGAGAAGCGTTTAACCTCTCTTCCACCAAGCAACTGCAAACTATCCTGTTTGAAAAGCAGGGTATTAAGCCGCTGAAGAAAACCCCTGGCGGCGCGCCATCAACGTCGGAAGAGGTACTGGAAGAGCTCGCGCTCGATTACCCATTGCCGAAAGTGATCCTGGAATATCGCGGCTTAGCAAAACTGAAGTCGACCTATACGGATAAGCTTCCGTTGATGATTAACAAGAAAACCGGGCGCGTTCACACCTCCTATCACCAGGCGGTGACCGCTACCGGGCGCTTGTCATCCACGGATCCAAACCTGCAGAACATCCCGGTACGTAATGACGAAGGTCGTCGTATTCGTCAGGCGTTTATTGCGCCAGAAGACTACGTGATTGTCTCTGCAGACTACTCACAGATTGAACTGCGTATCATGGCGCATCTCTCGCGTGATAAAGGTCTGCTTACCGCATTTGCCGAAGGGAAAGATATTCACCGCGCAACGGCGGCGGAAGTCTTTGGCTTACCGCTGGATTCCGTGACTGGTGAACAACGCCGCAGCGCGAAAGCCATCAACTTCGGTCTGATCTACGGGATGAGTGCCTTTGGTTTGGCGCGCCAGTTGAATATTCCGCGTAAAGAAGCACAGAAGTACATGGACCTCTACTTCGAACGCTACCCTGGCGTGCTGGAATATATGGAACGCACCCGTGCACAGGCAAAAGAGCAAGGTTATGTCGAAACGCTGGAAGGGCGTCGTCTCTATTTACCGGATATTAAATCCAGTAATGGCGCTCGTCGCGCTGGTGCAGAGCGCGCGGCAATTAACGCCCCGATGCAGGGTACTGCCGCAGACATTATCAAACGAGCCATGATTGCGGTGGACGGATGGCTGCAAACCGAGCAACCACGTGTGCGCATGATCATGCAGGTACACGATGAACTGGTGTTTGAAGTGCATAAAGATGACCTCGAAAGCGTCTCTAAAAAGATCCATCAACTGATGGAAAACGAGACCCAGATTGATGTGCCGTTGCTGGTGGAAGTCGGTAGTGGCGAAAACTGGGATCAGGCGCACTAAGGGTTTACTGAATAACGCCCCTTTTTCGTAACTAAGCAACATAAGATAGAACTTTTTGTGATGTCCATTAGAATTCCCTATGTAAGGAATGAAAAAAAATTACAAAAAGTGCTTTCTGAGCTGCTTAAAAAAGAGTAAAGTTATTCACGTAGGGTACAGAGGTAAGATGTTCTATCTTTCAGACCTTTTACTTCACGTAATCGGATTTGGCTGAATATTTTAGCCGCCCCAGTCAGTAATGACTGGGGCGTTTTTTATTGTGCGAAAGAAAAGTTTCGCACAGGCTGTAGGCCGGATAAGACGCGCAGCGGCGCTATCCGGCATATCGGTGGGTTATTCCCCGTCCTGCATCTCTTCAATCGGCGCCAGTTCACTAAACCAGCTATCCAGCTTCTGCCGAAGTTTGTCCACGCCCAGTTTTTTCAGTGATGAAAATGCTTCTACCTGTACATCACCGTTAAATGCCATTACGGCTTCACGTACCATATTCAACTGGGCTTTGCGCGCACCGCTGGCCAGCTTGTCTGCTTTAGTCAGCAGTACCAGAACCTGAACGTTGCTCTCAACCGCCCACAGGATCATCTGCTGGTCGAGGTCTTTTAGCGGGTGACGAATATCCATCAATACCACCAGACCTTGCAGACTCTGACGTTTTTCCAGATATTCAGCCAGCGCGCGCTGCCATTTGCGCTTCATCTCTTCCGGAACTTCGGCATAACCGTATCCTGGCAAATCGACCAGGCGTTTGCCGTCAACGACTTCAAACAAGTTGATGAGCTGAGTACGACCCGGCGTTTTAGATGTACGCGCCAGACTCTTTTGATTCGTCAGGGTATTTAGCGCACTGGATTTGCCTGCGTTGGAACGGCCAGCAAAAGCCACTTCGATACCGGTATCGGAAGGTAAGTGGCGAATATCAGGCGCACTCATCACAAAGTGCGTCTGTTGATAATTCAAGTTAGTCAAAGCAGTCCTCTCCATCAATCAGGGCTTTGCAGCGATTATACCTGAACCCCAGCAAAAGGCTGGTTTTTCGACGCGTAGGCTATGTAAGTAAAAACCTCGCACTTTGTGAGACATTGCCGATAGTTTCTATACGAGATGACAGAGTAAAAAATGACGTAACTAAAATAAATCATATAGTTAAGATAAGGCACTATTCTTAAAGTCCGAAATTGTTACCCAGGTTACTTGTACGTTTAAACCAAAGCGGTAAAGTAGCGCCCATAGCGAGGAAGCTGACAGGATAGTCGACTCAGGATGAGGGTCAGGAGCGCCAGGAGGCGAAGACACAGGATTGTCAGGGAGACAAACGTCTGGAGACGTTAGTAAAAGGAAATGGAAACAACACGGAATGTTTCAGGCTAAGGGAAAAACAGGGTGTGTTGATAGCCAACAAGGATTGTAGAGCCCGTAAGGGTTGAGAGTCAGGAAAAAAGGCGACAGATTACTCTGTCGCCTTTTTTCTTTATTTCTGCTAGATTCCGGCGCAATTATATACTGAATAAAACAGCCAAAGACGAATCATGATGAAACCAACTTCTACACCACGCGGTAAAGGTCCTGCAAAAGCGCGTCGTAAAACACGCGAAGAAATTAATCAGGAAGCTCGCGACCGTAAGCGCCAGAAAAAACACCGTGGTCATGCGGCGGGTAGCCGTGCGTCCGGTAGCGAAGGCGCATCTGGTGGCGGAAACCAAAATAAGCAAAAAGATCCTCGTATTGGCAGCAAAAACCCCATTCCATTGGGCGTGACCGAAAAAGTCACCAAACAGCACAAACCGAAGAGTGAGAAACCTATGCTTTCACCACAGGCTGAGTTGGATTTACTGGAAACGGATGAGCGCCTGGATGCGCTGCTGGAGCGTCTTGAAGCAGGAGAAACCCTGAGCGCGGAAGATCAGACCTGGGTTGATGCCAAGCTGGACCGCATCGATGAGCTGATGCAAAAGCTGGGTCTTTCTTACGATGACGAGGAAGAAGAGGAAGAGGAAGAAAAGCAGGAAGACATGATGCGTCTGCTGAAAGGCGGCAACTAACGGTTTTACACCGTGGGTCTTCCCGTCCTGCTTATAACCCTTCCGGTTATATGTTATCTGGTGTGGTTATTCGTTAAACTACAGCGGTTGTCGCGGCGACAGAAGTGGCTGCGCAACCGGCTTATCACCCGCACTGGGGTTAAGCCGGTACGCCGTACCCGCCAGAGACGCCATCGGAAGGAGTGAGCATGTCAGAGCAGTTAATAGACTGGGACCTGGCCCTGATCCAGAAATATAACTATTCCGGGCCACGATATACCTCGTACCCGACCGCGCTGGAGTTTTCTGAAGACTACGGCACAGAAGCATTTCTAAAGGCCGTGGCGCGTTATCCTGAGCGTCCGCTCTCGCTGTACGTTCACATCCCGTTCTGCCACAAACTGTGCTACTTCTGTGGCTGCAACAAGATTGTGACTCGCCAGCAGCATAAAGCAGATCAATATCTCGATGCCCTGGAACAAGAAATTATCCATCGCGCACCGCTGTTCGCCGCACGCCATGTCAGCCAACTGCACTGGGGCGGCGGCACGCCAACGTATCTGAATAAAGCGCAAATCAGCCGTTTGATGTCACTGCTGCGTGGCAATTTCAACTTTAACGACGATGCCGAAATCTCGATCGAAGTGGATCCGCGTGAAATCGAGCTGGATGTCCTTGATCATTTACGCGCTGAAGGTTTTAACCGTTTGAGCATGGGAGTGCAGGACTTCAACAAAGAAGTTCAGCGCCTGGTGAACCGTGAGCAGGATGAGGAGTTTATCTTTGCGCTGCTGAATCATGCGCGGGAGATTGGCTTTACCTCAACGAATATCGATCTGATTTATGGCCTGCCAAAACAGACGCCAGAGAGCTTCGCCTTTACCCTGAAACGCGTGGCTGAGCTGAATCCAGACCGTCTGAGCGTCTTTAACTACGCGCACCTGCCGACGCTGTTTGCTGCCCAGCGCAAGATTAAAGATGCCGACCTGCCCAGCGCGCAGCAGAAGCTGGATATCCTGCAGGAGACCATCTCTTCACTGACCGAAACTGGCTATCGGTTCATTGGCATGGATCACTTTGCCCGCCCGGATGACGAACTGGCCATTGCTCAACGCGAGGGCGTTTTGCATCGCAATTTCCAGGGTTATACCACCCAGGGGGACACCGATCTGTTGGGGATGGGCGTATCGGCCATCAGTATGATTGGCGACAACTACGCGCAGAATCAGAAAGAGCTGAAGCACTATTACCAGCAGGTAGACGAACAGGGGAATGCGCTGTGGCGCGGAATTGCCCTGACCCGCGACGACTGCATTCGTCGGGATGTTATTAAGCTCCTGATCTGCAATTTCCGCCTCGACTATGCCGCCGTGGAACAACAATGGGATCTGAACTTCGCTGACTATTTTGCCGAAGACCTGAAACTGCTGGCGCCGCTGGCGAAAGATGGGCTGGTGGATGTGGATGAGAAGGGGATTCAGGTTACGTCGAAGGGGCGTCTGCTGATTCGTAATATTTGCATGTGCTTCGATGCATATCTGCGCCAAAAAGCGCGTTTGCAGCAGTTCTCGCGCGTTATTTAGCCGGGTTGCCCGGTGGCGCTTCGCTTACCGGGCCTACGAAATCTCAATACGTAGGTCGGGTAAGCGAAGCGCCACCCGACAAACCCGCTAGCTGAACAGCCCAACCAGCGCCGCACACAGCACGGCGGCAACCGCAGTTTGTGGCGTATGGCTTTCAACCGCACCACTCGATAGCAGATTTATCATTGATTCCAGCATGATGACTTCCCCCCGTTTGCCGGGCACGATCATACTTAACTCATCGGAACAGTAAAGCGCAAAATAGCAGCAATTTGCGCTCAATTATCAATCTTTACACAGTGACCGATCGTCACTCCATTCCGAGTTCTTTTAACTTTCGCGTCAAGGTATTACGGCCCCAACCGAGCAGCCGTGCCGCTTCCTGTTTATGCCCCTGGGTATGGCGTAGCGCGGTGGTCAACAGCGTGCGCTCCATCTCCGGTTGAGCCTCTGAAAGCAGGTTTTGATGACCGGAACGTAATGCCCGATCCGCCCACTGTGCCAACAGGGTTGCCCAGCTGTCTGGCTGCATATGGGACGGTGCGTCAGGCACGGTGGTTTCAAACAGTTCGGTCGGTAAGTCCTGAATGAGTACTTCCTGTCCGGCGGCCATTACGGTTAACCAGCGACAGGTATTCTCAAGCTGACGCACGTTTCCCGGCCATGACAGACGGGTGAGCGCCGCCTCGGTTTCAGTGTGTAATTGCTTGGCTTCTACTCCCAGTTCGCGGGCGGCCTCCTGCAGGAAATGACGCGCCAGGCGTGGGATATCTTCCCGACGTTCGCGCAGTGGCGGCAGATGCACCCGGATGACGTTCAGGCGATGGAATAAGTCCTCACGGAATTTGCCTTCCTGCACCCGCAGTTCCAGGTTCTGGTGCGTGGCGGCGATAATACGTACGTCCACCTTCACAGGCGCATAACCGCCAACGCGGTAAAACTGTCCATCGGCTAATACGCGCAATAAACGTGTCTGCACGTCCAGCGGCATATCGCCAATTTCATCGAGGAACAGCGTGCCGCCGTCTGCCTGTTCAAAGCGCCCCTGACGAATCGTATTCGCCCCGGTAAACGCCCCTTTTTCATGGCCAAACAGCTCAGACTCGATCAAATCTTTCGGAATAGCAGCCATGTTCAGCGCGATAAACGGTGCTTTGACGCGCGGACTATGACGGTGCAACGCATGGGCGACCAGCTCTTTACCGGTCCCGGACTCTCCGTTAATCAATACGCTGATTGAAGAACGGGACAGGCGACCAATAATGCGAAAGACGTCTTGCATTGCTGGTGCTTCGCCGATGATGTCGGTTGTTGGGCCGTTGATTTGAATATTACGCGGTTGCTGCTGTTCCTGATAATGGCTGATGGCGCGTTCGACCAGCGCCACGGCTTCATCAATATCAAAAGGTTTGGGCAGATAATCAAACGCCCCTTGCTGGTAGGCGCTGACGGCAGCATCCAGATCGGAGTGTGCGGTCATTATGATGACCGGAAGCATCGGATGCCGCTGTTTGATCTGCTTTAACAGCGTCAGGCCGTCCATGCCCGGCATACGGATATCCGACAGCAGTACGTCCGGCGTTTTGCTGGCCAGCGCGTCCAGTACCTCTTTACCACTCTCAAATGTAGTGCAGCTTAGTCCTGCCCCTGCGAGCGCACGTTCAAGCACCCAACGGATGGAACTATCGTCATCAACTACCCAGACTATTCCTCGTTGCATAAACGTCACCTTTATTTCCTGATAGGCAGGTAAACCGAGAACTCGGTATGACCCGGCCAACTGGTAAATTCAATTTTGCCGGAATGTTGATCAATCAAATTACGGGCGATGGATAATCCAAGGCCGGTACCGCCTTCGCGACCGCTGACCATTGGGTAGAACAGCGTGTCCTGCAAATGCGAGGGAATTCCCGGACCGTTATCCTCAACATCAATCCGCGCCGCCAGACGATAACGCATACCGTGCAGCGTGAGCTGAAACGCGGTGCGGGTACGCAGAATAATCTCGCCGCCTTCCGGTCCCAGCGCCTGCAAAGCATTGCGCACGATGTTCAGCAAAACCTGCTCGATCTGGTCCGGGTCGTGCAGTAATTCAGGCAGACTCGGGTCGTAATCACGAATCAGCGTGACGTTTTCCGGCAGCTCCATCGAGACCAGCGCCACCACGCGCTCCGCCACTTTGTGAATACTTTCCGTGACGTGCATTCCCGGCTGTTGTGGTCCCAGCAGACGGTCGACCAGATTACGCAGGCGGTCGGCCTGCTCAATAATGACTTTGGTATATTCAGTCAGCGCCGGGTCCGGAAGCGCTTTACTGAGCAGTTGCGCCGCGCCGCGTAATCCACCCAGCGGGTTTTTAATTTCGTGCGCCAGGCCGCGCACCAGATCGCGGGCAGCAATCTGCTGGGCGTGCTGGAGCTGTTCCTGGCTCAGACGGCGCTGGTTATCCATTGGCGCCATCTCCAGCAGGATAAGGCCATCAGGCAGCCTCTGAGCGGTCACAGAGAGGATATGTGAGTGGCTATCTATCACCAGCGTCACTTCGTTATCCGTAAAGCCCTGGCCTGCTTCCAGGCTCTCTCGCATCAGCCCGATGTTTAAGGAGAAATAACTCAACAGATCGGGAAGTGGGGTACCAAACAGTTTGCGGGAGCTTTGGGCGAGCAACTGTTGTGCCGCCGGGTTGGCGTAATGTACCGCCAGCTCATCGTCGACGAGTAAGATGCTGTTGATTAAAGAATTGAGGATCTGCCCAGCATCGGGCAGCGTGCCGGTTGCCATTCAGCAGTCTCCTGAAAAGTGTTGCACCAATTTAGTGCATTATAGCTTTTTACATCAAAAAAGCGCGAGGAAGCAGGTTGTTAGTGGAGAAAAAAGCCCATCCTGGGATGGGCTAAAAGTTCCACGGCAACTTAAAGACTCTATATTTTTCTTGCTACAGCCGCGTGGGTCGCAACAAGAAATCTACGGAGTATTGGTACTAATTAAACGCTGTAGTACAGCTCAAACTCTACCGGGTGCGGAGTCATGCGCACGCGGTCATCTTCTTCGCGACGCAGCGTAATGTACGCATCGATCGCTTCATTGGTGAACACGCCGCCTGCAGTCAGGAACTCACGGTCCAGATCCAGTTCTTTCAGTGCTTCTTCCAGAGAACCAGCAACCTGTGGGATCTCTTTCGCTTCTTCCGGCGGCAGGTCGTACAGGTTTTTGTCCATGGCTTCGCCCGGGTGGATCTTGTTCTTAATACCGTCAAGACCCGCCATCAGCAGTGCTGCGAAGCACAGGTACGGGTTAGCAGCCGGGTCCGGGAAACGCACTTCGATACGACGCGCTTTCGGAGAAGCCACTACCGGAATACGGATAGAAGCAGAACGGTTACGGGCAGAGTAAGCCAGCATTACCGGCGCTTCGTAGCCTGGGACCAGACGCTTGTAAGAGTTGGTGGTTGGGTTAGCCAGCGCGTTGATCGCTTTAGCGTGTTTGATTACGCCGCCAATGTAGAACAGCGCCTGCTCAGACAGACCCGCATATTTGTCGCCAGAGAACAGGTTTACGCCGTTCTTGGACAGAGACATGTGGCAGTGCATACCGGAACCGTTATCGCCAAACATAGGTTTTGGCATAAAGGTCGCGGTTTTACCGAAACGGTGAGCGACGTTGTGAACCACATATTTGTAGATCTGAATTTCGTCCGCTTTTTTGGTCATGGTGTTAAAGCGGGTCGCGATTTCGTTCTGACCTGCGGTCGCCACTTCGTGGTGATGCGCTTCAACAACCAGGCCCATTTCTTCCATGATCAGACACATGGTAGAACGGATGTCCTGAGAAGAATCTACCGGAGGAACCGGGAAGTAACCGCCTTTCACGCCAGGACGGTGACCTTTGTTACCACCTTCGTATTTGGTGGAAGAGTTCCATGCGCCTTCGATGTCATCGATAGCCACGTGGGAACCGGAAATGGACGCGCCGAAACGGATGTCGTCAAACAGGAAGAACTCTGGCTCAGGCCCGAACAGAACGGTGTCTGCGATGCCGGTAGAACGCAGATACTCTTCAGCGCGTTTAGCGATGGAGCGCGGGTCGCGGTCGTAGCCCTGCAGCGTACCTGGTTCCAGGATATCGCAACGGATGATCAGGGTGGACTCTTCATAGAACGGGTCGATGAGTGCAGTAGACGCATCTGGCATCAGAACCATGTCTGATTCGTTAATGCCTTTCCAGCCACCGATTGAGGAGCCGTCAAACATTTTGCCTTCTTCAAAGAATTCGGCATTTACCTGATGAGCAGGAATAGTGACGTGCTGTTCTTTACCTTTGGTATCAGTGAAGCGTAAATCAACAAACTTCACTTCGTGTTCGTTCAGCATCGTCAAAACGTGTTCAGCGGACATACTTACTCTCCCGGATTGGTCATGGTCGTCGTGGTAACGAAGTCTTCAATTCTGCAAAAAATTGGCCGTGTCGCCGTAAAAAATATAAAGCGAAATCTGTGCCAACTTTTAAATTGCCCCTAAAAGGCGTTATCATGCGCACTATCGTGCAAAGGGGCTGCACCATGAAGGTTGTATTGCACCATTATAGTGCTTTAATGTGAACATTAAGCACCATATTGGTGCAAAGCATGTCAGATTACCCCTTTTAACGCTCCGTGAATGTGATCACAAAGAAACTCTGCAATACTTGTTTGCGGAGGATGTTTGTGATCCTGTTTTGTACTGCGATTAATCCGTGTACAATAACGCGCTATTTCTAAAATGCCTGAGGCAAAGTTGTGATCGAAAATTTGCGTAACATCGCCATCATCGCGCACGTAGACCATGGTAAAACGACCCTGGTAGACAAGCTGCTCCAACAATCCGGTACGTTCGATGCACGTGCTGAAACCCAAGAGCGCGTGATGGACTCCAACGATTTGGAGAAAGAGCGTGGGATTACCATCCTCGCTAAAAACACCGCTATCAAATGGAATGACTACCGTATCAACATCGTTGATACCCCAGGGCACGCCGACTTCGGTGGTGAAGTTGAACGTGTAATGTCCATGGTCGACTCCGTGCTGCTGGTGGTGGATGCAATGGATGGTCCGATGCCGCAGACGCGCTTCGTGACCAAAAAAGCCTTTGCCCATGGCCTGAAGCCAATTGTTGTTATCAACAAAGTTGACCGCCCTGGCGCGCGTCCTGACTGGGTTGTTGATCAGGTATTTGACCTGTTCGTTAACCTCGACGCTACCGACGAGCAGCTGGACTTCCCGATCGTTTACGCTTCCGCGCTGAACGGTATCGCAGGTCTGGATCACGAAGATATGGCTGAAGACATGACTCCGCTGTATCAGACCATCGTTGATCGTGTTCCGGCTCCAAGCGTAGACCTTGATGGCCCGCTGCAGATGCAAATCTCTCAGCTGGACTACAACAACTACGTTGGCGTAATCGGCATCGGCCGTATCAAACGCGGTAAAGTTAAACCGAACCAGCAGATCACTATCATTGATAGCGAAGGCAAAACCCGTAACGGTAAAGTCGGTAAAGTTCTGACCCATCTGGGTCTGGAACGTATCGAGAGTGATATTGCCGAAGCGGGCGATATCATCGCGATCACCGGTCTGGGCGAACTGAACATCTCCGACACCATCTGCGACCCGCAGAACGTCGAAGCGCTGCCGGCTCTGTCCGTTGATGAACCGACCGTAACCATGTTCTTCTGCGTAAACACCTCCCCGTTCTGTGGTAAAGAAGGTAAGTATGTTACCTCTCGTCAGATCCTTGACCGCCTGAACAAAGAGCTGGTGCACAACGTTGCGCTGCGCGTCGAAGAAACCGAAGATGCGGATGCGTTCCGTGTATCCGGTCGTGGTGAGCTGCACCTGTCTGTTCTGATCGAGAACATGCGTCGTGAAGGTTTCGAAATGGCGGTTTCCCGTCCGAAAGTAATCTTCCGCGAAATCGACGGCCGTAAGCAAGAGCCGTTCGAAAACGTAACGCTGGACGTAGAAGAGCAGCATCAGGGTTCTGTCATGCAGGCTCTGGGTGAGCGTAAAGGCGACCTGAAAAACATGAATCCAGATGGCAAAGGCCGCGTACGTCTTGACTACGTGATCCCAAGCCGTGGTCTGATCGGCTTCCGTTCAGAATTCATGACCATGACTTCCGGTACCGGTCTGCTGTACTCCACCTTCAGCCACTACGACGATGTTCGTGCGGGTGATGTGGGTCAGCGTCAGAACGGCGTACTGATCTCCAACGGCCAGGGTAAAGCAGTTGCGTTCGCACTGTTCAGCCTGCAGGACCGCGGTAAGCTGTTCCTGGGTCACGGTGCTGAAGTTTACGAAGGCCAGATCATCGGTATTCACAGCCGCTCTAACGACCTGACTGTAAACTGCCTGACCGGTAAGAAACTGACCAACATGCGTGCGTCCGGTACTGACGAAGCAACGGTTCTGGTTCCGCCGGTTAAGATGACTCTGGAGCAGGCTCTGGAATTCATCGATGACGACGAACTGGTAGAAGTTACCCCAACCTCTATCCGTATCCGTAAGCGTCACCTGACTGAAAACGATCGTCGCCGTGCAATGCGTGGCGCGAAAGAAGAGTAATTAACGCTCTTTCTCAGGTAAGCATAAAAAAGCCGCTGATTTCAGCGGCTTTTTTTATCATCAGGAGAATTAGAAGAAATACTTTGCCCCAACACGAATCTGGTTTTGTTCGCGATGATAGGGTTCAACATTGCGATCTAACCAGCGTAATTCAAGGTAGGGTAACCAGTGTTCATTGATACGATACTTAAAGGTATTGGTAATTTCCCAGTGATGATCTTTTCCATTGCTGCTATTGAAGTCATTGACTCGCATAAAATAGTGCGGTTCAAAGGTATAGGAAAACTTATCGGTAATGGTAAAGTTCCAGTAGTTGCCTATTTCATAGGTATCATTATTATCCAGCTCACCGTTTAGGTCGGTTGAACTGTAGTTATTATGGTTATATCGATTACGCACGGTAAGATTAAACCACGGAGTAAATTTATAGTTAACATCCAGATAAACAGCACCGCCTGAGCCAATACTCTTATCGTTTATTAACCCTCCAGGCTGGATTGTTAATTTATCTGTCGGTTTAAATAACGGGTACCAACCCTCTATTTCGTTATAGCCGTGTTTTAACTCATCCTTGCGTTGCATAGTGTAGGTGTTCGTAAGCATGATACCCGCACCCATATCGGAGTTATAGCCAACGCGCAGCATGACCTCCATTTGGTCGGATGCCAGGTTATATGCTTCGCGGTTTTCTACATAGGCTCCAGCGAAAGCAGAGGTTGATACCACAGAGGATAAGAGAATTATTGTCGTTAATTTTTTCATGATAAATCCATTTTTTACGCGTAGGGAGGCCGCCATCCATTGGGATGGAATAGGCGGCAATTATTTTTATACGTTTACAGCAGAGGTGTTCTTTTTATTAGTAATAGGGTCCGGTTGGATGTTGTTTTTCTTCCGTTGGCTGATTTCCTCAATAATAAAAGCAAAACGAGTTTCGTTGAGCTTATAAAAGAAGCCCATCGTGAGTGCTGCAATAATTGCAAGTCCGCAAGGCCAGAGGAAAATAAGCTGACGCAAACCGAGCAGTGTGGCATCGCTCTGGACTATATTGGGGATATAACCGATTTGCGTCAGCATGATGCCCGGCAGGAAGCCTGCGAGCGCAGCAGAAATTTTGCGAGAAAAGGTATAACCCGTATACACCGAACCTTCTGCACGGATCCCCGTTTTCCATTCGCCATAATCGACCGTATCCGGAACCAGTGCCCAGTTTAGACTGTTAACAAAAGCGGTTCCGAAGAAGGCCATGCAAGAGAACGTGACGAATAAAAATGACGTACTGCCCCAGAAAAAGTTCAGCACATCACCGATAGCCCATAGCGCCAGGCCACCGAGGTAAACCTGCTTTTTACCGAAGCGTTTTACAGCTGTGGGAACCAGCAGTACCCCAACCAGAATGCATCCCATGCTGAAGAAACCCATCCACGACAGCAGATGAATATCGTTGAGCACGTACTGGGTGTAATACACCTGGATCGCCAGCTTGATGTTGAATGCCGCCAACGTGCACAGATTGGCGACACACAGCACCAGCAGTGGAGGGTTACGGAAAATGGCGCAGAACGACTTGAGAATGCTGGGCTTATGGTGATCCGGCACGATTTCGATATAGCGTTCCTTCACACCGCTAAAGCACCACCACATGCTGAACAGTCCGCAGACGGAGAAGATCAGTGCGGCAATCAGATAACCCAGCGAAGGTGAACTAACAAATAGCGCCTGAATAGGCATAAAGCCAACAGTACACAGTAACAGGCCTACGGTAGCGCCGCCCTGACGCCAGGCGGCGAGCTGAGCTCGTTCATGCGGGTTTTTCGTGATCGCGGGCACCATCGCGCCGTAGGAGCAGTTCATCAGGCTATAGAACAGCCCGAACAGCATAAACAACACTGTCGCCAGCCCGGTTTTCACCGTTAGCGTAAAATCTGTCGCTAAAAACTGCGCGCTGGCAACGACAGCAACAGGAAATGATGCATACAAAATAAAGGGCCTGAATTTCCCTTTTGCGCCAATATTACGCCTTGAGTCCAGCAACACACCGGTCAACATATCAGTGAAAGCGGTGAAGAACTTCGCCACCAAAAAGATAATCCCACCGTAATACGGCGGCATCCCTAGTTCATCGGTATAAAATTTAAGCAGATACAGCGTACCGATACACAGCATCAAATTTGAGCCGAAGTCACCCACTCCGTAGGCGAATTTTTCACGCAGGCTCAGTTTTAGCGTTAGCGGATCATGAAAAGACATAATCGCTCCTCAATAGCGCCCCGTAGAGCGCTATTCATTATTATTATCAAACGGGTTGTTTACGCGCTTCTATCTCTTCAACGATGCGGACATACATCTTCTCGTTAAGGTTGTAGAAACAGCCCATAGCTACAATGGTGATCACCGCCAAGGCGCAGGGATAAATAAAGATCAACTGACGCAATCCTTCGACCGTACTTGCAGATTGCACCACATTGGGGACGTAGCCGATTTGCGTCAGCATCCATCCCGGGAAGAATCCTGCCAGCGCTTGTGACACTTTACGGAAGAAGGTGAAACCGGTGTATACCGTACCTTCAGAGCGTACGCCGGTACGCCATTCGCCATATTCCACGGTATCGGAGACCAACGCCCAGTTCAGGCTGTTGACGAATGCCGAGCCGAAGAACGCCAGACAAGAGAACGCGACAAAACTGACGGAGCCGCCGCCAAAGAAGTAATTAAGCAGATCGCCCGCCACCCAAATCAGCAAACCGCCGATGTAGACTTTTTTCTTGCCGAAACGTCTGACCATGCCAGGCATCAAGAAGACGCCGATGAAGATACAACCCATGCTAAAAAAGCCCATCCAGGAAAGGAGGATCGGGTCATTAAGAACGTACTGGGTGTAGTAGACCTGAATCGCCAGCTTGACGTTAAACGCGCCAAGCGTGCAAAGGTTGGCAATGCACAGAATAAACAGCGGGCGGTTACCGGCGATGGCGCGAAAGGATTGCAGCAATCCCGGTTTTTGCGCGGCATCAACGGGTTTCACTTCCACGTAACGTTCTTTTACCCCGGCATAGCAGAGCCACATAAACAGCAGGCCAAACAGAGAAAACAACGTGGCGGCGAAGATATAACCCAGCTGCGAGTTGCCTTCGATCAGGTTCATTACGGGAACAAAACCGACGGTACACAGCAACAGACCAAGGGTTGCGCCACCTTGCCGCCAGGCGGCAAGCGACGCGCGTTCGTCAGGATTTTTCGTAATCGCGGGAACCATCGCACCATAAGAGCAGTTCATCATGCTGAAAAACAATCCGTACAGCATAAACAGCACCGTTGCCATGACCGTTTTACCGGTTACTTCAAACGGTGTACCGACAAAGTTTGCAATCGCCAGCAAGGTAACCGGAAATGCGGCATAAAGAACGAACGGACGGAATTTTCCCTTCGGGCCAATTTTGCGACGGGAATCAAGCATAATCCCGGTGCCCATATCGGTAAACGCGGTAAAAAACTTGGCGATGAGGAAAATGATACCGCCATAAGTTCCAGGTAAACCAAGGACATCGGTATAAAACTTGAGTAAATAGAGCGTACCAATATCCAGCAGGATATTGGAGCCTAAATCCCCCATCCCATAGGCGAGTTTTTCTTTGAACGGCAAGCGTAGGGTTGCCGGATTAGAGGAAGTCTGACTCATTATTATTCTCCATGTGCCCGCGAGTTTCCCCACGGGCGAGCCGCATTAGATGTTGCGTAAAGTAGCAAACAGTGACGCCCATTCACTCTTCGCGCGATAAAACACCGGAGGCTTGCCAATAGGCGCATCCACGGTAATTTCACCGCCCTGGTAAGTTTCCCCGGTCCAGATGTTGACCCAGCTATCCTCCGGCAGATACAGAGTCCAGTTTTGCTGGCCTTGTTCGTGAACCGGCGCAACCAACACATCCTGTCCCAGCAGGTACTGATATTTCAGGGTGTAGGTCCGTGCATCGTCTTCGTAATGTAGGAATAGCGGACGCATCACCGGCAGGCCGGTAGCGCTGTTTTGTGCGACTGCCTGTTTCAGATACGGTTTAAGGGTGGTAAAGACGGTGGTCATACGAGCAAAGTGGGCGATGGTTTCAGCATCACCATCAAACTGCCAGTTATCGCCAGGGCGGTTACCTTCGTGGGTGCGCATCATCGGCGTGAAGGCGCTAAAGTCACACCAGCGCAGCAGCAGCTCTTTGCTGCGTTTCATTTCAAATAGGGTGGTGTAGCCGCCGATATCGCTGTGGTGCAGACCATGACCGCTCATCGCCAGTGACAGCGCAGCAGGCACGACCGAGGCCAGACCGTCGTCAAGGCTCCAGTCAACGTTCTGATCGCCTGCCCACATCATGGTGGAGTATTTCTGGCTGCCGGTGTAACCCGCACGCATAAAGAACAGGATCTCGCCGAGCTTGCCAGTCTCCTGTAACGCTTCGTAGTTACATTTCGCCCACAGCGCAGGCCAGGCGTTATGCATAATTTCAGCGCTAATGCCATTGTGCAGGTAAGTGTCGGTTGGCAGGTATTCGCCAAAGTCGGCCATCCAACCGCCGCATCCCAGCTCAATCATGTTCTTTTTGATGACTTCTTTGAACCAGGCGTAGGCTTCAGGGTTGGTCAGGTCCACCACGCCGCCGTAAAACTCGCCAAACTCAACCAGATAGTCAGCGCCAGAGGCATCTTTCGCCAGATAACCGTGCGCAGCCGCTTCAGCGCAGAGATCTTTATCGCTGGCGACGTACGGGTTGATGTAGGAGAGGAATTGCACGCCTTCTTCTTTCCACTGCTTAATACGGCTATCCAACTGAGGATAGTTGTCGCTGTTCCACTTCCAGTTCCACATCACGCGTTTGCCAAAGGAGGTCATGCGGATCCCGGACCAGTCCTGCGCCCAGATGCCGTTTACTTTCACGCCTGCGTTACGCATGGTGTCCAGTTTGTTCTGGCAAACCTCAGTACCGCCTTGAATACCGAGCGTGACGCCATCGTAGATCCAGTCCGGCAGCTCCGGCTGGCGTCCTAACAGCGCGGTCAGTTTTTCCAGTAAAGAGATGTAGGTGTCAGCGCATTCAAATCGTAGGGTGGTTTTGTCCTCCCACAATGCCAGTTCGTGATACTCCGGCGCGCTGAAGTCGAAATTCATATAGCAGCTGTTATCAATGTGGCAGTAGTACTTCTGCGTGCTGACGAAGGTCGGCTGCGGGAAAAAGGTCCAGTAGTAGTCACCACCGGCATTTTCTTTGCAGTCTGCCTGCCAGGTGACATAGCTATTTTTGTTACGGCCCACGCCCTGTTCGCTGGTCCACAGTGGGAACGGTTTACCGCGTAAGTCGAAATAAGAGAACTGTTCACCGCAGCCGTAAATATGATCGTCCGGGTTGGCAGCCAGACGCAGCCAGATGCGGTTATGGCTGAGATCATCGTTGTGCAGATCCAGCTTCAGGCGACCCTGTTCATCGATGGAGATGTGCAGCGTGGCGTTGATGGTGTTACCGCGACTGAAATGCACCTGCCAGCCGTCAGGCGACTCGCTGACCGTGGCGTCGGTCAGGGCAATCTTCTCATTGAGTTTGTCTTTAATGCTGAAGTTGCCGCGGAACATATCAATATCGGCAACGCCAGCGCCGATCCACAGGCAGGGGGTTTCTGTGCTGTGACGTAAAATCAGGCGCTGGTGGTATGTCAGCGTAAAGCCATTCTGTAACGTCGTTAGTTCTAAAGCGGTTGACCGTTGTTGTAGCGAATTCATTATCGTCTCCGTAAAAATAGGGTAATTCGGTAATTTTTGTTTTGGGATAAGGTTATTCGGCACCGATTAAAAAATGCATCCGATGCATCTCGCCGGGTGCCAGAGAGATAAGACTGATGCCTGAATTAAAGGCATCTGGCGGGCAGGTCATGGGTTCTACGGCAATCCCCAGACGGTGTAATTTCTCGCCGCTGTAAATCTGTAGCCACGGCTGGTCGCAACGTAAGTACGTCGTCATATTTTTCGTTGCACTGAACATGCTGACTTCCCATTCACGCCCGGACACAGGGGTTTTAAAGGTGTGATCGATCTGCGTTGCAGCGACAGGGCGCGGCGTGGTGAAATTCAGCGCGGTATTCTCAACGCGATGCGTTTCCAGGGTATCAATGTCAAAGACCTCATCTGTCGGAAGAGTGAGCGTACAGCTATCTATCTTCTCAAGACCACAGGTCAAATAGGGATGAGCGCCAGAACCATAAGGCGCTGATTCATCACCAATATTCAGCGTAGTAATAAAAATGTGCAGACCGCTTATTGCATCAAGGCGATATGTTGTTTCAACCAGTAATGAAAAGGGATAACCATAAGAGGGCGGCAGAAAAATCATCAGCGACACTTCCGATGCCGACTGCTGGTTAATCTGCCAGTCCCGCCAGGCCAACAGCCCATGAATGGCGGTATGCGAAATAGGGTCGTTAACGGCAAGCTGGAAGGTCTTGCCGTTATGTTGATAGCAGCCGTCTGCAACGCGGTTTGGCCATGGGACTAACACTTTTCCTAAATGCGCCTGCGGCATCTCTTCCGGCTTATGTGGAATAACGATGTGACGCCCACGATGCATCAATTCTGCCAGCCCAGCGCCAACCGTGACGATTTTCGCCTCGTAGTGTCCGGCCTGAAGATGAATGGTTTTTCCACCACTATGCATGGCTGCTATCCTTGTGACTTATTTGGCGTTGATATCCAGAAGACCGGCAGCAACCGCCGGAGCAAGGCCCGGAGCCAGCGGTAGACGCGGGATTACCAGGCAGTGCAGCAGGTGATAAATGTCCTGCTTACCGTCCCAGACTTTGGTGGTCACTTTGTTATCGGTGTCCAACTCCTGCCACCATGAACCGGTCTCGTAGTCCATCAGATAGGTGATGCAGTAATCCCACCACTTCTGGTACCAGGCTTCGTACTGGCTGTCGCCGGTGAGGGTATACAAGGCATAGGCGGTACCCATGGCTTCGACTATCGGCCAACGCACTCTTTCGCGAACGATTGGTTTACCGTCCCAGTCCACCGAATAGACAAAACCATCCGCACCGTCCGGTGCCCAGGCATCACGGATGGTGGCGTGGAACAAGCCTTTGGCATCTTCCAGCAGCCAGGCGGGAGGCGTTTCGAAGCGGGCTTCCAACGCGGCATGCAGATGCAGCATCAGACGGCCCCATTCGATCCAGTGGCCCGGCGTGCCGCCGTATGCGCGGAAACGGTGAGCAGGGTTATCCTTGTTGTAATCGCGGATTGGGTTCCACTGTGAATCGAAGTGCTCGTTGACGCGATACTCCCCGCTGCGGGCCACGTCGTGAATAATCACCGAAGCAATTCGCAGTGCGCGATCGAGCCATTTACGGTCATGGGTAACGTCATAAACGATCAGGAAAGCCTCGACCGCGTGCATGTTGGCGTTACCGCCACGGTAATCTTCCGTCTGGCTGAAGGCTTCGTCCCAGGACTCCAGGCACATCTGCTCGTCTTCGCTCCAGAAGTACTTTTCAATCACCTCGATGGCGTCATCCAGCAATTGTCTGGCCTGTGGATGACCGGTAGTGACCGCGCTTGCCGCGCCGAGCAAGACGAAGAAATGCTGATAACCCTGCTTGGAGGCGTCCATCACGCCTTCGTCATTTACGCAGGCGTACCAACCGCCGTAGCGTGTGTCGCGTAGCGCACCGTTCAGCGCTTTAATGCCGTGATCGACGAGTTGGTATGCGCCAGGCCTACCCATTGACGCGGCAACGGAGTAGACGTGCAGCATGCGGGCGGTGATCCACAGATGTGTCCCCATATCTGCTCTGACCTGACCACTGTTTCCCAGCCAGCCAAATCCGGTAGGTACCGCAGCGTTCTTACCAAAGTTAAAGATGCGGTCTGTTTCCTGCTCCAGCCAGCGGTTGTGGCTTAGGGTGTTAAACCATTTCATTCTGAGATCCTCTTAGCGCCGGGCCATCATTTCATCGACGATATCGCCCAGACGCTGCAACTTAGGTGCGGAAACATCACGCAGCATCAGTTCGGTATCCGGCAGGCCAACCACGGATGACCAGACCGCACGTCCGGCCAGGAAGCCGGATGCGCCAGCGGTCATTGCTACGCTGACCGCGCGTGGGAACAGTTTTTCATCCACACCGGAGGAGAGAATGACCCACGGCATGTTGATGTTTTCATTCAGGCGCTGAGAGGCGCTAAGCAGCTCTTGTTGGGTTCCTTTGCCGTACAGAGGCATTTCGACCTTGTAGAGATCGGCACCGCTATCACCCAGTTCTTTCGCGGCATCGATAATGGCTTGTTCACGATCGAACTTATCGCCACGACGTGGTGGGCGAACAACCGGCTCGATGATGCTCAGCAGGCCATTGGAATGGCACAGTTCATTGAATTCTCCCACCATATCAAGACGTTGTTGGGCATCTTCATCGCTACGCCACAGCACCAGCAGTTTGAGGGCCTTGGCACCATCTTGCTTCACGGTCTGCGGGTTGATTTTTTTATCAATCACCACGCTATCGACCGGAATACCGTTACCCGGAATGAACTCATCAGCGGCCACAATCATGGCGCAGCTTTTGGCGACCGCGTTTTGCTCTACAACCTGGCGGTAGCAGAACTGCTGATCGACCAGAATGGCGGAGGCATAGGGGGAAAGGATCTTCGCCGCATTGACTTTGAAATCAGTCAGCACGCTGTCATTGACCGGGGATTTTGCACCCGCGGCGGCAAACATTAAGCGCATGGCTTCGCGCTGATCGACCGCCAGCATGGCAAACCCGCCGGAAGCTCGGGTGATATCTTTCAGGGTGTACTTGGTCATTGTTCAGTCCTTTTACTTATCAAAGTTGGGAATTCAGTCCGGCAGATGCCCGAACCTGCTCGAGTATTGCGGTCCAGTCTTCCCGGCCACGGCCAGCGGCGCGTGCCTGGTTATAGACTTCGCGGGAAGCGGCGCCGAGCGGCATCGGCACGTGCAATTGGTTGGCAACGTCCAGGGCGATGCCAAGATCCTTGTGAGCTAAATCGATCATGAAAGCCGGGGAAAGATCGCCTTTCAGCACTTTGTTCGGCCAGGAGGTAGTAAAGTGGCCTTTTCCGGCGGGGGTGCCGCTCATGACTTGCAAAGCCACATCGAAGGAGAGACCAAGTGCCTCGCACAACACGGCGGCTTCGGCAGAGAGGGCGTTTAGCGCGATACTCATGTAGTTGTTGATGAGCTTCACGCGGATCCCCATGCCGGGACCACCTGCATTGATCAATTCATTACCCATCGCCATCAGAAACGGTGTGGCGCGTTCTACCTGCTCTGCCGTTCCACCTGCCAGCAGCAACAGCGTTCCCGCTATGGCGTGATCGGAGGTGCGTCCAACCGGGCAATCCATCATATCGAAGCCTTTGGCACGCATATCGGCGATGAGTTTATCGGTTTGCAGTGGGTGAATAGTCGACATATCAATTACTAACGCCTGCTGTGAGAGGCTTTCGCAAATACCCTGCTCGCCGAACAATACGCTGCGCACCAGATCGCCGTTTGGCAGCATGGTGATGACAAATTCTGCACCTTTTGCTGCCTGAGCCGGGCTACTGGCAGGCTGTGCTCCTTTTTCCACCAGGCGCTGAACGGCATCCGGGTTAACGTCAAAGACGCTGAGTTGATGACCCTGCTTCAGCAAGTTGCTCGCCATGGGTGAACCCATCTGACCTAATCCGATAAATGCTATAACTGCCATAACGTTCTCCTGAGACGTGGATGTCATTTTTTGTCATTTAAGGTCGTTTGTTTCTGTCTGTTTTTGATCGTATTTGTAATTTATGGTCAAAAAATTGACAGCCGTCACTTTTTAAACATTTTGTGAAATTAAAATGATCCCATCTTGAAACGCCTAAGGAACGACCATGATTCGTATTGCTTGTGTAGGTATTGCCGTGATGGATCGCATCTATTACGTGGAAGGTTTACCGACTGAAGGAGGTAAGTATGTGGCGAAGCGTTATACGGAAGTGGGCGGCGGGCCTGCTGCAACGGCCGCAGTGGCTGCAGCGAAGCTGGGCGCGCAGGTGGACTTTATTGGCCGTGTGGGCGATGACGACACCGGAAATAGCTTGCTGGCGGAGCTGGAGTCCCTGGGGGTAAATACCCGCTATTCCCGGCGCTACGCGGGGGCGAAGTCTTCACAATCGGCAATTATGGTTGATGCGCAAGGGGAACGGATTATCGTTAACTATCCCAGCCCGGATTTACTGCATGATGCTGACTGGCTCAATGAGATCGATTTTACCCAGTGGGATGTGGTGTTGGCGGATGTTCGCTGGCACGAAGGGGCCAGGCAGGCGTTCACATTGGCACGTCGGGCGGGAGTGATGACGGTACTGGATGGTGACGTAACGCCACAAGATATCCGCGAGCTGGTGGCGTTAAGCGATCATGCTGCGTTTTCTGAACCCGGTCTGGCGCGTTTAACCGGGATAAACGATCCTGAAGCCGGACTGAAACAAGCACAAACGCTCACAAATGGTCACGTGTATGTAACGCGGGGCAGTGCAGGCTGCGACTGGATAAAAAATAATACGTTGCAGCATCAATCTGGATTTAAAGTCGACGTTGTTGACACAACGGGGGCGGGGGATGTTTTCCATGGTGCGCTCGCGTTTAGCCTGGCCGGCGGCGACCTCCCGGAAGAGGCCGTCAGGTTCGCCAGCGGGGTTGCTGCGCTAAAATGTACGCGTCCGGGAGGAAGGGCCGGAATCCCTGACTGTGATCAAACCCGATCTTTTCTGTCACTTTTTGTATAAAATGCCAGGGCAATGGTTTTTCGAGGAAATTTCATGAGTCTTACCGAACTGACCGGTAACCCGCGACACGATCAACTGCTTATGCTGATTAGCGAGCGCGGTTATATGAATATCGACGAGCTGGCCAGCCTGCTGGACGTGTCCACGCAGACCGTGCGTCGTGATATTCGTAAACTCAGCGAGCAGGGATTAATTACGCGTCATCATGGTGGCGCGGGCAGAGCCTCCAGCGTGGTGAATACGGCGTTTGAGCAGCGTGAAGTCTCCTGGACGGAGGAGAAAAAAGCCATCGCGGAAGCGGTGGCGGACTACATTCCCGATGGGTCAACGGTGTTTATTACCATTGGCACCACCGTTGAGCAGGTGGCCCGCTCGCTGTTAAACCATAATCATTTGCGCATTATCACCAACAGTCTGCGCGTGGCGCACATTCTTTATAACAATCCACGTTTTGAAGTCATGGTGCCGGGGGGAACGTTACGCCCGCACAACAGTGGCATCATTGGTCCTTCTGCCTCGGCATTTGTCGCTGATTTTCGGGCCGACTACCTGGTAACCAGCGTTGGCGCGATCGAAAGTGATGGCGCGCTGCTGGAGTTTGATGTCAATGAAGCCAGCGTGGTGAAAACGATGATGTCGCACTCAAGACACATTCTGCTGGCAGCGGATCATACGAAATATACGGCTTCTGCCGCGGTAGAAATTGGTAACGTCTCTCAGGTGACCGCGCTGTTTACCGATGAATACCCAGGTCCCGCATTGCATAATTTACTCCAGTCACAACAGGTTGAAATTGTGCAGGTGAGTCCTTCACAAGATGATGCTCTGGCCGTGTAATTCCTCAGATGATGGCTCGATAAGTTCGAAGCCATCACTCTCACATAGTCAAACTTCTCCTTTCCCGCTACAGTTATTCATCCACGGCGAATAAGGAGAAGGGCATGCTCTATATCTTTGATTTAGGTAATGTGATTGTCGATATCGACTTCAACCGCGTGTTGGGCACATGGAGCGATCTGAGCCGTGTACCGCTGGCCTCGCTGAAGCAAAGTTTCACCATGGGGGAGGCTTTTCACCAGCACGAGCGAGGTGAAATAACGGATGAAGCCTTTGCCGAGGCACTATGTCATGACATGGCGCTGCCGCTAAGTTACGAGCAGTTCTCTCACGGCTGGCAGGCCGTTTTTGTGGCATTGCGCCCTGAAGTCATCGACATCATGCATAAGCTGCGTGAGCAGGGGCATCGGGTGGTCGTCTTGTCGAATACTAACCGTCTGCACACAACATTTTGGCCGGATGAATATCCTGAAATTCGTCAGGCTGCTGACCATATTTATCTTTCCCAGGATCTGGGCATGCGAAAGCCGGAAGCGCGGATTTACCAGCATGTCCTGCAGTCTGAAGGTTTTTCTGCGGACGATGCGGTCTTTTTTGACGACAACGCCGATAATATTGAAGGAGCTAACCGGTTAGGGATTACCAGTATCCTGGTCGTCGATAAAACGACCATTCCTGACTATTTCGCGAAGTTGTTATGCTAAAAAATGTTCAGCAACAAGCCAGGCACCATACGCGTCCTGTACGGGCCTGGCTGAAGCTACTATGGCAGCGGATTGATGAGGACAACATGACGACGCTGGCAGGGAATCTTGCCTACGTTTCACTGCTCTCATTAGTGCCGCTTATCGCCGTTGTGTTTGCTCTTTTCGCCGCATTTCCGATGTTTTCCGACGTCAGTGCCCAGCTACGTCATTTTATTTTCGCAAACTTTATCCCGGCGACGGGAGACGTCATCCAGCGTTATATCGAACAGTTTGTCGCCAACTCGAACAAAATGACGGCCGTTGGGGCATGTGGGCTGATTGTCACGGCGTTATTGCTGATGTATGCCATTGATAATGCTCTGAATACTATCTGGCGCAGTAAGCGCACTCGTCCCAAAGTTTACTCTTTCGCCGTTTACTGGATGATTTTAACGCTGGGGCCGCTGCTGGCGGGGGCCAGTCTGGCGATCAGCTCTTATTTGTTGTCATTGCGCTGGGCCAGCGATCTCAACTCGGTGATTGATGACGTCTTGCGTATTTTCCCTCTGGTGCTTTCCTGGCTCTCGTTCTGGCTGCTTTACAGCATTGTGCCAACTACGCGTGTGCCCAATCGTGATGCTGTTATTGGCGCCTTTGTGGCCGCCGTGTTGTTCGAGGCCGGAAAGAAAGGATTTGCACTCTACATCACGATGTTCCCGTCGTATCAGCTCATTTACGGTGTCCTGGCGGTGATCCCCATTTTATTTGTCTGGGTATACTGGACGTGGTGTATCGTCTTGCTTGGTGCAGAAATAACTGTCACTCTCGGGGAATACCGCAAACTTAAACAAGCCGCAGAACAAGAAGAAGCAGATCAACCATGATTGCATTAATTCAGCGCGTAACCCGTGCCAGCGTCACCGTGGAGGGCGAGGTGACGGGTGAAATTGGCCCAGGACTTTTGGTCCTGTTAGGTGTCGAAAGGGATGATGACGAACAGAAAGCGAACCGTCTGTGCGAGCGCGTACTCGGCTATCGAATCTTTAGCGATGCCGAAGGAAAAATGAACCTCAACGTGCAGCAATCAGGTGGCAGTGTGCTGGTGGTTTCACAGTTCACGCTGGCGGCAGATACCGAACGTGGCATGCGCCCGGGGTTTTCGAAAGGCGCTTCGCCCGAGCGGGCAGAAGCGCTGTATGAATACTTTGTTGAGCGTTGCCGCCAACAGGAAATGAATACGCAAACCGGTCGATTCGCTGCGGATATGCAGGTTTCACTGGTTAATGATGGCCCCGTGACGTTCTGGTTACAAGTATGAACCAGCTACCGGTGTGGCCGCGGGCAACAAGAGAGAATACGACTATGTATCACCTTCGAGTACCGCAAACAGAAGAAGAGTTGGAGCGTTACTACCAGTTTCGCTGGGAGATGTTGCGTAAACCGTTGCACCAGCCCAAAGGCTCCGAACGGGATGCCTGGGACGCGATGGCGCATCACCAGATGGTGGTGGACGAAGAGGGAAATCTGGTCGCGGTCGGGCGTCTGTATATCAATGCGGATAACGAAGCCTCCATACGCTTTATGGCCGTTGACCCCTCTGTGCAGGAGAAAGGGCTGGG
This sequence comes from Citrobacter sp. RHBSTW-01044, assembly GCF_013781945.1. Classification (NCBI taxonomy): domain Bacteria; kingdom Pseudomonadati; phylum Pseudomonadota; class Gammaproteobacteria; order Enterobacterales; family Enterobacteriaceae; genus Citrobacter; species Citrobacter sp. RHBSTW-01044. Next base: position 4,772,197 of record NZ_CP056180.1, on the reverse strand, counting down.
CACGCTGATGGCGATGACCCTGGAGTCTGTGGCGCGTCAGGAAGGGGTAAAGCGCGTAACCTGTAGCGCTCGTGAAGATGCGGTCGAATTTTTCGCCAAACTGGGGTTTGTGAGTCAGGGCGAAATTACCACGCCACAAACCACGCCGGTGCGCCATTTTTTGATGATTAAACCCATCGCAACGCTGGACGACATTCTCCATCGCGGGGACTGGTGCGGACAGCTACAGCAAGCCTGGTACGAACATATTCCATTGAGTGAGAAAATGGGCGTGCGCATTCAGCAGTACACCGGGCAGAAATTTATTACTACGATGCCAGAGACAGGCAATCAGAACCCGCACCATACGCTGTTTGCCGGAAGCCTGTTTTCACTGGCGACGTTAACGGGCTGGGGGCTTATCTGGCTGATGCTGCGCGAGCGTCATCTGGGGGGGACGATAATCCTCGCCGACGCGCATATCCGATACAGCAGGCCAATTACCGGGAAACCTACCGCTATTGCCGATCTGGGCTCGCTGAGCGGTGACCTGGACCGTCTGGCAAGAGGCCGCAAGGCGCGCGTTCAGATGCAGGTCGGGGTGTTTGGCGATGACACGCCGGGCGTCGTGTTTGAAGGTACCTACATTGTGCTACCCGCGAAACCGTTTGGCGCATATGAAGAGGGCGGGAATGAGGAAGAGTAGGTCAGAGGGGATCCTCTTTACTCGATGAATGCGTCTGCCGGAAGGTTAAAGCGTTCTGCGAGCATTTTAATATGACTTACAGTCAGTGCTCTGCGACCATTCAAGATGTTGCTGACATTGGATTTTGAACCAAGTTCGTTGGCAAGATCTGCTGCTTTGAGACCATATTGATCCATGAGCGTACGCAGTAACGTAACGCCATGAGGAGTATGTTCCAGTTGTTGGTTGAGGGCACTGAACTCAGGCGCATGTTTTTCGTAGTCGCGGATCCGAGCTGAAAGCAGCTCAAACAACGGGTTTTCCAGGTCGTCACGATCAACCAGAAACTCCACCAAAGCGAGTGCTTTTCGGTACTCTGTCTCATTTTGTTCTTTGCCTAACAGGGGGATTTTTTTCACTGCATCGGTAAAGGTATCGATCATCAATTTTACACTGGCTGTGTCTATCTGATGGCTTTCATGCGTTCTCATTCTTTGTGACCCCGATAGTATGTGGTTAGTCTGTCATACTCGGCATGGTGAACGATATGCTTCACAAATACCTTTTGCAGTTTGAAATCAATATAGGCAATAAGTCTCAAGCAGTTACCTGAAACATTAATCACCCACCATTTATTTCTGTATTTAAAATTATCCAGTGAAGGTATGTACTGCTTCATCTCTTCAGGAGTGTGGAACATTTTTTTCTCTAAAATATTCAGCAAATCAACGAGTGCTGCCATGTGGTTTGGAAAACGGAGTATTGCCTCGTTGAAAGGTTTTCGGCTGATAACATGCATGGTGTAGTTCCATTACAAGGTTTTCAACCTGAAAACAAAATAACGCAAGGCAATTAAGTTTTCAAGATGAAAACAAAAGATTAATCAAGCATGTCTTCCTGCTATAGGATTAACGACGCGCCAGGCCACATCTCGCATAACATTTCGTGCCGCCTGGCTCACTCCTGCCAACTGGAAAAATCCGTGGATAACGCCAAGATAGCGTTGGCAGGTGCACTCCACGCCCTGCTCCTGGAACCGTTGATACAGGGCCTCGCCCTCATCGCGCAGTGGGTCGAATTCGGCTGTAATGATGTGCGTGGGCGGCAGACCGTTGAAGTCTTCACGCCAGACAGGGCTGGCTTCAGGATGCCGCAGGTCGGTTTGCGGCAAATACATCTCGTAGCCCGAAAGCAACGTGTCACGCGTGATAATGTAATCCTGCCCATTTCGATCGTAGCTCTCAAACCTGGCGGTTGCGTCCAGCATCGGGTAAATCAGTATTAGCTGCGCAGGTTGCCATTGATTGGCAGCTTTCAGGCGCAGTGCGGTGACTAGCGCCAGATGCCCGCCCGCGCTGTCGCCAGCAAGCGTAATCCTGCCGCGGTCGACACCCAGTTTCTGGGCATACTTCCAGATAATATTGGCTCCCGTTTCAGCGTCGTTATGTGCAGCCGGGAAAGTATGCTCTGGTGCAAGGCGATACTGCACCGCAATGACTCGACAGCCGCTGTACCAGGCGAGCTGCCTTAGCTGGTTATCATGCGTCGCGAATCCGCCACTAACAAAGCAGCCACCGTGATAATAGATAACGCAGGGGAGATTTCCCGTGGCGTCCCGCGGCGAAACAACGCGAAATGTCATTGCATCGAGTTCAATATCTTCAACCTGTACGCGGGTTTCAGTTTCTCCTGCCAGTACCGTGCTGGCAATGTAGCCAGCTCTCCGGTCATCAATATTTTGCTCACGCGAAGAAGGGCGTCCCGCCGCGATAAATGCCTCAACCAGCTGTGCAATCCCGCTTTCCAGTGCCATTTATTATTTTCCTTATCTGTATGGATATACAGTTTTATAACCTGGATAGCCACGAATGAGAATGGGAAAAGTGACGGGTGTACGATTCTGGAAAGCGGCTCGCAAAAGTAAAAATCGTTCGCGTGAAGGCTATTTTCTCGCTTTTCTCGGGTGTATGTTGTGTGGAAATTAATCGCCAATGATATACTGGAGGTATATGTGAGTATGATGGCTGGGATGGATATGGGCAGAATTTTACTCGATTTATCAGACGAAGTGATCAAACGTCTTGATGATCTCAAGGTGCAGCGTAATCTGCCGCGGGCCGAGCTTTTGCGGGAGGCTGTTGAACAGTATCTTGAGAGGCAGGATCAAGCTGAAACGACAATTTCACGTGCTCTTGGGCTATGGCAAGGTTGTGAGGAAGATGGCGTTGATTATCAGCGTAAACTCCGCGAGGAATGGTAATGGTCACAGGATCTGCGCTTTTTGATACCAACATCCTCATCGACCTGTTTAGCGGGCGAAGTGAAGCAAAACTAGCGATAGAAACATGGCCGCCGCAGAACGCAATCAGCCTCATTACATGGATGGAGTTGATGGTGGGCGCAAAAAAATATCATCAGGAATCTCGCACACGCGTTGCGCTAGGCGCTTTTAATGTGATCGGTGTCTCACAGGATATTGCTGAACGAAGCGTGAGTATCAGGCAGGAATATGGGATGAAATTGCCGGATGCCATCATTTTGGCCACTGCGCAGATTCATCGTCTTACACTGGTTACGCGTAATACCAGGGATTTTGCAGGCATATCCGGCGTGGTCACACCGTATACGTTATAACCCGGGCGACCTGCGCCGCCCGGTAGTGCGAAGAACTTACTCCCCTTCACCCGGGAACAGGAACGGGTTGATGGAGCTGCGGGCAAAGCCCTCTTGCTCCATGTGTGCGTCCAGCATCAGTGAAGCGAGATCGTCGGCTACGGCCTCGACTTTCGGGTCTTTTTCCTGATAGAGAATCTTCAGGTAAGTCCCGCAATCGCCGCAGCTTTCAGCTTTAATTGCCGCCTGTTCGTTATCCAGCGACCAGTAGTTCAAATCACGGCTCTGCTCACAGTTGCTGCACTTCACGCGCACCACGTGCCACTCAGTTTCGCACAGGTTGCAGTGCAAATAGCGCAGCCCCTGAGTGGTACCGATTTGCACCATGCTGGAGACCGGCATTGAACCACACACCGGGCAGTACTGACGCTGTTCGCCGTATTCCGCACGGGCTTTGCCGGGGATCAGGCTCGCCATCTGCGCCCAGTAGAGCGACAGGGCAGCCCAAATGAACGGTGCTTTGTCGCTGCTGACGGAGGCGAAATCGGAGGCAAACAGCGCGCTGGCCATCAGTTCCAGCTCCTGCTCCGAGGCTTTTTCCAGATTCTCGATTACGGCCAGTGCAGGGCCGCTCATTTCCGGCTTCAGCTCAGCAATTAGCGATTGCAGCAGTTTTTGCCAGTGCTTGTCGCGTGGCAGAACGTGGATATCCAGTGGCGGTTTGCCCTGATCGTTCGCTTCTTTGATGCGAGCGGTCAGATCCATCTGCAGCGGATGGTCGTACAACACCACTTCCTGCGCGTGAGCGATCAGCGCGGCAAAACGCAGGTAATCACCCAGCGGGTTGTTCTCGGCCAGCTCGCGCAGACGTTCAGCGCGGCGGTTATACAAATTTTTGAGTCTGGGGAATAATAACGGCGGAATCATATCCGCCGTGCGTTTCTCGCTCTTCTCCAGCTCATCTTGCGGGATTATGCGAATACTCATTCAGATGACTTTTCCTGTTTCTGGCGGACTTCACGGTACCAGCGCGGGTGATGTTTCTTCGCCCATGAGCTGGTAACCCATCCTTCCACCATCGCGGTAATGGTGCCTTTCACCCAAAGGGCGGCGTAAATGTGCACCATGATAACCACAATTAACGCTACTGCGGCAAATGAATGCAGCATTAACGCGAATCGGATCACCGGGATTGAGAAAGCAGGCGCAAAATACGGACGCCAGATGACCACTCCGCTCACCAGCAACAGGACCAGGAAGATAATCGCCGCCCAGAATACGCATTTCTGGCCGAAGTTATAACGTCCAGTGTCACCTACTTCCTCGTTGACGACAATCTTACGAATATTCTTCGCCCAAAAGATATCATCCCGATTGATTAGATTGTGGTGCCAGTAACGGAAAAACATGATGATAAACGAGGCAAACATGATCACGCCGACAAACGGGTGCACAATTCGCGCCAGTTGCGGCGTGCCCATGATGTGCATCAGCCAGTTAAACGACGGGAAGAGAAAACCCATCCCGCTCACTGCCGCCAGAATGAAGCAGAAGGCGGTGATCCAGTGGTTGATGCGTTCCGGCGCCGTGTAGCGCACGATGGTGTCACGTCGTTTCATTTGCGCACCTCGTCTTTTTCTTCATGCAGATTGTCTTCTTCCTCTTCCGCACGGTTCGGGCCTACGCCGACGTAGTGGAAGATACTGGCCGCAAATGTCGCTGCAAAGCCGACGGCTGCGAGAGGTTTCCAGATGCCTTTCCAGAACTTCACGGTGGCGCTGATTTCCGGGTTCTCCGGCAGACCGTGGTACAGATTCGGCTTGTCCGCATGGTGCAATACGTACATCACGTGCGTACCGCCAACGCCTGCCGGATCGTACAGACCCGCGTTTTCGTAACCACGCGTTTTCAGCTCCGCCACGCGCTCACCGGCCAGCGTTTTCATCGACTCTTTAGTGCCGAAATGAATAGCGCCGGTTGGACACGTTTTCACGCAGGCTGGTTCTTGTCCGACCACTACACGGTCAACGCACAGCGTACATTTGTAAACGCGGTTGTCTTCCGGGTTGAGGCGCGGCACGTCGAACGGGCAGCCCGCGATACAGTAGCCACAGCCGATGCACTGCTCGGACTGGAAGTCGACGATACCGTTGGCATACTGAATGATTGCTCCTTCGGCCGGACACGCTTTCAGGCAGCCCGGATCGGCGCAGTGCATACAGCCATCCTTGCGGATTAGCCACTCCAGTTTGTCGTTTTGTTCCACTTCCGAGAAGCGCATTACCGTCCAGGATTTAGCGGTCAAATCAGCCGGGTTATCGTACACCCCAACGTTGTTGCCCACTTCATCACGGATGTCGTTCCATTCTGAACACGCCACCTGACACGCTTTACAGCCGATACAGGTGGTGACGTCGATAAGCTTCGCCACCTCTTCCTGATGGTCCCGCGCCTGAGGCGCGGGGGTGAAACCGTTAGTGGCGGAACGACGAATGATGTCTTGCGATTGATAAGCCATAGGTCGTCTCCGTTACACCTTTTCCACGTTCACGAGGAAGGACTTAAATTCCGGCGTCTGCGTGTTCGCATCACCGACGAATGGCGTTAACGTGTTAGCGATAAAGCCTTTTTTCGCCACACCTTCGTAGCCCCAGTGAATCGGAATACCGATAGTGTCGATATCCTGACCGTTGGCCTTCAACGTGCGAATACGTTTAGTCACCACCGCTTTGGCTTTAATGTAGCCACGGTTAGAGGAGACTTTGACGGTATCGCCATGAGAGATACCGAGCTTATTCGCCAGCTTCTCGCCAATTTCCACAAACTGCTCCGGCTGGGCGATAGCGTTAAGCAGCGCATGCTTAGTCCAGTAGTGGAAGTGCTCGGTCAGACGGTAGGTCGTACCGACGTACGGGAACTTATCCGCTTTACCCAGTGCTTCCGCGTCACCTTTAAAGATACGTGCGGCAGGGTTAGAGATAACGTTCGGGTGCAGCGGGTTAGTCCCCAGCGGCGTTTCAAACGGCTCGTAGTGTTCCGGGAACGGACCTTCTGCCATCTTATCGATAGCAAACAGGCGTCCCATCCCTTCCGGCTGCATGATGAACGGCCCAACGTTGCTGCCCGGCGCGGCGGCACTGTAGTCTGGAATATCCATCCCGCTCCATTTCGCCCCGTCCCATTTCAGGATCTGACGTTTTGGATCCCACGGATTCCCCTGCGGGTCAGCGGAGGCGCGGTTATACAGAATACGTCGGTTGAGCGGCCACGCCCATGCCCAGCCCAGCGTATTGCCAAGGCCTGACGGATCGGCGTTATCGCGACGTGCCATCTGGTTGCCTTCCGGCGTCCAGCTACCGGCAAAAATCCAGCAGCCGCTGGAGGTGGTACCGTCGTCACGCAGTTGGGCGAACGAGCTAAGCTGTTGGCCTTTCTTGACGATAACGGCACCGGTGGCCGGGTCGGTAATGTCGGCCAGGGCTTTACCGTTGCTCTCCATCGCCACTTCTTCCGAAGCCGGTTCGTGTGGGGTGGAGTAGTTCCAGGTCATGCTCAGTACCTGTTCCGGGTTCGCACCACCCTGTTCGGCATACATCTTGCGCAGACGCAGGAAGATACCGGCGAGGATTTCACCATCGGTAACGGCAATCCCCGGGGCATCCGCACCTTTCCAGTGCCACTGCAGCCAGCGACCGGAGTTGACGATAGAACCGTTCTCTTCGGCGAAGCAGGTGGACGGCAGACGGAATACTTCAGTCTGGATTTTCGACGGGTCAACATCGTTCGACTCACCGTGGTTCTGCCAGAAGGTGGAGGTCTCTGTGTTGAGCGGGTCGATGGTGACCAGGAACTTCAGTTTGGATAGCGAAGCCACCACCTTGTTTTTATTCGGGAATGATGCGACCGGGTTAAAGCCCTGGCAGATATAGCCATTCACTTTGCCCTGGTTCATCATCTCGAAGTACTGCAGGACGTCGTACCCTTTATCCCACTTCGGCAGCCAGTCGAAGCCCCAGCTGTTTTCCGCTGTCGCTTTATCGCCAAAGAAGGCTTTCATCATCGAAACGAAGAATTTCGGGTAGTTGCCCCAGTAGTTCACCTGGCCTTCCAGCAACGGTTTTGGCGTGTTGGCGGCAAGGTAAGTTTGCAGGTCAGTTTGCTTCTCGCTTGGCAGCGTCATGTAGCCCGGCAGGCTTTGTGACAGCAGACCTAAGTCGGTCAGACCCTGAATGTTAGAGTGTCCGCGCAGAGCGTTAACGCCGCCGCCTGCCATCCCCATATTGCCCAGCAGCAACTGGATCATCGCCATGGTACGGATGTTCTGCGCACCAACGGAGTGTTGCGTCCAGCCCAGTGCGTACAGGAACGACGCGGTTTTATCTGGGCGGCTTGTTTCTGCGATGTACTCACAGACCTTCAGGAAGTCGGCCTTTGGCGTACCGCAGATATTTTCTACGACGTCCGGCGTGTAGCGGGAGACGTGCTGTTTCAGCAGGTTCCATACGCAGCGCGGGTGTTGCAGGGTGACATCGCGTTTGGCGAAGCCTTTTTCATCCAGTTCGTAGTTCCAACTGGTTTTGTCATACTTGCGTTTGTCCGCGTCGTAGCCGGTAAACAGGCCATCTTCGAAACCGTAATCCTCACGCACGATCAGGCTGGCGTTGGTATAGGCTTCAGTGTATTCGCGGTTGAATTTTTCGTTGTTCAGCAGGTACAGCAAAACGCCTGACAGGAAAGCAATGTCAGTACCGGAACGAATCGGAGCATAGAAATCAGCCACCGCCGCGGTTCGCGTAAAGCGCGGATCGATAACAATCAGCTTCGCGCCGTTGTGAATTTTGGCTTCCATCGCCCAGCGGAACCCGACCGGGTGAGCTTCAGCGGCGTTACCGCCCATTACCACAACGAGGTTGGCGTTTTTAATGTCGACCCAGTGGTTGGTCATCGCACCGCGACCAAATGTTGGAGCAAGACTTGCTACCGTTGGTCCGTGTCAGACGCGTGCCTGGTTGTCGACCGCGAGCATACCAAGCGCGCGGGAGAATTTTTGTGTTAAATAGCCGGTTTCGTTACTGGAAGCGGAAGCACACAGCATCCCGGTGGAAAGCCAGCGGTTAACGGTTACGCCTTCGGCGTTTTGTGCAACGTAGTTAGCGTCGCGGTCTTCTTTCATCAGCTTAGCGATGCGGTCAAATGCCTCATCCCAGCTAATCTGTTGCCACTTATCAGAGCCAGGTGCGCGGTATTCCGGGAATTTCAGGCGGCTTTCAGAGTGGATGAAGTCCACAAGTCCTGCCCCTTTCGGGCACAGTGCGCCACGGTTCACCGGGTGATCCGGGTCCCCTTCGATATGGAAGATGGATGCTTTGGCGTTTTTTGCTCCGTCACCGAGACTGTACATTAACAGTCCACAGCCAACGGAACAGTAAGTGCAGGTGTTACGGGTTTCGCGGGTGCGCAGCAATTTATATTGCCGTGTTTCCGCTAGCGCTACGCCGGGTGCAAAGCCCAGTGCCGCTGCCGTGGTGCCTGCCATACCGCCAGCGCAGATCTTAAAGAACTGCCTTCTGCTGACCTGCATGGTTCGCTCCTTGTTTCGACATTGTCACGTTCCCTTCGTTTTCCTATAACGCGAACGCGAGGGAAGTGGTTGTTATTTTTCTTTGCGGACGGGACCGCAAAGGTCCAGAATTGGGTGAATTTCCCTCCGTCCAGGAGGGGTTTGTAAAGAATACCACAATGTTGGTATGTGTGTTCCAATACGGTTAAAAGAAAGTGAATAAGATTATTCAAGAAAACATCAAGAATGTGACATCTCCGACAGGATCTCGTCAGTTGACCCTCTGGAAGCGCGAGGACTTGCAACATCCTCAGCCAGATGAGGTAGCTGAAGAAGTGCCTGTGGCACTGGTATACAACGGGATTTCACACGTGGTGATGATGGCATCACCGAAAGATCTTGAGCACTTCGCGATGGGTTTTTCACTTTCTGAAGGCATTATTGAGTCCTCGCAAGATATTTACGGGATGGACGTGGTGCCTTCCTGCAGCGGATTAGAAGTGCAGGTTGAGCTGTCCAGCCGACGCTTTATGGGGCTGAAAGAGCGTCGTCGCGCACTGGCCGGTCGGACTGGCTGTGGTGTTTGTGGCGTGGAGCAACTTAATGATATTGGCAAACCGGTCCAGCCGCTGCCGTTTACCCAGACATTCAATCTGGCGCATCTCGATAACGCCTTAAGGCATCTCCCTGATTTCCAGCCTGTTGGGCAACTGACAGGCTGCACGCACGCGGCTGCTTGGGTACAGCCGTCAGGTCATCTGGCGGGCGGACATGAAGATGTTGGACGTCATGTTGCGCTGGATAAACTGCTGGGGCGACGTGCGATCGAAGGGGAAACCTGGCAGCAGGGCGCGGTATTAGTCTCCAGCCGCGCCAGCTACGAGATGGTGCAGAAGTCGGCAATGTGCGGCGTGGAAATCCTGTTTGCTGTTTCTGCGGCGACAACGCTCGCTGTGGAAGTTGCCGAACGCTGTAACCTGACGCTGGTGGGTTTTTGCAAACCGGGCCGGGCGACGATTTATACACATCCCGAGCGTCTGATAACTGAGTAACCAGTATTCAATTAATTTGAATAAGACTGGCAAATCCTTCCGCTTTTAGTTGTGCGATGAGATGGCTATTATTTATCACATCAAGGCACGGTGCCTTAATCAAACAACTAAGTTAAAGGGTTTATATCATGAAAAGCATCAAAACTTTTGTCGCAGTTATCGCTCTGGCTACTTCTTTCGGTTCTTTCGCTGCTCAGACAGTTACCGCAACTGGTTCTACACTGGAAAGCGCTGAAGCAAAAATTGCCGCTCAGGCTGAACGTGCAGGTGCCAGCGATTATAAAATCACTCAGGCATACACCGGCAACCGCGTGCACATGACCGCTGAACTGCTGAAATAAGATACCTCAGTACTGTCGAAAGAGCGCCCTTGAGGCGCTTTTTTCATTTCCGGCATTCACTGCCTGAGCAATGCGATAAACGCGTTATAGTCTTTCAATCCCGCAATAGTTTCTGCCGGATGGCTGCTCAGCACGCTGGATAAATAACTGAAGATTTTTAGCTCATGCCGCGCCTCGGCGGCGGCACAGGCGATCAGGACATGGCTGACCGGTTCGTTATTCACCAGAATAGGGTGTGCGAGGGTAATAAAGAAACCACGAAAGCGGCGCTCCTGTTCGCTCCAGCAATGAGGAATCGCCAGGCGATTAACGATCAGGTTTTCACCTTCATGCTCCCGGGCGCAAATGCGCAGCGCTTCGTCCTCGGTGATATGGCTCTGTGCCACAAGCTGGCCGCAGATCCGGCCGATGATACTCTGCCAGCTTTCGGCCTTCATATTGGCGTAATGGAAGCTGCCCGGCTGTAAAAAGAAACGTTCGGGCTGCTGGCGGATAAAGGCCGTCGCGAGGAAGTGTTTAATCTGCTCGGTACCCGCAGAGGTGATGATATTCTTGATGGTTAAGGTGTTTTTTATAGATTCATCAAGTAAATAGTGACTATTGTTGATGATTAACAGTGGGGTGATTTCTTCACTGATGGCGCTGACTTCACTCGTATTTCGCGCAATGATCACCCGACAATTCAGAACATCTCGCTCAATAGCCTGTTGGTTGATGGTGGCGATAGCATTCTGGTCGGATAACAAAATGACCGGCTGGCGCTCGTTTTGATGGCGCTCCAGGGCGCAGGCGAAGTAAAGCCCGATGAGGTCGCTATCGAACAGTGGGATATCCAGTTTTTCACGCAACAGGGCAATAAAACGCAGACTCAAATCGAAGGCGGCAGGCCAGGTCGACTTCAGGTTGTGCATACTGCTCTGGCGATGTTCTGGTACCCAAACCGGGGCAGAGACGCATCTCAGCAGGTGGCCGGTAATATTATCAACCAGTTGGGTATCGATAACGTTCAACGCAGCGATGCCGGGAACGCTTTTTAACAACAAGGTCACCGCATCGGCAGAGATTGTCATTGCCTGCCGTTGTCTGATTTCCAGAAGGCCGATCAGTGTTCTGAAGGCGTTCTCGCCCAAGTAGACTCCTCCTTGTTCCACCGCATTTTTCAGTGAAACATACCGACACTCCGGCCATGATCCGGAGAGCTGGTTACGCAGGGCATAGACGGCCAGCACCAGACTTGCCAGGTACTCTCCCGAGATGAGCGGGAATTCATTAAGTTTTTCACATGCTGCATTGAGCCTGTCGATGTTGTCCCGGGTAATACCCGGCAGTGGAATTAAGAGGGGATCTTTTTTAAGCAGATTCGCCAACAGGATAATGCGCTTTTCTTCCGGTTCATCAATGAAATGACCGACGCCCGGGCGGCTGGCAAGACAAAAGGCCCGCTCATAGCGCTGCTTCAACCGTGGGAGACGATCGGCCACCCAGGTTTCAGGTAAATTGAGCGCCGAAGCCAGCTGTACACGCGGTGTAAAGGTATTGAGCAGAAGAAAGGCCAGCAACCGGTCATCATTATCATGGCGTTGCAGAAGCTGAAAATAACCGCGTCTGTCGACAATTTCCAACTGATAGCCCGCACTGCCACCGGGCTGAATGCGGGCCTTACCGCTGAGGGTAAAATTGAGGTAGTCAATATCGCGCAGGATGGTTCTGCCTGAAACGCCAGTTTGCCGCGCCAGGTCGCCCAGCAAACACGGCTGCTGTTCAAGAAGATCCACCAATTTTAACTGGCGTTCCGAAAGCATTAACTCTCCCGGCGAAAGTCAGTAAGCGCGCGGACCTTTTCGGTCGACAGCGAGGTGAGCAGTTCCCGCACCAGCGTAAACAGCGCGTCGTAATCCGATGCGGAAATCATGCCGCTGTTGGCGTGGAGATAGCGAGTCGGCAGGCATAGTGCCGCCACCGGACGACCGCCGCCCATAACGTTATAGCGTCCACCGTCCGTCGCCCCGGTTTTCATGGTGCAAAACTGCAATGACGCACCGCTGTTTTCTGCACACGCTTTTAATGTGGCAACCAACTGCTGATTAGGGAAATAGCGCTTATCGAACAGCATCAGCCCTGGGCCCTCGCCAAGCTTGAGTGGGTATTTAATGCTGTCGATTCCGGGCACATCGCCCGCAACCGCAGTATCCAGCACGATAACCACATCGGGCTTGATATGCTCCGCTGAGGTTTGCGCCCCGCGTAGACCCACTTCTTCTTCCACGCTGCCCACGCCGTACAGGGTAATTTCAGGGTTATTCACGGTTTGTAAAAGCTCGGCCATCAGGGCGCAGCCGACGCGATTATCCAGCGCTTTGCCGACGATCTTATCTTCGCCCCAGCGAGCGAAATTGGCTTCCGGGCTAACGAAATCACCGATCGCAATTCCGCGGTTTTCTACTTCTTCGCGGCTGTTGGCACCAATATCGATGAACATTTCGTCAAATGTCAGTGGTTGCTGTTTCTGCTTTTCCGTTAAGGCGTGCGGTGCCACGGAGCCGATTATACCAGGGATTTTAACGCCCTTGCGGGTACGGATGGCGACTCGGTGGTTCAGCATCGACTGGCTCCACCAACCGCCAATGGTGGTGAAGCGCAAAAAGCCGCTTTCGTCGATATGCGTGACCATAAAGCCCACTTCATCCATGTGACCGACGATGGCAACCTTCGGCCCACGGTTGCCTTTGCGTGCGACAAAGCTGCCGAGGCCGTCAAAAGTGATTTCATCGACGCTGGAATCCAGCGCATTAATGAGAAGAGTGCGAACTTCCTGCTCATCACCGCTGACGGCGCTGGCTTCGCATAACTGCTGAAGTAACTCAATGTTCATGGGCAAGCTCCTGCTGTGCGGCTTTACGTTTCAGCCACAATCCTTTCAGGATGATAATTAACGAAATGTTCAGCGCCAGACCGATAGCCAGCACCAGGTAAAATGACCCCACCGGAGACATCAGGCCAATCAGCGGATCAAAGATACCTAAACCCGGCGCGAGACGTTTGATTCCAAAGGCGATGACCAGCATGCCGGTAATACCACCGGAGAGCGTATTGGCGGTAATCATCGGCAGCGGCGCGGCCAGCGCATAGGGGATTGCCGGTTCGGTGGCGACGGTGGCACCCACCACAATCGCACTGCTGGCGGCGGCCTTCTCCTGCTGGGTAAACAGTTTTGGCGCTAAATAGGTAGCGATACCTGCCGCGACGGGCGGCATCAGCGCCACCACGCCGACGATGGCGTACCAGTCATAGATATGTTTTTCCAGCAGTGAGAAGCAGAAGAACCAGGCCGTTTTATTGATTGGCCCGCCCATATCAAATGCCAGCATTGCGCCAACGAGGAAGGCTGCGCCCATTTTCATTGATGGTGGAATGGTGTTCAGGAAGTGCAGCAGCCCCCCCATGATGTCGGACATCACCGGGCCGATGACGTAATAAGTCAGTACGCCAAACACCAGCAAAGTGACAAACGGGATTAGCATGGAGCCGAGCAGCGGCTGCAACGCTTTGCCGAGCCGAACCTTGCGAAACCAAAGCACAAAGTAGCCAATTGCCAGTCCGAGTACGACCGCGCCGAGAAACCCCGCGCCGGATTGGGTGCCGAGAAGACCTTTATCGTTCGCCAGGTAACACACCAGAAACGCCGGGGCAAAAGCGGGCTTATCGGCAATCGACCACGCGATGTATGCCCCCATAATGGGGATCATAAAGGTGAAACCCAGATAGCCGATGGATTCAACAACCCAGGTGAACGACGGCGCACCTTTCGACATATCGGCATAGGGCAAACCGAACTGCACCAGCATATTAGCGATGGCGACCAGAATACCGCCGCCAATAACAAACGGCAGCGCGGCGGAAACGCCAGCCATCAGGTGGCTCATCACGCTACCGTGCTGGACCTCCTGTTTTCCCAGCTTCACACTGCTATCAGTGGCAAAAAGTTGTGAATGAGTCGGTAACTGCGTAAAAATCAGGTCGATATTTTTCAGCGCCTGGGAAATGGCTATTTCATAGACTTTTTTCCCGGCGAAACGCGCCCAGTCTTCGCCGCTCAGGCCGCGACCTGTAGCCAGAATAACGTAATCGGCAGCGGCAATTTCTTCACTGGTCAGTCGGTTTTCGACGCCGCTTGAGCCCTGGGTTTCGACTTTAATCGTATGGCCGAGCGAGCGCGCTTTTTGCTCCAGCGCTTCTGCCACCATATAAGTGTGGGCGATACCCGCCGGACAGTTGGTAATCGCCACTAAACGCAAGGATGACTCCATAGCCGCTTCCTTATGAGGTTAAGGTCTGATTGAGCAGGGCGAGTACCTGGTCGGTGTCGCCTTGCTTCAGTTGGTTGATGAAATCTTGATGGATAATTTTGCGGCACAGGGTGCCGATAATTTTGACCTGATCGTCCTCGCCCGTTTGTGGCACGCCGAGGCAGATCCAGCAGTTAACGTCCTCGCCGTCGCTGGCTTTCCAGTCCACTTTTTCTGATTTGCGCGCGAACAAGACGAAGGGGCGTGTGATACAGGCGCTTTTACCGTGTGGGACGGCAATGCCCGATCCAAAGCCGGTGGAATGCAGCTTTTCGCGTATCAGCAGCGTTTGCAGGAAGGCGCTGCGGTCAGAGACGTAGCCATTTTGAAGCGCCATATTCGCCAGTTGCTTGAGGATGGCATAAACGCTATTCCCCTGAATATTCAGGTCAATGCAGTTAGCTGTAAGGGCTGTCATGGTGGGACTCCGTTAAAAACTGTTTGATTTGATTTTAACGGTGAGATGGTGAAGAGATGAGCAGCAATATGTCAGCGGGAAGTGACAATTTGAGGCAGAGTTAGCGCCTGGTTTTGTGGGGTAAAACACATAACGCTACAGGTGATTACCCTGATGAATATTTCGCCAGGGTAATTATATTCTTAGTGTATGCCCACCATTCGTAACAGCGCGGTTACCACTGCGGCGGCAACGATCACCACGATCAGCGGCATCTTACGCCAGGCGAGAAATACCGCAAAAGCCACGCCGAGTACGCGCGCCATCCCGGCAAAGTGTTCGCCTTCGTAAAAGGTGGTCGCCAGCGCAACGGAGAACAGTAATACCGTTGCGGCGTCGGAAAGTAGCGCCTGCGAGCGTTCTGAGAACGCTAAACGGCTTCCAAGCTTGGCTCCCCCTAAACGCATTAAATACGTTCCCACAGATAACATGGCGATACCGACGATAAACAGCGTCATATTGCCCATTATTTTTTCCTCGTCAGTAAGCCAAAGAGTGAGAGCAAAACCGGTAAACCGACCGGCGCAAAGGGAATGGCGGCAAGCGACAACGTGGCGCCGCTACAGGCACGAATCAGCGTAGTGCGGTTTTTGAATGCCGGGACGACCAGAGCCAGCAGAATGGCAGGGAAGACGGCATCCAGACCGATGGTTTCCGGGGCAGGGAGCAGTTTGCCGACGCCTGCGCCGATCAGGGTGCCAACAGGCCAGAAAATTGCGACGCCCAGACCGCACAGCCAGTAGGCGGCTTTACGTTGCTCAGGCGTTTTTTGCGACAGGCCAAAGACTACGCTTTCGTCGTTCATAATATGACAGCCGAGGAAACTGGCAGCTCGGGTGCCTACCAGATCGCGCACGGTGACGCCGAACGGCACGTGTCGGGCGTTAACCAGTAAACCCGCAGCCGCAGCCGCCAGTGGATTACCACCGCTGGCGATAATGCCGATAAACATAAACTCGGACGCGCCCGCCAGCACAGTAATAGAGAGTACAAACGGTACCCACAGCGGGAAGCCGTAGGCCATCGCCAGCGAGCCGTATGACATGCCGACTACACCGACGGCCAGACAGACTAAAAATATTGCTTTTATCGTGTCGCCTTTGAGACTGGAAAAATAATGTTTCATACCGTTTTAGCCATATCGAACGAGTTTCCATTATAATGAACGCGACCAATTGGCTTTACAAGTCGAACAATTCGTTCGATATAAAAAACATGGAGTCGTGAATGACCCAGCCCATCAGTATGATCGCGAAAAGTCTGGTGCGTGAACGTCAGCGCACTGGTTTGTCGCTGGCGGAGATTGCCCGTCGCGCGGGGATTGCAAAATCGACACTCTCGCAATTGGAAGCGGGCAATGGAAATCCTAGCCTGGAAACGCTCTGGTCGCTGTGTGTGGCGTTAGATATTCCCTTTGCGCGCCTGCTGGAACCGCAGGAGCAAAAAACGCAGGTGATTCGCCGCGGCGAAGGGACAAAAGTCGTGGCTGAGCAGGCCCACTATCAGGCCATTTTACTGGCCGCCTGCCCACCGGGTGCGCGGCGGGATATCTATCTGCTGCTGACGCAGCCGGGCGCGGATCGTATTTCACAACCGCATCCACCGGGATCGGTTGAACATATTATCGTAACGCAGGGTAAGGCGATGGTGGGATTGACGGAAGCGCCGGAGGAGTTAGGTGAGGGCGATTATATTTGTTACCCCGCCGATCAAGCACATATCTTTAAAGCACTGGAGCCTGACACTCAGGCGATTCTGGTTTCTGAGCAGAGTTAATTGAACGCTTATTAAATAAAGGCGCGGCGATTATCGTTCGCGCTTTTATTATTTTTAATTATATTTTATTGTTATTCATATAAAATTGTTTTATTATTTTTCGTTAATTTCAGCACTATTGTTATATCCCTCACATTCTTAATTATATCTACGTTACACATAATAAAATCAGTATGATAATAAATATTAGCCTGCACTGGTGCCACGTTTTAATGTTCTGAATTTATTTCAGTCATCGGTATCGTATTACCTATAAAAATATTTTTGGGATTTGCATGTTGCGCGTCTTCCGGTTGGAAGACGTTGAACGATCTTTATTTCAAGGAAAGCAAATAATGAAGAAATCGACGTTAGCTTTAGCAATAGGTCTATTATTAGTGGCAAATAATGGCTTTGCTAAAACGCAAAAAATGACTCTGGAACAGCGGCTCGAACAGCTGGAGGCTCGGCTGGAAGCTGCGGAAAACCGCGCGGCAAAAGCGGAAAATCAGGTGCAGCAATTGCAGGTACAGCAGGCTGCGGAGATCCAGGAAATTAAAGTTGCTCAGGGGAATACGCCAGTCAACGGCACTACGCCCGCGCAAGAGACCAAAAAGAACGCCACCACCCCTAACCTGGTGCTCTCCGGCTATGGCGATCTGAAAATCTACGGCGACGTGGAATTCAACATGGATGCGGAAAGCAACAAAGGCGTGCTGGCGGCAACCAATTCGAATGTGGGCGACCCAACCAATGAACGCTGGGATCTGAACGGACGTATCCTGCTGGGCTTTGACGGTATGCGTAAGCTGGATAACGGCTATTTCGCCGGTTTTTCAGCGCAACCGCTGGCTGACATGACGGGTTCGGTCAATCTTGATGACGCCGCTTTCTTCTTCGGTCAGGAAAATGACTGGAAAGTAAAAGTCGGTCGTTTCGAAGCTTACGATATGTTCCCGCTGAATCAGGATACCTTTGTTGAGCATTCAGGGCATACCGCCAACGATTTGTATGATGACGGTAGCGGCTACATCTACATGATGAAAGAAGGTCGTGGCCGTTCTGATTCCGGCGGCAGCTTCCTGATGAGCAAACAGCTCGATAACTGGTATTTCGAGTTAAATACCCTGCTGGAAGATGGTACCTCGCTTTATCAGGATAGCCGCTATCATGGTCGTGAAATGTCGCAGGAGAAAAACGTGGCTTATCTGCGCCCGGTCGTCGCCTGGACACCGGTGGATGCGCTGACGATTTCTGCGGCCATGGAATCGAACGTTATCAATAACGCCTATGGATATACCGATGCTCAGGGCAACTTTGTCGATCAGTCCGATCGTACCGGTTACGGTATGACGATGACCTGGAACGGTCTGAAAGCCGATCCGGAAAATGGCCTGGTGTTTAACCTGAACACCGCTTATCTCGATGCGGATAACGAAAAAGATTTTACGGCGGCGGCCAACGCTCTGTGGAAGCGCTTTGAACTGGGCTATATCTATGCTCATAACAAGATCGACGAATTTAACGGTCTGATCGATCACGATGATAATGACTGGTTCTACAATGAGGGCACTTACGATATTCATACCATTCACGCGTCTTATTTAATTCCGAACGTGATGGATATGCAGAACTTTAATATTTATCTCGGCGCTTATTATTCGATGATTAACAGCGATAACAGCAATCCGGAGAATTATACCGACGACGACGACCGTTACGGCGCGCGTCTCCGTTTCAAATACTTCTTCTGATTTTCCGTTCTCAGGCGCCTGGATTCAGGCGCTTTTTTCTTAGAGCCTGGTCATCAGGCTTTTATTTTCCCACCCAGTTATTTTTGATTTTGAACTTGTCGGCGCGGTTGTAGCTACATGAGTAGTTAAATGCAGTCCCGTCTTCCAGTTTGGTGACGCCGGAGACTTTCAGCATCGGTATGCCTGAGCAGGTGCCGGGTTGTGAGGAAATGGCGTGGATGACAAAACTAACGCAATGCTGCTAACGGGAGAAAAAGTTTCCTCCCCCGTCAGGGGAGGAAACAGAGCGGTTAAGGCAGATAAAACACTTCTTTTAGCTCAGCGCTGACCGGGCTGTTGTCCGGGTTTGCCGGCATTACATCACGCATATGCTTCCACCAACGCTGGCAAACATCGGTGCTGGCAACGGCGTTCCAGCGCTCTTCTGA
This sequence comes from Citrobacter sp. RHBSTW-01044, assembly GCF_013781945.1. Classification (NCBI taxonomy): domain Bacteria; kingdom Pseudomonadati; phylum Pseudomonadota; class Gammaproteobacteria; order Enterobacterales; family Enterobacteriaceae; genus Citrobacter; species Citrobacter sp. RHBSTW-01044. The sequence continues at coordinate 4,753,227 of NZ_CP056180.1, read as the reverse complement.
CTCAATCTCAACGGTGGCGAACAGCAGGTTGCGTTCCTGATCGAGATAAATCGCGTAGTGATGGGCACCGTGCTCTTTCAGCACCGCTTCCAGTTCTGGCCAGATGGGATTGTGCCGACGTTGATACTCAACGTGCGCGTCGGGATTCACCTGCATCACAAAGGCCTTGCGGATCATAACGCCTCCAGATACAGCTCGCGGACTTCGTCGCGGCTGGCGGTGCGTGGGTTACACGGCGCACATGGATCGGCCAACGCTTTATCCAGCCAGCCTTCAATATCCTCTTTCGTCACGCCAAGGGAACTAAAACCAGCCGGAATACCTACACGCTTGCTCAGGGCACGAATCGCGGTGATGGCCTCCATGCTTGCCGCTTCGTCGCTCATCCCGCGGGTGTCCACTCCCATCGCCTGCGCCACTCGGGCAAAACGCGCCACGGCGTTAGGGCGGTTAAAGTTTTCGATAATCGGCAGCAGAATGGCATTGCAGACGCCGTGCGGCAGATTGTGGGTCGCGCCTGGCTGGTGAGCCAGCGCATGAACCAGTCCAAGACCGGCGCTGTTGAATGCCATACCCGCCAGATACTGACCAAACGCCATTTGCTCACGGGCCTCGAGGTTATGACCATCGTCGACCGCTTTCGGCAGCCACAGGTTGATCAGGCGAATTGCTTCAAGGGCGTTGGCGTCGGTGAGCGGATGCGCGCCAACGGAAACATAGGCTTCCACCGCGTGAGTCAGGGCGTCCATGCCGGTTGCGGCGGTAACGGAGGCTGGGATTTCCAGCATCACGCTGGCGTCATCCACGGCGATATCCGGGATGATGTTCGGGTCGATGATCACCTCTTTGACCTTACGGGCAGAGTCGATAATGACCGCGTTGCTGGTCATCTCTGCTGCTGTACCAGCTGTGGTATTGATGGCAACCAACGGCACGCCCGCATTTTTCACTTTGCCCACGCCGGAGTAAGCGGTAGAAGGGCCAGGGTTGGCGGTCAGGATCTTCACCGCTTTGGCGGTATCGATCGGGCTGCCGCCGCCGAAGGCGATAATATAGTCACATTCTGCCCCCTGATATGCCGTAAAACCTTTCTGTACCAGCTCTTCTGTCGGATTCGGGAACACCTCATCAAACAGGTGGTAAGACATTTGATGTTCATCCAGTGCGGCAAAGAGGCTATCCAGCAGGCCCAGCTTCACCAGTTGACCATCGGTGACGATCAGCGCTTTGCCCCATTGTTTATTCGCCACGAGATTCACCATATCGGCAATCGCGCCGGCGCCATGCAGGCTAATTTTTGGCAGTGCCAACATAAAGCTCATCACTATTCTCCTTAAAAAAAATCCCTGGTGCCCGATGGCATTACGCTTATCGGGCCGACGGTGAAACGTGCATCGTCATGTAGGCCGGATAAAGCGAAGCCGCATCCGGCGTTGAGTTGGCAGGTATCAGTACAGCTCTACGGCGCTGGCCAGCGGGGTCACGCCAAAGCGTTTAGCCAGTGCTACCAGCTCTTCACGTGTGATGGTCTGCTTCATACCGCCCATCGAATAGATTTTGACTAAAACTTCGGCGGATTTTTCTGCGGTATCTATCAAGCCAAATGCTTCGTCGAGGGAGGGGCCGCTGCCGAACACGCCGTGGAACGGCCACAGTACCAGCGAGTGTTTCTGCATTTCCTCGGCGGTTGCCTGGCCGATTTCATCCGTACCCGGCACCATCCACGGCAGAATGCCGACGCCATCCGGGAACACCACCAGACACTCGGTGCTGCCTTCCCACAGTTTGCGGGTAATCAGCGGGGTATTGTTTTCCAGCACGTAGGTCAGGGCGATCAGGTTGGTTGCATGGCAGTGCATGATCACGCGGTCTTTGCCGTTCGTCGCTTTAATACGCTCGCAATGGGAGAGGAAGTGAGCCGGCAACTCAGAGGTTGGCACCGCTTCGTGGGTCAGGCCCCAAAGGATGTGGTAGCCCGCGCCGTCGCTGTCTACTTTCACCACGCCCAAATTTGCCGCGGGATCGAGCTGAACGTTACGGAAAAATTTACCGGAACCGGTGACGATAAACGGCGTGTTCGCCAGCAAAGGCATTGGCTGACTTAGCGCGATATAGCGCGGTTTTTCGTGGAAATCGGCGCTAAATGGCGCAATGTCAGTCTCATCCAGACGCAGCGTCAGGTTGCCGCCGTTACGTTCGTCCCAGCCTTTCAGCCACGCGTCGGAAGTGGCTTTGATCATCCCCTGGACGAACCAGGAATTAGTCATGTTTTGCATATTCGGTGATCCTGTTGATTGCCCGATCGTTATCGGGTCTTACGTAGGCCGGATAAGTGAAGATCCATCCGGCAATCGTCTTTCATTCATTGCCGGATAGCGACGTGGGGCGTCTTATCCGGCCTGTAAGCCTGGTGTCACGGTTAGCTACGTTTGCTCAAAATCTCTTTCTCATAGGCGCGCACGCTGTCCAGCCACTGGCTTCCTGCTGGCGTGTCGTGACGCTGGCAGTACATCTCCCAGACGGCTTGCCACGGCAGCGATTTTTGCTCTTCCAGCAAGGCCAGACGTGCGGTGTAATCGCCGCTGGCTTCAAGCTGACGCAGTTGCCCGGTCGGTTCTAACAGCGCGCGCAGCAGGGCTTTTTTCATATTGCGAGTGCCGATAACCCACGCGGCGATGCGGTTAATAGAGGCGTCGAAGAAGTCGAGGCCGATGTGTACGCGGTCAAACAGGTTGTGGCGGACGATCTCGCTGGCAATCGCCTGCGTTTCATCATCCAGCAGCACCACGTGATCGCTGTCCCAGCGCACCGGACGGCTGACGTGCAGCAGCAGACGCGGTACGTACAGCATGGCGGCGGAGATTTTGTCGGAAATCACTTCAGTCGGATGGAAGTGACCCGCATCCAGGCACAGCGCAGTCTGACGGCTGGTGGCGTAACCCATATAGAACTCGTTGGAGCCCACGGTGTAACTTTCGGCGCCGATGCCAAACAGCTTGCTCTCGACGGCGTCGATATGGTGCGCCGGGTCGAGTTTTTCGCTGATCACTTCATCCAGTGCTTCAAGCAGACGTTGGCGCGGTGCTAACCGGTCAACGGTAATGTCTTTCATGCCATCCGGGATCCAGATATTCATCACCGATGGCGTACCCAACTGCTCGCCAAAATACGCTGAGACGCGACGGCTGGCTTTGCAGTGGTCAATCCAAAACTGGCGAATGGTGTCATCGGCGTGGGCCAGCGTGAAGCCGTCGGCGCTCAGCGGGTGAGAGAAGCAGGATGGGTTGAAATCCAGCCCTAACTGGTTTGCTTTCGCCCACTCGACCCAGTTTTTAAAGTGTTCAGGTTTGATTTGGTCGCGGGCAACCGGCGTCTCAGATTCCAGATAGATCGCGTGCAAATTCAGACGTTTTGGACCCGGGATCAGGCTCAGCGCCTGCTCCAGATCGGCGCGCAGTTCGGTGGCGTTACGCGCTTTGCCCGGATAGTTGCCGGTAGCCTGAATACCGCCTGTGAGCGAGCCTTCCGGATTCTCGAAACCGGCGACATCATCGCCTTGCCAGCAGTGCATGGAGACCGGCAGACGATCGAGCTGGCGTAAGGCCGCCTCGACATCAATGCCTACCGCGGCGAAACGCAGTTTTGCCAGTTCCCAGGCTTGTTCAAGTTGAGTGGTCATGCGCAAAGCTCCTTTGTCTGTCTTAGTGATGGAAACTGCGCCTGGTAGCGGGCAATTTCACTTTCAGGATTTGGAATGAAGGTGGTCAGGTCGTAGTTGGCACGCACCACCTGACGGAAATCATCGACGTTGTTAAGCTCGTCCAGCGTCATCAACTGGATGCCAATATTGCCGAGCGTGGAGGCCTCAATCGGCCCGGACATCACGCGAATACCGCAGGCATCCGCGCACAGCTGGTTCAGTAGGGCGTTCTGGCAGCCGCCGCCAACGATGTGCAGTTGGCTAAATGCTGCACCACGCAGTTGTGCCAGTTCTTGCAGAATGTCAGCGTATAGCAATGCCAGGCTGTCGAAGATACAGCGCGCCAGTTCGGCGTTTTGCTGGGGAACGGGTTGACCCGATTCACGACAGGCCGCCTGAATTTCCGCGCTCATATCGTCGGGGTTGATAAAGCGATCGTCGTTTGGGTTTATCAGGAATTGGCAGGCCGGCAGCGCTTGCGTTTGGGCAATAAGCGTTGGCAGGTCGGTAATCTGGCGCTCTTTTAAAACGCGCTGGAGCAGCCACAGTCCCATGATGTTTTTCAGTACGCGGTAGCGCCCTTCCGCGCCCCCTTCGTTGGTGATGTTCGCTGCCAGCGCCGCATCGTTGGTATACGGCGTTCTGCTCTCAAAGCCCATCAGCGACCAGGTACCGGAAGAGAGATACGCACTATTTTTATCGGCCAGCGGTGAAGCGATGACCGCGCTGGCGGTGTCGTGACTGGCGACGGCCACAACCGGAATTTGGTTTTTCTGCGGGCAAATCCAGTGACCAATGACGTTCCCCGGATGCGTCGGGCGACCAAACCAGGCTTTGTCTGCCCCGGTCCACGCCAGCAGCGTGTCATCCCAGTCGTCGGTGTTGATATTGACTAACTGGGTGGTGGTGGCGTTGGTGTATTCCCAGTTCAATTTGCCGGTCAGGCGAAAGCTGAAGTAGTCGGGGATCAGCAGGGCATGTGCCACCTGCGCAAGCAGTTCTGGCTGCTGTTCAACCAGCGCACGCAGCTGATACAGGGTGTTAAACGGCAGAAACTGAATGCCGCTACGGCGGTAGATTTCACCTTTACCTGGCTGCGCCATCGCCTGTGACATAATGCCGGTCGTGCGGCTGTCACGGTAAGAGACCGGCAGACCAACACGTTGGCCGGCGTTATCGATCAATACGTAATCCACGCCCCAGGTATCAATGCCAATGCTGTCTATCCGAATGCCTTCATCACAGACTTTTTTCAGGCCAAGGCGAATGTCGTTTTCCAGGCTGTCGATGTCCCAGGTGTCAAAACCGTCCGTTTTTTGCAGACAGTTAACGAAGCGGTGGATTTCACGCAGCGTCAGGGTGCGGTGTTTACTGTCGTAACGTGCGAGCATTACGCGCCCACTGGATGCGCCGAGATCGACAGCGACACAATGGCGAAAAGTCATGGCGAGGTCCTTCTGAGTTTTATTGCACTCAGTCTAAGAACCCCGAATAAAGCGTACCTTCTTGACAGTGACAGCCCCAATTAGCGGCTGGCAACATGGCAAAGGTGAACGTGATGTTGTTCACAGTTTCCACTAATAGCGCGGATTTTGGCGGATGTGACGCCTTCCGCATTTCCCGATCTTTCCCGCCATTTCTTGAAGAATTAACCGTGTTTACGCACTTTGGCGTCAAAAAATTAAGGTGAGGGTAGGAACCCTTAATTACTATTCAGCCATATTCGTTAATCAGGGGGAGCCGTCATGACCGTACTGCATTGCGTGGATTTTTTTCCGACAGGTAAAGCGCCTGTGGCTATTGAACCGCGGCTTCCTCAGCCCGCGTTTCCTGAACATCATCATGATTTTCATGAAATTGTGGTGGTCGAACATGGAACGGGGATCCATGTGTTCAACGGACAGCCTTATACCATCAGCGGCGGTACGGTGTGTTTCGTCCGCGATCATGACAGGCATTTATATGAACATACTGACAATCTGTGTCTGACCAATGTTTTGTATCGCTCTCCGGATGCGTTTCAATTTCTGGCCGGGCTGAATCAGCTTTTGCCTCAGGAACAAAATGGGCAGTATCCCTCCCACTGGCGCGTAAACCAGGGCGTACTGCAGCAGGTTCGTCACCTGGTGGGGCAGATGGAGACGCTCGGCGAGGAGATGGATACGCCCACGGCGGCAAATCGCGAGATCTTGTTTATGCAGTTGCTGGTACTGCTACGTAAAAGCAGCCTGATGGAAGCGGCGACCGATAACGATGCGCGGCTTAACCTTTTGATGGCATGGCTGGAGGATAACTTTGCCGAAGAGGTGTGTTGGGAGGCGCTGGCCGAGAAGTTTTCGCTCTCTTTACGCACTCTGCATCGCCAGCTTAAACAGCAAACAGGATTGACGCCGCAGCGCTACCTTAACCGTCTGCGACTGATTAAAGCCCGACATCTTCTCCGCCACAGTGATGACAGCGTGACTGATATCGCTTATCTCTGCGGTTTCGGTGACAGTAACCACTTTTCGACGCTTTTTCGCCGTGAGTTCGAGTGGTCGCCACGCGATATTCGTCAGGGGCGTGACCTTATAGCGGGAAGCAGCCTTCAGTAACGCGAAAGCTATCAACGTTTTTTACCGTCCGTTTGCTGATAATCATACCCTTTCATGCCGGATGCGCTGCGCTTATCCGGCAAGCGTACAGGTTGAGGTGATGTGATGGCGAATCATCTGGTTCTTTTGAAATCAGACTTTTTTGCGCATGAGCAGCAGGCTGTCGCCGTGGCCGATCGTTATCCGCAGGATGTCTTTGCTGAGCATACCCACGAGTTTTGCGAGCTGGTTCTGGTCTGGCGCGGCAATGGTCTGCATGTCCTTAACGATCGTCCGTACCGGATAACCCGTGGCGATCTGTTTTACATTCGCGCCGAAGATAAACACTCCTACACCTCCGTTAACGACCTTGTGTTGCAAAATATCATCTACTGCCCGGAGCGGTTAACGCTGAATGTTGACTGGCAAGGGGCGATCCCCGGATTTGACGGTACGCCAAGGCAGCCGCACTGGCGACTTGGCAGCGTTGGCATGACCCAGGCCAGACAGGTGATAAGCCAGCTTGAGCATGAAAGTAATCAGCGCGATGCGCAGGCCTTTACCATGGCTGAGCTGCTGTTTGGTCAACTGGTAACTCACCTTAAACGTCATCGTTATGCCACGGATACGCTCCCGGCGACGTCAAGTGAAACGCTGCTGGATAAACTGATCACCGCGTTAGCCGGTAGCCATGAGCATGCGTTCGAACTGGATACGTTTTGCGAGCGTGAACGGTGCAGCGAACGCGTTTTGCGCCAGCAGTTTCGCAGCCAGACCGGGATGACTATCAACCATTACCTGCGGCAACTGCGCATTTGCCATGCTCAGTATCTGTTATCGCATACTGAAAAGCTGATTGGTGAAGTTGCTATGCAGTGCGGTTTTGAAGACAGTAACTATTTTTCGGTGGTATTTAACCGCGAAGTCGGGATGACGCCAGGGCAATGGCGCCATCGTAGTCGGGTGACACCATAATATATAAATGTGGTTTATATATTGCAGTGGCGTTTTGATACATATTCAGACTAAATCAGACATAATGAGTGAATGCTCTGTGCAATAAATCACAGTTGCTCTTTTATTTTTGTTTTATTCTCAGCAAACTTATTTATCGGAGTAACGTTTGTGTTGACTAACTCTATAATCATCAAAAGTCTGCTTTTAATTTTGCTATCTTGCGATCGCAAAATTAAACGTATGCTTGATTATTTTTGCTGGTTTAATTCCGTTAACGATCTGGCTGAAAATGATATCGCCGAGCAGGAGTGTATGGATACGCAAATGGCGCGCGAATGGTCCAGCCTGTGGGACTGCGCCAGCGAAGCTATCGGCGCGAGCGTACGTCAACGCTGTCATCGTCCTGCTCGTTTTGGCCTGCATTTCCCGCAGGCGCTGCTGTGCCGTCGCAAACGTGATGAGCTGGCCTTCAGTTTCCGTAACTCCAGCCTGCACCAACTGTTAGTTTGCCGCCATGCCAGCGGCGCTGACGGTGAAAGCCAGGTTTATCAATTTGTTAGTCCTACACAAAGCACAATGCGCACTTTCGCCATTGTGCTTTTTTTATTGCCTGAATCTACGAGGAATCATTATGTACATTGTTTGTGTTGCAGCTTGTCCGACCGGCGTTGCTCATACCTACATGGCTGCGGAATCGCTTGAAATCACGGGGAAAAACCGTGGGCATGAAGTTAAAGTGGAAACGCAGGGGAGCATTGGCGCTGAGAATGAAATTACGCCAGAGGATCTGGCGCGCGCTGACGCGGTCATCATTGCTGCCGACGTTGCGATTAGCGGGAAAGAGCGTTTCGATGGCATGGTGAAGCTCGAATGCAGCGTCTCTGATCCCATCAAATTTGGCGATGCGGTGTTTGAAGCAGTAGAGCAGGAGGTTGCAAATGGCTAAGTTTCAGGGGGGAGACAAACCGTCTACCGGGATAGAGGTCAAGAACGCCATTATGACCGGCGTTTCATGGATGCTGCCGTTTGTCATTGCTGGAGCGGTGCTAATGGGGATCGCCCGTATCGGCGCTTCTCTCTACGGTATTGATAACATCTGGGATGCCAGCTACGAGCAGGCCGGCATGGTGGTGCAGTTGCTGCACAAATTTGATGGTTTCGGCGGGCTGGCGCTGTCCCTGATGTTGCCGGTGGTGGCCGGCTATATCAGCTTTGCGCTGGCGAACAAACCGGGTCTTGCGCCGGGGATGATTGGCGGACTGCTGGCGAGTAACCTGGGAACGGGTTTTCTCGGCGCGCTGGCGGCCGGTTTTGTCGCGGGCTATATCGTTCGCGCCCTGAACCGCTACATCAAATTGCCGAAGGCGCTCTCCTCTGCTGTGCCTATTTTCATTCTGCCAGTCGGCGGTACGCTGCTGACCTGCGTGGTGATGGCATTTGTGATCGGTACGCCGCTGGCGGCGTTGAATCACGGCATGGAAAGCTGGCTGTTATCAATGTCCGGCACGAACAAAGTGCTGCTGGCGGCGGTCATTGGCGGCATGGTTGGGTTTGATCTCGGCGGCCCGATTAACAAGGCGGCGGTGACGACGGCAATGGCGTTACTGGCCTCCGGTATTTATGACCCAAACACCGCCGCGCAGGTGGCGATTATCGTGCCGCCAATTGGTCTGGGTGTCGCTACGCTGCTGTGGTCGTCACGCTTCCCGGAATCCCTGCGTGAGGCGGGTAAAGCCTCTACGTTGATGGGGCTGATTGGTGTTTCTGAAGGCGCCATTCCGTTTGCGCTGTCAAATCCAAGAATTATTGTCGTCAACGTGATTGGCTCGGCGGTGGGGGCGGCGATGGCGGTAGGATTAGGGGCGGTAAACCATGCGCCGATCTCCGGTTTTTACGGCTGGCTGGCGGTAGAAAAATGGCCGATTTATGTGCTCTCGATTGTCTGTGGCTCGGCGATTATCGCCTGCGGCTCACTGTTGATATTCCGTGGCCCGACAGCCACGCCTGAGGTGAGAAAAGAGACGGTGGCGCCGAAATTTAAAGCCAGCCGTTAGACGTACTACTGAATTAATATTTCCCTATGTTTAGCGCGGGTAAATATCCGTGCGGGTTACCTACGCCTTAAAACAGGAATAAACGAAATGAAAACGGTTCATTTAATTCAGCATACGCACTGGGATCGTGAATGGTATTTTACGGAGAATGATTCCCAGGCTCTGCTTTATTATTTTATGGCGGATCTTATCCAACATCTTGAAGCGGATGAATCATTAGGTCCATTTATGCTTGATGGCCAAACGGTGGTGCTGGAAGATTATTTCCAACTGGCACCAGAAAACCGCGAACGCGTGCAGGCGCTGGTGAAAGCCGGACGTTTGTTAATCGGTCCCTGGTATACACAGACCGATTTTTTGGTGGTTGGCGCTGAGTCCATCACCCGCAATCTGCTGCTGGGGCAGGCAGACTGTGACGAGATAGGGCCGAGAATGACGGTCGGTTATGTACCGGACTCCTTTGGCCAGAGCGCACAGTTGCCCATGTTCCTTAATCAGTTTGCCATCGACCACACAGTTATCTGGCGCGGCTGGAGCGAGTACGACACGCCGTTTACCGAGTTCCGCTGGCGAAGCCAGGGGGGCAGCGTGGTGACGACGGCGGTATTACCGCAGGGTTATGGGTGCGCGAAGTGGTTGCCGACGGATGCCAACCAGGCCTGGCCGCGCCTCTCTGCGGTTATGGAAAAGCAGGCGGCATTTAGCCGCAGTACGCAGCTACTACTGCCGAACGGTAACGATCAGTCACCGTTTGAGTACGGCGTTCCGGCAATGCTCGACACGCTGAATCAGGAACAAACGGCGTACCGCTTTATTCGCAGCGACTTTAGCCGTTACTTTGCCGCGCTGGCGGATACGCCGCTGGCGATCTTTGAGGGCGAACTGCTAAGCCCGAAATATATGCGTATCCATCGCGGTATTTTTTCTACCCGCATGGATATTAAACAGGCCAACGTCCGGCTGGAGAACTTCGTCAGCCGTCAGCTAGAACCGTTGCTGAGTATGGCCTGGACGCTGGGGTTGCCCTATCCGCAGCGAGCCATTGAGACAATATGGCGCGAGGCGATGAAATCCCACGCTCACGATAGTATCGGTGGGTGTAATGCCGATCGCGTGAATGCAATGGTTAAGGCGCGTTTGCTCTCGGGTCAGGAAAAAGCCGAGCGCCTGTACGAGCTGAATATGCAGATGTTGGCAAACGGCATTACGGCGCAGCAACAGGGTAAAAAAATCATCGTCTTTAACGCGCTGCCGTCGGTGCGCGATGGCCTGGTGGCGCTGACGCTCTACCTACCCGGTGAGGCGTTCCGCATTGTTGACGAGCAGGGACAACCCTGTCGCTGGCAGATTATGCGTGAGACATCGCAAGATATGTCCGTCATTGTTCAGGAACTGTCCAATAGCCCCGATCCCGTCTTCTATCGGCGGTGCGATATTTTACTGGAGGTCGCATCGCTCCCCGCCTGCGGCTATACCACCCTGTATCTGCAAGATGAGTGCGCCCCCGAATTTGCTGTGCCGTCCTCGACAGAAGAGGCGCTGGAGAACCCGTGGTTACGCCTGACGCTGGAGGGTGAAAAGGTCGTTCTGGTCGATAAGCGCAGCGGTAAGCGCTGGGAGAACCTTATTCAACTGGTGGACGGCGGCGATGCCGGTGACACCTATAACTATTCTCCACCAGAGGATGACTGGCGCGTTACCGGCGCAGGGGCGCTGCTTCACGCCGACTGGCAGCGCGGCGCGCTGGTGGACACGTTGTCGCTAAGCTGGTCTATCGCAGCACCGCACACGCTGGCCGACAGGCAGGAGCACCGTTGTAATGCACGACTGGATGTCAGCATGGTGGTCATGCTAGATCACCAGCGCCCGACGCTGGACCTCCAGGTTAGCGTCAACAACACCTTGCACGATCATCGTTTACAGGTGGAAATTCCTGCTGATGTCTTTACCGATGTCCATTTTGCTGATCAACCGTTTGGTCTCATTCGTCGCGCCAACCGACCGGCCACGCTGGATGTCTGGCAGCAGGAAAATTGGGGTGAAGCCCCGGCATCGCTGTGGCCAATGCAAAGTCTGGTAATGATGCATGATGGCAAGCAGGGCATCAGTGTGGTGACGGAGGGGCTGCGAGAATATGAAATTCCCGCAGAACGCCCATCGGTTATCGCCATTACGCTACTACGTAGCGTGGGTTGGCTGGGACGTGCCGGTATGCCGTGGCGTCCGGGACGCGCATCCGGTATGGCGTTGCCTTCCCCAGACTCACAGATCCCAGGCGAATTTAGCGCCCGCTTCGCGCTCATCCCGTTGTGCGATGGTGAAAGCCCGAACTTCTGGCGTGAAGTCGAAGCCTGGCGCACATCGCCAGTTGGCTGGCTGGATTCCGGCTGGGCGCGTTTTAAAACTAATCCACACGCGCTGACATTCCCGACAGCCTACAGCCTGCTGCACTGGGAGACACCACTCCATTTCAGCACCTTGAAAAAAGCGCAACGTGAAGATGCGCTGATTTTACGCGGCTGGAACCCCGGCTCGCAGCCGCAGATCAGCTCAACGCCGGTCGCTGATGCGACAGTGTGCGAAGTTACGCTGGCGGAAAAATCGCTGAACTCATCGCATGAAACGATACCGGCCTGCACGCCGATCTCATGGCGTATTACGCCTGCAGCCAGAGGATAATATTGTGTTAAACATTCGTTTTACCTGCCCGTTGCCAAATGGTCTACATGCTCGCCCCGCCAGTGCGTTAGAGCAGCGCGTCAGCGCATTTCAGGCTCGCGTTCAAATAGGCAATCTGCGTAACCAGCGTCAGGCCGATGTCCGTAGCGTGTTGGCGATGATTGGGACCGATATTTTGTATCAGGACCCGTGTGAACTGGTGATTGAGGGCGAGGATGAATCTGCCGCGCATCAGGCGCTGACTCAGTTTGTGAGGCAAGAGTTTGCCGCGTGTGACGAACCCGTTGCCCAGACGCCGGAACGGGTGGAGCAACCTCTGCCGGTTTTTCTGGCGCAGACCCGTGCGGAGTGGGTGCGCGGTAACGGCGTGAGCGCTGGGCTGGCGCAAGGGGTGGCAATGCATCTGGGCGTGCCGGATCTGTATCAATTGGCAGAACAAGAGGCGGTGGCGGCGCCGGCTGTACAGCGAGCCGCGCTGACGGCGGCACTTGAGCAAGTACGCCGCGAGCTGCACGACGCATTACCGCATACGCAGGGAGAAGCCGCGTCGGTGCTACAGGCTCATGTCAAACTGCTGGACGATGCGCTCTTCGAAACCTCGCTATTTACCGACCGTACAGCGCGCAATGCGCTGGCAGCATTGGCGCTGGCGCTGGATGAACTGAGCGCGCCGCTGCGCGAAAGTCGCAGCGTTTACCTACAACAGCGGGTGCTGGATTTACAGGATTTGGGCCTGCGTCTGGCGGCGCATCTCACCGCGCAGCCGCTTATGCCGCAAACGGCATTGTCGCAAGACACCATCGTTATCAGTCCGGTTCCCATAACGCCAGGCCAGTTTCTGGCGCTGCGCGGTCCGCATCTGAAAGGTGTGGTGATGGGCGCGGGCGGGGAAACATCACATACCGTCATTCTGGCGCGATCGTTTGGGGTTCCGCTGCTGAGCGTAGAGGCGGCGGAAGCGGGGCGTATTCGCGGTGGTGAAGCGCTGCTGCTCGACACTCGCCACGGGGTGGTGGTGGTGTCGCCGGATGAGCAGGCTCTGCGGTGGTATCAACTGGAAGAGGACAAACGTCAGCGCCTTGAAGCGCGTTTACAGCCGCTTATTCAACGCCCTGGGGCGACGCAAGAGGGCGAACGGGTGACGGTGCTGGCGAATATCGCGCTGGCTGCGGAAGTGGAAGCGGCATTTGCCGCCGGGGCGGAGGGGATTGGTCTGTTCCGCACTGAAATGCTGTTCTGCGAACGAGCCGCGCCGCCTGACGAGGAGGAGCAGTACCAGGCCTATCGTCACGTGCTGGAACAGGCGCGGGGGCGTAAAGTGGTGATCCGTACGCTGGATATTGGTGGTGATAAACCCTGTGACTATCTGGCGATGCCGCCGGAGGAAAACCCGTTTCTTGGCTGGCGCGGCATCCGCCTGTATCCCGAATTTATGTCGATTTTCCGTCCTCAGATACGTGCGCTACTGCGTGCCAGCGTCGCCGGACCGTTGCACATTATGGCGCCGATGGTGACTACGCTTGCTGAGGTGAAGTGGCTGCGTGAACAGTTCCAGCAAACAGCGGCGCAACTGCTGGCCGAGGGGGCGGCGGTTGGGCAGTGGTCGCTGGGTATTATGGCGGAAGTGCCATCGGTGCTTTATCTGCTGGAGAAAGCCGCTGCGTATATCGACTTTGTTTCGATTGGCAGCAACGACCTGACGCAATACTTCCTGGCCTGCGACCGGGGCAACGCGCAGGTTCGACATCTCTACAATTATTTTGACCCCGCGTTTTTACAGTTACTGAAGGAGATGACGGCGCGCGCGCAGCGGGCCGGTATTGAGATCAGCCTGTGCGGCGAGATGGGCGGCGACCCGTCGGCGCTGGCGCTACTGTTGGGCGTTGGTTTACGACAGATCAGCATGTCCTCAAGCCGTATTGCGCCAGCAAAGGCGCGCTTAATGACCTTAACCCTCGCGCACAGCGAGCAGACGCTGGAACGGGCATTAGCCTGTGAAAGTGGTCAGGACGTGGCGGTACTACTTTCGCAACAGGTGGCGGCGCAAGCAAAACCCGTGTTTGATCCCGCCCTGATCCTGCTCGATCAGGCGATTACCCGTAAAGCGGAAGCGATTAAGGTGCTCACCGATAATCTGGAGGTCGAACAGCGGGTCTTTTCCGGCTCAGCCGTTGAAGAGGCTATTTGGCAGCGTGAAGCGATTTTCTCTACCGCATTAGGATTTGCAATTGCGCTTCCGCACTGCAAATCGGCGGCGGTCGCGCACAGTAGCGTGTCGGTGATGCGTTTGAGTGAGCCGCTGGCGTGGAGCGACGAGGTGGATGTCTCGCTGGTTATCATGCTGACGGTGAGTGAGCAGGAGAAGGGCGATCATATGAAAATCTTCTCCCGTCTGGCGCGTAAGTTGATGCATGTGGAGTTCCGTGAGCAGTTGCTTGGCAGCATGTCGCCGCAGGATGTCGCCGTGCATCTGGCACAGGAAATGGCGGGATAAATCATGGTACAGAATCCTCGCCGGGCGTTCATTATGCTGTCGTCTGTCTTTTTTTACTGGGGCGTCCTGACGGCAATTAATAGCGCCACGATTCCCTTTTTCCGGCAAGTTTTTTCGCTTTCATGGCGAGACTCGATGTTGGTAAATGTGGCGTTTTATCTCGCACCGTTTGTGATTTGTTTACCGTGTTCAGGCTGGATGGCGCGTTTAGGGTATCGCAGCGCACTCTTACTGGCGTTGATACTTGCCGCAAGTGGTTCGGTGGTGATTGCCGTATCGCTCTGGCTGGCATCATTTGCCGGTTGCCTGGTGGGGATTTTCATTGTGGCGATGGGGGTTGCGGCGATGCAGGTGGTCGCAAACCCTTATGTTAATCGGCTTGGCGAGGCGCAAAGTGCGGCTGGACGCCTCAGTCTGGCGTCGTCCATCAACTCCCTCGGGGCGGCGCTGGCGCCTGTCGTCCTGGCGGTTGTTCTGGCTGGCTCTGTCATTTCAGTTCCAGGGATGTATCTCGGTTTGATGCTGGTGGGAGGCATACTGCTGGTTGCGTTATACCGTTTTTCAATTGCTGATTTTCGTGACGCGCACGAGAATATTTTTTCTGCGATTCGTGCGCTCAGGCGCTATGCGCAGTTTCGTACTGGGGTGAGTGGCATTCTTGTTTATGTTGGCGTGGAAGTCAGCATGGGTACTACGGCTCTCAGCTATCTTCACGACCCGTCTTTGGGCGGGTTTTCGCTTGCACAAGCGACCTCCTTTATCGCGTTGTACTGGGGCGGTGCATTGGCGGGTCGGTTTTTGTATGGCTTGCTGGCTCACTGTTGCCGACCTCAGTTGTTGTTTTGCCTGTGCTCTTCGGGAGCGGTACTACTAACCGTTGCCGCGATAGTTTTCGCTAACCGTTTTGGCGGCTATTGCCTGCTGGCGACGGGGCTCATGAACTCGGTGATGTATCCCATTATTTTCTCTCGCACGCTCTCCGGACTTGATCGCTATGCGGCATCTATTTCTGCTTGCTTGATTATGGCGGGCATTGGCGGCGGGGTGCTGCCCTTTATCCAGGGGATGGTTATTGATGCTATTGGCCTGCGTTTGAGCTTTTGGGTGCCGGTTATCGGGTATCTGTTTTTATTGCTGAACGGATTTAAGCTATACGCTCGAACGGAGGTATTTTGTGAGTAACGCCATCATTATTTGGTTAATTTAAGGTAGTACAACGGAAACTGATTTTCGGTGGTATTTAACCGTAAAGTTGGGATGACGCCGAGCCAGTGGCGTCATCTCAGTACCCAACATGATTAGCTGGCCATTCCCAGACCAACAATGTTTGCCGCGACAATGATCACTACGCAGCCAAGACTTAGCACGCTGACCGGACGTCTCCCTGCATTGCTCCACTCTTTCATGATCAGGCCCACGATACCGCCGCACAGGACGTAGAAGCTCATGTGCAGCATCCAGCTCATGTAGTCATACTGTGCTGGAATTTTGGCATGGCCCCAGGCGTAAAAGAAGAACTGGAGATACCACATCAGGCCAGCAAGCGCAGAAAACAGGATATTGCTGATAATCAGCGGTTTTGCTAAAGAGAAGTCGGCCTTTACTGACAGGTTTTTCATTTTTGCCAGACGAATGAAGCAGTATCCCAGATTGATCACCGCACCACCGCCCATGATGACTACGTAGCTTGGCAGGGCGACATACAGCGGATCGATACCGAGTGTTGCAGCGGCTTCGTGCATTGGTTTAGCCGCATCCATGGCAAAGGACATCCCTGCGGAGAAAAAGCCGCACATCACCGCCAGTATCAGACCTTTTTTCAGATTGAACTCTTCGGCCTTGATGCCCATCTTGCGCTCTTTTAACTGTCCGGCGCGGGTGACAATCGCCACTCCGATCAGGGCGACCAGCACGCCGAGCAGGGTCATACGCCCGCCTGGTGTGCCAATGAGCACGTCAAATTTACCGGCAATGATTGGCGTCATTAAGGTACCAACAATTAGCGTAATGCCGATAGCGATCCCGATCCCCATCGACATACCGAGATAGCGCATAGTCAGGCCATAGTTGATATTACCAATCCCCCACATGGCACCGAATAAAAATACCGGCAGCAGGGTGGACGCACTGAATGAACTGTAATAGGCCCAGAAGTCCGGCAGAAGGATCGCGCTGACGAGCCAGGGAAGGATCAGCCATGAAACAAAACCACCTATAGACCACATGGTTTCCCAGGACCAGTGTTGTACCTTTTTAAAAGGGGCATAGAAACAAGCGGCACTAGCGGCACCGATTAGATGCCATATTATCCCCATCGTAATTGCGTTACCCATTCTGTTTCCTTTTGAATTATCGATTTGGCAGGATGAAAACACCCGTTTTGATGTTCAAAAGTCTAAAGAGTGAGCAATAGATTAACCTTCAGCATGCTGCCGTTTGATCAGTAATGCTGGCAAAATTCAGGGGATGAAAGGGATATTGATCACAAATGCGGCCCCGCCCCTCTTTTTTGAGAAGGGCGGAAATATAGAGGATTAGCAAATTCTTACTGCCTGAATACCCAGTAGCCAGGCGAGTTTTTCCAGTGCCTCGCCATGGTGCCCCAGGCCAATGCTGCAATGATGAGCTGGGCCGCCCATACACCATTGTGTGGTGAACTCGCGAGCTGATAACGGGAAGCGATAGCGGCTATTGGTGTTGCCAATATCCAGGACTTCACCTGGCACAGCTTCACCCTCGGCATACTGTAAACGCACCCCGTTTTCGGCATCTTCAATTACCGAAAGAAAGGTCACCGGACCTGATTTTACGGTCATCTGGATAGATACACCTTTACCGGGTTTACCATGATAAACCGGCAGCGGCACCAGACTCACCGGACCATCCGCCATCAGCGGGTGTGCCGGACCGTCATGTCCCCACAAAACAGCATCATCATTAAATTCAATGCCATATGGTTCTGAGAATGAACCGCCAGCCCCCAGAAGTTGCTGAATTTTCATCGCCAGCACATTTTTGATTTCATATTCTCCCGCTACGGGAATACCACGGTGGGTAAGCAGCGTGTTGCCGAGAATGATTGAGGTGATGATGTTCTCGTAAGCGTTGCCGTTACGGCCTTCATAATAATAGGCTAGTGCACCGAGTTTATTCTGGGCAATCAGTTTATCCATGGCGCAGGCAGTGGTGAGTGCGCGGTTGAGCTCTGCAGGTTCGCATGCCGCATCCAACTGAAGTACACGGTGCATTTCCTGTCGTTTGGCATTGAGGTCTGCCTCGCTGACCTGCTCGCGATATTCCGCCAACTCACACATTTCCAATGGCTTAAAGCGTACGCCCATTTTGGCGGACAAGTTCGTCATATTGCTGTAAACGTCTACCATACCGTCATAATAGTGCCCGAGGACGCCGACCTGACAATTTGCCAGCATTTGACGAGCGTTAAGTGCCTGTAGCCACTGCGCCGTTTGTTGCCAGACATACTCATCGCCCTGTAATGCGCCAACAATCAACTGAAAGCGGATATTCGCACGGTTAAACACGTTTGCCAGTTCGGGGGCGCTGCAGGCCTGACAGTGCGCCAGCCACTCTCCAGTACGACCTCCCCGATCGGGAATTTGACGGATTGTTGAATAAGGCAGCCCTGGCTCTGGCTGTAGGGCCAGAATAATGACCGGTTTATTGATACTCTGCACAAGCGGTAGCACCGTTGAGCTGAGCGCATAGGTGCTGATGTAAAGACAGACAGCATCGACCGGCTGTTGCTGCAACCGTCTGATAAGGGCATCGGCTTTATCGACGTTATCAATCAGGCCGCCATTAATCACGCTGGCTTGTTGCGCCGTCAGGCGCTCATCAATTGATTGCAGATAGCCCTGAAGACGTGACTCCAGGCCTGTAAACTGGGGCCAGTATGTGTCGAGGCCGATACCAAAAAGGGCGATGTTGACAGACATAGCAATATTTCCTTGTGAGATAATTTTCAGACTATGTCGTGCTTTATCTCCCATGTCCTTCATGTCGCTGCCTATTTTCTACTCAGATTGGCAAAATCAGCCTGATTTTCCCAGTGATGCTCACACTTTTACCTCATAATAGCCATGTAAAAAGTACGGCATTGATAATCATTTTCAATATCATTTAATTAACTATAATGACCCAACTGCTTACGCGGCGTTAACACTGGCCGCCCGACAATACTGGAGATGATTATGAGTTATACACTGCCATCCCTGCCGTACGCTTATGATGCCCTTGAACCGCACTTTGATAAGCAGACGATGGAAATCCACCATACCAAACACCACCAGGCTTACGTAAACAACGCGAACGCTGCGCTGGAAAGCTTGCCTGAATTCGCGAGCCTGCCTGTTGAAGAGCTGATCACCAAACTGGATCAACTGCCAGCAGACAAGAAAACCGTACTGCGTAACAACGCGGGCGGCCACGCTAACCACAGCCTGTTCTGGAAAGGTCTGAAAACCGGTACTACGCTGCAGGGCGACCTGAAAGCGGCTATCGAACGTGACTTCGGCTCCGTGGACAACTTCAAAGCTGAATTTGAAAAAGCTGCGGCAACCCGTTTTGGTTCCGGCTGGGCGTGGCTGGTTCTGAAAGGTGACAAACTGGCTGTTGTTTCCACTGCTAACCAGGATTCCCCGCTGATGGGTGAAGCTATCTCTGGCGCTTCCGGCTTCCCGATCGTGGGCCTGGACGTTTGGGAACACGCTTACTACCTGAAATTCCAGAACCGTCGCCCGGACTACATCAAAGAGTTCTGGAACGTGGTGAACTGGGACGAAGCTGCCGCGCGTTTCGCAGCGAAAAAATAAGTTCTACGCTTTGATAAGCCCCTGCAAGCGATGCTTGTGGGGGTTTTTTTGTGATCAAAATCAATATAAAAACAATGATCTATTTAAATTGAAACAAGGTTTTATTATGCGAGTGAGATCACTTTTATAGTCTCTATGAATGTCTATCTTCGTTTCATCAAGACGGGCGCATCTCATAAGCAAGATGCAATCGCCCATAAAAATTGCCCCATTTTTATGTCTACAGGTGATGGAAATGCAGATCAAACGAACGATAGAGAAAATCCCAGGCGGCATGATGCTGGTGCCGCTTTTTTTGGGCGCGTTGTGTCACACCTTTTCCCCCGGCGCCGGGAAATACTTCGGCTCCTTTACCAACGGTATGATCACCGGTACGGTGCCTATTCTGGCGGTCTGGTTCTTTTGTATGGGGGCGTCGATCAAGCTAAGCGCCACCGGTACCGTGCTGCGTAAATCAGGCACGCTGGTCATAACCAAGATTCTGGTAGCGTGGGTGGTCGCGGCGATTGCTTCACGTATTCTGCCGGAAAATGGTGTAGAAGTTGGTTTCTTCGCCGGGTTGTCTACGCTGGCGCTGGTGGCCGCCATGGATATGACCAACGGCGGGCTGTATGCCTCGATTATGCAGCAGTACGGCACCAAAGAAGAGGCCGGGGCGTTTGTCCTGATGTCGCTGGAGTCTGGCCCGCTGATGACTATGGTGATTCTGGGAACCGCCGGGATCGCTTCGTTTGAACCACACGTGTTTGTCGGGGCCGTATTACCGTTCCTGATTGGCTTTGCGCTGGGGAATCTGGACCCTGAGCTGCGGGAGTTCTTCAGCAAAGCGGTGCAGACATTGATTCCTTTCTTTGCCTTCGCGCTTGGTAACACCATTGATTTGAGCGTGATTGCGCAGACCGGTGTACTGGGTATTTTGCTGGGCGTGGCGGTAATTATCATTACCGGTATCCCATTGATTATCGCTGATAAACTGATTGGCGGCGGCGATGGCACGGCGGGGATTGCGGCCTCCAGCTCAGCTGGTGCGGCGGTCGCTACGCCAGTGCTGATTGCTGAAATGGTTCCGGCATTTAAACCGATGGCACCGGCAGCAACTTCCCTTGTCGCCACGTCGGTGATTGTGACCTCCATTCTGGTGCCGATTATCACTTCCATCTGGTCGAAAAGAGTTAAAGCCAGGGCGGCGGAAATTGATATTCGTAGCGCCGTGAAGTAAGTCTCTTTTGCCGGATGGTCTGTTCCATCCGGCTTAACGATTTACGCTTTGACGACAAATACCTCATCGATGGTCCGACACTCACCCTCGTTCAACTCTCCGCCGGCATTTCGTGACACGCCGGTGCAATAGCCAAACTTACGCGATACCACGGTTTTGATGGTGGTGACGAAATCTTCGCCGATGGCGTAGATGGACATGTAGGTGCCAATCTGGTCCTGAATGTCGCGAAGTGCTGTCAGGTCGCCCTGTTTAAATGCTTCCCGTGCGCTGACAAACAGTTCAGGCATGACGTTGTTTAATCCTGAAATCACCCCCGCGCCGCCTGCCAGCAGGTTAGGAATGTAGTATTCGTCATAGCCGGACAACACGGCAAAATCCTCCCGTACGGCGCGGGTGGTCTGGATCATACTGCGAGTATGGGACTGGCAGTCGACGGTATCTTTAATGCCTGCGAAGTTGGGGAACTCGGCGGCGAGGGTGGCAACCAGTTCAGGCGTTAAATCGCAGCCAGTGCGCGCCGGAAAGTTATAGGCAAACCATTTACCGCTGAGCTTCTGCCCCAACTGACGGAAGTAGCTCAGCAGCTGTTTTGCCGTTTGCCCATAGTAGTAAGGCGGCAGGATCATCACGGCGTCGTAATCGGCGCGATACGCTTCCTGCGCCATCAACAGCACATCATTCTGGCAGGTGGATGAGACGTTGGCGACCATCTTCAGCGAGCTCATAGCGCGGGCCTCGCGGATTAGTAACAGCTTTTCTTCGAGCGTAAAGGAGGCAAATTCCCCGATGCTACCCATCAGCAAAATCACGTCGATTTTGGCCTCGGTAAGGCGTTTGAGATGCTGGCTTAGACCGTTAAGATCGATCTTGCCGTCATTATCCATTGGCGTAATGGAAGGACACCAGACGCCAGCAAATTGCGATTGACCAGTCACGTTGTTGACTCCTTATTTGAAATGATGTTTCAAAACCAGATTACATTGATAGCATGTGTCCCTAAGTTTCATGTGAACCGTGCTCTCATTTTGAGCGACTGGGGTAAAATAAATGTGGTGTAATGGGGGAAATTTATCGGGAGAGGGAACAGATGCGATATCCGGTCGATGTTTTTACAGGCAAGGTTCGGGACTACATGGGAAGCCGTCCCAGCGCGATTGCTAAGGTCCAGGTTGACGGCGAGCTGATGCTGACCGAACTGGGGCTGACGGGTGATGAACAGGCGGAAACGAAAATTCACGGTGGGCCGGATCGCGCGCTGTGCCACTATCCGCGTGAACACTATCAGCACTGGAGACAAGAGTTTCCGGAGCAGGCAGAGCGCTTTGTCGCGCCCGCGTTTGGCGAGAATCTCTCTACTCAGGGGCTAACGGAAGAGAATGTATTTATTGGCGACATTTTCCAGTGGGGAGATGCGCTGATTCAGGTCACGCAGCCGCGCTCACCGTGCTTTAAGCTGAATTTCCATTTTGGCATCAGCGATATGGCTAGCCAGATGCAGGATGCAGGCAAGACGGGCTGGTTGTGCAGCGTCATCGCTCCAGGCCAGGTGTCGGCGGACGCGCCGTTGATCCTGGCTTCACGCGTCAGCGACGTCAGCGTGCGGGAGGCGATTGCCATTGCCTGGCATATGCCGTTTGATGACTCACAATATCACCGTTTACTCTCGGCTGCCGGGTTATCGAAAAGCTGGACCAAAACGATGCAAAAGCGTCGTTTAAGCGGCAAGATCGAAGACAATTCCCGCCGTTTGTGGGGAAAATAAAGCCATTCTGGCCATGCAATTAAATCAGGTGGTAACACCTGATTTGCCTTTCTCGTGATTCTTATCTCTGCATACTAAAGCGGGTTAAAAAACCTGCTTGTCACGCCATGTTTTCAGTCCATTCTTGATACCTGGCCCACAAAAAGAAACTCTGCGTTGAAAAAAAACTTGAGTATTTCCTGCACTCAAATATCTTAGCTTTAAATTGGTTTAAACCAGATGAGCAAGATGAAAAAGAAAAACAATGTTGATGTGCTTAGAGAGCGCTTTGAAAGCTGGTTAAACGAGAATAATTTGCCAGCGGGCTCTAAATTGCCTTCGGAGAGAGAGTTATGTGAGTTGCTGGATGCGAAGCGCATGACCTTACGTCAGGTTCTGATTGAGCTTGAGATCGATGCGCGTATCTTCCGAAAGAACCGCAGTGGTTGGTTTATTTCATCGAAGCGATTTATTTATAATCCCAAATCACTTTCCAGCTTTAATGCTGAAGCCTGTGCTCAGGGGCGCAAGCCTTTTTGGGGTTATTTAACCAAAGAAACGATTGCGACGGTTCCGCACCATGTTGATGATGTTTTTCTCTCCTCCGGTGATCGCTATTTAGTTACCGGTTGGTGTGGTCTTGATTCGCATAAAGTGTTTTACCATGAGTCCTATATTGATGCTGATGTTGCGCCAGGATTCATTAACAAATTGGGCAATCAGTCTTTTGCCAGCGTCTGGGAAGATGCGTTTGGTCATGCTTTAAATATCAAAGAAATGATTTTTAAACCGGTCAATATGCCAGAAGTGGCCTGCAAAGAGTTGGGCGTTGCGCCTAATACTTATGGAATTTTAGTAGAAAAACATCGGGCTACCCGAGATAAAAAAGTGGTTCAGGTTGATTTTGAATACTGGCGACTTGAATCTGTGGAACTTGTTATTCGTGATGAATGAGAAAAATAATGGGAAAATGCAACCAAGAACTTCTCGCTGAACGTGCGAGAAATATACCACTGTACCTACATGCTTATGCCTTTCATCTGAATATGCGCTATGAGAGAGTCCTTCCGGGCGATCTTCTGGATATTGCGCATCAGCAACAATTAAAGGGAGTGAAAATACATGTTGAGGATGGTGAGTCCCAATCGCTGCAGAAACTAAACGATCGGCAGTTGCACGATTTTAAAGAAAAGGCCAAAAAATATAACCTCGATGTACATATTGAAACGAGCGCATCGGACAAGGCGACATTGACGGATGCGATCCGTATTGCTGTGACAACTGGCGCAACTTCAGTACGTTTCTACCCCCGCTATGAAGGACATCTCAACGATGTCATGGCAAAGATTGCCAATGATATTGCGTGGTTGTCTCAGTATGACGATTGCGGACTAAGCTTTACTATCGAACAGCATGAAGATCTGCAAGGCCATGAACTGGTTACGCTGGTTAATAATAGTGGAATGAAGAATCTCTCTATTCTTTTTGATTTTGGCAACATGATTAACGCCAATGAGCAGCCGCTTTCTGCGTTAGAAGTTATGTCCCCTCTAATCACTCAGGTGCATATCAAAGACGCAAAAATTATTAAAGAAGGTAAAGGCTGGGGGCATGAGGCTTGTCGTTCAGGATACGGTGATTTACCAATGGAAGAGATGCTTAAGGCATTATTACTTTTAGGTGAGGACAAGCCGCAAGTAAATGCTTTTGGTCTGGAAGAGGAAGTTGAATATTATGCTCCGGCATTTCGTTTTGATGATGAAGGTGATAATCCCTGGATCCCATGGCGCGATGCAAGCTATACGCCGCTGCCCGACAGTAACATGATTGATGCGCGACTGGCGCAGGAAAAAGAACATGCTCTTGCTCAAATAAAGTATATCCGTGATTTATGCGACAAGTTTACAAGTAATAAATAAACTTCTTTTAATATTATTAAATGCGAAAAGGGTTATGAAAATAACTCTCTTAATTTATTAGTTATATGATTTAATTTAAATATTTCTCTCAACAAGCAATGAGGGTTTAATTATGTTCATGAACAAATGGGCAAGGCTCTGTTTTTTAATTTTAGGCGGCGGCACAATATTCAAACTTTCAAGTATGAAAGACGTTTTCTATGTGC
Organism: Citrobacter sp. RHBSTW-01044; assembly: GCF_013781945.1. NCBI lineage: Bacteria > Pseudomonadati > Pseudomonadota > Gammaproteobacteria > Enterobacterales > Enterobacteriaceae > Citrobacter > Citrobacter sp. RHBSTW-01044. The sequence continues at coordinate 4,728,850 of NZ_CP056180.1, read as the reverse complement.
CAATGCAAAGTGACTGGGGTTTAACCAATACGCAAATTGGTTTAAGTTTTACTGTTTATACGATTGTTCAGACAACCGGGCTTTTTCTGTCGCTCTATATCGCAGACCGTTATTCCAAGAAAATATTATTACCATTTGGTCTGATCGGCGTTGGGCTATGCGGTTTATATTTGGCGACGCTACCGTCATTTACCGGTTATCTTATTTGCTTTGCCGCAATTGCGTTCTTTGCCGATGTGGTTTATTGGCCGGTGTTATTGAAAGCTGTGCGTCTGCTAGGTACGCAAGAAGAACAAGGGCGCATGTTTGGCTTTTTAGAAGCCGGACGTGGCGTGGTGGATGTTATCGTCGCTTCTGGCGCTCTGTTTGTTTTCGTCCAGTTTGGTGAAGGTAAAGCGGGGATGCAGGCGGGTCTGTTGTTTTATACGGTCATTACGCTTGCGGCAGGTATTGTGACGTACTTTATTGTCGATGATGACAAAGTGAAAGGCGGCGAGAAAACCAGTGCAAACATGGAAGTCTTAAAGGGTATCAAACATGTGTTGTCCTGCCCTAACGTCTGGCTGGCTTCTTTAGGGATTTTCTTTGTTTACGCCGCGTACTGTGGCCTGACTTACTTCATCCCATTCTTAAAAGATATCTACATGCTGCCGGTAGCACTCGTCGGCGCGTACGGCATCATCAACCAGTATGCATTGAAAATGGTGGGAGGGCCGATTGGTGGGCTGCTGGCGGATAAGGTTGCTAAATCACCTACGGTTTACCTGAAGTGGACGTTTCTGATCTCTGCTGCTGCTATGGTTGTTTTTATGCTGTTGCCACATCAAACGATGAATGTGTATATCGGTATGGCGGCGACGCTAGGATTTGGGGCGATTATTTTCTCACAGCGCGCCATTTTCTTTGCACCAATGGATGAGATTGGTACCCCGCGTGAATATGCCGGTTCGGCGATGGCATTTGGCTGTATTATCGGTTATATGCCCGCCATGTTTGCGTATACGTTATACGGCTATTTACTGGATACCAATAGCGGCATCACGGGCTATAACTATGTCTTTAGCGTGATGATTGCGTTCAGCTTAATGGGCTTTATCTGTTCGACCATTCTGGTGAAGCGGATTAAAAAGCAAAAGCTAGCGGCTGCGACTGTGGCAGCATAATGTGAGAACTTCCCCGGTACGACGTTACCGGGGAAGCCTGTTAAGCGCGTTTATACAGCGGCAACCAAATTACCAGCCGTAAACCACCCAGCGGGCTGTCTTCGGCTTTCACCCAGCCACGATGCTGTTGGATTGCGGTTTCAACAATCGCCAGACCCAGACCTGTTCCGCCAGACTCGCGATCGCGCGCCTCATCGGTACGATAGAACGGACGGAAAATCTGTTCTCGGTCTTCAGGGCTAACGCCCGGGCCATCGTCGTCGACGGTGATGGTAATCCCATCGATATCCACCGCGAAGCCAACTTCAATCTGCGTGTGTGAATAACGCAGGGCGTTGCGCACAATGTTTTCCAGCGCGCTTTCCAGCGCATTTGGGTTGCCGTACAGCGGCCACGGGCCCGGCGGGAAATTCACCGTGAGTGATTTACCCATCTGCTCGGCTTCAAAGGCGGCGTTATCCAGCACTTCGCCCCACAGCTGATTGGCTTTCACCGTTTCACTGACCAGCGCGTTTTTCTGCTGATTGCGTGACATCACCAGCAGGTCGTTGATCATGCTGTCCAGCCGATGCGCTTCTGTTTCAATACGCTCCAGCTCTTTGCTTTCACCGCTACGACGGCGCAGCAGCGCGGTGCCCAACTGCAGACGCGTCAACGGCGTTCTCAACTCGTGAGAGATGTCCGACAGCAGGCGTTGCTGCGAGGTCATCATTCGCTCCAGCGCCGTCACCATCTGGTTAAAGCTGGCGCCCGCCGCCAGAAATTCCTGCGGACCGGCTTCCAGTTCCGGATGCTGACGCAGGTTGCCCTGGGCCACTTCATCCGCCGCGTTTTTCAACTTACGCGCCGGTTTCGCCAGACTCCAGGCAAGCCAGAGCAATAGCGGAGAGCTGACTAACATGGTGACAATCAGCAACAACAGCGGTCGGTCGAACAACAGATTGATAAAGTCAGATTGTGAGCTGCTGGCAGGTCGAATGAGATACAGCTGGTAGTTATCTTCGCCGTCTCTGACGGAGAAAGGCCCGACCATCTCAACGCGACCGTATTTTTTCTTTTGCGGATGGTCGGCGTTATCGGCCTGACCAATAAAGTTACGAATGATCTGCATTTCGTTGCGTTCTGCGCCGATCACGCGTCCTTCCGTCGTCACAAGCAATAACCGCTGTCCTGGCGGCGCCCACTTGTCTATCGCCCGAAACAAGCGACGCCACCACATCAAATCGTTGGGTGGATCGTTCGCCAGTTCAGCTTCAACGTGTTGCTCAATCATCAACCCCTGGCGCTGCTCGCTGTCCAGTAGCTCGGTCATCTGGCGTGAATCAAGCTTGGGTAACATCAGTACCAACATCAACACCAGTGCCAGCGTCAACCAGAAGATGGCAAAGATGCGTGCGGTTAAGCTCCCTATCATGAAGCGGAGACCATCAGGTAGCCGCGACCGCGCAGGGTTTTAAACCACGGGTGTCCGTCTTTACGTTCTGGCAGCTTACGACGCAGGTTCGAGATATGCATGTCGATCGCGCGATCAAAAGGCGTCAGGCGTTTGCCCAGCACTTCCTGGCTCAGGTGTTCACGCGAAACCACCTGACCGAGATGCTGTGCCAGCAAATAGAGCAGGGTGAATTCGGTGCCGGTTAATTCCAGGGTTTGCCCGTCAAAGCTGGCTTCCTGGCGACCCGGATTAAGGCTTAACGCATCCACTTCCAGAGTCGGCGAACCGTTGTCGCTGTTCTGCTGCTGTTCGCTCCAGTGTGAGCGACGCAAAATAGCGCGGATGCGCGCGACCAGTTCACGGTCGTTAAACGGTTTGGGTAAATAGTCGTCCGCGCCCAGCTCAAGGCCAAGTACGCGATCCAATTCGCTGCCGCGAGCGGTCAGCATGATTACGGGTGTCTGGTGTGTCTGACGAAGTGCTTTCAGCGTATCAATGCCATTTTTCTTCGGCATCATGACGTCGAGCAAAAGTAAATCGATGCTGTCATCCAGAAGCTCAAGCGCCTGTTCCCCATCATAGGCAACCAGCACATCGAAACCTTCCATTTCGAGCAACTCCTTTAACAGGGAAGTCAGCTCTCGGTCATCATCAACTAACAGGATTTTATTCATTGTTTACGTACCTCCGAGGCAGAAATTACGTCATCAGGCGTCGCTAATCTATGACTTTACGTTGTTTTACACCCCCTGACGCATGTTTGCAGCCCGAATCGTAAACTGTCTCTCGTTGAATCGCGACAGAAAAGATTTTGGGAGCAAGTGATGGGCAAAGTTACCGCTGCCGTCATGGCCTCAACGCTGGCACTGAGTACTTTAAGCCATGCAGCTGAAGTCGTCACAGGCGATCACTGGCACCTGGGTGAAGGCTCCGCGCAACGCAGCGTTCAGAGCCACATGTTCGACGGTATCAGTTTAACCGAACATCAACGTCAACAGATGCGAGATTTAATGCAGCAGGCAAGACACGAACAGCCTCCTGTTAATGTTAGCGAAATGGAGACAATGCATCGCCTTGTCACCGCAGAGAAATTTGATGAACGCGCTGTGCGCGCTCAGGCAGAAAGAATGGCGCAAGAACAGGTTGCCCGCCAGGTTGAAATAGCCAAGGTTCGCAACCAGATGTATCGCCTGTTAACGCCCGAGCAGCAAGCGGTTTTAAATGAGAGACATGAACAACGAATGGAGCAACTGCGCGACGTAGCGCACTGGAAAAAAAGCTCATCGTTGAATTTATTGAGTAGTAGCAACTCACGTTCCCAGTAGTAACCCTGTTTTCCTTGCCATAGACACCATCCCTGTCTTCCCCCACATGATGTGGGGGTTTTTTTTGCCCAAAATTTGTCACTCGGTTATTGCCTGACTGTTTTACTTCATCCGTTATACTAGCGGCATATCCTGGCAGGAGTGTTTATGAATCAAACCTATGGGCGGCTGGTTAGCCGGGCGGCAATCGCGGCGACCGTAATGGCATCGCTGTTACTTTTGATCAAGATTTTTGCGTGGTGGTACACCGGATCGGTCAGTATTCTGGCTGCGCTGGTGGATTCTTTGGTGGATATCGCCGCGTCGTTAACCAACCTGTTGGTGGTGCGCTATTCTTTGCAACCGGCCGATGATGAACATACGTTCGGACACGGAAAAGCGGAATCGCTGGCGGCGCTGGCGCAAAGCATGTTTATTTCCGGTTCGGCGCTGTTTTTATTCCTGACCGGGATTCAGCATCTCATCCAACCCACGCCAATGAAAGATCCTGGCGTCGGGGTGGTTGTCACCATCATTGCGTTAGTGTGTACAATCATTCTGGTCTCGTTTCAGCGCTGGGTGGTGAAGCGCACGCAAAGTCAGGCCGTTAGGGCGGATATGCTTCATTATCAGTCTGATGTTATGATGAACGGTGCGATTCTCGTGGCGCTTGGGCTGGCATGGTACGGCTGGCATCGCGCAGATGCCTTGTTTGCGCTCGGGATTGGCATCTATATTTTATATAGTGCATTACGCATGGGTTATGAGGCGGTACAGTCTTTGCTGGATCGCGCTTTACCCGATGAAGAACGTCAGGAAATTATTGATATTGTGACGTCATGGCCTGGAGTCAGCGGCGCTCACGATCTTCGCACGCGGCAGTCAGGGCCGACCCGCTTTATTCAGATTCATTTGGAAATGGAAGATAATCTGCCGCTCGTTCAGGCGCATTTAGTGGCTGAACAGGTAGAGCAGGCAATTTTACGGCGTTTCCCGGGATCGGATGTCATCATTCATCAGGATCCCTGTTCGGTCGTACCCAAGGAAGGCAAGATGTTTGAGCTTTTATAATTCGTTGTAAAAAAAGTGAACTGGGCCAGCATTTTGTGTATAAATTACCACCATTTGGCCTGACCTGAATCAATTCAGCAGGAAGTGATTGTTATACTATCTGCATATTCGTTGGATCGTTTCGATATGCGGAATCGACTTCCGGCAGCAGATTTCATTTTGCATTCCAAAGTTCAGAGGTAGTCATGATTAAGAAAATCGGTGTGTTGACAAGCGGCGGTGATGCGCCGGGCATGAACGCAGCAATCCGTGGTGTTGTACGTGCAGCGTTGACGGAAGGGCTGGAAGTCATGGGGATCCATGATGGCTACCTGGGTTTGTATGAAGACCGTATGGTTCAACTTGACCGCTACAGCGTGTCCGACATGATCAACCGTGGCGGTACATTCCTCGGTTCTGCCCGCTTCCCGGAATTCCGCGACGAAAACGTGCGTGCCGTGGCTATCGAAAACCTGAAAAAGCGTGGCATTGACGCGCTGGTTGTTATCGGTGGTGACGGTTCTTACATGGGGGCAAAACGCCTGACTGAAATGGGCTTCCCATGCATCGGTCTGCCTGGCACTATCGACAACGATATCAAAGGCACCGACTACACCATCGGTTATTTCACCGCTCTGGGTACCGTAGTCGAAGCGATTGACCGTCTGCGTGATACCTCTTCTTCTCACCAGCGTATTTCCATCGTTGAAGTGATGGGCCGCTACTGTGGCGATCTGACTCTGGCGGCTGCCATTGCTGGTGGCTGTGAGTTCGTGGTGGTTCCGGAAGTGGAATTCAGCCGTGACGATCTGGTTGCTGAAATCAAAGCAGGCATCGCGAAAGGTAAAAAACACGCGATTGTGGCGATCACTGAGCACATGTGTGACGTTGACGAACTGGCGCATTACATCGAGAAAGAAACGGGTCGTGAAACGCGCTCAACCGTACTGGGTCACATCCAGCGTGGTGGTTCTCCGGTGCCTTACGACCGTATCCTGGCGTCCCGTATGGGCGCATATGCCATTGAACTGCTGTTGGCCGGTCACGGCGGTCGCTGTGTAGGTATTCAGAACGAACAACTGGTTCACCACGACATCATCGACGCGATTGAAAACATGAAGCGTCCGTTCAAAGGTGACTGGCTGGACTGCGCGAAAAAACTGTACTGATTGTTTTTTCCGCGCCTGATGGCGCTAAGCGCATCAGGCCTACAGGTTGCAAAGACTTGTAGGCCTGATGAGCCGCTAACCACCATTCGGCACCATTCCCCGCATTTATTCCCCCAAGTTATAGCAAATCTTTTTTTATTCTTTAATGTTTGGATACCTTTCTGGCACGCTTTGCTCATCACAACACCACATAAGAGAGCTGGGCGATGAACAAATGGGGCGTAGGGTTAACATTATTGCTGGCATCGACCAGCGTTCTGGCAAAGGATATTCAGTTACTTAACGTATCGTACGATCCAACGCGTGAACTGTACGAGCAGTACAATAAGGCCTTTAGCGCGCACTGGAAGCAGGAAACGGGCGACAACATCGTGATCCGCCAGTCGCATGGCGGTTCGGGTAAACAAGCGACCTCCGTCATTAACGGCATTGAAGCCGATGTCGTGACGCTGGCGCTGGCTTACGATGTGGATGCCATTGCTGAACGTGGTCGTATCGATAAAAACTGGATTAAGCGTCTGCCGGATAACTCCGCGCCATACACCTCCACCATCGTTTTCCTGGTCCGCAAAGGCAACCCCAAACAAATTCATGACTGGAACGATCTGATCAAACCAGGCGTGTCGGTCATTACGCCAAACCCGAAAAGCTCAGGCGGCGCACGCTGGAACTATCTGGCGGCATGGGGCTACGCCTTGCACCACAACAACAACGATCAGGCCAAGGCACAAGACTTCGTGAAGGCCCTGTATAAGAATGTTGAAGTGCTGGACTCCGGTGCGCGTGGCTCAACCAATACCTTCGTTGAACGCGGTATCGGTGATGTGCTGATCGCCTGGGAAAACGAAGCCCTGCTGGCGACAAACGAGCTGGGCAAAGACAAATTCGAGATAGTGACGCCGAGTGAATCTATCCTCGCGGAACCGACCGTTTCCGTGGTCGATAAAGTAGTGGAAAAGAAAGACACCAAAACGGTGGCGGAAGCCTACCTGAAATATCTCTATTCTCCGGAAGGTCAGGAAATTGCAGCGAAAAACTACTATCGTCCGCGTGATGCAGACGTTGCGAAGAAATACGAAAATGCATTTCCGAAGCTGAAACTGTTCACCATCGACGAAGAGTTTGGCGGCTGGACGAAAGCGCAGAAAGAGCACTTCTCTAACGGTGGTACGTTTGACCAGATCAGCAAGCGCTAAATAAGTCTGTGATTTACCAACCCGGTGGCATAACGCGACCGGGTTTTTTATTTGTCATGGTTTTGCGTTACTCTTGCCCTTCAATGAGATACAGGGAACGCGTAATGAAAAAAGCAGGCTATCTTTTACTGGCGGTGATTGTAGTCGCCGCTGCTGCAGGTATCGGGTACTGGAAATTCACCGGTAACCCGGACGCATTACGCCAGATTGTTCTTCAGCAATGCCTGCCGCACCAGTTGCAGCAGCAGGATCCCACGCCGTGCGCCGAAGTGAAGCCGGATGCCGGATATGTGGTGTTCAAGGATCGTAACGGCCCACTGCAATACCTGTTGATGCCGACCTGGCGCATCAACGGAACGGAAAGCCCGCTGCTGCTGAAATCAGGTACGCCGAACTTTTTCTGGCTGGCCTGGCAGGCGCGCAGCTTTATGAGCCAAAAATACGGTCAGGAAATCCCTGACAAAGCGGTATCGCTGACTATTAACTCGCGTAGCGGGCGTACGCAAAATCATCTGCATATTCATATCTCCTGCCTGCGAACCGATGTCAGAAAACAGCTGGATGACAATCTGGCGAAAATCAGCACTCGTTGGCTGCCATTACCGGGTGGGCTGCGCGGTCATGAATATCTGGCGCGTCGCGTCACGGAAAATGAACTGGCGCAACGCAGCCCGTTTATGATGCTGGCAGAAGAGGTGCCGGATGCGCGTGAGCACATGGGCAGCTATGCGCTGGCGATGGTGCGTCAGAGCGATGAGTCCTTTGTCCTGCTGGCGACCCAGCGCAATCTGTTGTCGCTCAATCTCGCCTCCGCTGAGGAAATTCAGGATCATCAATGTGATATTCTGCGTTAACCCCACCTAATCTGGCATTTACTCCGCATGTCTGTCCCCGTATTCTTGTTGAAAAAAACAACAGGAGACAGGCATGTCGCTCTGGCTTACACACCCTCTGTTTATCCCCTCTCTGGTGATTGGCATTACCATCCTGCTCTGGGCGACGTCGCTACTGCCGGAGTTTATAACGGCGCTGCTGTTCTTTGCCGTAGCAATGGTCGCCAAAATCGCACCTGCGGATGTGATCTTTGGCGGATTTGCGTCTTCGGCATTCTGGCTGGTCTTTAGTGGTTTTGTGCTGGGTATCGCGATTCGCAAAACGGGGCTGGCGGACAGGGCGGCGAGAGCGCTGTCATCGCGATTGACCGATTCCTGGCCGTTAATGGTGGCGAGCGTGGTGCTGCTCAGTTACGCGCTGGCGTTTGTGATGCCGTCCAATATGGGGCGTATTGCGCTGCTGATGCCGATTGTTGCCGCAATGGCGAAGCGTGCCGGAATTAACGAGGGTACGCGCGCCTGGTATGGTCTGGCGCTGGCCGTCGGGTTTGGGACGTTCCAGCTTTCCGCGACCATTTTACCCGCTAACGTGCCCAATCTGGTAATGAGCGGCGCGGCGGAAGGCTCTTACGGCATCCACCTCAATTATCTTCCCTATTTGCTGCTGCATACGCCGGTTCTGGGCTGGCTTAAAGGCGCGGTGCTCATCATGCTTATCTGCTGGCTGTTCCCTGGCAAGCCCCACGCACCGCGCGATCTCACGCCAGCGGAACCAATGAGCCGGGATGAAAAACGCCTGGCCTGGATGCTAGCAGTGGTGCTGCTGCTGTGGGTAAGTGAAAGCTGGCACGGTATAGGGCCTGCGTGGACCGGGCTGGCGGCGGCGGTTATCACGCTGCTACCACGGGTTGGTTTTATCAATGGCGACGAGTTTTCCTCCGGGGTAAATATCAGGACCTGCATTTACGTGGCGGGGATTCTGGGGTTGGCAATTACCGTTACCCAGACCGGCATTGGCAATGCAGTGGGCGAGGCGCTGTTACAGGTGATGCCGCTGGATGCGGAAAAACCATTTACCAGCTTTCTCGCGCTGACCGGCATTACCACCGCACTCAATTTTATTATGACGGCGAACGGCGTTCCGGCGCTGTATACCACTCTGGCGCAAAGTTTTGCCGATGCGACTGGGTTCCCGCTGCTGTCGGTAATTATGATTCAGGTATTGGGGTATTCCACACCGCTACTGCCGTATCAGGCTTCGCCGATTGTGGTGGCGATGGCGCTTGGGAAAGTGCCTGCGAGGGCGGGGATGCTGCTGTGTATCGCGCTGGCGACGGCAACATATCTGCTTCTTCTGCCGCTGGATTATCTGTGGTTTAGCGTGTTGGGTAAGTTGTAAAAAAAAGCCCGGTAGCGCTAACGCTTACCGGGCCTACAGTCTTGGAGGGCGGGTCAGCGAAGCGCTACCCGCCTCAACAGCATTACGCCTGTTTAGCCGCTTCTGCTGCTTTAACGATGACCGCGAAGGCATCTGCTTTCAGAGAAGCACCGCCAACCAGCGCGCCATCGATATCCGGCTGAGCGAACAGTTCTGCTGCATTAGCTGCGTTTACGGAACCGCCGTACTGGATGATAACTTGTTCAGCGATTTTCGCGTCAGCTTTAGCAATGTGGTCACGAATGAATTTGTGAACAGCCTGAGCCTGAGCAGGAGTTGCAGATTTACCGGTACCGATAGCCCATACTGGTTCGTAAGCGATAACGACGCCTTCGAATGCTGCCGCGCCCTGAGTTTTCAGAACGGCGTCGATCTGACGTGCACAGACTTCTTCAGTTTTGCCCGCTTCGTTTTCTGCTTCGGTTTCACCGATGCACAGAACCGGAGTCAGACCTTGTTCTTTCAGTACGGCGAATTTTTTAGCGATCAGCTCGTCAGACTCTTTGTGGTAAGTACGACGCTCAGAGTGACCGATAATGATGTACTGCGCGCCGATATCTTTCAGCATTTCAGCACTTGTTTCACCGGTAAATGCGCCAGACAGGTTCAGGTCAACGTTCTGCGCGCCCAGGATAATGTGGCTACCGGCAGCGGCGTGTTTCGCCAGGTCGATATACATTTCCGGCGGAGCGATTGCTACTGCACAGCCAGCAACGCCAGCCAGTTCTTTACGCAGATTAGCAACCAGTTCGTTTACCATGTGGCGGCTGCCGTTCAGTTTCCAGTTACCCATCACTAAAGGATGTCGCATTTCATTTCTCCACGCTTGTCAGCGAATTAAGGAATATGGCCGCCCGTCAGGGCAGCATGGTCTGTGAAACAGTATAGAGATTCGTCTGCGGAAAGGCTTTGCTTTTTGTCATCAATTCGCCTTCTCAAGACTTTCTGATAGTGCCAGCTTAATCGGTTCAACAGCGAAGGTCAGCCCTTTTTCACCGTTATCTGCCACAACATAGCGAATTGCGCCTTCTGTTTCGGCGTAATAGTGTTTACCTTTGCCGGCAGCGAGCAGTTTTTGCAGCTTTTTCTGGCTCTGCTCTTTCGTCAGTAGCGGCGCGACGGTACGAATGACGGCGGTCATGTATTCCAGCGCTTTCGCTTTGGCCGCCTTTTGTTCTGGTCCCTGAATCGGCAACCAGGTTATCTGCATACTTTTGATTTTTAGCGTGCCGCGCTCAAGGGCGGAGGACGCATACAGGTTTTCATTGATTTTACTGGCCGCGCGGGTGAGGTTTGCCCGATCGCGGCTGCTGTCGATGGCGCGGAACTCATTCAGGATAAGCTTCGGATTCTGCGTATTAAAGTTTTCGCGAAACTGGCTAATCGACAGGTCAAAGGTCGGCGCACCCGCCAGTAAATAGGGGGCTGTGGTTGCCGTCGATGGCTCTTCTGCCCGTGCCGCAACGCTCGCGGTGAAGGCTGAAAACAATAATAAAAACAGTGTAAATCCTTGCTTCATCAATCGTACCTTTCGTTATGACTGCTCACGATTAAAACGGTAACTGTCGGGCTTGTCAAAAGGGTAAACTGTTCTGGAAGGTAATAATAAAGGAACTTACATGACCATACAGCAGTGGTTATTCTCATTTAAAGGGCGCATCGGGCGCCGTGATTTCTGGATTTGGATAGGTCTGTGGATCGTCGGAATGCTGGTTTTGTTCTCGCTGGCGAGCAAGCAATTACTCGATATTCAGACTGCGGCATTTTGTCTGGTTTGTCTGCTATGGCCGACGGCGGCAGTGACGGTAAAACGCCTGCACGATCGGGGACGTTCTGGAGCGTGGGCGCTGCTGATGATTTTGGCGTGGATGCTGCTGGCCGGAAATTGGACGATGTTACCCGGCGTCTGGCAATGGGCGGTTGGTCGCTTTGTTCCGACGCTCATTCTGGTCGGCATGCTCATCGATCTGGGCGCGTTCATTGGCACCCAGGACGAAAATAAATATGGTAAGGATACGCAGGACGTAAAGTACAAAGCCGAGCGCCAGTAGTTGTCGACCGGAGAAGCGCAAGCGCCTCCCGGCAACCCTCACCAGTAGTGCTCAGCAGTCATATGGCCCGGTCGACGGCGCAGGTGTTTGGTCATCTGCCGGGTCTCTTTCAGCAGTTGCTGCGTGTCGCGTACCATTTGTGGATTTCCGCACAACATCACATGGCTGGTTTCTTTATCCATTGGCAGCCCTACCGCCTTTTCCAGTTCACCGCTTTCAATCAGCGCCGGTACACGCCCGGTCAGCGAATCTACGGCTGTCTCACGGCTAACAACCGTCTGGATGCGTAATTTACCTTCGTAGCGCTTTTCCAGCGCCTGCATCAATGGCAGGTAGCTCAAATCGGCGGCATAGCGTGCGGCGTGGACCAGCACCAGATTTTTAAAGCGACCCAGATCTTTGCCTAGTTGCAGAATCGACAAATACGGGCCGATAGCCGTGCCGGTTGCCAGCATCCATAGCGTTTCGCAATCAGGGACTTCATCCAGCACGAAGAAACCAGCGGCCTCACTCACCACCTGAACTTCATCGCCAGGCTTTAGCGCCGCCAGTCGAGGGCTGAGTTTGCCGTCGGGAACCGTCACCAGATAAAATTCTAAGTCGGGGTTATCGGGCGCATTGACGTAGGAATAGGCGCGCTGGACGCGCTCACCGTCGATCTCAAGGCCAAGCTTGGTGAACTGACCTGCAGTGAAAGGAAGAACCGGAGCTCGCACGGTCAAACTAAACAGGGCATCGGTCCAGTTCTGCACCTTTGTGACTTTGCCTGTTACCCAATCTGCCATGGTTTTCTCCTGTCTGCTTTGATTGCCTTATCTTCGTTCGTTGGACGAAAGATTTCCAGCCCGGATGGGCTGGAAGGCTCTATTGATCAAATCAATTACAGGATGTGCGCCTGCACATCGGGATCTTTGCGATCGAGGTAGTGAATCGACTGAATGCGGCGGATCGTGCGTGATTTGCCGCGGATCAACAGCGTTTCGGTGGTTGCGATATTGCCTTTACGGCTAATCCCTTCCAGCAGATCGCCTTTGGTGATGCCGGTAGCGGAGAAAATGACGTTGTCGCTGCGCGCCATTTCATCCAGACGCAGCGCTTTGCCCGCTTCAATGCCCATCGCGGTGCAGCGGGCCAGTTCCTGTTCGCCAATACGACGGTTCTCTTCGCTGTCGCCTTTGACGTCATGGCGCGCCAACAGTCGGCCCTGCATGTCGCCGTCCAGCGCGCGGATGACGGCCGCGGAAACCACTCCTTCCGGTGCGCCGCCAATACCGTACAGCACGTCAACTTCGCTGTCAGGCATACAGGTCAGAATCGAGGCCGCAACGTCGCCGTCAGGAATGGCGAAGACGCGCACGCCCAGTTTCGCCATCTCTGCAATAACCTCGTCATGGCGTGGTTTTGCCAGGATGGTGACGGTCAGGTCACTCAGTGGTTTGTTCAGCGCGGCTGCAATGTTTCGTAGGTTGGTTTCCAGTGACAGGTTCAGGTCGATGGACCCTTTTGCGCCAGGGCCGACAATCAGCTTTTCCATGTACATGTCTGGCGCGTTCAGGAAACAGCCTTTATCGCCTACAGCCAGCACCGCCAGCGCATTCGCCTGGCCCATTGCCGTCATACGCGTGCCTTCGATAGGATCGACGGCGATGTCGACCGCATCACCGTGGCCGGTTCCGACTTTCTCGCCGATAAACAGCATCGGCGCTTCATCAATCTCACCCTCGCCAATCACGATGGTGCCGTCGATGTTGACCTGGTTGAGCATAATACGCATGGCGTTCACCGCCGCGCCATCAGCGGTATTTTTATCGCCGCGGCCCAGCCATTTATAGCCAGCCAGCGCGGCCGCTTCGGTCACGCGTGAAAATTCAATGGCAAGTTCTCGTCTCATTGCAAACTCGTAGCTGAAAGGAATGGCGCGAAGTGTAGCACAGGGGAGGGGACTAGATTATTGATGTGTGTGCGGGGTTGCCCCCGCACGAAGATATTGCCGGACAAGGTAACGTCTCCATCCGGCAATGACGAATTACTCGTCGTGATCTTCCCACGCCATGGCGCGTTTGACCGCTTTTTTCCAGCCGCTGTAACGGAAATTACGCTCGGTGGTTTCGATGCCAGGGCGGAATTCACGCTCGATGACCGCTTTCTCCTGCAGTTCATCCAGATTCTGCCAGAAACCTACTGCCAGACCGGCAAGGTAAGCCGCACCCAATGCGGTGACTTCGCGGACTTCAGGGCGCTCAACGCGCGTGCCGAGAATATCGGACTGGAACTGCATCAGGAAGTTGTTGGCGACCGCACCGCCATCGACGCGCAGGGCGTGCAGGCGAATACCGGAGTCAGCCTGCATCGCTTCCAGTACGTCACGGGTCTGGTAAGCGATAGACTCAAGCGTTGCGCGGATGATGTGGTTGGAGTTTACGCCACGGGTCAGGCCGAAGATGGCTCCGCGTGCATACGGGTCCCAGTACGGTGCGCCAAGGCCTGTGAATGCCGGAACGACGTACACGCCGTTGGTATCTTTCACTTTGGTGGCGAAATATTCAGAGTCGAATGCATCGCTGATGAGTTTCATTTCATCGCGCAGCCACTGGATGGATGCGCCAGCCATAAATACCGCACCTTCCAGCGCGTAGTTCACTTCCCCGGTCGGCCCGCAGGCGATGGTGGTCAGTAGTCCATTTTCGGACTTAACGGCTTTCTCGCCAGTGTTCATCAGCATGAAGCAGCCGGTACCGTAAGTGTTTTTCGCCATCCCTTCCTTCACGCACAGCTGGCCAAACAGAGCGGCCTGCTGGTCACCGGCAATACCGGAGATAGGAATACGAATGCCGCCTTTACCACCGATGTTGGTCTGGCCGTACACTTCAGAAGAACGACGCACTTCTGGCAGCATTGCACGCGGAATATCCAGCGCATCCAGCATCGTGTCATCCCAGTCCAGGGAGTGGATGTTGAACAGCATGGTACGAGAGGCGTTGGTGTAATCCGTTACGTGTACGCGTCCCTGCGTCATTTTCCAGATAAGCCAGGTGTCTACCGTACCGAACAGCAGTTCGCCGCGACGAGCGCGCTCACGTGAGCCTTCCACGTGGTCGAGGATCCACTTCACTTTAGTGCCGGAAAAGTACGGGTCAATTACCAGACCCGTGTTATTACGGATGTACTCTTCCATACCGTCGCGCTTGAGCTTTTCGCAGATATCCGCGGTACGACGACACTGCCACACAATTGCGTTATAGATAGGTTTACCGGTCTCACGCTCCCAGACGATGGTGGTTTCACGCTGGTTGGTAATACCGATCGCTGCAATTTCATCGGAACTGATATCGGCTTTCGCCAGAACTTCTACCAGCGTGGAGCTTTGGGTCGCCCAAATTTCCATTGGGTCATGTTCTACCCAACCTGCTTTCGGGTAGATTTGCTCGAATTCGCGCTGTGAAACGCTAACGATATTCGCATCGTGGTCCATTACGACCGCGCGGGAGCTGGTGGTGCCCTGGTCGAGCGCAACGATATATTTTTTTTCAGTCATGATTATTTGTCCCGTAGTCACATTACTGCGAAGCTTTTTGTTGAGTGTTGGTCGCAACGTCTTTCTCTTCAATCGCGCAGACATCGCACGGTAAATGGCGACCAATCAGTTTGCGATATGCCCATGCGCCTAAAATCGCGCCGGTAATCGGGCCAAACACCGGGACCAGGAAGTAAGGGATATCACGACCACCCGTGAAGGCAATCTCACCCCATCCGGCCATCCAGGCGAAGAGTTTCGGTCCGAAGTCACGTGCCGGGTTCATCGCAAAACCTGTTAGCGGACCCATGGAAGCACCAATAACGGCGATCAACAAGCCGATCAGCAGTGGTGCCAGCGGACCACGAGGTACACCGTTACCATCGTCGGTCAGAGCCAGAATCAGCCCCATTAGAATAGCGGTAATGACCATTTCAACCGCGAAGGCCTGCACAAAATTGATATGCGGGTTCGGATAGGTCGAGAAAGTACCTGCCAGACCCAGGCTCTCGGTACTGCCGCGCACGATATGGTTAGTTTGTTCGAAATCGATGAAAAGATTGTAATAAAGCCCGTAAACCAGTGCCGCTGCGCAAAAGGCGCCGGCAATTTGCGAAATAATAAAAGGTGCAACTTTGCGTTTATCAAAACAGGCGAACAGCCAGAGTGCGATGGTTACCGCTGGATTCAGGTGTGCACCAGAAACGCCTGCAGTCAGATAGATAGCCATCGCTACCCCCAGACCCCAGATGATACTGATTTCCCACTGACCAAAAGTAGCCCCAGCAACTTTGAGTGCAGCGACACATCCCACACCGAAGAAAATCAACAACCCGGTACCGAGGAATTCAGCAATGCACTGGCCTTTTAAGGTTGATGTTTGACTCATAATCGGATCCTGAAGAGAGTTTAATGTTTATTGTATGCGAGAAGGTCACTGACATCCCCGGAGCCGGTAGGCACACTGTTAATTTATCGTTAACGCTCAAAAACGAGAAATATCGAAATTGAAATGTGTGTACTCCATCAACAAAATGAGCGTTATCGCGCCATTTCGCGGTATTTGTTATACAAAAATAGTGTGAGCTGAATCATTTCAATGATCAATTCGTTAACATTTAAGAGTTATGATAGTAATGTCACCAGGAGAAAGACGAAAAGTGTTGCAAACCGCAATCTGCGCGGGATGCCGCTGGACAGGGATGACGCGGCTTCATACAATCGGTGTTAAGTAGAGTGCGCTCGTTTTTATTAAGGCGTCGCCGGTTATCGGGACGAGGATTTTTATCCATCAACGCCTTGCAATTCAGGAGAGGTATGACGATGTCATTAGAAGTGTTTGAGAAACTGGAAGCAAAAGTACAGCAGGCGATTGATACCATCACGCTGTTGCAGATGGAAATCGAAGAGCTGAAAGAAAAGAACAACTCACTGTCGCAGGAAGTTCAGTCTGCACAGCAGCAGCGTGAAGAGCTGGAGCGTGAGAACAACAACCTGAAAGAACAGCAGAACGGCTGGCAGGATCGTCTGCATGCCCTGTTGGGGCGTATGGAAGAAGTCTAATCCTCGTCATATTTCACGTTATGGCGGCGTTGGCTGCGTACATTCACCCCAGTCACATAGTGGCCTATGCTCCTGGGGATTCACTTACTTGCCGCCTTGCCCTGACGCGAAATCTATAGAGGATGTAGAATGCGAGTGCCTGTAGGCCGGATAAGGCGTAAGCCGCCAACCGGCAATCAGTGACAACGCATAAAAAAGGCACCTTGCGGTGCCTTTTTCACTTACTCGATATCGAGCGGGTCTTCGGAGAGGATTATCCCGGTGTTGTCGGCGTACAGGTGGTCGCCGGAGAAGAATGTCACGCCGCCAAAGTTGACGCGCACATCGCTTTCCCCAATCCCCTCTCCTGAAGCACCTACCGGAATTGCGGCAATCGCCTGAATGCCGATATCCAGTTCTTCCAGATCGTCTACCTGGCGGACTGAGCCGTAGATGACCAGACCTTCCCATTCATTCTGTACGGCCAGTCGTGCCAGTTCGGCATCGACCAGCGCACGACGGACAGAACCGCCGCCATCGACCAGCAGAATGCGACCACGGCCATTTTGTTCGAGCAGATCGTACAGCAACCCGTTGTCCTCGAAACATTTTACCGTGATGATTTGTCCGCCAAACGACGACCGTCCTCCAAAGTTAGAGAACAGCGGTTCCACGACGTTGACATCTTCCTGATAGATGTCACAAAGCTCGGATGTATCGTATTTCATAGGCTTAACGTTCAGTTGCTGCGAGAATTTTCAGTATATCGCGCTATGTGTACTGTTGGCAAAATCATCAATTGTTAATTGATATTTGTCAGTTAAAGAGACCACTGACTTAAGAAAATTCCAACGACAAACAGCAAGTTAGTTAATAGCGCCGCTTTTACGGTGCGTTCCAGCATCGGACGCATTGCCGCAGGATCCATTTCGCGCATCACGTAACGCGCCTGTTTGAAAAGCAGCGGAGCGGCAAGGATAAACAGCCATCCCCACAGACTTTGTAGCGAAAACAGGTTAAACAGCGCCAGGCAGACCAGCGTACCCATCAGCAGGCAGGCATGGTAGCGGCGGGCATTGACGGCACCTAAACGTACTACCAGCGTGTTCTTGCCGTTCTCTCTGTCGCTGTTGATATCGCGCAGGTTGTTGACGTTGAGCACGGCAGTTGCCAGCAGGCCACAGGCGGTGGCAGGCAGAATCAGCGCCGGAATCAGCGTATGCGCCTGCAGATACCAGCTTCCCATCACGCTAAGCCAGCCAAAGAATACCAGCACGGAAATATCGCCCAGACCGATATATCCGTAAGGGCGATTACCCACAGTGTAGGTGATCGCCGCGATAATCGACAGGCCCCCAAGTACCAGGAAACCGACAAAATCCGCCAGCGTGTGGCAGGCCACAGCAACCAGGGCCAGACCCGACAGACAGATCAACACCACGGTAACGATCAGCGCACGCTTCATCTGCTGTTGGGTGATAACCCCTTTTTGCATACCGCGCAGTGGTCCAATGCGGTCGGGCTTGTCGCTGCCTTTGACGGCATCGCCATAGTCGTTAGCGAGGTTGGACAGAATTTGCAGCAGTCCTGCCGTAATCAATGCCAACAGAGCAACCAGCGGATCGAAGTATCCTTGCCACCATGCTAATGCCGTACCGACGATGATCGCCGCGAAGGCGAGCGGTAAGGTCTTAGGTCGTAAACTTTCCAGCCAGGCTTGTGAGCGGCTAATTTTTTGTTGTTCAGTCATATTTAGCGCCAATAAAAATGGGGCTTTATCAGCCCCATCAACAGTGATGAAAATGCATTGAACGCGATTATAGGATAAAACGGCTCAGATCTTCATCTGCGACCAGCGCATCCAGATGTTTGCTCACATATTCGGCATCAATTGTGATGCTTTGGCCGTTTAAATCGCTCGCATCATAGGAAATATCTTCCATCAGACGCTCGAGAACGGTATGCAGACGACGTGCACCGATGTTTTCGGTGGTTTCATTGACCTGCCAGGCCGCTTCGGCAATGCGTTTAATGCCCGATTCGGTGAAGTTGATGTCCACACCTTCGGTCGCCATCAGCGCTTTGTACTGGACGGTGATGGAGGCATTCGGTTCGGTAAGGATACGCTCAAAATCGCTGGTGGTCAGCGCCTGCAGCTCGACACGAATCGGCAGACGACCCTGCAGTTCCGGGATCAGGTCAGACGGTTTCGCTACCTGGAATGCGCCAGAGGCGATAAACAGAATGTGGTCTGTTTTCACCATACCGTGTTTAGTGGAGACCGTGCAGCCTTCAACCAGCGGCAGCAGGTCGCGCTGTACGCCTTCACGGGACACGTCCGGGCCGGAGGATTCGCCGCGCTTACAGATTTTGTCGATTTCGTCGATAAACACGATTCCGTGTTGCTCAACGGCGTCGATAGCTTCCTGTTTCAGCTCTTCCGGATTCACCAGTTTGGCCGCTTCTTCTTCAATCAGCAGCTTCATCGCGTCTTTGATTTTCAGCTTACGCGGTTTTTGCTTCTGACCGCCCAGGTTCTGGAACATGGACTGTAGCTGGCTGGTCATCTCTTCCATTCCCGGAGGCGCCATGATTTCAACGCCCATCGGTGCGGCCGCGAGATCGATTTCGATCTCTTTATCATCCAGCTGGCCTTCACGCAGTTTTTTACGGAACGCCTGACGCGCTGCAGAAGGTTCCTGCGGCTGCTCTGACTGTCCCCAGTTATTTTTAGCCGGTGGGATCAGCACGTCGAGAATGCGCTCTTCCGCCATCTCTTCGGCACGGAAGCGGTTTTTCTCGATGGCCTGAACGCGGACCATTTTGATGGCAGCATCGGTCAGATCGCGGATGATAGAGTCAACTTCTTTACCAACATAGCCGACTTCGGTGAATTTTGTTGCTTCAACTTTGATGAACGGCGCGTTGGCCAGTTTTGCCAGACGACGGGCGATTTCGGTTTTACCGACGCCGGTTGGGCCAATCATCAGAATGTTTTTCGGCGTAACTTCATGGCGCAGCTCTTCGTTGAGCTGCATGCGGCGCCAGCGGTTACGCAGGGCAATCGCCACGGAACGCTTAGCGTTATCCTGGCCGATGATGTGTTTGTTCAGTTCGCTGACAATTTCGCGTGGGGTCATTTCAGACATGGGGGATCCTTACGCTTTGGAGTTCAATTCTTCGATGGTATGGAAGTGGTTGGTATAAATGCAGATATCCCCTGCAATATCCAACGCTTTCTCAGCAATCTCGCGTGCGCCAAGCTCGGTGTTTTCCAGCAGAGCGCGTGCAGCAGCCTGGGCGTAGGGACCGCCGGAGCCGATGGCAATCAGATCGTTTTCTGGCTGGATGACGTCGCCGTTACCGGTGATGATGAGTGATGCAGTTTCATCCGCAACGGCCAGCAGCGCTTCGAGTTTGCGCAGCATACGGTCGGTACGCCAGTCTTTTGCCAGTTCAACGGCAGCTTTCACCAGGTGACCCTGGTGCATTTCCAGCTTGCGTTCAAACAGTTCAAACAGCGTGAATGCATCCGCAGTACCGCCCGCAAAGCCCGCGATGACTTTGTCGTTGTACAGACGGCGGACTTTCTTCACGTTGCCTTTCATTACGGTGTTACCCAGTGTGGCCTGACCATCACCGGCGATTACCACATGGCCGTTACGGCGTACGCTTACTATTGTTGTCACGAGCAGACCCCTTGGTTACAAATGCAAAACACAGGCCCCGCGCAGTATGCGGGGCGTAATGCAAGTATAGATGGGGGGGATTTTGGGGGTTTCAACCCCCAGTGGCGAGTCGAATGCAGTTTGTGTGACCAGCAACTTTCAGGCGGCTGATGGTGTTGTCGGCATTCTCTTTGCCTTTGACCGGACCAATGACCACGCGATTCCAGCCGTTATTGGTGGTAATACGTGAGTTGAAGCCTTCAAAAGCCAACTGCGCGCGCACGGTTTCTGCCTGCTCAGCGCCTTTAAATGAGCCGCACTGTACCATCCAGCGGCGTTCATCTTTTTTCTCCGCCGTCTGTTTTGGCGGCTGCGTTTCATTTGTTATCGGCGCGGCCGGCTGCGTTTTCGGCTGAGCGGCGGTGGTATGCGCAGGTGTTTGCAGTAGATCCTGATACGGCTGTTGGGCCGCCGGTTTTGGCTGCGCCTTCGGCTGCTGTACCGGTGCGGCTTGCGCAGTACGCGTTTGCTGCTGCTGGTACGGCTGTTCTGTTACCCGTTGGCGCGGCTGTTGAGCCTGCTGTTGGGTGTTATTCCACTGCTGCTGTTGCACCTGACGTTGACGCTGCAGCGTTTGCTGGCGTTGTTCAGCAGTTTGTTCGTTCCACGGTACTTCGTTGAGCTGCGTTGGCTGTTGGCGCATATCGGCCTGCATTTGCGCCAACAACTGGCGCTGCTCATTGGTAAGCTGATCGGCGTTCAGTACCTCGCCGCCTGCAGACGGTTCGGTAGGCGCACGTACGCCAGGCTGACGGCTTTCCAGCTCTTTGATGTATCGCCAGCGCTCTTCCGGTTTTGGCGGGATGCCATTACCGGTGACTTTCTGGTTTTGCAGCGTTTCGGACTCTTCTTTCTTGTGATGCGTAATGAAGTACAGACCACCGATAAAGGTCACGAGTACGGCTGCAGCAATAGCAACCATAGCGGGCGATACCGCAGGCGTATTGCGTTGTTTTTTCCGTGATGTGCTCTTCTTGCGCCGCGAAGGTGCCGGTTGGCCGCGACGTACATAATCTCGTTGTGCCACTATCGTTTCGCTGTATTTATTCGTTCGTCAGCCCGCCATGTTACTTAAGCGGCGGGCCTTTGACCAGACAGGGGAGTCCGAAAGCACTTTACTTTACGTCAGTGCCCGGGTAGTGCCCCGAATAATAAGCTCGCAGTCCAGTAAACGTGAGCCACTGCTGACGTTCTGACCTTGTAGTTGATCGAGCAGTAACAGCATAGCTTCACGTCCGATATCGAAACGCGGCTGTGCGACGGTTGTCAGGGGTGGATCACAAAATTCCGTGAGCGAAATATTATCAAAGCCAATGATGGATAAATCGTCAGGTACCTTCAGACCCTGACGTTTGGCGTAAGAGAGTGCCCCCAGCGCCATGACATCGCTGTGGCAAAAGACCGCAGTAGGTGGCTGTGGAAGCTCAAGGAGTTGCTTAAGCGCATTGGCTCCCGCTTCATAGGTAAAGTCACCACGCGCGATGAAATGCGGATCGACCGTAATTCCACTGCGGCGCAATGCCTGAACGTAACCTTGCAGACGGTAATGGCACAGCGGCATATCCTCTGGTCCGGCGATACAGCCAATGCGTTTATGCCCCAGTTCCAGCAGATAGTTCATCGCGTTGAAGGCGGCGGTGAGATTATCAATGTGCACGGTGGGGAGTTCCAGCTCTGGCGCGAACTCGTTGGACATGACCATCGGCGGCAAGTTGCGCTGCTCTTCCACGCTGGCATCAAACGGCAGGCGCGAGCTGAGCAGCACCATGCCATCGATCTGCTTGGTGATAATGAGGTTGAGGAAGGTCTTTTCCTGCTGATTCTGGTGGGCGCAGTCGCCGATAAGCACCAGATATCCCTGCTCAGCGGCGGTCACTTCTATGCCGCGAATCACTTCGCTAAAAAACGGATCGCAGATATCCGGCACAATCACCAGAATGGTACGTGATTCATTACGCTTAACGTTGCGTCCCATTGATTGGGGTAAATATCCCACTTCCAGCGCTGCCTGTTCAACCTTGTTACGGGTTGACTGCGAGACTTTGTCCGGGTTCATTAATGCGCGGGATACGGTTGCCGTTGAGACTTTCGCCTTCAGAGCAACATCTTTCATCGTAGCGGCGGCAACCTGCTTATTCGGTTTCACTCTTTCTCCTCGCCAGAGAGCTGCTGGCACAGACTCGTCCTTGAATAGCCTTCATCTGAAACATTTTTATCAGATAGTTAATGGAAGCGGTTACAGAATTTTCATAAAAAGTGTGATGGATCTTTAATTTTACGATCCGCCTCGCATCGTGAGGGATTATCCCTCGATGGGATCGACATCCAGCACCCATTTAACCTTACGTGCATCGGGTAACGTATTGATCAGCGCCAGCGTGCCGCTGACGATATGCTGCAGGCGAATTCGCGACGGATGTTGCAACAAAATTTGCCAGCGATAGCGACCGCCGCGCTTGGGGGCCAGGGCGGGAACCGGGCCGAGCACCCACAGTTTGTCATCGGCAAGCGGACTGGCCTGGATCAGATTTCGCAACTGTTGTAAGAACATTGGCGCATGCTGGTTGTTATGATCTTCTGCCCGCACGATCACATGGCTGGTCCACGGTGGAAGCTGGAGCGTTTGTCGCTCGGCCAGCGCCTGCTCGGCAAACGCGTCATAACCTTTGTACAGCAAAGTTTGCAGCAGCGGATGCTCAGGATGGTGCGTTTGTAGCACCACTTCGCCCTGTTTCCCGGCGCGTCCTGCTCGCCCGGAGACCTGCGTGTAAAGCTGGGCGAAGCGTTCTGCTGACCGGAAATCTGCAGAGAACAGCGCGCCGTCAACGTCCAGAAGCGCCACCAGGGTGACGTCCGGGAAGTGGTGGCCTTTGGCCAGCATTTGCGTGCCGATCAGAATTCGTGCGCCGCCGCGATGTACTTCCGCCAGATGCTGCTCCAGCGACCCTTTACGGCTGGTGGTGTCGCGATCGATGCGTGAGATTGGCACGCCGGGGAAAAAAGGGGCCAGAGCCTGCTCAAGCTGTTCGGTGCCGAGTCCAACCGGAACCATATGCGTTGAGCCGCAGGAAGGGCACTGACGTGGTATTGGGCGCTGGCTGTCGCAGTGGTGGCAGCGTAAATGGTGCTGTGCCTGATGCAGCGTGTAGTAGTGATCGCAGCGCGGACATTCGGCAATCCAGCCGCAGTCATGGCACAGCAGCGCAGGAGCAAAGCCCCGGCGGTTCAAAAACAGAATCACCTGGTTATCCGCCTGCAGGTGCTGACGCATACGGGTGATAAGCGCAGGGGCGAGTCCGGCCTGCACCTGCTGACCTTTGAGATCCAGCACGTGCTGAGTGGCGGGGCGCGCATTTCCGGCACGTCGCGTCAGGCGTAGCATGCGATATTTTTTCTGTCGCACGTTGCACAGCGTTTCCAGAGCCGGAGTGGCTGAGCCGAGAATAATCGGGATCTGCTCGCTGTGGGCGCGATAAACCGCGAGATCGCGCGCATGATAGCGCCAGCCTTCCTGCTGTTTATAAGAGCTGTCATGCTCTTCGTCGATGACAATCACGCCGAGATTTTTAAACGGTGTAAACAGCGACGAGCGCGTGCCGATAACAATCGCCGCTTCGCCATTTTTTGCTTTCAACCAGGCCGAAAGACGTTCGCTGTCGTTCAAACCGGAGTGCAGGACTTCGACTGGCGCATTGAAGCGTTCGCGAAAACGGGCAATAGTTTGCGGCGTCAGGCCAATCTCCGGCACCATCACCAGCGCCTGTTTGCCCTGGGCCAGGACATTTTCCAGTACGCTTAGATAGACCTCTGTTTTGCCTGAGCCCGTCACGCCCGCTAATAGCCAGGCGCTAAAACTGTCCGCGGCGCTGTGAATTGCTCCGACGGCGGTGGCTTGCTCGGTGTTCAGTCGAAGACGCTCACCGGAAACCGCGTAGTGGGTACGCCAGTCGCTAAAACCAGGCGTTTCGCTCGCCAGATCGCACAGCCCTTTTTTCCGCAGCGCCTGTAATGCGGCGTCATTAAATTCGAGCTCAGCCACCTGGTCGCGCCAGATTTTTCCCTGGCGTAGCGCAGCCAGCGCCTGCTGTTGCTTGGGAGAGCGCTTGAGGCTGTTGAGATCAATAACCTGACCTTCTTCAGTGGCAAACCAGTACCATATAGGCGCGTTTGTCGCCGGGCGTCCCTGGCGCAGCAGAATCGGCAGGGCGTGAAACAGTACGTCGCCGATAGGATGGTGATAATAGTCAGCCGCCCACAACAGTAGACGCCAGACGGAGGTCGAATAAACCGGCTCGCTGTCCAGCACTTCGAGAACGGCTTTCAATTCGCTCAGCGGCAGTTCGCTGTGCTCGCTGACGGATAGAACGATGCCCACGCGCTCCTGTTGCTTGCCAAAGGGCACGCGTACACGACACCCAGCTTTGGCGCTCATGCCTTCTGGCAGAAGGTAGTCAAAGGTGCGAGGTAGCGGAACGGGTAAGGCAACGTGCGCAACGGGCATTGAATCATCCTGACTTGAAATCTGGCGGGTTAGTATACACATTAGTGAAGGGTAGAATGCGGATCAGTTTGCATGAGCAGGTTAATTTCTGTATGATTCGCCGCCTTTGATGCAAATTGATTGCGTCAAACAATGACCATTACCCGAGAGTTTCAGGCTGTTGATGCAGCGTGAAAGGTGACGGGGAATAATTAACATCGCGTGGTGTCTGGCGTTAGGGCTGGAAGAGCGACGCGGCCTTAAACCGAGGTTTTCCCATGAAAAAAGATATTCACCCGAAATACGAAGAAATTACTGCAAACTGCTCTTGCGGTAACGTCATGAAAATCCGCTCTACCGTCGGTCACGATCTGAACCTAGACGTGTGCGGTCAGTGCCACCCGTTCTATACTGGCAAGCAGCGTGATGTTGCTACCGGTGGCCGTGTTGATCGCTTCAACAAGCGTTTCAGCATCCCAGGCAGCAAGTAAGTTTCAGCTGTCAGAAAAAAGCGCCTTATGGCGCTTTTTTTGTATCTGCGCCTGCAGACTGAAATTCGTATTGATGTATTGAATAATGTCTTTTATTTAATAAATAAAACGGTGTTTTTATTTTTACGATAAAATGTTTCAACTGGTGATCTGCGTCCTTTTTATCTTCTTGTTTTTGCCACTTATGCCAATCTTTGGCAAAATACCAAAGGTTTCTTCCTTCTTTCTAAAATACACTTTCGTGGAAATATAAAATTATTCTTATTCCTTCATCGTTTCTTCATTTATGGACGGAGCGAGATGGGCAATTTCCTAGATTTAGTGTGAAGAGGGATGGTCATGAAATTTAAATCCGCGTTATTACTGATTTCATTATTCTCTGCGGCCGCGCAAGCGGGTTATGTTGATTATCGACATGAATATTATGATGATGGTCGTAATTACGACCGTGTTTATATGTCGCATCGTTTTGCTACTGGTTTTGGTGTCGCAGTCGAGGCCATTTCACGTTCCGAAAATACGCAATCTAATGATGCGTGGAATAATATGGAAAGTAATGGCAACGAGTATACGGCCAGCTACCAGTTCACTTGGAAGGACCTTGTCTGGCAGCCGGGTATTGCGATCGAAATGGGCGATAACATCTCGATTTATAAGCCTTATATTCGCGTGCAGTATAACATCAATGACCATTGGTGGACCGCGTTCCGCTATCGTCAGGAGTACATGCGTAGAAACACTGACGGCAAGGATGACCGCATGGTCTATCGTCCGGAAGCATGGCTCGGTTATAACATCAATGACTGGATGTTTGAGCTAAATGGTATTTATAAAATTGCCGATAGCGAAGATTTATATAACAACCGAAAAGACGATTACGAATATAACTTCCGTGTGGCGTATAAAATAGGCTCATGGGTTCCATTTGTTGAGGTGGGTAACGTTTCCTCGGGGTATAACACCACAACCACAGACGATCGTCAGACCCGCTATCGCGTTGGTCTCGGTTATAACTTCTGACCGTTAATACACTTCGTATCGATTTATTACGCTGAGCATCGGTATACGCATAGTTTGCGTGAATAATGTGTCTAAGGAGTTAACATCATGTCTAATGATGGAACAATGATCGGAAGCAATCAAAATATTGCCGTCAGGCCTTTCGGATTAAGAGATAAATTCGGTTATTTATGTGGTGACCTCGGAACCTGTTTTATTCTTGGACTGGTAAATAGTTTTTTAATGATTTATTACACCAACGTACTCGGTATTTCCGGTGTTATTGTTGGTTCACTCTATTTTGTGACCAAACTCTTTGATGCGTTTGTCGACGTTGGCGTAGGGCGCTTATGTGATACCTCTAAACTGACGGCTCATGGGCGATTTAACCCCTGGGTGCGCCGCATGAAGTACCCGTTTTGCATCATTGCGGTCGTTCTGTTCCTGCCGTTTGTGCATGATTTTTCTTATACGGCGAAAATTATCTACATCTGCTGTTCCTATTTTATTTACGGTTCGCTGTTATCGACAGTGAGTATTCCGTATGGCGCCATGTCTGCGGCGATTAGCTCGAATCCGGAAGATCGCGTATCGCTGTCAACCTGGCGCAGCGTAGGGTCCGCCATCGGTGGCGGGACAACCGGCTTTTTTATTCCGATCCTGATGTACACCACTCTGGTGGACGGAAGCCAGGTGATCTCTGGGCAGCATTTCTTCTGGATTGCCATTGGTTGTTCTGTGCTGGGGTTTATCTTTTTAACGTTGACCTGTCAGTTAACGACGGAACGCGTGCGGGTGGAAAGAAAAGAGAGCATGCCGGTTTCTGTGCTGCTGAAGGGGTTGATACGCAATAAAGCGCTGATTGTTTTAGTGGTTGTGGATCTGCTGATTGTGATTAATCAGGGGTTGTCTGGTACCAACATGACTTACCTGTTTAATGACTATTTCCATAACAAAGAGGCCATGTCCGTTGCATTGCTCTTCACCTTTGGCTCTCTGGTTTTGCTGGCACCCTCAGCATCCTGGCTCACGAAGCGTTTTGGTAAGAAAGAAGCCAGCGTAGGCGCGCTGCTCTTTGCGGTAGCCATGTATGTGATTATGTACTTCACCCACATTACCGACGCGAAGGTTTATTTGGTTTTCCTGTTCCTGGCGACGCTGGGAGCCGGGTTATTCAACCTGATGATTTGGGCGTTTATGACCGATGTGTGTGATTATCACCAGTATGTCACTGGCGATCGTGAGGATGGGACCGTTTATGGCGTGAACTTCTTCGCCCGCAAGGTTGGCCAGGCGTGCGCTGGGGCTATTGGCGGCTTTATGCTGGCCATCATTGGTTATCAATCTTCGTCAACGGGTGGCGCTGTGCAAACCAGCATTGTGCAGGAAAACATCTATACGATGGCAAATCTGTTACCGGCTTTATGCCTGTTCTTGGCAGCGGTCATTCTGATTTATTTCTATCCATTGAACCGTAAAGAGACGCTCAAAATGGAAGAAACATTGAATAAGCTTAATGGTATCAGTAAGTAACGTAGTGAGAAGCGGCGGGAGTAATCCCGCCTTTTCTCATCTGTCTTGAAAAATCAGTATTCCCACGTTTCCGGGTTGATACCCAGTTCACGCATGATTACCTTTGCTTCTTCCGGGATTTCATCGCTGCGCTCTTTACGCAGGTCGTCATCGTTGGGTAATGGTTGCCCGGTAAAAGCATGCAGAAACGCTTCACACAGCAGTTCGCTGTTGGTGGCGTGACGCAGGTTGTTAACCTGACGACGCGTGCGTTCATCGGTAAGGATTTTTAACACCTTCAGAGGAATGGAAACCGTAATTTTTTTGACTTGCTCACTCTTCTTACCGTGCTCAGCGTATGGGCTGATATATTCGCCGCTCCATTCAGCCATGAGATACCTAATCCTCTTTGTCATTAATATTGAGGCCAGAACCTGAGCCCGGACCATAATTGCGCGTAGTTTATCGTAGTGGCGTGGCCCTGACACGAAGTAAGCCGACGCAGATGTACGCTAATGCATATAATTTTAACGGCTATTTCCGGTTTGCTCAATCTATACGCAAAGAAGTTTAGATGTCCAGATGTATTGACGGCTATCGTAACTATGATTACTCTGGTGTCTGACTTTTCACCGACTCAGCCAGGATCTCCTCAATATGACGCGTAAACAGGCCACCATCGCAGTGCGTAGCGGGTTAAATGACGACGAACAGTACGGTTGCGTTGTCCCGCCGATCCACCTCTCCAGCACCTATAACTTTACCGGTTTTAATGAGCCTCGCGCCCATGACTATTCGCGCCGCGGTAACCCAACGCGTGATGTCGTTCAGCGTGCGCTGGCGGAACTGGAAGGTGGGGCGGGGGCAGTACTGACCAATACTGGCATGTCGGCGATTCATCTGGTGACTACGGTATTCCTCAAGCCTGGCGATCTGCTGGTCGCACCGCACGACTGCTACGGCGGGAGTTATCGTCTGTTTGACAGCCTGGCAAAGCGTGGCTGTTATCGCGTACTGTTTGTCGATCAAGGAGATGAGCAGGCGTTGCAGGCGGCACTGGCGGAAAAACCGAAGCTGGTGCTGGTAGAAAGCCCAAGCAACCCGCTGCTGCGCGTGGTGGATATCGCGAAAATCTGCCAGCTGGCGCGCGAGGCTGGTGCGGTCAGCGTGGTGGACAACACTTTTTTAAGCCCGGCACTGCAAAATCCACTGGCATTAGGCGCCGATCTGGTGTTGCATTCATGCACGAAATATTTAAACGGTCACTCCGACGTAGTGGCTGGTGTGGTGATAGCAAAAGATCCTGAAATGGTCACTGAACTGGCATGGTGGGCGAATAATATTGGTGTGACCGGCGGCGCGTTTGATAGTTATCTGCTGTTGCGCGGCCTGCGTACTTTGTCACCTCGTATGGAGGTGGCGCAACGTAATGCTCAGGCGATTGTGGATTATCTGCAAACTCAGCCGCTGGTGAAAAAATTGTATCACCCGTCATTGCCGGATAATCAGGGCCATGAGATTGCCGCGCGTCAGCAAAAAGGGTTTGGCGCGATGTTGAGTTTTGAGCTGGATGGCGATGAGCAAACGCTGCGTCGCTTCCTCGGCGGGTTGTCATTGTTTACGCTGGCGGAATCGTTAGGGGGCGTTGAAAGTCTGATCTCCCATGCCGCAACCATGACACACGCGGGAATGGCGCCAGAAGCGCGTGCTGCTGCCGGAATTTCGGAAACGCTGTTGCGTATCTCCACCGGTATTGAAGATGGCGAAGATTTAATTGCCGACCTGGAAAATGGCTTCCGGGCTGCAAACAAGGGGTAAACATGAGTGTGATTGCGCAGGCAGGGACGAAGGGTCGTCAACTGCACAAATTTGGTGGTAGTAGTCTGGCTGATGTGAAATGTTATCTGCGTGTCGCAGGCATTATGGCGGAGTACTCGCAGCCTGATGACATGATGGTTGTTTCAGCCGCAGGCAGTACCACTAACCAGTTGATTAGCTGGCTAAAATTAAGCCAGACCGATCGTCTGTCTGCGCATCAGGTTCAACAGGCGTTACGTCGCTATCAGAGTGAGCTTATCAGCGGTTTGTTACCTCCTGATGTGGCGGATGGGCTGATCGGCGCGTTTATTCACGATCTGGAGCGCCTGGCCGGATTACTCGACAGCGGCGTGAATGATGCCGTCTATGCTGAAGTCGTCGGGCATGGCGAGGTGTGGTCGGCGCGTTTGATGTCTGCCGTCCTTAACCAACAGGGGCTGGAGTCAGCCTGGCTGGATGCGCGCGATTTTTTACGTGCCGAGCGCGGCGCTCAGCCGCAGGTGGATGAAGGTCTTTCTTACCCATTGCTGCAACAACTGCTGGCGCAGCATCCGGGCAAACGCCTGGTCGTTACCGGTTTCATTAGCCGCAGCAACGCCGGTGAGACGGTACTGCTGGGGCGTAACGGCTCCGACTACTCGGCGACGCAGGTTGGCGCGTTGGCGGGGGTTTCCCGCGTAACCATCTGGAGCGATGTCGCCGGGGTTTACAGCGCGGATCCGCGTAAAGTAAAAGATGCCTGTCTGCTGCCGCTGCTGCGTCTGGATGAAGCCAGCGAGCTGGCGCGTCTGGCGGCTCCGGTTCTCCATGCCCGCACCCTCCAGCCGGTTTCCGGCAGCGATATCGATCTCCAGTTGCGTTGTAGCTATACGCCGGAGCAGGGATCGACGCGTATTGAACGCGTGCTGGCTTCCGGTACCGGGGCACGTATTGTGACCAGCCATGACGACGTTTGCCTGATTGAGTTTCAGGTTCCCACTGGCCAGGACTTTAAACTGGCCTATAAAGAGATTGATCAGATTTTAAAACGCACCCAGGTGCGTCCGCTGGCAGTGGGTGTGCATCCTGACCGCCAGTTGCTGCAATTTTGCTATACCTCCGAAGTCGCTGATGGCGCACTGAAAATTCTGGATGAAGCTGGCCTGCCGGGCGAACTGCGTCTGCGCCAGGGGCTGGCGCTGGTGGCGATGGTTGGGGCGGGCGTCACCCGTAACCCGCTGCACTGCCATCGCTTTTGGCAACAGCTGAAAGGTCAGCCGGTCGAATTCACCTGGCAGTCGGAAGAGGGCATTAGCCTGGTCGCCGTCTTGCGTACCGGGCCAACGGAGAGCCTGATTCAGGGTCTGCACCAGTCAATCTTTCGCGCGGAAAAACGCATTGGTCTGGTGCTGTTCGGCAAAGGTAACATTGGGTCGCGCTGGCTGGAGCTGTTTGCCCGCGAGCAGAGCACGCTCTCGGCGCGTACCGGATTAGAGTTCGTGCTGGCAGGAGTGGTTGATAGCCGCCGTAGCCTGCTGAATTACGAAGGGCTGGATGCCAGCCGCGCGTTGGCCTTCTTCGATGACGAGGCGGTAGAACAGGATGAAGAGTCATTGTTCCTGTGGATGCGTGCCCACCCGTATGATGATTTAGTGGTGCTGGACGTCACTGCCAGCGAGCAGTTGGCGGAGCAGTATCTGGATTTCGCCAGTCATGGCTTCCACGTTATCAGCGCCAACAAGCTGGCGGGGGCGAGCAGCAGTAATAATTACCGCCAGATTCATGACGCCTTTGAAAAAACCGGTCGCCACTGGCTGTATAACGCCACCGTCGGCGCAGGCTTGCCGATCAACCATACCGTGCGCGATCTGATTGATAGCGGAGATACTATTCTGTCTATCAGTGGGATCTTCTCCGGCACGTTGTCGTGGTTGTTCCTGCAATTTGATGGCACGGTCCCGTTCACCGATCTGGTGGATCAGGCGTGGCAGCAGGGTCTGACTGAACCTGATCCGCGCGTGGATCTTTCCGGCAAAGATGTGATGCGCAAGCTGGTGATTCTGGCGCGTGAAGCGGGTTACGACATCGAACCGGACCAGGTGCGCGTAGAGTCCCTGGTGCCTGCGCACTGTGAAGCAGGTTCTATTGACCATTTCTTTGAAAATGGCGATGAGCTGAACGAGCAGATGGTGCAACGCCTGGAAGCGGCACGTGAAATGGGACTGGTGCTACGCTATGTGGCGCGTTTTGACGCTAACGGTAAGGCACGCGTTGGCGTTGAAGCGGTACGCCCTGAGCACCCGCTGGCGGCACTACTGCCGTGCGATAACGTCTTCGCCATTGAAAGCCGTTGGTATCGTGATAACCCGCTGGTCATTCGCGGACCGGGGGCGGGCCGCGATGTGACCGCCGGGGCGATTCAGTCTGATATCAACCGCCTGGCGCAACTGCTGTAGTTTTTGTTGTCGGAAAACATGTGTAAACATCGCCCTCAATGAGGGCGTTGTATTTATCTGCCAGCGATCTTATCGCCTGAAACACCGAATGGGCAGAGTAACGGGTACTTTGCTCAAATTCCGTCTGTTGCCGCAACCAGGCGAGAAAACGATGGCTTGCCGCCAGGGTTATTGACGCGCTTTCTTCAACCCGCCCCTGCGTTAACAAACACACCATTTTACGTATATCGCCTCGTTGCCAGATTTGCCACTGATTTCGCCACCATCCCTGATACGTTTTACCCAGCAATTGCCAGGGCAGCGTGCGCTTATCGCTATTCATTTCTTCATCAATAAACCACAGCGAGGCGCGATGATGGCGAAACTGTTCCGCCCATGCGGTTATCGCTGCGCCGCGCAGGAAGCATTCGTGGGCAATAATATGGGTTTTTACCTCTGGCCACAGATGGCTCAGCAGGCGGAAATGCCCATGGGCAGTAATGACCGGGCGTAAAATCGCGCCGCTGGCGTTCCGTTTGAGTATGGCGCTGCCGTACTGGATTTCATCAAACTGGCTGCGGCGTAAAAACTGGGTTTCCCGCTGACTCACTCGCTCAATGATATCGTCGTGAATGACTGTTGGCTCAGCACTGCCACGCCAGCGGTAAAGCAATGATATACCGGCAGTGTGCGGCGTGAAGTTGCTGGAAATATGCAGAACATTGCCGCGAATAGCGTCAAAAGAGAGTAATACATAGAGTTGCTGGTCTGCACTAACACCCTGAAAAGGGACGAGCAAGGGAATCGTCGCTATTTGTTCTGGCAAAACGATGCCGGTGGGAGGCGCCTGCTTTGGTGTCCACACTTTTTTGCAGTTTCGGCACTGGACGCGCTGGCTGCCCTGGGGATTATGCCCATAGCGGATGATTTCTCGTTGGTAGCAACATGGGCAAAACTGACCACGATTAGCGGCAAAATCCGCTAAATATGCCGACAACCAGCAAAGGAACTGTTCCTCATCAAACAGCGGTGGAAGGCTGCCGCATGCCCGACAATGCAGTGCGGCATAACCCAGCCGATATTCTGGCCAGCTGTAATCAGCTGAACTCGCCAGCCCCAGATTTTTGCAGCCAAAGGATTTGCAGCAATTGATAGTGAACAGTGACGTCATCCTGTTACCAACGATTTTTAATGGTCGTTGATTTTGGCCTGCAACTATCACCGATGGATGTGAGTTTTCTCACATAAAAAAACCTTTCAGAACGTAACGTAGCGAATCTTTATATGACTGAAAGGGATTGGTTATGAAGCTAAAAATGCTTGCTGTCGGTGTTCTGGTATCTTTACCGCTCTGGGCGAGTGCCAAAGATGTCACGATTATTTATACCAACGATCTCCATGCCCATGTCGAACCTTATAAAGTGCCATGGATTGCCAATGGCACACGAGATATTGGCGGTTGGGCCAATATCTCGGCGATGGTGAAGCAGGAGAAAGCGAAAAATAGCGCCACCTGGTTTTTGGATGCTGGCGACTATTTCACCGGGCCATATATCAGCAGCCTGACCAAGGGGAAGGCGATTATCGATATCATGAACACCATGAATTTTGACGCTGTCACCATGGGTAATCATGAATTCGATCACGGTTGGGACAATACGCTGCTGCAACTGAGCCAGGCAAAGTTTCCGATCGTGCAGGGCAACATCTTTTACCAAAACAGCAGCAAAATGTTCTGGGATAAGCCTTACACCATTATTGAAAAAGATGGCGTAAAGATAGGCGTGATTGGCCTGCACGGCGTGTTTGCTTTTGATGATACGGTTTCCGCTGCGACACGTGTCGGGATCGAGGCGCGGGATGAAGTGAAGTGGTTGCAACGCTATATCGATGAGCTGAAAGGCAAAGTCGATCTCACCGTGGCGCTGATCCATGAAGGCACGCCAGCGCGTCAGTCCAGTCTGGGGGGCACCGATGTACGCCGTGCGCTGGATAAAGACATCCAGACCGCAGGCCAGGTGCAGGGGTTGGACATCCTGATCACCGGTCATGCGCATGTGGGCACGCCGGAGCCGATTAAAGTAGGTAACACCCTGATTCTGTCTACCGACAGCGGCGGCATTGATGTGGGTAAACTGGTGCTGGATTACCAGCAAAAACCGCATCAATTTACCGTGAAGAACTTCGAGCTGAAAACCATTTTTGCTGATGAGTGGCAGCCAGACCCGCAGACGAAACAGGTCATTGATGGCTGGAATAAAAAGCTCGATAAAGTGGTGCAGCAGACGGTTGCCAACGCGCCGGTTGAGCTGACGCGTGCTTACGGTGAATCTTCTTCGCTGGGAAATCTGGCGGCAGATGCGTTGCTGGTTGCGGCGGGTAAAGATACCCAGTTAGCGCTCACTAACTCGGGCGGCATCCGGAATGAAATCCCTGCTGGAGTCATCACCATGGGCGCAGTCATTAGCACCTTCCCGTTCCCGAATGAGCTGGCAACCATGGATCTCACCGGGAAGCAGTTACGTAGCCTGATGGAGCACGGCGCGGGTTTAAGCAACGGTGTATTGCAGGTGTCCAAAGGACTGGAGATGAAGTATGACAGCAGTAAACCGGTTGGTCAGCGGGTTAGCGTATTGACGTTAAACGGCAAACCCATTGAGGATGCCACGGTTTATCACATTGCCACCAATAGCTTCCTGGCTGACGGCGGTGATGGTTTCACGACATTTACTGAAGGTAAAGCGCGTAACACATCCGGCGGTTACTATGTCTCTAATGCGGTCGTGGATTATTTCAAAGCGGGAAATACGCTGACGGATGAACAACTCAAAGGCATGCGTGTGGAAGATGTGAAACCGTAGTGAGGTCAGGCCAGCAGATATTCCGCTGGCCTTTGTTTTAACCTCTGTGGGAGGCAAACACCTCTTTTGCAGCGAACAGGCCGTTGAGTGCTGCCGGGAATCCCGCATAAACAGCCATCTGCATCATCACTTCAATAATCTCTTCCTGCGTTAAGCCAACGTGCAGCGCGGCGGCGATGTGTACCTTAAGCTGCGGTGCGGCGTTACCCATGGCGGTGAGCGCGGCGACGGTGGCAATTTCTCTACTGCGTAATTCCAGCCCCGGCCTTGAATAGATGTCGCCAAAAGGAAATTCAATCAGGTATTGGGCGAAGTCTGGCGCAATATCCTGCAGACTTTCGACTACCGCATCTCCGCCTTTTCCATCAACCTGTTGCAGCATTCTCTGACCGGTTAAATAGCGTTCTGAATCCATGATAATCACCTCGTGAGTTAGTGTATGGCATGAGGATAGAGCGTGCGGAATGATTGGGGTAATACCGTTTCCGTGATACCTTTTCGGTATGACAACTTCGCCTTTGCACTCTCTGGATATCCGCCTCCTACGCTATTTTTCCGTGGTGGCGGAAGAGAACAACATGAGTCGAGCGGCGCTGCGTTTATTTATGTCGCAGCCGCCGCTGAGTCGCCACATTCGCCAGCTTGAAGAGCGCCTGGGGGTGACGCTTTTTGTCCGTCATACCCGTGGACTTACGCTGACGGAGGACGGCCAGCGCGTACTTGAAATCGTGCGCCCGCTATTGGCGCTACAGGATAAAACCTGGGCGGCGTTGAGTCAGATAGCGAAAACGGGAGAGCAATCTCTGCGCTTAGGGCTAAGTACAGCGTTTGAGCAGGGTGTTTTTGCGGCGCTTGAGTCGCAGCTTGCTACGCGTGTACAGAAGCTACATATTGTCCGTCATGGTTCGCCTGAACTGGCGCGTCAGGTGCGTCGGGGAAAACTGGATGCAGCGCTGGTGGCGCTACCGCTTGAGAATTCGGGTCTTAGCGTCACGCCGCACGGCTGGCAAGAATCGATGATCGCCGCCTTACCCGCGCTCTGGCCAGAGGCGGCTCTGCCTTCGCTCTCGTTAACGTCGCTGAACCACCGACCGCTGTTCTGGTTCAAACGTGAACGTAACCCTGCTTTTTTTGATTACACTCGACACATTTTTCGTCGTGCCGGTTACTCTCCTGCACTTATTGAGGAGCCGATGGAACATGACGTGCTGCTGGCACGGATCGCGCAGGGTGACGGTCTGAGCCTGGTTCCGGCCTCCTTTTACGCTATCCAGCGTCAGGGCGTGATCTTCCTTCCGCTTACTGATACAGAATTGCGGCTTAGCATGGGGTTAGCGACGTTGCCTGAGAACGTAACAAAAGTAGAGTGGCTACAGACGGTCGTGACGCAATCCCTCACCATTTCAAGCTGATGTGAATTTTTTTCACGTTGGCTGAGTATTCCTCACCTTTAACGATGATTTTTGTGTTGACGCCAGCATGCTTTTCCGTCATTTTTACATCTAGACGTCTAAACGTATAGCAGTTCACAACACAACATATAACGACAAAAGATTGATGAGGTAAGGTATGAGCTTTTTTCACGCCAACCAGCGGGAAGCCCTGAATCAGAGCCTGGCAGAAGTGCAGGGTCAGATTAACGTTTCGTTTGAGTTTTTCCCGCCGCGCACCAGTGAAATGGAGCAAACCCTGTGGAACTCCATCGATCGCCTGAGCAGCCTGAAGCCGAAGTTTGTTTCAGTTACTTACGGAGCAAACTCTGGTGAGCGCGACCGTACGCACAGCATTATTAAAGGCATTAAGGATCGCACAGGTCTTGAAGCGGTCCCGCACCTGACATGCATTGATGCGACCCGCGATGAGCTGCGTACCATTGCTCAGGACTACTGGCATAACGGTATTCGTCATATTGTTGCCCTGCGCGGCGACCTGCCGCCGGGAAGCGGTAAACCGGATATGTATGCTTCCGACCTGGTGACTCTGCTGAAAGACGTTGCAGACTTCGATATCTCCGTTGCGGCTTACCCGGAAGTGCACCCGGAAGCCAAAAGCGCTCAGGCGGATTTGCTGAACCTGAAGCGTAAGGTTGATGCCGGTGCAAACCGCGCGATCACCCAGTTTTTCTTCGATGTAGAAAGCTATCTGCGCTTTCGCG
Organism: Citrobacter sp. RHBSTW-01044; assembly: GCF_013781945.1. NCBI lineage: Bacteria > Pseudomonadati > Pseudomonadota > Gammaproteobacteria > Enterobacterales > Enterobacteriaceae > Citrobacter > Citrobacter sp. RHBSTW-01044. The sequence continues at coordinate 4,691,697 of NZ_CP056180.1, read as the reverse complement.
ATCGCTGCGTGTCTGCGGGAATCGATGTGGAAATTATTCCGGGCATCCTGCCGGTATCTAACTTTAAGCAGGCGAAAAAATTTGCTGACATGACCAACGTCCGCATTCCTGCGTGGATGTCGACCATGTTTGATGGTCTTGATGATGACGCGGAAACCCGCAAGCTGGTGGGCGCAAATATCGCCATGGATATGGTGAAAATTCTCAGTCGCGAAGGGGTGAAGGATTTTCACTTCTATACCCTCAACCGTGCCGAGATGAGCTACGCTATTTGTCACACACTGGGTGTAAGACCTAACTAAACAGATGCCCCAGCCCTCTACGGAGGGCTTTTTGTTGATCATTTTGATCTACATCTCTGTAACTTAAAATATAAAAGGAATTAGCTATCGAATCTGTGGGTTATTTCGACTATATCTTATCTCTGGTGGTGTATATCGTAGTCAGAACACTGTAAAGGGAGCATATAGATGAGCATGTCCGACGATAGCCAAAACGCATCAACTGCCGGTAAGTGTCCTTTTCATCAAGGCGGTCACGATCAGAGCGCGGGAGCAGGAACGAATAACCGCGACTGGTGGCCAAATCAACTCCGCGTTGATCTTTTAAACCAACATTCCAACCGTTCGAACCCGCTGGGTGAGGACTTCGACTACCGCAAAGAGTTTAGTAAACTCGACTATTCTGCCCTGAAAGGGGATCTCAGAGCCCTTCTGTCCGAATCTCAACCGTGGTGGCCCGCTGACTGGGGAACCTATGCCGGATTGTTTATCCGCATGGCATGGCACGGCGCGGGAACCTATCGCTCTATCGATGGACGCGGTGGAGCGGGTCGCGGACAGCAGCGTTTTGCACCACTGAACTCCTGGCCGGACAACGTCAGCCTTGATAAAGCACGTCGTCTGCTGTGGCCAATCAAGCAGAAATATGGTCAGAAAATTTCCTGGGCCGACCTGTTTATCCTCGCGGGTAACGTGGCGCTGGAAAACTCAGGTTTCCGTACCTTTGGCTTTGGTGCCGGTCGTGAAGATGTCTGGGAACCGGATCTCGACGTAAACTGGGGTGATGAAAAAGCCTGGCTGACTCACCGTCACCCGGAAGAGCTGGCAAAAGCGCCGCTGGGCGCCACCGAAATGGGCCTTATTTATGTGAACCCGGAAGGGCCGGACCATAGCGGCGAACCGCTTTCTGCGGCAGCGGCTATTCGCGCGACCTTCGGTAACATGGGGATGAACGACGAAGAAACCGTGGCGCTGATTGGCGGCGGTCATACGTTGGGCAAAACCCACGGCGCAGCAGCGGCATCGCACGTTGGCGCCGATCCAGAATCCGCACCGATTGAAGCGCAGGGCCTGGGCTGGGCCAGCAGCTACGGTAGTGGCGCGGGCGCGGATGCAATTACTTCTGGTCTGGAAGTGGTGTGGACGCAGACGCCTACCCAATGGAGCAACTATTTCTTCGAGAACCTGTTCAAATATGAGTGGGTGCAGACTCGCAGTCCGGCAGGCGCGATTCAGTTTGAAGCGGTTGACGCGCCAGAAATTATTCCCGATCCGTTTGATCCGTCGAAAAAACGCAAGCCGACGATGCTGGTTACCGACCTGACGCTGCGTTTCGATCCTGAGTTCGAGAAGATCTCTCGCCGTTTCCTGAACGATCCGCAAGCGTTCAACGAAGCGTTTGCCCGTGCGTGGTTTAAACTGACGCACCGCGATATGGGGCCAAAATCGCGTTACATTGGACCGGAAGTGCCAAAAGAAGATCTGATCTGGCAAGACCCGCTGCCGCATGCGTTCTTCAACCCAAGCGAAGAAGATATCCTGAAGCTGAAGGCGACCATCGCTGCTTCCGGACTGTCCGTGGGCGAACTGGTATCGGTAGCGTGGGCTTCGGCATCGACTTTCCGTGGCGGGGATAAACGTGGCGGCGCTAACGGTGCGCGTCTGGCGCTGGACCCACAACGCGGCTGGGATGTGAATGCCACCGCGGCACGCGTTCTGCCTGTGCTGGAAGGTATTTATAAGTCTGCCCATACTGCCTCGTTGGCCGATATTATCGTGCTGGCCGGTGTTGTCGGTATCGAGCAGGCGGCTAGCGCTGCGGGTGTCAGCATCAAGGTACCTTTTGCGCCGGGTCGTGTGGATGCGCGTCAGGATCAAACGGATATTGAGATGTTTGAACTGCTTGAGCCGATTGCCGATGGTTTCCGTAACTACCGCGCTCGTCCTGACGTGTCGACCACCGAGTCGCTGCTGATCGACAAAGCGCAGCAGTTGACGCTAACCGCACCGGAAATGACCGTGCTGGTGGGCGGTATGCGCGTACTGGGCACCAACTTTGATGGTAGCCAGCACGGCGTCTTTACCGATCGCCCTGGCGTACTCAGCACTGACTTCTTCGTCAATCTGCTGGATATGCGTCATGAATGGAAGGCGGTTGATGAGTCACAAGAGCTGTTTGAAGGTCGTGACCGTTCGAGCGGCGAAGTAAAATACACCGCAACTCGCGCCGATCTGGTGTTTGGTTCTAACTCTGTACTGCGCGCAGTGGCTGAAGTTTATGCCTGCAGCGATGCTCACGAGAAGTTCGTGAGAGATTTCGTTGCCGCATGGGTGAAAGTGATGAACCTGGATCGTTTCGATCTGCTGTAACAGACCATGCCGGATGTCGCTTGCGCGGGTCCGGCATAGTATGAACAAAAAATCCCCGCAATTGCGGGGATTTTTATTGGTCGGTTATTCCCACTCTTGCAGGTAACGTTGACCGTACTGGTCAGCCACCAGCAGGGCGGCATACACCTGGTCCGGCGTTGCGCCGCCAGGCATGTTGTGGATGGTTTCGCCTTCGGCACAGGCAGCTTCAGCCACAATGCGCATTTTCGCCGGAATATCCTGTTTGATGTCCAGTTGCGCCAGGGTAATCGGCAGGCCAACGGAATGACACAGCGCCGCAACGGTTTCAATTTCATCGACCGGCGCGTTTTCCAGGACCAGTTGCGTCAGCGTGCCGAAAGCCACTTTCTCGCCGTGGTAATAGTGATGCGCATCCGGGATTGCCGTCAGACCGTTATGGATGGCGTGCGCCGCCGCCAGACCGCCGCTTTCAAAACCGACGCCGCTCAGATAGGTGTTGGCTTCAATAACGCGCTCCAGCGCAGGCGTTACCACGTGCTGCTCGGCAGCCAGCATCGCTTTTTCACCTTCTTCTATCAGCGTATTAAAGCACAGCTCAGCCAGCGCCAGCGCTGCCTGAGTGCACTGACCGCCCGCCATGGTGGTTGCGCCGCTGCGTGAACAGGCGCGCGCTTCGAACCAGGTCGCCAACGCATCGCCGATGCCCGCGGCTAACAGACGCGCCGGTGCGCCCGCGACAATTTTGGTATCAACAATGACCCTGTCCGGGTTATTGGGCAGCAGCAAATAGCGATCGAATTCACCGGCATCGGTGTAAATAACGGACAGCGCGCTGCACGGTGCATCGGTAGAGGCGATGGTTGGCGCAATGGCGACAGGCACGCCCATAAAGTGCGCCAGCGCTTTGGCGGTATCCAGCGTTTTACCGCCGCCAATACCAAGTACTGCGCCACATTGCGCTTTTTCTGCCACGCCGCGCAGACGGTCGATTTCGTTTTGTGAACACTCGCCGCCAAACGGTGCAATCTCCAGCGCCAGTCCGGCATCCTGGAAACTTTTTTCCAGTGCGCCCTGGGCAAAGCCTAAGACAAACTTGTCCCCAACGACCAGCCAGCGCTCTGCCAGTGGTTTGAGGTAGTTGCCAAGACGGGTAATAACATCGGCACCCTGGATGTACTTACCAGGTGATTGAATAATGCGATCCATACTTTATTTCCCTCACAGGTTGATGTGACCAAATGTATTGTTCCAGTCATGTTCAAACTTCTCTATTGCTGACTCTACCGCAGGGGTATTGAGCATTTGTTGCGCTACGTCTAATGGCAGGGTGATTGCTTCGCATCCTGCCAGTAAGCAATCCAGCGCCTGACGAGGGGTTTTAAAGCTGGCTGCCAGTACCATGCTGTTTGGTGCATGCAATTCCAGTAACGTTTGCAGTTCTTGTACCGTGCGAATTCCGTCGCCGCCCTGCGCGTCAATACGGTTAACGTAAGGTGCGATATATTTCGCCCCCGCCAGCGCTGCCAGCAGCCCCTGAGAGGCACTGTACACGGCGGTTCCCAGCGTGGTGATACCCTCTTTTTTCAGCATCTTGATCGCGGCCAGACCTTCGGATGTCACCGGGATTTTTACCACCAGACCGGGGACCGCGTTGCTCAGACGTTTGGCTTCCTCCACCATGCCTTGTGCGTCTCGGCTCATGGTTTGGGCAAACAGAATGCCCTCTTCGCCAATGGCGTTTTGCAGGCGCGGCAGCACATCCCAGATGGATTCTTTGCTTGCTGCCACAATGCTTGGGTTGGTGGTGACACCCGCGATAGGGAAGATGCGTGCCAGACGTTCGACTTCCGCGACGTTGGCAGTATCAAGGTAAAGTTCCATACAAAAACACCCTCTTTAAAGTTCAAGTTCATGTTGCAGCAGGCTGGCGATAGCGTCGGCAGAGGCGGCGTTAACCAGCGCGTTACGGAATTCTTCATGCATAATGCGCCGTGCCAGACGCGAGAAAATACGCATATGCTGGTCGCCAGCGGCGTGTTTGTTGAGCGTCAGCATAATAATGAACTGCGCATCATCATCACCCCAACGTACCGGCGCTTGCAGGCGCGCTACGCTGATAGTGGACTGCTCAATATGTTCTGATTTGCTGTGTGGAATGGCGAAGCTAAAACCTAATCCGGTAGAGAAGACCGCTTCGCGCGCCCACAGATCGGCTTCCAGTTTACGCGGATAGCGGCAACGACCTGCCAGCAGGAGGTTGTCGGTCATCCCTTTGATGACCTCCTCTTTACTACGCCAGTCGCTATCCAGCGTGATGCACTCGGCGGTAACCAGAGGGGTATCCTGTTGGGTCATACGGAACTGAGCCAGCAGATGTTCGACCTCCAGCGACGTTCGACACGCCATTGCTTGATTCAGCAACTGACGGCAGGCGCGGCTGTCAAGTTGCGCCATCCGCGCTTTGGCGGCGGGAATGGAGGGAGCGCTCATGCTGATCTCGTCCAGACCCAGTCCCACAAGCAGCGGTAGTACTGAACCTTTAGCGCCAAGTTCGCCGCACAGGCCAATCCATTTCCCCTGACGATGTACCGCCTGTACGGCGTAATCCAGTGCGCGCAAGAAGGCTGGATTCAGGCTGTTGTAATGGCGGGTAACTTTGGCGTTGTCGCGGTCGACCGCCAGCAGGTATTGCGTCAGGTCATTACTGCCAATACTAAAGAAATCAATTTCTTCGCAGCATTGATCGATGATGAACATCACCGACGGAACCTCCAGCATGATACCGAGCGGGATCTTCTCATCAAACGGGATGTGTTCAGTACGCAGTTGCTGTTTAGCTTCGGCCAGCTTCTCTTTGACCCACAGGATCTCTTCCATAGAGGAGATCATTGGGATCATGATTTTCAGGCTACCGTGCGCTGATGCGCGCAGGATCGATCGCAGTTGTGTGGAAAACAAAGCGGCGTATTCTTCATAGATACGCACCGCGCGATAACCGAGGAACGGGTTGGCTTCGGCAGGAATATTCAGGTAATCAACGGGTTTATCACCGCCGATATCCATGGTGCGCACAATGATGCTGCGTCCCTGCGCGGGCTCCAGCGCCTGGCAGAAAATGTTGTATAGCTCGTTCTCATCCGGGGCGCAGGTACGGTCCATATACAGCATTTCCGTGCGGAACAGGCCAACCGCTTCCGCACCGTTGCCAAAGGCTGCTTGCGCTTCCACGGAATGGGCGATGTTGGCGGCGACTTCCATGCGGATGCCATCACCCGTGCGCGCCTCCTGGGTCAGCCAGATACGTTGTTGTTCTCGAATGGCATCCTGGATACGGGCTTCCTGCTGGTAGTAACGTACGACGGATTCATCAGGGGCAACAATGACCGCTCCTGCGTTACCATCGATATAAACCGTTTGCTGCAGCCATGGCATTAAGGATTCAATATCCACGCCAACCAGCGTAGGAATGTTGAATGACCGGGCGAGAATCACCGTGTGTGAAGTGGTACCGCCGCTTTTTAACAGCAAGCCTTTCAGCAATGTTTTGTCCAGTTCGAGGAACTGGCTCGGTGTGAGCTCGTCCGCCATACAGACCGTAGGCTGGCTTAGTTTTCCTGGCGCAGGGAAACGCTGCTCTCCATAAATTTGCTGCAGAAGCTGGAAGCAGACATCGCGCACATCCAGCGCACGTTCCTGTAAATAACTGCTGCTGGAGCGGGCGAATTCATCACAAAAATGTCCGGCACTTTCGACAATCGCCTGGGCGCAGCTTAACCCGCGAGATACTCCAGCGAGCAAGTGCTGACGCAGTGAGAGGTCGCTTGCCAGCGAGCGGTGTGCTTCCAGAATCGCACTGGTTGCGCCGTCGCTGTCGAGTAACCGAAACGCAATATTCTTCATCAGCAGCGTTAAGCCGTTATCCAGTGCCGCCTGCTCGGTTTCAATATCTTTAGCGGATGGGAGATTGTTAAGGGCGTTGAGATCCAGCGAAGAGAGCAGACTCAGTACGCCTCCCGCACTGCCGCTGCAGACGGTGCGAGCGCGAAAAAGCTGTGGGTTTAGATTGGTGAGGGATGCAGGAAGTGGCTCCAGCTCGTTGCTTTTGGCTTCCGCTAGCGGTGCATCGCAGTGTGGAAATTCATTACGTAACCATTGGGTTAAATGCTGGTGGGCTGCCTGTTCATCTGCACCGGAAATCAGCAACTGGCAGCTATCACCCGCCAGAGTATCGGTGCCAATCAGTGCCAATGCGCTCTTGGCGTTACCCCTACGTTCGGTACGCAGGTTGTGCCACTCAATGTGCGAAGTAAAGGTGTTGCACTGCGTTTCTATGTGACTTGCCGGGCGCGCATGTACGCCATTGGGCAGCTCACAGGTAAATTCCACAATCAGGGCCATAGCCTCATCTCCCATAACGATTTCTCGCTACAGGATAAAAGGGCAACGCCTGAACCTGCCATCTGACAAATCTGCCAAAAACTGGATAAATGTAATGTAACCATCAAAGTGAGATATCCCTCACAAGTCAGCATGTCCTCTATAAATTCCGAGAAACTACAAGTTATGAGGCGGATCGCATTTTTGCGCTGACATTACAAAAGTCCAGCAAATGGCCTTTTTATCCACTGTTTGCGCCGCGTCGGATTGCCTATTGTTTTCCGCAACAAGTTTATGGATATGGGCTTTAGGCAGCCTGGGAGCGACTTATGAAAGAGTTGGTACAAATCCTGAAAAATACCCGTCAGCACCTGATGACAGGTGTTTCGCATATGATCCCCTTCGTAGTCGCGGGTGGAATTTTGCTGGCGGTCTCCGTCATGTTGTATGGCAAGGGCGCGGTACCGGATGCGGCGACCGATCCTAATCTCAAGAAACTGTTTGATATTGGCGTCGCAGGGCTGACGTTGATGGTGCCATTCCTTGCCGCTTACATTGGTTATTCCATTGCTGAACGTTCTGCTCTCGCCCCTTGTGCGATTGGCGCATGGGTGGGAAACAGCTTCGGCGCAGGTTTTTTCGGCGCGCTAATTGCCGGGATTATTGGCGGTATCGTCGTCCATTATCTGAAGAAGATCCCCGTACATAAGGTGTTGCGATCGGTAATGCCTATCTTCGTTATTCCTATTGTCGGCACCTTTATCACCGCAGGCATCATGATGTGGGGCCTGGGAGAACCCGTTGGCGCGTTAACCACTAGCCTGACCGAGTGGCTGCAGGGTATGCAGCAGGGCAGCATCGTGCTGCTGGCGGTAATTATGGGACTGATGTTGGCCTTCGATATGGGTGGGCCGATTAACAAAGTTGCCTACGCCTTCATGCTGATTTGCGTGGCGCAGGGTGTTTATACCGTGGTGGCAATCGCCGCGGTAGGGATCTGCGTGCCGCCGCTGGGCTTAGGTTTGGCGACGCTGATTGGTCGTAAGAATTTCTCTTCTGAAGAACGTGAAGCCGGTAAAGCCGCGCTGGTGATGGGCTGCGTTGGCGTAACGGAAGGCGCAATTCCTTTTGCTGCCGCCGATCCGCTGCGCGTTATCCCATCCATTATGGTGGGTTCGGCCTGCGGCACGGTAACCGCCGCGCTGTTTGGTGCGCAGTGTTATGCCGGCTGGGGCGGGCTGATTGTTCTGCCGGTCGTGGAAGGAAAATTGGGTTATATCGCGGCGGTTGCCGTAGGGGCTGTAGTGACCGCAGTGTGCGTTAACGTACTGAAAAGTCTGGCGCGGAAAAAAGTGTCTCAGGTCGACCAGAAAGAAGACGACCTGGATTTAGATTTTGAAATGAATTAAGTGAGGAATGAGTCATGACCAAGATTATCGCAGTAACTGCATGTCCTTCTGGCGTTGCCCACACCTATATGGCCGCCGAAGCGCTGGAAAGCGCCGCTAAAGCCAAGGGGTGGGAAGTAAAGGTTGAGACTCAGGGGTCGATCGGTCTGGAAAACGAACTGACCGCGGCGGATGTGGCAGAAGCCGACATGGTGATTCTGACCAAAGACATTGGTATTAAGTTTGAAGAGCGTTTTGCGGGCAAAACTATCGTTCGTGTCAACATCAGCGATGCAGTGAAACGTGCCGACGCCATCATGAACAAGATTGGCGCACACCTTGCGCAAACCGCATAACGGTTTGTTTGCCGGAGGGGGGGGCGACTTATCCGGCCTACTGATACGTAGGCCAGATAACCACAGCGCCATCTGGCATCAGTTTTTCTACAGGAGTTCCTCATGACTAACCGTATCCAACGTTTAAAAAACGCTCTGTTTCAGAATAACCGCGAAATTTCGCTTGAGCGTGCGCTGCTATATACCGCCAGCCACCAGCAGACGGAGGGAGAGCCGGTTATTCTGCGGCGGGCGAAAGCCACCGCATATATTCTTGAGCACGTTGAAATATCGATTCGTGATGAGGAACTGATAGCCGGGAACCGTACCGTTAAACCGCGGGCGGGCATAATGTCACCGGAAATGGATCCTTACTGGCTGCTCAACGAGCTGGAGCAGTTTCCAACCCGTCCGCAGGACCGTTTTGACATCAGCGAAGAGGATAAACATCTCTATCGCGATGTGCTGTATCCGTACTGGGAAAAGCGGTCGATGAAAGATTTCATCAACGGTCAGATGACCGATGAGGTAAAAGCCGCTGTCCGTACGCAGATTTTTAGCGTTAACCAGACGGATAAAGGTCAGGGGCATATCATTATTGATTATCCACGCCTGTTGAATCTCGGGCTTGGCGAACTGGTAGCGCAGATGCGGGCGCATTGTCTGCAGCAGCCGGATAACCACTTTTATCAGGCTGCTCTGTTGCTGCTTGAGGCTTCGCAAAGCCACATTCTGCGTTACGCCCTGCTGGCAGAACAAATGGCGGAAAACTGCCCGGATGCGCAGCGACGTCAGGAATTGCTGACGATTGCGGAAAACTCCCGGCATAACGCCCAGCATAAGCCGCAAACCTTCTGGCAAGCATGTCAGCTGTTCTGGTACATGAACATTATTTTGCAATATGAGTCCAACGCCAGTTCGCTCTCACTCGGACGCTTCGACCAGTATATGCTGCCGTTTTATCAGACCTCGCTGACGCAGGGGGAAGATCCTGCATTCTTAAAAGAAATCCTCGAATCGCTATGGGTGAAATGCAATGACATTGTACTGCTGCGATCCACCAGCAGCGCGCGCTATTTCGCTGGCTTCCCAACGGGTTACACCGCACTGCTTGGGGGATTAACGGAGAATGGTCGTAGTGCGGTAAACGTACTGTCGTTTCTCTGTCTTGATGCTTATCAGAGCGTACAACTGCCGCAACCAAATCTCGGTGTGCGCACGAACGCGTTGATCGATACGCCGTTCCTGATGAAAACGGCACAGACCATTCGCCTCGGGACCGGCATCCCGCAAATCTTTAATGATGAAGTGGTGGTGCCCGCATTTCTTAACCGTGGCGTCTCGCTGGAAGATGCGCGAGATTACGCGGTAGTCGGCTGTGTCGAGCTGTCTATTCCAGGCAGAACATACGGTTTGCACGACATCGCCATGTTTAATCTGCTGAAAGTAATGGAAATCTGCCTGCATGAGAACGAAGGCAATCGCGCGCTGACGTACGAAGACCTGTTGAAGCATATTCGTGCCAAAATCAGCCACTACATTACGTTGATGGTCGAAGGCAGTAATATCTGCGATATCGGTCATCGCGACTGGGCGCCGGTGCCGCTGCTCTCCTCGTTTATTAGCGATTGTCTGGATAAAGGGTGTGATATTACCGACGGCGGCGCGCGTTATAACTTCTCCGGCGTACAGGGAATCGGCATTGCGAACCTGAGCGATTCGCTGCATGCGCTCAATGGACTGGTATTTGAACAACAGCGCTTAACTTTTGACGAACTTTTGTCGGTGCTAAAAGACAACTTTGCTACCCCGGAAGGCGAGAAAATTCGCGCCAGGCTGATTAACCGCTTCGAAAAATACGGCAACGATATTGATGATGTAGATAACATCAGCGCCGAACTGCTGCGTCATTACTGCAAAGAGGTAGAGAAATACCAGAATCCACGCGGCGGGCAATTTACGCCGGGTTCATATACTGTCTCTGCGCACGTGCCGCTGGGTTCGGTCGTCGGAGCGACACCAGATGGTCGCTTCGCCGGGGAACAGTTGGCGGACGGAGGGCTGTCGCCGATGCTGGGGCAGGATATGCAAGGGCCGACGGCGGTATTGAAATCGGTCAGCAAGCTGGATAACACATTGCTTTCCAATGGGACTTTGCTGAACGTGAAGTTTACGCCAGCCACACTGGAAGGTGAGGCTGGTTTACGCAAGCTGGCGGATTTTCTGCGGGCATTTACCCAGCTCAAGCTCCAGCACATCCAGTTTAACGTGGTGAATGCCGACACATTGCGAGAGGCGCAGCAGCGCCCACAGGATTTCGCCGGGCTGGTGGTGCGCGTGGCGGGTTACAGCGCCTTCTTTGTCGAGCTGTCGAAGGAGATCCAGGATGACATCATTCGCCGCACCGCGCATCAGCTGTGAGGTTATTGACCCACGTGGCGAGGACGTCGCGCGTATATTTAATATTCAGCGTTACTCACTGAATGATGGACAAGGTATTCGTACGGTAGTCTTTTTTAAAGGTTGTCCGCATACCTGCCCGTGGTGCGCCAACCCTGAATCTCTCTCCCCACGTATTGAAACAGTACGGCGGGAGAGTAAATGCCTGCACTGTACACCCTGCCTACGTGATGCTGATGAGTGTCCCTCCGGTGCGTTTGAACGTATCGGTCGTGATATCTCGCTGGACGAGCTGGAACGTGAAGTGATGAAAGATGATATTTTCTTTCGCACCTCTGGCGGGGGGGTGACGCTTTCCGGTGGTGAAGTGCTGATGCAAGCGCCCTTTGCCGTACGATTCCTGCAACGTCTGCGGCGCTGGGATGTTCGCTGCGCGATTGAAACAGCTGGCGATGCGCCAGCCAGTCGTTTGTTATCGCTGGCAAGAGAGTGCGATGAGGTGCTGTTTGACCTCAAAATTATGGATGTCCATTTGGCGCGTGAGACCATTAATATGAACCTGCCGCGCGTGCTGGCGAATTTACGACTAATGGTCGCTGAAGGGGTTAATATCATACCTCGCCTGCCGCTGATTCCGGGCTTTACGATGAATGTAGAGAACACGCAGCAGGCGTTGACGCTGTTGTCATCATTAGGCATAAAGCAGGTACACCTGCTACCGTTTCATCAATATGGCGAACCGAAATACAACCTGCTCGGATTACCCTGGTCGATGAAAGAAGTGCCCGTCCCGTCGGCGCAAGAGATAGGTTTTATACGTAAGATGGCAGAATGCGCCGGATTTCAGGTAACAGTAGGAGGATAGTATGGCCATCGCACCTGTACGATATCTGGTTGCTGTCACCGCGTGCGTAAGCGGCGTGGCCCATACTTATATGGCCGCTGAACGGCTGGAGAAACTCTGCCAGCAGGAGAAATGGAGCATCAAGATTGAAACTCAGGGCGCGTTGGGTACCGAAAATCGCCTGACGGAAGAGGATATTAACCGTGCTGATGCGGTGTTGCTCATTACCGATATTGAACTGGCAGGAGCAGAGCGATTTACGCAGAGCCGATACGTCCAGTCGGGCATTAGCGCATTTCTGCGTGAGCCGCAGCGGGTGATGAGCGCCGTGCGAAAGCTGCTTTCTGCACCACAGCACACACATCTTACTTTGGATTAGCTTTTATCTCCGTCAGTTGGCTGTGGTATTGCCGACGATATTCTGACGGCGAACGTTCGGTATTTTTGCGAAACAGGCGGCAGAAATAGTTGCTGTCAACAAACCCACAGGTGTGCGCCACTTCTTTGATCTTCAGTTCATAACCCTTCAGCAGCGTTTTCGCGTGTTCCAGTCGCGTGTGATTCAGGTATTCGTTAAACCCGATAGCGCCCGTTTTTTGAAACAGGTGGGAGAGGTAATTGGGTGAGATGTAAAACGCCTGCGCGACGGATTCTCGGGTGAGCGGCGAAGCGTAGCGTTCATCAATATAGTCGCGAATGGCTTCGAAAAGCGCCTGACTGCGTGATGCGGTCTGGATCTGGCTGCCCAGCAGATCGCGGCAGTGGCTCAGTAAGCTCGCAACGATTAGCCTGGCGGTTTGTTGCTCCTGCGGTTGCATCTGCATTTCATTGAGCGTTTGCAGCAGGAAAGAGCCAATTCGTGGCCCACGCCGCGCGACGTGCTGGCGGGTAAGATTTTGATACTGCTTGCCGTCCCACTGGACGATGCTGAAACCCAGTTGCTGTTTGCCGAACAGAATGCTGAGCGTGGTGACCGGTTTGAGCCATTGCGGAAAGTTCCAGCCGCCAGCCGGAACGAATAGCACATCACAAGGCAGTAACGTCGCGGATGCGCCAGCAACACCGTTATCGGTGAACTCACCTTCCAGCACAATTTCCAGCCGGGGAAAATCGACCTGATACGCCAGCTCCGGCGTTGAACTACTGCTGCTGGCAAAATAAACCTGGCGCAGCGGCGTGGGGCCGTTAATCAGGCGGGAGAGAAGATGGCTGACGTCGTGATACATGTTAATCCCTTGCAGGCAGCAGACAGGGGAAACAGTAACCGTCATCATAAAAAAAGGCCACTCTTTAAGAGTGGCCGATACGAGTATTACTGATTACCGATTTGATCGCCGTACGGCAGGCTATCGTAATCAATCAGGGCATTCTTTTTGTACGGATTGCCAATCCAGCGGGTCGTCTCTTTGAACTGCGGGCTGGTAATGGATCGGGTCGGATCGAAACCGTCGTAGGTGAATCCCGCTAAATCAGACCAGGTGTGGATAAGCTCTGAGCTGCTGTATTTACGATTCACATCCTGTGAGAAGTCGCGCGGGTGTGCAGCCTGCCATTTTTCAGAGGTCCACAGCAGGAACGGTACCGTATACATATGGCGCGTCGGGTTGTCTTCATTACGACCCTGCGTTTTATGCGGTGGCGTATCGTATACCTCCTCCCCGTGATCGGAGAAGTAGAGCAGGAAGCCGTTCGGATCGGTCGCTTTATAGTCTTTTATCAGACTCGCAATGATATGGTCATTGTAGACATTCGCGCTGTCGTAATCGTTGTATGCTTCCAGCTCATCATCATCCAGGCCGGGGGGAACGTTGTCGACATTGTTATCGAATTTACCCTGACCATCCGGATAGCGGAATTTGTACTTAATATGCGTACCCAGCAGGTGCACGATGATGAACTTTTTCGGTGCCGGGTCGGCCAGTACTTCTTTAAATGGCGCCAGCACATTGCTGTCATATTCGCGCGCACTTTGCGTACGCTGCTGATTCATATAGAACTGCTTATCCGTCTGCTTAGAGAACACGGTCAGCATGGTGTTGCGAGCCGTCATCGTCTGCTGATTGGTGATCCAGAAGGTTTTATAACCTGCCTGTTTCATCATATTCATCAGAGACGGTTGAGTCAGGTACAGGTCCGGATTCTTCTCATTGGCGAAGGTCAGCGCCTGTTGCAGGATTTCAATGGTGTACGGACGTGAGGTCACGACATTATTGAATACGGTGAAGTTAGGATCGGATTTATGCAATGCATCCAGTTCTGGCGTCGTTTCGCGCGGGTAACCATACAGGCTCATGCGACCACGCTGCGTTGACTCGCCAATGACCAGCACCAGCGTACGTGGGGCATCGCCGGAGTTATCTTTGAAGTTAGCCAGCGGCGGCAGGGCATTGTTCTCATTCAGCAGGCTATTGAGTGAGGTCAACTGCTGACGGTACTGATAATACCCGGAGATGAATTGCCACGGTGCGGCGGGCTCCATACGTGAGGCGAGGCCATTCAACGTTTTTTCAAACGGCTTGTGTTTGATGAAGGTGTTAACGGCTATCGGATGCAGAATCAAACCGTATAACAACGCAAACGACACCAGATAGCGCCAGGGCGATGGAATATGAACAGGGCGCAGACGCGTCCACAGCAGAATAGCGATAGCCGTATAGGCCAGGGCGATAAGAACAATTTTTAGGCTGAAATACTGGCTGAGATATTCGCTGGCTTCGTTCGCATTGGTTTCAAACATCACATACAGAACGCTTTGCGAGAACTCTTGTCCGTAGATGACGTAATAGCTCAGAGCAGCCAGCGAGGCCGCCCATAGCACCATGCCAATGACGGCAGCAATAATACGGATACGGTTTGGAAATAAAAATACCGGGATCAACCACAGCGAACTGAATAGCAAGGAGTCGCGTAATCCATTAGTTCCGCTATATCCGGTTAAACAAATAACGACCTGGAGTAAAGTGGAAAAAAACCAAAAATAGAGGAGCGCCCAACCCAGGGCTTTCCAGCTAAATTTAGGTTTAGACTGGAGTTGTAAGGATTGCATAATGTGAGCCTGTCTTTAATCGTAGCGCCAAGAGTAGCGACTTAATATTAAGAGGAACTTAAGCATCACGATCTTAGGATCGTGTTTTGCTGTTGATATATTCACAATGTGAATATATTCAGGCGGGAATATATTGAAAAAGAAGCGGTTATGACAGCAGTTTTTGTTGTCGCCTTCGTACAATAGCACGAAGGCGACGAGGGGGGACGTTAGCCTGTATTACGCATGCCGGCTGCGACACCAGCGATTGTCACCATCAGCGCTTGTTCAACGCGCGGATCCGGTGCATTGCCTTGCTCTTCTGCCAGGCGTGAGCGGTGTAACAGCTCAGCCTGTAAGACATTCAGCGGGTCAGTATAAATATTTCTTAACTGAATGGACTCGGCAATCCACGGCAGGTCGGCCATCAAATGTGAGTCGTTGGCAATCGCCAGCACGACATCGATATCGGCTTCCAGGCGCTGACGCAGCTCTTCACCCAGCGGCCACAGCTCTTTTTTGACCAGGCGCTGATCGTAGTATTCTGCCAGCCACAGGTCTGCTTTGGCGAAAACCATTTCCAGCATGCCAAGACGTGTGGAGAAGAATGGCCAGTCGCGGCACATTGCTTCGAGTTCGCTTTGCTTACCGTCTTCAACCACTTTTTGCAGTGCGGTGCCTGCACCCAGCCACGCCGGGAGCATCAGGCGGTTCTGCGTCCAGGCAAAGATCCACGGAATGGCGCGCAGAGACTCTACCCCGCCGGTTGGGCGACGTTTTGCCGGACGTGAACCGAGCGGTAATTTACCCAGTTCCTGCTCTGGCGTTGCGGAGCGGAAGTAAGGGACGAAGTCTTTGTTTTCACGCACATATCCACGATAGAGCTCACAGGAAATATCGGAAAGCTCATCCATGATATGACGCCAGTTATCTTTCGGCTCTGGCGGCGGTAACAGGTTGGCTTCCAGAATTGCTGCGGTATACAGCGACAGGCTGCTGATGGTCACTTCCGGCAGGCCGTACTTAAAGCGGATCATCTCCCCTTGTTCTGTCACGCGCAGACCGCCTTTCAGGCTGCCGGGTGGTTGAGAGAGCAGCGCCGCATGCGCAGGCGCGCCACCGCGACCAATGGAGCCACCGCGACCGTGGAACAGCGTCAGTTCGATACCGGCTTTTTCGCAGGTTTTGATCAACGCGTCCTGCGCCTGATATTGCGCCCAGGAGGCCGCCATCACGCCTGCATCTTTTGCGGAGTCAGAGTAGCCAATCATGACCATCTGTTTGCCCTGAATAAAGCCACGGTACCAGTCAATGTTCAGGAGCTGAGACATGACGTCATCGGCGTTGTTGAGGTCGTCCAGCGTTTCAAACAGCGGGGCAACCGGCATAGCAAAACCGATACCGGCTTCTTTCAGTAGCAGATGTACGGCCAGTACATCCGATGGTGTTTTCGCCATTGAGATAACATAGGCGGCAATGGAGCCATACGGGGCTTCGGCAATGACCCGGCAGGTGTCGAGCACTTCGCGGGTGTCGTTGCTCGGCTCCCAGTTACGTGGGAGCAGCGGACGCTTGGAGTTCAGCTCGCGGATCAGGAAAGCCTGTTTATCCGCTTCCGACCAGTTTTCGTAGTCGCCAATGCCCAGATAACGGGTCAGTTCGCCAAGGGCTTCAGTGTGACGGGTGCTTTCCTGACGAATATCAATACGTACCAGCGGTACGCCGAAACATTTCACGCGGCGTAGGGTGTCGAGCAATTCGCCATTGGCGATAATGCCCATGCCACAGGCCTGCAGAGACTGATAGCACGCATATAGCGGGTCCCAGAGCTGTTCATTTTGGGTGAGAAGTCCCGCAGGTTTCGGCAATTTCTCGCCTTTCAGACGGGCTTCCAGCCAGGCCTGGGTTGCCATCAGACGTGAACGCAGGGTTTTCATCAGATAACGGTAAGGTTCTGCTGCGCCTTCTTCGCCCACCAGCGCCAACAGTTCCGGTGTAGCATCCACCATCGACAGCTCAGAAATCAGAAACTGAATGTCTTTCAGGAACAGATCGGTCGCTTTCCAGCGGCTGAGTAGCAGCACGTGACGGGTGATATCCGCCGTTACGTTCGGGTTGCCATCGCGGTCGCCGCCCATCCAGGAGGTAAAGCGAACCGGGACAAAATCAACGGGCAGCTTATAGCCCAGATGCTCTTCCAGTTGTTCGTTCAGCTCGCGCAGATAATTTGGTACGCCTTCCCACAGGCTATTTTCAACCACCGCGAAGCCCCATTTGGCTTCATCAACCGGGCTTGGGCGCAGCTTGCGGATTTCATCCGTATGCCAGGACTGGGCAATCAACTGGCGCAGACGGCGCATCAGCTGATGGCGCTCGTAATCGACGAGGTCTTTGTTATCAAGTTGCTTGAGACAGGCGTTCACTTCACCCATTTTATGGATCAGCGTACGGCGGGTGATCTCGGTCGGGTGGGCAGTGAGAACCAGCTCCAGGGAGAGAGATTCGACGGCTTTTTTGATGGTGGCTTCATCGAGGTTGGGCTGCTCTTTCAGTTTACGCAGAGTGCGAGCAATCACTTCCGGGTTGCTGGCTGCTTCGCCTTTTGGCGAAATGCTGTGGTACTGCTCGGCGGTGTTGGCCAGGTTCAGAAACTGGCTAAACGCGCGGGCAACCGGCAGCAGCTCGTCGTTAGACAGGTTTTGCAGCGTAGTGAGCAGCTCCTGGCGATTGACTTCATTGCCGGCGCGGGATGATTTGGACAACTTACGGATTGTTTCTACGCGGTCAAGAATGTTCTCTCCCAGCGCATCCTTGATGGTCTCCCCCAGCACTTTGCCGAGCATACTGACATTACTACGCAACGCGGAATATTGTTCGTTCATATTAACCCAGACACCCCATCTTTAATTTATGCGTCCTGTATCTTTCGCGCGACATCGGCGTTGGCTGCGCTTGCCCACCCGGTCACTTACTTATGTAAGCTCCTGGTATGAGCTCGCTTGCCGCCTTGCTGTGACACGAAATCTCTCGGACTTTGTTTGTTAGCCGTCTTTTATAAAGCCACGTAAAAGTCGTGACGTCAATTGCTGCGAAATCGGTTCAGCAAACGAAAAAATGACGGGAATTTACGTTATTTAATTCACATCGAATCAAATAAGCCTTGCTTATGGAAATGTTAATAAATTACCTCGCTTACCACTAAAGGGTTAGCGAGGCGATAAGCGATTAATGCCAGCAGAAATGATGCACAACCTGGGTGATCAATTCGCGGGTTGGCTTAATAAAACGAGTTTCCAGATACTCATCCGGCTGATGCGCCTGATTAATGGAGCCAGGCCCTAACACCAGCGTCGGGCAAAGCGTCTGGATAAACGGCGCTTCGGTGCAGTAGTTCACCACCTCAGTCTGTGCGCCCAGCAGTTTCTCAACCACTTGTACCAGTTGATGATCCGGTGGGCACTCATAGCCTGGAATTGGCGGATGCAGCTCCGACACCGTCAGGCGACCCGGCCAGCGCTCGCTGACCGGGGCCAGCGCGTCGTTAAGTAAGCCATTGAGATCGTTAAGCGTCATGCCGGGCAGTGGGCGAATATCCATATGCAGCTCGCAGCAGGCGCAGATTCGGTTAGCAGCGTCGCCGCCGTGGATGTGACCCAAATTTAACGTCGGATACGGGACGGTAAAAGCATCATGGTGATAGCGCTCTTTCAGGTCATCGCGCAGATTCATGATATGACCGATGGCATCATGCATCAGTTCAATGGCATTCACGCCACGAGCCGGATCGCTCGAGTGACCCGATTGTCCCAAAATGCGAATCGCATTAGAGATATGACCTTTGTGCGCGCGGACAGGTTGCAAAGAAGTGGGTTCGCCAATGATCGCGCAGTCCGGGCGTAAAGCGGTGGTTTCAGAGAAATAACGCGCTCCCGCCATGCTGGTCTCTTCATCGGCAGTGGCCAGAATGTACAGGGGCTTTTTCAGTTGAGTGACGTCGACGTCACGCAGCGCGTCGAGGATAAAGGCGAAGAAGCCTTTCATATCCGCCGTACCCAGACCGTAGAGCTTATTGTCATGCTCGGTCAGGGTGAACGGATCGCGCGTCCAGCGTCCGTCGTCAAAGGGGACGGTATCGGTATGGCCCGCCAACAACAAACCACCGGCTCCCTGTCCAATGCTTGCCAGCATATTGAATTTATTGCGCGTGTCGGGAACCGGCTGGACCTCCACATTAAAGCCTAAATCTTTGAACCAGCCCGCCAGCAGAGTGATTAAACCTGCATTACTTTGGTCGAGCGCTTCTTCGGTGGCGCTAATCGACGGCATGGCAATCAGAGCGCGGTATATCTCGATAAATGGCGGTAAATTGTTTTTCATTGTTGACACACCTCGGGTCATGATAGTATCAATATTCATGCAGTATTTGTGAATAAAAATACATTAACGTTGAGCGTAATAAAACCCACCAAGTGTAAGGTGAGGTGATAAAGGCTTATATCTGGCAACAGAATCTAAGAAGGTGAGCAGCCCCGATGTTGAATACGCTGATTGTGGGCGCCAGTGGCTATGCCGGCGCAGAGCTTGTGACCTATGTAAATCGCCATCCTGATATGACCATAACCGCTTTGACCGTCTCAGCGCAAAGCAATGATGCAGGAAAATTAATCTCCGATTTGCATCCGCAGTTGAAAGGCATTGTCGATTTACCGTTACAGCCAATGTCAGATATCAGCGAGTTTAGCGCAGGGGTGGACGTTGTGTTCCTCGCAACGGCGCATGAGGTGAGCCATGACCTGGCTCCGCAGTTTTTGCAGGCCGGATGCGTGGTGTTTGACCTCTCGGGCGCGTTTCGCGTAAACGACGGCGCGTTCTATGAAAAATATTACGGCTTTACCCATCAGCATCCCGACCTGCTGGAGCAGGCGGTTTATGGACTGGCGGAGTGGAGCGCAGACCAACTGAAAGACGCGAATCTGATTGCCGTGCCGGGTTGCTACCCGACGGCGGCACAGCTGTCGCTGAAACCACTGATTGATGCCGGGCTGCTGGATCTCAGCCAGTGGCCGGTAATTAACGCCACCAGCGGCGTGAGCGGCGCGGGACGTAAGGCGGCTATTTCCAACAGCTTTTGTGAGGTGAGCCTGCAGCCGTATGGCGTGTTTACCCATCGCCATCAGCCGGAAATCGCTACTCACCTTGGTGCGGAGGTGATCTTCACCCCGCATCTGGGCAACTTCCCGCGCGGAATTCTGGAAACCATCACCTGCCGTTTGCAAGCGGGCGTAACCCATGCGCAGGTGGCTCAAACGTTGCAACAGGCGTATGGCGATAAGCCACTGGTGCGTCTGTATGACAAAGGCGTTCCGGCGCTGAAGAACGTGGTTGGCTTACCGTTCTGTGATATCGGGTTTGCCGTACAGGGTGAGCACCTGATCGTGGTGGCAACTGAAGACAACTTATTGAAAGGCGCGGCGGCACAGGCGATGCAGTGCGCAAATATTCGTTTTGGCTTTGCTGAAACGCAGTCTCTTATTTAAGGGTGCAACGATGAATCCATTAATTATCAAGCTGGGCGGCGTTTTACTGGATAGCGAAGAGGCGCTGGAGCGTCTGTTTACCGCACTGGTGAATTATCGTGAGTCGCACCAGCGACCGCTGGTCATTGTGCACGGTGGCGGCTGCGTGGTTGACGATCTTATGAAGCAGCTGAACCTGCCGGTGAAAAAGAAAAATGGTCTGCGCGTCACGCCAGCCGATCAAATTGACATTATTACCGGTGCCCTGGCGGGAACAGCGAATAAAACCTTACTGGCCTGGGCGAAAAAGCACCACATCGCATCCGTGGGTCTGTATCTTGGTGATGGCGATAGCGTAAAAGTGACGCCGCTCGATAAAGCGCTGGGTCATGTTGGACTGGCGCAGCCGGGTTCGCCTAAGCTGATTAACACACTGCTGGAAGGCGGTTTTCTGCCGGTAGTTAGCTCCATTGGCGTTACTGAAGACGGACTGCTGATGAACGTTAATGCCGATCAGGCGGCAACGGCGCTGGCGGCAACGCTGGGTGCGGATCTGATCCTGCTCTCTGACGTAAGCGGTATTCTGGATGGTAAAGGCCAGCGTATTGCCGAAATGACCGCCGCGAAAGCGGAACAACTGATTGAACAAGGTATTATTACTGACGGCATGATCGTGAAGGTCAATGCGGCGCTGGATGCCGCGCGCACGCTGGGCCGTCCTGTGGATATTGCCTCCTGGCGTCATGCCGAGCAACTGCCGGCGCTGTTTAACGGCATGCCAATTGGCACGCGGATTTTAGCGTAAACTATTTTGTACCCGATGGCGGTTACGCCTTATCGGGCCTACGTGAACCGAACCTGTACGCCGGATAAGCTAAGCGCCATCCGGCGTTGAAATTCAAGATATTAAGGAAGCAAGTTATGGCACTTTGGGGTGGGCGTTTTACACAGGCAGCAGATCAGCGGTTCAAACAGTTCAACGACTCGTTGCGTTTTGACTACCGCCTGGCAGAACAGGATATTGTCGGCTCTGTGGCCTGGTCTAAAGCGCTGGTAACGGTCGGCGTACTGACTGTCGATGAACAGCTGCAATTGGAAGAGGCGCTGAACACTCTGCTGGAAGAGGTTCGCGTTAATCCGCAGCAGATCCTGCAAAGCGATGCCGAAGATATTCATAGCTGGGTGGAAGGTAAGCTGATTGATAAAGTCGGCCAGCTTGGTAAAAAACTGCATACCGGACGTAGCCGTAATGACCAGGTCGCGACCGATCTTAAACTGTGGTGTAAAGACACGGTTATTGAATTACTGTCGGCCAACCGTCAGCTGCAAAGTGCGCTGGTGGTGACGGCAGAGAATAACCAGGACGCCGTTATGCCGGGTTACACCCACCTGCAACGTGCGCAGCCGGTGACGTTTGCTCATTGGTGTCTGGCCTATGTCGAAATGTTGGCGCGTGACGAGAGCCGTCTGCAGGATTCGCTCAAGCGTCTGGACGTCAGTCCACTGGGTTGCGGCGCGCTGGCGGGTACGGCGTATGAAATCGATCGCGAGCAGTTGGCCGGTTGGCTGGGCTTTGCCTCGGCGACGCGTAACAGTCTGGACAGTGTTTCTGACCGTGACCACGTGTTGGAGTTACTCTCCAACGCCTCTATTGGCATGGTGCACCTGTCGCGTTTTGCTGAAGACCTGATTTTCTTTAATACCGGCGAAGCGGGCTTTGTCGAGCTGTCCGATCGTGTAACTTCGGGTTCATCTCTGATGCCGCAGAAGAAAAACCCGGATGCGCTGGAGCTGATCCGTGGCAAATGCGGTCGCGTGCAGGGTGCGCTGACCGGCATGATGATGACCTTAAAAGGTCTCCCGTTGGCATACAATAAAGATATGCAGGAAGACAAAGAAGGGCTGTTCGATGCGCTCGACACTTGGCTGGACTGTCTGCATATGGCTGCGCTGGTGCTGGATGGCATTCAGGTGAAACGTCCGCGTTGTCAGGAAGCGGCGCAGCAGGGTTATGCTAACGCCACCGAGTTGGCGGATTATCTGGTAGCAAAAGGCGTCCCGTTCCGCGAAGCACACCATATTGTGGGTGAGACGGTGGTCGAGGCGATTCGTCAGGGCAAACCGCTGGAAGCGCTGTCGCTTGCTGACTTACAAAAGTTCAGTCAGGTGATTGGCGATGACGTTTATCCGATCCTCTCGTTGCAATCGTGCCTGGATAAACGTGCGGCGAAAGGCGGCGTGTCGCCACAGCAGGTGGCGCAGGCGATCGACTACGCGAAGGCGCGGCTGGTGTAAAAAAAAAGAACCCCGTCGCTGTGAGCTGACGGGGTTCTGACTTTATGCGAAAAGGATTATTTCAGCATATCTTTCGTAACAACCAGTTTGGCGACGGTTGCCGGATTCGGTGTAACACGTTCAACGACAATGGTTTCACCTTCGGAGATGTCTCTTTCACCAGACGTTACCGTGGTGATATCTCCCGCTGTTTTGACAGAGCTGTAATAGCAGTTACCGTTGTCACAACTGAAGATGTAGTTACCGTTTTTCGCGTCACCCATCACTTTCACGACCCACGCAGAACCGTTCGCTGCTTTCCAGCCCAGCGCTTTGGCGTCAAAATCAACAACCACATTCGGTACGCCGTTGATTTTTTTAACCGTCAACGATTTCACTTCACCGGCATCCTTGACCGGATTGTTACCTTCCTGCATATCCCTCGTCACAGTGAGCTGTGCCAGGATTTCAGGATTCGGATTGGTACGTTTAACGGTGATCACTTTTCCTGGCGCTAACATGTAGGACATGCCACCGGTCCGTACCGTGCTTTGCGTACCGTAGTTAGAACGGTAGCTGTAGTAGACACTGTTGCCGGAGGTAGAGAAGGCATATTTACCATCCACATCTACCGAGTAACTGTTACTGCCGCTCAGCTTGCTGGTATCGAAATTTACATTGATGCGCTGCTGACCATCAAAAACATCGATATAAACCGCTTTCACATCACCGGCAAGATCGGTAGACGCTTCATCTGCGGAATTGTCATGCGTAAACGGCGCAAATACCTGGCTGTATGCGTACATCGGTGCCTGCTGTGCGGTCATGCCGCTGTGCTCCGGGCTGACCTGCTTCGCCACGCCCGGCTGATCGCGCGTCATCGACCACGCGCCAATCATGCCGAGGTTGCGTTTTTTCGCGTCGTCCATCACCAGTTTCGCATCGGACAGATAGAACACTTCGCCCTGTACATCGTTGTAACCGATCATCGGGGTGGTGCCCATCATGGCGTTGATCTCTTTGTCAGATTTCTCTGGCCAGATTTTCTTCAACTGGGTGAACATGTTGTCGATGGCGGACGTGGCGCATTTACCGTGGATGTTCTGCCCTTCGGTACCGTCTGACTGGCAGACGGCATTACCGTAGTCCATGGTCATTACGTTAATACCAGCCAGCTCAACGCCGACATGGCGCGCATTTTCCAGCACATACAGACCTTCAGCCGTCAGACCGGTCGGCAGAATCGGCAGGGTGTACCAGATACCGACTTTGCGACCTTCCTCTTTCCACTGAGCCTGAACCTCTTTTACTGCCTGGTTGCGGCGATCGATGGAATCCTGATCGGCCACCCATGTGCCTTCGATGTCAAAATCCAGCACGTTCAGGTTCAGGTTATCAACAATGTCGTAGTAGAGTTTTTGCAGATCTTTCACATTCTTACAGGCAGCCGCCAGCGGGGAGTTATTCGCTCCGCCAATGGAAACCATCACATCGCCACCGGCTTCACGCAGCGCTTTTATTTTACTGTACTGTGAGTAATCCTGCAGATTATAGGCCGTACCCCAGGTTGGGATGCACTGCTCGCCACTTTTCGCGACGACAAACGCCATGGTGAAGTGGGTAATGTTTTGCTCTTTCGCCAGTTTCGCCAGATCCGGAATGCTGTTCAGGCTAAAGTCGACGTATGGTGCATAAACGTGGGCAGGCCACGGATTCTTCGGCGTCCCTACGCGCTCTTTGGTGCCAGTCCAGTTGGTATAAATTGCCCATGGGTTTTTATCATACGGCATAACGCCTTTGACTTTCGTCTGAGCGACAAAAGGCGTTCCTTTGTACACCGCCAGTTTGCCGGGTTCGTAAAACGCAATGGAATTGATCTGTGGGGCATTCTTAAATTGTTCCTGGGTGAATTCGACCGTTGGGCCTAACGGTTTCCACGGACGGCCATTGGTGCCGGTCGGGTTCTGGTTACCTGCAATAGAAGGGTTTTCGCCAACGGTATAGTACAGTGCTTCATAAGACTGGCCGTCAACTTTGACCTCGTCCCCTTTGTTGTAAACCTGGCTGGAACGCCAGTCGGGTACTGGCGTATAGAGTTTCCACGGATTGTCGGCACCTGGGGTGAAGGAATAAGCCGGAATGGGCCTGGACGCTTCATATGTCACATCCTGATAAGCGACAATATCATCTTTGGCATAATCTTTTTCGGCGCTGAATGCGTCGTGGGCAACAGGCGTGGCGCTCCCGGATTCACAAGTGGTTGGGTTGCCATATTGATCGATTTCCGCTTTTGTGGCATCGCGCACATAACTCCACGGATTATCCCAGTTTTCAGCTGACGCGCCCTGTGGGCAATTATCGGCATTTACATACCAGCGGTTACTATAAACTTTACTGTCAAAAATAACTTCAATGGTGTTTCCACCTGCCTGACCGCTCCAGGCTTCCAGAGCGAATGCGTTTGCGGCGCACGACATCAGGCCTGCCGCGAGAAAATATCGCGAAATAGTATTGAGTTTCATAAAAGATTCCATTCGATAAATATTAGAAAAATATGGGTGAATGTACTCTAAATAATTAGAGTGGCGAAGAAACGAGTGTTCTTGCGATTTGCCATATATTGAATATCGCGCGGTTATTATTTATGAACCTGACAGGGCGTCAAATATATAAATGATACAAAATGTTTTTGATTATTTTAATTTAATATGGTTTTAATTTAAATAATCGGATGAGAATATGTAATTTATATTTTGTATATATTTTTTTGAATGTATTCGCGCCGGGCGCAAAAAAAATGCGGACTCAAGGTCCGCAAAAGTTCACGTTGGCTTTAGTTATTTCGAGTATGAGAGAAACTCTCAAAACGGACAGTAGCTTCAAGGGTTAAAGGGGTACCGTTCCGTTTCTGTGGTGCATTATTAAACAGAAAGCTTGATAGGGATAATCGTTCGTTGCTATTCTACCTATCGCTACGAACTATCGTGGCGATGGAGGATGAATAATGAATATTCGTGATCTTGAATACCTGGTGGCGCTAGCCGAACATCGTCACTTCCGACGAGCGGCAGACTCCTGTCACGTTAGTCAGCCAACGCTGAGCGGGCAAATCCGCAAGCTGGAAGATGAGCTTGGCGTCATGCTGCTGGAGCGTACGAGTCGCAAAGTACTGTTCACTCAGGCAGGTTTACTGCTGGTGGATCAGGCGCGCACCGTGCTGCGCGAGGTCAAAGTGCTCAAGGAGATGGCAAGCCAACAAGGCGAGACAATGTCTGGACCGCTGCATATTGGTTTGATCCCAACGGTGGGGCCATACCTGCTGCCGCATATTATTCCTATGTTGCATCAGACCTTCCCAAAACTGGAAATGTATCTCCATGAGGCGCAGACGCATCAGCTGTTGGCGCAACTGGATAGCGGTAAGCTCGACTGCGTCATTCTGGCGCTGGTGAAAGAGAGTGAGGCGTTCATCGAAGTACCGTTATTTGATGAGCCTATGCTGCTGGCGATCTATGAAGATCACCCATGGGCAAACCGCGACTGTGTGCCGATGTCCGATCTGGCGGGTGAGAAACTGCTGATGCTAGAGGATGGCCACTGCCTGCGCGATCAGGCGATGGGCTTCTGCTTTGAAGCGGGTGCTGATGAGGATACCCATTTCCGGGCGACCAGTCTGGAAACGCTGCGTAACATGGTGGCGGCAGGTAGCGGTATTACCTTACTGCCCGCGCTGGCCGTGCCGCCGGAGCGTAAGCGTGATGGCGTTGTCTATTTGCCCTGCATCAAGCCAGAACCGCGCCGTACGATTGGCCTGGTGTATCGTCCAGGTTCGCCGCTGCGCAGCCGTTATGAACAGCTGGCAGAGGCCATCCGTGGGTCAATGGATGGCCATTTCGACAGTGCGTTAAAACAGGCGGTTTAAGCCATTTAGCGCTGCTACCCGATAGGCTTCCGCCATGGTTGGGTAGTTAAAGGTGGTGTTAACGAAGTATTCGATGGTGTTACCACCACCTTTTTGCTCCATTATCGCCTGACCGATGTGAATAATTTCGGCCGCGCGTTCCCCAAAGCAGTGGATCCCCAGAATCTCTTTCGTTTCGCGATGGAACAGGATCTTCAGCGTTCCGACACTCATACCCACGATTTGCGCACGTGCCAGATGTTTAAACTGGGCGCGGCCAACCTCGTATGGAACTTTCATGGCCGTGAGCTGCTGCTCGGTTTTACCGACGGAGCTGATTTCCGGAATGGTATAAATCCCGGTCGGGATATCTTCGATCAGATGCGCGGTAGCTTCGCCTTTTACCAATGCCTGGGCGGCAATGCGTCCCTGATCGTAGGCCGCCGATGCCAGACTCGGATAGCCGATCACATCTCCTACGGCATACACGTGCGGCAGCGCCGTCTGGTACATGCTGTTGACCTTCAACTGCCCGCGGCTGTCGGTTTTCAGCCCAATATTTTCCAGCGCCAGCGAATCGGTATTACCGGTACGGCCATTGGCGTACAACAGGCAGTCGGCTTTCAGTTTCTTACCGGATTTCAGATGCATGATGACGCCGTCATCGCAACCTTCAATCTTCTCGTACTCTTCGTTGTGGCGAATGACCACACCGCTGTTCCAGAAGTGGTAAGAGAGCGAGTCGGACATCTCTTGATCGAGGAACGCAAGCAGACGATCGCGGGTGTTGATTAAATCGACTTTGACGTCCATTCCACGGAAGATCGACGCATATTCGCAGCCAATTACTCCCGCGCCATAAATCAAAACATGGCGGGGTTCATGGTGCAGGCTCAGGATAGAGTCGCTGTCATAAACCCGGGGATGGGAAAAGTCGACATCCACCGGATGATAGGGGCGTGAACCACAGGCGATGATGAACTTATCCGCGGTCAGCGTTTCCACCGTGCCGTCGTGGCATTCAAGGGCGAGTGTGTGTTCATCAACAAAACGGGCATTTCCCTGCAAAATTTCACAGTGGTTGCGCTCGTAAAATCCTTGCCGCATACGCGTTTGCTGATTAATAACGTTATCAGCGTGGTTGAGAATATCGGCGAAAGAAGAACGAAGGAGTCGGGAGTGGTCGCTGTAAAGTGGGTTCTGATTGAATTCAATAATACGGCTGACGGCGTGGCGGAGGGCTTTCGACGGGATGGTCCCCCAGTGGGTACAGCCTCCGCCGACGTTATGATAGCGCTCAATCACCGCGACGCGCGCTCCTTGCTTAACCAGACCCATTGCAGCGCCTTCGCCGCCGGGACCGGAACCTATTACTATTGCATCGTAATCGTAGGAATGTGACATGGTCAGGCTTACCTGTTCTTATACATAAAAGCAACAGAATAGTAACATCGTTGTCGGGATAACCCAATTATCGTTGTGCTTTTTTGCGAACCCGAAGCACAAACTGCGCGTAAACAATCATTCACAAAGCCATGCCAACCGCCTAATCTCTGGTATAGTGCCAGCAAGGTATGTGGAAGGATTCAGACATCGTGATGGGCGTTAGAGCGCAACAAAAAGAAAAAACCCGGCGTTCGCTGGTAGAAGCCGCATTTAGTCAACTCAGCGCTGAGCGTAGTTTTGCCAGCCTCAGTTTACGCGAAGTCGCTCGTGAAGCGGGCATTGCGCCAACCTCGTTTTATCGCCATTTCCGCGATGTGGATGAACTCGGCCTGACGATGGTGGATGAGAGTGGTTTGATGCTGCGTCAGTTGATGCGTCAGGCGCGTCAGCGTATCGCGAAGGGCGGGAGTGTGATCCGCACCTCGGTCTCAACATTTATGGAGTTCATCGGCAACAATCCCAACGCCTTCCGTTTATTATTGCGCGAGCGTTCGGGAACCTCCGCAGCGTTTCGCGCAGCGGTCGCTCGTGAAATTCAGCACTTCATTGCGGAACTTGCGGACTATCTCGAACTCGAAAACCATATGCCTCGTGCGTTTACTGAAGCGCAGGCCGAAGCCATGGTCACCATTGTGTTCAGCGCCGGGGCAGAAGCACTGGATGTTGGCGCCGAGCAGCGTCGACAACTGGAAGAACGGCTGGTATTGCAACTGCGCATGATCGCGAAGGGCGCATTTTATTGGTACCGCCGTGAACAAGAGAAGATGACGCATCACTCCGAGTAACGAGAAGGACGAGCAATGAAACAGTCAGGTCAAGATAAAGGTACGCTGCTGCTGGCGCTGGTTGCTGGCTTATCGATCAATGGCACATTTGCGGCGCTGTTTAGCTCCATTGTGCCATTCTCAGTTTTCCCAATTATTTCGCTGGTGCTGACGGTTTATTGTCTGCATCAACGCTATCAAAACCGCACCATGCCTGTGGGGTTACCGGGCCTGGCCGCCGCCTGTTTTATTCTCGGCGTTCTGTTGTACAGCACTGTGGTACGCGCTGAATATCCGGATATTGGCTCAAACTTCTTCCCGGCGGTTCTGTCGGTGATTCTGGTGTTCTGGATCGGCTTTAAAGTGCGTAACCGTAGACAGGAAATCGTGGAGTAATATTTGTAGGCCGGGCAAGCGAAGCGCCCCCGGCCAGGACATCATTTACTTGGCGGTCAGTAATACTCCGCACTCCATATGGTGCGTATACGGGAACTGATCGAACAGAGCCAGGCGTGAAACATTGTGCGTCTGGCTTAACGTTTCCAGGTTCTTACACAATGTCTCCGGGTTACAGGAGATGTACAGAATTCGCGGGTACGCCTGCACCATTTTCTCTGTTTCGCTGTCCAGACCGCTGCGCGGTGGGTCAACGAAAATGGTTTCACACTGGTAACTCTTCAGATCGATTCCCTGCAAACGGTTGAACTCACGAACCCCGTTCATCGCCTGAGTAAACTCTTCGGCCGCCATGCGGATAATTTGTACGTTATCAATATGGTTAGCCGCAATGTTGTATTGCGCAGCAGCCACGGACGGTTTAGCGATTTCAGTGGCCAGCACGCGGTTGAAGTTTTGTGCGAGGGCTAACGAGAAATTGCCATTGCCGCAGTACAGCTCAAGCAGGTCGCCTTTTGATCCCCTGGTGACATCAATCGCCCATTCCAGCATCTGAATATTCATGGCGGCATTCGGCTGGGTGAAGCTGTTCTCAACCTGGCGGTAGATAATCTCTTTACCCGCAACCGGCAAGCGTTCGTCAATGTAATCCTGGTCCAGCTCGATTTTGGTTTTGGTTGCCCGGCCAATCAGATGCACGTTCAGGTTTTGCGCCCGTAACGCATCCCGCAGCGCTTCAGCTTCCTGACGCCATTCATCATCCAGCTTTTTATGGTACAGCATCGATACCACCGCCTGATCGCTCAGGGTAGTGAGGTAATCAATCTGGAACAGTTTGTGGCGCAGGACGTGGTTGTTGCGAACACCGTCGATCATTGCCGTCATCAGCGTGTTGATAAGCTCGCTGGCCGCCGGGAAACTGTCGACGCGGATACGGCTTTTGGTCTGGCTGTCGAACATGATGTGGTACAGATCATCCCCGTCATGCCACAGACGAAATTCCGCGCGCATACGGTAGTGGCTGACCGGCGAGCGAAACACTTCCGGAGCCTGTGCATAAAATGGCGTCATTAAGCTCTGCAGACGCACTACTTTTTCAGCTAACTGGGCGTCGTACTGTTCTGTCGGAAGGTGTTCGGGGGTCATGATGCGTCCTGAAAAATAAAAGTACGCGGGGATTGTAGGGATTGCTCAACAGATGTCCAGTCATTGATGATTTCCGATATTGTGATGCACGGTCTGGACACCAGGTTGTAACAAACTGTAGCATCCGTTTTCCGGTCCTGTGAGTTAAAAGGGAATCCAGTGTGAATCTGGAGCTGACGCGCAGCGGTAAGGAAGGTAGGAGATGAGCGCACCTGGTGCAGACACTGCGGCTTGCCGTGGGAAGTCATCATCTCTTTAAGTTGCCTCCAAGCCCGAAGACCTGCCGGCTAACGTCGCATCTGGTTTTCATCATCGCGTACTATCGGTGGGACCTGCGGCATCCTTCTTATATTGTGGATGCTTTACAATGATTAAAAAATCGTTGCTGTGCACGGCACTGTCCGTCACAGCATTTTCGGGTTGGGCGCAGGACACTAGCCCAGATACTCTCGTCGTCACTGCCAACCGTTTTCAGCAGCCTCGTAGCGCTGTACTTGCCCCTATCACCGTTGTTACGCGTCAGGATATCGATCGCTGGCAATCCACTTCCGTCAATGATGTGCTTCGTCGCCTGCCGGGCGTGGATATCGCCCAATACGGTGGTATGGGACAAAATTCGTCTATTTCTATTCGCGGTACCAACGCCAGCCATGTGCTGGTGTTGATTGACGGCGTGCGTCTGAACCTGGCAGGGGTTAGCGGCGCAGCCGATCTTAGCCAGTTCCCCGTCTCGTTAGTGCAACGTATCGAATACATTCGTGGGCCGCGTTCGGCGGTTTATGGTTCTGATGCGATTGGCGGTGTGGTGAATATCATTACTACGCGTGAAAAGCCGGGGACGGAACTCACTGCCGGTGTGGGGAGCAATGGGTATCAGAATTACGATGTCTCAACCCAACAACAGCTTGGCGAAAATACGCGCGTCACACTAATGGGCGATTATGCCTATACCAAAGGTTTTGATGTTGTCGCATACGGTAGCACTGGCTCTCAGGCTCAGCCCGACAAAGACGGTTTCTTAAGTAAGACGCTGTATGGCGCGCTGGAACATAACTTTTCCGATACATGGAGCGGGTTTGTTCGCGGCTACGGCTATGATAACCGAACAGATTATGACGCGTATTATTATCCTGGGACGCCGTTAGTGGATACCCGTCAGCTCTATAGCCAAAGCTGGGATGCCGGGCTGCGCTTTAATGGCGAACTTATCCAGTCACAACTGGTTTCCAGCTATAGCCATAGTAAAGATTACAACTATGATCCGGATTATGGCCGCTATGACTCCTCGGCCACACTGGATGATATGAAGCAATATAATGTTCAGTGGTCCAACAGTATGGTGCTTGGTCACGGTAACGTAGGCGCAGGCGTTGACTGGCAAAAGCAAACCACGACGCCTGGCACCGGGTATGTCACGGACGGTTACGATCAGCGTAATACGGGTCTCTACCTGACCGGGTTGCAGCAACTGGGCGACTTTACCTTTGAAGGTGCGGCGCGCAGTGATGATAACTCCGAATTTGGTCGTCATGGCACATGGCAAACCAGTGCCGGATGGGAGTTTTTTGAAGGCTATCGTTTTATTGCGTCCTACGGTACATCTTACAAAGCGCCTAATCTCGGACAGTTGCATGGTTATTACGGTAATTCGAACCTGGATCCTGAGCAAAGTAAGCAATGGGAAGGGGCGTTTGAAGGCTTAACGGCGGGCGTGAACTGGCGTGTATCCGGATATCGTAATGATATTGACGACATGATCGATTACGACCCGCATACCGAGAAATACTTTAACGAAGGTAAAGTTCGTATTAAAGGTGTGGAAGCGACCGCAAACTTTGATACCGGGCCGTTGGCACATACGCTGAGCTACGATTATGTCGATTCGCGCAATGCGATTACGGACAAGCCGCTCGCACGGCGTTCTAAGAACCAGGTGAAGTACCAGCTCGACTGGCAGGTTTATGATTTTGACTGGGGCCTGACGTATCATTACCTGGGAACGCGTTATGACACTGACTACGTAACCTACCAGCCGGTAAAAATGGGTGGGGTTAGCCTGTGGGATCTTGGCGTGTCATATCCAATCACCTCACAGCTGACAGTTCGTGGTAAAATCGCCAACCTGTTCGATAAAGATTACGAGACAGTTTATGGCTACGCAACTGCAGGACGGGAATACACCTTGTCTGGCAGCTACACTTTCTGATCCGCGTCCCACCGTGCTGGTGTTTGATTCCGGCGTCGGTGGGTTGTCGGTCTATGACGAGATCCGGCGTCTTCTGCCGGATCTCCACTATATATACGCTTTCGACAACGTCGCCTTTCCTTATGGAGAGAAGAGCGAGGAGTTTATCGTCGAACGTGTTGTTGAGATTGTGACTGCGGTCCAGCAGCGCTATCCCCTCTCTCTTGCGGTCATCGCGTGTAATACAGCAAGCACGGTATCGCTCCCTGCATTACGTGAGAAATTTGCCTTTCCGGTTGTGGGCGTGGTGCCTGCTATTAAACCGGCGGCGCGACTCACGGCGAATGGTGTGGTGGGACTGCTGGCTACGCGTGCAACGGTGAAGCGTTCATATACCCATGAGTTGATTGCACGGTTTGCTAACGAATGTCAGATAGCGATGCTGGGTTCCGCTGAACTGGTGGAACTGGCGGAAGCGAAGCTGCACGGTGAAACCGTTTCTCTGGAAGAACTGCGTCGTGTCCTGCGCCCTTGGCTGCGGATGTCGGAACCACCTGACACGGTGGTGCTCGGATGCACCCATTTCCCTCTATTACGGGAAGAACTTTTACAGGTCCTGCCTGAGGGGACGCGGCTGGTGGATTCTGGTGCCGCGATTGCGCGTCGTACGGCCTGGTTATTAGAACATGAAGCGCCAGACGCGAAATCAACTGATGAGAATGTCGCATTCTGCATGGCAATGACGGCAGAAGCCGAACAATTATTGCCCGTGCTGCAGCGTTATGGCTTTAAGACGCTCGAAAAACTGGCTGTTTAGACTGTTTTGGTGGAAAAATAAGCACTCGGAAGATTATTTTAAATTTCTCCTTGTCAGCCTGAAATAACTCCCTATAATGCGCCTCCACTGACACGGAACAACGGATTACAAACCGCCGGGTCAGCGGGGTTCCACTGAGAATCTCGCAGAGAAAAGCAAAAATAAATGCTTGACTCTGAATGAGGAAAACGTAATATACGGGACCTCGCGACAGAGCGCTAAAGCGCGTCGCACCTGCTCTTTAACAATTTATCAGACAATCTGTGTGGGCACTTGAAGATACGGATTCTTAACGTCGCAAGACGAAAAATGAATACCAAGTCTCTGAGTGAACACGTAATTCATTACGAAGTTTAATTCACGAGCATCAAACTTAAATTGAAGAGTTTGATCATGGCTCAGATTGAACGCTGGCGGCAGGCCTAACACATGCAAGTCGAACGGTAGCACAGAGGAGCTTGCTCCTTGGGTGACGAGTGGCGGACGGGTGAGTAATGTCTGGGAAACTGCCCGATGGAGGGGGATAACTACTGGAAACGGTAGCTAATACCGCATAACGTCGCAAGACCAAAGAGGGGGACCTTCGGGCCTCTTGCCATCGGATGTGCCCAGATGGGATTAGCTAGTAGGTGGGGTAACGGCTCACCTAGGCGACGATCCCTAGCTGGTCTGAGAGGATGACCAGCCACACTGGAACTGAGACACGGTCCAGACTCCTACGGGAGGCAGCAGTGGGGAATATTGCACAATGGGCGCAAGCCTGATGCAGCCATGCCGCGTGTATGAAGAAGGCCTTCGGGTTGTAAAGTACTTTCAGCGAGGAGGAAGGTGTTGTGGTTAATAACCGCAGCAATTGACGTTACTCGCAGAAGAAGCACCGGCTAACTCCGTGCCAGCAGCCGCGGTAATACGGAGGGTGCAAGCGTTAATCGGAATTACTGGGCGTAAAGCGCACGCAGGCGGTCTGTCAAGTCGGATGTGAAATCCCCGGGCTCAACCTGGGAACTGCATCCGAAACTGGCAGGCTAGAGTCTTGTAGAGGGGGGTAGAATTCCAGGTGTAGCGGTGAAATGCGTAGAGATCTGGAGGAATACCGGTGGCGAAGGCGGCCCCCTGGACAAAGACTGACGCTCAGGTGCGAAAGCGTGGGGAGCAAACAGGATTAGATACCCTGGTAGTCCACGCCGTAAACGATGTCGACTTGGAGGTTGTGCCCTTGAGGCGTGGCTTCCGGAGCTAACGCGTTAAGTCGACCGCCTGGGGAGTACGGCCGCAAGGTTAAAACTCAAATGAATTGACGGGGGCCCGCACAAGCGGTGGAGCATGTGGTTTAATTCGATGCAACGCGAAGAACCTTACCTACTCTTGACATCCAGAGAACTTAGCAGAGATGCTTTGGTGCCTTCGGGAACTCTGAGACAGGTGCTGCATGGCTGTCGTCAGCTCGTGTTGTGAAATGTTGGGTTAAGTCCCGCAACGAGCGCAACCCTTATCCTTTGTTGCCAGCGGTTCGGCCGGGAACTCAAAGGAGACTGCCAGTGATAAACTGGAGGAAGGTGGGGATGACGTCAAGTCATCATGGCCCTTACGAGTAGGGCTACACACGTGCTACAATGGCATATACAAAGAGAAGCGACCTCGCGAGAGCAAGCGGACCTCATAAAGTATGTCGTAGTCCGGATTGGAGTCTGCAACTCGACTCCATGAAGTCGGAATCGCTAGTAATCGTGGATCAGAATGCCACGGTGAATACGTTCCCGGGCCTTGTACACACCGCCCGTCACACCATGGGAGTGGGTTGCAAAAGAAGTAGGTAGCTTAACCTTCGGGAGGGCGCTTACCACTTTGTGATTCATGACTGGGGTGAAGTCGTAACAAGGTAACCGTAGGGGAACCTGCGGTTGGATCACCTCCTTACCTTAAAGAAACGTTCTTTGTAGTGCTCACACAGATTGTCTGATGAAAATTAGCAGTAAGAAAATCTCTGCAGGCTTGTAGCTCAGGTGGTTAGAGCGCACCCCTGATAAGGGTGAGGTCGGTGGTTCAAGTCCACTCAGGCCTACCAAATTCGCCTCCGTGCTGTGTTACGGCGATGCTCGCATACTTCAGTATGCTTCGCACCACCGCGCCTTGCCCGGAAACGAATTAGGGTACAGAGATTAGCATTTACGATGGGGTTATAGCTCAGCTGGGAGAGCGCCTGCCTTGCACGCAGGAGGTCTGCGGTTCGATCCCGCATAGCTCCACCATCCCTTACTGCAAAAAAACAAGAAAACTTCAGAGTGTACCTGAAAAGGTTCACTGCGAAGTTTTGCTCTTTAAAAATCTGGATCAAGCTGAAAATTGAAACGACACACTGTTTCATTTCTCCGTAAACAAGAAATGAAAAGCGGTGTGTTCGAGTCTCTCAAATTTTCGCAACACTGAAGTGTTTTACGAAACATCTTCGGGTTGTGAGGTTAAGCGACTAAGCGTACACGGTGGATGCCCTGGCAGTCAGAGGCGATGAAGGACGTGCTAATCTGCGATAAGCGTCGGTAAGGTGATATGAACCGTTATAACCGGCGATTTCCGAATGGGGAAACCCAGTGTGATTCGTCACACTATCATTACGTGAATACATAGCGTAATGAAGCGAACCGGGGGAACTGAAACATCTAAGTACCCCGAGGAAAAGAAATCAACCGAGATTCCCCCAGTAGCGGCGAGCGAACGGGGAGCAGCCCAGAGTCTGAATCAGCATGTGTGGTAGTGGAACGGTCTGGAAAGTCCGACGGTACAGGGTGATAGTCCCGTACACAAAAGTGCATGTGTTGTGAACTCGAAGAGTAGGGCGGGACACGTGGTATCCTGTCTGAATATGGGGGGACCATCCTCCAAGGCTAAATACTCCTGACTGACCGATAGTGAACCAGTACCGTGAGGGAAAGGCGAAAAGAACCCCGGCGAGGGGAGTGAAAAAGAACCTGAAACCGTGTACGTACAAGCAGTGGGAGCCTCTTTATGGGGTGACTGCGTACCTTTTGTATAATGGGTCAGCGACTTATATTCTGTAGCAAGGTTAACCGAATAGGGGAGCCGAAGGGAAACCGAGTCTTAACTGGGCGTTAAGTTGCAGGGTATAGACCCGAAACCCGGTGATCTAGCCATGGGCAGGTTGAAGGTTGGGTAACACTAACTGGAGGACCGAACCGACTAATGTTGAAAAATTAGCGGATGACTTGTGGCTGGGGGTGAAAGGCCAATCAAACCGGGAGATAGCTGGTTCTCCCCGAAAGCTATTTAGGTAGCGCCTCGTGAATTCATCTTCGGGGGTAGAGCACTGTTTCGGCTAGGGGGTCATCCCGACTTACCAACCCGATGCAAACTGCGAATACCGAAGAATGTTATCACGGGAGACACACGGCGGGTGCTAACGTCCGTCGTGAAGAGGGAAACAACCCAGACCGCCAGCTAAGGTCCCAAAGTCATGGTTAAGTGGGAAACGATGTGGGAAGGCACAGACAGCCAGGATGTTGGCTTAGAAGCAGCCATCATTTAAAGAAAGCGTAATAGCTCACTGGTCGAGTCGGCCTGCGCGGAAGATGTAACGGGGCTAAACCATGCACCGAAGCTGCGGCAGCGACACTATGTGTTGTTGGGTAGGGGAGCGTTCTGTAAGCCGTTGAAGGTGTGCTGTGAGGCATGCTGGAGGTATCAGAAGTGCGAATGCTGACATAAGTAACGATAATGCGGGTGAAAAACCCGCACGCCGGAAGACCAAGGGTTCCTGTCCAACGTTAATCGGGGCAGGGTGAGTCGACCCCTAAGGCGAGGCCGAAAGGCGTAGTCGATGGGAAACAGGTTAATATTCCTGTACTTGGTGTTACTGCGAAGGGGGGACGGAGAAGGCTATGTTAGCCGGGCGACGGTTGTCCCGGTTTAAGCATGTAGGCGGAGATTCCAGGTAAATCCGGAGTCTTGTTAACGCTGAGGTGTGATGACGAGGCACTACGGTGCTGAAGTAACAAATGCCCTGCTTCCAGGAAAAGCCTCTAAGCATCAGGTAACACGAAATCGTACCCCAAACCGACACAGGTGGTCAGGTAGAGAATACCAAGGCGCTTGAGAGAACTCGGGTGAAGGAACTAGGCAAAATGGTGCCGTAACTTCGGGAGAAGGCACGCTGATATGTAGGTGAAGTGATTTACTCATGGAGCTGAAATCAGTCGAAGATACCAGCTGGCTGCAACTGTTTATTAAAAACACAGCACTGTGCAAACACGAAAGTGGACGTATACGGTGTGACGCCTGCCCGGTGCCGGAAGGTTAATTGATGGGGTTATCCGTAAGGAGAAGCTCTTGATCGAAGCCCCGGTAAACGGCGGCCGTAACTATAACGGTCCTAAGGTAGCGAAATTCCTTGTCGGGTAAGTTCCGACCTGCACGAATGGCGTAATGATGGCCAGGCTGTCTCCACCCGAGACTCAGTGAAATTGAACTCGCTGTGAAGATGCAGTGTACCCGCGGCAAGACGGAAAGACCCCGTGAACCTTTACTATAGCTTGACACTGAACACTGGTCCTTGATGTGTAGGATAGGTGGGAGGCTTTGAAGTGTGGACGCCAGTCTGCATGGAGCCAACCTTGAAATACCACCCTTTAATGGCTGGTGTTCTAACGTAGACCCGTGATCCGGGTTGCGGACAGTGTCTGGTGGGTAGTTTGACTGGGGCGGTCTCCTCCTAAAGAGTAACGGAGGAGCACGAAGGTTAGCTAATCCTGGTCGGACATCAGGAGGTTAGTGCAAAGGCATAAGCTAGCTTGACTGCGAGAGTGACGGCTCGAGCAGGTGCGAAAGCAGGTCTTAGTGATCCGGTGGTTCTGAATGGAAGGGCCATCGCTCAACGGATAAAAGGTACTCCGGGGATAACAGGCTGATACCGCCCAAGAGTTCATATCGACGGCGGTGTTTGGCACCTCGATGTCGGCTCATCACATCCTGGGGCTGAAGTAGGTCCCAAGGGTATGGCTGTTCGCCATTTAAAGTGGTACGCGAGCTGGGTTTAGAACGTCGTGAGACAGTTCGGTCCCTATCTGCCGTGGGCGCTGGAGAATTGAGGGGGGCTGCTCCTAGTACGAGAGGACCGGAGTGGACGCATCACTGGTGTTCGGGTTGTCATGCCAATGGCATTGCCCGGTAGCTAAATGCGGAAGAGATAAGTGCTGAAAGCATCTAAGCACGAAACTTGCCCCGAGATGAGTTCTCCCTGACCCTTTAAGGGTCCTGAAGGAACGTTGAAGACGACGACGTTGATAGGTCGGGTGTGTAAGCGTAGCGATACGTTGAGCTAACCGATACTAATGAACCGTGAGGCTTAACCTTACAACGCCGAAGGTGTTTTGGCGAAAGAGACATCGAAATTCAGCTTGATTACAGATTACATCGACATGCGAAAAGCGTGTTGATAAACAGAATTTGCCTGGCGGCTGTAGCGCGGTGGTCCCACCTGACCCCATGCCGAACTCAGAAGTGAAACGCCGTAGCGCCGATGGTAGTGTGGGGTCTCCCCATGCGAGAGTAGGGAACTGCCAGGCATCAAATAAGTGAAGAAGCCCATCCTGCCGGATGGGCTTTTTTGCGTCTGAAGGGAGTGAAAACTGCCGGATGCGGCGTGCCGCCTTATCCGGCCAGCGTCTGTTATTACCGGATACAGTGCCTGTAAACCTTATTCTTACTGTGATTGCAGCCTCATCGGTTGCAAAGCAACATCCTAAGCTTCCATAACACAAGCCATCCCGCTGCATATACGGTAAACTAAGTGCGATTTTGCATCAGGAAAGCGTCTATGAATCACTCCCTTAAAGCCTGGAACACCTTCGGTATCGATCAACAAGCTAATGTGCTTGTCTGTGCCGAAAATGAGCAACAACTACTAAATGCCTGGCAATCAGCCAATGCATCACATCATCCAGTGCTAATCCTGGGCGAAGGGAGTAACGTCCTGTTTCTTGATGCCTTCCATGGAACGGTGATCGTCAACCGTATCAAGGGAATAGCGATTACAGAACAACCTGATGCGTGGCATTTGCACGTAGGCGCTGGTGAAAACTGGCATCATCTGGTAGAGCATACGCTGCAGCAAAGCATGCCCGGACTGGAAAATCTGGCGCTGATCCCCGGCTGCGTGGGTTCATCGCCGATCCAGAATATTGGTGCCTATGGCGTAGAACTGCGGCGCGTCTGTGAATACGTGGACTGCGTAGAGCTTTCGACCGGCAAACATCTGCGCGTTAGCGCCGCAGAATGCCGATTTGGTTACCGTGACAGTATCTTCAAACATGAGTATCAGGATCGTTTTGCGATTGTAGCTGTTGGTCTGCGCTTACCTAAACAGTGGCAACCCGTTCTCACATACGGTGACCTGACGCGTCTTGATCCTGCCACGGTAACGCCTCGGCAGGTTTTTGATTCTGTTTGCCATATGCGCACCACAAAACTGCCCGATCCAAAAGTAAACGGGAATGCGGGGAGTTTCTTTAAAAACCCGGTTGTCACCGCGGATATTGCGCAGGAGCTCCTGGCGAAATTCCCGACTGCACCTCATTACCCGCAGGCTGATGGCTCTGTGAAACTGGCTGCTGGCTGGCTTATCGATCAATGTCAGCTAAAAGGCATGCGCATTGGCGGCGCAGCGGTACATCAGCAGCAGGCACTGGTGCTGATCAATGCAGGCCATGCTACGAGTCAGGATGTGGTGCAACTGGCGCATCACGTACGCCAAAAAGTCGGTGAGAAATTCAATGTCTGGCTTGAACCGGAAGTCCGGTTTATTGGCCCACTGGGTGAAGTGAATGCCGTGGAGATCGTTGCATGAAGGATAATACCGTCCCCCTGACGCTTATTTCATTATTAGCCGATGGCGAATTTCACTCTGGTGAGCAACTCGGTGAAAAGCTGGGAATGAGCCGTGCGGCAATCAATAAACATGTCCAGACGCTACGTGACTGGGGTGTTGATGTATTTACTGTCCCTGGTAAAGGATACAGCTTACCTGAACCTATCCAGCTATTAGATTCATCACTTATTTATTCTCAGCTGGATGGCGGGAATATAACGGTCCTGCCGGTTATCGACTCAACCAATCAGTACCTTATGGATCGAATTGGTCAACTGGAGTCAGGGGATGCCTGCGTAGCTGAGTATCAGCAGGCCGGTCGTGGTCGTCGTGGACGTAAATGGTTCTCTCCCTTTGGCGCCAATCTGTACCTTTCAATGTTCTGGCGACTGGAACAAGGACCGGCAGCCGCGATTGGCCTGAGCTTGGTGATTGGTATTGTCATGGCTGAGGTTTTACGCGATCTGGGCGCGGATAAAGTGCGTGTTAAATGGCCCAACGACCTCTATTTGCTCGACCGTAAACTGGCAGGGATCCTGGTTGAACTCACCGGAAAAACGGGCGATGCCGCACAGATTGTTATTGGGGCGGGTATAAACATGTCCATGCGTCGGGTTGAGGAGAATGTGGTTAATCAAGGCTGGATTAATCTGCAGGAAGCGGGTATTACCATTGACCGCAATACTCTGGCTGCCCGACTTATCCGCGAGCTGCGCGCTGCCCTGGTACTGTTTGAGCATGAGGGCCTGGCGCCGTATTTGTCCCGCTGGAGGGCGCTGGATAACTTTATCGACCGCCCTGTTAAACTCATTATTGGTGATAAAGAAATATTTGGCGTATCTCGTGGAATAGATGCGCAAGGTGCATTGCTACTCGAACAAAATGGCGTGATAAAACCCTGGATGGGTGGGGAAATATCGCTTAGAAGCGCTGAATAATAAGAAGGGGAGCTATGGCTCCCCTTTATTTTTTTATTTTCGTAATCTGACTTGCTCAACGGCATGATTAGCGCTTTTCGTCATGATTAAGCTGGCTCGCTCACGCGTTGGTAAAATATTCTGTTTTAAATTCAACCAGTTGATTTCTTTCCACAGCGATGTGGCCGTGTTGATTGCCTCGTCTTCCGACAATTTCGCATAGTTATGGAAATAAGAGTCTGGGTTGGTAAATGCCCCTTCGCGGAATTTCAGGAAGCGGTTGATATACCACGTCTGGAGTAATTCTTCTGGCGCATCCACATAAATAGAAAAGTCGACAAAGTCAGAAACAAATACATGATGTGGATCGTGAGGATAGTCCATCCCGCTTTGTAATACATTGAGCCCTTCGAGGATTAATATGTCGGGCTGGGCAACGGTTTTGTCGCCATCAGGGATCACATCATAAATCAGATGAGAATAGACCGGTGCCGTAACGTTGGGGACGCCAGACTTTAGATCGGAAACGAATTTAACCAGACGGTGCATATCATAGGACTGAGGAAAGCCTTTCTTCTTCATGAGCCCACGATCTTTCAACACCTGGTTAGGATGAAGAAAACCGTCAGTAGTGATCAGCTCAACCTTACGATGCTCGGGCCAGCGACTCAGTAACGCTTGCAACACACGTGCAGTCGTACTTTTGCCGACGGCGACGCTGCCAGCAATGCTAATAATATAAGGAATACGCTCGCCGTTGGTGCCTAAAAATTGCTCCAGCACAGCCTGACGCCGCAGGTTCGAACTGATGTAAAAATTTAGCAAACGCGATAATGGTAAATAAATCTCAGCAACTTCTTCCAGCGATAAGTCTTCGTTAATGCCTTTCAGACGAGCAATCTCTTCCTCGGTCAGAGTCATCGGCACGGAATCACGAAGCGCAGCCCACTGGTTGCGATCAAACTGTAGGTAAGGCGACGTTAACGCTTGCTCTTTTATACTCATACGCATGGTCTGGCTGTCATTGCTATATCAGGTCTGCGGTAAAAAACGAAATCATCCCCGGTACGCAATGGCACGCACATTTCAGTTAATTTGGACAATGGGCAGGAGGGTAACACCAGATGGGAGGGAATAATAAGAAAAAATCGTCCCCTGAAACGCAATGTGACGGCTATTCCAGATGTATAAAGATGCACTTTCTCTCTATTGATAACGGCATGCTGGAGCAAAATGCCTTCTGGGAGCGCGGCTGACGTTGGAAATTTGTTCAATTCGAAGAAGAAATAGATTATTTATCGGTCGTATAGCGCAAAATGTGAGCGATAGAACATTTTATGCAATTTTTTAGTTGCATGAGTGCGCATGTCTCCATAAAATGCGCGCTACTTGATGCCGACTTAGCTCAGTAGGTAGAGCAACTGACTTGTAATCAGTAGGTCACCAGTTCGATTCCGGTAGTCGGCACCATCAAGTCCGGTGGGGTTCCCGAGCGGCCAAAGGGAGCAGACTGTAAATCTGCCGTCACAGACTTCGAAGGTTCGAATCCTTCCCCCACCACCACTTTCTGGCAGCGTTATCGCCGCCTGAGTTGGTTAAAAAATTAATCAGCTCGAATAAAAAAGAGAGAAATCTCTTTTTTATTACAGAAAGAACTGGGTAGCCGAGTTTCAGGATGCGGGCATCGTATAATGGCTATTACCTCAGCCTTCCAAGCTGATGATGCGGGTTCGATTCCCGCTGCCCGCTCCAGACGTGCTGATATGGCTCAGTTGGTAGAGCGCACCCTTGGTAAGGGTGAGGTCCCCAGTTCGACTCTGGGTATCAGCACCACTTCACTTCTCCTTCCCGTTTCTCTCTGTTTACTTTTAAAAGCATTCAACAGCTCAGGCATATGGCCTGGTTGATGTGGTGATATCACCGATTTATCCGTGTCTTAGAGGGACAATCGATGTCTAAAGAAAAATTTGAACGTACAAAACCGCACGTTAACGTCGGTACTATCGGCCACGTTGACCATGGTAAAACAACGCTGACCGCTGCAATCACTACCGTACTGGCTAAAACCTACGGCGGTGCTGCTCGTGCATTCGACCAGATCGATAACGCGCCGGAAGAAAAAGCTCGTGGTATCACCATCAACACTTCTCACGTTGAATATGACACCCCGACTCGCCACTACGCACACGTAGACTGCCCGGGCCACGCCGACTATGTTAAAAACATGATCACCGGTGCTGCGCAGATGGACGGCGCGATCCTGGTTGTTGCTGCGACTGACGGCCCGATGCCGCAGACTCGTGAGCACATCCTGCTGGGTCGTCAGGTAGGCGTTCCGTACATCATCGTGTTCCTGAACAAATGCGACATGGTTGATGACGAAGAGCTGCTGGAACTGGTAGAAATGGAAGTTCGTGAACTTCTGTCTCAGTACGATTTCCCGGGCGACGACACTCCAATCGTTCGTGGTTCTGCTCTGAAAGCGCTGGAAGGCGAAGCAGAGTGGGAAGCGAAAATCATCGAACTGGCTGGCTTCCTGGATTCTTACATCCCGGAACCAGAGCGTGCGATTGACAAGCCGTTCCTGCTGCCTATCGAAGACGTATTCTCCATCTCCGGTCGTGGTACCGTTGTTACCGGTCGTGTAGAGCGCGGTATCATCAAAGTTGGTGAAGAAGTTGAAATCGTTGGTATCAAAGAGACTGCTAAGTCTACCTGTACTGGCGTTGAAATGTTCCGCAAACTGCTGGACGAAGGCCGTGCTGGTGAGAACGTTGGTGTTCTGCTGCGTGGTATCAAACGTGAAGAAATCGAACGTGGTCAGGTACTGGCTAAGCCGGGCTCTATCAAGCCGCACACCAAGTTCGAATCTGAAGTGTACATTCTGTCCAAAGACGAAGGCGGCCGTCATACTCCGTTCTTCAAAGGCTACCGTCCGCAGTTCTACTTCCGTACTACTGACGTGACTGGTACCATCGAACTGCCGGAAGGCGTTGAGATGGTAATGCCGGGCGACAACATCAAAATGGTTGTTACCCTGATCCACCCAATCGCGATGGACGACGGTCTGCGTTTCGCAATCCGTGAAGGCGGCCGTACTGTTGGTGCGGGCGTTGTTGCCAAAGTAATGAGCTAATTGCCGAATAACATTTGACGCAATGCGCAATAAAAGGGCATCATTTGATGCCCTTTTTGCACGCTTTCACACCAGAACCTGGCTCATCAGTGATTTTATTTGTCATAATCATTGCTGAGACAGGCTCTG
Source organism: Citrobacter sp. RHBSTW-01044 (assembly GCF_013781945.1). Taxonomy (NCBI): domain Bacteria; kingdom Pseudomonadati; phylum Pseudomonadota; class Gammaproteobacteria; order Enterobacterales; family Enterobacteriaceae; genus Citrobacter; species Citrobacter sp. RHBSTW-01044. The sequence goes on along the minus strand of NZ_CP056180.1, from coordinate 4,647,191 downwards.
AAGAGGGCGTTTAGTCCGAAACGCACCAGAGCATTTCGGTTTGGATCGCCTCGCTTACGCGGGGTGAAAATGTTTGTAGAATACTTCTGACAGGTTGGTTTATGAGTGCGAATACCGAAGCTCAAGGAAGCGGGCGCGGCCTGGAAGCGATGAAGTGGGTTGTTGTCGCTGTATTGCTGCTTGTAGCTATCGTTGGCAACTACCTCTATCGTGACATGATGCTGCCGCTGCGTGCGCTGGCCGTAGTGATTCTGATTGCCGCAGCGGGTGGTGTCGCGCTGTTGACAACAAAAGGTAAAGCGACCGTTGCTTTTGCCCGTGAAGCGAGAACCGAAGTCCGTAAGGTCATTTGGCCAACTCGCCAGGAAACATTGCACACCACATTAATTGTGGCTGCGGTTACCGCAGTAATGTCACTGATCCTGTGGGGACTGGATGGTATTCTGGTTCGCCTGGTATCCTTTATCACTGGCCTGAGGTTCTAAGATGTCTGAAGCCCCTAAAAAGCGCTGGTACGTCGTTCAGGCGTTTTCCGGTTTTGAAGGCCGCGTAGCTACATCGCTGCGCGAATATATCAAGTTACAAAATATGGAAGAGCTGTTTGGCGAAGTCATGGTGCCGACCGAAGAAGTGGTCGAAATCCGTGGCGGCCAGCGTCGCAAGAGCGAACGTAAATTCTTCCCGGGCTATGTATTGGTCCAGATGGTGATGAATGACGCAAGCTGGCACCTGGTGCGCAGCGTGCCGCGTGTGATGGGCTTTATCGGCGGTACATCTGACCGTCCGGCGCCGATCAGCGACAAAGAAGTTGATGCGATCATGAACCGTCTGCAGCAGGTTGGCGACAAGCCGCGTCCGAAAACGATGTTTGAGCCAGGTGAAATGGTTCGCGTTAGCGACGGTCCGTTCGCTGACTTTAACGGCGTGGTTGAAGAAGTGGACTACGAGAAGTCTCGTCTGAAAGTTTCCGTATCTATCTTCGGTCGTGCGACTCCGGTTGAACTGGACTTCGCTCAGGTTGAAAAAGCCTAACACCCCGATCAAAAAAGCGACGATTTAATCGTTGCACAAGGCGCGAGATTGGAATACAATTTCGCGCCTTTTGTTTTTATGGATCCTATCCGTAAAACGAATTTAATCACGGGGAGCCTCCTTGAGGCGTTATAACCCAACTAGAGGAATTTAGAATGGCTAAGAAAGTCCAAGCCTATGTCAAGCTGCAGGTTGCAGCTGGTATGGCTAACCCGAGTCCGCCGGTAGGTCCTGCACTGGGTCAACAAGGCGTGAACATCATGGAATTCTGCAAAGCGTTCAACGCTAAAACTGATTCCATGGAAAAAGGTCTGCCAATCCCGGTTGTTATCACCGTTTACGCTGACCGTTCTTTCACTTTCGTTACCAAAACGCCTCCGGCAGCAGTTCTGCTGAAGAAAGCGGCTGGTATCAAGTCTGGTTCCGGCAAGCCGAACAAAGACAAAGTGGGTAAAATTTCCCGCGCTCAGCTGCAGGAAATCGCGCAGACCAAAGCTGCCGACATGACTGGTTCCGACATTGAAGCGATGACTCGCTCCATTGAAGGTACTGCACGTTCCATGGGCCTGGTAGTGGAGGACTAAGAAATGGCTAAACTGACCAAGCGCATGTCCGTGATCCGTGACAAAGTTGATGCTACTAAGCAGTATGACATCAACGAAGCTATCGCTCTGCTGAAAGAGCTGGCCACTGCTAAATTCGTAGAAAGCGTGGACGTTGCTGTTAACCTCGGCATCGATGCTCGTAAATCTGACCAGAACGTACGTGGTGCAACTGTACTGCCGCACGGTACTGGCCGTTCCGTTCGCGTAGCCGTATTTACCCAGGGTGCAAACGCTGAAGCTGCTAAAGCTGCAGGCGCTGAGCTGGTAGGTATGGAAGATCTGGCTGAACAGATCAAGAAAGGCGAAATGAACTTTGACGTTGTTATTGCTTCCCCGGATGCAATGCGCGTTGTTGGCCAGCTGGGTCAGGTTCTGGGTCCGCGCGGCCTGATGCCAAACCCGAAAGTTGGTACTGTAACTCCTAACGTTGCTGAAGCTGTTAAGAATGCTAAAGCTGGTCAGGTTCGTTACCGTAACGACAAAAACGGCATCATTCACACCACCATCGGTAAAGTGGATTTTGACGCTGACAAACTGAAAGAAAACCTGGAAGCTCTGCTGGTTGCGCTGAAAAAAGCAAAACCGACTCAGGCAAAAGGCGTGTACATCAAGAAAGTTAGCATCTCCACCACCATGGGTGCTGGCGTTGCCGTTGATCAGTCCGGTCTGACTGCGACTGTGGCGAACTAATATTCGCCTTTACGTGGGCGGTGATTTTGTCTACAATCTTACCCCCACGTATTCTGCTAATTGCAGACGTATATCCGAGATATTCAGGCTGTGGCAAGGCAGTCAACGCCGCTACAGATTGAATAGCGACAGATAGAAAAGATTTGTTCGTTGGAGCCTGGCCTAATCCAGGCCTCCGTCGAAGACCGCAGGTGTTTCGTAAGAAACTTAATGCCCTGCGTAGACGGTGACAGAACGCTAAGATTATTTCTGATACTCTGGCTTGTTTCTGCTCACCGTATTTAGACGCTCTCTCCGTTGGGGGGAGTGAAGTGAGTTCCGGAACATGAGTTCCGGCAAACATCCAGGAGCAAAGCTAATGGCTTTAAATCTTCAAGACAAACAAGCGATTGTTGCTGAAGTCAGCGAAGTAGCCAAAGGCGCGCTGTCTGCAGTAGTTGCGGATTCCCGTGGCGTAACTGTAGATAAAATGACTGAACTGCGTAAAGCAGGTCGTGAAGCTGGCGTATACATGCGTGTTGTTCGTAACACCCTGCTGCGCCGCGTCGTTGAAGGTACTCAGTTCGAGTGCCTGAAAGACACGTTTGTTGGTCCGACCCTGATTGCATACTCTATGGAACACCCGGGCGCTGCTGCTCGTCTGTTCAAAGAGTTCGCGAAAGCGAATGCAAAATTTGAGGTCAAAGCCGCAGCCTTTGAAGGTGAGTTGATTACGGCATCGAATATCGATCGCCTGGCAACTCTGCCGACCTACGAAGAAGCAATTGCACGCCTGATGGCAACCATGAAAGAAGCTTCGGCTGGCAAACTGGTTCGTACTCTGGCTGCTGTACGCGATGCGAAAGAAGCTGCTTAATCGCAGTTATCTTTGTAAAGCATCTGCTTACGTATAAACTTATTCTGATTTTCAGGAACAATTTAAATGTCTATCACTAAAGATCAAATCATTGAAGCAGTATCCGCTATGTCCGTAATGGACGTTGTAGAACTGATTTCTGCAATGGAAGAAAAATTCGGTGTTTCTGCTGCTGCTGCTGTAGCTGTAGCTGCTGGCCCGGCTGAAGCTGCTGAAGAAAAAACTGAATTCGACGTAATTCTGAAAGCTGCAGGCGCTAACAAAGTTGCTGTTATCAAAGCAGTACGTGGCGCAACTGGCCTGGGTCTGAAAGAAGCTAAAGACCTGGTAGAATCTGCACCGGCTGCGCTGAAAGAAGGCGTGAGCAAAGACGACGCAGAAGCACTGAAAAAATCTCTGGAAGAAGCTGGCGCTGAAGTTGAAGTTAAATAAGCCAACTTTTCTGGTTGCAGCCTAAGAAATTAGGCTGATGGCTGGTGACTTTTTAGTCACCAGCCTTTTTGCGCTGTAAGGCGCCAGTAGCATTTCACACTGTTTGACTACTGCTGTGCCTTTCAATGCTTGTTTCTATCGACGTCTTAATATACTGCGACAGAACGTCAGTTCTGTGTAAATCGCAATGAAATGGTTTAAGCGTGATAGCAACAGGCATTGCGGAAAGTATTCGATTTTCCGGTCAACAAAATAGTGTTGCACAAACTGTCCCTTCGTCGGACAGATGGGTCGACTTGTCAGCGAGCTGAGGAACCCTAATGGTTTACTCCTATACCGAGAAAAAACGTATTCGTAAGGATTTTGGTAAACGTCCGCAAGTGTTGGACATACCTTATCTCCTTTCTATCCAGCTTGACTCGTTTCAGAAGTTCATCGAGCAAGATCCTGAAGGGCAGTATGGTCTGGAAGCAGCTTTCCGTTCCGTTTTCCCGATTCAGAGCTACAGCGGTAATTCCGAGCTGCAATACGTCAGCTACCGCCTTGGCGAACCGGTGTTTGACGTTCAGGAATGTCAGATCCGTGGCGTGACCTATTCCGCACCGCTGCGCGTAAAACTGCGCCTGGTGATCTACGAGCGCGAAGCGCCGGAAGGCACCGTAAAAGACATTAAAGAACAAGAAGTCTACATGGGCGAAATTCCGCTCATGACAGACAACGGTACCTTTGTTATCAACGGTACTGAGCGTGTTATCGTTTCTCAGTTGCACCGTAGTCCTGGCGTCTTCTTTGACTCCGACAAAGGTAAAACCCACTCTTCGGGTAAAGTGCTGTATAACGCGCGTATCATCCCTTACCGTGGTTCCTGGCTGGACTTTGAATTCGATCCGAAGGACAACCTGTTCGTACGTATTGACCGTCGCCGTAAACTGCCTGCGACCATTATTCTGCGTGCACTGAACTACACCACTGAGCAGATCCTTGACCTGTTCTTTGAGAAAGTTGTTTTCGAAATTCGTGACAACAAGCTGCAGATGGAACTGGTGCCGGAACGCCTGCGTGGTGAAACCGCCTCCTTTGACATCGAAGCTAATGGCAAAGTCTACGTCGAAAAAGGCCGTCGCATCACTGCGCGCCACATTCGCCAACTGGAAAAAGACGATATTAAACATATCGAAGTTCCGGTTGAATACATTGCTGGTAAAGTTGCGGCTAAAGACTACGTTGACGAATCTACTGGCGAGCTGATCTGCGCAGCTAACATGGAGCTGAGTCTGGATCTGCTGGCTAAGCTGAGCCAGTCTGGCCACAAGCGTATCGAAACGCTGTTCACCAACGATCTGGACCACGGTCCGTACATTTCTGAAACTGTACGTGTCGACCCAACCAACGATCGTCTGAGCGCGCTGGTAGAAATCTACCGTATGATGCGCCCTGGTGAGCCGCCGACGCGTGAAGCTGCTGAAAGCCTGTTCGAGAACCTGTTCTTCTCCGAAGACCGCTATGACCTGTCTGCGGTTGGTCGTATGAAGTTCAACCGTTCTCTGCTGCGCGACGAAATCGAAGGTTCCGGTATCCTGAGCAAAGACGACATCATCGAAGTGATGAAGAAGCTCATCGATATCCGTAACGGTAAAGGCGAAGTCGATGATATCGACCACCTCGGTAACCGTCGTATCCGTTCCGTAGGCGAAATGGCGGAAAACCAGTTCCGCGTTGGCCTGGTACGTGTTGAGCGTGCGGTGAAAGAGCGTCTGTCTCTGGGCGATCTGGATACCCTGATGCCTCAGGATATGATCAACGCTAAGCCGATTTCTGCAGCAGTGAAAGAGTTCTTTGGTTCCAGCCAGCTGTCTCAGTTTATGGACCAGAACAACCCGCTGTCTGAGATTACGCACAAACGTCGTATCTCTGCACTCGGCCCAGGCGGTTTGACCCGTGAACGCGCAGGCTTCGAAGTTCGAGACGTACACCCGACTCACTACGGTCGCGTATGTCCAATCGAAACGCCTGAAGGTCCGAACATCGGTCTGATCAACTCCTTGTCTGTGTACGCACAGACTAACGAATACGGCTTCCTCGAGACTCCGTACCGTAAAGTGACCGACGGTGTTGTAACTGACGAAATTCATTACCTGTCTGCTATCGAAGAAGGCAACTACGTTATCGCTCAGGCGAACTCCAACCTGGATGACGAAGGCCACTTTGTAGAAGATCTGGTTACCTGCCGTAGCAAAGGCGAATCCAGCTTGTTCAGCCGTGACCAGGTTGACTACATGGACGTATCCACCCAGCAGGTGGTATCCGTCGGTGCGTCCCTGATCCCGTTCCTGGAACACGATGACGCCAACCGTGCATTGATGGGTGCGAACATGCAACGTCAGGCGGTTCCTACTCTGCGTGCTGATAAGCCGCTGGTTGGTACCGGTATGGAACGTGCTGTTGCCGTCGACTCCGGTGTTACCGCTGTTGCTAAACGTGGCGGTACCGTCCAGTACGTGGATGCTTCCCGTATCGTTATCAAAGTTAACGAAGACGAGATGTACCCGGGCGAAGCAGGTATCGACATTTATAACCTGACCAAATACACCCGTTCTAACCAGAACACCTGTATCAACCAGATGCCTTGCGTATCTCTGGGCGAGCCGGTTGAACGTGGTGATGTGCTGGCAGACGGTCCGTCCACCGACCTCGGTGAACTGGCGCTCGGTCAGAACATGCGCGTGGCATTCATGCCATGGAATGGTTACAACTTCGAAGACTCCATCCTCGTATCTGAGCGTGTTGTCCAGGAAGACCGTTTCACCACCATCCACATTCAGGAACTGGCATGTGTGTCCCGTGACACCAAGCTGGGGCCGGAAGAGATCACCGCTGACATCCCGAACGTGGGTGAAGCTGCGCTCTCCAAACTGGATGAATCCGGTATCGTTTATATCGGCGCGGAAGTAACCGGTGGCGACATTCTGGTTGGTAAGGTAACGCCGAAAGGTGAAACCCAGCTGACGCCAGAAGAGAAGCTGCTGCGTGCGATCTTCGGTGAGAAAGCGTCTGACGTTAAAGACTCTTCTCTGCGCGTGCCAAACGGTGTTTCCGGTACGATTATCGACGTTCAGGTCTTTACTCGCGATGGCGTAGAAAAAGACAAACGTGCGCTGGAAATCGAAGAGATGCAGCTGAAGCAGGCGAAAAAAGACCTGTCTGAAGAACTGCAAATCCTCGAAGCTGGCCTGTTCAGCCGTATCTACGCTGTGCTGGTTTCCGGTGGTGTTGAAGCTGAGAAGCTCGACAAACTGCCGCGCGATCGCTGGTTAGAACTCGGCCTGACCGACGAAGAGAAACAAAATCAGCTGGAACAACTGGCTGAGCAGTACGACGAACTGAAACACGAGTTCGAGAAAAAACTCGAAGCGAAACGCCGTAAAATCACTCAGGGCGACGATCTGGCACCGGGCGTGCTGAAGATTGTTAAGGTTTATCTGGCGGTTAAACGTCGGATCCAGCCTGGTGATAAGATGGCAGGTCGTCACGGTAACAAGGGTGTAATCTCTAAGATCAACCCGATCGAAGATATGCCACACGATGCTAACGGTACGCCGGTAGATATCGTGCTGAACCCGCTGGGCGTACCATCGCGTATGAACATCGGTCAGATCCTTGAAACCCACCTGGGTATGGCTGCGAAAGGTATCGGCGATAAGATCAACGCCATGCTGAAACAGCAGCAGGAAGTCGCGAAACTGCGCGAATTCATCCAGCGTGCTTACGATCTGGGTTCAGATGTTCGTCAGAAAGTTGACCTGAATACCTTCAGCGATGAAGAAGTTCTGCGTCTGGCTGAAAACCTGAAAAAAGGTATGCCGATCGCAACGCCGGTGTTCGACGGTGCGAAAGAGTCTGAAATCAAGGAACTGTTACAGCTGGGTGGCCTGCCGACTTCCGGTCAGATCACACTGTTCGACGGTCGTACCGGTGAGCAGTTCGAGCGCCAGGTTACCGTTGGCTACATGTACATGCTGAAACTGAACCACCTGGTTGATGACAAGATGCATGCGCGTTCTACCGGTTCTTACAGCCTGGTTACTCAGCAGCCGCTGGGTGGTAAGGCTCAGTTCGGTGGTCAGCGCTTCGGGGAGATGGAAGTGTGGGCGCTTGAAGCATACGGCGCGGCATACACCCTGCAGGAAATGCTCACCGTTAAGTCTGATGACGTGAACGGTCGTACTAAGATGTATAAAAACATCGTGGACGGCAACCATCAGATGGAACCAGGCATGCCGGAATCCTTCAACGTACTGTTGAAAGAGATTCGTTCGCTGGGTATCAACATCGAGCTGGAAGACGAGTAACTCTCGATCAAACAGGTCACTGGTGCTGGCGTAACAGCCAGCGCCAGATTGTGCTAACTCCGACGGGAGCAAATCCGTGAAAGATTTATTAAAGTTTCTGAAAGCGCAGACTAAAACCGAAGAGTTTGATGCGATCAAAATTGCTCTGGCCTCGCCAGACATGATCCGTTCATGGTCTTTCGGTGAAGTTAAGAAGCCGGAAACCATCAACTACCGTACGTTCAAACCTGAACGTGACGGCCTTTTCTGCGCCCGTATCTTTGGGCCGGTAAAAGACTATGAGTGCCTGTGCGGTAAGTACAAGCGCCTGAAACACCGCGGTGTGATCTGTGAGAAGTGCGGCGTTGAAGTGACCCAGACTAAAGTACGCCGTGAGCGTATGGGCCACATCGAGCTGGCGTCTCCGACCGCTCACATCTGGTTCCTGAAATCTCTGCCGTCCCGTATCGGTCTGCTGCTCGATATGCCGCTGCGCGATATCGAACGCGTACTGTACTTCGAATCTTATGTGGTTATCGAAGGCGGTATGACTAACCTGGAACGTCAACAGATCCTGACTGAAGAGCAGTATCTGGACGCGCTGGAAGAGTTCGGTGACGAATTCGACGCGAAGATGGGTGCGGAAGCAATCCAGGCCCTGCTGAAGAGCATGGATCTGGAGCAAGAGTGCGAAACTCTGCGCGAAGAGCTGAACGAAACCAACTCCGAAACCAAGCGTAAGAAGCTGACCAAACGTATCAAACTGCTGGAAGCATTCGTACAGTCTGGCAACAAGCCAGAGTGGATGATCCTGACCGTTCTGCCGGTTCTGCCGCCAGATCTGCGTCCGCTGGTTCCGCTGGATGGTGGTCGTTTCGCAACATCAGATCTGAACGATCTGTACCGTCGCGTGATCAACCGTAACAACCGTCTGAAACGTCTGCTGGATCTGGCTGCGCCGGACATCATCGTACGTAACGAAAAACGTATGCTGCAGGAAGCGGTTGACGCCCTGCTGGATAACGGTCGTCGTGGTCGTGCGATCACCGGTTCTAACAAACGTCCTCTGAAATCTTTGGCCGATATGATCAAAGGTAAACAGGGTCGTTTCCGTCAGAACCTGCTCGGTAAGCGTGTTGACTACTCCGGTCGTTCTGTAATCACCGTAGGTCCATACCTGCGTCTGCATCAGTGCGGTCTGCCGAAGAAAATGGCACTGGAACTGTTCAAACCGTTCATTTACGGCAAGCTGGAACTGCGTGGCCTGGCCACCACCATCAAAGCCGCTAAGAAAATGGTTGAGCGTGAAGAAGCTGTCGTTTGGGATATCCTCGACGAAGTTATCCGCGAACACCCGGTACTGCTGAACCGTGCACCAACCCTGCACCGTCTGGGTATCCAGGCATTTGAACCGGTACTGATCGAAGGTAAAGCTATCCAGCTGCACCCGCTGGTTTGTGCGGCATATAACGCCGACTTCGATGGTGACCAGATGGCTGTTCACGTACCGCTGACGCTGGAAGCCCAGCTCGAAGCGCGTGCGCTGATGATGTCTACCAACAACATCCTGTCTCCGGCGAACGGCGAACCTATCATCGTTCCGTCTCAGGACGTTGTATTGGGTCTGTACTACATGACCCGTGACTGTGTTAACGCCAAAGGCGAAGGCATGGTGCTGACTGGCCCGAAAGAAGCTGAGCGTATCTATCGCGCAGGTCTGGCCTCTCTGCATGCGCGCGTTAAAGTGCGTATCACTGAATACGAAAAAGATGAAAACGGCGAATTCGTTGCGCACACCAGCCTGAAAGACACGACCGTTGGTCGCGCCATTCTGTGGATGATCGTACCGAAAGGTCTGCCTTTCTCCATCGTCAACCAGGCGCTGGGCAAGAAAGCAATTTCCAAAATGCTGAACACCTGTTACCGCATTCTGGGCCTGAAGCCGACCGTTATCTTCGCTGACCAGACAATGTACACCGGCTTTGCTTATGCAGCGCGTTCAGGTGCATCTGTTGGTATTGATGACATGGTCATCCCAGAGAAGAAACACGAGATCATCTCTGAAGCGGAAGCTGAAGTTGCTGAGATCCAGGAGCAGTTCCAGTCTGGTCTGGTAACCGCGGGCGAACGATATAACAAAGTTATCGATATCTGGGCTGCGGCGAACGATCGTGTATCCAAAGCGATGATGGATAACCTGCAAACCGAAACCGTGATTAACCGTGACGGCGTAGAAGAGCAGCAGGTTTCCTTCAACAGCATCTACATGATGGCCGACTCCGGTGCGCGTGGTTCTGCAGCACAGATTCGTCAGCTGGCTGGTATGCGTGGTCTGATGGCTAAGCCAGATGGCTCCATCATCGAAACGCCAATCACCGCGAACTTCCGTGAAGGTCTGAACGTACTCCAGTACTTCATCTCTACTCACGGTGCTCGTAAAGGTCTGGCGGATACCGCACTGAAAACAGCGAACTCCGGTTATCTGACTCGTCGTCTGGTTGACGTTGCGCAGGACTTGGTTGTTACTGAAGACGATTGCGGCACGCTGGAAGGCATCACCATGACCCCGGTTATCGAGGGTGGTGACGTTAAAGAACCGCTGCGCGATCGCGTTCTGGGTCGTGTGACTGCTGAAGACGTTCTGAAGCCGGGTACGGCGGATATTCTGGTTCCACGCAACACGCTGCTGCACGAACAGTGGTGTGACCTGCTGGAAGAGAACTCCGTTGACTCCGTCAAAGTCCGTTCCGTTGTATCCTGTGACACCGACTTTGGTGTATGTGCGCACTGCTACGGTCGTGACCTGGCGCGTGGCCACATCATCAATAAAGGTGAAGCAATCGGCGTTATCGCGGCACAGTCCATCGGTGAACCGGGTACACAGCTGACGATGCGTACGTTCCACATCGGTGGTGCGGCATCTCGTGCGGCTGCTGAATCCAGCATCCAGGTGAAAAACAAAGGTAGCATCCGTCTGAGCAATGCGAAGTCGGTTGTTAACTCCAGCGGTAAACTGGTTATCACCTCACGTAACACCGAACTGAAACTGATCGACGAATTCGGCCGTACCAAAGAAAGCTATAAAGTGCCTTACGGCTCCGTTATGGCGAAAGGTGATGGCGAACAAGTTGCTGGCGGCGAAACCGTAGCGAACTGGGATCCGCACACCATGCCGGTTATCACCGAAGTGAGTGGTTTCGTCCGCTTCACTGACATGATCGACGGCCAGACCATTACTCGTCAGACCGACGAGCTGACCGGTCTGTCTTCTCTGGTGGTTCTGGATTCTGCAGAGCGTACTGCGGGTGGTAAAGACCTGCGTCCGGCACTGAAAATTGTTGATGCTCAGGGCAACGACGTTCTGATCCCAGGCACCGATATGCCTGCTCAGTACTTCCTGCCGGGTAAAGCGATTGTTCAGCTGGAAGATGGCGTACAGATCAGTTCTGGTGACACCCTGGCGCGTGTTCCGCAGGAATCCGGCGGTACCAAGGATATCACCGGTGGTCTGCCGCGCGTTGCGGACCTGTTCGAAGCACGTCGTCCGAAAGAGCCGGCAATCCTGGCTGAAATCAGCGGCATCATTTCCTTTGGTAAAGAAACCAAAGGTAAACGTCGTCTGGTTATCACCCCGGTAGACGGTAGCGAGCCGTATGAAGAGATGATTCCAAAATGGCGTCAGCTCAACGTGTTCGAAGGTGAACGTGTAGAACGTGGTGACGTTGTTTCCGACGGTCCGGAAGCGCCGCACGACATCCTGCGTCTGCGTGGTGTGCATGCTGTAACTCGTTATATCGTTAACGAAGTTCAGGACGTATACCGTCTGCAGGGCGTTAAGATTAACGATAAGCACATCGAAGTTATCGTTCGTCAGATGCTGCGTAAAGCCACCATCGAAAGCGCTGGTAGCTCCGACTTCCTGGAAGGCGAGCAGGTTGAATACTCCCGCGTCAAGATTGCTAACCGCGATCTGGAAGCGAACGGCAAAGTGGGTGCAACATTCTCCCGCGATCTGCTGGGTATCACCAAAGCGTCTCTGGCAACCGAGTCCTTCATCTCTGCAGCATCGTTCCAGGAAACCACGCGTGTCCTGACCGAAGCCGCTGTTGCAGGTAAACGTGATGAACTGCGCGGTCTGAAAGAGAACGTTATCGTGGGTCGTCTGATCCCGGCGGGTACCGGTTATGCGTACCACCAGGATCGTATGCGCCGCCGCGCAGCGGGCGAACTGCCAGCTGCTCCGCAGGTGACTGCTGAAGATGCGTCTGCCAGCCTGGCAGAACTGCTGAACGCAGGCCTGGGCGGTTCTGACAACGATTAATCGTTGCTGACGCTAATAAAAAACCCGCTTCGGCGGGTTTTTTTATGTCGATGGATTTTAGATGTATTATGTTGGCCGGATAAGGCAGCAGCTGCCATCCGGCACGATGACGCCAGGCTTATGAGGCCTACGGCTTACGCCATCCGATCAGTTTACTGGCGGTAAGCGTCGATACAGTTCAATCATATCGCCTGCCAGATCCTGAATCACCATGGCATTCATCAGGTGGTCCTGCGAATGGACAGTGATGAGATTAACCGGTAGTTTGCCAGTGCCTTCGTCAATTCCGATCAGCTGGGTTTGGATTTTATGCGCTTGTTTAACATACTCGCGTGATTCCATCATCGCGTGTTCTGCCCCGGCGAAATCACCTTTACGCGCCAGTTGCAACGCCGTCAGGGCTTGACTGCGCGCAGCTCCGGCGTTTACCAATAATTCCATGATGATCGTTTCTAACTCTTCCATGCCATCACTCCAGTAGTTTCAGCGCTTTGTCCAGTACCGCATCGCCTTTCATCATGCCGTAATCCATCATATCGATAACGGCGACTTTTTTTCCTAGCGGGTCGGCGAGCGCCTGCAGCTTGGCCTGTTCATACTTAACCTGTGGGCCGAGCAATACGATATCCGCAGTGGCGATATTCTCTTCAAACTCAGCCACCGGGACCGCTTTGATAGTGACGTCGACTCCTTTTTTCTGGGCGGCATCTTTCATCTTTTGCACCAGCATGCTGGTGGACATTCCGGCGGCACAGCATAAAACGATGTTTTTCATAAGCAGTCTCGATCAACATGTGTGGGTTGATAATTATCGCGAGCCAGCCGCAGCAACAACTGCTTTGCAACGATTGTGTGCAAAGCATCACAAAGAAAGTCACTTTTTCTGAAACCGGTTACAAAAAGAGGCTCAACCCTACGATCTGGCCCTGATTTGGCGATTGTTGACCCATTTATCATATGCGGGAATATATAATCACTGTTAATAAAGACATGTTATAAAAAACAGTATTGACAGCATTTTTTAAACCCGTATGTTAATACTTAACAGCGGAGAAATTGTAGTTTGCTGTTAACGTAGTAAGTGTTAGTAGAGCTTGATTGGGGGTTGCGATAAAGGCCACGAAGTATTTTTGTATGGGATAGTCGATGCTGAAAACGCTATTTATTCACCTCGACAATGCTTTCAGGCCACGTAGTTGATATATCTAATCGCAAATAGTTAGTAAAACGCGACGATGTAACGCCATGATTTAATAGTAAATGTTTGCGGTTTCTGTTTTCTGGTTATCGCAAGGGAAATAAGGCAACGCATCAAAGAGTATATGTCGCGAGGGGAAGTGTACTTGTTTAGGTCACCAGCCTTGAGTTCTATTATCAAGCGGGTGGAATGTGTTTAACGGTAAATAGAGGACGGTTTTAGTTAGTATCAATATCCAATATTATCTGTAGTAAACGTGTACATTTTAAAGTAGTACCATCAGCAGTATTAAATCGTTAAGTTTATTAATGTTAAATTTGAAGTGTGTAGTAACTTAAAGCCCTGACTGCAATGGTCAGGGCTTTTGTTCATTTTAGATCAAGTTGTTACCTGAAATGCTCAACCGCGATGGTGTAACATTTCGGCGCTAATCGATTATTAAATAAATTAATGCTTGCTTATTGATTAGAAGTAAGTCTACTATAGCGACATCGGTTTGATACACAGACCTTATGAAAGCAGTTTTAGTAAAGCAGTTCTCAGTTCAAGCGTTATCCTCAGATACTCTTCTTCATGAGCCTCCTCCCTAAGTGCCCCATAAGTTAATTTCTGCAAAACAGGCCATCTTCGCTGCTTAAGCGGCTCAAAAATATGAAAGGAAGTATCTATGTCTAACAAAATGACTGGTTTAGTAAAATGGTTTAACTCTGAGAAAGGCTTCGGCTTTATCACTCCTCAGGACGGTAGCAAGGACGTGTTTGTGCATTTCTCTGCTATCCAGAGTAACGATTTTAAAACATTAGACGAAGGTCAAAAAGTGGAGTTCTCTGTGGAGAATGGCGCTAAAGGCCCGTCTGCTGTTAACGTTGTCGCGCTGTAATCGCCGATAATTTCACTAATGCTTACGATAGCGATGAAGGCCAGAGCCTGAGCAGTTAAGTGACAGTGAAGAAAAAACCCGCGAAAGCGGGTTTTTTCGTTTTATGCGATTGCTCCGGACTTACGGTATCTGCGAAGCGCGTCCCAGATAGCTGTCCCAGTCCTTCCACACGGGCTGTAACCCCTGCGCCATTAGTGCTTCAGCAACGGCTTCTGGGCGACGGGCGTCGTGTGGGGAGAACTGTTCCAGTTCAGGATGGTTATCGGCATAACCGCCGGGCTGTGTTTTTGAGAAGGCGCTGACGTTGTTGATCGCCAGCGGGATCACATGATCACGGAACCATGGCGATTCGCGGGTGGAGAGCGACAGCTCAATTTCTGGCGCCAGTAAACGAAACGCGCAAATGGTTTGGACCAACTGTCGCTCGTCCATGATCGATGCGGGTTCAACGCCACCGGTGCATGGGCGCAGGCGAGGGAAGGAGATGGAGTAGCGGCTCTGCCAGTAATGCTGCTGCATCCACAGCAGATGTTCAGCCACCATATAGCAATCGACCCGCCAGCTGTCGGACAAACCAATCAACGCGCCAAGACCAATTTTGTCGATCCCTGCGCGGCCCAGCCTGTCCGGCGTTTCCAGTCGCCAGAAGAAATCCTGCTTTTTCCCCTTCAGATGGTGGCGAGCGTAAATCGCCTCATGATAACTCTCCTGATACACCATCACGCCATCCAGTCCCAGCGTCTTCAGCTCCGCATATTCAGCCTCTGACAGCGGCTGAACTTCCATCTGCAATGAGGCAAACTGGCGGCGAATGGTGGGCAAATGGCGACGAAAGTAATCCATTCCGACTTTTGCCTGATGTTCACCGGTGACCAACAACAGATGCTCAAAACCCAGCTCACGGATAGCGGTACACTCTCGTTTTATCTCATCTTCGTCCAGCGTTTTGCGTTTGATACGGTTGCTCATGGAAAAGCCGCAGTAGGTGCAGTCGTTGGCGCAAAGATTCGAGAGATACAGCGGAACATAAAAGCTGACCGTGTTGCCGAAGCGCTGCCGGGTCAGGCGCTGCGCTCGCTGTGCCAACGGCTCCAGAAAGTCGGCGGCGGCAGGGGAGAGCAACGCCATCAGATCGTCGCGACTAAGCTGTGAAGCGTTGAGGGCGTGCTCCACGTCAGCGGCGGTTTTACCGTTGATACGCAGGCGGATGTCATCCCAGTCAAGCTGGCGCCAGCGGTCGCTGAACGTTTTCATACGAAGGCCTCCAGGAATCCGGTTAACGGGCTGGTGGCGCTTGCCTGCGAACTTTTGCTTCCTGGTACCGCCTGGCGCGCCAGAAGGCCCGCTTCAACCGCCAGACGGAAGGCGGTAGCCATCGTGACCGGGCAGGCGGCCACGGCGATTGCCGTGTTGACCAGCACTGCGTCGGCACCCATTTCCAGCGCCTGTGTGGCGTGGCTGGGGACGCCGATACCCGCATCAACCACCACCGGTACGGTTGCCTGTTGGATAATAATCTCCAGCATCGCTTTCGTTTCCAGCCCCTGATTAGAACCGATGGGCGCGCCGAGCGGCATTACCGCCGCGCAGCCGACCTCTTCCAGCCGCTTACACAGCACCGGATCCGCGCCGCAGTAGGGCAGCACCACAAAGCCCTGTTTCACCAATGCTTCCGCGGCTTTTAACGTTTCAATCGGATCCGGCAATAGCCAGCGGGCGTCCGGGTGGATTTCTAATTTTAGCCAGTTTGTGCCCAGCGCTTCACGTGCCAGCTGGGCGGCGAAAATAGCCTCTTCCGCGGTTTTCGCCCCGGAGGTGTTAGGCAGTAGCGTCACCCCCGCGTCGATAAGTGGGGCCAGAATGGCATCGTTGTGCTGGCGTAAATCCACACGCTTCATCGCCAGCGTCACCAGTTGGCTGCCGGAGGCGCGGATCGCCTCGACCATCAGCTGCGACGAAGCAAATTTTCCGGTGCCGGTGAACAGATGTGAATCAAACGTTTTGTCGGCAATACGTAACATATCAACCCCCTGCAATAACCTGAAAAAGCAGGATCTGGTCGCCTTCCTGCACGATTTGCTGCTCCCACTGCTCGCGCGGCAGGATCTGCTGATTGAGCGCCAGCGCCGCTCCCGGTTTAAGTTGATTTAGCGCAGTGAGCAGCCCGCTGACGGTTTGTCCCTCGGCGCACTGCATCGGCTCATCATTGAACTGAATCTGCATGTTGTCCTCCGCAGACCGGGCAGCCGCTGGCACGACGCAGCGCGAGGCTGCGCCACTGGCTGGTTTTACCGTCGAACAGGCGTAGCTCTCCATTGGGAGTTTCAATGCCGCTGAGTAATTTAATCGCCTCCAGCGCCTGCAAGGTGCCCATCACGCCCACAACCGGGCCGACGATGCCGGCGGTGCGGCAGTTGCGTTCCGGCTCTACATCATCCGGCCACAGGCAACGGTAACAGCCTTGTTCCCACGGTGGCGTCAGTACCATTAGCTGGCCGCCAAAGCCCACAGCGCTGGCGGTGATGAGCGGAGTGTTGAGCATCACGCAGGCGGCGTTAATTTCCTGGCGCGTCGCCATGTTGTCGGTACAGTCGAGCACCACGTCGGCACGCGCTACCGCATGCCGGAGCGCCTCACCGGTCAGCCGCTGCTCAAGGACGACCAGCTCGCTGTCCGGATTAAGGCGTGCCAGATGTCGCTTTGCCGCCTGTGCTTTCGGGCGGGCGATATCATCGGTGGTGAACAATATTTGCCGTTGCAGGTTGCTCAGGTGAACGTCATCATCGTCCGCCAACGTCAGCGTGCCGACGCCCGCTCCCGCCAGATACAGTGCCGCAGGCGAGCCGAGTCCACCTAAACCGACGATCAGCACATGGCTATCGAGCAGCTTTTGTTGGCCCTCAATGGCAATGTCGCCGAGCAGGATCTGGCGGCTGTAGCGCATAAAATCGCGGTCATTCATCGCCGGCTCCCGCAATGTCCAGTAGCTGCGCTGTGGCTGCCTCCCAGTCTGCGGCGTGGGTTATGGCGCTGACCACGGCAATGCTGCCAACGCCGGTCGCCAGCACCGCTGGGGCGCGCTCAAGGCTGATGCCGCCGATAGCGACAGTAGGGTAATCCGCCAGTCGTTTACTATGGCTTGCCAACTGCGTGAGACCCTGCGGGGCCGACGGCATCTGCTTGGTTTGCGTCGGGAAGACATGACCCAGCGCGATATAAGAAGGCTTAGCAGCCAGCGCTACGTCTATCTCCATATCATCGTGAGTGGAAACACCCAGGCGTAGCCCCGCCGCCTGAATCGCCTTCAGGTCGGTGGTTTCGAGGTCTTCCTGGCCCAAATGCACGCCGTACGCGTTGTGCTTAATTGCCAGACTCCAGTAATCGTTGATAAACAGGCGAGCATCATAGCGACGCCCCAGCTCAATGGCGGCAATGACGTCGGCTTCGACCTCTTCATCACGTTTATCTTTAATGCGCAGTTGGATCGTGCGCACACCAGCCTGCAGCAAGCGTTCAATCCATTCAACGCTGTCTACCACCGGGTAAAGCCCGAGGCGGAACGGCACGGTCGGGAAATCAGGCTGGTACATCACGCCTCCTCTTTTTTGAGGTAGATTTCGCCGCCTTTGGCGAGGAAGTTCTCCGACATATCCGCCATTCCGATTTCAATGGTTTGTGCGGCGGCGTAGTCGCGGACCTCCTGGCTGATTTTCATCGAGCAGAACTTCGGCCCGCACATGGAGCAGAAGTGGGCAACCTTGCCGGACTCCTGTGGCAGGGTTTCATCGTGATAGGCGCGGGCGGTGAATGGGTCGAGTGCGAGGTTAAACTGGTCTTCCCAGCGGAATTCGAAGCGCGCTTTCGACATGGCGTTATCGCGGATCTGCGCTCCCGGATGGCCTTTGGCTAAATCAGCGGCATGGGCGGCAATCTTGTAGGTAATCAGCCCTTGCTTCACGTCTTCTTTGTTCGGCAGGCCAAGGTGCTCTTTTGGCGTGACGTAGCACAGCATCGCACAGCCAAACCAGCCGATCATCGCCGCACCAATGCCGGAGGTGAAGTGGTCATAGCCCGGCGCGATATCTGTCGTCAACGGCCCTAAGGTGTAGAACGGCGCTTCATGGCAGTGCTCCAGCTCTTCGGTCATATTGCGCTGGATCATATGCATCGGCACATGACCCGGGCCTTCAATCATCACCTGCACGTCGTATTCCCAGGCGATTTTGGTCAGTTCGCCCAGCGTATGCAGCTCGGAGAACTGCGCCTCGTCGTTGGCATCCTGAATCGAGCCTGGACGCAGGCCGTCGCCGAGAGAGAGCGAAACGTCATAGGCGGCACAGATTTCGCAAATCTCGCGGAAATGTTCAAACAGGAAGTTCTCTTTGTGATGAGAGAGACACCATTTCGCCATGATCGAACCGCCGCGCGAGACAATACCTGTCAGGCGTTTGGCGGTCATCGGCACGTAGCGCAGCAGTACGCCCGCGTGAATGGTGAAGTAGTCGACGCCCTGTTCGGCTTGTTCGAGCAGCGTGTCGCGGAAGGCTTCCCAGGTGAGATCTTCAGCGATCCCGTTAACCTTCTCCAGCGCCTGGTAGATCGGTACG
This sequence comes from Citrobacter sp. RHBSTW-01044, assembly GCF_013781945.1. Taxonomy (NCBI): domain Bacteria; kingdom Pseudomonadati; phylum Pseudomonadota; class Gammaproteobacteria; order Enterobacterales; family Enterobacteriaceae; genus Citrobacter; species Citrobacter sp. RHBSTW-01044. The sequence continues at coordinate 4,628,242 of NZ_CP056180.1, read as the reverse complement.
GTACCGATCGGCACCGGGCTGTTACGCAGGATCCACTCGCGGGTTTCGTGAATATAGCGGCCGGTGGAGAGGTCCATCACCGTATCTGCGCCCCAGCGGGTCGACCACACCAGCTTCTCCACCTCTTCTTCAATGGAGGAGGTCACCGCCGAGTTACCGATGTTGGCGTTCACCTTCACCAGGAAGTTGCGGCCGATGATCATCGGCTCGGATTCCGGGTGGTTGATGTTGGCAGGAATAATCGCGCGGCCCGCAGCGACTTCATCACGCACGAATTCCGGGGTGATGTTTTCCGGCAGGCGAGCGCCAAAGTTCATCCCTGGATGCTGATGGCGCAGCACTTCACTACGAATGCGCTCGCGGCCCATGTTTTCACGGATGGCGATAAATTCCATCTCCGGGGTAACCATCCCCTGACGGGCATAGTGCAACTGGGTAACGCGCTTGCCGGCTTTGGCGCGTTTTGGCGTCAGCAGGCCGCTGAAACGCAGCTCGTCCAGGCCATCGTCGGCCAGACGTTCTTTGGTATAAGCGGAGCTACGGTCGTCTAATTCTTCGCTATCATTACGCGCCGCAATCCACGGCTGGCGCAGTTTCGCCAGACCCTGCTGAACGTTAATCGCCACATCAGGATCGCCGTACGGCCCGGAGGTGTCGTACACCGGCACGGCTTCGTTCTCTTCAAACTGCGGGTTGTCTTTCGTACCACCAATCAGCGTAGGACTTAGCTGGATTTCGCGCATCGGGATGCGAATATCCGCCTGCGAACCGGTGATGTAGATGCGTTTTGAGTTAGGAAAGGCGGTACCTTCCAGCGTGTCGATAAAGTGTTGGGCTTGGGCGCGCTGTTCGCGGCGTGATGGTTTAGTAGTGGCAGACATAGCTCATTCCAAATAAAAGTAAGGATATGGCTTGTCAGACGACGGATGAAGCAAGAGAGACGAACGCCAAAGGGCGATACGGTTGTAGATTGACTCTTGTTCCCTTCGCAGGTTTTAACCTGATCAGGTTCCGCGGATCCCGAATTAACGGTCTCAGCCTTTTCCACTCATGCTGCTGTGGAAAATAAGCACTCCGACAAGAAGTAACCTCAAAAAGAGGTAATGAATGTAAATTACGCGTTAATGTCGCAAATCTCAAGCAGGACGTTTGATCATGCCACTCTCGTGCATCGCATCAAAAACCAGCATGATCAGCTTATCTTCCAGCACGAACCGGGCTTCCAGCGCCTCGCCGATATCCGATAAGGCCTGTTGAAATTCAAGGAAGTTATCGTGATCAATGGCGGTCTCCAGACTGGAATCATAGTAGTCCATGATCAGTTGCGTATTGGCTTCCAGGAGCGGCCAAATTTTTGTGGCTTTTAAAAGCTGCCCGTTCCCTTCCAATTTATGGAGAATACGTTCATAAATACTGAAGTGTCCGGTGGAAAGGTAATCGACCAGGCTCTGGCAAAAATCATCCAGCGCCTTTTCATTGAGCCGCATGTACGATTCTTTGCCTGGCTTAATGCCAACCAGATTGTAGTAAGCCACGAGCAGGTGCTTACGTACATGTAGCCAGCGATCAACCAGTTTGTTACTTCCTCCGACGTGCTCCGTCAGGCTTTCCAGCTGGTTTAGCATGATTGACTCCGCAAGATGGTGTTTAGGAACGGCTCACCCGTAAATGTAAAAATAATGTAAACAACATGCCTGTGAAGCAAAGGTTGCGCAAGAGATATGGATCGTATAATTGAAAAATTAGATAGCGGCTGGTGGATTGTCAGTCATGAGCAAAAGTTATGGTTGCCTCATGGCGAACTGCCTTACGGCGACGCAGCAAGTTTTGATCTAACCGGGCAGCGCGCACTTCCTATAGGCGAATGGGAAGGGGAGACGGTCTGGCTGGTGCAGCAGCAGCGTCGGCACGATATGGGGTCTGTGCGCCAGGTCATTGACCAGGATGTTGGCCTGTTTCAACTGGCCGGACGCGGCGTACAACTGGCCGAGTTCTACCGCTCACATAAATTCTGCGGTTACTGCGGTCATCCCATGCACCCGAGTAAAACGGAATGGGCGATGCTGTGTAGCCACTGTCGAGAACGCTACTACCCGCAAATTGCCCCCTGCATTATCGTCGCTATTCGCCGTGACGACGCTATCCTGCTTGCCCAACATGTTCGCCATCGTAACGGCGTGCATACCGTGCTGGCGGGTTTTGTCGAAGTGGGCGAGACCCTCGAGCAGGCGGTGGCGCGCGAAGTCATGGAAGAGAGCGGCATTAAGGTGAAAAACCTGCGCTACGTCACTTCTCAGCCGTGGCCGTTCCCACAGTCTTTGATGACCGCATTTATGGCAGAGTATGATAGCGGCGAAATTGTTATTGACCCGAAAGAACTGCTGGAAGCGAACTGGTATCGCTACGACGATTTACCGCTCCTGCCCCCGCCGGGCACCGTCGCGCGTCGATTGATTGAAGATACCGTCGCCCTCTGCCGAGCAGAGTATGAGTGACACACATGTTACACTGGCGTGAAATAGCTCAAGGAATGGAAAAATGACCGAACTGAAGAACGATCGTTATCTGCGTGCGCTGCTGCGCCAGCCCGTTGATGTCACTCCGGTATGGATGATGCGCCAGGCGGGCCGCTATCTACCGGAATATAAAGCCACGCGCGCCGAAGCGGGCGATTTTATGGCGCTGTGCAAAAATGCCGAGCTGGCCTGCGAAGTCACGCTGCAGCCGCTGCGTCGCTATAAGCTTGATGCGGCGATCCTCTTTTCGGATATCCTGACGATTCCCGATGCGATGGGACTTGGGCTGTATTTTGAAGCAGGAGAGGGCCCACGCTTTACCTCACCGATCGTCAGCAAGGCTGACGTCGACAAACTGCCGATCCCGGACCCGGAAGATGGACTGGGTTATGTGATGAATGCGGTGCGCACTATCCGCCGTGAACTGAAAGGCGAAGTGCCGCTGATCGGCTTCTCTGGTAGCCCGTGGACACTGGCTACCTATATGGTCGAAGGCGGCAGTAGTAAGGCCTTCACCGTGATTAAAAAGATGATGTACGCCGATCCAAAGGCGCTGCATCTGCTGCTTGATAAGCTGGCGAAGAGCGTCACTCTGTACCTGAACGCGCAGATCAAAGCGGGCGCGCAGTCGGTAATGATTTTCGACACCTGGGGCGGTGTGCTGACCGGTCGCGACTATCAGCAGTTCTCCCTGTACTACATGCACAAAATCGTCGACGGCCTGATGCGCGAGAACGAAGGTCGTCGCGTACCGGTGACGCTGTTCACCAAAGGCGGTGGTCAGTGGCTGGAAGCGATGGCGGAAACCGGCTGTGATGCGTTAGGTCTGGACTGGACCACTGACATTGCCGATGCGCGTCGTCGTGTAGGTCATAAAGTGGCACTGCAGGGCAATATGGATCCGTCCATGCTGTATGCGCCGCCAGCCCGCATCGAAGAAGAGGTGACGACGATTCTGGCCGGTTTTGGTCAGGGTGAAGGCCATGTCTTTAACCTGGGCCACGGCATTCATCAGGATGTCCCGCCAGAGCATGCGGGTGTCTTCGTGGAGGCGGTACATCGGTTGTCGGAACAGTATCACCGCTAAGGAGTCATTATGGATCTTGCGTCATTACGCGCACAGCAGCTTGAACTGGCCTCTTCAGTGATCCGCGAGGATCGCCTGAGGAGCGATCCGCCGGATCTGATCGGCGGGGCGGACGTTGGGTTCGAGCAGGGGGGCGAAGTGACGCGAGCCGCGATGGTCTTACTGAAGTACCCCTCGCTGGAACTGGTTGAATACAAGGTGGCGCGAATCGCCACCACCATGCCCTACATTCCTGGCTTTCTCTCCTTTCGCGAAACACCCGCGCTGATGGCCGCCTGGCAGCAGCTTTCGCACAAGCCTGATCTGCTATTCGTTGACGGTCACGGGATTTCTCACCCTCGCCGTCTGGGCGTGGCCAGCCATTTTGGCCTGCTGGTGGATGTCCCGACGATTGGCGTGGCGAAAAAACGGTTGTGCGGCAAGTTTGAGCCGCTCGCCGCCGAACCCGGAGCGTTAGCGCCGTTGTTGGATAAAGGCGAACAGCTGGCATGGGTTTGGCGCAGCAAAGCACGCTGTAACCCGCTGTTTATCTCTACGGGTCATCGCGTGAGCCAGGACAGCGCGTTAGCGTGGGTACAACGCTGTATGAACGGCTATCGTCTGCCGGAACCAACACGCTGGGCAGATGCGGTGGCATCCGAACGCCCTGCTTTTACGCGGCTTGCAGCAAAAACGCCCCATATCGGGTAAACTGCCGCTAATTTCCGTATTTGAGAACTCATCATGTTACAAAATCCGATTCACCTGCGTCTGGAGAAGCTTGAAAGCTGGCAGCACGTCACGTTTATGGCCTGTCTGTGCGAACGCATGTACCCCAACTACGCCATGTTCTGTAAGCAAACCGAATTTGGCGATGGACAAATTTACCGCCGAATTCTGGATTTGATTTGGGAAGCGCTGACGGTTAAAGACGCGAAAATCAATTTCGATAGCCAGTTGGAAAAATTTGAAGAGGCTATTCCTTCAGCAGACGATTACGATTTGTACGGCGTTTATCCGGCGATTGATGCCTGTGTGGCATTAAGCGAACTGATGCATTCGCGTCTTAGCGGTGAAACGCTGGAACATGCAATTGAGGTTAGTAAGGCTTCGATTACGACGGTGGCGATGCTGGAAATGACCCAGGCTGGTCGCGAAATGACCGATGAAGAGCTCAAAGAGAACCCGGCCGTTGAGCAAGAATGGGATATTCAGTGGGAAATTTTCCGACTTTTAGCCGACTGTGAAGAACGCGATATTGAGCTGATAAAAGGGCTTCGTGCAGACCTGCGCGAGGCTGGCGAGAGCAATATTGGTATAAATTTTCAGCAATGACACCATAAAACGTGATTTAACGCCTGATTTGTCGTGCCTGAAGGCTTCCCATCCGCCCCCGGTCTGGTCTACATTTGGGGGGCGAAAAAAAGTGGCTATCGGTGCGTGTATGCAGGAGAGTGCTTTTCTGGCATTTCCGTCGCACTCGATGCTTAGCAAGCGATAAACACATTGTAAGGATAACTTATGAACAAGACTCAACTGATTGATGTAATTGCAGACAAAGCAGAACTGTCTAAAACACAGGCTAAAGCTGCTCTGGAATCCACTCTGGCTGCTATTACTGAGTCTCTGAAAGAAGGCGATGCTGTACAACTGGTTGGTTTCGGTACCTTCAAAGTGAACCACCGTGCTGAGCGCACTGGCCGCAACCCGCAGACCGGTAAAGAAATCAAAATTGCCGCAGCTAACGTACCGGCATTTGTTTCTGGTAAAGCACTGAAAGACGCGGTTAAGTAATTCGCGTGGCAGTGAACAGTTTTATCGAAGGGGCGGTTTCGCCCCTTTTGTCCATCTGGCGTCATTCGCTTTGGCTTTCAGGTGTGCTGTTACTGTCTGCCTGTAGTCGCCACTCTGAGCTTCCTCCATTCACGGCCAGCGGCTATGTTGGCGATCAGGGGGCGGTACGCATTTGGCGTAAAGATTCCAGCGACGATGTTCACTTGCTCTCGGTATTTAGTCCGTGGCGTAAAGGCGATACCACCACCAGTGAATACCGCTGGCAGGGTGATTCGCTCTCGCTGATAGAACTCAACACTTACAGTAAACCACCGGAACATGTCCGTATACGCTTTGATGACCGGGGCGAACTGAGTTTCATGCAGCGTGAAGTCGATGGGCAAAAGCAGCAGCTTTCCAGCGATCAAATTGCGCTTTACCGCTATCGTGCCGATCAAATCCGCCAGACCAGCGATGCGTTGCGTCAGGGACGGGTGATATTGCGTCAGGGACGCTGGCATGCGAATAACACAGTCACGACCTGTGAAGGTGAAACACTGAAGCCCGATCTGGAATCGTGGGCGATAAACCACATTGAGCGCCGCCAGAGCCATTCATCTGTAGAAGTGAGTGTGGCATGGCTGGAAGCGCCCGAAGGGTCGCAGCTACTGCTGGTCGCTAATGAAGATTTTTGTCACTGGCAGCCTACTGCCAAAACCTTCTGAAAACCTGATGCCAGGACATCGGGCCAGATAAGGTGAGGCCGCCATCCGGCAAAAACCGTTTACCAGTGGCCCATTCCCATATGGCCGCCGCGATGGTTACCGCCACCGCCGCACCCGCCGTAGCCCATTCCCGCTCCGCGAGGTACGCCTGCCTGGGCCATTGCGACATCGCGTTTAACGCGCTGCTCATCCAGTGACTGATTCAACGCCTCCATCTCCTTTGCCACGGCATTAATTTTTGCTGTGTCTGGCGAGCTGGCTGTTAGCAACGCGTTGTACTCATAACGTTTAGAGGTCAGCTGTTGGCGCAAGGCGTTGGTCTGCGAGTAGTAATCATCATAGATTTTCTGCGCGGTAGCCTGCTGCTCAGTGGTCATTGGCGTACCGCCTCGTTGCTGCATTCCATCACCATATCCCCAGTGATTCTGCGCCAGCGCCGGGGTAGAGCCCAACGCGATAAGAGAGAGTGCAATCAGCGCCAGTTTGTTGTTCCGTTTCATGGGTCGTTCTCCTGTTGGTTAGATTACATTTCCTATTGCATCTTCCGTGCCAAAGCGGCAATCCCGCTCCCGCGCGCGGTTGTAGTCGTGGCCTTCACAGGGCGACGAGTAAAAATGACTCGCCAGAACGCGCCGGCGGGTCATTTTTACCCGCTACTTTCAGCGGATTGTGTCTGAGGGCAGGGTTATCACGGAGAAAAAATGGCATGATTTCTGCTGTATACCTGCAACGATGAAAGGAACAGGTGGGATAAAGGGAGAGCGTATGCGTCTTTATAAGGACACGGCGGCCAAGTGGTTGAGCCGACTCTTGCTGGCGGCAATCCTGATTTTGGTCGGTTGGTTTTCGATTATGACCATTCGGGACTATGGGCGGGAAAGCGGTGCCGCGCGGCAAACGCTACTGGAAAAAGGCAGCGTGCTCATCCGCGCTCTGGAGTCTGGTACGCGCGTAGGTATGGGGATGCGCATGCATCATGCTCAACAGCAGACGCTGCTGGAGGAAATGGCCGTACAACCAGGCGTGCTATGGTTTGCCGTCGTTGACGATCATGGCGTCATTATTACTCATAGCAATTCCGCGATGGTCGGTAAAACGCTCTATTCACCGGATGTCCTGCGGCAATTAAGCCCCGGGGAACAAGAAAGCTGGCGGAATATTGACATGCCTACGGGGGACGGTGAAAAAACACCGGTCCTGGAAATTTATCGTCAGTTTCAGCCTATGTATGGTTCAGGACGTCATGGCATGGCGCGCTGTGCCAGCAATGACGGACAGCTTATTACCCCCGCACAAACCATATTTATCGCTTTTGATGCCAGCGATCTGGCTGCGACTCAGGCAAGAGAGTGGCGTAACACCCTGATTGTCCTGTCTGCGCTGGCGGCCGTGCTGCTGGCCACTGTGCTGACGTTCTTCTGGTATCAGCGCTATCAGCGCTCGTACAAAGAACTGCAGGATGCGATGAAGCGTAAAGAAAAACTGATGGCGCTCGGGCATCTGGCTGCCGGGGTCGCGCATGAGATTCGAAACCCGCTTTCATCGATCAAAGGTTTAGCGAAGTATTTTGCCGAACGAACTCCGGCTGGTGGCGAGTCGCATGAGCTGGCACAGGTGATGGCGAAAGAGGCGGACCGTTTAAATCGGGTGGTGAGCGAACTGCTGGAGCTGGTGAAACCTGCGCATCTGACGCTGCAACAGGTGGATCTCAATGAGGTCATCACCCACTCATTAAACCTGGTGAGTCAGGATGCGGCAAGCCGGGAAATCCAGCTACGTTTTTCGGCCAGTTCCACGCTGCCCGCTATTCAGGCCGATCCCGACCGACTGACTCAGGTTCTGTTGAATCTGTATCTGAACGCCATTCATGCGATTGGTCGTCAGGGCACGATTACGGTTGAAGCGAGTGAAAGCAGCGGCGATCGCGTTAAAATCGTGGTTATTGATAGCGGGAAAGGGATTGCCGCGGAACAGCTGGAGGCCATTTTTACGCCTTACTTCACGACTAAAGCGGATGGAACCGGCCTTGGGCTGGCGGTAGTGCAGAACATAATTGAACAGCACGGTGGTACCATTCATGTGGCAAGCGTTGAGGGCAAAGGCGCAACCTTTACCCTCTGGCTGCCAACCAACGCGAAACAACAGGATTAACAAGGATGACGCGCGGAAAAATCAATATTCTGGTGGTAGATGACGATATCAGCCACTGCACCATTTTACAGGCGCTGCTGCGCGGCTGGGGTTATGAGGTCGCGCTGGCCTATAGCGGGCAAGCGGCACTGGAACAGGTGCGTGAACGCGTATTTGATTTAGTGCTGTGCGATGTGCGTATGGCGGAGATGGACGGCATCGCAACGCTGAAAGAGATTAAAGCGCTGAATTCGGCGATTCCGGTATTGATCATGACGGCGTTCTCCAGCGTGGAGACCGCCGTTGAGGCGCTGAAAACCGGGGCGCTGGACTACTTAATCAAGCCGCTGGATTTTGATCGCCTGCAGGAGACGCTGGAAAAGGCGCTGGCGCATACGCGGGAAACGGGCGCTGAACTGCCGTCAGGGTCGGCTGCGCAGTTTGGCATGATTGGCAGCAGTCCGGCGATGCGGCAGTTGATCAATGAAATCGCGATGGTTGCGCCCTCGGATGCAACGGTGCTCATTCACGGAGACTCCGGTACGGGGAAAGAGCTGGTGGCCCGGGCGCTGCATGCCAGCAGTGCCCGCTGTGATAAACCGCTGGTGACGCTGAACTGTGCATCGCTTAATGAATCGCTGCTGGAGTCCGAACTTTTTGGTCACGAGAAAGGCGCGTTTACCGGTGCGGATAAGCGGCGGGAAGGGCGCTTTGTGGAAGCCGAAGGCGGCACGTTATTTCTTGATGAAATTGGCGATATCTCACCGCTAATGCAGGTGCGTCTGCTGCGGGCAATCCAGGAGCGGGAAGTGCAACGGGTTGGCAGCAACCAGACTATTGCGGTTGATGTCCGGCTGATCGCCGCCACACATCGCGATCTGGCGGAGGAAGTGAACGCCGGGCGCTTTCGTCAGGATCTCTACTATCGCCTGAACGTCATCACTATTGAAATGCCTGCGCTGTGCCAGCGCCGGGAAGATATTCCGCTGCTGGCCGAACATTTTCTCCAGCGTTTTGCCACACGTAACCGAAAAGCGGTGAAGGGCTTTACTCCGCAGGCGATGGATCTGCTGATCCACTATGACTGGCCGGGTAATATCCGTGAGCTGGAAAATGCGATTGAGCGTTCGGTGGTGCTGCTAACGGGGGAATATATTTCCGAACGCGAGCTGCCGATGGCGATTGCCGCGACACCGATAAAAACGGAATACAGTGGCGAGATCCAACCGCTGGTGGATGTCGAAAAAGAAGTGATTCTGGCGGCGCTGGAAAAAACGGGCGGCAATAAAACCGAAGCCGCCCGTCAGTTAGGTATTACGCGCAAAACGCTGCTGGCTAAGCTCAGCCGTTAGTTTTGCTCACGTTCGATGGCGCGCCAGCCGATGTCGTTACGGCTGAAGCTGCCGTCCCAACGGATGTCGGTCATCAGGGCGTAGGCACGCTGCTGCGCCTCGGCAACGGTGTTGCCCAGCGCGGTGGCGCACAGGACGCGACCGCCGTTGGTCAGCACGCGATCGTCAGCGGACAGTTTGGTGCCCGCGTGGAACACTTTACCGTCAGCGACTTCTTCCAGCGGCAGGCCGTGGATCTCATCGCCAGTATTGTAGTTGCCCGGATAACCCCCTGCGGCAATCACTACGCCCAAAGAGGCGCGTTCGTCCCACTCAGAGGTTTTCTCATCCAGCTTGCCATCACAGGCGGCAAGGCACAGCTCCACCAGATCCGATTTCATACGCAGCATAATCGGCTGGGTTTCCGGATCGCCGAAGCGGCAGTTGAACTCGATAACCTTCGGGTTGCCCTGTTTGTCGATCATCAGACCCGCGTACAGGAAACCGGTGTAAGTGTTCCCTTCCGCCGCCATGCCTTTTACGGTTGGCCAGATGATGCGTTCCATGGTGCGCTGATGAACGTCGCCAGTCACCACCGGTGCAGGTGAGTAAGCGCCCATACCGCCGGTATTCGGACCGGTATCGCCGTTGCCCACGCGTTTGTGGTCCTGGCTGGTGGCCATTGGCAGCACGTGCTCGCCGTCAACCATCACGATAAAGCTCGCTTCTTCACCGTCGAGGAACTCTTCGATAACGATACGGTGGCCCGCATCGCCAAAAGCGTTACCTGCCAGCATGTCATGAACAGCGGCTTCGGCTTCCTCCAGCGTCATCGCGACGATAACGCCTTTACCGGCGGCCAGGCCGTCGGCCTTGATAACGATCGGCGCGCCTTTCTCACGCAGATAGGCCAGCGCAGGCTCAATCTCGGTGAAGTTCTGATACTCCGCCGTTGGAATGTTATGACGGGCAAGGAAATCTTTGGTGAAGGCTTTGGAGCCTTCCAACTGCGCTGCACCTTCGGTTGGGCCGAAGATTTTCAGACCGGCGGCGCGAAACGCATCGACCACGCCAATTACCAGAGGCGCTTCTGGGCCAACGATGGTCAGATCGATCTTCTCATTCTGGGCAAAGCTCAGCAGCGCCGGAATATCGGTCACGCCGATTGCCACGTTTTGCAGCGCAGGTTCCAGCGCGGTGCCCGCGTTGCCTGGTGCGACAAATACCGTTTCGACTTTTGGCGACTGCGCCGCTTTCCAGGCCAGCGCGTGTTCGCGCCCCCCGTTGCCAATCACTAATACTTTCATCGTCTGCTCCGTGGATTAATGGCGGAAGTGGCGCATGTCGGTGAACACCATCGCTATGCCGTGCTCGTCGGCGGCAGCAATGACTTCATCATCACGGATAGAACCGCCCGGCTGGATCACGCAGGTCACACCAGCGGCGGCGGCGGCATCAATCCCATCGCGGAACGGGAAGAAAGCGTCGGATGCCATAGAGGAACCTTGAACTTCCAGACCTTCGTCGGCGGCTTTAATCCCGGCGATTTTTGCGGAATATACGCGGCTCATCTGGCCTGCGCCTATGCCGATAGTCATGTTCTCTTTGGCGTAAACAATGGCGTTGGATTTTACAAATTTAGCTACTTTCCAGCAGAACAGCGCATCGCGCAGTTCCTGTTCGGTCGGCTGACGTTTGGAAACTACGCGCAGTTCACCTTCGCTCACCATACCCAGGTCACGATCCTGAACCAGCAGACCGCCGTTAACGCGTTTGAAGTCCAGGCCCGGCACACGTTGTGCCCACTGACCGCAGGTCAGCACGCGGACGTTCTGTTTGGCGGCGGTGATTTTCAGTGCGTCTTCGGTTGCGGATGGCGCGATGATCACTTCCACGAACTGACGGGAAATGATGGCTTGAGCAGTTTCGGCATCCAGTTCGCGGTTGAAGGCGATGATGCCGCCGAACGCGGAGGTCGGGTCGGTTTTATAGGCGCGGTCGTAAGCATCGAGAATAGAGGTACTGACTGCCACGCCGCACGGGTTAGCGTGTTTGACGATCACACAGGCTGGCTCGTTGAATTCTTTTACGCACTCCAGCGCCGCATCGGTATCGGCGATGTTGTTGTAGGAAAGTGCTTTGCCCTGTACCTGCTGCGCGGTGGCAACGGACGCTTCTTTAACATTCTCTTCTATATAGAAGGCAGCCTGTTGGTGGCTGTTCTCGCCGTAGCGCATATCCTGCTTCTTAATGAAGTTCAGGTTCAGTGTACGTGGAAAGCGACCAGCGGCTTCTTTGCTTTCGCCGTGGTAGGCCGGAACCATGCTACCGAAGTAGTTGGCGATCATGCTGTCGTAAGCGGCGGTGTGTTCGAAGGCTTTAATCGCGAGGTCGAAACGCGTGTCGAGGGTCAGAGAACCGTCGTTGGCATCCATCTCTTTAATAATGGCGGCGTAGTCGCTGCTCTTCACAACGATAGCCACATCTTTATGGTTCTTGGCAGCGGAACGCACCATCGTCGGGCCGCCGATATCAATGTTTTCTACCGCATCTTCCAGCGAGCAGCCTTCACGGGCAACGGTATCGGCGAACGGGTACAGATTAACAACCACCATGTCGATAGGTGCGATGCCGTGCTGTTCCATAATCCCGTCGTCCTGACCGCGACGACCAAGAATGCCGCCGTGGACTTTCGGATGCAGGGTCTTTACGCGTCCATCCATCATTTCCGGGAAGCCGGTGTAATCGGAAACTTCGGTCACTGGCAGGCCTTTCTCAGCCAACAGGCGCGCAGTGCCACCTGTAGACAGCAGCTCCACACCGCGTGCGGAAAGTGCCTGAGCGAATTCGATGATACCGGCCTTGTCAGAAACACTGAGCAGAGCGCGGCGGACTGGACGACGTTGTTGCATGGTAAATCCCCTGGATTTGACTATTACAGAGAGCGTTAGGTGAATTCTTGGCTAAAAACTCAGCTAACGCCCCTTACGGGGCATCCTTGTTGTGCGGGGGCATTGTAACGAAAACGTTTGCGCAACGCTCGCGAATTTTTAATTTTCGATTTTGACCTCTTCTTTTTCCGTTGAAGGATGCTCATATAAACAGAGAAGTGCACAAACGATCGCGTGGTTTGTGGATAACTCTGTGTGTAAATGGGTATAAGGCGGGGTTTTGCTGTGGAATGCAGCGGTCAGTCATTTTTCTGCAATTTAAGGGTTGCGGGCCGCAGGAAACTCCCTATAATGCGCCTCCATCGACACGGCGGATGTGAATCACTTCACACAAACAGCCGGTTCGGTTGAAGAGAAAAACCTGAAAATGAGGGTTGACTCTGAAAGAGGAAAGCGTAATATACGCCACCTCGCGACAGAGCGCTAAAGCGCGTCGCAACTGCTCTTTAACAATTTATCAGACAATCTGTGTGGGCACTTGAAGATACGGATTCTTAACGTCGCAAGACGAAAAATGAATACCAAGTCTCTGAGTGAACACGTAATTCATTACGAAGTTTAATTCACGAGCATCAAACTTAAATTGAAGAGTTTGATCATGGCTCAGATTGAACGCTGGCGGCAGGCCTAACACATGCAAGTCGAACGGTAGCACAGAGGAGCTTGCTCCTTGGGTGACGAGTGGCGGACGGGTGAGTAATGTCTGGGAAACTGCCCGATGGAGGGGGATAACTACTGGAAACGGTAGCTAATACCGCATAACGTCGCAAGACCAAAGAGGGGGACCTTCGGGCCTCTTGCCATCGGATGTGCCCAGATGGGATTAGCTAGTAGGTGGGGTAACGGCTCACCTAGGCGACGATCCCTAGCTGGTCTGAGAGGATGACCAGCCACACTGGAACTGAGACACGGTCCAGACTCCTACGGGAGGCAGCAGTGGGGAATATTGCACAATGGGCGCAAGCCTGATGCAGCCATGCCGCGTGTATGAAGAAGGCCTTCGGGTTGTAAAGTACTTTCAGCGAGGAGGAAGGTGTTGTGGTTAATAACCGCAGCAATTGACGTTACTCGCAGAAGAAGCACCGGCTAACTCCGTGCCAGCAGCCGCGGTAATACGGAGGGTGCAAGCGTTAATCGGAATTACTGGGCGTAAAGCGCACGCAGGCGGTCTGTCAAGTCGGATGTGAAATCCCCGGGCTCAACCTGGGAACTGCATCCGAAACTGGCAGGCTAGAGTCTTGTAGAGGGGGGTAGAATTCCAGGTGTAGCGGTGAAATGCGTAGAGATCTGGAGGAATACCGGTGGCGAAGGCGGCCCCCTGGACAAAGACTGACGCTCAGGTGCGAAAGCGTGGGGAGCAAACAGGATTAGATACCCTGGTAGTCCACGCCGTAAACGATGTCGACTTGGAGGTTGTGCCCTTGAGGCGTGGCTTCCGGAGCTAACGCGTTAAGTCGACCGCCTGGGGAGTACGGCCGCAAGGTTAAAACTCAAATGAATTGACGGGGGCCCGCACAAGCGGTGGAGCATGTGGTTTAATTCGATGCAACGCGAAGAACCTTACCTACTCTTGACATCCAGAGAACTTAGCAGAGATGCTTTGGTGCCTTCGGGAACTCTGAGACAGGTGCTGCATGGCTGTCGTCAGCTCGTGTTGTGAAATGTTGGGTTAAGTCCCGCAACGAGCGCAACCCTTATCCTTTGTTGCCAGCGGTTCGGCCGGGAACTCAAAGGAGACTGCCAGTGATAAACTGGAGGAAGGTGGGGATGACGTCAAGTCATCATGGCCCTTACGAGTAGGGCTACACACGTGCTACAATGGCATATACAAAGAGAAGCGACCTCGCGAGAGCAAGCGGACCTCATAAAGTATGTCGTAGTCCGGATTGGAGTCTGCAACTCGACTCCATGAAGTCGGAATCGCTAGTAATCGTGGATCAGAATGCCACGGTGAATACGTTCCCGGGCCTTGTACACACCGCCCGTCACACCATGGGAGTGGGTTGCAAAAGAAGTAGGTAGCTTAACCTTCGGGAGGGCGCTTACCACTTTGTGATTCATGACTGGGGTGAAGTCGTAACAAGGTAACCGTAGGGGAACCTGCGGTTGGATCACCTCCTTACCTTAAAGAAACGTTCTTTGTAGTGCTCACACAGATTGTCTGATGAATGATGAACTTCTGAATGTACTTTCGAGTGCATTAAGAAGTTTTGCTCTTTAAAAATCTGGATCAAGCTGAAAATTGAAACGACACACTGTTTCATTTCTCCGTAAACAAGAAATGAAAAGCGGTGTGTTCGAGTCTCTCAAATTTTCGCAACACTGAAGTGTTTTACGAAACATCTTCGGGTTGTGAGGTTAAGCGACTAAGCGTACACGGTGGATGCCCTGGCAGTCAGAGGCGATGAAGGACGTGCTAATCTGCGATAAGCGTCGGTAAGGTGATATGAACCGTTATAACCGGCGATTTCCGAATGGGGAAACCCAGTGTGATTCGTCACACTATCATTACGTGAATACATAGCGTAATGAAGCGAACCGGGGGAACTGAAACATCTAAGTACCCCGAGGAAAAGAAATCAACCGAGATTCCCCCAGTAGCGGCGAGCGAACGGGGAGCAGCCCAGAGTCTGAATCAGCATGTGTGGTAGTGGAACGGTCTGGAAAGTCCGACGGTACAGGGTGATAGTCCCGTACACAAAAGTGCATGTGTTGTGAACTCGAAGAGTAGGGCGGGACACGTGGTATCCTGTCTGAATATGGGGGGACCATCCTCCAAGGCTAAATACTCCTGACTGACCGATAGTGAACCAGTACCGTGAGGGAAAGGCGAAAAGAACCCCGGCGAGGGGAGTGAAAAAGAACCTGAAACCGTGTACGTACAAGCAGTGGGAGCCTCTTTATGGGGTGACTGCGTACCTTTTGTATAATGGGTCAGCGACTTATATTCTGTAGCAAGGTTAACCGAATAGGGGAGCCGAAGGGAAACCGAGTCTTAACTGGGCGTTAAGTTGCAGGGTATAGACCCGAAACCCGGTGATCTAGCCATGGGCAGGTTGAAGGTTGGGTAACACTAACTGGAGGACCGAACCGACTAATGTTGAAAAATTAGCGGATGACTTGTGGCTGGGGGTGAAAGGCCAATCAAACCGGGAGATAGCTGGTTCTCCCCGAAAGCTATTTAGGTAGCGCCTCGTGAATTCATCTTCGGGGGTAGAGCACTGTTTCGGCTAGGGGGTCATCCCGACTTACCAACCCGATGCAAACTGCGAATACCGAAGAATGTTATCACGGGAGACACACGGCGGGTGCTAACGTCCGTCGTGAAGAGGGAAACAACCCAGACCGCCAGCTAAGGTCCCAAAGTCATGGTTAAGTGGGAAACGATGTGGGAAGGCACAGACAGCCAGGATGTTGGCTTAGAAGCAGCCATCATTTAAAGAAAGCGTAATAGCTCACTGGTCGAGTCGGCCTGCGCGGAAGATGTAACGGGGCTAAACCATGCACCGAAGCTGCGGCAGCGACACTATGTGTTGTTGGGTAGGGGAGCGTTCTGTAAGCCGTTGAAGGTGTGCTGTGAGGCATGCTGGAGGTATCAGAAGTGCGAATGCTGACATAAGTAACGATAATGCGGGTGAAAAACCCGCACGCCGGAAGACCAAGGGTTCCTGTCCAACGTTAATCGGGGCAGGGTGAGTCGACCCCTAAGGCGAGGCCGAAAGGCGTAGTCGATGGGAAACAGGTTAATATTCCTGTACTTGGTGTTACTGCGAAGGGGGGACGGAGAAGGCTATGTTAGCCGGGCGACGGTTGTCCCGGTTTAAGCATGTAGGCGGAGATTCCAGGTAAATCCGGAGTCTTGTTAACGCTGAGGTGTGATGACGAGGCACTACGGTGCTGAAGTAACAAATGCCCTGCTTCCAGGAAAAGCCTCTAAGCATCAGGTAACACGAAATCGTACCCCAAACCGACACAGGTGGTCAGGTAGAGAATACCAAGGCGCTTGAGAGAACTCGGGTGAAGGAACTAGGCAAAATGGTGCCGTAACTTCGGGAGAAGGCACGCTGATATGTAGGTGAAGTGATTTACTCATGGAGCTGAAATCAGTCGAAGATACCAGCTGGCTGCAACTGTTTATTAAAAACACAGCACTGTGCAAACACGAAAGTGGACGTATACGGTGTGACGCCTGCCCGGTGCCGGAAGGTTAATTGATGGGGTTATCCGTAAGGAGAAGCTCTTGATCGAAGCCCCGGTAAACGGCGGCCGTAACTATAACGGTCCTAAGGTAGCGAAATTCCTTGTCGGGTAAGTTCCGACCTGCACGAATGGCGTAATGATGGCCAGGCTGTCTCCACCCGAGACTCAGTGAAATTGAACTCGCTGTGAAGATGCAGTGTACCCGCGGCAAGACGGAAAGACCCCGTGAACCTTTACTATAGCTTGACACTGAACACTGGTCCTTGATGTGTAGGATAGGTGGGAGGCTTTGAAGTGTGGACGCCAGTCTGCATGGAGCCAACCTTGAAATACCACCCTTTAATGGCTGGTGTTCTAACGTAGACCCGTGATCCGGGTTGCGGACAGTGTCTGGTGGGTAGTTTGACTGGGGCGGTCTCCTCCTAAAGAGTAACGGAGGAGCACGAAGGTTAGCTAATCCTGGTCGGACATCAGGAGGTTAGTGCAAAGGCATAAGCTAGCTTGACTGCGAGAGTGACGGCTCGAGCAGGTGCGAAAGCAGGTCTTAGTGATCCGGTGGTTCTGAATGGAAGGGCCATCGCTCAACGGATAAAAGGTACTCCGGGGATAACAGGCTGATACCGCCCAAGAGTTCATATCGACGGCGGTGTTTGGCACCTCGATGTCGGCTCATCACATCCTGGGGCTGAAGTAGGTCCCAAGGGTATGGCTGTTCGCCATTTAAAGTGGTACGCGAGCTGGGTTTAGAACGTCGTGAGACAGTTCGGTCCCTATCTGCCGTGGGCGCTGGAGAATTGAGGGGGGCTGCTCCTAGTACGAGAGGACCGGAGTGGACGCATCACTGGTGTTCGGGTTGTCATGCCAATGGCATTGCCCGGTAGCTAAATGCGGAAGAGATAAGTGCTGAAAGCATCTAAGCACGAAACTTGCCCCGAGATGAGTTCTCCCTGACCCTTTAAGGGTCCTGAAGGAACGTTGAAGACGACGACGTTGATAGGTCGGGTGTGTAAGCGTAGCGATACGTTGAGCTAACCGATACTAATGAACCGTGAGGCTTAACCTTACAACGCCGAAGATGTTTTGGCGAAGAGACACGATATTCAGCTTGATGACAGATTACATCGACATGCGAAAAGCGTGTTGATAAACAGAATTTGCCTGGCGGCTGTAGCGCGGTGGTCCCACCTGACCCCATGCCGAACTCAGAAGTGAAACGCCGTAGCGCCGATGGTAGTGTGGGGTCTCCCCATGCGAGAGTAGGGAACTGCCAGGCATCAAATAAAAGCGAAAGGCCCGGTCGAAAGACCGGGCCTTTTGTTTTATCTGTGGTCTGTCGGTGAGTGCTCTCCTGAGGAGGACAAATCCGCCGGGAGCGGATTTGAACGTTGCGCAGCAACGGCCCGGAGGGTGGCGGGCAGGACGCCCGCCATAAACTGCCAGGCATCAAATAAGTGAAGAAGCCCATCCTGCCGGATGGGCTTTTTTGCGTCTGCAGGGAATGAAGACTGCCGATGAAGCGTACCGTTTTATCCAGCCCATCATGTTGTAACTGGTGTGCAGGCCTGAGAAGCGCAGCGCACCTGGCTCTCCCGGCAGCACATTGCCTGTTGCGCGAACGACGAATAGCATTCTCCTTTTTTCTTTACTGCACTAATCTACAGCAAGGAGCCGTGAAACTTTCTCAACTTGAGGATGCAGGCTCGACATTCGCATGATTCCTGGGTATCTTCAGCTATCTGGATGTCTAAACGTTTAAACGTATGTAGTGAGGTTATCAGGTTATGCCAATTCGCGTGCAGGACGAGCTACCCGCCGTCAATTTCTTGCGTGAGGAAAACGTCTTTGTGATGACGTCATCTCGCGCTTCCGGTCAGGAAATTCGTCCACTGAAGGTGCTCATCCTCAACCTGATGCCCAAGAAGATTGAAACGGAAAACCAGTTCCTGCGTTTACTGTCTAACTCACCGCTGCAGGTAGATGTTCAGCTATTGCGCATTGATGCCCGCGAGTCACGCAACACCCCTACGGAGCATCTGAATAACTTTTACTGTAATTTCGAGGATATCTGCGATCAGAACTTTGACGGACTGATCGTGACCGGCGCGCCGTTGGGTCTGGTTGAATTTAATGACGTGGCTTACTGGCCGCAGATTAAACAAGTGCTTGAATGGGCGAAAGATCATGTTACATCGACGCTCTTTGTCTGTTGGGCGGTGCAAGCCGCATTGAATATCCTGTACGGAATTCCCAAGCAAACCCGTACGGACAAACTCTCAGGCGTCTATGAGCACCATATTCTTCATCCTCATGCGCTGCTGACGCGTGGATTTGATGATGCGTTCCTGGCCCCGCATTCGCGCTATGCCGATTTTCCTGCTGCCCTTATCAGGGACTACACCGATCTCGAGATTTTTGCCGAAACAGAAGAGGGAGATGCCTACCTGTTTGCCAGCAAAGATAAACGTATCGCCTTCGTAACGGGCCATCCTGAATATGACGCCCATACACTCGGCAGTGAATATTTTCGTGACGTCGAAGCGGGCTTAACG
Organism: Citrobacter sp. RHBSTW-01044; assembly: GCF_013781945.1. Classification (NCBI taxonomy): domain Bacteria; kingdom Pseudomonadati; phylum Pseudomonadota; class Gammaproteobacteria; order Enterobacterales; family Enterobacteriaceae; genus Citrobacter; species Citrobacter sp. RHBSTW-01044. Next base: position 4,609,001 of record NZ_CP056180.1, on the reverse strand, counting down.
CCGGAAGTGCCCTATAACTACTTCCCAAAAGATGACCCGCAAAATAAACCGCGGGCAACCTGGCGTAGCCACGGCAATCTGTTGTTTACCAACTGGCTCAACTATTACGTTTACCAGATCACGCCATATGATCTGCGTCACATGAATCCAACGCTGGATTAATCTTCTGTAACAGACGATCCTTAAGCGTTTCAGCATGTTGAATCAGGCACCTTCGGGTGCCTTTTTTATTTCCGAAACGCACCTCACTGTGTAATTAAATTTTATTTATATTGTTATCAATAAGTTAATTAATAATTAAATTAAAAATGGAAATTGTTTTTGATTTTGAAATTTAAATGAGTAGTCTTAGTTGTGCTGAACGAAAACCGCACAACGATCCTTCGTTCGCATTGGGGATGTGTTTGGATCAATGACGAGGAACTACGCAATGAATCAACAGGCAACGACAACCGATGAACTGATCTTCACCAGGCCGCGCGGCGAACAGGAACAGCAGATTCTGACCGCTGAAGCGGTGGAGTTTCTGACCGAGCTGGTGACAAGATTTACGCCAAGGCGGAATAAACTTCTGGCTGCACGTATCCAGCAGCAGCAGGATATTGATGACGGTATGTTGCCTGACTTTATTTCGGAAACAGCTTCCATTCGCGAAGGTAACTGGAAAATTCGCGGTATTCCTGATGATTTACTGGATCGCCGTGTAGAGATTACCGGACCGGTTGAGCGCAAGATGGTTATCAACGCGCTGAACGCGAACGTCAAAGTCTTTATGGCTGATTTTGAAGATTCGCTGGCTCCTGAGTGGAGCAAAGTTATCGACGGGCAGATCAACTTGCGCGATGCAGTCAATGGCACCATTAGCTACACCAACGAAGCCGGTAAAATTTATCAACTCAAACCCAATCCGGCCCTGTTAGTGTGCCGCGTTCGCGGTCTGCATCTGCCGGAAAAACACGTCACCTGGCGTGGCGAATCGATCCCGGGCAGCCTGTTCGACTTTGCCCTCTATTTCTTCCACAACTACAAAACGTTGCTGGCAAAAGGCAGTGGCCCTTATTTCTATCTGCCAAAAACGCAGGCCTGGCAAGAAGCGGCATGGTGGAGCGAAGTGTTCAGCTATGCAGAGGATCGCTTTAATCTGCCGCGCGGCACAATTAAAGCGACCCTGCTGATTGAAACGCTGCCAGCCGTTTTCCAGATGGACGAAATTCTGCACGCGCTGCGTGACCACATTGTGGGCCTGAACTGCGGTCGCTGGGACTACATTTTCAGTTATATCAAAACCCTGAAGAACCACCCGGATCGCGTGTTGCCGGACCGTCAGGTGGTGACGATGGATAAGCCATTCCTCAGTGCGTATTCGCGTCTGCTGATTAAAACCTGTCATAAACGCGGCGCGTTCGCGATGGGCGGCATGGCCGCGTTCATTCCCAGCAAAGATGCGGAACGTAACAACCAGGTTCTGACCAAGGTAAAAGCGGACAAAGCGCTGGAAGCCAATAACGGTCATGACGGCACATGGATTGCCCATCCAGGACTGGCAGATACCGCAATGGCGGTGTTCAACGACGTACTCGGTGAAAACAAAAATCAGCTGTTCGTGACCCGTGAAGAAGATGCGCCGATTACCGCAGAACAATTGCTGGCACCCTGTGAAGGTGAGCGTACTGAAGAAGGCATGCGTGCCAACATTCGTGTCGCGGTGCAGTACATCGAAGCGTGGATCTCCGGTAACGGCTGCGTACCGATTTACGGTCTGATGGAAGATGCGGCCACCGCCGAAATCTCTCGTACTTCCATCTGGCAGTGGATCCACCACCAGAAAACGCTCAGCAACGGCAAACCGGTTACCAAACCGTTGTTCCGCCAGATGCTGGCCGAAGAGATGTTGGTGATTCAGGACGAACTGGGGGAACACCGCTACAGCAGCGGGCGTTTTGACGATGCCGCGCGCCTGATGGAGCAAATCACCACTTCCGACGAGTTAATTGACTTCCTGACGTTACCGGGCTACCGCCTGTTGGCCTAATTTACCCACAATTTATCCTAATGGAGCATCTGCACATGAAAACCCGTACTCAACAAATCGAAGAATTACAGCAAGAATGGACTCAACCACGTTGGGAAGGCATCACCCGCCCCTATAGCGCGGAGGAAGTGGTGAAATTACGTGGCTCGGTCAACCCGGAATGCACGCTGGCGCAGCTTGGCGCGGCGAAAATGTGGCGTCTGCTACACGGCGAATCGAAGAAAGGTTATATCAACAGCCTCGGTGCGCTGACTGGTGGTCAGGCGCTGCAGCAAGCGAAAGCTGGTATTGAAGCGGTCTACCTTTCAGGCTGGCAGGTGGCGGCAGATGCCAACCTGGCGTCCAGCATGTATCCGGATCAATCGTTGTATCCAGCGAACTCCGTTCCGGCGGTGGTGGACAGGATCAACAACACATTCCGTCGTGCCGATCAGATCCAATGGTCAACTGGTATTGAGCCGAACGATCCGCGCTATGTGGATTACTTCCTGCCGATCGTTGCCGATGCGGAAGCGGGTTTTGGCGGGGTACTGAACGCGTTTGAACTGATGAAATCGATGATTGAGGCTGGTGCAGCGGCCGTTCACTTCGAAGATCAGCTCGCATCGGTGAAAAAATGTGGTCACATGGGCGGCAAAGTTCTGGTGCCGACTCAGGAAGCTATCCAGAAACTGGTGGCAGCCCGTCTGGCTGCAGACGTTATGGGCGTTCCGACGCTGGTGATTGCGCGTACCGATGCTGACGCAGCCGATCTGATTACGTCTGATTGCGACCCATACGATAGCGAGTTCATCACTGGCGAGCGTACCAGCGAAGGGTTCTACCGTACGCATGCGGGCATTGAGCAGGCGATCAGCCGTGGCCTGGCCTACGCACCGTATGCGGATCTGGTGTGGTGTGAAACCTCCACACCGGACCTCGAACTGGCGAAGCGCTTTGCCGATGCTATTCATGCGAAATTCCCAGGCAAACTGCTGGCCTACAACTGTTCGCCATCGTTTAACTGGCAGAAAAACCTGGATGACAAAACCATTGCCAGCTTCCAGCAACAGCTGTCCGATATGGGTTACAAATACCAGTTCATTACGCTGGCGGGTATTCACAGCATGTGGTTCAACATGTTCGACCTCGCGCATTCCTATGCGCAGGGTGAGGGCATGCGCCACTACGTTGAGAAGGTTCAGCAGCCGGAATTTGCGGCGGCTAAAGACGGTTACACCTTCGTGTCCCATCAGCAGGAAGTAGGGACAGGCTACTTCGACAAAGTAACCACCATCATTCAGGGCGGCACTTCTTCAGTGACCGCGCTGACCGGCTCGACTGAAGAATCGCAGTTTTGATCAATGCCCGGTGGCGCTGCGCTTACCGGGCCTACGAAGGGATGTAGGCCGGATAAGCGAATGCGCCATCCGGCATGACATTGTGCCGGATGGGAGAAATTGATGACGCGTGGCCTGGAATTACTGATTGCTCAGACGATTTTGCAAGGTTTCGACGCCCAGTACGGGCGTTTTCTGGAAGTGACCTCCGGCGCGCAGCAGCGTTTTGAACATGCCGACTGGCACGCGGTTCAGCAGGCGATGAAAAGCCGTATCCACCTTTACGATCATCATGTGGGTCTGGTGGTGGAGCAACTGCGCTGCATTACTGATGGCAAAAGTACCGACGCGGATTTTTTACTTCGCGTGAAAGAGCATTACACCCGGCTATTGCCAGATTATCCACGCTTCGAGATTGCGGAGAGTTTCTTTAACTCCGTCTATTGCCGGTTATTTGACCACCGCTCGCTGACTCCCGAGCGACTGTTTATTTTCAGCTCTCAGCCAGAGCGCCGTTTTCGCACGATCCCACGCCCGTTGGCGAAAGACTTTTTTCCCGATACCGGCTGGGAGTGGCTGCTTACGCGCGTCCTCAGCGATCTGCCCTTGCGTCTGCCGTGGCAGAACAGACATCGGGATATCCACTACATCATCGAACACCTGACCGAAACGCTGGGGGCGGATGTGTTGCAGCGCAGTCATTTGCAGGTGGCGAACGAACTGTTTTATCGCAACAAGGCCGCCTGGCTGGTCGGGAAGTTGATTACCCCTTCCGGGACGCTGCCGTTTTTACTGCCAATTCACCGTACTGACGAGGGTGAACTGTTTGTCGATACCTGCCTGACCACGACGGCGGAGGCCAGTATCGTGTTTGGCTTCGCCCGCTCGTATTTTATGGTTTACGCCCCGCTGCCCGCCGCGTTAGTGGAGTGGCTGCGCGAGATCCTGCCCGGTAAAACCACCGCTGAATTGTATATGGCGATTGGCTGTCAGAAACACGCGAAGACAGAAAGTTACCGCGAATATCTGCTCTATCTTGCCCATTGCGATGAGCAATTTATCGAAGCGCCGGGGATCCGCGGCATGGTGATGCTGGTGTTTACCCTGCCGGGCTTCGACCGCGTCTTTAAAGTCATCAAAGACAAATTTGCGCCGCAAAAAGAGATGTCGGCCGCCCACGTCCGCGCCTGTTATCAACTGGTCAAGGAGCACGATCGTGTCGGGCGGATGGCTGATACTCAGGAGTTCGAGAACTTTGTGCTGGATAAACGGCAAATCGATCCGTCGCTGATGGCGCTGTTGCTACAGGAAGCCCCGGAAAAAATTACCGATCTCGGCGAGCAGATTGTCATTCGCCATTTGTATATCGAACGACGGATGGTGCCGCTGAATATCTGGCTGGAGCAGGTCGAAGGCCAGCAACTGCGCGATGCAATTGAAGAGTACGGCAATGCCATTCGTCAGCTGGCCGCCGCCAATATTTTCCCCGGCGATATGCTGTTTAAGAACTTCGGCGTGACTCGCCACGGGCGCGTGGTGTTCTACGACTACGATGAAATTTGCTACATGACGGAGGTGAATTTCCGTCATATCCCGCCGCCGCGCTACCCGGAAGATGAGATGAGCGCTGAACCGTGGTATAGCGTATCCCCGGGGGATGTCTTCCCGGAAGAGTTTCGTCACTGGCTATGCGCTGACCCGCGTATCGGGCCGCTATTTGAAGAGATGCATGCTGACCTGTTCAGCGCCGACTATTGGCGAGGTCTGCAAACGCGGATCCGTGAAGGACACGTGGAAGATGTTTACGCCTACCGGCGCAAACAGCGGTTTTGCATCAGATTTGCGGCTTGATGCCCGGCAACCCTTTCTTAACGAAATCCGCCGTATGCCAGCGTGACTTCTTTCGCCGCTTTGATCGCCATGGCGCCAAACTCGGTCACTCGATCGTCGGTAATGCGCGAAATGGGTCCGGAGATGGAAATAGCGGCAAACGGCTCGCGGTGTTCATCATAAATGCACGACGCCACGCAGCGCAGACCCAGCGCATGCTCCTCATCATCAAAGGAGTAGCCGCGCTTGCGCGTTTGGGCTAAATCCTCTTTCAGATGCACCGGCGACACCAGCGTGGCGTGGGTGTATGCGTGCAGCCCTTTACGGTGCAGCAGGCCAGTCACCTGTTCTTCACTCAGTTGGGATAAAAACGCCTTACCCGCACCGGAGGCGTGCATCGGCAGTTTGCCGCCGATAGGCGCGGACATGCGCATCAGTTGGGTACACTGCACCTGGTCGATAATAATGGCCTGATGGTCGCTTTGATCCAGCACGGCCAGGTTTACCGTCTCACCGGAGTCTTCCATCAGCTTGCGCAGGATCGGGTGGACAATCGCCAGCAAATTACGGCTTTGCAAAAAGCTGCTGCCGACGATAAACGCATGCGCACCCACGGCCCAGTGGCCTAATTCACCCACCTGACGGACAAATCCTTGCTGCTGCATGGTGGTCAACAAACGGTGAGTCGTGGAGTTTGGCAAACCGGCCTGCTGTGCCAGCTCGGTTAGCGCCACGCTGCCGTTGGATTCTGCAATCCACTCCAGTAACTTCAGGCCGCGGGTCAGAGACTGAACCTGCCCGGTTGCAGGCGTAGTAGCAGCGGCGGGTTTTCTACCGCGTTTCGCGGGGATTGTGGCAACCATGGCGGACTCCTTTTCTGTATCGTGGAAATCATTTTCGTTTTATTCAATTATAATGCAAGAATTCCTGTACTGATCGGATGAGTGAAGCTGAACATGTCTCATGTTGGCCGTTGTTCTCTTTTCCACCTCTCAGGTTTGTGCCAGTATGGTCTGTTGAGTTTTTTTCGGTCTGGTTGAGCGTTGTCGGGAGCGAGTGTGAGCAGCAAAGTTGAACAATTACGTCAGCAGTTAAATGAACGTATTCTGGTGCTGGACGGCGGTATGGGCACCATGATCCAGGGATATCGTCTGAGCGAAGAGGATTTCCGCGGCGAACGCTTTGCCGACTGGCCGTGCGATCTGAAAGGCAACAACGACCTGTTGGTGCTCAGCAAACCTGAGGTGATCGCCGCCATCCATAACGCCTATTTTGAGGCGGGCGCGGATATCATCGAAACCAACACCTTTAACTCCACGACTATCGCCATGGCGGATTACCAGATGGAATCCCTGTCGGCGGAAATCAACTTTGCGGCAGCCAAACTGGCGCGCGCGGCGGCAGACGAATGGACGGCACGCACACCGGAAAAACCGCGCTATGTCGCGGGCGTGCTTGGCCCAACCAACCGTACGGCGTCTATCTCGCCTGACGTCAACGACCCGGCTTACCGCAATATTACCTTTGATCAGCTGGTGGCCGCCTACCGTGAATCCACCAAAGCGCTGGTGGAAGGTGGCAGCGACCTGATCCTGATTGAAACCGTCTTCGATACCCTGAACGCCAAAGCCGCTATTTTCGCGGTTAAAACCGAGTTCGAAGCGCTGGGCGTTGAGTTGCCGATTATGCTCTCCGGCACCATCACCGATGCTTCCGGGCGTACGCTCTCCGGTCAGACAACCGAAGCGTTCTATAACTCACTGCGCCACGCCGATGCGCTGACCTTCGGTCTGAACTGCGCCTTAGGCCCGGACGAGTTGCGCCAGTACGTGCAGGAGCTGTCGCGCATTGCCGAATGCTACGTTACCGCGCACCCGAACGCCGGGTTGCCGAACGCCTTTGGCGAATACGATCTCGATGCCGACACCATGGCGGCGCAAATACGCGAGTGGGCGCAAGCGGGCTTCCTCAACGTGGTCGGCGGCTGCTGCGGCACCACGCCGGAACACATCGCCGCGATGAGCCGCGCAGTGGAAGGTTTGCCGCCGCGCCGCTTGCCGGAAATCCCGGTAGCCTGCCGTCTGTCTGGCCTTGAACCGTTGAATATTGGCGACGATAGCCTGTTTGTGAACGTCGGCGAGCGTACCAACGTCACCGGTTCGGCGAAATTTAAGCGACTGATCAAAGAAGAGAAATACAACGAAGCGCTGGATGTCGCCCGTCAGCAGGTGGAAAGCGGCGCACAGATTATCGATATCAACATGGATGAGGGGATGCTCGACGCCGAAGCGGCGATGGTGCGTTTTCTCAACCTTATCGCCGGTGAGCCGGATATCGCCCGCGTGCCGATTATGATCGACTCCTCGAAATGGGACGTCATCGAAAAAGGGCTGAAGTGCATTCAGGGTAAAGGCATCGTTAACTCCATCTCGATGAAAGAGGGGGTTGAGACCTTTATCCACCACGCGAAGTTGCTGCGACGCTACGGTGCCGCAGTGGTGGTGATGGCCTTTGACGAGCAGGGGCAGGCCGACACCCGTGCGCGTAAAATTGAGATTTGCCGGCGGGCGTACAAAATTCTTACCGAAGAGGTAGGCTTCCCGCCGGAAGACATCATCTTCGACCCGAACATCTTTGCGGTCGCGACCGGGATTGATGAGCACAATAACTACGCCCAGGACTTTATCGGTGCCTGTGAAGACATCAAACGCGAACTACCGCACGCGCTGATCTCCGGCGGCGTCTCCAACGTGTCGTTCTCCTTCCGTGGTAACGACCCGGTTCGTGAAGCCATTCACGCGGTATTCCTTTACTACGCCATTCGCAACGGCATGGACATGGGGATCGTCAACGCCGGACAACTGGCGATCTACGACGACCTGCCCGCCGAGCTGCGCGATGCGGTTGAAGATGTGATCCTCAACCGTCGTGACGATGGCACCGAGCGTCTGCTGGAGCTGGCTGAGAAATATCGTGGTAGCAAAACTGATGATACTGCCAATGCCCAGATGGCGGAATGGCGCAGTTGGGACGTGAAAAAGCGCCTCGAATATTCGCTGGTGAAAGGCATTACCGAATTTATTGAGCAGGATACTGAAGAAGCTCGCCAGCAGGCCGCGCGTCCGATCGAGGTGATTGAAGGGCCGCTGATGGACGGGATGAACGTGGTTGGCGATCTGTTTGGCGAGGGCAAAATGTTCCTGCCGCAGGTGGTGAAATCCGCCCGCGTGATGAAGCAGGCGGTGGCCTACCTCGAACCGTACATTGAGGCCAGCAAAGAGAAAGGCTCCAGCAACGGCAAGATGGTCATTGCTACCGTGAAAGGCGATGTGCACGATATCGGCAAAAACATCGTTGGAGTGGTGCTGCAATGTAACAACTACGAAATCGTCGATCTTGGCGTGATGGTGCCAGCGGAGAAAATCCTCAGAACGGCACGTGAAGTGAATGCCGATCTGATTGGTCTTTCCGGGCTGATTACCCCGTCGCTGGACGAAATGGTCAACGTGGCGAAAGAGATGGAGCGTCAGGGGTTCACTATTCCATTGCTGATTGGCGGCGCGACCACCTCAAAAGCGCACACGGCGGTGAAAATCGAGCAGAATTACAGTGGCCCGACGGTTTATGTGCAGAACGCCTCGCGTACCGTTGGCGTAGTCGCCGCACTCCTCTCTGACACTCAGCGCGATGACTTTGTCGCCCGTACGCGTAAAGAGTACGAAACCGTGCGTATCCAGCATGCGCGTAAGAAACCGCGGACCCCACCAGTAACGTTACAGGCTGCCCGCGACAACGATCTGGCCTTCGACTGGGAAAACTATACGCCGCCGGTGGCGCACCGCCTCGGCGTACAGAGTGTTGAAGCCAGCATCGAAACGCTGCGCAACTACATCGACTGGACGCCGTTCTTTATGACCTGGTCGCTGGCCGGGAAATACCCGCGCATCCTCGAAGATGAGGTGGTGGGAGAAGAGGCGAAACGTCTGTTCAAAGACGCCAATGACATGCTGGATAAACTCAGCGCTGAGAAGACCCTGAATCCGCGCGGCGTGGTGGGCTTGTTCCCGGCTAACCGTGTGGGGGACGACATCGAGATTTACCGTGACGAGACGCGTACGCACGTCATCAACGTCAGTCATCACCTGCGCCAGCAGACGGAAAAAGTCGGTTTCGCCAACTACTGCCTGTCTGACTTTGTTGCGCCGAAACTGAGTGGCAAAGCGGATTACATCGGTGCTTTCGCAGTTACCGGCGGTCTGGAGGAAGATGCACTGGCGGACGCCTTCGAAGCCCAGCATGACGACTACAACAAGATCATGGTGAAAGCGATCGCCGACCGCCTGGCGGAAGCGTTCGCGGAATATCTGCACGAGCGCGTGCGTAAAGTCTACTGGGGCTATGCGGCGAATGAGAACCTCAGTAACGAGGAACTGATCCGCGAAAACTACCAGGGAATTCGCCCGGCACCGGGCTATCCGGCTTGCCCGGAACACACCGAAAAGGCCACCATCTGGGAACTGCTGGATGTAGAAGCGCACACCGGGATGAAGCTCACCGAATCCTTCGCGATGTGGCCAGGTGCGTCGGTTTCCGGCTGGTATTTCAGTCATCCAGACAGCAAGTACTACGCCGTGGCGCAAATCCAGCGCGATCAGGTTGAAGATTACGCCTTCCGTAAAGGCATGAGCGTGGCGGAAGTCGAACGTTGGTTAGCGCCTAATCTGGGCTATGACGCTGACTGATTCACAAAACTGTCATCTTTATTTACAACAAACAGGGCACTCAATGAGTGCCTTGTCTCTTTATTACGTTTAAACCCTTATACTGAAAGAACGTTCATCGGTACTGCTTGCCGGATGGCACATTTTTGTCGGCCTGATAAGCGTGGCGTCATCAGGTGTTATGTCATCGCTATGAACCTCAGGAACATATAACGATAAGGAGAACCTGATTCCGTGTTAACTCTGCTACATCTGCTTTCTGCCGTCGCGCTGCTGGTGTGGGGCACCCACATCGTGCGTACCGGCGTGATGCGCGTCTTTGGCGCCCGCTTGCGCACCGTGCTCAGCCGTAGCGTTGAAAAGAAGCCGCTCGCCTTTTGTGCGGGTATCGGCGTGACGGCGCTGGTGCAAAGCAGCAACGCCACCACCATGCTGGTGACCTCGTTTGTCGCGCAGGACCTCGTGGCGCTCACCCCTGCGCTGGTGATTGTACTTGGCGCCGACGTCGGGACCGCGCTGATGGCGCGTATCCTGACCTTCGATCTCTCCTGGCTGTCGCCACTGCTGATTTTTATCGGCGTGATCTTCTTTCTCGGACGTAAGCAGTCTCGCGTGGGGCAACTGGGGCGGGTTGGTATTGGACTGGGGTTGATTTTACTGGCGCTGGAACTGATTGTGCAGGCGGTAACACCGATCACCCAGGCTAACGGCGTACAGGTTATTTTCGCCTCGCTCACCGGCGATATCATGCTGGATGCGCTGATTGGCGCCATGTTCGCGATTATCAGTTACTCCAGCCTTGCGGCGGTGCTGCTGACGGCAACGCTGACCGCGGCAGGCATTATCTCGTTCCCGGTGGCGTTGTGTCTGGTGATTGGCGCCAACCTCGGCTCTGGCCTGCTGGCGATGCTTAATAACAGCGCCGCTAACGCCGCCGCCCGCCGTGTGGCGCTCGGTAGCCTGCTGTTTAAGCTGGTGGGAAGCCTGATTATCCTGCCGTTTGTTCATCCGCTGGCAAATCTGATGGATGAACTGCCGCTGCCGAAATCTGAACTGGTTATTTACTTCCATGTCTTCTACAACCTGGTGCGCTGCGTGGCGATGGTGCCGTTTGCAGAACCGATGGCGCGTTTTTGTAAGCGCATCATCCGCGATGAGCCGGAGTTGGATGCGCATCTGAAGCCCAAGCATCTGGACGTCAGCGCGCTGGATACGCCGACGCTGGCCCTGGCCAATGCCGCTCGTGAAGCTCTGCGCATCGGCGACGCGATGGAGCAGATGATGGACGGGCTGAAGAAGGTGATGCACGGCGAGCCGCGTGAAGAGAAAGAACTGCGCAGGATGGCGGACGACATTAACGTGCTATACACGGCAATCAAGCTCTATCTGGCGCGGATGCCAAAGGATGAACTGGCGGAAGAGGAATCACGCCGTTGGGCGGAGATTATCGAAATGTCGCTTAACCTCGAGCAGGCTTCCGATATTGTCGAACGTATGGGCAGTGAGATAGCGGATAAGTCGCTGGCTGCCCGTCGCGCATTCTCCGTGGAAGGATTGAAAGAGCTGGATGCGCTCTTCGATCAGCTGCTCAGCAATCTGCAGCTGGCGATGTCGGTATTCTTCTCTGGTGACGTGACCAGCGCCCGACGTCTGCGCCGTAGCAAGCACCGTTTCCGTATTCTCAACCGTCGTTATTCGCATGCGCACGTTGACCGTCTGCATCAGCAGAACGTGCAGAGCATCGAGACCAGCTCCTTGCACCTGGCGCTGCTGGGCGATATGCAGCGTCTGAACTCGCTGTTTTGTTCCGTGGCCTATAGCGTGCTGGAACAGCCGGATGAGGACGATGAGCGCGACGATTATTGAGTGAGGTGGACCGGTTGGCCGGATAAGGCATTTATGCCGTTATCCGGCAACGTCGGTTAGAAGCAGTGACCTGCTTCGAGGGCAACCGCGTCTTCACCTGCTTTAAAGACGTAAGTAGTGTTCGGACCGCCAAGAACCGCCTGGCCGTTACTCACCTTAATCCAGTTTCCTTCCGGCAAACCAATCACCGTCAGCTCTGGTGCCACAACCAGCAGCTCGCGAATACGCTGTTCACGCGTTTCGCCTTTGTGGCCTTCCGGAAGCGCATTGGTGAAATGTGGGTTAATCTGCAGCGGGAACAGACCCAGGGCATCAAAACCTTTTGGATCGACAATCGGCATGTCGTTGGTGGTGCGGATGGTCTGGCAGGCGAGGTTAGAACCCGCGCTCCAGCCGATGTACAGCGCACCGCGTTTGACGACATCCACAATCGGCGCCAGCAGTCCGCGCTCGCGGCTCTCTTTCAGTAACTGGAAGGTGTTACCCCCGCCGACAATCACCAGCTCTGCGTTTTCAATGGCAGCGATCGGATCGGCAACGGTATGAATGCCAGTAACGTTGACGCCCATTGGCGCAAAGATGGCTGCCGTTTTCGCCGTGTATTCATCCCAGGTTTGCGTCACGCCAGCGAACGGAATAAACACCGCCGTACGGCGACCATTCAGCTGCTCAGCAATCAGTGGTAGCGCATGTTCCATCCAGCCTTTGCCCGGCAGCGTCGAGTTACTCAATAAAAGCAGTTCCATCATTTCTCCATGTAATCAGAAAATTACAAACCGCGCTAATGCTACCACTATCAGCGTAACGCCTTACTGATATGGCTCACGATGTTGGAAGGGGGGAAAGCCGAACGGGTTAACCACAACCTCCTGTTGGAAAAGCCCGTTCAGACTTAACAACGATCAATCTATTGAAACAGCGTCCTTTTGCGTAGTGGCAAACGCCAGGCCTTCGTCCTCCCAGCCCTTAATACCACCAATCATTATTTTCACCGGTCGACCTAGCTGCGCCAACTTCAGCGCCGCGCGATCGGCCCCGTTACAGTGTGGGCCAGCGCAATAGACGACAAACAGTGTGTCCTGTGGCCATTTTTTCAAGGATTCCGTATTTATCAGTCGATGGGGAAGATGAATCGCGCCAGGGATATGACAACGGGAAAAACTCTCTGCACTCCCCACTACATGTAAAAGCACAAAATCTTTGTCGTCAGCAGCCATCGCGGAATGAACGTCAGAACAATCCGTCTCCATATTCAGACGTTGCTGGAAATGGGCGATAGCTTGTGCAGATGAAGCGGCTGGAATATCAGTTACGGTACTCATATTGTTGTTTTCTCTTGTGGTGAAATCAGCTGTTGTGTTACCTCTTATCTCATCAAAAAATTAACCTCGAAACACCCTCTGACCATGACAGATTCCGCCAGGATCATGACAACATCTTCTCGCCCGTTGGTCGTTGCACTCGCTTATGACGGGCTATGTACTTTCGAGTTTGGCGTCGCAGTGGAAGTTTTTGGGCTTCCGCGACCTGAACTGGGAGAGAGCTGGTATCGTTTTGCCGTGGCTTCGGTTGATCAAGGTGAATTAAGGGCAACTGGCGGGGTTCGTATCGTGGTGGACGGTGGATATGAATTGCTGCAGGAAGCAGACACTATTGTCATTCCTGGCTGGCGTGACGTGAGTTCACCAGTCCCGGAAGCATTATGCGATGCGCTTCGTGAAGCACATCAACGCGGTTGTCGAATCATCTCTATCTGTTCTGGTGTATTTGTTCTGGCTGCGGCAGGTTTGCTGGATGACCGTAAGGCGACGACGCACTGGCGTTACGTCAGTGAACTCCAGCGACGCTTTCCCGCCATCAACGTTGTGGAAGATGTCCTGTATGTCGGTGACCACGACGTGCTCACTTCGGCAGGTAGTGCGGCAGGGATTGATTTATGTTTGCATGTGGTGCGCACTGATTTTGGACTTGAGATTGCCAATAACGTGGCCCGTCGCCTGGTGCTGCAGCCCCACAGGGATGGCAGCCAGACTCAGCAGCAACTGCGTCCTGTTGCCCGAAGTCGGGAAAGCCAGCGTTTTGGTCTTTTGCTTGACTGGTTACATAACAATATCGCGCAGAAGCATACCCTTGACGCTCTGGCCAGCCAGGTCGGTATGAGTCCCCGAACGTTGATGCGGCGATTTCAGGAGTCAACAGGGCTTACTCCCGCACGTTGGCTGATGAATGAACGGCTAAACCGTGCGCAGCAGGCGCTCAATACATCCCATATCAGTATTGAGCAGATCGCGCAGCAAACCGGGTTCGGCAGCGCAAACTCTTTGCGTTACCACTTTCAAAAACGATTTGGTATCAGCCCGCAGGCATTACGTAATCAGATGCGATAGCACATTTTCACGCTCTGCTTTTTTATCCCCCGCAAGGTAGGGTATATTTCGCTGTCAAAGGAGAAATTATGCTGCCCGACTCATCCATCCGATTAAATAAATACATCAGTGAAAGCGGAATCTGCTCGCGCCGCGAGGCGGATCGCTTTATCGAACAAGGGAATGTCTTCCTGAATGGTAAACGCGCCACCATTGGCGATCAGGTGATGCCTGGCGACGTCGTAAAAGTGAATGGTCGGTTGATTGAGCCGCGTGAAGCGGAAGATCTGGTTTTTATCGCGCTGAACAAGCCGGTAGGGATTGTCAGCACCACTGAAGACAGCGAACGCGACAACATTGTTGATTTCGTTAACCACAGCAAGCGCGTGTTCCCAATCGGTCGTCTGGACAAAGATTCCCAGGGGCTTATCTTTCTGACTAACCACGGCGACCTGGTGAATAAAATCCTGCGTGCCGGTAACGATCACGAAAAAGAGTATCTGGTGACGGTAGATAAGCCGGTCACTGATGACTTTATCCGTGGGATGAGTGCCGGTGTGCCAATCCTTGGCACCGTCACCAAGAAATGTAAGGTCAAGAAAGAAGCGCCGTTTGTGTTTCGTATCACGCTGATTCAGGGGCTGAACCGCCAGATCCGTCGTATGTGCGAGCACTTTGGCTATGAAGTTACTAAGCTTGAGCGTACACGTATCATGAACGTTGGTCTGTCCGGCCTGCCGCTGGGTGAATGGCGTGACCTGACGGATGACGAACTGATCGACCTGTTCAAGCTGATTGAGAACTCGTCCTCAGAAGCCAAACCGAAGGCGAAAGCGAAGCCAAAAACCGCAGGCATTAAGCGCCCGGTGGTGAAAATCGAAAAATCGGCAGAGAAAGAGAAATCGCGCCCGGCGGCAAACGGGAAGCGTTTTACCTCGCCGGGGCGTAAGAAGAAAGGGCGTTAACGTCTGCCGCGCGTTGGCGTATTCGCTGACCAGGAAAATGATGCTTCCGCATCCGGTTTATAAGCCTGCTTTTTCTTCAACTGGCGGGCTTTTTTAGCTTCTGCTTCGCGCAAGGCCATCAGTTTATCGATGTACTCTTTCTTGATGCTGTTGGTCTCAGCGTTGGTCAGCAGTCGACCATGCGCAATGCGCGCGCGGTCGAGCAGCGTTTTCAGTTCACGCTGTTCGCGCTCGGTCATCTCTTTTTGGGTAATGCGGGGGAGTGCCATAAGGGTGCCCTCTGTTAGCCGATATCCGCAGTGTACGGCAAAGTGCAGAGGCTGGGTAGGCCGGATAAGGTGTTAGCTGCTATCCGGCCTGCCGCCGCCAATTAGCGGCGTTCTTTTTCTTCAATCGGTTTACCGGACCAGTAACCTGCCAGCAGCGAACCGGAAAGGTTATGCCAGACCGAGAACAATGCGCCGGGCAGCGCCGCAAGCGGGCCAAAGTATATTTTGCCCAGCGCAGCGGCAAGCCCTGAATTCTGCATGCCCACTTCAATAGCCAACGTACGACAGGTTGACTCGTCGAAACCAAACAGTTTTCCGCCCCAGTAGCCGCCGAGCAAGCCAATGGTGTTATGCAGGATCACGGCGATAATCACCACAAAGCCGACGGACGCAATGTGCGAGGCGGAACCCGCCACGACGGCGCTGATGATCGCCAGGATGCACACCATAGAAAACGCCGGCAGATACGGTTCCACGGCTTTTACGACGCGTGGGAACAGATGGTGAATGACCAGTCCCAAAGCAATCGGAATGACCACGATCTGCAGAATACTCAGCAGCATACCCATCACATCCACCTGGATATGCGCGTCGACATACAGCCGTGTCAGCAGCGGCGTGGCGACAACGCCGACCAGCGTTGAAACCGATGAAATAGTCACGGAGAGCGCCACATCACCTTTTGCCAGATAGATCATGACGTTCGATGCGGTTCCGCTGGCGACGCTACCGACCAGCACCATCCCTGCCGACAGTTCCGGCGGCATATTAAATGCCAGCGCCAAAATCCATGCGGCGAGCGGCATCACCAGATAGTGCAGGAAAATACCCGCCGCGACAGGTGCGGGGCGTGAAAGTACGCGTTTAAAGTCGTCCACCTTCAGGTGAACGCCCATGCCGAACATGATCAGCATCAGCAACGACGGTACGAATGGCCCGACAGGCGTAAAGGTGGAGGGCGTGTAATACGCAATAACAGAGAGCAGCAGCGCCCATAACGGGAACAGCCGCGTGAGAGTAGCGAGCATGTTATCTTCCTTGCGATTGAAATGTGTTGTGTTGTTATAAAAAAGCCGGGTTCGAGCCCGGCTATAGTTATTGTTTATCGCGTGATGAAATATTATTCAAACAAATTATGATGCAGCTTCTGTACCACCTGTTCGGCTTCGCTACCGGGCACCAGGAAGCACAAGTTATGGCTGGACGCGCCGTAGCAAATCATGCGGATGTTGAACGGCTCCAGTACACCAAACACCTCTTTACCCACGCCGCAGGCTTTGGACAGGTCGTTGCCAATCAACGCCACCAGCGCCAGTCCTTCTTCGACTTCAACCCGGCACAGGGCAGACAGTTCCATCAGCAGAGACTGCGTTAACAGCGTATCGCCGGTGGAGGTTGAACCGGTGGTATCCAGCGTCAGCGCTACGCTGACTTCAGATGTGGTAATTAAATCTACCGAGATATTGTGGCGTGCAAGGATGCCGAACACTTCTGCTAAAAAGCCGCGAGAGTGCAGCATATTCAGGCTATGCAGCGTCAGCAGCGTCTGCTTACGGCGTAGCGCCAGCGCACGGAACAGCGGTGGATTCGCGGTTTTATTGCAGACCAGCGTACCGCCTGCTTTTGGATCCTTGCTGGAGCCAACAAATACCGGGATATCGCTACGTACGGCCGGCAACAGGGTTGCCGGGTGCAGCACTTTCGCGCCAAAGGTCGCCATTTCTGCGGCCTCTTCAAAGGCGATTTCATCAATACGCTGCGCTGCAGGAACAACGCGCGGATCGGTAGTGTAAATGCCTGGAACATCGGTCCAGATATCGACGCGCGTTGCGTGCAGCGCTTCGGCCAGCAGGGCGGCTGTATAATCGCTACCGCCGCGCCCCAACGTGGTGGTGCGGCCTTTGCCTTCGCTGCCGATAAAACCCTGAGTGATTACCAGACCTTCGCTCAGACGCGGGGCCAACTGAAGCGTTGCCAGTTCAGCCAGCGCCGCGACGTCGGGTTCTGCGCGACCAAAACGATCGTTGGTGCGCATCACTTTACGCACGTCAAACCACTGCGCTTGCACGCTGCGTTCACGCAGGATTTCGACGAACAACAGGGTAGACATCAGTTCACCGTGGCTGACCAGTTCGTCGGTCAGGGCGGTTGAGGTCGCCAGTGACGCCGCTTCTGCCAGCGTGGTGATGTTTTCCAGCAGACGTTCAATCTCTTCACGAATTACGTTCGGATAACGCAGGCGTTCCAGAATATTGAACTGAATTTGACGAATGGCGTCGAGTTTTTCGAAGCGCTCGGTTGGCTCCAGCCCTTCAGCCAGTGCGACCAGCAGGTTGGTAATTCCAGCGGAAGCGGAAAGTACCACTACACGGACGTTAGCATCAGAAAGTACCACATCAGCGCTGCGATTCATGGCATCAAAATCCGCCACGCTGGTACCGCCAAACTTGGAGACAACTACATCAGTCATAACTACCTCGTGTCAGGGAATGAATAGAGCGACCATGGCACATAAGGCAGAACGAAAACCGGTGCAGGCGCAAATGCAAATACCGTATTTATAAATAAAATGTGTAGCTTGCACTGTCAACGCTGGGATTATGCGGATTTTTCATGCTGCGTTTCCGTTCAGTAACAGCGCTTATAACATCTATACTTTTTACCCTGGTTCGATGGATACAAGGGCGATGGCATTAAAACAATCACACTTTTCTGTGACTGGCGTTACAATCGATCTCAGTCACAATTCTCAAAATCAGAAGAGTATTGCTAATGAAAAACATCAATCCAACGCAGACCTCAGCCTGGCAGGCACTACAAAAACACTTTGAAGAGATGAAAGACGTTACTATCGCGGATCTGTTCGCGAAAGATAGCGATCGTTTCGCTAAATTTTCCGCTACGTTTGACGATCTGATGCTGGTGGATTTCTCCAAAAACCGCATCACTGAAGAGACGCTGGCTAAACTGCAGGATCTGGCGAAAGAGACCGATTTGGCAGGCGCCATCAAGTCCATGTTCTCCGGTGAGAAAATTAACCGCACTGAAGACCGTGCCGTGCTGCACGTGGCGCTGCGCAACCGTAGCAACACTCCAATCATCGTTGACGGCAAAGATGTGATGCCGGAAGTGAACGCGGTGCTTGAGAAGATGAAATCCTTCTCTGAAGCGATTATCTCCGGAAGCTGGAAAGGCTATACCGGTAAAGCCATTACTGATGTCGTGAACATCGGTATCGGCGGTTCAGACCTCGGCCCGTTCATGGTGACCGAAGCGCTGCGCCCGTACAAAAATCACCTGAACATGCATTTTGTGTCTAACGTCGATGGTACGCACATTGCCGAAGTGCTGAAGAAAGTGAATCCGGAGACTACGCTGTTCCTGGTCGCTTCCAAAACCTTCACCACTCAGGAAACCATGACTAACGCCCACAGCGCGCGCGACTGGTTCCTGGCGACCGCTGGCGACAACAAGCACGTTGCCAAACACTTCGCAGCGCTCTCCACTAACGGTAAAGCGGTTGGCGAGTTCGGTATTGATACCGCCAATATGTTCGAGTTCTGGGACTGGGTTGGCGGTCGTTACTCCCTGTGGTCTGCAATCGGTCTGTCCATCATCCTTTCTGTGGGCTTCGACAACTTTGTTGAGCTGCTTTCTGGCGCGCACGCCATGGATAAACACTTCTCCACCACTCCGGCGGAGAAAAACCTGCCGGTGCTGCTGGCGCTGATCGGTATCTGGTACAACAATTTCTTCGGTGCTGAAACCGAAGCGATTCTGCCGTACGACCAGTATATGCACCGTTTCGCGGCCTACTTCCAGCAGGGCAATATGGAATCCAACGGTAAATACGTTGACCGTAACGGCAATGCGGTGGATTACCAGACAGGCCCAATCATCTGGGGTGAGCCGGGTACTAACGGTCAGCATGCGTTCTACCAGCTGATTCACCAGGGTACCAAAATGGTTCCGTGCGATTTCATCGCTCCGGCAATCACCCACAACCCGCTGTCGGATCACCATCCGAAACTGCTGTCTAACTTCTTCGCTCAGACCGAAGCGCTGGCTTTTGGTAAATCTCGTGAAGTGGTTGAGCAGGAATACCGCGACCAGGGTAAAGATCCGGCAACGCTTGACCACGTTGTGCCGTTCAAAGTGTTCGAAGGTAACCGTCCAACTAACTCCATCCTGCTGCGCGAAATCACACCGTTCAGCCTGGGTGCGCTGATTGCACTGTACGAGCACAAAATCTTCACTCAGGGCGCGATTCTGAATATCTTCACCTTTGACCAGTGGGGCGTTGAGCTGGGCAAACAGCTGGCGAATCGCATTCTGCCAGAGCTGAATGATGATAAAGAAATCACCAGCCATGATTGCTCAACTAACGGTTTGATTAACCGTTATAAGTCCTGGCGTTAATCTGCTTCTTCCTTCGAGCCGCAGCGCTGTTGGCTGCGTTCGTTAACCCCGGTCACATAGCTATCTATGCTCCCGGGGATTAACGATCTTGCCGCCTTGTTGCAATTCGAATGAATTTGCAGATTACTTATAAAAAAAGCCGATATTAATATCGGCTTTTTTATAATCTGGCGCCCGAATATCTACGTTTTTGCTTTACACCTTTATTGAGCTTAATCCTAAAATAATTCATTCAACGTTATCGTGTTTCTGGTGTTTTCAGAATTACCGGGTATTGCGTTTCTATTTTTATATTTTAACTTTTTGATTGTATTGATTTAATTATCTGTCGTTAATCATTTTATTTCTTGTTATCTAATTATCCTAAATTCCCGCCTGGCGTAATTTGCACACTTTGGCTTGTGTATACTCGATCTCGCCCGAAATTCTTTTGGGTAAATCTCCATTCATACAATGAAGGGAATTTGTGATGAAAAAAGTTCTGTATGGCCTTTGGGCTATATCTGCGCTTGCGGCGACTTCTGTCTATGCTGCCCCCGTTCAGGTGGGTGAGGCTGCAGGGTCGGCTGCCGCGTCGGTTTCGGCAGGAAGTTCCTCCGCAACCAGCGTGAGCACCGTAAGTTCTGCGGTGGGGGTTGCTCTTGCGGCAACCGGTGGCGGCGATGGTTCTAACACCGGAACCACAACCACCACAACCACCAGTACCCAGTAATACCGGTACGTTTAATTCTAACCACACTTCGGTGTGGTTATTTTGCCGCTGCGGAGAAATGTCGTGAAGCGACCAGCGCTGATAATGGTTTGCCTGTTATTGCAGGCGTGCTCAGCCACCACCGAAGGGCTGGGTCATTCGCTATGGGATAGCGTGTTTGGTACTCCCGGCGTACAGATGACGGACGATGAAATCAAAAACATGCCCTACGCCAGCCAGTACATGCAGCTCAACGGCGGCCCACAACTGTTTGTGGTACTCGCGTTCGCGGAAAACGGACAGCAGAAATGGGTGACTCAGGATCGGGCCATTCTCGTCACGCAGTCTGGGCGCATGGTGAAAACGCATCTCGGCGGGGATAACCTGATCGAGGTGAATAATCTCGCGGCAGATCCGCTCATCAAACCAAACCAGATAGTCGATGGGGCAACGTGGACCCGCACGATGGGCTGGACCGAACATCAGCAGGTGCGCTATGCCACCGCCCACTCGGTTTTCGAATGGGATGGCACTGACACCATTAAGGTTGGTAGCGAAGATACGCCAGTACGGATCCTTGACGAAGAAGTCACCACCGATCAAACGCGCTGGCATAACCGCTACTGGATCGACAGCGAAGGGCAGATTCGCCAATCGGAACAGTATCTTGGCGCACGTTACTTCCCGGTGAAAACCACGCTGATTAAGGCGGCAAAATCATGATGAAACGAGCCGTTGTGGCGCTGCTATTGAGCCTGAGCGCAGCGTCAGTTTTTGCTGCGGGTAGCGTTAAGGTCTTTACCTCCGCCAGCGAAGAGCCAAAGACTCTGACCGGGGCCGAACATCTGCTCGACCTGGTTGGGCAGCCGCGGTTGAGTAATAGCTGGTGGCCAGGAGCGGTTATCAGCGAAGAGCGGGCAACGACGGAAGCAGAGCGTCAGCAGCAGGCATTACTGGCTCGTCTGGCGATGCTCAGCGCTGAAGAAAGCGGTGACGATGCCGCGGCTATCAACGCATTGCGCCAGCAAATTCAGGCGCTGAAGGTGACCGGCAGACAGAAGATTAATCTCGACCCGGATGTTGTGCGCGTCAGTGAGCGAGGCAACCCGCCGTTGCAGGGCAATTACACGCTGTGGGTCGGACCGCAGCCAACGGATATAACGCTGTTTGGCCTGCTAAGTCATCCGGGTAAACAACCGTTTATGCCCGGGCGCGATATCGCCAGCTATCTCGATGGGCAACGTCGGCTCAGCGGCGCAGATCGTAGCTACGCTTGGGTCATCTATCCCGACGGACGCACGCAAAAAGTCCCGGTCGCCTACTGGAACAAACGTCACGTTGAGCCGATGCCCGGCAGCATCATTTTTGTCGGACTCTCTGATGCCGTCTGGCGCAGCACCCCGGATGAAATCAATGCCGACATTCTTCGCACCCTGACCCAGCGGATACCCGAATAATGAGAAAAACTTATCTGCTCAGCTTACTGGCGCTGGGCGTAAGCGTTGCCTGCCACGGTGAAACCTGGCCCGCGCCCATTGGACCTTCCCAGTCCGATTTTGGCGGCGTGGGACTGCTGCAAACCCCAACCGCACGCATGGCGCGTGAAGGCGAAATGAGCCTTAACTACCGCGATAACGATCAATACCGTTACTACTCTGCGTCGGTACAACTCTTCCCCTGGCTGGAAACTACCCTGCGCTATACCGATGTGCGTACCAAAAAATACAGCGGCGTGGAGTCGTTTTCTGGCGATCAGACTTATAAAGATAAGGCTTTTGATCTCAAACTTCGCCTGTGGGAAGAGAGCTACTGGATGCCGCAGGTGGCGGTTGGCGCGCGGGATATCGGTGGTACCGGCCTGTTCGATGCGGAGTATGTGGTGGCGAGCAAAGCCTGGGGCCCGTTTGATTTCTCTCTCGGCCTTGGCTGGGGATATCTCGGGACCAGCGGCAACGTTAGCAATCCGTTTTGCTCATACAGTGATAAATTTTGCCATCGCGATAACAGCTACAAGCAGGCCGGTTCTGTTGACGGTAGCCAGATGTTCCACGGCCCGGCGTCGCTGTTTGGCGGCGTAGAGTATCAGACTCCCTGGCAGCCGCTGCGCCTGAAACTGGAGTATGAAGGTAATAATTACCAGCAGGATTTTGCCGGCAAGTTGGATCAGAAGAGCAAGTTTAACGTCGGCGCTATTTATCGCGTCACCGATTGGGCCGACGTTAACCTCAGCTATGAGCGCGGGAACACCTTGATGTTTGGGGTCACGCTGCGGACTAACTTTAACGATCTGCGACCAAACTATAACGACAATACCCGCCCGAAATATCAACCACAGCCGCAGGATGCCATCCTGCAACATTCGGTGGTGGCGAATCAGTTAACGCTGCTGAAATATAACGCCGGGCTGGCGGATCCTAAAATTCAGGTGCAGGGCGATACGCTGTATGTAACGGGTGAACAGGTGAAATACCGTGATTCGCGCGAAGGGATCGAGCGTGCTAACCGGATCGTGATGAACGATCTTCCCGATGGGATCCGCACGATCCGCATTACGGAAAACCGCCTTAACTTGCCGCAGGTGACGACCGAAACGGAGGTTTCCAGCCTCAAGCGCCATCTGGAAGGCGAGCCGTTGGGCCATGAAACTCAGCTGGCACAAAAACGCGTCGAACCCGAGGTACCGAAAACGACCGAGCAGGGCTGGTATATTGATAAGTCACGCTTCAATTTCCACATCGATCCGGTGCTAAATCAGTCGGTGGGCGGCCCGGAAAACTTCTATATGTATCAGTTGGGCGTGATGGGAACGGCGGATTTGTGGGTTACCGATCATCTGCTGACCACCGGGAGTTTGTTCGCCAACCTCGCCAATAACTATGACAAGTTTAACTACACCAACCCGCCGCAGGATTCGCATTTACCACGCGTGCGTACCCATGTGCGTGAGTATGTGCAAAACGATGTCTACGTGAATAACCTGCAGGCCAACTACTTCCAGTCACTCGGAAATGGGTTCTACGGACAGGTTTACGGGGGCTATCTGGAAACTATGTACGGCGGAGCGGGGGCAGAAGTGCTGTATCGCCCGCTGGACAGCAACTGGGCGTTTGGTGTTGATGCCAACTACGTGAAACAGCGTGACTGGCGTAGCGCGCAGGATATGATGAAGTTTACCGACTACAGCGTGAAGACCGGGCATTTGACGGCTTACTGGAATCCTTCGTTCGCCCAGGATGTACTGGTGAAAGCCAGCGTGGGGCAGTATCTGGCGGGGGATAAGGGCGGAACGCTGGAAGTGGCGAAACGCTTTGACAGCGGCGTAGTGGTGGGGGGCTATGCGACCATCACCGACGCCTCGCCGGATGAGTACGGAGAGGGTGATTTTACCAAAGGGGTGTACGTTTCTGTGCCGCTGGATCTGTTCTCGTCAGGCCCAACCCGCAGTCGTGCGGCGATTGGCTGGACGCCGTTAACACGCGATGGCGGTCAGCAGCTTGGACGTAAGTTTGGTCTGTACGACATGACCAGCGACAGGAGTGAAAACTTCCGCTGATAGATGGCCGGATGAGACCTGCGCTTATCCGGCTCTATAAACGACGTAATAATTTTGCCGGATTTCCCGCATACACGCCTTTCTCGGTGATCGATTTGGTCACCACGCTCCCCGCGCCGACGACCACGCCATCACAGATAGTGACCGCCAGAATGGTCGCTCCGCTGCCGATCGAGACATCGTCGCCAATCGTAATACGTCCCCAACTGTTGCGGTCGGCATTGGGTTTTCCTTCGCGAAACATATCGTTGGCGAACATCACGCCGTGACCGATAAAACAGCGAGCGCCGAGGGTGACATATTCGCAGATGAAGGTGTGCGACTGAATTTTGCTGTCTGCGCCAATCTGCGTATTACCCTGGATTTCAACAAATGGTCCGACAAAAACGTTGTCCCCTAATGTGCAGTCGTAGAGATTTGCGGGTTCATAGATCACCACGTTCTCACCGCAGGTAACGTTGCGAACAGCGGATTGTCTGAGCTGCATAATTCATCCTGTGAAATGTGTCGTGACATACATCATTCCCTGCTGACCTTTCTTGCACAAAATATAAACAAAAAATGTAGATCTCTGTCACATTTTTGCGTTATACAGGAACCTTGCCACTGAGTAAGAGGTGCTGTTATGACATCGCTATCTCGTCCGCGCGTGGAGTTTATCTCCACTATTTTACAGACCGTGTTGAATCTGGGGTTGCTGAGTCTGGGCCTGATCCTGGTCGTATTCCTCGGGAAAGAAACGCTGCATCTGGCGGATGTGCTGTTCGCGCCGGAACAAACCAGCAAGTATGAACTGGTGGAAGGGCTGGTGGTTTACTTTCTCTACTTTGAATTTATCGCGCTGATTGTGAAGTACTTTCAGTCAGGTTTTCACTTTCCGCTGCGCTACTTTGTCTATATCGGGATCACTGCGATTGTGCGGCTGATCATTGTCGATCATAAAGCGCCGATGGATGTGCTGATCTATTCTGCGGCGATCCTGCTGCTGGTGATCACCCTGTGGCTGTGTAATTCCAAACGGCTGAAGCGAGAGTAAAAGACAACACGCCGCAATTGGGCTGCGGCGTGTTTTGGGTAAAAATTACTGCGCAGAGGCCGGCTGGGTTTTCTCCGCCGCGGGTTCCCACAGTTCTTCAAATTTATCCACCGTCATGATCGCTAATACGGTAAAGCTTAGGTTGATAACGCCTGCGCCAAACTAATTCTGTTTAATTTTCGAATTTCAGGCGAAAAATTGATTTGCAGTGATGGGGAGCACGAAAGGAAATAATCGTAAGCGTAATGCAAAATAACATAAAAAAGGGCGCTCCGTAGAGCGCCGAATAACAGTCACAGGTTGGGATAACATAAGTTGAGGGTTGCAGTGGCATTGCCCGTTGCCGGGCAGTTACTTCGGTAAAACTTAACCTTTCACACCACCCGCCGTCAGTCCGTTGACCAGCCAGCGCTGTGCCAGCAGGAACACCAGAGTGATCGGAATGGCTGAAAGTACAGCTGCGGCGGCAAAGTCGCCCCACAAATAGTTCTGTGGATTGAGGTACTGCTGCATACCTACCGCAAGGGTATAGCTGTTCACATCACGCAGCAGCAGTGATGCGACCGGTACTTCGGTAATCGCGGCAATGAAAGACAGAATAAACACGACCGCCAGAATCGGAACGGAAAGCGGCAGCAACACCAGGCGGAATGCCTGCCATGGCGTTGCGCCATCCAGCGCGGCCGCTTCTTCCAGCGAACCGTCGATGGTTTCGAAATAGCCCTTAATCGTCCACACATGCAGCGCAATACCGCCGAGATAGGCGAAGATCACGCCGCCGTGAGTGTTCAGACCAATAAACGGAATATACTGGCCCAGGCGGTCAAACAAAGCATACAACGCGACCAGAGACAGCACCGCCGGGAACATCTGGAATATCAGCATCCCTTTCAGCAGGGTTGCTTTGCCCGGGAAACGCATACGGGCAAAGGCGTAAGCGCAGGTGGTGGAAAGCGTCACGATACCGATCGCGGTAATGGTGGCTACTTTCACCGAGTTCCACAGCCATAACAGCACCGGGAACGGCGGCGGCGTCACGCGGCCATCCGCATGCTCAACGCTAAAGCCCAGCGCCAGTTTCCAGTGTTCCCAGGAGATGTTTTCCGGGATCAGGCTGCCGGTGGCAAAGTTACCTTCACGCAGCGAGATAGCGATAACCATCAGCAGCGGGAACATGATCGCTGCAATGAAAATCAGCAGCAGCAAGTGCGTTGTTAAGAGACGCAGTTTCTGAGATTTGGGTTGTACCATAGCCATGTTCGTTGTCTCCCTTAATCAAACTTCATACGCGTGGCTTTCAGGTTCACGATGGCCAGCGCACCGACCAGCAGGAAGATCAGCGTGGCAATCGCCGCCGCCAGACCGAAGTCCTGACCACCGCCGCCTTCGAAGGCGATACGGTAGGTGTAGCTCACGAGCAGGTCGGTATAGCCTGCTGGCGTGGTGGTACCAAGACGGTCTGGACCACCGTTGGTCAACAGTTGAATCAGCACGAAGTTGTTAAAGTTAAAGGCGAAGCTGGCGATCATCAGCGGCGTCAGCGGCTTAATCAGCAGTGGCAACGTAATCTTAAAGAAGTTCTGGAACGGACCTGCACCATCCATCGCCGACGCTTCATACAGGTCGTCAGGGATCGCTTTAAGCAGACCCATGCACAGGATCATCATGTACGGGTAACCAAGCCAGGTGTTGACGATAATAATCATCGAACGCGCGGTGGTTGGGTCGCTGAACCAGGCCGGTTTGATGCCAAACAGTGCGCTCAGCATCATGTTGATTTCACCGAAGCTCTGGTTGAACAGCCCTTTGAAAATCAGAATCGAAATAAACGACGGTACGGCATACGGCAGAATCAGCAGGACACGGTAAATCGCTTTGCCTTTGAGAGACTCCCACTGTACGAGACAGGCTAGTACCATCCCCACGGCCACGGTGAGGATCACGGTCAGAACGGAGAAGACCACCGTCCAGACAAAGATGGCGAAGAACGGTTTCTGAATGCCTTCGTCGGTAAATACGCGGGCGAAGTTGTCCCAACCGATGGCAACGGTATAGCCTGGGCTGAGTTTTTCGTTACCCCAGCTACCGTCAGCGTTAATTGCCTGATAATAACCAATATCGTTGTTGGCGCGGTATTTTACGCCGCTTTGGCTGTTGGTAAGCGTGCCGTCATCAGCGAGCGTATAGAGTGGCTGCGTGCCGGAAAACTGGCGCAGTGAACTCATAATCACTTTGCTTTCATCCGGCAGGATGGCGGTGAGTTGGGTTAACGCCTGGCGATTTTGCGTGATGATACGCAGCGTCGCACGTTCGCCCGCTGGCAGCGCCTCGGCTTCTTTCAACTGCAGTTTCTGTTCGCCGCCAAATTTAAAGGCGTCGGAGAGATAATTCTTGCCAGTTTCACCGTCGGTGAGGGCCAGTTGCCACTCCGTACCCGCCGGATACAGGCCGAAGTTGTAGGTTTTCCCCGCCTGATAAGAACGGTCCATCAAGACTTCCTGAGCACGTTCAAAGGTCAGTTGGTTGGTGCTGCTGTAGTTGGTAAAGGCAATTGCGATAGTACAAATTAGCGGAAACAGGACAAACAGCCCCATCCCTGCAACGCCTGGGTAAACATAGCGCCAGGCGTAGGCTTTACGGTTAGCAAAAATATACAGGCCAGCAGAGCTTAAAATCAGCGTCATGATGGCAAACAGGTACTCCCCCTGAGCATACATCAAAACAACAAGGTAACCGACCAGCAGCCCAAGCAGACCCATCACTGACCATTTCAGCCGGTCGCTTTGCCACCAGTGTTTCTTTTTAATGACATCCATGGGGATCAATCCTCTTTACGCTTTATCCTTCGCACTACCTCTTTGTTGGCTGCGGAAGCTCACCCCAGTCACTTACTTATGTAAGCTCCTGGGGATTTGCCTCCTTGCCGCCTCGATGTAGCGCGAATGATTTCGCGTAACAACGTATTCAATAAACCTGATTCCCTAAGAAATAAGGGAAACCGTATTACTTGGTGATACGACCTTGTGCATCTTTCAGCGCGGCATCGACGGTCTGACGGCCGCTGGCAGCGTTGATCACTGCGGTACGAACGGCATACCAGAATGCAGACATCTGCGGGATGTTCGGCATGATCTCGCCTTTCTGGGCGTTATCCATGGTGGCCGCGATACGCGGGTCTTTCGCTAACTGATCCTGGAAGGATTTCAGCGCAACCGCGCCCAGCGGTTTGTCCTTATTCACTTCATCCAGACCCTGATCGGTCAGCAGGTAGTTTTCGAGGAACTCTTTTGCCAGTTCTTTGTTCGGGCTGGCAGCGTTGATACCTGCGCTCAGAACGCCCACGAACGGTTTGGACGGTTTACCCTTGAAGGTTGGCAGCAGGGCAACGCCGTAATTCACCTTGCTCTTATCGATGTTGGACCACGCCCACGGACCGTTGATGGTCATCGCGGTGTCACCTTTGTTAAAGGCCGCTTCGGCGATGGAGTAATCGGTATCCGCGTTCATGTGTTTGTTCTTGATCAGATCAACCAGGAAGGTCAGACCCGCTTTTGCGCCCGCGTTGTCCACGCCCACGTCTTTCACGTCGTACTTGCCGTTTTCAAACTTGAACGCGTAACCGCCGTCGGCGGCAATCAGCGGCCAGGTGAAGTACGGTTCTTGCAGGTTGAACATCAGCGCGGATTTTCCTTTCGCCTTCAGCTCTTTATCCAGCGCAGGAATTTCTTCCCAGGTTTTTGGCGGGTTTGGAACGAGGTCTTTGTTATAAATCAACGACAGCGCTTCAACCGCAATCGGGTAGGCAATCAGTTTGCCGTTATAGCGTACGGCATCCCAGGTGAACGGATAGAGTTTGTCCTGGAACGCTTTATCTGGGGTGATTTCAGCCAGCAGGCCAGACTGAGCATAGCCGCCAAAACGGTCATGTGCCCAGAAGATGATGTCAGGGCCATCGCCAGTCGCGGCAACCTGTGGGAACTTCTCTTCCAGTTTGTCCGGGTGCTCAATGGTGACTTTGATACCGGTGTCTTTCTCGAATTTTTTGCCCACTTCAGCGAGGCCGTTATAGCCTTTGTCGCCGTTAATCCAGATAACCAGCTTACCTTCTTCAATCTTGGCGAGAGCCGAGGCGGAAAACATCATCGTCGTTAATGCAGACAATGCGAGGATGCGTGCGCCAGTTTTGATTTTCATAGTTCCCATCCTGTTTGGTGATTTTGCAGAGGTGGCTTAACGGTTACTAGTTTCTTTATACGACAACCTCTTTCCATCCTCCTTACCCCTACGCCCCACCCGCTCTTTATGTGATCTGTGTTACATAAATGTGAGTATTGCGTACTGGCGCACATAAAAACCCACTGATTTTTGCAGGCTGCATCACGAAATTCCTCCGCGGCGTACGGCCCGGGTCTCAGACGCTGTTCTCTCATCCTCCCGCCTCCTCCCCCATAAAAAAGCCGGGGGTGGAGGATTCACGCAGTCAAGGGATCACGCATAGTCAGCCCATCATGAATGTTGCTGTCGATGACAGGTTGTAACGAAGGGAGAAGGGCATGGCGAGCGTACAGCTGCGAAATGTAACGAAAGCCTGGGGTGACGTGGTGGTATCGAAAGATATCAATCTCGACATTCACGAAGGGGAATTCGTGGTGTTTGTCGGACCGTCAGGCTGCGGTAAGTCGACCTTGCTGCGTATGATCGCCGGACTTGAAACCATCACCAGTGGCGACCTGTTTATCGGGGAGACCCGGATGAACGACATTCCCCCCGCCGAACGCGGCGTGGGCATGGTCTTTCAGTCCTACGCGTTGTATCCCCATTTATCCGTCGCAGAAAACATGTCGTTTGGCCTCAAACTGGCTGGCGCAAAAAAAGAGGTGATGAATCAGCGCGTGAATCAGGTCGCGGAAGTTCTGCAACTGGCGCACCTGCTGGAGCGTAAACCGAAAGCGCTTTCCGGCGGACAACGTCAGCGTGTGGCGATTGGCCGAACGCTGGTTGCCGAGCCACGCGTATTCCTGCTGGATGAACCGCTGTCGAACCTCGACGCCGCTCTGCGTGTGCAAATGCGTATTGAAATCTCCCGCCTGCATAAACGTCTTGGCCGCACGATGATTTACGTCACCCACGATCAGGTCGAAGCGATGACGCTGGCCGACAAAATTGTGGTGCTGGATGCTGGTCGCGTGGCGCAGGTCGGCAAACCGCTGGAGCTATACCACTATCCGGCTGACCGCTTTGTGGCGGGCTTTATTGGCTCGCCGAAGATGAACTTCCTGCCGGTGAAAGTCACCGGGACGGCCATCGATCAGGTGCAGGTTGAACTGCCCAACCGCCAGCAAATATGGCTACCGGTGGACAGCCATGCGGTACAGGTTGGTGCCAACATGTCTTTAGGTATCCGCCCGGAACATCTGCTGCCCAGCGATATCGCCGATGTCACCCTCGAAGGTGAAGTGCAGGTGGTCGAGCAGCTTGGTCACGAAACTCAAATTCATATCCAGATCCCCGCCATCCGTCAAAACCTGGTTTACCGCCAGAATGACGTGGTGTTGGTAGAAGAGGGTGCCACATTCGCTATCGGCCTGCCGCCAGAGCGTTGCCATCTGTTCCGTGAGGATGGCACTGCATGTCGTCGGTTGCATCAAGAGCCGGGCGTTTAAGGTCCCCATAAAAAACGAAACGCAAAGCCATTCGAAGCTACATCGAGGCGGCAAGTAAATGAATCCCCGGGAGTGTACAAAGAGTACGCGACTGGGGTGAAAGAACGCAGCCAACAAAGAGGCAGCCCGAAGGGGGACGCGTTTAAAGAAAAGCAATGATCTCAGGAGATAGAACGATGATTACTCTGCGCAAACTCCCTCTGGCGGTTGCTGTAGCAGCAGGCATTATGTCTGTTCAGGCAATGGCTGTAGATTTCCACGGTTACGCTCGTTCCGGTATTGGCTGGACAGGGAGTGGCGGTGAACAACAGTGTTTCCAGGCAACCGGTGCACAAAGTAAATACCGTCTCGGTAACGAATGTGAAACCTATGCGGAAATCAAATTAGGTCAGGAAGTGTGGAAAGAAGGCGATAAGAGCTTCTACTTCGACACCAACGTTGCTTACTCCGTCGCACAGCAGAATGACTGGGAAGGCACAGACCCGGCATTCCGTGAAGCAAACGTGCAGGGTAAAAACCTGATCGAATGGCTGCCAGGCTCCACTATCTGGGCCGGTAAGCGCTTCTACCAGCGTCATGACGTACACATGATCGACTTCTACTACTGGGATATTTCAGGTCCTGGCGCCGGTATTGAAAACATCGATCTGGGCTTCGGTAAACTGTCTTTGGCAGCGAGCCGTTCACAGGAAGCGGGTGGTTCATACGCTTTCAGCAGCCAGAATATCTATGATCGTACCAAAGACACCGCGAACGATGTATTTGACGTTCGTTTAGCGCAGTTGGCAACTAACCCGGATGGGATGTTGGAACTGGGCGTTGACTATGGTCGCGCGAATACCACCGATGATTACAGGCTGGCGGACGGCGCATCTAAAGATGGTTGGATGTTCACCGCTGAACATACCCAGAGCATGCTGAAGGGCTACAACAAGTTTGTCGTTCAGTACGCCACAGATTCCATGACCACCCAGGGCAAAGGCCTGAACCAGGGTTCTTATGGTTCTTCCACTACGACCATTGAAGATCCCGTTACTGGCGTTAAAACCAACTATGCCAACAACGTTGTGAATAACAACGGTAGCCTGTTCCGCGTGCTGGACCACGGTGCAATCTCCCTGGGCGACAAGTGGGACCTGATGTACGTCGGTATGTACCAGAACCTCGACATGGATAACGACCTGGGGACCGAATGGTACACCGTCGGTATTCGCCCGATGTATAAATGGACGCCAATCATGAGCACCCTGCTGGAAGTCGGTTACGACAACGTCAAATCTCAGCAGACCAGCGATCGCAACAGCCAGTACAAAATCACCCTGGCCCAACAATGGCAGGCGGGTGACAGCATCTGGTCTCGTCCGGCAATCCGCGTCTTCGCAACCTATGCAAAATGGGATGAAGAGTGGGGTTACATCAAAAATGGTAACGACGTAACCAAATTCGCAGCGGCAACGAACTCAGGTCTCAGCACAACCAGCCGTGGCGACAACGATGAGTGGTCCTTCGGTGCCCAGATGGAAATCTGGTGGTAATTCAGCACTAACCTGACGTAAAGACCGAAAGAGGGGCGCAAGCCCCTCTTGATTACGGTTTAGCGCGCTATTGCCTGGCCACCGCTGAACCCATGCTATCTGAGGTGATAACAATGAAAATGAAGAAAAGTCTCGTTGCCCTTTGTTTATCTGCAGGGTTATTTGCCAGCGTACCTGGCATCAGCCTGGCCGATGTGAATATTGTTCCGCAGAACACCACCGCGGCCCCATCTATTCCCACTGCTGCGCTGCAGCAGTTAACCTGGACGCCTGTTGATCAATCCAAAACCCAGTCTTCGCCGCTTGCGACAGCGGGTCAGCGTCTGGATGTCGCCGGTATTACCGGCCCGGTCGCTGCGTATAGCGTCCCGGCGAATATTGGCGAGCTCACCCTGACGCTGTCCAGTGAAGTGAATAAACAAACCAGCGTATTTGCGCCAAACGTATTAATTCTTGACCAAAACATGACGCCATCTGCGTTCTTCCCCAGCAGCTATTTTACCTACCAGGAGCCCGGCGTGATGAGTGCCGATCGTCTGGAAGGGGTAATGCGTCTGACGCCAGCGCTGGGTCAGCAAAAACTCTATGTTTTGGTCTTTACCACTGATAAAGATCTCCAGCAGACCACAACCCTGCTTGACCCGGCAAAAGCCTATGCCAAGGGCGTAGGTAACGCTATTCCGGATATTCCAGACCCGATCGCCCGTCATACCACCGACGGTTTACTGAAACTGAAAGTCAAAACCAGCTCCTCCTCCAGTGTTCTGGTCGGGCCGCTGTTTGGTTCATCCGGCCCCGGTCCTGTCACGGTGGGCAATACCGCCGCGCCTGCGGTGACCTATGCGGCTCCGGCAGCAGCCGTTGCTGCTCCAGCGCCACAACCGGTGAAGAAAAGTGAGCCGATGCTGAACGACACGGAAAGTTATTTTAACCAGGGCATTAAGGATGCTGTTGCGAAAGGCGATGTCGATAAAGCGCTGAAGCTGCTTGATGAAGCTGAGCGTCTGGGATCCAAATCTGCCCGATCCACCTTTATCAGCAGTGTAAAAGGCAAGGGGTAAACATCGCCCCGCATTGTTGATTTTGCAACAACTGGTGCGTCTCCTGGCGCACCTTTTTTTATCCTTCGGTGCTAATTGTTACACTTATGTTGCTCTGGCGATCACTTAATTGTGTTTGCTCACCCCGTAATGCATTTTCTGCGATACAATGCCTTCAAGTTATAAATCGGAGAGTAAGGCATGCCACACCCTGCGTTAACGCAACTGCGTGCGCTGCGTTATTTTGATGCGATCCCGGCGCTGGACGCCCAACTGCTCGACTGGTTGTTACTGGAAGATTCCATGACTAAACGTTTTGAGCAGCAGGGAAAACAGGTCACCGTAACGTTGATTCGCGAAGCATTCGTTGGGCAAAATGAGGTGCCTGAAGAGCTGCCGCTGCTGCCTAAAGAGTCCCGTTATTGGTTACGTGAGATCCTGTTATGCGCGGATGGTGAACCCTGGCTTGCCGGGCGGACCGTGGTGCCTGAATCAACCTTGTGCGGCCCTGAGCTGGCCTTACAAAATCTGGGGAAAACCCCGCTCGGACGTTACCTGTTTACATCATCGACATTGACCCGAGATTTTATTGAGATTGGCCGCGATGCAGCGCTGTGGGGGCGCCGTTCCCGCCTGCGGCTGAGCGGTAAGCCGCTGATGCTTACCGAGCTTTTTCTACCTGCATCGCCGTTGTACTGAGAGGAAGATAAAGATGGAGTGGAGTCTGACGCAGAATAAGCTGCTGGCATTTCACCGCTTGATGCGTACGGATAAGCCAATCGGTGCCTTACTGCTGCTCTGGCCTACGCTGTGGGCATTGTGGGTGGCAACCCCAGGCATGCCACAATTGTGGATCCTGGCGGTTTTTGTCGCTGGCGTTTGGTTAATGCGCGCCGCCGGCTGCGTGGTGAATGATTATGCCGACAGGAAATTTGACGGACATGTTAAACGCACCGCAAATCGCCCGTTGCCGAGCGGGGCCGTCACTGAAAAAGAGGCCCGAACGCTGTTCGTCGTATTGGTACTGCTGGCCTTCCTGCTGGTTTTGACGCTCAACACGATGACCATTTTGTTGTCCGTTGCGGCGTTAGCGCTGGCGTGGGTTTACCCGTTCATGAAACGCTATACGCACCTGCCGCAGGTGGTGCTGGGGGCGGCGTTTGGCTGGTCGATCCCGATGGCGTTCGCCGCCGTGAGCGAGTCCGTACCGCTGAGCTGCTGGCTGATGTTCCTCGCCAATATTCTCTGGGCGGTGGCCTACGACACCCAATATGCGATGGTTGACCGCGATGATGACCTGAAGATCGGCATTAAATCGACCGCGATTCTGTTCGGTCAAAACGACAAGCTGATCATTGGTATCCTGCAGGTGGGCGTACTGGTGCTGATGGCGCTGGTGGGTTGGCTAAACGGGCTGGGACTGGGTTATTACTGGTCTCTGCTGGTGGCTGGCGCGCTGTTTGTATATCAGCAGAAACTGATCGTCAATCGCGAGCGTGATGCCTGTTTTAAAGCGTTTATGAACAATAACTACGTCGGTCTGGTGCTGTTCTTAGGGCTGGCGATGAGCTACTGGCATTTTTGAGTTTGGCTTAGCCTGCAAAATAAAAAACCGGTCATTACATTTCGACCGGTTTTTTTATGCTTACTCGCCTTGTGTGGCGCTCTCGATGGTCAGACGCACATCTGACGTGACCAGTTCGGCCAACATCTGATAGATTTTCATCGTCTCTTCCGGTTCGGCATCTCCGGTATCGCTGATGAATCCCTCGTCACGCAGCGTCAGCACCAGAGAGCTGAACACGGCTTTATCGAAGAATTCCGGCGCGTTAATGCCGTGCAGTACGGAGAGGCGTTGCGCCACGGTGCGGCTCTCTTTCTCCAGCGTGCCACGGTTGATAGACGGGTTCGCGCTCAGCAGCCAGAAGGTAATGGCGTAGCGTTGCAACGTCTCGCGAGCACCCGCCGCCAACAGCTGTAGCGTACGGGAGCGGGCCGGATTGATATGCAGTTCGTCATCGTTCAGGGCGATCAGTCCCTGGCGCTGCATTTCGCTGGCCAGTTCGTCAATCACTCCGGCGAGTTCATCACGCTCCCAACGTAAGAACAGCTCTGCTTTCAGCATCGGGTACAGCGCATCAATATGCTGCTGTAGCGCGGCGCGTGAAATACGACGATGCTGAGTCACAATGGCTGCCATCAACGAAGGCAGAACCAGCATATGCGCAATGTTGTTGCGGTAATACGTCATCAATACCGCCTGCTCGCGCGGCAGAATGATGATGTCACCGATGGTGTCTTTCTCGACCTCAAACTTATTCATCTGTAAGGCGTGGTCGATCAATTCACTGGCGCTCTGCGCAGGAACCGTACAATCCGCCGCGTACGGCACGTTGCGCAGCAGACTCAGATAGCAGTCGAGCTGTTCAGTCAGTTGCTCACGGGTCAGAGAGCGCTGGCGGGAGGCCAACAGCGCGGTACAGCACAGGTTCATGGCATTGGCCGCGCCTGCGTTGTTAATGCGTACCATCAGATCGGCGGCAATGCTATTCACCGTCGGCGTCAGCCAGGCCGGGCGGATGGACTCGATAGGATCGATCGATTCACGCCACTCCGGTACATGCTGGTTGAGGTAAGTCATCAATGGCATCGGTTCGCCAAAGTTGACATACCCCTGACCCAGATTACGCAGCTTGCTCAAGCCACGCAGCATTTGCGGCAGACTCTCTTTCTCTTTCGTCGCGCCACGCAGCTCTTTCGCGTACGTGCCCACTTCCATTACGTGCTCGTAGCCGATGTAGATGGGGACGAGGGTAATCGGACGCGTACCGCCGCGCAGCATCGCCTGAATGGTCATCGACAGCGTGCCGGTTTTCGGGTCGAGCAGACGCCCGGTACGTGAACGGCCTCCTTCGACAAAGTATTCAACCGAGTAGCCGCGGCTGAACAACTCGCCCAGGTATTCGCGGAAAACGGTGGAATAGAGCTTGTTGCCCTTGAAGGTACGACGAATAAAGAACGCGCCCAGACGGCGGAAAATCGGACCTGCTGGCCAGAAGTTCAGGTTGATACCGGCAGCGATGTGCGGCGGAACCAGCCCCTGGTGGTACAGAACGTACGACAGCAGCATATAGTCCATATGGCTGCGGTGGCACGGAACATAGACGATTTCGTGCCCATCGTGCGCCAACTGACGTACACGCTCCGCATTGTGAACGTTAATCCCCTGATACAGACGGTTCCAGGTAAAGCCCAGAATACGGTCTGTCAGACGAATCATCTCGTAGGAGAAGTTGGCGGCAATCTCTTCCATCAGCGCAATGGCATTTTGCTGCGCTTTTTCGTGGGAGATTTTTTTACTGCGCGCTTCATCTTCTACCGCGCGAGCGATAGCTTTTGAGGCCAGCAGTTTATTGAACAGGTCCTGGCGGGCAGGGAGGCGCGGGCCGACTGCGGCCAGACGCTGACGAGCAAAGTGCATGCGCGCCACGCGAGCCAGCTTCTGAGCGATGATTTTATCCGTACCGTGTTCGTCCGCCATGCGACGCAGGGAGACCGACGGGGAGAAGCGGACAAAACTGTCGCGACCCAGCCAGGACACAGCAAAGAATTTCTGTACACCGTTCAGCATGCGCAGCGGCGGATTGACCTCGCCTTTTTCACGCCCAGGCGCACGGCCAAACATCACCGAAACTGGCACCATTTGCACATCCAGGTCTGGATTGCTGCGGTGCAAGTCGAGATAGTTATGGAACAGCTTAATGGACTCTTCTTTCGGCGTGTAATAGGTGAACACGCGCGGGCCGCCGTGAATAAACACGTAGCGCGGCAGCAGAGTTCCGTCTATCTCCAGCGGTTCCAGGGGATCCGGGAGATCGTGCACCAGACATTGGGCACGCAGCGTCAGCAAGTCTGCTTTTGAATTGTACGGTAGGACGTACATAATGGGACGAGAAGTATCGAGCCCCAATTCCGGGGCAGGTTCTGCCGGAATAGACTTGCTTTTTACCAGGACGCTTAATGGTAAATTCAGTAATTTGTAGTAAATTCGTGGCCAGCCGGACATAAACGATGTAAAGCCTCTGGTTAATAATGCAAATGCGCTGCAAGGA
Source organism: Citrobacter sp. RHBSTW-01044 (assembly GCF_013781945.1). Taxonomy (NCBI): domain Bacteria; kingdom Pseudomonadati; phylum Pseudomonadota; class Gammaproteobacteria; order Enterobacterales; family Enterobacteriaceae; genus Citrobacter; species Citrobacter sp. RHBSTW-01044. The sequence goes on along the minus strand of NZ_CP056180.1, from coordinate 4,571,584 downwards.
TATCAGAAAGTTTAGTGAATTTCTGGTGTATCCGGTCATACTTCGCGCTGCTTTGCCACACCCTGAAACAAACGGGGTAACGTTACAATGACATTGACGCTAATAATGTAAAAAGGTTCTTTTTGATGGCCAATAATACCACTGGATTCACCCGAATTATCAAAGCTGCAGGCTATTCCTGGAAAGGTTTTCGCGCCGCATGGATCAATGAGGCGGCATTCCGCCAGGAAAGCGTTGCCGTACTGTTGGGCGTAGCCATCGCCTGCTGGCTGGACGTTGACGCCATTACCCGCGTGCTGTTGATTGGTTCCGTGATGCTGGTGATGATCGTTGAAATCCTCAACAGTGCGATTGAGGCGGTGGTTGACCGTATTGGCTCTGAGTATCACGAACTTTCCGGTCGGGCGAAAGATATGGGCTCGGCAGCGGTATTGCTGTCTATTTTTGTCGCTCTGATCACCTGGGGCATCCTGTTGTGGTCGCATTTGCGATAAAGATTCCACAACTGCATAAATCTCCTGTTTTTTGTGCAGTTTGCGGTTCCAAAATCACCTTTAGCTGTATATACTCACAGCATAACTGTATATACACCCAGGGGGCGGAATGAAAGCGTTAACGGCCAGGCAGCAAGAGGTGTTTGATCTCATTAGGGATCACATCAGCCAGACAGGTATGCCACCGACGCGTGCGGAGATCGCGCAGCGTTTGGGGTTCCGTTCCCCAAACGCCGCTGAAGAACACCTGAAAGCGCTTGCGCGTAAAGGCGTCCTTGAAATTGTATCCGGCGCATCGCGCGGTATTCGACTGCTGCAGGAAGAAGAAGAAGGGTTACCGCTTGTCGGACGCGTAGCGGCAGGCGAGCCACTGCTGGCGCAGCAGCACATCGAAGGCCACTATCAGGTCGATCCTTCACTGTTCAAACCGAACGCCGATTTTCTGCTGCGCGTTAGCGGTATGTCGATGAAAGACATCGGTATTATGGACGGTGATTTACTGGCTGTGCATAAAACTCAGGATGTGCGTAACGGTCAGGTTGTTGTTGCCCGTATCGACGACGAAGTCACCGTTAAGCGCCTGAAAAAGCAGGGCAACAAGGTTGAACTCCTGCCAGAAAACAGCGAATTTAAACCTATTGTTGTCGACCTGCGCGAGCAAAACTTCACTATTGAAGGGTTGGCGGTAGGCGTCATTCGTAACGGTGAATGGCTGTAATTTTCTGTTGATTCCCTGTAGCCCGGGTAAGACGTTTACGTCGCTATCCGGCAACTTGCCCGGTGGCGCTATGCTTACCGGGCCTACACAGCATCTTTTTTCAGTACATCTAACTTCTTCTCAGGCTCTCCTGTATGCCTTTCTTTACCTCTTCTGATAAAGCACTCTGGCACCTCGCCTTACCGATGATCTTCTCCAATATCACCGTTCCCCTGTTGGGACTGGTGGACACCGCGGTGATTGGTCATCTGGATAGTCCGGTCTATCTTGGCGGCGTTGCTGTTGGCGCCACGGCGACCAGCTTTCTCTTTATGCTGCTGCTTTTTTTGCGCATGAGTACCACCGGCCTTACCGCACAGGCATTTGGCGCGAAAAATCCGCAGGCGCTGGCGCGCGCGTTGGTGCAGCCGCTATTGCTGGCGCTGGGGGCTGGGCTGCTTATCGCACTGTTTCGTACGCCGATTATCGATCTGGCTCTGCACATTGTCGGCGGAAGTGAGGCGGTACTGGAGCAGGCCCGACGTTTCCTGGAAATCCGCTGGTTAAGCGCACCCGCATCGCTGGCGAATCTGGTGCTGCTCGGCTGGTTGCTTGGCGTTCAGTATGCGCGCGCGCCAGTTATCCTGTTGATTGTCGGAAATATTCTCAACATTGTGCTCGATTTATGGTTGGTTATGGGCCTGCATATGAACGTGCAGGGGGCGGCGTTGGCGACGGTGATTGCCGAATATGCCACGCTGCTGATTGGCCTGATGATGGTACGCAAAGTCCTGCATATGCGTGGAATTTCGCCGGCAATGTTGAAGCTGGCGTGGCGTGGCAACTTCCGTCGTTTGCTGGCGCTCAACCGCGACATCATGCTGCGTTCGCTGCTGTTACAGCTCTGCTTTGGGGCCATTACGGTTCTGGGCGCGCGTTTGGGAGGCAATATCATCGCGGTAAACGCCGTTCTGATGACTCTGCTGACGTTTACCGCCTACGCGCTGGATGGATTTGCCTATGCCGTGGAAGCGCATTCGGGTCAGGCCTATGGGGCGAGGGATGGCAGCCAGTTGCTTGATGTCTGGCGGGCGGCCTGTCGACAGTCCGGTATTGTGGCTATTCTGTTTTCGCTGGTTTATGCCCTGTTTGGCGAGCAGATTGTTGCGCTGCTGACCTCGCTGCCGCAAATCCAACTTTTGGCCGATCGCTATCTTTTCTGGCAGGTGGTTTTGCCGCTGGTGGGGGTGTGGTGTTATCTGCTCGACGGTATGTTTATTGGAGCGACACGGGCTGCAGAAATGCGCAACAGTATGGCCGTTGCCGCAGCAGGATTCGCATTAACGCTACTGGCTTTACCGTTGCTGGGAAATCATGGTTTGTGGCTGGCGTTAACCGTTTTTCTCGCGCTGCGTGGGCTTTCCCTGGCCTTTATCTGGCGGCGTCACTGGCGTAATGGAACCTGGTTTGCCTGAGCGGATGGTTAAAAATTCCGAATAGTAAATAAAACCCAGAATCCCTGACTACACTTATTCTCACGTCCAGCAAAAACAGCATGTGTCTGGACATGGCACTCTCGCTATTCACAACCTAACGATGAGGACTTGATGATGAATAAAGACGAAGTCGGCGGTAACTGGAAGCAGTTTAAAGGTAAAGTGAAAGAGCAATGGGGCAAACTGACCGATGATGATATGACGGTCATTGAAGGTAAACGTGACCAACTGGTCGGTAAAGTCCAGGAGCGTTACGGTTACGCGAAAGATCAGGCGGAGAAAGAAGTGACCGATTGGGAAAAACGTAATGATTACCGCTGGTAATTAACCCTTCCCTCCTGAGAGTACAAGGATGTACGCTCTCCCACCCGCTTAACGCCCAACTTTTTTCTTCACCTGAATCGTATGGTCATGCTGGCATTCGCCAGGGTGACGACATGACTCAACCTCCACACAGGCCGGGCATAGTCCGTGGGCTTCAATAACGTTATGTCGCAGGGCAAAACCCATTTTTGCTGCCAGCGTATGCATGATGTCTTCCACGCCTTCCGCGCACTCTTCTTTTACCACACCACAGCGGTCGCAAATGAACATTGCGGAACTGTGAGTTGGCTGATCGAACAGATGGCAAAGCACATAGCTGTTGGTGGATTCCACCTTGTGCACAAAGCCTTGTTCCAGCAGAAAATCAAGCGCACGATACACGGTCGGCGGCTTGGCCTGCGGCTCGGTTTCCCGCAACAGGTCAAGTAGGTCGTAAGCGCTGATTGCGCCTTCCTGCAGGCTCATCAGGCGCAGCACTTCGAGGCGTTGTGGCGTAAGCCGTACGTTGCGTTGCGCACAGAGTTTTTCAGCTTGAGCCAATAACTCCTGCGTGGTGGTTTTGTCCATTTGGCGCCTCGATTTGCGTGCAAGGTTAATCCTTTACTTTAACATGTTCTGTTTAAAACACCGAGATCCACTGCGGTGTGCTATACCTGACCCATCGCAATACTGGAAAATAATCATGAAAAGACCCGATTGTATTCGTCACTGGCGTGAAGTTGAGGGGGCTGATGACTCCACCTATCCCGACAGCGATGAGCTGTTTTCCATAGGTGCGCCGCTTGCCCGCAAGCTGGGGTTAGGGCGACTCGGCATTCATCATGAGCGCCTGCCGCCGGGCCGACGCACCTCGTATCCGCACGCTGAAAGCGATGAGGAAGAGTTTATCTATGTGCTGGAGGGATATCCTGAAGCCTGGATTAACGGTTATTTATGGAAGCTGGAACCGGGCGACAGCGTCGGTTTCCCGGCGGGCACCGGCGTGTGTCACACCTTTATCAATAACACCAGTGAAGAGGTACGTCTGCTGGTCGTGGGTGAGGCGAACAAAAAATACAATCGTATTTATTATCCGCTTAATCCGGTTTATGCCGCCACGCGTGAGGATCGTTGGGTCGACCATCCGCCGCAGTTTTTTGGATCTCACGACGGAAAACCGGGGCGTAAATAGCGCTTGTCGGGGAGCAGGGAGGGGGAACCGCGAGGATGTGGCTCACTATCGTAATGGTCTATGCTATAGTAGCGCCCCTTTTTTAACCGGATGCTTGAATATTCGCCATGCTGCCTGAATCTCAGTCTACCGCTTTTCCCGCTCATCGTTTTTCTATTGCGCCGATGCTCGACTGGACGGACAGACATTGCCGCTACTTTTTGCGCTTACTGTCCAGCCAGACGCTGCTCTACACGGAGATGGTAACCACCGGCGCGATCATTCATGGTAAAGGCGATTATCTGGCGTATAGCGAAGAAGAACATCCAGTCGCTTTGCAACTGGGCGGGAGCGATCCGGCTGCGCTGGCGCAGTGCGCAAAGCTTGCTGAACAACGGGGCTATGACGAAATTAACCTCAACGTGGGTTGCCCTTCCGATCGTGTACAGAATGGAATGTTTGGTGCCTGTCTGATGGGAAATGCGCAATTGGTCGCTGATTGCGTCAAAGCGATGCGCGATGTGGTATCGATTCCGGTAACGGTGAAAACCCGTATCGGTATTGATGACCAGGACAGCTACGAATTCCTGTGCGATTTCATCAACACGGTCTCCGGTAACGGTGAATGTGAGATGTTTATCATCCACGCCCGCAAGGCCTGGCTGTCTGGGCTAAGCCCGAAAGAAAACCGCGAAATCCCACCGCTGGATTATGACCGTGTTTATCAGCTAAAGCGCGATTTTCCGCATCTGACAATGTCGATCAACGGTGGCATAAAATCGCTGGAAGAAGCGAAAATCCATCTGCAACATATGGATGGCGTGATGGTGGGGCGCGAAGCTTATCAAAACCCAGGCATTCTGGCGTCCGTTGACCGCGAGATTTTTGCTTTCACCAGCGAAGATGCCGATCCGGTCGCCGTAGTGCGTGCGATGTATCCGTATATTGAGCGTGAACTGAGTAAAGGAACCTATTTGGGGCATGTCACGCGCCATATGCTGGGACTGTTTCAGGGGATTCCAGGGGCACGGCAGTGGCGTCGCTATCTGAGCGAAAATGCGCATAAAGCCGGGGCAGATATTGAGGTTCTGGAACATGCGCTGAAGCTGGTGGCAGACAAACGTTAAGTTTTCGCCAAAAGTTAGTGAATTTCACCACGCCCTGCGCTTCGTCGCGGGGCGTTTGCTTTATAAATCAATATATTAATTTTGGCATGTTTCTTGTAAAGCTGTGGAGAGTATTTCATTTCGGGAGAGAGCCATGCTGGAACTACTTTTTGTGATTGGATTTTTTATCATGCTGATGGTCACCGGCGTATCTTTGCTGGGAGTGCTGGCCGCATTGGTGGTAGCCACTGTGGTGATGTTTTTGGGCGGACTATTTGCGTTGATGATTAAACTGTTGCCCTGGCTGTTATTGGCCGTTGCCGTGGTGTGGGTTATCAAGGCGATAAAAGCGCCAAAAGTCCCACAGTATCAGCGCAATAACCGCCGATTTTACTAAGGTATTGAGCGGTGTGTCACAACCTGCAACATTGCCTTTAGAAGCAAATAGGAATTGATTATCAAATCTGTCACTATTGCCAGGTTAACGAATTCATCGAGCTGTACCCTACATACAGCCGAACTAAAAAAAGAAAGGGCTTCCTACGGGAAGCCCTAATTCTTTCTTCCCCCTTCATAATTCAAACCGCAGGTTTGTTGGCGGCTTGAATTATTTAGCGGAAATGAGGGCGTTACGGGATCAGCAAACTCGACCCCTGTGTGGCCCGGCTTTCCAGCACTTCATGAGCACGCTGCGCGTCGTGCAGTGCGAACGTTTGGCCCGGTGCGACATCCACTTTGATCACTCCGCTGGCAATCAGCGAGAAAAGCTCATTGCTGGCTTCGGTTAATTCATGGTGGTTGGTGATGTAACCCTGAAGTGAAGGGCGAGTCACATACAGCGAACCTTTCTGATTCAGAATGCCTAAGTTAACGCCAGTCACCGGTCCGGAAGCATTACCAAAGCTGACCATGAGCCCCCGGCGCTGCAGGCAATCCAGTGAGGCTTCCCAGGTATCTTTCCCCACCGAGTCATACACCACCCGCACTTTTTTACCGCCAGTGATCTCTTTTACTCGTTCTACAATGCTCTCTTCACGATAGTTAATGACCTGCCATGCGCCGGCCTGCAGCGCAATTTGCGCTTTTTGCGCATTACCGACGGTGCCAATCAGCTTCGCACCCAATGCTTTTGCCCACTGGCAGGCAATCATACCGACGCCGCCTGCTGCCGCATGGAACAAAAATGGTTCATCGGGCTGAATTTCATAGGTCTTACGCAACAGATAAAAAACGGTGAGCCCTTTAAGAAATGAGGCGGCAGCTTGTTCAAACGAGATAGCGTTGGGCAAAATAGCGGTTTTATCCGCCGGGACGTTATGCACTGAGCTGTAGGCGCCCAGGGGGGACTGAGCGTAAACCACGCGATCGCCGGCTTTAATGTGCGTCACTTTGCTACCGACTTTACTGACCACGCCTGCGGCTTCGGTACCCAGACCGCTGGGCAGAGAAGGCGGCGGATAAAGACCACTGCGGATATAGGTGTCGATATAGTTGATCCCAATCGCTTTGTTCTCGACCTGGATTTCATTTTCCGCCGGGTCTACAGGCGTAAACTCCACAGCCTTGAGTACATCAGGGCCACCATGCTTGTGAAATTCAATACGTGTTGCCATGCTTCCTCCAAAAGAAATGTGGTAATCTTTCGACCCAATCATTATCTCGGTAACTCCATTCACTATGGCAGGAAATAAACCCTTCAACAAACAACAGACTGATGCTCGTGAGCGCGATCCCCAGGTCGCCGGGCTGAAAGTACCGCCGCACTCGATTGAAGCGGAACAGTCGGTGTTGGGCGGTTTAATGCTGGATAACGAGCGCTGGGACGATGTGGCTGAGCGTGTGGTGGCGGAAGATTTTTATACCCGACCGCACCGGCACATCTTCACCGAAATGCATCGCCTGCAGGAGATGGGAAAACCCATCGATCTGATCACGCTTGCAGAATCGCTGGAAGTTCAGGGGCAACTGGACAGCGTCGGCGGTTTTGCTTACCTGGCTGAGTTATCTAAAAATACGCCAAGTGCAGCGAACATTAGTGCCTATGCGGATATTGTCCGCGAACGTGCCGTTGTTCGTGACATGATTTCGGTGGCGAACGAGATCGCGGAAGCCGGGTTTGATCCGCAAGGCCGTTCCAGTGAAGATCTGCTGGACCTCGCGGAATCCCGCGTCTTTAAAATTGCTGAAAGTCGCGCCAATAAAGACGAAGGTCCGAAAAATATTACCGATGTGCTCGACGCTACCGTCGCGCGTATCGAACAGCTGTTCCAGCAGCCCCACGATGGTGTCACCGGGGTCAACACCGGTTATGACGACCTCAATAAAAAGACTGCTGGTTTGCAGCCGTCAGACTTAATTATCGTCGCCGCGCGTCCGTCGATGGGTAAAACGACATTTGCAATGAACCTCGTCGAAAATGCGGCGATGCTGCAAGATAAGCCGGTTCTTATCTTTAGTCTTGAAATGCCCTCAGAACAGATCATGATGCGTTCCCTGGCCTCACTCTCACGTGTAGACCAAACCAAAATCCGTACCGGTCAACTGGATGATGAAGACTGGGCGCGAATTTCCGGAACAATGGGTATTTTGCTGGAGAAACGAAACATCTATATTGATGACTCCTCCGGCCTGACGCCAACGGAAGTGCGCTCACGTGCCCGTCGTATCGCCCGCGAACACGGTGGTATCGGACTTATCATGATCGACTACCTGCAGCTGATGCGCGTGCCGTCGCTCTCCGACAATCGTACGCTGGAAATTGCTGAAATTTCCCGCTCGCTGAAAGCGTTAGCGAAAGAACTGCATGTGCCGGTGGTGGCGCTGTCGCAGCTTAACCGCTCTCTGGAACAACGCGCCGATAAGCGTCCGGTCAACTCGGATCTGCGTGAGTCCGGCTCCATCGAGCAGGATGCCGACTTAATCATGTTTATCTATCGTGATGAGGTTTATCACGAAAACAGCGACTTGAAAGGCATCGCCGAGATCATTATCGGTAAACAGCGTAACGGCCCGATCGGTACGGTGCGCCTGACGTTTAACGGTCAGTGGTCGCGCTTCGATAACTATGCTGGCCCGCAGTACGACGACGAATAACAACACTGAATCAGGTTACTCAAGCAAATACTTATCAAGGAATACAAATGCAAGCGGCAACTGTAGTCATTAACCGCCGCGCTCTGCGACACAACCTGCAACGTCTGCGTGAACTGGCTCCAGCCAGTAAACTGGTTGCGGTCGTGAAAGCGAACGCTTACGGCCATGGTCTGTTAGAGACCGCGCGAACGCTCCCCGATGCGGACGCTTTTGGTGTCGCTCGTCTTGAAGAAGCCCTGCGGTTGCGAGCAGGAGGGATCACGCAGCCCATCCTGCTGCTGGAAGGATTTTTTGATGCTTCCGATCTGCCGACTATCTCCGCGCAGCGTCTGCATACTGCCGTCCACAACCAGGAGCAGCTTGAAGCTCTGGAAGCCGCGGTACTGGCTGAACCGGTCACCGTCTGGATGAAGCTCGACACGGGAATGCACCGCCTGGGCGTGCGTCCTGAGCAGGCCCAGGCGTTTTATCAGCGCTTGACGCAATGTGAAAACGTGCGCCAGCCGGTCAATATCGTCAGCCACTTTGCGCGCGCGGACGAGCCTGAGTGCGGTGCGACCGAAAAGCAGCTCGATATCTTCAATAGCTTTTGCGCAGGTAAACCGGGTCAGCGTTCGATCGCCGCGTCGGGTGGTATTCTGCTGTGGCCGCAGTCTCACTTCGACTGGGCGCGTCCGGGGCTGATTCTGTATGGCGTATCGCCGTTGGAAAACCACTCTATCGGTGCCGATTTTGGCTGCCAGCCGGTGATGTCGCTCACTTCCAGCCTTATTGCGGTGCGTGAACACAAAGCGGGCGAGCCGGTTGGCTATGGTGGAACCTGGCTGAGCGAGCGCGACACGCGTCTTGGCGTGGTGGCGATGGGCTATGGTGATGGTTATCCGCGCGCAGCGCCGTCTGGGACACCGGTACTGGTCAATGGCCGTGAAGTGCCGATCGTCGGTCGCGTCGCGATGGATATGATTTGCGTCGATTTAGGTCCCGAGGCGCAGGACAAAGCCGGCGATTCGGTTATCCTGTGGGGTGAGGGCCTGCCCGTTGAACGCATTGCTGAAATGACGAAAGTAAGTGCTTACGAACTTATCACGCGCCTGACCTCAAGGGTGGCAATGAAGTACATCGATTAAGTTCATGATGTGCCGGATAAGGCGGTTACGCCGCCATCCGGCAATATTCCTCTCAACATCCTCTCGATCTTCTCCCGCTTCCGGTTTATTGTGTTCTTAACCCCTGCCTGTAAACCTGGAGAACCACACGTGTTTCAAAAAGTTGACGCCTACGCTGGCGACCCGATTTTATCGCTCATGGAGCGTTTCAAAGACGATGCACGTAGCGACAAAGTGAACCTCAGCATCGGTCTGTACTACAACGAAGACGGCATTATTCCTCAGCTCAAAGCGGTGGCAGAAGCGGAAGCCCGACTGAATGCCAAACCGCATGGCGCTTCGCTGTATCTGCCGATGGAAGGTTTGAACACTTATCGCCATACTATTGCGCCGCTACTGTTTGGCGCAGATCATCCGGTTCTCCAGCAGCAGCGCGTCGCAACGATTCAGACGCTGGGCGGTTCCGGTGCGCTAAAGGTTGGCGCAGACTTCCTGAAACGCTATTTCCCTGATTCTGGCGTGTGGGTCAGCGATCCGACCTGGGAAAACCACATCGCGATTTTTGAAGGTGCTGGGTTCGAAGTAAGTACTTACCCCTGGTATGACGACACCACCAATGGCGTGCGTTTCAACGACCTGCTGGCCACGCTGAACACCTTACCGGCGCGCAGCATCGTACTGCTGCATCCGTGCTGCCATAACCCGACGGGTGCGGATTTAACCCCCGCGCAATGGGATGGTGTCATTGAGATCCTGAAAGCTCGCGATCTGATCCCGTTCCTGGATATTGCTTACCAGGGTTTCGGCGGTGGAATGGAAGACGATGCTTATGCGATCCGCGCCATTGCCAGCGCCGGATTGCCTGCACTGGTCAGCAACTCATTCTCGAAGATTTTCTCTTTGTACGGCGAGCGTGTCGGCGGACTTTCAGTGGTCTGTGAAGACGCTGATGCCGCCAGCCGCGTTCTGGGGCAGCTAAAAGCGACGGTGCGTCGTAACTATTCCAGCCCGCCAAACTTTGGTGCGCAGGTTGTGGCCGCAGTGTTGGGTGATGACGCGCTGAAAGCCAGCTGGCTGGCGGAAGTCGAAGAGATGCGTACCCGTATTCTGGCGATGCGCCAGGCGCTGGTTAACGTATTGAATGCGGAGATCCCTGGTCGTAACTTTGATTACCTGCTGCAACAGCGCGGGATGTTCAGCTATACCGGGCTCAGCGCTGCTCAGGTCGATCGCCTGCGCGATGAGTTCGGTGTGTACCTGATAGCCAGCGGTCGTATGTGCGTGGCCGGGTTGAATCACGGTAACGTGCAGCGGGTGGCGAAGGCATTTGCCGCCGTCATGTAACCGGGTTTTTAGGCCTGATAAGCGTCGCGCCATCAGGCATTGTATTGCCGGATGGCGGTGTAATCACCTTATCCGGCCTACTTTCTTTCACCGTGCTATTGGTCTGTTTTCCAATGTGATCATGCTCTTTTTCCAGGACAAAACCAGAGAAAATCCTTCCTTTCCCTCCCCCTAAGGGGTAAGGTCAGATAGTTTTTTGACCAGTTGTTAATAAAAAAATGATAACTAACTGACTACTTAGGGAAAAATATGCGCAAGTTTACGTTGGCACTGAGTGCCGTTTGTTTATTGTTCACGCTAAATCAGCCGGCCCAGGCGTTAGTTTCCTCTCCCTCTCAGCTTAATCCAGGCACCAACGTTGCAAAACTCGCTGAGCAGGCACCCATTCACTGGGTCTCCGTGGCACAAATTGAAAACAGCCTGACCGGACGCCCGCCGATGGCCGTCGGGTTTGATATCGATGACACCGTCCTCTTTTCCAGCCCAGGCTTCTGGCGCGGAAAAAAAACGTATTCTCCGGACAGTGAGGATTACCTGAAAAACCCGGCCTTCTGGGAAAAAATGAACAATGGCTGGGACGAATTCAGCATTCCGAAAGAAGTGGCGCGTCAGTTGATTGATATGCATGTGCGTCGCGGCGACAGCATCTTTTTCGTAACCGGGCGTAGCCAGACGAAGACCGAAACGGTGTCGAAAACGCTGTCCGATAACTTTCACATCCCGGCCGGCAATATGAACCCGGTCATTTTTGCCGGTGATAAGCCGGGCCAGAATACGAAAACGCAGTGGCTGCAGGATAAAAATATCCGCATGTTCTACGGCGACTCTGATAATGACATTACCGCCGCCCGAGATGTGGGTATTCGCGGTATTCGTATTTTACGCGCTTCTAACTCCACTTATAAACCGTTACCACAGGCCGGCGCGTTTGGTGAAGAGGTGATCGTCAACTCGGAGTATTGAGGATGTTGCTTGCGGTTGTTGTTTTTTTAAACAAATTTGCGTTACCTGCTTTTACCTTTTGCGGACTTGCTGCACACTGAATAAAAGATGTTCTCATTAGGCAATATGCTGGTAAGGGGAATTAAGATGACAAATTCGGAGTTGCTGCAATACTGCATGGCAAAAATGGGCGCCGAGCAGAGCGTACACAGTGACTGGAAGGCCACACAAATCAAAGTCGAAGATGTACTTTTTGCCATGGTAAAAGAGGTGGAAGAACGCCCGGCGGTGTCACTGAAAACCAGCCCGGAACTGGCAGAGTTGTTACGTCAGCAGCATAGCGATGTACGGCCAAGCCGGCATCTCAATAAGGCGCACTGGAGTACGGTGTATCTGGACGGCTCGCTGCCGGATTCGCAAATCTACTACCTGGTAGACGCCTCTTATCAGCAGGCCGTAAACACGCTGCCGGAAGATAAACGCCGGATACTGGCGCAGTCCTGATCTGTTTTCCGCAATGAGGCGCCAGCGCCTTATCCGGCCTACAAGCAATTATGCATATTTTGTAGGCCTGATAAGCGTAGCGCCATCGGCATGATTACAACAGTGGTTTGAGGAAACGGGCCGTGTGTGAGGCTTCACACTCAGCGACCGTTTCTGGTGTGCCTGAAACCAGAATTTCCCCGCCGCCGCTGCCGCCTTCCGGACCGAGATCGACAATCCAGTCAGCGGTTTTTATCACGTCCAGATTGTGCTCAATCACTACGATGGTGTTGCCCTGATCCCGGAGTTGATGCAGCACGTCCAGCAGTTGCTGAATATCCGCAAAATGCAGACCGGTGGTCGGTTCATCGAGAATATACAGCGTTTGACCGGTACCGCGTTTGGACAGTTCACGCGCCAGCTTCACGCGCTGCGCTTCACCGCCCGAGAGCGTGGTGGCGGACTGACCCAGTCGAATGTACGTCAGACCCACGTCCATCAGCGTTTGCAGCTTACGCGCCAGCGCCGGAACGGCATCGAAGAACTCACGCGCTTCTTCAATCGTCATATCCAGCACTTCGTGGATAGTCTTGCCCTTGTACTTAATCTCCAGTGTTTCGCGGTTATAGCGCTTGCCTTTACACTGATCGCACGGCACGTAGATATCCGGCAGGAAGTGCATTTCGACTTTGATCACGCCGTCGCCCTGACAAGCTTCACAGCGTCCGCCGCGGACGTTAAAACTGAAACGACCCGGAGTATAACCGCGCGCACGCGACTCCGGCACGCCGGCAAACAGTTCGCGCACTGGCGTAAACACGCCGGTGTAGGTTGCCGGGTTAGAGCGCGGCGTACGGCCAATCGGGCTTTGGTCAATGTCGATCACTTTGTCGAAATGTTCCAGGCCCTGAACATCACGATATGGCGCGGGTTCAGCCAGCGTGGCGCCGTTCAGCGCCGTCTGCGCAATCGGGAACAGCGTGTCGTTAATTAGCGTCGATTTACCCGAACCGGAAACACCGGTAATGCAGGTAAATAAACCAACCGGCAGCGTCAGCGTGACATCTTTCAGGTTGTTACCGCGCGCGCCGGTCAGCTTCAACACTTTTTCCGGGTCTGCCGCCACGCGCTGTTTCGGCACTTCAATCTTGCGCTTACCGCTCATGTACTGGCCGGTCAGCGACTCAGGCACGGCCATGATATCTTTTAGCGTACCTTCGGCAACCACCTGGCCGCCGTGAACGCCCGCGCCGGGGCCGATGTCGATGACGTGGTCAGCGGCGCGAATCGCATCTTCATCGTGCTCAACCACAATGACGGTATTGCCCAGATTACGCAGGTGGATAAGCGTACCCAACAGACGCTCGTTATCGCGCTGATGCAGACCGATAGACGGTTCATCCAGCACGTACATTACGCCGACCAGACCTGCGCCGATCTGGCTTGCCAGACGAATACGCTGGGCTTCGCCGCCGGAGAGCGTTTCTGCTGAACGCGACAGCGTCAGATAGTTGAGGCCGACGTTAACCAGGAACTTCAGACGATCGCCAATCTCTTTGAGAATTTTCTCTGCAATCTTCGCTCGCTGACCCGCAAGCTTCAGGTTGTTGAAGAAATCCATGGCGTGACCGATGCTCATGTCGGAAATCGCGGGCAGCGGCGTATTTTCGACAAATACGTGGCGGGCTTCCCGGCGTAAACGCGTCCCCTCACAGCTGGCGCACGGTCGGTTGCTAATGAACTTGGCTAATTCTTCACGTACCGCGCTGGATTCCGTCTCTTTATAACGGCGCTCCATATTGTGCAATACGCCTTCGAACGGATGGCGGCGTACGGACGTATCGCCGCGATCGTTCATGTATTTAAATTCGATATTCTCTTTACCGGAACCGTACAGCACCACTTTATGCACGGCAGGGTTCAGGCTGGCCCATGGGGCTTCGACGTCGAATTTATAGTGTTCCGCCAGTGACTTAAGCATCTGGAAGTAATAGAAGTTACGGCGATCCCAGCCGCGGATAGCACCACCGGCCAGCGACAGTTCCGGATTTTGGATCACACGGTCAGGATCGAAATACTGCTGCACGCCGAGACCGTCACAGGTCGGGCATGCGCCCGCTGGGTTATTGAACGAGAACAGACGTGGTTCCAGCTCGCGCATGCTGTAGCCGCAGATCGGGCAGGCGAAGTTGGCGGAGAACAGCAACTCTTCCGCTTTCGGATCGTCCATATCGGCGACCACCGCCGTACCACCGGACAGTTCCAGCGCGGTTTCAAAGGATTCAGCCAGTCGCTGGGTGAGATCGTCGCGTACTTTAAAGCGGTCAATCACCACTTCAATAGTGTGTTTCTTTTGCAGTTCAAGCTTGGGCGGATCGGAAAGGTCGCACACTTCACCGTCGATACGGGCGCGGATATAGCCCTGGCCTGCCAGGTTTTCCAGCGTTTTAGTATGCTCGCCTTTACGCTCCTTAATCACCGGCGCCAGCAGCATCAGACGTTTGCCTTCCGGCTGCGACAGAACGTTGTCCACCATCTGGCTAACGGTCTGGGCCGCCAGGGGAACGTCGTGATCCGGGCAGCGCGGTTCGCCAACGCGGGCAAACAGCAGACGCAGATAGTCGTGAATTTCGGTAATCGTACCTACCGTGGATCGCGGGTTGTGGGATGTCGATTTTTGTTCAATTGAGATGGCGGGAGACAGCCCCTCAATGTGGTCGACATCCGGCTTTTCCATCAGCGACAGAAACTGACGTGCGTACGCGGAAAGGGATTCAACGTAACGACGCTGCCCTTCGGCATACAAGGTGTCGAAAGCGAGCGAAGATTTGCCTGAGCCCGAAAGCCCGGTGACGACAATCAGCTTGTCGCGCGGGATGACGAGGTTGATGTTTTTGAGATTATGGGTGCGGGCGCCCCGAACTTCGATCTTATCCATTCATCTTTCCCGGATTAAACGCTTTTTTGCCTGGCTGCATGGTGCTACCGGCGATCACAAACGGTTAATTATGACACAACCTGACCTGAATGGATATACAGTATTGGAATGCAAAACGCAGATGCCTGTGCAACAATGTCTGTCTGGGGTTGTTTACTGGAATCGATCTCGCAACGTAGTAAAAGCGCTATTGGAAATGCTACAATCCCGCGCTTACACTTATTCAGTAACGTTTTTCAGGAGACACGATCATGGCCAGCAGAGGCGTAAACAAGGTGATTCTCGTCGGTAATCTGGGCCAGGACCCGGAAGTACGCTATATGCCGAATGGTGGCGCAGTTGCCAACATTACGCTGGCTACTTCCGAATCCTGGCGTGATAAAGCGACCGGCGAAATGAAAGAGCAGACTGAATGGCACCGTGTGGTGCTGTTCGGCAAACTGGCGGAAGTTGCCAGCGAATATCTGCGTAAAGGTTCCCAGGTCTATATCGAAGGTCAGCTGCGTACCCGCAAATGGACCGATCAATCCGGCGTAGAAAAGTACACCACTGAAGTTGTGGTTAACGTTGGCGGCACCATGCAAATGCTGGGCGGTCGTCAGGGTGGTGGTGCTCCGGCAGGTGGCGGCCAGCAGCAGGGTGGTTGGGGTCAGCCTCAGCAGCCGCAAGGTGGCAATCAGTTCAGCGGCGGCGCGCAGTCTCGCCCGCAGCAGCAGTCGGCTCCGGCAGCGCCGTCTAATGAGCCGCCGATGGATTTCGACGACGATATTCCGTTCTAATCCTTCTGCTTTTCGCTGAAAATTATGGCTACCTCAGAACTGGGGTAGCCATATGCAATTCTGTTATCAGTTCAACACCATCGGCCAGTCTGGCGGTGTATGACTCATCACTTCAACCATTACGGTTTCAATGTTCTTCCAGATTGCGGACATATCCACCAGGGTTATGCCGAGTAATCCGGTCGCAAACCAGCAGGCAAATACCAGCCCTAAACCGCTGCTAATGACGGCCAGGCCAATATAATCTGATTTACGAAAACGGATATTGAGCGTACTGGCTAAAAACATCAGCACTGCACTGAGTAATTGCCACCGCAGAAGAACCACGCCAGTTGTTATCGTTGCCATGAAAAACGTCCTCAGAAAGTCTGGATGCCCAGGACAGCGCGGGGGTGTTCACCGAGGGTGTAGTACTCTGGCTATCGACGGGCAATAACATGAATGAAACATCGTTTCTGTTACATGATTTTTGTGAACTATATCACATATGCTCGTTTGTTCACCAGTGTTGGGCGTATTTTTTGCAGGATGATAACCATGTTAAATATGTGGTTATATTTAAGGAAGCAATGATACTAAATAATCAATCTTAAAGATGCATTTTTGTTACCTGTTTTATTTATCCTAAATTCATCGTTAAAAAAATCTAATGAATTTCTTAAATAAAGCCAGGATAGTGCTTATAAAAAATTACTCCTTGAGGATAATAACGTTATGAAATAAGCATAACTTTAAGTTTGCCTTACGGAAAAATAATATCATCATCAACTATTATCAGACTTTTACATAGAGAAGTCTGTTGCTAATACTGATAGATTCATGCAACTTAATCAGTCGGTGTTTATAGCATCTTGCCTTAATGGGTTCTGGCATATACGAAACAGGGAAACAGGGCTGACATGAATCACAGTGCGCGACGCAAGATACTGAAGTTCCTCGGAACATTCATGGTGGTATTGCTCCCCGTGGTGCTGGCGTTATGGTTTGCTCAAATCCGGGCAATGTCCGAAACCCGTAATCAACTTCGCTCTTTTGCGCAACTGGTGTTAAATAAAACTGAATTGGTGATCCAACAAGCCGATTTAGCGCGAGATATGGCCCTGTTGTATCAAGGTAAGATGTGTACCCCGGCACATCAGAAAAATATGCTAGATATTATTCGTGGTCGTTTATATATCAGCGAGCTAATTTATGCGCAGGGCGATCATTTTTTGTGCTCTACGTCGATGGCGCCGCCAGTCGCCTATATTATGCCGACCGCCGACTATAAACGTACGCCGGACATCTCCATCTATTACTATCGCGATACCCCCTTTTTCGCTGGCTACAGAATGACGTATATGCAACGTGGAAACTACGTTGTCGTCATCAACCCATTATCTTACAGCGAAGTTATGTCAGATGACCCGGACCTGTCCTGGGGCGTGTATGACACGGTAACGGGTACTTTTTTCTCTGCCAGCGAAGGGGCGCCTATTGCGCAGTTATTGCCGTTAGTGCACGGTGAAGCCTCAACCTTCCAGTTGGACGATCGCTTTTACACCAAAGTGCATTCAGAAAAACGCCCGATTGCGATTATTGTGTCGACCTCGGATAAACGCATACATTCGATTTTCTATCATGAGGCTGCGTTAACGATTCCTTTCGGGATTATCTGCAGCATCCTGATGCTGTTAATGTGGTGGCGCACGCGTCAGGAATACTTATCTCCCCGCCGCTTGTTAAAACGCGCAATCAAAAAACGTCAACTGTGTCTGCACTACCAGCCGATCATTGATATCGAAAACGGCCAGTGCGTAGGGGCTGAGGCTCTGCTGCGCTGGCCGGGCTGTGATGGTGAAGTAATGAGCCCAACCGAGTTTATTCCGCTGGCTGAAAAAGAGGGAATGATTGAGCGGATCACGGATTACGTGATTGAAGAGGTATTCAACGATTTGGGATATTTTCTTTCGGCGCATCCTCAGCTTTATATCTCGATAAACCTCTCTGCTTCTGACTTTCATTCATCCCGACTTATTGCCCTGATTACCGACAAAAACCGTGAGTACTCTGTGGCGGCCCAGCAAATTAAAGTCGAGGTGACCGAGCGCGGGTTTATTGATGTAGATAAAATGACCGCGGTAATCCAGGCGTTTCGTCAGGCGGGTTATGAAGTGGCGTTTGATGATTTTGGGACGGGATATTCCAATCTACACAATTTATCCGCGTTGAATATCGATATCCTGAAGATCGATAAATCGTTTATTAGTACGTTGTCCACCAACAGCACCAGTCACCTGATTGCCGAACATATCATCGAAATGGCGCAAAGCTTACACCTGAAGATGATTGCGGAAGGGGTAGAGACGGTTGAGCAAATCGAGTGGCTGCGCGAACGTGGCGTACAGTATTGTCAGGGCTGGTATTTTGCGAAGGCGCTGCCGCCACAGGAGTTCATGCACTGGATACAACGGTCGCCCGCCATACTGACGCAGAGCGGGCAATAATCTTACAGGCGGTGGCGGTAATCGCTGGGGGTACGATCAAACTCGCGGCGAAACACGCGTGAGAAGGTTTGTTGTGATACATAACCAAGATCCATCGCGATATCGAAAATAGGTCGCTCGGTCGTCCGCAGTTCAACAGCAGCCAGCAGGAGTCGACGCTGGCGGATATAGTCACCCAACGTCTGGCGCATCACCGTGCGGAACATTCTCTGTAAATACCACTTCGAGTAACCTGATTTTTTCGCCACCGCCTCAATGTTCAGCGGCTGATCGATATGGTCGTCAATCCATTCAATAAGGGTCTGAATAATCTGCTGATGGGACATAGGGCTGCCTCTTTTTCAGTATTCGATTCGTCGTTTTGTCTGTGGGCGAGTATAATTCCTCAAGTTAACTTGAGGTAAAGCGATTTATGGAAAAGAAATTACCCCGAATAAAAGCGCTGCTTACGCCAGGTGAAGTCGCAAAGCGTAGCGGCGTAGCGGTATCAACCCTGCATTTCTATGAAAGCAAAGGGTTAATCAGCAGTATGCGCAACAGCGGCAATCAGCGCCGATACAGACGTGATGTGTTGCGTTATGTGGCGATTATCAAGATTGCTCAACGCATCGGGATCCCGTTGGCAACGATCGGTGACGCGCTCGGCGTATTACCTGAAGGACATTCGCTCAGTGCTAAAGAGTGGAAGCAGCTCTCTTCGCAATGGCGTGAAGAGCTGGATCGACGCATTCATACTTTAGTGGCGCTACGCGATGAACTGGATGGGTGTATTGGTTGCGGTTGCTTGTCGCGCAGCGATTGCCCGTTGCGTAACCCAGGCGATCAGCTTGGCGAGAAGGGGACCGGGGCGCGTCTGCTGGAAGATGATTGATGTGAAATATCTGATGGATTGACGGATATAAAACTAAAGCGCCACAGAGGGCGCTTTAGTTTGGTTCCGGTCTTTGTCTTTCACTCTATCCCGCTGGTTCACGGGAGGGTTTCCCCCGACATCAACACCCCTCAGTCGAGCACATTAGGTGAGGTTCCGGTCTGTGTTGATAATGTAATTGTAAGCCACCTCTCTCCATTTACCAGTGAAATGGTGATTTTTTAGCCAAAAAATTTTCCGCATCTTCACCGGTTTTCTTGCGCAAGTTTGCGTGAAAAAGGCACACCGATGTTGTAATAACTCCGCAAATTTTGTTGCCAGACTGCGCATTGACGATAACGTTTGCGCATCGACTGATTATTTATTGCGCGTTATAAGAAGAAATGAGTAAAAAGCGGCAAAGTTCAGTTGAAAACCAGCGTATGATCGCTGGATAATCGTTTGCTTTTTTTTACCACCCGTTTTTTATGCGCGGAGCTAAACGTTTGCTTTTTTGCGACACCCCTATTGACGCAAACCTGGCACATGGAGAAAACGTTTAGCAGGCAGTGGATTGTCCAGCACGCATAATGACGAAAAAATAAACTCTCAGGGGATGTTTTCTATGTCTACGCCTTCAGCGCGTACCGGCGGTTCACTCGACGCCTGGTTTAAAATTTCGCTCCGCGGCAGTACCGTTCGTCAGGAAGTCGTTGCCGGATTAACGACGTTCCTGGCCATGGTCTACTCCGTTATCGTGGTTCCGGGGATGCTGGGTAAAGCCGGATTCCCGCCTGCTGCTGTATTTGTGGCAACCTGTCTGGTCGCGGGCGTCGGTTCTATTGTGATGGGCCTGTGGGCAAACCTGCCGCTGGCGATTGGCTGCGCCATTTCTTTGACGGCGTTTACCGCATTCAGCCTGGTACTGGGACAACATATCAGTGTGCCTGTTGCGCTGGGTGCGGTGTTCCTGATGGGTGTCCTGTTTACCATCATTTCCGCGACCGGTATTCGTAGCTGGATCCTGCGCAATCTACCGCAGGGTGTTGCGCACGGTACGGGGATTGGTATCGGCCTGTTCCTGCTGCTGATTGCGGCAAACGGCGTGGGTCTGGTTATTAAAAACCCGCTGGACGGCCTGCCGGTTGCGCTGGGCGATTTCGATACCTTCCCGGTGATTATGTCGCTGGTAGGTCTGGCGGTGATTATTGGCCTCGAAAAACTGAAAGTACCTGGCGGTATCCTGCTGACTATTATCGGTATTTCCGTAGTGGGTCTGATTTTCGACCCGGCCGTACATTTCTCCGGTATTTTTGCCATGCCTTCTCTGAGCGACGAAAACGGTAACTCGCTGATCGGTAGCCTGGATATTATGGGCGCACTAAACCCGATCGTACTGCCGAGCGTGCTGGCGCTGGTCATGACCGCTGTCTTCGATGCGACCGGAACCATCCGTGCGGTAGCCGGACAGGCGAATCTGCTGGATAAAGACGGACAGATTATTGACGGCGGCAAAGCGCTGACCACCGACTCCCTGAGCAGCGTGTTCTCTGGCCTGGTGGGCGCTGCACCGGCGGCGGTTTATATTGAATCCGCAGCGGGTACGGCGGCAGGCGGCAAAACTGGCCTGACGGCGATCACCGTTGGCGTACTGTTCCTGCTGATCCTGTTCCTCTCTCCGCTCTCTTATCTTGTACCAGTATATGCAACGGCACCTGCGCTGATGTATGTGGGCCTGCTGATGTTGAGCAACGTAGCGAAAATCGACTTTGCTGACTTTGTCGACGCTATGGCGGGGCTGGTAACGGCCGTATTTATCGTGCTGACCTGTAACATCGTGACCGGCATTATGATTGGCTTTGCTACCCTGGTGATTGGCCGTATCGTCTCTGGCGAATGGCGCAAACTGAACATCGGCACAGTGGTCATCGCCATCGCGCTGGTGGCCTTCTACGCTGGTGGTTGGGCTATCTAATCCTCATTTGATGAAGATTCTGAAAACGGGTGGCTTTGGCCGCCCGTTTTTATTTTCACAACACTCTCGTTGTCTTTTGCGTTACTCTCAAGTAGATAGAATTGAGGCACGACGCCTCTCATCACTGATCATAAGAAACATCGCAAACAGGGAACGCATGGAAATCTTTTTCACCATACTCATCATGACCCTTGTGGTCTCGCTGTCGGGGGTTTTTACTCGCGTATTGCCATTCCAACTCCCTTTACCCCTTATGCAGATCGCCATCGGCGCCTTGCTGGCGTGGCCGACGTTTGGTTTGCATGTGGAATTCGATCCTGAGCTTTTTCTGGTTCTGTTCATCCCGCCGCTGCTCTTCGCCGATGGCTGGAAGACGCCAACCCGTGAGTTTCTGGAGCACGGGCGAGAGATCTTCGGCCTTGCGCTGGCGCTGGTTCTGGTCACGGTGGTCGGGATTGGCTTTATGATTTACTGGCTGGTGCCGGGGATCCCTCTCATCCCCGCCTTTGCGCTGGCCGCTGTCCTGTCGCCAACCGATGCCGTTGCGCTTTCCGGCATTGTGGGGGAGGGACGCATACCGAAGAAAATCATGGGTATCCTGCAGGGCGAAGCGTTGATGAACGACGCCTCCGGTCTGGTGTCACTGAAATTTGCCGTCGCCGTGGCGATGGGCACGATGGTGTTTACGGTTGGTGGCGCAACGCTTGAATTCTTCAAGGTAGCGATTGGCGGTATCCTGGCCGGTTTTGTCGTCAGTTGGCTGTACGGGCGCTCCCTGCGTTTTCTCAGCCGCTGGGGTGGTGATGAACCGGCAACGCAAATCGTTCTGCTGTTCCTGCTGCCGTTTGCGTCTTACCTGATTGCGGAACACATCGGTGTTTCCGGCATCCTCGCGGCGGTCGCAGCCGGGATGACGATCACCCGTTCCGGGGTAATGCGCCGGGCGCCGCTGGCGATGCGTTTACGTGCTAACAGCACCTGGGCGATGCTGGAGTTTGTGTTTAACGGCATGGTTTTCTTGCTGTTAGGACTGCAGTTGCCGGGGATTCTGGAGTCTTCTTTGGCGGCGGCAGAAGCCGATCCGAATGTTGAAATCTGGATGCTGTTTACCGATATCGTGCTGATTTACGTGGCGCTGATGCTGGTACGTTTTGGCTGGCTGTGGACGATGAAGAAGTTTAGCCTGCGCTTCCTGAAGAAAAAGCCGATGGAGTTTGGTTCCTGGACGACGCGTGAAATCATGATCGCCTCCTTTGCGGGCGTGCGTGGGGCCATTACTCTCGCCGGTGTGCTCTCTATTCCGTTGCTGTTACCGGATGGTAGCGGCTTCCCGGCGCGATATGAGCTGATCTTCCTTGCCGCGGGCGTGATTCTGTTCTCGCTGTTTGTTGGCGTGGTGATGCTGCCGCTTCTGCTGCAACACCTGGAAGTGGCAGACCACTCGCAGCAGCAGAAAGAGGAACGAATTGCCCGCGCTGCCACGGCGGAAGTGGCGATTGTCGCCATCCAGAAAATGGAGGAGCGTCTGGCCGCAGACACCGAAGAGAACATCGACAATCAGTTGCTCACCGAGGTGAGTTCACGCGTCATCGGTAACCTGCGTCGACGCGCCGACGGACGCAACGACGTGGAAAGCTCGATGCAGGAAGAAAACCTCGAGCGGCGTTTCCGTCTGGCGGCCCTGCGTTCCGAGCGTGCGGAACTTTATCACCTGCGCGCCACGCGGGAAATCAGCAATGAGACGCTGCAAAAACTGCTGCACGATCTGGATTTGCTGGAAGCGCTGTTGATCGAGAACGAATAAACGGTTGTGCCTGATGGCGCTACGCTTATCAGGCCTACGGAATCCAATTGTAGGTCTGATAAGCGTTAAGCCGCATCCGGCATTTTACGACTCTTGCGTTAGCCAGAACCCTTCACAGCATTTGAGCCACGCCTGGGCGCTGTGCGACAGATACACACCTTCGCGCCAAATCATGCCCAACTGCCAGCGTAAATCACTCTCCAAAGGGATCCAGCGCAGCGTCTGCTTATCCAACCGCTGGCAAATCGGCTCCGGTAAAATGGCGATCCCGACTCCGGCTTGCACCATCGCCGCCAGAAAATCCCACTGCCCACTGCGTACCGCGATGCGGGGTTTGACGTTGTGCTGGTTAAACAGCTCAAGCAGCTGACGGCTCAACGCGAAATCTTCGTTATAGATAAGCAGGGGATGCTCCGCTAACGCCTCGGGGGAAATGGATTCACACGTTGTCCACTGACCGGAACGGGGGACCAGCACGCAGAGCGGATGGCTAAAAAGCGGTAAGGTCGCCAGGCCGCTCTCTTCTTCAACCGGCAGCGCGGTCATCGCGACATCCAGATCGCCATTCATCACCGCCTGCTGGACGGTTAAGCCTCCAAATTCAGACACCTTCAGTTCAACGCCGGGATAGCGCTGGCGAAACAGGCTGATAGGCCCGGCCATCAACATACCGACCATGGGGGGGATGCCGAGGCGCAGCACTCCCTTGTTGAGGTGATTAATGTCGCTGAGTTCTGCTTCGAGCTGGCGAAACTCGGCGAGGATCGCCAGGCCGCGTTCGAAAACAACCTGTCCAGTGTCGGTTAACAGCAGTCGCCGACCGTCGCGGATTAACAGCGTGCAGTTAAGCTCGTCTTCAAGGTTCTTCAACATCTTGCTGATGGTGGGCTGGGTGACAAAAAGCTTCTCCGCTGCGCGGGTAAAGCTCTGCTGACGAACCACCTCAACAAAATAGCGCAGCGTTCTGATATCCATGATTATTCCTTAAGACTATGCCTGCAATGAGTTTAATTCATTTCAGTCCTGGACGGGGGCTCTCTATACTGGCGCTCTCTATTTTTTAAGGACATACCCTCATGGCTGTGGCGATAAGCCGCGTGACGCCTGCCGTTATTCATCGACTCCAGATCCCCGTTCAGGTTCTGTTGTACGCAGGTCTATTTGTATTTGCTCAATATCTTGTCTCCTGGCTGCATCTGCCGCTTCCTGCCAACCTGGTTGGGATGGTGCTGATGTTGGCGCTGATTGTCTGTCGGGTTATCCCGCTGAACTGGATTCGCGCAGGCGCTCGCTGGTTACTGGCTGAAATGTTGCTGTTTTTTGTTCCGGCGGTGGTGGCTGTCGTCAACTATACGCAGCTGTTGTTGGTCGATGGTTGGCGCATATTTGCCGTCATTGCGCTAAGTACGTTGATGGTTCTTGGCGCAACGGCGTGGGTCGTGGATAAAGTGTATCGCTATGAAATGAGCAGGCTAAACCGTGAGTAATTTCCAGCTAAGCGTGCTGTGTCTGGTGATTACGTTGGGCATCTATTTTGCCAACAAGCGCCTGTATCGCCGTTTTCGTAAATTACCGCTGATGCCGTTAGTGTTCACTCCGGCGCTGCTGGTCCTGATGCTGGTCTTTGGGCATATCTCCTGGCAAAACTATATTGGTGAATCGCACTGGCTGCTGTGGCTGTTAGGCCCTGCGACCATCGCCTTTGCCGTTCCGGTCTATGACAACCTTGCCGTGATTAAGCGGCACTGGATGTCACTGACGGCGGGCGTAGTGACGGCAACGCTGGTGGCCGTTACCAGTTCCGTGTGGCTGGCGCGTCTGTTTATGTTGCCTGATGAAATCCAGCGTAGCCTGGCGGTGCGCTCCGTCACTACGCCATTTGCGCTGGCGGCAGCAGAGCCGTTGGGCGGGCAACCAGACCTGGTGGCATTGTTCGTGGTAGTGACAGGTGTATTCGGTATGGCAGTTGGCGATGTACTGTTTTTACGGCTTTCTATTCGGGAAGGGATGGCGAAAGGCGCAGGATTTGGCGCAGCCTCGCATGGTGCGGGCACGGCGCGCTCTTATGAGCTCGGCCAGCAGGAGGGCGTGGTCGCCAGCCTGGTGATGATGCTTTCCGGCGTGGTGATGGTGCTGGTTGCGCCGCTGGTCGCGATGGTGATGTTCTGAAAAATGCCCCGGTCGTTCAGACCGGGGATGAGTAGGTGTGGTTAGTGCGCGCGACCTTGTTCTACGCCGTACCCGGTCTGGGAACGGATGAACTGGGCACGGAACTGCTCGCGTTCGCGATTACCTTCTTCTGAGTTATCGGTAGCAGAGAAGAACCAGATCCCGAGGAACGCTACGCTGATGGAGAACAGCGCCGGATATTCATACGGGAAAATGGCTTTTTCGTGACCAAGGATCTGGACCCAAATCGTCGGGCCAAGCACCATCAGCACCACCGCCGTCAGCAGACCTAACCAGCCGCCCAACATCGCGCCACGCGTGGTCAGTCTTGACCAGTACATGGAGAGCAGAATGATCGGGAAGTTGCAGCTGGCTGCGATAGCAAACGCCAGACCTACCATGAAGGCGATATTCTGGTTCTCAAACAGCACGCCGAGCAGGATGGCAATCACGCCCAGCACCAGTACGGTGATTTTCGACACCTTCAGTTCTTCACGTTCGGTTGCGCCTTTACGGAACACGTTGGCGTACAGGTCGTGAGAAACGGCCGATGCGCCCGCCAGCGTCAGGCCTGCAACCACCGCCAGGATGGTGGCAAACGCCACGGCTGAGATGAAGCCCAGGAACAGGTTGCCGCCCACCGCATTTGCCAGGTGAACCGCCGCCATGTTGTTACCGCCGATCAGCGCGCCAGCAGCGTCTTTATACGCCGGATTAGCGCCCACCAGCATGATCGCACCAAAGCCGATGATAAAGGTCAGGATGTAGAAATAACCCATAAAACCGGTGGCATAGAACACGCTCTTACGCGCTTCGCGGGCATCGCTGACCGTAAAGAAGCGCATCAGGATGTGCGGCAAGCCTGCCGTACCAAACATCAGGCCGAGACCTAACGACAGGGCGGAGATCGGATCTTTTACCAGTCCGCCCGGGCTCATAATGGCTGAACCTTTCGGGTGTACCGCCATTGCTTCGGTGAACAGGTTGTTGAAGCTAAAGCCGACGTGCTTCATCACCATAAAGGCCATAAAGCTGGCGCCGAACAGCAGCAGAACGGCTTTGATGATCTGTACCCAGGTGGTCGCCAGCATGCCGCCAAACAGGACGTACATCATCATCAGCACGCCAACCAGTACGACGGCGATGTGATAGTTCAGACCAAACAGCAGCTCAATCAGCTTACCTGCGCCGACCATCTGGGCGATCAGATACAGCGCGACCACCACCAGAGAACCACAGGCCGACAGAATACGGATTGGTCCTTGCTTCAGACGATAAGAAGCAACATCTGCAAAGGTGTAACGCCCCAGGTTACGCAGACGCTCAGCAATCAGGAACAGGATAATTGGCCAGCCGACCAGGAAGCCGAGTGAATAGATCAGCCCGTCATAACCGGAGGTAAACACCAGCGCGGAAATCCCGAGAAACGATGCCGCCGACATATAGTCGCCCGCAATCGCCAGCCCGTTCTGGAAACCAGTGATGTTACCGCCGGCGGTGTAGTAGTCATTACGCGAACGTACGCGCTTAGACGCCCAGTAAGTAATACCGAGCGTAAAGATGACGAAAATCAGGAACATGACAATCGCCTGCCAGTTGGTTGGCTGGCGTTGGACTGCACCGCTAATAGCATCCGCCGCGTTTGCGGCGAAGGGCAGCGTGGCGGCAAGCGCCGTCAGGACTCTCTTCATGATGCTTTAACCTCGTGCAGAACCGCATTGTTCAGGCGGTCGAATTCACCGTTTGCCCGCCAGATATAGATCCCGGTCAGGATGAAGGAGATGAGGATCACACCGACCCCAATCGGAATACCCCGGGTGACGCTGGTTCCCGCGTGTAGCGGCGTACCCAGCCAGCCAGGCGCAAAGGCAATCAGTAAAATAAAGCTGATGTAAACTGCCAGCATGATGATGGACAGAATAGTGGCAAACCGTTGCCTTTTTTCAACTAACTCCCTGAAACGCGCACTGTCTTCTATCCGCTGATAAATAGAGTCATTCATCACAGAGTTCTCCAGAGGCCCCCTTCGTCTTTCACGTTGCAAGTGTGTTGGCCGCACTCGCCCACCTCAGTCACATAGTGAACTATGCTCCTGGGGATGCGCTCGCTTGCCGCCTTCCTGCAACGCGAAATCCTTTGGGGTGGGTTATTATATTTTCCCTCCCGGTCAGGGGAGGGGTAGGGGTAGGATTTGTAGGCCCGATAAGCCGCGCACCATCGGGCATTTCACGGTTATGGTTATGATGGCATCGCGATGGCCTGCTTCTCTTCGAGCAGTTTCTCTACCACGCCAGGATCGGCGAGGGTCGAGGTATCGCCCAGATTGCTGGTATCGCCCGCCGCGATTTTACGCAGAATACGGCGCATGATTTTGCCGGAGCGGGTTTTCGGCAGTGAGTCGGTCCAGTGCAGCACGTCTGGCGTTGCCAGCGGACCAATTTCTTTACGTACCCAGTTGCGCACCTCGGCGTACAGCTCAGGTGATGGCTCTTCGCCGTGATTCAGCGTGACGTAGGCGTAGATCGCCTGGCCTTTAATATTATGCGGAATACCCACCACCGCGGCTTCGGCAATCTTCGGATGCGACACCAGCGCCGATTCGATTTCTGCCGTTCCCAGACGGTGGCCAGAGACGTTCAGCACATCGTCCACACGACCGGTGATCCAGTAATAGCCATCTTCGTCACGACGCGCGCCGTCGCCGCTGAAGTACATATTCTTGAAGGTAGAAAAGTAGGTCTGCTCAAAGCGTTCGTGATCGCCAAACAGCGTTCTCGCCTGGCCCGGCCACGAGTCGGTAATCACCAGGTTGCCTTCGGTCGCGCCTTCCAGCGGATTACCCTCGTTATCGACAATCGCAGGCTGTACGCCAAAGAACGGACGGGTTGCGGAACCCGCTTTCAGCTCGGTGGCGCCCGGCAGCGGGGTGATCATGAATCCACCGGTTTCGGTCTGCCACCAGGTATCGACGACCGGGCATTTTTCGTTGCCGATCTTCTTCCAGTACCACTCCCATGCTTCCGGGTTAATCGGCTCGCCAACGGAACCCAGGATACGCAGCGAGGAGCGGTCAGTGCCTTCAATCGCTTTATCACCTTCTGCCATTAGGGCGCGGATGGCGGTCGGCGCGGTATACAGAATATTGACCTGGTGCTTGTCCACAACCTGCGACATACGCGCCGGGGTTGGCCAGTTTGGCACGCCTTCGAACATCAGCGTGGTTGCGCCGCAGGCCAACGGACCATACAGCAGGTAGCTGTGCCCGGTTACCCAACCCACGTCAGCGGTACACCAATAAATATCGCCCTGATGGTAGTCAAACACGTACTTAAAGGTGGTTGCGGCGTAGACCAGATATCCGCCGGTGGTATGCAGTACGCCTTTTGGCTTGCCGGTTGAACCGGAGGTATAGAGGATAAACAGCGGATCTTCCGCGTTCATTTCTTCTGGCTGATGTTCTGGGCTGGCTTTCTCGATAAGATCGGACCACCACAGGTCACGGCCTTCCTGCCATTCCGTTTTTCCACCGGTACGTTTGAGGACGACCACATGTTCCACGGTTTTCACGTTCGGGTTTTTCAGCGCATCATCGACGTTCTTTTTCAGCGGGATGGCGCGGCCGGCGCGCACGCCTTCGTCGGCGGTGATCACCAGACGTGAATTGGAGTCGATGATACGTCCGGCGACCGCCTCTGGTGAAAAACCACCGAAGATGACCGAATGCACCGCGCCAATACGGGCGCAAGCCAGCATAGCAACCGCCGCTTCCGGCACCATCGGCATATAAATGGCCACCACGTCGCCTTTTTTAATGCCTAAATCCAGTAGCGTATTGGCGAAACGGCAAACATCGCGATGCAGTTCGCGATAAGTAATGTTTTTGCTTTGGGTGGCGTCATCGCCTTCCCAGATGATGGCGGTGCGATCGCCATTTGCCTGTAAATGACGGTCAAGGCAGTTTGCGGCCAGGTTCAGGGTGCCGTCTTCGTACCATTTAATCGACACGTTGCCCGGTGCGAAGGAGGTGTTCTTCACCTGGCTGTACGGCTTGATCCAATCAAGTATCTTTCCCTGCTCGCCCCAAAATGTGTCGGGTTCGTTAACGGATTGCTGGTATTTCTCTTCGTACTGCTCCGGGTTTATCAGGCAACGATCCGCAATGTTTGCGGGAATAGCGTGTTTATGTATTTGGCTCATGGCTTTTGTTCTCCTTGTAGGATGTTAATAATATGTCTCATAAACGTTAAATGTAGGGGCTTTGAGAGTTTTGTTTAGTATTTGCGCGGCAGATCACGCAATAAACGAATTGTGCAAATTAGCGGCAAACTTAATTTTGAAGGGAACTAGCAAAAATTGATTAAATCTCGCGATAACATGTAGTTATCTAAAGGATTATTGAAAAGGTGATCTATCTCTGAATTAGACAAAAGAGTGAGGAGTTAGAGGGGGGTATAACTCTAAAGTGGTATTTTACATACACTTACAATTGATTAAAGACAACATTTTCAGTGTGGTTTCTTGTTACAAATAGGGTGGAGCAATGTCATGACAGTATTCGTGTGGTTGCTGTTATGGAAAACAATAAAAGAACCGCCATTGCAGATAATGGCGTCATCTGGATGAGACCCCTATGGCAAGGATAAAATCACGCGTACGCCGTTTCTTCAGCCTGTTATTACCTTTATTATTTATTTCTGCTGTTCACGCTGAACAAACTCCTGTACCCGCAAAAACCGTCACCGTTGAAGCGAAGAATGAAACCTTCGCTCCTCAGCATCCCGATCAATATCTCTCCTGGAAAGCCACGTCTGAGCAATCAGCCCGTGAAGATGCGCTGGCAGAAGATCCGCGTCTGGTGATCCTGTGGGCGGGATATCCATTCTCGCGCGATTACAACAAACCGCGTGGACACGCCTATGCCGTGACCGATGTACGTGAAACCTTACGTACCGGCGCCCCAAAAACGGCTGAAGACGGCCCGCTGCCGATGGCCTGCTGGAGCTGTAAAAGCCCGGACGTAGCACGTCTGATCCAGAAAGACGGTGAAGATGGCTACTTCCACGGTAAATGGGCGCGCGGCGGTCCAGAAATTGTTAACAATCTCGGCTGTGCAGATTGCCATAACACTGCGTCACCAGACTTCGCCAAAGGCAAGCCAGAGCTGACGCTGTCGCGTCCTTATGCAGAACGCGCGATGGAAGCAATCGGCAAACCGTTTGAGAAAGCCGGTCGCTTTGATCAGCAATCCATGGTCTGCGGTCAGTGCCACGTGGAATACTACTTCGACGGTAAAAACAAAGCCGTTAAGTTCCCGTGGGACGAGGGCATGAAAGTCGAGAACATGGAGAAATACTACGACACCATCGCCTTCTCTGACTGGACCAACTCCCTGTCGAAAACGCCGATGCTGAAAGCGCAGCACCCGGAATATGAAACCTGGAGCGCGGGCATTCACGGCAAGAACAACGTGACCTGTATCGACTGTCACATGCCGAAAGTGCAAAACGCGGAAGGCAAGATCTACACCGACCATAAGATTGGTAACCCGTTCGATAACTTTGCTCAGACCTGTGCGAACTGCCACACCCAGGATAAAGCGTCCCTGCAAAAAGTGGTCGCCGAGCGTAAACAGGCTATTCATGACCTGAAAATCAAGGTCGAAGATCAGCTGGTTCATGCGCACTTCGAAGCGAAAGCCGCATGGGATGCGGGTGCGACTGAAGCGGAAATGAAGCCGATTCTGGAAGATATCCGTCACGCACAATGGCGCTGGGACCTGTCTATCGCCTCACACGGTATTCACATGCACGCTCCGGAAGAGGGTCTGCGGATGCTGGGTAGCGCCATGGATAAAGCCGCCGATGCGCGTACCAAACTGGTCCGTCTGCTGGCGACTAAAGGCATCACCCATGAAATCCCGTTACCGGATATCTCTACCAAAGAGAAAGCCCAGGCGGCGATTGGTCTGAACATGCAGCAAATCAATGCTGAGAAGCAGGACTTCATCAAAACGGTGATTCCGCAGTGGGAAGATCAGGCGCGTAAAAACGGTCTGTTAAGCCAATAACCCCATTTCGCCCCGTCAGGGGCGGATAACTCAACGGAGTGAATATGAGCGTATTACGTTCGTTATTAACTGCTGGGGTGCTGGCGTCAGGCTTGTTCTGGAGCCTGAGTGGAATCACTGCCACGCCAACGCCGCAGGAGTCGGATCAACGCTGGACGGTTACCCAACAGCGTAATCCGGATGCCGCCTGTCTGGATTGTCACAAGCCAGATACCGAAGGCATGCATGGTAAGCATGCAGAAGTCATCAACCCGAATAACAAATTGCCGGTCACCTGCACCAACTGTCACGGCCAGCCGTCACCGAACCACCGTGAAGGGGTGAAGGATGTGATGCGCTTTAATGAGCCGATGTACAACGTTGAACAGCAGAACAGCGTCTGTATGTCCTGCCACCTGCCTGAGCAGCTACAAAAAGCGTTCTGGCCACACGATGTCCACGTAACCAAAGTGGCGTGTGCCAGCTGTCACTCACTGCATCCGAAGCAAGACACGATGCAGACGCTAAGTGATAAAGGACGGATCAAGATTTGCGTCGATTGCCACAGCGATCAGCGTAACAATCCGAACTTTAACCCGGCGTCGGTTCCGTTGCTTAAGGAGCATCCATGAGTTGCTCTCGTCGCCAGTTTATCACCCGCGTCGGCGCGCTGGTGGCAGTGAGCGGGACGGCGGGACGCGTTGTGGCGAAGACGCTGAACATCAACGGCGTACGTTACGGTATGGTACATGATGAGTCACTATGCATCGGCTGTACGGCCTGCATGGATGCTTGTCGGGAAGTAAACAACGTGCCGGAAGGGGTATCGCGTCTGACGATTATTCGCAGCGAGCCGCAGGGGACGTTTCCTGATGTGAAGTATCGTTTTTTCCGTCATTCGTGCCAGCATTGCGACCATGCCCCCTGCGTTGACGTCTGCCCGACGGGGGCATCGTATCGCGATGCCGCCAGCGGTATTGTGGATGTGAACCCGGACCTTTGCGTTGGCTGCCAGTACTGTATCGCCGCGTGTCCTTATCGCGTGCGCTTTATCCATCCGGTTAGCAAAACGGCGGATAAATGCGATTTCTGTCGGAAAACCAATCTGAAAGCGGGCAAGCAGCCCGCCTGCGTTGAGTCGTGTCCGACGAAGGCGCTGACGTTTGGTAATCTGGACGATCCCAACAGCGATATCTCCCGCTTGTTGCTGCAGAAAACCACCTACCGTTACAAGCTGGCGTTGGGCACAAAACCGAAGGTCTACCGCGTTCCCTTTAAATTTGGGGAGGTGAGCCAATGACATCCGCTTCTGCATTTCATTTTGAATCACTGGTGTGGGACTGGCCCATTGCCATCTATCTGTTCCTGATTGGCATCTCCGCCGGACTGGTCACGCTGGCGATTCTGCTGCGTCGTTTCCATCCGGAGGCGGGCGGTTCTGACAGCACGCTGCTACGCACTACGCTGGTGTTAGGGCCGGGGGCGATTATCTTCGGTCTGCTGATTCTGGTGTTCCACCTGACGCGTCCATGGACCTTCTGGAAACTGATGTTCCACTACAGCTTCACTTCGGTGATGTCGATGGGAGTCATGTTGTTCCAGTTGTACATGGTGGTGCTGGTGCTGTGGCTGGCAAAAATCTTTGAAAAAGAAGTGATTGCTCTGCAACAGCGCTGGCTGCCGCGATTAGGGATCGTACAGAAAATGCTGACGTTGATTGCGCCGTTTCATCGCGCGCTGGAGACGTTAATGCTGGTGCTGGCGGTCCTGCTCGGGGCGTACACCGGTTTTCTGCTGTCGGCGCTGAAATCCTACCCGTTCCTGAATAACCCGATCCTGCCGGTGCTGTTCCTGTTCTCCGGGATCTCCTCCGGCGCGGCGGTGGCGCTGATCGCCATGGCGTTACGTCATCGTAGCAATCCGCACAGTACCGAAGCGCACTTTGTGCATCGCATGGAAGCCCCGGTGGTATGGCTGGAGATCTTCCTGCTGGCGGCGTTTTTCGTCGGCCTGGCGCTGGGCGATGACGGCAAAATGCGCGCGCTGGCGGCGGCACTGGGCGGCGGATTCTGGACCTGGTGGTTCTGGCTGGGCGTGGCCGGGCTTGGGCTGATACTGCCGATGCTGCTAAAACCTTGGGCCAACCGCAGTTCGACGTTTCATGGCGTGCTGGCAGTCTGCGGCGCCAGCCTGACCGGCGTACTGCTGCTGCGCTTTTTTATTCTCTATGCGGGTCAGCTAACCGTTGCGTAAGGTGATATCTGGACGTTCTCCTTCCTGAAGCCGGTTTTCTGGCACTGTTGTTAAGCCTCGGGGTCAACGTGTTGACCCCGCTTGCCGTGTTGGTGGGTGTCCGCCAGCGCTGGCAAGGCGTAATGCGCCTGGCAAGCGTGGGCATGTGGACGCAATTTTCGCTGCTGCTGCTGGCCTTTGCCATTCTGATATTCTGCTTTCTGACCAGCGACTTTTCGGTGGTCTACGTTGCTCAGCATAGCTACAGCCTGCTGCCGTGGGGATTAAAACTGGCGGCGGTGTGGGGCGGGCATGAAGGATCGCTGCTGTTGTGGGTGCTGTTTCTTTCCGGCTGGAGCGCGCTGTTCGCCTTGCGCTATCGGCGTGATTCCGACCTGCTGTTTCCGTTAACGCTCAGCGTCCTCGCACTGATAACGGCCCTGCTGCTGCTGTTTGTGGTGGTATGGTCCGATCCGTTCGTGCGTATCTTCCCGCCAGCCATTGAAGGGCGCGACCTTAATCCGATGCTGCAACATCTCGGGTTAATCCTCCATCCGCCGCTGCTGTACCTGGGTTACGGTGGCTTGATGGTGGCGGCAGGCGTGGCGCTGGCCTCGCTGCTGCGCGGTGACTTTAATGCGCAGAGCGCCGGGGTGTGCTGGCGCTGGGCGCTGCCTGGCTGGTGTGCGCTGACGCTGGGGATTATCCTCGGCTCCTGGTGGGCCTACTGCGAGCTGGGTTGGGGCGGCTGGTGGTTCTGGGACCCGGTAGAAAATGCCTCCTTATTACCCTGGCTTTCCGCCAGTGCGCTGCTGCATAGTCTGTTCATCACGCGCCAACGTGGGATCTTCCGCCACTGGTCGCTGCTGCTGGCGATCGTCACGCTGATTTTATCGCTGCTGGGGACGCTGATTGTGCGTTCCGGCATTCTCGTTTCCGTGCACGCTTTTGCGCTGGATAACGTCCGCGCCACACCGCTGTTTGCGCTGTTTACCGTATTGAGCCTGGCATCGCTCGGGCTGTACGCCTGGCGGGGACAGCAAGTCCGCCAGAATGCGCGTTTTGGCGGCTGGTCGCGCGAGATGCTGATTCTGGTCGCGCTATTACTTTTTTGCGCGGTGCTGCTGATTGTGCTGATTGGCACCCTTTACCCGATGATTTACGGGTTGTTCGGCTGGGGGCGGCTCTCCGTGGGCGCACCGTACTTTAACCGTGCTACGCTGCCCTTTGGTCTGCTGATGCTGCTGGTTATCGTGCTGGCGACGATCAGAAGCCACAAAGTGTCTGTGCGTTGCCAGTTTCCGGCACTGCTGGCGCATGCCGGGGTGCTGGTGTTTGCGGCTGGGATCGTCTTTTCCAGCGGTAGTCGCCAGGAGATAAGCCTGAATCTGAGCCCCGGGCAGCAGGTGGAACTGGCGGGCTATATTTTTCGTTTTGAGCGTCTCGACCTGGAAGCAAAAGGTAACTACACCAGTGAAAAAGCGCAGATCACGCTGTGGCAGAATAAGAAACGCATTGGCAGCCTGCAGCCCGAAAGACGCTTCTATGCCGCGCGCCGTCAACAGATGATGGAGCCGGGGATCCGCTGGAATCTGATGCATGACTGGTATGCGGTAATCGGCGAAAAAACCGGACCGGACCGTTATGCCATGCGCTTGTACGTACAGACCGGCGTGCGCTGGATTTGGGGCGGGGGACTGTTAATGGTCTGTGGTGCGCTGCTGAGCGGATGGCGAGGGAGAAAGCGCGATGCATAAACTAATCAACGCGTTGCCGGATGGCGGCGAACGGGGTGTGAAAACGGTAGGTCGGATAAGCGCAGCGCCATCCGGCAGAACATGTTTACTCTTAGCTATCATTTTGTTTTTCATCGCCTTCGCGACACATGCCCAGGTTGTGGACACATGGACTTTTGCCAACCCGCAACAACAGGAAAAAGCGTTGTCTATTGCCAGTCAACTGCGCTGTCCACAGTGTCAAAACCAAAACTTGCTGGAATCCAATGCGCCGGTAGCGGTCAGTATGCGCCACCAGGTTTATAGCATGGTGGCGGAAGGGAAAAGTGAAGCCGAGATAACGACGTGGATGACCGATCGCTACGGTGATTTTGTGCGCTACAACCCGCCGTTGAATGAGCAAACGCTGCTGCTGTGGGCGTTGCCGTGCCTGCTGTTATTGCTGGTGGGCGTGGTGGTCTGGCGGGTGAGACGGCGCCAGCGCGTAGAGGAGGATGTGCAATGAGCCAGTCCAACCATTCCCCTGCGCCGTTACGCCCACTCCCCGTGAAGTGGCTGACCGCTGCGACGGTGCTGATGGTTGTGGCCTGCATCGGAGGTTATCTGTTGACGCCCAAATGGCAGGCGGTGCGTCAGGAACAGACGCGGCTGGCGGACCCATTACATGCGTTCGCCGATGAAAATATTCAGGAAAAACAGCTGCTTTTGCTGCAATCGCAAATTCGTGCTAATCCGCAGGACGGTGTGAAATGGGCGCAACTCGGTGAGTACTATCTTTGGCAAAACGCGTATCATAATGCGCTGCTTGCCTACGAGCAGGCGCTGCGTGTAGGGGGTGAAAATGCTGAGATCTATTCAGCGCTGGCAACGGTATTGTATTACCAGGCCGGGCAGCATATGACACCGCCCACTCGCGAGATGATTGATAAGGCTCTGGCGCTGGACCCGACAGAGGTCACTGCGCTGATGCTGTTAGCCTCAGATGCGTTTATGCAGGCAGACTACGCCCAGGCCATTTCAGTGTGGCAAAAAGTTATGGATTTAAACTCGCCGAGGGTGAACCGGGCACAGCTCATTGACTCTATTAATATGGCGAAGTTGTTGCAGAATCGGCAAAAATAAATTTGTTTCTTTTGTGATTTGTATCATTTGGCCTGTTTAAAAAACAGGCGAACGAACAAATGAGCAAAAAAACTCACGCCATGACTTCTTCATTTTTGAACATATTAAAATTCTTTTATAACAAAAAGTTATTCATCAATGCCCCGATAAAATTGCATTTTTATGCATAAATTCAGCTGAAGGCTCTGTTCCTGGAGGGTTGCGCGAGACAGTACGCAAATGATAATGATAATAAGCGTTAAAAAACTCCATAAACGAACGCAACACAATTCATACCCTTTCAGTATGTACTATTACCACACACCGCATGTGGAATAGCGCTCCATCGAGGAAGTCCGTTGTTATGAAAAATTTGAAAGTCAGCCTGGCATGGCAGATTCTGATCGCTATGGTGCTGGGCATTCTGCTGGGGAGTTACCTGCATTACCATAGTGACAGCCGTGAATGGCTGGTTGTAAACCTGCTGTCACCGGCGGGCGATATCTTTATCCATCTGATCAAAATGATTGTGGTGCCCATTGTTATCTCTACGCTGGTTGTCGGTATCGCCGGGGTCGGTGATGCAAAACAGCTGGGCCGTATTGGCGCCAAAACTATTCTCTATTTCGAAGTGATCACCACCGTGGCGATTATCCTTGGTATCACGCTGGCGAATGTGTTCCAGCCAGGCACCGGGGTGGATATGTCGCAACTGGCGACCGTGGATATTTCGAAATATCAAAGCACGACCGCAGAAGTACAGAGCCACGCGCATGGCCTGATGGGGACAATTTTGTCACTGGTGCCAACCAACATCGTCGCATCGATGGCAAAAGGCGATATGCTGCCGATTATCTTCTTCTCGGTGCTGTTCGGTTTAGGTCTGTCTTCCCTGCCGGCAACTCACCGCGAGCCGTTGGTTACCGTATTCCGCTCTATTTCCGAAACCATGTTTAAAGTCACTCACATGGTTATGCGCTACGCGCCAGTCGGCGTTTTCGCGCTGATTGCCGTTACCGTCGCGAACTTCGGTTTTGCCTCCTTGTGGCCGCTGGCGAAGCTGGTGCTGTTGGTGCATTTCGCCATTCTGTTCTTCGCGCTGGTGGTGCTGGGGATCGTGGCGCGCATCTGCGGTCTGAGCATCTGGATCCTGATCCGCATTCTGAAAGACGAGCTGATTCTGGCTTACTCTACCGCCAGCTCCGAGAGCGTGCTGCCGCGCATTATTGAGAAGATGGAAGCCTATGGCGCGCCCGCTTCAATCACCAGCTTTGTGGTGCCGACCGGCTACTCATTCAACCTTGATGGTTCAACTCTGTACCAGAGTATCGCCGCTATCTTTATCGCGCAGCTGTACGGTATCGACCTGTCGCTGTGGCAGGAAATCGTGCTGGTGCTGACGCTGATGGTGACCTCGAAAGGGATTGCGGGTGTGCCGGGCGTATCATTCGTGGTGCTGCTGGCTACGCTGGGCAGCGTGGGGATCCCACTGGAAGGCCTGGCGTTTATCGCCGGTGTTGACCGTATCCTCGACATGGCGCGTACCGCGCTGAACGTGGTGGGTAATGCGCTGGCGGTACTGGTTATCGCCAAGTGGGAGCACAAATTTGACCGCAAGAAAGCGCTGGCCTATGAGCGCGACGTGCTGGGTAGATTTGATAAGACCGCTAATCAGTAATTCATGACAGCTTGCCGGATAAGCGTCGCGCCATCCGGCAATGCAAATCATTACCCGTTTGTTAACTTATCAAACTCTTCGCAGCCGGTATCGAATCCTTCCATACAGCTCAGATTCAGCCAGTGCAGCGCCTTCTGTTTATTCTTCACGATAAAACCCTGTTCACCGTTTAAGAACATCATCCCTGCCCAGTATTCGGAATAACCGGTGCGGGAAATGGCTGAGCTTCGTTTGAAATACCATGTCGCTTTCTCATCATCAGCGGGTATGCCCACACCGTTGGCGTAAATCAGGCCGAGCAGCATTTGCGCGTCGACGGCGGAGTCATTTTCCAGGTCTTCGGAGGCGTTTTGCAGCAAGGTAATGGCTTTAGGGTAATCGGTACGTCCAGCCTGGGTGTTGACCAGAATCCGCGCCAGGGTAAGTTCTCCCGCTTTACTGCCTGCTTTGGCTGCTTTTTCCGCCAGCGTTTTAGCCTGGGGGTAATCCAGACTGACCGGATTCGTAATTTTGATTTGCGCCAGTAGCGCGCAGGCGTCGGCATCGCCGTTGTCGGCGGCTTTTTGCGCCCAATACTCGGCTTTGCTCAAATCGCCCGAACTGAACCAGGTATCGGCAAGAAAGTACTGTGCGCGACGGTCCCCTGCCTCAGCGGCCTGTAAGTACTGGCTTCCTGGCTCAGTATCACTGGCATGGGCAAAGAATGTCATAAAGAACATCAATGCAATGAGTTGTTTCATTTTGAGTTTTATTTAGGGTACGGAATGAACAGTATAAAGAGATCGTATGGATAAAAAAACAGCCTCCGGGCGGAGGCTGTTGCAGAACAGTTACGTAAACGGACTAACCCATCGCGCTTTCGCGCAGGCTGGCTTTCAGCTTGGTGTACTCATCAATGACATACTGCTCGGCAGCGCGCTGATCGGCAATGCGTTCAACGTTAACGGCACAGTACTTGTACTCCGGCGTTTTGGTAATCGGGCTTAAGTTCTCGGTTACCAGCTCATTACATGCGCCAATCCACCACTGGTAGGTCATGTAAATCGCACCTTTGTTTGGACGATCGCTGACTGCTGCACGGGTAATGACCCGGCCTTTACGCGAGTTAACCCATACCAGCTCTTCATCCTGGATGCCCAGGCGTGCTGCGTCGGCGGTGTTGATCTGGGCATAGCCCGGTTCATCCGCCAGCGCGGCCAGCGCCGCACAGTTACCGGTCATCGAACGGCAAGAGTAGTGGCCGACTTCACGCACCGTAGACAGCACCATCGGGTACTCCTCAGTGAGTTTGTCGATTGGCGCTACCCAGTCGCAGGTAAAGAACTGCGCCAGACCGTTCGGGGTATCGAACTTCTCTTTGAAGAGATAAGACGTACCCTGGTCGGTTTCTGAGGTGTCGCGGCAAGGCCACTGGATATAACCCAGTTCGCCCATTTTCTCGTAAGTGGCACCGTAGAAATCCGGGCACAGATGACGCAACTCATCCCAGATTTCCTGGGTGTTGTTGTAGTGCATCGGGTAGCCCATACGGGTGGCGATTTCACTGATAATCTGCCAGTCCGTTTTCAGATCCCACTTCGGCTCAACGGCTTTAAAGAAGCGCTGGAAGCCACGGTCAGCCGCGGAGAAGACGCCTTCATGCTCGCCCCATGACGTAGACGGTAAAATAACGTCTGCGGCAGCGGCAGTTTTGGTCATGAAGATATCCTGCACGATGACCAGTTCCAGATCCTCAAAGCCTTTGCGCACTGCGGAGAGTTCAGCGTCGGTCTGTAATGGATCTTCACCCATAATGTACGCCGCGCGGACTTCGCCATGCGCTGCACGGTGCGGCAGTTCACTGATGCGATAGCCGGTATGTGCAGGCAGACTTTCCACGCCCCAGGCTTTAGCGAACTTCTCGCGGTTAGCCGGATCTTTCACATACTGATAGCCCGGATAAGTATCCGGTAGCGCGCCCATGTCGCATGCGCCCTGAACGTTGTTCTGGCCACGAACCGGGTTAACGCCCACGCTTGGCTTACCGAGGTTGCCGGTCAGCATTGCGAGGCTGGTCAGTGAACGCACGGTTTCCACGCCCTGATAGAACTGGGTAACACCCATGCCCCACAGGATGGCCGCGCTTTTTGCCGTGGCGTACATACGAGCAGCCTGACGAATATCCTGTGCACTAACGCCAGTGATATCTTCGACGGACTCCGGCGTGTAGCCTTCGACAATCTTGCTGTACTCTTCGAATCCTTCGGTACGGGAGGCGACGAACGCCTGGTCGTACAGTTTTTCTTCGATGATGACATGACCCATGGCGTTGAGCAGCGCGATATTCGAGCCGTTTTTCAACGCGATGTGCATATCGGCAATACGCGCGGTTTCAATTTTGCGCGGATCGCAGACGATAATTTTCGCCCCGTTACGTTTAGCATTAATCACGTGATTCGCCACGATCGGGTGGGAATCCGCCGGGTTGTACCCGAAGATGAACACTAAATCTGTGTTATCAATTTCATTGATAGCATTACTCATTGCGCCGTTACCGACCGATTGGTGCAGACCTGCAACCGAAGGGCCGTGTCAGACGCGAGCGCAGCAGTCAACGTTATTGGTACCAATAACGGCGCGCGCGAATTTTTGCATTACATAGTTGGTTTCGTTACCCGTACCGCGAGATGAACCGGTCGTCTGAATAGCGTCCGGGCCATACTTCGCTTTGATGGCGCTCAGACGAGTGGCGACGTAATCAAGCGCTTCATCCCAGGAAACGGATTCCAGTTTGCCGCCACGCTGGCGACGGATCATTGGGGTTTTCAGACGAGGGGTCAGGATCTGGGTATCATTGATAAAATCCCAGCCATAGTAGCCCTTCAGACACAAGGTACCCTGGTTGGTTTTCCCCTGCGCCGCTTCAGCCCGGACGATTTTGCCGTTATCGACCACCAGGTTGATTTTGCAACCTGATGCGCAATATGGGCAAACCGTGACGACTTTTTTCATCGGTCTCGCTCCAGTTAATCAAATCACGCATACGCGTTTGTCGCTTGAGTTATGCATCTTTTATGCCATGTTTTTATCAAGGGCATTAGTCGATATTACGGGCGAATTTTGCGCAAAACCCTGACGAAAAACAGGCTGTCGTCATATTTGACGTGACGAATCTCCAATACGTGACGGCCCGGCAGTGTGACCGAGGTTATGTTTCCCACACATCCTTGTGCCTTATCGCTGTCACTCTGTGCAGAATCAATCACACTCATTTAAGTTGGCCAGAAATGGGGAAAAACAATGAAGCCAGCCATACTGGTTGTGGATGATGACATCGCTGTCTGCACGCTTTTACAGGATGTGCTGAGCGAACACGTCTTTGCAGTGACCGCATGTCACACCGGGCAGGAGGCGCTGCGCTGCATTGAGACTCAGCCGGAAATCGCTCTGGTATTGCTGGACATGATGTTGCCTGATATTAACGGTCTGATGGTGCTGCAGCAGGTGCAAAAGATGAGACCCGGATTACCGGTGGTGATGCTGACCGGGCTTGGCAGCGAGTCGGATGTGGTTGTCGGGTTGGAAATGGGCGCTGACGACTACATCGGTAAACCGTTCAATGCGCGGGTGCTGGTGGCGCGGGTAAAGGCGGTACTCAGACGCGTCGGCGTGTTAACGGCAGAAAGCGGCAGCCCGCAAACCACGGGGCTTTCTTTTAACGGTTGGCATCTCGATACCGCCGGTTGCCAGTTACATAATCCTCAGCAACTGAAGGTGGAGTTGACGCAGGGGGAATACAGCCTGCTGCTGGCGTTGGCCCAAAACGCCCGCCGGGTACTTAGCCGAGAACAGCTGCTGGAACTGACGCGCAGCGACAGCGTTGAGGTGTTTGACCGCACCATTGACGTGCTAATCATGCGGTTACGGCGAAAAATAGAGAACAACCCGCATCAGCCGATGCTGATCAAAACCCTGCGCGGGCTGGGCTATGTGTTTGCCGCCGACGTTCAGCATCATGATAAGGCGGCGTAAACGTCTTATCCGGCTTACAAGGACGCTATATCGGCTTTTAACTCTGCCAACGTTTTCGCGCCGTCTATCGCGTTGGCGCACAGCAAACTGGCCCGTGCGCAGGCGTGTGCCAGCCTGACGCTGTCCGTCAGCGACCAGCGTTCATGACAGCCATACAAAAATCCGGCGCAAAACGCGTCTCCCGCCCCGACGCTGCCAACGATCTCCTCCGGCGCCAGATACTGTGACGGGATCCAGACGCCCGGCAGATCCGGCGCTTCACCCCAGGCACCTTCCGGACAGTGGATAACCACCCGCTGGCGTACGCCCGCATTCAGCAGTTCGCGCGCAGCGGTGGCGATGTGCGCAATATGCAGCTCCCCGTTGGGCTGGCGGATCTCCAGCCCGCTGAATTCCCCGGCTTCCAGCTCGTTAATTACCAGATAGTCGAGATGGCGCAGGGCTGGCATCACCAACGGCTGATAGCGCGGGTCGCCCTTGCGTGAAACCAGATCCAGTGATGTTTCAAAGCCGTTGTCGCGCATTTGCGCCAGCAGCCGTGCGCTACGTGTGCCGTACTCCTCATCCGGCATGTCCAGACTGTCGAGCAGCAGCAGATAGCCAAGATGGAAGATTTTCATCGAGGTATCCAGTTGCTCAAAAGCGGGCAGATCCAGCAGCCGGTTGGCACCGGGCGAGTGGAAAAAGGTGCGCTGACCGCTGGGATCGGTCATCACCTGTGACATCGACGTGGGGGCGAAAGTCGTGCGCTGCACATGCTGGCGATTAACATGATACTGCTCCAGCATCGCCATGATGTAGTCGCCGTCGCTATCCTGACCGATTAACCCCACCGCCTGCAGCGGCAGTCCGGTGTGCATTTTCGCCAGTGTCAGCAGTACGTTCAGCGGCGCACCGCCCGTGGCGCGTTCGCTACGGATGATTTCCGCCAGCCAGCCGCGTTCCGGCCACTGCACAATTTGATGCACATGATCGACCAGCATGTTGCCTGCGGCGATAACGCCTCTGCGTTCCATCAGACCCGTCCCGCGCTGCCAAAAATACGCATCTGTTCTGAAACGGTATCGGTAATGGCCTCTTCAATGGCGAGCAGCAGTTCGGCAAATTCGTCGTACAGGGGCTGACGATTCGCTATTCTTGTCTCTACTGCCGACAGCGCCGCCTGCGACATGCCGGTATAGAAATTAATTTTGTGAATGCCGAGTTCAATTGCGCGCTTGAAATCGTCGTTGCTGATGCCGGAACCGCCGTGCAGTACCAGCGGGATCGCCGCCTGCTGGCGAAGGGCGTCCAGACGCGGAAAGTCGAGCACCGGTTCGCCTTTATATTTGCCGTGTGCATTACCAATGGCGACCGCCAGCGCGTCAATCCCGGTTCTGTCGACGAAATCACGCGCCATCATCGGGTCGGTAAATAACGACTCGTCGGCATGACCATACAACGCGCCGCCCTCATCGCCTCCCACCGCGCCCAGTTCGGCTTCCACCGATACACCGACGGCGTGACACATCTTCACCACTTCGCGGGTTTGACGAATATTTTCTTCATACTCCAGCGTGGAGCCATCAAACATCACTGAACTGAAACCTAAGCGCAGTGCCCGAACCACCGACTCAAAGTGCAGGCCGTGGTCAAGGTTCAGCACTACCGGAATGTCATGCCGCGCGGCTTCGTACTTGACCGCTTCGACCAGAGAATCCAACGAGATATATTTAAAATGCACCTCGGCGATGTTGATGATAAACGGCGAACGTTCCTGCTTTGCCGCGGCAAACAGCGCGCGCAGGAAGTGTGAGTCCAGAACGTTAAACGCCCCTAAGGCATAGCGGTGCTCGCGGGCATGGGCAAGGCCATCGGCGAGAGATATCAACGGCATAATGCGCTCCTTGGTTAGCGGAACAGGCGATACTCATTACACAGCACCAGCTGCGCCGGTTCGTCTTCTTCAATGTCGTTATAGCGGGCGATCGGTTGCAGAAAGTGGTTATCGTGGTCGTCGTCATTAACAGAAGAAACCTCGCCGACCAGCACGTCGCCAAAACCTTCTTCCGCCCAGAAGCTGTGATACAGGCCCGGTGGCAGGCAGATGCTTTCACCCGGCGTCAGGCGCAGTTGACTGCCTGCCGCATGGGTTTGCCGACAGCCGTCAATCACCACGCT
Organism: Citrobacter sp. RHBSTW-01044; assembly: GCF_013781945.1. Taxonomy (NCBI): domain Bacteria; kingdom Pseudomonadati; phylum Pseudomonadota; class Gammaproteobacteria; order Enterobacterales; family Enterobacteriaceae; genus Citrobacter; species Citrobacter sp. RHBSTW-01044. Next base: position 4,527,384 of record NZ_CP056180.1, on the reverse strand, counting down.
CACGTCGCTGTCCTCCGTTTGTTCTCGGATCCCCGCATTCCACAGTTCCACAATTAAATTACCGCCGCCGCGATTGATAATGTCTTCGCGTTTACGCCAGTGAAAATGCATCGGCGTGACCTGCGCATCGCGAACATGCATGATTTTCTCGGCGTAGCATTTCTCGTAAGGCATTCCTTTCGGCGAGCCATTACGCAGGGTAAACAGCGTTAACCCTTGCGCGGCGAAATTGTTGCCGCCAAACGCGGTGACATCCCAACCAAGCTTAAGGTCGAAAACTTCGCTCCAGGCGGCGGGATCAAGCTTGCGCCATTGGGTCGGCGGGAAACTGGCGAAAGGGGGGAGATGCACGTCGTGCTGAGAGAAAAACTGGCGCGTGTGGCCAAGGATTTCGTTTATTGCTGAGCGTTTCATTGATTCTCCTGTGGCTGATAAGATGACCTTTATGCGGCCCTCTCTCAAAGAAGAGGGAGAAAATCAAAAGCTTTCCCATGGATAAAATGGACACAATCCGGTTACCTCTCCCTCACAGCAGAATAGGGAATAGTTATATTTTATTGTGTTTTTCTATGTGGTGATGTGATTCATTCAATAAAATGATAAATAAAAAGAGCATTTTCACAAATGTTATTATAAATCATTATCTTAATATGTTTGTTTTTTTAGTCGAATCTCAGTTTTCTGCAGTCATTGGGATGTGAGCGCTGGCGTGTTGCCTCGCGATTAAAAATGAATAATACATAATATAAATAATCTTATTAAAATCTGCTGCTATTGAATATAAAATGTCGTTAGTTAACCGATTGTTTATATATCATAAGTGTACTACGTACTTTGCTAATAACTATTTGTTTAGTTTTAAAATATTTTTTTAGTAAAAAATAACCTTCTTAGTAGTCTTGTTGGTATGCTGATTAAACTTTATTCTTTATGTATTACTGTCTTTCTGCAAGGGATGCGATAATGAAAAAAGGTTCTGGCTTCTATAATCTTGAAGGTATGATTTCAGATGATAGTATAAATAAATACTTATTAACCATCAGAGGGTCGGTAAATTTAGGTGTACTTGATGTTGAATCAATTGACGGAAAGGAAAGTCTAAGTAAACCATATAGTTATAAAATAACATTCACTTCAAAATGTAAAGATATCCCTCCAGAATCTCTTCTTAATATTGAAGCTATGCTACAAATTAGAGCCCCTAATAATAAATGGAGTAAATATGTTCAGGGTTCTGCAATGTGGATCAATGAGCGGCAAATAGAAGGGGTTATTACATCATGTTCACTTATTAGCACTTCAGCGGATGAATCACTGTACGAAATCAGGCTGGAGCATAAGCTTGCATTACTCTCACGACGCAGGCGATCGGCTATTTACCTGAATATTAACGTTCCGAAACTGGTAACGCAGATCCTCAAAGAGCATTTTTTTGCTGATTATGAAATCGACTTTGATAAGCTTCTTTCTACCTATCCTGACCGGGAAATGATCGTACAGTGGGAGGAATCAGATTTAGCGTTTGTCAGCCGCATCCTGTCAGAAGTTGGGATCTGGTTCAGGATTGAAAATCATCATGCGGTTTCGCACATTATGGTGCTTATCTTTAGTGATTCCCAAAGCCGGTACATCTTCGATCAAAAGATTATGCATGCATCTCATGCGGGTCTGACAGCAAATGATTACGCGATCGATAAGCTGGTATCAAAGCACAACCTTGTCTCCGCAGCCGTTAAAGCAAAGAACTTTGACTACCGGCTTGCCAACTCGCTAATACTCAATGCTGATGCCGATGGGGCTGAACAAACATCGACGACGTATGGAGTGGATTATCGTTATGCGGATATTCACCACCAGCCGGGATCGAAATTTGCAGAGGAACAACCGGGCGAATCCAGCTGGTTCTACGCCAAACTGCATCACGAAATTATTCTTAATAATCAATCTATTTTAAGCGGGGTGACCACCAGCCCGTCGATCGCGCCAGGTATGGTGCTTGAAATCGACGGTACTATTCCGCAAGCGTTTACTTCAGGATTTGTGGTAACGGCAATGCGGGTGACGGGGAGGCGTGATGCCGCCCTTCAATCCCAACTGATCGGTATTCCTTACAGTGAGCGCGTTTGCTTTCGGCCGCAGCCACTACCCCGACCGCGTATCGTGGGTACGGTTCCCGCAATTGTTTCCTCCCGAATAGACAATGACAAATATGCCCATATCGATGTGCAGGGGCGCTATTGGGTGAAGTTTGATTTTGACCTCGACCAACATAAGCAAGGCTATGAAAGTATGCCCGTCCGTCTGGCACGGATTTATGCCGGTGATACTTATGGTCATCACTTCCCGCTCATTCAGGGGGCGGAAGTTGCCATTGCGTTTGAAGGTGGTGATCCGGAAAGGCCTTTCATTGCCCATGCGCTGCATCATGCTCCAAAGCCTGACCTCGTCACCAGCCGTAACAATACCCGCAACGTAATCCGTACTGCGGGCCACAATAAGCTGCGGATGGAGGACCGACGCGGACAGGAACACGTCAAGTTAAGTACCGAATACGCTAAAACCCAGCTGAACATGGGCCACCTTGTTGATGCTGGTGGTAAGCCGCGCGGTGAAGGCGCAGAACTGCGCACCGATGAGCGGGGGGTGTTGAGAGCCGCAAAGGGAATATTGCTGACGACAGAGGCGCAGCCAAAAGCCCAGGGCAAGCAGCTCGACATGAACGCAGTTGTTCAACAGCTACAGGCTGCGCTTGTACTGGCAACCTCTCTTCAGCAGAGCGCCCTGACGGCGCAAGCGTTAAACGTCGAAATGGGGCAACAGCAGCAGCTTAACGCCGCACTTGAACAGTTGACTCAGCCGGGGCTGGTGGCCTATGCCGATCAAGGTATGGCTCTGCTCACACCAGAAACCATGGCGCTGTCGGCAAACAAAGATCTGTCGCTGAATGCGGCCAATAACGGCAGTTTTAATGTTTTTAAAAAACTCTCCATGGCTGTCGGACAGGGTTTATCGCTTTTCAGCAGAGCGATCGGGATCAAAATTATTGCCGCAAAAGATGATATTTCCGTCCAGGCGCAGCGTGGTGAAATGGGCCTGCTTTCCGATCAGCATTTTCATATTCAAAGTATGAACGGCAATGTGACCATCAGCGCCAAAAAGAATATTCAGTTGCTGTGCGGGGGGGGCGGTATCCGAATAAATGAAGATGGCTCAGTAAAAATATTCTCTCCCGCTAAAGTGCAGTTGAAAGGCACCATTCTTGACTGGAGTGGGCCGGAATCCGTTAAAGATAAATCCCCCGTTTTTCAGGAAGACCAGTTTCACCGCCGCATTAAATTACATGGTTATGGGAATACGGACGATGTTCTGAAAAAGACAAAATTCAGACTGACTAAGGCCTCCGGTGAAATCATTGAAGGTGTTACCGACGATGAAGGCATGACGCCGTTACTGGATATGACGGAAATGGATGAAATGAAAATGGAGATTTTGCCAAATGAGTAACAGTCCCTTTAATCCGCGAGTCGTGGCGACGGGGGTACAAGGCGTGCCTAAATCCACCGGTGGAAAAATGGCAGTCTGCGAAGTGGCGGTTAAAAACCCTATGCCCTGTATTGTAATCCTTGTTCATGGTGTTAACGATGTGGGCGAGGCGTATCAAAATCAGGAGCAGGGGATCATTGCCGGCCTGAATGAACGTATGGGCCGTACGGATATGTATCCGCATGAATGGCACCAGTTCAAAATGGATATGGGCGATGGCGAACAGCAGCAGGTGAAAATGCCTGGGCGCAGTCCGGTGATCCCATTTTACTGGGGATATAAACCTGTTGATCATGCAACGTATATCGAGGACCAGCGGCGTTATCGTGATGAGCTGGCTAAATCAGGCAGCGCCGCAAAGCTGCCTTACAATGCCTACCAGGAAGATGACGCCACGAAGCTGGCAAAGTTAGGACACATTCCTCAAACCACGTTGAAATATCAGAATGATAATTTCGGTAATGTTCTCGACGATGTGTATGCCAAAGGCGGTGGCACCTTTGCGAATGCGACAACCACAATTCCGGATATGTTAGGCCCGGGCTCCGGCGGCCTGACGAATGGCGCTGCAGGATTTGCTTCATTTCATATGAATGGTGGGGATTTTACGCATCCTATTTATGATAACCCTCACCGTATTTATCAGTTTTTTGCTGCGCAGAGGCTGGCCGATTTAATCCTGATGATTCGAAGTGAATCGGCAACAAAACGGGACCCAATTAATATCGTTGCACATTCGCAGGGGACTATTATTACTATGCTGGCAAATATGCTGGTCATGCAAGCTGGTGAGAAACCAGCTGATTGCGTTATTCTTAATCACTCCCCCTATGCGCTTGAAAATACGTTTGCCGAGAGTGCGACCCCCGGACATCACCAGACGGATCGCGCCCGTCAGCAGACGTTTAAAAATTTCTGTCATTTGATGGCGACAAACGATAAATATGGCAAAGGAGAATACCACACCGGAGCGGAAATTGATGATATAGAAGGCGCAACATGTCTGAGTAAAACCCATTCTCAATGGCGCAAGAATAAGCTCTATACCCGCAATAACTTCGGCAAGGTGTATAACTATTTTTGCCCCAATGACAGTGTTGTCTCATTACTTAACGTACAGGGTTTTGGCTGGCGAGGCATACCTCACGACATTGCGAGTGGTATAGAGAATTTGCGCCAGCGTGTTTTCTGCGAAAATGGCCCCGATATAGGTTGTAGCCCCCAAAGCGTGCCTTTTGAAATGCCGACGTTAAAAAAGGGAAGTTTTAATCAGGATACGGGTTTTACTAAACAATATACGTTTTCCGATGTTGTGATTAATGGTGAACAACTTCCCGTTACTTTTAAGCATCAACTACAGGGGGTAGAGAGCAAGTATAAATATTCGTTAGAGCCTGATTCCCCCGATCAGGTCATCTCATTTTCTGCAAAAGCCACTATTATTTCCCGTACTGAGACAGATATTAAAAATCTCAGCGGCGCAGGTTTCGATTTTTTACAGCCAGGTCGGGAATTAACACCAGCAGAACTCATAATGTTCAGCAATAAATATGGTAAGCGTTATACCAAAGGCGCTGTCCTTGGAGGGGGATACAATAAAACCGTACAGCTGATTTATGAAAAAACGGCGGATGAACTGAAAAAAGAATGGATGCACTCAGACCCTGTTGGTTACAGCCAGCATTCCTCTATTGTCATGTCAAAAGATGCCCCAGCGAAAGCAATGGCCTTCGATCTGGCGGTGGGGATATGCAGGGCATTTGATTACGAAAATGGTGAGTTCTGGGTGAAACTACTTCGCCGTGGGGACTGGCGTATGAAGAAGAATGGTTTCCTGGATGCAGTTAATTATTATAATACTGGAAAGTTGAGCGAAGACCGTACAAAAGATTTTATGAATAAACTCGATGACATCTTGCCCAAGGGGGTATTTGGTGTTGTTAACGAGTTCTGTCATTCAACTACAGTTAAACCTGCCAGGCATAATGAAATATACAATACGGAGATTTCTAATCTGCAATGGGATATGCCTAAGCCAATTAACGTATAAGGATAATTTATGAAACTGGAGATTTTTTTAAAGATAATAATTGGTGCGTTCTTGCTATGCGCTGTCACTGCCTGTACAAAATCACCTTCACAGGTAATTTATCGCTATGATGATAACCGTTATCTTGAATTGAAAGGTTTTAATTGTGAGGGGGCGCTTTGGTATCATGATACCAAAAGGAATATACATAAGGAGTTAGTCAATGGTGTTTATTCTACATATCAGATCTTTACCGGAGTTTATATTCACCCATCGGATAAGTATATCTTGATACCAAGATGGGAACCGAGTGCATATAAAATATCCAAAGACTATGGGCAAACATGGCAGGTGGCATCTTATATGTCCCCATTTCAGGGGCAAGAGAGAAATTCAGAGGGGAATATGGTCGACAGACCGGAGGGAAAAGAAATAAAAAGAGTGGTGGTGGTTAATAATCAGGCATTTATTACCACTTCGCTGAATCATTTGTATATGAGTTCATACCCTTTTGACGATCCGCGTCTAAAACCCGGCGGGTCGGGTATAGATTATAAATACTTTGATGACACATATTATCTCTATAAACCAGGCAAACATAAATCCAATGGCGAGTATGTGGACGGTCATACCAGTCCTGAGTTTCCTGGACGAGCCTGGGGGACGGTCGTTTTTATGAAAGCTGCTTTAGCCCATTTAACGGAGGGTTATAAGGCAAATTATCAAAACCTGCCCGACAAAGAACCGGAGGTGGTGGGCTATAAGGGATGGACCCGTATGCGCTGTGACCTGGATGCGGGAAAATAATCTGCAATGGGATATGCCTGAGTCGCTTAACGTTTAAGGACAAATAATGAAAATGAGTAGTATGTTAAAAATAATAATCGGAGCAATCTCGCTATGCGCCGTCTCTGCCTGTACAAAATCACCCTCACAGATTATTTATCGGTTTGATGATAATCGTTATCTGGAACTGATCGGATATGATTGTGAAGGATATGTTGTTTATCATGATATAAAAAGAAATATTCATAAGTCAATTTATAGCAACCCAATATACATGGTATTTACGGGAGAATATATTCATCCTTCAGAACAGTATATTCTGGTGCCTGAATGGGAACCTGGGGCATATAAAATATCTAAAGACTATGGGCAAACATGGCAGGTGGCATCTTATATGTCCCCATTTCAGGGGCAAGAGAGAAATTCAGAGGGGAATATGGTCGACAGACCGGAAGGAAAAGAAATCAAAAGAGTGGTGGTGGTCAATAATCAGGCATTTATTACCACTTCGCAGAATCATTTGTATATGAGTTCATACCCTTTTGACGATCCGCGTCTAAAACCCGGCGGGCCGGGTATAGATTATAAGTTCTTTGATGACACGTATTATCTCTACAGGCCAGGCAAGCATAAATCCAATGGTGAGTATGTGAATGCCCACATCAGACCTGAATCTCCAGGGTATGCGTGGGGTACGGTTATTTTTATGAAAAAAGGACTGAATAATCTTGTTGAGTCAGAAAAATCGAATTATCAAAACCTGCCCGACAAAGAACCGGAGGTGGTGGGCTATAAGGGATGGACCCGGATGCGCTGTGACCTGGATGTGGGGAAATAATATGAAAGGTGTAATCAGGCTAAATGACCCGCTGGAAAACGGTGGGTATGTGAACAAAGCTTCTGGTAGCAAGTTTATGGGAATTCCTGTCGCTTTAATGGGGGATACTGTTCTTTGTGTTGCGCATAAAGGGACCTTTCCCATACTTGATTTTGAACCAACCTGGACAATGGACGGTAGAGGCGTTGTTGTGGATGGGTGTAGGGCTGCATGCGGTTGTGCAATAAAAACCACACTGCCAATGGCGGGGACAAGCAAATGAGTAAATGGAAGATACCAAACAAGAATCCCTATCAAGACCCAGGAAAATTCCCGCTAAATATTATGCTGGTTATTAGCTGTGCTATATTCTTGTTATGTATGATGTACTATATATTAAACTGGCTTCAGGAAAAGAAAGTTGCTGATGATTTGACATGGAATGCAATAGTAATCCCTTCTCTAATAGTGTTAGTAATCTGGTGTGTGGTGATAATCATTCACGGTATAATATCTTTTCCGTTTTATTATGCGGGTTACCTTGAGCAGTATGGTATGTATAAGTGGAAAAACTGGGCAATACAGGCATTGCCTCTTTTAGACTATTCATCAATTCTCCCGGTGCCTGAACTGGCATTAAAAATTCAGAAACTAGAAGGGGAAGCGCCAGCAGGTTCTGCAACGCCGTTACGAATTGATATCGAAGTTGATTCAATGGATGACGCCAGAGTTGATAAAGTGCTAAGCCGGTTGATAGAACCACTCAAGAATTCTCTTGTCAAAGAGTATCGTCCGTTTAATACCTGGTTGTATGTTAAGGGTGCGGATGACACTATCGGCAATAGTTTCAGGGCGGTACTCGCAAGTCTGGGCATCTCCAGCAATAAGGTCGGAGACGTTAATATTCTTCATGATTGTCCGGATTATTCTTTAATCAATGGTTGGGTTGGCCTAAATATTTCTGAAAACAACCTGGTTATTACAGTTGAATTGCACAATAAAAATAATTCTGATTTTTTCGAAAGTGCTAATGTCTTTATTTTTACCAATGCAAAATTGCTTGAAGATAAAGACACACCTTTATATTTATTGCGTATGATGGACAGTACTCCATATTATCTTGATGAAATCGTAAGTGCATATTTATCTGCTCAACAAGTGGATGTGAGTAAAATTAAAAAGATGTGGTTCAACTCACTGGATAAACAGTCAAAATTCGTAATGTTTAGTGGGGTGGAAAACGCAAAAGTGAACATTTTGGCCGATAGTCGATATGAACTGGAAGCCGTTACTGGGCAAAGCACAGAGGTTCAGCGTTGGGTTGTATTGGCGTTGGCTGCGGATGCTGCAAAATATGGTCAAGGACATCAGTTATTCGCCAGTGCATCCGCAGGCACGATTCAAACCGGAATAATAACTGCTAAATATCCAGGATGTTGGCCTGCACTTGGTAAGCTCGATTTCGGGAATTATTGGAAAATCATAATTGTTTGCGCAATTATTTTATGGGGTATAGGGTTTGTAAGTCTCGTGCCAACGGAAATGTTCAATAATCATCCCTGGTATACGTTTACTCCTTTAGTTATCGGCATTCTGGTTATTTATACGGCGATTATGATTTATTCTTTGATAGTGAGTCAAAAGATAGAGCGGGAAATGGATATTTATTACTCTCAGTTTTTATGAGGTAAGCGCCCTGACGGGCGCTCATACTTCTTTTACTCTCTTTGCGGCAGGAGAGCATCAGTCGGTTAAGGGGTTATTTCACCGTCCAACCCTTATAGCTGCCGACGTTGTTTTTATCGATCATCGTCACCGGGATCAGTACGGGCTCTTTCGGGGCGGGTTTCCCCTGCAATATGTCATAGCCGATTTCGACCGCTTTGGCAGCCATCACCTGCGGATCTTGTGCAGGCGTCGCCACAAATAGTGAGTTTTCCCGCTTCAACGCTTCTTCAGCGTCTGGCGATCCGTCTACGCCGACAATAAAGAATTCGCTACGTTGTGCCTGTTTTGCTGCCAGATCGGCACCGATCGCCGTAGGATCGTTAATGGCGAATACGCCGTCGATCTTCGGATTCGCCGCCAGCAGCGCGGTCATGATCTCCAGTCCGCCTTCGCGACTGCCTTTGGCGTTTTGGTTATACGACAGCACTTTGATATCCGGGTGACGTTTAAACTCGGTCTGGCAGCCTTCCACGCGGTTCTGGACGGCGGAAACCGGCGGCCCGTTGATAATGACGACGTTGCCTTTCCCTTTCAGACGGTCGGTAATGTATTTACAGGCCATTTCACCCGCCTGGGTGTTATCGGAGGTAATGGTCGCATCTGCGCCTTCCGCCGCTACGTCAACGGCAACCACCACAATCCCTGCGTCTTTCGCGCGTTTTACCGCCGGGCCGATGCCTTTGGAGTCGGCGGCGTTAAGGATAATCATGTCGACCTTGGCGGCAATAAAATTGTCGATTTGCGACACCTGTTGTCCCAGATCGTAGCCGCTGGAAACCAGCGTCACTTTAACGCTATCACCCGCCAGTTTGCGTGCTTCCAGCTCCGCGCCTTTGGTGATCTGCACGAAGAACGGGTTGGCCAGATCGCCCACCGTAACGCCGATCGATTTCAGTTCTTTTGCCTGCACAAACGGAGCTGCAGCAAGCAGTGCGCCAGCACAGAGCGCGGTGACTAAGGGCTTCAATCTCATGCTGTATTCCTCGAAGTAAGATGTTGTTGTTATGCACTTTGATGGTGTCGGGTACGGTATTTGTCGATCAGTACCGCTATGATGATCACCGCCCCTTTGATCACCAGTTGCCAGAAATAGGAGACGCCCATCAGCGTCATGCCATTATTGAGCGTGGCGATAATCAACGCCCCTACCAGCGTGCCGGTGATGGTACCGATCCCCCCAACAAAGCTGGTACCGCCGAGGATCACCGCCGCGATGGCGTCCAGCTCGTAACCCATGCCTAAGTTGCCGTTGGCGCTGTATAGCCGTGAGGCGCTCATCACCCCGCCAAGACCTGAGAGCACACCGCTCATGCCGTAGACGAACAGCAGCACCAGCCACACTTTGATACCGGTTAAACGAGCGGCCTGCATATTGCCGCCGACCGCATAAATATGAACGCCGAGTGTGGTGCGCCTAAGAATGAACCAGCACATCACCACCACCGCCAGCGCAATGACCACTAGCCACGGAACCGGACCAAGATAGTTGTTACCGATCCACTCAAAGCTGATATTGGAATTGATCACCGTCGTGCCGTCGGCCAGCAGGTAGGCCGCGCCGCGCAGCGCCGTATACGTTCCAAGCGTGACGATAAACGGTGGCAGTCCGGCAAAAGCAACCAGCGCGCCGTTAAACAACCCCAGCACCAGACCGAGCATCAGCGCCGCCGGAATCGACAGCATGGCAAATTCAGGGATCAGCGAAACGACCATAGCCGCGACGGCGGTGGTGCCGAGAATCGAGCCAACCGAGAGGTCGATCCCACCGGTCAAAATAATGAAGGTCATGCCAGCCGCCAGCACGATGTTGATCGACGCCTGGCGGGTTATATTCAACAGGTTGCTTTCGGTAAAAAAGTTTGGCGCGATAAAGCCAAATACCGCCACTATCAGGATGAGAATCGGCAAGATGCCGACCGTTTGCATCAGATCGCTCATCAGCAATTTTTTCGCGGAGGCGGATTTCGCCACCTGCTGGGGAGTGGTTGGATTATTCATGGGACACCGCCTGATGATGGGAGTCGTTCACGCCGGTTGCCAGCGTCATAATATTTTCCTGGGTAATACTTTGCCCGTTCAGCTCACCAGCAATGCTGCCTTCCCGCATGACGTAAACGCGATCGCTCATACCGACGACTTCCGGCAATTCGCTGGAGATCATCAGGATCGCCACGCCTTTGCGCGCCATGTCGTTCATGATCCGGTAGATCTCGCTTTTGGCGCCAACGTCCACGCCGCGCGTGGGTTCATCGAGGATCAAAATGCGTGGGCCGATCGCGACCCAGCGTGAAATCAGCAGCTTTTGCTGATTACCACCGGACAGCCCGCCCGCGCGTACCTGGGCGTGCGGAACGCGGATGTTGAGCAATTGGATGGCGTCATCGGAAATAGCCTGCGCCTTTTTGCGATCGAGCATGCCCCAGTTGGCGTCACGTTCCAGCGTCGCCATGGTGATGTTCTCTGCTGCCGCCAGCTCTAAAAACAATCCCTGCTCTTTGCGGTTTTCCGTCAGAAAGCCAATGCCGTGGTCAATCGCCTCGCGAGGGGAGTGGATCACCACCGGTTCACCGTCTACTTCAATCATGCCGCCGATGGCTTTACGCACGCCAAAAATCAGTTGAGCCAGTTCAGAACGCCCGGCGCCGACTAACCCGGCAAGGCCGACGATCTCCCCGGAGCGCACCAGCAAACTGCACGGCTGGACTTTATGACCGTCGGTCAGGTGGTGGACGTTGAGGCGCGCTTTACCTAAGGGAATATCGCGCTCTTTGTTGAACAAATCGCTTAACGGTCGGCCCACCATCATGCGCACCAGCTCAGAGGCGTTGAGTTTGTCGCGGGTCAGGCTGCCTACATATTGCCCGTCGCGCAGGACGCTGACGCGGTCCGAGAGTTCATACACCTCCGCCATGCGGTGGCTAATGTAGATAATCGCCATCCCCTCATCGCGCAGGCGCATGATCAGTTCAAACAAGCGGTGGGTTTCACGTGAGGAGAGGGCGGCAGTGGGTTCATCCATCACCAGAATGCGGCTGTTACGGTGCAGGGCGCGGGCGATTTCCACCTGCTGCTGTTCGGCGATGGTCAACGTCATCACGCGATCGCTGGCCTTAAACTGGGCGCCGAGCCGGTCGATGACTTTCTGCGACTGCATCACCATCTCTTTACGCTGGACCAGACCGCCGCGCGACAGCTCGCTGCCTAGAAAGATATTTTCCGCCACCGTCAGGTTCGGCGCGAGCTGCATCTCCTGGTAAATCAGCGTGATGCCTGCGCTGAGCGCGTCTTTTGGTCCGCGAATGTGAAACGGCTGACCGTCGATCAGGATCTCACCGCTGGTGGCGGTATACGCGCCCGCGAGGATCTTCATCAGAGTGCTTTTTCCCGCGCCGTTCTCACCCATCAGGGCATGAATCTCACCCGGCCAGACCGTTAAATCGACCCCTTTCAGCGCGTAAAATTTACCAAATGCTTTGGCAATGTTGCGCATCTCCAGAACCGGTGTCCTGCTCATAGCGGATCTCCTGTGGGGTGGCCGATATCAGCAGTCCATCACAGGAATGTAAATGCAAAATGTCAGAAGCCGTTCATATTTGTCATATTGCGATTTTTCTTCACGGAGCGTGATATGCCGCAACCAGGACGTCACTTTTTCGCCAGTGCGCGCGGACGATTGCTGTTCTTCAATCTGCTGGTGGTGACGGTCACGCTGATGGTAAGCGGTGTGGCGGTGCTGGGGTTTCAGCATGCCAGTCAAATCCAGGAACAGGTGCAGCAGCAAACCGTTGACGACATGACCGGCAGCATGAACCTGGCGCGGGATACGGCGAACGTGGCGACGGCGGCGGTGCGGCTGTCGCAGGTGGTCGGCGCGCTGGAATACAAAGGTGAAGCGGAGCGGCTGCAGGACACGCAACGGGCGCTGAAGCATTCGCTGGAACAGTTGGCCACCGCGCCGTTGGCGCAGCAGGAGCCGGCGCTGGTCGAGCGTATTATCCAGCGCAGCCAGGAGCTACAAAGCAGCGTGGAAGGTATGCTGCAGCGCGGGCAACGGCGACATCTGGAACGTAACGCCCTGCTCAGTTCGCTGTATCAGAATCAAAGTTATTTACGTCATCTGCAAACGCTGACCGGCGCGCAGGATGACGTGCTGCTGGGGCAGATAGACCGCTTAATTGTTGCCGCCATTGAAACACCCACGCCGCGTTCGGTGGTGAAACAACTGGACGGCGTGATGCCCGCGCTGCCTGTGCAAAATAGCAATCCGCTGATTACCAACATCCTCACCGACTTCAACCAGGAGTTGCATAAGCTGGAGCCGCTTTCTTCCGCGCTGGAGCAGAGCGATTTGGCGATCAACTGGTATATGTTTCATATCAAAGCGCTGGTGGCGATCCTCAACAGCGATATCAACCGGTATGCTTCGCAGGTGGCGCTGATCTCCGAACAGCGGGTGGCGCAAAGCCATCAGGAACTGCAATCCGGCGCGTTGTTTATTTTGGTGTTTGCGCTGTTGGCGGTGGTGATCACCGGTTTTGCCGGCTGGTATATCTACCGTAATCTCGGTTCTAACCTGACGGCCATTTCGCGGGCGATGACCCGGCTGGCGCACGGTGAATCGGACGTTAGCGTCCCGGCCCTACAGCGGCGCGATGAGCTGGGCGAGCTGGCCCGCGCCTTTAGCGTCTTCGCCCGTAATACGGCATCGCTGGAGCACACCACCCGACTGCTAAAAGAAAAAACCAGCCAGATGGAAATCGACCGCACCGAGCGCCAGGGGCTGGAGGAAGCGCTGTTGCACAGTCAGAAACTGAAGGCGGTAGGGCAACTGACGGGCGGATTAGCGCATGATTTCAATAACCTGCTGGCGGTCATTATTGGCAGCCTGGATCTGGTGAACCCAGACTCTCCCGATGCGCCACGGGTCAATCGGGCGCTAAAAGCCGCCGAGCGCGGGGCGCTCCTTACCCAGCGGCTGCTGGCCTTTTCGCGCAAACAGTCGTTGCATCCCCATGCGGTGGAGCTGAAAACGCTGCTGGAAAATTTGGGCGAACTGATGCGCCACTCTCTTCCGGCTACGTTGACGCTGGAGATTGAAGCCCAGTCTCCCGCCTGGCCCGCGTGGATTGATGTCAGCCAACTGGAGAACGCCATTATCAATCTGGTGATGAATGCCCGTGACGCCATGGACGGGCAGGCGGGCACGATTAAAATCCGTACCTGGAATCAGCGGGTCACGCGCAGCGATGGGCGTAAGCAGGATATGGTGATGCTGGAAGTTGCCGACCAGGGAAGCGGGATGTCGCAGGAGGTGAAAGCTCAGGTCTTCGAGCCGTTTTTCACCACCAAACAGACCGGCAGCGGCAGTGGGCTGGGGCTGTCTATGGTCTACGGTTTTGTGCGCCAGTCCGGTGGCCGCGTGGAGATTGAAAGCGCCCCTGGGCAGGGAACGACGGTCAGATTGCAGCTTCCTCGCGCGGTTGTGCCGGTGCAGACACCGGTGGAGACAATTGCACAGCACACCCCGACTCGCGGTGAAAAACTGGTGCTGGTTCTCGAAGATGAAGCCGATGTGCGCCAGACGTTATGTGAGCAATTACACCTGCTGGGCTACCTGACGTTAGAGGCCGCCAACGGCGAACAGGCTATGCATATGCTGGCGGCTTCATCCGAGATTGATATTTTGATCAGCGACTTAATGCTGCCCGGCGGTTTAAGCGGTGTGGATGTGGTTAATCATGCGCTGGCACATTATCCACAACTGAACATCCTGCTGATTAGCGGCCAGGATTTACGTCCGGCGCATAACCCGGCGCTGCCGGATGTGGCGTTATTGCGTAAGCCCTTCACCCGGGGAGAACTGGCGCAGGCGCTGCGGCATTCGCGTAATTGAGATTCCTCCGCTACCCGCGCAAATACGCTTTGATTACCGTGGGGCGAGTTTCTTGATGAGGCTGGTTTTATGCAACGCTCCGCGACATTCTTACTTTTCACTCTGCTGATGATGACCACCGTATCGGCGCAGGCCGATATTATCGATGACGCCATCGGCAATATTCAGCAGGCAATTAACGACGCCTACAAACCGGACAGCGGGCGGGATTATGACGACTCTCGTGATGAAAGCTGGCAGCGACAGATGAGTGACGATCGTCGCAGGCAGTATGATAATCGCCGCCGCCAGTTTGAAGACCGCCGCCGCCAACTGGATGACCGCCAGCGCCAGCTCGATCAGGAACGGCGTCAGTTAGAAGACGAAGAGCGCAGAATGGAAGAAGATTATGATCGTTAGCGCAATTTTTCGCTGGCAAGGTTATAGGGAGCAGAGACCTGTTAACAAGTGTTTTAGTGCGATGTAAACCTACCTCAGCACAATCTCCATTCCGTCATACCCGGCTTCGAGCCCTGTCGGTAGCGGATTCTCCATCATCCACAAATCAAACTGATGACTGATATGCGTCAGGATCACCCGTGGGCAGCGGATAACCTCGTTCAAGGCGATAACGGTATTTACATCGCTGTGATTGCGCGGCGGCTCGGCGCGCGGGGCGTGGCTGCAGTCGATGATAATCACCTGAGGCTGGTTATTGTGGAGAAACTTCAGCGTCTTGTCGGGAAGTCCGGCGGTATCGGAGAGCCACGCCACGCGGCTGTGCGCGGTCTCCAGCAGATAGCCAAACGTCAGCTTTGAATGGTTGAGCGGGAGTGGCGTCACCTGCAACCCTTGCAGGTTAAACACCACGAATGGCGCGACGGTATGGCTAAAATCGAGGATGCCAGGGTGCTTAAACAGATCGTCGCATCCCTGTTCATCCGGCGGACCGTACACCGGGATAGTCGCCCCCACGCCCCAGCGCAGCGGAAACAGCCCCTGCACGTGATCCATATGGTAGTGGGTGAGCAGAAACTGCTGGAAGCTGCCTGCTGGCCAGTCGTCCATCAGATGCGGGATCCCCGCGTCCAGCAGCGTCACCGCATTGTTAAATTTGACCACCCCGCTACAAGGGCGTCGACGGTATTG
Organism: Citrobacter sp. RHBSTW-01044; assembly: GCF_013781945.1. Classification (NCBI taxonomy): domain Bacteria; kingdom Pseudomonadati; phylum Pseudomonadota; class Gammaproteobacteria; order Enterobacterales; family Enterobacteriaceae; genus Citrobacter; species Citrobacter sp. RHBSTW-01044. The sequence goes on along the minus strand of NZ_CP056180.1, from coordinate 4,511,460 downwards.
CGCCTGTAAGCGTGCTCGTTGGCAGGCCGCACAGTCACAGCCAAATGCCGGCACCAGTTGCGCGCCGCCGGTTCCCGTCAGCGTAATGGTCAGACTCATGGCTCCCCCTACAACGGTTTGGTGAAGCGAAAATGGCTCATGGTATAGCCTTCGCGCTGGTAAAAGCGGTGCGCGTCAAGGCGTTGGGTACTTGTCGAAAGCTCGGTTATTTCTGCGCCCGCTTCGCGCGCGGTGGCTTCGGCCCAGGTCAGTAACTGACTACCCACTTTTAGTCCTCGTGCCTGTGGCATCACCACCAGTTCCTGGATCTCGCCAATCCAGTTGGCGTGGTGCAGATGAAACTGCAGGTGCAGACCGAGCAAGCCGACGACCTGTCCGTCGAGCAGCGCCAGCTGGTAGTGCATATTGGGATCTTGCAGATTTGCGGCGTAGCCGGCGCTAAAGGCCTGCAGGTCGAATTGGCCCTGTTTCAACTCACAGATAAGCGCGTAAACCGCATCGGTATCGTATAGCGTGGCGCGGCGTAATTCACAGACAGACATGTTTCTTCTCCTTGCGTCCCATCAGGGTGAGCAGTGTATCGACAGACTGTAGCAAACTTCCATCATTGTTCAGGACGTGGCAGTCATACGGCGTGTAGCGCGCCGCGCGTTCAAGGCGGGCAGCGATTTCCGTTTCGCTCTCCCGCCCACGTGCCTGCAGGCGCTGGCGTAAAATGGCCGGGGAAACCTGTAAGCAAATGGGAAGTAAAGAAGCGCCGTAACGGGCCTGCGCCTGGGGCAGATGCGCGCGCGAGCCGTTGACCACCACATCAAAACCGGCGTGCAGCCAGAGGTCAATCTCTACGCCGACGCCGTAATAGAAGCCGTTGGCATGCCAGCTCAGCGCCAGCAGGTTCTGCCCGGCGCGGGTAAAAAACTCTGGTTCGCTGAGGGCAATATGGTTTTCATTCCCGGCGTTGGCGGCGCGGGTGATGTAACGGTGCGCCACCAGCAGTTGCGCAGGTTCCTGCTGGCGAAGTTCTGCCAGTAGACTGTCCTTACCGGAGCCAGACGGCCCCATCAGCCAGATCAGTTTCCCCATAGTCAGAATACCCTTTTGCCCTGACGCCAGACGTGGTCGATATGGATGTGATCGCCTTTGCGATGCGCCAGCACCAGATCCGCGCGTTTACCTTCGGCTACAACGCCACGATCGTCGAGATTTAATGCCCGCGCCGGATTGCGGGTCACCAGACGAATGGCCTGCGGCAGCGTAAAGCGGTTGGCGTCATCGTCTGCCACGCGAAATGCCGCATCGAGCAGGCTGGCGGGGTAGTAGTCGGAGGAGAGAATATCCAGCAGCCCCAGCTCAGCCAGCTTATGCGCCGCCACGTTGCCGGAGTGAGAACCGCCGCGCACGATGTTGGGCGCGCCCATCAGTACGTTCATACCATGCTGGCGCGAGGCCTCTGCGGCGGCAAAAGTAGTAGGAAATTCGGCGATCACGCTGCCAAGTTGATGCGATTCCAGCACATGATCGCAGGTGGCATCGTCATGGCTCGCCAGCGCTATCTGGCGCTCACGACACATCTGAGCAATCGCTGTGCGGTTGGGTTGCGACCAACGTGCAGCCAGAGCTAACTGTTCTTCTTCGTAGCGGACCATTTGCTCGTCGGTAAGTGAATACTTGCCCTGATAATACTCCCGGTACTTCTCGCGATTGGCGAACTGACGCTGGCCGGGGGAGTGGTCCATCAGCGATACCAGCGTCACCGGCTCACGACCGACCAGTTTTTCAAACAGCGGTAGGGTGGTGTGATGCGGCAGCTCGCAGCGCAAATGCAGGCGGTGCTCGGCGCGATTGACCCCGCGCTTTTGCGTCTCTTCCACCGCGTTGATCATCTTCTCCAGATTTTCCAGACGGTCGCCACCGTCGCGCACATCGCCAATCGCCACCGCGTCCAGCACGGTGGTAATGCCGCTGGCGACCATCAGCGCGTCGTGGCTGCTCATCGCCGAGTGGGCGGGCCAGTCTACCTTCGGGCGCGGGGTGAAAAACTTGTCGAGATTGTCGGTATGCAGCTCGATAAGCCCTGGCAGCAGCCAGCCGCCTTCTCCGTCCATCGCTTGGGCCAGTTGGCTCTGACTTTCGGCAAAGGCGCGGATCGTTCCGCCCTCAATTTCCAGCGATCCTTGCACCACTTCATCTTCCAGCACCAGCTTTACATTATTGATAATCATGCTGTTGTTCCCATCAGGTGCAGGCGATCCGCGACGCGGTCGCGCACGGTTTGATCGTGAAAAATGCCGACAATTGCCGCGCCGCGGGCTTTCGCTTCTTCAATCAATGCGACGACGGCGGCGCTGTTTTTGGCGTCCAGCGAGGCGGTGGGCTCATCGAGGAGTAGAATCGGGTAATCGACGATAAACCCTCGGGCGATATTGACGCGCTGCTGTTCGCCCCCGGAAAACGTCGACGGCGCCAGATGCCACAGCCGCTCCGGCACGTTCAGGCGGGTAAGCAGGTTAGCCGCTTTGGCTGCGCACTCCTCGCGCGACACGCCGAGATCCAGCAGCGGCTGCATCACCACATCCAGCGCAGAAATCCTTGGGATCACGCGCAAGAACTGGCTGACCCAGCCGATGGTTGAACGGCGAACTTCCAGCACTTTACGCGCCGGAGCCTGCACCAGATCGACCCATTCGCCGCTGTGGCGGATGTGGATGTGTCCTTCATCCGGCAGGTAGTTGGCGTACAGCGAACGCAGCAACGTGGATTTGCCGCTGCCAGAGTGACCGTGCAGCACCACGCATTCGCCGTTTTTAACTTCCAGCGTGGCGTCTTGCAGCACCGGCAGACGCACGCCGTTTTGCTGATGCAGTACAAAGGTTTTACTGACGTTTTCAACGCGAATCGCGTTCATTTTTAGCCTCTTTAAGCATTTTTGCGTTCGATTGCCTGATGGCGCTTCGCTTATCAGGCCTACAACCGATGCCGATCCGTAGGCCGGGTAGCGAAGCGCCACCCGGCAAGACAAAATCAGTTTTGCAAAACAGATGACACCAGCAACTGGGTATACGGATGATGCGGATCGTCGAGTACGCGGTCGGTTAACCCACTTTCCACCACCTGACCCTGCTTCATCACCAGCAAACGGTCGGCCAGCAGGCGCGCTACGCCCAGATCGTGGGTGACAATAACCACTGCCAGATCCAGTTCCACCACCAGGCCGCGCAGCAGGTCCAGCAGTTTGGCCTGTACGGAAACGTCCAGACCGCCGGTGGGCTCGTCCATAAACACCAGTTTGGGATGGGTGACGAGGTTGCGGGCGATCTGCAGGCGCTGCTGCATGCCGCCGGAAAAGGTGGTTGGCAGGTCGTCGATACGCGAGGCCGGGATCTCCACTTCCTCCAGCCAACGCTGCGCGGTGGCACGAATATCGCCGTAGTGGCGCGCCCCGGTGGCCATCAGGCGTTCGCCGATATTGCCGCCAGCGGAGACCTGACGGCGCAGGCCATCCAGCGGATGCTGATGCACCACGCCCCATTCGGTGCGCAGCAGACGGCGACGGTCGGCCTCGTTCATGCCGTACAGCGAACGGTTCTGATACAAAATCTCACCGCTCTGCGGCGTCAGCCGTGAAGAGATCGATTTCAGCAGCGTGGTTTTGCCGGAACCGGACTCGCCGACGATACCCAGCACTTCGCCAGGCCACAGGTCAAAAGAGACATCGCTGAAGCCCTTGCCCGGCGCGTAGAGATGGGTCAGGTTGTTGACTGAAAGCAGCGGTTGCGTCATTTGCTGAGGGCCTCACTCTGTTGGCGGCAGTAGTCGGTGTCGGAGCAGACAAACATGCGTTTGCCGGTGTCATCGAGCACCACTTCATCGAGATAGCTGTGGGTTGAGCCACAGATGGCGCAAGGCTCATCCCAGCTCTGCACGGTAAACGGGTGATCGTCGAAATCGAGGCTTTCCACGCGGGTGTAAGGTGGAACGGCATAGATGCGTTTTTCGCGGCCTGCGCCAAACAGTTGCAGGGCCGGCATCATGTCCATCTTCGGATTGTCGAATTTTGGAATTGGCGACGGGTCCATGACGTAGCGGTCGTTGACCTTCACCGGATAGGCGTAAGTGGTGGCGATATGGCCGAAGCGGGCGATATCTTCATACAGTTTCACCTGCATGATGCCGTACTCTTCCAGCGCGTGCATGGTGCGGGTTTCCGTTTCGCGCGGCTCGATAAAGCGCAGCGGCTCGGGGATCGGGACCTGGAAGATAATGATCTGGTCTTCCACCAGCGGCGTTTCCGGGATGCGGTGGCGGGTCTGGATCAGCGTCGCGTCTTCCGTGCGCTCGGTGGTGTTCACCCCGGTCACGCGTTTAAAGAAGTTGCGAATCGACACGGCGTTAGTGGTGTCATCCGCGCCCTGGTCAATTACCTTCAGCACGTCCGGCTCGCCAATCACGCTGGCGGTGAGCTGAATACCGCCGGTTCCCCAACCGTAGGGCATCGGCATTTCACGTCCGCCAAACGGCACCTGGTAACCAGGGATCGCCACCGCTTTCAGAATCGCGCGGCGGATCATGCGTTTGGTCTGCTCATCAAGATACGCAAAGTTGTAGCCGGAGAGGTTAGTGGTCACGGGTGGCCTCCTGTTGCAGGCGTTTGAGCAGTTCCAGCTCGGCCTGGAAATCGACGTAATGGGGAAGTTTGAGGTGCGAAACAAAACCCGCCGCCTCGACGTTATCCGCATGCGCCAGCACGAACTCTTCGTCCTGCGCCGGTCCCGTGACCGCTTCATGGTATTCGGCTGCCTGTAGGGCGCGGTCCACCAGCGCCATCGCCATCGCTTTACGTTCGCTCATGCCGAACACCAGCCCGTAGCCGCGGGTAAAATGGGGGGATTCGTTTTCTGGCGCGACAAAACCGTTGACCATTTCACATTCGGTCATCAGCAGTTCACCGACGTTCACCGCAAATCCCAGCTCTTCCGGTACGGTTTCCAGTGCCACATAGCCGCTGCGAATTTCGGCGGCAAACGGGTGATTGCGCCCGTAGCCGCGTTGGGTGGAGTAGGCCAGCGCCAGCAGATATCCCTCATCGCCGCGCATCAATTGTTGCAGGCGTGAAGCGCGTGAACAGGGGTAAACCGGTGGCGTGCGGGTAATGTCGTCGGGCGTGGCACCATCATCCTCTTCACGCTTTGCCAGTCCCTGGTTGGCCAGCAGGGAAAAGACGTGCGGAGAGGCGTCCTGCGCGTCGTCTGCGCTGCGCAGGGGGGGCGTTTCGCCATTGGCCAGCAGGGTAAAATCCAGCAGGCGATGGGTGTAGTCATAAGTGGGACCTAACAACTGCCCGCCGGGAATATCCTTGTAGACCGCAGAGATTCGGCGCTCAAGGCGCATTTCTGCACTGTTAACCGGTTCGCTGACCGCCACCTTTGCCAGCGTAGTGCGGTAGGCGCGGAGCAAAAAGATGGCTTCGACGTTATCGCCGCTGGCCTGCTTCAGCGCCAGCGCGGCCAGTTCGCGGTCGGCGATGCCGCCTTCGGTCATCACCCGGTCGACGGCCAGGTTCATCTGTTGTTCGATTTGCGCCACGCTCAGTTCAGCAATGGTCTCATCGCCCCGGCGTCGGTTTTCCTGCAGGGCGTGGGCGTTGGCTATCGCCTTTTCGCCCCCTTTGACGGCGACGTACATCAGCACACCTCCACATGGGTAGTTCGCGGAATAGCCAGCAGGCGTTCGCCGCAGGTGAGGATCAGGTCGACCCCCAGCGGGAACGGATGCGGGCGTTCGGTGAGTTCGTGAATCAGGCATTCCGGTAGCTGTGGCGCGATCATGCGCTCTTCAGCGATACCGGCGCCGGTCAGACGCAGCATGCGTCCACCGCTTAAGCCAGAGACCTGCACAATCAGCGTGGCGCTGGTTTCTGGCGCGACGGCGGAACCGGCGGAGAGGGCGTTAAGCTGTTCGCTGCTGATGCGTTCGTCGGCGACGGCAAAGGCCGCCAACTGCGGCTGATCCACCAGCGGCGCGTTGGTGTGAAAACGCAGATTCTGCCGGGCGATATCGTTATCCATCGACGGCGCAAGCCAGACCGGCGTGTCGCCATCGACCAGGGTCAGTAGCACGCTGGTGGTTGCCAGGCCCAGTGGCTGCCAGCCGTGTTTCAGTTGATGCAGGGCGACGATCACGCCCGGCTCACTCATGGCCTTCAGCAGGCGACGAAAGCTCTGCTGAGCATCCTGAACAGGTAAATTAAAAGCGGTTTGTAAGGTCATGCGTTATCTCCGCGTACCAGCGTGAAGAAGTCGACCCGGCTGGCGTTGACTTCGGCACGGCGTGCGCTAATCAGCGCATCGCGTTCCGCTTCCAGCGGGGCAATTAAGGTTTCCATTAGGCTCTGGAAATGCGTTTGTTCCTGCAGCAGCGCGTCAATGACCGCGCACTGCTCGGCGTGTTGTTTGTTGCGTCCCAGCAGGTAGCTGTAGCCCAGCGTGCCGCTCTTCAGGCGTACCACTGCGCGGGTAAGCGTGGTATCACCGGCAAAGAAGCGGTTGCCGGTGCCGCCCATGCGAGCCTGGAGCTGCATCAGTCCGCTTTCCGGTGCGCGGATAAGTTCATAGTCTGGCGTCAGTTTGAGCGCGTGGATGCGGGCGTTCAGGGCATCGGCATTGCTGTAAGCCAGCGCGCGCATCCAGCGCTGGCGGGTCGCGGTATCGAAATGCATTCAGTGCTCCATAGTGAATTCGATCATGTCGGCGCGGGTCAGGCTGACGGAGTATTCCGCCGCGTGTTCTTCGCCTTCACGGTGGTTCAGGGTGCGCACGCACAGCAGCGGCGCCATATTGGGGATTTCCAGCACTTTGCTCTCTTTAGCCTGTGCGCGGCGGGCGCTGATGCGCGTTTGTGTGCGCAGGAGCGTCAGACCGGACTGTTCGCGCAGGTAGTCGTGCAGTGAGCCGTTGTTAAAGCCCTGCAGCAGCGGCCATAGCGTGAGGTCGGAAAAATAGTGGTCGATCTGGCACAATGCGATACCGTTTACCCGGCGCAGGGTGCGCAGATGAATCACGTTATCGCCCTCGTTAATGCTGAGCGCATCGGCAATGTGACTGGAGGCCGGGCGCAGCACCGCCAGCAGTTTTTCGCTGGTGGGGTGGCTGCCCTGGTCCAGCAGGTTCTGGCTAAAGCGCGCCTGGGCATTAAGCGGGTAATCGAATGGGCGCATCAGCACCAGTACGCCGATGCCCTGGCGACGCTGGACCCAACCACGCTCAACCAACTGGTCAATAGCGCGGCGCAGGGTGTGGCGGTTTACCTCGTAGCGCGCGGCAAGCTGATGCTCGGCGGGCAGATAGTCACCGCAGCGATAATGATGACGAAGCTCCTGCTCAAGTCTCGCGGCAATTTCCTGATAACGCGTTGGATAACTGGTCGGATGTGTAGACAAGTGCATAGCAATCAATGCCTCGCTAATCAGATAAAGTGCTTACGCAAACGCTGGGAAAGGAAATCCAGCAGGCTGACGGTGACGATGATTAACACCATCAGAGCGCAGGTTTGCTGGAACTGAAAGCCGCGAATCGCCTCCCATAAAGTCACGCCAATACCGCCCGCACCCACCATTCCGACCACCGTGGCCGAGCGGACGTTGGATTCAAAGCGATATAGCGAGTAGGAGATAAGCAGCGGCATGACCTGTGGCAGAACGCCGTACAGAATCTCTTCAATTTTGTTGGCCCCAGTGGCGCGAATGCCTTCTACTGGACCAGGCTCAATGGCTTCTACCGCTTCCGAAAGCAGCTTGGAGAGCACCCCGGTGGTGTGGATAAACAGTGCCATTACCCCGGCGAACGGACCTAAACCCACGGCGACCACGAACAGCATGGCGAAGACCATTTCATTGATGGCGCGGCAGGCGTCCATCAGGCGACGCATCGGCTGGTAAATCCACCACGGTACGAGGTTATCGGCGCACATCAGGCCAAAGGGAATCGACAGCACAACGGCGAGGGCGGTACCCCAGACGGCAATTTGCAGGGTGACGGCCATTTCACCGAGATAGTCCTGCCACTGACTGAAGTCTGGCGGAAAGAAGTCGGCGGCGAAGGTCGCCATATTGCCGGAATCCTGGATCAGCGTGAGCGGAGCCATTTCGGCACCTTTCCACGAGACCACCAGCACGGCGAGAAGAATGGCCCAGCTCAGCAGTGAGAACCAGCTACGTTTGGGCGGGGCGACGGTGATGGTTTGCATGTTTAGCTCCGTGCGTAGGTTATCGCCGGATGGCAGCGTTTACGCCTTATCCGGCCTACAGAACATCGTCTGCCCGGTAAGCGAAACGCCACCGGGCATCAGGTTTACTGCACCGCTTTAGTCACGCTGGTCATGGCGCCCAGGGCGGCGGTCAAACGGTCAAGGTCGTCGAGCTGCGCTTTCAGCGCCGAGGTTTTGCTGCTTTTCTCTTCCTCGTTCAACCCTTTGTTGCCCTTCACGCCCTGCATCTCTTTAAACAGCGCCAGTTGGCGAATCGGTACCAGTTGCAGGTCGCTGGAGGCACGGAACGGTGCCCATCCCAGGCGTTCCAGGACGGTTTTCTGTTCCGGCGTTTTGCCGTAATTCATAAAGAAGTCGTACACCTTGTCCTTGGTGGTTTCGGAGAGGTTTTTGCGCCAGACGATCGGATCGCCCGGGATCAGCGGTGACTTCCAGATAACCTTCAGCTCTTTCAGTTTTTCCGGTGCGGAGGTTTTCAGCTTGTCGAGGTTTTCAGTGTTGTTGGTGGCGACATCGACCTGTTTGTTGGCGACGGCCAGCGCGTTGGTTTCGTGTCCGGCGTTAACGGTGCGTTTGAAGTCGCTGGCGGAGATGTTGTTTTTGGCGAAGACGTAGTAACCGGGGACGAGGAAGCCTGACGTTGAGTTGGGATCGCCGTTGCCGAATGTCAGATCCTTACGTTTGGCGATCAGATCGTTCAGGTTGTTGATCGGACTGTCTTTGTTAACGATCAACACGCTCCAGTATCCCGGGGAGCCGTCGGCAGCGACGGTTTGGGCAAACACTTGTCCGTTAGCGCGATCCACCGCTTCCATTGCCGAGAGGTTGCCGTACCAGGCGATATCAACTTTGTTAAAACGCATTCCCTGAATGATCCCGGCGTAGTCCGGGGCGAAGAAGGCGTTCACTTTCACGCCCAACGATTTTTCCATGTCCTTCAGGAACGGTTCCCACTGTGGCTTCAGGTTTTGCTGTGATTCGGTCGAAATAATGCCAAAGTTCAGCGCTTTTTCTTGCTCTTCGGCCTGCGCCGGGCTGAACAAGGTGCTGATGCTGAACATGCTGGTAAAGGCCAGCGCGGCAACGGTCTTATAGCTCATGTTGTTTCCTTAATTAGTCTTTGTTCCAGGCTATTTCACTTGCCAGCCTGGCTGCGCCAATAACACCTGGTTTTTTAGAACTATGCAGCCTGCGCGTTCTGTTCGACGCGGTTCATGCTGCGGTAGAGATGGTCAAAACGATCGTTATCAAAATGCTGACTGCTGCCATCAAAGAAGACGTTGCCCTGACGAAGCGCGACAATGCGTTCGCAGTAGCGCAGGGCGTAATCCACCTGATGCAGCGTGACGACCACGGTGATGCCGTCGGTCTGGTTAATGTCGCGTAGGGTGTCCATCACGATGCGTGCGGATTCCGGGTCCAGCGAGGCTATCGGCTCGTCGGCAAGGATCACTTTGGCTTGCTGCATCAGCGCGCGGGCAATCGCCACGCGCTGCTGTTGCCCGCCCGAAAGCGTGGAAACGCGCTGGTATGCAAAGTGCGCCATGCCAACGCGGGTCAGCGCCTGTAATGCACGCTGTTTCTGTTCCTGGCTAAACCAGCTAAAACAGGTGCGCCAAAACGGCGTGCTGCCGAGTGCGCCAATCAGGACGTTTTCCAGTACCGTCAGGCGGTTAACCAGATTGAACTGCTGGAAGATGTAGCCGGTGTGGGCGCGGCTTTTGCGGATATCGCGCGCCAGGCGGCCTTCATGTTGAACGGTACGACCCAGCAGTTCGACGTGGCTACCCGGGGATTTATCACCGACGATCAAACCGCTTAAATGACGTAAAAGGGTGGATTTGCCGGAGCCAGACGGCCCAAGCAGAGCCACCATCTCACCGGAACAGATGTTCAGATCAACCGCATTGAGCGCCTGATGTTGATTGAAGGACTTGGAGAGTTTTTCGACGCGAATAATCGTTTGCATGATGCGGCCTCCCTTAAAAAGTGGCCCCATCGTGGCGGATTAATGTGACGTTTTCGTTAAGGGATGGTTACTTGGTGATGAAGAGTTGAGCGATTTTTGATGACAGTACGGGAGGGCTGGCCTCCCGTTGGATTACTCTGTAGGTTGCTGCTGTTTGACGACGTTGATCATCCACGGTACGCCATACCGATCGCTCACTTTACCGAAACCATGAGCCCAGAAGGTTTCCTGCCAGTCCATTTCGATTTTTCCGTTTGCTGCCAGGTTATCAAACCAGCGTTTGCCTTCGTCGACGTTTTGCGTGTCGAGTACCAGTGTAAAGCCAGAGTAGTGGGCATTTCCGTCGGGGGCGCTATCGCTCATCATGATGTCGCTGCCCGCAACGCGCAGGTTGGCGTGGGCAATGGCGGTATCGGGGAATTTCATGCCTGAAGGGCAACCCTCTTCGCTGTTCTGCGCCGGTTTGGGCATTTCACCGAAGTTGATTTTGTAGAGTAGCTCAGCGCCTAATGTTTTTTGGTAGTAGGCGATAGCATCAGCGCAGTTGCCTGCGAAGGAGATATAGGGACTTAACGGCATAATCTTTACCTCAGGTAAAAGAAACCAGTTAAGTGTAGTTATCGTCTGCAAAAATAAGCCAGGCGGGAAGTATGAGCTTCCCGCCTGGCAGATGAGCTGGCGTCGGCCTGATTGACATAGCGCCATCAGGCAATTTGCATCAGTTCTTTTTCACAAACTCAGATTTCAGCTTCATTGGGCCAAAGCCATCGATTTTGCAATCGATGTTGTGGTCGCCTTCAACCAGACGAATGTTCTTCACTTTGGTCCCGATCTTCAACATGGAAGAGCTACCTTTTACCTTCAGGTCTTTCACTACGGTAACGCTGTCGCCGTCAGCCAGCAGGTTGCCGTTGGCATCTTTAACGATCAGTTCGTCGCTGTCCTGAGCCGGTTCAGCATCGTTCCATTCGTGAGCGCATTCCGGGCAGATGAACATGCCGTTATCTTCGTAAGTGTATTCGGAGTTGCATTGTGGGCAGTGTGGTAATGACATGTGGATTTCCTCAAAAGTCAGCAGGGGCAAATGCGCCCAAAAATGGCAGATTGCCGAAAAAGGCCGCAATTATACATAAAATCCCTGCTTTTGTCGGGACTACTGCGCGATTATGCAAAATGATCTGCTGTAAAGACCCTTTGCTTTTACCTCAATGAAAGTATGGCGGAATATTTTTTAAGGGAAATTGCTACGCTTAGGTATTTAAGATAAGGTGAGGCGAAATATCTGATATTCATAGGTAACGTTGCTTACGGATGCCTAAGCCATTGTGATTGAATATCATTGACCCCCTTAATTTTAGTAGGGGAATTACGCGGGTATTTTTTAAAACTGAACTACGCTGTTTATCTTTCTTACTTATTACATAAGTGAGAGGCATCCGGCCAGCGGTTATACGCCAAATTTATTTTAATAATATCAGTTGGTTGTTTTGATTTTAATTATTTCTACACGTAATTATAAAAGCCAAAAAATCTATAAATAAAACGATTGGGCTAAATAAAAGTAATGCCATTTGCGTTAAGGAAGAATTTTCCATGCACACACAGACAATATATGAATTAAGTCAGGAAGCGGAACGCTTGCTGATGCTCTCGCTTGAACATCTCAGGCAATTGCAAAAATTGCCTATGACGTCGTTGGATGATGTCGCGCTAAAACAAGGAGAGCATAGCAGACAGGTGGTTCAGCCTCTGCATTTCAGCGCGCGTGGCATGGATGTCCAGCAGGCAACGCTCAATAATGAACTGCGTAAGATTACGCGTCTGGAAATGGTGCTGGCGATTGTCGGTACCATGAAAGCGGGAAAATCGACGACGATTAACGCGATTGTAGGGACCGAAGTTTTACCTAATCGTAATCGTCCCATGACGGCGCTACCAACGTTAATTCGCCATACGCCGGGGCAGAAAGAGCCGGTGTTGCATTTTTCACATGTCACGCCTATCGATGCCTTAATGAAGGTTTTACAGCAGCGCGTGCGCGAGTGCGATCGCCAGCGTCTTACGCAGACCCTGGAAATTGATAAGGATATGAATGTCCTGCTGCAGCATATTGAAAACGGCGTGGCATTTGAGCGGTATTACCTTGGCGCACAGCCTATTTTCCATTGCCTTAAAAGTCTGAATGACCTGGTGCGTTTGTCAAAAGCACTTGAGGTGGATTTTCCTTTTGCCGCCTATGCCGCGATTGAGCATATTCCGGTTATCGAGGTCGAATTTGTCCATTTGGCCGGTCAGGCGAGCTATCCTGGGCAATTAACCCTGCTGGATACGCCGGGGCCGAATGAGGCCGGGCAACCGCATCTACAAAAGATGCTGAATGAACAGCTGGCGCGGGCTTCTGCGGTACTGGTGGTGATGGATTACACCCAACTGAAATCGATTTCCGATGAAGAAGTGCGCCACGCTGTCATGGCGGTCGGCAAGTCAGTGCCGCTGTATGCGCTGGTGAACAAATTCGATCAGAAAGACCGCAACAGTGACGATGAAGAGCAGGTGCGGGCATTAATTTCCGGCACGCTGATGCAAGGTGGGATTGCCCCGGAGCGAATCTATCCGGTTTCTTCGATGTGGGGGTATCTGGCGAACAGGGCGCGTCATGAGCTGATGGCTCGCGGGCGGCTGCCGGATCACCAGGTGCAACGTTGGGTACAGGATTTTGCCGAAGCGGCGCTTGGCCGACGCTGGTGCACCAACGATCTTGAGGATACGGAGCACATCCGCCATGCAGCCGATCTGTTGTGGGAGGATTCACTGTTTGAGCAGCCGATCCAGAAAGTGATTCATGCCGCTTACGCCAATGCTTCGCTGTATGCGCTACGCTCAGCGTCGCATAAGTTATTGAACTATGCGCAAAGCGCGCACGAATATCTGGAGTTTCGCGCCCATGGGTTAACGGTTGCCTATGAAAAACTGCGGCTGAACATCACGCATATTGAAGAGGATATGCAGCAGTTAGAAGTGAGTCAGGGGCGGGTGAGTGATGAAGTCAGTCATGAGGTCGAGCTGGCGCTGGAGGCTGCCGCGGCCTATCTCAATGAGCAACAGACTGAGATTCTGTGCGGCATCAACACGTTCTTTATCAAAGAAAACGTCCTGATGATGTCACAACATGGCCAGGGGGCTGGCGTTTCCTCGGCAGAAATGGCCGGAGAAATGCTGGTGTTGCACGATGAGGGGCAGGCGAAAATCGTGCTGGATAAAATGCGCTCGTCCTGTGAAGTTGTCTTGCTGGCAGCGCAGGAAAGCATCAGTCGGGATTTAGCTCTGCGCTTTGAACAGCTTGAGTCGACGCTGTCCCGGGCGCTAAATGACGCCATACGCCCCATTGAGCAGCGGGTGAAAGAGGAGCTGAACCACGCTGGTTTTCGTGCGCGGATCCGTTTTCCGGCGTTTCATGCGGCGATGTTTAACTTCAACACCCGCCAGTTGTTTAACGAGGCCATTGAGCAGGATATTCCGGCGGAAAATGCGCCGTCAACTGGCGGTGTGGTGCGTGATACCTTCTCTCGCTGGTTGAATCAGCCCAACTGGGGATGGAATGAGTACGTCGAAACAAAAACGCGTTATCTCATTGATATGGGCGCACTGCATAAGAACCTTGTGCACTATGTCACCCAGTTTTGCCAACAAATTCGTAAAGCTTTAGCTGCGCAGGTCGATATTTCCGTTACGGCAGGCATGGCCACGTTTTTTGCTGATTTTTCACTGTGTTTGACGCAATTACAGGCGAGCCTGCGTGAGAGTCTGACCCTGCGCCAGCAAAATGAATCTGCGGTGAATGCCTTGAACGAACAACTGCAGCATCGCATTACGACTGCGGCATGGCTTTATGAAGATTCCCGCTTGCTGCGCGACGATATCAATACCCTTTTTGCAACCGAGCACACATGACTAACGTGTTACTGGAAGGCCCCGGGCGGACGCTGGAGTGTGTCTACCCGAAGTTTATGGTCGATCTGGTTCAGGGAGATGAAACCAAACGTTCCGGTGGTTTTCTGCAACAGCAGCAGCGGCTGCGTGCGCGTCTGACGCAGGAGGTGCTATCCCAGACGCAGCTGCGAGCATGGGTGTTGGCAGGTGTGTCCAGCGAGCATCTGGTGATGCGTCTAAAACTGGTGGAAAAACTGGCGGGCATGATCGATCCGGGCCATCTGGCGCTGGTACGGATCGCCGAAGGGTTGATGTTTTTACAACAAACCGAACACCCGCGTGAACTCTCCACGCCTGGTCTTCAGCAGCAGATAAATTCACTCGCTGACTGGTTTACCCAGCGCGGCGCTTATAAAGAGAAGGCGGTAACGCAACGCGGCCTGACGGTGCAAGCGGGCGAACATAGCGAGCAAATTTTTACCCGCTGGCGGGCTGGCGCGTATGACGGCTGGTCGTTACCTGGACGCTGTTTTGTGGCGTTAGAGGAGCTGCGCTGGGGAGCCTTTGGTGACGCCTGCCGGTTAGCAAATGCCGATGTGGTGTCAATGCTAAAAGACAACCTGCGAACGATGGCTGCTCAGGCGCTGGCAGACAGCGTGAATGCGGCCCCCGCCACGCGTCATTACTATCATCATTGGCTCAGCACGCCGGTTGTTGGCGGCTCGGCTGAGCACAACGATATGTTGAGCTGGCTCGGGGACTGGTGCGATGCGCAGCGTCATCCGGTGAGCTGGTCGGTGACGCAGCGTTGGCAAAATGTGGCGTTGGGCATGCCGAGATTGTGTTCGGCGAAGCGGCTGGTTGATGCGATGGTTGAGGAGATTTTTGCACCGTCCCCGCTCATCAATTGAGCAGGAACGGTGAGTGGGATAAAGGCAGGTTTAGTGGTGCAGGGAGTCTGCCGGGGTAGCCGCCGTCTCATTGACGACCGGGTTTTTATTAAAACGTTTGGCATACAGCGCGGTGATAATCGGCACCAGAATCGCGGTGACTATCACGCTGGCGGCAACCAGCGCCGTAGCGGATGCGGCAACCGGTTCAAATGCCGGGTTAATCTGGGCGATAATCACCGGGTTTGCCACTGCAGCGCCTGCCGCAGATGAGGCTGCTACGCCTGCCGTACCGTTCCCGCCACCAATAACGCGGTCAGCAATAATCAGCGGAATACCGGTGATGACGATAACCGCGACGCCCAGCAGGATGCCCAGCAGACCCGTATCAACGATGACGCTCAGGTTAATCGTGTTGCCCAGCGCGAAGCCGAAGAACGGGATCAGCACCGGCGTGGCTTTGCTGAAGAAGGAACGCAGATCGTGATCCAGGTTACCCAACGCAAAACCAATCAGGAACGGTAATACCGCGCCGACAAAATGGTGTGGTTCGAAGGAAGCCAGACCCGCGGAGCCGAGGATCACCATGGTCATTAACGGACCGGATTCCAGAGACATCAACACAAATGCGCCAGACTCTTCTTTGGTTCCGTACTGGTTCATCAGGCTGGCGTACAAACCGCCGTTGGTCATGTCCATCGCTGAAACAATTGCCAGTACCGAAAGACCGGCAAAGAACCCGGTTTGAATACCGGTATCAGGAATAAATGAAGCAGCAATCATTGCCACTACCCATGCCACGGCTATTTTAGTTAATACCAGTGTGCCGGATTTGCGTAATACCGTGCCGGTTGCCCGTAAATCAATAGATGCACCGATACAAAAAAACCACACTGCCAGAATCGGCACCGTTCCGCTGATCATTCCTTTGGTAAACGAACCGAAATACGCGCCGGTATCCGGAGCTAACGTATTTAACACTGCGCCTAATAACAGAGGAATCAACATCATTCCGCCAGGGATGCGTTCAATCGTGGCTTTAATTTTCATAAGCGTCCTCATCTCTTGTCGCAGGTAATACACGCGAAAGAAAATAAAAATTAATAAATTCAAATGGTTACTGGTGTTTCTTAACAAAGAAAACAGCTATCTCTTTGTTTTATAAAATCTAACGCGGCATACGTTGAGCGTGTTGCTGCTCCCAGGGATATTGCGTCTGGAATTAGTTTGCATTCATGGGAACATTGATTCAATCAAAATAAAACGATGTTTTAGTTATCTTCATCACATATTCCGAGCAAAAGTTCCTGAGTGCTCTGATAATTAAAAAAGCTGTGATCTTTTTGTGAAGAGATTAGGTGGGTTTTTGCCTAGCAGAATAATAGTGACTGTTGTGATTGTTGGTGCAACAAAGCGATTTATTCTTGTATTTAATTGCCAGAAAATCGCAAGCATTACATGTTAAAAAGTTGACTAAGAATGACCTGATTTACGCATGTTGACGAAATGGAAATCTATATGTGAAGTTGATCACAAATTTAAACACTGTTAGGGTAAAGAGGTCATTAACCGCCCAATCAGGCGTCAACAGGTTCGGTTGTACTGCTCGTTTCTCGTCAGTGTAAGTAAACCTGCTACGCTTGTTACAGGGAATGCGTCTGTGCATTCCCCGCTCGGTGATGACCTTGACGCAGGGGCGTTGAGGGACTCGATCTGTAGCGTGACAGGGCTAAGTCTATGAGGACGAGTATGCTAAAAAGGAAAAAAATAAAACCAATTACGCTGCGCGACGTTACCATCATTGATGACGGTAAACTGCGAAAAGCCATTACCGCGGCGTCGTTAGGTAATGCGATGGAGTGGTTTGATTTTGGTGTTTATGGGTTTGTTGCTTACGCATTAGGTAAAGTGTTCTTCCCGGGGGCTGACCCCAGCGTACAGATGGTTGCTGCACTTGCCACCTTCTCTGTTCCCTTTCTGATTCGACCGCTTGGCGGATTGTTCTTCGGTATGCTTGGCGATAAATACGGTCGTCAGAAGATCCTCGCTATCACCATTGTGATTATGTCGATAAGTACCTTCTGTATCGGTCTTATTCCCTCGTATGCCTCGATTGGTATCTGGGCGCCGATTCTGCTGTTGCTGTGTAAAATGGCGCAGGGGTTCTCGGTCGGCGGAGAGTATACCGGGGCGTCGATTTTTGTCGCAGAGTACTCGCCAGACCGTAAGCGCGGATTTATGGGCAGCTGGCTGGACTTCGGCTCGATTGCCGGGTTTGTGCTGGGTGCGGGCGTGGTAGTCCTGATCTCAACTATTGTCGGCGAAGAAAACTTCCTTGAGTGGGGCTGGCGTATTCCGTTCTTCCTGGCGCTACCGTTAGGGCTTATTGGTCTGTACCTGCGTCATGCACTGGAAGAGACTCCGGCGTTCCAGCAGCACGTGGATAAACTGGAGCAGGGCGATCGTCAGGGACTGCAGGACGGTCCGAAGGTGTCGTTTAAAGAGATTGCGACCAGGCACTGGCGCAGCCTGCTGGCATGTATTGGTCTGGTGATTGCCACCAACGTCACCTACTACATGCTGCTCACCTATATGCCGAGCTACCTGTCGCATAACCTGCATTACTCTGAAGACCACGGCGTGCTGATTATTATCGCCATCATGATTGGTATGCTGTTTGTGCAGCCGGTGATGGGTCTGCTCAGCGACCGCTTCGGGCGCCGTCCGTTTGTGATTATGGGCAGTATTGCGCTGTTTGTGCTGGCTATTCCGGCATTTATTCTGATTAACAGTAACGTCATCGGCCTGATTTTCGCTGGGTTGCTGATGCTGGCGGTGATCCTCAACTGCTTTACCGGGGTGATGGCGTCAACGTTACCAGCGATGTTCCCGACGCATATTCGCTACAGTGCCCTGGCCGCAGCGTTTAATATCTCGGTATTGGTCGCTGGTCTGACACCGACGTTGGCCGCATGGCTGGTGGAAAGCTCGCAGAATCTGATGATGCCTGCTTATTATCTGATGGTGATTGCGGTGATAGGTTTAATTACCGGCGTGACCATGAAAGAGACGGCTAATCAGCCGCTGAAGGGGGCTACGCCTGCCGCTTCGGATATTCATGAAGCGAAAGAGCTCCTCGGCGAGCACTACGATAATATTGAGCATAAAATCGAAGATATCGATCAGGAAATTGCTGAGCTGCAGCTTAAGCGTACGCGCCTGGTGCAGCAGCATCCGCGGATTGATGAGTAATCATGTGATTTATCATATCCACTTAAGGTTGGCTTAATCTGTGTCAGGCAAACTCTCCTCCAGAGTATCGGAGGAGAGTGTCATGAAAAACCGCATTTATGAAAGTTTGACCACCGTGTGCAGCGTGCTGATCGTCAGCAGCTTTTTGTACGTTTGGGTGAGTTCTTACTGACCTTTCGCTAATTCCACCCAAGCGCGAGTGCCGGTGGTTCCCTGACGATTTTGCAAATAGAAATGCCCGTGATGTAACTGGGTGATACGACTGACAATGCTCAGCCCCAGCCCAATCCCGCCAAAACGGCTGTCCATACGCACAAACGCTTTACTCAGCTCCCCGCATTTACTCTCATCAATGCCTGGGCCTTCATCTTCGACGGCGATAACGGCATCATGCTCTGTATTCAGGCTAATCGTAATATGGGTGCCTTCCGGGCTGTAACGATGCGCGTTCTCCACCAGATTTCGCAGCAGCATTCGTAATAGCGTCGCATCGCCACGTACGACAACGTCCGCCGTGCTTTGCGGTAGGAGCAGCGTCTGCTGACGCTGGTCCAGCATGATGCTGAGTTCATCGTAGGAGGGCAAAATCACGTCCTCCAGCAGTTTGACGTGCTGGTAGCTCCCGGCCGAGAACGACTGTCCTACGCGGGCGAGTTGCAGCAGTTGCGACACGCTGTCCATCATTTGGTCAAGGCGGGCAATTAACGGTGAAACGTCGACCTTATGGGTTTTGGACAGTAATTCCAGATGCAGGCGAACGCCTGACAACGGGGTGCGCAGTTCGTGGGCGACATCGGCGGTAAATAAGCGTTCGTTTTCAATGGTGCTCGTCAGCCGCGTCACCAGCTCGTTGAGCGCTGAGACGACCGCCTGGATCTCAACGGTTGAACTGTGAACTTCAATCGGAGCAAGGTTATCGGCTGCCCGCGTTTCTAACTCTTTTTGCAGATCCGCCAGCGGGCGAGTAATACGCCGCACTGCCTGGTAGCAAATCAGCAGCGTCAGGCTGACCATAAAGATACCGGGGACGATCAGGCTGGCGATGGCCTCGCGGATTTCATGCAGGATGTGGCGATCGTTGTTACGATTTTCGCGTAACGCCTGTTCGAATAGCTGTATTTGTTCGGTGCTTTCGTGCCACAACCAGAAGGTGCTAATCAACTGGAAGACCAGCAGAATAAGACCGATGGTCAGCATCAGGCGATGACGCAGCGGGAGCGGTTTTTTTAGATATTGCAGTAGCTTCACTTAGCTTTCCTCAGTGGCAACCAGCATATAGCCAAATCCCCTGACTGTGCGGATACGTGCTTTACCCACTTTGTCCCGCAGGTTGTGAATGTGCACTTCCAGCGTATTGGTCGACGGTTCGTTATCCCAGCTGTAGATGTCGTTATACAGGATCTCCCGGTGTACCGGGCTGCCCGCCTTAAGCATCAGGCGCGACAGGAGTGCGTATTCTTTCGGCGTTAAGATAACCTCTTGTCCATCCATCCACACCTGGCGACGACCGATATTCAGCGTCAGGTTACTGACAATGAGTTCGCTTTCACCCTGATTGTTATGACGACGCAGCAGCGCCCGGATGCGGGCATGCAGTTCTTCCAGTGCGAACGGTTTGACCAGATAGTCATCGGCGCCAACGTCCAGCCCGCTGACCCTGTCTTTCACCGTATCGCGGGCGGTGAGGATAAGCACCGGCACGGTGTATTTTTTCTGTCTGATGCGGTTCAGGAAGTGCAGGCCGTCTTCATCCGGTAAGCCCAAGTCCAGAACCACCAGACTGTAATGGCCGGTCTCCAGACACTGCTCCGCTGCACGGGCCGTAGATACGCCGTCGCAGGCATAGCCTTCTGTTTGCGCGGCGAGTATCAGTCCCTGTAATAACAACGTATCGTCTTCAACAATCAGAATTTTCATTCGTTTAGCCTCCCCGGCAGGGTTGCAGAATATCATCTGCCGCTTGATATTTCTGTGTTTGCACGCCTGTTAATCCCAGCAGGGTTGAGAAGAAATTATCCTGTGAGAAGTCCTCTGAGCCTGCCCGTTTTTGCAAACATGTCTGAGAGACTTGATAGCGTTGCTGATAATCTTCTGAGAGCCACAGCAGCATCGGCACATGTTTTTGCGTATCTGGTGCAATCGAATACGGCAGGCCGTGTAAATAGATGCCATTTTCCCCTAAGGATTCACCGTGATCGGAAAGGTAGACCAGGCTGGTGGTGAAATTATCCTGATGCTCTTTCAGTATATTGATTGCTTTATCAACAATATAGTCGACGTAAAGAATGGTGTTGTCATAGGTATTGACCAACTGTTGCTGTGAACAAGTCTGGATTTCGTTGGTGTCACAGGTTGGCGTAAATTTCTTGAACTGCGCAGGATAGCGGTTGTAATAGGTCGGACCGTGGCTGCCGATGGTGTGCAGCACAATCACGCCGTCGCCTTGCAGGTTATTAATGTACTCTTCCAGCCCGTGGAACAGCACGTCATCGTAGCATTCCCCGTCAATACACTGCCCGGGCAGGTTCAGCTTAGTCATATTCTGGTGCGGTACCCGGTCGCATGCCCCTTTGCAGCCGCCGTCGTTATCGTTCCACAGAACGTTAATTCCCGCCCGCTGAATAATGTCGAGCACGCCTTCCTGATGCTGCGCCAGTTCTTCATCGTAGTGCGCGCGTGGCATTCCCGAGAACATGCAGGGGACAGATACTGCCGTTGCCGTTCCGCAGGATGTGGTACGGGGGAAATAGACCACATCATCTTTTTCCAGCAACGGGTTGGTCTGGCGCGAATAGCCTGACAGCGAGAAGTTATCGCCGCGTGAGGTCTCGCCGAGCACCACAATCGTCAGGTTCTTACGCTTTTCTTTCACCATCAACGGATTGCGATGGGCGTCTTCGCCAATGCGTACCAGCGGCAGGTGGGCCAGCCTCTGGTGTGAATACCAGGAAGAGGTCGCCACAATGCTGTTGGATGGGCTGAGGGATTTCACCAGTTCTTTATTGTTGCGAAACAGTGAGGCGTAATCTTTGTAGAAGAATGCGGCGACCAGCACGATCAGCAGCGCGGAGATCAGAATATTCGCGCCACGGAACAGTACGCTGCGCATGGCCGGGGAGATCGGTTTGATTCTTATCCAGCAGGCAATGAGCGCGGCGAGAATGCCGCTCACTCCGAGCGTGATGAGCATTTGCGGCGTCAGCAAAGCAAAGGTTTCGGCGGGTGTGGTGTCCATCATATTGGCGATCATCGAGCGGTCAATGATGATGCCGTAGGTCATGATGAAATATTGGGCCGATGCGCCAACCAGAATGAAAACGCAGGCCACCAGGCGATTAAGCCACAGGAATGAGGCCAGCGTCAGCACAATGTTCATGACGCTGAAAGCGACGACCGGCATCGACAAAAACACCAGCACGTTACGCACGGAATCCAGCGGCAGGGCTTGCAGCACTTGTTTATAGAACGCAATGTTCAGGAAAGTCGCAAGATAAAATGAGATCAGGAGAAGCCAGCTGATTAGCCCAAGAGTGGGTCTTTTAAACAGGTGCTTTAACATTAAGGGGGTTCCATCGACTAAGTGGTACAAATCCTCTCAAAGTAAAATTAAGCTAACCTTAAGTTCTTAATGTTGATTTCAGGAATCGCGGGGGACGGCGTTGGCCCGATGAACTTACGCCATCGGGCAACGACGACTGTTTGCGTTAGTTATTGTTTACCGGAGCATCCAATGGATATGGGTTTTTATGGATCCGATTGTAGTTCAGTGCATACAGCGCGGTGATGATCATCAGTGTGACGAATGACCACATCACCTCTTTGGCACCGGAACCGACAACGGCCCAAATGCAGTAAACAAAAGCGATAAAGGTCACCAGTAAGTACATCGGACGCGCTTTACCAAAGTGACCATGGCCGAGCAGCAGCAGCGCGGCGCAGGTGTACAGATACGGCACCAGCGTGAAGATAACGGAGACCGAAGAGACCAGACCAAACTCTTTCGCAGCGTTTGGCGACATGCTGCTGAACTGGAAGATGGTCATCAGAACGCCGACGATAATTAACCCGGCTACCGGCGTACCGGCTTTGTTAACGCGGGCAAAAATCGGTGGGAACAGGCCGTCATCGGCTGCCGCTTTGGCGGTTTGCCCGGCAAGCAGCGTCCAGCCGCCCAAGGAACCAAGGCACCCGGCCGCGGCACAGAAGGAGACAATCGCCCCAGCGGTGTCTCCCAGCGCCATGCGTGCGGCATCACCGAACGGGGAGGCTGAAACACGCAGCGCCGCGTTAGGGATCATACCCATAATCGCTGTGGTGGAGAGCACATAGCAAACGGCGGCAATCAGCACGCCGCCCATGGTGGCGATAGGCACGTTACGTTTGGGATTTTTAACCACACCTGCCGCGACGGAGGCGCTTTCCACGCCGATAAATGACCACAAGGTTACGTTCAGAGTGCTTTGAATCGCACCGAAGGTGTTCATACCGCTGACGTTCCATGCCGCCATATAGGTTTCACCCCGGAACCAGAACCAGCCGAAGACGGCAATACCGACAATTGGCACCAGCGCCAGTACCGTTGCGACGGCCTGTACACGGGTGATCATTTTCGGTCCGACAATGTTCAGCAACACGAAGATCCACAGCACCACGACGCAGGTCAGCGTCAGGACCAGCGGATCTTTTAAGATGGGGAAGAAGTAGCTCAGGTAACCGACGCCAATAACCACCATGGCGATGTTACCAATCCAGCAAGCCAGCCAGTACAGGACGTTGGTCTGGTAGCCCAAAAAAGGACCGAAACAGCGGCGGGCATAAGCGTAAGAACCACCGGGACTGGAGTCTAAGGACGACATTTTCGCGTACACCATCGACAGCGCCAAAGCACCGATAATAGTGACCAACCATCCGTAGATTGCAATCCCGCCAGTTGACGCAAGGTTTGCGGGTAGCAGGAATACACCGGAACCCATAATATTCCCCGACACCATAAGGGTGACGGGGATTAAGCCCACTTTGTGAGCATCAGCATCCGTCGACATATTTAGTAACTCCTGATAAGGATAAATGACGTCTTATCATACCTCTTCAGAAGACTATTTTATGATGGCGGACTGGGGGTATCGCTAATGCTGATATTATTATGGCTTATCGCTAACTGATTAAAAATCAGGCAGCGGATGGCTCCCTATGTTGACTGACATAATGCAGAGGCGTCATCCCATAGAACTCTTTGAATACGGATATAAAGTACGAGGTACTGTTATATCCGCACAGTTGAGAGACCTGGGAAATGTTTTTGCCGTCCATCAATAATTGATTGACGGCATAACGCATGCGACACGTGGTAATTATTTGGCTGTAACTTGTATTTTCACTTTTGAGCTTTTTCTTTAACAAACTGGGGCTCAGGCATAAGCAACTGGCAACCATGCTTAAATTCCAGTCTTTATGTATATCGCTCTCAATAATGTGATAAACGCTGTCGCTGATACGACTGCGTAGTATATGCATGAGCAGAGAAATAAACTTTTTGCTGCCGAGAAAGCGTGATAACACCGTGAACAGTAGCGAGCGCGTGCGCACACTTTCACCTTCGTCCATTGTGTCCATTACGCTATATTGGGCAGCCACCCGGAAGACATCCGGCGTCAGACAGACGGCGGTCATCACTGGGTTGGCACTGCGTTGCCAGAGTGGGATCTGTGAAAGGTCTTTATTTAAAAAACGTAGATAGTCTTTAATGATATCACGGCTGATATGTACGACCAGTGCGTTATTAAGTGATGAGAAATCGATAATATTATTATCGCATGCTACCAGCGCCATATGATTAGCTTTTAAGCTGATGGCTTCTTTACCGTTAATCCTTAACCAAACATCCTTCTCCGTTAATACAACAACACAAGCTGCTCTGCTGCAAACCCTCATACCCAAACTCCAGGAATATGAACATAAAACACCGTAGCTCACCATCAGATGAACCATATCGGCTAAATTGAAATTGTATGATGAATCCAGGACCGCATTAAAATAACGTGTCTGGAATTAATTACAATGTTTGGTGGGATTTTTCTTATGTACACTTTTTTTTACGCAAGTGGAAACGTGATATTTGCGTATAAAAAAAGCGCGGGGTGGTCCCGCGCAAAAAGGTATGACAATGTTATTGTTTTGCAGCAATACTCAGGAATTACTCAAGCATGACATGTCTACCTTAAAAATCGGACTATCTATAAAGTGACATTATGCTTTCACGCACATGACGTGATATACACCGTCAATAATTTCCGTTCCTTCGGTTTCATGTTCAAATCCAGGGAAGTGGTGGTCCCAGGACTGCAACGAACGTAGATAACTAATCTGCGGGCTATTGGCGTCGCCAAAGTTTTCCCCGGACAGCAGCATTGGAATTCCCGGTGGGTAAGGAATCACGGAATTCGCAGCTATACGACCCGGCAGATTTTCAATGGCCACCATCTCAACGTTATCGCTGACTATCGCGTTATAGGCTTCACGCGGGGTGATTTCAGCAACAGGCAGGCCGGAGTAGGCCGCGTTGAGTCGGCTGCCAGGGTTGTTCTCTTTCAGCCAGGCAAACATGGTGTCGCCCAGATCGTGAATGCCCATGTTGGCGTAAGTGTCAGGATGTTCCTCAACCAGTTCTGGCATCACCTGCGCCAGCGGTGTATTGGCATCGTAATGGTGTTTGAATGAGCACAGGGTATTGATCAGCGTGCCCCATTTCCCACGGGTAATCCCCATTGAGAACAGGAACATAATCTGGAAATCGGTGGTACGGGTCGGCACGATACCGTGGCGGCCAAGCCAGGCGGTGACCAGCGCTGCCGGTACGCCGTTCTCTTCCAGTTCGCCATCATCGCCCATCCCCGGTGCCAGAATACTGACTTTGATTGGGTCCAGCATGCTCCAGTTATCCGGCAGGTCTTTAAACCCGTGCCAGGACTCACCCGGACGCATCACCCAGCAATTCTGGTCAGTGGTCAGGAGTTGAGTTGGCGCATCGGCAAAGTCATAGGTTTTGCCGGTTTGCGGGTCAGTCACCACTTCTTTGTTCCACGGTTTGAAGAACCAGTCGCCTTCGGCGGAAAATTCTTTGTACAAACGCGCCATGGCCTGACGGAAATCGACCGCTTCGTCGATCACTTCCTGGGTGAGCGACAGACCGCTGTTGCCGTCCATCATGGAGACAGCCACGTCGTTTGATGCGCAGATGGCATACAGCGGAGAGGTGGTGGCGTGCATCATGTACGCCTGGTTAAAGCGGGAGAAGTTCACGGCCCCACGACCTTCACGGACGTGAATGTAAGACGCCTGAGAGAGCGCGTTCAGCAGTTTGTGGGTCGAGTGGGTCGCAAAAACGGTAGGACCGTTATGATCGCCCGGCGCGCCACGCATAGCGTAGTGATCGGCATAAATTGGGTTAAAGCGGGCATAGCCGTACCAGGCCTCATCGAAGTGGATGCGATCGCTGGTTTGCGCGAGCAGGTCCTGGGCCTCTTTGGCGTTGTAGCAAACACCGTCATAAGTACAGTTGGTCACAACGCTGTAAGACGGTTTTTGCCCGGCCTTGCCCTTGGTCAGCGGGCTTTCGCTGATTTTTTTCTGCAATGTTTCAGGTTGCATTTCTTGCGGGTAGATAGGGCCGATAATGCCGTACCGGTTGCGACTTGGCACCATGTACACCGGTTTTGCGCCGGTGAGGATCAACCCCTGCTCGATAGATTTGTGGCAGTTACGATCCAGCACCACGACGTCGTTGTCGGTCATACAAGCCTGCATGATGGTGCGGTTAGAGCCGGAAGTCCCGACCACTACGGAC
This sequence comes from Citrobacter sp. RHBSTW-01044, assembly GCF_013781945.1. Lineage (NCBI taxonomy): Bacteria > Pseudomonadati > Pseudomonadota > Gammaproteobacteria > Enterobacterales > Enterobacteriaceae > Citrobacter > Citrobacter sp. RHBSTW-01044. Next base: position 4,485,314 of record NZ_CP056180.1, on the reverse strand, counting down.
CAGGATCGGTCAGCGCCAAACACGCGGGCGGCATATTTTTCGCTCTCGCCAAATGCGCCGGTATGATCCAGCAGTGAGCCGAGCGATGCGCGTTCAATACCCATGTCGCTACGGAATAAGTTTTCACCGTAGTAATCATGATAAAAACGACCCGCCGGCGTTTTGGTAAATCCGACACCGCCCTGGTGACCAGGCGCCGCCCAGGAGTATTCATGGATGTCGCCGTACTTCATCAGCGCGCTGAACAGTGGCGGCAGAAGCTGCTGGCGGTAACGGGTCATCGCCGCAACGGCACGTCCGGCGATAAAGTCTGCGGTATCTTCCATAATCCAGGCGAATTCATCGACAAGCTCCAGCAGGTCGCGATCCAGCGATGCGGTGGCTTTTTCGCGATCGCCCAGCAGGAAAACGGGAACGTTTTGCTGGCGCTCGTGGAGCTTGCCGATCAATTGCCTGACGTTCAGGTGCTCGTCTTGTTGTTCCATTTGATAGCTGAACATCAGGCAATCAATGGCTTCATTAGCGGCGAGGATTGCGTAACCATCGTCGAATGAGGTGGACTTAATGACGGTAACATTTTGGCGGCTTAATGCGTCAGCCAGACGTTCGACAGCGCTACCGACCCAGGTGTCCTGATGCAGAAACTCACTTTCAACAATTAATACTTTCATCATCTTTTACCCGGTTGTGGAAAGGTTGCAATTTATGGATTGCAGACACACCGTATGAATGTGACGCAGGCAAGTATTATCCTGACAAAATGGGCTGTAAAGCGGGTGATAAATAGTCTGATTTGTGTTTAATTTGTTTTTAAACAAATGGTTATGTTTGCTTATTGGCGATTTTTCACCGCTGTTTATCGACAGGGGGAATATTTTTTTGGCTGATACTGATATCGGCGAACGATAGGGATCGTAGGCCGGGGTAACGCCGGTGGTTTCTGGCTGCTCAGCCAGCCATTGTTTGCCGGCGCTGCTGGCTCAGTTTGCGGTACTGCTGCGGCGACATGCCGACAAACTTGCTGAATGTGTCATAAAAACGGCTGCTGGATCGGAATCCCGCGGTCAACGCGACGTCAAGAATGGTTTTATCGGTATCGCTAAGCAATGCGCGGACGTGATTGATCCGCATTGCGGTGATGTACTGCTTCATGGTGAGTTGCATCACGCGCTGGAAAATCCCCATCGCGTAGTTGGCGTTGAGCTTCACGTGTTCCGCGACGTCGTTGATAGTGAGCACCTGATCGTAGTTATCGGCAATAAAACTCAGCATCTGGCTTACGTAAAACTGGGCGTGCCGCGAAACGCTGTTTTTGTGCGTCCGCGAAGTTTTATTGACCAGGATTGGCTGCCAGCCGGAAAGGCTAAACCGCTTGAGCATCAGACCAATTTCATCAATGGCGAGCTGGCGAATTTGCTCGTTCGGGTTGCTCAGCTCCTGTTGCCAGCGTTGAACTTCAAAGGTGCTTAGCTGCTGCGACGCCAGCGATTTGATGACCATGCCATGGGTAACGTGGTTGATCAGTTCGCGATCCAGCGGCCAGGAAAGGAAAAGGTGCATCGGTAAATTGAAGATAGCCATGCTTTGGCAACTGCCCGGACGCGTGAGCTGATGCGGCGTACAGGCCCAGAAAAGCGTAATGTGTCCCTGTTTTATCTGCACCACTTCGTTGTTGATAAGGTACTCAACGTCGCCATCAAACGGCACATTAATCTCCACCTGCCCATGCCAGTGGCTGGCAGGCATAGCATGCGGTGAGCGCAGCTCAATATCCATCCGTTGATATTCTGAGTACAGCGACAATGGGCTGCGGGTTTGCTCTTCATCGCTGCTGCACATGTGCGGATCGGGGGGAAGAGGCGATGTCGGTAATGTACTCATGGTTGCTCCATTTCCTGAATTATCAGAATCATGTCATTTGCTGCGCATTAAGGCTGAGAATCAGGACACAAATCGGACCGATATCATTGAGCATAGTGAGATTTTGGGGCCGCATACTCTGCTTTTTGTGCAATTTTGTCCCATAAACTCAGATCCAGTATGGGACAAAGAGGCGATCTGAGTTTATGGGAATGCTCGCCAGGGAAGTCGGAAGTTTTCATCTATGCGCTGTGCCACCATGACTGTGTTCACTAATGTTCTGGAGAGTCATGATGTCTGCACCCAAAATTACCTTTATCGGCGCCGGTTCCACGATTTTCGTCAAAAATATCCTCGGGGACGTCTTTCATCGCGATGCGCTGAAATCTGCGCATATCGCCTTGATGGACCTCAATCCTACTCGGCTGGAAGAGTCACACATTGTGGTGCGTAAGTTGATGGACTCAGCGGGCGCGTCCGGGCGTATCACCTGCTATACCGATCAAAAAGCGGCATTGCAGGATGCTGATTTTGTGGTGGTCGCTTTCCAGATTGGTGGCTATGAACCTTGTACCGTTACCGATTTTGCGGTGTGTAAACGTCATGGTCTGGAGCAGACGATTGCCGATACGTTGGGGCCAGGCGGCATTATGCGCGCGCTGCGCACTATCCCGCATTTATGGCAGATTTGTGAGGATATGACCGAAGTCTGCCCGCAGGCCACTATGCTTAACTACGTTAACCCGATGGCGATGAACACCTGGGCAATGTATGCGCGCTATCCGCATATTAAGCAGGTTGGATTGTGTCACTCGGTGCAAGGGACAGCGGAGGAGCTGGCCCGCGATTTGAACATCGACCCGGCCTCTTTGCGCTATCGCTGCGCCGGGATCAACCATATGGCGTTTTATCTGGAACTTGAGCGTAAAACGGCTGACGGTGCTTATGTGAATCTCTATCCGGAGCTTCTGGCGGCCTATGAATCTGGTCAGGCGCCGAAACCGAATCTTCACGGTAATACCCGTTGTCAGAACATTGTGCGCTATGAAATGTTCAAAAAGCTGGGCTATTTCGTCACTGAGTCGTCGGAGCATTTCGCGGAATATACGCCGTGGTTTATCAAACCAGGGCGTGAGGATCTGATTGAGCGCTATAAGGTTCCACTGGATGAGTATCCAAAACGCTGTGTGGAACAGCTGGCGAACTGGAACAAAGAGCTGGAAGAGTACAAAACGGCGGCGCGGATCGAGATTAAACCGTCACGTGAATATGCCAGCACTATCATGAACGCTATCTGGACCGGTGAACCGAGCGTAGTGTATGGCAACGTTCGCAATGACCATCTGATCGATAACCTGCCGCAAGGCTGTTGCGTGGAGGTGGCTTGCCTGGTCGATGCGAATGGTATCCAGCCAACGAAGGTGGGTACTCTCCCGTCACATTTGGCGGCCATGATGCAAACCAATATCAATGTTCAGACCCTGCTAACGGAAGCCATTCTGACGGAAAATCGCGATCGCGTTTATCACGCGGCGATGATGGATCCGCATACCGCTGCGGTATTGGGGATTGAGGAGATTTATGCGCTGGTGGACGATCTGATCGCATCTCATGGCGACTGGCTGCCGGCCTGGTTACACCGTTAACACACCATTACGCCGGACAGAGCATCCGGCGTTTAACCTCTGACGTTTCCTCTAACAGAAGGCGGGCGCTGGTAACGGCGACCCGATACCCTATGAGCATCTCTCTGAAAACAAAACTCAGTTACGGATTTGGAGCGTTTGGTAAGGATTTCGCCATCGGTATTGTGTACATGTACCTGATGTATTACTACACCGACGTGGTGGGATTATCGGTGGGGCTGGTCGGAACGTTGTTCCTGGCGGCAAGGGTCTGGGATGCGGTAAACGATCCCATCATGGGCTGGATTGTGAACGCCACCCGGTCGCGGTGGGGAAAATTTAAACCCTGGATCTTACTCGGTACGCTGGCGAACTCATTGGTGCTGTTTTTGCTTTTTAGCGCACATCTGTTTGAGGGCACTGCGCAAGTCGTATTTGTCTGCGTGACGTATATATTATGGGGAATGACCTACACCATTATGGATATTCCATTCTGGTCGCTGGTGCCAACTATTACGCTGGATAAACGCGAGCGTGAACAACTGGTGCCGTTCCCTCGTTTCTTCGCAAGCCTGGCTGGGTTTGTCACCGCGGGGGTGACGCTGCCCTTTGTGAGCTATGTCGGCGGGGCCGATCGCGGCTTTGGTTTCCAGATGTTTACGCTGGTACTGATTGCATTCTTTATCGTTTCTACCGTTGTTACGCTGCGTAATGTGCATGAGGTTTATTCGTCAGATAGCGAGGCAACGGCGGACAGCAGTCGTCTTGGGCTGAAAGCGATCGTTGGGCTCATCTATAAAAACGACCAGTTATCCTGCCTGTTAGGCATGGCGCTGGCTTACAATATTGCCGCCAATATCATTGCTGGCTTTGCCATTTACTATTTTACTTATGTGATTGGCGATGCAAGCCTCTTCCCGTACTACATGTCTTACGCAGGAGCGGCAAACCTGCTGACGCTGATTTTCTTTCCTCGATTGGTAAAAGCGTTGTCACGACGGATCCTGTGGGCTGGGGCATCCGTGCTGCCGGTGCTCAGCTGTATCGTTTTGCTGGTGATGGCGTTAGCCGGTTTCCATAATATCTTACTCATTGTTATTGCTGGTATTTTACTGAATATTGGTTCAGCGCTTTTCTGGGTGTTGCAGGTCATTATGGTGGCGGATACCGTTGATTACGGCGAATACAAACTGAATGTACGTTGTGAAAGTATCGCTTATTCAGTGCAGACGATGGTGGTAAAAGGAGGGTCAGCGTTTGCCGCTTTCTTTATCGCAGTGATACTTGGGGTGATTAATTACGCGCCGAATGTCGCGCAGTCTGCAGAAACCATTGTTGGTATGCAATTCATTATGATCGCGCTACCAGCACTCTTTTTTGTGGTGACCTTAGTCCTTTACTTCCGCTTTTACCGACTGAACGGCGACACGCTGCGCAGGGTCCAGATTCATTTGTTGGATAAGTACCGTAAGGTGCCGCAGCACCATGAGCAACCGGATATCCCTGCTATTGCGATAGTCACCCCAGGTGATGTGAAGGCGTAGCTATGGAATGGCATTCGTGGATTGGGTATTTGGCGGCTAGCCTGACGACGCTCTCATTCTTACCGCAAGCGATTAAGGTCATTACCACCCGCAACACGCAGGGTATCTCCGGTTTAATGTATGTAATGTTTGTGTGTGGGCTGGTGTTGTGGCTGATTTATGGATTATTGATTGAAGATACTGCCGTCAGCATGGCGAACTTTCTGACACTCCTGTTCGCCTTGCCGATTCTGGTTATCAAGTCTCGCAATGGGTAGGGCTGATTGCCGGATAAGCGTCAGCGCTATCCGGCAGTTTTTAACTGTCTGTTGTGCCAGCCCGCCAACACGAGCACCGTGGTTAGCGCACCGAGCAGGGCGCAGAACATATCCGACTGGGTATCCCACGGGTCGCCCTGCGTCCCGAGAAAATCATCCGCTCCCTGACCCATCGCCAGCGCCGCCCACCATTCGATCAGCTCATACATCGCGCTAATCGCCAGCGCCACGCAGCAGACCAAAAATGCCAGCATTTTGCGGCCACGAACTATATTACCGCGCACTAAAATCTCTCTTGCCGTCAGGGCGGGCACCAGACCCTGGAAGAAGTGACCCAGCTTGTCATAGGGGTTACGACTGAGATCCAGCCACTCCTGAACCTGAAAACCGACAGGGACTTTAGCGTAGGTATACATACCGCCGACCATCAGAATGATGGCGTGCAAGAAAATGAGCGTGTAGAGCAATGGCGTCAGCGGGTAGCGCTTCACGGTCGCCAGCAACAGTGGGACGACAATAATGACCGGAGTAACTTCCATCAGCCAGGTGATTTTCTCCGTGGCAGAGACACCGGTGTAGATAAGTATTAGCGCCAGGAGCAGCGCGCCAGAGTGCAAGATTGTGGAGTTCAGTGTGCGGAGCATGGCGAATTCACAAGTAATGGAAAAGGTTACTATTCCCTGTGAGCGGCAAAAATTCAACGCCAGTAAATGGGGGGATAAAGTTGGCCCGGGGGGATCACTGGACTGACGCCAAAAATCTGTTGTCAGTCCAGTGCCGGGCCGAATGGGTTACTTCGCGCAGTTAGCGCATTGTTTGCTGACGATTTGCTGGAAGAAATCGTTGCCTTTGTCATCGACCAGAATGAAAGCCGGGAAATCTTCGACTTCGATTTTCCAGATAGCTTCCATACCCAGCTCCGGGTATTCCACGCATTCCAGATGTTTAATACTCTGCTGCGCAAGTACCGCAGCCGGGCCACCAATGCTACCTAAATAGAAGCCGCCATGTTTATGGCAGGCATCTGTCACCTGCTGGCTACGGTTACCTTTTGCCAGCATGATCATGCTGCCGCCGTGAGACTGTAGCAGGTCAACATAGGAGTCCATACGACCCGCAGTGGTTGGTCCTAAAGAGCCGGACGGATAACCCGCAGGTGTTTTGGCCGGGCCCGCGTAGTAGATAGGGTGATCTTTCACGTACTGCGGCAGACCTTCGCCGGACTCAATACGTTCTTTTAGCTTCGCGTGGGCAATATCGCGGCCGACAATGATGGTGCCGCTCAGCGACAGACGGGTAGAAACCGGATACTGAGAAAGCTGAGCGAGGATCTCTTTCATTGGGCGGTTAAGGTCAACTTTAACCACTTCACCTTCGCCTGCCTGGCGCAGCGACTCCGGAATGTACTGGGCTGGGTTATGTTCCAGTTTTTCGATCCAGATCCCTTCGCGGTTAATCTTGGCCTTGATGTTACGGTCTGCGGAGCAAGACACACCCATACCAACCGGGCAGGATGCGCCGTGGCGAGGCAGGCGGATCACGCGGATATCGTGCGCGAAGTATTTCCCGCCAAACTGGGCGCCGAGGCCGAGTTTCTGCGCTTCTTCCAGCAGTTCCTGTTCCAGTTGCAGATCGCGGAACGCCTGGCCGTGCGCATTACCTTCAGTCGGCAGTGCGTCATAGTAGTGTGTGCTGGCCAGCTTCACCGTTTTCAGGGTGCTTTCCGCTGACGTGCCGCCAATGACGAATGCAATGTGGTACGGCGGGCATGCTGCGGTACCCAGCGTGCGCATTTTCTCTACCAGGAAGTTTTTCAGTTTGCCGGGGGTGAGCAGCGCTTTGGTTTCCTGATACAGATAGGTTTTGTTCGCTGAACCGCCGCCTTTGGCCACGCACAGGAATTTGTATTCGTCACCGTCCACGCTGTACAGGTCGATTTGTGCGGGCAGGTTGGTGCCGGTATTCACTTCTTTGTACATATCCAGCGCCGCGTTTTGCGAGTAGCGCAGGTTATCTTCAATATAGGTATTAAATACGCCCTTGGAGAGTGCCGCTTCGTCGCCGCCACCGGTCCAGACGCGCTGACCTTTTTTACCCATAATAATTGCCGTACCGGTGTCCTGGCAGGTTGGCAATACGCCTTTAGCAGCGATTTCGGAGTTTCTCAGGAACTGCAGCGCTACGTATTTATCGTTTTCGCTGGCTTCGGGATCATGGAGAATTGAGGCGACTTGCTGTTGGTGTTCAGGGCGGAGCATGAAGGAGGCATCGTGGAAGGCTTGTTGGGCCAGTAGCGTAAGTGCTTCAGGGGCTACTTTCAGGATTGTTTCGCCTTCAAACTCGCCGACGCTGACGTGATCGGAGGTCAGCAGGTAGTACTCAGTTTTGTCTTCCCCCAGTGGGAAAGCCGCCTGATAAGTGAATTCAACTTTTGACATTTGCTTCCAGCCTTTTCATTTTTCTCAGGAATTTTAAAATTCTCTGTGTCTTGACGGTGGCGTGCCGTACCAAAGCGGACAGCACGCGCACTGTAATTACAGGAAACCGTACATTGCGGCGAAGATCCAACCAAAGACACAGGATACGCTCACGCCGATCAACCCAGGTAGAATGAAGCTGTGGTTGATAACGAAACGGCCAATGTGGGTGGTGCCGGAACGGTCAAACTGAATAGCCGCCAGATCGCTCGGGTAAGTCGGCAGAATGTAGTAACCGTAACATGCCGGAGCGGAAGCAACGATGTACGCTGGATCAACCCCAATTGCCAGTGCGACCGGAACAATCGCCGCCAGCGCCGCAGCCTGGGAGTTTACAAATTTGGAAACCAACAGCAGAACAATTGCATAGGCCCACGGATACTCTTTCACCATATTGCCCAGCACACCTTCGATTTCCGTCATGTGCGCGCCGAACATTGTTTCGGCCATCCAGGCAATACCGTACACCGCCACAATCGCGATCATACCGGAACGGAAGACTTCGTTTTTAGATATTGAAGCGGGATTGGTCTTCGTCAGGATAATAATCAGCGCACCGGTCAGCAGCATGAACATCTGGATAACCAGTACCATTGACAGCGGTTTGCCGCTGAAGGTAGGGCGCAGCTCAGAGAACGCGCCGAGCACGGCAACAACGGCGATAGCGGCAAGGAAGATCCACATGGCCAGCCAGTTGCTTTTCGGCAGCTTTTTGTCTAACAGTGTGGCGGTATCGCCATAAACGTAGTTGTGGTTTTCAGGGACGGAAATAAACTTCTGGAACTCTTCATCTTTATCCAGATCTTTACCGCGGAACCAACTGAAGATACCGATCGCCAGGATACCCAACAGGGTAGACGGGATAGTGATGCTGAGCAGGTCGAGGAATTCAAGATGCTTGCCTTCAAACGTTACGTTACCCAGCATTGCGACCAGTGATACAACGGCCACGGACACCGGGCTGGCGATAATCCCCATCTGCGCACCGATAGAACTCGCCGCCATCGGACGTTCCGGGCGAATATTGTTCTTAATGGCAACGTCATAAATGATTGGCAGGATGGTGTAGACCACGTGGCCTGTACCGCAGAGAATCGTCAGGGTGCAGGTAACGAACGGGGCGACGATGGAAACGTATTTTGGGTTACGGCGCAGCAGCTTTTCAGCGATTTGCAGCATAACGTCAAGGCCGCCGGAGGCTTGCAAGGTTGCCGATGCGGCCACCACGGCAATAATAACCAGCATTACATCTACAGGTGGTTTACCCGGCTGGAGATGGAAAACGAAAACCAGAATGACCAGGCCGATACCGCCTAATAAACCCAGCGCGATACCGCCCTTTCTGGCACCATAAAACAAACATATTAATATTATAAGAAGTTGTATACTAAATAACATTTTATTTACCCTCGCGAAAAAACCAGTCAATTTTTTGAAAAATGGATCTGTGCCACATTCTTTTTTGCCGGAATAGGCATCAAAAAATGGTCAGTATTCGATATGTCCGTATTTGCGATTAATGTTCAAATGTCTTGCTAGAATGTTTTTTTAACGTTATGGCGATATTTAGCTTTTTTCTGTGGCTTTGATCAGAGGAGAGAATCCTCAGGCGATGGGAAGCAGAGCTGGACATGGAGAGCTGCGGTTGACGCTGTAATTTATCTGTTTTGCGTTTTCCGCTATTTCGTGAACCACCGACAGAATGGGTGAGTAGGTTATTTGTGTGATCACGCTCACGCCATTTCATAATGTGATGAGGTTGGCGTGCGGATACTTTTATTTGCTCACAAAAATGTACGGTGTCCATGGTACGTAGCATGGTCTCCATTGCTACCAGTCTAGATTTTGTATGTCTGGTTAATTTCAGACTAATCCTTTATGGGTAAAAATACACACTCTGCGAGCTAGATAATACTTAATTAACTTTTGTTAGCGATTTTGAAATTAAAAACAGTGTGACGTTAATCAATATTAAAATAATACATTTAACATGCCGGATACAAATATATTTGATCTAACGCAAATTTATAATTCTGCAGCATGATTCAGAAAAGTAGGGATTTTTCATTATTTTAATAATTGTTACTTTCAAATAACAAATAATCCCAAATTGTTTTTATTGGCAATATTGTTTTAGTAATGAGTAATGTTCAGCCTGAACGCGGTAACGATAAACCGGTCTACCGGTTACGCCATAATGGATGCTGGTAAATAGGATGTGACAATTGACGAGCCAGATAAGATATTTACGGCAAGAAACGCGCGAGATATTGACCTCGTTGGCCAGTTCATCGGTGGAGAATTCCTGATCCTGATGCTCATCAATCCACTGGCACAGCGTGCGTAACGTTTGTGGCGTTAATCCTTTAGGTAAGCGCCGCGCTTCCTGTTCATTGGAGGAGCTGCCGTGAATCAACTGGTCAAGCTCAGACTGTTCATAGTACTGATGCTTTTCCATCTCGGTTTTCTTTTGTAGCCAGCCGGTCAGCGCCTCTTCAAAACGGGACGCCTGGAACGGTTTGATCAGGTAGTCAACGACACCATAGTGGAGAGAGTCTTTGATGGTGGTCGCGTCAGCGGCGGAAGAGATGACAATGACATCACACTTGCAACCTTCGCTGTGCAATACAGGCAACAGATCCAGACCGTTTTCTTTTTGCATATAAATATCAAGCAAAATCAAATCGATATGATTGCCGCTATGAAAGATTATCTCTTTTGCTTTCTCCAGCGTGGAGGCTGTGCCGCAGCAATGAAAACCGGAGAGTTGCGCGACATAACGGCGGTTTAATTCCGCTACCATTGCATCGTCATCGACAATTAAGACATTGATCATCTGCTGGCCCTCTCACCATTCCACGGTAACTGTACAAAAAATTGGGTGAAGATCCCAGGTTCTGACTCGACGGAAATATTGCCGCCAACGTTTTCAACCTGTTGTTTAACAAGCGCTAAACCAACGCCCCGTTCGGTTCCTTTTGACGAAACGCCCTTCTCAAAGATGTGCTCAATGTGTTCGGGGGCAATCCCCGGACCATCGTCATTCACTTCGCAATGCAACCAGCCGTGTCGATAATGCAAGGATACGCTGATCTCGCCACCAGGTTCTTGACCTAGCGCCTCCAGGGCGTTTTCAATTAAATTCCCCAGAACGGTAATCAGCACAGCCACCTGATCTTCGTTGCTGTTTTCCGGTAACTGGCTTTCATTGCTGATCACCAGGCTATGGCCTAAATCAGATGTGCGATTAATCTTACTGAGTAAAAATCCTGCGATCACCGGGGATTTTATTTTTCCTAACAGTGAGCCAATCTCTTCCTGATAACTGTTTGCGGTCTTCAGGATGTAATTTTCAAGCTGCTTATAACTTTTCAGATGCAATAATCCCAGAATCACGTGCAATTTATTCATGAATTCGTGGGATCGTTCACGAAGTGCGTCGGCATAGTTGACCATGCCGTCCAGTCGTTGCATTAATTTTCGGACTTCAGTCTTATCTCTGAATGTTGAAATGGCCCCGATGATTTTACCGTTGCTGAGTACCGGAACCGTGTTAATTAAGAGTAGCCGATCCTTCACCATGATCTCTTCATCGCGACGCGGCGTTCCGTCATGCAGTACCTGTGAAAAATCGACCACTTTTGACCATGCGTGGCTGAGCGTGGAGAGCTGGGCATCGTCTTGCGATTTGTGGTAATCCAGCAGCTCTTGTGCCGCCTGGTTTATCAGCGTCACTTCACCGCACTCGTCAACGGCAATGACGCCTTCCTTTATAGAGTGCAGCATCGCCTGGCGTTGTTCGAACAGATTGGAGATTTCATACGGCTCCAGACCAAACAGAATACGCTTGAGGACTTTGACAAATACCCATGTGCCGAGCAGCCCAACCAGCACGCCAAATAAGATGGACCAAAAGATGCTGCCACGGCTGTTATTGATCTGCTCAGTCACCCTGCTTAGCTCAAGGCCGATCGACACGACGCCTATCTGCCGGTGATGCTCGTCATAAATAGGGGTAAATACGCGCAGGGCTTGCGCCAGAAATCCGCGATTAATGGCGACATTCTCTTTCCCTTGCAGGGCCAGCAAAATGTCATCGCCTTTAAACGGCTGACCGATTCGCTGCGCTTCGGGATGGGAGTAACGAATGCTTTGCATATCGGTGACGACGATGAATAAAAAATCGTTGCTCTTATTCACCGCCTGGGCAATCGCCTGAATACCGCTTTCCTCGGGCTTTTTCATTAGCCCCTGGCGGATCTCCGGGGAGTTTGCCAGCGTTCGTGCGACCGCAAGCGCTTTACCCGCTAATGCATCGCGCGTCATGTTGCTGATTTGCGAGAAATAAATCAGATGAACGACAAGCAGTACGGAGAAGAGTACCGCACTGACCATGAGGATCACGGTAGTGCCGAGCTTCATCGGGCGTTTGCGTATAGCAGTACGTTGCAGAGAGTGTCTCATCACGGTCCTGGAATCACGGTTTGTATGGGTATTATCGCCTGATGGGATGCGTAATTCAAAGGTGGTAGGGATGATGGGGCATGGGCTGCCTGGGCTTTTCTTCTATATATAACGTGGAGCGAGTCTCTTTTTATATAGAGATTTCCTTATCTGCTTTCACTTCTTTCAGGGAGGCTGACCACTATTTTGCTTACGATTGTGGATAACTCTGTGTGTAAATGGGTATAAGGCGGGGTTTTGCTGTGGAATGCAGCGGTCAGTCATTTTTCTGCAATTTAAGGGTTGCGGGCCGCAGGAAACTCCCTATAATGCGCCTCCATCGACACGGCAGATGTGAATCACTTCACACAAACAGCCGGTTCGGTTGAAGAGAAAAACCTGAAAATGAGGGTTGACTCTGAAAGAGGAAAGCGTAATATACGCCACCTCGCGACAGAGCGCTAAAGCGCGTCGCAACTGCTCTTTAACAATTTATCAGACAATCTGTGTGGGCACTCGAAGATACGGATTCTTAACGTCGCAAGACGAAAAATGAATACCAAGTCTCTGAGTGAACACGTAATTCATTACGAAGTTTAATTCACGAGCATCAAACTTAAATTGAAGAGTTTGATCATGGCTCAGATTGAACGCTGGCGGCAGGCCTAACACATGCAAGTCGAACGGTAGCACAGAGGAGCTTGCTCCTTGGGTGACGAGTGGCGGACGGGTGAGTAATGTCTGGGAAACTGCCCGATGGAGGGGGATAACTACTGGAAACGGTAGCTAATACCGCATAACGTCGCAAGACCAAAGAGGGGGACCTTCGGGCCTCTTGCCATCGGATGTGCCCAGATGGGATTAGCTAGTAGGTGGGGTAACGGCTCACCTAGGCGACGATCCCTAGCTGGTCTGAGAGGATGACCAGCCACACTGGAACTGAGACACGGTCCAGACTCCTACGGGAGGCAGCAGTGGGGAATATTGCACAATGGGCGCAAGCCTGATGCAGCCATGCCGCGTGTATGAAGAAGGCCTTCGGGTTGTAAAGTACTTTCAGCGAGGAGGAAGGTGTTGTGGTTAATAACCGCAGCAATTGACGTTACTCGCAGAAGAAGCACCGGCTAACTCCGTGCCAGCAGCCGCGGTAATACGGAGGGTGCAAGCGTTAATCGGAATTACTGGGCGTAAAGCGCACGCAGGCGGTCTGTCAAGTCGGATGTGAAATCCCCGGGCTCAACCTGGGAACTGCATCCGAAACTGGCAGGCTAGAGTCTTGTAGAGGGGGGTAGAATTCCAGGTGTAGCGGTGAAATGCGTAGAGATCTGGAGGAATACCGGTGGCGAAGGCGGCCCCCTGGACAAAGACTGACGCTCAGGTGCGAAAGCGTGGGGAGCAAACAGGATTAGATACCCTGGTAGTCCACGCCGTAAACGATGTCGACTTGGAGGTTGTGCCCTTGAGGCGTGGCTTCCGGAGCTAACGCGTTAAGTCGACCGCCTGGGGAGTACGGCCGCAAGGTTAAAACTCAAATGAATTGACGGGGGCCCGCACAAGCGGTGGAGCATGTGGTTTAATTCGATGCAACGCGAAGAACCTTACCTACTCTTGACATCCAGAGAACTTAGCAGAGATGCTTTGGTGCCTTCGGGAACTCTGAGACAGGTGCTGCATGGCTGTCGTCAGCTCGTGTTGTGAAATGTTGGGTTAAGTCCCGCAACGAGCGCAACCCTTATCCTTTGTTGCCAGCGGTTCGGCCGGGAACTCAAAGGAGACTGCCAGTGATAAACTGGAGGAAGGTGGGGATGACGTCAAGTCATCATGGCCCTTACGAGTAGGGCTACACACGTGCTACAATGGCATATACAAAGAGAAGCGACCTCGCGAGAGCAAGCGGACCTCATAAAGTATGTCGTAGTCCGGATTGGAGTCTGCAACTCGACTCCATGAAGTCGGAATCGCTAGTAATCGTGGATCAGAATGCCACGGTGAATACGTTCCCGGGCCTTGTACACACCGCCCGTCACACCATGGGAGTGGGTTGCAAAAGAAGTAGGTAGCTTAACCTTCGGGAGGGCGCTTACCACTTTGTGATTCATGACTGGGGTGAAGTCGTAACAAGGTAACCGTAGGGGAACCTGCGGTTGGATCACCTCCTTACCTTAAAGAACCGACCTTTGTAGTGCTCACACAGATTGTCTGATGAAAAGTAAATAGCAAGGCGTCTTGCGATTGAGACTTCAGTGTCCCCTTCGTCTAGAGGCCCAGGACACCGCCCTTTCACGGCGGTAACAGGGGTTCGAATCCCCTAGGGGACGCCACTTGCTGGTATGTGTGAGTGAAAGTCGCCGACCGAAGTATCTCAAAACAGACTTTCGAGTCTCGTTTGAGATATTTGCTCTTTAAAAATCTGGATCAAGCTGAAAATTGAAACGACACACTGTTTCATTTCTCCGTAATAAGAAATGAAAAGCGGTGTGTCCGAGTCTCTCAAATTTTCGCAACACTGAAGTGTTTTACGAAACATCTTCGGGTTGTGAGGTTAAGCGACTAAGCGTACACGGTGGATGCCCTGGCAGTCAGAGGCGATGAAGGACGTGCTAATCTGCGATAAGCGTCGGTAAGGTGATATGAACCGTTATAACCGGCGATTTCCGAATGGGGAAACCCAGTGTGATTCGTCACACTATCATTACGTGAATACATAGCGTAATGAAGCGAACCGGGGGAACTGAAACATCTAAGTACCCCGAGGAAAAGAAATCAACCGAGATTCCCCCAGTAGCGGCGAGCGAACGGGGAGCAGCCCAGAGTCTGAATCAGCATGTGTGGTAGTGGAACGGTCTGGAAAGTCCGACGGTACAGGGTGATAGTCCCGTACACAAAAGTGCATGTGTTGTGAACTCGAAGAGTAGGGCGGGACACGTGGTATCCTGTCTGAATATGGGGGGACCATCCTCCAAGGCTAAATACTCCTGACTGACCGATAGTGAACCAGTACCGTGAGGGAAAGGCGAAAAGAACCCCGGCGAGGGGAGTGAAAAAGAACCTGAAACCGTGTACGTACAAGCAGTGGGAGCCTCTTTATGGGGTGACTGCGTACCTTTTGTATAATGGGTCAGCGACTTATATTCTGTAGCAAGGTTAACCGAATAGGGGAGCCGAAGGGAAACCGAGTCTTAACTGGGCGTTAAGTTGCAGGGTATAGACCCGAAACCCGGTGATCTAGCCATGGGCAGGTTGAAGGTTGGGTAACACTAACTGGAGGACCGAACCGACTAATGTTGAAAAATTAGCGGATGACTTGTGGCTGGGGGTGAAAGGCCAATCAAACCGGGAGATAGCTGGTTCTCCCCGAAAGCTATTTAGGTAGCGCCTCGTGAATTCATCTTCGGGGGTAGAGCACTGTTTCGGCTAGGGGGTCATCCCGACTTACCAACCCGATGCAAACTGCGAATACCGAAGAATGTTATCACGGGAGACACACGGCGGGTGCTAACGTCCGTCGTGAAGAGGGAAACAACCCAGACCGCCAGCTAAGGTCCCAAAGTCATGGTTAAGTGGGAAACGATGTGGGAAGGCACAGACAGCCAGGATGTTGGCTTAGAAGCAGCCATCATTTAAAGAAAGCGTAATAGCTCACTGGTCGAGTCGGCCTGCGCGGAAGATGTAACGGGGCTAAACCATGCACCGAAGCTGCGGCAGCGACACTATGTGTTGTTGGGTAGGGGAGCGTTCTGTAAGCCGTTGAAGGTGTGCTGTGAGGCATGCTGGAGGTATCAGAAGTGCGAATGCTGACATAAGTAACGATAATGCGGGTGAAAAACCCGCACGCCGGAAGACCAAGGGTTCCTGTCCAACGTTAATCGGGGCAGGGTGAGTCGACCCCTAAGGCGAGGCCGAAAGGCGTAGTCGATGGGAAACAGGTTAATATTCCTGTACTTGGTGTTACTGCGAAGGGGGGACGGAGAAGGCTATGTTAGCCGGGCGACGGTTGTCCCGGTTTAAGCATGTAGGCGGAGATTCCAGGTAAATCCGGAGTCTTGTTAACGCTGAGGTGTGATGACGAGGCACTACGGTGCTGAAGTAACAAATGCCCTGCTTCCAGGAAAAGCCTCTAAGCATCAGGTAACACGAAATCGTACCCCAAACCGACACAGGTGGTCAGGTAGAGAATACCAAGGCGCTTGAGAGAACTCGGGTGAAGGAACTAGGCAAAATGGTGCCGTAACTTCGGGAGAAGGCACGCTGATATGTAGGTGAAGTGATTTACTCATGGAGCTGAAATCAGTCGAAGATACCAGCTGGCTGCAACTGTTTATTAAAAACACAGCACTGTGCAAACACGAAAGTGGACGTATACGGTGTGACGCCTGCCCGGTGCCGGAAGGTTAATTGATGGGGTTATCCGTAAGGAGAAGCTCTTGATCGAAGCCCCGGTAAACGGCGGCCGTAACTATAACGGTCCTAAGGTAGCGAAATTCCTTGTCGGGTAAGTTCCGACCTGCACGAATGGCGTAATGATGGCCAGGCTGTCTCCACCCGAGACTCAGTGAAATTGAACTCGCTGTGAAGATGCAGTGTACCCGCGGCAAGACGGAAAGACCCCGTGAACCTTTACTATAGCTTGACACTGAACACTGGTCCTTGATGTGTAGGATAGGTGGGAGGCTTTGAAGTGTGGACGCCAGTCTGCATGGAGCCAACCTTGAAATACCACCCTTTAATGGCTGGTGTTCTAACGTAGACCCGTGATCCGGGTTGCGGACAGTGTCTGGTGGGTAGTTTGACTGGGGCGGTCTCCTCCTAAAGAGTAACGGAGGAGCACGAAGGTTAGCTAATCCTGGTCGGACATCAGGAGGTTAGTGCAAAGGCATAAGCTAGCTTGACTGCGAGAGTGACGGCTCGAGCAGGTGCGAAAGCAGGTCTTAGTGATCCGGTGGTTCTGAATGGAAGGGCCATCGCTCAACGGATAAAAGGTACTCCGGGGATAACAGGCTGATACCGCCCAAGAGTTCATATCGACGGCGGTGTTTGGCACCTCGATGTCGGCTCATCACATCCTGGGGCTGAAGTAGGTCCCAAGGGTATGGCTGTTCGCCATTTAAAGTGGTACGCGAGCTGGGTTTAGAACGTCGTGAGACAGTTCGGTCCCTATCTGCCGTGGGCGCTGGAGAATTGAGGGGGGCTGCTCCTAGTACGAGAGGACCGGAGTGGACGCATCACTGGTGTTCGGGTTGTCATGCCAATGGCATTGCCCGGTAGCTAAATGCGGAAGAGATAAGTGCTGAAAGCATCTAAGCACGAAACTTGCCCCGAGATGAGTTCTCCCTGACCCTTTAAGGGTCCTGAAGGAACGTTGAAGACGACGACGTTGATAGGTCGGGTGTGTAAGCGTAGCGATACGTTGAGCTAACCGATACTAATGAACCGTGAGGCTTAACCTTACAACGCCGAAGGTGTTTTGGCGAAGAGACACGATATTCAGCTTGATTACAGATTACATCGACATGCGAAAAGTGTGTTGATAAACAGAATTTGCCTGGCGGCTGTAGCGCGGTGGTCCCACCTGACCCCATGCCGAACTCAGAAGTGAAACGCCGTAGCGCCGATGGTAGTGTGGGGTCTCCCCATGCGAGAGTAGGGAACTGCCAGGCATCAAATAAGTGAAGAAGCCCATCCTGCCGGATGGGCTTTTTTGCGTCTGCAGGGAGTGAAAACTGCCGGATGCAGCGTACCATTTTATCCAGCCCATCATGTTGCAACCGGTGTGCAGGCCTGAGAAGCGCAGCGCACCTGGCTCTCCCGGCAGCACATTGCCTGTTATCCGTGCGCGGGATTGAGTAACAGGTACTGTCGCTCAGGATCGCGGACCTCTGTACATCCCATCACGTTAAACCCCATCTTCTTATAGAACCCAGATGTCAGCTTGTTAACAGGCACGACTAATCTTACATATGGATTTTGTGAGGGGTAGAGCAGTAAAGATATTGAGAGATGATCGGTTGGAAAGTATCAGAAACTATAAAAGCAAAAACCCGCCTCTAGGACGGGTTCTTTGAATAGTGGTGCCCGGACTCGGAATCGAACCAAGGACACGGGGATTTTCAATCCCCTGCTCTACCGACTGAGCTATCCGGGCAACGGGGCGCATTAAACCGTATTCACGTCTGCCAGTCAATCAAATTTCGGGAAAAGATGTTCAACCGCTTAATATTGCGGCAATCTGTGCGATTATGCCTGAAGTTTGCACAAAACTTCCAGGCAATTTACCTATCTGACCTTCTATATGAGCAAAGGCTGACGAAAACGTTACGCGGCCTGTATTACTCCCGCACACTACCGCAAGTTGTGCACAAACCTTTCCGACGTTTCCAGTAACTAACGGTGCAATTGCTGCGGCAGGACCCGCTGGTGTGTCGGGCAATGAGTTGGACGGGCGTTTAACAGAGTATTTCGCACCACCGTGGCGATGGTGCGTTTTTGTTTACTCATTTCGGCCTGGCGGGCATGCTTGCTTAGGTCAGCGCACCGCCCATACGGCACTGAGCAAAGCGCAGGATATCTTCTGCCAGGCGGTGTGCCGTTTCGACATCAGCATGGCTACGATTCACCAGCATGCGGCTCAGACAGCCCTCCAGCACCAGTTCCATTTGTTTGGCGACCATTGCAGGGTCGTCAACTTCCAGCGTCGTCAGCAGCTCATGGGTGAAGTCATGTGCCGCCTTTTTTTGCTGATCGGCTAACTGATGGATCGGATGCCCGGGATCGGGGTAAAACGTACAGGCGGCGATAAACAGGCAGCCTGGATAGCGATTATTGCTCACGCATTCGGACAGCGCGGTGTAGCGTGCCAGTAATTTCTGTTCAGCGCTCAGGGTGTCATCCAGCAAAAGTTGACGCCGCCAGATATCCACCCGCTGGCTGAGGTAACGTAACGCATCGTACAGAATGGCCTCTTTGTCGGGCCAAAAGCGTTGTAGTTCATCAAGAGGATAATCGATACGATCGGCCACCATTTCCAGTGTGGTATTGGCTATCCCTTGAACCTCAAGTAATTTCAGGGCTTCTCCCAGGACATCTTCACGTTGCACGGTATTCTCCTCCGTATTTCCTGTTGCAAGTGTCGCTCACGGTTGGCGATCGCGCAAATGTGCGCTGAAGGTCGCGGCATCCATAAAGCCGGTTACCCGAGCCTCCGGATGCTCTTTCCCCTCGGCGTCAAAGAACAAAATAGTCGGCAAACCTAAAACCTGTAGATATTTCAGCAGAGCGACATCCTGGGCATTATTTGCAGTCACATCCGCCTGCAAAAGCACCGTGTCGCCTAGCGCTTGCTGAACCTGCTGATTGCTAAACGTATACTTCTCAAACTCCTTACAGGCCACGCACCAGTCAGCATACAGATCCAACATCACGGGCTTGCCTTTAGCTTGTGCCAGCGCCTGATTTAGCGCATCCACCGAAGCCACAGGCGTGAAGTTAAGGTGTGTCTGGGTTTGAGCATGCGGCACGCCGAACGCCCAGTCCTGCAATGGCCGAACGGTTACCAGCGCTGCAGCTAACAGGATAATCTGCCCGATGCGCATCCAGGCGTGCTTTGCCTGCAGGCTGGTGATAAATGCCCAGCTAAAGAATGCGACGCCCAACAGCGACCACAGGCGAACGCCCCAGTCGTCGCCAATGATGCGTTCGAGTAAGAAGACGGGGAGCGCCAGAATGACAAAGCCAAAAGCGGTTTTGACATGTTCCATCCATGGGCCGCTTTTAGGTAACAGACGATTACCGAATACGGTAATTAGCATCAGAGGTAATCCCATCCCCAGCGCGTACAGATACAGCGTGCCGCCTCCCAGCCACATGTTCCCGCTCTGAGCGATATACAGCAAAATCGCGCTTAGCGGGGCCGTTGTACAAGGAGAACAGATGAGGCCGGCAATCGCCCCCATCGCAAAGACGCTACCGGGGGAACCGCCTTGCTGACGGTTACTCAACAATGTAAGGCGTGTTTGCAGCGATGAAGGGAGCTGCAGCGTGAACAAGCCAAACATTGAAAGGGCCAGCAGCGTAAAGACGACGGCAAGGCCAATCAGGACGTAAGGATGCTGTAGCGCAGCCTGGAACTGCAATCCAGCGGCGGCAACAACCAGACCCAGCGCGGTATAAGTGAGCGCCATTCCCTGGACGTAGATAAACGTCAGCAGCAGCGCGCGTCCGGTTGATAAGCGTTGTTTGCCGCCCAGCACGATACCGGAAATCAGCGGATACATCGGCAATACGCAAGGTGTAAACGCGATGCCAATTCCGATTAGCAATGCCCACAGCGCAGAGAAGGGAAGCTGGGTTGCGGGTTGTGGTCTCTCTTGCAAAGTATCGGTGGCAGGAACTGGCGCAGGTGTCGCCCTGGTATCGGCAGACACTTCACTTAATGGCACCGTTTTAGTTTCAGGCGGATAGCAAAAACCGGCGTCGGCACAGCCCTGGTATGTGACCGTTAATGTTGCGCCAGATTTAGCCTGATTGACCGTGACCGGGATAGTCAATTGTTTACGGTAAATCTCACTTTTGCCATAAAACTCATCTTCATGCCAGACGCCTGGCGGTAGTTTTACCTCGGCGATATCGGCCTGAGATGGCGTAATGCTTATCTGTTTGCGATACAGATAGTAGCCATCTTTAACCTGCCATGAGAGGTTCAGATCGTGTTGGTTTTGCTGAAAATCAAAAACAAACGCCCGATCGGCAGGAACAAACTGCGAGCGGCCAGGCGCGTCAAATAATCCGGCAAAGGTAGATGTGCTGCACAGCAGCAGGATCAGCGTAAGGATGCGTTGAGCCATGAGCGGTAATCAAAGTCTCCGTGAGTGACGGGTAAAACCAGAAGTTCAGGCGTTTGGTATGGATGATGTGACTTCAGGCAATCGAGAAGGGCTTGCTGGTGTGTGACGGTGGTTTTTAAAATCATCTGGACTTCATATTCCTGCTCCAGCTTACCTTCCCAATAATAGAGGGAGGTCGCGCCAGGCAGCAGCGTCACGCAGGCAGCCAGCTTTTCCGCCAGCACTTTGGCGGCCAGATCCTGGGCGGTTGCTTCATCCGGGGCGGTACAGAGCACCACAACGGTATCGGGGATGGAAATATCCTGACTCTTTACATCAAGCATAAACACCTCGAAAGAACAGAGTAACCAGCTAAAGAGTGGTCACTATACAACGGACGAGGGAAGGATGTTAGTTAAAGCGGGATGATGAGGAGGAGGAACTGCAGGGCGCGAAGGCACCCTGCAGTAAAGTCTTACAGCATGAAGCTGCCCAGCAAGAAGCCGAAGCAGACAGCCAAAAGCACGCCCAGAGTACCCGGGATGAAGAACGGATGGTTAAAGACGAATTTACCGATGCGGGTTGTACCGGTGTCATCCATCTGCACCGCCGCAACCAGAGTTGGGTAGGTTGGCAGAATGAACAGGCCAGAAACAGCTGCGAAAGACGCAACAGCAGTCAGTGGGGAAACGTTCAGAGCCAGAGCCATCGGCATCAGTGCTTTAGCGGTTGCAGCCTGAGAGTACAGCAGCGCAGAAGCAAAGAAGAAGATGACAGCCAGCAACCACGGATGACCCTGAATTACGCTACCTGCAGTATCTTTGATCCAGTCAATGTTGTGAGATACGAAGGTATCACCCAGCCATGCAACACCCAGGATACAAATACAGGCGCTCATACCCGCTTTAAAGGTGCTGGAGTTCAGGATGGAGTCAGTTTCAACGCGGCAGACGATCGTAGTCAGCGTCGCGACGCTCAGCATGATGATCAGGATTGCGTTGGTGGTGTTCATCAGCGGTTTAGCAACCAGGCCGAGGCTTGGGCTGTTGATGATGGCGTATACAACTACGCAAATCACGCCCAGCAGGAACAACCAAACGGAGGTTTTCGCGCCAGCTTTGATTTCAACTTGTCTTTCACCACGCAGTTCAACCAAACCTTCTTCCAGACGCTTACGATAAATCGGGTCGTCAGACAGTTTGGAGTTGAACAGCATTGTTACCAGGAAGGACATCACCAGAACGGCCAGCAGAGTGGACGGAATGACCACGGACAGCAGGTGAATGTAGCTGATGCCATGACCTTCCATTACGGAAGACATGTAAACCACGGCTGCGGAGATTGGCGACGCCGTAATCGCAATCTGTGCAGAAACTACTGCGGTAGAGAGCGGACGGCAAGGTTTGATACCTTGTTCCTTCGCGACTTCAGCGATAACCGGCAGAGTTGCCAGAGAGATGTTGCCGGTACCGGCAAAGATAGTCAGGAAATAGGTCACGATTGGTGCAAGGATCGTGATGTATTTCGGGTTTTTACGCAGCAGTTTTTCAGTTTGATGAACCAGATAGTCCAGACCACCGGCAATCTGCATGGCAGAGATGGCAGCGATAACCGCCATGATAATGGAAATAACATCGAACGGAATATTACCCGGTTTTACGCCAATAGCGGCAAGAACCAGAACACCCAGCCCACCTGCAAATCCAATACCGATACCCCCAAGTCTGGCACCTAAAAAGATTGCCAGCAAAACGATGATAAGTTCTAAAACTATCATATTAGCCTTCCTTGTTGTTTAACAAGTTGATATTAAATTGTTGTTTTTAAGTAACTTCGAGTAAGAAAAAAGGCACGTCATCATGACGTGCCTTCTCCGGTACTACCCTACACGATTACTGTTCGCTTTCATCAGTATAACGTTTTGCTTTATAAGCAGGGTGCATCAGGTTCTGTGCAGAGAAGATATCGTCCAGTTCAGACTCGGTCAACAGACCGCGTTCCAGGACAACTTCACGTACGCTCTTACCGGTTTCGGCACAAATTTTACCGACGATGTCGCCGTTGTGGTGACCGATGAACGGGTTGAGGTAAGTAACGATGCCGATGGAGTTGAATACAAACGCTTCACAGACTTCTTTGTTAGCAGTGATACCACTAACGCATTTTTCCAGCAGGTTGTAGCAAGCATTGCTCAGAATGTGAATGGATTCAAACATTGCCTGGCCAATGACCGGCTCCATTACGTTCAACTGCAGCTGACCAGCTTCAGATGCCATAGTAACGGTGATGTCGTTACCGATGACTTTAAAGCAAACCTGGTTTACGACTTCTGGAACAACTGGGTTCACTTTTGCTGGCATGATAGAAGAACCAGCCTGCAGTTCCGGCAGGTTGATCTCGTTCAGACCAGCACGTGGGCCAGAGGAGAGCAAACGCAGGTCGTTACAGATTTTGGACATCTTAACAGCCAGACGTTTCAGTGCGCCGTGAACCATAACGTATGCGCCGCAGTCAGAAGTTGCTTCAATCAGGTCTTCTGCCGGAACACAGGCGAAGCCAGTGACTTCAGCTAGTTTCTGTACTGCCAGCGGGGAGTATTCTTTCGGCGTGTTCAGACCCGTACCGATTGCAGTTGCACCGAGGTTAACTTCCAGCAGCAGCTCAGCGGTACGACTAATGTTTTTCACTTCTTCTTTCAACAGTACGCTGAAAGCATGGAATTCCTGACCGAGGGTCATCGGTACAGCATCCTGCAGCTGGGTACGGCCCATTTTCAGGATGTCCTGGAATTCAACAGCTTTTTGTTCGAAGCCTTCACGCAGTTGGTTCAGGGCATCGATCAGTTTGATGATGGATGCGTATACCGCGATACGGAAGCCAGTTGGGTAAGCGTCGTTGGTAGACTGACATTTGTTAACGTGGTCGTTCGGGTTCAGGTACTGATATTCACCTTTCTGGTGACCCATCAGTTCCAGACCGATATTGGCCAGCACTTCGTTGGTGTTCATGTTGACGGAGGTACCCGCACCACCCTGGTAAACATCTACCGGGAATTGATCCATGCATTTTCCGTTATTCAGGACTTCATCACACGCCGCGATGATGGCATTTGCCACACTCTTAGGAATGGTTTGCAGCTCTTTGTTGGCCATTGCCGCTGCCTTTTTAACCATTACCATACCGCGAACAAATTCAGGAATGTCGCTGATTTTGTTGTTGCTAATGTAGAAGTTTTCAATCGCTCTCAGAGTGTGAACACCGTAGTAGGCGTCCGCTGGAACTTCCCTGGTACCCAACAAGTCTTCTTCGATACGAATGTTGTTTAACATGTGAACCTTCTTTTTCAAGCTGCCAATGATTTGACTAAACACACAGGATATATGTGATTTCGATTGTTTCTCGACCGACGATTATCCCCTGCATCGGTCTGATACTCGAGATCATATGCTGGTTCAGGATTTCTACCGTAATCTGGATCACTTAAAGCGTGGAATTTACCCCTTATTTATTATTCTGTGAAATGGATCACCCCTTTAGGATTAATACTAAAAATAAGTGTACAAGCGACTTGAAATTTTGCTAACCACCTCAACATCTAATTGATGCGAGTCACATAATTCATCGGGCAGGCGTTGAAAAAAACGACTGTTATTGACAGGAGAACCCTTTGCGCTGGATACCATTACTTGCCATTTTTCTCTATGTTTACATAGAGATATCTATTTTTATTCAGGTTGCCCATGTCCTGGGTGTCCTGATGACGCTGATTTTGGTTATTTTTACGTCGGTTATCGGTATGTCTCTGGTTCGTAACCAGGGATTTAAAAACTTTTTACTGATGCAACAAAAAATGGCGGCTGGTGAAAGTCCGGCTGCAGAAATGATCAAGAGCGTGTCGCTGATCATTGCTGGTCTGCTGTTGGTACTGCCCGGCTTTTTCACCGATTTCCTCGGTCTTCTTCTTTTATTACCCCCGGTGCAAAAACATCTGACGATGAAACTGCTGCCGCATTTGCGTTTTTCGCGTATGCCGGGCGGTGGTTTTAGCGCCGGAACCGGTGGCGGTGAGACCTTTGATGGCGAATTTCAGCGCAAAGACGACGATCGCAACCGTATTGATCATAAAGACGATCCTCGGGATTAAGCATCAGTATGCGGGCCGGATAAGCGTGAGCACCATCCGGCAAAATGCTTATCTGCCGGATGACGGCGTCAACGTCGCTTTATCCGGCCTGCGGGGTAAAAACAGCCACAGCCCTGCCAGCATAATCAGCGCATACAGGCTCTTCCAGCCAACCATTGCCAACAGCAGCAGACACAGTAGACCGCCAATGACCGCCAGCATGCGATACTGCCCTTTCAGTAATCGACATCCCGCCAGCATGCACAGCAAATAAATCATAATAAAGATGCCGTTAGCATAGACGATTAACGCATCGAGATTGATTTTCAGCATATAGATGCACAACGTACTGATCACGCAGCAGCCCAATACGGCGTTTAGCGCATTGCGTGGAAGGTGACGGGGAGACAGACGCGCCAGATGGCTCTCCGGCTTATATTGCGCTTGCGACCAGACCAGCCGGGCGAAACTTTGAATATAAATGTTGAGACTGGCAAAACAGGCCAGATAACCAATGATGCAGGCGACCCACAGTGCCTGTACGCCAAATAACTGCACGACGATCTCTGGCAGTGAGGCCGCCGCCGCCATTTGCTCACCGTAGGCGCCAAAATGAAGCACGACGACGGTGCATGCCCAATAAACAGAGCCCGCAAGCAGCAGGCCGATCATCAGCGCGCGCGGGAAATCCCGCTCCGGGTTTTTGAATTCAGATGCCAGATGGGCAAACGCTTCAAGGCCAACAAAACACCAGAACATCACCGACAGCGCGGCGAACAGTCCGGGGAGCTCAATCTCGGTTATCGCAGGGAAGGGGATTTCGCCAGGTTTCACATCGCCTGCCCACCAGATGGCGACAATGAGGGCAACAATCAATCCGGCAATGACCGTTTGCAGATTAGCGCTAGAGCTGGCACCGTGGGAGCCGATATACCAAACCAATGCCAGCGTACCGAGCTCTGCCAACAGAAGCTGTTCGTCATGCCAGCCAAACATCGCCTGACCAAATCCGGCGGCAATATGTAATGCCGCAGGCAAGCCGACGGGAATCACCGACAAAAATAGCCATCCGGTGACGCGCTCCAGGCGTGAGCCAAAGGCCATACCAACAAAATGCGCCACGCCACCCGCGCTGGGAAAATGACGACCCAGTACGGCAAAGACAATCGCCACGGGAAAGACTAAAACAATCAGCACCGGCCAGGCCCACAGGCTGTTGTTGCCAGCCACCAGCGCGGCTAGCGCAGGGACGGCGAAAACGCCTGTACCTAGCAATGATGTCGACAACAGGCCAATGCCCTGAGCCAGTCCCAGCTCTTGTTTCAGTCCGCTCATAAGTTGTTATCCGGTTATGCCCATTGACCGGGCTACAGCGCAGATTTTTGATGGTATCACAATCGTATTTGCTTATGACGACGTGACTGAAATCGTTATAAAATGTGATGCGCGTCGGCGTTTTGCCGGAATTTTCTGCTGATATAAATTTTTTTTCGCTTGCCCCCTTGAAGGTACAAAGCCCCATCCCCATTTCTCTGGTCACTAGCCGGGAAACCGTTCACGGGCCGGCGTCACCCATAACTGATAAAGACTTTCTCAAAGGAGAGCTATCAATGAGTATTCGTCCGTTACATGATCGTGTGATCGTCAAACGTAAAGAAGTTGAATCTAAATCTGCTGGCGGCATCGTACTGACCGGTTCTGCAGCAGGTAAGTCAACTCGTGGCGAAATCATCGCTGTCGGTAAGGGCCGCATCCTGGACAACGGTACCGTACAGCCGCTGGACGTTAAAGTCGGCGATATCGTTATTTTCAACGATGGCTACGGTGTTAAATCTGAGAAGATCGACAATGAAGAAGTGTTGATCATGTCTGAAAGTGACATCCTGGCAATTGTTGAAGCCTAATCCGCGAACGACACTGAACATACGAATTTAAGGGAAAGAGAAAATGGCAGCTAAAGACGTAAAATTCGGTAACGACGCTCGTGTGAAAATGCTGCGCGGCGTAAACGTACTGGCAGATGCAGTGAAAGTTACCCTCGGTCCAAAAGGCCGTAACGTAGTTCTGGATAAATCTTTCGGTGCACCGACCATCACTAAAGATGGTGTTTCCGTAGCCCGTGAAATCGAACTGGAAGACAAGTTCGAAAACATGGGGGCGCAGATGGTGAAAGAAGTTGCCTCTAAAGCGAACGACGCTGCAGGCGACGGTACCACCACCGCAACCGTACTGGCGCAGTCCATCATCACTGAAGGTCTGAAAGCCGTTGCTGCGGGCATGAACCCGATGGATCTGAAACGTGGTATCGACAAAGCTGTCGCTGCTGCCGTTGAAGAACTGAAAGCACTGTCCGTACCGTGCTCTGACTCTAAAGCGATTGCTCAGGTTGGTACTATCTCCGCTAACTCCGACGAAACCGTAGGTAAACTGATCGCTGAAGCGATGGACAAAGTCGGTAAAGAAGGCGTGATCACCGTTGAAGACGGTACCGGTCTGCAGGACGAACTGGACGTGGTTGAAGGTATGCAGTTCGACCGTGGTTACCTGTCTCCTTACTTCATCAACAAGCCGGAAACTGGCGCAGTAGAACTGGAAAGCCCGTTCATCCTGCTGGCTGACAAGAAAATCTCCAACATCCGCGAAATGCTGCCGGTGCTGGAAGCAGTAGCCAAAGCGGGTAAACCACTGCTGATCATCGCTGAAGATGTTGAAGGCGAAGCGCTGGCAACTCTGGTTGTTAACACCATGCGCGGTATCGTGAAAGTCGCGGCGGTTAAAGCGCCTGGCTTCGGCGACCGTCGTAAAGCGATGCTGCAGGATATCGCTACCCTAACCGGTGGTACCGTTATCTCTGAAGAGATCGGTATGGAGCTGGAAAAAGCAACTCTGGAAGATCTGGGTCAGGCGAAACGCGTTGTTATCAACAAAGACACCACCACCATCATTGATGGCGTGGGTGACGAAGCTGCAATCCAGGGTCGCGTGACTCAGATTCGTCAGCAGATCGAAGAAGCCACTTCCGACTACGACCGTGAAAAACTGCAGGAGCGCGTAGCGAAACTGGCAGGCGGCGTTGCGGTTATCAAAGTTGGTGCTGCGACTGAAGTTGAAATGAAAGAGAAGAAAGCCCGTGTTGAAGATGCCCTGCACGCGACCCGTGCTGCGGTAGAAGAAGGCGTGGTTGCTGGTGGTGGTGTTGCGCTGATTCGCGTAGCGTCTAAAATTGCCGGTCTGAAAGGTCAGAACGAAGACCAGAACGTAGGTATTAAAGTTGCGCTGCGCGCAATGGAATCTCCGCTGCGTCAAATCGTACTGAACTGCGGCGAAGAGCCGTCTGTAGTGGCTAACACCGTGAAAGCGGGTGACGGTAACTACGGTTACAACGCTGCAACTGAAGAATACGGTAACATGATCGACATGGGTATCCTGGATCCAACCAAAGTAACGCGTTCAGCTCTGCAGTACGCGGCTTCTGTTGCGGGTCTGATGATCACCACCGAGTGCATGGTTACTGACCTGCCGAAAGGCGATGCGCCTGACTTAGGTGCTGCTGGTGGTATGGGCGGCATGGGTGGAATGGGCGGCATGATGTAATTTAATCTTCATACTTCAAGCCGCAGGTTCATTGGCTGCGTTCGTTTACCCCAGTCACTTACTCATGTAAGCACTGGGGGATTCATGAACCTGCCGCCTGCCTGCAACTTGAATTATTTGATTAAATACGTATCTCGCGAAAAATGAGAAACCCTCGGGCAGAAATGTCCGGGGGTTTTTCTTTTGGTCATCTTTTTAGTATATGATTCAGCTACGGACATAACGTCCAGCTCATTGATTATGGGGAATGACATGCACGTGAAATATTTAGCAGGGATCGTTGGTGCCGCGCTACTGATGGCGGGTTGTAGCTCCAGCAACGAACTGAGTTCAGCCGGGCAAAGCGTACGCTTCGTCGAAGAGAAGCCTGGCGCAGAGTGTCAACTGATTGGCACTGCAACCGGTACGCAAAGCAACTGGCTTTCTGGCCAGCACGGCGAAGAGGGTGGCTCTATGCGTGGCGCAGCAAACGATCTGCGTAACCAGGCTGCGGCAATGGGTGGTAACGTGATTTATGGCGTCAGCAGCCCATCACAGGGAATGCTGTCCAGCTTTGTTCCTACTGCCAGTGAAATGACTGGGCAGGTTTATAAGTGCCCAAATTGATAAATGCTGTTGATGCCTGATGGCGACGCTACAACGTCTTATCAGGCCTACGATACAAATTCGTCGGCCTGATAAGCGCAGAAACATCAGGCATTTTGAGCGTTATGAACAGACTGAGCGCGTAAATGATGCAGCGCGCGCAGGCACTGATCCTGATTGAGCTTTTGCGCCTTATCACCCGTCAACGTTCTGACAAACACTTGGCACGGTACACCAGCAAGCTTTTTCAGCCGTGGGCTGAAATCGAGAAGACGGCGAGTAATGGCTTCGGCCTCTTTGCTGCCGGAAGGGGCGCGAGTTTTTACTACCGAACCACAGAACTGGGCTTTTCCTTGATCATCTGTATAGCGGTAAATAATCGCCAGATAATGATGAAACAGGCTTTGTTTCCATTCGGGGTGCGTATAAGAGTCGTATTCCAGATTGTCGTTTTCTTGGCAATCAACATCGTACAGCGGCAGGAAATCCAGCAGCGATGTAATTCGTAGCGCTAATTCCCGCATGCCAGCATTATTTATTGCATGAATAACAGCATGGACCAGCACCCGAATCTGTAGTTCATTAACCAGTAATTCACACGTTTGTCCATCATGCAGTGTCAGAGAAAATGTTAAGTTTTCGCCTTTGTCATCCACTAACATCAGCGAATTTATGCGACGATTAATGTCGGCATTTTTTAGCTCATCTTCCTGAATCAAAGGAATATTTTCGTGCATCTTTTTGCTGACTTTATCGCATTCCTTCTCATATTGCGCATGCTCGTCTTCGCTAAGCTGATGTTTGGCGGATAGCCTGCTTTCCAGGGCGATCAGCAGATCTCTTAGCCCAAGCGGAGAAAGAAAAAATAACGACGTTTTATTCCTTGGTTCTTTTATCTTTAATGCTAAAGCAATAAATTCATTATTTTGACGAATAACACCGGTATTAATGCCCTTAATACTTATAACCATAAAAGGTTCTCCCTAACCATATATTTATTAATATTATGAATTTGGTTCTAATGATACAAATTATGAATTAATGATTTTATAGCGCTAATTAAAATAGCACAGATTAAAAGCGTGGCTCCACTTGTGAGGATTTAAATAATAAGTAATCGTGGTGAGTGTCCGGAATCGGACACTCAATAATGGTTATTGTTGGCGTAGTTGCAGATCCAATGGCGTTTTACTTGGCTCACCGCCAATTTCACGCGCCAGTTTGGGGACCATATAGCCGGAAACCAACGTCAGCAGTTCACGCATAATGTGACGTGCCTCATCGTCGCTGACCATAAAGTGGGCGGCACCTTGCACTTTGTCCAGTACGTGCAGGTAATAGGGCATCACCCCCGCATCAAACAGGGCGTTGCTCAGGTTCGCCAGCGTTTGTGCGTTATCGTTCACGCCACGCAGCAAAACGCTTTGGTTGAGTAGGGTGACGCCAGCGGTACGCAGTCGGACCATCGCCTGGTGAAACGCCTCATCGACCTCATTGGCGTGGTTAATGTGGTTGACCAGCAGAACCTGCAGGGAGGAGCGCGCAAAGCGCTGGACCAGTCCTTCAGTAATGCGCGCGGGGATCACAATCGGCAAACGGCTGTGAATGCGCAGACGCTTAATGTGCGGGATGGCTTCCAGTTGCGTGAGTAACCAGTCCAGTTCATGGTCCTTGGCCATTAGCGGATCACCACCGGAGAAGATAATCTCATCCAGCTCAGGATGCGCGCTAATGTAGTCCAGGGCGACCTGCCAGTTGCGCTTATTGCCCTGGTTTTCGGCATACGGGAAGTGTCGGCGGAAGCAATAGCGACAATTTACCGCGCAACCGCCTTTAACCAACAACAGCGCCCGATTGCGATATTTATGCAGCAAACCGGGGACCACGCTGTGCTGTTCTTCCAGCGGATCGGTCGAGTAGCCAGGTGCAGCAACAAACTCTTCCTGGGAAGTAAGTACCTGACGCAAAAGCGGATCGTCCGGATTGCCTTTTTCCATACGAGCAATAAAGGCGCGCGGTACGCGCAGGGCGAAAAGTCGTCTCGCGTCGCGTCCGGCCAACAGTTTTTCATCTGCGTCTATATTCAAAAGATGCAGAAGTTCATCAGGATCGGTCACAACATCGGCAAGTTGCGATAACCAATCTTCTCTGGATGGGGTATTTAGGGTTACAATATGCGCCATTTTGTGGCTTAGCTACCAGTTAACAATTTTCAGAGGGCCTTATGGCAACGTACTATAGCAACGATTTTCGTGCTGGTCTTAAAATCATGTTGGACGGCGAACCTTATGCGGTTGAAGCCAGCGAATTCGTTAAACCAGGTAAAGGCCAGGCATTTGCGCGCGTTAAGCTGCGTCGCCTGCTGACCGGTACTCGCGTAGAGAAAACCTTCAAGTCTACCGATTCCGCTGAAGGCGCAGACGTAGCCGACATGAACCTGACCTTCCTGTATAGCGACGGTGAGTTCTGGCACTTTATGAATAACACCACTTTCGAACAGCTGGCTGCAGACGAGAAAGCGGTAGGCGATAACGCTAAATGGCTGCTGGACCAGGCTGAATGCATCGTGACCCTGTGGAACGGTCAGCCGATCTCCGTGACTCCGCCAAACTTCGTTGAGCTGGAAGTCGTTGAAACTGACCCAGGTCTGAAAGGCGATACCGCTGGTACTGGCGGCAAACCGGCTACTCTGTCTACTGGCGCAGTCGTTAAAGTTCCGCTGTTCGTACAGATCGGTGAAGTGATCAAAGTGGATACTCGCTCCGGCGAATACGTTTCTCGCGTAAAATAAGATATCTATTTGATCTTATGGCGCAGGTTGCTGCGCCATACTTTTTCCAGGGCAGGAATGATGAAACGTCTTCTCAGTCTTGTAATGCTCATCCTTTTCACCAGCACTCTCCTGGCGGGGTGTAATACCGCGCGCGGCTTCGGTGAAGACATCAAACATCTTGGCAATTCAATCTCTCACGCCGCCAGCTAACACTCTCTCATAGTCTTAAAAACGGTTGTTTATCCATCACACTTGCGGATCTTGTCTATTATTAATGAGCTATACACAAACAATATTGGCTAGAAAAGGAAGACGTTATGGTTAAAAAGACAATTGCTGCGATCTTTTCTGTGTTGGTTCTTTCTTCAGTGTTGACTGCGTGCAATACCACGAAAGGTGTTGGGCAGGATATCTCTGAGGGCGGTAGCGCAATCTCTGGTGCAGCGACAAAAGCTCAACAATAATCATGAACGGTACGACGTCACGTCGTACCGTTAATTCCCCTTCCCGGGGAGTGAGAGAAACGGCGAGAAGCGGTTCCCCATGTGCAGTTTCATGCGGATATTCCGTTTATAGGTGTAGACCGTCTTGCCATGAATGCTGAGTGCGGCGGCTATCGCATTGTTACTCACACCATCCATCCACATCGACAATACTTTCTCCTCCTGCGGCGTAAGCAGCGGAGTCGCGTTTTCGGCTATTTCTAACGTGGGACGAAGCTGTAGCGCCTCCTGAATCGTGTGTGAGAGCGCGTTCAACGTGGTGTGCTTGGTTAAGACCGAATGGGCGACGGATTGAGAGGAAGCAATTGAGGCGTGCTGTCTTTCAACTGATTGCAGTAAAATCAGCGGGATGACGCCGCAGCTCATGAAAAAGGGTTTAATTGGCGGACTGGTATGCGTCTCGCTAATAAAACTGTATAAATCCGCGATCACCAGATGCGGCTTCCACTGCAAAATATGCTCTTTTGCTAACAGGAGATTATTGATCCCTGACACAAGAAATGAGGAGCTGAACCTGCCAGAATGATTAAGCAAGGCCTCAATCCCTGTACGGGTAAAGTGGCACCGATCAATCACTAAAATTTTAAGCATAACCTTTTCGCATTCAGAAGAGAGGCAATCGACTTTCCGGATTCAGAAAGCCCTTCATCATAGAGAACTCCGATGAGTGCCAAATGCGGGAACTACGCCGCTAATTATGCTTAATTCTTGCTTTTAACGGGCAGCGAATAAAAAGGTTGAAATTCATTTTCTCTCGGGCAAAAATGCCATTTCACACATCAGCTTTGCAGGACGACCTGCAAACGCTTCTTTCACCGGGGACGGCCCCATTGTTCTGGAGCCTGATATGTCCTGGATCGTTTTATTAATTGCAGGTCTGCTCGAAGTTGTCTGGGCGATTGGCCTGAAATATACCCACGGTTTTACGCGTTTGACGCCAAGCATTATCACTATTGTGGCAATGATCGTCAGTATCGCCATGCTCTCCTGGGCAATGCGTACGTTGCCTGTAGGAACCGCCTATGCAGTATGGACTGGTATCGGCGCAGTCGGCGCGGCCATTACAGGGATTCTGCTGCTGGGTGAATCTGCCAGCCCGGCGCGGTTACTGAGCCTCGGGCTGATTGTGGCCGGTATTATTGGCCTCAAGCTGAGCACCCACTAAGCACCAGGCTGTTTTACCCAAATCAGCTTATTCACCTCAAACCCTTCCCGGGTCGCGATGGCCAGCATTTGCTGTTTCATTTCATCTGAAATAGTAGGGGTCCGTGAAAGGATCCACAGGTAGTCGCGATCCGGCCCGCAAACCAGCGCGTGACGATATTCCCTGTCGAGGGCAATCACGTTATACCCGCCATAGAAGGGGCCAAAAAACGAGACCTTGAGCGCAGCGCGGTTTGGGTCGCCAGTGAAGTAGGCTTTCCCCTCCGTTTTCTGCCACATTCCTCTGTCCGGGTTATAGCCCTTGTTAATAACATTGATACCGCCGTCGTCGCGCAGGCTGTAGGTAGCAGTCACTTTTTCCAGTCCGCGCTCGAATCGATGGTCGAAACGCGCAATTTCATACCAGGTGCCCAGATAGCGTGTGGCATCAAAGTTATTTACTACGGTAATACCTTTCGGTGGTGTTGGGGTGCTGCAAGCGACAACCAGAAATGCAGCCGTAACTGCAGCAACGACGGGCAGAATGCGCATGGGATTTTCCTTGCTGGATTTTTGTTAAGTGTAGATGACAGCAGGAAAAAAAGAGAAAGAAAGGAAGCCCAATATCCAGGGCCTCCTTGTCCGTTACTGCAGTTTTTCAAGAATGCGCCAGGCGGCTTCGACGCGAACAGGGTTTGGGTAGCTCTTGTTTGCCAGCATCACGATGCCAAGGTTTTTTTCTGGAACGAAAGCAACGTAGCTGCCGAATCCGCCAGTGGAGCCCGTTTTATGCACCCATGAGGCTTTCACGGCAGGCGCGGGCGGGTTTACCTCAACGGCAGGAAGCGCTGCCAGGGCCACTTTGCTGTCGCTACCGCTAATTATCGAGTCGGCCTTCACCGGCCAGTTCAGCATCTCCCAGCCCAGGCCCTGGTACATATCGCCAATACGCCAGTAACGTGACTGCGCAAGCTCGATGCCCTGCTGGAGCGTTTTCTCCTGAACCTGGCTGGCGTCCATGTTGGCCTGAACCCAACGGGTCATATCGATAACGCTCGATTTCACCCCGTAGGCTTCGGCATCAAGTTGCCCAGGGGATACATGCACTGGCTTTCCTTCGCGATAACCCCAGGCATAATCTTTTTGTTCGCTCTGCGGAACCGTAATCCAGGTATGCGCCAGTTTTAAGGGGCGCAGGACGCGTTTGGTCATCGCCTCTTCGTAGCTCATGCCTGAGGGGTTCACCGCCAGGGCGCCAAACAGACCAATGCTGGAGTTAGCATAAAGACGTTTAGCGCCTGGGGCCCATTGCGGCTGCCAGTTTTGATAAAAGCGTAGTAACGCGGCTTTATCCGTAACGTCGTCCGGAACCTGAAGCGGCAGGCCGCCTGCCGTGTAGGTGGCTAAGTGCAGCAGGCTGATACCCTGCCACTGCTTACCAGTCAGTTCAGGCCAGTAATGCGTGACCGGATCGCTGAGCTTAATTTCGCCGCGGGCGATAGCATCGCCGCCCAGCACGCCGTTGAACGTTTTACTGACCGATCCGAGTTCAAACAGCGTTTGTTGAGTGACTGGACGGTTATTGGCGATATCGGCTTTACCCCAGGTAAAGTAATAAGGTTTCCCCTGATAGATAATCGCAACGGCCATACCCGGAATAGCCTGCTCCTGCATCAGCGGTGTGATGGTGCGGTTAACGATATCGGCAATTTGTTGTTCTGTTTTTGCGGCGGCAAACGTGGAGAACGAAGCTGTCAGCAGCAGCGCGCAGCATATCGATTTTTTCATCATGAAATCAGTTCCGTAATTAAAAGCGAAAGGGTGTCCGGGCCCGTCAGACGTAATCAGTGTGTTTGATTTGCACCGTGTTGACAAACGGTTAAATTTAGCAGCAGATATAAGTTTTTCTAACAGGCCAGATAATGACGCGTAGCTATATCCCCCTTAACTCGCTGCGGGCTTTTGAAGCAGCGGCCAGACATCTCAGCTTTACCCGCGCTGCGATTGAGCTCAACGTGACGCATTCTGCAATAAGCCAGCATGTGAAAGCGCTAGAGCAACAGCTGAATTGTCAGCTTTTTGTGCGTGGTTCTCGAGGGTTAATGTTGACGACTGAAGGGGAAAGTCTGTTACCTGTACTTAATGACTCTTTCGATCGTATGGCGGGGATTCTGGATCGTTTTGCCACTAAACAGACTCAGGAAAAACTAAAAATTGGCGTGGTGGGGACCTTTGCGGTCGGTTGTCTTTTCCCTCTGCTGAGCGACTTTAAGCGCCACTGTCCACATATTGATTTGCATATTTCCACCCACAATAACCGTGTGGATCCCGCCGCCGAAGGGCTGGATTATACTATTCGCTACGGAGGAGGAGCCTGGCACGATACCGATGCGCAATATTTGTGTAGCGCGCTGATGTCTCCGCTGTGTTCACCGACATTGGCCTCGCAGATTAAAGCACCTGTGGACATCCTGAAATTTCCGTTATTACGATCGTATCGGCGTGATGAATGGACGCTTTGGATGCAGGCCGCCGGAGAAGCGCCTCCGTCACCGACGCACAACGTGGTGGTGTTTGACTCGTCCATCTCAATGCTGGAAGCCGCGCAGGCGGGGATTGGTGTGGCAATTGCACCGGTAAGAATGTTCACGCATTTGCTCAGTAGTGAACGTATCGTGCAGCCTTTTCTAACGCAGATTGATCTGGGGAGTTACTGGATAACGCGTTTACAATCTCGTCCGGAGACGTCCGCGATGCGTGAGTTTTCCCGCTGGTTGACCGGGATGCTGCACTAATAAAAAGGCCCGCCATTGGCGGGCCTGATAATTAACGCATGCGATTAGATGGTCAGGATCCCAATAGCCGTTACAACGGTCAGGATAGCTGCCAGTCCGTAGAATACCCATTTGCCCGCAGGCACGTGGATTTTCAGGTCATGCATCGCGTGGTGCATACGGTGTAAACCGCACCACAGCGGCAGAACGATCATCAGGAACAGAAACGCACGTCCGATGAAGCTCTGAGCGAATGCCAGTACGCGTTCATAGCTGAAAGCATCAGGAACAAAGCCCAGCGGCAGCATAATGCCGACCAGCAGGATCATCACCGGCGCAATGATTGCGCTCCACATACCGCCTGCACCAAACAGGCCCCAGAATACGGGTTCGTCAGAGCGTTTTGGATTTGGATTAATCATTCCGGACTCCTTACCAGAACAGGGCAACAAACAGTATTACTACTGTCGCAACCACAGTAACTGCCCAGAGACCTTTGATGATCGGCTCTGGCCCCATTTTTTCGTCTTTTACGATGATGTTGGCAGCTTTTGGCGCCAGCTCAAACCAGGTTTTGGTATGCAGCAGCGCTGCTGCCAGGGCGATAATATTCAGGATCACCACCACCGGGTTTTGCAAAAAGGCGACAAAGCCCATCCAGGACTCTGCACCATGCTTGAGTGCAAACAGGCCGATAATCAGTTCAATGCTGAACCAGACTGCCGGAACCGCCGTGCCTTCGCGCAGCATGTAAAAACGATAAAATGGCAGCTTTTTCCACCAGGTGGACGTCATTGGTCGCACATAGGGTTTGCGTTTAGTCGTCATCGTGCACTCCTTAGCGTGGTTTCAGGGTAGCGATAAGAAAGTCTTTTGAACTTTCAACTTTACCCTGCTGAATGGCCGCAGCCGGATCGACGTGTTTCGGGCAGACTTCGGAGCAGTAGCCCACAAAAGTACAGGACCAGACGCCGTTCGGGCTGTTCAACTGAGCCATACGCTCCTTCTTACCGTGGTCGCGGCTATCTTCGTTGTAACGATGCGCCAGCGTAATCGCAGCCGGTCCAATGAACTCTGGGTTCAGGCCGAACTGCGGGCACGCGGCGTAGCACAGACCACAGTTGATGCAACCGGAGAACTGATGATACTTCGCCATCTGCGCCGGAGTCTGGGTGTTTGGACCCTGATCCGGTGTACGCGGGTTACCAATGATGTACGGTTTGATCGCTTCCAGGCTTTCGATAAAGTGCGTCATGTCGACGACCAGATCGCGCTCAATCGGGAAGTTGCCAAGCGCTTCAACCTTCATGCCGCTGGTGTAATCACGCAGGAAGGTTTTGCACGCCAGTTTAGGTACATTGTTGACCATCATGCCGCAGGAGCCGCAGATCGCCATACGGCAGGACCAGCGGTAGCTCAGGTCCGGTGCCAGGTTATCCTTGATGTAGCCCAGCGCATCCAGCAGTGACGTGGTTTCATCATAAGGAACTTCGTAGAAAGCACTGTGCGGCGCGGTATCGGTTTCCGGGTTATAGCGCACCACCTCAACTTTCAGGTTTTTCATCTCAGCCATTCGCCTTCTCCTTCTTATCGGCTGCTTCCGCTTCGCCACCGTAAACACGTTTAGCCGGTGGCAGAGTGGTGATTTTCACGTCGCTGTATTCCAGGCGAGTCGTGCCGTCAGCATCGCGGAAGGCGAGGGTGTGTTTGAGGAAGTTCACATCGTCACGCTCGGTGCAGCCTTCATCCAGACGCTGATGCGCGCCGCGGGATTCTTTACGCGCCAGAGCAGAGTGCGCCATACATTCAGCAACGTTCAGACCGTGACCCAGTTCGATGGTGTACAGCAGGTCGGTGTTGAAGACGCTGGAGGTATCAGTGATACGGACGCGCTTGAAGCGTTCCTGCAGCTCCGCCAGTTTATCAACGGTTTTCTGCATGAGTTCCGGTGTACGGTAGATACCGCAACCTTCTTCCATGGACAGGCCCATTTCGTCACGGATCTTAGACCAGTTTTCGTTACCTTCCTGGTTAACCAGATCTTTCAGACGTTTTTCAACGCCAGCAACCTGCGCATCGAGCGCGGCACTGTTTGCAGCGCCAGCCGTTGCAGCACGTTCTGCAGCCTGTTCACCGGCCATACGACCGAAGACCACGAGTTCCGCCAGGGAGTTAGAACCCAGACGGTTAGCGCCATGCAGACCAACAGAGGAACATTCGCCCACAGCGAACAGACCTTTAATGCGGGTTTCACAGTGCTGATCGGTTTCGATACCGCCCATGGTGTAGTGCGCGGTAGGACGTACCGGGATCGGCTCTTTAACCGGATCGACACCCACGTAGGCTTTCGCCAGTTCGCAGATGAACGGTAAACGTTCGAGCAGTTTTTTCTCGCCGAGGTGACGCAGGTCGAGGTGAACCACATCGCCACGCGGGGTGGAAATGGTGTTACCTTTACGCCATTCGTGCCAGAAAGCCTGAGAAACTTTGTCGCGCGGACCGAGTTCCATGTATTTGTTTTTCGGTTCGCCCAGCGGGGTTTCCGGACCCATGCCGTAGTCTTGCAGATAACGGTAGCCGTTTTTGTTGACCAGGATACCGCCTTCACCACGGCAGCCTTCGGTCATCAGGATACCAGAGCCTGGCAGACCCGTCGGGTGATACTGAACGAATTCCATATCACGCAGCGGAACGCCATGGCTCAGCGCCATGCCCATACCGTCGCCAGTTACGATGCCGCCGTTGGTGTTGTAACGGTAAACACGACCTGCGCCGCCCGTTGCCATCACAACAGCATTAGCACGGATCTGCATCAGCGTGCCTTCCATCATGTTCATGGCAACCAGGCCGCGAGCATGGCCATCATCAACCAGGATATCCAGAACGAAGTGTTCGTCAAAG
The DNA here is from genome assembly GCF_013781945.1 of Citrobacter sp. RHBSTW-01044. NCBI lineage: Bacteria > Pseudomonadati > Pseudomonadota > Gammaproteobacteria > Enterobacterales > Enterobacteriaceae > Citrobacter > Citrobacter sp. RHBSTW-01044. The sequence goes on along the minus strand of NZ_CP056180.1, from coordinate 4,445,893 downwards.
CGCTGAATCTGCGGGAACTGCAAAGATGTTTGGAACAGCGTATGCAACATGTGGAAGCCGGTTTTATCCGCGGCAAACCAGGTACGCTCGATTTTCATACCGCCGAAGCGACGTACGTTGACGCTACCGTCTTCACGGCGGCTCCATGGGCAGCCCCATTGTTCCAGTTGCGTCATTTCAGTTGGGCAGTGGTGGACAAAGTAATCCACGACATCCTGCTCACACAGCCAGTCTCCGCCTGCTACCGTATCGTGAAAATGGTAGTCAAAGCTGTCATGATCCTGCGCGACAGCAGCAGAGCCGCCTTCGGCAGCAACGGTATGGCTGCGCATTGGGTACACTTTTGAGATCAGTGCGATTTTAGCGTTGGGATTTGCTTGTGCGGCAGCAATTGCAGCACGTAATCCCGCGCCACCGGCGCCTATAATGGCAAGATCGGCTTGAAAGGTTTGCACGACATTCCTCCAGATTGTTGTTATTTCATTCCTGCCTGAAATCAGATGCTTCATCGGCTTCAAACAGGTTATGAACGCGTTTCCACTGCTCCTTTATAGGTACAATAGTATAGTCTCAGGGATGTGCGGGAAATTTGACGTGTTCGATTTTTTTAGCGTGTCAAAGGGGGGAATTATCATTGAATTTGATTAATTTAATTACTAAACCACCCCATGTCGCTTTTTTTATCCAATTGCCAGTGTGGATTATTGGCGCGCGAAATTTGTCTCGTTAACGCGATACGAGTAGACTTCGTGCCCTTGTCTTAAATCGGAGAAACAACCATGAGCGAAACGGCAACCTGGCAGCCGAGCGCGTCCATCCCCAATCTGTTAAAACGTGCAGCAATTATAGCGGAGATTCGCCGCTTTTTTGCCGATCGTGGCGTGCTTGAGGTTGAGACCCCTTGTATGAGTCAGGCAACGGTAACGGACATCCATCTGTTCCCGTTCGAAACGCGTTTCGTCGGCCCTGGACACGCCCAGGGAATGAATCTCTATTTAATGACCAGCCCGGAATACCATATGAAGCGCCTGCTGGTGGCAGGATGCGGCCCTGTGTATCAACTGTGCCGCAGCTTCCGTAATGAAGAGATGGGGCGTCATCATAACCCTGAATTCACCATGCTCGAGTGGTATCGTCCGCACTACGATATGTATCGCCTGATGAATGAAGTGGATGATTTGCTCCAGCAGGTGCTGGACTGCTCACCTGCGGAAAGTCTCTCTTACCAGCAAGCCTTCCAGCGCCATCTGGAGATAGACCCGCTGTCTGCTGATAAAACCCAACTGCGGGAAGTGGCGGCGAAATTGGATCTCAGTAATATCGCCGATACCGAAGAAGACCGGGACACCTTACTGCAGTTGCTGTTTACGATGGGCGTTGAGCCGCATATTGGCAAAGACAAACCGACGTTTGTGTATCATTTCCCGGCCAGCCAGGCATCACTGGCGCAAATCAGTACCGAAGATCACCGCGTGGCTGAACGTTTCGAGGTTTACTACAAAGGTATTGAGCTGGCGAATGGTTTCCATGAATTGACCGACGCGCGCGAACAGCAGCAGCGGTTTGAACAGGATAACCGCAAACGTGCCGCGCGTGGCTTGCCGCAGCAGCCTATCGACACTAACCTGCTTGAAGCGTTAAAAGTGGGTATGCCGGATTGCTCTGGTGTGGCGCTGGGCGTTGACCGTCTTGTGATGCTGGCATTGGGCGCAGAGAGCCTGGCCGAGGTTATCGCATTTACCGTCGATCGCGCGTAACGTACTCTCCTTCAATACAAAGTGGCGGTGAAATGGCCACTTTGTAGCATATTTTTTCATTTACCCTCTAATAGCCACAATTTACTCCTGGATATTTGATATCGTTCAGGTATCAATTCTGTGTTGATTTTTCTATCGCTGAACTCTGAAAAGAGGGCAGTGCCAACCGGTGAGTGGCGTTTGTTAAACGCTTGCCAGAGTAAGGGATGGTTTAATGACCCAAACAATAAAAAAGATGAGCCTTATAGGTCTCATCCTCATGATATTTACGTCTGTTTTCGGTTTTGCGAATAGCCCCTCCGCATTCTATCTAATGGGGTATAGCGCGATTCCTTGGTATATATTTTCTGCATTATTATTCTTTATCCCATTTGCTTTAATGATGGCGGAAATGGGGGCTGCCTATCGGAAAGAAGAGGGCGGAATCTATTCGTGGATGAATAATAGCGTTGGGCCACGCTATGCGTTTATCGGCACGTTTATGTGGTTTTCTTCCTATGTGATATGGATGGTAAGCACCGCAGCGAAAGTCTGGGTACCTTTTTCAACCTTCTTATTTGGCGCAGACATGACGCAGCACTGGCGTTTTGCGGGGCTTGAGCCTACGCAGGTCGTCGGGTTGCTCGCCGTCGGTTGGATGATTCTGGTAACCTGCGTGGCCTCCCGGGGTATTAATAAGATTGCTCGTATTACGGCTGTAGGCGGAATTGCCGTAATGTGTCTTAATTTAGTTCTGTTGTTAGTGAGTGTCGCTATTTTGTTATTAACTGGTGGTCACTTTGCGCAGGATATTAATTTCATCTCCTCACCTAATCCGGGATATCAGTCCGGTCTGGCCATGTTGTCATTTGTTGTGTTTGCCATTTTTGCATACGGCGGAATAGAAGCCGTGGGTGGATTAGTTGATAAAACAGAAAAGCCAGAAAAGAACTTTGCGAAAGGCATTGTCTTTGCCGCGATTGTCATTTCTGTCGGTTATTCACTGGCCATATTTTTATGGGGCGTTAGCACCAACTGGCAGCAAGTATTAAGCAATAGCTCGGTCAACCTCGGCAATATAACGTATATCCTAATGAAAAGCCTCGGGATGGCGTTAGGTAACGCGCTGCATCTTTCTCCTGAAACCGCGATGACGACGGGGGTGTGGTTCGCGCGTATCACCGGGCTTTCTATGTTTCTCGCTTATACCGGCGCTTTTTTCACGCTCAGCTATTCGCCACTGAAAGCGATTATTCAGGGAACGCCGAAGGCGCTGTGGCCAGCGCCGATGACCAAACTGAATGCCGTGGGGATGCCGACGACGGCAATGTGGTTGCAGTGCCTGCTGGTGAGCCTGTTTATCCTGCTGGTTTCGTTTGGCGGCGATACGGCTTCAGCGTTCTATAACAAACTGACGCTGATGGCGAACGTCTCGATGACGCTACCGTATCTGTTCCTCGCGCTGGCGTTTCCGTTCTTTAAAGCCCGTACGGACCTGGAAAGACCGTTTGTTGTCTTTAAAACCCGAGCGGCGACGTTGCTGGCCACATCGGTGGTTGTGCTGGTGGTGACGTTTGCCAATGTGTTCACCATCATCCAGCCGGTGATTGAAGCTGGGGACTGGAACAGCGCATTGTGGATGACCGGAGGCCCGATCTTCTTCTCGCTGTTGGCAATGGCGATTTATCAGAACTACAGCCGTCGTATGGTGAAACTCCCCCGGTGGGTGACAGACTAAGGAAAGATAAATATTGAATTTCCGCAAAGCCCGATAGGGATACCGTTCGGGCTTTGTTCGTAATAAATCATTTTTATAATTTATCAAAATGAAATTCGTGTGTATATCTATGATATATTTATTATGACAATCATCTTGGGGTGATATTGTATAATTGGAAATGATTGCTGCTATGAATTTATTTTAAAAAATATAACTTCTGATTTTTCCTTTTATGCTTGTGATGTCTGTCTCATTACTGGTTGAGAATCATGGCTATTGTTAGGTCAATGTTTACATTGCCTTGGTGATTAAATTTTTATGATGATCAGCTCTCCGCCATTTTGTGAGATAGACGAATATGGTTTTCCTCATTGGAACGGGTTGGATTTTTTCCGTTGGTATGCCCTACCTACCAATTGGCGTTTTATGACTGGGAAATCATATCTTTGGTATTATAAAACGGCTTGGTTAATTCACCATAGAACTATTATAAAACAATGTGCTTATGAAGCAAGAGTCCCAGAATTACTCCTTGCAGGTGTTGCTGTCGCAGAAGTTGGCGGAACTCCAGAGAGATTTAAAGGTGTTGGTGTTCTGCAATTTAGACAGGTAATTGAAGAAGTATTGGGAAAGAGCAGCAATGAATGGTCGAATGCTACATCTGTCGGTTCAGTTGCTATCCAGATAGGCGTTGCAGCAAGAACAATAGGTATTCACCCAGATAAACTGACTCATTTTCAGCAATTCCGCTTGTCGCAGTGTTTGCTTGATAACCACTTTAATATTCGGGTTGTAGCATTCCATTTACGCGATCTTATTTTATATGACAATCCAGATTCTGATACTATGTACTTGACAGATGAACAAATAATATTGGCTGGTTCTAGATATAATCGTGGAACCATGAGAAATAAAAAGGATATTATCCAATCTATTAGTGAACAACCCGGTTTTCCGGATCGTGAGTATAGTGAATATGGTCGTCGAATTATAGAAAAGAAAGATGCAATACTTAAAATTATGCGAGGCGGCTAATGAGTTGGAAGTCTTTTACATTGAATTTCATCTGGGGCATAGTTAGCATTGTATTGATAATTATGTTTTCAACTCAGGACAAGGAATGGTTTATTGACGGTAGGGGAATTAATAATGTCTGTGATGTCATGGATTATATTGAGGACGACGATGTTCGTTCTGTGGGCATAATCTTAACACTACCTCTGTTTATTCCTTTTATCTATGCGATCGTATGGAGAAGACAGCGCGGTATCTGGCAATATTCTATCATGGCGACTCTCCTGCTTTTTTGGTTATGGCGTTTTATCATTAGATATCAATTATGCTGGTAAATAAGACGCTGGGTAGTGTAAGCACACCTCACGTCTTATTGTGGCATGACTTACAAACTCCCCGCCGGGCGACTGCTTCTGCCCGCAGAACTTAAGGTTCTTCCCGTTTGCTTACCGCCGAGGCTCTCCAGACGCATCTGGAACGGTGGGAACGGCATATCGATACCGTGCTCGCGGAAGCCTGCCAGAATCAGCTGGTGGATTTCGTGGCGCAGCGGCATACGATGCCCCATCTCAGCGGCATAAATACGCAGTTCGAAGATTTGAATCCCTTGCTGCAGGTCAACCAGGAAGACTTCTGGCGCCGGGTTATCGATAACCAGCGAGCAGCGTTGTGCGGCAGTAAGCAGGATCTGCGTAACCTCCTCGCTGTTAGCCTCCGACGGTGCCGGGATGGTTAATACCACACGGGTGACCGAATCCGATAACGACCAGTTGATAAACTGCTCGGTGATAAAGGCTTTGTTGGGCACGATGATCTCTTTGCGGTCCCAGTCGCTGATGGTCGTGGCGCGGGTATTAATTTTCGTCACGCTACCGGTAAGATCGCGAATCGTCACCGTGTCGCCAATGCGGATTGGTTTTTCAAAGAGGATAATCAGGCCGGAAATAAAGTTGGCGAAGATCTCCTGCAAACCAAAGCCCAGACCGACACCGAGAGCAGCTACCAGCCATTGCAGTTTGGACCACTCAATACCGATCATTGAGAAGCCCACCAGACCGCCAATCAGCATCAGCAGGTACTTGGTGATGGTGGTGATGGCGTAACCGGTGCCGGGGGTTAAATCGAGATGTTGCAGCAGCGCCAACTCCAGCAGCGCGGGCAGGTTGCGCACTAACTGGGTAGTGATGATAAACACCAGGATTGCGATAAGCACTGCACCCAGCGTTATCGGCTCTAAACTTTCCACACCCTGCACCGTGGAGGTGACATCCCACAACGAGATATTTTCCAGGAAGCCGAAAGCGGAATGAATTTCTGACCACAGCACAATGACCGAGAGCAGGGCGATAAGCATTAGGATAGAGCGCACCAGGCGCAGCGATTGCGCGCTGATAGCATCCAGATCCACTTCGCTTTCATCAACATCAATCGTGCCTTCAAGGCTGGTGGAATGCGCTGGTTCTTCTTCACCCCGTGCGCGCTGCGCCAGCATTTCGGCACGTCGATGCTTGGCGCGGTCAAACGCCAGCCGGCGGCGCTGGATCAGCATCCAGCGGCGGATAACGTGATACACCACCAGTAACAAGAACCAGATAGCTACGGACGTTTCCAGACGCGCCAATAAAGCTTGCGACGTGGCGAGATAGCCCACTGCCGCAGCGAGAATGGCAATCAGCGGTGCGCCCATCAGCATATTCCACAGCATGCTGTTGACCATGTTATCGCTGTTGCCTTCTTTATCGAGGTACAGCGGTATTCCGGCGCGTTTCAGGCTCAGGGTCACGACCGCCAGCGCACCGCAAATCAGAATAAAGCACAGACGCCCCAGTGAGGCGGAGAATTCCCGGTCATTGAGATTATCAAACATAATCACCGCCATGATCAGCGGCACAATCAGCCCGATACTCATCAGGTAATAGTGCATGGCTTTCGCGACGCGGTTACGCGGCCAGCCAAAGTGGGCAATGAACAGACCGTTGGGGCGCGCAAAGGTGGCGCAAATCATTACTGCCCACAGCATGGGCACCGTGGCGGTAACGCCATCCCCGATAGCGACAGCCAATGGATAAGGCCAGGCTTCCTGCAATCCGTAACCGAGCGTTGCCCACAGCACCGGCAACGGAGAAGCGACGAGTATCGACCAGAACACCGTGCGTATCGTCAGCCAGAAGTGGTCCTGGGTGACTTTCCCGACCCGGGCAGATGAACGCTCCAGAAAACGGGTGAAGTGTTTGCGCGAAGAGAGGCTAAAGCCAACCAGCACCAATGCCGCGAAAAGCGGGAGCAGCGTTTCTTTGCTGGTCAGCATCATGATGCTGGCTTTGCCCAACTGATTAAACGTATCTAATGAGATCAGACGCCGCAGATCCTGGACGATGTCGACAGGCCAGGAGAGGGAGATGGGGCTAACGTCCGACGTCCAGAACAGATAACGGTGCGTTGCTTCGTTGACCTCTTTTAGCGCATCTTCCAGTTGGCTATTAGAGACTTTGAGCTTGGTCAGCTCAAGGATCAGCGTATCGCCACCCTGTAACAAAGAGTTCAGCAGCTCACGTTGGGTGCGTAACTGGGCGTTGAGAATGCTGCTCTGTTCAGCGGTCAGCGGTTGTCCATCGGCCTGATGAATCTGACGCAACTGCGGCTGTTTGTTGAGGAGATCCTCATAGCGCATACGGTGCACGCGAAGCTGCGCCATTTCGGTATCCAACTGCTGAGGCTTGGGCATTTCCGGTAAACGGGATACCTGCGCGCGCAGCGCTTCTCCCAGCATATTTGAGACCCCAAGCCACTGAGACTGCTCTCGCAGCGTATTCAATGCCTGGCGCACCTGCAGCGTTTGGCTGGCGGCTTGACGCTGTTGCGAGGCTACCAGGTCCATACGTTGCGCCTGCTGGTTTAATGCCTGAGACAGTTCGCGGTTAACCTTGAACTGGTCGACAATACCTTCCGGCAGTCCCGCGCTGTTTTCCGCCAACAGTTCGGTGCTTTCCAGCGCTCGCTCTGCCTCACGCTGACGTTGACTGTTGAGCTGGTTGCGCAAAGCCTGCAGGTAAGTATCGAGCTGCTGGCTCTGTTTTTCCGCCAGCTCTGAGCGCATACGCGCCAGCTCCTGGCGGTTATTAGCGGAAAGCTGCGCCAGCTCCAGTTCATCGACCAGGGCTTTGAGTTTGGCGGATTCAGCCTGCATCGCCTGATTCTGCGCGGGATTAGAGTTGGCGGTACCAATACGTCGCTCAAGCTCATTTAGCTGGCGGCGGGCATCGGTTTGCTGTTGAGGAAGCTGGCTTAACGAGTCGGCGATTTCCCGGGCGCGATCCTGCTCCTGCTGGGCCTGACGACTCTTTTCCAACAGTTGGCTGCTGACCTGGAGGATCTCCTGGTTTAACGCATCGGTGGTGAGTCCGGTTGGCACATTGCGCGGTTCGTCGCGCAGGTTGCTAAGCTGCGCGCGTAATGTTGCGGACAGCTTGGGGAAGTTATCAATAACCTGCTGATATTGCTGGGCACGCTCGAGAGAACCTTTACGCTCCTCGAGGGCATTCAGCGCGGACTGGAGAGCCTCGACGGTTTCTGGCTGAGCAGGTTTCGCCGCTTTTGCCTGCTCCAGTTCCTGGGTGAGTTGTTTGGCATCGGGGGCCGTCGCAGCGTACGCCCCCAGGCTGAGGCACCAGGCCATCAGAAAAGTGATAATCAGGCGCACAGCAGCGATTCCTATGTTTAACTTTCGTCTTTTTTGTCGTCAACCAGCGGGCTGGCGTCGTGTTCTGCTTCGATCTCTTCTTTCGCAAGCGGGGCAGGTTCTGCCGCTGGCGTCACGAATGTCTCGGTCGAGATGGCCATTGGCTGGCCGATTTTGGTCACTGAAAGGTCCTGCAACTGCTCAACCAGGTTAACTTTGCCAGGCGCGAACAGGTTGATAACGGTGGAACCGAGCTTAAAGCGGCCCATTTCCTGACCTTTCAGCAGCGCCACCGACCCTTCGCTTTCACCTTCCGGCCAGGTCCAGCGTTTGATGACGCCTTCACGTGGTGGGGTAATGGTGCCAGCCCATGCGGTTTCAATACTGCCGACGATGGTCGCGCCGACCAGAATCTGCACCATCGGGCCAAATTCGGTATCAAACAGACAGATTACGCGTTCGTTGCGTGCAAACAGGTTTGGAACGTTTTGCGCAGTCAGGATATTTACAGAGAAGAGATCGCCTGGCACGTACATCATTTCACGCAGGATACCGTTACACGGCATATGTACACGGTGGTAATCGCGTGGAGATAAGTAAGTGGTCACAAACGTACCGTTGCGGAATTTGTCCGCCATCTGGTAGTTGCCGGCCAGCAGTGCTTCAAGGGTATAGCTGTGCCCTTTGGCCTGCAGTAGTTTGTCTTCTTCGATGTTTCCTAACTGGTTAATCACGCCGTCAGCAGGCATGACCAGTACGTTTGGATCGGTGTTAATCGGGCGAACGTCGTCGCGCAGTGGGCGAACAAAGAAGTCGTTAAAGGTGCGATAGCTGGCGGTATCCGGCTTTTGCGCCTCTTTCATATCGACCTTGTAATATTTCACGAACAGATCGATAACCAGTTTAGTCAGCCATCCTGCTCGTTTGCTCGCACCCCAACCCGCCAGGCGAGTGAGCCATAGTTTCGGCAGAATGTATTGTAGCGAAAGCTTAAATGAGTTTAACAAGGTAGCCTCCAGGCCATAATTTGTTCCCGATCCGGCATACGGGCCGGATCCTGAAAAAAGGGGGACGATTCTAGCGATGCTTAGCTTAGTTGTCAGTTGTCTGTATCAGAAAAGTTTTTACGTGTTTTTACCTGCGCCATGCTTTCCAGGATGCGGTGATAATTTTCAAACCGAGTTTCGGCTATTGCCCCTTTTTCTACGGCCTCACGGATAGCGCAGCCTGGATCGGTATCATGCTTGCAGTCGCGGTATTTGCAGTGGCCCAGGTAGTCATGGAATTCGACAAAACCATGTGTGATTTGTTCCGGCTCCAGATGCCACAACCCGAACTCACGTACGCCAGGGGAGTCGATAACGTCGCCACCGTGCGGGAAATGATACAGGCGAGAGGCAGTGGTGGTGTGCTGTCCAAGGCCGGAGTTGTCGGAGACATCGTTGGTCAGGATCTCTTCCTGCAGACCGAGAAGATTATTGAGCAGGCTAGATTTACCAACGCCCGACTGACCGGCAAAAATGCTGATGCGATCGGTTAATGCTTCTTCAAGCGGTTTCAGACCGTCTTTCGTGCGGCTTGATACCATCAACACGCGATAGCCAATGTGGCGATAAATATCCATCTGTTCGTTAACAAAGGCCATGCCTTCGTCATCCAGCAGATCGATCTTATTCAAGACGATAATCGGTTCAACGTGTAGCGTTTCACAGGCTACCAGATACCGGTCGATAATATTGAGTGACAGCTCGGGTAAGATGGCTGAGACAATAACGATCTGGTTGATGTTGGCGGCAATGGGTTTTACCCCGTCGTAAAAGTCGGGACGTGTCAGTACCGAGGTACGCTCGTGTACCGCCTCAACGATGCCTTTGACATTCACGCCTTCTGCTGCTGCTTTTCCCGGGCGCCAGACAACGCGATCGCCGGTAACCAGCGAGCGAATTGTACGGCGGATGTTGCAGCGGTGAATCTCACCGTCAGCAGATTCCACGTCGGCATGCATACCAAAACGGCTGATAACGATGCCTTCAGCGGTTTCGCCAAACAGGTTGTCGTCGTAGTCTGGCTTCTCCGTGGACGTTTTCAGACGACGCTGGTGATTGGCGTTCACACGGCGCTGTTGGCCTTTGGAGAGTTTATTCTTACTCAATCGGACTGACTCCTGGTCGCCCATAATGGGCAAAACATTTATGATACACGCAATTTTAGATGAATATAGTCACACTGAATGTGACGCTGAAGGGTGGAAAATAGCATGAGTGCCAATGAAAACAACCTGATTTGGATCGATCTGGAGATGACAGGTCTGGATCCCGAGCGCGATCGCATAATTGAGATAGCCACGCTGGTGACGGATGCCAACCTGAATATTCTGGCTGAAGGACCGACAATTGCGGTGCACCAGTCCGACGAACAGCTGGCATTAATGGATGACTGGAACGTACGTACGCATACCGGTAGTGGGCTAGTGGATCGCGTGAAGGCGAGCACCATGGGGGATCGTGAAGCTGAACTGGCTACGCTGGCTTTTTTGAAAGAGTGGGTTCCAGAAGGGAAATCACCTATCTGCGGCAACAGCATCGGTCAGGATCGTCGTTTCCTGTTTAAATACATGCCGGAGCTGGAGGCGTATTTCCATTATCGCTATCTTGACGTCAGTACGTTGAAAGAGCTGGCGCGTCGTTGGAAGCCGGAAATTCTTGCTGGCTTCACCAAGCAGGGAACGCATCAGGCGATGGACGATATTCGTGAATCTGTTGCTGAGCTTGCTTACTATCGCGAACATTTTATTAAGCTTTGATTTTGTGGATGGCCGGACGGCGCTGCGGCTTACCCGGCCTGCGAATATCGTTCCTGCGCGCTTGCACTGAGGCTGGATTGTCGCTAAATTAGACGACTTGCCGATAAATTCAGCACTTAAACAGAAAAACGAAAAAATCGCTTTTAGGGGGGTTGCAGCTAAACGGATTTCTCGTATAATGCGCCTCCCGTAACGACAGAGAATTACACGTTACGGCAGCAGCAAAAGCAGTACAAATTTGCGGGAATAGCTCAGTTGGTAGAGCACGACCTTGCCAAGGTCGGGGTCGCGAGTTCGAGTCTCGTTTCCCGCTCCAAAATTTGAAAGTGCTTTTGTCTACAAAGCACAGACACACCCAAGCGGGAATAGCTCAGTTGGTAGAGCACGACCTTGCCAAGGTCGGGGTCGCGAGTTCGAGTCTCGTTTCCCGCTCCAAAATTTGAAAGTGCTTTTGTCTACAAAGCACAGACACACCCAAGCGGGAATAGCTCAGTTGGTAGAGCACGACCTTGCCAAGGTCGGGGTCGCGAGTTCGAGTCTCGTTTCCCGCTCCAAATTCTTACCCCAATAAAAATATCCACAACGAATAAATACGTTGGGGACGTTTTGTTTCGTCATTGACATACTCTTGTAAACAGACTTATCCACAGGTTCGGGTATTATTCCTGGAATGCAAAAAACTTAGTCGGGTGAATAGTATCACTTTAACTCTTTGAAAATATTGAATTAATTATCATTTCAAATTGTTAATGCGATCACTTGACGATTTTTTCCCTCTTGAATATCAATGTGTTTTTATTTTTATACACAAGCTGTGGATGACTTAAGCGTCACGCGGCAGACCCTTTTCAATGACCCTGACCAAACGTTGTTTCTTCGGTAACTGCACTTCAACTACGCAGGCATTTCGCTTCTCGATTTGCTGAGCAACCGCCCACTCTATGTGTTCGTCGAGAAGTGGGTGCTCACCTCTGCGACTTTCCAGCGCGTGAATAACGGCTTCATCCCATGGGGCATTACCCAGCGCAACAGCGATATTTCGCAGCCAGCGCAGGTGACCAATACGACGAATAGCAGACCCCTCCGTGACTTTTAAAAACCACGCTTCGCTCCAGCTAAACAGCTCTATTAACTCTGGAGCATGAAGTTGTTTGCGTGGGTTGAAGTCATCCTCTGTCGTCAACTGCGAGTAACGGTTCCACGGGCAAATGAGCTGGCAATCATCGCAGCCGTAAATTCGATTCCCCAACAGGGGACGAAATTCTTCCGGGATCGCACCTTCCAGTTCGATAGTGAGATAAGAGATACAGCGGCGCGCATCTACCGTGTAGGGTTCAACGATGGCTCCGGTGGGACAGATGGTCATACAGGCGACGCATTTCCCGCATCCTTCTTTTACTGGGTTGTCGACCGGCAGGGGCAAATCGATCAGTAATTCCCCGAGAAAGAAAAATGAACCGGCTGCGCGATTGAGGATAAGTGAGTGCTTACCTGTCCAGCCAAGCCCGGCTTTTTCCGCTAATGGACGCTCAAGAATGGGCGCAGAATCGACAAAAGGTCTAAAATTCAGCGAAACGCAGTGCTGTTGAATTCTCTCCCCCAGCTTTTTTAAGCGGTTACGCAGCAGTTTATGGTAGTCGCGCCCAAGCGCGTAACGGCTGACGTAACCCAGAGAGGGGTTTTTCAACGTGCTGGCAAAGGCCGCATTGGCAGGAAGATAGTTCATACGTACGCTGATGACACGTAGCGTACCGGGTAATAATTCGTGAGGTCGGGCGCGCATCATGCCGTGACGGGCCATCCAGTCCATCTCGCCGTGATAGTGTTTATCCAGCCAGGCCTGCAGTTTGGGCTCCGCTTCGCTGAGGTCGGTATCGGCAATACCGACCTGCTGAAAGCCAAGCTCCAGCCCCCACTGCTTAATATTTTGCGCTAACTGATTGAGATCGAGGGGCTCTGACATGACGGACCATACAATGAAGAAAAACCCCGCAAGTATACCACACTCCATTTGGCACGCCGATGACATCAGGCGGATGGAGCGAGAGGCGGCAGACAGTTTAGGACTGACGTTGTACGAGCTGATGCAACGGGCGGGAGAGGCGGCGTTTCAGGTCACCCGCGAGACATATCCAAACGCTAAGCACTGGCTGGTGCTATGTGGTCATGGCAACAACGGTGGTGATGGTTACGTGGTGGCAAGGCTTGCCAAAGCTCAGGGGCTTGATATTACGTTGCTGGCGCAGGAGAGTGATAAAGCGCTCCCCGAGGAAGCACAGCAGGCGCGCGACGCCTGGCTTAACGCCGGTGGCGTCATTCATGCTGCGGATATCAATTGGCCAGATCGCGTGGATGTCATTATTGATGCGCTGTCAGGCACGGGCTTAAAACACGCGCCGCGTGAGCCTCTCTCGGTATTGATCGAACGTGCCAATCACCATCCTGCTCCTGTCGTGGCGATAGACATTCCATCCGGCCTGCTGGCGCAGACGGGCGCGGCGCCGGGCGCGGTTATCAACGCTGCGCACACCGTGACCTATATTGCGTTAAAGCCTGGTCTGCTAACCGGTAAAGCGCGCGATGTCACCGGACGCCTGCATGTTAACGCACTCGGTCTGGACGACTGGCTGACGGGGCAGAACGCGCCGCTGCAACGGTTTGATGCTCAACAGCTTGTACACTGGTTAATGCCGCGTCGACCCACCTCGCACAAAGGCTCCCACGGTCGGCTGGTGATCATCGGTGGTGACCACGGCACGGCTGGCGCAATACGCATGGCCGGTGAAGCGGCGCTGCGTGCAGGAGCCGGGTTGGTCAAAGTGCTGACCCGAAGTGAAAATATTGCGCCTATTCTGACTGCCAGACCGGAACTGATGGTCGATGCGCTGACGCCGCAGACTCTGGAAGAGAGCCTGGCGTGGGCGGATGTTGTGGTGATAGGACCAGGGCTTGGTCAGCAGGAGTGGGGTAAAAAAGCGCTGCAAAAGGTAGAGAATTTTCGCAAACCGATGCTCTGGGATGCGGATGCGCTGAACCTGCTGGCAATCAACCCCGATAAACGTCACAATCGCGTGATCACGCCGCATCCTGGTGAAGCCGCGCGACTTCTGGGCTGTTCCATTGCAGAAATTGAAGACGATCGATTACTTTGTGCACAACGTCTGGTAAAACGGTACGGAGGCGTCGTCGTGCTGAAAGGCGCGGGTACGGTTGTTGCTGCCGAACAGGCCGAATTGGGTATTATTGATACCGGCAATGCTGGAATGGCCAGCGGCGGAATGGGTGATGTGCTTTCCGGTATTATTGGCGCATTGCTCGGACAGAAGCTTACCCCGTATGATGCGGCATGTGCGGGATGTGTCGCGCACGGTGCGGCGGCGGATGTGCTGGCGGCGCGTTATGGTACGCGCGGCATGCTGGCGACAGATCTCTTTACCACGCTACAGCGTATTGTTAACCCTGATGTGATTGACGTTTATCATGATGAATCGAGTAATTCCACTACCTGATGAGCAGGCGACTTTAGACCTGGGACTGCGGGTAGCCAAAGCCTGTGATGGCGCGACGGTAATTTATTTGTACGGCGACCTGGGGGCGGGTAAAACCACTTTCAGCCGGGGATTCCTGCAGGCGTTAGGTCACAAAGGAAATGTAAAAAGCCCCACCTATACGCTGGTTGAACCCTATTCGCTCGATAATTTGATGGTATATCACTTCGATCTGTACCGACTTGCGGACCCAGAGGAGCTGGAATTTATGGGGATCCGCGATTATTTTGCCAATGACGCCATCTGCCTGGTGGAATGGCCGCAACAAGGTAAAGGTGTACTGCCAGACCCGGACGTCGAAATACACATTGAATATCAGGCGCAAGGTCGAGAGGCGCGCATAAGCGCAGTCTCCTCATCGGGTGATTTATTGCTGGCGCGTTTAGCCGATTAACCTTAAGGGTGGCGGGATGATTTATCGCATCAGAAACTGGCTGATGGCAACACTGGTCCTGCTGTGCGCGCAGGCAGGGGCCGCCAGCCTCTCCGATCTTCAGGTGTCCAATGGCGATCAACAAGCGCGGATTACGCTGAGCTTTATTGGCGATCCTGAATACGCAGTTTCGCAGGACGGGAAACGAACCGTCGCGTTGGATATTAAACAAACCGGTGTGATTCAGGGGTTACCGCTGCTGTTTAGCGGCAATAATCTGGTGAAATCTATCCGTTCCGGCACGCCAAAAGATGCGCAGTCTCTGCGCCTGGTTGTGGATTTAACCGAGAACGGCAAAGCCGAAGCCGTAAAACGCCAGAACGGCGGCAATTATACCGTCGTGTTTACCATCAAAGCTGATGCGCCACCGCCGCCTCCACCACCTCCAGTGGTTGCGAAGCGTGTTGAAGCGCCGGTTATCGCCCCGCGCCCTGCCGAGCCTGCGCGTAATCCGTTTAAAGCGGAAAACGATCGCACCACGATGGTAACCAACAGTAATACCTCCACACGACCTGCGGCGCGCGCCAGTACCAGTAACGGCGAAAAAGTAGTTATCGCCATTGATGCCGGACACGGCGGGCAGGATCCTGGCGCTATTGGTCCCGGTGGCACACGTGAGAAAAACGTCACGATTGCCGTGGCGCGCAAACTGCGCAGTTTGCTCAATGATGACCCGATGTTTAAAGGCGTACTCACCCGTGATGGCGATTACTTTATCTCGGTGATGGGGCGTTCAGACGTTGCGCGTAAACAAAACGCCAACTTCCTGGTCTCTATTCATGCGGATGCCGCGCCAAACCGGGATGCCACTGGTGCTTCCGTCTGGGTACTGTCAAACCGTCGGGCAAACAGTGAGATGGCCGGCTGGCTGGAACAGCACGAAAAGCAATCGGAACTGTTGGGTGGGGCGGGCGATGTTCTGGCAAACAGCCAGTCCGATCCTTATCTCAGCCAGGCCGTGTTGGATCTGCAGTTCGGTCATTCGCAACGCGTTGGGTATGATGTGGCGACCAGCATGATCGGCCAGTTAGAACGTATTGGCTCGATGCATAAGCGTCGTCCGGAACACGCCAGCCTTGGGGTATTACGTTCGCCTGATATCCCGTCAGTGCTGGTTGAAACCGGCTTTATCAGTAACAACAGCGAAGAGCGTCTGTTGGCGAGTGATGACTACCAGCAGCAGCTGGCCGAGGCAATTTACAAAGGATTGCGTAACTATTTCCAGGCGCACCCGATGCAAACCGGGCCTCAAGGCACACCGGCGCAAACCGCCAGTGCGGTATCGCCTGGCAACACGTTAACAAATTAAGGATTAGCCATGCCGATTCAGGTTCTACCGCCACAGCTGGCGAACCAGATTGCCGCAGGCGAGGTGGTAGAACGGCCTGCGTCAGTGGTGAAGGAGCTGGTGGAAAACAGTATCGATGCCGGTGCGACGCGCATTGATATTGATATTGAGCGCGGCGGCGCGAAGCTTATCCGTATTCGTGACAACGGCTGCGGGATTAAAAAAGACGAGCTGGCGCTGGCGCTGGCGCGTCATGCCACCAGTAAAATTTCCTCGCTTGACGATCTCGAAGCCATCGTGAGCCTCGGGTTTCGCGGCGAAGCGCTGGCCAGTATCAGCTCCGTTTCTCGTTTAACCCTGACGTCGCGTACGCAAGAACAACCTGAAGCCTGGCAAGCCTATGCCGAAGGGCGCGACATGGATGTGACGGTTAAACCCGCTGCGCATCCGGTGGGAACCACGCTGGAGGTGTTAGATCTGTTCTACAACACCCCGGCGCGGCGCAAGTTTATGCGCACCGAGAAAACTGAATTTAATCATATCGACGAAATAATCCGCCGCATTGCGCTGGCACGTTTTGATGTGACGATTAATTTGTCGCACAACGGCAAAGTGGTGCGTCAGTACCGGGCAGTGGCCGCGGATGGGCAGCAGGAGCGCCGACTGGGCGCGATTTGCGGCACGCCGTTTCTGGAACATGCGCTGGCGATTGAATGGCAGCATGGCGATTTAACGCTGCGCGGCTGGGTGGCCGATCCTAACCACACAACGGCGGCGCTGGCGGAAATCCAGTACTGCTATGTGAATGGCCGGATGATGCGAGATCGGTTGATCAACCATGCTATTCGTCAGGCCTGTGAAGATAAGCTGGGAGCCGATCAGCAGCCCGCTTTTGTGTTGTATCTGGAAATCGACCCGCATCAGGTGGATGTTAACGTACATCCCGCCAAACATGAGGTCCGTTTTCATCAGTCCCGCCTGGTGCATGATTTTATTTACCAGGGCGTGTTGAGCGTCCTGCAACAGCAGCTTGAAACGCCGCTGCCGTTGGCTGATGACGACGAGCCCGCGCCAAGGCACATCCCAGAAAACCGCGTCGCGGCCGGGCGTAACCATTTTGCCGAACCGGCCCCGGCGCGTGAACCTGCGACACCGCGTTACTCAGCATCTGCTGGCGCTGGCAGTAGTGGTAGCCGTCAGACGGGGGCCAGCTGGCCTCATGCCCAACCTGGATATCAAAAGCAGCAGGGTGAGATTTATCAGCAACTGCTACAGACGCCGGTTCCGCCGCGGAAAACGCCGGTTTCTGAAACGCCATCAGCACCTCTGACCGGCAACGGTCAGGGCTTTGGGCGGGTGCTAACCATTGTCGGTACGGACTGCGCATTACTCGAATGCGATGGTCACATTCGGTTGCTGGCATTGCCGGTGGCGGAACGTTGGCTACGTCAGGCGCAGTTAACGCCGGACCAGGGCGTCGTTTGCGCTCAGCCGTTACTGATCCCTTTACGTCTAAAAGTGACCGCTGATGAAAAAGCGGCGCTGCAAAAAGGGCAGAGCCAACTGGCTGAGTTGGGTATTGAATTTCAACTGGATGCACAGCATGTGACCATCCGGGCGGTGCCTTTACCCTTACGCCAACAAAATTTACAAATCTTGATTCCTGAACTGATAGGCTACCTGGCGCAGCAGTCCGAATTCGAACCGGGCAATATTGCACAGTGGATTGCACGTAATCTGATTAGCGAGCATCCGCAGTGGAGCATGGCTCAGGCGATTACGCTGTTAGCGGATGTTGAGCGGCTTTGCCCACAACTCGTGAAGGCGCCGCCGGGTGGTTTGTTACAACCTGTTGATTTACATTCGGTAATGAATGCCCTGAAACATGAGTGATACCCTTAAGGCGAGCCTGCCAAAGGCGATTTTTTTGATGGGGCCGACGGCCTCCGGTAAAACGGCACTGGCAATTGAATTCCGTAAAGTTTTGCCTGTAGAGTTGATAAGCGTTGATTCCGCCCTTATTTACAAGGGGATGGATATCGGTACAGCCAAGCCTGATGCAGATGAATTACAGGCCGCGCCGCA
Source organism: Citrobacter sp. RHBSTW-01044 (assembly GCF_013781945.1). Classification (NCBI taxonomy): domain Bacteria; kingdom Pseudomonadati; phylum Pseudomonadota; class Gammaproteobacteria; order Enterobacterales; family Enterobacteriaceae; genus Citrobacter; species Citrobacter sp. RHBSTW-01044. The sequence continues at coordinate 4,427,587 of NZ_CP056180.1, read as the reverse complement.
CCGGTTGCTGGATATCCGCGATCCGTCCCAGGCGTACTCTGCTGCGGATTTTCGCCGCGATGCGTTAGCCGAGATGGCTGATATCACCGCCGCGGGGCGTATTCCGCTGCTGGTGGGCGGCACAATGTTATATTTCAAAGCCTTGCTTGAAGGGCTGTCGCCGTTACCGTCGGCAGATCCGGAAGTCAGGGCCAGAATTGAGCAGCAGGCGGCAGAGCATGGGTGGGACGCGTTACACCGACAGCTTCAGGAAATAGATCCGGTGGCTGCGGCGCGTATTCATCCAAATGATCCGCAAAGACTTTCCCGGGCACTGGAAGTTTTTTTCATTTCGGGTAAAACTTTAACGGAGCTGACGCAAACGTCAGGAGATGCTTTGCCGTATCAGGTGCATCAGTTTGCTATCGCCCCGGCGAGCCGTGAACTGCTCCATCAGCGAATTGAGCAGCGTTTTCATCAGATGTTGGCTTCAGGTTTTGAAGCAGAAGTCCGGGCGCTATTTGCCCGTGGAGATTTGCATACGGATTTGCCTTCCATTCGTTGTGTAGGGTATCGCCAGATGTGGTCATACATTGAAGGCGAAATTTCATACGATGAAATGGTTTATAGAGGTGTTTGCGCCACGAGGCAGTTGGCGAAGCGACAGGTAACCTGGTTGCGTGGTTGGGAAGGGGTGCACTGGCTTGACAGTGAAAAGCCTGACCAGGCGCGAAACGAAGTATTACAGGTTGTTGGTGCTATCGCGAACTGAATGTGTACAATTGAAACGTATCGTGCGCAATTTTTCAGAATCGAAAGGTTCAAAGTACAAATAAGCATATAAGGAAAAGAGAGAATGGCTAAGGGGCAATCTTTACAAGATCCGTTCCTGAACGCACTGCGTCGGGAACGTGTTCCAGTTTCTATTTATTTGGTGAATGGTATTAAGCTGCAAGGTCAAATCGAGTCTTTTGATCAGTTCGTGATCCTGTTGAAAAACACGGTCAGCCAGATGGTTTATAAGCACGCGATTTCTACTGTTGTCCCGTCTCGCCCGGTTTCTCATCACAGCAATAATGCCACCGGCGGCACTGGCAGCAACTACCATCACGGTAGCAACGCGCAAGGTTCATCTGCGCAACAGGACAGCGAAGAAACCGAATAAGGTTGTTAGCTGTTTTACACACGGGGAGCCAGCGATCCTGCGTTCCCCGTTGATATATATTAAGGGGTTGACGCTTGTTTGACCGTTATGATGCCGGTGAGCAGGCGGTACTGGTACACATCTATTTTTCGCAAGACAAAGATATGGAAGACCTCCAGGAGTTTGAATCTCTGGTTTCTTCCGCCGGTGTCGAAGCAATGCAGGTGATTACCGGGAGCCGTAAAGCACCGCACCCGAAGTATTTTGTTGGTGAAGGTAAGGCAATCGAAATTGCGGAAGCCGTAAAAGCGACTGGCGCTGCGGTGGTGATTTTTGATCATGCTCTAAGCCCCGCCCAGGAACGTAACCTGGAACAGTTGTGCCAGTGTCTTGTTATCGACAGGACAGGTCTTATTTTAGATATTTTTGCCCAGCGTGCGCGCACCCATGAGGGTAAGTTGCAGGTTGAGCTGGCGCAGTTGCGCCATATGGCTACTCGTCTGGTCCGTGGCTGGACCCACCTTGAAAGGCAAAAGGGCGGGATTGGTTTGCGCGGTCCGGGTGAAACCCAGCTCGAAACCGACCGTCGTTTGCTGCGTAATCGCATTTTGCAAATACAGTCGCGCCTGGAAAAAGTTGAAAAGCAACGTGAGCAGGGGCGACAGTCGCGCAAGAAAGCGGATGTCCCAACCGTATCACTGGTGGGATATACCAACGCCGGAAAATCCACCCTGTTCAACCAGATCACCGAAGCCCGGGTTTACGCAGCGGATCAGCTGTTTGCGACCCTGGACCCAACGCTGCGCCGTATAGACGTAGCGGACGTCGGTGAAACCGTGCTGGCGGATACCGTAGGGTTTATCCGTCATTTGCCGCACGACCTGGTGGCGGCGTTTAAAGCCACCCTGCAGGAAACGCGTCAGGCGACATTGCTGCTGCATGTTATTGATGCTGCAGATTTTCGTGTGCAGGAAAACATCGAGGCCGTCGACACGGTGCTCGAAGAGATCGATGCGCATGAGATCCCGACTCTGCTGGTGATGAATAAAATCGATATGCTGGATGATTTTGAACCACGTATCGACAGAGATGAAGAGAATAAACCCATTCGCGTTTGGGTTTCAGCGCAAACGGGAATAGGTATACCACAGCTTTTTCAGGCTTTGACTGAGCGACTTTCCGGTGAGGTGGCGCAGCATACGTTGCGTTTGCCGCCGCAGGAAGGGCGTCTGAGAAGCCGGTTTTACCAACTTCAGGCAATAGAAAGAGAGTGGATGGAGGAGGACGGCAGCGTAGGTCTGCAGGTTCGTATGCCGATCGTAGACTGGCGTCGCCTCTGTAAACAAGAACCGGCACTGGAAGACTATATTGTCTGACCTGACGGATATGGCCTGAAGATTTTTTCGCCTCTATACCTTGTGGGTTTTGTGCAGCATGAAGGTGGCAAGTCCTGAAATCTTCAGGAGCATAGTCAACTATGTGACTGAGATTAAAGGGCGTAGCCAACGCATCGGCAGCGCAAAATACGCAGGTATAGCATCGCATAACAAATATGGAGCACAAAAATGGCGTGGAATCAGCCCGGTAATAACGGACAAGACCGCGACCCGTGGGGAAGCAGCAAACCTGGCGGCAACCCTGAGGGAAATGGAAACAAAGGTGGTCGCGATCAGGGACCTCCCGATCTGGATGATATCTTCCGCAAACTGAGTAAAAAGCTCGGTGGTCTGGGTGGCGGTAAAGGTGCTGGTTCTGGCGGCGGTAGCTCATCGCAAGGCCCGCGTCCGCAATTGGGTGGTCGAGTTTTTACTATCGCAGCGGCAGCTATCGTCATTATCTGGGCGGCCAGCGGTTTCTACACCATTAAAGAAGCGGAACGCGGCGTGGTGACACGCTTCGGTAAATTCAGCCATTTGGTTGAACCGGGTCTGAACTGGAAACCGACCTTTGTCGACGAAGTGACCCCGGTCAACGTGGAAGCCGTGCGTGAACTTGCCGCATCCGGCGTGATGCTGACCTCTGACGAAAACGTCGTACGCGTTGAAATGAACGTGCAGTACCGCGTGACCGATCCGCAGCGTTACCTGTTTAGCGTAACCAGCGCGGATGACAGTCTGCGTCAGGCAACCGACAGCGCCCTGCGTGGGGTTATCGGTAAATACACCATGGACCGTATCCTGACCGAAGGGCGTACCGTTATTCGTAGCGATACCCAGCGTGAACTGGAAGAAACGATCCGTCCGTACAACATGGGTATCACCCTGCTGGACGTCAACTTCCAGGCAGCACGTCCGCCGGAAGAAGTAAAAGCCGCGTTTGACGATGCCATTGCAGCACGTGAAAACGAGCAGCAGTACATCCGTGAAGCAGAAGCGTACACCAACGAAGTTCAGCCACGTGCTAACGGTCAGGCGCAGCGTATTCTGGAAGAAGCGCGTGCTTACAAAACGCGAACCATCCTGGAAGCACAGGGTGAAGTGGCTCGTTTCGCAAAAATTCTGCCGGAATATAAAGCCGCACCGCAAATTACTCGCGAGCGTCTGTATATCGAAACCATGGAAAAAGTGCTGAGCAATACCCGCAAAGTCCTGGTTAACGATAAGGGCAGCAATCTGATGGTTCTGCCGCTGGATCAAATGCTGAAAGGCGGTAGTGCGCCAGCAGCAAAGAGTGACAGCAGTTCAAACCTGCTGCGTCTGCCGCCAGCAACGACGTCCGGCACTGGAGCAAGCAATACCTCGTCCACCAGTCAGGGCGATATTATGGACCAACGCCGCGTGAACGCGCAGCGTAACGACTACCAGCGTCAGGGGGAATAACGATGCGTAAGTCAGTTATTGCGATTATCATCATCGTTCTGGTAGTTCTGTTCATGTCTGTCTTTGTGGTCAAAGAAGGCGAGCGCGGGATTACTCTGCGCTTTGGTAAAGTTCTGCGTGACGATGAAAACAAGCCGCTGGTTGTTGCACCAGGCCTGCACTTCAAGATTCCGTTTATTGAATCTGTGAAGATGCTGGATGCGCGTATTCAGACCATGGACAACCAGGCCGATCGCTTTGTTACCAAAGAGAAGAAAGACCTGATCGTTGACTCCTACATTAAGTGGCGCATCAGTGACTTTAGCCGTTACTACCTGGCAACGGGCGGTGGCGATGTTTCTCAGGCAGAAGTCCTGCTGAAACGTAAGTTCTCTGACCGTCTGCGTTCTGAAATTGGTCGTCTGGACGTGAAAGACATCGTTACCGATTCCCGCGGTCGTCTGACGCTGGAAGTTCGTGATGCGCTGAACTCCGGTTCTGCTGGCACGGAAGATGAAGTCGCGACTCCGGCGGCAGATAGCGCGATTGCCGAAGCTGCTGAGCGTGTTCAGGCTGAAACAAACGGTAAAGTACCGGTCATCAACCCGAACAGTATGGCGGCATTGGGCATCGAAGTGGTTGACGTGCGTATCAAGCAAATCAACCTGCCTGCTGAAGTGTCTGAGGCTATCTACAACCGTATGCGCGCTGAGCGTGAAGCGGTAGCGCGTCGCCATCGTTCACAAGGTCAGGAAGAAGCGGAAAAACTGCGTGCCACGGCGGATTATGAAGTGACTAAAACGCTGGCAGAATCTGAGCGTCAGGGCCGCATCATGCGCGGTGAAGGCGATGCAGAAGCCGCTAAACTGTTTGCCGATGCGTTCAGCCAGGATCCTGACTTCTACGCCTTCATCCGTAGCCTGCGTGCTTACGAGAAGAGCTTCGAAGGCAACCAGGACGTGATGGTCATGAGCCCGGACAGCGATTTCTTCCGCTACATGAAGACACCGAGCACTACGACACGCTAATAAAGTTCCAGCGGTTTTAAACCAGCAAAACCACCGGCATCCCCAGGGATGCGGTGGTTTTCTTTTTATAAAAGGACGATGGATGAATTCAACAATTTTGCTGGCGCTCGCGCTGGTTTTGGTGCTGGAAGGCCTGGGCCCTATGCTTTATCCCCGCGCGTGGAAGAAAATGATTTCCGCAATGGCGCAACTTCCCGAAAATACTTTGCGTCGTTTTGGTGGAGGTCTTGTGGTTGCGGGCGTTGTGGTCTACTACATGTTGAGGAAAACGATTGGCTGATCAATAAGTAGCCTATTTTGCGGATTTTCGCATGCAAAAAGTGCTGTATATCTGAAAAAGCGGTGGTAGAATCCATTTTTAAGCAAACGGTGATTTTGAAAAATGGGTAACAACGTCGTCGTACTGGGCACCCAATGGGGTGACGAAGGTAAAGGGAAGATCGTCGATCTTCTGACTGAACGGGCTAAATATGTTGTGCGCTACCAGGGTGGTCACAACGCAGGCCATACTCTCGTAATCAACGGTGAAAAAACCGTCCTCCATCTTATTCCATCAGGTATTCTTCGCGAGAATGTCATCAGCATCATCGGTAACGGTGTTGTACTGTCTCCGTCCGCGCTGATGAAAGAAATGAAAGGACTGGAAGATCGTGGCATCCCGGTTCGCGAGCGCCTGCTGTTGTCTGAAGCTTGTCCGCTGATCCTTGATTATCACGTTGCGTTGGATAATGCTCGTGAGAAAGCGCGTGGCGAGAAAGCGATCGGTACTACCGGTCGTGGCATCGGTCCGGCTTATGAAGACAAAGTAGCTCGTCGCGGTCTGCGCGTTGGCGATCTGTTTGATAAAGCAACCTTCGCTGAAAAACTGAAAGAAGTGATGGAATATCACAACTTCCAGCTGGTGAATTTCTATAAAGTTGAAGCAGTTGACTACCAGAAAGTGCTGGATGATGTGATGGCGATTGCCGACATCCTGACCTCTATGGTTGTTGATGTTTCCGATCTGCTGGACCAGGCGCGTAAGCGTGGCGATTTCGTCATGTTCGAAGGCGCACAGGGTACCCTGCTGGATATCGACCACGGTACCTATCCGTACGTAACGTCTTCCAACACCACCGCAGGTGGCGTGGCGACTGGCTCCGGCCTGGGTCCACGTTATGTGGATTACGTTCTGGGTATCATCAAAGCTTACTCTACACGCGTAGGCGCGGGTCCGTTCCCGACCGAGCTGTTTGATGACGTTGGCGAGTTCCTGTGCAAACAAGGTAACGAGTATGGCGCGACCACCGGTCGTCGTCGTCGCACCGGTTGGCTGGACTCCGTTGCGGTACGCCGTGCAGTACAGATTAACTCCCTGTCTGGCTTCTGCCTGACCAAACTGGACGTACTGGACGGTTTGAAAGAGGTGAAAATCTGTGTCGCTTATCGTATGCCGGATGGCCGTGAAGTAACGACTACCCCGCTGGCTGCAGACGACTGGAAAGGTATCGAGCCGATCTACGAAACCATGCCGGGCTGGTCTGAATCCACCTTCGGGGTGAAGGAACGTAGCGGTCTGCCGCAGGCAGCACTGAACTACATCAAGCGTATTGAAGAACTGACCGGTGTGCCGATTGATATTATCTCAACTGGCCCAGACCGTACTGAAACCATGATCCTGCGCGACCCGTTCGACGCATAATTCTGGTTATAGCGTGGCGTCGAATGGCGCTGCGCTTGCATTATCTTAGGCCGGATGAGGCACTTTGCATCATAATCCGGCTTAAAATCACGTAAGTTCCTCGCTTTTTTCCTTCCTGAACTGAAATAAATTAGCGACCTGGCTGGTGGCTGGTTTATCATCAATGTAATTAATACCACCAGGTTTATCCGTTTTATCCCTTTTCCTGAGGTTGATGTGCAGTTAACAAGTTTCACCGATTACGGATTACGTGCGCTAATCTACATGGCGTCACTTCCCGAAGGACGTATGACCAGTATTTCTGAGGTGACAGAAGTCTACGGCGTGTCCCGTAATCATATGGTCAAAATAATCAATCAACTTAGCCGTGCGGGCTTCGTTACTGCTATTCGAGGAAAAAATGGCGGTATCCGCCTGGGTAAACCAGCTAAGGATATTGGTATTGGTGATGTGGTTCGCGAGCTGGAACCACTATCGTTGGTCAATTGTAGCAGCGAGTTTTGCCACATTACCCCAGCCTGTCGACTTAAACAGGCGCTTTCTAAGGCAGTGCAAAGTTTTCTCACGGAACTGGACAACTACACACTTGCTGATTTGGTTGAAGAGAATCAACCGCTTTATAAATTATTGCTGGTGGAGTGACGAAAATCTTCATCAGAGCTGACAATGGAGGAACCTCGATGTCACAAGATCCTTTCCAGGAACGCGAAGCAGAAAAATACGCGAATCCTATCCCGAGCCGGGAATTTATCCTCGAACATTTAACTAAACGTGAAAAACCGGCCAACCGCGATGAGCTGGCCGCTGAACTCAACATTGAAGGTGAAGAGCAGCAAGAAGCGTTGCGTCGCCGCCTGCGCGCCATGGAGCGTGACGGGCAACTGGTCTTCACTCGTCGTCAGTGCTATGCGCTGCCGGAGCGTCTTGACCTGCTGAAAGGTACCGTTATTGGCCACCGTGATGGCTACGGCTTTCTGCGCGTTGAAGGCCGCAAAGATGACCTGTACCTGTCCAGCGAGCAGATGAAAACCTGTATTCATGGCGATCAGGTGTTGGCACAGCCGCTGGGAGCGGACCGTAAAGGTCGTCGCGAAGCGCGTATTGTGCGCGTACTGGTACCGAAAACCAGCCAGATTGTCGGTCGCTACTTCACCGACGCTGGCGTTGGGTTTGTCGTCCCTGACGACAGCCGCCTGAGCTTTGATATCCTGATCCCGCCGGAAGAGGTGATGGGTGCTCGTATGGGTTTTGTGGTCGTGGTTGAGCTGACCCAGCGTCCGACGCGTCGCACTAAAGCGGTGGGTAAAATTGTTGAAGTCCTGGGCGACAACATGGGAACCAGCATGGCCGTTGATATGGCTCTGCGTACTCATGAAATCCCGTATATCTGGCCTCAGGCGGTCGAAAAACAGGTCGCCGGACTGAAAGAGGAAGTGCCGGAAGAAGCGAAAGCCGGACGTGTCGATCTGCGCTCCCTGCCGCTGGTCACTATCGATGGCGAAGATGCGCGTGACTTCGATGATGCGGTTTACTGCGAGAAGAAGCGCGGCGGCGGCTGGCGTTTATGGGTGGCGATTGCGGACGTAAGCTATTACGTTCGCCCGCCGACTCCGCTGGACCAGGAAGCGCGCAGCCGTGGCACATCCGTCTACTTTCCGTCGCAGGTTGTTCCGATGCTACCGGAAGTGCTGTCTAACGGATTGTGTTCGCTCAACCCGCAGGTGGACAGGCTGTGTATGGTCTGTGAAATGACCATTTCGTCGAAAGGCCGCTTAACAGGCTTTAAATTCTACGAAGCGGTTATGAGCTCCCATGCGCGTCTGACCTACACCAAGGTCTGGCACATGCTGCAGGGCGATCAGGAACTGCGTGAGCAGTACGCGCCGTTGGTTAAACACATTGAAGAGCTGCATAACCTCTACAAAGTGCTGGATAAAGCGCGTGAAGAGCGTGGCGGTATCTCGTTTGAAAGTGAAGAAGCGAAGTTTATCTTCAATGCTGAACGCCGTATTGAGCGTATTGAGCAGACGCAGCGTAATGACGCGCACAAACTGATTGAAGAGTGCATGATCATGGCGAACATCTCAGCGGCGCGATTCGTTGAGAAAGCCAAAGAGCCGGCGCTGTTCCGTATTCACGATAAGCCGACGACCGAAGCGATTAATTCGTTCCGTTCGGTGTTGGCAGAGCTGGGGCTGGAGCTGCCCGGCGGTAATAAACCCGAGCCGCGTGATTACGCTGAACTGCTGGAGTCGATTGCTGACCGTCCTGACGCAGAAATGCTGCAAACTATGCTGCTGCGTTCAATGAAGCAGGCGATTTACGATCCGGAAAACCGCGGTCACTTTGGTCTTGCGTTGCAATCTTATGCACACTTTACCTCGCCGATCCGTCGTTACCCGGATCTCTCCTTGCACCGGGCAATTAAGTATCTGCTGGCGCAGGAGCAGGGCCATAAAGGCAACACCACGGAAACGGGGGGCTACCATTATTCGATGGAAGAGATGCTGCAGCTGGGTCAACACTGTTCGATGGCCGAGCGCCGTGCTGACGAAGCCACACGCGACGTCTCTGACTGGCTGAAGTGCGACTTCATGCTGGATCAGGTAGGTAATGTCTTCAAAGGCGTGATCGCCAGCGTTACCGGGTTTGGTTTCTTCGTCCGTCTTGATGAGCTGTTTATCGACGGTCTGGTGCATGTCTCCTCCCTGGATAACGACTACTATCGTTTTGACCAGGTTGGGCAGCGTCTGACGGGGGAATCCAGCGGTCAAATGTATCGCCTGGGCGATCGCGTGGAAGTTCGCGTGGAAGCGGTCAACATGGACGAGCGTAAAATCGACTTCAGTTTGATCTCCAGCGAACGTGCACCGCGCAATGAAGGTAAAACCGCGCGTGAAAAAGCGAAAAAAGGCGATGCGGGTAAAAATACCGGTAAGCGTCGTCAGATGGGCAAAAAAGTAAATTTCGAGCCGGATAGCGCTTTCCGCGGCGAGAAGAAAGGCAGAGCCAAACCTCAGGCGGATAAAAAAACGGCTGAGAAGAAAGGCGATAAAAAAGCGAAAAAGCCATCGGCAAAAACGCTTAAAATCGCTGCCGCCACCAAAGCTAAACGCGCGACGAAAAAGAAAGTCGCGCAATAACAGCCATAAACAGTAAGTCGGGCAACCTCGCGTTGCCCGCGTTACGCATAAACTATTAACGAGTACATTCATGAGTGAAATGATTTACGGCATCCATGCGGTGCAGGCTCTGCTGGAACGTGCGCCTGAGCGCTTCCAGGACGTCTTTATTCTCAAAGGTCGTGAAGATAAACGCCTGCTGCCGCTGATCCACGCACTGGAAGCACAGGGTGTTGTCATTCAGCTGGCTAACCGCCAGTTCCTGGATGAGAAAAGCGAGGGTGCGGTACATCAGGGAATTATTGCTCGCGTGAAGCCGGGTCGTCAGTATCAGGAAAACGATCTGCCGGATCTGATTGCTACGCTCGATCAGCCGTTCTTTTTGATCCTCGATGGTGTTACCGATCCGCATAACCTGGGGGCATGCCTGCGTAGCGCCGATGCTGCTGGCGTCCATGCTGTTATCGTACCGAAGGATCGTTCTGCGCAGTTGAATGCAACGGCGAAAAAAGTGGCCTGCGGCGCGGCAGAAAGCGTACCGCTGATCCGTGTGACCAACCTGGCGCGCACTATGCGTATGCTGCAGGAAGAGAATATCTGGATCGTCGGAACCGCAGGTGAAGCTGACCATACTCTCTACCAGAGCAAAATGACCGGACGTCTGGCGCTGGTGATGGGCGCAGAGGGTGAAGGTATGCGTCGTTTGACCCGCGAACACTGTGACGAACTGATCAGCATCCCGATGGCTGGGAGCGTTTCGTCGCTGAACGTTTCAGTTGCGACGGGCATCTGCCTGTTTGAGGCTGTACGCCAGCGCGGCTAAACTATCTCCCTCATTTCTCTCTTCTCTCAAGCCATCCTTCGGGATGGCTTTTTTGTGACCGTTGTCCCATGCGTGCTGCCTTCTGCCTGACCATACTTAAGGTGACGGCCATTGACGGAGGGAGACACAATGCACTGGCAAACGCATACCGTTTTTAACCAACCTGTACCGCTCAATAACAGCAACTTATATCTGTCCGATGGCGCGCTGTGTGAAGCGGTTATCCGTGAAGGCGCTGGCTGGGACAGCGATCTTCTCGCCAGTATTGGTCAGCAGCTAGGGACTGCCGAGTCGCTCGAGCTTGGCCGTCTGGCCAATGCTTTTCCACCCGAGTTGTTGCGCTACGACTCGCAGGGTCAGCGGCTGGATGATGTGCGTTTTCATCCTGCCTGGCATTTACTGATGCAGGGATTGTGCGCCAATCGCGTACATAATCTGGCCTGGGAAGAAGACGCGAGGCAGGGAACATTTGTTGCCCGGGCGGCCCGTTTCATGCTGCATGCGCAGGTGGAAGCGGGCACGTTGTGTCCGGTTACCATGACTTTTGCCGCCACGCCGTTGTTACTTCAGATGTTACCTGCCCCCTTTCACGACTGGTTTACGCCGCTGCTAAGCGACCGTTATGACTCGCATTTACTGCCCGGAGGGCAAAAGCGTGGGTTATTGATCGGCATGGGAATGACCGAGAAGCAGGGGGGGTCAGATGTGCTGAGCAATACCACTCAGGCAGAACGTCTTACAGACGGCTCGTATCGGCTGGTGGGACATAAGTGGTTTTTCTCCGTGCCGCAAAGCGATGCCCATTTGGTACTGGCCCAGGCAAAGGGAGGCTTATCCTGCTTTTTTGTACCGCGATTTTTACCCGACGGGCAGCGTAATGCTATCCGTCTGGAGCGGCTGAAAGATAAGTTAGGCAATCGCTCCAACGCCAGCTGCGAGGTTGAATTCCACGATGCGATTGGCTGGCTATTGGGTGAAGAAGGGGAAGGTATACGTCATATCCTGAAAATGGGCGGGATGACGCGTTTTGACTGTGCGCTCGGCAGTCATGGCATGATGCGACGTGCTTTTTCCGTCGCGATTTACCATGCGCACCAGCGACAGGTTTTTGGCAAACCATTGATCGAACAACCGATGATGCGCCAGGTATTAGGTCGGATGGCGCTCCAACTGGAAGGTCAGACGGCGTTACTGTTCCGACTGGCGCGGGCCTGGGACCGTCGCGCTGATGCCAAAGAATCTCTGTGGGCCAGGTTGTTCACACCAGCAGCGAAATTCTCTGTTTGCAAGGCCGGTATGCCGTTTGTTGCAGAGGCGATGGAAGTGCTCGGCGGGATTGGCTACTGCGAGGAGAGTGAATTGCCGCGCCTGTATCGTGAGATGCCGGTAAACAGTATCTGGGAGGGCTCTGGCAACATTATGTGCCTCGATGTATTGCGGGTGCTGACAAAACAACCCGGTATATACGATATGCTCAGCGAAGCCTTTGCTGAGGTAAAAGGGCAAGACCGACATTACGATCGAATGGTACGTCAACTACAGCAGCGTATACGTAAACCCAGTGAGGAGTTGGGACGGGAGATTACACAGCAGCTTTTCCTGCTCGGTTGCGGGGCGCAGATGTTGCGCTATGCCTCTCCGCCAGTGGCGCAGGCCTGGTGCCAAATGATGCTCGATACGCGTGGTGGACTACGATTGTCCGAGCAGGTGCTGAACGACTTGCTCCTGCGGGCAACGGGGGGATTACGGTAATAATATGCCTGATGGCGACGCTGGCGCGCCTTATCATGCCTACATTGAATGTAGGCCGGAAAAGTTTACGCCATCCGGCAATCTGTTAAGCATAGAGTATGGCCTGTACGCGCCAGTTGTCGGGCTGCTGGTCTTCGTACATCTGAATGATCCGATACCATGAGGCACCCTGTTCATCCGCTTTTAACGCGATTACTCGTTCTACATCCTGCGGATTCCCTGCAATGTTACTGACAGATATCAGGCCAATTTCGTTCAGGCCTGTAACGCAGTCAGCACTGGCGAACTCGGCAGACTGCGCCGTAGTACCTACCAGTCCGGCAGAAAGCAGCAGTGAGGATAAGGCAAGTGATTGTTTCATCGTCAGCTCCATTATTCGTACCCCTACACACGGCAGGGCATTCCATCGCGATAATAAACCTCAAGCTTCCTGCTGTTGGTTTATTGTGCACAGGTAAACGCATAGCGGCGCAAAGCAATGTAAAGCTGACTAAATTCCAACCCAATGTTATTTACGATACAAAATAGCCTGTGAATACCATTGGCCTGTCACGATGGTTTCATCCACTAATAAAACCACGTAGTAATCAGCTTTAGCCGCGACGGCTTTGTCACGGATCTCTGCCAGCGCATCATCCGGAGAGCCTCTTACCAGCGCGCTGACCGTTCCTATTCGCTGTAACCCATTACTCTGGTCACGGCGGATCTCCTGCGGGTGGTCGGCAACGGGCGGTGCGGGTTGGGGCGTTCCCTGTAGCACGCTACAGGCGCTTAAAAGCATCACCAGCAATAAAGAGGCAAACCGACGCATAACTCTATCTCGTTTCCTGATAGCCATAGTGTAGTGCCTTATCAATTTCCCTTTAGGGGAATGTTCCCGAAGTGTTATCTCTCACGCGATTTTCGAATGAAAATGTTGCGAAAGCGTAACCCAGTTCTCAACATTATGAATCATTGCCGAACACATTCGCTTGCGTTAAGTATTGCTGCATGGCATACCAGAAAAAAAGAGGCGAAAAATGATCGAAATTGAAACACGACAGTTGGCTGGTATCCCTGTCCTGCACGCCGTTCCGGCTGGCAAACGCGAGTGTTCACTCCCTTGCATTATTTTCTATCACGGGTTTACATCTTCAAGTCTGGTCTATAGCTATTTTGCCGTTGCTCTGGCTCAGGCCGGATTCCGGGTTGTCATGCCCGATGCGCCCGACCATGGTGCCCGCTTCAACGGTGATGCTCAGGAGCGAATGTTTCGCTTCTGGCATATATTGCAGCAAAACATGCAGGAGTTTACGACGTTACGTGCGGCGCTGGTGGCGGAAAATTGGCTATCAGATGAAAGACTTGCTGTTGCGGGGGCGTCGATGGGAGGCATGACGGCGTTGGGCATTATGGCCCGCCATCCCGAGGTTAAATGTGTAGCCAGCCTGATGGGTTCGGGCTATTTTACCCGTCTTGCACAGACGCTTTTTCCCCCTTTACGGGTCCAGACGCCAGAGCAGCAGGCGGAGTTCGATGCCGTTATCGCACCGCTCGCCGAATGGGACGTTACGCATCAGCTACAACGCCTGGCCGACAGACCGTTGCTGTTGTGGCATGGACAGGAGGACGATGTGGTGCCCGCGGTTGAAACCTTCCGCTTACAGCAGGCGCTGATTCAGGCAGGGCTGGATAACAATTTAACCTGCCTGTGGGAAGCGGGCGTACGCCACCGTATCACGCCAGAGGCGCTGGCTGCGACGGTAACGTTTTTTCGCCAGCACCTTTAAACGCGCACGATGCTTACGCCCTGAGCTTCAAGTTGTTGCAGAATCTCAGGGTTAGCATTTTTGCCGGTAATGAGCATATCGATTTGATCGGCGCGACTGAACAGCATCCCCGCGCGTTCACCGACCTTACTGCTATCGACCAGCACCACCAGTTTACCCACTACGTTAAGCATCTTCTGCTCAGCCATCGCGGTTAGCATATCGGTTTTATACAGTCCGTCCGCGGTCAACCCTTTACCGCTGGTAAACATCCAGTGTCCGGCATACAGGCTATTTTCGCTGCCTTGCGGACTAAGCGTGATGGACTGGCTTTTGTTGTATTGCCCTCCCATGATGATCACGCTGTCATGCTCCTGGTCGATCAGATAGTTCGCCAGCGGCAGATAATTGGTGATGATCTGCACTGGCTTGCCGCACATTTCACGACCAAGCAGGAAGGCGGTTGATCCGCAGTTGATCACCACGCTTTCACCCGCATTTACAAGCTGGGATGCGGCCTTGGCAATGCGAACTTTTTCATCGTGGTTCTGCGCCTGATGCAGATTCATAGGTGTCCAGCGCGGACGTTGCTGGGTGATGGCTTCTGCGCCATTGCGGACTTTCTTGAGTTTGCCGCTTTCGTCGAGTTTATTGATGTCCCGGCGTGCTGTGGCTGGTGAAATCCCCAGACGCTCAATCACGTTCTCAACGGTAACAAAGCCCAACTGCGCCAGCATATCCAGCAATATTTGATGTCTTTGTGCTTCAGTCATGAGCTATTCCGATACAAATTGATTTGAAAAGATGATATTTGAAATAGCCTGGAAATACTAAAGTAAATGGGAAAAAATGCCGGAATAGCCCGGCATTTTTAGGGTCACAAGAAGGATTTAAACGGCAGATCCGGTTCAATCGTGAAGCAGTCATCAAAGCCGCGCGGATAGTGATATTCAAAGTTGTCTTTGTCCAGCGGCCAGGTGAACTTACCGCCCACCTGCCAGATAAACGGCTTAAAGCCATACTTCAGTCGATCTTTTTTCATCTCCCACAGTACGCGGATCTCCTGAGGGTCGGCCTGGAAGTTTGACCAGATGTCATGATGGAAAGGGATCACCACTTTCGTATTCAACGCTTCCGCCATGCGCAGCATGTCGGAGCTGGTCATTTTGTCCGTAATCCCGCGCGGATTCTCACCGTAGGAGCCGAGCGCAACATCGATCTGGTGCTCGTTGCCATGCTTTGCGTAGTAGTTAGAGTAGTGCGAGTCTCCGCTGTGGTACAGCGTTCCGCCCGGTGTTTTGAACAGGTAGTTTACCGCACGTGCATCCATACCATCCGGCAGCACACCTGCCGCTTTTTGATCGGCAGGTAGCGTGATTAATGCCGTACGATCAAACGCGTCAAGCGCATGAATTTCAATATCTTTCACTTTCACCACATCGCCTGGTTTTACCACGATGCAGCGCTCTTTTGGCACACCCCAACCGATCCACAGATCCACACAGGTTTGCGGCCCGATAAATGGCACGTCATCGGCGCAGTTTTGCATGACGGCGGCCGCGACATTCACGTCGATGTGATCGTTATGATCGTGTGTCGCCAGCACCGCATCGATCTGTCGAATTGCAAACGGATCAAGAACAAACGGCGTGGTGCGCAGGTTTGGCTGCAGTTTCTTCACCCCAGCCATGCGCTGCATCTGGTGGCCAGTTTTCATTAGCGGGTTGCCGTGACTCTGTTTACCCGTTCCGCACCAGAAATCGACGCAGATGTTCGTCCCGCCTTCCGACTTCAGCCAGATGCCGGTACAGCCAAGCCACCACATAGCGAATGTGCCCGGGGCGACCTGCTCCTGTTCGATCTCTTCATTCAGCCAACTTCCCCACTCCGGGAATGTGCTCAGGATCCATGATTCACGCGTGATGCTTTTTACTTTACTCATCGCATTTACCTTCATATTTATTCAGATTAAGTCAATTTGTGATTTGTTTTGATTGATATTGACATCATTTTTTCAAGAAGGCAATGCGTTGATTTTTGGTGTTCAGCGGGGAAATGTGAGCGAATCACAGCGTGACAGGATGGTTTACTTGAGTGTTTGTTTTATATTTTATTGTTTTAATAGAGTTTATTTTGGAAGCGATGAATTAGAAGTAAAGCCACTCTACAAGTGTGTGAATTATTTGCGTACTGCATCACATTTAATCAAATTCAATCTTGTTGTGATTACTTTTGAAAATTAGAGTGAGGGCACAACATCCTGGGCATCTGTAATGAATGTTCAGCAACTTCGTCTACTGGAGATCGTTATGGAGATCCTCTACAACATCTTTACCGTCTTTTTTAATCAGGTTATGACCAACGCGCCCTTGCTGTTGGGTATTGTGACCTGTCTTGGTTACATCCTGCTGCGTAAAAGCGTCAGCGTTATTATCAAAGGCACGATCAAAACGATTATCGGTTTTATGTTGCTGCAAGCGGGATCGGGCATTCTGACCAGCACGTTTAAACCGGTGGTGGCGAAGATGTCCGAAGTTTACGGTATCAATGGTGCGATTTCCGATACCTATGCCTCCATGATGGCAACCATCGAACGTATGGGCGATGCCTATAGTTGGGTGGGTTATGCTGTGCTGTTGGCGCTGGCGCTGAATATTTGTTACGTACTGCTACGGCGTATTACCGGCATTCGCACCATCATGCTGACCGGCCACATTATGTTCCAGCAGGCGGGCTTGATTGCCGTCTCTCTCTTCATCTTCGGTTACCCGATGTGGACCACCATCATCTGCACCGCGGTGCTGGTGTCCCTCTACTGGGGTATTACCTCCAATATGATGTACAAGCCGACGCAGGAAGTGACCGACGGCTGCGGTTTCTCCATCGGTCACCAGCAGCAGTTCGCTTCATGGATTGCCTACAAAGTCGCGCCTTATCTGGGTAAGAAAGAGGAGAGTGTTGAAGATCTGAAGCTGCCGGGCTGGCTGAATATCTTCCATGACAACATCGTTTCTACCGCGATTGTTATGACCCTCTTCTTCGGCGCGATCCTGCTCTCTTTCGGCATTGATGTGGTTCAGGCGATGGCGGGTAAAACCCACTGGACGGTCTATATTCTGCAGACCGGTTTTTCGTTTGCCGTCGCTATTTTCATCATCACTCAGGGCGTACGTATGTTCGTTGCTGAGCTTTCAGAAGCGTTCAACGGTATCTCTCAACGTCTGATCCCGGGTGCAGTGCTGGCTATCGACTGCGCGGCGATTTATAGCTTTGCGCCCAACGCGGTGGTCTGGGGCTTTATGTGGGGCACCATCGGCCAACTGATTGCGGTGGGCATCCTGGTGGGTTGCGGCTCTTCTATTCTGATTATCCCTGGCTTTATTCCGATGTTCTTCTCGAACGCGACTATCGGCGTGTTTGCTAACCACTTTGGCGGCTGGCGCGCGGCGCTCAAGATTTGCCTGGTGATGGGGATGATTGAAATCTTCGGCTGCGTCTGGGCGGTGAAGCTCACCGGGATGAGCGCCTGGATGGGCATGGCGGACTGGTCAATTCTGGCGCCGCCGATGATGCAGGGCTTTGCCTCCATCGGCATCGTGTTTATGGCCGTCATTATTCTGATTGCACTGGCTTATATGTTTTTCGCAGGACGCACCTTGCGCGCTGAGGAAGACGCAGAAAAACAACTGGCAGAACACTCTGCTTAATAAGGAGTTCCGATTATGACCGTACGTATTTTGGCTGTATGTGGCAATGGGCAGGGGAGTTCCATGATCATGAAGATGAAGGTGGATCAGTTTTTAACCCAGTCAAATATTGACCATACGGTAAACAGTTGCGCAGTAGGTGAATACAAAAGTGAACTGAGCGGCGCGGATATCATCATCGCTTCTACCCATATCGCCGGTGAGATTACCGTATCGGGCAATAAATATGTTGTTGGCGTACGCAACATGCTGTCTCCCGCCGATTTTGGACCAAAACTGCTGGAAGTGATCAACGCGCATTTCCCTCAGGACGTGAAGTAAGGAGGCGGCCTATGAAATTACGTGATTCGCTGGCAGACAATAACACCATCCTTTTACAGGCCGAGGCCAGCTCCTGGCAGGAAGCGGTAAAGCTGAGCGTGGATCTGCTGGTTAAGGCTGATGTGGTTGAACCACGCTACTACCAGGCCATCCTCGACGGAGTCGAACAGTTCGGCCCGTATTTCGTGATTGCGCCCGGCCTGGCGATGCCGCACGGCCGTCCGGAGGAAGGGGTTAAGAAAACCGGTTTTGCGCTGGTGACGCTGAAAACACCGCTGGTGTTTAACCACGAAGATAACGACCCGGTCGATATCCTGATCACCATGGCGGCAGTAGACGCCAACACACATCAGGAAGTCGGCATCATGCAGATCGTGAATCTCTTTGACGACGAAGCCAATTTCGACCGTTTACGTGCCTGCCGTACCGCGCAGGAAGTGCTGGATTTAATTGATAACGCCACTGCGGCGGCTGTTTAAAAGGATACCAAAATGTCATTACCTATGTTGCAGGTTGCGCTGGATAACCAATCAATGTCTTCCGCCTATGAAACGACGCGTCTGATTGCCGAAGAGGTCGATATCATTGAGGTGGGCACGATTCTTTGCGTGGCTGAGGGGGTGCGCGCCGTACGCGATCTGAAGGCGCTTTATCCGCATAAAATTGTGCTGGCGGATGCCAAAATCGCCGACGCGGGTAAAATCCTCTCGCGCATGTGTTTCGAAGCCAATGCTGACTGGGTTACCGTCATCTGCTGTGCGGATATCAACACCACCAGGGGGGCGCTGGAGGTGGCGAAAGAATTTAATGGCGACGTGCAGATTGAACTGACTGGTTACTGGACCTGGGAGCAGGCGCAGGAGTGGCGTGACGCGGGCATTGGGCAAGTGGTATATCACCGCAGCCGTGACGCGCAGGCGGCGGGTGTGGCATGGGGAGAGGCAGATATTAGCGCCATCAAACACCTTTCTGATATGGGCTTTAAGGTCACCGTCACCGGCGGCCTGGCGCTGGAGGATCTGCCGCTGTTCCAGGGGATCCCTATCCACGTCTTTATTGCCGGACGCAGCATTCGCGATGCCGCCTCTCCGGTAGACGCTGCGCGTCAGTTCAAACGTTCCATCGCCCAACTGTGGGGATAAGGAGCGACTATGTTGTCGAAACAGGTCCCGCTCGGTATCTATGAAAAAGCGCTCCCCGGCGGGGAGTGCTGGCTGGAACGCTTGCAGCTGGCGAAGGAACTGGGCTTTGATTTTGTCGAAATATCAGTTGATGAGACCGACGATCGCCTGGCGCGTCTTGACTGGCGCCGCGAGCAGCGACTGGCGCTGGTGGCCGCTATCGCCGAGACAGGGATACGCGTACCGTCCATGTGCCTGAGCGCTCATCGTCGTTTCCCGCTTGGCAGTGAAGATGATGCGGTGCGCGAACAGGGGCTGGAGATCATGCGTAAAGCCATTCAGTTTGCGCAGGATATCGGTATTCGCGTTATTCAACTGGCGGGTTACGACGTCTATTACCAGCAGGCCAATAACGAAACGCGTCGTCGGTTTCGCGATGGGCTGAAAGAGAGCGTGGAGATGGCGAGCCGCGCGCAGGTGACGCTGGCGATGGAAATCATGGATTATCCGCTAATGAATTCGATCAGCAAGGCACTGGGTTATGCCCACTATCTCAACAATCCGTGGTTCCAGTTGTATCCCGATATTGGCAATTTGTCGGCGTGGGATAACGACGTGCAGATGGAGCTGCAGGCTGGGATGGGTCATATCGTTGCCGTACACGTGAAGGATACCAAACCCGGTGTATTCAAAAATGTGCCGTTTGGTGAAGGGGTTGTTGAGTTCGAACGTTGTTTTGCGACGCTCAAACAGAGTGGGTACTGCGGACCATACCTGATTGAGATGTGGAGTGAAACGTCGGACGACCCGGCACGTGAAGTCGCGAAGGCGCGCGACTGGGTGAAGGCGCGAATGGCCAGCGCAGGTCTGGTGGAGGCGGTGTAATGCAAAAACTTAAACAGCAGGTTTTTGAGTCCAATATGGATTTGCCGTGCTACGGGCTGGTGACGTTCACCTGGGGGAACGTCAGCGCCATTGACCGCGAGCGCGGGCTGGTGGTGATTAAGCCTAGCGGCGTCGACTACCAAACGATGCAGGTAGATGACATGGTGGTTGTGGATCTGGCCGGCAACGTAGTGGAAGGGCGCTATCGTCCTTCTTCTGATACCGCCACCCATCTGGAGCTGTATCGCCGCTATTCTTCTCTCGGCGGCGTGGTGCACACCCACTCAACGCACGCGACGGCATGGGCGCAGGCGGGTCTGGCAATTCCCTCGTTCGGCACGACGCATGCGGATTACTTCTTTGGCGATATTCCCTGCACCAGGGCGTTAACTGAAGCTGAAGTTCAGGGCGAGTATGAGCTAAATACCGGCAAGGTGATTGTCGAAACGCTGGGGGAGGTGGAACCTTTGCATACGCCTGGCGTAGTGGTGTACCAGCATGGCCCGTTTGCCTGGGGCAAGGATGCTCACGATGCGGTACATAACGCCGTGGTGATGGAGGAAGTGGCAAAAATGGCATGGATTGCGCGTGGTATTAATCCGGCTCTTAGCCCCATAGACAGTTATCTGATGAATAAGCATTTCATGCGTAAGCACGGTCCAAACGCCTATTACGGACAGAAGTAACGACTAAGTCCTGGAGCCCAATCATTCAGGGGATGTTATTGATCTGGCTGTGGGACTTTGTTGCAAAAAAAGCCCCCTGTGAAGGGGGCAAATTAAACTGCGGCAATGTTCTCGTTGGTTATTTCTGGTGCTAGCGGTAAATATCTGCACTGGCGTGCATATTTCCGTTACTACCGGGTTCCCTGGTGAGGATCACGTGGTAGTAGGTTGCGCCTTGCGCATCGGTCTCTTCATTCAGGGCCTGAGTGGCTTCACTTTCAGTGGCGAAGTTATGATTTATGTAAATGACGCCTAAGCTCTGCACATCATCCATATTCCTGGCCTGATGATTGTCAATTTTGATGGCTGCCGTTGCATTTGCACTAAGCAAAAGCATAGCCAGAAGGGTCAAAACACGGGCTCGCATATGTACCTCCTCGACTGCGGTCTCTGGTTGCCTCTCTCCTGTGAGTGATTAGCTTCTGATGTAATTTTAACCGTTACCGGCGCAGTCGATAGCGACCATTTCTGATGCAGTTGTTCAAAAAATTACCGCATAGCCATCTTTTCTTTTATTAACAGGCCGCTGGTGTGTACCGCTGCGGTGAAAAATACCTGTCTTTCGCGCATAAGCACTTACCAAATAGTCAATTTAATCGGGTGAGTACGCCGTTTATAGTGAGCCGGATAATTAATATAACTTTATGATAATAAGGCAAAAACTTATGGATACTTCATTCATGGATTTCAGCTACTTTGTGATTATGTTTATGGTCGCGCTGGTGGCAGGCTTTATTAACGTGGTGTCGGGCGGCGGTGGTTTTCTCTCGATTGGCGCACTGTTAATTTCTGGTTTACCCCCGGCGAATGCGCTGGCAACCAATAAAATTCAGGCACTGGGCAGCTCGCTGACCTCCGGGATTTATTTTTTACGCCGGGGGCATATCAACGTGCAGGAGCACAAGTATGTGTTTTTATCTGCCTTTATCGGTTCTGCGATGGGAACGACGCTTATCCAGTTCATTGAACCGGAGCTGCTGAAGAAACTGCTCCCGATCCTGATTATCGCGGTCGCTATCTACTTTATTTTTGCGCCAAATCTCAGCGAACCGAAAAGAAAGCAGCAGGTATCCCTGTTTCTCTTCTCGTTGATCGGCGGGGGATGCATTGGCTTTTATGACGGCTTTCTCGGTGCCGGGGCTGGCTCCTTTTATACCCTCAGCTATATCCTGCTGTGGGGATACAGCATCGATAAGGCGCAAATTCACTCGAATTTTATTAACCTGGCGTCCAACATCGCCTCGATATTGTTCTTCATTTTTGGCGGTAAAATGATCTGGTCACTGGGGCTGGTGATGTTTGCCGGGCAGTCCCTCGGCGCACGTCTTGGCGCGACGGTCGTACTAACGCGCGGCAAGAAAGTTATCCGACCCATGATTGTCATTGTCTCCATTTGCATCAGCGTCAAAATGCTGCTGGATATGTATTAATGGCGACATGATAAATAATCGTACAATTACCTTGAGTTTAGTGGCAGGCGCCAGTATTATGACGCGTCAATTTTTCAGCCGACCTTTAACACGTTCCTTGCCTCCCCGGGCCTCGGCTGACCCAGACAGGAGGCTGAATAATCCGTAAGGAGCAATTCGATGCGTCATTACGAAATCGTTTTTATGGTCCATCCTGACCAGAGCGAACAGGTTCCGGGTATGATCGAACGCTACACTGCTGCCATCACTGGTGCAGAAGGCACGATCCACCGTCTGGAAGACTGGGGCCGCCGTCAGCTGGCTTACCCGATCAACAAACTGCACAAAGCTCACTACGTTCTGCTGAACGTTGAAGCGCCGCAGGAAGTGATCGATGAGCTGGAAACTACCTTCCGCTTCAACGATGCCGTTATCCGCAGCATGGTTATGCGTACTAAACACGCTGTTACCGAAGCATCTCCGATGGTTAAAGCGAAAGACGAGCGTCGTGAACGTCGCGATGATTTCGCTAACGAAACCGCAGATGATGCTGAAGCTGGGGATTCTGAAGAGTAATTTCTGATGACCAACCGTCTGGCGTTGTCCGGCACCGTGTGCAGGGCTCCCCTTCGAAAGGTCAGTCCATCAGGAATTCCTCATTGCCAGTTCGTGCTTGAGCATCGTTCTGTGCAGGAGGAAGCCGGGTTTCACCGGCAGGCGTGGTGCCAAATGCCCGTTATTATTAGCGGACACGAAAACCAGGCCATTACTCACAGTATAACGGTCGGTAGCGCAGTGACCGTTCAGGGGTTCATCTCTTGCCACAAGGCAAAGAACGGCCTGAGCAAAATGGTTCTGCATGCCGAGCAGATTGAATTGATAGATTCTGGAGACTAGCCATATGGCACGTTATTTCCGTCGTCGCAAGTTCTGCCGTTTCACCGCGGAAGGCGTTCAAGAGATCGACTATAAAGATATCGCTACGCTGAAAAACTACATCACCGAAAGCGGTAAGATTGTCCCAAGCCGTATCACCGGTACCCGTGCAAAATACCAGCGTCAGCTGGCTCGCGCTATCAAACGCGCTCGCTACCTGTCCCTGCTGCCGTACACTGATCGTCATCAGTAATCGGTCACGGTCCATTAATACGACTTTGAGAGGATAAGGTAATGCAAGTTATTCTGCTTGATAAAGTAGCAAACCTGGGTAGCCTGGGTGATCAGGTTAACGTTAAAGCGGGCTATGCTCGTAACTTCCTGGTACCACAGGGTAAAGCTGTTCCTGCTACCAAGAAAAACGTTGAATTTTTCGAAGCGCGTCGCGCTGAGCTGGAAGCTAAACTGGCTGACGTTCTGTCCGCTGCTGAAGCTCGTGCTGAGAAAATCAACGCACTGGAAACCGTAACCATCGCGTCTAAAGCTGGCGACGAAGGTAAACTGTTCGGTTCCATCGGTACTCGCGACATCGCTGACGCTGTAACTGCAGCTGGCGTTGAAGTAGCTAAGAGCGAAGTTCGTCTGCCGAACGGCGTTCTGCGTACCACTGGTGAGCACGAAGTGAGCTTCCAGGTTCACAGCGAAGTGTTTGCTAAGCTGACTGTAAACGTAGTTGCAGAATAAGTTTTTATTCTGATTACCGCGTAAAAGCGCCGGCCTCGTGTCGGCGTTTTGCTTTTCTGTCCCCTCCGCTTTTCGCTCTGGCTATTCTTTATCCTTTTCGGGATAATCATAAAAATAAAACATTATTTTAAAATGGTGATGGAATGGAACCAACGCACCAACCTCTGTTTGCGCGTAAAAATGTTGTCTACCTGAGCGCAGCGTTCTGCTGTCTGCTGTGGGGGAGCGCCTATCCGGCGATCAAAAGCGGATATGAGATCTTCCAGATTGCCACGGATGACATTCCTTCAAAAATTGTCTTTGCCGGCTATCGCTTCCTGTTTGCTGGATTATTGCTGCTATTGCTGGCGGTGGCGCAGCGTAAACCGATTGGCCGGTTAAGCCCGCGTCAGTACGGTCAGCTCACGCTGTTGGGACTGACGCAAACCTCGCTGCAATACATCTTCTTCTATATTGGCCTGGCGTTCACGACGGGGGTGAAAGGGTCGATCATGAACGCGACTGGCACCTTCTTCAGCGTGCTGCTGGCCCATTTTATCTATCAGAACGACAAGCTGAGCTACAACAAAGTGCTGGGCTGTATCCTGGGCTTTACCGGCGTAATGGTGGTGAACTTTAGCAGCGGACTGGATTTTAACTTCAGCCTGTTAGGGGACGGTTCAGTGGTGATGGCGGCCTTTATTCTTTCTGCCGCCACGTTATACGGTAAACGCATTTCTCAGACGGTAGACCCGACGGTAATGACAGGATATCAGTTGGGCGGCGGCGGTCTGGCGCTGGTTATTGGTGGTTACGCTTTTGGTGGCACGCTAACCGTACACGGCGCGTCTTCAGTGGCGATCCTGGGCTACCTGACGTTACTCTCTTCGGTCGCTTTTGCGTTGTGGAGTATTCTGCTCAAGCATAACCGCGTGGGGATGATTGCGCCGTTTAACTTCCTGATCCCGGTTTCGGGGGCGGTTCTGTCGGCGATATTCCTCGGCGAAAACATTCTCGAATGGAAATATGCGCTGGCGCTGGTGCTGGTCTGTTCCGGGATCTGGTGGGTGAACAAGGTGAAGCGCTGACGCTTCACCTTGATGTCTGATGCGCTGTGTTTATCAGGTCTACAGGTGTGCCGGTTAACGAGCGCGAATAAAACTGCCGTTAGGTTGTCGAGTAAACAGTACCTGCTGACCATTACCGGTATCAATGGTTAATCCCGTTACCACGCCGTTGGCATTCTGCCTGATTTGTACCATCTGGCCGTCTTTCAGGTTGCTCAGAGGTTTTCCGGCACCTTCAACCTGCGCCATTGCGTATACATCGGTTGGCGGGAGGTTATGGTCACGGAATACCTGCGCCAGCGTTTTGCCCGAGTCTACGCGATAGGAGCGCCACTGCTGCTCAATTCCACTATCCTGTTGGAAAGGTTGCGTCTGCGGCTGAGATTGCTGAGCCTGCGGCTGCGCGTCTGGTTCTCCTTCCTGGATTGGCTCTGGGGCAAGCGGAGCGACCTGGCCCGGATCGTTTTGCGGGGCGACCAACTGTGCCTGCAGTTGAGCTTCGGTCGGCGGCTGCGATTGTGACTGCAAATCCAGCTGGGCAGTACGCGTAACCACAGGGGCATCGCTGGTGTCACTGGAGGGCAGCAGGAAGCCTATCACCAGCACGATAGCAGCAATTATAATGCCGCGTCGGTGCATAGGCGGTAGCGGATCCATAATGCGAAAATTGTCCGGTGCATGCCAGATTTTCGCCAGGGTTGGTTTTAATTCAAAGCGCCCGGGCATGGCTTTCCTCCTGCTCCGCGTCTCGTTCCTCGATCATAGAGTATAGATGGCTAATGCTATGATGTTCGTCATATTACCCGCTTTCGTGACGTCAACGCGGGGTATTCCTATTGTTTATGTTTCCTCGCGATTTGTCATCTGTTCCCGAGACAAAGTTTTACCGGATGCGGCATGGCTGATATGCTGCCCGCTACTTTACATCCGATGAAAGGAAATATGATGGCTAACCCGACTTTTGACACTATCGAAGCGCAAGCAAGCTACGGCATTGGTTTGCAGGTAGGACAACAGCTGAGTGAATCCGGACTGGAAGGACTGTTGCCTGAAGCGCTGGTAGCGGGTATCGCTGACGCGCTGGAAGGTAAGCACCCGGCAGTGCCGGTTGATGTTGTGCATCGCGCACTGCGTGAAATCCACGAACGCGCTGATGCAGTACGTCGCGAGCGTTTCCAGGCTATGGCGGCTGATGGCGTCAAATATCTGGAAGAAAACCGTGAGAAAGACGGTGTGAACAGCACTGAATCCGGTTTGCAGTTCCGTGTTCTGACTCAGGGGGAAGGTGCTATTCCAGCGCGTACTGACCGCGTTCGCGTGCACTACACCGGTAAACTGATCGACGGTACCGTGTTTGACAGCTCTGTCGCACGCGGCGAACCGGCTGAATTCCCGGTTAACGGCGTGATCCCAGGCTGGATTGAAGCGCTGACCCTGATGCCGGTAGGTTCCAAATGGGAACTGACTATTCCTCAGGAACTGGCTTACGGCGAGCGTGGCGCTGGCGCGTCCATTCCTCCGTTCAGCACGCTGGTGTTCGACGTTGAGCTGCTTGAGATCCTGTAAGCAGTGACTTCTGTTCCCTCCGAGGCCGGGGGGAACAAAAAAATAGCGTGAAAAGCTATAGTTACGTGGTTGTCGATATTTTATTTTGCAAATGCCTCGTTAGCGTGTATTTTTGTGAGCTGATTCGCGCTATCAGAGTGATATGACACTCACTTTAAACATTAAATTAACATTATATCTAAATCTTAGTATTCATCCCGCCAATTCTTACCTAATATCGATGAGTCCTGATAATCAGGAACGTCGTATCATAGACACACTAAAGGCCGTAGAGCCTGAACAACACAGACAGGTACAGGAAGAAAAAACATGGTAGATCAGGTAAAAGTCGACGCCGCTGAAGAGGCTTCGTCTGAACAGTCGCTACGGCGCAATCTCACAAACCGTCATATTCAACTTATTGCCATTGGTGGTGCTATTGGTACCGGCCTGTTTATGGGCTCTGGTAAAACCATCAGCCTCGCCGGACCGTCGATCATCTTTGTGTATATGATTATCGGTTTTATGCTGTTTTTCGTGATGCGTGCAATGGGTGAATTGCTGCTCTCGAATCTGGAGTACAAATCTTTTAGTGATTTCGCCTCTGACCTGCTCGGGCCATGGGCCGGGTATTTTACCGGCTGGACTTACTGGTTCTGCTGGGTTGTTACCGGGATGGCAGACGTTGTCGCCATTACGGCGTATGCGCAATTCTGGTTCCCCGAACTTTCAGACTGGGTCGCCTCGCTGGCGGTGATCGTGCTGCTGCTGAGCCTCAACCTTGCCACTGTAAAAATGTTCGGTGAGATGGAGTTCTGGTTTGCGATGATCAAAATCGTCGCCATCATCGGCCTGATTGTCGTTGGTCTGGTGATGGTGTTGACGCACTTCCAGTCGCCAACCGGCGTTCAGGCATCGTTCACGCATCTGTGGAATGACGGTGGCTGGTTCCCGAAAGGTCTGAGCGGCTTCTTTGCTGGCTTCCAGATAGCCGTGTTCGCGTTTGTGGGTATTGAGCTGGTGGGAACGACCGCTGCAGAAACCAAGGACCCGGAGAAATCTCTGCCGCGCGCCATTAACTCGATTCCGATCCGTATCATCATGTTCTACGTTTTTGCGCTGATCGTGATTATGTCCGTAACACCGTGGAGCTCGGTAGTACCAACCAAGAGCCCATTCGTTGAACTGTTTGTGCTGGTCGGTCTGCCTGCCGCGGCGAGCCTGATCAACTTTGTGGTGCTGACTTCAGCAGCCTCTTCCGCAAACAGTGGCGTGTTCTCTACCAGCCGTATGCTGTTCGGCCTGGCACAGGAAGGCGTAGCGCCTAAAGCATTTGCCAAACTGTCTAAACGCGCAGTTCCGGCGAAAGGTTTAACCTTCTCCTGTATCTGTCTGCTGGGCGGCGTGGTGATGCTTTACGTGAACCCGAGCGTGATTGGCGCGTTCACCATGATCACTACCGTGTCGGCGATTCTGTTCATGTTCGTCTGGACTATCATTCTTTGCTCGTACCTGGTGTACCGCAAGCAGCGCCCGCACCTGCATGAAAAATCAATCTACAAGATGCCGCTAGGCAAGCTGATGTGCTGGGTATGTATGGCGTTCTTCGTCTTCGTACTGGTACTGCTGACGCTGGAAGATGATACCCGCCAGGCGCTGATCGTGACGCCGCTGTGGTTCATCGCGCTGGGTCTGGGTTGGTTGTTTATCGGTAAGAAACGTATGGCAGGTATGCGTTAATTTTAGTGCCCGGTAGCGCGATGCTTACCGGGCCTGAATTCCGTAGGCCGGATACGCGTTAGCGCTATCCGGCGATATCTTTACTCCCCGGCGAGAGCTCGCGGGAACAACACATTATTTTCCAGACTGATGTGTTCCATCAAGTCGTCGATCATCTCGTTAATGCCGTTATACATGGCTTTCCAGGTGGTGCAGGCTTCTGGCGGCGGCGTCACGTTATGGGTGATGTGTTTGATCACTTCGACCAGTTCACCGGCATCGTCATGTTCGCTTTCCATCACGCTGATTGGTCCCATCGCCTGGCTACCCATGCCCTGTTTGATCATCGGGAACAGGATCTGCTCTTCTTTCATCATATGGCTGGACAGCTCTTCATGCAGCATGGTCAGGTTTTTCGCCAGACCGCGTGGTACGTTCGGTTTATCTGCGTGAACGCGTTCAACTTTCGTGGCCTGCAGGATCAGTTCCGGCAGCTGTTCGCGGTGTCTGTCGTGATAACGCACGATGATATGATCGATGATTTCAGCCAGTGCCACGGTACGCCAGTCTTTCTCCAGCGGCTGTTCAGCCAACTGCGCGAGCTGTGCCTCAATAACGTCTAAATCCAGCTCTTTACGCGCAGCAGCGCGTGCCAGCGTTTGCTTACCGCCGCAGCAGTAATCCATATCGTATTTACGAAACAGGGCCGAAGCGCGAGGAATAGAGAGCGCCAGTTCACCTAAAGGTTGATCGCGATAAGACATTGCCGTTACCTCATTCTCAATAATATAAGATGTATTTTAAATGCAACTTATAGCGAAGGATATAACCCTTTCGGGGTGGGGTGTTTTGTGAGGAATGTCACGAAAATTTCTTGTTTCGTTAAGGTGCTGAATCTTATTAGAAAGGAGAGGGGCGGCGAAAAAAGCCGCGCGACAGGATTAAATAAGCGCACGCCGCTGCCGATAGTTAGACCTCAGACAATACCTGCATAATAAAAGGCTACAGATGTTTAAACGAATCAAAGTGATAACCCTACTTATCACCGTGTTACTCGCCCTGGGCGCGATGCAGCTCATCTCCGCGGGCGTCTTTATTGGCGCGCTCAATAACGATAAGCAAAACTTTAACGTCTCTCAGCTTTCCAGCCAGAACGTGGCCGAGTTTACCGATGCGTGGATTAGCCTGAACCAGGCTCGCGTCACGCTCAACCGGGGCATGTTGCGTTTACAGGGAACGATGGCCAGCGAGATTAACGGCGGTCAGTTGAAGGAACTGGTGAACACGGCAAATCGCCTGTTGGCCGAATCGAAAGAGCATTACGATAAATACTACGCCCTGCCGGAAACGCCGGGGCTTGATGAACATCTGGCCGATCGACTGGAAGAGCAGTACGGCATCTATTCTGCGACGCTGGCTAAAATGAACGCGCTGTTGGCTGAAGGTAAGCTGGAAGAGATGTTCAAGCAGAATGCCGAGCAAAAGCAAACGGCCATGCAGGAAGTTTATCGGGAATGGCGTAGCGCGCAAACGGCGCTGGCCACTGCCGGGGTGCAGGACAATGAGAGTGATTACCAGAAGATAATCTGGCTGCTGTCCGCCGTGATGCTGATTGTCGTCACCGTGATTATCGCCAGCTGGCTGGCAATGCAGCGAGTGCTGCTCAAGCCTCTCCACGAAGTGATGGGACATATTCGCCACATTGCTGCGGGTGATTTGACGCACAGCATCAACGCCGATGGCAGCAATGAGATGGCGCTGCTGGCAGTCAACGTTCGCGACATGCAGCAGGCGCTGGCGAACACAGTCAGCGTGGTGCGTGACGGGGCTGACACCATCTATACCGGCGCAGGTGAAATTGCCGCCGGCAGTAACGATCTCTCTTCACGTACCGAGCAGCAGGCTGCCTCTCTGGAAGAGACTGCTGCCAGCATGGAACAACTCACCGCTACCGTGAAACAGAACGCGGATAACGCGCGTCAGGCGACCAGTCTGGCAAAAAATGCCTCACAGACGGCGCAGAAAGGCGGAACCGTGGTTGATGGCGTAGTGCGTACGATGGATGAAATTGCCACCAGTTCCAGCAAAATCGCGCAAATTACCAATGTTATCGACGGCATTGCCTTCCAGACCAATATTCTGGCGCTGAACGCGGCAGTAGAAGCGGCGCGTGCGGGCGAGCAGGGGCGCGGGTTTGCCGTGGTCGCTGGCGAGGTCCGTACACTGGCACAGCGTAGCGCTCAGGCGGCGAAAGAGATTAAGGCGCTGATTGATGACTCGGGGAATCGGGTAAATGCTGGTACGGCGCTGGTGCATGAAGCGGGTGAAACGATGGCGGAAATTGTGAGCGCCGTGACCCGTGTGACCGACATCATGGGCGAGATAGCCTCGGCCTCTGATGAACAGAGCCGGGGTATCGATCAGGTAGGTCAGGCGGTTGCCGAGATGGATCGCGTGACGCAGCAAAACGCCTCGCTGGTGGAGGAGTCCGCTTCCGCCGCCGCCGCGCTCGAAGAGCAGGCAGCACGACTGAATCAGACCGTAGCGGTGTTTAAAGTTTAACGTCTACTCCGGCCTACAAAATAATATCTTGTAGGTCGGATTAGCGCAGCGCCGTCCGGGCCATTATGATTGTGGAACCACGACGACGCTTGGTTTCTGTGGTTTGGCTCTGACGGCTATCACCACCCCAACAATCAGCAGCGCAATGCCGCTTACCGTCAGCAGTGGCGGGAATTCCTGGCGCAGGATAAAGGTGTACACCAGGCCAGCCAGCGTTTCGAAGACAATCAGCGGGCCGAGGATCACCGTCGGCAATTTTTGGCTGGCGACGTTCCAGCACAGTGCGCCAACCCACGAACACAATACCGCAATCGCTATCATCAGGCCGATAAACACGCCCGGACGCGGGCCGAAGGGAAGGGCAAAGTCCGGCGTTTGCCCGTTCAGCCACAGGCAGGCTGCAATATAACCGAGCAGAGAAACAGGCAACGTTACCAGTGCCTGGGCCGTCGCCCACATCATCGGGTGCTTATCTGGATTCTCGCGCAGCCAGCGGGCATTACGCAGCGCATACCACGCCCAACACACTACCGAGATCAGCGCCAGCGCGATTCCAGAACCATAACGCCAGCCGCTAAAGTCGGGTAAGCCTTGATTCAGCTCCGAGATATTCACGCACAGCAGACCGATACCAATCAGCACCAGCGCAGGCGACAGACGCCACCATGATAATTTGCCGTCGCGCTGGCTGTAGAGCAGGTTAGCGAAGACCGGGATCACAACCGGCAATGTACCAATAATCATCGTTGAAACCGGCGCGCCAGTGCGCTGGATGGCGCTTGCCAGGCAAACGTAATAAATCAGATTACCCATCATCGTTAGCGCCAGCGCAGTGACCCAGTCTTTGCGCGTCAACTGACGCAAGCGCACACGCCCCAGCCAGGCAATCGGCAATGCTATTAGCCCCAGCGCCAGATAGCGCCCCATCGACTGCAATACCGCCGGGTATTCCGGTACGATCAGCGGCCCAACAAAAATTAATCCCCACATCAGCCCAGCCAGCAGGGCATACAACACGCCGCTAATCATTTTTGACATCCACATCGCTTAACAATAAGTCGAGTGTAGGCAGGAAAAATGCAGCCGTATTGTATGAGATTGCTGTTCAACGCCGGACGACTTGTTTCTGATAACGTACCGGCGTAATACCGTAGCGATGGGTAAACGCGCGGGTGAGATGCGACTGGTCGGTGAGGCCGGTTGCGGCAGCGACCTCCGCGGCGGGCATTCCGTGAGTGAGAAAACCTTTGGCTCGCCACAGGCGGATCGCCATCAGCATCTGGTGCGGCGTGACGTGGAAATGAGATTTAAACTGGCGCTGAAAATGCCAGGGACTCAGCGCTGCAACCCGCGCCAGTTCGTCGAGCGTGACCGGGTGCATATAATTATCGTGCAAATACTCGCGTACCCGCTCAAAGCGATGCGCTCCCTCCGGTAATACCGGCGCATGGCGGGCCAGCGGCTGGAACGTGTCGATCAGATCGAGTAATAACCCTTTTTGCGCCAGCGGATCCTCAGTGTTCCACAGGCCATGGATCAGCGAGCAGATCTGGCGCGAGCGTAGCGGATCGTGACGCGTTACGTCATGAAACCACCAGTGGCGGATCCCGGTGACTTCTTCCAGAAGATCGGGCTCAAGATAGATCATCCGATAGCGCCAGCCGTCGGCGGTTTCCGCTTCGCCGGTATGTAGCTCATCGGGATTCATGGTGACGACGGAATGGGCGGGGGCCACGTACTGCGTGCCGCGATAGCGAAAACGTTCGGCTCCGGCTTCTATCGCGCCAATACCAAACGCTTCATGGGTGTGGGGTTCAAAGGCGTAACGCGAGATGTGCGCATGATACAGCTCAACGCCCGGCACCTGTGCCAGATGGCGAAAGCGGGCGCTGTCTTTCTCATCAATAAACTGCTCAGGTACACCTTGCACGTATTCTCTCCCCACGCATCATCATGTCATTATCAGAGAGGATGCGCGGGGATGCCACCACAATTAACTAATTTTTAACACTTACACGATGCCTTTGACGCTGTCTGCCAGCGCCGTGGTTGGGCGACCAATCAGTTTGCTCAGCGTATGGCTGTCGTCGAAGAGGCCACCTTTAGAGGCACCAACGTCTGAGTCAGCCAGCATGTCCGCCAGTCCGGCAGGCAGACCAACACCTTTCAGCGCGGCCGCAAAATCAGCTTCGCTCAGGTTTTGATACACCACTTTTTTACCGCTCTGTTTTGCCAGTTCGGCCGCCAGTTGGCTCAGGGTCCAGCCTGCGTCGCCCGCCAGTTCATAGATTTTACCGGCATGACCGTCTTCACTGATGACGCGCGCGGCGGCGGCGGCATAGTCGGCACGGGTCGCCGAGGCGATTTTGCCTTCTCCCGCCGCCCCAATAAACACGCCGTGTTCCAGCGCGGCTGGTGCGCTGGCGAGATAGTTTTCGGTGTACCAACCGTTACGCAGCAGCGCGTACGCGATACCGGATTCAGCCAGCATCTTCTCGGTTGCGACATGCTCATCAGCCAGCCCCAGCGGGGAGCGATCGGCGTGCAGCAGGCTGGTGTAGGCGATAAATTTCACGTGGGCCGCTTTCGCCGCGTTAATCACGTTGCGATGCTGCGGGGCACGTTGTCCCACTTCGCTGGAGGAGATTAGCAGTAACTTGTCTATCCCCTGTAAGGCCGTGGTAAAGGCAGCTTCATCGCTGTAATCCGCCTGACGAACGGTAATGCCCTGCTGGCTAAGCGCCGTCGCTTTAGCAGGATTACGCACAATAGCCACAATCTGGCTGGCAGGAACGGTTTTCAGTAGCGTTTCAATAACGTGTTGGCCCAGTTGGCCAGTGGCACCAGTAATCGCGATCATAGGATAACTCCTTTGGTATTGGTCTTGTGTTTAATCACATTAACACCTAAACTTACTTTTAGTAAGTACGTACAAAAAGGTTAGTATGAAAATGACAGCTTTGACGCTCTCCCAGCAATTACGTGATGGCAACTTGTTTGCCGAGCAGTGTCCCTCCCGCGAGGTGTTAAAACACGTCACCAGCCGCTGGGGTGTATTGATTCTGGTGGCGCTGCGCGACGGTACGCACCGTTTCAGCGATTTGCGCCGTAAGATGGGCGGCGTCAGTGAAAAAATGCTGGCGCAATCCCTGCAGGCGTTAGAACAGGACGGGTTTATCAATCGGGTGTCATATCCGGTGGTACCGCCGCATGTGGAGTATAGCCTGACACCGTTGGGTGAGCAGGTGAGCGAAAAAGTCGCAGCGCTGGCGGACTGGATAGAGTTGAATTTGCCGCAGGTTTTGGCAAATCATACCGTTAAGAACGAAGACGTCCCGGCATCAGCGTAAACGACCTGGTCGGGCTTGCCGGATGGCGCAGCGCCACCCGGCGTGGTCTTACTTACTCAAATCCAACTGATAAATGGCGAAGCCGATGTCATCGGTAGCGACTTTCTTCAGTGGATACTGGCCTTTCTCTTTGATAAACGCAGCGGCTTTATCAGACGGTGATGTTTCAAAGCGAATATCCAGTTGTGTCTCGCTGTGAATCGGCGCCAGGCGCCAGTTGTTATCTGCCGCTGGATGAATTTCGCCTGCGCTCTTTGTCTGGGAACCTATCCATGCTGCCAGCACCGAGCGGTTTTCATCTGGTGATGCAAACGCGATGTGGCTGTCGCCGGTCCCGGCAAACTTACCGCCGTAGGCGCGGTAGTTGTTGGTCGCGACGAGGAAGGTTGCGTTCGGATCGATCGGTTTGTCGTTAAAGGTCAGATTTTTAATACGCTCCGCTTGCGGGTTAATCGTCTGGCATTCACCGTCATAGCGAGCGGGTTGTGAAACATCAATCTGATAATTCACGCCGTCAATCACGTCGAAGTTATAGGTACGGAAGCCATCCCAGTTAATTAACGACTGTGGTTTGCTGCTGTGGATATCAATCTGATTAAACTGCCCGGCGGAACATTCCAGCCACTCTTTCACCTCTTTACCGCTGGCTTTCACCACGACCAGGGTATTGGGATAGAGATACAAATCAGCGGCGTTACGGAAGGTAAGCTGACCTTTTTCGACTTCGACAAAGCTGGCCGGATCGTTCTTGCGTCCACCGACTTTAAACGGTGCAGCGGCGGAAAGTACCGGTAGTTTCGCCAGGTCCGGATCGCCCTGGATAAAATGTTCCACATAGGCTTTCTGCGCATTATTCACCACCTGCACGGTCGGGTCGTCCTGAACCAGCGCCAGATAGCTGTACATGTTGTCGGCAGATTTACCGATTGGTTTGCTGACAAATTCACGCGTGGCATCGTGATCGGCTTTTAGGATCTCAACGATTTTTTGGTCTTCGCCAGCCAGTGATTTTTTGGCCGCGGCGTCATAAATCGGGCGCGCCTGCGCTTTCCCCTGCGTAACCTGCCATTTACCACTATCGTTATTCAGCACTAAATCTACTACGCCCAGGTGATCGCCCCACATGCCCGGCATCACCGCAGGAACGCCATTGAGCGTACCTGTTGTGATATCTGCGCCTTTGATGTTGGCAAAGTCTTTCCCCGGGAAAACGGCGTGAGCGTGACCAAACATAATGGCATCCACGCCCGGAACTTCACTGAGGTAGTAAACGGAGTTTTCCGCCATCGCCTGGTATGGGTCGGCAGAAAGCCCGGAGTGAGCAACCACCACCACGACATCGGCACCTTTGGCTCGCATTTCCGGCACGTATTTACGTGCGGTTTCCGTAATGTCATTCACGGTCACTTTGCCGCTGAGGTTGGCTTTATCCCAGGTCATGATCTGCGGCGGCACAAAACCGATATAGCCAATTTTCAGCGTCTGCTTGTTTCCTTCCTGATCGACAACCTCAGTCTCTTTGATCAGATAAGGAGTAAACAGCGGCTTTTTGGTCTTAACGTCGATGATATTGGCGTTAACGTAAGGGAACTTCGCCCCGGCTAGCGCGTTGTGCAGATACTCAAGACCGTAGTTAAATTCATGGTTGCCAAGGTTACCCACGGCGTAATCCAGCGTATTCAGTGCCTTATATACCGGATGCGTTTCGCCCGCTTTCAGCCCCTTGGCCGCCATATAATCCCCGAGCGGGCTGCCCTGAATCAGATCACCGTTATCAACCAGCACGCTGTTTTTGACTTCACCACGTGCTGCGTTGATCAGGCTTGCCGTACGAACCAGGCCAAATTTTTCAGTCGGCGTATCTTTGTAATAATCGAAATCCATCATATTGCTATGCAAATCAGTGGTTTCCATTATACGCAGATCGACGGTCGCGGCATTGACGCTGGCTGCAATCAGCGTGGCCAGAAACGTTGCACTAAACTTAATCATCAGGGGCATCCTTTTAAGATCTAAGCCACAAAAGAAAATGTATATAAATCTTCTTGCTTACAGAACTGTGAATCATGACATGAATATAGCGTTTAAAACCGCAGACGCTATCACAGTTGGCGGATCCTTTGGCGATCGGGTATAAGTAAAACAACGAGTTAACACCACGACAGAAACGAGGTGGAGAATGTTAGAACATGTATGCCAGCTTGCACGGAATGCGGGCGATGCCATTATGCAGGTCTACGATGGAATCAAACCGATGGAGATTACCAGCAAGCAGGACGATTCTCCGGTCACGGCGGCGGATATCGCCGCGCATACGGTGATCCTCGAAGGATTACTGGCGCTGACGCCGGATATTCCGGTCCTGTCTGAAGAAGCGCCTCCTGGCTGGGATGTTCGCCAGCACTGGCAGCGCTACTGGCTGGTAGACCCGCTGGACGGTACCAAAGAGTTCATTAAGCGTAACGGTGAATTCACCGTCAATATTGCGCTTATCGAGCAAGGAAAGCCGGTACTGGGCGTGGTTTACGCGCCGGTGATGAAAGTGATGTACAGCGCGGCAGAAGGTAAAGCGTGGAAAGAAGAGTGCGGCGTGCGCAAACAAATCCATGTTCGTGACGCGCGTCCGCCGTTGGTGGTGATTAGCCGCTCGCATGCTGACAATGAGTTAAAAGAGTATCTGCAACAGTTGGGTGAGCACCAGACCACGTCGATTGGCTCATCGCTGAAGTTCTGCCTGGTGGCGGAAGGGCAGGCACAGCTGTACCCACGTTTTGGGCCAACTAACGTATGGGACACTGCCGCTGGCCACGCCGTTGCCGCCGCAGCCGGGGCGCACGTTCACGACTGGCAGGGGAAATCTCTGGATTACACCCCACGTGAATCATTCCTCAACCCCGGCTTCCGCGTCGCTATTTACTGAGTAATTTGTGCAGCAGGGCAATAACCTGCTGCACCTCTTCCTGCGTCAACGCACCATCTTTTGCCCACTGAACGCGTCCGTCCTTATCAAGTACGGCGATAGCGGAGCTCTCTTCATCCAGTTGCCAGGCTTTACGCGCAATGCCATTGCTGTCGACAATAAATTGTGACCACGGGTAGAGCTTCTTATTGCTCTCCAGACTGCTGCGCACAAACATACCGGAGCCAGGAATGGCGTCATCGGTGTTGACGATCGTGGTGGTCTGGTATTTGTCGTGCGGCAGGCTGGCCGCTTTGATTGCCTCGATCAGCGTAGCATTTTTCTCTTTGGCGGAGGTGCGTCCGGCAATGTGTTGCACAATTCGCACTTTCCCTGGCAGCTGCGCGCTATTCCAGCTTTTGTAGCTAAACTTATCGTTATCGAGAATCAGTTCGCCGCGATCGGCGATCCCCACCGGCGGTACGCGCTGGTTGGTCTCAAACGAATGCGCACCGGCAATCATCGGCAGCAGCAGGCACGACAGCGCCAGCAGTTTTTGTAAGGTCATAGGTTTTCCTTCTTTCTTTATTTTGCAGGTGATCCGACCACTTGGGTCTGGAATTTAATCATATGTGCGATTGATGCTTTTTCCCGCAAGCGCGATGCCAGTTTGCGGACGGGCGCACAAATCCTGCGAAAAATGAAGGCTTATACTGAAGACAGCGAAGCGTTGAAAAGATAATTCTGAATATTTGTAACCTGAAGGTAAATAAACTTATACACGCTGGAAACATGAGCGAGATAGTCTATAGTCATAGGGCATTAAAATTTGCGCCTGAGGATTGTCGGACCGATTGTGGTACCGCAAAGGCGTAATGCTCAGCAGGAGACAACAATGAAAATTTTCCAACGATACAACCCGCTGCAGGTGGCGAAGTACGTGAAGATCCTGTTTCGTGGACGGTTATATATCAAGGATGTAGGCGCTTTTGAATTTGATAAGGGTA
Organism: Citrobacter sp. RHBSTW-01044; assembly: GCF_013781945.1. NCBI lineage: Bacteria > Pseudomonadati > Pseudomonadota > Gammaproteobacteria > Enterobacterales > Enterobacteriaceae > Citrobacter > Citrobacter sp. RHBSTW-01044. The sequence goes on along the minus strand of NZ_CP056180.1, from coordinate 4,389,596 downwards.
AGATTCTTATCCCAAAAGTGAAGGACAAACTGCATTTTTCCGTGATGTCCGAAGTTAACCGTCAGGTCTTGCGTCTGCAAACTGAGATGGCTTGATCAAAGTGCTATGCGGTAGTTAAAAAAACGGCTCCTGAATGGGAGCCGTTGATGTTTCTGCAGGACGTTAAGACGCCTTTGCCTCTTCTTTTGCATCCGGCAGTTTCGGTACCAGTACGGTAGGTTTACTGTCCAGACGCGTCACCAGCAGCTGATCAATCTTGTAGTTATCGATATCCACCACTTCAAATTTGTAGCCTGAATACTTCACCGAGTCGGTGCGTTTCGGGATTTTACGCAGCATGAACATCATAAAGCCGCCGATGGTTTCATAGTTGCCGGACTGCGGGAACTCATCGATATCCAGGACGCGCATAACGTCATCAATCGGCGTACCGCCATCGACTAACCATGAGTTTTCATCGCGCGCCACGATCTGCTCTTCCAGACCCTGACCGACTAAATCGCCCATCAGCGTAGTCATAACGTCGTTGAGCGTGATAATCCCCACCACCAGCGCGTATTCGTTCATGATGACGGCAAAGTCTTCGCCTGCGGTTTTGAAGCTTTCCAGCGCTTCAGAGAGCGTCAGCGTATCCGGCACAATCAGCGTATTGCGGATCTGTACGCCACTGTTCAGCGCCATGCTTTGGTTCGCCAGTACGCGGTTGAGGAGATCCTTTGAATCGACATAGCCAATGATGTGGTCGATATCTTCGTTACATACCAGGAATTTGGAGTGTGGGTGTTCCGCCACCTTGTTCTTCAGGCTTTGCTCATCTTCGTGGAGATCGAACCAGATAATATTCTCGCGCGAGGTCATGGAAGACGGTACGGTACGGGATTCCAGTTCGAACACATTTTCAATCAGCTCATGTTCCTGCTTACGCAGAACCCCTGCCAACGCACCCGCTTCGACCACGGCGTAAATATCGTCCGAGGTGATGTCGTCTTTACGCACCATCGGGATCTTAAACAGACGGAAGATGTTATTTGCCAGACCGTTAAAGAACCACACCAGCGGGCGGAAGACGAGCAGGCAGAAGCGCATCGGGTTGATGATACGCAAAGCCACAGCTTCTGGCGCAATCATACCGATGCGTTTCGGAGTTAAATCCGCGAACAGGATGAACAGGCCAGTAACCAGCGAGAACGACAGAATAAAGCTTAACTGTTCGGACAGCTCTGGAGTGAAGTACTTCGAGAAAAGGCTGTAAAACGCCGGGGAGAATGCCGCATCACCGACAATACCACCGAGAATAGCGACCGCGTTAAGGCCTATTTGCACAACGGTAAAAAACATGCCGGGGTTTTCCTGCATCTTCAAAACACGTTGTGCGTTTACGTTGCCTTCATCGGCAAGCAGTTTAAGTTTTATTTTGCGTGATGCAGCAAGCGAGATCTCGGATATCGAGAAAAACGCACTCACGGCGATCAGGCAGAGAATGACTAAAATACTGTTTAACATATCTTATCCGACCGTTAAGGCCAGATCCTCGGAAGGGATAAATTGATAAATCCGTGTGAAATACACATTGAAAACCGGTCCGAAGGGAGTGGACCGGCAATTTCAGGAGCTAGTATAGCGTAAGGTACTGTAAAGCCGCCAGAGGGTGGCGATTATCCTTGTGGCGGCAGACAAACGCCAATCCCGCCAATGCCACAGTACCCATAAGGATTTTTATGCAGATACTGCTGGTGGTCGTCCTCGGCATAGTAAAACGGAGTTGCGGTAGTGATTTCCGTTGTAATGGTGCGCTCGTCGCCAGCGGCGGTCATTGCTGCCTGAAAACGCTCAAGGCTTGCCCGTGCCGCGACGGTTTGCTCCGGCGTTAACGGGTAAATGGCGGAGCGATATTGCGTCCCCTGGTCGTTCCCCTGACGCATGCCCTGCGCCGGGTCGTGATTTTCCCAGAACACCTGCAGCAGTTGCTCGTAGCTGATAACATGCGGATCATAGACGACACGTACCGCTTCGGCGTGTCCGGTATCGCCGGAACACACTTCCCGATAGGTTGGGTTAGGGGTGTAGCCGCCGGTATATCCGGCCGCTGTGCTGTATACCCCGGGTAATGACCAGAATAAACGTTCAACGCCCCAGAAACATCCCATGGCGAAAAAGGCGATCTCCATACCGTCGGGCACGTTGGTCATCGAATGTTGGTTAACCGCATGCAGCGTTGCCACTGGCATCGGGGTGTTGCGTCCAGGTAGGGCATCTGCTTGAGTAACAAGATGCTTTCTATCAAATAAACTCATGGCCGTTCTCCCGAAATCAGTCATTTGGGTTAAGGTTGTAACGAGACGCGTCTTTGCCCACAATAAACGGCGTGAATACGTCTAGAGTTAAACATAAGAAATATTTGGGTTGTCGTCTGTTTTTCAACTCTTATTGTTGATTTTTTGTTAAGCCGAGGAACGGCATAGTATTTTTTTCCAGGGGTGGGAAAAAAGGATATTCAGGAGAAAATGTGCCACATATCCGTCAGTTATGTTGGGTGGGATTACTGTGCTTAAGTGGCTCCGCCGCCGCAGCGAATGTTCGCTTACAGGTCGAGGGATTATCAGGACCGCTGGAGAAAAACGTCCGTGCGCAGCTATCCACGATTCAAAGTGATGAAGTCACTCCAGACCGACGCTTTCGTGCGCGCGTTGATGATGCCATCCGCGAAGGGCTAAAAGCGCTGGGCTACTTTGAGCCCACCATTGATTTTGAGCTGCGTCCGCCGCCGGCGAAAGGACGCCAGGTGCTGATTGCCAAAGTGACCCCTGGTGAGCCGGTGCTGATTGGCGGCACCGAAGTGATTCTGCGCGGTGGCGCACGTACGGATAAAGATTACCTGGATCTGCTGAAAACGCGACCGGCAATCGGCACCGTGCTGAATCAGGGGGACTATGATAACTTCAAAAAATCACTCACCAGCGTAGCGCTGCGCAAAGGCTATTTCGACAGTGAATTTAATAAAAGCCAGCTTGGGATAGCGCTCGAACGCCGCCAGGCATTCTGGGATATCGATTACAACAGCGGTGAACGCTATCGCTTTGGCCATGTCACTTTTGAAGGCTCGCAAATTCGCGATGAGTACCTGCAAAATCTGGTGCCCTTTAAAGAGGGTGAAGAATACGAGTCGAAAGATCTGGGCGAACTGAACCGTCGTCTGTCGGCGACCGGATGGTTTAATTCCGTGGTCGTCGCACCGGAATTTGATAAAGCCCGTGAAACCAAAGTGCTGCCGCTGAAAGGCGTTGTGTCGCCGCGAACTGAAAATACCATCGAAACCGGGGTCGGTTACTCAACTGACGTCGGTCCACGGGTGAAGACCTCGTGGAAAAAGCCGTGGATGAACTCCTATGGCCACAGCCTGACCACCAGCGCCAGCATCTCTGCGCCAGAGCAGGTTCTTGATTTCAGTTATAAAATGCCGCTATTAAAGAACCCGCTGGAGCAGTATTACCTGGTGCAGGGGGGCTTTAAGCGTACCGATTTAAACGATACCGAGCAGGACTCCACTACGCTTGCGGTTTCCCGCTACTGGGATCTCTCCAGCGGCTGGCAGCGCGCGATCAACCTGCGCTGGAGCCTCGACCACTTTACCCAGGGTAACGTCACTAACACCACCATGCTGCTCTATCCGGGCGTGATGATCAGCCGGACGCGCTCGCGCGGCGGTCTGATGCCAGTCTGGGGCGACTCCCAACGTTATTCCATCGATTACTCCAACACGGCCTGGGGTTCAGACGTTGATTTCTCCGTCTTCCAGGCGCAAAACGTCTGGATCCGCACGCTGTACGATCGTCATCGCTTTGTGATGCGCGGCAACCTCGGCTGGATCGAAACCGGGGACTTCGACAAAGTACCGCCGGATCTGCGTTTCTTCGCCGGGGGCGATCGCAGCATTCGCGGCTACAAATACAAATCTATTTCGCCTGAAGGCAGCGACGGCAAGCTGAAAGGGGCCTCGAAGCTGGCGACCGGCTCGCTGGAATATCAGTACAACGTGACCGGAAAATGGTGGGGCGCGATGTTTGTCGATAGCGGCGAAGCGGTCAGCGATATCCGCAGAAGCGATTTCAAAACCGGTGCCGGGGTCGGCGTACGCTGGCAATCGCCAGTGGGACCCATCAAGCTCGACTTTGCTGTCCCTGTGGGCGACAAAGATGAACATGGTTTACAGTTTTACATCGGTCTGGGGCCTGAATTATGAGTTTATGGAAGAAGATAAGCCTCGGCGTGCTGATTTTTATCCTGCTGTTGTTAGGCACGGTGGCGTTCCTCGTCGGCACCACCTCGGGCCTGCATCTGATCTTCAAAGCGGCGAATCGTTGGGTTCCGGGGCTGGAGATTGGTCAGGTCACCGGCGGCTGGCGGGATTTATCGCTCAAAAATATTCGTTATGACCAACCTGGCGTGGCTGTGAATGCTGGCGAAGTGCATCTGGCCGTGGGGCTTAACTGCCTGTGGGACAGCAGCCTGTGCGTCAACGATCTGTCGCTGAAAAATATCAACGTGGCAATCGACAGCAAAAAGATGCCGCCATCAGCGCCGGTTGAAGAGGAAGAGAGCGGTCCGCTTAACCTTTCCACACCTTACCCAATCACGCTTTCGCGCGTGGCGCTGAACAACATCAATATCAAAATCGATGACACCACGGTTTCGGTGCTGGAATTTACCTCCGGCCTGAACTGGCAGGAAAAAACGCTAACCCTGAAGCCAACGTCATTACAGGGGCTGCTGATTGCCCTGCCTAAAGTGGCGGAAGTGGCGCAGGAAGAGGTTGTCGAACCAAAGATTCAAAATCCGCAACCGGATGAAAAACCGCTCGGCGAAACGCTAAAAGATCTGTTCTCAAAGCCGGTGCTGCCGGAAATGACCGATGTCCATCTGCCGCTCAATCTCAACATTGAAGCGTTTCGCGGCGAGCAGCTGCGCGTGACCGGGGATACGGATTTAACGGTACATAACATGCTGCTGAAAGTGAGCAGCATTGACGGCAACATGAAACTCGATGCACTGGATATCGACTCGAATCAGGGGACGGTAAAAGCCAGCGGCACGGCGCAACTGACCGACACGTGGCCGGTCGATATTACGTTAAACAGCACGCTCAACGTCGATCCGTTAAAAGGCGAAAAGGTGAAGCTGAAGGTTGGCGGCGCGCTGCGTGAACAGCTGGAAGTCGGCGTAAATCTGTCTGGTCCGGTGGATATGGATCTGCGGGCGCAGGCGCGTCTGGCGGAAGCCGGATTGCCGCTCAACCTTGAGGTGGTGAGTAAGCAGGTTTACTGGCCGTTTACTGGCGACAAGCAGTTCCAGGCTGATGACATCAAGCTCAAACTGACCGGTAAGATGACCGACTATACGCTGTCGATGCGTACCGCTGTGAAAGGGCAGGATATTCCTCCGGCTACCATCACGCTGGACGCCAAAGGCAACGAACAGCAGATCAATCTCGACAAACTCAGCGTTGCGGCGCTGGAAGGGAAAACTGAGCTGAAAGCGCTGGTGGACTGGCAGCAGGCGATCAGCTGGCGCGGGGAGCTAACGCTGGATGGCATCAACACGGCGAAAGCGATCCCGGAGTGGCCATCAAAACTGAATGGCCTGGTGAAAACTCGCGGCAGTCTGTACGGCGGAAGCTGGCAGATGGAGGTGCCCGAGCTGAAGCTGACCGGCAACGTGAAGCAGAACAAGGTTAATGTGCACGGTTCGCTGAAGGGTAACAGCTACCTGCAGTGGACGATCCCGGGCCTGCATCTGGAACTGGGACGCAACAGCGCGGATGTGAAAGGGGAACTGGGGGTCAAAGACCTCAATCTCGACGCGACGATTGATGCCCCGAGCCTGGATAACGCGCTGCCGGGACTGGGCGGTACGGCGAAAGGGCTGGTAAAAGTTCGCGGTACGGTTGAAGCGCCACAGCTGCTGGCGGATATCACCGCCCGGGGTCTGCGCTGGCAGGAGCTGTCCGTCGCTCAGGTGCGCGTCGAAGGCGACGTGAAATCGGCAGAGCAAATCGCTGGTAATCTCAACGTTCGCGTAGAGCGGATTGTACAGCCTGACGTGAATATTGGCCTGGTGACGCTCAATGCCAAAGGTAGCGAAAAGCAGCATGAGCTGCAGTTGCGCATTCAGGGGGAACCGGTCTCCGGGCAGCTCTCCCTGGCAGGTAGCTTTGATCGCCAAGAGCAGCGCTGGAAAGGTGCGTTAAGCGATACCCGCTTCCAGACGCCGGTCGGTCCGTGGTCCCTTAACCGCCCTGTCGCGCTGGATTATCGCAATCAGGAACAGAAAATCAGCATTGGGCCGCACTGCTGGAACAACCCGAATGCGGAACTGTGCGTACCGCAAACCATTGATGCCGGTGCACAAGGACGCGCGGTGGTGAACCTTAACCGCTTTGACCTGGCGATGCTAAAACCGTTTATGCCGGATACAACCCAGGCCAGCGGTGTTTTCACTGGCAAAGCAGATGTGAGCTGGGACACCACCAAAGAGGGGCTGCCGCAGGGGCAGGTTACGCTGAGCGGACGTAACGTGAAGGTCACGCAAAGCGTGAACGATGCGCCGCTCCCTGTGGCGTTTGAAACGCTGAATCTGACCGCCGACCTGCACAATAACCGTGCCGAGCTGGGCTGGCTGATTCGCCTGACCAACAACGGGCAGTTTGACGGCCAGGTGCAGGTGACGGATCCGCAAGGACGCCGCAGTCTCGGCGGCAACGTCAACATCCGCAACTTCAATCTGGCGATGGTGAACCCCATTTTCTCGCGCGGTGAAAAAGCGGCTGGGGTGATCAACGCCAACCTACGTCTGGGCGGTGATGTGCAAAGCCCGCAACTGCTCGGACAACTGCAACTGAGCGGTCTGGATATCGACGGCAACTTTATGCCGTTTGACATGCAGCCAAGCCAGTTAGCCGTTAACTTCACCGGAACACGCTCAACGCTGGCGGGCGTGGTGCGTACGCAGCAGGGCGAAATTAACCTGAGCGGCGATGCCGACTGGAGTCAGATAGACAACTGGCGGGCGCGCGTTGCGGCTAAAGGCAGCAGGGTTCGTATTACCGTGCCGCCGATGGTCCGCCTGGACGTATCGCCGGACGTGGTCTTTGAAGCCACGCCGAGCCTGTTTACCCTTGATGGCAACGTGGATGTGCCGTGGGCGCGTATCGTGGTACACGACCTGCCGGAGAGCGCGGTAGGGGTTTCCAGCGATATGGTCATGCTTAACAACAATCTGCAACCGGAGAAACCGCAGACAGCAGGTATTCCGATCAACAGCAACCTGAACATCCACGTCGGTAACAACGTGCGTATTGACGCCTTTGGTCTAAAAGCGCGTCTGACGGGCGATCTGAAAGTGGTGCAGGATAAGCAGGGGCTGGGGCTGAACGGACAAATTAATATTCCGAGCGGACGTTTCCATGCCTATGGTCAGGATCTGATTGTGCGTAAGGGCGAGCTGTTGTTCTCCGGTCCGCCTGATCAGCCGTTACTCAACATCGAAGCAATTCGTAACCCGGAAGCCACCGAAGACGACGTGATCGCCGGGGTTCGCGTCACGGGCACCGCCGATGAACCGAAGGCGGAGATCTTCTCCGACCCGGCGATGTCGCAGCAAATGGCGCTTTCCTACCTGCTACGCGGACAAGGACTGGATAGCGAACAGAGCGACAGCGCGGCAATGACTTCAATGCTTATTGGTCTGGGGGTTGCACAAAGTGGTCAGGTTGTGGGTAAAATCGGGGAGACATTTGGCGTAAGCAATCTGGCACTGGACACACAAGGGGTGGGTGATTCATCTCAGGTGGTTGTCAGCGGATACGTACTGCCAGGTCTGCAGGTGAAATATGGTGTGGGTATATTTGACTCCTTAGCGACACTCACGCTACGTTATCGTCTGATGCCTAAGCTATATCTGGAAGCAGTGTCTGGCGTAGATCAGGCACTTGATTTGCTCTATCAGTTCGAGTTTTAGCAATGCGAATATTTGTCTACGGCAGTTTACGAACCAAACAAGGCAACAGCCACTGGATGACCAATGCCCTGTTGCTGGGAAATTTCAGTATCGACAACTACCAGTTGTATAGCCTGGGCCACTATCCAGGCGCCGTTCCAGGAGAGGGAACAGTACACGGGGAAGTTTATCGTATTGATAACGCCACGCTGGCAGAGCTTGACGCTCTGCGTACCCGTGGCGGTGAATACGCACGCCAGTTAATTCAAACGCCGTACGGAAGTGCATGGATGTACGTGTACCAACGTCCGGTTGATGGCTTAACGCTGATTGAAAGCGGTAACTGGTTAGACCGAGACCAGTACTGATATGAACACGCCACCCTCGGGTGGCGTTGTTTTATTCTGGATTTAAAACTCCACGCGCGCGCCGAGGTTATAGCGGCGTCCTTCCACCTGTGCGGATTCGTTCCACGCGGTTGTCAGTTTCGGATCTTCATCCAACACGTTGTAGACCCCAGCCATCAGTTGCGTGTGCTTATTGAGCTGATAACGTACGCCTACGTCCACCATTGTGTAGTCATCGTATTTATAGTTATTGCCGCTGTTGCGGTTACTGCTGCGATAATTCACCGTACTCCATACGTCCAGGCTTTGCGTTGCCGCCCAGTTCAGCGACAGATTCGCCATATGGCGCGGATAATCGTTTAGCGCGTAGCCTTTGTTAACGCCGCTTTTTTGTTCGCTGTGGTTCCAGGTGTAGTTAGCGTTGGCTTTTACATCGGCGGTAATCTGCCAGTCGGCATTCAGTTCTATACCGTATACATCCGCCTCGCTGACGTTGAAGTATTTACTGACGGAATCCGCGTTGTAGCCGTTGACGGAGCACTGGTTCGTCGACGTGGTTTCACAAATAGTTTGTTCAGCAATTTTGTCTTTGAACTGCGTATAGAAGACGGTGCTGTCGAGCGATAGCGCATCTACCGTCCAGTAGAGGCCCAGTTCAGAGTTAACGCTTTGTTCAGGTTTCAGGTCGTCGTTACCAACGGTGAGGAAGGGATAAGGTACGGTTGAGCCGTAAGGGGTTACGAAGTTGCTGGACGTCGCGCGCAGCTCCGGTTTTTTATAGCCTGCGGAAACGCCGCCTTTCAGCGCCCAGTCATTGCTAAAGGCCCAGTTACCGTACATTTTTGGCGTAATATGTGTGCCAAAATTGTCATCCTGGTCCATCCTCGCTGACGTGGTCAGGATGAAATCGCCAATGCTCCAGCCGTCTTCAGCAAACAATGCCCAACCGTTACGGCTGATTTTGGTCACCGGGTCAGATCCGGGCAGCGTTTTGTTGGCCACATCAAAGCGGTCATTCAGCTCTTCGCGCGTGAAATTCGCCCCAACGGTCAGTTTATGGGTGTCGAGCGTGAAAGTGGTTTGCGAATTGGCGACGTAGTTCTCCATCTGCACATACTGCGGGGACTGTCCGTCATAAACGTACTTCGAACGGCCTTTTTCATAGTTTATGTAGTTGGTTGTCGCGATGGTGTCGTCTGCATACCAGCCGGTATGCGTCAGGGTGGCGGCGTTACGATCGAACAGCCATGACCACGGCGCACCGCGTTTCTGGGTACGGTTTTTTTCCTGCTCACCGGTGACCACGTTGAGATCGAACAGGTTATTCTCGCTGGCGGCCAGGCCCAATGTCATATCAACGGATTTACGATTGTGTTTGCCAAAATAGTTATTGCGATCGTCATCGCGACGGTCAAGCCAGTCGGCCGCCACGCTAAGGCCGAGAACATCGGGCACAATCGGCCCCATGGTAAACAAATTCATCTGGCTGGTATTACCTAAATACTGGTGTTCCTGCAGCCAGGTATTGGCAGCAATTGCCGTGGTCCACTCTTTTGCGCCGTACGGTTTTTTGGTAATGACGTTAACCACACCGCCGATGGCGTCTGAACCGTACAGCGAGGACATCGGCCCACGGATAACTTCGATACGCTCAATGGCCTCCATTGGCGGTAAGAAGTTGGCTTCAGTACCAATATCATGTCCGTAAGGACGAGATTCACCGGTATTTTGTTTGACGCTGTTGACCATAAAAGCGGTATAGGACGGGTCCATGCCGCGGATCATAATGCTACCGGCGTTCATGCCACTGCTGTTGGTGACCGAGACACCGGGAAGGTTTTTAATGGCTTCACCGATGCTACGGTCCGGCTGAATATCCAGCGTGTTACGATCGATAACTGAAATAGTGGCCGGCGCTTCGCGTTTTTGCTGCGAGAATCCGGATGCGGTGATCACCATTTCATCTTCGCTAGTGCGTGAGGTCTCGGTGAGTTCTTCTGCCTGGGTGGGGAAAATAACACCGCCTGAGAATGCAACGATCCCTGTCAGCGTAATAAGTTGACGCGTTTTCATAATATAGACACCTGAAAAGTAAAAAATAAAAACATCACCTTGCAGCTCAAAAAAGCTGCAAGGTGCAGATAGTTTTTTAATTATTAATATTTAGAGAGATCGATTTTCAGCACGTAGTCGGGCTTCACACCTGTCATTTTTTCCGACTGTTTGACGCTGACGTACAGGGTGTTAGCATCTGCCGAGAGCGCCAGGCTGTTAGGTAATGCATTGGTTTCAATGCTTTGTTTTACCTGGTAGGTCTTGCTGTTCACAATGCTGATGCGTTTAGCATTACGGTGGGTGATATAAACTTCCTGGCGTTTTTCGTTATATATCACTGCCAGCGAGTTAATAACCTTAATTGGTGCAATAACCTTACCGGTATTAAGATCAAAAACCAGTACGTCCGCTAAATCCGGATCGGTCAGGAATGCGCGGTTATTTTTTGCATCCAGGGCAATATTCAGGAAAAAATGTTTTTTATCTGGCTCAATGGTAAAGCGATTAATAATTTGATGGTTGGTGGTATCCAGCGTAATAAGTTCGTTTCGGCCATTCACAACATACAGGCGGTTCTTATTTGCATCCACGGCCATGCCGGTCGGGTACTGGCCCATGTTCTCGAGGGTGGCGATTTTCTCGCGCTTTTGTGTGTCCACCACCCAGACTATGCCCTTTTCAGCCACGCCGGAAACGTACAGACGGTGGTGCTGTTTATCGAGCACCATTTCACGCGTATGAACAATATCTTTCGGGTTTTTGGCTTCGCTCAGTTGCAGTATCGCCAGCTCTTTACCGCTGCGGGTATCGACTAGCGTTACTGAACCTTCCAGCGTGTTGCCGACATACAGCACCTGGTTTTCTTCATCCAGCGCGGTGGCAAAGGCACGACGACTGGTGTCGATGACTTCAGTCGTCGTGAGTTTCTCCAGATCGAGTTTGTAGATAAGCCCGCTGGTTTTATCTTTATCAAACGACGGCGACGAGGCGACAAAAAGCGCATTCTGCTGGCTATCAACCGCCAGCTCATACACGCCGTTACCGACATCGCGAGTCAGAAAATCTTTCTCAGGTAGCGTCTGCGCCACGCTGGACAGGCTGGTAAATAACAGCGCTGTGGCGAGTGCCACGCAGGAATAGCGTTTCAGGGACTTCACATTGTGGAGGTTCATTGACTTTTATTCACATTTATTTACATGATGAGAATGATAATGAGATCTAATATCATTCGCAATTAAGATAAATGAAATGTGACTACCCATTCTGGTAGGTCAAAAAGAAAACAGCGAAGGGGAGAGGTGGTAGAACGTAGAAATTTAAAAACCCTTACTAACCAGAGACTGGCGTTCAGGGTTTTAAGCTAACGCGAACTTACTTCTTCGCGCGCTCGAAAGAAGCAACGATTTCAGCTTTAGCGGCTTCAGCGTTGTCCCAACCGTCAACTTTCACCCATTTGCCCGCTTCGAGATCTTTGTAGTGTTCGAAGAAGTGGGTGATCTGTGCTTTCAGCAGTTCCGGCAGGTCGGTCACATCTTTGATGTGATCGTATTCTTTGCTCAGCTTAGTGTGCGGAACCGCAACCAGTTTCGCATCTTCACCGGATTCGTCAGTCATTTTCAGTACGCCAACCGGACGGCAGCGGATCACTGAACCTGGCTCCAGCGGGTACGGAGTCGGGACAAGAACGTCTACTGGGTCACCGTCCAGAGACAGGGTGTGGTTGATGTAACCGTAGTTGCACGGATAGAACATCGCGGTGGACATGAAGCGGTCAACGAACAGGGCGCCGCTCTCTTTGTCAACTTCGTATTTGATCGGATCTGCGTTGGCAGGGATCTCGATAACAACGTAGATATCTTCCGGCAGATCTTTACCGGCAGGGACGTTGAGTAAGCTCATGTCTGTTTCCTTTAAATAAGCTATGGCAAACAAGTGGCGGGTATTATAGCCAACTCGCGCTGAATGTCTCCGCTTGTTTTCGCTTTCTCTGCGCTCATTTTCTTCTTTTTACCCCTCTCTCGTGACAGAAAAATCCATATCTTCAGCCGCATTTTTCATAGCGGGATGAAAGCGATTACAAAGTTGTGATTAACGTTTTATTTACTTTTTTGAAGTGTGATGTAACGCAATTCGTTACATGCTCAATTGTCTATAGTTTTTTCGCGACGGTTTATTAACCAACAATAATCACCCTACGAGGACGCACTTATGTGGAAGCGCTTACTTTTAGTCACAGCAGTTTCGGCAGCCATGTCGTCTATGGCAATGGCAGCCCCTTTAACCGTAGGATTTTCGCAAGTTGGCTCTGAATCCGGCTGGCGCGCCGCAGAAACCAACGTTGCGAAAAGCGAGGCTGAAAAGCGTGGTATTACGCTGAAAATCGCTGACGGCCAGCAAAAGCAGGAAAACCAGATTAAAGCAGTTCGCTCATTTGTTGCGCAGGGCGTTGACGCCATCTTTATTGCGCCAGTCGTGGCAACGGGTTGGGAACCGGTTTTAAAAGAGGCTAAAGATGCCGACATTCCGGTCTTTTTGCTCGATCGTTCCATCGATGTAAAAGACAAATCTCTCTATATGACCACGGTCACCGCCGACAACGTGCTGGAAGGTAAATTGATCGGCGACTGGTTGATTAAACAGGTGAACGGCAAGCCGTGTAACGTCGTTGAGCTGCAAGGGACCGTCGGGGCCAGCGTGGCCATCGATCGTAAAAAAGGGTTTGCTGAAGCCATCGCCAACGCGCCAAACATTAAGATTATCCGCTCACAGTCCGGCGACTTCACCCGCAGTAAAGGGAAAGAAGTGATGGAGAGCTTTATCAAAGCGGAAAACAATGGCAAGAACATCTGCATGGTTTACGCCCATAACGATGACATGGTGATCGGGGCGATCCAGGCGATTAAAGAAGCGGGCCTGAAACCCGGCAAAGATATTCTGACCGGTTCCATCGACGGCGTACCGGATATCTACAAAGCAATGATTGACGGTGAAGCCAACGCCAGCGTCGAGCTGACGCCGAATATGGCAGGCCCGGCATTCGACGCGCTGGAGAAATTCAAAAAAGACGGCACGATGCCTGAAAAGCTGACCATTACCAAGTCGATCCTCTATCTGCCGGATACCGCGAAAGAAGAGTTAGAGAAGAAGAAAAACATGGGCTACTAGTTTTGCTGCCGGTCTTCCGTAGGCCTGATGGCGTTGCGCTTATCAGGCCTACGAAAAGGCCGTGATTTCGTACCGGAGGAATGCCATGACCACCGACCCCCATCAGGAAATCCTCCGCACCGAAGGATTGAGCAAATTCTTTCCCGGCGTCAAAGCGCTGGATAACGTGGATTTCAGCTTGCGTCGCGGTGAGATTATGGCGCTGCTGGGAGAAAACGGAGCCGGTAAATCGACGCTGATCAAAGCGCTGACCGGCGTTTACCATGCCGATCGCGGCACGATCTGGCTCGAAGGCCAGCCTATCTCCCCCAAAAATACCGCCCATGCCCAGCAGTTGGGGATCGGTACCGTGTATCAGGAAGTGAATCTGCTGCCCAATATGTCGGTAGCGGATAACTTGTTTATTGGCCGTGAACCGCGGCGTTTTGGCCTGCTGCTGCGCAAGCAGATGGAAAAACGCGCGACGGAGTTGATGGCGTCATACGGTTTTTCCCTCGACGTGCGCGAGCCGCTGAACCGCTTTTCCGTGGCGATGCAGCAGATCGTCGCCATCTGTCGGGCGATCGATCTCTCCGCGAAAGTGCTGATCCTCGATGAGCCCACCGCCAGTCTTGATACCCAGGAAGTAGAAATGCTGTTCGGCCTGATGCGGCATTTGCGCGATCGGGGCGTCAGTCTGATCTTCGTTACCCATTTCCTCGATCAGGTCTATCAGGTCAGCGATCGCATTACCGTCCTGCGTAACGGCGGCTTCGTTGGCTGCCGTGAAACCCGCGACCTGCCACAGATCGAACTGGTCAAAATGATGCTGGGTCGCGAACTGGATACCCATGCGCTACAGCGTGCGGGCCGTACGTTGCTGAGTGATAAACCAGTGGCGGCCTTTAGCGACTTTGGCAAGAAAGGCACCATTGCGCCGTTTGATCTACAGGTGCGCCCTGGTGAGATCGTCGGTCTCGCAGGACTGCTGGGATCCGGGCGAACGGAAACGGCGGAGGTGATCTTCGGTATTAAACCCGCCGACAGCGGCAGTGCGCTGATCAAAGGCAAAGCGCAGACCTTGCGATCGCCGCATCAGGCTTCGTGTCTGGGGATCGGCTTCTGTCCGGAGGATCGCAAAACGGATGGCATTATCGCCGCCGCCTCGGTGCGGGAAAACATCATTCTGGCATTACAGGCGCAGCGTGGCTGGCTGCGGCCTATTCCGCGGAAAGAACAAAATGAGATTGCCGAGCGTTTTATCCGCCAGCTCGGAATTCGCACCCCCAACGCTGAACAGCCGATCGAATTCCTCTCCGGCGGCAATCAGCAAAAAGTATTGCTCTCGCGCTGGTTACTGACCAAACCGCAGTTCCTGATCCTCGATGAACCTACGCGTGGGATCGACGTCGGCGCGCATGCCGAGATCATCCGCCTGATCGAAACGCTGTGCGCGGATGGTCTGGCGCTGCTGGTGATTTCATCCGAACTGGAAGAGTTAGTGGGCTATGCCGATCGGGTCATTATTATGCGCGATCGCAAACAGGTGGCCGAGATCCCGCTGGCTGAACTGTCCGTACCGGCGATCATGAACGCCATTGCGGCCTAAGGAGACTATGGTGATGCCTCAATCTCTCCCTCAATCCACTCCGCCGCAACGGCGATTCCGCTGGCCAAAAGGCATGCCACAACTGGTGGCGCTACTGCTGGTGCTGCTGGTGGATAGCCTGGTCGCACCGCACTTTTATCAGGTGATTTTGCAAGATGGTCGGCTGTTCGGTAGCCCGATTGATATTCTCAACCGTGCCGCCCCCGTGGCGCTGTTAGCGATTGGCATGACGCTGGTGATTGCCACCGGCGGCATCGACCTTTCCGTAGGCGCCGTCATGGCCATTGCCGGTGCCACCACCGCGGCGATGACGGTGGCCGGGCACAGTTTGCCGGTGGTGCTGCTTGCCGCCTTAGGCTCCGGCATTCTGGCAGGGTTATGGAACGGGATTCTGGTGGCAATCCTCAAGATCCAACCGTTCGTTGCCACGCTAATCCTGATGGTGGCCGGACGCGGAGTGGCGCAGCTTATCACCTCCGGGCAGATCGTCACCTTCAATTCGCCCGAACTGTCGTGGTTTGGCAGCGGCTCGCTCTTACTGTTCCCCACGCCAGTGATCATTGCCCTGCTAACGCTGGTGGTGTTCTGGCTACTGACGCGTAAAACGGCGCTGGGGATGTTTATTGAAGCGGTAGGCATCAACATTCGTGCGGCAAAAAACGCCGGGGTGAACACGCGCATTATCGTGATGCTCACCTATGTGCTGAGCGGTCTGTGTGCGGCTATCGCCGGCATTATCGTCACGGCGGATATCCGCGGGGCAGATGCCAATAACGCCGGATTGTGGCTGGAACTGGATGCCATCCTGGCGGTAGTTATCGGCGGCGGCTCGCTGATGGGCGGGCGCTTTAATCTGCTGCTGTCGGTGGTCGGGGCATTGATTATTCAGGGCATGAACACCGGGATTTTACTGTCGGGCTTCCCGCCAGAACTAAATCAAGTGGTCAAAGCCGTGGTGGTGTTGTGTGTGCTGGTCGTGCAATCACAACGCTTTATCAGCCTGATAAAAGGAGTGCGTGGTCATGATAAAACGTAATTTACCGCTGATGATCACCCTCGGCGTGTTTGTGCTGGGTTACCTCTACTGCCTGACACAATTTCCGGCTTTTGCTTCAACCAGAGTTATCTGCAATATCCTGACCGATAACGCTTTTCTGGGCATCATCGCCGTGGGCATGACCTTCGTGATTCTCTCTGGCGGGATCGACCTGTCCGTTGGCTCGGTGATCGCGTTTACCGGCGTATTTCTGGCGAAGGCCATTGGCTACTGGGGTATATCTCCGCTGCTGGCGTTTCCCCTGATTCTGCTGATGGGCTGTGCGTTTGGCGCGTTTATGGGGTTACTGATTGATGCGCTGAAGATCCCGGCATTCATTATTACCCTGGCAGGAATGTTCTTCCTGCGCGGTGTCAGCTATCTGGTGTCTGAAGAGTCGATCCCAATTAACCATCCGGTTTATGACATGCTCTCAAGCCTGGCATGGAAAATTCCCGGCGGCGGCCGCCTGAGTGCAATGGGATTGCTGATGCTGGCGGTAGTCGTCATTGGCATATT
Source organism: Citrobacter sp. RHBSTW-01044 (assembly GCF_013781945.1). Classification (NCBI taxonomy): domain Bacteria; kingdom Pseudomonadati; phylum Pseudomonadota; class Gammaproteobacteria; order Enterobacterales; family Enterobacteriaceae; genus Citrobacter; species Citrobacter sp. RHBSTW-01044. The sequence continues at coordinate 4,372,894 of NZ_CP056180.1, read as the reverse complement.
CCTGGCGCACCGTACGCGCTTTGGTAATCAGGTTTACGCGATTGGCGGCAACGCCACCTCTGCCAACTTGATGGGGATCTCAACCCGCAGCACGACCATCCGTATCTATATGCTGTCGACCGGGCTTGCGACGCTTGCTGGCATTGTCTTTTCAATTTACACCCAGGCGGGTTATGCGCTGGCGGGCGTCGGCGTTGAGCTGGATGCGATTGCCTCAGTCGTGATTGGCGGAACCCTGTTGAGCGGTGGGGTCGGTACGGTGTTAGGAACGTTGTTTGGTGTCGCCATTCAGGGGTTGATCCAGACCTACATTAATTTTGATGGCACATTAAGTTCCTGGTGGACGAAGATCGCGATTGGCATTTTATTGTTTATTTTTATTGCCTTACAGCGCGGTCTGACGGTACTTTGGGAAAATCGTCAAAGCTCGCCAGTAACCAGAGTGGGGACGGCGGCAACACCAAAGTAACATCCTGATTTTTCACTAAACATTTAAATACCTAAACTTTTTCCGGTTGTAGTCGATAGGTTCTGTACAGGTCTGTTTTAACCCTACAACCGGAAATATAACGATGCCAAAATCCCTTTCAATTCGATCAAGTTTGTTGGTGTTATTGTCTCTGCTAACGTTCCTTCTGTTGCTGACCGGCGGTATGGGGCTGTATGCCTCTACCCGTATCATTACTTCTTTGATTTACCACGGTATTATGAGCGCCTCGATGTTGGCTGCCCTCGCGTTGCTGGCGGTGATTTGGTTCATGTTGCGAAATAAGTTTCTCAAGCCGCTGGATAATATGGTTGAGCAACTGGAACGCCTGGCGACGGGGGATTTGTCGCCGGTTACCGCGCTGTCGGCCAGCGCCGAATTCAACCGTCTGAACGCGGCAATGGATGAAATGCGCCATGCGCTGGGCGACTCGGTACAGCGTGTCCGCGATGCCAGTTTACAAATTGATATTGGTAGCCGTGAGCTGACGGCCGGGAACCAGCATCTGGCACAACGTACTGAATCGACAGCCACTTCGCTGGAGCAGACCGCCGCCAGTATGGAAGAACTCACGGCGACCGTGAAACAGAATGCGCAGAACGCGGAACAGGCACACCAGTTGGCAAAATCGGTGTCGGATACCGCCGATCGCGGTAGTGAGATGGTGTGCTATGTGATTGAGAAAATGCGCGATATTTCCGGCAGTTCCAGCCGAATCGCCGATATCCTCAGCGTAATCGACGGTATTGCTTTCCAGACCAACATCCTGGCGCTCAATGCTTCTGTTGAAGCGGCGCGTGCCGGTGAGCAAGGGCGGGGCTTTGCGGTCGTTGCAGGTGAAGTGCGTAATCTGGCCAGCCGCAGCGCCGAGGCGGCAAAAGAGATCCGCACGTTAATCAGCGATTCACACACCCACGTGGGAGAAGGCAGCGAACTGGCGCAGCAGGCGGGCGAAACCATGGATGAGATTGCCAATGAAGTGATGCGCATGACCAAACTGATGCGTGAAATTGCCAGCGCGTCGCAGGAACAGAGTCGCGGCATTGAGCAGGTGAATATCGCGGTGATTCAGATGGATGAAACGGCGCAGCAAAATGCGGCGCTGGTACAGCAGTCTTCAGCGGCTACCCGCTCGCTGGAAGAGCAGTCACATGCCCTGCTCGAAGCAATGGCGGCGTTTAAAGTACAAACGGCGTAGGGGATAAATTTGCCGGATGATGGCGTTAACACGTCTCATCCGGCAAAGCGTATTACGCGTCCGGGAATTCGCGGATAAAGCGTTCTACATCTTCAACCATATGGTCGTTACCTACGAAGAAGGAGCGACGCTGGTGCAGGCTTTCCGGGGTGATATCCAGAATGCGATCCTTACCATCGCTCGCTTTGCCGCCCGCCTGCTCGGCCAGGAAGGCCATCGGATTGCATTCGTACAGCAGACGCAGCTTCCCTTGCGGGTGGCTGGCGGTGCTTGGGTACAGGTAGATCCCGCCTTTGAGCAGATTACGATGGAAATCCGCAACCAGAGAGCCAATGTAGCGCGAGGTGTACGGGCGCTGAGTTGACTTATCTTCTTCCTGGCAGAATTTAATGTACTTCTTCACGCCGTTCGGGAATTTAATGTAGTTGCCTTCGTTAATGGAGTACGTGCTGCCTTTCGCCGGGAAGCGCATACGTTCCTGGCTGAGGCAGAATACGCCCAGAGAAGGATCGTAGGTGAAGGCGTGTACGCCACAGCCGGTGGTATACACCAGCATGGTGGAAGAACCATAAACAACGTAGCCCGCAGCAACCTGCTTGTTGCCTGGTTGCAGGAAATCCTCTTCCGTGACCGGCGTGCCGACTGGGGTTACGCGGCGATAAATAGAGAAAATCGTACCGACAGAGACGTTAACATCGATGTTGGATGAGCCATCCAGAGGATCCATCAGCACAACATATTTTGCGTGTTCACAGCCTTCAAAGACGACGATTTCATCTTCTTCTTCCGAGGCAATGCCCGCCACAATGTCGCGCGCCTTCAGTGCAGCTTTCAGTTTTTCGTTCGCGAACAGATCGAGTTTTTGCTGAACCTCTCCCTGCACGTTCTCAGCACCGCTGGCACCCAGGATATCGACCAGACCGGCCTTGTTGATATCGCGGTGGATGATCTTGGCGCCCAGCTTTATTGCCGACAACAAAGCAGTGAGTTCACCGGTAGCATGAGAAAACTCGTGCTGCTTTTCGACAATAAATTCACCTAACGTTTTCATAACACTTTCCCTGCAATTTATGTGGAGTAAAGCGACCGCAACAATATTAACAAATATTTCCATTGCCGCGCTTAGGTGAATCGCGCCAGCAAACTACGGAATATCCTGAAATGCGTTTCTCACTTGCCGGACATGTGCGTAAAATGGCCCCCAGATTAAAAAAGGATAGTGACGTATGCGCATTCATATTTTGGGAATTTGTGGCACTTTCATGGGCGGTCTGGCGATGCTGGCGCGCTCACTCGGTCATGAAGTAACCGGTTCGGACGCCAATGTGTATCCGCCGATGAGTACCTTACTTGAGAAGCAAGGCATTGATCTGATTCAGGGTTACGATGCCAGCCAGCTCGATCCGCAGCCGGACCTGGTGATCATTGGCAATGCCATGACCCGGGGTAATCCGTGTGTGGAAGCAGTGCTGGAAAAGAACATTCCGTACATGTCCGGCCCTCAGTGGCTGCATGACTTTGTACTGCGCGATCGTTGGGTACTGGCGGTTGCGGGGACGCACGGCAAAACCACCACCGCCGGAATGGCGACCTGGATCCTCGAAGCCTGCGGCTATAAGCCTGGCTTTGTGATCGGCGGCGTACCGGGTAACTTTGAGGTTTCCGCGCGCCTGGGTGAGAGCGACTTCTTCGTTATTGAAGCGGATGAGTACGATTGCGCCTTCTTCGATAAGCGTTCTAAATTCGTACATTACTGCCCGCGTACGCTGATCCTCAACAACCTTGAGTTCGATCACGCTGATATCTTTGACGATCTGAAAGCGATCCAGAAACAGTTCCACCACCTGGTGCGTATCGTGCCGGGCCAGGGACGCATTATCTACCCGGAAAACGACATCAATCTGAAACAGACGATGGCGATGGGCTGCTGGAGCGAACAAGAGCTGGTTGGTGAACAAGGTCACTGGCAGGCGAAAAAGCTGACCACTGATGCATCCGAATGGGAAGTGTGGCTGGACGGTGAAAATGTTGGCGTGGTGAAGTGGGGCCTGGTAGGCGAGCACAACATGCACAACGGTCTGATGGCGATTGCTGCCGCGCGCCATGTTGGCGTCGTGCCTGCGGATGCAGCCAATGCGCTGGGCTCGTTCATCAACGCTCGTCGTCGTCTTGAGCTGCGCGGCGAAGCCAATGGCGTGACGGTGTATGACGATTTCGCCCATCACCCAACGGCCATTCTGGCAACGCTTGCGGCGCTGCGCGGTAAAGTGGGTGGCACGGCGCGCATCATCGCGGTGCTGGAACCACGCTCGAACACCATGAAAATGGGCCTGTGCAAAGATGACCTGGCGCCGTCGTTAGGACGTGCGGACGAAGTGTTCCTGCTGCAACCCCCGCATATTCCGTGGCAGGTAGCAGAAGTCGCTGAAGCCTGCATTCAGCCTGCGCACTGGAGCGGCGATGTGGATGCACTGGCAGATATGGTGGTGAAAACTGCACAGCCTGGCGATCACATCCTGGTGATGAGTAACGGCGGGTTTGGTGGCATCCATCAAAAACTGCTGGATGGCCTGGCGAAGAAAGCCCAGGCAGAAGAAGAGTAAAAAATGCCCGGTGGCGCTACGCTTACCGGGCCTACGCTCCGTTGTGGGCCGGATAAGGTGTTTACACCGTTATCCGGCACTTTCTCAGGAGCACGATCTCCGTTGCCATCCGGCCTTCTGGTTACGCCATACTTCTCAACGGAATGGGAAGCCTCCATATGGAAATTTATAACTCAGATCGCAGAAATTAATTTCTAAATCATAAAATCTATTTCCGCTTTTCCCTTGCTAATATCCCCTCGAGAGCCAATGTGGCGTAAGTGCCACATAATAAAAGGTGCGCTCCATGCGAAAAAATTTAACCAATAATGAACTGCGAGTTTATAAATTCTGTCAGGAGAACCCTGCTGATGTTTATAAAATGAAAATTCATGAACTGGCAGATCGCGTTTATACTACCGCGCCATCTATTTCTAAGTTGGTAAAGAAATTAGGCTTTAATAATTTCCAGGAGTTTAAGGTCAACATTCGGGACGTATTCTCCAGATCGCAAAACTCGCAGCACCATAACGCGTTTGTTAGCGAATATATACAAGAAATGCAGGATGCTTTAACCAGAGTGTCTGAGAATAAAGTCAAAGTCTTTTGTGATTTTTTGTCCGACTGCAATACGATTATCACCTGGGGATACGGTACATCAGATAGCGTGGCGAACTATGTTAGCTATAATTTGATGGTGCTGGGCTTTAATATCCTCAATGAAACCGACTACACCAACTGTAATGTCCGCAGCCGCTTTCTGACCGCTAACGATTGTATGCTGATTGTTTCCAACAGCGGTGAGTCAGAAATGCTGGAAGAGATAATTTTTAATGCCAGAAAAAACGGCATCAAGGTGGCCGCGATTACCAGCCGGGAAAACTCTACGCTGGCGCTTAAGGCCGATGCGGTCTTGATCTACAAAAACGCCATTATTAAAGATACTGCTTTCGAAAATATAAGCTATCCGATCCAGATAGCCATCGTAGATATTATGCTTTTCCATTTATCCAATGTCAGAAAAGTGTCGTTGAAATTTAATTCAAAAGTAGAAGACTAATGAAAAAACTAAAACTCGTGGTGATTGGTGCGGGTAGCAGCTATACGCCAGAACTGATTGAAGGGGTAATTAAAAACTACCACCAGCTTCCCATCTCTCACATCGCTTTTGTCGACGTTGAAATGGGTAAAGAGAAAATGAACATCATTTTCGATCTCACCAAAAGAATGCTTGCCAAAGCAAATTTACCAATTGATGTCATCCAAACTTTTGACCGCAAAACAGCGCTGCTGGGTGCCGACTTCGTGGTGACTCAACTGCGCGTCGGTGGTATCGATGCCCGAATCGTTGATGAAAAACTGCCGAAGTCATACGGTTTTATTGGCCAGGAAACCAACGGTGCGGGCGGGATGTTCAAAGCTCTGCGCACCATTCCGGTCATCATTGAAATAGCGAATGAAATGAAGGCGATTTGTCCAAACGCCTGGCTGATTAACTTCACCAATCCAGCTTCCATGGTGACAGAAGCGGTACTCAAATACAGCCACAACAATCGGGTCATCGGCCTGTGCAATGGTCCTGTCAATATGACCCATCAGGTGGCCGGGCTGCTGAATGCTAACGTAGAGGATTTATACGTCGAGTTCAAAGGCTCTAATCATATGAACTTTATTACCAAAATTCTGCATAACGGCGTCGACCGTACCCGCGAAACCATCGAGATAATCAACGCCGCCGACGTCGATGCACTGAGCTTTAAAAACATCAGCAATGAGCAGTTTAATAAAGAGCTGCTGGCCGCCACCAATCTGATCCCCTCTTCCTATTTAAAATACTACCTCAAGACGACTGAAATGCTGGCCGAGCAGGAAGCAGCCGAGCAATCACGGGGTGAGATCGTCAAAAATATCGAAGCCGAACTGTTTAAAAAATACAGCGACGTTACGCTTCAGGATAAGCCTAAAGAGCTGGAAGCCCGCGGCGGTGCGCTTTATTCCACCGCCGCGCTGAACGTTATTCGCGCTATTTACCTCGACGATAAGAGCATTCAAACCGTCAACGTTCGTAACGGTGGTGCTATCACTAATTTACCGGAAGAGGCGGTAGTTGAAGTGAACTGTGTGCTTACCCGTAATGGTCCGATTCCAATTTGTACTGGCGAGATCCCATCTCCTGCGAAAGGGATTGTTTCCATGATGAAAGACTATGAATCGCAGATCGTTAAAGCCGCCGCCACCGGCGATTATCAAGCGCTTATTTCTGGCTTTATTTTCAACCCATTATGCTCAAGCGATACTTCGGGCGTGGCGTTAGTCAAAGAGATGCTGCTGGCCAATAAAAAGTATCTTCCTTTATTCGCCAAAAAGATTGAATCACTTTAATAGCGAGAAGAAACGGATGAAATGTACAACGTTTGATACCAATGCCGCGCTGGCTGAACAGGTCGTTAGTGAGCTATCCGCGCTCAAACCACATTCTCGCGTGCTGATCCCCTCCGGTAGCACGCCTCACTGGATTTACGAAGCACTGGCAGCGACACCGTTTGCCGAACGCCTTACCTTCTTTGCGCTGGATGAGTGGGTCAACGTGCCCAGCGAATCAGATGGCAGTTGCCTAAACATGATTAATCAGGACTTTGTGCACAAATGTGCCTATCCGGTGCGGTTAGTCCATTTCAATCCGTTTGCCTCTACGGCACAAAATATTGCCCATTACCAAACCGCGCTCAACGGTGAAGAGTTTGACTATGTAATTCTGGGCGTGGGAATGAACGGGCATATCGGCTTAAACGAGCCGGGCGTGCCGTTTGATGAGGATTATCTACAAACTGAACTGGATGACGTAACAATTAACGTCGCCAGCCATAAATACTTCTCCGGAGATGTCACCCTCACCGAGGGTATTACCGTCGGGCTGAATAAAATCATCAAGGCTGGAAAAGTGATTGTCATCATCAACCACGATACGAAAAAAGATATTTATCAGGAGATTGTTAACGGCGATGCGCACCACACTCAGGTTCCTGCCATCTATATCAAGCAGTTCCCGCAGGTTAATTATTACGTGACAAAAAACCTTATAGGGTAAGCGGGCATGAGTATAACCTCTCTACTCGAACAAAAGATGTTGCCACTGGCCGAGAAAATCTCGTCAAACATCTACCTGACCGCACTAAAAAATGCGTTTATTGCCCTGATTCCCTTTTTGATTGTCGGTTCATTTTTCGTATTGTTAACCAACTTTCCTGTTAACGGCTATCACGAGTTTATGAGTTCGCTGTTAGGGGAAGGCGTGCTGGATAAGCTCAATTACGGGATTAACGCCAGCTACGGATTAATGACGCTGCTGGTGATTATCACCTTCTCAAAGGAGTTAGTTGAAAAGCTTAATCTCAGCCAAAGTTCCGCTATTTTACCGGTGGCGATCTTCTTCTTAATGTCGCCTGGTCATATTACGACAGGATCGGGAGAAATCGTCGTCGATGCTTACGCGCTGATCGACTTTAGCTCTGAATCGATGTTCTTAGGGATTATCGTCACTGTGGTCACCATCAAGGTGGTTCAGTTTCTGGAAAACAGGGCTTTTACCATCAAGATGCCTGCGAGTGTCCCGCCAGAGATTGCCAGGTCGTTTAAATCGCTGGTACCTATCTTCTTAGTGCTACTGTTCTGGATTATCGTCAAGGTGCTGTTTGAGAACACGCCTTTTGGTACGCCGGGGAAATTTATCAGCGTCATGCTGCAACAGCCGTTGCTGTATCTGGGGAATTCCCTCTTATCGCAACTGATTGCTGAGATGATGATCAGTTTCTTCTGGTTCTTTGGGATCCATGGCGACTCTATCATGACATCCGTAATGGGGCCTATCTGGCAAACGCTCAGTGCGCAGAACCTGGCGCAAACTCAGGCCGGGCTGGTAGCGACCAACATCATTACTCAGCAGTTCAGGGATGTCTATTTGATTGCCGGCGGTACGGGTTTTACCGGGGCACTGTTGATTAGCATCTTTATGGTTGCCAAAAGTACGCGATTAAAGCAGCTCTCACGGCTGGCGGCACCGGCGGCAATTTTTAACATTAATGAGCCGGTTATTTTTGGTTTGCCAATCGTGCTTAATCCGCTGATGCTTATCCCGTTTATCATTACCCCAATGGTGCTGTGTACGGTTACTTATGTGGTTATCGCATTCGGCTGGGTTCCCCCCACCTCTGGTATCTCCATTCCCTGGACAACGCCGATCTTTATTTCTGGTTTCCTCACCACCGGGATTTCAGGCATTGTTTTACAGGCTGTGAATCTGGTTATCGCCACCGCGATTTATACACCGTTCGTGAAGATTTTAGATAAGCAGTATCTGCATGAAGAGAGTCAGTCAGAGAACGCTATGGGCGAAATGCAGCCCCAGCAGTAAGAGCACAGAATCCTGGCCGGATGAAGTATTTACATCATCCGGCACTTTCTGCAGACGAAGAGGTTAGATTTCGTTTTCCGCCAGTTCACGCAGATACTGGAAAATCTGACGTGCTGATTTTGGCGGCTTGTTGCCTTCTTGCTCTTTCTTCGCATTGCGAACCAGAGAACGAAGCTGCTGGCGATCGGCGTTTGGCCACAGGTTCAGCACTTCCGCTACCGCATCATCACCTTCGGCGATCAGGCGATCGCGCAGTTGCTCAAGCTTGTGAAACAGTACAACCTGTTGGTTGTGACGGTTTTTCAGCTTGTCCAGCGCCTGACGGATAGGATCAACATCGCGCTGGCGCAACATTTTGCCAATCAGCTGCAGCTGGCGGCGGCGACCTTCCATCTTAATACGCTGGGCCAACTCAATCGCGGCACGTAAATCCGCGTCGAGCGGGATTTTATCCAGCGCGTTTTTCCCCAGTTTCACCAGTTCCACACCCAGGTGTTTTAACTCCTCGGCGTCACGTTTTATTTCACTTTTACTAACCCAGATAATTTCATCGTCTTCGTCTTCGATGTCATCACCGGGAACGTCGTCGAGCCAGTCTTCGGGCTGCTTAGTCATGTCAGGCTCCTTAAAAAAAGAGGCTAATGTTACCAGTTAAGATGCGCACTGAAAAACGGTTCTCTGTTAGACTTCAGAGAAACTCTCTCTACATTATGGCATTTGCGATGAAAGTAATCTCACAAGTTGAAGCGCAGCGTAAGATTCTGGAAGAAGCGGTCTCGACGGCACTGGAATTAGCGTCAGGTAAGTCGGATGGCGCGGAAGTCGCTGTGAGCAAGACCACGGGTATTAGCGTCAGCACCCGTTATGGTGAAGTGGAGAACGTAGAATTCAATAGCGATGGCGCGCTGGGGATTACGGTTTATCACCAAAACCGTAAGGGCAGCGCATCGTCCACCGATTTAAGCCCGCAGGCGATTGCACGTACCGTGCAGGCCGCGCTGGATATTGCACGTTACACCTCACCGGACCCGTGCGCGGGCGTGGCAGATAAAGAACTGCTGGCCTTTGATGCGCCCGATTTGGATCTGTTCCACCCGGCGGAAGTTTCCCCTGACGAAGCTATCGAACTGGCAGCCCGCGCTGAACAGGCGGCGCTACAGGCCGATAAGCGTATCACCAATACCGAAGGCGGCAGTTTTAACAGCCACTACGGCATCAAAGTGTTTGGTAACAGTCACGGGATGCTGCAGGGCTACTGCTCCACGCGTCATTCTCTTTCCAGCTGCGTCATCGCGGAAGAAAATGGCGATATGGAGCGTGATTACGCCTACACCATTGGCCGGGCGATGGGCGATCTGCAAACGCCGGAATGGGTGGGGGCAGACTGTGCTCGCCGCACCTTATCTCGCCTCTCTCCGCGTAAACTTTCCACCATGAAAGCGCCGGTGATTTTTGCCAACGAAGTGGCGACTGGGCTGTTCGGACATCTGGTCGGCGCGATTGCCGGTGGTTCGGTGTACCGTAAATCCACCTTCCTGCTCGACTCGCTGGGCAAACAAATTCTGCCGGAATGGCTGACTATTGAAGAACATCCGCACCTGCTGAAAGGGCTGGCGTCGTCGCCGTTCGACAGCGAAGGCGTACGGACCGAACGCCGTGACATTGTTAAAGACGGCGTGCTGACCCAATGGCTGCTGACCAACTATTCCGCACGTAAGCTGGGACTGAAGAGCACCGGTCATGCGGGCGGGATCCACAACTGGCGAATTCCGGGACAGGGTCTAAGCTTCGAGCAGTTGCTCAAAGAGATGGGCACAGGTCTTGTGGTTACCGAGCTGATGGGGCAGGGCGTTAGCGGCATTACCGGCGATTACTCGCGCGGCGCGGCGGGTTTTTGGGTCGAAAACGGCGAAATTCAGTATCCGGTGAGTGAAATTACCATCGCCGGTAACTTAAAAGAGATGTGGCGCAATATTGTGACCGTAGGCAACGATATTGAAACGCGCAGTAATATTCAGTGTGGTTCGGTATTGTTACCGGAGATGAAAATCGCCGGGCAATGATACTCGTTAAGGCGTTAATTTTTTAATAATAAAAAAGGAAGTGAGCAATGCGTAAACACCTGTTAGCGATCGTCGCGGCTTCAACGCTGGTTCTTGGTTCTTCTGCGTTTGCAGCCGATCTCGAAGATGACATGGGGATCCTCAACGACAACCTGAAGATCGTCGAAAAAACGGACAATGCGACTGAACTAAAAGACGCGTTGACCAAAATGCGTGCAGCCGCGCTGGATGCTCAAAAGGGAACTCCACCGAAGCTGGAGAGCAAATCCCCGGACAGTGCGGAGATGAAAGATTTCCGCCACGGCTTTGACACGCTGATCGGTCAGATTGACGGCGCGCTTAAACTGGCGAACGAAGGTAAAGTCAAAGAGGCGAAAGCCGTTGCGGAAGACCTGAAAAAAACGCGCAACGAAAACCACAAGAAGTTCCGCTAATCTACTCTATCCGGCCTGCATAACCGTAGGCCGGATAAGACGCTGCGCCCCTGCATCCCATAAGTAAACGCTATCCCCATCACATTTTTTCATTTTTATCGTCCATTCATTGTTCGCATTTCCTTCCATTTTGCTGCTCACTCTTGCGATCTCAATCACATTCTTCCAGTGATTAATCGTGGTCCCGGCCCTTTTTGCGGCACAGATCACTATCGCTGCGCCCCTTTCCACTTCGAAGTGGAAAACAACTCGCTACAAACTTTTAACCCCCGCCGCTAAGTTAACCTCAGAGCCACTAGTGGGGTAAGACGAGTGAATAACGGAGCTGTAATGAATGACATGGGGGAATCGGTGGAACTGGCCGACCGCATGCTGGCGCAGGTGTATGCCTTGCTGCGTGAACGCCACATTATTCCCAACGCTGTACAGGAACAGATGCTGACGTCGCATGTTCGCGCCATGGCGCACCGCTCGGTAACGGGTGAACCCTTACCAGAAGTCGATGCCAGCTTGTTTGATGAAATTTCTGCCGAATCAATGGCGCTTGCCCGTGACGTGGTCGCTGAGTTTGGCAATCTTCCTGAGGAAGAGGCCTGGCTGCTGTCGGTGCACTTCGAAGTCGCGAAAGACAACCTTTAAGGAGCAAAAGATGGAACAGATTACCGTAGTGATTGGCGATCGTCTGGGTAAAGGCCAGAAAGTGGCGGCAGGCGTTGAGAAAGCGGGCGGTCGTGCGGTTGTGGTGCCGGGCGTTGCGGCAGATATGAAGCTGGGTGACGTGATGAAAGCGGAAAACGCCACCTTTGGTATCTCGTTTTGCGGCAGTGGCGGCGCGGGTGCGATTACCGCGCAGACCAAATACGGCTACAAGGCGAAATACGGCATGCGCTCGGTTGATGAAGGGGTCACGGCCATCAACGAAGGTTGCAACGTGCTGGGGTTCGGTTTTATGGACAAAGAAGAACTCGGCGAGCGCCTGGTACAGGCGTGGCAAAAGAAACACGGCGCTTAAGCATGAAAGAACAATTCACCACCACGGTGAGAGTCACTGGCAAGGGCGAGGCCAAAGCGCGCGCCTTTGCCGATGCCCTGAACCACGTTCAGGCTGCGGTGATGAAAGCGTCGCCGCATATCTTACTGCGTATTGAGCCACAGGATGTGCAGGTTGTTCAAGCGCGTGAATCGGTGCGCAAAGAGGCATTTTTATTCCTCTTTTTGCGCCGGGAAAGACGCACCTTCAGCGTGGAGCTGGACGTGACCGTCAACGTGACTGCCATCAATCTCGACAAGGTGGATTTCGTTACGCAACGCTGATTCTTTATTAAAAGGCATAATTATGTTCCTGATAATATTAATAAAATCGCTCATCATCGGCGGCCTGGTTGGCGTCGGTGTCGGCGCTGGGGCTGCACGCATGTTTCATGCGCCTACCACTCAAGGGATGGGCGCGTTTCGTACTCTGGGAGAACTGAATTCCTGCGAAGGGGATCCGGCTTCTCACTTCTCGTTCGGCCTGGGCTTCTTCTTTAACGCCTGGGCTTCCTCTGTTGCGGCGGGGGCGTTCACTCAGGACGTCGACCATCGCATCATCCCCAACTGGGGCGCTGCTGCGCTGATGGTTAAAAACCGCAACGTCGGTGAAACGCTGCACGATCCCAAGCGCATGGCGATTGCCTGCGGCGTTATCGGGATGATCGTCGTGACCTTCCTGAACCTTACGGCGTCATCCGTACCGGAAGCGTTGCAGGTGACTGCCGTCAAGGTGCTGGTGCCTGCGGCTAACCTGCTGGTCAACACCGTGATGCCGGTGATCTTCTGGCTGGCGGCGATCGATGCCGGTAAAAAATCAGGCTTCTGGGCCACCGTCTTTGGCGGCGCGGCGCAGCTGATTATGGGCAACGCCGTTCCGGGTCTGGTCCTTGGCATTCTGATCGGTAAAGGCGTGGAAGAGAGCGGCTGGAACCACGTCACTAAAGTGATGATGGTGGCTATCGTCGCGCTGTTTGTCCTGAGCGGCTTCTTCCGCGGCTTCGACATGAAGATGATCGAATCCTTCCATCTGACCGTGCCTAACTGGCTCGAACTGATCCACAACTCGCTCAGCGGCAAATAACGGAGGCCATCATGGAACAGAATAAAGGTTTTTGGTTCGCTGACTGGTCGTTCCCGATCTTCGTTGGCCTGCTCTCCTCTGGCGTATTTGCCGGAACGCACATGTACTACCTGTACGGTATTGGCGCATTTAACGAAGTCGCTTTTGTGGCGATGCTGAAGGCGGGAATGGACACCGGCTCCTACGGGGCGGTGGCGGCATTTGGTGCAAGCTTCCTGTTTGCCCGCATCATTGAAGGTTCGCTGGTGGGGATTCTGGATATTGGCGGGGCGATTCAGACCGGGGTCGGGTTAGGTGTTCCGGCGCTGCTGCTGGGCGCAGGCATTATCTTCCCGGTTGCCAACTTCGCAGCGTCGCTGGTCACCGGTCTGGTGATTGGTCTGGCGATTGGCTACATCATTATTCTGGCGCGTAAGTTCACCATCAATCAGAGCGACTCGACCTACGGTGCGGATGTCATGATGGGGGCCGGTAACGCCTCCGGTCGCTTCCTCGGACCATTGATTATCCTCAGCGCGATGACGGCTTCTATCCCTATCGGCATCGGTTCACTGGCGGGCGCGCTGCTGTTTTACCTGTGGCAGAAACCGATCACCGGCGGGGCGATCCTTGGGGCGATGATCCTCGGGTCCATCTTCCCGATTGCCATTAGCTAACTGTTGATTTGTAGGCCGGATGAGGCAGTTGCGCCGCCATCCGGCAAAGGAGAGAGCGATGTTTGATTTACTCCTGCGCCGTGCGCGCCTCGTTGACGATACGGTGAGCGATATTGCGCTCAAAGACGGCAAAATTGCGGCGTTGGGCGACGTTGATGGCCCGGCGCTGAAAACCATCGAACTGGGCGGCGAGTACTACGTCAGCGCAGGTTGGATTGATTCCCACGTTCACTGCTATCCGAAATCCCCGATTTATCACGACCAGCCGGACAGCGTCGGTATAGCTACCGGCGTTACCACGGTGGTGGATGCGGGTAGTACCGGGGCGGATGATATCGATGATTTTTATACCCTGACCCGGGAAGCGACCACCGAAGTGTATGCGCTGCTGAATATTTCCCGCGTTGGGCTTATCGCCCAGAACGAGCTGGCTAATATGGCCAACATTGACGCCGATGCGGTTCGACAGGCGGTGAAGCGCCATCCTGATTTTATCGTCGGCCTGAAGGCGCGCATGAGCAGCAGCGTGGTCGGTGAAAACGGCATTACGCCGCTGGAGCGCGCCAAAGCGATGCAAGCGCAGAACGGTGACCTGCCGCTGATGGTGCACATCGGCAACAATCCGCCGGATCTGGATGAGATCGCCGAACGCCTGACCGCGGGCGACATCATTACCCACTGCTACAACGGTAAGCCGAATCGCATTCTGACGCCGCAAGGCGAGCTGCGGGCGTCAGTGACGCGGGCGATTTCACGCGGCGTGCGTCTGGACGTTGGGCATGGCACTGCCAGCCTGAGCTTTGCGGTGGCAAAACGCGCTATTGGTCTGGGCATTTTGCCGCACACCATCAGCTCCGATATTTATTGTCGCAACCGTATCAGCGGCCCGGTGTATTCCCTGGCGAATGTGATGTCGAAATTTCTCGCCATTGGGATGTCGCTACCGCAGGTCATTGAGTGCGTTACTGCCAATGCCGCCGATGGTCTGCGCCTGAAACAGAAAGGGCGACTGCAGGTTGGTCTGGATGCCGATTTAACCCTCTTTACGCTTAAGCGCCAGCCAACCGTGCTGGTAGATGCAGAAAACGACAGCCTGCAGGCTGAACAACTGCTGGTGCCGCTTGCCGCAATACGTGCGGGCAAGGGCTATATGACCGAACAAGGGAGCGCGGAACATGCCTTCGATTTTTGAGAAATACAATTTAAAACAGGTGATTAACACCTCAGGCCGCATGACGGCGCTCGGCGTTTCTACGCCACGACCAGAAGTGGTTCAGGCCGCAATGGCGGGGATGAATCAATATTTTGAGATGAAAGACCTGGTCAATAAGACCGGTGACTACATTGCGAAATTGCTGGAGGTGGAAGGGGCAACCGTCGTCTCCTGCGCTTCGGCCGGAATCGCCCTGTCAGTGGCTGGAGTGCTGGTTAAGGACAGCGACTGGCTGCTGGAGAACCTGCACGTCGCGCCGATCGAGAACAACGAAATCGTGCTGCCCAGAGGCCACAACGTCAACTTTGGCGCTCCGGTTGGCACCATGGTGGCGCTCGGCGGCGGCAAGCTAGTGGAAGCGGGTTATGCCAACGAATGTTCCGCCACTCAGTTGGCGGCGGCCATTACGCCACGCACGGCGGCCATTCTGTATATCAAATCTCACCACTGCGTCCAGAAAAGCATGCTCAGCGTGGAACAGGCTGCGGTGGTGGCGCGTACGCATAATCTGCCGCTAATCGTGGATGCGGCAGCGGAAGAGGATTTGCAGTGCTACTACCGGGTTGGTGCGGATCTGGTGATTTATAGCGGTGCGAAAGCGATTGAAGGGCCAACCAGCGGCCTGGTGATTGGCAAAACCCAATACGTTGAGTGGGTGAAGCGCCAGACCGCGGGGATTGGCCGGGCGATGAAGGTGGGTAAAGAGGGGATTCTTGGCCTGACCTGCGCCATCGAACTGTATCTGAACGCGCAGAAAGAGAGCGGCGCGGAGATGGTCGAGAAAATGACGCCGTTCATTAATGCGTTAAACCAGCTTCACGGCGTAAGCGCCCGCGTGGTGTGGGACAGCGCAGGGCGCGACATCGCGCGCACGGAAATTAAGTTTGACGAAGCGGTAACCGGGATCGCCACAGGTGAACTGGTCGACGCGCTCAAGCAGGGAGAGTACGCGATTTACTTCCGTGGTTACAAAGCTAACGAAGGCATTATCGAAGCCGATGTGCGCAGCGTGGATCGCGCGCAACTGGAGATTGTGGCCCGTCGAATTGGTGAAGTGATTTCGCAGGAGAAAAAAGCATGAAACTGACCCCTAACTTTTATCGCGACCGCGTCTGCCTGAACGTGCTGGCGGGCTCCAAAGAAAATGCCCGGGATATTTACGCGGCGGCGGAAGGACACGTGCTGGTCGGTGTGTTGTCAAAAAATTACCCGGATGTCGCAAGCGCGGTTGCGGATATGCGTGAATACGCAGCGCTTATCGACAATGCCCTCTCCGTGGGGCTAGGGGCGGGCGATCCCAACCAGTCGGCGATAGTCAGTGAAATCTCCCGTCAGGTGCAGCCACAGCATGTTAATCAGGTCTTTACCGGCGTGGCGACCAGCCGCGCGCTGCTGGGTCAGAAGGAGACGGTGGTCAACGGTCTGGTCTCGCCAACCGGCACTCCGGGCAGGGTGAAAATCTCCACCGGTCCGCTGAGCAGCCAGACGCCGGACGGCATTGTGCCGGTAGAAACCGCGATTGCGTTGCTCAAAGACATGGGGGGGAGCTCGATTAAATACTTCCCAATGGGCGGCCTGAAGTGCCGTGAGGAGTACGTTGCAGTCGCCCAGGCCTGCGCCCGTCATGACTTCTGGCTGGAGCCAACTGGCGGTATCGATCTGGATAATTTCACTGAAATTTTGCAGATCGCCCTGGATGCCGGAGTGAGCAAAATCATTCCTCACATCTATAGTTCGATTATTGATAAGGTGAGTGGTAACACCCGACCGGACGACGTGCGCCAGCTGATGGCGATGACCCGGGCCTGCGTAGGCTAACTGACTGATGAGGAAACTGACGTGCGATTCCCCAACCAACGTTTAGCGCAGCTGTTTGGCATGCTGCAAAACGAAGCGCTTCCACAGGACGAGCTGGCGCAGCGGTTGTCGGTTTCCACACGCACCGTACGGGCGGATATCACTGCGCTAAACGCGCTGCTCACCCAGTACGGCGCGCAGTTTGTCCTCAGCCGGGGTAACGGTTATCAACTCAAAATTGACGACCCGGCACGTTATCATGCCCTGCAAACGCAGCGGCCAGACGCGTTGCTGCGCATCCCGCGCACCAGCCAGGAGCGGGTGCACTGGCTGGTGGTTCGTTTTCTGACGTCGGCCTTTTCGCTGAAGCTGGAGGATTTGGCTGATGAATGGTTTATCAGCCGCGCGACGCTGCAAAACGATATGGCTGAGGTGCGCGAGCATCTGCAACGTTATCATCTGACGCTGGAAACGCGCCCCCGTCACGGTATGAAGCTGTTTGGCAGCGAGATGGCGATCCGCGCCTGTTTGACCGATCTGCTATGGACGCTGGCACAGCAGGATCCACAGCACCCGCTAGTGACGCAAGAGGCACTAAATGCCGGGATCCCTGAACAGCTACAACCTGTTTTGCAGGATATTTTTGCCCGTTTTCACATTCGCCTGACCGATGAGGGTGAGCTGTTTTTGCGGTTGTACTGCGCGGTGGCGGTACGGCGGATTAGCGAAGGGTATCCCCTCCCGGAATTTGCCGCAGAAGAAGCCGAGCAATCAGTGTGCCTGGCCACGCGGGAAATCGCAGCGGTATTGCACCGACTGGCGGATAAACCGCTTACCGTTTCCGAAGAGAACTGGCTGCAGGTGCATATCGCCGCCCGCCAGGTACAAGAGATCGCCCCCAGCGCCATCAATGCGGATGATGACGAAGCGCTGGTCAATTACATCCTGCGTTTTATCAACAGCCAGTACAACTACAACCTGTTGAATGACAAACAGTTACATGCTGATCTGCTGACGCATATTAAGACGATGATCACCCGGGTGCGTTACCAGATAATGATCCCCAATCCGCTACTGGAAAATATTAAACAGCACTACCCGATGGCGTGGGACATGACGCTGGCCGCCGTCTCGGGATGGGGAAAATATACGCCGTACACCATCAGTGAAAATGAGATTGGCTTCCTTGTGCTGCATATTGGCGTCGGGCTGGAGCGTAGTTACAACATCGGTTACCAGAGGCAGCCGAAAGTTCTGCTGGTATGCGATGCTGGAAATGCGATGCTGCGGATGATTGAGGCGGTGCTGGCGCGTAAGTATCCGCAGATAGAAATCGTTGATACCGTGACGCTACGCGACTACGAACAGCGGGAAAGCATCAGCGAAGATTTCGTCATCTCTACCGCGCGGGTTGGTGAAAAAGATAAGCCTGTGGTGATGATTGCACCGTTCCCTACCGATTATCAACTGGAGCAAATTGGCAAACTGGTGCTGGTCGACAGAACCCGTCCGTGGATGTTGAACAAATTCTTCGATGCTGCCCATTTTCGTGTGATCGATGAGCCAATGGATCAACAAACGTTGTTCAACGTTTTATGTCGCCAGTTGCAGGATGAAGGCTTTGTCGATGCGGAGTTTCTTGATTCGGTGGTTGAACGTGAGGCCATCGTCAGCACCATGCTGGGTGACAGCATTGCCCTGCCGCACGCCCTCGGTCTGCTGGCAAAGAAAACGGTGGTCTACACCATCCTCGCCCCGCGGGGTATCGCCTGGGGGGATGAAACGGCGCATGTGATCTTCCTGCTCGCCATCAGCAAAAGCGAATACGAAGAAGCGATGGCGATCTACGATATTTTCGTCACCTTCCTGCGCGAGCGCGCGATGACGCGGCTCTGCGCGTGCCGGAATTTCAGCGAGTTCAAAACGGTTGCAATGGAGTGTGTGAGCCGTTTTTAACGACGCTGCAACTATCTTGCTGCGTCGTCTCCTGCAACTGTTACCCTTAATTTCAAGAGGATAACATCACGCGACGACGGTCGTTAACTGCCCGGGAAAGCTAATTTGAATCAACCCACCCCAGGCGCACATTAACTGCGATTGCGCAGTAAGAGCCGGCGCATTGCCGACTATTATCGTCGGTGAACCGGGCATCCATGGCGCAATGGTGGCAGGAATGCACGGCATTGGCGTCAGCACGCCGAGCGCAGCGGCGGTTGCGGCAGCAACGGTCGGGTTGGCGATGCTGTTGCACATGCCGAACGGCAGAATGTTTACAAATGGTTTGTTATCCATAATATTCGCCATCGGCAGGCTGTTGACGATAGTTCGGCTGGTGGGCAACACGTTCAGTGTGGCGGGCGCTATGCCAAACGAGCATTGCAGCATCGCACCTGTACATACGGCAGGACAACTCATGGCAGTACCCCCAATTGTCTCCACAGTCGGCGAGCGGATTCGTCGCTGGTGATCAGTTCATTGAGCAGTTCCGGCAGTGGTGTATGTCCCCAGGTATAGGCCCGGTACAGTAGATACGGTACCGGACTGTGGGGCTCGGTACGCGCCAGATAGTCTGCCACCTGTTTAATCATCTGATACGCCTCTTCGCGGTGAAGAAACGT
This sequence comes from Citrobacter sp. RHBSTW-01044, assembly GCF_013781945.1. NCBI lineage: Bacteria > Pseudomonadati > Pseudomonadota > Gammaproteobacteria > Enterobacterales > Enterobacteriaceae > Citrobacter > Citrobacter sp. RHBSTW-01044. The sequence goes on along the minus strand of NZ_CP056180.1, from coordinate 4,353,322 downwards.
GGCGCCGTTGCTGACCGTTGATGCGGCTTCTTGCCCGACAGGTTGCGACTGTTCCGGCAAGGTGTTGCCCAACGCCTGCAGGCAGGTTTTGATTTTTTGCTCCAGTACATTAAATGAAGGTGCCGATTCGGTAGGCCAACTCTGACAGACGTTGTTGAGCCGTTGGAGCCACTCCATGCTGGATGTCAGGGATAATATGGTGGCCTCGTCCGCGCCAGGCAGCGGAACGTCAGCTAATTTTCCCTGCTGCCACTGGATCAGGGAGATGTTTTCCCCATGAGCTATAAACAGCGGGGATTCAGCGACCAGCGTGGCGTAATGTTGCGCTATCCAGCACAGTGGCGCGGCGCGATAGTCATAGTCACCTTCTTTAATTTTAGGATGTAATTGCTCCGGGTATTGCTCCAGCGCCAGGGCCACTAATTCCAGCGCATTGGGCAGGGCTGCTAAGCCGTGAACTCTAATCCATGCCTCACCCAACCAGCTCATAATGACCAGATCCTTACTGAGCGTTTTCGTCAGCACAGTGGCGATTTTGGCGACTTCATCCCAGTCGGCGCGGCGCGGCGTACTTTGCCAGACGCCGGTGGGCAGCGTTTCGTCATCCTGCTGGCGGGCGGCGACCAACTGGTCGAACTCTGGTGAATAACGGATAGAGTCCCCGCACGGATTATCCGCCTGAATGGGGGCCAGTAATGCCTCAATATGTTCCATCATTTTCCTCCTGATAATCCCTGCTCGGTAAGCGGTATCCATGGTAGCGGCGCTTTGCTTTGGGCATCTAACAACGTGACCTGCCAAAATACGGTTGACTGCAATTGCTTCTGACCATCGCCCACGGGGAGCGAAAAACGCAGCGGCAGCGGTTGCGTCGGCGCGCCACCGACGCGCTGTTGTTCAATCATCCTGAGCAGTGCCCACGCTCCCTGCCAGCGCCAACGACCAGTATCACCGCTTACCGTTACGCCTGTCTGTGACAGGCCTGGCATTGGACGCCATGCGGAATTGGCTGCCCAGCGCAGACTAAAGTTCAGACTATCACCGCTGCGCCAGTGCAGGTCAGTCGTGCCGCCGGGGTAGCTAATCGATTGTTGATTGCCAACAAGCCGCCAGTCGGCAATCTGATCCGCGCCAGCCTCATGGTTGCGTGAGGTCCGCCAGATAACCCGTAACGTCACGCCTTCAGGGCTGACCAACGCCGACAGTAACGGCTGTGCCGCTGCCAGTTGTTGAATGAGTGGCGGCTGTTCGGATAGCGTTTCGGCGGGGAGTTGCGCCAGCAAAAGAGTCAGTTCACGTACCCGATCGACATCTGCATCTGTTGAGTGCGGCACGGCGGTAAAGGGGAAGCGCCCTGCAAGCCAGGTGTTGTACAGATTGAAGATCTTCTGTACCGCACCAATGCTGGCCTGTTGGCGTAACTGCTGACATTTTTGCAATGATGCGTCTGCCAGCGCGTTCAGCGACTGACCGTAAAAATCGTTACTGCTGGCGGTGCGAAACTGCGTCAGTTCACTCTGGCAGTTCTGCGCAGAGAGCGTCGGCAGCGCGGCAGCAAGGGCCGCCATCTGCATCGGCGAACTGGCAGGATCCTGTTGTTGCAGCCGCTTCATGGTCGCCAGTGAATTGCTCCAGCGAACGATAAGCTGGTTATCCGTCGCGCTTAGCCATGGGCGCTGTTTATCGAGCCAGTCAATATCCTGCTTATAGCGGGTTAATGCGCCAGAGATTTGTTCTGCCTGGGCGCTAGCCCATCCGATAATTTTCTGTCCGCTGGCCTGCGCCTGTTCTGTCGTCGCGTAATTGACCGCCGGAGGGGTAATCGGCGGAAGTAACGCGCTGCCGTCCTGACGCACCCGTGCAATCACCTGGGCCGCCGTTTGTTGGCGCAATGCGATGGCAAGCTGAGGACGATTAAGCTGGTTGAAGGCTTCAATGATGTAATCCGCGCTGGCGGTGCTGACATTGCTGTTATCCGGGGTTCCGGTGGCCCCTGTGTATAGCGTCTGACGTATGGCGTTTTCCACCGCCTGTCGCGCCAGCATGGTGATTTTAGGTCGCCAGATGCTGTCTGGAAGCTGCTGCATAAATCGTTCAAATCCGCCATACAGCGCCAGCGCCTGCTGAAGTTGCAGGTTGCCAGGATAACCGACGGAGAGCTCGGTAGGCTGGCTTGCCCCCTGCTGCCAGAAGGGTTGGTTAAGTAAATCACGCAAACTTTTTTGTAATGCCAGAAGATCCGGCGATACGCTGAATTGTCCTTCCGGGGATTGCTCGGTTAATGAGGAGAAGTGCAGCCTGGAGCCATCAACCTGCGCCAGAAAGCGTTGGCGCAGTAGGGTTTCGTGGCGGAGCAGTTCCTGAACCACGCTGTTGTCGATAAGCCTAAGGGTTCGTGCCTGCGTGAGCAGCTCATCCAGTGGCAGTCTGATTGGCGAATTTGTTGCGTCACGACTCAGGTTATTAATGGTCGTCAGTGTTGCTTGTAAGCGGCTGACCTGGCGGACCAGCGAGCGGACGAACAAGGGGGTAACCCCGGTGCCATTGCCAAACAGCGCCAACAGTTGTTCGAGCTGCTCTTCGTTGTTATCCAGGCTGGTATTGCCATAGTTTTGCTCCAGCCAGCGCATGGTTTCGTGAGAAAAAAGTACGCTGTTGCGCTGAGTCAGCTCGCTAGCGTCGGGTAATTTCAGACGCGAGAGATTGAGAGTGGCAAACATCTCGTTGAGCTTTTCCTGGGAGGGTAAAGAGTCGGTGTCAACGGTCACGCCCCAAACGCTGGCGCTGACGTTTGCCAACGTCTGCACAGTCGGTTGCTTCATCTGCATTAATTGTAGCAACGGCAAATAGCGCGACTCCATTTGTTTTGCCTGAGTGAGCAAGTTCTGAATTTGCCGGTAACGCTCTTCGGGTAGCAAATCGTCCTGCTCAAAGCCCCTTTCATTGTGATTTTGCAGGCAGATACTGTTGGTTGCTGGTACCAGCAGGCTAGCCAGGGTGACGTTGTTAAACGTCTCGCGCAATTTTGTATCGGTGCGGCTGAACAGCGAGCCGGGCCAGACGATGGAACGAAACTGCCACTGTGGAATGCCATTGAGAACGCGCCAGTACAGCGCGGTGGAACGCTCACCAGTGATATCGGCCCGGACGGCTGTGGCGAGGACCTGCAGACGATCGTGCAATAGTACGGCATGGGTGTGCTGGTATTGCCAACTCCAGGTCATCGCGACAAGCCAAAGAACGCAAAGGCAGCTATAGCACGCGAGAGTGATGAAATGGCGGCGTAAATTCACGCGCAGCAAACGGCGCACCGGAAGCGCGAGACCGCGCTCAGCGGTAATTTTGCTGCTCAGTAGCGACTGAGAAAACTGCATCTGTGGTTTGTCATGGTCCAGCGTACGGGCAACAAACCAGATCCCGCGCAGCTGCGGTGGCTCATCGCGGGCATGACTGTTAAACAGGGCGTCAAAAGCGTCATGCAACGGTGCGGCAAGCGGCGGGAAGCTTTCTGGCAAGCGGAATAATTCCTCCGGCGTGTTGCCTCGCAGCGCGCCAAGCTCGGTGATGAACAGCCGCAGAGAAGTCCGGGTATTGTCCAGCGCATTGTCGATCCACTGCGGTTTCCAAATGGCTTCTCTGGCGACCGGAATCGTGCTGCCAATCGGACTGCGGCGAGCATCTTCCGGCAATAGCTCCAGCAGATCGGCTGTACCTTCCAGTGATTCCATGCCGCTGATGATCAGGTAAATTGGCAGACTCAGTCCGCACACCTGCTGCAACTGCTGACAGTTATGTAATAAGCTGGCGCGGACGGTATCATCGTCATGCAGCGTCTCTAATGAAAGGGTGATAATCAGTGCATCCAGTGGTCGCTGGGGGCGGCTTTTCACCAACGCAGACAGCGTCTTCTGCCAGTCATTCTGACGGATTAGCCGCTTCTTCCCAACGGTTTGTAGCGTTTGCGGCAGGCACAGAAGGCTGCACTGAGGATTAAACCACCATTGCCCGAACCAGTATTCCTGGCCGTCGGTAAGTGACCAACTGCGGCACAGCAGACGGTTATCCTCTTCGTCGCCAAGCATCAGGATTCGCACGCTGTCGTAAGGATCCTGACTGGTACAGGCTCGCTGGATCTCCTTTTGCGCACGGTTGAACGTATCGTTTCGGTATTCCCATTGCCACCAGACGCACCAGAGAGTCATCGCCAACAGCACCAGGAGAATAATCAGTAGCGTAAGCCAGGGTTGCGTCACTTATCATCTCCCTGGCAGGACTGGGTTACCGGGAAATCTGGCAGCGAATTTACGCCGATGGCATCTTCAATACTTAGCCACAGTCGCTGACTCAACAGCAATAACGCCAAAAGTATTACGAGGGCGATGAGATGCAGGCGCGAATTGTCTGGCAGGCGGCGATGCGCCGGAAGGTGTAAAGGCGTCCCCAGCGCGGTCGATTCCATGCGTTCGGCAATATCACTGAGCTGAGCGTCATGCTGAAAGGCAAAATGCCACAGCAGGCGGCAGGTTTCCTGATGATTCTGCAGGTTAAAATCGCCACGTCGGGAACCAAACCCCAGCGTCAGGCAGCGCAAATACAGCGCGGCTAAATCCCGCTTTCCTGGGTTACGTTCATTGAGCAGAGCGGTGATCTGGCGGGGGATCTGGTCCCCAGCGCTATGGGTTTGCCACAAATGATACTCCAGCGGGCAGGACTGCCACAGGGAGAGCGCGGGCCAGTCACCATAGAGTACGGACTCATCAATCAGCGCGACCAGGGCATAAACGGACGCGTCAATCTGCTGCTGAAACGGCGAACCCAGTTCGCGGGTCAGGCGTCGGTTATACTCTTCTACCACCTGACTGGCGTATACAAGGGCCTGATTATGTAACTCATCTGGCGGTAGCGGAGTGCGTTTCCAGCGTTCGAACTGCGCCAGCCAGCGGGTGTAAATCTCATCAAACAGACGGCTGGCAGGCATATCAGGATTGGCGATTGTCATGGCGATCCTCCTGACGGTAGAGCATGATCTGCTGCGGCATATCCTCTGTTTCATGCAATGGGGCAATAACCAACGGCGTCCCTTTTTCAAACCACTGGATGGTAAGGGTCAGGGTAAACAGGGCCACCTTGCCGTCGATTTCCCAGTCACTGCGCTGCTCTGCAGCCAGCGGCGTGAAAGTCATCCCGTGCATCCGCTGACGACGCAGAACAGGGACAAAGGGTTGGCTGGTGATAAGACTCATTTGTAACCACTTTTCAGCTTTGGAGGCGTTGTCTCCGGGCATCAGCAGGCCTATCACCACCTGCTCTCCCGCGTGGATATCTGTAGGGAGTTGCAGTGAAAAAGAGTTATCCAGCTTGCTGAAATTCAGCCGCTGATAGCGGCGATGAATATGCGCCAACTGGTTTTTCAGTACGGTGAAAAGAGAGGCAAATGCGGGCAGCATGTTCTGATAATCAAAGGTTGGCAGCAGGGGCAGCGTTTTATCCTGAGTCAGTATTGCCGTTTGTCCGATAAAGAGACACAGCGCGCGGTAAAGATCCTGTGGATGTGGCCGCCCGCTGCTGAGCAAGCTTTCCACCAGCGGCAACGCCCCCTGGATACTATGCAGTGACAGCGTAAGCCATAGCCAGTCGTTGGTGCGTTGTCCGTGTTGCGCCAACTGCATTTCACGGCTCAGAAACAGAATTTTTTCTCTTGCCTGCAGGCAGAGTTGTCGGGTTTGGCGTGCCAGATAACTCTCTTCGTTGAAGGCGGGAGAGGGGGGAAACCACTCGCTCTGACGAAATCCACCTTCGCTATACACAACCTGCAGCAGCGGCAGACAGACGAAATCAGCGCGATCGTGCTGGCAAACCAGACGCGGTACGGGCTGCCATTGCGAAATGCTCTCGGGGAATTCACCGCTACTCAGGTCAGGTAGCGGGGCGCTGTTGACTGAGCGATAGCGGCTATTCATCAACTGCCACTGTCCGGCACGGTTTAGCGGCGGCAGCGCCAGCCAAAGGATATGTTCACTGTCTGGTACGGCAGGCAGCAAGCGGGCGCAGTCAAACTCCAGCGATAAATCGTCGCTAATGTCATAATTGACCGGCGTGCCATCGGGCATCATCGCCTCCAGGCGCAAAATACGCAGCGTTCCTGCACACAGCGCAGCCTCGTCAATCTGGAGCCGGTTGACGCCCCAGAACCACGGATTAGCGCACCCGGTGAGCGCGGCACAAAGTGTTTCATTACGCAATGCCTGCAACTGGAAATGTTGAGGTAGCATTGCCATCCCTTCATACCAGCAAACCATTGCCGGAATTGTGCTCATAGTCCCTTCCTTGTTCATGGTGCCAGGACGGCTTCATCCGTCATTAGTAACAGATGCAGTGAATCTGCTTTTTCCAGTGTTAATCGGTGTTCTCCTGCGCTGCTGTAGCGGGCAAACAGCAGAATTGCCTCTGCCTTAACGCCGTGCAGAGGGGAGCTTTTGGTCACAAAACGCGAATCCGGCACCAGCTCCAGCGACCAGACATGCAACCCGTCAGGGCTATCGCGCAGGAGTTGTGATTTGGCGTTAAACCACTGTGTCGCACTCAGCGATTGTACGGTTGGCAGTAACGCATTATCGGCAATCGCGACAATATCCACGGCGACTGGCGTGTTATCGTTTGCATCTGCTGCGGTTTCAATGACCACATCATTAAATGCCACACGGTTTTGCCATAATGAACAACCGCTACTCAGTAAAATTAAAATACTGATTAATATTATATTGGCTGGATGGCATAGGCCGTTTGTCATATAAAGTCCTTTTATATTGTCATTAATAAGGTAATTAATGGTGGGGGTTGTTTTTTTGACTTAAATCATCATTGGATGAATCTTAAGTAATAAATTTTTTTAACATTTAAATATTCACTAAATTTATATTTTCAGTGCAAAGTATTATTTTATAACCAATTTTAATTGTAACATGTTGATTTTTATTGGTTAATTTTTTGTTAATTGATTTTTATCAAACAATTTATTTTTTTGTGTGAAAAGTAAAAAATTAAGTTGATATTTATTGGGTGTTGTGTTTTTTATATTACGGCTAGTTATTCATGAATATGACTTTTCGAATAATGGTGCGGTAAGTGTCGTGCCAGGGATACTATTGCAATAAAAAGGATTAAATATGGCCGAGAGCATTCAGCATAAACTCAACCGTATTAGGCCGCCGCGCGTGCAAATAACGTATGATGTGGAAACAGGTGGCGCGATTGAGAAGAAAGAGCTTCCCTTAGTTGTTGGTATTTTAGCTGATTTATCCGGACATCCCGCATGCCCACCCGCTAAATTACGTGAGCGGCGATTTGTCGAAATTGACCGTGATAATTTTGACGATGTGCTTTCCTCCCTCTCACCTCGTCTGGCGATACAGGTTGAAAATCGTCTGGCTAATGATGGCAGCAAATTGAACGTTGAGCTGTGCTTTAACGAGTTCGATGATTTTTCTCCACTCAATATTATCAATCAGGTTAAACCCCTTCAGCGACTGTTTCTTGCCCGGCAGCGTCTGCGCGATCTGCTCACCAAACTGGATGGTAACGACGATTTGGATGCGCTGCTACAGCAGGTGGTAAACGATAACGCCGAGCTTCAGGCTTTGAGACCCATCGTTGAAGAAAAACCGGCTGAAAACGCGTAACTGAATCAGGAGAAGAACAATGGAAAATGTTCAGGAACAAGCTGAAAACGGCGGACAGACGGTCACGCTGAGCGTGCTGGATCGCATTATCCAGGAAGGGCGGATGGCGCGCGATGAGCTACAACAGACCTACGCGCGTGACATGCTGGAAGAACTGGCGACGCAAATTCTTGATGAAGGGATGGCGATAGGAAGCGATACGGTGGCGATGATCAACCATCGCATCGCGCAGATCGACGAGCTTATCAGCGGCCAGTTGAATGAGGTATTGCATCACCCGGATATGCAGAAACTGGAAGCCTCCTGGCGCGGTCTGCATCAGTTTGTGATGAATACGGAGACCAGCACCCGACTGAAATTACGTCTGCTAAACGTTTCGCGCAAAGAACTGCAGGACGATCTGGAAAAAGCGGTTGAGTTCGATCAGAGCACGTTGTTTAAGAAATTGTATGAGGATGAATACGGTACTTTTGGGGGGAATCCCTATAGCGTGCTGGTCGGTGATTTCGAGTTTGGCCGTCATCCGCAGGATGTGGCGCTACTGGAAAAACTTTCCCAGGTCGCGGCGGCCGCGCATGCGCCGTTTATCGCCGCTGCCAGTCCTCGTTTGTTTGATATGGGATCGTTTCTCGAGTTAGGTGTCCCTCGCGATCTGGCGAAGATCTTCGAAAGCACCGAGCTGATTAAATGGCGGGCATTCCGCGAAAGCGACGACTCCCGCTATGTCTCATTAGTGCTGCCGCACGTGTTGCAGCGCCTGCCTTACGGCCCGGATACGGTGCCGGTGGAAGGCGTGAACTTTATCGAGGACGTCGACGGCCTTGATGCCAGCAAATATCTGTGGGGCAATGCCGCCTGGATGCTGGCCAGTCGTATTACCGAAGCTTTTGCCTTATACGGCTGGTGTGCGGCGATCCGCGGTGCGGAAGGCGGCGGCCTGGTATCCGATCTCCCGGCGCATACGTTCTCCACGCCATCCGGCGATATCAGCCTGCGCTGCCCGACGGAAATAGCCATTACCGACAGGCGTGAGAAGGAGCTTAACGATCTGGGATTCATCGTGCTGTGTCATAAGAAGAATACCAACACCGCCGCGTTCTTTGGCGGACAGACCACCAATCAGGCAAGGATCTACAACACCCCGGAGGCCAATGCCAACGCGAGGATCTCCGCAATGCTGCCTTACATCCTCGCCGCTTCCCGTTTTGCGCATTACCTGAAGGTGATTATGCGCGACAAGGTCGGCAGCTTTATGAGCCGCGATGATGTTGAGAGTTACCTCAATAACTGGATTGCTGACTATGTGTTGCTGCGCGACAGCGCGCCACAGGAGATTAAAGCGCGTTATCCGCTGCGTGAAGCACGGGTGGACGTGAGTGATGTTCCCGGCAAACCGGGCGTTTATCGCGCCGTTGTATTCCTGCGTCCGCACTTCCAGTTAGAAGAGTTGACCACCTCAATTCGTCTGGTGGCTGAATTGCCGCCGCCAGCTGCCGCTTGATTACTAAGGAGATAGACCATGGATGCGATTTTTTTAAAGCTTGACGATATCAAAGGCGAAAGCCAGGCCGATGGCTTCAAAGATCAGATAGAGATCATGTCCTACAGCCATAACGTGGCGATGCAGGTCACTAACGACGTCAGTAATACCGAACGTACTTCCGGGCGGGCGCACGTGGGTGAAATGTCGCTGACCAAGTTTGTCGATCTCGCCACGCCGGTGCTCAATGAGTATTGCTGTAGCGGGAAGGTGATCAAAGAAGCGAAGTTGACGCTCTGTCGTAACGACAATAGCGCGATGCTGCCGTTTATTGTCTATACCCTGAGTAACGTGGTGATCTCGCACCTGAGCGTCAGCGGCGGGTCCGGCGGTAAGCCGGTAGAGACGATGTCGCTGAACTTCACCAAAATCAAATGGGAAATCACCGCCCAGAAATCGGAAGGCACCCAGCAGGGCACCAGTTCATCCGTCTGGGATATGGCGCTGAATAAGAAAGGCAGCTAATGGTGGAGCCTTTCATCCCGGTTGCGCTATTCGACAGGCTGCTGGATGAGGAGATAAGCCCACGAGAGTCGGTGTGCCGGGAGTTGAATCGATTATTCAACTCCCGAGCCCCTACGGATGATGACGCACTACCGCTGTTGCTTAGCTGGGGCGTCCCGGAATGGCACGGATGTAACGCGGGCGATGAGCGGGTGCTTAACTGGTATTGTCGCCAGCTACGCGCAGCCATTTTACGCAACGAGCCGCGGATTCAGGCGCTAACTGTCAGCGTGAAAGATGCGCATCATCAGACGCTGGCGCTGCATCTCGAGGTGATGTTGTGGCACGACGACGATCCGCTGACGCTGGATCTAACGTATCTGCACGGCAGCTGGCGATGACTATCGCAGGAGAAGATCAATGGACGATCGATTGCTGGAAGACTATTTGCAGGAGTTGAGATGGTTGCGTACCGCCAGCGGCGAGTTCGCCCGGCGGCACCCGCACGTTGCCTCTCGTCTGCGGCTGAGCGAATTTGATTGCCCGGATCCCCACGTTGAAAGGCTTTTAGAAGGTTTCGCCCTGCAAAGCGCCAAATTGCATCAGCGCCTTGATGATGGTTTTGGTGAACTGTGTGAATCGCTGCTGGAGCAGCTCTCACCTCATTCGATACGCCCTTTCCCTTCCACAGCTACCGCCAGTTTTACTGCGGATCCGCTGGCAGGTGATTTGAGTCAGGGTTACGCCCTTCCTGCCGGAACGCCGCTTTACGCGTTAACGCAAAGCGGTAAAACGATCTGGTGGCGTACCGCGCTGGCGCAAACGCTGTGGCCTATTGAGATTGACGATGTTACCTGGTGCGATGCGGCGCAGGCCCGGCAATTAACCGGGCTGACGAGGGCGCGCGGCGCATTGCTTATTCAGCTACGTTGTCTGCCGCCACATCAGTTTTCGACGTTGGCGGTTACACAGTTACGCATTCATCTCAGCGGTTCGCCGCAAATCAACGCCACGCTATTTGATTTGTTGTACGCCCATGTCATTGGGCCGCTGCGCCCACATCCCATTGGCCTGCTGAATGCCGAAAAGATTTTGCCCTGCGAACCGGGCGTAGAGTCCAGCGTGCTGGCGCTCAGTGCCTGGATGAACAGCCCGCAGGCGCTGATGTATTTCGATTTGCCGCTGCCGCCTTCGGGGGAGGGCGACGGCATGATCTTGTGTATTCCTTTCGATCGCGCTCCGCCGGGGGCGCAGCATATTCACTCGGGTGATATTCGTTTGGGGTGTGTGCCTATCGTTAACCTGTTCACCCGGACCTCTGAGCCGCTGATCGCCGGGCATATTCGCAGCGAGCATCGGCTGGTGGCCGATCATCATGATCAACATGTACAGATCTACCGTGTACAGACGCTGTGGATGAGCCGCCGTGAAGAAGCCTGGCGCGTGCCCGCATATTATTCCGCTCACGGGCATAGCGAGTCCCGCTGGTTCTGGCATGCACGACGCAACCGCCAGCAGGGCAATGCGTTGTGGTTAACGCTGGTGGACAGCCGTTTCGACCCGTTTGCGCCGGATGAAGAAGCGAGCCTGACGGCGACGCTCTGGTGCAGCAACGGTGAGCAGGCCGCACTGCTTTGTGCGGGAACGCCACTAACCTTTGAAGTACCCGGCCCGGTTGCGCAGGTGCATTTACTGGGAACGCCGACCACGCCTTCAGCGCCTGCGTTGCAGCGAGATGCACGCTGGAAACTGCTCTCAACGCTTGCGCTCAACCATCTCTTATTGAACGAAGGTCAGAGCGCGCTGGACTCGCTGAAAGAACTGCTGGCCCTGTATGCCCCTTCCTCTGCGTCACCCGCTGTCTGGCAGCAGATCAATGGCATCCGCGAGATGTGTTGCCAACGGGTGAGTGAGCATCGGGGGCGGGATGCCTGGCGCGGCTGGCATAACGGTATCAAGGTGACGCTGGAACTCGATCCACAAGCCTTTACTGGAAGCAGCCGACTGTTGTTTGCGGGCGTTATTGCCCGTTTTCTGGCGCGTAATGCCACCGCAAACTGCTTTATCCACACGATATTGCAAGACGAAGGAGAGGAGCTGTCGCTATGGACAGACGTCGAACAGACCACGCTGATAGCGTAATCGCCCAGCTTAAGGCCGAGCCGTGGCGCTTCTCGCTGGAGCAGTGTGTCCGCATCCTGGAAGCGGCGGGTGAGACGCCCGAACTGCGGGGCGATCTGGGGCTGGCATTTAGCCCAGCGGAAGTCAGTTCGCTGAACGAAGACGTTGTGCAGGTGCGTAGCCTCGGGCCAGGGGGGGCGGATGGCGTATTGCCCTACGGCTGGCTGGAATGGCTACAGCAGGCGACGCAGGATAAAAACAGCGCACTGCAGGATTTTATCTTTATGTTTCAACAGCGTTTTCTTCAACATCACTACCGTAGCCTGAGCCTGCATCGGCTGGCCAGGCCTTACGCCAGGCGAGAAGATGCGCCAGGGCTTTCTGTAATGCGTGCGCTGTGTGGTTTCAGGCTCGACGCCATGGAAAAGTATGAATCTGCGCAGGTACAGAGTCTGCTGATGCAATGCGGCAACCTGCCTAATCGCAGGTGTTCTACGGCTGGATTTGTGGCGCTGGTCGAGGCCGTACTGAACGTCACCGTGCATGTCGAAGAGTTTGTCGGCCGCTGGCAGCCTTTGCCACAGGCATCAATAAGCCGGACGGGATGTCGGCTGGGGCGCAATAGCGTCGCCGGTCGGCGAATATGGAACCAGCATGCGGCGCTACGGGTGCATCTGCGTGCTAAAAACGCTACGCAGTGGCGCGAATTTTTACCCGGCAGTCAGGGTTTTCTCCAGCTCAGTAAGTTAGCGGAAATCTGGTTTGGCGCGGGAATAACGCAGGAATTGATGATGCGCGCAACCCTGACGCTGGATCATCGCTTAACCCGCGCTGCGCCGCCGCGTCTGGGGTATACCGCGCAACTGGCAGGGCGCAAGCCCGCCATGTTCCATTGCCAACAGCATCTTGAGGAGAACAGTAAATGGATTTGAAAGCGCTGGTAAAACGACTGAACCCCATTTGTTTTCGTGCGCTGGAACAGGCCGCCGAACGCAGCCGGGCGCAGGGACACTGGTTCGTTGAGCCGGAGCATATGCTGCTGGCTTTACTGGATGATGAACACTGTGATTTAGCGTATTGCCTGAGCAACGCGGCTATCTCCACCGATACGTTACGTGAAGAGATCCAGCGTGCTCAGGCGCAGTTCAAAGCGGGCTGTACGCGGATGCCGGTGTTTTCCGTACAACTGATAGAGCTACTGGAAGGGGCGATTTTGCAGGCGACATTCCAGCGTATTCCTCTGGTTCGTTCGGCCTTATTGCTCCTGACCTTACTCACCCGAGAACGGCTGCGTACCCAGTTGGCGCAGGGAATGCCAATGTTGTTACAGCTTCCGGCTGCGGAGCTGGAAAGCCAGTGGCAGACCTGGTGTCGCAACTCCGTTGAGGAGGCTGCAGACCCTGACAATGGAGAATCCCCGAAGCGTGAAGGCGGGGTACTGGATCAATATACGCACGATCTGACTCGTGACGCGCGGGAAGGGCGGATCGATCCGATCATCGGGCGCGACGCGGAGATCCGCCAGTGTATCGACATCCTGCTGCGTCGCAGGCAAAACAACCCGATTCTGGTGGGGGCGCCAGGTGTGGGCAAAACCGCCGTTGCCGAAGGGCTGGCGCGACGCATTGCCGAAGTCAGCGTGCCGCCGCCGTTGCGTGATGTCGCTCTGCTGGCTCTCGATCTTGGCTTGTTGCAGGCGGGAGCGGGCGTGAAAGGCGAGTTTGAACAGCGTTTGCGCGGCGTAATCGACGCGGTAAAAAAATCCCCGCAGCCGATCATTTTATTTATCGACGAAGCCCACACGCTGATAGGCGCGGGCGGTGCCGAGGGGGGCAGTGATGCCGCCAACCTGCTGAAACCGGCGCTGGCGCGTGGGGAACTGCGCACCATCGCCGCCACCACATGGCAGGAGTACAAAAAATATTTCGAGAAGGATCCGGCGCTGGACCGACGTTTTCAGCGTATCCAGATTGAAGAGCCGGACGAAAATAGCGCGGTGATCATGCTGCGCGCGGTGGCCGACAAGCTCGAGGCGCATCACGGTGTGCAAATTCTGGATACCGCGATCCGCGAAGCGGTGCGCCTCTCCCAGCGCTACATCTCCGGACGTCAATTGCCGGACAAAGCCATCAGCGTGCTTGATACTGCCTGTGCAAGAGTGGCGCTGGCGCAGCATGACGTGCCGCCTGCGCTGGAGGAAATTCGTCAGCAGCAGGCAGCGATAGAAGAAGAGAGCGAGCGTCTGAATCGTGAACTGCTGGTGGGCGTCGATCATCACGACAGGCTGTGCGAGCTGGAAGCGCAGGCGGAGAAACTGCAGGTTCAGGCGCGGGAAGTGGAAGGACGTTGGCAGGATGAGCGTCAGCGGGTCGGTGAACTGCTGGCCGCTCGTCAACGGATGTTGGATCTCAGCGAACGGCTGGACGATGATGAGGAACTGGAGCAAGAGCTGGTGGAGTGCGCGGCGCTGATCGGCAAACTGGAAACCGCCGCTGCCCAACTGCGCGACGAAGTGCCGCTGGTGCCGGACTGCGTGGATACCGCCACGGTAGCGGCGGTGATTGGCGGCTGGACCGGTATCCCTATCGGCCAGATGCTGACCGACGAAGCCCACGCCCTGCGCACGTTGGTTGAGCGAATGAGCGAGCGGGTGATGGGGCAGCAGGCGGCGCTGGAGACCATCGCCCAACGGCTGCGTGCCTATCGCAGCGGCCTGACCGATCCGCAAAAGCCGGTCGGCGTGTTCCTGCTGGTGGGGCCAACCGGTGTGGGCAAAACCGAAACCGCCTATGCGCTGGCGGATACCCTGTACGGCGGCGAACGTAATCTGATCACCATTAATCTGTCTGAATATCAGGAGGCGCACACCGTCAGCCAGCTGAAAGGCGCGCCGCCGGGCTACGTCGGTTATGGCAGCGGCGGGGCATTAACCGAAGCGGTGCGCCGTCGCCCCTATTCCGTGGTGCTGCTCGACGAAATTGAAAAAGCGCACCCGGACGTGCTGGAGGCGTTTTATAACGTCTTCGACAAAGGGGTGATGGAGGACGGCACCGGATTAATTGTCGATTTCAAAAATACGGTGATGCTGGCGACCAGCAACGTCGGTGCGGAATTAATTCTGGAAACGCCTGCGTGTGAATTAAACGGAGAGCGGTTTAACGAGGCGCTGCGCGAGGAATTATTAACCCATTTTCGTCCGGCGTTTTTCGCGCGGATGACCACGGTGGCCTATCGGGCACTGGATGAAGAAATATTGAAGGGAATTGTGTTGGCTAAATTGGAAAAGTTATCACAGAGATATTTTGTGGCGACGGGGGAGAAATTAAATATGGAGGATGGGCTGGTGGAAAGGGTAATGGAGAAATGTAAGGGAGTAGGGGCCAGAGATGTTGAGAACCTAGTGGTTGGGGAAGTGATGAGATAATACTTTGTATAATTTAAATTAAAATTTATCTGGATGAGAAATATGTTTAGAAACAGAGTGCTATTTAGAGCTGATTTGCGTGGCCCCGAGGTGATTTTTGAAGAAGGATTTCATCCCAGATATACTGGCGGGATTATAGTTCATCCTGGCGGGCAAGCTACAGGTGGTATTTCTACAACGAAAGAGCTACTAATTGCAATGGATTATGCAGCTCGTTATGGTGGCTATGTGTATGCGGTTGTAGCTTCAGGAGTAGATATATTGGAATGGCTGTATCAGCATCATGCTACGCAGGGAGCAAAGGCGAATGCTATGACACAAATGGAGATTCATTGTAATTATATTGAGGCAAATAAGATAGCATTTGCAAGAAAAGCTATTTTAGTTGATGGAAAGTTAAGCTTTAGTGATTTGCTAATTACTAATCGTATGTGCATTTACCCTCCGGAGGACCTTATTAGAGTTAGAGAGCTTTTTTTATTGGACGGGCAGTTTGATAAATCTCTTTATCAGTGAATATATGAAGAATTTTTGTTTATTACAAATGTTTAATATGACTGAAATTATATAATAAGGACTCTCCCATGCCCAACACCACCATTATCAAACTCACCGCTCCGGTCCTTACCGCCACCACCGCGCACACCGACTTCCAACTTAACGGCCTGACCATCGTCACCATCGCAGGAACCACCTCCGCGCCGTTAACCTGACAACGAACCACACATCATGGTTATAAGCATCATTAATGATGCTTATAAAGGTGCTTTTAATGGTCTATACTAAAACCTCATTAACGAGGAAAACACCATGCCATTTCATATCCTGACCAAAACCGCTGCCAGCATCACCGACCTGAAACGTAACCCAATGGGGACGGTCAACGCCGGGGAGGGTGAAGCGGTGGCGATTCTGAACCGCAATGAGCCAGCGTTTTACTGCGTGCCGCCTGCGGTTTATGCGTATCTGCTGGAGCTGGCAGAAGACGCCGAGCTGAACCGTATCGCCGACGAACGCGAAGGCGGAAAACGAATAAAGGTATCTTTAAATGACCTATAACCTGGAGTTTTTAGATGTTGCGCTCAAGGAGTGGCGCAAGCTTTCCCCTGCATTACGTGAACAGTTCAAAAAGAAACTGGCGGAGCGACTGGAAAATCCCCATGTTCCTGCTGCCCGCCTTTCCGGCAAATTACATCGTTACAAAATCAAGCTACGCAGTGCTGGGTATCGTCTGGTCTATCAGGTCGAGGACGAGCAGGTTGTCGTTCTTGTGATCGCAGTAGGCAGACGTGATGGCGATGAGGTTTATCATCAGGCTAACCGGCGCTAGCGCTATCGTTGAAAAAGGAATTTCCCATGCCCGACACCACCATCATCAAACTCACCGCTCCGGCCCTAACCGGTCTTACCGCCGCTACCGCACAAACCGACTCCCAACTTAACGGCCTGACCACCGCCACTATCGCCGCAACCACCTCCGCGCCGTTAACGCTTGATGCTGTGCTGGCAACCCATCTGACCGCCACCATCAACAACGCCGACTATGACGGGCTGATTGCCGAGGCGCACCAGCTTCCGGCGACCAGTAACGCCGATCGCTATCAGTTTGTGCTTCGTCCGTGGCTGTGGTGGCTGACGCTTGCCAGCAACAACCGCGTTTTTCAGAACCTCAGCGCGCAGGAGATCGTCGAGAAGGTGTTTAAGGATGCCGGGTTTACCGACTATCAGTTCAAACTCAAAACCAAATCAGAAAAGCGCGAATACTGCCTGCAATACAACGAAAGCGATTTTAATTTTGTCTCGCGGCTGCTGGAGCTGGAGGGGATCTTCTGGTTCTTCACCCATAAGGAAGGCAAACACACGCTGGTGCTGGCGGATGATAACAGCGCCTTCCCGCCGATAGCGGGTGAGAAAAAGGTCAAGTATCAGGCGGCACAGAGCGGCGAGCGGGAAACCGGGGCGATTCGCTCGGCAGAGCTGCGTTTGCAGGCCACCGCGCAGGGCTTCCAGAGCAGCGACTACAACTACGAGCAGCCGAAAGCGGCGCTGTTCGCGCAGGCTGGTGAGAAGAAGGGTGGTATGCAGTATCAGCATCCGGGGCGTTTTAGCGTTAAAGCCGAAGGCGACGCGCTGGCGGCGTGGAAAGTTAACGCCCTGAAGGCGCAGGCGAAACAGCTGGTCGGCGAAAGCGACTGCGCGGCGCTGACCGCCGGGCACTGGTTTACTTTGACCGATCACGATGACAAAGCATTGAACATCGACTGGCTGGTCATTGCCGTCAGCCACGAATACGACGGCGAGCGCTATCGCAACCGCTTTACCGCCATCCCGAAGGCCACGCCGTACCGTCCGCTCGCCGTGACGCCGCAGCCTTTTATGCATACGCAAACAGCGGTGGTGGTGGGTAAAAGCGGAGAAGAAATCTGGACTGATAAGCTTGGTCGGGTGAAGGTGCAGTTCCCGTGGGACAGAGAGGGCAAAAACGACGAAACCAGCTCCTGCTGGCTGCGGGTCGCCACCGCCTGGAGCGGCAACGGCTTCGGCGCGCAGTTTATCCCGCGCATCGGCCAGGAAGTGGTGGTGAGCTTTATCGATGGCGACCCGGATAAGCCGCTCATTACCGGCTGTGTGTACAACGGCGCGAATGCACTGCCGTACGCACTTCCGGCGAATCAAACCCAGTCGGGCATTAAGACCAAAAGTGAAAAAGGTTTTAACGAACTGCGCTTCGACGACAAAAAAGATGCCGAGCTGCTGGCGATGCAGGCGCAGAAAGACTTCCAACTTACGGTGCTCAACGACAGCAAAACGACTATCAGCCATGACGATATTCAGAACGTCAAAAACGACCGCACACGTACCGTTGAAGAGGGCAACGAAACCGTCACCCTGAAAAAGGGTAACCGCACGGTCAAAATTGAGAAGGGCAGCGACACGCTGGAGGTGAAAGACAAACGCAGCGTGACGGTGAAAGGCGATCAGGAACACGCCATCGATGGCAATGAGACACATAAGGTAAAAGGTAACTACACGCTGAACGTCGACGGCAATCTGACGATTAAGGTCAGCGGTTCGCTTACCCTGGAGAGCGGCAAAACCCTGAAAGTGAAAAGCGGAGCGGATCTCAGCGCCAGCGCCGCATCGGGTCTGAAACTGGACGCCACCAACATCGCTAGCGAAGCCAAAGCCTCGCTGACGCAAAAAGCCGCGACGATAACCCACGAAGCAAAAGCCACGCTCACCAGCAAGGCCAGCGCCACCCAGACAGTGGACGGCGGTGGCATGTTGACCATCAAAGGCGGGATGGTGAAAATTAACTGATGCGTGAAGTGTTGGAACATCAGCAGGAGAGTACCTGCTTTCAGGCCGAGCTGACCGACGGTCTGCTGAACGGCGAAATGCGGATCGAAGAGCATGGTCGGCTGCTGTCGGTGCTGCGCTATCGGCAGGGCGCGTTGCATGGCGAGATTGAAAGCTGGCATGCCAACGGCCAGCTTGCCATGCAGCAGAGCTATCGCGATGGTCTGGCACAGGGCGTGGCGCGTTATTTTTCAGAAGAGGGGGCGCTGATACGTGAAGAGCAGTGGCTTGATGGTCAACTGCACGGTGAATGCTGCAGCTTTTATCCTTCCGGCCAGTTGCAGATACGCGAACAGTGGCGGCACGGGTTGCGTCACTCGCTCAGCGAGCAGTTTTACCCGGACGGCGCGCCAGCCCAGCGGCAATCTTATGAACAGGGAAAACAGAAGGGAGAAGTGGAGCGCTGGCTACCGGATGGGCGTGCCATTGATGCCCGTGGTAAAGCGCAATCGCGAATGAGTAAATGGACGGAGAGGCTGTGAAAAGCCTCTCCAGAGCGCGTGTTAACGCAAATGATGTACAACCTGATTACTGCTACCGCGCCAGATTAGCGCCGGGTCTTTAAGATCCTGCACGTATTTGCCATCGACCAGCACGTTGATGAGATCGACAACCTGCATTTGCGCGGCATCGAGTTCATCGAGCTTGTAGCCGGTCCACACCCAGATGTCTTTTCCCGGACACTCAGCGCGAATGCGCTGCACCAGTTGCAGAATATCCGGCACGTTTTGTGGATGCAGTGGATCGCCGCCGGAGAGCGAGATCCCCTGACGGTGAATACGCGTGTCGTTCAGATCGGCAATGATCTTGTCTTCCATCTCTTTGCTAAACGGCTGGCCGGAATTGAGCCGCCAGGTGCTTTTGTTATAGCAACCGGGGCATTCATGCACGCATCCTGAAACAAACAGGGTACAGCGAGTACCGGGACCATTAACGATGTCGACAGGGTAATACTGATGGTAATTCATTTGCGCTTCTCATCCGTTTATCAATTCGCGCCATAGCTGCGTTCGTGCGCCCGAGTCACTTACTTATGTAAGCTCCCCGGGACTTACTCATTTGCTGCCTTGCTATGACGTGAATTGCGTTGCGGAAATAATGGCCCGAAAAGCGTCGCATCGCCGGGCAATAAAATCGTCTAAATTAACCGATCTGCCCGTTCCCTAAATGCTTAACGCGGCGCTTCACTTCTTCCTGCTTACCGGCGTTAAACGGACGAGCGTCCGGGCTGCCTAAGTAACCGCAGACGCGGCGGGTGACCGATACGCGCGCGGCGTCGTGGTTACCACATTTCGGGCAGGTAAAGCCTTTGCTGGTGCACTCAAACTCACCGGTAAAGCCGCACTCGTAGCATTCATCGATTGGCGTGTTGGTCCCGTAATAGGGCACGTGCTGATAGCTGTAATCCCAGACGTCTTCCAGCGCTTTCAGGTTGTGCTGAATATTCGGGTATTCGCCGTAGCAAATGAAGCCCCCGCTTGCCAGCGGCGGGTACGGCGCTTCGAAATCGATCTTGTCGTACGGGTTAACCTTCTTCTCCACGTCGAGGTGGAAGCTGTTGGTGTAGTAGCCTTTGTCGGTCACGCCCGGGACCACGCCAAATTCGGCGGTATCCAGACGGCAGAAACGGTCGCACAGGTTTTCACTTGGCGTGCTGTACAGGCTAAAGCCGTAGCCAGTCTCGTCTTTCCACTGATCGACCGCTTGGCGCAGGCGTTCCACAATGGCGATACCTTTGGCGCGCAGCTGCTCGCTGTCATACACATGCTTGTCGCCAAACAGCGCATTGATGGTTTCGTGAATACCGATGTAGCCCAGAGAGATGGATGCACGACCATTTTTAAAGATTTCTGACACATCATCGTCCGCTTTCAGACGCACGCCGCAGGCCCCTTCCATATACAGAATTGGCGCCACGCGGGCCTTCACGCCTTCCAGGCGCGCAATGCGGGTCATCAGCGCTTTACGCGCCAGCACCAGACGATCGTCGAGAAGCTTCCAGAAGGTGGCTTCATCGCCATGCGCTTCCAGCGCGATACGCGGCAGGTTGAGGCTGATAACGCCGAGGTTGTTACGTCCGTCGTGAATCTGTTCGCCGTTCTCGTTTTCCCACACGCCGAGGAAGCTGCGACAGCCCATTGGCGTTTTGAACGAGCCGGTCACTTTGACCACCTGATCGTAGTTCAGGATGTCCGGATACATACGCTTGCTCGCGCACTCCAGTGCCAGCTGCTTGATGTCGTAGTTCGGATCGCCAAACTTGTGGTTCAGACCGTCACGAATCGCGAACACCAGTTTCGGGAACACTGCGGTTTTACGATTTTTACCCAAGCCGGCAATACGGTTACGCAGAATGGACTGCTGGATCAAACGCGATTCCCAGCTGGTTCCCAGGCCAAAACCAAAGGTCACGAACGGCGTCTGACCGTTGGCGGTATGCAGGGTGTTCACTTCATACTCGAGAGACTGGAATGCGTCGTAGCACTCTTTCTCGGTACGGGAATGGGCATAACCGTCGGCGTCCGGGATCTGCCATTCTTCAGCGGTTTTACGATGTTTATTAAAGCTCTCGGTGACGAACGGCGCAAGAACTTCATCAATACGGTTAATGGTGGTGCCGCCATAAATATGGCTGGCAACCTGCGCGATAATTTGCGCGGTGACGGCGGTCGCGGTAGAGATGGATTTTGGCGGTTCAATCTCCGCATTACCCATCTTAAAGCCCTGCGTCAGCATGCCTTTGAGGTCGATCAGCATGCAGTTAAACATTGGGAAGAACGGAGAGTAGTCGAGATCGTGATAGTGAATATCACCACGCTCGTGCGCCTGGACGACATCACGCGGCAGCAGGTGCTGACGCGCATAGTGTTTGGCAACGATACCGGCCAGCAGGTCGCGCTGGGTTGGGATCACTTTGCTGTCTTTGTTGGCATTTTCATTCAGCAGAGCAGAGTTGGTTTGCTCAACCAGACCACGAATTTCCTGGTTCAGACGGCCACGTTTTTCACGCTGGATATCACGGTCGTGGCGATATTCGATGTACGCACGGGCGAGTTGTTTGTACGGGCCAGACATTAGCTGGTTTTCTACCGCTGTCTGGATCTCGTTGATATCGACCTTGCTGCGCTCATTCATCTGGCTACTAACGACTTCTGCGACGGTGGCACAGTAATCTGCGTCATCGACTCCCGCTGCTTTAGCTGCACGCAGAATGGCTTCTTTGATGCGCTCTGATTTAAACGGCACTTTACAGCCATCTCGTTTCATCACATGCGGTGTCATGATCACTCCATATTTATAAGAACAGGTTATCCACAGAGGTTGGGGAGGCCATCAGGGCTTTATTCATCTCTATTGCCAATGACTTCCCGCAATCCTGACCCACTTTATCCACAATTCCACCGTGAAGCGGTGCACTGTAGTTGTAGCAATTGTAGTCGATTAATACAACATATTGGGTCGGCGTGCATTTTAAGTTCTATATGTAGTGATTTGCATCAAGGATGTTTACGATTTATTTGATGTAGCGCAAAGTAAAAATCGGAGCGTACAGATGACGGGCACTACAGCCGATTGTAAATTGTGGGCAGAAAATTCTGATTAATTATTCAACAAAAACAGAAAGGTAAGCTGAGCGTAGGCATCAAAGCCCGGCAGCGTTATGCGTACCGGGCCTGAACATAATTGCAAGCTATTTTTGCACCCACCAGACGGCTTCAAAAGGACGCAGCGTCATGTCTGCGGGTTGGCTGGCGACCTCGGCATAGTTGTGCATCAGCACCTGCCAGTTGCCGTCGGTCTGGGTCGGCTGCCAGCTCTGGAAGGTATCGCTCAGATTAGCAATGACCAGCAACCGCTGTCCTAGCCATTCACGTTGATAGCACCACAGATGCGGGCTGCCCGGTAGCAGATCCTGATAGTCGCCCCAGGTGATAACCGGCTCTGCTTTACGCAATGCGATCAGCTTCTGATAGGTATAGAACACCGAGTCGGTATCGCGCAGCGCTGCCGCCACGTTGATATCCGCTGCGTTGTCGCACAGATTGATCCACGGCTCACCCTGGGTGAAGCCCGCGTGTTTGCTGGCATCCCACTGCATCGGCGTGCGGCTGTTATCGCGCGATTTACTGGCGAGGATCGCCAGCAGCTCTTGCGCATCGCGTCCCTGGCCGTTCAGGGCGGCAAACATGTTATGGCTTTCCACATCGCGGTAATCGGTAATCTGGCGGAAGTGCGGATTGGTCATGCCGATCTCTTCACCCTGGTAGATGTAGGGCGTGCCCTGCATACCGTGCAGCACCATCGCCAGCATTTTTGCGGCCGGAACGCGGTATTTACCTTCATCGCCAAAACGCGACACGATGCGTGGCTGGTCGTGGTTACACCAGAACAGCGCGTTCCAGGCCTGATTGTGCATGCCTTGCTGCCAGTGGCGGAATAGGGTTTTGAGCGCCACATAGTCGGGTTTGGCTAACGTCCACTTCTCACCGTTGGGGTAATCCACTTTCAGGTGGTGGAAGTTGAAGGTCATCGACAGTTCGCTGCCATCGAGTGCGGCGTACTGCTGGCAGTTTTCCAGCGTGGTGGAGGACATTTCTCCGACCGTCATCAGGCCGCGGGGCGTGAAGACGTCGCGGTTCATTTCACGTAAAAACGCATGCGCGCGCGGGCCGTCGGTATAAAAACGCCGCCCATCGCCTTCGGGATCGCTCGGGAAGTGCTGATCTTTAGAGATAAGATTCACCACGTCGAGACGCAGCCCGTCCACGCCGCGATCGGCCCAGAACTCGCACACTTTTTTTAGCTCGGCGCGGACCGCCGGATTCTCCCAGTTCAGGTCTGCCTGCTCCGGAGCAAAGAGGTGCAGATAGTACTGCTCGCTTTCGGCGTGCCAGCCCCAGGCGCTGCCGCCAAATTTGGAGCGCCAGTTATTCGGGAGACTGTCTGGCGTACCGTCGCGCCAGAGGTAAAACTGACGATACGGGCTGTCTTTATCCAGCGCCTCGCGAAACCAGGGGTGCTGGGTTGAAGTGTGGTTAAACACCATATCGAGAATAATACGGATACCGCGCGCTTTCGCCTGCGCCACCAGTTCGTCAAAGTCTGCAAGCGTTCCGTAGGCCGGATCGACAGACATGTAATCCGCGACGTCGTAGCCGTTATCAACCTGCGGCGAAATATAGAACGGCGTTAGCCAGATGGCATCAACCCCCAGCGTTTGCAGATAGCCGAGACGCTGCGTCACGCCGCGTAAATCGCCGGTGCCGCTGCCGGTGGTGTCCTGAAAACTCTTGGGGTAAACCTGATAGATGACGCCGTTTTGCCACCAGTGGGGAATATTCATGGTTGTTTCCTGGAAATACGATGGGGCGCAACTGCGCCCCGAAGAAAAGTTAGACAATTTGTAGTGTGCCCATACGGTGTTTACGCTGATAAACGAATGAGGTCAGTACCATGGGGATAACAATCGCAATGACCATTGCCATGCCAAATACCTGCCAGTAAGTCGGCTGGATGGAGAGGATGCCCGGCAAACCGCCGACGCCAATTCCGTTCGCCAGCACACCGTTCAGGCCGCACAGCAGTCCGGCGAGACCGGAACCGATCATCGCGCACAGCATCGGGAAGCGGTATTTCAGGTTGATCCCGTACATGGCCGGTTCAGTGACCCCGAGATAGGCGGAGATCGCGGCAGGAACGGAGATTTCACGTTCATTGTGTTTGCGACTGGAGATGATGATCCCGACTACCGCAGAGGCCTGAGCGATATTCGACAGTGCGATCAGCGGCCATACCGGCGTACCGCCCATGCTCTGAATCATCTGCATGTCGATAGCCAGCGTGGTCTGATGCACGCCGGTTATCACCAGCGGGGCATACAGGAAGCCGAACAGCGCTGCGCCAATCGGGGCAAAGCTGCCGGTCAGCAGGTGACGGACCGCAAACGCGACACCGTCGCCGATCATGCGGCCAAACGGACCAATAAAGGCGTGCGCGAGGAATACCGCGAGGATCAACGAGCACACCGGGACGATCACCAGATACAGATAATCCGGGACGATGCGTTTCATGCGTGTTTCAATAAACCCGAGCGCCAGACCGGCCAGCAGTGCCGGAATAACCTGTGCCTGATAGCCCACTTTCTCAATGCTGAACAGGCCGAAGTTCCACACTTCCGGTACCTGTTGACCGAGTAGATAGGCGTTCATTAGCTGCGGTGAAACCTGGGTCACACCCAGCACAATACCGAGGATCGGCGTTCCGCCCATTTTCTTCACTGCTGACCAGCAGATCCCGACCGGCAGATAGAAGAAGATCGCTTCGCCAATTAGCCACAGGAAGTCGTAAAGGGTTTTCAGCGAAGGGTGCATCTGCGCCAGCGTCTGCCCGTTGCTCATGGGCAGATCGCCAATCACATTACGAAAACCCAAGATCAAGCCGCCGCTAATCAGCGCTGGCAGCAGCGGGAAGAAGATCTCCGCAAAATGAGAAATCAGCTGTTCGTGCCATTTCATATTCTGCCGCGCGGCTTTTTTCGCCTGCTCTTTGTCGGCGCTGGCCTGACCGGTTGTCGCCAGTAGCGCTTTGTAGTAATCGCCCACTTCGGTACCAATCACCACCTGAAACTGCCCGGCGTTGGTGAAGCAGCCTTTGACCATCGGCAACTGTTCGATCTCTTTTGGCCTGGCATTCGCAGGTTGATTCAGCACAAAACGCAGGCGAGTAATGCAGTGACTTACCGTGGCGATATTGTCGCGCCCGCCTACCAGCTCAATCAGCCGGTCGATGTCTGCTTGTTTTATTTTGCTCATGATGATGTGTGTTCCCCGTAGGCCGGATAAGACGTTTTAGCATCGCCATCTGGCAACTCTCTCGTTGCTGTGGCCAGAGTATATCGTCGATGATTTTTTAAAAATGGGAACGTTCCCGAAACGCAGCGAAGATCACAAATTAACGCTCAGAAAGCGATCAGGAGAGGGTGGAAGGAATAACGATTTGTCGTAGTTCGCTACGGCCATTGATCTGCTCGATCAGCTGCGAGGCCGCTTGTCGTCCGGCTTCGGCATATCCTGGATCGACGGTGATAATTTCCGGATGGAGGAATTTCATCAGCGGCGTACTGCCCACGCTCGCCAGCTGTAGATTCTCAATTCGCTGCTCTTGCAGATATTTGCTGACACCAAGGGCGAGGGTATCCGTCGCGCAGACTAAGGCAGTGGTTTCCGGGGTGATGACGTTGGCGGCCTGCTCATAACCCTGCTTCATGGCAAGACCCGGTAGCGCGGCTACAGGATGCAGTTTGTGGTTCTTACAGAACGCCAGGTAGGCTTCATGGCGGCGCTTACCGGTGGTCACGTCGCTATGGGGAACGCCAAGAAAGCTGATATGGCGATGCTCGCGATCGTATAAACGCTGCATCAGGGTGCGAATGGCGCCTTCATCGTCATAGCAGACGGAGGCAAAGCCTTTGGCATCTCTTGCCAGCAGCACCAGCGAATCCTGCCAGGAGGCGAGCATGGATTCACTTATGCCGGTAAAACCAAACAGCACCACGCCGTCAATATTGCGGCGTCTGAGCATGCCGAGATGCTCTTCAACCAGCTCGGGCGAGAACTGGCTTTCCATCATGATCGGGTCGTAACCCTGCTCATAAAAGGCGGGCAGCATGGTTTGTACGGCGAGATTTTCCGAAAGCGAGTCCAGACGCGTGACGATGATCGCCACCACCTTGTCACTTTGTCCGCGCATGGCGCGTGCGGAGCGGGAAGGGGAAAAACCGTGCTGATTCATCACCGCTTCAACGCGTTCGCGGGTGCGTTCGCTCACGCCGCTTTCATTGTTAAGCACACGGGAAACGGTTGATTTTCCCACACCGCTTAAGCGGGCGATGTCTTTAATTGTCAGCCGGTTTTGCATCCTGTTTTCCCGTGTTGCGTGTGAAGTTATGCCAAATAGAGAATAACTTTACTCAAGCGCAGCGCAATGGGCAAAGTCTGGTATACGTTTGGTTTAGTTTCCATGGTTTATCATACTGCCATAATTGCCACAAACCTTATGGTTTTCTGCGTATAATCCGCAGCGCAAATCATTCACTTACCGGAGGCTATATGGATCCCGATCCCACCCCTCTCCCGAGATGGAGAAACTCCCCTTTCCGGTAAGCCTGTCTTTCACTGTCTTACCGGAGCAGTAAGACAGTGACGTTCTGACGTCCCTGTTGTGATTTTAATATTGCCATCAGGTAAGGCTTTGCCACGCCTGAAGGATTTACTGCGCCTGTTGAGACTGGCGCAGAGGGACTGCCTATGTTCAAAAATATTACTCGCCAGCTATTTGCCCGGCTAAACCGCCATTTACCACATCGTTTGGTGCATCGCGATCCGTTGCCTAATGCCCAGACCGTTGCCAGCACGCCGATCCCACCATCGCTGAGCGAACATTGTCTGAAAATGGCGCTGATGGACGAAGCCGCGCTGTGGAAAACGTTTGGCGCGCACCCGGAAGGATTAAACGCCGCAGAAGTGGAAAACGCTCGCGAATTACATGGCGAGAACCAACTGCCGGCGCAGAAGCCGTCGCCGTGGTGGGTGCATCTGTGGGTCTGCTACCGTAACCCGTTTAATATTTTGTTGACCATCCTCGGTGCGATTTCCTATGCCACCGAAGATCTGTTTGCCGCTGGCGTCATTGCTCTGATGGTCGTCATCTCTACGCTGCTGAATTTTGTGCAGGAGGCGCGTTCCACCAAAGCGGCAGATGCGCTGAAAGCGATGGTCAGTAACACCGCTACGGTGCTGCGCGTTATCAACGAGAAAGGAGAGAACGGCTGGGTTGAACTGCCGATCGACCAGTTAGTTCCCGGCGATATCATTAAGCTGGCGGCAGGGGATATGATCCCGGCCGATCTGCGTGTGGTGCAGGCTCGTGACCTGTTCGTGGCCCAGGCTTCGCTGACCGGTGAATCGCTGCCGGTGGAGAAAGTCGCAACCAGCCGCGACCCGCAGCAAAGCAACCCGCTCGAATGCGATACCCTGTGCTTTATGGGCACCAACGTGGTGAGCGGCACGGCGCAGGCCATCGTGATTGCGACCGGAGCCAATACCTGGTTCGGGCAACTGGCGGGCCGCGTCAGCGAGCAGGAAAGCGAGCAGAATGCTTTCCAGAAAGGGATCAGCCGCGTCAGCATGCTGCTGATCCGTTTTATGCTGGTGATGGCGCCGATTGTGCTCATCATCAACGGCTATACCAAAGGCGACTGGTGGGAAGCGGCGCTGTTTGCCCTGTCTGTCGCGGTGGGGCTGACCCCGGAAATGCTGCCGATGATCGTCACCTCGACGCTGGCGCGCGGGGCGGTGAAGCTGTCAAAACAAAAGGTCATCGTCAAACACCTCGACGCTATTCAGAACTTTGGCGCGATGGATATCCTGTGTACCGATAAAACTGGCACCCTGACACAAGACAAAATTGTACTTGAGAATCATACAGATATATCTGGTAAGCCCAGCGAGCACGTCCTGCATTCTGCGTGGTTGAACAGTCATTACCAGACCGGGCTGAAGAATTTGCTGGATACGGCAGTGCTGGAAGGCGTGAACGAAGAATCAGCCCGCCAGCTCTCTACCCGCTGGCAGAAAATTGATGAGATCCCGTTTGACTTCGAACGCCGCCGCATGTCGGTGGTGGTCGCTGAAGAAACCGATGTGCATCAGCTGGTGTGCAAAGGCGCGCTGCAGGAGATCCTCAGCGTCTGCACCCAGGTGCGCTACAGCGGTGAGGTTGTCCCGTTAGATGACAACATGCTGCGTCGGGTGAAGCGCGTCACGGATACGCTGAATCGCCAGGGGCTGCGCGTGGTAGCAGTGGCGACGAAATACCTGCCAGCGCGTGAGGGCGATTACCAGCGTATTGATGAATCAGATCTGATCCTCGAAGGCTATATTGCGTTCCTCGATCCGCCGAAAGAGACCACCGCGCCAGCGCTCAAAGCGCTGAAAGCCAGCGGTATTACGGTGAAAATCCTGACTGGCGATAGCGAGCTGGTGGCGGCGAAAGTGTGTCATGAAGTAGGGCTGGATGCGGGCGATGTGGTTATCGGCAGCAGCATTGAAGGGTTAAGCGACGATGAGCTGGCAACGCTGGCCCAGCGCACCACGCTGTTTGCTCGTCTGACGCCGATGCACAAAGAGCGCATTGTCACGCTGCTCAAGCGCGAAGGTCATGTGGTTGGCTTTATGGGGGATGGCATTAACGATGCCCCGGCGCTGCGCGCGGCGGACATTGGTATCTCCGTTGACGGCGCGGTTGATATTGCGCGTGAAGCCGCTGATATCATCCTGCTGGAAAAGAGTCTGATGGTGCTGGAAGAAGGGGTGATCGAAGGACGCCGTACTTTTTCTAACATGCTGAAGTATATCAAAATGACGGCCAGTTCTAACTTCGGTAACGTGTTTAGCGTGCTGGTGGCGAGCGCCTTCTTACCGTTCCTGCCCATGTTGCCGCTGCACTTACTGATTCAGAACCTGCTGTACGATGTATCCCAGGTGGCGATTCCGTTTGATAACGTCGACGAAGAGCAGATCAAAAAGCCGCAGCGCTGGAATCCCAGCGAGTTGGGGCGCTTTATGATCTTCTTTGGACCAATCAGCTCGATCTTCGACATTCTGACATTTTGCCTGATGTGGTTCGTCTTCCATGCGAATACGCCAGAACATCAGACGTTGTTCCAGTCTGGCTGGTTCGTGGTAGGCCTGCTGTCGCAAACGCTGATTGTGCATATGATCCGTACCCGCCGCGTGCCGTTCATCCAAAGCCGCGCCGCATGGCCGCTGATGCTGATGACGCTGGTGGTCATGGTGGTAGGCATTGCATTACCGTTCTCGCCGCTGGCCAACTATCTGCAATTGCAGGCGCTGCCGCTGAGCTACTTCCCGTGGTTGATTGCGATTCTGGCGGGCTACATGACATTAACCCAGCTCGTGAAAGGTTTTTATAGCCGCCGCTACGGCTGGCAGTAAGCACAAGATATCGGCTGCGTTGGCCCCTTAAAAAGCCAACGCAGCTGTAACCTGGCGCAGGAGGAATATCGGTATCGCCCGATGATTCGTGCCGCAGAAAATTCATGCGTATTATTATTT
Source organism: Citrobacter sp. RHBSTW-01044 (assembly GCF_013781945.1). Lineage (NCBI taxonomy): Bacteria > Pseudomonadati > Pseudomonadota > Gammaproteobacteria > Enterobacterales > Enterobacteriaceae > Citrobacter > Citrobacter sp. RHBSTW-01044. The sequence goes on along the minus strand of NZ_CP056180.1, from coordinate 4,323,619 downwards.
CTGTTAAAAGATAATTAATTCGATAAATGTGAATGATAAGTGAATAAATTCACGTAGAATATTGTTTTTTAATATTCATACATTAAAAATTATAATTTATAAGATATGCCTTAGCACTCCCCCTCCATTCATTCCGCAAAATATCGAGAATTAAAAAATTTACATAAAAATCTATGATTGCAACATGTTGTATTTTATGTTTTTTTTAATGATTCCTTTATTCTTATTTTTATCAATCCCAATAAAAACAATGCGTTGAGATATATATTCATGGCGGTGATTCGTTGTTATGAAATATGTCTTTGGATATACTACTTTTATATAAATTTATTTATATGGTGCCGCTGTATTACGGATTCGGAGAATCTGCAGCGGCGTGTTTCGTAGCTATGTCGTTTTATCCATATCATTTCGCTCACATCAGAGAGAGTCACATTATGCAAAGGAAAGCTATTTCATTTTGTATTGCCCTGGCATTAAGCGGTAATACATTTGCCGCCGATCTTAACAACAACGAAGACAAAAAAAAGCAGTGTCCCGAAAATATCAGCAGCCTTTCTCAGGCTGAGCTGGCCAAACTGTCGCCGGAGTGCCAGAAAGCCACGGAAAGCGTTTTAGAGCAGGGCTGGGCATGGGCGGTGGGCGGTATCGCTGCTGTGGCCGCCACGGTGGGTATCGCGGCGAGCGGCGGCGGCGGCAGCAGCCATTCGTCCTCCGGGTTGCCTGTTGATCCAGTAACGCCTGTGGACCCGGTAACACCTGTCGATCCGGTGGACCCCGTTACACCTGATACCCCCCCCTCCGTTTATGACAATGGCGTTACCCTTGACCGGGGCGCGAAAACCCTGACCTTTGCCTCGCTGGTGGTGAACGGCGTCACTTATACCAATACCACCTTCGCCATTACCAAGCAGGGCGACGGCTACCTGCTGACCGCGCCGGACGGCAAAACCCTGACCGTGACCAGCCTGAACGTGATGGGCAATGCGCTGGTGATGCAGGGAACGTACGGCAGTAACAACCTGTTCTGGTCGTACAACCGCGCAGGAAAGCTTACTCTTGCGGGGCCAGACACCACGGTTATTGACGGCGACGGGCAGCAGAAAACAGTTGATGGTGGCTCCACCGCAGGCGGCCCGGGCGATACCGGGACGATTATCAACGGCGATGGTAACGATATTAATGTGAATGGTGACACCGGCGCTACTGGCGGCGGCACCGGCACCGACGTGAACGGCAACGACAACACCATCAACAACGGCGGTAAAAATACCGCAGACGGTGAAGGCTCCGCCGGTACAGACGTGACCGGCGACGGCAACGACATCAACAACACCGGTGATAACAGCGGCACCAACGGCGGCACTGGCACCGGCGTGGACGGCAACGGCAACACAGTTGATAACGGTGGCAACAACACCGCCGACGGTGCAGGCTCCACCGGTACAGACGTGACTGGCGACGGCAACGACATCAACAACACCGGTGATAACAGCGGCACCAACGGCGGTACCGGCACCGGCGTGGACGGCAACGACAACACCATCAACAACGGCGGCAAAAACACCGCAGACGGTGAAGGCTCCACCGGTACTGACGTGACCGGCAACGGCAACGACATCAACAACACCGGTGACAACGGCGCTACTGGCGGCGGCACCGGCACTGACGTGGACGGCAACGACAACACCATCAACAATGGCGGCAAAAACACCGCAGACGGTGCAGGCTCCACCGGTACTGACGTGACCGGCGACGGTAACGACATCAACAACACCGGCGACAACGGCGCCACCAACGGCGGCACCGGCACCAGCGTGGACGGAGACGGCAACACGGTTGATAACGGCGGTAAAAACACTGCCGACGGTGCAGGCTCCACCGGTACTGACGTGACCGGCGACGGCAACGACATTAACAACACCGGTGATAACAGCGCCACTGGCGGCGGCACCGGCACTGACGTGGACGGCAACGACAACACCATCAACAACGGTGGTAAAAACACCGCTGACGGTGCAGGCTCCACTGGTACTGACGTGACCGGCAACAGCAACGACATTAACAACACCGGTGATAACAGCGGCACCAACGGCGGCACCGGCACCAGCGTGGATGGCAACGAGAACACCATCAACAACGGCGGCAAGAACACCGCCGACGGGGCAGGCTCGACCGGTACGGATGTGACCGGCGACGGCAACGACATCAACAACACCGGTGATAACAGCGCCACCGGCGGCGGCACCGGCACTAAAGCTGACGGTAACGGCAACATCATCGACAACAAAGGCAAAACCACCGCTGATGGCGCAGGCTCCATCGGTACGGATGTCACTGGCGACAAAAACGAAATCACTAACGAAGGAGATACCAGCGCCACTGCCGGCGGCACCGGCACCAGTGTGGACGGTAGTGGCAACATCATCGACAACAAAGGCAAAACCACCGCTGATGGCGCAGGCTCCACCGGTACGGATGTCACTGGCGACAAAAACGAAATCACTAACGAAGGAGATACCAGCGCCACTGCCGGCGGCACCGGCACCAGCGTGGACGGCAACAATAATACCGTTGATAACAAAGGAAAAACGACTGCGGACGGCACAGACTCTGCCGGTACAGATGTTGCTGGTAATAACAACATTATCAATAATGTCGGCGAGAGTTCTGTGACTGGTGGCGCGACGGGGACAAAAGTCAGCGGCGACAGCAACACTATAAATCAGAATGGTAAAATGGTGGTGGGCGAGTTATCCACCGGTCTGAACGTGACAGGTAATGCAAACATCGTTAACCTGGCGTCTGACGATATGACAATTACCGGTAAGCAAGCGACGGGGGCCATAGTTGCTGGTGATGATAATGAGGTCACGCTGTCGGGCGTAATGAATGTTAGTACCTCTGCAACAGGTCTGAATGTTTCTGGCACATCGGCGGATGTTAAATTATCCGGTACGGTGAATGTTACCGCGAATACGGAAGACTCACTCAGCAAACCATTGCGTTTTGCTGATGGCCTGGGCTATCGCGGCGTTGTTGTCTCGTCGCAAAATGACTCTGCACAAAACGCCACCAACGTTCTGGTTGATGGCTCTATCAACGTGAAGGATAACCGCACCGACCCGATGGCGTATCCGAATTCACCGACCGATCCGGTGCCGTTTGGCCGTGATATGACGGGTCTGGATGTATCAGGAGCCTTTAATAATGTGACGGTGACCGGATCGATTTCCCTTGATGCTACTCCTTATCACACTGAATTGATTAATAACGGCACAATTAAAGGCGCGACTAACACTTATCAGGACCATGTGAAAGGGCTGAACGTTACCGGAAACAACAATGCGGTGGTGGTTCAGGACGGTATCAATCTTAACAGTGCCATAGAAACATCCGACTGGGCCATTGCGCCGGATATGGTCGGTATTGCGGTTAATGGTGCCGGAAACCAGGTCACAGTTCAGGGGGCATCAAGCTTAACCGGTAGAAGTGCAAGTGATGGTTACATGGAGTTTGCCAGCATAACCGGCGGCGGTTTGTTGATATTAGATGATACTTCGACGCTGAACATCGCTACTAAAAATAACGGTAGTAACGCGAATATTTTTGGTACTCAGTCAATTTTGGTTGAGGATGCCAACAGTAAATTTATAAACAAAGGCGACGTCAAGGTGACCGCCACAGGAGGGTCTTTCAACTCGCTGGCTTTTGCTAAAAAAGGAAGCATGATTGAGAACAGTGGTTCCATAACGATGGATGCAACACCGATAACCGTAAGTAATGGTTATATTGTTGACACTTTAGCTGGTATTGGTAGTGGTACTAAAATCATTAATAGCGGTGATATTAATGTCATCCACAATAAGAGCGCCAATCAGACACGGTACGATTTCACAAGCGACTATACCCCTATAGCTAATAAGATTTCCGTTTTAGGGATTTCGGTAACACAGCCAGGTGTGACAGGTTCTAATAGTGGAACAATAACCACGACGGGAGGGAATACCTGGGCAATGGGGGCAAATATGGGTGCCACCATTACTAACGAAACCGGCGGTGTGATTGTTCACAATGCAAACTCTGCGACGCAAAACTTAACGCTTCAGTGCAACGCTAACCTGGATTGTATTTCTGCTATTGGCGGCGGTATGGTTATCAAAAGCGGAACCGCGACGAATAACGGCGCCATTACCGTCAATGACTCCGGCGTGGGGATGTATGCCAACGGCGGCACCATTATCAATAAAGGCACCATCAACCTTGAGAATACAACCGGGACAACACCTGCAGCGAATACGCAATTAATTGGCATGGCTGTGTTCAATGGCGGTGTTGCGTACAACGATGGCACCATCAATATTAATGCCGACAACGGCCAGGCGTTCTACAACGATGGCGCAGCAGGCAGCACCATCCATAACAGCGGCACCATTAATCTGAACGGCGGTGCAATGTCGTCAGATGATACACAGATGGGGTCTGCGCCAACTGACAGCAATTCTGCCCCTGCTTCTGTTCAGCGTGTGAGTGGTTATGTGTTGGGTACCAGCGCCAGCGGCTCTGTCGGTACGCTTAATGCGGGTAGTAACGCCCTGGCACTGGATTCTGTCAGCGTGGATACCGGCTTCACTGCAGGTACGGCTGCCACGACTCAGACCTTCGACAACGTCTTTACCGGGGCTGATGTGGAAGGCGTGGAAAACATCACCTCTGAAAGCGTGGTGTGGAGCGCGCAGGGTCAGAAGGACGCCAGCGGCAACGTGGACGTCACCATGACCAAAAACGCCTACACCGATGTGGTGACCGACAGCAGCGTCAGCGGTGTTGCCGGCGCGCTGGATGCCGCCTACACCAACAACGAGCTGTTCAGCAGTCTGAACCTGAAGACCTCTGCCGACGTGACGAAGGCGATGAAGCAAATCAGCGGCAACAAGGCTGTGAACGTCTCCCGCGACGCCCGCAGACTCAGCAACCGCTTCGATATGCTGGCGGATGCCGCGCCGGAACTGGGTAACGGTCTGTCGTTTAACCTGGTGGCGAAAGGCGACCAGCGTGCCGAACTGGGTAAAGACACGCAGTACGACATGATGGCCCTGCGTCAGAAACTGGGCTTTGGCGATAATCAGTCGCTGACCATGGAGTACGGTATTGCCCGTCTGGACGGTAAAGGCAATGTCTCTTCCGGCAGCGACGGTATCACCGGCGGTTACAGCCAGTTCCTGGGTCTGGAGCACGCCATGCCGCTCGGTGAGGAAGGTCTCTCCTGGAACAACGCCCTGCGTTACGACGTACATCAGCTCGACAGCAAACGCGGCATTAACTACGGTGATGTCAACAAACAGGCGCTGGCGGACAGCCGTCAGCAGTACCTGGAGCTGCGTACCGAGGGTCGTAAAACCTTCGCCGTCAGCGAAGGGCTGGATGTTGTGCCATATGCTGGTCTGAAACTGCGTCACACCATGGAAGACGGTTATCAGGAGCGCGGTGCTGGCGACTTTAACCTGAACATGAACAGCAGCACGGAAACGGCGGTTGATTCAGTGGTGGGTATGAAGCTGAGCTATGCCGGTAAGGATGGCTGGGCAGCAACGGCGACGCTGGAAGGCGGCCCGAACCTGAGCTACGTCAGCACTGGCAAAAAAGCGTCCCTGCAGGGGGCGGCAGGTCAGAGCTTCAACGTTGACGACGGTCAGAAAGGTGGCAGCATCAACAGCATGGCACAGGTGGGTGTGAAGTATAACGCCGGTAACACCAGCGCCGGGCTGGACGCTTTCCACTGGAAAGAGGACAACATCAGCGACAAGGGCTTTATGCTGAATATTAAACACAATTTCTGATAACAGCCTGAGTGAGTAAAAACAGAACCGCCGGAGTGATTTCCGGCGGTTTTTTTTACGCTTAGCGACGAACGGCGATCGCTTCAATCTCGATTTTCACGTCTTTCGGCAGACGGGCAACTTCCACGCAAGAACGCGCCGGGAAAGTGGCGTTGTGCTCGGTGAAGAACGCTTCGTAGGTCGCGTTTACGGTTGCGAAATCGTTCAGGTCTTTAACGAAGACGGTAGTTTTTACGATGTCGCCCACTTTCAGGCCTGCTGCTTCAACGATAGCTTGTACGTTTTCCAGCGACTGACGCGCCTGAGCGGACACGTCTTCCGATACGGCACCGGTTTTCGGATCGACCGGGATCTGACCGGAAGTGATTACCATGCTACCCAGGTCAACGCCCTGAACGTATGGGCCGATTGCTGCTGGTGCATTTTCCGTCGCGATAGTCTTGCTCATGATTTCTCCTGAATTACAGCGGTAATAGAATGTTCCCGGCCATTATAGGGAGCCGGGAAATCATTACCAACACCAATTAATTGGCCAGCACCACATAATGCGAAAACTCTTTTTCACAGTATTTGCATTTGAGTGCGATGTCATCAGCGCGCTTTTTCACTGAAAAACTGGACGATACTGGTTCAGCATGGCTGATGCAGTTGCTGTTCGGGCAAACCAGCACGTTATCGATACGTTCAGGCAGGCTCGGACGTGATTTACCCACCACGTCATAATCGTCAATGCGGTTTACCGTTGCCTGCGGAGCGTACAGGGAGAGCTGGTTTACCTGCTCGTCGGTCAGGAACGTATTTTCGATTTTAATCAGGTCTTTACGGCCCATCTCGCCAGACGGCAGGTTCAGCCCGATGGTGATACGCTGGTCGGTTTCAGTCAGTTTGAACAACGTCAACAGCTTAAAACCAACCTGTGCGGGAATATGGTCAATTACGGTGCCACGTTTGATGGCTTCAACCTGCAGTTTGTTATCGTGTGTCATCTCTTTTTCTCCCTTACAGTGCCAGTTCGCTATTCAGTACCAGTGCCAGTAACGCCTGGCGGGCGAAGATGCCGTTGCCAGCCTGCTGGAAATACCAGGCGTGCGGCGTCTTGTCGACGTCGGTGGTGATTTCATCGATGCGCGGCAGCGGATGCAGCACCTTCATGTTCGCTCTGGCACCGTTCAGATCGCTGGCACGCAGAACAAACTGTGCTTTCACGTTGGCGTATTCGGACGGGTCCAGACGCTCTTTTTGTACGCGGGTCATGTAGAGGATATCGACCTCCGCCATTACCTCTTCGATAGTGCCATGCAGGCTCCAGGCGATACCTTTTTCATTCAGCATATCCAGAATGTATTGCGGCATGGCCAGCGCGTCCGGGGCGATGAAGTAGAAGCGGTTACCTTCGAACTTTGCCAGCGCCTGGGTCAGGGAGTGGACGGTGCGGCCATATTTCAGGTCACCCACCATGGCGATTTGCAGATTGTCCAGGCGACCCTGCGTTTCCTGAATGGTAAACAGATCCAGCAGCGTTTGGGTGGGATGCTGGTTGGAACCGTCGCCGGCGTTCAGTACCGGCACGTTACCGGAGAACTCGGTTGCCAAACGCGCGGCGCCTTCCTGCGGATGACGCATCACGATGGCGTCGACATAGGTGCTGATGACGGAAATGGTGTCGGCCAGAGTTTCGCCTTTTTTGCCAAGCGACGTGTTGCTGCTGTCAGAGAAACCCACCACGCTGGCGCCCAGACGGTGCATGGAGGTTTCAAAAGATAAACGGGTGCGGGTTGACGCTTCAAAGAAGCAGCTGGCGATGACCTTATGTTTTAACAGCTCTGGCTGCGGGTTAGCTTTTAATTTCGCCGCCGTCGCGAGAACCAGATTAAGGTCATCGCGGCTGAGGTCGTTTATGGAAATGATGTGTTTTTGATAGAGCGGGTTAGCCATGTTTATCTCCTGACGCCTGGGCAAAAAAAAAGCCCCTCAATTGAGGGGCTCGGAATGGGTGATCAACGGAAAGAAAAACGGCAGGCCAGCGTCCTTTTTCAGACGCGGTAAGACAAAATGTCGTACACACTGAACCATACATCCTCCCGGCAAATTGTCCGCGATTATACTCAGCTCCGTTATGGGATCAAGCGAAAAATGCACTATTTATTCATCGCAAACGGTTCTTATGAATTTTAATTCATTTTGAATAGATAATTAATCTGCTTGTGGACCAGGCCCGTTCGCTGTACCACCCGCGGCGCGACCCAGACAATACTGCTACCGGCAATGACGCCGAGAATTTCTGGCAACGCGTGATAATCGAGGATTCTGGCTACGGCGCGACCATAGCCAGCCGCCGTGTGGATGAGGATAAACTCGCTATTGTGTTCCACGCTGACCACCATTTCAGCAATCGATCGGGCAGCATCAGGCGCGGGTCGTGATTGCGGATTTACAGAATAAATTTTTTGCCCTTTTGTATTTCTTATTTTTATAGCACCGAGCAGTTTCAGCAGACGAGATACCGTTGACTGGCTAATCCCGGTGAAACCATGGTGTTGTAGATCGCGGCGAAGCGCTTCCTGAGACAGGTAGCTTTTTTCGCTTATCAGGCGCTGACAAATCGCCAACTGTTTCTGCTCTTTGGTCGAGTAATCATCGAATTCCTTCATAAAAACACCCTAAATTTATCATTTGTATCAATGCGATGGCGAAATTCACCACATTTGCAGTATCAATAACGGCTCAAACGGGCGGTTGTGCAGAAAAACGAGAGCACGCTCAAAAAAGCCGTCGGGATCCGACGGCCAACAGGACTACAGCATCGCGCCGATACTCAGAACAACCATGTTCAGCACTGTCAGAATTAGCAGCAGTGGTGCGACCCATTTCAGGTAGCGCACATAAGGAACACGAGCGATGGCCAACCCACCCATTACAACCGCTGAGGTGGGGGTAATCAGATTTACAATGCCGGAAGCGGATTGATACGCGGTGACGACCAGATCCCTTTGCACATGGGCGAAGTCAGCCAGCGGGGCCATAATGGGCATCGTGAGCACCGCCAGGCCAGACGAGGAAGGGACCAGGAAGGAGAGCAAGACTTCCAGCCAGTAAGTCACATTGATGAAAATGGTGGTGGACAGACCGGAGACTAAATTTTCGGCGCTGTGCAAAATGGTGTGGGTGATCATGCCGTTGTCCATCACCACGACGATACCGCGCGCAATGCCAATAATCAGCGCCACGCCGAGCAGATCCCGTGCCCCGTCAATGAAGGTACTGGTGAATGCTTCTTCACTCATGCGGGCAATCACGCCGACGATAATCGCAGATGCCAGAAAAACCCCAGATATTTCAGCCATCCACCAGCCGAGCACCGCGACGCCATAAATCATCACTGCAAAGGCGGCGGCGAATATCAGCAGGATCCACTTACGCGTAGCCGTGAATTCAAGATTGGTATTGGCGCGACTACCGAGAAAATGGGCACAGTTTTCCTCCATTTTATCGGCCACGATGGAAAGCTCAGGATGGCTGCGAACTTTCCGTGCATAGCGCATGACCCATACCACACAGATTACATAGCCGACGACCAGCAGCAGAATGCGCATCAGCATTCCCTGGGTGAAGGGGATCCCGGCGGCGTTAGCGGCAATAACCGTTGCGAAAGGGTTGATTGTTGAACCGAGGGTGCCGATGCCTGCGCCAAGCAAAACGGTTGCAGCAGCAACCAGTGGATCAAAGCGCGCAGCCATCATGACCGGAACCAATAAGGTGTAGAAAGGGAGTGATTCTTCCGCCATGCCGTAAATCGTGCCTCCGGCGGCGAAAAGTCCCATCAGGATGGGGATCATCCACTCTTCTTTGCCGTTCAGCCTGACCGTCACGCGTTCGATTCCGGCGTCGATGGCGCCCGTTTTGTTTACCACGCCGAGAAACCCGCCAATAATCAGGACAAACAACGCCACATCAATCGCGCCTGCGGTGTAGGTTTCGTGGTTATAAAGCCCGTCAATCGGAGCCAGCAGTACAGCCGTTAAACCTTGTGGATGCGCCTCTGTTGGGGCATAGGTACCGGCAACCGGCACTTCTTTGCCCAGGGTGGCATTCATCGCCATCTGGTATTTCCCGGCAGGGACAATCCAGGTCATAACGGCGACGAGCGCAATGAGAATAAACAGGATGGTATACGCGCTGGGAAATTTGAATTTGCCCATGATGTTCTCCGGATAGCTTGGGCATATGCCGCCAGGCGACACATGCCCGCTGGGGTTAGTCGCCGAGTGTCGCTACCATGACCGCTTTGATGGTATGCATCCGGTTTTCTGCTTCGTCGAAGACGATGGAATGCGCTGACTCAAATACCTCCTCCGTGACTTCAAGCCCTTTCAGGCCGTAAGCCGCTTCGATTTCACGGCCCACTTTGGTGTGCTCGTTATGGAAGGCGGGCAGGCAGTGCATGAATTTCACATTGGGATTGCCGGTTGCATCGATGACCTGCTGGTTAATTTGATAAGGCGTCATCAGGCTGACGCGTTCTGCCCACGCCTCTTTGGGTTCTCCCATCGAAACCCAGACATCGGTGTAGAGAAAGTCCACGTCGTAAACACCTTCCTCAACATCCTCTGTGAGCGTAATGCGCGCGCCCGTCACGCTGGCGATTTCACGGCATTCGGCAACCAGCGCCTCGTCCGGCCAGAAGGATTTCGGTGCGACCAGACGAATATCCATCCCCATTTTCGCCGCGCCGACCATCAGCGAATTGCCCATGTTATTGCGGGCGTCACCGAGGTAAGCGAAGCTCAGTTCGGGTAAGGTTTTACCCGGGGCGTGTTCCAGCATGGTCATCAGATCCGCGAGGATCTGCGTAGGGTGGAATTCATTCGTCAGCCCGTTCCAGACCGGCACACCAGCGAACTGCCCCAGTTCTTCCACGATCTCCTGGCCGTAGCCGCGGTATTCAATACCGTCATACATGCGACCTAACACGCGGGCGGTATCTTTCATCGACTCTTTATGACCAATCTGCGAGCCGCTTGGGCCAAGGTAGGTCACCTGTGCGCCCTGATCGAAAGCGCCGACTTCAAAGGCGCAGCGGGTGCGAGTTGACGTTTTTTCGAAGATTAGCGCGATATTTTTACCGACCAGCGTTTGCCTTTCGCGCCCGGCTTTTTTCGCCGTTTTTAACTCGATAGCCAGATCGATCAGGTACTGGATTTCCGTTGGGGTGTAGTCCAGCAATTTGAGAAAATTGCGATTTTTCAGGTTAACAGTCATGAAAATATCCTTATGTAGGCTGGATAAGGCTTCGCTTTACCCAGCAAAAAAAGCCTTAAGCGTTAACATCAGTGGCTTCGCGCCGAATTAGCGTGCCTTTGTCACCAGCGAGAATGGCCGAACCGTCAGCCAACGAGCCGATGCCAGCAATCCCGTGACAGTGAGAGACAAATTCCGCGCAGGCGGTGACTTTGGGGCCCATTGAACCGGCGTCGAATTGCATTTCGCCGAGCCGTTCCGGCGTAACCTGGGCCAGCGGGCGCTGGGTAGGTTTGCCCCAGTCGAGATACACCGCATCGGCATCGGTCAGGATCAGCAGCGCATCGGCGTGGATTTGTTTGGCGAGCAGGGCGGCGGAGAGATCTTTGTCGATCACCGCTTCAATACCGTGGTAGCCATCGGCTTTTTCCACCACCGGTACGCCGCCACCGCCGTTGCAGATAACCAGATGATCGCGGGCGATCAGTGTGCGAATGGCGTCACTTTCCACGATTCGTTTGGGTTGTGGAGAGGGCACAACACGGCGGAATGCTTTACCATCGGCTTTGAAAACCCAGCCTTTTTCCGCCTGTAACGCGTGGGCCTGGGGTTCGTCATAAATCGGCCCGATATATTTGGTGGGATTGCTGAAGGCCGGATCGTGGGCATCGACTTCAACCTGAGTCAGCAGGACACTAATTTCACGCTGTGGGAGCTGGTTTTTCAGGGCCTGTTGCAGCATATAGCCAATCATTCCCTGACTTTCCGCGCCGAGAATATCGAGCGGATAGGGGGGGACGTTGGCATAAGCACTGTTTTGTAACGCCAAAAGTCCAACCTGCGGGCCATTGCCGTGTACCAGAATTACGCGCCACTGCTGCGTGAGCTGAGCGAGAGTTCTTGCCGCCAGCTCAATATTCTTGCGTTGGATGTCGGCTTCCAGCGGTTCGCCGCGTTTGAGTAGCGCATTGCCGCCCAGCGCCACAACCAGGGTAAGTTTGTTTTCCATAACGTCTCCTTAAATACCGTCGCGTTCCAGTGGGCAACTCATGCAGCGCGCACCGCCGCGCCCACGTCCCAGTTCGTCGCCAGGAATGGGTAAAACAGTGATGCCAGCTTTGTCGTATTTCTCGTTGGTCCAGATGTTGCGTTCGTAGCCCACCACAACCCCGGGGCGCAGCGTCAGAACATTGTTCGCGTCATTCCACTGTTCGCGTTCAGCTTCGAAAGCGTCGCCACCGGTGGTGATCAGATTGATCTGGTCGAGGCCAAGTGCTTTTTCGAGGGCATGTACCAGCGTACTTTCCTGGGTGCGTTTCAGGCCGCCGCGCCCGTCTGGTGTCAGGGTCCAGCACTGGACATCCGGGCGCACCACTTCCGGGTAGACGGAGAAGGTATCGATATCGATGTGGGTCATGACGGTATCGAGGTGCATACAGGAGCGATGTTTCGGCAGTTCGACTGCGATGACGCGTTCTGCCTGGCGATGCTTAAATAGCGACTGGGCAAGGAACTCAATGCCCTGCGGCGTGGTACGTTCCGACATACCGATGAGAACTGCGCCGCGACCAATGACCAGTACATCTCCACCTTCTAATGTGGCGTGGTCGTAATTAATATTTTCATCGCCGAAATATTTAATAAAATCACCATCGGCAAATTGTGGATGCCAACGGTAAATCGCCCGCAAGTTATTAGTTTCTCGTTGACGTGCAGTTTTTGCCATCGGATTAATGGATACGCCGTTATATATCCAGCATGAGGTGTCGCGGGTAAATAAGTGGTTTGGTAATGGCTTCATAATAAAGTCATTAATATCGTGAGTATCGACCACCATATTTTTGATTGAGGCAGGAATTTCTCCGTATGTCAGCCCACCGCTTAAATGTCGGGCGAGCTCCCGGTGCTGCATATCTGCAAGCCAGGCGCGAATATCCGTGGCGAAAGCGGGGCCAAGCCGATAATCAGAAATTTGTGTATCCAGTAGCCAGCTTTTGGCATCGGGGATATCCAGAGTTTGTGTCAATAAATCAGTGAGTAACAGAACCTCAATTCCCTGTTGACGTAACGTGTTGGCGAAAATGTCATGCTCTTCTCCTGCACGTTCTACCGAAAGAACATCATCAAAAAGCAGTTCCTGGCAATTTGACGGCGTCAGCCTTTTTAGGCTGAGGTTAGGGCGATGTAGCATTACGCTACGTAATTGACCGATTTCAGACCCGACATAATGCTTTTCCATCATTATTCCTTTAATACGATTTTAAAAAATAAAGACGAGATGCCTGCAAATAATGTTTATTGCAGTCATGATTTTTCAGCTGATTTCAGAATCTATATTTAGATCTTATCTGATATAGAAACGTGATTCATTTCACAGTCAGGTCGATGTTTGGCATTTGTTGTTTAATTTATGAGATGGCTCTGAGAATTTGAAAAATAAAAACATGGATAATTGAATTACTACGCAGGAATATGTCTTGTTATTTAACTGTGTTAATTTTATGTACATATCTAAATATTTAATAAATTAAATAGTGCATTGATTTTTATATGTTTTTCTATATTTAATGAATTTTTATGCGAATCTATTATTTTATTATTTGTGCTGTAAGGTTTATTTCAAAATAAATATGACGATGAAGAAAGATAACGAAGGAGACGTAAACTGTGATCGATTGCTGGTTTTTCTAACAAAGCTTTCTATAACAGTGAGTTAGTGACTGAGTTGAAAAGTATGAGACGAAAGTTATGCAGAGTTTATGCATAACCTGTTGCTGGCTATTAGCAATTATTTAACATCATCAGCGATAAACATGCGTTGACGCAAAATATCGGCAAATAGCAGTGGTATGGCAGACCGTTTTTTCGTATAACAACTAAAATGAAACGATGTTTTAATTAAGGGGTTTGAAATGATTGTCGGCAATATTCACAACCTGGATGCCTGGCTGCCGGAAGAGCTGCGTCAGGCGATTGAGCACATTAAAGCGCACGTGACGGATGCGACGGAAAAGGGTAAACACGACATCGACGGCGAACGTCTGTTCTATCTGATTGCTGAAGATATGACGGAGCCGTTTGCGCAGCGCCGCGCCGAATATCACGCTCGCTATCTGGATATTCAGATCTTGCTCAAAGGTCAGGAAGGCATGACTTTCAGCACGCAGCCTGCGGGCGCACCGGAAACTGACTGGCTGGCGGATAAAGATATCGCCTTCCTGCCGGAAGGCGAACAGGAGAAAACGGTGGTGCTGAACGAAGGTGACTTCGTCGTCTTTTATCCGGGCGAAGTGCATAAACCGCTGTGCGCGGTCGGCGCTCCTGCGCTGGTACGCAAAGCCGTGGTGAAAATGCGGGTAGCATAAACTGGTTTGCCGGGGGCGACTTACCCGGCCTAAGGAAGTACGATGGTAGGCCGGATAGGGTGCGTCAGCATCGCCATCCGGCAATTCAATCACGCAATGCTATGATTTGGAAAGCGTCGCGACCATCACCGCTTTGATGGTGTGCATCCGGTTTTCCGCCTGATCAAATACGATACTGGCGGGTGACTCAAACACCTCGTCGGTCACTTCCATGCCGCCGTGCAGACCATATTCCTGCGCCATTTGTTTGCCAAGCGTGGTTTGATCGTCATGGAACGCAGGCAGGCAGTGCAGGAATTTCACCTGCGGATTGCCGGTCAACGCCATCATCGCGCTATTAACCTGGTACTTACGCAACTGCGCAATACGTTCGGCCCATTTCTCTTTCGCTTCGCCCATCGATACCCAGACGTCGGTATAGATGAAGTCCGCGCCTTTCACGCCCGTGGCGACATCTTCGGTTAGCGTTATATTGCCGCCGTTTTTCTGTGCCAGCGCTTTGCACTCTGCAACGAGGCTTTCCTCCGGCCAGCAGGCCTGGGGCGCGACCAGACGCAGATCCAGTCCGGTTAACGCAGCGGCTTCCAGCATGGAATTGCCCATATTGTTGCGGGCATCGCCGGTGTAGACCAGCACCATCTCATTAAACGCTTTACCCGGCAGGTGTTCCTGCATCGTGAGTAAATCCGCCAGCAGCTGGGTAGGGTGAAATTCGTTGGTTAATCCGTTCCAAACCGGAACTCCGGCATATTCCGCCAGCGTCTCGACAATTTCCTGACCGTGGCCCCGATACTGAATACCGTCGTACATACGACCGAGTACGCGGGCGGTGTCTTTGATCGACTCTTTATGACCAATCTGGCTGCCGCTCGGCCCGAGATACGTCACGCGCGCGCCCTGATCGTATGCGGCAACTTCGAAAGAGCAACGGGTGCGGGTTGAGTCTTTTTCGAAGATGAGCGCGATGTTTTTACCGGTGAGTTTAGCGACCTCGGTACCGTTTTTCTTATCCGTCTTGAGCTGCGCGGCGAGCTGGAGCAGTGACGTGAGTTCAGCAGAGGTGAAATCAAGCAGTTTCAAAAAATGTTTCTGATAAAACGCAGACATAGTTCCCTCACATGGCTTAGGCCATTTATTGAATTAAAATTCAATTTATATGGATGTTTATTCATTTGCAACCTTGTTTAACAAATCTTTCCTGGAAAGGTGGAGGCAATGACAGCGGTATGTGACAATAAGAGTATCGGCAGGACATTATGAGGAATGAGCCATGGCAAACCCGGAACTACTGGAAGAACAGCGTGAAGAAACGCGCTTGATTATTGAAGAGTTACTCGAAGATGGCAGCGATCCAGACGCGCTGTACACCATCGAGCATCACCTTTCCGCGGACGACTTTGAGACCCTGGAAAAAGCGGCAGTAGAAGCCTTCAAGCTGGGTTATGAAGTGACCGAGCCGGAAGAGCTGGAGGTGGAAGAGGGCGACACGGTTATTTGCTGTGACATCCTGAGCGAATGTGCTCTGAATGCCGAGTTGATCGACGCTCAGGTTGAGCAACTGATGAACCTGGCTGAAAAATTTGATGTGGAATACGACGGTTGGGGCACCTATTTTGAAGACCCGAACGGCGAAGAAGGTGAAGACGGCGACGATGAAGACCTCGTCGACGAAGATGATGACGGCGTGCGTCACTAAGTCATCTGCTGACCTACGGTAGCGTCTGCTGCCGTAGGCCAAGGATAACGTATGGATTACCTGCAAATACTCTCCCCGATCCACAACTTCCTGCACTGTAAAACGCCCCAGGCCTGGCTTGATAAAGCGCGAGCCCCGGCGAATCTCCCTCTGTTACTGACGGATCATCTCGTCTGCGAGCTGAAAGCGGCGCAAACGGCCATGCTGCTGGTGCGTAAGTATGTTGCAGATAAACAGGGATCGCAGGCGCTACTGGACTGGCTGAAACCCTATGAAGCGTATGCTTTCAGAGAAGGGGATGAACCGGATTTTATCGCGCTGAATAAACAGATAAGCAAAAGCGTAATGCCGCAAACTGACGACCCGTGGGGGCGCAAGCTGATCGACAGCATGGTTTTGCTGATCAAAGAAGAGCTGCACCACTTCTGGCAGGTGCGTGAGGCGATGATGAGCCGCAACATTCCCTACGTCAAAATTACCGCCAGCCGTTATGCCAAAGGCATGCTTAAAGAAGTGCGAACCCACGAGCCATTAACGCTAATCGACAAACTGATTTGCGGGGCTTACATTGAGGCGCGTTCTTGTGAACGGTTCGCCGCGCTGGCGCCGTATTTGGATGACGATTTACAGGCATTTTATCTTTCTCTGCTGCGATCCGAGGCGCGGCACTATCAGGACTATCTGGCGCTGGCACAGCAGGTTTCTGCCGACGATATCAGTAGTCGGGTGCGGTTCTTTGGCGAAGTAGAAGCCGCATTGATTACTTCTCCCGACGATGAATTCCGCTTCCACAGCGGCGTGCCAGCCTGACTCCCTTCTCTGACGCGCGGCGCTAATCGTCGCGCGGTTTTACCTTTCCTGTTTCCATTAGCAAAATCTGGTGGCTGGAAATCGCTCGCTGCTGCCGTAATAATCAAAACACACGAAGGGGAAATATATCCCCGCAACAGAGACTGTTTTGCATAAGGATGGTTAATGAACTGGGCACACGTATTGTTGGCGGGTTATATCGGGGCGGTGATTGCTATCGTCGTTGGCATGTTTCGCAAAAAAGGCTGGCTGGGAAAGATCTCCGGCGCGGTGGTTTTTGTGGTAGCGATTGTCGCGTGGAATCTGTTTGATGTGCACTACCTGATCCCGCGCGAAAGCCCTGATTATGGGCTGACGGACGCGCAGAAATTTGAAAATGCGATGCTGGCAATGCCTGTTTATCAGGTACTTAAAGAGCAAGAACCCGCGTTATGGCAGAATATCCTCAACCAGGCAACGCAACTGAAAGAAGCTGGGAAAAGCGAACAACAGATTATCGACGCTATTCAGCCGCAAATCCTGCAGGTACAGATGGCGCGTTTGCAGCAGGCACCCGATGCCAATGTGATTGAGTATATGAAAATTAACCTCGAGCAGATTGCTGCGGTGGCAAAAGTGGGCGATGACGAGTGTTTTCGCTTTCTGTTCCCGGCGGTGAAAGGCGGGATTAACCCGGTGCGTATTATTCCGCGGGAGCTGATGAATCGTCGTATGGCCAGCGACATGAGTATGATGCACGCGGCTTATGGCCCGAACAAACATACGGTTACGGCGCAAGAGAAACAGCTGGCGCTTCAGGATCTGCAATCCATCGGCCCGGGATTGGTACAGCGCTTTGGACCGGATATCCAGATTATGGCTGATCCGAGTAAAGGTGTGGGCAAAGAGAAAGTCGCTTGTGAAATGGTGCAGGATTTATGGTCACAGGTGCTGATGCTGCCAACCGCTCGCGCGGCTGGCGTCATTCGGCTGATGCTCTCCGCCGAAATGCAGTAACACAACCATTGCCCCTCCGGCTGAAGTCAGAGGGGTTTTAACATCCGCACTTCGCAATCCACGTGCCCGGTACAGCCCAGCGCTTCGCTGATATGCTCAAACCCTAAATGTTCATACAGGCGGATTGCCTCGGTCAGAAACGCCGTGGTCTCCAGATAGCACTGTTTGAAACCCTGCTCACGGGCATGTTCGAGGGCCATCAGCGCCAGCTTTTTCGCCAGCCCCTGACCGCGTGCGCTCGACAGGAAGTACATCTTTTGCAGTTCGCAAATGTCCGGTTCGCTACATCCTAACGGCGCAACGCCGCCGCCGCCCACGACTTCACCGTTTTGCTCAACCACCCAGTAGGCCGCGCCCGGCTGGCTGTAAACCTGGAATAGTTCATCCAGATTAGGGTCGGCAACGGTATAGCCCTTATCGGCAGTAAGCCCGTATTCAGCGGAAACTTTGCGGATCACGCGGGCAATTGCGGCGTTATCATCGGCAGAAATTCGACGCAGCGTCGCCGCGACGGAGGTAATGGCACTCATAGCGAACTCATGACATAAAAGTGAGACATATGCAGTTAATACCACTGCGGTAAGGGGAAGCGCAAGCGAGGATAATTCAACAAAAAGCCTCTGAGCATATGCGTCAGAGGCTTTTATCGTCTGCGGTGTTGGATGCGATACGCTTATCCGACAAACAGCTTTACAGCGCGGCGATGACCGCCTGCTGTTCTATCAGCTTCGCTTTCGCTTCCGCATAACCGTCCAGCTTCTCACGCTCTTTGGCGATAACAGCTTCCGGTGCGCGAGCAACGAAACCTTCGTTGGAAAGTTTGCCTTCGATACGGGCAATCTCACCTTCGATTTTCGCCACTTCTTTCGCCAGACGCGCCAGCTCATCTTCTTTATTGATGAGGCCAGCCATCGGGATCAGCAGCTCGGCGCCGTCGATGATTTTGGTCACGGAGACTGGACCTTTGTCATCGGCTGGCAGTACGGTGATGCTTTCCAGACGCGCCAGGTTCAGCAGGAAGCTGCGGTTATCGTTCACACGGCGCATCGCATCAGCGCTGCAACCGCGCAGCAGCAGTTCGAGCGGTTTGCCTGGGGCGATGTTCATTTCCGCACGGATGTTACGTACGGCAACGATCGCCTGCTTCAGCCATTCGGTATCAGCCAGTGCGGCTTCATCAACCTGTGCGGCGTTATATTCCGGGAACGGCTGCAGCATGATGGTGTCGGCGGTAATACCGGAAATCACCTTCACGCGCTGCCAGATGGTCTCGGTGATGAACGGGATGATCGGATGCGCCAGGCGCAGCAGACCTTCCAGAACGGTGACCAGCGTATTGCGGGTGCCGCGCAGTTCAGACTCGGAACCGCCGTTCATTACCGGCTTGGTCAGCTCCAGATACCAGTCGCAGAACTGGTTCCAGGTGAATTCGTACAGAATGCCCGCGGCGATGTCGAAGCGGAAGTTGTCCAGCGCTTCGCGGTACGCTTTGATGGTCTGGTTGAATTCAGCAAGGATCCAACGATCCGCCAGCGACAGGGTCATTTCGCCGCCGTTGAAGCCGCAATCCTGGTCTTCGGTGTTCATCAGCACGAAGCGGCTGGCGTTCCACAGCTTGTTACAGAAGTTACGGTAACCTTCCAGACGCTTCATATCCCAGTTGATGTCGCGACCGGTAGAGGCCAGCGCCGCCAGGGTGAAGCGCAGTGCGTCGGTGCCGTGCGGCTCGATGCCGTCCGGGAACTGCTTCTCGGTACGCTTGGCAATCTTCTCGGCCAGCTGCGGCTGCATCATGTTGCCGGTACGTTTCTCCAGCAGTTCTGCCAGGGAGATTCCGTCGACCATATCCAGCGGGTCAATGACGTTGCCCTTGGATTTGGACATCTTCTGGCCTTCGTCGTCGCGGATCAGACCGGTCATGTAGACGGTCTTAAACGGCACTTGCGGCTTGCCGTTTTCATCTTTGATGAAGTGCATGGTCATCATGATCATGCGGGCAATCCAGAAGAAGATGATGTCGAAACCGGAAACCATCACGCTGGTTGGGTGGAACTGACGCAGCGCGTCGGTGTTTTCCGGCCAGCCCAGGGTAGAGAAGGTCCACAGTGCGGAGGAGAACCAGGTATCGAGAACGTCTTCGTCCTGGCGAAGCTGAATGTCGGCACCGAGGTTGTTTTCCTGACGCACTTCGTCTTCAGTACGGCCAACGTAGACGTTGCCGTCGTTGTCATACCATGCCGGGATACGGTGACCCCACCACAGCTGACGGGAAATACACCAGTCCTGAATATCGCGCATCCAGGAGAAGTACATGTTTTCGTACTGCTTCGGTACGAACTGAATGTCGCCGTTTTCAACCGCTTCAACCGCCGGTTTCGCCAGCACGTCGGCACGGACGTACCACTGGTCGGTCAGCATCGGTTCAATAACCACGCCGCCACGGTCGCCGTAAGGTACGGTCAGGTCGTGCGGTTTAATTTCTTCCAGCAGGCCCAGCGCATCAACGGCGGCAACCACCGCTTTACGCGCGGCAAAGCGTTCCAGCTTCTGGAACTCGGCCGGGATTTCATTGGAGTAAACGTCGGACTCTTCGCCTTTGGTGTCGTACACTTCCGCGGTTTCACGGATGTCGCCGTCAAAGGTCAGAATATTGATCATCGGCAGGCCGTGACGTTTCCCAACTTCGTAGTCGTTAAAGTCGTGCGCCGGGGTGATCTTCACGCAGCCGGTGCCTTTTTCCATATCAGCGTGTTCATCGCCGACAATGGGAATGCGGCGGTTAACCAGCGGCAGAACAACAAATTTGCCAATCAGATCTTTATAACGCGGATCTTCCGGGTTGACGGCCACGCCGGTATCGCCCAGTACAGTTTCCGGACGGGTGGTGGCGACGACCAGGTAATCTTTACCATCAGCGGTTTTCGCACCGTCGGCCAGCGGATAGCGGATGTGCCACATTGAGCCTTTCGACTCGCGGTTTTCCACTTCCAGGTCGGAAATCGCGGTGCGCAGTTTCGGGTCCCAGTTCACCAGGCGCTTGCCACGGTAAATCAGGTCTTCTTTGTACAGGCGAACGAAGACTTCTTTCACGGCATTGGAAAGACCTTCGTCCATAGTGAAGCGCTCGCGCTCCCAGTCAACGGAGTTGCCGAGACGGCGCATCTGGCGGGTGATGGTGCCGCCGGATTCCGCTTTCCACTGCCAGATTTTGTCGATAAACGCTTCGCGACCGTAGTCGTGGCGGGTTTTACCTTCTTCAGCGGCAATCTTACGCTCAACCACCATCTGGGTTGCGATACCCGCGTGATCGGTACCTGCCTGCCACAGGGTGTTTTTACCCTGCATGCGCTGGTAGCGGATCATGGTATCCATGATGGTTTGCTGGAAAGCATGACCCATATGCAAACTGCCGGTGACGTTCGGCGGCGGGATCATGATGCAGAAGGACTCTTTGCTTTCATCGCCGTTAGGTTTGAAATAGCCCTGCTTTTCCCAGTGCTCGTAAAGCGGCTGTTCGATATCTTGTGGGTTGTATGTCTTTTCCATTATTTCCAGGTTGCCGTATTCAGGTTAAAACCAGCCACGCGGTAAGCTTTGTAGCGATCGCGTGCCGATTGTTTCAAAGAATCTTCGTAAGGGACGAAGTCTATCACTTCTGTGAAAGCGGTGGCAAAATCTGCAAAGCCAACGCGCAAACTGATAAGCAGGTCGCGCGGGCTGCTGTTGCGTTTCTCCGGCCAGGCAATCTCTACCGGTGCGCCGCCTCTGGGGCCTTCACCTGCCAGATTATGCGGAACAAAGCTTTCTGCCGGTCTTGCCCACAGGGCTTCATCCAGTCGAAGAGCCTGCTTTTCGTTTTCGCAGGCGATCAGCACGCGCTTGCCAGCACGCCAACGTTCTGCGGCAATTTCACACACCAACTGCTCGACGGCGCTTAAGCCATCGTGTTGCATGTCATTGTCCAGAAGATAGAAAGTTGCATTTCTCATATATGGGGCTTCTTCTGGTGAATTTAAATGCGTTGCCATGATGCACAACCGTAGGCCGGATGGCGTTGCGCTTATCCGGCCTACGGGTCTTATTGCTTGTGCTTACCGCCTTACTCTTCGCCGTTAAAACCGGCACGATTGAGCAGGAACTGCGACAGCAGCGCCACCGGACGACCGGTTGCGCCTTTGGCTTTCCCTGAACGCCATGCGGTACCGGCGATATCGAGGTGCGCCCAGTTGTACTTACGGGTAAAGCGTGACAGGAAGCAGCCCGCGGTAATGGCGCCGCCAGGACGTCCGCCGATGTTCGCCATATCCGCAAAGTTGGACTCTAGCTGCTCCTGGTATTCATCGCCCAGCGGCAAACGCCACGCGCGGTCGCCAGCCTGTTCGGACGCACCGATCAGCTCATGCGCCAGCGGGTTGTGGTTCGACATCAGTCCGGTGATGTGATGGCCCAGCGCAATCACGCACGCGCCGGTCAGGGTTGCGACGTCAATCACCGCTTCTGGCTCAAAGCGCTCGACGTAGGTTAATACGTCGCACAGGACCAGACGGCCTTCGGCATCGGTATTGAGAACTTCAACGGTCTGACCAGACATGGTGGTCAGCACGTCGCCTGGACGATACGCACGGCCACCCGGCATGTTTTCGCAGCCTGCCAGCACGCCGACGACATTGATTGGCAGCTGAAGCTCGGCCACCATGCGCATCACGCCATATACCGCTGCCGCGCCGCACATGTCGTATTTCATCTCATCCATGCCTTCGGCAGGTTTGATGGAGATACCGCCAGAGTCAAAGGTTAACCCTTTACCGACCAGCACGATCGGACGTGCGTCTTCGGACGGATTGCCTTTGTACTCGATGACCGACATCAGCGACTCATTCTGCGAGCCGTGACCGACGGCCAGATAAGAGTGCATGCCCAGCTCTTTCATCTGCTGCTCGCCGATCACGCGGGTTACAACATTTTTGCTGTAGCTGTCTGCCAGTTGGCGCGCCTGAGAAGCAAGGTAAGCGGCGTTACAGATGTTCGGCGGCATGTTGCCGAGATCTTTTGCCGCTTTAATGCCGGCGGCGATCGCCAGACCGTGCTGGATCGCACGTTCACCGCTGGTCAGTTCCCGGCGGGTCGGTACGTTGAAGACCATTTTACGCAGCGGACGACGCGGCTCACTTTTGTTGGTCTTCAGTTGATCAAAGCTGTACAGCGTTTCCTGTGCTGTCTCAACGGCCTGACGCACTTTCCAGTAGTTATTGCGCCCTTTGACGTGCAGCTCAGTCAGGAAGCAGACGGCTTCCATTGAGCCAGTATCATTCAGCGTATTGATGGTTTTCTGAATGACCTGCTTGTACTGGCGCTCATCAAGCTCGCGCTCTTTGCCACAACCAATGAGGAGAATTCGCTCAGACAGAACGTTAGGAACATGGTGCAGCAACAGGGTTTGACCTGGTTTGCCTTCCAGTTCGCCACGACGCAGCAGTGCGCTGATGTACCCGTCGCTGATCTTGTCGAGCTGCTCTGCAATCGGAGAGAGACGGCGTGGTTCAAAGACACCCACGACGATGCACGCACTCCGCTGTTTCTCCGGGCTACCGCTTTTTACACTGAACTCCATGCACTACGCTCCTGAATCTTAAAGACAACGGCGGTGGCTACGGATAGAATTGCAAGCTTTCGTAACTCATACCCGCTGTTGCGGTGACTTCGTGTTAATCTTAACGTTATTACGGCATTGGCACGTCAGAACAATTTCTGAGAGGTGGATCCGTTGAGTATAATGATCTTAGCGACGATTTCGACGACTCAAGAGAATAAATGACGTTTAAGCCATGAAACAAGCTAAATTCCGGCAAAAGACGGGTTTTTACGGGCGTATTTAAAGTGATAATCATAAGATATCTGGTTCGGGAAACGCTCAAAAGCCAACTTGCGATCCTATTCATCCTGCTTTTGATCTTCTTTTGTCAAAAGTTAGTCAGGATCCTTGGTGCGGCGGTTGACGGTGATATCCCGGCGAATCTGGTGCTCTCGCTGCTGGGGCTGGGCGTGCCAGAAATGGCGCAACTTATCTTGCCATTAAGCCTGTTCCTCGGGCTGCTGATGACGCTGGGCAAACTGTATACCGAAAGTGAAATTACGGTCATGCACGCCTGCGGGCTGAGCAAGGCTGTCTTAGTGAAAGCGGCGATGGTGCTGGCGCTGTTTACCAGTATTATTGCGGCGGTCAACGTGATGTGGGCCGGACCGTGGTCCTCCAGACATCAGGACGAAGTCCTGGCGGAGGCGAAAGCGAACCCCGGTATGGCGGCGCTTGCTCAGGGGCAATTCCAGCAGGCGACTAACGGCGGCTCGGTGCTGTTTATCGAAAGCGTTGACGGCAGTAACTTCAACGATGTGTTCCTCGCGCAAATCCGCCCGAAAGGTAACGCCCGTCCTTCGGTGGTGGTAGCGGACTCCGGTCATCTTACCCAATTGCGCGATGGCTCCCAGGTCGTGACGCTGAACCAGGGGACGCGTTTTGAAGGGACCGCGCTGCTGCGCGATTTCCGCATTACCGACTTCCAGAATTATCAGGCGATTATCGGTCATCAGGCCGTGGCGCTGGATCCAAACGATACCGACCAGATGACCATGCGTACGCTATGGACGACCGACACCGATCGCGCCCGTGCGGAGCTGACCTGGCGTATCACGTTAGTATTCACCGTATTTATGATGGCGCTGATGGTTGTACCGCTGAGCGTGGTGAACCCGCGTCAGGGTCGCGTACTGTCCATGCTGCCAGC
Organism: Citrobacter sp. RHBSTW-01044; assembly: GCF_013781945.1. NCBI lineage: Bacteria > Pseudomonadati > Pseudomonadota > Gammaproteobacteria > Enterobacterales > Enterobacteriaceae > Citrobacter > Citrobacter sp. RHBSTW-01044. The sequence continues at coordinate 4,298,892 of NZ_CP056180.1, read as the reverse complement.
AATGCTGCTCTATTTGCTGTTCTTCCTGGTTCAGACATCGCTGAAGTCGAACGGCGGCAAAGGTAAGCTGGATCCGGTGTTCTGGATGTGGACGGTTAACCTGGCGTATCTGGCGCTGGCGATTGTGCTTAACCTCTGGGATACGGTGCCGATGCGCCGCTTACGTGCCCGTTTTATGCGTAAAGGAGCGGTATAATGCAGCCTTTTGGTGTACTTGACCGCTATATCGGTAAAACCATTTTCACCACCATCATGATGACGTTGTTCATGCTGGTGTCGCTCTCCGGGATCATCAAGTTTGTCGACCAGCTGAAAAAAGCCGGGCAGGGGAGCTACGATGCGATGGGCGCCGGGCTGTATACCCTGCTCAGCGCGCCGAAAGATATCCAGATCTTCTTCCCGATGGCGGCGCTGCTGGGTGCTTTGCTGGGGCTGGGCATGCTGGCGCAGCGCAGTGAACTGGTGGTCATGCAGGCTTCTGGCTTTACCCGTATGCAGGTGGCGTTGTCGGTGATGAAAACCGCAATTCCGCTGGTGCTGCTGACGATGGCCATCGGCGAATGGGTGGCGCCGCAGGGCGAACAAATGGCGCGTAACTACCGTGCGCAGCAGATGTACGGCGGCTCGCTGCTCTCTACCCAGCAAGGTTTGTGGGCGAAAGATGGCGACAGCTTTGTCTACATCGAGCGGGTGAAAGGTGACGCCGAGTTAGGCGGAATTAGCATCTACTCCTTTAACGACAAGCGCCGTCTGCAGTCCGTTCGCTATGCCGCAAGCGCGACGTTTGACCCGGAGCAGAAGGTCTGGCGTTTGTCGCAGGTGGATGAATCCAACCTGACCGATCCGAAGCAAATCACCGGCTCGCAGACGGTGAGCGGCACCTGGAAAACCAACCTTACACCCGACAAGCTCGGCGTCGTGGCGTTGGATCCTGATGCGCTCTCGATTAGTGGTCTGCATAACTACGTGAAGTACCTGAAGTCGAGCGGCCAGGACGCCGGACGCTACCAGCTCAATATGTGGAGCAAAGTCTTCCAGCCGCTGTCTGTGGCGGTAATGATGCTGATGGCGCTGTCGTTTATCTTTGGTCCGCTGCGTAGCGTCCCGATGGGCGTGCGCGTGGTGACAGGGATTAGCTTCGGCTTTGTGTTCTATGTGCTGGACCAAATCTTTGGCCCGCTGACGCTGGTGTACGGCATTCCGCCGATTATCGGCGCGTTGCTGCCAAGCGCCAGCTTCTTCCTGATAAGCCTGTGGCTGATGCTGCGTAAGTCCTGATATTCGCCCCTCCCGCTGTGCGGGAGGGGCGCCTTCCTGCTAGCGTTTTCGCCCGCCCATCAAACTCCCCAACATGCCGCGGATTATCTGATTGGTGACCTGTCGCGCCGCGCTCTTCGCCACGCTCTGTACCACGCCATCGCGCTTGCCGCCGCGCGGTCCGGTGCTGCCAAAAAGAATATCCTTCAATCCACCGAGAATACCGCCGTCCACATCGATCGCTTTACCGTTGGCGGGAGGTGTATTTTGCTGCTCGGTGCTGGCCTGCACGCCTTGCTGTAAACGCTCATAGGCGGACTCGCGGTCGACCTGTTCTTCATATTTACCGTACAGCGAGGAGTGATTAATCAGCCCGTTGCGCTCGTCATCCGTCACCGGTCCCATCCGCGAGCACGGCGCAATCACCATTGCTCGTTCAACCACCGACGGGCTGCCTTTAGCGTCCAGAAACGACACCAGCGCCTCGCCGGTTCCCAGTTCCTGAATGGCTTTTTCGGTATTAAATGCCGGGTTGGTGCGCATGGTTTGCGCGGCGGTTTTCACCGCTTTCTGATCCTTCGGTGTAAACGCGCGCAGGGCGTGCTGCACGCGGTTCCCCAACTGACCGAGCACGTTGTCTGGAATATCTGACGGGTTTTGCGAGACGAACCACACGCCGACCCCTTTCGAGCGGATCAGGCGGATCACCTGTTCGATTTTATCCAGCAGCACCTGCGGGGCGTCGTTGAACAGCAGGTGAGCTTCATCGAAGAAGAACACCAGTTTTGGCTTCTCCAGATCGCCTGCTTCCGGCAACTGTTCGTACAGTTCGGAGAGCATCCACAGCAGGCTGGCGGCGTACAGTTTGGGCATCTGGTAGAGCTTCTCTGCGCTGAGGATGTTGATCATCCCTTTGCCGCTGGCGTCAGTTCGCATCCAGTCTTTGATGTCCAGCATCGGTTCGCCAAAGAAGTGCGCCGCCCCCTGTTGCTCCAGCGACAGCAGTCCACGCTGGATTGCCCCGACCGAGGCGCTGCTGATATTGCCATATTGATTCTGGAAGGATTTGGCGTTATCGCCGATGTACTGGGTAATGGCTCGCAGGTCTTTGAAATCGAGCAGCAGCAGACCCTGGTCATCGGCAATGCGGAAGATAATATCCAGCACGCCGGACTGTACGTCGTTGAGGTTCAGCAAACGGGCCAGCAGCAGCGGGCCGAGGTCAGATACCGTGGCCCGCACGGGGTGACCTTTTTCGCCGAAGATATCCCACACCGTGACCGGATTAGCATGCGGTTGCCAGTCGGTAATGCCGATATTTTTCAGGCGGGCGAGTAGCTTTTCAGAGGCCTGCCCTTCCTCGGCCACGCCGGTTAAGTCGCCTTTCACATCGGCCATAAATACCGGTACGCCAATTTCAGACAGGGATTCGGCCAGCTTCTGTAGCGTGACGGTTTTACCGGTCCCGGTCGCGCCGGTAATCAGTCCGTGACGGTTGGCCATGCCTGGCAGTAAAAACAGTTCGGTGTCCGGCGTGCGGGCAATTAGCAGGGGTGTGCTCATTGAGATTTCCTCCATTTATCTTGCCTGGAGTATAGGCAATGTCCATCAAAGAGAGTATGCGATGGCCGGAGAAAATGACTTAAAGCGTATTGCCGTGATAAATCTGGTACCCCAAATCCACGGTGTTGTGGTTATGGTCGTTGTTCTTGATTTTGCTCAGCAACATCTGCGCTGCCATGCGGCCAATGTCAAAACGCGGGGTGATCACACTGGCGAGGCTTGGGATCATCTGCCTGCCCATTTCCAGCCCGTGAAAACCGGCAATCGAGATCTGTTCCGGAACGGCCAGATCGCGCTCGCGGCACAGCAGCAGCGCGCCCATCGCAATATCGTCGTTGGTGCAAAAAACGCCGTCTAAATCCGGATGCGCGGCGAGCGCGTCCCGCATCATCTGGGTGCCGAGATGGATGGACGAAATAGAACGCGGATTGACGCGCAGCGGTACCAGACCCCGGCGCATCATGGCATCGCAATAGCCGCGATAGCGCTGTTCATCGCGGACGTCGTCTTTCGAACCGAGATAGAGGATTTTGCGCCGCTGGCGTTTATCCAGCATGGTGCTGACCATATCAAATGCCGCCTGACGGTTATCGAAGCCCACTTCCATGTCCAGACGATCGCCCTGAATATCCATCAGCTCCACCACCGGAATGTTGGCTGAACGCAGAAACTTCACCGTACGCAGGGTGTGATATTTCTCGGACAGGATAATGCCGTCGATATTGTATGACAGCAGATTGATCACCGACTCTTCCTCGGATTCCCGGTCGTAATTGTAGTTAGCGATCAGCGTCTGATAGTTATGGTCCGAGGTGACCGACTCAATGCCGGCCAGAATGTCAGCGAACAGCTGGTTTTGAAACGAGGGGATCAGCACGCCAAGCGTATAGCTTTGCGCATTCAGCAGCATCGCGGGCGCGCGGTTGGGGATGTAATTAATCTCCTCCATAATCTGCGCGATGCGTTCACCGGTTTCCTTTGCGACCTTTTTTGGCGAGCGAATGTAGCGGCTCACCGTCATTTTGGTCACGCCCGCCAGCGTGGCGATGTCTTGCAAAGAAATTCTGTGGTTCCTCATTTTCTCTCCAGTGCCGGGGAGCGCGGATCTGTGCTCCCCGGTGATGACCGTCTTAATGCAGAATGGCGTTCAGCGCCAGAACCCCCAGCAGCCCCATAATGGAAATCAGCGTCTCCATTACCGTCCAGGTACGCAACGTTTCCCCGACGCTGAGATTAAAATAGCCTTTAAACAGCCAGAATCCCGGATCGTTAACGTGGGAGGCAATCACGCTGCCCGCGCCGGTAGCCAGCACCATCAGCGCCGGGTCGGCGTGGGTGACGTTAATAATCGGCAGTACCACGCCTGCGGTGGTGATCGCCGCCACGGTGGCTGAACCGAGCGCGATACGCAGCAAGGCGGCGACCGTCCAGCACATCAGCAGCGGAGAAAGCGACGTGCCGGTCATCAGGTGCGAGATATATTGCCCCACGCCGCTGTCGACCAGAACCTGCTTAAACGCGCCGCCCCCGGCGATGATAAACACAATCATCGCAATCGCACCGATAGAGTCGCCAATGATATCCATAATTTGCTCGATCGTACGTCCGTTACGTCGACCAAGGGTAAAAATGGCGAGTACGATAGCGATAAACAACGCGACCGCAGGGTTACCGATAAACTCAAAGAACACCCGTACGCTGTTGGTTTTCGGCAGCGTGATTTCGCACACTGCGGCGACCGCCATCAGTATGACCGGGATTACCGCGGCAAAGATACTGTTCCAGAATGACGGCATCTCTTCTTCGGTGAACAGATGCGGGTTGAATAACCCTTCCGGCGGCGCTTTCTCAAAGCGGGTCAGCAGCTTAGAAAACAGCGGCCCGGCAACAATCACCGTCGGGATAGTAATAATAAAGCCGTACAGCAGGGTAGTGCCGAGATTAGCCTCGAAAATGGTGGCAATCGCGGTCGGCCCCGGATGCGGTGGCAGAAAACAGTGGGTCACGGACAGCGCAGCTACCATCGGGACGCCAACATACAGCAGCGGCAGGCCGGAAGAGGCCACCACCGTAAACACCAGCGGCAGCAGCAGAACAAAGCCGACTTCGAAAAACATCGCCAGACCTACCACCAGTCCGGTGATCACCAGCGCCCACTGCACGCGTTTCTTACCAAACGTGCCAATCAGCGTGGTGGCGATGCGCTGAGCCGCGCCGGTATCGGAAATCAGCTTACCGAGCATTGCACCGAAGCCAAGGATCATCGCCAGACCGCCGAGCGTCCCGCCGATCCCATTTTGTATTGAATGCAAAACGGCCTGGGCATCCATCCCTTCGGCAAAACCGACGACCGCCGCCACCAGGACCAGAGCAATAAAGCCGTTAACTTTAAAACCAATCATCAGGACCAGGAGCAGCGCGACGCCTGCCGCAATTATTATTAATGGCATAATCGTTTCTCTTATATCCCCGTCATACTTCAAGTTGCAGGTGTGTTGGCTGCGCTCACTCATCTGAATCACTTACTCAAGTAAGCTCATCGGGTTCATTCACTTGCCGCCGTCCTGCAACTCGAATTATTTAGGGGTGGCCAAAAATGCAGCGCCTGGGCGCTGCGTGATGTTGCGTTGTGTTGTATCAGACGGCGACCAGCATGCCGCCATCGACAAACAACAGGTGCCCGTTAACAAAATCGGATGCTTTGGAAGAGAGGAAGACCGCCGCGCCAATCAGCTCCTGCGGATCGCCCCAGCGCGCGGCTGGCGTACGTTTGCACAGCCAGGCGGTGAAGGCTTCATCCTCGACCAGCGCTTTGGTCATCTCGGTTTTGAAGTAGCCCGGTGCGATACCGTTGACCTGGATATTGTGGCGTGCCAGCTCAACGCACATACCGCGGGTGAGCATTTTCACCGCGCCTTTCGAGGCGGCATACGGCGTGATGGTGTCGCGGCCCAGTTCGCTCTGCATGGAGCAGATGTTGATGACCTTCCCGGCCTGACGTTCCACCATGCGACGCGTTACTGCCTGCGAGACCAGGAACACCGCCGTCTGGTTAACGGCAATCACATCGTTCCAGTCCTGCTCCGGGAACTCGGTAAACGGATGGCGGCGCTGAATACCGGCGTTATTCACCAGTACATCGATTGGGCCAATGTCTTTTTCGATATGGTCGATGGCGGCATCAATGTCCTGTTTCTGCGTAACATTAAACGGCGCGGCAACGGCGCGGATCCCTTCCTGTTGCAGTTTGGCGACGGCAGCCTCTGCGCGCTCCGGCGTAATATCATTGACGATAATCTGCGCGCCATATTTACCCAGCCCGGTCGCCAGTAAATAACCAATACCCTGGGCCGAACCGGTGATCAGAATATTTTTTCCATCCAGTGAAAAAAGATCGTTCATTATGTTCTTCCTTATTTTGTTTCAGCAAAAACGAGCTGGACTTTCGCCGCCTGGGTTTTATCCCCGGCAAAGATCAGCGCCTGTTCAAGCTCGGTAAACGGATATTCAGCGCTGAGTAACGGCAGTGGATCGATAACGTTATTCGCCAGCCACGACACCGCGGTGTTGAACTCGGTGGTAAAGCGGAACGAGCCTTTGAGCGCGATCTCTTTGCCGATCAGCATCATCATCGGGAAGTCCGGCACCGCACCGCCCATGCCGACCTGCACCATCACGCCTTTCGCGCGGGTGACCTCCAGGCAGGTGGTGATTGAGGACGGATGACCAGAGACTTCGAAGCTGACGTCGAAGTAGCCTTTCTCTTTTTTCCACTCATCGAGCGAGTCCTGCTGCGGGTTAATCAGCGTGTCAGCACCCATCTGCTGGGCAAGCGACAGCGAGCGCGGGCTGATATCAGCACAGACAATTTCTGCTGCGCCGAGCGTTTTCACCGCGCTGACGATCAGGCAGCCGATAGGCCCCACGCCGGAGATAAACACGCGCTTGCCCTGCAGGTCTCCTGCTTCATGTGCGGCGTGGATCGCGACTGCCAGCGGTTCGGCAAAGGCCATGACTTTTTCATCGGCGTGCTGGGGGTAGGGGATGCACTGCGTGGTATCGACGGTTTTAAATCGGGTAAAGCCGCCGTCAACGTGGGGAAAATACATGGCGCTGCCAAAAAAGCGCATTTCCGTGCACTGGTTTTCGTCGTGCAGCAGACAGTATTTACAGTGGCCACAGGGCTTCGACGGATTAATAGCCACCGACTGACCTTCATGTAATTCTTTTGAGTCGCTGTGCACCACTTTACCAATAACTTCATGGCCTAAAATCATCGGTGCTTTAACGGTAAAATTACCGACTTTTCCTTCCTGATAATAATGTAAGTCGGAACCACAAATTCCGCCGCGGGTAATTTGCACCAGCGTTCCTTTATTATTCCATTCAATATTTTGGTCGGTAATGGCAACAGTTTTCTTACCCGCGACAACGCAGGATTGGGTTTTGACTTGCATAAATGCCTCACTGGTCAGGTAGTAACCTCGGCAGCATTTAAACGGTTTTGATTGTTATTATTTGTGATAAAGATCACGCTGGAAAATTGTTACACTACAATGTTACGCATAACGTGATGCGCCTTGTAAATCTGCTCAGCCACGCCGAAAAAAGGTGAATTCTGCATTGTGGAAGGCGTAGTATCGCGCCATGGAATATGAATCTGGAGTTTTTTCAATGGCCGGGGAAAGTTATATTTTGATGGGCGTTTCGGGTAGCGGTAAATCTTTAATTGGCAGCAAAATTGCTGCAGTATTATCGGCTAAATTCATTGATGGTGACGATCTCCATCCGGCCCAAAATATTGATAAAATGTCTGAAGGTATTCCATTAACCGATGAAGACCGACTACCGTGGTTAGCACGATTAAATGACGCTTCATACAGTTTATATAAAAAGAATGAGACCGGGTTTATTGTCTGCTCGTCATTAAAAAAACAGTATCGCGATATATTGAGACAGGGCAGTCCGAATGTGCATTTTTTGTGGCTGGACGGCGATTACGAGACCATTCTGGCGCGCATGCAGCGTCGGGCAGGGCATTTTATGCCGGTGGGATTACTCAAAAGCCAGTTCGATGCGCTGGAGTGCCCGCAGGAGGACGAACATGATATTGCCCGCATCGACGTGAACCATGACATCGAGCATGTGACGGAACAGTGCCGCCAGGCGGTGATCGCGTTTCGTAACGGGCAATAAGCTCAGCCCCTTGCGGGACTGAGCCTTGCATCAGAAGTCGGCTTTCAGCACCACGCGGTAGCGGGCTTTGCCGTCACGCACGTGCTGGATAGCGTCGTTAATTTGCGACATTGGGTACAGTTCGGTGGTGGGCGACACCTTGCTGCGCCCGGCAAACTTCATCAGCTTGCGCAGTTCGAACGGCGTACCGGTTGCCGAACCGGAGATGCTGCGATCGCCGGCAATTAAGGTGAACGCTGGCACCGGCAGCGGCTTCAGCACCGCGCCGACAGTATGGAAGTTACCGCCGTAAGCCAGCGCTTCAAAATAAGGCTGCCAGTCGAGATCGACGTTAACCGTGTTAATAATGAGATCGAACTGGCCCGCCAGCGCTTTTAGCGCATCCGGATCGCGGCTGTTAACCACCTTATCCGCCCCCATCGCCAGCACTTCCTGCTCTTTCGCCGGATTGGAGCTGAACGCGGTCACTTCGCACCCCATCGCGTGTAACAGCTTAATGGCGATATGCCCCAGGCCGCCGATGCCGATCACCCCAACGCGGCTGGTGGCGGTGATATGGTGCATCAGTAGCGGTTTGAACACCGTGATACCGCCGCACAGCAAGGGACCCGCCGCCGCCAGATCGATGCTTTCCGGCAGCGGGATCACCCATTGCCAGTCGGCCCGCAGCTTCTCGGCAAAGCCACCGCGATTGAGAATAGTGGGAACGGAACCTTCCAGGCAGTTAATCTGATTGCCGCTGATACAGGCGTCGCAGTGCCCGCAGCTGCGCGCCGTCCAGCCAATGCCGACGCGCTGACCAACCTTCAGACCTTTATCTTGCGCCGCGCTGCCGAGCGCCGCTACGCGACCAATCACCTCATGCCCGGCAACCAGCGGATACTGAGAGAACCCCCATTCGTTGTCGATCATCGACAAATCGGAATGGCAGATACCGCAGTAATCGACCTGGACTTCGACATCTTCCGGCTTAAGCTCGCCCGCATCATATTCATAGAGTTCGAGTTCGCTGCCCGCCGCTTTTGCGGCGTAGCTTTTTATCATCGACATCGTGTTTCCCTCAGTGTGGTGTTGAACTGGAAGTGTAGAGCATGGGGAAACGGGACGCTTCGCAGAAGGGGGGATTAATAAGGGGGCAAACTGTGACGATGGTTGCAGGTGAGAAAGGGAATGCTGAAATTTTCGACACTTAGCGAGTCAGGCACACGCTGGTGCTTGCATGGTGGCGCATGACAGGTATAATCCACAACGTTTTCCGCATCCCTTCCGTGCCGGAGTGGCGAAATCGGTAGACGCAGTTGATTCAAAATCAACCGTAGAAATACGTGCCGGTTCGAGTCCGGCCTTCGGCACCATCGGAACATCAATAGACGTCAATGGACGTCTTTTTTTGTGTCTGAAATCCAGTATCCGCAAGGCTTAGCCCCGCTTTTCAGTCAACCGACGTCAATCTGAGTTACCCCACATCAACATGCTTGTGAGTATAGAACCGAGTATATATGCTGGTTCGATAATGCTTATATACTCACGGCAGCATATGGAAGGAATACCATCATGGCCCTGACTGATACCAAGGTACGTTCGGCAAAAACTGAAGCAAAGGAATACTCGCTAGTAGACGGCGATGGCATGTTTTTGTTGATACACCCTAACGGCTCCAAATATTGGCGTTTCCGCTTTCGCTTTGGCGGCAAGCAACATCTGATGGCATTTGGTGTTTACCCCGAAACGTCACTGGCTGATGCTCGTCAAAAGAGGGAAGAGGCTAGGAGGCTTGTTGCTGCCGGTGTCGATCCTCGTGAGCATAGGCGTGCAGTAAAAGAAGAACAGGCTAAAGAGGTCATCACATTTGAATCTGTTGCCAGAGACTGGCATGCCAGCAATCAAAAGTGGTCTGAGTCGCATAGTGGGCGTGTTCTTAAAAGTCTGGAAGATAATCTGTTCGATGCGATTGGTAAGCGGAATATCGCTGAGTTAAAAACCAGAGATTTACTTATTCCTATCAAAGCAGTAGAGATGTCTGGACGTCTTGAGGTGGCGGCGCGTTTGCAGCAACGAACAACAGCAATTATGCGATTTGCGGTGCAAAGTGGTTTAATCGATTACAACCCCGCACAAGAGATCGCTGGAGCGGTTGCTACAGCAAAACGGCAACATCGCGCTGCGCTAGAACTTAATCGTATTCCTGAACTACTTCATCGTATCGACACATATACTGGCAGACCACTAACACGCTTAGCTGTGGAGCTGACTTTGTTGGTCTTTATTCGATCTAGTGAACTGCGGTTTGCACGCTGGTCAGAAGTCGATTTTGAAACTGCTATGTGGACGATTCCGGGGGAACGTGAGCCTTTGGAAGGTGTGAAGCATTCACATCGAGGATCGAAAATGCGGACTCCTCATCTTGTTCCTTTATCCCGGCAAGCTCTAATGATTTTGGAAAAGATCAAAAGTATGAGTGGGAATCGTGAGCTAATTTTCGTTGGCGATCACGATCCGCGTAAGCCGATGAGTGAGAACACGGTGAACAAGGCTCTACGAGTGATGGGCTATGACACGAAAACGGAAGTGTGCGGGCATGGTTTCAGGACGATGGCTTGTAGTTCTCTGATAGAGTCAGGATTGTGGTCGAGGGATGCTGTGGAGCGGCAGATGAGCCATCAGGAACGTAACTCTGTACGTGCGGCCTACATTCATAAGGCTGAGCATTTGGGAGAGCGTAGATTGATGGTGCAGTGGTGGGCGGATTATCTGGATGCTAATCGGGAGAAGGGGATTAGTCCTTTTGATTTTGCTAAAGTAAACAAGTAAATGTGTCCGGGTAGTGTTTGCTACCCGGACACATTTACTTGAATTGGAACATTAACTTTTATGGGTTAAAAAGATGAAGCTTCTTAATACATACGAAGATAAAGATGAAGCAGAAAATGCATTAACTATAATATCTGGAGAGAAGAGATTAGCAAGCGAGCGCGATAGTACAATCGTTATTTATAATCTCTTTGGTACGCCATCATGGGGGAATTTCTATAAACTAGGTATGTTTAGCCTTCCTGAACTGCAGGGTATGTTGGAACTACGTAAAGCAGGGCAACCTATTGATGTAGCGAAGCATAATGAATACATTAAAACGCTCAGCTATGTTGCTCGTACATTTGACTTATCAATTCCTGAACATTGGCTATGATGCCAGTACCATATCTTACCTAAGATATGGTACTGGGTTTAAAATGGCCGTTAGGCAATTATCCTTTTAAAAAGCTTTTCCAGATAAATAGAACCAGTATCCTCTAGAAAGAGTACGTTACGTTCTTCAATCTTATCTTTTGGTTCCGAAACATTTATTAAATCAACAAAACGTGTTTCAGAAACAATAAATGCGCTTAGACTTAAGTTATCATCAGATAATTTCTTATCAAGCTCTTTAATTTCCTTGTACAAACCAAATTTAGCATCATCAAGATTCAGATTCCGAATGCCTTTTGGGTCAATAAGACTTAACCATTGCTTCCCGCTTTCATCATCAACTAACCACAATAAAAAGTCAGGATAAAAGTTACCGGCTGTGGCGAAACCTAAACCTTTACTTTTGGTATCAGCATTTCGCAACAAGTACAAACTTTTATTGCCGATGATTTTCTGACCTTTAGGTGTCTCAATGAATTCTTGTAAATCCTGAATAAAAGTAATTTCACTTGGTGCATCAAATGCAGTCGGACGCATTTTTAGCGGTAAATCAGCATTTTTCTCAATTGAGAGAAGAGGGTAATAAAGGTGTTTATCAAAGGTTACCGCAATCATACCCGGGGCATTCCAGGATTTAGCTTTACCAATTTCACCTTGAGTAACGATCTGCTGCAACTGTTCAAGTCGCTCTGCATAATCCAGACCGTCATCAGACTCTTCTATTTCAAAGTGGTACATTTTGATCATGCATGGGTCGTCTTCACTCACTTGGGTGATTTCATAAAACTGACCTTCATAAGCATTCTTTAATGTATTATAAAATCGGTCGGTGTAATCAGTGAGAAGGCGAAGCATGATATCTTCTTGCTTAGCAATATCTGAATATTGTTTAATTTCGAGTTCCGATGCCGGAATCGAAAGTGTGTACCAGTTGTTTGAGACTTTTACCTTTCCAAGGCAAAAGTCGATCAACCGTTGTTTATCCAGACGTAAATTTGACCAGCCACGCTGTAGTTTATAGGCCTGAATAGCGAGATAAATTCGATCAAAATCAAAGGCACTGATTGTTTTATAATCTAACTTGGCCTCATTTCTGACATTCACAGGTGTGTTATCACCCTTCCTACTCGTATCAATCGACTCAAGTTTAGGATACAAATCGAGTTTGATTTGTGGATATTTTATCTTACCTTGTAGTTCAGCAGGAACCTCATAAAGCTCAGGAAAGTAAACACGCTTGAAGCCATGCTTTTGATTATCCTTGTAGCCATCTTTGAGCTTAAGTGTTTTAAGCTTTGTATTAGGCATGTTTGGCCGAGTTTCAAAATTCAGTTCAAGGATATCATCATTTGGTGTTATCCCTTCATCTTCTAGGTATTGTTTAAATGTTGCCATATAGTCGGCACGAACACCGAAAATATTCAGCGTTTCTAACTTCTCGAGATGCAGTCCTCTAGGACGCTCTCCTGGTGTGCTTCTTTTTAATGAGTAATTACGACCTTTAAGGCGTACACCGCGACCAAAAAGCTGAATAATCTGTGAGCCTTCCCCACGCCCCATATTTAGTAGACCCATAGTCGATACACGCCAACTGCTCCAGCCCTCAGTAAATTTCCGGGACCCAATTAAGATATTTAGTTGTGAATCTTTATCGTTTAATGTATGGAAAAGAGACTTAGCAAAATCGTCTCTTTGATAATCGAACGTCGTATCTTCTTCGCACATTTTATAAAGAGAGGGTGAATCGCCGATATTGATCAAACCAAAAGGTTCTGCTTCACCGACCTGTAGTGCAAGTTCACCTTTACTTCCGATTAAATTTAATACTCTTAATCGCTGACCTGAATGTGTGGTATTAAATAGTCGAGCAAGGATATCCAAATAGATATCCTCCGGTCCATTGATTAAAGCAGTGAAACGCTTTTCAAAGATGTTACGTTCTTTAGTATCTAGAATTCTAGCTTTGTTTTCGACAAGATCCCTAATCCAGGATTTTGCTTGTGTTTCATTATTTAAAAACCATGCTAAAAAACGCAGTACTGCGTGAATATCCGAATCTTCACCACTAACAGTGTTGCCAACAAAAACCCATAATGGTTTTTCAATGTTGAATTCGCCTAACTTATCTTTATTCCTATTGAATAAATATTGTTGCTGGTAGAAACTTAGCAAACAAGCAGTGAAGTATTCATAACGACGCTCATCTTTTTTATCTTCATTGGGGTTAAGGTTAAGAATTAGAGACTCTTTTCCATAGCCATCTTCATAGAAAAATTTATAGGAATAGTCGAAAAGAATTGATTTGCCATAAACTTCTCTTGTAGCCTGAATACGCGCATCACGTAATTCCTCTGATGTCAGTTCTAATTGTGCTAACTGCTCATCAGCCAGTTTTCCTAATGCAGTTGTCTCAAAGAGCAATTTTGCTTTTTTCTTTTTGATTTCGGCTTCTACAGCTTCAACATTATTTCCACCAGATACTGCTTGTCCAAAAGTAGCCGAGTATTCGAATGCAAAACCGTCTCGTGTTAATTTGTCACGACGACGCATCCAGGCACCAGCAGCAGTCCCTGTTCCTTTATGACCTTCATCAATTAGAACCAGATTGTTGCCTTCAAATGCCTCAACAGCGACAGTTTTATCACCCATGTCATCAGCAAGTTTATTGATATCAATAACTTCGACAGTACCTTTAAACGGAGCTGATTTGCTCTTATCAAACAACTGAATGTGGGAAAAACCAGAATTATATAACTCATCCAAGTGTTGTTGTGAAAGACGTTCATCTGGCGTAAGCAGGATGATTTTATCAGGATAATGATGAGCATTGCCATTTTGATAGTAATGTAGGTACTGTAAGATATTAACATGTAATAACAACGTCTTACCGGAACCTGTAGCATTCCAGTATGCCAGTTTATTCAAATCATCCAGAATGTATGATTTAAACTGATTAACTCTATCCTTTGCTGTTTCATTATTTTCAGCATTGTATATATTGAGTTCACTGTTAAGACCATCAAGTAATTCTTGTTTACGATTGAAGTACCAATCGAGATAAATCTCAGTAAACAATAGTGACAGGTATTGAAAATATTTCATATTCAATACAGTGTCTTCTTTACGATTACGATGCTCTGTTATTTGTTGCCAGTGCTTAACAATATTAAGATCGTAACGACGTAACTCATCGAGATTGATGAGATCGACTTCGAATAAGTAATTACTTAACTCATGGAAGAATAAGCTTTGGCCATCTTCGTGAATACCTTCAAATCGGTCTTCACCCAAACGGATTTTCAAACCATGCAATGTGCCGTCTTTAAAAAAACGGAACATAAAGCGACTTAAAACCAGCTGTTTATGAAAACTTAATTTGCTGTTAGTCTGCTTTTTGACGGCTTTTCCGGTAGTAGGTTTTTTAGCCATTCTTAAACCTCCTCAGCAAACATTAAGTTTAGGAACTCAGGTTCGATCTGGCGAATTTTCAAACTACGGACAATTTCACCGTCTTCTTCATCAACTGTAAATGCAGTTGGTAGGTTATGATCACCATTGATATAAATAACATCAAACGTTTTTTCTTTTGCATATAAATCAAATCGGTTAGCGTATTTATTCAACTCTTCATAACCGATTTTATCGCAGTCGCGCCACAGGATTAGCGTACGTTCTCCTGTTGGCAAATTACCCTCTATGCGAACGTAACCGCGATCGATGTTGAATTCAATAGATTTAACATGTAGGCCAATGAGATAATTAAAAGTTTCAACCAAATCTATATTCATGCGTTCAGTTGCTCCTGCTGAGTCAGTCGCAATATTCATCATATAGCTAAATGGTCTACGGAAGTTATCCGTCATTAAAAGAGAATTTTTACTCTCCGCATCAAGCATATAATTCACTAAATAATCATTTTTTAGTTCATGGCTATTCTGCGAGAAAAGATCCTCTGTAAATGCAGGTTTTTTCAATATTATATTATTCAATGTGTCTTCATAGCTTTCTAATTTGATAGTTTTGAAAACTATTGATTGATAGTTATTATCTTGTGGTAAACCCTCATTCCATTGGAACGAAAAAGCAGCTTTCAAAACTCTTGGTTTGGTAACCAGTTCAAAGTATTGACCCTGTTCAATCAATAAAAATTTTCTTTTTCCAGCATCCATTCGATTTAAGTTTAATACTGCATGGCCTGTAGTTGCTGATCCTGCAAAATAATCCACAATAAAACTATCTTTCATATTTGCGCCAGCAACTTTCAAGCAGTCTTCAACTGCATAAATTGATTTTGGATAAGAAAAAACGCTACCAGAGCCGAACATTTTTTTTATTAATGCTGTACCATGCTCAGTAGCAGAATATTTTGCATCAGCCCAAAATGATAATGGTTGCACACCTTCGTTGGGACGACGACGGTAGTAGATAAAATACTTACCATCATCTTGCTGAACCGCTTTTAGCTCACCTATTAAATCTCTTACTTTTTCGCGACTTAAATACCATCGTCCCATAGTATTGTCATCACGAACCGGCCAAATGATAGTCTCACTATTGTCGGAGTTTTGAATATTAATATATTCTTCAGCATTTGAATCATACTCGCACTGAGCTAAATCTAAAGTTCCATCGGAACTTAGAATAAATGGATAGCACATTGTTGGACGATCTTTCTGTGCAGCACCGCCGCCAGCTTTACGAAGCATTTCCCAAAAGAATGGGCCTTTTTCATCATTCTCACGATATCTGGCAAGCTGTTCCGTGGTGCGTTCTATTCTACTTATCGGTGTAGAATCATTATTTCGTGCAAATAATGCATATTCATGCGCTAAAGCAAAACCATTTGGAATCGGTCTCCCTGATGGCTTGATACGAATAGCTACGGTACCTGCTAACTCCCCATAGATTTTCTCCATCAACTTAGCCAAGTTGTGTAATTCATAATCATCAATAGTAATACATGTGATGCCATCGCTATTTAAAAGTGATTTCCCTTGTACAAGTCGCTCTTCCATTAGAGCAAGCCATGATGAGTTTCTGAAGCCATTTTTATATAAAATGGGTCCTGCATCAGTGTTATATGGAGGATCAAGGTATAGTACATTGGCTTTATCTTTATACTTGTTTTGCAGTAACTTGATTGCTTGGAAATTATCGCTTTGAACAAGTACTCCATCCACTAAATCATCGAGATTATTAAATTGATTAATAATCTTAGATTTTAATGAAATAGGAAGCAACGAAGTATCGATTATTAGTCCTTTATTAGATTTCATATATTCAACAGTTCTTTCTACTGTTGAACTAACAAAACCAAGAGTAACCCATTGATTCCATTGTTCACCAATAGAAGCAATATCCTCGTAAAAACTTTCATCCAATTTGTCTAAAGTTATTGAATAGTCAGCAGAAACAACAAACTTTTTCTTTAACCATATTTTTCTCTGAAAATTTTCTAATTGAGTTAGAAAAGCAATAATCTCAGATGCACACATTTTTAAACATTGAATTACACGAAGTTGCTTTTCTATATTAGAAAAAACATCTGCATTCTGAATATTATCAAGATCCATTACTTCATTCTTGATATAAAAATTTAGCTCATTGGTTAAAAAACTCCCCAAATCTTTATGAATAAAGTAATCTGCGGTATTACGTTGCGTGTAAGTGGTGAGGTGACGTTCAAGTTCTGTACGAGCTGGATTATTTTCTGTAGGTGCTCGTTTGGTAAGAACAGCCCAATGTTGTTGTACATTGCTATCTGCAAGAATGGTTGCAATGGCAGCCTTTACTAAGTTTTCTTGCTTGATGCCTTTTGCCATCGCTTTGTATTCAAAATTAACTACTAACTCTTCGGTTTCAACGGGTTGCCCATCTATGGTATTGGTGACTTTTAATACTTCAATTGGATTAAAGACTTGTTCGTATTCTTCTCCATCCTCATCGAATCTTGTACGGGTATGTGGTTCAATCAATACAAAGCGTCGGTCAACATCGTTGTCCTTTCGGTTATCTTTTGCCGTATCTGCTGCAAGTAATTTGAAGCTAACTTTGCGGCCATCATCTAACTTAAACGAATAATTGGAAAAGTTTTCACCACTTTTTATGTAATATTGATCTTTATTTGCCCAGTGCAGCATGACCTCTTCACCCGCATACGGGATAGCGTAAGTATTTCCTTTATAACGACGTTTACTGATGAAATCGCCATTGTCGTAATAACGTGAGAAAAAGGTAAGCAAGTGGGTGAAAACTGCATTTTCGTGCTCACTAGCTCCAAAAGTTATAGAAGACAATTTCTTTTTAATTTCTTGAACTTTAGGGCTTTGCTCTGGCGAAAAACCAGCATCAGTCGCAGCTTTGATTGAGAGTTGCAGTTGTTGTTCTAACTCCGCTTTATTAGCGTTTTCTGCATCAGAAAGTGCAGACTGGATTTTAATCTTCAGTTTATTCTCAAGATAATCATTAATTTCATCGGAACGGGCATTTAAAATGCGGTAAATGCCGAAATCCAGCTCTGGTCGATCAATCTGAAAAATTTCTTTAAGTTTCTTAACTAATTCGTTGTATTTGCTCATTTTTTTCTCTTATAAATCAATTAAATAACTTTCCAGCGAATGGTAAATAATTCTGCGATCTTTGTTTTCTGCTTCATTCGCTCTTCAAGGGCACTGATCAACAGGTCACGTTTGTCTGATATTTCATCTTCAATATCAAAAATCTCCATCCGCTGGCGCTTCTGTTGTCGCTCCAGTTGTTTTAGTCTTTCCTGGTTTTGTTTTTGTTCTTCAATGGATTGTGCCAGCCTTGCATCTCTCTTCAAAGACTTGATTTGCATTTTCGTATCGCGTAACGCTTCTTCCGCAGCATAAATCACATCTTCTGCCCATTTTTCCAGCTTATCTCTTTCAAGTTCAAAGAGGGCATTGTTTTGCTCCATGACTTCAGCAAGTTGGGCATCGATTTGTCTGTTTTTGAGTAAGAGCAAGTCATCGGGTAATGTGTTCGCCTCTGCAGACATATTTTCACTATGGACTGGTGTTGCTGCAAGCTGAAACAACCGCTTGCATGCTTCACTGTCTATTATTCGCCCGCTATCGGTCTTTGCCGTAAATACTAAAAACTGCTGTGTGTTAAAGGCATCCACAGTAAGCAAGTTCAGCGTCAACCAACCCGCTTGTCCTGTAAGTTGCTCAGCAACGGAGACTTTCGTTGTATGGTCACTGTAATTGAAGAGAACTTCTGTCGTCTGCGTCTCTAGTCTTTTGGCGGTATCAATCACATACTCACCCAGAGGATGGTTGATGCGATACGCAAAACTATGGCGTTCTTGCTTCTGCAATTCGCTTTTTTGGTTAACACTTTTGCGCAGTAATTGGTACTGCCCTACTGGTAACCCATTGACTGGTTGGCACAATGTGAAACGGTAATGCTTATGATCAAAATTAGCACAATGTTTTAGCTGGTAATGTGTCACCGTCCAAAACCAGCGGCCAACCTTATCTAAGCGCTCTTGTGCTTCGTCAAGCCTGATCTTTAGGACATCGTGAATATCTTCATCAAAATGCTCGAGCAGCTGCTCTTGAGTCTTTTGCATCTTGAGGTTAATTTCGTCTTCAAGCTCTTTTCGCAGTTTTTCAAAGGCGGCTTCAATCTCTTCAGGTGTTCGACATGACTCATAAATGGCCTGAATTTTTTTTTCAAAGTCTACGCCGTTTTCAATGCTGCCCAATACGCTGTCTGATGCCCCAAAAACACCATCGAAAAGATTGAATTTCTCAGTCAGCAATTCCAGAACGCGTTGATCTGCTTGGTTTCTTTGGTTAAGGAAGTTAATAACTACCACATCAAACTCTTGCCCGTAACGATGGCAACGACCAATTCTCTGTTCGATGCGTTGAGGGTTCCATGGTAAATCGTAATTAATCAGCAACGAGCAAAATTGCAGGTTAACCCCTTCCGCCGCTGCTTCTGTGGCGATCATAATTTCAGCATGATCTCTGAAATGGTCGATCAATGCCGAACGTTTATCAATCTGCGCCGATCCTGTAATGCGAGAAGAACCACGATACTCTTCAAGCCATTGCTGATAAATTTGGTTTGTCTGCGGCGTGTTGTTGGTACCACTAAAAGTAACCACTCTACCCAGATAACCATGATTTTCTAAGAAGTGAGCAAGATATTGCTGAGTTCTCATCGATTCTGTAAATATGATTACTTTTTTTGCTGCCCCCATTTCTGCAAGCTGCGCAAAACCTTGCTCCAGGCCAAGGAGTAACTCCTTTGTTTTAGTATCAACACCAATTTGTTCAGCTTTGAAGATCAGAGTCTCAAGCTCATTGATTTCAGCCTGAAGTACAGCTAGATCGATTGTTTTGCACTCTGTATCAACGCTTAATATTTCGTCATCTTCAACGATGTCATCTTCAAGATCATCATCAATAATAATCTGCTGAATGATATCTAGCTCATCTTCAACGATGCCTTTCTGCTTTAGTTTCTCAAGACGAATTTTAAGTATCTGTAAGTTATTCAAAACTGCTTTAGTACTCGACGAAAGCAGTTTTCTGAGAATAAGCCCTGTCAGATGCCTGTGTCGCTTAGGCAGCGCGTAGCTATCCTCACGTTCCAGCAGATTTTGAACACGCTCATAGAGTTCATGCTCTTGTTCACTTGGATAGAATGGGATTGTGATAGCTTTACGTTCCGTGTACTTGACGTACTCAAGTACATTCTTACGTAATGTTCTTTTGATAAAGTGCGACAGTCTCCCTTTCAGCTCCACTATATCGCTGTCTGTCTGCATATATTGTTTTCTGAAGGCCTTTGGGTCGCCGAAAGTATGCTCATCAATAAGCGTCGACATGCCGTACAGTTCCATTAACGAATTCTGCAAAGGCGTTGCCGTTAATAACAATTTTTTCCGGCCATCAAGCGCACGTTTTAATGCTTGCCCCATCTTGTTACTTTCTCGATGTGCATTCCGGAGTTTATGAGCTTCGTCAATCACCACCAAGTCCCACATTTCAGCCACCAGTTTATCTTCTAACCTGGCCGCATAGTGGTACGACATTATTGTTATCGATTTGTTGTTTAGAGGGTTATAGACACCTTCTTTTTGCAGCTGGCTGAAAGTTTTTGCATCGAGAACATGGGAAGGTAAGTTGAATTTCTCCAGTAGCTCACTTGCCCACTGGCGACGCAAAGAGGCAGGGCAGATGATTAGTAATTTTCGCTTCCTTTCTGCCCAGTATTGACAGAGTACCAAACCAGCTTCAATGGTTTTACCCAAGCCAACCTCATCAGCAAGGACAGTCCCTTTGCTTAAAGGATTCTCGATAGCAAACAATGCGGCTTCTATCTGATGTGGATTTAGATCAACACTTGCGTCAAACAGCGATTGGGATAGACGATCTACCCCATTGTTTGAGTGGAGGATAGAAAGTTCATGTGCAAAATATTTAGCATGGTAGGGGGTTGTACCAATCATCTAAGTTCGCTCTTGTTTCCCGACGCTGAAATCAATGTGTATGGTCCAAGGGCTTTAGCATGTCAACGTGTCCTCCTGAACTACTAAGTTGTAGCTGCCCTCGAGTGAACACCATGCGGATTAAATGGTGCTGATCTTATCATCTTTGGCCAATACAAGCCGATACCTGATGCAAAAAGTGATGTAGGGCGTGTCAGTAAGCTTTGGAGCGATCTACAAGGGCGAGGTCAGTCCATCAACGGCTCGGAAGTGTCTAGATTATCCTTGGTGATTCAGTTGGATATGTAAGCATCATAGCAGTACGGACAGCGTCACTGAATTGCTCTAGAAATTTTTTATCCATTTTTAGCCTGTCACGGAGTGACTTTGTTAGCTCAAGCTGCATCCCTTGCCGACTAATGCCTCGATTGCAGATATTATTAGGTTCTCTTCCTAAAAATTTTGAGTTTATTTCAACTAAAAGCTCTAATGGTTTCAATGTTACCTTCAAATTCACTTCAAATGTTTCGCGAAGGTTTCCTCCAACCCAGACTCTCTCTTTCGGTTCCGTTTCGGGATCTCTTGCACCATGAATAGCTAAAACCGTTTCTACACTCCCTAATATTTTCTCGCATTGAGACTCATCGAAATTAGCGCTTGTAATGTGAAGGGTTCTATTATTATTGGGTTTATTTGCATTGAACGTATAGAGAGATAGGTCTTTACGAGAAATGGCTAGAGATATATCTGTTGTCCCTATTTCGAGCTTTCCTCCATGTGGAGCAATAATAGCATATATCCTACTACGGTTTTCTATTTCACAGCTGATGTAAAAACTCCCATCAGGCTCATTTTCTTTTAAGTCAGTGAAACAAGAGTATATGTCTTTATTCATAATACCTCATTTAATTGCATGTGAATAAATGCTTGGTGTCTTTGATTTTCTTAAAGGATACTTTCCATTATGTCTCTGTACGTCGGGTTAGTGAGCGAGACAGACTGCAATACCACGTTACGCCTCAGTTTTCTGTTCGCATCCTTCACTACTCCTGTTGTGGCATCTTACTTACCGAATGGGCACTGAACAGTTAATAACAAGCATAGCCCATTTCGGCATGATCTTTTAGGTCACTTCCTCGATAATCCATCCTTTAGATAAAAGCGCATCACGTAGTTCATGTGAAACTCGATTTTCGTTCGCTGCAAGGCATAATAATTTCGTTGGCCTAGACATTGCTACGTAAAGGTTGCGCATTTGTGCCTGCTGAGTTTTTGGAAGCTTCGAAATGTTTTTGGTCGCCGTCCCTGCCAAATACTCGAGTCCAAGAGCAACATCGAACTTACGACTGGTCCCGCCATAGGATTCCAGTATCAAAGATGCAGCATGAGTTTCGCCTTTCATCCCTGCAACCGTACCGAGCCCAATGTCGAGGGTCCTTCCCTCAAAACTAATTTCACATCTCGCTGAGGTAGAAGTGTTCAGTATCTGCTTCTCACCTGCTTCTTTAAAAATGCCCAGTCCTTTGAATATTTCAAGGCTTAGCTCATCGGGAAAGTATGGCTTTAGTTGCGTGTAAAGCAGCTTTATTAGTGCATCTTGATGGCCATCTGAACAAAGTTCTTCTCCGGACAATGCGAGCTGCCGTGTTAACTTATCAATTGTCCCTGCGGGCGTAATAGTTTTTGCCGCTCGTGGAAGCATTCGTGCATCACGAATGTCTTGCACAAACGATGCTCCAGCTGCGCGCAGAACAAGCAATAATGCTCTGCGAACGTCAGAAACTCTGGAACTCAACGATGTTTCTTTCAAAGTTCCTTTACTGTCTCCGACAAGACTCCAGAAACTTTCGGAACGTATTCCCGCAGTTAGTTTGTCTCCGCCATATGTTGGACAGTAATCAAGAAGGTGACGACCTGCATCAACGTTGCTCTCACCGGTTTTGCGAGCGCTCATCGCCTTAACCTCTCGTTCACCAATGTTGTCTTCGCTCAAATGGCCAATAACGATTCGACCGAAGCGTTCAACCACTTTGATTGCACTATCCGTTTTGTACAGGATGAGGACGGGAGCATGGGCATCTTCGCCCTCACCAACAACAGCCTCGCCACTGACGCGGACACACCCTACAGCATCGGAAATTGCTTTACCAAACCGTTTGCTGGTACTTATGCATCCATATCCCGCCCTAGGGAATGTGAGTAATTCAGCCTGTTCTTCATCGGAAAGAATCTTCTGATCGATGTCCCCAAAACGCTGCATCACTGACCGGCTATCGAAAATACTATTTAACAATGACTCTTGATCCCAAGAGGTATCTTGCATTTCGTCGATGAACACCATCGGGAAGCGACGATGGACAACATCAAGAAGCCTCGGGCAGGTCTGGAGCGCTAGGTCAGCAAATGCAAACATGTCACGATGACGAAAAATACCCTGAGCAGAAAGAATATTCTTCAGCTCTATCAGTGAGTTGTAAGACTTTGTATGCGATGCAGGAAGGTTGCCACTTTCAACATGCACGCTAAGCGCCGCCGTTCGATAGAAAAGCGTAGTGGCGATACCTTCCCCATTCCTCTGGTTTTCCAGATAAGTGCGAAGGCCTGCAAATTTTCTAGTCAGCAATAGAGAACGAGCTTTATCCGCGAACACCAGATCATCAATAACATCAATTTTCTCTCCCAAGCTACGCAGTAAGGGCATAGCAAAGAAATGATTGACGAAACTATGGATAGTACCAATGAAATGGGGGTAGTTCAGAAGCTGAGATCCTTCGACCGTTCCCGCCAGGCGATGTGCTATCTCATTACGAGCAACGTTAGTATGACTTAGGACACATATGCCTCTTCTTGCATGAGGCCATTTCCTAGCCAGCAACAAAAGTTTTGCAGCAAGCAGCGATGTCTTCCCACTCCCAGGTACTGCATTAAAATCACGCGATCCGTTTTCAAGTAGGGCAGAACGACGCTCAGCATCGTCGAAGTTCAGGTCTTTGGCTAGTGTCGTCAATTCGGCTAAGTCGTTTGGAGATAGATGGACAGCACTCATTTCTGGTCTCCTAATTACCGTTTATAGTTACGTTAGACAGAACGGTAGAGCTTGCCTGCATGGTTGTTGTTACTGTCGCCGCAGTTGCACCTGTTGCACCTGTTGCACCTGTCGATATGGAAGCTCCGGATACAGCCCCCGGCCTCGCTGAGGATTTGGATGTGGATTTGGGATCTATCGTCAGGTGCGATAGAGCAGTTTGCAAATATGGCGGTAGTTTATTGAACAGTTCGTCATCCGTGCCATATGCGCCTGTACAAACCAGATAAGCCGCATACTGAGCTGCTATGGCTTTCGAAGCTTTTTTCTCTTGAAGAGGCTGATAAATAATTGCAGCGAGAGCCTCATTGGAGTGACCCGCAGCCTCCAGTGCTAGCCAGTTTTTCTCTTCCGCCGCAAGTGTCTCAACTTCGTCGTCTTCTTCTAATCTTTCATCGCGAGACTTTGCTTTTACGGCAAGGGAAATGGCGAGGTACATCAGCTTGGCACAACCATAGTGTGCAAGATCATATTCTAGTGTCCAACGATCAGATACGCAGACGATCGTATTTCCACCTTCCGCACGGTCCTTCTTGCTTTGAACTACTTGCTTCATTTCATCGGAGTCATAATCAGAATCGAAGCGCTTACCCTTATCGGGTTTTGAGACATAGCTTTTAGCAACGTCAGGTACAATGTCCCGGTCTGTCAGACATACGACCGGAATTGGGATATCCGGGCCGGTTCCTTCCCGTTGGAGAATACGGGCGTAATGGTAAAGCCCTGTATTTCCCACATTAACAAGTGAGACACCATGTTTCGAGAATGAGCGACCGCACATCTCTGCAATAGCTGGTAGCAAGATTGCCTCAGCAGGACCTTCCACCATCATGACGCCTCGTGCAAAAAAGAGGTTCGCCTTGGTTGCATCGATAAAACGGCGAAGAAAAGAGTAATCTGTTCGTTTGAGTTTCGTCCTGCCGACAGCTAAGGGAAAGGTATGTGCCTTGTGCACCAGTGTCATGTCTTCAATGCGAGCAGTTGATACCAAAGATGGGCTGTGCGTCGTCATAATGACCTGAACGCGCTTATGTGCCTGATCATCGTTAGAGTGCTCTTTCAGGAGATCCATCACGCGCTCTTGCAATTGAGGGTGGAGGTGCGCCTCCGGTTCCTCAACGAGAAGGAGGCCCAGTTCTTCGCCATCTCGTAGCAGCACCAGTTCAGTGGCCATAAACAATGCATTGTTGTACCCAAGACCGCGAGCACACCGATTATCAGGATCAATGTGTGCTCCGGGAAGCAGCGATAGTTCGAACTTCTCCAGAATAGGTGCGAGTGCTAAATTGGGGGCGATACGGATGCGAGACTGAATTACATCCCCTGAAAACGCAAATTGGCTCAAGTAGTTGTCATTAATGTCCTTTTCCACGCTTTTAATGACTTGATGCTGACCAAGGTGGTGCTGGGTGAATGCCATCAAACCGACCAGTTTCGTAGGGATGTTAGTTGGCATTGTCTGATCAAAGTCGTTTACTTCTTGGCCAGCAATCTGGTTATGTGCACTAAGAATCTGTGACAGACGTGATTGGCGACCTGAACTCAACTCCGCTTCAGCGTCGCGTAAGGGTTTTAAGTAGGTTGCCCGCACCAGTTCTCTTACCGCGTAACCCACTTCTGGACCACTGCCATTTATTCCAGTTCGAACAATTGTTTCAACACGCGGACGCTTAGTGGCCTGGGGGGGATGAAAGCGTGCCTCAAGATGTAGAATGAGCGAGCAAGTTCCATCTTCACCAAGTGTCAACCATTCAAGAACTGAGGCTTCCTGGTCGGTACTTAGCCCACATAGAGTAGCTTGGATACAAAGGTTATTAGAACGAGTTAAACCGTGAATATGAAAATCCTGCTCGAAGAGCCGAATGTTTTCATAACTGGTCGTCAGCAATATCTGACGGATAGCATCAACGATACAGGTCTTTCCTGCATCATTTTCTCCCACAAGAATGTTGAGTCCCGGATTAAGCTCCCAGTCTAGTTCAGGTGCGGATACACTATCTCCAAAGGCACGATAGTTGCGTGCGCTGATGTGCTTCAAATACACGTTCTCTCCTTAGTCGCATTCTCTCATTTCATGCATCGTGGATTTAACGAAAGGATGGCATTACGTTTTGAGTTCAAATTCGTTAAAGTGCCGGGAAATGAACTTTGACGCGCGGGACTCGCAGCAAAGAACCTTCCAAAGTTACGTAGCGGAGATCGTCTTTTGCTTCATCCGACAGGTGGATAATGCCATCAAGAATAAGCAGGTGGCCAGAATCCAGCAGTGTATGCAAATCCGCAGCAAGGCAGATGCCGTTTTCCACACTCGCAGTGCCGCCGCTTGCGTGACTTACGATATGTGCAGCCTCAAGAGCAAGTCGTGTACCAGTAATGGCACACTGATTTTCCCAGTTTGACATCACTTCGCGTCTGAAACGCCCTTGTGCCGGGCGGATCTCCACTCGAGAGTACTTTTTTTCATAACCAGAAAAATGCGGTACCAATAACCGCTCGCGCTCTAACTCGCTTTTATATTGCGAATAAAGCTCGCCATTTTCCATCTCGTCAAGCTCATCGTCGCGCCAGCCAGCATTCAACAACTTCCTGCGCGCGGCGTTGTAATCACGGACAGATTTATCCGACAGGTCACCCCGACGCTCCAGCACAACGGTATGATTGCCGCGCCTGACAGACTTTGTTTTGTCACCGATCTGCATCGCCTCTCCGCCGGATTCAGCAATAAGGTCGGCACGCCACGCGGCATGAAAAATGTTTTCACCCACGTATTTGTTCGCTGCCGCTGCGCTGCTGAAACGCTCGCTATCCACGTATACCCAATATCGCCTTTTTTTCATCCGTTCGGCTTGTTCCGGCGTATACCGTTGCGTCATTAACATATACCTTTTTGGTTACTTCTCAGTCGACGAGACGTAACACGATAAAATGACATATTGATTAGCCCCTTGCGGCTGCATATTTACCGAATATTTCCTGCAAACTACACTGGCAACTTAGCAATGAATAATTTAACGTTTTATTGAAGCCCGATTCTGGGCTTATTCTCACAATGTTTTATTAACATAACCTGATAATGCATAAATCCAGTTGAAACAAACAGGACATTGTTTAGTGCCATGCCAGCAAATCTTGCACCAAACACAACATCAGCTTTACATCACTGTGGATGGGTGCAATTGATGTGGTATGGGCAGATTAAGATGCAGTTATGATTCATGCTGAACCTGTGGTTTTCAGCTGTATGTACAAGCTCTTAATTGTGAAAGGTTATGAATGCGGCTCCAGATTGCTGTACTCAGTAAATCTTCATAGGACTGAAAAACAGTTCACCAGCTTTGCTGGCACACCTCCATTTAGCGTTATTCTGCCCGCTTTCCCCTTCAGAATGGCATTTAACACTTGGTTTCCATTTTTTCTACTGGATACTTGGATTCGTAATGTTTTTTTCGTTGTGGGAAGGTCGGTATTTCATCGCTTCTCGGATGCCTTACAGCGTCCCATGACCACCAAGTGTCACCAAACGCCTGCTGGTACCATTGTTCTTTCACAGTCCTGTGCTGTAAATAATCTTCAGTATCCAGCCCCCATACTTCAAGGGGAACGAAGTCTGAACCATTGACATCCGTGAGTATGAAGTCGGGATGGTACTGATCTTCCGCAGAATCATAAATCAATGGCTTGGTAAACTGGCGTCGCTCCTTGGCTAGCTTTTCTTCAATGATCCCTTCGTAAGATGAATCGAGTGGAATCCACCGTTCACTCACCATCATTAAAACAACCTGACGAACACTTGCGGAAAAATATTCCTGGCCAGACTTTTCAGCTATTTTTTTTACAGGTACGTCGGTGACAGCAATAGCGATGATTTTACCACCACGCTGCCACCATGCTACATCACGTGGAAATCTGGCTAAGGACCTTTCCCAACGTGAACTATCGATGGTGAGATAAGGCATCCCGGCAGGAGGACTGCTCTTCGTTGTTCCTGCTAGAGGCAGATTATTGCCAACATTCATAGTTGGAGACCATGCATTAAGTTCTGAGATAGCGATCAGACGGCGACTTTTCGCACAGGCGTAATTCACAGCCTTCTTATTGGCGTGCTCGTTTCCTTGTCGCAATAGAACATCGGCCAGAACTGTGCGGCTTTGTTTAATGCTACTGGCTTCCTTATACAAACGATTCATTACTGTTGTCAGTTTTCTCTTTCCTTCCAGATATGGAGCCCATTCGTTTAACCCTGTATTTTCCCAAAGCAAATGAAGAAGACCTAACATCTTCATTTTCCTAAGACGTTCGACTTGCTTTCTTTCCCTTGGAGGATGTATTGCAGCCGGAGCTGCGCGTTCAGGGTCCGACGTCGATACGCGTAACGAAAAATCTAATCCGATACGAAGGGTTCCGTCCTCTTCTTCCCTGACTGCCGCTGATGAATATGCTTTTGCACCACCATCAGTATTTATACGAGAGTAGTATGAGCAGGATGGTTTGTGCCGAGGACCGGTGTTTGGGTTACGACAGAGAGTGAATGGGCCGGAGCCTTTGTTGCTTCTGACATAAAGCTTAAGTTCCTGAGCTGGATCACAGCAGCACGTCGCAATGTAATTGCGGTTATCCCAGGCAAGTTTAAGTGAGTGCTGGAAAAAGTTGGGTGGCGTGGATTTTTGTTGCTCAGGCGAAAAGTAATACGGTTTTTCTTTATCAAGAAGATGTACGCAGACCTTTGGCTGTTGCTTCCTTTCCATTGACTTCACCTTTGTGATTGTCTTCCAGTTGATGTTTTATCGCATTCGCCAAGATTGTTCAAATATCCCACATTTAAATAATGGGTTATAGATCTGCAAGTCGTAGCGCCAAGACTCAGATGGTAAGAACTAGGCACTAATTGCATAGATCCAATCTTCACATTGCGGGCATAACTTTTCACCATTCCAACAGATATGGCACCAGCTACAACGCCAATTTTGCTTAGTCGTTTTGCAGGGAAGGCGACGGGAGTTCCCTGGTCGTAGAGGAGCGAACGTTACGCGTAGCGTCTGTTTTGGAGGTTTACTCCCGATGGCTAAATTTTTTGCAGATTTGCTGTAAGGGCAGGCGACGAGTTTGCTTACCGTTTCCCGGCGCAGTGGTGTATGAACAAAACTTTTTATGCCAGTGAGATCATCAATAATAACGCTAATTTTCACTCTACAGAATTCGCAGAACAGGCTATCGTAATCTTCCAGCATCACAGTGTCAGGCGCGACCCGCTCGCCATGATAGGTAACAGCAAAAGGCGCATAAACAGGCTTATACATAATTAACTCCGGAATGAATGAAAGATGCCCGTGAGAACACAGGCATCCAGGGGAATGCTGACGCTTTTGACTGGAAGTGGGGTTACGGTGGCTGAGTCCGTTTCCTGCCACGTTTGCTCTTCGTGTTAACGGCTTTAATTTCACCTCGCCCAAAGGTTCTGGCGTTGCCGGGTAAGGCCAGGCGCGCGAACGTATCTATCTTGGTCAGATAGGCCACAGCACGCTGTAGCCCTTCCTGCTTCAAGATGTCGCCATACTTCACCATCCCTGTACCTGGCTTCTCATAACGTTCATGTTGTGCATTACAGTTGAAGTACGTACCTTTGCCTTTAGTAATCACTTTTGCCCAGTACTCACCAAACTGAGTACAGATAGAGATATCACTGCGGGTTTTATTGCCATCAAGAAAGAATAAGGTGTGATAATGGAAGCCTCTGTCTGGCCCGTATTCCAGTTTCCATACCATGCCCAGGACATGTTTGAATAACCGGTTGCGTTTCATATTGCGTAACAGCTGCTGGCGTTGTTGTCTCGCTATCTCAGGCGTAATACTGCCTGTATGCACTTTTTCCCATGACAGGTCCAGACGTATTACCAGCAGTCGTGCATGCTGGTTAAAAAGATGCTGAATATAGTTTGTTATCCCTTTCAGATTCTTTACTGAGTTACGCTGGTATTTCCGTAGTTCCTGTCTGAACTCCGGTTTAATCACTTCATCACGATATTCACTTACCAGCTTATTCAGCATTATGGCAGTGTTCGTTGCATCACCTTTGGTAATGGCACCGTTATGTATTCTGCAATGAAAATTATACCGTTTGAGCGTTTGCTGGAAATGGGTGATTAGTGGATGGAGTTTACGGCCTTCAAGAAATACATCAGGTATCTGGTCAAGCAGATGGATGATATCCAGCACTTCAACGATATGACAAGTCTGCTTATAATCTGAATGGTTAGCCAGTATGTTAAAGGGGAGTGATTTCTTTCTGACAAGCTTTTGCAATAACGTATAAATGCGATGAAGCTTTTCTGTGTGAATACTATTGTCTGGTAATGTAATCACTGTAGAGTGATTGTCATTATGGACCTCAGCACAGTTAAGGAGAATGTCAGTTGACTGACTCATATAACTTGCTCTCATAAAACAGTCACAATAACTTAAACGTCATTGTGGCTTTGATGGTTTAACGTATTTATACATGTCTGTGTTGTTATTGGCTAATGGTAATTATCATAATCAGATAAGTAATTCGGTATGTTGGTGATTAATTGATAATGTTAATATCAATAACATAAGAACCTTTATTGGAAAGATATGCTTATTCAGACAGGGCAAGCTGTGAGGACTTAAAAGACATGTATAAAGTTAGTGATGATATTTGAAGAAAAGTACAACGTTTTATTCAGCCCGTGATGCTGTAATTCTTTCATTAAGCCAGGTGATAATTTCACTTTCAAACCAGCGAGAACTGCGACCCAGTTTAATCGGTTTTGGGAATTGTCCTTCCTGAATCAGTTTATAAACCCACTTATCGGTCATTTTAGTGAAGTCGACTATGAACGCCATATCAACCATCTGGTCATTGTGAATATCAATCATGTTCATGAAATGAAGTCTCCGAAAATGCTCAGGGGACACCAGTGCGGCATCCTTCATTTCATTGGGCGTATATGTATGGTTTTACTTTTTTACAGAGAGTCTCCATAGTGGGGGAAAGTCATTACTGAAAGCATGCAGGGTCAGGTTATGGCCTTTCACTATTGCGAAAAGAAAACTATCCTTACACCCCTTTCTAAAATCGAGGTGTTTTTAGATGAATTGTCAGTTGTGAAGGACAATGCATCAAGAAAAACACTACAGAAAAACTACGAAAAAACCACCAATTGACTATGTAATGCACTACATCTATTATCAATATAAAAATAATGAAGATGCTCTAAAGTGAGTCCGGTATTCGAAGAGGTAAAATATGAATTTAAGCAAAGGAAAGAATGAGAGTTACAGGCTAAAAATAAAAACAAAAAGAGAACTATCCGTTTTCTATTGGTTTGTAATGGAAAACAAACCCATGACCGGTTACTACCTGTCCTCACCTCTAAAAAACATGAAAAGAATAAACTCAATTTACCGAATGAGCATGGGGGATGCCTCCGGATTATTGTCTGAAATTATCAGTCATTATCATTCAGGTGCTCTTGACGCTATTCTTTATTATGAAAGAAAAATAGAGTTGTTTCTTGACTCACTTCTTCCGGAGTCAGAGTTTGAATGGTTCAGGAAAAATGAGCATGCCTGCTATTTTGTGTGGTTAAGCATTAAAAAATATTGTCCTCAACTATCTTCTGAAATGCTTAATATCCAAAAGGAGGTTGTGCCACAAAAATTTAGTCATGTTCGCTCTCTGGCTGATCTATCAGTTTATGGTAATTTCAACCCAAATACTCAGCATGTAATTGCGTTAGAACCTTTTCTTTCAGAAATAAAATCGCTGCATATACATCCCACATCCCATAAAGAACGTTATAACTCCATTCTGTATTTTATGGATTTAGTTCCAGCATACTTCATTGATAAACTCTCATTTATAAAAAACATAAGATCCCAATGGGATAGCAAGTTTAAAGCAAAACGTAAGTTAAACATTCCCATGGACAACACAGAGTTATGCCAGTGGGCCTGGGAATATATGAAAAATAAACCGTCCAGGCGAATGCGTATTTACGACCAAAGCACAGACACCCCGGAGAAGAGTGCTGCATTATCTGGTGAAGATGATACCAGCCCAACATATTCTGCTGACAACAAAGATGAGAACTGTAATAAGCATATGTCAGAAAGTACTTCGCAGGAAGACTACAATAAATCACCCCGCAATGACGCAGCTAATGACAAGAATTCAGAGCATAAAAGTGGCACAAAAAAGGTAAGTTACAGAACCATAGATCTTTCTCCGGAAGGCGGCAGTACACTTTCCAAAGTTAACAGGATTGGCTGGCATGAAGCATTTGAAATTATTCAGCCATCAACATCAAAAGAAATATATTTAGCTATCCATGCAGTCTGGACTTTCTATGTTGGAGGAACATTATCAGAACCAGAACTGTATCACCAGTTTAAGCGTGCCAGGGATACATACCTTACCCGTAAAAGGAAAAAAACAAAAAGAATCAGAAACAAATAACAGGGACTGAATTATCCTGTGTGGGCTGGTGAGCTTATTGTTCAGGATAAATCCCCCCCATCAAAGCACCTTGAAAATATTCCAGATATTTTGACTCCTATATTACCCACATGAAGCCGCGCCGGTATGTATTACTGGTGTGGCTTCTGTTCATTGATCTGTCGTAACGATCGATGTGTACACTCATGATAGTTAATATCTATCAATAATGCATTATTGATCGTTTTTGTGATAGGTGATAACGATCAATTTACTCAAACTGATCTGTATTAACGATTATCCGCTAGCTCATTTAATCAATACGATCAGCCTGCTTCCTTTAAAACGGAAGCGGGCTTTTTTTGTAATTAAATCATCAGGAAAGAAAACCATATGCTCAGAAACCATTATGCAGTTCTGGCTGGATTAGTGCTGCTTAGTTACTGTGCCAGCGCCGTACAGTCTGACCAGCAATGGGGTGACTGGTACGGGAACATCAGTGCCATGGAGTTTGAACTCAATACTCAAAATGTTTCAGGCGAAGTGCTCACACTGACCTGCACAAACGGAAAGCTGGCTGCTGCTTACAGCGTACCTGCGGAGGATTACCGCGTCTCGTCACAAACAGGGCTTTCTGAACCTGGAGTCAGTATCAATGGTACGAACCATCCTCTGGATGAAACGACCTTTACTGCGCTAAAAGCGACAAGTGAAAAAGACGTAATAAAAATGACCTCTATGAATGCCGCTATCTCTAGAAAATTCAGCGCCAAAGGGCTGAATGAGGCACTGGCTGATGCCACATGGCAGGACTGTATTAATCATTAATAAACTGAAAGGAAACCTTATGCGTAATCTTGTTGTTTTATCTCTCAGCTCTGCAGCACTGTTTATTCCATTGGTCTCGTCTGCAATGACAATTCACGGCGACATACATCCCGAACGCTATACCTTCTTTCTGACTCAGGAAGGCAGTAACCAATTGAAACAAGCAAATGACCGGATAGCGAAGAACCCGCAGGCTTATACGCTTGATGTGAATCATACCGGCATTCAACCCTTTGACGCTGTTCGCTGGGACGGGAAGCCTGTAAAAGCTGTCACCTGCGTCCTGGTAGACGGCATTATGATGGGACAAAAAGCCACGTGGTCACAATGTAAAGACGAGAGCGGTGCTGAGTATTTCGGCAATAAAGGCTGGCTGGTACGTGATTATGTGGCAAAAGCCTGTGAAGTCGGAAAATCAGATTGTCCTGTTTATCTTGTGCTTCAGACAGATCCGCCAACCATGCGCAGCGATATGGCGAATTTCGTACCTGCTCCTAAAAACTTTAATGCTTCTGCAAACCTGACGGATGAAATTAAAAACGACGGATGTCAGATGGCTAACAATTCCTTTGAATATGCGAAAAGCAGTATTCGTTGTTCTGCAATCAACTCCGTGCGTTTTATTCGCAAACAAAATACCGAAGCCAAATATGAGGCTGATCTCACCACAACTTCAGGCGAAAACCTGACAATGACTGTCGGGTACACCTATGGGAATGCATCCAGCAAAGAACCGGGCTGGCGCACAATTTCTGTCAAAAAGGGGGGCATTATTACTGATATCCGCAAACAGGGTCAATGGCTCCCTAATGGTTACAGGTAGAGGTGTTTTCCGTGCATAGTCAAAGTGAAGTGATTACGAACATGCCGGGTAATGAGCCCCCATGGCCTGATTGTACGTGGCAACTTGTCCTGTGCGTAACGGGGATTACGTTGATGCGAAGCCATTCGGTCACGGTCAAGGCTCTGGGGGCAGGTTTGACTACCTTTAGCCTGATTAAAGCGATAAAAAAACTCGCCGTACTTGCCTGATGGCAAGACGCGGAGGCCACAGGATAAAAATACATGTCTGAAAATAGCACAGGAAAACTTCGTAGCCTTACAGAAAAGCTGAATTTCCCACGCGGAAAAGCACCTGCAGAAAATCATGACACATCTTCTGAACGCTTACCGGAAAACACGGTAAAACCTTCGATAATTGGTTCTGACAAATACAGGCTGTTACTGGAAAATATTGTCATCAATGGTCTGTTGAATATTGCTGAGGATAAACTTAGTGATGATGCTTTTGTTGAAGTTATTTTCAACAAAGCATATGAGCTTTTGCCTGTCCCGGTCAGGATGGTCCTTAAGCGGGAATGGTGCCTGAGTTACCTTCAGTCGCAAAAAGCGACGATTCTGGTGAAACTGCAACTTTACCGCGCAGGAAAGCTTAGTTCTGCCGAACTATCGGCATTGCCGTTACCAGATTCAGAAAAGGCTGCATCGCAGATACAACCTTCGATTTTGCCTTAATAATCCTGCCTTTCAATCCAGGCCATCCTTCGGGGTGGCCTTTTTTATGCCGATTTTTCACAGGAGTTTTTTATGACCCGTTTAGCCAGTCGCTTTGGTGCGGTGAATCTCGTTCGCCGCGACCGTCCGTTAACCCGCGACGAACTGGCGCATTATGTGCCGAGTGTGTTTAGCGAAGAAAAGCATGAATCCCGCAGTGACAGGTACACCTATATCCCGACTATTTCCCTGCTCGATAACCTACAACATGAAGGCTTCCAGCCATTCTTTGCCTGCCAGACTCGAGTTCGAGACCAGAGCAAACGAGAGCATACGAAGCACATGCTGCGCCTGCGTCGTGAAGGTCAGATTACTGGCAAACAGGTTCCAGAAATTATTCTACTAAACAGCCACGACGGCTCCAGCTCATATCAGATGTTACCGGGGTTATTCAGAGCAGTTTGCCAAAATGGGCTGATTTGCGGTGAGTCGTTCGGGGAGGTGCGAGTACCGCATAAAGGCAACGTAGTCGAGAAAGTCATTGAAGGAGCCTACGAAGTACTGGGGATATTTGACCGCGTAGAAGAGAAACGCGATGCCATGCAGTCGCTTTTATTGCCGCCACCCGCACAGCAGGCAATGGCGAAAGCCGCATTAACCTATCGATTTGGAGAAGAGCATCAGCCGGTGACGGAGTCGCAGATACTTTCACCGCGCCGCTGGCAGGATGAAAGTAACGACCTGTGGACCACTTATCAGCGCATTCAGGAAAACCTGATCAAAGGCGGGCTATCGGGGAGAACAACCAAAGGAAAGCGCGCCCATACCCGAGCAGTGAAAGGTATTGACGGTGATGTGAAGCTCAACCGTGCCCTCTGGGTAATGGCTGAGAATATGCTGCAGTTTGCTTCATGATCTCTTCCACTATTTTCCCTTAACGCCTTTCCGAAGATTCGGAAGGGCTTTTCTTTCTAAGGAACAACCATGTCTACGATCAATTTATCTCCGGTATTTCCTGCAAACGAGCAGCGAGTCATCCAGCGAGCATTACGTCTGCTGGATAAATACCAGCGTCAACCAAATGAGTCATTTACCTCAACCAGCCTCACAAAAACATGGCTGAAACTGCAGATGGCTCACCTGGAGCGGGAAGTCTTCATCGTGATGCATCTCGACAATCAGCATTGCCTGCTGGAGCGAGAAACACTGTTTACCGGCACGCTCAGTCATACCGAAGTGCATCCCCGCGAAGTGGTTAAATCAGCCCTGAAACATAACGCCGCTGCGGTCATTCTGGCACACAACCATCCGTCCGGCACGACAGAAATCAGCCAGCAGGATAAACATGTCACTCAGCGGATTGCTAAAGCCTTGGCTCTGGTGGAAGTGCGTGTGCTGGATCATCTTGTGGTCGGGAATGAAGTGGTTTCTTTTGCTGAATGTGGCTTGTTGTGAGGTGGAGAATGAAAATTATCAGTAAGCGCCAGGCGATGCATATTTATCGTCAGCATGCCGAATCCAGGCTATCTGCCTTCTGTACAGGTCACTACCAGTGGCATGGCAGTGTATGCCATTACTATGAACGTGAAGTTCAGGATATCAGCGGCGTACTCGCTGTTTTTGTTGAACGTCGTCAGGACCGGGCAGGCCCATACGCTATTCTTCGCTGCGTGACGGTGAACTAATCATCCCACTCAGTCATTAAGGAATATATTAATGCAGTCGACCACTATATCCGGCACATCGGCGGAGGACACATCCTGCCTTCAGTGGGGATTAAAACGTAATATCACGCCGTGCTTCGGCGCTCGTCTGGTACAGGAAGGCAACCGCCTATACTTTTTGGCTGACCGGGCAGGATTTAATGGCTCATTCAGTGACGAAGAAGCATTGAGTCTGGATCAAGCGTTTCCACTAATAATGAAACAGTTAGAGCGGATGCTCACCACTGGAGAGCTTGATCCCCGCAGTCAGCACTCCGTCGCTCTGCATCACAACGGACTCACTAGTGAAGCTGACACTCTCGGCTCTCATGGCTACGTTTACATCGCTATTTACCCCAGTCAACCGTAACCAGGTAACACCTTCCTCTTCCATTATCAGGGACTCAACTCATGCATATTTCAACTGTACCGGTCACGGTGCCAGTTTCGTCACGCCTGTCGCCCGTGCAGGTCTGGCAGCAACTATTAACTTATCTGCTGGAACACCATTACGGTCTAACGCTAAACGACACACCATTCCATGATGATTCCGCCATCCAGGAACATATCGAAGCGGGAATAACACTGGCTGATGCGGTGAACTTTCTGGTGGAACGCTATGAACTGATACGCACTGACTGCAAAGGGTTTACATGGCAAGGTCAGACACCATTTCTGACCGCTATCAATATTCTCAGAGCCAGGCGAGCTACCGGATTAATGAATATATAAATTCTTCGAGCATCATTCCTGATTTTTACCTCTGAACTTCCCACCTTATTTATTCATCGCATAATGCGCCTGCCATTTCCGGCAGGCGTGGTTGCTTTTATGGATGATTGACGATGCAAACAGAACCCGTTGTATTAACGGAACACAATGAACTCATCTGTTCGACCAGTATCGAACGAGTAGTTTCTGGCCGCGATGCTGCACTGCTGCAAATTGAACAGCTCATCCAGCAGCTTGAAGCCATTTCACGGTTAACCTCTGAAGTTGGCGGTGGTACGGCGCAAGACTGGGCGATGAAAGCCGGGCACCGCTACGATAGTTGGCTGACTGAAACTGTGGATAAAGCGATCCCTGCTGTCACCCGCAATATTGACCGTAGTATCTGGCGTGATTTGATGTTGAAGTCTGGCATGATGGCATTGATGGATGCTCAGGCGCGCGACCAATGGCATAAGAACCTGGAGGAGGGCGATCTACCTGCTATCAGCGAGGCAAATATACTAAGTACTTTTGAGCAGTTACATCTGAATAAAATGGATGTATTTGAGCGTGGGATCATCAATGTGTTCAAAGGTCTGTCATGGGATTATAAGACCAATAGACCTTGTAGCTTTGGTAAGAAGATCATCATTAACAATCTGGTGACGCATAATCGCTGGGGATTTAGTCTGAACTGGGGCTGGAGGCGGGATCAACTGGCGGATCTGGAGCGGATGCTTTTTTTACTCGATGGCAAACCGATTCCCGACAACCGTGGTGATATCTCTACCCGGTTGTTGGAACATATTCGAGATAACCCTGCTAAGGATATGTACGAGGATGAGTTCTTCAGTATTCGTTACTTTCAAAAGGGAACAGCCCATCTGACGTTCAAGCGTTTGGAGTTGATAGAAAGGATGAATGACATTATTGCGAAACACTATCCGGGGATGTTAGCTCAGCCTCGTTGAAGCGGAGTGTTTCAGTTGCTTCCTGCTGGTAAAAAAGCTCAAAACTGTGACTATACACATTGCTCTAACTCATTGATTTATAATGATAGCAAACTAAAATCAATTGAGTATACAAGTGAGTATATAACGAAGGTTTAAATGATTTAATATTTATGTAATTCAGATGGTTATATTGATTTGGCGAGTCCGGCCTTCGCACTCACCCTCTAAACACCTCCTTCCTGTGCCACTCTACAAACCCTTCTTTTGGATAATTCTCGCGCATCATTGGCAGTGCTATCGATTTACCGTCGAAATCCCAGAACAGTCTGCCCACCATGCCGCTGCCATTCACTGCGGGTGACACCTGAACTCGCATACTCTCATCCAGCCCAATCGAACCTTTATCAAAAGCTTTATGGTGGATTGCACACAGCGCCAGTCCGTTTGAAATCTCGCACGGGCCACCATGCTGTTTCCATTTGATATGCGCCGCTTCAAGCGCAACTGAAGTGCTGTCGTGGCGCATATTGAAGCCACAAATGGCGCATTCATAGTTATAAGCACGCAGAACCTGCTGGCGGAACAACGGGTCCCGCTGTTTGCGGATTTGCAGGATATCAAACCCCAGTTCATCCGCGATTTCTTCCTGAATGCTTTCGGTGAAGTGCGCTTCGAGGATTTGCTGGGCCAGGGCGTTGATGAGGTTCTTGTTCTTTTTCAGCAGAGTAAAATGTTGTTCATCAAAGCCTCCGGCAACGTTATGCGTCACCAGTTCTCCGGCAGGGGGCTGTTTACTGCTGCCGGATGTTGAGCACTGCTCGGCGTTTTGTAGCTCCCAGAACCCATCGCCCTGTAAGCGCCAGAAGGGCATATCCGGGCGGTACTGCGCGCGCTGTGGTCCAAATCGTTCCAGCAGGCTATGCAATGGGTCGCGAACTTCCGAACCGTAGTCAAACAGGCGACCGTGACCCTGCTGATAACCCGCCAGCACATGAAGCAGCAGCAAAGGTTTGTGCGGCGCACGCTGCTCGCCTTTACGCCAGATGGTGATGTCGGCAATTGCCTGCTGCAGGGTTTTACTGGAAGTCATTGATTTCATTATCAGGTAAATAATTGCGATGATGCTCGCAAAATATCACCTGATCAAGCAAAGACGGGTTGATGCGCTATCGACGTCACTTATTGGTATCAATTTGATAAAGCACTATGCGTGGCATGTTGTCTGACATCAACGACATCACTTTTATGTTTTCTGAAAAACACATACGCCACGGCAGTTACCGTTCCCCCACCAGGGTACGCAGGAGTTCGATAAGTATGCAAATTATTGCATATCGAAGGATCTCTGATGGACACAGTAGAGGAACTCAACGGAACATACTTTTATAAAGGGGTCTGTAACATTTCTGCAGGTGAGCTATTTTTCTGGATTTTTCTCGACAAAATTGATGAACAATTTGGGGGAATTAAAGATGTGGTAACAATGTCATGTATCATTCTTGGGTTACCATTGCTGAAAACACGGGGTAAACCATATGGGGCAACACAAGGCACATCAATTGCCTCCAAATATTCTCGTGAGTTTCTTAACGTAACATTGTCCGTCAGGCTTCCTACCATCACCAATGCCAGTATCAAATATTTAAAACCAATGATGACTAACAATCTGGGGGCATTCGTTGGACGAACAATTCCTGTGATTGGTTGGGCATTACTCGCAAGTGATGTCGCCCAAATTGTCTATAAAACGGTGAATACCTACAACACCATTGCCAGAGAGGAAGATCGCGTATGGTGACGGATAACGAGGTATTAGAATTTTTTCGGGGAGAGTTATCTCTCGCGGTAACGTTTACTTTCAAACCTATCCCGATTGAACTTGATACGCCGCTGCAAGGTTACGCTGAATGGGATGAATTACCGTATGCCATTGATGATTTTGGAGAGAAATATAACGTTGATGTTTCTGTGATTGATTTCGGGGCCTATTACCCGTGGGAAAGAGAATCGGTCTATCGAAAATGGTTTACCAAAGAACCCATCAAGCAAGTGTCAAAACCGCTTACTGTGCGTATGTTCGCAGAATCAGCCAGAGCAGGCCGCTGGTTATATGATTGATTACAAGGAGGGTTGAAAATGGCTGTACCCGTTCATTTATTTTTAAAAGACGATGGTGGCGCGATGATTCGTGGAGGCTCGGATGTCCAGGGACGTGAAGGCAGTATTGAGTTACGTGGTTTAACACATAACCTTAGCATTCCAACCGATGGTGCCACTGGAAAGCTAACCGGCACACGCCAACATGGCCCATTTCTTTTTGACAAAGAGATCGATTCCTCCAGCCCATACCTTTACAAAGCAGTTGCGACAGGTCAGACACTTCAAAGTGCGGAACTTAAGTTCTATCACATAAACGACGCAGGCCAGGAAGTGGAATACTTTAATACCCTGCTTGAAGGTGTAAAAGTTGTATCAGTGACACCAATCGTGCATGACACACGTACGGTAACGGGAACCGGACATTTGGAAAGCGTACAACTGCGCTATGAAAAAATCACCTGGTGTATTGTAGATGGCAATATTCAATATACCGACGCCTGGAACGAACGCACTACGGCATAAAGCAAAAGTGGCGTAATACCCCAAAAAAGGCGCCCTTCGGCGCCTCAATTACCATCACGCTCTCACCCCTTCGCCGTTTTCCCCGCAATCACCCCGATAAACTCCAGCACCTGCTTTTGCTTACGCGCGGAGAGCTTTTCCACGGCGCGCAGGGATTTCATCAGTTCTGACTCTTCGGGTTCGGGCGCGCGGGCGGTTAACACAATGCAGCCTTGCATGACGCGCACATCGACGCGGGTGCCGGTGTCGAATCCGGCGGCTTTAAGCCACTGGCCCTTCATCACGATGGACGGAAACTGGACATACTTCACCGGCAAACGGCTGTAATCAGGATAACCGCTCGCATAACCCACCTTCAGGCAACGGTTATCTGCGACGTACACTTCTGGATCAAATGAAACTGCAATACAATGCGTATCAGTCATGATGGCTATTCTCGTGAAATAGTTACTGTGATTAGCGATGCGGAGGTGTTGGCGCACCTTCGCATCGCGCTAATAAAACCCCTGTAAATTACCCCAGTAATTGGCGGGAAGTCCAGATGTAAATAAGATGAAATAAGCGCGATTAGCACGCTTTCGGAATAAATAGAAATCCTCTCTATCCCAATAAACATAGTATTATTCACCGTATAAATTCATTCCTGTCCCATCCTCCTGATACCTGCCATTTCCAGAAAATAACGCCCATGTGTATCAGGCCAAAAATGAGATCTAACTCACTGAAGCAAATAGCAAACTCTGAAACAACGCCGTTTTGTACACTTTGCTTTACACTTTTAGTGATGTGAATCACAAATATAAACCCGTGAAGTGATCCGACTCTCACAAAATGGGGTGTACTCATTCAGCAATACAGTATGAGCACAGCCTGGAAAGTTAAGTTTTCAGTATTTCCCCTCTCCACGGGGGCACCATCGCAAATGGCAAATCAACACGCAAAAAAAAACTTGTTGAATATTAACGGGTAAAAAAACGACGTGTGATTTGCATCACCTACATTTACAGC
Organism: Citrobacter sp. RHBSTW-01044; assembly: GCF_013781945.1. Classification (NCBI taxonomy): domain Bacteria; kingdom Pseudomonadati; phylum Pseudomonadota; class Gammaproteobacteria; order Enterobacterales; family Enterobacteriaceae; genus Citrobacter; species Citrobacter sp. RHBSTW-01044. Next base: position 4,257,359 of record NZ_CP056180.1, on the reverse strand, counting down.
TTTTTAAATTATTGCCAGTGATTAATGTTGACCAGGCTATTTCCATAATCAATTAAATCTTGCATAGTGCCTCCACATTATTTCTCCCCCTGACTCAGGAGGCGAATAGTTATATTTCATCAGGCTTTATTGATGAACCAGGTATGCTTTACTTCACATTAATACGTACATGACCACTGTTACTGGAGAAACAAAATGAATTATCCGGCAGAACCCTTCCGTATTAAAAGCGTTGAAACTGTATCTATGATCCCGCGTGATGAACGCCTTAAGAAAATGCAGGAAGCGGGATACAATACTTTCCTGTTAAATTCGAAAGATATTTATATTGACCTGCTGACAGACAGTGGCACTAACGCAATGAGCGACAAGCAGTGGGCCGGAATGATGATGGGTGATGAAGCCTACGCGGGCAGCGAAAACTTCTATCATCTGGAAAGAACCGTGCAGGAACTGTTTGGCTTTAAACATATTGTTCCTACTCACCAGGGGCGCGGCGCAGAAAACCTGTTATCGCAGCTGGCAATTAAACCGGGGCAATATGTTGCCGGGAATATGTATTTCACTACCACCCGTTATCACCAGGAAAAAAATGGTGCGGTGTTTGTCGATATCGTTCGTGACGAAGCGCACGATGCCGGTCTGAATATTGCTTTTAAAGGTGATATCGATCTTAAAAAATTACAAAAACTGATTGATGAAAAAGGCGCCGAGAATATTGCCTATATTTGCCTGGCAGTCACGGTTAACCTCGCAGGCGGGCAGCCGGTCTCCATGGCTAACATGCGCGCGGTGCGTGAACTGACTGCAGCACATGGCATTAAAGTGTTCTACGACGCTACCCGCTGCGTAGAAAACGCCTACTTTATCAAAGAGCAAGAGCAGGGCTTTGAGAACAAGAGCATCGCAGAGATCGTGCATGAGATGTTCAGCTACGCCGACGGTTGTACCATGAGTGGTAAAAAAGACTGTCTGGTGAACATCGGCGGCTTCCTGTGCATGAACGATGACGAAATGTTCTCTGCTGCCAAAGAGTTAGTCGTGGTGTACGAAGGGATGCCATCCTACGGCGGCCTGGCCGGACGCGACATGGAAGCTATGGCGATTGGTCTGCGCGAAGCCATGCAGTATGAGTACATCGAGCACCGCGTGAAGCAGGTTCGCTATCTGGGCGACAAGCTGAAAGCCGCGGGTGTACCGATTGTTGAACCGGTGGGCGGTCACGCGGTATTCCTCGATGCGCGTCGCTTCTGCGAGCATCTGACGCAGGACGAGTTCCCGGCGCAAAGCCTGGCTGCCAGTATCTATGTGGAAACCGGCGTACGTAGTATGGAGCGCGGAATTATCTCTGCGGGCCGTAATAACGTGACCGGTGAACACCACAGGCCGAAACTGGAAACCGTGCGTCTGACTATTCCACGCCGCGTTTATACTTACGCGCATATGGATGTAGTGGCTGACGGTATTATTAAACTTTACCAGCACAAAGAAGATATTCGCGGGCTGAAGTTTATTTACGAGCCGAAGCAGCTCCGTTTCTTTACTGCACGCTTTGACTATATTTAAATAATAATTATGGCCCCATCTCAGGATGGGGCTTTTTTGTATTTCTTTTCCATGAACAGGAAGCCTTTGCGGTGCCCGTTACCGTGACATAACTACAAAAGTAAACCCTGACTCCGACATTTTTATTATCCGCATGATGTACAAATGACAGCTGTAATTATAACGAATAGTCTACAGGAACATTTATCATGGATATTAATGCCATTGAGCGACAGAGTAGTACCCCCGGACTGATTAGCGGAACCATGTTGGTTATCGCGACCGTAGTGGGTGGAGGGATGTTTTCCCTGCCGATTGCGATGGCTGGCGTATGGTTCCCCGGTGCGTCAGTTATTCTTCTGTTTATCGCCATCATGATGTTATTAACCGGTCTGATGCTGGTCGAAGTTAATCTGCATTATGGCGCCGGTGCCAGTTTTAATACCTTTACTCAGGATTTATTAGGTCGAAAGTGGAATATTGTGGTCGGTATCGCTTTCGGCTTTGTGCTGTATATTCTGACCTATGCCTATATCTCTGGTTCGTCGGCGGTGATGGCGCAAACCGTGTTCAAATACAGCGGCGTGCGCTTTCCGGCGAATATCTCGGTGGTGATCGTCAGTATGCTGGTCGGGGCGATTGCCTGGTACAGCTCCTTGTTGGTTGGACGTATTACTACCGTGTTGATTATCGGTAAGTTTATCGCGTTCTTTGCCACCTTCTCTGGCCTGGTGGGTCATATCGAAGTGGCGAAACTCGTCGACAGCGTGGCGGTGGCGCTGCCCAATTCGCAGTACCTGCCGTATATCCTGATGACGTTGCCGTTCTGCATTATCTCGTTTGGTTTTCACGGTAACGTGCCGAGCCTGGTTAAGCTGTATGGCACGAGCGGGATCTCAAATATTACGCGTTCGATTATCATCGGCACGCTGTTTGCCCTGCTGCTGTATATTTTCTGGCTGGGCGTCACGATGGGCAACATCAGCCGTTCCTCATTCCCACCGATTATCGCCAAAGGCGGCAATATCGACGTGTTTGTCGAGGCTATCAGCGGGCTGTTCACCAGCCGTTATATGGATCTGATCCTGACCTTCTTCGGCAACTTTGCGGTAGCCAGTTCCCTGCTGGCGGCGACGCTTGGCCTGTTCGATTACATCGCCGACCTGTTTCACTTCCCGGATGACGGCATGGGTCGCCTGAAAACCGCGCTGGTGACCTACTTCCCGCCAGCCGCCGTGTGCTTCTTCTTCCCGAACGGGTTTGTCCACGCCATTGGTTACGCCGGTCTGGCCTTTACCATCTGGAGCGTGATCCTGCCGCCGTTCCTGGTGAAAGCGGCGCGGAAACGTTTCCCTACCGCCAGCTATACCGCGCCGTGTAATAACACCGTGCTCAATCTGGTCATTGTCTGTGGGGCGGTTGTCTATCTGACGGTTGTTCTGGACGTATTTGGTCTGCTGCCAACGTTTCGCTAGACGGAGTCAAAATGAAAAACGTGTTGTCTGTTCAGTCGTCAGTCGTTTATGGCTATGCCGGAAATAAAGCCGCCGTGTTGCCGATGCAGCTCTCGGGGATCGATGTCTGGCCGTTTTACACCGTACAGTTTTCCAACCACACCCAGTACGGGATGTGGCAGGGCATGGCGATGCCGCACGGCGAGCTGAGCGCCATCATCAGCGGGCTGGATGATCTGCAAAAACTGGCGCAATGCGATGCCGTGCTGTCCGGGTATCTCGGGGACAAACGCCATTGCGAAGAGGTGAAGCTCGCGGTCACCACCATTCGCCAGCGTAATCCCCAGGCGCTCTATTTTTGTGATCCGGTGATGGGCGACCCGCAAAAAGGCTGCATCGTCGCGCAGGGCGTGGAGTCCTTTTTTGTCGATGACGCCATTCAACTGGCCGATGTGATGGGGCCGAATCTCTATGAGCTGAGCGTGCTGACGGGCAGACAACTACGTAGTTTTGACGAGGTGGTGGAAGCGGCGCAGCAGTTGGTGGCGTGGGGCGTGAAGAAGGTGCTGGTGAAACATCTCGGCGACTGCTCGCGCGACAAACAGGCGTTTGAAATGCTGCTGGTGACGGCGGAACAGACATTACACATCGCCCGGCCGCTGTATACCTTTGCCAAAATGCCGGTGGGCGTTGGGGATCTGATTTGCAGCGTGATGCTGGCTTCACTGCTCAACGGTTATGAGGACAAGCAGGCGCTGGAGCGGACCACCAGTGTCGTCGACGCGGTGATGCGGCTGACGAAAGAGCACGACTCGTATGAACTGCGGCTGATAGACGCGCGTCACCAGATAATGGAGCCGCAAATTCGCTATCAGGCAACGGTGCTGTAGCGCCGCAAGGAGGCTCTATGTTTCTGACACTGCTACGATTTCAGCATCCGCTGATCTACCGTTTTGCATGGCTTCGTCTGTGGGTCAGGGTGTTAAGAGCGTGCGGGCTGCGTAAGTGAAAGGGGAGAACATTTTCTCTGCTGCCGGATGCGGCGCTTGCGCCTTATCCGGCCTACAAATGAGCGTGAAACGTAGACCCGATAAGCGAAGCGCCATCAGGCATTAGCGCCAGGCATTACACGCGGAAGTAGCGTGGTGGGATCAACGCGGAAAAGGCGTCGAACTTCTTCACCATCTTTTTCCAGAACAACATAACAACAATCCTCGATTTGAAACATCGGCGCTATTTTAGTCAGCGCCGACAAATCGTAAAGCCAGTCGCTTCGTTTCGATCCTGAAGCGGTGTAAACCTTTTTGGTCACCAGGTCGTCAAATACGGTTGCCGTGAATTTGACGGGGTTGACAATGGATTACGCCATAAACCAGTAATAAAAGAGACCGACTTTCAGGCCGAGGATCACAATATAGGCGCAGCAGTATTTCATGGTGCCAGACATTATCTGGTTGGCCTGTCCGTCCATTTTGGTGGCTGAAACCGCAATGGCGATACTCTGCGGCGAAATCATTTTCCCCCCCGTTGCACCAGAAGTATTCGCCGCCGCGAGCCAGTTGGGATCGATATGCAGTTTACTGGCGGCAATGGTTTGCAGTTTGCCGAACAAAATATTCGAGTTGGTATCGCTGCCGGTAACAAACGTGCCCAGCGCGCCAATCACCGGGGCGAGGAAGACGTAGGAACTGCCGGTCAGATCGACAATCGACTGGGCCAGCGTGGAGATAATCCCGCTGAGATCCATTACCGTGGCCAGCGCGACAATCGCCATAATCGCCACAATGGAATTTTTAAGCTGGAAAATGGTTTTGATAAACACTTCCAGCATCCCGCGTGCGGACGCTCCCTGAATAAAACCGCCGATAAGGGTCGCAAAGATGATCAGCATCCCCGGCGTGGTCACCCATTCAACTTTCAGCGCCAGCGTGTTGCCGTTGGCGAGCGTGAAATGCAGCACCGAGGCCAGTTGGGACGCCGCGCCTTTGATCGTCGGGAACAGCGGTGAGCACAGTAGGATAAAAACAAAAATAAACAGATAGATAGAGCCTACGCGGAACAACACTTTTGCCGAGCGCGGCGTGGTTTCGCGGGTATGGCTGACCTCAATGCGCCACTCGGGATCGGTTTTCCCTTTGCGCAGGCGACTGACCATCGCCACGGCAAACAAGCTGACCAGGCTACCGGCAAAGGCGGGCAATTCCGCGCCAAGATGGATGGCGACAAAATATTGCGGAACCAGCGTGGTGATGCCGCAAATCAGCGTGATCAGAAATACGCCACGAATGGCTTTCAGGCCGCCGCCAATAATGCAGACAATGACAAACGGCAGCAGGATATTAAACAGCGCGAGCTGCAGAATAATGGTTCCGCCTAAGGTATACACCGGCAGATTAACCTGTTCCGCCAGAATAGAAACCGGGATCCCGACCGCGCCGAACGCGGTGGGAACGGTATTCGCCACGAGAGAAGCGATCGCCGCCTTCAGCGGGTTGAATCCCAGCGCAATAAGAATGCCGATCGGAATGGCAACCGCCGTGCCATAACCTGCCGCGGCTTCAAGGAATCCGCCGAAGCACCATGAAATCAGTAGCACCTGAATACGCTTATCTTCGCTAATGCTGGCGAGAATATCGCGCAGAATATCCAGCGCTTTGGTTGCCTGCATGACGTTATAACTGAAGATGGCGCCGAGGATCACAATCACAATCGGCCATAACCCCTTCAGGGCGCCATAGCCTATCGCGGCTTTCAGATTCTGTACGGGCATTTCCCAGAATATGGCCGACAGCGCGGCAGTGAATACCAAAGAGATCAACACGGAATAATGGATGGGCATTTTCAATTTCAATATTAAAAATACCATCAGTAGTAAAGGAGAGAGTGCCAGGGCAAACATAAAATATTCGTTCATTGCTATTCCTGATTGGTTCATTAAACCTGATTTATATTTATGGTGGGGAGGCTACATTGCTGGGTTAATAAAGTATGTAAACTGAATCGCTTCAGTGAATAAAGTAATTATGATTTGTAGTTTTGTAACTATTGTAATCTTTTAATTAAAATCCAATGCCAGGTAAATATACTTAAGAGTAAGCTGAATACCTATAAATAGTTATATGATAACCTTTTTAATAATGCTGGTGATGAGAATAGTAAGCACCTGAAACTGTTTTTAAGGTGTTCATAACGCTGTGGTTTTAAATATAAAAATGTGAGCGAGACCGAAAGAAATAAACCTGGTTGTTGCATATGGGGGTTGATTAGGGGATTATTTGGTTTTGTCATACAAATGAAAATACAGACATATGCGACTGTCCTGACTTAAGAAGCGGAGAGTCGGCATCAAAGGAAAACGACCCGAGCATCACCATGAACCCAGGCATTAGTAAAAACAGCAAACAGAAAAACTGGGCGTGAAATACGGCTGAACCTTTGCTTGATATCGCGATATCAAGCGCAATAAACAGAAATGAAGCAATGGAGTAGTTATTGTGAATGTAAATTTCTTTGTTACCTGCATTGGTGACGCACTGAAATCACGGATGGCACGAGACTCCGTATTGCTGCTGGAAAAACTGGGTTGTCGCGTTAATTTCCCCGAGAAGCAAGGGTGTTGCGGTCAGCCAGCCATTAACAGCGGTTACATCAAAGAGGCGATCCCTGGGATGAAAAACCTGATCGCCGCCCTGGAAGACAACGACGATCCGATTATCTCGCCAGCAGGCTCCTGTACCTACGCGGTAAAAAGCTATCCGACGTATCTGGCCGATGAACCGGAATGGGCGCTGCGTGCCGAAAAGGTTGCCGCGCGTATGCAGGATCTCACCTCCTTTATCGTCAACAAGCTGGGCGTGGTGGACGTCGGCGCCAGCCTGCAGGGCCGCGCTGTCTATCATCCCTCTTGTAGCCTGACTCGAAAGCTGGGGGTGAAGGAAGAGCCGCTCACGCTGCTGAAAAACGTGCGCGGGCTGGAGCTGCTGACGTTTGCCGATCAGGATACCTGCTGCGGCTTTGGCGGGACGTTCTCTGTCAAAATGGCCGAGATATCCGGCGAGATGGTGAAAGAGAAAGTCTTACATTTGATGGATGCGCAGCCGGAATATTTGATTGGCGCAGACGTCAGTTGCCTGCTGAACATTGGCGGTCGACTGCAACGGGAAGGCCAGCCGGTCAAAGTGATGCATATTGCTGAAGTGCTGATGAGCCGCTGAGGGGAAAGAGATGTCGATAAAAACCAGCGATGTAGAATTTAAACTGCGCATTCGTCAGCAGATAGAAGATCCGATCATGCGCAAAGCCGTGGCCAATGCGCAGGAGCGTATTGGCGCAAATCGACAAAAAATGGTCGATGAGTTAGGCCACTGGGAAGACTGGCGCGATCGTGCCAGCCAGATCCGCGATCACGTGCTGAGCAACCTCGACGCTTACCTGTATCAACTCTCCGAGAAAGTGACGCAAAACGGCGGCCACGTCTATTTCGCCAAAACCAAAGAAGAGGCCACCGCCTACATTCTGCAGGTCGCGCGCAGCAAAAACGCGAAGAAGGTGGTGAAGTCCAAGTCGATGGTGACCGAGGAGATCGGCGTCAACCATGTCCTGCAGGATGCGGGAATCCAGGTGATCGAAACCGATCTCGGGGAATACATCCTGCAATTGGATCAGGATCCACCTTCGCACGTCGTGGTGCCGGCTATTCATAAAGATCGCTATCAGATCCGCCGCGTGCTGAATGAGCGTCTGGGGTATGACGGCCCGGAAACCCCGGAAGCCATGACCTTGTTCATTCGCCAGAAGATCCGCGAGGATTTCCTGAGTGCCGAAATCGGTATTACCGGCTGTAACTTTGCCGTGGCGGAAACCGGTTCAGTATGCCTGGTGACCAACGAAGGCAACGCGCGCATGTGCACCACGCTGCCGAAAACGCACATTGCGGTGATGGGCATGGAGCGTATCGCGCCGACCTTTGCCGATGTGGATGTGCTGATCACCATGCTGGCGCGCAGCGCCGTGGGCGCTCGTCTGACGGGCTATAACACCTGGCTGACCGGCCCGCGTGAGGCGGATAACGTGGACGGACCGGAAGAGTTCCATCTGGTGATTGTCGATAACGGTCGCTCGCAGGTGCTGGGCTCTGAGTTTCGCGATGTGCTGCGCTGCATCCGCTGCGGGGCCTGTATGAACACCTGCCCGGCGTATCGCCACATCGGCGGACACGGCTATGGCTCGATCTATCCCGGCCCTATTGGCGCGGTGATTTCTCCACTGCTCGGCGGCTATAAAGATTTTAAAGACCTGCCGTACGCCTGTTCCTTATGCACGGCCTGCGACAGCGTCTGCCCGGTGCGTATTCCGCTGTCAAAACTGATCCTGCGTCATCGTCGGGTGATGGCCGAGGAGGGCATTACCCCGAAAGCCGAGCGACGGGCGATCAAAATGTTCGCTTATGCCAATAGCCATCCGGGGCTGTGGAAAGTCGGAATGATGGCGGGCGCGCATGCGGCAAGCTGGTTTATCAATGGCGGGAAAACCCCGCTCAAGGTTGGCGCGATTGGTGACTGGATGGAGGCGCGCGATCTGCCTGATGCTGACGGCGAGAGCTTCCGCAGCTGGTTTAAGAAACATCAGGCGCAGGAGAAAAAGAATGGATAACCGTACCGCGTTTTTAAACACCATCGCCCAGGCGCTGGGTCGCCCGCCGCGTTTCGAACCGCAAGCGGATGCCGCGCCGGTTAACAATTATGCCAACGAGCGCCTGACTGAACTTAGCCCGCAGCAGCGCTGCGATGCGTTTATCCAGTTCGCCAGCGAAGTGATGCTGGCCCGCTGTGAACTGACTCGCGAGGACCAGGCCGCAGAAGCAGCGCTACGCCTGTGTGAAGAATTGGGTCAGCCAGTAGTGCTGAGCGGCGACAGCCGACTGGTGGCGCTGGGCATCACCGAACGTTTGCAGCAGGAATGCAACGCCGTGGTCTGGGATCCGGCGCGAGGCAGCGAAAATATTACCGAGGCCGAGCAGGCGAAAGTCGGCGTAGTGTATGCCGAGTATGGCCTGACTGAGTCCGGCGGTGTGGTGCTGTTTTCCGCGCCGGAGCGCGGGCGTTCTTTGAGCCTGTTGCCGGAGTCCTCGATTTTCGTGCTGCGTAAAAGCACCATCCTGCCGCGCGTGGCACAACTGGCAGAAAAACTGCATCAGAAAGCGCAGGCCGGTGAGCGTATGCCGTCGTGCATTAATATTATCAGTGGACCCAGCTCGACGGCGGATATCGAGCTTATCAAGGTGGTTGGGGTGCATGGCCCGGTGAAGGCGGTGTATCTGATTATTGAGGATTGTTAAGGCAGGAGAAAGAACCGCTCTGGGCTGTGGGCCAGAGCGGTATCGACGTTATGCAATCATGCTGATGATCAACACGATTACCAGGCCAACCACGGAGTTCACCAGCTCCAGCAGACCCCAGGTTTTCAGCGTATCCTTCACCGACAGGTCAAAGTAGCCTTTGAACAGCCAGAACGAGGCGTCGTTGATATGGGTCAGGGTGTTGGAGCCAGCCGCCGTCGCCAGTACCAGCAACGCCGGATCGACGCCCACCAGTTGACCGGTTGCCGGGTCGAGAATGGCTGCGCTGATAATCCCCGCTGCCGTCATGGCTGAGACCACGCCCTGACCGGTTGCCAGACGAATAAGCACGGTTATCAACCACGCCATGATGTATGGCGAAATATTGCCGTGCGACATCAGCATGCCGATGGTATCGCCGATGCCGGTATCGATAATGGTCTGCTTCAGTACGCCGCCCGCGCCGATGATCAGGATCACCATAGCGATGCTTTTCACCGCGTTTTCAAAGGCGTTCATCACCCATTGCATGTCGTGACCACGCGCGGTACCAAACAGCACGAAGGCGACAATCATGGCGATAAACATCGCAATTGGCGAGGAGCCTAAGAAGTTGACCACTTCCCACGCCTGCGTTCCTTTCACCAGCCAGATGTTGGCAATGGTGGTGGAGATCATGATGATCGCCGGGATCAGCGGAACCAGAATAGAGATGCCGAAAGACGGTAGATTGTTCTGGTCAACCGGTACGTCGGCCTTCATGAATGACGGCGTCGGGCGATCGAGGTTGCCGAGGAACTTCGGCAGGATAAGCCCGGCGCAGATCACGCTCGGAATAGTCACCAGAATACCGTAGATGTAGACCATACCCATGTCAGCGCCGTAGGCGTTAACCAGCGCGACCGGACCAGGCTGCGGTGGGAACAGAGAGTGGGCGGTGGTGGCGGCGGCAACGGCAGGAATCGCCAGCTTGAGGAACGGGATCTTCGCTTCTGCGGCAATGACGATCACCAGCGGCGCCAGCATAATAAACGCCACTTCATAGAACATCGCCAGGCCAAAAATCAGACCAATAATGATCACCGAAAGCTGCACATAGCGCAGACCGAGTCGCGCCAGCAGCGTATGAGCAATCTGATGCGCCGCTCCGGAATCGACCATCAGCTTACCGATGACTGCCCCGAATACCACGATAATCGCCAACTCACCCAGCGTGCTGCCAAAGCCGGATTTCATGGTGTGCAGCAGCGCCATTAAGTCCATACCCGCCAGCATGCCGACCGAGAGCGCCGCCAGCAGCAGGGCGACCATCGAGTTTATTTTGAATCTTAGATTGAGCACCAGCATCAGACCGATGCCGAATACGACCCACAGAATATTGAGAACATGCATATAACGTCTACCTTTATTGGTTGAACTATTATGATTTTGGTTGAGATGTTATCTGTATTGGTTAACCATTGATGCGATGAATGTCACATTGCGTTACATGTTTACATCTTTACTGCGCTTTATGGCCGTAAAATGGCGATCTAATCAGCAAAAATCGTGATTTGGTTAACCAATTCATTCCTTCAGGTTGACATGTCATACCAAAAGGAGGAATTTATGTGCCATATCGTCGAGTCCATAACGTAAATGAGGAATAAAAGATGGAACAGACATGGCGCTGGTATGGTCCTAACGATCCGGTCACCTTAGCGGATGTACGTCAGGCGGGTGCCACGGGCGTGGTCACCGCCTTGCACCATATCCCGAACGGGGAAGTGTGGACGGTTGATGAGATCCTAAAACGTAAAGCCATTATTGAGCAGGCGGGCCTGGTCTGGTCGGTCGTCGAAAGCGTACCGATCCACGAAGATATTAAAACCCGTTCTGGTAACTATCAGCAGTGGATCGCCAACTATCAGCAAAGCCTGCGTAACCTGGCCCAGTGCGGCATTCGTACCGTGTGCTACAACTTCATGCCGGTTCTCGACTGGACCCGTACCGACCTGGAATACGTCCTGCCGGACGGCTCCAAAGCGCTGCGTTTTGACCAGATTGAATTTGCCGCCTTTGAGCTGCACATCCTCAAACGTTCGGGCGCGGAAGCGGATTACACCGCCGAAGAGATTGCTCAGGCGAATGAACGCTTCGCCACCATGAGCGATGAAGACAAAGCGCGTCTGACCCGCAATATCATCGCCGGTCTGCCAGGCGCGGAAGAGGGCTATACGCTTGACCAGTTCCGCCAGCATCTTGCGCGTTATAAAGATATCGATAAAGCCGCACTGCGCGAGAACTTTGCCGTCTTCCTGAAAGCAATTATTCCTGTGGCGGAAGAAGCGGGCGTGCGGATGGCGGTACACCCGGACGATCCGCCGCGCCCAATCCTCGGCCTGCCGCGCATTGTTTCCACCGTGGAAGATATGCAATGGATGGTCGATACGGTCAACAGCATGGCGAACGGTTTTACCATGTGCACCGGCTCCTACGGCGTCCGGGCGGACAACGATCTGGTCAACATGATCAAACAGTTTGGCCCACGTATTTACTTCACCCACCTGCGCTCCACGCTGCGTGAAGATAACCCGAAAACCTTCCATGAAGCGGCGCATCTTAACGGCGACGTCGATATGTACGGAGTCGTGAAAGCGATCGTTGAGGAAGAGCAGCGCCGTAAAGCCGAGGGTAAAGAGGACCTGATCCCAATGCGTCCGGACCACGGCCATCAGATGCTTGACGATCTGAAAAAGAAAACCAACCCAGGCTACTCCGCGATTGGTCGCCTGAAAGGGCTGGCGGAAGTGCGTGGCGTTGAGATGGCTATCCAGCGCGCTTTCTTTAGCCGCTAAAGCGAGTTGCCGGTCACCTGTCTGGCCGGCTTTTTCTTTTCTCTTCCGTTGGTCATTCAACGGGTTCTGGAGTTCACGATGACAACGACAATTGCCAATAGCAACCTGCCGGTTGCTCGCCCTGCATGGGACAGCTCGCGCCTGCAATCCCGCATTGTTCACCTGGGATGCGGCGCATTTCACCGCGCGCATCAGGCGCTGTACACCCATCATCTGCTGGAAACCACCGACAGCGACTGGGGGATCTGTGAAGTTAACCTGATGCCGGGTAACGATCGCGTCCTGATTGAAAACCTGCGCAAACAGCAACTGCTGTATACCGTGGCGGAAAAAGGCGCGGACAACACCGTGCTGAAAGTGATTGGCTCGATGAAAGAAGCGTTGCACCCGGAGCTTGACGGCTGTGATGGTATTTTACAGGCTATGGCGCGCCCGCAGACGGCAATTGTCTCGCTGACGGTCACGGAAAAAGGTTACTGCACCGATGCTGCCAGCGGACAGTTAGATCTCAATAACCCGCTGATTAAACACGATCTGGCGAATCCAGGCGCGCCGAAATCGGCGATTGGTTACATCGTACAGGCGCTGCATCTGCGTCGTGAGCAAGGGCTTGCGGCCTTTACCGTGATGTCCTGCGATAACGTGCGTGAAAATGGTCATGTGGCGAGAGTCGCGGTGCTGGGCCTGGCGCAGGCGCGCGACCCGCAGCTGGCGCAGTGGATTGAGGCTAACGCCACTTTCCCGTGCACCATGGTCGACCGCATTGTTCCGGCGGCGACGCCAGAAACGTTGCAAGAGATTGCCGACCAGTTGGGCGTGTACGATCCGTGTGCTATCGCCTGTGAGCCGTTCCGTCAGTGGGTTATCGAAGATAACTTTGTCAACGGTCGCCCTGACTGGGACAACGTTGGTGCGCAGTTCGTTGCCGATGTGGTGCCGTTTGAAATGATGAAACTGCGTATGCTCAACGGCAGCCACTCTTTCCTCGCGTATTTGGGCTATCTCGGCGGCTATGAAACTATCGCTGATACCATGACAAATTCGGCGTACCGCAAAGCGGCGTTCGCGCTGATGATGCAGGAGCAAGCGCCGACGCTGTCGATGCCGGAAGGCACCGATCTTAACGCCTATGCGACGCTGCTCATTGAGCGTTTCAGCAACCCATCACTGCGTCACCGCACCTGGCAGATTGCGATGGACGGCAGCCAGAAATTGCCGCAGCGCCTGCTGGATCCGGTGCGTCTGCATCTGCAAAACGCCAGCGACTGGCGTCACCTGGCGCTGGGCGTGGCGGGCTGGATGCGCTACACCCGTGGCGTGGATGAACAGGGGCAGGCCATTGATGTTGTCGACCCCTTGCTGGCTGAGTTCCAGCGCATTAACCAACAGTTCCAGGGGGCCGAACGCGTGACGGCGCTGCTGGGGCTGAGCGGCATTTTTGGCCATGATCTGGCGGAAAACGCTGATTTTGTGGAGACAGTTATCGCGACGTATCAACAGCTGTGTGAACACGGTGCACGCGAGTGCGTTGCGGCGTTAGGCGCTGACGCATAATCCCCGAAGTATGACGGGTCAATCAAAATGCTGATTTGGTTGACCCGTTTTCTGTTTTTGGCTTCCCGCAAATGCTATAGTTCAGGCGAAAAAATGTTTTTTGTAGGCTTGATAAGATGCGTCAGCGTCGCCATCAGCCAACGGCACAGGTGCCGGTTGGCAGCGCATGTGCCTTATCCGGCCTACGGATCTGAATTGACGCATCTGACGGACATAACACGATGAAATCGAACACTTCTCAACAAAGACCCTACCAGGAAGTGGGTGCAATGATCCGCGATCTGATTGTCCAGACGCCGTACCAGCCCGGGGAGCGTTTGCCGCCGGAACGTGAAATTGCTGAGATGCTCAATGTCACTCGCACGGTGGTTCGCGAAGCGTTAATTATGCTGGAAATTAAAGGTCTGGTGGACGTGCGTCGCGGCGCCGGGATCTACGTACTCGACAATGCAGATGCGCAGACCATCGACAGTACGGATGTCAATCATTGCAATGACGCGGGTCCGTTTGAGCTGCTGCAGGCGCGACAGCTGTTGGAAAGCAATATCGCCGAATTCGCCGCGCTGCAGGCTACCCGTGAAGATATCGTTAAAATGCGCCAGGCGTTACAGCTGGAAGAGCGGGAGCTGGCCTCCAGCGAAGCGAACGGTTCTGAAAGCGGCGACATGCAGTTCCATCTCGCTATAGCCGAAGCCACGCATAACAGCATGCTGGTGGAGCTGTTTCGCCAGTCATGGCAGTGGCGTGAAAACAACCCGATGTGGATCCAGCTCCATAGCCACCTTGACGATACCCATTACCGTAAAGAGTGGATGGGTGACCACAAACAGATCCTGGCGGCATTAATCAAAAAGGATGCCCGCGCAGCCAAGCTGGCAATGTGGCAGCATCTGGAAAACGTCAAACAGCGCCTGCTGGAGTTTTCAAATGTTGATGACATCGACTTTGATGGTTATCTGTTTGATTCCTGGCCGCTGGATAAAGTTAACGCCTGATTTTCCTTCCTCTCCCATGCGGGCTGTTGCAGTCCGCGCGACACTTTTCAGCACAAAAGTTTATTGCATAACAACGCTTTTTTCTCGTCATGAACGTCACGTAAACAAAGCTTTCCATCACCTCAGATGATGATTTTTCCTCCGTGGTTACGCGGTGAAAATTGATTTATATCAATTAAAAACAACTTATTTTTGCATGCGAAAAAATGCATTGTTTACCTTATTTTTACCTTTCCGTGCTTATTTTTAGACAAAACGGGCCTGTGTTAAGTGAGAATCAAACTGATTTACGCGGTGGTCAGAGCGAGGCAGCCTGGAATAACAGTGCATAAAAACAGGCGCTTCACGGAAATGTAGACATTAATAACGGCACGTAACTTATTGGCTGTAATGATGTTTTGATTTGAGGTCATGTTTATTGTCAATAGTTCTGGCTTTTTTAATCAAATGAATAAAAGTGAATATATGTAAAGTTAAAATTACACATTATTCTATAATCAAGTTATCTTTCATTTGAAATGCTGTTCCAGTTTTTTGTCCGTTATTAACAGTTTCATTACTATTGTCACTGTATTTTGCCGTTGACATGTTTTTACACTGACTGCATATTTCATCGCCATAAGCGTGTTTGCGTTCAGGAGATGATAATGCCCTCTCGAGATTACCCCGATATTAGAAAGGCCAGGGGTACCCGTTCAAAAGATATGGTTCTTTTAAGTGCCCGTGTCGATACCTCTCTGTGGGAATATGTTCGTACGCTGGCATTTGAAACCCGTAAAAGTAAACAAGATATTATTGCCGAAGCAATAATGTTATATCGCTCTGTTAATGAGAGCGTAAACGAAGAATCCAAGTAATTACTCTCTGTTCGGGTTTTATTTAACCCAAAATGATATGTGTCTTGCCACTTTATTATTACCTTCATTGGTGTGTTAGAGGTTTTCCCCTTTTCCATAGGGGGCTTTTTTATGCGGGTATTCTGCCTTCATAACAAAGTTGATAGCAAAATTCACAATTAAAAGTGAGTAATAACATGAAAAAGTCAGCAGTGGCATTAGCTGTAATGGTATTAGGGGTAACCTCCGTTCATGCAGCGGAAATTTATAATAAAGATGGCAACAAACTGGATCTGTACGGCAAAGTAAAAGCGGTCCATTCCTGGACTGGCGGCACCGATGCCGACGGTACATACGCGCGTCTGGGTTTTCGCGGTGAGACACAAATCAACGATCAACTGACCGGTTATGGCCAATTTGAAAGTCAGTTTGATGCCTCTAAAGCAGAAGGTTCTCAGAATGGCGTCAATACACGTCTGGCGTTTGCTGGCCTGGATTATGGCCATGACGTTAGCTTTGACTACGGTCGTAACTACGGTATCGCTTACGACGTGGGAGCTTACACTGACACTCTTTCAGAGTTCGGCGGCGACTCCTTTGAAGATGCTGACCGCTTCCTTACTTCACGTACTTCTGGCGTTGCAACACTCCGCACCAAAAATCTCTTTGGAGCCGTTGATGGTCTGAACATTGGTGCGCAATACCAGGGTAAAGGTGATGCCAACTCGGAAGACCCGACAAAACCTAATTTGACTAAGCAGCACGGTAACGGCTACGGCTTCTCCCTGGGCTATGACAACATTGCGGATTCCGGCGTGTCTGCTATTGCGACCTACACAAATAGTTCAATCACAGCAGCCCAAAAGAAAGGCAATAAAGACGGTAAATGGGATGGCGAAAACGCAGAGTTCTGGGGCGCGGGTCTGAAATATGATGCTAATGCCATCTACGTCGCGACCATGTACGGCGAGTCCCACAACCTGATTCAGGATGCGGATAAAGCTGAGCACTTTGAAGCAATGGCTGCGTATGTGTTTGATTTTGGTCTGCGTCCGAACGTGGGTTACGTTCACGCGCGTGACAACAACAATAATGACCTGACTGAATACGTAGCGTTGGGCACGGATTACTACTTCAACAAAAACATCGTGGCTGATGTGGGTTACAAAATTAACCTGCTCGACGGCAAAGACGACGACAACCAGGTTGTTGCGGGTCTGACCTATCAGTTCTAATTTTTTGTTCTGATATGCAAAAGGCGTCTTAGCTAAGACGCCTTTTTTACCTCTGCCGTGTTTAAACTGGCTGACTCTCTTTGACCTGTCCACTGCTAAACAGCCATTGCCAGATGCCCACTTTTACCCATGCGACCACGCAGAGAATCAGGTAAAAAAGTGGATTATGCGTAATGGTAACGTACATGACCTCCATTAAATCCACATGCAAATTTCCGGCAATTGCCATATTGATAACAAAAATTGAGGCTACCGCGCTGGCCAGTAAAATAAATACGGCCTGAAGCTGGGTTATCTCTGGTAACCTGCCAGAGGCCCATTGCCATAAAAATGTTGTTGTTAACAGGAATATAAGAAACAATCCTAACGCGCCAAATAGACCAAAGTCTTTATAATCCTTTAGCGTGCCAATTAAACCCACCAAAATAATTAACCCCAGTAGTATTTTTTTAAACCATGACATGTACTTTTCCCGAAGATAGTGTTGATGCTGAGTTAATATGTCCATTTTTACGCATTTTAAATTGAGTTTATAAATGAACAGCCGGGAATTATAAATTGTCTGGCGGGTAATTGCTGATTATTTGTTGTTTATTAAATGTTGACATTTGATTGCGGACTAATCCTAAGATACCTGTTTATAAGGTTGTCGATTATACCTTTTTGGGGGAGGCGAAACGCTGTTTGTATAATTGTGTGAGGCTGATCAGTGCCGCAATAAACAAGGCGACGGCACCGCATAGCGTGGCATTAACGATCGCTTGAGCGCCGCTTCCCAGCAGGCTGGTTAAGAGCGGCCCGAGTATTTGCCCAATACCGTAAGTCAGGGTGACCAGGCCCAGCAGATTAATATTGCGCGGTACGCTAAGTTGACGGGCGAGAGGCATGACCAGCGAAGTGGTCCCCATAAACGTTGCGCCAAAACCCACGCTGCTTATCACCAGCAGCGGCAAGGAGTCGCTGGCGAGCGTCATGACCACGCAGGCACTTTGGATCAGTAAATTCGCCGTCAGGCATTGCAATACCCCCCAGCGTCGGGCTGCCCACAGCCAGGCGAAACAACCCGGAATAATCGATATACCGACCAACGACCAGAGATGGGCCGTCAGCAGCGGCGACCCGGCACTTTTCGCCATCAGTGGCAGGTATGTAGCGACAATGATGTAGCCAAATCCGGCTAACCCATACAGTAGCGCCAGCAGCCACCAGGACATAGGCTGATGCTCTGTTTTTACCGGTGTGGCGGCGGGAAGCGCATGGTCGCGAGATGGCAGGAGCATAACGAGTAGCACAAATAACAGCGCGGAGGCTGCCGCTGCCCCCAGCCAGAGCGTGTGTGATGACAGCGCAAAATGCAGACCGCTGATGACATATTCATTGCCCAGCAAAATGCCTGCGCCAACGCCGGAAAACAATGCGGCGATCACGAAGGGATGCCGGGTATGATGCAGGACGATCATCGAACCAAAAATCATCATACCGGCACTGGCGACGCCTGCCAGAAAACGGATCAGCATCACCAGAGCGGGCTGCTTAACGCTTGCCATTGCCAGAATCAACCCTGCGGTAGCGAGCGCAGAAGTTAACAACATCGGGCGTAAACGTGAGGGAAGATGGAAGAGCCCGAAGGAGAAGAGCAGGCTTCCCGCCAGATATCCGGCGTAGTTGGCGCTGGCAATCCAGGAGAGCTGGTCAAACGTAAACTGACCTTCCGACAGCAGTACCGGGAGCATCGGCGTATACAGAAAGCGTCCAATTCCCATGCCCAGCGTTAAGACCAGCATGCCAAAGAGCGCGACGCTGATGGCATGACGATTTGAATCGGGGCTTCCCTCGGACATACGGACTCTCATTTCACGCTGTTAGTTTGATAATTGTTATATTACATGTGCAAATGATAATGAAAAGTAAAATAAAAATGGGCGTTTTACTTTCTCCTTAAAAATTCGCCAGCGTCAGCAGGGAAGGAATTTGCGACAACAGATATAACACCAGCCCAATAGAACCGCCGACCAGCGTGCCGTTGATGCGGATAAACTGTAAATCTTTGCCGATGTTTAGCTCAATTTGCTGCGACATATCGCGCGCATCCCAGCTTTTCACCGTGTCGCTGATGTGGCGCGTCAGGAAGGTGGCGAACTCCGGCGCAACTTTATACGCGGCCTGCTCCAGATGCCCATTCAGTGAGGCGCGCAGGGCGCTGTCGGCAACCAGTGTTTCGCCGAACCACTGTCCGGCGCTGGCGATGCGCTGCTTCACGCGCGAATCGTCAGCGTTAATGTCGGTTTTCACCCACTGGCGCAGGTCTGCCCACAGTTCGCCAAGATAACGGTTGAAGGCCTCGTCTTCCTTCAGATAGTTTTTCATGCTTTCGGCCCGCACGGCCATCTCCGGATCGTGTTTGAGCTTATCGATTAGCTTAAACGTGGCGCGATCGAAGGCGTGGCGGATCTGATGCGCCCGATCGTGGCTGATGTCATCCAGTAAGGAATTAACGGCATCAGACACCAGTTCGGCGCTGTGCTCGCCCAGCCATTCAGTCGGCAGGATCTTCGCTTTCAGCGGATGCTCGGTCTCCAGCCAGTGCACGATCTGTCGGGCGATAAACGCCCGCGAGCTGTCGCGCTGGAGCAGGGCGATAAGTTGGGCGATCAATGTGTCGAGCAACACCTGATGGCGATTGTTTTTGGTCATGCTTTCCAGCATCAGCGCGCTGGTACCGGAGAGATCGACCTTGTCGATGGCTTTGTGCACCGCCCGCTTGATCAGCCGCTGAATGCGGGCGTCGTCGGTGAGTTCGAGAAAACCGCTCATGATCTGCAGCAGATGCTGGCCAATTCGCTGGGCGTTTTCCGGTTGGCTGAACCAGTTACCGATCAACAACGCCGGTTCATGGCGGCGGATCAGGGCGATCAGGGACTGGGTGTCGAGAAATTTTTCCTGCACAAACTGACCGAGATTCTCCCCGATCCGATCCTTATTGCGCGGGATAATCGCCGTATGTTGCGAGATGAACGGGATTGGTACCCGACGAAAAAGCGCCACCACGGCGAACCAGTCCGCCAGCGCGCCGACCATCGCCGCTTCGGCGATCGCTTTGATCCCGAGCACCCAGAAGTTAGGCGGCAGAAACAGCGTGATGACGAAGGTAGCGGCGGCAATCAGCAGCAATGAGAGCGCCAGTCGCTTGGCGCGTTTGAGTTCAGCAATTTTATTCATAGGCTTAAGGATAGAGCCAGACGGGGGGATCGCGCAAAAAATGTGGAGCGCCTCCCATTTTCAGACGAGCAAAGCTTACTCCGGGATCCAGTTGTCCCAGGCGGGTAAGGGGCCGAGTTCCGCCACCAGAAAATCGATAAACGATCGCACCTTCGGATTGCTGTACTTACTGGGAAAATAGAGCGCATACAGGGCGTGGGTTTCGCAGGTGATGGTGCCGTCGAGCATCAGCGGCGTTATCTCTTCTTTTTGAATATGATCGCCAATCAGATAGGTGGGCAAATACGCCACTCCCTGATCTTCTAACACCGATTTCAGCAATACCAGACTGCTGTTGGCCTGGATAGGCATATGCAGTTTTAACTGATGCAGACGATCCTGTTCATCCGCCACCTTCAGCACCGGCGTGAGACCTGGGTAAACCAGGCAATCATGATTGACCAGATCGCTACGACGCTGGGGCATGCCTTTTTTGGCAAGGTAGCCGGGTGAGGCGCAGTACGCCCAGCGGACAGGCACCAGCTTGCGCATTGCGTAGTTCTGCGGTGGTGCGGTGGAGATTCGCAGGGCGATGTCGAAATCCGTTTCGTTCAGATTCACGAAGTTATCGTTGAGATCGATATACAGATTCACGTCTGGGAACTGGGAACGATATTTATCCACCAGGTTCACCAGCCGGGAATAACCAAACGCAATTGAGCAGGTTATGCGTAATTCACCCTGCGGGCTGTGGTAATAACCGGAGGTGGTATTCAGCGTTTCATCGAATTCTTTCAAAAGCTTATTGGCGCGGTTAAAGAGATATTGCCCGGCATCGGTCAGGGTAATACTGCGGGTGGTACGTTTAATTAATGTCGTGCCTAACGTATCTTCCATTGCCGCCAGGCTTTTGCTGACCGCAGATGGCGAGACGTTGAGCTGCGCCGCGGCTTCTGACAATCCTCCGCAGTCGACGATTTTAATGAAAAACTCCAGATGCTTGAGTGAAATCGGCGTACTCATAGTTTCCTTTTATTCACAAGTGATTTGCAAAAACGGTACGAATAGGCCGTTACATTCGCGTTTTAAACATGCAACTATTGAATCACAGGAAACAACTTGCTGGCAAAATGAAAAAATAACAACTTAGGTGAGTTACGTCACAAAATAAAAGGAGGCGAAACGGAAACTCATCACATTGTGAATTTAATCTCATTAAATATTATTCTAAAGGTACCGATTATGTGGTCACGACTCGAACCCTACAGATCGTCGATTATTTTATTAGTTGCTCTGGTGATTGGCGGCTTATTAGGTATTTATGCCCCCTCGTTTGCAAGTAAACTCCAGCCAATCGGCCAGATATTCTTAAATCTGCTATTTATGATTATTGTGCCGCTGGTGGGGATCAGCGTCATGTCTTCGATCGCCAGTATGACCGACCTGAAAAGGCTGGGGCGTATTATGGCGATTATCTTTATTGTTTCGATCGCAATGGCCTTTATTCCGGCTGCCGGGATCGTTGCGCTGGCGCTATGGTATAACCCGGCGCAGGGCGTCACTATCGATCTTTCGCAGTCGGTGCAGGCGGGCAGCGGTAAGATGGATTTTGTCAGCATGATCACGACCAGCGACTTTATCGGACTGTTTTCCAAGTCCAATATTCTGGCGCTGATTGTAATGGCGATTATTGCTGGTGTGGCGATTGGTCAATCGGATCAGGCCGGTAAGCGCATTGCGTCGCTGCTGGAAGATGCCAATACCGTGATCATGAAGATCGTCTCGATCATTATGAAGGTCGCACCGATTGGCCTGGGCTGCTATTTCGCTGCCACTATGGCCAGTCAGGACTCTGCACTGCTGCTGACCTTTGCTCGCGCCATCGGTCTGTTCATGGTGGCCACGCTGGTCTACTTTGTTTTTGGCTCAATTCTCTATTCGTATATTGGCGGCGGTATTCCGGCGGTCAAAGCTTTCTGGCGTAATGCGATTGAACCGTCTGCGACTGCGCTGGGGACTTGCTCTTCGCTGGGGACTCTCCCGGTGACGCTGCGTGCCGGTAAGGCGATGGGGATTAACCCGGAAATCGTTGATGTCTCCATTCCGCTACTGGTTAACCTGAACAAAGGTGGCGTGGCGATGATTGCCGCGCTGAAAATTGTCTTTATCTATTCCGTGCTGGGCATGGAGTTCACCACCGAGACCTTCTTCCTGACCATGCTGATTGCGGTGCTCTCCGCCATTATCGTCGGCGGCGTACCGGGCGGGGCATTCCTCGGTGAAATCTTTATCGTCACTACGCTGGGCCTGCCAATGGAAGCGATCCCGATGTTGGTAGTGCTGGGCACGATTACCGATGCGCCTGCCACACTGATTAACGTTATCCATGATTTGAATGCGGCGCAGATTGTTGAACGGTTCGCTGGAAAAAAGCAGACCAACACTGAAATAAACTCTACTGCTGCGGTGGTATAGGTTTCACACGGATTAAGAACAGGAGATGTTATGAAAGACGCAATGAAGCTTGAGACGCAATTAGTTGTTGCGGGTCGCGACAAACGCTACACCCAGGGAGCGGTGAATCCGGTTATCCAGCGCGCCTCTTCGCTGGTGTTTGATACCGTGAAAGACAAAAAATTCGCCACCGCCAATCGCGCAAATGGCGAGCTGTTTTACGGTCGTCGCGGAACCTACACCCACTTTGCCTTCCAGAAGGCAATGAGCGAACTGGAAGGCGGCGTTGGCTGCGCGCTTTACCCGTGCGGCGCCGCGGCGGTGACCAATGCGATTCTGGCGTTTGTTCAGGGTGGCGATCATATTTTGATGACGGGCGCGGCCTACGAGCCAACCCAGGATTTTTGCAATAAGATCCTGAGTAAATTCAATGTGGAAACAACGTATTACGATCCGTTGATTGGTGCTGGTATCGTTGATCTTCTGCGTCCGGAAACGAAAGTTGTATTCCTCGAATCGCCAAGTTCGATCACCATGGAAGTCCAGGATGTACCGGGGATGGTGAAAGCTATCCGCGCGGTTAATCCGGAGATTGTCATTATGATCGACAACACCTGGGCGGCGGGTGTGCTGTTCAAAGCGCTGGAATATGGCGTGGATATTTCCATTCAGGCGGGAACGAAGTACACCATCGGTCATTCGGACGGCATGCTGGGCACGGCGGTGTCCAACGCGCGTTGTTGGGATCGTCTGCGCGAGAACTCCTATTTGATGGGGCAAACGCTGGATGCCGATACGGCCTACAACGGCAGCCGTGGATTGCGCACCCTGGCGGTACGTCTTAAGCAGCATCAGGAGAGCAGCATCCATATTGCCCGCTGGCTGTCGGCAAGGCCGGAAGTGGCGCGGGTGAATCATCCGGCATTACCGGAATGCCCGGGGCACGAGTATTTTCAGCGTGACTTTGCCGGAAGCTCAGGCCTGTTCTCGTTTGTGCTGAAAAAGAGACTGACCGACGAGCAGATGGCGAATTTCCTCGATAACTTCTCGCTGTTCCATATGGCCTATTCGTGGGGCGGATTTGAGTCGCTTATTCTGGCGAATCAGCCGGAAGAGCTGAACAGCATTCGCCCAGCCGGAGAGGTAGATTTCAGCGGCACACTGGTCAGGGTGCATATTGGCCTTGAGGATATTGGCGACCTGATTGCCGATCTGGAAGCAGGGTTTGCGCGCATTGCTTAAGACAATGTGATGGTTGCCGGATGCGGCGCAGGCACCTTATCCGGCCTATCACTACGACACAGGCCGGATAAGCGTCAGTGCCATCCGGCAGGTTAGTTTTCAGTGGCTAACGTTGTTGTTTCATGCTGGCGAACCCGCTTCAGTAAGCCTGCCAGGGTAAAGACGACAGCAATACCCGCCGCAACCGCCAGCAGATGAAACGAAATCCTGCCGCCGTTAAACCACAGCCAACGTCCGATTTCGACAGAAACCGCCATCACCGTCAGGATGACCATATTCAGCGACGCCGAGACCGTACCCTTCGGTAAGTTGTTGGAAAACAGCGTAAAGCGGAACAGCGTCGGAAAGATCATACCAATGCCAAACGCATACAGGCTGGTTCCCAGCACCGACCACAGCCAGACGTGTGGCCACAGCAAATTGCCGGCAATCAGCACCGCCAGTCCGCTCAGTTGAATGGGTGCCGCCCGCCAGATAAAACGTGGCTGGGTTGGATCCTTCACAAAACGAACAACCACCATATTGGCGACGATCACCGCGCCAAACACCGGTGCCTGCGCCCAGGCGAACTCTGATGTGCTCATACCGCCAGCGTCGATCAGGATCACCGGCGAGACCGCCACCCAGCTCATCATCGGGATATAGCTTAACGACAGCGTGGCTGCGCCAAGCAAGAACACCCGGTTGCGGAAAACGTCGCGGAAATCACGCAGTACGCCGCGTGCACTGAACGGCACCGCGCCGCGCTTAACGGTTTCCGGCATTGCTAACGCTAGCCCTATCAGGGCGATAAGCCCCATGGCGGCGATAATGGCGAACAGGACCTTCCAGTGTACAAAGTGCATCAGCGCTGCGCCGGAGAGCGGGCCGATAACCGGCGCAACCAGCACAATGGAGGTGATTATCGCCATTAACTTTATGGCCTTCGTTTGCCCAAACGCCTCCTGCACCGTGACATAGCCAACGGTAGCGATAAAGCAGATGCTGGTGCCCTGTACAAATCGGGCGACCAGAAATTGCGTCATTGAGGTGGTCAATAGCGTGGCAGCGCAGGCGAGCGTAAAAATTAACGCCCCCGCAATCAGCACCGGTCGACGGCCAATCCGGTCGGAGAGCGGTCCCAGCAGCCATTGCAGCGCCATGCCGCCAGCCAGATAGAGGCTCACCGCAGCGGGGGCCAGGCTGACGTCGGCGTTGAAATCACGCACCACATTGATGATGCCTGGCTGGATCAGGTCCGTCGACAGATAGGCGGCGAAGTCATATAAAATCAACGCGACAGGAAAAAATAGCGTCGTGGTGCGTTGGGAGAAAAACGCGAGAATCCGTTGCATAAAACAGCTCCTTTTCGGGAGAAAACCCTCAACGGGAATAGCGAAATTCAATACCGTCTTTGAGACGTCAGACCGATGACAGAAAAAAGCAGACTGCAAATGTACTGAATTTCATGTAATCAAAAACGCTGCCTGCGCGAGGCGCAAACAGGAGAAACGTTTTCAGACTCGGGTCAGAAAACGTAACGATTACAAGTAACAATCAGCACATCGCACCTCGAGAAGAATTGGTTGAATGGATAATAGCCACCCAAAGTGTAATGCGGATTGGATATTAATTAAACGAGTTTATCCGCTTTATTTGCAGAAAATCGTCACGCTTATCAGAAAGTGACGCTCTGCAGAAAACGCAGCGCGATTGCACAACCGAAGACGATCAATACGCCGCCGGCGATACGCTCGATCCACAATATCCCTCTGGTTAACCGTCGCTGGATCTGCGGTAAGCCGATGAACATCACGATCAGCAGATCCCAGAACAACACCACGCTGGTCATCCAGATCCCGCTCATGGTTTGTTGCAGCAGCGTCACCGACGGGCCGAGCAGGGCGGTCATCAGCGCCAGATAGAACAGCGCATTTTTTGGGTTGAGCAGCGACGAGCCTAATCCCAGCAGCAGCTGTTTGCCAAATCCTGGACAGGTAGACTGGGCGTCTGCTCCGGTCAGGGTTTGCGGGCGGCTGCGTATCAGTAGGCTGCCAATCCATAATAAATAGAGCGCGCCCAGCAGCTCAATAACCGTAAACAGCAGGGGAAGCTGGCGCAGAATCCCCCAACCAATAATCGCCAGCAGAATATACAGCCCGTTGCCAATGGCGATCCCCACGCACAGTCCGGCGCTGCCGCGCATCCGGTAACGTACGGCGTAACCGACCAGTAAAAAGAAGTCCGGCCCTGGGCTGAGTAGTGCAACAAAATGCGCCAGCGCCAGCGCGGGAAAAGCAGACGGAAAAAGTTCAGCAAGCGGCGACATAGCGACCTCAGAAAATGAATCAGAGATCAGCGTACGCCTGACGCAACGCTAATTATTGTCTGATATTGATCGTCCCAATGCGTACTGGCGCGGTGTGGCTGCTGTGTAGCGAACAAAGGTGCGATGGAAATGGCTCTGGTCGGCAAACCCGCTCTGGTAGCCGACATCGACAATCTCGTCCCCGGCCCGTAGCCGCTGACGGGCATAGTCAATCCGCATCATGTTCAGATAATTTCCCGGCGTCAGCCCGGTATCCTGCTTAAAGGTCCGAATCAGCGTCTCTTTACGCATGTGACACTCATCTGCCAGCTCATCCAGCGAGGGTGGGGAGAGCAGACTGGACTGCAACCGCTTGCGCAGATACTGGCTGGTGACGCTTAGGTTTTCAGGTGTTACCGACTGCAATGGCAGCGAGCGCAGCAATGCTTGTGCAGCATCAGTTATCTGCGTCGTTTGCCGTTGCGGCATGAGCGCCACAAGGTGCATGTAGCACTGGAATAATTGCGGATCGCGGATAACAGGAGTGCGCGTGCAAAGCCGTTGATTGCTGTTCAGCGCAGGCAGATGGGCAAGACACCACCGGGCATCAAGATAAAGCATGTGATAGCTGCGAAATTGCCCGTTGACGGGATTACAGCTGTGGGGTGCCAGTGGTGGGATCACAATGAGATCGCCCACCTTCAGATGGTATTCCTTGTCATCGCACAGGCAGCAGGTTCCTCCTTCGAGAATTGCCCCAATAGAGAGCTGAGAGTGGTGATGGCGCTTATAGGCCTGCTGACTTTGCCAGGTGCTGCGAAGCTCCAGCCACGGCAGTTGCTCATCACGCCAGAACGATTGTGGAATATCCCGGGTATGCGTCACATCGTGTCCTCCATGAAAGTGATGATTTGTTATAGCACAGGCCCTGCGGTGAAAAAGCGGGAATGTGCATTGAGGTCGTGATTCTGCGCGATGCGTTCCAGACAAATGCAGACGTTACAAAGGGGCGTTTTTATCCCGGAAATCGTCTCGCAAAGAGAGAAAGTTACAGGTGAGGGTGTGGTTTACCAGCGCTACAGTAACGGCATCTTATTTCAAGGTGATGGATCGCCATGAACAAAGCACCGACTTCCACCCCGCATGATGCGGTCTTTAAAACGTTTTTGCGCCACCCTGAGACAGCTCGGGATTTTCTACAAATACATCTTCCCGCTTCGCTGCGCGAACTTTGCGATTTTCAGACGCTGAAACTCAAGCCGGATAGTTTCATTGAAGAGGATTTACGTGCGCACTATTCCGATGTGCTGTGGTCCGTGAAAACGACGGAAGGTGATGGCTATGTTTATGTGGTGATTGAACACCAAAGCACACCAGATGCGCATATGGCATTCAGGTTGATGCGTTACGCGGTAGCGGCCATGCAGAAGCATTTAGATGCCGGGCATCAGCAATTACCGCTGGTGGTGCCGATGTTGTTCTATCACGGTGCGAAAAGCCCGTATCCTTATTCCCTATGCTGGCTGGACGAGTTTGCCAACCCGAAGCTGGCTCGTCAGCTGTATGCTGTGGCGTTTCCGCTGGTGGATATTACGGTTACCCCGGATGACGAAATTGTGCAGCATCGACGTATGGCGCTGCTGGAGTTAATCCAAAAACATATTCGTCAGCGCGACCTTATGGGGCTGGTCGAGCAAATTGTTTCCCTGCTACTTACCGGACTGACTAATGACAGCCAGATAAAGACGCTGTTTAATTATATTTTACGAACTGGCGATGCACCTCGATTCAGTGAGTTTATTCGTGAGGTTGCCGAACGTTCACCGCAGCATAAGGATCACTTGATGACGATCGCCGACAGATTGCATGAGGCAGGGCTACAAAAAGGCAGGCTGGAAGGGTTACAGGAAGGACGACAAGAAGGGCTTATAGAAGGGCGACTTGATGAGGCGCTCCGTATTGCCCACACCATGCTGGCAGACGGTATTGATATCTGCACGGTACAAAAAATTACCCGGCTTTCCGCAGAAGATATTCAGGGTTTAAGTCATTAGATATGAGTTAAATCGCATAATCGTCTGGCCGAAATCACCGGGCGGTCCGGTTTACTCTATCGCCATCTTTACCGCCTCGCCGAGCTTTTGCATCACTTCCTGATGCTTCTCGTTTGGCGGCAACGCGCAGTTGATGCGTACGCAGTTGCGATACTTTCCGGATGCGGAGAACAGCGATCCCGGTGCGACCTGGATTTTCAGGCGACAGAGCTGCTTAGCGACGCAGACCATATCGACCTGGAGCGGCAGCTCGACCCACAGCATAAAGCCGCCTTTCGGTCGGGTGACGCAGATCCCACAGGGAAAATATTCCCGTACCCAGCTGGTGTAGATCTCCATATTACGCTGATAAATCTGGCGCATACGCCGGATATGCCGATGGTAATGACCTTCGCGCACAAAGGAGGCTGCTGCCAGCTGCGTAGCGGGAACGTTAGTACCAATGACGGCGTACTTCATGTGTAGCAGTTTGTTGTAATAGCGACCGGGAACCACCCAACCCACGCGCAGTCCTGGGGCTACGGATTTGGTAAACGAACTGCAGAGTATTACCCGGCCGTCACTGTCCCAGGAGTGGATCGTACGCGGGCGCGGATACTCTGTGGCCAGTTCGCCATACACATCATCTTCAAAAATGACGATGTCGTGACGCTGGGCGAGGGCGAGCACCGCCCGCTTACGCGCATCCGGCATAATGAACCCGAGAGGGTTGTTGCAGTTGGGAACCAGCAGCACGCCTTTGATCGGCCACTGATCCAGCGCCAGCTCCAGCGCTTCAATGCTGATCCCGGTATCCGGATCGGTTGGGATCTCAATCACCTTGATCCCCAGGCCGCGCAGTAGCTGCATTGTGCCGTAGTAGGTGGGGGATTCAACGGCGACAATGTCCCCTGGCTGACAAACCGCCAGCAGCGCCAGCGACATTCCGCTCTGGCTCCCGTTGGTTATCACAATATCATCGGCGTTGAGGACTGAACCGCTGTCCAGCATCAGACGGGCGATCTGCTGGCGCAGATCCTGGCTGCCGGGAAGCTTGTCGTACCCCAGCACCGCCTTCAGATTATGCTGCACTACGCGGCTGAGCTCGCGCCAGAGCGGTTTCAGGCTCGGTTGACTGACATCTGGCGCGCCGCTGCTGAAGGGGATCACAGATTTATCGCTATGCCCTTTTAGCATATCCAGCACCAGATCCCACTGCGTTATCTCGACCGGACGCTGCACCGGGCGTGACATCGGCGGTACGGGCGGCAGCGCTTTTTGCGGCGCGACAAAATAACCGGAACGCGGCTGCGGGGTGATCAGCTGTCGCTGTTCCAGCATCTGATACGCCTGCTGGACGGTGCTGATACTGACCCCGTGCTCCTGACTCAGGTTACGTACCGAAGGCAGTTTTTCGCCATGGCGATACAACCCCTGCTCAATGCGTTCGGCCAGCAGATTGGCCAGATGTTGGTAACGCGTCATACTGTATCCCTTATGGGTACCATACAGATTAAAAAACCAGTACAGATTGGCGTGAAAAAAGCGATGCAGAACTCTTTTTAACCAATCTGTATGTTAAATAAAAGTACTTTGTGAGTCTGTATTGCTTAGGGCCAAATCCGTGAAGATAAAGCCTCAGACAAGGCGGGGAGGCAAGGTATGGAATTTCATGAGAATAAAGCAAAGCAGCCATTTATTGGGTTTGTTCTGATCTGGCGGGCATATAAGGCGTGGCGGTTACGGGCGCAAACGCGGCGCGTACTGCAACAGATGAGTAATGAGCGGCTGCGGGACGTCGGGCTGCGACGCGATCAGGTTGAGTGATTTTCTTCCATCGACAGAGGCTGGGGGTTATCGCCCCGGCCTCTTTTATATTCACATTATTTATCAATCCATGCTTCTGGATAGCCTGTTTCTTGATACTACCCTGATAAGTATTATTTTCTTCTCAGCGATGAGGGGAAAGTAAGATGACGGAAGATGAACTGTTTGCCCGCCGTCCGATGGGGATGCGCATGGCAATGGTGGTGCGCCAGTGGCGAGCCATTATTGATGCTGCCATCACTGATACTGGCCTGACGCAGTCAAGCTGGACGGTACTGATGCAACTGTATCAACTGGGAGACAACGTCTCGGTCAGTGAACTGGCACAAATACAGGGCATTGAACTGCCGCCGCTAATGCGCACCCTTTCGCAGCTGGAAAAGCAGGGCTATCTGCTGCGTTCCACATCGCCTTATGACAAACGCATCCGTCTGCTAACGCTGACCGCGCAAGGCCGCTCAAGGCTTGAAGAACTTAACCGGGTGATTGAGACATATCAACATCGCGTCACCTGCACCATTCCTGAAGCGGAGCTTGCCTTATTCAGCGCGACCTTAATTCAACTCGCCTGCAATTTGCGGACAATCCGCGAAGAAGACAATCAACACTAAAAACTATGATGACCCCAGAACAAAAATTTGCCCGTTGGGTAAGGGTGAGTATTGCCGCTTTCCTGGTAATATTCGCCTGGTTTATCGTTGCCGATATCTGGATCCCGCTGACGCCGGACTCCACGGTGATGCGCGTGGTAACGCCCGTTTCCTCACGCGTATCCGGTTACGTCGCGCTGGTGGCAACGCTAACGATGGTATTTCTGGTACACCGGGTGTTTTCAGATTGCCTGCTGCTTCCCCGTTATCTAATTATTCAGAATACGATTTATTGGTTCGAGAAATAAAGATGTATGAATTATAAATATTTTGAATTTTAATAATTGTGACTTTATGAACATATTTAATTTTACAATTAAATATGATAAGCATAATTATTATATTTTAAAGGGTGTAAATCATATGACATGGGAATATAAAGTATCGACAGGTATACTGAGCCATAACGGTAAATTAATTGCTTATTGCTACAGTGGTGCTGGTGAATCAAAGGATAAACCGAACTGTGAACACATACGTAACAAGGGCCCCATTCCACGAGGCGTTTATTTTATTGCTGGATGGAATAATCATAAAAGTCCCGCCGCTATTATCCTCGAACCTATTGCAGGGACAAATACTTTTGGCAGAGATCATTTCGAAATTCATGGTGATAAAAAAGGGCAGCCACCGGGAACGGCATCTGCAGGATGTATCATTATGAATGGACAAGATAAGCGCCAAACCATTTACGATTCGGGTGACACAATTTTGGTGGTAAGATAATGAAATTTATTTTTATCTCCTTTCTATTTATTCTTTCGGGTGCTCCCTGTGCTGCAGTGCATACTGCAGCACAGCTTCTGCAGATGATAAATGAAAAAGGAGCAAATACTGTTGTACACGAACTTTATGATGGCAGTGAGTCAGAATGGTGGAACCATATTATTCCTGAAATTAGCAAAGGTAATAATGACTGGTTAACGGTAGCAAGTGCTCTTGAATCCGGAGTTGATGCCAGTACGGCGGAAGATTTACAGGGGGCGGTCTCTGAAGCCATTCCACATAACCCAGTCGGTGTTCTGGCTATCCTCAACGATAACAGACCATTGCTGAATATTGAGAAGGTATGCGCATTTACCTCTTACCCTGAGTCAGAAGAAGAAATGAATAAGCTATTTGTTAATTCCATCAGGGAAATGTATAAGGTCAAAACGACAGAAGGGAAGCGGTGTATTACGGTTATGATCAATAATGTTGAGAATTCTATTCCATTTAACAAGGATTTATAAATGGCTATCCCCGGTTATATGTCATTAATCGATGATGCTGGTAATATTATCAAAGGTAGTGTAATGGTAAAAGACCGTGAAAATCAGATCGAGATTTTAGGTCTGTATCATAATGTGAGCTACAACTCTGATTTGCATAATGGGAGGGTGTTGAATAAACGCCAACATCGTCCATTTTTAATTGAAAAGGAAATTGATGCTTCTAGTGTGCTTTTGTACAAATCATTAAGTACCGGAGAAACATTAAGGAAAGCGGTTATTGACCTCTATCGAATAAATTATGCTGGTCAGGAAGAGGTCTATTTTACGATAACCCTGGAAAATGTGAAAGTCGTTACGCTTTTTTCACTGATGCACGATGTTAAAGATCCTTATTACGAAAAACAGACCCATCTTGAACTTGCTCAGCTCCGTTACAAGAAGATTACCTGGCACTATCATGATGGGAATATAGTCCACTATGATGATTGGGATTATCGCTTAGGGTCTTGAGTAAACGGCTCCGGATAAAATGATCTTACCCAGAGCTGTAATGCAATCAATACACGGCGCTTATACTCATGAGCGCTGACTGGCATCCGGGCGTTTATTTCTGCCTGACAGGCTTCGCCGAAATTACGTCGATAAACTCCTGCACCTGCACCTGCACCTGCACCTGCTGTTGCTTAGTTGCTTACGTGCGGACAGCTTGCACACCCGACGCAGCGAATGTAATAACGCTAGTTCTTCCGGCTCCGGCAGCTTGGCCATCAGCACAATGCAGCCGGGCATCACTCTGACATCGAATTTGCAGCCGGTGGTGAAACCGGCTGCCTCCAGCCACTGGCCTTTCATAATAATTGCCGGAACATGCGTGTAATCCGGATAACGCGACTTTGCCGCGTACGATGACCTTGCTGTCCCGGAGTTTGATCTCTTGTCTGATTTGCGTTGTGTCGTTCCAGCCTGCATCAAGGATGGCGGGCATAACGCGTTTGGTGATGATGTCTGCTTCCGTCAGGGTTCTAAGGTTCAGGTCAGACATGTCCGTTCTCTACCGATAACGGGGGATAGCTTAACTTGACAGTTGTTATAAAAATCATGAAGAACATGGAGATACAAATCTTCTAAGGTTGCCTTTCTGTAGATCAAGAAAGATAATGTAGCCATTAACTATTAATTTGGATGTGAAAATGGAAGCTAAAGAGTGTAAGGTCCAAGATATCCTTACCGAAAACAAAAAATACATCATTCCTTCTTATCAGCGACCTTATAGTTGGACTGTTGATAATGCAGAACAGCTTATTGATGATATATATGAAAGTTCTCAATCTGAAGAGCGTGAATATTTTATAGGGAGTATGATTTGCATCAACAAGGGGCAGAATCAATATGAGGTTGTTGATGGGCAGCAACGTTTGACAACACTTAGTATTATTGTGTCTGAGCTGAAAAAAAAGATATCAATACAAGGTATTAAAGACGATCTGCAAAAAAGAGTTTTGCCAATTGATGTCTATTCTGATGAAGCGGAAGAACCTAGGCTAGTTGTCAGAAAGAAGGAGTATGAACTTTATAAGTATTATATTCTTCAGGATCTTAAGAATTATAAACCAGAAAAACCGTCAGATACTGATTTGGTCTTTATTAGCAATGCGGAAGTTATTAGGGATTACTTAGCGAAGTTATCAGATGATGAATTGAGGTTATTGGCTAAATATATATTACAAAATGTATATATAGTGTTTGTGCAAACTGATGATTTTGCATCATCATTCCGGTTATTTAATGTTCTAAATAGTCGGGGATTACCTCTGAGCAATGCAGATTTATTGAAAAACGCGCTTTTTGAGTCTGCGGCTGCACATAATAAAAAATCTGAACAAATTGAGTCGGCATGGTCCCAAATTGAGGATATGGTTGGTGTTAGAAGGCTTGATAAGTTTCTTACACTTCACAAACTTTCAGAGAAGAAAGATCGTGACAGGGTATTACAAAAAGGATTTGAATCCTTTATTGAGAATTTACAAGAAAATTTTGATGGCGATGCTATCGCGATGTCGCTGATGTTAGTCAGTTCTGCTAAAAATTACTCTAAAATACTGGAGAATGATTTTGAACATTCTTCTATTCGAAGGAAAATAGCTTCCCTGAGTAATCTTGGAGTAGATGAATGGATCCCTCCTGCCTTAGCCTTCCTGAACAGAATGGTTCGTACAGAAGAGTTTACATTAGAAGAATTTTCTCAGTTTATTACCTGCTTTGAAAAAGTATATATGCATGGTTGGTTGAAAAAACAGATTAAAAGCCAAAGAGAGATGGTTTGTTATTCTGCGCTTGTTGCCATAAATAATGGTATGCCTCTTCCTTCTATAATTAATCAAATTAATCAGCATGCGGATAATGAAGGATTTATTACTGCACTTGATGATGATTTATATGAACCAAGGCCTAATCAGGTTAATTTAATTAAAGCGATTTTACTTCGTCTTGACATGGAACAGCAAGACGAGAGTGTAATTAAAACTTATACAGGAAGAATAACTATTGAACATATTCTCCCTCAGGCTTTGGTGAATGAATATTGGATTAATCGATTTGAACCACATGAACATGTTTACTGGTTGCATAAAATAGGTAATTTGACTCTTATTAGCGGTACTAAAAATTCAGAAGCGCAGCATTCTGACTTTATTAAGAAAAAATCTATTTATGAAAAATTGAATAGCAAAAGTTCATTTGATCTCACAAAAGATGTATGTAAATCAGCCGAATGGGGATTGTCCGAGCTTAAAATACGGCATGAAAATATGAAGTCTCAATTAAAACAACTTTGGCTAGTATAACCTTAGTGTGAAATTTACACATGCCACGTTACAGGCATGTGTAAATATGAATAATGTGAAATAGCAGAGTTACTTCTTCAATCCCGCAAACGCGGCTCGGATCTCGTCTTCCGGCAGATTAATGCCGATAAATACCAGCGTACTGTGCGGTTGCTCATCGCCCCACGGGCGATCCCAGTCGGCGCTGTACAGACGCTGAACGCCTTGGAACAGCAGGCGGTTCGGCTCGTCTTCAATCCACAGCATGCCTTTGTAGCGCAGCAGCTTCTCGGCGGATTCCAGCAGCAGATTTTCCATTACCCGTGACACGTCACTGATGTTTACCGGGTAATCCAGCTCGACGACGATCGAGGAGATATCGTTTTGCTTGTCGGCGATAAAGTGGAAGCGTGGTTTGGCGCTGACCACGTTCTCCTCGAGCATGAAACCGTTGGTATCGAACAGCAAGGAGAGGTCGATATCACCATGCGTGACGGTATACACCGGGGCGCGGGCGTTGATGCGCGCCAGGCGCTCACGCAGTTTCTCGCTTTCACCCGCCACGTCGGTTTTGGTCAGCAGGATGCGGTCAGCGTAGCCCACCTGCGACTGGGCTATGGTGAACTGGTTCATCTGCTCGTCGGCATGTACCGCGTCAACCAGCGCAATCACACCGTCCAACAGGTAGCGTTCGCAAATCACTTCATGGGAGAAAAAGGTCTGGATAATCGGGCCGGGGTCGGCCATGCCGGTGCATTCGATCACCAGACGGTCGAAATGGATGGCGCCTTTGTCGAGGTTGTCGAGCAGATCTAACAGTGCGTCTTCCAGCTCACTGGAGCGGGTACAGCAAATGCAGCCGTTGGTCAGGGTTTTGATCTGCGTGGCGCGGTCGCCAATCAGCTGATCGTCCACCGAGACTTCGCCGAATTCGTTTTCGATAACGGCAATCTTATAGCCGTGCTGCTCGTTGAGAATATGGCGCAGCAGGGTGGTTTTACCCGCGCCAAGAAAACCGGTGAGTAGGGTAACTGCAATCGGGGTCATTCATTTCTCCTTCTAACAGCAACTGCTTCCGCCGCTACCGTAGCGGGCTTCCTGGCGCTCGCGGAAGAATTCTTCGTAGGTCATGTACGGCTTATCGGGATGGTTGGTCTTCATGTGCTCGACGTAGTTGTCGTAGTCCGGAATGCCAATCAGCATCTTTGCCGCCTGACCGAGGTATTTTTTTGCCTGACCTAAAGTACCAAACATAAACAATCCTGATAAGCGAAAAGCCCCGCCGAAGCGGGGCTGAATACGGTTAGTGATGTGAAGAGGTTTTCACGCCGCCTTCCGGCACCGGTACATACGGCGTCTCTTTATCAGAGCGACCGTTGATGGCGCGGGCTTTCTGCCAGGTACGGAACCCGTAGAAAATGATGCTGTACACCACCACCAGGAACAGAATACTCAGGCCTGCGTTGGTGTAGTTGTTGACAACGATGTGGTTCATGTTGGCAATCTGCTGAGCGGTCAGTTCGCCGCCGTTAGCAATCTTCTCTTTGTACTGATTCGCCATGAAGAAGAAGCCTTCCATCTGCGGGTTGGTGCTGAACAGTTTCAGACCCAGCGCCCAGGTGGTGCAGATAAGCAGCCATACTGCCGGAACAACGGTAACCCAGATGTATTTGGTGCGCTGCATTTTAACCAGTACCACGGTGCCCAGAACCAGTGCCACGGCAGCCAGCATCTGGTTAGAGATACCGAACAGCGGCCACAGGCTCTTAACGCCGCCCAGCGGGTCAACAACGCCTTGATACAGCAGGTAACCCCACAGGCCTACGCAGCCCGCAGTACCGATGATACCCGCAACCAGAGAGTCGGTTTTCTTCAGGAACGGAACGAAGTTACCCAGTAAATCCTGCAGCATAAAGCGGCCAGAACGGGTACCGGCATCCAGTGCGGTCAGGATGAACAGTGCTTCAAACAGAATACCGAAGTGGTACCAGAAGCCCATATCAGCCATTGGCAGCACTTTGTGGAACACGTGAGCGATACCAACGGCCAGCGTCGGCGCGCCACCTGCGCGGTTCAGAACGGACGGTTCACCGATGTCTTTCGCGGTCTGCAGGATCTGCTCAGGCGAAATGACGAAGCCCCAGGAGCTGACGGTCGCCGCCGCATGTGCGGTTACGTCTTTCAACTGCGCCATAATCAGCGGGGCGTTCTCGCCGCTCATTTCATGCAGGTTCGGCATGGTGATGCCAAGGCCCGCAGGCGGGGTGTTCATTGCGAAGTACAGACCCGGTTCGATAATGGACGCGGCAACCAGCGCCATAATCGCCACGAAGGATTCCATCAGCATGGCGCCGTAACCGATAAAGCGCGCGTCGGTTTCACAGGCCAGCAGCTTCGGTGTGGTACCAGAAGCGATCAGCGCGTGGAAGCCAGATACCGCACCACACGCGATGGTGATGAACAGGAACGGGAACAGAGCGCCTTTCCACAGCGGACCAGTACCATCAACGTACTGAGTCATCGCCGGCATTTTCAGTTCCGGGTTGAGGATAACAATCCCCACCGCCAGACCGACGATAACGCCGATTTTCAGGAAGGTAGCCAGATAGTCGCGCGGCGCGAGGATCAGCCATACCGGCAGCAGCGCAGAGATAAACGCGTAGCCGATCAGGGTAAAGGTAATGGTGGTGTCTTTAAAGGTCAGCGCCGGGCCCCAGTATGGGTCGTGAGCAATCACGCCGCCGAAGTAGATAGACGCAACCAGCAGCACAATACCAATCACCGACACTTCGCCCACGCGACCCGGTCGCAGGAATCGCATGTAGATCCCCATGAATAGCGCGATAGGTACGGTTGAGCAGACGGTGAACACACCCCATGGGCTTTCAGCCAGCGCTTTCACCACGATCAGCGCCAGTACCGCAAGGATGATGATCATGATTAAGAAGCAGCCGAACAGCGCAATGGTTCCCGGGATCGGGCCCATCTCTTCTTTGATCATCTCACCCAGAGATGCGCCGTTACGGCGTGAAGAGATAAACAGCACCATGAAGTCCTGCACCGCACCGGCCAGCACGACACCCGCCAGCAGCCACAGCGTACCGGGCAGATAGCCCATCTGCGCGGCCAGTACCGGCCCAACCAGCGGACCTGCACCTGCGATAGCGGCAAAGTGGTGGCCAAACAATACGTTACGGTTGGTTGGAACGTAGTTCAGACCGTCATTGTTGATGACCGCCGGCGTGGCACGCGTCGGGTCAAGTTTCATCACCTTTTGGGCGATGTACAGACTGTAGTAACGATAGGCCACCAGATAAACAGAAACTGAGGCGACCACGATCCACAGGGCACTGATGTGCTCACCCCGACGTAATGCCACTACCGAGAGGCAGAATGCACCGATGATTCCGAGAATCACCCAGGGTATGTGCTTGAATATCTTTTTCGTATCCATAGTAAAACCTGG
The DNA here is from genome assembly GCF_013781945.1 of Citrobacter sp. RHBSTW-01044. Taxonomy (NCBI): domain Bacteria; kingdom Pseudomonadati; phylum Pseudomonadota; class Gammaproteobacteria; order Enterobacterales; family Enterobacteriaceae; genus Citrobacter; species Citrobacter sp. RHBSTW-01044. The sequence goes on along the minus strand of NZ_CP056180.1, from coordinate 4,219,373 downwards.
TATCTAATTAATAATTGGCCGAAGCCGCGTGGGTTTGATCTTGTGTTTGAGGAGGTAAATTGACTGCTATGTTGGGGGGATCTTGCCAGAGAAATACGCGCGTAAAGTAAGGTAAATAAGTGAGCGGTTGTATGTCAGCTTAAGCGGTCCCAAGTGTCAGTGAGCGGTAAGTAATGGGGGTGAGTGGGGGAATTTATGTGATTGAGATCACGGCATTATAGCGTTCGCCCATCTACATGCCGTGTTTTCCAACTGATGAAGCATCTCACTGAGATACTTAGATCACGATATAACAGTAAGGCGTTTGTTCGATGTCTTTAAGCAGCACATGTTTCTTACGTGATTTAGTCAGGTAATATTTTTCATCCAGATAATAGTCAATCAGTTCATCGAGGCGCTCTTTGTCTATGCGGGGTGTTACTCCTAACGTCCAGAAGCTTCGTAGCTCTAATTCCGAACGTTTGATTTTTGCGCTTTTAACCAAATCCGCAATCATATTTCTGACGCAGCTTGTCGGATCCTGGTTCTGCTTGAGCTCAAGCGCAATGTAGCTGTCCTGCGTCCAGCCTTTTTTCCGCAATAAGAAATCTGCACGCACAGACAAACGCTGTGGATTTTTCCGCAGATCGCAAGCGAGGGTCTGTTCACGCCACCATTCATGACCTGTCGAAGCCAACAGATTGGCAAATTCTATCTGCATCCACACTTCCCAACCGGAGATGTTGTACTGATCGATGATATTGAGCTTTTGACGAACATCTTCACGTTCAAAAAAGTGGTGTGCGAGAGTGGATAGGTGATCAAAATCGCGATTCAACATAGAAGCATCCTTTTCTTAAAAAACGGGAATCCTACACCTAATGCGCAACAGAACGACAGATTTTTTGCGTAATTTGTCATAGGGAACGGGATTTAATGTGAAAACGATAATTCTGTGGCAATTGCTGACACCATAAAGTTTTCTCTTTCCAGGCCGAAAACCAGAGTATCTGTCTAGCGGAAAGAGAAAACATGTTAAAACGAATGAAGATTGTTACCAGCTTACTGCTGGTATTGGCGCTATTTGGCCTTTTACAGCTCGCCTCCGGCGGCTTGTTTTTTAACTCACTTAAGAATGACAAAGAGAACTTTACCGTTCTGCAAACCATTCGCCAGCAACAGTCTGCGCTGAACGCCACTTGGGTTGAGCTGCTGCAAACGCGTAATACCCTGAACCGGGCGGGTATTCGCTACATGATGGATCAGAGCAATATCGGCAGCGGTGCGACCGTTGCTGAGCTGATGCAGGTAGCCAGCACGGCGCTGAAACTGACGGAAAAAAACTGGGCGATTTACGAGTCGCTCCCGCGCGATCCGCGTCAAAGTGAAGCCGCGTTCCAGGAGATCAACCGCACCTATGATATCTATCACGGCGCGCTAGCGGAGCTGATCCAGTTACTGGGTGACGGGAAGATCAATGCGTTCTTTGATCAACCCACGCAAAGCTATCAGGATGGTTTTGAGAAGACATACATCAACTACATGCAGCAGAACGATCGTCTGTATGACATTGCGGTAGCAGATAACAACAGCTCTTACAGCCAGGCGATGTGGGTACTGGTCTGCGTGCTGATTACCGTACTGGCGGCAATTATTGCGGTCTGGTTCGGCATCAAACTGACTCTTATCTCCCCAATGAACCGTCTGATCGACAGCATTCGTCATATCGCCAGCGGCGACCTGGTGAAGCGTATTGAGGTGGAAGGTTCCAACGAGATTGGCCAACTGGCGGAAAGCCTGCGTCATATGCAGGGTGAGCTGATGAACACCGTAGGTGATGTGCGTAACGGTGCCAACGCGATTTATAGCGGGGCCAGCGAGATTGCGATGGGCAACAACGATCTCTCCTCGCGTACCGAGCAGCAGGCTGCATCTCTGGAAGAAACCGCAGCCAGCATGGAACAGCTGACGGCGACCGTGAAGCAGAACGCCGAAAACGCGCGTCAGGCTAGCCATCTGGCCCTGAGCGCTTCTGAAACCGCGCAGAAAGGCGGCAAAGTGGTGGATAACGTGGTGCAAACCATGCGCGACATCGCTTCCAGTTCGCAGAAAATCGCCGACATTATCAGCGTCATCGACGGCATTGCCTTCCAGACCAACATTCTGGCGCTCAACGCCGCGGTAGAAGCCGCGCGTGCGGGCGAGCAGGGCCGTGGTTTTGCGGTGGTTGCGGGTGAAGTTCGTAACCTGGCCCAGCGTAGTGCGCAGGCCGCGCGCGAGATCAAGAGCCTGATTGAAGACTCGGTCAGCCGTGTGGATGTGGGTTCAACGCTGGTAGAAAGCGCTGGTGAAACCATGGATGAGATCGTCAATGCGGTAACCCGCGTGACCGATATCATGGGTGAAATCGCCTCTGCTTCTGATGAACAGAGCCGCGGTATCGACCAGGTCGGTCTGGCCGTTGCTGAGATGGATCGTGTGACGCAGCAGAACGCCTCGCTGGTGGAAGAATCCGCCGCCGCCGCTGCGGCGCTGGAAGAGCAGGCCAGCCGTCTGACCCAGGCCGTTGCCGTGTTCCGTATTCAGCATGACCAACAGCGCGCGCGTGACGTTGCTGCCGCTAAACCGGTTTCAACGGTCCAGCCGCGAAAAGCTGCGGTAACGGATGCCGGGGATAACTGGGAAACGTTCTAAGTTGGTAATGCCCGATAAGGCGTAGCCGCCCGCGGGCAATTAACGCAGCATCAGGCGCATGGCGCAGCGTAGTTCGTACGTCTGCCCGTGCGCCGCTTCGTCTTCTCTTTTCTGGCGCAGCAGTGCAGGAAGCGCCTCGTCAGCCAGCATTTCAAACCCCAATCGTGCGTACAATGGCGCATTCCACGGCACATCGCGAAAGGTGGTCAGCGTGAGCGATGTATAACCTTTCTCGCGCGCCTGTTCGGCAACATAGCCAATCAATCTGCGACCAATACCTTTTCCCTGCCACTCCAGATGCAGTGAAAGTTCAGCAATAAACAGCGATGACCCCAGCGTTTCGGCAACTAAAAAACCGACCGGATGCTCGTCGACCTGCGCCAGCCAGCTCATGCCAGCGGCGACAAATGCCCGATGCTGGTCAGCCGATATAGTCTGGTCGTCAGCAATCCACGCCAGTTCGGGGATGAGTAAAAAACGTTGCCCCGCAGATCGTTCGATGGCGGGAAGAGCGGCAGTTTCTGCCAGAGTGGTGGAGCGTAAGGTGATGTTCATTTGTCGAGCATAACATGCCCGATAAGCGCGGTGTTATCGGGCATCATGAGGATTAATCTTTACGCGGATCGCTGATGGGTTGGCGCACCAGGAAGATGTAGGCGAGGGCTCCCACCATGGTGACGCAGCCACAAATGATCAGCGCCAGACGGAAAGAGTTGGTGGTATCAACAATAAATCCGGTGACGATTGGTGCAAACGACGCGCAGATAAAGCTGGCAAAGTTCTGGATACTGCCCACGGAGGCGGTCATGCGTGAGGCGACGGCTACGTGGATCAGGCCCCAGCACGAGGTGCCGGCGAAGTGGATACAGAACAGCGCCATACCGATCAGTAAGACGGCGGCCATCGACGTTGTGGCCTGCGGCACGATGAAAGTGAAGGCCGCAGAACAGAACATCCCGGCGATAATACAAATCTTACGGCTCTTAATCGGTGCCATACCGCCTTTCACCAGCCAGTCGGTGACAAAACCGTTAATTAACATGCCGGCTGCGCCAAACAGGAATGGGATCGCTGCCATTAATCCGGTGCTTTTTAAATCCAGGTTGTAGGAGGTTTGCAGGTAGCCTGGCAGCCACGCCAGATATAACCACGCGGTGTAGTTGATGCCGCTAAAGCCCAGCATCATGCCCCACATAGTGCGGTTGCGGAACAGGCTGCGCCATTCGGCAAAGCTCAGCGGATCGCGGCGGGCATTGACGCTACCGGCGTTCAGATATGCTTGTTCAGTAGCGCTCAGCGCAATCTGCTCGCGGTTGCGATACAGCATGTACCAGCCGATGGCGAGGAAAATACCCAGCACGCCGATGGTAATAAACATCCAACGCCAGCCCATCACCAGCATCATGGCAGCCAGAATCGGCGGGCTAATGGCAACACCGATGGTGGAAGCGGCGTTGAATAACCCCATTGGGCGGCCGCGCTCTTTGATGTTAAACCAGTCGTTGATGACCTTTACGCCGCACGGGTTCATGGGCGCCTCACCAATCCCCATCCCGATACGCACGAGAACAAACTGAGTGAAGCTGTGAACCATGCCAGACATCGCCTGAAACAACGACCAGAAGAACATCCCCAGCCCCAGCATAATGCGCGGACCTTTGCGATCCAGCAGCGGGCCGCAGGGCAGCTGTGCAATACCGTAAGCGAGAGAAAACACTGACAGCAGTACGCCGATTTGCGTGGCGCTCAGCCCCAGTTCTTCACGAATCGTTAAGTTGGCGACCGACAGTGAACTGCGGTCGAGATAATTAATCACCGCAGCAAAAAATAATAAAATCATTGCTGTGGTCTGAATACGTTTTATTCGGCTACTGCGTTGCACCATGCCCTCAGGCGGAACGTTAATATCCGCAGATGACGACGTGCCAAACGAAGAACTCGGGTCGAGGGTAATATTATTTTTTTCCACGCCGGACTCCTGAACCTCAATAATTTATTTTCACACAGCCGGGCTGTGCAGTATTGAAAAATACCAGTGATAAATCAATTTGCTCATCACCGCTCACAAAAGTTTTTAATGCAGTCGACTTAGTGTGAGCATAGGCAAGCGGTATTTTTCCGGCGTTTTTATTTTTATAAAATCGTGCTCCCGGTAATGGTTTGCTGTTTTTTATCGGTACTTAATGAGCGGCGCTATGGCTTTGGTTGATGGAGCGAATCATCGATTGTTTGGCTGAATTCAAATGGTTACAGAGCGCCAGGGTGGCATCCAGGTCGCTGCGGCAAATCAGTGCGCTGAGGATGGTCATATGCTCATCAATGGCAATGATATTGCGCTGCTTGAGGTCGCTTTCATCCCACTGATAATGAAAATGGAAAATCACGGAGATAATTTCAAGTGATTGATTAAAAAATATATTATCTGCTGCGGAGAGCAGTAAAGCATGAAACTCACGGTCTAACTGCGAGAACATACGAAAGCTGCTGCCGATGCTGTCGCGCAGGACCCGGTGGCGCTCCAGCAGTGTTTTAGCCTGCAGCCAGCGCGGGTCATCGTCGGGCAGATTGAGAAAATGCTGCAGGGAATGGGTTTCCAGCATCTCTCTGAGTTCAAACAGCTGTTCCGCATAGGCCTGATCGAACTGCTTCATACTCCAATGGCCGCGTTTTTCGTTTTTGATCAGATTGTAACGTTCGAATTTTAAAAGATATTCTCTCACCACCACCGGGCTGACCCCTGCAGCTCTGGCAAGCTGTAGTTCGGAGAAACTCTCCCCTGCGCGTAGCTGACGCTGGTTGATCATGGTGAAAAAAGCCTGCTCAAAAATCCGGTTTTGCTCAGTCATGGAGGCGGTGGTACAGGCAAAACCGTCGTCATGGTCGGGTTTACGTACGATGACATAGTGGCTGCCGACCTGGGTCAGCACGCCGCACTCGCCTAAGTGGCTCAGCATATGGCGCACGGTGGTGCGGCTGATGTTGTACATCTCCGCCAGCGCGCTTTGCGACGGGAGGGGGGAAGGGATATGACCACGCGCCATATCATCGATTATCTGGTTAATCACATTGTGGCGTAAGTTCTGTGAACGGCTCATGGCTTCTCCTTTTTGCGTATTAAAACCCGATTTAAAACATTTTTATGCGCTGGGATTCACAGATTGTGTTTCTGCTTTCTCCGGCTTTTTTATTTTCGTTGATATCTGAGGCAACAAAAAAACAGGAGAGCAGAATCATGTCTACGATGAATACGTTGATTTGCCAGGAACCTAAAAAATTAGTCTGGAAAGAGCGTGAAATACCTATTCCGGGTGAGGGTGAAGCATTAATAAAAATTAAATCAGTCGGGATTTGCGGTACCGATATTCATGCCTGGGGCGGCAATCAGCCATTTTTCAGCTATCCACGTGTGCTGGGTCATGAAATATGTGGGGAAATTGTCGGGCTGGGCAAAAATATACAGAATCTGAAAAATGGTCAGCAGGTGGCGGTTATTCCTTACGTGGCCTGCCAGCAGTGTCCGGCCTGTCTGAGCGGGCGCACTAACTGCTGCGAGAAGATTTCGGTGATTGGCGTGCATCAGGATGGCGGCTTCAGCGAATACCTGTCCGTACCGGTCACCAACCTGTTGGATGCGCAGGGAATTGATCCGCAGGCGGCGGCGCTGATTGAGCCTTATGCCATTAGCGCGCATGCGGTACGCCGGGCGGCGGTGGCTCCGGGTGAGCAGGTGCTGGTGGTTGGTGCCGGTCCGATTGGTCTGGGCGCGGCGGCGATTGCCAAAGCCGATGGCGCACAGGTGGTGGTCGCCGATACCAGTCCGGCTCGCCGGGAGCATGTGGTTTCCCGGTTGGGGCTCCCGGTTATCGATCCGTCTGCTGAAGATTTTGATGCGCAACTGCGTGACCAGTTTGGCGGTTCGCTGGCGCAAAAGGTCATTGATGCCACGGGCAATCAGCATGCGATGAACAACACGGTGAATTTGATTCGCCATGGCGGCAGCATTGTTTTCGTTGGGCTATTCAAAGGCGATTTGCAGTTCTCCGATCCTGAGTTCCACAAGAAAGAGACCACCATGATGGGCAGTCGCAACGCCACACCGGAAGATTTCGCCAAAGTGGGCCGCCTGATGTCGGAAGGCAAACTGACCGCCGACATGATGCTCACGCACCGTTACGCGTTTGCCACACTGGCAGAAATCTACGAACGGGATGTGATTAACAACCGTGATCTGATTAAAGGCGTGATCACGTTCTGAGAGGGGAAATGCGATGAAGACATTGAATCGACGTGATTTTCCGGGGGCAAGCTACCCAACGCGCGTGATCCAGTTTGGTGAAGGGAATTTCCTGCGAGCGTTTATCGACTGGCAACTGGATATCCTCAACGAGCAAACCTTTCTGAACGCTGGCGTGACTATCGTTCGCCCGATCAATACCGATTTTCCACCGTCGCTGAATACCCAGGACGGGCTGTATACCACGCTTATTCGCGGTCTAAACGCGCAGGGCGAAGCGGTGAGCGAGGCGCGGCTTATCCGTTCGGTGAATAACGAAATCAATCCGTATCAGGACTTCGCGGCGTATCTGGTGCTTGCCCACAATGCGGATATTCGCTTTGTGTTTTCGAATACCACCGAAGCCGGAATTAGCTATCACGCGGCAGACCGGGTCGATGATGCACCGCCGGTAAGCTTTCCGGCTAAACTGACGCGTCTGCTGCTGGAACGTTTTAATCATTTTGAGGGCGCGGTGGATAAGGGGTGGGTCATTATCCCGTGCGAGCTTATCGACTATAACGGTGAGGCGCTCAAAACGCTGGTACTGCAGTATGCGCAGGACTGGCAGCTTCCCCCGGCGTTTGCCGACTGGGTGGCGACGGCAAACACCTTCTGTTCCACGCTGGTCGACCGCATTGTCACCGGCTACCCGCGAGAAGAAGCCGCCGCGCTGGAAGCTACGCTTGGCTATCACGATGCGTTTCTCGATACCGCGGAGCATTTTTACCTGTTTGTGATTCAGGGGCCGCAGTGGCTGGCCGAGGAGCTGAAGCTGGCGCAGTGCCCGCTGAACATTCGGGTAGTGAGCGATATTAAACCGTACAAAGAGCGTAAGGTCGCCATTCTCAATGGCGCGCATACGGCGTTGGTGCCGGTGGCCTGGCTGTGTGGCCTGGAGACCGTCGGCGAAGCGATGCAGGATGCCGATGTCCGTCACTTTATCGAGCGGGCGATTAGCGAGGAAATTATACCGGTATTGGATCTCCCGGCGGATGAACTGCGTGAATTTGCCGACGCGGTGAGCGGGCGTTTTCAAAACCCCTACATTCGTCACCAGTTGCTTTCCATTGCGCTTAACGGGATGACCAAATTCCGTACCCGAATTTTGCCGCAACTGCTGGCGGGCCAGCAAAATGGGCGCTGGCCCGTGCGGTTAACGTTCGCCCTCGCGGCGCTGCTGGCGTTTTATCGCGCAGAGCGGGAGGGAGAACGCTATCCGATACAGGATGATGAGCAGTGGGTTAGCCTGTATGCCAGTCTGTGGCCGCGAGTTGGCAAAGATTTAACGCTGCGTGAACTGGTGGATACTGTGCTCGGCGATGCGGCGCACTGGGGTGAAGATTTGACGTTGCTGCCCGGGCTTGCCGGGCAGGTGACGGCAAACCTGGAAATGATTCTGGTGCAGGGTATGCGCCAGGCAGTGAAAAGTCTGGAATAAGGTTGCCATGCAGCGCCCGGTGTGGTGTTGGGCGCTGTTTTTTTTTCAGACAATAAATGCGGCTAGCTGTAAGGCTGATAAGCGAAGCGCCATCAGCCATTTCATGTTATGAGCCCTGAGCGACCACTTTGATTTCAACCATCCCGATCCCCAGCTTACGCGGCGAGTGGCCGAGAATATTGCCCTCGTTGGTGGCGACCGGATCGGGCGGGACAATCACCAGCGTATCGGCATCTGCCGGGTTATCAAAATGCAAGGTAGTGGTAGTGACATCATGGCCTAACACCAGCGTCTGTTCCTCGTGGCCAACGCGTACGGGAATAGGGCGATTGGCGTTGTCGCCGAAGGCTTTCGCTGTAATGACCAGATCGAATTTCTTCGGCAGCGGGGCCTTGTACTCGATGGTCACCTCTTTGCTGAGCTGCGCATTGGACCAGCGCCCCCAGGATTCGGGGCGTGATATGCCGCTAAACTGTTTAACCTCTTCCGGCGCGCCCGCCACGTTGAAGACGAAGCTGTCGGCTTTGTAGCGAATGTCGTTATCGACAATTTTCAGCGTATCAACGTTACCTTTGTAGCGCTCCATGTCGATCATCGTGTCTTTAAACACGGTTTTACTTTTCCATTTGGCTTTGTCGACGTGCTGCACGATTTGCTGCCCGCCTAACTGGCCTTGCGATACGCACCAGTCGGTGGAGAGCGCCAGCTCCGGGGCCCATAGCTGCGCCATTTTGTAGCAGCGATCAACCCAGACAAAGTTATCTCGCGGCGCGAAATCTGCCAGTTGGAAGCGCAGCGGGGCCGAGTATTCGCTTTCCGGCAGCGGCTCGACGCGTTTGTCCGATACGCGCAGCAGCAACGGCAGGCGGAAATGGCTGCCGGAGAAAGAGATCATGTTTTTGTCCTGGTCGACGGTGAACTCTTTCATCTCTTTCGGGAAATTCCACAGGCGGATGATATCGGGCTTCCACGCCAGCATTTTTTCTTTGATGTTCAGGAACACTTCAGACACGGATTCGCTCGACAAACTGCTGCGGCCAAGACCGATAAAGTTATCGCCACCGAGAATATCCAGTACCGTTGCCCCGTTATCCATCGTGTTACGCTTCACCGCCAGCGTCTCCTGCTGTGGCTGGTCGCCGCGCAGCACGAAGAACAGGTTGTTGCGATCCTGCTTGTTCAGATACTTCCATGCGGTGTTGTTCATCGCCAGATGATCGGAAGAAACCACGATAACGGTATCTTTGAACCACGGTGAGGCTTTGATCTTATTGATAAATTCGGCAATGTTTTCCTGGCTGCAGCTGACCGCGCTGAAGGATTGGTTGGCCTTCCCGTCGATGTCATAACGTTTACGGTTGCAGCTACGTGAGATAAATCCATCTGGATGATGGGTATCCACGGTCAGCGTAAATAGTGAAAAGCGCTGGCCCGAACGTGAAAGCTCTTCGAATTTTTTCCACGCTTCATCCAGCACGGTATCGTCGTAGAAGCCCCAGTCGTTGCGATAGGCCGGGTCCGCAACCACGCTTTTTAACTCTTCCGCACCGTAGAGATGATCAAAACCGTGAGATTTCAGGAACACGTCTTTGCCGGCAAAGCGCAGGTTGGCTCCCTGCACAAAGTAGTTTTGATAGCCGGAGTTTTTCAGGATATCGCCCAGACAGATATTGTTGGGGAAGAAGCTGGAGACCGACGCCGAGGCGTTGCCTTCAAACGGCGCAAACAGCGGAATACCGCACTGGGAGGCGACCATGCCAGCGATGGTGTAATCGGTACCCGGCAGTTGCATGGTATTGCTGAAATCCAGCCCTTCGTTTTTCAACGCACCGAGTTCCGGGGTCAGATCCGGGAACGCGTCATTGTTAAAATAGGTGCGCTCGAGGCTTTCGCCATAGATATAAACCAGATTCAGCTTCGGGTTGGGAATCGTTTTTGACGGCTCTTTATAATAGGTTGGGAAATCCGGATCGCCATCGCGCGACTGCGACTTTACCAGTTCGGTTATCTGGTGAAACGCCGGGCTGGCATCTACGGAGGCCAGCGCCAGCAGCAGGGCCAGCAGACTGTAACCCACATGATGCGGATGATGGCGACGGCGGCGCAGAATCCAGCCGAGAGCGACAAAAACGGTCGTCAGGACCAGCGCAATCCCGACACCAGGTAAGATATATTTTCCAATTCCCGCGCCGGTCAGGCTGTTGGTCAGCGTGTACAGAACCGCGTCATTGATACCGTCGCCGGTGAAATAGTCACTGGCATACAGCGTGATATTCAAGACAATAAAAATCCCCAGCACCGTTAACGTGGCAGCAAACCACCAGGTATTGCGACCCGCTTTCCAGGCGTAAATCAGCACTGAAGCGAGAAACAGAGTGATGGAGATGAGTTCTGACAACGATCGATCCTCAGTAAACCGGGCAAACGCCAGGCAGGCTAATGATTTTGGGAAAGCACAATGTAATAGCGATGTTGCATTGCTGCAATTGTAGTGACATTAAATTACGTTGTTATTCAGAATTGGTTTAGATATGCGTGTTTTTTGCGGGGATTTACTGATTATTTGACGTGTGAATTTTATGGGGAGCAGGTTGATGCCGCGCAGGATATACGCGGCATGTCGTGCGTCAGGAAATGAAGTTCATACCCTGTTTTAACACCAGATCGCAGGCCTTGGTTTTTACCTGCTTCGCCAGCGAGCTGTTGCCAATTGTGTTCAGGTCCAGTTGTTGACCATCTTTGGCGTTGAGCAGCCCCTGAATGCCGTCCATATAGTTGGTGTCTTGTTTCTGCTCTGGAGCACTGAGGCCTAGTTTATCCAGCACCTGGTTTTTGACGTTCTGCGTGTCGGTGACCGAGGCCAGTTTCTGTTTCGCGCAATATTCCAGGATCCCGGCGGCGTTATTCATGCTGCTGGAGGTCAGCGACTGATTGCTGCCATTCAGTAGACTGGTCAGGGAAGAGAGCGACGAGCCGCCCTGCGAGCCGGAGCTTTGTTTGCTCAGTTCGCTGGCCGCGCTGGAGAGCGAATCCTGCCAGGAGGCGGCGAAAACGCTGGTCGAGATGAGCGTGCTGGCGGCAAGCGCACAGCACAGCAGACGTTTGGTTGTTTTCATCATTATATGCAACTCGTGTTATGCCTTTTCAGCGCAGTATAGCGCCGGCAGTCTTAGGAGTGGTCCTAATACGTTAATACTCTTTACCGGTTACCCGACTACGGTAGCTTTCCCAGTTAAAAATCACCCACAGGCTGTTGCCAAGGCGCATACGGTCCATTACCCGCTCGCCCAGCAGTTTGTTCATTTCATCCATATTGCTGTTGGTCAACATACCGGTCGGGCGTTTTGAAGACGAGCGGCGATCGACGATCTGGTTGATGATCACCTTTTCATAGCGGGATTCGGTCTGCACGCCGATTTCGTCGATCACCAGCAAATCGACATTGCTGAGATCGTTGAGTAGCTGTTCTTCGCTGGTTTCACGGTTGCTGAAGGTATCTTTCATGGCTGACATAATGTCCGCAACGGTGATAATCAGCACCGACTTGCCGCGCAGCAGCAGTTCGTTGCAGATAGCGGCGGCCAGATGGTTTTTGCCGGTGCCGGGCTTGCCAGAGAAAATAAAGCTGGCGATGTTGCCGTCAAACTCTTCAACGTACTGGCGAGCTTTGCTCAGGGCGTTCATCTGACCTTCGCATTCCACCCGATAGTTATCGAACGAACAGTTCTGATGCAGTGGACGAATACCGGAACGGTTGAATGTGCGCTGCATTTTCATGGCCCGGTTTTCACGGGCCAGCGCTGCGGCGCGAATTTCACCTTGCTCTTTTTGCCATGCCAGCAGCTCCTCGCCCGTTTTAAAGGCTGGCTCGACATTAGCCGGCATCATTTTTTGCAGACGTTTCATCAGGTCGCCAACGTTTTTCATCGTTATCCTCTAAAACCCGGTGGAATATGGTTGTCAGGCTCGCTGACACTGTTCACATCGCGCTTCGGCATTCCGCCATTGCTGGCCCGGCCAATCTGGATGCTGCGTGCCAGTTTTTGCTGCCACTGAATATGGTGAAAGACTTTGCCTTCGGCCTGCCAGTAGGCGACAAATGAGGCCAGTTCCTCGGCGGTGACCGGTTCTCTTAACGCCACGCCCCACAGGGCGGCCTGGCGCTGAAAGTCGGCATCGGGCTGCCAGTCAGCGTACATCGCAAATTTCCCCATTGGCACGACAACAGGAGCGGTTTGCGGCTCTTCATAAAATTGTGCATCCAGCGTCACATCGCTTCCCGGGCGTGACAGCTTCTCTTCAAGCGCTAACAACTCGGCCAGTCGTGCAGGCGTCACCGCGTAAAATGCTGGCGCGTTATTGGCGAATACGGCTACGGCGCCGCCCGCAGACCTGGCCAGCACCGTGTGGTGATCGTGTAGTAAGGCGTCAATGCTAGTGACGTCCGGCGTCAAAATTTTGCTGGGCATAATGTTTCTCAATACTGAACAACAACCGAGAAGGGGACTGCTTTTATAGTAACACAGAGAAGAAGGAGAGCAGCAGATGAGGGGACGATTCCCCTCTCTGCGAGGGCTAACAAAGCGTGCCGCTAAACGCGCGGGCGTTTGCGATACAGCCATAATCCCGGTACGGATAGCCCGATGGAGAGCGCTCCGACAATCGATGAGGCTTTCAGGAAATTGGTCAACAGCGTGATCATCAGCGCTTCGCTGTAACCAAAATGGCCGATTTTTACCGCCGAGATCATGGCGGTATAGGCAGAGATCCCAGGGAACATGGGGATTACTGCCGCAACGGTGAAGACTTTCGGATGCGCCAGATACCAGCGTGACCACTGGATCCCAATGCAGCCCACCAGTAGCGACGCCATAAAGGTTGACCATTCGATATTAAATCCTGCGCTCATCATCACCATTCGTGAACCGTGGCCGAGTGCGCCGAGTAACGCGCACCAGGGGAGCGCCCGATGTGGTACGTTAAATACCATGGCAAAACCAAGCGCAGGTATTGCCGACAGGATCATGTCCTGCATTAGCGCCAAAATGAAATCGATCACGCCCATCCGCGCAGCCCCCATAAGGTCATCGACATGACTACGCCAATGCAGGTCGCCAGCGTCAGCAGACTGGCAATAGCCCAGCGAGCGAGCCCAGTATTAATGTGTCCCTTAAACATATCCGCGACGGAGTTGATCAACGGAAAACCCGGAACCAACAGCAGCACGCTGGCGGCCATGGCGATGGTTGGAGTGTGGTTAAACGTCGGCAACGTCAGCAGCAGACCAGAAATCGAGGTTGCCACAAACGCAGTAATGCAGAAGTTGATTTGCGGGTGCAAATGCCGGGACGCCAGAATCTGGCGAATATACATCGCCACCATACTGGCGAAAAAGGTGATCACCGCGCCATCCCATCCGCCATTATTGAGTTTACAAAAGCAGGCGCAGGACAAGCCGACCATAAAGGCGACCAACCATCTTGGATAGCGCAGCGGCTTAATCTGGCTAAAGCGTTTCTCAACGCCTTTAACATCCAGCAGTTTGTGTTCCGCCAGAATAACGATGTGCTGCACCTCCGTCACGACGTGCATGTTAATTCCGCGATCCTGATTTTTTCGCGTTGAAGTCAGGCACTGCCCGTCTTTAATGGTGGTCAGGACGATGGCGTTAGAGGAGATAGCGCTTTCTACGCTATCCATGCCAAGCGCCAGCCCGAGGCGGGTGGATAGCTCGTCAACCAGCGCACTTTCTGCCCCATGCTGAAGTAAAAAAAGACCGCATTGAATACATAACCGTGTAACCGTTCGCTGTGACGACTGCTCTGTTTGCATGACTCGCTCTGACTGAAAAGGATCTCTTTGCGTGGCGGATGTCTTCTTTTTATCATGAAGCATGATCCTGTTGGCTCTGGCTAAGATCAATCTTTGCGTCGAAAAAAGATGCAGATCGTACGTCTGATGCGTTTGCACACCTCACTTGCTTATCAATAAAGACAGCGCTTATGAAAATGTAATGTTATTTATCAGGATGGAAAATACGTAAGCAACGCTAACGATCTATTGTAGTTCTTTTAATTGTACAAAGAGTGTATTCATGAGTAATTATTGGCATGATGGTTCAATAGTTTGATGCTACTGGGATTGTAGCGGTATAACTTTGTTTATAAATAAAAGCCAAGGATAAACAATTCACCTCGTCTATTTTTTAGGGTTTCCTGTTAATTAATACTTTTAATTTATCAGGGGATTTTTAATAAGTGCGAATACGGACTGGTGAGTGTGGAGGAGATATGTTGCCAGGACGCTGCAAAAACGCAATTATTATTAGTAAATTACCGATCGTACAAACCGGACTTAAAGGTGTAATGCAGGGGCAGTTCGCTGATTATGAACTTACCTACTGCCGCTCCGTCGAAGAATTGACGTTGCTGCAGCTGCGTTGTGCCGATTTGGTGATTGCTGATTTATCCGGAGACTGTAATCATCCACGTTCAGTCTGCGAACAGTATTATTCTTTATTATCTCAATACCGCGATATTCACTGGGTATTTCTCGTTTCTCGTGTTTTTTATCCGCTGGCCATTGAATTGCTGATGTGTCCTGTCAGTTCGCTGTTATCTGATGCCGAGACGATTGAAAGTTTGGTGAATGTTATTCACGCAGGAAATAGCCGTGCCGAGAGAATTAGCAAGTCGCTGCTCTCTCCGCCCGTGATGCCAGAATTAGCAGACCATAGCGCCCGCTCAATTGTACTTACCCTCTCGGAGAGGAAAGTGCTGAGACTCCTGGGAAAAGGTTGGGGAATTAATCAGATTGCGACATTGCTGAAGAAAAGCAATAAAACGATCAGCGCCCAAAAGAACAGCGCTATGCGTCGCTTGTCGATACATAGCAATGCAGAAATGTACGCCTGGATAAACAGTTCTCAAGGATCGCGAGAATTGAATTTACCTTCAGTTTATGGAGAAACCACGGAATGGAAAGCCGAAGCATCAAAAGAAACGTTGCGCTGGTAGAGAAGTGCGCGATGAGTAGCGTCGGTATTAAGAGCCTGTTTAATACCATGCCGGATAACCAATACGAACTTCATATCTTTTCGAGCCAGCCTGCATTTAGTCAGGCGATGTTAAAAACGTCGTTTTCGGCGGTTATTTTCTCCCTCTCTGCAATCAGAACCGATCGCAGGGCCGGGTTAGCTTATCTGACGGAATTGGCGGTAAATTTTCCGCGTATTCGCCGGGTGGTGATTGCTGATGATGACGCTGAAGCGCGATTAATCGGCTCTTTGTCACCGTTGCCGTTAGATGGCGTTGTGAGCAAATCTTCTTCATTAACGGTACTGCAGGACGCGTTATTTACGGTATTGAACGGTCCCAACCGGGGAACCGAAGGTTCTAAAAACCATTGGTATATCAATCAAAGCCGTATGCTCAGTCCAACAGAACGAGAAATACTGCGCTTTATGTCGAATGGCTATTCAATGCCGCAGATCGCTGCTCAGTTAGAGCGGAATATTAAAACCATTCGGGCACATAAATTTAATGTGATGTCCAAGCTGGGCGTGAGCTCAGATGCCGGACTGCTGGATGCTGCAGATATCCTGCTGTACCTGCGTGCAGGTGAACCTGCACCTTTTCTACAGGCGGCTTCTTAGCGGGTAATGTTAGATCGTTTCGTGCCGGGTTTCGTTATCGGCACGGAACGTGAATCATCCCTGACACACATCCACCCAGGTGGCGGAAGTCAGCTCAGCCATCCTTTCTGGCGTGATACGAACGGCGCTGTGGATGGCGCCTGCGGCGGGAAGCACTTCAGCGTAATGCTTCAACGAAACGTCGCAGTATACCGAAATCGGCGTTTCCAGTCCGAAAGGGCAAACACCGCCAACGGGATGGCCCGTCGCGTTCACTACTTCATCGCTACTCAACATACGGGCTTTGGCACCGAAAGTGCTCTTTAGCTTTTTGTTATCCAGTCGGGCATCACCTTTGGCGACGACCAGAATAATGTCGTTCTTGACCTTCAGCGAAAGCGTTTTCGCGATCTGGCCTGGTTCGACGTTATGGGCTTTCGCTGCCAGATCGACGGTAGCTGTGCTCTGATCTAATTCGATAATCTCAATATCTGGTGCATATTGCGCTAAAAATTGGCGTACTGATTGCAAACTCATTCTTCTCTCCAAATCGCCTACAGGCAGCTCCATCCAGCAGAAAACCGCATGGCGTAATTTGTCATAGGGGCAAGCTCGCTGTAAATATTTTAATGTAACAACATGGCAACATTGGCAGTTTTTCGATCGTCTTCACAATCAAAGAAACCGGTTACAGTAACCGGTTGCAGAATGCTCAAATGGCGATTAATACTGAAGTTGTCACTTCCTCTGTATTACATAATAAGAGCCATCTATGAAACTGAACTCAAAATGCAGTAGCGCTGGCGTTCCTCCTGGCACGGTTGCGAAAAGCAGTAAGGGGCTTTACGTGGTGGTGTTGATACCAGCACGGTTGCAGGGTTTTGCACAACGGGAGAACGGCTATGTCAACTAATCATGCTGTGTTTAATGTGATTTTCCGCTTCGTTGAAAATTACGTCAGCCCTGTTGCCGGGCGCATCTCTTCACAACGTCATGTGATGGCTATCCGTGATGGGTTTATTTCGGCGATGCCCTTTATGATTGTAGGCTCGTTTCTGCTGGTTTTCGCCTATCCACCTTTCTCTCCGGATACCACCTGGGGGTTTGCACGTGCGTGGCTGGATATGGCGAAACAGTTTGAAGGCCAAATCCTCACACCGTTTGATATGACGATGGGGATCATGTCAGTCTACATATGTGCGGCTATCGCTTATAACCTGGGCAAGCACTATGTGAAGTCGCATCAGCTAGATCCCTTCATGTGCGCGATGCTATCGATCATGGCTTTTTTGCTGATTGCTGCACCGAAAACCAAAGGCACGATGCCGGTTGATAGCCTGGGCGGTACGGGGATTTTCACTGCCATCCTGGTGGCTATTTACTGCGTTGAAATGATGCGCTTCCTGAAGGCGCACAACATCGGCATTCGTTTACCCGATCAGGTGCCGCCGATGATCAAAAACTCCTTCGATCTGCTGATCCCTGTGCTGGTGGTGGTACTGACGCTGTACCCGCTGAGTCTGGTGATTCAGTCGCAGTTTGACATGCTGATCCCGCAGGCCATCATGGCCATCTTTAAACCACTGGTGTCTGCAGCGGATTCTCTGCCAGCGATACTGCTGGCGGTGCTGATCGGCCATCTGCTGTGGTTTGCGGGTATTCATGGCGCGGCAATTGTGTCGGGAATGCTGCAAATGTTCTGGCTCACCAATCTCGGGATGAACCAGTCGGCGCTGGCGCAGGGCGCGCCTTTACCGCATATCTTTATGGAAGCGTTCTGGACGTTCTTTATTGTGGTTGGAGGTTCCGGCGCGACGATGGGGCTGGTGATTTGCTATCTGCGTAGCCGCTCGGCCCATCTGCGATCGATCGGGCGTTTGAGCGTTGTCCCGAGCATTTTTAATATTAACGAACCGGTGATTTTCGGTACGCCGATTGTCATGAACCCAGTGTTCTTTATTCCCTTCCTGCTGGCCCCGATGGTGAACGCAGTGCTGGCCTGGGCGGCGATGAAGCTGGATTTAATTGGGCGGGTGATTTCAGTGGTTCCCTGGACGGCCCCGGCACCGGTTGGCGCGGCATGGGCGTTAGGCTGGGATTATCGTGCGGCCATTCTGGTTGTCCTGCTGGCACTGGTGTCTGCCGTCATCTACTTCCCATTCTTTAAGGTTTACGAAAAGCAGCTATTAGCGCAGGAAAAAGAAGAAGCACAGCGTATAGAAGAAGAAAATCAGCAGGTTGCATAACTGACGGGCGAGGGGCTACGGCTCCTCGCTTACTTCAGCGTGCAGTCACCGCATTGCTGGACATCGGGCAGGCGATAGCGCTGGCAGCAGGTTCTGCGCACTAACAGTCCCTCGCGCGGAACAACGGTACGCCACAGGGGATTATCCTGACCGCAGGAGAGTTGCTTCTCAAAAAAACAGGTCTGGCGCAGTGTGGTCAGCAGTTCTTCACCTAATAACGGCTTCATTTCCGTTAAATACCAGTGAATTAAATATCCGGTGTTGCTCCAGATAAGCTTCGCATTGATCTCGCCTGTCGCTTCCAGCGCCTGCACAACCGGCGTCAGCGCCGAGAGAATCAGCGTTTCCATGCGTTGCTGAGGAGACTGGGCCGTGACCTGGTGATCCTGATGCACGTCGATCCAGAAGCAGGCAGCACGGCCTGTTTCGTGGAATTCTACGTGCATGTGTTCAGGAGAGACGTCGATGGCCTCTTTTTGCGTCAGCAGGGCCACCATGAGCGGAGGCATCATCAGGCCGATATACCACTGCGCCCAGAGAGAAATCAGCGGCTTATTTTCGCGTGGCAGCGTGGGCTGATTGCGATAAATATGGTCTGAATAGACAGCCAGCAATGAACTTAGCGTCGTTGATTGCGTCCATTCATGTAGCGTCATCGCACCTGGCACGGGCGTTTCGTCAAGACGAATGAAGTCCAGCAGGTGCTCACGGGTGTTGGCTATCGTTGCGCGTACGGCAGCAGCCAGCGAGGGCATCTTTGCAGGCAGAGGGCTACGCCAGATGACATCTTCAACGATCGGTGCGGAACGATAAGCCATGTCGATATAAGGATGTTAATCTTAATGATAATGATTGCTAATCCTATAATTGACATTGAGCGATGGCAAGATCTTTGTCGCCATCCCGGGAGACACCGCACAGATAGCTCAGGCAGAAGGGCAGTTTACCCGCAGGTCATCGCTAACCAGCGTACTGTTGCGCCCAAGGCTCTTGGCCTCATAAAGGGCTTTATCCGCTCGGGCAACAGCGGCATCAATATCCTGCTCGACCAGAGGCGCAATACCAATACTCACGGTTACGTTGGTTGCCACGCTCTCGTTAAACATGTGAGGAATTTTAAGGTCGTACACCTTCTGGCGAATACGTTCGGCGGCAGCCTGGGCCTGCTGGGGATCGACCGCGGTCAGCAAAACCATAAACTCTTCCCCACCAAAGCGCGCCACCACGTCCCGGGAGCGCACGGAGTCACGAATCGCGGCAGAGACGCGGATCAGCGCCTGATCTCCCATCATATGACCGTAGTGATCGTTATAGGCTTTGAAGTGGTCGATATCCAGCAGCAAGACGTAGTGCTTCGCGTTGCTCAAGGCCAACAGCGTATCGAGTCGGTGTTGTAGCCCCCGACGATTGTACAAACCGGTTAGCGGGTCGAGCATGCTGAGTCCGTTCAGGGTTTCCCGTTCTTCCAGCAGTTTATACATCAGCTGCTGGGCGAAGCCATCGTAGCGCTTTTGTATCACATGCTGGATGGCGATCCCGGCCATGGGCAGCGCCATAAAATAGATAATTCGCAAACCATGCTCGCTGCCATTCAGCCATAAACAGACGGCGACGGAAGGCAATGAGTGAAGCGTAAACGCGATGATATTATTGGCAAAAGCGATAGAACCAATAAACAGCACGCTGAGAAGCGCGATTAATAGAAAATAATAATCATTATGACCCAGAGCGTTATATTTCAGGAAAATATGTAATGCCCATAGCAAACCAAAAACGATTGAAATAAAAGGAAGATTAATTCTTTTATCCACATATTTCCTATGCCATGCCAGCAACAATGTACTCATCACGAGAATCAGCAATGCCGGTACTGACAACGCTTTGACGGCAAACAGGGGAAAAAAAAGCGTAAACAGTGCGGAGACTGCGTTGAGCAGCAGAAACAATCGTAAAGAGAGTTGGTATTTTTTGGTGCGCAGAGCTCGCCAGGATTGTACTGTCATAGGTAAATATTGTTAGTTATCTGCAATGTACGAAGGTGTGTTGGTAAATAAAACAAATAACGAACGGGGTATCATTCGCAGAGGTTTTTATTGTTTTTAGTTGAAAAGCTAACCAGCGAGCAATTTATCACCTTAAATTATTCATGTCATCAATCGTTAAGTAAAACTCATATAATTGATAGTGCCTCCCAGCTGACAAATGAGAAAATTTATCATATGATATTGGTTATCATTATCAATGTCATAGGTGGTACCATGTTGCAACGTACGCTGGGCAGTGGATGGGGTGTTCTGCTGCCGGGAATACTGATTGCCGGGATGGCATTTAGCGACCTGTCGGTCTACGTATGGAAGGCGATGATTGTATTAGGATTACTGTTGACTTCACTCATGCTGTACCACAAGCGTTTGCGGCATTTTGTCCTGTTGCCTTCATGTGCGGCGCTGATCGGCGGCATTGTTCTGGTGATGATGAACGGGAATCAGGGATGAACAAAACAGGGAAGAAAATCGAGAGGGAAATAAGATAATTGGTGCGAGGGGGGGGACTCGAACCCCCACATCCTAAGGACACTAACACCTGAAGCTAGCGCGTCTACCAATTCCGCCACCTTCGCACAGTCATCTTATTTTTTGATATCGCCTCGTTGGTGCGAGGGGGGGGACTCGAACCCCCACATCCTAAGGACACTAACACCTGAAGCTAGCGCGTCTACCAATTCCGCCACCTTCGCCCAGTGCGAGCAATATCAACGTGGATTATGGTGCGAGGGGGGGGACTTGAACCCCCACGTCCGAAAGGACACTAACACCTGAAGCTAGCGCGTCTACCAATTCCGCCACCTTCGCATACCATCGACACTCAAAAAAGTATCGTTACCACGGAGGCGCATTCTAGTGGTTTTCAACTTTTCGTCAATAGTTAATTGCCCAGGACGCGCTTAATTGATGTAAAAATGGGCGCTAAACGCAGGCCGTGTACACGAAGTGCCACCCCGCATTTAGCAAACCCTACCGGATGGCGGTGCAGGCACCTTATCCGGCATGGGATGGCCGTTCTACTTCTTCGCCTGACGCGTCATGATGGTGCGATAGACCTTGAAGCGACCGGTCTGCGCGATAACTTCGTGGAAGCCAAACACTTCATCCAGTACCTTCGGATAAGGCAGAAAGGCGTTCGCCACGATACGCAGTTCACCGCCGCTGTTGAGGTGGCGCACTGCACCACGAATCAGCGTTTGCGCGGCATCGAGGCTGGTCTGCATCCCGTCGTGGAACGGTGGGTTGGAGATGATCATATCAAAGCGACCCGTCACGTCAGAAAAGACGTTACTGGCGATTACGTCTCCTTCAATACCGTTGGCAGCAAGCGTTGCGCGGCTGGCTTCAACGGCGGCGGCACTAACATCGCACAGGGTTAAGCGCACTTTTGGCGAGTGGCTGGCTAAGGCGACGGAGAGTACACCTGCACCGCAGCCGACATCCAGAACTTTGCCTTTGGTGTGCGGCGTCAGCGTGGAGAGCAGCAGTTGGCTGCCAACATCCAGACCGTCACGGCTGAATACGCCCGGCAGCGTTTTGATGGTCAGATCTTCGGTCTGGTATTCATCCCAGTATTTTTCTGCATCAAAGACCGGCTGTTTTTCCAGACGACCATGGTACAGGCCACAGCGACGCGCGCTGTCGACTTTGTTCAGCGGTGCGTATTCGGCCAGCATCTGCTCTGCGCTACGTACGCCGCTGCGGTTCTCACCAACAACAAAAATATCGGTGCCCACCGGTAACAGTGACAGAATGTTCATCAACTGGAACTGGGCTTCCGGCTTATTCTTCGGCCAGTAGTAGATCAGCGTATCGCTATCGGCAACGTCATCGGCCTGGGCGACGAGGCTAAAGCGAACGTTGTCGCCCATCTGGCGGTTAAGCACCTGCCAGTGGTGAAGCTGCTGAGTGTGCGCACGGCTGGCGGCGCATTCAAAATGGGCAGGCAGGTCATCCTGCAAATCACCGGCAAACAGAATACGGCTTTGTTCGAAATCATCACTGTGGCGCAGCAAGACTTCACTTGCCGGGGTAAAAGCAGACATGGAGTGCTCCTTAAATTGTACAGCGGGGGATTATAGTTGTTTGATGGCACGGATTCGACAAATTTGCTATATTTGCGCCCCTGATAGACAGGAGTGTTTCGCTATGACATCCCGACGAGACTGGCAGTTACAGCAACTGGGCATTACGCAGTGGTCATTGCGTCGTCCCGGCGCACTGCAGGGCGAGATCGCGATTTCAATTCCTGCGCACGTCCGTTTGGTGATGGTTGCTGCACAATTACCCGCACTAACCGAACCGTTGATGAGCGATATTTTACGCGCATTAACCGTCAGCCCGGATCAGGTTTTACAACTGACGCCTGACCGTGTCGCCATGCTGCCGCAGGGCAGTCGCTGTAATAGCTGGCGGCTGGGAACCGAAGAGCCGCTGCTGCTGGAGGGCGCTCAGGTCGAGAGTCCTGCGTTTAATGAATTACGGGAAAACCCCGCGGCCCGCGCCGCGTTATGGCAACAAATCTGCGCATATGAACACGATTTCTTCCCTCGAACCGACTGATTTACCTGCAGCATTTCAGATTGAAAAACGCGCTCACGCTTTTCCGTGGAGTGAAAAAACATTTGCCAGCAACCAGGGCGATCGCTACCTCAATTTTCAGTTGAGGGTTGACGACGTAATGGCCGCCTTTGCGATTACACAGGTCGTGCTGGATGAAGCTACGCTGTTCAATATTGCCGTCGATCCTGACTTTCAGCGCCGGGGCCTGGGGCGTGAGCTACTGGAATACCTGATCGATGAGCTGGAAAAGCGTGGCATTTTGACACTGTGGCTTGAAGTGCGCGCCTCAAATGCTGCCGCTATCGCGCTGTACGAAAGCCTGGGCTTTAACGAGGCGACAATCCGGCGCAATTACTATCCGACGGCCGATGGTCATGAAGACGCCATTATAATGGCATTGCCAATCAGCATGTAAGACAAGGTGTAATGATGAAGAAGTGGGACTGGATTTTCTTTGATGCCGACGAAACGCTGTTTACGTTTGACTCGTTTACCGGCTTACAGCGGATGTTTCTCGACTATAGCATTACCTTTACCGCTGAGGATTTTCAGGACTACCAGGCCGTAAATAAACCGCTGTGGGTGGATTATCAAAACGGTGCGATTACCTCATTACAACTCCAGCACGCTCGTTTTCAGAGCTGGGCTGAACGCCTGAAGGTTGAGCCAGGCCAGCTTAATGACGCCTTTATCAATGCGATGGCGGAGATTTGCTCGCCGTTGCCAGGGGCGGTTTCTCTGCTCAATGCGATTCGTGATAAAACAAAAATCGGTATTATTACTAACGGCTTTACGGCGTTGCAGCAAATCCGCCTTGAGCGGACGGGGCTGCGCGACTATTTTGACCTGCTGGTGATTTCTGAGCAGGTTGGCGTGGCAAAACCCGATCCCCGTATTTTTGACCATGCGCTGGAGCAGGCGGGCAATCCTGAGCGTTCTCGCGTACTGATGGTGGGCGACACCGCAGAGTCCGATATTCTTGGCGGCATTAACGCCGGGCTATCCACCTGCTGGCTAAATACGCACCACCGCGAGCAGCCAGCGGGCATTCAGCCGACCTGGACTGTAGCGTCATTAAGCGAACTGGAGCGGCTCCTGTGTAAACACTGATTGCCTCCCCCCCGTTGATGGGTAAAATAGCCGCAATTTTTCGTATTCAACTTGCACGGCCTGTTGCCGTGCTTACCTAAGAAGATTTGACTATGACGTTGTCTCCTTATTTGCAAGAGGTGGCCAAACGCCGCACTTTTGCCATTATTTCTCACCCGGATGCCGGTAAAACGACAATTACTGAAAAGGTACTGTTATTCGGACAGGCGATTCAGACCGCCGGTACGGTAAAAGGCCGTGGCTCCAGCCAGCATGCGAAATCTGACTGGATGGAAATGGAAAAACAGCGTGGTATCTCCATTACCACCTCTGTGATGCAGTTTCCATATCATGACTGCCTGGTAAACCTGCTGGACACCCCAGGGCACGAAGACTTCTCTGAAGATACATACCGTACTCTGACGGCGGTGGACTGCTGCCTGATGGTCATCGACGCCGCAAAAGGTGTTGAAGACCGGACCCGTAAGCTGATGGAAGTTACCCGTCTGCGTGATACCCCGATCCTGACCTTTATGAACAAACTCGACCGTGACATCCGCGATCCGATGGAGCTGCTGGATGAAGTCGAGAATGAACTGAAAATCGGCTGTGCGCCGATCACCTGGCCGATTGGCTGCGGTAAGTTGTTCAAAGGCGTCTATCACCTATATAAAGACGAAACTTACCTGTACCAGACGGGTAAAGGCCACACCATTCAGGAAGTGCGCATTGTTAAAGGTCTGAACAACCCGGAACTCGATGCCGCCGTGGGGGAAGACCTGGCGCAGCAGCTGCGCGACGAGCTGGAGCTGGTGCAGGGCGCGTCTAACGAGTTCGACCATGAGCTGTTCCTCGCGGGCGAAATCACCCCGGTATTCTTCGGTACCGCGCTCGGTAACTTCGGCGTTGATCATATGCTGGATGGCTTAGTGGAGTGGGCGCCTGCGCCGATGCCGCGTAAAACCGACACCCGCGTCGTTGAAGCCTCAGAAGAGAAGTTCACCGGCTTCGTGTTTAAAATTCAGGCCAACATGGACCCGAAACACCGTGACCGCGTGGCGTTTATGCGCGTGGTGTCCGGCAAGTACGAGAAAGGTATGAAAATGCGCCAGGTGCGCATTGGTAAAGACGTGGTTATCTCCGATGCGCTGACTTTTATGGCCGGTGACCGTTCTCACGTGGAAGAAGCGTATCCGGGCGATATTCTGGGTCTGCACAACCACGGCACTATCCAGATTGGCGATACCTTTACCCAAGGCGAAATGATGAAGTTCACCGGTATTCCGAACTTCGCGCCGGAGCTGTTCCGTCGCATTCGTCTGAAGGATCCGTTGAAGCAGAAACAGCTGCTGAAAGGGCTGGTTCAGCTGTCCGAAGAGGGCGCAGTGCAGGTTTTCCGTCCGATCGCTAATAACGATCTGATCGTGGGCGCTGTTGGTGTGCTGCAGTTCGACGTGGTGGTTTCACGACTGAAGAGCGAATACAACGTTGAAGCGATTTATGAGTCGGTCAACGTAGCGACAGCACGCTGGGTAGAGTGTTCTGACGCGAAGAAATTCGAAGAATTCAAGCGTAAAAACGAAATTCAGCTGGCGCTGGATGGCGGCGATAACCTCACTTATATCGCGCCGACCATGGTTAACCTGAATCTCACCCAGGAACGTTACCCTGACGTTCAGTTCCGCAAAACGCGCGAACACTAATCGACCTTCAGGGCACGGTATCCGCCGTGCCCTACAACTTTTCCTGTCTTTTAAATCCCTTGCGGAATGTTCTTAAAACCTCTCGTTTTTCTTTTGTTTGCACGTTTTTTAGTCAATCTGGACTGCGATCACGAAATCCTGAACTATATTTAACAATGTGATGACATAAATGTCGGCGTTAAATGCTTTTTAGGCTGCCTGTTGCAGCTTCTATTGCTGATATTTATTCCATTTACAAGATTAGTTGCTGGCTCAAGCCGTTTTACGGCAGAGCGCAGCTTTTAGCAAACATACAGGAATACATCGATGACAATGACAGGACTTAAGATTTCTAAAACGCTGCTGGCCGTGATGCTGACCTCCGCTGTTGCAACGGGTTCTGCTTATGCAGAAAACTCCACGACGGATAAAACGCAATCCGGCGTCGAAAGTGCGGGGCAGAAAGTCGATAGCTCCATGAACAAAGTCGGTAATTTCATGGATGACAGCACCATCACTGCGAAAGTAAAAGCCGCGCTGGTGGATCACGATAGCATTAAGAGCACCGACATTTCCGTTAAAACCGACCAGAAGGTGGTGACGCTAAGCGGGTTTGTTGAAAGCCAGGCACAGGCCGAAGAGGCAGTTAAAGTCGCCAAAGGCGTTGAGGGTGTGACCTCCGTTAGCGACAAACTGCACGTACGTGATAGCAAAGACACTTCTGTAAAAGGCTATGCGGGCGATACGGCAATCACCAGTGAGGTAAAAGCCAAGCTGCTGGCCGATGATATTGTCCCTTCCCGCAAAGTGAAAGTTGAAACCACCGATGGCGTGGTACAGCTTTCAGGAACCGTTGAATCACAGGCTCAAAGCGATCGTGCTGAGAGCATCGCCAAAGCGATTGATGGCGTGAAAAGCGTCAAAAACGATCTTAAAACTCACTAATTAGACTTAATTCGTCCTCCCGACGTTTGTCGGGAGGCGTGTTGTGCACCACACTGAAAATATCGCCGATGGGCAGCCTGAGTGCTCATATCAAGCGGTGACATTAACTATGGTAAAGGAGAAGCGCATGTTTCGATGGGGCATCATATTTCTGGTTATCGCGTTAATTGCCGCTGCACTGGGTTTTGGTGGACTGGCGGGTACCGCTGCTGGCGCAGCGAAAATTGTTTTTGTGGTGGGGATCATTCTGTTTCTGGTCAGCCTGTTTACAGGTCGTAAACGGCCCTAGCGACATCCCCTTTATTCTTCAAGTTAAAGGTGCGCTGGCTACGCGTGCTCGCCCGTATCACTTACCAGAGTAAGCAGATCGGGATTTACGCCCTTGCCGCCTTCTTGTGACTCGAATTATTTTGGGGATTAACCGTAAAGATAACTTGCTACTAAGCCAGTCCACCGGACTGGCTTTTACGGTTTTAGCATCAGGCAATTTGCGTTACTTTGTTGTTCTATTACAAAAACAACAGGAAGGCAGAGGTGGGGCAGAGAATACCCGTCACGCTCGGCAATATTGCGCCGTTATCGTTACGTCCGTTTCAACCAGGCAGTATGGCGCTGGTGTGTGAGGGCGGCGGACAAAGAGGCATCTTCACCGCTGGCGTACTGGATGAATTCATGCGCGCGCAGTTCAATCCTTTTGATCTCTTCTACGGGACCTCCGCTGGTGCGCAAAACCTTTCAGCCTATCTTTGTAACCAGCCGGGTTACGGTCGTAAAGTCATCATGCGTTACACTACCCGACGTGAATTTTTTGACCCGGTGCGCTTTGTGCGCGGGGGAAACTTAATCGATCTCGATTGGCTGGTGGATTCGACCGCGTCCCAGATGCCGCTGGCGATGGATAACGCCGAGCGCCTGTTTGCCGCAGGGAAATCGTTTTATATGTGCGCCTGTCGGGGCGATGACTACACGCCAGGCTATTTTTCGCCGAACCGGCAAAACTGGCTCGATCTTATTCGTGCCTCCAGCGCGATTCCCGGGTTCTACCGCGCAGGGGTTGCGCTGGATGGTGTGAATTATCTCGATGGGGGAGTCAGCGACGCCATTCCCGTGCAGGAAGCGGCGAAGCAGGGGGCAAAAACGCTGGTGGTTATCCGCACCGTGCCTTCGCAAATGTATTACACCCCGCAGTGGTTCAAGCGTATGGAACGCTGGCTGGGCGAAAGCAGCCTGCAACCGCTGCTGAATCTGGTCCAGCACCATGAAGCCAGCTATCGCGCGATTCAGAGTTTTATTGAGAAACCGCCGGGTAAGCTGCGTATCTTTGAGATCTACCCGCCCAAACCGCTCCATAGCATGGCATTAGGAAGCCGTATTCCGGCGCTGCGGGAAGATTACAAGACCGGACGCCTGTGTGGTCGTTACTTCCTGGCAACCGTCGGCAAGCTGCTGGCGAAAAATACGCCGTTGCCTCGTCAGACGCCGAAGATTGTGGTGCCGGGACCGGTCGTGGTTCCTCCCGCGCCGGTGGCTAACGACGCTCACGCCCCCGTGGTGACCAATGCGCCTCAGGCTAACGACACGACGTTTAATAACGAGGATTTGGCGTGAGTTATCGTTTTATTGATACGCATTGTCACTTTGATTTTCCGCCGTTTACGGGCGATGAATCTGCCAGTATTCAGGGCGCGGCTGACGTCGGCGTGCAAAGCATTATCGTTCCGGCCACCCAGGCGGCAAATTTTTCCCGTGTACTGGCGTTAGCGGAAAATTACCCTCCATTGTTTGCCGCCCTGGGGCTGCATCCCATTGTTATTGAGCAACATAGCGATGACTGCCTGGAGCAGTTGCAGCAGGCGCTGGATAAGCGTCCGCAAAAGCTGGTGGCGGTAGGTGAGATTGGGCTGGATCTTTATCGGGACGATCCGCAATTCGACAAGCAAGAGCGGCTGCTGGAAGCGCAGCTTAAGCTGGCGAAGCGTTACGAGCTGCCGGTGATCCTGCATTCGCGGCGCACTCATGACAAGCTGGCGATGCACCTGAAACGCCATGCTTTACCGCGAACCGGCGTGGTGCATGGATTTTCCGGGAGCGTGCAGCAGGCCGAACGTTTTGTGCAACTGGGCTACAAAATTGGCGTGGGCGGCACCATTACCTATCCGCGCGCCAGTAAAACCCGCGAGGTAATGGCGCAACTGCCGCTGGACTCACTGCTGCTGGAAACTGACGCGCCGGATATGCCGCTCAACGGCTTTCAGGGACAGCCGAATCGCCCGGAGCAGGTGGTCAGAGTCTTTGATGTCCTCTGCGAGCTGCGCCCGGAACCTGCGGATGTTATCGCTGATGCGCTGTATCGCAATACGACGGCGTTATTTGATTTTTAATTGCCGGACGATGGATACGTCGCATCCGGCAATTACAGGTACAGCGCCGGGAAGATCAAATTATCCACTCCGCGCTCGCGCAATCCTTGCGCCAGTTGCTCCACATCCTCAGGCGTGGCGCTCGGCCAGTCCTTCGCTTCGCCGTACACCCCGTGCGCATGAAAGGCATTTAGCCGCACCGGTACATCACCTGAACGTTTGATAAACGCCGCCAGTGCATCGATATGCTGTAGATAATCCACGTGGCCAGGAATAACCAGCAGGCGCAGTTCCGCAAGTTTTCCCTGCCCGGACAAAAAGGTAATGCTTTGTTTAATCAGCGTGTTATCGCGGCCTGTCAACTGTCGATGACACGCGCTATCCCAGGCTTTTAAATCGAGCATTACGCCGTCGCATACCGGCAGTAGTTTTTGCCAGCCGGTTTCGCTCAGCATGCCGTTGCTGTCTACCATGCAGGTCAGGTGTTGCAGCTGCGGATCGGTTTTGATCGCGTTAAACAGCGCCACGATAAACGGCAACTGGGTGGTCGCTTCGCCGCCGCTGACCGTAATTCCTTCAATAAACAGCACCGCCTTGCGAATATGCTGCAGCACTTCATCAACGCTCAGGGTTTGCGCCATCGGCGTGGCCTGCTGTGGGCACATGTGCAGGCAGGTATCGCACTGCTGACATACGTCGGATTGCCATCTCACTTTCCCCGCACTCAGGCTCAGCGCCTCATGCGGGCAATGCAGGACACATTCCCCGCAGTCGTTGCAGCGTCCCATCGTCCACGGATTGTGGCAATTTTTACAGCGCAGGTTACATCCTTGCAGAAACAGAGCCAGGCGACTGCCCGGCCCGTCGACGCAGGAGAAAGGAATGATCTTACTTACTGAAGCGCATCTGCTGTTCATGGCTAATCACGCGAGGTTGTCGTTCCAGAATGCGGGTATTGCGCGCGGCTTCTTCGCCCAGCCAGGTGGTGTTGGTGCGTGAACCTTCGGCGCGATATTTTTCCAGATCCGACAGGCGTACCATATAGCCGGTGACGCGGACCAGATCGTTACCACTCACGTTGGCGGTAAACTCACGCATCCCAGCTTTAAACGCCCCGAGGCACAATTGCACCAACGCCTGAGGATTGCGCTTGATGGTTTCATCCAGCGTGAGAATGTCGCTGATCCCAGCGTGATAATACGCATGATGCGGCGCGACGGTTTGCAGGTGAGTGATCGGATCCGGCTCATCGCCGTAGGGCAGACGCGCGCCCGGCGTGGTGCCGATGTCAGAACTGATCCCTGACTGTGCGTGCAGCATTGCGCGCTGCTTCCAGCCAAATTTCACCGGGGTACTTTCTACAAACTCCGCCAGTTGGGCGCTGATGCGATAGCCGAGCTGATTGGCGACCTCGTCTTTTCCGTAGCGAGCATTCTGCCCCGCCTTGTCGCACAGCAGATTCACCGCCTCCGCCAGGCCATACATGCCGAACATAGGGACAAAACGTTCGGGATCAATCAACCCTTCCTGCACCAGGAAGCTATTCTCAAAGAAATGTGATTTTTCATAGAGGAATTCACATCGTGAATCAATGATGGCGATTTGCTGCTGGCAATAGTGCGGTAGGGTGCGCGTAAAGAAGTCATCGACAGAGGTGCTGCGCTCTGCGATGGCTTTCAGATTGAGCCTGACCAGCGTGCTTCCACCCCCGGCGAGCGGCAATGAGTTGTAACAGCTGACGACGCCATACTGACCTTTTGTGAAAATTTTATCATTTTCGGGGCCGTTGGAAATGTGCGGCTTACTGCACTCGCAGATATTTTGCGCCACGTTGAGCAGCAGGTCGTCAGGTGTAATTTGCGGATCATAAATGAACGTCAGATTAGGCGAAACCTGCTTTAGCTCTGCGTCTGCGCGTAAAATTGCACGGGTGACAGGCGTATCTGCGGGGCCGATATTGGCATGCATAAATGCGTCTGGCAGGGTTCTGTCGAGATAACGCCAGAAACGTTTTATTCGAATATCGATCTCATCTTGTGTTAGAATTCTAACATACGGTTGCAACAGAACGTCGAGCTGGCCGAGATAGACCGGCATCGAGGTGACTGACGGAACGTGGTGATACAGGATGGTGAGTAAGGATAACGCGTCATCAAGGTCCCTGGCTCCTTCCAGTTCCAGCCATGAGGAACCGTTGGCCAGAAAACGCGCGTAGTCGGGTAAAACATAGCGCGGTTTGAACGGGGCATGACCTTCATACATATCGCAGATCACCCCGTCATCCAGCGCCTGGCGAGCCTCAGCAGGTAGTTGCGGGTAAGGCAGCGCGTTTTCAGCCTCCAGCGCCAGGAAGTGGCGTTTCTGCTCAGGGCTGAGCACCGGACTGGTCACGATTTGTTGGCAACGCTGTTGCAGCGCGAGTTCGCTTGAAGTGGGCATCGTTGATTCCTTTTTATCCCGAAGGTGTAACGCCATTGTAGAAAGCAACGCCGCCACAACCTTTGATCCGGATGCGCCTGATGCCACCGCATCCCTTCTTGAAAGGTGATTTATTTGAAGTGGATCTCATTAGAGTAATGCAAATCTGTATGTGGTTTTCATTAACTGTGATGTATATCGAAGTGTAATAGCGAGCGGATGTTAGAATACTAACAAACTCGCAAGGTGAAATTTTATACGGCGATGCCGTTGGAGAATGTTATGACCGATTTAACAGCAAGCAGCCTGCGTGCACTGAAACTGATGGACCTGACCACCCTGAATGACGACGACACCAATGAAAAAGTGATCGCGCTGTGTCATCAGGCGAAGACCCCGGTAGGCAACACTGCCGCTATTTGCATCTATCCGCGTTTCATCCCTATCGCGCGTAAAACGCTGAAAGAGCAAGGCACTCCGGACATCCGTATTGCAACCGTGACCAACTTCCCGCACGGCAACGACGACATCGAGATTGCGCTGGCTGAAACCCGCGCGGCGATTGCCTACGGCGCGGATGAAGTTGACGTGGTGTTCCCTTACCGTGCCCTGATCGCCGGTAACGAGCAGGTTGGTTTTGATCTGG
The DNA here is from genome assembly GCF_013781945.1 of Citrobacter sp. RHBSTW-01044. NCBI lineage: Bacteria > Pseudomonadati > Pseudomonadota > Gammaproteobacteria > Enterobacterales > Enterobacteriaceae > Citrobacter > Citrobacter sp. RHBSTW-01044. Next base: position 4,187,360 of record NZ_CP056180.1, on the reverse strand, counting down.
TTAAAGCATGTAAAGATGCGTGTGCGGCGGCAAACGTGCTGCTGAAAGTGATCATCGAAACCGGTGAGCTGAAAGAAGAGAGTCTTATCCGTAAAGCGTCTGAAATCTCCATCAAAGCGGGTGCTGATTTCATCAAAACCTCTACCGGTAAAGTGCCGGTAAATGCGACGCCGGAAAGCGCACGCATCATGATGGAAGTGATCCGCGACATGGGCGTTTCTAAAACTGTAGGTTTCAAACCGGCAGGCGGCGTGCGTACCGCAGAAGATGCACAGCAGTTCCTGGCGATTGCCGACGAACTGTTTGGCGCTGACTGGGCCGATTCCCGTCACTATCGTTTTGGCGCATCCAGCCTGCTGGCGAGCCTGCTGAAAGCGCTGGGTCACGGCGATGGTAAGAGCGCAAGCAGCTACTAATTACTCGTCATACTGCAAGCCGCAGGTGCGTTAGCTGCACTCCCTCACCCCAGTCACTTACTGTAGTAAGCGCCTGGGGATGAGCTTCCTTGCCGCTTCCTGCGACTCGAATTGTTTAGAGTAATCATTCATTGCAGTGGGTTTTCCGCTGCATTTAACCTGATTTATCGGGGGTTACCATGTTTCTCGCACAAGAAATTATTCGTAAAAAACGTGATGGTCATGCGCTGAGCGATGAAGAGATTCGTTTCTTTATCAATGGGATTCGCGACAACACCATCTCTGAAGGGCAAATCGCCGCCCTGGCGATGACCATTTTCTTCCACGATATGACAATGCCTGAGCGTGTTTCGCTGACCATGGCAATGCGTGATTCAGGAACCGTGCTGGACTGGAAAAGCCTGCAGCTGAACGGCCCGATTGTGGATAAACACTCTACCGGCGGCGTGGGTGACGTAACGTCACTGATGTTAGGCCCGATGGTCGCTGCATGCGGCGGCTATATTCCGATGATCTCCGGACGTGGTCTGGGGCATACCGGCGGTACGCTCGATAAACTGGAAGCCATCCCAGGGTTTGACATCTTCCCGGACGATGCGCGTTTCCGTGAAATTATTAAAGACGTGGGTGTGGCGATTATTGGGCAAACCAGCTCGCTCGCACCGGCGGACAAACGTTTTTATGCCACCCGCGATATTACCGCGACGGTGGATTCCATCCCGCTGATTACCGGCTCTATCCTGGCGAAAAAGCTGGCGGAAGGGCTGGATGCGCTGGTGATGGATGTGAAAGTAGGCAGCGGCGCCTTTATGCCGACCTATGAGCTTTCTGAAGCGCTTGCCGAAGCGATTGTCGGCGTGGCGAACGGAGCGGGTGTACGTACCACCGCGCTGTTAACCGATATGAACCAGGTACTGGCATCCAGCGCAGGTAACGCGGTTGAAGTCCGCGAAGCGGTGCAGTTCCTGACAGGTGAATACCGCAATCCACGTCTGTTAGACGTCACGATGGCGCTGTGCGTGGAAATGCTGATCTCCGGCAATCTGGCGAAAGACGATGCCGAAGCCCGTGCGAAATTGCAGGCGGTGCTGGATAACGGCAAAGCGGCAGAGATTTTTGGTCGCATGGTTGCGGCGCAGAAAGGCCCGACCGATTTCGTCGAAAATTATGCGAAGTACCTGCCGACGGCAATGCTCAGCAAAGCGGTATATGCTGATACCGAAGGTTTTGTCAGCGCTATGGATACCCGTGCGCTGGGAATGGCGGTTGTTTCCATGGGCGGCGGTCGTCGTCAGGCTTCGGACACCATTGATTACAGCGTTGGCTTTAGCGACATGGCGCGTCTGGGCGACAGCGTAGACGGACAGCGTCCGCTGGCGGTGATCCACGCTAAAGATGAAGCCAGCTGGCAGGAAGCGGCGAAAGCGGTCAAAGCGGCAATTAGCCTTGACGATAAAGCGCCAGAAATTACACCGACAGTCTATCGTCGTATTACCGAATAACTGTATACTGATCTGATCGCTTTTTTGCGGCGCAGATGTTGGAGAACAAGATGAAACGTGCATTTATTATGGTGCTGGACTCCTTTGGTATTGGTGCGACTGAAGATGCGGATCGCTTTGGCGACGTAGGCTCAGACACTATGGGACACATTGCAGAAGCCTGTGCGAAAGGCGAAGCTGACAAGGGTCGCAAAGGTCCACTGAATCTGCCTAACCTGACCCGTCTGGGCCTGGTGAAAGCTCACGAAGGTTCTACCGGTAAAATTGCTGCTGGTATGGACGGTAACGCGGAAGTGATTGGTGCCTACGCCTGGGCGCATGAACTCTCTTCCGGGAAAGACACGCCGTCTGGCCACTGGGAAATCGCGGGTGTTCCGGTTCTGTTTGACTGGGGTTATTTCTCCGATCATGACAACAGCTTCCCGCAGGAACTGCTGGATAAACTGGTCAAACGTGCCAACCTGCCGGGCTACCTCGGCAACTGTCACTCTTCCGGTACCGTGATCCTGGATCAACTGGGTGAAGAGCATATGAAAACCGGCAAGCCGATTTTCTATACTTCCGCAGACTCCGTGTTCCAGATTGCCTGTCACGAAGAGACTTTTGGCCTGGATAAACTCTACGAACTGTGTGAAATCGCTCGTGAAGAACTGACCGAAGGTGGTTACAACATCGGTCGTGTTATCGCGCGTCCGTTTATCGGTGATAAAGCGGGTAATTTCCAGCGTACCGGTAACCGTCACGATCTGGCCGTTGAGCCGCCAGCACCGACAGTGCTGCAGAAACTGGTCGACGAGAAAGACGGTCACGTGGTTTCCGTCGGTAAAATCGCGGATATCTACGCTAACTGCGGCATCACCAAAAAAGTGAAAGCTACCGGCCTGGACGCGCTGTTCGACGCCACCATCAAAGAGATGAAAGAAGCGGGTGATAAGACCATCGTCTTCACTAACTTCGTTGATTTCGACTCTTCCTGGGGACATCGTCGCGATATCGCTGGTTACGCTGCAGGTCTGGAACTGTTCGACCGCCGTTTGCCTGAACTGATGGAACTGGTGGGTGAAGATGACATTCTGATCCTGACCGCTGACCACGGCTGTGACCCGAGCTGGACCGGCACTGACCACACCCGTGAGCACATTCCGGTGCTGGTTTACGGCCCGAAAGTGAAACCAGGCTCTTTAGGTCACCGTGAAACTTTCGCGGATATTGGCCAGACGCTGGCGAGCTACTTTGGTACATCGCCGATGGACTACGGTAAAAACATGCTGTGATACCCGTTGTCTTTCGCGCTGTAGATGCGTTGACTTCATTCGCTCACCCCGGTCACATAGGTAATCTATGCTCCCGGGGGTTCCGAATTCGTCGCCTTCCTACAACGCGAAATCCTTAGGGTATTTGAATTCGTTTTGTCGGTTGGGTAAGGCATTGCTACCCCCCCGACAAAAACAATAAATCAAAAGGGAACTGAAGATGGCAACTCCACATATTAATGCAGAAATGGGTGATTTCGCTGACGTCGTATTGATGCCGGGCGACCCGCTGCGCGCAAAGCATATTGCTGAAACTTTCCTCGAAGATGTTCGTGAAGTGAACAACGTTCGCGGCATGTTAGGTTTCACCGGTACTTACAAAGGCCGTAAGATCTCCGTTATGGGTCACGGGATGGGTATCCCGTCCTGCTCTATCTACACCAAAGAGCTGATCACCGATTTTGGCGTGAAGAAAATCATTCGCGTAGGCTCCTGCGGCGCTGTGCGTATGGACGTTAAACTGCGTGACGTGGTTATCGGTATGGGCGCCTGCACCGACTCCAAAGTAAACCGTATCCGTTTTAAAGATCATGACTTCGCAGCTATCGCTGACTTCGACATGGTGCGTAATGCAGTTGATGCGGCAAAAGCACTGGGCGTAGACGCGCGCGTGGGCAACCTGTTCTCCGCTGACCTGTTCTACTCTCCGGACGGCGAAATGTTCGACGTAATGGAAAAATACGGCGTGCTGGGCGTGGAAATGGAAGCGGCGGGTATCTACGGCGTTGCGGCTGAGTTTGGTGCGAAAGCGCTGACCATCTGCACCGTGTCCGACCATATTCGTACTCACGAGCAGACCACTGCCGCTGAACGTCAGACGACCTTCAACGACATGATCAAAATCGCACTGGAATCCGTTCTGCTGGGCGATAAAGAGTAAGTGTTGTGATGCCCGGTAGCGCTGCGCTTACCGGGCTACAATCGATGTATGCCGGACCGCCATCCGGCATTTTCAGGCCAGCGTTTAGCTCACTGCACTGGCAATCCACGCTGACAGCTCGCGTAACTCTTTTTCCTGCCCTGGGAAATCAACCAGCAGCGCTTCGCACTCCTGTTGCAGCATATCCGCACGGTACAAACACCCCTGCAGACGACCCGCCAGCGCTTCTAACGGCGCGGGATTGAGGCTGTCGGTAAAGACCTGCGTACGGGTGATATGACCTTTTTCCACGTCGAAATGCAGCTCAACGCCGCCCCAGGTGAAACGCTCGTCCAGAAGGTGCGAGAACGCAGGCGCCTGACCAAAATTCCACTCCCAACTGCTCTGACGGGCAAAGGTTTCGGCAAAGTTCGGCAGATCCGGGGTTTTGTCCGGCGAGATAATTTCCGCTTCGACACGTTCGCCGTAGTGGGCAAAAAAGGCTTCCGTGATGGCCTGACAGACCTGTTGATGGGTGATGCCCGGCAACAGCTCCGTTAGATTCGCTACGCGTGAGCGAACCGAGGTGATGCCTTTGGCGGCGAGTTTCTTTTTATCCGGATTGAGATAGTTTGCCAGGCGGCTGAGATCGGCGTTCAACAACAGCGTGCCGTGGTGGAATCCGCGGTCTTTCGTTTCCCGATAAGCAGAGCCGGAAATTTTGCGATCGCCGTCTGGCGTTTTCACGACCAGATCGTTACGCCCGGAGGCGTCGGCGTCTACGCCCAGCGCGTTCAGGGCATGGAGGACAATAGCGGTAGAGATGGTTTTGTCGTACTCCGGTTTACCGGCCATAAAGGTAAAGCAGGTATTGCCTAAGTCATGGAACACCGCGCCGCCGCCGCTGCTGCGACGGGCGAGCCGCACGTTGTCTTCTTCCATACGGCGGGTATTACACTCTTTCCACGGGTTTTGCGCCCGGCCAATCACCACCGTATCGGCGTTACGCCACAAGAACAGGACGCGCTGCGTGGCGGGCATCTGGCGAAAAATGCACTCTTCGACCGCGAGGTTAAACCACGGATCGTAAGAGTCTGAGATAAGCAGGCGTAGTGTCGTCATGGTCGATTTCCTTTCTGTTATTACTCTTTCTTCTCGTTGTCTTCTTCCTGTACCGGTTTGTTGGCGGTCAGCAGGAAAGGGGATTGCTGCCAGCGGGTGCGCTTGCCTTGCAATAAGGTACGGGTGAGCACCACGCCAATTGCCAGTGACAGAAGCAGCATTAGGCGTAAGATGTTGGTGGTGTTATCCACCTGCTTGGCTTCGGTGGCGAGCGTGTGGGTATCCAGCGTCAGGCGTAGATAGCCCAGCGGACCATTTCTTCCCTGAATGGGCTCGACAATCTGCTGGTTAAAATAGCCCCCGGCTTTTTTGCCGTCCAACGCCAGTCGGTCTCGAACGTTGACGCTCTCACCGGTGCGTGTAATCAGGTCTCCCTTTTCATCGTAGACGCCCGCATCCAGAATACGGCTACTTTCCGTGAGCTGCGAGAGTACCGCTTTAATGCGCTTTTCATCCGGCGTTTCGGTACGCATCAGCGGGGCGACGTTCAAGGAGACCTGGCGAGCCAGCGTGCGCGCCAGCTCTTCGAGCTGCGGATTACGCTGCTGTTGGTGGCTTTGACTAAACCAGGACGCGCCCTGCATCAGGGCAACGAGCAGCGCAAGGCAGGACAATACAATCACTGCACGATGAAGTCGGAATTTCAGTTTTGTGCGAGCCATATTCCACCTGCTGAAAATTTGAGACTTAATGTTGCCAGAAGCGCTGGTTACAGGGTAGCCTCATGCGTTATTTTCCCCTGATGATTCCGACCCGAACGATTTTACAGGAGCTTTAATGCCTAACATTACCTGGTGCGATCTACCTGAAGATGTTTCTCTGTGGCCAGGTCTGCCTCTCTCTTTAAGCGGTGATGAAGTCATGCCGCTGGATTACCACGCGGGCCGCAGTGGCTGGCTGCTGTACGGTCGTGGGCTGGATAAACAACGGTTAACGCAATACCAGAGCAAACTGGGTGCGGCGATGGTGATCGTGGCGGCGTGGTGCGTTGAGGATTATCAGGTGATTCGTCTGGCGGGCTCGTTAACGCCGCGTGCGGCAAAACTGGCGCATGATGCCAAACTGGATGTTGCGCCACTGGGTAAAATTCCGCATTTGCGCACGCCGGGTTTGCTGGTGATGGACATGGATTCAACGGCTATCCAGATCGAGTGTATCGATGAAATTGCCAAACTGGCGGGAACCGGCGAAATGGTAGCCGAAGTTACCGAACGCGCGATGCGCGGCGAGCTGGACTTTACCGCCAGCTTGCGCAGCCGCGTGGCGACGTTGAAGGGCGCTGATGCCAATATTTTGCACCAGGTGCGCGAAACGCTACCACTGATGCCTGGCCTGACTCAGCTGGTGTTAAAACTGGAAACGCTCGGCTGGAAAGTGGCAATTGCCTCCGGCGGTTTTACCTTCTTTGCCGATTATCTGCGTAACAAACTACGTCTGACGGCGGCTGTGGCAAACGAGCTGGAGATCATAGACGGTAAATTCACCGGCAACGTGATCGGCGATATCGTCGATGCCCAGTACAAAGCCAACACCCTGACTCGCCTGGCGCAGGAGTATGAGATCCCGATGGCGCAGACGGTGGCGATCGGCGATGGCGCCAACGATCTGCCGATGATCAAAACGGCTGGACTGGGTATAGCGTATCATGCCAAACCCAAAGTGAATGAAAAGACGGAGATTACGATCCGTCACGCTGACCTGATGGGCGTGTTCTGCATTCTCTCTGGCAGCATGAACCAGAAATGATTTAATTGCCTGATGGCAAAGTGACCGTAGGCCGGATAAGCGCCCACGCTGTCCGGTAAACGCGCTAACGAAAGAGGTAAAACGTGGCCAAAGCTCCAAAACGCGCCTTTGTTTGTAACGAATGCGGGGCCGATTACCCGCGCTGGCAAGGACAATGCAGCGCCTGTCAGGCCTGGAACACCATTACCGAGGTACGCCTTGCAGCGTCACCAACGGTGGCGCGTAACGAGCGGCTCAGCGGCTATGCCGGAAATGCGGACATCGCAAAAGTGCAGAAGCTGTCTGATATCAGCCTTGAAGAGTTGCCGCGTTTTTCCACCGGATTTAAAGAGTTTGACCGCGTGCTGGGCGGCGGTGTGGTGCCCGGCAGCGCCATCCTGATTGGCGGCAACCCCGGCGCAGGGAAATCAACGCTGCTGCTGCAAACGCTGTGCAAGCTCGCTGAGCAGATGAAAACCCTGTACGTCACCGGCGAAGAGTCTTTGCAACAGGTGGCGATGCGCGCGCATCGACTCGGTCTGCCGACGGCGAATCTGAACATGCTGTCGGAAACCAGTATCGAACAAATTTGCCTGATTGCCGAAGAAGAACAGCCGAGGCTGATGGTTATCGACTCCATTCAGGTGATGCACATGGCGGACATTCAGTCTTCGCCGGGCAGCGTGGCACAGGTACGCGAAACCGCGGCTTACCTGACCCGCTTTGCCAAAACGCGCGGCGTGGCGATTGTCATGGTCGGCCACGTCACCAAAGACGGCTCGCTGGCCGGTCCAAAGGTGCTGGAGCACTGTATTGACTGCTCGGTTCTGCTCGACGGCGACGCCGATTCTCGTTTTCGTACTCTGCGTAGCCATAAAAATCGCTTTGGCGCGGTGAATGAGTTGGGCGTCTTTGCCATGACCGAACAGGGGCTGCGTGAAGTTAGCAACCCTTCCGCTATCTTCTTAAGCCGTGGCGATGAAGTCACCTCCGGCAGTTCGGTGATGGTGGTCTGGGAAGGCACGCGCCCGTTGCTGGTGGAGATTCAGGCGCTGGTCGACCATTCGATGATGGCGAATCCGCGTCGTGTGGCGGTCGGTCTGGAGCAGAACCGTCTGGCGATTCTGCTGGCCGTGCTGCATCGTCACGGCGGCTTGCAGATGGCGGATCAGGACGTGTTCGTCAACGTGGTCGGCGGTGTGAAGGTTACCGAAACCAGCGCCGATCTGGCACTGCTACTGGCAATGGTTTCCAGCCTGCGCGACCGACCGCTGCCGCAGGACTTAGTGGTCTTTGGCGAAGTGGGACTGGCGGGCGAAATCCGTCCGGTACCCAGCGGCCAGGAGCGTATTTCCGAAGCGGCGAAGCACGGCTTTCGTCGGGCGATTGTTCCTGCCGCCAACGTGCCGAAAAAAGTGCCGGAAGGGATGCAGGTCTTTGGCGTTAAGAAGCTTACGGATGCTTTAAGCGTGTTTGACGACCTATAATAAAATACCCGTCGTCTTTCCGGCGGTATTGGGTATTACGTTTATTTTTACAGCAGGAGGCTCTTGTGTCATTTGATTATCTGAAAACCGCCATTAAGCAAAAGGGCTGTACCCTGCAACAGGTGGCAGATGCCAGTGGCATGACCAAGGGATATTTAAGCCAACTGCTGAATGCCAAAATTAAAAGCCCCAGCGCGCAAAAGCTGGAGGCGTTGCACCGGTTTCTCGGGCTGGAGTTTCCGCGCCAGCAGAAGAATATCGGTGTGGTATTCGGTAAGTTTTATCCGCTGCATACCGGCCATATCTATCTTATCCAGCGCGCGTGTAGTCAGGTTGATGAACTGCATATCATCATGGGGTATGACGACACGCGCGATCGCAGCCTGTTTGAAGACAGCGCTATGTCGCAACAGCCCACGGTGCCCGATCGTCTACGCTGGCTGCTGCAAACCTTTAAGTATCAGAAAAATATCCGTATTCACGCCTTCAACGAAGAGGGTATGGAGCCGTATCCACACGGTTGGGATGTGTGGAGCAACGGGATCAAAACGTTTATGCAGGAGAAAGGGATCCAGCCTAACTGGATTTACACCTCTGAAGAGTCAGATGCCCCGCAGTATCTGGAACATCTGGGGATCGAAACCGTGCTGGTGGATCCCAAACGGACGTTTATGAACATCAGCGGCGGGCAAATCCGTGAGAACCCGTTTCGCTACTGGGAGTATATTCCTACAGAAGTGAAGCCGTTTTTCGTGCGCACCGTGGCGATCCTCGGCGGAGAGTCGAGCGGAAAATCGACGCTGGTGAACAAGCTCGCCAATATCTTTAACACTACCAGTGCGTGGGAATATGGGCGTGATTACGTCTTCTCCCATTTGGGCGGTGATGAGATGGCGTTGCAGTATTCCGACTACGATAAAATCGCCCTGGGACAAGCCCAATACATTGATTTTGCTGTCAAGTATGCCAATAAAGTGGCGTTTATCGACACCGATTTCGTTACCACTCAGGCCTTCTGCAAAAAGTATGAAGGGCGTGAACACCCGTTTGTGCAGGCCCTGATTGACGAGTATCGCTTTGACCTGGTGATCCTGCTGGAGAATAACACTCCATGGGTGGCGGATGGCTTACGCAGTCTCGGCAGTTCGGTTGACAGAAAAGCGTTTCAGTCGCTGCTGGTCGAGATGCTGCAGGAAAACAATATCAATTTTGTGCACGTTCAGGAGCCCGACTATGACGGTCGATTTTTGCGCTGCGTGGAGTTGGTGAAAGAGTTGATGGGCGAGCAGAGATAGCGTAAATGCCGGATGGCGTTGCGCTTATCCGGCCTACAAGTCGCACTAACCTCGTAGGCCGGATGAGGCGTAACGCCGCCATCCGGCGCTTAACGGTAATTACTTAGAAATACGCTTGTACTTAATACGCTTCGGCTCCAGCGCATCTGCGCCCAGCGTGCGTTTCTTGTACTCTTCGTATTCGGTAAAGTTACCTTCGAAGAACTCAACCTTACCTTCATCCTGGTAATCTAGGATGTGGGTCGCGATACGGTCGAGGAACCAACGGTCGTGCGAGATGACCATCGCGCAGCCCGGGAACTCCAGCAGGGCGTTTTCCAGCGCGCGCAGGGTTTCGATATCCAGGTCGTTGGTTGGTTCATCAAGCAGCAGCATGTTGCCGCCAACCTGCAGCAGCTTCGCCAGGTGCAGACGACCGCGCTCACCGCCGGAGAGTTCGCCTACGCGTTTACCCTGATCAACACCTTTAAAGTTGAAGCGGCCTACGTAGGCGCGGCTTGGCATCTCGGTGTTGCCGATCTTCATGATATCCAGCCCGCCGGAAACTTCTTCCCACACGGTTTTGCTGTTGTCCATGGCGTCACGGAACTGGTCAACGGAAGCTAGCTTGACGGTTTCACCCAGCGTGATGGTGCCGCTGTCTGGCTGTTCCTGACCGGACATCATACGGAACAGGGTAGATTTACCCGCGCCGTTCGGACCGATGATGCCGACGATGGCGCCTTTCGGTACGGAGAAGCTCAGGTCGTCAATCAGAACGCGATCGCCGTAGGATTTACGCAGATTGGTGACTTCAACGACTTTATCACCCAGACGTGCTCCTGGTGGGATAAACAGTTCGTTGGTTTCGTTACGCTTCTGGTATTCGGTGTTGTTCAGCTCTTCAAAGCGTGCCAGACGGGCTTTACCCTTAGACTGACGGCCTTTAGCGCCCTGACGCACCCACTCCAGCTCTTTCTCAATGGATTTACGGCGAGCCGCTTCCTGAGACGCTTCCTGCGCCAGACGCTGATCTTTCTGCTCCAGCCAGGAGGAGTAGTTGCCTTCCCATGGAATACCTTCGCCGCGGTCAAGCTCCAGAATCCAGCCCGCAACGTTGTCGAGGAAGTAACGGTCGTGGGTAATCGCCACCACGGTGCCTTCGAAGTCGTGCAGGAAGCGTTCCAGCCACGCAACGGATTCGGCGTCCAGGTGGTTAGTCGGTTCGTCGAGCAGCAGCATGTCTGGTTTTTCCAGCAGCAGGCGGCACAGCGCGACGCGGCGGCGTTCACCACCGGAGAGATTCTCAATTTTAGCGTCCCAGTCCGGCAGACGCAGGGCGTCAGCGGCACGCTCAAGCTGCACGTTCAGGTTATGACCGTCGTGCGCCTGAATGATCTCTTCAAACTTGCCCTGTTGCGCAGCGAGTTTATCGAAGTCGGCGTCCGGCTCGGCGTACTTTGCGTACACTTCATCCAGACCTTTCAGCGCGTTAACCACTTCGGCAACCGCTTCTTCCACGGATTCACGAACGGTATGTTCCGGGTTCAGTTTTGGTTCCTGCGGCAGGTAACCGATTTTAATTCCAGGCTGTGGGCGAGCTTCACCTTCGATATCGGTATCAATGCCGGCCATGATGCGCAGCAGGGTCGATTTACCCGCGCCGTTCAGACCAAGTACACCGATTTTGGCGCCAGGGAAGAAGCTCAGTGAGATGTTTTTAAGAATATGACGTTTCGGCGGAACGACTTTGCCGACACGATGCATGGTATAAACAAATTGGGCCACGTTGGACTCGCCTCTTTATTTATCCCGTCATACTTCAAGCTGCAGATGCGTTGGCTGTGAGTTACTCGGCTCATCCATGAGCCTCGCCCTTGCGGGCCGCTGCTCCGCAGCGTTCAAATCTGTTCCTGACAGATTTGTCGTTCCCCCCAGTCACGCACTATGTACGCTCAGGGGATTTACTCCCTCGCCGCCTTGCTGCAACTTGAATTATTTAGGGCTAATTATTGGTAAATAGTTATCAAAGGCGAAGTGTAGCCTTTTTCATTGCCCAATCCCAGCCAGCAGATCTCACTCGCAACAAAAGTAAAAAAGTGTCCGTGACGTGGCGCATTCTGCAATGTCTGGTTAGCATGAACTAATTAAGCGGCATGATGCTGCACAGACGTAACATGAGAAGAGGAAGAGCTTGTGGACAAAGCCAATCAATTTACCTGGCGCCTGCTGGCGGCCAGCGTATGTCTGCTGACGGTCAGTCAAGTGGCGCGAGCCGATTCCCTGGATGAGCAGCGCAGTCGCTATGCGCAAATTAAACAGGCCTGGGATAACCGACAGATGGATGTCGTAGAGCAGATGATGCCCGGCCTGAAGAATTATCCTCTGTATCCTTATCTGGAATATCGTCAGATTACTGACGATCTGATGAATCAGCCTACCATTACCGTTACCAATTTTGTGCGCGCCAACCCGACGCTGCCCCCCGCGCGTACTCTGCAATCACGTTTCGTGAATGAACTGGCGCGACGGGAGGACTGGCGTGGACTACTGGCGTTCAGCCCAGAAAAACCGGGTACCACGGAAGCGCAATGCAACTATTACTTTGCGAAATGGAGCACCGGGCAAACCGAAGAGGCCTGGCAGGGCGCGAAAGAACTGTGGTTGAGCGGGAAAAGCCAGCCGAACGCCTGTGACAAATTATTCGGCGTATGGCGCGCCTCAGGAACTCAGGATCCGCTGGCGTATCTGGAGCGTATTCGTCTGGCGATGAAAGCAGGGAATACCGGTCTGGTCACGGCGTTAGCTGGGCAAATGCCCGCGCAATACCAAACTATCGCTTCGGCGATCATCGCGCTGGCCAACGATCCGAATTCGGTGATGACCTTTGCACGCACCACTGGCGCGACGGATTTCACCCGACAGATGGCGGCGGTGGCTTTTTCCAGCGTGGCGCGTCAGGATGCGGAAAACGCCCGCCTGATGATCCCGTCTCTGGCGCAGGCGCAACAGCTGAATGACGAGCAAACCCAGGAGCTGCGCGACATCGTCGCCTGGCGTCTGATGGGTAATGACGTTACCGATGAGCAGGCCAAATGGCGCGATGACGCCATTATGCGCTCGAATTCCACCTCGCTTGTGGAGCGACGTGTGCGCATGGCGCTGGGAACCGGCGATCGTCGTGGTCTGAATACCTGGCTGGCGCGTCTGCCAATGGAAGCAAAAGAGAAAGATGAGTGGCGTTACTGGCAGGCGGATCTGCTGCTTGAGCGCGGGCGTGAGGCGGAAGCCAAAGAGATCCTGCACCAGCTCATGCAGCAGCGCGGTTTCTATCCGATGGTGGCGGCACAGCGTCTGGGTGAAGAGTACGAGCTGAAAGTGGATAAAGCCCCGGCAAACGTTGACTCTGCGCTGACTCAGGGACCGGAAATGGCACGTGTGCGCGAGCTAATGTACTGGAACCTGGACAATACCGCGCGCAGTGAATGGGCGAATCTGGTCACCAGTCGCACGAAGTCTGAGCAGGCTCAGCTGGCGCGTTACGCGTTCAACAATCACTGGTGGGATCTGAGCGTACAAGCGACGATCGCCGGTAAGCTGTGGGATCATCTGGAAGAGCGTTTCCCACTGGCCTACAAGGATCTGTTTACACGCTACACCAGCGGCAAGGATATTCCGCCAAGCTATGCGATGGCGATAGCGCGTCAGGAAAGCGCCTGGAACCCGAAAGTAAAATCGCCGGTTGGCGCCAGCGGGCTGATGCAGATTATGCCGGGTACGGCGACGCATACGGTGAAAATGTTCTCGATTCCAGGTTACAGCAGCCCGAGCCAACTACTGGATCCTGATACCAACATCAACATTGGTACCAGCTATTTACAGTATGTCTATCAGCAATTCGGTAATAACCGCATTTTCGCGTCGGCGGCCTATAACGCCGGACCGGGGCGCGTTCGCACCTGGCTTGGCAATAGCGCGGGTCGTATCGATGCTGTCGCGTTTGTCGAAAGCATTCCATTCTCTGAGACGCGTGGCTACGTGAAGAACGTGCTGGCTTACGATGCGTACTATCGCTATTTCCTCGGTGACAAACCGGAGTTGATGAGCGACGCAGAATGGCAACGTCGTTACTGATCGTGTCGGTTGTGTTATGCTATCGTACTCGTTAAAGAGTACAAAAGGGGGAAGCAAGCACGCTTCCCCCGCAACGATGGCGATAACTTATGACTCAGCAATCACCCTATTCGGCAGAGATGGCAGAACAGCGTCACCAGGAGTGGTTACGTTTTGTCGATCTGCTTAAACACGCCTATGAACAAGACTTACACCTGCCCCTGCTCAATTTGATGTTAACGCCGGATGAGCGCGAAGCGCTGGGCACGCGCGTGCGTATCATTGAAGAGCTGCTGCGCGGCGAGATGAGTCAGCGCGAGCTTAAAAACGAGCTCGGGGCGGGGATCGCCACCATTACACGGGGGTCGAACAGCCTCAAATCCGCCCCGGTGGATCTGCGTCATTGGCTGGAGCAGGTGCTGCTAAAAAATGCCTGATGGCGCTTCGCTTTCAGGCCTAATTATGTGGCGCGGTTGTGGCCGGATAAGGCGAAGCCGCCATCCGGCACAACGCTATAAATACACTGCGTTATGAAACGGGCTGAGCGCCAGAATCACCGCCTGGTGGTATACGCTTGAGCGCGTCAGCTTGCCCGCGGTAAAGACGCCGATTGCGCCCTCTTTACGGCCAATCTCATCAATACCCGTGTAGTCCGACATCACCGGACCGAGCGCTTCGCCCTGACGGACTCTGTCGAGAATGACAGCTGGCAATGGCAGCGTGGCTGAACGGGCTTCGCCGCGCTGGACGCCATTATCAATCACCACCCAACTGAAGGTCGCATCGTCGTCAATTCCCGCTTCAATAGCGACCCAGAAATCAGCCTGCGGGTGCAGACGGCGCGCATTATCAACGCGATTTCGTGCGCCAGTGCGCGTTTCCTGGTTTCCGAAAGGTTGTTCCGGCACGCCACTCTCGACGGCGACGGGTTCAATATGGCAGGATCCTTCCCCGAAAATCTCTTCAAATGCCCGCAGAATTGCCTGAATTTTGGCAGGATTGGTGGTCGCAGAGATAACCTTGTGCATAATTAAGCTCAGTTTGAAAATTCATCGCATCGCAGTATAACGGAAAAAAAGCATGTTACAGGTATACCTTGTTCGCCATGGCGAAACGCAGTGGAACGCCGAGCGACGTATTCAAGGCCAGTCAGACAGCCCACTGACCGCTAAAGGTGAACAGCAAGCCATGCAGGTGGGCGAACGCGCCCGCACGTTTGGTATTACGCATGTCATCAGTAGCGATTTAGGTCGTACACGACGCACCGCAGAAATCATCGCCCAGGCCTGTGGCTGTGATACCACCTATGACTCACGTTTGCGCGAACTGAATATGGGCGTGCTGGAGCAACGTCATATCGATACGCTGACGTCGGAAGAAGAGGGCTGGCGTCGCCAGTTGGTGAACGGTACGGTGGAGGGGCGTATTCCTGAAGGGGAATCGATGCAGGAACTGAGCGATCGCGTCCACGCGGCGCTGGCATCCTGTCTGGAGTTGCCGCCGGGGAGTCGTCCGCTGCTGGTCAGTCACGGTATTGCACTGGGTTGCCTGGTGAGTACGATTCTGGGGTTACCGGCATGGGCTGAACGTCGCCTGCGTCTGCGCAACTGTTCTATTTCTCGCGTCGATTACCAGGAAAGTTTGTGGCTTGCGCCGGGATGGGTAGTTGAAACGGCAGGGGACATCTCACATCTGGACGCCCCTGCGTTAGACGAACTGCAGCGCTAGCGGCGAATCGGAATCAGGAATTCGCAGCGCAGGTTGATCGGGCGATCTCCCGCTTTGGCATCTTCTGCCGGGTAGTATCGCTCGATATCCTGCCCTTTACGGCGGGTCAGGTTCAGCATTGGCATGCATGTGCCGTAAACCGTCAGGATAAACTCCTGTACACCGGTCCCCAGCCCTTCATAGGTAAACATCACATACTCGCCGCCCTGTAGCAGGATAGGCTGTGCCGACGGCACATAACCATTGGCCTGTTCCGGCGTCAGTGCTGTGGTGTAAAACACTTCCTGCTCGTCATCTTTTTCAATGCTCGGACGCGTTTCGTTCAGCCCGTACAGCACCGGTGGGATCGCAGGAGCCTGGCTAAGGAAGTCGCGCCAGAACTGAATTCGCATTTCATGACGGAAATCTGAAATCTGCTCCAGCGAGCAGGAATAGCTTTGCGTGGTGCCAAGCAGTTGCGTATCTTCCAGCGTGACAAACTCGTGCGCAGGCATGGCAAATTCACCCAGTCGCATAGGCGGGCGAATACCAAACGCGCTCCATTCCGGTGAACGGCGATACAGCGCAGGCGTCTGGGAAAACTGTTTCTTGAACGCGCGGGTAAAGGTTTGTTGAGAGTCAAAGCGATATTGCAGCGCAATATCCAGAATTGGGCGTGCAGTCAGGCGCAGCGCCACTGCGGATTTCGATAAACGACGGGCGCGGATATAGGCGCCAATAGCATGGCCCGTCACGTCCTTAAACATTCTCTGCAGGTGCCACTTGGAATAGCCTGCTTTTGCCGCCACATTGTCAAGCGACAAAGGCTGATCCAGATGACCTTCCAGCCAGATTAATAGGTCGCGAATAATGCCAGCCTGATCCATAAAATATCCTCATCCTTTCAACAACGAGTACCTGACGTCAGGTATGAGGATAATAGCATTTTTTGCTGTTTTAGCATTCAGTGTTTTTTTTGCTCATAAATGCTTTTTTCGATCATTCGAAAGCGTGATTATTGTAATCCTGTGATCTGTATACGTTTTATCTTAGAATGTCGAATAATTACACAGAGTAACTTTTAAAAATGGTAACAATATGAAATATAAGAGCTTAATCATTTCCTCAATTCTGCTGATGTTGGCGCAGGTCGCCCATGCGGAGCAGATTGGATCTGTCGATACGGTGTTCAAAATGTTTGGGCCGGATCATAAAATTGTGGTCGAAGCGTTTGACGATCCAGATGTTACCAACGTGACCTGCTACGTGAGCCGGGCGAAGACCGGCGGCATCAAAGGTGGGCTGGGGCTGGCGGAAGATACCTCCGATGCCGCCATTTCCTGTCAGCAGGTGGGGCCGGTAGAACTGAGCGACAGAATCAAGAACGGCAAAGCGCAGGGCGAAGTGGTATTTAAAAAACGTACCTCGCTGGTGTTTAAATCCTTACAGGTCGTGCGTTTTTACGACGCGAAACGTAATGCCCTGGCCTATCTGGCCTATTCAGATAAAGTGGTCGATGGATCGCCCAAAAATGCCATCAGCGCGGTGCCCATCATGCCGTGGCGGGAATAACAAGGAAGCAAAATGCAACAACCGTTGATCTGGTTGGTTGAGGATGAGCAGGGCATTGCCGATACGCTCATCTACATGCTGCAGCAGGAAGGTTTTAGCGTGGAAGCGTTTGAGCGCGGGTTACCTGCGCTGGAGAAATCTCGCCAGCGTTGTCCTGATGCGATCGTTCTGGATGTCGGACTACCGGATATCAGCGGTTTTGAACTGTGTCGACGCCTGCTGGAGCGGCATCCGGCGTTGCCGATCCTGTTTCTGACCGCGCGTAGCGATGAGGTGGATCGCCTGCTGGGGCTGGAAATTGGCGCGGATGACTATGTTGCCAAGCCTTTCTCACCGCGCGAGGTGTGCGCCCGCGTGCGTACGCTGCTGCGGCGGGTGCAGAAATTCTCTGCTCCTTCATCGACGACGCGCTGCGGCGATTTTGAGCTTAATGAGCTGGCCGCGCAGATTACCTGGTTCGGCAAGCCGTTAAACCTGACGCGCTATGAATTTCTGTTGCTGAAAACGTTGCTGTTGTCGCCGGGGCGCATTTACTCACGCCAGCAGTTGATGGATTTAGTCTGGGCCGATGCACAGGACACCTTTGACAGAACGGTCGATACTCACATCAAAACGCTGCGCGCCAAGCTGCGGGCGATCAACCCTGAGCTTTCCCCCATCAACACGCATCGCGGTATGGGATATAGCCTGAGGAGCGTCTGATGCGCATTGGCATGCGTTTGTTGCTCGGCTATTTTCTGATTGTTGCCGTCGCCGCCTGGTTCGTTTTGTCGATCTTTGTGCAGGAAATTAAACCAGGCGTCCGCCGGGCGACCGAAGGCACTTTGATTGATACCGCCACGCTGCTGGCTGCGCTGGCGCGCGATGACTTGCTCTCTGACTCTCCCGCCAACGGCAAGCTGGCGCAGGCATTTTCGCAACTGCATAACCGCCCATTCAGCGCCAATATCAGCGGCATTAACAAAGTCCGTAATGAATACCATGTCTACATGACGGACGCGCAGGGTAAAGTGTTATTTGATTCCGCAAACCAGGCTGTCGGTCATGACTATTCTCGCTGGAACGACGTGTGGTTAACCCTGCGTGGGCAATATGGCGCCCGCAGTACGCCGCAAAACCCGAACGATCCGGAAAGTTCAGTGATGTACGTGGCCGCGCCGATCGTAGACGGCGGACGTATTATCGGAGTGCTTAGTGTCGGTAAACCGAACGCGGCGATGGCGCCGGTGATTAAACGCAGTGAACGGCGGATGCTGTGGGCCAGCGCCGTATTGCTGGGCATTGCCTTAGTGATTGGCATCGGGATGGTATGGTGGATAAACCGCTCCATCGCCCGGCTGGCGCGCTATGCCGACTCCGTTACCGAGAATCGCCCCGTCCCACTGCCTGATTTAGGCAGCAGCGAGCTACGTAAACTGGCGCAGGCGCTGGAAAGTATGCGACTGAAGCTGGAGGGCAAAAACTACATTGAGCAGTATGTTTATGCGTTAACGCATGAACTGAAAAGTCCGCTGGCGGCCATTCGCGGCGCGGCTGAGATTTTGCGCGAAGGTCCGCCGCCGAACGTGGTTGCGCGCTTTACCGATAATATCCTGACGCAAAATGCGCGCATGCAGGCGCTGGTCGAAACCCTGTTACGCCAGGCGCGGCTGGAGAATCGACAGGACATTACGTTGATGCCAGTGGCGGTAGATGCGCTGTTTGCTCAGCTCAAAGAGGCACGCAGCGTGCAACTGGCGGAAAAAAACATCACGCTTACCATTATGCCTTCATCGCTTAGCGTCGCCGCCGATCCTGCGTTACTGGAGCAGGCATTGGGGAATTTGCTCGACAACGCTATCGACTTCACGCCACAGGACGGGACGATTACGCTGAGCGCGCATCAGCAGGATGAACTGGTCACGTTGCAGATAATCGACAGCGGCAGCGGGATCCCCGACTTCGCGTTGCCGCGTATTTTTGAGCGTTTCTATTCGCTGCCCCGTGAAAATGGGCATAAGAGCAGCGGTTTAGGGCTGGCGTTTGTCAGTGAGGTTGCGCGACTGCACGAGGGGACGGTGACATTGTGCAACCGACCACAAGGCGGCACACAGGCCTCGTTTACGCTTCACGCTCACTTCACATAACTTCAAATTCTCCGCACATAGCTGTTCTACCTTGCTGATATTGCAAAGGAGAACGCTATGTTTAAATCACCCCTGTTTTGGAAAATAGTCACCTTAGGTGGCGCAATACTGCTGCTGTTAATTCCGCTGACGATGGTCAGGCAGATCATCGTGGAGCGATCGGATTACCGCGATGAAGTCGAAGATGCCATCCGACAGAGCACCAGCGGGCCGCAAAAGATGGTAGGACCGTTGATAGCCATTCCGCTAACGGAGCTTTACACCTCACTGGAGGATGGTAAAGAAATCCAGCGTAAGCGTAGCTATATCCATTTCTGGCTGCCGGAGTCGTTGGTAGTTGAGGGGAATCAGAACGTTGAAGCACGTAAAATCGGTATTTATGAGGGCCAGGTCTGGCACAATGATGTTTCGGTGAAGGCTGAGTTTAACGCCGAACGGTTAAGTGATTTAAATCATCCAAATATCAGCATCGGCAAACCGTTTATTGTGGTTGGCGTGGGGGACGCGCGTGGGATTGGCGTGGTAAAAGCGCCGCAGGTCAATGGAACGTCGCTGGCCGTTGAGCCTGGGACGGGGCTGGATGGACGTGCGCAGGGGATCCACATTCCGCTACCCGATGCGAGCTGGGCTGAGCAAAATCTGAGCATGGCGTTGTCGCTTAATTTGAGCGGAACCGGCGATTTCTCCGTCGTTCCGGTTGGGCGTAACAGTGAAATGACCTTAACCAGCAACTGGCCGCATCCCAACTTTCTTGGGGACTTCCTCCCGGCTAAGCGTGAAATTAGCGAATCAGGATTCAAGGCTCAGTGGCAAAGCAGCTGGTTTGCGAACAACCTCGGCGAGCGCTTTAACGACGAAAAGATTGGTTGGCAGGGCATGCCAGCGTTTAGCGTCGCCGTCGCCACGCCTGCAGATCAGTATCAGTTAACGGACAGGGCAACAAAGTATGCCATCCTGCTGATTGTGCTGACCTTTATGTCTTTCTTCGTACTTGAAAGTATGACCAATCTGCGCCTGCACCCGATGCAGTATCTGCTGGTGGGGCTATCGCTGGTAATGTTTTATCTGCTGCTGCTGGCACTGTCGGAACACATTGGTTTTACGGCGGCGTGGATAACGGCAAGTCTGGTGGGGGCGTTGATGAACGGTGTGTATCTGCAGGCGATATTGCAGGGCTGGCGGAACAGTATTTTGTTCACCGTGGCGCTGCTGGGGCTGGATGGTGTGATGTGGGTGCTGCTACGTTCACAGGATAGCTCTTTACTGCTGGGAACCGGTGTGCTGTTGTTCGCGCTGTGTGGGGTAATGTTCCTGACGCGTCATCTTGACTGGCACTCGCTGGCACAGCCAAAAGCAAAGCCAAAATCTCCAGAACTTCCAGAGCTTCAGCCTGCGCAGAGCGACGAATTTCGCTTGTGGAAATAGGGCAGTAGGGGAAATGAAAAACGGCGCATAAAGCGCCGTTTTTATACCAGTGAGGATTGAATTAATCCTGCAGGTCGCCGCAGAAACGGTAGCCTTCACCGTGAATGGTGGCGATGATTTCTGGCGTATCCGGCGTTGATTCGAAATGTTTACGAATGCGGCGGATCGTCACGTCAACGGTACGGTCATGCGGCTTCAGTTCGCGACCGGTCATTTTTTTCAACAGTTCTGCGCGAGATTGGATTTTGCCCGGATTCTCACAGAAGTGAAGCATGGCGCGGAATTCGCTGCGTGGCAGTTTATACTGCTCACCGTCAGGACCAATCAGAGAGCGGCTGTTGATGTCCAGCTCCCAGCCATTGAACTTGTAGCTTTCGACGCTACGGCGTTCTTCGCTGACAGTACCCAGGTTCATGGTACGGGACAGCAGGTTACGAGCACGGATAGTCAGTTCGCGCGGGTTAAACGGCTTGGTGATGTAATCGTCTGCGCCGATTTCGAGGCCGAGAATTTTATCGACTTCGTTATCACGGCCCGTCAGGAACATCAGCGCAACGTTAGCTTGTTCGCGAAGTTCGCGCGCTAACAGCAGGCCATTTTTCCCAGGCAGATTGATATCCATAATCACAAGGTTGATATCATATTCAGAGAGAATCTGATGCATTTCCGCGCCATCTGTCGCTTCGAATACATCATAGCCTTCTGCTTCGAAAATGCTTTTCAACGTGTTGCGTGTTACTAACTCGTCTTCAACGATAAGAATGTGCGGGGTCTGCATGTTTGCTACCTAAATTGCCAACTAAATCGAAACAGGAAGTACAAAAGTCCCTGACCTGCCTGATGCATGCCGTAAATTAACATGATCGGCGTAACATGACTAAAGTACGTAATTGCGTTCTTGATGCACTTTCCATCAACGTCAACAACATCATTAGCTTGGTCGTGGGTAGTTTCCCTCTGGACCCGACAGTGTCAAAAACGGCTGTCATCCTAACCATTTTAACAGCAACATAACAGGCTAAGACATGCCGGACACCCAATAAAACTACGCTTCGTTGACATATATCAAGTTCAATTGTAGCACGTTAACAGTTTGATGAAATCAACGTATCCAAATGTTTGCTTTCATCACAAAATTGCAATATTACAACTAGTTGCACGAGCAAATTAATAAATGTAATGAATCCAACCAGTGCGATCCATTTTAAATTAAATTATCATGGATAAACAGAGGGATATGCAACTTTTGTTAACATAAAAAGCAATAGTACACCCGGGAAATAGTTTAGCATTTTTTAATGGATGCGAAATGCTTTTTCAGTGATTTCTGTTAAAAATATGTAAATTCGCACTGCGTAATATGTTGAAGCACGTCACATTATTCCTTGCAGACTGGCCAAAAAGAGTATCGAAATGCGTTTAACAATTATTCTGGTTGCCCCCGCCAGAGCGGAAAATATTGGTGCGGCTGCCCGCGCTATGAAGACCATGGGGTTCACCCAATTACGCATCGTTGACAGCGAAGCCCACCTGGAACCCGCCACGCGATGGGTCGCGCATGGTTCTGGCGATATTATTGATAATATTAGCGTTTTTTCAACGTTAGCGGAGGCGCTGCACGACGTAGATTTTACCGTCGCGACCACTGCGCGTAGTCGGGCGAAGTTCCATTACTACGCTACGCCGGTCGAACTGGTTCCTCTGCTGCAGGAAAAATCAACGTGGATGGATCATGCCGCGCTGGTTTTTGGTCGTGAAGATTCAGGGCTGACCAACGAAGAATTGGCCCTGGCGGATGTACTCACCGGTGTACCTATGGTGGCTGACTATCCTTCACTCA
Organism: Citrobacter sp. RHBSTW-01044; assembly: GCF_013781945.1. Lineage (NCBI taxonomy): Bacteria > Pseudomonadati > Pseudomonadota > Gammaproteobacteria > Enterobacterales > Enterobacteriaceae > Citrobacter > Citrobacter sp. RHBSTW-01044. The sequence continues at coordinate 4,164,879 of NZ_CP056180.1, read as the reverse complement.
ATTTGGGGCAGGCGGTGATGGTGTATTGCTATCAATTAGCAGGTTTAATACAACAACCCGTCAAAAACATTGAGGTGACGGATGAGCTTCAGCTACAGGCATTGCGCGCGCGCGTTTTGCGTTTATTAGCCACGCTGAATGTTTCTGACGACATCAAGTTGACGGACTGGCTGCAACAGCGAATGGGTCTGTTAGGGCAGCGAGATACGGCAATGTTGCACCGTTTTTTACATGATATAGAAAAAAGCATCACAAAATAAAATATCGAACTGCATTTGTTTTGTGGTGTTTTGCTCTGGATTCAAGTAGGGGTAACATACTGTATTGGTCGAAACTAAAAGGGCAAGCAGTCGCTCGTGAACAAGTTTCGGAATGTGACCAATTTAAAAATTTATTGACTTAGGTCAGCAGATACTTTAACCCTAAAAGAATACAGGACAGATAATAAATAATTACAGAGCACACAACATCATGAAACGCATCAGCATCACCATTACCACAACCATCACCATTACCACAGGTAACGGTGCGGGCTGACGCGTACAGGAAACACAAGAAAAAGCCCGCACCTAAACAGTGCGGGCTTTTTTTTCGACCAAAGGCAATGAGGTAAACCATGCGAGTGTTGAAGTTCGGCGGTACATCAGTGGCAAATGCAGAGCGCTTTCTGCGGGTTGCCGATATTCTGGAAAGCAATGCCAGACAGGGGCAGGTCGCGACCGTTCTTTCTGCCCCCGCAAAAATTACCAACCATCTGGTGGCGATGATTGAGAAGACCATCGGTGGTCAGGATGCTTTAGCCAATATCAGCGACGCCGAACGCATTTTCTCTGAGCTGTTGGTGGGTCTTGCCGCCGCGCAACCGGGTTTCCCGCAGGCTCCGCTCAAAGCCTTTGTTGAACAAGAGTTTGCACAGATTAGGCACGTCCTGCACGGTATCAGCCTGCTGGGTCAGTGCCCGGACAGCATCAATGCCGCGCTTATTTGCCGTGGTGAAAAAATGTCGATCGCCATCATGGCTGGCCTGCTGGAAGCGCGCGGGCACAACGTGACGGTCATCGACCCGGTAGAGAAATTGCTGGCGGTAGGCCATTACCTCGAATCTACCGTTGATATCGCCGAATCTACGCGCCGCATTGCCGCCAGCCGTATTCCTGCGGACCATATGATTCTGATGGCAGGATTTACCGCCGGGAATGAGAAAGGTGAGTTAGTGGTGCTGGGGCGTAATGGCTCTGACTACTCTGCCGCCGTACTGGCCGCCTGTTTGCGCGCCGATTGTTGTGAGATCTGGACCGATGTCGATGGCGTATATACCTGCGATCCGCGCCAGGTACCCGACGCCCGACTGCTGAAGTCGATGTCTTATCAGGAAGCGATGGAGCTTTCTTACTTCGGCGCTAAAGTGCTGCACCCGCGCACCATTACCCCTATTGCCCAGTTCCAGATCCCGTGCCTGATTAAAAATACCGGCAATCCACAAGCGCCCGGCACGCTTATCGGTGCCAGCAGTGATGATGACGATTTGCCGGTAAAAGGGATTTCTAACCTCAATAACATGGCGATGTTTAGCGTCTCCGGCCCTGGGATGAAAGGCATGGTGGGGATGGCGGCGCGAGTTTTTGCCGTGATGTCGCGCGCGGGAATCTCGGTGGTGCTGATCACCCAATCCTCTTCTGAATATAGCATCAGCTTCTGCGTCCCGCAGGGCGACTGCGCGCGTGCGCAACGCGCCATGCAGGATGAATTCTATCTCGAATTGAAAGAAGGCTTGCTGGAGCCGCTGGCGGTGACTGAGCGTCTGGCGATCATCTCGGTCGTTGGCGATGGTATGCGCACGTTGCGTGGCATCTCGGCGAAATTTTTTGCCGCGCTGGCTCGCGCGAACATCAATATCGTGGCAATCGCCCAGGGCTCGTCTGAGCGTTCCATTTCGGTTGTGGTGAACAACGATGACGCGACCACTGGCGTGCGAGTGACCCATCAGATGCTGTTCAACACCGATCAGGTGATTGAAGTATTTGTCATTGGCGTTGGCGGCGTGGGCGGTGCGCTGCTGGAGCAGCTTAAACGTCAGCAAACCTGGCTTAAAAAGAAGCATATCGATCTGCGCGTGTGCGGCGTGGCGAATTCGAAGGCCCTGCTGACCAACGTCCATGGTCTGAATCTCGAAAACTGGCAGTCGGAGTTGGAAAGCGCGAAAGAGCCTTTCAACCTGGGGCGCTTAATTCGTCTGGTGAAAGAATATCATCTGCTCAATCCGGTGATTGTCGACTGTACGTCAAGTCAGGCGGTCGCGGATCAGTATGCGGATTTCCTGCGCGAAGGCTTCCATGTGGTCACGCCGAACAAAAAGGCCAACACGTCGTCGATGGATTACTACCATCAGCTGCGTTTTGCTGCGGCGAAGTCTCGTCGTAAATTCCTGTACGACACCAACGTAGGCGCGGGCTTGCCGGTAATTGAGAACCTGCAAAATCTGCTCAGCGCGGGCGATGAACTGCAACGTTTCTCCGGTATTCTTTCTGGTTCGCTGTCGTTTATTTTCGGCAAGCTGGATGAAGGAATGAGCTTCTCCGCGGCCACCACCATGGCGCGTGAGCTGGGCTATACCGAACCCGATCCGCGTGACGATCTATCCGGTACGGACGTGGCGCGTAAGCTGTTGATCCTGGCCCGTGAAACCGGTCGTGAGCTGGAGCTTTCTGACATTGTTATTGAGCCGGTCCTGCCAAAAGAGTTTGATGATTCCGGTGATGTTTCCGCGTTTATGGCGAAATTGTCGCAGCTGGATGACGCCTTTGCCGCGCGTGTGGCGAAAGCCCGTGATGAGGGGAAAGTATTACGCTATGTTGGCAATATTGAAGAGGATGGCGTCTGTCGCGTGAAAATAGAAGCAGTAGACGGCAACGATCCGCTGTTCAAAGTGAAAAACGGTGAAAACGCGTTGGCGTTTTACAGCCACTATTATCAGCCGCTACCGTTGGTTCTGCGCGGATACGGCGCGGGTAACGACGTGACGGCGGCGGGCGTATTTGCCGACCTGCTACGTACCCTTTCATGGAAGTTAGGAGTCTGACATGGTGAGAGTTTATGCCCCGGCTTCCAGCGCCAATATGAGCGTCGGGTTTGATGTGCTCGGAGCAGCGGTAACCCCGGTGGACGGTTCGCTGTTAGGCGATGTGGTATCCGTTGAGGCGGCTGACCATTTCAGCCTCAACAACCTCGGTCGCTTTGCCAATAAGCTGCCGCCTGAGCCGCGAGAAAATATTGTCTACCAGTGCTGGGAGCGATTCTGTCAGGAGCTGGGTAAAAGCGTTCCGGTGGCGATGACGCTGGAAAAAAATATGCCGATTGGCTCCGGGTTAGGCTCCAGCGCTTGTTCCGTTGTGGCGGCGCTGGTCGCGATGAACGAGCATTGCGGTAAACCGCTCAACGATACGCGCCTGTTGGCGATAATGGGTGAGCTGGAAGGGCGTATCTCCGGCAGTATTCATTACGATAACGTCGCCCCGTGCTTTTTGGGCGGCATGCAGTTAATGATCGAAGAAAACGGCATTATCAGCCAGCAGGTGCCAGGCTTTGATGAGTGGCTGTGGGTCCTCGCGTATCCGGGGATTAAAGTGTCGACGGCAGAAGCGCGGGCGATTTTACCTGCGCAGTATCGCCGCCAGGACTGTATCGCCCACGGGCGGCATCTGGCTGGGTTTATCCATGCCTGCTATTCCCGTCAGCCAGGGCTTGCCGCGAAGCTGATGAAAGATGTCATTGCTGAGCCGTACCGTACCCGCCTGCTGCCAGGCTTTAGCCAGGCGCGTCAGGCGGTAGCGGAAATCGGGGCGCTGGCCAGCGGTATCTCCGGTTCGGGGCCGACGCTGTTCGCTTTGTGCGACAAGCCGGATACGGCGCAGCGTGTAGCAGACTGGCTGGGTAAAAATTATCTGCAAAATCAGGAAGGCTTTGTTCATATTTGCCGGTTGGACACGGCGGGCGCACGGGTACTGGGATAATCAATGAAACTGTATAATCTGAAAGATCATAACGAACAGGTCAGCTTTGCACAGGCCGTCACGCAAGGGCTTGGCAAGAATCAGGGATTGTTTTTTCCGCACGATTTGCCGGAATTCAATCTGTCAGAAGTCGATGAGATGTTGAACCAGGATTTCGTTAGCCGCAGCGCGAAGATCCTTTCCGCATTTATCGGTGATGAAATCCCACAGGAGATTCTGGAACAGCGCGTGCGTGCGGCGTTTGCCTTCCCGGCACCGGTTGCTCAGGTTGCCGCGGATATCGGCTGTCTGGAGCTGTTCCACGGCCCAACGCTTGCATTTAAAGACTTTGGCGGGCGCTTTATGGCGCAGATGCTGACGCATATCAGCGGCGACAAACCGGTCACCATTCTGACGGCGACCTCTGGAGACACTGGTGCGGCAGTCGCACATGCCTTTTATGGTCTGAAAAATGTGCGCGTGGTGATCCTTTATCCGAACGGCAAGATTAGCCCATTACAGGAAAAACTGTTCTGTACACTGGGTGGCAATATTGAAACCGTGGCGATTGATGGCGATTTTGATGCCTGTCAGGCGCTGGTGAAACAGGCGTTTGATGACGAAGAGTTGAAGGTGGCTTTGGGGCTGAATTCGGCTAACTCAATCAACATTAGCCGTCTGCTGGCGCAAATCTGTTACTACTTTGAGGCCGTGGCTCAACTGCCGCAAGAGGCGCGTAATCAACTGGTTATTTCCGTTCCCAGCGGCAACTTTGGCGATCTGACTGCCGGGCTGCTGGCAAAATCACTGGGCTTGCCGGTGAAGCGTTTTATCGCGGCGACCAACGTCAACGATACGGTTCCACGCTTTCTTGCACAAGGTGAGTGGGCGCCGAAAGCGACACAGGCGACGTTGTCGAATGCGATGGATGTCAGCCAGCCAAATAACTGGCCGCGGGTGGAAGAACTGTTCCGCCGTAAAATCTGGCGTCTGAATGAGCTGGGTTATGCCGCTGTTGACGATGCCACTACTCAGGACACGATGCGTGAGCTGCATGAGATGGGGTACACCTCAGAACCGCATGCGGCGGTGGCTTACCGTGCGCTGCGTGACCAACTGAACCCTGGCGAGTACGGCCTGTTCCTCGGTACTGCGCATCCGGCCAAGTTTAAAGAAAGCGTTGAAGAGATTCTTGACCTGACGCTGGCTCTGCCAAAAGCGCTGGCGGAACGCGCGGACCTGCCGCTGCTTTCTCATCACCTGCCTGCTGATTTTGCTGAACTGCGCAAGCTGATGATGGCCCGCGGTTAACGGTTGTGCCCGCTGGCGCTTTGCTTAGCGGGCCTACAAAACCTGTCGGCCGGATCGGGCGTTCGCCGCCATCCGGCCTTTTTACTACTGCTCCTGGCGCTTAAACACCAGTTCGCCATTTCCTGACGCTTCTTCATCAAAGAAATAGCCTTCGCTGTTAAAGGCGGTCAGCTGTTCTGGCTGCGTTAAGCGGTTCTCAATAATGTAGCGACTCATCAGGCCGCGCGCTTTTTTGGCATAGAAGCTGATGACTTTGAACTTACCGTTCTTCTCGTCGAGGAAGACCGGTTTGATAAGCTCCGCATTGAGCTTTTTCGGCTTCACGGATTTAAAATACTCATCCGAGGCGAGGTTAATCACTACGCTGTCGCCTTGCGCTTCCAGCGCTTCGTTAAGTTTATCGGTGATGGTATCTCCCCAGAACTGGTAGAGATCTTTACCTTTCGAATTGGCCAGACGAATACCCATCTCCAGACGGTAAGGCTGCATCAAATCCAGCGGACGCAAAACGCCGTACAGCCCGGACAACATCCGTAAGTGTTGCTGAGCGAAGTCGAAATCCGCTTCGCTGAAGGTTTCAGCCTGCAGTCCGGTATACACGTCGCCTTTAAATGCCAGAATGGCCTGGCGCGCGTTTTCCGGCGTGAAGTCAGGCTGCCAGTCATGGAAACGCGTGGCGTTCAGATCCGCCAGCTTGTCGCTAATTCCCATCAGCTTGCCAATTTGCGGAGCAGAGAGTTGGCGCGCCACGTGAATAAGCTGCTGAGAGTGATCCAGCAGTTCGGGCAATGTATGACGTGTCGTTGCCAGCGGACTTTGGTAGTCGAGCGTTTTTGCAGGTGAAATCAGAATCAGCATATCCAGTCCTTGCAGGAAATTTACTGCGACTTTAGCAAAAAAAACGACAGAATTGATCGATGGTTGCGATTGCCGCGCTATCCGCGCGGCGTCTCATCCCAGCTTTCGGGCGCAAGTTGTTGTCTGATATCAGGATAACGGCGCGGATCGAATTCTGGGCGCACCCCGAGTTTGCGTTGGCGTAGATAGTCGCAGGCGATCGTCTGCACAACCGGTGAAAGCAGCAGAATCGCCGTCAGGTTAGTGATGGCCATACACGCCATAATGATGTCCGCCAACTGCCAGATCAGCGGAACGCTGACTAACGTTCCGCCGATAACGGTGCTAACGGTGGCGATCCGTAATAGCCAGACGACGCGGATATTGTCCAGCTTCAGGAAAACGAGGTTGTTTTCCGCATAGATATAGTTGGCCACGATAGAGCTAAAGGCAAACAGAATCACAATTAACGCCACGAATCCGGCACCCCATTCTCCCGTCACTGAAACCATCGCTTTCTGGAGTAACTGGATGCCTTCCATCGGTACATAGCTGGCGTCATTACCCGCCAACAGAACAATCATCGCGCTGGCCGTACAGAGAATCAGCGTATCAACTAATACTCCGATCATTTGCACAATGCCTTGTGCCGCAGGATGCGGAGGCCAGGATGCTGCTGACGCGGCCGCGTTCGGAGTTGATCCCATTCCGGCCTCATTAGAAAACATACCGCGTTGAAAGCCGCTGGCAATGGCCTGGCTTAGTGTATACCCGGCGGCACCGGCTGCGGCTTCCTGCCAGCCAAAGGCACTTTTTATAATGGTCATGATAATGCCGGGGAGCTGTCCGAAATGCCACAGACAGATGACGATGCTGCAACCGACCCACAACAGCGCCATCATCGGAACGAACCATTGCATCAGGCGGGCAACGCCTTTAATGCCGCCAATGATTGCCAATAATGACACTATTGCCAGTGCGATACCGGTAAAGAGGGGAGGGATATCAAAAGCAAAGGTCAGCGCATGAGAGACCGAATTTGCCTGAACGCTGTTAAAAATCAGACCATAAGCAATGAGTAAAAAGATGGCAAAAAGAACGCCCATCCAGCGCATGCCCAGCCCACGCTCCATATACCACGCAGGACCGCCGCGAAACTGTCCCTTGCTGTCGCGCTCTTTATACAGTTGGGCAAGAGAGCTCTCGGCAAATGACGTCGCCATACCAATGATCGCCGAGACCCACATCCAGAACACGGCTCCCGCGCCGCCAGCGGCAATCGCCAACGCCACGCCCGCCAGATTTCCGCTACCGATACGTGCGGCAAGACTGGTGCATAAAGCCTGAAAGGAAGTTAAACCGCCCGGCTGCGGGCTGATGCTGTTTTTAAGACTTTTGCCAAACTGGCGAATATAGCGAAACTGAATAAACCCTGTACGCCAGGTGAACCAACATCCTGCGCCAAGCAGGAGGTAGATCATCACCGATCCCCAGAGTATTTCATTAATAAATGAGAAAAAATCAGGCATTAACATCCCTCTTGTTGATGCCGGTAAGCGCGAATATTCCCGTGTAAGCGCTACCAATAATCGACCAGTATATACCTTATAGGGTGATTGATTGCGGGAGTTTATCATAACAATCGTTATATCCCTTAATTGCGCATCACAGGCTTAGCGATGCGTAATCAGGGCTGAGCGGCTGGTCGGACAATCCAGGCGGTTGCGCTGAGAGTGCGTCGTGCTATCATCAGGGAAGATCGGTTACATCCCCCTAACAAGCTGTTTAAAGAGAATCGCTATCATGACGGACAAATTGACCTCCCTTCGTCAGTTCACCACAGTAGTGGCCGACACCGGAGACATCGCGGCAATGAAGCTGTATCAGCCTCAGGATGCCACAACTAACCCTTCTCTCATTCTTAACGCAGCGCAGATCCCGGAATACCGCAAGCTGATTGATGACGCTGTAGCCTGGGCTAAGCAGCAGAGCAACGACCGTGCGCAGCAGGTCGTCGACGCGACCGACAAGCTGGCAGTAAATATCGGTCTGGAGATCCTGAAACTGGTCCCAGGTCGTATCTCCACTGAAGTTGACGCTCGTCTGTCCTACGACACCGACGCGTCCATCGCTAAAGCAAAACGCCTGATCAAAATGTACAACGATGCTGGCATCAGCAACGATCGCATCCTGATTAAACTGGCTTCAACCTGGCAGGGCATCCGTGCCGCTGAGCAGTTGGAAAAAGAAGGCATCAACTGTAACCTGACTCTGCTGTTCTCCTTCGCGCAGGCACGTGCATGTGCAGAAGCTGGCGTATATCTGATTTCTCCGTTCGTTGGCCGTATTCTTGACTGGTACAAAGCCAATACCGACAAGAAAGAGTATGCACCGGCAGAAGATCCGGGTGTGGTTTCCGTAACGGAAATTTACGAGTATTACAAACAGCACGGTTACGAAACCGTAGTTATGGGTGCGAGCTTCCGTAACATCGGCGAAATCATTGAGCTGGCAGGCTGCGATCGTCTGACGATTGCTCCGGCACTGCTGAAAGAACTGGCGGAAAGCGAAGGTGCTATCGAACGTAAACTGTCTTTCTCCGGCGAAGTGAAAGCGCGCCCTGCACGCATCACCGAAGCTGAGTTCCTGTGGCAGCATAACCAGGATCCGATGGCTGTAGACAAACTGGCGGACGGTATCCGTAAGTTTGCTGTAGACCAGGGTAAACTGGAAAAAATGATCGGCGATCTGCTGTAATCATTAGTGCGTGGCCCTGATATGGGTCACGCTACCTCTTCTGAAACCTGTCTGTCCTTCCCTTCGCAGTGTATCATTCTGTTTAACGAGACTGTTTAAACGGAATAATCATGAATACTTTACGCATTGGCCTGGTTTCCATTTCTGACCGTGCTTCCAGCGGCGTTTACCAGGATAAAGGTATCCCGGCCCTTGAAGAGTGGCTGGCGTCTGCCCTTACCACCCCTTTTGAGCTGCAAACGCGGTTGATCCCGGATGAACAGGCGATCATCGAACAGACCTTATGCGAGCTGGTAGACGAAATGAGTTGTCATCTGGTGCTGACTACCGGCGGAACGGGTCCGGCCCGTCGTGACGTAACGCCTGATGCGACGCTTGCCGTAGCCGACCGTCAGATGCCGGGCTTTGGTGAACAGATGCGCCAGATAAGCCTGCACTTTGTGCCAACGGCGATTCTTTCCCGTCAGGTTGGCGTGATTCGCAAGCAGGCGTTGATCCTGAATCTGCCTGGGCAGCCAAAATCGATCAAAGAGACGCTGGAAGGCGTGAAAGATGCCGACGGTAAGGTTATCGTGCCGGGTATTTTTGCAAGTGTACCGTATTGTATACAGCTATTGGATGGGCCGTATGTGGAAACCGCACCGACTGTTGTAGCATCTTTTCGTCCTAAAAATGCAATACGCGATACAAATGCCTGAAAGTAGCCCGATCGTGACATAAGTGCCAATGACAGTGGAGTATTGAATTGTTTACGATATAGTAATTTTTGCTTTACATATATCAACGAACAGATTCAATTACTTCACTGACTCATGGTTTGCTATGTCACAACACACTCGACCGCTGAATCGCCAGGATTATAAAACCCTTACGCTTGCTGCCCTTGGTGGTGCGCTTGAGTTTTATGATTTCATTATCTTTGTCTTCTTTGCCGCTGTTGTTGGCGAGCTCTTCTTCCCCGCAGACATCCCTGAATGGCTACGTCAGGTGCAAACCTTCGGCATTTTTGCCGCCGGATATCTGGCGCGTCCGCTGGGGGGCATCATCATGGCGCACTTTGGCGATCTGGTCGGGCGCAAGAAAATGTTCACCCTGAGCATTTTGCTGATGGCGATACCGACGCTGGCGATTGGTCTGTTGCCTACTTACGCCTCAATGGGGATCCTCGCGCCGCTGCTGTTACTTCTGATGCGTATTTTGCAAGGCGCAGCCATCGGCGGAGAAGTTCCGGGCGCGTGGGTGTTCGTGGCGGAGCATGTACCGGAGCGTCGCATCGGCATTGCCTGCGGAACGCTGACTGCCGGCCTGACGGTGGGAATTCTGCTGGGGTCGGTGGTTGCGACGCTGGTGAACACCAGCCTGACGCAGCAGGCGGTGCATGATTACGGCTGGCGTATTCCTTTCCTGCTGGGGGGCGTGTTTGGGCTGGTGGCGATGTACCTGCGTCGCTGGCTGCAGGAGACGCCCATATTTCTCGAAATGCAGCAGCGTAAAGCGTTGGCGCAAGAGCTACCGGTGAAGTCAGTGGTGAGCAAACATAAAAAAGCGGTGGTTATTTCAATGCTGCTGACCTGGCTGCTATCAGCGGGGATTGTGGTGGTGATCCTGATGTCACCAGTCTGGTTGCAGAAGCAGTATGGCTTTGCGCCGGCGCTAACGTTACAAGCCAACAGTGTCGCTACCATTATGCTGTGCGTCGGTTGCCTGCTGGCCGGGTTTATTGTTGACCGGGTCGGCGCCAGCAAAACCTTTATTGTCGGCAGCCTGCTGCTGGCCTGTTCAAGCTGGTTTTTCTATCACCTGACCGGCAGCCATCCCCAGCATTTGTTCCTGTTATACGGGCTGGTGGGGTTATGCGTTGGCGTGGTGGGGGCTGTGCCTTATGTGATGGTGCGGGCGTTTCCGGCGGAAGTCCGCTTTACCGGAATATCCTTTTCTTACAACGTGTCGTACGCCATTTTTGGTGGTCTGACGCCAATCGCCGTCACGATGTTAATGAGCGTGTCGCCAATGGCTCCGGCCTGGTATGTGCTGGCGTTATCGCTGGTAGGGCTAGGTTTGGGGATTTGGCTGCGACAGGATCTTTATCATCGCGATTCAAGCGTACAGGCAGAGTTACAGCGCTTGTAAGGAATATCCCCCCGCCAGGGGGGGATAGCATCAGATTAGTGCGCTTCACCAATCGGCAGGATGGTACGGCCAAACTGTTCGTTCAGCACTTCACCCATCGCCAGGTAAATGGCGCTTGCGCCACACACTAAGCCTACCCAGCCAGCAACGTGAATGATCGCTTCGTTACCCGCAATGTTGCCAACGGCCAGCAGGGCGAACAGCACAGTCAGGCTCAGGAACACGAACTGCAGCATGCGCGCCGCTTTCAGCGTACCGAAGAACATGAACAGAGTGAACACGCCCCACAGACCGAGGTAAGCGCCCAGGAACTGACTATTGGTTGCATCCGCCAGGCCCATTTTCGGCATCAGCAGGACCGCAACCAGCGTCAGCCAGAACGAACCGTAGGAGGTAAAGGCGGTTAAACCGAAGGTGTTGCCTTTTTTATATTCCAGCAGTCCGGCAAAAATTTGCGCGATACCGCCGTAGAAAATGCCCATCGCCAGAATAATAACGTCCAGAGCGAAGAAACCCGCGTTGTGCAGGTTAAGCAGAATGGTGGTCATGCCAAAGCCCATCAGGCCCAGCGGTGCCGGATTAGCCAACTTAGTGTTGCCCATAATTCCTCAAAATCATCATTGATTGAATGGTGAAATAGTTTCCCCGAATAACGATCGCTGTCTTCGGGGCGCGGCATGATAATCAGGGGAGAGGGCACTGTCTATGATCTAACGAAGGGAAAATGAATTATTTTCCCTGTGATGGGCATCACGCTTGCCAGTTACGGCGGTGCTGCTCAGCAGAAGGCCCATAAGCAGGCTGGCGGGAAGGGTTAACACAGATTTCATGGAGTTTCTCTTTGACGGCTGCAAAAGTGTGTGACTTCAGACCATATTACCGTCGTCATAAAAACGATTCATGCTCGTAATATTTTATTTTTATTACAATTTTTATGTGAATAACTTTCCTGGTTTAATTGTCTGTATGAATTAATTCTGGTTGGCGACTATTCATTTTTCTCTCTTTTTGCCTTTTTTCTGCGAATTTATTGCCCCAAGGCTAAAAAAATTTTTCATGCCCCCCTTGATGACGTGGGTTACGACCCCATCTTGTAGACAACCGCAGTGGTGAGTCTGAAAAAAAACGATTCAGGGTAGTTGAAACCGCACGTTTCGCCCTTATTACAGATTCACAACCACATGATGACCGAATTTTTAGTGGAGACGTTTAGATGGGTAAAATTATTGGTATCGACCTGGGTACTACCAACTCTTGTGTAGCGATTATGGATGGCACTACTGCACGTGTGCTGGAGAACGCCGAGGGCGATCGCACCACGCCTTCTGTCATTGCTTATACCCAGGATGGTGAAACTCTGGTTGGTCAGCCGGCTAAACGTCAGGCAGTGACAAACCCGCAAAACACCCTGTTTGCGATTAAACGCCTGATTGGCCGCCGCTTCCAGGACGAAGAAGTGCAGCGTGATGAAGCCATCATGCCGTACAAAATCATCGGTGCTGACAACGGTGATGCATGGATTGACGTAAAAGGTCAGAAAATGGCACCGCCGCAGATTTCTGCTGAAGTGCTGAAAAAAATGAAGAAAACGGCTGAAGATTACCTGGGTGAACCGGTAACTGAAGCAGTTATCACCGTACCTGCATATTTTAACGATGCTCAGCGTCAGGCAACCAAAGACGCCGGCCGTATCGCAGGTCTGGAAGTAAAACGTATCATCAACGAACCAACCGCAGCTGCACTGGCTTACGGTCTGGATAAAGAAGTCGGCAACCGTACTATCGCGGTTTATGACCTGGGTGGTGGTACTTTCGATATCTCTATTATCGAAATCGACGAAGTTGACGGTGAAAAAACCTTCGAAGTTCTGGCAACCAACGGTGATACCCACCTGGGTGGTGAAGACTTCGATAGCCGTATGATCAACTACCTGGTTGACGAATTTAAGAAAGATCAGGGTATCGACCTGCGTAACGACCCGCTGGCGATGCAGCGTCTGAAAGAAGCCGCTGAGAAAGCGAAGATCGAACTGTCTTCCGCTCAGCAGACCGACGTGAACCTGCCGTATATCACTGCAGACGCGACTGGTCCGAAACATATGAACATCAAGGTGACCCGTGCGAAACTGGAAAGCCTGGTTGAAGACCTGGTTAACCGTTCTATCGAGCCGCTGAAAGTTGCTCTGCAGGATGCTGGTCTGTCTGTTTCCGACGTTCAGGACGTTATCCTGGTCGGTGGTCAGACTCGTATGCCGATGGTACAGAAGAAAGTTGCTGAGTTCTTCGGTAAAGAGCCGCGTAAAGACGTTAACCCGGACGAAGCTGTGGCAATCGGTGCTGCCGTTCAGGGTGGTGTATTGACCGGTGATGTGAAAGACGTGCTGCTGCTGGACGTTACCCCGCTGTCTCTGGGTATCGAAACCATGGGTGGCGTGATGACTGCACTGATCGCGAAAAACACCACTATCCCGACCAAGCACAGCCAGGTGTTCTCTACTGCTGAAGACAACCAGTCTGCGGTAACCATCCATGTGCTGCAGGGTGAACGTAAACGTGCCGCTGATAACAAAGATCTGGGTCAATTTAACCTGGATGGCATCAGCCCGGCTCCGCGCGGTATGCCGCAGATCGAAGTTACTTTTGACATCGATGCCGACGGTATCCTGCACGTTTCCGCGAAAGACAAAAATAGCGGTAAAGAGCAGAAGATCACCATCAAGGCTTCTTCTGGTCTGAACGAAGAAGAAATTCAGAAAATGGTTCGTGAAGCAGAAGCGAACGCAGAATCTGACCGTAAGTTTGAAGAGCTGGTTCAGACCCGTAACCAGGGTGACCACCTGCTGCACAGCACTCGCAAGCAGGTTGAAGAAGCAGGCGACAAACTGCCGGCTGATGACAAAACTGCCATCGAGTCTGCACTGACCGCGCTGGAAACTTCTCTGAAAGGCGAAGACAAAGCGGATATCGAAGCGAAAATGCAGGCGCTGGCACAGGTTTCCCAGAAACTGATGGAAATCGCTCAGCAGCAGCACGCACAGCAGCAGGCTGGCGCAGCAGGTGCTGATGCTTCTGCAAACAACGCGAAAGATGACGACGTTGTCGACGCTGAGTTTGAAGAAGTGAAAGACAAAAAATAATCGCCCTTTGAACGGGTAATTACTGGCACGGGCGAAGAGGTTTCCTCTCCGCCCGTGCACGCATGTTAGGGGCAGATAAAAAGAGATGGCTAAGCAAGACTATTACGAGATTTTAGGCGTTTCCAAATCAGCGGAAGAGCGTGAAATCAAAAAGGCCTACAAGCGCCTGGCCATGAAATATCACCCGGACCGCAACCAGGGTGATAAAGAGGCCGAAGCCAAGTTTAAAGAGATCAAAGAAGCGTACGAGATCCTCACCGACGCGCAAAAACGTGCGGCTTATGATCAGTACGGCCATGCAGCGTTTGAGCAAGGCGGTATGGGCGGCGGCGGCGGTTTTGGCGGCGGGGCCGACTTCAGCGATATCTTTGGTGACGTGTTTGGCGATATCTTTGGCGGCGGTCGCGGTCGTCAGCGCGCCTCACGTGGTGCTGATTTACGTTACAACATGGATCTCACTCTGGAAGAAGCCGTGCGTGGCGTCACCAAAGAGATCCGTATTCCGACGCTGGAAGAGTGTGATGTTTGCCACGGCAGCGGTGCGAAGGCGGGCACGCAACCCCAGACCTGTCCAACCTGTCACGGTTCTGGTCAGGTGCAGATGCGTCAGGGCTTTTTTGCCGTACAGCAGACCTGTCCACACTGTCAGGGCCGCGGTACGTTGATTAAAGACCCGTGCAACAAATGCCATGGTCATGGCCGCGTTGAGAAGAGCAAAACGCTGTCCGTTAAGATCCCGGCTGGGGTTGATACTGGCGACCGTATTCGTTTAGCGGGTGAAGGTGAAGCCGGTGAACATGGCGCGCCAGCAGGCGATTTGTACGTTCAGGTGCAGGTAAAACAGCACCCAATTTTCGAACGTGAAGGCAATAACCTGTACTGCGAAGTGCCGATTAACTTTGCGATGGCAGCGCTGGGCGGCGAGATTGAAGTGCCGACGCTGGATGGTCGCGTGAAGTTAAAAATCCCGGGCGAAACGCAGACCGGCAAACTGTTCCGCATGCGTGGTAAAGGCGTTAAGTCAGTACGCGGCGGCGCACAGGGCGATCTGCTGTGCCGTGTGGTGGTTGAAACCCCGGTAGGCCTCAACGACAAGCAGAAGCAGTTGCTGAAAGATCTGCAGGACAGCTTTGGCGGCCCGACCGGCGAGCAGAACAGTCCGCGCTCTAAAAGCTTCTTCGACGGTGTGAAGAAATTTTTTGACGATTTGACGCGCTAATTCTCGACTCAATAATCTTTGATAAAAAGCCTGGGACTGAAAAGTTTCAGGCTTTTTTATTTCTGTTTTCCGTTCGGAAAATCCTGAACGACTTTATTTTAATAGCTCGTTAAAATCGATCTATTCATCATGAATAATCTAATTTTAACGAGCTTTCTGAAGGTGTAAGATAGTATTTACGAAGTATTCACCCAATAGAGAGAATAAAAGTGAAACATCTGCATCGTTTTTTTAGTAGTGACGCCTCGGGGGGCATCATTCTGATCATCGCTGCCGTGGTTGCTATGCTGATGGCAAATATCGGGGTTACCAGTGGATGGTACCACGCCTTTCTGGAAACGCCCGTTCAACTGCGGGTTGGCGCGCTTGAGATCAACAAAAATATGCTGCTGTGGATCAATGACGCGTTGATGGCGGTGTTCTTCCTGTTGATCGGTTTGGAAGTGAAGCGTGAGTTAATGCAAGGTTCGCTGGCCAGTCTGCGCCAGGCGGCGTTTCCGATCATTGCCGCTATCGGGGGCATGATTGTCCCGGCGCTGCTGTATCTGGCATTCAACTATGCTGACCCTATCACCCGTGAGGGGTGGGCGATCCCGGCGGCAACGGATATCGCTTTTGCATTAGGCGTGCTGGCGCTGTTGGGCAGCCGTGTCCCGCTGGCGTTGAAAATCTTCCTGATGGCGCTGGCGATAATCGATGACCTCGGCGCTATTGTGATCATCGCGTTGTTCTACACCAGCGATCTCTCGCTGCTGTCGCTGGGCGTTGCCGCGTGCGCGATCCTTGTCTTGGCAGCATTGAATCTGTGCGGTGTAAGACGTACCGGTATTTATATTCTGGTTGGCGTAGTGCTGTGGACGGCCGTACTGAAGTCTGGCGTGCATGCAACTCTGGCGGGCGTGATCGTCGGTTTCTTCATTCCGTTGAAGGAAAAACACGGGCGTTCACCGGCGAAGCGTCTGGAGCATGTTCTGCACCCGTGGGTGGCATACCTGATCCTACCGTTGTTTGCCTTCGCTAACGCGGGTGTCTCACTGCAGGGCGTCACCATTGATGGACTGACCTCGGTGTTACCGCTGGGGATCATTGCTGGCCTGTTAATCGGGAAACCACTGGGTATCAGCCTCTTTTGCTGGCTGGCGTTACGCTTCAGGATGGCGCAATTGCCGGAGGGAACGAATTTCCAGCAAATTATGGCGGTCGGCATTCTGTGCGGCATTGGCTTTACGATGTCGATTTTCATCGCCAGCCTGGCGTTTGGGACCGTCGATCCTGAGCTGATTAACTGGGCGAAACTGGGGATCCTGATCGGTTCTTTGCTGTCGGCGGTAATAGGTTACTGCTGGTTACGCACCCGGTTGAACGCAGCAGCCTGACGGGATAACCCTTTCGTGACAATTTTCAGGGAGAGTGTATGTCTCATATAAACTACAACCACCTGTACTACTTTTGGCATGTATATAAAGAAGGATCGGTGGTTGGTGCAGCCGAGGCGCTTTATCTGACACCGCAGACCATTACCGGGCAGATTAAAGCGCTTGAGGAACGCTTACAGGGAAAGTTGTTCAAGCGGAAGGGGCGTGGACTGGAGCCCAGCGAATTAGGCGAATTGGTTTTTCGTTATGCGGATAAGATGTTCACGCTAAGCCAGGAAATGCTGGATATCGTGAACTACCGCAAAGAGTCGAATTTACTGTTCGATGTCGGCGTGGCGGATGCGTTGTCCAAACAGCTGGTCAGCAGCGTGCTGAATGCCGCAGTCGTTGAAGATGAACAAATCCATCTGCGTTGTTTTGAATCAACGCACGAGATGCTGCTTGATCAGCTCAGCCAGCATAAACTGGATATGATTATCTCCGACTGCCCGATCGATTCTACGCAGCAGGAAGGGTTGTTCTCAGTGCGGATTGGCGAATGCAGCGTGAGCTTTTGGTGCACCCAGCCATTGCCTGAGAAACCATTTCCGGCCTGCCTCGAAGAGCGTCGATTGCTGATCCCTGGGCGCCGTTCGATGCTCGGGCGTAAGCTGCTGAACTGGATTAACTCCCAAGGGCTGAACGTTGAAATCCTTGGTGAGTTTGATGACGCCGCGCTGATGAAAGCGTTCGGCGCAACGCATAATGCTATTTTTGTTGCGCCTACGCTTTATTCCCACAATTTCTATGCCGATGATTCAATTGTTGAAATTGGACGCGTAGAGAATGTGATGGAGGAGTATCACGCCATATTTGCGGAAAGAATGATCCAGCATCCAGCGGTGCAGCGTATTTGCAATACTGATTACTCGGCACTATTTATTTCTGCGGGTAAATAATCAAGGCGCACTCGTCATACTTCATATTGTGGGGGGGTACTCGGCCAGTCGGTACACTGCACCCTGCCACCTTGTGGCAGGGTCACTGGTGAGTGCTGAGCAAAGTGGATGCACCGACGCAAAAGATGTAGCAAATCAAACAGAAAGAGATTTTCTGAGACCCTCCAGCTCGCTTCTTACCCTATCTCATAACCTGTTTTATACAGAAAATGAGATCTCATCAAATCGATATCTCATGGTTTCAAAGCGTTTGTGATTAGCACCCCTCGCATAATGGGAGCATTACATAGGTGTCCCACCGGACGGATGGGACACACTATTTCTTCTATGACTCATTAACGAGGTAAGCATTATGACTAACAGCAAACTGGTACAAAATGATTCGCTCAGTACAAAAGAGTACGAGCAGAACGGATTTGTGGCGGCCACGGAAACCAATGAGTTTAGCTATACATCGGCGCGTGTTGCGAAGGTAGCCTATAACGAGTACAAGCCCAACGAGTTTAAAGTGTCCGGTTACTGGACTGACTGGTCGCAATATGACGGCCGTCTCGATGGTGATTTCGCGCCTTCCAGCTGTGGGCGCGGCGTTGACCTGGCGTTATTAGACCCCTTTGCTTACGATAAAATTACGCTGGGTTTCTGCGGGATTGTCGGCGATACCGGCGAGAAAGCGACGACCATCAACAATGCCGCAGTCGACTTCCAGCGTACGCAATGGCAACCCACTTTTGTCGATGCGTGGGGAGATGTTGCCTCCTATCGCAACTGCGGCTTTGCGGGCTGGGTAAGCAATGATTACATGGCGCTTTTCCATCAGTACGATGCACAGGGCGTTCTGGGGGGGTTACGCGATGTACAGAAAAAGAACCCGAATCTCCATCTTTCAATGAGTATCGGCGGCTGGACCATGAGCCAGGCGTTCCACTTTATGGCTAAGGATCCACATAAACGCGCGCTATTCTGCGACGGCCTGACCGATCTGTTCACCCGATTCCCGATGTTTAGCGAAATCGATCTGGATTGGGAATATCCGGGGGCACCGGGAAATACCGGTAATACCTACGATGATACTGACGCACCAAATTTTGCTGCCTTGATTAAGGATGTGAAAGCCGCGCTGAATAAAATCAATCGCAGTGATGTGAAAATTAGCGTTGCCGCGGTTGGTGACATCGAGAAACTGAAAAAAGCCAATATTCCAGCGCTCATTGATGCGGGGGTCTGGGGCATTAATTTAATGACCTACGACTTCTTTGGTACGCCGTGGGCTACCGAGCTGGCGCATCATACCAATCTCTACCCGAATGGCAGCGCGAATAACTGGAGCGTAGAGACCGCCGTTAATTATCTGGAGTCGATTGGGGTGCCGCTTAAACAGGTCTTTATCGGTTATGCCGGTTATAGCCGTAATGCTCATGATGCGACGATCCAGAGCGTATCTCCGCTGAAAGGAACTTACACGCCAGGATACGGCACGACGGTCGGAACATTTGAATCCGGCTCAACGGAATGGTACGACCATATCGCAAATTATCTTGATCTGGAAAACCAGACCGGTCGCAATAATTTTATTGTTTACACCGATGAAGTGGCGGATGCGGATTTCCTGTATAACCCACAGTCTAAAGTCTTTATGTCGCTGGATACCCCGCGCACCGTGAAGGCCAAAGCCGAGTACGTAAAATCCCGCGGCCTGGGTGGCCTGTTTACCTGGACGGCGGATTTGGATCGCGGTCCGCTGGTGAATGCGGCTCGCGAAGGGCTGGGCTGCGAAATGACGCGGCAAACTGTTGATATGAGACCGTTCTATTTTAAAGGTATTGTAAGCGCTCATGTCCCCCTGTAAAGGGGGACATTTTCGGCTGTCTCAATCGTGTAAAAAACATAGATAAGTAAATAAATATTGTGTATCAGGTGAATTATTATTTTGGATTGAATAAGTAAATTTATATTACATTTTATGACATTGCCTTCTTATTTTTAGATTTTTTTATGGTTTTTTACATCAGGTTTGACAATTCTCTCAGTTAGATGATTATTTTTGGTACTAAAATAACGCATCTCAATAGTTAATGGATTTTCAAATGGTTACATCATTCATGATTGGAAATGATTTATTGTTTGATACAAGTGAAATGGTTCTTCATCATCTTAAGGATGGGGAAAGTATTCATTTATCCGGCGTGAAAGGTCGCTGTTTGAAGTGTCTCATCTCACATACCCAACAAGATATAACGACAAAAAAGCAAATTTGCGATGAGGTATGGGGACAATTTGGTTTATTCGCCAGCGATAGTACGTTATTGCAGACGATTTATGCCTTGCGGCGGGATTTGCGGGATATAGAGATGACGGATTTAATCGTTACCCATCCCCGACTGGGCTACCAGATCAATCCGGCCTATAGCGTTACACCGGTTGCTGAATTAGGCGCTGAAAAAAATGAACCTGCTGCCACTGAGGTATTTTCCTGTCCTTCTGACACTGATATTCTCAGTGCCCATTATGAAATTCAGAAAAAAACCGAAGGCAAAAAAACAGACGTTGCCGTTAATCTCTCCCTGCATAAGGCGAGGGTTATTTTAGCGTTCCTGACATTTGTATTGACTACAGTATTAGTACTCCTGACAGTGTTTTTCTACAGGGAAGAGTTACGTCTTCATAATGGCGGAAAAAACTTGTATTTAAATCCTGAAACGGGAAAAGATGGTCATGGACAAAAAGGATTTATCCTGTGTCAGTGTAATAAATATGATACAAGCGAAAATTGCAAAAATCATGAATATATATGTAAAAAAGTGACTTCATGATATTTTTCGTTACGTAATGCAACTTAAGTTTATTATGCGTTTGGTGGATAAGGTGAGAGCGGCATCTTGCCACCGAAAAGCTCGGTTAACCGTCGTTCGGCAAGATGATGCGTCCAGTGATGAGTCGGTTAGATGAAATAATGCCTCAAGCGGTTCATCACGGAATTTCCAGCAGGTCTTATTAATAGAGTTGACAGCCAGAGATCCACCCAGAACAAGCTCGAGTTTTGTCACCGCATCGGTGATGTAGAGATCACAATGAAGCCCATTCCGATAATTAACCAGATAACAAGTTCCGTGGAGAGTTTATGCTTTCTGATACTGGCTTTATCTGTGGGGCGAAGGACCTGAGAGACATTCAGGAGGTATTGAGTGCCGAAAAGAGGAAAGAGATTCGGGTTCAGCCCAAATTGTATCGCATAGCGACAGGTTGAAAGTATGAAAAAGCCCCATCAAAAATGATGGGGCTTATTGTGCTACGCTTGCGCGGTTTTTTCACAAAGCAACAACAATCAGGCGATTAAGCCAGTTTGTTGATCTGTGCAGTCAGGTTTGCTTTATGACGTGCAGCTTTGTTTTTGTGGATCAGACCTTTAGCAGCCTGACGGTCCACGATCGGTTGCATTTCGTTAAATGCTTTCAGTGCAGTAGCTTTGTCGCCAGCTTCGATAGCTGCGTATACTTTCTTGATGAAAGTACGCATCATAGAGCGACGGCTAGCGTTGTGCTTGCGGGCCTTTTCAGACTGAACGGCGCGCTTCTTAGCTGATTTGATATTAGCCAAGGTCCAACTCCCAAATGTGTTCTATATGGACAATTCAAAGGCCGAGGAATATGCCCTTTTAGCCTTCTTTTGTCAATGGATTTGTGCAAATAAGCGCCGTTTAAATTGCAGCACTCGTTGCGTAGTGATGGCGCAGGATTCTACCAGCTTGCGGGGCGTGAATACAGCCTTTCCACGAGAAAAATTGCATTGGTGTGCCCGTGAAGGGCGTCAATTTGTTTCATAACGATGAAAACCATCCTCTTTCTGTTTCGTAGAAACAATCGCCGGTTAACGTTGAACGCGGTACAGGGTATACTTTCACGATTTTCACTGTTTTGAGCCAGACATGAAGCTGATACGAGGCATACATAATCTCAGTCAGGCCCCGCATGGGTGTGTGCTGACTATTGGTAATTTCGACGGCGTGCACCGTGGCCATCGTGCGTTGCTGCAGGGCTTACGGGAAGAAGGGCGCAAACGCAATTTACCGGTGATGGTGATGATTTTCGAGCCGCAGCCGCTGGAGCTGTTTGCGACGGACAAGTCACCTGCGCGCCTCACCCGCCTGCGGGAAAAACTGCGTTATCTGGCGGAGTGCGGCGTTGATTACGTGCTGTGCGTGCGTTTTGACAGGCGCTTCGCTGCATTAACGGCGCAGACCTTCATCAGCGATCTGCTGGTGAAGCGCCTTGGTGTACAATTTCTTGCCGTTGGCGATGATTTCCGCTTTGGCGCTAGCCGTGCGGGCGATTTCTTGTTATTACAGGAAGCGGGCGCTGAGTATGGTTTTGATATCACCAGCACCCAAACCTTCTGTGAAGGCGGTGTGCGCATCAGCAGCACCGCGGTACGTCAGGCGCTGGCGGAAGATAACCTGCAACTGGCCGAAAGCCTGCTTGGGCATCCTTTTACTATCTCAGGACGCGTAGTTCACGGTGACGAGTTAGGGCGCACTATCGGTTTTCCGACGGCAAACTTACCGCTTCGTCGCCAGGTTTCTCCGGTGAAAGGGGTTTATGCGGTTGAAGTAATGGGGCTGGGTGACAAACCTTTCCCCGGCGTCGCCAACATCGGCACACGCCCGACGGTAGCAGGCGTACGCCAACAGTTGGAAGTGCATCTATTGGACGTTGTAATGGACCTGTATGGTCGCCATATAGATGTAGTACTGCGTAAAAAAATACGCAGCGAACAGCGATTTGCCTCGCTGGATGAACTAAAAGCGCAGATTGCGCGTGATGAGTTGACTGCCCGTGAATTTTTTGGGCTAACAAAACCGGCTTAATGCCTATACGAGTTTTAAATACGGAACCGAGAATCTGATGAGTGACTATAAATCAACCCTGAATTTGCCGGAAACAGGGTTCCCGATGCGCGGCGATCTCGCCAAGCGTGAACCGGGAATGCTGGCGCGTTGGACTGATGATGACCTGTACGGCATCATTCGTGCGGCCAAAAAAGGCAAAAAAACCTTCATTCTGCATGATGGCCCTCCTTATGCGAATGGCAGCATTCATATTGGTCACTCGGTTAACAAGATTCTGAAAGACATTATCGTGAAGTCCAAAGGACTCACGGGATTCGACTCGCCTTACGTTCCGGGCTGGGACTGCCACGGTCTGCCTATCGAGCTGAAAGTAGAGCAGGAATACGGCAAGCCGGGCGAGAAGTTCACCGCCGCTGAGTTCCGCGCCAAATGCCGTGAATACGCAGCGACGCAGGTTGACGGTCAGCGTAAAGACTTTATCCGTCTTGGCGTGCTGGGCGACTGGTCGCATCCGTACCTGACCATGGACTTCAAAACTGAAGCCAACATCATTCGTGCGCTGGGTAAAATCATCGGTAACGGTCACCTGCACAAAGGTGCGAAGCCGGTGCACTGGTGCGTTGATTGCCGTTCCGCGCTGGCGGAAGCGGAAGTTGAGTATTATGACAAAACCTCCCCGTCCATCGACGTTGCGTTCCACGCCGCCGATCAGGACGCGGTAAAAGCGAAATTTGGCGTTTCTGACGTCAATGGCCCGATCTCACTGGTTATCTGGACTACCACCCCGTGGACGTTACCGGCGAACCGCGCAATCTCTCTGGCGCCTGATTTTGACTATGCGCTGGTGCAGATTGACGGGCAGGCTGTGATTCTGGCGAAGGATCTGGTTGAAAGCGTCATGCAGCGTATTGGTGCGGCTGAATACACTATTCTGGGCACCGTAAAAGGCGCCGAGCTGGAACTGCTGCGCTTTACCCATCCGTTTATGGGCTTTGACGTGCCGGCTATTCTTGGCGATCACGTTACGCTGGATGCGGGTACTGGTGCGGTCCATACCGCCGGCGGCCACGGTCCGGATGACTACGTCATTAGCCAGAAATACGGTCTGGAAATCGCTAACCCGGTTGGTCCGGACGGCGCATATCTGGCGGGTACCTATCCGGATCTGGACGGTGTGAACGTCTTTAAAGCCAACGACAAAATCGTTGCGCTGCTGAGCGATAAAGGCGCTCTGCTGCACGTTGAGAAGATGCAGCACAGCTACCCGTGCTGCTGGCGCCACAAATCGCCGATCATCTTCCGTGCGACTCCGCAGTGGTTCGTCAGCATGGATCAGAAAGGTCTGCGTGCGCAGTCGCTAAAAGAGATCAAAGGCGTGCAATGGATCCCGGATTGGGGTCAGGCACGTATTGAATCGATGGTTGCCAACCGTCCTGACTGGTGTATCTCCCGTCAGCGTACGTGGGGTGTGCCGATGTCTCTGTTTGTTCACAAAGACACCGAAGAGCTGCATCCGCGTGCTATCGAACTGATGGAAGAAGTGGCCAAACGCGTTGAAGTTGACGGCATCCAGGCGTGGTGGGATCTCGATCCGAAAGATATCCTCGGCGATGAAGCTGACCAGTATGTCAAAGTCCCGGATACGCTGGACGTGTGGTTCGACTCCGGTTCAACCCACTCATCCGTTGTGGACGTGCGTCCTGAGTTTGCAGGCCATGCGGCAGATATGTATCTGGAAGGTTCTGACCAGCACCGCGGCTGGTTCATGTCTTCTCTGATGATCTCCACTGCAATGAAGGGCAAAGCGCCATACCGTCAGGTACTGACCCACGGTTTCACCGTTGATGGTCAGGGTCGTAAAATGTCCAAGTCTATCGGTAACACCGTAAGCCCGCAGGACGTAATGAACAAACTGGGCGCGGATATTCTGCGTCTGTGGGTCGCTTCTACCGACTATACCGGCGAAATGGCCGTTTCTGACGAAATCCTGAAACGTGCTGCCGACAGCTATCGTCGTATCCGTAACACCGCACGCTTCCTGCTGGCGAACCTGAACGGGTTCGATCCGGTAAAAGATATGGTGAAACCGGAAGAGATGGTGGTGCTGGATCGCTGGGCGGTAGGTTGTGCACAAGCGGCGCAGGAAGAGATCCTGAAAGCTTATGAAGCCTATGACTTCCACGAAGTAGTACAGCGCCTGATGCGTTTCTGCTCCGTAGAAATGGGTTCGTTCTACCTCGACATCATCAAAGACCGTCAGTACACCGCGAAAGCGGACAGTGTGGCGCGTCGTAGTTGCCAGACTGCGCTGTTCCATATTGCAGAAGCGCTGGTTCGCTGGATGGCGCCGATCATGTCCTTCACCGCCGATGAAATCTGGGGTTACCTGCCGGGCGAGCGTGAGAAGTACGTCTTTACCGGTGAATGGTACGAAGGTCTGTTTGGCTTAGGCGAAACCGAAGCGATGAATGACGCCTACTGGGACGAGTTGCTGAAAGTGCGCGGCGAAGTGAACAAGGTCATCGAGCAGGCGCGTGCGGATAAGAAAGTCGGTGGTTCGCTGGAAGCAGCGGTTACTCTGTACGCTGAACCAGAACTGGCGGCGAAACTGACCGCGCTGGGCGAAGAGTTGCGCTTTGTTCTGCTGACCTCCGGTGCGACGGTTGCGGATTATGCAGCGGCTCCTGCTGACGCTCAGCAGAGCGAACTGCTTAAAGGTCTGAAAATCGTACTAAGCAAAGCCGAAGGTGAGAAATGTCCGCGCTGCTGGCATTACACTACCGATGTCGGCCAGGTGGCGGAACATGCAGATATCTGCGGACGCTGTGTCAGCAACATCGCCGGTGATGGCGAACAACGTAAGTTTGCCTGATGAGTAAGCCTCTATGTTCAACAGGACTACGCTGGCTGTGGCTGGTGGTAGTCGTGCTGATTATCGATTTAGGCAGCAAATACCTGATCCTCCAGAACTTTGCTCTGGGGGATACGGTGTCGCTGTTCCCGTCGCTTAATCTGCACTACGCGCGTAACTATGGTGCGGCGTTTAGCTTCTTAGCCGACAGCGGTGGCTGGCAACGTTGGTTCTTTGCCGGTATCGCCATTGGTATCTGCGTTATCCTGATGGTGATGATGTATCGCTCGAAGGCGACGCAGAAGCTAAACAACATCGCGTATGCGTTAATCATTGGCGGTGCGCTGGGCAACCTGTTCGACCGCCTGTGGCACGGCTTCGTGGTTGATATGATTGACTTTTACGTCGGTGACTGGCATTTCGCGACATTCAATCTTGCCGATACGGCGATCTGTATCGGTGCGGCATTGATTGTCCTCGAAGGCTTCTTACCGTCGAAAGAGAAAAAAGCCGCATAAAAAAATGCCGGATGGCGCTATGCTAATCCGGCTTACAATATACTGCGATTCTTGTGGGCCCGGTAAGCGTAGCGCTATCGGGCAAACAGGCGGCAGCAATTTTAAAGAGCAACCTGCATGTCTAAATCAGTACAGAGTAACAGTGCGGTGCTGGTGCACTTCACCCTTAAGCTCGACGATGGCTCCACCGCAGAGTCAACTCGCAATAACGGCAAGCCTGCGCTGTTTCGCCTGGGCGACGGTTCTCTGTCTGAAGGACTGGAACAACACCTGCTGGGGTTAAAAGAAGGTGATAAAACCACTTTTGCTCTGGAGCCGGATGCCGCCTTCGGCGTGTCCAGCCCGGACTTAATTCAGTATTTCTCGCGTCGGGAATTTATGGACGCGGGCGAGCCAGAAATTGGCGCTATCATGCTCTTTACCGCAATGGACGGCAGTGAGATGCCTGGTGTGATCCGCGAAATCAACGGTGACTCGATCACGGTTGATTTCAACCATCCGCTGGCCGGGCATACCGTTCATTTTGATATTGAAGTGCTGGAAGTCGAACCGGCACTGGAGGCGTAAAATGCAGATCCTGTTGGCCAACCCGCGCGGTTTTTGCGCTGGCGTAGACCGCGCTATCAGCATTGTGGAAAACGCGCTGGCTATTTACGGCGCACCGATTTATGTCCGTCATGAAGTGGTGCATAACCGCTATGTGGTGGATAGCCTGCGCGAGCGCGGCGCTATTTTTATTGAGCAAATCAGCGAAGTACCGGATGGCGCGATCCTGATTTTCTCCGCTCATGGCGTGTCTCAGGCGGTGCGTAACGAAGCCAAAGGCCGCGACCTCACGGTTTTTGATGCGACCTGCCCGCTGGTAACGAAAGTGCATATGGAAGTTGCCCGCGCTAGCCGTCGCGGTGAAGAGTCAATTTTAATTGGTCACGCCGGGCATCCGGAAGTTGAAGGCACGATGGGCCAGTACAGTAACCCGCAGGGGGGAATGTATCTGGTCGAATCACCTGAAGATGTGCTGAAACTGAATGTAAAAAATGAAGGCAAATTGTCCTTCATGACGCAGACTACTCTCTCCGTTGATGACACCTCTGACGTTATTGACGCGTTGCGAAGCCGTTTCCCGAAAATTGTCGGGCCGCGCAAAGACGATATCTGTTATGCCACGACCAACCGTCAGGAAGCGGTCCGTGCGCTGGCGGAGCAGGCCGATGTTGTGCTGGTGGTCGGCTCGAAAAACTCTTCTAACTCCAACCGTCTGGCTGAACTGGCCCAACGAATGGGGAAAGCGGCGTATCTGATTGACGATGCGACCGATATCCAGGAAGCGTGGGTGAAAGAAGCCAGGTGCGTGGGCGTGACGGCCGGTGCCTCGGCGCCTGATATCCTGGTGCAAAACGTGATTGCTCGCCTGCAGGAGCTTGGCGGTGGGGAAGCTATTCCGCTGGCAGGGCGTGAAGAAAACATCGTTTTCGAAGTACCGAAAGAGCTGCGTGTGGATGTTCGTGAAGTAGAGTAAGTCTTTCCGGTTACGATTATGAGAAGATGCCAGACTTAACGTCTGGCATTTTTTTATGGAGAAACCATGCGCTTACCGATCATTCTTGATACCGATCCCGGCATTGATGATGCTGCCGCTATTGCCGCCGCGCTGTTTGCCCCTGAGCTGGATCTGCAACTGATGACCACGGTAGCAGGTAATGTGTCGGTGGAAAAAACCACCCGTAATGCATTGCAACTGCTGCACTTCTGGAATGCGGATATTCCACTGGCGCAGGGGGCATCGATGCCGCTGGTGAGACCGCTACGAGATGCCGCTTCCGTACACGGTGAATCAGGTATGGAAGGGTATGAATTTGTCGAACATGACCGCCAGGTGATGGCAAAACCTGCCTTCCAGGCCATTCGCGATGCGTTGATGCATGCCCCGCAGCCTGTGACGCTGGTGGCAATTGGCCCCCTGACCAACATTGCGCTGCTGCTGACTCATTATCCTGAATGCATATTCAACATTCACCGTCTGGTGATTATGGGCGGTTCTGCCGGGCGCGGGAACTTCACGCCAAACGCCGAGTTTAATATTGCTATTGATCCCGAGGCCGCCGCAAAAGTCTTCCAGAGCGGGCTGGAGATTGTGATGTGCGGGCTGGATGTCACTAATCAGGCCATGCTCACCCCTGACTATCTGGCGACGTTGCCGCAGCTTAACCAGACGGGAAAAATGCTGCACGCGCTGTTTAGCCATTACCGTAGCGGCAGTATGAATACGGGGCTACGAATGCACGACCTGTGCGCTATTGCCTGGCTGGTGCGCCCGGAACTGTTTACCCTGCAGCCGTGCTTCGTGGCGGTTGAAACCCAGGGTGAATATACCTCGGGTACGACGGTGGTGGACATTGAAGGACGTTTAGGGCATCCGGCAAATGCCCTGGTCGCGCTGGGGCTGGACGTTGAGGGGTTCCAGCAGTGGGTGGCAGAGGTACTGACGCTGGCACCTTGAGGCTGTGATCCGGCCCGCAATATGCAGATAGCGATAGCAGGTTAATCGATTAATCTGCTAATCTGATCCTGTTGTTCTCCTCGGGCCGGAGACACATATGAACCTTTCTTTTATCCAGCCACCGCAGGTGGCGTGGGCAAGCGGCGCTTTAGCTGATGGCCTGTTATTGCGTAAATCCACCCGTATTGAGGATCTTCCAGACGTTTTTGCCGATGAACACGCCCGTCAACAGCTGGCTGGCGAGCAGGTCGTGTATGACGTCGAGATGCTGGATACCTCTCCCGCTGAAGGTGAACTCTACACCGGCGTTACCCATCTTTACCCTGGCCGGGTCGGCTGTGAGTATTTTATGACTCGCGGGCATTTCCATGCGCGCCGCGAACAGGGGGAAGTCTATTTTGGTCTGCGTGGCACCGGTTTGCTGCTGTTGCAAACTGAGCAGGGCGACGCGAGGCTGGAAAAAGTATTCGCGGGATCTGTCCACATTATCCCCGGCTTTACCGCGCATCGGTTAATCAACACCGGGGAAGAGGTTCTGTCGGCGCTCGCCGTATGGCCAGGGATTGCGGGTCATGATTATGCAGCGCTCGCCAGCGGCTTCAGAATAAGGGTCTTTGAGGAAAATAAGACGGTTCAGGCGAAGGAGGTACAGAATGGGTGACTTAGCGCATTCTTACGGCCTGGATATGACGGTCCATCATCACCCGCTTGGTTTTAGCTATGGGGATGAGGTTACCGGGCCGATGCCGGAGATTCGTCAACTCGACCAGATTCGCGCCTCGCTGCGCGATCCGCACTGTGAAGGGCCGCAAGAGGTGTATGCCATAGCGATGGATGTGGCGCGAATGCAGGATCGCGAAGAGTTGAAAAAGCGGATGCTGTTGTTTGGCGTGGTGACCTATGCGGCGGGACGGCTGGGAGAAGAGCCGGTGCGTAGTCAGGGACATATTCATCGTATTAGTCAGCACAGCGGCTGGTCTCCGCCGGAGCTTTATGAAATCTGGCAGGGAAAAGCGATCATTTATATGCAGGAATATGTTGAGGACGACCCAGGCCGCTGTTTTGCTGTAATTGCCGGACCCGGTGAGAAAGTGTTGGTACCACCCGGTTGGGGGCATGCGACTATATCCGCAGACCCGGATGTACCGTTAACCTTTGGCGCGTGGTGCGATCGTGAATATGGTTTTGAGTACGACGCCGTGCGTGCGCATAAAGGACTGGCATGGTATCCGCTGCTGCAGGGCAACAACGTTATCTGGCAGCATAATCCGCGTTACATCCCTGGACGACTGCAGGCTGTTACGCCCAGACAATATACGGAATTCTCGATTACCTCCGCACCTGTTTATCAGCAATTCATCGAGGACCCGGCACGTTTCCAATTTATCTCACGCCCGGACAAGCACCCCGAGCTATGGCAAAACTTTCATCCATAAAAAAACCGGGGCATAGCCCCGGTTGTACCGTTTTCTTTGTGTTATCCCGCAAACAGGCCCGTGGCGACGCCGAGGGCGGCCAGTATCAACAGTAAAATCATCGCTTTCACTGGTGACACACCGCGCTTGGCCATCAGATACCAGGTACCAAGCACCACAATCAGCGGCAGTAACTGCGGGAAGATACCGTCCAGCATCTGTTGAACATGGATATTCACCCCATCTTTGGTAATAAACTCCAGTCCGGTGCCAAGTTTAACGTAGCTGGCCGCCACGCCCCCCATGACAAACACACCCAGCAGCGATAACGCTTCACGCAGACGGGCAGACTTGCTGCTCACCAGCATTTCCACCGAGCCAGAACCCATTTTGTAGCCTTTCAGGAACAAGAACCACGAACCGGGAATGATGATGGCCAGCCAGGCAACGGTATAAAACAGCGGCCCGAGAATGTTACCGCCGGCCGCCAGGGCCATGCCGATGCTGAGCAGGATAGGGATCAGCATGCCAGGGATCATTGAATCGCCGATCCCGGCAATAGGGCCCATCAGGCCAACCTTCAGGGTATTGATTGTCTCCCCATCGATCGGCTCACCGTTCGCTTTTTTCTCCTCCAGCCCCAGCACCATGCCGTTTACGATCGCGCCTATCTGGGGTTCCGTATTATAGAATGAGGCATGACGGCGCAGCATTTCAGTACGTTGGGCTGCGTCGGGATAGAGCTTTTTCGCCACCGGAAGCATACTCAGACAAAAGCCAAAAGATTCCAGACGTTCAAAACTCATCGATGACAAGTTGTGCATCATCCATGCGCGCCAGCAGCGGCGAAGATCTTTACGCGTAAGTGTACGTTCTTCCATCAGAATTCATCCTCATCATCATCGGCTACCGACTTTGCATTCGCGGCCTGCGGCGGTTCCGGTTTATAGTTGTAATGGATCAACGCCAACAGCGAACCGACGATCACTAGCGCGACCATGTTGAGTTTTAAAAATACGATGCAGACAAAACCGACGAGGAAGTAGATCAGCATGGTGTAGTTTTTGATGATCTGCTTTAGCAAAATCGCGATCCCGACGGCGGGTAAAATGCCGCCCAGTACGTTCATCGTTGACAGAACTATTTTCGGCAAGCTGTCCATAAAACCGCTGATGTATTGCGCGCCGAAGTAAACCGCAATAAAAGTCGGTACAAAACGCAGGACAAAGTTTGTCACCTGTGGCCAGATGGCGCTATTCAGGTAAATACCGCGTTCGTCGCCCCGTTCCAGCGCCACATCTGCCCGGTGATTCCAGAAAGAGTTCAGTACCATCATCGCGTTAAACAAAATGGTTCCGGCGATACCGATGGTCGCAGCCAGCGCGACCGCGACCTCGGGGCCTTTTCCTGAAAGGATCCCTAGGGCGATTGCGGGGTAAGCAACAAAGTTGAGATCGGCCGGCATCGAACCGCCAGGCGTTACCATCGCGATATACACCGCCTGAACCGCGACGCCAATCATGATCCCGGTTTTAATGTCGCCAAGAATTATCCCGACCAGCATTCCGGAAATCAGCGGGCGGGTGATCAGATACCAGCCGCCGGTCAGCCCCAGAAGCCAGGGACTGCTGAGGGCGCCGAGATAGCAAAGTATGCCAATCAACGTAGCTTCGATAATCATCGTGCGCTCCTTATTTCAGCTTCTGACGTGCGTCCTGCCAGCTGTAGCAACTGGCATCAGGAACCAGGCGAAACTCAACCAGGTGCCCATGTTGCGTCAGCCAGTCAAAGGCGGCAATTTCATCCCCGTTGACCGACTGATTCGGGCCGATGGTGGTGGTATCAGCACGCGCGCTCATCGGACCCACATTAATCTTGCCGTTGGCATTTTTCAGGCTGATACCTGCTTCTTCAATGCGTTTGAGCGTGACGGGTGATTTGCCAATGACGAAATAACGTTTCTCGCTGGCAATGACTTTTGGCAATTTTTCAATCGCGGTGGCCGTATCAAACAACCAAACTTTGGTGTCCTGTACGGCGCCTTTCATCACCGAAGAGAGCAAAGGGTCGGCCGCGACGGCGTCGTCTATAGCGACGATCCCATCACAGGGCAGCTCTTTGGCCCAACGTGTCACGAGCTGCCCATGGATTACGCGGTCATCGATACGTACAAAAGAAATACTCATAGTGTTTTCCTTTAAAAATCGTCGGACTGAACGGATAAAACCGGGGCGGCTTTAATCAGCGTGGGTATCGTCAGCGCCAACAGCTCGACGGCTGCGGCGTGAACATCCGTTAAATGGCAAATCTCCTCGCTTTGTAACAGCATCGGGAAATTGACCCCCGCTACGACGGCAACGGGAGGAACCGTTTGTGAAGAAAAAGCATGATGGCAGGCGACATTCCACGGCGTACCGCTTTGCATGTCACACAGCACCAGTACGCCGTCAGCGTCTTTTCCGGCACTGGTGAGAACCTGTGAGAACGTCGCTTTAAACCCTTCGATACCTGCCTGTTCACTCAGCGTGACGGGGTAAACATGCGGTAATTCTCCATAAACCATACGACCGCTGGCGAGAAGCGCATCCGCCAGGGGACCATGGGTGGCAACAATTACGTTAATCATGCGCTTATCCTCTAACCCAGGCTTTAATCGTGGCGAGCTGTTGACCGACGCCTTTGCCAAACGGTGAAATACGATATTCTCCGACGGCGGCAGGGATGATAAAGGTCTCTGCATAGTTGACGACAAACGGGGGAAACGCACCGCTCGGGCTTTCAACAACGGCCTGCGCTCCTTCGACCAGGTTCAGGACGTTGACGCCGCCATGGGTATGGTGAGTGACCGGTGCCGTAAACCAATGGCGACGCGTTTCGATAAATTCGCGTTCGTGCATTCCGGTTCTTTCTTCCCGCCAACCCTCTCCTTCAGCCAGGGGTTCAATACGGTTGACGAGGTTGTCGTGCACCCATTGCGTGTCGCGCTGCCAGTCAATAACCTGCTGACCGTGATCCAGATGCACCGGACGCGGTAAGCCGTCTAACCCTAAGCGGCCCCAATCCCACAGCTTGAAGGTGAAGATATAGGGCGTTGCGCTGATCTCCAGCACCATGGTTCCTGCACCCGAGCAGTGTACGGTTCCGGCAGGGATCAGGAAGTGATCGTGTTTATGTGCAGGGATCTGGTTAACGAATCGTTCATCATCAAAGGTTTTTTCGCCACGACCCGCGGCCCGGAGGTCGTCGAGCATATCCTGCGGTGCGATCCCGGTTTTGGTCCCGAGATACACCACGGCGTCCGGCTCAGCTTCGAGAATGTAATAGCTCTCATCCTGGGTATAGTGCATACCAAACTGCTGTTGAATGTACTCCGTGAGCGGATGAACCTGAAAGCTCAAATTCTGGCCGCCAATAGTGTCGAGGAAGTCAAAACGGATCGGGAATTCCGCGCCAAAGCGCGCATGAACTTTTTCACCCAGCAGGGGGCGGGGACAGGTCAGCACCAGATCCTGAGAGGGGATCTCGATCCGCACGTTGCCAAAACGCAGTAACAGGCTGTTTTCCTCGGGCACGCAATCAAAACACCACGCGTAATTGGGGGCTGAGGGATCGAGATCGAATCGTTGTTTCATCCATTGCCCGCCCCAGACGCCTGGGTCAAAGAAAGGGGCAACGCGAAACGGTTGTTCGGTGGTTTGTTGCAGACCGGCGCGTAACGCGTCGCCGCTGACCATCGCGGGACTATTTTCTACCGTGGTATCGAGCAAATAATCGGCGCGTTTGAGTAACGGCGTTTTATGTT
This sequence comes from Citrobacter sp. RHBSTW-01044, assembly GCF_013781945.1. Lineage (NCBI taxonomy): Bacteria > Pseudomonadati > Pseudomonadota > Gammaproteobacteria > Enterobacterales > Enterobacteriaceae > Citrobacter > Citrobacter sp. RHBSTW-01044. The sequence goes on along the minus strand of NZ_CP056180.1, from coordinate 4,131,254 downwards.
TGTCGAATACCCGCCATTCAATGAAAAAAGCACGTTTGTAACGACGAAGAATATCTTCATCCTGGTTTTCTGCACCCCAGTTACCCAGCCCGTTATGACGCATACGCTGTTGAATTTCCCAGCGCGGAAGATCGGCATAAACCAGTACGTCACCAGGGTGTGCCAGCGCAGCGCCCGAGCCGTACACGACAACCAGCCCTGTGGTAACGGCATCAATCTGTTGGCGGAGTTGGCTGAGTTTGTCGCTATCAAAAAATTCATCCAGGTGATGACAGGAGAGAACGCCGAATACGCGATCGTCGGTAAGGTTACGCGCCAGTAAATCATGCAGGGCCTGCTCATCGCGGCGGGCGGATTCAATATTTAGCACCAGTGCGGTATCTAATGTCGTAACAAGCTGTTGCTCCAGCTCGTCAAGCCGCACGCCCGGATAGCAATCCACGATCAATACGGTTTTGGCGGAGGTAGAAACCCTGGTGTTAAGCACTGAATGAATTGACGACCAACCCTGCCAGGCGTGGTTGTCATAGCCCTGAACGTTAACCTCAGGGAATTTATTATAGGTTGTACGCATATTCTGTCTCCGTGTTGGCTTATTTAAGATTAATCGATTAACCTTATTTTCATAGTGTGGTTAACGCGATTAACCCGCCATAATCAGAATCCAGTGCGGTGAAATGCACGTTAGCGTGATGTGAATCACACGTAAAAAGGCAATATTTCGGTTATTCGATTAACCTTCGAAATAAACAGGAGAGGTCATGACTACAGTCACGCTGGCGCAGGTTGCTGAACGCGCGGGAGTCTCCACGGCAACCGTTTCAATGGTGTTGCGTAACCGGGGGCGCATTTCTCAGGCCACACGTGACAGGGTGCTCAAAGCGCTGGACGATGCCGGCTATGTTTATAATCAAACCGCCGCTAACCTGCGTAACCGGAGCAGTAATCAGGTCGGATTGTTGTTACACGATATCACTAACCCTTTTTACGGTGAGATGACTGCAGGGCTAAGCCATGAGATGGAGCGGCATGACCTGCTTCTGTTTCTGGCAAACAGTGAAGAGTCAGGGGAGCGGCAGCAAAAATTTGTCGACTCGTTGATGCGCAATAATGCCTGCGGCATGGTGCTCTGCGCGGCGCGCGAAACACCGACCTCCTTCTTCGAGGCGCTGAAAAGGCGCAATATTCCCGCCATCATGGTGGTTCGCCCTCTTAGCGATCCTGATTTTGATTTTGTGGGAACCGATAACTTTCTCGGTACGCAAATGGCCACCACCCATTTAGTCAAAATGGGGCATAAGAATATTGCGTTTATCGGTGGTAGCCCAAGTTCCGGGAGCCGGGCACAGCGTATCGGTGGATTCACCAGCACGTTGCTGGAGCAGGGAATATCGCCGAATCCGCAATGGATAGTGGCGACACAGGCCAGCCAAATTGACGGCGCAAAAGTGGCAGAGTCGCTTCTTATGCGGTTCCCGGAAATTACCGCCGCCGTTTGTTATCAGGATATTGTGGCGCTTGGGGTTATGCAGGCATTACGTAAAATGGGGCGTGAACCAGGGCGCGATTTTGCGCTGGTGGGGTTCGATGACATCACCGAAGCGGCGCTGGTACAACCTGCGCTCACCACCGTGTCGGTGGCCGCAAAAGAGATAGGTCGCAAGGCTGGGGAGCTACTTTATAGTCGCATTCAGGGAAATGACGAACCTCCGAAACGCATTATTCTGCCACCTGCGCTGGTGGTCAGAGAATCATGTGGTTTTTGCTGATCGTCATGCCTTTTACTGATATCTCTCCCTGTTTATCATTAAATTCTAATTATCGACGTTTTCGGCTGGCGGCGCAGCGATGTGCTGGTTAATCTGAAAAACGATTTACGTAAAATTAACAAAAGAGAATAGCTATGCATGATGCACAAATCCGCGTTGCCATCGCGGGAGCCGGAGGGCGCATGGGGCGTCAGTTGATTCAGGCCACTCTTGGCATGGATGGCGTACAGCTCGGCGCGGCGCTGGAGCGCGAAGGTTCTTCTTTGCTGGGAAGCGATGCCGGAGAATTAGCGGGAGCCGGTAAAACGGGCGTTACCGTGCAAAGTAGTCTTGAGGCGGTGAAAGATGATTTTGATGTTTTCATCGATTTTACTCGCCCGGAAGGCACGCTGGCGCATCTGGCGTTTTGCCGCCAGCACGGTAAAGGGATGGTGATTGGCACCACCGGTTTTGATGACGCGGGCAAACAGGCTATTCGTGATGCTGCGCAGGACATTGCTATCGTTTTCGCCGCGAACTTTAGCGTTGGCGTTAACGTCATGCTTAAGCTGCTGGAGAAGGCGGCGAAAGTGATGGGTGATTACACCGATATTGAGATTATTGAAGCCCATCACCGTCATAAAGTGGATGCGCCGTCAGGCACTGCGCTGGCGATGGGGGAGGCGATTGCCGGGGCGCTGGATAAAGATTTAAAAGAGTGTGCCGTCTATTCGCGTGAAGGTTACACCGGTGAGCGCGTACCCGGTACGATCGGTTTTGCCACGGTGCGGGCGGGAGATATCGTTGGTGAGCATACCGCGATGTTTGCCGATATTGGCGAGCGCATTGAGATCACGCATAAAGCCTCCAGCCGCATGACCTTTGCGAATGGCGCAGTACGATCGGCAATTTGGCTGAAATCAAAGTCAAACGGTCTTTTTGATATGAAAGATGTGCTTGATTTACGCAGTTTATAACTTTTATTACCCTTCGTGATGTGGTTGTTGTAATCATAACTATTTGATTACATGGGGCAATATTTTATTGCCCTTTTATTTTTCGCTTTTTAATTTGATTTTTTATTTAATGACCTATTTGTTGATGTTTTGCAGGGTTATTTTGTTATTTCAATGTAAATTTTGACCAAATGGTCCACTTTTATCTATCGCGCTTCCTGTTTTTACACTCTTTATCTTCCGCAAGCGTTTTCCACCCCAAGTTAGCTGATCTTTTTGCCTGTTAAATCGTGTGTTTTATCTCAGTGGCGTAAAATAATAATAAAAAATGCCCTTTTGGGTAGACTTTTACGTGGGCTATCTCTAGAATGCCGCCGTTTGCCAGAAATCCATAGGTAAGCAAATTTGCATTGATTCATGAGGTGTTAATGAATTAATATGCAAATAAAGTGAGTGAATATTCTCTGGAGGGTGTTTTGATTAAGTCAGCGCTATTGGTTCTGGAAGACGGAACCCAGTTTCACGGTCGGGCCATAGGGGCAACAGGTTCGGCGGTTGGGGAAGTCGTTTTCAATACTTCAATGACCGGTTATCAAGAAATCCTCACTGATCCTTCCTATTCCCGCCAAATCGTCACTCTTACTTATCCTCATATCGGTAATGTCGGCACCAATGAAGCCGATGCAGAATCTTCTCAAGTACATGCGCAAGGCCTGGTCATCCGCGACCTGCCGCTGATTGCCAGCAACTTCCGCGATACCGAAGACCTCTCTTCTTACCTCAAACGCCATAATATTGTGGCAATTGCCGATATCGATACCCGTAAGCTGACGCGTTTGCTGCGTGAAAAGGGCGCACAGAACGGCTGCATTATCGCGGGTGATAACCCGGATGCGGCGCTGGCGCTGGAAAAAGCGAAAGCCTTCCCAGGTCTGAACGGTATGGATCTGGCGAAAGAAGTGACCACCGCGGAGCCTTATAGTTGGACGCAAGGAAGCTGGACGCTGGCCGGTGACCTGCCGGAAGCTAAATCCGCCGATGAACTGCCGTTCCACGTAGTGGCCTACGATTTTGGCGCTAAACGTAACATTCTGCGTATGTTAGCGGATCGCGGCTGCCGCCTGACGGTTGTGCCGGCGAAAACCTCTGCTGAAGATGTGCTGAAGATGAATCCGGACGGTATCTTCCTGTCCAACGGCCCTGGCGATCCGGCGCCGTGCGACTACGCGATTACCGCGATTCAGAAATTCCTCGAAACCGATATTCCGGTATTTGGCATCTGCCTCGGCCATCAACTACTGGCGCTGGCAAGCGGTGCGAAGACCATTAAGATGAAGTTTGGCCACCACGGCGGCAACCATCCGGTAAAAGATATTGATAACAACACCGTGATGATCACCGCTCAGAACCACGGTTTTGCGGTCGATGAGGCCTCCATGCCTGCCAACCTGCGAGTGACCCACAAGTCGCTGTTCGACGGCACCCTGCAGGGGATTCATCGTACCGACAAACCGGCGTTCAGCTTCCAGGGGCACCCTGAAGCAAGCCCGGGTCCACACGACGCTGCGCCGCTGTTCGACCACTTTATCGAGTTAATTGAGCAATACCGTCAGTCCGCGAAATAATCAGGAGTAAAAGAGCCATGCCAAAACGTACAGACATAAAAAGTATCCTGATTCTGGGCGCGGGTCCGATCGTTATCGGTCAGGCGTGTGAGTTTGACTATTCCGGCGCGCAGGCTTGTAAAGCCCTGCGTGAAGAGGGTTACCGCGTTATTCTGGTGAACTCCAACCCGGCGACCATCATGACCGACCCGGAAATGGCCGATGCCACCTACATCGAGCCGATTCACTGGGAAGTGGTACGCAAAATCATTGAGAAAGAGCGCCCGGATGCGGTGCTGCCAACCATGGGCGGTCAGACGGCGCTGAACTGTGCGCTGGAGCTGGAACGCCAGGGCGTACTGGCTGAGTTCGGCGTGACCATGATTGGCGCGACGGCGGATGCCATTGATAAAGCGGAAGACCGTCGTCGCTTCGACATCGCGATGAAAAAAATCGGTCTCGATACCGCACGTTCAGGCATCGCTCACACCATGGAAGAAGCGCTGGCGGTTGCCGCTGACGTCGGCTTCCCGTGCATTATCCGTCCGTCCTTCACCATGGGTGGCACCGGCGGCGGTATCGCCTACAACCGCGAAGAGTTTGAAGAAATTTGCGAACGCGGTCTGGATCTTTCCCCAACCAACGAACTGCTGATTGATGAATCGCTGATTGGCTGGAAAGAGTACGAGATGGAAGTGGTGCGTGATAAAAACGACAACTGCATCATCGTCTGCTCCATCGAAAACCTCGACGCGATGGGCATCCATACCGGTGACTCCATCACCGTTGCGCCAGCCCAGACGCTGACCGACAAAGAATATCAAATCATGCGTAACGCCTCGATGGCGGTACTGCGTGAAATCGGCGTTGAAACCGGTGGTTCTAACGTCCAGTTTGCGGTAAACCCGAAAAACGGTCGTCTGATTGTTATCGAGATGAACCCGCGCGTCTCACGCTCCTCGGCTCTGGCGTCCAAAGCAACCGGCTTCCCGATTGCTAAAGTCGCAGCCAAGCTGGCGGTAGGTTACACCCTCGACGAACTGATGAATGACATCACCGGCGGGCGGACTCCGGCTTCGTTTGAGCCGTCCATCGACTACGTTGTGACGAAAATTCCACGCTTCAACTTCGAGAAATTTGTTGGCGCTAACGACCGTCTGACCACCCAGATGAAATCTGTCGGTGAAGTGATGGCGATTGGCCGCACCCAGCAAGAGTCTCTGCAAAAAGCGCTGCGCGGTCTGGAAGTGGGCGCGACCGGCTTCGACCCGAAAGTAAGTCTGGATGACCCGGAAGCGCTGACCAAAATCCGCCGCGAGCTGAAAGACGCGGGCGCCGAGCGTATCTGGTACATCGCCGATGCTTTCCGTGCTGGTCTGTCCGTCGATGGCGTGTTCAACCTGACCAACATCGACCGCTGGTTCCTGGTGCAGATTGAAGAACTGGTGCGCCTGGAAGAAAAAGTCACAGACCTTGGTATCAACGGCCTCGACGCTGACTTCTTGCGCGTACTGAAGCGCAAAGGTTTCGCCGATGCGCGTCTGGCGAAACTGGCCGGCGTACGCGAAGCGGAAATCCGCAAGCTGCGTGACCAATATAACCTGCACCCGGTCTACAAGCGCGTGGATACCTGCGCGGCAGAATTTGCCACCGACACCGCTTACATGTACTCCACTTATGAAGACGAGTGCGAAGCGAATCCAACTCAGGATCGTGACAAGATTATGGTGCTGGGCGGTGGTCCAAACCGTATCGGTCAGGGCATTGAATTCGACTACTGCTGCGTACACGCCTCGCTGGCGCTGCGTGAAGACGGTTACGAGACCATCATGGTCAACTGTAACCCAGAAACCGTTTCTACCGACTACGATACCTCCGACCGTCTGTACTTCGAGCCGGTAACGCTGGAAGACGTGCTGGAAATCGTGCGCATCGAGAAGCCGAAAGGCGTTATCGTGCAGTACGGCGGCCAGACTCCGCTGAAGCTGGCGCGCGCGCTGGAAGCGGCAGGCGTGCCGGTTATCGGCACCAGCCCGGATGCTATTGACCGTGCGGAAGACCGTGAACGCTTCCAGCAGGCGGTTGACCGTCTGAAGCTGAAACAACCGGCTAACGCCACCGTGACCGCCATTGAAATGGCGGTTGAGAAGGCGAAAGAGATTGGCTACCCGCTGGTGGTGCGTCCGTCCTACGTTCTCGGCGGCCGCGCGATGGAAATCGTCTACGACGAAGCCGACCTGCGTCGCTACTTCCAGACCGCGGTCAGCGTTTCTAACGATGCGCCGGTACTGCTGGACCGTTTCCTTGATGACGCGGTGGAAGTGGACGTGGATGCCATCTGCGACGGCGAAATGGTGCTGATTGGCGGTATTATGGAGCACATCGAACAGGCGGGCGTGCACTCCGGTGACTCCGCATGTTCTCTGCCTGCGTATACCCTGAGCCAGGAAATTCAGGATGTGATGCGCCAGCAGGTGCAGAAACTGGCCTTCGAACTGCAGGTTCGCGGTCTGATGAACGTCCAGTTTGCGGTGAAGAATAACGAAGTTTACCTGATTGAAGTGAACCCGCGTGCGGCGCGTACCGTTCCGTTCGTCTCCAAGGCAACGGGCGTACCGTTGGCGAAAGTTGCAGCGCGCGTGATGGCCGGGAAAACGCTGGCACAGCAGGGCGTCACCAAAGAAGTTATCCCGCCGTACTACTCGGTAAAAGAAGTGGTGCTGCCGTTCAACAAGTTCCCGGGCGTTGATCCGCTGTTAGGGCCAGAAATGCGCTCTACTGGTGAGGTGATGGGCGTGGGCCGTACCTTCGCGGAAGCGTTCGCCAAGGCACAGCTCGGCAGCAGCTCCACCATGAAAAAACAGGGTCGTGCGCTGCTCTCCGTTCGCGAAGGCGATAAAGAGCGCGTGGTTGACCTGGCGGCGAAGCTGCTGAAGTTTGGTTTCGAGTTGGATGCGACGCACGGCACCGCGATTGTGCTGGGCGAAGCCGGTATCAATCCACGTCTGGTGAACAAGGTGCATGAAGGCCGTCCGCACATTCAGGACCGTATCAAGAATGGCGAGTACACTTACATCATCAACACTACCGAAGGCCGTCAGGCGATTGAAGACTCCAAGCTGATTCGCCGCAGCGCACTGCAGTACAAAGTGCATTATGACACCACCCTGAACGGCGGTTTCGCAACGGCGATGGCGCTGAATGCCGATGCTACCGAGAAGGTGACCTCGGTTCAGGAAATGCACGCGCAGATCAAAAAGTCATAAAAAAAAGGCCCGGTGATAATTGCGCTAACCGGGCCTGCAATATAATTGGGAAAGGGTTTCTGTAAAGAAACCCTTTTTTATCTCTCATAAGGTCATTCCTGGCCAACCGTGCTTTCATAACCACATTTTCAATGTAATAAGCACGATATTGCTCACACTAATCAACATTCAAGTCGCATACTATCCATTATATCCACAATTTTAATATGGCTTAGTTTTTATTTATTTGGACAGGCCGTAGCCAGATTTTTAATTTGTGAAATGGTGTGCTTATGTGTGAAAAATATGTTGAAAGACCGCTTTATTTGTTAATTGCTGACTGGATGATGGCTGAAGATCGTTGGATCACAGCAAAGGAAATTTCCCGCCATTTTGATATTGAACACTGCAAAGCAATTAATACGCTCTCTTATATTCTGTCGGAAGTGGGAGAAATTGTTTGTGAAGTTAAGATGATCCCTAATCAAATTGCAGGTCGCGGCTGCCAGTGCCAGCGTTTGGTGAAAGTCATTAGTATTGATTCTCATCTCTACAGACGCTTGAATCACAATTTGCAGGAAAAAAAGGTGAGTGTGGCGAAAACGCCGCGACTGCCAGCGGTTCCCCCAACAGAGCTTAACCGTGAGCAGAAATGGCAGATGATGCTCTCCAAGAGCATGCGTCGATAATGGTGATTTGCCGGATCGGCGTGAGCGCTTCTCCGGCATAAATTACCGTGCTGATTTTGGCTTTACGTCCGTCGTGCCTTTCAGGCGCGGCCGGTTTTTTTCGACCTGCGTTAATGGCAAGGTTTCGTGTAGTCCTGTTTGGCAGCGGATTGCAAGGTCCTGATACTCTTTGGTGTTCAGCCGTTTCCAGTCCAGCTCCTGGTCCGTGACTTCACGCAGTACGCGAACCGGTGAACCAACCAGCATCTGCCTTGCCTCTCCCTGAAATCCGGCTTTGACAAAGCTCATGGCGGCGACAATGCTCTCTTCGCCAATCACCGCGCCGTCCATAATCACGCTGTTCATGCCAATCAGCGCATCTCTGCCCACCACGCAGCCGTGCAGGATTGCGCCATGGCCGATGTGTCCATTCTCATGCACGATAGTGTCGGTGTCGCAATAGCCGTGCATGATGCAGCCATCCTGCAGGTTAGAACCGGCTTCCAGAATCAGGCGACCATAGTCACCGCGCAATGAGGCGTGTGGACCAATATAAACCCCGGCCCCCACAATGACATCGCCAATCAGCACAGCGCTGGGATGGACATAGGCATCCGGATGTACCACCGGAATCAGGCCCTCAAAGGCGTAATAGCTCATTGTCTTATCTCGGTTTTATTGCCGGATTGCGGCGTAAACACCTTATTCGGCATAGGCACATTAACGACCTTTCCATACCGGATCGCGTTTTTCCGCAAATGCCTGTGGTCCTTCGAGCGCATCTTCCGAGTGCAGCACCGATGGATAGTGCTTCAGCACACCGCTGCGGATGTACCGGTAGCCTTCTTCCACCGGCATTTCGCTGGTTGCACGGTAAATCTCTTTCAGCGCGGCGATAGCCAGCGGGGCGCTATTTACCAGCTGCTGTGCCAGTTCGCGCGCGCTATCCATCAGTTCACTCTGGCTGACAACGCGGTTGACGATGCCCCAGCGCAGTGCTTCTTCGGCGCTCATTCGTCTGCCGGTCATCACCATTTCGTTGACGATTGCCGGTGGCAGCAGTTTAGGTAGACGCAGTACGCCGCCGCTGTCAGGCACGATCCCGAGTTTTGCTTCCGGCAGCGCGAAGCTGGCATTTTCCGCACAGACGATAAAATCCGCCGCCAGCGCCAGCTCAAAACCGCCGCCAAACGCGTAGCCGTTTACCGCGGCGATGACCGGCTTATCGAGGTCGAAAATTTCGGTTAAACCGGCGAAGCCGCCTGGGCCAAAATCGGCATCTGGCGCTTCACCGTCGGCCGCCGCTTTTAAGTCCCAGCCCGCAGAAAAGAATTTCTCTCCACCGCCGGTGATAATTGCTACGCGTAATTCCGGGTCATCACGAAAATTAAGAAAAGCTTCCCCCATTGCAAAGCTGGTTTTAGCGTCAATGGCATTGGCTTTAGGCCGGTCAAGGGTAATTTCCAGGATCGGGCCGTTACGGGTCAAATGTAATGATTCACTCATAGTTCATCTCCAGATAATTAGGTTTCCCGGCCGGAGGAATTCCGACCGGAGGGGTTATTTCAGATTTTTTTTGATTATTTTTCCTGAACAATTGCGCGGCAGGTCGGTTCTTATCTCCATAAAAGAAGGAACCTTGAATTTCGCCATATTGTTTTCGCAGAAGCTGAAGAACTCAGCTTCGCTTAATGTTTCGCCCTCATTAAGGACGATAAAAGCTTTAATGGCTTCATCACGGATCGAGTCCTTAATACCGACAACCACAATGTCCTGAATTTTCGGATGCGCAGAAATAATATTTTCCAGCTCGACGCAGGAGACATTTTCCCCACCGCGTTTAATCATGTTGCAGCGTCTGTCGACGAAATAAAAAAAACCGTCCGCATCCTGGTAACCCGAATCACCGGTATGTAACCACCCTTCAGGTTCCAGCGCTTTGGCAGTAGCGTCGGGTTGCGCGTAGTACTCTTTGAAGATTGTTTTTCCCGGCACGCCTTTAATGCAGATTTCGCCAATTTCTCCGGCGGGCAGGGGACGGTTGTGATCGTCACGGATTTCGGCTTCATAGCTAAAACCCACGCGACCAATAGAGGGCCAGCGCCGTTTGTCTCCAGGGCGATCGCCAATAATGCCCACGATGGTTTCGGTCATACCGTAGGAGGTCAGCAGTCTGACGCCAAAGCGTTCGATAAAGGCATCTTTTTCCTGTTCGGATAAATTGAGATAGAACATCACTTCGCGCAGGTGATGCTGTCTGTCCGTTGGGGCTGCGGGTTGGACCATCAGCGTTCTGATCATCATCGGGATGCATTCGGTGACCGTCGCCTGATATCGACGCACCTGATCCCAGAACGCCCTGGCGCTGTACTTCTCCACCAGCACAAAGGTGCTGCCTGCGGAGAAGGCGGCCATGGCAGCCGTACACTGACAGTCGATATGAAAAGCGGGCATCACCGTCATATAGACGTCATCATCGCGCAGAGCGATTTGCCAGGAGGTGTAGTAGCCCGCAAAGCGCAGGTTGTAGTGGGTAATCACCACCCCTTTAGGCCGCGAGGTGGTGCCTGAGGTAAACAGAATTTCCGCCGTATCGTCAGTGGATAACGCAGGCGTATAGCACAGATTAGTCGACTGGCGGGCTTGCAGTTGGGTAAAGTGGCTCACGCCGTCGTCAACCGGAAGCTGCTCGCCAATCAGACAGATATGATTTAGCGGAGTGGTATTTTCCAGCCGTATCTGGCGGTACATAGGATAAAACTCGGCACTGGTGACCAGCAGGCTCACCTGGCTGTTTTGCAGGATCCAGGCGCTCTCTTCGCCCAGCAAGCGGGCATTAATCGGCACCATAATGGCGCCAATTTTTGCCAGTCCAAACCAGCAAAAGATAAATTCCGGACAGTTATCCAGATGCAATGCGACCTTGTCGCCCTTGCGGATCCCTAAGGAATGGAAAAGGTTCGCCGTGCGGTTTATCTCTTCATTGAGCGAGGCATAGCTATACTGCCGAACGATTCCTTCGCAGGATTCGAAAATTAATGCCGTTTTATCTCCGTACACCCCGGCCAGGTCGTCCCACATCTGACGTAAGTTTTGTCCGCCAACGATATCCATAATGCTTTATCCACTGAAATCAGGCGTGAGCGCTAACCAACCAGCGGGTCAGCGCGTCGCGTTTATTCCTCAACTCTGGCCAGGCCTTTGCCGACCAGCTCATTTATGTCTGCTTCGCTATAACCAATGTTTTTCAGAATGGCGGCGGTATCCATGCCGTGTGACGGCATGCCACGCCAGATTTTCCCTGGGTTGTTTTTAAATTTCGGCATGATGTTCGGCCCTTTGCAGGTGCGGCCGTCCATCGTTTGCCACTGAGTAATGGATTCACGGGCAACGTACTGCGGGTTGCCTTCCAGTTCAGGAATAGTCAGTACCTTCGCGCAGGCGATATTCAGCTCAGCAAAGCGCGCCTGGACTTCGGCGATGGTGTGCGTTGCCAGCCAGGCGTCCAGTTTCTCTTCCACGAGCGGGCCGTAAGGGCATTCCACGCGATGGATAAGCTGGGTACCTTCCGGGACTTCCGGTGTGCCAAGAATGTGGGCGAGGCCAATATCATTGAAGCACTCGCTGATTTGCGTGATGCCGACCAGCTCCATGACGATATAGCCATCGGCGCATTTATAGAGACCGCAGCCAGCGTAATACGGGTCTTTGCCTTTGGTCATGCGTGGACAAATTTCGCCGCCGTTGAAGTAGTCCATCATGAAGTACTGACCCATGCGCAGCATCACTTCGTACATGGCGATATCAATGCTTTCACCCTTACCCGTTTCGCGTACTTTGTGCAGGGCTGCCAGCGCTGCTGTCGTCGCGGTCATCCCGGAGAAGTAATCGGCGGTGTACGGGAAGGCTGGCATCGGCTGATCAACATCACCGTTTTGGATCAGATAGCCGCTGAACGCCTGCGCGATGGTGTTATATGCCGGAAGATTGGTGTACTCCTCGGTACCAAACTGGCCGAAGCCGGAAAGGTGGGCGATAACCAGTTTTGGGTTATGTTCCCACAGCACGTCATCGGTAATGCCGCGGCGAGCAAAGGCCGGGCCTTTACTGGCTTCAATGAAAATATCGGTGGTTTCCATGAGCTTCAGAAACGCTTCCCGGCCTTCATCTTTGAAAATATTCAGCGACAGGGCGTGCAGGTTGCGGCGTGAGAGCTGTGGATAGTTAGGTTGCACGCGGATGGTATCGGCCCATGCGACGTTTTCAATCCAGATAACCTCAGCACCCCATTCGGCGAACATCTGTCCGGCGAACGGGCCGGCAATTTCGATCCCTGAAAAAACCACGCGTACCCCGGCAAGTGGGCCAAAGGTTGGCATTGGTAAATGATTCATAATTTTGCTCCTGGCATTTTTTGTAGGCCCGGTAGGCGCAGCGCCACCGGGCATGTTGCCGGATGGCGGCGTAAACGCCTTATCCGGCCTACGAATCGTGCTGAATTAGCGGTATTGCTTGAGTACCGCACGACCCAACGTCAGGATCTGCATTTCATCAGAGCCACCAGAAACACGGTCAACGCGCAGATCGCGCCAGAAACGCGTGATGCGATGGTTACCCGCGATACCTACACCGCCCAGCACCTGCATGGCGGTATCGACCACTTCAAACGCAGCGTTGGCGCAGAAGTATTTGCACATTGCCGCATCGCCCGAAGTGATGGTGCCGTTATCCGCTTTCCATGCCGCTTCAAGCAGCATGTTTTTCATGGAATTCAATTTGATCGCCATATGCGCGAACTTCTCCTGAATCAGCTGGAAGCGGCCGATCGTTTCGCCAAACTGCACGCGCTGATTGGCGTAGCGCGCGGCGTCTTCAAAAGCGCACATTGCCGTACCGTAGTTGGTCAGCGCGACGAGGAAACGTTCATGATCGAACTCTTCTTTCACGCGGTTGAAACCATTACCTTCCCGACCGAACATGTCTTTCTCGTCCAGTTCAACGTCGTCAAAGGTGATTTCACAGCAGCTATCCATGCGCAGACCGAGTTTCTCCAGCTTGTTGACCTTGATACCCGCTTTGCTCATGTCAACGAACCACTCGGTGTAAACAGGTTTATCCGGCGATGCACCATCTCTCGCCATAACCACGATGTACGGGGTATAGGCGCTACTGGTGATAAAGCACTTACTGCCATTAAGATAAACCTTACCATTTTTACGTGTATAAGTGGTTTTCAGGCTGCCAACATCCGATCCCGCTCCCGGTTCGGTGATGGCAGAGTTCCACATCTGCTTACCGGTTCCCTGGAACGCCATGATTTTATCGATTTGTTCCTGAGTCCCTTCACGCAGGAACGTGTTAAAACCGCCCGGTAACTGGTACAGCACATAGGTTGGTGCGCCCAGGCGTCCGAGTTCCATCCAGACTGCAGCGACGGTAACAAAACCTGCTTCCAGTCCACCGTGTTCTTCAGGAATCAACAGACTATCAATGCCCATATCCGCCAGCGCTTTAACAAAACGCTCAGGGTAGACGCTGTCACGATCGCACTCGGCAAAATAAGCTTCCCAGTTCTCACTGGCCATCAATTCACGAATACCGGCGACAAACAGCTCCTGCTCGTCATTTAAGTTGAAATCCATCTTTCAGCCTCTTGATCAATTGGGTTAATAAGAATTACTTGTCTTTCCAGTGCACTTTGGCGTCTTTAATAAAGGACAGCGTCACCATGATGTTGACGAAGAACAGCGGACATCCTCCGGCGATAATCGCGGTCTGAATCGGCTTCAGACCACCCAGCGCCAGCAGAACGATACCGATGATGCCGACCAGAACGGACCAGCCGATACGCACTAACAGCGGCGGTTCTTCACCATCGCGGACTTCACGACAGGTGGACATCGCCAGGGTGTAAGAGCAGGCGTTAATCAGCGTCACGGTGGCAATAAAGCAGAGGATGAAGAAGCCCCACATGGTGGCGGTGCTGAGCGGTAAAGCAGCCCAGGTTTCGATAATGGCGCGCGCCACGCCGTGTTGTTCAATCAGTTGCGGGATGTTGAGAATGTTTTTATCCATCAGCAGTAGCGTGTTACTGCCAAGGACTGTCCACAGGATCCAGGTCGACGCAGTCAGGCCCAGCACCATCCCGAAGCACAGTTCACGGACGGTACGACCACGAGAAATACGGGCCAGGAAGATACTCATCTGGATGGCGTAAATGACCCACCACGCCCAGTAGAAGACGGTCCAGCCCTGTGGGAAGCCGCCTTTACCGATGGCATCGGTATAGAACAGCATGCGCGGCAGATACATCAACAGCATGCCGACGGAGTCGGTGAAGTAGTTCATGATGAAGCTGGCGCCGCTGACGATAAATACCCAGCCCAGCATCAGGAAGCTCAGATAGCTACGCACGTCGCTGGCGATCTTAACCCCTTTTTGCAGGCCGCAGGCCACGCAAATGGCGTTCAATATGATCCAGCAGGTAATGATGATTGCGTCGAGTTGCAGCGTATGCGGAATACCGAACAGATACTGCATGCACTCGGTTACCAGCGGAGTGGCCAGACCGAGGCTGGTACCCATCGCGAAGATCAGCGCCACCAGATAGAAGTTATCGACGATGGTGCCGAACAGCCCTTTCGCATGCTTCTCGCCCACTAACGGTACCAGCGTGGAGCTTGGACGGATGACGTCCATCTTGCGCACAAAGAAGAAGTAGGCGAAAGCCACAGAAAGGAAACTGTAGGTTGCCCACGGCAACGGTCCCCAGTGGAACAGGCTGTACGCCAGGCCCAGCTCTTTCGCGCCCGTGGAGTTAGGCGCGAGAGCAAACGGCGGGGTGGAGATGTAGTAGTAGATCTCGATGGAACCCCAGAACAGCACCGCGGCGGATGTACAGGAAGCGAACATCATAAAAATCCAGCTGGCGGTACTAAACTCTGGTTTTTCGTCGCCTAATTTCTTTTTGGCATACGGGCCAAAAACCAACCAGAACCAGCCGAAGAGCATGACGACCATATACCATTCAAATGCCCAGCCCCAGACATTGGTGACATAACTGAATACCGCATTAATAACGACGTTAGCGGCATCGAGATCTCTTACAGTTAGCCAACAAAGTATCCCAACTATTATTAATGGCGGAAAAAAAACCTTCGGTTCAATTCCCGATTTTCTCTTTTCATTTTTCATAAGTGAATTCCAGTGTGAAAACGAAACTTATTTAGCGTGCCCGTGCATGATCGTTTGTTTATTTATTATTAATGATTTGTTGATAACTTTTTAACCTCTGGGAGCGCCTCAGTGAGT
This sequence comes from Citrobacter sp. RHBSTW-01044, assembly GCF_013781945.1. Lineage (NCBI taxonomy): Bacteria > Pseudomonadati > Pseudomonadota > Gammaproteobacteria > Enterobacterales > Enterobacteriaceae > Citrobacter > Citrobacter sp. RHBSTW-01044. Next base: position 4,115,722 of record NZ_CP056180.1, on the reverse strand, counting down.
AACCCATAATGAGTATTCATATCGGGTGGTTCTGTTATCTTCGTCACACTTTTTTATGCTGAGTAATTCGCTCAAAAATTTGATATTTTTTGTTTATAATCAATTGGTTGGCTGTGGTTTTTTAACTTTTTTAAGTGACTGGCGTTCAATATTGTTGAACCCGCAGACAATATTGAAAATTTTCATATTTGACGTGATTCTTTCAATATTGGTGAGGTGCATAACACTATTGAAAGTTACGAATTTCAATGTGTGACATTTTCAATATTGGTGATTAAGGTTTTATTTCCGAATTAAAGAGCGTGATATCTGTATTTAACACTGCCGATATAAATACGTTTCCTTCATGATTTCTGGAGATGCAATGAAGATAATTACTTGCTACAAATGCGTACCTGATGAACAGGATATTGCGATTAATAATGCTGATGGTTCACTCGATTTCAGCAAAGCGGATGGCAAAATAAGCCAGTATGATCTGAATGCGATCGAAGCGGCTTGTCAGTTGAAACAACAGTCAGGAGAGGCCCAGGTTGTGGCCATGAGCGTCGGCGGCAAAGCGCTGACCAATGCAAAAGGGCGAAAAGATGTGCTTTCCCGTGGCCCAGATGAGCTGATTGTTGTTATTGACGATCAATTTGAGCAGGCGCTGCCGCAACAAACTGCCAGCGCGCTGGCTGCCGCCGCGCAAAAAGCAGGTTTCGATCTGCTTATTTGCGGTGACGGTTCTTCCGATCTTTATGCTCAGCAGGTTGGTCTGCTGGTGGGCGAAGCGCTGAGCATTCCGGCGATTAACGGCGTGAGTAAAATCCTCTCTCTTACCGACAGCACTCTGACGGTAGAGCGTGAACTGGAAGATGAAGTCGAAACTCTGAGCATTCCGCTTCCGGCGGTGATCGCGGTCTCAACGGACATCAATACCCCACAAATCCCTTCGATGAAAGCCATTCTTGGCGCGGCGAAAAAACCGGTTCAGGTCTGGTCGCCGGCAGACATTGGCCTGAACAGCGCGCAGGCATATTCCGAACAACACGTTGCTGCACCGAAGCAGCGCGAGCGTCAGCGCGTTGTAATTGAAGGTGACGGTGAAGAACAGATTGCCGCATTTGTCGAGAATCTTCGCAAAATCATTTAATTATCAGGGGATGTTATGAACAAATTTTCCAGTATCTGGGTATTCAGCGATACCCCTTCTCGTCTGCCGGAACTGATGAATGGTGCGCAGGCTTTAGGTGAAAAAGTTAACACGTTTGTGCTGAGTGAAGCGGACTGCGCGACGGCATGCCATTTAGGCGCAGATGATGTCTGGTTACTCAGCGGTAAACCAGAAGACCGTATGGTCGAAGACTACGCTGATGTGATGGCCGAAACTATTCGTCAGCACAGCGAGGGCGGGGCGGTGCTGCTGCCGAATACGCGTCGCGGCAAGCTGTTAGCGGCAAAACTGGGTTTTCGCTTGTCGGCAGCGGTCTCCAACGACGCCAGTGCAGTCGCCGTACAGGATGGAAAAGCGGCGGTAAAACATATGGTCTACGGCGGCCTGGCGATGGGGGCAGAAACAATCGCTTCACCGTTCGCCGTGATAACGCTCAGCAGTGGAACGTTTGACGCGCAGCAACCGGATACCGCCCGCAGCTGCGAGGTGCACAGTGTGTCATGGCAGGCTCCGGCTGTAGCCGTTACTCGTACGGCAACTCAGGCACGTCAGAGCAACAGCGTCGACCTCGACAAAGCTCGTCTGGTGGTTAGCGTGGGACGCGGGATCGGCAGCAAAGAAAATATCTCGCTGGCGGAGGCGCTGTGCCAGACGATTGGCGCCGAGCTGGCGTGCTCCCGTCCGGTGGCGGAAAACGAGAAGTGGATGGAACACGAACGCTACGTCGGCATCTCCAACCTGATGCTCAAGCCTGAACTGTATCTGGCCGTGGGGATCTCCGGGCAGATCCAACATATGGTCGGCGCCAACGGCGCGCAGACGATTTTCGCCATCAACAAAGATAAAAATGCGCCGATCTTCCAGTATGCGGATTTTGGCATCGTTGGCGATGCGCTGAAGATCCTGCCTGCGCTGACGGCTGCTTTAGCGCGTTAAACCATTTCGGGCAGGATGCGAAGGTGTCCTGCCGCTGACAGGAGTACGTATGTCCGAAGATATCTTTGATGCCATCATCGTGGGTGCAGGTCTGGCGGGTTCGGTTGCGGCGCTGGTGCTGGCTCGGGAGGGCGCACAGGTGCTGGTTATCGAGCGCGGCAATTCTGCTGGCGCGAAGAATGTCACCGGTGGGCGCATGTATGCGCATAGCCTGGAGAATATCATTCCCGGTTTTGCTGAGCAGGCCCCCATTGAACGCATCATCACCCACGAAAAACTCGCCTTTATGACCGACAAAGGGGCGATGACCATCGACTATTGCAATGGCGAAGACGCCAAATCGTCGCAGGTTTCTTACTCTGTCTTACGCAGTAAATTTGACGCCTGGCTGATGGAACAGGCCGAAGAGGCGGGCGCTCAGCTCATCACCGGTATCCGCGTGGATAACGTTGTGCAGCGCGAGGGCAAAGTCGTGGGCGTGGAAGCCGATGGCGATATTCTGGAAGCCAAAGTGGTGATCCTTGCCGACGGAGTGAATTCTCTGTTGGCTGAAAAGCTGGGTATGGCAAAGCGCGTCGAGGCATCGCATGTTGCCGTCGGCGTAAAAGAGCTGATCGAGTTGCCGAAATCGGTAATTGAAGATCGTTTCCAGTTACAAGGGAACGAAGGGGCTGCCTGTCTGTTTGCCGGATCGCCCACCGATGGGTTGATGGGTGGTGGCTTTCTCTATACGAATGAAACGACCCTTTCTCTGGGACTGGTCTGCGGCCTTCATCATCTGAAAGATGCGAAAAAATCGGTTCCGCAAATGCTGGAAGATTTCAAACAGCATCCGGCGGTTGCCCCGCTGATCGCCGGTGGCAAGCTGGTGGAATATGCCGCGCACGTCGTACCGGAAGCCGGTATCAACATGCAGCCAGAACTGGTGGGGGACGGCGTACTGATTGCTGGTGACGCTGCCGGAATGTGTATGAACCTCGGCTTTACCATTCGCGGTATGGATCTCGCCATATCCGCAGGTGAAGCGGCGGCGAAAACGGTACTTTCCGCAATGAAGCGCGACGATTTTAGCAAGCAGTCGCTGGAGGAATACCGTCAGCATCTGGACGAAGGCCCGATGCGCGATATGCGCATGTATCAAAAGCTACCCGCTTTTCTTGATAACCCACGCATGTTTACCGCTTATCCGGAAATGGCGGTCAGTATTGCCCGCGACCTGTTCACCGTGGATGGTTCGGCACCGGTGCCAATGCGTAAAAAAATCCTGCGCCATGCGAAGAAAGTGGGCTTCATCAACCTGATGAAAGATGGCCTGAAAGGAGTGACCGTATTATGACATCTCCCGTCAACGTGGACGTCAAACTGGGCGTCAATAAGTTCAATGTGGATGAAGACAGTCCACATATCATTCTCAAAACCGATCCTGATAAACAGGCGCTGGAGGTGCTGATTAAGGCCTGTCCGGCTGGCCTGTATAAAAAGCAGGATGACGGTAGCGTACGTTTTGATTATGCCGGATGCCTGGAATGCGGAACGTGCCGCATTCTCGGGCTGGATACAGCGCTGGAAAAATGGGAATACCCGCGTGGGACGTTTGGCGTGGAGTTCCGCTACGGCTAAACCTGGTGCCGGATGGCGGCTTCGCCTTATCCGGCCTACAGGAACAATGCGTAGGCCTGATAAGCGTAACGTCATCAGGCATTAAGTTAAAATAAAACAGGACATAACCATGCAGCAGCCCAGGAACTTTGATGACATCAAATTCACCTCTATTCACCGCCGGATAATGCTGTGGGGAAGCGGTGGGCCGTTTCTGGATGGTTATGTGCTGGTGATGATTGGCGTGGCACTGGAACAGCTCACGCCAGCATTGAAACTGGATGCGCAGTGGATTGGTCTGCTGGGCGCCGGTACGCTCGCGGGGCTGTTTGTGGGGACGTCGCTGTTTGGCTACATTTCCGACAAGGTCGGGCGGCGCAAAATGTTCATTATCGATATTATCGCCATTGGTGTGATATCGGCGGCAACCATGTTTGTCTCCTCGCCCGTTGAGTTGTTGGTAATGCGCGTGCTGATCGGCATTGTGATTGGTGCCGACTACCCGATCGCCACCTCGATGATCACCGAGTTCTCCAATACCCGCCAGCGCGCTTTCTCCATCGGTTTTATCGCCGCTATGTGGTATGTCGGCGCCACCTGTGCCGATCTGGTCGGCTACTGGTTGTATGATGTTGAGGGCGGATGGCGCTGGATGTTGGGCAGCGCGGTGATCCCCTGCATTTTGATCCTGATTGGGCGTTTCGATCTTCCTGAATCGCCGCGCTGGCTGCTGCGTAAAGGTCGGGTGAAAGAGTGTGAGGAGATGATGATCAAACTGTTCGGTGAACCGGTGGTGTTCGACGAAGAAGCGCCGCAGGAGACGCGCTTTCTTCAGCTATTTAATCGCCGTCATTTCCCGTTTGTACTGTTTGTCGCCGCTATCTGGACTTGTCAGGTGATCCCGATGTTTGCCATTTATACCTTTGGTCCGCAGATTGTGGGGCTACTGGGGCTTGGTGCCGGGAAAAGCGCCGCGTTGGGAAATGTGGTAATCAGCTTGTGCTTTATGTTGGGGTGCATTCCTCCCATGTTCTGGCTTAATAGCGCGGGCCGACGACCGCTGTTAATTGGCAGCTTCATTATGATGACGCTGGCGCTGGCCGTTCTAGGGTTAATCCCTGATATGGGCGCGTGGCTGGTGGTGCTGGCGTTTGCCGTATACGCGTTTTTCTCTGGGGGACCTGGAAACCTGCAATGGCTATACCCTAACGAACTGTTTCCCACCGATATTCGTGCGTCTGCCGTCGGGGTGATTATGTCCTTAAGCCGTATCGGCACCATTGTTTCAACCTGGGCGCTGCCGGTGTTCATCACCAAATACGGGATCAGTAATGTCATGTTGATGGGGGCGGGAATTTCGCTGATCGGCCTGCTCGTGTCCATCGCTTTCGCCCCGGAAACGCGAGGTCTGACGCTGGCGCAAACCAGCCAAATGACGATCCGCAGTAAACCCGTGACCAGGACGGGTTATTAGGAGTGTTCTGTATTTTCCCTGCAACTCAGTCAGTTAGCCTACAGTTAACGGGTATATCACTGAAAACGACTGAAAAGCAGGGAGAACACCATGCAAAAACATATTCTGATCACCTCTATTTTTACCGCAGCAGCACTGTTCACCGTAGCCGGTTGCTCCTCGAACCAGGCGGTTAAAACGACCGATGGCAAAACAATCGTGACCGACGGCAAACCGCAAGTCGATGATGATACAGGCCTGGTGTCGTACAAAAATGCGCAAACGGGTAAGACGGAACAAATTAACCGCGATCAGGTTAAAGATATGAGCGAACTGGATAACTAGTTCAGTTTTCTCCATTCAACCACTCAATAATATTGACTGTTAGCCTGCGGATTAACTGACTAAACTCACTGTTATTACAATAATGCAGTGAAACAGGCTAATCATGATCCTCATCATTTATGCGCATCCCTATCCGCAGCACTCGCATGCGAATAAGCGGATGCTTGAACAGGCAAGGACGCTGGAGGGCGTGGAGATCCGCTCGCTCTACCAGCTCTACCCCGACTTCAATATCGATATTGCCGCTGAACAGGATGCGCTGGCGCGCGCTGATTTGATTATCTGGCAGCATCCTATGCAATGGTATAGCACACCTCCCTTACTCAAGCTGTGGATGGATAAGGTCCTTTCACACGGTTGGGCGTATGGCCACGGCGGGACAGCGCTCCACGGTAAACATCTGCTGTGGGCAGTGACGACCGGCGGCGGCGAAAACCACTTTGATATTGGCTCCCATCCCGGATTTGATGTGCTTTCCCAGCCCTTACAGGCAACAGCGCTCTACTGTGGTCTCAAATGGCTGCCGCCGTTTGCGATGCACTGTACGTTTATCTGTGATGATGAAACTCTGCAGGCGCAGGCGCGTCATTACAAACAGCGTCTGTTGGAGTGGCAGGAGGTTCATCATGGATAACCATACGCTAATACAGGCGCTGATTTATCTCGGATCGGCGGCGCTGATTGTCCCCATTGCCGTGCGACTGGGGCTAGGATCAGTGCTGGGGTATCTCATCGCAGGGTGCATTATTGGACCATGGGGTCTGAGGATGGTGACCGACGCTGAATCAATCCTGCATTTTGCCGAGATCGGCGTGGTGTTGATGCTGTTTGTCATCGGTCTGGAGCTGGATCCACAACGTTTGTGGAAACTGCGGGCCTCGGTGTTCGGTGGTGGTGCGCTGCAGATGGTGGTATGCGGCGGTCTGATTGGTTTGTTCTGTATGTTCCTCGGCCTGCGCTGGCAGGTAGCGGAACTGATCGGCATGACGCTGGCGCTTTCCTCCACGGCTATTGCTATGCAGGCGATGAATGAGCGGAACCTGATGGTTTCGCAAATGGGACGCAGCGCGTTTGCCGTGCTGTTGTTCCAGGATATCGCCGCTATTCCTCTGGTGGCGATGATCCCATTACTTGCGGCGAGCGGAGCATCGACAACGCTTGGAGCGTTTGCGCTCTCCGCCCTTAAGGTGGCGAGCGCCCTGGTGCTGGTGGTGTTGCTGGGGCGTTATGTGACGCGTCCGGCCTTGCGTTTTGTCGCTCGTTCTGGCCTGCGGGAAGTATTCAGTGCCGTTGCGCTGTTCCTCGTTTTTGGCTTCGGTCTGCTGTTGGAAGAGGTTGGACTGTCGATGGCGATGGGGGCGTTCCTGGCTGGCGTGCTGCTGGCAAGCTCTGAGTATCGTCACGCGCTGGAAAGCGATATCGAGCCATTTAAAGGGCTGCTGCTGGGACTGTTTTTCATCGGCGTCGGGATGTCTATCGACTTTGGTACGCTGATTGATAATCCCTTGCGCATTATCATTCTGTTGGTCGGTTTCCTGGTTATCAAAACCGTCATGCTGTGGCTGATAGCGAAACCCTTACAGGTGCCGAACAAGCAGCGCAGATGGTTTGCCGTGTTATTAGGGCAGGGCAGTGAGTTTGCATTCGTGGTGTTTGGCGCGGCGCAAATGGCAAACGTGCTTGATCCTGATTGGGCGAAATCTCTGACGCTGGCGGTGGCGCTGTCGATGGCGGCGACGCCGATTTTACTGGTAATTCTGACGCGTCTGGAAAAATCGGCGACCGGTGAAGAGCGGGAAGCAGATGAAATCGACGAGGAACAACCTCGGGTGATCATCGCCGGGTTTGGGCGATTTGGTCAGATAACCGGTCGTCTGTTGTTGTCGAGCGGGGTCAAAATGGTGGTTCTTGATCATGACCCGGACCATATCGAAACGCTGCGTAAATTCGGCATGAAGGTTTTCTATGGCGATGCGACGCGGATGGATCTGCTGGAGTCTGCCGGGGCGGCTAAAGCTGAAGTTATTATTAACGCCATTGACGATCCGCAAACCAGCCTGCAACTGACCGAAATGGTGAAACAGTATTTCCCGCATCTGCAAATTATTGCCCGTGCGCGCGACGTGGATCATTACATCCGCCTGCGCCAGGCTGGCGTGGAGATGCCGGAACGTGAAACCTTTGAGGGCGCGCTGAAGACCGGACGTCTGGCACTGGAAGGTCTTGGGCTTGGACGCTATGAAGCGCGTGAGCGGGCCGATGTATTCCGCCGCTTCAACATGCTGATGGTTGAGGAGATGGTGAAAGGAGAAAATGACGCAACGTCCCGCGCGGCGGTATATAAACGCACCAGCGAAATGCTGAGTGAAATTATTGCGGAAGATCGTCAGCACTTATCATTAATTCAACGCCATGGCTGGCAAGGCACGGATGAAGGTAAGCATACGGGCGACGTCGCCGATGAGCCGGAAGTGAAACCGTCAGCATAGGGTAAAAAATGTGATGTTCTGCAAACTTTACTGCTAATTGGCTGTTTTTGAACTACTGTAATGCTGGCGTACCACCTTAAATAGGTCGGTTCGCCAGCAGAACGGAAAATTTTCATGCTCATCCTCTTTCCGCCAGTCGACGAAAGATTGCGCTTTCCGTATAGTGGCGACAATTTTTTTGTATCCGGGAAACATTCAATGATCAGTCTGATTGCGGCGTTAGCGGTAGATCGCGTCATCGGTATGGAAAATGCCATGCCATGGAACCTACCTGCCGATCTCGCCTGGTTTAAACGTAATACCTTAAACAAGCCTGTTGTCATGGGACGCCACACGTGGGAATCCATCGGGCGACCGTTGCCAGGGCGTAAAAATATCGTCATCAGCAGCAAGCCTGGCACCGACGATCGCGTGCAGTGGGTGAAGTCTGTTGAGGAAGCGATCGCGGCCTGTGGCGATGAACCTGAAATTATGGTTATTGGCGGTGGACGTGTGTATGAGCAGTTCCTGCCGAAAGCGCAGAAACTGTATCTGACACACATTGATGCGGAAGTTGAAGGGGATACGCATTTCCCGGACTACGAACCGGATGACTGGGAATCAGTGTTCAGTGAATTCCACGATGCTGACGCGCAAAACTCCCACAGCTACTGCTTCGAGATTTTGGAACGTCGTTAATGTGGATGCCTGATGGCGTTGCGCTAATCAGGCCTACAGATTGTACATTCGTCTGCCGGATTAGGTGTAAGCACCGCCCTCCGGCAGACGGCTATCAGGCGTTGACGGCCTCGCCGGGATCCAGATTCAGATGGCGATTTGATGGCTGTACAAAGTACTGTTTGTCTTCCCAGCGCAGACAGGTGAGATTCCCGCCCCAGCAACACCCCGTATCTAACGCGTAAATACCTTCTGGCGTGCCTTTGCCCTCCAGCGATGCCCAGTGCCCGAATGCAATGCTATAGGCTTCACTGACCGGTCCAGGAATGGCAAACCACGGCTTCAGCGGGGCAGGCGCATCTTCTGGCGACTCTTTGCTGTACATGTCCAACTGACCATTGGGGAAGCAGTAACGCATGCGGGTAAACGCGTTGGTAATAAAACGCAGGCGCGCCAGCCCCGTCAGTTCCGGGGTCCAGTTATTTGGCATGTCGCCGTACATGGCGTCAAGAAAGAATGGATAAGAGTCGCTCGACAGCACGGCTTCAACATCGCGAGCACAGTCCTTCGCCGTCTGCAGATCCCACTGTGGGGTAATCCCTGCATGCGCCATGACCAGTTTCTTCTCTTCATCAACCTGCAACAGCGGCTGGCGACGTAGCCAGTTAAGCAGCGTGTCAGCATCCGGTGCTTCAAGCAGCGGCGTGAGCCGGTCTTTCGGTTTATTACGGCTGATGCCAGCAAACACGGCCAGCAGGTGTAAATCGTGATTACCGAGGACTAACCGCACGCTGTCGCCCAGCGATTTAACGTAGCGCAAAACGTCTAACGACCCTGGCCCACGCGCGACCAGATCGCCGGTGAGCCATAAGGTGTCTTGTTCTGGATTAAAGTCAACCTGGTGCAGCAAGGCTACCAGTTCATCGTAACAACCGTGAACGTCGCCAATGAGGTATGTTGCCATAGCTATTGTTTTAATGAATAAGTGTAGGAACGGCGAGTCGGAACACGGGAATGTCGATGGTAAAGGCGATCCCTTGCTCATCGATCATTTCGTAATGACCCTGCATGGTGCCCAGCGGTGTTTCAATCACCGCACCGCTGGTGTACTGGTACTCTTCGCCAGGTTCGATGTGGGGCTGAACGCCAACCACGCCTTCGCCCTGAACTTCGGTTTCACGGCCATGACCATTGGTGATCAACCAATAACGCCCCAACAGCTGCACAGGCGCTCGCCCCAAATTGCGGATAGTCACGGTATAAGCAAAAACGTAACGTTCATCATCAGGTGAGGATTGCGCCTCAATGTAGACGCTTTGTACCTGAATGCACACTCGGGGCGAATTGATCATGTTTAACTCTCCTTCGATGGCGCGTTTTCTGACAGATAGTTAGCCATCCGGCAGTATTGCGCGACAGAGATATTTTCCGCTCGCATCGCCGGATCAACGCCCAGCTCTGTCAGTACTTCAACGCTAAACAGGTTGCCGAGACTATTACGTACCGTTTTGCGACGCTGATTAAACGCTTCAGTGGTAATACGGCTCAGCACACGAACATCTTTAACGGGGTACGGCATTGTCGCGTGAGGGACCAGACGCACCACGGCGGAATCGACTTTAGGCGCAGGCGTAAATGCGGATGGCGGCACTTCAAGTACCGGGATCACATTGCAGTAATACTGCGCCATGACGCTTAATCGACCATACGCTTTACTGTTTGGCCCTGCAACCAGACGGTTGACCACCTCTTTTTGCAACATGAAATGCATGTCGGCGATGGCATCAGTATAGGAAAAAAGATGGAACATGAGCGGCGTGGAGATGTTATACGGCAGGTTGCCGAATACGCGCAGCGGCTGACCCATCGTTTGTGCGAGTTCGCCGAAGTTCATGGTCATGGCATCTTGCTGATAAATCGTCAGCTTCGGCCCTAAAAACGGGTGTGTTTGCAGGCGGGCGGCGAGATCGCGGTCCAGCTCAATGACCGTGAGCTTGTCCAGGCGTTCGCCTACAGGTTCGGTCAACGCTGCCAGGCCCGGGCCGATTTCGACCATAGCCTGACCTTTCTGCGGGTTGATAGCAGAGACAATACTTTCGATCACAAACTGATCGTTGAGGAAGTTTTGCCCGAAACGTTTACGGGCTAAGTGGCCCTGATGGACTCGATTATTCATTGGTATTAACAATCATTTTGATGGCGAGATTAAGCGCCGTAATAAAACTGCCGACATCTGCTTGCCCACGACCCGCAAGTTCAAGCGCGGTGCCGTGATCGACGGATGTGCGAATAAAGGGCAGGCCCAGCGTGATATTCACACCGCGACCAAATCCCTGGTATTTTAGCACGGGGAGACCCTGATCGTGGTACATTGCCAGCACGGCATCCGCGTGGTCGAGATATTTGGGCTGAAACAGCGTATCTGCGGGCAGCGGGCCGTTTAATTTCATCCCCTGCGCACGCAGTTCATCAAGGACCGGAATGAGGGTGTCTATCTCTTCCGTTCCCATATGACCACCTTCACCGGCATGCGGGTTAAGACCGCACACCAGAATATGCGGATCGGTAATGCCAAACTTGGTGCGCAAATCATGATGCAAAATACCGATCACTTCTTTAAGCAGAGCAGGCGTAATGGCGTCGGCAACGGCTCTGAGCGGCAAATGAGTGGTTGCCAGGGCAACGCGCAGCGCTTCAGTCGCCAGCATCATGACGACTTTCTTCGCCTGTGAGCGCTCTTCAAAAAACTCGGTATGTCCGGTAAACGGGACGCCTGCGTCATTGATTACGCCCTTGTGCACCGGACCGGTAATCAGCGCCGCAAACTCACCTTGCAGACAACCATCGCAGGCGCGAGCCAGCGTATCCACCACATATTGTCCGTTCTCTACCGCCAACTGACCCGCGATAACAGGCGCCCGCAGCGCAATCGGCAACAGAGTCAACGTACCTGCTGATTGCGGTCTGGCTGGGGTATCTGGAGAGTATGGGAGGAGTGAAAGCGGTAAACCGAGCATTGCTGCCCGGTCACTGAGGAGTGCGGCATCCGCACAGACAACGAGTTCTACAGGCCACTCACGTTGGGCGAGCTGAACCACCAGGTCCGGGCCAATCCCGGCGGGTTCGCCGGGAGTGATCACAACGCGTTGAATACGAGTCATTAGTTGCTCAGAACTTTAACGTAGGCGCTGGCGCGCTGTTCCTGCATCCAGGTTGCCGCTTCTTCCGAGAATTTACGGTTCATCAGCATACGATAAGCTCTGTCTTTCTGCGCCGCGTCAGTTTTATCAACGTTACGCGTGTCCAGCAGCTCGATCAGATGCCACCCGAAAGAGGAGTGCACCGGGGTACTCATCTGGCCTTTGTGAAGTTTGGTCAGCGCATCGCGGAAAGCGGGATCGAAAATATCCGCTGCAGCCCAGCCCAGATCGCCGCCCTGGTTGGCAGAACCCGGATCCTGAGAAAATTCTTTAGCCGCTGCCGCGAAGGTTGTTTTACCGCTCTTAATATCAGCTGCGATTTGTTCCAGCTTCAGACGCGCCTGTTGATCGGTCATGATCGGCGATGGCTTGAGCAGAATATGGCGGGCATGAACTTCAGTCACGGAGATGCTCTGGCTTTGACCACGCATATCGTTAACTTTCAGGATGTGGAAGCCGACACCAGAACGAATTGGGCCGATGATATCGCCTTTTTTCGCGGTGCTTAGCGCCTGGGCAAAGATGCCCGGCAGCTCCTGAATACGTCCCCAACCCATCTGGCCGCCTTTCAGCGCCTGCTGGTCAGCGGAATAGGTGATAGCCAGTTTGCCGAAATCGCTACCGTTACGCGCTTCATCAACAACAGAGCGCGCCTGACTTTCAGCCGCGTTAACCTGGTCAGAAGTTGGGTTTTCCGGTAATGGGATCAGAATGTGGCTCAGGTTCAGCTCGGTGCTGGCATCGTTTTGGTTGCCGACCTGCTGCGCCAGGGCATCCACTTCCTGAGGCAGGATAGTAACGCGACGGCGAACTTCGTTGTTCCGCACTTCAGAGATGGTCATCTCTTTGCGGATCTGGCTACGATAGGTCGAATAGCTTAAGCCATCCTGTGCCAGACGGCTGCGCATCTGATCCAGCGTCATGTTGTTTTGCTTGGCGATGTTGGCAATTGCCTGATCCAGTTGCTCGTCAGAGATTTTAACACCCATCTTCTGACCCATCTGCAGGAGGATTTGATCCATGATCAAACGTTCCAGGATCTGATGACGCAGCGTGGCGTCGTCCGGTAATTGTTGACCAGCCTGACCCGCATTAAGTTTTACTGACTGCATTAAGCCATCGACGTCGCTTTCCAGAACGACGCCGTTATTGACGACGGCTGCGACTTTATCGACTACCTGTGGGGCAGCGAAACTGGTATTCGCGATCATGGCGATACCGAGAAGCAGCGTTTTCCAGTTCTTCATACTTTTTCCATTTCAATTAACCGCAAAGCGGATTACGTTGTAAATCAATCAGATCATAAAGAGCTTTGATACGGTAAAATGTTCGAACGTAACATTTGGTTGGTGCCGAGACCGTAGTTGGAACTCAGGCCGCGTAGTTCGATATTAAAGCCGATCGTGTTGTCATAAATCGCGTGCTGCTGTTTGTCATCCCAGCCGTTCAGCTTACGTTCGTAGCCGAAGCGAATGGCGTAACAGCAGGAGTTGTACTGCAGACCCAGCATGGAATCCGCTTCTTTGTTCACGTTGGTATCAAAGTAGTAAGCCCCGACAATCGACCAGCGGTCGGCGATCGGGAAGCTTGCTACCGCGCCCACCTGTGAAATCCCGTTTTCATATTGTGGTTTAGTCACATCACGGGAAGGCACTGCAGCCTGAATATACTCCGGGCTGGCATAACGGTAGTTCAATTGCAGCATACGGTTTTCGTCGCGACGGTATTCGATACTGCTGCTGCTGGTTGCAACGCTGTCCAGACGCGTGTCGTACTGGATCCCACTGCGTAAGCCCCAGCGATCGGAGATGCGCCAGTAGGTGTCGCCAGCCCATACCAGTGAGCCCGTTTTGTCGTCATTCTCCCATTTAATGTTGTCATCGCCAGTGCGAGACTCGGTGAAATAGTAGATTTGACCCACAGAAATATTAAAACGTTCAACTGCCGCGTCATCATAAACGCGAGATGTGACCCCGGTCGTGACCTGGTTGGCAGACGCGATGCGGTCCAGACCGCCATAGGTACGATCACGGAACAGGCCGCTGTAGTCAGATTGCAGCAGGGACGAGTCATAGTTATAGATATGACTTTGGTTGCGATACGGTACATACAGGTACTGCGCGCGCGGCTCAAGCGTTTGGGTATAGCCCGGCGCCAACATGTTCATATCGCGCTCGAAGATCATCTTGCCGTCAACTTTAAACTGCGGCATGACGCGGTTGGCGGAATCATCGAGCTTGTTAACGTTACTCGGGTTGTTGTTGTACCAATCCAGGTTAGTTTGCTGATAGTGCGTTGCCAGCAGCTTCGCTTCGGTATTGATACTTCCCCAGTTATTCGACAACGGCAGATTAATTGTTGGTTCAAGGTGAACACGCGTCGCTTCTGGCATGTAGTCCTTGGTATTAACGAAATGGACCGCCTGCCCATAAATCCGGGTATCAAACGGGCCCACATCATTCTGGTAGTAGTTGACGTCTAACTGTGGCTGAGCGGAATAACTACTTTTGTTCTGGTCATCAAGGACCTGGAACTGCTTGGTCGAAACCGTAGCGTCAAAGTTTTGTACCGCGTAGCCGACGCTGAATTTTTGCGTGGCGTAGCCGTCGGTACTGGAACCGTATTTATTATCAAAATCATTAAAGTAGCTGGTGTCGCTGACCTTGGTGTAGTCAACGTTGAAACGCCACACCTGATCCATTACACCGGCGTGTTGCCAGTAGAACAGCCAGCGACGTGAATTATCATCTTTCTTATGAGTGTCATCATCCTCGTACACTTTATCGGAATTCAGATAGTCGAACTCCATCAGACCTGCACCCGCCTGGGTGAGGTAGCGGAATTCGTTCTCCCACATGATACCGCCACGACGGTGCATATAATGCGGCGTGATGGTGGCGTCCATATTGGGCGCAATGTTCCAATAATACGGGAGATAGAACTCAAAATAGTTGTTGGTAGAGTATTTTGCGTTCGGGATCAGGAAACCAGAGCGACGCTTATCGCCGACGGGTAACTGTAAATAAGGACTGTAAAAGACCGGAACCGGACCCAGTTTAAAACGGGCGTTCCAGATCTCTGCGACCTGTTCTTCACGGTCGTGAATGACTTCGCTACCGACGACGCTCCAGGTATTGGAACCTGGCAGACAGGAGGTGAAGCTACCGTTTTCCAGAATGGTATAGCGGTTTTCCCCACGCTGCTTCATCAGATCGGCTTTTCCGCGCCCCTGACGGCCTACCATCTGATAATCACCTTCCCAGATGTTGGTATCTTTGGTATTCAGATTAGACCAGCCCTTCGGCCCCTTCAGAATAACCTGATTGTCATCATAATGGACATTGCCCAGCGCATCGACGGTACGAACTGGCTCCGGCTGGCCTTCTGCCTGCTTCTGATGAAGCTGCACTTCGTCGGCCTGCAGGCGGCTGTTACCCTGTGCGATGTCCACATTGCCGGTAAACACCGCGTCATCCGGGTAATTCCCTTTCGCGTTGTCAGCAGTGATGGTGACGGGTAATTCATTAGTCTCGCCCTGTACCAGAGGACGGTCATAGCTTGGCACGCCCAGCATACACTGTGAGGCGAGATCGGCTGCCAGACCCTGATGGCTATAGAGGGCGCTGGCAATCATGGTGGCCAGAAGAGTGGGAATACGTTTTTTCATACGTTGTATTTATTGTTCCATCATCAGTAGCGTCGCGCGTGACAAACGGTCACAGCCTAACTTATCTCATCTTCACTTCGCTAGTATTAATCCTGCCCATTTTATCCCGCCACCTTTCAAGCTGCATCTTCGTTCCAGATGAATTGGTCACTGCGTTGCCGCCTTGTTGCAACTCGAAATCCAACGGGTATAGCGTTTGTGGTGTTAGGCACGGCATAGAATGACAGGTATGATAATGCAAATTATAGGCGATGTCCCACAATTGACCGCAGCCGTAAATCGGTAAAAGCACCTTATATTGTGGGACATATCCTGGCTGAGAGCAGAAAGATTTGGGGAGTCTATGCAGTATTGGGGAAAGATAATTGGTGTCGCCGTGGCCTTAATGATGGGCGGCGGCTTCTGGGGTGTGGTTCTGGGCCTGTTAGTTGGCCACATGTTCGACAAAGCCCGCATGCGCAAAATGGCGTGGTTTGCCAACCAGCGCGAACGCCAGGCGCTGTTTTTTGCCACCACTTTTGAGGTGATGGGGCATCTGACCAAATCCAAAGGTCGCGTCACGGAAGCCGATATCCATATCGCCAGTCAATTGATGGATCGAATGAATTTGCACGGCGACTCGCGTACCGCCGCGCAACATGCCTTCCGGGTGGGAAAATCGGACAATTACCCATTACGTGAAAAAATGCGTCAGTTTCGCAGCGTCTGTTTTGGTCGCTTCGATCTGATCCGCATGTTTCTGGAGATTCAGATCCAGGCGGCTTTTGCCGATGGGTCGTTGCATCCGAACGAGCGTGAAGTGCTGTATGTGATTGCTGAAGAGTTGGGGATCTCACGTACCCAGTTTGATCAGTTTCTGCGCATGATGCAGGGCGGCGCTCAGTTCGGCGGCGGATATCAGCAGCAGTCCGGCGGCGGTGGCTGGCAGCAGACGCAACGCGGTCCGACGCTGGAAGACGCCTGCAATGTGCTGGGTGTGAAAGCGACCGATGATGCGACCACCATTAAGCGCGCATACCGTAAGCTGATGAGCGAGCACCATCCGGACAAACTGGTGGCGAAAGGCCTGCCGCCAGAAATGATGGAAATGGCGAAGCAAAAAGCGCAGGAAATTCAAAAAGCTTACGAGCTAATTAAAGAACAGAAAGGTTTTAAATAATCGTTATGCCGGGTGGCAGCTAGCGCCTTATCCGGCCTACGTTAATGACTGTAGGCCGGGCAAGCGAAGCACCCGGCCTAAATGGGGCCTGCGTTTAAAAATCTGCCGGAACTTTAAACGTCATACTGTTGCCGTATTCGGGATGCGTGATAGTTAACATCTCTGCGTGCAGCAGCAGGCGCGGCGCTAACGCCAGGGCCTGTGGCGGGGCGTAGAAGCGGTCGCCCAGGATCGGATGCCCTAATGCCAGCATATGCACACGCAACTGGTGGGAGCGTCCGGTAATGGGTTTGAGCACGACCCGGGCGGTGTTATCTTCCGCGAACTCCACCACTTCATACTCGGTCTGCGCCGATTTTCCGGTCTCATAACACACTTTCTGCTTTGGCCGATTCGGCCAGTCGCAAATCAGCGGTAAATCAACCAGCCCCTCGGCCGGAGCGGGATGTCCCCAGACGCGTGCGACATACTGTTTCTTCGGCTCGCGTTCGCGAAACTGGCGCTTTAGCTCGCGCTCTGCCGCTTTAGTTAGCGCCACTACAATCACGCCGCTGGTTGCCATATCCAGACGATGTACGGATTCAGCTTGCGGGTAATCGCGCTGAATACGCGTCATCACGCTGTCTTTGTGTTCATCCAGACGACCCGGCACGGACAACAAGCCGCTCGGCTTGTTGACCACCATAATGTGCTCATCCTGATACAGGATAACCAGCCAGGGTTCCTGCGGCGGATTATAGTTTTCCATCCCCATGCCAGGCTCCGTTACTGATGCGTCACGACGATCAGGCGCAGGGCATCCAGACGCCATCCCGCCTGATCCAGGCTTTCCATCACCTGCTGACGATTGCTTTCAATGGCGCTGAGTTCGTCATCACGGATGTTCGGGTTAACGGCACGCAGCGCTTCCAGACGGGAGAGTTCAGCCGTCAGCTTCTCGTCCGCCTCTTTGCGCGCCGCGTCGATCAGCGCGCGGGCCGATTTTTCTACCTGCGCTTCACCGAGTTGCAGAATGGCATGCACATCCTGCTGTACGGCGTTGACCAGTTTACTGCCGGTATGGCGGTTAACGGCGCTGAGCTGACGGTTAAAGGTTTCGAATTCAACCTGCGCGGCAAGGTTGTTGCCGTTTTTGTCCAGCAGCATGCGTACCGGAGTTGGCGGCAGGAAGCGGTTTAACTGCAGCTGTTTTGGCGCTTGCGCTTCAACGACGTAGACCAGTTCAACCAGCAGAGTACCGACTGGTAATGCTTTGTTTTTCAGCAAAGAAATGGTGCTGCTTCCGGTGTCGCCGGAGAGGATCAGATCCAGACCATTACGGATCAGCGGATGCTCCCAGGTAATAAACTGCGCGTCTTCACGCGACAGGGCAACATCACGCTCAAACGTAATGGTACAGCCATCTTCCGGCAGCCCAGGGAAATCCGGCACCAGCATATGATCGGACGGTGTCAGCACGATCAAATTGTCGCCACGGTCATCCTGATTAATACCAACGATATCAAACAGGTTCATGGCGAAGGCGATCAGGCTGGTATCGTCGTCCTGTTCTTCAATACTCTCAGCCAGCGCCAGCGCTTTTTCGCCGCCGTTAGAGTGGATCTCCAGCAGGCGATCGCGACCTTGCTCCAGCTGCGCTTTCAGCGCGTCATGCTGTTCGCGACAGGTTTTGATCAGATCGTCAAAGCCATCGGTGTTTTCTGGCTCAGCCAGGTAGCCGATCAGATTGTTATATACCGTGTCATAGATGGTACGTCCGGTCGGGCAAGTGTGTTCGAACGCATCCAGACCTTCGTGGTACCAACGCACCAGCACGGATTGCGCGGTTTTTTCCAGGTATGGAACGTGGATCTGGATATCATGCACCTGACCAATACGGTCCAGACGGCCAATACGCTGTTCCAGCAGGTCCGGATTGAACGGCAGATCAAACATCACCAGATGGCTGGCGAACTGGAAGTTACGCCCTTCGGAGCCGATTTCAGAGCACAGCATCACCTGGGCGCCGCTATCTTCTTCGCTAAACCAGGCCGCAGCGCGGTCACGTTCAATGATCGACATCCCTTCATGGAACACGGCGGCGCGGATACCTTCGCGCTCGCGCAGAACCTGCTCCAGCTGAAGCGCAGTGGTGGCTTTCGCGCAGATGACCAGAACTTTTTGCGAGCGGTGGCTGGTCAGGTAGCCCATCAGCCATTCCACGCGCGGGTCAAAGTTCCACCAGGTGCCGGTGTCGCCTTCGAATTCCTGATAAATCTGCTCCGGGTAGAGCATGTCGCGCGCGCGGTCTTCCGCGCTCTTACGCGCGCCCATAATGCCGGAGACTTTAATGGCCGTCTGGTATTGGGTTGGCAACGGCAATTTGATGGTATGCAGCTCGCGTTTAGGGAAGCCTTTCACACCGTTACGGGTATTTCGGAACAGCACGCGGCTGGTGCCGTGGCGGTCCATCAGCATCGAAACCAGCTCCTGACGCGCGCTCTGGGCGTCTTCGCTGTCGCTGTTTGCCGCCTGCAATAACGGCTCAATGTCCTGTTCGCCAATCATGTCACCTAACATGTTCAGCTCATTGTTACTCAGCTTGTTGCAAGCCAGTAACATGGCGACGGCGTCGGCGACCGGACGGTAATTTTTCTGTTCTTCAACAAACTGGGCGAAATCGTGGAAGCGGCTTGGATCCAGTAGACGCAGGCGCGCAAAGTGGCTTTCCAGGCCCAGCTGTTCCGGCGTTGCGGTCAGCAGCAGGATGCCTGGTACGCGCTCTGCCAGCTGTTCAACGGCCATATATTCACGGCTGGGCGCGTCTTCGCTCCACACCAGGTGATGGGCTTCATCGACAATCAGCAGATCCCATTCGGCATCACACAGGTGCTCCAGACGCTGTTTACTGCGACGGGCAAAGTCCAGCGAACAGATAACCAACTGTTCGGTTTCAAACGGGTTGTAGGCATCGTGCTGCGCTTCTGCATAACGCTCATCATCAAACAGCGCAAAGCGCAGGTTGAAACGACGCAGCATTTCGACCAGCCACTGGTGCTGTAACGTCTCCGGGACGATGATCAGCACGCGCTCCGCGGCGCCTGACAGCAGTTGTTGATGCAGGATCATCCCTGCTTCAATGGTTTTACCTAAACCCACTTCGTCTGCCAGCAACACGCGAGGGGCATGACGACGGCCGACATCATGGGCAATGTTGAGCTGGTGGGGGATCAGGCTGGTACGTTGACCACGCAAACCACTCCACGGCATACGGTACTGCTCGCTCTGAAATTTACGTGCGCGATAGCGCAGCGCAAAGCGGTCCATACGGTCAATCTGGCCGGCAAACAGGCGATCCTGGGGTTTACTGAAAACCAGTTTGCTGTCGAGCAGCACTTCACGCAGCGTTACACCGGTTTCTTCGGTATCAAGGCGGGTTCCGATATAGGCAAGCAGGCCGTTTTCTTCTTTTACTTCATCGACATGCAGTTGCCAGCCTTCATGGCTCGTTATCGTGTCGCCAGGATTGAACATCACGCGGGTCACGGGGGAATCACTGCGCGCATACAGACGGTTTTCACCCGTCGATGAGAAAAGTAAAGTGACGGTTCGCGCATCCATGGCGACAACAGTACCAAGTCCCAATTCGCTTTCTGTATCGCTGATCCAGCGTTGACCAAGTGTAAAAGGCATATATGTTCGGCTCTATATCTTTAATTGCAGGCAATACTCGTCATTTTCCGGGCTAGTCCCCGTTATTGAGAGCATATGACCCCGCTACCAGGCTAATAAATCAGTGGTAGGGGTGTTAAATGGGTCCAGGAATGGAAAGGGCGCTATGGTACTGGATGGCGGCGGTTTCGTCACGCGTCAAAATAACCCCAGTTGTCCTGTGAGTAGTGTAGCAAAATTATCGTCAATAAAGGGAAGAATTCCCTCGGCAACCGGCTGGATCTGGCGGGTCAGATAATGCTCGTAATCAAGTGCAGATAGCTGATAATCAACAGGTTCAGGTCCATTTATCGTCCAGACATATTTAATCGTGCCACGATTCTGATACTGCTGCGGACGCCCCAGTTTGACGTTCTGCTCATCGGCGAGCCGCGCGGCGCGAACGTGCGGCGGAACATTCCGCTGGTATTCGCTCAACGGGCGGCGCAGGCGTTTGCGGTACACCAGGTGTTCATCCAGTTCACCCGCCATCAGACGATCGATAGTCTCGCGAACAAACTCTTGATAGGGCTCGTTACGAAAAATTCGCAGGTACAGCTCCTGCTGAAACTGCTGGGCCAGCGGCGTCCAGTCGGTGCGTACCGTTTCCAGACCTTTAAATACCATGCGTTGCTCAGCACCTGACTGAATCATTCCGGCGTAGCGTTTTTTGCTGCCGGTATCTGCACCGCGAATGGTCGGCATCAGAAAGCGACAAAAGTGGGTTTCAAATTCCAGCTCCAGCGCGCTGGTCAGGTTTTGCTGCTTCAGCGATTGCGCCCACCAGTTGTTGACATAGCTCACCAGCTCCCGACCAATTCGGGCCGCATCGTCTTCCGAGTGCGCCTTTTTAAGCCAGACAAAGGTGGAGTCGGTGTCGCCATAGATGACGTCGTAACCCTGAGCCTCAATCAGCGCTTTGGTCTGACGCATGATCGCGTGACCGCGCATGGTGATAGACGAAGCCAGCCTCGGGTCGAAAAAGCGGCAGGCGGTGGTGCCAAGCACGCCGTAAAACGCGTTCATGATGATTTTCAGCGCCTGTGAGAGCGGCTTATTGCCGCGGCGTTTGGCTTCATCACGCCCATGCCAGATCTGGGTAACGATTTCCGGCAGACAGTGCTTTTCGCGTGAGAACCAGGCGTCAAGGAACCCCTCGGTATTGTGTTCCCGATCCGGCTGTGCCATCCCTTCGATAAGTCCCACTGGATCGATCAAAAAAGTACGAATAATTGACGGGTACAGGCTTTTGTAATCCAGCACCAGCACAGAGTCGTACAAACCTGGGCGCGAGTCCATCACGTAGCCACCGGGGCTGGCGTGCGCGGGAACTTCCCCCAGATTCGGTGCCACATAGCCCGCCCGGTGCATTCGCGGTAGGTAGAGATGGCCGAAGGCGGCAACGGAACCGCCATGCCGGTCGACCGGCAGGCCGTTTACCGTCGATCGTTCCAGCAAAAATGGCATGATCTCGGTTTTATGAAAAATACGCGTGACCAGCTCACTGTCTTTGAGATTGTAGGTGGCGAGCGCGGGCTTATCCTGGGCAAACCGGCGATCTATTTCGTCCATCCTGTCCCAGGGATTATCTATCGACTTCCCTTCGCCCAGCAGCTCCTGTGACACCGTTTCCAGCGAAAAGGATGAGAAATTCCAGAATGCGGATTTAAGCGCCTCAATGCCGTCGATAATCAGGCGACCTTTAGCCTGCGCGAAGAATACGCCGTTTTTGAAGCCATGTTCGCGCCACTCCAGCTCGCTATTGTCACGGCCAAAACGCAGGGGAATGCGGTAACGTTCAGCATGCTTTTGCAGGACGCGTAAATCGAATTGGACGACGTTCCAGCCGATTACCACATCAGGATCGTGACGGGCAATCCAGTCGTTGAGCTTTTCCAGTAACTGCGGGCGGCTTGCGACGTATTCAAGTTCAAAATCCAGCGCTGAGGCATCGCCGTTTGCCGGACCGAGCATGTAGACAATACGATGCCCACAGCCTTCAAGGCCGATACAGTAGAGTTCGCCGTGGCGCGTGGTTTCGATATCCAGCGAGACCCATTTCAGCGGCGGTCGATAGTCAGGGTTCGGCTTCAACCGGGCATTAACCAGCGTACCGTTATGTCTGTCGCCTTCAACCCAAACAGGCGAGGTGATAAAACGCTCCATCAGATACCGTTCCGGCGGACGCACGTCGGCCTCGTAGACGGTAATTGCGTTTTCACGCAGCAGCTTTTCCAGCCGCATGAGCTGGCGATGTGAGCGGCAATACAGGCCGGAAACGGGCTGGCGGTGGAAGTCTTGCAATTGCAGCGGCGTCAGACGATAGCCGTTTTCATTGCGTAATAATGACGCTACACGGGGAACCTGACTGACAGGAATAAACGCGACCGACTCCTGAGGCGCGAGCGTGACCTGTAGCGGCCCGTCGTCTGTAGCCAGCCAGAATGTGACCTCAGTTCCCTGCGGGGTGTCCCGCCAGTGCCGGGTTAAAATAAAGCCTGCCTGCGCCACGCTGCTTACCCATTAAAAAACCAGGCATTATTATAGCCTGGTTTACACGATTGTACTGTTATTTTGTACAGTTAAAAATGAGAGCTGCGGGAAGTTATTGTGACAGTAACAGTAAAATGCCCTCCGCAGTAAAAGTGTTACAGGATAGGCTTTGATATTTAATAAATGAATGCCTTAATTGAAAAACTCTTCCTTTAATTATTTTATTGGCCTGTCATGGCTATTTGTATCTATTATTCTTTTGTAATTATATTTGTTTCATAAATTGGAAGTCCGTTTCAGGATTTTTATGTCATTTTCGGAATCGTGCTCGTACGATTTTGTTACTTATCCCTCGGTTCAGGAAAAATGGTTCTTTTTTTTATTTGTTTTTATTCATGGTTAGTGTAACTATTTTAATCAAACACTCGGGTTACCAGATTGAATATAATATATTTTTATGGCTTGCTATTGTCTGGATAAAAACGGATTTTCGGTTCGATTTCGTCGGGAATATCTCTCTGTATAATTTGCTTTTTATCGCTGAATATAATTTTATTCATCTGATAGCTCGGGTGTTTTATATCAATAGCTTGGGTGCGTAGTGTTATGGAGGCCTATTATGGATATTTATACTCAGGCGTTACAGGTAGGATATGATCACTATTTATTTGTTAATACTCAGTTATCTAACCCTACAATTAAGTCAGTAAGTCAATATATTGAGTATAGAACGTGGTCAGGTCAAATTTGGCGTACTGAGGTTATTGAACGTGGGAATGCTTTCTTTCACTGGCAAGGGCATGACAGAATAAATGGTCATCGTGATACGGTGATTAATTATCTGTTGAATGGACAGCGCTGGCAGTCAACGATTACAGATTACATTTTCTTTCATTCACTGGATGGTGAAGAGGCGCAGGGACATTATGACAACGTGATTAAATACGTTTGTGCTAATAACTGTGTGTATCGAAGTGCGTTTGCGGAATATATAAAGGAATAACCAGAGAGCGCGTCACCGAGATTCCGGGCGCGCTCAGATTGTTTTCACTGGCCGTAGTAGGCTTTTGCGCCGTGTTTACGTAGGTAATGTTTATCTAACAGGGTTTGCTGCATATCCGGCAATTGCGGCGCGAGCTGGCGACAGAAGATCCCCATGTAGGCGACTTCTTCCAGCACGATGGCGTTGTGTACCGCATCTTCGGCGTTTTTTCCCCACGCAAACGGACCGTGAGAGTGCACCAGCACGCCAGGCATCTGCGAAGCGTCAATGCCTTGTTTCTCAAAGGTTTCAACGATCACGTTACCGGTTTCCCACTCATATTCGCCGTTGATTTCTTCCTCGGTCATTTTCCGTGTGCAGGGAATCGATCCGTAGAAATAGTCCGCATGAGTGGTACCCGTGGCTGGAATCGACTGGCCCGCCTGCGCCCAGATGGTCGCATGACGCGAATGGGTATGAACAATGCCGCCAATGGTCGGGAATGCCTGATACAGCAGACGGTGCGTTGGGGTATCAGAGGAGGGTTTCTTCGCACCTTCTACAACCTCACCGGTGGCGATACTGACTACGACCATATCTTCTGCGGTCATAACGCTGTAATCGACCCCGGAAGGTTTTATCACAAACACGCCGCGCTCGCGATCGACGGCACTCACGTTCCCCCAGGTCAAGGTAACCAGGTGGTGCTTAGGCAACGCCAGATTGGCTTCCAGCACCTGACGTTTGAGATCTTCTAACATGTTGATTCCTCTGTGCCGGATGGCGGGCAAGCGCAGAGCCATCCGGCAACAACATAATTAACGTTTAAAACCGTAATAGACGTCGTTCCAGCGCAGCGCGTCCTTAAAGGCCGGCAGGCGGGTATCGTTGTCGATCACGGCGATCTCGATATCGTGCATTTCAGCGAACTGGCGCATATCGTTCAGATCCAGCGCGTGGCTGAAGACGGTGTGGTGCGCGCCACCGGCCAGGATCCAGGCTTCAGATGCGGTCGGCAGATCAGGCTGGGCTTTCCACAATGCGTTAGCCACCGGCAGTTTCGGCAGGGAGTGCGGTGTTTGAACCGTGTCGATGCAGTTAACCAGCAGACGATAGCGATCGCCAAGATCGATCAGGCTGGCAACGACTGCCGGGCCAGTTTTGGTGTTGAAGATCAAACGAGCGGGATCGTCTTTACCACCAATGCCGAGATGCTGAACATCGAGGATCGGTTTATCTTCCACCGCGATGGACGGGCACACTTCCAGCATGTGCGAGCCGAGCACCAGATCGTTGCCTTTCTCGAAGTGGTAGGTGTAATCCTCCATAAATGAGGTGCCGCCCTGCAGACCGGTTGACATCACCTTCATGATGCGAAGCAGAGCGGCGGTTTTCCAGTCGCCTTCGCCCGCAAAGCCGTAGCCTTGCTGCATCAGACGCTGTACGGCCAGACCCGGGAGCTGTTTCAGGCCGTGTAAATCTTCAAATGTCGTGGTAAAGGCGTGGAATCCGCCCTGTTCCAGGAAGCGCTTCATCCCCAGTTCAATACGGGCCGCTTCCAGTACGTTCTGACGTTTCTCACCGTGGACTTGCGTTGCCGCCGTCATGGTGTAGGTGCTTTCATACTCATCGATTAGCGCGTTGATTTCGCCGTCGCTAATGGAGTTTACTACCTGCACCAGATCGCCTACGGCCCAGGTATTTACCGAGAAGCCGAATTTGATCTGCGCAGCGACTTTATCGCCATCGGTGACCGCGACTTCACGCATGTTGTCGCCAAAACGGCAGACTTTCAGATGGCGGGTATCCTGTTTGGACACGGCCTGGCGCATCCAGGAGCCAATGCGTTCGTGCGCTTGTTTGTCCTGCCAGTGACCGGTGACCACGGCGTGCTGCTGACGCATACGTGCGCCGATGAAGCCGAATTCACGGCCGCCGTGCGCGGTCTGGTTCAGGTTCATAAAGTCCATATCAATGCTGTCCCACGGCAGGGCGGCGTTGAACTGGGTATGGAATTGCATCAGCGGCTTGTTGAGGATAGTCAGACCGTTAATCCACATTTTGGCCGGAGAGAAAGTGTGCAGCCAGACCACCAGACCTGCGCAGCGATCATCGTAGTTAGCGTCACGACAAATAGCGGTAATCTCGTCAGGTGAAGTACCCAGCGGTTTTAAAACCAGTTTGCAGGGCAGTTTAGCTTCAGTATTCAGCGCGTTAACGACGTGCTCGGCATGTTGGGTTACCTGACGCAGGGTTTCAGGGCCATACAGATGCTGGCTACCAATCACAAACCACACTTCATAGTTATCAAAAATCGTCATTGTCGTGTCCTTAATGTGTCAGGGTTGCCTGGTCTACCGGGGTTTGTTGCGCCGGAGCGGCAGTCGGAAGGTATTGTTGTTCAGCGCTAACCGCCCACTGCTGGTAGCGGCGGTAAAGCTGTTCAAAACGTTGAGCCTGCTCTGGTCGAGGTTGCAGCGTGTTTTCCACGGCGCTTGCCATCTGTTGCTGAGCGGCTGGGATATCGGTGTGTACTTTCGCGGCAACGGCGGCAAAGATAGCTGCACCGAGTGCGCAGCACTGGTCTGAAGCGACAATCTGTAGCGGACGGTTGAGCACGTCACAGCAGGCCTGCATGATGACCGGATTTTTACGGGCGATGCCGCCTAGCGCCATTACGTTGTTAACCGCAATGCCTTGTTCGGTGAAGCATTCCATGATGGCGCGTGCACCAAAGGCGGTGGCGGCAATCAGACCGCCGAACAGCGCTGGCGCGTCGGTTGCCAGATTCAGATCGGTAATCACTCCTTTCAGACGCTGGTTGGCATTGGGCGTACGGCGACCGTTGAACCAGTCGAGCACCACCGGCAGGTGATCCAGCGACGGATTTCTCGCCCAGGCTTCGGTTAGCGCTGGTAGCAGCTGTTTTTGGCTGGCTTTAATCTGGGTCTTCAGCTCCGGGTGTTGCGTGGCAAGCTGCTCCAGCGGCCAGCTCAGCACACGGCTAAACCAGGCATAGATATCGCCGAACGCGGACTGGCCTGCCTCGAGGCCAATAAAATGCGGCACCACGCTGCCATCAACCTGGCCGCAAATGCCTTTCACTGCGCGCTCGCCGACGCTGTGTTTGTCAGCAATCAGAATGTCGCAGGTCGACGTGCCAATGACTTTCACCAGCGTATTGGGCTGTGCGCCCGCGCCGACCGCGCCCATATGGCAGTCAAAAGCGCCGCCTGCAATCACCACGCTTTCCGGTAGTCCCAGACGCTGCGCCCACTCGGCGCACAGGGTGCCAACCGGCAGGTCGGCTGTGAAGGTATCGGTAAACATCGGGTATTGCAGATGGCGGTTGAGGATGGGGTCGAGTTCGTCAAAGAAACTGGCTGGCGGTAGACCACCCCAGCTTTCATGCCACAGGGATTTATGCCCGGCGCTGCAGCGACCGCGACGAATATCCTGTGGACGTACGGTATTAGAGAGCAGGGCCGGAACCCAATCGCACAGTTCAATCCACGAAACCGCGGCCTCGGCAACCGCGTGGTCCTGACGGGTCACATGCAGGATTTTGGCCCAGAACCATTCGCTGGAATAAATACCGCCGATATAGCGGGAGTAATCGATCTTGCCCGGTGTGTGGCACAGACGGGTAATTTCTTCAGCTTCTTCTACTGAGGTGTGATCTTTCCACAGGACAAACATTGCATTTGGGTTTTCAGCGAACTCCGGACGCAACGCCAGTACGTTGCCGTCGGCATCGATGGGGGCCGGGGTTGAACCGGTGCTGTCAACGCCAATCCCGACCACTTCCGCACGCTGTTTAACGCTCAGTTCGGCCAGCACGGTTTTCAGCGCCGCTTCCATTGATTCAATGTAGTCGCGTGGATGATGGCGAAACTGGTTGTTTGGACCATCGCAATACTGTCCTTCCTGCCAACGTGGGTACCACTCTACGCTGGTGGCGATTTCTTCACCGGTGGCACATTCCACTGCCAAAGCGCGTACTGAATCACTGCCAAAATCGAGGCCAATTGCAATCGCCATCGTCTTACTCCATCCAAAAATACGGGTATGGATAAACAGTAGTTAGTAGGGATAAAAACCGTCAGGCAGGATTCGCTAATCTTATGGACTAAAATGCTGTGGCATCACAAAGTGTGACGCCGTGCAAATAATCAATGTGGACATTTCTGCCGTAGTTATAGACACTTTTGTTAGCCGATTTTAACGTTGGCGCAGTACATATTTTTTACAAAGTGCTTTTCACAAGCGGGGTTGATGGTCCATTACCGCAAACACAGCGGCCCGCAGGGGCGACGGCAATGATGTCTGGCGTAATATGGACAAATTGTTTCTTAGCAGAACATAGGGAGTATTGAAATTATGGCTGAAACGCAAAACGATCCCCTGCTGCCAGGCTATTCGTTTAATGCGCATTTGGTGGCCGGATTAACCCCCATCGAGGCGAACGGATACCTGGATTTTTTTATCGACAGGCCGCTGGGTATGAAGGGCTATATCCTCAATCTCACTATCCGTGGCGAAGGGGTTATCAATAATCAGGGCAAACAATTTGTCTGTCGGCCTGGCGATATTTTGCTGTTTCCGCCCGGAGAAATTCACCACTACGGACGCCATCCTGATGCCAGCGAGTGGTATCACCAGTGGGTTTACTTTCGCCCACGCGCCTACTGGCAGGAGTGGCTGACCTGGCCGGCCATTTTTGCCCAGACTGGATTCTTTCGTCCGGATGAAGCACATCAGCCGCATTTTAACGAACTGTTTGGGCAGATAATCAACGCCGGGCAGGGAGAAGGTCGCTATTCCGAACTGCTGGCGATTAATTTACTGGAGCAGTTATTGCTCCGACGTATGGAAGCCATTAATGAATCGCTGCATCCCCCCATGGACAACCGCGTGCGCGACGCCTGCCAGTACATCAGCGATCACCTGGCGGACAGTAATTTTGATATTGCCAGCGTCGCACAGCACGTCTGCCTGTCGCCTTCCCGTTTGTCGCATCTGTTCCGTCAGCAGTTGGGTATCAGCGTATTAAGCTGGCGCGAGGATCAGCGTATCAGCCAGGCCAAGCTATTGCTGAGTACCACTCGTATGCCCATTGCTACGGTGGGGCGCAATGTTGGCTTTGACGATCAGCTCTATTTTTCTCGCGTTTTCAAAAAATGTACCGGCGCCAGTCCGAGCGAGTTTCGCGCCGGATGTGAATAAAAAGTGAATGATGTGTCCTGAAAGTTGTCATAACTCGCAATCTATTCAGACAATTGATGGCTTGACGAAGTTGAGACGGGTTATCAAAATCCCTGCTTCGTAAATCTGACGGACACATTATGCAAGCATTGCTGGAACACTTTATTCTTCAGTCCGCCCTGTACTCCCTGATCGCCGTACTGCTGGTGGCCTTTCTGGAGTCGCTGGCGCTGGTTGGTCTGATTCTGCCCGGTACCGTGATGATGGCGGGGCTGGGGGCGCTGATTGGCAGTGGCGAACTGAACTTCTGGCATGCCTGGCTTGCGGGCATCATTGGTTGCCTGTTGGGGGACTGGATCTCTTTCTGGTTGGGCTGGCGCTTTAAAAAGCCGCTGCACCGTTGGTCGTTCATGAAAAAGAACAAGGCGTTGCTGGATAAAACCGAGCACGCGCTGCATCAGCACAGCATGTTTACCATTCTGGTGGGGCGTTTTGTGGGACCGACGCGTCCGCTGGTGCCAATGGTGGCGGGCATGCTGGATCTGCCTGTCGCTAAATTTATCGTCCCGAATATTATTGGTTGCATACTGTGGCCGCCGTTCTACTTCCTGCCGGGGATCCTGGCGGGGGCGGCAATTGATATTCCTTCTGAGATGCAGAGCGGGGATTTCAAATGGTTGCTGCTGGCGACGGCGCTGTTGCTATGGGTAGGGGGCTGGTTTTGCTGGCGACTGTGGCGTAGCGGCAAAGCGGCAGTCGATCGCTTAACCGCGTATTTCCCCCGCAGCCGTTTACTGTATCTGGCGCCGTTGACGCTTGGGATCGGCGTGGTTGCGCTGGTGGCGTTACTGCGCCATCCGCTGATGCCGGTGTATATTGATATTCTGCGTAAAGTCGTGGGTTTCTGACGATTCTTTTGCCGGATGGCGCTGACGCTTATCCGGCCTGGGAAATCAATCACTCGGCTTTGATGCCCAAGAGCGTCGAGGCGCTGGCCTGACCGCTTAATAACTCATCCGTTTTGCCCTGCCAGGCGATGCGCCCGTCGGCGACCACAATCGAACGGGACGCAATTCGCGCCGCATCTTCTACGCTGTGGGACACCATCAGCAAGGTAAGCTGTTTATCGCGACAGACTTCAGCAACCAGCGTTAACATCTCCTGGCGCAGGGCGGGATCGAGCGCAGAGAACGGTTCATCAAGCAGCAAAATGGGTTGTTCCCGCACCAGGCAACGCGCCAGCGCTACGCGCTGTCGCTGACCGCCGGAAAGCTCACCGGGGAGGCGCTCCAGCAGTGAGTCGATCCCCATTTGCTGGGCGATGTGATGCATTTTCTCCCGCTGCGATGCGTTCAGCTTCAATCCCGGGTTAAGGCCCAGGCCGATGTTTTGTTGCACGCTCAGGTGGCTGAACAGGTTATTTTCCTGAAACAGCATCGAAACGGGGCGACGTGAGGGAGGCGTGGCGGTGTGATCTTCACCTTCAATCAACATGGTACCGCTGGCTGGCGTGAGAAAGCCGGCGATCAGATTCAGCAGCGTACTTTTCCCGGCGCCGCTGGGCCCGAGGATCGCAACCTGCTCACCGCGCGCGATCGACAGCGTAAAGCGCATCGGCAAATGGTGATAAAGCCATGTGATATCAATCAGTTTTAACATTTCGACCCGGCAATTTCTCAATAACGGTAAACAGCGTAAAGCACAGGATCAGCAGCAATAACGCCGTAACTGCGCCATCCTGACTGCGATAAGAGCCTATCTGCTGATATAAATAAAACGGCAGGGTGCGGAAATCCTCATTACCAAATAGCGCGACCACGCCAAAATCGCCAATCGACAGCACGCAGGCAAAAGCCATCGCCTGCGCCAGCGGGCGCTTCAGGGCACGCAGTTCAACCACTTTCAGGCGCGACCATCCCTTAATTCCCAACGACTGGCACAACATACTGTAGCGGGTGGTGACGTCCCGCATTGGGTTTTCCAGCACCTTCAGCGCGTAAGGGATCGCCATCAGCGCATTGGTAAAAATGACAATCCCGTCGGCTGATTCGGGGAGTCCAATGGTGTTATTGAGCAGCAGAAAGAAGCCGGTTGCCAGCACGATGCCCGGCATGGCGAGGATCATCATGCCGCTAAGTTCCAGCATCTGACCTGCCAGCACCTGCTGTCGGGCACGCAGTTCACGACTGCTCCATAACAGCATCATGGTGAGAACTACGCACAACGCACCTGCCGCCAGCGCAATGCGCAGCGAGGTTCCCAGTGCGTGCCACAGTACAGGTTGCTTAAGAACATCCAGCATATGGCGGTTAATACCATCGACAATTACCGCCAGCAGCGGCGGCAGCAGTAGCAGCAGGGCCAGAATAATCAGCAGTGCGTCTGCCAGGCGGCTGTGCAGACGATCGTCGGGATCGCGCCAGCCCTGAACCAACGTGGTACCGGGGGCAATGGCGCGGCTCAGACGTTGGCTGAAGAGCACCAGCGCTAAACAACAAACCATCTGGATCAACGCCAGCATGGCGGCGCGGGCGGGATCGTAATCAAAGTTCAGCGCCTGATAAATCGCCAGCTCGATGGTAGTGGCCTGCGGTCCGCCGCCCAGCGACAAAACGGTGGCGAAGCTGGCGAAACACAGCATAAAGATGAGCGCCGCGACGGGAAGGATTTGCCGACGCAGCCACGGCCATTCAACAAAGCGGAAGAAATGCCAGCCGCGCAGACCCAACTGAGCGGCTAACTGTCGCTGTTCGCCGGGAATATTCTCCAGCGACTGCAACAGCAGACGACTGGCCATCGGCAGATTGAAAAAGACGTGCGCCAGCAGAATGCCCTGCAGACCGTACGGCGAAAACGTCCATTCCAGCCCGAATGTATGCCAGATCGAGGCCAACCAGCCCTGACGACCGTACACGCTAAGAATACCGAAGACCGCGACCAGCACTGGCAGGATTAACGTCATCGCGCACAGGCGCAGCAGCGCCAGTCGTCCTGGAAAACGGCGGCGATAGAGCGCTCTGGCAAGGAAAATCGCCGGGATGACCGACAGCACTGCGGATAAAAAAGCCTGCCAGAAAGAAAAGCGCACCACGTGCCACAGGTAGTCGTCTTGCCACAGTGAGAGCCACTCCCCCCGTGGGGCGTTAAACCACAGCGCCAGAAACGCGGCCAGGGCAACGGCCACCATCAGCGTGGCGGCGGTAAGCCCTGGAACCAGCCAGCCGGGAATTAACGGCTGACGGCGCGTTGCCATTCGCTAATCCATGCCTGGCGTTGAGCCGCAACCTGCTGCGGCGTAAATTCCAGCGCGGTGGCTGGCTTATTCAGTTGCTCGAATCCAGACGGCAGGGCGACCTGGGTTACCGGATACATCCAGTTACCGGTCGGAATCGCGTTCTGGAAGGCCGGAGACACCATAAACTTGAGGAATTTCTCGGCCAGTTCCGGCTGTTTGCTGGCCGCAGTACGGGCGGCGACTTCTACCTGCAAATAGTGGCCTTCGCTAAAGTTGGCTGCGGCGTAGTTGTCTTTTTTCTCGGCGATGATGTGATAGGCCGGAGAGGTGGTGTAGCTGAGTACCAGGTCGCTTTCGCCCTTCAGGAACAGGCCGTAGGCTTCACTCCAGCCCTTGGTGACCGTGACGGTTTTTGCCGAAAGCGCGCGCCAGGCCTCCGGCGCCTTATCGCCATAGACTTTTTGCATCCATAGCAGCAGGCCCAGCCCCGGCGTGCTGGTACGCGGGTCCTGATAAATGACGCGCCATTTTTGATCGCTCTCTACCAGTTCTTTCAGGCTTTTGGGCGGATTCTTCAGCTTGTTCTTATCATAAACGAAGGCGAAATAGCCGTAATCAAACGGAACGAAGGTATCGTTTTTCCAGCCGCCGGGCACGTTTACGGCTTCACTTGCTACACCGCTTTTGGCAAACAGTTTAGTTTGGGTGGCGGCTTCCAGAAGGTTGTTATCGAGGCCCAGTACGACGTCAGCTTTACTGTTTTTTCCTTCCATGCGCAGGCGGTTAAGCAGCGAGACGCCATCTTCCAGCGCGACCAGTTTCAGTTCACAGTTGCAGTCAGCTTCAAAGGCTTTTTTTATTGTCGGGCCCGGGCCCCAGTCAGCTGCGAACGAGTCGTAGGTATAAACGGTCAGTACAGGTTTGGCGAAAGCAGGCGCTGCGCACAGCAGTAAAAGCGGAAGACATTTTTTAAACACTTTGCACCTCATAAAGTTGGGTGGCAAAGGACTTGAGTTGCAGCCTCAAATCCCTTCGCCGGCATTATCCGGATCAGGTTCGACGGGTATCTCTCAGCCCATACACTTCATCATTCACGCTGCCTCTGTGTTGGCTGCGTTACTCGGCCCATCTCCGGGCCTCGCCCCTTCGGGGCCGCTGCAAGCAGCGTTCAAATCTGCTCCCGGCAGATTTGTCGCTCACCCCAGTCACATAGTTATCTATGCTCCTGGGGACTCACTCGCTTGCCGCCTTGATGCAGCGTGAATGATTCTGTGTATGTTTTTATTTAGCACCCCGTTGAGAACGGCGTTAGTGTAATGATTTTGTTGCTATGCGGCAATCAAGAGCCGGATCTAAGGATCCGGTGGTGCAAACCACGCCGATTTAAAATCAAACCAGCCGAGGGTATTCATGCGTAACCCGCGCATACTGCGCTGTCCTTGAATGATGAGCCAGTGGTGGATTAGCGGCACAATGGCCTTTGTAGCGAGCAACTGTTGGCACCATGCCGCCAGGCTCATTTCGCCCGTTCGCCAGCGGGCCGCATCGTTTTCCCAGTCCCGCGAGATACAGTTTTGCAGCAACGGGACTTCGCACAAATGGGCGAACAGCGAGAAATCCAGCGGTAGGGTAAAGTTGGCGCTGTTGAGCCAGATATCGCTGACGATTTCACCCGCATGCCATTGATCGTAGTCGATCTCCTGAATATTTAACTGTACCTGATGCTCTGCCAGCAACGTCTTCATGATCTGCGCGATAATCCGATGTTCGATGTGATCGCGATAGTAGGTGATCGTCAGCGTTTCCAGTCCGGCGGGTTTTTCACCATGGCCGGGTTTGGCATGGTGCCAGCGGGGGAGCAAACCGTAGGCGGGAAACCACAGTCGCTGGAACTGTTCGTCGGCGTGGCAGATGAGATGGGTTGGCGAAAGAACGCGGCTAACCCAATCGCGAACCTCCTGATTAGCGCCACGGTGGGTGCGCGCATCAAACAGCAGGTAGTAGCATCCTTCCTCGAGGCGGCTTTCGATCGCCTTTTCATCCTCCGTGGGGCCTTTTAGCGTCAACCCACCGCCAGGCTCTTCACCGATATCGGGTAACACCCAAACGTTAACTTCGTCGATCAGCGCCCGGTAGCCAAAATAATCATCAAATGCATGAATTTTCAGTTGGTTATTGGTATTGCGCATCACCGCATAGGGACCAGTGCCAATTGGGTGGCTGGAGAAGTTGCTGAGCGTCTCCCATTCTCGCGGCAGGATCATGGCGGGGACTTGCCCCAATAGCCAGGGAAGCCAGCGGTCGGGTTGGGCGAGATGGATATCCAGCGTCCAGGCCGTGGGAGAAACGATCTGCGTGATGTGCGAGTACAGCGGCAGGGCGTTAATGCGCATCAGCGAGGTGATGACATCTTCCATTTCCAGTTCGCGGCCATGATGAAAATGAATCCCCGGACGCAGGAAGAATCGCCAGTGTAAAGGTGAAATCTGCTGCCAGTGATGGGCGATGTCCGCTTCCAGTTCCCCATTTTCCTCATTTACCCGAATTAAGGCGCTGAAAATTTGCCGGGCGATATGAGTTTCTGAACGGCGTAGCGCCGTACCGGGAAGCAGGTTGTGCATGGGACGATAATAGAGAACGCGCATGATGTGCCGCCCCTGGCGAAAACTGCGCCCCAGGTGAGAAACCAGCATCTGTCGTACGGCCGTTTTGTCACCGACCAACTGCACCAGTTGATCGATGCGATCCTGTTCCAGCAGGTCTTCTGCCCGCTGCTGCTGGAGTGCCAGCCCGGTATAGAGGAAAGTCAGGCGCGAGCGTTTACCTCGCCCTACTTCGGCTTCCCACGTTAACCAGCCGCGTTCTTGCATGGTATTGAGCAGGGTACGCATATGGCGGCGCGAACAACTCAGCAGCTCCGCCAGCTCGTTCAGCGTCGTGTCTTGCGTTTTGCCGTCACAGCATTGCCACAGACGGATGAACTGTTGTTGCAGACGACCAGAAGACATAAAAGGGGAACTCCTGCGAAAAACTCAGCAATTTTATTATCCCTATATTAAGCCAATAATAGATTCCGATGAAGCGATGAGACAACGAAGGGGTCATCTATGCGTCAGTTCTGGTTGAAATACTTTACCGCGACGGAAAAATCGTCCTGGTTGGCTTGCCTGAGCGCACCGCAGCGCTTAAAGATGCTCGAAGAACTGATGCAGTGGGAGGTGACAGCCTGACTCCTGAATTGGGAATTGCAGACATCATGTGTGACTGAGTATTGGTGTTAATCGCCGCGCCAGCAGATAATCACTGCTGGCTTTTTTTGTTTCTGCTGCGCTAAAAGGAACTGTAATGCTCTGGATTATGACCATGGGACGGCGCCTCAACGGCGTTTACGCGGCATTTATGCTGGTCGCTTTTATGATGGGCGTAGCAGGTGCATTGCAGGCACCCACGCTGAGCTTGTTCCTGAGCCGTGAAGTCGGGGCGCAGCCGTTTTGGGTCGGGCTGTTTTATACCGTCAATGCGATTGTCGGGATCGTTGTCAGCCTTGCCCTCGCGAAACGATCCGACAGCCAGGGCGACAGGCGCAAGCTGATCATGTTTTGCTGCCTGATGGCAATCGGAAACGCGCTGCTGTTTGCGTTTAATCGCCACTATCTCACGCTTATCACCTGCGGTGTACTGCTGGCCTCGCTGGCGAATACCGCCATGCCGCAGCTGTTTGCGCTGGCGCGGGAATACGCTGATAACTCCGCGCGTGAAGTGGTGATGTTTAGCTCGGTGATGCGTGCGCAGCTTTCGCTGGCCTGGGTAATTGGACCGCCGCTGGCCTTCATGCTGGCGCTGAATTACGGCTTTACGGCGATGTTTTCCATTGCCGCAGGGATTTTCGCCATTAGCCTGGTGCTGATTGCGCTGATACTGCCGTCAGTCACACGGGTGGAGCAACCTGTTGACGTACCGCTGGAACAGACCGGTGGTTGGCAGGACAAAAATGTGCGCATGTTGTTTATTGCCTCTACGCTGATGTGGACCTGCAATACCATGTACATCATCGATATGCCGCTGTGGATAAGCCTTGAGCTGGGGTTACCGGACAAGCTGGCCGGTATCCTGATGGGGACGGCGGCTGGGCTGGAAATTCCGGCGATGATCCTGGCGGGCTACTATGTGAAGCGCTTTGGTAAACGGCGAATGATGATCGCGGCCGTCGCGGCGGGCGTACTGTTTTATCTTGGTTTGATCTTCTTTCACAGCCGCACGGCGCTGCTGGTGCTGCAACTATTTAATGCAGTATTTATCGGTATCATCGCCGGGATAGGAATGCTGTGGTTTCAGGATCTTATGCCCGGGCGTGCGGGGTCAGCGACCACATTATTTACCAACAGTATTTCAACGGGGGTCATTCTCGCGGGAGTGATTCAGGGGGCTGTTGCGCAAAGCTACGGTCACTTTGCCGTCTATTGGGTGATTGCGGCGATTTCTGTGGTCACGCTGGTGATGACCGGGCGGGTAAAGGACGTTTGATTTTTGGAGTGCCGGATGGCAGCTTACGCCTTATCCGGCACTACAAGGACTAGCGCATAAACGCTGGCTGCTTGTCTTCGTACTCGGTGATGGCTGCTTCATGCTGCAGCGTCAGCCCGATGCTGTCCAGACCGTTCAGCATGCAGTGGCGGCGGAAGTCGTCGATTTTAAAGCTGTAGGACTTATCGCCCGCTTTCACCACCTGCGCTTGCAGATCCACTTCAAATTTAATGCCCGGATTGGCTTTCACCAGGGCGAACATTTCATCTACCTGCGCGTCGCTCAAGGTCACCGGCAGCAGTTGGTTATTGAAGCTGTTGCCGTAGAAGATGTCAGCGAAGCTTGGCGCGATCACTACTTTAAAGCCGTAATCGGTCAGCGCCCATGGCGCATGTTCACGGGAAGAGCCGCAGCCAAAGTTTTCCCGCGCCAGCAGAATTGACGCGCCTTTATATTCCGGGAAGTTCAGTACGAACTCTGGGTTAGGCTGTTGCCCTTTTTCATCCAGAAAACGCCAGTCGTTAAACAGATGAGCGCCAAAACCGGTGCGCGTAACCTTCTGCAAAAACTGTTTGGGAATAATCGCGTCGGTATCCACGTTGGCGGCATCCAGTGGGACAACCAGGCCGGTATGTTGGGTAAATTTCTCTGCCATGGTAGTTTCCTTATTTGATGCTGCGAATGTCGGCAAAATGACCGGTAACGGCGGCAGCGGCGGCCATGGCCGGGCTGACTAAATGCGTGCGACCACCGCGGCCCTGGCGGCCTTCAAAGTTACGGTTGCTGGTGGATGCACAGCGCTCGCCTGGGTTCAGGCGGTCATTGTTCATGGCCAGACACATGGAACAGCCCGGTAAACGCCATTCAAACCCGGCTTCGATGAAGATCTTGTCCAGACCTTCCGCTTCAGCCTGCGCTTTCACCGGACCAGAACCCGGCACAACCAGCGCCTGTACGCCTGGCGCAACTTTGCGTCCTTTGGCGATTTGGGCCGCAGCGCGTAAATCTTCAATACGCGAATTGGTACAGGAACCGATAAACACTTTATCAATAGCCACTTCTGTTAACGGAATACCCGGTTTCAGCCCCATATATGCCAGCGCTTTTTCAGCCGATGCGCGCTCAACGGGATCGGAAAATGACGCCGGGTCGGGAATATTATCGTTCACCGAGATGACCTGACCCGGGTTCGTACCCCAAGTGACCTGCGGTGCGATCTCTTCTGCCTGCAGGGTAACGACGGTATCAAACGTCGCGTTGTCGTCGGTTTTCAGCGTTTTCCAGTACGCAACCGCGTTGGTAAAATCCTCCCCCTTCGGTGCGTGTAAACGACCCTGCACATAGTTAAAGGTGGTTTCATCCGGTGCGACCAGACCTGCTTTGGCGCCCATTTCAATGGCCATGTTGCACAGGGTCATACGGCCTTCCATGCTCAGCGCACGGATGGCTTCGCCACAAAATTCAACGACGTGTCCGGTACCGCCTGCACTACCGGTTTTACCGATAATAGCCAGCACGATATCTTTGGCGGTAATGCCAGGTGCTGCTGTGCCGTTAACTTCAATCTTCATGGTTTTGGCACGCCCCTGTTTCAGGGTCTGCGTCGCCAGAACGTGTTCAACTTCAGAGGTGCCAATACCAAAGGCCAGCGCGCCAAACGCGCCGTGTGTGGCGGTGTGGGAGTCGCCGCAAACGATGGTCATACCCGGCAACGTTACGCCTTGCTCAGGCCCCATCACGTGAACGATCCCCTGATACGGGTGGTTCAGGTCGTACAGTTCGACGCCAAATTCATTGCAGTTTTTGATCAATTCCTGCATCTGAATGCGCGCCATTTCGCCGGAAGCGTTAATGTCTTTGGTTTGCGTGGAGACGTTATGGTCCATGGTGGCAAAGGTTTTACCCGGCTGGCGCACCTGACGGCCATGCGCACGCAGGCCATCAAACGCCTGCGGAGAGGTCACTTCATGCACCAGATGTCTGTCGATATACAACAGCGGGGTTTCGTTTTGCGCTTCGTAGACGACGTGCGCATCGAACAATTTTTCGTATAACGTTTTGGCCATGATTACACCCCTTCTGCGACGTAACGGGCAATAATGTCACCCATTTCATCGGTACCGACTGCGGCAGCGCCACGGGCTAAGTCACCGGTGCGAATGCCTTCTTCTAATGCGCGGTTGATGGCGCTCTCAATTGCGGTTGCCGCATCATTGGCGTCCAGGCTGTAGCGCAGCAGCAGCGCCAGCGAAAGGATTTGTGCGATAGGGTTAGCAATGTTTTTCCCGGCGATATCCGGAGCGGAGCCGCCAGCGGGCTCGTACAGACCAAAGCCCTGCTCATTCAGGCTGGCGGACGGTAACATCCCCATTGATCCGGTGATCATGGCGCATTCGTCAGACAGAATGTCGCCAAACAAGTTGGAGCACAGCAGCACGTCGAACTGGGATGGATCTTTGATCAACTGCATCGTCGCGTTGTCGATGTACATATGCGCCAGCTCAACGTCCGGATATTCATTAGCAATTTCATTGACGATTTGGCGCCACAGAATAGACGTTTGCAGTACGTTGGCTTTATCAATCGACGTGACTTTGCGGCGACGCTGGCGAGCAGATTCAAACGCGATACGTGCGATACGCTCGATCTCGAAACGGTGATAAACCTCGGTATCAAAGGCTTTTTCATGTTGTCCGCTGCCTTCGCGGCCTTTTGGCTGACCGAAGTAGATACCGCCGGTCAGTTCGCGTACGCACAGGATGTCGAAACCGTTCGCGGCAATATCTGCGCGCAGAGGGCAAAATGCTTCCAGACCCTGGTACAGCTTAGCCGGGCGCAGGTTGCTGAATAATTTGAAGTGTTTACGCAACGGCAGCAGCGCGCCGCGTTCAGGCTGCTGATTGGGTGGCAGATTTTCCCATTTCGGGCCGCCAACGGAGCCAAACAGAATGGCGTCAGCTTGCTCACAGCCTTCAACCGTCGCAGGCGGCAGCGGCTGACCATGGTTATCGATAGCGGCACCCCCCACGTCGTAGTGGCTGGTGGTAATGCGCATGTTAAAACGGTTGCGGATTGCGTCCAGTACCTTCAGGGCTTGCGCCATCACTTCCGGGCCAATACCGTCGCCCGGCAAAACAGCAATATGATAATTCTTCGACATCACACGGTTTCCTTGTTGTTCTCGTTGTTCTGAGCTTTGCGTTGCAATTCTTTTTCGACTTCTTCGG
The DNA here is from genome assembly GCF_013781945.1 of Citrobacter sp. RHBSTW-01044. Taxonomy (NCBI): domain Bacteria; kingdom Pseudomonadati; phylum Pseudomonadota; class Gammaproteobacteria; order Enterobacterales; family Enterobacteriaceae; genus Citrobacter; species Citrobacter sp. RHBSTW-01044. Next base: position 4,075,705 of record NZ_CP056180.1, on the reverse strand, counting down.
CGCGCCAAATGTTGTTCAGCACATGAACCATCGCTTTCGCGGACGATTCGACGATATCTGTTGCCAGACCGACGCCGTGGAAGCGGCGACCGTTATAATTAGCAACGATATCCACCTGGCCCAGCGCATCTTTACCGTGCCCTTTGGCGGTCAGGCTGTATTTCACCAGTTCGATGTTGTACTCGGTCACACGGTTGATGGCCTGATAAATGGCATCGACCGGACCGTTACCGTTCGCCGCTTCGGCTTTGACTTCTTCACCGCAGGCCAGCTTGACGGAGGCGGTGGCGATGTCATTTGAGCCGGACTGCACGCTGAAGTAATCCAGACGGAAATGCTCCGGCTCTTCCTGCTGTTTATTAATAAAGGCCAGCGCTTCCAGGTCGTAATCAAATACCTGACCTTTTTTATCCGCCAGCTTCAGGAATGCGTCGTACAGGTTGTCCAGGTTGTATTCATTCTCTTTATATCCCATCTCGTCCATACGGTGTTTCACCGCGGCGCGTCCGGAACGGGAAGTCAGGTTCAACTGCACCTGGTTCAGACCGATGGATTCAGGCGTCATGATTTCGTAGTTTTCACGATTTTTCAGTACGCCGTCCTGATGGATGCCAGAGGAGTGGGCAAAGGCGCCGCTACCGACAATGGCTTTGTTGGCCGGAATGGGCATGTTGCAGATTTGGCTGACTAACTGACTGGTACGCCAGATTTCCTGGTGATTAATGCGGGTCTGTACGTTCAGGATATCTTTGCGCACTTTGATCGCCATGATCACTTCTTCCAGTGAGCAGTTACCGGCGCGTTCGCCGATACCGTTCATCGCGCCTTCCACCTGGCGAGCACCGGCGTGGACGGCCGCCAACGCGTTGCCAACGCCCAGACCTAAATCATCATGGGTGTGCACGGAGATGATGGCTTTATCGATATTCGGTACGCGTTCATACAGACCAGAAATGATTGCTCCGAATTCGAAAGGCATGGTGTAGCCAACGGTATCGGGGATATTGATAGTTTTGGCTCCCGCATTAATCGCGGCTTCGACCACGCGGGCCAGATCGGCAATAGGGGTACGGCCAGCATCCTCGCATGAGAACTCCACGTCATCCGTATAATTACGCGCACGCTTCACCATGTAGACTGCTCGCTCGATCACTTCATCCAACGTGCTGCGCAATTTCGTCGCGATATGCATCGGCGAGGTGGCGATGAACGTATGAATGCGGAAAGCCTCAGCGACCTTCAGAGATTCTGCGGCAACGTCGATATCTTTTTCTACGCAGCGGGCTAAGGCGCAAACGCGGCTGTTCTTCACCTGACGAGCGATGGTTTGTACGGACTCAAAGTCACCCGGTGAAGAGACCGGAAAACCGACCTCCATCACGTCAACGCCCATACGCTCGAGGGCCAGCGCAATCTGCAGTTTTTCTTTCACACTCAGGCTCGCCTGTAACGCCTGTTCACCGTCACGTAAGGTGGTATCGAAAATAATGACTTGCTGGCTCATGGTTTAGGTCCTTGGTCTTTAGGGCGCCTTGCTTCGAGCATAAAAAAACCCGCGCAACGGCGCGGGTTTTTTGTCTTAACTGGAGCTGACTTAATGCTGAATGTCGTCCACCAGTCTACCGCGCAATGAGAATGCGTTTAGTAGTAGTAGACCGATAAAACGAGCAATGTAAGTCATCAATCAAGCTCCAGGCGAATGCGATATGCTTTTAGTGGTACTGGATATGAAGACTGATGTCAACCCCATTCCCTGCAAATGCTCCCGTTAAGAGGGAAAGTTTCTGATAAACTTAAGCGAATTGTGCTGAATTTCTCAGGGTATATAAAATTAATCATCTGATCGTTGAACATATTTTTCACGGTTTGACATATTTAAGCATATTTATTTGCATTTATGGTAACGAAGAACTAAAGATAACGCCTCATTTGGGATTTCATATCTTTATGATTTATCAGCTTTTATATTCATTTTGAATGGATGAAACCAATGTGTTACCCAATAATTGATAAATTAATGTTAACTTTTAATGTGTTAATAATAGAAATGTTTAATTAAAACTTAAATACGTATTCACTGTGCGTATGATTGTGTATTCGCCACGCTTATGGTTATATTGTTTTCGAAATTTAAACATATGAATCATCGCGCAGTGACATCTGCCGCACTACGCTTGTGGTGTTCTTTTGTACATTTAGATTTGTGCCTTTATGTTTTCCTAATTTTAATGTTTTTCCTTTTTCTTATTTTATATGCATGGTAAATCATATTAACGGAGATTATTTCTGCACTCCGTCTGGGAAAAGGGAGTTTAGAGTGACAGTGGAGTTAAATATGCCAGAAGTAAAAATAATAGATAAATCTAATCTCATAGAGATGGGGAAGCCACAGCTTCGCATGGTTGATCTTAATTTATTAACTGTTTTTGATGCGGTGATGCAGGAACAAAATATTACTCGTGCTGCACATACGCTGGGGATGTCGCAACCCGCTGTCAGTAATGCGGTCGCACGCCTGAAAGTCATGTTTAACGATGAGCTTTTTGTTCGTTATGGCCGTGGAATCCAGCCGACAGCAAGAGCCTTCCAGCTGTTTGGCTCCGTTCGTCAGGCATTGCAATTAGTGCAGAATGAACTGCCTGGTTCCGGCTTTGAACCTACCAGCAGCGAGCGTGTATTCAATCTTTGCGTATGCAGTCCATTGGATAATATTCTTACTTCGTTGATTTATAATCGAGTTGAACAAGTCGCGCCGAACATTAATGTCGTTTTTAAATCTTCACTAAATCTAAATACCGAGCACCAATTACGTTATCAGGAAACTGAGTTTGTTATTAGCTATGAAGAATTCCGTCGTCCGGAATTTACCAGTGTTCCGTTATTCAATGACGAAATGGTGTTAGTGGCAAGCAAAAAACATCCGCGCATTAGTGGCCCATTGCTGGAAAGCAATCTCTATCATGAACAGCATGCCGTGGTTTCGCTCGATCGCTTCGCCTCATTCAGCCAGCCGTGGTATGACACACCGGATAAACAATCCTGCGTGGCTTATCAGGGAATGGCATTAATCAGCGTGCTTAATATTGTGTCGCAAACGCACCTGGTCTCTATTGCGCCGCGTTGGTTGGCGGAAGAGTTCGCCGATTCTTTAGAACTGCAGATATTGCCTTTACCTTTAAAATTGAACAGCCGCACATGTTATCTTTCCTGGCATGAGGCTGCGGGGCGCGATAAAGGACATCAATGGATGGAAGAACTGTTGGTCTCCGTCTGTAAGAAGTAGCCGCTGGCAGAATAAATCGGGGAATACATCTGGTTTATTCTGCTTTTATCTTTATATCTAAAATTTTGTGCTGAACTCGACTTTTTACGTATGTCCGAAAGTGTAAAAAAATAGACTAATTGCTGTAAGTCCCCCTTTTTAAGCGATTATTTATCATATCAATTGCTTATGCTGGTTTAATTCTCCATTTATTCAATTCTTACCTCCGTTTTATTCTTATTTACTCCAGTGCCACCTCTTCGGAGTCAATTGCCATGCGTCATCGTCAGCGGTTAATGTGTTGTTAAACCGTAATTCATTATAAGAGTGAGGCAAGCCATGGAGATGTTGTCTGGAGCCGAGATGGTCGTCCGATCGCTTATCGATCAGGGTGTGAAGCAGGTATTCGGTTATCCCGGGGGGGCCGTCCTCGATATTTATGATGCATTGCATACGGTCGGCGGTATTGATCATGTGTTAGTCCGTCATGAGCAAGCCGCAGTACATATGGCTGATGGCCTGGCGCGTGCCACGGGAGAAGTGGGCGTCGTTTTGGTCACTTCCGGACCAGGGGCAACCAATGCGATCACCGGGATTGCAACGGCATATATGGATTCCATTCCGCTGGTGATCCTCTCCGGCCAGGTCGCCACCTCCCTGATTGGCTACGATGCCTTTCAGGAGTGCGACATGGTGGGTATATCCCGCCCGGTGGTAAAACACAGTTTTCTGGTTAAACAAACGGAAGATATCCCGCAGGTGCTGAAAAAAGCCTTCTGGTTGGCGGCAAGCGGTCGTCCGGGGCCGGTGGTGGTGGATTTGCCGAAAGATATTCTGAATCCGGCGAAAAAACTGCCTTATAGCTGGCCGGAGTCGGTGAGTATGCGTTCGTATAACCCGACAACGACCGGGCACAAAGGACAGATAAAACGTGCTTTGCAGACGCTGGTCGCGGCGAAGAAACCGGTTGTCTATGTTGGTGGTGGCGCGGTGAATGCCGCCTGTCACGAACAACTGGGGCAAATTGCCGAAGCACTTAATCTGCCGGTTGTCTCCTCGCTGATGGGGTTAGGCGCGTTTCCGGCCACGCATCGCCAGGCGCTGGGAATGTTGGGCATGCATGGTACTTACGAAGCGAATATGACCATGCATCATTCTGATGTGATCTTTGCCGTCGGCGTTCGTTTTGACGATCGAACGACCAATAATCTGGCAAAATATTGCCCGAATGCGACCGTGCTGCATATTGACATCGATCCGACCTCTATTTCAAAAACCGTCACTGCGGATATTCCGATTGTGGGCGATGCTCGCCTGGTGCTGGATCAGATGCTTGAACTGCTGCCGCAGGAGAAATCGCAGCAGCCGCTGGATGATAACCGTGACTGGTGGCAACAGATCGAACACTGGCGCGCTCGTCAGTGCCTGAAATACGACACGCAAAGTGAAAGTATTAAACCGCAGGCGGTGATTGAAACCATCTGGCGTCTGACGAAAGGGGATGCATACGTGACCTCTGACGTTGGCCAGCATCAAATGTTTGCCGCACTTTACTATCCGTTCGATAAACCACGCCGCTGGATTAACTCAGGCGGCCTCGGCACCATGGGATTCGGTTTACCCGCGGCGTTAGGGGTGAAAATGGCGCTGCCGGATGAAACAGTGGTGTGCGTCACCGGGGATGGCAGCATTCAGATGAACATCCAGGAACTGTCGACGGCGCTGCAATATGAGCTACCGGTACTGGTGCTCAACCTTAACAACCGCTATCTCGGCATGGTCAAACAGTGGCAGGACATGATTTACTCCGGGCGTCACTCCCAGTCTTACATGCAGTCGCTACCTGATTTTGTGCGCCTTGCTGAAGCTTATGGGCATATCGGTATCCAGATTAATCATCCAGGCGAACTGGAGAGCAAGCTGGGCGAAGCGCTGGAACATGTGCGTAACCATCGCCTGGTGTTTGTTGATGTCACCGTCGACGGCAGTGAGCATGTCTACCCGATGCAGATTCGTGGGGGCGGGATGGACGAAATGTGGTTAAGTAAAACGGAGAGGACCTGATTATGCGCCGGATATTATCAGTATTGCTGGAAAACGAGTCGGGTGCATTGTCACGTGTGATTGGCCTCTTCGCCCAGCGCGGATACAACATTGAAAGCCTGACCGTCGCGCCGACTGACGACCCGACCTTATCGCGGATGACGATTCAAACGGTAGGGGATGAGAAAGTCCTGGAGCAGATCGAAAAGCAGCTACACAAACTGGTGGATGTTCTGCGCGTCAGCGAACTGGGGCAGGGCGCCCACGTTGAACGAGAAATCATGCTGGTGAAAATCCAGGCTAGCGGCTATGGCCGGGAAGAGGTGAAACGCAACACGGAGATATTCCGTGGGCAAATCATCGATGTTACGCCGTCGATCTACACCGTACAGCTGGCGGGCACCAGCGATAAGCTGGATGCGTTTCTGGCAACGCTACGGGAAGTCGCCAAAATCGTGGAAGTTGCCCGTTCCGGCGTGGTGGGGCTTTCCCGCGGCGATAAAATTATGCGCTAACGCTTACCTGACCTACGCGAGATGCATTGGCTATCGGTTGCTTTTTTTTTGCGAAATCAGCAGTAACCAGAGACAAAAGCGGTTGCCGCAGTCATTATTCTGCGCTTAGATGTTAAGAAGTTTAACCCATGCCATCTCAAAGGTTATGGTTTGTACATTTTACGCAAGGGGCAATTGTGAAACTGGATGAAATCGCTCGGTTGGCCGGCGTTTCGCGAACGACTGCAAGCTACGTTATTAACGGCAAAGCAAAGCAATACCGCGTAAGCGACAAAACGGTTGAAAAAGTCATGGCGGTGGTGCGTGAGCATAATTACCATCCGAATGCCGTGGCGGCCGGGCTGCGTGCTGGACGCACACGTTCTATCGGGCTGGTGATCCCGGATCTCGAGAACACGAGCTATACCCGGATTGCAAACTATCTGGAGCGCCAGGCGCGTCAGCGCGGGTATCAACTACTGATTGCCTGCTCTGAAGATCAGCCGGATAACGAAATGCGCTGTATTGAGCATCTTTTACAACGTCAGGTTGATGCCATTATCGTTTCGACTTCCTTGCCGCCTGAACATCCGTTTTATCAGCGCTGGGCGAACAGTTCATTCCCGATTGTGGCGCTGGATCGCGCGCTGGATCGTGAACATTTCACCAGCGTGGTGGGCGCTGACCAGGATGATGCGCAGATGCTGGCGGAGGAGTTACGTAAATTCCCTGCTGAAACCGTGCTCTATCTGGGGGCTCTTCCTGAATTGTCCGTCAGTTTCCTGCGCGAACAGGGTTTCCGTACCGCGTGGAAGGACGATCCACGTGAAGTGCATTTTCTCTATGCCAACAGCTATGAGCGGGAGGCGGCCGCGCAGTTATTTGATAAATGGCTGGAAACGCATCCAATGCCTCAGGCGCTGTTTACCACGTCGTTTGCCCTGTTGCAGGGGGTGATGGATGTGACCCTGCGCCGCGACGGGCAGTTACCGTCTGATTTAGCGATTGCGACTTTTGGCGACCACGAGCTGCTCGACTTCCTGCAGTGCCCGGTACTGGCGGTGGCGCAGCGCCATCGAGATGTCGCGGAACGCGTGCTGGAGATTGTGTTGGCAAGCCTGGATGAGCCGCGTAAACCCAAACCAGGTTTAACGCGTATACGGCGTAATCTGTACCGTCGCGGTATTCTAAGCCGTAACTAAGTTGCCTCAATTGATGATGTCGGCGGATAAGCCTCTGACATCATCAATTATCCCGTTCTCGGAAATAACCGCATTATAATTAAGAATATTCTTTAGAATTATCTGAAATTGATTCTTCTATTATGCCGAATTAAAAATGCAACTATCCATTTTTGGGTAATTGAGACGTAACGATGCGTTACGGTTGTATTATTTTGTTACAAGCATGTAGGGATTTGCCGAATTAACAAACACTTTACTGGTGTGTTGCGACAATCTCGCCCTTATCTCGCTCCTGTGCGGCGTACAGACTGATTAACTGGTACTGTTATCTCGCTGCATATTGTCCTAAAATGCCGCTCGCGTCGCAAACTGACACTTTATATTTTTCTTTTGATGATATTCAGTTGTTTTAAACAATCATGAGTTGTTGGATTTTTTTCTTACAAATATTCATGACGTTAATTTGCTTCGTTTGCTGTACGGAATTTGTTCAACGCTGATATTAGCCGTAAACAATGGGTTTTTTGCTCCGCTAAGCGCCGTGACTTGCTTGACAAGGTTTTCCTCCGCTCCGTAAACTCCTTTAAGTGGGAATTTGTGGGATAAAGTGGTAATCGGGGGTGAGGCTGGCATGTTCCGGGGAGCAACGTTAGTTAATCTCGACAGTAAAGGGCGCTTATCTGTGCCTACCCGTTATCGGGATCAACTGCTCGAGAGCGCTACCGGTCAAATGGTTTGCACCATTGACATCCATCACCCGTGCCTGCTGCTGTACCCCCTGCCTGAATGGGAAATTATCGAGCAGAAGTTATCGCGTCTGTCGAGCATGAATCCAGTTGAGCGTCGCGTACAGCGCCTGTTGTTGGGTCATGCTAGCGAATGTCAGATGGATAGCGCTGGCCGATTATTGATAGCGCCCATTCTGCGGCAACACGCAGGGCTAACGAAAGAAGTGATGCTGGTTGGGCAGTTCAATAAGTTTGAGCTGTGGGATGAAACGACCTGGTATCAACAGGTCAAGGAAGATATCGACGCTGAGCAGTCTGTTACCGGCGCGCTGTCGGAACGATTGCAGGATTTGTCTCTATAAAATGATGGAAAATTATAAACATACAACGGTGTTGCTGGATGAAGCCGTAAACGGCCTGAATATTCGTCCAGACGGCATCTACATTGACGGGACATTTGGTCGCGGTGGTCACTCACGTCTGATCCTCTCGCAACTTGGCGAAGCGGGGCGTTTACTGGCCATCGATCGCGATCCGCAGGCGATTGCCGTTGCAAAGACGATTACCGATCCCCGTTTTTCCATCGTCCATGGTCCTTTTTCTGCGCTGGCTGATTATGTCGCCGAGCGCGGACTTACCGGTAAGATCGACGGGATTCTTCTCGATCTTGGGGTGTCTTCTCCACAGCTTGATGATGCTGAGCGCGGATTCTCATTTATGCGTGACGGTCCGTTAGATATGCGTATGGACCCAACACGCGGTCAGTCAGCGGCCGAATGGCTGCAAACCGCCGATGAAGCAGACATTGCCTGGGTGATTAAAACCTTTGGCGAAGAGCGCTTCGGCAAACGTATTGCTCGCGCCATCGTAGAGCGCAACCGCATCGAACCGATGACCCGCACTAAAGAGCTGGCGGAAGTGATTGCGGCGGCAATGCCGGTGAAAGACAAATTCAAACATCCCGCGACCCGTACCTTCCAGGCGGTGCGCATTTGGGTGAACAGTGAACTGGAGGAGATAGAGCAGGCGCTAAAAAGCTCGCTCAGCGTGCTGGCACCAGGTGGTCGCCTTTCGGTAATCAGTTTCCATTCGCTTGAAGATCGCATTGTTAAACGCTTTATGCGCGAACAAAGCCGTGGTCCTCAGGTTCCGGCTGGAATACCGATGACCGAAGCGCAGATCAAAAAGCTGGGCGGCCGTGAGTTAAGAGCACTAGGCAAGATGATGCCGGGTGAAGAAGAGGTAGCTGAAAATCCTCGTGCCCGTAGTTCAGTTCTGCGTATTGCAGAGAGGACGAACGCATGATCAGCAGAGTGACAGAAGCCCTCAGCAAAGTTAAAGGATCGATAGGAAGCAACGAGCGCCATGCCTTGCCTGGCGTGATCGGTGACGATCTTTTGCGGTATGGGAAGCTGCCACTCTGCCTGTTCATTTGCATTATTTTGACGGCGGTTACCGTCGTGACAACAGCACACCATACGCGGTTACTGACCGCGCAGCGTGAGCAGCTGGTTCTGGAGCGAGATGCGCTGGATATCGAATGGCGCAACTTGATCCTTGAGGAGAACGCGCTCGGCGACCATAGCCGTGTTGAACGGATCGCAACGGAAAAGCTGCAAATGCAGCATGTTGATCCCTCACAAGAAAATATCGTAGTACAAAAATAAGGATAAACGCGACGCATGAAAGCAGCGGCAAAAACGCACAAGCCAAAACGCCAGGAAGAACAAGCCAACTTTATCAGTTGGCGTTTTGCGTTACTGTGCGGCTGTATTTTGCTGGCACTGGGTTTTCTGCTGGGGCGCGTTGCCTGGCTGCAAATCATCGCGCCGGACATGCTGGTGCGTCAGGGCGATATGCGCTCTCTGCGCGTACAGGAAGTGTCCACATCGCGCGGGATGATTACCGACCGTTCAGGTCGTCCGCTGGCGGTGAGCGTTCCGGTTAAGGCGATTTGGGCCGACCCAAAAGAGGTGCATGACGCAGGCGGCGTAAGCGTTGGTGAACGCTGGAGAGCGCTGTCGACCGCGTTGAATCTCCCGCTCGATCAACTGGCTTCCCGCATTAACGCCAACCCGAAAGGGCGCTTTATCTATCTGGCGCGTCAGGTAAACCCTGACATGGCTGACTACATCAAAAAACTGAAGCTGCCAGGCATTCACCTGCGCGAAGAATCCCGCCGTTACTATCCTTCCGGAGAAGTGACCGCTCACCTTATCGGCTTTACTAACGTCGACAGCCAGGGGATTGAAGGCGTTGAGAAGAGCTTCGACAAATGGCTCACCGGGCAACCGGGCGAACGTATTGTACGTAAAGACCGTTATGGCCGCGTCATTGAGGATATTTCCTCTACCGACAGCCAGGCGGCGCATAACCTTGCGCTAAGTATCGATGAGCGTTTACAGGCGCTGGTCTACCGCGAACTGAATAACGCCGTGGCGTTTAACAAGGCGGAGTCAGGCAGTGCGGTACTGGTGGATGTGAACACCGGTGAAGTGCTGGCGATGGCCAACAGCCCGTCCTACAACCCGAACAATCTCACCGGTACGCCGAAGGATGCGATGCGTAACCGTACGATTACCGACGTGTTTGAACCGGGGTCCACCGTCAAACCGATGGTGGTGATGACGGCGCTGCAGCGTGGCGTGGTTCGCGAAAATACCGTACTTAACACTATCCCTTACCGAATTAATGGCCACGAAATTAAAGACGTGGCGCGTTATAGCGAATTGACCCTCACCGGGGTTTTGCAGAAGTCGAGTAACGTCGGTGTTTCCAAGCTGGCGTTAGCGATGCCGTCCTCAGCGTTAGTAGACACTTACTCACGTTTTGGGCTGGGAAAAGCGACCAATTTGGGGTTGGTCGGAGAACGCAGTGGCTTATATCCTCAAAAACAACGGTGGTCTGACATAGAGAGGGCCACCTTCTCTTTCGGCTATGGGCTAATGGTAACGCCGTTACAGTTAGCGCGAGTCTATGCAACGATCGGCAGCTATGGCGTTTATCGGCCACTGTCGATCACCAAAGTTGACCCTCCTGTTCCGGGCGAGCGTATCTTCCCGGAATCAACCGTGCGTACCGTAGTGCACATGATGGAAAGCGTGGCGCTGCCCGGCGGCGGCGGCGTGAAGGCGGCGATTAAAGGCTATCGTATCGCCATTAAAACCGGTACGGCGAAGAAAGTAGGGCCGGATGGCCGCTACATCAACAAATACATTGCTTATACCGCAGGCGTTGCGCCTGCGAGTCAGCCGCGCTTCGCGCTGGTTGTTGTTATCAACGATCCGCAGGCGGGTAAATATTACGGTGGCGCCGTTTCCGCGCCGGTCTTTGGTGCCATCATGGGCGGCGTACTGCGCACCATGAACATCGAACCGGATGCGCTGACAACGGGCGATAAAAATGAATTTGTGAATAATCAAGGCGAGGCAACAGGTGGCAGATCGTAATTTGCGCGACCTTCTTGCTCCATGGGTGCCGGGTGCACCGGAGCGAGCACTGCGGGAGATGACGCTCGACAGCCGTATGGCTGCATCGGGCGATCTCTTTGTCGCAGTATTGGGTCATCAGGCGGACGGGCGTCGGTATATCCCGCAGGCGATAGCGCAAGGTGTGGCTGCCATTATTGCAGAAGCAAAAGATGAAGCTACTGACGGTGAAATCCGTGAAATGCACGGCGTTCCAGTTATCTATCTCAGTCAGCTTAACGAACGTTTATCTGCACTGGCGGGCCGCTTTTACCACGAGCCTTCTGAAAAAATGCGACTGGTCGGCGTGACCGGGACCAACGGTAAAACCACCACCACCCAATTGCTGGCACAGTGGAGCCAACTGCTTGGCGAAACCAGCGCGGTGATGGGAACAGTCGGCAATGGCCTGCTGGGCAAAGTGATCCCGACGGAAAATACCACCGGTTCAGCCGTTGATGTCCAGCATGTGCTGGCGGGGCTGGTTGCACAAGGCGCAACGGTTGGCGCAATGGAAGTGTCTTCACACGGTCTGGTTCAGCATCGCGTGGCGGCGCTGAAGTTTGCCGCATCAGTATTTACTAACTTAAGCCGCGACCATCTTGATTACCACGGCGACATGGAACATTACGAAGCCGCGAAATGGCTGCTGTATTCCACGCACCATTGCGGCCAGGCCATCGTTAATGCGGATGATGAAGTCGGTCGTCGCTGGTTGGCCAAACTTCCGGATGCGGTTGCCGTATCGATGGAAGACCACATCAACCCGAACTGTCACGGTCGTTGGTTAAAGGCGATTGACGTGAATTATCACGACAGCGGGGCAACAATTCGTTTTACCTCCTCATGGGGTGACGGCGAAATTGAAAGTCGCCTGATGGGCGCGTTTAACGTCAGCAATCTGCTGTTGGCGCTGGCAACGCTGCTGGCGTTGGGATATCCGTTAGCTGATTTACTGAAAACGGCAACACAATTACAGCCAGTTTGTGGGCGCATGGAAGTGTTCAGCGCGCCGGGTAAAACCACCGTTGTGGTTGATTATGCCCATACGCCAGATGCGCTGGAAAAAGCGCTGCAGGCGGCACGTCTGCACTGTACTGGAAAACTGTGGTGCGTTTTTGGCTGCGGCGGCGATCGCGACAAAGGCAAACGTCCGTTGATGGGCGCGATTGCCGAGCAGTTTGCTGATGTTGTCGTGGTGACCGATGACAACCCGCGTACCGAAGAGCCGCGCGCCATTATTAACGACATTCTGGCGGGTATGCTGGATGCCGGACAGGCGAAAGTGATGGAAGGTCGCGCAGAGGCTGTGACAAACGCCATTATGCAGGCGAAAGAAAACGATGTGGTGCTGGTGGCCGGGAAAGGTCACGAAGACTACCAGATCGTTGGCTCGCAGCGCCTCGACTATTCTGACCGCGTCACGGCAGCGCGTCTGCTGGGAGTAATCGCATGATTAGCGTAACGCTCAGCCAACTGGCGGAGATCCTCCGTGGCGAACTGAAAGGAGCCGATCTGACTCTTGATGCGGTGACAACCGATACGCGTAAAGTTACGCCGGGCTGCCTGTTTGTCGCGCTGAAAGGCGAACGCTTTGATGCCCACGATTTCGCAGACAAGGCGCAAGAGAGCGGGGCGGGTGCGCTGCTGGTCAGCCGTCCGTTGGACACCAACCTGCCGCAGCTGATTGTTAAAGATACTCGTCTGGCGTTTGGTGAACTGGCGGCATGGGTACGCGCCCAGGTTTCGGCGCGCGTTGTCGCGCTGACCGGCTCTTCCGGTAAAACGTCTGTCAAAGAGATGACCGCATCCATTCTGAGTCAGTGTGGCAACACCTTATATACCGCGGGCAACCTGAATAACGACATCGGCGTACCGATGACGCTGTTGCGCTTAAACAACGATTACGACTATGCCGTGATTGAGCTTGGCGCTAATCATCAGGGCGAAATCGCCTGGACCGTTGGCCTGACGCGTCCGGAAGCGGCGCTGGTGAACAACCTGGCAGCCGCGCATCTGGAAGGCTTTGGTTCACTGGCGGGCGTTGCGAAGGCAAAAGGTGAGATTTTTACCGGCCTGCCAGCGAACGGAATCGCCATTATGAATGCCGACAATAACGACTGGCTGAACTGGCAGAGCATTATCGGCGATCGTAAAGTCTGGCGCTTCTCCCCGAATGCGGCCAACAGCGACTTTTCGGCGGCCAATGTTCATGTGACTTCACACGGCACAGAGTTTTCTCTGCAAACGCCAACCGGAAGCATTGATGTTCTGCTGCCGCTGCCGGGTCGTCACAACATTGCTAACGCCCTGGCGGCGGCTGCGCTCTCTATGGCGGTAGGCGCGACGCACGAAGCGATTAAAGCGGGTCTGAAGGAACTGCAAGCGGTACCGGGGCGTCTGTTCCCGATTCAACTGGCAGAAAATCAGCTACTGCTGGATGACTCCTATAACGCAAATGTCGGGTCAATGACCGCAGCGGTAAACGTGCTGTCCGAAATGCCGGGCTACCGCGTGCTGGTCGTTGGCGATATGGCAGAGCTTGGCGCGGAAAGCGAAGCATGCCACGTGCAGGTGGGTGACGCTGCGAAGGCTGCAGGTATCGACCGTGTGCTGAGTACAGGGAAACTGAGTCAGGCAATTAGCCATGCCAGCGGTGTGGGTGAGCATTTTGCGGATAAAACCGCGTTGACCGCGCATCTTAAGGCGCTGATTGCAGAACATCAGATTATGACGATTTTAGTGAAGGGTTCACGTAGTGCCGCCATGGAAGAGGTAGTACGCGCATTACAGGAGAATGGGACATGTTAGTTTGGCTGGCCGAACATTTGGTCAAATATTATTCCGGCTTTAACGTCTTTTCCTATCTGACGTTTCGCGCCATCGTCAGCCTGCTGACCGCGCTGTTCATCTCTTTGTGGATGGGCCCGCGCATGATCGCCCGCTTGCAAAAAATGTCCTTTGGACAGGTCGTGCGTAACGACGGTCCGGAATCACACTTCAGTAAACGCGGTACGCCGACCATGGGCGGGATTATGATCCTTACCGCGATTGTTATCTCCGTACTGCTGTGGGCATACCCGTCGAACCCGTACGTATGGTGCGTGCTGGTGGTATTGGTCGGTTACGGCATTATCGGTTTTGTCGATGACTACCGCAAAGTGGTACGCAAAGACACCAAGGGCCTGATCGCGCGCTGGAAATACTTCTGGATGTCGGTGATTGCGCTGGGCGTGGCCTTTGCCCTGTATCTGGCTGGTAAAGATACCCCGGCCACTGAGCTGGTGGTGCCGTTCTTTAAAGACGTGATGCCGCAGTTGGGGCTGTTCTACGTGCTGCTGGCGTACTTCGTGATTGTGGGTACTGGCAACGCGGTCAACCTCACCGATGGTCTGGATGGTCTGGCGATTATGCCGACCGTGTTTGTGGCCGCAGGTTTTGCGTTGGTAGCGTGGGCGACCGGTAACATGAACTTCGCCAACTATCTGCATATTCCCTATTTACGTCATGCCGGCGAATTGGTGATCGTCTGTACGGCAATTGTCGGTGCGGGGTTAGGCTTCTTGTGGTTTAACACCTATCCGGCGCAGGTCTTTATGGGCGACGTCGGATCGCTGGCGCTGGGCGGCGCGCTGGGCATTATTGCCGTGCTCCTGCGTCAGGAGTTCCTGCTGGTGATCATGGGCGGTGTATTCGTCGTAGAAACACTGTCGGTCATTTTGCAGGTTGGCTCCTTTAAGCTGCGCGGACAGCGCATATTCCGTATGGCGCCGATCCACCATCACTATGAACTGAAAGGCTGGCCGGAACCGCGCGTAATTGTACGCTTCTGGATTATTTCGCTGATGCTGGTGCTGATTGGCCTGGCAACGCTGAAGGTACGTTAATCATGGCTGATTACCAGGGTAAAAAAGTCGTCATTATCGGTCTGGGTTTGACCGGGCTGTCCTGCGTGGATTTCTTCCTGGCGCGTGGCGTGACGCCGCGCGTAATGGATACCCGCGCGACGCCGCCGGGCCTGGACAAATTACCGGAAGCGGTTGAGCGTCATGTTGGCAGTCTGAATGATGACTGGCTGCTGGCCGCTGATCTTATTGTCGCCAGCCCTGGTATTGCCCTGGCGCATCCTTCGTTGAGCGCCGCCGCCGATGCGGGAATTGAAATTGTCGGCGACATTGAGCTGTTCTGTCGCGAAGCACAGGCACCGATCGTCGCGATCACCGGTTCCAACGGGAAAAGTACAGTCACTACGCTGGTAGGTGAGATGGCGAAAGCGGCCGGTGTGAACGTGGGGGTTGGCGGTAATATTGGCCTGCCCGCGCTGATGCTGCTGGATGACGAACGTGAGCTGTATGTTCTGGAACTGTCGAGCTTCCAACTGGAAACGACCTCCAGCTTACAAGCCGTAGCCGCTACCATTTTGAACGTCACCGAAGACCATATGGACAGATATCCGTTTGGCTTGCAGCAGTACCGTGCGGCCAAACTGCGCGTCTATGAAAACGCGAAAGTGTGTGTGGTCAACGCTGATGATGCGCTGACCATGCCGGTTCGCGGGGCGGATGAGCGTTGCGTGAGCTTTGGCATCAACATGGGTGACTATCACCTGAACCGTCAGCAGGGCGAAACCTGGCTGCGAGTGAAGGGTGAAAAAGTTCTTAACGTGAAAGAGATGACGCTTTCCGGTCAGCATAACTATACCAACGCACTGGCTGCGCTGGCGCTGGCGGATGCTGCGGGTCTGCCGCGGGCGTCGAGCCTGAAAGCGCTCACCACGTTTACCGGTCTGGCGCACCGTTTTCAGAATGTGCTTGAGCACAACGGCGTGCGCTGGATTAACGATTCTAAAGCCACCAACGTCGGCAGCACTGAAGCCGCGCTGAATGGCCTGCACGTTGACGGTACGTTGCACCTGCTGCTGGGTGGCGACGGGAAATCCGCTGACTTTACGCCGCTGCAACGATATCTGACCGGCGATAACATTCGTCTGTACTGCTTTGGTCGCGATGGCGCGCAGCTTGCCGCTCTGCGACCTGACGTTACGGAACACACTGAAACCATGGAGCAGGCAATGCGTCTGCTCGCACCGCGCGTGAAGTCGGGCGATATGGTGCTGCTGTCGCCTGCCTGCGCCAGCCTCGACCAGTTCAAGAACTTTGAGCAACGCGGTGACGTCTTTACCCGCCTGGCGAAGGAGTTGGGTTGATGCGCTTATCTCTCCCTCGTCTGAGAATGCCGCGCTTACCGGGACTGGGTGTCCTGGCGTGGATCTTCGCGGCACTTAAAGGCTGGGTGATGGCTTCGCGTGATAAAGACGCGGACAGCCTGATCATGTATGACCGCATGCTGCTGTGGTTGACCTTTGGTCTGGCAGCGATCGGTTTTGTGATGGTGACATCGGCATCGATGCCCGTAGGGCAACGCCTGGCGGGCGATCCTTTCCTGTTTGCTAAGCGTGATGCACTGTACATCTTCCTCGCCTTCTGCCTGGCGATGGTGACGCTGCGTCTGCCGATGGAGTTCTGGCAAAAGTACAGTACGACGATGCTGATAGCCTCGATCATCATGCTGCTGATTGTGCTGGTGGTGGGTAGCTCCGTTAACGGGGCGTCGCGCTGGATTGCGCTGGGGCCGCTGCGTATTCAGCCTGCGGAATTTACCAAGCTGTCGCTGTTCTGTTACCTCGCCAACTACCTGGTGCGTAAAGTTGATGAAGTGCGTAACAACTTGCGCGGTTTCTTAAAACCGATGGGCGTGATCCTGGTGCTGGCTATTTTACTGCTGGCACAGCCTGACCTTGGTACGGTGGTAGTGCTGTTTGTCACTACCCTGGCGATGCTGTTTCTCGCCGGAGCGAAACTGTGGCAGTTCATTGCCATCATTGGCATGGGGATTTCAGCGGTCGTGCTGCTGATCCTTGCCGAACCGTATCGTATTCGCCGCGTAACCTCTTTCTGGAACCCATGGGAAGATCCGTTCGGCAGTGGCTACCAGTTGACGCAATCCCTGATGGCCTTTGGTCGCGGTGAGGTTTGGGGGCAGGGCTTAGGTAATTCAGTCCAAAAACTGGAGTATTTACCAGAAGCGCACACCGACTTCATCTTCGCCATCATTGGGGAAGAGCTGGGTTATATCGGTGTGGTATTGGCACTTTTAATGGTATTCTTCGTCGCTTTTCGCGCGATGTCGATTGGCCGTAAGGCGTTGGAAATTGACCACCGTTTTTCAGGCTTTTTAGCCTGCTCAATCGGGATCTGGTTTAGCTTCCAGGCACTGGTAAACGTCGGTGCGGCGGCGGGTATGCTGCCAACCAAAGGTCTGACGCTGCCGCTGATCAGTTATGGTGGTTCAAGTTTGTTGATTATGTCGACGGCCATCATGTTTTTGTTACGTATTGATTATGAAACGCGTCTGGAAAAAGCCCAGGCGTTTACACGAGGTGCACGATGAGTGGTCAACCGAAGCGGTTAATGGTGATGGCGGGCGGTACCGGCGGGCATGTGTTCCCGGGGGTGGCGGTCGCGCACCATTTAATGGCCCAGGGCTGGCAGGTTCGTTGGCTGGGCACCGCCGATCGTATGGAAGCGGACTTAGTGCCGAAACACGGCATTGAAATTGACTTTATTCGTATCTCCGGTTTGCGTGGCAAAGGCGTCAATGCGCTGCTTGCCGCACCTGTGCGTATTTTTAATGCCTGGCGTCAGGCGCGCGCCATCATGAAGCAGTTTAAACCCGATGTGGTGCTGGGTATGGGCGGCTACGTGTCTGGCCCTGGCGGTCTGGCGGCCTGGTCATTAGGTATTCCGGTTGTACTGCATGAGCAGAACGGCATTGCGGGATTAACTAACAAATGGCTGGCGAAGATTGCCACTACGGTGATGCAGGCTTTTCCTGGCGCTTTCCCGAATGCGGAAGTGGTGGGCAACCCGGTGCGCACTGACGTGCTGGCGCTGCCATTGCCCAAAGCGCGTCTGGCCGGGCGTGAAGGTCCGGTTCGTGTATTGGTCGTCGGGGGATCTCAGGGCGCACGCGTACTGAACCAGACGATGCCGCAGGTTGCCGCAAAGCTTGGCGGCGCGGTGACTATCTGGCATCAGAGCGGCAAAGGCGCGCAGCAGACCGTTGAACAGGCGTATGCCGACGCGGGACAACCGCAGCACAAGGTCACTGAGTTTATTGATGATATGGCAGCGGCCTACGCGTGGGCTGATGTCGTGGTTTGTCGCTCAGGCGCGCTGACGGTGAGCGAAATTGCCGCCGCAGGTTTGCCTGCGCTGTTTGTGCCGTTCCAGCACAAAGACAGACAGCAGTATTGGAATGCGCTGCCGCTGGAGAAAGCGGGCGCCGCCAAAATTCTGGAGCAGCCGCAGTTTACTGTGGATGCCGTCGCCAGCACCCTTGCCGGGTGGTCGCGAGAAACGTTATTAACCATGGCAGAACGTGCGCGCGCCGCATCCATACCGGATGCCACAGAGCGCGTTGCAAATGAAGTGAGCCGGGCTGCCCGGGCGTAATTGTGGTGATGCCTTTTGCATCGCATGAACTAAGAAGTTAATGGCTAAAGAATGAATACACAACAACTGGCAAAACTGCGTTCCATCGTGCCCGAAATGCGTCGCGTTCGGCACATTCACTTTGTCGGCATCGGTGGTGCTGGTATGGGCGGTATTGCCGAAGTTTTGGCCAATGAAGGTTATCAGATCAGCGGTTCTGACTTAGCGCCGAATCCTGTGACGCAGCAGTTGACGAATCTGGGGGCCACGATTTTCTTCAACCATCGCCCGGAAAACGTGCGCGATGCGAGCGTGGTGGTGGTATCCAGCGCTATTTCTGCGGATAACCCGGAAATTGTTGCAGCGCATGAAGCACGTATTCCGGTGATTCGTCGTGCTGAAATGCTGGCGGAGTTAATGCGTTTTCGTCACGGTATTGCTATTGCCGGGACGCATGGTAAAACCACGACCACGGCAATGGTCTCCAGCATCTACGCGGAAGCGGGTCTGGATCCCACTTTTGTCAACGGCGGTCTGGTGAAGGCTGCAGGCGTGCATGCGCGCCTGGGTCATAGCCGTTATTTGATTGCCGAAGCGGACGAGAGCGACGCGTCGTTCCTGCATTTGCAGCCAATGGTGGCGATTGTCACCAATATCGAAGCCGACCACATGGATACCTACCATGGCGACTTCGAAAATTTAAAGCAGACGTTTATTAATTTCCTGCATAACTTGCCGTTTTATGGTCGTGCCGTGATGTGCGTTGACGATCCGGTTATCCGCGAACTGTTACCGCGAGTTGGCCGTCAAACCACAACCTATGGTTTCAGTGATGATGCCGATGTGCGCGTTGAAGATTACCAGCAGATTGGTCCACAAGGACACTTCACGCTGGTGCGTCAGGGGATGGCCGATTTACGTGTTACGTTAAACGCGCCGGGTCGTCACAATGCACTGAACGCGGCGGCGGCAGTGGCGGTCGCGACGGAAGAAGGTATTGAAGACGACGCTATTCTGCGCGCGCTGGAAAGTTTCCAGGGTACCGGACGTCGTTTTGACTTCCTCGGCGAATTCCCGCTTGAGCCGGTGAACGGTAAAGCCGGGACCGCGATGCTGGTTGATGACTATGGCCACCACCCAACGGAAGTGGACGCCACGATTAAAGCCGCGCGCGCGGGATGGCCGGACAAAAACCTGGTGATGCTGTTCCAGCCGCACCGGTTTACGCGTACTCGCGATCTGTACGACGACTTTGCTAACGTGCTGACCCAGGTCGATGCGCTGTTGATGCTGGATGTGTATGCCGCGGGCGAAGCCGCGATTCCGGGGGCCGACAGCCGCTCGTTGTGCCGTACGATTCGTGGCCGCGGTAAGATCGATCCGATTCTGGTATCCGACCCGGCCCAGGTGGCAGAAATGCTGGCACCCGTATTAACCGGCAACGATCTGATTTTGGTGCAGGGCGCTGGAAATATCGGCAAAATCGCGCGTTCCTTAGCTGAAATCAAACTGAAGCCGCAAAACCCGGAGGAAGAACAACATGGCTGATAAAATCGCGGTCCTGTTAGGGGGAACCTCCGCTGAACGTGAAGTATCGCTGAATTCAGGCGCGGCCGTATTGGCAGGGTTACGCGAAGGTGGTGTAGATGCCCATCCGGTTGACCCTAAAGAGATCGATGTCACTCTTTTGAAATCTATGGGGTTTCAGAAGGTGTTTATTGCGCTGCATGGTCGTGGCGGTGAAGATGGCACATTGCAGGGCATGCTGGAGCTGATTGGCCTGCCGTATACCGGCAGCGGCGTCATGGCTTCCGCGATTTCCATGGACAAACTGCGCAGCAAGCTGCTGTGGCAGGGCGCAGGTTTACCCGTCGCCCCATGGGTTGCGCTGACCCGCGCTGAGTTCGAAAAAGGTCTTAGCGATGAAGCAGTTACAAAAATTTCTGCGTTAGGCTTGCCGCTGATTGTAAAGCCAAGCCGTGAAGGTTCCAGCGTAGGGATGTCAAAAGTTGAAGAAGAAAATGCTTTGCAGGGTGCATTAGCATTGGCTTTTCAGCATGATGAAGAAGTACTGATTGAAAAATGGCTCAGTGGCCCGGAATTTACAGTTGCGATACTTGGCGAAGAAATTTTACCGTCAATACGTATCCAACCCGCGGGAACCTTCTATGATTATGAGGCGAAGTATCTCTCTGATGAGACACAATATTTCTGCCCTGCTGGTCTGGAAGTCGAACAAGAAGCCTTTTTACAGGAATTAGTCCTGAAAGCGTGGACCGCATTGGGCTGTAAAGGTTGGGGTCGCATTGACGTCATGCTGGACAGCGATGGCCAGTTTTATCTGCTGGAAGCGAATACCTCTCCGGGTATGACCAGCCACAGCCTGGTGCCGATGGCGGCGCGTCAGGCGGGCCTGAGCTTCTCGCAGTTGGTGGTAAGAATTCTGGAGTTGGCGGACTGATATGTCGCAGGCTGCGCTGAACACGCGAAACGGTGATGAAGAAGAAGTAAACTCCTCACGCCGCAATAATGGAACGCGTCTTGCAGGAATACTGTTCCTGCTGACAGTGCTGTGCACCGTGTTTGTCAGCGGCTGGGTAGTGTTGGGATGGATGGAAGATGCGCAGCGCCTGCCATTGTCAAAACTGGTGTTAACCGGTGAACGGCATTACACGCGCAATGATGATATCCGTCAGTCCATCCTGGCGCTGGGCGCTCCGGGAACATTTATGACTCAGGATGTGAACATCATCCAGAGCCAGATTGAACGCCTCCCCTGGATCAAACAGGCGAGCGTCAGAAAGCAATGGCCTGATGAATTGAAGATTCATCTGGTTGAATATGTGCCAATAGCGCGTTGGAATGACCAACATATGGTGGATGCCGAAGGAAATACCTTCAGTGTCCCAACCGGTCGGGCCAATAAGCAGGTATTACCTATGTTGTACGGACCGGAAGGCAGCGCAAGTGAAGTGCTGCAAGGGTTCCGCGATATGGGGCAGGTGCTGGCTAAGGACAGATTCACCCTGAAGGAAGCGGCAATGACCGCTCGTCGTTCCTGGCAGTTGACGCTGAATAACGATATTAAGCTGAATCTGGGCAGGGGCGATACGATAAAACGTTTGGCTCGCTTTGTGGAACTCTACCCGGTTTTACAGCAGCAGGCGCAAACCGATGGCAAACGGATTAGCTACGTTGATTTGCGTTATGACTCAGGAGCGGCAGTAGGCTGGGTTCCCTTGCCTCCTGAGGAATCTAATCAGCAACAGAATCAGGCACAGGCAGAACAACAATGATCAAGGCGACGGACAGAAAACTGGTAGTTGGACTGGAGATTGGCACCGCGAAGGTAGCCGCTTTAGTAGGGGAAGTTCTGCCCGACGGTATGGTCAATATCATTGGCGTGGGCAGTTGCCCATCGCGAGGTATGGATAAAGGCGGGGTGAATGACCTTGAGTCAGTGGTGAAGTGCGTACAGCGCGCCATTGACCAGGCTGAACTGATGGCAGATTGCCAGATCTCTTCAGTGTATCTGGCGCTTTCCGGTAAACATATTAGCTGTCAGAATGAAATTGGTATGGTGCCCATTTCCGAAGAGGAAGTGACGCAGGAAGATGTGGAAAACGTGGTACATACGGCAAAATCCGTACGCGTTCGCGATGAACATCGTGTTCTGCACGTCATTCCGCAGGAATACGCCATCGACTACCAGGAAGGTATCAAAAATCCGGTCGGTCTTTCCGGTGTGCGTATGCAGGCAAAAGTCCATCTTATTACCTGCCACAACGACATGGCGAAGAATATTGTCAAAGCCGTTGAACGTTGTGGTCTGAAAGTTGACCAACTGATTTTTGCCGGGTTGGCAGCCAGTTATTCCGTATTGACGGAAGATGAACGTGAACTGGGTGTCTGCGTGGTGGATATTGGTGGTGGTACAATGGACATCGCCGTTTATACTGGCGGGGCGTTGCGCCACACTAAAGTTATCCCTTATGCAGGGAATGTCGTGACCAGCGATATCGCGTATGCCTTTGGTACGCCGCCGAGCGATGCTGAAGCCATCAAAGTGCGTCATGGCTGCGCACTGGGTTCCATCGTGGGTAAAGACGAGAGCGTTGAAGTGCCAAGCGTTGGTGGTCGTCCGCCGCGTAGCCTGCAACGTCAGACTCTGGCAGAGGTCATTGAGCCGCGTTATACCGAGCTGCTCAACCTGGTCAACGAAGAAATTTTGCAATTACAAGAACAGCTTCGCCAACAGGGTGTGAAACATCATCTGGCGGCGGGGATTGTGTTAACCGGCGGTGCTGCGCAAATTGAAGGTCTTGCGGCCTGCGCACAGCGCGTGTTCCATACACAAGTACGTATTGGCGCACCGCTGAATATTACCGGTCTGACGGATTATGCCCAGGAGCCGTATTATTCAACGGCGGTGGGGCTGCTGCACTACGGGAAAGAATCCCATTTAAGTGGTGAGGCTGAAGTGGAAAAGCGCGTAACTGCCTCGGTCGGATCGTGGATCAAGCGACTGAATAGCTGGTTACGTAAAGAGTTTTAATTTTTAAAGAGACCGACGCAAATTAACGGTCTCAGGCGACAGGCACTACACAAAGTCATTCAAGTTGCATCGCGGCGGCAACTGAGCGAATCTCCTGGAGCATAGTTTACTATGTCACGGGAGTGAGTGAAGGCAGCCAACAAAGAGGCGGCTTGAAGGATGAAGTGTAAAACGGAGAGAGAAACTATGTTTGAACCTATGGAACTAACCAACGACGCGGTGATTAAAGTCATCGGCGTCGGTGGCGGCGGCGGTAATGCCGTTGAACACATGGTGCGTGAGCGCATCGAAGGTGTTGAATTCTTCGCGGTGAATACCGACGCTCAGGCGTTGCGTAAAACGGCGGTTGGACAGACCATTCAGATTGGTAGCGGCATCACCAAAGGTCTGGGCGCGGGTGCAAACCCGGAAGTCGGTCGTAATGCGGCAGACGAAGATCGCGAAGCTCTGCGCGCAGCGCTTGACGGTGCAGACATGGTGTTTATCGCAGCTGGCATGGGCGGCGGTACCGGTACCGGTGCAGCGCCAGTGGTAGCTGAAGTCGCAAAAGATTTAGGTATCCTGACCGTTGCTGTCGTGACTAAGCCTTTCAACTTTGAAGGCAAGAAGCGTATGGCATTCGCGGAGCAGGGGATCACCGAGCTGTCCAAACACGTGGACTCTCTGATCACTATCCCGAACGACAAACTGCTGAAAGTACTGGGCCGTGGTATCTCCCTGTTGGATGCATTTGGCGCAGCGAACGACGTGCTGAAAGGCGCAGTCCAGGGTATCGCTGAACTGATTACTCGTCCAGGCCTGATGAACGTCGACTTTGCAGACGTGCGCACCGTGATGTCCGAAATGGGCTACGCAATGATGGGTTCTGGCGTGGCGAGCGGTGAAGACCGTGCAGAAGAAGCGGCTGAAATGGCTATCTCTTCTCCGCTGCTGGAAGATATCGATCTGTCCGGCGCACGCGGCGTGCTGGTTAACATTACTGCGGGCTTCGACCTGCGTCTGGATGAGTTCGAAACCGTGGGTAACACGATTCGTGCCTTTGCATCGGATAACGCAACTGTGGTTATCGGTACCTCTCTGGACCCGGATATGAACGACGAACTGCGCGTGACCGTTGTTGCGACTGGAATTGGTATGGACAAGCGTCCTGAAATCACTCTGGTGACCAACAAACAGGTACAGCAGCCGGTAATGGATCGTTACCAGCAGCACGGTATGGCGCCGTTGACGCAAGAGCAGAAACCGGTAGCGAAAGTGGTTAACGACAATACGCCGCAAACCACGAAAGAGCCGGATTATTTGGATATCCCTGCATTCCTGCGTAAGCAAGCTGATTAAGAATTAGCTGGAATTTGGGAATTGTGGCTCTTTGTGCTAAACTGGCCCACCGAATGTATAGTACACTTCGGTTGGATAGGTAATTTGGCGAGATTATACGATGATCAAACAAAGGACTCTTAAACGTATCGTTCAGGCGACTGGCGTCGGTTTGCATACCGGCAAAAAAGTCACCCTGACATTACGCCCTGCGCCGGCCAACACCGGGGTCATCTATCGTCGCACCGACTTGAATCCTCCGGTAGATTTCCCGGCCGATGCCAAATCTGTGCGTGATACCATGCTCTGTACGTGTCTGGTCAATGAGCATGATGTGCGGATTTCAACCGTAGAGCACCTTAATGCTGCTCTGGCGGGCTTAGGTATCGATAACATCGTTATTGAAGTTAACGCCCCGGAAATCCCGATTATGGATGGCAGTGCCGCTCCGTTCGTTTACCTGCTGCTTGATGCAGGTATTGAAGAACTGAGCAGCGCCAAAAAATTTGTTCGCATCAAAGAGACCGTTCGTGTCGAAGATGGCGATAAGTGGGCTGAGTTTAAGCCCTATAATGGTTTTACGTTGGATTTCACTATCGACTTTAACCATCCGGCGATCGACTCCAGCACGCAGCGCTACGCGATGAACTTCTCTGCGGATGCGTTCATGCGCCAGATCAGCCGCGCGCGTACTTTCGGCTTCATGCGTGATATCGAATATCTGCAGTCCCGCGGCCTGTGCCTGGGCGGCAGCTTCGATTGTGCCATCGTTGTTGACGATTATCGCGTATTGAACGAAGACGGCCTGCGTTTTGAAGACGAATTCGTTCGTCACAAAATGCTCGACGCGATTGGTGACTTGTTCATGTGTGGTCACAACATTATTGGTGCATTCACCGCGTATAAATCCGGTCATGCACTGAATAACAAACTATTGCAGGCAGTCCTGGCAAAACAGGAAGCCTGGGAATATGTGACCTTCCAGGACGATGCAGAACTGCCGTTGGCGTTCAAAGCACCTTCGACTGTACTGGCATAACGACATACGCTGTCGCATAAATTCGACTGGTAAATCTGGCACTCTCTCCGGCCAGGTGAGCCAGTCGTTTTTTTATCTTTCGATTGCAAAACCACCTTATCTGAAGCGACTTTTTTCCCACCGACAGATTAAAACACCGTTCGATCGCTGCTTTCTTAAGCATATTTACCCGCGACTTGCTGTCATTACTGCTGTGGAGCGTACGCTTTAATGGTAATATTTATGCGCAAAAAAATGGTTTTGCATTTGTAACCCCAAACGCAGGGTATATCAGGTGGCAATAACGTGAGTGGAATACTGACGCGTTGGCGACAGTTAGGCAGACGGTACTTCTGGCCGCATCTCCTGTTGGGGATGGTCGCGGCTAGTTTTGGCCTGCCTGCGCTCGGTAATGCTGCTGAACCTAATACTCCCGCGAAGGCGACCGCCAGCAATCACGATCAATCTGCCAAAGTTAACTTTAGCCAGCTTGCTTTGCTGGAGGCGACCAATCGCCGCCCGAATTTTACCGTTGACTACTGGCATCAGCATGCCATTCGTACGGTCATTCGCCATCTTTCTTTTGCCATGGCTCCTCAGGCGCTGCCTGTTGCCGAAGAGCCGTTGCCAATCCAGGCGCACCATCTTGCGTTACTGAATACGCTCAGCGCGATGCTGACGCAAGAAGGCAGACCGCCCGCGGCCGTGAGTCGCGTGACATATGCCCATTTTACCTCTCAGGCCGCATTTAGCGTTCCGGTCTGGATCAGCCAGCTGCAGGGTATCCGTGCTGGCCCTCAACGCCTCAGCTAAAAAAGAACCTTCCAACTTATAATTTTTGACTCCGCACCGCGGGGCGTTTGAGATTTTATTATGCTAATCAAATTATTAACAAAAGTGTTCGGTAGCCGTAACGAGCGTACGCTGCGTCGTATGCGTAAAGTGGTCAATGTCATCAATGCAATGGAACCGGAGATGGAAAAACTCTCCGATGATGAACTGAAAGCGAAGACCGCTGAATTCCGCGCCCGTCTGGAAAAAGGCGCCAGCGTTGAAAGCCTGATCCCGGAAGCGTTCGCGGTGGTCCGCGAAGCGAGTAAGCGTGTGTTCGGCATGCGTCATTTCGACGTACAGCTGCTGGGTGGTATGGTGCTTAACGATCGCTGCATCGCGGAAATGCGTACTGGTGAAGGTAAAACCCTGACCGCAACGCTGCCAGCCTACCTGAACGCATTAAGCGGGAAGGGTGTACACGTGGTTACCGTGAACGACTACCTGGCTCAGCGTGACGCCGAAAATAACCGCCCGCTGTTTGAATTCCTCGGCATGACCGTGGGTATCAACATGTCTGGCCTGCCTGCGCCAGCCAAGCGTGAAGCCTACAATGCCGATATTACTTACGGTACCAACAACGAATACGGCTTTGACTACCTGCGCGACAACATGGCGTTTAGCCCGGAAGAGCGCGTTCAGCGTAAACTGCACTATGCGCTGGTCGATGAAGTCGACTCCATCCTGATCGATGAAGCGCGTACGCCGCTGATCATCTCCGGTCCGGCTGAAGACAGCTCGGAAATGTATAAAAAAGTGAACAAAATCATCCCGCACCTGATTCGTCAGGAGAAGGACGATTCCGACACGTTCCAGGGGGAAGGCCACTTCTCTGTTGATGAGAAAGCGCGCCAGGTCAACCTGACCGAACGTGGTCTGGTACTGATTGAAGAGCTGTTGGTTAACGAAGGCATTATGGATGAGGGCGAGTCGCTGTACTCTCCGGGCAACATTATGCTGATGCACCACGTGACTGCTGCACTGCGCGCGCACGTGCTGTTTACTCGCGACGTTGACTATATCGTGAAAGACGGTGAAGTTATCATCGTCGACGAACACACCGGTCGTACCATGCAGGGTCGCCGCTGGTCCGATGGTCTGCACCAGGCTGTTGAAGCCAAAGAAGGCGTAGATATCCAAAACGAGAACCAGACGCTGGCATCTATTACCTTCCAGAACTACTTCCGTTTGTACGAAAAACTGGCCGGTATGACCGGTACAGCAGACACTGAAGCCTTTGAATTCAGCTCCATCTACAAACTGGATACCGTTGTTGTGCCGACCAACCGCCCGATGATCCGTAAGGATTTACCGGATCTGGTGTACATGACTGAAGCGGAAAAAATTCAGGCGATCATTGAAGATATTAAAGAGCGTACCGCAAATGGCCAGCCGGTGCTGGTTGGTACTATCTCTATTGAAAAATCGGAAGTGGTTTCTAACGAGCTGAACAAGGCGGGTATCAAACACAACGTTCTGAACGCCAAGTTCCACGCCAACGAAGCCGCAATAGTCGCCCAGGCGGGTTATCCGTCCGCAGTGACTATCGCGACAAACATGGCAGGTCGTGGTACCGATATCGTGCTGGGTGGTAGCTGGCAGGCGGAAATTGCCGAGCTGGAAGACCCGACTCCAGAACAAATCGCGCAGATCAAAGCCGAGTGGCAGGTTCGCCATGATGCGGTATTAGCAGCAGGTGGTTTACATATTATCGGTACCGAGCGTCACGAATCTCGTCGTATAGATAACCAGCTGCGTGGTCGTTCTGGTCGTCAGGGGGATGCGGGGTCTTCTCGTTTCTATCTGTCGATGGAAGATGCGCTGATGCGTATTTTTGCTTCTGACCGCGTGTCCGGCATGATGCGTAAACTGGGCATGAAGCCTGGTGAAGCGATTGAACACCCGTGGGTGACAAAAGCGATTGCAAACGCGCAGCGTAAAGTAGAAAGCCGCAACTTCGATATTCGTAAGCAACTGCTGGAATATGATGACGTTGCCAATGACCAGCGTCGCGCAATCTACACCCAGCGTAACGAACTGCTGGACGTAACTGACGTTAGCGAAACCATTAATAGCATCCGTGAGGATGTCTTCAAAGCGACGATTGATGCCTATATTCCGCCGCAGTCTCTGGAAGAAATGTGGGATATCCCGGGTCTGCAGGAACGTCTGAAAAACGACTTCGATCTGGAAATGCCTATTTCAGAGTGGCTGGATAAAGAGCCTGAGCTGCATGAGGAAACGCTGCGCGAACGTATTCTGGCAAACGCCATCGAAGTTTATCAGCGTAAAGAAGAAGTTGTGGGCGCGGAGATGATGCGTCACTTCGAAAAAGGCGTGATGCTGCAAACTCTCGATTCTCTGTGGAAAGAGCACCTTGCGGCGATGGATTACCTGCGTCAGGGTATCCACCTGCGTGGTTATGCGCAAAAAGATCCGAAGCAGGAATACAAGCGTGAATCCTTCTCTATGTTTGCATCAATGCTGGAATCACTGAAGTACGAAGTGATCAGTACCCTGAGCAAAGTTCAGGTACGTATGCCTGAAGAAGTAGAAGCGATGGAGCAGCAACGTCGTGAAGACGCTGAACGTTTAGCGCAGATGCAGCAGTTGAGCCATAAAGGTGACGATTCTGCCGCGGCAGAAGAGCTGGCAGCACAAACTGGCGATCGTAAAGTGGGTCGTAACGATCCGTGTCCTTGCGGTTCCGGGAAAAAGTACAAACAGTGCCATGGCCGTCTGAGCTAAGAAAGTAACTTACTGAAAAGGCGCAGAATTCTGCGCCTTTTTTATGGACTATAAAGATGAAAATACTGCAGATCGCCGTCGGGATTATTCGCAACCAGCACCATGAA
Organism: Citrobacter sp. RHBSTW-01044; assembly: GCF_013781945.1. NCBI lineage: Bacteria > Pseudomonadati > Pseudomonadota > Gammaproteobacteria > Enterobacterales > Enterobacteriaceae > Citrobacter > Citrobacter sp. RHBSTW-01044. The sequence goes on along the minus strand of NZ_CP056180.1, from coordinate 4,046,458 downwards.
ATTTTTATAACCCAGCGTGCGGCTGATGCCCACATGGCAAATAAGCTGGAGTTCCCCGGCGGGAAAATTGAAGCAGGCGAAACGCCGGAGCAGGCGCTGATTCGCGAGTTACAGGAAGAAGTAGGCATTACGCCGACTCAAAGCTCACTGTTCGAAAAGCTGGAGTACCAGTTTCCGGACCGGCATATCACTCTGTGGTTCTGGCTGGTTGAAAGCTGGGAAGGCGAACCGTGGGGGAAAGAGGGGCAACCGGCGCAGTGGATTGCGCAAGATGCTCTGAATACAGAAGATTTTCCGCCTGCGAATGCGCCGGTAATTGAAAAGCTGATTGCTGGATAAAGGTGTTCGTAGGCCGGATTAGGCAACCCCACCATCCGGCAAATTAGGGCGGGGTCGCTACGCTTGCCCGCCCTACGTTTTAGCTGAATTACTTCTGCTCTTCACTCCAGTCGTCGTTTTCCGACAGATCACCAGAGCTTGGGATACGTTTCTCTTCTGCGGCCCACTCACCCAGATCGATTAACTGGCAGCGCTTGCTGCAGAATGGGCGAAACGGGCTGACTTCACCCCACACTACGGGTTTGCCGCAGGTTGGGCAGTTGACGATGGTTTGTTCAGACATGTTGACTCCTTAACAGCACGCCAGATCAAAATCGAGACGCTCAGGCACCTGGCCATTCTCGCTATCCAGCGGCATAAAGCGAATAGCAAAGCGGCTCTTATGACCAGAAATTTGCGGATAAAGCTGCGAATCAAGCGGCAGCTGCAAGCGAAGCAGATCGGCATCTTCGCCGTTGTCCTGATAAAAACCATTCAAGCTGGTTTGCTTACGGAATGGCGCAGAGTTGCGAATTAAATCCAGCACCAGCGACAGTGCCTGATTGAGCGGATTCAGACTTGCAAGCCAGGTTTCAACCTGCGCGTCGCGATGCGACTGCGGTAGATGTAACCAAATATGCAGGGTCGGCAGATCGAAGCTGCAGCATCCGCCAGGAATGCTTAAACGCTGACGTACAAGGCCAATCAGACGATCTTCGCGCAGCGTCTGTCCAATACGCGGAGCCGAAATAAGTATGCTGCCCGCGCTTTTTAACTGCTGGCGCAATGCGTCGATCCTGTTTTGATCGACGCCGGGAACTTCAACCCAGGCCTGGAGTTTACGCTGTTGTCTTTCCAGCTCTTTGAGGAGTTCGGTACGGACTTCGCCGCGTTCAAAGACATCCAGTAAGTCCCCGATGTTGCGGAAAAAATGCAGTGCGCCTGCATGGTCCGCTATGGGTACATTAACGGAGAGCTGTTGGATTAAAAACTCTATGCGCAGCCATGTACGCATCTTCTCATTGAGAGGGTGTTCAAAAAGGACCTGGGTGTGCATTACGGTTTTTCCTGTGAGACAAACTGCAACGCGCATTGCAGATAGAGCGCGTGCAGGCGGGCGACATCCGAGGCGATGGCCTCCGGTGCGCCATTATTATCAATAACATCGTCTGCCACGGCCAGACGCGCTTCGCGCGTTGCCTGGGCAGCAAGAATTTGTTCAACATGCTCACGCGTGACGTCATCGCGCTGCATAGTGCGTCTGAGCTGTGTCTCGGGAGTAACATCCACCACGAGTACGCGGTTGGCTTTTTTATACAGCGAATTTTCCACCAGCAAAGGTACAACCCACAACAGATAAGGGGAGGTTGCTTGCTGAAACTGGCGCTGCGTTTCCTGCTGAATAAGCGGATGGAGCAGGGCATTCAGCCAGCTTTTCTCCTCAGGACTGGAAAAAATGCGTTCGCGTAAAATGCGTCGCTGCAACGATCCGTCGGTAGCTATAACTTCGGTACCAAAATGTTCTTCGATCGCCTTAAGGGCTGGGGTACCGGGTTCAACCACCTGGCGCGCAATAATATCTGCATCAATGACGTTTATTCCGAGGTCTGCGAACGCATTTGCAACGGTACTTTTACCACTGCCAATGCCACCGGTTAAGGCTACCGTATACCTCATAGATGCAGATCCTGGAGTTTAAGTTTGATTATCAAACAGTTAAAAGTTAAGCGTGCGACGGCGAGGTTGCTGCAGGATTAACCTACTATTCGCCAGGTAAATTTATGGGATTGTAGCGTAAAAAAAGAGAATTTCGCAGTCTTGCGCGGCATTGATTAGTGCGTATGATAGCGTCACTGGAGTTGTGAGTTTCGATTTTTCGCCATTAACCCCAGGAATCCGCACATGCGTATCGAAGAAGATCTGAAGTTAGGTTTCAAAGACGTTCTTATCCGCCCTAAGCGTTCTACTCTCAAAAGCCGTTCCGATGTTGAGCTGGAACGTCAATTTACCTTTAAGCACTCAGGTCAGACCTGGTCCGGCGTACCCATTATTGCCGCGAACATGGACACTGTCGGGACGTTTGCCATGGCAACGGCGCTGGCATCCTTCGACATCCTGACTGCGGTACACAAACACTATTCTGTTGAAGACTGGGCTGCTTTCATCGCAGAGAGCTCTGCTGATGTGCTCAAACACGTAATGGTTTCAACCGGCACCTCTGACGCAGATTTCGAAAAAACCAAACAGATTCTGGCGCTCAACCCGGCGCTGAACTTTATCTGCATTGATGTGGCAAATGGCTACTCAGAGCATTTTGTTCAGTTTGTGTCGAAAGCGCGTGAAGCATGGCCGACAAAAACAATTTGTGCGGGCAATGTGGTTACTGGAGAAATGTGTGAAGAGCTGGTACTTTCCGGCGCGGACATTGTTAAAGTCGGCATTGGCCCGGGTTCTGTATGTACCACACGTGTAAAAACCGGCGTTGGCTACCCACAGCTTTCTGCGGTTATTGAATGTGCCGATGCAGCTCACGGTCTGGGCGGCATGATTGTCAGTGACGGCGGCTGCACAATGCCGGGTGACGTGGCAAAAGCGTTTGGCGGTGGCGCGGACTTCGTTATGCTCGGCGGTATGTTGGCCGGTCATGAAGAAAGCGGCGGCAAAATTGTTGAAGAGAACGGTGAGAAATTCATGCTGTTCTACGGCATGAGCTCTGAATCAGCCATGACGCGTCACGTTGGTGGTGTTGCACAATACCGCGCTGCGGAAGGTAAAACAGTTAAGTTGCCTCTGCGTGGCCCGGTTGATAACACTGCACGCGATATCCTTGGCGGCCTGCGTTCTGCCTGTACCTATGTCGGTGCATCTCGCCTGAAAGAACTGACCAAACGTACAACGTTTATTCGTGTACAGGAACAAGAAAACCGCGTTTTCAATAGCCTGTAAGAACAGGTAGTACTATGACATGCCGGATAAGCTGTGCGCCATCCGGCATTTGAATTTATCCCACCCCGCTCATCGCATCTCCTAAATGAAAAATCGGCAAATACATCGCAACGACCAGCGTACCGATTATCAGCCCCGTAATGACCAGTAACGCAGGCTCTAGTAGTGCAGCCAGATTCTCTGCCTGAGACAATGTTTTCTCGCCGTGGTGATGGGCGAGATTACGCAGCATTGTATCCAGCGAGCCGGAAGCCTCACCTGTTCTGACCAACTGTATGCACAATGGGCTGAATTCACCGCAATTTTTTAGCGCTAACCAGACCGGTTTTCCGGCGCTGATGTCGTGATGTACCTGCGCTAAGCGTTGCGACCAGAAAGGGTTGGCCAGCGTTTCAGTGACGCTCTCAAGACCTTGCAGAAAAGGAATACCTGCATTTTGCGTTAACGCCAGAACAGTGAAGATCTGCGTGAGTTTTTGCCCTCTCACCATCGGTCCTATGACCGGGAAGCCGAGCAGCAATTTCTGGCGCAGAGTGAGCCAGTATGGCTGCTGCTTCATCAGGTGATATGCTGCAACCGCTATCAGGCTGAATGCTCCCGCCAGCCATCCCCATTGGCTGCTAAAATGCGCGATGGCAATAATCCACTGAGTGAGTACTGGTAGCGGAGTGTTAAACGTCTGGTAAATAGCGGCAAACTCAGGGAGTACAAACTGCAGCATCGCGAATACCACCATCACTGCCATCGTGATGATGAATATCGGATAGCGTAGGGCTTTTTTAACTTTATCCGCCAGCTGCTGTTGATTCTTCTGCTGGCGGGCGAGTTCAAAGCAGCAGTCGTCCAGCTTACCTGTAAGCTCTCCGGTACGGATCATTGCCTGATAAAGAGGCGGAAAAACGTGTTGCCACTGAGATAGCGATGTGGAGAGAGAAATACCCTGTTCCATATCGTGAGCCAGCGTACGCAGTAGCGCTTGCCATTGGCTGCTGGGATGCTGTTCAGCCAGCAAAGCTAAACTTGCCGAGAGTGTTAGCCCTGCTTTCAGCAACGTCGCCAGTTGACGTATGGTTTCAGCGCTTTTTTCACGGCTCCAGTGTGAGGCTTTGACACGCATACGATTAATGCGCAGCGGCGTAATATGCCGTTGCTCGAGAGCAAGCATCAATGAGGGGCGGGTATCGGCCCAAAGTACGCCTTCCAGTGGATTACCTTCGTTGCTAATACCTTGCCAGCGCCAAAGCAGTTTAGCTGACATGGGGCATGCCCAGTACGCGTACCAACTCTTCAAATGTTGTTAACCCTTGTTCGACGGCCTTGCAACCATTTTCGAAAAGCGTACTCATCCCTAATTGCTGAGCATTCGATTCCACTCCGTCTACGGACGTACCGTTAGCGATGCTCTGGCGCAATGCAGGTGTCACGGGGAGAACTTCAAACAATGCCGTACGGCCATAAAATCCGTGATAGCAATGTTGGCAGCCCGGAGCCTGCCAATGAGGCAGTGGCGTAGGCCAGATCGCTTCCGGGAGCATGATCGGCGTTTCCAGACGTTGTCGGCAATGTGGGCACAATTTTCTCACCAACCGCTGCGCAATAACGAGCGTCAGCGCGGAGGCGATCATCCAGCGTGCAACCCCCATTTGCTGCAAGCGTATTAGTGTTTCTGTGGTGGAATTGGTATGCAGTGTTGATAGAACCAGATGACCGGTTTGTGCGGCTTTAAGGGCTATTTCAGCCGTTTCGCCATCACGGATTTCACCCACCATGATAATGTCGGGATCCTGACGCAGCAGCGCGCGCAATACTCCCTGAAAAGTGAGACCGGCACGTGGATGAATTTGTGTCTGGTTAAGACCTGCGATCGGGATCTCTACTGGATCTTCCACGCTACAGAGGTTAACGTCCGGAGTGTTTCGGGTCTGCAGCGCACTGTACAGCGTGACCGTTTTACCGCTTCCGGTCGGTCCGGTGACCAGAATCAGCCCCTGAGGCTGCTGCAACGCTTGTGAAAATGCTGCCAGCTGCGCGTCCTGCATTCCCAGCGCGGTGATTTCCAGCGCTTGATCGACCTGATGCAGTAGCCGTAGCACCACTTTTTCGCCAAAGCGACAGGGCAGGGTGGCGATGCGAAACGAGACCGGCTCTCCTGAAATCTCAACGGTAAACTGGCCGTCTTGCGCAAGTCGGTGCTCGGCAATATCCAGACTGCCTAAAACTTTTAGTCTGGCAGTGATGGCGATACCCATCTCGGTCGTGACGTCCGGTAAAGCATGCAGTACGCCATCCACACGTAATCTGATTCGATAGTGATTTTCCGCTGGTTCAAAATGAATATCAGAAGCCCGTTGCACCAGAGCGGATTGAAACGTCTGATTCAGCAAATCTGCTGCGCTGGCGCTGCTTTTCGTGACCACTGCCGGGAGCATTTTCTGTGGCGTATGCGTGTGGCCTTCCATTTGTTGACGCGTCCAGCAGACGATGTCGATACGTCGGGTGGTGGCAAAATGCAGTGCGTCCAGCAATTCGTGGGATGGAGCGTCCACGACGGCGATGTGCACCACTTCATTGTCTGCATCCAGTAATATTCCCTGATGACGTTGGCACAGCGCCGTAAGTTGGGTGGTATTCATCTCTTTTCCTTAATTGATATCGAAACGGAAAACGTCTTCACAGGCCTGTTGCAATGCGCTGTCATTCTGGATAACGCAGTTACGGCTCCAGCCGGTAATACCGTTGGCATTGTCCCAACCCGGCGTCATGGTGATGCTTAACCCGTTCAGGCTTTCTTGTCCGCTGAGGCTGACCACTCCTTTTTCAACGCTCATGGCGGAGACATAACGGGTGGTGGCTGGAGAAGGGATGCCATTCGTTCCGGCATCACAGGTTGTTGTTCCGCCATGCTCCAGCGCACAGAGCTCAACCGCCGTGCGATAGGGAACAAAGGTTTGCAGCATGTCTGTTAACGCGGCTTTGCGCAGATAGTTTTGATAAGCCGGAATACCGATGGCGCTAAGGATGGCAATAATGCCAATGACCACCATGAGTTCGATAAGTGTGAAGCCTCGTTGCTTGTCCATCGTTCGCTCCTTGAGTTAGCTGGCGCTACTTTGGCAAACGCTCGGGTTTACGGCGAGAGGCAAAAAACAGAACGGGAAGGCGGGTTCCGAGGATTTTTATGAAATTACAGAGTCAGACAACGTATTTGCGAAGAGGCTCGAAGAAACAGCCGTATGGCGGCGTAAACGCTTATCCGGCCGATAGAAAAACCGGCGTGATGGGCCCGATAAGTGAAAGTACTATCGGGCTAAACCATCAGTAATTAGCGAAAACGCATAGAGAGATCGAGCGCGCGAACATGCTTGGTCAGCGCGCCAACAGAGATGAAATCCACGCCAGTTTCGGCAAATTCGCGCAGAGTTTCATGAGTGACGTTACCCGACACTTCCAGACGCGCCTGGCCGTTGGTGCGTTTTACCGCTTCCCGCATTTGGTCAGTTTCGAAGTTATCGAGCATGATGATGTCGGCCCCTGCTTTCAGCGCGTCGTCCAGTTCATCCAGGCTTTCTACTTCGACTTCAACCGGCACATCCGGGTGCAGCCAGAAGGCTTTTTCAACGGCCTGACGTACCGAACCAGAAGCAATAATGTGGTTTTCTTTAATCAGGAAAGCGTCAGAAAGGCCCAGACGATGATTCGCGCCGCCGCCGCATAATACGGCGTATTTCAGCGCGGTACGCAGCCCCGGCAGAGTTTTACGTGTATCCAGCAGTTGGGTTTTTGTTCCCGCCAGCAGGTCGACATATTTACGCACCTCGCTCGCCACACCCGAAAGCGTCTGTACAAAATTAAGCGCGGTACGTTCGCCAGTTAGCAGCACGCGGGAAGGGCCGTCCAGTTCAAATAGCGGCTGATTGGCCTTAATGCTGTCGCCATCTTCGACATGCCAGGTGATGTTGACATCATCGCCCGCCAGTTGAATAAAGACCTCTTCAACCCAACGTTTTCCACAAAAAACGCCATCTTCGCGGGTGATCACGGTGGCGTGGGAGCGCATCTCCGCGGGTAAAAGCTGTGCGGTGATATCGTTATTGGCATCAACTTCTCCGCCTAAATCTTCACGCAGCGCCTGAGCTACAGCGGCAGGGATATCCAGATTTATGCGTTCCAACAGCGCGTCACGTCGGTAGTCAGGGTTATAGCGGCGAGGCGGCATGATAAAACTCCAAATTGCTAACGAATCATAAGGTGGAAACATGCTACCCTGAACCTGATATGAGCACCACCAATAAGGAGATTCTGCATGTTGTTAGACGAGGGCTGGCTGGCAGAGGCGCGACGCGTTCCCTCTCCTCATTACGATTGCCGCCCGGATGACGAAAACCCTTCTCTGCTGGTGGTGCATAATATCAGCCTGCCGCCCGGCGAGTTTGGCGGCCCGTGGATCGATGCGCTGTTTACGGGCACGATTGATCCCAATGCCCATCCTTATTTTGCCGGGATCGCCCATTTGCGCGTTTCGGCACATTGTTTAATTCGCCGTGACGGTGAAATTGTGCAGTATGTCCCTTTTGATAAACGCGCCTGGCATGCTGGCGTGTCGAACTATCAAGGCCGCGAACGCTGTAATGATTTCTCAATTGGTATTGAGCTGGAAGGGACGGATACGCTGGCCTATACCGATGCGCAGTATCAGCAACTGGCAGCCGTGACGAATGCCCTGATTACGCGTTATCCGGCTATTGCCAACAACATGACAGGACATTGCAATATTGCGCCCGAGCGTAAGACCGATCCCGGGCCCTCTTTTGACTGGGCAAGGTTTCGCGCCCTGGTCACCCCCTCGTCGCACAAGGAGATGACATGACGCTGTTTACAACATTACTGGTGTTGATTGTTGAACGCCTGTTTAAGCTGGGTGAGCACTGGCAGCTTGATCACCGGGTTGAAGCTTTTTTCCGCCGGGTGAAGCATTTTTCGATGATGCGTACGGTAGGCATGGCCCTTATTGCGATGGGGGTGACGTTCCTGCTGCTGCGCGCACTTCAAGGCCTGTTGTTTAACGTGCCTTTGCTGGTGGCGTGGATCTTAATTGGTTTGCTGTGCATCGGCGCTGGCAAGACGCGTCTTCATTATCATGCCTATCTGAACGCGGCTGCTCGCGATGACGCTCACGCCCGTGAAGCGATGGCCAGCGAGCTGACACTGATTCATGGGATTCCGCCTGAGTGTGATGAGCGTGAGTTCTTGCGCGAACTGCAGAACGCGCTGTTATGGAACAACTTTCGCTTTTATCTGGCGCCGTTATTCTGGCTGATTGTCGGTGGCCCGTGGGGACCGGTGACGCTGGTGGGTTATGCCTTTCTACGTGCCTGGCAGTCCTGGCTGGCGCGCTATCAGACGCCGCACCAGCGTTTACAATCAGGTATCGATGCGATCCTGCATGTGCTGGACTGGATCCCGGTGCGCCTGGCGGGTGTCGTCTATGCGCTGCTGGGGCACGGCGAGAAGGCGTTGCCTGCCTGGTTTGCGTCGCTGGCGGATCTGCATACTTCGCAATATCAGGTGCTTACTCGCCTTGCGCAGTTTTCTTTAGCGCGTGAACCACATACCGATAAAGTCGCAACGCCAAAAGCCGCGGTTTCGATGGCGAAGAAGACCTCGTTTGTGGTGGTGGTGGTCATTGCCGTGCTGACCATTTATGGAACATTAATTTAAGCCATTATTAGTGGATGGCGCTGCGCTTATCCGTCGAGGAAAAAAATTGGCCCGGTCGCTTTGTGCTTGCGGGCCAATCTTTCAAAGCGTATCAGCAGGTGGGATGCCAAAATCTGGCATCCCGTTTTCGTTCCAGCGTACCAGCTTCAGACGAGTGTGGCGGTTTGGGTCGTACAGCGGATCGCCCTCGATTTCAGTGTAATTTCTCGCGTGGTACACCAGCACATCTTCTCCTTCCGGCGTTTGCGTAAAGCTGTTGTGTCCCGGCCCGTATTGGCGGTTTTCATAGCTGGTGGTAAAGACCGGGCGCGGCGATTTGTGCCAGTTCTGCGGGTTGAGCGGATCGGCATTGAGATCAATCCACAATAACCCCATACAGTAGTTCTCATCGGTGGCGCTGGCGGAATAGCTGATAAACAGCTTGTCGCCGTGAACCATGACGGCCGGCCCTTCGTTGACCCAAAAACCCCGGCATTCCCAGTCATACTCTGGATGACTGAGCATTACCGGCTCGCCTTTAATCGTCCATGGATTTTCCAGTTCGGCGAGATAGATATTGGAGTTTCCGGCGATATCGGGGGATTTCTGCGCCCACAGATACCACTGTTTTCCCTGATGGTTAAAGGTGGTGGCATCGAGCGCGAAGGTATCAAACTGCGTTTTAATCTGCCCTTTCTCTGTCCATTGGCCGGTCAGCGGATCGGCGTCTGCACATTCGAGCGCAAACATACGGTGCTGGAACATCCCCAGCTTGTCGAGCGCCTGTGTGTGGGCGGCGGCAAAATAGATGTACCACTTGCCTGCCAGATGATGGATCTCAGGTGCCCAGATCAGCTGGCTCATGGGGCCGTTTTCTGGTCTGCGCCAGACGACAACCGGGATAGCGGTGCGTAACCCTTCCAGCGAGTCCGCCCGGCGGATCTCCAGACGATCGTATTCGGGCACTGAAGCAATGAAATAGTAGTGGCTACCGTCACGTAAAATAAACGGGTCGGCACGCTGTTCAATAAAGGGGTTTGGCCACTGATTCATTAGGCTTTCCTTACGTTTTCAGTCGTTTTTATATCGTGGTACTCATTCAGTTCACGGTAGTTGGCGCGGCGCTTTTCTAAATCTGTCTGGATTTGTTGCATAAACTCGCGGTCAACTTTCAGCAGACGAACTACGCCTGCGGTAATCAGGTAGCCTACACCCGGTATGATGGTAAACAGCAGCATAATACCGTTAATGGCGGAGTCGCTTTGCGCTTTCACCCCTGCGTCGTAGCCGTACCAGGAGAGCAGGAAACCAACCATCGCTCCGGCAATCGCCAGGCCCAGTTTCAGGAAGAACAGGTTGCCGGAGAAGCTGATTCCGGTGATACGTTTACCGGTTTTCCACTCGCCGTAGTCATCGACATCTGCCATCAGCGACCAGTGCAGTGGGGATGGGATCTGATGCAGAATGTTGAGCAGGAAGTAAAGCACCATAATCATCATGGTGGCTTTAGGATCGAAGAAGTAAAACGCGCCGGAGAAAATCGCCAGGATGATATTGGTCCAGAAGAAGACTTTCAGTTTGCACCAGCGATCGGTTAACACCTTCGCCAGCATGCTGCCGATCATCATGCCCACAACGCCAAGGCTGATAAACAGCGTTGCGAACTGCGTGCTTTGCTGCATAACCCAGGTTACGTAGTACATGGTGGCGGCCATGCGAATAAAGCCCGGACAGACGTTGCACAGGGTTAACAGCAGGATTTTTACCCACTGATCGTTCTTCCATACGTCTTTCAGGTCGGCTTTTAAATCGTCGTTAGTCGGGACGGCAGGACGTACGCGCTCACGGACGGTTGCAAAGCAAAACAGGAACATACACATGCCGATGAAGGCCAGCACTGCCATCGCCATCTGATAGCCTTTAGCTTTATCTTCCCCGCCAAACCAGTCCGCCATTGGCAGCAAGGTGAGGGAGAGCAGCAGGGTTGCAATTCCTACCAACACAAAGCGATATGACTGGCAGGCGACACGTTCCTTTGGATCGTTAGTGATGACGCTGCCGAGCGAGCAGTAAGGGATGTTGATCGCCGTATAGGTGATAGAGAGCAGGAAGTAGGTGACGAACGCATAGATTACTTTGCTGTTATATGTCCACTCAGGGGTGGTAAACATGAGTACGCTAAATAATGCGTATGGGAAAGCCATCCACAAAAGCCATGGACGAAATCGACCATATTTGCTGCGGGTGCGGTCGGCCATCGCGCCCATAATAGGGTCGGTAACGGCATCTATAACGCGTACTGAGAGCAGTAACACGCCGACCAGGGCCGGTGCCAGGCCAAAAATATCGGTGTAAAAATAGTTAACAAACAACATGATGGCGCCAAAGATGATGTTGCATCCGGCGTCGCCCATTCCATAGCCGATCTTTTCTTTCACCGTGAGCTTACTGGTTTCCATCAACTGCACTCCATTAATAAGATATGGAGATAATTATTGTCTGGCAGAGGTGTTTTTGCGTTGCAGGATAACGCCAGTGATATGGACGAAACAGTCGTGAGTGGGAAAGTGTGAGGCAGGTAACAACCCCCACCTGATGCAGGTGGGGGAGGGAGAATTAATGTGCTTTAGCTACTTTGGCGGTTTTCTGTTTGCACAAATAGCCGATGCCAAGAATGGCAATCCATACCGGGATTAAGTACACCGAAATCGCCATGCCCGGCGTCATCAGCATAATCACCAGCACTGCAGCCATGAAAATCAGACATACCCAGTTACCAAGCGGATAGAGCAACGCCGGGAAACGGGTGGTAACGCCTTGCTGCTGTTTGGCTTTGCGGAACTTCATGTGCGCCAGGCTAATCATTGCCCAGTTGATCACCAGTGCGGAAACCACTAGCGCCATCAGCAGGCCAAAGGCGGATTCCGGTGCCAGATAGTTGATCAGCACACACAGAGCCGTAACCAGCGCGGAGACCAGAATGGTGTTCACCGGTACGCCGCGTTTGTCGACGTTCATCAGCGCTTTTGGCGCGTTGCCCTGCTGTGCCAGACCGAACAGCATACGGCTGTTGCAGTATACGCAGCTGTTATACACAGAAAGGGCAGCGGTCAGCACTACGATGTTCAGTGCATTGGCAACAAAGGTGTCGCCCAGCTCGTGGAAAATAAGGACAAACGGGCTGGTATCAGCCGTGACGCGCGTCCACGGCATCAGGGAAAGCAGAACAGCCAGCGAACCTACATAGAAAATCAGGATACGGTAGATAACCTGGTTGGTTGCTTTGGGAATGCTTTGCTCCGGGTTATCGGCTTCTGCTGCGGTGATCCCGACCAGCTCCAGCCCACCAAAAGAGAACATAATAATAGCCATCATCATCACCAGACCGGTGAAGCCGTGCGGCAGGAAGCCCCCCTGGCTCCACAGGTTACTGACGCTGGCCTGCGGGCCGCCGTTGCCGCTAAACAGCAACCAGCCGCCGAACAGAATCATCGCAACCACGGCAATGACTTTGATAATGGCGAACCAGAACTCCATTTCCCCAAACACTTTCACGTTGGTCAGGTTGATGGCGTTGATCAGCACGAAGAAGGCTGCAGCAGAAACCCAGGTGGGGATCTCCGGATACCAGAACTGGATGTATTTACCTACGGCAGTCAGTTCAGCCATGGCAACCAGGACGTACAGTACCCAATAGTTCCAGCCAGAAGAGAAGCCCGCAAAACCGCCCCAGTATTTATAAGCAAAGTGGCTAAAGGAGCCTGCAACCGGCTCTTCAACCACCATTTCACCTAACTGACGCATAATCAAAAAGGCGATAAAGCCGGCAATTGCGTAACCCAGAATAATACCCGGTCCTGCAGACTGGATAACGGATGCGCTACCGAGGAATAACCCGGTACCAATCGCGCCACCCAGCGCGATTAGCTGTATATGGCGGTTCTTAAGACCGCGCTTGAGCTGATCGCCATGCTGTTGACTTTCCATCATTAAACCTCGTGTGTGGTTTTACTCTTCATATTTCGAGTACTTATTTTTTGAACTACGCAGCAATGCGTGTGTAAGTTTGCAATTCCGTTTGTTGTATTTATTTGTTTACAGATGCTTTATATAAAATGTTGCCTCAGTGCTTTTGTCTTGATCAGAATAATGATATGCGAGCGCGAATGCACCTGCTTTATGCGGGCAAGATGACGAGTTGAATAAAAAGAAACCATTTGTAAATGCGAGTTTATCTACCACAAAATTTCCATTTTGAATTTTTATTCACTAATTGTGGCTAATGTGTCGATAAATAATCAGGTGAATCGGTTCAGATGAGATATTTTTTCGTTTCAATTCCGTTAAAACTACCCCGTGGTGGGTAAATTTAACATTTGTGCATAGTTACATGTTTGAAACGTTATTTCTGTAATGTTGTTAAAATATGCCCCCTTTACTGATTTCAATCAAAACCTGTATGGACAGAAGGTGAATACTTTGTTACTTTAGCGTCAAGAACATGAAATTGGTAAGACCAATTGACTCCGGGCAAATGGCTTAAGACAGGAAATCATGGCCTACAGCAAAATCCGCCAACCAAAACTCTCCGATGTGATTGAGCAGCAGCTGGAGTTTTTAATTCTTGAGGGGACACTTCGCCCCGGAGAAAAACTCCCACCGGAACGCGAGCTGGCAAAACAGTTCGACGTCTCCCGCCCCTCCTTACGCGAGGCGATCCAACGCCTTGAAGCGAAGGGGTTACTGCTTCGTCGTCAGGGCGGTGGCACTTTTGTTCAGAGCAGCCTGTGGCAGAGCTTTAGCGACCCACTGGTAGAGCTGCTCTCCGACCATCCTGAATCCCAGTTTGACCTGCTTGAGACGCGCCATGCGCTGGAAGGTATTGCAGCCTATTACGCTGCACTGCGCAGCACGGATGAAGACAAAACGCGTATCCGTGAACTCCACCATGCGATCGAGCTTGCTCAACAGTCCGGCGATCTTGACGGCGAATCTGACGCGGTACTCCAGTATCAAATTGCTGTCACCGAAGCGGCACATAATGTGGTGCTGCTCCATTTGCTAAGGTGTATGGAGCCGATGCTGGCCCAGAACGTTCGGCAAAACTTCGAATTGCTGTATGCGCGTCGCGAGATGCTGCCGCTGGTGAGCAGTCACCGTACCCGCATCTTTGAAGCAATTATCGCCGGGAAGCCTGAAGAAGCGCGTGAAGCGTCTCACCGTCACCTGGCGTTTATCGAAGAGATTCTGCTGGACAGGAGCCGTGAGGAAAGCCGTCGTGAACGCGCCTTACGCCGTCTGGAGCAACGAAAGAATTAGTGATTTTTCTGGCAGAACGTTAACCAGAAGATGTTGTAAATCAAGCGCTATCGAAAGGCGCGGCAACTAAACGCAGAACCTGTCTTATTACGCTCTCTGGTGAGAACGTAATGGGACAGGTTCCAGATAACTCAACGTATTAGATAGATAAGGAATACCCCCATGTCAGAACGTTTCCCAAATGACGTGGATCCGATCGAAACTCGCGACTGGCTACAGGCGATCGAATCGGTCATCCGTGAAGAAGGTGTTGAGCGTGCTCAGTATCTGATCGACCAACTGCTTTCAGAAGCTCGCAAAGGCGGCGTGAAAGTAGCGGCAGGTGCTGGGGCCAGCAATTATGTAAACACTATTGCCGTTGAAGATGAACCGGAATACCCGGGCAATCTGGAGCTGGAGCGTCGTATTCGTTCTGCTATCCGCTGGAACGCCATCATGACCGTACTGCGCGCGTCTAAAAAGGACCTCGAGCTGGGTGGCCACATGGCATCCTTCCAGTCCTCCGCAACGGTGTATGATGTTTGCTTCAACCACTTCTTCCGTGCACGCAACGAACAGGATGGCGGCGATCTGGTTTACTTCCAGGGCCACATCTCTCCGGGCATCTACGCTCGCGCATTCCTGGAAGGTCGTCTGACTGAAGAGCAGATGAACAACTTCCGTCAGGAAGTACATGGCAACGGCCTGTCTTCCTACCCGCACCCGAAACTGATGCCGGAATTCTGGCAGTTCCCGACCGTATCTATGGGTCTGGGCCCAATCGGTGCAATCTACCAGGCTAAATTCCTGAAATATCTGGAACACCGTGGCCTGAAAGATACCTCTAAACAAACCGTTTACGCTTTCCTGGGCGACGGCGAAATGGATGAGCCAGAATCTAAGGGTGCAATCACCATCGCGACCCGTGAGAAACTGGACAACCTGGTCTTTGTTATCAACTGTAACCTGCAGCGTCTTGACGGTCCGGTCACCGGTAACGGCAAGATTGTTAACGAACTGGAAGGCATCTTCGCGGGCGCTGGCTGGAACGTTATCAAAGTCATGTGGGGCGGTCGTTGGGATGAGCTGCTGCGTAAAGATACCAGCGGTAAACTGATCCAACTGATGAACGAAACCGTTGACGGCGACTACCAGACCTTTAAATCCAAAGATGGCGCATACGTACGTGAGCACTTCTTCGGTAAATACCCGGAAACCGCAGCCCTGGTTGCTGACTGGACTGACGAGCAGATTTGGGCTCTGAACCGTGGTGGTCACGATCCGAAGAAAGTCTACGCTGCACTGAAGAAAGCGCAGGAAACCAAAGGCAAAGCAACTGTAATCCTGGCCCATACCATCAAAGGTTACGGCATGGGTGACACCGCCGAAGGTAAAAACATCGCTCACCAGGTTAAGAAAATGAACATGGACGGCGTGCGTTATATCCGCGACCGTTTCAACGTTCCTGTGACCGATGAGCAGGTTGAAAACCTGTCTTACATCACCTTCCCGGAAGGTTCTGAAGAGCACACTTATCTGCACGCTCAGCGTCAGAAACTGCACGGCTATCTGCCTGCTCGTCAGCCGAACTTCACCGAGAAGCTGGAACTGCCTGCTCTGGAAGACTTCGGTGCGCTGCTGGAAGAGCAGAACAAAGAAATCTCCACCACTATCGCTTTCGTTCGTGCCCTGAACGTGATGCTGAAGAACAAGTCGATCAAAGATCGTCTGGTTCCGATCATCGCTGATGAAGCGCGTACTTTCGGTATGGAAGGTCTGTTCCGTCAGATCGGTATCTACAGCCCGAACGGTCAGCAGTACACCCCGCAGGACCGTGAGCAGGTTGCTTACTATAAAGAAGACGAGAAAGGTCAGATCCTGCAGGAAGGCATCAACGAACTGGGTGCTGGCGCATCCTGGCTGGCTGCTGCGACCTCTTACAGCACCAACGATCTGCCGATGATTCCGTTCTACATCTACTACTCCATGTTCGGGTTCCAGCGTATCGGTGACCTGTGCTGGCAGGCAGGCGACCAACAGGCTCGCGGCTTCCTGGTAGGGGGAACTTCTGGTCGTACGACGCTGAACGGCGAAGGTCTGCAGCACGAAGATGGTCACAGCCATATTCAGTCTCTGACTATCCCGAACTGTATCTCTTACGATCCGTCTTACGCGTACGAAGTTGCGGTCATCATGCACGATGGTCTGGAGCGTATGTACGGTGAGAAACAAGAGAACGTTTACTACTACATCACCACGCTGAACGAAAACTACCACATGCCGGCAATGCCAGCAGGTGCCGAGGAAGGTATCCGTAAAGGTATCTACAAACTCGAAACCCTCGAAGGTAAGAAAGGTAAAGTTCAGCTGCTGGGCTCCGGTTCTATCCTGCGTCACGTGCGTGAAGCAGCACAGATCCTGGCGAACGACTATGGTGTAGGTTCTGACGTTTACAGCGTAACCTCCTTCACTGAACTGGCGCGCGATGGCCAGGATTGTGAACGCTGGAACATGCTGCACCCGATGGAAACTCCGCGCGTTCCGTACATCGCTCAGGTGATGAACGACGCTCCGGCAGTGGCATCTACTGACTATATGAAACTGTTTGCCGAACAGGTTCGTACTTATGTACCGGCTGATGATTATCGCGTACTGGGTACTGACGGCTTCGGTCGCTCTGACAGCCGTGAAAACCTGCGTCACCACTTTGAAGTTGATGCTTCTTATGTGGTTGTAGCGGCCCTGGGCGAACTGGCTAAACGTGGCGAAATCGATAAGAAAGTGGTTGCTGACGCAATCATCAAATTCAACATCGATGCAGATAAAGTTAACCCGCGTCTGGCGTAAGAGGTAAAAGAATAATGGCTATCGAAATCAATGTACCGGACATCGGGGCTGATGAAGTTGAAATCACCGAGATCCTGGTCAAAGTGGGCGACAAAGTTGAAGCTGAACAGTCGCTGATCACCGTAGAAGGCGACAAAGCCTCTATGGAAGTTCCGTCTCCTCAGGCAGGTATCGTTAAAGAGATCAAAGTCTCTGTTGGCGACAAAACTGAGACCGGCAAACTGATCATGATTTTCGATTCCGCCGATGGTGCAGCAGCCGCTGCACCTGCTCCGGCAGAAGAGAAGAAAGAAGCAGCTCCGGCAGCAGCACCTGCTGCAGCAGCGGCGAAAGAAGTACACGTACCGGACATCGGCGGTGACGAAGTCGAAGTTACCGAGGTTATGGTTAAAGTGGGCGACACCGTTGCGGCTGAACAGTCTCTGATCACCGTTGAAGGCGATAAAGCGTCGATGGAAGTTCCGGCGCCGTTCGCGGGCACCGTTAAAGAGATCAAAATCAACACGGGCGACAAAGTGTCTACCGGTTCTCTGATTATGGTCTTCGAAGTTGCAGGCGCAGCGCCTGCTGCAGCACCGGCTCAGGCGGCAGCTCCAGCAGCAGCGGCGGCTCCGGCAGCTTCTGGCTCGAAAGAGGTTAACGTTCCGGATATCGGCGGTGACGAAGTTGAAGTCACTGAAGTGATGGTTAAAGTGGGCGATAAAATTGCCGCTGAGCAGTCACTGATTACCGTTGAAGGCGATAAAGCATCGATGGAAGTTCCGGCACCGTTCGCGGGCACCGTGAAGGAAATCAAAATCAGCACCGGTGACAAAGTCAAAACCGGTTCTCTGATTATGATCTTCGAAGTTGAAGGCGCAGCACCTGCTGCCGCTCCAGCTGCCGCGGCTGCTCCAGCCTCTGCAGCTGCACCGGCTCAGGCTGCTAAACCAGCCGCAGCTCCGGCCGCGAAAGCGGAAGGAAAATCTGAGTTCGCTGAGAACGACGCTTACGTTCATGCAACGCCGCTGATTCGTCGCCTGGCGCGCGAGTTCGGTGTAAACCTGGCGAAAGTGAAAGGTTCTGGCCGTAAAGGTCGTATCCTGCGTGAAGACGTTCAGGCTTACGTTAAAGACGCTATCAAGCGTGCTGAAGCTGCTCCGGCAGCAGCAGGCGGCGGTATTCCGGGCATGCTGCCTTGGCCGAAAGTGGACTTCAGCAAGTTTGGTGAAATCGAAGAAGTGGAACTGGGCCGTATCCAGAAAATCTCTGGTGCTAACCTGAGCCGTAACTGGGTGATGATCCCGCACGTTACTCACTTCGACAAGACCGATATCACCGATCTGGAAGCGTTCCGTAAACAGCAGAACGCCGAAGCTGAAAAACGTAAACTGGATGTGAAATTCACGCCAGTGGTCTTCATCATGAAAGCCGTTGCCGCCGCTCTGGAACAGATGCCGCGCTTCAACAGCTCTCTGTCTGAAGACGGTCAGCGTCTGACCCTGAAAAAATATATCAACATCGGTGTCGCGGTGGATACGCCGAATGGTCTGGTTGTTCCGGTCTTCAAAGACGTGAACAAGAAGAGCATTACCGAGCTGTCTCGTGAACTGACCACCATCTCCAAGAAAGCGCGTGATGGCAAGCTGACCGCTGGCGAAATGCAGGGCGGTTGCTTCACCATCTCCAGCATCGGTGGCCTGGGTACGACCCACTTCGCGCCGATTGTGAACGCGCCGGAAGTGGCTATCCTCGGTGTCTCCAAGTCCTCTATGGAGCCAGTGTGGAACGGTAAAGAGTTTATGCCGCGTCTGATGATGCCGATTTCGCTCTCCTTCGACCACCGCGTAATCGACGGTGCTGATGGTGCGCGCTTTATCACCATCATCAACAACATGCTGTCTGACATTCGCCGCCTGGTGATGTAAGCGAAAAAGCCGGCCCGACGGCCGGCTTTTTTCTGGTAATCTCATGAAGTCAGTGAGGTTATTGTGCGAAAGACAAATCGGTTGCCGTTTGTTGTTTCAAAATTGTTAACAATTTTGTAAAATACGGGCGGATAGAACGACCCGGTGGACGACGGGTATAAATTAAGAGGTCATGATGAGCACTGAAATCAAAACTCAGGTCGTGGTACTTGGGGCAGGCCCTGCAGGTTACTCTGCTGCCTTCCGTTGCGCAGATTTAGGTCTGGAGACCGTCATCGTAGAACGTTACAGCACCCTCGGTGGTGTTTGTCTGAACGTCGGCTGTATCCCTTCTAAAGCGCTGCTGCACGTAGCAAAAGTTATCGAAGAAGCCAAAGCGCTGGCTGAACACGGTATCGTTTTTGGCGAGCCGAAAACCGATATCGACAAGATTCGTACCTGGAAAGAAAAAGTTATCACTCAACTGACCGGCGGTCTGGCGGGTATGGCCAAAGGCCGTAAAGTGAAAGTGGTGAACGGTCTGGGTAAATTTACCGGGGCAAACACCCTGGAAGTTGAAGGTGAAAACGGCAAAACCGTGATCAACTTTGACAACGCGATCATCGCGGCGGGTTCCCGTCCGATCGAACTGCCATTCATTCCGCATGAAGATCCGCGCGTGTGGGATTCCACCGATGCACTGGAACTGAAAACTGTTCCTAAGCGCCTGCTGGTAATGGGCGGCGGTATCATCGGTCTGGAAATGGGTACCGTTTACCATGCGCTGGGTTCAGAGATCGACGTGGTTGAAATGTTCGACCAGGTTATCCCGGCTGCCGATAAAGACGTGGTTAAAGTCTTTACCAAACGCATCAGCAAGAAATTCAACCTGATGCTGGAAACCAAAGTAACTGCCGTTGAAGCGAAAGAAGACGGTATCTACGTTTCCATGGAAGGCAAAAAAGCGCCTGCTGAAGCTCAGCGTTACGATGCAGTGCTGGTGGCTATCGGTCGTGTACCGAACGGCAAAAACCTCGACGCGGGCAAAGCTGGCGTGGAAGTTGATGACCGTGGCTTCATCCGCGTTGACAAACAGTTGCGTACCAACGTGCCGCACATCTTTGCTATCGGCGATATCGTCGGTCAGCCGATGCTGGCGCACAAAGGTGTTCACGAAGGTCACGTTGCCGCTGAAGTTATCGCCGGTAAGAAACACTACTTCGATCCGAAAGTTATCCCATCCATCGCATACACTGAACCAGAAGTTGCATGGGTTGGCCTGACTGAGAAAGAAGCGAAAGAGAAAGGCATCAGCTTTGAGACCGCCACCTTCCCGTGGGCTGCTTCTGGTCGTGCTATCGCTTCCGACTGCGCAGACGGTATGACTAAACTGATTTTCGACAAAGAATCTCACCGTGTTATCGGTGGTGCGATTGTCGGTACCAACGGCGGCGAGCTGCTGGGTGAAATCGGTCTGGCGATCGAAATGGGTTGTGATGCTGAAGACATCGCGCTGACCATCCACGCGCACCCGACTCTGCACGAGTCTGTGGGCCTGGCGGCAGAAGTGTTCGAAGGTAGCATCACCGACCTGCCAAACCCGAAAGCGAAGAAAAAGTAATCTTCCCGCTTTTGTGAAAACGCCTCTTCGGAGGCGTTTTTTTTGCCTGAAAGCTACCAGTTTTGGTAACGTTGCCGCACTGCGCCAGGGCACGTCCGGTATCAAGCTGCAAACCAGCAGCGCGCAGGGCGATCGCGCAAAATACCAGACCCGCGTCGTGTCTAATGCCAACAAAGTGAACCTTAAGTTCGAAGAAGCGAAACCGGTTCTGGAAGCGCAGCTGGCGAAATCCGTCGCTAACATCCTGTAATCTCTCGTGAGTTGGCCGGAAGGGCTTCGCTTCCCCGGTCAACTCACTATTTGACTGACATTCAGGGCGCTACGGGCTGCCAGTTTTTATCCAGATGATATGCGGTTAACGCCTCGGCTTTCTGCTGTGCATCAGCGCCGAGATCGGCCTGGTAGACTTTATCATCACCGTTAATCATAAAACTCATAACACCAGTGTGATCGTAGCTGACGGGCCAGGCAACCATCGCAAAGCCGCTGGTTTTATCGGGAAGGATACGGAAACGATAGCCGTGATAGCCCGTGCCAGGCTCCTGCGGACTAAAGGCCGGGCCAAGCGGGCTTGGCGCTTCGCCGGGCGAAACAGGCCAGTACAGACCATCTTTTTTCCCTTCAGAACTGACAATCTTTTGCGCGTATTTTTGGTTCATCGCAAAGTAGCTTTGCTGAGCATCAACATAGGCGTGTAATGCTTCAATAGCGGCAAGTTCGTTGCGCCCAATCTCACGGGTCAGGATCTCTTCGGCCGCTTCCTTGATATCAAATTGCCAGCCGGAAGCGGTTTTAACAACCGGGATCGGCAGTTGCCAGTCGCTGTCCCCGACCACCAGGTGCGCGCTATTGCCGTCGATGACAGTATTATGGCGGACCTTCCAGTCGCGCAGGAAGCGATCAACCGCATCAGGATCGACGCCTTCCGGTGGCAGAAACTCGCGCCAGTTTTCCCCGAGCAGGTTGTTCATCGCGCTTTCATTCTGCTCGCTTATCGCGGTTGCCAGGGCATCGGTCGCCTGGTCTGGTGTGCTGAAGGATTGCTGTGCCATCGCGGTGGTCGAAACCATGAATAACACCATTCCACTGAGTAGTTTATTTTTCATGTCGCTTCCCTTAACGATGACGGAATTCACGGTGTTCAGCACGGTCGCCGGATAGCTGGCGAGATGGCTGGTTGCGGGCGACCTGCCTGCTTTGAGCCCCTCGCTGCTGCTGCGCCTGCCAACTGGCGGAGCGACTGTCGTTGCCGCTCAGCGCATTGGCCCGCGGCTGGCTGGTACGCTGTTGAAGATTGCGCTGCTGCACGTTGCGTTGCTGCGCTGGTTGCGTGACCCGTTTCTCTTGTCGCTGAGTGGCGGCCTGGCGATGTTCATGTTGCTGAGCGTTTGCCCGTTTTGCCGTTTGCGGTTTGCTATCGTAACCACGGTAATTATTACGCTGGGAAATTTGCTTTAGCTGTTGGCTGGATGCCTGACGCTGGGCGTCTTTCGTTCCCGTACGCGCCGTCTGGGGGAAGGTTTTCCCCGTTGATTTTTCCATCTGACTCAACGCTGCCTGACGCTGGCTATCACGGTTGACCGGTCTTTGCTGGGTTGAGCTTAGGCCCGTAGCCGTGTTAGTGGAGTGGAAACGGTTATTGAGCTGGCTATTAGGGTACGGCACCCCTTCGCGATAGGTCGGGTTGTGCTGCCAGGTACGGTTGGCATCCGTCAGACGCTGTCCACTGATTTTATTGAAGTTATCAACGTTGATATTGATGTTGTTATCACCGTTGCGGTTATAGCCGCCATGGTTATCCCAGTCATCGTTATGATGGTGATCCCAGTCATCGTCGTCATCCCAGTCGATATTGCTGAAAATGGCATAAGTTGTGGCGACGCCGAGGCTGAAGCCTAAACCGTTAACGAAGCTGTTGCCAAACTGCTCGCCGGGCGTTGGCGGTAGATAGGTTGGCGGATAGGCGGTGTTCGGCCAGGTACCGTAAACCGTATTTGGGTTATAGGTGGGAACGTAAACTACCTGCGGGTCGGCGGATTCAATTTTGATTACCGTTGGGCTTGCTGAGGCGGCGGTCGTGGCTGTTGTGGTCGTTGACTCGCTGGTGACGGTTTTAGCCGGTGCAGCTTTGACCACGGTAGTAACGGTCTGCTGCGGTGTAGATTGCAACGCTCCGGTCTGTTGCGCCAGCGCACGCAGGCGTTGAACGGAATCCATAACCTCTTTCGGCTGCGCAAGGAATGCATCGCCCAGGCTCTGTACCCACGGCGGATTTTCACCCATCAGCGACATCAGCTGTGGAAACGCCACCAGCGATTTCACGCTGGGATCCCAGGGTTGGCTGGCAACGGCCTGAATGGCGGCATCACCCTGCATTTTTGGATTGTCTTTTGACCACTGCGCGGCCTGGATGACGTTGGCCGGGTAGGTTGAGGCCATCAAAATTTGCGACAGCAGTGAATCCGGATAGAGCGCGATAGGCGCAACCCACTGATCGATTTGTGCCGATGTGTACGTAGGGGCTGCGGTGGGCGCTGGTTGGTCGGCCGGGGCAGGGGCCGCTACGGGAGCTGGAGCCGGTGCGGACGGTTGCTGTGCGACGGGGGCTGGAGCTACTGGCTCCGTTGCGCGACTTTTAACGAACATCACGCCAGAGGCGGCAAACAGCCCGGCACTGCACAGAAGGACAAGCAGATGTGGCTTAAAGGGCAACTTCATAAAATGACTCCAACGAGACAAGCGCTGTGCCGTGAGGCGTTCTGTTGCCGCGAGTATTATTCACCCGTGTTAGATAGTTTTGACTTTTATTGGGGATTCACCCAGCAGGTCCGGAAAAAGAGTGTGAAGATTTATTACACAATTATATCTGATGGCTGAAAAATCGCTGGAATATTCAGCATGTCGCGCTTGAAAATCCACCGTTTCACATCGTTTTTAGGGAGCCTAAATTACGCCCCGCCTTGTCGCTACACCATTCTTAACGATTCAGCCAATTTTTTATGTTGCTTTTTTGTAAACGGATTAACACTTAATGAAAATCCTGTTATTGTGCCTTACGCGGTACCGGGCATTTACCCTACTAACTACTGTCTCACAGGAGCGTGAAGAGAATCGCCCATCTACAAAAGCGCCGCATTATGACAATGAGAGCGAGGAGATATCGTCGTGCTAGAAGAATACCGTAAGCACGTAGCTGAGCGTGCTGCCCAGGGGATTGTGCCAAAACCGTTAGACGCAACCCAAATGGCCGCACTTGTCGAGCTGCTGAAGACCCCGCCTGTGGGCGAAGAAGAATTCCTGTTAGACCTGTTGATCAACCGCGTTCCTCCTGGCGTAGATGAAGCCGCTTATGTTAAAGCGGGTTTTCTCGCTGCCGTCGCGAAAGGCGACACCACCTCCCCGCTGGTGACTCCAGAAAAAGCCATTGAACTGCTGGGCACCATGCAGGGTGGTTACAACATTCATCCGCTGATCGACGCGCTTGACGACGCAAAACTGGCGCCGATCGCCGCCAAAGCGCTCTCTTCAACGCTGCTGATGTTCGATAACTTCTACGATGTAGAAGAAAAAGCCAAAGCGGGCAACGAATATGCGAAGCAGGTAATGCAGTCCTGGGCCGATGCCGAATGGTTCCTGAACCGTCCTGCTCTGGCTGAAAAAATCACCGTTACCGTGTTTAAAGTGACGGGTGAAACCAACACCGATGACCTCTCTCCGGCACCGGACGCATGGTCTCGCCCGGATATCCCTCTGCACGCGCTGGCGATGCTGAAAAACGCCCGTGAAGGTATTGAACCGGACCAGCCGGGCGCGGTAGGCCCGATCAAACAGATTGAAGAACTGCAGAAAAAAGGCTACCCGCTGGCTTATGTGGGTGACGTTGTTGGTACCGGCTCTTCGCGTAAATCTGCAACCAACTCCGTACTGTGGTTCATGGGCGATGATATCCCTCATGTACCGAACAAGCGCGGCGGCGGTCTGTGTCTCGGCGGCAAAATTGCACCGATCTTCTTCAATACCATGGAAGATGCGGGCGCACTGCCAATCGAAGTGGACGTTTCGAACATGAACATGGGCGACGTGATTGACGTTTACCCGTTCAAAGGAGAAGTGCGTAACCACGAAACCGGCGAATTGCTGGCAAGCTTTGAGCTGAAAACTGATGTGCTGATCGACGAAGTGCGCGCTGGTGGCCGTATTCCGCTGATCATCGGTCGTGGCCTGACCACCAAAGCGCGCGAAGCGCTGGGACTGCCGCACAGCGACGTATTCCGTCAGGCGAAAGACGTGGCGGAAAGCAGCCGCGGCTTCTCTCTGGCGCAGAAAATGGTGGGCCGCGCCTGCGGTGTGAAAGGTATCCGTCCGGGCGCGTACTGCGAACCGAAGATGACCTCCGTGGGTTCTCAGGATACCACCGGCCCGATGACCCGTGATGAACTGAAAGACCTGGCGTGCCTGGGCTTCTCTGCTGACCTGGTGATGCAGTCCTTCTGTCACACTGCCGCGTATCCGAAGCCGGTTGACGTGACCACGCACCACACTCTGCCGGACTTCATCATGAACCGTGGCGGCGTGTCGCTGCGTCCGGGCGATGGCGTAATCCACTCCTGGCTGAACCGCATGCTGTTGCCGGATACCGTCGGCACCGGCGGTGACTCCCATACTCGTTTCCCGATTGGCATCTCCTTCCCGGCGGGTTCTGGCCTGGTGGCGTTTGCTGCTGCGACCGGCGTGATGCCGCTGGATATGCCGGAATCCGTTCTGGTGCGTTTCAAAGGCAAAATGCAGCCGGGGATTACCCTGCGCGATCTGGTACACGCCATTCCGCTGTACGCGATCAAACAGGGTCTGCTAACCGTTGAGAAGAAAGGTAAGAAAAACATCTTCTCTGGCCGCATCCTCGAAATCGAAGGTCTGCCGGATCTGAAAGTGGAGCAGGCGTTCGAACTGACCGATGCCTCCGCTGAACGTTCCGCTGCTGGTTGTACCATCAAACTGAACAAAGAGCCGATCGTTGAGTATCTGAACTCTAACATCGTTCTGCTGAAGTGGATGATCGCTGAAGGTTACGGCGATCGCCGTACGCTGGAGCGCCGTGTGCAGGGGATGGAAAAATGGCTGGCGGATCCGCAATTGCTGGAAGCCGACTCTGACGCAGAATACGCGGCAGTGATCGACATCGATCTGGCGGATATCAAAGAGCCAATCCTGTGTGCACCGAACGATCCGGACGACGCGCGTCTGCTGTCTGACGTGCAGGGCGAGAAGATCGATGAAGTCTTCATTGGCTCCTGCATGACTAACATCGGCCACTTCCGTGCAGCGGGTAAACTGCTGGATGCACACAAAGGCCAGTTGCCGACGCGTCTGTGGGTGGCTCCGCCAACCCGTATGGATGCGGCGCAGCTGACCGAAGAAGGCTACTACAGCGTGTTTGGTAAGAGCGGTGCGCGTATTGAGATCCCAGGCTGTTCGCTGTGCATGGGTAACCAGGCGCGTGTGGCTGACGGCGCAACGGTGGTTTCGACCTCTACCCGTAACTTCCCGAACCGTTTAGGTACCGGGGCGAACGTCTACCTGGCTTCTGCGGAGCTGGCGGCGGTTGCGGCGCTGATTGGCAAACTGCCGACGGCGGAAGAGTATCAGACCTATGTGGCGCAGGTTGATAAGACGGCGGTGGATACTTACCGTTATCTGAACTTCGACCAGCTGTCTCAGTATACTGAGAAAGCCGATGGTGTGATTTTCCAGACCGCGGTGTAATACGCTAACGCGATTTGTGTAAAAACGCATCAATGCCCGGAGAAGTCTGCTTCTCCGGGCATTTTTATTTCTATTCCTTATACCCGCTACGCTTTTTTTCTGCCGCGCTGCTGCGATAATTACAGCAAGGTGCAATGCGGTATTGGCGCATTGCCGGGAGCAGAGGAAGATATTATGGATTACGAATTTCTGCGCGATATTACCGGAGTGGTAAAAGTGCGTATGTCCATGGGCCACGAGGTGGTGGGGCACTGGTTTAACGAAGAAGTGAAAGAGAACCTGGCCTTACTTGATGAAGTGGAACAGGCGGCGCATGCGGTGAAGGGCAGTGAGCGCTCCTGGCA
This sequence comes from Citrobacter sp. RHBSTW-01044, assembly GCF_013781945.1. Lineage (NCBI taxonomy): Bacteria > Pseudomonadati > Pseudomonadota > Gammaproteobacteria > Enterobacterales > Enterobacteriaceae > Citrobacter > Citrobacter sp. RHBSTW-01044. Next base: position 4,019,738 of record NZ_CP056180.1, on the reverse strand, counting down.
GCGAGCAGGGCATGAATACACGCTCTGGCTGGATGGTGAAGAGGTGATGGTGCGCGCCAATCAGCTGGAATTCTCCGGAGATGAAATGGAAGAGGGGATGAGCTACTACGACGAAGAGAGCTTTTCACTTTGCGGCGTAGAGGACTTTCTTCAGGTCGTGGCGGCGTACCGCGAGTTTGTACAACAACGCTAATCAACGCGGAGCCACTCGGCTCCGCATTACTATCGGGTGAGCGCTGTGCGCACCCGATAGCCGAGCACTTTTTCGCAGGCCCGTTATCGGGTGTATTCACTGGTAAAAGTAAGGTGAAATAACCTTGCGGTCATCTTTTGGTTCAGAAAAACGCAGGCACCTGACGACTGGAGTATAGGCTGGCAGCGCGACTGTTCGGCCTGGGGATACACGCAGGTGATAGTGGCGAGTTGCGCGAGAGGGACGGTCATCGCTCCTTGTTCGCTGTCCATACGCCATACCGCGAGCCACGCCTCATGCTCGTTACGCAGGCCAAAGGCCAACCACGGTGAGGATAATGTGGGCATACCCAACGGCCAGAAAGGCTGTAGATGCGGAATTTTCTCGCGAAACGTTTTATACAGCGCAATCCCTTCCTGAACCAGCGCAAAACGTTCTTCACTCAACTCCGCCAGATGACCACTCTGATGCACCCGCAGCAGCATGCTGTTAACCATATTCATCACCACTTCTTCCCGATCCCCCTCGCGCAGTGGATAAGACCAGATAGCAGCTTGCTCAGGAGTGACCGCTGACGCTGCGGCGGCAGCGATAGCCGCCATGAGCCGATAGTCGGTTTGATCGGTAACGGATTGAATACTGTGCTGTTGCAGCATCGCGTAATCCATCCGTAAACCACCGCTGCCGCAGTTCTCGATCACCAGTTGTGGGTAGCGTTGCATTGTTTTCTGCAGCCAGGTTAGATAGGCACGGTTATGCTGCAACAGGCCGTCGCCGCTGCTGTCGGCCTGGTAGTCAGTACCGCTGCCTGCATTGATGTTGTAATCCATTTTGATATAGCTAACACCGTAATCCTCGACCAGGCGCGTGATGATCCGTTCGGCATGTTCTTGTACCAATGGGTGGCGGAAATCGAGCTGATAGCGCTGGTGGTCGATAACCCGTTTGCCATGACGCTGGAAAAAACACTCATCGGGCAGCTTTTGCGCCAGCGGACAAGCTATGCCCATGACCTCAAGCTCTAACCACAGACCTGATTTCATCCCTTTGGCGGCAATATACTCAAGCGGTTCGTGGATCCCGCCAGGGAAACGCGCGGATGAAGGCAGCCATTCACCGACGCCATCCCACCATTCACCGTCCGAGTACCAACCGCAATCAATACAGAAATATTCGCAGCCAGCCTTTGCGGCTGCATCAATCAACGGCAGCAACTTTTCAGTCGTAGGGTCACCTGAGAGGCAGTTCATATAATCATTGAAGATCACTGGTAGCTGCACATTATCCTGTGAAGGGCGCATTATTCGTCGACGATAGCGCGTTATCTCTTGTAGCGCCTCTTGCAGCCCGCCGTGTACCTGGCTTACGGCAACAGGCACGGAGGTAAAGGTTTCACCGGGTAGTAGTTGTTTCCACCAGTGATTTTCGTTTTCCGTTGGCCCGCTAGCCTGCAAATAGAGACGATTACGGAAATCACCGATCTCCCATTGCCATGAACCGTTATGCTCAATTTGCCAGAGTAGCGTTGTTCCTGCCGCCGTGTCTTCAAATGCCGCCATAGGAAGATAGCCGATACTGGACCAGGTTCCTGTGTTTTCGATAGCGATACGATTAAGGGAGAAGACATTCACCTTATCCAGCCCAAGCTCTGGTGGTGTGGCGCTTTTCCACTGTGCTTCGCCGTACCAGTTATTATGCGGTAGATGCAGGACGCTATTTTTTTGCCAGGGCAGGCTGTCGATGGCGAACAACGTCAGCGAACTGACATACTCCAGGCCGATAGTATCGGCGCTGGCGTTACGGATATCACACCAGACGCGGCCCGCCTGTAGCCCACGAAAATGCTGTAGATGCCAGCGGGCGTGAACCGCTGGGCTATGTAGATCTATCTCCAGTTTTTTCCCCTGCGCATTTTCGCTTTCCCGATGGGCGTGATAGCGCAGAGAGGAGCCTGGTTCGCTACCGGTATGCTTACGGGCGTGGTGATCGTTTTGATTATGGCCACTGACATGCACCTGAATAAGAGGGAATGCACCCTGTACATCACTCTTTCCGACAAGTAAAAACTGGCTGATATAAATTTGTTGTTCTTCATTTAACTCGAAGGAAATATGAAAGTTATCTTCTTTAAAGTCTATAAAGCTCATCTTGTCGCACCCTTGTATTATTGTCCGATATTTCGCAGTTTTTTTCCTGCCATCAGGTTTTGCTCAATGCGCTCCAGTGAAATATTTTTTGTTTCAGGCACAAAAAGATAGATGATCACGAGGGCGACAATATTCAGTAGCGCATATAAATAAAATGTATGGGCGCTACCTAAACTATTTAGCAATGATAGGAAGGTTGCACTGACAATCATCCCGGCGATGTGACAGGTAAAAGTGGAGCAGGTGATACCAAATTCTCGGCCTTTCAGCGGTTGAATCTCAGAGCACAATAACCAGATAAGCGGCCCGGCAGACATGGAGAAGCCGACGATAAACAGCAACAGCATGGTAACCGTGATACCTTTCTCCAGCGCTGATAACGCATCACCACCCAGCAACGTCCCTACGATGCTCATAGCGAAACCCATCGTGATAAAACCAGCGTACAGCATTGGTTTTCGTCCCCAGCGATCGACGAAGCCGACGGCAATAAAGGTGGCGAGCGTCATCACGAAGCCCACAATAACCGTGCCCCACATCTGCTCGGCTGTTGAAGTGAAGCCAATTTCATGGAATATACGCGGCGCGTAATACATCATCACATTTACGCCAGAGAACTGCTGCATGATTTGCAAAATAATTCCCAGGCTAACACTGCGACGAAAATTCCTGTTTTCTTTGAATAAATTCCAGCCTTGTTGCTTAACGTTGAGCTGTTCTTTAATTTCGCTAAGCTCATTCTCCACCTCTTCACGGCTATTACGCAGGCGGATTAACACTATCCGAGCCTCCTCTTCACGGCCATGCATCATGAGCCAGCGCGGGCTGCGCGGCAGGAATAGCGCCCCGAACAGAAAGACCAGTGAAGGGATGGCGACAACCAGCAGCATACCGCGCCAGTTGCCGCTGTAGCTAAAGGCGGTATTGGTCAGAAAAACCAGCAAGATGCCTAGCGCAATCATCAATTGATAGGCTGATATCATTGCACCGCGAATGTTTTTTGGCGTTATTTCAGAAAGATAGAGTGGTGTCGCATAAGATGCGACACCCAGACCGACGCCGAGGATCAGCCGTCCGACGATGAGCATCCCTGGGCCAACTGCGCAGGTACAAATAATCGCTCCTAAGCAAAAGGAGGCCGCGGCGATTAATAAAGCGTATTTACGGCCCAGGCGATAGGCCAGAAAACCGCTACACAGAGTTGCGACGGCGGCGCCGACCATCATTGAACTGACCACCCACTCCTGCTGGCTATCCAGCAGTTGATACTCTTTAGCGATCAGCGGGAGTGCGCCGGAAATGACGCCGATATCCAGGCCAAATAACAGCCCTGCGAGCGCAGCCAACAGGCAAATCCAGATGACTTGGGGGCGCGTTTTATGTTTTTTGGCCGCAGTTGGAAGCGTACTATCTAATGTCATGATATAAGTACCTTTGTTTGTATGATTATTTTCAGGGCTTTTTGTTTTAATACTTAATCGATTTCGTATTGTTTTATGCTAGATCTGAAAAATAATGATTTCAATGGTTGTAACTGCATAATTGTGATCGTTGCTACACAATAAAGTCGTGTCGAAATGTTTTTTATTGTCACGTAAAAACTAATCAGTTAAATTGGCAGGAATATCCTTGTTCAGAGCTGTTTAGTCCATAATAAATATGAATATAAAAGAGCTGGCGGCGTATCTTAATCTTTCGACAGCGACGGTTTCGAAAGCGCTAAATAATAAAAGTGATATCAGTAACCACACCCGTAAAAAGGTACTGGAAGCGGCGGATAAACTGGGTTACCGGCCAAATGCATCAGCCCGCTATTTGCGTAGTGGTAAAACAGGGGTCGTGGCTCTGCTGCTGCCTGCAGCGGATGATGGCAATATCCATACCGCCTCGTTCTTTATGGCTATCGCCAGGGGGCTACAGGCTAGTTTAAAAGAGAGTGCCATCGATCCGGTCATCCATATTTCTACCGATCGCGAAAGTGAGCTACAACTGCTGCATAAAATTGTTGAGCAGAACCGTGCTGACGCGATTATCCTGACAGACACTCGTATTGATGATGAACGGATCCTTCTGCTTGATGAACTAAAGTTTCCCTTTGTGACGATGGGGCAAAGCCGCTCGCTGGGCGGGAACTTCAATTGGGTCGATTTTCATCATGAGGAGATGGGGAAACAATGCGTGCGTGCGGCACTGCGTCTCGGAGCGCAACGTATTGCCATTGCGACGCTTGGCCCGGACAGTATGCATGGCCGTCAGTTCTTGACCGGCTGTTTGCAGGCGTTGGCGGTGCAAGGGATTCATTACCATGACGGGTTGGTTTTCTTTGGCAGCGTAGCTGAATCTTCCGGTGAAGAGGCCGCGCGGCAATTTCTACAGCAGCCAGAGCGGCCTGATTTCATTATTTTCATCAACGACTTTTTACTGATGGGGGCGAGTCACTATCTGGCCTCGTTACCCGAGTGCGGACTCAATGAAAAAAACATGCTGTGCGCCACGGCAAGCAGTGATTTTTCTGTGCGAGTGGTGTCGTCGAGTTGTCTATTTACCGTCGATCACGAAGAGGTTGGGCGGCAACTGGGGTTGGCGATATTGAGAGTCACTAAAGGGGAAAACCAGGCAAAATCAGTGTTGCTGACGTTGCCGGTAAAAGAGTAAGCGAAGCTTGCTGGTTCCGCAGCGCGGCTATTTAACGTAAGCCAACAGGCTCAGGGAGTCACGTGCCAGCGCTTTACATTTCTTGGCCGTTGGGATGCCTATACCGCTGAGGTCGCGGTAGCTGTCTTCACCCAACGCTTTCATATTGAAGGTGTCGTAATTACTCAGGTCCCACTGGTTTTGCTGGGCAAAAAAGACCAGTGCGCGACGAATCTGCCCATTTGGCAAATTCTGGTATCCACAGTCATTTTTCAGAAAAACAAAAACTGCCGTTAAATCGGCCATATCTTCGGCTTCGGACTCACTAAGCGCGTAGCTGTTTGCGCATACGGCCATCAGGCTGCCGAACAAAACGGTTCTGAAAAACGTCTTCATTGCTTCTACCACTGCATCACGGAATTTAAACGTTAGCACACTGCGAGCGAAGCGACGACCTTTATTATTAGCCGTTTACTTGACCTTCCCGTAAGGGGAAGGGTTATGCTTAAAAGATAGCCTGCTTAAGCTGCTGAATATAAGGAAGTGATTATGCAACGTCGTGACTTTTTAAAGTACTCCGTGGCGCTGGGCGTCGCGTCAGCGTTACCTCTGTGGAGCCGGAGCGTATTTGCTGCAGACCGTCCCGCATTACCCATTCCAGACCTGTTAACCGCAGATGCCTCTAACCGTATGCAGCTGATCGTGCAAGCCGGACAGTCGAGTTTTGCAGGCAAAACAGCCACGACCTGGGGATATAACGGCAGTTTGCTCGGGCCGGCGGTCAAGCTGAGTAAAGGGCAATCGGTGACGGTGGATATCCATAACCAGCTTGCCGAAGAGACGACGTTGCACTGGCACGGGCTGGAAATCCCCGGTGAAGTCGACGGTGGCCCGCAAGGTATTATTCCGGCGGGTGGGAAACGTTCTGTGACCTTCACACCGGATCAGCGCGCGGCAACCTGCTGGTTCCACCCGCATCAGCATGGGAAGACCGGTCATCAGGTGGCGATGGGCCTGGCCGGACTGGTGCTGATTGAAGATGAAGAGATTCGCAAGCTGCTGCTGCCTAAGCAGTGGGGCATTGATGATGTGCCGGTGATTATTCAGGATAAACAGTTCTCTGCTGATGGTCAGGTTAACTATCAACTGGACATCATGACCGCTGCCGTCGGCTGGTTTGGCGATACGCTGCTAACCAATGGGGCGATTTATCCTCAGCATGCTGCACCGCGCGGTTGGCTGCGTCTGCGTCTGCTAAATGGTTGTAACGCACGCTCACTGAATATCGCGGCCAGCGACAATCGTCCTTTGTACGTTATTGCCAGCGACGGCGGACTGTTGGCGGAGCCAGTAAAAGTAACCGAACTTCCTATGCTGATGGGCGAACGCTTTGAAGTGCTGGTGGATGTGAGCGACGGTAAAGCGTTTGATCTGGTCACTCTGCCTGTGGGTCAGATGGGCATGGCGATTGCGCCATTTGATAAGCCGCATCCGGTGATGCGCGTTCAGCCGCTGCTGATTACCGCTTCCGGCACGTTGCCGGATACGCTGACATCCATGCCGGCGCTGCCATCGCTTGAGGGGCTGACGGTGCGCAAACTGCAATTATCGATGGACCCAATGCTCGACATGATGGGCATGCAAATGTTGATGAAGAAGTACGGCGCTCAGGCTATGGCGGGTATGGATCATGGCAAGATGATGGGCCATATGAATAATGACAATATGGGCCACGGGAACATGAAGCATGGCAATATGAACCACGGTGAGATGGGGAATATGCAGCATGGTGACATGGGCAACATGAAGCATGGAACATTCGATTTCCATAATGCCAACCGGATTAATGGTCAGGCGTTTGATATGAATAAACCGATGTTTGCCGCGGCGAAAGGTCAACACGAACGCTGGGTGATTTCCGGTCAGGGCGACATGATGCTGCATCCGTTCCACATTCACGGCACGCAGTTCCGTATTCTGTCTGAAAATGGCAAAGCGCCTGCTGCGCACCGCGCGGGATGGAAAGATACGGTGCGGGTAGAGGGCGGCGTGAGCGAGGTGCTGGTGAAATTTGACCACGACGCGCCAAAGGAACATGCCTATATGGCGCACTGCCATTTGTTAGAGCATGAGGATACCGGGATGATGCTCGGTTTTACCGTATAAACAGCGGCGGATAGCGGTGGCGCTATCCGCTAAATGTTTATTCCAAAAACGGATTATTACTCTATCGTCGAGTAAAGGCATTCATATACTGATGAGGTTAATCACTCATCACGAGGTATTCATGACCCTTTTGCGTAAAGTATTGACGGCATCTTTTATTATGCTTCTGGCGGTTTCGGCACAGGCTGCGATGAAGATGGAACGCCAACAGATTTCAAAACTGAATTTAAGTCTCGAAATTCCGCAGACGCTCACGCCGATGCCGGACGAAATGGCAAAAATCAAATACCCTTCTGAAAACCGTCCACAGGTGATTTACGGTGACGAACGCGGTAAAGCGTCTCTAGGTATTACCGCCGGGCGCAACGCGTTGCCTGCCGCTCAGTTGGATATGGCAAAGGATGCGACACTGAAGATGCTGACCAACTTCAAGCCGCAGGCGGAACCTGTCACGGTTGATGGACATCAAGCGTGGCTGATTACTTTCCGTTCTCAAGCGCCGGATACTGAAATTCTCAATATGCTGCTGATTACCTCGCAAAACGAGAAAGCGGTGCAGGTCTCCTTCAATATGACCAAAGATCTGGTGGCTCAGTATCAGGAAGCCGCAAAAGCGTCGTTACTGTCACTGAAGTTTGAATAAAAAAACGCCCGCTGATTAGCGGGCGTTGTCCATTTTACTTCGCGTCGTCCGGCAACGCATATGCCACAATATAATCGCCCATCTTGGTGCCAAATGAGCCGTGGCCCCCGGCGGATATCACCACATATTGCTTACCGTTAACTTCATACGTCATCGGCGTTGCCTGGCCGCCTGCCGGAAGCCGACCCTGCCACAGTTTTTCACCGTTGCTCATGTTGTATGCGCGCAGATAGTTATCGGCAGTCGCGGCTATAAACAGCACGTTACCCGCGGTGGAGATAGGTCCACCCAGCATCGGCATCCCCATATTGAACGGCACCGGAACCGGCATTGGGAATGGCATGCTGTCCTGTGGCGTACCAATGCGTTTTTTCCACACCACTTGATTGGTTTTCAGATCTACGGCGGAAATGTAGCCCCATGCTGGCTGTTTACACGGCAGACCAAATGGTGAAAGGAACGGATTGAGCGTTACGCCGAACGGTACGCCGTACTGCGGCTGAATACCTGACTCCGTGCCAGTACCTTTGGCATCTTTCGGCGGCTCCATCGGATTGCCGGGACCGCGTGGGATCAGCTTAGAAACGAACGGCAGCGCCATCGGGTTGGCAATGGCTACCTGACGGTTGGGATCAACGGAAATACCGCCCCATTCGAACATGCCGAGGTTACCCGGGAACACCAGAGTGCCTTGCTCTGAAGGCGGGGTAAAAATGCCTTCATAGCGCAGCTGGTGGAACATTACGCGGCACGCCAACTGGTCAAACATGGTTGCGCCCCACATATCCGCACCACTGAGATCTTTTTGCGGACGGAAACTGAGATCGGAGAACGGCTGGGTTTTGCTGACATAATCACCTTTGGCTGCACCTTGCGGCACCGGTTTTTCCGGGGCAGGCACCACCAGTTCACCATTACGGCGGTCGAGCACAAAGATATTACCGGTTTTTGCCGGGGCATAAATGACCGGGATTTTCTCTCCATTGACGTTGATATCCGCCAGGGTTGGCTGTGCCGGTAAATCCATATCCCACAGATCGTGGTGAACGGTCTGATAGCTCCAGGCCAATTTCCCGGTCGTGGCATTTAACGCCAGAATGGCGCTGGCGTAACGTTCCTGTTCCGGTGTGCGGTTACCGCCCCAGATATCCGGCGTGGTAACGCCCATGGGTAGATACACCAGATCCAGCTTCGCGTCGTAGGCCGCAGGCGCCCAGGAGTTGGGTGAATTAAAGGTGAAGGTATGTTCATCTGACGGGATGAAATTAGGATCCTTGGCTCCGGGATCAAACGCCCACAGAAGCTTGCCGTTATTGACGTCAAAACCACGTATCACCCCGGATGTTTCGCGGGTTGAGTAGTTATCGGTTACCGACCCGGCAATAACGATAGTTTTATCGGTGATTATCGGGGGAGACGTCGGTTCGTACAGGCCCGGTGAGGTATCCGGCATATTGGTCTGCAGATTCAAAATACCTTTATTGGCGAAGGTTTCGCACAGCTTGCCGGTCTCGGCATTCAAGGCAAACAGTCGACCATCATTGACCGGCAAAAGGATGCGGCGCGGACAGTCGGCCATCACCTCTGCAGAAGCTGTATCCGGTCTGGCTTCATGATAAGAAACGCCGCGACAGGTTACGTGCTGGAAGCTGGTATTGGTATTGAGTTGGGGATCGAAATGCCACTTCTCTTTCCCGCTGGCCGCATCCAGGGCGAACAGCCGCTGATGGGCGGTACACAGATAAAGAGTATCCCCCACTTTTATTGGCGTGACTTCATTGGTGATTTCACCGGGATCGTTGGGTTGTTTTAAATCCCCGGTACGAAATACCCAGGCTTCTTTCAACTGATGAACGTTGTCAGCGTTAATTTGTTTTAACGGTGAGTAGCGTTGACCTTCCTGATTGCGACCGTAAGCCGGCCAATCCTCGTCGGCAACCGCTGAGATTGCATCGGCCTGAGAGGTATCTGCACTCAGCGTGCCGTGAACCTCTTGTGGGTCGTTGAAGCCAGCCCAGGTCAGTATACCGCCGCTAATCAGCAGGGCCACCACCAGCGCCGCTACTGCGCCACTGGAAGGGATAATCAGGCGATGCCAGACGAAAGGAAGGATAAGCCAGATACCAAAGAAGACCAGGATGTCGCTACGCGGCGTCAGCGCCCAGAAATCAAAGCCGACTTCCCAGACGCCCCAAATCATGGTGGCGAGAAGCAGGGCGGCATACAGCCAAAGGGCGGAGCGGTTACTGCGCCACAGCAGGAGAGCCACACCGAGCATGGCAAGGCCCGCGATCGGGTAATACCAGGAGCCACCGATGGCGACCAGCCAGCCTCCACCAATCAGGAGATATAGTCCACAAAGTGCCGCAAACAGGGCGCTCAGGGTCACGATAAGCCGTTGAGAACGTACGTTGTTATTTGCCATAAAAAATACCATCACAGGTGTTATTTCTTTAATAGCAGTTAATTATAGGAGCTAAAACGCGTGATAAACGTCACATTATGAACTTTATCAACAGATGCCGCGTATGAATGCTTTTGCTGGTATACTGCGTGCCTTGCGCTTAGATGCTGGCTTATTAAAAGTTAGCATTGAGTGATTTGTTTTTAAATCATATGGTTAGAGATATGAAACATACTGTTGAAGTCATGATCCCGGAAGCGGAGATCAAAGCGCGTATTGCTGAACTGGGACGTCAGATTAACGAACGTTACAAGGACAGCGGCAGCGATATGGTGCTGGTTGGTCTGTTACGCGGCTCATTTATGTTTATGGCCGACCTGTGCCGTGAAGTGCATGTCTCCCACGAAGTCGATTTCATGACTGCTTCCAGCTATGGCAGCGGAATGTCCACCACGCGCGATGTTAAAATCCTGAAAGACCTGGATGAAGACATTCGTGGCAAGGACGTGCTGATTGTCGAAGACATCATCGACTCCGGTAACACGTTGTCCAAAGTGCGTGAGATTCTGAGCCTGCGCGAGCCGAAATCCCTGGCTATTTGTACGCTGCTGGACAAACCTACCCGTCGTGAAGTGGATGTTCCGGTTGAGTTTATCGGATTCTCTATCCCAGATGAGTTTGTTGTCGGCTACGGCATTGACTATGCCCAGCGTTATCGCCATTTGCCGTACGTTGGCAAAGTGGTGCTGCTGGACGAGTAATGTCGGGAGCGCCTGATGGCGCTTTGCTTATTCGGCCTGCACGATACTTCCCCGCAGGCCGAAAAGCGACTTAAGCGTCGCTGCCGCTTGTTGGTATCTGCTTGTGATTGGTATGTTTCTGGCTGAGGTTAGACAGCCCCTGGCGATAGCGCTGCTCCAGCGTCTCGCGACTGGTGGCGGTGACGTCCAGATCGCGCAGCAGGCCATCATGAATACCGTAAGCCCAGCCGTGAATGGTAACTTTCTGACCGCGCTTCCAGGCTGAACGCATGATGGTTGAGTGGCCCAAGTTGTAGACCTGCTCCATTACATTCAGTTCGCACAGGGTGTCAATGCGACGTTCCTGCGGCATTTCGCCCAGCAGTGAACTGTGTTTAAACCAGATATCGCGAATATGCAGTAACCAGTTATCTATCAGCCCCTGTTCTTTATTTTCAATAGCCGCCTGTACGCCACCACATCCATAGTGGCCGCAAATAATAATATGTTCCACTTCCAGCACATCCACCGCATACTGAACCACTGAGAGACAGTTCAGGTCGGTGTGAATAACCAGATTGGCAACATTACGGTGAACAAATAATTCACCCGGCTCAAGACCGGTTAAACGTTCTGCGGGAACGCGACTGTCGGAACATCCAATCCATAAAAAGCGCGGATTTTGTGCGTGAGTCAGCGTTTCAAAAAATCCGGGATCCTCTTCTACCAGCATCTTTGACCATAGCGCGTTGTTGCTGATGAGTGTATCTATGTCTTTCATGGAGGCTGTAACCAATTGAATTGCGTTGCGCTAATATAGGGTAACTCCTGATTTATTAAAACCAAATATCAAGCATTAGAATGTAAGGTAAGTAAAAAACCATGACCATTGCTCTGGAACTTCAACAACTTAAAAAAACCTATCCCGGTGGCGTTCAGGCGTTACGCGGAATAGATTTGCAAGTCGAAGCGGGGGATTTTTATGCGCTTTTGGGACCGAATGGCGCAGGCAAGTCCACCACCATCGGGATAATCAGCTCGCTGGTGAATAAAACCTCTGGGCGGGTGAGCGTCTTCGGATACGATCTTGAAAAAGATACCGTTAATGCGAAACGCCAGCTTGGTCTGGTACCGCAGGAGTTTAACTTTAACCCGTTTGAAACCGTGCAGCAGATCGTAGTCAACCAGGCGGGTTATTACGGCGTTGAGTATAAAGAGGCGGTCAAACGCAGCGAATTATATTTAAAGCAGCTCGATTTATGGGAAAAACGTAACGAGCGCGCGCGCATGCTCTCCGGCGGGATGAAACGCCGTCTGATGATTGCCCGCGCACTAATGCACGAGCCTAAATTACTCATCCTTGATGAACCGACGGCGGGGGTCGACATTGAGCTGCGTCGTTCAATGTGGGGTTTTTTAAAGGATTTAAACGACAAAGGCACCACGATTATTCTGACCACTCACTATCTCGAAGAAGCGGAAATGCTGTGTCGCAACATCGGCATTATTCAGCACGGCGAGCTGGTGGAAAACACCTCGATGAAGAGCCTGCTCTCTAAGCTGAAATCCGAGACCTTTATTCTCGATCTGGCGCCGAAAAGCCCGCTGCCAAAACTGGAGGGCTATCAATACCGGCTGGTGGATACCTCCACGCTGGAAGTGGAAGTACTGCGTGAACAGGGGGTCAACAGCGTGTTCTCACAGCTGAGCGCTCAGGGCATTCAGGTATTGAGTATGCGAAACAAAGCGAACCGACTGGAAGAACTGTTTGTTTCTCTGGTGCATGAAAAACAAGGAGATCGCGCATGATGCAGCTTTATTGGGTTGCGCTGAAAAGCATCTGGGCGAAAGAGATCCACCGCTTTATGCGAATCTGGGTTCAGACTCTGGTTCCTCCCGTCATTACTATGACGCTCTATTTTATTATCTTTGGTAACCTGATCGGCTCGCGTATCGGCGAAATGCATGGTTTTAGCTACATGCAGTTTATCGTGCCAGGGCTGATTATGATGGCGGTAATTACCAACTCGTACGCTAACGTGGCATCGTCATTCTTCAGCGCCAAGTTTCAACGCAACATTGAAGAGTTACTGGTCGCTCCGGTACCGACGCACGTGATCATCGCCGGTTTTGTTGGCGGCGGCGTGGCGCGTGGCCTGTGCGTAGGGATCCTGGTAACAGCGATTTCGCTGTTCTTCGTGCCGTTCCAGGTGCATTCCTGGGTCTTTGTGGCGCTTACGCTGGTGTTAACAGCGGTGCTGTTTTCGCTGGCCGGTCTGTTGAACGCGGTTTTCGCTAAAACCTTTGACGATATCAGCCTGATCCCAACCTTCGTGCTGACTCCGCTGACCTATCTGGGCGGCGTTTTCTATTCGTTAACGTTGCTGCCGCCGTTCTGGCAGGGACTGTCCCATCTGAACCCGATTGTCTACATGATTAGCGGTTTCCGTTACGGCTTCCTGGGGATCCACGATGTTCCGCTGGTCACGACCTTTGGCGTGCTGGTGGTGTTTATCGCGGCGTTTTATTTGCTGTGCTGGTACCTGATTCAGCGCGGACGCGGCCTGCGCAGCTAAGTCTTTCTTCCTCTCCTTGCCCGGGAGAGGAAGACTTTTGATGCTTATCACCATTACGGATTTATCACCCTGATAAACTACTTGCCTGCTAAGGAGGTAGGCAATGCTAGGTTGGGTAATTACCTGTCATGATGATAAGGCACAGGATATGCTGCATCGTCTGGAGAAAAAGTACGGCCCGTTGGTTCAATGCCAGGCGGTGAGTTTTTGGCGTGGGCTTAGCTCGAATATGCTAAGCCGCATGATGTGCCATGCCCTGCATGCTACAGACTCTGGCGAGGGTGTGATATTCCTGACGGATATGGCCGGGGCCGCGCCTTACCGCGTGGCTTCGTTAATGAGCCATAAACATCCCCAGTGTGAAGTGATTTCAGGTATCAGTTATCCATTGCTTGAGCGAATGCTTTCGTCGCGGGAATCGATGAGCAGTTCTGCGTTTCGTGATAGCATCGTTGCGCTTGGCGGGCCCGAAGTCTCTAGCCTCTGGCATCAACAACAGAAAAATCCCCCCTTCGTGTTGAAGCATGATTTGTATGAGTATTAATCATTGGTATTGATGGTGCTTTTGCTACAATAGCCGGGGTTTCTCGCCTCGGTTATCTCATATGGTGATGCGCGTTCTGCTTGTTTTATTGCTCCTGTTTTCTGGCAGCATAGCTGCGGCTTTGCCTGCTCGCTACATGCAAACCACCGAAGCGGCCGCCGTGTGGGCGCAGATTGGCAACAAGATGGTGACGGTAGGAAATATTCGCGCCGGGCAGATCCTCGCCGTTGAGCCAATTGCGGCAGACTATTACGAATTTACCTTTGGTTTTGGTACCGGGTTTATTGATAAAGGGCATCTGGAGCCTGTGCAGGGGCGGCAGAAAGTCGACGATGGTCTGGGCGATCTCAATAAACCCCTCAGCAACCAAAGCCTGATCACCTGGAAAGATACGCCGGTTTATAACGCTCCGGATGTTGGTAGCGCCCCGTTTGGCGTGCTGGCGGATAATCTGCGTTATCCGGTTATCAGCAAGCTTAAAGACCGTCTCAACCAAACCTGGTACCAGATCCGTATTGGCGGCAGACTGGCCTATATCAGCGCTCTGGATGCGCAGGAAGACAACGGTATCCCGGTGTTAACCTATCACCATATTCTGCGCGATGAAGAGAATACCCGTTTTCGCCACACCTCCACGACAACCTCCGTACGCGCCTTCAGCAACCAGATGGCCTGGCTACAGGACCGCGGCTACACCACGTTGACGATGTACCAACTGGAAGGCTATGTTCGCAACAATATGAATCTCCCGGCGCGGGCGGTGGTGCTGACTTTTGATGATGGTCTGAAGTCGGTGAGTCGTTATGCTTACCCGATTCTGAAGCAGCACGGCATGAAGGCAACGGCGTTTATTATCTCCTCACGTATCAAGCGCCACTCGCAGAAGTGGGATCCGAAATCACTGCAGTTTATGAGCATCGCGGAACTGAATGAGATCAGGGACGTGTTCGACTTCCAGTCGCATACCCATTTTTTACATCGGGTTGATGCGAATCACCGGCCAATCCTGCTGAGTCGCAGCTATCATAATATTCTGTTTGATTTCGCCCGTTCGCGTCGGGCGTTGTCTCAGTTTAACCCTCACGTTCTTTATCTTTCGTATCCGTTTGGCGGCTATAACGCCACGGCAGTAAAAGCGGCAGGCGACGCGGGATTCCACATGGCGGTCACCACGGTGAGAGGGAAGGTTAAACCGGGGGATAATCCGTTCTTATTGAAAAGACTTTATATTTTAAGAACGGATTCGCTGGAGACGATGTCGCGGCTGATAAGTAATCAGCCGCAGGGGTAAGGGCTGTCAGGCAACCTGTACCGGAATGGCTTTCGCGGTGCGCTTCATTTCGTTGTCGCCTTCAAAGTAGGCCACTTTCGGACGCCAGGTGCGGGCTTCTTCATCAGACATGGTGACGAAGCTGGCGATAATCACAATGTCGCCGACTTCAGCACAGTGCGCCGCTGCGCCGTTCACCGAGATGATTCTGGAGCCGCGTTCAGCCGCAATCGCATAGGTTGAGAAACGTTTACCGTTGGTCACGTTCCAGATATCAATAGCTTCGTTTTCCAGAATACCAGAGGCATCGAGGAAATCCTGGTCGATGGCGCAGGAGCCTTCGTAGTGCAGGTCCGCCTGCGTGACTTTTACGCGGTGGAGCTTGCCTTGCAGCATGGTGCGAATCATAACTTCTATACCCTGTCGTTTACCTTGGCTAAGCAGGCACTACTGGCCTGCTTTGAGAA
Source organism: Citrobacter sp. RHBSTW-01044 (assembly GCF_013781945.1). NCBI lineage: Bacteria > Pseudomonadati > Pseudomonadota > Gammaproteobacteria > Enterobacterales > Enterobacteriaceae > Citrobacter > Citrobacter sp. RHBSTW-01044. The sequence continues at coordinate 4,003,954 of NZ_CP056180.1, read as the reverse complement.
ATTCTCAGGCAGTATTGCCTGATTTTTAACCCCTGTCTACTGGGCTAATGTAACGCTTTGATTATCGATCAGACGTGCCTGACCCAGCCAGGCGGCGGCCAGAATCACCGCGCGTTTACTGGTTTCCGTCAGCTCCAGCAGCGTGTCGGCATCACGAATCTGAATATCGTCGGCACGGAAGCCTTTTTCATTCAGTTCCTGCTCGGCAATGGCAATAATCTCTTCCTGGTCACGATGTCCAGCAAGCAGCTTTTCAGCGATGCCGTTCATCACTTTGTGCAGACCCGGCGCAATTTTTCGCTGCTCTGCGGTCAGATAGCCGTTACGTGAGCTAAGCGCCAGACCGTCTTTGGCGCGAATAATCGGCACGCCAACGATCTCAATGTCATAACCCAGATCCGCCACCATTTTGCGGATCAGTGCGAGCTGCTGGAAATCTTTCTCGCCAAAGCAGGCGATATCTGGCTGGATCAGGTTAAACAGCTTGCTGACGATAGTGGAAACGCCACGGAAATGGCCTGGACGGCTGGCGCCTTCCAGCATGGTGGAGAGACCGGGAACTTCAACAAACGTCTGGCCTTCCAGCCCCTGCGGGTAGATTTCCTCAACGGCAGGCGCAAAAACGTAATCGACTTTACGCTTGTTCAGCTTTTCACAATCTTCCTGCAGCGTGCGCGGATAGCGCACCAGATCGTCCGGTCGGTCAAACTGCATCGGGTTGACGAAAATGCTAACGATCACCACATCAGCCCGCGCTTTTGCCTCATCGACCAGCTTCATATGGCCGTCGTGCAGGTTGCCCATGGTGGGAACCAGAGCGACGCGTTTGCCTTCCTGACGCAGACGACGAATATGCTGGCGCAGCAGCGGCAGGGTTTCAATGATTAACACGACAAGACTCCTTGAGTTGCCTGAGGAACCGTAGGCCGGATAAGGCGTTTACGCCGCCATCCGGCAACATGCAGCGAACCGCCTGATGGCGCTACGCTTTTCAGGCCGATATATGGCCTGAAAAATTAGTGGAAACTGTGTTCTTCGCCCGGATAAACGCCGGACTCCACTTCAGCCATATACTGCCGCACTGCGGCGCGCATGTCGCCTGCTTCATTGAGGAAATTCTTCGCAAATTTCGGGATGTGGCCACCGGTAATACCAAAGGCATCGTGCATGACGAGGATTTGTCCATCGGTGACGTTACCAGCGCCGATTCCGATAACCGGAATCGACAGCGCTTCGGTGACGCGCTTCGCCAGCTCAACCGGCACGCACTCCAGCACCAGCAACTGAGCGCCAGCGGCTTCTAAGGCCAGCGCGTCATCCAGCAATACCTGCCCGGCGTCGCCGCGGCCCTGAATTTTATAGCCGCCGAAAATATTCACCGACTGCGGTGTTAATCCCAGATGACCGCAAACCGGTACGGCGCGTTCGGTGAGCATTTTTACCGTATCCACCAGCCAGGCGCCGCCTTCAATTTTGACCATATTAGCGCCCGCCCGCATCACCACAGCGGCGTTTTCAAATGCTTGTTCCGGCGTGGCGTAAGCCATAAATGGCAGGTCGGAGAGCAGCAGACAGTTGGGAGCGCCACGACGTACGGCACGAGTGTGGTAAGCAATATCTTCAACGGTAACCGGTAGGGTGGAGTCATGCCCCTGAATCGTCATGCCCAGTGAGTCGCCAACCAGCATCACATTAATGCCTTCGTCGGCAAATAACTTAGCGAAGCTGTAGTCGTAGGCTGTAATGGTCGCGAAGCGTTTTTTCTCTTGCTTGCATTTCTGCAGCAGTGAAATGGTGGTGGGTTTCATAACATTTCCTGATGATGAAAGTCATATTTATCGGCATTCTAACAGTCACATTCAGGGGGGCAATTGTTTTAAGCAACCGTTTGGCACTAAAGCAGTAAACGCTGAAGGGGAGGGGATACTTTACCAGTGTGCAGGTTTTGCGGCACCAAGATGGGTGAGGTGCTGATGCAGGCTGATACCCTCCGGGAAGATAAGCTCAGGTGCAATTTCAGCGAGCGGCCACAGCATAAAACCACGGTTTTTCATGTCGTAGTGCGGCACGGTCAGACGTTCGGTGTTAATCACTTCATTGCCAAACAGCATAATATCGAGGTCCAGAGTGCGCGGCCCCCAGCGTTCGGCTTTACGTACGCGTCCCTGTTGCAGCTCAATGCGTTGGGTATGATTAAGCAATTCTTCGGGAGCGAGAGTGGTTTCCAGCGCCACGGCAGCGTTCAGGTAATCTGGCTGATCCTGTGGGCCTAATGGCGGTGTGCGGTAAAAGGAGGAAACAGCGACGATACGGCTGTCGGGAATGTCGCCAATCGCTTTTACGGCAGCATTAACCTGCTCCAGAGGAGAGGCCAGATTACTGCCGAGAGCGATATAGGCGATGGTCACGCGGAACCTTCACGGCGCGGGGCGCGTTTACGCGGGCGACGATGACGACGGCGTTCTGGTTCTTCGTCGAGTTCGTTGAGCATGCCTTTTTGTTCCGGCGGTGCTGAAACCTGGAATTCTCCCCACCACTGCGCCAGACGCTGCAGCTCAGCGTTGTTTTCCACTTCGGCACGCAGGGCCAGCAGATCGTAAGCGGCGCGGAACTTCGGATGCTCCATCAGCTTCCAGGCGCGTTTGCCCTGGCGTCGAGACATGCGTAGCTGCAACTGCCAGATATCACGGGTCAGCGAGGTCAGACGTTTCGGGATCGCCAGCGAGCGGCAGGCTTCATCCAGTACGTCGTTCATCGCCAGTGCGAAGGCATCGTAGTAAGCCAGACCGCTTTCCTGGGCAATTTTCTGCGCAGCTTCCAGTAACGGATACCAGAACATGGCGGCGAACAAGAACGCCGGGTTAACGCGCATATCATTGTGGATGCGGTTATCGGTATTCTTCAGCACCTGAGCGATGATGCGTTCCATTGGGCTGTCACCGTCTTCGGTGAAATAGCGCGTAATGGTGGGGAACAGCGGCTGGAACAGGCTGTACTCACGCAGTTTTTTATAGGTTTCATACCCATAGCCCGCCTGTAACAGTTTGAGTGCTTCTTCAAACAGGCGTGCGGGGGGAATATCGTTAAGCAGTGTTGCCAGACGCGGGATTGGTTCAGCGGTTTCCGGGCTGATACGCATGTCGAGCTTGGCGGCAAAGCGCACGGCCCGCAGCATACGTACAGGGTCTTCGCGGTAGCGCGTTTCCGGATTACCGATCAGGCGAACGATGCCCTCTTCGAGATCCTGCATGCCACCAACGTAATCACGCACGGTGAAATCGGCCACGCTGTAATACAGGCTGTTAATCGTGAAGTCGCGACGCTGGGCATCTTCTTCGATGGAGCCGAAGATGTTGTCGCGCAGCAGCATACCGTTTTGTCCGCGCTGTGAGGTTGTGCGATCGGACTCGCTGCCTTCATGATGACCACGGAAAGTTGCCACTTCGATAATTTCCGGGCCAAACATGACATGGGCCAGACGGAAACGGCGACCAACCAGACGACAGTTACGAAACAGTTTTCGTACCTGATCTGGCGTGGCGTTAGTCGTGACATCAAAATCTTTCGGCTTTTTGCCCAGCAAAAGATCGCGTACGCCTCCGCCAACCAGCCATGCCTCGTATCCGGCCTTATTGAGCCTGTACATTACCTTCAGGGCATTTTCACTGATATCTTTGCGGGAGATAGAGTGCTGCTCACGCGGGATTACCGTCATATGTGGACGGGCGACGGCGAGCTCGGCCTCGCGCTCCTCGCGGCTTAGCACCTTGCGGCAAAAATTAGCGACTCGGGTAAAAATAGTGCACCTCGGTAGTGTCAAACTTCAATCAGAACAAGTGTTGCTGTGTAAAAATAGCGGCTAATCATAGCTCAGCATGATGCATTTGAGAATGGCGGATTTACGATCGCCGATTCTGGCACCGCTGTCAGACTCCAGTTTTCAATGGCAAACGTGAGAATCTGATCCACGCGCATCTCCTGCCACGGGATATCGGAGTGCTGGCCGAGAAAGCGAAGCGCAGCAACAATCACCGGGCGTGGATCGCCTTGCGGCAGTGCAGGTGCATGATTTTGTTTTGAAAGTTTAGCGCCTTGTTCGTTGAGCGCCAGCGGCAGATGAATATAGTCCGGCGCTTGCCAGCCGAACTGTTGATACAACGAAATTTGCCGTACCGTCGGTTCGATAAGATCGGCACCGCGCACAATTTCCGTCACGCCCTGGAAGTGGTCGTCTACCACCACCGCGAGGTTATAGGCAAACAGCCCGTCGCGACGGTGAATAATAAAATCTTCCTTTGCAAGCCGCGGATCAGCCTGAATCACACCGCGCAGTTGGTCCGTAAACTGCATCACCGGATGGCGTTGCTTAATGCGGACCGCCGCCTGTTCAGGCCCGTGGCGTAGCTCACGGCAATGACCGTCGTAAATTCCGCCGACGCTTTGTATACGCGCGCGTGTACAGGTGCAGTAATAGCTTAGATCCTGCAGATGCAGCCAGGCCAGCGCCTCGCGGTAGGCGTCATGACGCTGGGATTGCCATAAAATATCGCCATCCCAGTGCAGCCCGTAATGTTCCAGCTGACGCAGAATCGTGTCTGCAGCACCGGGAACTTCACGAGGGGGGTCAATATCTTCAATGCGTACCCGCCAGATTCCGCGACGAGCACGGGCCTGCAGGTAACTCCCGAGGGCGGCAATCAGTGAACCAAAATGGAGTTCGCCAGAGGGGGAAGGGGCGAAGCGGCCAATATAATGTGAATCGCTCATTTTGCGGGCTAACAAATAATAAGGCGGGAGAAGCTCCCGCCTGTAGTAAACGTGGTAAAAATGACCGGAATTAACCTGCCATTTGTTTTTCGCGGATTTCTGCCAGCGTTTTACAGTCGATGCACAGATCGGCTGTCGGACGCGCTTCCAGACGGCGAATACCAATTTCTACGCCGCATGATTCGCAGTAGCCGAAATCTTCGTCTTCTACTTTCTTCAGCGTCTTCTCGATCTTTTTGATCAGTTTGCGCTCACGATCACGGTTACGCAGCTCAAGGCTGAATTCTTCTTCCTGTGCGGCGCGGTCCACCGGATCAGGGAAGTTAGCCGCTTCGTCTTGCATATGAGATACGGTGCGATCAACTTCATCCCTAAGTTGATTACGCCATGCCTCAAGAATACGCCTGAAGTGCGACAGCTGGGCTTCGTTCATATACTCTTCGCCCGGTTTCTCCTGGTACGGCTCCACCCCAGCGATGGCGAGAATACTCAGGGACGATGTTTTACGGTTTTGCCCTTCTTGCATGTTGCTTCTCCTTAACACGCACTATCGATCCCCATGTTCGGGGGAAAAATCAGGTCGCTATAAATAGCAGATGCTTTTCCGGATAGCAATTATCTAAACGTAACACTTGACAACCCTGTGAGGAAAAGCGTATTTGCCCACGCGCCCAGAATACTAATTAACCGAATATTTACACCATTACAAGGTAATGGGCAACGGCTCTTTAAGAGTCATACCATGGGCAGAAAGTTCCGCTTTATAAACCAGAATTTCTACCCCCTTAAGCTGTGCTTCAACTAATAATTGCGCATATTTTGCATCGATATGGCGCGCGGGTGAAAACCGTGTAATGGCTGAATGCAACACCGCGAAAAATATCACCGCGCGCTTGCCTTCGGCCGCTACGCTCATCAATTCCCGAAGATGTTTCTGACCTCGTTCAGTGATGGCATCGGGAAAATAACCCTGATCTTTTTCCGCCAACGTGACTGATTTCACTTCAATATAGCAGTCAGGTCGGGAATCCGCCTGTAACAAAAAGTCGATGCGGCTCCCTTCGGCGCCGTATTTTACTTCACTTTTCAAGGTGCTGTAGTCTGAAACTTCCGAAATTAACGAACGCTGAATAGCCTCTTTCGTTAATCTATTGGCCCACAGCGTGTTAACACAAATAAGTGCACCGGATTGGGTTTGCGTTAATTCCCAGGTATGTGGATATTTTCGTTTAGTATTTTCTGATGTCGAATACCAAACTGTATCTCCCGGCGTTGCGCAGCCGGTCATGGCTCCCGTATTGGGGCAGTGTAGCGTTAACGTTGTGCCATCCGGTGTGATCACATCCGCTAAAAAACGCTTATAGCGTTGAATGAGCGTTGCAGGTTGTAAAGGTGGAGAAAATTGCATGAACAGTTCCTTTGATTATTCAGTCAGCGTCCAGCGTTGCAACTGCGTGTAACGCGTGCGTCCTCGCATGAATGAGGAGGAATAAAGCCCAAACTCTGTTACCGGAAACGACCAGCCAAACCCTGGCGGAGGGATAGATACCGCGTGACCGGCGTCACGCAGCAGCGTGATATGCGGGTGAAACGGCTGCGGGCTCTGGTGGCACCCACTGCGTGCGGCTTGTGCCCGCAACATGTTCGCCAACTGCAGCAGCCCGCGCGGCGGCTGACGCATTCCCAACCACACGACTCGCGAGCGCAGCCATTGCCCGGCATCGTCGAGTTTGAGCGTAAAACCCGGCTGGCGAATACGCCCTGCAAGCTGCGTTAACGCATGCTGCTTCTCAGCGCTGACGTCGCCCAAAAAGGCGAGCGTCAGATGCAGATTATCGGCGGCGACGGGACGACCCGCTTCAGGGGGGAACTGCGCGGCCCGCCAGTGGATTAACTGCTCCCGAACCTCGCCAGGCAATTCAATCGCAAAGAACAGCCTTTTTGGCTCAGACATGATGGATACTCGGTTATGAATTAACGCGATGCTACAATGCAGCGCGAAGAATGTTAACCCTCTGGAGTCATTTGTGACGTCGTTGCCCGTTGCCGCCGTAGTGCCTGAACTACTTACCGCCCTTGATGCCTCGTCGCAGGTTTTGCTGACGGCGCCGACCGGTGCCGGGAAATCAACCTGGCTGCCGTTGCGACTCCTTGAACATCGCGGTATCAAGGGACGGATTATTTTGCTGGAGCCGCGGCGTCTGGCAGCACGCAATGTGGCGCAGCGGTTGGCGGAATTGCTGAATGAAAAGCCTGGCGAGACCGTGGGGTATCGCATGCGTGCGCAAAGCTGCGTAGGGCCGCAGACCCGCCTTGAGGTGGTGACGGAGGGGGTTCTGACGCGCATGATCCAGCGCGACCCCGAATTGACGGGCGTTGGGCTGATCATCCTCGACGAATTTCACGAGCGGAGTTTGCAGGCCGACCTGGCGCTGGCGCTGTTGCTGGATGTGCAGCAAGGGCTGCGTGACGATCTGAAACTGTTGATCATGTCTGCCACTTTGGACAACGGGCGTTTGCAGCAGATGTTGCCTGATGCGCCGACGATCGTTTCTGAAGGCCGCGCTTTTCCCGTTGAGCGACGATATCAGCCGTTGGCGGCGCATCTGCGTTTTGCTGAAGCGGTAGCGATAGCGACGGCAGAACTCCTGCGCCATGAAAGCGGGTCGCTGCTGCTGTTTTTACCGGGTGTAGGGGAAATCCAGCGCGTGCAGGAGCAACTGGCAACGCGTGTGGGCAGCGATGTGTTGTTGTGCCCACTGTACGGCGCGCTGACGCTTGCCGAGCAGCGTCAGGCGATTTTGCCCGCTCCGCAAGGCAAGCGCAAAGTGGTGCTGGCGACCAATATTGCCGAAACCAGCTTAACGATCGAAGGCATCCGGCTGGTGGTGGACTGCGCCCAGGAGCGCGTGGCGCGCTATGATGCGCGTACCGGTTTAACGCGACTGATTACCCAACGCATAAGCCAGGCCTCGATGACCCAGCGAGCGGGACGCGCGGGCCGTCTGGAACCCGGTATCTGCCTACATTTACTTGCCAAAGAGCAGGCGGAAAGAGCGGCGGCACAGGGAGAACCGGAGATTTTACAGAGCGACCTGTCCGGACTGCTGATGGAGTTACTGCAATGGGGATGCACCGACCCTGAGCAACTGAACTGGCTGGATACACCGCCCGCCATCAACCTGCAGGCGGCAAAGCGGCTGCTGCAGATGCTGGGGGCGCTTGAGGGTGACAGGCTCAGCGCCAGGGGGCAGAAAATGGCGACGTTGGGTAACGACCCCCGTTTAGCGGCTATGCTGGTTAGCGCCAACAATGACAATGAAGTGGCAACGGCGGCAAAACTGGCTGCGATTCTGGAAGAGCCGCCGCGAAGTGGCAGTACCGATCTGGCTGTAGCGTTTTCACGAAATCAGCCCGCCTGGCAGCAGCGCAGTCAACAATTACTGAAACGGCTTAACGTTCGCAGCGGACAGCCGGACAGCGCGCTGCTCCCCTCATTACTGGCGCAGGCGTTTGCCGATCGGATCGCGCGTCGGCGCGGGCAGGAAGGGCGCTATCAACTGGCGAATGGCATGGGGGCAATGCTGGATGCCGATGACGCCTCCGGACGCCATGAATGGCTGATTGCGCCGCTGTTACTGCAGGGCAGCGCTTCGCCGGATGCGCGTATTCTGCTGGCTCTGCCGCTGGATATCGAGGTGCTGATACAGGCATGCCCTGAACTGCTACAACAATCTGACACCATCGAATGGGATGAAACTCAGGGAACGTTAAAAGCATTGCGTCGGTCGCGCATTGGCAAGCTAACGGTAAAAGTACAGGCGCTGGCCAAACCCTCGGAAGAGGAGTTGCATCTGGCGATGTTGAACGGCATTCGCGATAAAGGGCTAAGTGTGCTCAACTGGACGCCGGAAGCCGAGCAGTTTCGCCTGCGTCTGCAATGTGCGGCAAACTGGTTGTCAGAGTATAACTGGCCCGCGGTAGATGAGGATTCTCTGCTGGCGACGCTGGAGAGCTGGCTGCTGCCGCACATGAGCGGTGTGCACTCGTTACGCGCGTTAAAAGCGCTAAATGTGGGTCAGGCGTTGCGCGGTTTGCTGGATTGGTCAATGCTGCAACGTCTGGATAGTGAACTGCCAGCGCATTACACTGTGCCGACGGGAAGCCGGATTGCCATTCGCTATCATGAGGATAACCCTCCGGTATTGGCGGTTCGGATGCAGGAAATGTTTGGTGAAGCGAAGACCCCAACCATCGCCGAGGGGCGCGTGCCGCTGGTGCTGGAACTGCTGTCTCCGGCCCAACGACCGCTGCAGGTAACGAGTGATTTGAGCGCGTTCTGGCAGGGATCGTACCGTGAGGTGCAAAAAGAGATGAAAGGGCGCTATCCCAAACATGTCTGGCCGGACGATCCGGCGAATACCGCGCCAACGCGGCGAACAAAGAAGTATTCGTAATGAAACTGTAGGCCGGATAAAGCGAAGCCGTCATCCGGTATAAACACGGCAGTAAATTGAGAGATTTCTTCTTCTGTTAACTGACGGAAGAACAGAGAATCGGGCCCTTGCGCCTGAATGTTGCGGAGAAAAAGCATGGCGGGGAATGACCGCGAGCCAATTGGACGTAAAGGGAAACCCTCGCGTCCGGTGAAACAAAAGGTGAGCCGTCGTCAACTCAGAGATGAAGAGTATGACGACGATTATGATGATGATGACTATGAGGATGAAGAACCGATGCCGCGTAAGGGTAAAGGCAAAGGGCGTAAGCCTCGTGGTAAACGCGGCTGGTTCTGGCTGCTGGTAAAACTGTCGATTGTTTTTTTGGTGCTGATCGCCATTTACGGCGTTTATCTGGACCAAAAAATTCGCAGCCGTATAGATGGTAAAGTCTGGCAGCTTCCTGCGGCAGTATATGGCCGTATGGTTAACCTTGAGCCAGAAATGCCGATCGGCAAGAACGAGATGGTGAAACTGCTGGAGGCTACGCAGTATCGTCAGGTGACGAAGATGACGCGCCCTGGCGAATTCACCGTGCAGGCGAAAAGCATCGAGATGATCCGTCGTCCGTTTGATTTTCCGGACAGTAAAGAAGGACAGGTGCGCGCGCGTCTGACCTTTGATGGCGACCATCTGGATACCATCGAGAATATGGATAACAACCGCCAGTTCGGTTTCTTCCGTCTCGATCCGCGGCTGATTACCATGCTTTCTTCGCCTAACGGTGAGCAGCGCCTGTTTGTCCCGCGCAGTGGATTCCCGGATCTGCTGGTGGACACGCTGCTGGCGACCGAAGATCGTCACTTCTATGAGCATGACGGTATCAGCCTCTATTCCATTGGCCGCGCGGTGCTGGCGAACCTGACGGCGGGGCGCACGGTACAAGGGGCCAGTACGCTGACCCAGCAACTGGTGAAAAACCTGTTCCTGTCCAGCGAACGTTCCTACTGGCGTAAGGCCAACGAAGCCTATATGGCGCTGATCATGGATGCGCGTTACAGCAAAGACCGCATTCTTGAGCTGTACATGAACGAAGTCTATCTCGGTCAAAGCGGTGACAATGAGATCCGCGGCTTCCCGCTGGCGAGCCTCTACTACTTTGGCCGTCCGGTGGAAGAGCTGAGCCTCGACCAGCAGGCGCTGCTGGTAGGGATGGTTAAAGGAGCGTCAATCTATAACCCGTGGCGTAACCCGAAGCTGGCACTGGAGCGTCGTAACCTGGTGCTGCGTTTACTACAACAGCAGCAGATTATCGACCAGGATCTGTATGACATGCTGAGCGCGCGTCCGTTAGGCGTACAGCCGCGTGGTGGGGTGATCTCACCGCAGCCCGCCTTTATGCAGATGGTGCGCCAGGAGCTACAGGCAAAGCTGGGCGATAAAGTTAAAGACCTCTCCGGCGTGAAGATTTTCACCACCTTTGATTCCGTGGCGCAGGATGCTGCAGAAAAAGCGGCGGTGGAAGGTATTCCGGTGCTGAAGAAACAACGTAAGCTGAGCGATCTGGAAACCGCGATTGTGGTGGTCGACCGCTTTAGCGGCGAAGTGCGTGCCATGGTTGGTGGGGCAGAACCGCAGTTCGCTGGTTATAACCGTGCGATGCAGGCACGTCGTTCGATTGGTTCTTTGGCTAAACCAGCGACCTATCTGACCGCGCTCAGCCAGCCGAAGCTGTATCGTCTAAATACTTGGATTGCCGATGCCCCGATTGCGCTGCGCCAGCCTAACGGCCAGGTGTGGTCGCCGCAGAACGATGACCGTCGCTATAGCGAAAGCGGAAAAGTGATGCTGGTGGATGCGTTAACGCGCTCAATGAACGTGCCAACGGTAAATCTGGGGATGGCGCTGGGCCTGCCTGCCGTCACCGATACCTGGCTGAAGCTGGGCGCGCCGAAAGATCAGCTTAACCCGGTTCCAGCCATGCTGCTGGGGGCGTTGAACCTGACGCCGATCGAAGTGGCGCAGGCGTTCCAGACTATCGCCAGCGGCGGGAACCGTGCGCCGCTGTCGGCGCTGCGTTCGGTGATTGCCGAAGATGGTACGGTGCTGTATCAGAGCTTCCCGCAGGCCGAGCGTGCCGTTCCGGCGCAGGCGGCGTATATGACGCTGTGGACCATGCAGCAGGTGGTTCAGCGTGGTACGGGGCGTCAGCTTGGCGCGAAATATCCTGGGCTTCATCTGGCAGGGAAAACCGGGACCACTAACAACAACGTGGATACCTGGTTTGCCGGGATCGACGGCAGCCAGGTAACCATCACCTGGGTGGGCCGTGATAACAACCAGCCAACCAAGCTGTACGGTGCCAGCGGTGCGATGTCGATTTATCAGCGTTATCTTGCCAACCAGACGCCAACACCGCTGGTGCTGACGCCGCCGGAAGATGTGGTGGATATGGGCGTGGACTACGACGGTAACTTCGTTTGTAGCGGGGGGATGCGTACGCTTCCGGTATGGACTACCGATCCTGATTCGCTGTGTCAGCAAGGTGAAATGATGCAACAGCCGACCGGGAATCCGTTCGATCAGTCAACACCGCAGCAGCAGCCTCAACAGCAGCAGCAACAACCGGCGCAGCAGGAAAAGAAAGATAGCGACGGTGTCGCTGGCTGGATAAAGGATATGTTCGGCAGTAACTGATATTGCTCAAAACCCGCTTCGGCGGGTTTTTCTTCTTTGGTCCATTCTCAGGGCCGAATAACATTCCAGCCTAATTTATTAACCCTTTCTTTTCATCTGGTTATTTCTTAACCCCTCAGTTTTAGTAGGGACGCGTATTGCTTGCTATCTCGCCAGAGTTTCGAATATTATGCTGCCGTTATAATAATAATTCTCGTTTACGTTATCATTCACTTTCATCAGAGAAATACCAATGGCGCGTCTTAAAACTGCTCAGCCAAGTTCATCGCTGCGTAAAATCGCAGTAGTGGTAGCCACAGCGGTTAGCGGCATGTCTGTCTATGCACAGGCGGCGGTTGACCCGAAAGAAGAAACCATCACCGTAACTGCTGCACCTGCCGCACAAGAAAGCGCATGGGGGCCAGCGGCAACCATCGCCGCACGACAGTCTGCTACGGCGACCAAAACCGACACCCCGATTCAAAAAGTTCCTCAGTCTATTTCAGTGGTCACCGCCGAAGAGATGGCGTTGCATCAGCCGAAATCAGTTAAAGAGGCGCTCAGCTACACGCCTGGCGTAGCCGTAGGTACCCGCGGCGCGTCTAACACCTATGACTACCTGATTATTCGCGGATTTGCCGCCGACGGCCAAAGTCAGAATAACTATCTGAATGGCCTGAAGATGCAGGGTAACTTCTACAACGATGCGGTAATCGACCCGTATATGCTGGAACGCGCTGAAGTGATGCGCGGTCCGGTTTCCGTTCTTTACGGAAAGAGTAACCCTGGCGGCTTGTTGAACATGGTCAGCAAACGCCCGACCACAGAGCCATTAAAAGAAATTCAGTTCAAGATGGGCACTGACAGCCTGTTCCAGACCGGTTTTGACTTCAGCGATGCGCTGGATGACGATGGTGTGTACTCATACCGCCTGACCGGCCTGGCGCGTTCCGCGAATGCGCAGCAGCAGGGCGCGGAAGAACAACGCTACGCCATCGCGCCATCTTTCACATGGCGTCCGGATGATAAAACGAACTTCACCTTCCTCTCCTACTTCCAGAACGAGCCAGAAACTGGCTATTACGGCTGGTTGCCGAAAGAGGGGACGGTGACTGAGCTGCCGAACGGCAAGCGTCTGCCTACCGATTTCAACGAAGGTGCGAACAACAATACCTACTCTCGTAACGAGAAGATGGTGGGCTACAGCTTCGACCACGAATTTAACGACACCTTTACCGTGCGTCAGAACCTGCGTTACGCGCAAAACAAGGTTTCGCAGAACAGCGTGTATGGCTACGGTATGTGCTCTGATCCGCTCTATACAAAGGATCCGGCTAACAGTCCTTGCGCCAGCGTTCCTCAGTCCGAGTGGGCTCACACGCTGACTCGTCAGTATGTTGACGATAATGAGAAATTGCAGAACTTCGCTGTTGATACCCAGTTGCAGAGCAAATTCGCTACCGGTTCCGTGGATCACACATTGCTGACCGGCGTTGACTATATGCGGATGCGTAACGATATCAACTCCTGGTTTGGTTGGGCTGGTTCTGTAGCGCCTTCAGATATTTATAACCTTGATCGCAGCGACTTTGATTTTGGGGCACATACTGGACCGGGCGCTCCCTACCGTGTTCTGAATAAACAGGAACAAACGGGCCTGTACGCTCAGGATCAGATGCAGTGGGATAAGGTGCTGGTCACTCTGGGCGGTCGTTACGACTGGGCTAAGCAGGACTCACTGAACCGTGTTTCTGGCGTGCTTGATTCCCGTGATGACAGACAGTTCACCTGGCGTGGCGGTGTTAACTACCTGTTCGACAACGGTGTGACTCCGTATTTCAGCTACAGCGAATCGTTTGAACCTAGTTCTCAGGTCGGGGAAAGCGGTAATATCTTTACTCCATCTAAAGGTAAGCAGTACGAAGCGGGCGTGAAGTATGTGCCGAGCGATCGTCCGATCGTGATCACCGGTGCTGTTTACCAGTTGACCAAAACCAACAACCTGATGGCCGACCCGAACGGATCATTCTGGTCAGTTGAAGGCGGTGAAATTCGCTCACGTGGTGTGGAAATTGAAGCGAAAGCGGCGCTGTCAGCCAGCGTTAACGTGGTCGGTTCTTATACCTATACCGATGCGGAGTACACCACCGACACCAACTACAAAGGCAACACGCCTGCTCAGGTGCCAAAACATATGGCATCACTGTGGGGGGATTACACCCTTTATGACGGCGCGCTTTCCGGGCTGACGTTGGGTACGGGGGTTCGTTATACTGGCTCCAGCTATGGCGATCCGGCAAACTCCTTCAAAGTGGGAAGCTATACGCTGGTGGATGCGTTAGTACGTTACGATCTGGCGCGCGTCGGCATGGCGGGTTCCAACGTGGCGCTGCATGTGAACAACCTGTTTGACCGTGAGTACGTCGCCAGCTGCTTCAATACCTATGGCTGCTTCTGGGGCGCAGAACGTCAGGTCGTTGCAACCGCAACCTTCCGTTTCTAATTTCTTTTTGGGCACGCTTTGCGTGCCCGTTTTACAAGTTGGCTGCTATGCAGGAAAACAGATCCCATCCCGACACCACTTTCGCGTTGCGTAATGTCTCCTTTCGTGTGCCTGGCCGCACGCTGTTGCATCCTCTCTCATTAACTTTTCCGGTGGGGAAAGTAACCGGCCTTATCGGCCACAACGGGTCCGGAAAATCGACGTTATTGAAAATGCTGGGACGTCATCAGCCGCCGTCGGAAGGTGAAATCCTGCTCGACGAACAGCCGCTGGAGAACTGGAGCAGTAAAGCGTTTGCCCGCAAGGTCGCCTATCTGCCGCAGCAGTTGCCGCAGGCCGAAGGGATGACGGTGCGTGAACTGGTGGCGATTGGCCGCTATCCGTGGCACGGGGCGCTGGGACGTTTTGGCGTTGCCGACAGAGAGAAAGTAGAAGAAGCTATTTCGTTGGTCGGCTTAAAACCGCTGGCGCACCGCCTGGTGGATAGCCTGTCCGGCGGAGAACGCCAGCGTGCGTGGATTGCCATGCTGGTGGCGCAGGACAGCCGCTGTCTGCTGCTTGATGAGCCGACTTCCGCGCTGGATATCGCTCATCAGGTTGACGTGCTGGCGCTGGTGCATCGCTTAAGCCAGCAGCGTGGGCTAACGGTGATTGCGGTGCTGCATGACATCAACATGGCGGCCCGCTACTGCGATTACTTAGTTGCGCTGCGCGGTGGTGAAATGATTGCGCAAGGAACGCCTGCTGAACTGATGCGCAGTGAAACTCTGGAACAGATTTACGGTATCCCGATGGGCATTTTGCCGCATCCGGCCGGTGCCGCACCCGTGAGTTTTGTCTATTAATGATTGAATTACATCATATTACCCGTCGGCGTCTGCTTACGGCGATGGCTCTCTCGCCGCTGCTGTGGCGGATGAATACGGCGTCCGCCGCGGCGATTGATCCGCAGCGTATTGTGGCGCTGGAATGGCTGCCGGTAGAGCTGTTGCTGGCGCTGGGTATTACGCCGTATGGCATTGCGGATATCCCTAACTACAAGCTGTGGGTCAGTGAGCCACCTCTACCGGACTCGGTGATTGATGTCGGGCTACGCACGGAACCCAATCTCGAACTGCTGACCGAAATGAAACCCTCGTTTTTGCTCTGGTCGGCAGGCTATGGTCCTTCCCCGGAAAAGCTGGCGCGTATTGCACCTGGTCGGGGATTTAACTTCAGCGACGGTAAAAAACCGCTGATCGTTGCGCGACAATCGCTGCAGGAAATGGCGCAATTGTTTAATCTGCAGGACTCTGCTGAACGCCATCTGACTGAGTACGATCATTTTATTGCCAGCCTGAAGCCGCGCTTCATTCAACGCGGCGCGCGCCCTGTGCTTCTCACCTCTCTGCTTGATTCGCGGCATATGCTGGTGTTTGGCCCAAACAGCCTGTTTCAGGACGTGCTGGACGAATATGGGATCCCCAAC
Organism: Citrobacter sp. RHBSTW-01044; assembly: GCF_013781945.1. Classification (NCBI taxonomy): domain Bacteria; kingdom Pseudomonadati; phylum Pseudomonadota; class Gammaproteobacteria; order Enterobacterales; family Enterobacteriaceae; genus Citrobacter; species Citrobacter sp. RHBSTW-01044. Next base: position 3,988,104 of record NZ_CP056180.1, on the reverse strand, counting down.
GCCTGGCAGGGAGAGACAAACTTTTGGGGCAGCACTGCCGTGAGTATTGACCGTCTGGCTGCTTTTCAGGATGTCGATGTATTGTGCTTTGATCACGGCAACGATAAAGAGATGGCTGCACTGATGTCTACGCCGTTGTGGCAGGCGATGCCCTTTGTTCGCAGCGGACGTTTTCAGCGCGTGCCGGCCGTCTGGTTCTATGGCGCAACGCTATCAGCCATGCATTTTGCCCGCATTCTGGATAATGCGCTGGGAGGCAAAGCGTGAGTAAACGTATCGCGCTGTTCCCCATTCTCCTGCTGACGGTTCTGTTTGTTGCTGCCTGCTGGCTCACATGGGTTAACTTCTCCGTTGCGCTACCGCGCAACCAGTGGCAACAGGCTATCTGGTCACCGGATATCGATGCCATTAAACAGATGGTTTTCCACTACAGTCTGCTGCCGAGGCTGGCGATTTCGCTGTTGGTCGGTGCCGGGCTGGGACTGGTCGGCGTATTGTTTCAGCAGGTGCTGCGTAACCCACTGGCGGAGCCAACCACGCTAGGTGTTGCGACCGGTGCGCAGTTGGGCATTACCGTCACGACGCTGTGGGCTATTCCCAGTGCGCTCACCACGCAATTTGCTGCGCTGGCAGGTGCTTGTGTCGTTGGGGCGCTGGTGTTTGGCGTCGCCTGGGGTAAACGTCTTTCTCCGGTGACGTTAATCCTTGCCGGACTGGTGGTCAGCCTGTACTGCGGGGCGATTAACCAGTTGATGGTTATCTTCCATCACGATCAACTGCAAAGCATGTTTTTATGGAGCAGCGGCACGCTAACCCAAACCGACTGGAGCGGCGTACAGCGACTGTGGCCGCAACTGCTGGGCGGCGTGATGCTGACTCTGCTGCTGTTGCGTCCAATGACGCTGATGGGACTGGATGACGGCGTGGCGCGTAACCTCGGTCTGGCGTTGTCGCTGGCGCGCCTGGCGGCCTTATCGCTGGCGATTGTCATCAGCGCCTTGCTGGTTAACGCGGTTGGGATTATCGGCTTTATTGGCCTCTTTGCACCGCTGCTGGCGAAAATGCTCGGCGCGCGGCGTCTGTTGGCGCGTCTGATGCTGGCCCCGCTGATTGGTGCGTTGATCCTCTGGCTCTCTGACCAAATCATTCTGTGGCTGACCCGCGTATGGATGGAGGTCTCCACCGGTTCGGTGACGGCGCTGATTGGCGCGCCATTGCTGCTGTGGTTGTTGCCGCGCCTTAGAAGTATGAGCGCACCGGATATGAATGCCAGCAACCGTATCGCCGCGGAGCGTCAGAATGTACTGATGTTTGCGCTGGCGGGCGGGGTGGTTTTGCTGCTGACTCTGGTGGTGGCGCTGTCGTTTGGCCGCGATGCGCACGGCTGGACATGGGCCAGCGGCGCGATGCTGGATGAACTGATGCCCTGGCGCTGGCCACGTATTCTGGCGGCGTTGATTGCCGGGGTGATGCTGGCGGTAGCGGGCTGTATTATTCAGCGTCTGACCGGAAACCCAATGGCGAGCCCGGAAGTTCTGGGCATTAGCTCCGGCGCGGCATTTGGCGTGGTGTTAATGCTGTTTCTGGTCCCCGGAAATGCCTTTGGCTGGCTGCTGCCCGCAGGGAGCCTCGGGGCTGCGGTCACCTTGCTTATCATTATGATTGCCGCCGGGCGCGGTGGTTTTTCGCCGCACCGTATGCTGCTGGCAGGGATGGCGCTCAGTACGGCGTTTACTATGTTGTTGATGATGCTGCAGGCCAGCGGCGATCCGCGTATGGCGGGCGTGCTGACCTGGATCTCCGGCTCAACCTATAACGCGACGGGTGAACAGGTACTGCGCACCGGAATTGTGATGGTTATCCTGCTGGCACTGACACCGCTGTGTCGTCGTTGGCTGACGATTTTACCGCTCGGCGGCGATACGGCGCGTGCGGTGGGTATGGCGATCACGCCGTCACGCATAGGGTTACTGCTGTTGGCTGCGGGGCTAACGGCGACAGCAACCATGACCATTGGACCGTTGAGTTTTGTCGGGCTGATGGCTCCGCATATTGCCCGAATGATGGGTTTTCGTCGCGCGATGCCGCATATGCTGATTTCGGCGCTGGCGGGAGGTGTGCTGCTGGTCTTTGCTGACTGGTGCGGCAGGATGGTGCTGTTTCCGTATCAGATCCCGGCAGGATTACTGTCGACGTTTATTGGCGCGCCGTACTTTATCTATCTGCTACGTAAGCAGAATCGCTGAGGTTAATCTCTTCCATTTAGGCTGCGTCGCCATTCGGCAATAAAAAAGCCGGGTGGCGGCTTCGCCTTACCCGGCCTACGTTATTTCTGGACGTTCTCTTTTACAATTTCGCAAACACCCGGCGCGCGGCGTCGATGGTGTTATTGATATCGTCTTCACTGTGCGCGACGGACATAAAGCCCGCTTCGAAGGCGGACGGCGCCAGGTAAATCCCTTCATCCAGCATCATGTGGAAGAAACGCTTGAAGCGTTCAACGTCGCATGCCATCACATCCTGATAGCAGGTCACGGTTTCTGCATCGGTGAAGAAAATCCCGAACATCCCGCCCACATGGTTAACCACCAGCGGAATATTCGTCTCTTCGGCGGCTTCCAGCAGACCTTCCGCCAGACGCGTCGTCAGTTCGTTCAGCGTTTCATGAATACCCGGCTGGGCCACTTCGTTCAGACAAGCAAAACCTGCCGCCATCGCAATCGGGTTACCTGAAAGCGTACCCGCCTGATACACCGGACCGGTCGGCGCCAGCGCGTCCATCACATCACGGCGACCGCCGAATGCGCCAACGGGCATCCCGCCACCGATGATTTTGCCAAGGCAGGTCAGATCCGGAACGACGCCGTAATAATCCTGCGCACCGGCTAGCGCCACGCGGAAACCGGTCATGACTTCATCGATGATCAACAGCGCGCCAAACTCATCACACAGGGCACGCAGGCCCGGCAGGAATTCTGGCAGCGGCGGGATGCAGTTCATGTTGCCTGCGACCGGCTCAACGATAATGCACGCGATCTCCTGCGGATACTGTTCGAATGCCGCGCGAACGGAAGAGAGATCGTTGTAGGTGCAGGTCAGGGTGTGTTTCGCGAAATCGGCTGGAACGCCCGGAGAGTTTGGCTGACCCAGCGTTAACGCGCCGGAACCAGCTTTAACCAGCAGGCAGTCGGCATGACCGTGATAGCAACCTTCAAATTTGATGATCTTATCGCGACCGGTGAAACCGCGCGCCAGACGGATTGCGCTCATCGTCGCTTCCGTACCGGAGTTCACCATACGCACCATATCCATGGTCGGCACAAGTTCAGTGACCAGCTCCGCCATTTTCACTTCCATCTCGGTCGGCGCGCCGAAGCTTAAACCGCGCTCTGCGGCTTCAATCACCGCATTGCGAATTGCCGGGTGGTTATGGCCCAGTACCATCGGTCCCCAGGAACCGACGTAATCGACATAGGCTTTACCATCGACATCGTACAGATACGCGCCGTCCGCTTTTTCGATAAACAGCGGAGTACCACCCACGCCAGTAAAGGCGCGAACGGGGGAGTTAACGCCGCCAGGGATAAGTTCGCGTGCTGCGCTGTAGAGATTTTCAGACTTACTCATGGATGGGGTCCTGGTTCGTAGAAAAAGTAAATGCCCGCTATTCTAGTTATTCAGAGAAGGTTATGAAAGTTTTACGCAATTGAAACAATGCGATTTGCAGGGGATTTTCGTGAAATGTGCGAGTAGAATGCCGATTCCGTATTTGTATTACCAATTAATGATCATCTGATGAAGACTGACTCTCCCTCTTTTGAAGCACAACAAATTGTGCGTTTACGCCGCAGGGATCAAATCCGTCGACTCCTGGAACGCGACAAAACGCCGCTGGCGATCCTGTTGATGGCCGCCGTTGTCGGTACCGTGACGGGGCTTGTTGGCGTGGCATTTGAGAAAGCGGTGACCTGGGTACAAAATCAGCGCATTGGCGCCCTGGCCCAGGTTGCGGACCATGCCATTCTGCTGTGGCCGCTGGCGTTTATTCTCTCTGCATTGCTGGCGATGGTCGGCTATTTTCTGGTTCGTAAATTTGCGCCGGAAGCGGGAGGCTCGGGGATCCCTGAGATTGAAGGCGCGCTGGAAGAGCTACGACCTGTGCGCTGGTGGCGCGTTCTGCCGGTAAAATTTATTGGCGGCATGGGCACGCTGGGAGCCGGTATGGTGCTCGGGCGAGAAGGGCCGACCGTACAGATAGGCGGGAACATTGGGCGCATGGTGCTGGATATTTTCCGCATGCGTAGCGCCGAAGCGCGACATACCCTGCTGGCCACCGGTGCGGCTGCGGGTTTGTCGGCGGCGTTTAATGCGCCTCTGGCGGGGATCCTGTTCATTATTGAAGAGATGCGCCCGCAGTTTCGCTATAACCTCGTCTCGATCAAAGCCGTGTTTACCGGCGTTATTATGTCGAGCATTGTGTTTCGTGTGTTCAACGGTGAAGCACCGATTATTGAAGTCGGAAAGCTGTCTAATGCGCCGGTAAATACGCTGTGGCTGTATCTTGTGCTGGGGCTTATTTTTGGCTGTGTCGGGCCGTTGTTCAACACCATGGTGTTGCGTACCCAGGATATGTTCCAGTGCTTCCACGGCGGTGAAATTAAAAAATGGGTGCTGATGGGCGGCGCGATTGGTGGCCTGTGCGGGATCCTGGGATTAATTAAACCGGAAGCGGCAGGCGGCGGGTTTAACCTGATTCCTATCGCCGCGGCGGGTAATTTTAGCGTCGGTTTACTGCTGTTTATATTTATTACCCGGGTGATCACCACGCTGCTGTGCTTCTCTTCCGGCGCGCCCGGTGGGATTTTTGCCCCGATGCTGGCGCTGGGTACGTTACTTGGCACCGCGTTCGGTATGGCCGCGGCGGCCTCTTTTCCACAGTATCATCTGGAGGCCGGAACCTTTGCCATTGCCGGAATGGGGGCTTTGCTGGCGGCTTCGGTACGTGCACCGCTAACCGGTATTGTACTGGTGCTGGAGATGACCGATAACTATCAGCTCATTTTGCCAATGATTATTACCTGTCTTGGCGCAACACTATTAGCCCAATTTATGGGTGGAAAGCCGCTATACTCGACTATCCTTGCCCGCACGCTGGCAAAACAGGAAGCGGAGCAAGCGGCAAAAAGCCAGAGTACCGCCGCTGGCGAGAATACTTGAACGAAATACCAGGGTATTAGATAATGGCCTTAACCATTGGGTTATAATTTGCCCAATTGCCAATGTCGTTTGGAGCAAAATATGAGTGATGACGTAGCGCTGCCACTGCAATTTACTGAAGCAGCAGCCAATAAAGTAAAAAGCCTGATCGCTGACGAAGATAACCCGAATCTGAAATTACGCGTGTATATCACCGGCGGTGGTTGCAGCGGTTTCCAGTACGGTTTCACCTTTGATGATCAGGTGAACGATGGTGATATGACCATTGAGAAACAAGGTGTGGGTCTGGTGGTTGATCCGATGAGCCTGCAATATCTGGTGGGCGGCGCGGTTGACTATACCGAAGGTCTGGAAGGTTCCCGCTTCGTTGTGACTAACCCCAATGCGAAAAGCACCTGCGGGTGTGGTTCTTCTTTCAGCATCTGATTGCTGCCTGTAATACCGATGGTCTGATGGTGTAGGCCCGGTAAGCGTAGCGCCACCGGGCAATGTGCCGGTTGGCGGCGTAAACGCCTTATCCGGCCTACATGTTCTGCATCATCACATCAGCGCCCGTTATCATCCAGTGCAAACGTCGGCAATTTCAAATGCCAGCGAATGGCGGCAAGCCTAATCAGCAGGGTGACGATCATCCCCATCATACTGGCGTTTTCCAGCGATACATTAAAGGTATAAAACGCTGTTGCATGCACGATCCCGCCGATAATACATGCCGTGGCGTAGATTTCGGTGCGCAGAATCATCGGGACTTCACGAGCTAACACATCGCGAATGATCCCGCCGCCGACGCCGGTAATCACCCCCATACAGATCGCCACCAGGGGGCCCGTCCCGGCGAGAAATGCTTTATTGACGCCAATCCCCACGAACACAGCCAGGCCAACGGCATCCAGCACCGGAAGGATCCACTTCGGTAAACGTCGTGGCTGACGTACCAGCAGGATTGTCAGCATGCTGGTGATCATTGCCACCACCAGATCGGTGGGATCCTTAACCCAAAATACCGGCCCATGATCCAGCGCCATATCGCGGATCGTACCGCCGCCAACGGCGGTAACCACCCCGAGTACCAGGACGCCAAACGGGTCCATTCGCAATTTTCCGGCCAGTAAGACGCCAGAGATAGCAAATACCGCGGTACCGACAATATCCAGCCAATAGACGAGCATTTTTAAATCCTCACAACAGACCTGGTGGGGGCAGGCGCTAATTTATCTGTGAAAGCGCATTACAGAGTTGTTTTGCGGCGAGGATAATACGCGGGCTCGCGCGTTCGAACCAGTCACTATTAAGTGTAATAATGGGTATTTTTAGCTGGTTTCCCCAGTATTGTTCAATTTTCAGAGTTTCGCCTGGCCCTCCGGTTGCAACAATAGCCTGGGGCGCTCGTGCCAGGACCTGCTCACGGCTAACCTGCGGCCAGGGGACCCGACTGCCGGCAAAGATGTTTTCTCCACCGCATACCTCAAGAACTTCGTGCTGAATGGAGCCTTTTCCACTGGTAAACAGAGGATTTGCGCCAAACTGGAGAAACACGCGTTTTTTCGGTTTGTTGGCATACCGAGATTTTAGTAAAGCATAGTCATCAAGCATGGTTTGCGCCGCCTGTTTAGCCTGCTCAGGCTTTGGGCTCCACGCTGCCAGCTGGCGGAGCGCATCGGCGACCTGCTCGATAGTAACGGCGTCCACCCAGATGACCTTAATTCCCAGGGCGGTCAGCTGATTCACCTGCCGCTCAGCATTTCCCCCGCGCCAGGCGACGACTAAATCCGGTTTAAGCGCCACAATGCGTTCAAGGTTCATACCTTGCCAGGTGGAAACCTCCTCGATATTTTTGGCCGCTGGCGGGTAGTTTGAGTAGCTACTGACGCCTACGGGTGTAATGCCGGCGGCAAAGGCGAGTTCGGTATTGGCTGGAGAAAGCGTCACAACACGCGGTGCGGCATACAGGAACGCCGGAAGAGTGAATAGCAGGGCGACCAGCGCCCTGGAGAGTAATTTAGCCATGCGCCAGTTTCTGTACCAGCGTTTCAACCATCAGGCTTGACTGTTTCGCGGCAACAACCAGGAACTCGTCAAAGCTGAGATGGGACTGCTGATCGGCGACGTCAGAGATGGCGCGAACCACGACAAACGGCACATTGAAGTTATGGCAAACGTGCGCAATCGCGGTCGCTTCCATCTCAACGGCAATGGCCTGCGGGAAGTTATGCTTAATTTTAGCCAGACCCACGGAGCCATTAATGAAGGCATCGCCGCTGACGATAAGTCCGCGAACGGCGTTCAGATTGAGTTGTGCAATGCAGGATTCTGCTGCAGCAATCAGCGCAGGATCGGCTTTAAAACCAGCCGGGCAGCCCGGTAACTGACCAAATTCATAGCCAAAGGCGGTGACGTCGGCATCGTGATAGCGCGCTTCGTCAGAAACCACAATATCGCCGACTTTCAGCGTAGAGGCCAGGCCGCCCGCGGAACCGGTGTTAATGATGGCATCCGGCTTGCAGCGTTCAAGCAGCAGCGTAGCGCCCAGCGCCGCCGCCACTTTACCGATACCTGATTTCAGTAGCGCAACCTCTGTACCGTTCAGTTGGCCGGTGTAAATTTCACAACCGCCGAGAGAGAGGGTCTGACGGTTTTCGATTTTGTCACGCAGCAGCGTAACTTCTTCTTCCATTGCACCAATGATGCCGATTTTCATAGATTTACTCGCGATAAGCCAGATTTGAGGGCATAGTCTATCATGCGCTTAAGGGGTAGCGCATTTCTCAGGCGGGAGAGGATATGGTACAGATCGATTTCCGAAAAAAAATAAACTGGCATCGTCGTTACCGTTCGCCGCAGGGCGTGAAGACGGAGCATGAGATCCTGCGTATTTTCGAAAGCGATCGTGGACGTATTATCAATTCTCCGGCTATTCGCCGACTGCAACAAAAAACCCAGGTTTTTCCGCTGGAGCGTAACGCGGCGGTGCGCACGCGCCTGACGCACTCGATGGAAGTTCAGCAAGTTGGGCGCTATATCGCTAAAGAGATCCTCAGCCGACTGAAAGAACTAAAACTGCTGGAGCAGTATGGTCTGGATGAACTGACGGGACCGTTTGAGAGTATTGTCGAAATGTCGTGCCTGATGCATGACATTGGCAATCCGCCGTTTGGTCATTTTGGTGAAGCGGCGATTAATGACTGGTTCCGCCAGCGGCTGTATCCCGCCGACGCGGAAAGTCAGCCCCTCAGCGATGACCGCTGCCTGGTGGCGGCGTTACGTTTGCGCGAAGGCGAAGAGTCGCTGAATGATATTCGCCGTAAGGTGCGCCAGGACCTGTGCCATTTTGAAGGTAATGCCCAAGGGATTCGTCTGGTGCATACTTTGATGCGTATGAATCTTACTTGGGCTCAGGTTGGTGGTATTTTAAAATATACCCGTCCGGCGTGGTGGCGCGGAAGTACGCCTACGACGCATGACTATTTAATGAAGAAACCGGGCTATTACCTTTCTGAAGAACCGTATATTGAACGGTTACGTAAAGAATTATCATTAGCGCCCTACAGTCGCTTTCCGTTAACCTGGATAATGGAAGCTGCCGATGATATCTCTTATTGCGTGGCCGACCTGGAAGATGCCGTTGAGAAAAGAATCTTTAGCGTCGAACAACTTTATCACCATCTGCATGAGGCGTGGGGGCATCACGAAAAAGGTTCCCTGTTTAGCCAGGTTGTTGAGAATGCCTGGGAGAAATCACGTTCAAATACATTAAGCCGGAGCACGGAAGATCAGTTCTTTATGTATTTACGCGTCAATACGCTGAATAAACTGGTGCCGTATGCAGCCCAGCGGTTTATTGATAATTTACCGCAGGTTTTTGACGGCAGCTTTAATCACGCCCTGTTAGAAGATGCCAGTAGCTTTAGTCAGTTGCTGGGGGTCTATAAAAATGTGGCGGTAAAACACGTATTTAGTCATCCGGACGTTGAGCAGTTGGAATTACAGGGGTATCGGGTGATCAGCGGGTTGCTGGAGATCTATCAGCCTTTATTAAAAATGTCCCAGTCAGATTTTACTGAGCTGGTCGACAATGAAAGAGTTAAACGTTTTCCTATCGAATCACGATTATTTCAGAAGTTGTCTACTCGCCATCGTCTTGCTTATGTCGAGGCGGTTAGTAAAATATCAACGGGTTGCGCTGAGTTTTCGGTAATGGAATATTATTATCGCTGCCGGCTGATTCAGGATTATATCAGCGGGATGACCGATCTGTATGCCTGGGATGAATATCGTCGCTTGATGGCCGTAGAACAATAAATACTCATTTGTAAAGACGGCCAATAAAATTTTACTTTTTCCTTAAACTCAATTCTGGAACTTAGCGCTATAAAACGACTCTGACGTATACAGCAATTTTGCGTTACCTGTTAATCGAGAACGAAACACATGAAAAAAACCACATTAGCAATGAGTGCACTGGCTCTGAGTTTAGGTTTGGCGTTGTCCCCCCTGTCTGCCACAGCGGCTGAGACGTCGTCTTCAGCAATGACCGCCCAACAGATGCCAAGCCTGGCCCCGATGCTCGAAAAAGTGATGCCATCGGTGGTAAGTATTAACGTCGAGGGGAGCACGACGGTAAATACGCCGCGTATGCCGCGTAATTTCCAGCAGTTCTTCGGTGATAATTCACCATTCTGCCAGGACGGTTCACCGTTCCAGAGTTCACCGTTCTGCCAGGGCGGCGCGCCGGGCGCTGACAACGGCGGCGGCCAGCAGCAGAAATTTATGGCGCTGGGTTCCGGCGTAATTATTGATGCCGCGAAAGGGTATGTCGTGACCAACAACCACGTGGTGGATAACGCCACGGTGATTAAGGTTCAGTTGAGCGATGGCCGTAAATTTGATGCGAAGATCGTGGGTAAAGATCCGCGCTCCGATATCGCGCTGATCCAAATTCAGGATCCGAAAAACCTGACGGCGATTAAGCTGGCAGATTCCGACGCGCTGCGTGTGGGTGATTATACCGTAGCAATTGGTAACCCGTTTGGCCTCGGTGAGACCGTGACCTCCGGTATTGTTTCTGCGCTGGGCCGTAGCGGCCTGAACGCGGAAAACTACGAAAACTTTATTCAGACGGATGCCGCGATCAACCGGGGTAACTCCGGTGGCGCACTGGTTAACCTGAACGGTGAGCTGATCGGTATTAACACCGCGATCCTTGCGCCGGACGGCGGTAACATCGGTATCGGCTTTGCAATCCCGAGCAACATGGTGAAAAACCTGACGTCGCAGATGGTTGAGTTTGGTCAGGTTAAACGCGGTGAGCTGGGTATTATGGGTACCGAGCTGAGCTCTGAGCTGGCGAAAGCGATGAAAGTTGATGCTCAGCGTGGCGCATTTGTCAGCCAGGTGATGCCGAACTCTTCCGCAGCGAAAGCAGGTATTAAAGCCGGGGATGTGATTACCTCCCTGAACGGTAAACCGATCAGCAGCTTCGCCGCCCTGCGTGCGCAGGTGGGTACGATGCCGGTAGGCAGCAAAATTAACCTTGGCCTGTTGCGTGACGGTAAGCCGGTCACTGTGAATCTGGAACTGCAGCAGAGCAGCCAGACTCAGGTTGATTCCAGCTCTATCTTCAAAGGCATTGAAGGGGCTGATATGAGCAACAAAGGCCAGGACAAAGGGGTCGTGGTCAGCGAGGTGAAAGCGAATTCTCCGGCTGCACGGATTGGCCTGAAGAAAGGGGATGTGATTATCGGTGCGAACCAGCAGCCGGTGAAAAATATCGCCGAACTGCGCAAAATCCTCGACAGCAAACCAGCTGTACTGGCGCTGAACATTCAGCGTGGTGACAGCTCCATCTATCTGTTGATGCAGTAATCTCCCTAAACCCCTTCCTGCACAGGAAGGGGTTTCTTTTTGTGATACTTCCCACAACTCCATACTTCTCCCTCTCGCTTTGTGCAGTTGCACAAAGCCGCCGCTTATTATCTTCCCTATGCTTGAGCTCTGCTCACAGGAGGGGTTTATGGCTGGCTGGCATCTTGATACCAAAATGGCGCAGGATATCGTAGCGCGAACCATGCGCATCATTGATACCAATATCAACGTAATGGATGCCCGCGGGCGGATCATTGGCAGCGGCGATCGCGAACGAATTGGTGAATTGCACGAAGGCGCGCTGCTGGTGCTTTCGCAAGGTCGGGTGGTCGATATTGACGATGCGGTAGCCCGGCATTTACATGGAGTGCGTCAGGGGATAAACCTGCCGCTGCGTCTGGAAGGCGAAATCGTTGGCGTTATCGGTCTTACTGGCGAGCCGGAACATCTGCGCAAGTATGGAGAACTGGTGTGCATGACCGCCGAAATGATGCTGGAACAGTCGCGTCTGATGCATCTGTTAGCGCAGGATAGCCGTCTGCGTGAAGAGCTGGTGATGAACCTGATTCAGGCTGAAGAGAATACCCCGGCGCTGATGGAATGGGCACAGCGATTGGGCATTGATTTGAACCAGCCGCGCGTGGTGGCGGTAGTGGAGGTCGACAGCGGTCAGCTTGGCGTTGATAGTGCGATGGCGGAGCTACAGCAATTGCAGAACGCGTTGACTACACCCGAACGTAATAATCTGATTGCGATTGTTTCTCTGACCGAGATGGTGGTGCTGAAACCAGCGCTCAATCAGTTTGGCCGCTGGGACGCTGAAGATCATCGCAAGCGCGTTGAGCAACTGATTGCCCGCATGAAAGAGAATGGACAACTGCGTTTTCGCGTGTCCCTGGGCAACTATTTTACCGGGCCCGGCAGCATTGCCCGTTCGTATCGTACGGCGCGCACCACCATGATGGTCGGCAAGCAGCGGATGCCGGAAAGCCGGAGTTATTTCTATCAGGACTTGATGCTGCCGGTGCTGCTGGACAGCCTGCGCGGCGGCTGGCAGGCCAATGAGCTGGCGCGCCCGCTGGTAAGGCTGAAAGCGATGGATAACAACGGTTTGCTGCGTCGAACATTATCGGCATGGTTTCGACATAACGTTCAGCCGCTGGCGACCTCAAAAGCATTGTTTATTCACCGCAATACGCTGGAGTATCGCCTGAACCGTATTTCAGAGCTGACCGGGCTGGATCTGGGGAATTTTGACGATCGACTGCTGCTGTATGTGGCGTTGCAGCTGGATGAGCAGCATTGATTAATTGCCTGATAAGCGTAGCGCTATCAGGCAACAATCTACTTATTTGCGCGTCAGTTTTTCCAGATCGGCTTCAATCTCGCTGATCTTGTTGGTCACGACGCTTTCCAGGTGACGTAAATCATCGAGGATCTTGCGTTTAAGATCGACTTCGCTGCGATCTCGCTGGCAGATCTGATCCAGTTCGTCGATCACGTAGCGCAGGTTGGGACTGATCTCCTGCACTTCTTTGTAACCCTGGCCGACGCCATCGGCGACAACCGTTTTACGCTGACGGGGATATTTGAACTTCACGCTCTTGGCAAAAAACTCGCCTTTATCCTTCTGGAAATAGATTTTCAGGATATCGTTGTTGGCTTCTTGCCGCAGGCTGTAACGATCGATCTCTTCAGGATTAGTAATGCCCAGACTTTTCAGATTGTCATACATAGCGGTACCCTTAAGCTCACTATAACCATTGAATAATTAACGAAAAGCCTTGTTTATGCCACTCGCAGATGTAAAAAAAGCGGGCTAAGCCCGCTTTTTCAAATCGCTGTTAGTCGATGGTGCGTAACAGTTCGTTGATTCCCACTTTGCCACGCGTTTTGGCATCGACTTTCTTCACAATCACCGCGCAGTACAGGCTGTATTTGCCATCTTTCGACGGCAGGTTGCCGGAAACGACCACGGAGCCCGCCGGAACGCGGCCGTAATGCACTTCGCCGGTTTCGCGATCGTAAATACGGGTGCTCTGGCCGATATACACACCCATAGAGATGACGGAGCCTTCTTCGACGATCACGCCTTCAACCACTTCAGAGCGCGCGCCGATGAAGCAGTTGTCTTCGATGATGGTCGGGTTAGCCTGCAACGGCTCCAGTACGCCACCAATACCAACGCCACCGGACAGGTGTACGTTCTTACCGATTTGCGCACAGGAACCCACGGTCGCCCAGGTATCAACCATCGTACCTTCATCAACATAAGCGCCGATGTTCACGTAAGACGGCATCAGCACGGTGTTACGGGCGATAAACGCGCCCTGACGCACTGCCGCAGGCGGAACCACGCGGAAACCTTCTTTCTGGAAGCGCGCTTCGTCGTAGTTGGCGAATTTCATCGGCACTTTATCGAAGTAACGGCTTTCCGCACCCTCGATAACCTGATTATCGTTAATACGGAAAGAGAGCAGGACCGCCTTTTTCAGCCACTGATGCGTGACCCACTGACCCTCAATCTTTTCTGCGACGCGCAGTGCACCGGAATCCAGTAAAGAAATAACCTGATTCACCGCTTCGCGGGTTACGGTATCTACATTTGCCGGAGTAATGTCGGCACGGCGCTCGAAAGCGGACTCAATAACGTTCTGTAACTGCTGCATTGTTAAACTCTTTCCATAATAAATAAAAACATTACCCTTTATCGTTTGGATTGAGGGCCTCTGTCAACCGTTGATGCACTTCCTGCTGTAGCTCATTATTAAGGGCGCGCCGGTCGGCGGTGGCGATTATGAATAAATCTTCTACTCGCTCGCCAATAGTTGTAATTCGGGCGCCATGCAGCGAAATTCCCAGATCGGCAAAAATCTGCCCGACCCGCGCCAGCAGCCCTGGCTGGTCGAGAGCGATAAGCTCAAGAAATGATTTTCGGTCGGTATGGGTAGGCAGAAAAGTGACCTCGGTATCGACGGTAAAGTGACGTAATTTTGCCGGCTGGCGACGCGGTTGCGGCGGCTGCCAGCTACGCTGGGTGATCGCCTGTTCAAGCCCAAAACGGATCGCTTCGTGTCGGTCTGACGACAGCGGGCTACCGTCTGGTTCCAGCACAATGAACGTATCCATCGCCATCCCATCGCGGGTGGTGAAAATCTGCGCATCGTGGACGCTAAGGTTGCGCCTGTCCAGTTCGGCGCAGACGGCAGCAAACAGATAAGGGCGGTCAGGGCTCCAGATGAAAATTTCCGTCCCGCCTCGCGTGGCCTGCGGGCTGAGCAGGATCAGCGGCTTGCTGAGATCGTGTTGCAGCAGATGACGTGCATGCCAGGCCAGCTGATTTGGGCTGTGACGTACGAAATAGTTGGCGCGACAGCGCGACCAGATATGGTGTAGCGCTTCTTCATCAATGTTGTCCATGCGCAGTAGCGCCAGCGCCTGAAGCTGATGATGGCGTACGCGCTCACGCATATCCGGCGTGTTTTGCATCCCGCGCCGTAACTGTTTTTCCGTCGCGAAGTACAGCTCGCGCAGCAAGCTTTGCTTCCAGCTATTCCACAGCGTTTCGTTGGTGGCGCAAATATCTGCGACGGTCAGGCACACCAAAAAGCGCAGACGATGTTCCGTTTGCACCTCTTCGGCGAATTGCTTAATGACTTCGGGATCCTGAATATCGCGGCGCTGAGCGGTAACCGACATCAGCAAATGCTGGCGCACCAGCCACACGATCAGTTGCGTTTCGCGGGAGTTCAGACCGTGCAGTTCGGCGAATTTGAGCACATCCTGGGCGCCGAGAACCGAGTGATCGCCGCCGCGACCTTTGGCGATATCGTGGAACAGCGCGGCAATCAGAATCAGCTCCGGCTGTCGCAGACGCGGCCACAGATCCACGCACAGCGGATGGCGCTGACGGGTCTCTTCGTTAGCAAAACTTTCCAGCTTGAGCATTACGCGAATGGTGTGTTCATCCACCGTATATGCATGAAACAGGTCAAACTGCATTTGGCCGACAATATGCGACCATTGCGGCATATAGGCCCACAACACGCTGTGGCGATGCATAGGCAGCAGGCCGCGACTCACCGCGCCCGGATGGCGCAACATACTGAGAAACAGCGAACGCGCTTCCGGGATGTAGCACAGCGGCTGCGTTAAATGACGGCGGGCATGACGCAAATGGCGCAGCGTAGTGGAGTAAATTCCGCTGATCGCGCTATTACGCACCATGATGTAAAACATCCGCAATATCGCTTCGGGTTTGCGAATAAACAGGTCGTCGTCGCGCAGATCAATCAACGTGCCGCGCAGTTGAAAGTCGTCATCAATCGGACGTGGTTTTTCATCGGCGGGCAGGGCGAGGATCGCCTCGTCGAACAGTTGCAACAGCATGTGGTTCAGTTCGCTGACCCGTCGTGTGACGCGGAAATAGTCTTTCATCATCCGCTCGATAGGCTCATTGCCTTCACCGCCGTAGTTCAGGCGTTGCGCCACGCTGAGCTGACGATCAAACAGCAGACGGTTGTCGTAACGACTAACGACCAGATGCAGGGCAAAGCGAATGCGCCACAGGATATGCAAACATTCATTCAGCTCGGCACGTTCTGCCTGCGTCAAAAAGCCGAAACCGACCATTTCATCCAGTGAGGTGGCGCCAAAATGGCGGCGGGCCACCCATTGCAGGGTATGAATATCGCGCAGGCCGCCGGGGCTACTTTTGATATCCGGCTCCAGGTTATAGCTGGTGCCGTGATAGCGCTGGTGGCGCTGATTCTGCTCTTCAACTTTGGCTGCGTAAAACTTATCGGACGGCCAGAAACCTTCGCTAAAAATATGCTTTTGTAGCTCAAGAAACAGCGCCACATCACCAATCAGCAGGCGTGTTTCAATCAGGTTGGTGGCGACGGTTAAATCTGACAATCCTTCCAGCAGACACTCTTCCAGCGTGCGCACGCTGTGCCCAACCTCGAGCCTCACGTCCCATAGCAGCGTTAACAATTCGCCAACTTTTTCGGCCTGCGCGTCTGGTAGCTTTTTACGACTCAGGATCAGCAGGTCAATATCGGAAAGCGGATGCAGTTCGCCGCGCCCGTAACCGCCAACGGCAACCAGCGCCAGGTCGGCAATTTGACCGAAACCGGCTTCAATCCACAGACGTTGCAGTAACTGGTCAATAAACTCGGTGCGGGCTTCAATCAGCTGTTCTGCGGAAATCCCGCTGTCAAACGCGTCACCTAACCAGTGCTGGAAAGTGTCGATATGCGCTTTAATGCCGGGGCAGTTGAGATCGTGCTGTGGCCAGGTTCCGGGGTTCTGCGGTTGGCCTGGCAGGGTGGGGAGGGCAGTATTTGCGTGTTGTTCAGGAAGAGTATTCATTATGCGCCACCCATTAAAAAAGCCGGATGACGGCGTGAACGCCTTACCCGGCCTACGAAGTAGTACAATTTGTAGGCCTGATAAGATGCGGGCGCATCGCCATCAGGCAAAACATTATTCGTCGTGTGTGATGATCGCCGGGATGGTGTCATCCTTGCGTAATGTCAGAATTTCACAGCCTTTTTCCGTCACCACAATAGTATGCTCGTACTGAGCAGACAAGCTCCGATCTTTAGTTTTCACCGTCCATCCGTCTTTCATGGTGCGGATGCGGTAATCACCGGCATTCAGCATGGGCTCTACGGTGAAGGTCATGCCCGGCTGCAGTACCACACCGCCGTCGTCTGCATCGTAGTGCAGAACCTGCGGCTCTTCATGGAAGCCGCGACCGATGCCGTGACCGCAATATTCACGGACCACAGAGAAGCCTTCGCCTTCCGCGTATTTTTGAATCGCAGCGCCCAGCGTGCGCAGGCGAATACCCGGTTTTACCATCCGCAGCGCCAGATACAGGCTTTCCTGCGTGACGCGGCACAAACGCTCGCCCAGAATGGTTGGTTTGCCGACGATGAACATTTTCGAGGTATCACCGTGGAACTCGTCTTTAATCACGGTTACGTCGATGTTGACGATATCGCCGTCTTTCAGGAGCTTGGCGTCGTCCGGGATCCCATGGCACACCACTTCATTAATAGAGATGCACACGGACTTCGGATAACCGTGATAGCCCAGGCAGGCGGAAATGGCCTGCTGCTCATTCACGATGTAGTCATTACAGATGCGATCCAGTTCGCCGGTGCTGACGCCTGGCTTAACAAACGGTTCGATCATTTCCAGTACATCGGCGGCCAGACGGCCAGCGATGCGCATTTTTTCGATTTCTTCAGGGGTCTTGATTGAGATAGCCATGAATTCTGTCCATCAGTGCCGATGATATCGGCAATAATTGTTTAAGTGGTGCCAATGGTATCAGTCCGGCATACATGCTGCCAAATTGAGAATCATTCTGAACTTCGCCTTTCGTGCCACAGGTGTGTTGGCTGAAATTTTTCACTCCAGTCGCTCACTGCATGTAAGCGCCCGGAGATGCAAAAAATTGGCTGCCTCCCTGTAACACGAAATTCATCGTTCATTCAGCACGCACCGCCAACAATTATTGGTGTCGGTAGCGTATTTGTGGTATAAAGCGCGCCGGACTTCCGATCCATTTGAAGACTACACACGATGGACGGGAGCGACAAATCTCACTTTGTGTAACAACACACACGTATCGGCACATATTCCGGGGTGCCCTTTGGGGTCGGTAATATGGGATGCGTGGAGGCTTAACCCCAACTTTTATATATAGAGGTTTTAATCATGGCAACTGTTTCCATGCGCGACATGCTCAAGGCTGGTGTTCACTTCGGTCACCAGACCCGTTACTGGAACCCGAAAATGAAGCCGTTCATCTTCGGTGCGCGTAACAAAGTTCACATCATCAACCTTGAGAAAACTGTACCGATGTTCAACGAAGCTCTGGCTGAACTGAACAAGATCTCTGCTCGTAAAGGTAAAATCCTTTTCGTTGGTACTAAACGCGCTGCAAGCGAAGCGGTGAAAGAAGCTGCTAACAACTGCGACCAGTTCTTCGTGAACCATCGCTGGTTGGGCGGCATGCTGACTAACTGGAAAACCGTTCGTCAGTCCATCAAACGTCTGAAAGATCTGGAAACTCAGTCTCAGGACGGTACTTTCGAAAAGCTGACCAAGAAAGAAGCGCTGATGCGTACTCGTGAGCTTGAGAAACTGGAAAACAGCCTGGGCGGTATCAAAGACATGGGCGGTCTGCCGGACGCTCTGTTCGTAATCGATGCTGACCACGAGCACATTGCTATCAAAGAAGCAAACAACCTGGGTATCCCAGTATTTGCTATCGTTGATACCAACTCTGATCCGGACGGTGTTGACTTCGTTATCCCGGGTAACGACGACGCAATCCGTGCTGTGACCCTGTACCTGGGCGCTGTAGCTACTACCGTTCGTGAAGGCCGTTCTCAGGATCTGGCTTCCCAGGCGGAAGAAAGCTTCGTAGAAGCTGAATAATAAGGCACGCTCGTTCGAGCCCCCTTATAAACCAGGTAGTATCACGTTTGGTTAGGGGCCCTTTAGGCCCCTTTTTCACTTTTAAATCTGTGCGGTTTCATGCCGGGCAGATCAAATCTTCCGAGGATTTTAGAATGGCTGAAATTACCGCATCCCTGGTAAAAGAGCTGCGTGAGCGTACTGGCGCAGGCATGATGGATTGCAAAAAAGCACTGACTGAAGCTAATGGCGACATCGAGCTGGCAATCGAAAACATGCGTAAGTCCGGCGCAATCAAAGCGGCGAAAAAAGCAGGCAACGTTGCTGCTGACGGCGTAATCAAAACCAAAATCGACGGCAACATCGCTTTCATTCTGGAAGTTAACTGCCAGACTGACTTCGTTGCTAAAGATGCTGGTTTCCAGGCATTTGCTGACAAAGTACTGGACGCTGCCGTTGCTGGCAAAATCACTGACGTTGAAGTTCTGAAAGCGCAGTTCGAAGAAGAACGTGTTGCTCTGGTTGCTAAAATCGGTGAGAACATCAACATCCGTCGCGTTGCTTCCCTGGAAGGCGAAGTTCTGGGTAACTACCAGCACGGTGCTCGTATCGGTGTTCTGGTTGCTGCAACTGGCGCTGACGAAGAGCTGGTTAAACAGCTGGCAATGCACGTTGCTGCAAGCAAGCCAGAATTCGTTAAGCCGGAAGACGTTTCTGCTGAAGTGGTAGAGAAAGAATACCAGGTTCAGCTGGACATCGCGATGCAGTCTGGTAAGCCGAAAGAAATCGCAGAGAAAATGGTTGAAGGCCGCATGAAGAAATTCACCGGTGAAGTTTCTCTGACTGGTCAGCCTTTCGTTATGGATCCGAGCAAATCTGTTGGTCAGCTGCTGAAAGAGCACAACGCTGATGTAACAGGCTTCATCCGCTTTGAAGTGGGTGAAGGTATCGAGAAAGTTGAGACTGACTTTGCAGCAGAAGTTGCTGCGATGTCCAAGCAGTCTTAATTTTTAAAGGAGCCGCCTGAGGGCGGCTTCTTTTTGTGTCTGGCTTGTAAATTCAGCGAACCGCTATAGTGGTCATGCTGAAAAGCGACATACAATGTCGCCGGTATTAATTCATCTCATTCGTTGACAGTCTCAGGAAAGAAACATGGCTACCAATGCAAAACCCGTCTACAAACGTATTCTGCTTAAGTTAAGTGGCGAAGCTCTGCAAGGTTCAGAAGGCTTCGGTATTGATGCAAGCATCCTTGACCGTATGGCTCAGGAAATCAAAGAGCTGGTTGAGCTGGGTATCCAGGTTGGCGTAGTGATTGGTGGTGGTAACCTGTTCCGTGGCGCTGGTCTGGCGAAAGCAGGGATGAACCGCGTTGTGGGCGACCACATGGGCATGTTAGCCACCGTCATGAACGGTCTGGCGATGCGCGATGCGCTTCACCGCGCCTATGTGAACGCTCGCTTGATGTCCGCAATTCCTCTGAATGGCGTGTGTGATAACTACAGCTGGGCGGAAGCAATCAGCCTGCTGCGTAACAACCGCGTTGTTATTTTGTCTGCGGGTACTGGCAATCCGTTCTTCACTACCGACTCTGCGGCTTGCCTGCGTGGTATTGAAATTGAAGCGGATGTGGTACTGAAAGCCACCAAAGTCGATGGCGTATTTACTGCTGACCCGGCTAAAGATCCAACGGCGACTATGTACGAACAGTTGACCTATGCTGAAGTACTGGATAAAGAGCTGAAAGTAATGGATCTTGCGGCGTTTACACTGGCTCGTGACCACAAATTACCGATTCGTGTCTTTAACATGAACAAACCGGGTGCGCTGCGCCGTGTTGTTATGGGTGAAAAAGAAGGCACGTTAATCACGGAATAATTCCCGTTGCGGCTAAATGCAGGTAATATTCCGCTTTAATGTCGCGGGATACGTCCCTCAAAATTAATCAAGACTATACTTGTCACATCTTGCGTGGTGGGTATGGTCTGACTGAAACAAGCTTTCAAGGATTCGTAACGTGATCAACGATATCAGAAAAGATGCTGAAGTACGCATGGACAAATGCGTCGAAGCGTTCAAAAACCAAATCAGCAAAATTCGCACGGGCCGTGCTTCTCCTAGCCTGCTGGATGGTATTGTCGTGGAATATTACGGCACACCGACCCCGCTGCGCCAGCTGGCAAGCGTAACGGTTGAAGATTCCCGTACCCTGAAAATCAACGTGTTTGACCGTTCTATGGGGCCAGCCGTTGAGAAAGCAATTATGGCTTCCGACCTCGGTCTGAATCCAAGTTCTGCGGGTTCCGACATCCGCGTTCCGCTGCCGCCGCTGACTGAAGAACGTCGTAAAGATCTGACTAAGATCGTGCGTGGCGAAGCTGAAGGCGCGCGCGTTGCCGTACGTAACGTACGCCGTGATGCCAACGACAAAGTGAAAGCGTTGTTGAAAGAAAAAGAGATCAGCGAAGATGACGATCGCCGTTCTCAGGACGACGTACAGAAACTGACTGACGCAGCTATCAAGAAAGTTGATGCGGCGCTGGCAGAGAAAGAAACGGAACTGATGCAGTTCTGATTCGCCTGTACGCTAAAAACGCCGCTTAGAAGGCCTGAGAAGGCTGGATGGCGGCGTTTTGCTTTTTTCTGTCTATATACTCTAAATATTCGAGTTGCAGAAGGCGGCGACGCAGGGCATCCCCGGGAGCGTACACCCGTGCGTGACAGGGGTGAACGAGGAGAGCCAACGTACATGCAACTTGAAATATGACGAGTAAAATTCTTCTGGATGTCTGATGAAGCAATTAACCATCCTGGGATCAACCGGTTCCATTGGTTGCAGTACGCTGGATGTAGTACGCCATAACCCGGAAAAATTTCGTGTTGCTGCGTTGGTGGCGGGTAAAAATGTCGTCCGTATGGTTGAGCAATGTCTGGAATTTTCTCCTCGCTATGCGGTAATGGACGATGAAAAAAGCGCTGCGTTGGTAAAAGCAGCTCTGCTGGAGCAGGGCAGTCGTACTGAGGTTATGAGCGGGCAGCAGGCTGCCTGTGATATGGCTGCGCTGGATGATGTTGATCAGGTTATGGCGGCGATTGTCGGCGCGGCGGGCTTGCTACCGACGCTGGCGGCAATCCGCGCGGGCAAAAGCATTTTGCTGGCGAATAAAGAGTCTCTGGTGACCTGCGGGCGTCTGTTTATGGACGACGTGCAACGCCACAAAGCACAGCTTTTGCCGGTAGATAGCGAACATAACGCGATTTTTCAGAGTTTACCGCAACCTATCCAACACAATCTGGGATACGCTGACCTTGAGCAAAATGGCGTCATATCAGTTTTGCTTACCGGGTCTGGTGGCCCTTTCCGTGAAACGCCATTGCGCGATCTGGTTTCTATGACCCCCGATCAGGCATGTCGTCATCCGAATTGGTCGATGGGACGAAAAATCTCTGTCGATTCAGCCACCATGATGAATAAAGGTCTGGAATACATTGAAGCGCGTTGGTTATTTAATGCCAATGCAAGCCAGATGGAAGTGCTGATTCACCCGCAGTCGGTTATTCATTCGATGGTGCGTTATCAGGATGGTAGCGTTCTGGCGCAGTTGGGGGAACCTGATATGCGTACACCTATTGCTCATACGATGGCATGGCCAGAACGAGTGACGTCCGGCGTTAAGCCTGTCGACTTTTGCAAGCTCAGTGCGTTGACGTTTTCCGCACCTGATTACCAGCGTTATCCATGCCTGAAACTGGCGATGGACGCGTTTGAGCAAGGGCAGGCGGCGACGACCGCTTTGAACGCAGCGAATGAAATTACCGTTGCCGCATTCCTGGCGCAGCAGATCCGATTTACCGATATTGCTGACCTGAATTTATCCGTACTGGATAAGATGGATTTGCAGGAGCCACAGAGCGTTGATGACGTGCTGAAGGTTGATGCTATCGCGCGGGAAGTCGCCAGAAAAGAAGTGATGCGACGCTCAAGCTGATGATAATCCCTCCTCGGAGAATCGCGATATTTGTTAGCGTTGGGCTTCAGTGATATAGTCTGCGCCACTCGATCGCGGGTATTTGTTTTTTTTCGGTCGGGTAAGCCGTGGTTTGACACGGCTTTTTTGTGGATGCACAAAATCATTCAGGTTGCATCAAGGTGGCAAGTGGATGAGTCCCCTGGAGCATACAAAGAGTATGTGACTTGGGCGAAGATCACAGCCGACGAAGGAGCAGCCTGAAGGATGAAGCGCAAAAGGCTTCAGTATTCCTGAGTACCGTATAATCCTTTCAGGGACTAAAAACGCGTTATGTTGTCTGCAACTAAACCATTAAGCGAAAATTTGCCAGCACATGGTTGTCGCCATGTAGCAATTATCATGGATGGCAATGGCCGCTGGGCGAAAAAGCAAGGGAAGATTCGCGCCTTTGGACATAAGGCCGGAGCAAAGTCCGTCCGCCGGGCTGTCTCTTTTGCTGCCAATAACGGTATTGATGCGTTAACGCTGTATGCCTTTAGCAGTGAGAACTGGAACCGACCTGCGCAGGAAGTGAGCGCGTTAATGGAGCTGTTTGTGTGGGCGCTTGATAGCGAAGTGAAAAACCTGCACCGCCATAACGTACGTCTGCGTATTATCGGGGATATCAGTCGATTTAACTCACGTTTGCAAGAACGGATTCGCAAATCAGAAGCGATTACCGCCCAGAATACCGGGTTGACGCTAAATATTGCAGCGAATTACGGTGGACGGTGGGATATAGTCCAGGGAGTCAGACAACTGGCACA
Organism: Citrobacter sp. RHBSTW-01044; assembly: GCF_013781945.1. Taxonomy (NCBI): domain Bacteria; kingdom Pseudomonadati; phylum Pseudomonadota; class Gammaproteobacteria; order Enterobacterales; family Enterobacteriaceae; genus Citrobacter; species Citrobacter sp. RHBSTW-01044. Next base: position 3,964,811 of record NZ_CP056180.1, on the reverse strand, counting down.
ACAGGTGCAGGATGGTCTGCTGCGTCCAGAGCAAATCGATGAAGAGATGCTGGGGCAGCAAATTTGTATGCATGAACTGGCTCCTGTGGATTTAGTGATAAGGACTGGGGGAGAGCATCGAATTAGTAATTTTCTGTTGTGGCAAATTGCCTATGCCGAACTTTACTTTACGGATGTTCTCTGGCCCGATTTCGATGAACAAGACTTTGAAGGTGCGCTGCATGCCTTTGCTAATCGTGAGCGTCGTTTCGGCGGCACCGAGCCCGGTGATGAAAAAGCCTGATGGGGGTCGCTTTTGCTGAAGTATCGCCTGATTTCTGCTTTTGTTTTAATACCCGTTGTCATCGCGGCGCTGTTTTTGCTGCCGCCGGTGGGGTTCGCCATTGTTACGCTGGCCGTCTGTATGCTGGCCGCCTGGGAATGGGGACAGTTAAGCGGTTTTACCACGCGTACGCAGCGAGTCTGGCTGGCTGTTTTGTGCGGGCTATTGCTGGCACTGATGCTATTTTTGTTGCCGGAATACCATCGCAATATTCATCAGCCGCTGGTTGAAGTATCGCTGTGGGCGTCGCTGGGCTGGTGGGTCGTGGCGCTGTTACTGGTGCTGTTTTATCCCGGCTCTGCGTCGGTCTGGCGTAATTCCAAAACATTACGCATAATTTTCGGCGTGTTAACCATAGTCCCTTTCTTTTGGGGAATGCTGGCGCTACGTGCATGGCACTATGATGAGAATCATTATAGTGGCGCGCTATGGCTGCTGTATGTCATGATCCTCGTCTGGGGAGCGGACTCGGGTGCCTATATGTTTGGTAAGTTGTTTGGCAAACATAAGCTGGCGCCGAAGGTTTCTCCTGGTAAAACCTGGCAGGGTTTTATTGGCGGACTCGCCACTGCGGCCGTGATCTCATGGGGTTATGGCATGTGGGCGAATCTTGAGGTTGCGCCTGTCACCTTGCTTATTTGCTCTATCGTTGCAGCCCTGGCCTCCGTGCTGGGTGACCTGACCGAGAGTATGTTTAAGCGTGAAGCAGGTATTAAGGACAGTGGTCACTTAATACCAGGACACGGCGGTATTTTGGATCGTATTGATAGCCTGACGGCTGCGGTACCGGTCTTTGCCTGCCTGTTGTTACTGGTATTCAGGACGCTCTAACGGATGGTCTTATGCTGAGTATTCTCTGGAATCTGGCTGCATTCATCGTTGCACTTGGTGTGCTTATCACCGTGCATGAGTTTGGTCATTTCTGGGTTGCACGGCGCTGCGGAGTCCGCGTCGAACGCTTTTCCATTGGCTTTGGAAAAGCGCTTTGGCGGCGTACCGATAAATCAGGTACGGAATACGTCATCGCCCTGATTCCCCTCGGCGGTTACGTCAAGATGCTGGATGAGCGCGCTGAACCGGTCGCACCGGAGCTGCGCCATTACGCTTTCAACAATAAAACGGTTGGACAACGCGCAGCCATCATTGCCGCAGGTCCGATTGCTAACTTCCTTTTTGCTATTTTCGCGTATTGGCTGGTGTTTATCATCGGTGTCCCTGGCGTTCGTCCGGTTGTTGGTGAAATAACACCCAACTCGATTGCCGCACAGGCGCAAATTCAGCCGGGTACGGAACTAAAAGCGGTTGATGGTATCGAAACCCCTGATTGGGATGCCGTGCGATTACAACTGGTATCCAAAATTGGCGATGAACATACGACTCTCAGCGTGGCGCAGTTTGGCAGCAACCAGCGGCAGGACAAAACGCTGGATTTACGCCATTGGGCATTTGAGCCAGACAAAGAGGATCCTGTTTCCAGTTTAGGGATTCGCCCACGCGGTCCGCAGATTGAATCGGTGCTGTCAGAAGTGCAGGTAAACTCCGCTGCAAGTAAGGCGGGTTTGCAAGCTGGCGACAGGATCGTTAAAGTCAATGGTCAGCCGCTGACGCAATGGATGACGTTCGTGACGCTGGTGCGCGATAATCCGGATAAGCCGTTAGCGCTAGATATTGAAAGACAAGGAAGTTCCTTGTCTTTAACGTTAACCCCAGATTCAAAACAGGTTAACGGGAAGGCAGAGGGTTTTGCGGGCGTGGTGCCTAAAGTTATTCCTCTGCCTGATGAGTATAAGACTGTACGCCAGTATGGGCCATTCAGCGCCATCCTCGAAGCCTCGGATAAAACGTGGCAGTTGATGAAGCTGACGGTCAGTATGCTGGGAAAATTGATTACCGGTGATGTAAAACTGAACAACCTCAGTGGGCCGATTTCTATCGCCCAGGGGGCTGGGATGTCAGCGGAGTTCGGGGTTATTTATTACCTGATGTTCCTTGCGCTTATCAGCGTGAACTTAGGGATAATCAACCTGTTTCCGTTGCCCGTTCTTGACGGGGGGCATCTGCTGTTCCTGGCGATTGAAAAGCTGAAGGGCGGTCCGGTATCCGAGCGGGTTCAAGACTTTAGTTATCGCATTGGCTCTATCTTGCTGGTGTTGTTAATGGGGCTTGCACTTTTCAATGATTTCTCTCGGTTGTAAGAGAGTGTTAGGAAGAACGCATAATAACGATGGCGATGAAAAAGTTGCTCATAGCGTCGCTGCTGTTTAGCAGCGCCACCGTATACGGTGCTGAAGGGTTCGTAGTGAAGGACATTCATTTCGAAGGCCTACAGCGAGTCGCCGTTGGTGCGGCTCTCCTCAGTATGCCGGTGCGCACAGGCGACACGGTTAATGATGAAGACATCAGTAATACCATTCGTGCTCTGTTCGCCACCGGTAACTTTGAGGATGTCCGCGTCCTGCGCGATGGTGATACCCTTCTGGTTCAGGTAAAAGAACGTCCGACGATTGCCAGCATCACTTTCTCCGGTAACAAATCGGTGAAAGATGACATGCTCAAGCAAAACCTCGAGGCTTCTGGTGTGCGTGTTGGCGAGTCTCTGGATCGCACCACGCTAGCCGATATCGAAAAAGGGCTGGAAGATTTCTACTATAGCGTCGGTAAGTACAGCGCCAGTGTGAAAGCGGTGGTAACGCCGTTGCCGCGTAACCGCGTTGACCTCAAGCTGGTCTTCCAGGAAGGCGTTTCGGCGAAGATCCAACAGATCAATATCGTCGGCAACCATGCTTTCTCGACCGACGAACTGATCTCTCACTTCCAACTGCGTGATGAAGTGCCGTGGTGGAACGTGGTGGGCGATCGTAAATACCAGAAACAGAAACTGGCGGGCGATCTTGAAACCTTGCGCAGCTACTATCTGGATCGCGGTTATGCTCGCTTCAATATCGATTCCACCCAGGTTAGCCTGACGCCGGATAAAAAAGGTATCTACATTACCGTTAACATCACTGAAGGCGATCAATACAAGCTTTCAGGGGTACAGGTGAGCGGTAACCTGGCTGGGCACTCCGCCGAAATTGAGACCCTGACCAAAATCGAGCCAGGCGAACTCTATAACGGCACCAAAGTGACCAAAATGGAAGATGATATCAAGAAGCTTCTGGGTCGCTATGGCTATGCCTATCCGCGCGTACAGTCGCAACCTGAAATCAACGACGCCGACAAAACCGTTAAATTACGCGTAAACGTGGATGCAGGTAACCGTTTCTACGTGCGTAAGATTCGTTTTGAAGGTAACGACACCTCTAAAGATTCCGTTCTGCGTCGCGAAATGCGCCAGATGGAAGGTGCCTGGTTGGGTAGCGATCTGGTCGATCAGGGTAAAGAGCGTCTGAACCGTCTGGGTTACTTTGAAACTGTCGATACCGATACTCAGCGTGTACCGGGTAGCCCGGATCAGGTTGATGTGGTCTATAAGGTTAAAGAGCGTAACACCGGTAGCTTTAACTTCGGCGTTGGTTACGGTACTGAAAGCGGCGTGAGCTTCCAGGCTGGCGTTCAGCAAGATAACTGGTTAGGTACCGGTTATTCAGTCGGGATCAACGGCACCAAAAACGACTATCAGACCTATACTGAGTTGTCTGTCACCAACCCATATTTCACCGTTGATGGGGTGAGCCTTGGTGGTCGCGTTTTCTACAATGACTTTAAAGCGGATGATGCAGACCTGTCCGACTATACCAACAAAAGTTATGGTACTGACGCAACGCTCGGCTTCCCGATCAACGAATACAACACCTTGCGTGCGGGTGTGGGTTATGTGCATAACTCCTTGTCTAACATGGATCCACAGGTTGCAATGCAACGTTATCTGGTTTCAATGGGTAAGGATCCTGACGCTGATAGCTTTAAATCAGACGATTTCACCTTCAACTATGGGTGGACATATAACAAGCTGGACCGTGGGTACTTCCCAACGGAAGGTACGCGTGTCAACCTGAACGGTAAAGTAACCATTCCGGGTTCTGACAACGAATACTACAAAGCGACGTTGGATACCGCGACCTATGTGCCGATCGATGACGATCACAAATGGGTTGTTCTGGGTCGCACGAAGTGGGGCTATGGTGACGGCATCGGCAGCAAAGAGATGCCGTTTTACGAGAACTTCTATGCCGGTGGTTCCAGCACCGTGCGTGGTTTCCAGTCCAACACCATCGGTCCAAAGGCTGTCTATTTACCGGCTAATCGTTATAACAACGATAGCGATTACGATAACGAATGTGACGCCACCAATACTTCACCGTGTAAATCGGATGATGCGGTGGGCGGTAACGCCATGGCTGTCGCCAGCCTGGAATTTATTACCCCGACGCCGTTTATCAGCGACAAGTATGCCAACTCGGTCCGTACCTCATTCTTCTGGGATATGGGTACCGTTTGGGATACGAACTGGGATTCAGCTAAGTACTCTGGTTATCCGGACTACAGCGATCCGAACAATATCCGTATGTCAGCGGGTATCGCTTTACAATGGATGTCCCCATTGGGGCCGTTGGTTTTCTCCTACGCCCAGCCGTTCAAGAAGTACGATGGAGACAAAGCGGAACAGTTCCAGTTTAACATTGGTAAAACCTGGTAATTGTTCTTCGCAAAGGAATGTAGTGGTAGTGTAGCGATGACTTTAGGCGATCTTGCATGGGATCGCCTGGCCACGCAAAGAACTGTACCTTCGGGTGCAAATGGGATGGTAAGGAGTTAATTGTGAAAAAGTGGTTATTAGCTGCAGGTCTCGGTTTAGCGATGGCAACGTCCGCACAGGCTGCTGACAAAATTGCAATCGTCAACATGGGTAGCTTGTTCCAACAGGTTGCACAGAAGACGGGCGTTTCTGCTACGCTGGAAAACGAGTTCAAAGGCCGTGCCAGCGAACTGCAGCGTATGGAATCTGATCTGCAATCTAAAATGCAGCGTCTGCAATCCATGAAAGCGGGTAGCGATCGTACTAAGCTGGAAAAAGACGTCATGGCTCAGCGTCAGACTTTCTCTCAGAAAGCTCAGGCTTTTGAGCAGGATCGTGCGCGTCGTTCCAACGAAGAACGTGGCAAACTGGTTACTCGTATCCAGACAGCTGTGAAATCTGTTGCTAACAGTCAGAGCATCGATCTGGTTGTTGACGCAAACACCGTTGCATACAACAGCAGCGATGTAAAAGACATCACCGCTGACGTACTGAAACAGGTTAAATAAGTAATGCCTTCAATTCGACTGGCTGATTTAGCAGAGCAGTTGGATGCAGAATTACACGGTGATGGCGATATCGTCATCACCGGCGTAGCGTCCATGCAATCTGCGCAAACTGGCAATATCACGTTCATGGTGAATCCTAAGTACCGTGAACACTTAGGCGTATGCCAGGCCTCTGCCGTTGTGATGACGCAGGACGATCTTCCTTTTGCTAAGAGTGCGGCGCTGGTAGTGAAGAATCCCTACCTGACCTATGCACGTATGGCGCAAATCTTAGATACCACGCCGCAGCCCGCACAAAACATTGCACCGAGTGCAGTGATCGATGCGACGGCGAAGCTGGGTAATAATGTTTCTGTGGGCGCAAATGCGGTCATTGAGTCTGACGTAGAACTGGGCGATAACGTCGTTATCGGCGCAGGCTGCTTCGTCGGAAAAAATACTAAAATCGGCGCAGGTTCACGCTTGTGGGCGAATGTGACGATTTACCACGACATTCAAATCGGTGAGAATTGCCTGATCCAGTCCAGCACTGTCGTCGGATCTGATGGATTTGGTTACGCGAACGATCGCGGTAACTGGGTGAAGATCCCGCAGCTTGGTCGCGTGATTATCGGCGATCGCGTCGAGATCGGCGCTTGTACCACCATTGACCGTGGTGCGCTGGACGATACTGTGATCGGTAATGGTGTTATCATTGATAACCAGTGCCAGATTGCGCATAACGTTGTGATTGGCGACAATACGGCGGTAGCCGGTGGCGTCATTATGGCGGGTAGCCTGAAGATTGGCCGTTACTGCATGATTGGCGGCGCCAGCGTGATCAATGGGCATATGGAAATATGCGATAAAGTCACGGTTACTGGCATGGGTATGGTGATGCGTCCTATCACCGAACCTGGCGTCTATTCCTCAGGCATTCCGCTACAGCCCAATAAGGTATGGCGTAAAACAGCTGCACTGGTGATGAATATTGATGATATGAGCAAGCGTCTCAAAGCGATTGAGCGCAAGGTTAATCAACAAGACTAAAGCACCGTTTTTGCATGTCTGACTTTTCGGCCTGTCCCATTCATACGATTGCGACAGGCCGTGTTATTATTGCCTTTTAGTATATTTTGACAGGAAGAGTATTTTGACTACTAACACTCATACTCTGCATATTGAAGAGATTTTAGAACTTCTGCCGCACCGTTTTCCGTTTCTGCTGGTTGACCGCGTGCTGGATTTTGAAGAAGGTCGCTTTCTGCGCGCAGTGAAAAATGTATCTGTTAACGAGCCTTTCTTCCAGGGCCACTTCCCGGGTAAACCTATTTTCCCTGGCGTACTGATTCTGGAAGCAATGGCGCAGGCCACCGGTATCCTCGCGTTTAAAAGCGTAGGGAAACTGGAACCAGGTGAACTGTACTATTTTGCGGGTATTGACGAAGCGCGCTTTAAGCGTCCTGTCGTGCCAGGCGATCAGATGATCATGGAAGTGACTTTCGAGAAAACGCGCCGCGGCCTGACCCGTTTTAAAGGGGTTGCGCTGGTCGACGGTAAAGTTGTGTGCGAAGCAACGATGATGTGTGCCCGTAGCCGGGAGGCCTGATACGTGATTGATAAATCCGCCTTTATTCACCCAACTGCCATTGTGGAAGAAGGCGCCAGCATTGGCGCTAACGCTCACATTGGCCCATTTTGTATTGTTGGACCCCATGTTGAAATTGGTGAGGGTACCGTACTGAAGTCTCACGTTGTCGTGAATGGCCATACAAAAATTGGTCGCGATAACGAGATCTATCAGTTTGCCTCCATCGGTGAAGTTAACCAGGATCTGAAATATGCTGGCGAACCGACCCGCGTGGAAATTGGCGATCGCAACCGCATCCGCGAAAGCGTCACCATTCATCGTGGCACAGTGCAGGGCGGTGGAGTGACGAAGGTGGGCAGCGATAACTTACTGATGATTAATGCGCACGTCGCGCATGATTGTACGGTAGGCAACCGCTGTATTCTGGCGAATAACGCCACGCTTGCCGGGCATGTATCGCTGGATGATTTTGTTATCATCGGCGGCATGACTGCGGTGCATCAGTTCTGCATCATCGGCGCGCATGTGATGGTTGGCGGCTGTTCTGGTGTTGCTCAGGACGTGCCTCCATACGTTATCGCCCAGGGCAACCACGCAACGCCATTTGGCGTCAATATCGAAGGTCTGAAGCGTCGTGGGTTCACCCGCGAAGCGATTACCGCGATTCGTAATGCCTACAAAGCGTTGTACCGTAGTGGTAAAACGCTGGAAGAAGTGAAACCGGAAATCGCGGAACTGGCGAAACAATACCCTGAAGTTCAGGCTTTCAGCGACTTCTTTGAGCGCTCAACGCGTGGTCTGATTCGTTAATGACTGAGCAGCGTCCTTTAACGATTGCCCTCGTCGCCGGAGAAACCTCCGGCGATATTCTTGGTGCAGGGTTAATCCGTGCACTCAAGGCTCGCGTTCCCAATGCGCGTTTTGTTGGCGTGGCGGGTCCGCTGATGCAGGCCGAAGGCTGTGAAGCCTGGTACGAAATGGAAGAGCTGGCGGTAATGGGCATTGTTGAAGTGCTCGGACGCCTGCGCCGTTTACTGCAAATACGCGCCGATCTCACTCGCCGATTTACCGACTTAAAGCCGGATGTTTTCGTCGGTATTGATGCGCCTGATTTCAATATTACCCTCGAAGGGAATTTGAAAAAGCAGGGCATTAAAACCATTCATTACGTCAGCCCCTCTGTGTGGGCCTGGCGACAGAAACGCGTTTTCAAAATAGGCAGATCCACCAATATGGTGCTGGCCTTTCTGCCTTTCGAAAAAGCGTTTTATGACAAATTTAACGTCCCGTGCCGCTTTATCGGTCATACCATGGCAGATGCCATGCCGTTGGACCCGGATAAAAACGCGGCTCGCGATGTTCTGGGTATTCCCCATGACGCTCACTGCCTGGCGCTATTGCCAGGAAGCCGTGGCGCAGAAGTGGAGATGCTTAGCGCCGATTTTCTGAAAACGGCGCAGTTGTTACGCCAGCATTATCCAGATCTCGAAGTGGTAGTGCCGTTGGTGAATGCCAAACGTCGCGAGCAGTTTGAGCGCATTAAAGCTGAAGTTGCACCGGAGCTTTCCGTACATCTGCTTAATGGGATGGGCCGTGAAGCGATGGTTGCCAGCGATGCCGCACTGCTGGCTTCCGGCACCGCTGCGCTGGAATGTATGCTGGCAAAATGCCCGATGGTGGTTGGCTATCGTATGAAACCTTTCACCTTTTGGCTGGCAAAGCGTCTGGTGAAGACCGATTACGTTTCGCTACCTAACCTGCTGGCGGGAAGAGAACTGGTTAAAGAGCTGTTGCAGGAAGAGTGCGAACCGCAGGCGCTGTCGCAAGCGCTGTTGCCGTTGCTGGCGAATGGCAAAACCAGCCATGCAATGCACGACACATTCCGTGAACTGCATCAGCAGATCCGTTGCAACGCTGATGAGCAGGCGGCGGATGCGGTCCTGGAGTTAGCGCAATGATTGAATTTGTATATCCGCATACGCATTTAGTGGCGGGTGTAGATGAAGTTGGACGTGGTCCTTTAGTCGGCGCGGTCGTCACTGCCGCCGTCATTCTGGATCCGGCTCGCCCTATTATCGGTCTTAACGACTCAAAAAAACTGTCGGAAAAACGTCGCCTGGCGCTATTCGATGAGATTAAAGAAAAAGCGTTAAGCTGGAGCCTGGGGCGTGCGGAACCACATGAAATCGACGAGTTGAATATTTTACATGCCACTATGCTGGCCATGCAGCGTGCGGTTGCGGGTCTGCATATCGCGCCGGAATACGTACTGATCGACGGCAATCGTTGCCCGGCATTACCGGTGCCATCGCTGGCGGTGGTAAAAGGTGATAGCCGTGTGGCGGAGATTAGCGCGGCGTCGATACTGGCAAAAGTCACTCGTGATGCTGAAATGGCGGCCCTGGATACGGTGTTCCCGCAGTATGGCTTTGCACAGCACAAAGGCTATCCAACCGCTTTTCATCTGGAAAAGTTGGCAATGCATGGCGCAACAGAGCACCATCGCCGTAGTTTTGGCCCCGTCAAACGCGCACTGGGACTCACGTCCTGATTCTTGTGTCGAAGGAATCTGAAGATGTCTGAACCTCGTTTCGTCCACCTGCGGGTGCACAGCGACTACTCCATGATCGATGGGCTGGCGAAAACCGGGCCGCTGGTGAAAAAGGCGGCCGCGTTAGGCATGCCTGCGCTGGCGATCACCGATTTTACCAACCTGTGTGGTCTGGTGAAGTTTTACGGAGCGGGTCACGGTGCGGGTATCAAGCCGATAGTTGGCGCAGATTTTCATGTCCGTAGCGAACTGCTGGGCGATGAACTCACGCAGCTCACCGTGCTGGCCGCAAACAATACCGGCTATCAGAACCTGACGTTGTTGATATCGAAAGCCTATCAGCGTGGTTATGGCGCAGAAGGGCCGGTCATCGACCGGGATTGGTTGGCCGAGTTAAAAGAAGGTTTGATTTTGCTCTCCGGCGGCCGCATGGGCGACGTCGGGCGCAGCCTGCTGCGCGGTAATAGCGCACTGGTTGATGAGTGCGTAGCGTTTTACGAAGAACATTTTCCAAATTGTTATTTCCTCGAGCTTATCCGCACCGGCAGGCAAGATGAAGAAAATTATCTGCATGCAGCGGTAGAACTGGCGGAAAGGCGTGGTCTTCCGGTGGTGGCGACCAACGATGTTCGTTTCCTTGAAACCGGTGATTTTGACGCGCATGAAATCCGCGTGGCAATCCATGACGGGTTCACCCTTGACGACCCGAAACGCCCGCGAAATTATTCGCCGCAGCAGTACATGCGTAGCGAAGATGAGATGTGCGAGCTGTTTTCCGATATTCCGGAAGCGCTGCAAAACACCGTTGAGATAGCTAAGCGCTGTAACGTGACGGTACGTCTGGGTGAGTATTTCCTGCCACAGTTCCCGACCGGTGATATGACCACCGAGGATTTCCTCGTGGCGAAATCGCGCGAAGGTCTGGAAGAGCGTCTGGCGTTTTTGTTCCCGGACCCTGAAGTTCGCGCCCAGAAGCGCCCGCCTTATGACGAACGTCTGGAAGTTGAACTGAAAGTTATCAACCAGATGGGATTTCCTGGCTACTTCCTGATCGTTATGGAATTTATCCAGTGGTCGAAAGATAACGGCGTACCGGTAGGTCCAGGACGCGGTTCCGGTGCGGGCTCGCTTGTCGCCTATGCGCTGAAAATTACCGACCTGGATCCGCTGGAATTTGACCTGCTGTTCGAACGTTTCCTGAACCCGGAACGTGTCTCAATGCCCGACTTCGACGTTGACTTCTGTATGGAGAAACGCGACCGGGTAATTGAACACGTGGCGGAAATGTACGGTCGTGATGCGGTTTCGCAGATTATTACCTTCGGTACGATGGCGGCCAAAGCGGTTATCCGCGACGTGGGGCGCGTGCTGGGACACCCGTACGGCTTCGTGGACCGTATTTCGAAACTGGTGCCGCCCGATCCGGGCATGACGCTGGCAAAAGCCTTTGAAGCCGAACCCCAACTGCCGGAAATCTATGAGGCAGATGAAGAGGTTAAAGCGCTGATCGATATGGCGCGTAAGCTGGAAGGCGTCACGCGTAACGCCGGTAAACACGCCGGTGGTGTAGTTATCGCGCCGACCAAAATTACCGATTTTGCGCCGCTGTACTGCGATGAACAGGGGCTGCACCCGGTTACTCAGTTTGATAAGAACGACGTGGAATATGCCGGCCTTGTGAAGTTCGACTTCCTCGGCCTGCGTACGCTCACCATCATCAACTGGGCGCTGGAAATGATTAACGCGCGCCGTGAAAAGAACGGCGAGCCGCCGCTGGATATCGCCGCTATCCCGCTGGATGACAAGAAAAGCTTCGACATGCTGCAACGCTCGGAGACCACGGCGGTCTTCCAGCTTGAATCCCGCGGCATGAAAGATCTTATCAAACGTCTGCAGCCTGACTGCTTCGAAGATATGATTGCCCTGGTGGCCCTGTTCCGTCCTGGTCCGCTACAGTCGGGGATGGTAGATAACTTTATCGACCGTAAGCATGGTCGCGAAGAGATTTCCTACCCGGACGTACAATGGCAGCATGAGTGTCTGAAACCGGTACTGGAGCCGACCTACGGCATTATCCTGTATCAGGAACAGGTTATGCAGATTGCTCAGGAGCTGTCCGGATATACCCTTGGCGGTGCGGACATGTTGCGTCGTGCGATGGGTAAGAAAAAGCCGGAAGAGATGGCTAAGCAGCGCGGCACCTTTGAAGAAGGGGCGAAAAAGCGCGGCGTCGACGGCGAACTGGCGATGAAAATCTTTGACCTGGTGGAGAAATTCGCCGGTTACGGATTTAACAAATCGCACTCCGCTGCCTATGCGCTGGTCTCTTACCAGACGCTATGGCTGAAGGCGCATTACCCCGCCGAGTTTATGGCGGCGGTAATGACCGCCGATATGGATAACACCGAGAAAGTGGTCGGGCTGGTGGATGAATGCTGGCGTATGGGGCTCAAAATCCTGCCGCCGGATATCAACTCCGGGCTTTATCATTTTCACGTGAATGATGATGGCGAAATTGTCTATGGCATCGGCGCGATAAAAGGCGTGGGTGAAGGGCCAATTGAAGCTATTATTGAGGCGCGCAACGAAGGCGGTTACTTCCGCGAGCTGTTTGATCTCTGTGCGCGCACGGACATCAAAAAACTCAACCGCCGGGTGCTGGAAAAGTTAATCATGTCCGGGGCGTTTGACCGCCTTGGCCCGCATCGTGCGGCGCTGATGAATTCGCTCAACGATGCGCTAAAAGCCGCCGATCAGCATGCGAAAGCCGAGGCAACGGGTCAGGCGGACATGTTTGGCGTGCTGGCTGAAGAGCCGGAACAAATTGAACAGTCTTATGCTAACTGTACACCGTGGCCGGAGCAGGTGGTATTAGAAGGGGAACGTGAAACGTTAGGGCTTTACCTGACGGGACACCCCATCAACCAGTATTTAAAAGAAATTGAGCGCTATGTTGGAGGCCACAGGCTGAAAGACATGCATCCGACAGAACGTGGTAAAGTCACCACGGCTGCGGGGCTCGTCATTGCTGCGCGGGTAATGGTCACCAAGCGCGGCAATCGTATCGGCATCTGTACCCTGGATGACCGTTCCGGGCGTCTGGAAGTTATGTTGTTTACCGATGCTCTGGATAAATACCAGCAATTGCTGGAAAAAGACCGCATACTTATCGTCAGCGGACAGGTCAGCTTTGATGACTTCAGCGGCGGGCTTAAAATGATGGCCCGTGAAGTCATGGATATTGACGAAGCCCGGGAAAAATATGCTCGCGGGCTTGCTATCTCGCTGACGGACAGGCAAATTGATGACCAGCTTTTAAACCGACTCCGTCAGTCTCTGGAACCCCACCGCTCGGGGACAATTCCAGTACATCTCTACTATCAGAGGGCGGATGCACGTGCGCGATTGCGTTTTGGCGCAACGTGGCGTGTCTCTCCGAGCGATCGTTTGCTAAACGATCTCCGTGGCCTTATTGGTTCGGAGCAGGTGGAACTGGAGTTTGACTAATACAGGAATACTATGAGTCTGAATTTCCTTGATTTTGAACAGCCGATTGCAGAGCTGGAAGCAAAAATCGATTCTCTGACTGCGGTTAGCCGTCAGGATGAGAAACTGGATATTAACATCGATGAAGAAGTGCATCGTCTGCGTGAAAAAAGCGTAGAGCTGACGCGTAAAATCTTCGCCGATCTTGGCGCATGGCAGGTAGCCCAACTGGCGCGCCATCCACAGCGTCCGTACACCCTGGATTATGTCCGCCTGGCATTTGATGAATTTGATGAGCTGGCGGGCGATCGTGCCTATGCGGATGATAAAGCTATTGTCGGCGGCATCGCGCGTCTGGATGGCCGTCCGGTGATGATCATTGGTCATCAGAAAGGCCGTGAGACCAAAGAAAAAATTCGTCGTAATTTCGGCATGCCGGCACCGGAAGGCTATCGCAAAGCGCTGCGTCTGATGGAAATGGCCGAGCGTTTCAATATGCCGATCATTACTTTCATCGACACCCCAGGGGCTTATCCGGGCGTGGGCGCGGAAGAACGTGGTCAGTCTGAAGCGATTGCGCGCAACCTGCGTGAAATGTCGCGTCTGAGCGTACCGGTAATCTGCACCGTTATTGGTGAAGGTGGTTCCGGCGGCGCGCTGGCGATCGGCGTAGGCGATAAAGTGAATATGCTGCAATACAGCACCTATTCCGTTATCTCCCCGGAAGGTTGTGCCTCCATTCTGTGGAAAAGCGCCGACAAAGCGCCGCTGGCCGCAGAAGCGATGGGGATTATCGCGCCGCGTCTGAAAGAGCTGAAGCTTATCGACTCTATCATCCCGGAACCGCTGGGCGGCGCGCACCGCAACCCGGAAGTGATGGCTGCGTCCCTGAAAGCACAGTTGCTGGCCGATCTCGCCGACCTCGACGTGTTAAGCAAAGATGATTTGAAAAACCGTCGTTACCAGCGTCTGATGAGCTACGGTTACGCGTAAACTGCATTAATTCTGAAAAGGGCCACAACGCTGTGGCCCTTTTTTTTACCTGTGGTTTCACCAGGCTATGATTAACTAAGGTTTTTCCAGGAGGAACGCATGAATATCATTGCCATCATGGGACCGCATGGCGTCTTTTATAAAGATGAGCCCATCAAGGAACTTGAGCGTGCGCTGCAACAACAGGGGTTTCAGATTATCTGGCCGCAGAATAGCGTCGACCTGCTTAAGTTTATCGAACATAACCCACGAATTTGCGGTGTCATTTTTGACTGGGATGAATACAGCCTGGATCTGTGCAGTGACATCAACCAGCTCAACGAGTATCTCCCGCTCTACGCCTTTATTAATACCCATTCGACGATGGATGTCAGCGCGCACGACCTGCGCATGGCGCTGTGGTTTTTTGAGTATGCGCTGGGCCAGTCTGAAGATATTGCAACCCGCATCCGTCAGTACACCAGCGAATACCTCGATAACATCACGCCTCCTTTCACCAAGGCGCTGTCTACCTATGTGAAGGAAGGAAAGTACACCTTCTGCACGCCCGGACATATGGCGGGAACGGCGTATCAGAAAAGCCCGGTAGGCTGCCTGTTCTATGATTTCTTTGGCGGCAATACGCTGAAGGCCGACGTGTCTATTTCCGTGACTGAACTCGGATCGCTGCTGGATCATACAGGCCCGCATCTGGAAGCGGAGGAGTATATCGCGCGCACCTTTGGCGCCGAGCAGAGCTATATGGTGACCAACGGCACCTCGACGTCGAACAAGATTGTCGGCATGTATGCCGCGCCTTCAGGCAGTACGCTACTGATTGATCGCAACTGTCATAAGTCGCTGGCGCATTTGCTAATGATGAGCGATGTGGTGCCAATCTGGCTGAAGCCTACGCGCAATGCGCTGGGGATCCTCGGCGGTATACCTCGTCGGGAATTCACCCGCGCAAGCATTGAACGCAAGGTAGAAGAGACCCCTCAGGCACTATGGCCGGTACACGCGGTGATCACCAATTCCACCTATGACGGCCTGTTGTATAACACCAACTGGATCAAGCAAACCCTGGATGTGCCCTCCATTCATTTTGATTCTGCCTGGGTGCCGTATACCCATTTTCACCCGATCTATCAGGGGAAAAGCGGGATGAGCGGCGAACGGGTGCCGGGGAAAGTGATTTTTGAAACCCAGTCAACCCACAAGATGCTGGCGGCACTATCACAGGCTTCTCTGATCCACATTAAGGGCGACTACGACGAAGAGACGTTCAACGAAGCCTTTATGATGCACACTTCCACTTCCCCGAGCTACCCGATTGTCGCGTCGATAGAAACGGCGGCGGCAATGCTGCGTGGCAATTCAGGCAAGAGGTTAATCAATCGTTCGGTGGAGCGGGCGCTGCATTTCCGTAAAGAAGTGCAGCGGCTACGCGAAGAGTCGGATGGCTGGTTCTTTGATATCTGGCAGCCGGAAAGGGTAGATGAGGCGGAGTGCTGGCCGGTAGCGCCTGGTGAAGACTGGCACGGATTTGTTGATGCTGACGCCGACCATATGTTCCTCGACCCGGTGAAGGTCACCATTCTTACGCCGGGAATGGATGAACAGGGAAATATGAGTGAAGAGGGGATCCCTGCGGCGCTGGTGGCGAAATTCCTTGATGAGCGCGGCGTCGTTGTCGAGAAAACGGGACCGTATAATCTGTTGTTCCTGTTCAGTATTGGCATTGATAAAACCCGGGCGATGGGGCTACTGCGCGGCCTGACGGAATTTAAACGCTCGTACGATCTGAATTTACGCGTGAAAAATATGCTGCCGGATCTGTATGCCGAGGATCCCGATTTCTATCGTAATATGCGTATTCAGGATCTGGCGCAGGGGATCCATAAGCTGATCCGCCAGCACGATCTCTCCGGGCTGATGCTGCGGGCATTTGATACCTTACCGGAAATGAAAATGACCCCGCACCAGGCCTGGCAGCGGCAGATCAAAGGTGAGGTCGAAACGGTGGCGCTCGATCAACTGGTGGGGCGCATTTCTGCCAATATGATTCTGCCTTATCCTCCCGGTGTGCCGCTCTTGATGCCCGGGGAAATGATTACGGCTAAAAGTCGGGCTGTACTCGATTTTCTGCTGATGTTGTGTTCAGTGGGCCATCACTATCCTGGATTTGAAACCGATATCCATGGCGCTAAACTGGGTGAAGATGGCGTGTATCGCGTGCGAGTCCTAAAAATGGCATGACGACTTGCGTGAACCCATTACGCACGAGTAACGTGCTGGCAGAAAAACGAAAGAGGCGATGACGCTATGCTGGGATTAAAACAGGTTCACCATATTGCCATTATTGCGACGGACTACGCGGCGAGTAAGGCATTTTACTGTGATGTGCTGGGCTTTACGCTAATCAGCGAAGCCTACAGGGAAGAACGTGACTCGTGGAAGGGTGATCTGGCATTGAACGGTCAGTATGTGATTGAGCTTTTTTCTTTTCCATTTCCGCCTTGCCGTCCGAGTCGACCGGAAGCCTGCGGTTTACGCCATCTGGCGTTCAGCGTAGATGACGTGGAAAAAGCGATCGCGCATCTGGAAGCTCACCACGTGAAGTGCGAATCCGTGCGTATCGATCCGTTTACCGGCAAACGCTTTACGTTTTTTAACGATCCGGACGGATTACCGCTCGAACTGTACGAGCTGTAAGTCTTATCATTGTGGCATTAGTCCGGCAATGTGCAGGGCAATGCCATTGTAAGTAACCATCATGACGACACTCACGCTGAACACTTCACTGCTAAATTCTCAATCGATTCTGGTCGCCTTTAGCGGCGGGCTGGACTCCACCGTGCTGCTGCATCAGCTGGTACTGTGGCGAGCGCAAAATCCTGAGGTTGCCTTGCGCGCAATCCATATTCATCACGGATTAAGCCCGCAGGCAGACAGTTGGGTGCAACACTGTGAGTCGGTATGCGCACAGTGGCAAGTGCCGCTGGTGGTTGAACGGGTCCATCTTGAGGATGATGGTCTGGGTGTCGAAGCTCAGGCGCGACGCGCGCGCTATCAGGCATTTGCGCAGACCTTACTACCGGGTGAAGTGCTGATGACCGCCCAGCATCTCGACGACCAGTGTGAAACCTTTCTACTGGCGCTTAAGCGCGGCAGTGGTCCTGCCGGGCTTTCCGCCATGGGCGAAAGCTCACCATTTGCCGGAACCCAACTGATTCGACCGCTGCTGGCGCAAACGCGAGAGGCGCTTGAAGCATGGGCGCGACAGCATGAATTATGCTGGATCGAAGATGAAAGTAATCAGGATGATGCCTACGATCGCAATTTTCTCAGATTGCGCGTTACCCCTTTGCTCCAACAGCGATGGCCGCACTTCGCGCAAGCCGCAGCCCGTAGCGCCGCGCTGTGCGCCGAGCAGGAGAGTTTACTGGATGAACTGCTGGCCAACGATTTAGCCGACTGCGTGACTGTTCAGGGCACACTGTTACTGGCACCGTTAATGATGATGAGTGGCGTGCGGCGTGCCGCTCTGCTTCGTCGCTGGTTGGCGGGGGTAAATGCACCGATGCCTTCCCGGGACGGGCTGGAACGTATCTGGCAGGAAGTGGCGTTGGCGCGAGAAGATGCTTCCCCCTGTTTTCGTCTAGGAGAATATGAGGTCCGTCGCTATCAGTCACAGCTATGGTGGGTTAAATCGGTCGACGGGCAAAGCGAAACAGTCATCCCGTGGTCATGTCGGGAAACGCCGTTGACGCTGCCTGCCGGGTTAGGCTCGGTGCAGCTAATCTCTGCTGGCGAATTGCGCATGCCGCAAGCAGGTGAAGCGATCAGTATTCGTTTTAAAGCGCCAGGCGTATTGCATATTGTCGGGCGTAACGGTGGACGTAAATTAAAGAAAATCTGGCAGGAGCAGGGGATCCCGCCCTGGCGACGAGATACCACGCCGTTGTTGTTTTACGGTGAAACGTTGATAGCGGCTGCGGGTGTTTTTGTGACGCGTGAGGGTGCGGCGGTAGATGAAGAAGGTATGAGTCTGATTTGGCATGCCTGATGGCGGTGCGATTATCAGGCCTGGTCATTTAGGCCTGATAAGGCGCAAGAAAAGCTAAGATTCGCTGACGACCACGGTACCGATTTGCGGGTGGCTGAAGCTGGCAATTTTATCGAGACGAAGCTCCCGGATTTCACCTGCGACATCTGCGACCAGATACTCCACGTTTTTGCGTGAAACCAGGTCATTCGCTTTCGCCTGCAAAACTTCGCCATCTTTTAGCGCCAGCGTCAGTAACAAATGGTTCTGGCAGGCGAGTTCAAGATTGTCGTAATCATCACAATTGATGGGTTGATACGTTTCATTCATTGACATAATCGCTCACCAGTAAGTTGGCGGCAGCATAGGCCGCTTTTTCCCTGACCGACTCTGGAAGGGCGCTGTCTGCCGCCACTTCATTAAGCACCTTCAATACGCAACCCAGCGCATCCGGGATATACCCTAAGTCTCCGCTGGCGATTTCCGCGTACCGCTTGCGTATTAACTCACAATATTTTTCCACATGCCCTCCTGTCAGCACTCTGACTTAACCGTGGATGCAAGTCTAAGCCTACGAAGATAAACTCTGTTTAGCAAGGTGACTATACCATACTCATTCAAGCAATATCAGCGCCTTGATTGAGGAGCTGTTAGCAGCCTTTTGCCGCAGTTTTCGCTACAATGAGCGCCTGATTCGAAAGGAGTTCTCTCATGGCGCTTAAAGCGACAATTTATAAAGCCGTCGTCAACGTAGCGGATCTCGACCGCAACCAGTTCCTTGACGCGGCCTTGACGCTGGCGCGTCATCCCTCTGAAACCCAGGAGCGCATGATGCTGCGCCTGCTGGCCTGGATTAAATATGCCGATGAACGGCTGCAGTTCACGCGTGGCCTGAGTGCTGAAGACGAGCCTGAAGCATGGCTGCGTAACGACCATCTGGGCATCGATCTCTGGATTGAACTGGGTCTGCCGGATGAGCGTCGTATTAAAAAAGCCTGTACCCAGTCTGGTGAAGTTGCCCTGTTTACTTACAACAGCCGTGCGGCCCAGATCTGGTGGCAGCAAAACCAGAACAAGTGTGCGCAGTTTAAAAATCTCACCGTGTGGTATCTGGATGATGAACAGTTGGCGCAACTGAGTGATTTTGCTGGTCGTACAATGGCGCTGCAGGCAACTATCCAGGATGGCGCTATCTGGCTGTCTGATTCTCAGAACAATCTGGAAATTCATCTGACCGCGTGGCAGCCGCGTTCATGATTGTTATCTCCCGAAACGTCTCTATCCCTGACAGTGAGCTGGAAATCACGGCGATTCGGGCACAGGGCGCGGGCGGTCAGCACGTTAACAAGACCTCCACGGCTATCCATTTGCGCTTTGACATTCGGGCCTCAGGCCTGCCAGAGTATTACAAGGAACGTCTGCTGGCCGCCAGCCATCATCTGATTAGCAGCGATGGCGTTATTATCATTAAGGCGCAGGAATACCGTAGCCAGGAGCTAAATCGGGAAGCGGCAATCTCCCGACTGGTGGCGGTGATAAAAGAATTAACCGCGGTGCAAAAAAGCCGACAGGCAACACGTCCTACGCGCGCCTCGAAAGAGCGCAGGTTGTCATCGAAGGCGCAAAAATCCACAGTGAAAGCACTGCGTGGGAGAGTTCGTCGAACGCAAGACTGACGAGCGGGAATAAAAAATTATAAGGAATTCATAGTGAAAACAGCAATATTGTCCGTGGTCGCTGCATGCACGCTTTTTTCCTTGATCGGCTGTAACAACCGTACTGAAGTCGATGTACTACAGCCGACGCGGGCGGCAGAATTAAAACCGATGCAGCAAAGCTGGCGTGGCATTTTGCCTTGCGCGGACTGCGAAGGAATTGAAACCTCTCTGTTCCTGGAAAAAGACGGCACATGGGTGATGAACGAACGCTATCAGGGCGTGCGGGATGAACCGTCCTCCTTTGCCTCTTATGGTACATGGGCGCGCACTGCCGATAAGCTGGTGCTGACTGACAGCAAAGGTGAAAAGTCGTACTACCGGGCAAAAGGTGAAGCGCTGGAGATGCTGGATCGTGAAGGTAACCCGATTGAGTCACAGTTCAACTACACGCTTGAGCCAGTTTCTGCAAGCTTACCGGTGACGCCAATGCCGATGCGGGGCATGTACTTCTATATGGCTGACGCGGCAACCTTCACTGATTGTGCGACGGGTAAAAGAGTCTCTGTCGCGAACAATGCACAACTGGAGCGAGATTATCTGACTGCGCGTGGTGCAACGGATAAGGCAGTTCTGCTTACTGTGGAAGGGCACTTCACGATGGAAGAAAATCCTGATACGGGCACACCAGTGAAAACCTTAAGAGCGGATAAAGAAATTAAGTTTATCCCTGGCCAGAGTTGCGATGATTAATCTGCAGCTTATAAAAACTGTCCGGGCGATCGCCGGACAGTTTTTCCTTATCGGATCAATCCAACAAAACGGCTGGTTTTGATATAAATCCCTAACTTCAGGTGGCCGATATACTGTAGCTGCGTTTCAGACTTAAACGCTGAAATGTCACCTTCGCGCATATGCATCAGGTCGGAAGGGCTAATCCAACCCGGCTGCGCCATTGTTAGCGGATGCCCGGCTGTGGCAAACGCATCGGTTACAAATTCGGAGCAAAACCACGCCTTCTTTTCTCCTTCACTGGTATTGTTCAACTGTGCTTTTGCCAGCCCGCTGACGCATTGCTGGCGAAAATCCTCTGAGAAAGGATTCAATGAACATATTTGCCGGGTCACCATAAACGGAATAAATTCGACGATGCCGCGGTAGTTATAGCCGCTATCTTTGATTTTATAAGCGAATGTTTTGATTTCTTCGGCCTGCTGCGGTGTGAGGTTGGGGACCCGCAGAGCAAAAAGCTTATCGCTGTGATTTTCAGCCTTTTTGAGCGAAATGATTTGTACTCCCGCCCCGGTCGCTTCGGCAACTTCATTATCGCCAAGGTAAACGGCGACATGGCTGACAGAAGAGGTGCTGAACGCGCGAATACCAAATGAGGTCACCCCAAGACTGGAGGAAAACAGCAGGTCGCCCGGCCTGAGGTCGGTATCCGTAATTTCATGCAGCGCTTGATCGGTAAATGAGCTTTGATGCTGGAGTTTTATCTCCCATTTCTTTGCCTGGGCATCAACAGCGGTTGCTGATGAATTTTGCTGACTGACGTCAATCGTGCAGGCTGAAAGCAGAAGAACGAAGGGGAGGAGCAGGCGGTAATACGCCGTTGGTTTAGGCATTTTATACAATCCATGTAAAAAAGGCCCTGATCCTCAGGGCCTTGTGCTGGTATTAGCCTTTAATAGCTTTGACCAGGTAGTCGACGATGTCGCCGGTTTTAATCAGCTCTTTCTCGCCGTTACGACGGTATTTGTATTCGATATCGTCGTTGTCGAGGTTACGGTCGCCCAGCACGATGGTATGCGGAATACCGATGAGCTCCATATCAGCAAACATCACGCCTGGACGCTCTTTACGATCGTCCATCAGCACTTCAATACCCTGCGCGCGCAGCTCCGCGTACAGCTTTTCAGCCAGCTCCTGCACACGGTAGGATTTGTGCATGTTCATCGGCAGAATAGCAACCTGGAACGGGGCAATGGCGTCTGGCCATACAATGCCGCGATCGTCGTAGTTCTGTTCAATCGCAGCAGCCACAACGCGAGTGACCCCGATACCGTAGCAGCCCATGGTCAGCGTCTGGTTACGACCATCTTCTCCCTGAACGGCGGCTTTCATCGCTTCAGAGTACTTGGTACCCAACTGGAAGATATGGCCCACTTCGATACCGCGTTTGATCATCAGCGTACCTTTGCCATCCGGGCTTGGGTCGCCGGCGACCACGTTACGAATGTCAGCCACTTCCGGGGTGGCAACGTCGCGATCCCAGTTGATACCGAAATAGTGTTTACCGTCGATGTTGGCACCGGCAGCAAAATCGCTCATTACCGCAACGGTACGGTCGATAACCACCGGAATCGGCATGTTCACCGGACCCAGAGATCCAGGACCTGCTTTAACCAGCGCACGAATTTCTTCTTCGGTGGCGAAGGTCAGCGGGCTGGCAACCTGCGGCAGTTTTTCCGCCTTGACTTCGTTCAGCTCGTGATCGCCACGAACCAGCAGCGCAACCAGCGGGTAGCTGCTGCCTTCAACCGCTTTCACCAGCAGGGTTTTCACGGTTTTCTCGATAGGCAGGTTGAATTGTTCAACCAGCTCGGCGATGGTTTTAGCGTTCGGCGTATCAACCAGCGTCATTTCCTGCGTTGCAGCGGCGCGCGGTTCTTTCGGTGCAACAGCTTCGGCAAATTCGATGTTTGCCGCATAGTCGGAAGAGTCAGAGAAGATCACATCGTCTTCACCGCTCTGCGCCAGCACCTGGAATTCGTGAGAGGCGCTGCCGCCGATAGAACCGGTATCCGCTTGTACCGCACGGAAATCCAGCCCCATACGGCTGAAGATTTTGCTGTACGCAGCGTACATCGCGTCGTAGGTTTCCTGCAGAGATTCCTGAGAAGTGTGGAAAGAGTAGGCATCTTTCATCAGGAATTCGCGGGAACGCATCACGCCGAAGCGCGGACGCACTTCGTCACGGAATTTGGTCTGGATCTGATAGAAGTTCAGCGGCAGCTGTTTGTAGGAGCTCAGCTCATTACGGATCAGGTCGGTGATCACTTCTTCATGCGTTGGGCCGAGTACGAACGAACGATCGCCACGGTCAGCAATACGCAGCAGTTCCGGGCCGTATTGTTCCCAACGGCCGCTCTCTTCCCACAGTTCAGAAGGCTGAACGACCGGCATCAACACCTCGATCGCACCGGCGTTGTTCATCTCTTCACGCACGATGTTTTCGACTTTTTTCAGGACGCGCACGCCGGTCGGCAGCCAGGTATATAACCCGGAGGCCAGCTTGCGGATCATCCCGGCGCGCAGCATCAGCTGGTGGCTGATGACCTCGGCGTCGGCAGGTGTCTCCTTCAGAGTGGAGAGCAGATATTGGCTAGTACGCATGTTGTTACGGTTCCAGTTGAACGATCGAACAGGCTCAAAATGAGCCTGGCACAAAACAAAAGTGGTTTAGTTTACCAGCGAGAAGGGGATGTCAAAAGAGTACGCGATGCAAATTAGCGGGCTTCCAGAGCAAAGACCTCAAATCCTGACGGCGTCACGCGCCAGCGGACGTTAAAGTCCAGCAACCAGACGGCATAGGTTTTGCCTTCTTCCTCGTTTTTACGGTAGGCAGGACGCGGATCCTGCGCCAGCACTTCGGCAATAAACTGACGAAGATGCGGGTAACGCTGTTCGAGCTTTGGGAGTTGCTCAGCGAGCTCTTCACTGAACGTCACGTCTACACTGGCCTGCGGCGCGTCCTGAGCATAGCTGGCGCGAGCATCAGGCAGCGATTCGGCAAACGGCAGATACGGTTTTATATCCACTACCGGCGTGCCATCAACAAGATCCAGCCCGCCGAGCTCAAGGATTACGTGCTCTTTATGGCAACGGATGCCCCGCAGCTCAACCAACGACATGCCAACAGGGTTCGGACGAAACGTTGAACGCGTGGCAAAGACGCCCATCCTGGCATTGCCGCCAAGACGGGGAGGGCGCACGGTTGGACGCCATCCACCTTCCATTGTCTGGTGAAAAACAAAAATCACCCACAAATGGCTGAAGGCTTCCAGGCCGCGAACGGCATCGGCCTGGTTATAAGGTGCGAGCAAATGCAGTTCACCGCTGGCACTTTTCACCAGACCTGGCTGGCGTGGAACGGCGAACTTTTCTTTATAAGGTGAGCGGATAACGCCTATTTGCTCGAACTGAAAATGGCTCATTTCGCCGAAATGTTCAGTGCAGAACCGATGCAAACCGCCTGGCGATAGCAACCCGGCGTTCCGCTGGTTACTTCGCAACTGTGCAGTAATACCGCATTTGCTTTCATTTTAGATGCGTTAATCTGCATGCGTTTGCGTGCGGTTGGAATGCTCGGCGGTGAATCCTGGTTGGATGCCTGGCAGGATTCGCCGCTGACTTCGCCGAGATCGCGGAACGGTTTGCCAACTAAATCTTCAGCGTTAGTAATGATTCTTACCGGCGCCGCGCGCGGTGCTTTGGGTTTTTCCGGCTCCGCTTTAGGCGGGGTAGCGGTGCTTTGAACGGGTTCAACAGGGGATCTGCTTAACATAGAACAGCCGCTCAGCATGAGTGCTACTAAACAGATCGGTAAAGCACGCATAATATTTCCTCAATGAATGATCTAAACGTCAGATATTGAATCAGGTGCTTGCATAAATGACAAGACGGGCAAGCGCCCGTCCTGATGATATTACAGATTCTGGAAACAGCCTAAAATTACCAGCCCTTAACAGCACCGCCGTTGAAGACTTTGTTTGCTGCTTCGTACACTTCGTCAGACTGGTATGCCTGAACGAATTTCTTCACATTCTCAGCATCTTTATTGTCTTCACGAGTCACGATCAGGTTTACGTACGGAGAATCTTTATCTTCAACAAAGATACCGTCTTTAGCTGGGGTCAGGCCGATCTGGCTGGCGTAGGTCGTGTTGATGACCGCCAGTGCGATTTGCGCATCGTCCAGGGAACGCGGCAGCTGCGGCGCTTCCAGTTCAACCAGCTTCAGGTTTTTCGGGTTTTCAATCACGTCCAGCGCGGTCGGCAGCAGACCAACACCGTCTTTCAGTTTGATTAAGCCCACTTTTTGCAGCAGCAGCAGGGAGCGGCCAAGGTTAGTCGGATCGTTTGGAATCGCGACCTGAGAACCTTCCTGCAACTCATCCAGTGATTTGATTTTTTTAGAGTAGCCCGCAATCGGGTAAACAAAAGTATTACCTGCGGCAACCAGTTTGTAGCCGCGATCTTTGATCTGTTGATCCAGGTACGGTTTGTGCTGGAAGGCGTTAGCATCGATATCGCCTTTGCTCAGTGCTTCGTTAGGCAGGACGTAATCGTTAAACGTGACCAGCTCAACGTCCAGACCGTATTTTTCTTTAGCCACTTTCTGCGCGACTTCTGCGACCTGCTGCTCTGCGCCAACAATAACGCCCACTTTGATGTGGTTAGGATCTTTTTCATCCTGACCGCAACCCACAAGTGCCAGAGAACCGATCAGGGCTCCAACTGCCGCAAAGGTTTTGAATTTGAACGCCATGCTTATTTCCTTTTCTTAATGAGTTTTTAGTGTTGTGTGCAACGTTATTTGTGCGTGACAGCCCGGACGATGCGATCACCGGATAACTGAATTAAATAAACCAGAATGACGAGCAATACCAGCACTGTATTCATGACGGTAGCGTTGTAGCCAATATAACCGTACTGATAACCAATCTGGCCAAGGCCACCGGCACCGACGGCACCGCCCATCGCGGAATACCCCACCAGCGTGATAAGGGTGATGGTGGCCGCATTGACCAGTCCAGGCAGTGCTTCTGGAAGTAATACCTTACGTACAATTTGCAGCGGCGTGGCGCCCATTGCACGGGAGGCTTCAATCAGCCCGGTCGGGATTTCGAGCAGCGCGTTTTCCACCATACGGGCGATAAACGGCGCGGCGCCGACGGTCAGCGGGACGATAGCGGCCTGCAGCCCAATAGAGGTGCCAACGATCATGCGGGTGAACGGAATCATCCACACCAGCAAGATAATGAACGGGATGGAACGGAAAATATTCACCAGTGCAGAGAGCGTGCGGTAGAGCTTCGCGTTCTCAATGATTTGCCCCGGCCGCGTTACGTACAGCAACACGCCAACCGGCAGGCCAATCACAAAACCAAAAAAACCGGACACAAAGGTCATTGCCAGCGTTTCCCATACGCCGCGAACCAGTAGCCACATCATCGGCTCAGACATAACCCAGTACCTCTACTTTTACATGGTGTTCCTGCAACCAGTTAATGGCTGCTTGCGTATCTTCCTGTGTGCCGTGCATTTCAGTCAGCATGATGCCGAACTTCACGCCGCCGGCGTAATCCATCTGCGCGCTAATAATGTTGTTATTCACGTTAAAGCGACGGGCCGTCTCAGAAAGTAATGGCGCATCAACCGAATGACCGGTGAATTCCATGCGCAGCATTGGCACGCTGTCGGCTTCTGGCTTTGCTTTTAAACGTTCCAGATAATCTTCCGGGATATCCAGGTGTAGCGTGGACTGGATAAATTTCTGTGCCAGCGGCGTTTTCGGGTGGGAGAACACTTCGCTGACGGTGTCCTGCTCAATCAGCTCACCATTACTGATGACCGCCACGCAGTCACAAATACGTTTTACAACGTCCATCTCATGGGTAATCAGCAGAATGGTGAGTCCCAAACGACGGTTAATGTCTTTCAATAATTCCAGAATCGAGCGGGTTGTTGCCGGATCAAGTGCGCTGGTGGCTTCATCACACAGCAACACTTTTGGATTACTGGCCAGCGCACGCGCAATCGCCACTCGCTGTTTTTGTCCGCCGGAAAGGTTGGCCGGGTAGCTGTCGTGCTTGTCGCCAAGGCCGACTAAATCCAGCAGTTCTGTTACACGGCGTTTGATCTCTTCCTTTGGCGTGTTATCCAGTTCCAGCGGCAGCGCGACGTTGCCAAACACGGTACGGGAAGAGAGCAGGTTAAAGTGTTGGAAAATCATGCCGATTTGACGGCGAGCTTTAGTCAGCTCGGATTCAGAAAGCGTCGTCAGCTCCTGACCGCCAACCTGAACACTGCCTTCGGTTGGGCGTTCAAGTAAGTTAACGCAGCGAATGAGCGTACTTTTACCGGCACCGGAGGCGCCAATGACGCCATAAATCTGCCCGGCAGGAACGTGCAGGCTGACTTTATTTAGCGCCTGAATGGTGCGAGTCCCCTGCTGGAACACTTTGGTGATATTCGAAAGTTTAATCATTGGTTATTTATTATCGTAATTAAGTTAGCCGTGGCATTTTCGTCTGTCTGGGACGGTCGAAGCCGTCAACAAGATGGATGTTAAGGCATCCAGACGTCTAAATCAATCTAGCTTTGCACGATGAGCACTTTCTTGCCCGCCGAAACATGCGATACTAGAGCCACATGCCTTATTCAGGAGCTATAAAAGGTGGCAAAATCTGTACCCGCAATTTTTCTCGACCGCGACGGCACCATTAATGTGGACCACGGTTACGTACATGAGATTGACGAGTTCGAGTTTATCGACGGCGTTATTGATGCCATGCGTGAACTTAAAAATATGGGTTACGCGCTCATTATCGTGACAAACCAGTCTGGTATCGCTCGTGGCAAATTTACTGAGGCACAGTTTGAAACGTTGACCGAATGGATGGACTGGTCGCTGGCCGATCGCGACGTTGATTTGGATGGTATCTACTATTGTCCGCATCATCCGCAGGGCACAGTAGAAGAGTATCGTCAGGTCTGCGACTGTCGTAAACCGCATCCTGGAATGTTGATCTCCGCCCGAGACTTCCTGCATATCGATATGGCCGCTTCCTATATGGTAGGCGACAAGATAGAAGATATGCAGGCAGCAGCAGCGGCGAATGTTGGAACGAAGGTTCTGGTGCGCACGGGTAAACCTGTTACGCCGGAAGCAGAAAATGCGGCAGATTTGGTCATAAACAGTCTGGCAGACCTGCCAATGGCGATAAAAAAGCAGCAAAAGTAAGCGCAATGGATAAAAGGTGAGCGGTTGAAACAAAAATGCATTTTTCCGCTTGTCTTCCTGAGTCGACTCCCTATAATGCGCCTCCATCGACACGGCGGATGTGAATCACTTCACACAAACAGCCGGTTCGGTTGAAGAGAAAAACCTGAAAATGAGGGTTGACTCTGAAAGAGGAAAGCGTAATATACGCCACCTCGCGACAGAGCGCTAAAGCGCGTCGCAACTGCTCTTTAACAATTTATCAGACAATCTGTGTGGGCACTCGAAGATACGGATTCTTAACGTCGCAAGACGAAAAATGAATACCAAGTCTCTGAGTGAACACGTAATTCATTACGAAGTTTAATTCACGAGCATCAAACTTAAATTGAAGAGTTTGATCATGGCTCAGATTGAACGCTGGCGGCAGGCCTAACACATGCAAGTCGAACGGTAGCACAGAGGAGCTTGCTCCTTGGGTGACGAGTGGCGGACGGGTGAGTAATGTCTGGGAAACTGCCCGATGGAGGGGGATAACTACTGGAAACGGTAGCTAATACCGCATAACGTCGCAAGACCAAAGAGGGGGACCTTCGGGCCTCTTGCCATCGGATGTGCCCAGATGGGATTAGCTAGTAGGTGGGGTAACGGCTCACCTAGGCGACGATCCCTAGCTGGTCTGAGAGGATGACCAGCCACACTGGAACTGAGACACGGTCCAGACTCCTACGGGAGGCAGCAGTGGGGAATATTGCACAATGGGCGCAAGCCTGATGCAGCCATGCCGCGTGTATGAAGAAGGCCTTCGGGTTGTAAAGTACTTTCAGCGAGGAGGAAGGTGTTGTGGTTAATAACCGCAGCAATTGACGTTACTCGCAGAAGAAGCACCGGCTAACTCCGTGCCAGCAGCCGCGGTAATACGGAGGGTGCAAGCGTTAATCGGAATTACTGGGCGTAAAGCGCACGCAGGCGGTCTGTCAAGTCGGATGTGAAATCCCCGGGCTCAACCTGGGAACTGCATCCGAAACTGGCAGGCTAGAGTCTTGTAGAGGGGGGTAGAATTCCAGGTGTAGCGGTGAAATGCGTAGAGATCTGGAGGAATACCGGTGGCGAAGGCGGCCCCCTGGACAAAGACTGACGCTCAGGTGCGAAAGCGTGGGGAGCAAACAGGATTAGATACCCTGGTAGTCCACGCCGTAAACGATGTCGACTTGGAGGTTGTGCCCTTGAGGCGTGGCTTCCGGAGCTAACGCGTTAAGTCGACCGCCTGGGGAGTACGGCCGCAAGGTTAAAACTCAAATGAATTGACGGGGGCCCGCACAAGCGGTGGAGCATGTGGTTTAATTCGATGCAACGCGAAGAACCTTACCTACTCTTGACATCCAGAGAACTTAGCAGAGATGCTTTGGTGCCTTCGGGAACTCTGAGACAGGTGCTGCATGGCTGTCGTCAGCTCGTGTTGTGAAATGTTGGGTTAAGTCCCGCAACGAGCGCAACCCTTATCCTTTGTTGCCAGCGGTTCGGCCGGGAACTCAAAGGAGACTGCCAGTGATAAACTGGAGGAAGGTGGGGATGACGTCAAGTCATCATGGCCCTTACGAGTAGGGCTACACACGTGCTACAATGGCATATACAAAGAGAAGCGACCTCGCGAGAGCAAGCGGACCTCATAAAGTATGTCGTAGTCCGGATTGGAGTCTGCAACTCGACTCCATGAAGTCGGAATCGCTAGTAATCGTGGATCAGAATGCCACGGTGAATACGTTCCCGGGCCTTGTACACACCGCCCGTCACACCATGGGAGTGGGTTGCAAAAGAAGTAGGTAGCTTAACCTTCGGGAGGGCGCTTACCACTTTGTGATTCATGACTGGGGTGAAGTCGTAACAAGGTAACCGTAGGGGAACCTGCGGTTGGATCACCTCCTTACCTTAAAGAACCGACCTTTGTAGTGCTCACACAGATTGTCTGATGAAAAGTAAATAGCAAGGCGTCTTGCGATTGAGACTTCAGTGTCCCCTTCGTCTAGAGGCCCAGGACACCGCCCTTTCACGGCGGTAACAGGGGTTCGAATCCCCTAGGGGACGCCACTTGCTGGTATGTGTGAGTGAAAGTCGCCGACCGAAGTATCTCAAAACAGACTTTCGAGTCTTGTTTGAGATATTTGCTCTTTAAAAATCTGGATCAAGCTGAAAATTGAAACGACACACTGTTTCATTTCTCCGTAAACAAGAAATGAAAAGCGGTGTGTCCGAGTCTCTCAAATTTTCGCAACACTGAAGTGTTTTACGAAACATCTTCGGGTTGTGAGGTTAAGCGACTAAGCGTACACGGTGGATGCCCTGGCAGTCAGAGGCGATGAAGGACGTGCTAATCTGCGATAAGCGTCGGTAAGGTGATATGAACCGTTATAACCGGCGATTTCCGAATGGGGAAACCCAGTGTGATTCGTCACACTATCATTACGTGAATACATAGCGTAATGAAGCGAACCGGGGGAACTGAAACATCTAAGTACCCCGAGGAAAAGAAATCAACCGAGATTCCCCCAGTAGCGGCGAGCGAACGGGGAGCAGCCCAGAGTCTGAATCAGCATGTGTGGTAGTGGAACGGTCTGGAAAGTCCGACGGTACAGGGTGATAGTCCCGTACACAAAAGTGCATGTGTTGTGAACTCGAAGAGTAGGGCGGGACACGTGGTATCCTGTCTGAATATGGGGGGACCATCCTCCAAGGCTAAATACTCCTGACTGACCGATAGTGAACCAGTACCGTGAGGGAAAGGCGAAAAGAACCCCGGCGAGGGGAGTGAAAAAGAACCTGAAACCGTGTACGTACAAGCAGTGGGAGCCTCTTTATGGGGTGACTGCGTACCTTTTGTATAATGGGTCAGCGACTTATATTCTGTAGCAAGGTTAACCGAATAGGGGAGCCGAAGGGAAACCGAGTCTTAACTGGGCGTTAAGTTGCAGGGTATAGACCCGAAACCCGGTGATCTAGCCATGGGCAGGTTGAAGGTTGGGTAACACTAACTGGAGGACCGAACCGACTAATGTTGAAAAATTAGCGGATGACTTGTGGCTGGGGGTGAAAGGCCAATCAAACCGGGAGATAGCTGGTTCTCCCCGAAAGCTATTTAGGTAGCGCCTCGTGAATTCATCTTCGGGGGTAGAGCACTGTTTCGGCTAGGGGGTCATCCCGACTTACCAACCCGATGCAAACTGCGAATACCGAAGAATGTTATCACGGGAGACACACGGCGGGTGCTAACGTCCGTCGTGAAGAGGGAAACAACCCAGACCGCCAGCTAAGGTCCCAAAGTCATGGTTAAGTGGGAAACGATGTGGGAAGGCACAGACAGCCAGGATGTTGGCTTAGAAGCAGCCATCATTTAAAGAAAGCGTAATAGCTCACTGGTCGAGTCGGCCTGCGCGGAAGATGTAACGGGGCTAAACCATGCACCGAAGCTGCGGCAGCGACACTATGTGTTGTTGGGTAGGGGAGCGTTCTGTAAGCCGTTGAAGGTGTGCTGTGAGGCATGCTGGAGGTATCAGAAGTGCGAATGCTGACATAAGTAACGATAATGCGGGTGAAAAACCCGCACGCCGGAAGACCAAGGGTTCCTGTCCAACGTTAATCGGGGCAGGGTGAGTCGACCCCTAAGGCGAGGCCGAAAGGCGTAGTCGATGGGAAACAGGTTAATATTCCTGTACTTGGTGTTACTGCGAAGGGGGGACGGAGAAGGCTATGTTAGCCGGGCGACGGTTGTCCCGGTTTAAGCATGTAGGCGGAGATTCCAGGTAAATCCGGAGTCTTGTTAACGCTGAGGTGTGATGACGAGGCACTACGGTGCTGAAGTAACAAATGCCCTGCTTCCAGGAAAAGCCTCTAAGCATCAGGTAACACGAAATCGTACCCCAAACCGACACAGGTGGTCAGGTAGAGAATACCAAGGCGCTTGAGAGAACTCGGGTGAAGGAACTAGGCAAAATGGTGCCGTAACTTCGGGAGAAGGCACGCTGATATGTAGGTGAAGTGATTTACTCATGGAGCTGAAATCAGTCGAAGATACCAGCTGGCTGCAACTGTTTATTAAAAACACAGCACTGTGCAAACACGAAAGTGGACGTATACGGTGTGACGCCTGCCCGGTGCCGGAAGGTTAATTGATGGGGTTATCCGTAAGGAGAAGCTCTTGATCGAAGCCCCGGTAAACGGCGGCCGTAACTATAACGGTCCTAAGGTAGCGAAATTCCTTGTCGGGTAAGTTCCGACCTGCACGAATGGCGTAATGATGGCCAGGCTGTCTCCACCCGAGACTCAGTGAAATTGAACTCGCTGTGAAGATGCAGTGTACCCGCGGCAAGACGGAAAGACCCCGTGAACCTTTACTATAGCTTGACACTGAACACTGGTCCTTGATGTGTAGGATAGGTGGGAGGCTTTGAAGTGTGGACGCCAGTCTGCATGGAGCCAACCTTGAAATACCACCCTTTAATGGCTGGTGTTCTAACGTAGACCCGTGATCCGGGTTGCGGACAGTGTCTGGTGGGTAGTTTGACTGGGGCGGTCTCCTCCTAAAGAGTAACGGAGGAGCACGAAGGTTAGCTAATCCTGGTCGGACATCAGGAGGTTAGTGCAAAGGCATAAGCTAGCTTGACTGCGAGAGTGACGGCTCGAGCAGGTGCGAAAGCAGGTCTTAGTGATCCGGTGGTTCTGAATGGAAGGGCCATCGCTCAACGGATAAAAGGTACTCCGGGGATAACAGGCTGATACCGCCCAAGAGTTCATATCGACGGCGGTGTTTGGCACCTCGATGTCGGCTCATCACATCCTGGGGCTGAAGTAGGTCCCAAGGGTATGGCTGTTCGCCATTTAAAGTGGTACGCGAGCTGGGTTTAGAACGTCGTGAGACAGTTCGGTCCCTATCTGCCGTGGGCGCTGGAGAATTGAGGGGGGCTGCTCCTAGTACGAGAGGACCGGAGTGGACGCATCACTGGTGTTCGGGTTGTCATGCCAATGGCATTGCCCGGTAGCTAAATGCGGAAGAGATAAGTGCTGAAAGCATCTAAGCACGAAACTTGCCCCGAGATGAGTTCTCCCTGACCCTTTAAGGGTCCTGAAGGAACGTTGAAGACGACGACGTTGATAGGTCGGGTGTGTAAGCGTAGCGATACGTTGAGCTAACCGATACTAATGAACCGTGAGGCTTAACCTTACAACGCCGAAGGTGTTTTGGCGAAGAGACACGATATTCAGCTTGATTACAGATTACATCGACATGCGAAAAGTGTGTTGATAAACAGAATTTGCCTGGCGGCTGTAGCGCGGTGGTCCCACCTGACCCCATGCCGAACTCAGAAGTGAAACGCCGTAGCGCCGATGGTAGTGTGGGGTCTCCCCATGCGAGAGTAGGGAACTGCCAGGCATCAAATTGCAGTAAACCGGGATGAATAATCCGGGTAGTGACAAAGAAATTCGGTGGAGCGGTAGTTCAGTTGGTTAGAATACCTGCCTGTCACGCAGGGGGTCGCGGGTTCGAGTCCCGTCCGTTCCGCCACTTATTAAGAGCCCTGAGCTAACGCTCAGGGCTTTTTCTTTTCCAGCGATTTAATTATTGCTGAATCCGCAAAAATCCTCTGCATTTTTCACTCTTTTTCGGCAAAGAACTGATGGTCATAATCCTCTCAGTTAACGAACATAGTGATTAAAAAGAGGAATTCTATGACTATCCCTGCATTCGGTTTAGGTACGTTTCGCCTGAAAGACGACGTGGTTATCGCTTCTGTCAAAACGGCGCTTGAGCTGGGCTACCGTGCTGTCGACACTGCGCAAATCTATGAAAATGAAGCGGCTGTTGGTCAGGCAATTGCCGAAAGTGGCGTACCGCGTAACGAGTTGTACATCACCACCAAGATCTGGATTGAAAATCTCAGCAAAGACAAACTGATCCCAAGTCTGAAAGAAAGTCTGAAGAAACTGCGTACGGATTATGTTGATTTGACGCTGATCCACTGGCCATCTCCGGGCGATGTGGTATCCGTTGAAGAGTTTATGCAGGCGCTGCTTGAAGCGAAAGAGCAGGGGCTGACTCGCGAAATTGGTATCTCAAACTTCACTATTCCGCTGATGGAAAAAGCCATTGCTACAGTCGGTGCAGACAATATCGCGACCAACCAGATTGAGCTGTCTCCGTATCTGCAGAGTCGTAAGGTGGTTGACTGGGCTAAAGCGCACGGTATCCACATCACCTCTTACATGACGCTGGCTTACGGTAAGGCGCTAAAAGATGAAGTGATTGCACGCATTGCCGCTAAACATAACGCGACCCCAGCGCAGGTTATTCTGGCATGGGCAATGGATGAAGGTTACTCCGTGATCCCTTCATCTACCAAGCGTGAAAACCTTGCAAGCAACTTGCTGGCGCTGGACCTGCATCTGGATACTGAAGATAAAAAAGCGATCGCGGCACTGGACTGCAACGATCGTCTGGTCAGCCCGGAAGGCCTGGCCCCTGATTGGGATTAATTGCCCGACCCTCTGTACCTTTAACCCTCTTTCACAGCTCCTTCGGGAGCTGTTCTTATATATTCACTTAAAAAGTCTATAAATGCCCGAATGCGTGTACTGACCGCACGATCGCTGTAGTAAACGGCGCTGAAAGGCATTTCTACCGGCAGACGTTTATCGGCCAGCAGCTCCACCAGTTCTCCCCGCGCGATCTCTTTATCAATCATATAATCTGAAAGACATGCTATGCCATTGCCGCTCAGGCAAAGCTGTTTTAACGTTTCCCCGCTGTTGGAAGAAATCCCACATTCGACCTCATGGAGCTGTCCGTCGCTACGGGCAATCGGCCAGGTATTGAGTGAAACGGGTTCGGAAAACCCCAGACACAGGTGCTGCTTTAACTGTTCGACGGTCTCCGGCTTGCCAAAACGGGCAATATAGTCCGGTGAGGCAATAATCTTACGATAGCTGGTAAACAACGGACGCGCACGCAGGCTCGAGTCAGTCAGCGTACCTGCTCGTATCGCGACATCCACTTTTCGTTCAATAAGATTGATGAACGTTTCTGAGGAGACAAGAGACAACGTCATCTCAGGATATCGCTCACGGAACGGTTTGATTAGCGGCATCAGGAAATGCAGCATCACCGGCGTTGCCGCGTCGATACGCAGCAGGCCGCGCGGGGTATTGCGCGACTCCATGATTTCCGTTTCTGCTGCTGCCATCTCTTGCAGTATCTGCTGCACACGCCTGAAGTAGCGTTCTCCTTCTTCAGTCAGGCTTAGCTGTCGGGTCGTTCGATTAAGCAGACTCACACCCAATTTCATCTCCAGCTTTTTTACTGCCCGACTGACTGCGGAATTAGCCTGACCGAGTTGTTCTGCCGCCCGGCTGAAGCTGCCGCTTTCCACAACGGCCACAAAAATCGCAAGTTCTTCAGAGGTTGCTTTCATTTTTGCACCTGACGCAAAATTATATTGAGATTTTGAATATTTTTGTTATTAAAGCATCCCGGCATACTGCGTGTCATCTGATTACTGATGTTACGGAGTTATTTATGCCTCTCGCTTTATTTGCACTAACAATAAGTGCCTTCGCTATTGGCACGACTGAGTTTGTGATTGTTGGCCTGGTGCCGACCATCGCTCAACAACTGGCGATCTCGTTACCTTCCGCCGGGATGCTGGTTTCAATCTATGCGCTGGGTGTGGCGATTGGCGCACCAGTGCTGACCGCTCTGACCGGAAGCCTGCCACGTAAAAAGTTGCTTGTCGCGCTGATGGTCCTGTTTACGGCGGGGAATTTACTGGCATGGCAGGCACCCGGGTATATGACACTTATTGTCGCCCGTCTGCTGACGGGGCTGGCTCACGGCGTATTCTTCTCGATTGGTTCCACTATCGCGACAAGTCTGGTGCCAAAAGAAAAAGCAGCTTCCGCTATCGCTATTATGTTCGGTGGCTTAACGGTGGCGCTGGTCACGGGCGTGCCGCTGGGTACGTTTATCGGCCAGCACTTTGGCTGGCGTGAGACTTTCCTGGCAGTATCAATGT
Organism: Citrobacter sp. RHBSTW-01044; assembly: GCF_013781945.1. Taxonomy (NCBI): domain Bacteria; kingdom Pseudomonadati; phylum Pseudomonadota; class Gammaproteobacteria; order Enterobacterales; family Enterobacteriaceae; genus Citrobacter; species Citrobacter sp. RHBSTW-01044. The sequence continues at coordinate 3,928,893 of NZ_CP056180.1, read as the reverse complement.
TAGGCGTGATTGCGCTGATTAGTAGCCAACTGCTGATCCCGGCTAACATTCCTGGTCGAGCGGCCGCCAGCATTCGCGACCAGGTGAAAGTGCTGACTCATCCTCGTCTGTTGCTGATTTACGCCATTACGGCATTGGGCTACGGTGGTGTGTTCACGGCTTTCACCTTCCTGGCACCGATGATGCAGGATCTGGCGGGCTTCTCCCCGGCAGCGGTAAGCTGGATCTTACTGGGTTACGGCATATCAGTCGCTATCGGCAATATCTGGGGCGGTAAGCTGGCGGATAAGCATGGTGCGGTTCCTGCATTGAAATTCATTTTTGCCGCGCTGTTTGTTCTGCTGATGGTCTTCCAACTGACGGCTTCCACGCAGTACGCCGCGCTGGCTACCATTCTGGTGATGGGGATCTTTGCCTTCGGTAACGTACCGGGGTTGCAGGTCTACGTGGTACAGAAAGCGGAACAATTTACGCCCAATGCTGTTGATGTGGCGTCAGGGCTGAACATTGCAGCGTTTAACATTGGTATTGCACTGGGTTCCGTGATTGGCGGACAAACGGTCGAGCATTATGGGTTGGCGCAGACACCATGGATTGGCGCACTTATTGTTCTGGTGGCTTTCCTGCTGATGGGGCTGAGCGGCCGTCTTGATAAGCCCACGCACGTTGCTCTGGGGTAAATCATTGATGTAAGCGCCCACTTACAAAACAAACTGCAATTGTTCGTTGAAAGTGAGTGCTAAAATCCCTATAACAGAAGAACCAGTCCGGCTGCGGACTGGTTGACGTTACAGAGGTTTGAAAGTCTAAAGTGCGAAAAAACACCTATGCCATGCGTTATGTTGCCGGACAACCCGCCGAGCGGATTTTACCGCCGGGCTCGTTTGCGCATATTGGCCAGGCATTACCCGCAGGCGTACCGTTGAGCAGTGAAGATCGCATTCGCGTGCTGGTATGGAATATTTTTAAACAGCAGCGAGCAGAATGGCAGTCGGTGCTGAAGAATTTTGGTAAAGACGCGCATCTGGTGTTATTGCAGGAAGCGCAAACCACACCAGAACTGGTGCAGTTTGCGACCACTAACTATCTCGCTGCCGACCAGGTTCCCGCCTTTGTGCTGCCTCAGCACCCCTCTGGCGTTATGACACTCTCCTCCGCCCATCCTGTTTACTGCTGCCCATTGCGCGAGCGTGAGCCTATTTTACGGCTGGCGAAATCGGCGCTGGTGACGGTGTACCCGTTGCCTGACACTCGGTTGTTAATGGTGGTGAATATCCACGCGGTTAACTTTAGCCTTGGCGTTGATGTCTATAGTAAGCAGTTACTTCCCATTGGCGATCAGATTGCTCATCACAGCGGTCCGGTGATTATGGCCGGCGATTTTAATGCCTGGAGCCGTCGACGGATGAATGCGCTGTACCGCTTTGCGCGTGAAATGTCGCTGCGCCAGGTGCGCTTTACCGACGATCAGCGCCGCCGCGCGTTTGGTCGTCCTCTCGATTTTGTGTTCTATCGCGGTCTGAACGTGAGTGAGGCCTCTGTGCTGGTCACCCGCGCCTCCGACCACAACCCGCTACTCGTTGAATTCAGTCCCGGCAAACCTGAACAATAACGGTGTGTCAGGTCTGCCGTAGGGCAGGCCTGTGATGGTTGCCCTTCATATTTCACAACAACCGAAGGACAACACAATGACAACACGCTCTCATCATGACAACGTCGAAAAACAGTTTGGCTCTCAGGCTAATGCCTACTTAACCAGTGCGGTGCACGCCTCTGGTCGTGACTTGCAACGTCTGGGGGAAAGGTTGCTGGCATTTCCGCAGGCCCGTGTGTTGGATATGGGATGCGGAGCGGGGCACGCCAGCTTTGTGGCCGCGCAATACGTAAAGCAGGTAGTGGCATATGATTTATCGTCGCAGATGCTTGACGTGGTCACTGAAGCGGCAAAGGACAGAGGTCTGGAGAATATCGCCACACGGCAGGGTTATGCTGAAAGCCTGCCGTTTGAAGATAACGTATTTGACGTGGTGATTAGCCGCTATTCCGCGCATCACTGGCATGATGTCGGGCGTGCGTTGCGAGAAGTGAACCGCGTTCTGAAGCCCGGCGGCGTGCTGATTGTGATGGATGTGATGTCGCCAGGCCATCCTGTACGTGACATCTGGTTGCAAACTGTGGAGGCGTTACGCGATACCTCGCACGTACGCAACTATTCCAGCGGAGAATGGCTGTCGTTAATCAATGACGCCAATCTGATTGCCGATACCTTGTTAACCGATCGTCTGCCGCTGGAGTTCAGTTCGTGGGTGGCGCGGATGCGCACGCCTGCAGCATTGAGCGACGCGATCCGTGTATACCAACAAAGTGCTTCTGCGGAAGTGAAAGCCTATTTTGCGTTACAGGAAGATGGCTCGTTTACCAGCGACACGATAATGGTTGAAGCACATAAAGCGGGATAAATAAAAAAGGCACTGGGGGGAAACCAGTGCCTTCATTTCTACAATGCTATCAGGAGTCCGGCATACCGCTGTTTTTCACAAACAACGTTAGCTGATCGCCTGGCTGCAGATTGTTCGTATCGCTGTTCCAGCGCATCACATCCTTGATGTTAACCCCGTGGCGTTTGGCAATGCTCGAGAGCGAGTCGCCTTTACGCACACGATAGGTGATGCTATCGCTGTTGTTCGCCAGTCGCTGTGCGCTAGTACCAGCGCCCACCGTCAGATTTTGGCCTACTTTCAGCGATGACCCGCGCAGATTATTCCACTGCTTAAGGTCATTGGTGCTCACGCCAAGACGTGAAGCGACGCCAGAAAGCGTATCGCCAGAGCGAACTTTGTAGCTACGGCTGTTCAGCGGTGTGTTATCCGCAACCAACGTTGACTGCACGGCTGCAATTTCGCCTGAGGCCAGAGACTCACGCAGCTTCTCTGCATGCTTCTTTGGCACCATCACATATTGCGGACCACTGGCACCCAACGTGGAGCCTTTCACGCCTGCATTGAAGGTTTTCAGCTTGCTGACGGAAATACCTGCCATATTGGCAACCTGAGCCATTTCAACCGGGCTACTCAGGCGAACACGTGCCAACGCGCGGCTTTCGTCTGTTGTTGGCAGACGCACGCCATAGCGTTTGCTGTTTTTGAGTATATCGCTCAATGCCAGCATTTTTGGCACATATAGCTTCGTTTCCTGAGGCAATGGCAACGACCAGAAGTCAGTGGGTTTACCACGGGCTTTGTTCGTTTTAATTGCCTTCATGACACGACCTTCACCGCTATTATAAGCAGCAACGGTCAGCAGCCAGTCGCCATCAAACATTTTGTTCAGACGCTGCATCATGTCCAGTGCGGCGGTGGTGGAAGCCACAACGTCGCGACGTGCATCATAATTGCGGGTCTGTTTTAAACCATAATTGCGCCCCGTGCTCGGAATGATCTGCCAAATACCTGCGGCATTGGCGCCAGACGTTGCGTGAGGATCAAAAGCGCTCTCCACTATGGGTAGTAGTACCAGTTCCATTGGCATGTTACGTTTCTTAACCTGCCCGGCTATCCAGTACATATACGGCTCTGCCCGTAAAGTTACATCGTGGAGATAGCTCTTATTGCGTAAATACTTCTGTTTCTGTTCGCGAATCCGGTTGTTTTCCGGAATTCCCATCTTTAGCTCGTCACCAATGAAAGCCCACAAATCTTGATCAGCAGCGATAGATGTTCCGTCGTCCATCCATCGCGCCTGACTTGTAAACTTTCCTGCTTCCCCTTGACCAGCTGCAGAAAGGCTCTGTGCGTGTTGTTGGACGTTACCAGTATTCTGGCACCCAACAAGCAGGACAGAGGCGAGTAATATCGCTTTTGCCTTCATGTGTGTGTCAATAGTTGCTTAAAAGACGACCGATCATAACGGCGAAGTTTTCAAAAGGCAACCCGCAATTGTCAGAACGTATCTTTCTTTGACCTTAACCAGGCAAAACGCTCTTCAGGTTGTTGCAATATTGTTTTTTTATTTATTTCATTAATTAAATCAATATCTTCTGTTCTTAAAAAAAGATTATTTCGTCGCTCATTTTTCAGAATTACGGGGAGTGTCATTTGTTTTTTTACGCGTAACTCATTAACTTTACGATAATATTCATTTATGAACGGATCGTGCGGAAGAATGCTTAAGGCAAACTTCATGTTTGCTAATGTGTACTCATGTGCGCAACAAATCAATGTATCGTCAGGAAGTGCGTTTAGTTTTTTAAGTGATTGATACATTTGAGATGCTGTGCCTTCAAAAAGCCGACCGCAGCCACCGGAGAAGAGCGTGTCGCCGCAAAACAGGTAAGGGTGGCTAAAGTAACAGATATGTCCTAAAGTGTGACCCGGCGTAGCAATTACCGTAAATTCATGCCCCAAAACGAGTGCAATATCGCCATCTTCGACTATATGCGTCGTTCCCTTATCTTGCGTTTCAGCCGGTCCGTATACCGCTATTTGTGGGAAATGTTGCAGAAGTTCTTTCACGCCGCCCACGTGATCCTGATGATGATGTGTCAGCAGAATGGCCTCGGGAACCCAGTTATGTTCTGCAATAGCTTTCAGAACAGGTTCTGCTTCACCCGGGTCCACAATCAGACAATGTTTGTCATTATTCGACAGGACCCAGATGTAATTGTCCTGAAATGCAGGAATACTGTTAAGATTCATAGATTACCTCTCAATGCGTAACGGAAGGTTGTGATGAAACCGGCAAGGATCCCTCAAACTGTCGTAGCGCCCGTTAGTTGGGATGATTTGCCCTGGGGCGAACACTATCGTCAGGCGCTGGAGCATCAGCTTAACCCGTGGTTCGCAAAAATGTACGGATTTCATCTGCTTAAGATTGGCAATTTAAGCGCAGAAATCAATTCTGAAGCGTGCGCGGTTTCTCATCAGGTAAATGTTTCTTTGCAAGGCGCTCCCATGCAGGTGACTGCCGATCCTTTACATCTGCCTTTTGCCGATAAGTCCGTGGATGTTTGTTTGTTGGCTCATACGCTGCCGTGGTGTTCCGATCCACATCGCTTACTGCATGAAGCCGATCGCGTGCTTATTGATGACGGTTGGTTGATTCTGAGCGGCTTTAACCCGGTAAGTTTGATGGGATTGCGTAAACTGGTGCCCGTATTGCGTAAAACATCGCCCTACAACAGCCGGATGTTTACCCTCATGCGGCAGTTGGACTGGCTCTCATTGCTGAATTTTGAAGTGCTGCACTGTAGCCGTTTTCATGTCCTGCCCTGGAACAAGAAGGGCGGGAAAATGTTAAGCGCCCATATCCCTGCGCTGGGCTGTTTGCAACTGGTGGTTGCGCGTAAGCGAACCATTCCGCTTACGCTCAACCCGATGAAACAAAATAAAAGCAAAACGCCTATCCGCCAGGCCGTTGGCGCAACCCGGCAATACCGTAAACCGGACGCTTAAGCCTCCGCCTGATACCCAATATCATCCTGAGTGGGACGCATTGCTGCGGCGCGCGCAAGCTCATCACAGCGTTCGTTTTCCGGATGGCCCGCATGGCCTTTAACCCATTCCCATTTGATTTGATGCGGCCCCAGCGCGGTATCCAGACGTTTCCACAGATCGACGTTCTTCACTGGTTTTTTATCTGCTGTTTTCCAGCCGCGCTTCTTCCAGTTGTGGATCCACTGCGTAATGCCCTGGCGCACATACTGGCTGTCCGTGCTGAGTATCACTTCACACTGTTCTTTCAGGGCTTCCAGCGCAACGATTGCCGCCATCAGCTCCATGCGATTATTGGTGGTGAGGTTGTAGCCTTCGCTAAAGGTTTTTTCGCGCCCGCGATAGCGTAAAATCGCCCCATAACCACCTGGCCCTGGATTTCCCAGGCAAGAACCATCGGTGAAAATCTCTACCTGTTTAAGCATCTCTGGTAGACTTCCTGTTTTAGCAAATCGAAATCAAACGATAAGTCTGACATAAATGACCGTTATGAGCACTGGAATTACACGACAGATCGTCCTCGATACCGAAACCACCGGTATGAACCAGATTGGCGCCCACTACGAAGGCCACAAGATCATTGAGATCGGTGCGGTTGAAGTGGTGAACCGCCGCCTGACCGGGAATAACTTCCACGTTTACCTGAAACCGGATCGGCTGGTGGACCCGGAAGCGTTTGGTGTACACGGAATCGCAGACGAATTCCTGCTTGATAAACCTACGTTTGCCGATGTCGCCGATGAGTTTCTCGACTACATCCGCGGTGCGGAGCTGGTCATCCATAACGCATCGTTTGATATCGGCTTTATGGATTACGAATTCGCTAAGCTCAGGCGGGATATTCCGAAGACAAACGAATTCTGCAAAATTACCGATAGCCTGGCGCTGGCGAGGAAAATGTTTCCTGGCAAGCGCAACAGCCTTGATGCGTTATGCTCACGCTATGAAATAGACAACAGTAAGCGAACCCTGCACGGCGCATTGCTCGATGCCCAGATTCTGGCCGACGTTTATCTGATGATGACCGGTGGGCAGACCACGATGGCGTTTTCAATGGAAGGTGACAGCCAGCAGCAGAATGACACGGGGATCCAGCGTATTGTGCGACAGTCCAGCAAACTACGCGTTGTTTTCGCCACTGATGAAGAGTTAGCGGCCCATGAGTCGCGCCTTGACCTGGTGCAGAAGAAAGGCGGAAGTTGCCTCTGGCGGGCATAGTTTGTACGTTTTCCGTATGGAAATGACCATTCGGGTGATTTTTGCAGCAAACGATTAAAAAACGTGAGAAAAAGCGTTGACGAGGCGTGAGGCAATCCGTAATATTCGCTTCGTTCCCAAGCGGAACACAACGCGGAGTGGTAGTTCAGTTGGTTAGAATACCTGCCTGTCACGCAGGGGGTCGCGGGTTCGAGTCCCGTCCATTCCGCCACTATTCAGAAAGCCTGAATCAGAAATGATTCAGGCTTTCGTCGTTTTGGCCCGCCAACAATAATAATCTCATCATCACACTTTATCGACCAAGTCCGTGCTATCGGGCAGGCAACACATCAGGTCATCCTTAACCCGACGCATATCCAGGGGCAGATCAACCTGCGAAGTGATTCATCACGCAGGCGAAGCGGGGTGAAAAGTTATCGCCGATAAGCACCGTTTCTTCATTCAAGTGCTTTAGCATATACAGCTTGTCGGCACGTTCGTAAGCGTCGAAGAAGAGATAATCGACAGCATCCGTTGCTTCATCATCGGGGGATTTTTCACGTCCGTTGGGAGTGAGCATGAAAACACCGGCGGTATGGCCGAGTGGTCGGGCATAGCGAAAGAACAGTTTTCGGTTCACAGCAAACTCGCCATCATCACTTTTGAGTTTCCCTTGTACTGACAATGAAAGGTGTCCGGAGTTGTAGCTGGTAATCAGCATTATTCCATGGAGTACCTTTTTTGTATCCTGGATGTCGAGTATCGACGTGAATTCCGAGGAGCAGGAAAAACTGATTTCTTGTTTTTTCGCATTCCCGGCGATAATAAAAAAAGCGATAGCCGCCAGCCCAAAAATGGCAATCACGACTGACCATAGTAAAGGAGAGTGATCGCTTTCTTGCTTCATATCATTCCTCATGATGGCGATACTGGCTGATGCAATGGTAATAGCCGAGGTTCAGCCCGCATTCAGCGGCAAACGACCACTCAACCAGATTATGGTTGCTCGCCCAGGTATTGAGATACAGATCTTTTGGGTACGAACAGTCGGGGTTAATGCCCACGGACTTGAAAATATCCAGCGCTTTCTTTTCGGTTATGGTGTCGGTGAGGGCGTTTCCTAATATATGTACACGGCATTGTTCATAGTCGATAGTCCGCAGGATAGTCGCGTCCGTCATGGCGATTTCATTGGGAATCCATGTTAACCACGCTGTCGCCAGCACGGCGATACCGGTAATTAACGCGGTTATCGCGACAGGCCAACGGCTTTGTTTCTTTTTGTTGAGCGTCGATGCAACATTGGCAATTCTGGCGGGAGCTTGCGCTTCTTCCAGTTGCTGAATATTGATATTAGCGTCGCCCATCCGAAATCCCATCCGCGGAATTGTGACGATGAGTTCTGCAGGATGACCCGTAGACGTTATTGCTTTGCGCAGAAATGAAATGTGCTGATTGAGATTCGCATCCGTCGCTCTGGCACCATTATGCTGAAAAACATTCAGCAGAATTTCATCACGCGAGGATATCTCTTTACCATTTTGCAACAAATAGAGCAGTAATTGTGTTGCCACATTATTCAATGTGGCCATTTCACCAGATGCCAGGTCTTTTAGGGTATTTTTATGTGGTCTGAAAACTAAGCCATCACCAATAATTACGGATTTAATTTTGTTTATTGGTATATGAGAAATCACTGATGTCTCCTTTAAAGCAGGATATCTCGCATTCGAGTGGGTGAAGCAATAGCATAACATAATTCATTTATAAAAAATGGTTGTACCATAGATCGCTTTATTAATATTTACATAACAATATTTTAATATCTCTTATAGAATCCTCTTTTCTCCTTCCTCTCTTTCACTATCTTATTGTCATTACTCGTTTTTGATATCCAATTTCATTTTTACAAAAATTTCATAAATACATTTTGCCTGTTGTTCTGGCTAAATAAAAAAATAGTTGATAGATAAAAACTCTATAAAAATGCTAAATGATAGATACTAACACTGGCTAAGTCGTGATTTTTGGCGGTTTTTTAGGTAAACGATCGCTGTGCAGACAGTGTGACAACATGATTCCCTGAGTTTGATTAATACCGGATTTTTGCATTGTGTCATTTTCTCGTCGACTTAATATAAGCCCCGAAACAGCGTAAACAACTGTGGATGGTATTTCGGATGGAATACCAATGAAGTTCAAAATACGGGGCGGCTTGAGATGGATTGTTTGCAAGGATATGCGCTACCGCCACCTGCAGATCAGGATTTTCCGGACATAAATTATCTGCGGAAATAGATCTTCGGAATAACTAAAAAACAGATATAAGGTTAAGTAGTAATATGAAAATGAAAAACGTGGCTGTGGCCTGTGCGCTGATGGCGGGAATGACTTTTACTGCCTCTTCTGCTTTTGCTGCAAAAAATGTCGAACCGACTAACGGTAAAATTCACTTCACCGGTTCTCTGGTTAATTCCGCATGTGGTCTGGCACCAGAATCCAGCCCGGTACAGGTTAATTTTGGTGAGATCCCAACTTCTCAGTTAAAAGACAACCAACGTGCTGGCGTTAAGCATGCCAAAATCGTTCTGCAGGGCTGTGATACGACCGTCGCGAAAACGGCCACTGTGACCTATACCCCGGCAACGATTGATACAGACAACAACGCGCTGGCTGCATTCACCTCTGGTACTGCAAAGGGCGCGGGCATCGGTATGATTGACAGTGGCAACCAGGACGTGGAATGGGGTCAAGCCGCCTCTCAGGTCAACATTACCGATGGTGAAACCGACATTGATTTCGTCGCTTACCTGCAGGCAAACAACGCATCTGCCGCGGTAACCCCAGGTGATTTCGAATCTACCGTTAATTTCCAGATCGACTACCAGTAACGATCTGCAGCAGGCGCATTAACGCGCCTGCTTAACCCTTCCTGCGAATAACTGAAAGGAAATGCGGTGATGCCTGGATGGCGAATTTTACTGCTTTTTATCTTCATATCGCCTGCATGGGTTTTGGCTGACACCAATCGTCTTGTCAGTACGCCCGGCAAAATGCGCATGCGCGGAAATATTATTGAGGCTGCCTGTTATGTCGATCCACGCGACCGGTCGCTACTGGTTGAATTTGATGATCTCTCAGCCAGAGATATTTCCGGAAAACCAGAGAAAGTATCAGCGCATGATTTCAGCATTCATTTGTTGGGATGTTCATTAGGGGATTCTCAACACCCCGGGAATCTGTTTCAACGCGCCAATATTACCTTTTCTGGCGCACCGGATAGTGACAATCCTGATTATCTAAGCGTGCAATCGGAAACTGAAAATTTAGCGATAGAAATATATGACAGCAACGGACAGCAAATTCATCTGGGTGAGCCATCACCGGACTATGTGCTTAATCCAGGGAAAAACACGCTCAATTTTACGGCTTATTTGATCTCCCGCGACGGAAGAATGACATCTGGCGAATTTACTGCGGTCACGCATTTTGTTGTGAATTATCTCTGAGCTGCACTGCAATTCGGGTATCTGAAGGTTTGCGAACGAAAATGATCACGCTGAAAACAGATAAAAAACGTCTGGCGCTTTTTATTGCTCTGGTCTGTGCCTCTTCATGGGCTGAAGCGGATGAGGCCATTGAATTTAATACCGACGTACTGGATGCCAGCGACAGGCACAATGTCGATTTGCAGCGTTTTTCCGAAGGCAACTTTGTGACTCCCGGAGAATATCTGCTGGATGTTCGTATTAACAGCCAGGAGATTCCACAGCAGTCGATCCGTTATATCGTCGATCCTGCCAACCCGCATAAATCCATGGCATGTCTGACCCCGCAACAACTCGAATTACTGGCGCTCAAAGAAGAAGCGCTGGCCTATATTCATCCGATTAGCGCGACCTGCTATGACATTTCCCGCCTGCCGGGTGTGGCGTTGAATAATAGCGCAGGCGTACTGGACGTTATCGTGCCTCAGGCGTGGATGAAATATACCGATCCAGACTGGACGCCACCGGAACGCTGGGATAACGGCGTCGCGGGGCTGATTTTTGACTACAGCGTCTCGGGCCAGGCCACACATTATGAACAGGGCGGCGATCGTTATCGCTCTCTGTCTGGCTATGGGCAGACAGGTTTTAACCTCGGCGCGTGGCGATTTCGTGGCCAGTATCAGGCCAATTACGCTTCGGATGATAATCGCGGCCGTATCGACTGGGATCAGATCTATGCCTATCGACCGTTGCCGATGCAGGCTGCAAAACTGACGGTCGGCGAAATCTACCTGAATTCACAGGTTTTTGATTCGGTACGTTTCACCGGGGCTAACCTCGCCAGCGACGAGCGTATGTTGCCACCGAATTTGCAGGGCTACGCGCCTGAAGTGCACGGCATCGCCCGCAGCAATGCGAAGGTTACCGTCAGTCAGCAGGGCCGTGTTATCTATCAAACTACCGTTCCCGCAGGGCCATTTAATATTCAGGATCTGCACGGTTCGGTACGCGGCACGCTGGATGTTCGCGTCGAGGAGCAAGATGGCAGCGTACACACTTTTCAGGTCAATACGGCCGATATTCCTTATCTGACGCGCCCAGGCTATGTGCGCTACAACGCCGCGGTCGGGAAGCCATCGCGTTATAACCACGACGTTCAGGGGCCTGCGTTTTATAGCGGTGATTTTTCATGGGGGGTCAGCAATGCCTGGTCGCTGTACGGCGGCGCGCTGCTGACTGGCGATCGCTATAACGCCTGGTCGATGGGGATTGGGCGGGACTTGAGCTGGCTGGGGGCGCTGTCGGCTGATGCGACGCAATCCGTGAGTCGGGTAAAGCATCAGGCTGAACAAAAAGGCATGTCTTTTAAGCTCAGCTACGCCAAAACTTTTGATGAGTACAACAGCGCCATCACCTTTGCCGGTTACCGCTTCTCACAGCGTAACTTCCGCACTTTCTCGCAGTTTCTCGACGAGCAGTATGAAAATAACAACAGTGCCGGCAACGAAAAAGAGATGTACACCATCACCGGCAACAAAACCTTCTTTGCTGACGACCCACTATTAGCGACCACGCTGTACCTGACCTATACCCACCAGAACTATTGGGATCGCGGTTCCCAGGATCGTTACGGATTATCGATGGGGCACAGCTTTTCATTTGCTGGCATCCAGGGGATCAGCGCCAACGTTGCGGCTTACCGCTCTGAGTCTCAGGGCAAACGAGACGACAGTCTTTCGCTTTCAATCTCGGTGCCATGGAGCGATGGCCGCTCTATGGATTACGAATTGCAGAACAGCGGCAACCAGACCAGCCAGATGGTTTCGTATTCCGATAACCGCGACCGTAACAATCCGTGGCGTTTGCGCACAGGGGTTTCCGGTGAAGGGCGTACGGCGTTTGATGGCTATTACAAGCACCGCAGCATGATGGCGGAACTGGAATCTAACGTCAGCTGGCAGCAATCACGTTATTTCTCCATTGGCGGCACGATGCGCGGCGGCTTTACCGCGACGCGTCACGGTGCGGCGCTGCACAACAGCCAGGCGTCGATGAATACCGCCAGGGTGATGGTTGATACCGACGGGGTGGCGAACGTGCCGCTGAACGGCGAACAGGCGCACTCAAACCGCTTCGGTATTGCCGTCGTACCGGACGTCGTTAGCTATCACAGCTTTGATACCCGTATCGATGTGGACGCAATGGACGAGGACATTTCCGCGACTAAAGCCATCGTGACCAACACCCTGACGGAAGGTGCGATTGGCTACCAGCATTTTGCCGTGGCGCAGGGGCAAAAAATGATGGCGCTGCTGCGCCTGAAGGATGGTTCGGTACCGCCGTTTGGCGCCGAAGTGTTTAACGCTAACGGCGTTAGCGTCGCCATGGTAATGGAAAACGGTATGGCCTGGATTGCGGGTGTGAATCCGGCTGAGCGTCTTTCCGTTGCCTGGGCTGGCCGTGCGCAGTGCCACTTACAGGTGCCACAACAAATCAACCCGGAAGGTAACGTGCTGTTGCCTTGTGAATAATTTCAATAACCTGAATGAATTTTGTCATGAATAATCAAGCTTTTTACTCCGTGCAGCGTTGGCTTAAACCCGTGGCCTGTGGCCTGCTTTTGATTGCAGAGATCAACACCTCATGGGCGGGTATTGCGCTCGACCGTACCCGCATGATCATCACTGGTGATGCGCGCTCAGTCAGTGCGAACTTAACCAATACCAGCCCGAGCATTCCGTTTCTGGCTCAGTCGTGGGTGGAAGATGCCAACGGAACAAAAATTACCTCGCCGCTAATGGTCTTACCGCCGCTGCAACGAATTAACGGCGGGCAAAAGGGAATTGCCCGCGTGACGAAAACCAGCGGGATCAACGCCCTGCCGCAGGATCGCGAGAGCTTGTTCTACCTGAACGTACGTGAAATTCCGCCTAAACCGGATAAGCCGAACGTGCTGCAACTGGCGATGCAGTCGCGCATCAAATTGTTCTACCGTCCGGCCGCCATTGTGCCGGAAACGCCGGGCGCCGTGTGGCAAAACCAACTGGTCTTTCACAAGCAGGGCCAGCGCTGGAGTGTGGATAACCCAACGCCTTACTTCGTCACCTTAATCGGCTTAAGCCGCAAGCCAGAAGCGCAGGGAGGCGGCAGATTGACCGACTTCCCCGGCGTTATGGTCTCACCAAAATCCTCTCTCGATTTTAGCGTCACGGACGGCAGCGTCAGCCAGTTCAGCATGATGTACGTGAACGATTTTGGCGGTCATCCCGAACTGAAATTCAGCTGCACAGGCAATGTATGTAAAGCATTGCCGATGGAGCAACAGCCCCGGTAACAGGAATCGTAAATGAAAAAGATGCTTTGCGCCCTGCTAATGGCGGGCATGGCCTGGCAGGTTCAGGCCACCAGCGGCCGCCAGGATATGAGCAACGTGTCCGGTGAGTATGGCAACGTCCGCTTTCATGGCCGGGTCTACGTGTCGCCGTGCGTGCTGGATATGGCCTCACGCGATCAGACCATCAATCTTGGTGATATTTCCGCCAGTCGGTTTCGCCAGGGCGGCGATCGCAGCGAACCGGTGTTGGTCACGCTGTACCTGAACGGCTGCTTAAAGGGCTCTGGTCATACCCTGAGGGATTTCCCCGGGCAGACCAGCGAAATGCCTGAGCTGGCGCACAGCACGGTGGAACGTGGCGTTTCGATGACGCTGATGGCCGAAGGCGCGCCGGAAAACAGTGACCTGGGGCGTATTCGTGGTGATGTGCGCGGCGCGGGCATTCGGCTACTGACCGAGCGTAATCAGTTGATCCATCTGAACCAACCGCAACGTATGTGGATCCTCAAACCAGGCGATAACGCCATTCACTTTCTGGCCACGCTGGAATCTTTTGGGCCAGAGGTGACTGCCGGAGAATTTAACGGCCTGGTGAGACTTAAGCTGGAGTATCTATGAGCGTATTACGCAAAGCGCTGTTGTGGGTTGCCCTGGCTGGCTGTCCACTGGCCGGGCAGGCATTTACACAGGGGGAAGGTGAGCCGGAGGGCGGGTCGCCGCATCAGTACGATATCGAATTGAGCTCGCTGGATGTCAGTAAAAACCACGTGGGTGGCAGAACGGATCCGTTTACCTGGAACCTGGGCAGTTGGTATGTGGTGAATTTCTATTGCGAGCAGGCTGACATCTCCCGGTCGCCGATTTACTACACCACCACGACTACGATGCCGCCTTCAAATCAGGGGGCGAACCGTTTTCGGCTAAATGAGTATCTGGATGTAGAAGTGCAGGTGTGGGTTGCCGGGGGCTATAAACAGTATGTTCAGGCGCCTTTTACCAACGTTTCAAACCGCAACAGCAATAACACTTGCAAAAAGCGCAAGGGCTACACGCGCGCCACTAACGTTGAAAGTGGTTCAAAAGGGAAAGTGACGTTTATTGTCACTAAACCCATTATCAACGGCATCAATATCACTTCCCAATCACTGGTGGAGGTAGCCGGGCGCATGGGGAGCGCGGGACCTACGCCCACTACGGCGATTTCCCGTGTGGTGATTAAATCCGGGCTGATTACCGTACCGGACAAATGCACCTTCAACCGGGGAGACAAAATCAGTATTGAGTTTGGCGATCTGCCAGGATCCGCTGCCCGGCTCAATGGCACTAACTACAGCAAGTCGATCCCCATTCATGTTGTTTGTGAAGGCGGCAGCTTCGATCAGGGCGCGCTGAACATTAATCTTGGCGTACAAACTACCACGGCGTCAGGCACGGCGGGGTTCAACGATCATCTCCTCGGCACGCTGAGCGGCGGACAAAAGCGCGACGATCTCGGCATTATGCTTAAAGACGAGAGCGGTGGCACCGTCGTGCCCAATCAATTCTATAACGTGAAAGGTTTTTACCAGAATCAGGGCGACTGGAATCTCACCGCTGCACCGGTGGCAAAGCCGGGCGTGGGAAGCGTTAAGGAAGGTGAGTTTGAAGCCTCTGCCACCGTTGTTGCGCAGTTTCAGTAGGGGGATGCCATGAGATTTTCGGCGTTATTCGCGATCGGCGTGTTACTGCTTGGCGGCATGGCGCAGGCCGACACCAAACTGGTCGGCGGTGATATGTATTTTCACGGCACTATCAGAGCGCTGGCCTGCAGCCTGGCACCAGGAGGCGACAAAATCGAGGTCGATTTCGGGCAAATCGCAACGCAGGATCTCTATCTTTCGGGGCGCAGTAAGCCGGAAAAATTCAGCATTCAGCTACGCGACTGCAACCCCGAGGTTTTTCGCGGGATCTCGGTCACTTTCAGTGGTAGTGAGGATGCTGAACTGGACGATCATCTGGCGCTGGATAGCAGTGAACAGGGCGGCGCGACTGGGATCGGTATTGGGATGAGCGAAGAGGACGGCACGGCAATTCGCCTTGATGAGAGCACGTCAGTCAAAGAGATAACTGCAGGCTCGATGACGCTAAATTTTTGGGCGTGGGTCGCAGCAGAGCCGTCGGCGATAAAAAATCAGTCTCTCGAATACGGTCCGTTCAGCGCCAGCGGAACCTGGACACTGAACTACCAGTAGCATGATGAACGCACTGAATCGTATTGCCCCGCTGCCAGCGCAGAAATTATTGCTCGTTATTAGTCTGTTTTTCTGGTGTGGGGTAATGCATCTCTACTGGCCGAATAACGGCGGCAGCGGTCTGTCGTTGCCGCTTAATATTACGAGCTGGATTTATGCCGTTGTGCTAGCTGCAAGCGCATCAGTGCTGGTTCCTCGTCAAGACTGGCGCATCACTGTCCCTGCCACGGTTTTTTCGATGGGGGCGCTCATCCTGACGCTGCTTTGTCTGCTGACGCCTGGCGTCTGGCAGTTCGAGGCGCAACTGGTCGCAGGGGCGCTGCTGGGAGGCGTGCTCGTCTATCTGGTGACATTACAGATTCCGCTTGCGGCAAACACCCTGACGGTACTGCTGACCCTGCTATGGGGCGCGTGCGTCATCGAATGTCTGGCGTTTTTGTATCAGTACTGGCATTTGCCGGGTGTTGATTACTGGGAGTTTGCCTGGCGACGCGGTACGCGGCCCTACGGTATTTTTCAGCAGGTCAATCTGATGGCCAGCTTCACTGCATCTGGTGTGCTGCTGTCAGCTCCGCTCTTTGTACGGCTACGCGACAGATATCGAATTGTCATCGGGATTGCCCTGGTGATGATGGGCTTTGTGCTGCATGAATCCCAGTCGCAAACCGGCTATGTGTCTGTGGTGGTAGGTGAAGTCTTGCTGCTGGTGGTTTTCCCGGCGCAACGCCGTATGTTGTTGCTACTTCTGCTGCCGCTGGCGTTAGGCATGGTGGCGGGCACGCTCGCTCGCCATTTTTTGTCCGTTGCTACAGTCGATCACCTGACCACTTCCCAGGTGCGCTGGACGGTGCTTAAAACGTCACTGGCATTATTTGCCGAACGCCCGTGGACGGGGTGGGGCGTGGGCAGTTTTGCCGCCGTGTTTCTCGAACGCGCGGGGCCGTTAGGGCTGAGCAGCATCTCGCATCCGCACAATGAACTGGTGCTGTGGCTGGTGGAGGGCGGCCTGGTGGGGTTGGCGGGGGCGCTGTGCTTTATTACGGGAGGCTTCTGGCTGTGGATGCACGGAAATCGCTGGCGTCGCGCTTGTCTGGTGGCGGCGCTGCCGGTGGTTATTCATATGTTGACGGAATACCCCGTCAGGCAGTCAACACCACACTGGTTACTGCTGGTCCTGTTGCTTCGTTGTGCAGATAGCCCGCTAAAAGGGGGTCGTCTGACGCTTACGTCGACGTCGCTGATTCGTGCGCTGGCATTGATCTCGTTTTTAACCTTCACGCCATTGTTGCTTCTCTCACTGCACACGCAACAGCAGTTGACGCTGGCGGAGCGACAGTCAGCGCAGTGGCGTCTGGCCGAGTCGCTCCCGGTAGGAGGCTGGCTCCTTGCCCCTCGCTACCGGTTTGATGTTCAGATGGGGTATCTGCAACGGTATCAGCGTACCCGGGACGCTCGCTGGCTGGAAGCGGTTCGCCGCTGGGCGCCTGACTATGTGCGTGTTCACCCAGACCCGAATGTCTCCTTCACGCAAATCTTGCTGGCGTTACAGCAGCGCGACCTACCTGAGGCGCATCGTCTGGCGACGCGCTTTTACCTGACATACCCGAACGATCGCCGTATCCCGTGGCTGCAGGATGCACGACGTCCTTTCAATCAAAAAATGGAATGATATGAACAGATTCAGCGAACAGACCCGCCATGTGCCAGAGCTTCCCCGCAACGCCGAGCTGCTGCGGATCACCGGGATCCGTTTGCAGCGCATCCATTTTTTTGATGATGCATCGCTGGATGTCTGTGAGGTGTTAAGTCAGGTACGCACGCCGCTACCGCTCGATCTTTTTTTCAAGCACCTTTCCATCACCGCAAAACAGCAGCTATTTCTGTGGCAAATGCGGCAGGTACTGGCACTCTCAGGAAGTTATTCGCTGAATTTATCCGTCAGGATGCTGACCTGTCTGTCGTGGATTGCGCAGCTCGCCCGGCAGGCGCATCAGGGGCGGATTGTTATCGAAATACAGGATCCTGGCACCATGATGCGACTGGAAAAGGCAGAACAGCAGGCCGTATGCATTGCCGTTAAAACCCTGGTGCGTCACGGGTTTCGCGTGTGGCTGGATGATGTTTCGCCTGAGCTATTTTTTGTCTGGCGACTGTCTGGCATCCGTTTCGATGCCATCAAAATTGAAAGCGGAATGTTTCATCAGTTCAGGACGTCGGAGTGGCAGTTAAGGGTACTGGTCAATCAATTTCGCGGGTTGGGAGAACGGGTTGTGATCGAGGGGGTGGAAACGCCGCAGGATTATGCCATTTGCCGTATGAGCGGCGCAGATGCTGTGCAGGGATTTTTGTTCGAGCAGGAAGTATTACCGAAAAGCCTGAATCATTGCTGATTCAGGCCATGGTCATTATTCG
Organism: Citrobacter sp. RHBSTW-01044; assembly: GCF_013781945.1. Lineage (NCBI taxonomy): Bacteria > Pseudomonadati > Pseudomonadota > Gammaproteobacteria > Enterobacterales > Enterobacteriaceae > Citrobacter > Citrobacter sp. RHBSTW-01044. The sequence continues at coordinate 3,910,739 of NZ_CP056180.1, read as the reverse complement.
CTCAGCGTCTGTGCGATATCTTTTTGCACCTGCTGGCGCTGTTCTGGGGTCAGTACTTTGTTCAGGTCGAAATAGTATTTCACGCGGTAATAACGCGCCTGCTGTTCGATATTGCTGAACGCGGAAAGCTGTTTTTTGACGGCGGCGTCATCCCATTTCCCGGACTTGATGACGTCAATCAACGCGCCGTCTTTAACATCCTTCACCGATATCTGGCTAACGTTGGTTTCAAGCTGCTGGTGCAGTTTTTTAATCTGCGCAACCTGGTCAGTGCTCAGTTTAAGGTGCTGAACTACCGGGTCCTGAGCTGGTGCGGGTACAGTGGATACGTTTGCTGCAAGCGTGCTAAAAGAAGCGCCAGCCACGGTTGCCGCCAGCAAAGTCATGCGTACGAAGTTCTTCATTTCGGGATCCTGATAAGGGAATTATTAACATTGTCTGTCACTCGCTGGTGACGAGTGATTATCCTTTGCAGAATACGATGCCCGAAGCACGTCGCCACGCGAATTTGTTTTGCGGTTGGTTACGGAGTGAAACAATCCCGCTACGCAAAACGTTGTGCAGCGGGAAGAAGGCGATATCTACAGCGTGAACGGGTCAGCGTCCTGCCAGGCGGGGAATTTCTCGCGGTACTCGCGCAGCGCCGAGAGTGACAGTTCAGCGTCCATGCGCGTAGCCTGATGTGGCTCGGCGGTGGCAATAATCTCACCCTGTGGATTAATCACCCGGCTGTCACCGCGATAATGATGGCCGTTACCGTCAGTACCCACGCGGTTACATCCTGCTACATAAGCCTGGTTCTCAATTGCCCGCGCGGTGAGCAGAACCTGCCAGTGTAGCGAACGCGGCGCCGGCCAGTTGGCGACATACAATGCCAGGTCGTAATCGTTGCGGTTGCGCGACCATACCGGAAAACGCAGGTCATAACAGACCAACGGCAGAATGCGCCAGCCGCGCCATTCAAAAATAACCCGCGCGTCACCCGCCTGATAATGTTGATGTTCATCCGCCATGCGGAACAGGTGGCGCTTGTCATAGAAATGGACATTACCTTCGGGTTCGACCAGCAAAAAGCGGTTTACCGGGCCACGTTCAGACAAGAGAGCGGCGCTGCCTGCTATAAGGGCGTTCGTCTGTTGCGCCTTAGTGCGCATCCAACTGACAACCTCTTCCTGCGGCAGCGATTTGCTTGCCGCTTCCATGGCAAATCCGCTGGTAAACATTTCAGGTAACACAATGACATCACGTCCGGTGACGGTTTCCAGTTGGCGGTCGAAATGGCGCAGGTTAGCCGGGCCATCCATCCAGATCAGCGGTTGTTGCAGCAGAGTAATTTTCAAACCGGGCACGATCGAGGCTCCTCATTGAACAACATTTTGACACTGTAGCATGAGCTCTAACGGAAATGTGGCAATAAAAAGCCCCGCATTAAGCGGGGCTAAACGTTGTGCGTGTGTCGTTACGCGGCTTCGACTTTACGCACCTTCTCTGGCAGCTTTACCGGCTGAGTCGCCAGCGCCTCGGGTTCAAAGTCATCCACGTTGATGCTACGCAGACGACTCGCTTCGGCTTTCACCAGAATTGCGGCTTCGTCTTTATCAATCAGCCCTTTAGCCAGCGCATTGTGCGCCAGTTCATCCAGGCGGGTAAACGGCAGGTTTTTACCCAGCTCTTTGCAGATCCGCTGGTGGATAGGGTCGGCTGCAATCACATCCAGCAAAGCCTCTTCCAGCAAACCTACCGGGTTATGCTCGCTCGGCGTCAGGTATTGACCACGACCAAGGCGAGAACGGGTGGCGCTCGGAACCTGCAGAATCTTCGCGACTTTATGATCCAGCTTGTCAGACGGTGCATGGTAGTGGCGACCGGTAGGGAAGATAACCACACTCAGCAGGCCCGCGACCAGTCGGTTCGGGAAGTTTTTCAGCAGGTCGTCCATCGCCTGTTCCGCTTTGTACAACGCATCCTGAACGCCCCAGTGAACCAACGGCAGGTCTGCTTCATTACGGCCTTCATCGTCATAACGCTTCAGTACCGCGGAGGCCAGATACAGCTGACTTAACACATCGCCCAGACGCGCGGAGATACGTTCACGGCGCTTCAGGCTACCGCCCAGTACGGCCATGGAGACATCCGAAAGCAGTGCCAGGTTAGCGCTCAGACGGTTCAGATGTTGGTAGTAACGTTTGGTCGCATCGCCGGTTGGCGTGCTGCTGGTTAAGCCGCGCGTCAGGCCCAACCAGAAGCTGCGCACTTTGTTACTGCCGACGTGGCCGATGTGTTTGAACAGCAGCTTGTCGAACGCATTCACATCGTTACTCTGTGCCGCAGCCATCTCTTCCAGAACGTACGGATGGCAGCGAATCGCCCCCTGACCGAAGATCATCATGCTCCGGGTCAGAATGTTGGCACCTTCAACGGTAATGGCGATAGGCGCGCCCTGATAAGCTCGGGCGAGGAAGTTGCTTTCGCCAAGCATAATGCCTTTACCGCCAGTAATATCCATTGCATCGATGATTGACTGCTGTCCACGGTGGGTACAGTGATACTTCACGATGGCCGACAGCACCGCCGGTTTTTCACCCAGCATAATACCGTAGGTAATCAGCGACGCCGCTGCATCCATCACGTACGCGTTACCCGCAATACGTGCCAACGGCTCTTCAATACCTTCCATCTTACCGATAGAGATTTTGAACTGGCGACGAATATGCGCATACGCGCCGGTTGCCATTGCGACCGATTTCACGCCGCCCGTCGAGTTAGACGGCAGGGTAATACCGCGTCCCACGGACAGACATTCCACCAGCATGCGCCAGCCCTGACCGGCCATTTTTGGGCCACCGATGATGTAATCAATCGGCACGAAGACATCTTTGCCCAGCGTCGGACCGTTCTGGAACGGCACGTTCAGCGGGAAGTGTCGACGCCCAATTTGTACGCCTGGCGTTGACGTTGGGATCAGCGCACAGGTAATGCCGAGATCTTCTTCACCACCCAGCAGTTTTTCCGGGTCGGAGAGTTTAAATGCCAGACCCAGTACGGTAGCGATAGGCGCCAGCGTGATATAACGCTTATTCCAGGTCAGGCGCATACCCAGCACCTGCTGGCCCTGCCAGTCGCCCATACAAACCACGCCGGTATCAGGGATCGCGCCTGCATCGGAACCCGCTTCCGGGCTGGTCAGAGCAAAGCAGGGGATCTCCTGACCACGTGCCAGACGCGGCAGGTAATGATTCTTCTGCTCTTCGGTGCCGTAATGCTGCAGCAGTTCACCAGGGCCTAAGGAGTTAGGTACGCCAACGGTGATCGCCAGGATCCCGGAAACGCCGGAGAGTTTCTGCAGAACGCGAGCTTGAGCATACGCGGAGAATTCCAGCCCGCCGTACTCTTTCTTAATGATCATCGCGAAGAAGCGGTGTTCTTTCAGATACGCCCACAGTTCCGGCGGCAGATCCGCGAGTTCATGGGTGATCTGGAAGTCGTTCGCCATGCGGCAGGCTTCTTCCACCGGGCCGTCAATAAACGCTTGTTCTTCAGCTGTCAGATGCGGCTGAGGATAGTTATGCAGTTTTTTCCAGTCTGGCTTGCCCTGGAACAGGTCGCCTTCCCACCAGGTTGTACCGGCATCAATCGCCTCTTTCTCAGTGCGCGACATCGGCGGCATGACTTTACGGAAACCGCGGAACACTGGCGCAGAGATCATGGATTTGCGCATTGGCGTAAAGTTAAACGGTACGAGGAGAATGGCCAGAGGAACCAGCAGCCAGATTGACCACAGGCCAACCACGCCAAGCGCAGCTGTCCAGGCGAGCAAAATTAAGCTGCTGAGGAATAAGCTCACGCGGTGATAAAACAGAACGCTGAGCAGAACAACCGTAGCGATAATACTCAAAATCATCATAACGAAAAGCTCCCTTGCTTGTAGGAGGTCTGACCACTTGTGATGATATGGTTGTAGTGGATGTAAATTCTTTTAGCAATGTGTTTACAAAATAATTACAACAAAGCTCACATTGTTGCTGTTTTAACCGGCACAAAAAATCAAAAGCCGCAGCCATTCCTGTGGCTTGTACTTCTCGCTGGTAGCGCTATCCGGTACACTGCATCTTGTCATTTACATTCATGCTGAAGGATATCCTCATGTACCAGGATCTTATTCGTAACGAACTGAGCGAAGCGGCGGAAACGCTGGCTAATTTTCTTAAAGATGACGCCAATATTCACGCCATTCAGCGCGCGGCGGTCCTGTTGGCAGACAGCTTTAAAGCTGGCGGTAAGGTACTTTCTTGCGGTAACGGCGGTTCCCATTGCGACGCGATGCACTTCGCCGAAGAGCTGACCGGACGTTATCGCGAAAACCGCCCAGGCTACCCGGCGATCGCTATCTCTGATGTCAGCCATATCTCCTGCGTCAGCAACGATTTCGGTTACGATTATGTCTTCTCCCGCTACGTTGAAGCCGTGGGTCGCGAAGGCGATGTCCTGTTAGGCATCTCTACTTCGGGTAACTCCGGTAACGTGATTAAAGCGATTGCCGCAGCGCGTGAGAAAGGGATGAAAGTCATCACCCTGACTGGTAAAGATGGCGGCAAAATGGCGGGTAGTGCGGATATCGAAATTCGCGTGCCGCACTTTGGCTATGCTGACCGCATTCAGGAAATTCATATCAAAGTGATCCATATCCTGATCCAGTTGATCGAAAAAGAGATGGTGAAGTAAGAAGGCTATTTTATTTGCCATTTTGAATCCGGGCAGTGCCCGAAATCCTCACGTACTACGTGTACGCTCCGGTTTCTGCGCGCTGTCCGAATCTAAACTGGCTGCAACAATTACGCCTTCCCGCTTAAAGGCGTTTGTGGAGGTGATGTATGTGCGAACTGCTCGGGATGAGCGCCAATGTGCCAACCGATATCTGCTTTAGCTTCACCGGGCTGGTTCAGCGCGGCGGAGGTACCGGGCCGCACAAAGACGGCTGGGGTATTACGTTTTATGAAGGTAAGGGCTGCCGTACGTTTAAAGATCCGCAACCCAGCTTTAATTCGCCTATCGCCAAACTGGTTCAAGACTATCCCATCAAATCCTGTTCCGTGATTGCCCATATTCGTCAGGCGAATCGTGGCGAAGTGGCATTGGAAAATACCCATCCATTTACGCGTGAACTGTGGGGACGTAACTGGACGTACGCTCATAACGGACAGCTCAGCGGCTATAAATCGCAGGAAACCGGTAATTTCCGCCCGGTCGGGGAAACCGACAGCGAAAAAGCTTTCTGCTGGCTGCTCCACAAGCTGACTGAACGGTATCCCCGTACGCCTGGCAATATGACGGCAGTGTTTAAATATATCGCGATGCTGGCAGGAGAATTGCGTGAGAAGGGTGTCTTCAACATGCTGTTGTCTGACGGGCGTTATGTGATGGCTTTCTGCTCGACCAACCTGTTTTGGATCACCCGTCGTGCGCCGTTTGGCGTGGCGACACTGCTGGATCAGGATGTGGAAATCGATTTTAGCTCAGAGACCACACCCAATGATGTGGTCACCGTGATTGCCACTCAGCCGCTAACCGGCAATGAAACCTGGCAAAAGATTATGCCAGGCGAGTGGGCGTTATTTTGTCTCGGGGAGCGTATAGTTTGATGCCAGTTGCGGCTGAACCACTTCGTGACTCAACGGCTTGCTGATAACGTAACGGCCATCGACGACGGAAACTGTCGGTGGCTTACGCGTTTGTTCAAAGTAATCGTAGCCAGGCTTTAGCTGCGCCCAGAATTCTTTGTAATACGAGAACTTATGGCGCTGCATGTTGGCATCGGTCATGCGGAATGGATAAATGCTAACCTGCACGCTGGACTGCCCAAATACCAGTGCGCCGGTGACAAACTGGAAAATCTCATCAATGCCGTTGTCGGTCATTGCGTAGCAGCCGACGGAAACGCAGGCGCCGTGGATCATCAGGTATTTACCTTCATAACCGTGTGCGCGGTCGTAGGCGTTAGGGAAACCAATGTTAATCGCTTTATAAAAGCGGCTATCCGGTTTCAGCTGTCCGCGCTGTACGCTGTAAAACCCTTCCGGGCTTTTGAAATCGCCCTGACGCTGTTTCGGACCTAAGCCGCCGGAATAATTGCAGATCTTATAGCTGTCGAGCAATTGATACTGTTCGCCCATCTTGACGTACAGATCCAGCGTTCGCTCTTCTTTGAAGATCTGGATATAGACGGGGGAGCCCATTAATTGCTGCTTATATTCTTTGCTGACAGGCGTAGTCGGGCTGCTGCTGCTCAGCAAACCGGCAAATGAAACGCACGGCAATAAAAGCATCGCAAGAAAAAATGCGATTTTACGCATACTGCTTATTCCTTGATAAAACGATTACACACGCCAGGACGGCAAAAAGAGTTCCCAAATCGGATAAATCTGGATCTGGAGCGCTCACATTATCACCCAGAGAGTTTTTCGCAAGTCTCTCGTGCGGCGTTTACACTTTAGATTTTCTTTATACGGAAAATTGTGCTTAAAGGCAGTCAGACACTGACGTATTTTGTGGGTTAGCGCACGTCATTAAGTCTTCTGAGTGCAGAATTCCTAATATATTGAATTTAAAAAATTAATAATTTAATAATCGAATATTAAAATGGAATGCCCGGCAATAGCGGTAGACTGCGGCGAACGTGTTTGATTAGGTAGTGTTGTTTTCATGTCTTTTGTCTCTGCGCCCCGACGCTTTTTGCCGGGTCTGCTGTCTTTGTGTGTTGTGTTGTCCTCGCCGTCTGTCGCCAAAGTTCAGCCCCTCTTATCTGACGCCCATTTAAGCTATGCGGCGCAATTACGCATGCGTAACCGCGCCCGGCTGCTGAAGCAGTACCACGCGCAGGTAAAAAAGCAGGCAAGTTATGTGGTAGAAGGTAATGCGCAAAGTAAAAGCGCGCTGCGCCAGCAAAACAGGACGCTGATTAAACAGCACCCGGAGTGGTTCCCGGGGCCACTAAAAGCGAGCGATCAACGCTGGCAGGAGCTGGCTGAGAATGACCATTTTCTCAGTAGCGATCATCTGCACAACATAACCGAAGTGGCAATCCACCGTCTTGAGCAGCAGTTAGGTAAACCCTATTTGTGGGGCGGGACCAGCCCGGAACAAGGCTTTGACTGTAGCGGGCTGATCTTTTATGCCTACAACAAAATTCTGGCAGCAAAATTGCCACGTACGGCGAATGAAATGTATCACTATCGGCGGGCGACCATCGTCGCGAATCGCGACCTTCGTCGTGGTGATTTATTGTTCTTTCATATTCACAGTCGGGATATTGCCGATCATATGGGCGTCTATTTGGGGCAGGGACAATTTATTGAATCGCCGCGTACGGGAGAAACGATTCGGGTGAGCAATTTATCCGATGACTTCTGGCAGGATCATTATCTCGGCGCTCGTCGTATTCTGACGGAAAATACCATTCTGTAATCAAAAAGGCGGTGCGAATGGCACCGCCTCGTCAGGGGTTAACTCAACGCCCCCATAATCTTTAATTCCAGCTCATCCGGAACTTCGTTATATGACAACACCTGTAAGCCTGGTGCAAACAGGCGCGCATAGCGCGCGAGCAGAGGACGTAGCTGCGGTGCGACCAGCAGTACCGGCTCTTTACCCGCGGCTTTCATCTGTTCTTTAATCTGCGGCATATTGGTCTGGAACTGATTCAGCATATTAGGATCGACCGGTACGCTATCGAGCACCACTTTGCCGCTTTGCTGAGCCTGATTCACTACATTAGCCAGCAGATTCTCCAGCTCATTATTCAGCGTGTAGACCGCCAGCTCATCTTTGCGCACAAACGGATGGGTAATGCTGCGACGGAGCGCCAGACGCACATCTGCCGTCAACAGAATATGATCTTTAGTGACGGCGCTACTGGCGACCAGTACGGTGGCAATGGTAACGATATCGCGCAGCGGCACGCCTTCGACCAGTAGCGCCCGATAAACCTTCAAGAGCTGGCTGTAATTCAGCGCCGCGCTCAGATCTTCCGCCAGACGGGGGGCCATCGAAGAGAGGCGGTTATGCAGTTGGGTAATATCATCGTAGTTAAACAGGTCGGGAATAAAGTTGCGAATGACCTTATTCACATGCGTCGCAATGACGCTGGCACTATCAATGACCTGATACCCCATATTTAGCGCTTTGGCTTTTTGCGCCGGGACAATCCACGTCACCGGCATACCATAGGCCGGATCGTGGCCTAACACACCATCGATCTCGCCATACGTTTCACTGGAGGGCAGCGCCATCAGTTTATCTGAAGGAATATCGGCCTCATCAGCCTTGATCCCATTGATAAAAATGGCGTACTGGGTCGGTTTTAGACGGAAGTTTTCGCGGATGCGAATTTCCGGGAGCAGCACGCCGTTAGTGTCTGAGATAACCTGCCGTACACCGCGAATACGTTGAGTGAGCGGATTCCCTTTGGATTTGTCTACCAGCGACACCAGCTTGTACCCCAGGCTCAGGCTGATTGGCTCGATCAAAGGGATAGTTTCCCAACTGACCTGTTGCTCGGTGGTTTCAACGATGGTTTTGGTCAGCGTCTCAAGATTTTTCTCTTCAGTTTCAGCCACCTTCGGGCGCTTGCTCATACGCCAGGCGGTGAACCCCATCAGGGCGCTGAACACCAGGAACGGGAAGTGCGGCATTCCCGGTACCACCGCCAGTACAAACATAATGCTGGTGGCGGTATAGAGTACGGAGGGGCTGGCCAGCAACTGGCTACGCACGTCTGTGGCGATATCACCGCTGTCGCTCACGCGTGTAACGATAATCGCCGCCGCCGTCGACAGCAGCAGAGACGGGATCTGGGCGACCAGACCGTCGCCGATGGTCATCAGTACGTATTGCTGGAAGGCGGCTTCGGCGCTTAAATCGTATTTGAAAATACCGATACAGACGCCGCCTATCAGGTTGATGGCCAGGATCATCATCCCGGCGATGGCATCACCGCGCACGAACTTCGACGCACCGTCCATTGCGCCATAGAAATCCGCTTCGCCCGCCACATCTTTACGTCGTGCCTGCGCCTGGGCCTGATTAATCAGGCCTGCGTTCAGATCGGCGTCGATCGCCATCTGCTTTCCGGGCATGGCGTCCAGCGTAAAGCGGGCCGAAACCTCGGAGATACGCTCGGCACCCTTGGTAACCACGATAAAGTTGATTGTGAACAGTGTCAGTAAAGCTGACCGCGAAAATATCGTGGCGGCGCTGCATGGTCAGTCAATCTTTAACGGTGGCGGTATGGCGCCGTTAAATAAGCTGGGCAAGCAGCCGATAGCGCCGGGAGCGCAGAAGAAAAACGTCACGCGCAACAAACTCGATAAAACCGTCAACCCGCAGGAGACGGCGAAAATTACGGAAGAGAACGCGAAAAAGGCGCTGGATGTGAATGAAAAAGCGGTGCTGCTGAAACAAAAATCAGCTCGCGAATTGGGCGAACTGGCGACCGACATTAACGTTATCGCCCGCAATGCGCATATGGAAACTAACCTCGAGATGGAGATTGTTCCTCAGGGGCTGCGCGTACTGATTAAAGATGACCAGAATCGCAATATGTTTGAGCGCGGTAGCGCCAGGATTATGCCGTTCTTTAAATCGCTGCTGGTTGAACTGACTCCCGTGTTTGACTCGCTGGATAACAAGATAATCATCACCGGGCATACAGACGCGATGAGCTATAAGAGTAACATTTACAACAACTGGAACCTCTCCGGCGACCGCGCTTTGTCGGCGCGACGCGTGCTGGAGGATGCCGGAATGCCGCAGAATAAAGTCATGCAGGTCAGCGCGATGGCGGACCAAATGCTGCTGGATGCGAAAAACCCGGAAAGTGCCGGGAACCGTCGCATTGAGATCATGGTGCTGACGCAAAGCGCTTCCGATACGTTGTATCAATATTTTGGCCAGCAGGGAGAGAAGGTTGTGCAACCGCTGGTTGATAAGCTGGACAAGCAAAAGCAGGTGACTTCTTTACGTCAACAATCTGCTCCCGTCACTCATTAATTCTGTTCTCGTCCCCCACGCAACGTGGGGGCAATTTATTCCTCAGGAAGGCAATGTGATAGATGTAACCCATATTATTCCATTGGAGATTCATACTGATAACGTCACCGATGTAGCCTGTCAGGGGGCGCATTTCGACAAGGTCTCAGGTATCTGGTACACCGAACCCCACGAGCTAAACGGGGCGCTTCGTGACTATGTCTACGACACCGACAATTTTAATATTGTCGCGCCGTACTATCTGGTGATTACCTCGAAGATGCACTGCTGGAGCTGCCACCAAATTACCCGCATCCATGGCGTGATGTTTACCCGCTTTATTAAGAAAAATCAGGATGGTCAGGGCTGGCAGTCGGTCAGGCGTAACAGCTTTTTGTTCCACATTAATTCTCTGCCTGAAGAGATAAAAAAGAACATCAAAGCCAGCAATTACTACCTCGATAAAAGTAAAACCACCGGGCTACGTTACTGGATGAATCACTGTGAAATTTGTGGTGAACGTCTGGGCGACTACGAGCTTTTCTGCGTTGAAAATGATGCCTTCCGCCTGATGACAATCGAAAAACTGCTGCGGGCAAATGTTCGCAAAGTGAATAAACTGTTTGTCAGTACGGCGGGGAATCCCGCAGAACATACGAAAAAGGATATTGTGCGTTACCTGTGCGATGCCCGCTTCGTCATGAATGGTCCGGCGTAAGGAATAATCATACTTCTCACACTATAAAAATACTGTATACTTAAACAGTGTTGTGGGAGGCGAGTAATGCGCAAAATCATACATGTTGATATGGACTGCTTTTTCGCAGCGGTGGAAATGCGCGATAACCCCGCTCTGCGTGACATTCCCATTGCCATCGGCGGCAGCCGGGAGCGCCGGGGGGTTATCAGTACAGCCAATTACCCGGCGCGCAAATTTGGCGTGCGTAGCGCGATGCCAACGGGAATGGCGTTAAAGCTATGCCCGCATCTTACCTTATTACCCGGTCGCTACGAGGCCTACAAAGAAGCCTCCCGCCAGATTCAGGCTATTTTCTCCCGCTATACCTCGCTGATTGAACCCCTGTCGCTGGATGAAGCCTATCTGGATGTAACCGACAGCACCCACTGCCACGGTTCTGCCACGCTGATCGCCCAGGAGATCCGCCAGACGATTTTTAACGAGCTGCAGCTAACCGCCTCCGCCGGGATTGCGCCGGTTAAATTTCTGGCAAAAATAGCCTCCGATCTCAACAAGCCCAACGGGCAATATGTGATTACCCCTGCCGATGTTCCTGAATTTCTCAAAACGTTACCGCTAGGCAAAATTCCCGGCGTCGGCAAAGTCTCCGCCGCGAAGCTGGAATCAATGGGATTGCGTACCTGCGAGGATGTTCAAAAATACGACCTGGCAATGCTGCTCAAACGTTTTGGTAAGTTTGGTCGCGTGCTGTGGGAGCGAAGCCAGGGCATTGACGAGCGGGACGTTAACAACGACAGACTGCGCAAATCCGTCGGCGTGGAGCGCACGCTGGCGGAAGATATTCATGAGTGGTCAGAATGCGAGGCGATTATTGAGCGGCTTTATCCCGAACTGGAACGGCGTCTGGCCAAGGTAAAGCCGGATCTCCTTATCGCTCGCCAGGGGATAAAACTCAAGTTTAATGATTTTCAGCAGACCACGCAGGAGCACGTCTGGCCGCGCTTAAATAAAGATGACTTAATTGCGACGGCGCGTAAAACCTGGGAAGAACGTCGGGGAGGGCGAGGCGTGAGGCTGGTGGGATTACACGTCACGCTGCTGGATCCCCAACTGGAAAGACAGCTGCTGTTGGGGCTGTGACTCTGATGGATTGCCGGATAAGCGCAGCGCTATCCGGCATTTAGCGCAGAATCTTACTTCGCCGGAATCGACTTCAGCAGTTCAGTCAGCAGCGTCCAGTAGTGACCAACGCTTTCGATATGAACCTGCTCATCCGGGGAGTGCGGACCGGTGATGGTTGGCCCGATGGAAACCATGTCCATTTCCGGATACGGTTTCTTGAACAGACCACATTCCAGACCGGCGTGAATGATCTGGATGTTTGGCGTTTTGTTGAACAGACGCTGGTAGGTTTCGCGAACCAGGTGCATAACCGGAGAGTTAGCATCCGGCTGCCAGCCAGGGTATCCGCCTTTGGCCTGGGTTTTCGCGCCAGCCAGTTTACCCAGTGAATCCAGCATGCTTACCACGTAGTCTTTACCGCTGTCGATCAGGGAACGGATCAGGCAGTGAATTTCAACGTTGTCGTCAGTCATGGTTACAACGCCGACGTTCAGGGAGGTTTCAACCACGCCTTTGGCTACGTCGGAGTTGCGGATAACACCGTTCGGGGTGGCGTTCAGCAGACGTACGAAGCTGTCGCGAGACTGAGTGGTCAGCGCGGCTTTGTCGTGAGTAACTGCATCCAGCAGCAGAGCCAGGTTCTTCTCTTTGGCTTCCAGTTCGTTTTTCAGGATTTCCTGGTAGGTGTTGACCAGCGCTTTTAACGCATCAACTTTATCTGCCGCCACGGCGAGGGTGGCAAAGGCTTCACGCGGAATTGCGTTGCGCAGCGTACCGCCGTTGAAATCAACCAGACGCAGATCCAGCTCTTCAGCGTGACCCGCCAGGAAGCGTACCAGCAGCTTGTTAGCGTTACCGAGACCAACGTGGATTTCGCCACCGGAGTGACCGCCTTTCAGGCCTTTCAACGTCAGCTTAAAGCTCTGGAAGCCAGCCGGGATTGCTTCACGGGACAGCGGCAGGTTAGAGGTAAAGTCGATACCGCCTGCGCAACCCATATAGATCTCACCTTCTTCTTCAGAGTCGGTGTTGATCAGGATATCTGCCTGCAGCCAGTTAGCCTGCAGACCAAACGCGCCATCCATACCTGCTTCTTCGGTCATGGTCAGCAGCACTTCGAGCGGACCGTGTACCACGTTGTCATCAGCCAGAACGGCCAGTGCGGACGCCATACCGATGCCGTTATCCGCACCCAGCGTGGTGCCACGGGCTTTTACCCATTCGCCGTCAATATAAGGCTGGATAGGATCTTTAGTGAAGTCATGCACGGTGTCGTTATTTTTCTGCGGGACCATATCCAGGTGCGCTTGCAGAACGACCGGCTTGCGGTTTTCCATTCCTGCGGTAGCGGGTTTGCGAATCAGGATATTACCGACCTGATCGCGCTCGACGTGGAAACCTTTCTCTTGGGCCCAGCTCAGAATGTGTTCAGCGAGCTGCTCTTCATGGTAGGACGGATGAGGAATAGAACAGATTTTGGCAAAAATATCCCACAGCGGTTGCGGGGATAACTGAGACAGTTCAGACACGTTGAGTCTCCTTGGCGATGCCCTACAAAACTTGCTTGCAGGCCACAGGGTTAGCAGAATTAAAAACATCACAAGTCAGGCTTGCGCGATGCGATTGAGAATACCACTTTCTCCGCTGACGGCTAGCATAAAGCATGCAAAAAGAGGCGCGGATTCCGCGAAACACTGGTTTTTAGTGCGTCAGATCTCTATAATCTCGCGCAACCTATTTCCCCCTCGAACACTTTTTAAGCCGTAGATAAACAGGCTGGGACACTTCACATGAGCGAAAAATACGTCGTCACCTGGGACATGTTGCAGATCCATGCACGTAAACTGGCAAGCCGCCTGATGCCTTCTGAACAATGGAAAGGCATTATTGCCGTTAGCCGTGGTGGTCTGGTGCCGGGCGCATTGCTGGCGCGTGAATTGGGTATTCGTCATGTCGATACCGTATGCATCTCCAGCTACGATCACGACAACCAGCGCGAACTGAAAGTGCTGAAGCGTGCCGAAGGCGACGGTGAAGGTTTCATCGTAATTGATGACCTGGTTGACACCGGTGGTACCGCCGTAGCGATCCGCGAAATGTACCCTAAAGCGCATTTCGTCACTATTTTCGCTAAGCCGGCAGGTCGCCCGCTGGTGAATGATTATGTTGTTGATATCCCTCAGGATACCTGGATTGAGCAGCCGTGGGATATGGGCGTAGTGTTCGTTCCGCCGATCTCGGGTCGCTAATCTAAAAAGTTTTCAACGCCCGCACTGTCGGGCGTTGTTCTTTTTGTGCTGTGTCAGGTTACACTATGCCTTAGTGAGTACTCATGGAGGCTGCAATCATGTCACAGGCTAACCTCAGCGAAGTCCTGTTTAAACCCCGCTTCAAACACCCTGAAACGTCAACGCTGGTTCGTCGTTTTAATCACGGCGCGCAGCCGTCCGTACAATCGACTCTGGATGGCAAAACCATCCCGCACTGGTACCGCATGGTGAACCGCCTGATGTGGATCTGGCGTGGCGTCGATCCGCGCGAAATCCTCGAAGTGCAGGCACGTATCGTCATGAGCGAAGCCGAACGCACCGATAAAGAGCTTTACGACACGGTTATCGGCTATCGCGGCGGAAACTGGATTTACGAGTGGGCGAAGCAGGCGATGGACTGGCAACAGAAAGCCTCTATGGAAGAGGATCCTCAGGTGAGCGGACGTCACTGGCTGCATGCTTCCACGCTCTACAACATCGCTGCTTATCCGCACTTAAAAGGCGATGAGCTGGCAGAGCAGGCGCAGGCTCTGGCCAATCGCGCCTATGAAGAGGCCGCACAGCGTCTGCCGGGCACGCTGCGTGAGATGGAATTTGCCGTTACCGGCGGCGCGCCGATTACCGGCTTCCTGCATATGCCAAAAGGCGACGGTCCGTTCCCGACGGTGCTGATGTGCGGTGGCCTCGATTCCATGCAAACGGATTATTACACTCTGTATGAGCGCTACTTTGCCCCGCGCGGTATTGCCATGCTGACGCTGGATATGCCGTCGGTCGGGTTCTCGTCAAAATGGAAACTGACCCAGGACTCCAGCCTGCTGCACCAGCACGTATTAAAAGCGCTGCCGAATGTTCCGTGGGTGGATCACACCCGTGTGGCGGCCTTCGGCTTCCGCTTTGGCGCCAACGTGGCGGTACGCCTGGCGTATCTGGAATCATCACGTCTGAAGGCGGTGGCCTGTTTGGGTCCGGTGGTTCATGCGCTGCTTAGCGACCCGCAGCGCCAGGCAAGCGTCCCGGAAATGTACCTTGACGTTCTGGCCAGTCGTTTAGGGATGCACGACGCATCCGATGAAGCGTTGCGCGTTGAGCTTAATCGCTATTCATTAAAAGTGCAGGGCCTGCTGGGCCGACGCTGCCCGACGCCAATGCTGTCGGGGTTCTGGAAAAACGATCCGTTTAGCCCGGAAGAGGAGTCGCGTTTAATCACATCTTCATCTTCTGACGGTAAGCTGCTGGAGATTCCATTCAACCCGGTGTATCGCAATTTTGACAAAGGGCTGCAGGAAATAACCGGTTGGATCAATCAGAGATTGTGTTAAAAGTTTGCTAAATTTTATCGATTTGGTAAAACAGGTGCTTCACCTAAGGAGATCGTAATGACGTTACCGAGTGGGCATCCGAAAAGTAGATTGATCAAGAAATTCACCGCGCTTGGCCCGTACATCCGGGAAGGGCAGTGCGAAGATAATCGGTTTTTTTTCGATTGTCTGGCTGTTTGCGTCAATGTGAAACCCGCCCCAGAGAAACGCGAGTTTTGGGGCTGGTGGATGGAACTGGAGGCGCAGGAAAAACGCTTCACGTACAGCTACCAGTTTGGCTTGTTCGATAAAGACGGGAACTGGACTGCGGTGCCGGTGAAAGAGACTGAAGTGGTAGAGCGACTGGAATACACCTTACGTGAATTTCATGAAAAATTACGTGGGTTGTTAACGTCGCTGAATCTGGCGCTGGAGCCTGCTGACGATTTTAACGATGAACCGGTTAAATTAACGGCATAATGAACAGTAAAATGCCGGATGGCGGCGCAACCCCATCCGGCATTTTTTTATGCTACATCAGAACTGATAAACCATACCGACAGCAACGATATCATCATTGTTGATGCCCAGTTTATTGTCGCTATCGAGCTGGTTGATTTTATAATCGACAAACGCGGACATATTTTTGTTGAAATAGTATGTTGCGCCAACGTCGATATAATTCACCAGATCCTCATTGCCTACGCCTTCAATATCTTTCCCTTTTGACAGCACATAACCCAGTGACGGACGCAGACCAAAGTCAAACTGGTACTGAACTACCGCTTCGAAGTTCTGTGTTTTATTAGCGAAGCCACCGGAAATTGGCGTCATATTGCGCGTTTCAGAATAGAACGTCGCAATATAAATATCGTTAGCATCATATTTTAAACCGGTTGCCCAGGCTTCTGCTTTCTCGCCAGTCCCACGCGTTTGCAGATTCTGCTGGTTGGTACGATCGGAGTTGGTATACGCACCGCTCACCGCGAAATCGCTGCCGCCAAAGTCATAGGTAACGGAAGTACCAAAACCGTCGCCATTTTGTTTTTTCACATCGCGGTCCTGATTTTTCCCCTGGTATTGCAGGGTGAGATCCAGACCATCCACGACGCCGAAGAAGTCGGTGTTACGGTAGGTCGCCAGGCCGCTGGCGCGTTTGGTCATAAAGTTATCGGTCTGCGCGGAGGAGTCGCCGCCGAATTCCGGGAACATATCGGTCCACGCTTCCACGTCGTACAGCGCGCCGAGGTTACGACCGTAATCAAACGAGCCAAGGTTTTTTAATTTCAGACCGGCAAAGGCCAGACGGGTTTTTTGCTGGTTTGAGTCGCTTTCGGCTTTATTGCCGGCGAACTCTGCTTCCCAGCGGCCATATCCCGTCAGTTCATCGTTAATTTGCGTTTCGCCTTTAAAACCTAAACGGATATAGCTCTGGTCGCCGTCTTTGCTGTCATAATCCGTCATGTAATGCATGGCTTTTACTTTGCCGTACAGGTCCAGTTTATTACCGTTCTTGTTATACACTTCCGCTGCCTGTACGGATGCCGACGCAGTAATACCCATCACCACTAATGCCAGAGTGCTCTTTTTCATTTTCATTCCTGATTAAAAGTACGCGCTAATATTCACTGGGTGTGATCCCCGTTAAAAGACAGGAGGGTTTTTAACGTCTGGTAATGAACGTTTTATGACAAAGTAAGAATATTTTTAAAAAAGGATGTTTTTTTGTTTCTGTAATAAATTCGTCAAAATCTGCCGCTACGCTTGCTGATCCTGCGCAATAAAATTTCATGCTTTGTGCGCTGGTTGTTGGCAACCGGGGCCAGTCCTGCTAAAACGTTCGTTTAATATCATTTTCCCCAATTTTGAATGGCAGAGAATCATGAGTGACAGCCAGACGCTGGTGGTAAAACTTGGCACCAGTGTGTTAACGGGCGGATCGCGCCGCCTGAACCGCGCCCACATCGTAGAACTGGTTCGCCAGTGTGCGCAGCTCCATGCCGCAGGGCATCGTATTGTTATCGTTACCTCGGGCGCGATTGCCGCCGGACGTGAGCATCTGGGTTACCCTGAGCTCCCGGCAACGATAGCCTCGAAACAGCTGTTGGCGGCGGTAGGGCAGAGCCGATTGATTCAACTGTGGGAACAGTTGTTCTCTATTTACGGTATTCACATCGGACAGATGCTGCTAACGCGTGCGGATATGGAAGACAGAGAGCGCTTCCTTAACGCCCGCGATACGCTACGCGCGCTGCTGGATAACAACATCGTTCCTGTCATTAATGAGAACGACGCCGTAGCGACTGCCGAAATTAAAGTCGGTGATAACGACAACCTTTCAGCGCTGGCGGCGATTCTGGCCGGGGCCGATAAGCTGCTGCTGCTGACCGATCAGCAAGGGCTGTTTACCGCCGATCCGCGCACCAACCCGCAGGCTGAGCTGATCAAAGACGTTCACGGTATTGATGATACGCTGCGCGCCATTGCCGGTGATAGCGTCTCGGGGCTGGGAACCGGTGGTATGGGGACTAAACTGCAGGCCGCTGATGTTGCATGCCGCGCCGGGATTGACACCATTATTGCCGCAGGCAGCAAGCCGGGCGTAATTGGCGACGTGATGGAAGGCGTCTCCGTTGGGACGCGTTTTCATGCTCAGGCCTCTCCGCTGGAGAACCGTAAACGCTGGATCTTCGGCGCACCGCCAGCCGGGGAAATTACCGTTGATGAGGGGGCGACCGCAGCGATTCTGGAGCGTGGCAGTTCATTACTGCCAAAAGGTATTAAAAGCGTGACAGGCAACTTCTCTCGTGGTGAAGTGATCCGCATCTGCAATCTCGAAGGGCGCGATATTGCCCACGGCGTTACCCGCTATAACAGCGATGCGCTGCGCCGTATTGCCGGACATCACTCACAACAGATCGACACCATCCTGGGCTACGAATACGGTCCGGTTGCTGTCCATCGCGACGACATGATTACCCGTTAAGGAACAGGCATATGCTGGAACAAATGGGCATTGCTGCCAAAGCTGCGTCATACAAGCTGGCGCTGCTCTCCAGTCGCGAAAAAAACCGCGTACTGGAAACGATAGCTGATGAGCTGGAAGCGCAAACGGAAAGCATCCTCAGCGCGAACGTACAAGATGTTGAGCAAGCGCGAGCCAACGGCCTGAGCGAAGCAATGCTCGACCGCCTGGCGCTGACTCCGGCGCGTCTGAAAGCGATTGCCGACGATGTGCGTCAGGTATGTAATCTCGCCGACCCGGTCGGGCAGGTGATTGACGGCGGTCTGCTGGATAGCGGCCTGCGTCTCGAACGTCGTCGCGTTCCGCTGGGCGTGATTGGCGTGATTTATGAAGCGCGTCCAAATGTCACCGTTGACGTTGCTTCCCTGTGCCTGAAAACCGGTAATGCGGCGATCCTGCGCGGTGGGAAAGAGACGTACCGGACGAATGCGGCAACCGTGGCGGTTATCCAAAAGGCGCTGGAAGCCTGTGGTTTACCCGCTGCAGCCGTGCAGTCGATAGATAACCCGGACCGCGCGCTGGTCGCTGAAATGCTGCGTATGGATAAGTACATTGATATGCTGATCCCTCGCGGTGGCGCGGGTCTGCATAAGCTGTGCCGTGAGCAGTCGACTATCCCGGTCATCACCGGCGGCATTGGGGTTTGTCATATTTATGTTGATGATAGCGCGGAGATCGACCCGGCGCTGAAGATTATCGTCAACGCCAAAACCCAGCGTCCGAGCACCTGTAACACCGTAGAAACCCTACTGGTGCATCAGGATATCGCTGCGCGTTTTCTGCCTGCGCTGAGCCAGCAGATGGCACAAAGCTGCGTCACGCTGCATGCCGACGACATCGCGCTGGCCACATTGCAGGCAGGGCCCGCTAACGTGGTTGCGGTGAAAACCGAAGAGTATGACGACGAGTTTCTGTCGTTGGATCTGAACGTGAAAATCGTTACCGATCTGGACGATGCTATCACCCACATTCGCGAGCATGGGACCCAGCATTCCGATGCCATCCTGACGCGCACCCTGCGTAACGCCGATCGTTTCGTGAATGAAGTGGACTCTTCTGCCGTGTACGTTAACGCCTCTACTCGTTTTACCGATGGCGGCCAGTTCGGACTGGGGGCGGAAGTGGCTGTGAGTACGCAAAAACTGCACGCGCGTGGCCCAATGGGTCTGGAAGCACTGACCACCTATAAGTGGGTTGGCTTCGGTGACGACACGATTCGTGCGTAATTGAAAACGGGCGATGCCATAATAGGCCTATGATTTTAAAGTCTATTAAGGCATTGCCCGGTTAATTCTACCCTTTACCCCGCTACCGTATTTGTTTTCTATCCTGCGTTTTATCATCATCCGCATCAGTCTGTTTTTTACCCATGCGCTCCCTGGCGTTGAAAGACGACGTATCACAGAATTTTCCCTGCCAGCATGAATTTTCTGGGTCTGTAGCTCACGTATTGTTCCCATGGTTCGATCTATTAGAATCAGTCTCATTTTTATGAGGAGTTGTTGCGTGAAATCGGATATTCACAAACATAGCATTCCTGTTGTGCCGCTCGGCAACCCGTTTCCCCCCCGCCATTGTTCACTGTGTCCAAAGGGCGCGGCGATTGATCGTGATAATCAATACCGATTAATAGACAAAAGAAGGAAGTTTAAAGCGGGGGAGATACTCGCCCGGCAGGATGAAGCCGCAGACATGCTTTTTGTGATTCACGAGGGGTACTGCACGTCCAGCGTGGAATGTGGTGATAACGATTTTATCAGTCGCTTTTATTTTCCGGGAGATATCATGGCGCTGGATGCCGTTGAGGGGGGTAAGTATCTGACAACGATCAAGGCTGCAACGGCTGCGGAGGTATGTCATATCGATATTGCGCGGTTGTTCAAGGCAGCAGAAAAGGAGCCGTCGGTTGCAGCGGCAGTCATCAAGTTTCTCTGCAGGGACAATGGATTCATTGTTGAAAAACTACGGCGTTATGCCAATAAACATGCTGAGGCCAGAATCGCTGCTTTCCTCGTGGAGTTTTACGAAATGCATTTACGTATTGGCAGGCCAGAAACGACGCTTCGCTTGCCATTCTCGCGGGAGGAAATTGCCAGTTATCTCGATCTTAAAATTGAAACCGTTAGCCGCTCATTAAAATCCCTCGAACAACAAAAGTTGATTAGCTTACATCGGGTCCGTACGGTAACAATTAATAGTTATTTGGGGTTAAAAGGTTTCAGCTAACGCTATCTTTGCCGTGTGTTATTTATCTCTTGATATTCCAGGAATATTCATTTTATATGGAAAATTCCTGGTTTTATTTATGTGAAATAATTATCAATTCGAATAATAATCCTACAGGTCAGCGCTATTTTTATAAGAATATTCCCCCTTAAATAAATATTTTATGAGAATTTTCTTGTGAAGTTAAAAAATTAGCATAATTGCAACAAATAATAAGCATTATAGAGAGAATATGGAGATGTTAATTATCTTTATGTTTTGTAAGGGTTTTGCTCTGATGTTATTTGTATGATCTTTTTGATATTTATCAAAAACATAAAAAAGATGAATTGTTTGATTTTGCTTATCTGGGTGGTTAATGATTCTGAAAATGGATGTTTTTTAAGTGATTATGTCTTAGGAAACTTCTTAGGCAATGTTTTTTACGGGAAAATTCTTAGTTTTTTGTAATTTTTGCGTTTCAGGGTTTGTTGAGATGTTACTTAATTCAAATGATAATTTTTTGGCGCGGCAATTCTGGCTCGCAATTAATGGAACCGCTGGAGTGACTTAATAATAAGACTCGGTGGTGAGTTTGTTCTTAGGAGAAGATAAAATGAAAAAATTATTATTAGTAACCTCTCTGGCTTCTGTATTTGTTGCAGCAAATGCAATGGCAGATGTTACTGCTTCTGCAACTGCCTCGTGGGACGCGACGGCAACAAAAGATACCACCAGCATGTTGGTTGTCACCCCGCTGAACTCTTTAACTTTCCAGTATGCTGAAGGGCTGAATGCCTTCAACTCTCAGGACGGTGCTTTTGATGTGACGATTCAGGGTCAGGAGACGGCAACTGATTTTGAGCTGACTGCTCAGATTATTAGCAACACTCTGACCAACGCCAGTGGTGATGCTTCTACCCTGAACGTAGGGGTGGCATGGAATGGCACTGCGCTGACTAATTCATCAGATACTGTCCTTGTTAACTCCAGCTCCACTTCTGGTCTTGAAAGCCTGATGGCAGATGGCGCTTATAACGGTGCCGCTCGTGTCAGCGATCAATCCAACTTCAAATTCACCATCGCGTCAGCGACTTCTGATGGTAGTCAGACAGTAGCAGATTACTCTGCACTGCCAGACGGCTATTGGACTGGCGATGTAAAAGTACAGTTCAATGCAACCTGGACGACTCCGTCTGCCTAAGTAATAAAAAATTCGGGAGAATTTGTTCTCCCGAATTTATCAGGAATGGTGTCATGAAAAAATATTTACCGGCAGCGATGTTGGTAGGGTTAGTAGCATCTTTTCCCGGATGGGCAATTAATGTTGGTGAAATTACATCGATCATGACTTCTGCTGAGAGTTCATTATCGAAAGAAATTATCAATACGACAGATGCGGCGCGTTATGTCAGTGTTTCGGTAAAACAATTGTCATCACCTTTGGCCGGGGGAATCGAAATAAAGCCCGTTAATTCCGGAGAATTACTCTCTACACCTGCCAATCTTATTCTTCCAGGCCAGGCGAAGGATGTTTTTCGTTTCTTTTATAAAGGACCTGCAGATGATATCGAACGTTATTATCGTCTGCAGTGGATCGATGAGCCGGTCACCGAGAGCGCGGAAACCCGGGCGAATAAAATGGCTGTTGCAACAGCGTCGGCTGAAATTGGCACTATTCTGGTAGTCGCGCCGCGCAAGGAACGTTTTGAATATAGCCGAAATGGCGATGTTATTACCAATACCGGCAATGTTTCATTTCGTGTGATCGCTTATGGGGCTTGTAAAGATAAGGCTCGCGAGCGGGGACGAGGCTGTCGCGAACGTTATTACATTATGCCGGGTACAAAAATAAAATTACAGTTTACCGACATTAGTAATAGCCGTTCACGCATCGGTATCTGGCACGGTAAGCAGTTTATTACAGTGAAGTGATGGTCAATAGCAGCCATCTGTACGGGATAAATAAAATTACCGGAATGTAAGGATGCATATGACAACAACAAATATTGTCGGCGGTAGCATTTGTCTTTTTCTTGCGCTGACACCAGGATTTTCACATGCAGCCCCAGTAAAAGTGGGTAATTACGTTATTCCCAGCGCTTTCGCCCGTTCACTGGAGCAGGGAATGACGGTGCCGGTATATATTCGTTACAACGAGACTGACGAGAAAAGTCAGCAAAAAGTTGCCGATGCGGTGATTTCGCTTGTTGATGGCAATATTACAGTTAAAGCCCTGACTCTTGCTGAATTGCCCAATAATGCCGTGTTATCTGGAAAAACCCGCGCATTGGTGGAAAAAATTCGTGATGTGAAGTTTCACGATAACACCAATATCGAGCTATCGGATGATGCACGCCTGCAACTCAACGTCTCTTCATTTCACCTGGAGATGATTGTCAGCAAAGATGCGTTAACTGAAGCGATTGTCGCACGCAGCAGCCTGCTTGGACCTTCCAGCGTGGAGACTCTCTCTAACGTCCTGAACTATAACTTTGGCACCTACTACAACGATTATCATAACGGCAGCAGTACCCGCAGCTATCTGACGATGGACAATACAACATCGCTGCGTGAACACCATGTCAACATTAACGGTTCGTTTTACGGCATAGGCGACAGCAACAGCACCAGTAAACTCTATCGCGCGATGTATGAGCGTGATTATGACGGGTATCGACTGGCGCTCGGGATGCTCGACACCTGGAATGTCCAGTCTATTGCCAGCCTGAATGCGCTGAATGGTGGGAAAATTTACGGCGTAAGCTACGGAAACAAAGGAAGTACGGTTGTTGAGAATACCTCGCTTTCGCTTACGCCAATTACCGTATTTCTGCCAGCTGCTGGCGAGGTTCATGTAATTCGTGACGGGCGTTTGCTCAGCGTACAGAACTTTAATATGGGCAGCTATGAAATTGATACCAGTCGTTTCCCGTATGGTGTTTATGACGTCACGGTAGATATCGTGGTCAATGGCCGGACAATTAATAGTCGAATTAGTCGGGTCAATAAAATCTTTGCCCGCCAGCAGGCAGCCGGAATTGATCAGCTCTCATGGCAACTGTTTGGTGGCTCACTGGATTATGACCGTGTGAGTTATAAGCGAAACCACTATCAGGATTTAGGCAATGAGCAGACCTGGATTGCCGGCGGTGCCGCATCGGTGACGCTGGCGATATTGTCGGGGCTGGGCCTGAAATCTACGCTCTACGGTTTTGGCAACAATGCGGTTAATGAAACGGATGTCACGCTCAATGTGAATGAATACGTAAGCATTGGCAATCAGACGCTGGTAGCGAATGATTCGTCATGGCGAAACATCAGTAATATCAATCTCAATGTCCCTGAGGGATATGGCTCCCTTTGGGCATCTCGTGAAGACAGTAAAATTGGCGACCGTCTGCCCATGCAGGAGCGTGACAATTATTCCATTGGTGGCACTCTTAACCTCGGGAAGTTTATTCCTCATGGCGGCTCGCTTACCGTGAGTCAGACGGAGAATCGCTACTCGGGAAATAAATACCGTAACCTGGACTACAGCACGACCCTTTATTCAGGCAGGTATGCCACGGTTGGGCTGCGCGCAGGTATTCAGCGTTATTACTACAATAACCGGAATGACGATGGGCGACAGGAACGTTATGTCAGCCTGGATTTATCGTTGCCGTTGGCGTCCTGGTTGAGCATGGGCGTCTCCCGGGATCGCTATGGCAGCACTCAGGGTAATCTCAGCGCGCGCAAGCAGTATGCTGAAGGCCCCATTAAATCGGTCGGATTATCGGCTTCGACACGCCTGAGTGGCGAGCAGTATTACGACAATAATTATTCGGTAAACGGCAATCTGAGTTATGACACGAAATATAACGCTGGCACCGTATCGGTAACGCGTTCCGCGGACAACTCCACCAATATGAACTTCTCTTCTCAAGGTTCCCTGGCGTGGGCAGGAAAAGATTTCGGTCTGAGTAAAGAGAGGCAAAGGTCAGGCATTATTGTGAAAACCGATTTGACCGGCGAAGGGAAACTGGCTGCGAAGATTAATAACCGAAATTATCTTCTCAGCGGTAAATCAAATTTCATTGCACTGCCGCCTTATGCTCAGTACAAGCTGGAGATCCTCAATGATAAAAACTCTGAAGACAGCTTTGATATTGTTTCAGGGCGCAAACAGGAACTGACGCTATATCCGGGTAACGTGGGTGTTATCAACCCTGAAGTGAAAAGTATGGTCACCGTATTCGGGCGCATTCGTTATCCCGATGGGCAGTTGGCTGCAAACACCGATATTCATAATCACATCGGTAAAACGCGTACGGATGAAAAAGGGGAGTTTGCTATCGATATCGATAAGAAATATCCGGTCATCACGTTAATTTCAGCCAATGGCAGCCTATGCGAAGCCGATCTCGATTTGGAAAAAGCACGCGGCGCAGCGTGGGTTGGTGATGTGAAATGTGCCACGCAAACCACGATGGCGCAGAGGTAATAAAATGAAAGTATTAATTAAATTAGCTACTGTAATCTGTGCCGTGGGGAGTTTTGCGCCTGCGCCTGCGTTGGCTTTGAATGCAATATCTTCCGGCTCAGTCAGTAATAACTATTTGTTTATTGAAAATGCCATTGATAGTGAATACTTTATTACCCCCTCGGCACTCGATCCGCGTTTCAGCGGGTCAAACACGTGGATAAAATACGGTACCTCTCAGGTGAGTCTCGGGTATTTAGGTTTTGTCGGCTGGACTGCGCCAGGAAATTATTATCAGGACATGTGGATTGATAATTCCCCGATTAACGGGCCTTTTCGGGGGATCCGGTGTTATAGCGGCAGCCAGTGTCCATCAACTGGGTTTATTGCCGGGCAAGGCACTGACAATAACGGTTTTTATCATGCGCAGGTAGGATCTGTCGCTGGCGTTATTGGTGGCGCCTACGGATTCGCTTCCCTGACGGATACTGCCTATGAGTACTTTCGCAATGTGCCTACCGGTAGCAGCGAAACCTATGTGTTCAACCGTTGTTATACTTCCGTGAATTATGATTATTCTTCCGGGCAACGCTGCAAAGATCAATCAACAGGATTATGGAATTACGTCAATTATACGTTAACCAAACGCGGTCATCTGTCACTGGTATCGACTAATGCATTTCAGGAACTTTGGGTTGCCAGCGACGGTACGCCGAGCATCACCAAAGACTCTGGTTATTGTGAGCTTGGCGTGGTGGGCGGCGCTGACGGCGTGATTTGCAAAATGGTGAGTTATAACCTGCAACAAACCGCCAATCTGACCGCCTCCCTGACGTTTCGCGCTTATGTCGACACGGCGATGCTTGGTTTTACGCCTGGACCGGCCACCGTGAGATACTCCGGGAATGGTTCAAACTGGTATAACTATGGTACTTCAACTGCTTATTACAACGTTTTCACGACCTCTGGAGAGTACATATATATTTTTCTGTCAAAAGCATTCCTGAAAAATCTCGTCGATTCAGGAATCAGCATTACTAACAGTCAACCGTTTACCTTCGGTTTTTATAATGGCTTAACACCAGAGTCAGGGTACTACCAGTTTACGCCTTCGCTACAGCTCAATATTGTGCCGAAGGAGTATGGGATCAGTATCGTCTCTTCAGACAACACCGCTTCTGCGAGCGGCAGTGGCACGATTGGCGACGCCGCTCCTATAGAAATGGATTACACCGTGACAGTCTCCGGTCCTCGTCAGGCTGATAGCATTACCGCGCAAGTTATCGGGGAAAGTACGACGATAAACAGTGTGCCTTACTGTCTGTTTACCTCCCCTCAAGGCGGGCTGTCAGTCCCAATCCCCGCCTTTCTGCAGTACAACAGTCAGTCGGGGGGCGTGGTACAGAAACGAAATAGCTGTAGTGAAGCAGCAATTAATATGAGCGATGCGCAGTGGCAACAGACGCCCTGGGACGCAAATAACAATGATGATGGAAGCTACTATGCTACTGATTTGAAATTGCTTTTCCCAATGAACGATTCACGTTCGATGTTAACTGTTTCCGGTACAGATTGGGAAGGTGTCGCCAGTGCCAGTGGAGAGATAAAAGTCACGGCGAATTGGGTGGGAGTGACGCCATGAACCGCTGCCGTTTGCTGCTTAGATGGGTATTTATATTACTTTCCGGGCTGACTGTATTCTCCGCACAGGCTGTCTACCTGGAGTCGACCATTTATGAGATGCCATCGGATAAATCATTTATCAGCAAACGAATCTATAACGATAGCCAGAAACAGAATTTGTACAGTATTGGCGCAGTAAAAATTGATAAGCCGGGACCGGGAGGTGAAAACAGAAGTGCCATTGCTGAAGGCGAACTTCTGTTTACGCCACTGAATTTTTCACTGGCTCCGCAGGCGAGTGAGTTTTTTAAGATTTTCTACCGTGGGCCCCAGGATGATAAAGAACGCTATTACCGAATTCTGTTTCGTGAAATGCCGATAACGCTGTTTACCGAGCGTAATCAAGGGAAAGGTGGGCAGGCTCTCCCGGTGATTGCTATGGACACCATATTGGTTGTTCGCCCGAGAAAAATGAATCTGGCCTACACCATTGATGAGGCAAACGGCACACTGAAAAACACCGGGAATACTTTTTTTAAAATCATCGTACACCTGGGGTGCAACTCCACCGATGATGACGCCACCATGCGTTATGTGTTGCCGGGTGAAACCTGGCGTAGTAGCGAATTGAAATCAAAAAACCGAAAATTTATCGTTGCATTGCAGAAATACATACCAGTAGGTCAGGGGTGCTTCAAACTCAATCAATAGTAAGCATTAAGTCTGATCCGATATGTCATGGTTAGATATCGAACCTATACTGTAACTGTCTTTATACAATGCAGTAACCAGCTCGGCACAGATGAAACTTTGGTCATTTGTACTCAACATCACGGTATTTAAGAGTCAGGTAGTATGAAAAGTATAATTAATGATCAGGTTGAGTATGATTCCACCAGAAAAAGCCTGAAACATCGCGATACTACAATAATTCTTTCGGCGTCTACCGCGAGACTACTTGAGCTATTCATTGCCCATAAAAATCAACAAGTCCACCGCGAGTTTATCATTGAAGAAGTGTGGAAAAAGCATGGCATGGCCCCATCGGGTCATAGCCTTAATAAAAGTATCAGTATTTTGCGAAAAGCATTTAGTGAGCTGGGGGCGGGTAATCCCATTGAAACCCTGCCCCGGCAGGGATTTTTGTTCCATGCTTCGATCAGCGATGAATCGTCATCTTCCTGTGTAGATGAACCCGTGCGTTCGGTAACTGAGACGGTAAACTCATCCGTAAGACCAAAACGTAAAAATATTATTCTGTTCATTTTATTATTTGCATTTCTTGGTAGCGCTATTTTTATATTTTTAGCTCTTAATTCAAGCTCCAAAAATTTCATCTATATCAGGGCAATAGGTGATTGTGAACTTTATACTGCCGATGACAATAATGCTGGTAAAACGAAAGCATTTTTATCTTCTGATATGTGGCGAAAAGTAAATGCGGCTTGTCATGATGGCAAGAAAACAATTGTTTTTTATGATGATAATAATTTATCAGCCGACAATGATCTTAGAGAGAATTTCCTGGGGATTTGTACCTTAGAGAAAGGAGGGGTTGCCCGTGAATGTGAAAATTTTGTTTATTAGTGGGGCAATCTTTCTTGCAGCGATAACAGCATATTTTTTATATCGCCATCAAGAACCTGAGACGCTGACCTGCTCAGCCAAAAATTACCTGCATCTGGAGGCGCAAACTCAGGGTGCAAAAATTGAAGGTGAAGTTCTGCTGGTTTTTCGTATTTCTTCTGCTACCGAAGGGCGGGTATCTCAGGTAGGAAGCCTCAATATTCAGGGTAAACATTATGCTGTAGATCGTAATGTTGTCCTGAATTTTATTGGTAAAGATCGTGATGGTTACCTACAGACTCGTCGTGTAGCTATTGTTAAAAATAAAAATGACAATGTTCCTGATGAAGTTACCGAACAACTCATGTCGCGACAGGATATTTTCTATTATAAGGTCATCCATATCACCGAAAATGTCTATGCGATCAGAGATCTGCGACGTACGCTAATGGTTTGTCGGGCAGCATGAGTAGCTATAATGTGTTATTCTTATGGTTTTAGTGGCTTTATATTTTGTCGTTGCTAGTGTTTGTGGTTTTTTGTTTTGTCTTGCAGTGAAAATAAGTAAAAGGATTTGTACTGGTGAAGAATTAGGAGTTTTCCTTTTTCAATATTTAAAATGGCCTTAACATTTAATGGTAATACTCATATGGATAATCGTGATTATAAATTCTGAAACTACGTGATATGACTTACGGATAAAGTTAATTCGCGGACCGCATTGTAATTGTTGGAGGCTAAAGGTGTTGTATATTCTCTCGTGTATAAAACGAGGGACCTGCTATGCCATAAATTTAAGTTGGTGGTAACTATGAATACGAAAAAGGTTTTTCTGCTCAGTTATGATATTTTTCTTTTCTCAGGGATAAAAGCGTGGTTGCCAAATCTGGTGTTAGTCGATGCGCGGACATTTATTTCTGGTTCACATTCAATTATTCCACGGTACCCATCCTGTTTACTGGTGATCGATAACCGGTTACCTTTATTCCTGGTCAGGAAGTGGTTTCAGAGAAATAGCACGCAGTTTATCAATATAAACTGTATTATTCTTCGGATGAATGAAACCCGTTCTGTTAATCGGGGATACGAGGAGTATGCATTTATTAATGGACGGGAATTATCGGATCAACTGATTTCTCAGTTGAGAGCCAATCTAATGGCACCCAATGAGGTTGCGGAAGTCACTAAAGGTTCAACGATGTTTACGTTTCATTTGACTGAGTTTGAAGAGGAAATGCTGTATGCATCTTTCACAAAGGAAAAACTGCACGATTTTTGTATTGCTAACTCGATAACAATTAAGTCAGTGTATCGATATCGGGAACGAATTACCGCTCGTCTGGGATTTACTCATTTTAATGAAACTATCATTTTTTTAACCAGGAATAATCTATTGCATGAGAGTTCCCCGACGAATAGTCATTCTGGTGAAAATGTAATATACGGCGAAGCATATGATCTCTCAGATTCTAGTCGACTGAGTATGGCAATAAGGAATGAAGAGATCATTCCTTATTTTCAACCCATCGTAAATATCAACGAAGATGTCTGTGGTGTTGAGGTTTTGGCTCGTTGGCCACAGGGAGATAATTATGCTATTTCTCAGCGTGAGTTTATACCCCTGGCTGAAAAAAGTGGCTTAATGAATGAGTTAACGAGCTATTTAATGAACACCGTCGCGCGTAATCTGGTCGACGGAAGCGAGGATTTCAATAAAACTTTATTCGTCTCCTTTAATGTGAGCCCATCAGGTTTAAGTAACCCCGTCTTTTATTGGGAGTGTCTTAATTTTATGGAAATAACGCAAAGGCTACCGATAAAATTGATGATTGAAATAACTGAAAACCAGACTCTCACTATTACTCCTGCAATCAAAGAGCTGATACGATCGTTGCGAAACAGAGGGGTTCTGTTTGCTTTAGATGATTTTGGGACGGGATACGCTAACCTTTGCTATCTCAATGAGTTAGACCTGGATGTTATAAAAATTGATAAAACGTTTATCAAAGCTATTAAAGAAGTTGAGCAACATATCCCTATGCTCGAGTCAATCATTCACCTTTCCGGACTCCTGGGGTTACGCATGGTGGCGGAGGGCGTTGAATATGGCTACCAGCAGCAATGGTTGGGGAAAAATAATGTTGATTACTTGCAGGGTTATCAATTTTTACCGCCAGTGACGTTTGATGATTTTATGCGTTACTACAAGCAGTCTTTAGATTTTTTTGAATCAGCGTCGGATTCTACTTTCTCAACGTAAAGCCTTTCGGGAACATCAGGGGCGGATGCCTCTGATGCTGGTATTTTTGTCGAGGTGAGTACGACAACTCCCGCCTGTCTGGTGAAGGCGACAGTCTGTTGTGAGTGAAGCATCGTTTGTTTATGTATCTAATACGGGGTATTTATAGCGGTATCAGCGTTAATTAAACCGATACCGAGGTGAGTTCCTGGCCATGCGTCATTTCCTAACAAAATTAAGAGTCTGGTTTCCGCCGCCTCTTATCTTAGTACTTTTTCTCGTTGCGGATGTGCTGACGGCGAGTCCGCGTTTCACATTCGGCGGGGTGAATATCGTGATAAGCGCATTGCTGGCCGGCGTTTGTCTGTTGGTGATATTGCATACCGCGTGGCAGATGCGGATGAAACGTACGACCCTGAATCCGCTGCATGCACATAAATCGACCACGCTTGTTACCGGCGGATGTTATGCCTGGAGCCGCAACCCGATCTACCTTGGTATGAGTGGAATCCAGTTGGCCTTTGCTCTTTACATCGGTAGCCTGACTGGAGTACTGGCTGTACCGGTGTTTATGCTGGCGGTTGCCAGATTGCATATCGATTTTGAAGAGGAACAACTGCGAAAACATTTCGGGCTGGAATGGGAGCGCTATGAACAACACGTTCGCCGCTGGTTATAGTAATACCCGACCGCGTATAAGCATGCCTGTAACGACACGATTCGTGCGTAATTGAAACCGGATGATGCAAAAATAGGCGTTTGATTCGCAAGGCCATTGACGCATCGCCCGGTTAGTTTTAACCTTCTACCCCGTGCTCACATTCGTGGACATGTCCTTTTCAGGGCCGATATAGCTCAGTTGGTAGAGCAGCGCATTCGTAATGCGAAGGTCGTAGGTTCGACTCCTATTATCGGCACCATTCAAGCATCTCTCAAAGTCTACTCAAGTTCACTGAAACCCCTTATAATATGCACCTTCCAGCTCTCGATTGTATTCTGACGTCTACTGGCACACCCCAAAATCTACATGTATATGGGGGTACATTCGGGGGTATATGCTGTTCGGTCTTATGGAGATACCCCCAGTGAAACTTAACGCCCGCCAGGTTGATACCGCAAAGCCAAAAGATAAGCCTTACAAACTCTCTGATGGCGGTGGACTTTACCTTCTGGTTAACCCTAATGGAAAACGCTATTGGCGACTTAAGTACCGTGTTGCCGGTAAGGAGAAGTTGCTTGCTCTTGGGGTTTATCCCGACGTGACTTTGGCTGAAGCTCGTATTAAACGTGAAGAGGCTAAAAGGGGCATTGCTGGTGGGATTGACCCCAATGTAGCGAAGAGAGAAGAGAAACTAGCCCGAGAGGCTAGTGTCCGAAACACCTTTCAGGAAATCGCTTGTGAATGGCATGCCAGCAAGCTTTATAAATGGTCTGAAGGATATTCTTCGGACATTATGGAAGCTTTCAACAAAGACGTGTTCCCTTACATCGGCAAAAAGCCTATTGCGGACATCAAACCACTCGAATTACTGAATGTGCTTCGCCGCATGGAAAGCAGGGGAGCAACAGAGAAGGCAAAAAAGGTCAGACAGCGCTGTGGCGAGGTCTTCCGCTATGCGATCGTTACTGGTCGAGCCGAATACAATCCAGCCCCTGATCTTACCAGTGCAATGCAAGGACACGAGTCCAACCATTATCCTTTCCTGAACACTTCCGAGCTTCCGGCATTTTTCGAGTCTCTTTCCCAGTACTCGGGCAGTATTTTAATCGTTTTGGCCGCGCGCTTATTGATTCTCACTGGCGTAAGAACGGGGGAACTACGAGGTGCTACATGGCAAGAAATCGACACAGAATCTGCGGTGTGGATCATCCCGGCAGAACGTATGAAGATGCGCCGCCCACATATTGTGCCTTTATCCAGACAGGCACTAACCATCATTGAGCGCATCCGCGAAATGACGGGGCGTTATCCTCTGATTTTTCCGGGTCGTAATGACCCACGAAAGACCATGAGTGAAGCTAGTATCAATCAGGTATTTAAGCGTATTGGCTATACCGGTCGTGTTACTGGCCACGGCTTCAGACATACCATGAGTACCATCCTCCACGAGCAGGGATACAACACCGCCTGGATTGAAACACAGCTTGCACACGTCGATAAAAACTCGATTCGTGGTACCTATAATCACGCTCAGTATCTGGAAGGTCGCAGGGAGATGTTGCAGTGGTATGCGGATTACATAGACAGCCTTGAGAAGAATGGAAATCTCGTCCATGGCAGGTTCGGAAAGTCAGCTTAGCTGCTCGGATAAGTGTTTTAACTAAAAAAGAGTAGACTGCAGTAGACGTATAAAACACAGGGCTATGCCACAGTAATGCATTTGCGGGTTGGCATAGCTCCCTATCAAAGATGGCGTAGCTGACGTAACCATGTCTGAACAACACACTCTTCCCTTAGATTTTTCTATTCCTACTTACCCAATTACGGCATTGAACGAGATTGCAAACCATGCCCGACGGATCTTGTCGCGTAAAAAAAGAACAAATTCTCAGGTCATTCACGTTCAAAATTTGATCATGGATTTGATTGATGTTTACTGGCAGGAAGAGCGGGAAAAGGAGATCCAACGGCTTGAAACTGAAGTCCGCCAAAACATAGCGTACTTTCGCTGGGAAGGTGATGAGCTGTATCCATTCGCCTATGTACATAATCGTTATGGTGAATTTCTTGAGTTTGTCGGCGACGATAACGATCTTGATATATACGACCTTGATAATGTTGAGGTGCTCAACGAAATCATTGAATGGTTCGTGGATAACGAATCTTCTGAAGGGTTTATTGATGCAGAGCCAGCTGAATACTTCTCCGCAATGGCTCTTTTGCTTATCGCCGATGCGGTCTACCCCAACCCTTTTCAGGATGACAATCCTGATACAACTATCACTCTTAGTGATATGTCATTCATCGTTAAACCTGCGATGAACGCAATGAAAGCAATGGGTTATTCCCGCCAGGCTGAAGCTGTGACGGCACAGCAACAAAAGCTTGAGGCATTTGAGGAAAAACGAGCTGCGCTTGAGCATCAACTTATCTTGGCAGATAACGATTTGTCGGCCCTTAAGAATGAAAAGAAGGTTTCTTCAAAGAAAGCTACAGATGCGAAGCATGCCAGAAACCGTAAGGCCTCTCAGCTAGTTTGCGATGATTGGCTCAAAAATAGGGCAAACTTCAAAAGTGCTATGAAGGCTGCAGAACACTATCAGCGTTGGCTTGAAGAACAGGGGTATCACAACTCTCTCATAACTGTCAGGAACTGGATTTTATTGCACGCGAAGCACCATCAGATTAAATGGTGAAACAACGTAAACCGTACCTCTGCGACGCAGAGTGTACATTCTGCGCTGCAGCGTGGTGGATCACAGCATTTTAATTGTTTGAAATGACTCCAGATAACTCAACATCAACTGGAGTCAATCATGTCCCATTCCTTTATCCGCTTACCCGAAGTACAACGTCGCACCGGCTACAGCAAGGCCTGGATCTATCGCCTGATGAGTCAGCAGCGTTTTCCTTCTGCCGTGAAGATCGGTACTCGCGCTATCGCTTTTGTCGAGAGCGAAATCGATGACTGGATCGATCAACGCATCGAAGAGTCCCGTAACGGTATCTATCTCCCGGGAATCAAATCACACGCTGTGAACGCATCCCTCAACTGTGGAAATGTAGGGGTGAAAAATGCGTAGTATCGATAACATCCGGGAGGTGGTTCAGGCAGCTTCGGGACAATGGCCGTTCGTGTTGCAAAGCCTTGGCATCAAAGTGCCAGGTTCTCCGAGTAAACATTCAGCCTGTCCGGTCTGTGGTGGTACAGACCGTTTTCGATTTGACGATCAAGGCTGTGGCGCACATATCTGTAATCAATGCGGGGCGGGTGACGGGCTCGATTTAGTCCAAAAGGCATACCAGGTTAGCGCGACAGAGGCTGCGAATCAGGTCGCTTCTGTGCTGAATCATGCCAATAGCTCTCGCGCGGACGGAATAGCTTATTACCGGCAAAAGGGACATCAGGAAGCTGAAATC
This sequence comes from Citrobacter sp. RHBSTW-01044, assembly GCF_013781945.1. NCBI lineage: Bacteria > Pseudomonadati > Pseudomonadota > Gammaproteobacteria > Enterobacterales > Enterobacteriaceae > Citrobacter > Citrobacter sp. RHBSTW-01044. Next base: position 3,876,119 of record NZ_CP056180.1, on the reverse strand, counting down.
CGTCGCCAGCGTTTTACGTCGAAATACCAGGTAATGGTTACGAAAGCCCTGCCAGGGCAAAGCCAGTACCTGGCCGCGAAGGGGCTGAATGATGGGCGTTTTCTGGTGCTCCCCGATGGTACGCTGCTGCTTCCTCTGGTGAATGAGACTGAAAGCGTAGTGGCCGCTCAGTCCATCACAATAAGCGGCGAAAAAAAGCTTCTTCCAGGGTCAGCCAAAAGGGGGGCATGGTACGCCCTGAGTACCGCTGATGTGGGGAGTGACATCGTCGTTTGCGAGGGGCTTGCAACGGGGTTATCTGTCCAACTCATGCAGCCAGATTCCATGGTCGTAGTGGGTCTGGATGCCGGAAATTTGACACCTGTAGCGCAGGCTATGCGTCGCAAGTACCCGAACAGTCGAATCATCATCGCAGCTGATAACGACTGGCAGGGCGATGGGCAGCCTAATGTCGGGTTAGCCGCTGCGGAAAAAGCCGCTGCAGCTGTAGAGGGGTGGATAGCTCTCCCGCCAGTGGATTACAAAGCTGACTGGAATGACTACCACCAGCGGTTTGGGCTTGATAAAGCTTCTGCAGATTTCGACGGCTCAGTTGTTCAATATCAGCCGAAAGCAATGTTACCGGCTCTCAAGCACAACGTTGAGTCGGAAGTCTGTACCACTGAAAACGATCCACTTAAAGCTCGCGTTGAGTCTCGTCGGGATGGCATTTTCTGGGTGGTACCCAAGGTGGACAAAGACAGCGGCGAAATCACTCTCCAGGAAAGTTGGTTATCCTCACCGATGGAAGTCGTTGGAATAGGTACTGATGGAAACGAGCTGTACCTGATTATCCGCTGGACTGCTTTTGGCTCGGATTTGCCTACCATAAAAGCGATCCCTTTAGCTGACATTGGCGAAAAGGAAGGATGGAGAGTGCTGAAAAAAGGTGGCGTTAATATTACCGCAAAAAGTGGTTTGCGTGCGACGCTTGCTGACTGGCTCCAGCGCAATTATCCAGAAACACTTTGGCTTATATCCCATGCCACTGGGTGGCAACATGGTGCCTATATCATGGCGGACGGAGAGATTATCGGCTCTCCCGAAACTCCGGTTTTATTTAGCGGGCGTAGCTCTACAACCTCTGGATATATCTGCAAAGGGACGATTGAAAGTTGGCGTAGAGATGTTGCACATTTGGCAGTGGGAAATCATTGCATGATGACAGCCATCGGCGCGGCCTTTGCCGCACCACTTCTTGGTCTGTGTGGGGCGGATGGATTTGGACTTCATTTCTATGCACAGTCCAGTGCAGGCAAGACCACCACGGCGAATGTGGCCAGCAGTTTGTATGGCTGCCCTGATCTTCTGCGGCTTACGTGGTATGGGACCTCGCTGGGTCTGGCTAATGAAGCCTCTGCGCATAATGATGGCCTGATGTCACTGGATGAAGTTGGCCAAGGAGCTGACCCGGTTAGTGTGTCTCAAAGTGCCTACGCGCTGTTCAACGGCGTGGGTAAACTGCAGGGCGCTAAAGAAGGTGGGAACCGTGACCTTAAGCGCTGGAGAACAGTTGCCATTAGCACTGGGGAGATGGATCTTGAAACCTTCATTTCGGCGGCGGGGCATAAGACGAAAGCTGGCCAACTTGTACGATTGCTCAATATCCCGTTGAGTAAGGCCAATTGCTTCCATGAATATGAGACTGGGAAGCAACACGCCGACGCATTGAAAAATGGCTATCAAAACAGCTATGGGACAGCTGGTCGAGAGTGGATCAAATGGTTAGTGGACCACCAGCAGCAGGCGATTGACGTCGTTCGCGAATGTGAACTGCGCTGGCGTAACCAAATCCCTGCTGAACATGGCGAGCAAGTACATCGAGTGGGTTCCAGGTTTGCGATCCTTGAAGCGGCTCTGCTGCTTAGTCGAACGCTTACGGGCTGGAATGAAAAGGCATGTATTGAGGCGGTTCGGCACTGTTATGACGCATGGCTGGATACTTTTGGTTCCGGAAATAAAGAACGAGAGCAAATTATTGAGCAGGTTGAAGCATTCCTGAATGCTTATGGACTTAGCCGATTTGCGCCGTTACCGTTTGACCCTGTCGCGTTGCCAATCAGGGATTTAGCGGGCTACAGACAAAGGGGAAACCATGAGGACGACCCACTGACCTTTTATGTCTTTCCTGAAACATTCAAAAACGAGATGGCGAAGGGATTCAATTACAAGCAAGTTTGTGAGGTGTTGATTGAGGCCGGGATGCTGATCCCTCCGACAATCGACAGGGGATATATGAAGAAATCCCCTCGTGTTAATGGCAGACAAGCGCGTGTCTTTGAAATTAGGTTTCGGCCAGAGAAGTAAGATTATTTACGTGAGATTCTGACATTGAAGGTTGTGGTTCAGTAGGTTCGTCGGTATCAATTTCTTGTGCCTATGCCCCACAGGCATTTACGTCGAAAAATTGAACCACACGGAACCAACTATGATGTGATTGAACCAACTTCCAGAAGATGATGAACCACGGGTACCTGACGTTGAGCCACAGACCCAACTCAATGTGGTTCAACAAATGCCAGTAATAGCAATGTCTTCAGGGTTTAATCCAACTGACCCGACTGAACCACACCTTCTACGTTGATATTTACTGGATTAAATATAACGGTTGTTCCCTCTTGTTTTATTTTTACCTTATAAGTGATGTCACAGATTAAATGATTAAAATATGCTTCATCATTTGTTCCATATATGGAACGGAACCATTTTTAAATATATAAAAATCCCTGGTGTGTAAGGTTTTTAGCTTGTATAGATAAAAAAGGACAACAGGCAAAAGGAGCCTTGCATGGAATTAAATGAAATCAGAAAAAGATCGCTGGTGGATGAAACCACAGATTTTTTTGAAAGAGGCGTGTATGAAATTCAAATCCCTGGAGTGGATACCGCAGCCTGGCGACAATGGTATATGCGTACAGATGGTAGCCAGTTTGCATTGGTCAATCTTGGTGAAGAACCGCAAATTGTCTGCCGGTTCCATATGAGGCAGGTTGACACATTTATTCCAGGATTACCCACAGCATTGAAAATTCATGCCTGGCAGGATGACCAGTCTGAACGTAAGTGTCCACGTGGAACTCAAACGGCCTTTATGGAATGGGTATTGAGGACTGAATGCATCGCTATCAATTACCGTGACGATCTTGAGTACTGGGAATGCATTGCCAGGCGGTTGAAAAGGCGATTTGGTGTGGTACTCATTTTGTTTGATCGCGAAGAAAAATCTTATCTTCGGGAGGTCAGCAGCGAAACAGAGTTACGGCAGTCACTGGAGCTTTTCCCTTACGCCTGTACGGGCATTCTGGGGAGAATGGATCAGGTTGAGGAAGCACTGGCCAGAGCCTGAGGTAGGCTATCTTGATTAGGAAATATGAAGATTATGATCTGGAAGGATACGAAGTCCCGCTTGGATATCGGCTATTGAAGCGCACAGAAACTCATCGAAATGTAGTGTATCTGGATGCTCCGTCTGGTGAGCATTGTACTGCATATCTAATAGTCTGGTGGTACCCTAAACCAGATCAGATACGTTTGCGGGTCTGGCGGTCGTATGATTTTCAGCATCAGAAGGCGATAGGTGAATTACCACAGGCATTTGTAGCCCACCAGCTAAAAACCTACGATGTTCAGCTCATGCCAGTTAATAATGCGTTCTGGCGTAAATTGGGAGCCTGGGCGCTTGAGGAGTGTTATCAGATTACCGCTGAGCATGACCGGATATTGAGCCACGAAAAGTTGGTGAAGGAATTCTATGGTCTTAAGCGGCTAATGCTCATTCACAAACAGCCAGATGAAACAGAGTTTGACCGATTATTCTGGCAGTATCGGAAGATCTTCCGACGTCTGGCTAATCCTTTAATCATGAAAAGACATTCCCTCAATTAAGAGTGGGCGAGTTGTAACAGCATCATTAGATGCTGCATTTTTGCAGCATATTAAAAAGACCAATTATTTATGATGAAAATAACTACAGCAGCTTTTTGCGGGCTTTTGCACGTCAGGCAACAATATTTTGATGAAATACGAAAGAGAGAAGGTGACTTTCCCGTTCCAGTAATGGAAACCCAGGATGGGGAGCTTTGGGATGAAATGCAGTGTCAGCTGTTTTCCGATGCGATGGTAAGCCGGTTACAGAGTTCTCGCTTTCAGCGTTATTGTCGAGCGTGTGAGCTGTCGGTAAAAATTTTCATGCATTATTCCCAAATGTACAGCAGTGAAAAGATACTCTTCGCAGGGTGTGCTGACGTTACGGATTACGAAAAATGGCTATCGCTCCACAACACTCATGCGAAGCAGATGTCTGACTCAATTGATGCTATGGCCAGTGATGTGAAATCGCTCGGGAAGGCTCTTCAGAGGCTGAGAAGTGAACAGGGGTTGCTGGCAGGCCCAGAAGAATCCGTTGCAAAGCGAACGAAAACACTCGTTGCGTTAGCCACAGTAGAAAAAGAATTTGCAGGTAAGGTTAAGAAGCTATCGCAGCGGTACGCCAACTATGATTTTTATCTGCAAGGTAATGGGCATTTAGGCTGGATGTTCCCTGCTAGCGCTGGGACAGAATCGATGGAGATATTTGTTCAGGCAAATAGGCTCCAATCTGGTCTTAAACAGTCTCAAGTCTCTCGCATCATGAAATCAGCCAGAGATTTCAGATCGTGGGCGGCAAGCTTCAAGGCTACCGCTGTCGCTATTGCAGGGGATGCCCTCATTGCCGAATCAGCCTACCGAGAATTTATGCAGAGAAATCCGACGCTGCTAACCAATCAGAGACAAAAGGAACAAGAGGAAATCCGCGCTCAAGAAGTTGAACGCCACCAGCGTAGGAATTTTATACAGAAACTTGCTGTGTGGTTTGTTCGTGTGACTGGAGCATGAAATGCATTCTGCACGGTTTGCCGTCGGTGAGCTCATTTCCCATTAGTAGAGTCAGTTCTGACAGCAAATAGATAAAGATAATTGCCGCCGGTTCTGCATCCATGTAACAGCTACCCGTATGTTTATGCAGAACCAATTCAATTTCATTCTGATACGAATGACCCACAAGCATTCGCATGCCTTCAAAATTTCTGCTTGAAAAGCATGCTTAATCAATAATCATTTTCCTTTAAATCAATAAATTAATTTTGATTGCATTTTGGTTTGAACCCTTGCGATTTAGACGTATTATTTTGAGATTAATCTACTTGCCCAACCTTCATTGCTGCTTGTGAGTGGGCGTGAAGAATGATTTTAAGGTTGTATATCATGGAGTTATTGAAGTTTCTGGCGGCGATTTTAGTCATTTACTTGTTGTTTTTTAGAAAGAAAAAACGTAAATCTCCAAAGTCTTATGCTTCAAGCCCCGTGAAAGCACCGCCAAAAGAATGGCTCGCTGACATCAAGAAAAAAGAGGCGGTTGTGCGAAACGATGATAGTGAAGACGATAACCTTGCAACTTTTACATTGAGCGGTGGCCGGGGTGTTGAACTTCGGGTGACAACCAATCATTACCGGAACACCTCAAAGTCAGCAGGTGCACTAGCTCGATGGGTACTTCCGGGTGAGATGATAACTGTAGCTGGTTTAGCAATTAGCGGTGGCCACATTTACGTGGGGCAACGTATGAAGTCCTCCGGTCAGGAATCAGGCGGCTATTATGACGATGGAAATGAGGCATCATTAATTGATGACACATGTAAGATAAAACCTACTTCTTATCTTTACGAGGACAGCTCATTAGGATACTGGCCCAGTTTTTCCTCTCTTTCCCCAGAAGCACGCGGTGCGTATGTCAGTTGGCTTGCCAGCGATAGGTCTGATCCATCGTGTCCTATCGGCTATGTTTTTATCTACCTCTACGGCCTGGAAAGAAAAGCGCTCGTAGATTCCACTGACCCAAAATTCTCTGATGCTGAGTTCCGTAATCTATTCAATGAAGTCGCTCGGTTAAGATCGGTATTCATTGAGAACCGCTCCTTCCGTGGATATTCGACCCAATTACTCGAAGCCATGTCTATTCTTCGCCCGAACATGGGCTTAGCCACTGAGCTCGATAGCAATTCAGGTTTCAGCAACAGCATGCAATTTAAGCTGGCTCTGGCAAAAACTGTACATGAAGGAGTTCCTGTATCAGCTGAACTGGCGTTGAACTGGGTAATAAACCACACCGAGTATTCGCTGCGTACCCCAGCTCGCCGCTGTGCTAAAGAGTTTGCTGCGCTTTTCAAACGGCGTTACACCCTCAAATATGGTGAAGGGATGGTCGTTAAGGCGAATAAAACGCGTCTAAGGTTAGATTACACACCAGCAAGTCCTAGTTTGCGAGGTGTTCGACTTCCTGTTCCCGACCTGCCTGATCCAAGTGCGTTGAAGAGCCCTGTCCAGAAAATTATGGCTCTTGCCGACATATGTACGGATGAACTTGATGCTTATAGTCGCTACCTTGGTAGGAAAGGTACGTCAGTCAATGATACGGCTGCAATTATGTTGCTCCCTTCAGAGATCGTTAATGAAAGCGCAGAAAAAATATTAAGCTCATTCAAACGCTGGGCTGATGAGGCGATCCTCGTCAAGGAGGGGTTAGTCTCAGTTGCTGACTTTTGGGCACATATGAATGCCAGTTGCCCCAATAAGATCAATAAAAAAGAGGCCGATTTGATGCAGGCCTTTGCTCTGAAGATGGGTTACGGTCTGGCACCTGACCCGTATTATCACCATGTGAAGGCGGATGTTGATGGGACACTTGTTCTATTCCCTGCCGCCGAAGATGGACGCTTCTCACCTTCTCCTGAATTTATCTCAGCCGTAATGACGCTCAGATTAGGGGCGATGGTCGCCTTGATTGACGATTCTCTTGATCAAGCTGAACAGAAAGTGCTTGAGAATGCCATCAACAACAATCCTGGCTTCACCGATGATGAAAAACGTTCTCTACATGCGTATTTAACGTGGCAACTTCATACCCCAGCCAATATGACAGGAATGAAAAGCAGGATTGAGTTGATGGGGGCCGCGGAAAAAGCTGCTGTGGGTAAGGTTATCGTTAGTGTTGCCTGTTCGGATGGGACGATAGCGCCTGCCGAAATCAAACAGCTTGAGAAGATTTATTCAAGTTTGGGGCTGGATCCCTCATCTGTCTCGAGCAATATCCATCAGCATTCCGCAGCTGAACATGATCTCGTCTCGTCTGTACCAACTGATCAGACAGCAGCTGGGTTCACACTGGATGCTAATGTACTTGCCCGCCACGAATCTGCCACGGATGATGTTCGCAAATTGCTGAACACAATTTTCACCGAAGAAGAACCGGAAGAGCCAGAAAGTGCTCCAGCCTCATCAACGGAGGCGGGGGGGCTTGACTCCGCACATAGCCAGCTTTATCGCAGTTTGCTGGAGAAAGAACAGTGGTCCCGAAAAGAGGCGACAGAATTGTGCGGAAATTTGAATTTGATGCTCGGCGGTGCGCTTGAGGTGATCAATGACTGGTCCTATGCGGTAGTTGATGCTCCAGTACTGGACGATGCCGATGATGATATCTGGGTTGACCTGGAAATTGCCAAAGAATTAGAGGGATAGTGAATGTCTGTAACACGTATAAGAGTGAAAGAACGTGACGCTATTATTCAGTCACTTAAGTCAGGTGTAACGCCAAGGATAGGCATTCAGCATATCCAGGTTGGCCGCGTGAATGAGATCACCGCTCTCCACCAGGATATTGAGAGGATTGCTGACGGTGGTGCAAGCTTCAGACTAATCATCGGTGAATATGGTTCTGGTAAAACGTTCTTTCTGAGTGTTGTGCGCTCTATTGCACTAGAGAAGAAGCTGGTTTCAGTCAGTGCAGACCTTTCTCCTGACAGGCGCATTCACTCATCGGGAGGTCAGGCTCGTAATCTCTATTCTGAGCTTATGAAAAACATGTCCACCAGAAACAAGCCGGATGGTAATGCGTTACTTAGCGTTGTTGAAAGATTCGTTACGGAGGCAAGAAAGGAAGCCGACACGGACGGCTCCGAGGTTTCATCAGTTATTCATAAACGCCTGACAGCTCTGTCAGATATGGTGGGTGGATATGACTTTGCGAAGGTCATTGATGCATTCTGGCGCGGGCATGAGCAGGATAACGAAACGCTAAAATCCAATGCTATTCGCTGGTTGCGGGGAGAGTACACCACCAAAACTGATGCCCGTAACGATCTCGACGTTCGGACTATTATCTCAGACGCTTCATTCTATGATTCTTTGAAGCTGATGAGCCTTTTTGTCCGACAGGCAGGCTATGCCGGTCTTTTGGTCAGCCTCGACGAAATGGTGAACCTCTTTAAGCTGAATAATACGCAAGCAAGAACAGCGAACTACGAACAGATTTTGCGGATCTTGAATGACTGCCTGCAAGGCTCAGCTGAGAACATTGGTTTTATCCTCGGGGGTACGCCAGAGTTTCTTTTCGATCCGCGTAAAGGTCTTTACAGCTATGAGGCCCTCCAGTCGCGTCTGGCGGAAAACCGGTTCGCGCAAAAAGCAGGAGTGATTGACTACTCATCCCCCACTTTGCATCTTGCCAGCCTCACCCCTGAGGAACTGTATATTTTGCTGAGAAATCTTCGTCATGTTTATGCAGGCGGAGATCCAGAGAATTATCTGGTACCAGATGAGGCACTGACTGGATTCCTGCATCACTGTAGTAAAACCATTGGAGACGCTTACTTCCGTACCCCCCGTAATACCATAAAAGGCTTCCTGGACATGCTGGCCGTACTCGAACAAAACAGAACGATGAACTGGCAAACATTAATCGAGGGTGTGGCGATTGAAGTGGACAGACCTAGCGATATGGATGACGCCATTATGGAGGAAAGCGATGACGACGACGGACTGGCGAACTTCAAACTATGAGCAGTGCCTACGATAGCCTCGATCCCCGCGTCCGTAAGTGGGTTTACAAGCAGGGGTGGTCTACATTAAGGCCCTTGCAGGAGAGTTCTATCCCGGCAATTTTAGCCCGTGATCGAGACGTGCTAATCAGTGCAGGTACAGCAGCGGGTAAAACAGAGGCTTTCTTTCTTCCTGCCTGTTCGGCAGTTGCAGATCTCACGAATGGATTTGGCATCGTCTATATCAGTCCGTTGAAGGCATTGATTAACGATCAGTACCGTCGTCTTGAGAGCCTTGGAGATGCATTGGAAATGCCAGTGACTCCCTGGCACGGGGATGTACCACAAAGCAAAAAGAAGAAGGCTCGGACGAACCCTGCTGGCATTTTACTGATTACACCTGAGTCACTTGAGTCTTTGCTCATAAATTCAATGGGCTGGCTCAAACAGGCATTTTCTTCAGTCGCATACATCGTTATTGATGAGTTTCATGCTTTTATTGGCTCAGAGCGTGGTGTACAACTGCTTTCTCTGCTCAATAGAATTGACCATGTGCTAGGTTGCCAGGTAAATCCAATTCCCCGCGTTGCGTTGAGTGCTACGCTGGGTGAACTGGAGAAAGTGCCCGAAATGTTGCGCCCGGACAAACGACTCCCCTGCGTAACTGTTACAGATAGTAATAGCACGGCCACTCTTCAGGTACAGGTCAAAGGGTACCTGGAGCGAGTGATCCAAAAAGAGGAAGAACTTCAGAGTTCAGCTGAACATGACGTTTGCTATGACATTTTCAGAATTTGCCGTGGCGATTCTCATTTGGTCTTTGCAAACAGCCGAAAGCGCACTGAAAGCATTGCGGCAACGCTGAGCGACATGTGTGAGGAACAAATTGTTCCGAATGAATTTTTCCCCCACCATGGTTCCCTTGCCAAGGAATTACGTGAGGCGCTTGAATCTCGTCTTCAGAAAGGAAATTTGCCCACTACAGCTGTTTGTACAATGACGCTTGAGTTGGGAATTGATATCGGTAAGGTTAAGTCGGTTATCCAAGTTACCCCTCCGCATTCTGTTTCCAGTTTGCGCCAGCGTATGGGGCGTTCTGGGCGACGCGATTCCCCATCAATACTCAGAATGCTAATTACAGAAAATGAGCTTACTGTGAGTAGCAGTATCGTTGATCACCTACGACTCCAGTTGGTGCAGTCGATGGCAATGATCAGGTTGATGATCTCTAAACAATGGTTTGAGCCTGCCGATTCCCGGCAGATGCATTACTCCACGCTGCTACACCAGATTCTTGCAATTACCGCACAATGGGGTGGAGTTCGTGCCGACCAGCTCTGGACACAACTATGCCAGACAGGGCCATTCAGAAATGTAGATTTAAACGATTTCAAAAGCCTGCTTAAACATATGGGAGCATGTGGCCTACTCACTCAACTTGCTAGCGGCGAAATGGTTGTTGGGGCAGAGGGGGAGAAACTGACTAACCATTACACTTTTTATGCTGTGTTCAATACTCCAGAAGAGTTCCGCATTGTCACCGGAAACAGAACCCTTGGAACAGTGCCTGTTGACTCCCCACTGCTACCAGACCAACACATCATCTTCGGTGGGCGGCGCTGGAAAGTGACAGAGATCGAGACAGAGAAAAAAGTTATCTATGTAGAGGCAACCAAAGGCGGTCAGCCACCACAATTTAGTGGGGGAGGTATGTCTGTTCATGGTGCCGTTCGTCAGGAAATGCTCGCTATCTATAGGGAAGGTGATTACCGCATAGCAATAGGTAGCAAGAAAGTAGATTATGCCGATACTGCCGCCAGAAACCTATTTGCGGAAGGCTGTAGTAACTTTCAGCGTTATAACCTGCGAAATGAGTATTTTATTACGATTGGGCAACACTGTTATGTAATTCCCTGGATGGGGGATAAAGTTGTGAATACGATTACAGCCTTGCTCATACGTTGTCGTTTTAAGGCCAATTCATTCTCAGGTGTTATAGAGATTGATGATGCAAGTGTAGCAACGGTTCAACAGGCGCTTAAAAAAATGCTGTTGTCAGGCTTACCATCCGCATTTGATCTTGCCGCAGATGTCCCAGAAAAGTTCTTGGATAAATACGACGAGTATTTACCTGAATCCCTGCTTGCTAAGGGATTTGGGCAAAAAGCGTATGACATTGAAGGTACTCGTATTTGGTTGAAGCAGCACCTTCAGTAAACTGGCTATGTAATAAGGGCGATTTGCTCCCCCGTAGATTGAGGCCAATTTTTCATTGGCCTATTAAACTCACAGCGATAAGCGGAAATGCGCAATAGCCATGATCAATTTCGAAACCGGGTGTTCTAAATTCGATATGTAATAATTAATAAGAAGCAAAACGATTGATCTTCAGTATGAAAAATCGTTACTTTGAGGTTTAAGCGGTATGTCATTCACTAATGATAGACTCAACTTGTTGCTGACCACCTCCAAAGGAGGTGGTATTTATTGAAATGTGAAGCTATGAAAAATAACATCATGACTTCACACTCGATTTTCTATTTTTATTATGATTATCACCTTATGATAATGAGTTTTTGCAATTATGACTCGAATTGCAAATTTTAAGTAGGGTGACCGAATTCTCGAAGCATAGTATTACGAATAGTCCGCCGAAGACCTTGGGCTGCTGATTCTCTATCTAAAAAACAACTAGCAGTCTGACGCCATTCAGCAATATGTGTCTCGCAAAAAGCCTTAGCATTGAAGCCAGATAAGTTAATTTCATCTGCGGTTTCATTTGCAATCTGATGAAATTCATGTACCGCCCAGGCATTATCGAGTGCATTCTTTACACGTTCAAATAATTGAATCGCATCAGTTGGATCTTTAGATGCAGCTTCCCATACGTTAGTAACATCATGGATCATGATCAGCGCAATATTACAAAGCTCTTCAGTTGCTTTCTCTATACTACTACTTTCAGTCCTATATTCTGCTAACCAAGCCTTTGCATCAGAAAGCTTTTTAGTATTGCCTTTACTAGGTGGTAAGTTGTGAACCTTGTAAGTCCTCAGGTTATTAATGGTTCGGCTACCTTGATCATACCGATTAGTACGCTCAGGTGCACTCTGTTTCATTAAAGCTTTACACTCCTTTAGTACATCAGAAGCTGCTTCGAAAAAAAATCCATAACACCATACGACCAATCGAAAAAAATGCAGCTCGTCCGGAGGAGGCTCAGGGGCTTCTAAAGTTATAGGCTTAATAACCTCACGACCTAAATCTTTATTAATCAAGATGGTGAATGTTGTTGCGGCAGCCTCCAGTTTAGGAAAACTCATCGGGCACTCCTCCGAACCCCACCCAGAGGATCTGCTAATGGCCCTCGATAGTTGAAAGCAATTGCAAAATTCGTAATAACACGACCAACGGCAAGATCTACATTTGGGAAATAATCAGCAATGCAGTCAATAGTCATTTTTAATTCGTCTACGCGAACAGAGTAACGACCCGGACCGATCTGCCGCTCAACAACGCCTCTGTAAATGATTGGAGTCCCTTGCGCGTCGGTTAATAAATGACGGATAAAAACTCGCTGAGAGTCAGCGAATTGCGTATCAAAGCTCAGCTCATTCCACATTTCGGTACTTGCGCCTTGATTTCCCTCGAGCCAAGTTGTTAGTGCGCGCAAATAGCGATATTTAGTTGCTAATTTATCTTCACCAAGTGCTGCTATACCACTGACGATCGTATGCACAACTTTACGAATTTCCACGCTATTTGGGAATGGCTGTCGCAGCCCCCTCATCATCCATTTCTTCGTGCGAGTCACCCATTCCATGTCGAGTAATAATTTAAGACAGCGTTCGTCTTGACTGATTTTATCGTAATGCTCCCTAAGATAGGATACGCAGCATTGCGCGCTCGCCATGTCTTCCGCAGAAGGTTCATTCTGAGCTTTCATATCAGGCGCTAAGTTTCTAGCGCGAATAAAATAGCCTGCCGCTGAGCCTGACTGATCAAGCCGAGCAAAAGCATCATCGGAAATAACAGTGCTTTTCATTGCTATTCCTGCATCTAAGCGACGTGTTTGAAATTTTTCTTTCTGAGCCTCATCAAGCATACTTTCGTCGACAGAATCAATAGTTGACTTAAGGTCTGCTGATATTTCAATGCGTTGAATTTCTGAGAGTTTGCTACCCTGACGAAGTATACCTGTCGGCATCCACAGCGATACATCCGTTGAAAAAGATGAATCACGCCTTGCTTTAGCAAGCATAGCTGCGTCGTGGGCAGCTTTGTACGCTGAATATGCCTCATCACTTTGTCCATGTTGGACCATGTCAGTGGCAACAAAGCCGTAAGTTGCTGCTCGCTCATTCCAAAGGTTATCTTTTGTCTGGCGAGAGGCAAAGATTCCACTGCTCCCATTTTCCTCGATTCGATGCAATGCTTCATCAACAACAGTAACCGCCTCATTCAGAAGTTTAATTTTCTCCGAGTGCTCTATTGTTTTTTGAGTGCGCAGATAATGTCGGCGAAGAACCGATTCTTGGAGCATAAGACGAGAATTTGGCATCCCCGTTATTTCACGGAGGTTAGACAATGCACGGGCAATTAAGGCATAACTTTCACTGTATCGATCCCCCTCAGGGCCATCAGGTCCTGCAGCATGGATCAGCTCAACTAAATATGAAGTCTCCCCATTCGATTCTGGCCCTGCACGGACTGCTGCAGCTATGAGGCATGCGATTGCTTCCGCTTCACGCAGAGCACTCCCAAAGCGAGCCTCACAGATCAAACGAGCTTCAATTTGTAGCCTTGCTTCGACAAGAATATCTGTTTGCTCCTCATCGGAATAAATCCAGCGGAAGAGGTCTTGGCCTCGAATTAAACTGAGCATAGCGTCAATATCGAATAAACTATTAGTGTTTGTATTCGTACTTACTGCTCGCAGAATAATGCTTAGCGGAACGGCTTTGAAAAGACGACTGCTGATCATGACTAAGTCAATAGCTTTAGCCTCAGGGGAATTATCTAACTCACCACCTGAGTTGGGAAGAAGCTCTGATTTACCAATAGGGTAACCAGCTTTTCTGAAAGCTTGTGCAAATGCACCAAGTTGGGCTGGTTTAGCAGAGACTGCTCGGTTTCGCAAAGCCAAGCTAGAACGGTCAACTTCTCTTCGAAGGCCAGCAGATAACGTTGCTCTACTATGAGGGAGAAGGCGATAGAAGCTCGCCAGTACATACTGGCTCGATTTCTCTTTCTTTATCGTATTGACCATAGTAGGCGCGAAACGTGCAGCTAAATTGAGAAGATGTGCTTGTTCATCATTGTCCAGCAATGCCCTTGCTTCTATAAAGCGATTTGTAGCCTTCTCATTTAGGTCTAAACGATACGACGTACCAACGATAACTACGCGATGACCGACACTTCGTAATGCTCTCAGAAGATCATCGTATCTCGACACTGCTGACATTGTATCAACTAGCAAGAGAGTGACACCTTGCTGTTGATCTACGGCCGCGAGAAAACTACTCAGGTCCGATGCCTGAGGTAAACGGCGATTGATAAAAAGAACGGCATAACCCTGAGTTTTCGCTTGTACAGCTAAGCGAGCAAAAGCGATTGTCTTACCTACGCCGGATTGGCCATGTAGAATAATTGCAGAGGCATTGTGGTGTTGTTCTAAAGCCTCTACGACTCTTTTATGAAGCGACTTCTCAAAAGAACGCTTGATGGCATAGTCACGGCGAACACCATCAGTGATGGAGCGAAAGCTCGACGATGTAGCATGGAACGCTTGAAACGCAGCATCTGTTTCGATCTGCGAATGAGGATCTAGAGTTCCAACCCATGAATCATCAATGAGAGTAGCAGAAGCTTGGGTAATAAGACGTAAGTTAGGAGTTGTTTTTACAATTCCACCGCCCTTCAATGATACAACTTCAGGGTCGTCCCAGCTCAAAGCCTCAGGTACATGTAAACTCTGAATGAGCTCGTTGACGATTTTCCCTAGTGTTTCAGGAGTGCGAACGATAACCCCTTTATTAACAAGATCATCATAAATGAATTGGGAATCCTCTAAAAATGTAGGTTCGTCTCCACACCAAAGAACCCCCTCAACTGGTGAGTCACTTATTGCGGCGAGAAGTTGGTCGGCGTTTAACCAGTCAGAATTAGGAGCATATCCATCTATGACTATAAGACCCAATGGGGTCACAGTATCTTGTAATCTTCGCAACATAGGACTAGCGTGGCGCATACTATGTATTGACAAGCCTTGGCGAGTGGATGGTGGTGCTAATGCTGCAACGTGTTGGCCCGCTTGACCAAAAAGATAATAGAAAGGAGGACGCCGATTATTACGTAAAAAGCGAGGTGCCGGATCACCTTGCAAGATAACTTCGGGTGCTCGCCCATTCCCTGCAATACAATTTGCCAGACCGTTGTCAATTGATGAAGTAAACACTGCACACCAAGGCGCGCGGGCTGCTTCAATCAAAAGTGGAGAGGCAGCACGATATATGAATCTGTCCGCAAGCCATAGATAGAACTCATCTTGAAGCGGTTCGCGGGTGAGCAAAGAACTCCACTGCTTTCCCTGACGCATTGCATGCTCAAAAGCGCGATCTAAAACTGGATCTGGAGAGGATGGAGACCAGCCGACGTTTTGTCCCCAGATAGCTACTAAAGGAGAACCGTCAATCCAATGCTGGCGAAGTAGTGTTAGCCCCTTGCTATAAGTATCCAATTCATGGGATAGAATTACCATTGCCCTAGCTCCTTTTATTCATTTTTGTCTCATAAGCTATCTGAGATTTGCCTTACTCACTTAGAAACAATGGCGAGATTGCACATTTAATTACACGAACAGTTATTGTCTATTAGACGATTATTATGGATATATTTTGGGGTCATTGCACGGTGTATTGTTGTGAAAAATGCAGCGATAGTCGTGTTGCAAAGGGAGTTCGGGGTGACTTATTCAACTTTTGAGATAATATGCCACACAGCAATTTGATACTGGTGACCTGCTCCCCATTGATTAACATGACTGAAATGTGCAATGTCTGCTCTTGGCACATAGCGGCCGGCCCATTACTGAAGTAAGCCAAAAAGAGTTGCTATGAGCCCTCAACAATGAGGGCCACCTCGGAGATTATCAGACTAATTGAGCCAATTGCCGATGCAAGACCTGCAGACTAGTTCCCGCTCCTGCCCATGCCGTAGCCGAGCCGACCACATACAGGTTTTGCTTGGCGCGTGAGACGGCTACATTGATAATGTTTGGCGGGCTTGCCGCCCACTGACGCGCCCTTTGCTGACTCGCTTTCGGAGCACCCAGTAACAGGATGACGGTGTCCGCTTCTCGGCCCTGGAACGTGTGGATCGTGCCTACACGATCACGGCACCACTCATCCAACTTTACGCCGAACGTTCGTAGCAGGTCGGTTTCTCTGTCGAGACGCCGACGCATGTTCTGCTCTACGATCTTGAATGGTGTAATGATAAATACGTCTGGATTTGTAATGCCCGATGCTGCCAGCTCTTTTAGCATTCGTACAACCGCTTCGCCCTCATCGGGGCACCACTTCGTCTCAGCATCGCCATTGATATCCACCCAGCGAGATCCCCCCAATGCCAAGCCGATAGATCCAGGTTTTTTAGGCCCGACAGCATGGACCATTTGCTTGGCATACGCGATGGAGTTAGAAACGTCGAACATTGGGTTCTGGCAACGCCTATGAACGAGCAGTGGCAGCCCGACTTCTCGATCACCTACGTCCATGACGAAGGTGGATTTGAAGCGCGATGCCTGATCAGCAAGGGTCTGCGTGGATGCAGCGGGGGCAGACCATTCGATCTGGTCAATGTTGAAGAACTTGCAGATTTCGGCGTTCAGCTTTTCAGGAAGTGAAACTACAGGTGGGATTTGTAACGGGTCACCTACCACGATGGAGCGCTTTGCCCGCATGATAGCTCCAACAGCTGCCTGAGGAACGGCCTGGCCGGCTTCATCTACCAGAAGCCAGCCTATGCTATCTGGTGGTAGATCCCCGAACATCGTCCGAACAGAGGCGAATGTCGTGGACACGGTCGGCACAACCATGAAAAGGCTCGACCAAAGGTCGGGGAGAAGTTCACGGTGAGCGGAAGACTGGAAGGCACCAGCTACCATGCCCGACATCAATAGCCCAAGATTGTGTTGCAAGCGGCTGGCCGAAGCATCGATGAACGTTTTATGCACAGTCAGGGCAGCGGCGAACAGATCCTCCCGCAGGCGATGAACCTCATCAGGAAGCCATGGCGCAGTCAGATGGATAGCCTCGTGCTCGCGCTCGAAGAATCTCTCATCAACGACTCTGTCTCCCATGCGGTTTCGTGCCTGTGCCTCGGTTGCCTTCAATTTCGAGACAGCCTGACATTTGCTGGAAATTTCCTGGTCGAGTTGCTGTAACTGGGACTCAGTATTGCTCCACTCAGCCCTTGCAAGCTCCAGGGCGCCGTCCGTCCCCTGTGCCCGTAAGACTGATTGCTGCAAGGTCGCCGAGAGCTTCTGCTGTGTCGATCTCCACGACTTCCAGGCCGCAGTCGCGAACAAACGGGAGAAGAAACCTGGACGGCAAGCAAGATGGCTGTTGAGCATTATCTTGTCCTGCTCGATCTGCGATTTTGCCTTCACATGCTCTCGTTGGCAGGATTCAGCAATCTGGTGTGCCTCTTCGACGGCTTCATTCAGACTCGGTCGACGCTGTTCAACCCTTTGAAGTTCGGTGATCGCTCCCTTGAGCGCCTGGATATCCCGTCGCATCTCTTCGATGCTGGCGATTTCGGCGTCTACCGTCTCCTTGAGTTTAAGAAATGCGGTTCGCGCTTTCAGCCAGGCCGCAGCAGCATCTGCTTCGTTGGTGCTGGGCTGCTCATTGACAACCACGCTGGGCATCACGCGATCAATGATTTCGCCAGTTCGTTCGTCCTTGATCTCACGCAAGACGTTTAAGCCGCGAGCTGCTTTCAGGTAGGTAAGGAAACCACCGTCTTCATTCCACCAAAAACTTTGCTGGAACGCGCCTCGGTTGCTGCTCTTGCCGAGAGCCGCGGCGATCAATCCCCAGGTTTCGACAGGGTCGGAGGGGATGTCCCCCTCGGCCTCGGCTTCGAAATAGCCGGCGCGTTTGGGATTCGCAATCAGGTCGCTGATGGACCGGAAATAGGCGATCTGTTCATGGCGACCATTGGCTTCCTTGAGAGGAAGCTCTTTACTGACGTTCTCGACCGCTTTGTTATTGGAGGACGCTACAACGATCTCATGGCCCCTCAAGGACGCATGTAACTTGTAGAAGTGCAGGAATGCATTGGAACCGAATGCCAGCTTCTCGCCTGTTGTGGAAAAGGCATCCTGCGGTTTATTGAAGCCGCACATCGCTGTGGCCCGATCAAGAATGCACCCAACGACAATATCTCGCAGAAGAGTGGTCTTTCCAGTACCCGGTGGCCCATTGACACCGATGATACCAGGAGCATTATTCAGCTCGGCACGCGCCGCATTCACGGCAGCCTGTTGAAGCAGTACCAATGGATGGCCGCCTTTCGAAGGCCAACGGGCCTGCGGCATGAGCGACGGTGCGACGAAAGGCTCAACTGCGGAAATGGGCGATAGCACGTCGATTTTTTGGTCAGGCCTGCCAATTCCCATATAGCGGAGCAAACCGGTTCCGGCTTTGCCCGTCTCGAGCAATTTGGTTGCTTCACCGAGATCTTCAAGATAGAAGGAATTTAGTAACGAAGGTTCAGGTGGCACCTTGGCCTTGAAATGATGAAACACCTTAATCGCGAATGTGGGAGGCTCAACCAAATGCTCGGGTACACCGAACTGAGACGCAAGCCATTTATAAGCGTTAAGAACGACATCCAAATCGATCGGTATGGGTTCTCCATCCTCGTTGTGGCGGCGAACCATTCGATCCAGATGCTCGATAATGCGTGGCTCAACATTCGGCCAATTCCCTAAGCTTCCAAGCTTCAGGTCGAGAGCCGGCTTGAGTGCCCAGGCAAAACTGGAAACGGCAATGCCTTTGTCCTCAAGCACATAGCCTTCTTTGTCGATCAGGATCGAGCCGATGGCCGCTTTCTTACCGTCCGGGCGTGAACGCTCCTCATCCTCGCCAAAAACCTTGACCAGCTCGTCCGTCGCCTTATCGAGAGCGATGGAGCCGAGGACGACCTCGAAATAAAGCTTATAACTGGGCTTGCTGCGGGCATTTGGTCCCCATGGAACACCTCGATCCAATAGAGCAACCCTGGAGCGGTCGCCGGTTGCCATATCCTCCGGGCGTTTATAACCTTGAGGCGACAGTGCTTCGAGGGCTGTCCATGCTGCCAGTATTGCTCGCGCATCATTCGCCTTATCTGACGAAGAGAAAGACGGGAGTGGATCTAGATCGATTTGGTCTTTGTCGAATTGCTGTTGCATGGCAGTGTCTGGGATAGCCTTCGGTTGCAGTTGCTCTACAGCTGCAGGTGCATTGTGGGGGACAGCTTGAGAAAATTGTATGGACGCCGAATCGGGATTACATGTTGATGGGCCGGAAGCCGACATGGCGACCTCGCTGCGGTCGCTGAGTGCAGTTAGAGATTGCTCGATTTTAGACGTCAGCGTCCGCGCCCTGGCAGTGTTGCGAAAGGTCAGCTCGCTCAACAGCTGTTCAAGTTCACTAACATTGTTGCGGGACTGTTCGAAGATTGCTTCCAGATCGAAGATAGATTTTTGCGCATACTGCCGTGTCTTCATTTATTTCTGCGGCTCCATATCCCTTCAGTTAAGAGATATTATGCTAATTAGCTTGATTTCAAAAACTATTAACGTGCGCTCATGACGTAGATCCAGTTCTCGGTGGGATGCTTAACTGGCTGCTTACGTGCGAAGACGCACTCTGTGCAAATTAATATAATGCAGGTTCGTTGGTATGACTTGATGGTTGAGGGCCAGCCAAAGGCTATTATCCGTGAGCTTGAGGTTCGGTAATAAGTTTTCGACATCTAGATAGATTTTTATTCGCGTGTCTATGAGCACATTGACTTCGTCCCTGCACATTAATGATATGCAGCATATTGCCCAGGCCCCCATGCTTTTTGCCCTCTTGTTAGCAAGTAGATTTCCTTATTCCCATTAGCTAAACTGTGCGGCTGGATTCCTCCCAGCGAGCACGCGCAGAGTGAACCATGATCCGCAGAAACAAACCATTTAATACTCTTTCCCGCCGTCGGCGTCGTGCCCGGACACAACACGTCAAGAATCTGATCCACCGCGAGCGTCACCGCTGCGGAGGACTGCATTATGATGATTGCGATTCTGAAAATGCAGAGGCGATTGCTGCGGGTTGGATGTGGACCTGGAGCGATGTTTTATTCTTGGGTAATTCGCCAGATGTGTACTGGAATGCGGAGATCATTACCATTGACGTAGCGCGTGCGGATATTGTGGAAAATCTGGTGTTTGAAGAAGCTCATGCCATGTTGAGCCAAAACCAGCAGGAAGATGAAGCCCGCATGGATACAACACCAAACTACAATGCGAAAGGGAAGGTGGTTAGCCATACGATGGTAGAACGTACCCGCGTTTCTTATCCTCAATTCGGTGGATTAACCTATTTCGACTACATTGATAAACGCTTGGCCGAAGTCATGCGCGACAATCCGCCTGTAGTTACTCCAGGCTATCGCATTCAACCTGGCTATCGTAGCGGCATTGGTTTGCAAATCATCGTGGAAGAGCCGGTGCTCACTCGCGAGATAATCGACAGTGCGATCCGCTCATTTTTGGCTGGGGATATGCCCCTGATCCCTAAGTAAACAAGATGATGAAGTAAACTCTTTGTATATCAACCCAGCAATAAACGCTCTAATGCACCCGATGAAATCTATGGCAGCCGCATGAACGTGTGAACATGAATTCGACCCAGTAGTAGCCCCGGATGCCACAGGAATGATTTCAGATATCAAGGCTGATACCTGATACTTTTGAACGCCACTAAAAAAAAGAACTGTGCGGCATACTGACATCTGGGGGTACTTATGGGGGTATTCTAAAAGATCGAATAAAATAAATTGGTTAAAAATCAATGTATTTGTGCTGTTGGTTTTGTTCCTATTATCGCACCATTCAATCAAGCAGTTACAACTACACATCTTCAATGTAATCCCCTTCTTTTTGTCTCGCGCACTGGTTTAGCACTCTATAGCTTCTCATTTCCTTTCCGCTCTTCGAACACGTCCATTGCAGCACCACTCTGCGGTTTATAGAAAAGCTTGGTGCTAACCAGGGTTTGGGTACAGCCATGCTGCTTTTGTGCGAACGAATAAAGACTCCCCGAATAAACAGGGGAGCCTGGAAGCGTAACGCATGCGCAGGGCTATTTCTGCCGTGACTCAAGCCAGACCAGCGCCAGCGTGGAGAGCGTGCACATCAGCAGAATGCCGACAAACCAAAACAGATACCACATCGTACAGTCCTCCCTAATAAAGTTCGTGGTTGTGGCGGCGGATGGTTTCTACGTTGATTCGTCCCAGCATCTTGTAATAACTCCACAAGGTATAAAGCAGAACTATCGGTAGGAAAATCAACACGATAACCAGCATGATATTGAGCGTCATCTGGCTGGAGGTACTGTCCCACACCGTCAGGCTAGAGAGTGGATACGCGCTGGATGGCATCACAAATGGAAACAGGGTGATTCCAGCGGTGAAGATCACACAGGTCTGGGTCAATGAAGCAAACAGAAATCCCCACACGGCCCGACGTTGCCCGCAGGCATAGATCGCGAGCATTGGAAAAATCATGCCCAACAGCGGAATAACCAACAATAGTGGTGAATTTTCAAAGTGCGCCATCCACGCACCCGGTGCGGTCGTTACTGCCTTTAATAGCGGGTTGGACGGACCATTAGGATCCTGGCTAAGCAGCACATAGCCGTCGATCCCCGTCCACAGCCAGTACCCGGCTAACAGGAAGCAGAGCACCACTAACATCGCGCTGCGGCGGGTGGCAGACAGCGCGCGCAGGTGAAGAAGGCCGTCGGTTTTCAACTGGAGCCACACGCCCCCCTGCATAATGACCAACATCAGGCTTAATGCGCCGCACAGTAGGGCAAAAGGAGAGAGCAATTCCCAGAAAGTGCCCAGATATTGCACATGTAATTGTGGTGTGAACACAAAAGGCACCCCCAGGAACAGATTGCCGAAGGCGACGCCGAAGATAACCGGTGGCACCAGGCTGCCGATAACCAACCCGGTGTCCCACATGGCGCGCCAGCGTGCATTCGCTATTTTACCGCGATAATCAAAGGCCAATGGACGAAAGAAAAGGGCGCACAGCACCAGAATCATCGCCACATAAAACCCCGAAAATGCGGCAGCATAGACGCGCGGCCAGGCTGCGAATAATGCGCCGCCCGCCAGAATGAGCCACACCTGGTTACCTTCCCAGTGCGCCCCTACGCTATTGATTAACACCCGACGTTCATCATCGTTGCGCGCGATCAGCGGTAACAGGCAGCCGACCCCCATATCAAACCCGTCAGTGACCATAAAGGCCACCAGAATAATGCCAATCAGCAGCCACCAAATGAGCCGCAACGTTTCATAATCCAACATGATGCTCTCCTTTATTCCTGTGGTTGTGCCGGTTGTTGACGTTGCATCGCATCTGGACCAAGACGCGCGTATTTTTGCATCAGGTAGACTTCGGCAATTAAAAACAGGGTGTAAAGCGTGAGGATTAGCCCCATGGAGAAGGCCAGTTGGCCCGCGCTCAGCGCAGAGTGGGCGTACCAGGTCGGCAAAATATCCTGAATCGCCCACGGCTGACGGCCAAACTCCGTCATAAACCAGCCTGCTTCAATGGCAATCCACGGTAGCGGCAGGCTCCACAGCGTTATGTGCAGTACCCAGCGATGCTGGTCGATACGCCAGCGTAAGGTCTGTATCAGCGCAATCGCCATCACCAGCAGCAAAAGGGAACCGCACCCAATCATGATGCGAAAGCTCCAGAACACGGGGGCGACTTGCGGAATAGCGCCGCGTTGTGCGGCCTGATATTGCGCTGGCGTGACATGGTTCATGTCAGGGGCGTAGTTGGCCAACAGGATGCCGTAACCCAGATCTTTTTCCACGGCGTGAAAAGCGTGCAGTAGCTGAGGCGTGCGGTTACCTTTGGCGATTTCCTGCATCAGCAACCATGCTTCCCGGCCCCGCTGCAGGCGGAGTAGCGCGTCTGCCATCAGGTTCTTCAGCCCCGGAACTGGCGTATCTAAAGAGTGAGTCGCCAGGATACCCAGCAGGGCCGGTATCTTCACGGAAAAGGCGTTACGCTCTTGCTCCTGCTGCGGCCAGGCTATCACATGAAAGGGCGCAGGTGCCGGTTCGGTTTGCCATTCCCCTTCCATTGCCGCCAGTTTTACCGGCTGGCGTTGGGCGACCTCATAGGCTGAGCTATCTCCCAGTTGCAGAGTGCCGAGGATAGCCAGTGTGCCAAAGACGGAACCTACCGCGAAGGAGCGCAGGGCGAACTCGCGAGCGCGACCACGCAGCAGATACCAGGCGCTGATGGACATCACAAACATGGCGCCTGTGACATAACCGGACATCACGGTATGCACAAATTTCACCTGGCTGATGGGGTTAAAAACCAGCGCGCTAAAGCTGCTCATCTCCATGCGCAGGGTATCAATATTAAAGTGAGCGCCTGTTGGATATTGCATCCAGCCGTTGGCGTTGAGGATCCACAGGGCCGAGATATTGGAGCCAAACGCTACCAGCCAGGTCACCAGTAAATGCTGATACTTGTTTAAGCGCTGCCAGCCGAAGAAGAACAGCCCCACGAATGTGGATTCAAGAAAGAAAGCCATCAAGGCTTCCATCGCCAGCGGAGCACCGAAAATATCGCCCACATAGTTGGAATAGAGCGACCAGTTAGTCCCGAACTGAAACTCCATGGTCAGGCCGGTCGCCACACCGAGCGCAAAGTTAATACCGAATAACTTTCCCCAGAAACGCGTCATGTCGCGGTAGACTGTTTTGCCCGTCACCACGAACAGGGTTTCCATGATAGCCAGCAAAAAAATCAGCCCCAGCGTCAGGGGAACAAACAGAAAATGGTACAGCGCGGTCAGCGCAAACTGCCAGCGCGATAAGTCAATGACGTCCCACATGCGAACTCCATCAGGCATTAGAGAGTGAACAGATAAGGAAGAAAACGCCAGACCCGCAGCAGAAAAGTATGCGGGTCGGGAGAAGGGGATCAGGCCGGCGGGCCGGATGCCAGCCAGCTACAGACTTCATCCAGGCGCTGGAGCGAGTCGAGCAGATCCTCCGGAGCAGCCAGTACCAGTTCCGGTAATGGACAGATCTCATAACTCTCGAGCAGAAGCCCTTTCAGGGTATCCAGACAGCGCAGATGCCAGACATGGCGCAGCGCCGTGGCGTCGATTTGGCTCTCGCCGTAGCCGATGGTGCGGATCTGAATGCGTCCTTCGCCACACAGGCGGGAGAGGAACTGGCGATCCGCATCGCTAACCGGGAGTTGGGTGAGGTTAATGCTATGAGGTTGCGTGGCCGGATCGCGCACGTGCGCCAGCAGTTCCTGAGCCAGCGTCAGGCCATTCATCAACCCATCGACGGGCGGAGGCAACAGGCTATCGTCTGGCAGCGTCGTGATTGTTGCTGCCTGCCACAGCGCCCGTGGCGCACTGCCTGCCTCCAGATGCTCCTCCCATTGACCCAAGTCATTCTGGCAACGCACCCGCCAGATTCCGCAGAAAATAGACTCCTGAATCACACTCGCCCTGCCGTCAGCCTGCTGGATACGCACGGAAACTTCGCCTTCGCCGAGCAGCGTATTCAAAAACGTGAGGTCGTCTGCGTTGAGCGTGGATAAATCCCATCCCAGCACGTCCTGTTTTACGGGGATTTTCTGGCTAAGCTGGTGGCGCACGTCGGCTAACAATGCCATCACCGCCGGGCTGTGCGGACAGTTTTCCAGCCTCGCCATGCTGGGGCTGCTGTTGACCTGGCAGGTGAGGGGCAAGGGATTCATGCTGAAGCTGTCATCGCCCGGCAGGGTTCCCGGCCCCAGCAGATGAAAAAAGGTATCACTCATCTTGCAGGCTCCGGGGGATGCGTTCTTCAACGAGGGGGCGCATCAGATTGAGCAGGTCGGCCCACGGGTGGATGCCGCTGAGAATGCCGCGCAGCTCGCCGTGGATAAATACCAGCGTGGCCGGGAAGCGAAATACGCCAAAACGATCGCCGATAGCCTCGCTGTGCTCGAGATCCGCCATAGCGATTTGCCAGTCAAACTGGGGAAACTCGCGGAGCAACTCGGCAATCATTACTGGGTTATCGCTGACTTCTGGCGTGCGGCGGGGATCGCTACTGAGCAGCACCACGCCATCACGCACACGCGTTACCCAGTCATCCAGTTCAGATGCGGTCAGCGGTTGCCAGCCGCGCGCCAGCATGCGTTGCCATAGCGCAGAAAATGGTTTGTCATTCAACATGTTGCTTATCTCTCCAGCGTTACACGATACTGGCGAATACGCACGCCTTCATAGTTTTCCAGCGACAGGCATTCATAGTTCAGGCAACGCGTTTCATCGATTGTCTGTGGCGCGATGCCCCACGCGGCCAGTTGCGTTAGCGCGGCTTGTTCTGCCGCCGGGAGCTGAGCGCGCGCGATGTCGGTCAGGCTGCCGCCATAGTCGTCCAGCTGCACCGGCTGTAGTCCTACGAGGGCGATGTGGGCGGGCAGATGACCGCGAATCTCCGCCAGAGCAAGCACTTCGGAGAAGCTGTTCTGATGCAGACTCATTTTTTTGGCGCTGAGGTAACTGGGGACTTGTTCACCGGCGTAGGATTGCAAAGTGCCTGGCGCGAGTCCGTAGTCGATAGCGTCCAGCAGCAACAAATGGCTGGCCTGCTCAACGTAGCCCAGCAGATTCAGCCCTTGCGTGCCGCCGTCGACAATCTCTACCCATTCCGGCCAGTGATAGTGGGCGTACAGGCGTTCGGCAACGCGAATGCCAAATCCTTCATCTGCCCACAGCAGGTTGCCTAAGCCCATCACGATGACGTTAGGTTCGCTCATGACGCCTCCTTATCATGCTGGCGTTTGGCAAATTTGTGGCTACGATAGCCGTTGATCATGGTTGAGATGACGGTATCGTCAGACATGATGTCCTCGCGGATAGCCATATACACATGACCGATGATGAAGGCGGCGATGAACCACATCCCCAACCGATGCCAGCTGTGGATATCGAGAGAGTTACCGCCGGTCCAGTAGAAAAACTCCGTCACATAGCGGAAGGGGGTAAAAATGGCGTACTGGCTATGCTCGCTGTATAAGGCAAAACCGGTGAGGATCATAAAAACGGAGAGCAGGAAATAACCGAACATCGCCGCCTGCGCGACGGGGTTATGGCCGATATCTTCTCCCGGTTTTTTTTCCAGAAACAGATACCAGCGCACCACCGAAAAGGCACCCTGCCACCAACTGCGACGCCAGACCGGCACGATAAACAGCTCGCGTGAATAGCGATTGCCGACGAAGGCCCAGTAAATGCGACCCAGCAGTATCACCGTAAACACCATGGCTGCGGCGAAATGTACTAACCGGATGTCGCCCATGTAGAACAGGTAAGTGGCCTCGCCGTTGACCGACGGCAGTGGTCGGCCAATGAAGTATCCGGTTACCATCAAAACCAACATGCAGCCCACTGTCAGCCAGTGCCACAAGCGTACGGGCGCTTCAAACACATAGTGGCTGACGGCGGTATCACGCGCCTCCCCGACGCGTGGGGATATCTTTCCAGTCATCGTTCCGTTCCTTAACGCTTAGCGAACCTGGACTGCGATAAGTTCGCTGCCGTCGTCGCCGAGGACGTGGGTTGAACATGCCAGGCAGGGGTCGAAGCTGTGCAAGGTGCGCAGGATCTCCAGCGGTTGATCCGGTATCGCCATTTGGGTGCCCATCAACGCCGCCTCGTAGGCGCCAATTTGCCCCTTCGGATCGCGCGGGCTGGCATTCCAGGTGGTCGGCACTACGCACTGATACACGTCGATCTTCTGGTCGCGAATCGATGCCCAGTGACCGAGTGCTCCGCGCGGCGCCTCGGTAAAACCGATCCCACGGCACTGCTGCGGCCAGCTTGCAGGCTCCCATTTTTCGGTATTCGCCGTAGCCAGATTGCCGTTTTTCAGGTTGGTCATCAGCTTGTCGAAGAAATATTGCAGCTTGCTCACGGCCCACTGCGCCTCGTGCGCGCGGCACAAAATACGCCCCAGCGTCGACTGCATACCCGACAGCGGCAGTTTGAGTGCGGACATCATGCGATCGACGGATTCAATCGTGGCGGCATCCCCTTTGTGATAGGCAATCAGCGTACGCGCCAACGGACCAACTTCCATGGCGTGTCCGCGCCAGCGCGGGGCTTTAATCCACGAGTAGCGTTCCTGTTCGTTGAGCTGCTGGATATCGGTATCGCTGCCTTTGACATCGCCGGGGTTGTACCAGGGGTCAGTAATCCCCTCGAACGGGTGACGACCTAATTGATCGTCCGGATAACGGTACCAGGCATGATCGACAAACTCCTGAATTTGCTGCTGATCGGCCAGATCCACCGGCATGACATTGCTAAAATCACCGTTAATGACCGCGCCGCCAGGCATCAACAGGCTCTTCGCGCTGAAGTCGTTGGCGATATCCGGGAACGCGCCGTAGCTTAAGACGCACTTATCAGACAGCCCGGTGCCAATCTGGCTCCAGGGTTTGTTGAACTGGCCGATAGCCAGCGCGTCAGGAACCATGACGTTGTTGATGAAGTCGGCGGTGCGGGTGATGATCGACTGTACCAGGTTAAGGCGTTCCATATCGACCGCGCCAACCGCGCCGCTCTGATCGATATTGATAGCGCATGGCATGCCGCCGACAATCCAGTTAGGATGCGGATTCTTGCCGCCAAACACCGTATGGATTTTGATAATCTCGCGCTGAAAATCGAGCGCTTCCAGATAATGGGCAAAGCCCATCAGGTTAGCCTCTGGCGACAGTTTGTACTGCGGATGTCCCCAATAACCGTTGCGGAAAATCCCCAACTGACCGCCGTCGACAAATTTCTTCAGGCGGTTTTGTACGTCAAAGAAGTAGCCCGGGGAGGACATCGGCCAGGCTGAAAGGCTTTGTGCCAACTGCGAGGTTGCGCGCGGGTCGGCTTTCAGGGCATTCAGAACGTCAATCCAGTCCATTCCGGCTAGCTGGTAAAAGTGGACCAGGTGGTCGTGGCACCACAGCGTCGCCAGCATAATATTGCGAATGATGTTGGCGTTATCGGGCACCTTGATGCCAATGGCATCTTCAATGGCATAGACCGATGCGAGCGCATGTACGCCAGTGCACACCCCGCAAATTCGTTCGACAAATGCCCAGGCATCGCGCGGGTCGCGCCCTTGCAGAATAATTTCCAGTCCACGGAACATGGTGCCGCAGGACACCGCGTTGGTGATGATGTTCTGCTCATCAATGTTCACCTCACAACGCATATGGCCTTCAATGCGCGTAATGGGGTCGACAACCAGGCGCCGGCCGGCATTATTGACCGTATATCCCTGGGTTTGATACGAATTGCTCATGCCTGTTTATCCTCATTGTCTGGCGACTGTTGTCCGGCGTCGGCTAATTGCTGTTTGTGGCGGTTATGTTGATTGACGGCGCTGGCGACTGCGTGGACACCGACGCTGGCAGCCACCACGCCAAGCGCGGTGAGGCCCACGGTATCGGCGGTTGAATGTGTCCCCATCTGCGGGATATCGACCACGCGGCTGTAGAACGAACCACGATCCCAGAAGCCGTTCTCTGAACATCCCAGACACCCATGACCGGACTGGATGGGGAAAGAAACGCCGCCATTCCAGCGGGTGGTGGAGCAGGCGTTATAAGTGGTAGGCCCTTTGCAGCCCATTTTGTACAGGCAATAGCCTTTTCGGGCAGCGTCATCGTCCCAACTCTCAACGAACTCCCCGGCGTCAAAGTGGGCGCGGCGGTAGCATTTGTCGTGAATACGCTGACCATAGAACATCAGCGGACGCCCCAGACGATCGAGTTCAGGCAGACGATCAAACGTCACCATATAGGTAATGATGGCGCTCATGACATCCGGAATCGGCGGGCAGCCGGGCACTTTCACGATTGGTTTATCGGTGATCACCTTATCGATCGGCGTTGCCTGGGTTGGATTAGGCCGGGCGGCCTGCACGCAGCCCCAGGAGGCACAGGTTCCCCAGGCGATAATCGCGCTGGCGCCTGCCGCAGCTCTTTTTAGCTTTTCAATAAACGGTCGCCCGCCGCTGATGCAGAACATTCCTTGTTCACCCAGCGGAGGATTGCCCTCGACGGCCAGAATGTATCGGCCGTGGTAGCGGCTCAGAATGTCTTCAAATACCTCTTCGGCCTGCGTTCCGGCGGCGGCCATCAGGGTGTCGTCGTAATCAAGAGAAATCAGGGAGAGGATGACGTCTTTGGCGAGTGGGTGAGAGGAGCGGATAAATGATTCAGTGCAACAGGTGCATTCCAGCCCGTGGATCCAGACGACCGGGATCCGGGGTTTGTTTTCCAGCGCCCAGGCTATTCTGGGCGTCATTGCGGCTCCCAGCCCAAGCGATGTTGCTGCGAGGCTGCAATATTTGAGAAAACTGCGTCGACTCACCCCTTTGCGGCGCATCGCCTGATAAAAGGTCTCCTCGTTATTCGTATTCATAACACGCGTTTCTTCCCCCGTTGAGTTCTGGCCACATCGCCAGCGATAATCTAAAAAAGCCTATCCGATCAGCGAGGAGAAACAATGCAAAACGTAGGGTTATGTCCTATTGCGATATTTTCGTGCCCGTTACCTGTTTTTCACTGTCCGGGAATAAAAAAACGCACAGGGGAGACCGCCCTGTGCGTCGGGTTTATTGCGGAAGAACTTAAACCCCAAGGCGATCGCGTAAGCTGTAATATGCCGCCCCCATGGCGGTAAACGGAATGCGCAGGCTGCGCCCACCTGGGAACGGGTAGTGCGGCAGTTTGGCGAAAGCGTCAAAGCGCTCGGCATCCCCACGCAGCAGTTCAGAAATCAGACGTCCTGCCAGGTGGGTACAGGTCACGCCGTGGCCGCTGTAGCCCTGCATATAGTAAATGTTGGTATCAAGACGGCCAAACTGCGGCATGCGAGATAGCGTTAACAGGAAATTACCGGTCCAGCGGTAATCAATTTTTACCCCCTGCAATTGCGGGAAGGTTTTCAGCAGCTTTGGCATTACCAGACGTTCAATATCCTCCGGATCGCGGGCGCCGTAGACCACGCCGCCGCCGTACAACAGGCGGTTATCGCCGGTCAGACGGTAGTAATCCAGCAGATAGTTACAATCTTCCACGCAGTAGTTTTTAGGAATCAGCGAGCGTGCCATCTCCGCAGACAACGGTTCGGTGGTTAATACCTGTGTGCCGCATGGCATGCTGCTTTTTGCCAGCGCAGGCTCCAGTTTGTCGCCGAGGTAGGCGTTGCCCGCGACGATCACAAAGCGGGCCGTAACCTGACCTTTTTCGGTGCTGACCACCGCCGGGCTGGTGTGCTGGATACGGGTGACCGGCGACTGTTCGAAGACGCGCCCGCCGTTCAGACGAATGGCGTTAGCTTCGCCAATCGCCAGGTTCAGCGGATGAATATGACCACCGCTGTGGTCGAGCAGCGCGCCGACATAACGATCGCTGCTGACTTCGCGACGAATTTCGCTGCTGTCTAACAGTTCAAGCTGCGTGTTGCCGTAGCGTTCCCAGTTCGACTTCTGCTCCTCCAGCGTTTCCATCTGCTTGTGGTTCAGCGCCACAAACAGTCCGCCGGGGCGATAGTCGCATTCGATCTGATAACGCTTGATACGTTCGCGGATGATATTACCGCCTTCAAACATCATGCTGCCAAGCATTTTGGCGGCGTCCGGGCCATAGGTGCGCTCGATGACGTCGATATCGCGACTGTAGGAGTTCACCAACTGACCGCCGTTACGTCCGCTGGCCCCGAAGCCAATACGTGCGGATTCCAGTAGCACTACGTCGTAACCCATCTCCGCTAAGTGCAGGGCGGAGGAGAGACCGGTATATCCACCGCCCACGACGCAAACATCACAGCTAACCGACTCGCTAAGGGTGGGAAACGGTTCGTACTGATTGGCGCTTGCGGCGTAATAACTGCTGGTATGTTCAGTCATGATTAAGGCTCCAGGGAGATCCAAATGGTTTTCAGTTCGCTAAATTTTTCCAGCGCATGCAGGGACTTATCGCGCCCGTTGCCGCTTTGCTTATAACCGCCGAACGGCACAGTCATATCACCGTCGTTGTAGTTATTAACGAAGACCGAACCGGCCTTCAGGCGACGGCTCATGCGGTGGGCGCGCGACAGATCGCGGGTCCAGACCGCGGCCCCCAGGCCGTAGTCACTGTCGTTGGCCAGCGCCAGAGCTTCGGCTTCGCTGCTAAAACGGGTGATGACCAGCACCGGGCCGAAGATCTCATCGCGGCTGACGTGGGCTTGCGGGGCTGTATCGACAAAAATAGTCGGGCCGATAGCCGCTGGGTGTACGTGGCTGCGACCATCCAGCGCCAGCGTGCCTTGCGCTTCACCGTCGCGAATAAAACCGTGCACGGTATCGGCATGCGCGTTGTCGATAAGCGTGCCCATCGTGGTTTCCGGATCCAGCGGGTTGCCCGGCTGCCAGTTTTTCGCCTGCTCTTTCAGCAGGGCGATGAACTCGTCGGCAATACTCTCTTCCAGTAACAGACGCGTACCGGCGATACAGACCTGACCCTGGTTATAGAAGATGCCTGCTGCAGCATTGGCGGCGGCTTTCGGCAGATCCGGGCAGTCGGCAAAAACGATGTTGGCACTTTTACCACCGGCCTCCAGCCAGACGCGTTTCATATTGCTGTCGCCAGCGTCTTTGAGCAGTTGCTTGCCGGTGCGGGTCGAGCCGGTAAAGGTGATCACATCAACATCCGGATGCTGCGACAACGCCTGGCCCGCTTCGTGGCCATATCCGCTCACCACGCTGAGAACGCCATCTGGCAAACCGGCTTTTTTTGCCAACGCAGCAAGGCGAATGGCGGTCAGCGGTGATTTTTCTGAAGGTTTGAGGATCACGCTGTTGCCTGCAGCCAGTGCCGGGCCAAGTTTCCAGCAGGCCAGCAGCAGGGGAAAATTCCACGGCACGATGGCCGCAATGACGCCCACCGGCTCGCGCACAATCAGCGCCAGATCGCTCACCGAGGTGGTGGCCACTTCGCCATAGACTTTATCTATTGCTTCGGCGTACCAACGGATGGCGCGTGCCGCGCCTGGAATATCATCACGCAGGCTATGGCGAATCGGTTTACCGGTGTCGAGCGTTTCCAGTAGCGCCAGCTCCTCGTGATGCTGCTCCATTAAATCGGCGAACTTGTGCAGGACTGCCTTGCGCTCTGCGGGTGATGCTTGCGACCAGTCTCCGCGTTCAAACACGGTGCGGGCTGCGGTGACCGCGCGGTCTACATCCGCTTTTTTGCCGCGGGCGACTTTGGCGAGCGGACGTTGTCCTGCCGGATCCTGCGTAATAAAGGTTTCGTTATCGGCGGCTGCGCAATATTCGCCGTTAATAAATAAACGGGTCTCCGGCGAATAATGGCTGGCTTTTTCACGCCAATATTTAAGATTCTGAAAGTTCATAGCTACTCCTTTTATATCAATAAGATAAAGTTCGTTGCTGATCTTTTCAGGCAAAATCAGGCTGCACGATGCCCCAGGGATGTACCCTGTTAATGCGCGTTATTTAAGAAGGCCTGAGAAACTCAGGCCGCTACTTATTAGAAAGTGGTAGGAGTGTGGGCACTGATGATGCGGCAGATCCCTGCCGAGGTGTTGCTGAAGCTATGTGGTATACCGGTGTTAATGGCATAACTTTGTCCTGCAACAAGATGATACGTTTGACCGTTGATGGTCAGTATCACTTCACCTTCTAGTATTGTCCCAATCTCTTCACCCTGGTGTTTAATTCTCTCCCCGGTTGTCGTACCTGGCTGATAGGTTTCAAACATCATGGCCAGCGTACGATTCGGATTTCCGTTGTGTACCAGCTTCATGGATACTCCCTGACTCCCGATCTCAATCAAATCATCTTGATTGATAACCACCTGCGGTTCGTCAGGCTTTTCCGGTTCCGCGAAGAACTCGGAGAGCGACAGCCCATAAACTTTCAATAGCTTTTGCAGCGTACTGATGGCAGGACTGACTTTATCCTGCTCTATGGTGCTGATGGCGCTATGCGTTAACCCAGACAGTTCGGCGGCACGACGCTGTGAAAGACCCAATTGCTGGCGGATCTCTGACAAACGTTTACCCGGCGCCAGGCCGTCATCGCTCATAATTGCATTTCCTTAACTGTAGTGGTCAGAGTCGCTGTTTTTCAGCGAGGTGGTTCTGACAAGCGGTGATAAAACCTTCAAGTAACAAACGCGACAGGGCGTATTCGCTACTGTTCCATTCCGGGTGCCACTGCACACCAAGCGCGAAAGGATGGTCGTGAACGCTGGCTGCTTCCACTAATCCATCCTGCGAGCGTGCTTCCACGCGCAGTTGCGGGCCAAGGGTTTTTGCGCCCTGACCATGCAAGGAGTTAACCCAAAACGTGCTGCAACCTGGTATTAGCTGAGATAGCAATCCTCCCTGTTGAACCTGGACTTCATGAGATGGCGCATATTGCTGCTCCACCGGGAGTTCCGCATCTTCACGATGTTCCAGGAACTGTGAGTGATCGCACAGGCGACGATACAGAGTCCCGCCAGTGGCGACAACTAATTCCTGTAAGCCCCGGCAGATGGCGAAAATGGGAATGCGCCTTTCGAGCCCGGCGGTAATTAGCGCCATGCTCAGAAGATCACGCCCGGGATCGGCGTCAGACTCATCGCCATTTTCACCATAAAGGTGCGGCTGCACATTGCTTGGGCTTCCTGGCAGGAAGATACCATCCAGTTTCGGTAACAGCGCGTTCAGTAATTCGGGTTCCGCAAGCGCATGGGGAATCGCTATCGGTAATCCACCGGCGTTTAATACTGCATTCAGGTACTTTTCTTGCAGAGTCTGGGTCTCGTGACCCTTAAGCCTGTTCCTACACATCACTACACCAATAACTGGCTTGTCAAATATATTGCCCATGATCGACCTCACGTTTTGGAATAAATTATTGCCAAACGGTTCCTTGTTATGCCATTCCGTTCATTATTTTCTCAATCTAGCAGTGGAATAACCTTCTAGCAAACTTAATTTAACATTTGACAAACAATTTGTTTGCATCCAGAGTCGAAGAGTGGACATTATATTTAACAGTCAAATCACAGAACAGGTTACAGGCCAACGGCGGTGAATCATGGAAACCAATATCGTAGAAGTTGAGAATTTTGTTCAGCATTCTGAAGAGAGACGAAGTAGCGCGTTTGCGCGTGAAGTTAAGCAGTATCTGGAGCGCTATCCCAACACGCAGTTCGTGGATGTGCTGTTAACCGACCTGAATGGTTGCTTTCGTGGTAAACGCATACCCGTTGCAGGGTTACACAAGTTAGAGAAAGGCTGCTATTTCCCGGCATCCGTTTTCGCGATGGATATTCTTGGCAATGTGGTCGAAGAGGCGGGATTAGGGCAGGAGCTTGGCGAACCGGATCGGACCTGTGTCCCGGTGCCTGGCACGTTAACGCCTTCGGCCGCCGATCCGGAATGTATTGCGCAGATGATGCTGACGATGCTGGATGAAGATGGCGCTCCCTTTGACGTTGAGCCGCGGAACGTACTTAACCGGCTCTGGCAGAAACTTCGCCAGCGCGGTCTGTTCCCCGTCGTAGCGGTAGAGCTGGAGTTCTATTTACTCGATCGTAAGCGCGATCCCGAAGGTTATCTGCAGCCGCCGTGCGCGCCGGGAACGGACGATCGGAATACGCAAAGTCAGGTTTACTCGGTTGATAACCTGAACCACTTTGCTGATGTGCTAAACGATATCGATGAACTGGCCCGTTTGCAGCTGATCCCGGCTGACGGCGCGGTGGCTGAAGCCTCCCCTGGGCAGTTTGAAATCAACCTCTACCATACCGATAACGTACTCGACGCCTGCGACGACGCGCTGGCGCTGAAACGCCTGGTACGGCTGGTGGCGGAGAAACATAAGATGCATGCCACGTTTATGGCAAAACCTTATGAGGAGCATGCCGGTAGCGGAATGCATATCCACATCAGCATTATGAATAATAAAGGCGAGAACGTGCTGGCTGATGCGAATGGCGATGATTCCGCGTTACTTAAGCGTGCGCTTGCCGGGATGATTGATCTGATGCCCGCGTCAATGGCGCTGCTGGCGCCGAATGTGAACTCTTATCGCCGCTTCCAGCCGGGGATGTATGTTCCGACCCAGGCTTCCTGGGGGCACAACAACCGTACGGTGGCGCTGCGCATTCCCTGCGGCGATCGTGATAACCATCGGGTTGAATATCGCGTGGCGGGGGCTGACGCCAACCCGTATCTGGTGATGTCGACCATTCTGGCGGGGATCCTGCATGGTCTGGATAACGAGCTGCCGTTGCAGGAAGAGGTGGAAGGCAACGGCCTGGAGCAGGAAGGGCTACCGTTCCCGATCCGCCAGAGCGATGCGCTGTGGGAGTTCATGCAAAATGACAGTCTGCGCGAGTTGCTCGGGGAGCGTTTTAGCCATGTGTATCACGCCTGTAAACACGATGAACTGATCCAGTTTGAACGCCTGATTACCGACACTGAAATTGAGTGGATGCTGAAAAACGCCTGACAGGAAAGTGGCCCGGCGGCGGAATGTTTGTCGGGCCTGTACGCATTGTTTGGTCATTGAAAAAAAGAAGTCGCATCATGCGGTCTGAGCGGAGCCAGCCCGTCAATATTGCAGGATCACCTGCCATTTCCCGGATGTCGCGTAATGGAGCGGCTTGCGACAACGGGTCTTCAGATAACCGACAGAGTTTGTGACGAGGAAATGTGATGATGCCAATGTTTAAAAACCCGCCCCGCGTGAGCATCCATGGCTCCCGCAGTAAGTACGGACCGCATCTGTGCCGTGCAACATTGACGCCTTTCTTTTGGCTTTCCACCCCGACACGACCCAGGTCTGCAGTACCCACGTTTCGAACGCAGATCTGGGCCCGTGGCGGGGAGGAAAGCTATGTCGACTAATTCTTCTGTGGATCTCGCGGCCCAGCCGGGCAAAGCACAGCTGCGTAAATCCCTCAAGCTGTGGCAGGTGGTGGTGATGGGGCTGGCCTATCTCACACCGATGACGGTATTTGACACCTTTGGTATTGTTTCGGGTATCAGCAATGGCCATGTTCCGGCCTCCTATCTGCTGGCCCTGGCGGGCGTGCTGTTTACCGCCATCAGTTATGGAAAGCTGGTACGCCAGTTTCCACAAGCCGGTTCGGCCTACACCTATGCGCAAAAAGCGATCAACCCGCATGTGGGGTTTATGGTCGGCTGGTCGTCACTGCTTGATTACCTGTTCCTGCCGATGATTAACGTCCTGCTGGCGAAAATTTACCTTTCCGCGCTGTTCCCGGGCGTTGCGCCATGGATTTGGGTAGTGATGTTTGTAGCGATCCTCACCGCGGCCAATTTGAAAAGCGTAAATCTGGTGGCGAACTTCAATGCGCTGTTTGTACTGGTGCAGGTTGCGATAATCGTGGTGTTCATTGTTCTCGTGGTGCAGGGGCTGCACAAAGGCGAAGGGGTTGGGACCGTCTGGTCGCTGCAACCGTTTATCAGCCAGAATGCGCATTTGATCCCGATTATCACCGGGGCGACCATCGTCTGCTTCTCGTTTCTCGGTTTTGATGCGGTAACCACGCTCTCTGAAGAGACACCGGATGCCGCGCGTACCATTCCAAAAGCTATTTTCCTTACCGCGCTTTACGGCGGACTGATCTTCATTGCCGCCTCGTTCTTTATGCAGCTGTTCTTTCCGGATATTAGCCGATTTAAAGACCCGGACGCGGCGCTGCCGGAGATTGCGCTGTACGTCGGCGGCAAACTGTTCCAGTCTATTTTCTTGTGTACGACCTTTGTGAATACGCTGGCGTCAGGTCTGGCGTCCCATGCCAGCGTTTCGCGTCTGCTGTACGTGATGGGTCGCGATAACGTCTTCCCGGAGAAGTACTTCGGCTATGTCCATCCGAAATGGCGTACACCCGCGCTGAACGTCATTATGGTCGGGATTGTGGCACTCTCGGCCCTGTTTTTTGACCTGGTAACCGCCACGGCGTTGATTAACTTTGGCGCGCTGGTGGCCTTTACGTTCGTTAATTTGTCCGTGTTTAACCACTTCTGGCGTCGTGAAGGGCGTAAGCATACCTGGCAGGAAAAGTTGCACTACCTGGTATTGCCAATGGTCGGCGCCGCCACCGTTGCCGTACTGTGGGTGAACCTGGAGGTGACATCGCTGACGCTGGGACTGGTATGGGCTGGCGTGGGGTTGGTGTATCTCGCCTACCTGACCGGACGTTTCCGCAAGCCGCCGCCGCAGTTTGACGCCGCGAAATCTGAGCAAGCCTGGGAGTGATAGAAACTTCAGGTATTAACAACAGGGCACGCCGTCAGGGGCAACCCCCTTCAGACGTCCGGTGACGGTGTGTCCTGCGGTATTTATTAATGTCGTGAAATGCGTGGGCTATAGTAAAGATGGCCGTTATTTCTCATCATTAATAACCGTGAGCGGGGGATGTGAATGAAGAAGATACTGATGCTGGTCGGCGATTATGTCGAAGATTATGAAACGATGGTGCCTTTTCAGGCATTGCAGATGCTGGGCCATCGTGTTGATGCCGTCTGTCCGGATAAAAGTCAGGGGGACTACGTTCAAACCGCTATTCATGATTTTGATGGGGCGCAGACCTATAGTGAAAAACCGGGTCATCGTTTTACGCTGAATGCGAATTTTGCCGAGGCGCGGGCCACCGATTACGACGCGCTGCTGATCCCCGGTGGACGTGCTCCGGAATATCTCCGGCTGAATCCGGATGTTATTAAGCTGGTGCAAGATTTCAACGCTGCCGGTAAGCCTATCGCCGCGGTCTGTCATGGACCTCAGCTGTTAGCGGCGGCGGGGGTGTTAGAAAACCGGACCTGTAGCGCCTATCCGGCCTGTGCGCCAGAAGTTCGTCTGAGCGGCGGGCATTACGCAGATATCGGCATTGATCAAGCCCACGTGGATGGCAATCTGATTACCGCGCCTGCATGGCCCGCGCATCCGCAATGGCTGGCTAAATTTGTTGAAGTATTAATGAAGTAAGCAATGAAAAAAGTCGGTATAACCTGTCTGGTTATACCGACTGGACATATTACCTCTGTATGAGTGCGAACACGCCCCAGCCAATGTACTCCCGGGTGAAGGCTACGTGGCGTGCTGGTGAACTCCTCAGTTGCTCTCTGACTTCCGGGGCAAATTCATCGTCCGGATTTGCCTCCAGCCACCGGCGCATCGTCAGCCATTTGGCCGCCTCGTATCTGTCCCAACCCTCCTGGTCAGCCAGTACCATTTCAACCACGTCATAACCGAGCAGGTCGAAAGATGAAACGAGCTCTGGCAGAGAAAGAAAATCGGTCACTGAAGTCGCGCCGCAAGCCTGGGCGATCTTCTCCGTGGCGGGTATTTGACGCCAGTACGGTTCGCCGATGAGTATGATCCCACCTGGTTTGAGACTTTGTTCCAGTTGTCTGATCGTTCCAGCGACGCCGCCGGCAATCCAGGTCGCACCAACGCAAGCGGCAATATCGAATTTTTCTTCGGCGATATAACCTGTTGCATCGGCATGAATAAAACGCACGTGCTCATTGACTCCCAACTCTTTGGTCCGCAGGGTGGCTTGCTCACTGAACAGCCGGCTCATATCGATACCCACGCCGGAAATACCGTGATCGCGTGCCCAGGTGCACAACATCTCACCCGAACCGCTGCCGAGGTCCAGAATGCGTGTTCCCGGTGCCATCCGTAAAACTAGGCCTAACGTGGCGTATTTCTTTGCGGTGAACGGATTATGAATGCGATGTGCGCTTTCGCTGATGGTAAAAATCTTCGGGATATCCATCTCTCTCTCTCCTTTAGCGATTATCAAGTTGGGCGCGAACGTTGTTCAGGCCGGTCGTATTAATACGGTAGGGCTGACCATTGACGGATTTGATCAGTTTCTTGGTTCTGAGCTTTTTGAACACCTCGAGCGTGCAGTCGCAGAGCAGCAACCCTTCACGGCTATAGCATTCGACGGAAGTGACGCGGCCAGAGGCATCGCGGACGTGAGCAATACGGCCACCTTTGGCGAGAACGTGTAAGGTACGTTGTTCCTGACGGGATAAATTCATACTGGAAAACCTGTTTAATCATCATGTGCAAAACGTGCAAACACACAGCGGTGTCCGCATTCGAATTCGGCGCATTGATAACCAGTCCGGCCTGAAAAGGTCGGGAAGCTGATTATCAGATGATTACATTCTCCAGCATCAAAGCCTCGGGTTGAGTTGAAAGGTATTTACATGATGAATAATACCTGCAAGAAACAGTAGGGGAACCTCCTTGTAGTGGAAGTGTGATCTGTAACGAAAAATTGTATTTCTTTTATTTAATGATTTTTTAATTCTCGTTATGTAAATCGCATTTATTCATTAAATTAATTTAATGTTTCAGCGTCGCCAGAAACGCTATCGGTAGCCATACAGCATTGCTATTCTTTTTTTATCACCTCATTGATTAGTATGATTTACTCTTTTTGCTGGTTAATTTTGTTCTTTGATAAATGCTCCTTTATCATAATTGTGGTTTTAAATGAAATTTGCAATTTAATGTTTTTAAGAATTTTCTTAACGTGACTAAGTGTGTATACTCGGTCCTGCAAGAAGCGCTTCTGTTATCATTAAAACTATAAGTATGTCCTTAACACCCGTATTACCTCTGCCCTGAATCTCTTCTCGGGGGAGAGGTTTTTTTTTTGCCTGCATATTATTTGGCTTATCGTCATAAATGGAAATTTTAATATTATCGTTATTGATGTTCACATTATTGGTTACGCCGATTTAGCTCTACTGACCACTACGGCAATATTGAAATAGTATCAGCCCGAATCTATTTCATAGTGAATAGTATAGTTCTGGATATGTTTATGTGGGTATTATATAGCTTTCCTTATAACTGCCTTTTTTTCAGCGCGATAGAAGTTTTTTGCTTTTGAGGTAATTGTGATTTTGTTCACGGATTTTAGTGCGCGAAGTGGCTATCTGTAGAGAGGTGCAAACGGTTGCATGTTGCTGATACAGTATTCGTTCATTAAAAAAATATCGCGATGGTATGTCTTATGCCAGTACAGAGTACAGGAATCTAAATGATTTCTATTATCTCATAGGTATAGGGATGCCGTTTATGACTTCTGTTAGCTTAACACCATGGGAAATAGCAGTAAAAACAGACAGGGAATATGATTTTATCAATCAGAAAGGAGTTTTTTAATCGCAGGTATAATCACTGGCCTTTTTATCTTCCTTTATATAAATCGTTGTCGTAATGCCCATAAAATCAGCGTTCTGGGATGAGCGCTGATTTTATTTGGTTCTCAGATTATTTACCCCACGCTGCATGCAGAACACCTCTCGCAGTACCTCATAAATGATACATTAAAGGATCTCCTGGAATGGATATTGTTGAACGCTTTATTAACTACACGAAAATCAATACCACAACATCAAGGGAAAACGGCGCTAATGGGATAATGCCTTCTTCTCCTGGTCAAATGGAACTGGCAAAACTGCTTGCAGCAGAACTTGAAGCATTAGGAATGGAAAACATTGAGGTCAGGGATACCGCTATAGTGACGGCAACCTTACCTGCAAATACTGATGACACGATCCCGGTGGTCTCTTTTTTTGGTCATCTGGATACCAGTGCGGAACAGACGGCAGACACCAAAGCACAACGCCTGCATTATCACGGCGGGGATTTATGCCTGAACAAAGAGCTGAATATTTACCTGCGCGAAAGTGAATTTCCGGAACTGAAAAATTATATCGGTGATGACCTACTGGTGACCGACGGGACCAGTCTGTTGGGCGCTGATGATAAAGCAGCCATCGCCGCGATTATGAATGCTCTTGAGTATCTGGTCGCACACCCGGAAATAAAACATGGGCCGGTAAAAGTGGGTTTTGTCCCGGATGAGGAACAGGGCTTGCGTGGCGCAAAAGCGTTTGATGTTGCCGCGTTTGGTGCTGATTTTGGCTATACCCTGGATTGCTGCGGTATCGGTGAGTTTGTTTACGAGAACTGGAATGCGGGCGATGCGGAAATCATCTTTACCGGCCAGTCCGCACACCCGATGTCGGCCAAAGGTAAGTTAAAGAATTCGCTGCTGATGGCGCATAAGTTTATTGCCATGCTCCCAGGGGGAGAAGTGCCTGAATATACGGAAGGGCGCGAAGGGTATTACTGGGTAAAACAGCTACAGGGTAACAGCGCCCGCACGGTACTTAAGCTGGATATCCGCGATTTCAGTGAAGAAGGTTATAAGGCGCGTATGGCGTTTATTCGCCAGCTTGCCGTCAGCACCTGTGCCCTGTGGGGGGAAAACAGCGTGGTCTGTCATTTAGCCGATCGCTACGCGAATGTGTTGAACAGTTTGCAGGGGGACGCTCACTACCCGATTGATATTGCATTCCGCGCGTATCAGAAATGCGGCATAACGCCCGCACCTGTCGCCATGCGTGGCGGGTATGATGGCGCGGTACTGTCGCAGAAAGGATTGCCGTGCCCGAATATTTTTACCGGTGCCCATAACTTCCATTCAATTTATGAGTATCTGCCGGTGCGTTCTCTGCGGGCCGCCAGTGATGTGGTGGTGGCGGTGATTGAGGAAACTTATACTGAGTTCGCGCAGCGGAGAGCTCAGTCATGATTCAGGTGTTAATCGCACTTCTGGTGATCGTGGTGGTCGCGCGTCTGATTCTGAAAGGTTATCGCGCTGAACCGGTGCTCTTCATTGCGGGCTTAGTCTTGATGATTTGCACCGCGTTAACCGGATGGGGGTCCGTATTACCGAAGGGGGTTGCCAGTACGGGAATTTCCTTTCTCGATCCTTTCGAGGTAATGCGCGATCTCTTCAGCACGCGCGCCGCCGATCTCGGCCTGATGATCATGGCGTTAATGGGATTTGCGCATTACATGGATCATATCGGCGCAAATGAGGCGGTCGTGCGGGTAGTAACGAAACCCTTACGGGCGCTGCGTTCACCCTATGTGCTCCTCTTTTTCTCCTACCTGCTCGCCAGCCTCCTGCAGTTGGCCATTCCTTCTGCAACCGGGCTTGCCGTGTTGCTGATGGGGACCATGTTCCCCATTATGCTGGGGTTAGGGCTCTCAGCGGCCTCGGCTGCCGGGGTCATTGCTACTTCGCTTGGCGTGGCTTACACCCCGACGGCAATCGATGCTATCAGGGGCTCTAAAGCAGTGAATATGGATGTAGTGGAATATGTTGTTTACCACCAGGGACCCGCCGCGCTGGCAACGGTTCTGGTTGTCGGCGTGTGCCATTTTTTCTGGCAGCGGCATTGCGACCGTAAAGCAGGGACGTTACCGCGGGAAATCGGTAGCGCAGAAGTGACTGATTCAGGAAAATCCCCGGCTTTTTACGCGCTGCTCCCCATGCTTCCGATACTGATGGCAGTAGGATCATCCGAAATGTTCGTCAGGGGTATCAACCTGAATATTATCACCATTGTCCTCATTTCAATGACCATCTGTATGCTGATTGAATGGCTGCGGGTGCGTGATTTAAAGTCGGTCTGCGAAGGTTTCAGCCATTTCCTGAAAGGAATGGGCACTGCGTTTACCGGTGTGGTTGGACTGTTGGTTGCGGCAGGGGTTTTTGCTCACGGAATTAAAGTCATCGGTGCGATCGATCAGCTCATTCTGATGGCCGAACACGTGGGATTACCGCCGTTTGCCATGGCGGTTGTATTTGCGCTGGTGACGCTGGCCGCGGCGATCATTATGGGGTCGGGGAATGCGCCATTCCTCGCCTTCGTTGAGCTCATCCCGCAAATTGCCGCCAGTATGGGCGCTAACGCCGTTGCCATGATCCTGCCGATGCAGCAGGCATCGCATATGGGACGGGCAATTTCACCGGTATCCGGCGTCGTGATTGCCGTTTCCAGCGGAGCGAAAATAACCCCATTCGATGTGGTGAAGCGTACCGCCGTACCGCTGATTGTGGGGTTCGTTACTCACACCCTGATCATCGGTATTTTCTATTAACCGTACCAGCGACAAGCTAACTTCCGGTTCATTGAATCCGGATGTTGGCTTTTTGAATTAGGCGAAATTTAAAAGCGTTAATATTACTGATACCTGTATAAAAAGCCTGGCCTGCTGCTGTGAGGCTGTCTGTCGCTCAGCGGAGGATAAAATGCGATTCCATTAGGATGTTTAATGGCTGTTTAACGTTGGAATGGGTGTTTGTCTGGGGTGTCTGGTCAAAACTATCAGGATATTTCTTCTAATCAGCAATTTTTGAAGTTTTATGATGATCATATTTTTAACAGTAGGTGGAATTGATAACCTGTGAGTATTATTAGTTTTTATCTTTATCGTATAATTCTTATTATTTATCGCTGAGCCATCCGGGCATCAATGATTAATAAGAGTGATGTGTTAAGTTTGCAATTTTATTACATAGGGATAAATTAATCTGGATCATATTTTGATGTTTTTAGTTGTAGTATTTTTTAAAATGAA
The DNA here is from genome assembly GCF_013781945.1 of Citrobacter sp. RHBSTW-01044. Lineage (NCBI taxonomy): Bacteria > Pseudomonadati > Pseudomonadota > Gammaproteobacteria > Enterobacterales > Enterobacteriaceae > Citrobacter > Citrobacter sp. RHBSTW-01044. Next base: position 3,832,350 of record NZ_CP056180.1, on the reverse strand, counting down.
ATAATGCAAGATTTACATGTAATAATGATTTATTTGGGCAGGTTTAAGTGGTAAGGGATTCAGGAAAAGTTAGTACGTTACGACACCATTATCAGGATGACCTGGAAGCGTTTACCTGGAGTGCATTGGTAGCAATTGGTATCGCAATACGGGACCGTAAGATTCATTCTAAAATGTCAGAGCATCTTTTTATTATGCAATGGCTGGCCATCGCTAAAAAAAGAAAGCTCTTCTCAAGGAACGTAATCAATGAACTTCAATGGCTAATTGATGAAGGCAAGAAAAAAAGCCTCAATGCACAACTTAAATTTAAAATAGAATATCTATACTCGACTTCGAGTGGCGATGTATCGATGCAAAACGACTATTTTAAGTTTACTCATACGATTGAGGTGTTGAGAAATAATGGCTGGGAAAGCTTTCTGCTTACGCCAGAGAAATGGCGAGATCTGCATGAAAAGATTAAGGTAAGAGAAGGTAATTTTATTTTTATGGATGACACTCGGCTGCAGGCGTGTTTTGGCGTGCAGGGTGAGATTGTCAAACCCTTCTGTATCCGGGTATATGGCGATGTTGAGTTTGCAAAGTTAACGTTCATTAAACATAACCTTCCGGCTGAATTTGTAAAGCACGTTTCAAATGAGTTTTATCACTTCCATTTTCTTCTGGTAAGTAATGCTTAACTGACGATGTGAACAATGTGCTGTTAATACAAAGAATAGATTGATCAACTTGTAAATTTATCGGATAGAAACCACGCGCCAAGGACAGCGAATGTTTACTCGAAAGTTAGTGATTGCCAACGAATGGATAAGGTTGTCTGATATTCCAGACAGTGTGTCCATTTCTTTTCGGGGCGTTCTCGAGATAACTGAAAGTACAGGTGTGCCAGACGCCAGCACGCCGTTGTTACGTTTAGAAAATGAAATGGCACCGATCACCGTCGATTCGTTGTCCTGGGTGCGGGTGCCTGTCGATAGTCAGAAAGACATTACCGTTTATATCCATAAATAATATTAATGTTGAATGGTTTTGGCCTTATTTTTGCCAATGTTAGAGGGCTGCTGTTTATCGCAGTATGTCCCCCTGAGTAATTAATTTATTATGTGAGAATGAATGCGGAAACTTTCTAATAATTAACCATTTTACAGGTTAAGGTATTGCGTGATGTGTCGATAACAATTAAGTCGTAGAGGATTTTTATTGTTATGGAGATGTTTAAATGTTAAAGAATATGAGAATTAAAACCAGCCTGTTATTATTGCTGTTGTTATTTACCTTCATGCAGTTCTTTTCCAATGGATTTGAGTTAGTTGATCTCAAAGGAAATCAAAAAAATACGTTATTACTACATAACATCATTAAGGAGCAGGATACCCTGCATAAGGTCGTTGAGGCTGTTTATAAAGTCAGAAGCGTTCGTGATAATATTCAACAACATAATGCGACCGATGCCCGACAGACAGTGAATCAAATGCAAGATCAGATGGCGTATGCCAGAAAACAGTTCGATATTTTCTGGGGTATTCCTGGATTGACGGCTGACGATCCGCAAATTGGTAAAATTATCAGAACGGCTTTTGAGCAACAAATGAATGCTGAGCAAAAGTCTATTGATACATTAAATCAGACGCTTTCCAGCAACAGTATTATTAATGCACAAGAAAATGCTAATGCGGAACTGCTCGCGGCTCGCAAAAATTTCGATAACGAAGTGACGAATTATTACAAATCAACAATGCTGATTGGTGAGAAGATCGTTGCACAAACACACGTTCAGTTTAATACCTCGATCCTGAAAGTATCCGTGATCCTGGTCATTACGGTACTTATCTTCTTTATCTGTAATTTCTGGTTGAACCGGACCATCATTCAGCCTTTAAAAATCGTTTCTGAGCATTTTGCGCGGATTGGTAAAGGCGATCTCAGCCATCCTGTTAAGGTGTCGGGTAACAATGAAATCGGCGTACTGTGCTTAAATTTGCATAATATGCAAAAAGGCCTGCGCGAGACTGTCAGCACTATTCGCGATGGCGTTGAGTCTATTAATATCGGTATGCAGGAAATTGCTTCCGGTAATTCCGATTTATCAACCAGAACGGAACAGCAGGCTGCGGCAGTCGTTGAAACGGCGGCCAGTATGGAACAGATTTCAGTGACAACAAAAAATAATACTGATAAGTCACATCAGGCATCCGTCATGACCAGCGAAAGTACGGAAATGGCATTGCGTGGCGAGCGTTTAATGAGTGATATGGTTGAGAAAATTCACCTGATCAGCCGTAATGCGCAAGGCGTGAACGAAATATCCAATGTTATTGATAGTATAGCTTTTCAAACCAATATCCTGGCATTAAACGCGGCGGTGGAAGCTGCACGCGCTGGTGAGTCCGGGCGTGGGTTTGCCGTTGTGGCGAGTGAAGTCCGAACGCTTGCCCAGCGCAGCGCCTCCTCGGCGAAAGAAATCAGTGAACTGGTTGCCAAAGCGGCAATTAGCGTCAAGGAAGGGGTAGAGATAGCCGAAAACAGTGGCGCCATGATGGCGGATATTGCGAAGGCAATACGCAACATTAATGTCTTAATGGAAGATATCTCCGGAGCCTCGGGGGAACAGAGTCGCGGCATCGAACAGATCCGGGTTGCGGTAACGCAAATGGAGCAAGTGACTCAGCAAAACGCCTCGCTGGTTGAGGAGATAGCCGCCACGACAGGCAGTGTGGAAGAGCAGTCGGCAATGCTATCCCAGGCTGTGGCGGTGTTCCAGGTGGAAGAAAACCAGCCTGAAATTCAGCATAATAAGTAGAGTACAAACTCGGCGAGTATCGTGGTGCGTTTGACGTGCCCGTTTATGACTGTGAGAAAGGTTGAGCTGCACACGGCTCACAGACCGCAGCTCATCAGGTGTCAATGTTGCCTGATGAGCTGCGCGAGAAGAATGTCGGGAATGACGTTCTCCAGCGCGATATGAAATCGCATACATCATGTTGATAATAATTCTCATTATTATTGTTGTGTTGTACAGGTAATGGTAATGTTGCTTCAGTTATCAACCGTTAATCCCATTTCCTGTGCAGAAGACAGCATGAACAACACCACCGCCCTGAATACGTCCAGACGCGTAGCCCGCACCTTCTCCGTCAGCGAGTTTATGGATTTTGGTGAGCGTTACGGGATCGATTACCGCTTTCCCCTGCTGGCGCAAAAGCCGGATTTGTCGTCTTGCAGCCCCGTTCTGCAGGGGGAGGTTGAGGAGATGACGCTCCCCTGCGGGATGTGTGTCACGCACTCTGATGTGCAGGTGCTACAACCCTACGAAACCACCTCCCGCCACAGCAGTCCTCTGTATATGTTGGTGGTTCTGGAAGGCTGCGTCATCCTGACGCTCAACGGGCAGGAGCATGTGGTACGTTCCGGGATGGCGTTTAGCTCACGCCTGAGCGAGCATCAGACGATGCGTGCCCGCCATCATGCTGACTGCAAACTGCGCACGTTATCGCTCGGTCTGTATCCCGACGGCGCGTGGCGCACGGGGTTGCTCGAATCGTTGATGCGTGAGTGGGAAAGATGCGAAACGCCGACGCTTATCTGGCAGGTGCCGGGGTTTTTACTCAGCGGCCTGCAGTATGCGCAGCGGAGCACGATCGGTCATGTTTCTCGCCAACTGATGCTGGAAGGGCTGATATTACAACTGTTCGGCCATGGCCTCAGCGTGTGTCAGGTTGAGAGTGGCAAGCGGCTTGCGGCAAGCGGTGAACAGCAGCGGCTGGAGGTCGTTCGTCGTCTTCTGGAGCAGAGTCCCGAGAATGACTACACCCTCAATGCCCTGGCCCAACGCGCGGCGATGAGCCCCAGCAGCCTGCGCAGCAAGTTCCGTGCGGCCTATGGCTGTTCCGTCTTTGACTACCTGCGTGATTGCCGTCTGGAACGCGCGCGCGGCTATTTACTGGAAGGATACAGCGTACAGCAGGCGGCCTGGATGTCGGGTTATCAACATGCTACCAACTTCTCCACCGCATTTCGGCGTCGTTACGGCTTTTCGCCTGGCGATGTGCTCAAACTTTGCTAATCCATTTTTACGTTTTGCGCACGTGCCTTCCCGACAATTTGGCACTGCGCATAGGCAACCTGGCATCCTGCATAGCTATCTCTGTTAGCAAAAAGGTAATAATTCTCACTTACAATTAGACATGCCTTTGGAGATATTCATGTTCGCGAAGACTCGGTTGGCGCTAGTGGTGGGATGGGTGACCGGTAGCGTGGCTTTTCCACTGCTGGCGCAGGAAACAACAAAAAACGATACGGTGGTTGTCACCTCGCAAATGCAAAGCGGGGCCACGAAGCTCGCCACACCGGATCTTGAAACGCCTCAGTCGGTATCGATCATTACCCGTGAACAGTTTGAAGAGCAGGGCGCCACCAGCGTGCGCCAGGCCGTGAGCTATACGCCGGGGGTGTACAGCAATCAGATTGGTGCCTCCAACCGCTTTGACTATATTGTGCTGCGTGGTTTCTCGGATGGTAGCCTGGACAACGTCTATCTCGATGGCCTGAAGATGATGGGGGACACCAACTCACACAGCTCGCTGGTGGTCGATCCGTGGTTCCTCGAAGATATCGAAGTGGTACGCGGCCCGGCTTCCGTACTGTATGGCCGTTCTTCTCCGGGCGGTATTGTCGCGCTGACATCACGTAAGCCGTCGTTTGATGCCGGTGGAGAAGTGAAACTGTTTGCTGGCAACAATAACCAGCGCGGCGCGGCGTTTGACGTCACTGGGGCGCTGGATGATAACGATCGCGTGGCGGCACGACTGAGTGGAATGACGCGTTACGCGGACTCGCAGTTTGGCCCATTGAAGGAAGAACGTTATGCGCTGATGCCCAGCCTGACCTGGCGCATCACCGACCAGACGCGTCTGGATCTGATGGCTTATCTGCACCGTGACCCGGAAGGCGGAAGCCACTCCGGTCTGCCGTATGACGGCACCGTGGTTCCACATTACGGGCAAAAGATCTCCAACACCTTTTACGAAGGCGAGGATGATTACGACAAATACGATCGCCGTGAAAACATGGTGGGCTACAACGTTGAGCACCTGTTTGATAACGGCTGGTCGGTGCGGCAAAAACTGCGCTACCTGCATACCGACGTTGAGCTGAATCAGGTGTATGCGGCGGGCTGGCTGAATGAAACCGAGCTTAACCGCGGCTACTCCGGCTCCGATGAAAAAATGTCAGCGATTACGCTGGATAACCAACTCGACGGCAGCTTTGATACCTGGCAGGTCAACCACCGTGTGCTGGTGGGGATCGACTATCAGGATCGCAGCAACAATACCACCGGTTACTACGGTGCATTCCCGCCGATTGACGCCTTTAACCCGGTATACGGCGCGCAGCCTGATTACATCAACATGTATGCGCGTGAGAAGCACAAGCTGCGCCAGACAGGCTACTATTTGCAGGATCAGATGTCATGGGATCGCTGGCGTATTACGCTCGGCGGTCGCTACGATCAGGTGAGCGTTTCTAACATTGATAAGATCAACGATACCCGCAGCGATCTGGACAAAAACAACTTCAGCACCCGTGCTGCGCTGCTCTATTTGTTCGATAACGGCTTTGCACCGTATGTGAGTTATTCCACCGCCTTTACGCCAACCAGCTTTGCCGATGAGAACGGCAATCTGCTGGATCCGATGAAAGGCAAGCAGTGGGAAGCCGGGCTGAAATATGAGCCGGAAGGACTCAACAGTCAGTTCAGCGCGTCGGTATTCCGTATCAATCAGACGAATATCGCCACCAAAGAAGAGCCGACCGATCCGTACCGCTCGATTGGGGAAATTGAGTCTGAAGGGGTAGAGCTGGAGGCCATTAGCCAACTGACGGAGAGCTTCCGTCTGCAGGCGGCGTATACCTATACCGACATTCGCTATAAGAAAAGCAGCCCGGAAGAGCAGGGTAAGCGTGCAGTGTACGCGCCGCGTAACCAGGCCAGTACCTGGCTGAGCTACGATGTGAAAAGCGGTCCGCTGGATGGCCTGACGCTGGGCTCAGGCGTACGTTATGTCAACGGTATTGCCAGCGATCGCCTGAATACTCACACTCTGCCGTCCTACACGCTGGTGGATATGGCAATTGGCTACGACTTAACGAATATCGGTATTAAAGGGTTGAGCGCCCAGTTGAACGTCAACAACCTGACCGACAAGCGCTACGTTGCGGCTTGTAATTCGCTCTCATACTGCTACTTCGGGGCCGAGCGTAGCATTGTCGGCAGCGTTTCATGGAAGTTTTAAGTATCGTTTTTTAGCCGGATGGCGGCGCTGGCGTCTTATCAAGCCTACAGTTGCGTGCAAATTGTAGGCCTGATAAGCGCAGCGCCATCAGGCTGGGGGATTGCGGTTATTGCGTAAAACCGTTTTGCATACAAATCTGCGCGCTGGTTCTCAGGGTAAAGGCGACTTTGTCTGGGTACTGGCTGTAATAGTTATGCTCTTCTTCCAACCCTTTCGCCTGCGCCAGACGTACCGTTTCCAGCGAGCAGGTACGGTAGATCAGGTCTTTATTCATATTGGTCTGCTTTTCACGCTGTTTATCTGTGGACAGCGCCAGCCAGCTCTCGGACAGCGAGTAATCGTAGACCACCCGGTTTCCTTTCGCCTGCACATTTTCAATGGTAATGAATTCGTCGATTTTCAGTCTTGGCTGCCCACGCATTTTTTTCTTATCTTCTGCGGCGGCATATTGGGCCAGCGCATTAATATCCATGCCTGCTATTTTCTGTTTATAGATATCGACATAAGCGGCGGGCTGCTGATAACGCTGAGCGTAAGCGTTTCTTAATTCTCCATCGCTCACCGTACAACCCGCCAGAAACAGAGGTAAAAGCAGCGCCAGTTTTATTTTAGTCATGATGTTATCCCGTTCATTATTGTGGTCCCAGTCGCCCATAACATAATAGAAAAAATGATTAGGGTGATATTTAAGGTTGTATAAACGGGGGCACGATGACACAAGTGCAATAGTCTTAAAATGGCGTTACAGGCAGGAAACCCTGCCAGAATTGGCAGGGGTTTTGAACATACTGGTAAAGAATTAATGGCCGATCATTTTTGCTTTCGGGATCAACTGGAAATACAGGTGATCCGGCACCGGCGTATCCCAGACATTGGCATATACCGCATAACCAATGGTGGCAAACAGAATCCCCAGTACCAGTATTGTCATGGCAACACCCGACAGTGCCGTTTGTCGCCATAACGCTTTACCGCTGCCTTTTGCACCCGGCGGTGTCTGCAGGGAAAAGCTCAGCGTTGAAGCCACCGGACAGGATTCAACACAGGTCATGCAGCCAGTGCATTCCACAGTACGCACCTGAATCAGTCTGTCGACCGGGATTTTCGATGGGCAATTTTTCGCGCATTTCCCGCAATCAATGCAACTGTCGGCGTTGCGGCGGATTTTAAACGGCGAGAACAGCGAGAACAGACCAAGCAGTGCGCCGTAAGGACACAGATAACGACACCAGGCGTTGCGAATAAACAGGCTCAGGAGGCTGATAACCACCACGGAGATGAGCGTGGCGGAGCCAATATGGCGAAAGAAATCGAGCATCTTCACATCGATGATGATTCCATAGGCTGACGTCAGAAAGTACTGAATCCCCTGGGCGGGCATCGACAGGGCGATATACAAGAAAAACCCCAGCAGCAGATACTTCAGGCTGAGCAGCGGGATATCCAGCCAGCGCGGCAGCGTAAAGTTACGACCGAATAATTTTCTCCCCAGATTACCGAGCAGTTCGGAAAGCGTCCCCACCGGGCATAACCATGAACAGAAAGCTTTTTTTAACAACAGGCTAATCAGGATAAACGCAACTAACAGCAGCATTGAGGCGGCATGGATAGGCGGAAGAAAACCGGTCTCTAGCGTATAGCGGAAATTCATCAAACCCGCTATCGGCAGCCATCCCTCAATACCGCCGGGCCTTGGAATATAAACGCTGGTGCCGGCGGTTTCGAAATAGCGGACCCAATACCAGAACGCCACGCCAATATAAATATTGATAGCCAGCAGGAGAAACTGGGTGGCTTTTCGCCAGCTGCTGGCGTTGCGCCAGTCATTCCACGGCAGTTTACCCCCGGTCGTGCCTGGGCGGCGCTGCCAGCGCGTTCTCATCTTCCCGTTCATGGTTTTATAGTATCCCTCATATTTCCCCTTCTGCATTCAGAAGGCGTCATCACCGGGATATGCTAGTGCTATTCAGATTTGGTGTATTTGATTTGCATCTTATTACGCGGCTGTTATTTTCTTCATGCCAATATGCCTGAAAAATAATAACAGCCCGATATTTATCACAGGTCAGATAAATACCCTGAACGGGGTATTTATTTCTCTGCAGGGCAACGATTATTCCTGATAAACCTCAACGCGGTCGCGGCCATTACTTTTCGCCAGATAAAGTGCGCGATCGGCTTTATCAACCAACTGTTTATAGTCGGGATGATAGTCATATTCGGCAATACCAATACTGACGGTAATAGAAAACGTTTCTGTCGCTGAGGCTGCCATGCGCATCTCGGCAATTTTCATACGCAGCGTTTCCAGAATAATACTGGCCTGTGTTTCATCTGACTCGACGAGCAGAATCATAAATTCTTCGCCACCGTAGCGGAACACGTAATCGCTGCTGCGGATATGATCGTAAATGACCGCCGCGACGTTTTTGAGCGTCAGATCGCCAGTATTATGCCCGAAGTTATCGTTAATTTGCTTGAAGTAGTCGATATCCAGCATCGCCAGGGTAAAAGGCTTACGCGTATGTAACGCCAGCGAGATCTCGCGCCGCATGATGGTCGGAATAAAGCGGCGATTAAGCAACTGGGTCAGCGAATCTTTACCATTTTCCTGCTTAACCAGCGCGTCGAACATTGAGGCGAGCAGGAAATGGATTTTTGCCGATAGCTGGCGTACATCCTGCAATAAGCTCATCCGCTCGGGTTCTGTCGGCTGATGCTGATGCGACAGGGTTGTTGTCAGACGACTGTCGATCTCTGCAATCAGTGATTCCATCTTATTCAGCAGATTGCTGTTGCCGAGGATATGTTTTCCCTTATGTGATAACCACATACCGAAGTCAGAATTCGCCAGAAACACCATCTCACCGAAAGGCATTCCGGTGGCGATGTTATAGATAAACTGGTTTTCCCAGTCGGTAAACGAACGGATTTGCCGCTCGCGCTCGACGTTAACGTCATCGTAAATAGTCTGTAGACGGTACTGCTCCTGCGTGTGCATAGAGTTTTGAAAACTGGGGGAATAGGAGACCGTCATGGCCTCCAGCGCAGTATCCATTGCCAGACTGCTGAAACAGATAGCATCGCTCAGCAAGGCGGGAGTGGAATCTGCCTTTGTTTTTAACACCCTGTACAGCTCATCTTTCAGCTTGCGCGCGCCGCGGTTAACCAGATCGATGGGCAGGCCGATACGGGCATGCACCACACCAATTTTGCGCTGTTTGGCCAGCAGTTGTGAGAGATCTTCGTGGGCGCTGCCAAGTACGCTGCGCAGCCAGTCAAACATGCTGCCGCTGAGGCGGGTACTGACCTGTTCTGTATTGAGGAACAATGCGCTCTCCGCATGGGAGAGCATATAGTCATAAAAAACGGTTACTAAATGGCGGATCTCTTCATCGCTTAACGATGTCAGGAGCGTGTGAACTTCAGGCGATGTTTGACGTAACAGCGCCTGCCATTCTGTAAGGAGTAATGTGTCGTTTACCGGTTCAACCTGTTCCATCTTACTGCCACTCAACGTGCGATTAAAAATTCAGGCGGTATTACGGACAATTACCTCACGATGGTCAAGTTAAACTCTCTTATCGATGGCTAATACCTTCATAAATAAGCCTGAGCGCGAAGACACCAATAATGGCGCCAATCACCCGGCTGGCAACCCGTTGGATTCGGCCATACGCACGGCGCACGGCGGGCAACGAAAACGCCTGGCTGAGAAAAATACGCCAGATAACGGAAGACAACACAATGCCGGCCCAGGCCATCAACCTGGCCCACGTTGGCGTGTCTGCGCTTAAGGTGACCGAGAAGATACTAATAAAAAACAGCACGGTTTGCGGATTAGATAAATCCGTTAATAACCCACGGCGGAAAAACACATACCAGGGGGCGGAAAGCGGCTGCTGTAGCGTTGGCATTTGCGGTGTAGCCTGATGCCGGATGCTGTTCCAGGCGAACCACAGCAGATAGGCGCCGCCGACAATCTTAATCAACGAAAAAATTTCTTCACACTGAGTGATAAGCGTCGCCATGCCAAAGAGCCCGAGGCCGGAGTAGAACGCATCGCCTAAGGCGACACCCAGACCGGTCATCACGCCCGCGCGTCGCCCTGACGCCAGGCTGGTTTGCACCACCACAAACAGGTTCGCGCCGGGGTTAAAAAAAGTTAAAACAAACAGGCTGACGGTGAGTACGACGGCGTGCAGAGGTTCCATAGACAACAATTCCTCAGATTCTCATAAAGTTAACACTATAATTTCAGTGCGCTGTCTGTTCTGAGGATCAACTCACACTGGCTATTGAAACTTTGAACAGGTTGACGCGCTGCTACCCGGTGACCGGTTTTTTCTGCGCCGCAAAATCTCTATATATTCCTGCTGAATGTGGATTTTTTATCCAGGCTGGACTAGTTATTAATCATCCTTGAATCGCGTTATGTAATGTTCAGGGATCGATGATGGCGTAATAACAAAACCTGGAGCTGGTCTATGAAAACTGGAATTAAAGTACTTATTGGTGCATTAGCTTTTGTCGTGACCAACGCATATGCCGCGGAATTTATGACAAAACTTGAATTTGAAAAGGTTGAGTCGCAGTACACAAAAATCGGTGATATCTCAACGAGTAATGAAGTTTCTGTCTCAGACGCTAAAGAAGAGCTGCTGAAGAAAGCAGAAGAGAAAGGGGCCGATGTGGTGGTATTAACCTCCGGTCAAACGGATAATAAAATCCATGGCACAGCCAATATCTACAAGAAAAAATAATACGCTACTGTAAAAATCACGATACCCGCCGGTCATTGTATCGGCGGGTTTTCTTTTAATCTGCGCCAGAAGGTGGTTCGGCTTACCCCGAGATATCGTGCAGCCGCGGTTTTATCGCCATTGAATTGCGCCAGCACCTGCTGCGGCGTCAGCGATGAGGATACCTGCGGCGCGTCAGCAGCAACGGCCAGTTCCGGTAACAGCTGCTGCAGGAATTGTACGTTCAGCTCCGGCTGCGGCTCGACGCTTAAAAACAGCGCCAGGCGCTCCATCATATTACGCAGTTCACGGATATTCCCAGGCCAGCCATAATTCAGTAACGTCGGTTGACTCAGACCCAGCCCCTTGCGCACAGGTTCAGAAAACGGCACCTCCAGTTCCGCCAGCGACTGTTTTAAAAAGCCTTCCGCCAGCGGCAGGATATCGGGCAATCGCTCGCGTAGCGGCGGTAGCGTGAGGCGCAAAATACTCAGGCGATAAAACAGATCGGTGCGAAATTCTCCCTGTTTTATCTCCTGCTCCAGATGACAGTGGGTGGCGCTAATCACTCGTACATCGACCGGAATCGGCTGATGTCCACCGACCCGGGTGACCTCTTTTTCTTCCAGCACGCGCAGCAGTCGGGTTTGTAACGGCAGCGGCATTTCGCCTATCTCATCAAGAAACAGCGTTCCGCCGTGGGCGATTTCAAACAGGCCCGCGCGTCCTCCCCGACGGGAGCCGGTAAAGGCGCCATCCTCATAGCCGAACAGCTCCGCCTCCAGTAATGATTCGGTGATTGCCCCGCAGTTGACGGCAACAAACGGCGGCGAAGGTTTACCGCGCCGATTCTCCTGACGGGTGAAAAACTCACGATGAATTGCCTGCGCCGCCAGCTCTTTGCCCGTGCCGGTTTCGCCCTGAATCAGCACCGGCGCACGCGAACGGGCATAAAGCATAATGGTGTGCCGCACCTGTTCCATCTGTGCCGAGTGACCGCGCATATCCCCCAGCGCATAGCGGGTGCGCAGCGTATCGCCGGAAACGTACGGACCGTTTCTGCGCAGCGTCAGACGAGTCATATCGAGCGCATCGACAAAGGCCTGGCGCACGGTGGCCGCCGAATAGATAAAGATGCCGGTCATGCCTGCTTCTTCAGCCAGGTCGGTAATCAACCCCGCGCCGACGACCGCCTGCGTGCCGCTGGCCTTCAGCTCGTTGATTTGCCCACGGGCATCTTCTTCCGTGATATAGCTGCGTTGTTCAAGCTGCAAATTGAAGGTTTTTTGAAAAGCGAGCAGCGCGGGGAGGGTTTCCTGATAGGTAATGACGCCAATCGACGAGGTGAGCTTTCCCGCTTTGGCCAGCGCCTGTAGCACGTCAAACCCGCTGGGTTTAATCAGGATCACCGGAATCGATAAACGGCTTTTCAGATACGCCCCGTTGGAACCCGCGGCAATGATGGCATCACAACGCTCGGTGGCTAACTTCTTGCGGATATACGTCACCGCTTTTTCAAAACCAAGCTGAATAGGGGTGATGGTTGCCAGGTGGTCGAACTCCAGGCTGATGTCGCGAAACAGTTCGAACAGGCGCGTGACCGAAACGGTCCAGATAACCGGTTTGTCGTCGTTCACCCGCGGCGGAAGATGCGTATCAGCCATAACCATCCTAAAAAGTAAGGCACCGAGTATTAGGGTTTAGTTGTGTTTCATTAATGTTGCAATGAAACGTGAAGGAACGTTTCATGAAACGATAGCTGACACGCTTTTGTGCAACAAAGATACAAGGATTTAATTTAATATATTGTTTTTAAAGATAAATATATAAATTAATTAAAAATTAAGGTCTTTGGCATACCCCTTGCTTTAAATAAATCAACGAACGATAACAAGTTGATAACAAAGGACGGGATATGTCTCTACACTCCCCAGGGCAGGCGTTTCGCGCCGCGCTCAGCAAAGAAAACCCATTACAAATCGTTGGCACCATCAACGCCAACCACGCTCTGCTGGCCCAACGCGCCGGATATCAGGCGATTTATCTCTCCGGCGGCGGCGTCGCGGCTGGGTCTCTGGGTCTGCCGGATCTCGGTATTTCTACCCTTGATGATGTGCTAACCGATATTCGCCGCATTACTGATGTTTGCCCGCTGCCATTGCTGGTGGATGCGGATATCGGTTTTGGATCGTCAGCTTTCAACGTGGCGCGGACCGTGAAGTCAATTTCCAAAGCCGGTGCCGCCGCGCTGCATATTGAAGATCAGATCGGCGCCAAACGCTGCGGTCATCGCCCGAACAAGGCGATCGTCTCGAAAGAAGAGATGGTCGACAGGATCCGCGCCGCCGTCGATGCGCGTACCGATCCCAACTTTGTGATCATGGCGCGGACCGATGCATTGGCGGTGGAAGGGTTAGAGGCCGCCATCGAACGTGCCCAGGCGTACGTCGAAGCAGGCGCGGATATGTTGTTCCCGGAAGCCATTACCGAGCTTGCCATGTACCGTCAGTTTGCCGATGCGGTACAGGTGCCGATCCTCGCCAACATTACCGAATTTGGCGCTACGCCACTGTTCACCACCGATGAACTGCGCAGCGCGAACGTCGCGATGGCGCTGTATCCACTGTCGGCCTTCCGCGCCATGAACCGCGCTGCGGAAAAGGTTTACAACGTGCTGCGCCAGGAAGGAACGCAAAAGAGCGTTATCGACATTATGCAGACGCGCAACGAGCTGTACGAAAGCATCAATTACTACCAGTTCGAAGAGAAACTCGACGCGTTGTATACCAAGAAGTAACCGTCGTAGGCCGGATAAGGCGTAGCCGCCATCCGGCAATAAATTTGTACCCTACATATTATAAAAATGACGAGGACAACATGAGCGACACAACGATCCTGCAAAATAGTACCCATGTCATTAAACCTAAAAAATCGGTTGCGCTGTCAGGCGTCGCAGCCGGAAATACCGCGCTGTGTACCGTAGGCAAAAGCGGTAACGACCTGCACTATCGGGGCTACGATATTCTCGACCTGGCGCAGCAGTGCGAATTTGAAGAAGTCGCGCACCTGCTGATCCACGGGAAATTGCCCACCCGTGATGAGCTCACCGCCTATAAAAGCAAATTAAAAGCGCTGCGCGGACTGCCCGCAAACGTGCGTACCGTTCTGGAAGCGCTGCCTGCTGCCTCGCACCCGATGGACGTGATGCGCACCGGCGTCTCCGCGCTGGGTTGTACGTTGCCGGAAAAAGAAGGGCATACCGTCTCCGGCGCACGCGATATTGCCGACAAGCTGCTGGCATCGCTCAGTTCTATTCTCCTGTACTGGTATCACTACAGCCATAACGGCGAGCGTATTCAGCCTGAAACTGACGATGATTCCATTGGCGGCCACTTCCTGCATCTGCTGCATGGCGAAAAGCCGTCGCGAAGCTGGGAAAAAGCGATGCATATTTCGCTGGTGCTGTACGCCGAACACGAATTCAACGCCTCCACCTTCACCAGCCGCGTGATTGCAGGGACCGGATCCGATATGTATTCCGCGATTATTGGCGCGATTGGCGCACTGCGTGGTCCGAAACACGGCGGGGCGAATGAAGTATCGCTGGAGATCCAACAGCGCTACGAAACGCCAGACGAAGCGGAAGCGGATATCCGTAAACGCGTTGAAAACAAAGAAGTGGTGATTGGCTTTGGTCATCCGGTTTACACCATCGCCGACCCGCGCCATCAGGTGATAAAGCGCGTGGCGAAACAGCTTTCTCAGGAAGGCGGTTCGCTGAAAATGTACAACATCGCCGACCGTCTGGAAGACGTGATGTGGGAAACGAAAAAGATGTTCCCCAACCTCGACTGGTTCTCGGCAGTCTCCTACAACATGATGGGCGTCCCGACTGAAATGTTCACACCGCTGTTTGTCATCGCCCGCGTCACCGGCTGGGCGGCGCACATCATTGAACAGCGCCAGGACAACAAAATTATCCGTCCTTCCGCCAATTACACCGGCCCGGAAGATCGTGTCTTTGTCGCGATAGATCAGCGTTGCTAATACAAAACCTCTAAATATAAAAAACAGGAACCCTTGTTATGTCTGCACATATTTCGAACGTCCGCCCGGAATTTGACCGTGAAATCGTTGATATTGTTGATTACGTCATGAATTACGAGATCACTTCGACGGTAGCGTATGACACCGCGCATTATTGCCTGCTTGATACCTTAGGCTGCGGCCTGGAAGCGCTGGAATATCCGGCCTGTAAAAAACTGCTGGGGCCGGTAGTCCCAGGGACTGTGGTGCCGAACGGCGTGCGCGTTCCGGGCACCCAGTTCCAGCTCGATCCGGTGCAGGCGGCGTTTAACATCGGCGCGATGATCCGCTGGCTGGACTTTAACGACACCTGGCTGGCCGCGGAATGGGGTCATCCTTCCGATAACCTCGGCGGCATTCTGGCCACGGCTGACTGGCTATCACGCAATGCGGTAGCAGTGGGGAAAGCGCCGTTAACCATGAAAAAAGTGCTCACCGGAATGATTAAAGCCCATGAAATTCAGGGCTGCATCGCGCTGGAAAACTCTTTTAACCGCGTCGGTCTCGATCACGTCCTGCTGGTAAAAGTGGCCTCCACGGCGGTGGTCGCCGAGATGCTTGGCCTGAACCGGGATGAAATTCTCAACGCCGTATCGCTGGCGTGGGTTGACGGTCAGTCGCTGCGTACCTATCGCCATGCGCCAAATACCGGCACGCGTAAATCCTGGGCAGCTGGCGATGCAACCTCGCGCGCGGTACGTCTGGCGCTGATGGCGAAAACTGGTGAGATGGGGTATCCGTCTGCGCTGACGGCGAAAACCTGGGGCTTTTATGACGTCTCTTTCAAAGGCGAATCGTTCCGCTTCCAGCGCCCGTACGGCTCTTATGTGATGGAAAACGTGCTGTTTAAAATCTCCTTCCCGGCCGAGTTCCACTCGCAGACTGCGGTAGAGGCGGCGATGACGCTGTACGAGCAGCTACAGGCTGCAGGGAAAACGGCGGCGGATATCGAAAAAGTGACCATTCGTACGCACGAAGCCTGTATCCGCATCATCGATAAAAAAGGCCCGCTGAATAACCCGGCGGATCGCGATCACTGCATCCAGTATATGGTCGCCATTCCGCTGCTGTTCGGGCGTTTAACCGCGGCAGATTATGAAGACGGCGTGGCGCAGGACAAACGCATTGATGCCCTGCGCGAGAAGATCAACTGCTTTGAAGATCCGGCTTTTACAGCCGATTACCACGATCCTGAAAAACGCGCCATCGCGAATGCCATCACCCTGGAATTCACCGATGGCTCACGTTTTGAAGAAGTGGTGGTGGAGTACCCAATCGGCCACGCGCGCCGTCGTAACGACGGGATGCCGAAGCTGGTCGAGAAGTTCAAAATCAACCTGGCGCGTCAGTTCCCGACCCGTCAGCAGCAGCGCATTCTGGATGTCTCCCTGGACAGAACTCGCCTGGAGCAGATGCCGGTCAATGAGTATATGGATTTGTTTGTTATCTGAAACCCGACTCATCAGGCGTAAGTTCAACAGGAGAGCATTATGTCTTATAGCGAGTTTTATCAACGTTCTATTACGCAGCCGGAGTCGTTCTGGGCCGAGCAGGCCCAGCGTATTGACTGGCAGCAGCCGTATACGCAGATACTGGACCACAGCAATCCGCCGTTTGCCCGCTGGTTTTGCGGCGGGACGACCAATCTGTGCCATAACGCCATCGACCGCTGGCTGGAGAAACAGCCCGAGGCGCTGGCGCTGATTGCTGTGTCATCAGAAACCGAAGAAGAACGCACGTTTACCTTTCGTCAGTTGTATGACGAAGTGAATGTTGTGGCAGCGATGCTGTTGTCGCTCGGCGTACAGCGCGGGGATCGGGTACTGGTTTATATGCCGATGATCGCCGAAGCGCACATTACGCTGCTGGCCTGCGCACGCATTGGGGCGATCCATTCAGTGGTGTTCGGTGGTTTTGCTTCGCACAGCGTGGCGGCGCGCATCGATGACGCCCGACCGGTGGTTATCGTTTCGGCGGATGCCGGGGCGCGCGGCGGCAAGATCCTGCCCTATAAAAAGCTACTCGATGATGCGATCGATCAGGCTCAGCATCAGCCGCGTCATGTGGTGCTGGTCGACCGCGGTCTGGCGAAAATGGCGCGGGTGGAGGGGCGTGACCTCGACTTTGCCGCGCTACGCCAACAGCATCTCGGCGCACGGGTGCCGGTTGTCTGGCTGGAGTCGAACGAAACGTCCTGCATTCTCTACACCTCCGGGACAACCGGTAAACCGAAAGGCGTCCAGCGCGACGTTGGTGGTTACGCGGTCGCGCTGGCGACCTCGATGGACACCATTTTCGGCGGCAAAGCGGGCGGCGTGTTCTTCTGCGCGTCGGATATCGGCTGGGTGGTTGGGCATTCCTATATCGTGTATGCCCCGCTGCTGGCGGGGATGGCGACGGTGGTTTACGAAGGGCTGCCAACGTATCCGGACTGCGGCGTATGGTGGAAAATTGTTGAGAAGTATCAGGTCAGCCGGATGTTCTCGGCCCCGACCGCCATCCGCGTGCTGAAAAAATTCCCAACCGCGCAAATCCGCAATCACGATCTCTCCTCGCTGGAGGTGCTGTATCTGGCGGGTGAGCCGCTGGACGAACCGACCGCCAGTTGGGTAACGGAAACGCTGGGCGTCCCGGTTATCGACAACTATTGGCAGACTGAATCCGGCTGGCCGATTATGGCTATCGCCCGCGGGCTGGACGACCGACCGTCGCGGCTGGGCAGTCCTGGCGTGCCGATGTACGGCTATAACGTGCAGTTGCTCAATGAGGTGACCGGTGAACCTTGTGCGGCGAACGAGAAGGGGATGCTGGTGATTGAAGGGCCGCTGCCGCCGGGCTGTATTCAGACTATCTGGGGGGATGACGCGCGGTTTGTGAATACCTACTGGTCGCTGTTTTCCCGCCTGGTGTACGCCACCTTTGACTGGGGTATTCGCGATGCCGATGGCTATTACTTCATTCTGGGCCGTACGGATGACGTGATCAACGTGGCCGGACACCGGCTGGGGACGCGCGAGATAGAGGAGAGTATTTCCAGCTATCCAAACGTCGCCGAGGTGGCGGTAGTTGGCGTGAAGGATGCGCTGAAAGGGCAGGTGGCGGTCGCGTTCGTTATTCCAAAACAGAGCGACAGTCTGGAAGACAGCGACATTGCCCATTCGGAAGAGAAGGCGATTATGGCGCTGGTGGACAGTCAAATTGGTAATTTTGGTCGTCCGGCGCACGTCTGGTTTGTGTCGCAGCTGCCGAAAACACGCTCCGGCAAAATGCTCAGACGGACGATTCAGGCGATCTGCGAAGGCCGCGATCCTGGCGATCTGACGACCATTGACGATCCCGCATCGTTGCAGCAAATCCGTCAGGCGATCGAGGAGTAACGTCGTGTGATGCCCGGTGGCGCAATGCTTACCGGGCCTACGTGTTAATCAACTTTCTTATACGGCCCGTGATAGTAATCAAACGGCGCATAAACCGTATCGGCCACGAACGATAACGGCACATCAACAAATAATAGTGCTAAATCGAAATAGTTATAATCGTAAGCGCCCGGGTTTTTTAGTTTATCAATATCATGGCGCATACCCACGTAATACGTATCTGAATCCTCGCCTGCCGTGCGCGCATCAATGCTGCCACATCCTGTAAGTAATACGCTGATAAAGAGCGTTGTTACCGCAACCGTCTTTTTGCTCATGCTATGACCTGGCTTCTCGCCGCTTTTTTATCATAACGATAAAAAAGCGGCGTGTTGTCCTCGGAACTTAAACCACCAGGTCAGGACTCATCGTGTGAGGATGGCACATCGTAGGCCGGATAAACCACGTGAGTGGTGCATCCGGCAAAGAGGCTTTTACAGCGTGACGCTTTCGCGACGACGCAGCAGAGAAAACGGCCCCGGTCCACTTAGGGTAAATACGGAAATCAACGTGAAGCTTAGCGCAATTATCCCCAGCACCAGATACGCCCCCTGGAAACCAATACTCTCATACATTTTTCCGGCCAGAACTGACATGAAAATCATTGCTAACTGTTTGAAGAAACAGAAGCACACCAGGTAAATTGTGGCCGAGAAGCGCACTTCAAACTGACTGGTGATGTATTTGAAGCAACCGACGATCAAAAACGGTATTTCAAACATATGCAGCGTTTTGAGAATGACGACCTCAAGCGCAGAGGTGGCGAAGGAGGAGCCGATGATCCGCACCGACATTATCGTACCGGCCAGCAGCAGGGCGTTCTTTCCGCCAATGCGGTTCACAATCAGCGGCGCAAAGAACATGATAGAGGCATTAAGTAATTCCCCCATGGTCGTGACGTAGCCAAACACACGGGTACCCTGTTCGCCGGTGGCAAAGAACGAGGTAAAGAAGTTGGCGAACTGCTGGTCAAACACATCATACGTACAGGAAACGCCGACCACGTACAGGGAGAGGAACCAGAGTTTCGGTTGTTTAAATAACTCCAGCGCCAGCTTCAGACTGAATGCCGAGTTGTTGGCGCCTACCGCATCCGCAACTTTTGCAGAAGAGGGGACCTCTGTTTTTGAAAAGAGCAGCAGCAATGCCAGAATGACCGCACAGCCGGAACCTAACCAGAAGACAAACTGGTTATTGATGGTGAACATAATCCCGGCAATTGAGGCGCACAGCGCCCAGCCCACGCAGCCAAACATGCGCGCGCGACCAAATTCAAAATTGCTTCGGCGGCTGGCTTTTTCAATATAGGCTTCAATCGCCGGGGCGCCGGCATTGTAGATAAAGCCAAGGTAAATCCCGCCGACAATCGAACCCAGTAAAATATTAACCTGTAATAACGGGCCAAAGACGTAAATAAAGAATGGGGCAAACATTACCAGCATTCCGGTAATTACCCACAGCAGGTGTTTACGCAGGCCAAGCTTATCGGAAAGCAGTCCGAAAACAGGCTGGAATAATAACGAAAATAGTGAAATACAGGCGAAAATGATCCCGGTGTCACCTTTACTGATATGGTTTACATCGTGTAACCAGATAGGGAAGAAGGGGAAATAGGCACCCATAATGAAAAAGTAAAAGAAAAAGAAGAAGCCGAACATCCAAAAGTTAGTGTTTTTCAAATAATACATAATGGACTTCCTTACGATGAATGCGGGCAGGGGGGAACCTGCCCGATTATTATTATTTTTGACCCCAGACCAGCTGGTAGTGGTAGCGTCCGGCACTCAGCAGGAACTCTGGTGAAACGGAAGGACTCCAGGAGTCGTCACCGCCCACGCCCATATGGAAGCCATCAATATTGACCCAGGTACCTGCCTCCGGTTGCAGCAGATGGCGGTGGCTGATTTCCATCAGTTGCTTCTGGCTAAAGCGGCTGATGTTGAACAGGAAGTCCCCTCGCCATTGATGCGCGCCGTAGCGTAGCTCACGCGTGTTGCAGCGCAGACCGTTTTCGCCAGGGAAAACATACGGGGTGTACATCTCATCAAGTGACAAATCCCAACGATCAAAACAGGCGGCGCTCAGGCGATCCGGGTAGTTCTCATGTGGGCCGAGACCTAACCAGTTCACCCGCTCAGCGACCTGCGCCAGCTGGCAGCTCAGGCCGATGCGGGCCGGATGTGGCGTGCCGCTGGCGACGTCGACATCCACCGTTATCTGCATCTCACCATTGCCGTCAATGCGATAGCTTTTTCGGCTGACGAACAGCGTTTCGCCCTGATACTGCCACGCATGTTCGGTGGCGATCAGTACCGCATTGCTCAGCGTGTCGGCAGCACAGTGCAGTAACGTTGCTTCGACCAGATAATGACCGGCGGCTTTCCAGCGTTCGACCCAGGCGTTAGGGTCGATGCGGGTTGACTCGCTCACGCCGATGTCGTTGTCCAGCGGCGCGCGGGTGAACTGGTCAGTAAGCGGGGTTAACAGCTGAGCTGCGTCGCCAATCCAGTACTGTGTCAGCAGGCCAGACTGACGGTCGAATTGCCAGCGCTTGTCGTTGATCTCAACAGTAAAGGTGTTTTCGCTCACGTTCAACTGTGGTGCGGTACGGGCAGTTGGCCGTGGCGCCAGGCTGAGTTTCTCTTCCAGCTTCCATTGCTGCCAGGCGCTAATGTGCCCGGCATCTGACCATGCGGTGGCCTGAGGTTGCTCTACGCGTACCGTTAGCCATAACTGGCCGGCGGTTTCCGGCATCGGGACATCTGGCAGGGTAATCACCTGGCGACTCTGTGGGGCGATATCCAGCACGATTTCTCCGGCGGCCAGCGGGTTGCCATCCTGGGCAATCGACCAGTGCAGAACTTCGTTATCGCTGTGGCGGAACAGATATTCGCTGGTTACTTCAATCTGGCGTTTGGGTCCCGGCAGCAGCGTAAACTGGAAAAACTGCTGCACATGTTTGGCCTCGTATAATGCCGGATGCGGGGTGCGATCGGCGAACACCAGGCCGTTCATGCAAAACTGACGATCGTTAGGCGTGTCGCCAAAATCACCACCGTAGGCAGACCATGCCTTGCCGTTCTCATCATATTTAATCAGCGACTGATCTACCCAGTCCCAGACAAACCCGCCCTGTAGGCGCGGAAATTGACGGAACGCTTGCCAGTATTTGGCGAAGCCGCCAAAACTGTTGCCCATGGCGTGGGCGTATTCGCAGAGGATCAGCGGACGCTGCTCGCCGGGCATCGACAGCCACTTTTTAATCGACCATTTGGGTACCGCGGGGAAGGGCTGATCCTGATCGACGCGGGCGTACATTGGGCAAATAATGTCGGTCGCTGTGGTATTTGCGCCGCCGCCTTCATACTGTACCGGGCGGGACGGATCTTCTGATTTTATCCAGCGGTAGAGCGCGTCATGGTTGGTGCCATGCCCGGATTCATTGCCCAGTGACCAGATGATGATGCTCGGGTGGTTGCGATCGCGTTGCACCATGCGCGTGACGCGCTGGCTCATGGCTGGCAGCCATGCGGGATCGTCGGTGAGGCGATTCATCGGCACCATGCCGTGGGTTTCAATGTTGGCTTCGTCGACCACATACAGGCCGTAGCGATCGCACAGGGTGTACCACAATGGATGGTTCGGGTAATGGGAGCAGCGCACGGCGTTAAAGTTATTCTGCTTCATCAGCAGAATATCCTGCACCATCGTCGCCTCGTCCATCACCTGACCGTTGACCGGATGGTGCTCATGACGGTTGGTGCCGCGAATCAACAGCGGCTTACCGTTGAGTAACAGCAGGCCGTTTTCAATACGAACCTGACGAAAGCCGACATCACAGGCTTCCGCTTCAATCAGCACTCCGTCAGCGGTACGTAACTGGACCACAGCGCGGTACAGATTAGGCGTTTCGGCACTCCACAGCGCCGGGTTTTCGACGTTCAGACGCAGGGTAACCCGATCATGATAAGCGCCGCGTTCATCAATAATTTCGCTGCCGAGCGGGGAAGTCGTTTCGTGAGTGAGCGTTTCACCGTCCCACAATTGCAGGGTGACGCGTAAATCTTCGCTCTCGTTGTCCGCCACTCTGACTTCTGTTTCCAGCGTGGCGCGGCTGAAATCGTCGTTAAAACGGGTGTTAATGCGCAGGTCGCGGATTTGCGTAGTGGGCTTATGCAGCAAAGATACATCGCGAAAGATCCCGCTCATGCGCCACATGTCCTGGTCTTCCAGATAACTGCCGTCGCTCCAGCGCAGCACCATCACAGCCAGGCGGTTTTCTCCTGGCAGCAGATAATCGCTAAGATCGAATTCAGACGGCAGGCGGCTGTCCTGACCGTAGCCAACCCAGCGACCATTGCACCACAAATGAAACGCGGAATTCACCCCGTCAAAAATAATGCGCGTCTGACCTTCATCTAACCACGCGTCTTCGATACTGAATGTGAGCGAGTAACATCCTGTCGGATTCTGCGCTGGAACGTACGGGGGGTTAACCGGGATCGGGTAGGTGACGTTGGTATAAATTGGCGCGTCGTAACCGTCCATCTGCCAGTTAGAGGGGACGTTGATAGTATCAGCCTGTGGCAGATCGCTCGTCAGCCAGCTTTCCGGCACGGCCTCAGGCGCGGAAAACCAGGCGAACAGCCACTTGCCATTCAGCGAGCGTAACTGAGTTGATCGCTGATTGGTGCGCGCATCATCCGCTGAGCGCCAGCTACAAAACGGCGGGTGCGCCTCCAGGCGGTTGAGCTGCGTGACGCCGGGATTTTCCCAGTCACGGCGGGCCAGTACAGCGGAGAGTGAATCTGTGTTCAGGTTCATAACGGTATCCTGTTTGAATTTGTTATTCGCTCACAATTTCAATCAAAATACGAATAAGCGATCCCCACTGTAAAGGATGGGGCGCTCAATGAGTGAACTGACTCACACAATTGTTATGCGTTCACAATTTGGGTGTGAGCTGCGAAACTTGCCGCGCTAGCTGGATCAGTGAGTCGGCCAGCACCTGGGGTGAGAGGGTTTGCGTATCGGGAGGCAGAACCGTATTGCGCTTAACCAGGGTTACGGGCAGCAGTTGGTTGCCCACGCTTGAGGTCCCACGGGGAAGTTGCAGCAGTCTGTCTACGCTGGTTTCACCCAGTAACGGAAAATCCTGCCTGATGGTGGTCAGTGGTGGGATGTAGCAGGCGCTGTCTTCGGTGTCATCGTAGCCAATCACCGAGATATCAACCGCCACCCGCAGACCGAACTCGCTGATTGCCCGCATCGCGCCCAGCGCCATTTGATCGTTAGCGACCAGCATGGCGGTGGGGAGATTACCACCATTAAGCATATGCAGCGTTTGCTGAAAACCTGACATCGCGCTCCAGTCGCCTTCCAGCTCCGCGGTGGGTTGCAGCTGGTAGTGCGCCAGATATTTATGCCACCCCGCATGGCGAAGCCTTGCCGAAACCGAAGTGTGTGGCCCGCTCAGCAGGGCGATACGCTGATGCCCATGCTGCACCAGATGTTCAACGCCGAGACGTGCGCCGTCGTCATGGGAGAAAATCACGCTGTTAATTGGCGTTTGATCTGAGACATCGAGAAACAGCACCGGCACCGTACCGCAGGCGGCAGCCACGGCAATGGCGTCTTCTTCATCCAGCGGGTAGTTGATGATAAGCCCGGTTACGCGTTGAGAAAGCAGGTTGTGGACTGCGGCTTTACATGCCTCAACGCCGCTACGTTCGACCATGGCGATCACCACGCAGGCCCCGGACTGGTCGGCGCGGGATTTTATGGCGGCAACGATTTGCGAGGGGGCGTGCAGGGCAAGGTTCGCCGTCACGACGCCAATCAGCGGCGTCTGTTTGCCCGCCAGCTGCTGTGCGACACGGTTGGGGATGTAATTGAGCTCCGCCATCGCGGCCTCAACTTTCTGTCGGGTTTTTGCGGAAACGTGGCTGGCCTGATTCACGACGCGCGAGACGGTCTGGTAAGAGACTCCTGCATAGTCTGCCACATCGTATAGCGTTACCGGTTTCACGTTTATCACCCCTGTCATGACGTTATCTGCGCGCTATGATGCCACAGCGGGACGGTTTTGGGGTATTTGCGCATTGGTTCTGCGAGGCGCATTCCAGGGTTGCAGATCGTGTGCTGGAGGATTTATCGTCGTGATGCTTAACAGCATAAAAAAGTGAGGACATCGTGAGCGACTCTGCGGCAAACAACATTCTGTCCATCTACCAACGTCATGCGGAGGCCTTTGCCAGCCAGCGTTCACGCGCACTGTTCGAGAAAAGCTGGCTGGATAAGTTCATCACCGTGATGGGCGGACAGGGCAGCATTGTGGATATTGGCTGCGGCAACGGTCAGCCGATTGCTGGTTATTTTATTCAGCAAGGCTTTCAGCTTACGGGAATTGATGGTTCTGCGGCGATGCTGGCGCGGGCCCGGCACACTTTTCCCGCACAGCGCTGGCTGGAGCAGGATATGCGCGAGCTGGGACTTAACGAGACTTTCGATGGTCTGATCGCCTGGGACAGCTTTTTCCATTTAACTCAGCAGGATCAGCAAAAGATGTTCCCGATTTTTGACCGACTCAGCCGTCCCGGCAGCGCGCTGATGTTTACCAGCGGGACGGAAAACGGTATCGCGATGGGGCAATTTGAGTGCGAACCGCTGTTTCACGCCAGCCTCGCGCCGGATGAATACCGCGCATTGCTGTCAGCGCACGGTTTTGTGGTGGTAGAGATGGTGATGGAAGATCCGCACTGCGCCGGGCATACCATCTGGCTGGCGCAAAAACGTGGCTAAATTCTAAACGTTAAGCGTTCCCTTCTCTTCCTTCCCTTCTGCTTTGGTGAGCCCTATTAAAACAAAAGGCATAATTGTCAAATGAGTGAGTTGGTTGCTAAAAAATACTGATATGGGCTGTATTCGTCGGAACGAAATTTACACAGGGTATAAATCGACAAGAATAAACCCAGGGTTGCAATAAAACCATTGAGTATTGCCAGAATAAGGAAGAAAAGAACGATCGCGGAAGGTTTAATTATGCTGGTATTCATTTCTAATTATTCCATGTTTTTTAACGCTATTACTTTACGACAATTAAGTTAAGCGATAATAGTACAATTTCCAGGTATTGCGGATTCCGCTTATTTAGTGCCGGGGAGGTGTGTCTGTTAGCACGATGCGAGTGGCGTCATCGTAGCGTATTGTCCAGATCGTTAATGTGGGTAAATGGGCGATTTGCGATGGGATTAGGTCAACAGAGTAAGAATAATTTAACTTAAGAGCATAAGAAATCCTAAAATGCAATTGGAATGAAGTGAAATAGCACTTAATGTCTTTACTTTTGTTTACATTTTGTGCTTTTTTACAAGGATCGGCTGTGCTTTACAGTCAAGTTCGCTTTCGTACTTTTATGGGGGGTGGGGTGAAGTTCAGGGATGAAAGAAAGTTGGCAATATTAATTGGGATGTTAATTTTGCCGTTCACAACTGTTTCTGCGGCGCCACTCTCTCCTGCGGATCGGAATACCATTCAGCAGCAACAGCAGCAGCGACTTAATGAAAACCAGCGCCAGCGTGAAGAGCTGGAGCGTAGCGTTACGCTACCCGAAACCGTAACGCCGAAAACGCCAGCCCAGACTGAAGGGCCGTGTTTTATGATTTCGCGTATTGATATTGACGGCGCAACGAAGTTGTCCGCCGCTGCCTCGGCAAAGCTTACCGCGCCATGGGTGAATCAATGCCTGAATATTCCCCGCCTTACGGAACTGACAAATGCAATTTCCGACTGGTATATCAGTCGAGGCTACATCACCAGTCGTGCCTTTTTAACCGAACAGGATCTCTCATCCGGGGTGCTGCACATTGCGGTGCTTGAGGGTAAATTGCAGCAAATACGTCTGGAAGGCGTCCCATCGCGCACTCTGCTGATGACCTTTCCCGGAATGGAAGGAAAAATTCTCAATCTGCGTGACATTGAACAGGGGATGGAGCAGTTGAACCGGGTTCGCCAGACGCCGGTGGAAATTGAAATTTTGCCGGGCAGTCAGCAGGGGTTCTCAATAGTTAACCTCACCGCCACGCCTGAATTTCCACTCAATGGCTCAGTTAGTTTTGATAACAGTGGACAAAAGAGCACCGGAACCGGACAGCTCAGTGGTGCGCTATTTTTCAATAACATGCTCGGCCTGGCGGATAAATGGTTTATTAGCGGCGGACGCAGTAGCGATTTTTCCAGCAGCAAAGATGCGCAGAACTTTGCGGCCGGCGTGAGTATTCCTTACGGCTACGGACTGCTTGATTACAACTACAGCTGGAGTAACTACCTCAGCACGATTGATAACAATGGTTATGCCTGGCGTTCCACCGGAGATAGCGAAACCCATCGTCTGAACGGATCCTGGGTTTTGTTTCGCAATGGTGATGTCAAAACCGCTGCATCGCTGGGTTTGACGCATCGAATTAACCGTAACAAATTGAATGATATCCTGCTGGAAACCAGTAGTCGCAAGCTTTCCAGCGTTTCGCTGGGCATCAACCATACGCAAAAAATTGCTTCCGGCGTTGCGACGTTTAACCCTTCATTCACCCAGGGCGTGCCATGGTTTGGCGCAGAGGATGACAACGATAAACAGGGTGATGTGCCAAGGGCGGAATTTCGCAAATGGAGCGTCAGCGGTAGTTTCCAGCGCCCGTTGGCAGAGAAACTGTGGTGGCTAAGCAGCGTGTATTTTCAATGGTCTCCAGACCGACTCTATGGAAGTGAACGCCTGACGCTGGGCGGAGAAACCTCCGTTCGCGGTTTTAAAGAACAGTACATTTCTGGAGATAACGGCGGCTACTGGCGCAATGAAGTGAATTATTCGCTATTTACGCTGCCGGTGCTGGGACAGATTGGCGCGATAGCGGCATTCGACGGCGGCTGGCTGAAACAGGATAACGTTGATAGCTATGCCTCCGGCACGTTGTGGGGGGCTGCGCTGGGATTAACCAGTTCAGGGCGCTGGTTTTCCAGTCAGTTTACCGTAGGAACGCCAGTTAACTATCCGGACTGGCTGGCGCCGGATCATCTCAATGTGTATTACCGCGTTGCGGTGGCATTTTAAGGAATAAGGGTGATGAAAAAGGATCAGGTTCGTTTTTCCCAGCGTTTGCTAAGTGGCATGTTGAGTTTCCTGTTGGCTACCCAACCACTGCTCCCAGCGATGGCTGCCGCCATCACGCCTGAAGGCAATACGCAGATGGATAAAGCCGCCAATGGTGTTCCGGTGGTGAATATTGCCACGCCGAACCAGTCCGGGATTTCACACAATAAATATAACGACTACAACGTGGGAAAAGAGGGGCTGATCCTCAACAACGCGACCGGGCAATTTACCCAGACCCAGCTCGGCGGCATCATCCAGAATAACCCGAACCTGCAACCGGGAAAGGAAGCTTCAGGGATCATCAACGAAGTTACCGGCGCTAACCGTTCGCAGCTTCAGGGCTATACCGAAGTCGCGGGGAAAGCTGCCAACGTCATGGTTGCCAACCCCTATGGCATTACCTGTAATGGTTGTGGATTTATCAACACGCCTAACGCCACGCTGACCACCGGTAAACCCGTGTTGGATGCCAACGGCAACCTACAGTCGCTGGATGTAAGCAAGGGCAGCATTACCATAGAAGGTAAGGGGCTGGATGGTAGTCAGAGCGATGCGGTGTCGATTATTGCCCGTGCCACGGAAATTAATGCTGCGCTGCACGCCAAGGATCTGACGGTTATCGCCGGCGCGAATCGCGTGGCGGCGAATGGCCAGGTGAGCCCGCTGAATGGCGAAGGGGAAGCACCGAAAATTGCGGTAGACACCGGTGCGTTAGGCGGCATGTATGCTAATCGAATTCATCTGGTCTCCAGCGAGAAAGGGCTGGGGGTCAACCTCGGGAATCTGAATGCCCGTCAGGGTGATATCACCCTCAATGCTAACGGGAAATTAACGATCGGCAACAGTCTGGCAAATGGTGGTCTATCCGCCAGTGGCGAAGGCGTCACGTTGACCGGCAGTCATAAGACCGGAAGCGGGATGGTCATCAACAGCACCGGGGCGTTAGCGTTACAGAATGCAAATCTCTCCAGCGGCGCAGGCGTGCAACTGGGCAGCGATGGCAAGGTGACGATCGAGGGGGGCGGGGTTGCTGCAGCTGGCGAGTTGCAGGTGGCTGCTAAACAGGATGTAGCCATTGCGGCAACCACTTTGGTTAGCCAGAAAAACACCTCACTGCGCAGTGACGGTTCGCTGAAAATCACCGACGGCAGCCTGACCAGTAAAGAAAAAATGCATGTTACGGGTACTAATGGGCTGGCGCTGACCCGTTCCACGCTGGGGAGTGATACTGATGTCAGCCTTAACAGTCAAGGCGAACTGTCGGCGCATGGGGGATTGCTCTCAGCAGGTAACGGATTAACGCTGAAGGCACAGCGCATAGCTCTGAATAACGCCAGTCGTGCCGATGCGAAGGGCGCATTAAGCCTGACCGGTAGCGACATGAACAACCAGGGACAGGTCAATGCGGGAGGCGCGTTGTCCCTTTCTGGTGGGCACCTCGTTAATGGTGGTCAACTGGCTGCAAATGGCAGTCTTGATGTTTCTGTCAGCAGCCTTAACAACGCAGGTCTGATGCAGGGTAACAGCGTATCGGTCAACAGCGGGGCGCTGGATAATATGGGTACGCTGGCGAGCGGCGGCCAGCTTTCAGTACAAACGGTAGCGCTGAACCAACAGGGGATCCTGAGCGCGAAAAACGATGCGGATATCCGGGCTGATGCCACGCTGAGTAATGGTGGAAAGTTGCTCTCTGATGGCACATTAACGGTGCAGGCCGCGACAGTTGAACAACATGGCGTCCTCTCTGGCAACCAGGGGGTAACGGTCAATGCTGAAAACCTCACCACCGCGAAAGATTCGCTGATCGCCGGGCAACAGGACATACAGTTAAACGTTACGCAAAACCTTAATCTGAACGGTCAGGTTAATGCCGCTGGTGCGCTTAATGTCGACGCAAAGCAGTTGACTACTGGCAAAGACGGTCATTTGCAGAGCGGTCTGGACCTTGCGATTACGGGCAACAACGTGACGCTGAACGGCGTACAGGCGGCTAAAGGTTCGTTGGATGTGACGGCTGACAGGCTCAGTCATGGCGGGAAATCCACTGGGGAACGCGTCGGTTTCAGCGCGCAGCAGTCAGTTGATAACCATGGAGAGCTGCTGGCCGATACTCTGGCGCTCAGTGGGACAACGCTGACCCATAGCGGTAGCGCCAGCGCCGAACGCATCTCGATTATTGCATCTGATGGACTCGCCAGCAGCGGCTCTCTGATCGCCGACACGTTAACTCTCCAGAGTCAGCATGTCGTGAACAGCGGTCTGATGCAGGGCAACACCGCGCTGAACCTGCATACCGACAGACTGGAAAACCTCAGCGG
Organism: Citrobacter sp. RHBSTW-01044; assembly: GCF_013781945.1. Lineage (NCBI taxonomy): Bacteria > Pseudomonadati > Pseudomonadota > Gammaproteobacteria > Enterobacterales > Enterobacteriaceae > Citrobacter > Citrobacter sp. RHBSTW-01044. The sequence goes on along the minus strand of NZ_CP056180.1, from coordinate 3,802,344 downwards.
CGGCTCACTCTACAGCAAAGCATCTCTAGCGCTGGATATACCGTATCTGGCTAACCATGGGTTGATTACAACCGACGGTTCATTGCACCTCAACGGTCGCCAGTTGGTTAACGGCGGAGAAATTAACGGCGTTAATCTGCAAAGTGAATATGCGACGATAAAAAACGAAGCCGCGGGACGCCTGCTGGCTGACACGTCATTATCTGTTCACGGACAGCAGACAGATAACCTCGGACTCATGGCCGCCGATACGCTCGCACTGAACAGTCAGGACGTGAATAACGAAGGTAATGTGTTGTCGGTGGGTGAATTAAGTCTTAAGAATCAGACTCTCCACAACACTGGCTTGCTGCAGGGCGGTACGCTGAATCTGGAAGCAAATACGTGGCAAAATAGCGGTAATGCGTTGGGAGAAACGGGGGTAACGGCAACAGTACACGACGCGTTCACTAACCAGGGAAAAGTACTCAGTCAACAAGGTATGACCGTGCATGCCGCCAGCGTGAATAACAGCGGAATGCTGGCAGCGAAGGTGCTGGCATTATACGGCGATCTCAGCAACAGTGGGATCCTGCAGGGGAATCAGGCGCTCGCCTGGGATGGGAATCGCTTTACAAACCTTGCTGGTGGGCAGGTGACCAGCGGTGAAGATCTACAGCTCAGCGGAAAGCGTTTTGAAAATGATGGCCAACTAGAGGGCCGTACCGCGGCGATTAGACTGGATAACCTGCGCAATAGCGGCAGCGTTCAGGCACTGGACAGTCTGAAGATTAAGGCTAACGGGCGACTGGATAATCAGGGATCGCTGCGCAGTCTCAACCTGTTTGAGTTGGCTGCGGCACAGTTGTTTAACGACGAAATGATTGCTGCAAAATCCCTGAGCATTTCCGCACCGGAGCTGGTGAATAACGGCATTGTGCAGGGTAATTCGGCGCTACAACTCACCACCCGCAATATGTTCAATGGTCAGCAGGGACAACTGGTTAGCGGCGCGGGGTTGGATTTAGGCCTAGACACGCTGGAAAACCACGGTCTGCTGCTGACAAATACCGACTTCACACTGCGCGGCAGCAAATTAATTAACGCAGGTGATATTCAGGCCGATTCCCTGAACCTGACGCTGGCGAACTCGGTTGAAAACCAGGGGAGTATGGTGGCGAAACAGGGGGCGTCGATGAATACTGCATCCCTGGATAACCGCGGTACGCTGGCGGCGAAAAGTGTCACTCTGGATGGAAAATCAATCCGTAACAGCGGTCTGGTACAGAGCAACGACAATACCTCGGTTTCTGCGAATACCTTCATCACGGATACCGCAGGTAAATGGCTGGCCGGTAATGCGCTGCTGGTGCATTCCGGTGCGATGGAAAACGCCGGCGTACTGCAAGGCGATACCCTGACATTCACTGCCGACTCGCTGAATAACAGCGGCGTGTTTAACGGTTTGCATGGCCTGGAAGGCAAGCTGTCCGGGCGACTTACCAACCCCGGACACATTCAAAGTGGCGGCGCACTGACGCTTACGGCTGATGATATCAACAGCGCCGGGCGTATTACCGGTGACAGGCTGACACTTGCAGCCTCGACGTTAAACAATACAGGCCTGTGGCAGGGGACGAATGGGCTTACGCTGGCTGGCGATGTGCTCACGACGGGCATTACGTCCCGTACGCTGAGCGGCGGCGCGTTGAGCGTCAATGCCGGCACTATCACGACGCAGGGAACGCTGCAGGGGCAGCAACTTACGCTGACCGCAGATGACTGGCTGCACAAAGGATCGCTGATAAGCCTGGGTAATCTGACGGCTGATGTAAACAACGGCCTTACTACATCAGGCGAAGTGATGAGTCATGGCGGAATGTCACTGACCGCGCAGCAGCTTGATAACAGCGGCAAGCTGCTCAGCGAAAGCGACGTAACGCTAGACGGCGTGCAGCTTAATAACAGTGGCACGGTACAGGGAAATACCCTGACCCTGCAGCAAAACCGGATCCACAATCAGGGTACGCTGACCGGTCTGCAAAGCCTGACGCTAGAGGCGCGTCAGCGTCTGATGGCGCGCATGGCGATGGCTTCACCGCAACAGGAATTGATTAACGCAGCAGGTGGTTCACTGCTGACGCAGGGGACGCTGAAACTCTCTTCTGGCGAGGTGACGAATAACGGCGTGTGGCAAGGGCAGTCTGTTCTGCTCAATGCGCAAACGCTGACAAACAACGGGGCAATACAAAGCGCCGACGCTCTGCAGCTTACGCTCGCAAATAACCTGACGTCTGCGGCGGGCAGTAAAATTACTGCCCTTGGTAACGCGACGCTACAGGCGCTTTCTCTGGCTAACGCCGGGCAATGGACGGCGAAAAATCTTACGCTGAAGGGGACAACCCTTGATAACAGTGCGGCGATTAGCGGCGTAAATGCGTTTACGCTTGCCATGAACGGCGCGGTCAGGCAGCAGAAAGCGGGCAGTATGCTGAGCGGGGGCGCGTTGGATCTGACTGCGGCGTCAGTCACCAATGAGGGCAAAATTCAGGGGGCGACGCTGGGCATGACGACCGGCGCATTGACCAACAGCGGACGACTGCAAGGGGATAATGGCGCAACGCTGTCGCTGAGCGGTGATTTGATAAACCAGGCTTCCGGGGAGATTGTCAGCCGCCAGGGGCTGACGCTTTCTACGCCAGTGCTGTCCAACTACGGTTTAATGCAGGGCGGTGGAGAGACCCATCTTAACGCCACAACTCGCGCACTCAATGACGGCAAACTGCTTTCTGGCGCGGGAATGAAGCTGACCACGCCGCAGTATTCCGGCGCAGGCTGGTTACAGGCGGCAAACCTCATTCTGAATGCAGCAACGGCCACCAATAGCGGGAACTGGCTGGCTGACAGCGCCACGCTTGCAGGGACCAGTTTTACCAACCTGGGAACCGCGCAGGCCGGTCAACTGGCGGTGAAATACACGCAACTGACAAATAACGGTACGCTGTTGGGCACCTCGCAACTGAGTGTTAATGCCAGCCAGATTAATCAGAATGCGGCAGGGAAACTGTTCAGCGGCGGCGATCTGTCCGTTGAAAGTCACGGGCTGGGTACGTTGGGGCAAGTGGTTGCGCTGGGTAATCTGACGCTGAAACTGGTGAATGACTTTACTGTGCAAAGCGTTTTTGCCGCGGGTAAAACGCTGACCATTACCAGCGATGGCGCTATCGACAACCGTAGCGTGCTTCAGGGGCAATCGCTCAACCTGACGGCGGGCGGACAGCTCAGCAATAATGGACAAATCACCACTGGCAACGGCGCCAGTTATCTCAGCGGCGACAGCGTAGCGCTCAATACCGCCGGAACGTTACAGGGCGGCGGCGATATTACGCTGACCAGTCGCGGTAATATTTCAGTCTCTGGTTTCACCGGAACGCGTGGCTCTCTGACGCTCAATGCACCGGGTGCCATCGTCAATACGGCGCTGTTGTACGCGGCAAATAATCTGGCGCTATATGCTAACACCATTACCAACCAGCGCGGCGATATCCTCGCGGGAAACAATCTGTGGATGCAGCGAGATGCGGCGGGAAATGCCAACAGCGAAGTGGTCAACACCTCCGGTAATATCGAAACCCAGAACGGTGATATCACCATCAAAACCGGGCATCTGCTGAATCAGCGGGATGGGCTGGTGTTAAGTAACGGCAAAATTGAAGATCTAACACAACAGTATGCCTGGCTGAATGAGAGTTTTGCAGATATTCCTCTTTCTGAGCTAAAACTGGGAACTGACTATGGTTACATTGTTAACCGATCCTGCAGCGGTGGAGGGAGTCCGGGGCACGGCGCGAGTCCTGATTGTTACGACATAGCTGTTCCTAAGGCGATGAAAAACAGTCCGACGAAGGAGATTGCAGTCTCACGCGCAACCCTTTCTGTCTCTGCCAGCGGTGGGGCCGGGCGCATCAGTTCATCTCGTGGAATGGTCCTTCAGGCGGGACATCTGGAAAATAATGCCAGTACGTTGCTGGCTGGCGGGGACATGCACCTTTCGGGTACAACCCTGCAAAATCAGTCTTGGACAGACGGTACAGTTACCCGATATCGGACGTATGCTGCTGACCAGCAAGGTAATAAATGGGAAACGCCTGCTGCGTCAGTAAAAGCTGATAGCTATAGAAAGACTCCAATTCATTACATCGCACAAGGGAAGGACCGAGAAGAAGCTTCGGGTGCAACGATTTATCGCTCAGTAATCCAGTCGGGCGGAAAAATTCAGGCAGTTTTTTCACAAGATATTAGCAATACCAGTACCACTCCTAATACGGGGGGAGTGATAAATACCATCGTTACCCCTACCCTCAACACCCTCAGCAACCAAACCATCAATAATGGGGTGCAAAAGCAGGCGCTGGCAAGCAATGACACGGTAAGTGTCAGCTCTCCACAGTGGAACGATCGACTGCATGACGTATTGCAGAAGATTAACGGCGGCGGCGCGCTGGAAAGCAGCGGCGTATCAGACGCTACGCTCAACCCTGTTTCTACCACGCAGAAAGGTAACGCCAGCCTCGGCCAACTCAATGGCCTGATTAACCCAGGCGAGAAGGGCGTGAATGCCGCCGGGATAAATCAGGGCAAAACGGTGGATACCAGCGCTTATCCGTTGCCTTCCGGAAAGAACGGGTATTTCGTCGTCTCTGACGATCCGAAAAGCCCGTATCTGATCAACGTTAACCCGAAACTGAATGGTCTTGGTCAGCTCGATCCCAGCCTGTTTGGTGATTTGAATGCAATGCTGGGTATCAAACCTGGCGAAGCGCCGCGTGAAACCAATATTGCGTATACCGATCAAATCCAGTTCCTGGGATCGGCCTATATGCTCGATCGTCTCAAACTGAACCCTGAATATGACTACCGTTTCCTCGGTGATGCGGCGTTCGATACCCGCTATGTTAGTAACGCCGTGCTGAATAAGACGGGAAGTCGATACATCAACGGCATTGGTTCTGACCTTGACCAGATGCGTTATCTGATGGATAGCGCTGCAAGCACTCAGCAGTCGCTGGGACTGAAATTTGGGGTGGCGCTGACGGCAGATCAGATAGCGTCCCTTGAGCACAGCATGCTGTGGTGGGAAGCCGCCACCGTCAACGGTGAGACGGTAATGATACCGAAGCTGTATCTCTCGCCGAAAGATATCACCGTGAACAACGGTAGCGTCATTGCCGGGAATAATGTTCAGCTTACCAGCGGGAATATCACCAACTCCGGCAGTACGCTGTTGGCGAGAAACGACCTCACTCTCGACAGCCAAAACAGTATTAACAACCTTAACAATGGTCTGATGCAGGCCGGGGGCAACCTCGACCTGAGCGCGATTGGTGATATCAATAACGTCAGCTCCGCCATCAGCGGAAAAACGGTAGCGCTGGAAAGCCTGGGCGGCAACATCAATAATCTGACGCTGGCGGAACAGATTGATGTGAGTGCCAGGGACAAATACCGCAATGTGAGCTTTAAAGATACTCTGCTGGGGTCTACGGCATCGATAACCGCGCAGGACGGATTGTCGCTCTCGGCAGGCAAAGATATCACTGTTACTGGCGCGAATCTCTCTGCAGGCGGCTCATTGCTGATGGATGCGTGGGGGGATATTGCGGTAAATGCCAACCAGATTAACGATGCCCGGAGTCGCTCCGGACGCTGGATAACTGAGACTGGTCGGTCGTCAGTGGACTGGCAGGGTAGCGCCATCAGCGCGGGCGGTAACCTCGGTATCAATGCCGGGAATAACCTCAATATCACCGCCAGCGATGTTAAAGCGGGAGGGAATGCTCAGCTAACAGCGGGTAACGATCTCAATCTGAATGCGGCTACCACTCAGCAAAGTAGCCGTAACGGGGGCAGTGAATCGCACAGCACCGGGCTTTCCCGTACTACCGTTTCAGCGGGTGACAATCTGGTGTTGAAAGCGGGTCAGGATATTAATTCCCATGCGGCTGGGCTGGCTGCGGAGAATGATGTCGGTCTGCTGGCCGGGCGAGATGTCAACCTGCTGGCTGAAGCAACGACCGACGGCGACAGCTATCGTGCGAAGAAGAAAACCGTAGTCAATGACGCCGTACGCCAGCAGGGAACGGAAATTGCCAGCGGCGGCGACGCCGTCATTATTGCCGGGCGTGATGTAAACGCACAGGCAGCAGATGTTACGGCACAGGCCGATATCGGCGTAACGGCAGGCCGGGATGTGAATCTCAAGACCGCCACAGAGAGCGATTATCACTACCAGGAAACCACGAAAACCAAAAAAGGATTCCTCAGTAAAAAGACTACCCATACGATTGAAGAAGACAGCGCTACGCGGGAAAAAGGCGCGCTGCTGAGTGGGAACAATGTGACTGTCACCGCCGGGAATAACATTTTGGTACAGGGCTCAGCCGTTGCCGGTGACGGCAATGTGGCGCTGGGGGCTGGCAACAATGTGGATATTGTTGCCGCCACCAATACCGATACCTCATGGCGCTTTAAAGAGACTAAAAAGAGCGGCCTGATGGGGTCAGGCGGGATCGGCTTCACCATCGGTAGCAGCAAAACCACGCACGATCTGCGCGAAAAAGGCACCACCCAAAGCGAGAGCTTCAGTACTGTCGGCTCAACGGCGGGCAACGTCAGTATCACCGCAGGCCAGCAGGCACATATCGGCGGCGCGGATATCATCGCCCAGAAAGATATTGCTGTTCGCGGCGACAGCGTACTTATTGAACCGGGTCATGACAAACGCACACGTGATGAGAAGTTTGAGCAGAAAACCAGCGGACTGACGGTGGCGCTGTCGGGGGCTGCGGGCAGTGCGGTGAACAGCGCGGTTTCAGCAGCACAGGGAGCAAAACAAAGCAGCGATTCCCGACTGGCGGCACTGCAGGGTACGCAGGCAGTTCTCTCCGGAGTACAGGCCGGGCAAGCTGTGGCTCTGGATCAGGCGAAAGGGACCGCTAAAGACAATACCAATACGATAGGTGTCAGTGCTTCTCTGGGCTCACAGTCCTCAAAATCGACCTCCCACAGTGAGCAGGATTCAACGACGGGAAGTACTCTGAACGCAGGCAACAGCGTCAATATCACGTCCACAGGAAGCGATATTACTATTGCAGGCAGTGAAGTGAAGGCCGGTAAGGATGTGGTGCTGGATGCCACACGTGACGTGAATCTTATCGCTTCGCAGGATACGCAACTGACGACCGGTAAAAACAGCAGCAGCGGTGGCAGTATTGGCGTGGGTATCGGTGTGGGTTCTGGTGGCGCGGGGATCAGCGTCTCGGCGAACGCCAACAGCAGTAAAGGGCGTGAGAAAGGCAACGGCACCCGGCAGAATGAAACCACGGTGGATGCGGGTAATCAGGTCACGATAAACAGCGGGCGGGACACTACGCTTGCTGGTGCGCAGGTCAACGGCAATCAAGTGACGGCAGATGTAGGCCGCGATCTGACGATTACCAGTACGCAGGACAGCGACCACTACGATAGCAAACAGAACAGCGTGAGCGGAGGAGTGGGATATACCTTCGGCGCGGGGACGGCTTCTGCGAGTATCAATGCCAGCCTCGACAGGATGAAGAGCGACTATGACTCGGTGCAGGAGCAGAGCGGGATATTCGCGGGAGACGGTGGCTTTGATATCACCGTGGGCAAGCACACCCAACTGGATGGCGCGGTCATTGCTTCTACCGGTTCAGTGGATAAAAACAGTCTGGATACGGGCACGCTGGGCTTTGGCGATATCCACAATCAGGCAGATTACAAAGTGGAGCACCAGGGGGGAGGGATCAGTACGGGAGGCAGTATTGGTCAACAGTTCGCGGGTAATCTGGCGAACGCCCTGATTGCAGGAGGTGGCAGCAGCGGGCATGCGGAAGGAACAACGCAGGCGGCGGTGAGTGAGGGGACGTTAACTGTTCGCGACACGGAAAACCAGAAGCAGGATGTCGCCGGTCTGAGCCGGGATGCGGAGCATGCAAACGGCAGCATCAGTCCTATTTTTGACAAGGAAAAAGAGCAGAGACGTCTGCAAGAAGTGCAACTGATAGCCCAGATAGGTAACCAGGCGGCGGATATCGCGCGGACGCAAGGTGAGATAAATGGCCTGAACGCGGGTAAAAAAGCACTGGCAAAGGAAGGCATTCCTGAGCCGGATGTGAACGCCAGTGATGAAGAAAAAGCAAGATACCAGACGCAACTACGGAACTCAGCGGCATATAAAACCGAGCAGACGAAATACGGTACGGGCAGTGACGTGCAGCGGGGTATTCAGGCTGCAGTAGGCGCTCTGCAGGGGCTGGCTGGCGGTAATATTGGCGCGGCGCTGGCGGGGGCATCGGCACCGGAGCTTGCCAATATCATAGGCCATAAGGCGGGCCTCAGCGAGGATGATATCGCGGCTAAAGCCATCGCGCATGCGATACTGGGTGGTGCTGCGGCGGCTATGCAGGGGAACAATGTAGCAGCCGGAGCGGCTGGCGCAGCGGCAGGAGAGCTTGCTGCTAATGCGATACTGAAAACGATGTATCCGGGCAAGCGCGTCAGCGAACTGGATGAAAGTGACAGGCAGTTAGTCAGCAATCTTGCGACTATTGCATCCGGGCTGGCAGGTAATCTGGCCGGGGGGGATTCGAAAAGCACGACAACAGGGGCGCAGTCTGGTAAAAATTCAGTTGAGAATAATTTACTCGGTGGTAGTGAAGATGCTCAGGCTGCATGGATACGTCAGCATGGGCTCGATATGGCGAGCTGTTCTGATAATCCTGATGGAGCCGCATGCCATAAGGCTAAAAATGAACGGGATGCGGTAGGACTTGCTCTGGCAACAGGTACAGTGGCTCTGCTTCCTGGTGGTGCTCAGGCTATGTGGGGACTGGGAGCAAGTGCGAATGCCGGTATCAGTTATCTGGCTGATGGTACTATAGACCCTGCAAACGCAGCCATTGCTGGTTGGGTGAATGTATTCAGTATGGGGAATGGCCTGGCAGGTACAGTCGGCTGGAATGCCGCAGGTGGTGCGCTGGGTAACTGGATTGACAACAAAGACCCGCTGTCGGGGGCGCTAATCAATGGGGCCGGTTCGGGTATTGGCTATGGCATCGGTAAAGGGGTCTCATGGGGCGTTAATTCTGGTGTTAACTGGTGGAAAGGTGGTTGGGATCCTAAGTTTAATCCTGCTCTGAGGCAGTTTACTGAAGTGAAAGGAGAGCTTGGGCTTTCAAAAGAAATGACACCTAGCTATTTTCCAGGTATAGCTGGCGATATCGGTGGTAGCGTGGGATCTGAACTTAGCGGGAAGTATATAGAGCAGAAATCCTCTCAGGAGGATCGCAAAAAATGAGAAAGCAAAATAAGTTTCTGCACCTGCCTCTTTTTATCGCATTAAGTATTGTGTCCATTTTTTTGACATCAATTACTTTATACGTAGCAGGGGAGTTGTTGTTCTTCTTTTTCAAAGGGATACCAATTAATTTCACTATGGAAAATATATTGCTACTCTGTAAGATTAGTCTCAGTGTCGGAAGCTTTGTCGGTGGTGGGATGTGGATAGCTCGGTTATTGAAATTAAAAGGATTCTAAGTTGTTGTTGAGAATAACTTCCTCAGCGTATCGGATAAGACAGAGCTTGAAATAGCTAAACAGAAGCTCAACAGCAAAGATCAGGCTGTACGTGAAAAAGCGCAGCAAACCATTAATGATCTGCGCGAAAAAGACATCACCAGCGATCAGAAGGTCATCAGTGCCTGCGGCAATGGCAATGCAGCCAGTTCAGCCTGCGCCACTGCCAGGCTGGATGTGATTAAAGCAAGAGGAGAGTACGAAAATACCGGGAACTATAATTCAAAGGCCAGCCAGCAGTACGCAGATGCTTATGGCCAGATAGTTAACCTGCTCGATATCACCGGTGTTGATGCGCAAAATCAGCAGCAGGTGAAGGATGCGATGGTGAACTATGCCATAGTGCAGTTTGGGGTCGATAAGGCGACGGCAGAGGCATACGTTGAAACTTATGATGGAATGAAGGTTGTAGCGGCTTCGATGGCACCAGTAATAGGTGCTGCGGCGGCCAGTAAGATAGAAGTTCTGGCTGGTAAACAACGCTTGTCTAATAGTTTCGAGGTTAGCTCACTCCCAGATGCAAATGGGAAAAATCACATCACGGCTGTAAAAGGTGATGCTAAAATACCTGTCGATAAGATTGAACTATATATGCGTGGTAAAGCTTCTGGTGACCTTGAGTCTTTGCAAATAGAATATAATTCTTTAAAAGATGCAAAAATTAGCAGCCAAAAAGAATTTGCAAAAGATCCAAATAATGCTAAAAGGATGGAAGTGTTAGAAAAACAAATCCATAATATTGAGCGTTCTCAAGATATGGCTCGTGTATTAGAGCAAGCAGGTATAGTGAATACTGCCAGTAATAACAGCATGATAATGGATAAGTTATTGGACTCAGCTCAGGGCTACGTCTGCAAATAGAAAAACATCTGTTGTTGTATCAGGGCCTAACGGTAACGTAAGGGTTTATGCTACATGGACAATATTACCTGATGGCACGAAAAGACTTTCAACTGTTAATACGGGAGCATTCAAATGATAAATGTGAATAGTACCACAAAGGATATTGAAGGTTTAGAAAGTTACCTGGCTAATGGCTATGTAGAGGCTAACTCTTTTAACGACCCAGAGGATGATGCGTTAGAGTGTCTCAGTAATTTATTAGTTAAAGATTCGGGGTGCTGTCTGTCATTTTGTAAAAAAATACTTAATTCAAATAACATTGATGGTGTTTTCATTAAAGGTTCGGCGCTGAATTTCTTATTATTGTCAGAACAGTGGTCTTACGCATTTGAGTATTTGACAGGCAATGCGGATAATATAACTCTTGCAGAGCTTGAAAAGGCGCTTTTCTATTTTTACTGTGCAAAAAATGAGGTAGATCCTTATCCTGTACCAGAGGGTTTATTCAAAAAACTAATGAAAAGATATGAAGAACTGAAAAATGACCCTGATGCAAAATTTTATCATCTTCATGAAACGTACAATGATTTTTCAAAAGCTTACCCTCTGAATAATTAGAAGCTATCGCCCGTGTAATATTGTCTATGACTGCATGGAAGGATGATGGTCATAGTGTGTTGGGAGCTATTCTTTAACAGATTTGGGGGAAATGGTGTAACTGGCTGAAAGGGCGCGTTAGGGCAAAAAGTTAGTGGGCTGGAAGTATAGCAGAGAAAATTAGTTTTAAGTAACTGAAAATAAAGGGGAAGCTGTTATTGTTACGGGGGGCGCACCGGAAAGAGTTGTTGTTGAGAATAATCTGCTCGGCGGTACTGAAAGCGGCCAGGAGAAGTTTGTTCAGGAGCATGGCAAGAATATCGCATCTTGCAGCACTGACCCAAGATCAGCGTCCTGCCAGAAAGGGCTGGCGATGAATGATGCCCTGATGGTGGCCCTTCCGGCGGGTCTTGGTGGTGGTTTACTGGCTGCGGCCACACCTGAAATCGCAGCGGCTGCTAAAGTAGCGATACAAGCGTGTGCAGGTAATGTAGTGCTGTGCCTGAATAATGCTGGTATCCAGATGTCAGAAGCGATAGTGCCAGGCGGTGTTGGAGCTGGCGGTGCTGTAGGTATCGGAAAAACTGCGGCAGAGGCGACTGCGGCTAAAGCTGAGACAGTGGCGGCTAATGCAGTGAGGAGTCTTCAGTCTGGTTTGGGGCCAAAAATTAATACAGGCAAATTTGGTCAACTTGATTTAGATGCAATTTCACAAACCGGTGCTAAAACAGATTCGGCCGTTAAAGCGGGAAATTTCACTGTTGCTGGTAGAGCATTGCAAAAACATGGCAGTCGTGAAGGGAGCGCTTTTCCTGTTGCCAAGGGCACACCGGCTCAGATGAATGAACAAGGGTAAAAAATATTGGATGGCATTGTTAAAACTCCAGGCGCGACGGTCAAAGAAGGTAACCGCTTTGGTGGTTTTGATGTTATAGCGCCTGACGGACGGGGAGCTCGCTTTGACCCTCAGGGTAATTTCCGTGGATTTTTGGAGCCTTAAGAATGACTCAGAAACATCAATTAAAAATTATTGTGGCTAGTGATGTTGATTATGAAAAATTAATAGCTGAAATCTACTGTGATGAAGAGTTTATCGCGCTTTTACAGCAAGAAGACGGTGAGAATAACATCAAAGTTGAGTTTTCACCGAATATTAGGGTGGTAGATTTTGATTGGCTTCAACATGCATTGTTGGAAGCCAGAAGAGCCTTACTGAATAAGTAATTGCACAGCCCTGGTCGCTTCGGGAGCGTGTTTCTACAACCTAAAACCTCGCTCTTCACTCCGCTACTGTGCGGCGTTGGGAGGATTACGTAATGGGCTGAAAAAAGCGCGTCGGGGCAAAAAGTAACGGCCAGCGAAACGCCTCATCAAAAAACGGATGTAACTGACGGAAAGGACAGGGAAAAAGCGTGTTCACCGTCAGACTGTACACCGGAGCGAGTTGTTGTTGAGAATAATTTCCTGAGCAGTACCTCCTCGGAAAAACGTGATGCTTTGGCAGAGAAAGTCTTAAAAGGCGATAAATCCCTGCAAACCGCGAAAGAGTTTTTACAACTTGAGAATGCCGATAAACGTAGCGATGCACTGGTTGCTAAGTTCAATAAAGAACCAGCGGAGTTGAGCACGGCAGAGCGAACCGAGTTGGTAAGTTATTTGAAAATATATGCATCTGACATGCAGGCTAAATATGGTGAGGCAGTAACTAAAGAGCTGATCGCAGGAATGCTGACTGGGCAGGATTATATGAAGTCAGCGCCACAGACAGAGGCGCAGCAGAAAGCACAAACCATCATGAATACATGGGGTTATCATAAATCCAATGCCAGTATTGGAGACCCGGTATTGTTATTTGGCAGCAGTGTCCTTGGCACCACAATAAAAGAAGGTATGGCGCTTAATGCGGCAATCGGTGTGGGCGTGAATACGGGCGTACAACTTAGCGGGAATGATCCTTTCAGCTATGTTGATGCAATTCTCGCCGGTGTGACAGCTGCCGCGACTACAGGTAAAAGTTGGCAGGCATCAGCAGCGATCAATATGGGAGGTGCTGCGATTGGCAGTGCGATTAAAGGGGAAGATCCGACTAACTCTGTGATAAGTACTGGCTTTGGTAGTGCGGCTGGTAGTTTAGGGGGAAAAGTTGTTGATTCATTGTCTCCGGTAACTGATCAAGTGACAAAGGATGTTATTGGTGCAGTTACAGGTTCTACTGCTTCTGAACTTACAGGAAAAGCTGTAAAAGATGAATTAGACAAGCGGGAGAAGAAGCAATGAATCTCTTCAGCAAGGTTGGTACCCTTTGGCTTCTTTTCTTGGTTGTGTACTGTACTGCCTTAATCTCTGTTGTTCTTTTCATATGCCAACTAGGAGTGTCAACAATTTTCTACTTCAAGGATGGGGCATTCCTTTTTTCATGGGAAGAGGCATTATATATCGCATTGAAAAAAGGGAGCATCGCAGGAGTAGTATTAGGTGCTGGAGTATGGTTGAAAAATAAATTGCATGAGCGTCATAGGAAATAATAGTTGTTGAGAATAACTCGTTCAGTGGTGACCGGGCCCGTGAAGCGGCGAAACAGGCCGCTGAATCGCTGAAAAATCAAGTCAGGGAAAAGCTGGGTGACGGTACAACCTCTTCCATCGCGAACGGTATTATCAATGCCCTCGCTGATACCGGTGATGCAGCACTAGGCTCAGCGGATTATGTTGCTGATGCGGCCATGGCGCTGGCAGCCTGTGCTGCGGGTGATAGTTACTGCAGCAAGGCCATGAGTGACCTGGCCGGGAAGAATCAGGTGGTGGCGGATACGGTTACTGCGTTGATGAAGAGTGAAACCTGGTCGGCGATAGCGGACACAGTTAAAGACGCTTCATCAGGGAACCAGGTTGCGCTTGAAGCGCCAGGTGGTTTGCTGGCTTGCATTATATTGCCAGGTTAGATAGTACCTGGCTCAGTAACTCGAATTGAAACAATATTAAAGTCTGAGAAAAACTGGGAAAGTGCTCGAAATAAGGCGCTAAATATTGTAGGTAATTTAGGTGCTGACTCTACACCTGTAATTGGGTGGTTAGAAGCAAGCGTAGGGAATGGAAAAATAATTGGACGCCAATCGAAGGGATGGACTCGCGGTCTGGCCGCCATCCTGGAGGGGGGAGTGGCGGCGAGGATAAATGCTCGATGGCGCTTCGCTTAGCAGGCCAGCAGGGGAATCATTATTTTTTGCTGTTTAATCACCGGAATATCCCCTAAATCATTTAATGCTCCGGGAAAAGACTTTAACTACTTTCCTTCGTTACTACACTATTTAACCTGTGGCTGTTATACCGAGCTGAATAAAATGTCATTTAAATAAGAGTAGATTTATTAAATACGAAGCGGCTCCAGAAAATAGTGTTGATATATGCAACGTATTACAGCCAATAAAACATATCGCGAACCATGAAATAAGAATGCTATCATTCACACCAGACGCGGCAGGCAACTGCTGGCACACGCATTTACCCCGGAGCACCCGATGAACAACGACATTCCGCTAAAATTTTATGATATCGCCGACGAATACGCGACTGAAGCTGCAAAGCCGGTGAGCGATACAGAACGCGACGCACTGGCACTCTACTTCCAGCAGTTGATCACTCGTTTGATGAACAATGAAGAGATCAGCGAAGAAGCGCAGCAGGAGATGGCAACCGAGGCCGGAGTCGACGCACAGCGTATCGATGATATCGCGGAGTTCCTCAATCGTTGGGGTAACGAGTAGCCAAAGACATGGCCTGTGTTTTACACTGCGCGCAAATTGAGTAGGTATACTCTACAAGTAATAGGTTTAATCAGGCGGAAACAGCAATGAACGGAACAATCACAACGTGGTTTAAAGATAAAGGCTTTGGATTTATCAAAGATGAAAACGGCGACAACCGCTATTTTCATGTGATTAAGGTTGCTAATCCTGAGCTGATCAAGAAAGACGCGGCGGTGACCTTTGAGCCTACCACCAACAACAAAGGCTTATCTGCCTACGCGGTAAAAGTCATACCCGACAGCAAATACATCTATATCGCCGGTGAGCGTCTGAAGCTCACGGCGATCAAGTCTTACCTGGTCTACAGCGAAGAAGTCCCTGCTGAGACTCGTATCGACAAAGAAAATGCGGTGCTGTCCGTTGGTGTGCTGATGAACAGCATCCGACCGAAATCAGACGTGAAGCCTGGTGAAATGCGCACGCTGAAAAAGCTGGCCATCACCACCTTCCAGGGCACGACGCTGATCTTCTCGGAAGATGAAATCGATATCGACGAGACGGTGAAACTGCTTAAGGTCTGAAGCCCTTCAGAGTGAATGAAAACCGAAATCCAGCTCTTTTCAGAAGCGGGGTTTCGGTTTTTTCATGCGTATTTTTGTCAGAAGGGAATATCCATTTGAGCCAAATAGCAAATTCCATTCTGTTTTTTTATTTTGATGAGGCACCTGGAATTACCACGTCATCCATCAGTATGTAACGTGCTTCCTGGCGCGTGTATTGATCGATTAACGGCACAAGTCGCCGGAAATGCTCACTGGCACAATGTTCATCGAGAGCCGCGTGGTTTGGCCATTCTTCGATAAAAATAAAATGCCCCGGATCTTTTTCATCAATATAGAGGTCATAAGCAATGCATTGCGGCTCTTTCTTCGTCGCCGATATTAGCTCACGGTACAAAGGGAGAACGGTTTCAATATACTCAGGTTTGATGAAATCTTCGGCAATTACCTTTAACATGCAGCCTCCTGGCAGAAAACGAATGCACACTATGTGATGAAGATATATTTAGGGCAAGACGCCACAGTGTTATATCGGTCGGTGAGTGAGTTATCTCAGCTATTAATCAGATGATCCGCTTAACTGTGATCCATCTCACCTCCCGGCAACCAAAATCTCCTGCGACTCAACGCCGTCCTCTATCTGTTTCGCCACCTTTTGTAAGGCCGGAAGATGTTTTTCCGCGGCCTGTTCGATGGTCATGGCGCTGGCCATATACACCAGATTCAGGCAGCCGATCACCCGCTGTTCACTGCGAATGGGGACGGCGATAGAGGCGATTTTCTCCTCCTGATCCCAACCGCGAAAGTTCTGGCCAAAACCGTCTTTTCGCGCACGGCTCAAAATGGCGTCGAGCTTCAGCGGTTCGCGCGCCAACTGGAACTCATCTCCCGGTCGTGAAGCCAGCATTTCAATCAGTTCCTGACGTTCATTCTCCGGGCTAAATGCCAGCCAGGTCAGGCCGGATGCGGTTTTCAGCAGCGGCAAACGACGCCCGACCATCGCCCGATGAAACGACAGGCGGCTGAAGCGATGGGTGGTTTCACGCACCACCATCGCGTCCACATCCAGCGTGGAAACGTCGGTCGGCCAGATGACCTCGCGCAGCAAATCCCCCAACAGCGGGGCGGCGAGCGCAGAAATCCACTGCTCGTCACGAAATCCCTCACTGAGCTGACGGACCTTAATGGTTAAGCGAAAGCTGTCATCGGACAGACTGCGCCGGACGTAACCCTCATCCTGCAGGGTTTCCAGTAGTCGCCTGACCGTGGTGCGGTGCAGGCCGCTCAGCTCTGCCAGCAGGCCAACGCTGGCCCCGCCGTCGAGACGATTTAACATATTTAATAACATTAGTCCGCGCGTTAACCCGCGCACGGTTTTGTATTCGGTACCGTCGTCACTTTTCATATTTATAGACAAATCTACAGTTAAAACAACGTTGTGCACTTAGTGCACATCCAGGCATGTTTTGATTGTAGCGCAAAAACTCACTTCTATACTGACCGCACAATAAAAAATTATTCACATTCTTTTAACAAAAAACAATTGCGCCTCACCAGGGTCTGCAATTGCATTTTGTCCGAGTAGTGAGGTTCTGAAATGACAACAATAAATCCAGATATCCAACCCGCTGTGCAGCACACCGTGCAGGTAGCGATTGCCGGAGCCGGTCCGGTAGGGCTGATGATGGCGAACTATCTTGGCCAGATGGGCATTGAGGTGTTGGTGGTGGAGAAGCTCGATACCCTTATCGACTATCCTCGCGCCATCGGCATTGACGATGAAGCGCTGCGCACCATGCAGTCCGTCGGTCTGGTCGAAAATGTTCTGCCGCACACCACGCCGTGGCATGCGATGCGCTTTCTCACCCCGAAAGGGCGCTGTTTTGCTGATATCCAGCCGATGACTGACGAATTTGGCTGGTCGCGCCGCAACGCGTTTATTCAGCCGCAGGTAGACGCGGTGATGCTGGAAGGGCTGTCGCGTTTTCCCAACGTGCGCTGCCTGTTCTCCCGCGAACTGGAAGCCTTCAGCCAGCAAAATGGTGAAGTGACGTTGAACCTGAAAGCGCCGGATGGCCAGCGTGAAACGGTGAAAGCTCAGTGGCTGGTGGCCTGCGACGGTGGGGCCAGCAACGTCAGACGTTCGCTGAATGTGCCATTTGAAGGCAAAACCGCGCCGAATCAGTGGATTGTGGTGGATATCGCTAACGATCCGCTCAGCACGCCGCATGTGTATCTGTGCTGCGATCCGGTGCGCCCGTATGTCTCCGCCGCGCTGCCGCACGCGGTGCGCCGCTTTGAATTTATGGTGATGCCGGGGGAAACCGAAGCGCAGCTCAGCGAACCGCAGAATATGCGCCAGCTTTTGAGCAAAGTGCTGCCGAACCCGGACAACGTCGAGCTGATCCGCCAGCGCGTATATACCCATAACGCACGTCTGGCCGAACGTTTTCGCATTGATCGCGTGCTGCTGGCGGGCGATGCGGCGCACATTATGCCGGTCTGGCAGGGGCAGGGGTACAACAGTGGCATGCGCGATGCTTTCAATCTGGCGTGGAAACTGGCGCTGGTGATTGAGGGCAAAGCCGGTGATGCGCTGTTGGATACCTACCAGCAGGAGCGCCGCGACCACGCCAAAGCGATGATCGATCTCTCGGTGACCGCAGGCAACGTACTTGCGCCGCCGAAACGCTGGCACGGCGCGGTGCGCGACGGGGTTTCCTGGCTGCTGAACTACATTCCGCCGGTCAAACGCTACTTCCTTGAAATGCGCTTTAAGCCGATGCCGCAGTACCACGCTGGGGCGCTGGTGCGTGAAGGCGACGCGAAAACCTCTCCCGTTGGCAAGATGTTTATCCAGCCGAAGGTAACGCTGGAATCAGGTGAAGTGACGCTGCTCGACAACGTCATCGGACCGAATTTCGCGGTGATCGGTTGGGGCTGTAACCCGCTGTGGGGCATGAGCGAGGCGCAGATCCAACAGTGGCAGGCGCTGGGGACACAGTTTATCCAGGTGGTGCCGGATACACAGATACAAACCGATCAGGATAACCACGACGGCGTTACCCGCATTGGCGATACGCAAAACCGCCTGCGCGCGTGGTTTGCCCAGCACAACGCCGCGCTGGTGGTGATACGCCCGGACCGCTTTGTGGCCGCCATCGCCATTCCACAAACCCTGGGTAGTACCCTGAATAAACTGGCGTCGGTGATGACGCTCACCCGCGTTAATGCCCACATTCCCGCTGAAAAGGTGGCCTGATATGCACGCTTATCTTCACTGTCTTTCCCACTCGCCGCTGGTGGGTTACGTCGACCCGGCGCAGGCCGTGCTCGACGAGGTTAACGGTGTGATCGCCAGCGCCCGGGCACGTATTGCGGCGTTCGACCCTGAACTGGTGGTGCTGTTTGCCCCCGATCACTACAACGGATTTTTCTACGACGTGATGCCGCCGTTCTGTTTAGGCGTAGGCGCTACGGCGATCGGCGATTTCGGTAGCGCGGCGGGGGAACTGCCGGTGCCGACAGATCTCGCTGAAGCCTGCGCCCACGCGGTAATGAAAAGCGGCATCGATCTCGCCGTGTCCTACAACATGCAGGTCGATCACGGCTTCGCGCAGCCGCTGGAGTTTTTGCTCGGCGGTCTGGATAACGTGCCGGTGCTGCCGGTGTTTATTAACGGCGTCGCCACGCCGCTGCCGGGCTTTCAGCGTACCCGCATGCTCGGTGAAGCGATTGGCCGATTCGCCAGCTCGCTGAATCAGCGTGTGCTGTTTTTAGGCTCCGGCGGCCTGTCGCATCAGCCGCCGGTCCCGGAGCTGGCGAAGGCTGATGCCCATATGCGCGACCGCCTGCTCGGCAGCGGCAAACAACTGCCTGAAAACGAGCGCGAGCTGCGCCAGCAGCGGGTGATCAGCGCCGCCGAGAAGTTTGTGGCCGATCAACACACGCTGCATCCGCTTAATCCTGTCTGGGATAACCGCTTTATGACGCTGCTTGAACAGGGGCGTTTGCAGGAGCTGGACGCGGTCAGTAACGAAGAACTGTCCGCGATGGCGGGCAAATCAACGCACGAAGTTAAAACCTGGGTTGCTGCCTTCGCCGCTATTTCTGCCTTTGGCAACTGGCGCAGCGAAGGCCGTTATTACCGCCCGATCCCAGAGTGGATCGCTGGATTCGGCTCCCTGAGCGCCACCACACAGAACTGAAACAGAACTGAATATGCAGGAGAACATCATGACTTACCAACCGCAAACCGAAGCCGCAACCAGTTGTTTTCTGCAGGTGCAGGAAGCAGGCGAAACGCTGCGCGTGCATTTCAATGACTGTGGGCAGGGCGAAGAGACCGTCGTGCTGTTGCATGGATCTGGTCCGGGTGCGACGGGCTGGGCGAACTTCAGCCGCAATATCGATCCGCTGGTGGAGGCTGGATACCGGGTGATCCTGCTGGATTGTCCTGGCTGGGGCAAAAGCGATGGCATCGTTAACCGCGGTTCGCGATCCGATCTCAATGCTCGCATCCTGAAAAGCGTGGTCGATCAGTTGGATATTCAGAAAATCCATCTGCTGGGCAACTCGATGGGGGGCCACAGTGCCGTGGCGTTCACCCTGAGCTGGCCGGAGCGTGTGGGCAAGCTGGTGCTGATGGGCGGCGGGACGGGGGGCATGAGCCTGTTTACCCCGATGCCGACCGAAGGCATCAAGCGCCTGAATCAGCTGTACCGCGAACCGACCATCGAGAACCTGAAGCTGATGATGGAGATCTTTGTCTTCGACACCAGCGACCTGACCGAGGCGCTGTTTGAGGCGCGTCTGAATAACATGCTGTCGCGTCGCGATCACCTGGAAAACTTTGTCCACAGCCTTGAAGCCAACCCGAAACAGTTTCCGGATTTCAGCCCGCGCCTGGGGGAAATCAAAGCCCAGACCCTGATTGTCTGGGGACGCAACGACCGCTTCGTGCCGATGGACGCCGGCCTGCGCCTGCTCTCCGGGATTGCCGGGTCTGAGCTGCACATCTACCGCGACTGCGGGCACTGGGCACAGTGGGAACATGCGGATGCTTTTAACCAGTTGGTGCTGAACTTCCTCGCACGCCCTTAAGGAACGGACATGACGAATCTTAATCTTGAGCAGTTAGCCGCCGATTTACGTCAGGCTGAGGAAAAAGGGGACGCTATCGCCCCGTTGCGTGAACTGATCGGCGTGGATAACGCCGAAGCGGCCTACGCCATTCAGCGTATCAATGTGCAGTATGACGTGGCGCGAGGGCGTCGCGTCGTCGGGCGCAAAGTGGGACTGACGCACCCGAAAGTGCAACAGCAGCTGGGCGTCGATCAGCCTGACTTCGGCACGCTGTTCGCCGACATGTGCTACGGCGACAACGACACCATTGCGTTTGCCCGCGTGCTACAACCGCGTATTGAAGCGGAGATTGCGCTGGTGCTGAACCGCGATCTGCCCAATGCCGATACCACCTTTGACGAGCTGTACAACGCCATCGAGTGGGTGCTACCCGCGCTGGAAGTGGTCGGCAGCCGTATTCGCGACTGGTCGATCAAGTTTGTTGATACCGTGGCGGATAACGCCTCCTGTGGCGTGTATGTGGTCGGCGGCCCGGCACAACATCCGGCAGGATTAGATCTGAAAAACTGCGCGATGAAAATGACGCGCAATAACGAAGAGGTTTCCAGCGGGCGCGGTAGCGAATGTCTGGGACATCCGATCAACGCCGCCGTGTGGCTGGCGCGCAAAATGGCCAGCCTCGGCGAGCCGCTGCGCGCCGGGGACATTATTCTCACCGGGGCGTTAGGCCCGATGGTGGCGGTGAATGCGGGCGATCGTTTTGAAGCCCATATCGACGGTATTGGTTCAGTTGCCGCCACCTTTTCAGCGGCGGTTACAAAAGGAAGTCAGTCATGAGTAAGCGTAAAGTCGCCATTATCGGCTCTGGCAACATCGGCACCGATTTGATGATTAAAATTCTGCGTCACGGCGTACGTCTGGAGATGGCGGTGATGGTGGGGATTGATCCGCAATCCGACGGTCTGGCACGCGCCCGGCGTATGGGCGTTGCCACCACCCATGAAGGGGTGACGGGGCTTCTTGCGATGCCAGAATTCGCTGACATCGACATCGTGTTTGATGCCACCAGCGCGGGCGCGCACGTGAAAAATGACGCCGCGCTGCGCGCCGTAAAACCGGGGATCCGTCTGATCGACCTGACGCCCGCAGCGATCGGCCCGTACTGCGTCCCGGTGGTGAATCTGGAGGCCAACGTTAACCAGCAGAACGTCAATATGGTGACCTGCGGCGGGCAGGCGACCATCCCGATGGTGGCGGCGGTTTCTCGCGTGGCAAAAGTCCATTACGCCGAAATTATCGCCTCGATCGCCAGTAAATCTGCGGGACCGGGCACCCGCGCCAATATCGACGAGTTTACCGAAACCACCTCGAAGGCGATTGAAGTGGTGGGGGGCGCGGCCAAAGGCAAAGCCATTATCGTACTTAACCCGGCTGAGCCGCCGCTGATGATGCGCGACACGGTGTATGTGTTGAGCGAAGCGGCCTCCCAGCTTGAAGTTGAAGCGTCGATTAATGACATGGCGGCGGCGGTGCAGGCGTATGTGCCAGGCTATCGCCTGAAACAGCGCGTCCAGTTTGAAGTCATCCCGGAGGATAAACCGGTGAATCTGCCGGGTATTGGTCAGTTTTCCGGGCTGAAAACCGCGGTGTATCTGGAAGTGGAAGGTGCGGCGCACTATTTACCCGCCTATGCGGGCAACCTCGACATTATGACTTCCAGCGCGCTGGCGACCGCTGAGCAGATGGCGCAGTCACTCACCCGTCAGGCAGGAGAAGCAGCATGAACGGTAAAAAACTCTATATCTCTGACGTGACCCTGCGCGACGGTATGCATGCGATTCGTCACCAGTACTCGCTGGAAAACGTGCGCCAGATTGCCAAAGCGCTGGACGACGCGCGGGTTGATTCCATTGAGGTGGCCCACGGCGACGGTTTACAAGGTTCCAGCTTTAACTACGGCTTTGGCGCGCACAGCGATCTCGAGTGGATTGAAGCGGCAGCAGACGTGGTCAAACACGCAAAGATCGCCACGCTGTTGCTGCCGGGCATCGGCACTCTTCATGACCTGAAAAACGCGTATCAGGCCGGCGCGCGAGTGGTGCGCGTGGCGACCCACTGCACCGAAGCGGACGTGTCGGCCCAGCATATTCAGTACGCGCGTGAGCTCGACATGGATACCGTCGGCTTTCTGATGATGAGCCATATGACCACGCCGGAGAATCTGGCGCAGCAGGCGAAGCTGATGGAAAACTACGGCGCGACGTGTATCTACGTGGTCGATTCCGGCGGGGCGATGAATATGAGCGATATTCGCGCCCGCTTCCGCGCCCTGAAAGCGGTGCTGAAGCCGGAGACAGAAACCGGAATGCATGCGCATCACAACCTGAGTCTCGGCGTGGCGAACTCGATTGCCGCGGTGGAAGAGGGCTGCGACCGTATCGACGCCAGCCTGGCGGGTATGGGCGCTGGCGCGGGCAACGCGCCGCTGGAAGTATTTATCGCCGCTGCGGATAAGCTCGGCTGGCAGCACGGCACCGATCTGTATGCGCTGATGGACGCCGCCGACGATCTGGTGCGTCCATTGCAGGACCGTCCGGTGCGGGTGGATCGCGAAACGCTGGCACTGGGCTATGCCGGGGTGTACTCCAGCTTCTTGCGTCACTGCGAAGTGGCGGCGGCGCGTTATGGCCTGAGCGCGGTCGATATTCTGGTTGAACTGGGCAAACGCCGAATGGTGGGCGGCCAGGAAGATATGATCGTCGACGTGGCGCTGGATCTGCGCAATAGCAAATAAAAATGATTACGCGGCTGGCAACGTATCAGCCGCGACTCACCTGCATCGTGACCTCAGAGGTACATCTTATGACTACCCGTACCCCCACATCTTACCGCCTGACGTTAACCGTCGGGCTTTGCTTTTTAGTTGCCCTGATGGAAGGGCTGGATCTACAGGCCGCCGGGATCG
The DNA here is from genome assembly GCF_013781945.1 of Citrobacter sp. RHBSTW-01044. NCBI lineage: Bacteria > Pseudomonadati > Pseudomonadota > Gammaproteobacteria > Enterobacterales > Enterobacteriaceae > Citrobacter > Citrobacter sp. RHBSTW-01044. Next base: position 3,778,913 of record NZ_CP056180.1, on the reverse strand, counting down.
CTGCCGTCGGTATCGCCCAGGCGTTTGCGCTGGATAAAATGCAGATGGGCTGGATCTTCAGTGCGGGCATTCTCGGACTGCTGCCCGGCGCGCTGGTGGGCGGCATGCTGGCCGATCGCTATGGCCGCAAGCGTATTCTTATTGCCTCGGTGGCGCTTTTCGGCCTGTTCTCGCTGGCGACGGCGATTTCCTGGGATTTCTCGTCGCTGGTGTTTGCCCGTCTGATGACCGGCGTCGGGTTGGGCGCGGCGTTGCCGAATCTGATCGCGCTGACCTCCGAAGCGGCGGGCCCGCGTTTTCGCGGTACGGCGGTGAGCCTGATGTACTGTGGCGTGCCGATTGGCGCGGCGTTAGCGGCGGCGCTCGGATTTAGCGGTCTGGCCGCCGCCTGGCAAACGGTGTTCTGGGTTGGCGGAGTGATCCCGCTGCTGCTGGTGCCGTTGTTGATGCGCTGGCTGCCAGAATCACAGGTTTATGCCCAGCAAACGCAGGTGGCCGCCGCGCCGTTGCGCGCCCTGTTCGCACCCGCTACCGCCACCGCCACGCTGCTGCTGTGGCTGTGCTATTTCTTCACCCTGCTGGTGGTGTATATGCTGATCAACTGGCTGCCGATGCTGCTGGTGGAGCAGGGCTTTCAGCCCTCGCAGGCGGCTGGCGTGATGTTTGCTCTGCAAATCGGTGCGGCCAGCGGCACGTTAATTCTCGGGGCATTAATGGACAAACTGCGCCCGGTGGTCATGTCGCTTCTGATCTACACCGGGATGTTGGCTTCGTTGCTGGCGCTGGGGACGGTGTCGTCATTGAGCGGTATGCTGATGGCCGGATTTGTGGCGGGGATGTTTGCCACTGGAGGACAAAGCGTGCTGTATGCGCTGGCTCCGCTGTTTTACAGTACGCAGATCCGCGCGACAGGCGTGGGTACCGCCGTCGCCGTTGGGCGTCTGGGGGCGATGAGCGGCCCGCTGCTGGCAGGAAAAATGTTAGCACTCGGCACAGGAACGGTAGGCGTGATGGCGGCTTCTGCGCCGGGCATTTTACTGGCAGGGCTGGCGGTATTTTTCCTGATGAGCCGTAAATCGCAGATGCCGATCCCGACCAGTGGCTCATAAACAATCGTTCGGTTGTATGAGTGGGGAGATACGGTTCCCACTTCCGGGTGAACGCCAGCCGGCGATGACGTTGCCAGAGTTTATGTAAAGCCTGGCAACGGAGGCGTTATGAGCTGGCGGCCCTTTTTATATTTGATAATTAACCCCCACCCGGTATTAAGCGCCCGGCGCGGTCATCTGCGTCTGGTGCAGGGTTGACTTTGCATTGTGTTAACAAACGCGGTATAACACACCTTCTTTGGATGTTTAGATGTCCATACGTTTAGAAGGTTATATGCAAACAACACAACAAAATGCGCCACTGAAGCGCACGATGAAAACGCGTCACCTGATTATGCTCTCCTTAGGCGGCGTGATTGGCACAGGGTTATTCTTCAATACCGGCTACATCATCTCCACTACCGGGGCCGCGGGAACGCTGCTGGCCTATCTGATTGGCGCGCTGGTGGTCTGGCTGGTTATGCAGTGTCTGGGCGAGCTGTCGGTCGCGATGCCGGAGACCGGGGCGTTTCACGTCTATGCCGCGCGCTATCTCGGCCCGGCGACGGGGTATACCGTGGCCTGGCTCTACTGGCTGACCTGGACCGTGGCGCTTGGTTCGAGTTTTACCGCTGCCGGATTCTGTATGCAGTACTGGTTTCCGCTGGTGCCAGTATGGGTCTGGTGCGTGGTGTTCTGTGTGATTATTTTTGGCCTGAACGTTATCTCCACGCGCTTTTTTGCCGAAGGGGAGTTCTGGTTCTCGTTGGTGAAAGTGGTCACTATCATCGCCTTTATTATCCTCGGCGGGGCGGCGATTTTTGGCTTTATCCCGATGCAGGATGGCTCGCCCGCGCCGGGGCTAAGTAATATCACAGCGGAAGGTTGGTTCCCGCATGGTGGCTTACCGATCCTGATGACTATGGTGGCGGTGAACTTTGCTTTTTCGGGAACGGAGCTTATCGGTATTGCCGCCGGTGAAACGGAAAATCCGCGCAAGGTGATCCCGGTGGCGATTCGTACCACCATCGCGCGACTGATTATTTTCTTTATCGGCACCGTGTTTGTGCTGGCGGCGCTGATCCCGATGCAGCAGGCGGGCGTGGAGAAAAGCCCGTTTGTGCTGGTGTTTGAGAAGGTAGGTATTCCGTACGCCGCCGATATTTTTAACTTCGTGATCCTGACAGCCATTCTTTCTGCGGCGAACTCCGGGCTGTATGCCTCCGGGCGCATGCTCTGGTCGCTGTCGAATGAACGTACGCTGCCAGCCTGTTTTGCGCGAGTAACGAAAAACGGCGTGCCGCTGACGGCGCTGTCGGTCAGTATGCTCGGCGGCGTACTGGCGCTGTTTTCCAGCGTGGTGGCCCCGGACACTGTATTTGTCGCGCTGTCGGCAATCTCCGGGTTTGCGGTGGTGGCGGTGTGGCTGAGCATCTGCGCCTCGCACTTTGTTTTTCGCCGCCGTCATCTGCAACAGGGTAAGGCATTGAGTGCATTACATTATCGTGCGCCGTGGTATCCGCTGGTGCCGGTATTGGGATTTGTGTTGTGCCTGGTGGCCTGTGTGGGGCTGGCATTCGATCCAGCGCAGAGAATTGCGTTGTGGTGCGGGTTACCGTTTGTTGCGTTGTGCTATGGTGCATATTTCCTTACTCAACCCCGTAACGCAAAACAGGAGCCAGAACATGTCGCAGAATAATCCGTTACGCGCTCTCCTTGAGAAACAGGATGTCCTGTTACTGGATGGCGCGATGGCGACGGAGCTGGAAGCGCGAGGGTGTAACTTAGCCGACAGCCTGTGGTCAGCCAAAGTGCTGGTAGAAAACCCGGAGCTTATCCGCGAAGTGCATCTTGATTATTACCGGGCGGGGGCGCAATGCGCGATCACCGCCAGCTATCAGGCGACACCGGCGGGCTTTGCCGCGCGTGGCCTGGATGAAGCGCAGTCGAAAGCGCTGATTGGCAAAAGCGTGGAGCTGGCGCGTAAAGCGCGTGAAGCGTATCTGGCAGAGAACCCGCAAGCGGGCACGCTGTTGGTGGCGGGATCTGTCGGACCTTACGGCGCGTATCTGGCGGACGGCTCTGAATACCGTGGCGATTACCAGCGCAGCGCCGAGGCGTTCCAGGCGTTTCATCGCCCGCGCGTGGAAGCATTGCTGGATGCCGGGGCCGATCTGCTGGCCTGCGAAACTCTGCCGAATTTTGTCGAGATTGGCGCACTGGCTGAGCTGTTGACCGCGTACCCGCGTGCGCGTGCCTGGTTCTCATTTACTCTGCGTGACAGCGAGCACCTGAGCGACGGTACGCCGCTGCGTGACGTGGTCGCGTTGCTGGCGGATTATCCGCAGGTGGTGGCGTTAGGTATTAACTGCATTGCGCTGGAAAACACCACCGCTGCGTTGCAGCATTTACACGGCTTAACGGCGCTGCCGCTGGTGGTGTATCCGAATTCGGGCGAGCAGTACGATGCCGCGAGCAAAACCTGGCATCATCACGGTGAGTCTTGTGCGCAACTGGCGGATTATCTGCCACAGTGGCAGGCCGCTGGCGCACGATTGATTGGCGGGTGCTGTCGCACCACGCCCGCGGATATTGCCGCGTTAAAAGTTCAAGTTCAGGCTCGATAAGACGTAAGCCGCCATCGGGCATTTTTGCCGGATGGCGATACGGTATGAACCGGAAACATGGGTAACACTTTATGCCGCATCCGCCAGCACAAACATGCCGTACGGATGGATTTCGAGATAATACTGCTCGCCGACGTCCGGCTGCAGACGCGTAGCGTTGACCTGCAATAAAATCTCCTGTCCGTGCCACTCCACCGTGACCTCATATTGGGGTCCCATATACGCGACATGGCGGATCACGCAGCGTTGGCTCTCTTCGCCGCGGTCGCTGAGCGTGATCGCTTCCGGGCGCACGCCTACCATGCCCTCGCCTTGATCGCTAAAGTGCAGTGGGCGCGGCAGATGATAGCCGTAGATATCAACGTATCTGTCGCTGAAGGTGGCCGGGAACAGGTTAGAATCGCCCATAAAGCTCGCCATAAAGCGGGAGGCGGGCTGGCGATAGAGATCCTGCGGCGAGCCGATCTGCATGATGTGTCCCTTGTTCATCACCAGTACGGTATCGGAAACCGCAAAGGCTTCGCTTTGATCGTGGGTGACGTACAGCGAGGTGATATCAAACTGCTTTTGCAGCTCGCGGATCTTGTCGCGCATGCTGCGACGCAGGTTGGCGTCCAGGTTACTTAACGGCTCATCAAACAGCAGCACTTTCGGTTTGAGGATCAACGCACGGGCCAGCGCCACGCGCTGCTGCTGACCGCCGGAGATCTGATCGACAAAGCGGTCTTCAAATCCCTCCAGATCCACCATCGCCAGCGCCTCTTTGACGCGGGTTTTCACCTCCGCGCGCGACACGCCGAGCATCTTCAGGCCATAACCGACGTTCTCCCCTAACGACATGTGCGGGAACAGGGCATATGACTGAAACACCATACAGATATCGCGCTGCTGAATAGAACGATGGGTAACGTCTTCGCCATCAATGAAAATCTGTCCTTCGCTCGGTTTTTCCAGCCCGGCAACCAGACGTAAGATGGTGGTTTTACCGCAGCCGGACGGGCCGAGCAGCGTTACCATTTGCCCCTGCGGAATGGTGAGATTGATATTGTCGATAACCGTGTTGCTGCCAAATCGTTTAGTGACGTTGCGCAGTTCAACGAAATTTTTCTGAGTCATAGTGCGCTCCATTACGCCTGGTTTTTGGCTTTTGAACGGGAGGTACGTGATTCACCGATCAGCCAGTCAAAGATGAAAATAATCGCCAGCATCACCACGATCAAAATGGAACCGTAGGCAATCGCCACGCCGTATTCGCCGTCTTCTACGCGGTTCAGGATGTAGGCCGTGGCCACGCGGGTATCCGGCGTGACGAGGAACACAATGGCGCTGACGGTGGTAATGGCGCGCACAAAGCTGTAGATCAGCGCTGAGAGGATCGCCGGGCGCAGCAGCGGCAACAGGATATGCGTAATGGTGCGCAGGGAACCGGCGCGCAGACTGAGCGAGGCTTCATCCAGCGATTTATCGATTTGGCCTAAGCCCGCAATGCCCGCCCGGATACCGACCGGGACGTTACGCATCACCATTGAGATAATCACGATGGCGGCGGTGCCGGTGAGGTATACCGGGGCGCTGTTAAAGGCCAGAATGTACGATACGCCCGCTACGGTGCCCGGAACGGCAAAGCACAGCATAGTGGTAAACTCGATGGTCTTTTTGCCTTTAAACTGCTGACGCACCACAACCCATGCGATCAGCAGGCCGAAGATAGCGGTGATCGGCGCGGCAATCCCGGCGTAGAGCAGGGTGTCGAGCAGTGAAGGCCACGCGCCGTCGCTCATTCCCTGACCGAACAGTTTGGTAAAGTTCGCCAGCGTCAGGGTGTAGTCCACGCCCCAGTTAACGGTGAAACTGCCGTAGAAAATGCTGCCATAGAGCAGGGCGTTAAAGGCAATCCACACCGCCAGCAGCGCGACCACGCTCCATACCAGCGTTACCGGCAGCGGCTGCACGTCGCCCCGATAGGATTTACCAGAAACGGTGACGTACGAGCGTTTACCAATCCACATGTACTGCACGCAGAACACCAGCAGCGAGAACAGCAACAGGAAGGCACCCAGCGTACTGGCGGCCTGGTAGTCGAGCTGGGAACCGGTGATGTAGAAGTAGATTTGCGTTGCCAGCACATCGAAGTTACCGCCAAGCACCAGCGGGTTACTGAAGTCGGCCAGCGACTGCACCACCACAATTAAAAAGGCGTTTGCCAGTGCCGGTTTTAGCAGCGGGACAAACACGCCGTTAAAGGTTTGCCAGCGGCTGGCGCGCAGGGTGTATGACGCCTCCTCCAGCGACGGATGAATGGTTTTGATCGCCCCGTCGAGGATCATAAACGCCATCGGAGTGAAGGCCAGCACCTGCGCCAGCCAGATGCCGGTAAAACCGTACAGCCAGTTGGTGTTGGTCAAACCAAACCATTCGACCATAAATTCGGTGATGTAACCGGAGCGTCCCATCATCAGCGTTACGCCTAAACCCACAACAAACGGCGGGGTGACGATCGGCAGAATCGAGAAAATACGTCCGATAATGGCGCTGCGTTTCGCAATACGGGTAGTGTAGATAGCCAGCACCAGGCCAAAGAAGGTACAGCCGACGCCGACGGCAATCGACAGCATAATCGAGTTGAGGATCACCTGAATGATATGCGCCTGCGACAGCACATTCATAAACGCCAGTGGAGCAAATTCCCCGGCGTCGTTGGTGAACATCGGAATGAAAATAGCGATACTTGGCCAGACGATAAAAATACCGATCAGCGCGACAATCGCGGTGAGCGAGCCGATGACGAAACGGTCGCCGCCCAGCCATTCCAGACGGGTGAGCGCCAGGGTCATGATTGCACCAAGTGCTACAAACAGCACGATGGTGGCATAGCCTAAGCCGCGTCCCTCAATAGTCGCGCTGGCGACGATAAACGCCATACAGAAAAACGCCCAGCCCGCGTCAAAATAATGGCGGCTGCGCTGTTCGCGTCTGGCTTCATGGAACGGGCGCACCAGCAGCAGGCTTGGCAGCAGATACCAGAGCCAACTGATATTGAACTGTGACCAGCCGTAGGCGGCGAGAATTTCTTCGCGCGTCGACTCAAGCAGACCGTAGTCCAGGCTCCAGCTCGGCAGCAGGGCAAACGCCAGCCAGCCGAGTAAAATCCAAAGAAATATCGCATCCCGTTTTTTCACGGGATGGAGTGCAAGTGTGTGTGACATAGCGGTTCCGGTATTTCAGGCCGGATATGGCGTTAAGGCCTTATCCGGCAAATGAACGCAAATCTGGGGTTATTTACCCATCTTCACTTCGCTGACCCACTTATTGATCAGGGCTTTACGCACGTCGGTCGAGCCGTACTTATCCATGTCGTAATTGATAAGCTTCAGGTCGTCGAGCTTCAGCGAGTTAGGGGACGTCTCGGCGGTGGTGTTGGTCAGGATCTGATAGGATTTACCTTTCTTCCACGCCAGCTCCTGCGCGTCTTTCGACAGTACCCAGTCAACGAACAGTTTGGCGTTATCGAGGTTACGCGCGCCTTTCAGGATGCTGACACCGCCGATTTCATAACCGGTACCTTCGCACGGTGAGACAAGTTCCAGCGGTGCACCCTGTTCTTTTTCCAGCGAGTAGTCGTGCAAGAAACCGATGCCGATAGCCGTTTCGCCACGGGCGGCGTTACGCGCCGGGGCAATGCCGGATTTGGTGTACTGCGAGACGTTGGCGTTGAGCTGTTTCAGGTAGTCAAAGGCCTGATCTTCTCCCCACAGTTGGGCAAAAGTCGCCAGTGCGGTATAGGCGGTACCGGAGCTTTGCGGATCAGCAATCTGGATTTCGCCTTTGTATTCCGGTTTGGTCAGATCCTTCCAGCATTTTGGCACCGGTAGGTTTTTCTCTTTCAGGCGCTGGGTATTGACGCCAAAGCCCAGAATACCGACATAAACCGCCGAGGAGAGGTTGCCCTTTACTTTTGCCGGATCGCGGAACTTCTCCATGATTTGTTCGAGGTTTGGTGATTTATACGGCTGCAGCAGCCCCATTTCACCGGCCTGAGACTGTGGATCCAGCGTACCGCCGTACCAGACATCCGCTTGCGGGTTTTTCTTCTCGGCATCCACTTTCGCCAGCGTACTGCCTGAGCCGTTGCGAATGAATGAAGTCTTCACATCATATTTTTCACCGAAGGCTTTGGTTTCGGTTTCGCACATTTCGTTGGTGGCGCTGCAATACACCACCAGACGACCCTGCGCCTGAGCTGCACTGCTGAAGGCTGCCAGCGTCAGAGCGGAGGCAATTAGGGTAGAGGTAAGCGTCAGTTTCATTGTTTTATCCTTTGACTGAGAGAAGGGGGAATGCCCGCAATGAGCAATGGCATCAGCAATAACCCCATAAAGACAGCGGCAACCGAGAGCAAACTGAACATTCCCGACCAGCCGTAGTGTTCTATGACCAGCGACAGCGGCCAACCCGCCAGCGCGGCCCCCAGATAGGCGAACAGCCCGAGAAAACCAGTAATTGAACCTGCCGCCGCTTTATGTCCGCATTCCACGGCCGCGAGGCCAATTAACATCTGTGGGCCAAACACAAAAAAGCCCACGGTAAAGAAACACACTGCCAGTAGCGCGTAGTGGTGCACCGGTGCCAGCCACAGCGCGGCGACGGAGACCATCAGCCCCAGTGTGAACAGCAAAATCATTGGCGCACGCTGACCGCTGAACAGCAGATCCGATCCCCATCCGGCAAACAGCGCCCCCAGCAAGCCACCGACTTCAAACAGCATTACCGTGGCATTGGCGCTGAGCAGGTTCACACCGTGGCTTTCCGTCAGCCAGATGTTGCCCCAGTCGTTGAGCGCAATGCGGATCAAATAGACCAACACATATGACACGCCGAGTAGCCAGATCATCGGGTTCTTCAGCATGGTGGTGCGTAACATTTGCCACAGTCCCATCGGCGGGCTTTGCTGCTCCTGACGCAACTCCAGCGGGTCTTGCCGCCATTCCCCAACCGTGGGTAAGCCTTCTTCCCGGGGCGTGCCTTTCAGTTGCAGGGTGAGCCAGACGCCTAACGCCATGCTGATTATTCCTGGAGTCAGCATGGCTGCCTGCCAACCCCACCAATGGGCGGCAAAGGCGCTAATCAGCGGGATGATGGCCCCACCGATGTTGATCGACATATTCCAGCAGCCCCACCAGAAGCCGCGTTCGTTGCGCGAGTACCAGTGAGTCAGTAGTCGGGCGCAGGGCGGCCAGCCCCAGCCCTGAAAAAATCCGTTCAGCGTCCAGACCACCAGGAGCAGCTTCAGCGATTCACCAAAGGCGAACAGCACGTTTAAAACGCCGGTGGCAAACAGGCCAATGCCCATAAACGCGCGCTGTCCGTGGCTGTCGTGCCATAGCCCGGCGGTGAATTTCGACAGGCCATAGGTCAGATAAAACAGCGATCCCAGCAGGCCGATATCGCCTTTATCCAGACCCAGATCCGTTTGCAGCGCCGGGAGGACGTAGTTAACGCTTTTGCGCGTCAGATAAAACGCGGCGTACCCAATCACCATACACATCAGCAGCCGGGGGCGTAGCGCCCGGTATTGTTGGTCTGTTTCGCGTGATGCACGTGCATGCATGGCAGCCTCCGTTTGTGCTGACTATAGGAAAGTGAAAGCAAAATGGGATGAGATAAAGTCCGCAGTGACTAAGACTTTTTCCTGGTTAACGGCTGATTTGTTGCAAATTTGTGGGCAGGTTAACAATTACCCGCGTGCCGTTGTTCGATTCGAGCGTCAGTTCGCCGCCAAGGGCGCTGACCCGCTCACGCATCCCCTGGATACCGAACCCGGGGATTTTCTCTGCGAGAATACCTACACCGTTGTCAGCGACGTGCAGAAACACGCGGTGTTCCTGCTGGCGCAGCGTAATCGACACTTCGCTGGCGTCGGCATGTTTACAGACGTTATTGAGCAACTCCTGCAGCAGGCGATACAGTGTGAAACGCACCGTTTCATTTTCTGGCGTATTTTCAAGCTGATAGTCAAACCAACAGCGAATGCCGCGTTCGGCAAAGGCAAATTCATTCACCAGATGATGCAGTGCATCTTTAAAGGCCAGTTCATCGAGCGCGGGCGGCCGCAGCTGGCGCAACAGTTGGCGGGTGGAGTGGTGAATGCGCCGGGCAAGGTCGTTGATCTGATTTGCCGCTTCAAGCGTTTGCTCGCGACCCGGCGCGCGCTTGACCAGTTGCGACTGAATTTGAATGGCGGTGATGTTCTGACCAATTTCGTCGTGTAGCTCCCGCGCCAGGCTTTTGCGCGTATTTTCCTCGGTGCGGATCAGTTGTTCGGTCAGCGCGCGTCGCGCTGCCAGTTCGGCTTCCAGACGCTGGCGATAATGGTGCAGGTTTTGCGCCAGATGCTGCTGGCGGCTGATAGCGATCCCCAGCCCTATGCCCAGCAGCGCCTGGGTGGCGAGGAAAATCTCCAGCTCCAGTAAATTGCTGAACCCGACGCCGATTTGCCGGGCGATGGTGATCATCATGCTGCCGAGCAGTCCGGACAACACGCCGCCCTGCCAGCCAAATTTCCACGCCATCACCACGTTCGGTAAGAACACCACGATTAGCAGCAGGCGCTCGATCTCCGGTGACAGCACCATCTGGGTACCTATGCCAATAATGAAAAACAGACTGCACCAGATGATAAGCGAGGTACGCAGGGGGGGATTGGTGGTATCCAGTCCGAGCAAATGATAGCGGTGCTGCTGGCGCAGAAATTCATAGATCAGATAGACAAACGGCGTCAGCAGTACGCCGCCAGTAAACGATGCCAGGCCAATTAACGTTGCCGGGCTTTGGATAAACGGTGAAAGCAGGAGGGTATTGAGCAATGACGTGATCGTCACCGCGGCCAGCAGCAGCGTTAAGCGCTGCCAGTAAAGGGGGAAGCGGTGCCAGTAGGACTGGCCGATACTCGCCGGGATCAGACTAATCAACGGCGCAGCCAGCAGGATATAGCCATTCACTAATTGCTCGCTGTGCAGCCAGAACAGCATCAGCACCGGCGGCAGTACCAGCGCGGGCCAGTAACGGCGAGAAAGCAGGATTAGCAGAGCGAGATAGACGCCGTGCGGCAGGAATAGCGCTGCCTGCTGGCCGTTGTGGGTCAGGTAAAACCCCAGCGTCCACAGCATCAGCCAGCCCGATCCCCAGGCCAGCAGAATAAACAGAGAAATAACCCAATGACGAAGGCTGCGTGACATTAATGCCCCGTCAGCAACTGGTGGTCGAGTGCAAAATGCACCAGATCGATGGTGCTGTGGCATTGCAGTTTGCCCAGCACGTTCGCACGATGAACGTGCACCGTTTTATGGCTGAGGTCGAGCTTGAAGGCGATCTCTTTTACGCTGTCGCCTTTGACCAGCAGATCAAACACTTCGCGCTCGCGCGGGGTCAGTATCTCCAGTACCTGCGCGGGCTGTTCGCCGCCGCGTAGCGCCCGTAGCGCGTCGGCGCACAGGTAATGCCCGCCCATACCAACCGATCGTACCGCCTGCACCAGTTCCTCCGGTCCGCAACGTTTGGTCAGATAACCGCTGGCACCGGCATCCAGTGCGCTTTGCACAAACGTGGGTGAGTCATAGATGCTGAGAATAATGGCGCGAAAACCGGGCTTCTTCGCCCGCAGTCGTTTTAACAGGCTCAGGCCATTTTCATCCGGCATGGCGATATCCATCACCGCAACGTTGACGTCATCATGCAGTAATGCAGGCCACGCCTGTGCCGCGCTGCTGTACTGGCCAGCAACGTTGAGATCGTCTTCGAGACTGAGTAATTGCGCAAAGCCGGAACGCACCACCACATGGTCATCCACCAGCACAACATGAATCATGATCTTGCTCTCTTGCCTGACAATAGCGTCTATGATGCCTGCCAGCGCCGCGCTGGCAATCCCCGTGGCGCGGATATGTAACGAATGTAACAAAATCGCAATAATTTGCCGGCCTGCAATCAAATGCATTTCCGGGCTAAGCATTGCCGCTTTTTTTCTAAAAACAGATCGCTATTAGCCAGAATTTTTAATTCCTTTATCAAATTGTGCCGCAACGAAATACTGCCCCCATAACAAGACAGGGGAGCAGACAATCATGGCTATTTCATCGCGTAACGCACTACTTGCCGCACTGGCATTCATCGCATTTCAGGCACAGGCGGTGAACGTCACCGTTGCTTATCAGACCTCCGCTGAACCCGCCAAAGTGGCGCAGGCGGATAACACCTTTGCTAAAGAGAGCGGGGCTACCGTTGACTGGCGCAAATTCGACAGCGGTGCGAGCATCGTCCGTGCGCTGGCATCCGGTGATGTGCAGATCGGTAATCTTGGCTCCAGCCCGCTGGCGGTCGCTGCCAGCCAGCAGGTGCCTATTGAGGTTTTCCTGCTGGCGTCAAAACTCGGCAATTCTGAAGCGCTGGTGGTGAAGAAAAACATCAGTAAACCGCAAGATTTGATTGGTAAACGCATTGCCGTGCCGTTTATTTCCACTACCCATTACAGCCTGCTGGCGGCGTTGAAACACTGGGGTATCAAAGCAGGGCAGGTGGAGATTGTGAACCTGCAGCCACCCGCGATTATTGCCGCCTGGCAGCGCGGAGATATTGATGGTGCTTATGTCTGGGCGCCTGCGGTAAACGCGCTGGAAAAAGATGGCAAGGTATTAACCGACTCATCGCAGGTTGGCGAGTGGGGCGCACCGACGCTGGACGTGTGGGTGGTGCGCAAAGATTTTGCCGAGAAGCATCCTGACGTGGTGAAAGCCTTTGCCAAAAGCGCCATCGACGCCCAGCAGCCTTATATCGCTAATCCCTATGAATGGCTGAAACTGCCGGAGAATATCAGCAAACTGTCGCGTTTGAGTGGCGTACCGGAGGCGGATGTGCCAGGGCTGGTGAAAGGTAACACCTATTTGACGGCACAACAGCAAACCGCTGAGCTAACCGGCCCGGTGAATAAAGCGATTATCGACACCGCGCAGTTCCTCAAAGAGCAGGGCAAAGTCCCCGCCGTCGCGACGGATTACAGCCAGTATGTGACCGATCGCTTCGTGCAATAAATAAGGAGGCGCTGATGCTGCAAATCTCTCATCTTGCCGCCAGCTACGGTGGAAAACCGGTGCTGGAAGATATCAACCTGACGCTCGATAGTGGCGAACTGCTGGTGGTACTCGGACCTTCTGGTTGCGGAAAAACCACGCTGTTAAATCTGATTGCCGGGTTTGTGCCGTATCAGCATGGCAGCATTATGCTGGCGGGCAACAAAGTTGAAGGTCCAGGCGCAGAGCGCGGGGTTGTGTTCCAGAACGAAGGCCTGCTGCCCTGGCGCAACGTGCAGGACAACGTGGCCTTCGGGCTGCAACTGGCGGGGATGGAGAAGCCCCAACGTCAACGAATCGCGCGGGAGATGTTGCAGAAAGTTGGGCTGGAGGATGCGGGAAAACGTTTTATCTGGCAGCTCTCTGGTGGTCAGCGTCAGCGCGTCGGTATTGCGCGGGCGTTGGCTGCCAACCCGCAGCTGTTGTTGCTGGATGAACCCTTTGGCGCGCTCGACGCCTTTACCCGCGAGCAGATGCAAACCCTCCTGCTGAAGTTGTGGCATGAGACTGGCAAACAGGTGCTGTTGATTACCCACGATATTGAAGAAGCCGTTTTTTTGGCAACGGAGCTGGTATTGCTGTCGCCAGGCCCTGGCCGGGTACTGGAGCGTCTGCCGCTGAATTTCGCTCGTCGCTTTGTGGCCGGAGAGCCGAGCCGCAGCATTAAGTCCGACCCGCAGTTTATCGCCATGCGCGAGTATGTGTTAGGTCGTGTCTTTGAACAACGGGAGGCATTCTCATGAGCGTGGTGATTAATGATAAACCCCGTCGCCAGCGCGCGCTGAATTGGCGCTGGCCGTTCTCGCGGCAGATTACCTTAAGCTTCGGTACGCTGGTCGTCATTCTGGCGGTGTGGTGGACGGTGGCGGCGCTGCAGTTAATCAGTCCGCTGTTTTTACCCCCGCCGGGCCAGGTTTTGCAAAAACTGATGGTTATTGCCGGGCCGCAGGGGTTTATGGATGCCACGCTGTGGCAGCATCTGGCGGCGAGCCTGACGCGTATTGTTATCGCGCTGCTGGCGGCGGTACTGCTCGGCGTTCCGGTTGGGATCGCTATGGGGCTGAGTCCGACGATGCGCGGCATTCTCGATCCGATCATTGAACTGTATCGTCCGGTTCCGCCATTGGCCTATTTGCCGCTGATGGTGATCTGGTTTGGCATTGGTGAGACCTCCAAGATCCTGCTGATCTATCTGGCGATATTCGCCCCTGTAGCGATGTCGGCGCTGGCGGGGGTTAAAAGCGCGCAGCAGGTGAGAGTGCGTGCCGCACAGTCGCTGGGAGCCAGCCGTACGCAGGTGCTGTGGTTTGTTATTTTGCCGGGGGCATTGCCGGAGATACTCACAGGGTTGCGTATCGGGCTTGGCGTGGGCTGGTCGACGTTGGTGGCAGCAGAGCTGATTGCCGCCACGCGAGGTTTAGGATTTATGGTGCAGTCAGCCGGTGAGTTTCTGGCAACGGATGTGGTGCTGGCGGGGATCGCGGTGATTGCCGTTATCGCGTTTATTTTAGAACTGGGTCTGCGCGCGCTTCAGCGCCGCCTGACGCCCTGGCATGGAGAAGTACAATGAGTGAACGTCTGAGCATTACCCCGCTGGGGCCGAACATTGGCGCACAAATCACCGGTGCGGATTTGACGCGCCCGCTGAGCGATAATCAGTTTGAACAGCTTTATCACGCCGTACTGCGCCATCAGGTGGTGTTTCTGCGTGAGCAGGTGATTACGCCGCAACAACAGCGGGCGCTGGCGCTGCGTTTTGGCGATCTGCATATTCACCCTGTCTATCCGCATGCCGAAGGGGTTGAAGAGATTATCGTGCTGGATACTCATAACGATAATCCGCCGGATAACGACAACTGGCACACCGATGTGACCTTTATCGACACGCCGCCAGCGGGCGCGATTCTGGCGGCAAAAGAGCTGCCATCGACAGGGGGAGACACCCTGTGGACCAGCGGGATTGCCGCTTATGACGCATTATCTGAGCCGTTTCGCCAGTTGCTGAGCGGCCTGCGGGCAGAGCATGATTTTCGTAAATCCTTCCAGGAATATAAATACCGCCAGACGCCAGAGGAGCATCAGCGCTGGCTGGAGGCGGTGGCAAAGCATCCGCCCCTGCTGCATCCGGTGGTGCGCACGCATCCAGTGAGCGGGAAGCAGGCGCTGTTCGTGAATGAAGGATTTACCACGCGAATTGTCGATGTGACGGAAAAAGAGAGCGAGGCGTTACTGCGCTTTTTGTTCGCGCATATCACTAAACCGGAGTTCCAGGTGCGCTGGCGTTGGCAGCCCAACGATGTGGCGATTTGGGATAATCGCGTGACGCAGCATTATGCGAATGCGGATTATCTGCCCCTGCGGCGCATTATGCACCGGGCGACAATTTTGGGAGACAAGCCGTTTTTTCGGGCGGGGTGATTATCGGAGACGCTTCATTTACCGGGCCTACGACCTGTAGGTCCGGTAAAGCGAAGCCGTCATTAGGCAACAAAGTGATTAGCGCAGGATTTTTTTCTCAGCCAGATCCAGTGCGAAGTAGCTGAAGATCAGATCCGCGCCAGCGCGTTTGATCGAGCCTAAGCTTTCCAGCACCACTTTCTCTTCATCTATTGCACCCGCAAGGGCTGCAAACTTGATCATCGCGTATTCACCGCTGACCTGATAAGCGCCAATCGGCAGCTCGGTGCGCTCGCGGATATCGCGCAGAATATCGAGGTATGCGCCAGCCGGTTTGACCATCAAGCAGTCTGCGCCCTGGGCTTCATCCAGCAGCGATTCGCGGATCGCTTCCCGACGGTTCATCGGGTTCATCTGATAGGTTTTACGATCGCCCTTCAGCGCGGTACCTGCGGCTTCACGGAATGGGCCATAGAAAGAAGAGGCAAATTTGGTGGAGTAGGACATGATCGCGGTATCGGTAAAGCCCGCGGCATCCAGCGCCTGGCGAATCGCCTGCACCTGGCCGTCCATTGCGGCGGAAGGGGCGATGAAATCTGCGCCCGCAGCGGCGGCAACGACCGCCTGTTTGCCGAGATTGGCAAGGGTTAAATCGTTATCAACGCCGTGCTCGCATAATACGCCGCAGTGACCGTGCGAGGTGTATTCACAGAAGCAGGTGTCGGACATGACGATCATCTCCGGTACGGTCTGCTTACAGATACGCGACATGCGCGCCACCAGACCGTCTTCTTTCCAGGCATCGCTGCCGGTGTCATCGGTGTGATGGGAAATGCCGAAGGTCATAACCGAGCGGATGCCTGCATTAGCAATGCGTTCAATTTCGCGCGCCAGATGCTTCTCTGGAATGCGCATCACGCCGGGCATGGCCTCGATAGCTTTGTAATCGTCGAGTTCTTCTTCAACAAAGATCGGCAACACCAGGTCATTTAAGCTGAGTGTTGTCTCTTCAAACATAGCGCGCAGCGCAGGTGATTTGCGCAGGCGGCGAGGGCGTTGGATTAGGTCTGTCATGGTATGCCTGATGTTTGTGGAATCGAAGGCCGTAGTATACCCGAACCTGAGGGTGGGTGGTTTACGAAAGTTGGCGTTATATCTGGATTTTCCATCGTGGAAGGCTGAATCATTAGAGCAATTTATTCACATTTATGGCAAGTTATTTATATTCATTATTTTGCTTGTTTCTGTTTTTATTATTTTAAATATCGATGCGTTTATTTCTGTAGGGCTGGTGATAATTTCTCTTTATTTATTGTTTATTTGTTTGGGTGTGTGGTGAGTTATTTATTAATTATATGTTTCAGCGGTGTGTTGTGCAGTATTTCATTGAAAGGATAAGTATTTTTGTTTTTTGTGTCAGAGGCGGGAGTATTCGTAGTGTTGTCCGGTTTCGGACGACTAGCAAAGAATAATTGAACCTTTCCTTTGTGAAACCGCATAATCGTCCCCGCGAAACATAAAATGTTTTCTTTGCATTGATAATTGATGGATCAACTATATTACGTCCCTGAGGAGGGATGACAAATGCACACTTGGAAAAAGAAACTTGTAGTCTCACAATTAGCATTAGCCTGTACTTTGGCAATCACTTCTCAGGCGAATGCTTCTACTGATATTTCTGGAACTACGTACACAACGTTCACCCATTATAATGACGCATCACATGTTGATGACGTTTACTTCGATGGCTATGTCGGTTGGAACAATTACGGCACTGATAGCATTTATAACGGTGATATTTATCCGGTAATCAATAACGCTACTGTCAACGGCGTTATTTCTACTTATTATCTGGATGATGGACTGTCAACTAACGGCAATTATAACAGCCTGACGATTAAAAACAGTACCATTCACGGTATGGTGACATCCGAGTGTATGACCACGGATTGTACTAACCGTACGGGTACCGACTATTACTACGACCGTCTGGCAATGAACGTCATCAACTCCACTATCGATGACAACTACGAACATTATACCTACAACGGTACCTATAATGACGTGGCTGATACGCACGTTGTCGACGTTTATAACCTGGGTACGGCTATCACTCTGGATCAAGAAGTTGATCTGTCTATCTCCAACAACTCTCACGTCGCGGGTATTACCCTGACTCAGGGTTATGAGTGGGAAGATATTGACGATAATACCGTCATCACCGGCGTAAACAGCGGCGAAGTGTTTAACAACACTATCGCTGTTACCGACTCTACCCTGACCTCAGGTTCCTGGTCTGATGAAGGAAGATCCGGCTGGTTTGGTAACACCAGCAATGCGAGCGACTACAACGGTAACGGTTGGAACGCGAATGATATCGCATTGGCGGTTATTGCTAATCCCAATGCAGATAACGCGATGCAGACCACCGCCACGTTTGATAACGCTACGCTGATGGGCGATGTGCTGTTCTCCAGCAACTTTGATGAGAACTTCTTCCCGAACGGTGCTGATACTTACCGCGATACTGATGCCGATCTGGATACCAACGGCTGGGATGGTACTGACCGTCTGGATCTGACCCTGAACCACGGCAGCAAGTGGGTTGGTGCGGCAATGTCCGTCCATCAGGTTGACGTTGATGGTGATGGTGTTTACGAAAGCTATGCTGAGGGCACTGAAGCCACCGCTACGCTGATTGATATCGCTGCCAACAGCCTGTGGCCTTCTTCAACCTACGGTATCGATAGCGACACATCCTCCTATGACGAAAATGGTCATGTGGTTGGCAATACCGTTTATCAGAGCGGTCTGTTCAACGTGACGCTGAACGGCGCTTCCCAGTGGGATACCACCAAAACTTCTCTGATTGACACTTTGAGCATCAACAGCGGTTCCGTTGTCAACGTGGGTGATTCTGCGCTGGTTTCTGACTCCATCTCTCTGACCGGTGCTTCCGCACTGAACATCAATGAAGATGGTCGTGTTGCGACTAATACGCTGTCTATTGACAACAGTACCGTAACGATTGCTGATGATGTCTCTGCCGGCTGGAATGTGCTTAATGCCGCGCTGTATGCCAATACCATTAACGTCACCAACAACGGCGTTCTGGATGTGGGCAACAGCACCGGGAACGCACTGCAAGTTGATACCCTGAATCTGACCAGCTACACCGACGCTTACAACCATGTTAATGCGGGTGTTTTCGACATCAACAGCGCTAACTATGTATTGAATGCTGACCTGACCAACGATCGTACCAACGATACGCGCCAGGCTAACTACGGTTATGGTGTGATCGCGATGAACTCTGATGGTCATCTGACTATCAACGGTAACGGCGATTCTGACACCTCAGGCGATCAGTCTGAAGTTGATAACTACGGTGATCACGTAGCAGCGGCAACCGGTAACTATAAAGTTCGCATCGATAACGCCACTGGCGCAGGTTCTGTTGCTGATTACAACGGTAACGAGCTGATCTACGTTAACGACACGAACAGCACCGCAACTTTCTCTGCAGCCAACAAAGCAGACCTGGGTGCTTACACCTATCAGGCTCAGCAGCAGGGTAACACCGTTGTTCTGCAGCAGATGGAGCTGACCGACTACGCGAACATGGCGCTGAGCATTCCGTCTGCCAATACGAATATCTGGAACCTGGAACAAGACACCGTTGGTACTCGTCTGACTAACGCGCGTCATGGTCTGGTAGATAACGGTGGTGCATGGGTGAGCTACTTCGGCGGCAGCTTCGATGCGGATAACGGCAACATTAACTATGATCAGGATGTTAACGGCATCATGGTCGGTGTTGATTCCAAAATCGATGGTAACAACGCTAAGTGGATTGTCGGTGCTGCGGCAGGCTTTGCGAAAGGTGACATGAGTGATCGTACCGGCCAGGTAGATCAGGATAGCCAGACTGCCTATATCTACTCTTCTGCTCGTTTTGCGAACAACATCTTTGTTGACAGTAACTTAAGCTACTCCCACTTCAACAACGATCTGTCTGCCAGCATGAGCAACGGTCAGTATGTTGATGGCAGCACCTCTTCTGATGCCTGGGGCTTTGGCTTGAAACTGGGTTATGACCTGAAGCTGGGTGACGCAGGTTACGTAACCCCTTACGGTAGCGTATCCGGTCTGTTCCAGTCTGGTGATGACTATAAGCTGAGCAACGACATGAAAGTTGACGGTCAGTCTTATGACAGCATGCGTTATGAACTTGGTGTAGATGCAGGTTATACCTTCGCCTACAGCGATGACCAGGCGTTGACCCCGTACTTCAAACTGGCCTACGTTTACGACGACTCTAACAACGATTCTGATGTAAACGGTGATTCTATCGACAACGGCGTAGAAGGTTCTGCGGTACGCGTTGGACTGGGTACTCAGTTTAGCTTCACCAAGAACTTCAGCGCATACACTGATGCTAATTACCTCGGTGGTGGTGATGTCGATCAAGACTGGTCTGCAAACGTTGGTGTTAAATATACCTGGTAACAACTTTCTCGCAGAGAAATAAAAGGTAATTTAATTTAGAATAATGCCCGTCACGGATTTGACGGGCATTTCTTGCAAGGAATGCGCACATGCTATCTTCAAATAAACCTCTTCTTGAGTTTGGTAAGCTTGATAAATGTTTAGCGAAATATGGTAAACACTTTGAGTGTGGGAACGAAAAAGAAATAATTTATTCCGGTGATATTAATAGTGATGATACTTTCGTTATTTTAAGTGGTGTTGTTTCCTTACGTAGAGGGGAATGCGTACTGGTCGGGATTGCACAGGCGCCTTTTATTATGGGCCTTTCTGATGGCGTGATGAAAACAGATGTACAATACAAATTAATAACCGAAAGTAATTGTACGGGATACCACCTGCCTGCTTCGCAAACGATAAATATAATTGAACAATGCCAGCTTTGGCGTGAAGCCTTTTGCTGGTTGGCATGGCAAAACTCCATGTTTGAGTTGCGCGATCTGCAGCTGATCGGCAATAACTCCTACGATCAGATCCGCGCGACGCTGATATCCATGATGAAATGGGACGACGTACTGCGTTCGCGTATCGGCGTCATGAACTATATTCACCAACGCACGCGAATTTCACGCTCAGTTGTCGCTGAGGTTCTCGCGGCATTGCGTAAAGGTGGTTACATTGAAATGAATAAAGGCAAACTGGTGAGCATTAACCGTTTGCCTTTTGAGTATTAAGTCAGGATGCAGGAATAACCTGCGGTTTGTTCCCGCTCAGTTCTGCAACCAGATCGTTGATACCGTCGCTCATATTGGTAAAGCGGGTTAGCGGAGAGCGGGTCACCACGATAAATGCCCCGACGTTTTGCTGCGGGATCATCGCCATATAGGTAATGAAGCCGCCGCCGCCACCAGTTTTTTGAATAATTCCCGGTCGCCCATTCTTCGGCGCCATATAGACCCAGCCCAAACCCAGCGCATCGGCTCTACCCGGAACATCCATCCCTATCACTTTGGTTAACTGCGTACGCTGATAAATCAGCGTCTGCATACGGTCGGCCTGCTGGCTACGATGGTAAAAATCAGATGAGAGATACTGCTGCATCCAGCGCATCATATCGCCGGGCGTTGAATAAACACCGCCGCTGCCCATCGCCGCCAGGGTATTGTTGCAAGGACTGGCGCCTTTTTCCGCGACCATCAGGCGTCTGCATTGATCGGGGGATGGGGTAAAGGTGGTGTCTTTCATCCCCAGCGGACGGGTGATTTTTTCTTCAAACAGCTGCGGATAAGGCTTTCCGGATGCGGTTCCCAGCGCATCGGCCAGCAGGTCAAACGCCAGGTTGGAATAAGAAGCCTGCGAGCCCGGTGCGGCTTTAAGCGTGGCGGTTGAGAGATAGCTCCAGCGCTGTTCACGGGTTGGCCAGACAAATACCGGGCGCTTCGCCGCGCCGCCAGGCTGTTCGCGCGGCAACGCGCTGGTATGTGTCGCCAGATTCACCAGCGTGATCGGCGTGCCCTGATAAGTCGGCACGCGCGCGCCAGGCGGCGCATATTTGCTCAATGGATCGTTGAGTTTAACCGTACCCTGATCGAGTAATTTCACCAGCATTTCGCTGGTCATTAATTTAGTAATAGAGGCAATTCGAATAACGGAATCCAACTGCGGATGGACGTTATTGCCAGGGCGTGTTTCGCCGAAGCTGCGAAATACTCGCTGGTTACCATCAATCACCACGAGCGCCATCCCCGTAGCACCGCTGCCGTAAAATATATGGTCGGCATAACGATCGACGATATCAGAGGCGAAGACCGGATCGGTTATAGGCTGTGCCGCCTGGACAGATGTCAATGACGCCGCACACAGCGCGGCAGAAAAAAGCAGACTACGTTTCAACGGTGGTGTCCATGAGTTAGAGAAAGTGAAAAAGGATGTCGTGCGTATGCGTATTTATACTACTCATCGGCGTATTGCAAAGCGCTTATCAGCCAATGATAGTGTGAAAAACGTAACGATGAGTAAACGCGAGCGTTTCCCGGATTACGGATGTTCGCTTTTGTGATCTCACGCTGTGATAATCTGCACTTGCTGGAACGTTGTCGAGTGTGAAAATCACAGAAACAATTCTTCATACCCGGGTGCGAACTAAGTGCCGCGGTTTTGGTCACACTTGTCGGTTTCAGCTTGTGTTTTTGGGCGTAAGCCGTCTGGCCGCCGCACTCCACGGTGGCAAATACACAGCAGTCGTCATAACGATAAGAAGTTAGCAGGAGAGCACTATGTTTAAGTCTTTTTTCCCAAAGCCGGGGCCGTTCTTTATTTCGGCATTTATTTGGGCACTGGTCGCCGTTGTATTCTGGCAAGGAGGTGGGGGAGCCTGGGTTGCACATATTACCGGCGCGTCGGGAGACGTACCGATTAGCGCGGCCCGATTCTGGTCACTGGATTACCTGATTTTTTATGCGTATTACATTCTTTGTGTTGGTGTGTTCGCGCTGTTCTGGTTTATCTACAGCCCGCACCGCTGGCAGTACTGGTCCATACTGGGCACGTCGCTGATTATTTTCGTGACCTGGTTTCTGGTTGAAGTTGGCGTCGCCGTCAACGCCTGGTATGCGCCATTCTATGATCTGATTCAATCCGCGTTGAGTGCGCCGCATAAGGTGAAGATTGAGCAGTTCTATCATGAAGTAGGCATCTTTCTTGGCATTGCGCTGATTGCCGTGGTCATTGGGGTGATGAACAACTTCTTCGTCAGCCACTATGTATTCCGCTGGCGTACCGCAATGAACGAACACTATATGGCGCACTGGCAGCATCTGCGTCATATCGAAGGCGCGGCGCAGCGTGTGCAGGAAGATACCATGCGTTTTGCCTCCACGCTTGAAGATATGGGGGTCAGCTTTATCAATGCGATTATGACGCTGATTGCCTTCTTACCTGTCCTGGTCACTCTCTCGGCCCATGTGCCGGACCTGCCCATTGTTGGACATGTTCCTTATGGCCTGGTGATTGCCGCGATTGTCTGGTCGTTGATGGGAACCGGCTTGCTGGCGGTAGTCGGCATCAAACTTCCGGGGCTGGAGTTTAAAAACCAGCGCGTGGAAGCGGCTTACCGTAAAGAACTGGTTTACGGCGAAGATGACGCTAATCGTGCGACCCCGCCGACGGTGCGTGAACTGTTCCATGCGGTGCGCCAGAACTACTTCCGCCTCTATTTTCACTATATGTACTTCAATATCGCCCGTATTCTATACCTGCAGGTTGATAACGTTTTCGGCTTGTTCCTGCTGTTTCCGTCGATTGTTGCCGGTACGATTACGCTCGGCCTGATGACGCAAATCACCAACGTGTTTGGCCAGGTGCGCGGCTCGTTCCAGTATTTGATTAACTCCTGGACAACGTTAGTCGAACTGATGTCTATTTATAAGCGTCTGCGCAGCTTTGAACGTGAGCTTGATGGCCAGGATATTCAGGAAGTTACCCATACGCTTAGTTAATAAAAAAGGAGATGTTATGTCGACGGTTTCCCGTCTTTACCCCTTGTCCGGTCTGGCCGCTCTGGTGCTGGTGGGATGTAGTAGCCAACCCGCGCAGCCGCTAAAAAAAGGGGAGAAAGCCGTCGATGTGGCGAGCGTGGTGCGCCAGAAAATGCCCACCAGCGTGAAAGACCGGGACGCATGGGCGCAGGATTTAGCGAAGACGTTTGAAAGCCAGAAGCTGGCGCCGACGGTTGAAAATATCTGTTCGGTGCTAGCGGTTGCGCAACAGGAGTCAAACTATCAGGCGGATCCGGCCGTTCCAAACTTAAGTAAAATCGCCTGGAAAGAGATCGACCGGCGCGCCGAGCGTATGCATATCCCGCAGTTTATGGTGCATACCGCACTGAAGATTAACTCGCCAACGGGGAAAAGCTACAGCGAGCGTCTGGATACGGTGAAAACGGAAAAACAGCTTAGCGCCATTTTTGATGATTTTATCAATATGGTACCGATGGGGCAGACGCTGTTTGGTTCGCTTAATCCGGTACATACCGGTGGGCCAATGCAGGTCAGTATCGCGTTTGCCGAGCAGCACGCCGACGGGTATCCGTGGAAAATGGCGGGAACAGTTCGTCAGGAAGTGTTCAGCCGCCGCGGTGGGCTGTGGTTCGGTACGTATCATCTGCTTAACTACCCGGCGAATTACAGCGCGCCAATCTTCCGTTTCGCCGATTTCAATGCGGGATGGTATGCCAGCCGCAATGCAGCTTTCCAGAATGCGGTCAGTAAAGCCAGCGGAGTGAAGCTGGCGATGGATGGTGACTTGATTCTCTACGGCAGCAGCGAGCCGGGCAAAACCGAGCTGGCGGTACGTAAACTGGCCGGGAAGCTGGGGATGAGCGAGAGTGAGATCCACCGTCAACTGCAAAAAGGTGACAGTCTGGCCTTTGAGGATACCGCGCTGTACGAGAAGGTCTATAAGCTGGCGGAAGCGAAGAGCGGGAAAGCGCTACCCCGTGAAATGCTGCCAGGCATTCAGCTGGAAAGCCCGAAGATTACACGTAATCTGACTACCGCATGGTTTGCGAAACGCGTGGACGAGCGTCGGGCGAAATGTATGGGTCAGCCATCATTATGATGACGGCGGCGCCAGCGCACGAATGCCGCGATGGCGCCAAGAATCAGACTTCCGGCAAGGAAAGGGACCAGCCCAAAAAGGGTACCGACGCCTAAGCCAATTTCAACTCGTGGGCGTCCTGTCTCTTGCATTTGCAACTGCATCAGTTGTTCATAGATGCCGGGAGCGTGGGCCAACAGATTTAAAACCTGCGCGCCTGCCCAAAAGCAAAACAGCACAAATACGGCATACGCAATGTTGCCGGGCAGGGAGGAGGTATCCCGATGTTTGCCCTTAAACAGGGATTTTGAGAGCGTAAAATCAGCCATAAAGACCTCCGGAAATAACCTGCTTTTTTTGACGTGATGCCTGGAACTGACAGTGAGTCTGACAGGTGATCGGCAATGTCAATATCAGAATGATGGTAATTTCAGGTAGAGATTATTCCTGGATCTCGGTTTTTTGCTGGTTGTCACAATTACGTAACCTTAAGTGAAATCAAGTTACATTTCAGAAATTCCGCACAGGCCACAGACGTCTATGAGGAAATGTGCGAGGATGCGCTTTCACGTTGTATTTCCACCGGAGCCGTTATGAACCTGCCTGTTAAAATCCGCCGAGACTGGCACTACTATGCCTTCGCTATTGGGCTTATCTTTATTCTGAACGGTGTGGTCGGCTTACTGGGTTTTGAAGCGCAGGGATGGCAGACCTATGCGGTGGGGTTGGTGACGTGGGTGATTAGCTTTTGGCTGGCCGGATTAATTATCCGTCGCCGCGTGGAAGATGAAGAAGAAGCAAAGGATGCCCAATAGCTATCGATCAGGCATCCAGGCGGGTTTACATACTGGTTTTCAACGCGCTATCCGCCGCATGACGTTCCAGCGCCAGTTCGATCAGGCGAGTGATCAAATCGGTATAGCCTAAGCCGCTCGCCTGCCACAGTTTTGGATACATGCTGATGTTGGTAAAGCCCGGCAGCGTGTTGATCTCATTGATCACAACATCGTTCTCTGCGGTTAAGAAAACGTCCACGCGCGCCATACCGGCGCAGCCCAGCGTCTGATAAGCCTGAATAGCAATGTCGCGGATCTTATCGTTAACTTCCGGTGCGATCGCTGCCGGAACAACCACTTTGGCACCGTTATCGTCAATGTATTTGGTGTCGTAAGCGTAAAAATCACTGTTCAGCACGATCTCGCCACAGGTACTGGCCTGCGGTTGATCGTTGCCCAGCACCGCGCATTCGATCTCGCGGCCCTTGATCCCTTGTTCCACCACGACTTTATGGTCGAATTCAAATGCCAGCGCGACGGCCTGATTGTATTGCGCTTCGCTGGTCACTTTACTGACGCCAACGGACGAGCCCTGGTTTGCTGGTTTCACAAACAGTGGCAGGCCAAGGCGGGATTCCACCTCGGCAAAGCTGATGCGGTTGCGATTGGCACGGGTGAGCGTAATAAATGGCGCGATGTTTAATCCGGCATCGCGCAGTAGACGTTTGGTCACGTCTTTATCCATACATGCCGCAGAACCCAGGACATCAGAACCGACGAACGGCAGATTCGCCACGCGCAGCATACCCTGCAGAGAGCCATCTTCACCCAACGTGCCGTGTACGATCGGGAAAATAACATCGACCGTTGGCAGTGGCTGACCGTTTTGCGCATCGATCAACTGGTGCTCTTGTTTACCCGGGACCTGAGCCAGGCTGGTCGCGGAAGGACGCAGCGCAATATGCGCTGGATCATCTGAATTGAGCAGATAGTTACTGGCATCGCTAATGTGCCATTGCCCTTGCTTATCAATACCTAACAGCACAACGTCAAAGCGAGTCTTGTCGATGGCATCGACAATATTTTTTGCCGATTGCAATGACACTTCATGTTCCGCTGATTTACCACCAAATACGATTCCTACCCGCAACTTTGCCATCTTAAAAAACCCATTCCATGAATGCAAAGCACATACCTTACCACGACAAAACGCAGGTTTCCTCGGCTTCTGGCAGATTGTTTTGGTGGGCAACAGAGGAACAGATAAGCGCAAACGCGCAGAACGGACGCGGAGCATAAACCCCTGCTGATATTGTGGGGTTGACGTGAGGTATATCACAAATATGATGAGCGGGAAGATAAAATCCTAAACTGTGATATATCGCACCTGTGAACCCTTATTTGGCTAAGTAATTTGTTAAACTACTCACAGTTTTCAGCTACTTATCGTTATGAGTCCCTATGGAATCCTGGAGAGTCAACCTCATTTCCGTATGGTTCGGTTGCTTTTTCACCGGCCTGGCGATCAGCCAAATCCTGCCTTTTTTACCGCTCTATATCTCCCAACTGGGGGTAAGCTCCCATGAAGCACTCTCAATGTGGTCCGGCTTAACGTTTAGCGTCACCTTCCTGATTTCAGCCATCGTCTCTCCGATGTGGGGGAGTTTAGCCGACCGTAAAGGACGCAAGCTGATGCTGCTGCGGGCCTCTTTGGGCATGGCGATTGCGATTTTACTGCAGGCCTTTGCCACTAACGTCTGGCAGCTTTTTCTGCTGCGTGGGATCATGGGGTTAACGTCTGGCTATATTCCCAATGCGATGGCGCTGGTAGCCTCACAGGTTCCGCGCGAACGCAGCGGGTGGGCGCTGAGTACGCTCTCGACGGCGCAAATTAGCGGCGTTATTGGCGGACCGCTGATGGGGGGCTTTATTGCCGACCACGTTGGCTTACGGGCGGTATTCTGTATTACCGCGGCTTTGCTGGTAGTGAGTTTTCTGGTCACGCTGTTCTTTATCAAAGAAGGTGTGCGCCCGACAATCAAAAAAAGCGAACGCCTGAGCGGGAAGGCCGTCTTTGCCTCGCTGCCTTATCCGGCGCTGGTGATCAGCCTGTTTTTTACTACGATGGTGATCCAGTTATGTAACGGCTCAATTGGGCCAATTCTGGCGCTGTTTATTAAATCAATGGTCCCAGACAGTTCTAATATTGCCTTTCTCAGCGGGCTGATTGCTTCGGTTCCGGGCATCTCGGCGCTGATTTCTGCGCCCCGGCTAGGTAAATTAGGCGATCGTATTGGGACCGAGCGGATTTTAATGGCAACGTTAATCTTCGCCGTCGTGTTGTTTTTCGCCATGTCATGGGTCACTACGCCGTTGCAGTTGGGGGTCTTACGTTTTCTGCTCGGCTTTGCCGACGGCGCGATGTTGCCCGCGGTGCAGACGCTGCTGGTGAAATACTCCAGCGACCAGATAACCGGGCGCATTTTTGGTTATAACCAGTCATTTATGTACCTCGGCAACGTAGCCGGGCCATTAATGGGGGCAACGGTTTCGGCAATGGCGGGCTTTCGCTGGGTGTTTATTGCCACGGCGTGCATTGTGCTTATCAACATCTGGCAACTGGCTATCGCGTTGCGACGTCGGCGCTGCGCACGCTGAGTACCTGATTAACAACGCTGCCCGCAAGCGTTGTTAATCCATCATTATGCATTTATATATCCAGGTGATTATTAATCCCCTTACCCTTTTATATGGAATAATTCTGCGCTAAGACTCCTTCTCCCTTATTTTGTGTTGTGATTGTTTTCGCAAAACGTTTTATTTCTTATGAAAATACAACTTTCATCCTCTAGGCAGTTGTGAGTCTTAATGATAACGTGACCTATATTTGGTTAAGGGAATACGTAAATGAAAAATCTCGTTACTGAGTTGTTACTTAAGCTCGCCCAAAAAGAAGAAGAGTCGCAAGAACTGACGGCGCAGGTTGAAACGCTGGAGCAGGTAATCATCGAAATGCTGCGCAATATGACGTGTAACGATCGGCA
Organism: Citrobacter sp. RHBSTW-01044; assembly: GCF_013781945.1. Lineage (NCBI taxonomy): Bacteria > Pseudomonadati > Pseudomonadota > Gammaproteobacteria > Enterobacterales > Enterobacteriaceae > Citrobacter > Citrobacter sp. RHBSTW-01044. The sequence continues at coordinate 3,750,775 of NZ_CP056180.1, read as the reverse complement.
AATATTTATTCGCCAAATTGAGGGGGCTTTGGCTGGAGAAGGCCGTATGCCTGCATTTCTGACCAACGTTCATAACGCTGGCGAGAGTGTGCCAAAAGCGTTTTGAGTAATCCGTGGTGCGTCATCCACAAATTATCATAAAAGTGTCACATCAAATACTTATAGTCGCTTTGTTTTAATTTTACCGTATTTATACATGGAGAAAATAAAGTGAAACAAAGCGCACTCGCTATTGCCCTGTTACCTTTGCTGTTTACCCCGGTTATTAATGCAGAAACCTCTGCCATAGCGGTTATGGATAATCGTGCCGCTCAGGGTGATATCACCACGCCGGGCGGCGCCCGCCGATTGTCTGCCGATCAAACGGCGGCTCTGCGCGAATCTCTGAGCGATAAACCTGCCAAAAATATTATTTTATTGATTGGCGATGGGATGGGTGACTCAGAAATAACGGCCGCGCGAAATTATGCCGAAGGCGCAGGCGGCTTTTTTAAAGGAATTGATGCTTTACCGTTGACCGGACAATACACGCACTATGCGTTGGATAAGAAAACGGGTAAACCCGATTATGTGACGGATTCTGCGGCATCCGCGACGGCGTGGACCACCGGTGTGAAAACCTATAATGGTGCGCTGGGCGTTGATATTCATGAAAAAGATCACGCCACAATTCTTGAAATGGCAAAAGCGGCGGGGCTGGCAACGGGCAACGTTTCTACCGCTGAATTGCAGGATGCTACCCCGGCGGCGCTGGTTGCCCATGTGACTTCGCGTAAGTGCTATGGCCCTGGCGTGACACGTGAAAAATGCCCAACCAATGCGCTGGAAAAAGGCGGTAAAGGGTCAATCACCGAACAATTACTGAATGCCAGGGCTGACGTTACGCTGGGCGGCGGGGCCAAAACGTTTGCGGAAACCGCTGCGGCGGGCGAGTGGCAGGGTAAAACGTTGCGTGAACAAGCCCTGGCCCGCGGTTATCAGATGGTGAGTGATACCGCGACGCTGGCGGCGATTACCGAAGCTAATCAGGATAAACCGCTGCTGGGCCTGTTCTCTGACGGCAATATGCCCGTGCGCTGGGAAGGTCCGAAAGCGTCTTATCATGGCAATCTGGATAAGCCGGTTGTGACCTGTACGCCAAATCCAAAGCGTGACGACAGCGTGCCAACGCTGGCGCAGATGACGGATAAAGCGATTGAGCTGTTAAGCAAAAATGAGAAAGGCTTCTTCCTGCAAGTGGAAGGGGCGTCAATCGATAAACAGGACCATGCCGCCAACCCGTGCGGACAGATTGGTGAAACGGTCGATCTGGACGAGGCGGTACAGCGCGCGCTTGCCTTTGCGAAGAAAGATGGCAACACCCTGGTGGTGGTAACCGCTGACCACGCACATGCCAGCCAGATTGTTGCGCCGGATACCAAAGCGCCTGGTCTGACCCAGGCGCTGAACACCAAAGATGGCGCGGTCATGGTCATCAGCTACGGCAACTCTGAAGAGGAATCTCAGGAGCACACCGGCAGCCAATTGCGAATTGCAGCCTATGGCCCGCACGCGGCGAATGTGGTCGGCCTGACCGATCAAACCGACCTGTTTTACACCATGAAAGCGGCGTTAGGACTGAAATAACCCGACGCCCGGCGGCAATACTTTTGCCGCCGGGTGGTATTTTTATCGTTAGCAGCCAAACTTACCTGTGTGTTGTCGTTCAGAAAAGAAGGATGCTATGAAAATTACATTATTAATGACGCTGCTTTTTGGTCTGATTTTTTTAACTACCGTCGGTGCTGCCGAGAAGACTTTAACCCCGCAACAACAGCGTATGACCACCTGCAATCAGCAGGCAACGGCGCAGACCTTAAAAGGGGATGCGCGTAAGACATATATGAGTGATTGCCTGAAAAACAGTAAATCTGCGCCGGAGGAAAAGAGCCTGACGCCGCAGCAGCAAAAAATGCGTGAATGTAACGTGAAGGCGACGGAGCAGTCTCTGAAAGGTGATGATCGTAATAAATTTATGAGCGCTTGCCTGAAAAAATCTGCGTAGCACTTACGGGTGAGCAGGTAAAATCGCTCACCCGAAATATCATACTTCCGCCACCAGACCCCTTCCTATAATTTGGGAAATTTGTTTCAGAATATTCCCAAATACAATGAATGATGAAAACTTTTATCAAAAGAAGGTCGTCCCGAATGAAGCATTTTTATCGCTTCATCAAAATGACCACCAACGTTCCGGTCTGCGATTCGCCCGACGAATCAGGCTGCCGCGAGCGGTGGGATTGGGGGGAATGTTTTTCCCTATCGCGTCGGTATTAGTTGCTCAGCCCATTACCGGGGGCTGGTGGCTATTACTGGTGGGATGGGCGTTTGTCTGGCCGCATTTGGCCTGGCAGTTGGCCAGCAAAGCCGACGATCCTCTGCATAGCGAATTTACCAACTTAAAAGCCGATGCCATTCTTGCCGGTATGTGGATAGGGATTATGGGCGTAAACCTGTTGCCATCCACGGCGCTGCTGATGATTATCTGCATCAACCTGATGGGCGCAGGCGGGATGCGAATATTCATCGCAGGCGCCGTTTTGATGATGGTTTCATGCCTGGTGACGTTACAGTTAACCGATATCTCCGTCGCTTTTAGCAGTACTCAACTTAGCGTGCTATTGACGCTGCCGGTGCTGGTGATTTATCCGCTGCTGTTTGCCTGGGTCAGCTACCAGACGGTCATCAAGCTGGCGGAACATAAACGCCGTTTACAGGTGATGAGTACGCGAGATGGCATGACTGGGGTGTACAACCGCCGCCATTGGGAACTGTTACTGCGTAATGAATTTGATAATTGCCGCCGCTACCAGCGTGACGCCACGTTACTGATTATCGATATCGACCATTTTAAGAGCATTAATGATACCTGGGGTCATGACGTTGGGGACCAGGCGATTGTCGCGCTGACCCGCCAGTTGCAGATGACCTTACGCGGTAGCGACGTGATCGGGCGCTTTGGCGGTGATGAGTTTGCGGTGATTATGTGCGGCACGCCGGCAACCAGCGCGATTGCGGCGATGTCTCGTGTTCACGAACGACTTGGCCAACTGCGTTTATCCTGCGCGCCGCAGGTTGCTCTGCGGATCAGCGTGGGCGTTGCGCCGCTGACCGCAGAAACCGAGCATTATCGAGAATGGTTAAAGTCGGCGGATATGGCGCTCTACAAAGCAAAGAATTCCGGACGTAACCGCACTGAGGCGGCGGCCTGACGTCCGGCGGTGTTAACTCAGGAGCGGCTGAGTTTTTCCGACTGCTCCATGCACTTAATCATCGCTTCAATCACTGATGAACGGAAACCACGTTCTTCCAGGACGCGTACCGCTTCAATGGTGGTTCCGCCAGGCGAGCACACCATATCCTTCAGTTCTCCGGGATGTTTACCCGTATCCAGCACCATCTTTGCCGACCCCATTACTGCCTGCGCCGCGAATTTATAAGCTTGCGCGCGAGGCATGCCACCCTGCACGGCGGCGTCCGCCATTGCTTCAATAAACATAAAGACATAGGCCGGGGCTGAACCACTGACGCCAACGACCGGATGAATCATTGCCTCCGCAATGACTTCCGCTTCGCCAAAGCAGCGGAAGATATTCAGCACGTCGGCCGTGTCTTCTGGCGTGACTAAGGCGTTCGGTGTGACGGAGGTCATTCCGGCATTCACCAGTGACGGCGTGTTTGGCATCGCGCGAATGATTTTACGGTCATGGCCCAGCGCGCGGGCGAGCTGATCGAGGGTGACGCCAGCGGCAATCGAGACGACCAGGGAGTCTTTGTTCAGGCTGGAGGTAATTTCGCTCAACACTTTAATCATGATGCCTGGTTTTACGGCCCCAAAAACAATGTCAGCGATTTGCGCGACCTCTTGCGCAGACTGCGCCGCATTAATACCGTACTGGTCGTGCAATGCAGCGACTTTATCGGGGGAAGGGGTGTAGACCCAGATTTGTCCGGGGAGAACCTGACCGCTGGCGATCATGCCGCCAAGTATCGCTTTGCCCATATTACCGCAGCCGATAAAACCGATTTTCTTGTCCATTTTGTCACTCCCTATGCGTGATATTCATTGTTTTACCTGGGAAAGCTAAGCTTAGCGCGGATTGAATATGTGCAGAAGGATAAACAGCACTTTGCCTGCAAGTAAAAGCACGCGACAATGTGCAACTGCACATCAGTGGGGAGAAATTATGACAATATGGGTGGATGCCGATGCGTGTCCGAATGTGATTAAAGATATTTTGTACCGCGCTTCTGAGCGCATGCAGATGCCGCTTATTTTGGTAGCCAACCAAAGTTTGCGCGTCCCGTCTTCGCGGTTTATCCGCACATTACGTGTTCCCGCCGGGTTTGACGTGGCGGATAACGAGATTGTGCGCCAGTGTAATGCCGGTGATTTAGTGATAACAGCGGATATCCCGCTGGCGGCAGAAGTCATTGAAAAAGGTGCGGCGGCGCTTAATCCGCGCGGTGAACGTTATACCGAAGCCACGATCCGTGAGCGTCTGATGATGCGTGATTTTATGGATACGCTACGCGCCAGCGGTATTCAGACCGGCGGGCCGGACAGCCTTTCACCACGAGACAGGCAGCATTTTGCTGCTGAGCTTGATAAGTGGTGGCTGGAAGTACAGCGCAGAAAATAAAACGTGTAATTTATTATTTACACTTTATTCATGGTGAATTCTTGTTATAGTAGGAGTTAATAGGTATCTCTACCCTGTATGTAATTTTTTCTTTACGTTTTGGCGATGTACTAGTTTGGTGATATGATTATATCTTTAACCGCATCAGATCCCGCTCGCTCGCGGCTCCCTGGGGAATTTCTGTAATGACGCAACCTCTTTATCTTGTCGGCCCCCGGGGGTGTGGTAAGACAACTACCGGTATGGCGCTGGCGAAGGCTATCGATTTCCAGTTTGTCGATACCGATCGCTGGTTGCAATCGCACGTGCAGATGACCGTGGCGGAGATCGTCGAAAGGGAAGGATGGGAAGGGTTTCGTGCCCAGGAGACGAGCGCTCTGCAGGCCGTCACAGCCCCGGCAACGGTTGTTGCGACCGGCGGCGGCATCATTCTTACCGAATTTAATCGTCATTACATGCGCAGCCACGGCGTGGTTATCTATTTAAGCGCACCGGTATCAGTACTGGTTGATCGTCTGGAGGCCACGCCTGAAGAGGGATTGCGCCCAACCTTAACCGGTAAGCCGCTGACTGAAGAGGTGCAGGAAGTGCTCGCTCAGCGCGATGTTCTGTACCGTGAAGCTGCGCACTACATCGTTGATGCCACCCATAAACCTGCGCAGGTGGTGGAAGACATTCTTGAGATACTGGCGCAGGCAGCGCCACGGTTACAGGGCGGTGTCTATACTTAATGTTCATCCAGTGAAAAGGAAGAACTATGCCGACAAAACCACCTTACCCACGTCAAGCGAACATTGTTACGGTTGAAAAGGGGACGCCAGGCCAGACGGTAACCTGGTATCAACTTCGAGCCGATCACCCTAAACCGAATACGTTGATCAGTGAGCATCCTTCTGCGCAGGAAGCCATGGATGCCAAAAAACGCTACGAAGACCCCGATAAAACCTGATATTAAGCACCGTCCTGGCACGAGTCTGAAAAGTGCCACGACGGGCGTTCATCACATTTTCTTAAATTTCGCCGTATACCGTTAAAATTGAAAATTAAGCAATAACAATCCAGTACCGGAATGATTTGGAATCTTTACACAATACACCGCCGATCAGCTGCTACGCTTTTGAGCATTTGTAGCGCAGGTCAGCGCCCGGCACTTGCCCGGGATTTCACAGCAAAGTAAGAAGATGGTGGAGCAACAAATGAGTGCGTCGTTGGCTATCCTCACGATTGGCGTGGTGCCGATGTGTGAGGTGTTACCGCTCCTGACGGAATATATCGATGAACAGCACATTACTCACCACAGTCTGCTTGGACAGATGCGGCGAGAAGATGTGATGGCTGAGTACGGCGTTTCGCCCGGTGACGAGCCTTTATTAACGCTGCTCAGCGACCACCAACTTGCGCATGTCTCACGCCAGAAGGTTGAGCGCTCACTGCAAAGTATCGTGGAGGTGCTGGATAACCAGGGCTTTGACGTGATCCTGCTGATGAGTACCGCCTCAATCGCTCGCCTGACCGCCCGCAATAGCATTCTGCTGGAGCCGTTACGTATTATCCCCCCGCTGGTGGCCTCGATTGTCGATGGGCATCAGGTCGGGGTTATTGTCCCCGTCACCGAATTGCTCAAAGCCCAGACGCAAAAATGGCAGGTGTTACAAACTCCACCAGTGTATGCCGTGGCGAATCCGATCGAAGGTACCGAACAACAATTGATTGATGCCGGGAAAGAACTGCTGGAGCAAGGCGCGGATGTGATCATGCTGGATTGTCTGGGGTTCAATCAACGCCATCGTGATTTACTGCAAAAATCGCTGGATGTCCCGGTTCTTCTGTCTAATGTGTTGATTGCCCGACTGGCTTCGGAGCTGTTGGCGTAATTTTGCGTGACAGGTGGAACGTCAGCCCCCTATATTGGTTCTCAACTTAATCACGAGATAGGGCCAGTTGTATGCTTCAAAGTAATGAATACTTTTCCGGCAAAGTAAAATCGATCGGTTTTACCAGCAGCAGTACTGGCCGCGCCAGTGTTGGCGTGATGGCTGAAGGCGAATATACCTTTAGTACTGCGGCGCCTGAAGAGATGACTGTCGTTAGCGGCGCACTGAACGTGCTGCTGCCGGGGGAAACCGAGTGGAAGGTGTATGCCGCAGGGGACGTGTTCAACGTACCGGGCAACAGCGAGTTTCATCTGCAGGTGGCAGAGCCAACATCCTATCTTTGCCGCTATCTGTAAGCATAGAAATGACGAATGGCGACATTGTGCCGCCATTCGGTAAACACGGCTTAACGTTGCGCTTCGCCGCCTAATCCTTCCACCAGACTTTTAATCAGCGCCGCCAGTTCACCCGTCATCAGGATGAAATCGGCATCAAAACGCTGAGCATAATCTTCGCGGTCAATATCTTCGTTCTGATCGCGCAGCTCGTCGCTAAACTTCAAACGCTTAATCGAGCCGTCGTCACACATCACGAACTGAATGCGCTGCTGCCAGTCGAGGGCCAGTTTGGTGACCAGTTTGCCCGCTTCGATATGCACGGCGATTTCGTCGCAGACCAGATCCTGCTTTTTCGCGCGGATCACGCCGCCGTCTTCAAGGATCGCTTTTAGTTCGGCTTCATCCAATAACTGGAATCCCTGTGCCGTTGTGCCGGAGCGAACCCATTCGGTCAGCGTCAGCTCAATGGGGTTTTCCATCGTCAGCGGAACGACCGGCAGCGAACCGAGACTCTTACGCAGAAGCGCCAGCGTATCTTCGGCTTTCTTCGCACTCGCGCAATCAACCATGATCAGATCGTTGACGGTATCGATCCACATCATCGTCTGGCTGAAACGGCTAAAGGCGCGCGGCAGCAATGAGTGCAGAACTTCATCTTTCAGCGAGTCTTTTTCGGTCTTCTTGAGTTTGCGACCTTGCTCAGCTTCCAGTTTGAATATTTTGGCTTCCAGCGCCTGTTTGATAACCGGCGACGGCAGAATTTTTTCTTCTTTGCGGGCGCAGATAATAATTTGGCCATTGGCGGTATGCGTTAATGCATCGCTGTGCGATCCCATCGGCGGAACCCAGCCCATTTTTGCCATATCCTGGCTACCGCAAGGGGTGAACGTCATTGATGCCAGCTGTTTTTCCATCTCTTCGGCACGCAAAGAAACATCGCGGCTAAGACGGTAAACCATTAAATTTTTGAACCACAGCATGATAATTTCCACGGCCTTGTCGTTAAATCCAGCGGGCATGATAGCGAATTGTCGCTATGCTTGCATTGTTAATCGGGAAGAGGAGCAAACAGTGCGTATAGGTATCGATTTAGGCGGTACGAAAACGGAAGTTATCGCGCTTGGCGATGCAGGCGAACAGCTTTTTCGCCATCGCCTGCCCACGCCGCGTGATGATTATCGGCAAACGATAGAAACCATCGCCGCGCTGGTGGAGATGGCGGAAAAGGCCACCGGGCAGTCGGGAACCGTCGGGATGGGCATTCCCGGTTCAATTTCGCCTTACACCGGAGTGGTGAAGAATGCCAACTCGACCTGGCTTAACGGGCAACCTTTTGACAAAGACCTGAGTACGCGTCTGAATCGCGAAGTGCGGCTGGCAAATGATGCCAACTGCCTGGCGGTTTCTGAAGCCGTTGATGGTGCAGCGGCGGGGGAGCAAACCGTGTTTGCGGTGATTATCGGTACAGGATGTGGCGCAGGAGTGGCGCTGAACGGCCGGGCGCACACGGGCGGGAACGGTACTGCGGGCGAGTGGGGGCATAATCCGCTGCCGTGGATGGACGAAGACGAACTGCGTTATCGGCAGGAAGTGCCCTGCTATTGCGGCAAGCAAGGCTGCATTGAAACCTTCATTTCCGGAACCGGTTTTGCCACCGACTACCAGCGTCTGAGCGGTAAGTCGCTCAAGGGCAGTGAAATTATCAGTCTTGTTAATGCCCGGGATGCCCAGGCCGAACAGGCGTTGAGTCGGTACGAGCTGCGTCTGGCGAAATCACTGGCACATGTGGTGAATATTCTCGATCCGGATGTGATCGTGCTGGGCGGTGGAATGAGCAATGTCGACCGACTGTATCAAAACGTGCCAACGTTGATTAAACAGTTTGTTTTTGGCGGTGAGTGCGAAACGCCTCTACGCAAGGCGCTGCACGGTGACTCCAGCGGTGTGCGCGGCGCGGCCTGGTTGTGGCCGCAGGAGTAATATTCGCGTTGCCGGGTAGCGCAGAGGCTATCCGGCAGCGGGAGTCATCCGGGATACGCTGCGCTTCAGGCGACCGTAGAGCAGCAGCGACGACATTGCAGAAAACGACAGCAGCGCCGCCGGCAACGTCACGTAGTTGTAGGCAAAGCCCAGCGTCAGCATCATACCACCGCATCAGGCGCCAATCGCGCTGCCGAGATTAAAGGCAATTTGCCCCCCAGCCGCACCCAGCAGCTCACCCCCTTTAGCATTTTGCAGCAGCAAAATTTGCAGCGGCGCCGACAGGGCAAACAGGCCCGCGCAGCAAATAAAGGCGAAGATCAGCGACGCGGCTTTGATCCCGCCAAAGGCAAAGAGCAGCAGCAGAGCCAGCACAATTACAAAGTCGGTTATTACCGCAATACGCAGCGGCGTATAGCGGCCAGAAAGGCGACCGCTCAGCAGATTTCCCAACACCATCCCCAATCCCACCAGCATCATGATGAAGGTCATCAGCGCTTCGGAAAAGCCGGAGATGAACATCATGTACGGTTTGACGTAGCTGAACCAGGCGAAAACCCCGGCGTTACCAAACATGGTGGCGGAAAAGATGAGCCACGGGGCGGGGTTTTTCAAAAAGTGAAATTGTTCGCGCAGTTTCCCTTTTGCTTCATCGCTGATGTTGGGTACCCAAAAAGTTATCGAGACCATCACGGCGATATTAAAGACGGCTATCAGCAGAAACGTGTAGCGCCAGCTAAATTCCTGGCTCAGCCAGGTGCCGATGGGAATGCCAATCAGATTAGCAACGGTCATACCCGAAACCATGCCCGCGACGGCGGCGGTGACTTTTCCCGGACGGGCCAGCTTCGACAGGATAATCGCGCCAACGCCAAAAAACGCGCCGTGTGGAAAGCCGGAAACCAGCCTGCCCACCGCCAACATTAAATATGAGGAGGAGAGGGTGAAGATGGCGTTGCCGATCACGCACAGCGTGACCAGAAACAGCAGAATGTGCTTGAGCGAAAAACGATTGGAAAAGAGCGCAATAATAGGCGCGCCCAGCACCACGCCAAAGGCGTAAAACGAAATCATATGGCCAGCGGCAGGGATGGAAATTCCCACGTCCCGCGCCAGCTCGGTGAGTACACCCATGATGCCAAACTCGGCCATGCCCAGCCCAAATGTCCCCAGAGCTAAAGAGAAAATGACTTTTTTCATACCACCTGCCAACAAGAAAGACGCACGATGTGCGCCATAGCGGCGAACGTTCGCCGCCAATAGAGATAGCTTGCGGATAAGCGAAGTGGAATGCCATTTCATATCCGTCTTTGTGTATTCACGATCGTGCTATGTGCCGTGCCGGATAACGCTGGCGCATATCCGGCCTCCAGGTACTGAGCTGCTATCAGGCATCAACTGCAAACATTTTATCGAGTTTACTGTAGCCCAGTCCGTTGATTTTTTTGACCTTGATCTGCACCGGAATGCGTTCTTTCATCGCTTCAACGTGGCTGATGACACCAATGGTTTTGCCAGTGGCGTTGAGCGCATCGAGCGCATCCAGGGCGGTATCCAGCGTTTCGCTGTCCAACGTGCCGAAACCTTCGTCGAGGAACAGGGAGTCAATTCGCGTTTTGTGGCTGACCAGATCGGACAACGCCAGCGCCAGCGCCAGACTCACGAGGAAGCTCTCGCCGCCGGAAAGCGTACGCGTGTCACGCACGGCATCGGCCTGCCAGGTATCAACCACTTCCAGCTCCAGCGCTTCGCTGGCCTTGCGCTGCAACAGATAGCGACCGTGCAGACGGGTCAACTGGTTGTTGGCAAGCCAGACCAGATTATCCAGCGTCAGCCCCTGGGCAAACTTGCGGAATTTATCTCCCTCTTTCGAGCCGATCAGCGCGTTCAGATAGCCCCAGTCTTCGACCTGCTGTGCGACTTTCGTAATCTCGAGCATCAGCGCCTGCTGCTGCTGGCGGTTTTCACCATCCTGCTTGAGCTGCTGGCGAATTTCGCCCTGACGAGTGGTGTTCTCCCGTAGCTGCTGGGTGAGTTGCGCCAGCGCGTCGTGAAGATGTTGCACGGTGAGCGTGAGATCCACCCCGGTTGGTAGCTGTTGTTGATGAGTCGCCAGCGCCTGCTGCGCCTGATTAAGCAGCGTTTGCGCCTGCTGTCGCTGGCCTTCCAGTGATTGCTTCAATTGTTCAAGGCGGTTAAAGGTCTCTTCATCCAGCAGGGCGGCAACAAAGGCGTCGCGATCGGCAAAGATGCTGGCCTGCAATGCGGTATCAAACTGCGCCTGAATTTCTGCAGCGCGCTGAACCTCCTGCGCCTCCTGCTGCTGTAAGGTTTGCCACTGCCCCTGTAAAGAGAGGCAATCGTCGTGCACCTGCCGCCAGTTTTCCAGCGACAGATTCTCAATGTTTTCACCAAGCGCATCGGTTTCAGGCAGCGTTTCCAGCACCGGCGCAAGCTGGGCGATTCGAGCCTGTAATTCAGTCAGTTCGTTCTGGCGCAGCTGCCACATTTGCGCTTCGTTCGCCCGCTCGCTCAGCCATGAGGCGACTTCACCCTCGGCCGGAAGGGACAGACCATGACAGGCCAGCTCGGCGGTTAACGTTGCCTGACGCTGGTCAATATGCTGCTGGAGCTGAGTAATCTGCTCTGTGTGTGCGGTGATTTGCGCCTGCAGGGTATGACGCAGACTCAGCTGGTGAAGCTGCTGCTCGTGCTCTTCCTGGGCGGCAAGCCACGGGGCGATGTCATCCTGCGGTTGCAGCGTCACGTTGAGGCTGGCGGTGACTGTCTGCCACTCTTGAGTAAGTGCTTGCTCTTCCTGAGAAAGCGCTTGTACTTCGCGTTCATCGCGCTGAAGTTGCTGGGTTATCGCCTCAAGTTGACCACGTAGCGTTGAACCCTCATCGGCCAGCGTTTTGACCTCTTTTTCCAGCGCTTCACGCCGTGTCTGATTCACACTCAGTTCGAGCGTTTGATAGCGCTCAATCGCCGGGTGCGTGGTGGAGCCGCAAAGTGGGCAAGGCATGCCGGATTGCAATAATGCCCGCTGGCTTTCCAGATCTTTGATGCGGGCTTCCTGCTCGCAAATGATTCTCACATCGGCAAGCTGCTGATTTTTATCTTTATAGCGCTGACGCTTTTCTGTAAGCACCGCATTGCGCTGGGCCAGCTCCTGCTGACGCTGCACAAGCGTGGCGCGTAGCTGCGCCAGTTGCTTTTGCTTCGGGGCGATTTGCCCATGCAGATTACTCAGACGCTGGCGTAACGGACGAAGCTGCACATGTTGCGCCAGCGCTTCCGTTACCTGTTGTGCCGAAAGGGTCAGCGTGGGAAGCGCCAGCGCATCGAGCTTGCGCGTGTCGTTCTCCCGCAACTGCTGCCACTGGCGCAGTTGGGCGCTGGCGTCGGACTGTTGGGCCAGCAGCGCTTTCCATCCTGCCAGTTCGCTACTCCACAAACGGAAGCGGTCATGTTCCTTCAACCAGTCGGTTAACGTTTGCTGTCCGGCGAGCATAGCGGCCGACTGCGTTTGTGCCTGCTGACGAATACGTCCGCGCAGCGCTAAGCTGCTTTGTAAGCGAGCATTCACTTCCTGAATCTTCTGTCGCGTACGGTCAATCGTAGCCGTTTGTTCCTGGATTCGCTCCCAGTGTGGGCGTAACGCTCTGGCCGGGAGTGCCAGACTCAGCGCCGCCAGTTGCGGCTGCGCCTCTTCCTGCGCCTGAAGTGCAGCCTGTAATGCCTGCTGGTGGCGGTTTATCTCCGCCTGTAGCTCATTTTGCCGCATGAGCCAGTTGAGGTGCTGCTGCTGGGCTTGTTGGCTGGTAAGGTATTGTTTTTCTTCGTCAGTAAGTACCTGCAAACTTTCTGTCAGAGATTGCAGCTGTTCTGGCGCTAACAGCGCAACACCGCTGGCCTGGGCCTGCAGTTTTTCCAGTTCCGTACGCGCTGATTTGTGCTTTTCAAATACCATGGCGGAGATTTGGCCGTAGATCTCAGTGCCGGTCAGCTCTTCCAGCAGCTCGGCGCGTTCTTTCGGTTTGGCATTGAGAAATGCGGCAAACTGCCCCTGAGACAGCAGCATCGAACGGGTAAAACGTCCGTAATCCAGCCCGGTAAGCTCGGCGGTCATCTCCAGCTTATCTTTGACCTTATCGGCGAGGATTTTACCGTCGGAGCAGCGGGCCAGCTCTACGCGAGGGACCTGCAGATTGCCCTCCGGCTGATTGCGCGCCCGGTTCTGGCTCCAGAATGCGCGGTAGGCTTCGCCCCGCACCTCAAACTCGACCTCGGCCAGACACTCCGCGGTGTCGCGGGTCATCAGGTCGTTTTGCGACTGTGACACGGTATTCAGGCGCGGCGTTTCGTGGTACAGCGCAAGGCAAATTGCGTCCAGCAGGGTCGTTTTCCCCGCGCCCGTTGGCCCGGTGATAGCGAACAACCCGTTGCTGGCAAACGGTTCTGCCGTAAAATCGACTTTCCATTCTCCCTTCAGGGAGTTGAGGTTTTTCAGGCGCAGGCTGAGAATTTTCATGCTTCAGCCTCCCCGGCAAGCGTTTGTAAGGTTGCGCTAAACAGCTGGTTAAGCCGCTCACGCTGCGGTTCTTCGAGTTCTTCCAGCGCCAGGCGGCGGTCAAAAACCTCTGCCACGCTCAGCTCGCTTAACGTTTCACGTCGTTCATTGGCCATAATGCGTTCGCGCTGTTCACGACTGCGGCGCACCAGTAGCACCTCTACCGGTAAATCTTCGGTTAAGGCCTGGATCTTACGTTGCATATCATGCAGGTAGTCATCGGTGGTGATTTCAATATCCAGCCACACCGGTGGCTCTTGCTGCGCGCCGCGCCACTGCTCAAGCTGGGTAGTAATGGCGGCTAAATCGCCTTTCAGTACCGCAAGCTGCTGCGTAACCGGCACGGTGAGATTTTCAACGGCGCTGAGTTTCCCCGCGTCAAAGCTCACCAAATGTACACATTTGCTTTTGCCGCACTCGTCAAAACTGAGAGGAATCGGCGAGCCGCAGTAGCGAATATGTTCCGTGCCGCCGATAACCTGCGCCCGGTGAATATGTCCCAGCGCGATGTAGTCTGCCGGTGGGAAGTTTTGCGCCGGGAAGGCGTCCAGCGTACCGATATAAATGTCACGTACGGCGTCGCTTTTACTGGCACCGACGGTGGTCAAATGCCCGGTCGCAATGATGGGAAGATTGTGGTCGCCGCGCAGCGTGCAGGCATCCTGATACTGCTGCTGATAATAGTCGGTGATTGCGCCCAGTAAATGCTGCTGTTTTTCTTGTCCTGTCAGCCCGGCCTGGCTGGTGATGATGTCGCGCGGACGTAAAAAAGGCACCGGACACAGGATCGCCCCCGGCGTACCGTCGCGTAGCGGCAGTATCTGCGGCCCATGGCCAGCGCTGGCAACCACCGTGGTGTTGAGAAACGCCAGAATATCGCGGGATTCATTGAGCGTGGCGACGGAGTCGTGGTTGCCTGCCAGCACCACCAGATGACAGCCGGTTTGCTGCAGATTGACGACAAAACGGTTATACAGCTCACGGGCATAGCTAGGCGGTGAGCCGGTATCGAAAATATCGCCTGCCACAATAATGGCATCCACCTGCTGGGATTGTGCCGTTTCCAGCAGCCAGTCGAGAAAGGCCTGATGCTCGGCGGCGCGGCTCTTGCTGTAGAAGTTTTGGCCCAGATGCCAGTCAGACGTGTGAAGGATGCGCATAAGAGTTCCATGACGATAAAACAATGGCGGGGATTATAACCCTTCACGAGTGGGAATATCTTGTCTCCGGGCTGTCATAATTCGCCGGGCTGCGTTAAACCTGGACTATCTTTTCATAAATCTGTCATAAAACTGACGCATAATGGCACTGTATTGATGGCAAACGATTTAATTACAAACAGGGCAAATCATGGCGAGACGTATTCTGGTCGTAGAAGATGAAGCTCCAATTCGTGAAATGGTCTGCTTCGTGCTAGAGCAAAACGGATTTCAACCCGTTGAAGCCGAAGACTATGACAGTGCTGTGAACCAACTTAATGAACCCTGGCCGGATCTCGTCCTGCTTGACTGGATGCTTCCAGGCGGCTCGGGTCTACAGTTTATTAAACATCTCAAGCGCGAAGCGATGACGCGGGATATCCCGGTGATGATGCTGACAGCGAGGGGGGAAGAGGAAGATCGCGTCCGGGGGCTGGAAACCGGCGCGGATGACTATATTACCAAGCCCTTTTCTCCCAAGGAGCTGGTGGCGCGTATTAAAGCAGTTCTGCGTCGTATTTCACCGATGGCGGTCGAAGAGGTTATAGAGATGCAGGGGCTAAGCCTTGATCCCACCTCGCATCGCGTGATGACCGGCGAGGATCCGCTGGATATGGGGCCGACCGAATTCAAACTGTTGCACTTCTTTATGACTCATCCCGAGCGTGTCTACAGTCGCGAGCAACTCCTCAATCATGTCTGGGGAACCAATGTGTACGTGGAAGACCGGACAGTGGATGTGCACATCCGCCGCTTACGTAAGGCGCTGGAGCACAGCGGACACGATCGTATGGTGCAGACGGTTCGCGGGACGGGATATCGTTTTTCAACCCGCTTCTGACTGACAAGAATCAGGGCCTGAAGGATTAGGCCGTATAGGGAGTAAGACGTTTGCTAGAACGATTGTCATGGAAAAGGTTGGTACTGGAGCTGATCCTGTGCTGCATACCGGCATTTATCCTTAGCGCTTTTTTCGGTTACCTGCCCTGGTTTTTACTGGCGTCGGTAACGGGCCTGCTTATCTGGCATTTCTGGAATTTATTACGTTTGTCCTGGTGGCTATGGGTCGACAGAAGCATGACGCCGCCGCCGGGGCGAGGCAGTTGGGAGCCGTTGCTGTACGGGCTGCATCAAATGCAACTGCGCAACAAAAAGCGCCGTCGTGAACTGGGTAATCTGATTAAACGTTTTCGCAGCGGGGCGGAATCGCTACCCGACGCGGTGGTGCTGACCACTGAAGAAGGCGGTATCTTCTGGTGTAACGGACTGGCCCAGCAGGTTCTGGGACTGCGCTGGCCGGACGATAGCGGGCAAAATATTCTTAACCTGTTGCGCTACCCGGAATTTACACAATATCTGAAAACGCGCGATTTTAGCCGACCGATCAATCTGGTACTCAATACCGGACGGCATCTGGAAATTCGCGTGATGCCCTATACCGATAAGCAACTGCTGATGGTGGCGCGCGACGTTACCCAGATGCATCAACTGGAAGGTTCACGACGTAACTTTTTCGCCAACGCCAGCCATGAACTGCGTACGCCGCTGACGGTGTTACAAGGGTACCTGGAAATGATGCAGGAGCATCCGCTGGAAGGGACGACGCGTGAAAAAGCGCTGCATACCATGCGTGAACAAACGTATCGCATGGAAGGGCTGGTGAAACAGCTGCTGACGCTGTCAAAAATTGAGGCTGCGCCGACGCTACTGCTGAATGAGAAGGTCGATGTGCCCATGATGCTGCGCGTGCTCGAACACGAAGCGCAAACGCTGAGCCAGCAAAAACATACGTTTACCTTTGATGTTGATAACAGCCTGAACGTGCGGGGTAACGAGGAGCAGTTGCGTAGCGCTATCTCGAATCTCGTCTACAACGCGGTGAACCATACGCCAGCGGGAACGCACATTACCGTACGCTGGCAGCATGTGGCGTCGGGGGCGGAGTTTTGCGTGGAAGACAACGGTCCAGGCATTGCCGCCGAGCATATTCCACGATTAACCGAACGTTTTTATCGTGTGGATAAGGCGCGATCACGGCAAACGGGCGGCAGCGGACTTGGTATGGCCATCGTTAAGCATGCGCTGCATCATCACGACAGTCGCTTGAGTATCGAAAGCGAACCAGGCGTTGGGACGCGATTTAGTTTCGTGATCCCGGAACGTTTAATTGCCAAAATTAACGGTTAAGGCGCATTCGTAAGATAATCTTTCCAAAAGCCAGCGCAAGCTGGCTTTTTCTATGCGGTCAATATAACCATCCTGAATTTTACGACGTTTGGTTGTTTTTTGTTCGAACTATTACCCATACCTTTTTCCATGAAATGGTGTTTTGTGCTAACCACATTTTTCATATCGCTATATTGTTCTGGTTTTTGGATCCCACCTTGCTTTAAAACGTTATAAGCGTTTAAATTGCGCTCCAGGTGCTGTCATACCGACTGCATTTACGCGGTAAATCGAAAAACTATTCTTCGCCGCGCCAGTCTGGGAGTGTTTCCCGCTGGAATTGAGCAAAAATGCCGCTGTATTGTCCCCCAGGGAAAGGCAAAAATTTATTATTTTCAACACCACATCCACAGGCAGTAAGACTTTATGACCCATCAGTTAAAATCGCGCGATATTATCGCTTTGGGATTTATGACATTTGCACTGTTCGTTGGTGCAGGTAACATCATCTTCCCCCCAATGGTTGGTTTGCAGGCAGGTGAACACGTCTGGACTGCGGCTTTTGGCTTTTTGATTACCGCCGTTGGCCTGCCGGTACTTACCGTTGTCGCGCTGGCGAAAGTCGGTGGTGGTGTGGACCGACTGAGCACGCCTATCGGTAAAGTCGCTGGTTTGCTGCTGGCGACCGTGTGCTATCTGGCTGTTGGACCGTTATTTGCTACGCCGCGTACCGCAACGGTCTCTTTCGAAGTCGGGATTGCTCCGCTGACCGGTGACTCCGCGCTGCCACTGCTTATCTACAGCGTGGTCTATTTCGCGATTGTAATTCTGGTTTCGCTGTATCCGGGCAAACTGCTGGATACGGTTGGTAATTTCCTGGCTCCGCTGAAAATCCTGGCGCTGGTGGTCCTGTCTGTCGCCGCAATCGTCTGGCCAGCAGGCCCGATCAGCAATGCGATGGAAGCCTATCAAACTGCTGCGTTTTCTAATGGCTTCGTGAACGGGTATCTGACCATGGATACGCTGGGCGCGATGGTATTTGGTATTGTTATCGTCAACGCCGCTCGCTCGCGTGGCGTTACTGAAGCGCGTCTGCTGACCCGTTATACCGTTTGGGCGGGTTTGATGGCGGGTGTGGGCTTAACGCTGTTGTATCTCGCGCTGTTCCGTCTGGGTTCAGATAGCGCAATTCTGGTCGATCAATCTGCTAACGGCGCGGCAATTCTGCATGCGTATGTTCAGCACACCTTTGGTGGCGCAGGGAGCTTCCTGCTGGCGGCGTTGATTTTCATCGCCTGTCTGGTCACCGCTGTTGGCCTGACCTGCGCGTGCGCAGAGTTCTTTGCCCAGTACGTTCCACTGTCTTATCGTACGCTGGTATTTATCCTCGGCGGCTTCTCGATGGTGGTCTCTAACCTGGGTCTGAGCCATCTGATTCAGATCTCTATTCCGGTGCTGACGGCTATCTATCCGCCATGTATCGCACTGGTTGTATTAAGTTTTACCCGCTCATGGTGGCATAATTCTTCCCGCGTCATTGCACCTGCGATGTTTATCAGCCTGATTTTTGGTATCCTTGATGGCATTAAAGCTTCTGCAATTGGCGACGTGTTACCGGCCTGGACCCAGCGTTTACCGCTGGCGGAACAGGGGCTGGCGTGGTTGATGCCAACAGTCGTGATGGTGGTCCTGGCAGTTATCTGGGATCGTGCAGCGGGTCGACAAGTGACCTCCAGCGCACACTAATATCACTGACAATAAGTTTTAACCACGGGGCTATTAACATGGCCCCGTGGTTTTTTATTGTGTTAACAGGTTAGGAATCGATGGAAAGTAATAACAAGCTAAAGCGTGGGCTGAGCACCCGGCACATTCGCTTTATGGCATTAGGTTCAGCAATTGGTACCGGGCTGTTCTACGGCTCGGCCGATGCCATCAAAATGGCGGGGCCAAGCGTGTTGCTGGCCTATATTATCGGCGGCGTAGCGGCGTATATCATTATGCGCGCGCTGGGCGAAATGTCCGTTCATAACCCTGCAGCCAGCTCCTTCTCGCGCTATGCGCAGGAAAACCTCGGACCGCTGGCAGGCTACATAACCGGCTGGACCTACTGTTTTGAAATCCTGATTGTCGCCATTGCCGATGTGACTGCCTTTGGTATTTACATGGGCGTCTGGTTCCCGGCCGTACCGCACTGGATTTGGGTACTCAGCGTGGTATTGATTATCTGCGCCATCAACCTGATGAGCGTGAAGGTGTTTGGCGAGCTGGAATTTTGGTTCTCGTTCTTTAAAGTCGCCACCATTATCATCATGATTGTCGCCGGTTTTGGCATCATCATTTGGGGGATTGGTAACGGCGGACAGCCTACCGGTATCCATAATCTGTGGAGCAACGGCGGTTTCTTCAGCAACGGCTGGCTCGGCATGGTGATGTCGCTACAAATGGTGATGTTCGCCTACGGCGGGATTGAGATTATCGGGATTACCGCTGGCGAAGCCAAAGACCCGGAAAAATCTATTCCGCGGGCCATCAATTCCGTACCGATGCGTATCCTCGTGTTTTACGTGGGGACGCTGTTCGTCATCATGTCTATTTACCCGTGGAACCAGGTCGGCACTGACGGTAGCCCGTTCGTTCTGACGTTCCAGCATATGGGGATTACCTTTGCCGCCGGGATCCTCAACTTCGTAGTCCTGACCGCGTCGCTGTCGGCCATCAACTCTGACGTCTTTGGCGTGGGGCGTATGCTGCACGGTATGGCGGAGCAGGGCAGCGCGCCGAAAATGTTCGCCAAGACGTCGCGTCGTGGCGTGCCATGGGTGACGGTGATGGTGATGACCATCGCGCTGCTGTTTGCGGTGTATCTTAACTACATCATGCCGGAAAACGTCTTCCTGGTGATCGCCTCTCTGGCGACCTTCGCAACGGTATGGGTGTGGATTATGATCCTGCTGTCACAAATTGCCTTCCGTCGTCGTCTGCCGCCGGAAGAGGTTAAGGCGCTGAAATTTAAAGTGCCGGGTGGGGTTGTGACGACCGTCATTGGCCTGATTTTCCTGGTCTTTATCATCGCGCTTATCGGCTATCATCCGGATACCCGCATTTCGCTATACGTCGGCTTTGCGTGGATTATCCTGCTGCTTGCCGGCTGGGTTTTCAAGCGCCGTCGCGAGCGCCAACTGGCTGAAGCGCAGTAATATTTTTGCCGGGTAGCTTAATGTTACCCGGCAATTTTCTCCTCCCCCGCACTCCTCCCCCAATAAACGTTAAGATGATGAGTGATCCTGCACTTCGCTATGGCAAGGTGACGTCATTATCATCAAAGGGGATACGTGATGTTGAACGCCTGGCACCTTCCGGTTGCCCCATTTGTTAAGCAAAACAAAGATCAACTGACGATTACATTATGGCTGGCGGGGGAAAATCCACCCCAGCGGGTGACGCTACGCGCAGAAAACGATAACGAAGAGATTTCGTTGGGTATGCACAAGCAACGCAGCCAGCCGCAACCGGGCGTGACCGCGTGGAGAGCGGCGATCGATCTCTCCAGCGGACAGCCTCGTCGACGCTATAGTTTTAAATTACTTTGGCTCGATCGTCAGTTGTGGTTTACCCCGCAGGGATTCAGCCGTTTTCCGCCTGCGCGTCTGGAGCAGTTTGCTGTTGATGTGCCGGATAACGGTCCGCAGTGGGTCGCCGATCAGATTTTTTACCAAATTTTCCCGGACCGTTTTGCCCGCAGCCAGTCGCGTGAAGCGACTCAGGATAACGTCTATTACCACCACGCTGCCGGACACGATATTGTGCGGCGCGAGTGGGATGAACCGCTTACGGCCCAGGCCGGTGGGTCCACGTTTTATGGCGGCGATTTGGACGGCATCAGCGAAAAGCTGCCGTATCTGAAAACGTTAGGCGTCACGGCGCTGTACCTGAATCCGGTATTTACCGCGCCGAGCGTGCATAAATACGATACCGAAGATTACCGTCATGTTGATCCGCAGTTTGGCGGCGACAGGGCGCTGCTGCGTCTGCGTCACACCACCCAACAGCAGGGGATGCGCCTGATTCTCGACGGTGTTTTTAACCATAGCGGCGATTCACACGCCTGGTTTGACCGACATAACCGGGGAACGGATGGCGCGTGCCATAATCCGCAATCCCCCTGGCGCGACTGGTATCATTTCTCAGCCGACGGCGTCGCGCTCGACTGGCTGGGGTATTCCAGCCTGCCCAAGCTGGACTTTTCCTCTGAAAGCCTGGTGAATGAAATTTATCGCGGCGAAGACAGTATCGTTCGCCACTGGCTGAAAGCGCCGTGGAGTATGGACGGCTGGCGTCTTGACGTGGTGCATATGCTGGGAGAGGCCGGTGGTGCGCACAACAACCTGCAGCACGTGGCCGGAATTACGCAGGCGGCGAAAGAGACCCAGTCAGAGGCGTATGTGGTGGGCGAGCATTTTGGCGACGCGCGCCAATGGTTGCAGGCCGACGCGGAAGATGCCGCCATGAACTATCGCGGTTTTACCTTCCCGATATGGGGATTTCTCGCCAATACCGATATCTCATACGATCCGCAATTCATTGACGCCCGGACCTGTATGGCGTGGATGGATAACTATCGCGCGGGTTTGTCGCATCAGCAGCAGTTGCGGATGTTCAACCAGCTCGACAGCCACGATACCGCCCGTTTTAAATCTCTGCTCGGTAAAGACGTCGCACGTTTACCGTTGGCGGTGGTGTGGCTGTTTACCTGGCCTGGCGTGCCCTGTATTTACTACGGTGACGAAGTGGGACTGGATGGGAACAACGATCCGTTTTGTCGCAAACCATTCCCGTGGCAGCCTGAAAAACAGGACGCTAACCTGCTGGCGTTGTATCAGCGGCTGGCAACATTACGCCACCAGAGCCAGGCGCTGCGCCATGGTGGTTGTCAGGTGATTTACGCCGAGGATAACGTGGTGGTGTTTGTACGCGTGCTAAACCGCCAGCGTGTATTGGTGGCGATTAACCGTGGCCACGCCTGTGAAGTGGTCCTGCCAGCCTCGCCATTACTGAGCGTCAGTCAATGGCAGCACCAGGAGGGCAAAGGCGTGCTTGCCGAGGATATCCTGACGCTGCCGGCGATTTCCGCCTCGGTGTGGATGGGTCATTGATATAAGCGCGTAACATCCTGGCTTGCCAGCAGCGTTTCCCGCCACCAGCGCTGCGCCAGTCCATCGCGGTTATTGCGCCAGGCCATATAGGCCACGTCTTTTTGGCGAAATGAGATCACCGTTTTTTCCACCAGCTCGCCCGTGGCAAGCCACGGGTTAGCAATATGGCGGGGGAGAAATCCGCAGCCCAAGCCGGCCCGCAGTAGCATCACCTTACTGTGGAAATCATCAACGCGAATCTGCGCCTGCTCCTCCATCAGATTAGTTTGTAACGGATGACAAAAGCGGGCGCTGTCGCTAATGACAATCGCCCGGTGCAGGCACAGCTGTTCGTTAGTCAGGCCATCCGGTGCTGCGGCCAGCGGATGCTCAGGCGCAACGACAAACACATTGTCCAGCGTGCCAAGCATTTTGTAGGACCAGGCCGCTGACGTAGGCGGTTCATTAATCGCCCCCAAAATAATATCTGCTCCATTATGCGTCAGCTCCTCCCAGGAGCCCGCCAGCGTATGGTGGGTGAAGTTAAGGCGGGTTTGCTTATTCAGCGCGTGAAATTCATCGATAATGGGCAACAGCGAGGCGAAAGGGAAGGAGTCGTCCAGCGCAATCGCCAGCTCTTTTTCCCAGCCTGAACTCAGCTGCACCGCCTGCTTTTCGAGATCTTTTGCCGCACTCAGCAGCAAACGTCCCTTTTCCAGCATCATCTGACCGGTGTCGGTAAATTTTGCTCGGTGACCGGAACGGTCAAGCAACTCGATATTCAAATCACTTTCCAGCTTTTGAATCATATAGCTGAGTGCTGCAGGGGTTTTAAACAGCGATTCGGCCGCCGCAGCAAATGAACCCTGTTTATCAAGTGCGTCGAGAATTAGCAAAACATCCAGATTGATGCGCATAAGCAGAAAATATCCTGAAAATTAAACCCCTCTGTTGTACCGAATGGAGAAAAACAATGCCAGTGAATAAATTAGATGAGTCATGCGCATTTTTTTGATGTTGTTTAGGATATATCGCAACACAAAATTAATAGTTTCACTGGATGGTAAGTTTTCTTTAATAACTCGTTAGAAATTTCCCGCTATACTCAACAAGCTTTCTGATTCAGGATCCTGCTGCTGACGGCAGATACAGACCGTTGCCTTTTAACTTATTGATTAAGAAGGTGTGCTATGTCTATTCGGGAACTGATTGACCCTCAAAATTCAACGCTTATTTTTATTGATCATCAGCCGCAAATGTCATTTGGTGTGGCGAATATTGACCGCCAGACTTTGAAAAATAATACCGTGGCATTAGCGAAGGCCGGGAAAATATTCAATGTTCCGGTGATTTATACTTCTGTGGAAACGAAAAGTTTTAGCGGTTATATCTGGCCGGAATTGTTAGCGGTTCATCCTGATGTGAAACCAATTGAACGCACCTCGATGAACTCCTGGGAAGATGCGGCGTTTGTGAAAGCCGTGGAAGCGACCGGGCGTAAAAAATTGATTATCTCCGCGCTGTGGACCGAAGTATGCCTGACTTTCCCGGCGCTGATGGCGCTGGAAGCGGGTTACGAAGTTTATGTGGTAACTGACACTTCCGGCGGCACGTCCGTGGATGCCCATGAGCGTTCTATCGACCGCATGGTACAGGCGGGCGCCGTACCAGTGACCTGGCAACAGGTTCTTCTCGAGTACCAGCGCGACTGGTCCCGCAAAGAAACCTACGACGCCGTCATGGATCTGGTACGTGAGCACAGCGGCGCCTACGGTATGGGCGTGGATTACGCCTACACCATGGTGCATGGCGCGCCGGAACGTAAAGCCTAAATACACCTCATCCTTCATGTTGCCTCTTTGTAGGCTTCGTTTGCGTACCCCGGTCACTCACTTTGTCAGCTTCCGGGGATACACAATCTTGCCGCTTCGATGCGCCATGAATGATTTTGTGTATTGCTTCCGTGGCCTAAGCGGGCCTGTTTCCTCTCCACAAGGAACCCTTTATGGCGCAGAACAAACATGTGACGTTGGTGATTTCCCACACCCTGCTGCCTGAACAAGCGCAGCGGTATGAGCAGTGGCTGGGGAAAATCATGCCGGTGGCGGCCGAGTTTCCCGGTCATCTGGGGGCGAATGTGATTCGTCCTGCAGATGGCAACAATCTGTGGAACATCATTATCCGCTTCGACACGCTTGAGCATCTGTATAACTGGACCCAGTCCGATACGCGCCGCGTGCTGGTCGAAGAGATTGCCCCGCTGCTGGCGGAGGGGGATAAAACCGAAATCCGCACCGAAGCAGCGTTCTGGTTTACGCCGCCCGCGCCCCATGTACGTCAGCCCAGGCGCTGGAAACAGTTTCTGATAACCCTGCTGGTGATTTTTCCCAGCACCAATCTGGTGCCGTGGTTGACCGGCATTGTGCTGCCTGCCATGAAGGGCTCGTTACTCCTGCATTTGATCAATGATGCCTGTGTGGTTGCGCTGGTGGTCTGGTTCTGGATGCCCATCGTAACCCGTCTGTTTGCCGGATGGCTGAAAAAAGCCTGACCGGTTTCTCAGGAGATTGTTATGTCTCAAACTGCCACACTGATTCTGACTCACGGAAAAATTCATACTCTCGAAAGACAAAACCCGCAGGTCGAGGCGGTGGCGATCGCCAATGGTAAGATCCTGGCGACCGGTAGCCACGATCGCATCATGAGTTTTGCCACCGACGGGACGCAGGTTGTCGATCTGCAGGGACATACGGTGATCCCGGGCCTGAACGATTCGCACCTGCACCTCATTCGCGGCGGTCTGAATTACAACCTGGAATTGCGTTGGGAAGGCGTACCGTCGCTGGCGGACGCGCTACGCATGCTCAAAGAGCAGGCTGACAGAACGCCATCGCCGCAATGGGTGCGCGTGGTGGGCGGCTGGAGCGAATTCCAGTTTGCCGAACGTCGCATGCCAACCCTCGAAGAACTGAATGAAGCTGCCCCGGATACCCCAGTTTTTGTTCTGCACCTCTACGACAGAGCTTTGCTGAACCGTGCCGCACTGAAAGCAGTCGGCTACACCAAAGCGACGCCGGACCCGGCGGGTGGTGAGATTGTGCGTGATAGCAACGGTAACCCAACCGGGATGCTGATCGCCAAACCCAACGCCATGATCCTTTATTCGACGCTGGCAAAAGGACCAAAACTGCCGCTGGAAATGCAGGTCAACTCGACCCGGCAGTTTATGCGCGAGCTGAACCGTCTCGGGCTGACCAGCGCCATCGATGCAGGCGGTGGTTTTCAGAACTACCCGGAAGATTACGAGATAATTGAGCAGCTACACGCCAACAAACAGATGACGGTGCGCATCGCCTACAACTTGTTTACCCAGCGTCCGCAGCAGGAACTGGAAGACTTTGAGCGCTGGACCGATATGCTCAAACCAGGGCAGGGGACCGACTTCTACCGTGCCAATGGGGCAGGGGAAATGCTGGTCTTCTCGGCCGCGGATTTTGAAGACTTTCTCCAGCCACGCCCGGATCTGCCGGAAGGTATGGAAGATGAGCTGGAGCGCGTGGTGCGCCACCTCGTGGAGCACCGCTGGCCGTTCCGCCTGCACGCCACCTACGATGAATCCATCAGCCGAATGCTCGACGTATTCGAGAAGGTGAATCGCGATATCCCGTTCAATGGCCTGCACTGGTTCTTCGATCACGCTGAAACGATTACCGAACGGAATATCGAGCGCGTAAAAGCGCTGGGGGGCGGGATCGCTGTTCAGCACCGTATGGCGTTCCAGGGCGAATATTTTGTCGATCGCTATGGCAAAGATGCGGTCAAACATACCCCGCCAGTGGCGAAAATGCTGGCGGCTGACGTTCCGGTAGGGCTGGGGACTGATGCCACCCGCGTGGCCAGCTACAACCCGTGGACAGCGCTCTACTGGCTGGTTTCGGGCCGTACTGTGGGAGGGATGGCGATGTACGATGATAACAATCGCCTGCCGCGCGATGTGGCGCTGGAACTGTGGACGGCCGGTAGCGCCTGGTTCTCCAGCGAACAGGGTAAGAAAGGGCGCATCGAGAAAGACCAACTGGCCGACCTGGTGGTGCTGTCTAAAGATTACTTCAGTGTGCCGGAAGAGGAGATCAAAGGCATAGAGTCGGTAATGACCATTGTCGATGGCAAAGTGGTGTATGCGGCCGGGCATTTCACTCCGCTGGCGCCGCCGGCCATCCCGGTTGTACCTGACTGGTCGCCGGTGGTAAAAGTGCCGGGGCACTATCGCTCAGCGCCGCCTGCTGCGGCGAAAATTGGCGCAATGGTGCAGATGCACCAGTGCTGCGGCAGCTGCGGCGTACACGGTCATCAGCATGATATAGCGCGTAAATCGGCAATTCCGGTGTCAGATGACCGGGCTTTCTGGGGCGCGCTTGGCTGCTCCTGCTTCGCGTTTTAATCCCTCATCACAGCCCCTGGCCAAACGCAGGGGCTGATTGTCTATTCTGAAAAGCGGTTCATCGTGTTAACCGATATGGCGCAACTGCAACAATTTGTGTCATTCTGGTCTGTCTTTATACAGTGAAGGTGGAAACATGGATGAGCTGCTAACCCTTGGCTGCATTGTATTATTCTTCGCGCTGGTAGTGGTTCCTGGCCTCGCGATCGTGGCATTCAGACGCAGTGCGGCTGTACGTTCTGAGCTGATGGTCTTGCGCCGTCGGGTAGAGGAGCTGGAGCTGCGCGGTGTGGCGCAGACCAGCGCCGTTGAGCCAACGGCAGCAAAAGAAATTGTTCCTGCCGTTGAGCCAACGGCTGCGATGAGCAGCGTATCGCCGGAGCCTGTAACTGAGCCGCCGCCTGAGCCCGTTAACCCGTGGGCTTCACAGCCGAAGCCGGATAATGCGGCGGTATCTACGCCCGACGTCGAGCGGCCTTCTGCTTTTGGCGGGGTAATGTCATCGCTGGTGCGCTGGTTTATGCAGGGTAACCCGTTGGCAAAGCTCGGTATTTTGCTCCTGTTTTTGGGGCTTTCTTTCCTGCTGCGTTATACGGTCGAACATTCTCTGTTTCCGCTGGAGCTGCGTCTGGTGGCGGCCGCGCTGTTCGCTATTGTGCTGTTGGCGTTGGGCTGGCGGTTGCGGCATAAGCAACCGATCTATGCGCTGATATTACAGGGGGGAGCTACCGGAGCACTCTATCTCACCGTCTTTGGCGCGTTCCGGCTGTGGCAAATGCTGCCAATGACGCTGGCATTTGCGCTGCTGGTGGTGATTTGTGCGGCGAGTGTGGGGCTGGCTATTCTGCAAAAGGCGCTCAGCCTGGCGATGCTGGCAAGTCTTGGCGGTTATCTCGCGCCGCTGCTGCTTTCCACCGGCGGCGGCAGTCATGTCGCGCTCTTCTCTTTCTATCTTCTGCTCTCGGTCGGCATTCTCGCCATCAGCATCTGGCAGCACTGGCGGGAGCTTAATCTGCTCGGCCTGTTGTTCACCTTCGGCGTTGGCGGGATGTGGGGCCTGGAGGGCTATCGACCAGAGTATTACCTGAGTTGCCAACTGTTCCTGATCGCCAACACGATTATTTTTGGCGTGCTGAGCGTGGCGTTGTCGCTCCGGGCGCAGGAAAAAGGCAAACAGATTATTGACGGCGTACTGCTGTTTGCCCCACCGCTGATCGGTTTTGGAATGCAGTATGCCATTACCCGGCATATGGCTTATGGTCCGGCGCTTAGTGCGCTGGGCTACGGTGGTTTCTATCTGGTGTTAGCAAAGTTTGCGTTGCGCCGTTCCTCTTCTCTGGGGAGACCTCTGGTATTGTCCGCCCTGGCGCTCGGTGGTGCGTTTACCACGCTTGCTATCCCGTTGGCGCTTTCAGCCCGTTGGACGGCGATGGCCTGGTCGCTGGAGGGGCTTGGGATCCTCTGGCTGGGCGTGCAACAACAGCAACGACGCATGAGTTATAGCGGTACGGCGCTGCTCGTGCTGGCCGTGGGGAGCGCGCTATGGGCGCTGGCGAACGGAACAACCGCGCTCTCAGTCATGCTGATTTTTGCCGTGCTCAGCCTCAGTTGGCTGGTTGCTGCATGGCTATGGCGCAACATTTGGATGCCGGGCAGTTGGGCGCTACTCGCTGGTGGTTTGGTTTTCTGGATTGTTGCGCTCGTTGCGGCATCGCAACTCGTTCTGAAACAGGATCGGTGGGTACTGTCTGGCGTGCTGGCATTAATGGCGGTATCGAGCTGGGGCTGGCGAAGTATCGCGGGTCGCCTGGCGTGGCGGGAGCTGGATGCCAGTAAATGGCTGCTGTGGCCGATGATGCTGGTGATGCTGATGTATCAGATCGCTGTACAGCAGATTTTTGCGGCGGGCTGGCCGAATCTGGCCTGGTGCGCGGCGCTAATTGTTGCGGTAGCGCTGCTCTGGCGTGACGCACAAATATTACCGCCAATGCTTTCCAGACTGGCGCATTTATCGTTCTTCTGGATGATTTTACTGGCGCTCGCGGTTGAGCTGTTCTGGTTCGCGCAGGGGCTGCCGTGGGGAAGGGCTGCGTGGGGTAGCGGCCTGATGATGGCGGCTGGCGGGCTGCTTATTTTCCTGATTTATCAGTCTGTTCATCGACAAATCTGGCCGTTTCGCATCTGGCCGGCCCTCTATTCTGTTCAGGCGATGGTTCCCGTTGTGCTGGTGCTGGTCGGTCTGCTCGTGCTGACGAATTTACAAGATGGCGTGGTTTATCGTCAGACTTATCTGCCGTTGCTCAACCCGCTGGAAGAGGGCGCAGCTTTTGCCCTGCTGGGCTTGGTGGTGTTTTATCGCGCGTCTGAACGCTATTTCCCGGCGCAGCTTTCGGTATGTCGCCCATGGCCGGTTGTGGCGCTGATGGCGCTCAGCTTTTGGTGGCTCAATGGTGTGCTGCTGCGCGCATTGTCCTGGTATGGCGAGGTTGCGTGGCGTGTAGACACACTATGGGATTCACGGCTGATTCAAACCTGTTTTGCTCTGTTCTGGATGCTGGCGGCATTGGTGGTGATGCTGCGGGCGACCCGGCGCCGCTCGCGTCGGGAATGGCTGTGTGGCGCGGTATTGCTGGGGATAGTCATTGTGAAACTGATGCTGGTGGACAGCGCAGGAGGAGGCGGCCTGGCGCGCGCGGTTGCGTTTATCGGTGTGGCCATTCTGGTGTTGATTATCGGGTATTTTTCACCATTACCGCCCAAAGCTGGAGAAGAAAAATGAAATGGATGAAAGCGGTGTTATGCAGCGTACTGCTGGGCGTGACAGGCGCGGCGGTAAGCAGCGATGAAGTGAAAGAGTCTCCGGCGGACTACGTAACGGGGGTGACGCTGGAAACTACGGGCACATCGCCGTGGTATCGCCTTTCGCTACCTCCGGCGGTGTATCCGGGTACCGCCTGGGCGGATTTGCGCGATGTCCGGGTCTTTAACCATCTGGGGGAGACGGTGCCGTTTACTCTGGTGGCGCAGAAAACCCAGCCCGTTACGCCAGAGGCAGTGGCGCTGCGTTTTTTCCCGCTTGATATGTCACCGGTTGCGCCGCGTGAGGAGGGGCAACGAGGCGGAGACGCTATTGTTTTACGCTCGAAGAGCGGCATTGAAATTCATTTGCAAAGTGATGATGTCAAAGCGCTCGGCCAGAGCTATTTACTGACGCTCCCGGAAGAGACGAAAGATGCCTTTTCACTGGCGCAGTTACGCCTGAACTGGGACTCGCAGGCGGGCAACTGGCAGGGGAAAGCCTCGGTTTATGCAAGCAGTGATTTGCGCTACTGGCGACCCGTGCAGGAAGATGCGCCGTTAATGGATCTGACGCGTGATAACGATCGCCTGAAAATGGACACCATCAGCGCCAGCCTCACGCTTTCTGTGGAGGCGACTCGCTACCTGCTTGTGATCCTCGACTCGCAAAGTCCGGCGCTGACGTTAAACAGCGTGAGCGCGATAGCGGCCAGCAGCGAGCCGGAATCCGAGCGTATCGTGATTGAAGCCCAGGGGAATAAGGTTTCGGATGACGAAGCCGTCTGGCGATGGGCGCAGCCCCAGCCGCTGACCTCGCTTCGCATCGATCTGGAAAGTGAAGGTGTTTTACCGGTGGAACTGGCCTGGCGCAGCGCTGAAAAAGAGCCCTGGCAGCCGCTGACAAAAACCATGCTTTACAATCTGGACTGGAGGAGTTCGGAAGATATTCGTCTTTCCGGTCAGTTGGTTGAGGCCGTCCGGATGACGACCATTAACGCCCGGTTGCCAGAGAGGCTGCCTGAGTTGAGCGGCATGCGCGACAGTTATCAACTGGTGTTTAATACGCAGGGCAAAGGGCCTTATATGCTGGCGTGGGGAAACCGGGCGGCGAAAAAGGCTGATGTTGGTCTCGATATGCTGATCCCGGCGTCGCTGCGTAAATCGCAGGAGATAGATTATCTACCGTGGGCGACTCTTCAGGAGAGCGTGGCGCTTGGTGGTGAAGCGCGATTGACGGCAACGTCAGTAGCTGAGCAACAAAGCCAGTGGAAAACGCTGTTGGTGTGGGGGGCGTTAATTCTTGGGGTCGCCGTACTGGCGCTTATGGCGTGGCGAATCTGGCGTGAAGTGAAAAAGGATAATCCGACATAGACCAATAAAAAAGGCCCGCATTTGCGGGCCTCTTACGATTCATGCCAATTACAGGCTGGAAACGTTCTCGGTCAGGTATTTTGCCACGCCGTCCGGAGACGCGTTCATACCTTCTTTACCTTTTTCCCACTGTGCCGGGCAAACGTCGCCGTGCTCTTCGTGGAACTGCAGCGCGTCAACCATGCGCAGCATTTCGTCGATGTTACGACCCAGCGGCAGATCGTTAACCACCTGGTGGCGAACAACGCCGTTAGCGTCGATCAGGAAAGAACCGCGCAGAGCAACGCCCGCTTCCGGGTGTTCGATGCCGTAGGCTTTCTGGATTTCGCGTTTGATGTCAGCAACCATTGCGTATTTCACTGCACCGATGCCGCCTTTGTCGACAGGGGTGTTACGCCATGCGTTGTGGACAAATTCAGAGTCGAAGGAAACGCCAACAACTTCCACGCCGCGCTTCTGGAATTCTTCGTAACGTTTGTCGAAAGCGATCAGTTCAGACGGGCAAACGAAGGTGAAGTCCATCGGCCAGAAGAACAGAACGGTAGTTTTACCGTTGGTATGCTGTTTGAAGTTGAAGTTTTCAACGATCTCACCGCTACCTAGTACCGCAGCTGCTGTGAAATCCGGAGCCTGACGAGTTACCAGTACCATATAATTCTCCTGCAATGTTAAGGGGTTTTTGGAACGCAACGCGGGCCAGTATAGAGAGTGTTCGGGAATAAGACAAAGAGGCGCTGGCAATCAATGAGACAGGTTTTGTCTATCAATCTTTTGCCGGATGGCGGCTACTGCTTATCCGGCGGCTAATACGGGCTGTAGTCAAAGGGTTTTACGCTGCGCCTGTTCCATCATTTGCGGATAAAACTGCCAGAATCGTTCCTCTAACGCATCGTAATGCGTATCCAGGTCATACCATGAGTCACGCAGGGCATCGAGTCGTGGGCGGCGGCTGGCCATGCCATTCAGGACGTTCTGGATAAAATCCATGTCCCGATAGCGCTCAAGCCATTTCTCTGACCATATATAGTTGTTTAAATTGATAAAGCGCGGTGGCGATTCAGGCAAAATAGTGGTCACCTGGGTGCGAGCATAGCGCACAAAGTCCGCCAGCGGGAAGTCGGGGGATATTTCCGACCAGTGGCGCGACAGAAAATGATCCCACATTACGTCCAGCGTAATTGGCGCGACACGGCGCGTTTCGCTGCGAAACCACTCTTTGGCTTCACGCACCTGCGGCAGGTTATCGGTCATCACGTCGATACGACGATGCATGAAGATGCCTTCCACCACGTCAGGCGAAAAGTGCGTTTCCGGATTGCCCCGGACAAAGTCGGCCAACAAATTGCCGGAAAGTGAGCTGTCGGCAAGGTGAGCCAGATGCAAATGTGCAAGAAAATTCATATCCACTTCATCCTTCAAACGACCTCTTTGTTGGCTGCCTTCACTCACCCCAGTCACTTACTTGAGTAAGCTCCCGGGGACTCATTCAGTTGCCGCCTCGATGCATCTTGAATGATTTTGTGTATAGATTATGTCTCTTAACTTGAGGGGTAAAGGTTGCAGGGAGGACGCCCCGGCACTAGACTACCCGCCTCTTATTTTAGTCTGAGTCAGTGTCATGCGCGTTACCGATTTCACCTTTGAACTACCCGAATCCCTGATTGCCCACTATCCGCAAGCTGAGCGCAGTAGTTGCCGCTTGCTGTCTTTGGACGGGCCGACGGGCGCGCTGACGCACGGTACTTTCACCGATTTGCTCGATAAGCTCAACCCTGGCGATTTGCTGGTCTTTAACAACACCCGCGTTATTCCGGCGCGTCTGTTTGGCCGTAAAGCCAGCGGCGGCAAGATCGAAGTGCTGGTCGAGCGTATGTTGGATGACAAACGTATTCTGGCGCATATTCGCGCCTCGAAAGCGCCAAAGCCGGGGGCCGAGCTGCTGCTGGGCGACGACGAAAGTATTAAAACAACGATGGTGGCACGCCATGACGCGCTGTTTGAAGTCGAGTTTAACGACGAGCGCAGCGTGCTGGATATCCTTAACGCCATCGGCCATATGCCGCTGCCACCGTATATTGACCGTCCGGATGAAGATGCCGATCGCGAGCTGTATCAGACCGTGTATAGCGAAAAGCCCGGTGCGGTCGCCGCGCCGACTGCGGGTCTGCACTTTGACGATCCGCTGCTGGCTAAGCTGCGCGATAAAGGCATTGAAATGGCGTTCGTCACGCTTCACGTGGGCGCGGGGACTTTCCAGCCGGTGCGCGTAGACACCATCGAAGATCACATCATGCACTCCGAATATGCGGAAGTGCCGCAGGATGTCGTTGATGCTGTGCTGGCGGCGAAAGCGCGCGGCAACCGCGTGATTGCGGTGGGCACCACCTCCGTACGTTCACTGGAAAGCGCGGCACAGGCGGCCAAAAACGACCTTATCGAGCCGTTTTTCGGCGATACGCAAATATTCATTTATCCTGGCTATAAATATCAGGTGATTGATGCCCTGGTAACCAACTTCCACCTGCCGGAATCAACGCTGATCATGCTGGTTTCCGCGTTTGCTGGTTATAAAAACACCATGCACGCCTATCATGAAGCGGTAAAAGCGGAATATCGCTTTTTTAGTTACGGTGATGCGATGTTTATCACGTACAATCCGCAGGCTATTTCTGAGCGTGTCGGGGAATAAATCCGCGATATGAGTATTTAAAACGTCGGACTGTTTTTCTGACGCAGGAGTTAAGATGAAATTTGAACTGGATACCACAGACGGTCGCGCTCGCCGCGGCCGCCTGGTTTTTGATCGTGGCGTAGTAGAAACACCTGCTTTTATGCCGGTCGGTACTTACGGCACCGTGA
The DNA here is from genome assembly GCF_013781945.1 of Citrobacter sp. RHBSTW-01044. Taxonomy (NCBI): domain Bacteria; kingdom Pseudomonadati; phylum Pseudomonadota; class Gammaproteobacteria; order Enterobacterales; family Enterobacteriaceae; genus Citrobacter; species Citrobacter sp. RHBSTW-01044. The sequence goes on along the minus strand of NZ_CP056180.1, from coordinate 3,717,358 downwards.
AAGGCATGACGCCGGAAGAAGTTGAAGCAACTGGCGCGCAGATTATCCTCGGTAACACCTTCCACCTGTGGCTGCGCCCGGGGCAGGAAATCATGAAACTGCATGGCGATCTGCACGATTTTATGCAGTGGAAAGGGCCAATCCTCACCGATTCCGGCGGCTTCCAGGTTTTCAGCCTGGGTGATATCCGTAAGATTACCGAGCAGGGCGTGCATTTCCGTAACCCGATCAACGGCGATCCGATTTTCCTCGATCCCGAGAAATCAATGGAGATTCAATACGATCTCGGTTCCGATATCGTCATGATCTTCGACGAATGTACACCGTATCCGGCCGACTGGGACTATGCTAAACGCTCGATGGAGATGTCTCTGCGTTGGGCGAAGCGCAGTCGGGATCGTTTTGATAGCCTCGGCAACAAAAATGCGCTTTTTGGCATCATTCAGGGCAGTGTTTACGAAGATTTACGTGATATCTCCGTTAAAGGTCTGGTAGACATCGGTTTTGATGGCTACGCTGTCGGCGGTTTGGCTGTCGGTGAGCCGAAGGAAGATATGCACCGCATCCTGGAGCATGTATGCCCACAGATTCCGGCAGATAAACCTCGTTACCTGATGGGCGTCGGCAAACCAGAAGATCTGGTTGAAGGCGTACGTCGCGGTATCGATATGTTTGACTGCGTGATGCCAACGCGAAATGCCCGTAATGGTCATTTGTTTGTGACTGACGGCGTGGTAAAAATTCGTAACGCGAAACATAAAAGCGACACCAGTCCGCTCGATGCTGAGTGTGATTGCTACACCTGTCGCAATTATTCGCGCGCTTACTTGCATCATCTCGACCGTTGCAACGAAATATTGGGCGCGCGACTCAACACGATTCATAACCTTCGCTACTACCAGCGTTTGATGGCGGGTTTACGCAAGGCTATTGAAGAGGGTAAATTAGAGAGCTTCGTGACCGATTTTTACCAACGTCAGGGTAGACCAGTTCCACCTGTGAACGTTGATTAATTTTAATAATGAGGGAATTTGAATGAGCTTTTTTATTTCTGATGCGGTAGCGGCAACAGGTGCTCCGGCGCAGGGCAGCCCGATGTCTCTGATTCTGATGCTGGTGGTGTTTGGTCTGATTTTCTACTTCATGATCCTGCGCCCGCAGCAAAAGCGCACCAAAGAACACAAAAATCTGATGAACTCCATTGCGAAAGGCGATGAAGTGCTGACTAACGGTGGTCTGGTGGGTCGCGTGACCAAAGTAGCAGAATCTGGCTACATCGCTATCGCGCTGAACGACACCACTGAAGTGGTTATTAAACGTGATTTCGTAGCTGCCGTTCTGCCGAAAGGCACCATGAAGGCGCTGTAACTTATTGTTTTCCCAAAGGGAACTGCCGTGTTAAACCGTTATCCTTTGTGGAAGTATGTCATGCTGATCGTCGTTATTGTCGTCGGTCTGCTCTATGCGCTTCCCAACCTGTATGGTGAGGATCCGGCTGTTCAAATCACTGGCGTGCGCGGTGCCGCCGCCAGTGAGCAAACGCTGATCCAGGTCCAGAAAACGTTACAAGAAGATAAAATCACACCTAAGTCTGTGGCTCTGGAAGAGGGTGCTATTCTTGCGCGCTTCGACTCCACTGATACCCAACTGCGCGCACGTGAAGTGTTAATGGGCGTATTGGGCGATCAATACGTCGTGGCCCTTAACCTTGCACCGGCAACTCCACGCTGGCTGGCAGCCATTCACGCAGAACCGATGAAACTCGGACTTGACCTGCGTGGCGGCGTTCACTTCCTGATGGAAGTGGATATGGACACCGCGCTGAGTAAGTTGCAGGAACAAAATATCGATAGCCTGCGCAGCGATCTGCGTGAAAAAGGCATTCCTTATACTACCGTTCGCAAAGAAGATAACTACGGTCTGAGCATCACCTTCCGTGATAGCAGCGCCCGTGATGAAGCTATCTCTTACCTGAGCAAGCGTCACCAGGATCTGGTTATTTCCAGCCAGGGCAGCAATGCTCTGCGTGCGGTGATGACCGATGCGCGCCTGAGCGAAGCCCGTGAATACGCGGTACAGCAGAACATCAACATTCTGCGTAATCGTGTTAACCAACTGGGTGTTGCTGAGCCGGTGGTCCAACGTCAGGGTGCTGACCGCATTGTGGTCGAATTGCCAGGCATTCAGGATACCGCGCGTGCGAAAGAAATTCTGGGCGCTACCGCGACGCTGGAATTCCGTCTGGTGAACACCAACGTTGACCAGTCTGCTGCGGCATCCGGGCGTGTACCGGGTGATTCGGAAGTGAAACAGTCTCGTGAAGGTCAACCGGTTGTGCTGTACAAACGCGTGATCCTGACCGGTGATCATATCACCGACTCCACTTCCAGCCAGGACGAATACAATCAGCCGCAGGTTAACATCTCGCTGGATAGCGCGGGTGGTAACATCATGTCCAACTTCACCAAGGACAACATCGGTAAGCCGATGGCGACCCTGTTCGTGGAGTACAAAGACAGCGGTAAAAAAGATGCCAACGGTCGCGCAGTGCTGGTGAAACAGGAAGAGGTGATTAACATCGCCAACATCCAGTCTCGCCTGGGCAACAGCTTCCGTATCACCGGTATTAACAACCCGAACGAAGCGCGTCAGCTTTCTCTGCTGTTACGTGCCGGTGCGTTGATTGCGCCGATTCAGATTGTTGAAGAACGTACCATCGGTCCTACCCTGGGTATGCAGAACATTAAACAGGGTCTGGAAGCGTGTCTGGCCGGTCTGGTGGTGTCTATTCTGTTCATGATCTTCTTCTATAAGAAGTTCGGTCTGATCGCGACCAGTGCGCTGATTGCTAACCTGGTACTGATTGTCGGTATTATGTCGCTGCTGCCGGGCGCTACGCTGAGTATGCCGGGGATTGCGGGGATCGTCTTAACCCTTGCCGTCGCGGTCGATGCGAACGTACTGATTAACGAACGTATCAAAGAAGAGTTGAGTAACGGGCGTTCGGTGCAGCAGGCCATCAATGAAGGTTATGCGGGTGCATTTAGCTCCATCTTTGATGCGAACATTACGACGCTGATTAAGGTCATTATCCTGTACGCAGTTGGCACCGGGGCAATTAAAGGGTTCGCGATTACTACCGGTATTGGTGTGGCGACGTCGATGTTTACCGCGATTGTCGGTACACGTGCCATCGTAAACCTGTTGTATGGCGGCAAGCGCGTCAAAAAGCTGTCAATCTGAGGAGTGCGAAGTGGCACAGGAATATACTGTTGAACAATTGAACCACGGCCGTAAAGTCTGGGACTTTATGCGCTGGGACTACTGGGCTTTCGGCATTTCAGGTTTCCTGCTGATTGCGGCCATCGTGGTGATGGGCGTACGCGGGTTTAACTGGGGTCTCGATTTCACCGGTGGTACGGTAATTGAAATCACGCTGGAAAAACCGGCCGATATGGACGTGATGCGCGATGCGCTGGAGAAAGCGGGCTTTGTTGATCCGCTTCTGCAGAACTTCGGCAGCAGCCACGACATTATGGTGCGTATGCCGCCAACTGAAGGCGCAGACGGCGGTCAGGTACTGGGCAGCAAAGTGTTGAGTGTGATTAACGAATCCACCAACCAAAACGCCGCGGTGAAGCGAATTGAATTCGTGGGTCCGAGCGTGGGTGCAGACCTGGCGCAAACCGGTGCAATGGCGCTGATGGCGGCGTTAATATCCATCCTGGTGTACGTCGGTTTCCGCTTTGAGTGGCGACTGGCGGCAGGGGTAGTTATCGCTCTGGCGCACGACGTGATTATCACACTGGGGATCCTGTCGTTGTTCCATATCGAGATTGATCTGACTATCGTCGCATCGTTGATGTCGGTAATCGGTTACTCGCTGAACGACAGTATCGTCGTATCTGACCGTATTCGTGAAAACTTCCGCAAAATTCGTCGCGGTACGCCTTACGAAATCTTTAATGTGTCATTGACTCAGACGCTGCACCGTACGTTGATTACGTCCGGTACGACGTTGATGGTTATTCTGATGCTGTTCCTGTTCGGTGGTCCGGTACTGGAAGGCTTCTCGCTGACGATGCTGATCGGTGTTTCCATCGGTACTGCATCTTCTATCTACGTAGCATCGGCGCTGGCGCTGAAGCTGGGTATGAAGCGTGAGCACATGCTGCAGCAGAAGGTTGAGAAAGAAGGGGCGGATCAACCGTCAATTCTGCCTTAAACTATTAAGAGTGAAGATACTGGAATCCCGATCGCAAGGTCGGGATTTTTTTTGCCTGTGATTTGGTAGCAGTCCATTATCTTTTCCGGTCGCCATACTACTGACAGTATGCTGTCAGTAGCCCTGTCTTATAGTCCTTCTGAGATTACCCACACAGGCAGGAGGAAGTATGAATAACGTAATTAGCTGGTTTGAAATCCCCGTGGCACAAATGGAGCGCGCCATTGCTTTTTATGAGCCAGTGATGCAGGTTTCTTTGCGTCGTGAGAATATGGACAGCGCGGAGCTGGCCGTATTTCCACATCAGGATCCCGCTCCCGGCGGGGCGCTGGCTAAATTTGACGGTATTACGCCTTCAGCGCAGGGCGCTATTATTTATCTGCATACGGATGATTTGGCTGCAACGCTTAAACGCGTCGCCACCGCTGGCGGCCAGTGCGTGTTTGGTCCGCTCGAACTGGGGCAGGATATTGGCACTATTGCGCTGTTTACTGACAGCGAAGGCAATCGTGTTGGTTTACATCAACCCGCGTAATATTTTCAGGACTGAGGATTAAAATGACCAGACGCGCCGACCGCTTGTTTCAGATTGTACAAATCCTGCGTGGCAGGCGAGTGACAACGGCGGCGCTGCTGGCAGAACGTCTTGAGGTTTCTGAACGGACGATTTATCGCGATATCCGCGATCTCTCTTTATCCGGCGTGCCCATTGAAGGTGAAGTGGGCAGTGGATACCGCTTAATGGCGGGGTTTGATCTGCCGCCGTTGATGTTAACGCATCGCGAATCAGAAGCGTTAATGGTAGCGATTCGGTTGCTGAAAACATGGGGCGGGGATTCACTCTCACAGGCGCTGGAATCCGCGCAGGAAAAAGTGCTGGCGATATTGCCGCCAGAGTGTCGGCGCAGAGCCGAGCAAACGCGGGTTTTCGCGCCAGATTTTGGCAATCAGCCGCATTCACGCAGTGCTTTTGATCTCATACATCGCGCGGTTTCGGCGCAGCAGGTGCTGGCGCTGCATTATCGCGACGAGTCAGGGAATCTCTCCTGGCGCGACGTTCAGCCGCTGGGGTTATTTTTCTGGGGTGAGCACTGGTTGCTGGTTGCCTGGTGCGAGAAACGTGACGATTATCGCTGCTTTCGCGTTGATCGTTGTCTGAAGATCACGCCGCTCGACAGGCATTTTCGTGAATCTGCAGATCGCTCGCTAAGTGATTTTTTACGTAAAGTACGCTGTGAAGACCAGCTATAAAAAAGCCAGCGGTTAAGCTGGCTTGTCTGCGATAAATTGGCAGGATTAGAAGTTGTAACCTACGACCAGGTAACCACCCCAACCGGTAGAACGGACGTTAAAGTTGCCTTTATTGAAGTTCAGCTCTGCATCATCATTCCATTGACCCCCGTTGTGCCAGTAACGAGCGACGACGGAATAATGCCAGTGATCGTAATTCAGCGCCAGAATATGGCTGGAAGCGATAGAGTTGTTAGTACGCGCTTTATTGCCATTAAGATCGGAGAAATCATCGTCGCCCAGATCGGATCCCCAATCGAAGTTGGTAAAGCCAATGTAGCTAAGATTACCGCCCCACAGTTCAGTGATTGGTACAAAATATTTCACTTTGAAACGATAGCCGTCCCACTCGTTTTCGTTGGCTGCACCGTAGTTCTGCCACTGATATTTGGCATACACGTTAAGAGACAGGCTCATCGGCAGACCGGTATCGATATCGGTACCCAGACCCATATACCAGGTGCTCTGGCGGCCATCTTTGTTACGACCCATATCGTAGATGTAGTTATTGGCGAAGTACCACTCTTTGAATGGACCGAAGCTCAGGTCGGTGCCGGTCAGTTTATCGATGGAGAAGCGCGGTTCAATTTCCATAAACAGCGGAGAACCGTGGTTCCAGATACCTTTCGCATCAGTGTTACCACCAAAGAAGACAGGTGCATCCATGTAACCATAGAAATCGAACCAATCTTTTTTCGCAAAAGCTTCATATTCCAGGTAGGTATCGTTGCGAATCTGCGGTCCGAAACGGGTGTGGTAGCTACCCACTACGTTGACGCTCTGGTGCCACCAGTCGGACAGATATTGCGGTTTGTCATTTTCTGCAGCGTTGGCAGTAAAAGACGAGGAGAGCGCCAGCACTGCACCGGCTGCAAGTAATGTTTTTTTCATATGTATGCCACTGTTTGAAATCCCTTTCGGGAGTGAAAAAGGCGCAAATTGCGTTTCTAAATATTTCGTGTTTCTTCGGAGCCTATTATAAAAATCATTGTTCACAAAAATATGTGTTGTTTCACAGTTCTATCATTTACGTAATCGATTGCGTTCACGTTTGCTTACTTTAGGCGGCGAATTGTACTGGCTCCCATGAATGTTGCCAAGTTTTACCAGAAATATCGGTTATGTCAGGTGAGTAACAAAACGGGCCGGAGTGATGTTGCGGAACGCACAAAACGTCCCGCAAAAAAGTTTATTGATTAACAGGCTGGATGTCGTGGATACGAACAAATCCTAACTGGTCCGGAGAGAGGCCATTTATCTGCAGCGGAATGTCTACGTCGCTGGGAGCAAGGATACTTGCCGGGGCCGTTACCAACTGGTTCTGAACGTTCGCTTCCTGATAGTTATCCGTGGTGCCCTGAATTTGTCCATACTCGACGGTGGCGCTAAAGGCGGGTAAAGGCGTAGTAGATTCACCCTGAATACGTAATGTGAGCCGCGTGCCGTCGGCGTTCGGCGCAATATTGACAAGTGACATCCGTAACATGCCAATCTGGCTGTCCAGTCGGGCTGGTGTATTGGAACCCGGCAGCAGATAGGCTCCGCTGGTTGATTTGGCATTCAACATATTTTGTTGTGTAATTTTTACCGTTTCCTGATTTAGCTGTGTCATCTCTTTATTCAACGTGCTAACACTTTGATGCATCTGGCGTACTTCGCTTTGCTGTGCGCATGCGCTAAGACTAAAGAGACTTCCCACCAGGAGAATTCTTAGGTAACGTCTTGTCATTGTGATTACTTCCTTCATTGTCGCGATAGCATAATGGTAGTGCGCACCGAGCACGAAGGCATCGATCCTTTGTCTCAAAAGCGCTGCGCCTTTGTTGTCACGCCAGTTCAGGGTAAAATAGATTTCTGTTAACCACTGAGGACAGGACGCCGTATGCATTGCCCATTCTGTTTCGCCGTAGACACTAAGGTAATTGACTCTCGTCTTGTAGGCGAGGGCTCCTCAGTACGCCGCCGTCGGCAGTGTCTGGTCTGTAACGAACGTTTCACCACTTTTGAAGTGGCTGAACTTGTCATGCCACGCGTTGTGAAAAGCAACGATGTGCGTGAACCCTTTAATGAAGATAAGCTGCGCAGCGGCATGCTCAGAGCGCTTGAGAAACGTCCGGTCAGCTCAGATGACGTCGAAATGGCGTTGAACCATATCAAATCACAACTGCGTGCGACTGGCGAGCGTGAGGTGCCGAGCAAGATGATCGGCAACCTGGTGATGGAGCAGTTGAAAAAACTCGATAAAGTCGCCTACATCCGCTTTGCCTCGGTTTACCGGAGTTTCGAAGATATCAAAGAATTTGGCGAAGAGATTGCTCGCCTACAGGACTAAGCCATGCAGGATGAATTGTACATGGCGCGCGCGCTGAAGCTTGCTGCGCGCGGACGTTTTACCACTCACCCCAATCCCAACGTGGGCTGCGTGATTGTCAAAGATGGGGAGATCGTCGGTGAAGGGTATCATCACCGCGCGGGCGAACCGCATGCCGAAGTCCACGCTCTGCGCATGGCTGGAGAAAAAGCGCAAGGGGCGACTGCCTATGTAACGCTTGAACCCTGCAGCCATCATGGTCGTACACCCCCGTGCTGCGATGCGCTGATTGCCGCAGGCGTGTCACGTGTGGTTGCAGCGATGCAGGATCCCAATCCGCAGGTAGCAGGTCGTGGTCTCTACCGTTTGCAGCAGGCGGGCATTGACGTCAGTCACGGGCTGATGATGAGCGAGGTTGAGCAGCTTAATAAAGGCTTTCTCAAGCGTATGCGTACGGGATTCCCCTACGTGCAGCTTAAACTTGGTGCGTCGCTTGATGGGCGTACGGCGATGGCCAGTGGTGAAAGCCAGTGGATAACCTCGCCGCAGGCGCGTCGCGATGTGCAACGATTACGGGCGCAAAGCCACGCCATCTTAACCAGCAGCGCTACGGTGTTGGCTGACGACCCTCAGCTTACCGTGCGTTGGTCGGAACTTGGGGAGTCAACCCAGGCGAGTTACCCGCAGGAAAATCTGCGCCAGCCTATCCGCATTGTTGTTGATAGCCAGAATCAGGTCACGCCGGAACACCGTATTGTGCAACAGCCTGGAGAAACCTGGATTGCCCGGACAAAAGATGATCCTCGTAGTTGGCCGGAGACGGTGCGCAGCCTGAAGGTGCCGGAACATAACGGGCATCTGGATCTGGTGGTGCTGATGATGCAACTGGGCAAGCAGCAAATTAACAGCATTTGGGTTGAAGCAGGTCCAACGCTTGCGGGCGCGTTATTACAGGCCGGTCTGGTCGATGAGCTAATCGTGTATGTTGCGCCTAAACTGTTAGGCAGCGATGCACGAGGATTATGTGTGCTTCCAGGCCTTGAGAAACTGGCTGACGCCCCCCATTTCAAATTCAACGAAATACGCCATGTAGGTCCGGACCTTTGCCTGCATTTAGTGGGCGCATGATCTCCCGGTTCGAAAGGGAAGCAGCGCACAGATTATTATGATAAAATCCGCCCCCCTGCGGGGTCTAGTGAATCCGAAGGAAGAATATGAACATTATTGAAGCTAACGTTGCTACCCCGGACGCTCGCGTCGCCATCACCATTGCGCGTTTCAACAACTTTATCAATGACAGCCTGCTGGAAGGTGCGATCGACGCCCTGAAACGTATTGGTCAGGTTAAAGATGAAAACATTACCGTCGTTTGGGTTCCGGGCGCGTATGAGCTGCCGCTGGCAGCCTCAGTACTTGCAAAATCCGGTAAATACGACGCGGTGATTGCGTTAGGTACGGTGATTCGTGGTGGTACCGCGCACTTCGAATATGTGGCTGGCGGTGCAAGCAATGGCCTGGCGCATGTCGCTCAGGACAGTGGCATTCCGGTAGCCTTCGGTGTTCTGACCACCGAAAGTATTGAACAAGCCATCGAACGTGCTGGCACTAAAGCTGGCAACAAAGGCGCAGAAGCTGCACTGACTGCACTTGAAATGATTAATGTATTGAAAGCCATCAAGGCCTGATTTTTGTAAGGGGAAATCCGTGAAACCTGCTGCTCGTCGCCGCGCCCGTGAGTGTGCCGTCCAGGCGCTCTACTCCTGGCAGTTGTCCCAGAACGACATCGCTGATGTTGAATACCAGTTCCTGGCGGAACAGGACGTAAAAGATGTCGACGTTCTGTATTTCCGTGAACTGCTGTCCGGGGTGGCGACTAACAGCGCGTACCTGGATGGATTAATGAAGCCTTATCTGTCTCGTCTGTTGGAAGAGCTGGGTCAGGTAGAAAAAGCCGTGCTGCGTATTGCGCTGTTTGAACTGTCTAAACGTAGTGATGTGCCGTACAAAGTGGCCATCAACGAAGCGATTGAACTGGCGAAAACCTTCGGCGCTGAAGACAGCCATAAATTCGTGAACGGCGTACTGGATAAAGCAGCACCTGTGATTCGCCCCAACAAAAAGTAATCCCGAGGCCGGCTGGATGGTGGAACTTGTTTCCGCTGCCCCCGGCTTTTTCTTTTTTTTCTGCTGAGGCATAACGTATGGCATGCGGCGAATTTTCCCTGATTGCCCGTTATTTTGACCGCGTAAGAACGTCTCGTCTTGATGTCGAAACCGGTATTGGTGACGATTGCGCACTTCTGAACATCCCTGAAAAACAGACGCTGGCGATCAGCACTGATACGCTGGTGGCAGGCAACCACTTCCTCCCCGACATTGATCCCACCGATCTCGCCTGGAAAGCGCTGGCGGTGAATTTGAGCGATCTGGCGGCGATGGGAGCCGATCCTGCGTGGCTGACGCTGGCGCTCACGCTGCCTGACGTCGATGAAGCCTGGCTTGAAGCCTTCAGCGATGGCCTGTTTGAACTCCTCAATTACTATGATATGCAGCTGATAGGTGGTGACACCACGCGTGGGCCACTGTCGATGACGCTGGGTATCCACGGCTACGTCCCTGTTGGACGGGCCTTAAAACGCTCCGGTGCGAAACCGGGGGACTGGATTTATGTGACCGGTACGCCGGGCGACAGCGCGGCCGGGCTGGCGATTTTGCAGGATCGCTTGCAGGTGGCAGATGCAAAAGACGCAGACTATCTGCTTAAACGTCATCTGCGTCCAACACCGCGTATTTTGCAGGGACAAGCCCTGCGCGATCTGGCCAGTGCGGCTATCGATATTTCCGACGGCCTGATTTCCGATCTGGGGCATATCGTCAATGCCTGCGGCTGTGGGGCGCGGGTTAACGTCGATGCGTTGCCATACTCTACGGCATTTGCCCAACACGTTGAGCCGGAACAAGCCCTGCGCTGGGCGCTTTCGGGTGGTGAAGATTATGAGTTATGCTTTACCGTACCGGAAATTAACCGTGGCGCACTGGACGTGGCGCTGGGGAATCTCGGCGCATCGTTTACCTGCATTGGGCAGATGAGCGCGGACGTGGAAGGCATTCACTTTACGCGCGACGGAAAACCCGTCACGTTCGACTGGAAAGGATATGACCATTTTGCCGCGCCTTAAAAAAGATGTCGCCAAAAGCCGCCTGAGTATGCGCAATCCGTGGCACCTGTTGGCCACCGGTTTTGGCAGCGGGCTGAGCCCAATTGTTCCAGGCACGATGGGATCGCTGGCAGCGATCCCTTTTTGGTATTTAATGACGTTTCTGCCGTGGCAGCTGTATTCACTGGTGGTCATGTTGTCTATCTGTATCGGCGTTTATCTGTGCCATCAAACGGCGAAAGATATGGGCGTGCACGATCACGGTAGCATTGTCTGGGACGAGTTTGTCGGGATGTGGATAACCCTGATGGCGCTGCCGACCCACGACTGGCAGTGGGTCGCCGCCGGATTTGTGATTTTCCGTATTCTGGATATGTGGAAGCCGTGGCCGATCCGTTGGTTCGATCGCAACGTGCATGGCGGTACGGGGATCATGATTGATGATATTGTGGCCGGAATACTCTCCGCCGGAATTTTGTATTTTATCGGCCATCACTGGCCGGTAGGTATCATTTAAATGGGCTTGCCGGATGGCAGCGTAAACGCCTTATCTGGCCTGGAAACACGATGGCGGTTTCGTAGGCCCGATAAGCGTAGCGCCATCGGGCAATGCCAGATTATTTAAATCCGACCACCGGATGCTGTTTGTACGGCGTTTCCAGCTCGGCAATCTGCTCTGGCTTCAGCGTCAAATCCACCGCATTAAGTAACTCATCCAACTGTTCCTCGCGTGAAGTGCCGATAATCGGCGCTGCCACCCCCGGTTTGCTCAGCAGCCAGGCCAGCGCAACCTGCGCACGCGTTACGCCTAATTCCTCACTGACACCGGTCAGCCGCGCGGCAATTTGCGCGTCGTTTTCATCGCTGTCACTGTATAAATTTTTACCGACTTCATCAGAAACCAGACGTGCGGTCGTTTCTCCCCAGGGGCGCGTCAGGCGACCACGCGCCAGCGGACTCCAAGGGATCACCGCGACGCCTTCCTGATAGCAAAGCGGCAGCATTTCGCGTTCTTCCTCACGGTAGATCAGGTTGTAGTGATCCTGCATGCTAACGAACTGCGCCCAGCCGTGTTGTTTCTGTAAAGCCAGCGCCTGAGCAAACTGAGACGCGTGCATGGATGAGGCGCCAATATAGCGAGCTTTACCGGCTTTCACTACGTCGTTAAGGGCTTCCAGCGTTTCTTCGATAGGCGTATTGTAATCCCAGCGGTGAATTTGCAGGATGTCCACATAGTCCATACCCAGGCGTCTGAGGCTATCGTCGATTGAGCGCAAGATTTGTGCGCGGGATAATCCTTCCGCTAAATCATCAACCTGGTGAAAAACCTTGGTGGCGACCACGACCTCTTCGCGGCGGGCGAAATCACGCAGCGCGCGGCCGACAATCTCTTCGCTGCTACCAGCGGAGTAGCTGTTGGCGGTATCAAAAAAGTTAATGCCGCCTTCAAGAGCGTGTTTGATTATCGGGCGGCTGCTTTCTTCAGGTAGCGTCCAGGCGTGATTGCCGCGATTGGGCTCGCCAAACGTCATGCAACCCAGGCAAAGGCGGGAGACCCGTAGGTCGGTTTTTCCTAAGGTGTTGTATTTCATTAATCCACTCCTGCTTAGCTCGTGATGAGTTAAGCATAGCAGGAGCGGGGAGGGGATTATGCCAGCCAGGCTTTGATTTTGGCCTCAATTCCGGCGGCATTAAGTCCCAGTTCGGCGCGAGCCTCGTCCTGAGTCCCCTGCGGGATGAAGAAGTCAGGCAGGCCAATGTTCAGCACCGGAACAGGCTTGCGATGGGCCATCAGCACTTCGTTTACGCCGCTACCAGCGCCGCCCATAATGGCATTCTCTTCGAGGGTGACCAGCACCTCGTGTTGGGCTGCCATTTCGAGGATCAACGTTTCATCCAACGGTTTCACAAAGCGCATATCAACCAGCGTGGCGTTCAGTGACTCTGCGACCTGAGCGGCTTCCGGCATTAGGGTGCCGAAGTTGAGGATCGCTACTTTCGCACCGTGACGCTTCACGATGCCTTTGCCGATTGGCAGATGTTCCAGCGGCGCCAGCTCAACGCCCACCGCGTTACCGCGCGGATAACGTACGACCGTTGGACCGTCGTTGTAGTGATAGCCGGTGAACAGCATCTGGCGACATTCGTTCTCATCGCTTGGGGTCATAATGACCATTTCCGGGATACAGCGCAGGAAAGAGAGGTCGAACGCCCCTTGGTGGGTTTGTCCATCTGCGCCAACGATACCTGCCCGGTCGACGGCGAACAGGACCGGCAGTTTCTGGATGGCGACATCATGCAGTACCTGATCGTAAGCGCGTTGCAGGAAGGTGGAGTAAATAGCCACGACCGGCTTATAACCGCCAATCGCCAGACCGGCCGCAAACGTCACCGCGTGCTGCTCGGCAATCGCCACATCAAAGTAGCGGTCCGGGAACTTACGTGAGAACTCAACCATACCGGAGCCTTCGCGCATCGCCGGGGTGATCGCCATCAGCTTATTGTCTTTCGCCGCGGTCTCACACAGCCAGTCACCGAAGATCTTTGAATAGCTCGGCAGGCCGCCGCTGCTTTTCGGCAGGCATCCGCTGGATGGATCGAATTTGGGTACCGCGTGGAACGTAATTGGATCTTTTTCCGCAGGCTCGTAGCCACGACCTTTTTTGGTCATGATGTGCAGGAACTGTGGACCTTTGAGATCGCGCATGTTCTTAAGCGTGGTGATAAGCCCCAGCACGTCGTGTCCGTCCACCGGACCAATATAGTTAAAGCCCAGCTCTTCAAACAGCGTACCCGGCACAACCATGCCTTTGATGTGCTCTTCGGTACGTTTGAGCAGTTCTTTAATCGGTGGTACACCGGAGAACACTTTCTTCCCGCCTTCGCGCAGCGAGGAGTAGAGTTTGCCTGAGAGCAGTTGCGCCAGGTGATTGTTCAGCGCGCCGACGTTCTCTGAAATCGACATTTCGTTGTCGTTGAGGATAACCAGCATGTCGGGCTTAATATCACCCGCGTGGTTCATCGCTTCAAATGCCATGCCTGCGGTGATTGCACCGTCCCCAATCACACAAACGGTACGGCGTTCCTTGCCTTCTTTCTCGGCGGCAACCGCAATACCGATACCTGCGCTGATGGAGGTTGAGGAGTGCCCAACGCTCAGTACGTCATATTCGCTCTCACCGCGCCATGGGAATGGATGCAAACCGCCTTTCTGCCGAATGGTGCCGATTTTATCGCGGCGGCCGGTCAGAATTTTGTGCGGGTAAGCCTGATGTCCCACATCCCAGATTAACTGGTCAAACGGGGTGTTGTAGACGTAGTGCAGCGCTACGGTGAGTTCCACCGTGCCCAGACCAGAGGCGAAGTGCCCGCTGGAACGGCTTACGCTGTCGAGCAAATAGCGGCGCAGTTCGTCGCAAAGCTTTGGCAGGCTCTCTTTTGGCAGCAGGCGTAACTCCTGAGTGGAGTCGACCAGCGCCAGGGTCGGGTATTTGGCTATATCAAAACTCATCGCAAGCTCATGGGATATGTTGGTTTATTTATCACGCTGGATTATGTAGTCCGCTAGCGCTTCCAGTGCCGAGGTATCGAGTGACTGTGCGGCCAGCAAACTTAGCGACTGGCGGGCATCCTCAATTAAATCCCGGGCTTTATTCTGGGCTTGCTCAAGACCCAGAAGTGCAGGATAGGTACTTTTGCCAAGCTGCTGGTCAGCACCCTGACGTTTACCCAATGTTGCAGTATCGCCTACCACATCCAGGATGTCATCCTGAACCTGGAAGGCCAGACCGATGCTTTCTGCGTACTTGTCGAGTATTGCCAGGCATTCTCGCCCTTTATCGCCAGCGCTTAACGCACCCAGACGCACGGCGGCGCGAATCAATGCCCCGGTTTTATGGCGGTGAATACGCTCCAGCGCATCCAGTTCTACCTGATGGCCTTCAGCGTCCAGATCCAACGCCTGACCGCCGCACATACCGGCGATACCGCTGGCCTGGGCCAGTTCAGAGATCATCGCGATGCGGTCACGATCAGAAACTTCCGGCATCGGGGCGTCGCTGATAATGGAGAACGCCAGCGTCTGTAGCGCATCTCCGGCCAGGATCGCATTAGCCTCGCCAAATTTTACGTGGCAGGTCGGCAGACCGCGGCGCAGGTCATCGTCGTCCATCGCGGGTAAGTCATCGTGCATCAGCGAATAGGCATGGATACACTCGACGGCGGCAGCGGGAGCATCAAGCGTACTCAGGCTGACGCCAAACATCTGACCGGTCGCATACACCAGAAACGGGCGCAGACGTTTACCGCCTAATAATGCGCCATATTGCATGGTTTCGACCACGGGAGTGTTCTGAAAGGGCAATGGCGCGATAAAACGGCTCAGTGCCTGGTTGGCCTGCTCAACGCAAGCCTGTAGCTGCTGCGTAAAATCCATTTACTCATTATCCGGTGTGAAAGGCGTAAGGGCGGCGTCTTCAGTATCTGACAGCAGGATTTGTACGCGCTGTTCAGCCTGCTGCAACTTGACCTGTCCCTGACGTGCTAACTGTACGCCACGTTCAAATTCGTTCAGCGCTTCTTCCAGCGGCAGGTCGCCGCTTTCCAGACGGGTAACAATCTGTTCCAGGTCGCTCAGCGCTGTTTCAAAACTGGCTGGCGCTTCATTTTTCTTCGGCATAATGAATGTCTGACTCTCTGTATTGGCAGCACAAGGCTATGGTAACGGACTCGCACTGATAAGCAAATAACGCACAATGGTAAGGCGATGTGCACAGGATGACCATGATGGTGGTATACTTGCGCGCCTGGATGCAGCCGCAGGGTATGGGCTGCTGTATTTTTTTCCATTACAAGTCATTCAGACTTGCCAAAGAACCATTGCCGCCATGAAGTTTATCATTAAATTGTTCCCAGAAATCACCATCAAAAGCCAATCTGTGCGTTTGCGCTTTATAAAAATTCTGACAGGGAACATTCGTAACGTTTTAAAGCACTATGATGAAGACCTTGCCGTTGTCCGCCACTGGGATCACGTTGAGGTTCGCGCTAAAGATGAAAGCCAGCGCCTGGATATTCGCGACGCGCTGACCCGTATTCCGGGGATCCACCATATTCTCGAAGTTGAAGACGTGCCGTTTACCGATATGCACGATATTTTCGAGAAAGCGCTGGTGCAGTATCGCGATCAACTGGAAGGCAAAACCTTCTGCGTACGCGTTAAGCGTCGCGGTAAGCATGAGTTTAGCTCTATTGAGGTGGAACGCTATGTTGGCGGTGGACTGAACCAGCATATTGAATCCGCGCGCGTGAAGCTGACGAAGCCGGACGTGACGGTTAATCTTGAAATCGAAAACGACCGTCTGCTGCTGGTTAAAGGCCGCTATGAAGGTATTGGCGGTTTCCCGATCGGGACGCAGGAAGATGTACTGTCGCTGATTTCCGGTGGTTTCGACTCCGGCGTGTCCAGCTATATGCTGATGCGTCGCGGCTGCCGTGTGCACTACTGCTTCTTTAATCTCGGCGGCGCAGCGCATGAAATCGGCGTTCGTCAGGTGGCGCATTATCTGTGGAACCGCTTTGGTAGCTCGCATCGCGTGCGTTTTGTCGCGATCAACTTTGAGCCGGTGGTTGGCGAGATCCTGGAGAAAGTCGACGACGGTCAGATGGGCGTGGTCCTTAAACGTATGATGGTTCGTGCAGCGTCGAAAGTCGCTGAGCGCTACGGCGTACAGGCGCTGGTAACCGGTGAAGCGCTGGGCCAGGTGTCCAGCCAGACGCTGACCAACCTGCGCCTGATCGATAACGTTTCTGACACCCTGATCCTGCGCCCGCTTATCTCCCATGATAAGGAGCACATCATTAATCTGGCGCGTGAAATTGGTACTGAGGACTTTGCCCGTACCATGCCGGAATACTGCGGTGTGATTTCAAAAAGCCCGACGGTGAAAGCGATTAAAGCGAAGATTGAGGCCGAAGAAGAAAACTTCGATTTCTCTATCCTCGATAAAGTGGTTGAAGAAGCGAACAATATCGATATTCGTGATATCGCCCAGCAGACGCAGCAGACTGTGGTGGAAGTGGAAACCGTGAGCGGCTTCGGCCCGAACGATGTGATTCTGGATATCCGCTCTGTGGATGAACAGGATGACAAACCGCTGAAGGTTGACGGTGTGGACGTCGTTTCTCTGCCGTTCTACAAACTGAGCACCAAATTTGGCGATCTGGACCAGAGTAAAACCTGGCTGCTGTGGTGTGAACGCGGGGTGATGAGCCGTCTGCAGGCGCTGTATCTGCGCGAGCAGGGCTTTGAAAACGTGAAGGTATATCGCCCGTAGTGACTTTTGCCTGAGGGTGCTGCGCTTATCAGGCCTGCAAGCGGTATGTTTTGTAGGCCTGATAAATTGTTTACGCTGCCATCCGGCAATATAACAATATTATTCAAAACGGATGGGGAGCTTTTTCCCGTTCGACTCCCAGACACCCTGATAGACGCCGTCTTTTAACTCCAGCGTTATCTTCTCTTCCGATTGTTCAGCGGCAGAGGTCTTCAGTACATAATGTTGATTGTCGGCTGTGTTGCATTTACCGTTTAATTCAATCGGTGCGCCAAATTTCTGGTAAAAGTAAGCCCCTTCAAAAAAATCACCGTATTTGCAGTCGACCTTCAACACAATACGCATGCTTTTTCCCAACGTGCCGTACATGACCTTGCCGTCAATGCCGGGCGCTGGCGAAACCGGTGTAGATCTCTTTGCGGCAGTCAGATACTGGCCGTAAGGCGTGAGCTGATTATGCAGTTCAACGGTCGGGATTTTCGTGGTGAAATCGCCCAGTTCGTCACCCGCGCGATTGGCGTGGTTGCTACAACGTCCGTTCAGGAAAGCCAGATGGTCTTTTTGCAGTGAGAATTTGTCGATGTAGTACAGACCGTCGGTGTAGGTTGCACACGATGCGTAGAATTCGGCAAAGCCAGAATCTCCACCGTCTTCTTTTATTTGCTCTGGCTTTTGTGATTTCTGTGCGACAACAAAGGTATCAATTTGGCTGCGGATATCTTTTCTGATGCGGGTGTTCAATTCGGTCATCGTGGAGCGGGAAAAGAGGTCGTTAAGGGTAATTGTCGCGCCGTTGGCTAAATCGAAGCTGATCGGTACATTGTACGACTCGCAATACACCCCGCAGCCTTCGACAAACATGTTGAGGGTCAACACTTTGGCGTCGCGATACTCAACCGTGTAGTCAAGGTTTGCGGTGGGATTCATCTCTGATTTCGCAAACTGATTCACGGTCGCTCGTGGATTATTTCCCGGTAGCTGATTGATAAAGCTTGTGAAAATATAATCGTTAATGCGTTTTGCAACCTGTGGGTTATCCGTTGAGGTAAACCACGGCACGCGATATTGCATCTCAGTGCTTGCGGGATAGCGATACTCAAGGCTCTCAATTTCAAGTTGAGTCGCACTGGCGTAGCCGGAAAGGAGCAGTAAAGCCACTCCGCTCAGATATCCTTTCATCATAATTCCTTGAATGCGAGTGGCCTGAAGATTACTCGTAGTAGTTATAAATACCCGCAGCCATCACCAGTTGTGATGCCACTTCGTAAGCTTTTTCGCGACTCACCAGGAGATCAATGATTTTTAAACCGAAATCGATTGAGGTTCCCGGGCCCTGGCTGGTTAACAGATTGACGCGCGGATCCCATACGACGCGCTTATCCTGCCACTGGTCAGTGGGAATATTGTCTTTCAGCGCCGGAAAACCGGTCATGTTACCGATGGGGAAAATATCGTGTGGGACGAGGACTGTGGCGGCAGCGGCGCAAATTGCCGCGACAATGCGCCCGGAGCGATGAAACTGTTTCACGGTTTCGACAAGCAGAGGGCTGTCGCGAAAACACTCGGCGCCTTTAATACCGCCGGGCAGCACGATAATGTCGAAATCCCCGTCAGCAACTTCCACTAATGGCGCATCCGCCAGTAGTTTTACGCCGCGTGAGCACACGATCGTCAGGCCGCCATCGCTGGCAACGCTTGCGGTCGTGACCTTAATTCCGCCGCGAACCAGCAGATCGATAGTGGTGACCGCTTCGGTCTCTTCACTACCAGGGGCGAGACATACCAGTGCTTGAGCGCTCATACTCACTTTCCTTTCTCTTAACCATTTCAAACAGGCGGGCATTTTCCGGGACGGCGATGCCGTGCGCGCGGGCGCGTTTTAACAAATAACCGGTAATGTAGTCGATCTCAGTATGGCGCAGGGCATGTATGTCTTGCAGCATTGATGAGATATTTTCCGCCGTACTGTCAATCACTTGCTCAACATAATAGCGTAAATCATCTGCTGATGTGTGGTGGCCTTCGCGTTCAATGACCGCCGCCACCTCCTCGCAGATGAGCGCTATTTTTTCAGGATGATGGCGTAACTCTCCATTTGAGCAATCCCATAATGCGGTCAGCGGGTTAATGACGCAGTTGACGGCCAGCTTACGCCACAACTCAGCGCGAATATTGTTGTGCCAGGCGACGTCCGGCAGCACCTCTTGCAGGACTTCAGCCAGATAACTGAAATCACCGTCTTGTTCACGCGCCGGACCAATCCTTGTTGTTCCCTGAGCGACATGAATGATCACGTTGCCGTCACGGCGTGCCGCGTGGGTTGTGGTGCCCATCAGCAGAGGTTGCTTAATGTTATGCAACTCTTCAATCGTCCCCATACCGTTGTGAATCAGCAGAATGGGAGTGGTGTCAGGCAGAATGGCGGCCAGGCCTTTGACCGCATCAGAAACCTGCCAGGCTTTCAGAGTGACAAGCAACAGGTCGCTTTTCGCCAAAAAATCGGGGTCGTTTGCCGTCAGGGATTCATTGAATACTGACCCATCCGTGTCGATCAGGTTAACGCTGCAATAGGGTTGCGGTACGCGTAGCCACCCCTGAACCTCATGTCCATGTTTGCACAGCGTGGTTAGCCAAAGCTGTCCTAACGCTCCACATCCCAGTACGGTAATTTTCATTCTTCCTCCTCACCTGCAACATCACCAGGTGTTAATCCATATCGGCCGTACCCCATTATTGTTCGCAGGTATCAGTACCACGTACAATTAAAGGATACAGCCTAGTATAGCGCTGTCTGTTGTGTAACTTTGCAGGTATTATGCTTCGCATCAAAAATGAAGGGAGAGGAAAAGATGCCATCTTTCGATATTGTTTCTGAAGTTGATCTTCAGGAAGCCCGTAACGCGGTAGATAACGCCAGCCGTGAAGTGGAGTCACGCTTTGATTTTCGTGGCGTTGAAGCGACTTTTGAGCTGAACGAGTCGAATAAGACGATTAAGGTGCTAAGCGAGTCTGATTTCCAGGTCAATCAGTTGCTGGATATTTTACGTGCCAAGCTGCTGAAACGTGGTATTGAAGGCACTTCGTTGGACGTACCAGAAACCTTCGTGCACAGCGGTAAAACCTGGTTTGTTGAAGCTAAGCTGAAACAGGGCATTGAAAGCGCGGTGCAAAAGAAAATCGTCAAGCTGATCAAAGACAGCAAACTGAAGGTGCAGGCGCAGATTCAGGGCGAAGAAATCCGCGTGACCGGCAAGGCGCGTGACGATCTGCAATCCGTTATGGCGCTGGTTCGCGGCGGCGATCTCGGCCAGCCGTTCCAGTTTAAGAACTTCCGCGATTAAGTCGTAATGCCTGATGGCGCTACGCTTATCCGGCCTACAGGTTGCACACGCTATTTGTAGGCCGGCTCAAACGATAGTCGCCATCTGGCACTCTTCACGCCTGGCTGATGGCCTGTTCAACCTCAAATCGATTCGTCACTTTGCTGTCGATTTTCACGTAAGCCGAATGCTCTTTCGCAACAATTAACACTTCGCTTATCCCTTCTTTAGCCAGCAGACGCTGCTTAAGGGTGTCATCTGCGGCAATCTCAGGCGGGATTTCCACTCGCAGGCTACTGACATATGGCGGCTCTTTCATTGTGCTTGCCACCAACAACCAAACTGCCGCCAGAAGCGCGCCGGCCAGGAATACCGCCTGACCATCAAACATTTCGACCACCCAACCGCCGAGCGAACCGCCAATCGCCACGCCAAGAAACTGGCTGGTGGAGTAAACGCCCATCGCCGTGCCTTTATAGCCAGCCGGAGACTCTTTGCTGATAAGCGAGGGGAGGAGGGCCTCCATCAGGTTGAAGGCGAGGAAGAATATCTGAACGCCCGCAATCAGCCCCCAAAAACGCACGTTAGCGCTCCACAATACAATCTCTGCGATAAGGATCAGTAACACGCAGGCGAGGAATACGCGCTTCATCCGCCGCTTCACTTCTGCGTAGATGATGAACGGCACCACGGAAACAAAGGACAGCAGCATCGTCACCAGATAAATTTTCCAGTGTTCTGCGGCGGGGAAACCGGCTTTCGCCAGTTGGCCCGGTAAGGCGACGAAAGTGGACATCAACAAAATGTGCAGACACATGATGCCAAAGTTGAGCTTGAGCAGTTTGGGCTCCGCCAGCACTTTGCTGAAGCTGCCTTTTACCATGCCAGATTCGCGGTTCAGCACGTGGCTGGTGCTATTGGGAACGACCCAAATGGTTAGCACGATGCCGGTGGTTGCAAGAGCTGCAATCATCCAGAACAGCGCGTGTAGTCCCAGCGCATGGGTAACGATCGGTCCTAGCACCATCGCAATGGCGAAGGTGATACCAAAGCTGACGCCGATAAACGCCATCGCTTTGGTACGGTTTTGCTCACGGGTTAAGTCGGAAAGCAGCGCCATCACGGCGGCGGCAATCGCGCCAGAGCCTTGCAAAGCGCGACCGAGAATAATGCCCCAGATTGAATCGGAGAGGGCGGCAATCACGCTGCCGAGAACGAACACCGCCAGCCCGCCGACGATAAGCGGCTTACGACCGATGCGGTCAGAAAGCAGACCAAAGGGGATCTGGAAAACGGCTTGCGCCAGACCATAAATGCCAATGGCAAGGCCAATTAGCGCTTCACTGGCACCCTGTAGCGCCATACCGTACGTGGTCAGAACCGGCAGAACCATAAACATGCCAAGCATGCGCAACGAGAATACGGTCCCTAAACCCCAGGTGGCGCGCAACTCACCGGGCGTCATTTTGTAATCGTTCATTCCCACCTCTGTATTAATTTCGCGCCTAGTGTAAAGCGGGGAAGGAGTGCGGTAAACCTCTACGATATGTGGAATTGTGTAGTGGGAAAATCGAAATAATTACAACTGCGACTAATTTACTTGCGATAATTACAGGTGTAGTCTTTTTGTGGTTATTTCTAATGGAAAGAGGGAAAAGGAAAATGGCGATTCCGGGCAATATGTGGATTTATGACGATGGTGGTGCGCTGATTAAGGGCGGGTGTGATGTAAAGGGAAGAGAATACAGTATTGAATTTAAAGGCTTTCATCACAATTTGTCTATTCCCACTGATAACGGTACAGGCAAGCCAACAGGCACACGCCAACATTCACCGATGATGATCGTCAAAGAGTTTGACTACTCTAGCCCGTATTTATACAAAGCTGTCGCTTCTGGTCAGAATCTTAAGTCCGCAGAGATTCGTTGGTACAAAATCAATGATGCCGGTCAGGAAGTTGAATACTTCAATATGTTTCTGGAAGGGGTGCGGATTGTCTCCGTTTCTCCCTCGATGGCTGGTCCAGAGGACATGAATAATAACCATCTTGAAACCATAGAATTACGCTACGAAAAAATCACCTGGAAGCATTGCGACGGGAACATTATCTATACCGACGCATGGAATGACCGGCAGACGGCATAATGGGGGATTGAATGGACACAACTGAAGAGGCGAATGGAACCTATTGGTATCATGGTCACAGCAATCTGTCCGCTGGCGAATTGTTCGATCTCATCTTTCTGGAACAGTTTTGTGATGAGTTAGGTATTGGTATTGAATCGGGAGCCGCTATTCTGGCTGGTCAACCCTGGTTGAAGACAAGGCAAAAACCACGAGACGCGACTAAAGGAACAAGTGTTGCCTCAAAGTACGCAAGAATTATACTGAGAGATATGCGATTACCTTTTGGCCTCAGAGTTAAAACACCAGTTGGTTTTACCATGAAGAAAACTAACAAGGTTGCTGCTGTGATTGGGCGTTATTGCCCTTGGTTAGGATGGGTGGCGTTAACCAACGCTATTTACCAGATCTCACGGCGTACACAGAATAAATACAATCTGATTGCCCGCCCAAAAGATCGCATACAGTGGACATCTTTCTAATGAGCATACAAAATGAAGTGTTGAAGCTATTCAGGAAGGAGATACCTGGATACGACGATAAAGACGGAAATGAGATCCCATTAGAATTGGACACAGATTTATTCGATGAGCCACGAGATGACCTCTCAGATGCAGTAGAAGAGTTTCAGAAAGCATTCAATGTAGATTTATCGAATGTTGACTGGACCCGCTATTTTCCTTGGGAAAACACGCCTCTTCTGACTCGGTGGTTCAAAGCTAACCGGGAAGAAGTGGAAGCAACACGCATACCGCTAACCGTAAGGATGTTTGCTGAGTCGGCTGAAGCGGGGAAATGGCTTTATGACTGAATAACATCCCTGCCAATAAAAAAGGGTGCCGGAGGCACCCTTTTCGTATCAGCAGATCGTTACCAGACGTAAGTCAGCAGGTTCTGCGAGTTTGGCACCATAAAGTCAACTGACATCATCACGGAAAGCGCGGTAATGGCGATGATGGAGAAACCGAACAGCTTGCGCGCCCAGACCCTGTCATCTTCCACTTTATAACCGCGCAGCGCCATGCCCAACCACCAGACGCTCACCGCCGCAGCAACAATCAGGTATTTATAACCAGCATAGCCGCCCAGGGTTAGCATCAGCGTGGCGATAGCAAACGCCACGATGTACAGCGTGATATGGTTCTTCGCGACCGAAATACCTTTCACCACCGGCAGTACCGGGATGTTGGCTGCCTGATAATCCTTAAAGCGGAAAATCGCAATCGCGTAAGAGTGCGGCATCTGCCACAGACTGAAAATAGCCAGCAGAATCAGCGCACCGCTATCGAACTCACCTGTTACGGCGCAGTAGCCAATCACCGGCGGCGCAGCGCCGGAGAGTGAGCCAATCAGCGTGCCATAAACGGAATGGCGCTTCATGTACAGGCTATAGACGCCCACATAGACCACGAAGCCCATTACCCCCAGCCAGCAGGCCAGAGGGTTCGCGCCAAACCACAGCAGCATAAAGCCAGCAATACCCAGCAGGGTGGCGTATACCAGCGAGACCGCAGGGGAAATCAGACCTTTAACCAGCACACGGTTTTTGGTCCTCTCCATCTTCCTGTCGATATCCCTGTCGATGTAGTTGTTAAATACACAACCCGACGCCACAACCAGTGACACCCCAACCAACGTGTAGATAAACAGGGGATAATCAATGCTGCCTTTCGAGGCCAGCAGGAATCCCCCAATCACCGAGATCAGGTTGCCAAAGATGATGCCTGGTTTTGTTACTTGCAGGTATTGCTTAAACATCATAATCGCCGCTCTTAGTGCATCATCATGTTGTAGTTAAGGTTCCACATAATCCAGATGGAGCCCACAACCAGGATGGCGATGATTAGCACAGTAAAGACAAAGGCTGTCATGTTCCAACCTTCATCAGATTTGCTATTCATGTGCAGGAAGCACACCAGGTGCACCAGAATCTGTACCACTGCCATTGCCAGAATAGTTCCCAGAATGACGGCAGGAGAGGCAGAACCTGTCATGACCATCCAGAACGGAATAACCGTCAGGATTATCGACAGGATAAAACCTGTCATGTAGGTTTTTACGCTGCCATGGGATGCGCCGCCGCTCTCGTTAGAATGACTCATTACATCGCCCCCATCAGATAAACAACAGTGAACACACAGATCCACACCACATCCAGGAAGTGCCAGAACAGGCTCAGGCACATGATGCGGGTACGGTTAGTACTGGTCAGGCCGCGACGAGCAACTTGCACCATCAGCACCGCCATCCAGATAAGACCGGAGGTGACGTGCAGACCGTGCGTGCCGACCAGCGCGAAGAACGCAGACAGGAAGCCGCTGCGATCCGGGCCCATACCGTTAACAATCAGGTGATGGAATTCATAGAGTTCCATCCCGATGAATCCGGCACCGAACAAGAAGGTCAACGCCAGCCAGGAGATAACCTGGCTCTTGTTGTTCTTGTACATGGCGATCGCCGCCATGCCGTAAGTAATAGAGCTGAATAACAGCAGGAATGTTTCAACCAGAACGAACGGCAGTTCAAAAATGTCCTTACCTGTTGGGCCACCTGCTGTGCCGTTCACCAGAACGGCATAGGTTGCAAACAGAATAGAGAACAGAATGCAGTCGCTCATCAGGTAGACCCAGAATCCGAAGATCTTGGTCTGGCCTGCATCGTGGTGCCCGTGTTCGTGCGCGTGGGCAGTCGCGTGCGTTAAAGTATCAGTTGCCATTTTTCAGCCCTGCCTTAGTAATCTCATCGAAATGCTGGTTTTCCAGTTTTTCGACTTCCGGGACCGGCACGTAGTAATCCACGTCTTCATCAAAGCTTTTCACAATCCAGCTGATGATCATGCCTGCGAAGCTTGCAATCGCCAGCCACCAGATATGCCAGATCATGGCGAAACCAAACAGTGTTGCGAAGGCGGTAATGACGATACCGGCACCGCTGTTTTTCGGCATATGAATTTCTTCATAGTGCGCAGGCTGCTTGTACGCTTCACCTTTTTCTTTCATTTCCCAGAAGGCATCACGCTCATGAACGTGCGGCACAACGGCAAAGTTGTAGAACGGAGGCGGGGAAGAGGTTGCCCACTCCAGCGTACGACCACCCCATGGGTCACCGGTCAGGTCGCGGTTCTGCTCGCGGTCGCGAATAGAAACGAAGATCTGAATCAGCTGGCACAGGATACCCAATGCAATCAGCGCGGCACCGCAGGCGGCAACGACCAGCATCGGATGGAACTGCGGGTCAATCTGCTGGCTGAGGCGACGGGTCATCCCCATAAAGCCCAGCACATACAGCGGCATAAACGCCACGAAGAAGCCGATGATCCAGAACCAGAATGCGCGTTTACCCCAGGTTTCGTTCAGCGTGAAGCCAAACGCTTTTGGCCACCAGTAGGTCATACCTGCGAAGCATCCAAATACGACGCCGCCGATGATAACGTTATGGAAGTGCGCAATCAGGAACAGACTGTTGTGCAGCACGAAGTCCGCACCCGGAACCGCCAACAGTACGCCGGTCATGCCGCCGACTGAGAAGGTAACGATAAAGCCAATCGTCCACAGCATCGCTGAGTGGAATACGATACGACCCTGGTACATGGTGAACAGCCAGTTGAAGATCTTCACCCCGGTCGGGATGGCGATAATCATGGTGGTAATACCGAAGAAGGCGTTAACGTTAGCGCCTGCACCCATGGTGAAGAAGTGGTGCAGCCAAACAACGAACGATAGAACGGTGATACACACGGTTGCCCACACCAGTGAGGTGTAACCAAACAGACGTTTACGTGAGAAGGTTGCAGCGATTTCGGAGAACACACCGAAGACCGGCAGAACCAGAATGTACACTTCCGGATGGCCCCAGGCCCAAATCAGGTTGATGTACATCATCATGTTGCCGCCCATATCGTTGGTAAAGAAATGGGTGCCCAGATAGCGATCCAGGGTCAGCAACGCGACGGTAACCGTCAGGATTGGGAAAGACGCGATAATCAGGATGTTCGCACACAGCGATGCCCAGCTAAATACCGGCATCTTGAACATGGTCATTCCTGGCGCACGCATCTTAATGATGGTCACAAAGAAGTTGATCCCGGTTAGGGTTGTACCAATACCGGACAACTGGACTGCCCATATCCAATAATCGACCCCGACGCTTGGACTGTACTCTATTCCCGAGAGTGGCGGGTACGCCAGCCAACCGGTCTGTGCGAATTCACCCACGCCCAGAGACAGGTTAACCAGGATTACGCCGACAACGGTGAACCAGAAGCTCAGGTTGTTCAGGAACGGGAATGCAACGTCACGTGCGCCGATCTGCAGCGGAACCACCAGGTTCATCAGACCGATAACAAATGGCATTGCCACGAAGAAGATCATAATCACGCCGTGAGCCGTGAAGATCTGGTCGTAGTGGTGAGGTGGCAGGAAGCCCGCTTCACCTGCAGAAGCCAGCGCTTGCTGACTACGCATCATGATGGCGTCGGCAAAGCCACGAATCAACATGACGATTGCGACAATGACATACATGATGCCAAGGCGTTTGTGGTCAACCGAAGTTAGCCACTCTTTCCACAGGTAGGTCCACTTACCGAAGTAAGTGATTAGGCCCAGTAAGGCCGCACCACCGATGATAATGGCAGCGATCGTAACCATGACAATTGGTTCATGGAACGGCACTGCATCCAGCGTCAATTTTCCGAACATCGTATTCTTCCTCGGCCCCTTAGTGAGCGGATTCCGCGTGGCTCATGTCCATGCCTTCCATTCCTTCGTGTGCGCTGTGCTCACCTTCGGGTTGGGTCATGTCCATGCTCTTACCGTGAGCCATAAATTTGTTAATAACGTCTTTAAACAAATCTGGTTTCACGTTGGAGAAGTATTCCACCTGGTTGTATTCGCTTGGCACAGCCACTTTTTCGAACGCAGCCATGTCGCTCATGGTGTTCGTGGACTGTTTAGCTTTAGCAACCCATTGGTCGAATTCGGCGCGGTCCTTTGTTGCGATAGCCTTGAACTTCATACCGGAGAAGCCTGGTCCGCTATAGCTTGCGGAGATACCATCATAAGTACCGACTTCGTTGGCGATCAGATGCAGTCGAGTCTGCATACCGGCCATGGCATAAATCTGGCTACCCAGACGCGGGATAAAGAAGGAGTTCATCACGGAGTTGGACGTCACTTTGAACTCAACCGGAGTATTCGCCGGGAAGGCGATTTCATTCACGGTAGCGATACCTTGTTCCGGATAGATGAAGAACCATTTCCAGTCCATGGAAACCACTTCAATGGTAATGGGCTTCTCGTCATGCGCCAGCGGTTTGCTTGGCTCAAGAGCGTGAGTGGTTTTCCAGGTCAGTACGGCAAGGAAAATGATGATTAAGATCGGCACCGTCCAGACCACAGCTTCCACTTTATTGGAGTGTGACCAGTTCGGGCTGTACTTCGCATCTTTATTGCTTGCACGATACTTCCAGGCGAAACCAACAGCCATCAAGATGGCAGGAATAACGACAATCAACATCAGGCCAAATGCCGTCAGTATCAGAGAACGTTGTTCCAGTCCAATCTGTCCTTTAGGGTCAAGCAGCGCAGAATTACAGCCACTGAGTAATGCAGTGCCTGCAATTAATGACAACCATCCCAAACTTTTATTGTATTTCCTGAGTCTCATTTAACGACCTCAATTCCACGGGACCGGGTGGCGTTTAAAGTGTGAGGGCATTTTACGGGAAGGTTACATTACTGTAAACATCCTTGGATCTGTGTTACTGGGTTCTGCCGGGCATGTCACATATGTTGCAATATATGTCGTTTTGACTTTAAGAACCTGTTGCAACATCACGTTATAACGAAAGCGGGCAAGCGGGAGACGTGCTGAGGGCAATTGGTATAACCAATACGAAAATAAAACAATTGTTTAACAATTGATTATCAATAAAAAGACAATTGAAGAACAAAAAATAAATCTGTAGTGGCTGAATCGAGTAAGGGAAATAGTATATATAAAAGGCGTCAATAATTTCCAAATTCTTTGGCGCACAAAATAACAAATAATATTTTTAGTAATTGTTGTTTATTTAGCCGTTATAATTACGCAGGGTGATTACAACGGCGATATTAATGTGGATTTTTACGCCAGGCGGGTTTTGCGCAGTGCCAGATAATCCAGCAATCCACCAAAAACGACCCCGCAGACCGCGACCACCACCGAGATTTCCAGCAGTTCCGGCAGGAAGGAGAAGTTGGTGTAATCCAGCGCGTTCATGGTTAACAGCAGCAGCCAAACCACCAGCAGCCCGCAGCCCGCAACCAACGTCATTAATGCCAGGCTGTACGCGCCACGAAATTCCGTGCGCGGAATGAAGCTCTCATTTTGCCAGCTATGTTCCAGAGTCTGACGACAAACCAGCAGCAGTATGAGGCCGGGGATAGCGGCAAACACAGAGAACAAATAAAACGTTGGCCACCCGTGCGCTTCAACAAACCAACCTGCTACCGGGCCAACGTAAACGCGACCAACGGCTGAAAGCGCGGAGAGCAGAGCGAACTGGGTCGCTGAGAAGGACTTATTGCACAGCGTCATTAATAAGGCGACAAACGCTGCCGTACCCATGCCACCACACAGGTTTTCAAAGAAGACGGCGGCGGCCATACTGAACATGTGTTTGTCAGTGATGGACAATAACCAGTAGCCCGCATTCGACGCCCCCTGCAGGATGCCGAAAATCAGCAATGCGCGAAACAGCGAAAGGCGTTGCATCAGGATCCCGCCGTACAGCGCGCCAACGATGGTTGCCAGCAGTCCGAGCGTTTTATTCACCACGCCAACTTCACCCGCATCAAATCCGACGCCGCGGATTAAAAAGGTTGTAGTCAGGCTCATGGCAAAGGCATCCCCGAGCTTATACAGAACGATAAGCAGCAGAATTAGCCAGGCGTTGTTACGACCAAAGAAGTCGCGCAGCGGGGCCACAACCGCTTGCTCCAGCGTTTTGGGCACCGGAATGGCATCAGTCGGTTCGGGCGCTAGCAGGGTAGCGATGATGCAAGGTATCAGCAGCGCCGCCATCAGCCAGTACATTCCTTGCCAGCCCAGCCAGCGGTCGGCCATCCACAGAGCCAGCCCACCGGAAACCAGCATCCCTAAACGATAGCCCAGCACGCTGATAGCCGCGCCGGTACCGCGTTCTTCGGCGGGTAGCACGTCGGTTTTCCATGCGTCAAAGACGATATCCTGCGATGCCGAGCAAAATGCGATCACCACCGCAAGCGCGGCCATCCAGCGTAGCTGCGTGCCAGGCTCCAGAAAGCCCATCGCGGCAATAGAAATCAGTAACAACACCTGAGTTGCCAGCAACCAACCACGGCGTCGACCTAAAAACGGCGGCGTGTAGCGGTCCATTAGCGGAGACCAGAGGAACTTAAACACGTAGGCCTGGCCGACCAGAGAAAAGAAACCGATGGTTTTAAGATCGATATTCTCGACTGTCATCCATGCCTGAAGCGTACCCGAGGTCAGTGCGAGTGGTAAACCGGAGGCGAATCCCAGTATGAGCAGGATAGCTGAACGTGGTTGCTGAAAAATACGTAAGTAATGACTGGACATGGGCTTCTATAGGCCCGACGAACGCCGGGCCATATGGGCAGAAATTAACGAGCGTTCTGCTTGATGAAATCGTGAACGCTGGTGTCCTGAGACATATCAGCGATGGTATCGGTCAGCACGCTGTTAACGGCGTCAGCGATATTTTTGTTAGAGGCCTGCAGTGCGCCTTCAACAGAATAGCTTGCGCGGTAGTTTTTGGTCATCTTGTTGCCGTTAGCAGCGGTCGCAATGATGGCGATGTCTGCCTTGGTGGCGATGTTATAGCGCACGCTACCCTGGGACACGTCTGCATACAGCTGGCTAACAATGATTTGCAGGTTAACAGCACCGTTTGGCCCAATCATATAACCGCGTGCGGTCATCTGTTTTTCCAGTACTTCTTGCAGCAGGAAGCGCAGATCGCGGGACGCGGTCAGGGTAACAAGCTGGTTGTCACGGGTAACTTTAGCCAGCGCCTGATCCTGACGCTGGTCGGCACCGTTGATGCTAACGGTCACACCCATCAGGCTCGGGTCCTGCTGTGGCAGGGTAATTTTCGGGGAAACTTCAATAGTGGTCGGCGGCGTTGCGCATCCAGCTAACATAAACAGCGCGACAAACGGGACGAGGATTTTTTTAAACATGCCAGGGCTCTCAGCGAATCTAAATTGTATGGTTGGAGAAAATTCCCGCCATCATAACATCGCCAACGATGAGGGGAAGTGGGTAACGCATGTAAATTCATTGTGTTGTCAGTTTTATGTCTTTGTGGAGACCATAAACGGACTTTTTGCAATAAATCGAAGTGAGGATTTAGTGAACTTCATCCATTTGGCTGAGAAAATCAGACAAACGCTAATTTTTTGTTGCTAAGGTGTAATGAAAGCGGTAAAAGCGGCTAGTATTTAAAGGGATGGGTGACATCTCAGCGTTGTCGGAGGAAAAACTTCATGATGATTCGTGAGCAAATAGAAGAAAAATTAAGGGCAGCGTTCCAACCCGTGTTCCTCGAAGTTGTGGATGAAAGCTATCGTCACAATGTCCCGGCAGGTTCTGAAAGCCACTTTAAGGTTGTGCTGGTTAGCGATCGCTTTACAGGTGAGCGTTTTCTGAATCGTCATCGGATGATTTACAGCACCTTAACGGTGGAGCTTTCCACAACCGTTCATGCACTTGCCCTGCATACCTACACCATTAAGGAGTGGGAAGCGTTGCAGGATACGATTTTTGCATCGCCTCCGTGTCGTGGGGCGGGAAGCATCGCGTAAAAACGGATTTGCAACAACCGACGCTTTTCCAGTATGTTGCTACAGATTATGTGAAAACGGCCTGCGGGCCGTTTTGTTTTGTCTGAATTCTGGGGCAGTCGTACAGTATTCAGACAAAAATTAGCCGGGAATTGTGAAAAAAGCCGCAGCAACGCGCGATAACCGTTCTCGACTCATAAAAGTGATGCCGCTATAATGCGCGTCTTATTTTTCGGAATGTCTTCGGGATGATTCTGACGACAGGGAATGTGATTGCTTATGAGAACATCCCAGTTCCGCGAAGCCAACAACCTGTGCTTGCGGAGAAGAGTTGACCGAGCACTGTGATTTTTTGAGGTAACAAGATGCAAGTTTCAGTTGAAACCACTCAAGGCCTTGGCCGCCGTGTAACGATTACTATCGCTGCTGACAGCATCGAGACCGCTGTGAAAAGCGAGCTGGTCAACGTAGCGAAGAAAGTGCGTATTGACGGTTTCCGCAAAGGAAAAGTACCGATGAATGTTGTTGCTCAGCGTTATGGCGCGTCTGTTCGCCAGGACGTTCTGGGCGACCTGATGAGCCGCAACTTCGTTGACGCGATCATCAAAGAAAAAATCAATCCGGCTGGCGCACCGAACTACGTTCCGGGCGAATACAAACTGGGTGAAGATTTTACTTACGCGGTAGAGTTCGAAGTTTACCCGGAAGTTGAGCTGACTGGCCTGGAAGCAATCGAAGTTGAAAAACCGGTTGTTGAAGTCACCGACGCTGACGTTGACGTGATGCTGGACACCCTGCGTAAGCAGCAGGCTACCTGGAAAGACAAAGAAGGCGCTGCTGATGCAGAAGACCGTGTAACCATCGACTTCACCGGCTCTGTAGACGGCGAAGAGTTCGAAGGCGGCAAAGCGTCTGACTTCGTACTGGCGATGGGCCAGGGTCGTATGATCCCAGGCTTTGAAGAAGGCGTTAAAGGCCACAAAGCTGGCGAAGAGTTCACTATCGATGTGACCTTCCCGGAAGAGTACCACGCTGAAAACCTGAAAGGTAAAGCCGCTAAGTTCGTTATCAACCTGAAGAAAGTTGAAGAGCGCGAACTGCCGGAACTAACTGAAGAATTCATCAAACGTTTCGGCGTTGAAGATGGTTCCGTAGCGGGTCTGCGCGCTGAAGTACGTAAAAACATGGAACGCGAGCTGAAAGGCGCTGTGCGTAACCGCGTTAAGTCTCAGGCGATCGAAGGTCTGGTAAAAGCTAACGACATCGACGTTCCGGCTGCTCTGATCGACAGCGAAATCGACGTTCTGCGTCGTCAGGCTGCACAGCGTTTTGGCGGCAACGAAAAACAAGCTCTGGAACTGCCGCGTGAACTGTTCGAAGAACAGGCTAAGCGTCGCGTAGTTGTAGGTCTGCTGCTGGGCGAAGTGATTCGTACCAACGAGCTGAAAGCTGACGAAGATCGCGTTAAAGGCCTGATCGAAGAGATGGCTTCTGCTTACGAAGATCCGAAAGAAGTTGTTGAGTTCTACAGCAAAAATAAAGAGCTGATGGACAACATGCGTAACGTCGCTCTGGAAGAGCAGGCTGTTGAAGCCGTTCTGGCGAAAGCGAAAGTGACTGAAAAAGCCACTTCCTTCAACGAGCTGATGAACCAGCAGGCGTAATTCGTCGCTTATTTAGCACGAATTTCGTACGCAAGCCCGTCACCTTTTGGTGGCGGGTTTTTTTTTGTCACGGATTTTGCATGGGAAGAGTGCGAAAACAGCGTTTCAGTGTTAGCGTTACAACAAAAGATTGTTATGCTTGAATTATGGCGATGTCGTACCCATTACAGAGGGACTAGCTGATAATCCGTCCATAAGGTTACAATCAGCACAGCAGGTTTTTTCAAATTTTATCCAGGAGACGGAAATGTCATACAGCGGCGAACGAGATAAC
Source organism: Citrobacter sp. RHBSTW-01044 (assembly GCF_013781945.1). NCBI lineage: Bacteria > Pseudomonadati > Pseudomonadota > Gammaproteobacteria > Enterobacterales > Enterobacteriaceae > Citrobacter > Citrobacter sp. RHBSTW-01044. The sequence continues at coordinate 3,683,832 of NZ_CP056180.1, read as the reverse complement.
TTTGCACCCCATATGGCGCTGGTGCCGATGGTCATTGAACAGACCTCACGTGGTGAGCGCTCTTTTGATATCTATTCTCGTCTACTTAAGGAACGCGTCATTTTTCTGACCGGCCAGGTCGAAGACCATATGGCTAACCTGATCGTGGCGCAGATGCTGTTCCTGGAAGCAGAAAACCCAGAAAAAGATATCTACCTGTACATCAACTCCCCTGGTGGAGTGATCACTGCCGGGATGTCTATCTATGACACCATGCAGTTTATTAAGCCGGACGTCAGCACCATTTGTATGGGCCAGGCGGCCTCAATGGGCGCGTTCCTGCTGACTGCCGGGGCGAAAGGTAAACGTTTTTGCCTGCCTAACTCTCGCGTCATGATCCACCAGCCTCTGGGCGGTTACCAGGGCCAGGCAACGGATATTGAAATTCATGCCCGTGAAATCCTGAAGGTAAAAGGGCGCATGAACGAACTTATGGCGCATCATACGGGTCAATCTCTTGAGCAGATTGAACGTGATACCGAGCGCGATCGCTTCCTCTCCGCTTCTGAAGCGGTAGAGTACGGTCTGGTCGACTCGATTTTGACCCATCGTAATTAATGCCCAGCGCGCAGGTGTACCGCTATAATTACCTGGAGCGGCACAACGCTGACTAGCGTCTTGCGCCTGAGAATGGCATTTGCGTCGTCGTGTGCGGCACAAAGAACAAAGAAGAGGTTTTGACCCATGACAGATAAACGCAAAGATGGCTCGGGCAAATTGTTGTACTGCTCTTTTTGCGGCAAAAGCCAGCATGAAGTGCGTAAGCTGATTGCCGGACCATCCGTGTATATCTGCGACGAATGTGTTGATTTATGTAACGACATCATTCGCGAAGAGATTAAGGAAGTAGCACCGCACCGTGAACGCAGTGCGCTGCCGACGCCGCATGAAATTCGCAACCACCTGGACGATTACGTTATCGGTCAGGAGCAGGCGAAGAAAGTGCTGGCGGTCGCGGTATACAACCATTACAAACGTCTGCGCAACGGCGACACCAGCAATGGCGTCGAGTTGGGCAAAAGTAACATCCTGCTGATTGGCCCAACGGGTTCCGGTAAAACGCTGCTGGCTGAAACGCTGGCACGCCTGCTGGACGTTCCGTTCACTATGGCCGATGCCACCACGCTGACCGAAGCTGGTTATGTGGGTGAAGATGTTGAAAATATTATTCAGAAACTGCTGCAGAAGTGCGATTACGACGTGCAGAAAGCACAGCGCGGGATCGTCTATATCGATGAAATCGACAAGATTTCTCGTAAGTCTGACAACCCGTCCATTACCCGTGACGTTTCCGGCGAAGGCGTACAGCAGGCGCTGTTGAAACTGATCGAAGGTACGGTTGCTGCCGTTCCACCGCAGGGGGGGCGTAAACATCCTCAGCAGGAATTCCTGCAGGTTGATACCTCCAAGATCCTGTTTATCTGCGGCGGTGCCTTTGCCGGTCTGGATAAAGTCATTGCTAACCGTGTTGAAACGGGCTCCGGCATTGGTTTTGGCGCAACGGTAAAAGCGCAGTCTGATAAAGCCAGCGAAGGTGAACTGCTGTCGCAGGTGGAGCCGGAAGATCTGATCAAATTTGGTCTGATCCCTGAGTTCATCGGGCGTCTGCCGGTTGTAGCGACGCTGAGCGAACTGAGTGAAGAAGCGCTGATCCAGATCCTGAAAGAGCCGAAAAACGCCCTGACCAAGCAGTACCAGGCGCTGTTCAATCTTGAAGGTGTTGATCTGGAATTCCGTGAGGAAGCGCTGGATGCGATCGCCAAAAAAGCGATGGCACGTAAAACCGGTGCTCGTGGTCTGCGTTCTATCGTCGAAGCCGCACTGCTTGACACCATGTACGATCTGCCTTCTATGGAAGACGTCGAAAAAGTGGTGATCGATGAGTCGGTGATTGGCGGCCAGAGCAAGCCATTGCTGATTTACGGTAAGCCGGAAGCGCAGCAGGCATCTGGCGAATAATTCATCAATTCATACAGACATTTAATTAATAAGGGGGGATTTTATCTCCCCTTTTATTTTTCCGTAAACATGGCGTTGAATGTGTGGGAAACATCCCCATATACTGACATACATGTTAAAGGTGGTGTGGAGCACAGTCGTACCACCTGATTACCTGGCGGAAACTAAACTAAGAGAGAGCTCTATGAATCCTGAGCGTTCTGAACGCATTGAAATCCCCGTATTGCCGTTGCGCGATGTGGTGGTTTATCCGCACATGGTCATACCCTTATTTGTAGGGCGGGAAAAATCTATCCGTTGTCTGGAAGCGGCTATGGACCATGATAAAAAAATCATGCTGGTTGCTCAGAAAGAAGCGTCAACGGATGAGCCGGGTGTAAACGATCTTTTCACCGTCGGGACCGTGGCCTCTATTTTGCAGATGCTGAAACTGCCTGACGGCACCGTAAAAGTGCTGGTCGAGGGGTTACAGCGCGCGCGTATTTCAGCGCTGTCTGACAACGGCGAGCACTTCTCTGCGAAAGCGGAGTACCTTGACTCGCCTGCTATTGATGAGCGCGAACAGGAAGTGCTGGTGCGTACCGCTATCAGCCAGTTCGAAGGCTATATCAAGCTGAACAAGAAAATCCCGCCCGAAGTGCTGACGTCGCTGAACAGCATTGACGATCCTGCACGTCTGGCGGACACCATCGCTGCGCACATGCCGCTGAAGCTTGCTGACAAGCAGTCCGTACTGGAGATGTCCGACGTTAACGAACGTCTGGAATATCTGATGGCGATGATGGAATCTGAAATCGATCTGCTGCAGGTTGAGAAACGCATTCGCAACCGCGTGAAAAAGCAGATGGAAAAATCCCAGCGTGAGTACTATCTGAACGAGCAGATGAAAGCCATTCAGAAAGAGCTCGGCGAGATGGATGATGCGCCGGACGAAAACGAAGCGTTGAAGCGTAAAATCGACGCGGCGAAAATGCCGAAAGAGGCAAAAGAGAAAGCGGAAGCAGAACTGCAGAAGCTGAAAATGATGTCTCCGATGTCAGCGGAAGCAACCGTAGTCCGTGGCTACATCGACTGGATGGTTCAGGTGCCGTGGAATGCGCGTAGCAAGGTCAAAAAAGATCTGCGTCAGGCTCAGGAAATCCTCGATACTGACCATTACGGTCTGGAACGCGTCAAAGACCGTATTCTTGAGTATCTCGCGGTTCAAAGCCGTGTGAATAAAATCAAGGGGCCGATCCTGTGCCTGGTTGGGCCGCCGGGGGTAGGTAAAACTTCTCTGGGACAGTCCATCGCTAAAGCAACCGGACGTAAATATATCCGTATGGCACTGGGCGGCGTGCGTGATGAAGCTGAAATTCGCGGTCACCGCCGGACCTATATTGGTTCGATGCCGGGTAAACTGATCCAGAAAATGGCTAAAGTGGGCGTTAAAAACCCGCTGTTCCTGCTTGATGAGATCGACAAAATGTCTTCCGACATGCGTGGCGATCCGGCTTCCGCACTGCTTGAGGTGCTGGATCCAGAGCAGAACGTGGCGTTCAGCGATCATTACCTGGAAGTGGACTACGATCTCAGCGACGTGATGTTCGTTGCGACCTCTAACTCCATGAATATTCCCGCACCGTTGCTGGATCGTATGGAAGTGATCCGTCTGTCCGGGTATACCGAAGACGAGAAGCTGAACATTGCTAAACGTCATCTGTTGCCGAAACAGATTGAGCGTAACGCGCTGAAAAAAGGCGAGCTGACGGTCGACGATAGCGCCATTGTGGGCATTATTCGTTATTACACCCGTGAAGCTGGCGTGCGTAGTCTGGAGCGTGAAATTTCCAAACTGTGCCGTAAAGCGGTGAAACAGCTGCTGCTCGACAAGTCGCTGAAACATATTGAGATCAATGGCGACAACCTGCACGACTACCTGGGCGTACAGCGCTTTGACTATGGCCGCGCGGACAATGAAAACCGCGTTGGTCAGGTAACCGGTCTGGCATGGACGGAAGTGGGCGGCGATCTGCTGACCATCGAAACCGCTTGCGTACCGGGTAAAGGTAAGCTGACCTACACCGGTTCTCTGGGTGAAGTCATGCAGGAATCCATTCAGGCTGCGCTGACCGTGGTGCGCGCGCGCGCGGAAAAACTGGGCATTAATCCGGACTTTTACGAAAAACGCGACATCCACGTTCACGTACCTGAAGGGGCGACGCCGAAAGACGGTCCAAGTGCGGGTATTGCCATGTGTACCGCGCTGGTTTCTTGTCTGACCGGTAACCCGGTTCGCGCCGACGTGGCGATGACCGGCGAGATCACCCTGCGTGGCCAGGTTCTGCCTATTGGTGGGTTGAAAGAAAAACTGCTGGCGGCACACCGTGGTGGTATTAAAACGGTCTTAATTCCAGACGAAAACAAACGTGACCTGGAAGAGATTCCGGACAACGTAATTGCCGATCTGGACATCCATCCGGTGAAACGCATTGAGGAGGTTCTGACGCTCGCGTTGCAAAATGAGCCCTCCGGAATGCAGGTTGTGACCGCAAAATAGTGACCTCGCGCAAAGAGCACTAATAAAAACAGGGCTGGCAGGCCATTTCGGACTTGCCAGCCTTTTTTTGTATAGCTAATTTAGATGACGGATTAGGCTTGCCATCATTAACGGGTGTTGTAAGGGCATGGCAGGCCTGATATAACTGCTGCGCGTTCGCACTTTGAAGGATTCAGGTGCGATATAAATTATAAAGAGGAAGAGAAGAGTGAATAAATCTCAACTGATCGACAAAATTGCTGCAGGGGCTGATATCTCTAAAGCTGCGGCTGGACGTGCGTTAGATGCAATTATTGCTTCTGTTACCGAATCTCTGAAAGAAGGTGATGACGTAGCGCTGGTAGGTTTTGGTACTTTTGCCGTTAAAGAGCGTGCTGCCCGTACTGGTCGCAACCCGCAAACAGGTAAAGAGATCACCATCGCCGCGGCTAAAGTACCGGGCTTCCGTGCAGGTAAAGCACTGAAAGACGCGGTAAACTAAGTGATTTCCCCTTTGGGGATGTGACGAAGTACAAGGGCGCATCGACTGATGTGCCTTTTTTATTTGTAATTCCGGTACTTTCTATGCGTTGTGGGCTGACAATTGCCCCTGTTTCTTGTCACAATAGGCCTTTGTACGCAGCGTTCAGGAAACGCTATGCTGCGTGAAGCATATATACTCAAAATCCTTGCCGCCGCTGTGGTGACAACGCGCAGGCGGCTTGAGAGATAACGCGTATAGTCATCTACAGCGGAGTGTGGTTACACCATGATGGACAGCTTACGCACGGCTGCTAACAGTCTCGTGCTCAAGATTATTTTCGGTATCATTATCGTGTCGTTCATTTTGACCGGCGTGAGTGGTTACCTGATTGGCGGGGGCAATAACTTCGCCGCCAAAGTGAATGGCCAGGAGATTAGCCGCGGGCAGTTCGAGAATGCGTTCAACAGCGAACGTAACCGCATGCAGCAACAGCTGGGCGATCAATACTCCGAACTGGCTGCGAACGAAGGCTACATGAAAACGCTGCGTCAGCAGGTGCTGAATCGTCTTATTGACGAAGCGCTGCTGGATCAGTACTCCCGCGAGCTTAATCTCAACATCAGCGACGATCAGGTTAAACAGGCTATTTTCGCCACGCCTGCGTTCCAGGTGGACGGTAAATTTGATAACAATCGCTACAACGCGATTGTTAATCAGATGGGAATGACCGCAGACCAGTACGCTCAGGCATTACGTAATCAGCTTACTACCCAGCAACTGATTAACGGCGTTGCCGGTACGGACTTCATGCTGAAAGGCGAAACGGACGAGCTGGCGGCGCTGGTCGCACAGCAGCGTATCGTTCGCGAGGCGACAATTGACGTTAACGCACTGGCCGCGAAGCAGTCTGTTACCGAGCAGGAAGTTGCCAGCTACTACGAGCAGAATAAAAACAACTTTATGACGCCGGAACAGTTCCGCGTGAGCTACATCAAGCTGGATGCTGCTGCTATGCAGGAGACGGCCAGCGATGCGGATATTCAGGCTTATTATGACCAGCATCAGGATCAGTTCACTCAGCCGCAGCGTAACCGCTACAGCATCATTCAGACCAAAACGGAAGATGAAGCCAAAGCGGTACTGGACGAGCTGAACAAAGGCGGTGATTTCGCTGCGCTGGCAAAAGAAAAATCTGCTGACATCATCTCTGCCCGTAAAGGCGGCGATATGGGATGGCTGGAAGATTCCACCACCCCGGATGAGCTGAAGAATGCCGGTCTGAAAGAGAAAGGCCAGCTGTCAGGTGTGATTAAGTCTTCCGTTGGTTTCCTCGTTGCGCGTCTTGACGACGTACAGCCTGCGCAGGTTAAACCGCTGAGCGAAGCCCGTGACGACATTGCGGCGAAAGTGAAGCAGGAAAAAGCGCTGGATGCCTACTATGCGCTGCAGCAGAAAGTGAGCGATGCCGCCAGCAACGATAACGAATCCCTGGCGGGCGCGGAGCAGGCGGCGGGTATGAAAGCGGTTGAAACGGGCTGGTTTAGCCGTGACAGCCTGCCGGAAGAGCTGAACTTCAAACCGGTCGCTGACATCATTTTCAATGGTGGTTTGGTTGGTGAGAACGGTACGCCTGGCAGTAACTCTGACATCATCACCGTGGATGGCGATCGCGCGTTTGTACTGCGTATTGCAGAGCACAAAGCTGAAGCCGTTAAACCACTGGCTGAAGTGAAAGATCAGGTAACTGCGCTTGTTAAGCACAATAAAGCAGAGCAGCAGGCGAAGCTTGATGCCGATAAACTGCTGGCGGATCTGAAAGCTGGTAAAGGCGATGAAGCCATGAAAGCGGCGGGTCTGAGCTTTGGCGAGGCGAAAACGCTGAGCCGTACGGGTCAGGATCCGCTGAGTCAGGCGGCCTTTGGCCTGAGCCTGCCGGCGAAAGACAAACCGAGCTACGGCGTGGCGAACGACATGCAGGGTAACGTTGTACTGCTGGCGCTGGACGAGGTGAAAGCCGGTTCTATGCCTGAAGAGCAGAAGAAAGCGATGGTTCAGGGGATTACCCAGAACAATGCGCAGATTGTCTTTGAAGCGCTGATGAGCAACCTGCGTAAAGCCGCAAAAATTAAAGTCGGTGACGCGCTGGAACAGCAGCAATAACCGAGGCTACTCGCAAAAAATTGCAAAAAATTGTATCAACCAAAGGCCGCTTTCGCGGCCTTTTCCATTTCTGATATTTGCCGTTTGTCTGCCGTTCTGCACCTCGCTATCGTGATTCCACTGTTAACAAACAAGGAGAAAACAGTATGAAACATGGAATCAAAGCCCTGCTTATTACCCTTTCATTGACCTGTGCCGGTATGGCTCAAAGCGCACTAGCTGCAGAGCCAGTCGCCAAAAGCCAGGCGACTCAAGCCAAAGCGGATGCTACGGGAGTAGCACAAAGCAAAGCCACGCAACCGGCTAAAGCGAGCGATGATGAAGGCACCAGGGTAAGCATCAACAGCGCTTCTGCGGAGGATTTAGCGCGAGTCATGAATGGCGTGGGTCTGAAGAAAGCGCAGGCGATTGTCAGCTATCGTGAGGAGTACGGGCCGTTTAAAACGGTGGAGGACTTAAAGCAGGTACCGGGCATGGGGAGTTCGCTGGTAGAGCGCAATCTGGCAGTTTTAACACTTTAATAACTTGCAGAGTGCTGAAAGTTTGCCAGACTGTAGAGGTCATACCAGTTATGACCTCTTACCCTGAAGTGTGTTCCTATAAAAACAACGTAAGGCTCCTGCGCTATGCAAACACAAATCAAAGTTCGTGGTTTTCATCTTGATGTCTATCAGCACGTTAACAATGCTCGCTATCTTGAGTTTCTGGAAGAAGCCCGCTGGGATGGCCTGGAAAACAGCGACAGCTTTCAGTGGATGACCGCACACAACATCGCTTTTGTGGTCGTGAATATTAACATTAACTACCGCCGCCCTGCGGTGCTGAGCGACCTGCTGACCATTACCAGTCAGGTGCAACAGTTAAATGGCAAAAGCGGTGTGTTGAACCAGACTATCACCCTGGAGCCGGAAGGACAGGTGGTGGCAGACGCGTTGATTACCTTCGTCTGTATTGATTTGAAAACGCAAAAGGCGCTACCGCTGGAAGGGGAGTTGCGCGAAAAACTGGAGCAGATGGTGAAGTGATGGAAGGAAGCCTGACGGCGCTTCGCTTATCAGGCTTACGGGCGATATTGACCACGGTGAATGTCGAAAGCCGGATAAGGTGCGTGCACCGCCATCCGGCAAAACGATCACTTTAGTCCTGTTTTCTGCTTCATTGCCGCCATCACTGCCGGTTTATCTGCCAGATAATGGTTCAGGCCGTTGGCGCGCAGATTACAGGCCGCGCAGTGACCGCAACCGTCACCTTTGATGCCGTTATAGCAGGTCAGCGTTTCTTCGCGTACCAGGTCCAGCTTGCCCCAGTAATCGGCCAGTGCCCAGGTTTCGGCTTTATCGATCCACATCAGCGGGGTTTCAAAGCGGATATCTTTCGCCATTCCCAGGCTTACGGCATGGTTCAGGGCTTTGACGAACTCATCGCGGCAGTCCGGATATCCAGAGAAATCCGTTTCACAAACGCCGGTAATGACTGCCTCCGCCTGCACCTGATACGCGTAAATCGCCGCCAGCGTTAAAAACAGAATATTGCGTCCTGGCACAAAGGTATTAGGAATGCCGTTCGCATCCGGTTCGTAATCGGGTACCGGAATGTTATCGCGGGTCAGGCTACTGACGGCCAGTTCGCTGAGCAGCGTTACATCAAGTACCTTGTGCGCACGCGCGCCAAGTTTTAAGGCCAGGTCACGTGCGACATCAATCTCTGCGCGATGGCGCTGACCATAATCAAAGGTCACGCAGTGCACTTCATCATACTGATGCAGCGCTTGCGCCAGACAGGTTGTGGAGTCCTGACCCCCACTGAATACAACAACGGCACGTTTCATGGTTTTTCCTGACAAATAACGAAACCCTTATGGTAGCGTCTGGGCGTGTCGCCGACCAGCTTCTTCACGCCGACGGGGGCGGTAGCCAGGCTTCGGTAAATTCAAACCAGCCGCGAGGATTCAGGCGTACGCCGTTCACGCCCGGCGGAGCGCTAATACGATAGTGATAATTGAACAGCGGTGTCAGGGTCGCGTCATGCATCAGCGAGGCGAAAACGTGTTGTAAAGCCGCATGACGATCGTCCTCATCGGCCTGGATTTGCAGGGCATCCAGGGTGGTTTGCAGATGAGTATATGCCGGCGAGCTCAATACATGTGACCAGAGCTGATCGCAGCGCAGCCACTGTTCGAGGGTATATTCAGGTGCTTCGCCAATCAGCCTGTCTCCCATCATCAGGTCGGCCTGGGCTAAAGGATGGTCGCCATCCCAGTTTTTAGCATTATGAAAAATAAGCGTTAACTCACAGCCGAGTAGCGCCAGCGCCTGGCGAAGCTGCTCAGCCATGGCGTGCAACTCTACCGGCAGGTGATAGGCCAGCGTAAGTTTTTCCGGTAGCGGCACGTCGTCCAGTTCATCCCATTGGGGGATCGTCCATCCCGGCAGCAGCGCATTGCTTGGCGTGATCAGGTTTTCATCCACGTCAAGCGTTTGTAGCAGGGAAGAGCGGTGGATAATATTGACCAGGCGACGGGCCTGCTGCGTATTCAGCCGCGCGCTTTTTCTGAGCGTGAGATAGCAGAAACCGAGGCTGATCCCGCTGCTTACCTGGCTTAGCATGGGAAGCTCTTCGGGTTTACCAATTGCAATTTGAACCGGATGGCGACAGCTGGTGCCCAAATCCTGGGAGAAAAGCTGCGGGGTTATCCAGTATTCAATGGCTTTTAGTAGCGGGTGACTCAGGTGGTAGTGATCGTGACTCTCGATGCGCACCAGGTCTGGGGTAAACAGCGTCAACCGGAACGGACCGGTACCAACAAACGGGAGTTCGGGATGTGCCAGGTGACTGCTGTAGCTTGCCAGACGATGCGCCAGCCAGAAGTCTGGGCGATGCAAAATAAAGGTTAGGCACTGGGGATGCGTCACCTCAATGCGCTTTACGCTGATAAACAGCTTGTTTAACGCGGGTAGCTCTAACAGCTTCAGCAACTGTTGATGTAGCTGTGTGCTGCTGACCGCATCGCCGTTATGCCAGTACAGGGTGGAACGAATATAGAAATCCCAGCGCTGGCCGTCGGCGGAGATATTCCAGTGGTGGGCTAAATCTCCGCAGGGGCGTTGCGTAACACTGTCGAACCGGGTCAGGCCCGAGAATATTTGTCCGGCGAGGTGTTGTTCTGCGCGACCAGGGAGAAATCCAGGGTGCAAAGGGTCGAGCTGGCGGTAATAGGGGATGCGCAGGGTTGGCGTGTCGTTTTGCCACTGCCCGCCCATAAACGGCTGGAGCAGCGTTCTTAATTCTCCCGGCGCCAGCTGAGCCAGCTCCAGTACGCTAAGTTGCTCCCCCTTTTGCAGCGCTTGCTCCATCATAATGCTGCGTAGCGAATCTGGCGTCACCAAAAAGCGCAGTTGCCCGCGTTTCCCACGCCCCGACTGGGCATGCCACTCCAGCCAGCCAGCATCCTGCGCTTGCTTCAGCAGGGTACGCACGTGGCGCTCGCTGCAAAAACAGCGTTCTGCCAGCTCCCCGACGGTCACCGACTGCGGTTCTCCCGCCGAAGGCTGCCACAGGCGTTGGTACTGATTCAGGCGATTCAACAATCTCATATACACGTCATCCTTCAAGCTGCCTCTTTGTTGGCGGCGTTAATTCACCCCAGTCACTGCATGCTCCTGGACGTTCATTCACTTGCCGCCTGGATGCAACTTGAATGATTTTGTGTAATAAACCCGGAACAATTCATTTTATCTATTCACTATTACTTCCGTATATCTCAGGTAATACTGAATCACAAGTTAACCGCGTCACAGTGTGGAGAAAGAAATGGCTCGTCTGGCTGCATTTGATATGGATGGCACCCTTTTGATGCCGAATCACCATTTAGGTGACGAAACGCTTTCAACGCTGGCGCGCCTGCGTGAACGCGAGATCACCCTGACATTTGCCACCGGCCGCCATGTGCTGGAGATGCGCCATATTTTGGGGTCTATCTCACTGGACGCCTTTTTGATCACGGGTAACGGCACGCGCATTCACTCTGTTGAGGGCGATGTATTGCACCGTCAGGATCTGGATCCGACTGTGGCGGATATCGTGTTACATCAGAAGTGGGATACTACAGCCAGCATGCATGTCTTTAATGACAACGGTTGGTTCACCGGACAAGAGATCCCATCGCTGCTACAGGCGCATGTGTATAGCGGATTTCGCTACCAGATCGTCGATGTGAAACGTATCCCGGCTCATCAGGTAACGAAAGTCTGTTTCTGTGGGGATCATGACTCCCTGATCCAATTACGCATTCAACTGAATGAGGCGCTGGGTGAGCAGGCAAATCTCTGTTTTTCCGCGGTTGATTGCCTTGAGGTGCTGCCGGTGGGCTGTAACAAAGGATCGGCGCTGGCGGTACTAAGCGACCACTTAGGTTATTCAATGGCCGAATGTATGGCGTTTGGCGATGCCATGAACGATCGCGAAATGTTAGGTAGCGTTGGGCGCGGCCTGATTATGGGTAACGCGATGCCACAACTGATTGCTGAACTGCCGCATTTGTCGGTGATTGGGCATTGCCGAAATCAGGCGGTGTCACACTTTTTGACGCATTGGCTGGACAATCCGCATCTACCTTATTCCCCCGAATGAGAGATCCCTTCCAGCAAGCCAGACTTCGCGTCTGGCTTTTTTTTATCCCATTAATGGGTGTTCAGAAGCCGGGTGAGTTCCGCTTTCCACTGCGTTAAATCACCGATGTGCGTGTCGATCCACTGCGGGTTGTAGTAGGTTTCAAGATAGCGTTCGCCGCTGTCGCACAGCAGCGTGACCAGTGAACCGCTTTCTCCTGCATCGCGCATACGGGCGGCAAGTTGCAGCGTTCCCCACATGTTGGTGCCAGTTGAAGCGCCGACTTTGCGGCCCAACTGCGTTTCCAGCCAGTGTGCGGTGGCCACGCTTGCGGCATCCGGCACGCGCAGCATTTCATCGACTACGTCAGGAATGAAGGAGGGTTCGACACGTGGGCGGCCGATGCCTTCGATTTTGCTTCCTACCGGGCTGCGTAACGTTGCATCGCGATCCTGCCAGAAGGGCAGAAAGACTGAGTTTTCCGGATCCACCACCATCAGGCGAGTATCGTAGCCCTGACAACGAATATAGCGGCCAATGGTTGCAGAGGTGCCGCCGGTTCCGGCGCTCATCACAATATGGCGGGGGACGGGGTTGGGCTCGCACTGCATCTGGCGGAAGATGCTGTCAGCAATATTGTTATTGCCACGCCAGTCGGTAGCGCGCTCAGCATAAGTGAACTGGTCCATGTAATGACCGTTCAGCTCACGCGCCAGCTGTTCAGAGGCCGCATAGATTTCACAGGCGCTTTCCACGAAATGACAGCGACCGCCGTAAAACTCAATCTGTTCAATTTTACGCTTCGCCGTACAGGAAGGCATGACGGCAATAAACGGCAGTCCTAACAGTCGAGCGAAATAAGCCTCGGAGACCGCCGTTGAACCGGACGATGATTCAATGATGGTGGTGCCTTCTTTAATCCAGCCATTGCACAATCCGTACAGAAACAGTGAACGCGCCAGACGATGCTTCAGGCTCCCGGTGGGATGCGTGCTCTCATCTTTTAAATAGATCTGAATGCCCGGGAACGCCGGTAGCGACAGACGAATGAGATGCGTATCCGCAGAACGCTGATAATCCGCGTTGATTTCATTGATGGCGTTTTTAACCCAGGAGCTATTCATCATTAATAGATATCCATTTGTCATTTTGTGCCAAGAATAGCGAAAAGCACGGAAAAAATTGTTGCCATTTAGCCTTTAAAATAGAATGTAAGGAGAAAATTCTTCTCTGTGGAGTGGATATGTTAGACAAAATTGACCGTAAGCTGCTTAGCTTACTGCAACAGGACTGCACCCTTTCTTTGCAGGCGTTAGCAGATGCCGTTAATCTGACTACCACCCCCTGCTGGAAACGCCTCAAACGGCTTGAGGATGACGGTATCCTGCTGGGTAGAGTCGCCCTGTTGGATCCAGAAAAACTGGGACTGGGGCTGACCGCGTTTGTGCTGATTAAGACTCAGCATCACAGCAGTGAATGGTATTGCCGCTTTGTCACCGAAGTCACCGGTATGCCGGAGGTTCTGGGGTTCTGGCGTATGGCAGGGGAATATGATTACCTGATGCGAGTGCAGGTCGCCGATATGAAAAGCTACGATGAATTTTATAAGCGCCTGGTGAACAGCGTACCGGGCCTGTCTGACGTCACCTCCAGCTTTGCGATGGAACAGATTAAATACACAACTGCGCTCCCTATTGAATAACTCTCCCGGCGCTTATTGCCGGAAATCTTGTCAGGATATAACGCGTGCGATTATTTGCTCAATTAAGCTGGTACTTCCGCCGGGAGTGGCGTCGCTACCTCGGGGCGGTGGCCCTGCTTATCATCATCGCTATCCTTCAGCTTATTCCGCCGAAAGTGGTCGGGATCATTGTGGATGGCGTGACGACTCAACGCTTCACCACCGAGTGGCTGCTGATGTGGGTGGGAACAATTGCCCTGATTGCAGTGGTGGTTTATTTGCTGCGCTATGTCTGGCGCGTGCTGCTGTTTGGCGCATCCTACCAACTGGCGGTTGAGCTGCGGGAAGATTATTACCGTCAGTTGAGTCGCCAGCATCCAGAATTTTATCTGCGTCACCGCACGGGCGATCTGATGGCGCGTGCGACCAACGATGTTGATCGGGTCGTATTTGCCGCCGGAGAAGGCGTGCTGACGCTGGTAGATTCGCTGGTAATGGGATGTGCGGTGCTGATCGTGATGTCAACGCAGATAAGCTGGCAACTGACGTTAATTGCGCTGCTGCCGATGCCGGTGATGGCGTTGATGATCAAACGTTACGGCGATCGACTCCATAATCGCTTTAAGCTGGCGCAGGCGGCGTTTTCCAGTCTCAACGACCGTACTCAGGAAAGCCTGACCAGTATTCGCATGATCAAGGCCTTCGGTCTGGAGGATCGGCAATCGGCATTATTTGCCGCCGATGCCGAAGATACCGGTAAGAAAAACCTGCGCGTGGCGCGCATTGACGCCCGCTTTGATCCCACGATTTATATCGCCATTGGCATGGCTAACTTACTGGCGATTGCTGGGGGAAGCTGGATGGTGGTGCACGGCTCGCTGACGCTCGGCCAGCTCACCAGCTTTATGATGTATCTCGGTTTGATGATTTGGCCGATGCTGGCGCTGGCATGGATGTTTAACATCGTCGAACGTGGCAGCGCGGCGTACAGCCGTATTCGCGCCATGCTGTCTGAAGCGCCGGTGGTGGATGACGGCACTGAACCGGTACCGGAAGGGCGTGGGGAGCTGGCGGTGGCGATTCGCGAATTTTGCTACCCGCAAACGACACACCCGGCGCTGGAAAATGTGAACTTCCAGCTTAAACCTGGGCAGATGCTGGGCATTTGTGGGCCTACCGGCGCGGGGAAAAGTACGGTGCTGTCGCTGATTCAGCGTCATTTTGATATCACCCACGGCGATGTGCGCTTTCATGATATCCCCTTAACGCGATTACAACTGGATAGCTGGCGCAGCCGGCTGGCAGTTGTCAGCCAGACGCCATTCCTGTTTTCGGATACCGTTGGCAATAACATCGCGTTAGGTCGCCCTCAGGCCACGCAGGAAGAGATCGAGTATGTGGCACGCCTTGCCAGCGTTCATGAGGATATTTTACGTCTTCCGCAGGGCTACGACACCGAAGTGGGCGAACGTGGGGTGATGCTGTCTGGTGGGCAAAAGCAGCGTATTTCTATCGCTCGAGCGCTACTCCTGAACGCTGAAATCCTGATTCTGGATGATGCGCTGTCGGCGGTAGATGGTCGTACCGAGCATCAGATCCTGCATAACCTGCGCCAGTGGGGCGAAGGCAGAACCGTCATTATTAGCGCCCACCGTTTATCGGCCCTGACGGAAGCCAGCGAGATTATCGTGATGCAGCATGGGCATATTGCCCAGCGCGGCGAGCATGATGCGTTAGTGCAGCAGCCTGGCTGGTATCG
Source organism: Citrobacter sp. RHBSTW-01044 (assembly GCF_013781945.1). Taxonomy (NCBI): domain Bacteria; kingdom Pseudomonadati; phylum Pseudomonadota; class Gammaproteobacteria; order Enterobacterales; family Enterobacteriaceae; genus Citrobacter; species Citrobacter sp. RHBSTW-01044. Next base: position 3,668,624 of record NZ_CP056180.1, on the reverse strand, counting down.
CGATATGTACCGCTATCAGCAACTGGAAGCGGCGCTGACTGATGCACCAGAGATAAACGAGGAGGCGGCTAATGCGTAGTTTTGGGCAATTATGGCCGACCCTGAAAAGATTGCTGGCGTATGGCTCTCCATGGCGAAAACAGCTGGCTATTGCGGTAGTCATGCTGTGGGTGGCGGCTGCGGCGGAAGTCAGCGGTCCGCTGCTGATTAGCTATTTTATCGATAACATGGTGGCGAAGAATAATCTGCCGCTGGCGATGGTCGCCGGGCTGGTTGCGGCATATATCGGTCTGCAACTGCTGGCGGCTGGCCTGCATTACGCGCAGTCATTGTTGTTTAACCAGGCGGCAGTTGGCGTAGTACAACAGTTGCGCACCGACGTAATGGACGCTGCGCTGCGCCAGCCGCTCAGCGCCTTTGATACTCAACCTGTCGGGCAGCTAATCTCCCGCGTGACCAACGACACTGAAGTTATTCGCGACCTGTACGTGACAGTGGTAGCAACAGTCCTGCGCAGCGCGGCATTAATTGGCGCCATGCTGGTAGCGATGTTCAGCCTTGAGTGGCGTATGGCGTTAGTGGCGATGGCCATTTTCCCGGCCGTGCTGGTGGTGATGGTGATTTATCAACGCTACAGCACCCCGATTGTGCGCCGGGTTCGCGCTTATCTGGCGGATATTAACGATGGCTTTAACGAAGTCATCAACGGCATGAGTGTTATCCAGCAGTTCCGCCAGCAGGCGCGATTTGGCGAGAGAATGGGCGAAGCAAGCCGCTCGCACTATATGGCGCGTATGCAGACCCTGCGACTGGATGGTTTTTTGTTGCGCCCGCTGCTTAGCCTTTTCTCGGCGCTGATCCTCTGCGGATTGCTGATGCTGTTCAGTTTTACCTCTGGCAGCTCGATCGAGGTTGGCGTGCTGTACGCGTTTATCAGCTACCTCGGCCGTTTGAACGAACCGCTGATCGAGTTGACCACTCAGCAATCAATGCTGCAGCAGGCGGTTGTCGCCGGTGAGCGAGTGTTCGAACTGATGGATGGGCCACGTCAGCGCTATGGTGAAGATGAGCGACCGCTAAAGAGCGGGGACATTGAGGTGGATAACGTTTCATTTGCCTATCGCGACGACAATCTGGTGCTGCAAAATATCAGTCTGTCCGTGCCTTCGCGCAGCTTTGTGGCTTTGGTCGGACACACCGGCAGTGGTAAAAGCACGCTCGCCAGCCTGTTGATGGGTTACTACCCGCTGACGCAGGGGGAAATCCGTCTTGATGGACGGCCGCTATCTTCACTAAGCCACGGTGCGTTACGTCAGGGCATCGCCATGGTGCAGCAGGATCCGGTGGTGATGGCAGATACCTTCCTGGCGAACGTCACGCTGGGCCGCGATATCTCAGAAGAGCGGGTATGGCAGGCGCTGGAGACCGTGCAACTGGCAGAACTGGCGCGAGGTCTGAGCGAGGGGATTCATACCCGGCTGGGCGAGCAGGGCAATAATCTCTCCGTTGGTCAAAAACAGCTGCTGGCGTTGGCGCGGGTGTTGGTTGAAACGCCACAGGTGTTGATCCTCGACGAAGCCACGGCCAGTATTGACTCCGGTACTGAACAGGCCATTCAGCAAGCTCTGGCGGCGGTACGTGAACACACCACGCTGGTGGTGATTGCGCATCGGTTATCGACGATTGTCGATGCGGACACCATTCTGGTGCTGCATCGCGGTCAGGCGGTTGAGCGTGGTACGCACCAGCAATTACTGGCGGCGCAAGGCCGTTACTGGCAGATGTATCAGCTGCAGCTGGCGGGTGAAGAGTTAGCCGCCAGTACGCAAGACGATTCTGTTATCGCCTGATGGCGCGGCGCTTACCCGGTCTGCGGCCAGCGCGGTCTCGTAGGCCGGATAAGGCGTTTACGCTGCCATCCGGCAATCAACAATCTGGTGCAAAAATGTAACGCACTATGCACCGTTATAGTGCGTTTTTTCTTTTTCTCTCCCGGAAGTACCCTGAGAACCTGAATCATCCCGCCTTTTTCATTCCTGGCACATCCCTTGCAATATTCCTCTCGTGTATCTGCAGCCACTACTGAATTCTGACTGGAGGGGATCTATGAAGCTGGTTACCGTGGTAATCAAACCGTTCAAACTGGAAGACGTCCGTGAAGCATTGTCGTCTATTGGTATTCAGGGGCTGACCGTCACCGAAGTGAAGGGGTTTGGCCGACAGAAAGGTCATGCTGAGCTGTACCGTGGGGCTGAATATAGCGTCAATTTTCTGCCCAAGGTGAAGATTGATGTGGCGATTGCCGACGACCAACTGGATGGCGTGATTGATGTCATCAGTAAGGCGGCATACACCGGAAAAATTGGCGACGGCAAAATCTTCGTCGCCGAGCTGCAACGTGTGATTCGTATTCGTACCGGCGAAGCCGACGAAGCCGCACTGTAACGTCTGGCACACAGTGATAGGAAACCAAAAAATGAAGATAGCAACGATGAAAACAGGTATTGCTTCACTGGCGCTGCTGCCGGGACTGGCGATGGCGGCACCGGCGGTTGCGGATAAAGCGGATAACGCTTTTATGATGATCTGTACCGCGCTGGTGTTGTTTATGACCATCCCTGGCATTGCGCTGTTCTACGGCGGTTTGATTCGCGGTAAGAACGTGCTGTCGATGCTGACTCAGGTTACGGTGACATTTGCTCTGGTTTGTATTTTATGGGTGGTTTATGGCTACTCACTGGCCTTTGGCGAAGGAAATAATTTCTTCGGCAACTTCAACTGGGTATTGCTGAAGAATATTGCGCTAACGGCGGTAACGGGGAGCTTCTACCAGTACATTCACGTTGCTTTTCAGGGCTCGTTCGCCTGCATCACCGTTGGGCTAATCGTCGGTGCGCTGGCTGAACGTATTCGCTTCTCCGCGGTGCTCATTTTTGTGGTGGTATGGTTAACGCTGTCGTACATCCCCATTGCCCATATGGTCTGGGGCGGCGGCTTGCTGGCTTCCCACGGCGCGCTGGATTTTGCCGGCGGAACGGTTGTGCACATCAACGCGGCGATTGCCGGTCTGGTAGGCGCGTATCTGATTGGCAAACGTGTCGGTTTTGGCAAAGAAGCTTTTAAACCGCATAACCTGCCGATGGTCTTCACCGGTACCGCTATTCTCTACATTGGTTGGTTTGGCTTTAACGCTGGTTCAGCGGGTACGGCAAATGAAATCGCCGCACTGGCCTTCGTCAATACCGTGGTCGCCACCGCAGCAGCCATCCTCGGATGGATCTTCGGTGAATGGGCGCTACGTGGTAAACCGTCTCTGCTGGGCGCCTGCTCTGGTGCCATTGCGGGTCTGGTGGGCGTAACACCTGCATGTGGCTATATCGGTGTCGGCGGCGCGCTGATTATCGGTGTTGTTGCGGGTCTGGCAGGCCTGTGGGGCGTGACCATGCTGAAGCGTTTTCTGCGTGTGGACGATCCGTGTGACGTGTTTGGCGTTCACGGCGTGTGCGGCATTGTCGGCTGTATCCTGACCGGAGTTTTCGCTGCCAGCTCTTTGGGAGGCGTGGGCTTTGCCGAGGGCGTGACCATGGGGCATCAGCTGCTGGTGCAACTGGAAAGCGTGGCGATCACCATCGTTTGGTCTGGCGTGGTGGCTTTCATTGGCTATAAGCTGGCGGATATGACGGTTGGTTTGCGCGTACCGGAAGAGCAGGAGCGCGAAGGTCTGGATGTAAACAGTCACGGCGAGAACGCTTACAACGCCTGATTCTCAATTTGCCGGATGGCAACGCTTTTGCGCCACCATCCGGTAATTCTCAATTGCGATTACGCATTACCCCTTCCTGTACGGTAGAAGCGACCAGCACGCCATCCTGGGTATAAAACTCTCCGCGTACAAAGCCCCGGGCACCGGATGCCGAAGTACTCTCGACGTTATACAGCAGCCATTCATTGATATTAAACGGACGGTGGAACCACATGGAATGGTCAATGGTGGCGATCTGAATCCCTTTTTCCAGGAAGCCAATCCCGTACGGTTGCAGCGCAACAGGCAGGAAGTTCAGGTCTGAGGCATAACCCAGCAGATACTGATGGACGCGCAGATCGTCCTGCAGCACGCCGTTAGCTCGGATCCATACCTGGCGCGTCGGAGGTGCGACGTGACCTTTTAGGGGGTTATGAAACTCGACAGGGCGTACTTCCAACGGACGATCGTTGATAAATTTTTCTTTCAACAGCGGCGGCAGCAAATGCGCCACTGAGCGGGCAATTTCCGTTTCTGATTTCAGCTCATCGGGACCCGGCGCATCCGGCATGGTTTTCTGATGTTCAAATCCGTCTTCCGGTGCCTGAAAAGAGGCAGTCATGTAAAAAATGGGTTTACCATTCTGGATCGCGGCAACGCGGCGCGCGCTGAAGCTGTTACCATCACGCAGGACTTCCACATCATAGATGATGGGCTTTTGGCTATCGCCGGGGCGTAAAAAGTAGCTGTGAAAAGAGTGTACCAGACGCTCTTCCGGTACGGTTTCTTTTGCGGCATATAGCGCCTGACCGACAACCTGTCCCCCAAAAACCTGACGTAACCCTAAGTCTTCACTTTGGCCCCGAAAGAGTCCTTCTTCAATTTTTTCCAGATTTAACAATGTCAGCAAATTTTTCAGTGCCAGACTCATACGTGCTCTCCAGGTGATATCGATGTCGCAGCGAGGTAGGCAGAGTATAACGCAATTTTAAAAGTGGTCCGATGGGTGCAATTGTCTGAATTACTGGCCTATTACAGGCAAAAATAGCTGTCTTGTGCCACACTTAGTCACGTTATGTTTTTGTTAACCACTCTTCTGGCGAGGAAAGTTCTCGCTGGTGCATAGATGATAAGGAGAATTTAATGAAACTCGTGCACATGGTAAGTGGTTTAGCGGTTGCAGTCGCTCTGGCGGCCTGTGCCGATAAAAGCGCTGATATTCAGACACCTGCGCCAAGCCCTAATACGTCAATTTCTGACACACAGTCTAAAATTCAGCAGCCAAATGTCTCCGGTACAGTATGGATCCGTCAGAAAGTGGCCTTGCCACCCGATGCGGTGCTAACCGTTACGCTGTCAGATGCTTCACTGGCCGATGCGCCGTCAAAAGTGCTGTCGCAAAAAGCGGTTCGTACTGAAGGTAAACAAGCGCCATTCAGCTTTGTATTACCGTTTAACCCGGCAGATATTCAACCTAACGCCCGTATTCTGCTGAGTGCGGCTATTACGGTAAATGATAAACTGGTCTTTATTACTGATACCGTTCAGACGGTCATCAATCAGGGTGGGACTAAAGCTGACCTGACGCTGGTCCCTGTACAGCAAACAGCAGTACCGGTTCAGGCGAGCGGTGGGGCTACTACCACGGTTCCGTCAACGTCACCAACCCAGGTGAATCCGTCATCTGCGGTTCCGGCTCCCACGCAGTACTAAGGTCGTTGTAACCCTCTCCGCCTGGAGAGGGTTAGTACACCCAGCGATAGCGCTGTAAATCGATCTGTCCGCTTCCTGAAACCACTATTCCTTCAGCCAGCAACGCCTGACGTTGTCGTTGTAGGTCGGGACCTGTCAGCGAAATGGCCCCGTGGCGATTGACCACCCGATGCCAGGGCAGGGTGCTGCCTTCGGGGAGACGCTTAAGCACGCCGCCTACCTGACGCGCAGCGCGCGGCGATCCCGCAAGCCGGGCAACATCGCCATACGTGGTGACGAAACCTTCAGGGATTGAAGCGACAATTTGCCAGACGCGTTGGGGGAAAGAGTCCTGTATATCCATCATTTATTCCTGCGCTAATCCTCCAGCATAATGCCGAATGGCGAAGGAGTGAAGCCGCATTGCACAAGAAAACAGCATCCGATGCTGGATGGGTTGCAATTACAGGGTGCAGCAGTGATAATGCGCCTGCGCGTTGGTTAACAACGCTCTCAATGGGGGCTCTGTTGGTTCTCCCGCAACACTACTCTGTTTACCAGGTCAGGTCCGGAAGGAAGCAGCCAAGGCAGATGACGTGTGTGCCGGGATGTAGCTGGCAGGGCCCCCACCCAATTCTGCCGTCCGGCAATTTCTCTTCTGTTTATCTTCTTTTCTTTGTCATCGGATCGTCATTTTATTGTCATCAAATACTGTCACTGTGTTTTGGGGATGTTATTTGAGCTTTTGCCGCCGCCATTGCGCTGTAATGACATGGTCTTACATCCGGTGTGTTGTGGCTGACCACAAGGATTTTCTACGATGTCGACCGCTGTATTGAATGTCAAAGTTGATGAGGCACTAAAAGAAAAGCTTCGCCATTATGCTGAAGTGCATAATGAAAATTTGAGTATCGCCACGGAAAAACTGCTACTAATCGCGTTTTCCGCCATTGAAGAGGTGGGAGTCTCCGCTGAGGATATCGATAGCCAGCATACGGAAGAATCCGTAGTTGATGCACTGACTCCTAAAGAAATCAAAGCATTGCGAAGATTACTGAAGAAGAAAAAATGAAACAACAATCGCTCTCAACCGCCTGTAATTATGGCGAAGCCTGTGAAATGCTGCGCTCCGGTTATGTGAAACACGTTCGTCTGTGCTGGAATGTCGGCAGCGATGAGTTCTTCCGTATTGCCTCCGATTGGTGTGATGCTGGGGCAAAAATTAAGAAAGACGGTGAGAATTTCGTGATTTCCCTGAAGGGTTTTCCGGTTCCTCCTCAGCGGTAGTATTGCCAGGACCTCCTCGTCCATCACGGCATTCAAGAGCGAGTCCTTTAACTCGTCGTTTAGATTATTTTACGCATTTTCCCGCCGCTAGCCTGCAAACGCAGGCTATCCCAAATAGGTTGCAACACTCTGAAGGCGGCACATGCTGTGTCATCCTGCAACGTGAAGGGCATACGCAAAAAGCGGTCGAATGCGCCATCAAGGCCGAACCGCGTACCGGTTCCCAACTGAATGCCTGCACTTTCGGCGCGCGTGGCAAAGAGCGTCGCCAGCGTATCAGGCAGTTCAACCCAGAAAGAGAGTCCTCCTTGTGGCTGGGTAAATTGCCATTCCGGAAAATGTGAGTTCATCAGGCGCGAGCACAGGTCTCGCTGTGATGTGAGCCGGCGTCTTCTGTCAGGAAGAAAGTCCTCAGCGTTATCCAGCAGCCAACTGGTGGCGAGTTGTTCAAGCACCGGGGAGCCCAAATCGAAGGTGTCGCGGGTTTGGACCAGCGCGGCGATGGTACGCGCCGACGCCCGAATCCAGCCCAGACGTAATCCGCCCCAAAAGCTTTTCCCTGCTGAACCGAGCAGGATGATCGGGGCATCGCGATTGAATGCGGCAAGCGGCGGTGGCGGTGGGGCGTCATACCACAGGTTCACCATGGTCTCATCGACCACCAACGTCGTGCGGGTTCTTTCAGCAATATCCGCCACGACCTGGCGAGTAGCCGTGTCCATACAGCGCCCGGTCGGGTTGTGAAAATCCGGCATCAGATAGGCTATTCTCGGTGCAGTTTGCGCGATGGTGGCGACCAGACCCGCCGTATCCCAACCGTGCTCGGGCAGCGACACGCCGACGGGGCGACATGACGCCCCTTGTATTGCTGCAATGGCCAGCGGATAAGTGGGGTGATCTACCACTACGCGATCGCCGGGGCCGGTGAGTAAACGCAGGATCAGTGCCAGACCGCTAACCGCGCCGTTCACGACCATTATTTCGTCGGGCTGCGTCGGGAGTCCGCGTTCGCAATAATGCCGGGCGATGGATTCACGCAAAACCGACAGTCCCTGCGGTAGATACCCGGAGCTCAGCAGATGCTGCGGCATTGCGAACAGTGCCTGCTGGTAAGCCTGATGAATTTCAGGACCGGCACTCAGCGCTGCCGTGGACAAATCAAGCGCTGTTCCAGTGCTGGTCCGCGTTGGCACATGGCGAATGTGCTCCGGCAGGATCACCCGTGAACCGCTACCATGTCGGCTTTCCAGATATCCCTCCTCACGCAGTTGCGCCATGGCGCTGGCGACGGTGGTTCGGCTGACTTGCAGAACGGCAGCGAGCTCGCGTTCACCGGGCAAGCGGCTATTCAGCGCCAGTCGTCCATCGAGGATCAGCAAACGTAACGCTTCTGCCAGCTGTCGCCAGATGGGCGTTCGCGAGGGACTTTCCTGCCAGTGTCCGAGCAGGCGTTGCAAAGACTGGCTTCCGTAACGGCGAGATGACATAGCAGTCCACTTTTTGAAAACTGGACATTAATCATAGTGCCAATTGCGGTGAAGATGAAAGTTATCTGAGAGTAAGAGGGGAAGAACATGCTGCGTCGTTTACTTCAGCTGTTTATCGGGCTGACGCTGTACGGTGTGTCGACGGCGATGTTTGTCCGTGCCGATTTAGGGGCCGATCCGTGGAACGTGTTCCACCTGGGGGTGGCAAATTTACTGTCGATGAATATCGGCGTGGTGATTATTGCCGTGGGTGTGTTGGTGCTTCTGGCGTGGATACCGCTACGCCAGCGCCCAGGGTTTGGCACGTTAAGCAACGTGATTATGATTGGGCTGGCGGCAGATGTCGCGCTGCTGGTGATTCCGGGATTTGAATCCCTGCTGGCGCGCAGCGGGCTGCTGGTGTCAGCGGTGATACTGAATGCGTTAGCAACCGCTCTGTACATTGGTGCCGGTTTTGGCGCGGGCCCGCGTGACGGTCTGATGACTGGAATTCACGCGCGTACCGGTTGGCCAGTACGACGAATTCGAACCGCAATCGAAGTGTCCGTGTTGCTTATTGGTTGGCTGCTGGGGGGAACCGTTGGGTTTGGAACGGTGCTGTATGCACTGGCTATTGGGCCGCTGATTCAAATTTGCCTGCCATGGTTTTGCCATCAGCCACAGGCGCGTATTCGCATCAGGAATGCGCCTGGGGCACGATCGCCTGCTGGCGACTAAACTTAACCTCGACTGACGCGGCCGGAATCGGCTTGCCGCGCAGTACACTTCGGAGGTTTTTCTCATGAAGTATGTTGATGGCTTTGTGGTTGCCGTACCCGCTGAAAACAAGGAGGCGTACATTGCGATGGCGGCAAAAGCAGCTCCGCTTTTCAAGGAGTTCGGTGCATTGCGCGTGGTGGAGTGCTGGGCAGATGATGTCCCCGACGGCAAACTGACCGATTTTCGCATGGCTGTGAAAGCGCAGGATCATGAAGAAGTGGTATTCAGCTGGATTGAATACCCTTCCAAAGAGGTCCGCGATGCGGCGAATCAGAAGATGATGTCCGATCCCCGTATGAAGGAATTCGGTGAATCTATGCCATTTGATGGCAAGCGAATGATCTACGGTGGATTTGCGCCCATTATGGAAGAGTGATGTGACTGGCTGTGCGGCGTGCCGCCAGCCATCTCAACATCAACAGCCATGCTAAAGCCGTTTTTCTGCCCACAGAATAAATTCCGCTTTCGGCAGCGCTTTACTGTAGAGCCAGCCCTGACCGTACTGCACGCCGTGCTGGCGTAGCCAGGCTTCCTGATTCTCGGTTTCAATACCTTCTGCCACCATCTCCAGCTTCAGCGTTTTCGCGATCTCGATGATATGCGGCGTGACGTTGTTGTACTCCAGCGCATCGACGAACGATTTGTCAATCTTCAGGATATCCACATCCAGATCCTGCAAATAGCTAAGACTTGAATAGCCGGTACCAAAATCATCAATATAGATCGAATGGCCTGCCTGTCGGTATTTAGCAATAAACGGCGCGCTGTTTTTTGGGTCGGCAAATTCGCGTTCGGTCAATTCCAGCGCGATTTGTGCAGGCTTAAGTTGCCAGTGGTTCACCTTCTGGCTTAACAGAGCAGGAAGCGTTTCGGAGGTCAGATCGGCTGACTCAAGGTTAATGGATATATGCTGGTGGGGATATTGACGCAACCATTTTCCTAAATCGTCAAATACGCTTTCAATAATCAAACGGGTGAGCGGCTCTGAAAGCCCGGTCTCTTGCGCCAGTGCGACGAAAATCTCAGGCGACAGATAGCTCCCGTCGGCCTGTGGCCAGCGAGCCAGCGCTTCTGCCCCGACCACTTTCCCCGTTTTGAGCGAGATAATCGGTTGGTAGTAGACCTTGATATCCCGATGCTGGATAGCGTCCTGCAACTGGTGATGAGGGGACTGTAAACGGCGCAAAATACGCAGAATAAAGGCTGCGGTGAGTAAGCCGAGAAGGATCCCTGCCGGCAGCCAGATTAGCGCTTGTCGGTGCCAGCTTTTTTGCAAAGGTACAGTGGATGCCCAGGTTACAACCGTAATGCCCAGTTCGGGGAAGGGGCGGGCGTTATAAATACTGCCGCCTTTCTGAAGATGGGTAATCGAATGCTCTAGTTGCACATGTTGTAAAACATCCGGTGGCAGATCGGTGCTACTGGCTACCACCGTGTTACGCGCGGTACCAATGATAGCGACTTCAATCGGCCATGAGCCAAACGGGATGACATCAATAAAAGAACCGGGATCGATCATCACGACGTAATGCTTGCTACCTAATGCCGCCATAAAACGCTTGATGCCCAAATCGTTTTGCATGGTCAACCATGCGTGGTAGCCATCGGGCGTGATTTTCATTGCTGGAGGAAACGCGGCTGCCCGGCTTCTTTTTTCCAGGGATGAGCATTGTGGAACGTTATCTTTGAGGTACAGCACTTCCTGAATATAGCGATAGCTATATGACAAACGACGCATTTCAAGCAGATGCTCTTCACTACAAGGTTCACCCTGAAAAGCTTCAATATGGCGCAACGCTTTTTTGGCCTGTTCACCTACGCGTTCCGTACGTAATGCGACTCGGGTTGAGAACATATCGAGCTCATCGATAAATTTCGTTTCGACCTGACGATGCGCCAGCCACAGGCTTAAACCTACGGGCGCGAGGATGGAAAGAAACAGCACCCCAGTCACCAGGCTTATCAGATGTCGTGTTATCACAGTGATATCCTTATTAACACAGCGTAGGGAAAGTATATCCGAAAGCCGAAAAAGCTATTCGATTGGCATCATATATTTACGGCCACTTATCATCCCGTTTAACTCTTAATCGCGTAAACCAGGTTGTGATTTATACAAGAGTGGTGTATTTTTGTGGTTATGTTATAACGTAACAAATTGAGGTTGCCATGAAGCCGGATATTCATCCTTTTTACCGTACTGTGGTGTTTCACGATACCAGCGCCAATGAATTTTTTAAGGTCGGCTCGACCATTAAAACGGAACGTGAGATTGAGTTTGAGGGGAAAATGTATCCGTACGTGACCCTGGATATCTCTTCCAAATCGCATCCGTACTATACCGGGAAACAAAAAACCTTTGATAACGAAGGCAGTGCAGCACGTTTCCAGAAACGTTTTGGTCATTTTATTGGCACTAAGCGAGGTTAAGATGCAGGTACTCAATTCACTTCGTAGTGCAAAACAGCGTCATCCTGACTGCCAGATAGTGAAACGCAAAGGGCGTTTGTACGTAATCTGTAAAACGAATCCGCGCTTTAAAGCTGTTCAGGGGCGTAAAAAAAGACGTTAGTTTCTTTACCAACATTTCAGGGATTAAAGTGCGTTTCCTTCACCGGGACGCACTTTTTTTATCTGCGTTGAGATGTGGTTACTGGCTGGTCTGGGGACGGGTTAGCGTAAAGACATCGTAAAACGAGAGTTCACCCTTACGCGATATCATCTTTTGCAGCTGCGCTTTATGTTCGCTATCGACGGAAGGTGAGTGCAGGATGGTATCGATGAGTGAAGGGGGGACAAAGCGCGTGTTATACCATTCCCCGTTATAGCAAACTCTGAAATCCAGTACGTCGATATCTTCAAAGCGGTATCGCGGCGCAACGTCGAAAAAGAAAAACGCGTTGAGTATGACGAACAGAACCACCAGCAGCCATACTGAATCGACTAACGTTTCTGACTGCAGCATCACCGCCAGCGTGGCAAACCACGCAACATACATGCCGATGAACAAGCCGGGATGTTTGCGAATAAAGCTGATGCTAAAGCGCGGTTTGTTGTCGCGCTTTTCGCGAATATTTAAGTCGTCGATGGTTTCGGTAAGCAGGCGCTGTATTTCTGTCATCTCTTGCCTTTGTGGTGTCTGCGATATTCAGATGCGATCGCCCTATTTTAAAAGGGGATACCTTGTGAAGAAAGTAACAGATTAACCACAATTTAGCATAACAGTTACATTTAAGATCACAGCGTTTTGATAATCCTGGCGGGATTGCCCCCAACCACGCAGTTTGCCGGAACGCTTTTCGTGACCACCGCGCCCGAGGCCACAACCACGTTATCACCCAACGTTACGCCAGGGTTTATCACTGCGCGTCCACCTATCCAGACGTTGTGGCCAATAGTCACGGGTTTGCCGAGCTCCATGCCACTGTTTCGCTCGGTGGCATCCAGCGGGTGGGTGGCGGTATAAATATGGACTCCTGGGGCTAACATGCAGTTGTCGCCAATATGGATTGGGCAGACGTCGAGCATAACGCAGTCGAAGTTGGCGTAAAATTCTTTACCGAGATAGATGTTATAGCCGTAATCACAACGAAAAGAGGGTTCAATATAAGCCCCTTCGCTCTGGCCCAACAGCTCATGCAGGATAGCTTGTCGCGCATTTTTTTCATCGGGAGCGGTGAGGTTGTAGCGATGGGTCAACTGACGAGCGCGTAGTCGGTCGTGGCGCAATGTTTCATCCGCCGGGCGATAAAGTTCACCGGCGATCATTTTTTGCTTTTCATTACTCATTACGAATTTCCTGTGTACTGGAGGTCATTTCAACACAGTAAAACGCAATGCAAACAAGGGGAACGTTCCCACTTCTTCGCTGTGATCGTAGTCACGTGATTTGATTTAAATAACCATTGTAAATACGAAAATGGTCAGCCAGACAAATGTACCGCTATACCTGACTTAACCCGTGAGCAATTAGCGAATGAATTTCCAAACAGAAGTTGGAATCTTGTCGTAGAGCTTATTCATAGTCAATTCAGCAAGGCGGTGATCTGCTGCTGAGTAAAATACAGCCAGTTCGTTGTCGGACAATTCATATTTATTTTTTTCAATAACGCGCTCAAGTGTGTCAATTGTCTGACAACGTCGCAGGCGCATCAAATAATCAGTTTTAGTTAATGGTTTATCGGACATAAATCTTACCTATGATTGTAATAATTTTTAACAAGACAAACTAACAGGATTAGCCCTGGTGGCATTGACAAAACAGCGAAACAGTCGATTACCTGACTTCCGCCATTTCTGCAGATCCTGCGTATTAATACCATAACTGCTGAACAACATAAAAGTGTCATCCAGGTATTCATCTATCTGCGCGACCAGCTTATTGTCCTCATTGTACTTAATTTTATAATTAAGTGCGAAGGTTGCAATATGCTCTATCAGTTCATTGAGCTGCAAGCTGGTGGCAGAGGTAGGGTCATTAACCCAGCCATGGTTACTTTGTTCAAGGTTTGCAAGACAGTCATGATACAGGGTTTCGCAGAGAAATTTAAGCTGCGCGATATCATGTCTTTTGGGTGAGTATTCATCCATAACGCATCCCCTTCTTCGTGGCTTAAACTAACCGAACACCTTCGGGATGGATACAACAGACTACCTGGAACTTGCCCGCGACTCCTGATGATTTAACTATAATCTAGTCTAAAAAAGATTTCATCGTCATATCACGAAAAATTACAATTATGCAAACTTATGATGTCAGGTCATTTTTACATTTTAACAGATAAATGCGGTTATTCGGAATCGGACAATTTCTTTATTCTTCGGGCAATCATCGAGTTATCTTGATTAGGTTTAGCAACGAAAGGTAACAATCGACAATGTGAACCGCTTACCAGGAATAATCTTAATATTTATTAAAGTAAATAAGAACTCTCAATGATTTTTAAGAATAGCCTTTAAGGCTACAGGGATTATATCGCTTATTTACCCTGGAGAAAATAAACGAAATAGCAATAAGTGATTTTTATGATTTTTCCAGAAAAAAGGCCGCTTGCGCGGCCTTATCTTTAGAGATCTATCAATGATGGTCTACTGAGTGGCTATGCTCAAGATCTTCACTTTTGCGGCTAAAGCGGCGGCGTACCACCACAAAGAACACCGGAACAAAGAAGATAGCCAACACGGTTGCCGTCACCATCCCGCCCATTACGCCAGTACCAACGGCGTTCTGCGCGCCGGAGCCTGCGCCGGAGCTGATAACCAGCGGCATTACGCCCAGAATAAAGGCCAGCGATGTCATCAGGATCGGACGTAAACGCATGCGGACCGCATCCAGCGTCGCCTCTATCAGACCTTTACCCTCTTTATCCATCAAGTCTTTGGCGAATTCGACGATAAGTATCGCGTTCTTCGCCGACAACCCAATGGTTGTGAGCAGGCCTACCTGGAAGTAAACGTCGTTGGTCAGGCCGCGGAACGTTGCTGCCAGCAATGCACCGATAACACCTAACGGTACCACCAGCATGACGGAGAACGGAATTGACCAGCTCTCGTACAATGCCGCCAGACACAGGAATACGACAATCAGTGAAATGGCATACAGAGCAGGGGCCTGGTTGCCGGACAGTCGTTCCTGGTAGGACATACCGGTCCAGTCATAGCCGATACCGGATGGCAGTTTGCTGGCCAGTTCCTCCATCATTGCCATGGCTTCACCGGTACTTTTACCCGGTGCGGCCTGGCCTAAGATTTCCATGGAAGGCAGACCGTTATAGCGTTCCAGACGCGGTGAACCATATTCCCAACGTGAGGTAGAGAAGGCGGAGAACGGTACCATCTGTCCATCGCTACCGCGGACATACCAGTTTCCAATATCTTCCGGCAACATACGGTATTTCGCTTCAGACATGATGTAAACTTTCTTCACACGACCACGGTCGATGAAGTCATTTACGTAGCTTCCGCCCCATGCTGCACCCAGCGTTGTATTAATATCACTAATGGATACACCCAGAGCCTGCGCTTTTTCCTGATCGATATCGATCTTGAACTGCGGCGTATCTTCCAGACCGTTAGGACGTACGCCGACTAACAGATCAGGATGTTTCGCAACTTCACCAAACAGCTGGTTACGCGCCTGGGTTAGCTTCTCATGACCTAAACCTGCCTGGTCAATCAGCTGGAAGTCGAAACCGGTCGCGGTCCCTAACTCCACAATCGCTGGCAGGTTAAAAGCAAAGACCATCGCGTCTTTAATCTGCGAGAATGCGCCCATCGCACGTTGAGTAATTGCCTCAACCTTGTTCTCCTCGCCTGGACGTTCACTCCAGTCTTTCAGAGACACGAATGCGATACCGGTGTTCTGACCACGTCCTGCAAAACCGAAGCCGTTAACGGCAAACACCGATTCAACGTTCGCTTTTTCTTTGGTCAGATAGTAATCCGTCATTTCGTCCAGCACCTTCTGGGTACGCTCTTGCGTTGCACCCGCTGGCAGCTGAGCCATTGACAGGAATACCCCCTGGTCTTCATCCGGCAGGAACGAGCTTGGCAGACGAACGAACAGATAGGCCATACCCACGACGATGATCAGATACAGCGCCAGATAACGACCGGTGCTGCGCAGAATTCCGCCCACGCTGTCGGTGTAATGGTGCGTGCTCTTATCGAACATGCGGTTAAACCAGCCGAAGAAACCTTTTTTGCCTTCTCCGTGATCGCCTTTAGCAACCGGTTTGAGCATGGTCGCACACAGGGCAGGGGTCAGAATCAATGCCACCAGGACTGATAACGCCATCGCCGAAACAATGGTGATGGAGAACTGACGGTAAATTGCACCGGTAGATCCCCCGAAGAAGGCCATCGGAATAAATACCGCTGACAGCACCATAGCGATACCAACCAGTGCGCCCTGAATCTGGCCCATCGATTTACGTGTTGCTTCCTTCGGCGGTAGCCCTTCCTCAGCCATTACACGTTCAACGTTCTCGACCACAACGATGGCGTCATCCACCAACAGGCCGATGGCGAGCACCATCCCGAACATCGTCAGCGTGTTTATCGAGAAGCCGAAAATCGCAAGGACGGCAAACGTACCCAATAGCACCACCGGCACGGCGATAGTCGGAATCAGCGTCGCGCGGAAGTTCTGCAGGAACAGATACATTACCAGGAACACGAGGATGATGGCTTCCGCCAGCGTTTTCACTACTTCGTGAATAGAGATTTTCACGAACGGCGTAGTGTCATACGGGTAAACGATCTTCAGACCTGACGGGAAGAACGGTTCCATCTTCTTCAGTTCATCGCGGATAGCGTTTGCGGTGTCCAGGGCGTTAGCGCCTGTCGCCAGCTTGATACCCAGACCGGATGCCGGTTTACCGTTGAACTTCGCAATGATGTCGTAGTTTTCGCCACCCAGTTCTACTTTCGCTACGTCACGCAGACGCACCTGGGAACCGTCCTGATTCACTTTCAGCAGAATTTTGCTGAACTCATCGGCGGAGGTCAGACGGGTTTGCGCGATGATCGAAGCGTTAAGCTGCTGGCCTTTCACCGGCGGCGTACCGCCTAACTGACCGGCTGCAACCTGGGCGTTCTGCGCTTTGATGGCGCTGATCACATCAACCGGCGTCAGCTGGAAGTTATTCAGTTTGTTCGGATCCATCCAGATGCGCATCGCGTACTGGGAACCGAACAGCTGAACATCACCCACACCTGAAGTACGGCTGATGGCGTCCTTCATGTTGGCGCCCACGTAGTCGGAAATATCCTCCTGCGTCATGGTGCCGTTGGTGTTGATTACGCCGACAACCATCAGGAAGCTACTGGATGATTTCTCAACGCTCACACCCTGTTGTTGTACTTCCTGCGGCAGAAGCGGCATTGCCAGCTGCAGTTTGTTCTGCACCTGTACCTGCGCGATATCCGCATCAGTACCAGACTGAAAGGTAAGCGTGATCTGCACGGTACCCGTGGAGTCACTGTTTGAGGACATGTACATCAGGTTATCGATACCGTTCATATTCTGTTCGATAACCTGAGTAACAGTATCCTGTACTGTTTTGGCATCAGCGCCAGGGTAGGTCGCGGAGATCGTCACTGCTGGCGGTGCAATAGTCGGATATTGCGCTACCGGCAATTTGAGGATCGCGAGCCCCCCTGCCAACATGATGATAATGGCGATCACCCACGCAAATATTGGGCGATCGATAAAGAAATTAGGCATGTCTTAACGGCTCCTGTTTAAGTTAAGACTTGGACTGTTCAGGCTGGCTACCGCTTGCACCTTGCTGGTTGTTATCAGCGGTGATTTCCTGCGCTTTTACCTGCGCGCCAGGACGTACTTTTTGCAGCCCAGTGACAATCACGCGGTCGCCCGGTTTAAGTCCATCAGTGACTAACCATTTGTCGCCAATCGCTTGTGCGGCGACAATTTGACGAGTTTCAACTTTGTTGTCTGCACCGATAACCAATGCACTGGCATCGCCACGCGGTGTGCGGGTAACGCCTTGCTGTGGAACCAGTAGTGCAGTTGGGTTAGTTCCTTCTTCCAGACGAGCACGGACGAACATACCCGGCAGTAAGGTGTGATCCGGGTTAGGGAAGATTGCGCGTAACGTAATCGACCCGGTGGTTTGATCTACCGTGACATCAGAAAATTCCAGCGTACCGGACTGCGGGAATTTAATGCCGTCATTGGTCACCAGTTCGACTTTCGCTTTACCGTTTTCCTGCTTCAGCGTGCCGTTGGCCAACTCTTGTTTCAGGCGCAGGAAATCGTTGCTTGACTGCGTCACGTCCACATAGATGGGATCCAACTGCTGAACGGTTGCCAGTGCGGTTGCCTGACCGTTTTGCACCAGAGCGCCTTCAGTAACGGATGATTTACCAATGCGGCCGCTGATCGGCGACGTCACTTTGGTATAAGCCAGATTGATGCGTGCAGTTTCTACCGCGGCTTTCGCGGCGACAACGGAGGCGTTCGCCTGCTGTGCGTCTGCCAGTGCACTATCGTAATCCTGTTGACTGATGTACTTAGTACCCAACAGTTTCTGATAACGTTTGACCGTCAGTTGAGCGATATTTGCTGCGGCTTGTGCTTTTGCCAGATCGCCTTTTGCGCTTTCATAAGCGGCCTGGTAAGTAGCAGGATCAATCTGATAGAGAGATACACCCGCTTCGATGTCACCACCTTCCGTGAAATTACGCTTCAGGATAATACCGCTAACCTGAGGACGAACTTCTGCAATGCGATACGCACTGGTGCGACCCGGGAGTTCGGTTGTTATCTGTAGAGGTTCAGTTTTGAGCGTAACAACTCCAACCTCTGGCATCTGCTGGCCCCCTTGTTGGGCCTGTTTGTCGTCACATCCTGTTAGCGCTAAGCTGCCTGAGAGCATCAGAACGACTGCCAGAGGCGTTAACCCTCTGTTTTTGTTCATATGTAAACCTCGAGTGTCCGATTTCAAATTGATCAATGGCTGAAAGCCCATAAACCCATTGCTGCGTTTATATTATCGTCGTGCTATGGTACATACATTCACAAATGTATGTAAATCTAACGCCTGTAAATTCACTGACCTATGGCACGAAAAACCAAACAACAAGCACAGGAAACTCGACAGCACATTCTCGATGTCGCTCTGCGTTTGTTTTCGCAACAAGGGGTATCATCCACCTCGCTTGCGGAGATCGCAGCAGCCGCTGGTGTCACGCGCGGCGCGATCTATTGGCATTTCAAAAACAAATCGGATTTATTCAGTGAAATCTGGGAGCTAGCAAAACCTAACATTGATGAGTTAGAGACTGAGTATCAGGCAAAATTCCCCGACGATCCACTATCAGTATTAAGAGAAATTTTAATTTACGTTCTTGAAGCTACCGTGACAGAAGAACGCCGACGTTTATTGTTGGAAATTATATTCCACAAATGCGAATTTGTCGGGGAAATGGCCTCAGTTCAGCTAGCTCAACGCAGTCTGTGTATTGAAAATTACGACCGTATCGAACAAACATTGCGGCACTGCATGAACGCCAACATGCTGCCGGAAAATCTGAACACGCGTCGCGTGGCGGTGCTGCTGCGTAGTTATGTTACCGGAATTATCGAGAACTGGTTATTTGCCCCTGAATCTTTTGATCTGAAAAAAGAGGCTCGGGAATACGTCGCCGTGCTGCTTGAGATGTGTCTTCTCTGCCCAACCTTGCGGGTTAACGTAGCGGAAACCTGTTAACTCTCTGGGTCTGTACCAGGAATTCTCCTGGTCATTTTGCCTCCTGCTATTCTGCCGGTCACAGCCGTGATATTCTTGCCGCTTGACTATTTTCGGTCACTTTTCCGGTTCAGAAACCTTCATTCTCATGACTATGTTGCAGCTCTATAAACGTTCACAGCATCTTATTGCTATTACCATTCTTTTCTTCATTCTATTGCTATCCTGCCAGTCATCTGCATTTGCGCGGGCGCAACAGAGTGGTGAACTGCCGACGAAAGCGGATATTCAGAGCCAGTTAGACACGCTGAATAAACAAAAAGATCTCTCCGCACAGGATAAGCTGGTTCAACAGGATCTCATCGATACCATTGCCACGCTGGATAAAATCGATCGTGTGAAGGATGAAACCGTACAGCTTCGGCAAAAAGTTGCCCAGGCGCCGGAGAAAATGCGTCAGGCGACGGATGCGCTAAATTCGCTTAGCGATGTCGATAATGACGATGAAACGCGAAAAACGCTGAGTACGCTCTCCTTACGACAGCTTGAGTCGCGCGTGTCGCAGGTCCTGGATGACCTGCAAAGCTCGCAAAACGATCTGGCCGCTTACAACAGCCAACTGGTATCGCTGCAGACACAGCCAGAGCGCGTACAAAATGCGATGTACACCGCGTCGCAACAGATGCAGCAAATCCGCAATCGACTCGATGGCACCACTGTGGGAGAGGCGGCTTTACGCCCCAGCCAGCAGGTGCTGCTGCAGGCGCAGCAAGCGTTGCTGAACGCGCAGATCGACCAGCAGCGTAAGAGCCTCGAAGGGAATACCGTTTTGCAGGATACCCTGCAAAAACAACGCGATTATGTGACGGCGCACAGTAACCGCCTTGAACACCAGCTCCAGCTCCTGCAAGAGGCGGTGAACAGCAAACGACTGACGTTAACCGAAAAGACGGCACAGGAAGCGGTAACGCCGGACGAAGCCGAGCGTATTCAGTCCAATCCGTTAGTGAAGCAGGAACTTGATGTTAACCATCAGCTCAGCCAGCGCCTGATTGCCGCGACTGAAAACGGCAACAGCCTGATGCAGCAAAATATCAAGGTCAAAAACTGGCTTGACCGCGCGCTGCAATCCGAACGCAACATTAAAGAGCAGATCGCCGTTCTGAAAGGCAGTCTGCTGCTGTCGCGCATTTTATATCAGCAACAACAAACGCTGCCGTCGGCGGATGAGCTTGCCGATATGACCAACCGGATCGCCGATTTGCGTCTGGAGCAGTTCGAAGTTAACCAGCAGCGCGATACGTTGTTCCAGAATGATGCGTTTGTCGCCAAACTGGAAGAAGGGCACAGCAACGACGTTAACCCTGAAGTCCATGATGCCCTGCTGCAGGTTGTGGATATGCGTCGTGAACTGTTGGATCAGCTAAATAAGCAGCTGGGCAACCAGTTGATGATGGCGATTAATCTGCAAATCAACCAGCAGCAGTTAATGAGCGTGTCGAAAAACCTGAAAGAGATCCTCACGCAACAAATCTTCTGGGTTAACAGTAACCGTCCGATGGACTGGGACTGGATCAAAGCCTTCCCGCAAACCCTAAAAGACCAGTTTAAGTCGATGAAAATCACGGTGAACTGGGAAAAAGCCTGGCCCGCCGTATTTATTGCGTTCCTGGCGGGGCTGCCGCTGCTGCTTATCGCCGGGTTAATCCGCTGGCGTTTGAAGTGGCTGAAGGATTATCAGGCAAAATTAGCCGCCGCGGTGGGGAACCTGCGCAATGACAGTCAGCTTAATACGCCAAAAGCGATTCTGATCGATCTCATCAGAGCCTTGCCGGCGTGTCTGATTATCCTCGCGGTGGGTCTGATTCTGCTGACTATGCAACTGAATATTAGCGACCTGCTGTGGGCGTTCAGTAAGAAGATGACCATCTTCTGGCTGGTGTTTGGTCTGTGCTGGAAGGTGCTGGAAAAAGATGGCGTGGCGATACGTCATTTTGGCATGCCAGCGAAGCAGACCAGCCACTGGCGTCGCCAGATTGTGCGTATTAGCCTTGCGCTGTTGCCGCTTAACTTCTGGTCGGTCATTGCTGAGCTGTCGCCGCTTAATTTGATGGACGATGTGCTTGGCCAGGTGGTCATTTTCCTCAACCTGCTGCTGATCGCCTTCCTGGTATGGCCAATGTGCCGCGAAAGCTGGCGTGACAAAGAGTCGCATGGTCTGCGTCTGGTCACTATTACCGTGCTGTCTATTATTCCGATTGCATTAATGGTGCTGACGGCGACAGGGTATTTCTACACCACGCTGCGCCTGGCGGGCCGCTGGATTGAAACGGTCTATCTGGTTATCCTCTGGAATCTGCTGTACCAGACGGTACTGCGAGGGTTGAGCGTAGCGGCTCGCCGTATCGCCTGGCGTCGTGCGTTAGCGCGTCGTCAGAACCTGGTGAAAGAAGGGGCCGAAGGCGCAGAGCCGCAGGAAGAACCGACTATTGCGCTGGAACAGGTTAACCAGCAAACGCTGCGTATAACCATGCTGGTGATGGTTGCCCTGTTTGGTGTTCTGTTCTGGGCCATTTGGTCTGATTTGATAACCGTGTTCAGCTATCTCGACAGCATAACGCTCTGGCATTACAACGGCACCGAAGCGGGTGCGGCAGTGGTGAAAGACGTCACCATGGGCAGCCTGTTGTTTGCGATTATTGCGTCAATGGTCGCGTGGGCGCTGATCCGCAACTTACCCGGCCTGCTGGAAGTGCTGGTGCTCTCGCGACTGAAGATGCGCCAGGGGGCTTCTTATGCGATCACCACGATCCTGAATTACGCCATCATCGCCATCGGTGCGATGACGGTCTTCGGATCGCTCGGCGTTTCGTGGGATAAGCTACAGTGGCTGGCCGCTGCTCTCTCGGTTGGTCTTGGTTTCGGCTTGCAGGAAATTTTCGGTAACTTTGTTTCCGGTCTGATTATTCTGTTTGAACGCCCGGTACGCATCGGCGATACCGTGACCATCGGTACGTTCTCCGGAACGGTCAGCAAGATCCGTATCCGTGCCACCACCATTACTGACTTCGATCGTAAAGAGGTGATCATCCCGAACAAAGCATTCGTGACGGAGCGTTTGATCAACTGGTCGCTCTCCGATACCACCACGCGTCTGGTGATCCGCATTGGCGTGGCCTATGGTTCGGATCTGGACAAAGTGAAGAAGGTGCTGTTGCAGGCGGCGACAGAACACCCGAAAGTGATGCACGATCCGGAGCCTGCAGTGTTCTTTACTGCCTTCGGCGCCAGCACGCTGGATCATGAGCTGCGTTTATACGTGCGTGAATTGCGCGATCGTAGCCACACGGTTGATGAACTTAACCGGGCGGTCGATCGTTTGTGCCGTGAAAATGACATTGATATCGCCTTTAACCAGCTCGAAGTTCATCTGCATAACGCGAAAGGTGACACCGTGACCGAGGTTAAACGTGACATCATTAAAGGTGACGATCCGACGCCTTCGGTAGGTTAACAGAAATAATCATCAGGCCTGCGAGCTTCGATTCATTCGTAGGCCTGATAAGTGCAAAGCCATCAGGTTTTCAGTTACAGCTCTTTTTTAGATAAAGAGAGTAGTTTCTTCTCGTAATCCTGCTTCACAATCTCCAGTGCTTTCAGAACTGTTTCAGGCTCCATCTGATTCTCTTCAAGCAGGACAATCAAATCGACGGCCAGTTTGACTTCATCTGGGGCGTTCTCTAATGACATAAATTCTCCGGGGATTAGCGGGTTAAACGCGCCAGCATGTTATCTATTCTTGCCAGTGCATGACGACAGCGTGCCAGTCGTGCTTCGAATGCCTCTACTTCGCGATGCAGTTTTTGCTGTTCTTCAAAGCCTGTAACCTGTGCCAGGCGTTCTTTACGTTCACGCGTCATTTCAACCAGGCGGCGCTCAAACTCCTGGTGTTGAACTCGCTTACGCTGCCAGCGCGCCAGACCAGGAGAGGCGCAGTCCCACTCCCGGAGCGACCAACTGGCGGTTTCACGTGAAATCGCCTCTAACTGTGAGGCAAGGTGTTCCGTAAGCCAGGTAATTTGTGGTAGTTGTTGCTGTTCAACTGCGCGACGTAGAGCAGTGAGATTATCATCAGCTTCATCCAGACAGGCCTGTAGCAACGTGCTGCGGGTGTGAAACAGATGCCTGTCAAAGCGGGCGCTAAGCGTGGCATGGTGTGCCAGTGGGGCACAACGCTGCCGCAAGCGGTTAAGCTGGTTTTCGAGCGTCTGAAGCAGCATGACGGTTTTCACGACAACACTCCGATGAAAATGAGAACTGTTATGATAAAGTAGCGATTCTCTGTGTTAAGTATTCATATTATGCAACGCATTATTCTAATCATCATAGGCTGGATAGCGGTAGTGTCAGGAACGCTGGGCGTTGTATTGCCTCTGTTGCCGACAACGCCGTTTATCTTGCTGGCCGCCTGGTGTTTTGCTCGCTCGTCGCCGCGTTTTCACGACTGGTTGCTGTACCGTTCGTGGTTCGGCGGGTATCTGCGCCACTGGCAAAAACACCGCGCGATGCCGCCGGGAGCAAAGCCGCGCGCTATTTTGTTGATCCTGGTAACGTTTAGTATTTCACTGTGGCTGGTCAATATGATGTGGGTACGCGGCCTGCTGCTGGTTATTCTCGCCTGTTTACTGATTTTTATGTGGCGGATCCCGGTGATTGATGAAAAACAACAAAAGCAGTAAAGCGCAATAAACGCTGTTGCAATTGTCTCTCACAGCCAGTAAATTCGACCGTTTTCGAGCACAGGCGCAGGTGGTCAAAGGTTAAGCAAATATAACCTTGGCTCTTATACAGACACAAAATCATTCAAGATACGTCGAGGATGAAGTGTATAGTGCGCCGTGAAGTAATACTGTATTAATCAGGCACAAACTTATGACCGCGACTGCACAGCAGCTTGAGTTTCTCAAAAATAGCATCAAAAGCATCCACGATTACCCAAAACCGGGCATTCTTTTTCGTGATGTCACCAGTTTACTGGAAGACCCGAAAGCCTACGCCCTCAGTATTGAATTGCTGGTTGAACGCTACAAAAATGCGGGTATCACTAAAGTGGTTGGTACCGAAGCGCGTGGCTTCCTGTTTGGCGCGCCGGTAGCGTTGGGTCTGGGCGTTGGTTTTGTTCCGGTACGTAAACCCCGTAAGCTTCCGCGTGAAGTTATTGCTGAGAGCTATGAGCTGGAATACGGCACCGATCAACTGGAAATCCACGTTGATGCCATCAAACCTGGTGATAAAGTCCTGGTTGTGGACGACCTGTTGGCAACCGGCGGCACGATTGAAGCGACCGTGAAACTGATCCGCCGTCTGGGTGGCGAAGTGACCGATGCTGCATTTATCATTAACCTGTTTGATCTGGGTGGCGAGCAGCGTCTGGAAAAGCAGGGACTGACCTGTTATAGCCTGGTTCCATTCCCGGGCCACTAATTTCGGGCTATCTTATCTCGGCAGATTAATACCGAGACACACAACCTCGCCGTCGCTGCGAGGTTGTGTTAGCATTATCTCCCTGTGAATCCACCCTCCAGCCTTTCAGAGCCTGCCAATGAGTTATCAGGTCTTAGCCCGAAAATGGCGCCCACAAACCTTTGCTGACGTCGTCGGCCAGGAACATGTGCTGACGGCACTGGCGAACGGCTTGTCGTTAGGGCGTATTCATCATGCTTATTTGTTTTCCGGCACCCGTGGCGTCGGGAAAACGTCAATCGCCCGTTTGCTGGCGAAGGGATTAAACTGTGAAACCGGCATCACCGCTACGCCGTGCGGCGTGTGTGATAACTGCCGTGAAATCGAGCAGGGGCGCTTTGTCGATCTGATTGAAATCGACGCCGCCTCACGCACCAAAGTCGAAGACACCCGTGACCTGCTGGATAACGTCCAGTACGCGCCAGCGCGCGGTCGCTTTAAGGTCTATTTGATTGACGAAGTGCACATGCTGTCGCGCCACAGTTTTAACGCCTTGCTGAAAACGCTCGAAGAGCCGCCCGCACACGTTAAGTTCCTGCTGGCGACCACCGATCCGCAGAAGCTGCCGGTGACTATCCTGTCGCGCTGTCTGCAATTCCATCTTAAAGCGTTGGATGTCGAACAGATTCGCCATCAGCTTGAGCATATCCTCAAAGAAGAGCATATCGCCCATGAGCCACGTGCGTTGCAACTGCTGGCTCGCGCCGCGGACGGCAGCCTGCGCGATGCGCTGAGCCTGACCGATCAAGCGATCGCCAGCGGCGATGGTCAGGTCTCGACCGACGCGGTCAGCACCATGCTTGGTACGCTGGACGACGACCAGGCGCTTTCGCTGGTTGAAGCGGTTGTGGCTGCGGACGGCGAACGCGTTATGACGCTGGTGAACGATGCCGCCGCGCGCGGTATTGAATGGGAAGCGCTACTGGTTGAGATGTCGGCTCTGCTGCATCGTATTGCCATGGTTCAGCTTTCACCTGCCGCGCTCGGCAGCGATATGGCCGCCATTGAACAGCGTATGCGCGAACTGGCGCGAATCGTCCCGCCAACCGATGTGCAGCTTTACTACCAGACCCTGTTAATCGGGCGCAAAGAACTGCCGTATGCGCCGGACAGGCGAATGGGCGTTGAAATGACGCTGCTACGTGCGCTGGCTTTTCATCCGCGCATGCCGCTCCCGGAACCTGAAGCCCCGCGACAGTCTTTTGCCCCGGTCGCCCCCACTGCGGTGATGAACCCGACGCAGGTGCCGCAGCAGCCTGCGGCAGCGCAACAGCAACAGAATGTACCGCTCTCCGATGCTACCAGCCAGGTGCTGGCGGCACGCAGCCAGCTGCAACGCGCTCAGGGAGCAACCAAACCAAAAAAGAGTGAACCGGCAGCCGCTTCCCGCGCGCGGCCGGTGAATAATGCTGCGCTGGAAAGACTGGCTTCGGTGTCGGAACGTGTTCAGGCGCGTCCAGCGGTCTCTGCGCTGGAAAAAGCGCCAGCGAAGAAAGAAGCGTATCGCTGGAAAGCGACCAATCCTGTTGCAGAAGTCAAAGAAGTCGTCGCTACGCCGAAAGCGCTGAAAAAAGCGCTTGAGCATGAAAAAACGCCAGAACTGGCGGCAAAGCTGGCGGCTGAGGCCATCGAACGCGACCCGTGGGCCGCACAGGTAAGCCAGCTCTCGCTGCCTAAACTGGTGGAGCAGGTGGCGCTTAATGCCTGGAAAGAAGAGAATGGCAACGTGGTTTGCCTGCACCTGCGTTCCACGCAGCGACACCTTAACTCCAGCGGCGCGCAGCAAAAACTGGCCGAAGCATTGAGTTCCTTAACAGGGTCAACGGTTGAATTGACCATCGTTGAAGATGATAATCCAGCGGTGCGCACGCCGCTGGAGTGGCGTCAGGCCATTTATGAAGAGAAACTCGCGCAGGCGCGTGAGTCGATTATTGCGGATAATAACATTCAGACGCTGCGTCGTTTTTTCGATGCGGACCTGGACGAAGAGAGTATTCGCCCCATTTGATCGTCAGCCATTACGGTTTGACGGTCGTCATCCCTTAACGTGATTGAGAGAGAAGCCTATGTTTGGTAAAGGCGGTCTGGGTAACCTGATGAAACAGGCCCAGCAGATGCAAGAAAAAATGCAGCAGATGCAGGAAGAAGTCGCCAAGCTGGAAGTGACCGGCGAATCTGGCGCGGGTCTGGTAAAAGTAACCATCAACGGCGCGCATAACTGCCGTCGTGTGGAGATCGATCCAAGCCTGCTGGAAGACGACAAAGAGATGCTGGAAGACTTGGTTGCTGCGGCATTCAACGACGCCGCGCGCCGTATTGAAGAGACGCAGAAAGAGAAGATGGCCTCTGTTTCCTCCGGAATGCAGCTGCCGCCTGGCTTTAAGATGCCGTTCTGATGCAAACCAGCCCGCTGTTAACTCAGCTTATGGAAGCTCTGCGCTGTCTGCCGGGCGTTGGCCCGAAGTCTGCGCAGCGCATGGCGTTCACGCTGCTTCAGCGCGATCGCAGCGGCGGGATGCGTCTGGCGCAGGCGTTAACGAAGGCGATGTCGGAAATCGGCCACTGTGCCGATTGCCGCACATTCACAGAACAAGACGTCTGCAACATCTGCTCGAACCCGCGTCGCCAGGAAAACGGTCAGATTTGCGTGGTGGAGAGTCCGGCGGACATCTACGCCATTGAGCAAACCGGGCAATTTTCTGGACGTTACTTCGTGCTGATGGGACACCTGTCGCCGCTGGACGGTATTGGTCCTGATGATATCGGGCTGGATCGTCTCGAGCAGCGGCTGGCATCTGAGCAAATCAGCGAACTGATCCTGGCGACCAATCCCACGGTCGAAGGAGAGGCGACCGCCAACTATATTGCTGAGCTTTGCATGCAATATGACGTTGAAGCCAGCCGTATCGCCCATGGCGTTCCGGTTGGTGGCGAGCTGGAAATGGTCGATGGCACCACGCTGTCGCACTCTCTGGCAGGACGACACAAGATTAAATTCTGAACAAACGGAGGCCGCGACGGCGGCTTCCGCTTGAAATCCTTCCCGCTTGTCCCCATTTCACCCTCAACCTGTTTTTACCATTGAAAATGGCATTGTTGAGGTAGACCTACATGAAAGGACAAGAAACTCGTGGTTTTCAGTCAGAAGTAAAACAGCTTCTGCACCTGATGATCCATTCTCTGTATTCCAATAAAGAAATCTTCCTGCGTGAGCTTATCTCTAACGCCTCGGATGCGGCAGACAAGCTGCGTTTTCGCGCACTGTCTAACCCGGACCTGTATGAAGGTGACGGTGAGCTGCGTGTGCGTGTTTCCTTCGATAAAGATAAGCGTACGTTGACCATTGCCGATAACGGCGTGGGGATGAACCGTGATGACGTTATCGATCATCTGGGGACCATTGCGAAATCCGGTACTAAATCTTTCCTTGAATCCATGGGATCCGATCAGGCGAAAGACAGCCAGTTGATCGGCCAGTTCGGGGTTGGCTTCTACTCTGCGTTCATCGTGGCGGATAAAGTCACCGTGCGTACCCGCGCAGCGGGCGATAAACCGGAAAATGGTGTGTTCTGGGAATCTGCGGGTGAAGGTGAGTACACCGTTGCCGACATCACCAAAGACGATCGCGGCACCGAAATCACGCTGCATCTGCGCGAAGGCGAAGACGAGTTCCTTGATGACTGGCGCGTACGTTCCATCATCAGCAAATATTCCGACCATATCGCGCTGCCGGTAGAGATCGAAAAATCCGAAGAGAAAGACGGCGAGACCGTGGTTTCCTGGGAAAAGATCAACAAGGCGCAGGCGCTGTGGACCCGTAACAAGTCGGAAATCAAAGACGACGAGTACAACGAATTCTACAAACATATCGCGCACGACTTCACTGATCCGCTGACCTGGAGTCATAACCGTGTGGAAGGTAAGCAGGAGTACACCAGCCTGCTGTACAT
Source organism: Citrobacter sp. RHBSTW-01044 (assembly GCF_013781945.1). Lineage (NCBI taxonomy): Bacteria > Pseudomonadati > Pseudomonadota > Gammaproteobacteria > Enterobacterales > Enterobacteriaceae > Citrobacter > Citrobacter sp. RHBSTW-01044. Next base: position 3,639,970 of record NZ_CP056180.1, on the reverse strand, counting down.
CCCGTCTCAGGCTCCGTGGGATATGTGGAACCGCGATCACAAGCATGGTCTGAAACTGTACGTTCAGCGCGTGTTCATTATGGACGACGCCGAGCAGTTTATGCCGAATTACCTGCGCTTTGTGCGTGGCCTGATAGATTCTAACGATCTGCCGCTGAACGTTTCTCGTGAGATCCTGCAGGACAGCACCGTCACCCGTAACCTGCGTAGCGCGCTGACCAAACGCGTACTGCAGATGCTGGAAAAACTGGCGAAAGACGACGCGGAAAAATACCAGACCTTCTGGAAACAGTTCGGCCTGGTACTGAAAGAAGGTCCGGCGGAAGACAACGCTAACCAGGAAACGATCGCTAAGCTGATGCGCTTCGCGTCCACGCACACTGATTCCTCCGCACAAACCGTGTCGCTGGAAGACTACGTGTCGCGTATGAAAGAAGGGCAGGAGAAAATCTACTACATCACCGCAGACAGCTATGCGGCGGCGAAGAGCAGCCCGCACCTGGAACTGTTGCGTAAGAAAGGCATCGAAGTGCTGCTGCTTTCTGACCGTATCGATGAGTGGATGATGAACTACCTGACCGAGTTCGACGGTAAGGCATTCCAGTCCGTAGCCAAAGCTGACGAGTCCATCGACAAGCTGGCGGATGACGTTGACGAATCGGCAAAAGAAGCGGAAAAAGCGCTGACGCCGTTCGTTGAGCGCGTGAAAACCCTGCTGGGCGATCGCGTAAAAGAAGTGCGTCTGACTCACCGTCTGACCGACACGCCGGCCATCGTTACCACCGATGCGGACGAAATGAGCACCCAGATGGCGAAACTGTTCGCTGCTGCCGGCCAGGCCGTACCGGAAGTGAAATATATCTTTGAACTCAACCCGGATCACGTGCTGGTCAAACGCACGGCGGATACCCAGGACGAAGCGCAGTTCAAAGAATGGGTTGAACTGCTGCTGGATCAGGCGCTGTTTGCTGAACGCGGCACGCTGGAAGATCCGAACCAGTTCATTCGTCGTATGAACCAGTTGCTGGTGTCCTGATAGCCGTAAGGTAATGCCGGATGATGCTAACGCGTGTCCGGCTTACACCATCTCGTCGATCCCTGGCCGGATACGGTGTTTACACCGCGATCCGGCATTTTCTCTCCTCATTTTTAATTTTCCCATCGTTAACCGTTTCAGCGTCGGGCGTCTTCCTTGAGCCAATTGCGTGATGGTGGTATCGTTTAGCGCTTTTTAAAAAATATCGACAACCTTTAAGGGGATTTTCGTAATGCGTATCATTCTGCTTGGCGCTCCGGGCGCGGGTAAAGGAACTCAGGCTCAGTTCATCATGGAGAAGTATGGTATTCCGCAAATCTCCACCGGTGATATGCTGCGTGCTGCCGTGAAATCTGGCTCCGAGCTGGGCAAACAAGCGAAAGACATCATGGACGCCGGTAAGCTGGTGACTGATGAGCTGGTGATCGCGCTGGTAAAAGAGCGTATTGCTCAGGAAGACTGCCGTAATGGTTTCCTGCTTGATGGCTTCCCGCGTACTATTCCGCAGGCTGATGCCATGAAAGAAGCAGGTATCAACGTGGACTACGTTCTTGAATTCGACGTTCCGGACGAGCTGATCGTTGACCGTATCGTGGGTCGTCGCGTACACGCTGCTTCTGGCCGCGTTTACCACATCAAATTCAACCCGCCTAAGGTTGAAGGCAAAGACGACGTGACCGGCGAAGAGCTGACCACCCGTAAAGACGATCAGGAAGAGACCGTACGTAAGCGCCTGGTGGAATACCATCAGATGACCGCTCCGCTGATCGGCTACTACTCTAAAGAAGCGCAGGCGGGTAACACCAAATACGCGAAAGTTGACGGCACCCAGGCTGTGGCTGACGTTCGCGCAGCGCTGGAAAAAATCCTCGGTTAAGTTTTAGCGCAGTCAATGCCGGATGGCGGTGTAAACACCTTATCCGGCCTACGATTTTATGTAGGCCTGATAAGCACAGCGCCATCAGGCAAATTCTCGTCTTACCTTTCACAGCAATTAGTTCTTCTTTATCGCTTTTCCGCTACAATTATCAACAATTTGAATCGATAAGAGGCGGTAATGCGTCAGACGAAAACCGGTATCCTGCTGGCAAACCTCGGCACTCCCGATGCCCCAACCCCCGAAGCCGTTAAGCGCTACCTGCGCCAGTTTTTAAGCGATCAACGCGTAGTCGATACGTCACCTGCGCTGTGGTGGCCGCTGCTGCGTGGTGTGATTTTGCCGCTACGTGCGCCACGCGTGGCAAAGCTGTACCAGTCAATCTGGATGGAAGACGGTTCCCCGCTGATGGTCTACAGCAAGGCGCAACAGCAGGCGCTGGCACAACGTCTGCCAAATACGCCTGTCGCGCTGGGGATGAGCTACGGTTCACCGTCGCTTGAAAGCGCGGTCGATGAACTGCTGGCAAGCGGAGTTGAACACATGGTGGTGTTACCGCTGTACCCGCAATATTCCTGTTCTACCGTGGCGGCAGTCTGGGATGAACTGGCGCGAATCTTAGCGCGTAAACGCAGTATTCCTGGCATCTCATTTATTCGTGATTACGCCGATGACAGCAGCTACATTGATGCGCTGGCCAAGAGCGCCCGTGATTCATTTGCTCAACATGGTGAACCCGATTTGCTGCTGCTTTCCTATCACGGCATTCCGCAGCGCTACGCCGATGAAGGCGATGACTACCCGCAGCGCTGTCGTGATACGACTCGTGAGCTGGTTTCTGCGCTTGGCTTGCCGCCGGAAAAAGTGATGATGACCTTCCAGTCTCGTTTTGGCCGTGAACCGTGGTTGACGCCATATACCGATGAAACGTTAAAAATGCTGGCGGAGAAAGGGACCCGACATATCCAGGTCATGTGTCCGGGCTTCGCGGCTGATTGTCTCGAAACGCTGGAAGAGATAGCGGTGCAAAACCGGGAGATTTTCCTCGAGGCAGGCGGTAAGCAATATGAGTATATTCCGGCGCTGAATGCCACACCGGAACATATCGAAATGATGGTTAAACTGACCGCAGCCTACCGTTAAAGCTGCGCTCTGAAGTAACGCGCGCCCTCCCGCAACGCATCGTCGGCGGTTTTCATCATCCGCGAATAGTGCAGGAAGGCGTGCAACGTGCCGGGGTACATTTTGTACTGGCAGGGCTGCTGATGCGCCTGTAGCGTCTGGAACAATAAGCGGCTGTCGTCAATCAGCGGATCAAACTCCGCACCGGCGATAAAACACGGCGGCACGTCGCGCGTCAGGTCGTTATTAAACAGGCAATAGTACGGTGATTCACGATCGTCGGCGCTACGCAGGTACGCGTTTTCGTACATCTGCAGATCCTCGCGAGTTAAACCATCCCAGGCTCCGCCCATTAGCCGTCGGCTCAGTGAATCCTGCAGGCCGTAAAGCCCATACCACAACAGCACGCCAGCCACCTTGCCGCAGGCAATGTGTTTATCCCGCAACCACAACGCGCTGGCAAGCGCCAGCATGGCCCCGGCGGAATCGCCCGCAAAACCAATATGATTCACATTAAGGGAATAATCGCCAGCGTGCTGATAAAAGTACTGACAGACGGCGACAATCTCTTCGATGGCTTGCGGGTAGCGGGCCTCTGGCGAAAGCGAATAGTCGATGCCAATTATCGTGCACTGCGTATAGCGCGCCAGTAAACGCATAATGCGATCGTGGGTATCCAGATTACCGAGAATAAAACCGCCGCCGTGCAGGTAATATAGCGTCGCCTGGCTATGGGGCAGCGGAGCGTAAATTCGTGTGGCAACGGGGCCGCATGCGGTGGAAATAACGCATTCTCGGGTATTCATCTGTGGGGCATCGGCATTCCACAACTGCCGTTCATGAATGTAGTGTTTACGCTGGGCCACAAAGTCATCGGCAGCGGGCCACGGCGGCAAATCTTCGCGATGAAAATTCACCACACTTTTCATTTCATCCGAAATGTTGTCGAGTACGGGGATCTTGTTTTCCGGCTTCATAAAGCGCTCCTTGTGAAGGTGAGTTATTGTAGAAATTCATCCCGGATAAACTGCGATCTCACCGTCCGATATTGAAACTCAGCGCCGCATCGCATGCGCAGCGGGGAATGTGCTACCATGCATCGCTCAGCTAACCACCCGTAAAATCGACCATGAAATTTCCCGGTAAACGTAAATCCAAACACTATTTTCCCGTCAGCGCGCGCGATCCGTTGCTGCAACAAATTCAGCCAGAAAATGAAACCAGCGCAGCCTGGGTGGTGGGTATTGACCAGACGCTGGTGGATATTGAAGCCAAAGTTGATGATAACTTTGTAAAACGTTATGGATTAAGCGCCGGGCACTCTCTGGTGATTGCAGATGATGTCGCTGAAGCGCTCTACCAGGAACTGGTGCGTGAAAATTTGATCACCCATCAGTTTGCGGGCGGTACTATCGGTAATACAATGCACAACTACTCCGTGCTGGCGGATGACCGCTCGGTGCTGCTGGGTGTGATGTGCAGCAATATCGAGATTGGCAGCTATGCGTACCGCTATTTATGCAATACCTCCAGTCGTACCGATCTGAACTACCTGCAGGGCGTAGATGGACCGATTGGTCGCTGCTTTACGCTGATTGGCGAGTCCGGTGAGCGTACCTTTGCAATCAGCCCAGGGCATATGAACAAGCTACGGGCGGATAGCATCCCTGAATCGGTGATTGCCGGAGCGTCCGCGCTTGTGCTGACGTCCTATCTGGTGCGCTGCGAGCCGGGCGAGCCAATGCCGGAAGCGACCATGAAGGCGATCGAATTTGCTAAAAAACACAATGTACCGGTGGTACTGACGCTGGGCACCAAATTTGTCATTGCCGATAATCCGCAGTGGTGGCAGGCATTCCTGAAAGAGCATGTCTCAATTCTGGCGATGAATGAAGAAGAGGCCGAAGCGCTGACCGGCGAAAACGATCCGCTGCTGGCGTCCGACAAGGCGCTGGATTGGGTGGATCTGGTGCTGTGCACAGCGGGTCCGGCGGGTCTTTATATGGCGGGCTTTACGGAAGAAGAAGTCAAACGTAAAACCCAGCATCCGCTGCTGCCTGGGGCCATTGCCGAATTCAACCAGTACGAGTTTAGCCGCGCCATGCGCCATAAAGATTGTACCAATCCGCTGCGTGTGTATTCGCACATCGCGCCGTATATGGGCGGCCCAGAGAAGATCATGAATACCAACGGCGCTGGCGACGGCGCGCTGGCGGCATTGCTGCATGATATTACCGCTAACAGCTATCACCGCAGCAACGTGCCTAACTCCAGCAAGCACAAGTTCACCTGGCTGACCTATTCGTCGTTAGCCCAGGTGTGTAAATATGCGAATCGCGTGAGTTATCAGGTACTGAACCAGCATTCCCCGCGCCTGACGCGCGGTTTGCCGGAACGCGAAGATAGCCTCGAAGAGTCGTACTGGGATCGTTAAATCATGCACATGCCGGATAAGCGATAGCGTCATCCGGCAACGACATCAGCCTGTAACGACCACCTCACCAGCAGGCGGCGTTTCAATCAGCTCCAGCATGGTACGGGCGATTTCACGCTCACCCATGACGACCTGATTGGCGCCGCGTTCGGTAATGTATTCCACCTCGTCGTCATAATGCGCGCGGGCGATAATTTCAATCGACGGGCACTTCTCGCGTGCTGAAGCGACAATTTCACCCGCTTCATAGCCATTGGGAATAGTCAGCAGCAGCCAGCGTGCGCAATCCAGATGCGCCAGATTCATAATTTCTTCGTTGGCGGCATTTCCCAGCACCGCGCGGATCCCGCGCTCGCGCAGTTCATCCACTCGGGTGCGTGAGGTTTCGATAACTACCAGCGGGATCCCCGCAGCCATCAATTTCTCGCCCAGCAGGCTACCGACGCGCCCAAAGCCAACCAGCAGGGCGTGATTGCAGATATCCACCGGAATTTGCTTCTCTTCTTCAATAGCCTCTTCCAGCGTCTGTTCTTCCAGCGTTTCTGTTTTGGCGAGATATTTTTCTAACACCGCGAACAGCACCGGGTTAAGCATGATGGACAGGATCGCCCCCGCCAGCACCAGATTCTGTCCGGCCTGCGGCAGCAGGTTTAACGCCATGCCCAGACCCGCCAGGATAAAGGCAAATTCACCAATCTGCGCCAGGCTGGTGGCAATGGTGAGCGCTGTGCGTTGGGAGTGACCAAACAGGCGCACCAGGAAATAGGCGGCAAGGGATTTACCAAAGATGATAATCGCCAGCGTGCCCAGCACCGCCAGCGGTTGCTGAATCAGAATCATGGGATCAAAGAGCATCCCGACGGAAACAAAGAACAGTACGGCGAACGCATCGCGCAGCGGCAGGGTGTCATGCGCCGCACGGTGACTCAGTTCAGATTCGTTCAGCACCATGCCGGCGAAGAATGCCCCCAGTGCAAAGGAGACATCGAACAGCTCCACTGCGCCAAATGCGATACCTAATGCGAGGGCGAGGACTGACAGGGTAAACAGTTCGCGTGAGCCGGTTGCGGCGCTACGGGCCATAATCCACGGCACCAGGCGACGACCAACCAGCATCATAATTGCGATAAACGCCACCACCTTACCGATGGTAATGCCCATATCTACGGCCAGCGAGGCAAAGCCGACATCTTCTTTTTCCAGCATTCCAGCGACGGCTGGCAGGAGAACCAGCGTCAGTACCATCATCAGGTCTTCGACAATCAGCCAGCCAATGGCGATTTGCCCGCGCTGACTGTCAATGAGCTGCCTTTCTTCAAGCGCACGCAATAGCACCACGGTACTGGCGGTTGAAAGACACAGACCAAACACGATCCCAACCATCAGCGACCAGCCCATCACCGCTGAAAGCGCCATGCCCAACAGCGTTGCCACCGCTATCTGGGCAATCGCGCCGGGAATGGCGATAGACTTTACCGCCATCAAATCCTTCAGCGAAAAGTGCAGCCCCACGCCGAACATCAGCAGGATTACGCCAAGCTCGGCCAGTTCAGGCGCTAACTTGGTATCAGCAACAAAACCAGGTGTAAATGGACCGGCCAGAACGCCCGCTAACAGATATCCCACCAGAGGAGAAATACGTAGTTTATTGGCAATCATGCCTAATATAAAAGCGAGCACAAGGCCGCCGACAATGGTGGTGATAAGCGGGGTGGCGTGATGCATTCCGTCTCCTTTGGTTGCTGTGATAATCCTGAAAACTCAAACGACGAGTAATAGTTTATGACAATTTTGATGTTTTTGTTTGTGAATAATTATTGAATTTTGATGAAAATAGGATTTTAGACGTAAAAAAGCACGGATCGGAAAAGTACAGCGGTATGTGAGAGGCAAAGGCTGATGGCTACTGTAAGTCTGACGGCCAAAATTTACTTTTGGCCGTCAGGAAATCACGCTTTATGTCGGTTATCAGGTAAGAATATGGTCAGTATCCCCAGTAGTGGCAGGAAAGCACATATTTTGTAGACCAAATCGATGCTGGTATGGTCGGCAATCAGCCCTAACACCGCGGCTCCCAAGCCGCCCATGCCGAAGGCAAAACCGAAAAATAGCCCAGAAACCATGCCGATACGGCCAGGAAGCAGCTCCTGCGCGTAGACCAGAATGGCAGAAAACGCCGATGCGAGGATAAAACCAATGATCACGGTTAAAATCCCGGTCCATTCCAGCGTTGCGTAGGGTAAAAAGAGGGTAAAGGGTGCTACACCGAGGATAGAGCCCCAAATAACATATTTTCTGCCAATTTTATCGCCCAATGGTCCACCAATCACCGTCCCGGCTGCGACGGCAAACAGGAAGGCAAACAGGTGAAACTGGGCATTTTGTACCGATAATCCGAATTTTTGCATCAGATAAAAGGTGTAATAGCTGCTGATGCTCGCCATATAGAAGTATTTGGAGAAAATCAGCACCAACAGGATGCTTACCGCCAACACCACTTTATTCCGTGGTAACGGATTCACGATGGCGACTTTCGGTTTTCCTTTACTCATCCGGTGCTGCGCGGCATACCAACGGCTGATTTGCGCCAGAACGACAATCGCTAATAACGCAGCCAGCACAAACCAGGCCACATTACCCTTACCATATGGCGCGATGATGACAGCCGCCAGTAACGGTCCCAGAGAGCTACCAAAGTTGCCGCCAACCTGGAAAATTGACTGGGCAAGACCGTGACGACCGCCGGAGGCCATTCGCGCCACGCGGGATGATTCCGGGTGAAATACCGAAGAGCCGGTACCAACCAGCGCCGCGGCGAGCAGGACCATATGGAAACTGCCGGCCATGGCCAGCAAAACAAGCCCACTCAGCGTGAAGCACATCCCAATGGGCAGCGACCACGGCATCGGGTATTTATCCGTCCAGTAACCCACAACCGGTTGCAGCAGTGAGGAAGCAAGCTGGAAGGTCAGGGTAATCATCCCTATCTGCATAAACGTCAGCGAGAACTCTGACTGCAATAGCGGATAAATCGCCAGGATCAGCGACTGGATCATATCGTTTAGCAGATGGGAGAGGCTGATTGCCCCTAAAATGCCAAATGAGGTGCGTGCTTTAGCAACCGACGCTGACGCGCCAGCCACTGGCTGGGTTGGTTCACTTATTGCCATAGAAAGTCACTTCTGTTTGGGTTGCGATTATGAGGGTAATCTAATTTGTTATTATTACCTGACTAACATACCTGCGGAAGGTGTTTGAAGGAAGTCTCATTTCTGAAAACATTTTCGGCTATTATTTTCAGTAGCTGTAATTTTATGCCCGAACTAATTCGACTTACAGGTAGGCGGCAAACGCGAGAGTCCCAGGAGCTTACTGCATAAGCGACAGGGGGAAGTGAGCGCAGCCAACGCACATGTAATTTGAAGGATAACGGGTATGGCGGTTGATATTGAGTCAGGGAGTGAAATATGAAGTTTTTAAAACGGGGCGTGGCGCTGGCGTTATTAGCCGCATTTGCGCTGGCAGGTCAACCTGCACAGGCGTACGAAAAAGATAAAACCTACAAAATTACCATTCTGCATACCAACGATCATCACGGTCACTTCTGGCGCAGCGAATACGGTGAATACGGGCTGGCGGCACAAAAAACGCTGGTGGACGGTATTCGTAAAGAGGTGGCTGAGGAAGGAGGCAGTGTACTGCTGCTTTCCGGTGGCGACATTAATACCGGCGTACCGGAGTCTGATCTGCAGGATGCGGAACCTGATTTTCGCGGAATGAACCTGATTGGCTATGATGCTATGGCGGTCGGAAACCACGAGTTTGATAATCCGCTTAGCGTATTGCGCCAGCAGGAAAAATGGTCCAAATTCCCGTTTCTCTCGGCCAATATCTATCAGAAAAGCACCGGCGAGCGTTTGTTTAAGCCGTGGGCCATCTTTAAGCGCCAGGATTTAAAAATTGCCGTACTCGGTTTAACCACTGACGATACGGCGAAAATTGGCAACCCAGAGTTCTTTACCGATATTGAGTTCCGTAAACCTGCTGATGAAGCCAAACTGGTTATCCAGGAACTGAACATGGGGGAAAAGCCGGACATCATTATTGCGACCACCCATATGGGACATTATGACAATGGCAATCACGGCTCGAACGCGCCTGGCGACGTAGAAATGGCGCGCAGCCTGCCGGCGGGATCGCTGGCAATGATTGTGGGTGGTCACTCGCAGGATCCGGTATGTATGGCCGCGGAAAACAAGAAGCAGGTTGATTACGTACCGGGTACGCCGTGTGCGCCAGACAAGCAAAACGGGATCTGGATTGTGCAGGCGCATGAGTGGGGGAAATACGTGGGGCGGGCGGACTTTGAGTTCCGCAATGGCGAAATGAAAATGGTTAACTACCAGCTCATCCCCGTCAACCTTAAGAAAAAAGTGACCTGGGACAACGGTAAAAGTGAGCGCGTACTCTACACCCCGGAAATTGCAGAAAATCAGCAAATGCTTTCTCTGCTGACGCCGTTCCAGAATAAAGGTAAAGCGCAGCTCGATGTGAAAATTGGTAGCGTCAATGCGCGCCTCGAAGGCGACCGTAGCAAAGTCCGTTTCGTACAGACCAACATGGGGCATTTACTGCTGGCTGCGCAAATGGCGCGAACCAGCGCTGATTTTGGCGTGATGAGCGGCGGCGGTATCCGTGACTCCATCGAAGGCGGTGATATCACCTATAAGAGCGTGCTGAAAGTGCAGCCGTTCGGTAACATCGTGGTGTACGCCGACATGAGCGGGAAAGAGGTGATTGACTATCTGACCGCCGTGGCACAAATGAAGCCGGATTCCGGGGCTTATCCGCAGTTTGCCAACGTCAGCTTCGTGGCGAAAGACGGCAAGCTTAACGATTTGAAAATTAAAGGCGAACCCGTTGATCCAGCCAAAACCTATCGCATGGCAACGCTGAGCTTCAATGCCACCGGCGGCGATGGCTATCCGCGAATTGATAACAAGCCTGGCTATGTGAATACCGGGTTTATTGATGCGGAGGTGCTGAAAGAGTACGTGCAGAAGAACTCACCGCTCGATGCTGGTGCGTATGAGCCGAAGGGTGAGGTAAGCTGGCAGTAACAGGGCAATTTGGGGCATCATTTTATCCGCTCCTACGGGCCGCCCTTCATGGCGGCCCAATAATTCTACTTATTACCTCTATGCTCCGGTTCTTGCGCGCTGGCCGAGTCCAAACTGTCTTCACCAATCACGCCCTGTAATCGCAGTAGGCTCAATCGCCGTATCACCGGGCAAAAGACAATTAATCACGGCGTGCGATATCGGCGAATTTCGCATCCAGAATTTTCGCCAAATCGCCCGCTGCCAGTTCAATATCCAGCCCGCGTTTGCCGCCGGACACATAAATGGTGTCAAACGTCTGGGCGGGAGCGTCGATGAGCGTCGGCAATCTTTTTTTCTGTCCCAGCGGGCTGATGCCGCCAATCAGATACCCGGTGGTTCGCTGCGCGATCATCGGATCGGCCATATCGACCTTTTTGGCTCCCAACGCCCTGGCGACTTTTTTGAGATCCAGTTGACCGGCTACCGGCGTAACGGCAACCGCCAGGTGCTTCATATCGCCATTCACGGCAACCAGTAGCGTTTTGTAGACCTGGTCCGCATTCAGACCTAACTTGCGTACCACTTCGTCACCAAAGTTCGTCTCGGACGGATCGTGATCGTAGGTGTGGATCTGGAAAGAAATTTTGTTTTTTTCGAGTAATTTAACGGCGGGTGTCATAGCAATTTTCCTGGCCCAGACAAAATACGACACAAGCATACGCCTGATGTCTGTCTAAAAAATAGTACCATCTTGCGCAATAGTGTTGGCAGGATGATGACTTTGAGCGACAATCGAACTACACCGATGCTTTAAGCGTCGGGATCATAATAATGATGAAATTCCTCTTTGACGGGCCAATAGCAATATTGGCCATTTTTTTACCGTAACATCTCCGGCAAATTTCCTTCTCCATACAAATGCAGCGCGCCAACGGCTACAACATAGTGACCGGCAGGCATCGCCCTGAGTCGATCGCGCCAGGCCGCATTACGCTGATGCATCAAAACGTCATACAGCGACTGGCTAAAAGTATTGGGTAGAGTGAGTTCGCTATTGCGTGGCGGCGTTTTAAGCCACCAGCCCATCATCTGTTGTAGCAGTCTGGCATTGGTATGCCAGTGCGTCAGGGTATCGTCCAGCAGAGCCAGTCCGTTATCGGGTAACTGACATAACAGCTCGATTTGGCTGGATGCGCCTTCCAGCTCGATTATGGGTTTATGCACCTGTTTTGCCGCATTCAGTAGTTGGTAATCAATGCCGTATTCCGCCCGTAACCCCAACTGCTGCGCCTGCGTTGCCTGCAAGACCATGGCGATTTGCCACAGCGGCTGGGTAGACAGCAGGGAAGGGGAAATACCCAGCTCGTCGGTGACTTTGTGCAGATTATCTAGCAACTCTGGGCTGATGCGCTCTTCCAGTGCGGCAAAGGTCGGAAGGTTGGCAAACGGCGCGTCGTCGCCGGAAACATCGGCTTCGACAATGAGCGCATCGGCACGCTGGAGCTTTTTGAGTAATTTGGCAGGCAGAGGCGCCATATCGCGGCTGCCCATGTGAATACTGCCAATCAGGTGAAAATGGCGGTTACCGGGCAAGGAGATGTCGATGGCAGGCCAGGTATAGTGGTTGCCGCGTAGCGCGGTGAAAAATGATTTTACCCGGTACAACAGATCCATACGGCCTCCCTAAGTAGACTTCCATGCTAGCGCGTGGTCCTGGAAGGTGCAAATACACTTCATCATTCCCTCCGCCTCTTTATTGGCAGCGAGCAAAAACCCCAGTCACATAGTTGGCTATGCTCCTGGGGTTTTTATACTTGCAGCTTTGAGGCAATGCGAATGATTTGGGGCTCCGTTCAGAGCGCCATCCGGTAAAGGCTTACTCTTTAGGTTTGAAGCGCAGCAGTCGATTAGCGTTGCTCACCACGGTAATGGAGGAGAGCGCCATCGCCGCCCCGGCAACGACCGGGTTGAGCAGTGTTCCGGTGAACGGCCACAAAATCCCGGCGGCAACGGGGATACCGATGCTGTTATAGATAAACGCGCCGAGCAGGTTCTGCTTCATATTGCGCAGCGTTGCCCGGGAGATAGACAGCGCATCGGCAACGCCCATCAGGCTATGGCGCATCAGCGTAATCGCGGCGGTTTCAATCGCCACATCGCTGCCGCCACCCATGGCAATCCCTACGTCAGCCTGAGCCAGCGCAGGCGCATCGTTGATACCGTCACCGACCATGGCAACCTGACGCCCCTGGCTCTGCAGACGTTTAATCGCCTCGGCTTTACCGTCCGGCAGAACGCCAGCAATCACCTCATCAATACCCGCCTCTTTGGCAATGGCGTTGGCGGTCGTTGGGTTGTCGCCGGTGAGCATCACCAGACGATACCCGGCGCGGTGCAGACGCTGGAGTGCTGCCACGCTGTCGCTACGCAGAGGATCACGTACCGCTAACAGCGCTGCTGCTTTACCGTCAATCGCTAACAGTACCGGGGTTGAGCCTTGGGAAGCCTGAGCGGTGATTTCAGCCTCCATTTCAGTGGTATCTACCTGCTGTTCATTGAGCAGCGCCTGGTTTCCCAGCAGCAGCGTGTGACCTTCCGTTTCGCCACTGACGCCTAAACCGCGCAGCGTACGGAAACCGTTGACCTGCGGCAGCGTGACATCACCTGCTTTGTCCAGAATCGCCCTGGCTAACGGGTGGCTGGAACCCTGTTCAAGGGCCGCTGCCAGACGAATTGCCAGTGCTTCGTCGGTATTGGCAAACGTTTTGATGGCGACAACCTGTGGTTTGCCTTCAGTTAGCGTCCCGGTTTTATCAAACACGATGGTATCGAGCGTGCTGGCGCGCTGTAGCGCATCGGCATCACGTACCAGCACCCCAAATTCAGCGGCACGCCCGACTCCGGAAATAATCGACATCGGCGTTGCCAGACCCAGCGCACAAGGGCAGGCAATAATCAGGACGGTGGTGGCGATTACCAGCGTATAGACAATCTGCGGCGCCGGTCCAAAGAAATACCAGATAGCCGCACTGACCAGCGCAATGGCGACCACGACCGGAACGAACACCGAGGAGATGCGGTCGGCCAGTTTGCCAATTTCCGGTTTGCTGCTTTGCGCCTGGCGCACCATACGAATAATGCGCGACAGCGTGGTGTGACTGCCAACAGCGCTGGCGCGGAACAGCACGCTACCGTCCTGTACGACCGTACCGGCGTGGACGCTATCGCCTGCACCTTTTTGCTGTGGAATCGGCTCACCGGTCAGCATGGCCTCATCCAGCCAGGCTTCACCCTGAGTGATTTCGCCATCAACCGGAACGCGGTCACCGGTGGTCAGGCGCAGCAACATTCCAGCCTGCACCTCTGCCAGCGGCACGTTCTTTTCACCTTCGTCAGTGACGACGCGTGCGGTCGGCGGTGTCAGATCGAGCAGTTTTTCCAGTGCTTTAGACGAGCGTTGGCGAGCCCGCGCTTCCAGCATGTGTCCGAGGTTAATCAGACCGATAATCATGGCACTGGCTTCATAATAGAGGTGTCGCGCTTCCATCGGGAACCATTGTGGCCAGAGGTTGACGCTCATGGAATAGAGCCATGCCACCCCCGTACCCAGCGCCACCAGCGTATCCATGGTCGCGGTGCCGTTCATCAGGCTTTTCCACGCATTGCGGTAAAAGTGACCGCCCGCGAAAACCATCACGGCAAGCGTTGCCAGACCAATCATCAGCCACAGGCTGCGGTTGTCGTCGCTCACCATCATGTTGTCGCCAATCATGCCCCATACCATCACCGGGATACCCAGGAGCAGCGCGACGGCTGCCTGCCAGCGAAAACGTTTCATGGTTGCCACGGCGGTTTCTTGCTGACGTTCGCGACGCTTAGCATCATCTTCAATCGCTTCTGCGCCGTAGCCCGCTTTTTCAACCGCCTGTACTAAATCTGCGGCGGAGGCACTGCCCATTACCAGCGCAGTGCGTTCCGCCAGGTTTACCCGTGCCTGCGTGACGCCCGGTACACTTTGCAATGCATTTTGTACGCGGGTCACACAACTGGCGCAGCTCATGCCGTTTAACAGCAACTGTTGGCTGTCATCATCAGCCGTAGCTGCCGGAAGCTCGGAAGGGACCGCTGCCAGTGCTTCCGACGGGATTGATGACTCCGTCAGCGGTTTAGCCTTTGGGTGGCTTAACTCCGCGCCGTAACCGGCTTGTTTAATGGTTTCAATCAGCGCTTCTGCGCTGGCGCTCCCGGTAACATGCGCTTCTGTCACGGTGACATCCGCTTGCTCAACGTCCGGACGTTGTTCCAGACTTTCTTTAACGCGTTTTACGCAGTGACCACAGGACAGGCCGTCCAGGGTTAGATCGATTGTTTGAGACATAACCAACTCCTTTTTTGCAGGATTAACTGACTGTGATAAAGGTTAAACCTTCCAGCAAGGGGAAGGTCAAGGGCGTTTTTAGAAAAGGTGAAAAAAGGGTGTAAAGGGAGAAAAACGGGAACGCCACGTCAGGGGTTCCCGGTCTGTTATTGATTGAGGACGATAATCGGCGTTCGATGCTCCGGTTCATTTATGACCGTGAGATCGGCACCGTACAGCGCGTTCAGCGACCGTTGCTTCAGGACATCCTGCGGATATCCGTTATCAACTATCCTGCCGCGTTCCATCAATACCACACGGTCGGCATAGCGCGCCGCGAGGTTGAGATCGTGCAGGACGCAGCAGACGTTAAACTGCCGTTCACGCACCAGACGACGTAGCAGACGAAAAAGGTGCTGCTGGTGGTGAATATCCAGCGCGGAGGTGGGTTCATCAAGAAACAACCATTTCGGCCCAGGCTCGGGCTCCCAAAGCTGAACCAGCAGGCGCGCCAGTTGTACCCGCTGTTGTTCTCCTCCCGAGAGATGCCGGTAATCGCGTGCGGCCAGCGCCTGGCAATCACACAATGCCATGATGTACTCCGTTTCATCGCCCGTGTTGCGCGTACGATACGGATGTCTGCCCATGCGAATGACCTCCTGAACGCTAAACGGGAAGGCCATATGACTATTCTGGCGCATCACGGCACGGGTTTTTGCCAGTTCGGTGATTGACCACTTGTCCAGCGGCTTGCCAAACATGCTACAACGCCCACTGTGGGGCTGCAGATATCCCGTAAGCTGACGTAGCAGCGTCGATTTCCCGGCTCCGTTCGGGCCAAGAATCGCGATGATCTCTCCATCAGGTAGCGTCAGGGAAACGTCGTCGGTCAGTCGTCTTCCCTGAATGTGGTAGACCAGATTTTCAGCGACGATCATGACACCCTCCGGCTACGCAGTATTAACCACAGGAAATACGGTCCACCGATCAGGCTGGTTAACAGGCCAACGGGCATTTCGGCTGGCTGAACAAGTGTGCGGGCCAACGTGTCGGCAATCAGAAGTAAACAGGCACCGGCCAGCGTAGAGCAGGGAATCAACCAGCGATGATCGGCACCGGTCGTCATTCTGATCAGATGTGGGATCACCAGGCCAATAAAACCAATTACGCCGCTGACGGAAACCGCAGCGCCAACCAGGAGCGAACTGAGCAACAGCAACTGCTGCCGCTTACGTTTGACGTTTACGCCGAGGTAATGCGCCTCTTCATCACCCAACTGCAGTAAATTAAGCGTTCCCGCCATGCAGATGGTTACAACAATGGCTGGAAGAACAAACGTGCTGGCAACCAACAGCGTTGGCCATTGGGCCTGGCCGAGATTTCCCATCATCCACAATGTAAGTTGACGTAGCTGCTGCTCGTCGCCCACATAGCTCAGTACGCCAATAGCCGAACCGCACAGGGCATTGATAGCGATACCGGCTAACAGCAGTTGCATCATTCCACCGTGGTTATGACGCTGGCTTATCAGGAAAATAATCGTGCAGACCACCATGCTGCCAGCGACGGCAAAAATCATCTGCTCATACAGCACCAGCACCACGGGGAACGAAAATGGGATAACTATCGCGATGCCGACCATCAGCGCGGAGCCGCTGCTGACGCCAAGCAGGCCAGGATCGGCCATCGGATTGCGAAAAAGTCCCTGCATGATGACCCCAGCCGTCGCCAGCGCAGCACCGACCAGAACGGCCAGCAGCACGCGAGGCAAGCGGATGTTTAACCAGATATCACGATATTCGTCGTTGAACAGGGCGCTGAAGCTAATGTTCAGCGCTCCCTGGCTGGCACCGAAGAGCATCAGAGCAACCAGCAAAAGAGAAAGACCCGTCAGGATGCTGACGGAAGAAAGCGAGTCCTTAAGCACGTAACGCTCCATAACGTCTTTGCGGCGCGGAGTTCCCGCGCCGTGAGGGGTTTACGCGGGTTTCAGTCCCGGCTCAACCAAACTGTAAATCTGGTTATTGAGTGCCGGCGCAGTGGCCAGTTCGTGAATATGCTTCGCAACATCTGCACGCATTACAAAGCCGTGACACTCCTGAGCCTGTATTCGTTGCGCCTGGCCGGTGGCTGCACCGTTCAGCAAACCGCCGGGGCGGAGAATGGCGTAGTCCAGTCGACTGGTTTGTAGCCAGCTTTCAGCCAACGATTTTTCCCGTACAGCCTGACCAAATGCGGCCTTTGCGCGTGAAGAAAGAAAAGGCCAACTGTCACCGCAGCCGAGTGAGGTCACCAGAATCATGCGCTTGATCTCCGCTTTTTCTGCTTCATCAATGACGGTTCTGTGCGCCAGATAATCCTGGGCGCCGCCCATGGAGGAGATCACCGTGGCATGTTGACCCGCTGCGCGACAGGCACAGGCGGTGACCTGACTATCGCAGGCGTCGCCGATGAAGACCTGCACACCTTTTTCCTGCAACCCAGCAGCGACCTGTGCGTTGCGAACGACGGCAATCACCGGACGTTGTTCCGCCAGTGCGAGTTCAAGCGTTTTCGCGCCGACGCCGCTACCACCCGCACCAAAAATGAGCCATGGAGCCATCAGGCATGTTCCCTTAAAGATGAAGACAACGCGTGAAAGGCGCTGACCTGTTCGGCCAGTAGCTGTCGATGTTCATCCCGACCGAGGAAAATTTTGAACATTGCGCTACCCGCCTGGTTAAAGAAGAGAATGGACGCGGTGTCCATTCCCATAAATTTGCGTTCAATCAGGGCAATATGCGTACAGTTTTCTGCCTTGATATGACCGGTCATGCCTTTTTTGCCGCGCAGGTTGAAGTAGCCATGACGGTGGAATCCGGAAGGTAATTCACCGGTGAATTCCAGAATGACATCAGCAGTATGGACCAGGGTGGTGACTTTGCCCCATTCGCTGACGGTTTCCCAGACGGTATCAAATTGATCGCCGGAAACCAGCGTCGGGGAGGGGAGGTTTTTCACCACCTCCAGCAGCGTGGTGTTGTACTGGGCAGCGATAGCTTCCAGCGTACCGTCCGGTTCAGTTTTCAAAAAATCCTGTAAAGAGACATGGCTCATAATTCACTCCTGGTATGGTTGTTCTACCGCAATGCGCGGCGCGTTAAGTGCCTGAATAAGTTCATCAAGAGACTGCAAAATATTGCTCGCCCAAAAACGCCCTTCATTGGTCAGGCGCACACAGGTGCTGGCATCTCGCGTCAGTCCTGCGTGATGCCATTGGGTCAGTAGCGGGGTCAGTTTTTGTGCATGAGGCGTCAGTTCATCCAGCGGAACGCGGGCCGTTTCAATGCCCGCCTGGAGAGTGTGTCGCCACTGGAAACCACGCTCGGCGGTACGCATCATCATCATTAGCGGTTTTTTCCCGGCGGCGATAGATTCATGCCATGTTGTCAGATTGCGCTCGACCATCCAGGAATAGCCATTGACTGATCCCCCGGCGCCTGAGCCGAATGCCAGACAGTCCGCTCCCTGTTTAATCAGCAGGTTGTACAGATTGCGTTCACGCGTGGTACGCGCCCAGTGGCTGTTGCTGATGCAGCGCCAGCCTGCGCTGTCCATGAAATCGCAACCCTGAAGATAGAGATCGCGACGTTCGGCGGGAGAGGGAACGGTTGTGCGCCCGGTTTCAACTGCTTTGCCAAGCGGTGTATTGGGGATCAGGTTCAGCGCATAAAGATCTACGCCGTCGAGGCCGATGTCACGGGCAATCGCCAGATCGTCGCCCCACAGTTTTGCATCTTGTCCTGGCAGACCAAACAACAGATCGCATACCACGGCGGCACGATCCCGTTTTACCAGCCCCTGCATAAAGGCAATTGCGGTCGGGCCGTCTGAGGTGCGCGCCATTTTCTTGCGGATCCGGCTGTTAAAAGATTGAATACCGATCGAAAACCGATTGGCGCCAGCGTCAAGGCAGGCATCAATTCGCGCATCGTCAAAATTGAGCACTCGTCCCTCAATGGTAATTTCGCAGTCCGGTGCCAGCGGTAACTTTTCACGCAGCGCGGTGATGATTCTGCCCAGATCCCGTGCTGACAGCGCTGAAGGCGTACCGCCGCCAAAATAGACGGCGTGAATTGGGGCTGACTGATGTAATGCGCTATCGGCTTCCATCTCGATTTCGCGCAACAGCGCGTTGGTGTAGCGGGCGCAGTGATCTTCTTCGAACCGGTTTTGATAAAAACCACAGAAAGTACAATGCGTTGCACAAAAAGGGATATGCAAGTACACCAGCCGTTTACGCGGCGGGGTAGGCTGGCTGATAACATCCTGCCAGGTTTGTGACAATAGCTCTTTGGCAATCGGGATCGCCCCGCGCCATGGCATTGTGGCGCGGCGATCCTTAAAGGGCTGACTTCCCTCAAGCGCAAAATGCGCGGTGAGATCCAGCGAGTGTTCAGTTTTCATTCTTTTTTATAAATCCAGTTAGTGAGGCCAGAATTGCTGGTGCAGGGCTTCAACCGCATCGGCGACGCGAGGCCCCATACCCAGAATCAGCGCCTGGTCTACCGCCACAATGCGCTGATTTTTCCAGGCCGCAGTGTGGGTAATACCGGCAATCGCGCTCAGACGAGCCAGATCGCCATCCACCATTTGCGACGTCACCACGATCACCTCCGGGTTGGCGGCGATCAGCGACTCCGCGCTGTAACTTTTATACTGCGCGTGGGTGGCGACATTTTGTGCGCCTGCAAGGGTCATAATGGCATCGGCAACGCTGCCCTTGCCGGCGACCTGCGGCGCGCTGCCGCCAGCGGAGAGAATGAACATGGCTTTGACCGGCGCATTTTTCGCCGCCACGCTGTGCTGAACACGATCCAGACGTTGATGCAGGCGATTGACCAGCGCTTCACCTTGTTCAGGAATGCGCAGCGTTTGAGCCAGCTCCCGAATGTTGGCGTACATTTGCTCGACGGTGGCCGGTACGCGCGGCAATGTAACGACGTTAACTTTCTGCGCCCGGAGCTGATCCAAAACGATTTGAGGGCCTGCATCCTGCCAGGTGATAAAGCTGTCCGGGTGCAGCGATAAAATGCCCTCGCTGCTTAACTGCTTCCAGTAGCCGATATGCGGGAGTGCGGCAGTTTCAGGTGGGTACGAGGTGGTTTCATCGACGCCAACCACCCGGTTGCCGACGCCCATGGCGTAAATCAGTTCGCTAAGCGAACCGCCCGCCACCACCAGGCGGTCAGCGGACTGGGCGCTGAAAACACAGGCGAGGCTCAGTAAGCCAATCATGAGTTTTTTCATCGTCAGAAATTCCACGCAAAGCCAACAGCGGCATTGAAACCAGCGTCTGGGATAGATTCATGCGCGGTTCTGTAACGCTTGTCGGTCAGGTTGTTGAGCGCGAGGTTGACCTGATACTGGTCCTGCGGACCAAACTCGGTGTTGAATGCGAGGTTAAGCGTGGCCCAGCCTGGATAGTTTATTTCCGTGGTGCCGGTATTATCTTTGGCGCGGGACGCCGCGCGAATAAAGACATCGGACGTCACGTTAGCGACATTCATCAACCAGGTATGTTTCAGGCCAACGCGCCCGGTCAGCGTGGGTTCGCCGGTATCCCAGGTTTTTATGGTGTTGCCTTCGTATTGACGGCGAATGAGATTACCGCTCAGGTAGGGTGAAACCGCCCAGCCGTTGTATTCTGCGGTTAATTCCATGCCCCAGGTTTTGGCACGATCGATGTTGTCGTAGTAGTAATAGCCGCCGCGGGAAGAGGTGGTGTTGCCGTTGCAAACGGGTTGGCCTGAACAGGCCAGACTGGCGATATAGTCTTTGGCTTCGGAGTAATAAATAGCACCGTCAATCAGCCACATATTCCCTTTATACCGCGCGCCCAACTCATAGTTATTCGAGTGTTCAGCCTTCAGGTTTGGGTTGCCGTAGGTAACGCTGCCGCCGGCGGATGTCTGCATGAACAACTGAGTAAGCGTGGGGAAGACATAGCCCTGGGCGTATGCAGCCCGGAGTTCAAGATCTTCAAAGCCGGAATAGCGCAGGCTGGTCGAGGTCACCAGTTCATCATCGTGAACGGAATTTCCCCCGGTGGATTGCCAAGTGGTGCCGCTGCTTTGGATGGTTTGCGTATCGTTGCGATTGAGTTTCGAAGACAGCCAGTACTGGCGTGCGCCCACGGTCCACGTCCAGTCATCAGCAAAGCGCCAGTCGTTTTGCGCGAACAGTGAGGTGTTGCTTTGTTCCGCTTCGTTATATGACAGGGTACGGGTTTGCGTATCGAAGAAGCCGGTAGCCGCGGTCTGGCGCGTACTGCCGTCCGTGTCCTGTTTTATTTTGTCATGCTGATACTGAGTGCCAATCACCAGCGTGTTGTTAGCCGGAAGGGAGATATTGCCCTGCAGCGTTACACCCTGGGTATGTTGTTTGTCGTTGGTATTGGTTTGATTGCTTACCGTCAGCGCTTTAATCATCGGGCTGGGGATAATCTGGGTCGTTTTGACCCGGTTTTCAAATTTGCGCTCTATTGTCTGGGTATATGCGTCAAAATGGATATTCTTCAGGTAATCCCCGTCGGCCGCGTAGTCGTAGAAAAGACCGATTTTCTCGCGTTCCAGCTTAGGAATTTTGACGCTAAAGTCGTCGAACTGACCTTCGGGATCGTCAAACCAGGTTTGAGTGGATAGCTTATAACGGTCGAGTGAGAGTCCAATTTTGTGGCGATCGAGGTTGTAACCAAGCCACACTCCCTGGCCGTTATTACGGAAGTTGGTGTCGGGCAATCTTCCGTCAGGTGTATCGCGATCCCCCTGGTCGG
This sequence comes from Citrobacter sp. RHBSTW-01044, assembly GCF_013781945.1. Taxonomy (NCBI): domain Bacteria; kingdom Pseudomonadati; phylum Pseudomonadota; class Gammaproteobacteria; order Enterobacterales; family Enterobacteriaceae; genus Citrobacter; species Citrobacter sp. RHBSTW-01044. Next base: position 3,618,228 of record NZ_CP056180.1, on the reverse strand, counting down.
AATAGCTGCCATTGATACGGTAGTCAAAGTTACCGATGCTTCCCCAGGCTGCCGCTGACTCTTCCCATCCTGCCGTTGCGGAGTTATAAACAGCCTTAACGCTACCACCCAGAGGCTTATCGCCGCCTTTTTTGGTAATAAAGTTCACGACGCCGCCAATTGCCTGCGAACCGTAGAGGACAGAATAAGGGCCTTTGACCACTTCAATGCGTTCCAGCGCGGATTCGTCAATCAGTAAACCGGCTCCGTAGTTTTGTCCGGCACGTTGGTAGCTGACGACCTGGCCGTCTATCAAAATCAGCACCCGCGAAGAAGCTTCGCCACGGATACGAATTTGTTTCCGACCTGCGAGAGCGTTATCGGTAACTTCGACGCCGGGGATATCTTGTAAATCATCAGCAAGAGAAACGCTGGTGGAGTTTTGTAGCGTCTGGCGATCGATAACCTGAATGGTTGCCGGGCTATCCCAGAGACTACTTTCTGTGCGGTTAGCCGTAACGATCACCGTATCTTCGTCGGACGTTGAACCGTGTGTTGGAGAGGTCGCTGCAAAAGTAGCGCCTGACATGCATAATGTCAGGGCTGAAAGAATAAATGGCCTTTGATTAATCCGTGGCAACATAAGAGAACCTTTATTGAATGTAAATGATCATCATTATCATTCGCGTTTGTATATAAAATTGTTTCCCTTTGTTCAAGATGAAAGGTGCAGAACCGATACATCTTTTGATTTGAGTCAATTTTGCGTGGTCAATAAATGCTGAAATGTGATCTGAATCGGATATAACAATGTGAATTAAAAGGATTTGTGCATCGCTGTGATGGTGGAAAATGCGCGGGGTTCTTGGGTAAAGGATTACGGCAATGTGGGCTATAATGTGGCTCAGTACCAACAAGATCAGCGGGGGAAATGTGAATATTAGCGATGTTGCGAAAAAAACCGGTTTAACCAGCAAAGCGATACGCTTTTATGAAGAAAAGGGGTTAGTGACGCCGCCGCTGCGTAGCGAAAATGGCTATCGCACATACAACCAACAGCATCTGAATGAGCTTACGCTGTTACGACAGGCACGACAGGTTGGTTTTAACCTGGAAGAGTGCGGCGAGTTGGTGAACCTGTTTAACGATCCGGCACGTCACAGCGCAGATGTGAAAAAGCGTACGTTAGAAAAGGTGGCGGACATTGAGCGCCATATCAGCGAGCTGCAGGCTATGCGCTTGCATTTGTTGGCGCTGGCGGAGAGTTGCCCTGGCGATGACAGCGCTGAATGCCCGATTATTGATAATCTCTCCGGCTGCTGCCACCATAAAGCGAAGGCTTAACGGGGTGGCGGATTAAGCATAAACACCACAGTGCCGCGGTACCACGGTGATTTCTCAAGCTGCGCTTCAGCCTGCGGGTCCCGGCTACCGTTTTGTACCAGCCCCAGCTTAAATGGAATGCGCAGACGACTGAGGGCGGGCAGATACGCCTGATAATTCGGTACCGTGTGACGTCCCTGATAGCTCTGGACCACCAGTTCATCGACCGCCAGCGCGTTCAGCGTGGCGACGTCGCCCGTTTTTGCCCAATCCAGTAGTCCGGTTACGCCAAGTGCAAACTCGGTCGGTAGCCGTTGGCGTAACTGCTGCAGAAAGTGGGCGTAATCGGCAAGCTGATGGGTCGCCGCGTCAAAATCAACCTGCAGGCCGATGACGTGATTTCCGGCCGCCTGCCAGCGTTGCATCAAGCGTATGATGCGCGCCGGGATCTCCTCCGGTACGTCGAGTGTGGTAAAGCGCACGGTCAACCAGATAGAGGGGAAAGTCAGGCGATTAACCGGCAGTCCTAGACGCTGGAACACCACGTTACCTGAACGAACCAGGACTTCGCCCTGATGCAGATAGACTGTTTGTGCGTTTTTCAGCTCGTCACTGGCCTTCACTCCGGACCATAGCCAGAAGGCCGGATGTTCACGGGCGGCGACGATTTCCGCCGCCTGTGCCTGGCCGAGTAGCAGCGCAGTTACCAGTAGTATTTGAGTTTTTGCGCCCACGGACTTCCCGGATACTGCGTTTTCAGTTGGGTGAACCAGCCTTTACGCTGTAGTTTATCCACTTCCTCACCGCCGCACTCGTTAGAGCCTGACGGCGCATAGCACATGATGGCGCGATACAGCGCAAAGCTCTTATCTTCAACCTCTGCTTTTGGCGATGTGATCACCTGCTGGTAGTAGCTTTGCCTGTCGAACTGGCCGAACGGTTTCTTGCGCGAGATTGCTGATTCAAGCACATCGTTGCCGGAACTGTTTTTCCATAAATCAACGTGGGTTTGCGTAGTGCGGAAAAATTCGCCTAAGCAGTTCAGGGCGTGGGCATCATGCGCTTGTTTGCTCAGAACTGTTACCGTTTCATTGAGGCTGCGACAGGTATAACCGCTCTCGGCAGAGTCTCCGTTCCAGTCGAAAATACTCAGATTAACGTCATCAAACGCTTCGCCAATGACCGGCGGCGTAATGGCGTTGGCCAGTTTTCTGTCATTCAGCCAGTCGTCAAAGCGATGCTCAGTAAGATCCCGCACCAGCAGCGTATGCAGGGCGATGGTACGCTCTTCGTTATTAGGACCGTGGACGGCTTGCTGTCGCAGTAGTTCAGGCGTGGCCTGGGTTTTCAGCACCTGCGAGCGAAAGCGCAGGTTAGTTACTGCGCTTTCTGGGGCGAAAATTGCCGCCACGTCGCCGCTATAAACCAGCGTCGCGGCTAGCTTAGCCTGCACATACTGCTGCTGTTCATTGTCCTGGCTGAGCTTCAGCAATGTCTGCCAGAAATCACGTGCCGTGGTCCATTTCTGCTGGCCCATCAGCGCTTCGCCGTACAGCACCTGTTCGCTGAAGGCCAGCGTATCGTGGGCCGGAAGTTTCTGCGCTGGGGTAACTGCCGAAATAATCGCCGCGTAGTTGCCCATTGCCAGCCACAGATTCAGCTGCAGATCGCGCCATAGCGGCAGTTTTTGGCTCTGCTCAAACACCGGTTTGCTGGCGTCAAGCTGGGCCTGCGTCAGCGTTGGTTTGTTGTTGTTATTCAGGCGCAACGCGCGCAGCAGTTCGATATAGCTGACAAGCGGCGCATCGGGGAAAGCCTCCACCACGGACTGTTCGTAGAACGCCATGCCGTAGACATTATCGTATTCGATGACGATCTCACGCAGTTGCTGTGCGTCAGCCGATTGCTGAAGCGTCTGCTCATACAACCCCGCCAATTGCGGCCACGCCTGTAAATACCAGTTGATACGACGCAGCATACCGTGCGAGGAAGCGGCGTACAGGCCTTGCGGGTAGTGTTGCAGATAGGCTTGCGCCAGCGTCTGAGCCTGAGAAGCGTCCTCGCGGTTAATTTTTGTGATATCAAAATCGCCGTACTCGCCCACGCTGTTCTGGCTGCTTTTGTTCAACGCCGCACGTATCAGCATGTATTGCGCGGTCTCAGCCAGCCACGGACGATCGCTTTTGGCTAGCTGAGCGAAATCCTGTTCGGCGCTGGCATAATCACCGGCATAAAAACTGGCGGCCGCTGCCAGATAGCTTTTGTAGGACTGAGCTGGAGAATCTGCCGGGAGAGTGGCAAGCGATGACTCAATCTGTTCGCGGGTTGCCCCGGATAACAGTCCTGTGCGCGCCTGGGCCAGGGCCTGACGCTGATTTGCCGTTAACGTTGAGTCGGCCAGCAGTGCGGCAAAAAACGCGCTGACGCTCGCGGTATTGTTCGAAACATGACGGTTCTCAAGCTCAGCGTCGTTGACGTTTATTTCGTCTGCGCTAATGTTCAGTTCGGCTATCTGTCGGGACAGGGGGCTGTCTTCGGCAGATACCTGCGCTGCGGCTGGCTGCGGGGCAATGTCATCCCACTGCGGATGATACGCAAAATAGAAATCGCGGGAGCGGGTGATGTCCGCCGGCATCGACTGCACCGGCAGAGCAAATGATTTCTCCTGGCTCAGCAGCCGCAGCAGGTTATCACGGCTGTCGTTTTCCGGATTGAAGGTGGGCGTGCCTTTCAGCAGGCAGCTGTCGTCGCTCCATTTGCAGTCTTCCATATCGAAAGAGGCGAATACCTGCGGGGCGGCGACCAATAATGAGCAAAGGGCAAAGGCAAGGGGTGTCTTCCTGACCATAGTCTTATTTCCTGTCTTTTTAGTGTGATACCGCTGTAATAATCAGGGTAATTCCCTCAACGGCAATAACTTCAACCTGCGTTCCGGCGCTCAAATCGTCGCGGGCGCTGACGGGCCATGAGCTGTCGCCGACGCGCATGTGTCCGCGGCCATTGACCAGGGCGGTTTCCAGAATAAATCGACGGCCAACCAACTGCTGCCCGCGCTGGTTAAGATGGCTGTCGGCGGGTTTCTGATCTTGTACACGCCTTGCCAGCCACTTCCACCACAGCCAGGCCGCCAGCAGGGTGAGTACGGCGAACATCGCCCCCTGCCACGCCCAGTCAAGCGGGATGAGCCACACCACCAGGCCGGTAATCACCGCCGCCACGCCGCTCCACAGCAGATAGCCGTTACCGCCCAGCATCTCGGCGGCGAGTAGCAGACCGCCGAGGCTGAGCCAGAAGATGTGCGGGTGCACCAGAATCATCGCTATCATGATTTTTTCCGTTCGCTGGCGCTGTCTTTCACCAGTTCGGCTATCCCGGCAATGGACCCCATCAGGCTGCTGGCATCCAGCGGCATCATCACCACTTTGCTGTTATTCGACGAACCGATGTGCTGCAGCGCTTCGGTGTATTTCTGCGCCACGAAGTAGTTCACGGCCTGAATATCCCCGGCGGCAATTGCCTCCGAAACCATCTGCGTCGCGCGGGCCTCGGCTTCTGCGGAACGTTCACGCGCTTCAGCCTGTAAAAATGCCGACTGGCGTTCACCTTCCGCTTTGAGGATTTTCGACTGTTTCTCACCTTCGGCCTTGACGATTTCTGCCTGACGGATCCCTTCCGCTTCAAGAATATAGGCGCGCTTGGTTCGTTCGGCTTTCATCTGCGCGTTCATGGCGTCGATAAGTTCTGCTGGGGGACGCACATCGCGGATTTCAATACGGGTGATTTTGATGCCCCAGGGATTCGTGGCCTCGTCAACGATATGCAGCAGGCGCGTGTTAATGTTGTCGCGCTGGGAGAGCATTTCATCGAGTTCCATCGAGCCGAGAACGGTACGAATGTTGGTCATGGTCAGGTTGATGATCGCCAGTTCCAGGTTGCTGACCTCATAAGCCGCTTTTGGCGCGTCGATCACCTGAATAAAGCAGACGGCATCAATCGCGACGTTGGCGTTGTCTTTGGAGATGACTTCCTGAGAGGGGATATCAAGCACCTGTTCCATCATGTTGATCTTACGACCGATGCGGTCCATGAACGGTACAACAAGGCTTAAACCCGGTTGCAGGGTTTTGGTGTAACGGCCAAAACGCTCGACCGTCCACTGATATCCCTGCGGGACGATTTTGACGCCAGCACCGACGATGACCAGCGCGACAAAAATGAGAATAGGAATAAAAATGAGCATTGATGAAACCTCCTGTTGTGTTGTCCTTTACTGCCTCATTAGTCAAATTATACCCGATTTATCAGGGTGGGCTCCCCTATAATAAATTACAGGGATAGACTGTCTGCACGAAAGAGGTAAAAAAGGGATTGGTAATGGAAGAAAGCAGCATTCTGCTTCAGTTAAAAAATGTCGCATGGCAGGCAGGGGCGACGCAGGTTCTCAATAACATCTGTTTTAATCTCCGGGCCGGAGAATTTAAGCTGATTACCGGCCAGTCTGGTTGCGGTAAAAGTACGTTACTCAAGATAGTGGCGTCATTAATTAGCCCGACTGCCGGTGAAATTCTCTTTGAGGGCAAGGAGATAAACACTCTTAAGCCTGAAACATATCGCCAGCAGGTTTCTTATTGTGCGCAAACGCCCGCGTTGTTTGGTGACACCGTTTACGACAACCTCATTTTCCCCTGGCAAATCCGCGATAAACGTCCGGATCCGGATGTGTTTCTTGCCGATCTGGCCCGTTTTGAGCTACCCGAAACGATCCTCAAAAAAAACATCAATGAGCTGTCTGGCGGCGAAAAGCAACGCGTCTCGTTAATTCGTAATTTACAGTTTCTGCCAAAAATCCTGCTGCTTGATGAAATTACCAGCGCGCTGGATGAAGCCAATAAACGGAATGTGAACGAATTAATTCACCACTATGTTCGCGATAAGAATATTGCTGTGTTGTGGGTGACGCACGACAAAGATGAAATTAATCATGCGGATAATGTCATAACCCTTCAACCGCACGCCGGGGAAATGCAGGAAGTAAGCAATGAACGAGCATAATATTACCAATGAATCACTGGCGTTAGCGATGATGCTGGTGGTGGTCGCGATACTGATCAGCAACAAAGAAAAACTGGCGCTGGAAAAAGATATTCTCTGGAGCGTTTGCCGGGCGGTGGTTCAGCTTATTATCGTTGGCTATGTGCTGAAATATATTTTCGGCGTTAACCACAGCATTCTGACCTTATTGATGGTGCTATTTATCTGTTTCAACGCGGCCTATAACGCGCAAAAGCGCAGTAAATATATTGATAAAGCTTTTCTCTCGTCATTTATCGCCATCACGGCGGGGGCGGGGTTAACGCTGGCGGTGCTGGTTCTGTCAGGCTCTATCGAATTTACCCCAATGCAGGTGATCCCAATTTCCGGCATGATTGCAGGCAATGCGATGGTTGCGGTAGGGCTGTGTTACAACAATCTGGGGCAGCGGTTTAACAGCGAACAGCAGCAAATTCAGGAAAAACTCAGCCTCGGTGCGACGCCGAAAGTGGCCTCCGCGCCGCTGATTCGCGACAGTATTCGCGCTTCGCTGATCCCGACGATCGATTCAGCGAAGACCGTGGGACTGGTGAGTTTACCGGGGATGATGTCCGGGTTGATCTTTGCAGGTATTGATCCGGTAAAAGCGATTAAGTATCAGATTATGGTGACGTTTATGCTGCTTTCGACTGCCAGTCTGTCAACCATTATCGCCTGCTACCTGACCTATCGGAAGTTCTATAATTCACGTCACCAACTGGTGGTGACGCATTTGAAAAAAAACTAATGGAGTACCGGATGGCGCGGGCCTACGGGGAGATTGTAGGCCCGATTAGCGCAAGCGCCATCAGGCAAATGCAGCGGATTAGTACAACAGCGCGTACAGCTGGCGGCGGTATTTCGAGGCCAGCGCATCGCCGGTGCCCAGTGCGGCAAGGATCTCCTGGAAGGTTTTACGCGCCTGACCGTCGGCTGCAGTGAGATCTTTCTTCAGGTGACTGAACAGCAATTCCAGCGATTCTTCGTTACGTCCGACCTGGTGTAACTGAATGGCCAGTTGAGTTGCCAGCGCCGCATCCTGTGGATTGCTGGCGACCTGCTGCTGCAACTGTTGGATTTCAGGCGTATCAGCCGCCTGCTTCAGCAGTTCGATCTGTGCCACCAGGCCCTGATAACGGGTGTCCTGATCCTGCAACGGGATAGTTTTCAGTACCGCTTCGGCTTCGTCAGAACGGTTCAGGGCGATTTGCGTTTCCGCCAGCAGCAGGCCAATTTCGCTGCTCTGATTGGAGATCTGCCAGGCTTCTTTCAGCAGCGGCAGCGCATCAGCGTGATTGCCGGCTTCGATGAACTCGATCGCCTGGCGCGCTTTCAACTCTTCTTCGCTCGGTAACACTTTCTCCAGCAGCGCGCGAATAACCTCTTCCGGCTGCGGGCCCTGGAATCCATCTACCGGCTGACCGTTCTGGAACAGATAAACCGTGGGGATCGCGCGCAGACCAAACTGGGAGGCGATCATCTGCTCGGCGTCGCAGTCTAACTTGGCGAGAATAAACTGACCGTTGTACTGAGCAACAAGGCTCTCCAGTACCGGCGTTAATTGCAGACAATGCTGGCTGCGCTCAGACCAAAAATAGAACAGGACCGGCGTGGTCATCGACTGTTCAAGGGTCTGCTGGAGGTTCGATTCGTTAATGTTAACAATATTCTGTGTGGACATGGAGTTACTCTCTTTTGTCGATTTCTTGTTACATGGGGGCTGACGCGCGTGCTTCAACTCAACCGTGTAAAATTTTGTCCATTATGCGGCCTGGCAACAGGCGCTTCAGTAGCATAACTGCCCAGGTCACCAGCGTAACCGGATAACGCAGCTTTGGTTTGTCGCTCTCAAACGCATGACGCACTTTGGCGACAACCGCTTGTGGCCCCAGCGTAAAACGCGCGGCAATTCCGGGGTTTTCCACGGGAGCATCGCTCTGGGTCTGGTTGACGTTTTCGGTAAAGCGGGTGCGAATAGGGCCAGGCTCAATCAGGCTGACCTTAATCCCGCTGTGGCGCAGCTCCATACGCAGCGCGTCGGACCAGGCTTCCAGCGCATATTTGCTGGCGGCATAGGCCCCGCGCCCCGGCGTTGAGATCAATCCCATTACCGACGAGGTCATCACAATTCGTCCTTCGCCGTGGGGTAGCATGGCGGGTAACAGGCGCATGGTAAGCTGATGTGCGCCAAAGAAGTTGGCGGAAAACTGCTGTTCCATCTGCTCGCGGCTGATGGTGGGCAGTGGGCCATAGACGCCGTATCCGGCGTTGTTAAAGATCCCATACAAACGATTATCGGTCAGGGCGATCACCTCATCAGCCGCGCGATCTACGCTCTCGGGTGAATCCAGATCCAGCAATATGCCGGTGAATCCCATGCTGTTCATACGCGCCACATCGTCAGGTTTGCGACAGCCTGCCAGAATTTGAAAACCCTGGCGCTTTAGCTCAAGCGCGCTTTCCAGACCGATTCCGCTGGAACATCCTGTTATTAAGACCGATTTTTGCATAACTTTACCTGTCAGGATCTCCGTTGTTTTACGAGTCGTGATTTACTAGAGGAGTGAGATGTTGCGCCATCCAGTCGGCAATAAACGGCTGGGCGTCACGGTTAGGATGAATACCATCATCCTGCATCCACTGGGGTTTCAGATAAACCTCTTCCATAAAAAAGGGCAGCAGAGGTATATCAAACTCTTTGGCGAGTTTTGGATAAATCGCGCTAAAGCTTTCATTATAACGGCGACCGTAGTTTGCCGGCAGACGAATTTGCATCAGCAGCGGTTCGGCATTTGCTGCTTTCACATCCTGCAGAATCGTGCGCAGGGTTTGTTCGGTTTGCGCAGGCGCAAAACCGCGCAGACCGTCGTTGCCGCCAAGTTCGACCAGCACCCAGCGCGGCTGGTGCTGCTTCAGTAATGCAGGCAGACGGGCCAGACCCTGCTGCGAGGTGTCGCCGCTAATACTGGCATTCACCACCGGCGTTTTGGTTTGCCATTTATCATTAAGTAGCGCAGGCCACGCGGCGCTGGCGGACATACGGTATCCGGCGCTCAGGCTGTCACCCAGAATTAATAACGTGTCCGCTGCGGCGGCGCGGAAAGTTAACAGGACCAGGAACAGGAAAGGCCAATGCCAGCGGAAAACATTGTTGAAGTTCATCATCTTAAGAAATCCGTCGGTCAGGGTGATCATGAGCTATCCATCCTTACCGGAGTTGAACTGGTTGTCAAACGCGCCGAGACCATTGCGCTGATTGGCGAGTCGGGTTCAGGAAAATCCACACTGCTGGCGATCCTCGCCGGGCTGGACGATGGCACCAGCGGTGAAGTCAGCCTGGTGGGGCAGGCGCTGCACACCATGGATGAAGAAGCCCGGGCACAGCTGCGGGCGCGACACGTGGGTTTTGTCTTCCAGTCATTCATGTTAATTCCGACCCTAAACGCGCTGGAAAACGTCGAGTTGCCCGCGTTGTTGCGCGGCGAAAACAGCGGAAAAAGTCGCGACGGGGCAAAAACGTTGCTGGAGCAACTGGGGCTTGGAAAACGTCTTGATCATCTTCCGGCCCAGCTTTCCGGTGGGGAGCAGCAGCGCGTGGCGCTGGCGCGGGCGTTTAACGGTCGCCCTGACGTGCTGTTTGCCGATGAACCGACGGGCAATCTGGACCGCCAGACCGGAGACAAAATCGCCGACCTGCTGTTTTCTCTGAACCGGGAACATGGCACCACCCTGATTCTGGTGACCCATGATTCTCAACTGGCGGCGCGTTGCGATCGGCGTTTACGCCTGGTGAACGGACAGTTGCAGGAGGAGGCATGATTGCACGCTGGTTCTGGCGCGAATGGCGCTCGCCTTCATTACTGATTGTCTGGCTGGCGCTGAGCCTGGCCGTGGCCTGCGTGCTGGCTCTGGGCAATATCAGCGATCGTATGGAAAAAGGGCTGAGCCAGCAAAGCCGTGAGTTTATGGCGGGAGATCGGTCGCTACAAAGTTCGCGTACCGTGCCGAAAGCGTGGATTGACGAGGCGCGACAGCGTGGCCTGAAAGTGGGCGAACAGCTGACCTTTGCCACTATGACCTTTGCCCGGGATACGCCGCAGTTGGCGAACGTCAAAGCGGTGGATGATGTGTATCCGATGTATGGCACGTTGCAAACCAATCCGCCGGGACTGAAACCTCAGCCTGGCTCGGTGCTGCTGGCTCCGCGTCTGATGGCGTTGCTGAACTTAAAAATCGGTGATTCCATCGACGTGGGTGATGCCACGCTGCGCATCGCCGGGGAAGTGGTGCAGGAGCCGGACGCCGGTTTTAATCCGTTTCAGATAGCGCCGCGCCTGATGATGAACATGGCGGATGTCAAAAAAACGGCGGCGGTCCAGCCGGGGAGCCGTGTGACCTGGCGCTATAAATTTGGCGGGACACCGCAGCAACTGGAAGCCTATGAAAAATGGCTGCTCCCGCAGTTAAAGCCTGAACAGCGCTGGTATGGGCTGGAGCAGGATGAAGGGGCGCTGGGGAAATCACTGGAGCGTTCGCAACAGTTCCTGCTGCTGTCGGCGCTGCTAACGCTGCTGCTGGCGGTCGCTGCGGTTGCCGTGGCGATGAGCCATTACTGCCGCAGTCGTTACGATCTGGTGGCTATTCTGAAAACCCTTGGCGCGGGCAGAGCACAGTTGCGCAGGCTAATTGTTGGTCAATGGCTGATGGTGCTGGTGCTGTCTGGCGTGACCGGAGGGGTATTCGGGCTGTTGTTTGAACGCGTGCTGGTGGTATTACTTAAGCCGGTACTGCCCGGCGAACTGCCGCCTGCCAGTCCCTGGCCGTGGCTATGGGCATTAGGCACCATGACGGTCATTTCTCTGCTGGTGGGGTTACGCCCTTACCGTTTGCTGCTGGCGACTCAGCCACTGCGGGTACTGCGTCGTGACGTGGTGGCAAACGTCTGGCCGCTGAAGTTTTATTTGCCGGTGGTATTGATAGTCGTGATTGCCCTGCTCGCCGGACTGATGGGCGGAAGTCCGCTGCTGTGGGCCGTGCTGGCCGGAGCGGTAGTGCTGGCGCTTTTGTGCGGGGGGCTCGGCTGGATGCTGCTCAACGTGCTGCGTGGTCTGACGCTCACCTCGCTGCCGCTGCGTTTAGCGGTCAGTCGGCTGTTGCGCCAGCCGTGGTCAACGCTCAGTCAGCTGTCGGCATTTTCGCTTTCCTTTATGTTGCTGGCGCTGCTGCTGGTACTGCGTGGCGACCTGCTCGACCGCTGGCAGCAGCAAATGCCGCCGGAAAGCCCGAACTATTTTCTCATCAACATTGCCACCGAACAGGTGGTTCCACTCAAGGCTTTCCTGGCTGAGCATCAGGTGATCCCGGAATCGTTCTATCCGATTGTGCGGGCGCGTCTGACGGCGATCAATGAGAAGCCGACCGAAGGCAATCACGATGAGGCGCTGAACCGTGAGCTTAATCTGACCTGGCAGGATACCCGACCGGATCATAACCCGATCGTTGCCGGAAGCTGGCCGCCAAAAGCGGGCGAAGTCTCGATGGAAGAGGGGCTGGCGAAACGGCTGAACGTCAAGCTTGGCGATCGGGTGACCTTTATGGGCGATACCCAGGATTTCAGCGCCACGGTCAGCAGTCTGCGCAAAGTGGACTGGGAAAGCCTGCGCCCCAACTTCTTCTTTATCTTTCCCTCCGGCGCGCTGGACGCTCAGCCGCAAAGCTGGTTAACCAGCTTTCGCTGGGAGAACGGCAATGGCATGCTGACGCAGCTTAACCGCGAATTCCCGACTATCAGCCTGCTGGATATTGGCGCAATCCTCAAACAGGTGAGCCAGGTGCTGGAGCAGGTGAGCCGGGCACTGGAGGTGATGGTGGTACTGGTTACCGCTTGCGGTATGTTGCTGCTATTGGCGCAGGTCCAGGTCGGAATGCGTCAGCGTCATCAGGAACTGGTGGTCTGGCGCACGCTGGGCGCGGGTAAGAAGCTGCTGCGTACCACGCTATGGTGCGAGTTCGCCATGCTCGGGATGGTCGCCGGACTGGTGGCTGCCATCGGTGCGGAAACCGCACTGGCGGTGCTGCAAACCCGAGTGTTTGATTTTCCGTGGGAGCCAGACTGGCGACTGTGGGTCGTGTTGCCGCTTTGTGGGGCATTGTTGCTCTCGTTATGCGGCGGATGGCTCGGTTCACGTCTGCTAAAAGGCAAAGCGCTGTTCCGTCAATTCAGTAGTTAATTCATATTCGTGATGATTACGCACCGGTTTTTTAAATCGGTGCGTTTTTTATCTATGTAGCACAAATTGATAACTCATTGATATTTAACAGCACAGAACAATAAAAACCCGACAACACGAGTGTATTAATAAACGTTAATATTTGTATGCTGAATAATTGGCAGGCTATCTATCAAGGTACAAATAATGACTATAAAAAAAACGGCGCTGGCGGTATCGATCGGCGCAGCAGTGGCATTAACGACGTTCGCCTCCCAGGCGGAAATCACGGTCCTGAAACAAGATCCACAGGCGGGCAACCCGCTGAGCCGTCTTAACTTCACCGTCGGCGGGAGTATTCGTCCGCAGTTCCAGAATATGGCTGGTGACGATGGTAAGAATGGCTACAAGCGTAATGGCTTCGACGGTGGGACGCGTTTTCGCTTCGCCGCTGATTACTATCTGTTTGATGACATCAGCTGGGTGAGTTATTACGAGCTGGGCGTAAACTTCCCGGCAATGTTCAACTGGGATAATCACTATGCTAACGGCGCCAACGATACCACGCGTCGTATGTTGTACACCGGTCTGAAGAGCGCGACCTGGGGTACGCTGACCTTCGGTCAACAGAACAGCATTTACTATGATGTGGTTGGTGCGAAAACGGATATCTGGGACTACGACATGATCGGTCAGGCACCAGGTAACGGTATCAATGGCGACTATGACGGTTCCTATCGTACGCGTAAATCACTGAAGTATAAGAAAACGGTTGGCGATGTTGATCTCTACGCGTCTTATCTGTTCAGCGATGATTACAACCCGAACAACGGTCTGCGCTACAAGCGTAAAGGCGGTGGCTCGCTGGGTGTGGATTATCACATCACCGATGACCTGACCTGGGGTACGGCGTGGAACTACACCCGCGCGGAAATGCGTGGCGACACCAGCAAAACCTACGATCAAAACATCGTCGGTACCGCGCTGAGCTGGAAACCGGACAACTGGACCTTCTCGATGGGCGGCGGTTGGTATCAAAACTTCATGACCACCAAAAAAGTCTCCGTTAACGATTACTTTGCCGGTGATGCCTGGGGTCTGGAATACTTCGCGGGTTACACCTTCCCGGTTGGTCAGTATGCGCTGAAATCCGTTCAACCCTACGTTATGGGCGACCGTATTGAATACGTGAATGGTCGTAACTACCTGCGTACCGACAATGGTGTGGGTATCAGCTTCCAGCTGGACTACGGTTTCCGTGTGGATTACGAACACGTCTTCACCTCCAGCACCGACAATCTGGGTGATATGAACCTGGTTCGTCTGCGTTACGACTTCTAAGTCAATTTCCCTGCCAAAACCGGGTAACCAGAAGGTTATCCGGTTTTTTACTATCCTTTGCTGAAAAACACATTAGTACCTTCAACGTACATTCAACGACATATCCCGCAACATCATGAAATAATTTCAAGGACAGCAGGTTGTGATCTGTGTCATGTTAACAATCAGCCTGTTAACAGGCCAACAAGAACAACGCCGCAAGAACGGCGTGAGACATGACACCACAACGTTAAAATGGAGAAATTATGGGATTGCGTCAGAGTTTACGCGTCGCGACCGGAGCGCTGTTACTGGCCTGTGGATTACAACTTGCTCATGCGAACAGTGACCCGCATACCATCGTGTTTGGCGTCGCACCTGGTCCGTACGGCGATATGGTGAAACAGGCCATTGCCCCTACGCTGAAAGAGAAAGGCTATAAGGTAGTGGTGCGCGAATTCAGCGACTACGTGCAGCCGAACATGGCGCTTTCCAACGGCAGTATTGATGCCAACTTGTTCCAGCACTCGCTCTACTTTGACAAATTCACCGCTGATAAAGGACTGAAGCTGAGCAAGCTGATTGTGGTTCCGACGGCCGGGATGGGTTTTTACTCACATAAAATCAAAAGCCTGGATGAGTTAAAAAAAGGGGATGTGATCACGCTTTCCAATGATCCAACCAACCTGGCTCGCGGTCTGCGTTTCCTGCAGTCTATTGGCCTTATTACCATCAAAGACACTATCGATCCGACTAAAGCCTCTGAGCGCGATATCGCCAGCAACCCGAAAGGGCTGGTGTTTAAACCGCTGGAAGCGGCACAACTGCCGCGTACCCTGGACGGTGTGACCGGCGCGCTGGTCAACGGTAACTTTGCCGTGGCGGCGAAACTGGATCTCGCCAGTGCCATCAAGCAAGAGCATCTTGACGAAAATCTGAAAAATATCATAGCGGTACGCAGTGAAGATGCAGATAAACCGTTCGCGAAAGATATTGTGGCGGCGGTGAAATCTCCGGCGTATCGCGCGGTGATCGACGATCCGCAAAATATTTACAGCGCCTTCCAGAAACCGGAATGGATGTCGGCAGCCCAATAATCGCTGCGCACAAGGTTAACAGGGGCAGCGGCGACTGCCCTTTTCGCATTTCTGAGGTGGCTATGATTGAGATAGAAAAGGTTTGCGTGGATTTTAGCGCAGGCCGTGGACCATCAACCCGGGCGGTTGATGACGTCAGCTTGCGCATAGGCGCAGGTGAGATATTTGGCATTGTCGGGACCAGCGGCGCGGGGAAAAGTACGCTGCTGCGCACCCTGAACGCCTTAACGCGACCAAGCCTGGGAAGCGTAAAGGTTAACGGCGTAGAAATTTCCGCGCTGGAAGGGGCGCAACTACGTAAAGCCCGTCAGCGTATTGGGATGATTTTTCAGCATTTTAATCTGATGCATACCCGTACCGTGGCGCAAAACGTCGCTTTCAGCCTGAAGGCTGCCGGATGGGAGCGCAGTAAAATTGGCCCACGCGTCAGCGAAATCCTGACGCTGGTGGGGCTGTCTGACAAGGCGAACCGCTTTCCTGTGCAGCTCAGCGGCGGGCAAAAGCAGCGCGTTGGTATTGCCCGTGCGATTGCCAATCACCCGGATGTGCTGCTGTGTGATGAACCGACCTCTGCGCTGGATCTGGAAACGTCGGCCACTATTCTGGCATTGCTTAAGCAGATCAACCAACAAATGGGGATCACGATCGTGCTGATCACTCACGAGATGAACGTGATCAAATCGATTTGCGATCGTGTGGCGGTGATGTCCGGCGGCAAGGTGGTGGAGTCCGGTGAGGTGTTTGACGTTTTTGCTCACCCGCAGCACGCTTTCACGCAGCAACTGGTGTCGCATACCCTCAATCTGACGCTACCCGAACGCTTGCGCCAGCATTTGCCTGGCCAGTTGCTGAAAATTCTGTTCATCGGCGATTCGGCGGAACAGCCAGTGTTGTCAGAAGTCGCG
Organism: Citrobacter sp. RHBSTW-01044; assembly: GCF_013781945.1. Classification (NCBI taxonomy): domain Bacteria; kingdom Pseudomonadati; phylum Pseudomonadota; class Gammaproteobacteria; order Enterobacterales; family Enterobacteriaceae; genus Citrobacter; species Citrobacter sp. RHBSTW-01044. Next base: position 3,602,325 of record NZ_CP056180.1, on the reverse strand, counting down.
GTTAAATTTGGTGTGGCGGTGAACATTCTGCACGGCAAAATTGAATATATCGGCGAGCGTGCGCTGGGGATTCTGGTGGTGCAACTGACCGCGCCGCATAACCCTTCTGCGGTGGATGTCGCCGTGGAACATATTCGTCAACGCACGGCACAGGTGGAGGTGATTCGTGGATGATTTATTGCCTGATTTGACGCTGGCGTTTAATGAAACCTTTCAGATGCTAAGTATCTCTACGGTGCTGGCGATTATTGGCGGTCTGCCGCTCGGTTTTCTTATTTTCGTCACCGACCGGCATTTATTCTGGCAAAACCGTTTTGTGTATCTGCTCAGCTCCGTGCTGGTGAATATCATCCGTTCGGTGCCGTTTGTGATCCTGCTGGTGCTGCTGCTGCCGCTCACACAGTTTTTACTCGGAAATACCATTGGGCCGATTGCGGCGTCGGTTCCGCTCTCGGTGGCGGCAATCGCTTTTTATGCCCGTCTGGTCGACAGCGCACTGCGCGAAGTCGATAAAGGCATTATTGAAGCGGCGGAAGCCTTTGGCGCCAGCCCGATGCGCATCATCTGCACCGTTCTGTTACCTGAAGCGAGCGCGGGTCTGCTGCGTGGGTTGACGATAACGCTGGTGAGTCTGATCGGTTACTCCGCGATGGCCGGAATCGTTGGCGGCGGTGGGGTAGGCGACCTGGCGATTCGCTTTGGTTATTACCGCTATGAAACCCAGGTCATGATCGTCACCGTGGTGGCGCTGATTATTCTGGTGCAGGTCGTTCAGGTGCTGGGCGACTGGCTGGCGAAACGCGCGGATAAGCGCGACAGACACTGATCACTGTGCGTTAAGCCAGTCGGCAACGTCCTGCCATGTGCCGCGAAAGACGACTTTCGCGGCTTTCTTTTCCAGTTGATAACGATACATCGGGTCGTAATACTCGTTGAGCAACGGTACCAGCCAGCCCATATGGGCGTCGGTACTGCCCGTCGCTTGCTGTTCGCGCAGAGCCACGTCGAGCAGGGCGGTCAGCTCGGCAAAACGTTGTAAACCCAGACGGCGGCGAATAGCAAACAGGCCGTGGTGCAGATACTCGCTATACTCCTGCCAGCCCTGACTCTCGCCATAAGCATGGGTAAAATCGTGGTGCATCCGCACGAAATACTCTTCACGCAGTCGCTCCAGACGACGCTCAAAAGGATCGTCCACCACTGCAATAGATGCCTGGGCCATGCGTTCGCGCAGGCATTCGGGCAGATGATTAGCCCCGATCATGCGGCCTTCATCTTCCAGTACCCACAGACGCAGATCCTGACGGCTGTCGGTTCTGAGCATTTCGACCGCCAGCAGGTTTTCAAAACTCGCCTGACTCAACTGCGGTTCAACGGTGCGACCAAACGAGGAACCGCGATGGTGCGCCAGACCTTCGAGATCCACGCCGTTCGGCTGCTGTTGCACCAGCTGCGTTTTACCGTTCCCGGTACAGCCGCCAATTAAGACGATCGGCTTTTGCACTAATTCTTCCGTCAGCTGAATCGCCGCCTGACGCAGGGCTTTGTAGCCGCCGTGTATCAGCGGGTAGTCAATCCCGGACTCGAGCAGCCACTGCTGCACAATGTGCGAACGCTGACCGCCGCGCGCGCAGCATAAATAGCCCGCAGGATTTTGACGACAGGCATCCAGCCAGGCCTTCATACGTTGTTGGCGAGTCTCGCCGCAGACCAGTTGATGGCCGAGCGTGAGGGCTGCCTCGGGTCCCTGACGTTTATAACAGGTACCCACGGCGGCACGTTCGTCATCGTTCATTAGGGGAAGGTTGATTGCGCCCGGCATTGCGCCTTGCAGAAATTCGACGGGGGCGCGTACATCGATTATAGGCGTACCAGCGAGCAAAATTGCGCGATAGTCCGTTCCATCGTTCATGTGTGATCCTGAAAATACAAAAACAGCAATGGAGGGGATTTTACGCGCCAGAGGAGGGGCCGGGGAAGGATAAAATCAAATCCCCGGCATTAATGGCTTATTTCAGCGTTGACTGCGCCCAGATAATACCGCTGGCATATTCCGGCGGCAGCAGGGGGATAAGCGCTTCCAGCGTCGCGCTAAGACGCGCGGTATCGCTGTCGCTCAGGTTCAGGTGTCCCACTTTACGCCCTTCACGCACCTCTTTGTCATACCAGTGCAGATGCACCAGCGGCAGCTTCAGCCAGTCATAGTTCAGGTCGCTACCAATCAGATTTACCATCACCGAAGGAGTGTTCACTACCGGCGTGGGTAACGGCAGGTTGGTAATGGCTCGCAGGTGCAGCTCAAACTGGCTGATGCTGGCACCGTTTTGCGTCCAGTGCCCGCTGTTGTGCACGCGTGGAGCCAGTTCGTTAATCAGCAGACCTTCCGGGGTGATGAAACATTCCATCGCCATCACGCCGACATAGCCCAGCTCCTGCATGATGGCAGAGAGCATCGCTTCGGCCTGTTTCTGCTGTTTGCCGTTAGCCTGCGGGAAGACCACGCTGGTGCGCAGAATGCCGTCCTGGTGCAGGTTATGGGTCAGCGGATAGAAGACGGTGCTACCGTCGTGCGCACGAGCGCCAACCAGTGAGACTTCACCAGAGAAGTTGATTCCCTGCTCAACGATGCACTCGCCGTAGCAGTCGTCCGGCAGTTGTCCGGTTTCATTTGCGCGCAAACGCCACTGCCCACGACCGTCGTAGCCGCCGACGCGACGTTTCACGATCGCCAACTCACCGAGTTTGTCGAATACTGCAGGCCATTCGCTTTTATCTGCCAGCAACTGCCACGGCGCAGTTGCCAGGCCGAGCTTGTCAAAAAGCTGCTTTTGCGTCAGACGGTCGGCAATAATTGGGAAAACGTCGCGGTTGACAAATGCCGGATGGCGCGCGAGCTCGCGGGTGAGCGCCGTTTCCGGCCAGCGCTCAATCTCAGCGGTGATCACGCTTTGCTGAAAAGGGACCGCTGCTGGTTCGGCATCCAGCCCGACGGGCCAGACCGCAATGCCCAGCGGCTCACCGGCCTGGCGCAGCATGCGCCCTAACTGACCGTTACCGAGTACGCAGACCTGCTTCATGCCGCACCTCGCGGGTCCGGATTCTCCAGCACCTCGTCGGTTTGTACTTTGCGCCAGTCGTTCAGACGCTGGTGTAATGCTTTGTCGTGTGTTGCCAGAATTTGTGCTGCCAGCAGGGCCGCATTTGCCGCGCCCGCTTTGCCGATAGCCAGCGTTCCGACCGGAATACCGCGCGGCATCTGTACGATGGAGTAAAGGCTATCTACGCCGCTCAGCGCCGCGCTTTGCACCGGGACGCCTAAAACAGGCACCAGCGTTTTAGCCGCAATCATGCCCGGCAGATGTGCAGCGCCACCCGCACCGGCAATGATCACCTGATAGCCGTTCTCTTCTGCGCGTTCGGCGAAGCTAAACAGCTTGTCAGGGGTGCGGTGGGCGGAGACGACTTCAACATGATGCGGCACGTTCAGAATTTCGAAGATTTCGGCGGCGAACTGCATGGTAGCCCAGTCGCTTTTGGACCCCATCACGATGGCGACACGCGCCGGGTTATTGCGGGAAGACATGCGTCTGAAAACTCCTGTGATGCACTACACTCGACTTTTGAGGCCACAGAGAATAGCATAATTCGCCGTCAAGGAAAACGATTGCGCGCTTTACACTTCACCCTTCAGGCAGCCTCTGTAGTTGGCTACATCTCAATGAGTTTTGTGTAAAGAGGAACTGGATATCTGCGGAATTAAAACGGAAATGCGATCAGTTCAACGTCATTTGGCGTGACTTTGATCATCGACCCTTCGGTGTGCCATGCGCCTAATACCACGCGGAAAGCGGGTTGCTCATTGGCCGTAAGTTCGTGGACTGCCGGGCGGTGGGTGTGGCCGTGAATTAACCACTGGACCTGATGCTTTTCCATCTCGGTGATGACGGCCTGCGGATTCACATCCATGATCGCCAGTGACTTGCTGCTGTTGGCCGCTTTGCTGTTGGCGCGCATTTTCGCGGCGATACGTTGGCGAACGAACAGAGGTAGGGAGAGGAACAGCTTCTGTAGCCAGGGTTGATGTACTTTGGCGCGAAACGCCTGATAGCCTGCATCGTCTGTACACAAAGTGTCGCCATGCATGATCAATACCTTGCGGCCATACAGGTTGAGTACTTTTTTCTCAGGCAGCAAGCTCATGCCGCTTTCACGGGCAAAACGTTTGCCGAGCAGAAAATCTCGGTTGCCGTGAATAAAAAAGCAGGGAACGCCGGAATCAACCAGTGATTTTATCGCCGCGGCTATTTCATGATGCAGTGGGGTTGGGTCGTCGTCGCCAATCCAGGCTTCAAACAGGTCGCCGAGAATGTACAGTGCATCAGCTTTTCGTGCATCACCGGCTAAAAAACGCAGAAAACCGGCGGTGATCGCCGGTTCTTCTGTGCAGAGGTGAAGATCTGCAATAAACAGTGTCGTCACGATTACTCGCTGACGGTCACGTTTTCGATGATGACGTCTTCTTTTGGCACATCCTGGTGCATACCGCTGCGACCAGTGGAAACGCCTTTGATTTTATCAACCACGTCCATGCCTTCAACAACCTCGGCAAACACGCAATAACCCCAACCCTGCATGCTTTCGCCGGAGAAGTTCAGGAAGTCGTTGTCTGCAACGTTGATGAAGAACTGTGCGGTTGCGGAGTGCGGAGCCTGAGTACGCGCCATCGCCAGCGTACCACGGGTGTTTTTCAGGCCGTTGTTCGCTTCGTTTTTGATCGCTTCTTTCGTGGCTTTTTGCTTCATGCCCGGTTCGAAACCGCCGCCCTGGATCATGAAACCGTTAATAACACGGTGGAAAATGGTGTTGTTGTAAAAACCTTCGCGGCAGTAGTCCAGGAAGTTTTTAACTGTTTCAGGCGCTTTATCATCAAACGTTTTGATTACGATATCGCCGTGATTAGTGTGGAAAGTAACCATTTTTGCATCCTGTTCCGATAGATTGGTGCTTCGACCCCGTGAAGGGTCAGAGTTAGGGGTGTGTTATAGCATAACCGCAAGCTGCGATCACCTCGCAAAGTGTGCTGCTTCCGGTCTAAATTATGGGTATTATACAGACTTTACTATCCACACACGTCTACACGGAATCTTCGATGTTAAAAATCTTTAATACACTGACGCGCCAAAAAGAGGAATTCAAACCTATTCATGCCGGGGAAGTCGGCATGTACGTGTGTGGTATTACCGTTTACGATCTCTGTCATATTGGCCACGGACGTACCTTCGTTTCTTTCGACGTTGTCGCGCGCTATTTGCGCTTCCTCGGCTATAAGCTGAAGTATGTGCGCAATATTACTGATATCGATGACAAAATCATCAAGCGCGCGAATGAAAACGGTGAGAGCTTTGTGGCGTTGGTCGACAGAATGATCGCGGAAATGCATAGCGATTTCGACGCGCTGAATATTCTGCGCCCGGATCTGGAGCCGCGCGCTACGCACCATATCGCTGAGATTATTGAAATCACTGAACAGCTGATTGCCAAAGGTCACGCTTATGTCGCTGATAACGGCGACGTGATGTTCGACGTGCCGACTGACCCGAACTATGGTCAGCTGTCACGCCAGGATCTGGATCAGCTGCAGGCGGGCGCACGCGTTGATGTGGTTGATGTGAAGCGCAACCCGATGGACTTCGTGCTGTGGAAAATGTCCAAAGAAGGCGAGCCGAGCTGGCCGTCTCCGTGGGGCGCGGGTCGTCCTGGCTGGCACATCGAATGTTCGGCGATGAACTGCAAACAGTTGGGCAACCATTTTGATATTCATGGCGGTGGTTCGGATCTGATGTTCCCGCACCATGAAAACGAAATCGCTCAGTCCACCTGTGCGCATGACGGTGAATACGTTAATTACTGGATGCACTCCGGGATGGTGATGGTTGACCGGGAGAAAATGTCCAAATCGTTGGGCAACTTCTTTACCGTGCGTGACGTGCTGAAATACTACGACGCCGAAACCATTCGCTACTTCCTGATGTCTGGTCATTACCGTAGCCAGTTAAACTACAGCGAAGAGAACCTGAAGCAGGCGCGCTCTGCACTGGAGCGTCTGTATACCGCGCTGCGCGGCACCGATAAGTCCGTTGCCCCAGCCGGTGGCGAAGCCTTTGAAGCACGCTTCATTGAAGCGATGGACGATGACTTCAATACGCCGGAAGCCTACTCCGTGCTGTTTGATATGGCGCGTGAGGTTAACCGCCTGAAGGGTGAAGATATGGCGGTGGCTAACGGTATGGCTTCGCATCTGCGTAAGCTTTCCAGCGTGCTGGGCCTGCTGGAACAGGAGCCCGAAGCATTCCTGCAAAGCGGTGCGCAGGCGGATGACGGTGAAGTTGCTGAAATTGAAGCGTTAATCCAGCAGCGTCTGGATGCCCGTAAAGCCAAAGACTGGGCGGCAGCTGACGCCGCGCGTGACCGTCTCAATGAGATGGGTATCGTGCTGGAAGATGGCCCGCAGGGCACTACCTGGCGCCGTAAGTAATGATATTGATTGCCGGATGGCGGCTCGCGCCCTGTCCGGCAATCAATGTACGAATGTCGGTCGGATAAGACGCTTGTCGTATCCGGCAAATTAATATTTCCGATACCACCACAGCACACCCATCATCATAACTCCCGGTAGCCATACCCATATCAACTCCGAAATTATCACCTGGTGCCCGTATGGTGTGGCGTAGCGTGATAGCGCAAACGGGGCGACTTTAATCACCTGCCACGGTGCAAAGAAGCGTTCATCCGACCACGGCCACAGCCAGCCGACGCCTTTGCCGCCAGTGGTGACCGAATCCAACAGGCTGTGCGACAGCAGTGAAACCGTCAGGAATAGCCAGCAGCGAATTAAGCCTGCCTTAAACCATCGTCGACCCATCCATACGCCGAGCAGCGGCACCACGAAGGCGAACAGCAGCGAATGGGTAAAACCGCGGTGACCAAACACGTTGCCGTAGGCGACGCCAAGCTTAAACGATAGTACGTCGGCATCCGGCAACATAGCCAGAATGACGCCAGTAAACAGTAATTGCGGGGGGATGACTTTACGCCCGAGACCTAATCCTAAACAGAGTGGAACGGCAGCGTGGGTAACGATTGTTGGCATGATGATCGCTTCGTGTGGAAAAACAACATGCTAACAGTTCACTGTGAAGTGGTGATGAAGTCATTATCTGAAAAGGAGTGAGGAAGTGGCCGGACAGGGGTTAACCTCATCCGGCACCTGGGATCACGCCACGACGTTAATGCTGTGGCCTTCAAAGCTGACGGTCTGTCCGGCAACGATTTTGCAGCGTTTACGCGTTTCTACAGCACCATCGACCTTCACTAACCCTTCGCCAATAGCAATTTTTGCCTGGGCGCCGCTTTCGCTCCAGCCTTCCAGCTTCAGTAAATCGCAGAGTTCAACGTGTGGGTGTTTACCCAGTGAAAATGTGGCCATCTTAAACGTCCTTTACATCATGATATTCAACACACGCCTGCAGCGTGTTTTCGATAAGTGTGGCGACCGTCATTGGGCCTACGCCGCCGGGTACCGGCGTGATATATGACGCGCGTGCGGCAGCATCTTCAAAGACCACATCGCCAACAACCTTACCATTCTCCAGACGGTTGATGCCGACATCAATCACAATCGCACCTTCTTTGATCCACTCGCCGGGAATAAAGCCAGGTTTGCCGACGGCAACAATCAGCAGGTCTGCATGCTCTACATGGCGACGCAGATCTTTGGTGAACCGGTGGGTGACGGTGGTGGTGCAGCCAGCCAGCAGCAGCTCCATGCTCATCGGGCGGCCAACAATATTCGACGCGCCAATAACGACCGCATTCAGACCGTAGGTGTCGATATTGTAACGCTCAAGCAGAGTCACAATACCGCGCGGAGTACACGGGCGCAGGCGCGGCGCACGCTGGCACAGGCGACCAACGTTATACGGGTGGAAACCGTCAACGTCTTTATCCGGCGCAATACGCTCGAGAACTTTAACGTTGTCGATACCCGCAGGTAACGGCAGTTGGACCAGAATACCGTCGATGGTGGTATCTGCATTGAGCGTATCGATCAGCTCGAGCAGCTCCGCCTCGCTGGTGGTTTCAGGCAGGTCATAGGAGCGGGAGACAAACCCCACCTCATCACAGGCTTTGCGTTTACTCGCGACATAAATCTGCGAAGCCGGGTTGCTACCTACCAGCACAACAGCCAGGCCTGGGGCGCGTAATCCAGCCGCTAAACGCGCCTGAACTTTTTGAGCAACCTCAGAGCGCACCTGCTGCGCAATCGTTTTACCGTCAATAATCTTTGCTGCCATCAGAGAGAGGATTCCGTCTGTTACGTTAAATCGAAGGGGATGCCGCTATTTTGTCAGAAGCGAGACGTGCTGTCAGTTTTCGTTTGCATTTTTACGTGCGCCAGGGGGCGTCACGATCTGCGAATGGGGTCAGTACAGAGGCTTAAGCCTTACGGATAATTAATGAGCATGCTAATTAAAATTAACGTGAATGAAACAACTCATCACCCTGGTATATTCAGGGGTAATGCGCCACAAACCAGTCTGTTACGGTTAATTATGAGGGATTTTACCTCATTCCCACCCAGATTTTTCCTGGGTCCCATTAAGAATTAGCCAGGGTCATTAAAAGGATTTGCAGGTATTTTTCATTAATTGAAATGTTTAATTTATCGCTGTGACGAATAGTCATATTCGCGAGGAATAATTAGTGAATCAAATACTCAGGAGAGTTGGGGTAAAAGGTTAGCTAATTCTCATGCGATATATATCTTTACAGGATGCAGAGATAATTAGCCTGACATTTAATGTCGATAATGATTCAAACGGATCCCGCAGGATGCCGGAGCCGGATGTGTGTAATTCAAGGGAAATCCATGAAACGTAAATTAATGACCTCTTCTGTTATTGCCAGCCTGATGTTAGTCGCCGGTGCAGCGGTTGCAGCCGATCCGGTAAGCGTTAGCGGCGGTACTGTGCATTTTGAAGGTGAACTGGTCAATGCAGCCTGTGCAGTCAGTACTCAGTCATCCGATCAGGTTGTGACGTTAGGCCAGTATCGTACTGCCAGTTTTGCCGCAGTGGGTGACACTACAGCACAAATTCCGTTCTCTATCGTGCTGAACGACTGTGACCCGAACGTTGCCGCAACCGCAGCCGTTGCTTTCTCTGGCCAGTCCGATAATACCAATAACAACCTGCTGGCTGTCACTTCTGCAGACAACGGTACCACTGCAGGCGGTGTTGGGATTGAAATTCTGGACAATACGTCCACCGCGCTGAAGCCGGATGGCGCAACCTTCTCTACCGCTCAGGCGCTGGTAGAAGGGACCAACACCCTGCGTTTCTCTGCGCGTTACAAAGCCACTGCCGCAAGCGCAACGCCGGGTCAGGCAAATGCCGACGCGACATTCATCATGAAGTACGAATAAGCCGTTTTGATTTGCGCAAGGATGACGTTCGCCTCAATGGATGAGGCAATATCCGGGGATGATGAAGGATGCGGCAGATGATAGGGAAAGGCGTGGCGCTGGCGGGAATGCTGTGCGTAATGCCTGTGCTTTCACATACGGTAATACTGGAAAGTGGCCGCGTCCACTTACGGGGGCAGCTCGTCAACGGCGCCTGTACGGTCGCCACTGACAGTCAGGATATGCGGGTGCAAATGGGGCAGTATCGCACCAATGCTTTCTCTGGGACGGGAAGCTTCGCCTCTACCAGCGTACCGTTTTCACTGCGCTTAACGTCGTGCAGCTCCGATGTTTATGACCATGTTGGGATTGCGTTTGCGGGCGTGACGCCAGCGGAAGATCCGCAGGTTTTTCTTGCCAGCGGCGATGCGTCTGCGGCTTCGGGGATTGGCCTGGCGTTATTTGACGAGCGCCAACGGCAAATTATACCGAATGCCCTGCCGCTTCATTATGTGCCGATTATAACGCAAGAGATGACGTTTCATTTCACTGCCCGCTATCGGGCTGTCTCGGAAAATATAACGCCGGGAACGCTTCGCTCAGACGTGTGGTTTACGTTGGTTTATCCCTGATTTATTTCCCAACGATAATCGCATCAAAGGTATTTTTAGCTATGTTTAATTATCTAAAATCAGGTTTTATCCTTTTACTGGCCTTATTTTCTGCTGCCAGTGTTCAGGCTGCCGGAGGCATTGCATTAGGCGCCACTCGCGTTATTTATCCGGCCGATGCCAAACAAACGTCCCTGTCTATTAGCAATAGCGATACCAAAGAACGTTACCTGGTAAATTCATGGATTGAGAATAGCGCAGGCGCTAAAGAAAAATCGTTTGTGGTTACGCCTCCGCTGTTTGTTAGTGAACCCAAAAGCGAAAACACGCTGCGTATCATCTATGCCGGTGAACCGCTGCCCAAAGACCGTGAGTCGCTGTTCTGGATGAACGTCAAAGCCATTCCGTCAGTCAATAAAAACAGCCTTGAGGGCAAAAACGTTCTGCAACTGGCGATTCTGTCACGCATCAAACTTTTCGTTCGTCCGAATAATCTGCCGCAAATCCCGGAAGATGCACCAGGAATGCTGACCTTTTCCCGCTCCGGCAACCACCTGAAGATCAACAATCCGTCAGCGTATTACGTCACGTTGGTCAATCTCAATGTGGGGAAAACGAAGGTCGATAACGTGATGGTTGCGCCGAAAAGCGATGCGCAGGTCCTGCTACCCACGGGCGTTCAGGGCAACGTCACGTTCCAGACGGTCAATGATTATGGCGCTGTGACCCCGGCTAAAACGGTTAGTGTGCGTTGAGATAACGATGAATAAGACAACGTATTTTCCTGGCCTGTTACCGGGGGTTACGCCACCGCTGGCGGGGGTGGCGTTGTCCACGCTGGCGGCGCTCTTTCCCTCTCTAAGCTATGGGGAAAGCTATTTTAATCCGGCCTTTTTATCTGCGGATACGGCAACCGTGGCGGATTTATCACGTTTTGAAAAAGGCAATCACCAGCCTGAAGGCGTTTATCGCGTGGATATCTGGCGCAACGATGAGTTTGTTGCCACTCAGGATATTCGTTTTACTACCAGTGCGGCAAAAGCCGGGGAGAAGTCCGGTGGGCTGATGCCGTGCTTTGGACTCGACTGGGTGAAGCGCCTTGGCGTCAATATCGCCGCGTTTCCGGCACTCAGTAAGGATCCGAACGATACCTGTATCAATCTACCTGAGGCGATTCCTGGCAGCGAGATTGCGTTTGATTTTTCTACCCTGCGCTTAAACGTCAGCCTGCCACAGGCGTCAATGTTAAACAGCGCGCGCGGCTATATTCCACCGGAAGAGTGGGATGAAGGGATCCCGGCCGCGCTGGTTAACTACAGCTTTACCGGCAGCCGTGGCAGTGATACTGACAGCTATTTCCTCAGTATGCTCAGTGGTCTGAACTATGGCCCCTGGCGGCTGAGAAACAACGGTGCGTGGAGCTACTCCAAGGGCGACGGATACCACTCACAAAGCTGGAAAAACATCGGTACATGGCTTCAGCGCGCAATTGTCCCGCTGAAGGGCGAACTGGTGATGGGCGACAGCAACACTGGCAACGACGTTTTTGACAGCGTCGGGTTTCGCGGTGCGCGGCTCTATTCCTCAGACAGTATGTATCCCGACAGCTTACAGGGCTACGCGCCTACCGTTCGCGGCATTGCGCGTACCGCAGCGAAACTGACCATTCGTCAGAATGGCTATGTGATTTATCAAAGCTATGTTTCACCCGGCGCTTTCTCGATAACCGATCTCAACCCAACGTCATCCAGCGGTGATCTTGAGGTCACGGTGGATGAGAAGGACGGCAGCCAGCAACGCTATACGGTGCCGTACTCCACCGTTCCCTTATTACAGCGAGAAGGGCGTTTCAAATATGACGTTGTCGCCGGGGATTTTCGCAGCGGCAATAGCCAGCAATCTTCACCGTTCTTTTTCCAGGGAACATTAATTGCCGGGTTACCAGAGGGCTATACCGCATACGGTGGTACGCAGTTGGCCTCACGTTACACCGCGGTGGTTTTAGGCACCGGTCGAAACCTGGGGGACTGGGGGGCGGTTTCTGTCGATCTCACCCATGCGCGCAGCCAACTGGCGGATGACAGTACGCACCAGGGGCAGTCTTTGCGTTTCTTGTATGCGAAATCGCTGAACAATTTTGGCACTAACTTCCAGCTGTTGGGGTATCGCTACTCAACGCGTGGCTTCTATACCCTCGACGATGTGGCGTATCGCAGTATGGAAGGCTATGAGTACGAATACGACAGTGAGGGCAATCGCCACGACGTGCCCAATGTGACGAGTTACCACAACCTGAGCTACAGCAAAAAGGGCCGTTTCCAGATCAACATTTCGCAGAATCTGGGGGATTACGGATCGCTGTATATCTCGGGTAGTCAGCAGACGTACTGGAATACTTCAGACACCAATACCTGGTATCAACTGGGTTATGCCAGCGGCTGGCAGGGGATTAGCTATTCACTCTCCTGGTCGTGGAATGAATCGGTTGGCATCTCCGACACCGACCGTATTCTGGCGTTCAATATGTCTGTACCGTTCAGCCTGCTGAGCGGACGGCGTTACTCGCGTGATAACGCCCTCGATCGCACCTACGCCACCTTTAATGCCAACCGTAATAGCAACGGACAGAACAGTTGGCAGAGCGGGATCGGCGGTACGTTGCTGGATGGGCGCAACCTGAGCTACAGCGTGAATCAGGGGCACAGCAGCACCAATGGCTATAGCGGAAACGCCAGCGCCAACTGGCAGGCGGCCTACGGTACGCTGGGCGTGGGTTACAACTACGACCGTGACCAGCATGACTACAACTGGCAGCTCTCCGGCGGCGTGGTGGGGCATGCGGACGGCATTACGCTCAGTCAGCCTCTGGGCGATACCAACGTGCTGATTAAAGCGCCGGGCGCGCAGGGTGTAAGGATAGAGAACCAGACCGGCGTTCAAACCGACTGGCGCGGATACGCGGTGATGCCGTATGCCACCGTCTATCGCTATAACCGCGTCGCGTTAGACACCAATTCCATGAACAACAATACCGATGTGGAGAATAACGTCAGTAGCGTAGTGCCAACGCAAGGAGCGCTGGTGCGGGCGGCGTTTGATACACGAATCGGTGTGCGGGCGCTGATTACCGCCAAACATGCCGGTAAACCAGTGCCGTTTGGCTCCGTCGTGCGTGAAAACACCAGCGGCGTGACCAGCATGGTGGGTGAAGACGGGCAAATCTACCTGAGCGGCCTGCCGCTAAAAGGCGAGTTGTTGATCCAATGGGGGGAAGGCGCAAACGCGCGCTGCGTGGCGCGCTATGCCTTGCCAGAGGAGAGCCTGAAACAAGCGGTAACGCTCACGAACGTGACGTGCGAATCTCCGTCAGCACGACAGGAATAATACGATGAAACGACAAACGGGTTTGTTACTGGGAAGCGCTTTACTGCTGATGGCCCATTCGTCCTGGGCGACGGTCTGCCAAAACTCGAATGGCACGCCAACGGATGTTTTTTACGATCTGTCGAATGTCTTCAACAGTAGTAACAACCAGCCGGGACAGGTGGTGACGTTACCGGAAAAATCTGGCTGGGTTGGCGTGAATGCCACCTGTCCGGCCGGGACAACGGTAAATTACACCTATCGAAGCTATGTCACTGAACTTCCGGTTCAAAGTACCGAAGGCGGATTCCAGTATCTGAAGCTCAATGACTACCTGCTGGGGGCCATGAGCATAACCGATAGCTATGCCGGGTTATTTTATCCCCCGCGTAATTACATTCGCATGGGGACTCACCCTAACGTACCTAAGCAGCAGCCTTTTGGCGTGATGGATTCAAAGCTGGTGTTTAAGCTCAAAGTGATCCGCCCGTTTATTAACATGGTGCCGATTCCGCGGCAGACGATGTTCAGCGTCTATGTCACGACCAGTACCGGAGATGCGCTAAGCGTACCGGTTTATACCATCAGCTACAGCGGCAAGGTGGAGGTTCCACAAAACTGCGAAGTAAACGCCGGGCAGATTGTCGAGTTTGATTTTGGTGATATTGGCGCATCGCTGTTTAGCAAGGCAGGAGCGGGAAACCGGCCTGAAGGCATCAATCCGCAGACCAAAACGGTAGCGATAAAATGCACCAACGTCGCTGCACAGGCCTACTTAACCATGCGTGTAGAGGCCGAGAAAGCCACCGGGCAAATGATGGTATCTGACAATCCCGATTTAGGTTTTATTGTCGCCGACAGCAGCGGTAAACCGCTGACGCCCAATAATCTGTCCAGCACTATCCCGTTTCAACTGGATGATAACGCCGCGGCACGCGTGGGGATCCGAACATGGCCGGTTAGCGTGACGGGCAATAAGCCTACCGAAGGACCTTTTACAGCCCGTGGCTATCTGCGAGTGGATTATGACTAACAAACAAACGTCAGCCGCAGGGACACTTCTGGCAATGGTGTGCCTGCTGACATTCAGCTCGTTGTGCCACGCCGCTTCGTCACTGGGGGAAATCAATATTGAACTGCGCGGTAACGTGGTGGACTTTACCTGCGCGGTAATTGCCGGCGACAGCAATAAGTCTGTGGAGCTAGGCACCTGGCCGACAAAGCAGCTTCAGACCAGCGGAGATACCACTCAACCGGTCGCGTTTACGCTGAAGCTAGAAGGCTGCCCGCCGGGTTCCGCTTCGATAACGTTTTCCGGAACTCCGGCCCCGGGCACGACGTTGCTGGCGCTTGATGACGCGGTGATGGCGCAAAAGGTGGCGATCGAACTGCACGACAGCGACCGTACGCGATTGCCGCTCGAGCAGGCCAGTCAGACGGTGGGGATTGATGAGAACGGCAACGCCACGCTGACCTTTTTCGCAAACTATATCGCGTTAGCTGCTGGGGTTCAGCCTGGCATTGCCAGGGCTGATGCCACGTTCATGATTAACTATAACTAATCAATGCGCTAACAAAACACTCCCGAACGAAATCTCGCCGGGAGTGTTATTACATTAATTCATGCATTTTTGCGTAATCGATCAGCTCAACGATGGTGTGCAACCCGAGCTTGGAGTAGATATTAGCCTTGTGAGCGCTAATCGTTTTATTGCTGAGTAACAACTGCTCAGCAATTTCCTTATTGGATAGCCCGTTTGCCAGATAACGCAAAACGGTAACTTCACGGTTAGAGAGCGGCATGTCATGTAAGACGCCTTTTTGTGCATTTATATTGTTAATGAAATTAAGGGTATCCGAAGGAAAAAAGGAATATCCCGATAAAATCATTTTTACCGCATTGTAGATATCATTGAGATCCTTTCGTTTACTGACAAACCCATTTGCACCGGCCCGGATAGCACGCCCGGCATAAAACGACTCGGATTTTGAGGACAGAAACAGTACCCGAGTTTTCTCCTGCAATGACTTTATTCTTTTGAGTAATGTAAACCCATCAGAACCAGGCAGTTCAATATCCAGGATGACAAGATCGACAGGGTACGTGCGCAGATGTTCTATTGCCGTACGGCTGTCATCGGTTTTCAACACTACCTGAATATTACTGTTTTTCTCGAGTAGTACTTCTATCGACATTCTGACAATAGGGTGTTCGTCCATAATGATAACGGATGCTGGTTTCATTGTTGTATGCCTCAAACTGTTTGCGTATCTTGCGAATTTGATAAAACATCAGGCGTTATAATATTGTCAAATAGCCAAGAATTGTTCTGAGGGAGAGCCGAATAAATATTATTTCATCCTTGTTTATTCGGTTGTTCTTCTGCAGAACAATGAATTTGTGGAAAATCCATTTCACACCGGGAAAACTAACAATTAATCAGGAAACTGTGGGGATTATACCTGCTCTGCTCATTCGGAAAAGACTTACAACATCCTGGTTGTTAATGTCAGTTAGGATATTCTGAAAGATCCAGATGTGTTAATGACTATTGGTATTATTTATCTGTGGTTCGAATTATGGCAGATTGAAAATTTTTTTTAAACAGTAAAAACGACACAATAAACCAATTGTTTAGGTTTTGTTAAGGCTGCAATAGGACTATTTTTTATTGAAATGCACAGGATCAGTAAGGTTAAGTGTGGGAGTGGCTCCAGGCATAATACCAGGAATAGTTGTAAATATTAAATATTTGTAAAAATTAGATCTGTTTTCTTATTTAAAAATAAGTAATTTCCTAAAAAATCTTATAGCACAATGAGTTATGGTGTTAAATTAAATGGGGAGAGGTAACGTTGAGGCGGTGTATCAGATGCAAAAAGCGCTGCCTGCTGGGTAATCCAAGGCGCGTAATCAACTGGTTCAGGCGATAGATGATGCGGTGGTAGGGTTGTGCCTGTAACAATGCAATCTTTTTTAAGGAGTTACCCTGTAATAGTAAGGTAATCAGCTCCCAGTCGAACTGATTTATACGCCTGGAATGAATATAGTTAAGAACCGGAGATAATAAGGCCTGGCGCATCTCGGGGAGGCGCAAATTGCGTGGCAAGATATAAAATGGACCGGACAGTGAAATAAATCTAGTGAGGTCTTCATCGCGACTGGAAAGCATTATGAAGATTTGGATGTTATTATGCTTCTTAATTAGCTGGCGCAGGCTTTCAAGTATATCGAAATAAGGGGTTGTTAAGCTTTCAATGTCAATCACTAACTGGCTAATTACCGGCTCTTGCATGCTGAGCAAAGTCGATTCAACGCTCTGGAAGATCGCCGTGCGAGTACCTGAGAATAAATGTCGACTCAGCGCATAGGCCAGATAGTAGTCTGTCGTAATTATCGCCTGAGATATAGTGCCGTCCGGTAAGGTGTATTCGAGTTTTTGCGCCAGATACTCGATCCGGTCAAATACCTGTGAGGTACAGTGGGGAAATTGCCAGCTACAGTTAGCGTTTCGTATACGGCGATAGCGGTCCCGGCGTTTTGCACTGTGCATCCTTTTCCATTCCATTTCTGTTGCGGCAGGTCTGGATAAATTGCTGACTACAGGCATCCCTGAACCAAACTTTTGTCAGCGCAAAGGTGAGTTGACTTGTGCCGTTGGGTTTCAGTGCTTCAACAATCATCAGACTGGCAATTGCGTACTCCATCAGAATAATCTGCCGGAAGTTTTCTGATGTCTTACTCAATGCCCAAAAGATCGTTTTATCCAGTTCAACCTCTCTCTGAGATTAGATAAAATATTACCGGGTGTGTCTTTTTGTTACCCCGGAAATAGTATGGCCGGATTATTCTCGCAGCCTGAAGCCAGGTACAGTAGGAGCCGATGCTTAATCCATGATGAGATATTTCTCAATAAAAATTAGGCAGAGATACCCCGTCTAATTTTGCAGAAAGTTCAGATGTGCGCGGATGTATCTTAAGAATTGCTGATCGTTTTTCACATGCAGCTTTTTCATAATGCTGCGGCGGGTCGCTTTGGCCTGGATATCACTGACTGAGAGCAGATGAGCCGTTTCGGCTAACGTATACCCGCTGGCGAGAAACATTAAGAACTGGCGTTCTTCGATAGAAAAGTTGCGGGTGGTGCAGTAATGGCAGATAGTCGCGGGCACGCTAGTGCGCAGTGCGCGTTTTTGCAGGATGAGGACCAGTTTTTTGGTTATCTCGTCGACGTCATCTTCCCGATAAATCAGTGGCAACATGTACAGGCAGGGGCGGAACATCAGCTTATCTTTGTCGTTTTTGCTACAGATGACCACCCGGTGTTGGCGCCTGGTGTGGACAGGAACCATGTAACAATCGGCGCTGAGCCAATCTTCATCCAGTGAGATAAACGCGATTTCAGCGCGATCGATATCTTCGACAGGTAAAAAGCTAATCTCCTGATGCCACTGATTTGCCAGATGGGAGATGATGATTTTCAGTCCATGTTCGAAGTGACTGTTTTCTTCCTTGATGGCGATACTTAACATTAAAGAGTTCCTGACCACTGGAGAGGGGATAAAGGAATGTTAAGCAAAATCATAAATATTCTAAATACATGTATCCCTAAATCTGACGTTTTGCGGGCTGAGTTGTTACCAGGTGATTTCCTGGATACCTTTGAACGAGCAGAAAAAATCAACATTCGTACACTTCGCCAGCAACCGAAACAAAAGGCATTGACTCAGCAAGCGCTGACCGTATAATTCACGCGTTTCATCTGCATGAAGTAATCACTTCGCAATGCGCCCTTAGCTCAGTTGGATAGAGCAACGGCCTTCTAAGCCGTAGGTCGTAGGTTCGAATCCTACAGGGCGTACCATTTCAACGTCACTTCTGATGTTCAGCTTCAGCTAATCGCGACAAATTTTCTTTTGCCAACCACATTTCCACTTCTGTAAGACTTAGTTGTACTTCCTCTCTGAGTGAAAAATCAGCTAGCGGCTGCTGTTCAAGCGCTGCGCACATCCTGCTGGCAGAACGCATCCCCATGCTGGCGCAGCTGCTTTTTAGCTGATGTGCCAGACGTTTTATCTTCTCGTACTCACATGCTGCGCGCGCTGCGTCAATCTCATCTAATACAGGAAGGGTGTGTTGCTTAAAGAGCGCTAACCATTCGTGCACCTTTTGCCATCCCATTAGCTGGATATCCCCGGCTAATTGTTGGGTATCTAACCGTTGGTTGTCATTTTCTAATGCAACCGGGAGAGGGGCGTTACCGTGCAGATAATGGGTAATGAGCCGACTGAGTTCATCCCGGGGAACCGGTTTTTGAATAACGCCGCGAAACAGGGTGCTGGTTCTTTGGCTTAGCGTTTCGTCGATGACGTGTGCGCTAAAGCCTATTAGCTTTAACGTCGGAAACTCGCGGGTTAACTGTTGCGCCAGCGTGATGCCGTCGATATCCGGAAGATCAAAATCAACCAGCGCGGCATTATACTGGGCGTCTTGCTGCAGTATGGTGAGCGCCGCAGCCGCACTGTCGGCAGCGGTGACCTGGGCGCCATTGAGGGTGAGCATTTCTGTACTGATGCGCTGCGTGAGGGGGTTATCCTCGATTAGCAGTAAGCGTAAACCCTGTAACGATATGGCACGTGGAACGGATTTAGCTACCGGCATCGCGCCAGCCCGTAATGGCAGACGCAGACGAAAGCAGCTTCCGACTCCCGGCGTACTGGTGACGCTCAGTTCTCCCTGCATCGCCTGCGCAAGGCTGGCACTGATAGTGAGTCCAAGCCCGGTCCCCCCACGTTTACCGCTAACCTGAACAAACGGCTGAAAAATATCGCGCTGATGGACAGGGTCAATCCCGCATCCCGTGTCCTCAACCTCAATATACCAGTCCTGGTCTTTACATCGGCTACGCAGGGTGATGTGTCCGCGATCGGTAAAGCGCAGCGCGTTGTTTAATAGGTTAGTTATGATTTGCCGAATGCGGCGCGGATCGCCGCGTAGGGAGTCGGGGACATCGTCGGCAAAATCCGTAACCAGCACGACCGGGCGACCCACAACGCGACCATGCATGAGCTGAAGCGTACTTTCCAGCAAGGGTCTGGGCTCAAAAGGTTCATCGCCGATCGCCACATTTTTTCCGCCCGCTTCGATGGCGGAATAGTCCAGGATATCGTTGAGGATGGTCAGCAGAGACTCGCCAGAGTCGGTGATTGCGCGCAGATTCTCCTGATGCTGCGCCAGAGCGGGATTGTCTGAGAGCAACTGCGCAGTGCCGAGGATCCCATACAGCGGGGTGCGTATTTCATGGCTCATGGCGGCCAGAAACGCCGATTTTGCCTGGTTGGCTTTTTCGGCTTCTGCCCGCGCCTGCCGGTGTTCCGACACCATAGAACGCAGTTCGGCGGTGCGAGCTTTTACCTGAGCGGCCAGATGTTCGCGATGGCTATTAAGGGCGTGAACGCTACCGCGAAAGGCATCCATCAACCGCCCGATAGTATCCAGTTCGCGAACGCCCGCTGTTTCCGGAAATGGGGAGTCAATATCACCTTCAAGCAGACGCTGTAACGCCTGGGTTTGCTGCGCCAACGGGCGCGTGACCGAGCGGTAAACTACGCGCCAAAGAATGAGAATTAACAAGCACAATGACACCGCACCTAACAGCAGCAGCAGCGTTTGCCCGCGCTGGCTGGCCTGTTTGAGATGCGCCAGCCCGGTCTGATTGCGTTGGCCAATGATTTCTACCAACTGACTCACTTCGCTACTGAAACGGGTAAATTGCTCGATATTGTTCTGCGATAAGATCTGTAAGCGGGTGGTGATGTCATTATCCTGACGATACAGGGCCAGCAGATCGACATAACGGCTTATCGAATTTACAGCGCCGGCAACCTGAGTGCGTACCACCGGATCTTCAATGCGTATTTGTCGGCGGTGAAGCACTCTGACGGCGGCATTAAGCTGGGTTTCCAGCGCTGCAAGGTTATTCTGCGCCTGGTTATTCCCCAGATTCATCACCATTTGCTGCACGCGTAGCGCGCTCAGGCGCAGTTCATTCATCTGGTTATAATATTCCAGATCGATATCGATAAGCCTGTCGAGAGCGTGTTCCGCCGCCTGCCCCTGATGGCTCTCAATCAAGTCATAAATGCTTGCCTGCGTAGCGCCCGCCGAGGTGGCGGCATTACTGGCCTGACCGCGCGCCATTTCGGCAACGTCGGCGGTAGCCTCAACAATATGTTGGCTGAGCTGTTGCTGCCGATCGCGCAGTTTCAGACGTTCGCCAACCAACTCCCCCTGATGGCTTAACGACTGGGCGATCTCTTTTTCCTGTTGTTCAATGGCCGACGTATCAAAGCCCTGCTCGCGCAGGGTTTTCAGTAAAGCGGTAATTTTCAGGCTTTGGGCGGTTAACATACGCCCCTGAGCCAGCCACATATTTTCATTATCTGCGGTGGTCAGATTCTGCGCGGAAAACAGTTCCCAGGCGCTGGCTTCGCTGAGCTGGCGCGCCATGTCCATGGTCGGGATCAGCGCCTGGGTATTGGCCTGCTCAACCTGGCTGACAAAACGCAGGTTATACCAGCCAACCAGCGTACTAATGAGGGTCAGTGCCGCCATCAGCCCGAAGCCTATCCACAGTCGTTTGGTCAGAGATAAATTCACTGTCGGGTCGCCACAGATTAAAAAGGTTGAGTCCAAAAGAGGAAAGCAACTAGGATAAAGCCTTATCAATGTTGAGGCTATCATGCGCGTATTGGTTTTCCTGCTTATCACACTTTTTCCCGGCTTAGGTCACGCGACCGGGTCCGCACTGCTGCGCTGGCCGGATACCCAGCAGGCAGTGCCGGAGCCGCTAACGGACGTTACTGCAAACAAAGTCTGGAAACTGTGCGCGCTGTATCCCAGCCTGAAGGATTCCTACTGGCTTTCCGTGAATTACGGCATGCTGGAGGCGGCGAAAAAATACGGCGTAAGCCTGAAGGTGCTCGAGGCGGGAGGGTATCGCCAGTTCGACACGCAAAAATCACAAATCGCTCAATGCCAGCAATGGGGCGCGGATGCCATTTTGTTGGGCAGCAGCACGACGACTTTTCCGGATTTGCAGGCACAGGTTGGCACGCTACCGGTTATCGAGGTGGTGAATGCTATCCATGAAGCAACGGTAAAAGCCCGGGTTGGGGTTCCGTGGTTCCAGATGGGGTATCAGCCAGGCCGCTATTTGGTTAAGTGGAGCGCGGGCAAACCGCTAAAGGTCTTATTATTGCCAGGACCTGATGACGCCGGGGGCAGTCGTGAGATGGTGGCCGGGTTCCGTCAGGCGATTGCCGGCAGTCAGGTGCGCATCGTGGATGTGGCGTTGGGCGATAATGATATTGAAATACAGCGTAATCTGTTGCAGGAGATGCTTGAGCGTCACCCGGATGTTGACGTGGTGGCCGGTACGGCAATTGCTGCGGAAGCGGCAATGGGGGAGAAGCGCAATCAGGGCGCGCCGTTAACTGTCGTCTCTTTTTATCTGTCGCATCAGGTGTATCGCGGGCTTAAACGCGAAAGAATCATTATGGCTGCCAGCGATCAAATGGTCTGGCAAGGTGACCTGGCGATTCAGCAGGCTATCAGAGTATTACAAGGACAACCTGTGCCGGAAAATATCAGTCCGCCGATCCTGGTGCTCACCCCGAAAAATGCCGACAGCCAGCATGTAAAGTGCTCGTTGTCACCCGGCGGATTCCGTCCTGTTTATCTGTATCAGTACACGTCAGCCGCTAAAAAATAGCCTTCCCCGTGCTGCGTCACCAGTAAATCAGCCCGCAGCTTGTGGCGTAAACGGCGGATCAGTACGTCCACGGTGCGTAAGTCCGGATTGTCTACCCGTCGCGCCGAAAGCATGCGCAGTAAACGTTCGCGACTGAGAATTTCCCCCGGATTGGTGACAAACGCGACCAGCATTTCATACTCGGCGCGGGTGAGTTTGATTGCCTCGTCGCCCAGTTCCAGAGTATGACGGGAGACGTTCAGACAATACCCGGCAAACTGATAGCAGTTGTCTTTAGCCTCCGGTCGCGCCTCGCGGGCAAGGTCGATACGCCAGAGTAAATTTTTCACTCTCACCACCAGTTCACGTAGCTCCAGCGGCTTGGTGACATAATCATCAGCCCCCATTTCCAGGCCAACGATACGGTCAATTTGGTCACTACGACCCGTTACCAGAATTATCCCCACCGTTGAGCGTTCACGCAGGGCGCGGGTCAGCATTAAGCCATTTTCATCCGGGAGATTGATATCTAACAGAATAAGATCGACAGAGTGTTGTGACATGATTTCACGCAGGCCGGCTCCGCTGGCTGTGACCGAGACGTGATAACCTTCCTGTTCAAAATAAGCCTGTAATCGTGCCTGGGTAACGGGTTCATCCTCAACAATGACAATGTGATGCGACATCCTGGTTGTTGTCTCTTTCTGTTCATATCTGTTCACATTGTGCCGTAAGCCATTCATCCTGACCAGTGTTGCCGTTCACATTTGCGAAATAAGATCCTCTGTAACTAAACCATATATTTACAGGGGCTATTATGCGGAAACTATGGAGGGCGCTGCTCAGACCGAGCGCACGTTGGTCAGTGTTGGCGCTGATCGTCATCGGGATGGTGGTCGGTATCGCGCTGATCGTCTTACCGCACGTTGGCATTAAATTAACCAGTTCAACCGAATTTTGCGTGAGCTGCCACAGCATGCAGCCGGTTTATGAAGAATATAAACAGTCTGCGCATTTTCAGAATGCCTCCGGGGTGCGCGCAGAGTGTCATGATTGCCACATTCCATCCGATATCCCTGGCATGGTGAAACGTAAGCTGGAGGCCAGCAACGATATTTACCAGACCTTTGTTGCCCACTCTATTGATACTCCTGAGAAATTCGAAGCCAAACGTGCCGAGCTGGCGGAGCGCGAATGGGCGCGAATGAAGGAGAACAACTCCGCGACCTGTCGTTCCTGTCATAACTATGATGCGATGGATCACGCGAAACAGCATCCTGAAGCTGCGCGTCAGATGAAGATTGCGGCCAAGGACAATCAGTCCTGTATTGACTGCCATAAAGGTATTGCGCATCAGCTTCCCGATATGAGCAGCGGTTTCCGCAAGCAGTTTGACCAGTTACGCGCCAACGCAAACGACGATGGCGATACGCTTTATTCCCTGGACATCAAACCTATTTATGCCGCCAAAGGGGATAAAGAACCTGCGGGCTCACTGCTGCCTGCTTCTGAAGTAAAAGTGTTAAAGCGTGACGGCGACTGGCTGCAAATTGAAATTGTGGGCTGGACAGAGAGTAACGGGCGTCAGCGCGTGCTGGCGCAATTGCCGGGTAAACGCATTTTTGTGGCCTCCATTCGTGGCGACATTCAGCAGCACGTGAAAACCCTGGAGCAAACGACCGTCGCGGAAACGAATACGCAGTGGAGCAAGCTGCAGGCCACCGCCTGGATGCAGAAGGGCGATATGGTTAACGACATCAAGCCAATCTGGGCTTATGCCGACTCGCTCTATAACGGAACCTGTAACCAGTGCCACGGCGCACCTGAGAAAGAACACTTTGACGCCAACGGCTGGATTGGCACGTTGAACGGCATGATTGGATTTACCAGTCTGGATAAACGTGAAGAACGTACCTTACTGAAATATCTGCAGATGAATGCCTCTGACACCACGGACAAGCCGCATGGCGATAAGGGAGAAAGCAATGAAAAATAACGATCTCTTTCAGGCATCTCGCCGTCGTTTTCTACTGCAGTTGGGCGGCTTGACCGTCGCCGGTATGTTAGGACCTTCGCTGCTCACACCGCGCAGCGCCAACGCCGCAGAGGTGCAGGGAACTGGCGTCAAAGAGGGGATCCTGACCGGATCTCACTGGGGGGCAATCCGCGCCACCGTGGTTGATGGGCGTTTTATTGAAGCCAAACCGTTTGAGCGTGATAAGTACCCGTCAAAAATGATCGCCGGACTGCCGGACCACGTGCATGGCGGGGCGCGTATTCGCTATCCAATGGTCCGTGTCGACTGGTTGCGTAAACGCCATCAGAGCGATACCACGCAGCGTGGAGATAACCGCTTTGTGCGCGTTTCGTGGGATGAAGCGCTGGACTTCTTCTATCAGGAGCTGGAGCGAATTCAGAAGACCTATGGCCCGAGCGCGCTGCTGACGGCCAGCGGTTGGCAATCAACCGGCATGTTCCATAACGCCTCGGGGATGCTGGCGCGCGCCATTGCGCTGCACGGCAACAGCGTAAGTACCGGGGGCGACTATTCCACTGGTGCAGCCCAGGTGATTCTGCCGCGCGTGGTCGGGTCAATGGAGGTATATGAACAGCAGACCTCCTGGCCGCTGGTGCTGAAAAACAGCAAAACGATTGTGCTGTGGGGTTCCGACCTGATTAAAAACCAGCAGGCGAACTGGTGGTGCCCGGATCATGATGTTTATGAATACTACGAACAACTGAAAGAAAAAGTGGCGCGCGGCGAGATCTCGGTTATCAGTGTTGATCCGGTCATCACCTCGACGCACGACTACCTGGGCCGCGACAAGGTTAAACACGTCGCCGTGAATCCGCAGGCCGATGTGCCGCTACAGCTGGCGCTGGCGCACACGCTTTATACCGAGAAGCTCTACGATAAGCATTTTCTCGATAACTACTGCGTAGGGTTTGAGCAGTTTCTGCCTTATCTGCTGGGGGAAAGTGACGGACAGCCTAAAGATGCCCAGTGGGCGGAAAAAATATGCGGGATTGATGCCGATACGATTCGTGAACTGGCGCGGCAAATGGCGGGCGGAAGAACGCAGATTATTGCCGGCTGGTGCGTCCAGCGTATGCAGCACGGGGAACAGTGGGCGTGGATGATCGTGGTGCTGGCCTCAATGCTTGGACAAATCGGCTTACCCGGCGGTGGCTTCGGCTTTGGCTGGCACTACAACGGCGCGGGCACGCCAAGCCGCAAAGGGATTATCCTGAGCGGTTTTTCTGGCTCCACCACCGTACCTCCTGTGCATGACAGCACTGATTATAAGGGGTACAGCAGCACCATCCCGATCGCGCGTTTTATCGATGCGATTCTTGAGCCGGGTAAACAAATTAACTGGAACGGCAAAACCGTCAAGTTGCCGCCATTGAAGATGTGCGTTTTTGCCGGGACCAACCCTTTCCATCGTCACCAGCAGATCAATCGTATTATTGAGGGCTGGCGTAAGCTGGAAACCGTTATCGCCATCGATAATCAGTGGACCTCGACCTGTCGATTCGCTGACATCGTATTGCCCGCGACGACCCAGTTTGAGCGTAACGATCTTGACCAGTATGGCAACCACTCCAACCGCGGCATTATCGCCATGAAACAGTTGGTGCAGCCGCAATTTGAAGCACGTAATGATTTCGATATTTTCCGCGATCTCTGCCGCCGCTTTAATCGTGAAGAAGCCTTTACCGAAGGGTTGGATGAGATGGGGTGGCTGAAACGGATCTGGCAGGAAGGAAGCCAGCAGGGGAAAGGGCGCGGCGTTCATCTCCCCGCTTTTGACGTTTTCTGGAATCAGCAAGAGTACGTTGAGTTCGAACATCCGCAGATGTTTGTACGTCATCAGGCATTCCGCGAAGACCCCGATCTTGAGCCGCTGGGCACGCCGAGCGGATTGATCGAAATTTTCTCGAAAACCATTGCCGGTATGCAGTATGACGACTGCCAGGGGCATCCGATGTGGTTTGAGAAAATCGAACGCTCACATGGTGGAC
The DNA here is from genome assembly GCF_013781945.1 of Citrobacter sp. RHBSTW-01044. Taxonomy (NCBI): domain Bacteria; kingdom Pseudomonadati; phylum Pseudomonadota; class Gammaproteobacteria; order Enterobacterales; family Enterobacteriaceae; genus Citrobacter; species Citrobacter sp. RHBSTW-01044. The sequence continues at coordinate 3,576,109 of NZ_CP056180.1, read as the reverse complement.
CCGGGTCGCAGCGTTGGCCACTGCATCTGCAATCTGTTCACCCTGATTTCCGTCTGCACTCGCAGCTTTGTGAATCTGAAGCGCTGCGTAAGCATTATGCGGTAAGTGGTAAAGAGCCGGTGTTTATCAACCCGCAGGATGCCAGCGTCAGGGGGATTCGCAACGGTGATATTGTCCGTGTGTTTAACGCACGTGGACAAGTACTGGCCGGGGCGGTTGTCTCCGATCTCTACTCGCCAGGCGTGGCGCGTATTCATGAAGGTGCCTGGTACGACCCTGATAACGGCGGAGAAACTGGGGCGCTGTGTAAATACGGCAATCCAAACGTATTAACAATCGATATCGGCACGTCTCAACTGGCGCAGGCGACCAGCGCTCATACTACGCTGGTGGAAATTGAGAAATATACCGGCAAGGTGGATAACGTGACGGCGTTTAGCGGCCCGATAAAAATGGTGGCGCAGTGCGAATATGTTCCGGCGGAGAAGGTATCGTCATGATAAAACACTCTTCCCTTACAACAGAACAGATGGCCTGCGTTTACGCCTGGCTGGCGCAGTTGTTTTCCCGGGAACGTGACGATGACAGCCTGGCACTTTTGCAGTCCAGCGAAATGGCTGAGTGGTTCGCGGTGCTAAAAGGTGAACCGTCGCTTGAAGCGGAAGTCCTTCAGCTGGAGGAGAAAATTGCTGCGCTTCAGGTGCGTGAGGACGCAACCCTCGAACTGGCGGCTGATTTTTGTAGCCTGTTTCTGATGTCGGAAAAACACGCGGCGTTACCCTATGCGTCGGCCCATCTTGAAGGAGGGCCGAATTACGGGGTCATTAAACGATTGTTAGCCGATGCTGGCATGCAGGTAAGCGAAACGTTTAGCGAGTCAGCCGATCATCTGGCAATTTTTATCGAACTGCTGAGTCATCTGCATTTTTCTCTGGGAGAGTCCGGGCTTAGCCGCCAGCGTATTGATGCGCTGCGCAGAGAAACGCTGGCGGGGCTGTTACGCTGGTTACCGGAATTCACCGCCAAATGCCGCCGCTATGATGACTTTGGTTTCTACGGTGCGCTGAGTCAGCTGTTGCTGGCACTGGTCAGGCTGGATATTCAGAACTGAGTGATGGCCTAAGCCACAGAACAACGGGAATACATTCGCTCTAATGCTTGTCATTTTAGCGAAAATGAATGGGCGTAATGAGTAACTGAGAGTGGGACATCCGGAGGCAATGAATCTGTTGCCTCCGGTATATTGCTACATTTACCGCTGAGGTGAACGGAACCCTGAGTAAGAATCACATGTTCTCAAGAATGCTTAACTTATAAACGTTAGTGCAAATTCGCCCCCATTTTGACCCTATCACCGCACAACCAGCACGGGACATTTTGCATGGCGTACTACGGCAGCCGCCGTTGAACCCAGCAGATAAGTGCTAAAACCAGGCTTATGTGAGGCAATGACGATAAGCTCAGCGTCTACCGCCTCCGCCAGTTTGAGGATCTGATCCTTCGGCGGGCCGTAAACGACGTGAGTCTGACTCCTGCCTGCAGGAATATTGAACTGCTTAATAATCTCTTCGAGTTTTTCGCTGGCCTTGGCCTGCAGACCGCTTCTGTCCGGGAATTCTGTTGAGTAAGCCAGCCCCAGCGAGGCATAGAACGGAACGGTAGGAATAACGGCTAAAAAGTGGACCTTAGCGGTTTTGGCATGCGCCTGGACCTGTGGAACAACATGGCGGGTTAAATCGGTTTCAGAGATATCAATGGGTACCAGAATTGAGCGATACATATTCACTACCTCCTGTTTGTTTACCTCTACCCAGAGTGTAGCGAAAATCGAATTTGTATAATAAGTGACCAGATCAAGGTTGCATGCATAAATGCGCGTCAATGATAGCTGTGTGTCACAAGTCTTGTCGTGAATGTATATCTGAGCACAACCACAAGAGGGGGATCTTCATTAATACGTGTTATCACGTAATAGAAAAGGGTTCGTTTTTATGTTTTTTCATTGTATATTTTGTTATATAGCGACTATTGCCAAGGGCATAATTTTAATGCCATTCAGCACTCATCAAACTTTTATTCTGACGTTTTCATGATTAATGGTTAATTAAACCTTGGATTTGGTTTAATTCTCTGAATTTAAAAAGGTATTTTATATTTAATTTCGTTCGTATTAATTATGCGAGCGCCTTCAAACTTACCCACATGCTGATTCTCATTTCCCTCTGCGTTTGATGAATATCAATAAGTAACCGCGTTAGGGTAATTATTGTCTACCTATTAAAGGGTATTCGTCTTGTGGGAATAAAAGATGAGAAAAATAAATAAAACCATCCTCGGGACGATGCTGCTGTGCATTGTTCTTGGTGCTGTTATCGTTTTGGCAGGGCAATGGACGTTGCACAAAACCTCAAGCACGGAATTCTGTTTATCGTGCCATACGATGCAGGCACCGTATGAGGAATATACCGGTTCGGTTCACTTTCAGAATCAGAAAGGTATTCGTGCAGAGTGTGCTGATTGTCATATCCCCCAGGGCGGTCTGGATTATCTGGTGGCTAAACTGCGGGCCTCAAAAGATGTTTATCATCAGTTCATAACCAAAAAAATCGATACCCCAGAAAAATTTGAAGAACACCGTCTGGAGATGGCGCAAACCGTCTGGGCACAGCTAAAAGCGAGCGATTCTGCGACCTGCCGTAGCTGTCACAGCATGGACGCGATGGATCTTGCCGCACAAAGCGCGGAGGCCCAGAAAATGCACAAAATGGGCATTGAGGAAAAGCAAACCTGTATTGATTGCCACAAAGGCGTCGCCCATTTCCCACCTGAAATAAAAATGGATGACAGCGCGCTCAAAGGGCTTGAAGCGCAGTCAGCCTCCACCCCTGCTTCGGCAACAGAGCTTTATGCCGTAAGCAACACTGCGCTGGGCGATTTGGGAACCGTTTACCCGGCAACAAAAATGCAGGTTCTGAAAACAACGGACAATACGCGACAGGTCGAGATTCGCGGTAGCCAGATGCAGGGAAATGAACAGGTCATTTACTACGCGGCAGGACAGCGTTTGATTCTTGCCAGCCTGAGTGAAAAAGGTCAGCAATCGCTGAAGATCCTCTCCGACTGGAAAAAAGATGATTACGGCAATGTGTGGCGAGATGTCGTGCTGCAGGGTGAATGGAGCGGTTCCGCTCTCGCCAGCCGTGAACCGATGTGGGATTACGCGCGCAAACTCGACAATGTGTACTGCGCGGGCTGCCATGCGCCAATTCCGGCGAATCATTTCACGCTCAACGCCTGGCCTTCAGTAGCAAAAGGGATGGGAGCTCGCACCAATATCAGTGAAAACGAACTGGATATCCTGAGCCGTTACTTCCAGTACAACGCTAAAGACATGAACAAATAAGCGATAAATCAGGAGAAATCATGAAACTCACAAGACGTGACTTTATTAAGACGGCCGGCGCGGCAACCGGGACAATGGCGATTTCTTCGGTGATCCCAATGCCGGCCTGGGCCGAAGGCCAAAATGGCGGAGCGATTCTGACGGCAGCGCGTTGGGGCGCGGTATACGTGGAAGTAAAAGATGGCAAAGTGGTTTCCTCAAAAGGCGCGTTGCCTAAAACGGTGCCGAACTCGTTACAGCAAACCGCGCCGGATCAGGTCCATACCAATATCCGCGTAAAATATCCGATGGTGCGCAAAAGCTATCTGGAAAACCCGGGTAATGCGGATGGTAAACGTGGAAGCGATCCTTTCGTGCGGGTTAGCTGGGAGCAGGCACTGAAACTGATACACGAGCAGCATAGCCGGATCCGTAGCAGCTATGGCCCAGCGTCGATATTTGCTGGTTCTTATGGCTGGCGCTCTAGCGGCGTTCTGCATAAAGCGCAAACCTTACTGCAACGCTATATGAGCATGGCCGGTGGTTACGCAGGTCATACCGGAGATTATTCAACCGGTGCCGCGCAGGTGATCATGCCTTACGTTGTGGGATCGGTTGAAGTCTATGAGCAGCAAACCACCTGGCCGATGGTGCTTGAGCACAGTCAGGTCGTGGTGCTGTGGGGGATGAACCCGCTCAATACCCTCAAGATTGCCTGGAGCAGCACGGATGAACAGGGGATTGAATACTTTAATCTGCTGAAGAAATCAGGGAAAAGCGTCATCGCCATCGATCCGATGCGTTCCGAAACCATTGAGTTCTTTGGTGATAATGCGACCTGGATTGCGCCACATATGGGGACCGATGTGGCGATGATGTTAGGGATCGCCCATACGCTGGTGAAGAAAAATCTCCATGACAAAGCCTTCCTGGAAAAATACACCACTGGATATCCGCAGTTTGAAGAGTATTTGCTCGGCAAGAGCGACAAAATAGAGAAAACCGCCGAGTGGGCTTCCGGCGTGTGCGGCGTGCCTGCTGAGCAACTGGAGAAGCTGGCGGAAATTTTCTCCAGCAATAAAACCATGCTCATGGCGGGTTGGGGGATTCAGCGCCAGCAATACGGTGAGCAAAAACACTGGATGCTGGTGACTCTGGCGGCGATGCTGGGGCAAATTGGTACCGAAGGCGGTGGTTTCGGGTTCTCTTATCACTATTCCAACGGCGGTAACCCAACGCGTACCGGGGGAGTATTGCCAGCCATCTCCGCCCAAATTGAGGGTGGGTCATCTGCGGGGAACGACTGGGCGGTTTCCGATGCGGTGATCAGCCTGCCGGTAGCGCGAATTGTCGAAGCGCTGGAAAATCCAGGCGGCAAATATCAGCATAACGGTAAAGAGCAAACCTTCCCGGATATCAAAATGATCTGGTGGGCGGGCGGCGCAAACTTTACCCATCATCAGGATACTAACCGTTTAATCAAAGCCTGGCAGAAGCCTGAACTGGTTGTCATCTCTGAGTGCTACTGGACCGCAGCGGCCAAACATGCCGATATAGTCCTGCCGATCACCACGTCGTTTGAGCGCAACGATCTGACCATGACCGGTGATTACAGTAACCAACATCTGGTGCCGATGAAGCAGGTCATTGAGCCGCAGTTTGAAGCACGCAGTGATTTTGACGTATTTGCCGATCTGGCGGAGATGCTCAAGCCTGGCGGTAAGGCGGTCTACACCGAGGGCAAAGATGAAATGGCGTGGCTGAAGCAGTTCTATGATGCCGCGCAAAAAGCCGCCCGCGCCCAGCGTATCGCCATGCCTCAGTTCAACGCGTTTTGGCAGCAAAACAAACTGATCGAAATGCGTGAGAATGAAAAGAATAACAAATATGTACGCTACGCGGATTTCCGCAGCGATCCGGTGATGAATGCGCTTGGAACGCCGAGCGGTAAGATAGAAATCTACTCAAAAACGATTGAAGGCTATCAATACAAAGATTGCCCGCCGCATGCGTCATGGATTGAACCCGATGAATGGAAAGGAACTGCGGATAAAGATCAACTGCAGCTACTGACGGCGCACCCGGCACATCGTCTGCATAGTCAGTTGAACTACGCTTCGCTGCGCAAAGAGTACGCGATTGCCAATCGTGAGCCGGTAACGATTCACCCGGATGATGCGAAAGCCAGAGGTATTGCCGAGGGTGATCTGGTACGCGTATGGAATGCGCGTGGACAGGTGCTGGTGGGGGCACACATCAGTGACGGTATCAAACCGGGAATCATCTGTATCCATGAAGGCGCATGGCCAGATATTGAGAACGGTATCTGCAAAAATGGCGGCGCGAATGTGCTGACGGCGGATATCCCAACCTCAAGGCTGGCGAATGGCTGCGCGGGGAATACCAGCCTGGTATACGCAGAAAAATTCACCGGCGAAGCGCCAAAACTCACCGTCTTTGATGAGCCAGCAATCGTCACTCTGTAATGATGGTTGAAAAGCGGGGGCCGTAAGGCTCCCGCTTTTTATTGCTTTTTCGGCAATGTCTTACCGCCGTTACTCTGCCAGCACAATCACATCTCCCGTTGCCGGGGCGTCAGTTCCCGGTAGCCACAATCGACCCCACGAACCGGTGCAATGACAGCCGAGTAGTTTTTCTGGTTGTTGTTGCTTAATAAATTGTCGGGTTCGCCATAGCTTAGCGGGGGAGGCAGTGCGTAAATGGAACCCACCGACGAGGGCGTAAATTTGGTTAACGCCGGTGATGTTTTGGCAATGGCGTACGATATTCTCTATTCCCCGATGCCCGCATCCGGTAATGATGACTAACCCGCGATCAGATTTATAGATCAATACGCCTTCGTCGCTGATGTAATCCGGTTGAGGTGTTTTCTCGCTAATAACGCCATAGGCCTGTGGAGTGGCGACACTAATTTCCCCGGACCACAAAAATCGATCGCTGATCGCCAACGGTTCACGGGTGTATTCCATGATTAGTCGAGAGTAGTCGTTATCACGCGAGAGTTTTTTTATTTTTCTTGGCGTTCCCGCCAGGGTTATTGAGGCATATCGTTCGCAGGCTATTTGGGGATGGCAAATGATACGACTGTTATCCGTCAGCCACGGCACGCCGCCACAGTGATCGTAATGGCCGTGCGAAAGAACCACGGCGGTCAATTGCGTCAGGTCTACGCCCATTTGCGCGGCGTTAAGTATGAAGCTGTCGTCCGGGCCGGTATCAAATAGTATGGTGGTGGTTTCATCCTGAACTAACAGACTTAATCCAGGCTTTGCCCGTAATGATTTATCTGCGCTCGCAGCGCGCCTGTTTTCAAGCAATACCGTGAGGGTTAATGCCATGCCTGACTCCAGTATTAAAACGGCATACTGTAATACATGACCGTTGAGAGCGCTGTGATCGCAGCGCTCTTTGTGCTGACTTAGCGGTGATAGTAATGGCCGTCATCATCGGAGTGATGGTGACTATGCCGCCACGCATGCTGGTTCTCCCTTTGCTCGCGCTCCTGGCGTTCATGCTCTTTATCACGGTTGGCTTCACGGTTTTTGTGATTAGCGATCGCCGTGGCAACTGCTGCGGCCCCAATACCAGCAGCGGCTGCAGAAAGGTAAGGATGTTCGGCACAGCCCGACAGACTAGCCATAATAACCAACGTGGAAATCAGTTTTTTCATTGTGGCGGTATCCGTTACTCGCGCACAATTTTGCCAGCATTCCCGGCATCGCTGTCATTCCAGCTACCGCGACCATTCGTTTTAATGGTGTAAGTGGCATAGCCGACACGGAAGGTCATCGTATCCTGATAGGTATTTACGTCACGCACTTCATTACCATTGACGTACACGCTGGAACCCTCGACGTGAATATCAACGCTGCGTTGACCATTGGCAAATTTGGCTACGTAATTTCCGCTGAATTTGCCGTAAATATCGGCATTATCGTGGTTATCCCGGTCAGCGGTATTTTGCTGCTCTTCACCATGACGATGATGACGGCTCTGCTGGCTGTTGCCGTTCTCAATAAAGCCATGATCGCGGTTCCACTGATAGGATTTATTGATATCGCAGCCATTGAGTTCACTCATTTGTGTACAACCTGAATGTTCATACTTTTTCTGCATTGCCGGGGTAATTGCGCATGCTGTTGTGGCCGTTGTCAGGCCGAGGACAAAGAGGGTCAGCAGACGTTTTTTCATTTTTTTGCTCACTATCATCATTAAGTTTATTTATAGGAATACGAACTGTTCGAATGTCATGTTTACGACGACGGCAGTCTCCCATTAAATATTAATGACGCATACCAGGGGGAATCCTAATTTATATTAATGGTGAGAGTGTGGGGGCTGTAATATGCAACATTACAGGCAGGTGAATTACGTATTTTATACAAGTAAGATAAAACGCTTAATTATATTTACTTTTTAATGAAGTGTTTAAAGAAATATTAATATTGACATTAATGGCAGGAACGCAGGCTTGTAAATGTACAGGCCTGCGTGGCATATTTTGTCCGCAATATTCATACATAGTGTATTGATGGACATTTTATTCAACACAGGACAACGTTACCCTTGCGCGGGGATCTGTGCACGGTGCTGCCTGGCCTGAACCTCATGAGCATATGAATGACCGTTATTCACTGACTGATGAACGACCATCGCTTTTTCATGTTTATTCATTTGTGAAAAGGGGCGTGCCTGGGATGGCGTTGACGTTGAATTATTCGTCTGTGTGACGTGTTCTTGCGCCATTTGTTGATGTGCAGGGGCACTGCGGTTATTCATCATTTCATGGGCTGCTGCGGCCTGCTGATGCATTTTGGGTGTGTCTGCCGCATTAACGCCAGCTGAAATAAAAAACGCGATAGCGAAAAAAGAGGATATCTTATTCATCATATTTCTCCTGTTTGGGTTTACGGAAGAAATTATAATTGGTGAGGGCTGTCAGCGGCGTGACAGGATTATGACGGTTATGTCAGAGAATCGGTGATGATATATACCGGTCATACTTCAAGCTGCATATGCGTTGGCTGCGCTCGTTCACCCCAGTCATTTACTTAAGTAAGTGACCGGGGATTCCCTCTCTTGCCGCCTTCCTGCGACTCGAATTGTTTAAGGTATAAACGCCATTACCTTAAATTACATCGCATGCTTGGGCAGCGTCAGAATAAATCGGGTGGCAAGCTGATCGGATGTCACCGAGACTTTCCCCTGATGGGCGATAACAATCGATTTCACAATCGCCAGGCCAATACCGCTGCCTTCGCCTTTACGCTGTCGCGAAGGGTCAACCCGATAAAACCGATCAAATAGCCGCGATAGATGCTGTGGGGGAATGGGGGGGCCGGGATTTTCCACGACTATCTGGACCAGGCCATCCGCCTCTTTCACCCGCACGGTTACCGACTCGCCTTTTGGCGTGTAGCGCATGGCATTTGAAAGCAGATTACTCATTGCCCGGCGTAGCATTAACGGATCGCCTGAAACCCAGCATGCGCGTCCTTCAAAACGTAAGCCCACCTCGCGCTCTTCTGCCCAGGCTTCGAAAAAGTCGAACACTTTACCAACCTCATCGGCCAGATTAAGCGCTGTCTTTTCCGGGATAAGCTGATTGTTGTCTGCCTGCGCCAGAAACAGCATGTCGCTTACCATTTTCGACATACGACCAAACTCTTCAAGATTGGAATACAGCACGTCTTCCAGCTCTTTTTGGCTACGGGTTTGGCTGAGCGCAATTTCCGTTTGTGTGACCAGGTTGGTTATTGGCGTGCGGATCTCATGGGCAATATCCGCCGAGAAGTTCGACTGACGTTTAAATACATCCTCAATGCGTTCGATCATGTGATTAAACGAACTTACCAGCTGTTCCAGTTCAATAGGGACCGCTTGCGGATCGAGGCGCACATCAAGATCTTTTGAGGTGATATTTTGGATGCGCCGACTGACATTACGGATCGGTTCATGGCCTTTATACACAGCGAACAGCACGATAAATACAATCATCATGCTAATCAGCGATGCCGTCATAATCAGTTTGTTTTTCAGGTCGTTAATATAGTGCAGATGAAAATCGATCGATAACGCCAGATACAGCGTATACGCCGCTTTTCCATCAGTCAGCTTTCCTACCGGCAGGCGAATCATTCGCCAGTTAGACGACGTTTTTTGTCCGTGAATATGTTTGGACGTTTGCAGTGTTGGGCCGGATATAATAAAAACATCGCTGGCATGGGCATTTTTATCCGGTCTTGCGCTGGCGATAAATTGCCGGAGATCCGGCGCATTTGGCGAATGAAAAATGGCTTTCTGCTTACTGTCTTCCAGAGAAATAATGACGTTCGAGTAGCCCTCTACCACGTTTTTTAGCGTTTCCAGGCGGCGTGATTCTGGCTCGTTGGGTTGGTTAATAATCCGCTCCAGCGTGGCGCTGATCTCTTGTAAATCATTGATGTCCTGCTCGGCGAAATGGACCTTCACGGAGTGGATCATTATCCATGCAAAGGCGAAAAATGAAGCGATCGTCGCCAGACTGATAAAAAAGGTCAGTCGTGCCGCCAGCGAAAAAGGGCGCCGCCATCGTTTACTGGGCATCAGGAACCTCAAGCATATATCCCACGCCGCGTACGGTCTGAATCAGTTTCGGCTCAAAATCGTTATCAATTTTGGCGCGCAGACGCTTAACGGCGACGTCGATGGCATTGGTATCGCTGTCAAAATTCATATCCCAAACCTGGGAGGCGATCAGCGAGCGGGGTAAAACTTCCCCTTGATGACGAAGGAAAAACTCAAGCAGCGTAAACTCTTTGCTGGTCAGGGTAATACGCGTCCCGCTGCGGGTGACTTTTCTGCTGACCAGATCGACCATTAAATCCGCGACCTGAAACTGGCTTTCGACAATCACCGCCGCACCCCGGCGCAGCAGCGTTCTGACCCGCGCCAGCAGTTCGGCGAAGGCGAACGGTTTGACCAGATAATCATCAGCGCCTAATTCCAGACCCTTAACCCGATGTTCGATGGTACCCAGCGCGGTGAGGAGAAGAATGGGCATCCCTTTGTTAGCGGAACGCAGCATCCGTACGATATCCCAGCCGTTTACATCCGGCAGCATGATGTCGAGTATGAGCAGGTCGTAATCGCCGGTCATCGCCAGGTGGTACCCGTTCAGGCCGTTATCCGCTAAATCCACGACAAAACCCGCTTCCGTCAGGCCTTTCGTCAGGTATTCACCGGTTTTTTTCTCATCTTCGACTATCAACACCTTCATCGCATTCTCCTTCTCACACGGGTTGTGCGGACTTTCAATTCTAGGGAAGCGGGATCGGATAGCAATCGGTTATTGGGAAAATGACAGTTTTGTCATTTTCCTGTCACCGCTTAAACAGAGTCACTTCGTTAAAGTACAACGCTATAAATTCCTACATTTTTTAGGGCCATCAGTCCGGTCAGGACGAGAAGAACTATGAGCAAATTTAAGCTTCTTACCCTCAGCGCTGTATTCGTTCTCGCCGGTTGTTCATTGGCGCCGGACTATCAGCGTCCGACATTGCCTGTGCCGCAGCAATTCTCCTTAAGCCAGAACGCCCTGGTTTCTGCACCGGTGGGATATCAGGACACGGGCTGGCGGAGCTTCTTCGTTGACTCCCAGGTAAAGGCGCTGATTGGCGAGGCGCTGGTCAATAACCGCGATTTACGTATGGCAGTGCTAAAAGTTCAGGAAGCGAGAGCGCAATATGGCGTCACGGACGCTGACCGCTACCCGCAAATCACGGCAGGTTCCAGCGGTACTTACAGCGGCAAATTAAAAGGCGATAGCAGCACCGATCGTGAATTCGAAGCTGGACTCAATCTCAGTTTCGATCTGGACTTCTTTGGTCGGCTGAAAAATATGAGTGAAGCCGAGCGACAGAACTTCTTTGCCAGCGAAGAGGCGCGTCGGGCGGTACACATCTCATTAATCTCCAACGTATCGCAAAGTTATTTCAATCAGCGTCTGGCTTATGCACAACTGCAAATTGCCGAAGAAACGCTGCAAAACTATCAGCGTTCTTACGCTTTTGTTGAGAAGCAGTTGCTGACCGGAAGCACCAACGTGCTGGCGCTGGAACAGGCGCGGGGCGTGATTGAAAGCACGCGCAGCGAAATCGCGAAGCGTAAAGGTGAACTGGCGCAGGCGAACAACGCGCTGCAACTGTTGCTGGGTACGTACGGGAAATTACCCAACGACCAGATGCGCAGCAGCGGGGATATTAAACCAGTAACGCTGCCGCCATCGCTCTCGTCGCAAATCCTGTTGCAGCGCCCGGATATTTTGGAAGCTGAACACGGATTAATGGCGGCGAATGCCAATATCGGCGCCGCACGGGCAGCGTTTTTCCCGTCGATTACCTTGACCAGTTCGGTTTCCAGCAGCAGCAGCGATCTCTCCAGCTTATTTAATGCGACCAGCGGTATGTGGAATTTTGTCCCCAAAATAGATATTCCCATTTTTAACGCCGGACGTAATCAGTCCAATCTCGACCTCGCTGAAATTCGCCAACAGCAGTCGGTGGTGAATTACGAACAAAAAATTCAGAACGCGTTTAAAGAGGTGGCGGATGCGCTGGTGTTGCGCCAAAGCATTGCCGATCAAATTAGCGGTCAGCAGCGCTACCTGACGTCATTGCAAATCACCTTACAACGCGCCAGAGCGCTTTATCAAAATGGTGCGGTTAGCTACATCGAAGTACTGGACGCCGAACGTTCTTTATTCGCTACGCAGCAATCGCTGCTCGATCTTAATTACGCCCAACAGGTTAATGAAATTAAGCTGTTTGCTGCCTTAGGCGGCGGTTGGGTGGAGTAATCCTTAATATTAACTTTTCAGGAGCATCAAGTATGAATACTACCGCCAAAGCCGTGTTGTTTAGCTTTTTCTCTGTGGTCATGTTTAACGCTCAGGCCAATGAGCATCAGCATGGCGAGATGATGAACATGCAGCCAGCGGCCCAACAGGAAGACGTCATTAGCGCCACCGGGGTGATTGAAGCTATTGATAAAGAAAGTAAAAAAATCACGATCAAGCATGATCCCATTCCCGCGGTGAACTGGCCTGCCATGACGATGCGTTTTACGCGGGTTGCCGACACCAAGGCTGACGATATTAAACCCGGCGATAAGGTTGCGTTTACGTTTGTTCAGCAGGGAAATATCTCTGTGTTACGCGATATTCACATCAGTAAATAACGTTCTCGCTGGTCTCTTTTATTCTTGCCCGGATTCTTCGAAATTCGGGTGAGACTATCGCGCAATGGAAATCACTATGGCGTCTTTAAATATTAAAAATACCGCGCTTATTCTCGCTGGCATGATTGTCGGTGGGGTTATTTCTGTCGGTATTTATACTTATTATTCATCAGCAAACGTAACGGCTGAAACCGGGCAGGCTTCGCAAAAAGAAGCCAGAAAAGTGTTGTTCTGGTATGACCCCATGTACCCGAACACGCGCTTTGATAAGCCGGGTAAATCACCGTTTATGGATATGGATCTGATCCCCAAATATGCCGATGAAGAGACCGCGAGCGCGTCAGCGCCTGGCGTGCGTATCGATCCTACTCAGACCCAAAATTTGGGTCTGAAAACAGAACCTGTGCGCCGTGGCCCGCTGCACTATGCGCAAACTTTCCCGGCTAACGTTAGCTATAACGAATACCAGTTTGTTATTGTCCAGGCTCGCTCAGCAGGCTTTATCGAGAAGGTTTACCCGCTAACCGTGGGCGACAAAATTAAGCAAGGTGCGCCGCTTATCGATCTGACGATTCCCGACTGGGTTGAGGCGCAGAGCGAATATTTGTTACTGCGGGAGACCGGCGGCAGTGCGACGCAGGTGGAAGGGATTCTGGAGAGATTACGTCTGGCCGGTATGCCGGAAGCGGATATTCAGCGCTTAAAATCGACGCGTAAAATTCAGACCCGCTTTACCCTGAAAGCCCCTATTGATGGGGTGATTACCGCATTCGATTTGCGTACCGGCATGAACATTTCCAAAGACAATGTGGTCGCGAAAATTCAGGGGATGGACCCGGTATGGGTCAGCGCGTCGGTCCCGGAATCTATCGCCTGGCTAATCAAAGACGCCTCGCAATTTACCATCACTGTGCCCGCCTGGCCGGATAAGCCTTTCACCATTAGCAAGTGGAATATCTTGCCAAGTGTCGATGCCACCACGCGTACGCTGCAGATCCGTTTGCAGGTCAATAACCCTGATGAGGCGCTCAAGCCGGGGATGAATGCTTACCTGCAACTGAAAACGCAAAGTGAACCGATGCTGCTGATCCCCTCAAAGGCGTTGATTGATACAGGCACCGAGCAACGGGTGATCACCGTCGATAACGAAGGTCGATTTGTACCGAAACAGGTTGCGGTATTCCATGAATCTCAAGGGCTGACGGCTATCCGCTCAGGCCTGACTGAAGGTGAAAAAGTGGTGTCCAGTGGTCTGTTCCTGATTGATTCCGAGGCGAATATCTCTGGCGCACTGGACCGTATGCGCGCGCAGAACAGTGGTGCGCAAGACGCATCCGCAAAGCCAGCCCAGGCGACCCATTCACACTGAGGACATGATAAATGATTGAATGGATTATCCGCCGTTCGGTGGCAAACCGTTTTCTGGTGATGATGGGGGCGCTGTTTCTCAGTATCTGGGGAACCTGGACTATCATTAATACCCCGGTTGATGCGTTGCCCGATCTCTCTGATGTTCAGGTGATCGTCAAAACCAGCTATCCAGGGCAGGCACCGCAAATCGTCGAAAATCAGGTGACTTACCCGCTGACCACCACCATGCTGTCGGTACCGGGCGCGAAGACCGTGCGTGGTTTCTCGCAGTTTGGTGATTCCTATGTGTACGTCATTTTCGAAGATGGCACCGATCCTTACTGGGCGCGCTCGCGCGTACTGGAGTATCTCAACCAGGTTCAGGGGAAATTACCGGCAGGGGTCAGCGCGGAGATGGGACCGGACGCCACGGGCGTCGGCTGGATCTTTGAATATGCGCTGGTCGATCGCAGCGGTAAACACGATCTGGCAGAGTTACGAACTCTTCAGGACTGGTTTTTAAAGTATGAGTTAAAAACGATTCCGAACGTGGCAGAGGTGGCCTCGGTAGGCGGCGTGGTTAAACAGTACCAGGTTGTTATCGACCCGATGAAGCTGACGCAATATGGCATCAGCCTGGCGGAGGTGAAATCTGCACTGGATACGTCGAATCAGGAGGCGGGCGGCTCGTCTGTTGAGATGGCTGAAGCGGAATATATGGTCCGTGCCAGTGGGTATCTACAAACGCTTGATGACTTCAATAATATCGTCCTGAAAACAGGGGCCGACGGTGTACCTGTTTACCTGCGCGATGTCGCGCGTGTGCAAATTGGGCCGGAAATGCGCCGTGGGATCGCCGAACTGAATGGCGAAGGCGAAGTGGCGGGCGGGGTGGTAATTCTGCGTTCCGGTAAAAATGCGCGTGAAGTGATCTCCGCCGTTAAAGCCAAACTCGACACGCTGAAAAGCAGCCTGCCGGAAGGCGTTGAGGTAGTTACAACATACGATCGCAGTCAGCTCATCGATCGCGCTATTGATAACCTGAGCTATAAGCTGCTGGAAGAGTTTATCGTTGTTGCGCTGGTGTGTGCGCTGTTCCTGTGGCATCTGCGTTCGGCGCTGGTAGCGATTATTTCCCTGCCGCTGGGACTGTGTATCGCGTTTATCGTGATGCATTTCCAGGGGCTGAACGCCAATATCATGTCGCTTGGGGGTATTGCCATTGCCGTCGGGGCGATGGTCGATGCCGCGATCGTGATGATTGAAAACGCCCATAAGCGGCTCGAAGAGTGGGGACATCAGCATCCGGATGAAAAACTGGATAACGCAACGCGCTGGAAGGTTATTACCGATGCCTCGGTAGAGGTCGGCCCGGCATTGTTCATCAGCTTGCTGATTATCACCCTGTCGTTTATTCCTATTTTCACGCTCGAGGGGCAAGAGGGGCGACTGTTCGGCCCGCTGGCGTTCACCAAAACGTATGCCATGGCAGGCGCGGCGTTTCTGGCTATTGTCGTCATTCCGATCCTGATGGGATTCTGGATCCGTGGCAAAATTCCGGCGGAAAGCAGTAACCCGCTTAACCGTTTCCTGATCCGTATTTATCATCCGCTGTTGTTGAAGGTGCTGCATTGGCCTAAAACCACCCTGCTGGTGGCGGTGCTTTCGATACTGACGGTTATCTACCCGCTGAATAAAGTCGGTGGTGAATTCCTGCCGCAGATTAACGAAGGCGATCTACTGTATATGCCTTCAACCCTGCCGGGGATTTCGGCCGCGCAGGCGGCGGATATGCTGCAAAAAACCGACAAGCTGATCATGACCGTTCCGGAAGTGGCGCGCGTGTTTGGTAAAACCGGTAAGGCGGAAACCGCAACGGATTCCGCGCCGCTGGAAATGGTCGAAACAACGATCCAACTGAAGCCGCAGGATCAGTGGCGTCCGGGGATGACGATGGACAAAATCATCGCCGAACTCGACAAAACCGTGCGCTTGCCAGGGCTGGCGAATCTGTGGGTTCCGCCTATTCGTAACCGTATCGACATGCTGTCTACCGGCATCAAAAGCCCGATTGGGATAAAGGTGTCAGGTAACGTTCTGGCTGATATCGACGCCACGGCGGAACAAATCGAAGAGGTAGCCAGAACCGTGCCGGGCGTCGCTTCGGCGCTCGCTGAGCGGCTGGTGGGCGGGCGCTATATTAATGTGGACATTAATCGGGAGAAAGCAGCCCGCTACGGTATGACCGTTGGCGCGGTACAGTTGTTTGTCACCTCCGCGGTCGGAGGCGCGATGGTGGGCGAAACGGTGGAAGGGATTGCACGTTATCCGATTAACCTTCGCTATGCGCAGAGCTATCGTGATAGCCCGGAAGCGCTGCGTAATCTGCCCATTCTGACGCCCATGAAGCAGCAAATCACGCTGGCTGATGTTGCAGATGTGACAGTGGTTTCTGGTCCGTCGATGTTGAAAACCGAAGATGCGCGACCCACCAGTTGGATTTATATCGACGCCCGCGACCGTGACATGGTTTCGGTGGTGAACGATCTGAAAAAAGCGATCGCTGAAAACGTACAGTTAAAGCCGGGGACCAGCGTGGCGTTTTCCGGGCAGTTCGAGCTGCTTGAACGCGCCAGCCATAAGCTCAAACTGATGGTGCCGATGACGCTGATGATTATCTTCGTCCTGCTTTATCTGGCTTTCCGTCGCTTTGGTGAAGCGCTGCTGATTATTACCAGCGTGCCCTTTGCGCTGGTAGGGGGGATCTGGTTTCTCTACTGGATGGGGTTCCATATGTCGGTTGCGACCGGAACCGGGTTTATCGCCCTGGCTGGCGTTGCCGCGGAGTTTGGCGTAGTGATGCTGATGTACTTGCGCCATGCTATTGAAGCCGAGCCTGCGCTGGAAAATCCGCAAACCTTTACGGCGGATAAGCTGGATGAAGCGTTGTATCACGGCGCGGTGCTGCGCGTGCGTCCGAAAGCGATGACCGTGGCGGTGATTATCGCGGGCCTGTTGCCAATCTTGTGGGGGACAGGGGCGGGCTCAGAAGTGATGAGCCGCATTGCCGCGCCGATGATTGGCGGCATGATTACCGCGCCATTGCTGTCGCTGTTTATTATTCCGGCAGCTTATAAGCTGATGTGGCTGCACAGGCATCGTAGCCAAAAGTAATGCCTTGAAGCGCTCGCCTGCGTCGGTTTTGTTGCCGAAGCAGGCGGTGCGTTATGCCGCCAGCGCTTTCACGCGTTTGCGGTACTCGCCCGGCGTGCAGCCAAATCCCCGTAAAAAGACTTTGTGAAACGATGATTCGCTGGCGTAACCCACCGACTCGGCAATAACGATCAACGGCTGCGATCCGCGTGACAGCATCTGGGCGGCGAATTGCAGGCGTAGCTCGGTTAACACCGCCAGCGGCGTGGAGTTTGATACTTCACGGAATAGCTGCGCAAAGCTGGCCCGCGACATATGGGCACGCTTTGCCAGTTCTTCGACAGTCCAGGGAAAAGCCGGTGACTCCAGCATCATGAAGACAACGGCACCCAGCCTTGGGTGCAGCAGTAAATTCAGCACATTTTTAGCGGGTGTCGGCTGGGCTAGCCACTCGCGAACGGCTAACGCGAACAGCGTAGCGCATTGCTGGCTGCAAACGATGTTGGAGCCAGGCAGATCGTTGATGTATTCCTGCTGCATCAGCGCAATCATGGCCTTCAGCCAGTGGCTAATGGGACTGTTATCTTCTGGTGCCAGTATTAATATTTCCGGAAGGGCGGTTAAAAAATAGCGTGAAGATGCCTGCAATCGCAGGCTTCCGCAGACAATATGCGTTTGTTCTTCCCCTGTTTGGCACAGCCGATGCGCGGAGTTTTGAGGCAGAATGACTATTGTTCCTGGGCGTAACGTAGAAGACGTTCCGTCTGGCATATCCAGTTGAGCAAATCCCTGGGTTACCGTATGCCAGCGGATAACGGACAGCTCACCCGCCGCGTGCGGCAGTTGCCAGTCCCTGCTCAGCAGGCAGTTTTGATCAATCGAGCCCTGCGGGTCGTTAAGCATAAGTAATCGGCTAAGTGCATCCATAAAGACTCCTGAGCAGTTCTTGTTGATGCTTGTCGAGATGAAGTAACGCTGTTACTCATTATTTATTAAATAAATTTATGGTATTAGTTTATTTCCTCGATGGATTGAGTGGAAGAGAGATAGTAGTGATTTAGACGATTTGACAGTAATTTGCGCGATATGGATACATTGTTCATGCATCGTTAAACCTATACTTCAGTTCAACAAACGAACAGTGACATGGCGGAGAGACAGCATGAATCAGTATCAGGCGATTATTATCGGATTTGGCAAAGCGGGTAAAACGCTGGCGGCTACCCTGGCGAAAACGGGCTGGCGAGTGGCGATTATTGAACAGTCAAACACCATGTATGGCGGGACATGTATCAATATCGGCTGCATTCCCACCAAAACCCTGGTACACGATGCTGAACTTCAGCATGACTTTGCTGCGGCGATGCAGCGCAAGGCCTCCGTTGTCAGCTTTCTGCGTGATAAAAACTTCCATAATCTTGCCGATCTGGAAAATGTAGATGTGATTGAAGGTCGTGCTGAATTCATTGATAACCATACGGTGCGGGTCGTGCAGCCAACAGGCGCGATTGAGCTAAGCGGCGAAAAGATCTTTATTAATACCGGCGCACAGGCAACGATGCCAAACGTGGCAGGGGTAATGACTACACCGGGCGTGTTTGACAGTACCGGGTTGTTAAATTTGACGCAACGTCCGGAACGTTTGGGGATTTTGGGCGGCGGTTATATTGGTGTTGAATTCGCATCAATGTTTGCCAACTTTGGCAGTAAGGTCACCATTTATGAAGCCGCCCCACTGTTTTTAGCCCGCGAAGATCGGGATATTGCCGACGCTATCGCCAACATTTTACGCGACAAAGGGGTTGAGATTATCCTTAATGCCAGGGTGCAGGCGGTTTCGTCCCATGACGGCGCGGTGCAGGTGCAAATGCCGGAAGGCGTCCAGACTGTGGATGCGCTACTGGTGGCATCGGGTCGCAAACCGGCAACTGAAAATCTGCAGTTGCAGAAAGCGGGTGTGGATGTCAACGAGCGCGGTGCCATTGTGGTGAATAAATATCTGCGTACTTCGGCAGACAATATCTGGGCCATGGGCGATGTGACGGGGGGGTTACAATTTACCTATATCTCGCTGGATGACTTCCGTATTGTGCGCGACAACCTGTCAGGCGAGGGATTACGTAACACCGGCGATCGCCAAAACGTACCGTATTCTGTTTTTATGACGCCGCCGCTTTCCCGCGTGGGGATGACAGAAGAACAAGCTCGCGCCAGCGGCGCGGCGGTCCAGGTTGTCACCCTGCCTGTCGCGGCTATCCCGCGTGCACGGGTGATGAATGACACGCGTGGCGTACTTAAAGCGGTGGTAAATCGCGAAACGAAACAGATATTAGGCGTATCGCTGCTGTGCGTGGATTCTCATGAGATGATTAATATCATTAAAACCGTTATGGATGCTGGTTTACCTTACACGACATTGCGCGATCAAATATTTACTCATCCGAGCATGAGCGAATCACTGAACGATCTCTTCTCTCTAATAAAATAATAATATAGTTTGCATGATTGCCCCACCTGTCTGGGGCTTTTTTTTATCATATATAAAGAAATACTCATGAACAGTTATTCTGGCGTTATGGAGGAAATAAGATAAGCAACATTGTTTTATTCTATTACGAGTGAAATCACTTGTTAATGGAAATAGAAATGAACATGCTTAAAACTTCATTATTGTTGACTGCTTTACTGACTGCGCCGGTGACATTTTCTGCACTGGCACAGCAGCCAGTCGAAGTAGCCCGCGTCAGCGTGTCGGCAATTGCCGCCGCACCTTCTGTTGTTGAACATGCAATCGCCAGACTGGCGCAGGAAAAGAAGGCAACTTCCTGGAAAATCACCTCAATGCGCATTGATAGCAGCACTCACGCAACCGCAATTTTGTACAAGTGAGGAGAGTCTGAATGGAAAAGTATCTGCGTTTACTCAGCAAGGGCGATAGAATTGGATTAACATTGATTCGCCTGAGTATTGCCATTGTTTTTATCTGGATTGGCTTATTGAAATTTGTACCTTACGAAGCCGATAGTATTACGCCATTTGTTGCCAATAGTCCGGTAATGTCATTTTTTTATGAACATCCAGAAGAATATAAGCAGCATTTAACCCACGAAGGTGAGTTTAAACCGCAGGAGCGGGAATGGCAGAAGGCGAATAACACCTATACGTTCTCCAATGGTCTGGGCGTAGTCGAAGTGCTGATCGCATTGCTGGTGCTGGCTAATCCTGTTAGCCGTTGGTTGGGATTAATTGGTGGCGTACTGGCATTTGCTACTCCGATTGTGACGTTATCATTTTTAATTACCACACCGGAAGCATGGGTGATGCCACTGGGCGATTTGCACCACGGTTTTCCGTACTTGTCCGGAGCCGGGCGTCTGGTGTTGAAAGACACATTAATGCTGGCGGGAGCGGTGATGATCATCGCAGATTCATCCCGATCAATTATTAAGCAAAAGTATTGAATTTTTAACGTTGTACCCTCTGTAAGACAGTAAGCCTCTATAGTTCGATTCGGTAATTACCGGGCCAGCAGGATGCTGGCCTTTTTTCTGCCCTAAGGTAAATTTATTTTACAGGTGAAATATAATTATTCACTTTTTCACAATAACTAGTCGGAGCTATATTCCTGGTTAATGATATAGTGCCGTAAGCATTTTCTCTTCTTCTTGCGATAGCACGCCAGTCCGCATACTGCGTGGTCCTTCCATCAAAACCCATTCATTTCCCTCTATTTTTTTTCTGTGTAGTTCTTGCTATTTGTTATCTCAAAATGACATCTCAAAAAATTTTATTATTCTCTTTTGTTATAGTTAGCCAACAACTTCATGTGGTTTTAGGCATGGCTTCAGCTAGAATTAACTTTGATTAAATGTTTTTACGTATCAATAAATGGCTAAAGATAGTTAAAAACTTAATTTTTAACCAACTGTTCGACATGGAATCCACTATGGTAATTAAGCACCAGGGGTGGATGCTGATCTCGCGTTTTGTGAGTAACCAAAAGCGAGACATATCTTAAATATGGAAATAAGGGTTTTAGAATGAGCTTTGGATTAGCAAAGGACAACAAGTTTGAAATCATCGCTACCCTTCGTGAAGAGTTGCACAAGAAAACGAAACTGGAAGTTTTATGTGAAAACCATAGTGTTATCACGCAGTTAGAGAAGATTGATTTCGAGCGGTTTGTCATCTCCGGACACGAAGACATTGTTCCTGAAAAGGTCCAGTACTTTATCCTGCACAGTGAAAGTGGGATTGTAAAATTTAGTGCCAGATTCGAACAAACCTTATCAGCAGGTGCACAAGCAGGATTATCCTACTTCATCCCGGATATGATTTTCTTTGCCCAGCAGCGACAAAATCAGCGTTTTTCCTTCCTGAAGGGTTACGACTTTTTCTGTTTTGGTCGTTACAAAAACGGAGAAAACTACTCTCTGAAGATTAAAAACATCTCGCAGGGCGGTTGTGCATTAATTGTTAAAGATGTGAACTCCCGTTTTCTCTATAAAGATGCGGTGATTAAAAATGCCGCGTTGGATTTTGATACGTTTGGCAGTTTACAGCTGGATTTGAAAGTGATCGATGTCGTCATGATCAATGAATTTGATGAGGATAATCAATTGTATGCCTGTCATCAGATCTCATGTGAGTTCGATTTTAAAAATCGTCGTGAAGAGGCTGAGGTCGAAAAGATTATTATTAAATTTTTAATGAGTAACAAGATTTGATGCTGATAAGGAGCGATGAACAGGATGTTGATGTGTGGCAGTGATAATTTTGTGGGCAACGGTTTGTTCGCCTACCTGACAAGCAAACATGTACCGATACAAACATTCCAGTTTGAGGATATGTTGCATCAGTCATCATTATGCCAGCATCAAACCATGGTTTTTAATATCATTGATAACGAACAACCATGTTCAACTATCGTGCAGTTTTTGAATAAAAACCGCTTCAAGTTTTATAATAATGTCGTGGTAATTATTGCTGATAGTTTGGTGGCGAAATTATGTGTAGAGTTATTATATGTTGAAAAAACGATAGTTTTGACGGAGAAATCTTCACTGCGCGATTTCGGTCAACTGGCGTCGTTAACGGCCGGGAAATGGAATCCCCGGTTATATCGTTCACAGAAAAGATTAACCGAGAGAGAGCAGCAGATTCTGAATTTATTGGTAAACGGATATACCGCCAGAGAAATTTCAGAGTTAGTCAGCCTGAATTATAAAACTATCCAGGCGCATAAAATGAGGGTCGTCACCAAGCTGGGACTGACCAATACCTCGGAATTAAATAAATTAATTGTCAGATTTACCCATCGTATGTCTTTTTTACCCTAACCTGGCCATTCTATTCTGATGTAACACACCTAATAGTAGATACAATTCGGGAGTGATATTGACTGGTTTTTAATTTTTATGATTTGTTGAGGGAGAGAGGAATGTTTAATTCTAGTGAGGTGTTAACCGCGCTTGAAAAGGCATTGAATACCAGTCAGCTTTATATGGTTTATCAACCAATTTTTAATTTGCGTAATCAGCGTATTAGCGGGTTTGAAGCATTAATGCGTTGGAATAGCCCCCAGATGGGGATGATCTCTCCCGATATTTTTATTACCTTGCTGGAAGACAGCGGCAATATCATGTCAATTGAAGATATGGTTACCCACACTCCCTGGGATGTGGCAACCCGTTGGCCAGAGCCCCTTGTATTGTCCGTCAATATTTCCGCGCTTGAATTCTGCGATCCGCTGTTACCCCAACGCGTCAGAAAAAACCTTACTGTATGTGGTCTCCCGCCCCATCGATGCCAGATAGAGGTCACGGAAACGTCGCCGCTGTGCGACAGTCAGGTCGCGGCTAAAAATATGACGGAGCTGAAGGCGATAGGGGTCAAAATTGCCCTTGATGATTTTGGAACCGGCCACGCCAATCTTAACTATCTGTTGAAATATCCTTTTGATACCTTAAAAATTGATAAGGAATTTATCGCCGGCATTGAACCCGATACCCGCTCAACAAAGATTGTTGAGGGTATAATTTCACTGGCGCACAATTTTGGTATTGAAGTTCTTGCTGAAGGGGTGGAAACTCAGTCCGAACTGGACCGGCTGATGCAGATTGGTTGTGACAAAATTCAAGGCTTTTTCATTTCTCCCCCAGTGTTAGCAGAAGAGATCCCGTTACTCCTGACGCAGTATAATCCTTAATCTTCTCCCTCTCTGTTGTTCCCCTGAACCTCGATTGTTTCGCGTTGCCAGAAGGCCGCTCCCGCGCTTTCTCCGCCAGTCCGTAGGCCTGATATGTGAAGCGATCAGGCAGCCCTGTATACGGGACAGGCAAAAAAAAGCCCCCTGTTAAACAGAGGGCTAGCGAGTTTATGTCAGCTTAGAACGATTTCTTAAAGCCAATTGATGCATTAACCGGTGCTTCAACCTGCGACTTACTGCCACCGTTACTAAATTGCGTACCCAGTTCTCCGTAAACCTGCAGGTTTCTGTCGATAGACCATGACAGACCGGCTGCAACTTCAGTGCTGGAGTACTGTTGTGAAGACTCAAGCGTGGTGGTGGCTACCGCATTGCTAAAGTGCGTTTTGTCTTTTGAACCCAGACCCTGCCAGACGTTGACCCTGCCGTAAGGCTGGAATTTGCCATGGTTGGTGTCATAGTCAGCGACCAGACGCACGCCCAGACGGGCGGTAAAGGAATCCGCGGTATCCATTTTCACTTTCGTTTGGGTCACACCATCAAGCCGCCCGTTATCAAAGTCGCTGTGTTGATAGATCAGCTGAGCCTGAGGTTCCAGACTCCATGCGCTGGCGCCTAAACGGAACGATTTACCCACTTCTGTTGACGCCGTCAGCGTGTTGCCTCTGACGGTATACGAGCCGTTGTTACCGGTCGCCGCCAGGCGGGATTTATGGTTACCGTATTGCAGGACGTTATCAACATACATCCCGTCGCCCGAGAACCAGGTGGCGTAGCCGCCGACATAAAACGCGTTGTCGTCGATGTTGCCGCCTTTGCCGTCGCTGCCTGTCTTCGTGCCTTTCACGTTGCTGTCGATATCAAGAATGCTGGTATACATCCCGGCTTTCCAGCTTTCGTTGGCATACATATCGACGCCAACCTGAATCCCCATGGTGTGGGAGCTGGTTTGCGTTCCAGCCGCATCATCCAGTTTGGTTTTACCGGAGTAGCCAATCATTCTTGCCCAGGCGCGATTGTCTTCATCAATACCTGGTTTAACCTCGTCACCCATACGCTGGTGCATGTTGCCTAACAGGCTGATGTCGCCCTGACGAACGACGCTGGCGAGACCAGAATACAGCATAGTTTCTGGACGATATTCGCTTCTCAGATACCAGTTTTCACCCTGACCCTGAGCGTTACCCGCATGCAGTTGATACTCAAATGCGCCTGCTGCCATACGATCGGCGGCAAGATGGAAGGCGTCTCGTGACGTTTGTGCCGTAGTGGTTGCGCCATTGAGCGCGGTTACCACTTCGATACCATCACCAATAGTTGGTGCGCCGAGACCAGAACCATCGACATCCAATAGCGTACTACCGCTGGCTTTACCGCCATCGATAATCAGACGGTCGGCAATGCCTGCGCCGCTGCCATTTTGTGTGGCCGCCATGTTGATAGTCCCTTTTTCGCCGGTGTAATCCCCTTTGACGGTTAA
This sequence comes from Citrobacter sp. RHBSTW-01044, assembly GCF_013781945.1. Taxonomy (NCBI): domain Bacteria; kingdom Pseudomonadati; phylum Pseudomonadota; class Gammaproteobacteria; order Enterobacterales; family Enterobacteriaceae; genus Citrobacter; species Citrobacter sp. RHBSTW-01044. The sequence goes on along the minus strand of NZ_CP056180.1, from coordinate 3,551,299 downwards.
CGTTGTGCCAGTCTGCTGGCCGATGAGTGAAACATCGCCGCCGTTGCTCAGTCCCGCTACCGTCTGGTTGTAACCTTGCGTGTTGAGGGTGGTGTCAGCGACAACGTAGTGGTGTGATGCGCTACTCAGAGTGTTGGTATTACCCGCCTGCAGTACACCGTTGGCAATCAGCGTTGCGCCGCTGTAGCTGTTTTCACCATGCAACTCCGTAACACCGCTGCCGGTTTGATGCAGTTGGCCTTCGCCGCTGATATTACCGGTCAGCGCCAGGGTATCGCCACGATTGACGTTGAGTACGCCGTTATCAACGATATCCCCCTGAATGCTGCCGATATCACCGCCGTTACCCAGCTGTAAAACGCCTTGCTCGATGGTGGTGCCACCGGTGTAGGTGTTATCCAGCGTCAGGGTGAGGGAGCCTTTACCAGTTTTGGTCAACTGACCGTTACCTTCGACTTCCGTCAGCAGAGAAACGTTATGTCCGTTGGTGTCGAATGTGCCGCCGCCGGATTCCAGAGTCACCTGACGAGCGGTATCAAACGCTTCACCATATTTCAGCGTACCACCATTAAAGGTAATTCCCGTCTCTGGTGCGCCAAGGTTGGTATCACCCGCCACCTGCAGCGTACCTGAGGTGATGGTGGTTCCACCGCTGTAAGTATTGTCGCCAGTGAGGATGAGCGTACCGAGGTCGCCTTTATTCAAGCCGCCAGTGCCGCGGATCACGCTGTCGATAGTCGCGGTGTAGTTAGCGCCGTCTACTGTGCCATCGCCGACGCGAATCAGCGTATTAGCCGTATCGGTGGTAATGGCTTCACCGCCCACGCGATAACCATCGGTGGCGAACTGTGCGCCACTGATGATGACGTCGCCTTTGCTGTTATCGACGGTTACATTGCCCGCTTCACCCTGGAAGACGGCGAACGCGGCATCGGTAAACGGTGCATTCAGCGCGCCTTCTGGCGTTGATTCATCCGTTGTCCAGTTGTCATTACCCTGGCTGGATTGCCAGATACCGTCGCCGCCGTTGATGACGCCGTTGTTTTTCAGCTCGCCATTCTCACCGCCGGTGCCGTCCCAGAAGCGCAGCGTCAGCCCGGCATGGTTAACCAGGTTAACCTGGTTATTAACCGAGGTTTGTACGTACAGGCTGTCCGCAGCTTCCGGCGCGTCGGCAATGTCCATCACATTGTTGGTTAATGTGCCGGTGTAGTTGATGACGCGGTAAACACCAACGTCAAAGCTTCCGCCTGGAGAGGTCTGGATATTGAGCTTACCATCGAGCGTCAGATCGCCATTCACATCTATCAGGTCATTGAAGGCTCCGCCTGGGGTATAGGCCTGACCAAACTGGTAATCAAGCTGTGCGTTATCGCTGAGCGTCAGTGAACCGGTAGTCAGTTTACCCACGCTGTTGATGGCCGCACCCGCGGTAATATGGCCGTCATCCAGTACATCAACCGCGCCGCCGATAATACCGTTCCCGCCGAGCGTTGCCCCAGATTTCACCGTCACCTGACCGGTCGCGGCAGACTGATTACCGTTGACCAGCAGTACGCCTTCATTGACGTCCGTGGTGCCGGTCCAGGTGTTATCGCCGGTCAGCGTTAACGTGCCGTCACCGATTTTCACCAGGCTGCCGTCGTTGCCGCTGATAATGCCGCTGATGGTGTCATCAAGGTGCAGATTACCCAGCGACAATTCTTTATTGCCCAGTTCGACATTCCCCGCGCCGGACAACGAGCCGATAGATGTTGCGCTGTCGACTGCGCTGATATCGACCTTGCCGCCCGCCAGGTTTTTAACGACAGTATTCTCTGCTAACGCCTGGTCCGCAAAGGTCATCAGTCCGCTGTTATTCACGCTAGCAGAACCACCGCTGGCGTTTTCTTCCAGCGCCAACGTACTGTCTTTTGACACGTTAACCGTCGCCTCGCCCGCGGTGGCGTTATCGGTTAACAGCGCTTTCGCTGTGCCCGTCAGGTTCAGTTTTGCGCTCGCGGCGGTGACGTTATCCGCCAGCGTTAACAGACTGTCGGCGATGTTCATGGTCAGGGATTTCAGGCTGGTCTCTGTTCCGCTGACATTGAGCGTCGCCCCGTTATTGACGTTCACGGTGCTGCTTTCATTGCTACCAAAGGCCCCGGTTTTGCTGACGTTGACCGTCACATTGTTGGCATTTCCGGTACCGGCAATTTCTGTGTCGCCTTTATAGCTGTTCGCGCGATTGAGCGACAGGGTACTGCCCGCATCGCTTGAGCGGCTGGTGACTTTCAGTTTACCTTCGCCGGTAATCTCACCGGTTGGCGTGAAGTTATGTGAATTGAGGTCAAACACCGCCGCGTTATCATTCGCGCCCAGCGCAATGGTGCGATTGCTGGTCAGGTCCGCGCCCATCTGCAGCGTGGAGCCATTGTTGATAGCCAGGTCGGTTCCGCTCTGACCGAGGTTGCTGTCGGCGGAAATCTGCAACGTACCGCCATCAATGCGTGTGCCGCCGCGATACGCGTTATCACCGCTGAGGATCAGACGACCAAGGTCGGTTTTCACCAGCGTCAGCTTGTCAGTCGTGCTGGCTTCGCGGATGACGGACTCAATGGTCGCGGTATAGTTTTGCCCCGCGCCACCCGCGCCAACGCGCAGCAGCAGTTCACCGGTTCCCGGCGTCTGGCCTGCGTGAGTCGCGTTTTCCGTGGTGGCATAAGCGTTAAGTGCGTCGCCTTTAACGACATAGCCATCGGCGTCAAACTGTGCCCCGGAGAAGTTAACTTCTCCCGCGGCGTTATCCACGGTAACGGTGCCTCCTTTGGTGGTGAAGACGGCAAAGGACTTCTGCGCCCAAGGTGCGTTACCTTCGCCCGTTGCCGTGGTCCAGTTGTTATCACCCTGACTGCCGATCGCCATCCATTTGCCATCGCCACCGTCAATTTTGCTGTCGCCCTCAATGCCCGACGCGCCGTGGCTCTGACTTACCGTCGCCCCGTCCCAGAACTGCAGGGTAACGCCGTTGGCGTTCACCAGGTTGACCTGTTTGTCGATAGAGGTCTGGACAAAAATATTGCTCTTATCCTGACTGTCCGGTATTGCGCCCAGCTCCAGCGTCTGGTTATCCAGCGTACCGCCGTAATTATAGATACGGTACACGCCCGGTCCGAAGTTACCGCCTTGCGAAGTGGTAACATCCAGGGTCCCGTCCAGTTGCAGATCGCCTGCCACGTTCACCAGATCGTTTAGCGCACCGCCTGGCGTAAAGGCCTGGCCCAGTTCGAAAGCGGAGGTCGTTTTGCTGCCAAGCTGCAGATTACCGTTAACAGATAGCGTACCCGCACCGCCGTCACCGGCGCTGATGGTTGTGGCATCGTTCATCAGCACGTTACCGCCGATAATGCCCTTACCACCAAGTGTGGACGTGCCGCTGACGGTGGTGACGCCGCGCGCCGCGCTTTGATCGCCATTCACCAGCAACGTGCCGTTGGTAACGGTGGTGTTACCGGTATAGGTATTGTTACCGTTCAGACGGGTAATGCCGCCGCCGATTTGCTGTAGCGCGCCGATACCGGAGATCACACCGTTGAGCAGCACGGTGTTGGCGCGATTAATCGCCAATACGCCGTTGTCGATGATGTCAGAGACGGCGCTCACTTCGCCTTCATTTCCACCGTCACCTAACTGCAGCGTACCGGTTTGATCAATGGTGGTAGAGCCGGTGTAGCTATTGTTGGCGGTAAATACCGTGGTACCGCCCGCCGCACGTTCAAATTTCCCGTCGCCGCTGATGATGCCGCGATAGATCTGTGCTGTTGAGGTATCCCCCTGAGTATCGAAGATAACCTTGCTGTCTGCGCCCTGGGTGGTGACATTGTAATCGCCAATGCTTGCGGCAGTGCTGGTTGGTTCGACGTGGTCGCCGGTACGCAGCGTGGCGCCATTGTTTACAGCAAGGGTTTCGCTCGCCAGATTCAGGTTTTCAACGATGCGTACATCTGCATTTGACCCGCTGATGGTCAGTGAATCCCAGCCAGTGCCAATGTTGGTACCGGTATTCAGGTTGTCGCTAGCCAGCGTACCAATCTTCGCACCTTTTGTATCAGTGAAGGTGAGGGCGTTGCCCGTTCCCGCTGCGGTAAGGATGTGGCGCGTTTTATCCAGCGTCACATTGCCAATGTTGGCTTTATTGTTACCGCCAGTACCCGCGAAATTCACTTCGCCAGCATAAGAGCCGCTACGCCAGTTGAAGGTATCCGTACCTTCACCGGTGTTGATTACGCCGCTGGTCACACCGCCGCTGATATCGATGGTGTCATTGCCTTTACCAGACTGAACTGCCACGGCCGAGTCGTTGATTGCCTGCAGGGTTCCCGTGTTGGTGATGGCTTTACTGCTGTCGCCGCTGGCGTCTATTACCGGTGAGGTGGTACTGGCAGAGATAATCTTGCCGCTGTTGGTCAATGCGCTAACGTTTTTCGCGATGATTGCTGAACCACCTGCGCTGTCATGCACGTTGATGTCGGCATTGGTGGTGATACGACCGTCCGTATTGGCTCGGATACCGCTGCCTTCGCTGTTGAGTACCTCAATGGTATAGCCTTTGCCGATGGTTAGATTACCCGTCACCGCGTCGCCATTACGTTGTTCAAAGGCGAAGCCGGTACCTTTACCGTTGACGTTGAGGATATTGTTCAGCCCATCGTTCATGGTCAGCGCCACGCTGGTGCGGATCCCTGGGCCATCGTTGGAGTCGATGGTGACATCACGCAGCGTGATATTGGTGTTGTTGGCATCGTTTTGAATACCGGCACCGGTACCATCAGCGCGGATCATCACGCTTTGCGCGGCCAGAGCGCCAGCGCCTTCGGCCAGGCGAATGCCGTCAGCGGAGCCATCGGTGGTAATGCTGTCGCCAGTCATACCGTTAATCAGCAGGCTTGCCCCTTGGGTCAACAGAACGCCAGCGGTGCCATCATCAACCTGAATTTTGCCCAGCTTATTAATCTGCGCGCTGGAGCCTGAGGCGCGTACGCCGATGCCGTTGCTGACATGCAGGGCGAGGGAGGAGTTATTGGTTAAGCTACCGCCTTTTTGAACATCGACACCGATGCTGTCGACGCTGGCCAGATCGATAATCGATTTGGTATCGAGGATCAGGTTGCCCAGATTCCTCGCCACATAGGCGATTACCTTGTTGCCGCTGGCTTCAGAGGTGATCTTCGCGTTTGAGGTGAGGGTCGTGCTCGTGGCATTGCCCTGCGTATTACCATTCAACTGATGCGCCTGACCATCCACAACCCCGGCAACGGTTCTTTCACCGGTTAAATTGATGGTGGTTTTATCGCTGATGGTCCCTTTCGCGCCGCCTTCGATAACCAGCGCCGCAGAGTCAGTACCCTTAACGGTGAACGTTGCTTCACCGGTATCTACGTTACTGCCTGCGCCGGTGGCGAGTACGCCCACGGAATTGTTACCGCTGAGAGTCAAATCCAGATTGGAGGTGGACTGATCTTTCGGGTTAGTGGTATTACCGGCCAGCAATGCGCCATTGGCGATACGGAAAATGGTGGTGCGATCCTGACCGTTGTCATTCATCACCGCCTGACCAATATTGGCGGTAGCGCCCTTACCATACAGGTAATAACCAATCTGATCGGTGCTGTTAAATGAGGGGCTACTTAAGCTGTCAACGTTAGCGATGGCGTTATCACGCACGTGGACGCCGATGTTACCGGCTTTATCCAGCGTAATATTAGAGTAGACGTTGACCACTGCCTGACCGTTGGCGCCACCTTCCGCCCAGATGGCGTAGTTACGATTACCGACGCCGCCTTCACCGTCCACCACGATAGAGCCTGCAGCGCTGGTGGTGACTTCGGCATTTTTGTTATTGGCGCTAACGTGGATCCCTACGTTGTTGGTGCCATTCACGTTAATCTTGCCGTCGTTACGGATTTCCTGATTATTTTCTGCGCCGCTGTCGTGTACGGAGATGCCGTAGTTTTTACTGCTGCCCCCTTTAGAACCGCCATTGATCACGATATTGCCGGTATTGAGGACGTTGCCCGTGGCATTTCCGACCAAAATCCCTGCGGCGTTACGGACGCCGGTTCCCAGCGTGATAAGGCCGTTGTTAATCACCTCTTTGGCGCTCTTGATCATAATACCGGCGCTCAGGCTGGAACCGCCTGCCATGGTGACATCTTTAGCCGGATCGCTTGCGTCGCGACCAAGATAAATAGAGGCATTCTGAGCGTTGGTAAAGGTGGCATTCCCGGCGACTTCTACGCCATAAGCGGTGCCGCTGGCAAAGGATGTACCGCTTTTACGTCCGTCTACGACGTTAATCTCGCCATTGTTGACCCCTTGCGCATCGTCAGACAATTGCATACCAATCGCCAGCGTCAGCGAAGATGCGGGGACGTCTTTGCTCCAGGGATCGGCTGCCGAAGCGGTACCAAAGTTATCGGTGGTGATCGCCTGGTTGATGATGCCGTTGTTAGCGATCTGACTGGTGCCTTGACCTTGCATACCAAATGCGCCATAGCTGTTGACGTTTTGGTTGCCGTCTTTATCGATAAACAGCCCGGAGTTGATCATCCCGTTGTTGGTTGCCGTCGCGTCTTTTGCCAGCATGCCAATCGCCAGGCTCTGCCCGGTAGACGTTCGTAATGCGTTCAGTTCGCCAAAGTTTGTGATAACTCCGCCATCAACGGCTTTCATGACGCCATTAATACTGCCGTCAACGGCAAGAATCGCATCTTTGTTCAGGGTGCCGGAGGTGCCTGCGCCGTTGGCGTAAATAGCATGCAGCTCACCGCGGTCAGCGGTCGCGTTATTGGCATGCGATAAGCCGTCTGTCCAGACGTCGTAATCCCAACTGAGCACGTCTGAGGGCTTGCTGGAATTGATCAGACCATCAATCAGCTCGGCATACTTCGTTTGTGCTGCGGTGACGGTAGTGACTTCATTCGCTTCCAGCCACAGTTGGATTTGGCTGACTTTTTCGCCTTCCGGGTTTTCCGCCGCGTCGCTGCTATTGCCCAACAGCCAGTCGTTAAATTCGGCCAACTCCTGCGTGTTGGTGATGTTAAATGTGCGCTCACCCGTTTCGACGACTTTGCCGTCCGTATCATAGCCGTAGGTCATGAGCGTGACATCATCGCCAAACACGGAGGTTTGCGCTGAGCCGGCGAAGGTTTTTTCAGGAATAACCGGGGCGGCGTTAAATTTTATAAAGTTATCGGATTGCCAGTAAACCTGGCTACCCGCGTCCTGAGCCTCCAGTAAGGAGGAGTCTTTGGCCAGTAATTCGATGGTATTGGCTTTGGCGCGTACATTGAGCGTGTCGTCGCCCAAATTCAGGTTGGCCGTGGAGCCGTTTGTCGCCAGCGCGATGCCAAATTGTTTGTAGATTTTAGACTGCGCCGGATCGTAAGTGTTTAATGCCGAATCGCCAATCTGTGATTCGGTAAGAAAGTTACTTAACGCGTTGGTATCAAAGACTTTAATGGTTGTTTTTTCGCCGGGAAACGCCGGGTCGTTAATCTCAAATTCTGTGCTCTGCGAAGGCGTTGATGATTGGTTATAAGTCAGGTATTCCGCCAGCTCCTCGGCGGTAGTAATCGTTTTTACGCCCTGGTCAGGGCTGGTGGCCTGCAGGGTGATTTTGCCGGTTTGCAGTAGCTCTCTGATGGTCGTTGATTCAACAACGCCACTTTGACCCGGACTGATGGTTGGGATCGCGCCGCTGATATTGAGCGCCTGACCAGCAGTGATATCTTCATATAAGAATCCGTAGTCGTGGACACCCTCATAATCCCCAACAGAAATACCTGTCTGGTAGTCGGCGAAAATATTATGTTCACCGATGTCGATGATCGGAGTTGCTGAAGCTTGCATTGAAGCAGCGCTTAATGCGCCGGCCGCCAGTACGGCGACAGTTTTACGCGAGCTGCTTTTTTTCTTTCCTTTGGTTAATTCGGAAACGACCACCCAGATACCGAGCGCCGCGTTCCAAATAATGCTGTAAACTTTGTTCATATATAACCCTCGTCTACATTCCTGTTATGTGTATTGTTAATACATTGAGTTGTTGGCTATGGTTGGCACGCGGATGTGCTACCCGGTAATAGATTTTTGGAAATAGGATTCCCTTCCGTGCGATGCGGAATTAAAAAGTGAGCCGAAAGAAAATCTTTTAAATAATAACCGTGATAATTGTCCTTAAATAAGTCAGTTACGGCTGGCTATAGTGAGAAATGGTGTACTTGAGTCGGGAGTTATTTTTCCCGAGTTTTCTGGCAATGTTGCTTTTGTACGCCCCGATGGTTTTTTCACTTTTTTGTGATGCCCCAGCGATTTGAGTCAATGACCAACCCCGAGCAAGCATCATCATTACGTTAAATTCGTTTGCTGTGATTTTGTTATTTATTTCTTTGATATTAATTGGTTTTTTGTTTTGTGATATGTACGTCACGGCATGCAGTAACCGATCAAGGCTGGCGTCTTGATCGAGGAACAGCATGTTCCTCCCGCAAACGGTTTGAAAAATAGAAAAAGTAGCTTCATCTGCCAAAACAATAATTTTTGTGGCAGGGCGTAAAGCCATGTTGCGGATAATCCTGGCATATTTTAAAAAATCTGAGTTGTCAGGATTAATAATGATGCAATCCATTTCATAAGGGATTATGTTGACGGCAGAAAGCGTCTGAGAGGAGTAGTACGCGATATCAATATATAATGATGAACCACGTAGGATTTCTCGCATGCCTAGCCAGGGATAAATTGATTCACCCAAAAAAATAGCCTTAGACATAACGATCTCCTTGAAATTTTGGTGCAGGCGGTCGCCTCTTTTTTTAGGCTAAAAAAAGAGTTTCTTGCGACGCATGAAATGTTAATTAAATCTCGTATGACGTTCTTTGGTGTGAACGCATCCTTATTTATTGCAGATTCAACAGGTATTTTCTGTATTAATTTGAATCATTAACTATTCTTAAAGTAGATATTACACTTTGTTAAAATTTAAGATAAATCGTTTATTTCAGCTCTGAGTAAATGATTGATAGATTTCGCTTATGGATCACGCGAATAATGTTTCAGCCATTTCTATAAAGACAGGGTATTCCTATTTGTACTGGAGGGGATTTATATGAAAAATCTTATATTTCAAACAGATAACCATTCTTCTTAATGGGACTATTGGCAGGTAGGAGAATTCTTAATCAAGGCCAGGATAAAGAGAGAGGGAGAGCGGTGGGAGAGAGAAATATTGTCTTATTTGCAGTTATCGACCTAAAATTCGAGTATTTAAGTTGATAACTCTGACTTATCTTAATGGATAAGCATTTTGTGCTATTTTTATCATTTGGTGCTTAATCTTCAAACCTCCCTTGAAGATGTTGTATTTTCTGCTTGCTATCGCTGATAGCGCTTACCCCGCCAACAGCTCCTGCTCAACCTGTTGCACCTGTTGTTCCAGCGTATTGCGGATTTCCGTAAGCGCCCGTTGTTGATCGGAGAAGTAAGCCTCTTTATCCGTCACGGAGGTGGCAAGGCGCCAGGCGTTCTCAGCTTCCAGTTCGGTAATCTCTTTGAGCAGAGCGTTAATTTGTTCTCTGAGCTGCTGTATTTTGCTGCGTAAATGCTGCAGATCGTTCAATCGGTCACTCGCCATCATCGGTTCGAGGCCGCTTTGCAATTGAGTCAGTAGCGCCCGTACGGCAGCAAGGTCGGCATTTTGGCGCGCCTGGTTAAGCTGCACCATCATCTGATGCGCTTTCTCTTTCAGATCGTCCGCCACCACGTCCGGATGACAAAGACGGCTGGCCTGACGCCACAGGCGTTTTAACTCATTACGCTCTTCAGAAGAAAGTCGTTGGTCCCGGCTAAAACGATGTTGCGCATCCTGCTGCTGCTCCTGATATTCATCATATTCATGGCTGGCTTCTTCCTGTGCCTGACGGGCTGCGCTGTCGTCCTGGCGAGAAAAGTCGTTTTCCAGCTCACGAATCTCCGCCAGCAGGGCGGTAATAAGCTCCGTTTGTTGCTGAATTCGTTGACGTGTTTCCACCGATTCGCGCGAATCTGAATTCTGGTTCATCCAGAGCTGCTTAAGCCTGGCCAGTTGATCAACGGCCTGGGAAATATAGTGCTGGCAGGATTGATAGTCTTGTTCCCGGCGTTTTCGCTCCGCTTCCTGTTTGCGCTGGGCGCTGGCGGCGAGCTGTTTACGCAACTCGAGGATCCGGCTCATCAGAGGCCCAAGGCGAAGATGATACAGATCGTTGAAATCATCGAGGATTTGAATGCGCGTGTTGCGCTTATCGATCAGGTCACGCAGCTGTGTTTCGAGCGCTTTTAGTTCCAGTTTACTGGCGGCAATGGCAGGATCCTGCCACGTTGAGACTGCCCGTTGAGATTGCAGCCAGGCCGTGATTTCACGTAGGGCATCACTAAAGCGCCGTGCTTCGAGCGCCTGAACGATGGCGCCTGGCAAGACTGACATAGGCTCATTTTTCAGATGATCTACCTGCTGGAAAATAATCTCCTCATCTTCCAGTTCAATAGCGCTTTTGACGATTTCCAGTCGTTTGATGATCTTATTCATGACAGTCGTTGCCTGGCCTGGCTCAAAAACGAGTGGCTGAAACACAGCGGATTCACCCGTTTGAAAATGTTAGAAAAACAGTAAAGCGCATTCTGTGGCCTGCGATGCCTTTTCGTCCAGAATAATTCACTGTAATTATGAACAAACGCAATGCCACGGGCACAGAGGGTCCTTATTGCGCCTTGCGACAACCAGGTTGAAATGTTAAAAGAAGCCCCTTCAATAAAAACGACACAGGGGAAGGGCGTGAAAAACGCGTCAACTGCATCTGACACCAGCGTGTCTGATGCCGCGTCAACGAATGAGCCGACGCTTCAGAGGGGGTTGCAAAACCGCCATATTCAATTAATTGCGCTGGGCGGCGCAATTGGTACCGGCCTGTTTTTGGGCATTGGCCCGGCTATTCAGATGGCGGGACCTGCGGTGTTACTGGGTTACGGCGTTGCCGGGATCATCGCTTTTTTGATTATGCGTCAACTGGGCGAAATGGTGGTGGAAGAACCCGTTTCGGGATCGTTTGCCCATTTTGCCTATAAATACTGGGGACCGTTCGCGGGTTTTCTGTCCGGCTGGAACTACTGGGTGATGTTTGTGCTGGTTGGCATGGCGGAACTGACCGCGGCTGGGATCTACATGCAGTACTGGCTGCCCGATGTCCCGACCTGGATTTGGGCCGCGGCATTCTTCGTGATCATCAACGCGGTTAACCTGGTCAACGTACGTCTGTATGGCGAAACGGAATTCTGGTTTGCGCTGATTAAAGTGCTGGCCATTATCGGCATGATTGGTTTTGGCGTGTGGATGCTGTTTTCCGGTCACGGCGGGGAACATGCCAGCATTGATAACCTGTGGCGTTACAACGGCTTTTTTGCCACCGGCTGGAACGGGTTGATCCTGTCGCTGGCGGTGATTATGTTCTCCTTTGGCGGACTTGAGCTTATCGGGATTACTGCCGCAGAAGCGCAGGATCCGCAGAAAAGCATTCCAAAGGCGGTAAACCAGGTGGTATACCGTATTCTGCTGTTTTACATCGGTTCTCTGGTGGTGCTGCTGGCGCTGTACCCGTGGGTGGAAGTGAAATCCAACAGCAGCCCGTTTGTGATGATCTTCCATAATCTTGATAGCAACGTGGTGGCTTCAGCGCTGAACTTTGTCATTCTGGTGGCTTCGCTGTCGGTATATAACAGTGGCGTCTACTCTAACAGCCGTATGCTGTTTGGTCTCTCTGTCCAGGGGAACGCGCCGAAGTTCTTAACCCGCGTCAGCCGTCGCGGCGTACCGGTGAATTCACTGATCCTCTCCGGTGCTATTACGTCTCTGGTCGTACTGATCAACTATGTCCTGCCACAAAAGGCCTTTAGCCTGCTGATGGCGCTGGTTGTGGCGACGCTGCTGTTGAACTGGATTATGATCTGCCTGGCCCATCTGCGATTCCGGGCGGCGATGCGTCGTAAGGGACGTGAGACGCAGTTCAAAGCGCTGCTGTACCCGGCAGGGAACTACCTGTGTATTGCTTTCCTTGGCATGATTCTGGTGCTGATGTGTACGATGGACGATATGCGCCTGTCAGCTATTCTCCTGCCGGTGTGGATCCTGTTCCTGTTCGTTGCCTTCAAACTGCTGTGTCGTAAGTCCCGCTAAGTTTCTACCGATCCCATCGTCAGGATGGGATCGGATCTTCTCTCAATGTTTATCGTGACCGCTCTCGCAATTTTGCCGTTGCTGGCAGGATCTTTATTTTGTAATCGATTACTTTTCTATTGAATCTATTTTGTAATCGATTACTTTTTAAAGGTGAGGCAAAAAATGGTGTCAACAACCGAAAGTAGTGGAAAACAGAACGTACAGTACCGGCTGCTGGTACCCCGGCTGTCGCTAATGATGTTCTTACAGTTCTTTATCTGGGGAAGTTGGTCCGTCACGCTGGGGCTGGTGATGAGCCAGCACAACATGTCGCTGCTGATTGGCGATGCGTTTTCAGCCGGGCCCATTGCTTCTATTCTGTCGCCGTTCGTCTTAGGGATGCTGGTAGACCGCTTTTTTGCCTCGCAAAAGGTGATGGCGGTGATGCACCTTGCAGGCGCGGCGATCCTCTGGTTTGTTCCGCAGGCATTGGTGGCGCAAAACGGTGCGCTGTTGATTGGTCTGCTGTTTGGCTACACGTTGTGCTACATGCCAACGCTGGCGCTTACCAACAACATTGCTTTTCATAGCCTGTCGGATAAAGACAAAACTTTCCCGGTGGTGCGGGTGTTTGGCACCATTGGCTGGATTGTCGCGGGGATTTTTATCGGCGTAACCGGAATCTCGGATACTACCGGCATCTTTACGCTGGCGGCGGTTATTTCTGTGATTCTGGCGCTCTACAGCCTGACGTTGCCCAACACGCCAGCACCGGCGAAAGGACTGCCGGTAAAAGTGCGCGATCTGTTTTGTGCGGATGCTTTCGCCTTACTCAAGGTTCGTCACTTTTTTGTCTTCTCGCTCTGCGCGACGCTTATTTCTGTACCGTTGGGAACCTATTACGCATATACCGCGTCGTTTCTGGCTGATGCAGGCGTTGGCGATGTCAGTACGGCGATGTCGTTTGGTCAGATGTCTGAAATTTTCTTCATGCTGGTGATCCCGTTCCTGTTCAGGCGTCTGGGCGTGAAATACATGTTGTTAATCGGGATGTGCGCCTGGTTTGTGCGCTACGCATTCTTTGCCCTCGGCATCAGCGAAGAGGGCCGATTCCTGCTGTATCTCGGCATTCTGCTGCACGGCGTGTGCTACGACTTCTTCTTCGTGGTCGGCTTTATTTACACCGATCGTATTGCCGGGGAGAAAGTAAAAGGCCAGGCGCAAAGCATGATCGTTATGTTTACCTATGGGATCGGTATGCTGCTTGGTTCGCAAATTTCAGGCGCACTTTACAACCGTCTGGTGGCGGGGCAAACGGTGCCTCAGGCGTGGACCACATTCTGGTGGATCCCGGCAGTGGCTGCCGCAGTGATTGCCGTGATTTTCCTTTTCTCTTTCAAGTATGACGACAAAGAGCAGGCGTAATTTTCAGGAGGGGTTATGAAAACCATCAAGGGGCCTGGCATTTTTCTGGCGCAATTTATCGGGGATCGTCCCCCATTTAACACCCTGGAAGGCGTGGCAAAATGGGCGGCGGAGCTGGGCTATAAGGCATTACAAATCCCGTGTAATCACAAGTCTTTGTTTGATGTCGAACAAGCAGCCATAAGTCAGGCCTATTGTGATGATATTCGTGGGATGCTGGCCGGGCATGGGCTGGTGATTAGCGAACTATCTACCCATCTTGAAGGCCAACTGGTTGCCGTCCATCCGGCTTACGATGACGCTTTTGACGGATTTGCTCCGCCATCTGTACGCGCTAATCCGCAGGCCAGGCAGGCGTGGGCCATCGAAACCCTCCACCAGGCCGCTGCGGCTTCGCAAAGACTGGGGCTGACGGCGCATGCTACGTTTTCAGGTTCGCTCGCCTGGCCCTTCTTTTATCCGTGGCCACCGCATAACCGTCAGCGCTTCGAAGAGGCTTTTCTGGAGCTGGCGCGCCGCTGGAGACCCATTCTCGATCGCTTTGATCATCATGGGGTGGATGTTTGCTTTGAAATCCATCCCGGTGAAGATCTGCACGATGGCGTAACGTTCGAGCGCTTTCTGGCGCTGGTTAATCATCATCCTCGCTGCAACATTCTCTATGACCCGAGCCATCTGTTATTGCAGCAGATGGATTACCTTGGGTTTATCGATGTTTACCACTCGCGCATTAAAGCGTTTCACGTCAAGGACGCTGAGTACCATGCCAGTAGCCGCAGTGGTGTCTATGGCGGTTATCAGCCGTGGCTCGATCGCGCTGGGCGTTTCCGTTCCCTGGGGGACGGTCAGGTCGATTTCAAAACCATCTTCAGCAAGCTCACACAATATGATTTCCCTGGCTGGGCGGTACTGGAATGGGAGTGTTGCCTGAAAGACGCGCAAACCGGGGCGCGTGAGGGGAGCGATTTTATACGCCGCCACATTATTCCGGTTTCTTCACGCGCATTTGATGATTTCGCCGCTGGCGATGAGGTACGCAAATGATACAGGTTGGCATTATTGGCAGCGGTTTTATTGGGCCTGCACATATCGAGGCGTTGCGTCGACTCGGCGGTGTGAACGTGGTGGCGCTCTGTGATAGCTCGCTGGCGGTTGCCCAGGAACGTGCAGATGCTCTTCATATTCCTCAGGCGTACGGCAGCGTTGAGGCGCTGCTGGCGCATCCCGGACTGCAGGTGGTGCATAACTGTACGCCGAATCATCTGCATGCCGACATCAACCGGCAGATTTTACGCGCGGGTCTGCACGTGTTTTCAGAAAAGCCGCTGTGTATGACGCCTGAGGAGGCTCGTGAACTGGAAACGCTGGCGGAGCAGGTAGGAGTGGTGCACGGCGTGAGCTTTGTCTATCGTCAGTTTGCGATGGTACAACAGGCTGCCAGCATGGTCAGGCGCGGTAGCGTGGGGCGTCTGTTTGCCGTCCAGGGGAGCTATTTGCAAGACTGGATGCTGCTGGAAACTGACTACAACTGGCGGGTCGATGCCAAACAAGGCGGCAACTCACGGGCGGTTGCGGATATCGGTTCCCACTGGTGTGACACGGTGCAATTCGTCACTGGAAAACGTATTGTCGAGGTGATGGCCGATCTGGCTATCGTCTGGCCGGTACGAAAAGCCAGCATCGCCAGTAACGCTACGTTTGGCCAGCAAACGGCTGACCTGCAATTTGAGAATAAAGCGGTGACGACGGAAGATTGTGGATCGGTGCTGATACGTTTTGACGATGGTAGCAAAGGCTGCTTTAGCGTTTCACAGGTGAGTGCCGGGCGCAAGAATCACCTGAGCTTTGAAATTAACGGTAGCCAGAGTTCACTGCACTGGGATCAGGAAACGCCGCAACAGCTTTGGATTGGGCACCGTCAGCAGGCGAACCAGATCCTGACCGATGACCCAGGATTGATGAATGCGGATGTTGCTGCCAGTGCGCACTTTCCGGGTGGGCATATTGAGGGCTGGCCGGATGCGTTCAAGAATATGATGCAGCAGTTCTATCAGGCGGTGCAGGCAGGCAAAATGCCCGCGACGGCGGAGCGTCGATTTGCGTCATTTTCTGATGGTGCGGATGTGATGTATATCATTGATGCGATTATAAAAAGCCATCAGCAGCAGCGCTGGGTATCAGTGCAGCGCTAAACACGCACCCGGTTCGCCGGGCAGTGATTTTATGGTAGCCTCAACGTAAAGCCTAAACCGCAGGACTTGTCGTCGTTATGTCTATTCAAAAAATCGCCCAGCTTGCCGGTGTGTCGGTGGCGACGGTATCGCGTGTGCTGAATCACAGTGATACCGTCAAAGCCAAAAATCGCGAGCGCGTGCTACAGGCTATTAAAGAAAGCAATTATCAGCCCAACCTGCTGGCTCGTCAGCTGCGTACGGCACGCAGTTCGATGATTCTGGTGATGGTTTCCAACATTGCCAACCCTTTTTGTGCAGAGGTTGTTAAAGGCATTGAAGAAGAGGCGGAAAAGAATGGCTATCGCATTTTGCTGTGTAATTCCGGCTCGGATACCGCCCGCTCAAAATCGGCGCTAAAGCTGCTATCGGGGAAAATCGTTGATGGCATTATCACCATGGATGCATTCTCAAAATTACCGGAACTGACCACGCTGATTGGCGACGCTCCCTGGGTTCAGTGTGCGGAATATGCTGATAAAGGCGCGGTTTCCTGCGTAGGGATTAACGATGTTGACGCTGCGCAGTCGGTAATATCTCACCTGGTGGAAAAGGGCTATCGACGCATTGCGCTAATCAATCATGATCTGAGTTATAAATACGCCCGGTTGCGCGAACGTGGCTATAAAGCGGCGCTGCATGCGCTGTCGCTTGAGTATCAGGCCGTAGAATACGCCAGCGAGTTAAGTTCCAGTGCAGGAATTGCGGCGATGAAAACATTGCTTGCCGCAGAGGTGAAACCCGACGCGGTGTTTGCCGTATCGGACACGCTTGCCGCTGGGGCGATGCGTGCTATTTTCAATGCCGGATTACAGATCCCGCAGGATATCGCCGTCGTGGGCTTCGACGGTACGGAACTGGCAGAAATGGTTTCCCCACAGCTTTCGACCATTGAGCAGCCCTCGCGGGATATAGGCCGCAAAGCGGTAGGATTGCTGCTGAATAAAATAGAAAATCCTGACGCGCAGACGGAAAGGGTGATGATGGACTGGCGCTATATTTCACGCGCCAGTACCTGAGCGTTAGCGTTGAAACGCGCCTGACAGCGCGCGAATATCATTTCCGGTGGGTGACTGATGAATGCGCAAGCCAAATTCTTCGATCACGGCGAATATATGGTCGAAAATATCAGCCTGAATACTTTCATATTCCAGCCAGACCACCGTATTGGTAAAGGCATAAATTTCGATCGGTAAGCCGTGATCGTCTGGCGCAAGCTGGCGCACCATTAACGTCATATCTTTGCGAATCCGCGGATGATGACGCAAATATTCGTTCAGATAGGCGCGGAAGGTGCCAATATTCGTCATCCGACGGTGGTTTAATACCGATTCAGGCGCATCTAACTGTTGATTCCACTCGTCAATTTCCTGATGGCGCGTGGTCAAATACGGTTTCAGCAGGTGCGCTTTATGCAGCCGCTGACGCTCATCCTCATCAAGAAAATGAATGCTGGTAGCATCAATGCTGATGCTGCGTTTAATGCGTCGCCCACCGGAAGCCGACATCCCACTCCAGTTTTTAAAAGAGTCCGATACCAGTGACCAGGTTGGGATAGTGGTGATGGTGTTATCCCAGTTGCGCACTTTTACGGTGGTTAAGCCAATATCAATCACCGCGCCATCTGCGCCGTATTTAGGCATTTCCAGCCAGTCACCCAACTTCAACATATCGTTGGCTGAAAGCTGTATTCCGGCCACCAGCCCGAGGATCGGATCTTTAAACACCAGCATTAACACGGCGGCCATGGCACCCAGACCGCTTATCAATATTGCCGGTGATTGACCAATCAGCAGGGAAATCATCAATATTCCGACGACAATAGCGCTGATGAGCTTGATGCCCTGAAATATGCCTTTTAGCGGCAATTGCGATGCGGCAGGGAATTTTTGCGACAGATTGAGAATGACGTCCAGCAGGGAAAACAAGGACAACAGGGCGTACATCATGATCCACAGCTGTGCGCAGGTTACTAATATTTCTGCTGCTTCACTGCCTTTCTGCAACCAGAGTGCGGCCTGTATATTGACAATGATACCCTGCAGGGTGAATGCCAGCCGGTGAAATAACTTGTTCTGCGTGATGATTTGTAGCCACAGGCGGGAGCTGGCGTTGGCGCGCTTTTCAAATGCGCGTAATACCACCCAGTGCAAAATAACGTGAACAATAATGGCGGTGATAAAAATAATGCCAAAAATCATCACCAGTGAGGTGGTGTGATTTATTTCAATGCCGAGTTCTTCTACCTGAGATATCAATTCCTGCATAACGTCTCCTTAATAAACAGCGGTCTATGATGACCGCTGTGTAGAGCTTATGCAAATGCGGGGATTAAACTTCCGTCAGTGTTGTTTCCAGCGGCAGACGAGATTTTGGCAGCGCGGCGTTGAAATCTTCTACGCTGTGATGACCCACCGGGACCACAACTACGCTGGTGAATCCTTTTTCTTTCAGGCCAAATTCTGCATCCATCACCGCCGCATCGAAGCCTTCGATCGGCACCGCATCCAGACCCATCGCCGCCACGCCCAGCAGGAAGTTACCGACGTTCAGGTACACCTGTTTTGCCATCCAGTGGTTGTCATCTTTCAGCTCTTTGCGATGCATGTCGGCAAAGAAGGTGCGGCCTTTGTGGTTTGCGGCTTTGGCTTCAGGGGTGGCGAAACGGCCATCGTGCTCTTCTTGATCCACCACGCGCTCCAGCCAGGCATCGTCCATCGCCGTTTTGGCGCAGAACACCACGACGTGGGAAGCATCCAGCATTTTACGTTCGTTGAATACAAAACCGCCGGCTGCGGATTTCGCCACGCGCGCTTTACCTT
This sequence comes from Citrobacter sp. RHBSTW-01044, assembly GCF_013781945.1. Classification (NCBI taxonomy): domain Bacteria; kingdom Pseudomonadati; phylum Pseudomonadota; class Gammaproteobacteria; order Enterobacterales; family Enterobacteriaceae; genus Citrobacter; species Citrobacter sp. RHBSTW-01044. The sequence goes on along the minus strand of NZ_CP056180.1, from coordinate 3,532,598 downwards.
CGTCAGTGCTGGCAACGATAAAGTGCCACGGCTGAGAGTTGGTGCTGGACGGACTAAACTGCAGCAGCGTTTTTAATTTTTCGACCTGCTCAGCGGTTAGTTTTTTATTCGGATCGAATGCCTTAGTGGAGTAACGTTTTAAGGCGACAGAAACAATATCCATAACTACTCCTGGTGATTTTTCATACCCTGCGGGTGCGTTTTGTTTCAGCAGGGTACAGGGTTAGCAAGAAAAAGATAAGACAGGAAAATGCAAAAACACTTATCGGAGTTAACGATAAATCAACCTGGACGCAGGCGTTTTTGATCCCGCTTCGCCAGGCCGTCTACGACGCGATGCCATGAATCATTTACCAACTCCGTCAGTAATGACTCGGTAATGTCGTCGCCTGGGTAGACCGATATCCAGTGCTTTTTATTCATGTGATAGCCGGGTTCAATGCTGGGGTAGATCTGCTGATTTAACAGTGACTTTTGCGGATCGGCTTTCAGGTTAACCAGCGGGCGTCCGCGAAGCTCTGAGACCAGCATAAAAATTTTGCCGCCGACTTTGAAGACATCGTATTCCGGGCCGAATGGCCAGCAGTGCTCGGTAAAAGGCAGTTCGAGCGCAAGGCGCTTTGCACAGGCATGTAAGGTCTGGCCGTCCATTATTTTTCCTCACGGGTGAGTGCGCGCCACATCGCCTCAAATCCCATCGAAATATATTCTTTTGCGCGAGCCGCGTCGCGGGCGGCGAACTCCATGGTGGTCTCTGCCAGAGAAAGAAACAGCGCGTCGCCAAAGGCGCGATACTCGTCAGACATAAACTCAGGTCGTACGGAGCGATGACAAAGATCGCGCAGTTCCGGGAACATATCGTCAGCCTGCTGTTCCGTTTCTTTGCTGATTTTCTCGCTGACGGCCAACTGGCGAATCGTGCGATGCCCGCAGGTATGGTTCAGGCCCCAGCTAATGTAGCTGTTCCAGATGTAGTGAGTCATGGTTTTGGCATCGGTCACCGATCGATCCAAATTTGCCATCATCGACTGACAAAGGTCTTGCTTCAAAAAGAGGTAAAGCTCGTTGATCAAATCATCTTTGGTCGCGAAATAGCGAAACAACGTCCCCTCCGCAACCCCTGCATTGCGGGCTATCACGGCGGTAGATGCCGCAATGCCTGATTGTGCAAATGCTGTGGTTGCAGCTTCCAGTAATGCCAGTTTTTTGTCTTCACTCTTCGGACGAGCCACTACACTTTACCCTTAAGTCTGTAAAAAACATGATTGAATCACGGCCTTTGCAGCACCGCAACGGCGAATGTCAAAGATTGAAAATCATCTTGACGGCGAACTTTCGATTTCTATAATGAGTGCTTACTCACTCATAATCAAGAGTCAGTCGCGCAAACCAGCGGAAAGGGGCGCGTTTAAGGTCAGGATATGAAGCGTCTCACAGTTTGTGTGGTTGTTATTATGCTAATTGCCGCAGCTGCAAGTTTACCGTTTGTACTTAATGCCGGGTTTGGTCAGGCCCCGCAAGGGGCACAACTGAGTTTGGTTGAACAGTCACCTCACTATCGTGATGGACAGTTTCATAACCAGGTGCCGACACCGGGCTATACCGGCAACAAAGGCATGCTGGCGGCCTGGTGGGAATTTCTGGTCGCTAAGCGTGATAATGCGCGCCCGGCGCAGCCGTTACCGCTGGTGGCAACCGATCTCGCTGGACTTTCGCCACAGCAGGATACTCTGGTCTGGCTGGGCCACTCCTCATGGTATTTGCAGCTGGCGGGTCAACGTATCCTGATTGATCCGGTATTTAGCAATTATGCCGCACCGTTTTCATTCCTGAACAAAGCCTTTGCCGGGGATTATCCGTGGACTGCGCAGACGATGCCGGAGATCGATCTGCTCATTATCTCGCACGATCACTATGACCATCTGGATCTCGCCACTATCAAGGCGTTAATGCCGAAAATTAAGCGAGTGATTACGCCGCTCGGCGTAGGGTCGCATCTGCGTTACTGGGGGATGCGCAGCGAGATAATCGAAGAGCGGGACTGGAATCAGTCCGTCAGAGTGACGGATTCGCTGATCCTTCATGTGCTGCCTGCTCGTCATTTTTCGGGGCGCGGTATCAAGCGCAACCAGACGCTATGGGCGAGCTTCATGTTCGAAACGCCGGAGCAGAACGTTTATTACAGCGGAGATTCCGGCTATGGACCGCATTTTAAAGCCATCGGTGAGCAGTTTGGCTCGGTTGATTTGGCGATTATGGAGAACGGTCAATATGACCAGGACTGGAAGTTTATTCACATGATGCCTGAAGAGACGGCGCAGGCTGCGGCCGATCTGCATGCGAAAGCCGTGTTGCCAGGGCATGCCGGCCGTTTCGTTCTGGCGAAACATACCTGGGATGATCCCTACAAACGACTGGCGCTTGCCAGCCGTCGTCAGGATTACCGACTACTGACGCCAATGCTGGGTGAACCGGTAATACTGTCCGAACCGGACCAACCGTTTACGGCCTGGTGGCAACAGGCGACTCAATGAATACAGGGGAGAGCATGATGACGATTTCTGCTCAGGTCATTGATACGATTGTTGAATGGATTGATGATAATTTGAATCAGCCATTGCGCATTGATGATATTGCACGCCATGCGGGATATTCCAAATGGCACCTGCAGCGTCTTTTTATGCAGTACAAAGGTGAAAGCCTCGGGCGCTACATCCGCGAGCGTAAGCTGCTATTGGCGGCGCGCGATCTACGCGATACCGACCAGAAAGTGTATGACATCTGTTTGAAATACGGATTCGATTCGCAGCAGACCTTTACGCGAATTTTCACCCGTACGTTCAGCCAGCCGCCGGGCGCGTATCGCAAAGAAAATCATAGCCGAACGCATTAAAGGCAAAGGGTTCTCGCGGGTCTAATCCGCCAGCGAGAACCAGCGCCGCCAGATAAAACGCAGTACAAAATATTCAATCACCCCCAGCAGTAAAAACCACAGACAAAACAGCAAAGTATAAAATTGGTTGAGATCCATTAGATGAAAGGTGGCGACGAGTTTTTGCGCCAGCACAATGCCCAGTGAGGGGGCGGGCAGCAGCAGGCAAGACAAAAAAGCCAGCAGCAGGATCCCTGCGGCGGTCATCAGTGATTCAAGCGGGTGTTTCATGGCATTGTTAAACTTGAGTTAAAAAGCCATTGTCCGGGATCTCTGTGGGCAACGCAAACGCCACGCTTACAGCCCGGCCCAAATCTCACAATGTTTTTTCACCAGACCACTCAGAGATCCGCCGTCGGCGACGAAATCACGCATGCTCTGCGCTTCATCATGACCATTTTTAACCTGCAGGCGTAAGGATTCAATCGCGCTGGTCGCGCCCACTTTGTCCGCAGAAGCGGCGACATTCTCCAGTAGCCGTAGCGTGTCATCTGACAGGCGGTGCCCATCGCCGGTATTGACGTCGGTGATGATTCCCGCCATGCCAAAGCGGCAGGCCTGGAAACGGTTAAATTTATACAGCAGGTAATCACGCTCCTGGTGCTTGAATGGCCGTTTAGTGAGCAACCAGTGGGCGGTAGCCTGAATAAGTCCCGCCATATTGACTGCGTGTTCAAGGGTTAGCGGAGTGTCCATGACGCGAACCTCTACCGTACCAAAGTGCGGGCTGGGGCGGATATCCCAGTGTAAATCTTTAATGCTATCAATCATGCTGGTGTAAGCCAGTCGACGAAATAACCCCTCGAATTCCTGCCAGTTATTCACCCACGGCATCGGGCCATTATCGGGAAATCCGGAGAAAATATTCAGCCGCGCGCAGGCAAACCGCGTGTCGGACGTCTGCATATAAGGTGAGGCGGCAGAGAGTGCAATAAAATGGGGAACAAATCGCGACAGGCCGTGCAGGAGGTAAATAGCATCATCGCCGTTTGCGCAGCCGATATGCACATGTTGGCCGAATACCGTCGCCTGCTGAATAAGATAGCCAAAATTTTCCAGGTTGCGCCGATAGCGTTCGTCATCGCAGACTTCCTGACGTTGCCATTTTTGAAACGGATGCGTACCGCCGCCACAGATGGCGAGGTGATGCTCGGCAGCAACCCGTGAGATTATCTGCTGCATGGCGGATAATTCAGCACTCGCCTGGTCGATATTGCGACAAACCCCGGTCGCCATCTCCAGCATACTTTCAGTGATATCGTGCTTTACTTCTCCGGCGGTGAGCTGCGGCTTTACGGCGTCAATCAGTCGGGAAGAGTCCTGGCTCAGGTCGTAGCCCGGAGGATTGACCACCTGCATTTCCAGTTCAATGCCTAACGTAAAAGGGTCTGAAACATGAAAATCGGGTAGGGACATAGTGTTCTCTTCAGCGTTGATTTTTAATCAGTATAGACGCGTCATCTTGCAAGCTGCATATAGAAGGGCCGCTGAATTTCTGTTCGTTGTCAGAAATCCCCCCGTGATGCTTTGAAGGCGAAATGGCCGGTGTTATAACTATTTTTTACTTCGCAACAGGGGTTGAATCGTGCCGGAAATTAATCTTTATGGACAGACCGTCGGCGATATTGTGCCTGACTGGAATGGTGCTGCCGTACTGCCGCGGGAAGAACTTGCAGGGCAATATTGTCGACTGGTTCCCCTGGATGCCGACAGCCATGCCGCCGATCTGTTTGATGCTTACGCGCAGGCGCCAGACGATCGCGACTGGACCTGGCTTGCAAGTTCTCGCCCCACGAGCGTTGAGGCCACAGCTTGCTGGGTAGAGGGCAAATCCACGGATGCATCTCTGGTTCCCTATGCTGTCATTGAACAGCGTTCCGGTCGTGCGGTGGGACTGGTGTGCTTTATGGCGATCGAACGGGAGCATGGTTCGGTTGAAATTGGTCATGTAACCTGGTCACCGCGCATGAAAAATACGGTACTCGGCACCGAAAGCATCTGGCTGTTGCTGCGCCAGGCGTTTGCGTTGGGCTATCGTCGCGTGGAGTGGAAATGTGACTCTCTGAACACGGCTTCCCGTCGGGCGGCGGAGCGCCTTGGGTTTATCTTCGAAGGACGTTTTCGCCAGAAGATTGTGCGCAAGGGGCGTAATCGCGACAGCGACTGGTTATCGATGATTGATAGTGAATGGCCCCAGTGCGACGCTGTTTTGCAGCGCTGGCTGGCTGCCGACAACTTCGATGAAAAAGGGCAGCAACGCCGATCGCTGGCGGCGTGTCAGCCGCAGTAACTCGCTTTTGAAGAATTAACAGTGCACCCACAGTCAGTTATGGCTGCGGGCGCATTTATCATTAGCGTTGATTTATTAACGGGTTTGCCAACGGGTGCGTTCGACGGCTCCTTGCCATTCATGCCAGCGTTTTTGCAATCTCCCATGGCGCGCCATGTTTGGCTGGAACGATACGTGATCGGGCAGATAATCTCGCAACTGGCTGGTAGATGCACCTTGCAGCTTCTTGCGTGCCAGCAATCCGGCACCGATAGCGGAAAGTTCAGGGATATCGCTGCGCATCACCGGACAGCCCAATAAATCGGCTTGATACTGCATTAGCCAGTCATTTTTTGTTGGCCCGCCATCAACCATTAACGCGCTGAGTCGAAAACCGTTGTGCTGGCGCATCGCTAAAACAACATCGGCAATCTGATAGGTAATCGACTCCAGTGCCGCACGTACCAGATGTGCGCGTTTCACTCCGCGGCTGAGACCGTGAATCAACCCCCGGGCATCTTCATCCCACCAGGGCGCGCCCAGCCCGGTAAGGGCCGGAACAAAATAGACGCCCAGCGTGGAGTCAACCGTGGCGGGCAGCGTATTGAGCTCATGAAGCAGTTGCTCTTCCGGTAATTCGCTAAGACCTGTGCTATCGGCCATCCATGCGACGGCATCTCCCGTATGCGGAATATTACCTTCCAGTCCGTAGACCAGGGTGTCACCGTCATGCCAGGCTATGGTCGTTGCCAGCGCGCTCACCTCGGACTGCGCCGAGAATACGGGTGCCATAACGGAAGATCCGGTGCCATAGGTCGCTTTGACGCAGCCTTCCCTACCCAACCCATGGGCAAAAAGTGCAGCATGAGAGTCGCCAATCATCGCCAGAATAGGGATTCCATCAGGTATCCTCTCCAGACCTTTTGTTACGCCAAAATGGTGGCTGGAAGGGCAAACTTCGGGCAACGCCTGCTGCGGAATACAGAATAGAGCCAACATCTCGTTATCCCATTGTCCGCTGTTGAGATTGAGCAACTGCGTGCGTGAAGCGTTGGAGATATCGCAACGAAATTCCTCGCCGTGCGTTAAGTTCCACAGTAACCAGCTATCGATGGTCCCGAGACATATTTCCCCTTGCTGTGCGAGCGTCATACCGTTGGGAACTGACTCCAGCAGCCAGCGCATTTTAGAGGCGGAAAAGAGTGGGGCAACGGGTAATCCGGTGATGGATTTTATGTACGCCTCGTGCCCCTGTTCACGTAATGCACGGCAAAAATCTGCCGTGCGCGAACATTGCCAGGTGATAGCAGGGCCGAGAGGGCGACCGCTGGCACGATACCAGCCTATCGCCGTTTCACGTTGATTGCTGATCGCCAGCGCTGCGACGCGTTGTGCGCCGACGCAGGCAATGGCTTGTGCCACAACATCCAGCGATGCGTCCAGAAGTGCATCACCTGACTGTTCAACCCAGCCTTCACGGGGCGTGTGGATCGCCAGCGCGCGGGAGAACTTCGCGACCACGTTTCCCTGACCATCCAGCGCTACGGCTTTGGCATTGGTGGTGCCTTCATCAAGCGCAATAATAATGTCTTTTTGTGCTGACATTGTTTTCTCCAGCCCTTCGGTTTCCCTGAGTATTAGCGATGGAAAAAGGTATCCACCCCGAGATAGCGGGTGAAAGCTTCATGCAGTACCTCTGCGCTGGCGGAATGGTTCATTGCCACGTGATGCTCAAAGCCATTACGACAAATCCATGCCAGTAGGTTCTCCAGATGAGGTACCTGGATTACCGCTCGGCAGCCGACAGTGTCCAGCGGATCGTCAACCGATAGTCCTTCGCCGACGTAGGCTTTGATTTCGCCGGTTAAATCGTCGGTACTCAGGCGGAAGTAGGTCAAGGCACCGCTTTTCATACGACCGTGAACTGCACCGCAGGTGTTCTCTTTACCGACGGTGGTACCGATGATATCCGCCGTCCCCATCTTCGGGCTGTCCAGACTGGCTGATGCGAAATTACCGCAGTGAAAAAGAACGCATTTATCACGATCGTCGCCGAAATTATTGTTCCAGTCGGCAATGGATGCTGGACTTAAGTTGCTGCTGGCGAGGGCGTACATTGACAACGCGCCCATCACATCCACTTCGCAGGCACTGGGCATTAACTGCCCGGACATCACGCTCATGATTGAGCACACGTTGATGCCTAAATTTTCCTGCAGCGAGGTCCAGCACTGGATGGCAGTCGTATCAATATCATTAGCGATGACCCATTCGCTGATAACGACAAACAGTTTTGCCATGGTGACCAGTTTGTCGGCTGGAATGGCGCTGGCGTCGGCGTTATCCATCAACAGGCGGCGTTTTTCATCCACCCGGATATCGTCGTCGCGCAGTCGTTTGATGCGGGTAAAGACTTCAGACAGATCCAGTGTTTCAACGGCAATACCCAGTCTTTCGAGCAATTTTTCGCTGTAGCGGACGGTGTTAAACCCAGCTGGACGTGCGCCGATAGCGCCGACGCGAACTCCGCGCATGCTGGCGACCACGCGACAGATTTGTTCGAAACGTTTCAGATCTTGTGCAAACACCTCGCCTGACAGGTCGCAGACATGCTGGGTGGTTAGCGTAAACGGAATACCGTACTGGCGCATGTTATTGCACAGAGAGATCTTGCCGCAGAAGCTGTCACGGCGAGTGGCAAGCCCCATTTTATCCAGGTTGTCTTCCTGCGCCTGGATCAGAACCGGGACATCTAAACCGGAAAGTCGCAGCGTTTCCGCTATCGCTTTTTCATCGCCAAAGTTCGGCAGTAGTACCACCACACCGTGAATCTTGTCGCGGTGAGCGCGGAAAAGTTCAGCACAAACTTTCGCATCCTGACGGGTTTCAACACCGCCGAGTTCTGTCTGCGTATCGTTGAGCATAATGGTGTTAATGCCCAGCCGCTCAAAGAGCACGCTGGCTTGTTCGCGGGCTTCAGCAACCAGATAGCTCGGGAAAAATCCCCGATTGCCAATAATCACCGCCATGGTCAACTGATGAGGAATTCGTGACATCGCTTTCTCCAGTAAGTGTTCTGTTGTTGTTATTGTTTTATCGTGTTGCCAGCAACAGTGCGGTGGCGTTTTTCACGACACCCGCCGCGTCAATTTCATGGCGTGCGCGCGTTGCTGCACGATCGGCTGCGATTGCATATTGGCCATCGGCAATCCCCAATCTACGCAGTGGAATAGCACAGCCAGCTTCTGCCAGCACTTCAGCCACCAGACTTCCCACGCCGCCATTAATGTTATGTTCTTCCACGCTAACCACTGCCTTGCAGTGGGTTAAAGCTGCCAGTAACTGTTGGGTATTGCAGGGACGAATTGACGGTACACTGATTACGCTGGCGTCAATACCCGCCTGTTCCAGCACTGTGGCAGCCTCGACAATTTCATGCACAGTTGAGCCCATTGCCACCAGTGCGACATCTTTTCCTTTGCGCAAAATATCGATATTACCCGGCGCGAACTGGTAGTTTTCGTCGTGTAATTCGGGTAAGGCTTTGCCATCCAGGCGAATATAAACCGGACCTATGTGGCTTAAGGCGTAGTCGAGAATCTGTCGGCATTCCACCGGACAGGACGGGGCGTAAATCTCAATATTGCCAAAACCGCGTAGCACGGAAATATCATCAATGCTGTGGTGTGTACTGGCGAGCGGTCCGTAGCTGGCCCCTGCGTTCAGGCCAATCAACTTCACGTTGGTATTGTTGTAGCAAATGTCGACTTTAATTTGCTCATTGGCCCGTGAAATCAAGAAGGGCGCAGCGTTACAGGTGACGGCGATTTTACCGCCCAGCGCCAGTCCGGCAGCAGCACCGACCAACGTCTGTTCGGCAATACCCACGTTGACCAGACGACCGGGAAATTCCTTCATAAATGGGGCGATTTTTGCTGTTGATGTTGAGTCAGCCACCACCGGCACAACATCCATTCCACGTTTGACCGCGGCAATTAACGTGTTCACCATGACGGTGGCGAGGTGTTCGCTATTACGCATCTTTCAGTTCCTCCAGCGCCAGTTCAACTTCTTCTCCTTTTGGCACGCGGTGGTGCCATTCCGGGCGGCCCTGGATAAAAGAGATCCCGGCTCCTTTGGTGGTGTGTGCAATGACGACATATGGCTTGCCTTCAGGGGGTAATCCTTCCAGCGTGCGTACCACATCACTCATATCGTTCCCGCGACACTCTGTGACTTGCATACCGAAGGCTCGCCATTTTTCATCCAGCGGATCGGTGTTCATGATCTCTTTGGTTGATCCGGCAAGCTGGAGGTTATTTTTGTCGTTGATGATAATCAGGTTATCCAGTTTATAGTGGGCAGCGACCAGTGCTGCTTCCCAGTTGCTGCCTTCGGCCAGTTCACCATCACCGGTGACGACAAACACCCGGCGTTTGCTGTTGCTGCGTTTAGCCGCCAGCGCAATCCCTACTGCAACCGGCAGACCGTGACCTAGAGCTCCGGTATTCAATTCAATTCCTGGCGTTTTATGTTTTACCGGATGCCCCGGCAGATGCGAATCGGCGTGTTGATAGGTCGCCAGCCAGTCCACAGGAATAAAACCGGCTTCTGCCAAGACACAGTAGTAACCGCCCACAGCGTGACCTTTTGACTGGATGTAGATATCGCGCTCGTCGCTCTCTTTAATCTCCGGGGAGCAATTCAGGATACGAAAATAGAGTGCTGTCAGCAGTTCAACCTGCGACAGGTCTGCGCCAGTGTGCCCGCCAGCCGGGCTTTCAGCATTCAACACGATAATGCGGCGACGCACGGCACGTGCTTTCTTTTCTAGCTCTGGTATTGAGAGCGAAAACGGATTCATAAGACACCTCTTGAATGTTTAATCTTGAATGAATAAATATTCCATGTGAGTGCAGTAGTGCAACTGTCTCTCTACCCACCACGTAATCTGCAGATAAAACAGTCAGTCGTTATTGGTTAGAATAAATATTCACTACTGATTTATTATTCATGATTAAAGATATGCCTTGTCTGGCGGTTTGTCTACGGCTTGTGCCACCAAATTTTGGAGAAAAGAGAAAAGGATCACACTAACGTGATAACTGGAAAGGTACTGATGACTTGTTATCTATTCAGGTATGAATAAAAATAACAGGCAGTTTATCAGGGGGAATGCCATGTCAAAGCAGGATGAACAGCGGTTGCTGGTTAAGATTGCCACGCTTTACTACGCCGAAAATAAAAAACAGTCTGAAATCGCCACGCTGCTGCATTTGTCGCAGTCCTTTGTCTCCCGTGCTTTAACGCGTTGTCAGAAAGAAGGGCTGGTGAAAATCACCGTCGTACAGCCGACCAATATCTTTGTGGCGCTGGAAAAAGCCATTGAAGAGCAGTTTGGTATTCGTCAGGCGATTGTCGTGGATGTCGGTGACAACCCCAGCAATACGCAAATTAAGCATGCAATTGGCAGCGCGGCGGCGCATTACGTTGAAACCCGCTTGCGAGCCGAGGACCTGGTTGGAATTTCCTCCTGGAGTAGCACCATTCGCTGTATGGTCGATGAGATGCACCCGCAAAATATCCGTGCGGCGGGGGTGATCCAACTGCTGGGCGGCGTAGGGCCGAATGGTAACGTGCAGGCCACGATTCTTACGCAACAGTTGGCAGCGCACCTCGGCTGTCCGGCCTGGCTGCTGCCTTCACAAAGTATTGAGCATTCGGTTGAAGAGCGTACACGGTTGGTTAACAGCCCTGACGTTGCCGCGGTGGTTGAAAAGTTCGCTGAAGTGGATGTGGCAATTGTCGGTATTGGCGAACTGGAGCCTTCTCAATTGCTGAAAAACTCAGGCAACTACTACAACGAAGAAATGTTGCGACTGCTCGCCGAGCGCGGCGCAGTAGGCGATATCTGTCTGCATTATTACGATGCAGCAGGTAACCCGGTACTCAGCCATGAGGAAGACCCGGTCATCGGAATGGAGCTTTCGCAGATCCGGGAGTGTAACCACGTGATTGCTTTGGCTGGTGGTGTGGAAAAACAGAATGCGATACGCGGGGCATTGCAGGGGAATTATATTGACGTATTGATCACCGACTACCCGACAGCCCGCAGTCTGGTGGAAGGGTGATGTCACGGTGAGTTAAACAATTGACAGCCCCAGGAGGCCCCTGGAGCTGTCTGGTTGTGCATATCAGACTTTTCAGAGGGGATTACTGACTTTCCATCGCCGCCTTTTGTGCTACCACCGCGGCTTTTTGCTGCATCCGGTTTTGCATCTGGTCGATGATGACCGCGACGATAATCACGATACCTTTAATCACCATTTGCCAGAACTCGCTGACGCCCATCATCACCAGACCATCGGCCAGAAAACCGATAACGAAAGCGCCAATCAGCGTGCCTAAAATCGTGCCCCGTCCACCGGCCAGTGACGTACCGCCGAGAACCACTGCGGCAATGGCGTTCATCTCAAATGCCGTACCGTTGGCCGGATGGCTGGCGGAAAGCTGTGCCGAGACCACAATTCCAGCAATCGCGGCACACAGTCCGGATAGGGTATACACCCAGATTTTCACCTGTTTTACTTTTACCCCTGACAGCTCAGCAGCGCGCTCGTTATCCCCGATGGCGTAAACGTGGCGACCAAAAGGTAGACGACGAGCGACGTAAGCAATGACCAGTGCCAGCACAATCATCATCCAGATGGCCCACGGAATCCCAAACAGTGTACCGGCACCAATCTCATCAAAACCGGTATTGCCGAGCTGCGGATTGCCGGAAAGCCCGGGAAAGGTTTGCCCATCGGAGGTCAGCATCGCCGCCCCGCGCAAAACGTACATGGTTCCGAGCGTACAAATAAACGGTGCGACGTTATAGTGGGTGATGATCCAACCATTCGCCGCGCCAATCAGCCCACCAATCAACAAGACGACAGGCACAATCACCCAGACGCTGGGGAAAATTGCGATGCCGAACATTGGCAATACAATGCCTTTAGTGATTAGCCATCCTGCGACCATGCCGCACAGCCCAAGCGTAGCGCCAATTGAGAGATCAATCCCGGCGGTAATAATGACAAACGTGATCCCCAGCGCCAGAAAGGCGTTAATGGCGATATGCTTGATCATAATGACCATGCTGCCGCCAGAGAGAAATCCCGGTACGGTGAAGGCAAAGAACCCGACGATTAAAAACAGTGCAATAAAAGTGCGCAGTTTTAGGATTAGTAGCAGGATATTTTCCCGAGAGAAGGCGACTGTGGAGCGAGGCGCGTTGGCGGCAGATTGTAGTGTTTTCATATCAGAACCCCTGAGCACTTGCGGTTACCAGCGCCGATTCTTCGGCACGATCGCGGGCGATATCGGCAGTTAGCTTGCCGCCGGACATCACCAGAATGCGGTCAGAAACCGCCATAATTTCTTTTAAATCTGAGGTGGAGAAGACCACAGCAATACCCTGCTGGGAAAGCTGGACCATCATGCGGAACACATCGGCTTTCGCCCCGACATCGATGCCGCGTGTGGGTTCGTCAAGAAAGAGAATTTTGGGATTGGTGAGCAGAGAGCGACCAATCACCACTTTTTGCTGGTTCCCTCCGCTCAGCGCCTGAATTTCAACCTCTGGCGAGGAGACTTTTATCGACAGATTGCCAATTGTGCTGGCGACCACGGCCTCTTCATCTTTGCGGGCAATGGCAAAGCCACGTTGCAGACGCCGCCAAAGGCTGGCAATGGTCAGATTGGTGGCGACGGATGAAATGGGGAAAATCCCCGTGCGCTTGCGATCCTCCGGCACCAGACTCATTCCCATACGGATGCGATCGGCGGTGGTTAAGCGCTGCGGGACCGGTTTGCTGTCGAGCCACAGTTTTCCGAGGTAGTTGCGCTCAGTACCTAACAAGCACTCGAACAATTCGGTTCGCCCAGCCCCCATAAGTCCATAGATACCGACAATTTCACCGGCATGAACGTTAAAGGTGACGTCATTGACGACTGCGCTGCCAGCGGTATTCACGCAGGTGATATGTTCAGCTTCCAGAACCGGAGCTCCAAACGTGCGGCCGGGTTCGAGAAAGTTGCTTACCGGATCACTGCCCAACATCTCGCGCACAATCCACGGGACATCGATGTCGCTAACCTTGGCTTCGGCTTGAAATTTACCATCGCGTAAAATAGTGATCACATCGCCAATTGCCATCAATTCTTCGAGGCGATGGGAGATATAGATTATCGACACGCCCTGGCGAGTAAGTTCACGGATCACGCGAAACAGAATCTCGACTTCAGTTTTACTGAGCGCTGAGGTGGGTTCATCAAGAATCAGGATATCTGCATCTTCAGCCAGTGCTTTGGCGATTTCGACCAGCTGTTGCTGCCCTACTTTGAGATTGCCAACCAGGTCGCGCGGTGATATCGGCTGATCGAGCCGGGTTAATAATTCCGCGGTGCGTTTCTCTTGCTCGGCCTCATTAATGGGGGCCATGCCTTTTTGAATCTCCCGACCGAGGAAAATGTTTTCCGCGACGGTGAGGTTCTCAAACAGGTTTAACTCCTGATGCACCATACCAATTCCATGTGCCGCAGCATCCCGGGTGCTGGCAAAGCGCACGGGATTTCCATTGAGCGACATCTCACCGCTACTGGGTTGCTGAACGCCAGCGAGGATCTTCATCAACGTCGATTTCCCCGCACCATTCTCACCAATAATCACATTCACCTTGCCACGCCAGACCTGATAATCGACGCTGTCCAGCGCAATTGTGCCGGGAAACAGCATTGAAATGGCATGCGTGCGCAGGATGATGTCATCAGCTGAGGTATTGCGCATTAGTGAGCCTCCTGTTCCAGCGTCAGTGCTGCTGCGTTTTCCGCTTTTCCAGCATTCAACGTCACGGCAAACAGCACCGTGGCAGTTTTCCCTTGCCAGCTAGTGTCTACGGCGGGTAACTGTTTCGCCGCTTCACGGTTATAAGCCCGTGACAGTTGGGCAAACTGAACCTGGTTAGTAAAATCTTCAAACTTGAAACCACTGGCATCGCGAATAGCATTGCCACGCATTACCGGGCCAATCTGAATCGTGACGGGCATATCATTGACCCTCACCACGATGGTGTGCTCTCGCCCATTGGTGGTGTCGACGCTATCAATCTGGCTGGTCAGGCGTACAAACACGCTTTCGGGAGCGGGTGAGGGGGCCTTCAGGCGAGTGGTCAGCGCTGAAGCATCCAGAACATGTTGCTGTGCCGCTTCCAGGACGCGGGATTGCCAGGTTTGTTGCGCGATCTGATCGGAAGTCTGGTTGTCGAAACTGGCTTTGGCCTGAGGATCGGCCGGGATAATTGGTTTGCCGTTTTCGTCGAGGTCAACTACCGTACAGGCCGTCAGCAACAGGGTGGCGCATCCAACCAGCGCGGCACCCCATTGTGTTAACGACATAGTGCCTCCGCTTAGTGGCTCAGGTTGAACTTGTTCAGCTTGCTGGCATTGGTTTCGTCAATCAGCACGCAATCCATGAGCTGTTTTTCTTCTTTCTGGGCTTTGCCGTTTTTCAGATAGTAATCCGCCTGCTCAACAGCCATTTGTGCCTGTTGCCAGCCGGGCTGCAGTACTGTCGCTTTAATATTGCTTTTATTAATGATTGAATCGCGGGTGTAGTCGCTGCCATCAAAACCGACCACGATGACATTATTTTTCCCCGCTGCTTTTAATGCGGCTTCTGCACCCAGCGCCATAGTGTCGTTACCTGAGATCACGCCTACGATATCTGGGTTGGTTTGCAAAATGGCTTCCATTCGGGTAAAGGCTTCGGTTTGGCTCCAGTTTGCCGTCTGCTGGGCTACCATTTTCATGTCCGGATAGTCATCGAGTACATCGTGATACCCCTGCGAGCGTACATGGGCGTTGGTGTCGGATTGACGTCCCAGCAGTTCAACGTACTTCCCTTTTCCGTCCAGTAACCTGGCGAACTTCTCTGCGCCGAGCTGTGCGCCTTGATAGTTATTCGACACGATTTGCGCCACCGCGATACCGGTTTTATTGATTTCGCGATCGATCAGAAAAGCAGCTACACCCGCTGCTTTGGCTTTTTCCAGCGGCCCTACGGTGGCATCTGCACCCGCATTATCGAGAATGATCGCTTTCGCTTTACGAGCAATAGCAGTCTCAATCAGTTGGTTTTGTTTATTGACGTCATCATCATGAGAGGCAACCAGCGTGGCGTATCCCAGCTCTTTTGCTTTGGCGACTGCACCGTCGGCTTCGGCTTTAAAAAACGGGTTATCGTGAGAAGGGGTAATAATCGCAATCAGTCCGTTGTCGGCAGCATACAGCGAACCCGATGTGGTAAGGATCGAGGCCAGTAATACGGATTTAATCAAGGTCTTGTTCATCTCTTTCTCCACTTTGAATATTTATTCAAATATGATTTATTATTCAAGTTAACGATAAGTCGAGATAATCGAACTGTCTACGATTTGCGCAGCTAATTTCTTAAAAAGAGAAAAGGATCACGATCCTGATGGTGAGAATGGAAATAGCGTCACGATATTTTTATCACGCTGAAACCAATGAACGTTAACTTCTTGATTGCCGAGGTTTGCCGAAAATGACGGCATGATTTGTAATGTTAATTGCTGAGTCGTGAGTGCGGTGATTTTTGCGCTGGTGAAACCTGGTAGCCCCGATGCCTGATTGGAAAACGCCTTATACAGGCTCTCCTTTGCGCTGAATACCAGGGTTAAGGCGAGCGGAAAGGGCAGGCAGGCATGCTGCAAAATCTGATGTTCGTGGTTATCAATAATGCCATCAGCCAGCTCAACTGCGGTTTGAGGTGTAAAAATAGCTTCTATATCCAGCCCAATGGGATGCGTTGATACGACCGCCAGCGCCGTTGTTGCGCTATGGCTGATGCTGCCAAACAGATCCTGCGGCCACAATGGTTGGCGTTGCACACCGATGCCGGGCACGGTTTTGTGGCCAAATTCACGCAGTGCGTGGACTGCAGCAATACGCCCCGCTAAGTGCTCAGCTTTACGCTTACGCCCACTGGAGTGGAGCTGAGTGTGGTGGGGGAGCCAGAGCAGGTCGTGCTCATGGAAAGTGTCGGGATCAAATTCGACAATGTGCAGCGTATGATCTGCGAAAGGGAGCGGGATGTGCGTTGTGTGCATGATTTCTTACGGTTTCCCTCTCCCCGCAGCGAGGAGAGGGAAAAACGTTATCAGAAGTGTGTGTTAACGCTCATGAACCACGTCCGGCCCGGTTCGTTATAGGTGTGCGCGCCTGCGCCCGCCATATAGTTCCCGGTCACGATATCGCCCGTGGTTTGGGCATTCCCTTCACGCCACAGACGTTTGTCAAAGACGTTATCCACGCCGCCGGTCAGGCTGACGTTTTTCGTCACATCCCAGGTCGCACTCAGGCCGACGATGCTGTACGGGCTGACTTCACTGGCCGAGCTACCGGTAACGGGTTTACCCTGGTAATCGTATTTTTTCGGCTGCTGTTTGCCGTACCAGGTGAAGGTGGATTGCAATGACAGATCTTCACGTGCCTGCCAGCTCAGGGTCGAGTTCAGCGTGTATTCAGGAATAATCGACAGACGCTCGCCGGTCTCTTTATTCTTACTTTGCAGCATGTAGGTGATGTTGTTAGTCCAGTTAACGGTTTCGCTAACCGGCACGTTCAACGTCCCTTCCAGACCTTCAACTACCGCTTTAGGAATGTTTTCCCACTGATAGATATCGGTATAAGTCGTTTTCCCTTTGTTGGTGATAGACGTTCTGTCGAACGGGACCGTACCTGCTTCAATCTTGTTACGGTAATCGTTGCGGAACCAGGTTACCCCAGCCAGCCAGCCGTCGCGTTTGAACTCCAGACCAATCTCTTTGTTGATACTGGTTTCGGCCTTCAGATCATCGTTGCCCATCATATAGCAACCAATACCGGTCGCGGAGCCGGTGGCGTAGCAACCCTGACCTTTACTGTACAGAATGTAGTTCGGGTTGAGCTGATACAGGCTTGGCGCTTTATAGGCGCGCGCAATCCCCATCTTCAGGGTGAAGTCATCGCCCAGACCTTGGGAAAGGTTCAGGGACGGACTCCAGTTATCGCCCACAATGCTGTGATGATCGAAACGCAAACCTGGCGTCAGCATGGTGCTGTCGGTCAGTTCCATGTTGTTTTCAGCAAACAGAGAGAAAATCTCTGCGTCTGAGTACGGGCTGCGGTTGGTGCTGCTGGACCCTGGAATATCACCGCCCATAAAGGTCTGCGAATTGGACAACATGTCCTTCATGCGCTGCTGGTTCCATTCGGTACCGAGCGTCAGATTTTGGTTAACCAGCAGATCTAACGGAATGCTGATTTCACTGTGCAGCATGACGTCACTCAGGTCGGCGTCGAGGTATTTTTGTGACGCATTCGGGTCGAAAATCCCTTCGGTACCCCCCGCCAGGCCCTCCGGCGTACGGGAGTTACGCGTATGTTCATACTGCACCCAGTTACTGGTAGTGACGCCGTTATCCCAGCCGCCGTTCCAGGTCAGAGAGTAGTTCTGGCGGTAAAGACGGTTGGTCTCTTTCCCGTAGTTATCTTTCACCAGTTGGTTGGTGTTGGTGTTTTGAGTGTCGCCCGCATACAGGTTGCCCTGACGGCTATAGCCAGCCTCCAGTTCCAGTGACTGGAGCGGGGCGAAATCCCAGCGAACCACGCCGTTAATGTCTTTGTTGATCACCCCTTCACGACCGGCCGGTAAAGTATTTGAATACGTGCCGGTACGTTCTGACTGATGACCCTGGTTGATATCCCACGCGTCGGCCTGAGTTTTATCGAGATTACCGTACAAACGGAAGCTGAAATCCCCGCCCAGCGGACCGTTCAGGCTAAAGTTGGTGCGTTTGGTTGAACCTTCGTCTTTATGTTCCGGGGCGTTGAAATAGGTATCCCAGGAGCCGTGCCATTCGTTGCTGCCTTTTTTGGTGATGATATTCACCACGCCGCCAGCCGCACCGTTGCCATAGCGTGCCGCGGCAGGACCGCGCAGCACTTCAATACGTTCGATCATTTCTGGTGGCACCCAGGCGGTATCGCCGCGGGTATCACGCTCGCCGCGCCAGCCCTGACGCACAGAGTTACGGCTGGTTACCGGTTTGCCGTCGATCAGAATCAGGGTGTTTTCCGGCCCCATGCCGCGAATATCGATTTGGCGGTTGTTACCGCGTTGACCGCTGGTTGAGTTACCGGTCAGGTTGACGCCTGGCATGGTACGGATGATTTCCGACACATCGCGAGCGGGAGGATTCTTACGAATTTCATCAGCGGTAATGGTTGAAACGCCCGGTGCCTGCAGGTTCTGCTGGGCGGCGGTAACCACGATGGTGTCTTCATGAGAGACAGCGGCGCTATCGGTTTGATCTTCTGCCATCGCTGGCAGGGCTACCCCGTAAATCCCTAAATTGACCAATAAGGCCAGTGAATGAATCTTGTTGTTCATTGTATGTCCTGCTGTTCTTTTAGCCACGAGTACCAATGTGCCGTGGTGCGGCATTTGGTCTGATGTCGCCCGCATCCGCGTAAACCCTCCATTCCAGAAAAAGTACGCAGCGCCAGGCCGGTTTATAAGTGGTGAAAAACTGTGCGCGCTTCCCACAGCGCGACAATACGCTATTGCAAATGCAAATAGTTATCAATAATATTATCAATATATTTCACGCTAGATCATAAAATTTGACAATAAACATGGGGTTATGGCGGTGACGACGTTAAAGATGGGAAGCGAGGCGTGGTGGCAGTCAAAAAAAGGCCCGGAGTGGGAGCGTGAAGACAACGGAAATTATCGGGTAACCTTCTGGTGGCGCGACCCGCAGGGAACGGAAAAAGAGTCAGCTATTCATCACGTATGGGTCTATATCACCGGCGTCACCGACCACCATCAAAATGCCACCCCTCAGTCGATGCAACGCATTGATGGGACAAATGTTTGGTGCTGGAGTGTTTCCCTTAGCGCCAACTGGCGCGGCAGTTACTGTTTTATCCCAACAGAACGAAATGATATTTTTGCCGCGCAGACGCCGGGCGAAGCGCCTGACCGAACCGTGCTGCGTGAAGGCTGGCGGCAATTGTTGCCGCAGGCTATTGCCGATCCCCTCAATCCGCAGAGCTGGCAGGGCGGTCGTGGCCATGCGGTGTCTGCGCTGGAAATGCCTGATGCACCCGTACAACCGGGATGGGATCGACCTGAAAACCCCGACTCGCCCGCAGTTTGCCTGCAATGGCGTAGCGCCAGGCTCGGCAATACGCGCCGCGTGTGGGTGTTTACCACTGGTGAAGCCCAACCGGAAGCGCGTCCGCTGGCTATCCTGCTGGACGGACAGTTTTGGGCACAAAGTATGCCGGTCTGGCCTGCGCTGACTTCACTCACCCATCGCGGACACCTCCCCCCCGCCGTTTATCTCCTGATTGATACCATCGACACGGCTCACCGCAGCCGCGAATTGCCGTGTAATGCGGATTTTTGGTTGGCAGTACAGCAGGAACTATTGCCGCTGGTGAAGACCACGACCGCGTTCAGTGACGACCCGCAGCGTACCGTCGTCGCCGGGCAAAGTTTTGGCGGGCTGTCATCGCTGTATGCCGGGCTTAACTGGCCCGCGCGCTTTGGCTGCGTGCTCAGCCAGTCAGGCTCTTATTGGTGGCCGCATCGCGGTGGTCATCAGGATGGGGCGATCGTTGAGCAACTGAAAAGCGGAAAGATAAGCGCCCAGGGGCTGCGTATTGTGCTGGAAGCCGGGATCCGCGAGCCCATTATTTATCGCGCAAATCAGGCGCTTTATGCCCAGTTACCCTCTGCACCACAGTCTATTTTCTGGCGTCAGGTTGATGGTGGACACGATGCGCTTTGCTGGCGCGGCGGACTGATGCAAGGGCTGATCACGCTCTGGCAACCGCTTACCGACACGATTTAACCGGACGATGTTCCACGACAGGAGTTGAGTATGGAATTCAGTAACCCCTTCGATAATCCGCAGGGCCAGTTTTACATTCTGCAAAATCCCCAACGTCAGTTTAGCCTTTGGCCGCAGCAATGCTCACTTCCTGCAGGCTGGACGGTCGCGTGCGAACCCCAATCACAGGAAGCCTGCCAGCAATGGCTGGATGCAAACTGGACCACGCTGACGCCAGCGAACTACGTCGATGTGCAGGAGGCTCCATGACTCAACGTTTACCGTTAGTTGCGGCTCAGCCGGGGATCTGGATGGCGGAAAAACTCTCCACATTGCCCTCTGCGTGGAGCGTGGCGCACTACGTAGAATTAACCGGCGAACTGGACGCTCCGTTGCTGGCGAAAGCGGTAGTGGCGGGTCTGGAGCAGGCCGATACTCTAAGGATGCGGTTTAGCGAAGATAACGGCGAGGTCTGGCAATGGGTAGACTCTGCGCTTGCCTTTGCGCCACCAGAAATTATCGATCTGCGCGAAAAATCCGATCCGCATGCGTCAGCGCGCGCATTGATGCAGGCAGACCTGCAGCAGGACATCCGTGCTGATGGCACTAAGCCGCTGGTTTTTCACCTGCTCATTCAGGTGGGAGAAAAGCGTTGGTATTGGTATCAGCGTTACCATCATCTGCTGGTTGATGGCTTCAGTTTCCCTGCCATTACCCGCCAGATAGCCGCAATTTACCGCGCATGGCTGCATGGCGAGCCCACGCCGGAATCACCTTTTACGCCATTTTCTGAGGTGGTGGAAGAGTATCAACAGTATCGGCAAAGCGATGCCTGGCAACGTGACGGCGCCTTCTGGACCGAGCAGCGAAAGCAACTCCCACCTCCGGCTTCGCTGTCTAACAAACCCCTGCCAGGGCGGTCGGCCAGCGCGGATATTATTCGTCTGAAGTTAACCGCGCCTGAAGGGGAGTTTCGCCGGCTTGCGGCACGTATGCCAGACGTTCAGCGTGCGGATCTGGCCCTTGCGCTGGTGGCGCTGTGGCTCGGACGTTTATGCAGCCGAATGGAATATGCCGCCGGGTTTATCTTTATGCGGCGTATGGGGTCGGCGGCGCTCACGTCCACCGGACCGGTTTTAAACGTCCTGCCATTTGGCGTGCAGTTGAATGCGGCAGAAAGCTTGCCTGCACTTGCCCAACGACTGGCCGCACAGTTGAAGAAAATGCGCCGACATCAGCGATATGATGCTGAGCAAATTGTTCGCGACAGCGGGCGCGCAGCCGGTGCCGAACCGCTGTTTGGCCCGGTACTGAACGTGAAAATATTCGACTATCAACTGAATATTCCTGGCGTTCAGGCGCAAACCCATACGTTGGCGACAGGTCCGGTGAACGATCTGGAGCTGGCGCTGTTCCCGGATGAAAACGGCGGGCTGAGTATTGAAATCCTGGCCAATAAACAGCGCTACGATGCCGCGACGCTGGCGCAACATGCATCACGTTTAACCGCGCTTATCGCGCAGTTTGCCGACAATCCGTCGCTATGCTGCGGCGATGCCGGGATGCTGTTGCCGACAGAACATGAGCGGCTGGCGAAGATTAACGACACGACCGTGGCGCTCCCGTCCACCACGCTGAGCGCGCTGGTGGTACAGCAGGCCGATAAAACGCCGGATGCCCCGGCGCTGGCTGATGCCCGCTATCAGTTTAGCTATCGTGAAATGCGCCAACAGGTCGTGGCGCTGGCGCGCCGCCTGCGCGAACGTGGCGTACAGCCTGGTGACAGCGTTGCCGTGGCATTACCGCGTTCCGTGTTCCTCACGCTGGCGCTACACGGTATTGTTGAGGCGGGAGCTGCCTGGCTGCCATTGGATACCGGATACCCGGACGATCGCCTGCGGATGATGCTCGAAGACGCGAAGCCAAAATTGTTAATCGCGACCGAAGAGCAACTGGCGCGCTTTAGCGATATTCCGGAGCTAGAAAGTCTGTGCTACAACGCGCCGCTGCCAGAAGAGGATGCTGCACCGCTGGCGCTATCTCAACCTAATCATACGGCCTATATTATTTTTACTTCCGGTTCTACCGGCAGACCAAAAGGGGTGATGGTTGGGCAAACCGCCATCGTTAACCGTTTGCTGTGGATGCAAAATCACTATCCACTGACCGCGGATGATGTGGTGGCGCAAAAAACACCGTGCAGTTTTGACGTCTCGGTATGGGAGTTTTTCTGGCCGTTTATTGCCGGGGCAAAACTGGTCATGGCAGAACCTGAAGCGCACCGCGATCCGCTGGCGATGCAGCAGTTCTTTGCGCAGTCAGGGGTGACGACCACGCACTTTGTTCCCTCTATGCTGGCCGCTTTTGTAGCATCACTGACGCCGGAAACCGCGCGGGAGAGCTGTGCCTCGCTGAAACGGGTATTCTGCAGCGGCGAAGCCTTACCTGCAGATTTATGCCGCGAATGGGAACAGTTGACTCATGCGCCACTGCACAATTTATACGGGCCAACGGAAGCGGCGGTCGATGTGAGCTGGTATCCGGCCTGGGGGGACGATCTCGCTGCCGTAACGGGCAATAGCGTGCCGATTGGCTATCCGGTATGGAATACCGGTTTACGGATCCTGGACGCCATGATGCGCCCGGTGCCCTTTGGCGTGGCAGGTGATCTCTATCTGACGGGGATCCAACTGGCGCAAGGATACCTGGGGCGAGCGGATCTAACCGCGAGCCGCTTTATCGCCGATCCGTTTAACCCTGGTGAACGCATGTACCGTACCGGGGATGTGGCGCGCTGGCTGGAGAATGGCGCAGTGGAATACCTCGGGCGCAGCGATGACCAGCTTAAAATTCGCGGACAGCGCATTGAGCTCGGTGAGATTGATCGGGTGATGCAGCAACTGCCAGATGTCGAACATGCCGTAGCCCACGCCTGCGTATTCAACCAGGCGGCGGCGACAGGCGGCGATGCACGACAGTTGGTGGGGTATCTGGTGTCGCAATCGGGGTTACCGCTGGATACGTCTGCATTGCGGGAAACTCTGCGTGAAAAACTGCCTGCGCATATGGTGCCGACGGTATTGTTGCAACTGGCGGAGCTGCCGCTGAGTGCAAACGGTAAACTGGATCGTAAAGCGCTGCCGATGCCGCAGTTGACGTCGCGTACGTCAGGACGTGCGCCGCGAGCAGGGACTGAAACCGCCATCGCGCAGTCTTTTGCGGCTTTGCTGGATTGCGAGGTTAATGACGTAGAGGCTGACTTCTTTGCGCTTGGCGGACATTCGCTGCTGGCGATGAAACTGGCAGCGCAGTTGAGCCAGATTTTTGAGCGTCAGGTAACGCCTGGGCAAATAATGGTGGCTTCTACTGTTGAACAACTGAGTGCACTGCTGGAGAGCAATGATGATGAACAGTCGCAGCGTCTGGGATTCGAGACGCTGCTGCCGCTGCGTGAAAGTCATGGCCCAACGCTGTTTTGCTTCCATCCGGCGTCGGGTTTCGCCTGGCAGTTTAGCGTGCTGTCGCGTTACCTCAGTCCGCAGTGGTCGATTATTGGCATTCAGTCGCCGCGACCGGATGGCCCTATGCAGACGGCGGAAAACCTTGATGCGGTATGCGAACATCACCTGGCAACGCTGCTCAGCCAGCAGCCTCATGGTCCCTATTATTTATTAGGCTACTCGCTGGGGGGGACGTTGGCGCAGGGAATCGCCGCACGCTTACATGCCAGAGGAGAGACAGTTGCATTCCTGGGGCTGCTGGATACCTGGCCGCCGGAAACGCAAAACTGGCAGGAAAAGGAGGCTAATGGGTTGGATCCCGCGGTACTGGCTGAGATCGAGCGTGAACGTGAAGCGTTTCTGGCAGCGCAGCAGGGGAATGCGTCAGAGGCCTTATTTAATGCTATCGAAGGTAACTACGCCGATGCGGTTCGCCTGCTCACCACGGCACACAGCGTGCCGTTTGCTGGTCACGCCACACTGTTCGTCGCTGAGCGCACCTTAGTGCCGGGTGTCAGTCCTGAACGCAGTTGGTCACCGTGGATATCCAGTCTGGATGTATATCGTCAGGACTGCGCGCATGTCGATATCATAACCCCTGAAGCGTTTGAGAAGATTGGGCCTGTCATGCGTGACCTGCTCCAAAATATCCAATAAACGTCATCGGGTCAGCGTGTTAAACGCTGACCCGTGTAGTCATCCCTATAGAGATGACTGGGTATGAATTTTCGGTGTACGCCCAAGCGGCACCACTAACGGCGTTCCGGCAACCGGATCGTCGATAATCATACAGCGCAGACCATAGATTTTTTCAATAAGCTGCGCTGTGACGATCTCCTTCGGCGCACCCTCGGCAACAATTTTTCCGTCACGCAGCGCAATCAGATGCGTTGCATAGCGACATGCCTGATTAAGATCGTGCAGAACGGCGGCCAGCGTATACCCTTTATCCCGGTTTAGCTCACTCAGCAGCTCCAGCAGATCGATCTGATGGCTGATATCCAGCCAGGTGGTAGGTTCGTCGAGCAGCATAATCGACGTTTCCTGCGCCAGCACCATCGCAATCCATGCGCGCTGGCGTTGTCCACCGGAAAGGGTATCCACACTTTGCGACGCAAGATGAGTGATTCCCGTCGCCTGCATTGCGTTTGAGACCGCGATTTCATCCTCATTTCGCCAGCGGGTAAACAATGGCTGATGCGGGTAGCGCCCACGGGCAACCAGCTCCTGTACCGTAATATCACCCGGCGTGGTGGCGTTCTGCGCCAACAAACCTATTCTGCGAGCAACCTCTTTGCTGGCATAGTGCTGGATATGCTCGCCGTCGAGCCAGACCTTACCGTGCGCGGGCGTCATCAGACGACTAAGCGTGCGCAGTAGCGTTGATTTTCCGCAGCCGTTTGGCCCGATAATTGCGGTGAAGTGACCGTCTGGAATCGACACATTGAGGTTTTCCGCTACGGTAAATTTGCCATAACCCAGCGTTAACTGGTCGCCACGCAAACGGGCTACTGATTCGATCATTTTTTGCGGGACTCCTGAATTAACAAGACGATAAGATAAATACCGCCGAGGCTTACGGTGACAACGCCCACCGGAAGCTGATAAGGCATAAACAGCTGTTGGGCGCATAAATCCGCCATCAACAGCAGCAACGCGCCACACAGCGCCGACAGGGTTAATCCCCAGCGCGATGTGCCGCTAATCCGCCGCGCGATATGTGGGGCGACAAGGGCAATAAACGAGATAGGGCCAGCCAGCGCGGTGGCGGCAGCGGTCAGTACAACCGCAACCAGCATCATCATCAGACGTGAGCGCTCTACGCTGACGCCAAGCGCACAGGCGCTGTCATCACCCATTTCCAGTAAACGCATCCGGCGCACCAGCAGCGTGGCGCACACCAGCATAATGATAATCAGTGGGGCAGAAGGCCAGGTTTTGGCCCAGGTCAGGCCATTGAGCGATCCGGCGTTCCACAGTCCGGCGGTCAGCGCGGTTTCTAATGATGCCTTCAGCAGTAGCCAGGTGTTGAACGCAACCAGCATGGCGCGTATACCGATCCCAATAATAATCAGCCGAAAGGTGTCGATACCATTGCGCCAGGCGAGCGCCCAGACCACCAGAGACGTCAGGACCCCGCCAACCATGGCCGCAAGCGCGATAGCGGTGAGATGCTGTCCGAACAGCACCATTGCCACCAGCACACCGCTCCAGGCACCGGTATTGAAACCCATCACATCCGGGCTGCCCAGCGGGTTGCGCATCAGCGACTGGAATATTGCACCGCTCACGCCGAGCGCCGCGCCAATCAATAGCGCCATCAGCACGCGTGGCAAACGCCATTCGGTCACCACCAGCGTAATACTGCGCGGCGCATCGCCAAGCAGGGCGGCAATAATTTGCTGGGTTTCCAGCGTAACGACGCCGCTACGCAGGCTCCACAAGCCAACGGCGAGACAACCTACAACCAGCAGCAGGCTGCTGACGATCAGGCGGCGGGAGAGGTGCATCATGCGCCACCCCCGCGCGGTTTCCGGCGTACCAGAAAGATAAGCACCGGCGCGCCGATAAATGCGCTGACCACTGAAACGCGCAGTTCGCCGGGGACAATCAGGCGACCGATGATATCGGCAATTAACAACAGAGAGGGGGTTGCCAGCAGGGTAACGGGCAGCGACCAACGGTGATCTGCCCCCACCAGCCAGCGCGCCATATGCGGCATCATCAGGCCGATAAAGGCGATAGGGCCGACAATCGCGGTCGCACTGCCGCACAGTACGGTAATCACCAGCAGGCCAATAAACTGCGTGCGAGCGACTTTGCTGCCAAGCGCGGTGGCGGTGTCGCTCCCGAGGCTCAGGCTATTCAGAGCACGGCTAAGGAATAACGCGACAGCCGCGGCAATCAGTACCGGCACCAGGACGACCTTCAGCGTTTGCAGGCTGCGGATATCCAATGAACCGGCCTGCCAGAAACGCAACTGATCGTAGACATCCGGGTTGAGCAGGGCGATTCCGGTGGATAATCCTTCCAGCACCGCGCCCAGCGCAACGCCCGCCAGCGTCAGGCGTACCGGGCTTAACTGCCCGCCGCCCTGGCTGCCGGTAAAGGCCACTATAAGCGACGCGGCCAGCGCCCCGGAAAAGGCCATCAGCAGTTGCTCTTGCGCAGAAGAAAAACCGAACAGCGCGGCTCCCAGCACAATAGCGAAGCTGGCTCCGGAGTTAACGCCCAGAATGCCGGGATCGGCGAGAGGGTTACGCGTGAGCGTTTGCATTAATGCACCAGCCAGACCCAGCGCCCCACCGGCGAGCAGCCCCGCCAGCGTGCGCGGCAGTCGCGCGTCCAGCACGATGGTGCAATCAGCGCTTTGACAACTGCTGGTAAGTGCATCCAGCACCACGGAGGCAGGTAGCGACTTGGCGCCAATAACCAGACTTAATACCGTGGTGAGAACAAGTAATAACAATAGTCCGGGCACGGCGAAGGCACGTGTCGCGGAAACAGAGCATGACATATCAACTTCCCTGATAATGATAGTAATTATCGTTATCGATCTTATTTGGATATGTTAGCATGTGCAGCCATCGAATTGATATTGAAAAAGTACCTGGTAAGGCTCTGTAATGAATCGACAATCCTGGCTGCTCAATCTCAGCCTGTTAAAGACCCACCCTGCATTTCGCGCCGTCTTCCTCGCCCGTTTTATTTCCATTGTCTCTCTGGGGCTACTCGGCGTGGCGGTTCCGGTACAGATCCAGATGATGACGCAGTCGACCTGGCAGGTAGGTTTGTCAGTAACGTTGACCGGCAGCGCAATGTTTATTGGTCTGATGGTGGGCGGGGTGCTGGCCGACCGCTATGAGCGTAAAAAAGTGATCCTGTTGGCTCGTGGAACCTGCGGAATCGGCTTTATTGGTCTGTGTCTGAATGCGCTGCTGCCCGAACCGTCGTTACTGGCGATTTATTTGCTTGGCTTATGGGACGGTTTCTTTGCCTCGCTGGGCGTGACCGCGTTGCTGGCGGCAACACCGGCGCTGGTTGGGCGGGAGAATTTGATGCAGGCCGGGGCGATTACCATGCTGACGGTACGTCTGGGTTCGGTTATTTCGCCGATGCTTGGCGGGGTATTGCTCGCGACCGGTGGCGTGGCGTGGAACTACGGTCTGGCGGCGGCGGGCACTTTCATTACCTTGCTGCCGTTGCTGAGCCTTCCTGCGCTACCGCCTCCGCCGCAGCCGCGCGAGCATCCGCTAAAATCGCTGCTGGCAGCATTTCGCTTTCTGCTTGCCAGCCCGCTGATTGGCGGCATTGCGCTGCTTGGCGGTCTGTTGACTATGGCGAGCGCCGTGCGCGTGTTGTATCCCGCGTTGGCGATTAACTGGCAAATGTCGAGTGCGCAAATAGGTCTGCTGTATGCGGCCATTCCTCTTGGCGCGGCGGTGGGCGCGTTGACCAGCGGACAACTGGCGCACAGCGTTCGTCCGGGACTGATCATGCTGGTATCGACCGTGGCTTCGTTCCTGGCTATCGGTCTGTTTGGGTTGATGCCGGTCTGGGAGCTTGGCGTTGTCTGCCTGGCGCTGTTCGGCTGGCTGAGTGCGGTCAGCTCTTTGTTGCAGTACACCCTGTTACAGACGCAGACGCCAGAAGCGATGCTCGGGCGAATTAACGGTTTGTGGACTGCGCAGAACGTTACAGGAGATGCGATCGGCGCGGCGCTGTTAGGGGGGTTGGGGGCGATGATGACACCGGTTGCTTCGGCAAGCGTAAGTGGGTTTGGGCTGGTGATTGTCGGTCTGCTACTGCTGCTGTTGCTGGGAGAAGTGCGCCGATTCCGACAAATGCCTGTGAATGCCGGATAGCGTTGTCCTCTACGGTTTGTAGGCCGGATAAGGCGTTAGCCGTATCCGGCGCTGGCGATTAAAAGAGAGCTGACAGACGTTGCAGCAGCAAGGTCGCGCTGTAGTAGTCGAGACGGAAGGTTTCCGTACCCAGGGCGTAAACACGTTTATTCTGCACGGCAGGCAGATGTGCCAGCAGCGGATTAGCATAAATGGCGTCGGCATCTTTGTTGTCGCCAGCGAACAGGAACAGCGCTTCGCCGTTCAGGCCTGCCGCCAGGTTCTCACCGCCAAGCTGGATGATATCGTGGCGTTTGCCCTGACTCTGGCTGGTGTGCAATCCGGCAGGCAGCGGTGCCAGGGTGAAACCTAACTGCTCCATCAGCTTGCCCTGCGCCGACTCAGTCGTCCACAGGTTGGCGCTGTGCGCTGCAGCGGTGTACACCAGCGCGCTGACCGGTTGCGGCGGTAGGGTAATACGCTGCTTGACCGCCTGCAGTTGCTTATCAAACTCGGCAATACGCGCAGCCGCCTGTTGCTCCTGACCGGTAATTTCACCTAACTGCGTCAACAGCGACTGCCAGCTTTTGTCGTCGTAATTAATGATGAGCGTTGGCGCAATGGTGGACAGCTGATCGTATAGCGCGAGGGCTGAATCTCCCCCAGTGGCGCTGATCAGAATCAGATCCGGCATTTGCGCCGCCACGGCCTCAGCGCTCGGTTCGCCGATATACAGGCGGCTCAGTTTGCGCGCTTTTGCCACTTCGCTCCACTGGCGTAAAAAGCCCTGTGCATCGCCGATGCGATTGTTCGGCGTAGTAGCGCCGCTGGCGATGACCGGGGCATCAATTGCCAGCAGCGAGCCGGTGAGGGTGACGCTGGTGGAGACAATTCGCTGCGGCTTATGTTCCAGCGTATGCGTACCACGACTGTCGGTAACCTGACGCGGCCAGTCGGCGGCATAACCTGAAGAAATTCCTGAAATAGACAAACCTGCCAGTAAGAGCACGGTGCGGCAAAAAGAGGGGAGACTCACGAATCAGCATCCTGTTATCAGTATAAGTAATGCTTCTCATTTTCATTGTTAGTGGACAAGGATGCAAGCCAAAGTCGCACATTGTGCTGCCACAAGAGTTGACATACCGCCGCTTTGCTTTTAGGTTAGCGACCGAAAATATAAATGATAATCATTATTAGAGCTTTTATCATTTTTGGAGGATGATATGGAAACGTCACTGGCCGAGGAAAAAACGCAGACTATGCCGACGCTCGCTCCCGACAGTTTTTTCTTTATGTCGCCGTACCGTAGTTTTACGACGTCAGGATGCTTCGCCCGCTATGCGGAACCGGCAATTGATGGCGATTCGCCAGACAGCCCTTTCCAACAAAAAATGCATGCACTGTTTGCTGATGCCAAAGCGCAGGGTATCGCTAACCCCATCATGGTCGGGGCGATTCCTTTTGACACCCGCCAGCCGTCATCGCTGTTTATTCCCCAGTCATGGCAGACGTTCTCCCGAACGGCGAAGCAGCAATCATCTCGTTACTTTAACGCGCATCAGTCGCTGAACGTTGTTGAACGTAAATCGATCCCGGAACAGAACTTCTTTGAAGATATGGTCGCTCGCGCGGCTGCGCTGACGGCAACCCCTGAAGTCGACAAAGTGGTGTTGTCACGCCTGATCGATATCACCGCTGATGCCAATATTGACAGCGGGGCGCTGCTGGAGCGCCTGGTGGCGCAAAATCCGGCGAGCTACAACTTTCACGTTCCCCTTGAAGACGGTGGCGTATTGATTGGCGCCAGTCCGGAACTGCTGTTACGCAAAGAAGGCGATCGTTTCAGCTCATTACCGCTGGCAGGCTCGGCACGACGTCAACCGGACGATGTGCTGGACCGTGAGGCGGGCATCCGCCTGCTGGCGTCCGAAAAGGATCGCCATGAGCACGAACTGGTGACGCAGGCCATGAAAAATGTCCTGCGCGATCGAAGCCGTGAACTGCAACTCCCTTCTTCTCCGCAACTGGTCACCACGCCTACGCTCTGGCACCTCGGCACGCCGTTTGAGGGTAAAGCCAACGCGCAAGAAAACGCCCTGACGCTCGCGTGCCTGCTGCATCCGACGCCTGCGCTGAGCGGCTTCCCGCATCAGGTTGCGCGCAAACTTATCGCCGAGCTGGAGCCGTTCGATCGCGAACTGTTCGGTGGCATTGTCGGCTGGTGTGATTCCCAAGGCAACGGCGAATGGGTGGTGACGATCCGTTGTGCGAAGCTGCTGCGTAATCAGGTACGTTTCTTTGCCGGTGCCGGGATTGTTCCGGCCTCGTCCCCGGTTGCGGAATGGCGTGAAACGGGAGCCAAACTCTCCACGATGTTGAATGTTTTTGGACTGCATTAAGAGCCTTATTGACCAGGCCTCTAAGGAGCGATAATGAGTATTCCTTTCACCCGTTGGCCGGAGGAGTTTGCCCGCCGCTATCGTGAAAAAGGTTACTGGCAGGATTTGCCGCTGACCGACATTCTTACCCGTCACGCCGACAGCGACCATACGGCGGTGATCGATGGCGAACGCCACCTGAGCTATCGCCAACTGAATCAGGCCACTGACAATCTCGCCTGCAGCCTGCGCCGTCAGGGGATCAAACCCGGCGAAACCGCGCTGGTACAACTGGGCAACGTGGCTGAGTTGTATATCACTTTCTTTGCGCTGCTCAAGCTGGGCGTAGCCCCGGTGCTGGCATTATTCAGCCATCAGCGAAACGAACTTAACGCCTATGCCAAACAGATCGAACCTGCGCTGCTGATTGCCGATCGTCAGCATGCGTTGTTTAGCGGAGACGATTTTCTTAACGCTTTTGTGGCTGAACACAATTCAGTGCGCGTGGTGCAACTGCGCAATGATGAAGGCGAACACAATCTGCAAACGGCGATAAGCCAGCCTGCGACTGATTTTTCCGCCACGCCATCGCCTGCTGATGAGGTGGCCTATTTCCAGCTTTCTGGCGGGACTACCGGGACGCCAAAGCTGATTCCTCGTACCCATAACGATTACTACTACAGCGTGCGTCGCAGCAATGAGATTTGCCGATTCACCGGGGAAACGCGTTATTTATGCGCGATCCCGGCGGCGCATAACTACGCGATGAGTTCGCCTGGCGCGTTGGGGGTATTCCTGGCTGGCGGCACCGTCGTGCTGGCGGCTGACCCGAGCGCCACCCTGTGCTTCCCTCTGATTGAACAGCATCAGGTTAACGTCACGGCGCTAGTGCCGCCAGCGGTGAGCCTGTGGCTGCAGGCAATTGCGGAGTGGGGGAGCAATGCGCAATTGGCTTCGCTGACGCTGCTACAGGTCGGTGGGGCACGGCTTTCCGCCTCGCTTGCGGCGCGTATTCCGGCGGAGATTGGCTGCCAGCTGCAGCAGGTCTTCGGCATGGCGGAAGGGCTGGTGAACTACACCCGTCTGGACGACAGTCCTGAACGCATCATCAATACCCAGGGCCGCCCGATGTGTCCCGATGATGAAGTCTGGGTAGCAGACGCTGACGGCAACCCTTTAGCCGAGGGAGAAACCGGGCGCCTGATGACGCGTGGCCCATACACCTTCCGCGGCTACTTCAACAGTCCTGAGCACAATGCCAGCGCCTTTGACGCCAACGGTTTTTACTGCTCCGGCGATCTGATCGCCATCGATCGAGATGGCTACATCACCGTCCAGGGACGCGAGAAGGATCAGATCAACCGCGGTGGAGAGAAGATCGCTGCAGAAGAGATTGAAAACCTGCTGCTGCGCCACCCGATGGTGATCCATGCCGCGCTGGTCAGTATGGATGACGAACTGATGGGCGAGAAAAGCTGTGCCTGGTTGGTGGTAAAAGAGCCGCTGCGAGCGGTGCAGGTGCGTCGTTTTCTACGCGAACAGGGCGTAGCGGAATTTAAATTACCTGACCGCGTTGAGTGCGTTGAGTCGTTACCGCTGACTCCGGTTGGGAAAGTAGATAAAAAACAATTACGTCAGTGGCTGGCATCACGTTCACTGGCCTGAAGGAGAATAAGAGATGGCAATTCCTAAACTGCAGGCTTATGCGCTACCCACGGCGCTTGATGTTCCGGTGAACAAAGTGGACTGGGCGTTTGACCCCGAACGCGCCGCACTGCTGATCCACGACATGCAGGACTATTTTATCGGCTTTTGGGGCGATAACTGCCCGATGATGGAGCAGGTCGTCGCTAACATCGCCGCACTGCGTCAGTACTGCAAAGAGCATAACATTCCGGTGTATTACACCGCTCAGCCCAAAGAACAGAGTGATGAAGACCGCGCTCTGCTCAATGATATGTGGGGACCGGGACTGACGCGTTCACCGGAACAGCAGAAAATCGTAGAGGCGCTGGCGCCGGATGAAGCGGATACCATTCTGGTGAAATGGCGTTACAGCGCATTTCATCGCTCCCCGCTGGAACAGATGCTTAAGGAGACCGGACGTAATCAACTGATCATTACCGGCGTGTATGCGCATATTGGCTGTATGACCACCGCAACGGACGCCTTTATGCGCGACATCAAGCCGTTTATGGTTGCCGATGCGTTGGCAGACTTTAGCCGTGACGAACATCTGATGTCGCTGAAATACGTGGCGGGACGCTCCGGGCGTGTGGTGATGACTCAGGAATTATTACCGACGCCGGTACCGGCCAGCAAAGATGCGTTACGCAGCATTATTCTGCCGCTGCTCGATGAGTCCGAAGAGCCGATGGATGACGAAAACCTGATCGACTACGGACTGGATTCCGTGCGCATGATGGCGCTGGCGGCGCGCTGGCGTAAGGTTCATGGCGATATTGACTTCGTGATGCTGGCGAAAAACCCGACCATTGACGCCTGGTGGACGCTGCTCTCTCGCGAGGTGAAGTAATGTCTGGATTTGACTTCGCAGGGAAAACCGTCTGGGTAACCGGCGCGGGAAAAGGGATTGGCTACACCACGGCGCTGGCGTTTGTGAAAGCGGGTGCTGAGGTGACAGGATTCGATCGTGAATTTTCTCAGAATAACTACCCGTTTGCCACCGAAGTGCTGGATGTGGCGAATGCTGAACAGGTGGCTGAGGTGTGTCAGCGCGTCCTGCAAACGCGCGAGCGGTTGGATGTGTTGGTCAATGCGGCGGGTATTTTGCGTATGGGGGCCACCGATGCGCTGAGCATTGAGGAGTGGCAGCAGACGTTTGCGGTTAACGTTGGTGGGGCGTTCAATCTGTTTCAGCAGACGATGGCGCAGTTTCGTCGCCAGCAGGGCGGGGCAATCGTGACCGTCGCGTCGGATGCGGCGCACACGCCGCGTATCGGTATGAGCGCATACGGTGCGTCAAAAGCCGCGCTGAAAAACCTGGCACTGACCGTCGGACTTGAACTGGCAGGCAGCGGTGTGCGTTGCAATGTGGTTTCGCCAGGCTCGACCGACACCGACATGCAGCGTACGTTGTGGGTCAGCGATGACGCGGAGCAACAGCGCATTCGTGGGTTTGGCGAGCAGTTTAAGCTCGGCATTCCGCTGGGGAAAATCGCTCGTCCACAGGAAATCGCTAACACTATTTTATTCCTCGCTTCCGATCTGGCGAGCCACATTACGCTTCAGGATATCGTGGTGGACGGCGGCTCCACGCTGGGGGCATGACGATGATCTGGAAACGTCATTTAACGCTGGATGAACTGAATGCCACCAGTCAGAACACGATGGTGGCGCATTTAGGCATGGTCTATACCCGACTGGGGGATGATGTGCTGGAAGCCGAAATGCCGGTGGATAGCCGGACGCATCAGCCGTTTGGTCTGCTGCACGGCGGCGCGTCGGCGGCCCTGGCGGAAACATTGGGTTCGATGGCGGGTTATCTGATGACTCGCGACGGGCAGTGTGTGGTGGGTACGGAACTGAACGCCACGCACCATCGGGCGGTTGCGCTGGGGAAAGTGCGCGGCGTTTGCCAGCCGCTGCACCTCGGGCGTCAGAGTCAAAGCTGGGAAATCGTCATCTTTGATGAGCAGGGACGACGCTGTTGCACCTGTCGTTTAGGCACTGCGGTGATGGGGTGAGTCGCCCGACAAAGTAAAATGAAATTGCAGGGTTAACGGCTAAATGAAGTGATCTAGTTAACAATGCAATGTAAATACTCAGTGATACTTCGGGTTTACATGGTTGTCAGGTTGTTAAATTCAGAAAAGATGTTATAGAAACAAAATGTAACATCTCTCTGACCAGGACAACGGAAAACCAAGTATGAATAAATCAGGGAAGTACCTCGTCTGGACAGTGCTCTCCGTTATGGGAGCATTTGCCCTCGGCTATATCGCATTAAATCGTGGCGAACAGATCAACGCGTTGTGGATAGTCGTGGCGTCGGTCTGTGTCTACCTTATCGCTTACCGTTTCTACGGCCTGTACATCGCGAAAAATGTACTGGCGCTGGACCCGACGCGTATGACGCCAGCTGTGCGTCATAACGATGGTCTGGACTATGTTCCTACCGATAAAAAAGTGCTGTTTGGCCACCATTTCGCGGCGATTGCTGGAGCGGGTCCATTAGTTGGACCGGTGCTGGCGGCGCAAATGGGCTATCTGCCGGGTATGATCTGGCTGCTTGCCGGGGTGGTACTGGCGGGGGCGGTGCAGGACTTTATGGTGCTGTTTGTTTCTACCC
Organism: Citrobacter sp. RHBSTW-01044; assembly: GCF_013781945.1. Taxonomy (NCBI): domain Bacteria; kingdom Pseudomonadati; phylum Pseudomonadota; class Gammaproteobacteria; order Enterobacterales; family Enterobacteriaceae; genus Citrobacter; species Citrobacter sp. RHBSTW-01044. Next base: position 3,497,418 of record NZ_CP056180.1, on the reverse strand, counting down.
GTCGCGATGGGCGTTCCCTTGGCGAACTGGTGAAAGAAGAGATGGGCCCAACGGCGGGCGTCATTGCGCTGGTGGCCTGTTTTATGATCATGGTGATTATCCTCGCGGTACTGGCGATGATCGTCGTGAAAGCGCTGACCCACAGCCCGTGGGGAACCTACACCGTCGCCTTTACTATCCCGCTGGCGATCTTCATGGGGATTTACCTGCGTTATCTGCGCCCGGGCCGCATTGGTGAAGTGTCGGTCATCGGTCTGGTATTCCTGGTGTTTGCTATTATTTCCGGCGGCTGGGTGGCTGAAAGCCCGACCTGGGCACCGTACTTTGACTTTACCGGCGTACAGTTGACCTGGATGCTGGTGGGATACGGCTTTGTCGCCGCCGTACTGCCGGTGTGGCTGCTGCTGGCGCCGCGTGATTATCTCTCTACCTTCCTGAAAATCGGTACCATTGTTGGTCTGGCGGTAGGGATTCTGATCATGCGTCCGACGCTGACCATGCCTGCGCTGACCAAGTTTGTTGACGGTACAGGCCCGGTCTGGAGCGGTAACCTGTTCCCGTTCCTGTTTATTACCATCGCCTGCGGTGCGGTCTCTGGTTTCCACGCGCTGATTGCCTCCGGCACCACGCCGAAGATGCTGGCGAATGAAGGTCAGGCCTGTTTTATTGGATACGGCGGGATGCTGATGGAATCCTTTGTCGCCATTATGGCGCTGGTGGCGGCCTGCGTTATCGACCCGGGCGTCTACTTTGCGATGAACAGCCCGATGGCTGTACTGGCACCTGCCGGAACCACCGATGTGGTTGCGTCAGCGGCACAGGTTGTGAGCAGTTGGGGCTTTGTTATCACGCCTGATACGCTGCATCAGATTGCGAACGATGTCGGCGAACAATCCATTATTTCCCGCGCAGGCGGTGCGCCGACGCTGGCGGTGGGCATGGCGTATATTCTGCATGGTGCACTGGGCGGAATGATGGATGTGGCGTTCTGGTATCACTTCGCCATTCTGTTTGAAGCCCTGTTTATTCTGACGGCGGTAGACGCCGGTACGCGTGCCGCACGCTTTATGCTGCAGGATCTGCTGGGCGTGGTGTCACCGGGTCTGAAACGTACCGATTCGTTGCCTGCGAACCTGCTGGCAACGGCGCTGTGCGTGCTGGCCTGGGGTTACTTCTTGCACCAGGGCGTGGTGGATCCATTGGGTGGTATTAATACCCTGTGGCCACTGTTTGGTATCGCCAACCAGATGCTGGCCGGTATGGCGTTGATGCTTTGCGCGGTGGTGCTGTTCAAGATGAAACGTCAGCGCTACGCGTGGGTGGCGCTGGTGCCAACGGCCTGGCTGCTGATTTGTACCCTGACCGCCGGCTGGCAGAAAGCGTTTAGCCCGGATGCGAAAATTGGCTTCCTCGCCATCGCTAACAAGTTCCAGGCGATGATCGACAGCGGAAATATTCCGGCGCAGTACACTCAGTCGCAGCTGACGCAGTTGGTGTTTAACAACCGCCTGGATGCGGGTCTCACTATCTTCTTTATGGTAGTCGTTGTGGTGCTGGGTCTGTTCTCCATCAAAACTGCACTGGCAGCACTGAAAGAGGACAAACCTACGTCGAAAGAAACGCCATACGAACCGATGCCTGAGAATGTCGAAGAGATCGTGGCGCAGGCGAAAGGCGCGCACTAATATTCTCTTAACCAACGAGCCCTCTCCTGAATGGGGAGGGCGTTTGTTCGACAGGGAACCACTATGTTTGAAACGCTCTCTAAAGCCGGGAAGTATTTAGGTCAAACCGCCCGATTAATGATAGGTGTGCCGGATTACGACAACTATGTTGAACATATGCGCGTCACGCATCCGGACCTGACGCCAATGACCTACGAAGAATTTTTCCGCGAACGCCAGGATGCGCGCTACGGGGGGAAAGGCGGCGCGCGCTGCTGTTAATGCTCTTCATCATTCAAGCTGCAGGCGTGTTCACCCTGGTCACTTACCTTTGTAAGCTCCAGGGTTTCGCTGCGTTGCCGCCATCAGGCATCTCACACCATAATCACACCGTAAACGATTCTACTTTTTCGAACGCTGCGCGCAGCGTCTGTGGCGTTAACGTTACCGGCAGTGCATGAATGGACTCCACCGGGCGCAGGGTGTGCGCAATCACGTTGTCGATTTCAGCGCGGTTGTTGATGTCCACGTCCAGTTGAGCCAACCGGGTTGGCAGGTTGAAGCGCTGATAGGCGGTAATTAACTGCGCCAGCACATCATCTTGTCCCAGCAGCGCGCTCTGCACCAGTATGCCGTACGCCACTTTGGTGCCATGCAAAAACTTCTCCGTTTGCGGGAGCACGGTCAGGCCATTATGTACCGAATGCGCCGCCGCCACGCGGGTGTAGCGCTCACCCAGACCGCCGACCATGCCGCCTCCGGCAATAATTGCATCCACTACATCGCAAAACGTGCGGCTTAACGTACCTTGTTGCTTATCGACCAGCGCCTGCTCGCTGCTTTCCAACAGGACGTCGCGGATCGTCTGCGCAGCATGGATACCCAGACGTACGGTCAGAGGCAGGTTTTCCGGCTCAGGTGCGAGCACGACTGCCTCGTACCATTTCGCCAGCGTGTCGCCGATCCCCGCCAGTAAGTATTCTTCAGGCGCATTGAGAACGATCTCTGGCTCGACCAGCACGAGGAAATTGGCGTCAGCGAAAATTTCGAAATGCAGCGCCTGGCCTGCATCGTTGTACCAGACGGAGAGCGGTGTCCATGCGGCGCAGGTCGCTGCGATAGTAGGAATACCGACAAAAGGCAGACCCAGACGACGAGCCAGCGCTTTGGCCGTGTCGAGCAATGTCCCGCCGCCCACACCAATCACCACGCTGCGATTCTCTCCTGACTCTTTTGCCAGTTGAGTAACACCGGTTTCACTGCAATGTCCCGTAAACAGCAGGTGTCTGGCATCGGCAAGATGAAATGCCTCAGGCAGATAAGGGCGGGCCGCGTCGATGGCGCGTTCACCGTAAACCCAGACGGCGCGTGAGAGTTGCTCTGCGGTGAAAAAATCGTTGAGTCTTGACAGGCTGCCGGGATGGGAAAAATAGTTGGCCGGGCCGGTGACGACGCGAATCTCGGTATTACTCATGTTGTGTTGTCCTTTTGGCTGTCCTGTCAATGCAGGTTATTTTTATATAGACGTCTGAACGTCTTGATTGCCAAATACTAGCATCGTGCTATAGTGGCTTCAACCACAACATCACACGCTGGGATAACAATAATGAGTAATAACCCGCTGATTCCGCAAAGCAAACTGCCTAATCTTGGCACCACTATCTTCACGCAAATGAGCGCGCTGGCGCAGCAGCATCAGGCCATTAACCTCTCGCAGGGATTTCCTGATTTTGACGGCCCACTTTTTTTGCAGGAACGCCTGGCGTATCACGTCGCGCATGGCGCAAACCAGTATGCGCCGATGACGGGCGTACAGCCGTTGCGCGAAGCCATTGCGGATAAAACCGCGCAGTTGTACGGCTATAAACCTGATGCGAATAGTGAAGTGACCGTGACGGCGGGGGCCACAGAAGCGCTGTTCGCCGCAATTACGGCGCTGGTGCGTCCTGGCGATGAGGTGATTTGTTTTGACCCGAGCTACGACAGCTATGCGCCCGCGGTCGAATTATCCGGCGGCGTAGTTAAACGTATCGCGCTGCAACCGCCGTCTTTTCGCGTCAACTGGCAGGAATTTAGCGCTGTACTCAGCGAACGTACCCGACTGGTGATCCTTAACACGCCGCACAACCCTTCCGCCACCGTATGGCATCACGCCGATTTTGATGCCCTGTGGCAGGCAATTAAAGAACGTGAGATCTTTGTCATTAGCGACGAAGTTTATGAGCACATTTGCTTCGCCGGACAGGGACATGCCAGCGTGCTGGCGCATTCACACCTGCGCGAACGCGCCGTTGCCGTTTCATCGTTTGGGAAGACCTACCATATGACCGGCTGGAAAGTCGGCTACTGTGTTGCGCCAGCCGCCATTAGCGCTGAATTACGCAAGGTACACCAGTATCTGACGTTCTCAGTGAATACGCCGGCTCAGTTGGCGCTGGCGGATATGCTGCGGGAGGATCCAACACACTATCGTGAGTTGCCAGCCTTTTATCAGAAAAAACGCGATGTGTTGGTGAACGCGCTGCGTGACAGCCGACTGGAAATTTTGCCGTGTGAAGGCACCTATTTTCTGCTGGTCGATTACAGTGCCGTCTCCACGCTTAACGACGTTGAGTTTTGCCAGTGGCTGACCAAAGAAGTGGGCGTTGCCGCGATCCCGTTGTCGGTTTTCTGCGCCGATCCTTTCCCGCATAAGCTGATTCGCCTATGTTTTGCCAAGCAAGAATCGACGCTGCTGGCGGCAGCCGAACGTCTGGTCGCGCTGTAGTTATTTTACTGTCCAGGCTTTGGAGAAGCGACGGTCGGCAAATAACTCTTGCAGACCGTTAATTTGTTTCAGACGTAAAACCTCATCGTCGTCCATACCTAACTCTTTACTGATTTTCTCTTCGCTCCATCCCAGGAGCGATAATTCACGAACGATTTCCGACATGGCATGAATTTTATGCCGCCCACGGGCACGGTTATGACGAATTGTCGCTGCCATGCGTTCATGGCGTTCACGCTGTAAACAGGTGACCGGCAGGTAGCCATGCAGGCGTGATTTCAGCGACGGTTTGCTTTTACCTAGCTCATGACGGTGGAAACCATCGACAATTTCGTATTCTTCCGCCGTGGAGTGAACTACCACGATGGGCTGCGTGAATCCGTCTGCTTCGAGGGATTTCTGCAGCAGTTTTTTCTCCGGAGGCGCAACGTTATTGGGGTTATAGTCATTGGGTGAGATATGCTCATTTTTAATCCATAGTACACAATCTACTGGCTCTTCGCGAAAAGGGCTGACGCTGTGGATAGCCATTCTGAATTGGTTGATTGCTTCAATTCGTTCTTCTTCTGACAGCCCAGAAAGAAAACCAGTGAGTTCTTGAGTTAGTCGGTGTTGCATAAGATTCCCCATTGCTGGCGTTTTATTTTCATGCGTTCATTATAACGTTGGTAGTTTTTGGGTTTTGTGGGGCTGAATGACAGCGCCCGGCACCAGTAGTCGTTATTCAGCAGGACTTTACAGATACGCCGCCACGACGGAATATCCGCTGAGCCAATATCTTTTTCCTGAGTTTCCGGGATATTGTCCATGCCCTTTTTCTTATACCACTGCAAATAGATGGCGATTTTATTGCGATAATGCTCAGCGGTCTTTTCCGGCATGCTATTGAGTAGCAGCATGGCGTATTCCTGCCAGTTTAAATGTTCGGGTTTTAATATTTTGCGGTGCCCGTAAAAATGGTTGTCCTGACCGGCATAAATTCCGCCACTTTTTACACCGCTGACACGGGCACACATGGCTGCCCAGCGCTCGGGTTCAATGACGTGATATAGCCATAATCCCTGACGCTGTTCCGGGCCAAAGGGCTCACAAATACGCATGTAACGTGTTGGGACACCGGCCTGATACATGAGATTGTATAAGGGATTGCACGACATTCTGGTTTTTGCGAACCAGGTCCAGATATCGGCAGTTTTCCAGTCATAAATCGGGTAAATATACCAGGTATGCCCGCCGGGGGCGCTGGTGGTCCAGGGTTTATCATCGGCAAAGCGCTGCTTTTGCGAATTGGCAATGGCGACAAAACGATTATATGACTCATCGGCGCGGATCCCGACCATCATGCCGGCTGGACGTTTCTCTGAATACCAGTCAGCGAACTCGCGAACAAATTGTTCAAAGGTCATGCCGGGTTGATAGAAGGAGAAATACTCTGGATCGGTTATGGCATCCGTGGGAGGCTGGCGAACCCACGGAGTACCTGGTTCCCAACACTGCCATTCTGGCTGAAATTGAGAGAGGGAATTCTGGGTGGTGAGCGGTAAAGCCACCCAATAAAAGCGCTCGATGACATCAGAATAACGTGCACGAAGCGCCTCAATATAATCAATAGTGCAGGAAAACTGGGCTTCCCAGTCGATAAATAGTACATCAATTTTTTTATGCAGTTGGCGTGCAAGCATAGCTGTCAGATGTAACATCAGTCCTGAATCTTTCCCGCCGGAGAAAGAGACACAAACCCGAGGCAGAGTTTCCAGCGCCCAGGTTATGCGCTCCAGAGCGGCGTCCAGCACGTTTTGAGCAAGCGGGATTTTATAAATAGACATATTAAGCTCATATCAGAATTATTATTCAAAACAATAACAAATGCTGACAATAAGATATGCTAATTTTTTTCAGGTGCAACGTTTTAATACATTCATGGTTGTTTTGAATTGCCTTTATTCATAAAAATATAAAATGAATAGCTAAAGCTCTATTTGTTAGTCCTCTGGTCATTTTTATCATTTATTTTATTAATTAAATTAACGAAGCCAGTATTGTTGAGTGATGCTCTGTTATACATCAAAAATAAATTTATTTTTGGTAAGGGGATATCGATACAGATCTCTTTTAAATTAAATGAGCCGGTATATTGTTCGTAAACATCCCTTGGTAGCAGACCTATGATATCTGTGTTTGAAATAATATTAATGATCGTTATTAATGAGTCGCTGCGGAAACCAATATCTCGATTAGCCAGCAAGGCGCTGGTTTTTTGCCAGTATTCTTTAACGCCAGGGTCTTCAGAGATAAGTTGCGTGAACTGTTCTTTTAATATTGTTTCAAGCGTGCTTTCTCCATTAATTCTTGGATGGTTTTTGTTGCAAACTAATATTGTTTCAGCAGTTTTAAATGGTGAGCATATTATCGAGCGATTACTCACTGGGGCGGTAGCAATGACTAAATCTGCTTTTCTGTAAGCCAACAGATTTTCCGTACTTTCAGCAGTGATGAGTATGTTATGGTGCTCAATTTCGACATGTGAGTCTTCTCTGAGAAAATGAATAACTTCCTCGATGTTGATAATGGTTGGCAGTTGTGGACAGTAAATAATGAATTTTTTCTTCAGACTGGAGTTATTCATGATGTTTATTGTCTGCTCCAGACTGTTGAGGTTTTTCTCAAGATGATGATGGAGGTTAATCCCCATAATCGTTGGCGTTAGGCCTTTTCCGGAGCGGATAAACAGCGGGTCATTAAATTGTGTGCGTAGCCGTTGCAGTGACTGGCTAACGGCAGAGGGGGTAATATACAAAGTTTCAGCAGCTTTAGTGATACTCAAATGTTGATAAATACACTCAAAGATAACCAACAGATTGAGATCGAACTTTTTGAGGTCATAGAGGTTAGCCATGCATACCTTCCTGTGATGGTCATGTTTTGAAAGATTTAATTTTGAAATATTTTAAGTTGTGATTATTCTTGTGATTTATGTTTGTGTGCTTAATGAATTATTAATTTAAACTAAAATAGCACATATTGCATAATTTTGACCAAAAAAGTTAATTTAAATGAGTGATTGACATGAAAATGATAACAACCACTCATTTTGTTACTTTTATTTATTACCCATGATAATGTTTAATTTCTCCTTATCCGGCAAGCCGACTTCCTGTTGTAACGTATCGTCTTTACTCATGTAATAGATAGCCGGCGTGACGTTGGCGCCTAAATCATCCATCAACTTTTGATTGATATTCAATACCTTCATCTGCTCCGGTGAAATGGAGGTCGGGATTTCTAGCTTCATATTCCCACCAGATGCCTCATAGTCATGCCAGGTCTTGGCCGGATCTTTTGCGGCCAGAATCGCAGCGGCGGTAGCCGGGCTTTCGGGTTTAATTACGCCAACCAGTATTGTGCGCAACTGAACTTTACCTGAGTCTACCCACGGGCGAGCCTTTTGCCAGAACTGTTTGCAATAGGGACAGAAGGGATCGGCAAACACATAGACAATGACTGGAGCCTCTTTTTTCCCGTCCAGAATCCAGGATGTTTTTTCCATTCGCTGCCACATTTCGCGTCCGGCAGGGGCGTAGATCTCTTTTTCTATCAGTGTATTACTGAGGTTTTCACCTTTTTCGTTATACATATAACCGGAAATGGCGTGTTTGCCGTCAGGCGTAACATAGATAGTAACGCCCATATCCTGGTATTTTCCCAGGTAGCCCTTCATTCCACCCGGCGCGTCGAAGGGTTTGAGAATAGTAATGCCCTGTTTCTCAATAGCTTTAACGGGGGCAGGAAGTTCTTCGGCGTGCACCACGGCAGGAAGCAGGGTTAAGAGTAAGGTACGTTTAAACATTGATTTTCCTTATAAAATCAGAAGGAAAGGGGGCTAAGTTGCAAAACCTATCGCAGCCATAGGTAAGATCGACCGTCTGTCGATTGCCCTTTCTTGAGTGGGGTGATGTAATCCCAATCGCTGTTACGACCTTTGTTAAGGTAATGTAGAGCGCAACACATAGCCAGCCCTGCTGGCACTGACGTTACCTGCGGGTAGCTCGGGTAATGAGGCTCCCTGCAAAGGGGGCCTTTTTTACTTTTATCTTTAGGTTCACAACATGAGTTTGAGTGGGTTGTTAGTTAACGCTTATTGATTTGATAAAGGAAACGCATTAGCCCTGCGAAGAGATTTTCGTTAACTTATCTCTCAACGAAAACACGGAGGAAGTACAGATGTCTTTGATTAATACCAAAATTAAACCTTTCAAAAACCAGGCGTTCAAAAACGGTGAGTTCATCGAAGTAACCGAGAAAGATACCGAAGGTCGCTGGAGCGTCTTCTTCTTCTACCCGGCTGACTTTACTTTCGTTTGCCCGACCGAGCTGGGTGATGTGGCTGACCACTACGAAGAACTGCAGAAACTGGGCGTAGATGTCTATTCCGTATCTACTGACACCCACTTCACCCACAAAGCGTGGCACAGCAGCTCTGACACCATCGCGAAAATCAAATACGCGATGATCGGCGACCCGACTGGCGCCCTGACCCGTAACTTCGACAACATGCGTGAAGATGAAGGTCTGGCTGACCGCGCAACCTTCGTTGTAGACCCGCAGGGTATCATCCAGGCAATCGAAGTTACCGCTGAAGGTATCGGCCGTGATGCGTCTGACCTGCTGCGTAAAATTAAAGCCGCACAGTACGTTGCCTCTCACCCAGGTGAAGTTTGCCCGGCGAAATGGAAAGAAGGCGAAGCGACCCTGGCTCCATCCTTAGATCTGGTCGGTAAGATTTAAGTCGCATAATTTGTAGGCCGGATAAACACAGTGCATCCGGCCATTCCACAGGCGCAGTTTGCGCCTGTTTCATTCCAGCACCATGACGCAAGTTGCATTAATGCAGTCCCGCAAAGTCGGCTTGCATGATGATGTTTTCAGAGAGGGAAGAAGAATGCTCGACACAAATATGAAAACCCAGCTCAAGGCTTATCTTGAGAAACTGACCAAACCTGTTGAGCTGATTGCTACGCTGGATGACAGCGCTAAATCGGCAGAAATCAAGGAACTGCTGACTGAAATTGCTGAACTGTCAGAAAAAGTCACCTTTAAAGAAGACAATACTCTGGCGGTACGCAAGCCATCGTTCCTGATCACCAATCCAGGTTCTCACCAGGGGCCGCGCTTTGCCGGTTCTCCGCTGGGCCATGAGTTTACCTCCCTGGTGCTGGCGCTGCTGTGGACCGGTGGTCATCCGTCAAAAGAGGCGCAGGCGTTGCTGGAGCAGATCCGCGATCTTGACGGTGATTTTGAGTTTGAAACCTATTATTCGCTTTCCTGTCATAACTGTCCGGACGTGGTACAGGCGCTGAACCTGATGTCGGTACTGAATCCACGCATCAAGCATACGGCGATTGACGGCGGTACATTCCAGAACGAAATTACCGATCGCAACGTGATGGGCGTTCCGGCGGTGTATATGAACGGCAAAGAGTTCGGTCAGGGGCGTATGACGCTGACTGAGATCGTGGCGAAAGTAGATAGCGGCGCAGAAAAACGTGCGGCACAAGAGCTGAACAAACGTGATGCTTATGACGTGCTGATTGTCGGTTCCGGTCCTGCGGGGGCGGCAGCGGCAGTGTACTCTGCACGTAAAGGTATTCGCACCGGTCTGATGGGCGAACGTTTTGGCGGTCAGGTTCTTGATACCGTTGATATTGAAAACTACATCTCGGTACCGAAAACCGAAGGCCAGAAACTGGCGGGCGCGCTGAAAGCACACGTTGATGACTATGATGTTGATGTGATCGACAGCCAGAGCGCAAGTAAACTGGTTCCGGCGGCGCAGGAAGGCGGTTTACATCAGATTGAAACGGCATCCGGCGCGGTGCTGAAAGCACGCAGCATTATCATTGCCACCGGTGCGAAATGGCGCAACATGAACGTTCCGGGTGAAGATCAGTATCGCACCAAAGGCGTAACCTACTGCCCGCACTGCGATGGCCCGCTGTTCAAAGGCAAGCGCGTTGCGGTGATTGGTGGCGGCAACTCCGGTGTTGAAGCTGCTATTGACCTGGCAGGCATTGTTGAACATGTGACGCTGCTGGAGTTCGCACCTGAAATGAAGGCTGATCAGGTGCTGCAGAATAAGCTTCGCAGTCTGAAAAACGTCGATATTATTCTGAATGCGCAAACGACAGAAGTGAAAGGCGATGGCAGCAAAGTCACCGGCCTGGAGTATCGTGACCGCGTGAGTGGCGACGTTCACAGTGTGGAACTGGCGGGTATCTTTGTACAGATAGGTCTGCTGCCAAACACCAACTGGCTGGAAGGTGCCGTCGAGCGTAATCGCATGGGTGAAATCATCATCGATGCCAAGTGCGAAACCAGCGTGAAGGGGGTTTTCGCCGCTGGTGACTGCACCACCGTACCATATAAGCAGATCATCATCGCGACCGGTGAAGGCGCGAAGGCCTCATTGAGTTCGTTTGATTATCTGATTCGCACGACAGTAGCATAAAAAAAGTAAGACACACCTGCAATGCCAAAACCGTCAGCCATCCGCTGGCGGTTTTTTATTTCCACGCTTTCAGATTGTCAATTCTTGAAACAATAAACCGCATAACACATTCATTTAATGAGTCTGACCATTAGTTTCATCAAAGAAAGATGAGGCGTTTTCTTTATTATATCAACCTGCATTACGTTTTCATTTGTTTTATGAATAAATGGTTGGTTAATTCATGGGTGAAATATATGAAACCCTGACGACCTTTGAATCGACAGGGTTATTGTTGCGTGATTTTTTTATTTCTCACGATAGTCACACGCTGAAAGCGGCTTATTCAGCTCTGGAAACACATGCCTCGACGCTTACAGAACAGGAGTGGTTGGACGCGGAGTACGACTTCAATGCGCTATTTGTCGGGCCACAGACGTTAAAGGCTGCGCCGTTCGCTTCGGTTTATCTCGAAGAAGATGCCCTCGTAATGGGTAAATCAACTTTGAGCATTCGGGAATTCATGGCAAATATAGGTTTATCTATAAACCACAAAAATAATATACCGGATGATCATATTTCATATGTATTGGAATTGGCGGTTTTATTATCGGCTAATGCCAGAACATCAGCTAAATACCAGGTCGCCCTCACTCAGTATGTAAGTGAATATATAGCGCTGTGGGTGCCCGAGTATATCGAAAAAATAAATATAAATGCACACACCGCCACGCTGAAAACCGTAGCGGGAAGGTTGTCTTCTTGGCTTGATGAATTAAACACGAGAGTATCAATATGAGTAATGAACCGGGAGTTCTGAACAGACGTTCATTTTTGAAAGGGTTAGTTGCCCTTGGAACCGTGGCTGCCCTGCCTGGGGGGTTGCTGACTTCACGCTGCGCATTGGCGCAACCGCCAATTCCGTTTAACCCTAAAACTTACAAAATTTCTCGCAACGCCTGTCCGCGTAACTGCTATGACACCTGTAGCCTGAAAACCTGGGTGAAGGATGACGTCATTACCTTTGTGGAAGGCGCGCCTGAGTCAACGTTTACGCATGGAACACCCTGTGTAAAAGGTCTGACTTATCCTCGCCGGGTGTATAGCCCGGATCGCATTAAATATCCGATGGTTCAGGATGTTCGCGGCAGCGGTAACTGGCGTCGTATCTCCTGGGACGAAGCAATGCAGCGCATTGCGACCAAGATGCTGGAGATTAAAAAGAAAGACGGCTCAATGCTGGGGCTGGCGCTGTCAAAATACTCAGGCAACCTTGGGGTGATGGGTTATGCCGTTGAAGGGATGATGTCTTCGCTGGGTTACACCACCCGTTTTGCCGGGACACCTTGCTGGCCAGCCGGTATCGACGCCCAGAACTATGATATGGGGGATATGTGGTGTAACGACCCGGAAGATTTTGTAAAAGCAAAATATATCATCATCTGGGGCGCGAATCCGGCCTGGTGCTCTATGCACACTATGAAATACATCTATCAGGCGCGGGAGAAAGGCGCAAAAGTTGTCGTTATCGATCCGCTGTTAACGCAGACCGCCGCGAAAGCCGATCTTTATTTACGTGTTCGCCCAGGCTCAGATGGCGCTCTGGCGCTGGGCATGGCGCGTCACCTGGTGGATAAAGGTTTAGTTGATCAGGATTTCGTCAATAACTATTCCCACGGATACCCGGAATTCGAAGCTTATCTGCGCAGCAGTGTGACCGTCGAGTGGGCCGCTGAAATTTGCGGTCTGTCGGCGGATGTCATTCGCCAGTTAGCGGAAGAGTTTACGGCGGTTAATCCTGCCACCGTGTGGATTGGCTACGGCATGCAGCGCCATGTTAACGGCGGCGCTAACGTACGGGCGATCGATGCCTTTGTGGCAATGACCGGCAATATTGGTATTGAGGGCGGCGGTGCCCGCTACGGTCATCTGCAGACATGGGGTTATAACTACCATGGAATGATGCAGAAGCCTCCTGCAGGTTCTGTCGGAATAAAAGGCGCAGGTGGTCCGGTGGGTGAGTTTGTCAGCGATAGCGGTGAGAAGAGCGAATACTCCGATCGTGCGCTGAATATCAACCAGACGGCGCAAGGGATTCTGGACGCCAGTGAACCACCGGTACGGATGCTGTGGGTGGCCTCTAAAAACCCGTTTGCTCAGGATTTCGACCGCAACAAGATGATCAAAGCGTTTGATAAACTGGAAATGGTGGTTTGTGTCGACCAGTTCTTCAACGAAACCGTCCAACATGCGGATATCGTGCTGCCTGTCACTACCACCTTTGAACAATGGGATGTCTCTTCGTCTTATTGGCACTACTGGTTATCCGTCAACGAGCCGGCTATCAAACCGCTGTATGAGTGCAAGAGCGATCCGGAAATCGCGGCGCTGCTGTCCAAAACCATCAATAAACTGGAACCCGGTTCATGTACCTTCCCGCAGGCGTGTGATGCTAAACGCTGGTTGGATCAGGAATTTAATGAGGGGATGGGGAAACAGTTTGGCATTGCGGGCTGGGATGACCTGCTGGAAGGACCACGCAAAGCAAAAATGGTCAGCACCGCGGCCTGGTACGATCGCAAGTTCAAAACGCCGTCAGGCAAGTACGAGTTCAAATCAGAACGTTGTGCGGAAAATGGTCACACGGCTTTGCCGGAATATAAAGCGGGTGCACAGGGTGCGCTGCCGTTCCACCTGTTTACACCTCATCTTCAGTACGGTCTGCACTCGCAGTTTGTCAATCTGGACTGGATGCAGGTTTTCTGGCCAGAACCCTTTGTTTATATCCACCCGCTTGCTGCACAGAAAAAGGGCATCACTGAGGGCGCTCACGTCAAAGTCTTCAACGAGGTGGGCCATGTTGAGTTGCGAGCCAAAATTACCACTAATGTGCCGGAAGATTTTCTTGTGATGTACGAATCCTGGTTCAACAAGCTTAGTTACAACGTACAGAATGTGGTCAAAGATACTCCCGCCGATATGGGAAAAATGGCGACAGGCGCGCCCGGTGCGGCCATTCACAGTCAATTTGTAGATATTACTCTGTCAGAAAATGAAGGAGCTGCGGCATGAGACGCGCGTTTTTAGTCAATAGCGATAAGTGCATCGGCTGCCGTGGCTGTGCGATGGCGTGTAAGAGTTTTAATCAGCTGGAGCCTGAACGTTTCTGGCGCTATGTCTACCCGCTGGATAAAGAAATTTACCCGCATGAGGAGCGAGCGTTCTACTCGCTGGCCTGTAACCACTGCGAAAATCCGGCCTGCCTGGCGGCTTGTCCGGTAGAGGCGTACACCAAACGCGAGGATGGTGTTGTGGTGCATAATCCGGAACGTTGTATCGGATGCAAAAACTGTATCCGCAATTGCCCATACGGTGCGCCGCGCTTTAATGAAGAGATGAAAAAAGCGGAAAAATGCAGCATGTGCTACGAGCGTCTCGATGTCGGTATGCAGCCGGCGTGCGTGAGTGCCTGCCCGGTAGGCGCCCTGACGCTTATCGATCTGGATGCCGATCCGATCCCCAACAATGCCGTACAGTATCCGCCGGGATTCCCACGTATGCCGCAGCTTAACCCTGGCACGCGTTTTATCCTCGCGCGTCAACCGAAGCAACCGGAGGGCAAGTAATGGAAAAGTATGAATTCCCTCTGGTTATTTTTACCGTATTGAGCCAGATGTCGGTTGGTATAACGCTCATTCTGACGCTGCGCACGCTGCAAGGGAAACTGGAAAGCAAGCGCCTGTACTGGCTGGTAAGCGGGCTGGTTCTGGCGGCTGCTTCCGTGGCGGCGGTATTGCACCTGGCGCATCCGGATCGCGCCTACAATGCCCTGATTAACCTCCAGCATGCCTGGCTGAGCCGTGAGATTCTCGGCGCAACTTTATACGGCGCGGCGGTGGGCGTGACGTTTTTGGCAAAAGGGCACAAAGCGCCGGCCGTTCTGGCCTCTGTTCTCGGGATCGCGCTGGTGGCGGTACAGGGGATGACCTATGCCGCCCCTGCGATGGTGGCGATCGCCAACGGTCTGACGATGCTGCTGTTCTTCATCACGGTGTGGGTTATGGGTTGTGCGGCGATTCCGCTGCTTAACCTCACGCCTGCCGTTGCCGCATTGCGTCAGGGGATTGTCGTTTGTATGGCGGTCATGATTGCCGCGCCCATTATCTGGCTAAGTGGTGGCACCATCATGCAGATGACGGCACATGCCTGGCTGACGTCGCCGCTTTATCTGGCAAGTCTGGTGTGTCTGGCGGTGGCCTTTGTCCTCAGCCGCCAGGGCGAGCGTCGTGCAAAAGCGCTCTTTGTCCTGCTGTTTGTTGGCGTATTCCTGGGTCGTCTGACGTTCTTTGGCGATACGGTTAGTACTATCGTGAATATCGGTCATTTGTACTGATCGTCAGGCAATAAAAACCCCTGTCAGGCATTAACCTGGCAGGGGTTTTCTTTAGCAAATTAGAGGCTATTAACGTACAACCAGCACTGGCAGAGTAGCGTGGCGAACAACGCTGGAAGCGTTTGAGCCGAGCAGATGAGTGCTGATTGATGGGTTGCGCGATCCAATGACGACCACATCCGCATTCAACTCTTCACCCAACTCGTTGACGACGTCACGTACGCTGCCAAAGCGGACGTGTTGTTTAATACGGGAAGGATCGATGCTGAAGTGACCGACCATCGTTTGCAGACGAGTTTCCGCTTCGTGTTGTAGATGCTCTTCAAAACGACGGACATCGGCTGCAAAGCGGTGCAGGCTTAAGCTTGCTGAGCCTGGCAGCACATGCAGCAGATGGATAACCCCGTTTTCCTGTGCCAGAAATTCTGCATGGCGAATAGCCTTGTCGCTCAGTTCCATTTCGAATACATCAACAGGCATTATGATTGTGTTGTACATAAACATTCTCCTTGTCATTACATGAACACATATCAGCATAGTATTAAAAATGATTCTGTCAGTCACGACACAGATTTATGTTTTGCGAACAGGAGATAAGGTGAGGGTCAGGAGTTGGGGGCTAACCGGAAAGAGGATGCGGATGCATCCCCTGTAAGATAAAGCGAGTGGCTTTGATAAGACAGAGTTAGCGCAGGTAGTCGCCCGCAGCTTCAGGTTGGTACTCAAGCTCGATGACTTCGAGGTGTGTTGAGGTCCCGCCTGGTAGTTCCCAGTGAATGGTGTCGCCAACGCGCAGGCCCAGAAGTGCCGCGCCAACAGGTGCCATTACCGAAAGCTGTGTGCTGCTGTCAGTCATATTGGCCGGATACACCAGGGTACGCACACGGACTTCGCCATCACTCAGATTGCGGAATTTCACGCGGCTGTTCATGGTCACGACATCGTGCGGCATGGTTTCTGGTGAACACATTTGGGCACGATCCAGCTCGGCGTTCAGGGCGTCGGCAATCGGTAAACCAGCAAACGCAGGTTGCTCCAACAGGCGGTCAATGCGTTCCGCATCGAGGTCGTTAATGATGATAGTTGGTCTGGACATTTGTTACTCCATGTCGTCGATACTGCGGGTGCGCAGGTAAATAATCCCAAAAGAAAACCCTCACCGTCAGGCGGCAAGGGTTTAGCTTTTATGATGATACTGAGACTTACCCCTGGTTTGAAGTGATTTAGTTCACATTCAGGCAAATCATCAATATTGTTGCGTATGGTGTGATTTTAGCCGAAAAACGCGATCGTTCTCCAATTTGCATTATGCTTTTTAAGCGCTCGCTGCGGGCGCGTCAAACAACTCAGTGTTCCGCGACAGGAGATCTCATGAGCCAGTACGACAAACTTACCTTGAAAGACGGCAGCTATTTGCATTTTAAAGATTGGGGAAGTGGGCAGCCTATTGTCTTTAGCCATGGCTGGCCGCTGACGGCAGATGCGTTTGAAGATCAGATGCTGTTCCTTGGGTCGAAAGGATTTCGGGTGATCGCCCATGACAGGCGTGGGCATGGGCGTTCAGCCCAACCCTGGGATGGTCACAATATGGATCAGTATGCTGACGATCTGGCTGAACTTACCGCGTATCTCAATCTTAAAGATGCCGTACATGTTGGACACTCTACCGGGGGCGGGGAAGTGGCGAGGTACATTGGTCGCCATGGAACGCAGCGGGTAGCCAAAGCGGTGTTAATCGGCGCGGTGACGCCCATTATGATCAAGACCGACTTTAACCCAAATGGTGTGCCGAAAGAGGTGTTTGATGGCATCCGTGAGGGAGTGATAAACGATCGCGCTGCTTTCTTCTATGAACTGACCGCTGCATTTTATGGCTACAACCGCCCGGACGTAAATGCGTCGAAAGCCGTTCGTGAAAGCTTTGTTGAACAGGGCTTACAAGGTTCCATCAAAGCGTTGTACGACTGTATTCACGCGTTTTCAGAAACTGACCTGCGTGAGGATCTCAAAAAGATGACTATCCCGACGCTGGTGATCCATGGTGATGACGATCAGATTGTCCCGTTTGAAACCTGCGGAAAGGTTGCGGCGGAAATACTGCCGGACGCGCAGTTGAAGGTGTATGTTGGCGGTTCGCATGGCATTTGCACTACCCATAAACAACAGATCAACGGCGATCTGCTCAACTTTATTCAATCGTAATCTTTAGCGGATTGTTCTACGCTGATCTTCTTTTTCCAGGGAGATGAGCGAAGCATAATTTGTGCTGCGCTGATGTTAACTTCAACAGAGAACACTATGTATTTCTATCAACCATCACAAGGACACGGTTTACCGCATGACCCGCTGAATGCCATCATTGGACCGCGCCCTATTGGCTGGATTGCCTCCCGCGACAGCGACGGTCGGCATAACCTTGCACCGTACAGTTTCTTTAACTGCTTTAATTATCATCCGCCGATTATCGGTTTCGCCAGTAGCGGCTGGAAAGATAGCGTGCAGAATATTATCGACACCGGTGAGTTTGTCTGGAATCTGACGACTCTTGAGCTGGCCAGCGCGATGAACGAAACGTCAGCCAGCTTGCCTCACGGCGAGGATGAGTTTTTTGCCGCCGGGCTTAGTAAGGCAGATAGTCGGATAGTCAGCGTGCCGCGCGTGGCGCAAAGCCCGGTCAATTTTGAGTGTCGCTTATCGCAAAGTCTGCAACTGACCACCGCTGATGGTTCGCCTGTTGAAACCTGGCTGGTGCTGGGAGAAGTGGTGGGTATTCATATTGATGAAACGCTACTGGAAGGCGACATCTACCAGACGGCGAAAGCAAAACCGGTACTGCGTGCGGGCGGGCCAACGGCGTATTATTCGATCAGTGAAACACACCGCTTTGATTTAATTCGCCCGGATGCCCGTTCAAAACGCTAACCATATGGACCGACGCCAGCTTGCCGCGCCGGTCGTTATTTTCAGTATCCCACTTTGTCGATAATAAACTGTTTACCGCAGTTACCCGGATGCGGTTGCGGTAAGAATGACTGTGCGGATAACGCCTGGTTAATGGTGTCGGCTTTCAGGGACAACTGGATTTCTGTGAGATAGGCCGGATTGCCGTGGCAGCTTAGCTTCACGGCTTTAACGTTCTCTCTGCCCCAGCTTTTAGCGACGGCGGCGTCAAATGCGCTGCGGCTGACGGTTTTGCCGTAGTTTTCCGCGAGGAATTTGCCAGCCTCGCTGTTCTTAACCTCATTATTCATCCGTACCATCGTGCCGAAGTATGCGTCGGGATCAAAACCGAAACAGGCGCCATGTTTGGCATATTCGTAACGTTCCAGACACGATCTCCCGCCGGCACCGGGCATTACGGCACTGAGTTTTGCCGCGCTTTCCAGCGACAGGCCCGTTTCGGGAGCCGCGCATTTACGGCTGGCGCGCGCTTCAGGCAGGTTGGGAATAGGGCGAGTCGCGCAGCCAAAGCGCATCCAGCGGCGGTTGTCTACTCCACGGGCGGCGATGGATTTTGGCAGGCTGGGCCATAAACCGTGAACGGTCAGGAAATCTGCTTTGTCCGCGCTCTCTTTTTGCAGACGACATTCGGCGGGCTCTTGACGATTTCTCTCGTGTTGGCTCTGACAAAATCCGGTTTGCCAGGAGAGGGCCAGCACGTAGCTGTCAAAATCAGCGTACTGTTTTGCCTGAAGTTCGTCGGCCTGAGCTACAGAAACTGGGAGCAGAAGTGCTGCCAGCAGCGAAGAATAACGCCATCTTGATGTCATGATGATTTCGGATACTTATATCAATTCTGAATATCATCTATTTAATCATAAAAAATGCCAGTCAGGTTTAGCTGACTGGCATCATTTTCATCAGGCGGGAACCCGAATGATTAGCTCCACATTGCCAGAATCGGCCAGCCGACCAGCAAAAGCATAGAGATGTAGATAACGCCGAAGATAGCACCCAGACGCCAGTAGTCTTTGGACTTCACATAACCGCAGCCGTAGATAATAACGCCAGGGCCAGTTGCATACGGAGTCAGACAGCCCATGATACCGATGGACAGTACCAGCAGGATACACAGGTGTTCCATCGGAACGCCCGGGATGCCTTTGCCGACGGCCAGAATAACCGGCAGCATGGTGGCGGTGTGTGCGGAAAGGCTGGCAAACAGGTAGTGAGCAAAATAGAACACCAGCACCAGAACGATGACGGTCGCGTTAGGCGAGAAGCCTTCCAGGTGCGAGCTCATCGTGTTGGCGAACCAGTCGATGAAGCCTGAACGGGTTAAACCATTCGCCATAACGACCAGCGTGGCGAGGTTAACCAGGGTGTTCCATGCGCTGTTATAACGGGTGATGTCTTTCCACGGGACAACGTGCAGCGCCAGCATCAGCGAGACTGCCAGCAGACCCACAGCGGTCGCATCAATCAGTTTACCGCCAAAGACCCACAGACCCAGGCTGAGCAGAACCAGACCGATCAGGGTCAGCTCTTTACGCGTCAGTTTACCCATGGTTTTCAGTTCATCACCAGCCCACGCGGCAACTTCAGCACTGTGAGTAACTTCTGGCTTGTAAAGAACATAGGACAGCCACGGAGCAACGATCAGCAAAATAATACCAACCGGCAGGAAGCTGAGGAACCATTGCAACCAGCTGATTTGAATACCGGCAATTTTATTGACGAATTCCAGACCCAGCACGTTAGGTGCAGCACCGGTAACGAACATAGAGGAGCTCAGGCTGGTACTGATTACCATCATCCACATCAGATATCCGCCGATACGGCGCGCGGACGGATCGTTCGGGAATGATTTAAACAGCGGCGGCAGGTTTTTGATAACCGGGAATACGGTACCACCGGTTCGCGCGGTGTTGGACGGTGTAAACGGCGCCAGCAGAATGTCGATGATGACAATCGCGTAGCCCAGCGTCAGGGTGCGCTTACCCATGAATTTTACCAGGAACAGCGCGATACGACGACCCAGACCGGTGACTTCATAGCCCAGCGCGAAGATAAACGCGCCAAACACCAACCACACGGTAGTGCTGGAGAAGCCTGCCAGACCCCATTTCAGCGCTTGCTTACCCGCTTTAAACGCCGGGTCTGCCAGCTCTGAAGCATCAAACAGCAGATAGTTGCTGCCGATGACGCAGATCGTTACGGCGATAAAGCTTATCGCTGTTGCCGGGATTGGCTCCAGGATCATCCCGACAATCATTGCCACGAAAACGGCAAAATAGTGCCAGGCCTGCGGGGGCATTCCATCAGGGACAGGGATAAGAAACATGACGCCCATTACGACCAATGGGGCCAGTAATTTCCATATTTTATCTTTTGCTAAAGACATGTGTGTGATTCTCCGGAAAGGATCTTTAATTGTGATAATGATGAACTTGTGAAATCTGAGCTAAGAACCAGGTGACGATCAGCAGATCGGCGCAGCCTCCTGGGCTGAGGTTGCGTTCAATGCACTGTTGGTCGAACTGGCGCAGGTATTCGAGATCGGCAGGGGTGCGAATCCCCCCTTGCTGCAATAGAGTTGTGGCCTGCTGCTGTAGCCAGCGCAGACCTTCTGCGCCGCCACGTGAAGCCACGTTGGTGTCGCCATTGATAGACATCAGCAGCAATAACGTGTCGAGTAGCGCTAGTTCAGGATCGCGGCCCTGAGTCAGCAGTGCGCGGTAGTGCGGCAGGGCATGCTGGATGACTAGCGGGTATCCCGCTTCGGCTTCGCCCCGTGCGCCGGTTAATCCCAGTTGTTGATAAAGACGTTGGCCAGCCGTGAGTTGTTGATTGTTCTGGCGCAGTTCGCGCTCGGTCAGGCCACGGCAAAATGTTGCTGCCGTAGAGCAAAGGGTTTCAGCGGTAACAGTCAGTTGGAGCTGGTGCAGGCGGCCAATGGCGGCACACAGCAGCCCCAGTGAAAAGATGCTCCCTTTATGGGTGTTTACCCCCTCGGTGGCGCGAAACATATCGGCTTCGCAGGCCATACCCAGTGGGCGCAGTCCTTTCAACACATCTTCAGGCGACAGCTGTGCGCTAAACGCCCCATATTCAATAAAACGCGGCAGCCAGGCCTGAATTGCCTCAGCGCTGCGATGAAAATCTTCCAGCGCCATATCTTTATGTGCGCCGTTGTTAATACGATCCACCAGACCCGGTTTGGGCGACAGGTTGACTTCAGTCAACATGGCCCGCCACGCAAGCGTTGCGTAAGCGTCAGGCAGATCCAGAGGAAGGACTGCGTTATTGGTTGATGTTGCGGGAATCGGCATCATGCAGCAGAGCCTCCATCTGAGAGAGTAAGTCGGAAAGCGCGTGGGTTTTACCCCGCGCGCATTCGGCAGCGCTTTGCCCGCACAGCAGACAGCGGCGGGCAGGGAGTGCGAAATGACGCCGGGACAGAATTTCCCTTTCAGGGGTCAGGACATCGATGTCCCATAACCGTCCCAGCGGATGTGAATGCTCAAGTTCAATCGTGGCGAGCTTGAGATCGTGGGCCGGGGCCTCAATAGACAAAAGACCTTCCGGACCGCTGGCAGAAACCAGCGCCGTTTGCTCCCTGACAATCCAGGTGGATTTTTCCGCCAGCGCGAGCAGGGCGGTTACGCCGTGATTAAAGATGCAACGGGTTAATGCGCTGTCTTTAATCGGACCCGGTGCGACCACGGTAAACGAGACCAGTGGCGCGTGATGACGCGTCAGCCAGGCATGTTGCCTTGCTTGTCTCTCATCCCGGCTGGCGAGCAGCTCGGGAATCGAAACCGCGTGTTGGGTGGCGTGTTCAGGGAGCAGGCGCATGGCTTATTCCTTCACCTGATGCACAACGTCAATCACCGAGCCATCGCGGTAACGCACAACGGCAATCACGCGGTCGGTGAATTCAATAGCGCGTGGCTGACCGGTGAGCTGCTGTGCACGTTCGCGCAGCCATTCAATGGACACCACTTTCATACCGGCTTCTTTCAGACGTTCAGCCAGTTCCGGACGCGCAGGGTTAACGGCGATACCGTGGTCAGTGACCAGGATGTCTACGCTGGAGCCTGGGGTTACGCAGGTCAGGACGTTATCAACCAGCGTCGGGATGCGTCCGCGAACCAGCGGAGCGACAATGATGGAAAGCGCAGCGGCAACCGCAGTATCGCAGTGACCGCCGGATGCGCCGCGCAGTACGCCGTCAGAACCGGTCAGTACGTTAACGTTGAAGCTGGTATCAACTTCCAGCGCGCTCAGTACCACGACGTCCAGACGATCGACGGAGGCGCCTTTTGAGCCCCAGTTGGCATACTGGTTGGCACTGATCTCAATGTGGTTTGGATTGCGGGCCAGCGACTCAGCCGCGTTACGGTCAAAGCTCTGTACGTCCAGCAGTTTGCGAATCAGGCCTTTTTCGTGCAGGTCAACGATGGTAGCGGTGATGCCGCCCAGCGCGAAGTCAGCACGGATATCGCGGCTGCGCATCTTGTCTTCCAGGAAACGAGTAACGGCCAGAGAAGCGCCGCCGGTTCCTGTCTGCAGTGAGAAGCCTTCATTGAAGTAACCGGAGTTAGCAATGACGTCTGCCGCGCTACGGGCGATTAACAGTTCACGCGGGTTGGTGGTCATGCGTGTCGCATCAGCACCGATTTTGTCCGCATCGCCGACCTGATCGATCTGTACAATCAGATCCACCTGATCCTGCGTAATGCTGGCCGGGTTATGCGGATAGGTCAGCAGCTGTTCAGTCAGCAGGACAACCTGTTTTGCATTTTCGGCATCGACGCGGGCATAGCCCAGTGAACCACAGCACGCTTTACCGGTATAGCCGTTAGCGTTACCAAACTGGTCGCAGGACGGTACGCCGAGGAACGCCACATCAATACTGAGTTCGCCACTTTGCACCAGGTGTACACGGCCGCCATGGGAGTGGACCTGCACAGGCTCGGCCAGCAGGCCACGGGAGATCTCTTCCGCCAGCGGACCACGCAGCCCGGAGGTGTAAATACGGCTGACTACGCCCTGACGGATGTGCTCAACCAGCGGAGCATGGCAGTCGCTCAGGGAGCTGGAGGCCAGCGTCAGATTTTTAAAGCCCATTCTGGCGATGGCGTCCATCACCAGGTTAATCGTCAGATCGCCACCGCGAAAAGCGTGGTGGAAAGAGATAGTCATGCCATCCTGTAAACCTGAACGACGAATGGCGTTTTCCAGGTTAGCGCACAGCTTCTTGTCGCGCGGTTTTTGCGCCTGTAATTCTACTTTTGCGGTGCTCTGATAAGCGGAAAGCTCACTTTCTGCATGACGGCTCCAGGTCGCCACGCGATCCTGGCGTTGAGACTGTTCGATTTTCTGCGTCATTTTTTTGCCTTATTCTTCGCGAATGCCGGAAAGTTCTGCACGGGAGATAACCAGAAGGGCGCGCTCGATAACCGGGCTGTCGACCATTTTGCCGTTCAGGGAAACTACGCCACGGCCTTCGCGAGCGGCGGCTTCAGCGGCTTCCACGACCAGGCGCGCGTGAGCCAGCTCTTTGCGTGTCGGCGCGTACAGGTTGTGCAGGAGCTCGATCTGGCGCGGGTTGATGAGCGACTTACCGTCAAAACCCAGTTGCTTGATGTGTGCGGCTTCATGCAGGAAACCCGCTTCGTTGTTGGCATCGGAATAAACGGTGTCGAACGCCTGAATGCCGGCAGAGCGTGCCGCCTGCAAAATAGAGCAGCGGGCAAACAGCAGTTCAGTCCCTTCCGCAGAGCGCTCAGTGCGCAGGTTACGCACATAATCTTCCGCACCCAGTGCAATACCGATCAGGCGCTCGGAAGCGTGGGCAATTTCTACCGCACGGGTAATGCCTAACGGCGATTCGATGGCAGCTAACAGACCGGTACTGCCGGGCTCACGGCCACAGGCTTTCTCGATACGCAGGATTTCGCTTTCGATGTCGATGACGTCCTGCGCGGTATCGGTCTTCGGTAAACGCACGATGTCAGCGCCGCCGCGTACCACGGCTTCGAGATCGTTAATGCCCCATTCGGAGTCGAGGGCGTTTACGCGCACGATAGTTTCAACGTCGTGATACAGCGGATGCTGCAGCGCGTGGTACACCATACGGCGAGCTGTATCTTTCTCGCGCAGCGCGACGGAGTCTTCCAGGTCGAACATCAGCGCATCTGCCGGATAGATGAACGAGTTGCTGACCATGGCGGCATTGGCGCCCGGTACGAACAGCATGCTGCGGCGGGTACGGGTTTTACGTTGCTGCAAAGATTCACTAATCACTGGCAATCCTCCCATGGCAGTGCAGGAATACCGCCAGCGCGGGCCAGTAGTGCTTCCAGTCGCGCACGTAAAATGCAGTCCAGTGCGCCTTTATCATCAACATTTAATTGCACGCCGCGTACGTTGTAGCGGGACAGAACGTCCAGAATGGTGGCCCGGATGGCATCACCGAACTGCTTTTCGACGCTACTGTTAACCTGCAGGTCAATATCCTGCGAATCGAGTGGGGCGATGCGAATCATCACATCACCGGACTCGAGTGTGCCTGCGACGGCTGCCTGGTTTATTTTCATTTTTCACCTGTTGCTAATGCGGGGGTATTTTGGCGGACTGCCGCACCCGATGAGGCCCGCTCAACCATGCTTTGCAGATAGTGCAGCGTGGCGTCAGGGACCAGGGATGCGATAGCCGTGAGATCTTTTTTAACCAGCAGCTTGCGCACCCAGGAGGCAGAAATCGGCATCTCCTGGAAGCACAGCCGCTCAATTTCCACCAGTTCAATCGGTGGGGCGGGAAGCGTTGGGGTCTCCAGCCAGTAGCGCATATCGTTGTTGTACTGGGAGGTGACGGTGCAATACGGCTCGGTACCGACGAAGCGGTGCGTGACGCCGAGAGCCGGGGCCAGATACTGGCGGAAGATTTTCAGGTCTATTTCGGTATAGCAGTGGTTAATAACGCTCTGCTCTTTGATGAAGTAGCACGGGAATGTGGCGCGGGAAATGATGTATTCCGAACCGCGATGAACGGTTAAACGTGGAATGTCTTTTGTCCCTTTAAGCACCAGATCCAGTCGGTCTTCATACGGAAAACGCGAGGTATCTTCTTTCACCAAAAACAGATGCAGCCAGTCACATTGCGCGGCTGCTTGTTGGATCAGAAAACGATGTCCGTTGGTGAAGGGGTTGGCGTTCATGACGATACAACCAATTTTTTTCCCTTCATGGCGCTGTTTCGCCAGTGATTCAGCGTAGCGTTTCAGACGTGTGGTGCTGTTTTCCATCAGCACCATAATGCCGGGAACGCTGGTTAGCGTAGAAAAGCCGCACTGCTTAAACAGCGACTCGTACTCGGTTTTGGTATAGATGAAGAGGTGCGTACAGTGGCGCTCATAGGCGAGGTTGATTAACTCGGTCGCCAGCGTCAGCGCTAAGCCTTCACCCCTTACGGATTCGCAGATGGCGACGCACTTTATGATATTGCCGGCAATGCCGCCGCAGGCAATCAGGCGGTCATCACGGGTGACGGTGATAAATACTTCGACAGTTGTATCAACGCTCAAATCATTCTCTTTCAGAAATTGCGCGATAGCCGCCATCTTTTTATTTTCTGAGCGTTTAACTTGCGTGAATATATTATTACCGAACATAGTGAATAGAGCCCCGATGCTATATTTGTTACTGGGTTTCTGTTTTTGTTGCTCTGTTTAGCAACCTGATAACTTTTTGTTTGCAATTGAAGGGAATGTTTTTTTATTACGGAGTATTTCTTTTTTTCCCTGCTGCATACATCGTAAGGAGTATTTTGGAGGTAATTTTTGATTTATTTCACAATAAGTTAGAAGGTTTTAATGTGTTTTATGGTTTTAAGTTTTTTAATTAATTTAACTCCGAAATAGCGTGTGGTTTTAATTTGTTTAATTGATTTAAGGTGGGGAATCTGCAACGATCCTGTTTTATACCGCGACTTGCAAATAAAACATTTTTATTACAACTACAATGAGAAATAAGTTTCAGGTATCGTCGCTGAGGAAGAAATATGGCAGAGCAGAAAAATAAAACACGGTTTCCTTTTTTTCGCAGTCTGGCGTTTCCATTGCGTATCTTTCTGCTTATTTTGGTCGTTTCTGTTTTTATTATCGCCGCGTTAGCACAATACTTTACCGCCAGTTTTGAAGATTATCTGGCAACGCATGTCCGCGATATGGCGATGAACCAGGCCAAAATCATCGCCTCTAACGACAGTATCATCGCGGCGGTGAAGCATCGTGATTACAAGCGTCTGGCGACCATTGCCGACAAACTGCAGAGCGGGACTGACTTCGACTATGTGGTTATCGGGGATACCAACTCTGTCCGCCTTTACCACCCAAATCCGGAAAAAATTGGCTACCCGATGCAGTTCACCAAACCCGGCGCGCTGGAAAGAGGGGAGAGTTACTTTATTACCGGCAAAGGGTCGATTGGGATGGCGATGCGCGCCAAAACGCCCATCTTTGATGACGATGGCAAAATCATTGGCGTGGTCTCAATTGGCTATCTGATCAGTAAAATCGATAGCTGGCGATCGGACTTTTTACTCCCAATGGCAGGGGTGTTTATCCTGCTGTTGCTGGTACTTATGCTGCTCTCCTGGTTATTTGCCGCCCATATTCGCCGGCAGATGTTGGGGATGGAGCCTAAGCAAATCGCGCGGGTAGTGCGTCAGCAGGAAGCGCTATTCAGCTCGGTATATGAAGGTTTGATCGCCGTGGACCCTGATGGGTATATCACCGCAATAAACCGCAGCGCGAGGAAAATGCTGGGGCTGTCTTCGCCAGGGCGAAAGTGGCTTGGAAAACCGGTTAGTGAGGTGGTTCAGCCGACTGACTTTTTCACCCAGCAGATTGCGGAAAAACGACAGGACGCGATGGTGAACTTTAATGGCCTGAGCGTTATCGCTAACCGTGAGGCGATTCGCTCCGGCGATGAACTGCTTGGGGCAATCATCAGTTTTCGTAGTAAAGATGAAATTGCTACTCTTAATGCGCAATTAACGCAGATCAAACAGTATGTAGAGAGCCTGAGAACGCTGCGTCATGAACACCTTAACTGGATGTCGACCATTAATGGCCTGCTGCAAATGAAAGAGTATGACCGGGTGCTGGCAATGGTGCAGGGGGAGTCGCAGGCGCAACAGCAACTGATTGACAGCCTGCGTGGCGCGTTTGCCGATCGTCAGGTAGCCGGTCTGTTGTTTGGCAAGGTGCAGCGTGCACGTGAACTGGGCCTCACTATGACTATCGTTCCTGGCAGTCAACTGCATCAACTCCCTGAGGGGCTGGATAGCACAGAGTTTGCAGCAATTGTTGGCAATCTGCTTGATAATGCATTTGAAGCGAGCTTGCGCACCCAGCAAGGCAACAAGATCGTCGAACTCTATTTGAGCGATGAAGGGGATGACGTGATCATCGAAGTTGCCGATCAGGGATGCGGTGTACCGGAAGCATTGCGTGAAAAAATATTTGAACAGGGTGTGAGCACCCGTACCGATGAACCAGGTGAACATGGCATCGGTTTGTATCTGATTGCAAGTTATGTGAGGCGCTGTAACGGGGTGATTACACTCGAAGATAACTCCCCCTGCGGCACCTTATTTTCTTTATTTCTTCCGAAAGTGAAAAAAAATAATGACGGAACCATTAACGCTATTGATCGTTGAGGATGAAACGCTACTGGCGGAAATGCATGCTGAATATATCCGCCATATACCCGGCTTCAGCCAGATTTGGCTGGCGGGTAATCTTGCGCAAGCGAGGATGATGATTGAGCGTTTTAAGCCCGGTTTGATTCTGCTCGATAACTACTTGCCGGACGGCAAGGGAATTACGTTGTTGCATGAGCTAACCCAGACGCGTTATCCGGGCGGCGTGGTGTTTACCACGGCGGCCAGCGACATGGAAACGGTCTCCGAGGCCGTGCGCAGCGGCGCGTTTGATTATCTGGTCAAACCCATTGCCTACGAGCGCCTGGGGCAGACGCTGACGCGTTATCAACAGCGCAGACGCATGTTGGCCGGTAATGACAGCGCCAGTCAAAAGCAGATTGATGAAATGTTTAATGCTTATGCGCGCGGCGAACCGAAAGGCGATTTGCCGACCGGAATTGATGCGTTAACGCTGAATGCGGTGTTGAAATTATTTGCCGATCCGACGGTACATCATACTGCGGAAACGATCGCTCAGGCGCTCACTATCAGCCGTACCACCTCCAGGCGCTACCTGGAGTACTGTGCCAGCCGTCATTTGATTATTGCGGAGATTATTCACGGTAAGGTGGGGAGGCCGCAGCGTATTTATCACGGCGGCTAATTCACGTCATCCTTGAAGCTGCCTCTTTGTGGGCTGCGTGAAGAAACCCCAGTCACATAATTATCTATGGTACTGGGGATGTCTTCACTTGCCACCTTGATGCAGCTTAAATGATTTTGCGTATCAAGGTCCGATACTGACAGTTATCGTTAACCGCCAATCAGGGCGGACGTCGCCGGCACCATCACTTCAGTTGCGATAATCACAACCAGCAGTCCAACCAGAACCGGAACCGAGGTACGTTTCACTACTTCGAACGGAGAGATCTTTGCCATCCCTGCGACAGCGACAACCACACCGGAGACCGGAGAGATTGTGCGTCCAAGGTTTGATGCCTGCAGCATCGGGATAGCAAGGTAAGCCGGGTTAATGCCAGAAGAGTGCGCCAGTTTTGGGATCATCTCAACGAAGGCATAGAACGGTGCGTTACCGGACCCCGTGGTCATTGCCGCCAGCATAGTCAGGATCACCAGTACCAGCATCAGAATAATGCTCGCGGAACCAAACGAGGTGGCGATAGAAATCAGACTCTGAATAAAGCCGATTGTGCTCAGACCCTGGGCAAAAACGCCCGCCGCGACTAACAGCATCACCACGTTAGCAAAGGCATCCGCCATACCACGGTAGGCGACTTCCAGACCCGAGAAAACCTTCTGGGTGTTGAATCCTCGTACGAACTCCAGTACAGCAGCGATGAGCATGCACAGCACCAGAATCGTAATGATATGCAGCTGTGGGCCCCATTTTCCATCGAAAATCAGGACGCCAACGATCGGGGTAAATGGCAAGATGGCGTAAAACGACGGGGCGGTAGTGGTAATTTCAGCCACATCTAACATTTCATGAGAAATGTTCTCTTTTTTATCCAGATAACGCTGCCAGAAAAAGTGGGCAATCGCCATAGCAATGATGGCGGCAATGGAAATTGGCAGCGTGGTTTTAAACGCGAAATCGATCAGCGGCATTTCCGCGGCTTTTGCAGCCAGCACTACATCACCGGATGTTGGCGAAAGAATAATAGCGGCTGGGGAGGCGCAAATGGCCGCTGCGGCGCCACGGCTAATCCCAACGTTAACCATGACCGGGAACAATGTCGCCATCAGCAATACGCCCAGACCGGTTGCTGAAGAGACCGCCAGGGACATCAGGCAGGCGACAAAATAGGCGGCAATCATAAGCAGATAAGGTGAATTAATATACTGCAGCGGCTTAGAGGCCAGCTTAACCACCATATCATTCGCGCCAATATGCGTCATGTAGGCGGCAAAACCACACAGCATCATAATCATCATGCCGAGATCGCCGCCACGGCTCATCAGCAAAATTTTAATATATTCAACAATGTCTGTTGCCGTATAGCCCGTTGTTGCTGCGCTAGACGGCAAAACTTTATGGCCCATCAACGCACTGATAATCAGCAAAACCAGACCGCCGACAAACAGTACGCCTGTCGCGGAATAACCTTTAATGATGTAGCGCGCTACACCCACAATAACCACAACCCCAATAAGGAGTTCAATAAATGTCAACATTGTTTCCCCTGTCGCATTGCTGCCCAGAAAGTTAAAAAACTAAAAAAAGTAAAAAGTGGTGACAGAATGTGCCTAATAAACCGATAACTCTTGCTGATTGAAATCAATAAAAATACGGATTCAAGCGATGGCTAAGCCGTTTTTTCAGCATCGCGATTAAAAAAAGAATATCACAATAAAAAACTGTGAAGCGCAGCGTTGGTGTGTGTGTTTTGTGGTGATATTGATGCTTTGTTGTTAATTTATTGTGAAGTTATTTAACTCTCGCCGCAGGAAAGCACAATTTATTGGCAATAAAGAGAAAATAGTTCCTATGAAATGGCTCAGTAAATAAAGGGATAGGTTATAGGCTGAGGAATATTCTGATTTTTTATTTGCGCATTTTTGTTAAGCTGACATTAAGGTTGGGTTTGCTAAAATTAATAATAAATCCCAGGATGGTAATTAAGTTGTGATTTTCGCTAAACGATATTTTCTCATTTTTTCATTTATTTTTATTCAGTTAGCTTTCACTTCCCAGGCTGCTGCTGAAGATAAAGGCTGGTTTGCTACTTTTAAAGATAATGTCAGTGAAACCTGGCAGCAGCCGGAACATTATGATCTGTATGTACCTGCTATTACCTGG
Organism: Citrobacter sp. RHBSTW-01044; assembly: GCF_013781945.1. NCBI lineage: Bacteria > Pseudomonadati > Pseudomonadota > Gammaproteobacteria > Enterobacterales > Enterobacteriaceae > Citrobacter > Citrobacter sp. RHBSTW-01044. The sequence goes on along the minus strand of NZ_CP056180.1, from coordinate 3,466,635 downwards.
CATGCGCGTTTTGCCTACGATAAAGAAAAAACGGATCGCTACAATGAACGGCCGTGGGGTGCAGGATTTGGTCAATCCCGTTGGGATGATAAAGGTAACTGGCACGGACTTTATATCATGGCGTTTAAGGATTCCTACAATAAATGGGAACCCATTGGCGGCTATGGCTGGGAAAAAACCTGGCGACCGCTGGCTGATGAAAACTTCCATACAGGTCTCGGCTTTACCGCCGGTTTCACCGCGCGTGATAACTGGAACTACATTCCGGTACCGGTGCTGTTACCGCTGGCATCAATTGGTTATGGTCCGGCAACGTTTCAGATGACCTACATTCCTGGAACGTATAACAACGGCAACGTCTACTTTGCGTGGATGCGGTTCCAGTTTTGATGAACTACCTGTATTGTCAGGTGGTTTATTGGAAAGTCTTTTAAAAACATAGTGATAGGAAGTTTAACTGAAAAATAACGCGACATTTATCACTTTTTGATAAAGTTCGACTGGACAAAGTGCACCACAATTGTTGTACTGATACCCGACACAGCATTTGTGTCTATTTTTCATGTAAAGGTAATTTTGATGTCTAAGATTAAAGGTAACGTTAAGTGGTTTAATGAGTCCAAAGGATTCGGTTTCATTACTCCGGAAGATGGCAGCAAAGATGTGTTCGTACACTTCTCTGCAATCCAGACCAATGGTTTTAAAACTCTGGCTGAAGGTCAGCGTGTAGAGTTCGAAATCACTAACGGTGCCAAAGGCCCTTCTGCTGCAAACGTAATCGCTCTGTAAGCATACGACAGCAAGCATTCAAAACCCGCTTAATTGCGGGTTTTTTTCGCTTCAATGTGCGGGAGAGGCAGATACCAACCAGAATGCCAGGGCGGTCATCGCGAATGATCCCAACAGATTAACCAGTACATTCACCATAGCCCAACCAAAGCGTCCTTCCTGCAGTAAAAACACTACCTCAGCAGAGAAAGTGGAAAACGTTGTCAGTCCCCCGCAAAAGCCAGTAGTAATCAGCACCTTCCACATTGGGTCAATATTTGTCATGCGATTAAACCATGCCAGACCCATACCAATGATAAATGCGCCAAGTAAGTTTGCAGCCAGCGTACCGAATGGAATGGCCTGATGCAGCGGGTTAAACCGCATACTCAACATCCATCTTGCTACGCTACCTGTGCCACCACCGATAAAAACCGCTAAAAGGAGTTGTAACACTGCGTAATCCTGCTATTTGATTGTATAGAGGGTGAGTGTAACGCTGAATAATTGTTGTTGGCGAGCTTAACAAAGTTTTCTGGAGGGAATATGTTCGTTGCAGCAGGGCAATTTGCCGTGGGACCTTCATGGGAAAAAAATGCAGAAACCTGCGCCTTACTGATGTCTCAGGCTGCAGGAGAGGGGGCGTCGCTACTGGTATTACCGGAGGCATTGCTGGCGCGTGACGATTTAGACCCTGACCTGTCAGTGAAATCAGCTCAGCTTTTGGAAGGTGGGTTTCTGACGCGTTTGTTGCGAGAAAGCGCACAAAATGAGATGACGACAATCCTGACGATTCATGTTCCCTCTGTGCCAGGCCGGGCATTTAACATGCTGGTGGCGCTACGGGCTGGTCGGGTAGTGGCCCATTACGCTAAATTACATCTCTATGACGCCTTTTCGATTCAGGAGTCACGTAATGTCGATGCAGGGGACGCCATAGCGCCGCTGCTGGACGTAGGCGGATTAAAAGTAGGGCTAATGACCTGCTATGACCTGCGCTTCCCTGAGCTGGCGCTGGCGCACGCGTTGCAGGGGGCTGAGATTCTCGTTTTACCTGCGGCTTGGGTGCGGGGATCGTTAAAAGAGCATCATTGGGCCACGCTTTTGGCGGCAAGAGCGCTGGATGCCACGTGTTATCTGGTTGCGGCTGGAGAATGCGGTAACAAGAATATCGGCCAAAGCCGGGTCATCGATCCCTTTGGCGTGACTATTGCGGCGGCGGCTGAAACGCCCGCGCTCATTATGGCCGAGGTTTCCGCCGAGCGGGTGAGGCAGGTCAGGGCACAACTTCCGGTGTTAAGTAACCGACGCTTTGCGCCACCGCAATTATTATGACGTTTTTTTAAACAAGGCTTGATTCACCTTGTTACAGATTGCTATTGTGTGCGCGCGTCGAAAGGCCGTTAATATTCTCAGGTTAATATGGCGCTTTATGTAGCCTGGTTTAAGTCAAGAAGGTATCTATGGGTGAGATTAGTATTACCAAACTGCTGGTGGTTGCCGCACTGGTTGTTCTGCTGTTTGGTACCAAGAAGTTACGTACTCTGGGTGGAGACCTGGGGACGGCAATCAAGGGCTTCAAGAAAGCAATGAACGACGATAATGCCGATGCCAAGAAAGAGGCTGATGGTAGCGTTCAGGCTGAGAAGCTTTCTCATAAAGAGTAATACTGCAAACTCTGCATGAAAAAAAACCGGCGATTTGCCGGTTTTTTATTGCTGATATGTAAGTGAGTATTACACGATTACTTCACTTCCAGCCCTTTGGCCTGCATGTCAGCATGGTATGAAGAGCGCACGAATGGACCGCAAGCAGCGTGGGTAAAGCCCATAGCCATGGCTTCTGCTTTCATCTCATCGAACTCATCCGGGCTTACATAGCGTTGAACCGGGAGGTGATGGCGGCTTGGCTGTAAATACTGCCCCAGCGTCAGCATGGTCACGCCATGGCTGCGCAGGTCGCGCATGACCTCAATGATTTCAGCATTAGTTTCACCCAGACCCACCATCAGACCCGATTTGGTCGGAATCTCCGGGTGCGCTTCCTTAAAGCGTTCCAGAAGCTTCAGCGACCAGTTGTAGTCAGCCCCAGGGCGTACATTACGATAAATACGCGGTACGTTTTCGAGGTTGTGGTTAAACACGTCCGGCGGTGTGGCTGTGAGGATATCCAGCGCGCGATCCATACGACCACGGAAGTCAGGCACCAGCGTTTCGATTTTAATCGACGGACTTTTCTCACGAATCGCGGTGATGCAGTCAGCAAAGTGCTGAGCGCCGCCGTCACGCAGATCGTCGCGGTCAACGGAGGTAATCACGACATAGCGCAGCGCCATGTCCGCAATCGTCTGAGCCAGTTTTAACGGCTCGTTGGCGTCAGGAGCAACCGGACGGCCATGGGCAACGTCACAGAATGGGCAACGGCGAGTACAGATTGCGCCGAGGATCATAAAGGTTGCTGTTCCGTGATTGAAACATTCAGCCAGGTTAGGGCAGGAAGCTTCTTCGCAGACAGAGTGCAGGCCATTTTTGCGCATTGCCGCTTTGATGCCCTGGATGCGAGTGGAGTCCGCTGGCAGTTTTATTTTCATCCATTCCGGTTTACGCAGCAGGGCTTCACGCTCTGTTGCCACATTTTTTACCGGGATAAGAGCCATCTTATCGGCATCGCGGTATTTAACACCGCGTTCCATCACAATGGGTTTACTCATAGCTTGCGTGTTCCAGTTGCGAATTACGAAGGAAAGCGTTTCAATTCAAGGGAATGTTGCATTTATCAACTATTTTTGAATTAGTGATACGCAGTATATCATTGAAACGGGCCAGAAAGCAGCCTGACAGGCTGGCAAAATGTAAAATAGTTGTTGTTTTGTGCCATTTGCCACAACATATGCCGTGGCAAAGTATGACCGTATTTTCAGCCCGCAATGTACTCGTGCGGTGGGTTACCCAACAGCGCGAAGATGTTGGCCAGCAGGCGGGGGCGAATGCTCTCGGTCGTGGCTGTGCTATCCCACTGCGATACTTTCGCCATCTCCATCCCGGCATAACCGCAAGGATTGATACGCAGGAAAGGCGACAAGTCCATATCCACGTTGAGCGCTAAGCCGTGAAATGAACATCCTTTACGGATACGTAATCCCAAAGAGCAGATTTTCTTCTCACCCACGTATACGCCAGGCGCATCGGCTCGCGGGTGGGCGTCAATGCCGATTTCGGCAAGGGTATTCACGACGGTTTGCTCCAGCAGCGTAACCAGTTCGCGAACGCCAAGTTTACGACGCTTCAGGTTCAACAGCACATACATGACCTGTTGGCCTGGCCCGTGGTAGGTTACCTGACCGCCACGATCGCTCTGGATCACCGGAATATCTCCCGGCATCAATACGTGCTCAGCTTTACCTGCCTGACCCTGGGTGAAGACAGGATAATGCTCTACCAGCCAGATTTCATCATGACTGTTTTCATCACGGGTATCGGTAAATTCATGCATGGCCAGAGAGACTGGCTCGTAAGGTTGAAGACCGAGCTGGCGGACCAGAATTTTATCCTGATACAAAACGGCATCTCCGTAGAGAATGTTAAAGAGGGGAAAAGTATATCACAGGGGGGAGGGGTTACCCGAGCGGGGATGCAGCGGGTAACCGACAGGTTTTTACAGCACCATGCGTACGATATCGATATTGCCTAATTCTTCGTACAGCGTTTCAACCTGCTCAATGTGTGTAGCAGTGATGGTGATTGAGACCGAGTGGTAGTTGCCTTTGCTGCTCGGTTTTACCGTCGGAGAGTAATCACCTGGCGCATGGCGCTGTACCACTTCAACCACCTGATCAACCAGCTCAGGCAACGCCTGCCCCATTACTTTGTAAGTAAATGGAGTAGGGAATTCAAGCAGTTCGTTAAGTTTGGTTTTCATGTCAGCTCCGGCGTTACATCAAAAAATAATAACTCCCACTGCGCGTGGGAGTTATCTGGATACCTAGTATATGGGGACGTAAATCACACTTTCAAGTGTTCGATTTTTAGCCAAACCAGTGATGGAACATTAATTTAATGTAATCAATGATTTTCCCAAAGAAGTTGCCTTCAGGGATTTCCTGCAGCACCACCAGCGGGCGCTGTTCAATGGTTTTGCCATCCAACTGGAAGTTGATAGTGCCGACAACCTGGTTTTTCTGCAGCGGGGCGTGCAGTTCAGTGGTGTTCAACACATAGCTGGCTTTCAGGTCTTTCATGCGGCCGCGCGGAATGGTCAGGTAGACGTCTTTATCAACGCCTAACGACGCACGATCGGTGTTACCAAACCAGGCGGGTTCTGAGGCAAATTCTTTACCCACTTTCAACGGGTTCACGGTTTCGAAGAAACGGAAGCCCCAGGTCAGCAGTTTTTTACTTTCGGTTTCTCGGCCTTTATAGGTGCGACCACCCATAACGGCGGAGATCAGACGCATCTGGCCTTCGGTTGCGGATGCAACGAGGTTATAGCCAGCCTTATCGGTGTGACCGGTTTTGATACCGTCGACATTCAGGCTGTTATCCCACAGCAGGCCGTTGCGGTTTAACTGACGAATGCCGTTAAAGGTGAACTCTTTTTCTTTATAGATAGAGTATTCGTTAGGCACGTCGCGAATCAGAGCCTGACCAATCATCGCCATGTCGCGAGCCGAGCTGTACTGACCGTCAGCATCGAGACCATGAACGGTCTGGAAGTGGGTGTTTTTCAGGCCCAGCGCATTCACATAGCTGTTCATCAGGCCGACGAAAGCATCCTGGCTACCGGCTGCGAAGTCTGCCATCGCCACGCACGCGTCGTTTCCGGATTGCAGGTTAATACCACGGATCAGCTGAGAAACAGGAACCTGCATGCCTGGCTTGAGGAACATCAGCGATGAACCTTTGAAGACCGGGTTGCCCGTAGCCCATGCGTCATTGCCGACGGTGACCAGATCGGTTTCTTTGAATTTCCCGGCTTTCATCGCCTGGCCGATGACGTAGCTGGTCATCATTTTGGTCAGGCTGGCGGGGTCGCGGCGAGTGTCAGCGTTCTGTTCTGCCAGAACTTTACCTGAATTGTAATCAATCAGGATATACGACTCCGCATCGATCTGCGGAACACCCGGGATCATGGTTTTAATATTCAGGTCATCGGCATGGGCAGCAGAGAGAGAGGCTGCGCAGAGAGCCGCGGTGAGCGCCATACGCTGCACGAAACGAGCGGAAAAAGTGGTCTTCATGGTCTGAACTACGACGTCCGTGATGAAATTAAAAAAAGTGCCCTACTATAGCAAATGCATAACTGGCAGGCATCTGACTTTCCGCGTGACTTTGTTAATGTCATTTACAGAAACTGACAGTTCAGATACCTGATTTACGTTATTACACGCCGGTGATGAAGGACTGTAATTGCGCCTCGGATTGAAGACGCTGCTGCAATGTGGAGGCTTCAGCTTTGCTGGCAAACGGCCCCATCTGGATACGCCAGACTGCGCCGTTTTGTACCACCCGGCCAGGAACGCCAAACTGCTGGCTTAAACGCTTTTGATACTGCTGCGCGCGCGACTGCTCGCTGACTGCGCCAACCTGAACCACATAGCGTCCGTTGGCAGTTGCCGCAGGCGCAGGGGCTGTGACGGCTGCTGGGGTTGCTGCCGGCGCGGTTGACGTGACCGGTGCGGTGGTTGTCGATTGCGGTGCCGGAGTCGGCTCGCTGCTTTCCAGCACGCCTGATGCGAGCGTGGTTGGCGCACCGAGGAATCCACTGCTGTTTACTGGCGCACCGGTTGGGTCATCGCTTTTCAGCGTGGAATTGCTGATCGGACGAATATCGCCTTGCGGCTGACCTGCATCCGATGGCGAAGGCATGCTTCCCATATTGCCGCCACCGCTTAAATCAGGACGCGCAGGCAAGGCATAAGTTTGTTTCGCGACCGTGGTACAAGCCATACCCGGTCCGGACAATGAACCATCCTGGGCGACGATGATTGGGTCGATACGCACTTTAGTGTTGTTGGAGGTGTTCAGACGATCGGCTGCGGCGCGCGAAAGTGAAATCACGCGATCGTTGCCATAAGGCCCGCGATCGTTAATGCGCACGACGATCATCCTGCCGTTCGCCAGATTGGTAATTCTGGCATAGCTGGGGACAGGCAGCGTCGGATGCGCAGCGGTCAGCTGCATCGGGTCGAACGCTTCGCCAGACGCGGTTAAGTTGCTTCCTGGTTCCGCATCATAGATAGCGGCAAGTCCGGCCTGGCTAAAGCGGGAGGGATCCTGCACGATTTTGTAGCTTTTACCATCACGCTGGTAGTCCTGATTCGCCGTTGGGTTCAGGGGTTCAAAGCGCGGATCGGCCCCGCTGATTTCAACAATCGGACCATTACACACCGCAGGCTGCGGCGCGACAGCAACCTGTTGCTGACCATCATCACTCGAACACGCCGCGAGCATTCCTGCTGCGATGCAGATACCAAGCCACTGCTTACGCATTGCGTACCCCTTACACGCTTTTCGACAACATTTTTCTATGGGTGTGGATCGACATAACAATCCCGAACCCGGCCATCAGCACGATAAGTGCCGAGCCTCCGTAACTGACCAGTGGGAGTGGAACCCCAACCACGGGCAGAATACCGCTCACCATACCAATATTTACGAAGACATAAACGAATAATATCAACATTAAGCCACCCGCCATGACGCGACCAAAGGTAGTTTGCGCGCGGGCAGCGATCCATAATCCGCGCATAATCAGCAAAATGTAGAGCGTCAACAGAATCAAGATCCCCACCAGACCCAGCTCTTCCGCTAAGACAGCAAAGATAAAGTCGGTGTGGCGTTCGGGTAAAAACTCAAGCTGCGATTGTGTACCATGCAGCCAGCCTTTGCCGCGTAACCCGCCGGAGCCAATAGCAATTTTAGACTGAATTATGTGATAACCCGCGCCCAGCGGATCGGTTTCCGGGTCGAGCAGCATCATGACGCGCTGACGCTGGTAATCATGCATCAAGAAGAACCACAGTATCGGGATAAACGCCGCGACCAGAACCACCGCAACGCCGATTAAGCGCCAGCTCAAACCAGAAAGGAACAAGACAAACAGACCGGAAAGGGCGACCAGAATTGAAGTGCCGAGGTCTGGTTGGGCGGCGACCAGCAGCGTGGGCATAAAAATCAGCACCAGCGCAATGGCGGTATTTTTTAGCGATGGTGGGCAAACGTCACGGTTAATAAAGCGCGCAACCATCAGCGGCACGGCGATTTTGGCAATTTCAGAAGGCTGAAAACGCACGATACCCAAATCCAGCCAGCGCTGCGCACCTTTGGAAATGGCGCCGAAGGCGTCTACCGCCACCAACAGAATGATGCAAAAGATATAGAGATAGGGCGCCCAGCCCTCATACACCCGGGGGGGAATTTGCGCCATCACTACCATGATGACCAGGCCCATTGCGATCTGGCCGACTTTGCGCTCCATCATGCCAATATCCTGGCCGCTGGCGCTCCAGATGACCAGTGAGCTGTAAACCAGCAGAGCCAGCAAAATAAGCAACATTGTGGGATCTATGTGGATTTTGTCCCAGAATGTTTTTTTGTTCGGATTATCCGTCACGATTATTGGTCCTCCGCTGCTGCAACCGCTGGGTTTTCCGCAGGCAGATTGGTGTTGTTGTCGCCCAACATAATATGGTCAAGGATCTGGCGCATAATGGTACCCACCGCCGGACCCGCACCGCCGTTTTCAAGGATCATGGCGACAGCGACCTGGGGTTTATCATAGGGGGCGAAGGCCGTCATCAGCTTGTGGTCACGTAAACGCTCGGCGATCTTATGCGCGTTATAGGTTTCATTAGCTTTCAGGCCAAAGACCTGCGCGGTACCGGATTTCGCCGCAATTTTGTAAGGCGCGCCAGCAAAATACTTATGCGCAGTTCCGTTAGGGCGGTTCGCAACACCGTACATACCGTCTTTCGCGATTTCCCAGTAACCAGAATGAATATCGCCAACGGGTGGTTCGTGTGGCTGTACCCACGGCACCTGCTTGCCGTTTTCTGCCGTGCTCATCAGCAGATGCGGGACTTTTATCAAACCGTCGTTGATAAGGATCATCAGCGCTTTACTCATCTGGATTGGGGTTGCTGTCCAGTAACCCTGGCCGATGCCGACGGGAATGGTATCACCCTGATACCATGGCTTTTTAAACCGTTTTTGCTTCCACTCGCGGGTTGGCATATTGCCGGAGCGCTCTTCGGCAAGATCGATGCCCGTATATTTGCCGTAGCCAAATTTGCTCATCCACTCTGAAAGCCGGTCAATCCCCATATCATAGGCGATTTGATAGAAAAACGTATCCGCGGACTCTTCCAGTGAGCGGGTGATGTTCAGATGGCCGTGCCCCCACTTTTTCCAGTCGCGGTAACGTTTTTCAGAGCCCGGTAGCTGCCACCAGCCCGGATCGAACAGGCCGGTATTGCGGGTGATGACGCCTGCGCTTAACGCAGAAACCGCAACGTAAGGTTTAACCGTCGAAGCAGGGGGGTAAACACCCTGTGTGGCGCGGTTAACCAAGGGGGTGTTCGGGTCATTGAGCAACCCGGAGTAATCTTTACTGGAGATACCATCCACGAACAGATTCGGGTCATAGCTCGGCATAGATACCAGCGCCAGAACGCCACCGGTACGCGGGTCGGTAACCACCACGGCGGCACGACTGCCCGCCAGCAGCGTTTCAATATACTGCTGGAGTTTCAAATCAAGGGTGAGATAGATATCGTGCCCGGCCTGCGGCGCTACTTCTTTCAGCTGGCGAATGACGCGGCCGCGGTTGTTCACTTCAACTTCTTCATACCCGGTTTGGCCGTGAAGCACGTCCTCATAATAACGTTCAATACCCAGCTTGCCGATGTCATGCGTTGCCGCGTAGTTAGCCAGTTTGCCGTCTTTGTCCAGGCGGTCTACGTCTTTATCGTTGATCTTCGATACGTAGCCAATTACGTGGGTCAGCGCAGAGCCGTATGGGTAATAGCGGCGTTTATAGCCTTTAACTTCGACCCCAGGAAAGCGATATTGATTCACGGCAAAGCGTGCGACCTGAACTTCAGTCAGGTTGGTTTTTACCGGAATTGAGGTGAAACGGTGTGAACGGGCGCGCTCTTTTTTAAAGGCAGCAATATCGTCGTCCGTCAGGTCTACGACGTTACGCAGCGCGTCGAGGGTATCCTGAATGTTGTCTACCTTTTCCGGCATCATTTCTATCTGATAAATGGTGCGGTTAAGGGCGAGAGGAATTCCGTTGCGGTCATAAATGATGCCGCGACTCGGCGCGATAGGCACCAGTTTGATGCGGTTTTCGTTCGAACGGGTCTGATAATCAGTGAAGCGAACGATTTGCAGATTATAAAGGTTGGCGATCAGCACGCCGGTTAGCAGCAAAATCCCCAAAAAAGCGACCAGCGCCCGGCGCACAAACAGCGCGGACTCAGCCGAATAGTCGCGAAAAGAATTCTGTAGTTTCATCCGCTGCTTAATCTACTCAAGAATCAATGATCACTCACGGTGATAAGGATGGTTGGTGGTAATGCTCCACGCCCTGTACAGACTCTCCGCAACCAGAACCCGAACAAGAGGGTGTGGAAGGGTTAATGCAGAGAGTGACCAGCTTTGTTCCGCTGCGGCTTTACAGGCAGGAGAGAGACCTTCCGGCCCGCCAATTAACAGACTGACGTCACGACCGTCCAGTTTCCAGCGCTCCAGTTCGGTCGCCAGCTGCGGCGTGTCCCAGGGTTTACCCGGGATATCAAGGGTGACGATGCGGTTTTTGCCTGCGGCAGCCAGCATCTGCTCACCCTCTTTGTCGAGAATGCGTTTAATGTCCGCGTTCTTGCCGCGCTTTCCTGCCGGGATTTCGATCAGCTCAAAGGGCATATCTTTCGGAAACCGACGGAGATACTCGGTAAATCCGGTTTGTACCCAGTCAGGCATTTTCGTACCCACAGCGACAAGTTGCAGCTTCACGCATTAACTCCAGAGTTTTTCCAGTTCATACAGGCGACGACTCTCTTCCTGCATCACGTGGACAATCACATCGCCGAGGTCAACGACGATCCAGTCAGCGACGTTCTCGCCTTCCACGCCGAGCGGCAGCAGGCCAGCAGTGCGGGACTCCTGGACCACGTGGTCTGCAATAGACATAACGTGACGGCTGGATGTACCGGTGCAGATAATCATGCAATCAGTGATGCTGGATTTGCCCTGAACGTCTAAGGCGATGATGTCTTGACCTTTCAGGTCATCAATTTTGTCGATTACAAAATCCTGGAGTGCTTTACCCTGCAAGTGTTCCCCCTGGGTGAAAAGAGTTAAAAACGTCTGTTAGTATACCTGAACCAGAGGCGATATCGGGACAAATGTCTCCGAATGCGCTTGTGAAGTGCGCTATCATCCCACCCCACGCCACAGAATGCATCGCCATTTTTGTAAAACAATTTCTGCAAAGCTCTGAAGGGCGGGAAAAGTCAGGCTGCGGAGAATAACAGCCTGTCATGGGGTGTCAATGGGAGAGAGGCCCTTCGGCATAAAAAACAGCGCTTTCACTCCCCGTCGCGCCATACGGCCCGGCTGTTAAGCACTTTCAGAACCGCAAAATCGTCACAAAAATCAATTGCGCTCCAGCAGCCTTGTTCGACGCGGAAATGCCACATTGCCGCAGCGGGCATGGACAGCAGACGGGCGATCAACACGCTCAGCACGCCTTGATGACTCACCACCAGCAGATTTTGGCACGCTTTATAATCAGCAAGCTGGGCAATGAAACGTTCCACTCGCTGGGAAAACGTCTGAAAACCTTCGCCATTGGTGGGCGTCGCATTCTGCCAGTCGTTACACCACACGGCGTAATTTTCGGCGTCTTCGCGCGCCAGATCGCGATGGTGACGCATTTCCCAGTCACCAAAAAACATCTCATTAAGCTCAGGCATGTTGCGCACAGGAACTTCACGTTCTGCCAGAATCAACTGCGTTGTATGGCGGGCGCGTTCCAGTTCGCTGCACAGAACGTTGTCGACAGGGACATTGCGTAACAGCGTACCCAGCGTTTGTGCCTGAGCGATCCCCCGTTCCGTTAGCGGTGTGGGGGCGTGGCCGCTATATAAACCAGCGACATTGGCTTCGGTTTCGCCATGACGTACTAACCAGAGTCTCATGTTTTCCTCGTGAGGCTATTCGCACAAAATATGATGTTTGCCCTGATTGCGCAGTGATTTTTCACTAAAATACCCTTTTTTACGTGGAGCGGCACGATGTCTTTATTGAAGAGCGCACATGGCGGTAACACCCGAGAAGCCGCCGAATTGTTGGGCATCTTGCCTGAGCAGTTGCTGGATTTTAGCGCGAATATTAACCCGCTGGGTATGCCAGTAAGTTTAAAACGGGCGATTATCGACAATCTGGACTGCACGGAGCGTTACCCGGATATCGATTACGCGCAACTGCATGCCGCGCTGGCGGAGCATCATCAAATTCCGTCCTCGTGGATCCTGGCCGGGAACGGTGAAACCGAATCCATTTTTACCCTGGTGCATGGCCTGAAGCCACGCCACGCGATGATCGTGACGCCCGGATTTGCGGAATATCGTCGGGCGCTGCAATGGGGAGACTGTACGATCCATGAGTTTGCGCTGTGCGAAGACGATGGTTGGCAGCTTACCGATGCGATCCTCGATGCGTTAACGCCTGAGCTGGACTGCCTGTTTCTCTGTACGCCCAATAATCCCACCGGGTTGTTGCCTGAAACCCGCCTGCTGCGTGAAATTGCCACGCGTTGCGAGTCGCTGGGGATCGCCCTGATCCTTGATGAAGCGTTTATCGATTTTATTGCCGGGGAGTCGGGGTTTATCCCGTTACTGCACGAGAACCCGCATATTTGGGTGCTGCGTTCGCTCACCAAGTTCTATGCGATCCCGGGACTGCGTCTGGGGTATCTGGTCAACAGTAACGAACAGGCGGTTGCACAGATGCGCAGCCAACAAATGCCGTGGTCAATTAATGCGTTTGCTGCCCTGGCAGGCGAGATTATCTTACGCGATAGCGCGTATCAGCGGGCGACGTGGAAATGGCTGGAACAAGAGGGGGAGCGGTTTGATCAACAACTGCAAGATCTGCCCGGCCTGACGGCGTATCCCGGCCGGGCAAATTATCGTTTATTACGCTGCGATCGTGCGGATATTGATCTGCAACTTGCGTTGCTGAAACAGCATGTCTTGATTCGCAGTTGCGCCAATTATCCGGGGCTGGATGCGCGCTATTATCGGGTAGCCGTTCGCAGCCAGGAAGAGAATAACCGCCTGCTGACGGCCTTACGCAAGGCGCTTAGCGGTACAGTCCCTGTTGATTGATATAGTCAAGCACCGCGTCTGGCATCAGGTCGTCGCACGGCTCGCCCTTTTCCAGGCGCTCACGGATGAGCGTGGCGGAGATGTTAAACCACGGCGTTTCGGCCAGGTAAATTTTCCCGCAAGGCAGGTTGTGCAGGTCATCTGCTGAATGGGTCAGATGATCCTCCAGCCATTGCTGGTGTTTTTCCTGCGCCATTTCGAGTGGATAGCCCGGACGTCGGCACACGATGAGATGGGTATTACCCAGAATCGTGTGGTAGTCATGCCAGGAAGGGAAGGTAAGCAGCGAATCCTGACCAATGATAAACGCTAATGGCACGTTCGGGCCTTGCTCCTCGCGCCACTCTTTTAGCGTTTGCGCGGTGTAGGAGGCGGTATCGCGTTTCAGCTCGCGTTCATCCAGGGAAAACAGCGGCTTATCAGCAATGGCCAGTTCAACCATACGCTTACGTTGCTCACCGGACGCTTCGGGCTGCGCACGATGTGGCGGCACGTTATTGGGCATGATGATGACCCGGGAAAGGCCAATCAGATTCGCCAGAATTTCAACCGGTTTAAGATGACCGTAATGCACCGGATCAAAGGTGCCACCGAACAGAGCCTGCAATGATTTCATATCAACCATCAATAAAAACATCGGCCAGCGATTTATGACAGAGCAAAAGGGAAAGCCCCTCAAGTTCCGCCCACACTGACTGACCATAGTCTTGTTTAAGCGTAATTTCCGTACGCGTTAAAAGCGTAACAGCCTGACGCAGTTGCGCCGGGTTCAGCCGGTTTAACGCATCTCCCATCATGCCCCGGCGATTTTGCCACACCCGGTGTTTATCAAACAACGTGCGCAAAGGCGTATGGGCCGACTGCCGTTTTAAGTTAACCAGCAACAGCAACTCACGCTGTATTGTACGCAGCAAAATAACCGGCTCGCTACCTTCCAGGCGTAGCTGCTGCAGAATGTGCAGCGCGCGTTTGCTTTTGCCCATCAGCAGCGCGTCTACCCAGTGGAATGGGGTAAAGTGCGCGGCATCGTTAACCGCTTTCTCTACGCGAGGCAGCGTTAGTTTGCCGTCAGGCCAAAGCAACGCTAATCGTTCCAGCGCTTGCGCCAGTGCTAACAAATTACCTTCATAGCAATAGCACAAAAGCTGATTGGCCGCGTCATCCAGTTGCAGGTTGTTAAGTTTCGCCCTGGCGGCAACCCAGCGAGGAAGCTGTGCTTGTTCCGGCGTCTGGCAGCTTACCTGCACCGCGTTATTCGCAAGCACCGTATACCATGCGGCGTTTTCCTGTGCCCTGGTGAGTTTGTTGCCGCGAACCATCAGCAGCAGATCGTCATGTAACAGAGTGACGAGTGACGCGAGCTGTTCATTAATGGCGGCATTAGGGCCATTTTCAGGCAACTGCAGAAGCAGGGTTTGACGGCTGGCAAACAGGCTCATCGCCTGGCAGAGTGAAAATATCTCTCCCCAGTCGGTGCTGTTGTCCAGAGTGAAGGCGTGGTGTTCTTCGAATCCTTGCGTTGCGGCAGCCTGACGGATGGCATCCTGGCTTTCCTGCAATAAGAGGGGATCGTTGCCCAAGAGTAAATACGCCGCGCGCAGCCCTTCATTGAGCTGTGCGCGGAGTTGTTCAGGGTACAACTTGAGCATCAGTTACCCAGCGTGGTGGAGACACGCGCCGGAGATGACGCAGGCGCTGCGGTTTTATTCACCGCAGGCTCAGCATCAGCATTGGATGACTGAGTATCGGCCAGATGTACGCTTGGCAGCTTACGAATCAACTGTTCAGCCGCTTTGTCATACATCTCTTTTATGATCATGTCCTGCTCGTTATCCTTCGCCAGTGCAGCCTGTGGGTTGTCAAAGAACGAACGATAAACTTTGGCGCTGATTGGGTAAATATCATGACCTGGAATCAGCACAGTAGCACTTACGGACATCACCATCTGGTATTCAGCCGTTTGACCGTTCTGGAATACCGATGCCGTATCTTGCGAAAGGCTGACCGCACCCAGACGTAAGGACGTCACATCTTTACGCATGGTACCGTCTTCAAGCAGCGTAACGCCGTTCAGACGCAGCTGATTACGCACCGCGCGGCTTAACGGGCCGTTCGGATCGCCAGAGTTCAGGATCATGGTTTTCATTGAGGGTGGAACCTGCGTAGTACTACGCAGATGCCAGCCACACCCGGCGGTGACAAGCACCGCCAGCGATAACAACAATGTTGTCAGAAGTCGCACGCTTCCTCCCGCGCTTAGCCAACGACCAGATTGAGGAGTTTACCCGGTACATAAATCACTTTACGTACGGTAACGCCATCAAGATATTTTGCCACCAGATGCTCCTGGCCAGCACGTTCACGAACCTGCTCTTCAGTGGCGTTTACCGGAACGGTGATTTTGCCACGTACTTTGCCGTTTACCTGAACCACAACCAGCGTTGAGTCTTCAACCATTGCTGCTTCGTCCGCCACCGGCCACGGCGCGTTGTCGATATCGCCTTCGCCTTTCAGCGCCTGCCACAGGGTGAAGCAAACGTGTGGGGTGAACGGGTTGAGCATGCGTACAACAGCCAGCAATGCTTCCTGCATCAGGGCTCTGTCCTGCTCGTCTGCCTGCGGTGCTTTCGCCAGCTTGTTCATCAGCTCCATAATCGCCGCAATCGCGGTGTTAAAGGTCTGACGACGACCGATATCATCGGTGACTTTAGCAATGGTTTTATGCACGTCGCGACGCAGCGCTTTTTGATCTTCGCTCAACACATCAACGTTCAGGGCAGCAACATCTCCCTGGGACGTATGTTCGTAAACCAGTTTCCAGACACGTTTCAGGAAGCGGTTCGCCCCTTCAACGCCGGATTCCTGCCATTCCAGCGTCATATCAGCCGGAGAAGCGAACATCATGAACAGACGTACGGTGTCGGCGCCGTAGCGTTCAACCATGACCTGCGGGTCGATACCGTTATTTTTTGACTTGGACATCTTGCTCATGCCGGTATACACCAGTTCATGGCCTTCTGCGTCCTTAGCCTTGACGATACGACCTTTTTCGTCACGCTCAACGATGGCATCAACCGGAGAAACCCAGTTACGTTCGCCGTTGGCGCCAACGTAGTAGAACGCATCGGCCAGAACCATCCCCTGACACAGCAGCTGTTTAGCTGGTTCATCAGAGTTGACCATGCCTGCGTCGCGCATCAGTTTGTGGAAGAAGCGGAAGTAGAGCAGGTGCATGATGGCGTGTTCAATACCGCCAATGTAGATATCAACCGGCAGCCAGTAGTTCGCCGCGTCGGAATCCAGCATACCTTCCTGATACTGCGGGCAGGTGTAGCGCGCGTAGTACCAGGACGACTCCATAAAGGTATCGAAGGTGTCAGTTTCACGCAGCGCAGGCATACCGTTAACGGTGGTTTTCGCCCACTCTGGATCGGCTTTGATTGGGCTGGTAATGCCGTCCATGACTACGTCTTCCGGCAAAATAACCGGCAGTTGGTCTTCTGGCGTTGGCAGGACGGTACCGTCTTCCAGCGTCACCATCGGAATCGGCGCGCCCCAGTAACGCTGACGGGAAACACCCCAGTCACGCAGACGATAGTTAACTTTACGCTCACCCACGCCTTTAGCTACCAGCTTGTCAGCAATAGCGTTGAAGGCCGCTTCGAAGTCGAGGCCGTCAAACTCACCGGAGTTAAACAGCACGCCTTTTTCGGTCAGCGCTTGTTCAGACAGATCCGGCTCTGCGCCTTCAGCGGTCAGAATTACCGGCTTGATGGTCAGGCCATATTTGGTCGCAAATTCGTAATCGCGCTGATCGTGACCCGGAACGGCCATAACTGCGCCTGTACCGTATTCCATCAGCACGAAGTTTGCCGCCCAAACCGGGATCTCTTCGCCAGTCAGCGGGTGAACGGCTTTGAAACCAGTGTCGACGCCTTTCTTCTCCATGGTCGCCATTTCGGCTTCAGCAACCTTGGTGTTGCGGCATTCGTCAATGAAGGCAGCCAGTTCTGGGTTATTTTCAGCGGCTTTCTGCGCCAGCGGATGACCTGCAGCAACGGCCAGGTAGGTCGCACCCATAAAGGTGTCCGGGCGTGTGGTGTAGACGGTCAGCGTGTTGTCGTAACCGTTCACATCGAAGGTGATTTCCACGCCTTCAGAGCGGCCAATCCAGTTGCGCTGCATCGTTTTCACGGTGTCAGGCCAGTGATCCAGATTATCCAGGTCGCGCAGCAGTTCGTCAGCGTAAGCGGTGATTTTGATGAACCACTGCGGGATCTCTTTACGCTCAACTTTGGTATCGCAACGCCAGCAGCAGCCGTCGATAACCTGTTCGTTCGCCAGTACGGTCTGGTCGTTCGGGCACCAGTTAACGGCAGACGTTTTCTTGTACACCAGCCCTTTTTTGTACAGCTCGGTGAAGAACTTCTGTTCCCAGCGGTAGTATTCCGGGGTGCAGGTCGCCAGCTCACGGCTCCAGTCGTAACCGAAACCCAGCATTTTGAGCTGGTTTTTCATGTATGTAATGTTGTCATACGTCCACGGTGCCGGGGCGGTGTTGTTTTTGACCGCTGCACCTTCGGCAGGCAGGCCGAACGCATCCCAGCCAATTGGCTGAAGTACGTTTTTGCCCAGCATGCGCTGATAGCGGGCAATCACGTCGCCGATGGTGTAGTTACGGACGTGGCCCATGTGTAGTCGACCAGAAGGATAGGGAAGCATAGACAGGCAGTAATACTTCTCTTTGCTCTCGTCTTCGGTAACTTCAAATGTGCGCTTCTCATCCCAGTGAAGCTGTACTTTGGATTCTATCTCTTCCGGGCGGTATTGCTCTTGCATGGCAGCCAGTGGTCCTGTTTTCAATACAGCTACAAACGTAGCTCTAGATGTGGTGTTTTAGATCCGCATAGCATAGCCCAAACGCCCGCGCCAAAACAGCCTTTCGCGCATTCAACGTTGAATTCCCGTAAGGATAATTCTTGCACGAATTTACACACTCTGTGGACAGTCTTGCAAAGCGTAGCGTAAATAACGTCTATTATTATAGACAGTTAACGACCCAGGAGGCGAAGCGATGAACAAGGTTGCTCAATATTACCGTGAACTGGTGGCTTCACTGAGTGAACGCCTGCGTAATGGCGAACGCGATATTGATGCGTTGGTGGAACAGGCGCGTCAGCGCGTTATGCAGACCGGGGAGTTAACGCGCACCGAGGTGGAAGAGCTCACCCGGGCCGTCAGACGCGACCTGGAAGAGTTTGCTCTGAGCTATGAAGAAAGCCTCGATGAGGAGACCGACAGCGTCTTTATGCGGGTTATCAAAGAGAGTATCTGGCAGGAACTGGCCGATATTACCGATAAAACGCAGCTCGAATGGCGCGAAGTGTTCCAGGACCTCAGCCATCACGGGGTTTATCACAGCGGCGAGGTGGTCGGGTTGGGCAATCTGGTCTGCGAGAAGTGCCACTTCCATTTAGCGGTGTACACTCCTGATGTGCTGCCGCTATGCCCGAAATGCGGACACGATCAGTTCCAGCGTCGACCGTTTGAGCCGTGATAATGTTGCCGGATGCGACGCGCTGCGTCTTATCCGGCCTACGCATTAGGCGTAAAACTTCAACCGTTCTGCCAGCAGATCGACAAAACCTTCGCGATCCACGTCCACCATTACGGTGGCGTTTGGCTTATTGCCGCTCAGGAAGTAGTAATCAACCACGGTCATTCCCTGGGTGTATTTGCCCTGAGTTTCCACACCAACCCAGCGTTCAACGGTGGTAAACAGTTCAGGTTTCAGCAGCCAGGCAATGGTGCATGGATCGTGCAGCGGCGCGCCAATGAATCCCCATTTTTCATCTTTGTGATATTCAAAGAAGAAGTCGAGTAGTTCAGCAACGATTGTCGAAATGGGATTGCCGATAGCGCGGAACCGTTCGGTATCTTCACGATGTATTTGCGCTTTATGCGTGACATCCAGTCCAGCCATCACCACCGGAATGCCCGACTGGAACACGATCTCAGCGGCTTCTGGATCCACGAAGATGTTGAACTCAGCGGCGGGCGTCCAGTTTCCGAGGCCCATTGCACCACCCATGATCACGATACGGGCGATTTTGGGGTGCAGTTCAGGATGGCTATTCAGTAGCAATGCCACGTTAGTTTGCGGCCCGGTGGAGACAATCGTCACCGGTTCCTGACTGTTACGCAGGGTTTTCGCCATCAATTCCACGGCGGTACAGTCCTGTGGAGCAAAAGCGGGTTCAGGCAGCGCTGGGCCATCAAGCCCGCTCTCACCGTGGACGTTATCGGCAATTATCAGGTCGCGCATCAGCGGTTTGACTGCGCCACCGGCCACTGGGATATCCGTGCGGTTGAGCAACGTTAACATACGCAATACGTTACGCAGCGTTTTGTCGGGGGTCTGGTTACCGGCAGAGGAGGTTATCGCTTTCACATCCAGTTCAGGTGAAGCGAGGGCGAGAACAATTGCGATAGCGTCGTCATGACCTGGATCGCAATCAAACAGGATAGGAAGTGCCATTGTTGCTCCTTGTAAGTGGGACTTTGTGACAAGGTTAACGCTGGGCTGTGCCTGTTTCGAGAAGTGAAGAGATAAATCGTGAGGTGGCGCGCACATGGAGGTGCGCGCCAGCAAAATTAGTGCAGGATTTTCGCGAGGAAGTCTTTGGCACGGTCTGATTTTGGATTAGCGAAGAACTCTTCTTTCGGTGAGTCTTCAACAATCTTCCCTTCATCCATGAAGATCACCCGGTTCGCCACTTTACGCGCAAAGCCCATTTCGTGGGTAACCACCATCATGGTCATCCCTTCATTGGCCAGTTCAACCATGACGTCCAGTACTTCGTTGATCATTTCTGGGTCGAGCGCTGACGTCGGTTCGTCAAATAGCATGGCGATAGGATCCATGCACAGCGCCCGGGCGATGGCGACACGCTGTTGCTGGCCCCCGGAGAGCTGAGCTGGAAACTTCTCGGCATGCGCTGACAGACCAACGCGTTCCAGTAACTTTTGCGCTTTGTCGCGGGCCGGCTTTTTATCGCGTTTAAGCACTTTTACCTGCGCCAGAGTCAGGTTCTCAATAATCGACAGATGCGGGAACAGTTCAAAGTGCTGGAACACCATGCCAACGCGAGAGCGCAGTTTGGCCAGATCGGTCTTTTTATCATTCACCACGGTACCATCAACGGTGATGACGCCCTGTTGTACCGGCTCCAGCCCGTTCACCGTTTTGATAAGCGTTGATTTACCTGAACCTGACGGGCCGCAGACCACCACCACTTCACCTTTTTTCACTTCCGTGGAGCAGTCGGTCAGCACCTGAAAGTGACCATACCATTTAGAAACATTTTTCAGGGTAATCATTAAACTGTCCTTTTCTTCAAATAGCTGACCAACAACGATGCGCTCAGACTGAATACAAAATAAACGGCACCAGCAAACAGGATCATTTCAACCTGCGTGCCG
This sequence comes from Citrobacter sp. RHBSTW-01044, assembly GCF_013781945.1. Classification (NCBI taxonomy): domain Bacteria; kingdom Pseudomonadati; phylum Pseudomonadota; class Gammaproteobacteria; order Enterobacterales; family Enterobacteriaceae; genus Citrobacter; species Citrobacter sp. RHBSTW-01044. The sequence continues at coordinate 3,445,994 of NZ_CP056180.1, read as the reverse complement.
TCACGCTCGCCAATGGTGGAGGCGGTACGGAAGAAGTCTGCCAGACTCAATACATAGACCAGCGAGGTATCCTGGAAGAGTACGATGCCCTGGGTAAGCAGCAGCGGCACCATCGCGCGAAATGCCTGCGGCAGAATGATGAGCTTCATCGACTGCCAATGGGTCATCCCCAGCGCCAGCGCGGCACTGGACTGCCCGCGAGAAATACTCTGGATACCGGCGCGGATAATCTCGGAATAGTACGCGGCTTCAAACATCGAAAATGCGACCATCGCTGAGATCAGGCGAATATCGGTTTTTGGCGACAGACCCAGCACGTTTTGCAGGAAGCCGGGCACAATCAGGTAGAACCACAGCAGCACCATCACCAGCGGAATGGAGCGGAATACGTTGACGTAGCCCTTCGCAAACCAGGCAATTGGCGCGAAGCTGGACAGACGCATTACTGCAAGGATGGTCCCCCAGACGATACCAATGACGACTGCCGTGACGGTGATTTTCAGCGTGATGATCAGCCCATCCAGCAGATACGGCAGGGAAGGGACGATAGAACTCCAGTCAAATTCGTACATTATTTGCCTCCCAAATTGCCAGGCAGGCGGATTTTGCGTTCGACGAGATTCATCACCAGCATGATGACGGCGTTAATCAGTACGTAGGCCAGAGTGATAGCCGTAAACGATTCCCATGCGTGGGCGGAGTAATCCAGTAGTTTACCCGCTTGCGCAGCCATATCGACCAGGCCGATAGTGGAGGCGATCGCGGAGTTCTTTACCAGGTTCATCATCTCTGAGGTCATTGGCGGAACAATCACGCGGTAAGCGTTTGGCAGCAGAACATAGCGGTAGGCCTGCGGCAACGTCAGCCCCATCGCCAGCGCGGCATTTTTCTGCCCGCGAGGCAGAGACTGAATAGCGGCACGAACCTGTTCGCAGACGCGCGCAGCGGTAAACAGCCCCAGACAAAGCATGGATGAGAGGAAGAACTGAATGTTGGGATCCAGTTCTGACTTAAACCACATCCCGATGTTTTCCGGCAGCAGTTCAGGAATGACCAGATACCAGGTAAAAAACTGGACGATGAGCGGAACGTTACGAAACAGCTCGACGTACAGCGTACCGATCCCGGAAAGGAAACGATTTGGTACGGTACGTAAGATGCCGAATAAAGAGCCGATGAGGAAAGCGATAACCCAGGCGGTGATAGATAACGCGACAGTGACCTGGAAACCACTCCAGAGCCAGCCGAGATAGGTGGTGTTGCCGAACGGGGCTTGTTGTAAAAAAATACCCCAGTTCCAGTCTATAGACATAAATCTACTCCAGAAAAAAAAGGGTAGCAGCGCTACCCCCGAAGATTGTTATTCAGCGTTTTGCGGTTTTCAGGCCTGATGGGGAACGACCATCAGGCTTATAGTCTGTCCGTGCTGAGTAGCAATCGAGAGGGAGGGGAAGCCTCCCTGATTACACTTCATCCTTCAAGATATCTCGTTGTTGGCTGCCTTTATTCATCCCGGTTACTTACTCATGTAAGCGCCCGGGAATTCGCTCAGTTGCCGCCTCGATATAACTTGAAAGGTTTTGTGTACTCTTCTAATTAATTAGTTAAGCGCTTTATCATTCGGTTCTTTGAACAGGGCTTTCATCTCGTCTGACAGTTCGAAATTCATGTTCAGGTTCTTCGGTGGAATTGGATTTTTAAACCACTTATCAAACCATTTCTCAGCTTCGCCTGAGGTCTGCGCCTTGGCGATAGTGTCATCCATCAGCTTTTTGAACTGAGGGTCATCTTTACGCAGCATGCAGCCGTAAGCTTCCTGAGACTGTGGCTTGCCGACGATCTCCCAGTTGTCTGGTTTCTTCGCCTTCGCGCGCTCGCCAGCCAGCAGGGCGTCATCCATCATAAAGGCAACGGCGCGGCCGCTTTCCAGAGTACGGAAAGAGTCACCGTGGTCTTTCGCGCTGATGATGCGCATATCCATTTTTTGTTCTTCATTCAGCTTGTGCAGCAGCACCTCTGAGGTGGTACCCGAGGTCACGACTACGGCTTTACCTTTCAGATCGGCGAAATCTTTGACGTCGCCGCCTTTTTTCGCCAGCAGACGAGTACCGACGACGAAAATGGTGTCAGAGAAAGCCGCTTGTTTTTGGCGCTCGACGTTGTTGGTGGTGGAGCCACATTCAAAGTCGAAGGTGCCGTTTTGCAGTAGCGGGATACGGTTTTGTGAAGTAATCGGGATCAGTTTCACCTGCAGGTCAGGCTTGTTCAGCTTTTTCTTCACGGCTTCAACGATCGCGTTGGAGTAATCCTGTGAATAACCGACCACTTTTTGCTGGTTATCGTAGTAAGAAAACGGTACCGATGATTCACGGTGGCCGACCACAATCACGCCGTTTTTGGCGATCTTGTCCAGCGTGCTGCCTGCCGCTGGTGCTGCGTCTTCTGCGTGCGCCAGACCGGCGGACATTCCCATGACCAGCATGGCAGTGGCGAGCTTACGTAATTGCATATCCAACTCCTTTATCGTCTGCGCCAGGGACGCATTGATACCCATTGTGATGTTGTTATTGTTTGCTACTAAAACGTGCAGTCTTGTATATGTTTGTTAACATTTAGTTTGGATGAGTGTAAAGAATTTGCTGTTTTATTGTTTATTTTTGCGAGGTGCGCCGCACCATTTGGGGGCAAAAATATCTTGTTGCACTTTTCAGGTGCTACCGGCGCTCAACGTTGGTGCGACCAGGTTGCACATTCAGCCAAAACTGCATTTGTCTTGTAGAACAAAGCAATAGACGTGCCAGAATGGGGAGCGGGAAATGTTTTGTGGGCCGGATAAGCGAAACGTTATCCGGCCGGGAAAGGAAGGTTACTTACGACGCTGGCGCAGGCTCATTACTACCGCACCAAAGCCAAACAGCGCGGTAAGCAGCCAGAGCGGCCAGTTACCGGTACGGGCATAAGGGGTTAAGCCCGTCGTTGGCGTCACGCTGGTGGTCAGGACCTGGCGGGTAAACTGCGGGATCATCGCCTGAATCTCACCCTGTGGACCAATCACCGCCGTAATACCGTTGTTGGTGCTACGCAGCAGAGGGCGCGCCAGCTCGAGTGAACGCATACGCGCCATCTGGAAGTGCTGCCACGGGCCGATGGATTTACCAAACCAGGCATCGTTGGAAATCGTCAGCAGGTAGTCCGTATCCGGGCGGAAATTATCCCGTACCTGTTCGCCAAGAATGATTTCATAGCAGATGGCAGCCGTCAGCTTAAAGCCGTGCGCATGCAGCTGTGGCTGCACATAAGGCCCACGGCTGAAAGACGACATTGGCAGGTCAAAGAACGGCGCTAACGGGCGCAGGATCGATTCCAGCGGGACGAACTCGCCAAACGGTACCAGATGGTTTTTGTTGTAGCGGTTGCTGGAGTCGTAACTGTACGGGCTGTCTTTACCCAGCGTGATGATGGTGTTGTAGGTGTCGTAACGATTCTGCTTGTTCAGCCGTGCGTCAACGATACCGGTAATCAGCGTGCTGTTTTTCGATCTCAGCAGGTCATCCATCATGCCCAGAAAACGCTGCTGATTAATTTCCAGGTCCGGAATAGCGGATTCTGGCCAGATGATCAGCTGTGATTTGCCCATCTCAGGCTGGGTGGCGTCGAGATAAATCTTCAGGGTGTTGAGTAACTGACCTTCATCCCATTTGAGCGACTGCGGAATGTCGCCCTGCACCATCGAGACCTGAGTGGTTTTTTCCGGCTCAAGCGTGTACCACTGGATATAGCGCAGCGGAAAGGGCAGAGCAAAGAGCACTAGCGCGGCAATCAGCGGCTTCCAGTTACGCGTCACCAGCGCCAGCGCCAGCAGGCCGCTAACCACCATCAGCAGGAAGTTAATCGCCTCAACGCCCATCACCGGAGCCAGCCCTTTTAACGGACCGTCGATCTGACTGTAGCCGAACTGTAGCCACGGGAAGCCGGTCAGTACCCAGCCGCGCAGGAATTCGGTTATTTGCCAGACGACCGGCGCGGCAATCGCCACGCGTATCCAGGTGGTTTTCGGCCACAGACGCGCCAACACGCCGGCAAACAGGCCGGTGTAGAGGGAAAGGTATGCGGCAAGCAGAACCACGAGGAACACATTAATGGGGCCCGGCATACCGCCAAACTGCGCGATGCTGACGTAAACCCAGTTGATGCCGGAGCCAAACAGCCCCAATCCCCAGAAGTAGCCGATTGCGGCAGACTGGAGCGGACGGCGATTGAAGGTAAGAGCCTGCAGGCCCATCAGCGAAACGATCGCAGCGGGCCAGATGTCATACGGAGAGAAAGCCAGCGTCCCGCAGGCACCGAATAATAACGCCAGCAGCAGGCGAATGCGCTGGCGTTCAATTAATGGGGCAAATGCCATGTAGTCTTAGATCCAGTTTCGGGTTTATTCGTCCAGTTTGGGCTGGGGTGAGTCGTCCGGAATTCTGACATGAACCTGAATAATACGACGGCTGTCGGCCATTGCCACTTTGAACTGGTAACCATCAATGTCGATAGTCTCCCCGCGCGCGGGCAGATGACCAAAGGCCTGCATGACCAGCCCGCCGATGGTATCTACTTCTTCGTCGCTAAAATGGGTACCGAAAGCGTCGTTGAAGTCTTCGATCGGCGCCAGAGCGCGAATGGTCCAAGTGTGGCGACTGAGCTGACGGAAATCGATATCGTCTTCTTCGTCGTACTCATCTTCAATTTCACCCACGATCAGTTCAAGGATGTCCTCAATGGTCACCAGACCTGAGACACCGCCGAATTCGTCGATGACGATAGCCATATGATAACGCTGGGAGCGGAACTCTTTCAGCATGCGGTCAACTCGCTTGCTTTCAGGTACGACAACCGCCTGGCGTAACACTTTCTCCATGCTGAAGGCTTCGGCATCGCTGCGCATAAACGGCAGCAGATCTTTGGCCATCAGAATCCCTTCAATGTGATCTTTGTCTTCGCTGATCACCGGGAAACGCGAGTGGGCAGACTCGATAATGACATCGAGACATTCGTCCAGGGTCTGGTTGCGTTTCAGGGTAATCATCTGAGAGCGAGGGATCATGATGTCGCGCACGCGTTGGTCCGCAATATCCATCACCCCTTCGAGCATATCGCGCGTATCTTCATCGATAAGGTCGTTTTGCCCGGAATCACGGATCAGCTCCAACAGTTCGTCGCGGTTTTTTGGTTCACCGTGGAAAAGTTGGCTCAGTAACAGGGAGAAAAATCCCTTTTTGCTGTTTAAGGTGTCACTACTGTGTGAATTGTCGTCGCTCATGGCGTCGTATGGGTTCTCTTGTTAGTTAATACAAAGCTCGTCATGCGTATATTCAGCTGTTGACGGCATGTCTCTTCATCGTACTTCAAACCAGGTAAGCCGGATAAGGCGCAATACCTGATGGCGGCTGCGCCTTATCAGGCTTACAAGATTTCGAAATGCTTATTCTTTCTCGGCAATGTACGGATCCTCATAGCCCAGAGCAAGCATAATCTCTGTTTCGAGGGATTCCATCTCTTCCGCTTCATCGTCTTCGATATGGTCGTAACCGAGTAAATGCAGGCTACCGTGCACCACCATATGCGCCCAGTGGGCCTCAAGCGGTTTGCCTTGTTCCTGCGCTTCTTTCTCGACTACCTGACGGCAGATGATCAAATCGCCCAGCAGCGGCATTTCAATGCCCGGCGGGGCTTCAAACGGGAAAGAGAGTACGTTGGTTGATTTATCTTTCCCGCGATAGGTCAGGTTCAGCTCGTGGCTTTCCGCGTCATCGACCAGACGAATGGTAACTTCAGACTCTTCCTGAAACTGTGGGATCACCGCATCCAGCCAACCCTGAAACTGACTTTCTGTTGGTAAACCAGATTCGTCTTCACATGCCAGCTGTAAATCGAGAATAACCTGACTCATTTTTGTTCCTGCTCCTGAGCTTCGCGCTTGCGTTCTGCAGCCAGCTCGGCTTTGCGTTTCTGTTCTGCTTCTTCCCAGGCTTCATACGCCGTGACGATACGGGCGACCACCGGGTGGCGAACCACGTCTTCGCTATGGAAGAAATTAAAACTAATTTCGTCGACTTCAGCCAGTACTTCAATGGCATGACGCAGACCGGATTTGGTGCTTCGCGGCAGGTCAATCTGGGTGATATCGCCGGTGATAACCGCTTTGGAGTTAAAGCCGATACGGGTCAGGAACATTTTCATCTGTTCGATGGTGGTGTTCTGGCTCTCATCAAGAATGATGAACGCATCGTTTAACGTACGACCGCGCATGTAGGCCAGCGGCGCAACTTCAATGACGTTACGCTCAATCAGCTTTTCGACCTTCTCAAACCCGAGCATTTCGAACAGTGCGTCATACAGCGGTCGTAAGTAGGGATCGACTTTCTGGCTGAGGTCACCCGGCAGGAAGCCGAGTTTTTCGCCCGCTTCCACTGCCGGACGGGTCAGCAGAATTCGACGGATCTCCTGACGCTCAAGCGCATCGACCGCAGCGGCAACCGCAAGATACGTTTTACCCGTACCCGCAGGGCCAACGCCAAAGGTGATGTCGTGGTCGAGGATATTCGCAATGTATTGTGCCTGGTTCGGCGTACGCGGCTTAATTACCCCGCGTTTGGTTTTGATGTTCACCGCTTTGCCAAATTCCGGCACGCTGTCTGCGCTTTGCTCAAGCACTCGCGCTTCTTTAATTGCCAGATGAATTTGTTCAGGCTCAATGTCCTGCGTCTGACCGCGCATTGGGGCAGTATCGACGTACAGGCTACGTAAAATATCTGCCGCCGCGGTGACGCAAATTGGGCGACCGGTCAGCTTAAAGTGGTTATCACGGCGGTTAATTTCGATGCCGAGGCGACGTTCCAGCTGCTTGATGTTGTCATCAAATGGGCCGCAAAGGCTCAACAGGCGGGCATTGTCTGCGGGTTCAAGTGTGATTTCACGAGTGTCTATGTTCAAACTGTTCCTCTTTTGCATGTCTTGCCGGACGCTGAACATTTACCGGCATCTAAGGAAATTATTCACGCCATGGGGGAAAGGCGCAAGCATTGCGATAAATATGGGGATGATGAGGTAGATTACAAGGCCCGCCGGGGCAGCGAGCCCAGAAGAGTAAGCCCGACAAGCGTAGCGCCATCGGGCATTGAAGATTAAGGCTGATAAATACCGACGCCCAGATCGTTTTCTTTGCGGGTACGCGCAATAACTGACTCAGGGGATTCAGCGATGCGCAGACCCATTTCGTCTTCGGTGCGCACCACTTTACCGCGCAGGGAGTTCGTCCAGACATCGGTAATTTCTACATCCACGAACTTACCGACCATTTCCGGGTTGCCTTCAAAGTTCACCACTCGGTTATTTTCGGTACGGCCAGACAGTTCCATGATGCTTTTACGCGATGTGCCTTCAACCAGAATGCGCTGGGTCGTGCCAACCATGCGACGGCTCCAGGCCATGGCTTGCTGGTTAATACGCTCCTGCAGAATATACAGGCGCTGTTTTTTCTCTTCTTCCGGCACGTCGTCAACCATATCGGCGGCAGGGGTGCCAGGACGCGCAGAGAAGATAAAGCTGTAGCTCATGTCAAAATTGACGTCTGCAATCAACTTCATGGTCTGCTCGAAATCCTGCGTGGTTTCGCCAGGGAAGCCAACGATGAAGTCGGAGCTAATCTGGATATCCGGACGCGCTGCGCGCAGTTTGCGGATGATCGCTTTATATTCCAGCGCGGTATGGGTGCGTCCCATCAGGTTCAGTACGCGATCTGAACCGCTCTGTACCGGCAGGTGCAGGAAGCTCACCAGTTCTGGCGTGTCACGATACACTTCAATGATATCATCGGTGAATTCGATCGGATGGCTGGTGGTGAAGCGGATACGGTCAATGCCATCGATCGCCGCGACCAGCCGCAGCAGATCGGCAAAAGATCCGATCGTGCCGTCGTAGTTCTCACCGCGCCAGGCGTTCACGTTTTGTCCCAGCAGGTTCACTTCACGCACGCCTTGCGCCGCAAGCTGGGCGATTTCAAACAGGATATCGTCCGCCGGACGGCTTACTTCCTCACCGCGGGTGTATGGCACCACGCAGTAAGTACAATATTTATTACAACCTTCCATGATTGACACGAAAGCGCTTGGACCTTCAGCACGCGGTTCCGGTAGGCGGTCGAATTTTTCGATCTCCGGGAAACTAATATCAACCACCGGGCTACGGGTGGTGCTTCCACGCACTTTGTTGATCATTTCCGGCAGACGATGCAGGGTTTGCGGCCCAAAAATAATATCGACATAGTGCGCGCGTTGGCGAATATGGTCGCCTTCCTGAGACGCAACACAGCCACCGACACCGATGATCAGCTTGGGGTTTTTCTCTTTTAACAGCTTCCAGCGGCCCAACTGATGGAAGACTTTTTCCTGAGCCTTCTCACGGATAGAGCAGGTATTCAGCAGCAGCACATCCGCTTCTTCGGCCACGTCGGTCAGTTGATACCCATGGGTGGCATCCAGCAGATCGGCCATCTTCGATGAATCGTATTCGTTCATCTGACAGCCCCAGGTTTTAATATGGAGTTTTTTGGTCATCGACTTGCTCTTGCGAAATTGTGGCTGAAATGCAGGGCGCATAGTGTACTGCTTTGGCGCGGTTGTGACCAGTATGACGGATGTCAGCCTCAAGGGGTAAAAAATCCTGTAAACTTACACAATACATGTAACAGGATAATTGACCATGACAAATCAACCAACGGAAATTGCCATTGTCGGCGGGGGGATGGTCGGCGGCGCGCTGGCGCTAGGACTGGCGCAGCATGGATTTACGGTAACGGTCATTGAGCATGCCGTTCCCGCGCCGTTTGTGGCTGACGGACAGCCTGATGTCAGAATTTCGGCCATCAGCTCCGCCTCCGTGTCGTTACTGAAAGGGCTGGGCGTCTGGGATACGGTTCAGGGGATGCGCAGCCATCCTTACCGTCGTCTGGAAACGTGGGAATGGGAAAATGCCCATGTGATGTTTGATGCCGCCGAGCTTAAGCTGCCCTTGCTGGGCTATATGGTGGAAAACACGGTCCTGCAACAGGCGCTCTGGCAGGCTCTGGACGTTCACCCCAAAGTCACGCTGCGCGTGCCTGCGTCGCTGATCTCTCTGCATCAACATAACGATCGGCATGAGCTTGAGCTGGCTGGTGGCGAAAAAATCAGCGCGAAGCTGGTCATCGGCGCCGATGGCGCAAATTCTCAGGTGCGGAAAATGGCCGGGATTGGTATCCATGCCTGGCAGTATGCGCAGTCCTGTATGTTGATAACCGTGCAGTGCGAGAATTCGCCGGGAGACAGCACCTGGCAGCAATTCACCCCTGACGGTCCGCGCGCATTTTTACCGCTGTTTGATAACTGGGCCTCGCTGGTGTGGTACGACTCACCGGCGCGTATCCGCCAGTTGCAAGGTTTGAATATGTCGCAACTGCAGGCGGAGATCGCCAAACATTTCCCATCGCGACTCGGTAACGTTACGCCTGTGGCAGCGGGGGCATTCCCGCTAACGCGCCGTCACGCGCTGCAATATGTGCAGCCAGGACTGGCGCTGGTGGGTGACGCCGCGCATACCATTCATCCGCTGGCGGGGCAGGGCGTTAATTTGGGGTTCCGTGATGTGGATGCGCTAATTGACGTGCTGGTGAATGCGCGCAGCTACGGTGAGTCCTGGGCAAGTCAGCCGGTGCTGAAGCGCTATCAGAACCGTCGCATGACTGACAATTTCATCATGCAAAGCGGCATGGATCTGTTCTACGCAGGATTTAGCAACAACCTGCAGCCGCTGCGTATCATGCGTAATCTTGGGCTAATGGCCGCAGAGCGCGCCGGTATGTTGAAACGCCAGGCACTCAAGTACGCGTTAGGATTGTAATTCAGACAGGCCTACAGAGAACGTTGTAGGCCTGGTAAGCGTAGTGCCATCAGGTAATAAATGCAGGAAAGCAAAAAGCTCGCCGAAGCGAGCTTTTTTAATATGGCTGGGGTACGAGGATTCGAACCTCGGAATGCTGGTATCAGAAACCAGAGCCTTACCGCTTGGCGATACCCCAACGGGTGCATCCACAGAATGGACGGCTTTTTGAAATTGGCTGGGGTACGAGGATTCGAACCTCGGAATGCTGGTATCAGAAACCAGAGCCTTACCGCTTGGCGATACCCCAACAATTTTTTGGATTTACCGAACGAGTCGATACGTCCTTAATATGGTGGCTACGACGGGATTCGAACCTGTGACCCCATCATTATGAGTGATGTGCTCTAACCAGCTGAGCTACGTAGCCAGATACTATCATATTCTTCGATGGCTGGGGTACCTGGATTCGAACCAGGGAATGCCGGTATCAAAAACCGGTGCCTTACCGCTTGGCGATACCCCAATGACCGTTGCGGTGAACCGCTACATCGAAGAAAAAATGGCTGGGGTACCTGGATTCGAACCAGGGAATGCCGGTATCAAAAACCGGTGCCTTACCGCTTGGCGATACCCCATCCGTGCAACGCTTACGGGTGAATGGTGCGGGAGGCGAGACTTGAACTCGCACACCTTGCGGCGCCAGAACCTAAATCTGGTGCGTCTACCAATTTCGCCACTCCCGCAAAAAAGATGGTGGCTACGACGGGATTCGAACCTGTGACCCCATCATTATGAGTGATGTGCTCTAACCAGCTGAGCTACGTAGCCATCTTTTTTTCGCGTAACCTTATCGGCGTTGCGGGGCGCATTATGCGTATTGAGCCTTGAAGCGTCAACCCCTTTTTCATTGAAAATAGCTGGAATGTGACTGTTTGGTTAGGTTGCGAACAGCATGACGCAATATTCGGCAATTATTAGTTATTAATTGTTTTTTTGCACAGAAAATAGACATAAAAAAGAGCCCCGCAGGGCCCTTTTCTAAGGATTAACTTATTTATAAGCGGACTGATGTACGCCAACCGCACGACCAGAAGGATCGTTCATGGTTTTAAACGCCTCATCCCATTCAATTGCTTTGGCAGAAGAACAGGCAACAGACGGCCCGCCAGGCACACATTCCGCAGCGCTCGCAACCGGGAACAGCTCTTCGAAAATCTCACGGTACAAATACGCTTCTTTAGATGATGGCGTGTTGTAAGGGAAACGGAAGCTGGCGGTTTCCAGTTGTTGGTCAGAAACTTGCTCAGCGGCCACCTCTTTCAGGGTATCAATCCAGCTGTAACCGACACCATCGGAGAACTGCTCTTTCTGACGCCATGCAACGCTTGCTGGCAGGTAGGATTCAAAACATTCACGCAGAACATGTTTTTCCATTTTGCCGTTGCCGCACATTTTGTCCTGCGGGTTGATGCGCATCGCCACATCAAGGAATTTCTTATCCAGGAAGGGCACGCGAGCTTCCACTCCCCAGGCCGACATAGCTTTGTTGGCACGGGCACAGTCGAACATATGCAGCGCCTGCAGCTTACGCACGGTCTCTTCGTGCAGCTCTTTTGCATCTGGTGCTTTGTGGAAATAGAGATAGCCGCCAAATACTTCGTCAGAACCTTCGCCCGACAGCACCATTTTAATGCCCATCGCTTTAATTTTACGCGACATTAAGTACATCGGGGTCGAGGCGCGAATCGTCGTAACATCGTAAGTTTCGATGTGATAAATCACGTCGCGGATAGCATCCAAACCTTCCTGCACGGTGAAGTGGATCTCATGGTGTACAGTACCCAGATGGTTCGCCACCTCTTGTGCGGCTTTCAGGTCTGGAGCGCCTTCCAGGCCTACGGCGAAGGAGTGCAACTGCGGCCACCAGGCTTCGCTACGCTCCTGATCTTCAACACGACGCGCGGCGTATTTTTTGGTGATTGCGGAAATGACGGATGAATCCAGACCGCCGGACAGCAATACACCATAAGGAACATCTGACATCAGGTGGCTTTTCACTGCATCTTCCAGTGCCTGACGCAACTCGTTTTTATCGGTAACGTTGTCTTTTACCGCATCGTATTCAAACCAGTCGCGCTGATAGTACTGACGAATTTCGCCGTCTTTACTCCATAAATAGCTACCGGCCGGGAATTCTTTGATCGTGCGACACACGGGAACCAGAGCTTTCATTTCAGACGCAACGTAGAAGTTACCGTGCTCGTCGTAACCCATATACAGCGGGATGATCCCGATATGATCGCGACCGATCAGATAAGCGTCCTGCTCGCTGTCGTACAGAGCAAAAGCAAACATGCCTTGCAGGTCATCCAGAAACTCTGGGCCTTTTTCCTGATACAGTGCAAGGATAACTTCGCAGTCGGAACCGGTCTGGAACTGATAGCGATCGCCGTATTCAGCGCGCAGCGCCTGATGGTTATAAATTTCACCGTTAACCGCCAGGATATGCGTTTTCTTCACGTTGTACAGCGGCTGAGCACCGGCGTTGACGTCGACGATGGACAGACGTTCGTGCGCCAGAATGGCGTTATCACTGGCGTAAATACCCGACCAGTCCGGGCCGCGATGGCGCATCAGACGAGACAATTCCAGGGCTTTTTTACGCAGTTCAACTGCGTCAGTTTTAATATCGAATACGCCAAAAATAGAACACATAACCTTCTCCGTTAACCTGTTGCGTGATGCTTTTTATGTTTGCTTGATAAAGAAAATGCCGCAAAGCTGGAGAGGGCGCAAGTGAATTACGGGTCAGAAAATAAAAAACGCAATGGTCATTGTGGATTGGTGAAAAAAGATTACAGAATAGACGGGTTTATTAATGAATCGATAATTTTATGGCGGTTTTATTAAATGGAAGGATTTCTTCTGGCCGGATATGACGCGGGGGCGTCTTATCCGGCTTACGCATCAAATCACATCAATTTCCGCAACGGACGGGTAAATCCAGCTTGGTCTGAACGGCATGCTGTCAATGTCGTCGAGCGTCGAAACGCCAGACAATACCAGGATGGTTTCGAGACCCGCCTGGAAGCCCGCCAGAATATCGGTACGCAGGTTGTCGCCAACGATAACGGTCTCTTCCGAATGCGCCTGCATTTTGTTGAGCGCCGCGCGAATAATCCACGGGCTGGGTTTGCCCACATAAAACGGCTTGCGGCCAGAGATTTTTTCGATACCGGCGCACAGCGCACCGCAGGCGGGATAAAAGCCGCGTCCGTGAGTATCTGGGTTTGTGGCGATGAAACGCGCGCCGTTGGCCACAAAATATGCTGCTTTATGCATCATGTCCCAGTTATAGGATCGCGTCTCGCCAACAATCACAAAATCGGGGTTCACGTCAGTAATAGTAAACCCGGCTTTATACAGCTCGTGAATTAACGCACCTTCACCTACCACGTAAGCCTTTTTCCCTTCCTGGCGGCGAAGAAAATCAGCGGTAGCCATGGCGGAAGTATAAAAGACGCTATCAGGGACATTCACACCCGCGGTGGCGAAGCGGTTTGCCAAATCCTGCCCGGTCTGTGAAGGATAGTTAGTCAGCAAAACTAACGGCAGGCCTTTTTCCAGGATCCCAGTCAGAAATTCTGCCGCACCCGGTACGGCAACATTGTCGTGCATCAGCACGCCGTCGATATCACAAATTACATTCTTAATGGCCATGGACAATCCGACATCAAAAAAAGAAGGCATTACTATACACAAAATACACTAAATCATTCGAGTTGCATCAAGGCGGCAAGTCTGAGAACCCCGGGAGCTTACTGAAGTAAGTGACTAGGGTGAGCAGATGCAGCTAACGCAGAGGCTGCTTGGTATTAGCTTTCCAGCAAACGTTGCAGCAATGTACCGTTGAGCATCGCACGCTTCACCAGCGCAAAGGCGCCAATGGCTGAACGGTGATCCAGCGTGGAACGAACCACCGGTAAATTGTGGCGAAACGCTTTCAACGCCTGCGTGTTGATACAGCTTTCTATAGCAGGCAGCAGCACTTTATCAGCCTCGGTAATTTCGCCCGCAATGACGATTTTTTGTGGGTTAAACAGGTTGATGGCGATGGCGATGGTTTTACCCAGGTGACGACCAACGTGCTCAATGACTTCTGATGCCAGGTTATCGCCTTTATTAGCCGCCTTACAGATGGCTTTAATGCCGCAATCATCCAGCGTGAGTCGGCTTGGATAACCCTGTTTCAATAAGTTCTGCACGCGGTGTTCAATAGAGGCATTGGCGGCAATTGTTTCCAGACAGCCGAAATTACCGCAGTGACAGCGCTCACCCAGCGGCTCTACCTGAATATGGCCAATCTCACCCACGTTGCCATTGCGACCAATAAAAATTCGGCCATTGGAGATGATTCCCGCCCCGGTTCCGCGGTGAACACGCACCAAAATGGAGTCTTCGCAATCCTGGCTTGCCCCGAAATAGTGCTCGGCCAGCGCCAGACTGCGAATATCGTGACCGACAAAGCAGGTGACCTTAAAGCGTTTTTCGAGTGCTTCGACCAGCCCCCAGTTTTCGACCTGAATGTGCGGCATATAGCGGATGACGCCGCTTTCAGGATCAACCAGGCCTGGCAGAATGACGGAAATCGCAACCAGCTCGCGGATTTTCCGCTGGCAGTTCTCAATAAAGGTGGCAATGGTGTTGAGCAGCGCATACTCCAGCGTTTCCTGGGTGCGCTCCGGGAGAGGATAATGCTCTTCAGCGACCACTTTACTGCTCATATCATAGAGCGTGAGCGTAGTATCGTGGCGACCCAGGCGTACGCCAATCGCGTGGAAATTGCGGGTTTCAGTGACGATAGAGATAGCGCGGCGGCCCCCGGTGGAGGCCTGCTGGTCGACTTCTTTGATCAGCCCGCGTTCGATCAATTGACGCGTAATTTTCGTTACGCTGGCGGGGGCAAGCTGGCTTTGCTCGGCAATTTGAATTCGCGAGATTGGCCCATGCTGGTCAATCAGGCGATAAACCGCCGCGCTGTTAAGCTGTTTTACGAGATCAACATTACCTATTTGAGCTTGTCCGCCTGGTGTCATTCTTTCTCTTACTCAGTAACGACCTCGTTGCCATTAACGATGGTCTTGATAATTTTAAAGTCGTGCGTGAACGCAGTCAGGTTGGCTACTTTGCCTGGCGCGATGCTGCCGAGTTGTTTGTCGACGCCAATGGCGCGAGCAGGGTAGAGCGTTGCCATACGTAAGACTTCGTCGAGAGCGATATTCGCATGTTCGACCAGATTGCGTACGCCTTCAATCATGGTTAATGATGAGCCGCTCAGTGTACCGTTCTCATCAACGCACAATCCATTACGGTAGTATATTGTTTTACCAGCGAAAATGAACTGTTCAATGTTTGCACCTGCTGGTGCGGTTGCGTCGGTGACCAGGCACAGCTTGTCGCCTTTCAAGCGTTTGGCATTACGAATGTTAACGTAATCAACGTGGAGGCCATCGGCGATGATACCGCAATAGATATCGGCTTCATCAAGAATAGCGCCCGCCAGACCAGGTTCGCGACCGGTAATGTACGGCATCGCGTTGAACAGATGCGTCGCAAAGGTGATGCCTGCGCGGAACCCGATTTTTGCTTCTTTTACCGTTGCATTTGAGTGACCCGCAGAAACCACAATACCCGCATTCACCAGTTTGGTAATGACCTCTACCGGGACCATTTCTGGCGCCAGCGTTACTTTGGTGATCACATCGGCATTATTGCACAGGAAATCAACCAGCGCAGCGTCCGGTTGACGGACAAATCCCGGATTATGGGTGCCTTTTTTCACCAGATTCAGCCACGGACCTTCCAGATGAAGTCCTAGTGCCTGATTCGGGTGTTTCGCCAGGTATTCACGCATGACGCGAACACCTTGTTTCATCAGGTCATCGCTGGTGGTGATAAGCGTTGGCAGGTAGCTGGTGCAGCCAGATTTTTCATTGGCTTTCTGCATGATTTCCAGCGTTTCAACGGTCACGGCTTCTGCCGTATCGTTAAATTGTACGCCGCCGCAGCCGTTTAGCTGTACATCGATAAAACCGGGGGAAACAATGGCCCCATTCAGTGAGCGCTGTTCAATTCCTGACGGTAACTCAGCCAGTGGGCAAACGTTGTCAATCAGGCCATTGGCGACAACAATCGCATGGTCATCAAGAATTTCGTGACCGGTAAAAATCCGGCCCTGGGTTAAAGCATACATTCCGACCCCCGATTTCAAAAAATGCCGCCCTGCAACTTATCGACAGGGCGGAGACATCAATTACAGACCTTTAATATTTTCCGCTTCTAACTCGTTAAAGTATTTCAGCGTCTTCACTTTCAGTTCCATGGTGGAAGGCTCATCGCAGACCACAACGGCTTTCGGATGCAACTGCAGACAGCTGATGGTCCACATATGGTTAACGTTGCCTTCAACGGCGGCTTGCAGCGCCTGCGCTTTCTGGTGGCCCAGTACCAGGATCATCACTTCTTCGGCATCCAGCAGGGTGCCCACGCCAACGGTCAGCGCATATTTAGGCACCTGGCTTACGTCGCCGTCAAAGAAGCGTGAGTTCGCAACACGCGTGTCGTGAGTCAGCGTTTTGATGCGGGTACGGGAAGCCAAAGAAGAGGCTGGTTCGTTGAACGCGATGTGACCATCGTTGCCTACGCCGCCCATAAACAGGTGGATTTTACCGTAAGAACGGATTTTCTCTTCATACTGACGGCATTCTGCATCAATATCCGGTGCGTTACCATTGAGGAGGTTGATGTTTTCTGCTGGAATATCAACGTGATCAAAGAAGTTGCGATGCATGAAGCTATGGTAGCTTTCCGGATGCTCTTTCGGCAGGCCAACATATTCGTCCATATTGAACGTTACAACATGCTTGAAGCTTACCTGGCCCGCTTTGTGCATTTCAACCAATGCTTTGTAGGCTGTCAGCGGAGTACCGCCAGTCGGCAGGCCCAAAACGAACGGACGATCAGCCGTTGGTTTGAACGCGTTAATACGGTTAACGATATGGCGAGCAGCCCATTTGCCGACTTGTTCAGCGGTATTCAGGGGGATCAGTCTCATTCTTCACCTCAAAAGTAAATGTAAGCAATTGGCGGATTGAGTCTCTGTGCAGTATTAAGCGTAACCTGGTTTTGCATCGGTAAGGATCAATCCGTTTCGATTTTTTGAATGATAAAATAAGTTTTCGTAGTTAGCCAGTGGAAGGGAGGGTTGATAACGATATTTGGTGACTGGAATCACAAAAAACACGCATTTAATTTGCGATACGAATTAAATTTTCACACACTCTGAATGTAGATGAATGGTTAATATTGTTGTTCCAGAATCTTGCTGTCAGGAATGGTCGCACAATAAAAATATGGCTTCAAAGAAGCCTAATCGGGGTCTCGTAGGGGGAATAAAATGAATATTTTAGGTTTTTTCCAGCGGCTGGGTAGGGCGTTACAGCTCCCCATCGCTGTGCTGCCAGTCGCGGCACTGCTGCTGCGATTCGGCCAACCAGATTTACTTAACGTACCCTTCATCGCGCAAGCGGGTGGGGCCATCTTTGATAACCTGGCGTTAATTTTCGCTATCGGTGTGGCTTCCAGCTGGTCAAAAGACAGCGCGGGTGCTGCAGCGCTGGCGGGTGCGGTCGGTTATTTCATATTGACCAAAGCAATGGTTACCATTAACCCGGCCATCAACATGGGCGTGCTGGCAGGTATCATCACTGGTCTGGTCGGCGGTGCGGTATATAACCGTTGGTCTGGTATCAAACTACCTGACTTCCTGAGCTTCTTTGGCGGCAAACGCTTCGTGCCGATCGCCACTGGCTTCTTCTGTCTGGTGCTGGCTGCTATCTTCGGCTACGTGTGGCCGCCGGTGCAGAACGCCATCCATGCGGGAGGTGAGTGGATCGTAAGCGCTGGCGCGCTGGGTTCCGGTATCTTTGGTTTCATCAACCGTCTGCTGATCCCAACCGGTCTGCATCAGGTGCTGAACACCATCGCCTGGTTCCAGATTGGTGAATTCACTAACGCTGCAGGTACCGTATTCCACGGTGACATCAACCGCTTCTACGCGGGTGACGGCACTGCGGGTATGTTCATGTCTGGCTTCTTCCCGATCATGATGTTTGGTCTGCCGGGTGCGGCGCTGGCAATGTACTTCGCTGCTCCGAAAGCACGTCGTCCGATGGTTGGCGGTATGCTGTTGTCCGTTGCGATCACCGCGTTCCTGACCGGTGTTACCGAGCCACTGGAATTCCTGTTCATGTTCCTGGCGCCATTGCTGTACCTCCTGCACGCACTGTTAACGGGTATCAGCCTGTTCGTTGCAACACTGCTGGGGATCCACGCGGGCTTCTCCTTCTCCGCAGGTGCTATCGACTACGTGTTGATGTACAACCTGCCGGCGGCGAGTCAGAACGTCTGGATGCTGGTCGTGATGGGCCTGGTGTTCTTCGTCATTTACTTTGTGTTGTTCAGCGCGGTTATTCGTATGTTTAACCTGAAAACGCCGGGCCGTGAAGATAAAGAAGACGATATCGTTACTGAAGAAGCGAACAGCAACACTGAAGAAGGTCTGGCTCAACTGGCAACCAACTACATTGCAGCAGTTGGCGGTACCGATAACCTGAAAGCGATTGATGCCTGTATCACTCGTCTGCGTCTGACCGTTGCCGACTCCGGTCGCGTAAATGATGCGATGTGTAAACGTTTAGGCGCATCTGGAGTGGTTAAGCTGAACAAGCAAACTATCCAGGTCATCGTGGGTGCGAAGGCCGAATCTATCGGCGACGAAATGAAGAAAGTTGTCGCGCGTGGCCCGGTGGCTGCAGCGTCTGGTGAAAGTGCGCCAGCAGCAGCGGCTCCGGTTGCTAAACCGCAAGCTGTAGCGAACGCAGTAACCGTTGAAACTTTAGTTTCTCCGATTACCGGTGACGTGGTTGCGCTGGAGCAGGTACCTGATGAAGCCTTCGCCAGCAAAGCTGTAGGCGACGGTGTGGCGGTGAAGCCAACGGATAAAATCGTGGTTGCTCCGGCTGCCGGCACCATCGTGAAAATCTTCAACACTAACCATGCGTTCTGTCTGGAAACCGTTAAAGGCGCGGAAATTGTGGTCCACATGGGCATCGATACAGTAGCGCTGGAAGGTAAAGGCTTTAAGCGTCTGGTTGAAGAAGGTGCGGAAGTGACTGCAGGTCAACCGATTCTGGAAATGGATCTGGAGTTCCTGAACGCCAACGCACGTTCCATGATTAGCCCGGTTGTGTGCAGCAACAGCGATGATTTCGGTGCTCTGGTCATTAAAGCCGAAGGTCATGTGGTTGCTGGTCAAACACCACTGTATGAGATTAAAGGTAAATAACTGCTCCTGAGTAAAGTGAGTTAAGTGCCTTAAGCGGCGGGGGATATTCCTCCGCCGCTTTTTTTTGCAGCAAATACCCCCATATATCCTGTTGAAACACCTTTTTTGTGCAACTAATAGTTGTCTCCTGACGTCGCTTATAAGATCATGTTCCGTTATACGTTGTTTACGCTTTGAGGAATCCACGATGAGTGAGGCTGAAGCCCGCCCGAGTAACTTTATTCGTCAGATCATCGATGAAGATCTGGCCAGTGGTAAGCACACCACTATCCATACACGTTTTCCGCCGGAGCCAAATGGCTATCTGCACATTGGCCACGCGAAATCCATTTGTCTGAACTTTGGCATTGCGCAAGATTACCAGGGCCAGTGCAACCTGCGTTTTGATGATACGAACCCGGTTAAAGAAGATATCGAGTACGTTGAGTCGATTAAAAACGACGTTGAATGGTTAGGTTTCCACTGGACTGGCGATATTCGCTACTCTTCGGATTACTTCGATCAGCTTCACGCCTATGCGGTAGAGCTTATTAATAAAGGCCTGGCGTACGTTGATGAACTGTCAGCGGAGGAGATCCGCGAATACCGCGGCACTCTGACGCAGCCAGGTAAAAACAGCCCGTTCCGCGATCGTAGCGTCGAAGAGAACCTGGCACTGTTCGAAAAAATGCGTACCGGTGGTTTTGAAGAAGGTAAAGCCTGCCTGCGCGCGAAAATCGATATGGCTTCGCCGTTTATCGTGATGCGCGATCCGGTGCTGTACCGTATTAAGTTCGCCGAACACCACCAGACCGGCAACAAGTGGTGCATCTACCCGATGTACGATTTTACCCACTGCATCAGCGATGCGCTGGAAGGCATTACGCATTCACTGTGTACGCTGGAGTTCCAGGATAACCGTCGTTTGTACGACTGGGTGCTGGACAACATCACCATTCCGGTTCACCCGCGCCAGTACGAATTCTCGCGCCTGAATCTGGAATACACCGTGATGTCCAAACGCAAGCTGAACCTGCTGGTGACCGACAAGCACGTTGAAGGCTGGGACGATCCGCGTATGCCGACGATTTCTGGCCTGCGTCGTCGTGGTTATACCGCTGCCGCTATTCGTGAGTTCTGCAAACGCATTGGCGTGACCAAGCAGGATAACACCATTGAGATCGCTTCTCTGGAGTCCTGCATTCGCGAAGATCTGAACGAAAACGCCCCGCGCGCGATGGCAGTTATCGATCCGGTGAAACTGGTTATCGAAAACTACCCGCAGGGCGAAAGCGAGTTGGTTACCATGCCTAACCATCCGAACAAACCGGAAATGGGTAGCCGTGAAGTGCCGTTTAGCGGTGAAATTTGGATCGATCGCGCAGACTTCCGCGAAGAAGCGAACAAGCAGTACAAGCGTCTGGTGATGGGCAAAGAAGTACGTCTGCGTAATGCTTACGTGATCAAGGCTGAACGTGTAGAGAAAGATGCAGAAGGGAATATCACCACCATTTTCTGCACCTACGATGCCGACACCCTGAGCAAAGATCCGGCTGATGGCCGTAAAGTAAAAGGTGTTATTCACTGGGTGAGTGCGTCCCATGCGCTGCCGATTGAAATCCGTTTGTACGATCGTCTGTTTAGCGTGCCAAACCCAGGTGCGGCGGAAGACTTCCTGTCCGTTATCAACCCGGAATCGCTGGTCATTAAGCAGGGCTACGGTGAGCGGTCACTGCAGGCTGCGATTGCAGGTAAAGCGTTCCAGTTTGAGCGTGAAGGCTACTTCTGCCTGGACAGCCGCTATGCAACCGCTGACAAGCTGGTATTTAACCGCACTGTAGGTCTGCGCGATACGTGGGCTAAAGTCGGCGAGTAATTGCTGTCACACTGCCTCAAACGCCGCCAACGCGACGTTTGAGGCGGATTTTTCTGTTTTACTTATGCTGCATTAACGCCTGAACCCGCTGCTGGCTGCGTTCCAGCACCACCGATGTCTCCTGCTTACCCACCGTCGCCTGATTGACCATTTCACTGAGGATCATGGAGCCGGTAATATCCCCCATCCGCGTAAAGTTCTTCTCGCCGACCGATCCAAAGACCTGCATATTCGGGTACTGGGCAATCAGCTGTTCAGGGAGGCTACCAAAGACTTTGACGGCAGGGTTGTCCTTCCAACTGACGTTTTGCGCGGCGGCCTTCGTCACCGGCAGCATCGCCCCCGGCGACATCAATACCCAGTCAGCCGCGTTCTGCGCCTGTCCCATAAAGCTGACAAATTTTTCGGCGGCTTTCGTTTCTGCCTCAGTCTGACCGGCTGTGAGCGTTAATGATGTGATAACGCCAAATACGGCAGGTGATTTTTCGCTCGGCACGACAAAGCCTAAATCCGCCAGTGAACCATCCTGATAAATCGCTGGCAGGATGTAGGTCGAATAGACCGCCATCGGCGCGGTGCCGTTCATAAAGGCGTCTTTGATCTCTGTTACGTTGTTCGAGCCGGGCATGGTATAGCGGGCCAGTTCGCGATAATAGTTCAGCGAGGCCTGCATTTCCGCTGAGTTAACCGTGATGTCGCCGTTTGCGTTGAACACATTGGCACCGTTTGAAAGTGCGAACTGGGAGAAGGTTTGTTCGCTCATGACGCTTTCAGCCGTCGGCAGCGCGATGCCATATTTTTTACTGGTGCTGTCGGTCAGCCTGCGTGCCGCTTCCAGCAGCTGCGTCCAGTTTTTGGGTTCGTCGATTCCTGCTTTAGCCAGTACCGATTTCCGATACCAGACTCCCTGTAGCCAGGCGCTGATCGGCACGCCGGTATAGGCCGTTCCGTCTTCGGTACGAACAATGCGCAGCACGCCGTCGTAGAAGGCGCTTTCACCTTGCCTGTCGATCAGCGTTTTCACCGCTTTGTGGTCGATAAGCTGCTCTTTATCCATGACTTTGGCATAGTCATGGCTGACCTCGACGACCTCCGGCAGTGATCCTGAGCGGGCAAGGGTAATGATTTTGGTATTATAGGCATCCTCTTCGACGGGAACTTGCTTCACAATAATATCCGGATTCTCTTGCTGAAAGCGGTTGATGATCCCGGCAATGACGGTCTGGCGCTCCTGCTCAACGGCGGAGTGCATAAATTCGATGGTCACCTGCTGCGGTTTATCCTCACAGCCTGAAAGCAAAACGGCGGTTACCAGCGCCAGCATTGTTTTTGGTATGTTCATTTTTAATCCCTTGTTGTCGTCCATTTCCGTTAATTAACAACTGGCGCTGATATGGATAGCGTCCGTCGACAGCGCACCCGCACAAATCAGTAAACCGATCCCGCCATCCATCAAGGCTTCGTGTTCAGCGTCCTCCACGCGCAGCGTTTTACCGTCAACGGTCACGGAGATAATCTGCCCGTTGACGCTGATATCGAACGACACAGGGCGCTCGTACACGTCGGACAACGCCGCTTCTGCCAGGACTTTGGTACTGGTGTCGCGCACGCGGACGATCTGTAATTTCCCGTCGCGCAGGATGCGCGCGGCGTAATAGCGCCTCATCCCCTGCACCCGAAAAGCCAGACCGCCGTACTCCCCTGAATGCAGCGTAATGTCACTCTGAACGCGGTAGTTATCCCACTGCCGCGTTCCGTGAATAATCAATCCCTCGTCGTACTCTTTGGAGATGCGAAAGCTGGTGGGATAGTGGCGTGAAAAGAGATCCACGCCGTTTACCCAGGCTCGCCACCAAAAATTAGTTTCCCCTGTGGGTTTACGCAGGGTCAGCTCAGGTGCGCCGTCCCAGCGCATACTGTCGATGAGCAGGCGACCGCGGGCAACGCGGGCATCTGTGCTGATTGTTACGCCAATCTCGCCGATCGGTTGGCCCTGGCAGTCCGGGAGATCCAACGCCAGCGTTAGCGATTCACCCGGGGCTATGATCTGCGCGTCGCCGTACTGAGGCGTCAGCTGATTGTTGTCATCATAAACCCGGTAGCAGAGCCGCACGTTTAACGCGGATGTGTTATCCGGTGGCGCAATCAGGGTTGCCTGAAGACGCTGACCTGGGTAGATAAGTGGGGTAGCCATTAAATCGTAGCTGCGCATTTCCACGATTTCAGGCGGGGTAAAGGTTTGCGTGGTCACGCTGGCGTGAAGTCCGGGCGCAAGATGGCGATAGTGCAGACTCAACATCTGCCGCCCCAGGTGCGCCTCATTCTTAACCTCAACCGCGGCCGCATTTTCTTCATTAAGCCAGCGGAAACCCTGCACGCTGCCCGGTAGTGAGAAATGGTACTGCGCGCCGGATTTTTTGGCTTCAGGGCGCGGCAGACCGGCAATCTGGTGTCCCAGCCCGACCAGGTAATCGGTGATCCGCACGGCGTTGTTTATGGAGAACCCCCCGTCGGCTGAGGAGATCAGCATTCTGTCCGCCAGCGGCCCGCGCCAGTCCGGGCCTGCGTCAATACCCTGGAGTCCCAGCATAATGCCGGACAGACAGCCGACATTCCCCGCATTGCAGTCAGTGTCCCATCCTGACGTATTGACAATGCACTGGGCCTGCTGGAAGTCGTCCGGCGCGTAAAGGATCGCCATAATCATCAGCGCATGATTAGGGATGATGTGACAATTGCTGGGATATTTGTGATAGCCATAGTTGTCGTCGATTCGCTGGCGGGTCGTCTGCCAGTCGTTATCTTCCCGTCGCCAGCGACGGATATCGCCAACCAACTGGGCTATTTGCGACTCTGCCGGGATCACGGATAGTCCGACGTCAATAAGCTGTTCGATCTCCTGGCAGATAAAGGCCTGTGATTCCATCGCCGCCCAGAGCATAGCGGCATACACCGCTTCACCGTCATGGCTCACGCTGGCGGCATTTTTGGCAAGTTCTGCCGCCAGACGGGGTTGTCCCGGTGCGACAAGCGCCCAGCTATCAATAAAGATTTGTGCGCCAATCTGTTCGGCAATCGTTTTCCCGTTGGTCGCAATGGCTCCGCTTAGCGGAGCCGGAATGCCTTTTTTGAGATTCAGCCAGGCGGTGTGTTCCGTCGAATTACCGTTGCCGCCCCACCAGAGAATGGTGCGCTTATCAATGATGTAATTAAGCCAGCAGTGCCCCATCTGTTCCGCGCTCAGATCCGGCGGCAGGGCATAATCTTCCAGTGCGCGGATAAAGGTAAAGGTTCCGGCGACATCATCGTCGGTGACAACCAGCGGACGGTTAAATTTTTCGTGGACGTAATACTGGATCGGCCCCAGCTCCTGCATAATTTTTTCGTAGGTCCACCCTTCGAAAGGGCGGCCAAGGTAGACGCCGATTAATTTCCCTAACACCCCTGCATAAACGCGCGACTCATAATCTGAAGGCAATTCCATCTGTTTGATCCTTGTGTGGTTTTTTATCAGCCGTTCAGGCGGATTCTCTTTTTACCAGGCCCCAGGGCATTTCTGTGGTGCTGCCCTGGAGCGGCGCGGTGATATCGGTTTGTGCCAGGAGGAGGGCGGCCGCTTTTTGCCCAAGCTGCTCCGGGTACTGGGCGATAGTGGTCAGGGAAGGGGTCACCAGCCCGGCGGCGGGAATATCATCGAAACCCATCACCGCAAGCTGCTCCGGGATAGTGATGCCTTTCTCCCTTGCGGCACGCATCACGCCGATAGCCATTAAATCGTTGGCGGCGAAAATCGCATCCGGGAGCGAGCCGTCATTAATCAGCTGCATCGCGATCTGATAGCCGCTCTGTTCGTTAAAACCTGGCAGAATTTTGATGCGCGGAAGGCGGCCGGCCTGGGTCATCGCCTGGCGATATCCTTCCACTCTGGCAGGCTCAGGACCGCCAGCGCTGGCGATCATCGTGATATTTTGGTGCCCCTGTGCCAGCAGATATTCGACGGCGCTGCGCGCGGCAGCGGCGTTGTCGATATAAACATTATGCAGCGGCAGCGGGCCGCTTTTTTTCATCCTGGCTTCAATACGTGCAATCGGGATCCCTGCCTGAAGATACGGGGCAAAATCTTTCATCCCGACGTTAAAAAATGTCCCCACCACGGCGTCGACCCGCCCCTGCGCTGACCAGCGCAAAAAATGCAGCTCTCTTTCCCGTAATCCATCGGTGCTGGCCACGATCGCATCGTAGTGATACCTATCCGTCACCGATTGAACACCACGGACGAGCGAGGCATAAAAAGGGTTGGCGATATCCGGCACGATGCAGGCGATCGACATGGTTTTATTGGTTTTCAGCGCTTGTGCAAAACGGTTCGGTATATATCCCAGCTGATTAGCCGCTTGCTCAACCCGGCTCACTGTCTCCTGTGGATAGGTGTGATTTCCTTTGGTGAGTACCACGGATACCACCGCCTGTGAAACGCCAGCCAGGGCCGCAACGTCTTTCTGCGTGATGCGTTTTGTCATTTATTTATCAACTTATACGTATAACCTGCATCTTTGAATAATGGGACACCCGGTAGCTGTCAATAAAAACCTTATAAAGTGAGTGTATTTGTGTGGAAAATCCGAGGACGGTCACATCAACGACGGAGAGTAAATTCAGGAGTTCAAACGTTCTGTTTGCAGAGCGAATTAATGACGTTCGAGAATTAATTTGTTTTGCGAATGAAAAGACAATTATTAGGGGTGGAATTATATATATAATAATAAAATTGAAGATATCTATATGTATATAAAGTGTTTTTTCTTGTTTTTGTGACTTTTTTTACTCCCAAAGCAAAATGTAACAGAAAACAAGAAAATATGTGCGGTTGCTCATACTATTACATACTCGTTACAGAAAGAGATTGATAATTCGCGTCGCGAAAAATAGTCTATTCATTGTAGTCACTGAGGTTTTCTCAGCGCTACTTTTTTAATTTTTGTTTTTTCGCTGTCCGCTTTTGTCGGCAGCATTTTATACCCAATGGATTTCGAGTTGCATCAAGGCGGAGACGCAGCGCGTGCGCTGTCCCCGATGGGCGAGGCCAAAGGCCGAGTAAAGCCAACACTGATGCAGCTTGAAAAACGAAGGGTTATACGTCAAAGAGGATTAACATATGCGTACGTTTAGTGGCAAACGTAGTACGCTGGCGCTGGCTATCGCCGGTATCACAGCAATGTCGGGTTTCGTTGTCGCTCCCCAGGTACACGCCGAAGGGTTTATTGATGACTCAACCTTAACCGGCGGCATCTATTACTGGCAGCGTGAGCGTGACCGTAAAGATGTGACCGATCACGACAAATACAAAACCAACCTTTCTCACTCCACCTGGAACGCTAACCTCGACTTCCAGTCCGGTTATGCGGCTGATATGTTTGGTATTGATATCGCAGCATTTACCGCTATTGAAATGAACGAAAGTAGCGAAAGCGGCCATCCAAACGAAATTGCATTCTCGTCAAAAAATAAAGGCTATGATGAAGATTACTCCGGCGATAAGAGCGGAATTAGCCTTTATAAAGCAGCAGCCAAATTTAAATTCGGCCCAACCTGGGCGCGCGCCGGTTACATTCAACCAACCGGACAGACTCTGTTGGCTCCGCACTGGAGCTTTATGCCAGGTACCTATCAGGGTGCTGAAGCCGGAGCCAACTTCGACTATGGTGATGCTGGTGCACTGAGCTTCTCCTATATGTGGGCCAACGAATATAAAGCACCATGGCACACTGAAGTCGATAAATTCTATCAGGCTGATAAAAAGACCAGCGTAGATTATCTACACTCAATCGGCGCGAAATATGACTTCAAAAATAACCTGTTGCTGGAAGCCGCATTTGGTCAGTCTGAAGGCTACGTCGATCAGTACTTCGCAAAAGCCAGCTATAAATTCGATTTAGGCGGTAACCCGTTTACCACCAGCTATCAGTTCTACGGCGCGCGCGACAAAGTTGATGATCGCACCGTGAACGATATTTATGACGGTACGGCCTGGCTGCAGGCGCTGACATTTGGCTACAAAGTGGCGGAAGTGGTTGACCTGCGTCTGGAAGGGACCTGGGTTAAAGCGGACGGGCAGCAGGGGTACTTCCTGCAGCGTATGACCCCGACCTACGCCTCATCAAACGGTCGCCTGGATATCTGGTGGGATAACCGTTCCGACTTCAACGCCAACGGCGAAAAGGCTGTCTTCTTCGGCGCAATGTATGACCTGAAGAACTGGAATTTGCCGGGCTGGGCAGTGGGCGCGTCCTACGTTTACGCATGGGATGCCAAGCCATCAACCTGGCAGATCAATCCGGATGCGTACTACGACAAAAACCGGACTATCGAAGAATCTTCTTACAGCCTGGATGCGGTCTATACCCTGCAAGAGGGGCGTGCGAAGGGCACCATGTTTAAACTGCACTTCACCCAGTACGACAATCATTCAGACATTCCGAGCTGGGGCGGTGGTTACGGCAACATCTTCCAGGATGAGCGCGACGTGAAATTCATCGTTATTGCTCCGTTCACCATCTTCTAATGCCAACAGCGGCAGGCCGGGCGCCTGCCGCATCGTTGAGGAAAGTGCTATGAAAAAACTGATACTCATCGCTGTTATGGCATCCGGGCTGGTGGCTTGCGCGCAATCCCCGGCACCAAAAGAAGACAGTCGTCTGAAAGAAGCCTACAGCGCGTGCATTACTACCGCGCAAGGATCACCGGAGAAAATCGAAGCCTGCCAAAGCGTGTTGAATGTGCTGAAGAAAGAAAAGCAGCATCAGCAGTTTGCCAATGAAGAAAGCGTACGCGTACTGGATTATCAGCAATGCATCCAGGCTACGCGCACGGGTAATGGTCAGTCCGTTAATGCTGATTGCGACAAGGTCTGGCAGGAAATTCGTAGCAAGAATACTGCGCAGTAAATCGAAAAATGAAACAGACAACGGGCGGAGAGTTTTCCGCCCGTTTGCATTTCAGGGTTTATATTCCACCGGTTGATAATTACGACTCAGCCGGACAAACAGCATTGCCGTGGCGGCGAGCCCGCAAAGTGCCGCACACATCAGCCACCACCCCGGTGAGCTTTTATCCCCGGTTAGCTGGACCAGCGCTGTGGAGATGACTGGCGTAAGGCCGCCAAAAATCGCCGTGGCAAGACTGAATGCCAGTGAAAAGCCCACCGTACGCACATAGACAGGCATCACCTCGGTGAGTGCGGCGACCATTGCCCCGTTGTACATACCAAAAAAGAACGAGAACCAAAGCAGAACCAGCGTCATGCGCGTGAAATCTGGCGCGGCGGTGAGCCAGTGCATAACCGGCCAGGTGGTGATCAGTGCAAGGATGGTAATCCCCATCAACACCGGACGACGACCAATTCGGTCAGAAATCGCCCCGCCAATCGGCAGCCAGATAAAATTAGAAATACCGACCAGCATGGTGACGATCAGGCTGTCGCGAGCGCTCAGGTGAAGTACAGCCCTACCGTAGGTCGGTGTGTAGACGGTAATAAAGTAGAACGTCGTTGTGGTCATCGCCACCAGCAGCGTACCCGCAGCGATGAGACGCCAGTTTTTGATGATGGTAGTAAAAATTTCCCTGGTGTCGGGACGGTGCGTACGTTGTAAAAAGGCGTCTGTTTCCTGAAGCGAGCGGCGGAGCACGAAGATCAAAGGAATAATCATGCAACCAATAAAGAATGGAATACGCCAGCCCCATTCAGAGATCTCATCATGTCCCAGGGTGGCGTTCAGGCCGTAACCAATCAGAGCCGCCACCACAATGGCGACCTGTTGACTGGCGGACTGCCAACTGGTGTAGAAGCCTTTATTGCCAGGGGTGGCGATTTCAGAAAGATAAACCGAGACGCCGCCCAGTTCCACCCCTGCAGAAAAGCCCTGTAATAATCGGCCGAGTAATACCAGGACAGGGGCCAGCAGACCAATACTGTGATAACCGGGTACCAGGGCAATCAGCAGGGTACCGCAGCCCATAATCGCCAGCGTCACCATCAGTCCTTTACGGCGACCAATTCTGTCGATGTAAGCACCCAGCACAATTGCGCCAACAGGCCGCATTAAGAAACCTGAACCAAACACGGCGAAAGTTAACATTAGCCCGGCAAATTCACTCTCTGCAGGAAAGAAGGTCTTTGCGATATAGGTGGCGTAAAAACCGAACAGAAAAAAGTCAAACTGTTCGAGGAAATTACCGCTGGTTACCCGCAGTATTGCGCCGAAAGTTCCGGCGCGCGATGGTTGTTGTGTCATTGGGTTTGCTCCACTGTCTTATCATAATATTTATAGAGGTAAGAGTTTGCGGGTTAGTCGCCTGCGACCCCCGCCTGTTTGCCGCGCCGTTTCTCAATCGCCCACTTGAGTAAGGCTGCGCAGCGGTAAAATCCGTGGGCAAATTTTCCATAAGGAATGGTCAGAAAGAGCGCCATGACCACGCCGAGGTGAATGGCGAGCAAAATAGCCATCCAGGAGGTGTCTCTTCCCGCCAGCAGCGCTAAACCGGTCAGACTGGTCAGGAGCAGCAGCAAAATAAAACCGCGATCCATCGGTTTTTGCCGTGCGTCGCCATGCAGCGGTGAACGCTTAAAATTGAGCCATAGCAAGCCAGCCGGGCCGACAACCAGGCCAATGCCGCCCAACGTGCCCAGCATTACCGGAACGCTGAAGAACGGATAGGGCGCTTCTATACCTGCAAAGTAGTGATAGCCCGTTGCCACCACGGTGGCGGCAAAGCAGAGCATAAAACCGTAGAAGGTGAAGTGATGGAAACGGCGGCGCATCAGGGTGAAGGCATCATCTGCCTCGTTACAACCTTTGCCATGCCCACCATCGAGATACTTCAGCGTCAGCGCATTGTGCGAGGCTTCAGCAATTTCAGCGGAACGCGGTACACCCGGAGAGATTTCGCGCCAGAAGCGGAGAACACCCGCTATCAGCAGACCTATCGCCAGAATAAATACCGAACCAAACATCCATGCGAGCAGGTTATGCGGGAAAATTTGATAAAAATCCCCGGCCAGCGGAGGATGGATTAACGAGCCCTTTAAACTCATGGCGAGGAGTAAAAACAGGATCAGACCGAAAACCAGCGCCAGCGTCACAGTGATGCCTGCGCGACGATAAAGCGCGCCAAAGGCGGCGGGTTGCGCGTAGTGCTGATAGGTTTCGAGCCGCACTTCCGCCATCGCCTTCGGTACGTTGATGGCAAATTCATGAGGTGGGGCATACTGACACGCGTGCAGGCAGGCGCCGCAGTTATGGCACAAGTTAGCCAGATAATTGATATCCGCTTTACCGAATTCCAGGCGCTGAGTCATTGCCGGGAACACGGCGCAAAAACCTTCACAATAGCGGCAGGCGTTACAGACCTGCATCACACGCTCAACTTCTGCTTCCGGCTCGGTGATAATTTGTGCTTCGATGATCAGTTTCTCAAGCTGCTTCATGACGTGCCTCCTTTCGTGCTGCCAGCGCGGCTTCTTTTCCGGCAATGCGGCCAAAGGTTGTCCCGATCGACATACCCACGCCTGCGGTGTAACCCTTGCCCAACACGTTGCCCGCCATCATCTCTCCGGCGACGAACAGGTTGCGGCTTGGCTGCCCGGCAAAGTGTACGGCAGCGCGTTCGTTCACTTTTAACCCAAGATAGGTGAAGGTGATTCCTGGCCGCAGGGCATAGCCGTAGTAAGGTGGCTGGTCCAGCGGTCGCGCCCAGTGTGTTTTCGCGGGGGATAACTTCTTCGTCGTGCAGTTGTCCAGGACGGTATGATCGAACTGACCTGGCTGGCAGGCGTTGTTGTACGCCGTCACAGTGTGGGTAAAGCGTTCGGCATCCAGCCCCAACTGATGCGCCAACTCCGCCAGCGTATTCGCCTGTGCGCCGGGGAATACCGGTGGCATAAAGTGGCCGATGGCTTTACTGTCGATAATGGAATAGCCAATCTGTCCTGGCTGTTGGGCGACCAGGCGTCCCCAGATGGCGTAGCGTTTGGGCCAGAAATCTTCGCCTTCATCATAAAAACGTTCTGCGTCACGGTTGACTACTATGCCAAGTGAAACGCAGTCCACGCGGGTGCAAATCCCGCCGTCATATAATGGCGCTCTGGCATCAATGGCTACGCAGTGTGACTGGGAGGGTTCGCCGATGATGTCCGCCCCGGCATCCATCATAAATTTAAGCAGTACGCCCTGATTAAAGCGCGTGCCGCGAATCAGGAAGTTATCCGCAGGCCACTCGCCACGGGCGTTCTCTCCCCAGGCTTCGCGCAGCCATTCGCGGTTTGACTCAAATCCGCCAGCGGCAAGCACGCAGGACTTAGCGGTTATGCGCTCTTCGCCTGCCAGCGCTGCCACAAACTCACCGTTATGCAGTTCAAGCGCCTGCACCGGTGTGTTATAGCGGATTTGCACGCCTAACTTTTCTGCGCTGCGATAATAGGCATTCACGAGGGCTTTCCCGCCCCCCATAAAAAAGGCGTTGGTTCGCGCTACGTGTAAAGCACCGGAGAGAGGAGGTTGAAAATTAACGCCGTGTTGGCGCATCCAGTCGCGGCATTGTGAAGAGGTGCGGATCACCAGACGCGCCAGGGCTTCGTTAGTATTTCCCTCGGTGACGCGCCGCAAATCCTGCCAGAACTCCTCTTCAGGATAGCTTTCCACCAGCACATCCTGCGGCGCGTCATGCATACAGCGCAGATTACGCGTGTGTTGAGAATTTCCCCCGCGCCATTCCCGTGGAGCCGCTTCGAGCAGGAGTACCGAAGCTCCTTGCTCCCGGGCGGTTAGGGCAGCACATAACGCGGCATTGCCACCGCCAATCACCAGAACATCAACCATCGTATACTCCATTACCATTTAACTAATTGTTAAATTTGTAATTAAAATGTATACGCACAGCTTGTGCGGGCGCTATGACGAAGTGCTAAAGAGGGCTTTAGTTATTGTAAAGGATGGCACCTGGCCAGCTTCCTGCTTCC
Source organism: Citrobacter sp. RHBSTW-01044 (assembly GCF_013781945.1). Lineage (NCBI taxonomy): Bacteria > Pseudomonadati > Pseudomonadota > Gammaproteobacteria > Enterobacterales > Enterobacteriaceae > Citrobacter > Citrobacter sp. RHBSTW-01044. The sequence goes on along the minus strand of NZ_CP056180.1, from coordinate 3,413,813 downwards.
ACCAGTTGATGCATCACTTTCGTTAGCACCACGCGGGCGGCGAGGCCCGCGGGGGTGAGCTCATCATCAGAAAGGCTGACCAGAAAGTTGGGGCGACTCAGTATTGGATTATGGACGCCGATCACTCTTAGCGTCTCTTTATCAAGATGGGAAATCGCCGCGCCGGGCTGGAGAGTAGCGCCGATTCCACTGCGAACGGCGCGCATTAGCAGCGCCAGACCATCAATTTCTGTGGCGATCTCAATGCGCAGTGCGTGTTCCTGACAAATTGCTTCCAGCCTGCCGCGCAGACCGTGGCCTGGACTGGGCATTATCAATGGGATACTTGCCAGCTGGGCTGGCGCAATATTGTCATCGGCAATATCGGCCAGTAAGGCATGAGTCCCAATCAAAAACAGGCGCTCTTCGAGAATCGGTCTGGCGCTCCAGCGCAGGAGCTTTTCTTTTTGAAATACCACGGCCAGATCAATCTGGCGGGTATTAATCATCCGTTCCAGGTTGCCAGAGAGGCTTTCCACCACATGCAGGCGGACATCACTATAGCTTTCCCGCATGGCGTTAATAAAAGGCATGCCGAGAACGGAAGCGGTACTGGGGGCCATACCGACGCTGACGTGCCCGGAAAGCCGGGACTCTCGCGCGGCGAGGATTGCATCGTCTGCGTGGCGGAGCGCCAGCTGCGCCTGGGAGTAAAAAGCCAGTCCGGCGCTGGTGGGCGTCACGCCACGCGAGGTGCGCTGCAGCAGGCGAATAGCGAGTTCGTTTTCCAGGCGGGACATTTGCTGGCTGAGTGCCGAAACCCCAATATTGAGATCGAGCGCCGCGCTACCCATGCTGCCGGTTTCTACAATGCGAACAAAATAGCGTAGCTGGCGAAGTTCCATTTCGACTCTCCGGGAAGGGATAATTGATTTTTACATTAAAGCAACACAGGAGTGGAGGGAAGGGGAAAAGAGGGGATAGCGCCCATAAAAAAAGCCAACCGAATGGTTGGCTTTTCAGAAAGCATTACATTATTTACCGTCGTGAGCATGCTCATCTTCGCGGCAATCGCCTTCGGCGCAGTGACCGTAAAGATAGAGGCTATGGTTGGTTAAACGAATACCATGTTTAGCCGCAATTTCACGCTGGCGCGCCTCGATGGAATCATCGCTGAACTCGACCACTTTGCCGCAGTCGAGGCAGATGAGGTGATCGTGATGATGCTGTTGAGTCAGTTCGAAGACGGATTTACCACCTTCAAAATTATGGCGGGTCACGATACCGGCATCATCAAACTGGTTCAGCACGCGATACACGGTCGCCAGACCAATTTCTTCACCCATATCGATCAGACGTTTGTATAAGTCTTCCGCACTGACGTGATGGTTATCCGGTTCCTGAAGAACTTCCAGAATTTTTAAACGAGGAAGCGTTACTTTCAGGCCAGCCTTCTTTAATGCGGTATTGTTGTCAGTCATGCGGAATCTGTCCTGTAGCTAAACGATTCACTTCATTAACAGAAGTGACAGAAATTGCACTTGAGATAATGCGATTCATTATAGAACTGCCATGGCTAAATGAAAACTGCAAGTCTCTGGCATATATTGTTAATCAAAACGTGGTATCGCCGACAAACACACTGTGCAATACCCGATTGGCATCCGGCCATTGTACAGGGTCAGACGAAAAAGTTACAAATTTGTAGCAATTATTTTGATTGGTTTTATCTATTGATGTGGCGCAGATGGAAATCTGCGCCACACAAAATCAGGCATTGATGATTTCGTCGAGGTGCAGCTCCTCAGAGATCTGCTTAACCCATTTTTCTACGCGTTCGGCGGTCAATTCAGGCTGGCGATCTTCATCAATGGCCAGACCCACAAAGTGGTCGTCGTCCGCCAGGCCTTTGGACGCTTCAAAGTGATAACCCGCCGTTGGCCAGTGACCAACGATGGTTGCGCCGCGCGGTTCGATGATGTCGCGAATTGTACCCAACGCATCGCAGAAATATTCTGCGTAATCTTCCTGGTCGCCGCAGCCGAACAATGCAACCAGTTTGCCGTTAAAATCAATGTCTTCTAGGGTAGGGAAGAAATCGTCCCAGTCACACTGCGCTTCACCGTAGTACCAGGTTGGAATGCCGAGCAGCAAAATGTCATACCCTTCGAGGTCTTCTTTGCTGCTTTTTGCAATGTCATGTACATCGGCAACGTCTTTACCAAGCTGTTTTTGAATCATTTTTGCGATGTTTTCGGTGTTACCGGTGTCGCTGCCGAAAAAGATGCCAGTGATTGCCATGAGTAAAATAACCTCTTGAAACTTATTGAAATGGTGGTGGCGCATTGCCCACGGATAAGGGCAATCATAGCAGAACAGTCAGGCATGCGGAAACAGCAAACACGCAGGACTGCACTCTGTGCTACACGATTTATGATTTAGAGCAGAAATTCAGACTAAGCCTGACCGCGCAATGCGCTGAGTTGGTTCATCAGCATCTCTTCGATGAGTTCACTGCGACTCATGTTGCGCGCCTCGGCCAGCTCGTTCAGAGCGTCAACAGCATCAGCGTTCAGTTTCAGTTCGACACGCTTAAGCCCGCGAACTTTATCGCGTTTAAGCTGATTACGTTTGTTAATACGTAACTGTTCATCACGCGAGAGCGGATTAGTTTTGGGTCGTCCCGGGCGACGCTCCTGCGCGAACAGATCTAATGTCGTACGGTCCGTTTGTTCTTTGGCCATGATCTTGGTGACTTCGGGGAAACAATCAGCCAGGCGTCTGCCCGGATGGATAGCCCGCCATAATACATCAGCAGGGGAGACACGCCAACGCCCACGCGCGTAATCACGCGCAGACGCTGAGTTTTTAATCAGTTAACCTGTTCGCTCAGATAACGACGGATGGCGCGCAGTACCGCCTCCGGTTTTTCCGCATGCACCCAATGGCCCGCGCCTGCAATAACGTGCGCCCGAGCCTGCGGGAATTGCGCCAGCAGTTGTTCGCGATACGCTTCGGTTACATAAGGTGAGTTGCCGCCGGGGATAAACAGCGCCGGGTGCACCCACGCCGGGATGGTCTCCCAGCCGACAATATGAGGATATTGCTCCCACAGCACGGGAACATTAAAGCGCCATTCGCCGTCCACGAAGGATTTGAGCAGAAACTGGATCACGCCTTCCTCTTGCAGATGCTGGCGCATGACGCTCGCCGCCTGCTGACGCGAAGAGGACTGCGCGTCAGTTACTGCGTTAATGGCAGCAAAAATCTCATCGTGACGGCGAACATGATAGTCAACGGGGGCAATGTCGATGGCTACCAACCGTTCGACACGTTCAGGGGCCAACGCGGTTAACGCCATGACGGCTTTGCCCCCCATCGAGTGACCAATAAAGATCGCTTTTTCGATCTGTTGATCGTCCAGCGTATCCAGCAGATCTTGCGCCATGGCCGGATAATTCATCTCAGGTGAACGCGGGGAGAGGCCATGATTTCGCATATCAACCTGGATGATATCGTGATCGGCCACCAGATCGCGCGCCAGGATCCCCAGGTTATCCAGACTGCCAAACAGGCCGTGCACCAGGACGATGGGAGAATTATTGTGCAGGTTTTGCGCAGATTGCGCTCGGATATTCAATTTCATGGCAAAGTTCTTTTTTTCACACTCACGGGTTAGGGTATCATGTTGACCATTCTGCCACATGGCTGCAACAACTACGGTTACTCTGAGTTTTGCCAGCCACCAGGCTTGACGCTATCCGCTGTTGGGATTTGCCTTTACACTACGCGTGTTGACCCCAACAACTTGTATTCAGCTAAACACTGCACTGGATTAAGATGAAAACGATTGAAGTTGATGATGAACTCTATAGCTATATTGCCAGCCACACCAAGCATATCGGCGAGAGCGCATCCGACATTTTACGGCGTATGTTGAAGTTTTCCGCCGCATCACAGCCTGTCACTCCGGTAGTAAAAGAAGTCCGCGCTGTGCAAGCTGTCGTGGAAGCGAAGCCGGTTAACCCCGTAAAAGATAAAGTGCGCGCGATGCGTGAACTGCTGCTGTCCGACGAATATGCGGAGCAGAAGAAAGCAGTAAATCGCTTTATGCTGGTGCTGTCTACACTCTATTCACTGGATCAAAACGCGTTCGCCGAAGCAACGGAATCGTTGCATGGTCGTACGCGCGTTTATTTTGCAGCAGATGAACAGACGCTGCTGAAAAATGGTAATCAAACCAAACCGAAACACGTGCCAGGCACGCCGTACTGGGTGATCACCAATACCAATACCGGCCGTAAATGCAGCATGGTTGAGCACATCATGCAGTCAATGCAATTCCCTGCGGAATTGATTGAAAAGGTTTGCGGAACAATTTAATCCTTGCATTAGAAGGACCAGGCAATGGCAATCCACAACCGTGCAGGTCAACCTGCGCAACAGAGTGATTTGATTAACGTCGCCCAACTGACGGCACAGTACTATGTACTGAAACCAACGGCAGGGAACGCTGAGCACGCCGTCAAGTTCGGTACGTCCGGACATCGCGGCAGTGCAGGTCGTCATAGTTTTAACGAGCCGCATATTCTGGCTATCGCTCAGGCGATTGCTGAAGAACGTGCGAAAAACGGGATCAATGGCCCGTGCTACGTGGGCAAGGATACCCACGCGCTGTCTGAACCGGCTTTTATCTCTGTACTGGAAGTGCTGGCAGCGAACGGCGTGGACGTCATCGTGCAGGAAAATAACGGCTTTACGCCAACCCCTGCCGTGTCGAATGCTATCCTGGTCCACAACAAAAAAGGCGGCCCGCTGGCTGACGGCATTGTGATCACGCCATCCCACAACCCGCCGGAAGATGGTGGTATTAAATACAACCCGCCAAACGGTGGTCCGGCAGATACTAACGTCACCAAAGTGGTGGAAGACAGGGCTAACGCTCTGCTGGCTGACGGTCTGCAAGGCGTGAAGCGTATGTCGCTGGACGCTGCGCTGGCATCTGGTCATGTAAAAGAGCAGGACCTGGTTCAGCCGTTTGTTGAAGGACTGGCCGACATCGTCGACATGGCGGCGATCCAGAAAGCGGGCCTGACGCTGGGCGTCGATCCGCTTGGCGGTTCCGGTATCGAATACTGGAAGCGTATTGCCAAGCACTACAACCTGAACCTGACTATCGTTAACGATCACGTTGATCAGACTTTCCGCTTTATGCATCTCGACAAAGATGGCGCAATCCGTATGGACTGCTCCTCCGAGTGCGCGATGGCGGGACTGTTGGCGCTGCGTGACAAGTTCGATCTGGCCTTTGCCAACGATCCGGACTATGACCGTCACGGTATCGTCACCCCGGCGGGTCTGATGAATCCGAACCACTACCTGGCGGTGGCGATCAACTACCTGTTCCAGCATCGTCCGCAGTGGGGCAAAGACGTTGCCGTTGGTAAGACGCTGGTCTCTTCGGCGATGATTGACCGCGTAGTGAATGATTTAGGGCGTAAACTGGTCGAAGTTCCGGTTGGCTTTAAATGGTTCGTTGACGGTCTGTTTGACGGCAGCTTTGGCTTTGGTGGTGAAGAGAGCGCGGGCGCTTCTTTCCTGCGCTTTGACGGTACACCGTGGTCAACCGACAAAGACGGCATCATCATGTGCCTGCTGGCGGCAGAAATTACCGCAGTGACCGGTAAGAATCCGCAAGAGCACTACAACGAACTGGCAGCCCGCTTCGGCGCGCCAAGCTACAACCGCCTGCAGGCAAGCGCGACCTCCGCGCAGAAAGCGGCGCTGTCTAAGCTGTCTCCGGAAATGGTGAGTGCCAGCACGCTGGCGGGCGACCCGATCACGGCACGTCTGACGGCGGCACCGGGTAACGGTGCTTCTATCGGTGGTCTGAAGGTGATGACTGACAACGGCTGGTTTGCTGCGCGTCCGTCAGGTACTGAAGACGCCTATAAAATCTACTGCGAGAGCTTCCTTGGTGAAGAACATCGCAAGCAGATCGAAAAAGAAGCCGTTGAGATTGTCAGCGAAGTGCTGAAAAACGCGTAAGTCTTGTTTGTACTGACGCGTTTTGTAGGCCCGGTAAGCGTTAGCGCTACCGGGCTTTTTTATGCCAGGATTTAACTATGCTTATTTTTCAGTTCAAAACGCGGTGATACCAGGCCATACAGCGTCCAGCCGAGGAAGGTCACGATAGAACCATAAAGCATTGCTTCTTCGCCAGAGGAGTAGAGCGCATAGAAGCTGTACAATGCGCCAACAAACGCCACGAAGTTTGCCGGTTTCGCTTTCGACGACGGAACATTCGCCATTTTTTGAATAATTACCAGCGCGGCCATCGACAGAATATACGGAATGATGTTCGTTACCACCGCCAGGTTGACCAGCACGTTGAACTGACTGTTCAGTGACGGGCTGATAGTCATCAGCGATAAACCACTCTGGATGATCACGATAGCCAGCATCCCCTGTACCGGCGCGTCTACTTTGGTCACGCGAGAGAAGATTTTAGGGAAGTAACCCCCATCAGCCGACGATTTGAATACCTGAGCGATAGTGAACTGCCAGCCCAGCAGTGAACCGCAGCAGGACATCACCATCAGCGCCATGATCACTTTACCGACTTCCGGGGTGAACATTTGTGCGAAGGCTAAACCGAACGGTGCTGTAGAGTTAGCCAGATCCATATTCGGCACAATCCCGGCTATCACGTTGGTGGAGATGATGTAAATCACCGCCGCGCCCAGCGTACCGCCCAATACGGCGATGGGCACGTTGCGTTCCGGATTGTCTACCACTTCAGCGTTGGCGCAGGCCGATTCCAGACCCAGAAAAGCCCACAAGGTCATCGCAATGGAAGAGCCGACAGCCGTGAAGAACGGGACGTGGTGTGGATTCCAGGAGTTAGCGTACAGCGTCGGACTGAACCAGAACCAGCCGATGATACACAGACCGACAACCGGAATAATGACGCCCCAAACGGTGATGCTGCTGATCTGCCCGGTAATGCGCGCCCCGCCAAAGTTAGCCACGGTACAGATCCACAGTACACCAATGGTTGCCAGGCCAATCTGCACCGGTGTCAGTGTGGCGCCAAACAGCTCGGTACCGTAGCCAACGGCGGAGATGGCGATAGCCACGTTGGCGATTAACAGCGAAACGCCATAAGTGTAGTTCGCCATAAAGTTACCGGATTTGCCAAAGGCGTATTCAGCGTAACCCCCCATACCACCGGATTTACGGCTGAACATACCGCATTTTGCGAAGGCCCAGGCCAGCGCCATTGAACCGACAGCAGTCACCAGCCACGAGATGATCGAGATAGTACCGACTTCCGCAAGCTTGGTGGGCAACATGATGATTCCGGATCCCATCATATTAACCATGGTCAGGATGGTGAGCTGGACGACGCCCATTTTGTTGGATTTGGCTTTGCTCATAACATTTCCCCTTTCAACAGAGCGGGTTGCGCGCTTTGTTGCTTAATCACGTAGCACCACACCTGTTTACGACCGTCGTGTTCTTCGATGTAGACACCCTGGAGTTCAGGCGCAAAGCCCGGTAGTAAATTGATTCCTTCTTCCAGTGCGCTGAAGTAACGTAATACTGAACCGCCCCAGATTTCACCCGGAACCACACACAGTACGCCCGGAGGATAAGGCAGCGCGCCTTCTGCCGCGATGCGACCTTCAGCGTCCGGCAGACGCACCAGTTCAACTTCACCACGCAGATATGCATAGTTGGCATCCTGGGGATTCATGCTGACGCGCGGGAAATGTGCCTTACGGAACATCTCTTTCTGTAGCTGCTTCACGTTGTGACGCGCATACAAATCGTGCATCTCCTGGCACAGTTGGCGCAGGGTGTAACCGGCGTAACGGGCTTCGTGCTGCTTGTAGATCGAGGGCAGAACCTCGGCTAGCGGGGCATCGGCTTCCAGCAGTTTTTCGAAACGCACCAGCAGGGCGACAAGCTGCTGCAACTTCGCCATATCTTCTGCGGGAGTCAGCAGGAACAGGATGGAGTTGAGGTCGCATTTTTCGGGCACCACACCATTTTCGCGCAGGAAGTTAGCCAGAATGGTAGCTGGAACACCGAAGGTATCGTATTCGCCGTTACGTGCATTAATACCCGGAGTGGTGAGCAGCAATTTGCATGGATCCACAAAGTACTGGTGTTCGGCATACCCTTCAAAAGCATGCCAGTGTTCACCTGGGACAAAATGGAAGAAACGTAGGTCGCTGGCGATTTCAGCGGTGGGATAAGCCTGCCACGGTTTACCTTCTACTATCTCCGGCACGAACGGGCGGATATGGTGGCAGTTTTCCAGGATCAACTTACGAGTATCAATTCCGTTGACGACGCAGTCCATCCACATGTTGCGCCCGCTGACGCCTTCATGCATTTTGGCGTTGATGTCCAGTGCGGCAAAGAGCGGATAGAACGGGCTGGTGGAGGCGTGCATCATGAACGCGTTATTCATTCGTTTATGAGGCACGTAGCGAGACTGGCCTTTAATATGGCTGTCTTTTTTGTGGATCTGCGAAGTCTGGGAGAAGCCTGCCTGTTGTTTGTGCACTGACTGGGTGACCAGAATGCCGGGGTCATTTTCGTTAAGATCCAGCAACAGCGGAGAGCAATCGGCCATCATCGGAATAAACTGCTCATAGCCAACCCACGCGGAGTCAAACAGGATGTAGTCGCACAGATGACCGATCTTATCCACCACCTGACGGGCGTTATAGATTGTGCCGTCGTAGGTACCTAACTGAATCACGGCCAGACGGAACGGACGCTCATCTTTCGAACGTTGTGGCGCAACTTCACTCACCTGTTCACGTAGATAGCCTTCTTCAAAGCAGTGCGCGTCGATCCCGCCGATAAAGCCGTACGGGTTACGCGCGGTTTCCAGATATACCGGCGTTGCCCCGGCCTGCAATAACGCGCCGTGGTGGTTTGACTTGTGGTTGTTGCGGTCGAATAACACCAGATCGCCTGGGGTGAGCAATGCGTTAAGCACCACTTTGTTCGATGAGGAGGTCCCGTTCAGTACAAAGTAGGTCTTATCCGCGTTGAAAACTTTAGCTGCGTGCTGTTGTGCGATGCAGGGAGCGCCTTCGTGAATCAGCAGATCACCCATTGCGACATCGGCATTACACAAATCGGAGCGGAAAAGTGTTTCGCCGAAATATTCGACAAACTGATTACCCGCAGGATGGCGACGGAAAAACTCGCCCCCCTGATGACCAGGACAATCAAAGGCGCTGTTACCCTGATTGACATAGTCGACAAGCGCACGGAAGAACGGCGGACGTAACTGCGTTTCATAATGGCTGGCGGCGGTTTCTAACTGCCGGCCATAAAAGGCGGTACGGGCTTCATTACATTCGAATACACCTGAGATCCGCGGCAGATGTTCAGATGGAACACGTTCTTCATTTTCGGTGGCGATAAAAACAGGAATCCCATAGCCGGTGGCGTCAATTTCATCGAGTTTTCCACGTTCAATATCATTGATGGATAACACGATAGCAGCAACATCAATAAAATTACTTTCATCGATATTTACACAAGAACGCTGCGTAGAAAAACAATCAGGACAGGAACGGCTTACGGCAATTTTTAATTCTGACATTTTCATCTCTTTATTTTTAGGTAATAGCAGGTCCTCAATTTCTCAAATGAGAAATTGATAACTCCGGAAAAAAAGCAAAGTCATACCGCTGATAAATAAATCAGTAAATTGCTTTTTTGAAGATGCAATAAACCCTAACCGGTCCGGTCACAGGTAATACAGGGTTATGCAGGGAGAGCACTGCGGATACAGGCGTTAGCCTGCGATACAGAGAGTCAGGAAGACCTGTATACTTGAGTGCCCTTAGTCGGAAGACTAACGGGCATTAAAGAAATGAAAGTCGAAACTGTTGCGGTGGGCAAACATCATAATATGCGTTGTTCGCCTTATATGTGGCATTGTACGGCTATTATTTTCCATTTTAGTTACCTTTACTGGATAAGTGGAAGGTGCGGGTATTTTATCCAGGAAATGGCTATGAACTGTGAAGAAGATCAATAAAAAACGATCGTTTATAAAATATTTAGTCGCCATTTATGCATAGTGCGGGACAAGATGCTGTTTTGTTGTTTATATGTTATTTATTTGTATTTTATTATTTTTTTACAATATTCTACTGGCTGCATAATAAGTATTATGCAGTGGAATGAGTAATGAAAAATATATTTATTAATTAATCAGAAAAAATGAATAAGAATTCACGGCATAAACCGATAGCCAATTCCGGTTTCGGTCAGAAAATGACGCGGACGGGCCGGGTCCAGTTCCAGCTTCTGGCGCAGGTGTCCCATATAAATACGTAGATAATGACTGTGTTCGACGGCGTTTGGTCCCCAAACCTGATTTAACAACTGGCGTTGCGTCAGTACCTTCCCGGCATTATTTAGCAGAACCGCTAACAGACGAAACTCAATCGGCGTCAAATGAATTTCCTCGTCACCACGGTGAACGAGGCGCGCGGCAATATCCACTTTGACGTTGGAAAAATGTACCACCGGTTCGGGAGACGCACCGCTGGCGTGGCGACGCAATGCCACGCGCAATCTCGCCTGTAGCTCGCCAATACCAAAGGGTTTACTGAGATAGTCATCGGCACCGGCATCCAGCGCAGCAATTTTATCGCTTTCCTCACTGCGGGCTGAAAGCACAATCACCGGAATCGCGCTCCATTGTCGCAGGTCGCGAATAAAATCAATGCCGTCGCCGTCCGGCAGGCCGAGATCGAGAATGATGAGATCGGGTTTTCGCGTGGCGGCTTCCAACAGACCACGTTGCAGCGTTTCCGCTTCATATACACGTAGGCCATCGGCTTCCAGCGCAGTGCGCAGAAAGCGGCGAATGGCATGTTCATCTTCAACAATTAGTACGTTCGTCACATATCCTCATGAAAATCTTCAAGTTCAGGGGGGATTTCCTGGGGCAGTGTAACACGAAAACAGGCTCCTCCTTGCGCGCGATTGTGGACCGAAATAGTACCGCCGTGCACGTCCACAATAGCCTGACAAATTGCCAGCCCCAGCCCAACGCCGGGCACCGATGACTCTTTATTTCCCCGGGAAAATTTGTCAAAAACGCGCTGTTCCATACCCGACGGAATACCCGGCCCATTATCCCAGACGTCCAGTTGCAGATGTGCGCCATCGACGCTGGCATCAATACCGATTTGCGCCTGTGGCCCCGCGTATTTGACGGCGTTTTCCAGCAGATTAATCAGCACCCGTTCAAAGAGCGGACCATCGACGTGAATCAGTGTTAACGGTTCAGGTAACGACAGATTTATCGGGGCAGAGAGACCGGGCTCCAGCATCTGCAGGGCGCTGCCGACCACCTCTTCCAGCGTTAACCACTCCTTCTTAAGATTAAAGCCGCCAGACTGAATTCGCGCCATATCCAGCAGGTTATTAACCAGTCGGGTAGTATTCAGAACGTGCTGGCGAATCTCACTGGCCTGGCGCGCGTGCGGCGATCCCTCGCTGGCCAGATCCAGTGTTAAGATTTCCGCCTGACCGAACAACACCGTCAACGGCGTGCGCAAATCGTGGGACAGAGCAGCGAGCAGGGCGTTGCGAATGCTTTCGCGCTCGCTGGCAAACCGCGCCTGCTCTTCGCTGGCGGTCAGCGTCAGGCGCTCCAGCGCACTGGCTACCAGTAGAGTGAAGGTTTCCAGCAGGCGTTGCTGTTCGGGGATCATAAGCTGGCGTAAATTTCCCGGTTCGACTACCAGCAGCCCATGCGTTTTATCGGCGCTTTTTAACGGTAAAATCTGATACGGTACGCCTGGTAACGTGTCGGTGCCTGCACCGGCCGGTTGCCCTTTGTCAAAGCTCCATTGGGCAATAGCGTCATCCCACGGCGTCATGCCCTGTTGATGGGTGAGCGGGGCCAGCTTGCCGTTCTCACCGGGCAGTAAAACCTGGCTGCGGGCCTGAAACGTTGAAGCGATAAACTGTTCACTGGTGGCGGCGATATCCGTCTGACTCCGACCGACGGCCAGCGCTTTCGACATCTCATACAAATGACGCGTACGCTGTTCACGATAACGCGCTACCCGCGCCTGATAACGCACCCCGGCGGTCAGATTACCAATAACCAGCCCTACCGTTAGCATTACGGCAAAGGTGAGCAGGTACTGAACGTCTGAAACGGCCAGCGTCCCGCGTGGGGCAATAAAGAAGAGATCGAAGCTGGCGACGTTAATAAAGGTTGCCAGCACTGATGGCCAGCGTCCGTAAAAGAGTGCGATAACCACCACACCCAATAAATAGATCATCACCAGGTTGGCGGCGTCAAAGGCCATTAGCCACTGCATGGCGATTAGCGTAATAATGGCGCACAGCGCAACGGCAACCACACAACCCTGAATTTGTACCCGCCATTTATCCTTAAAGGTGCGACTATCAGCCGTTTGCAGCACAGGGCGTGAAGGGGGCTCATCGAGCGCAACAATCATCAGGTCGAGATCCGGTGCGCGATGAGCGAGTTTGTCGGCAAAGGAATCGCTACGCCACCAGCGACGCGTAGTCGGACGCCCGAGCACAATTTTTCCCAGATTATGCTCACGGGCATAGTGGATGACCGCTTTGTCTTCGGCGGGGTCGGAAAGGGTGGCTGTTTCTGCGCCTAACTCCTGAGCCAGCCGCAGAGCGCTTAAAATTGCGCGGCGTTGTTTTTCGGGCAGTCGGTGCAGCGCTGGCGTTTCGACATACACCGCATGCCAGACGCTGCCGAGACGCGCCGCCAGACGTGCGGCGGCGCGTACCAGTTTTTCGCTGCCGGTATTGTGCCCAATGCACAGTAAAATAGCGTCGCGGGTATGCCAGACTTTCTCCTCTCCCGGACGTCCTCGCCAGGCGCGCATCTGATCGTCTACCCGATCAGCCGTGCGGCGCAGGGCCAGTTCACGTAGCGCGATCAGATTACCTTTGCGAAAGAAATGCTCGATTGCTCTTTCTGCCTGACCGGCGATATAGACCTTGCCTTCGTTCAGGCGCTGGCGCAAATCGTCGGGGGGGAGATCGACCAGCACCACATCGTCGGCGGCATCGAAAAAAGGGTCGGGTACGGTTTCACGAACCTGAATGCCGGTAACGCCGCTGACCACGTCATTGAGACTTTCCAGATGCTGCACGTTAACGGTAGTAAAAACATCAATCCCGGCTTCCAGCAGCTCTTCAATGTCCTGCCAGCGCTTAGGATGCCGTGAGCCTGGCGCATTACTGTGCGCCAGTTCATCCATCAAAATGAGCGCCGGACGGCGGGCCAGCGCCGCGTCGAGATCGAACTCATTGATATGGCGGCCGTGACGCGCCTGTCGCTTTAGCGGCAGGATGCTGAGGCCGTCCAACAGCGCGGCGGTCTCTTTGCGTCCATGGGTTTCCACCACGCCAATCAGCACATCTAACCCTTGCGCCCGCAGTCGCTGGGCCTCTGCCAGCATGGCCCAGGTTTTGCCGACGCCAGCACAGGCACCGAAGAAAATTTTCAGTTTTCCCCGGTGCGGGGCCGTGGTCTGCTCCAGCAGGCGATCGGGGTCGGGGCGTAAGGGTTCGTTATGCATGTCCTTTTTCTCAGTGCTTATCCAGCGCTAAATTAAGTTCCACCAGGTTCACCACCGGCTGACCAATAAAACTGACCAACGGCTTGTGCGTATATTGTGCAACCAACCGCGTAACCTCTTCAACGCTGAGGTTGCGAGCCTGCGCCACGCGGGGAATTTGCCAGGCCACCGCGGCTGGCGTCAGGTTGTTATCCAGCCCGCTGGAAGAAGCCGTTACCAGCTCTACCGGGACGGCAGGACTTGCCTGCGGGTTGGCGGCACGCAGCGCGGCAATCCGGCTTTGCAACTGTTTATCCAGTTCCGGGTTGCTGGCTGCCAGATTACTGCCGCCTGAAGCCATTGGATTATAGGGCATTTCAGCTGTGGCAGACGGACGCCCCTGAAAATAACCGGCAGCGGTAAAATGTTGCCCGATGAGCTCAGAGCCGCGAACAACCTGACCTTCGCTAAGAAGCGAACCGTTAGCCTGGTGGGGAAACCACCACTGCCCCAGCGCGGTCGTCAGCAACGGGTAAGCCCCGCCGGTGATAAGCATCAGGAAAATCAATGTTGATAATGCAGGACGTAATCCACTCATCTGAAACCTCACACCAGACCCAGCAGGGTCAGCAGTAAATCAATCGCTTTGATACCGATAAACGGCACAACCAAACCGCCCAGACCATAGATCCACAAATTGCGGCGCAACATCGCGGATGCGGACAAAGGTTTGTAGCTCACGCCTTTTAGCGCCAGCGGGATCAGAAAGACGATAACCAGCGCGTTAAAGATAACCGCGCTGAGGATCGCCGAGTCTGGCGAATGCAGTCCCATCACGTTCAGCGCATTGAGCTGTGGATACGTGGCGGCGAAGGCGGCCGGGATAATAGCGAAATACTTCGCGACGTCGTTGGCAATACTGAAAGTGGTCAGCGAACCGCGCGTCATCAGCATTTGTTTACCAATGTGCACTACTTCAATCAGTTTGGTGGGGTTGGAGTCGAGATCCACCATGTTACCTGCTTCTTTCGCTGCCTGGGTTCCAGAGTTCATGGCGACCGCAACGTCGGCCTGCGCCAGGGCAGGTGCGTCATTGGTTCCGTCGCCGGTCATTGCCACCAGACGACCTTCCGCTTGATACTGACGAATCAGCGCCAGCTTGGCTTCCGGCGTGGCTTCAGCTAAGAAGTCATCCACTCCGGCCTCAGCGGCGATCGCGGCGGCGGTCAGGCGGTTATCGCCGGTGATCATCACCGTTTTAATCCCCATTTTGCGCAGTTGAGCAAAACGTTCTTTGATCCCGCCTTTCACAATATCTTTCAGCGCAATCACGCCCAGTACGTGGGAGCCTTCGGCAACCACCAGCGGCGTTGCGCCAAGGCGAGCGACGCTTTCGACCTTCTGCTCCACATCGGCGGGAAAGTGGCCGCCGTTGGCTTCAACGTGCCGACGAATGGCATCGACCGACCCTTTGCGGATCATTCGGTTGTCGATGTTGATGCCGCTCATCCGGCTTTGGGCGGTAAACGGCACAAAGGTAGCGTGCAGAGATTGCACGTCGCGAATACGCAGATTAAAGCGCTGTTTTGCCAGGATCACGATGCTGCGGCCTTCCGGCGTTTCATCGGCCAGCGATGAAAGCTGTGCGGCGTCGGCCAGCGTTTTTTCGTCCACGCCGTGGGCGGGCAAAAAATCCGAAGCCTGACGGTTACCCAGCGTAATGGTGCCGGTTTTATCCAGCAGCAGTACGTCTACGTCACCTGCCGCCTCTACTGCACGTCCGCTGGTAGCGATGACATTCGCGCCCAGCATGCGGCTCATCCCGGCGACGCCAATCGCTGAGAGCAGTCCGCCTATCGTTGTAGGGATCAAGCACACAAGCAAGGCAACCAGCACCGTGATGCTGACCGCACTACCACCCCAGGCGGAAAACGGCCATAGCGTGGCGGTCGCCAGCAAAAAGATAATGGTCAAGGCAATCAGCAGGATCGTCAGGGCGATTTCATTGGGCGTTTTACGCCGCTGCGCGCCTTCAACCATGGCGATCATCCGATCGAGGAACGTTTCACCGGGGTTTACGCTGCATTCGATAACCAGCCAGTCGGAGAGGATGCGGGTCCCGCCGGTGACGGAGGCGAAATCGCCACCGGATTCACGAATCACAGGCGCGGATTCACCGGTAATGGCACTTTCATCTACTGATGCGCCACCTTCAATGACCTCGCCGTCACACGGGATAATATCGCCAGCTTCCACCAGCACGATATCCCCTTTCCGTAAATCATCGGCAGGAACGTGATCCATTGCCGCGCCGTATTTGGGTTCGCGAAGTTTGCGGGCGAAGGCGGTTTTTTTGACTCCCTTTAGGCTATTAGCCTGAGCTTTGCTGCGACCTTCTGCCAGCGCCTCAGCGAAGTTGGCGAACAGAACGGTAATCCACAGCCACAGACTTATCGCGCCGGTAAACCACGGGCTGCCCTGCATATGACCTGTTGCCATCGCCACCGTTAACAGGGTTGTTAACAAACTGCCCAGCCAGACGATAAACATCACCGGGTTACGCCACTGGGTATGTGGGCTTAATTTTTTCACGGCGTCCATCAGCGCCTGTGCGACCAGAGAGGGTTCGAACAGCGCCAGTTGCTTGCGACTCATAGTAATGTGCTCCGCATCACTCAGTGTAATGACAGGTATTCTGCGACCGGGCCAAGCGCCAGGGCAGGAACAAAGGTGAGAGCGCCAACCAGTAACACCGTACCGATTAACAACCCGACAAACAGTGCGCCGTGGGTAGGTAGCGTGCCTGGGCTTGCTGGCTGGATCTTTTTACTGACCAGCGACCCGGCAATAGCCATCACGGGGATGATCACGCCGAAGCGACCGAAGAACATGCACAGGGCCAACAGGCAGTTCCAGAACGGGCTATTGGCGCTTAATCCGGCAAAGGCGCTACCGTTGTTGTTCGAGGCAGACGATACGGCATACAGGACTTCACTAAAGCCGTGAGGACCTGGATTAAGCATGGCGCTGCGCCCGGCATCGCTCATCATGGCGATCGCTGTACCGAGCAGGACCAGCGTAGGGGTGACCAGAATCGCCAGCGCGGTCATTTTCATTTCGCGCACGTCGATTTTCTTACCCAGATACTCCGGCGTACGGCCAATCATTAACCCGGCGATAAATACCGCCAGCAGCACGAACAGCAGCATGCCGTACAGACCTGAACCCACACCGCCGAAGACCACTTCACCAATCTGCATCAGCCACATAGGTACCATGCCGCCCAGTGCGGTAAAGGAGTCATGCATCGCATCGACAGCCCCGCAGGATGCTGCTGTGGTGACGACGGAAAAGAGACTCGTGGCCAGCACACCAAAGCGGCTCTCCTTGCCCTCCATGTTGATATTGCTGTCGGCACCGAATGCCATCAGGTGCGGGTTGCCCTGAACTTCGGCCCACATCACGACGGCAACGCAGACCGCAAAAATCAGTGACATGGCCCACAGTAAGGTCCGCCCCTGACGACGATCGCCCACTACATCACCAAAGGCAAAACACAGCGCGGTGGGAATTAAGAAAATAGCCAGCATCTGTACCAGATTGGTCAGTGCGGTTGGGTTTTCAAACGGATGCGATGAGTTAGCGTTAAAGAATCCCCCTCCGTTAGTGCCGAGCATCTTAATCGCTTCCTGTGAGGCGACTGGCCCCATTGGCAGCAGCTGTTTCACCCCTTCAAGGGTGGTGATGGGCTGATAAGGCAATATGTTTTGCAACGTACCTTGCTGAATGAAGAACAGGGCAATGAGCAACGCAATAGGGACGAGGATCCACAGCGTAATGCGAACCAGATCGACCCAGGCGTTGCCCAGCGTGTTCATACTCTGGCGTGTGAAAGCGCGGGTCAGGGCAAAAATCACCGCAATTCCGGTCGCCGCAGACAGGAAATTCTGCACGGTCAACCCGGCCATCTGGCTGAAATAGCTTAAGGTGGTTTCGCCAGCATAGGATTGCCAGTTGGTATTAGTGACAAAACTCACCGCCGTGTTGAGCGCCAGATCCCACGAAAGCCCTGGCAGTTGCTGGGGATTTAGCGGCAGCAGGTTTTGCGCCATTAGCATCGAAAACAGGACCAGCAGGCCCAGCGCATTGAGAGCGAGGATAGCCAGCAGATACTGCCGCCAGTTCATCTCTTGCTGCGAGATGCCCAGACCGCGCCAGAGTAAATGCTCCGCGCCAACCAGGCCCGGCAGGGGCGTATTGTTGATCAGTCGAGCCAGCCCAAATCCCAACGGTCTGGCGATGACAAATAGCACCAGCAAGAAACTGGCAATGAGTAAAAATCCTTGGGCTGCCATCAGAACGCCTCCGCATTGATCAGGGCATAGACCAGGTAACCTAATAATAAAAAGACCAGCACAATGCCGGTTATCACGCCTGCACTCACAGTGCACCTCCAGTGGCATAAATGTGATAACCAGAGCGTAGGTTTTTGCTTGCAAAGATTTCGCAAAAATCAGCGGGTGGGGTGTAAAAAAAGTATAAAAATGGCAAAAACCATTATTTAACTAATGGTTAGTATTAATTTAACTTTTATGTAACTTAATTACGGTTTTAAGCTAAACGGAGCATCAATAGATAAAAATAAGTGGTCGGATGAGTAGCAAAATTACACACAAGGCGGTATTATTTTCATCAGTTAACCAAGTTTATTTTTCCGGTGCTATTCACCGAACAGATATATGGGAGAGGATTATGGACTTTTATAAAGAATATCCAGCACACATTGTTTTCTTGCGCCGTACCTTTGCCGTAGTGGCGGGCGTGCTGGCGCTACCGGTCATGCTGTTCTGGAAAGACCGCGCTCGTTTTTACAGCTACCTGCACCGCGTCTGGTCTAAAACCAGTGATAAACCGGTGTGGATGGAGCAGGCTGAAAAAGCCACCTGCGATTTCTACTAAGTTATCGTTCTTGCTCAAGAAAACCGCTCACAGTAATGTGGCGGTTTTTTTTATGCGCCGACGTCTACACTTATCGGTGTAATAGATAACGAGTGGCAATGATTAATTTATATCCGGGAGTATTATGACCACCCATCTGGTCTGGTTTCGACGTGATTTACGTCTGCATGACAACCTCGCGCTGGCGGCGGCTTGTTGGGATCGTACTGCGCAGGTCATCGCGCTATATATCTCTACTCCTGAGCAGTGGAAGGCGCACGAAATGGCCCCACGTCAGGCGGCATTTGTGAGTGCGCAGTTGAATGCGTTGCAGGCGGCGCTGGCGGAAAAAGGCATCCCGCTTCTGTTTGATGAAGTTGCAGATTTTGCGACCAGCGTGGAAACCGTCAAAAACGTCTGCGCACAGCATAGCGTCAGCCGATTGTTTTATAACTATCAATACGAAATAAACGAACGTCAGCGTGATGTTGCCGTTGAGAAGGCATTACCCCATGTGGTGTGTGAAGGGTTTGACGACAGCGTGATCTTGCCTCCGGGGGCGGTCATGACCGGCAATCACGAAATGTATAAAGTCTTTACACCGTTTAAAAATGCCTGGCTGAAGCGGATTAAAGAGGGTGTTCCAGAATGCGTTAGCGCGCCGAAGGTGAGAGAAAGCGGCGCTCTTGACGCTCCGTTAACATCAATAACGCTGAGCTATCCGCAGCAAGATTTTGATGCGCAGCGGTTTGTGGCAGAAGAAAAACTGGCTATCGCGCAATTACGCCAGTTTTGCCAGCAGGCCGCGAGAGAATATGAGCAACGGCGTGATTTCCCCGCGGTTGACGGTACCAGTCGATTATCCGCGAGCCTGGCGACAGGGGGATTGTCGCCGCGCCAGTGCCTGAATCGACTGCTCGCGGAGCAGCCGCAGGCGCTTGAAGGAGGGGAAGGCAGCGTCTGGCTGAACGAACTTATCTGGCGTGAATTTTATCGTCATCTGATGACTTACCATCCGGTGCTGTGTCGGCATCAACCGTTTATCCGTTGGACCGATCGCGTGCAATGGCAGAATAATCCGGCACATTTGCATGCCTGGCAAACAGGGAACACGGGATACCCGATTGTGGATGCGGCGATGCGTCAGCTCAACGCCACGGGCTGGATGCATAATCGATTACGCATGATTACGGCCAGCTTTTTAGTGAAAGATCTGCTGATCGACTGGCGTAAAGGCGAGCAATATTTTATGTCGCAACTGATCGATGGCGATCTGGCGGCCAATAACGGCGGCTGGCAGTGGGCGGCCTCAACCGGGACCGATGCCGCACCGTATTTCCGTATCTTTAACCCCACGACTCAGGGCGAAAAATTTGACCGCGACGGCGAGTTCATCCGCCAGTGGCTGCCGGAACTGCGCGTTGTGCCGGGTAAAGCCATTCATGATCCGTGGACATGGGCTGAAAAAGCGCAGGTTACGCTTAACTATCCTCGTCCGATTGTCGATCATAAACAGGCAAGACTGGCGACGCTGGCGGCCTATGAGGCGGCGCGCAAGGGATAAGTATGTGACGGATTTCTGCGTAATGCCTTCCAGCAGAATGAACATGTTGCAGTCGGGAGCTATTAGCGCTGAAACGTGCTCTCAGTACCGTGAATACCCTGCTGCATAAGTTTTCCCTCAGCAGTAAATTTCCGTCATCTTCATTCAGATGACGGAAATTAATGACAACGCCAACGACATCCACACCGCACGATGCGGTGTTTAAAACGTTTTTACATCATCCCGAAACTGCGCGGGATTTTCTCGACATTCACCTGCCAGCTGAACTGCGGACACTTTGCGATTTGAATTCGCTGAAGCTGGAGTCAGAAAGCTTTATTGAAGCGGATTTACGTTCGCGCTACTCCGACGTGCTCTGGTCTTTGCACACTCGCGACGGCGACGGTTATGTCTATGTGGTTTTAGAGCATCAAAGTTCAGCCGAGCCGCATATGGCTTTTCGTCTGTTGCGTTATGCGATGGCGGCGATGCAGCGCCATCTGGACGCAGGGCATAAGGAACTGCCGCTGGTGATACCGATGCTGTTTTATCATGGCTGCCGAAGCCCTTATCCGTACTCGTTGTGCTGGCTGGATGCCTTTGCCGACTCCGTGGTGGCAAGACAACTTTATTCCAGCGCATTTCCGTTGGTGGACATAACGGTGGTACCCGATGATGAGATCATGGCTCACAGGCGAATGGCGCTGCTGGAATTAATACAAAAACATATCCGTCGGCGGGATTTGATGGGGCTGGTAGAGCAACTGACCACGCTGCTACTTACTGGATGCGCTAATGACACGCAATTACAAGCGATGTTTAATTACATTCTACAATCTGGCGATGAATCTCGCTTTAATGAGTTTATGCAAGAGATGGCACAACGGATCCCCCAACACAAGGAGAGGCTGATGACTATTGCAGAGCGGTTACGGTTAGATGGATTACAGGAAGGTCTACAACAAGGACTACAACAAGGACTACAACAAGGACTACAACAAGGCAAAGAAGAAGGAAAACAAGAAGCGGCATTACGTATAGCGCAAACCATGTTGGAACAGGGAATAGAACGCGAAATGGTAAAACTGGTGACCGGTGTTTCAGAAGCAGATTTGGCTGTAAACCATGCATAATCTCCAGAAAAACAGGCCCGAATCTTATTACATCATCGGGCCTGTAAACTCAGGACTCTACCGCCAGCGGACGATTTCTGAACTTCAGCGACTGGTACAGCCAAATCAGCAGCACCAGCACCACACAGGCCAGCGCGCCCCAGGTTATTTCGCTAAAGACATCAATATATGCATTGATGGAATAGTTGATAGCGCCCGCTGAGTCAAACGAACCTTGTGAGGTCTGATCGGCGATAACGCCGGCCAGGTAGTTGGCGATGGCTCCGGAAAGCAGCATGTAAATACCCGTTAATACGCCGGTCACTCCTGGGATCTCGATACGTGTAATCTGAGACATAGCCACCGGATCGATAAACAGCTCGGCAAAGCCCATGACCGCCAGCCCCAATACCATCAGCGGCATGGAAGAGTGACCGTAAGCCGCAGACCAGCGGGCGCTCAAGGTCAGAATACAGAATCCGGCGCTCATTAAACCGAGGCCAAGGGCAAATTTACCCCAGATACGGACGGTACGATTACCGCTAACGCTTTCTTTGACCACCCAGGCCAGCACGATACCGCACAGCATAACGGCAAAGGCGTTAACCGACTGGAACATCGCGGTAGGGACGGAATATCCCAGAATATCGCGGTTAACGAAGCGGTCGATATACAGGCTAATCGAACTGCCGCCCTGTTGAGCAAAGGCCCAGAACAACAGACTGAAGAAGGTCAGCGTAACGATAAGCCCCAGCTCTTTGCGCTGTTTCTGGGTCTGCGCCTGGCGGTAAATCTTCGCCAGAACCGCCAGACCAATAACAGTAGCAACGATCAGTGCGTAAACGGACCACTCTTTCCAGAACAGAACGGTAATCAGCAGCGGTGCTGCAACCAGCAGAACTAATAACCAGGCCCAGTTTGGCAGCATATATTTTTTCGCACACAAGACGGCCTTGTTGACGCCGGTGGTATGGGCGAAATGGCGATTACCGCATACGAAAATCACCAGCCCCGCCAGCATGCCAATCGCCGCCAGCGCAAAGCCCATCGCCCAGCTGTACTCTTCCTGCACGTAGCCGCAGGCAATGGGCGCGATGATTGAACCAATATTACCGGCAGCGTAGAGCAGAGAGAATCCACCGTCACGGCGAGGGTCTTCAGGCTGATACAACTCGCCCAACAGGCAACTGATGTTGGATTTAAACAGACCGTAGCCACAGACAATAATCGCCAGCGACAAATAAAGGAACGCCGGGGCCATTTCGCTGGCGCCCAATACCAGATGTCCCACTGCCATTAAAAATGCGCCGATCATCACCGCCATTCGATTGCCGAGCACTTTATCGGCCAGGTATCCCCCAAGAATGGGCGTGACGTAGACCAGCGAGCAGTAGGCGCTGAACAGTTCATATGCGTGATTATCGTCGTACTTAAGCTGGTTAGTGAGATACAGGATCAGCAATGCACGCATGCCGTAAAAACTGAAGTATTCCCAAATTTGTAGCGCAACGACGTAATAAATCGCCCGTGGTTGAGATGCTTGTTTATTCATTCTTTTCTCGAAGTAAATGCCTCGCGACAGGCTGAACGTGCTGCGCGAGTGTGTTTCCTTAAAGTTTTAACTTTGATACAGATCTGATTATTTTTGCAATATGCTGTCTGATTGCATAAATATACATGAATTAGATCGCGTGGGGGTAAGCAAATTGCGTTCAAATCGGGTGTGATTGTTTCTTGATGTGTCAGTGAAATGTCTATCGACGAACGCAAGCGGGAACGCTATTTTAACCTAAGCTGTGTTGCTGATTGGGCAGGCAGAATTTATGACTACGAGGACGATGATGAAAAACACCGAACTGGAACAACTGATCAACGACAAACTGAACAGCGCCGCCATTAGCGACTATGCGCCGAATGGTTTGCAGGTTGAGGGCAAAGAGACGGTGCATAAAATCGTGACCGGCGTGACCGCAAGTCAGGCGTTACTGGACGAGGCGGTACGCCTGCAGGCGGATGCGGTCATCGTTCATCACGGTTATTTCTGGAAAGGCGAATCTCCGGTTATTCGCGGTATGAAGCGCCATCGTCTGAAGACGCTGTTGGAAAATGATATCAACCTGTATGGCTGGCACCTGCCGCTGGATGCTCACCCGGAACTGGGTAATAACGCGCAGCTGGCAGCGCTGTTGGGGATCACCGTCATGGGTGAAATCGAGCCGCTGGTGCCATGGGGAGAACTCTCCATGCCGGTTCCGGGGCTGGAGCTGGCATCGTGGATTGAAGCGCGTTTAGGCCGTAAACCGTTATGGTGCGGTGATACCGGGCCGGAAAAAGTTCAGCGCGTCGCCTGGTGTACAGGGGGCGGTCAGAGTTTCATTGATAGCGCAGCCCGGTTTGGTGTCGATGCCTTTATCACCGGTGAGGTTTCAGAGCAAACCATTCACTCAGCCCGCGAGCAGGGGTTGCATTTTTATGCTGCTGGTCACCATGCGACCGAACGCGGCGGCATTCGCGCATTGAGCGAATGGCTGAATGAAAATACCGATCTGGACGTAACCTTTATCGATATTCCTAATCCAGCGTAATAAAGAGGGACGAAAGTGCAGCGAGCGCGTTGTTATCTGTTAGGTGAAAGTGCGGTGGTTCTTGAGCTGGAACCTCCCATTACGCTGGCGACTCAGAAACGCATCTGGCGTCTGGCCCAGCGTCTGGTTGATGCCCCGAATGTGCTGGAAGCTATTCCGGGAATGAACAATATCACGGTTACCCTGCGCGACCCGAAAACGCTGGCGCTGGATGCGATTGAACGCCTACAGCGCTGGTGGGAAGAGAGTGAGGCGCTGGAGCCGGACTCGCGCTTTATTGAAATTCCCGTGACCTATGGCGGTGAGTTCGGCCCCGATCTGGCAGAGGTCGCCCGGCACAGTGGATTAAGCGACAAGCAGGTCGTCGAACTTCATGCGTCGGTTGATTATGTGGTGTGGTTTATCGGTTTTCAGCCGGGATTTCCCTATCTCGGGAGCTTACCTGAACCGCTCCATACTCCGAGGCGTGCGGAACCGCGTCTGCTTGTTCCGGCAGGTTCTGTGGGTATTGGCGGATCCCAAACGGGGGTCTATCCGCTTTCCACGCCAGGTGGATGGCAATTGATTGGCCGTACCTCCGTTGCGTTATTTGATCCAAAACGGCAGGAGCCGATTCTGTTACGGGCTGGCGATACCGTGCGTTTTGTCCCGCAGAAGGAGGGGATATGTTAAACATCATTCGCGCTGGCATGTACACCTCAGTACAGGACGGGGGACGCCATAGTTTTCGTCAATCCGGAATCAGTCACTGTGGCGCGCTGGATAAACCGGCGCTGAACGTTGCTAACCTGCTGGTGGGTAATGATGCGAATGCCGCTGCGCTGGAAATCACACTGGGGCAGTTGGTGGTGGAATTTGAAACCGATGGCTGGTTTGCCCTGACCGGTGCGGGATGTGAAGCGCACCTGGATCGTACTCCCGTATGGAGCGGATGGCGGCTGCCGGTGAAAGCCGGGCAACGTCTGACGCTAAAACGTCCACATCACGGCATGCGCAGCTATCTGGCGGTAGCGGGCGGTTTTGATGTACCCGAAGTAATGGGCTCGCGCAGTACCGATCTCAAAGTCGGAATTGGCGGGCTGGAAGGGCGTCTGCTGCGTGATGGCGATCGGCTGGCAATTGGCGCATCGACCCGGCAATTCAGCGGGCCGCAGGGCGTAAAACAGCTGATGTGGGGCAACCACATTCGTGCGCTCCCCGGGCCTGAATACCAGGAGTTTGACGAAGTATCGCAGGCTTCTTTCTGGCGCTCCCCGTGGCAACTGAGTCCGCAAAGCAACCGTATGGGGTATCGCTTGCAGGGGCAGTCGCTGACGCGCACGACCGATCGCGAGTTATTGTCGCATGGTTTGCTCCCTGGCGTAGTGCAGGTTCCGCATAATGGTCAGCCCATCGTGCTGATGAACGATGCTCAGACGACGGGCGGCTATCCGCGTATCGCCTGTATCATCGAAGCGGATATGTATCATCTGGCGCAGATCCCGCTCGGCCAGCCGATTCATTTTGTGCAGTGTTCGCTGGAGGAAGCGCTTAAGGCGCGCCACGATCGGCAGCGTTATCTGGAACAGTTAACATGGCGACTTAACAATGAAAATTGATCTCAACGCAGACCTCGGTGAGGAATGCCCTAACGATGCAGCGCTGCTGCAACTGGTGTCATCAGCCAACATCGCCTGTGGGTTTCACGCCGGTGATGCGCAGACGATGCTTTTAAGCGTGCGCGAAGCGCTAAAAAATGGCGTAGCGATAGGCGCGCATCCGAGTTTTCCGGATCGGGAAAATTTTGGCCGTAGCGCCATGACCCTGCCTGTGGAAACGGTGTATGCGCAGACGCTGTATCAAATTGGTGCGCTGGCTGCCATCACGGGTGCGCAGGGCGGCGTAATGCGTCATGTTAAACCGCACGGTATGCTTTATAACCAGGCGGCGAAAGATCCTCAGTTGGCGGATGCTATTGCTCAAGCGGTGTATGCCTGCGATCCGTCGCTGGTTCTGGTAGGGCTGGCGGGAAGCGAACTGATTCGTGCGGGTGAACGCTATGGTCTGGTAACACGTCAGGAGGTTTTTGCCGATCGGGGTTATCAGGCGGATGGCAGTCTGGTGCCGCGCAGCCAGCCGGGCGCATTGATTGAGGATGAAGAGCAGGCGCTGGCGCAAACGCTAGAAATGGTGCAATCCGGCAGAGTAAAAAGCCAGAGTGGAACGTGGGCGAGCGTGACAGCCCAGACGGTATGCATTCACGGGGATGGTGAGCACGCACTCGCTTTTGCCCGTCGCTTGCGAGCCGCATTCAATGCATGCAACATTCAAATTAGCGCATAAATTTATTCATACAAAACAATAATATATTACACAACAACATATACAGGACTGAATTATGGGAGAGGTAATTTCTCTCTGGCCATTGACGGGGATCGCCGTCATCGTGGTCGGATTTCTTTTACGTTTTAACCCGGTATTGGTGGTCATTATTGCCGGGATCGTCACGGGGCTGGCGGCGCATATGCCGATCGCCACTATCCTTGAGAAGCTGGGTGAAGGTTTTCTTAACACCCGCAACCTGCCATTTATCCTGCTGATCCCGCTGGCGGTTATTGGCCTGCTGGAACGCCACGGACTCAAAGAGCGTGCTCAGGCGTGGATTGCAAAAATCCGCAGCGCCACCAGTGGCCGTCTGCTTATTGTCTATCTGTTCATTCGCGAAGCGACCGCTGCGTTAGGGCTGACCAGTCTGGGGGGGCATCCGCAGATGGTGCGTCCGCTGCTGGCGCCGATGGCGGAAGGAGCCGCAGAGAAAAATCACGGCGAGATACCTGGGGCGATACGCTATCGTCTACGCGCCATGTCAGCTGCGACCGATAACGTCGGACTGTTCTTCGGTGAAGATATCTTTGTTGCCTTCGGCGCCATCATTTTTATGCACAACTTTATGCTGGAGTCTGGTGGGATCCAGACCGAACCGCTGCATATTGCCTTGTGGGGGATCCCTACGGCAATTTGTGCATTCCTGATCCACGGTACGCGTCTGTGGCGTCTGGATAGCTATTTGCAACGTGAGGTGGCGAAAGCGAATGCCGCAGCGAAAGGGGAAGCGAAATGAATTTTCAACAAAGCTATCTCTACTGGCTGGCGGGAGCGGTATTACTGATTGTGGCGCTGATGTCCTGGCAGGACAAAGCGAACCCGCGTCGCTTCACCACCGGCCTGTTTTGGGGCATATACGGCGTACTGTTTCTGCTTGGCGACTGGACATATTCGCTGTTTGGCGACAAACGCACGGTGCATATTGCCGTTGGCGTTGCGGTGGTCGTGCTGGCCCTGATCGCCGGTTTTGGCGGCGTGAAGCTGGGAAGCTACCATCAACGAACGCAGCAACAGCGCGAAGAAAGCGCCAGTCGTCTGGGTAACCGCCTGTTTTTCCCGGCGCTGGCAATTCCGGTGGTAACGGTTATTGGCGTGCTGATGTTCAACCATATTCCGGGCTTACAGGATGCGCTGTTTGGGCCGGGTAATCACGCCACGCTGGTGACGCTCTTTTCTATGACCGCAGGCTCGTTGATTGGTCTGGCGATGGCGATAAAAATGACCCATGAGCGGGTTCATCAACCGATTCAGGAGGCGCGCCGTCTGCTGGACTCCATCGGCTGGGCGTTCATCCTGCCGCAGATTTTGGCCACGCTCGGGCTGTTGTTTACGGCAGCGGGCGTAGGCAGCGGTATTTCCTGGCTGACGCAAGAATACCTGGCGGTGGATAGCCGCTTTATCGCAGTGGCGGTGTACACCCTCGGCATGGCATTGCTGACGATGGTCATGGGCAATGCGTTTGCCGCTTTCCCGATCGTGACCGCTGGAATTGGTATTCCGATCCTCGTGCTGCAGCACGGCGGCAATCCGGCAGTAATGGCGGCAATTGGTATGTTCTCTGGCTATTGCGGGACGTTAATGACGCCGATGGCGGCAAACTTTAACATTGTTCCTGCAGCGCTGCTGGAGCTGCCGGATAAAAACGCGGTGATTAAAGCGCAGGTGCCAACCGGCATACTGCTGTTGCTGGTCAACGTGTTCCTGATGTATTTCCTGATGTTCTTGTAAGGTGACAGGATGAAAACAGTACTCATCACGGGATTTGAACCCTTTGGCGGCGAGTCAGTTAACCCTTCCTGGGAAGTGGTCTCGGGCCTCGACAATGCTATCATCGGCGGATGCCGCGTCGTTGCCCGCCAACTGCCGTGCGTCTTTGGCGAATCTCTTGCCGTACTCAATGGTGCGATTGACGCGCTGTCGCCATCACTGGTGCTGGCGGTGGGGCAGGCGGGTGGGCGCGCGGATGTCACCGTGGAGCGCGTGGCGATCAACGTTGACGATGCGCGTATTGCGGATAATCAGGGTCAACAGCCGGTAGATGTGCCGATTGTGGCCGATGGTCCGGCGGCGTGGTTTAGTTCGTTGCCGATCAAAGCGATGGTTGTTGCCATGCGCAACGCGGGAATTCCGGCTTCGGTTTCCCAGACCGCGGGCACTTTCGTGTGTAACCACGTGATGTATGGCCTGCTGCATAAACTACGTGACGTTCCGGCGGTGAAGGGAGGATTTATTCATATCCCTTATTTGCCGCAACAGGCTGCACAGCACCCCGGGGCACCAAGTATGGCAGCGGACACGGTGCGCCGGGCGCTGGAAGTTGCGATTGCCACCGCGTTGCAGGTGGAGAGTGATATCGCAGTGACGGGCGGTGCAACACATTAAAAAAGGACAGTCTTATGCCTGAAGGCCCGGAGATCCGCCGCGCGGCGGATAACCTGGAGGCGGCAGTCAAAGGCAAACCCCTGACCGATGTCTGGTTTGCCTTTGAGCAGCTAAAACCGTATCAATCTCAACTGATTGGGCAGAGTGTTACCCAGCTTGAAACGCGGGGTAAAGCATTGCTGACCCATTTTTCTAATGGATTGACGCTGTACAGCCACAATCAGCTCTATGGCGTGTGGCGAGTAGTGGATACCGGAAAAATACCGCAGACTTCGCGGGTTCTGCGTGTCAGGTTGCAAACACACGACAAAACTATTCTGCTCTATAGCGCCTCTGATATCGACATGCTGACGCCGGAACAGCTCGCTACCCACCCGTTCCTGCAACGGGTTGGGCCGGACGTCCTGGATTTACGTTTAACGCCCGATGACGTGAAAGCGCGTCTGTTATCCCCGCGTTTTCGCAATCGCCAGTTTTCTGGCCTGCTGTTGGACCAGACTTTTCTGGCGGGATTAGGTAACTACCTGCGAGTAGAGATTCTCTGGCAGGTAGGGCTGACCGGGCAGCATAAAGCGTCGATGCTCGGAGATGAGCAGTTGGATGCGCTGGCGCATGCGCTGCTTGATATTCCTCGTTTGTCCTATAACACCCGCGGGCTGGTGGATGAGAATAAACATCACGGCGCGCTGTTTCGCTTTAAGGTCTTTCACCGGGATGGTGAAGCCTGTGAGCGCTGTGGCGGAACCATCGAAAAAACGACGCTCTCTTCACGACCCTTTTACTGGTGTCCAGGATGTCAGCACTAAGCGGGATGCTTTGGCGCGTGTAGCGAAATAAACCGCGCCACCGCCGGGCCAGTCAATAAAATACTGAATAGCCGCAGGGTTTGCATCGCCATGATCAGCGCCATATCGGCGTGACTCCCCGCGGCAATCACCGCAACAGAATCCACGCCGCCTGGACTGGTCGCCAGATAGGCGGTAAGAAAATCTATCTGCATGTAATGCGCCAGTCCCCAGGCCATAGCGGCGCAGATCGCCATCAGTGAAAAAATGGACAAGAGGATTTGCGGTAAGGGGCGCAACGCCATTAAAAAGATCTGCTTGTCAAAGCCCAGGCCAATTTGCCAGCCGATGGCCATATAGGCAATCGCGAGCAACCATTCCGGTAGTTCGATCACCATCACGCCACCAGCATTCAGCAATGCGCCTGCCAACATCGGTAGCAACATGACGCCAGAGGGGATACGCAATAGACGCCCGGCCGTACCGGCAACGGCGGCCAGCGCCAGGGTACTGAACAGATTGCTGCTCAGCGGCGGAAACCAGACGATTTGCTCACTGACCGTTTGGGCCTGGTCGCCCATCATCACTCGGGTGACCAGTGCCGCCGCACCAACCACCAACAGTACGCGCAGATACTGCATAAACGCCACCAGCCGGATGTCGGCACCATATTCCTGCGCCATCGCCACCATTGCCGCCGCACCGCCAGGTGACGAGCCCCATGCACCGGTGTTTCCCGGTAGGTTACTGTAGCGAACCAGCAGCCAGCCGATTACCGCGCTGCTGATAAGGGTCGCCAGCAGGATGATAATCACCATCGGCCAGTGGGCCGTAAGGGTCGTTAAGATTGAGCCCGTCAGGTTTTGGGCAATCATGCAGCCAAGAATCGCCTGCGCGCCAAGAAATGTGCAGCGGGGAGGGTGCAGTGAGATGCCGCGCATACTGAATATGATGCCGACGATCATCGAACCGAGCAGCAGCGGTCCTGGAAGGTGTATAAACAAAAAGAACAGGGAAAGAAGGAGCGATAGCAGAAACAACAGGCTCCACTGCAAAACAGGCATCCCATGCTCCTGAGTGAAATGACGGAAATCTCAGTAAATCATAGAGAAAGCATGATGAGAATAAAATAATATGCATCAAAAAAAACAGGTCGGATTCTGGCTTCAATGCCTTGTCCGACCCGGGAGAATTAATGGCTGTAAGCCGGACAGGCGCTGGCGCCATCCGGCAGACAATTAACGCTTAATATCAGACTTAAAATCGCGCTTATCGTAGCCGGTGTACAGCTGACGCGGACGAGCGATTTTCATGCCGTCGGTGTGCATTTCGTTCCAGTGTGCAATCCAGCCCACGGTACGCGCCATGGCGAAGATAACGGTAAACATGGAGGACGGAATACCCATCGCCTTCAGGATGATGCCGGAGTAGAAATCTACGTTCGGGTAGAGTTTCTTCTCGATGAAGTACGGGTCGTTGAGCGCAATGTGTTCAAGTTCCATCGCCACTTCCAGCAGATCATCTTTGGTGCCCAGTTCTTTCAGTACTTCATGGCAGGTTTCACGCATGACGGTGGCGCGCGGGTCATAGTTTTTATAAACACGGTGACCAAAGCCCATCAGGCGGAAGGAATCATTCTTGTCTTTCGCGCGGCGAACAAATTCCGGAATGTGTTTAACAGAGCTGATTTCTTCCAGCATTTTCAGAGCAGCTTCGTTTGCGCCGCCGTGTGCTGGTCCCCACAGGGAAGCAATACCGGCCGCGATGCAGGCAAACGGGTTAGCGCCAGAAGAACCGGCGGTACGAACGGTAGAGGTTGAGGCGTTCTGTTCGTGGTCAGCGTGCAGGATCAAGATACGGTCCATTGCGCGTTCCAGAATCGGATTCACTTCGTATTTTTCGCACGGCGTGGAGAACATCATGTTCAGGAAGTTACCGGCGTAGGAGAGGTCATTACGCGGGTACACGAACGGCTGTCCGATGGAATATTTGTAGCACATCGCTGCCATGGTCGGCATTTTGGACAGCAGACGGAAGGCGGCGATTTCACGGTGACGCGGATTATTCACATCCAGCGAGTCGTGGTAGAACGCAGCCAGCGCCCCGGTAACACCACACATAACGGCCATCGGGTGAGAGTCGCGGCGGAAACCGTGGAACAGGCGGGTGATCTGTTCGTGGATCATGGTATGGCGAGTGACTGTGGTTTTGAACTCGTCGTACTCCTCCTGCGTCGGTTTTTCACCGTACAGCAGGATATAACACACTTCCAGATAGTTCGACTCGGTCGCCAACTGATCAATCGGGAAGCCGCGATGCAGCAAAATACCTTCGTCACCGTCGATGAAAGTAATTTTGGATTCGCAGGATGCGGTAGAGGTGAAACCTGGGTCAAAAGTAAACATCCCTTTTGAGCCAAGACTACGAATATCAATAACATCTTGACCGAGCGTACCTTTCAGCACATCCAGTTCAATAGCAGAGTCACCATTTAGAGTGATTTTTGCTTTAGTATCAGCCATTTACGGTCTCCTTAGCGCCTTATTGCTTAAGACTGCTGGAACTCACATTTGCCTTCGTACATCAATGAACCGTTACCAGTTTGTTATTTGGCTCGCCGCTCTGCGAAAGAGGGGATAACCTGGGTACAGAGCTATGGGCGCTTGCAGGTAAAACGGTCTTTTCATGGCGAATAAACTGCAAATCAAGAACTTAGCAATCCGAATTATTAAACCTGTCTATCACTAATAACTGTCCTGACTGTATTGGTCAATACTTCCACACTGTTACATAACTAAATGTCCGGTGAAAGAGTGACCCCATAACTTTTACGCATTATATGCTTTTTCTGGTGTCGTTTGTAACAACTTTGTTTAATGATTGTCAAATTAGATGGTTAAAAATTAAAATAATGTTGTTATCGTGACCTATGTCACTGTTCGGGATAAAACCCGACAAACTATATGTAGGTTAATTGTAATGATTTTGTGAACGTCCTATACTGCCGCCAGGTCTCCGGAATACCCTGCAATCCCGAGCCAACCAGCGTTGTAACGTGTCGTTTTAGCATCTGGAAGCAGTGTTTTATATGACGCGTAGTTATAGTAAGGACGCTGTCTGACCCGCACGCAGACCGGAGGAAGGAAATCCCGTCGTCTTTCAGGCTACAGGTGTCTTCATCTTCTGTACCCGAAGTCCAAAGGGAATAATAAGAACAGCATGTGGGCGTTATTCATGATAAGAAATGTGAAAAAACAAAGACCTGTCAATCTGGATCTACAAACGATCCGGTTCCCAATCACGGCGATAGCGTCCATTCTCCATCGCGTATCCGGAGTGATCACCTTCGTGGCGGTCGGGATTCTGTTGTGGTTATTGGGTACCAGCCTTTCCTCCCCTGAAGGTTTCCTCGCGGCGTCATCCATTATGAATAACTTCTTTGTGGAGTTAATTCTGTGGGGGATCCTGATTGCGCTGGCATATCACGCCGTAATGGGCATTCGCCATCTGTTGATGGATTTTGGCTATATCGAAGAAACCCTCGAAGCAGGGACACGTTCCGCCAAAATTTGTTTCGTTATCATTGTCGTGCTTTCACTTCTCGCAGGAGTCCTCGTATGGTAAGCAACGCCTCCGCATTAGGACGCAACGGCGTACATGACTTCATTCTGGTCCGTGCTACCGCTATCGTTCTGACGTTATACATCATCTATATGGTCGGCTTCTTCGCCACCAGCGGCGAACTGACGTTTGAAGTCTGGACCGGTTTCTTCTCATCGGCATTCACCAAAGTCTTCACCCTGCTGGCTCTTTTCTCCATCTTGATTCATGCCTGGATCGGCATGTGGCAGGTGTTGACCGACTACGTTAAACCGCTGGCCGTGCGCCTGATTCTGCAACTGGCTATCGTCGTTGCGCTGGTGGTTTACGTCATTTATGGATTTGTTGTGGTGTGGGGTGTGTAATGAAACTGCCAGTCAGAGAATTTGATGCTGTTGTGATTGGTGCCGGCGGCGCAGGTATGCGCGCGGCGCTGCAAATTTCCCAGAGCGGTCAGACCTGTGCGCTGCTCTCCAAAGTGTTCCCAACCCGTTCCCATACCGTATCTGCGCAAGGTGGCATCACCGTTGCGCTCGGTAATACCCATGAAGATAACTGGGAATGGCACATGTACGACACCGTAAAAGGGTCGGACTACATTGGTGACCAGGACGCTATTGAATATATGTGCAAAACCGGTCCGGAAGCGATTCTGGAGCTGGACCACATGGGGCTGCCGTTCTCTCGCCTCGATAATGGCACAATTTATCAACGTCCGTTTGGCGGCCAGTCGAAGAATTTCGGCGGCGAGCAGGCGGCACGTACCGCGGCAGCGGCAGACCGTACCGGCCATGCGCTGTTGCACACGCTGTATCAGCAGAACCTGAAAAACCACACCACCATCTTCTCCGAGTGGTACGCGCTGGATCTGGTGAAAAATGCCGATGGCGCGATTGTTGGTTGTACCGCGCTGTGTATCGAAACCGGTGAAGTCGTTTACTTCAAAGCCCGCGCAACCGTGCTGGCGACCGGCGGTGCTGGCCGTATTTATCAGTCCACCACCAACGCCCACATCAACACCGGTGACGGCGTCGGTATGGCTATCCGCGCTGGCGTGCCGGTGCAGGATATGGAGATGTGGCAGTTCCACCCAACCGGTATCGCTGGCGCGGGTGTTCTGGTAACAGAAGGCTGTCGTGGTGAAGGTGGCTACCTGCTGAACAAACACGGTGAGCGCTTCATGGAGCGTTATGCCCCGAATGCGAAAGACCTGGCGGGTCGTGACGTGGTGGCGCGTTCCATCATGATCGAAATCCGCGAAGGTCGCGGCTGCGACGGTCCGTGGGGGCCGCACGCCAAACTGAAACTCGACCACCTGGGTAAAGAAGTGCTGGAGTCCCGTCTGCCGGGTATTCTCGAACTGTCCCGTACCTTTGCTCACGTTGACCCGGTGAAAGAGCCGATCCCGGTTATCCCAACCTGCCACTATATGATGGGCGGTATTCCGACCAAAGTCACCGGCCAGGCGCTGACCGTGAATGAGCAGGGCGAAGATGTGGTGATCCCAGGGCTGTTTGCCGTCGGTGAAATCGCCTGCGTATCGGTTCACGGTGCTAACCGTTTGGGCGGCAACTCTCTGCTTGACCTGGTGGTATTTGGTCGTGCTGTGGGTCTGCATCTGCAGGAATCTATCGCAGAGCAGGGTGACCTGCTGGATGCAACCGAAGATGAAATCGACGCTTCTCTGGCGCGTCTGAATCGCTGGAACGGTAACCGTAACGGTGAAGACCCGGTGGCAATTCGTAAAGCGCTGCAGGAATGTATGCAGCATAACTTCTCGGTATTCCGCGAAGGCGATGCGATGGCGAAGGGTCTGGAAGAGCTGAAAGCGATTCGCGAACGCCTGAAAAATGCCCGTCTGGACGATACCTCCAGCGAGTTCAACACCCAGCGCGTTGAGTGTCTGGAGCTGGATAACCTGATGGAGACCGCGTACGCCACTGCAGTATCTGCAAACTTCCGTACCGAAAGCCGTGGCGCGCATAGCCGCTTCGACTTCCCGGAACGTGATGACGAAAACTGGCTGTGCCATTCCCTGTACCTGCCAGAGTCGGAATCCATGACGCGACGTCAAGTCAATATGGAACCGAAGCTGCGCCCGGCATTCCCGCCGAAGATTCGTACTTATTAATGCGGAGACAGGACAATGAAACTCGAGTTTTCAGTTTATCGCTATAACCCGGATGTTGACGACGCTCCGCGCATGCAGGATTACACCCTGGAGGCGGAAGAAGGGCGCGACATGATGCTGCTGGATGCGTTGATGCAGCTGAAAGAAAAAGATCCGTCGCTGTCGTTTCGTCGCTCATGCCGTGAAGGGGTTTGCGGCTCCGACGGTCTGAACATGAACGGCAAAAATGGACTGGCCTGTATCACACCTATTTCTGCGCTGAATCAGCCGGGCAAGAAAATTGTCATTCGCCCGCTGCCAGGTTTACCGGTTGTGCGCGATTTGGTGGTAGACATGGGGCAATTCTACGCACAGTATGAGAAGATTAAGCCTTACTTGTTGAATAATGGGAAAAATCCTCCGGCTCGTGAGCATTTACAAATGCCAGAGCAGCGTGAGAAGCTCGATGGGCTGTATGAATGTATTTTGTGTGCATGCTGCTCAACGTCCTGCCCATCATTCTGGTGGAACCCGGACAAGTTTATTGGCCCGGCAGGCCTGTTGGCCGCGTATCGCTTCTTAATTGATAGCCGCGATACCGAGACCGACAGCCGTCTGGAAGGTTTAAGTGACGCTTTCAGCGTATTCCGCTGTCATAGCATCATGAACTGCGTCAGCGTATGTCCTAAAGGGCTGAACCCGACGCGCGCCATCGGACATATTAAGTCGATGCTGCTCAAACGTAGTGCATAAGTAGTTGTAGTTGCCGGGGAAGAGATTCCCCGGCCGTGCAGGGAAACCTCTAAAAACTGCCACATTGATAGCAATAATCGCAGCCTGAACGATGACGATTATTAGACAGTTTTTAAAGGTTCCTTAGCGGACGCAGATGACACGACAGTCCGCAACAAGTGAACCCCGGCACGCACATCGGTGTGCGTGGTAGTATCCACGGCGAAATAAGCATACAAATGCTTAAGGGATCACGATGCAGAACAGCGCTTTGAAAGCCTGGTTGGACTCTTCTTACCTCTCTGGTTCTAACCAGAGCTGGATAGAACAGCTCTATGAAGACTTCTTAACCGACCCTGACTCGGTAGATGCTAACTGGCGTTCGACGTTCCAGCAGTTACCTGGTACCGGAGTCAAACCGGATCAACTCCACTCAAAAACACGTGATTATTTCCGTCGACAGGCGTTGATTACCCCACGTTACTCTTCTTCTATTTCCGACCCTGATGCCAATGTGAAGCAGGTTAAAGTCCTGCAGCTCATTAACGCCTATCGTTTCCGCGGTCATCAGCATGCGAATCTCGATCCGCTGGGACTGTGGCAGCAAGAAAATGTGGCCGATCTGGATCCCTCCTTCCACGATCTGACCGATGCGGATTTCCAGGAAAGCTTTAACGTGGGTTCTTTTGCCGGTGGCAAAGACACGATGAAGCTGAGCGACCTGGTTGTCGCGCTGAAACAAACCTACTGCGGCCCGATTGGCGCCGAGTATATGCACATCACCAGCACCGAAGAAAAACGCTGGCTTCAGCAGCGTATCGAGTCTGGTCGTACTGCGTTCAGTAGTGAAGAGAAGAAACGCTTCCTCA
Source organism: Citrobacter sp. RHBSTW-01044 (assembly GCF_013781945.1). Classification (NCBI taxonomy): domain Bacteria; kingdom Pseudomonadati; phylum Pseudomonadota; class Gammaproteobacteria; order Enterobacterales; family Enterobacteriaceae; genus Citrobacter; species Citrobacter sp. RHBSTW-01044. The sequence goes on along the minus strand of NZ_CP056180.1, from coordinate 3,377,204 downwards.
GCGAACTGACCGCCGCGGAAGGTCTGGAACGCTACCTGGGCGCGAAGTTCCCGGGTGCGAAACGCTTCTCACTGGAAGGCGGTGATGCGTTAATCCCAATGCTCAAAGAGATGATCCGCCACGCCGGTAATAGCGGTACCCGTGAAGTGGTACTGGGTATGGCGCACCGTGGTCGTCTGAACGTCCTGGTTAACGTGCTGGGTAAAAAGCCGCAGGATCTATTCGACGAATTTGCGGGCAAACATAAAGAACACCTCGGCACCGGTGACGTGAAGTACCACATGGGCTTCTCATCAGATATCGAAACCGAAGGCGGTCTGGTGCATCTGGCGCTGGCGTTTAACCCGTCGCACCTGGAAATCGTTAGCCCGGTGGTTATCGGTTCCGTACGTGCACGCTTGGATCGTCTGGACGAGCCGAGCAGCAATAAAGTGCTGCCAATCACTATTCATGGTGATGCGGCAGTAACCGGGCAAGGCGTGGTTCAGGAAACCCTGAACATGTCGAAAGCGCGTGGTTACGAAGTGGGCGGTACCGTTCGCATCGTTATCAACAACCAGGTGGGCTTCACCACCTCTAACCCGCTAGATGCACGTTCTACACCGTACTGCACCGACATCGGTAAGATGGTTCAGGCGCCGATTTTCCACGTGAACGCGGATGACCCGGAAGCGGTCGCTTTCGTAACGCGTCTGGCACTGGATTTCCGTAATACCTTTAAACGCGATGTCTTCATCGATCTGGTGTGCTACCGCCGTCACGGCCACAACGAAGCCGACGAGCCAAGCGCAACCCAGCCGTTGATGTATCAGAAAATCAAAAAGCATCCGACTCCGCGCAAAATCTACGCTGACAAGCTGGAAGCGGACAACGTCGCTACGCTGGAAGATGCGACCGAAATGGTCAATCTGTATCGTGACGCGCTGGACGCAGGCGAATGCGTGGTGAAAGAGTGGCGTCCAATGAATATGCACTCCTTCACCTGGTCGCCGTACCTCAACCACGAATGGGATGAAAACTACCCGAACAAAGTTGAGATGAAGCGTCTGCAGGAGCTGGCAAAACGCATCAGCACCGTGCCTGAAGCGGTGGAAATGCAATCGCGTGTTGCCAAAATTTACGGCGACCGTCAGGCCATGGCCGCAGGCGAGAAGCTGTTCGACTGGGGTGGCGCAGAGAATCTGGCTTACGCCACGCTGGTTGATGAAGGCATTCCGGTACGTCTGTCGGGTGAAGACTCTGGCCGTGGAACCTTCTTCCACCGTCATGCGGTTATTCATAACCAGGCGAATGGTTCAACGTACACTCCGCTGCAGCATGTGCATAACGGGCAGGGCACGTTCCGCGTATGGGACTCCGTGCTGTCTGAAGAAGCGGTGCTGGCATTCGAGTACGGTTATGCCACGGCAGAACCGCGCACCCTGACTATCTGGGAAGCGCAGTTCGGTGACTTCGCCAACGGTGCGCAGGTGGTTATCGACCAGTTCATCTCTTCCGGCGAGCAGAAATGGGGCCGTATGTGCGGTCTGGTTATGCTGCTGCCACACGGCTATGAAGGTCAGGGTCCGGAGCACTCCTCCGCGCGTCTGGAACGTTATCTGCAACTTTGCGCTGAGCAAAACATGCAGGTTTGCGTCCCGTCTACCCCGGCACAGGTTTACCACATGCTGCGTCGTCAGGCGCTGCGCGGAATGCGTCGTCCGCTGGTAGTGATGTCACCGAAGTCGCTGCTGCGTCATCCGCTGGCGGTGTCCACGCTGGACGAACTGGCAAATGGCACCTTCCTGCCAGCCATTGGCGAAGTAGATGAACTTGATCCTAAAGGCGTGAAGCGTGTCGTGATGTGTTCTGGTAAGGTTTATTACGACCTGTTGGAGCAACGCCGCAAGAACGACCAAAAAGATGTCGCCATTGTGCGTATCGAACAGCTCTATCCGTTCCCGCATAAAGCGGTGCAGGAAGCGCTGAAACCGTTTGCTCATGTACATGATTTTGTCTGGTGCCAGGAAGAGCCGCTCAACCAGGGCGCATGGTACTGCAGCCAGCATCATTTCCGTGAAGTAATTCCATTTGGGTCAGCTCTGCGTTATGCAGGTCGCCCGGCCTCTGCCTCTCCGGCAGTAGGATATATGTCCGTTCACCAGAAGCAGCAACAAGATCTGGTTAATGACGCGCTGAACGTCGATTAAATAAAGGATAAATAATGAGTAGCGTAGATATTCTTGTTCCCGACCTGCCTGAATCCGTAGCGGATGCAACGGTTGCAACCTGGCACAAAAAACCGGGCGATGCAGTACGTCGTGATGAAGTACTGGTAGAAATCGAAACTGACAAAGTGGTACTGGAAGTACCGGCATCAGCGGACGGTATTCTTGATGCGGTTCTGGAAGATGAAGGGACAACCGTCACTTCTCGCCAGATCCTCGGTCGCCTGCGTGAAGGCAACAGCTCTGGCAAAGAGACCAGCGCCAAGTCTGAAGAGAAAGATTCTACTCCGGCACAACGCCAGCAGGCGTCTCTTGCTGAACAGAACAACGATGCCCTGAGCCCGGCGATCCGTCGCCTGCTGGGTGAGCATAACCTCGAAGCCAGCGCCATCAATGGCACCGGCGTCGGTGGTCGTATCACGCGTGAAGATGTTGAAAAGCATCTGGCCAAAGCACCGGCTGCGAAAGCAGAAGCCAAAGCGCCGGCCGCCGCGCCTGCGCCACAGGCTCAGTTGGGCGCTCGTGGCGAAAAACGTGTTCCGATGACCCGCCTACGCAAACGCGTAGCTGAGCGTCTGCTGGAAGCGAAAAACTCCACCGCCATGCTGACCACGTTCAACGAAGTCAACATGAAGCCAATCATGGATCTGCGTAAGCAGTACGGTGACGCGTTCGAGAAACGTCACGGTATCCGTCTGGGCTTTATGTCTTTCTACGTGAAAGCGGTTGTTGAAGCGCTGAAACGCTATCCGGAAGTGAACGCGTCCATCGACGGCGATGACGTGGTGTACCACAACTACTTTGATGTCAGCATGGCGGTCTCCACGCCGCGTGGCCTGGTCACGCCGGTCCTGCGTGATGTGGATCTGCTGGGTATGGCTGACATCGAGAAAAATATTAAAGAGCTGGCAGTTAAAGGTCGCGACGGCAAGCTGACGGTCGACGATCTGACGGGCGGTAACTTCACCATCACTAACGGTGGCGTGTTCGGTTCCCTGATGTCTACCCCGATCATCAACCCACCGCAGAGCGCCATCCTGGGTATGCATGCCATCAAAGATCGTCCGATGGCCGTAGACGGCAAGGTTGAAATCCTGCCGATGATGTATCTGGCGCTGTCTTATGACCACCGTTTGATCGATGGTCGTGAGTCAGTAGGCTTCCTGGTAACCATTAAAGAGTTGCTGGAAGATCCGACGCGTCTGCTGCTGGACGTGTAGTAAATAAGAGTATCACCTGCCCCGTAGGTCTGGAGGCTTATCAGGCCTACGGGTAAAAGATAACGATTACCTGAAGGATGGACAGAACACATGAACTTACATGAATATCAGGCAAAACAACTTTTTGCCCGCTATGGCTTACCGGCACCGGTGGGATATGCCTGTACTACTCCGCGTGAAGCTGAAGAAGCTGCATCTAAAATCGGCGCAGGCCCGTGGGTAGTGAAATGTCAGGTTCACGCTGGTGGCCGTGGTAAAGCGGGCGGTGTGAAGGTTGTGAACAGCAAAGAAGACATTCGCGCTTTTGCTGAACACTGGCTGGGTAAACGTCTGGTCACTTACCAGACAGACGCCCATGGTCAACCGGTAAATCAGATTCTGGTTGAAGCAGCGACCGACATTGGTAAAGAACTTTACCTCGGCGCAGTTGTTGACCGTAGTTCCCGTCGCGTGGTCTTCATGGCCTCTACCGAAGGCGGCGTGGAAATTGAAAAAGTGGCGGAAGAAACGCCGCACCTGATCCACAAAGTAGCGCTCGATCCGCTGGCCGGTCCGATGCCTTATCAGGGTCGTGAACTGGCGTTCAAACTGGGTCTGGAAGGTAAACAGGTTCAGCAGTTCACCAAGATCTTCATGGGTCTGGCGACTATCTTCCTTGAGCGCGATCTGGCGCTGATCGAAATCAACCCGCTGGTGGTGACCAAGCAGGGTGATCTGATCTGCCTCGACGGCAAACTGGGCGCTGACGGCAACGCGCTGTTCCGCCAGGCTGACCTGCGTGAAATGCGCGACCAGTCTCAGGAAGATCCGCGTGAAGCACAGGCTGCACAGTGGGAACTGAACTACGTCGCTCTGGACGGCAACATCGGTTGTATGGTTAACGGCGCGGGCCTGGCAATGGGCACCATGGACATCGTTAAACTGCACGGCGGCGAACCGGCTAACTTCCTCGACGTTGGCGGCGGTGCGACCAAAGAACGTGTAACCGAAGCGTTCAAAATTATCCTCTCTGACGACAATGTTAAAGCCGTACTGGTTAACATCTTCGGCGGTATCGTACGCTGCGACCTGATCGCGGACGGTATCATCGGCGCGGTAGCAGAAGTGGGCGTTAACGTTCCGGTCGTGGTACGTCTTGAAGGTAACAACGCTGAACTCGGCGCGAAAAAATTGGCTGATAGCGGCCTGAATATTATTGCAGCGAAAAGTCTGACGGATGCAGCTCAGCAGGTTGTTGCCGCAGTGGAGGGGAAATAATGTCAGTTTTAATTAATAAAGATACCAAGGTTATCTGCCAGGGCTTCACCGGTAGCCAGGGGACATTCCACTCTGAACAAGCGATTGCTTACGGTACGCAAATGGTCGGCGGTGTTACGCCGGGCAAAGGTGGCACCACGCATCTGGGTCTGCCGGTGTTCAACACCGTACGTGAAGCGGTAGAAGCGACCGGCGCAACCGCCACCGTTATCTACGTTCCGGCTCCGTTCTGCAAAGACTCCATCCTGGAAGCTATTGATGCAGGCATCAAGCTTATCATCACCATCACCGAAGGTATCCCAACGCTGGATATGCTGACCGTGAAAGTGAAGCTGGATGAAGCTGGCGTACGCATGATTGGCCCGAACTGCCCAGGTGTTATCACCCCTGGCGAATGTAAAATCGGCATCATGCCGGGCCATATTCACAAGCCTGGTAAAGTCGGTATCGTTTCTCGTTCCGGTACGCTGACCTATGAAGCGGTTAAGCAGACCACCGACTATGGTTTTGGTCAGTCTACCTGTGTGGGTATCGGCGGCGACCCGATCCCAGGCTCTAACTTCATCGATATCCTGAAGCTGTTCCAGGAAGATCCGCAGACCGAAGCGATCGTCATGATCGGTGAGATCGGCGGTAGCGCGGAAGAAGAAGCGGCGGCGTACATTAAAGATCATGTGACCAAGCCGGTTGTGGGTTACATCGCGGGTGTGACTGCGCCGAAAGGTAAACGTATGGGTCATGCTGGTGCGATCATCGCAGGTGGTAAAGGTACGGCGGATGAGAAATTCGCTGCGCTGGAAGCCGCTGGCGTGAAAACCGTTCGTAGCCTGGCCGATATCGGCGAAGCGCTGAAAACAGTGATTAAGTAAGAAAAAAAACAGCCCTGACTCTCTGCATAGTCAAGGGCTGGTCCCGTTTCGACATGGTTGGCCATCTGATGATGGCCTTTTTTAATGGCGTCGTTTTGCCACCAGCGTAAATTTATAATCGTCGCTTTTGAAGGTGTTGCGGCTGTATTCAAAAACGCGTCCATCGAGCAGAAACCCGCGAGAGATTTTCTCCAGCACCGGTTTCCCCTGCGGCATGCCCAGCATTTCTACAGTATCCTCATCCGGAATAACCGGGATCAGTTCCTGCTCGCTGCGATCGATAACCATCTTTTTGATCTGTTCTATATAGTGATATTTAGAATTTTCCATCACTTCCCAGGTGAGATCGGGAAAGAGGGCGAGCGGCATCCATGTCTCTTCGAGGGTAACGGCTTTCTGCTTAATAAAACGAACTCGTTTTACATGCCAGACTTTATCTTCAGCCGCCAGCTGTAGCCACTCGGCCAGCATCTCTCCTGCTGGAATGACCTCAAAGACCTTCACTTCGCTGTGCGTTTCAACCTGACGGTCGGCCAGCTTCTCATAAAAACTGGTGAGCTGATAAATGTCGTAATTGACGCGCTCCTCTTTCACATACCAACCGCTGCCCTGAATGCTCTCGATAATATTCTGTTCCGTCAGCAGCTTGAGTGCTTGCCTGATGGTCACGCGGCTGACCTCGAAACGGCTCTGTAGCGTAGATTCTGTGGGAAGTGCATCACCTGGTTTTAATTCACCTTTTGCAACTTGTTCGCGCAGAACGTCGGCTATCTGGCGGTACATCGGTTTTTGGCTCATCTCTTTTCGCTTTTGTCGGCAATAAAGTCAGATATTCAAGACAAATTATGCGTACATTTTATCAATAGTAAATAATACAAATTAAATACAAATATTGTCTCGTTAGTGAAATTGATCACGTAAAGGTATTGTTTTGTCTGCGACAATCGCGGCACAAAATAATGACAATCCTCTGAGGACTATGATGAATTTGACAATACTGTCCCACCCTCGCGCAGTCTGTGTGCAGGCGAGATTTACCGATCGTGACGATGCCATTCGCCAACTTACGCAGCGGCTGACCGAATTAGGCAAAATCACCGATGCCGACGCTTATCTGGCGGAAGTTTTTCACCGCGAATCGCTGGGGCCTACGGCGCTTGGCGAAGGGTTGGCGGTACCGCACGGTAAATCGTCGGCCGTGAAAGAGGCGGCTTTCGCGGTGGCGACGCTGAGTGAACCGATGGACTGGGAAGGTATTGATGGCCCGGAGTCTGTTGAACTTATTTTTTTGCTGGCGATTCCGCCAGATGAAGCCGGTTCGACTCATATCCAAATCCTGACCGAACTGACCACCTGCCTTGCGGATGAGGATCTGCGTGCTCGCGTCATGGCGGCGACCAGCGCCGAAGCGGTGCTGGCGGCATTAGTGGTCGAAACACCGCCGCAGGCCGCAGTGGCGACGGCGGATGCGCCAACGATTGTTTGCGTTACCGCATGTCCGGCGGGGATTGCGCATACCTATATGGCGGCTGAGTATCTGGAGAAAGCCGGTCGGCAAATGGGCGTTAACGTGGTGGTTGAAAAACAGGGTGCCAATGGCATTGAAGACCGCTTAACGGCTCAACAACTGAATGATGCGCGCGCCTGCATTTTCGCCGCAGAGGTCGCTATTAAAGAAAGTGAACGTTTCAACGGTATCCCGGCGATCTCCGTTCCGGTTGCCGAACCGTTGCGCCACGCAAAAGCGCTGATTGAACAGGCGTTAGCGCTGGAGCCTCTGCAAAGCCAGCGTGTTTCTCAGCCACAGACAGAGGTGAAAAAGGGGCTGAAAACTGACCTGAAACAAGCACTGCTGAGCGGAATTTCGTTTGCCGTGCCGTTAATCGTCGCCGGAGGGACGGTACTGGCGGTGGCGGTATTGATTGCACAGATTTTCGGCCTACAGGATGTGTACAGCTTAGAGAAATCCTGGCTGTGGATGTATCGCCAACTCGGCGGCGGGATGCTGGGCACGCTGATGGTTCCGGTACTGTCGGCCTATACCGCTTATTCGCTGGCGGATAAACCAGCGCTGGCTCCAGGCTTTGCGGCGGGTCTGGCGGCGAACTTAATCGGCTCGGGTTTTCTTGGCGGTGTTGCCGGTGGCCTGATTGCCGATTATCTCATGCGTTGGGTGAAACAGCATCTGCGATTAAGCAGCAAATTCAATGGCTTTTTAACGTTCTACCTCTATCCGGTGATTGGCACGTTGGGCGCGGGTAGCCTGATGTTGTTTGTGATTGGCGAGCCTGTCGCCTGGATCAATACCTCGCTGACTGCCTGGCTAAATGGGTTATCAGGCACCAACGCGCTATTGCTCGGTATGATCCTGGGCTTTATGTGTTCGTTTGATCTTGGCGGTCCGGTCAATAAAGCGGCGTATGCCTTTTGTCTGGGCGCGATGGCCAACGGCGTATTCGGCCCCTACGCCATTTTCGCTTCGGTAAAAATGGTTTCTGCTTTCACCGTCACCGCTTCAACCATGCTGGCGCCACGCCTGTTCAAACAGTTTGAGATTGAGACCGGTAAATCCACCTGGCTGCTCGGCCTTGCCGGGATTACCGAAGGCGCGATTCCGCTGGCGATTGAGGACCCGATTCGGGTGATTGGCTCTTTAGTGATGGGGTCGATGGCGACCGGAGCCATCGTTGGGGCCATGGGGATTGGGCTTTCGACCCCAGGTGCCGGGATTTTCTCGCTCTTTTTACTTATCCCCGCAGACCTAAGCGCGGTGATGGCCGCCGCGGGCTGGTTTGGCGCCGCACTGATTGGGACGATTATCTCCACGGCGATTTTACTGCTCTGGCGGCGTCAAGCGGTTAAACAGGGGAAATACGTCACCGATAGCGTGATGCCGTAAGCACTTACTCAACAGGAAATGACGATGAAAGCAGTATCTCGCGTTCACATTACGCCGCATATGCACTGGGACCGTGAGTGGTACTTCACCACCGAAGAGTCGCGTATTTTGCTGGTTAACAATATGGAAGAGATCCTGACTCGCCTTGAGCAGGATGCAGAGTACAAATATTACGTGCTGGATGGTCAAACGGCGGTGCTGGAAGACTATTTTGCGGTGAAACCTGAAAACCGGCAGCGGGTTAAAGCGCTGGTGCAGGCCGGGAAGCTTATTATCGGCCCCTGGTACACGCAAACGGATACGACCCTCGTTTCCGGTGAGTCAATTGTCCGCAATCTGATGTACGGCATCCGCGATTGTATGGCCTTTGGCGAACCGATGAAGATAGGTTATCTACCTGATTCATTTGGGATGTCCGGGCAGATGCCGCATATTTATAATGGTTTTGGTATCAACCGGGCTCTGTTCTGGCGTGGGTGCTCTGAACGTCATGGCACCGATAAAACCGAATTTTTATGGCAAAGCGCTGACGGTAGCCAGGTCACGACACAGGTGTTGCCGCTGGGCTATGCGATTGGTAAGTACTTACCCGAGGATGAGGCCGGGCTGCGTAAGCGACTTGACGGCTACTTCGAGGTGCTGGAGAACGCCTCGGTGACTAAAGAAATCCTATTACCCAACGGGCATGACCAGATGCCATTACAGCAAAACATCTTTGCGGTGATGGATAAACTGCGTGAAATCTACCCGCAGCGAAAATTTGTCATGAGCCGCTTCGAGGAGGTTTTTGCTCATATCGAAGCGCATCGGGAGACGTTGGCTACCCTGCACGGCGAGTTTATAGACGGTAAATATATGCGCGTGCATCGTACGATTGGCTCCACACGAATGGATATCAAAATTATCCATGCGCGTATTGAGAATAAAATCGTTAACCTGCTGGAACCGCTCGCCACGCTGGCCTGGAGTTTAGGTTTTGAATATCACCACGGTCTGCTGGAGAAAATGTGGAAAGAGATTTTAAAGAATCATGCCCACGACAGCATCGGCTGTTGCTGTAGCGATAAAGTGCATCGTGAAATCGTTTCACGCTTCGTGCTGGCCGAAGATATGGCCGACAATTTGATTCGTTTTTACCTGCGTAAAATCACTGACAACATGGCGCACAGTGAAGAAGACAAGCTGGTGATGTTCAACCTGATGCCCTGGCCGCGTGAGGCGGTGATCAATACGACCGTACGTCTTCGCGCCAGCCAGTTCCGCCTGCTTGATGGCAGTGGAAATGAAATCCCTTATTTTATTCGTGGCGTGCGCGAGCTTGATCCTGGCCTTATCGACCGGCAAATCGTCCATTACGGCAACTACGAGCCGTTTATGGAGTTTGATATTCAGCTCAACCAGATTCTACCTTCGATGGGGTACTGCACGCTGTATATCGAACCGCATGTTGCTGGCCGTCAGGCGATACCCGCTCCGGCGACCCAGGCACTGTTGGAGAACGCGTTCTGGCTGATCGATCTCAATGACGATGGAACGCTACAGCTACGCGATAAGGATTCAGGGATTGTTTATCAACGCGTACTGGAGATTGAAGAAAGCGCCGACGACGGGGATGAGTACGATTACTCCCCCTCGCGCGAGGATTGGCGCCTCACGTCTGCGGGCGTTGCGTTTGAGCATGAAATTATCCGCGAGGGATGGCAAGACCGGGCAATCATTCGCTATCGGATGGCGGTTCCGGCGGATCTGGAGGCGCGCGCGTCACGTCAGCGCAATGGTGAAGTTAGCATCGAAATAGGTGTTACGCTGAGCCATAACAGCCGGCGGATTGAGGCTGATATTCGCATTGACAATCAGGCTGACGATCACCGAGTTCGGGTGCTTATCCCCACGCCATTTCACACTAATGACGTGTTGGCTGATACCCAGTTTGGCTCGCTGCTACGGCCTGTTCACGATGAAGCGATGGCCAACTGGCAGGCTGAGGGATGGAAAGAAGCGCCGGTGCCGGTCTGGAATCTGCTCAACTACGCCGCGCTGCAGGAGGGGCGTCATGGACTCGCGGTGTTTAGCGAAGGATTGCGCGAATTTGAGGTAGTGGGTGAGGAGAGAAAAACGTTTGCTCTGACGCTGCTCCGTGGCGTCGGCTTACTCGGCAAAGAGGATCTCTTATTGCGTCCCGGCAGGCCGTCAGGCATAAAAATGGCGGTACCGGATTCCCAGATGCGGGGTGTGCTGCACGGGCGCTTTTGCCTGTTTAGTTATAGCGGGACGCCGCTTAACGTTGGCCTGGCTCAGCAGGCGCGTGCCTGGCTGACGCCCGTCCAGTGTTATAACAAAATCCCGTGGGATGCGATGAAGCTCAACAAAGCAGCGTTTACTGTTCCCGATAGCTACAGCCTGTTGAGTATGTCACCGGTTGGCTGTCAGCTTAGCGCGCTAAAAAAAGCAGAGGACAGAGATGAAATCATCCTGCGTTTATTTAATCCCTCTGACAGCGTCAGCTGCGATGCCGCCGTGTCGTTTAGCCAAAGCGTAATGCATTGCCGCGAAACCGGTATGGATGAAATACCCGCTGGCGAGCAGAGTGATACGAAGGGGATTAACGGCGAGTTTCGGCCAGGGCAGTCGCGGACGTTTAGTCTGAAACTGGCCTGAAAGAAGTGATAAGTCAGCGCCAGCAATCTTATGCTGGCGCTGACCGGCCGCTATCAGGATGATGCCAGTGTTTTCAACCAGCGAATTCCGCTTTCCGGCGAGGTCATTACCGTCACCGGCGGGGAAGGGAGCTGCTGTAAAACGCGCGCCATCGATGCTTGCGCCAGCATCACAACATCTGCCTGGGTAAAGGCGCTCTGTAACCCTTCACTGACGATACGGTCATGAGTATCCATGTCTCCCGCCAGCAGCGCGTGGAATGCCTCCTCCATTAATATAGGCGTGATGGTGCGCGATTTACCGCTCTGCTGCACTTTGCGCTGTACGTAATCCAGCGTTGGCTTCAGCGTGGTTGCCACGGTCGCCAGTACGGCGATCCGCTCACCTTTTTCAATCGCCTCTTCCACCATTGCGCAGTCAATGCGCGCGAGCTGCAGTGGGGTCATAAACTGGCATTGTTCCACCGCAGTACCAATTGAGGAGCAGGCGGTAATAAAGATATCGCAGTCCGCCTTTTCGGCAATATGTACATAATCGGCGATGCGGGCGGCAATATTGGGCGTCACGCCCTGGGCCTTCATTACCTGCTTGATCATGGATTCTTCCACCAGGTGCATGACTTCAACATCCGGCATGATGTCGGCAATCAGCTGTTGCATCATCGTAAGCGTGGCGGCACTGGTATGCAGCATGGCGACCTTTTTCATTGGGCAATCTCCTTAAGTAACGTTTCCGCGACGGCCAGCGCCGCATCATGATCTTCCTGCGCGGATAAACCGCCTACCGCGACGGCCCCAAGGCATTTTCCTTGGTGCAGAATCGGGATCCCGCCCGGCAGTGCCGTAAACAGCGGGTCGGCAAAATAACCAATATCCAGTTGCTCTTTCTGCAGTCGCTGTAAAAATGCCTGCGTGGTACAGCCCAGGCGGCTACTGGTGCGTGCTTTGCGCTGGGTTAACTCGATGGTTAACAGTTTGGCGTTATCCATCCGCGCAAAGCTGAGTAGTTCGCCATTGGCATCGCATACGGCCACGCTTAACGGGCGTTTTGCGTAACATGTTTCGGCAAGGTCGAGCGCAGAGGCCACGGCGCGCAGGGCATGCCCCAGAGTGAGAGTTGTCATCGTGATTATCCTTTTGACAGATTTTCGCAAGCGGGTTGAACGGGATCTTTGGCTGCGGCGGCCTGCGCCTGTTTGGCGTCTTTCTTGCGCCAGTAGTTCGCGAGCAGCGAGCCGCTGACGTTACCAAGCGGAGTCATCACCGCCGAGGCCAGGCCAACCGTTGCCAGTTTGCCCATTGCTGCGGCAAGCCCGGACGCCATGCCGCCGTTTTGCAGGCCGACTTCAAAGGCTACGGTGCGGGCAGACTGTACGTCCATGCGGAAGATCCAGCGGCTCATCAGATAGCCAATCAGGAAGCCGCCGAGGTTATGCATCAACATGGCGAAGCAGAGCAGGAAGCCGACCTGCACCAGGTTCTCGCGCCCGGCTGCGGCTGCGGTGGTCGTAAAGAAAATGATCCCCATCATTGAGATGGTCGGCATGATTTTCTTCACGCCCGCCACGCGGCCATACAGCCAGTTGTAGAACAATGCCCAGACGAGACCGCCTGCCACGAAGTTGAGCACCACCGCGTACATTTGCGCGTCGGCGCTGGCGTGACCAAACAGCGCGTCCCAGCCGCCAGCAATCATATACAGCAGCCAAAGAGCGCCGATCCCGGCCAGCATCTGGACGACACGGCGTCCGCGCACGTCCGCATAGGTTTTCAGATAGTCATGCAGAATTGCCGCGCCGATGGGGATCAATACGATTTTCACCACATCCATTACCATTGCGGTGAGCTGGATATCGATCATCGACCCCGCCAGCAGATTAACCCACAGTGGCGTCATCACCGTTGCCGCCAGCGTTGAGACTGCGGCGATCGAGACCGCCAGCGCCAGATTGGCGTTCGCGATATAGACCATGACGGTAGAGGAGAGTCCGCTTGGGCAGGCGCCAATCAGCAGAATCCCGACCGCTACCTCAGGCGGAAAGTTAAAGATAAGCGTAATGCTCAGGCCGAGCAGAGGCATGATAACGAAGTGGCAGAAGGTGCCAATAAACACCGCCCACGGCATTTTGGCGACGTCAATAAAATCCTGGATCGTTAGCTTAGTGCCCATGCTAAACATGGTGGCCTGAATGACGAGGAACACGATCCATTTATGGGTGATATTGAAACCGCCCCAGACGATCAGATCCGTAGACCAGGTCATGGCGGCGACAAACCCGGCGATGATCCATAGCGTAAACTGATAGCTGCGTAGACCCGGCCAGTAGCCTGCACCGGCGGCGAATCCGGCGGTGAACATCACCAGCCCGGGCTGCCAGAGCGCCGCGGACTGGATTAGCGCACCGATAATCGCCAGCGCCGCGCCCGCAACGCTGACGCCGAGTCCGGTTTTGTGAATAACAGTGGTCATAGTCATGTTGAAATGTCCTTGCTGTTGTTATTGCTGCCGGGATGGAATAGATAACATGTGCCGCGCAATTTCTGGCGTGGCGACTTTTTTATCCATGCTGCGAATGAGCGTGGCGAGTTTGGCAACCTGCTGGTAATTATGCTGTGCTTTTTCTTCAGCGCTTAAATAATAGCTATCCTCAAAGCCGATGCGTACTTCACTGGCCCCCATGCCGACGGCGGCGGCAATAATATCGAAGTTCTTTCTGCCAAAATGAGTAATACCCCATAAGGCATCGCGCGGGATCATGCTACGCAGAGCAATTAAAGCATCAATGGTTGCTGGCGTACTGCCGCGATGGCCGAGGACGATATTAAAGAGCATGGGTTTTTGGAATTTTAGTTTATCTTCAAGGTTCAGGATGTTATTAATCATGCCAATTTCAAAAACTTCAAACTCGGGAATAATATTGTGCTCGACAATTTTCCGGGAGCAATATTCCACGTCCGGACCGGGATTAAAGTACACCGCATCTCCGAGGTTGACGGAACCGACGTTCAGCGAAGCCATCTCTACGCCGGGGCAGGAGAGTGGCGCGCAGCGTTCGGCGATGGACATTGAAGAGACGCCGCCGGTAGATGCCTGAATAATCAGGTCTGAATGGCGCATGACGCTATCAATGGTCGCCTGAAAATCGGTGGTATCCGGCGTCAGGCGACCCTGTTTATCGCGAACGTGTAAATGCACGATGGACGCGCCATGCTCTACGCTGGCGAGTATTTCCTGCGCCAGTTCTGCGGGTATAACTCTGGGGCAATCCGCGGCAACGGGTGCCAGCGAAATAATAACAGTATCCGACATATTTTCCTCCGGTACAGAGATATTTAAATTATAGGTAAGGCTTTATCCAGTTTAATGAGTCGGGCCCTGATGTTGATGGTTGATATTCACAGCCAATCCAGCCCTGGTAATTGATTTTTCTAATAAAATCGAATAGCCATGTTTCATTTAATTCACCTGTTCCCGGTTCATGGCGATAGGGGACAGAAGCAATTTGAAAATGTTTAATTAAGGTGAAGTAGCGTTCAATATTTTTTGCCACATTGCCATGAATTTTCTGACAGTGGTAAATATCAAACTGTAAACCGATATTTTTCTTGCCAACCTCTTGAATAATAGATTCGGCCAACGGAAAGCTGTCAATAAAATAACCGGGCATATCCTGCGAATTTAACGGTTCAATCAGCACATCGATTTCCGCTTCAGCCATCATATCGCAGGCGATACGCAGCCGGTTGGTCAGGAGAGTGCGCTGAGCGTGAAGCGTCAGATCGTCGCAGCGCGAACCGGCCATAACGTGAACCCGACGACAGCCCAGCGCCGTGGCGTAATCACGCGCCATGTTGAGGCTATGGTGAAATTCCGGGTCTCGACCGGGCTGCGCGGCCAGTCCCCGCTCACCTTGTGCCCAGTTACCCGCCGGTGCGTTCATCAGCACCACCGGCAGGGATGTTTCCCGCTGTGCAGCGTGCAAATGCGCCAGCGGGTGCTGCCAGAGAAATAGCCCTTCAACGCCGCGAAAACCAGCCGCCTTCGCCGCCGCAAATCGCGCTGCTATCGGTAAATCTGTAAACAACCAGTCGAGGTTAGCCGCTAACTTCAGCATGGCGCGCACCCTCCCGGTTATCAACCAGATGCAGCTTAACGCCCTGGCTGGCAATAGTTTGCTGGGCGTTTTCCGGTAACCGGTTATCAGAAATAATGTCGGTTAACTGTTCCAGCCCACAGATATGGAACATGCCGTATTTGCCAAACTTACTGCTGTCGCAGACCAGCACCCGACGCCGGGAAACGGTGAGTACCGCTTCTTTAACCGAGGCTTTCCCTTCGCTCGGCGTCGACATGCCGCGTTCGGTATCCCACGATGAGGAGCTCAGAAACGCCACGTCAATATTAATGGTGCGCAGAAAACTGGCGGCGCTTTTTCCAAGGCATGAGCGGTTACGCTGATCCACCAGACCACCGGTGTGATAGAGCGTGATGTGCGGCATATCCATCAGATAGTGGCTGATGGAAAAATCGTTGGTTACTACCGTCAGATTGAAACAGTGGCTGGCGGCGACCGCTTTCGCCACTTCAAACAACGACGTTCCGGCATCCAGATACAGCGTTTGTCCGGGCTCAATGAGCATGGCGGCGAGCTGGCCCATTTTACGTTTCACGTCATGATTCAACTCGGCTTTTTCCCGCCATGGCAGCTCGGATTTCAGCAGGTTATTCAGCTTCACTCCGCCGTTAATGGCGATAACTTTGCCTTCTTCTTCCAGCAACTGGATGTCGCGACGCACGGTCATATGCGACACGCTCATCAAATCTGCCAGTTCATTAAATGAGGCGGCATTTTTTTCGTGCACGTAGCGGTAGATAAAATCACGTCGTTGCTCGGGGATCATTATGTCACCTCACGCTTGCCGGGAATGTTCAAGTTCGGCCACCGCTTCTTCTGAGAGCGGAACATAGCCAAGCGGTTTTAACGTCAGCCAGATGCGGGCGCTGTCTTCCAGTTCTTCAGCGTTAAACACCGCCTCACGCAGCGAGCGACCGCTTACTACCGGCCCGTGATTGGCCAGCAGCGCGGCCGTATGGTCTGCCGCGATTTCACTCAGTGCGCTGGCAATGCCTTCATGGCCAGGCTTGAAATAGGGCAGCAGCGGTAACTGCCCGACGCGCATCACATAGTACGGCGTTAACGGCGGCAGGCAGTTTTTCGGCGTGGTGCACGGCAGGCAGGAGAGCGCGGTCAGCCATGGAGAATGCAGGTGCACGACCGCGCCGCAGGATGGCCGATGTCGATACCACGCCAGATGCATGGGCACCTCTTTTGAGGGTTTGTCGCCGCTAAGATGAACGCCGTTGGCATCCAGTCGACTTAGCGTGGCAGGATCAAGCTCGCCCAGACAAGAGTTGGTCGGGGTCACCAGATAGCCGCCATCTGGCATTTTGACGCTAAGATTGCCGGAACCGCCGCTGCTGTAACCGCGCATAAACAGGGAACGGCCATAGTGGACGAGTAGTTCGCGCAGTTGGTGTTCACTCACCGAATTCATAATGCGTACTCCTGGGCAGTAAAAAAGAAATCGTCGTCACCAAAGTTGCCTGACTTCAGCGCCAGCGCCAGACCGGAGGAAAATACCCACGGCACGCCTGGCGCAATGGCTTTGCCGACGGACAGACGCTTCACCTGCAAGGCTTCCACAACGGTGCCGGAGGTTTCTCCGCCCGCGACGATAAAGGTGTTTACACCCGCAGTTCGTAGCTTTGAACTCAGCCGGGCAAAAGCGTGTTCGATTGCCTGGCTGGCGACCTGTTCGCCGTGCTCCTGTTGAATACGTTTGAGTACGTCTGGCGGCTGGGTGGCGTATATCAGTGGCGCTAATGAGTCGCTGATATGCGTCATCGCCCAGGCGCTCAGTTCATCGGTGTAGCGTTCGGCATCAGACAGGCAGCGGGACACATCAAGCAAACGAGACGCTGATGCGGCCTTATAGCGATTAACCTGACGATTGCTCATTGCCGAACAGCTACCGGAGAACACCACCGTTTTGGCAGGCAGTGGAAAAGAGTCCGGCGGCATGGATTGCTGGCCTCCGCTGCAGGCGGCCAGCGCGCCGCCGAGCCCGGAGCCACCGGCTAACAGAGGGCTGGCATGGAGAGCTTGCGCCAGCGTGTTGAGATCTGCTTCATCCAGCGTATCGACGATAACGTGACGCGTACCTTCAGCCTGAAGTTGGGCCAGGGCGTAAGTGACCGCTTCCACACCTTGACGCAGGGTCGTGAGGTTGATGCAACCAACCGCGCCTGGCGTTTGCGCGCTCAGCAGGCGCGGCAGGCTGGCATCGTTCATTGGATTGAGCGGATGCTTTTCCATCCCGGATTCGTTAAGCAGTACACCGTGTACAAAAAGATGACCATGCACCACCGTGCGTCCGTTTTGCGGCAGAGCGGGGCAGTGGACGATCAGCGGAACCTGCAGGTCGTTCATCAATGCATCGCTGACCGGGCCAATATTGCCTGTTGGCGTGGAGTCAAACGTCGAACAATATTTAAAATAAATCTGGCGGACACCTGCATTTTGTTTCAGCCAGCGGGCACAGGACAGGGATTGGGTGACGGCCTGTTCTGCGGGTAATGAGCGGCTTTTCAGCGAGATGACGATAGCGTCAACCTCTTCATTCCAGCATTGCGCGGTATCGGGCATACCGGGCAGAAGCGCGACGCGCCACCCCTGCTGCGCCATAAAGCTTGCAATGTCCGTTGCGCCGGTAAAATCGTCGGCGATAACGCCTGTGGTGACGGCCATGGATCAACTCCGTTCAGATTGTTTGCTAATTGAACATATTATTCAGGAGGGCCTTTCACATTCACATGATGATTATCACAAATAAGCACATCATCGATTCAGATTAAAAACGGGTAATTTATTGAAAATAATGAAGTTAGGTGTTGGGTGTTGCGAAAAGAGTCTCACAAGAGAGTGTGAAGATTCGTTAATCTTTGAGAAAGCGAAGTCGCGGTGTGCTGCAGAGTATTATCGTGGTTGCTATAATTTTCTTGCCAATTGATCATAATCATCTGCACAAATGAGATTATTTTTTGCGGTGAGCATCATTCTTTCCTGAGGCTAATTTTTGCATATTAGCGGCCTTAATATTATTAATGCCGGAGGATAACGTGCCGCTGAAAATCCAGGATGACTATTTACACCGTTTTTTCTCTATCGCAGAACTCTTCTCCCGAGCCACTGGGTTAGCCACAGTCGTCGTTGATATTAACGGTATAGCGTTGTCTGAATGTCATAATTTTAATTCGTTTTGCACATCAATGCGTGCGGATGAGCGCTATCGAGCAGGTTGCCAAAAGTGCGACAAGTACTGTGCTTTTGAGGCATTAAAACAGCTTAAACCCAGAATACTCACCTGTCATGCAGGGCTAAGCCTGTTCTCGATGCCATTAATTCATGAGGGACACCTTTACGGTTTTATTATCTGCGGGCAGGTGCGGGTAAAATATCAGGAATATAAAACTATCGCTATTGATAACAAAAACTCATGGATTAATAACCCCGAAATTAAAGCAGAGTGGGGCCAGTCTGCGATGGTGGATAATAATGTACTGGTGGCGTCAGCAAATTTGTTAAGTTTTATTGTTGATAATTTTGAGAAAGAACAATTGATCTCTGAGAAGATTGAGGTTCCGGCAACCCGTTACGCTCATCATTATTTCACTGAGCCTTCACGTCACGAGAAAAAACTTATGGCGGCGCTGCGTTATATTGACGAGAATTTGTATGGTGAATTGTCTCTGGAATCTGTCGCGGCTCATGTGTGCTTAAGCGCGAACTATTTCAGCCGTTTTTTCAAGAAACGCCAGGGTGTTAATTTTAAAACCTGGGTGAGTCAGAAAAAAATGCAAAAAGCAGGGGAGTTATTACACGATCCGGATCATTCCATAGACAGTATTGCCAGGAAACTGCAATACGCGCAAACCAGTTACTTTTGCCGCGTTTTCCGGGCGGCGCATCAAACGTCGCCCCAGTCTTTTCGTCACGCCAGACTTTCGCAGTAAAGATTGTCTGGCAGCGGGATGGCTTCAGGTATAAAAGAGAGCCGATCGCTCAGGGTCACCACATCTCCGATTACAATCAGCGCCGGTGGTACAATATTAGCTTCCTGCGCCTTGCTCAATAATGAACCGAGCGTGCAGGTCAGGCGACGTTGATTTTCTCGGGTCGCGGACATAATTAGCGCGGCGGGCGTGTCTGCTGATTTACCGCCCATCAACAGCTCTTCACAGATAAACGCCAGATTGGCGATACCCATGACGATGACCAACGTGCCGTTAAGTTTCGCCAGTTGACGCCAGTCCTGCTGCTGATTGCCTTCCCGCGTGTGGCCAGTCACCACGTGAAAGCCGGAGGCAAAATCGCGATGCGTCACCGGGATACCGGCATAGGTCAGGCCGCCAATCGTAGAACTAATACCCGGTACAACTTCAAAAGGGATGCCCATTTCAACCAGATCCTCCACTTCTTCAGCCCCACGGCCAAATACATACGGATCGCCACCTTTGAGGCGCACAATGTTGTGGTGTGTTTGGGCATACTGGACCAGCAGTGCGTTGATTTCATCCTGGGGAACGCAATGGAAGCCTGGATTTTTGCCGACATTGATAAGCAGGCAGTCAGGTAATGCCCATTCCAAAATTTTAGGATTGACCAGCCGATCGTAAATAATGACGTCGGCCTGTTTAATGCACATCATTGCTTTGAGGGTCAGTAATGAAATATCACCAGGACCTGCTCCAACGAGCCAGACCTTTCCGAAAGTTTTCACAATGTGTCCTTTATCACGTCTGTCAAAAAATGGCACAAACGACATCAATAAATGATTAAAAGCAGTCGTTTGCCCGTAAGTTATAACGTGAAATTATCCAGGATTAGCGCATGGATAATATTGATTAATCTCGCAAAGTTTTTTCTGCAATAAACAAGAAGACTTGAAAAATTATTAAGAACTTATTGGCACTATTTACTTAGGTTTAACCTTATTTAAATTGTGTTTATTGTTGTGCTTGAGTATTATTGGTTAATATTTATCCGCCATCAGTGTGAGCAAATCATGGATTGGATCAATGACATCAATGGAGAAAATAAAATATAACTCTCGGTGCTTATCTGGGTGCTTTGAATTATTTTTTATAAATTAAACTATTTTTGTACGCTGCATATGGAAGAGGTTATGAGAGGAAAAATACCCAAGACGGAGTTGCTGGTAACTTTTGAAGTGGTTGCGCGTCACGAAAGTTATACCCGGGCAGCTGAAGAGTTGGCGTTAACACAAAGTGCTGTTTTCCGCCAGGTGAATGCACTGGAGGATTTTCTTAATACCGCGCTATTTAATCATGCCAAAAAACGTATTTTTTTAAATGCGGCCGGCAAACATTATTTAAGTATCGTTAAAGAAACGTTAAATAAACTCGAGCGCGATACGACCACAATAATGACCTGGCAACCGACCGTACAGGTTATTGAGCTGGCGGTAAATCCGACGTTCAGTACGCATTGGTTGATCCCCAACCTGCGCGAGTTTAACAAACTCAATCCTGATATTATTGTGAACATCCATTCGCTGGCGAATATCGGTGATTTTCTTAATCGTGAGTATGATGCGGCAATTATGCGCGAAGATTTCTACTCACCGTGGTCAGAGGTTGAGTACCTGTTTGAAGAGGAAATTCTGCCAGTTTGCAGCCGCTGTCTGCTGGCCGAACCGGAACGGAAACTGTCAGTCCACGAACTGCTGAACGAATACCCGCTGTTGCACCAGAGTACGCGAATCAAAGGCTGGCAGGAATGGTTTGCGCTGTCCAACGTCAGCAGTCCGCTGGTAAATAAAGGCCCGAGATTTGATCTGTTGTCGATGTTGATTGCGGCGGTCCGTTCTAATCTGGGGGTTGCGCTGCTTCCTCGTTTTGCCATTCAGCACGATCTGGATAATGGTGATATGGTCATTCCTTGCGATGTTCCAATGCGCACCGGAAACCGTTTCATTATGACGTGGCGTGAAGAGAAATCGGAGTCTGCGCATTTACAGACATTTCGTAACTGGTTGCTCAGTAAGTCCGTGGTGTCGGCTACCTGATGGTGGTTTGCGCTTTATCAGGCCTACAAAGATTGGTAGGCCGGATAAGACGCGTTAGCATCGTTATCCGGCAAAAGAACGGCTACCAGTCGATTCCAATCTGTGCCTGAATCCCGCGGTCAAACGCGTGCTTGACCGGGCGAATTTCACTGACCGTATCGGCCAGTTCCAGTAGCAGCGCATGGCATCCGCGCCCGGTCACGATGACGCTT
This sequence comes from Citrobacter sp. RHBSTW-01044, assembly GCF_013781945.1. NCBI lineage: Bacteria > Pseudomonadati > Pseudomonadota > Gammaproteobacteria > Enterobacterales > Enterobacteriaceae > Citrobacter > Citrobacter sp. RHBSTW-01044. The sequence goes on along the minus strand of NZ_CP056180.1, from coordinate 3,355,734 downwards.
TGCTCCGCAGGGCGATTTTCGATGGCGCTGATAACCTCCTGGGTGTCCAGATAGTGGTAAGCCAGCATGTAGGTGAGCTCATCCAACACCACCAGATCGTACTGCGGATCAGCCAGCATGCGCTTACTTTCCTGCCAGACTACCGTTGCCGCCTCGATATCCGCTTGCCGATTTTGGGTTTCCCAGGTAAATCCGGTGCCCATAATATGAAATTCGACACCGAGCGGTTGCAGCGTGTTGTACTCGCCATTATCCCACTGGCCTTTAATAAACTGCGCGATGCCAACGGTTTTTCCGTGACCAACCGCGCGCGTTGCCGTACCAAAGGCTGCGGTGGATTTTCCTTTACCGTTGCCGGTGAAGACAATCAGGATCCCTTTCTTCTCCGTTGCCGCCGCCACGCGGGTATCAACCTGTTCTTTCAGTTTCTGCTGACGCTGGCGGTGTCTGTCATTATTGGCTCGCGCTTCCATGGTGACTCCTTAATGTCCTGCCGGACAGGTTGCGCAGCGGTGCTGCTGCTCAAACTGGCTAAAGAAGTTATTGCCTTTGTCATCCACTAATACGAAGGCCGGCATATTTTTAACTTCCATCATCCACACCGCTTCCATTCCCAGCTCGGGATATTCAAGGCAGTGCAGGCTCTTCACGTACTGCTGCGCCAACAAGGCTGCGGCGCCGCCAATGCTGCCAAGGTTAAAACCACCATGTTTGCGACACGCATCCGTGACTTGCGCGCTGCGGTTGCCTTTCGACAACATGATCAGACTGCCGCCCGCGGCCTGGAAAGCATCGACGTAACCGTCCATGCGCCCGCCGGTTGTGGGACCGAGCGAACCGCAGGCCAGATTACTGGGGGTTTTAGCCGGGCCCGCGTAATAGACGATATGGTTTTTCATGTAATCTGGCATCGGTTCGCCGTTATCCAGGCGCTCTTTGATTTTGGCATGCGCGATATCGCGAGCCACAACAATCGGGCCGTTTAACGATAAACGCGTCCCAATTGGCAGAGTGGTGAGATCCTGCAGGATCTCGCGCAACGGACGATTCAGATCCAGTTGTACGGTCTGGGCGCCATTTTCTACCCGCTGTGAATCGGGAATAAATTTGCCCGGATTATGCTCGAGTTTTTCCAGCCAGATTCCGTGTTTGTTGATTTTGGCCTTGATGTTGCGGTCGGCTGAGCAGGAGAGAGCCATGGCGATAGGGCAGGAGCCGCCGTGGCGTGGCAGGCGGATCACCCGGATATCGTGGGCAAAGTATTTGCCGCCAAACTGCGCGCCGATGCCAAACTCGCGACTGGCGTTGAGCAGCTCGGCTTCCAGCGCCGTATCGCGGAATGCCTGACCCAATTCGTTCCCGCTGGTGGGCAGGTTATCGTAATATTTAGTTGAAGCCAGTTTAGCAACTTTCAGCGTCTGGTCGGCGGACAAGCCTCCAACGACGAAAGCGATGTGATACGGCGGGCAGGCGGCTGTACCCAGTGATTTCATTTTTTCGATCAGAAACGCGGTGAGCTTTTCCGGCTGCAGAATAGATTTGGTTTCCTGGAACAGCGCCGCTTTGTTAGCAGAGCCGCCGCCTTTGTTGACGAACAGGAAACGGTATTCGTTACCCGGCGTGGCGCTGATGTCGATTTGCGCCGGCAGGTTAGTCTGGGTATTGACCTCGGTATACATGTCCAGCGGGGCATTTTGCGAGTAACGCAGGTTGTTTTCGGTGAAGGTGGTGTACACGCCTTTGCTTAATGCTTCTGCGTCATCGCCGCCGGTCCAGACATGCTGTCCTTTGCAGGCCACAATGGTTGCCGTCCCGGTATCCTGGCAGTTGGGCAGGACGCCTTTGGCCGAAACCTCAGCATTGCGTAGCAGTTGCAATGCGACGTACTTATCGTTACTGCTGGCCTGCGGATCGTGCAGAATGCTGGCTATCTGTTTTAAATGTCCGGCGCGCAGGAAAAATGAAGCCTCATAAAATGCCTGCTGGGCTAATAAGGTTAGCGCTTCTGGCGCAACCTTAATCACTTCCTCTCCGTCTAACTCCGTTACCGCAACGTGCTGGTTACTCAGTAATTCATATTCGGTATTATCTTTACTCTGAACAAAGAGTTCCTGCCAGACAAATGGTTTAGACATGTTTACATCTCACCTTTTAGTTAATATGTCGGATGGCGCTCACGCCATCCGTAATTGCTTAATGCGCTAAAAAGACATTGGCTTTTGTCGCTTCGGCGACATATTCGATCGTTTTCTGGGCGCGAACGCTGTTACCGGCTTCATCCAGCGGCGGAGAATAGACGGCAATCGCATATTCGCCCGGGACAACGGCGACCATGCCGCCGCCGACGCCGCTTTTTGCCGGGATGCCCACGGTGTAGAGCCATTTACCGCTGCCGTCGTATAGTCCGGCAATCGCCATTTCTGCCAGCACCTGCGGAACATATTTTTCATTCAGCAACTGCTTGCCGTTGAATGGAGATTTGCCTTTGTTCGCCAGTACCGCCCCCATTTTGGCCAGTTGCTCAACGGTGATATCCACCGAGCACTGACGGGTATAAATTTCGACAGCTTCGTCGGTATTGCCATAGAAGCTGTTATAGGATTCCATCAGCTTCGCCAGCGCCTGATTGTGCTGGTTGGTTTCCATCTCGGATTTAAAGACCGGCTCATTAACCGTGAGCGTGGCGTCGGCCCAGACGTTCAGGTTGTCGAGGATTTTGTTCCAGCGATCGGTTTTGTCTTTGGCTTCAATCAGGCTAACGGTGCTCATCGCCCCGGCGTTTACCAGCGGGTTCTCAGGTGCGCCTTTGGTCAGCTCAACCGCTAAACCGGAGTTGAAGGGCATGCCGGTGGCATTGGCCCCGAGTTTATCCAGCACCACCTGAGGGCCGTGCTGTTCCATGGCGAGCGCCATGGTGAAGACTTTGCTCAGGGATTCCATGGGGAAGGGTTTGTTAACATCGCCAACCTGGTAGATCTTGCCGTCCACCGTGGCAATGGTGATGGCAAAGTTATTCGGGCTGTAGGTCGCCAGGGCAGGGATGTAGTCGGCGACTTTTCCATCGTGGTTACTTTTATATTTTTGATGTGCCTGGTCGATAAGCTTTGCGTAATCCGGCGTGGTTTGCGCGAGAGTCGTTGCGCTAAACAAAACGCTGAAGGAAAAAATACTCACGCCGAGAAGAGTTTTAGTCATGGTGCAATCCTGTTGGTGTGCTCATCATGGTGCCGGATGGCGGCTTACCGCCTTATCCGGCCAACGGATAGTTAAACGTTATGTAGGCCGGATAAGCGTAAGCGTCATCCGGCAAAAACGTCGTATCAGGACAACGCGACTTCTGTTTCGGTAACCGGACGTTCTTGTTCCGGGGTCTTCACTGGTGCAGTGCCACGACAACCCTGGCCGAAGTGTTCACCTTCCCAGCGACCTACAATGGCAGCACCCATTGCGTTACTCATGACGTTGGTAGCAGAACGACCCATATCAAGGAACGGATCGACGCCCATCAACAGGATCAGACCAGCTTCAGGAATGTTGAACTGGTTCAGAGTTGCGGCGATAACCACCATTGATGCACGCGGTACGCCCGCCATCCCTTTAGAGGTCAGCATCAGGATTAACAGCATGGTAATTTGCTCGCCCATGCTCAGCTCAATGTTGCACGCCTGAGCAATAAAGACGGTGGCAAATGAGCAGTACGCCATGGAGCCGACCAGGTTAAAGGAGTAACCGATAGGCAGAACGAAGCTGGCGATTTTTGAAGAAACGCCGAATTTTTCCAGCTTGTCCAGGGTGCCCGGGAAGGCGGCTTCTGAGCTGGAGGTAGTAAAGGCCAGCAGTGCAGGCTCGAGGATTGATTTGGTCAAACGCGCGATGCAAGGCCCGACTATCATGGTTGACAGGCCAATCAGGATTGCCCACAGCATACCCAGGGTCAGATAGAATTCACCCATGAAGATCCCGGCGCTGACCATCACCCCCAGACCACGTTCGGCAATCAGACCAGAAATAGCGGCAAAAACGGTCAGTGGTGCAAACAGCATGACGTAGCCCGTCAGCTTCAGCATCACGTGTACCAGTGAATCCAGAACCTTCACGATAGGCTCGGCTTTTTCACCAATCGCGGCCAGGCTGCAACCGAGGAAAATTGAGAACACCACGATCTGCAGAATTTCGTTACGCGCCATCGCATCGACAATACTGGTCGGTACCGCGTGCGAGATAAACACTTTCAGCGTGAATGGCTCTGACTTAACGGCGGCAACAGCCCCGACGTCATGTGGCACGAAGTTGATCCCCGCGCCTGGCTGGAAGATGTTAACGATAACCAGACCCAGTGCAATTGACACCAGAGAGGCGCAAATAAACAGGAAGAAGGTTTTCGAAAATATACGTCCCAGCGTTTTGGCATCGCCCATTTTGGCAATACCAACAACCAGAGTTGAAATAACCAATGGCGCGATAATCATTTTTACCATGCGTAAGAATATAGTGGTAAAAATAGAAATATCTGCTGCATAGGATTTTGCGGTTTCAGCCGCGGCCATATTATTTATGGCCACCCCGGCAATCATGCCGAGTATCAGGCCTAATATGATCATCTTCGTTAAACTTATTTTCTTCATGTGTACTCCATCGGATAAAGGCTGGTAATTGGAATTGTGTAGGGTGGCGTGCGCCTGAGCCTGGACAGCAGCTCAGACGCACGCCTGTTGTGACCAACCGCATGAATAATTCGAAGCACTGTGATACCGCTGAATTCTGTGCTCCAATGGTTGTTATTGTGTTTTTTGTTACAAGTCGAACTCAATACTTAATAATGGAGCGTGTTGCTGCGCACCATAAACATCATTGTCACCGACGTTGCCGGAAATAATATCGCGCGGCATGACGATTTTTACGGCATTCGCCGGATCGAACCACACGATATTGTGAATGAAGTCAGGTTCAACATTATATAAACTGGCAATGAGCTGCGGTGTTAATTGCTCGCAGGCTTTTACCCGCTGATAGTCTTCCCTGGTTTTAAATAAAATATCTAAAACCAGTTCGTAAGGTCCGGCGTTTTTGGAGCGAATAACCTGCGCCAGTGAACAAATTGAGTGTTTCATGCCTGAACTCCTTCTGGCGTCACCTGTTCAATGTGGAAATCAAATCGCAGCGCATCGCTCGCTTCAATCAGGTGATAGATCGAGAACTCATACACCGGTCCACTTTGAATATCAGATGGCGAGAACGGGAAGGCGAGGTTGCCCGCAGTCGCAATGCGATTTTCATAGCCGTAGTGCAGCAGGGTAGAGCGTACCAGCGAGCAAACGCTGTTGGCGATATCCTGCGTCGGCGCAACGACATCCAGTAAAATCCCCAGCTCATGACCGGCGGTTTTCATCGGTTCATGGTTGCCCATCACACCGTTCTTACCATACAGGTGGAACGTCATGCGGATACTGTCGTCATTCAGTGAGAGGTTACGCGCCACGCTTGCCTGTACCTCTTCGAGAATGGTGTCAATCCCGGCAATCATAATTGGGTCGCGCGTTCCGGCGATGGTCAGGCAACGGAAGCCAACCTGACGCGCGCCTTCCAGTTTCAACGCATACGGTGTTTCTTCATGACGTGAACCACTGACATACACTTCGCCCTCGTTAACCTGGGTAAAGGTGCACGCTTTCAGGTTCAGCACGCCGCCTGGTCCTGGCAGGAAGTACGGATCGGACTTCTCATACAGGGTGTGCGCCGCAGCGGAAGTTTCAGTGAACTTACGCTTGGGATTGAACGCCTTCAGCGTAAAGCCGTTGTCATCAATGATCCCCATCGCACAATCTGAGCCGGAGCCAGGGGTGGCGGCAATGGCAGCACACTCAAGGATCTTCCCGCAATGAAGTGCCAGACCTTCATCAAAGCCCTGCATTATTGGCAGCGCGGCGAAGCAGGCCGGATCGTAGGCACGTCCGCCCAGCACCACCTGCGCGCCAGCTTCGAGCGCACGCTGAAAAGGCTCGACGCCCATCTGCGCGACAATGTAGGTGCTCTCTTCAATTGCATCGTGAGTCAGTTCAGGCACAAAATCGAGCGCGGTGATTTTGCCGTTATCCAGCGCCTGATGAACGATTTCTTTGTCGACATCAGACGGGATTAACGCCATTGAGAAGGACAGTTTTTCTTCCTGTGCGATCTCATGGATTATCTGGCGACACCACTCCAGATGCGGAGCTGCGCCAGAACCACCGGCCGTGCCGATCACTACCGGGATGTTGTTCTTCACGCCTGCCACGATCATATAGCGCAGATCGCGTTTCACACCGGCCCGGTCGGTAAAGGGTTTACCCGCCCCCAGATAGTGGGGGCCTGGATCGGAGGAACCTGCGTCAACAGCAATAAGATCCGGTGACTCTTCCATGGCTTTACGAAAACTTTCTTCCGGGAAGCCATAACCCAGGATAGCCGTAGGCGATAAGATCTTAAATGTGCGTGCCATCTCTTAATCCTTAGTTTGCAACAGCGCGATGGTGCGGTTCATTTCGTTAAACACGATGTTGAGACCTTCATCGAAACCCATACCCGGCTTGATCAGCATGCGCATTGGACGCGCAGCCAGCGCGACGTGTACGCAGGTACGCGCACTGATTTCCGTTTCGTTACAGGTACCACCCTGATAGGCTTCCATTCCGTGTTTGTTGCAATACAGCACCGCATCGACGATGTTGTGAATACCGCCCAGATCCGGGGTCTTGATCTGCACCATGTGGCAACTGCCCGCGTCGGTGAAGTCCACGATATCCTGATAGGTGTTACACCATTCATCCGCAACAATTTTCACGCCGGAACCCAGACGGGTAAGCTCCTGAGTGATCTCGGTGAGCATGCGGATCTGATCCGGCTTGTTACCGGCATCTACCGGGCCTTCAATGTACAGCGGCAGGCCTTGAGCTTCGGCTTCCAGGCTGGCGATATATTCGGCGCAACGCACCGGATCCATATCGAAGATCAGACCGATGGTGCCGTAGACATCAATATGCAGCGTCGGGTGATAGGTTTCGTTGGTGCGCAGGCTCAGGATGCGGTTAGACAACCAGCGGACGTACTCACGCAGTTTTTCGCCTTTGAAGCCCAGCTTCTCTTCTACGTTATTGATCAGCGCATGCGGCAGGACGTCCACACCTTTGAGGATCATCTTGTCGACGGCGATATAACGGTCGTCGCCGCTCTGGCCAAATAATGGAATGGCTTCCGGGACGCACGGCAGTTGCCATTCATCACAAACCACTTCTGCTTTCAGACGACCGGTAGCCAGTGCCGCCGCGTCGAGCAGCGCTTGAGACAGACCATAACGTACGGCGGTATGCAGCAGATGGCCGTCAATACGCAGTTCGTCAAAGAAACGGGCGTTGGTCAGGAACGAATCAACGTCACGGCCTTCCAGCAGCGGTTTGATGTGATCGTTAAGGAACGGAATGAAGTTTTCAGCCAGGAACAGCGGATCGCGTCCACCTGCACCTGAATATTGCACCGCTGCACAATCGCCCACCGCTACCGCGCCGTTTTCCAGAATCAGCTGTACGGATACGCATTCACCCGCCTGACGAACAGATGTAAATCCAGGCGTTACCGGAGCGCCGGTATAGATAAACCCGTCATGACCGGCGCCGTTTTTGATGGCCTGCTGATCGTCAAAATAAAATGAGGAGTAGCCAGCTGTGAAAAGGGCCTGTTTAATTTTCATTATGGTCTTCCTATTAATTTACTGTGGGATACGGCGTTGATGTCATCAATGACCATCTGGAAAGAAGGCTTGCGGCCTTCGAAATGCGCGCGCTCTGCGACGTAGTCGTGGTGCAGGGCAAGAATGTCTTTCGGCAGCGGAACGGCACCGGCTTCGAGAATACGGATGGCGCCTGTGTTATCGCGAACAGGCAGGATCTTACCGGCATTACAGGCGGCAGGCGCGAAAGGTACATCCAGTACGCCTGCTTCAAAGGCCAGCACCGTACCGCGCGCAATGTCGCCATTGCCCAGTTCGAAGACTTTCTTCAGCACCGCGCGGACTTCGCTCTTAATCAGATCAACTTCCTGCTCCACGGCAGCGCACTGCGGGAATTTCTGGTCGCTGACCATGTTGAGCATCTGGCGTGAAGCTTTCAGACCCTGGGCGTTCGCTGCCGCCGTTGGGATACCGAACGCTTCGTGCGGGCTTTTGGTGATCACTTTGGTGGCACCTGACATACCGGCAACCGCTGCGCCCCAGGCGATAACGGAGAAGGCTTTTGCTTCATCTTCCGGGAATCCGCCCATCCACTGGTGGAAAACGGTACTCAGTTCGTAATCGTCAAAGCCGTGGTTATGGAAATATTCGTGGGAAAGTTCACGCAGCGCCTGAATCGCTGCAATATCCTGCGTTAGGCTACCGACCTGGCCGTAGCCAACGGTAATTGACTTGACGCCTTGTTCCAGAGCCAACAGACCTTCGATAATCGCCACCGAGTGGGACATAAACGGCGGGATCAGGGTGCCGGTCAGTGGGCCAAATGGTTCACGGTTGATACGAATACCGTTCTCTTCGTACAGGCCCATCAGGCGGTCGCAGTACTGCCAGTCGCGGATGGATTTTTCCAGAGTGACACGTTTAGCGTAAGGAATGTTGTAGGAGATGCCGCCGCCTTCGTAGCTGGTAAAGCCACTGGCCATGGCGATTTCTGCCAGCAGGCGCGCATCAGGCGTGCCGTGACGAACCTGGATCGGTTTTTCCAGCGCTTCAGTCATACGACGGCAGGCAGCAACCCCGTGATTGACGACCGGTAAACCATTCAGCTTGGAAGTACCTGCTTCGATAGATTTCTGGATCCCGACAGCGGCTTCTTCATAGCGGTTCAGACGGGTATAGGCATCGATAGTACTCGGCAGGAGGTCGCACTCTTCCTGCAATGTTTTGAGCAGCGCAATATGCTCATCCATTAATGCTACGCCTGCGCGCGGCTGGCTCAGGGTTTTCCCTTCCTGATCGGCCTTCAGCAGAGCAAGGGAGAAGCGCTTTTTATCCGGAATTGATTGCTGGTACTTCACGCCATCTTCGAAGTTCTCAACGTCTTTGCCGGTTTCCCAGGTTTGTAATACCTGATGCCTTTCGGTCATGAATTCGTCATGGGTCAATTTTTTATTTCGAAGTTCCATTCGTAGCTGCCTTAAGTTTTATAGGGTTAAACACTGAATGCTGGTGCGAGCAGCGGCTTGCGGGTACAGCCTGGCGACGTTTGCCAGTAGCGGGAGCAGGCCATTTGAATCGCGGTAATACTCAAACTGATTCGGTAACAAAATTCTTTTACCCTGGTCGTCCAACTCCCGGTATTTGAGCCAGTTATGGATATCGAACTGGCTGGCGCGAGAGAGCCATCCCCCTGAACCGACGACTTTGCGTACGGTGGTGAGATCGCGACCCATCTGTAAATCCACGTTACCCACGCAGGTGCAAACCTGCTTTTTAGTGCCCGCGTGGCGCTCAGCGGCATAGCCCACGCACAAACCTGCCAGCAGGGTGTCGAAATATTTCTCCTCCTCGCTGAGCGGCAGGTAATCCGGTTGCCCCACCAGATGACGCAGATAGCGGTAAAACGCTTCCTCGCGCTGCGGTTGTTGGGCGAAGATGACTTTCACCATATCCTGCGTACTTTCTCCCACCACGACGGCGGAAACGCGCATTCCCAGGTCGCCTTCAACGGTACGTTTGACGAACGGTTCAGGAACACCATGCAGGACGGTATCGGGGGAGAGGGTATTCGCGCTGGCCGAATAGACATCCGTGGTGGCTCCGCCCATATCAATCAGCATGAATTCCTTCCATGCGCTGTCGTAATCGCTAATGGCTTTGACTAACTCATATACCGTCCATGGCGTCGGCATTGGCTCTTCGCCGGTTTCGCCGACGATGACGTCCAGACCTTTACCTTTGACAATGCGTGACAAGAACACATCGCAAATCGCCTGGCGCGCGGCAAACGGATTCGGGTGATCGAGGTCAGGCAGAATGTTGTCTACCGTGGTCAGATCTTTATGTCCCAGAATCGTTTGTATTTCGTCCTGAATGTCCCGGTTTCCGGCGTAGATAATGGCGCAATCAAGCGTTGAGCCTGCCAGCGCGTGCGCATTCGCAAGGCCGTAGCTTTCTTCGCCACCGTCTGTACCGCCGGTAAACAACAGAATGTCTGGCGGTGATGATTCCAGCTCCTGGATGTCATGCCGGTTCAGTTTGTACGAATAATATTGCGCGATTTTCGCTCCTGCCGAATGGGCGGTAACTTTTGCTGATTCCAGCGTAATGGAAGGCACCAGCCCCATTGCTGCAACGGCGAGCCCACCCTTGGCCGAGGAGGAGTATTTCAACTGCACTTCACCACTTTTCAGTAACGGGCGAGCATCGGCAACGTTCAGCACCTGATTCAGGCTGGCAAAAAAACCGTCTGCCAGATGATGTGTGGTGGTTGGGGTCAGGACATGGTTTACCAGGGTTAATTCCTCGCCTTCATGGGCGAAGAGGGCAGCCTTGGTCCATGTCGAGCCGATATCGACAGAAACTGTTTGCATCAGATAGCCTCTTCCAGGCAACGCTGCTCGAGGCCATTGTGTTGGCGAATATCATTGGTGATAAGCGCGCAGACATCTTCCAGGTCGTGGCTCGGTGCGAAGACGCGGTTAAAACCCATCTCCTTAAACTTCACTTCCACATCGCCGAAGTCATGTTTACCAACTACCAGGTTGCCACCGACGTACAGCAGAATGTCGCCGAGGCCGCGTTCGATGCAGCGCTCACGTAACCCGAGGCAGTCAATGTCGCCATGACCGTAGATAGAGGACACCACGATGGCATCGGCGCCTGTTTCAATCGCGGCATCAATATATTCATCCTGGCTCACCATCACTCCGAGGTTGATTACGTGAAAATCATGAGCAGTAAAAACGCGATCCAGAACTTTATTACCTACTGCATGGCAGTCAGCACCGATGACGCCAATAACAAGTGTAGATTTCTTCATGGGTAATCCTCTGTAGGGCTGATGGTCAATAAGTGAAAATTATTTTCTAATATTTAGAACATGGTTTGTGACAACCTCTTAATAGGGTCGGAGTTTCTGTGTAAGCGGAAAAGGAAGCAATTGATCTATTTTCAAAATATCCTGCGCAAAATGATTATTATATTTTTTATTTGTAAAAATCCTTGTTTATCAGGTGGTTGAATGTTGTTTTTGCGGGTTTTTTTAATTTACCAGGAAAATGACGAATAAATGACTTGCCATGTTTGTGATCGAAATCTTATTTTGTTGTGCGTCTCATTCATGTGTCATTTTTTATAATTTAAAAAATTATCTTTACTAAATAACTTGTGAACGGGATAACGGTTTTTTATTTTTTAATCTTATATGACATAATTATATTTTGTTAAATTTAAGATAAAAATGATAATGAATTGTTTGTGGCATATTTAAACGTTGCCACATAAGAGAAAAAGAGAAGTGAGTGATAACTTTCAGTGATGCTTTAAGCGAAACGCCTGCGCTGTGCTGAAGACGTCAAACCCAATGCGTCTGTCAATGAGGGACGCTTTCGCTTCCATTTGAGATAGTTACATCTTGGTGTTAATTATAAGTAAAATTTAAATGAATAATTTGTATGAAATAACAATTCCATGACTTGCTAAACAAAAAACTGTGAGCTACCCAGCAATAGTGACTCTTTATCTGCTGGCAATTTTGTCAGTCGGGCGGGTTAAAAGATCGTGTAGATTTAAATAAATATCCTATCATTTGTAGTAACGGCAATTACTCATTGAAAAACATACCGTTAACATAGCATTCACTAGTCACCTGACTGTTAAACACTATTAACATTAAATTTGAAAATTGATTTAAATCAATGTTTAAAACTTGGTAAACAGCCTTAAAAGAGGTTAAATTGCTGCAGATCAAATTGGTCTGAAAGTGATAAATTAGCTATAAATTGATCACTATCGAAAAATGCAAATTTACCTCGATAAAAACCTGTTTATTGTAAGGATTTTACGGCGTAATATAATTGCGGGATCAATTTGAGTGTTTTATTAACATGTTTGTAACCTTTCATCATTGTCCTTTCTTCAAATGAGAAGAAAGAGCAGCGGCGGAGGGAAGCAGATAAATTTGTATTGGGGCATGCGTGTGACCCTTTCTAACGGGGTTCACTCTCGGAGTCTTCATGCGATGAGCAAGGAGTCATGATGTTAGATATAGTCGAACTGTCGCGCTTACAGTTTGCCTTGACCGCGATGTACCACTTCCTGTTTGTGCCACTGACGCTAGGTATGGCGTTCTTGCTGGCCATCATGGAAACGGTCTACGTCCTTTCCGGCAAACAGATTTATAAAGATATGACCAAGTTCTGGGGCAAGTTGTTTGGTATCAACTTCGCTCTGGGTGTGGCAACCGGTCTGACCATGGAGTTCCAGTTCGGGACTAACTGGTCTTACTACTCCCACTATGTAGGGGATATTTTCGGTGCGCCGCTGGCGATCGAAGGTTTGATGGCCTTCTTCCTCGAATCCACCTTTGTAGGTCTGTTCTTCTTCGGCTGGGACCGTTTGGGTAAAGTCCAGCATATGTGCGTCACCTGGCTGGTGGCCCTGGGTTCTAACCTGTCCGCACTGTGGATTCTGGTTGCGAACGGCTGGATGCAAAACCCAATCGCCGCGGATTTCAACTTTGAAACCATGCGCATGGAGATGCTGAGCTTCTCTGAACTGGTGCTCAACCCGGTAGCACAGGTGAAATTTGTTCACACTGTGGCATCTGGTTATGTTTGTGGCGCGATGTTCGTTCTGGGGATCAGCTCCTACTATATGCTGCGCGGTCGTGACTTCGCGTTTGCTAAACGTTCTTTTGCAATCGCCGCCAGCTTTGGTATGGCTGCTATTCTGTCTGTTATCGTTCTGGGTGATGAATCCGGTTACGAAATGGGCGACGTGCAGAAAACCAAACTCGCTGCTATTGAAGCAGAATGGGAAACGCAGCCTGCACCGGCTTCCTTTACCCTGTTCGGTATTCCGGACCAGGATGCGCAGGAAAACCATTTTGCGATTCAAATTCCTTATGCGCTGGGCATCATTGCCACCCGCTCTGTTGATACACCGGTCATTGGTCTGAAAGACCTGATGGTGCAGCACGAAGAGCGCATCCGTAACGGGATGAAAGCGTATCAACTGCTGGAAGAACTGCGTGCAGGAACTACCGATCAGGCCGTTCGCGACCAGTTCAACAGCATGAAGAAAGACCTGGGTTATGGTCTGCTGCTGAAACGCTATACGGATAACGTCACCGACGCGACCGAAGCGCAAATTCAGCAGGCAACGAAAGATTCTATTCCTCGCGTTGCGCCGCTGTACTTCGCTTTCCGTATTATGGTGGCGTGCGGCATTCTGATGCTGGCAATCATCGCAGTGTCCTTCTGGACCGTGATTCGTAACCGTATCGGTGAGAAAAAATGGCTGCTGCGCACCGCGCTGTATGCGATTCCTCTGCCGTGGATTGCCATTGAATCCGGTTGGTTTGTTGCAGAGTACGGCCGCCAACCGTGGGCGATTGGTGAAGTGTTACCAACAGCCGTAGCAAACTCTTCGCTGACCGCTGGCGACCTCATCTTCTCGATGCTGTTGATTTGCGGCCTGTATACCCTGTTCCTGGTGGCTGAACTGTATCTGATGTTCAAGTTCGCACGCCTTGGGCCGAGTAGCCTGAAAACCGGTCGTTATCACTACGAGCAGTCCACTGTGACTTCTCAGCCGGCACGCTAAGACAGGAGTCGTCAAATGATCGATTATGAAGTATTGCGTTTTATCTGGTGGCTGCTGGTTGGCATTCTGCTGATTGGTTTCGCGGTCACTGATGGCTTCGACATGGGGGTGGGCATGCTCACCCGTTTCCTCGGTCGTAATGATACCGAGCGTCGAATTATGATTAACTCCATCGCCCCGCACTGGGACGGTAACCAGGTTTGGCTCATCACCGCGGGTGGCGCACTGTTCGCTGCCTGGCCGATGGTGTATGCCGCTGCGTTCTCCGGTTTCTATGTGGCGATGATCCTGGTACTGGCGTCTTTGTTCTTCCGTCCGGTCGGTTTTGATTACCGCTCCAAGATTGAAGACATGCGCTGGCGCAACATGTGGGACTGGGGCATCTTCATTGGTAGCTTCGTTCCACCGCTGGTTATTGGCGTGGCGTTCGGCAACCTGCTGCAAGGGGTTCCGTTCCACGTAGACGACTACATGCGTTTGTACTACACCGGTAACTTCTTCCAGTTGCTGAATCCGTTTGGTCTGCTGGCGGGTGTCGTGAGTGTTGGGATGATCATCACCCAGGGCGCGACCTATCTGCAGATGCGTACGGTAGGTGAACTGCATCTACGTGCGCGTGCAACGTCGCAGGTTGCGGCACTGGTCACTATGGTCTGCTTCGCGCTGGCTGGTGTGTGGGTGATTTACGGTATTGACGGTTATGTTGTGACCTCAGCACTGGATCATCATGCCGCCTCTAACCCGCTGACCAAAGAAGTGGCTCGCGTGGCTGGCGCATGGATGGTGAACTTTAACAATGCACCTATCCTGTGGCTGGTTCCTGCACTGGGCGTGGTTCTGCCGCTGTTGACCATCCTGACTTCTCGTATGGAGAAAGGGGCATGGGCGTTCGTCTTCTCTTCACTGACGTTAGCCTGCATCATCCTGACGGCTGGTATCGCAATGTTCCCGTTTGTGATGCCATCCAGCACCATGATGAACGCAAGTCTGACCATGTGGGATGCAACGTCCAGCCAGCTGACGCTGAATCTGATGACGTATGTAGCTTGTGTGTTCGTTCCGATCATTCTGCTGTACACCGGCTGGTGTTACTGGAAGATGTTCGGTCGCATCACCAAAGAAGATATTGAAAGCAACACCCACTCTCTGTACTAAGTAAGGAGCTTAAAATGTGGTATTTCGCATGGATTTTGGGAACGCTTCTTGCCTGTGCATTTGGGATAATCACAGCGCTGGCGCTTGAGCACGTTGAATCAGGCAAAGCCGGACAAGAAGATAGCTGATGACCAACATTATCGCGATGCAGTATAACGCGATGGATAAGCGCCCCTTGCGGGCGCTTTCCTTTGTGCTGGCAATCGTGTTGGCTGGCTGCATATTCTGGGATCCGTCACGTTTCGCGGCCAAAACCAGTGAGCTGGAAATCTGGCATGGTCTCCTGCTGATGTGGGCGGTCTGCGCAGGCATCATTCACGGCGTTGGTTTTCGTCCTCGCGCCGTACACTGGCAGGGCATTTTCTGCCCGCTAATCGCGGATATCGTCCTGGTTGTTGGTCTGATTTTCTTCTTCTTTTGAATAAGAAACATCCTTAAATATTTATGGGCTTGCATAAGCCCATAAATTTTTACTCTCCGTTTACTTTCCCCCATTCCAAACCACCATTCCCGCGCGTATAGTAGCGAAGTTTGAAAGCATTAACCTAAGGTTGTGCCCTGGAGTTGTGTGCGGTGGCGACACTGGACCATCAGGACGCAACTTAATTGCATTACCGGGATGTAAAGTGAATACAGCGCGATATACAACGACATTCTTGAAGCATCGCGGCGGCAAGAACGCGAGTCACCAGGCGCTTACAAAGTTAAGCGACCGGTGTGAGTGGGCGAAGCCAACAAAGAGGCAGTAAGAATGAACAAGTATATGTTTCGATGGCCGGTTCGTGTCTACTATGAGGACACCGATGCCGGAGGGGTGGTTTACCACGCCAGCTACGTCGCTTTTTACGAAAGAGCACGCACAGAAATGCTGCGTCATCATCACTTCAGTCAGCAGGTCCTGTTGGCCGAACGTGTAGCCTTTGTGGTGCGCAAGATGACGCTGGAGTATTTTGCGCCTGCCCGGCTCGACGATATGCTCGAAGTCCAAACCGAAATTACGTCAATGCGTGGCACCTCATTGGTTTTCACGCAACGCATTGTCAACGCAGAGAACACCGGGCTGAATGAAGCCGAAGTTCTGATTGTTTGCGTTGATCCACTCAAAATGAAGCCTCGTGCGCTTCCCAAGTCTATTGTCGCGGAGTTTAAGCAGTGACTGACATGAATATCCTTGATTTGTTCCTGAAGGCAAGCCTTCTGGTTAAACTTATCATGTTGATTTTGATTGGTTTCTCAATCGCATCCTGGGCCATTATTATCCAGCGGACCCGTATTCTTAATGCGGCTTCACGTGAAGCCGAAGCATTTGAAGACAAGTTCTGGTCCGGCATTGAATTGTCGCGCCTGTATCAGGAAAGCCAGGGACGTCGTGATAATCTGGTGGGTTCGGAACAAATTTTCTACAGCGGATTCAAAGAGTTTGCTCGTCTGCATCGGGCGAATAGTCATGCGCCGGAAGCGGTCGTTGAGGGGGCATCCCGTGCGATGCGTATCTCGATGAACCGTGAACTGGAAACGCTGGAAACGCATATTCCATTCCTCGGCACCGTCGGCTCCATCAGCCCGTATATCGGTCTGTTCGGTACCGTTTGGGGGATCATGCACGCATTTATCGCGTTAGGCGCGGTAAAACAGGCAACGCTGCAAATGGTCGCACCGGGTATCGCGGAAGCGTTGATTGCAACGGCTATCGGTCTGTTTGCGGCAATCCCGGCGGTTATGGCTTACAACCGACTGAATCAGCGCGTGAACAAGCTGGAACTGAATTACGACAACTTTATGGAAGAGTTCACCGCGATTCTGCACCGCCAGGCGTTTACCGTTAGCGAGAGCAACAAGGGGTAAGCCATGGCCAGAACGCGTGGACGAGGTCGTCGCGAACTCAAGTCCGAAATCAATATTGTGCCGCTGCTCGACGTACTACTGGTGCTGTTGCTGATCTTTATGGCAACCGCGCCGATTATTACGCAGAGTGTGGAAGTCGACCTGCCGGATGCGACCGAATCGCAAGCTGTCAGTAGTAACGACGAACCGCCGGTCATTATTGAAGTTTCCGGGATAGGGCAATACAGCGTGGTCGTTGAGAAAGATCGTATGGATCAACTGCCGCCGGAGCAGGTTATCGCGGAAGCGAAGAGTCGCCTGCAGACCAATCCGAAAACGGTCTTTTTAATCGGTGGTGCGAAAGACGTGCCTTATGATGAAATAATTAAAGCGCTGAACTTGTTACACAGTGCAGGCGTAAAATCGGTTGGCTTGATGACGCAGCCAATCTGATGACTGCGTTTTGCTGGCTTGAAAGATAGCGCGTAACAGGCGAACAGTTTTTTGGGAACCGAGAGTGTCAAAGGCAACCGAACAAAACGACAAGCTCAAAAGGGCGATAATTATTTCAGCGGTGCTGCATGTCATTTTATTTGCAGCGCTGATCTGGAGTTCGTTCGATGAGCACATTGATGCTTCAGCCGGCGGCGGTGGCGGTTCGTCCATCGACGCCGTTATGGTCGATCCTGGCGCCGTTGTGCAACAGTACGACAGGCAGCAGCAACAGCAGGCAAGTGCTAAACGTGCAGAAGAGCAGCGTGAAAAACAGGCGCAGCAGCAAGCTGAGGAACTTCGCGAGAAGCAGGCGGCCGAGCAAGAGCGACTGAAGCAACTTGAAAAAGAACGTTTAGCCGCGCAGGAAAAAGTGCGCGAACAGGCGGAACAGCAGAAACAGGCCGAAGCCGCCGCCGCGAAAGCGCAAGAGCAACAGAAACAGGCTGAAGAAGCTGCGGCGAAGGCTGCTGCAGATGCGAAGGCCAAAGCTGATGCTCAGGCGAAACAAGCGGCAGATGCCGCGAAGAAAGCCGCTGCGGACGCACAGAAAAAAGCAGAGGCTGAAGCCGCTAAAGCCGCCGCTGATGCGAAGAAAATTGCCGAAGCACAAGCTGCTAAGGCTGCCGCAGACGCTGCGAAGAAAGCTCAGGCTGAAGCCGCTAAGCAAGCAGCAGCCGAGAAAGCTGCTGCAGAGAAAGCAGAAAAAGCCGCTGCCGCGAAAGCTGCCGCTGCTGAAAAGGCTGCGGCTGATAAGAAAGCCGCAGCGGAAAAAGCAGCAGCAGATAAAAAAGCTGCAGCCGATAAGAAAGCTGCGGCAGATAAAGCGGCGGCTGCGAAAAAGGCTGCGGCCGAAAAAGCAGCTGCAGCCTCTGGCGTTGACGACTTGTTGGGTGACTTAAGCTCCGGTAAGAATGCACCGAAATCGGGTGGTGGAGCGAAAGGAAACGGTCAACCGGCGAAAGATAGTGGTACAAGTGGTGCAAATGGCGGTGCATCTGGCGCTGATATCAGTGCTTACGCATCTCAAATTCGTAATGCGATCCAGAGCCGTCTGTATGGTGCCGATTTGTATGCGGGTAAATCTTGCGTATTACATATCAAGTTAGCACCCGATGGTCTGTTACTGGATGTGACCGAAGAGGGCGGAGATCCGGCATTGTGTCAGGCTGCGCTGACGGCTGCGAAAACAGCCAGAATTCCTAAACCGCCTAGCCAGGCTGTTTATGAAAAAGTAAAAGATGCCAAGCTGGACTTTAAACTGTAATAACGTCCCTGAGAATTCAGGGGAAACGGTCTAAGGTTGAGACAGCGTTCTGGTAGTTTTGTGTATTTGAGTTTGTTAACATTCTGCTAAATTATCGTGGGCTTTCCGTCCAGATAAGGGAGATATGATGAAGCAGGCATTACGAGTAGCATTTGGTTTTCTGATGCTGTGGGCAGCGGTGCTGCACGCAGAAGTACGTATCGAGATCACCCAGGGGGTGGACTCGGCACGCCCGATTGGTGTTGTCCCCTTCCAGTGGGCAGGGCCGGGTGCTGCACCTGAAGATATCGGTGGTATCGTAGGCGCTGACCTGCGTAACAGCGGTAAATTTAATCCGTTAGACCGTTCTCGCCTGCCGCAGCAGCCGGGTACCGCACAGGAAGTTCAACCTGCCGCATGGTCTGCGCTGGGTATTGATGCCGTGGTAGTAGGTCAGGTTACGCCAAATCCGGATGGTTCCTACAGCGTTGCTTATCAACTGGTAGATACCGGTGGCGCACCGGGTACCGTACTGGCACAGAACACCTATAAAGTGAACAAGCAGTGGTTGCGTTACGCGGGCCATACTGCAAGTGACGAAGTGTTTGAAAAACTGACCGGTATTAAAGGTGCATTCCGTACCCGTATCGCTTATGTTGTTCAGACGAACGGCGGCCAGTTCCCGTACGAATTACGTGTATCCGACTACGATGGCTACAACCAGTTCGTGGTACACCGTTCTCCGCAGCCGCTGATGTCTCCGGCATGGTCTCCGGACGGTTCAAAGCTGGCATACGTCACTTTCGAAAGCGGTCGTTCTGCGCTGGTTATTCAGACGTTGTCTAATGGCGCGGTTCGTCAGGTAGCGTCGTTCCCACGTCACAACGGTGCACCTGCGTTTTCTCCGGATGGCAGCAAACTGGCGTTTGCCCTGTCTAAAACCGGTAGCCTGAACCTGTATGTCATGGACATTGGTTCCGGTCAGATCCGTCAGGTGACGGATGGTCGCAGCAACAACACGGAACCTACCTGGTTCCCGGACAGCCAAAACCTGGCCTTTACCTCTGACCAGGCCGGTCGTCCGCAGGTATATAAAGTTAACGTCAACGGCGGTGCTCCGCAGCGTATTACCTGGGAAGGTTCGCAAAACCAGGATGCGGATGTGAGCAGCGACGGTAAGTTTATGGTAATGGTAAGCTCAGCCAATGGTCAGCAGCACATTGCCAAACAAGATCTGGTAGCGGGTGGCGTACAAGTCCTGTCGTCAACGTTCCTGGATGAAACGCCAAGTCTGGCACCTAACGGCACTATGGTAATCTACAGCTCTTCTCAGGGGATGGGATCCGTGCTGAATTTGGTTTCTACAGATGGGCGTTTCAAAGCGCGTCTTCCGGCAACTGATGGTCAGGTTAAATTCCCTGCCTGGTCGCCGTATCTGTGATAATAAATAATTGATTAATAAAGGAATCATTGAAATGCAACTGAACAAAGTGCTGAAAGGGCTGATGATTGCTCTGCCTGTTATGGCTATTGCAGCGTGTTCTTCTAACAAGAACGCCAGCAATGACGGCAGCGAAGGCATGCTGGGTGCCGGCACTGGTATGGATGCAAACGGCAGCGGCAACATGTCTTCTGAAGAGCAAGCGCGTCTTCAGATGCAACAGCTGCAGCAGAACAACATCGTTTACTTCGATCTGGACAAGTACGATATCCGTTCTGACTTCGCTGCAATGCTGGATGCTCACGCTAACTTCCTGCGTAGCAACCCGTCTTACAAAGTCACCGTAGAAGGTCATGCGGACGAACGTGGTACTCCTGAGTACAACATCTCCCTGGGTGAGCGTCGTGCGAACGCCGTTAAGATGTACCTGCAGGGTAAAGGCGTTTCTGCTGACCAGATCTCCATCGTTTCTTACGGTAAAGAAAAACCTGCAGTACTGGGTCATGACGAAGCGGCTTACGCCAAAAACCGTCGCGCCGTACTGGTTTACTAAGAGAATTGCATGAGCAGTAACTTCAGACATCACCTGTTGAGTCTGTCGTTACTGGTTGGCATAGCGGCCCCCTGGGCCGCTTTTGCACAGGCGCCAATCAGTAGTGTCGGCTCAGGCTCGGTCGAAGACCGTGTCACTCAACTCGAGCGTATTTCTAACGCTCACAGTCAGCTTTTAACCCAACTCCAGCAACAACTCTCCGATAATCAGTCCGATATCGATTCCCTGCGTGGTCAAATTCAGGAAAATCAATATCAACTGAATCAGGTTGTTGAGCGACAGAAGCAGATATTGCTGCAGATGAATAATCTTGGCAGCGGTAGTGCGCCTGCGGCACAGTCTACAGGTGGCGATCAGAGTGGGGCGGCAACCCCTGCACCTGATGCGGGAGTTGCAGCAACGTCAGGGGCTCCCGTGCAAACTGGCGATGCGAATACCGATTACAATGCAGCGATTGCTCTGGTGCAGGATAAATCCCGCCAGGATGACGCGATTGAAGCATTCCAGAACTTCATCAAAAAGTACCCGGACTCTACTTACCTGCCCAATGCGAATTACTGGCTGGGTCAGTTGAATTACAACAAGGGTAAAAAAGATGATGCTGCGTTCTATTTTGCTTCGGTAGTTAAAAACTTCCCCAAATCACCTAAGGCTGCAGACGCGATGTATAAAGTCGGCGTCATCATGCAGGACAAAGGTGACACAGCAAAAGCTAAAGCGGTTTATCAGCAGGTTATCACTAAATATCCTGGCACTGATGGCGCGAAACAAGCGCAAAAACGCCTTGGCGCGATGTAATGACCACCATGCGACCAGAAATCGTGTTATTTCTGGTCGTGTCGTGTGATTCCTAAGCAGTTGAGTTATTTACATCGAAATTTTTGTTGCGCTAAAATCTGAAATCAGTAATATATGCCGCCGTTGCCAAGGGATATCAAACAGCCCGAAAGCGGCGAAAAAAGTGGGGCGTTAGCTCAGTTGGTAGAGCAGTTGACTTTTAATCAATTGGTCGCAGGTTCGAATCCTGCACGCCCCACCACTTAATGCAGTATCCAGCGTAGTATCGGGTGATTAGCTCAGCTGGGAGAGCACCTCCCTTACAAGGAGGGGGTCGGCGGTTCGATCCCGTCATCACCCACCACTCGGGGCGTTAGCTCAGTTGGTAGAGCAGTTGACTTTTAATCAATTGGTCGCAGGTTCGAATCCTGCACGCCCCACCAACTTTAACATTGTACTCAGGTGTTAAACGTGAAGGATAACGTTGCTTTAGCAACGGCCCGTTAGGGCGAGACGAAGTCGAGTCATCCTGCACGCCCCACCAATTCTTATATTGGTGTCGAGTAAAAAATTTTTCAGGTGACATCCGAGCGGGTCGTTAGCTCAGTTGGTAGAGCAGTTGACTTTTAATCAATTGGTCGCAGGTTCGAATCCTGCACGACCCACCATCCTGAATAATTGAAGCAGTAAACCCCATACGGGGGCGTTAGCTCAGTTGGTAGAGCAGTTGACTTTTAATCAATTGGTCGCAGGTTCGAATCCTGCACGCCCCACCAGTGTAAAAAGGCGCCCTAAAGGCGCCTTTTTGCTATCTGCGATTTATAAGATTCGAACCTGCAGCAGGTTCGGGTCGAACGCAGTGAGACAACGGAGCCGTTCACGGCGACGGCCCGAAGGGCAAGCGAAGCGAGTCATCCTGCACGCCCCACCAGTGTAAAAAGGCGCCCTAAAGGCGCCTTTTTGCTATCTGCGATTTATAAGATTGCCTGATGTCCTTTGCTTATCAGCCTACAGACGACACTACTCGTGTAGGCCGGATAAGACGTCAGACGCCATCCGGCATTCATCACACGCAATTATTGTGACTTTTCTGCGCCAATCCGCTATCTTGTTTAGCATACAAAACAAATCAAACCGAATATGGCGTGCGTCACGCTTTTAATCGGTTATTTCGTTAAGCCAGTGAAACGAGAAAGCAAGATGAGCGTGATGTTTGATCCAGAAGCAGCAATTTATCCGTTTCCGCCGAAGCCAGTACCGCTAAGTGTGGATGAAAAGCAATTTTATCGTGAAAAAATCAAGCGCCTGCTGAAAGAGCGTGATGCCGTTATGGTCGCGCATTATTACACCGATCCTGAAATTCAGCAGCTAGCGGAAGAGACCGGGGGCTGTATTTCTGATTCTCTGGAGATGGCGCGGTTCGGTGCAAAGCATTCTGCCTCTACGCTGCTGGTTGCGGGCGTGAGGTTTATGGGAGAAACTGCCAAAATTCTCAGCCCGGAAAAGACCATCCTGATGCCGACCTTACAGGCGGAATGTTCATTAGATCTGGGCTGTCCGATTGACGCGTTCAGCGCATTTTGCGATGCGCATCCGGATCGTACCGTGGTGGTTTACGCCAATACCTCTGCTGCCGTTAAAGCACGTGCGGACTGGGTCGTGACTTCCAGTATCGCGGTTGAACTTATTGAACATCTTGATAGTTTAGGTGAAAAAATCATCTGGGCTCCGGACAGACATCTGGGCAACTACGTGCAAAAACAGACCGGCGCAGACGTGCTCTGTTGGCAGGGGGCCTGTATCGTCCACGACGAGTTTAAAACCCAGGCCTTAACACGCATGAAAGGGCTTTACCCTGATGCCGCGGTGCTGGTGCACCCGGAGTCCCCTCAGTCTATCGTTGATATGGCAGATGCGGTTGGCTCAACCAGCCAGCTCATCAACGCGGCTAAATCGTTACCGCATAAGCAGTTGATTGTGGCGACTGACCGGGGCATTTTTTACAAAATGCAGCAGGCCGTTCCGGATAAAGAGCTGCTTGAAGCTCCGACGGCTGGCGAGGGGGCAACCTGTCGCAGCTGTGCGCATTGTCCGTGGATGGCGATGAATGGCCTGAAAGCGATTGCTGAGGGCCTGGAACATGGCGGCGCGGCTCATGAGATACATGTTGAGGACTCGCTGAGAGAAGGGGCGCTGTTGCCGTTAAACCGTATGTTGGAATTTGCGGCTACACTTCGAGCGTAATTATTTATTTTTGCTCTGGGGGAAAAGATGGACTTTTTTAGCACGCAGAACATTCTGGTACATATTCCGATTGGCGCGGGTGGTTACGATTTGTCGTGGATCGAAGCCGTGGGAACGATCGCCGGGTTGCTGTGTATTGGCCTGGCGAGCCTTGAGAAAATCAGCAATTACTTCTTCGGTCTGATAAACGTCACGCTGTTTGCAATTATCTTCTTTCAGATCCAGCTCTATGCCAGCTTGTTGCTGCAAGTTTTCTTCTTTGCCGCAAATATCTACGGCTGGTATGCCTGGTCCCGGCAAACCAACCAGCATGAAGCGGAACTGAAAATTCGCTGGCTACCGCTTCCAAAAGCGATCGGCTGGCTGGCGGCTTGCGTGGTGGCGATCGGCCTGATGTCGATCTATATCGATCCGGTCTTTGCATTCCTGACAGGCATTGCAGTGAATATTATGCAGGCATTGGGCTTACAGGTTGTTGTGCCTGAACTACAACCCGATGCATTCCCGTTCTGGGACTCCTGCATGATGGTGCTGTCGATTGCGGCGATGATCCTGATGACGCGCAAATACGTTGAAAACTGGCTGCTGTGGGTGATCATTAACGTCATTAGCGTGGTGATCTTTGCCCTGCAAGGCGTATATGCCATGTCGCTGGAATATATGATCCTGACGGTTATCGCTCTGAACGGTAGCAGGATGTGGATTAACAGCGCGCGTGAGCGGGGTTCCCACGCGCTTTCTCATTAATGGTGATGATGTGAATGGCCGGACACGCCCTGATACAGGTGACAGTCCGGCCCATTGCACGGCTGATACTCCATTTGGATTGTGGCGTGTTCAATCTGGTAGTGATGGATAAGGAAATGCTGAATACGCTCCAGCAACGCATCGTGATCGTGTGGCGGGATCACCTGAACATGCAGCGTCATTACCGGTTTTTCGCCCACCATCCAGACATGGACATGGTGAACGTTGCGGACTTCAGGAATATCCCGGCTGAGATGGCGCTGCAGTGCGGCGATATCCAGCGTCAGCGGGGCACCTTCCAGTAATTCATTAACGCTATCTTTTAGCAATCGCCAAGCGCTACGCAGCACCAGCACGGAAACCAGAATCGAGAGAATTGGGTCCGCGGGTGTCCAGCCCGTCCAGATAATAATCAGCGCAGCGATGATTGCCCCGACCGAGCCGAGTAAATCGCCCATCACATGCAGCGCCGCGGCGCGGACGTTCAGATTTTTCTCTTCACTGCCGCG
Source organism: Citrobacter sp. RHBSTW-01044 (assembly GCF_013781945.1). NCBI lineage: Bacteria > Pseudomonadati > Pseudomonadota > Gammaproteobacteria > Enterobacterales > Enterobacteriaceae > Citrobacter > Citrobacter sp. RHBSTW-01044. Next base: position 3,330,936 of record NZ_CP056180.1, on the reverse strand, counting down.
ATGTAAAACCCAAAAAGCGAGCACGTTGGCCAGTAGACCCGCGACAGCAATAACCATCATCATGCCGCCAGCCACGGGGCGAGGTGTCTGGAAGCGCTCAATCGCCTCCCAGACGATTAAAATGGTGATAACGACCAATGCGATGGCATTAACAAATGCGGCCAGCGTCGTGAGCCTCAGCCAGCCGAAGGTGTGTCGTATTGTGGGCGGGCGACGGGAAAACCGGACGGCCAGCAGCGCGAAAAGCAGCGCCGCAGCATCCGTGAGCATATGCCCGGCGTCGGCCAGCAAGGCCAGTGAACCAGAAAGTATGCCACCCACCACTTCAACCAACATAAATCCGGCTGTAATGCAGAATGCGAACATCAGTCGGCGGGCATTATTGTCCTTGGATTGTTCAGAGGAAGTATGAGTATGTGCGTGCGCCATTATGCCATCCCTTTGTTATTCTCATCTTTACTGTATGCCATCATACCGTTTTTGGGATGATAAAATTAAAAAGGAGAGCTATTGCTCTCCCGTTATTAGCTTTAATTTCAGCGTTACTGCGTGGTGCCATCAGTTTTTGTGTCAACATCATTGTTGATGCCGTTTCCGGTCTCAACCTTCTTATTCACATCAGGGCAGCGACCGTCCTTACACATAGTGTTTTTGTGCATCTCATCTTTGGTCATCTCTTCATGGTTCATTGATGAACCGTCCGGGTGCAGCATTGTGCCACCTGAATTCACGTTACTGTTGTCGACATTATTTGGCGCCACGTTTTCGCGGGCGTCTGGGGCGACTTGTCCTGCATCAGCCGAGGAATTTGCCTGACCGTTATTGGACTGCGCGTTGCTTTCAGCAGCCAGTGCCGCGCCGCTGGCGAGGCTGAGTGTAGCGGTAAGGAAGAGTGAAGCCAGCTTTGTCATATGCATATTATGCTCCTGTTAAGGTCGATATGTCGGATAACGTCTTCCAACAGTGCATGTGCCAGTTACATCATTAATATGTGGTTAATCGTTTTGCTATGGAAATTAAAACCAGCATAGAATCTTGAAATCTATGAAAATTAAAGCTGTTACAGTTAGAAATTGTAGTTTGGATCTCGTTTTTCGCTACTTTATTGCGTTTTTTTGGCCAATTCCAGGATTAATCCGTCCAAAGTGTAAAACCCCGTTTACACTTTATGACTGAAGATATAGATTGGAGGGATTGCATTCATTTATATAAGTATGGCAACGCTGGAATAATCATGAATTATCAGAACGACGATTTACGCATTAAAGAGATCAACGAGTTATTACCACCAGTCGCACTGCTGGAAAAATTCCCCGCTACTGAAAATGCCGCCAATACGGTGGCTCATGCCCGTAAGGCGATTCATAAAATTCTGAAAGGGAGCGACGATCGCCTTCTGGTGGTGATTGGGCCGTGCTCTATTCATGATCCGGCAGCTGCCAAAGAGTATGCCACTCGTCTGCTGGCGCTGCGCGAAGCGTTAAAAGGTGAGCTTGAAATCGTCATGCGCGTCTATTTTGAAAAACCGCGTACCACCGTTGGCTGGAAAGGGCTTATCAACGACCCGCACATGGACAACAGCTTCCAGATCAATGATGGGCTGCGCATTGCGCGTAAACTGCTGCTGGATATCAACGACAGCGGATTGCCGACTGCGGGTGAATTCCTCGATATGATTACCCCACAATATCTCGCCGATCTGATGAGCTGGGGCGCGATTGGGGCACGTACAACAGAATCTCAGGTGCACCGCGAGCTGGCATCGGGTCTGTCCTGCCCGGTTGGTTTTAAAAACGGTACCGATGGCACCATCAAAGTGGCGATTGATGCAATCAACGCTGCAGGGGCACCGCACTGCTTCCTGTCTGTCACCAAATGGGGGCATTCAGCGATCGTGAATACCAGTGGTAATGGCGATTGCCATATCATTCTGCGCGGTGGCAAAGAGCCGAACTACAGCGCTCAGCACGTTGCGGACGTGAAAGAAGGCTTGGTCAAAGCAGGACTCTCTGCGCAAGTGATGATCGACTTCAGCCATGCCAACTCCAGCAAGCAGTTCAAAAAGCAGATGGATGTTGCTAAGGATGTTTGCGGACAAGTCGCCGGTGGCGAAAAAGCAATTATTGGCGTGATGATCGAAAGCCATTTGGTGGAAGGTAATCAGAATCCGGATAGCGGTGAGCCGCTGACCTACGGTAAGAGCATCACCGACGCCTGCATTGGTTGGGAAGATACCGATGCGGTGTTGCGTCAACTGGCGGATGCGGTAAAAGCGCGTCGCGGTTAACCAAGTTCCATAGGCCTGAGAAGCGTAGCGCCATCAGGCATTCCGGTGCAGACTGCCGGATGGCGGCGATGCCTTATCCGGCCTACATTTTCTTGTAGGGCCGAAATAAAAAAGCGTGGAGAAATCCACGCTTTTTCTTTAACTTACCGCGAAAATTACTTCGCTTTACCCTGGTTCGCAACGGCCGCCGCTTTTGCTGCGATCTCGTCAGCGTTACCCAGATAGTAGTGTTTGATCGGCTTGAAGTTTTCGTCGAACTCATACACCAGCGGTACGCCGGTCGGGATGTTCAGTTCAAGGATCTCATCTTCGCCCATGTTATCCAGGTATTTAACCAGCGCACGCAGAGAGTTACCGTGAGCGGCGATAATTACGCGCTCACCGCTTTTCATGCGCGGCAGAATGGTTTCATTCCAGTAAGGGATAACGCGATCGATGGTCAGCGCCAGGCTTTCGGTAACCGGTAACTCTTTGTCGGTCAGCTTCGCATAACGCGGATCGTGACCCGGGTAACGCTCGTCGTCTTTGGTCAGTTCCGGCGGGGTAACCGCAAAGCCGCGACGCCACTGCTTAACCTGCTCATCACCGTATTTTTCCGCGGTTTCTGCTTTGTTCAAACCCTGCAGCGCACCGTAATGGCGTTCGTTCAGTTTCCAGGATTTCTCAACCGGCAGCCAGGCCTGATCCAGTTCGTCCAGTACGTTCCACAGGGTGTGGATGGCACGTTTCAGCACGGAGGTATAAGCAAAATCAAAGCTGTAGCCTTCCTCTTTCAGCAGTTTTCCTGCCGCTTTTGCTTCGCCCACGCCTTTCTCGGACAGATCAACATCATACCAACCGGTAAAACGGTTTTCGTTGTTCCACTGACTTTCACCGTGACGTACCAGAACCAGCTTAGTTACAGCCATACATTCACTCCTATAAATCATATCGAATGATAATAATTCTCATTATATTGCCGTAATGTGTAAGCGGCAATGCTTACGCATAACCATAGCGAAAATAGCGCTACAGTGTAAGGTTCTTGTGAACTCAAGGTTGCGATTTTGTCTTTGAGTGGTGGGGATTTGAGCGGTTCTACTGTGATTAACAAGCACCAGGCCCGAAAAGATACGTCATCAGGCCTGGGAGGGGAAACGATCAAGCTGGAATAAACTGATATTCCGTCACGCTGGCATACTCTTCACCCGGACGCAGGAAGCAATCCGCCTGTGGCCACTCGGGGTGGTTCGGGCTGTCCGGCAGAAATTCACTTTCCAGCGCCAGGCCTTGCCAGTCTTCGTAGGCCTCTGGCCCGCGGGAAGGCGTACCACCGAGGAAATTACCGGAGTAAAACTGCAATGCCGGGGCCGAGGTGTAGACCACCATCTGCAGTTTTTCATCCTGTGACCACAACTGAGCGACCGGCGTACGCGCATTGCCCTGTGCCTGAAGCAGGAAGGCGTGATCGTAACCTTTCACCTTGCGCTGATCGTCATCGGCCAGAAATTCACTACTGATGATTTTAGGGGTGCGGAAATCGAACGTGCTACCGGCGACGGATTTCAGTCCATCATGCGGGATACCCATTTCGTCAACCGGTAAGTACTCGTCCGCCAGAATTTGCAGCTTATGCTGGCGCACATCCGTTTTATTGCCGTCGAGGTTAAAATAGACGTGATTTGTCAGATTCACCGGGCAGGGTTTATCGACCGTGGCACGATAAGTTATCGAAATACGATTATCATCAGTCAGGCGATACTGCGCGGTGGCGCAAAGATGGCCTGGGAAGCCCTGATCGCCATCGTCAGACGTTAAGGCGAACAGCACCTGACGGTCATTCTGATTGACTATCTGCCAGCGACGTTTGTCGAAACCGTCCGGTCCGCCGTGCAGTTGGTTATTGCCCTGACTTGGCAGTAATTCAACGGTTTCGCCAGCAAAGGTATAGCGGCTGTTGGCGATACGGTTCGCGTAGCGGCCAATCGAAGCCCCCAGAAATGCAGCCTGTTCCGGGTATTGTTCCGGACTGGCGCAGCCGAGTAATGCTTCGCGCACGCTACCATCGCTAAGCGGAATACGCGCAGAGAGCAGGGTCGCGCCCCAGTCCATGAGCGTGACTACCATTCCTGCGTCATTGCGCAGGGTGAGCAGGCGAAACGGTTGACCGTCCGGAGCCTGCACGGGGATTTCGTTTAACATTGTCCGGCTCCTTGTGAAGGTTTGCAGACGTAGAATGTTTCTTTAATACCGGTTTTTGCCTCGTACTGTGCGGCGACAGCCTGCTGTACGGCAGGAACCAAATCTTGCGGGATCAGCGCCACGATGCAGCCGCCAAAACCGCCGCCGGTCATCCGCACGCCGCCTTGATCACCGATGGTCGCTTTGACAATCTCTACCAGCGTATCAATTTGCGGCACCGTGATTTCAAAGTCATCGCGCATTGAGGCGTGAGATTCCGCCATCAGCTGGCCCATGCGCAGCAGGTCGCCTTTTTCCAGTGCCTGTGCGGCTTCAACGGTACGCGCATTTTCCGTGATGACGTGGCGCACGCGTTTGGCAACAATCGGATCCAGCTCGTGGGCGACAGCGTTAAACGCTTCGAGGCTGACATCACGCAGCGCTGGCTGCTGGAAGAAACGCGCGCCAGTTTCACACTGTTCGCGACGGGTGTTGTATTCGCTGCCGACCAGCGTGCGTTTAAAGTTGCTGTTGATGATCACCACCGCTACACCCTCAGGCATAGAAACGGCTTTGGTGCCCAGCGTACGGCAGTCGATCAGCAGTGCATGATCTTTCTTGCCAAGTGCGGAGATCAGTTGATCCATGATGCCGCAGTTACAACCGACAAACTGGTTTTCAGCTTCCTGGCCATTCAGGGCAATCTGCGCGCCGTCGAGCGGCAGATGATAGAGCTGCTGGAATACCGTACCAACAGCGACTTCCAGTGAGGCAGAAGAGCTTAAGCCAGCACCCTGCGGGACGTTACCGCTGATCACCAGATCCGCGCCGCCAAAGGCGTTATTGCGCTTTTGCAGATGTTTTACCACGCCACGCACGTAGTTTGACCACTGCTGGCTATCGTGGGCGATAATCGGCGCATCGAGAGAGAACTCATCAACCTGATTGTCGTAATCAGCGGCGATGACGCGTACTTTTCGATCGTCGCGCGCCGCGCAGCTGATGACGGTTTGATAGTCGATGGCGCAGGGCAAAACGAAGCCGTCGTTATAATCGGTATGTTCGCCGATCAGGTTTACACGACCCGGTGCCTGAATAGTATGGGTGGCAGGGTAGCCAAACGTTTCTGTAAACAGAGATTGTGTTTTTTCTTTCAGACTCATTATTTACACTCCGGATTCGCGAAAATGGATGTCGCTGACCGCACGCAGTCGCTCAGCCGCTTGTTCTGCGGTCAGATCTCGCTGGGTTTCTGCCAGCATTTCATAACCGACCATAAATTTACGCACGGTCGCGGAACGCAGCAGCGGCGGGTAAAAGTGCGCGTGCAACTGCCAGTGTTCGTTTTCTTCACCGTTAAACGGCGCGCCGTGCCAGCCCATGGAGTAGGGGAATGAGCACTGGAACAGGTTGTCGTAACGACTGGTCAGTTTTTTCAACGCCAGCGCCAGGTCAGCACGCTGCTCGTTGGTCAAATCGGTAATACGCAGCACATGCGCTTTCGGCAGCAGCAGCGTTTCGAACGGCCACGCGGCCCAGTAAGGGACAACCGCCAGCCAGTGCTCAGTTTCAACGACCGTACGGCTGCCGTCTGCCAGTTCACGTTGGACGTAATCAACGAGCATCGGCGCGCCCTGTTCGGCGAAGTATGCTTTCTGTAGGCGATTTTCACGTTCAGCTTCGTTGGGCAAAAAGCTGTTGGCCCAAATTTGACCGTGCGGGTGCGGGTTCGAGCACCCCATCGCCGCGCCTTTATTCTCAAATACCTGCACCCAGGGATAGGTTTTCCCTAAGTCTTCGGTCTGCTCCTGCCACGTTTTTACGATTTCTGTCAGCGCAGGGATGCTGAGTTCTGGCAGCGTTTTGCTGTGATCGGGCGAGAAGCAAATTACGCGGCTGGTACCGCGCGCGCTCTGGCAACGCATCAACGGATCGTGACTGTCCGGCGCGTCCGGGGTATCGGACATCAGCGCCGCAAAATCATTGGTAAAAACATAGGTCCCGGTGTAATCCGGATTTACATCACCGGTAACGCGCGTATTGCCAGCACACAGGAAACAGTCCGGGTCATGTGCAGGCAGTACCTGCTTAGACGGGGTTTCCTGTGCGCCTTGCCACGGGCGTTTGGCGCGATGCGGTGATACGAGGATCCACTGCCCGGTGAGCGGGTTAAAACGGCGATGTGGATGATCGACAGGATTGAATTGCGTCATGATTGGTCCTTAATCCGAATATCCTTGCGGGTGGCGTGACTGCCAGTGCCAGGTGTCTTGTGCCATTTCATCCAGTGTGCGGGTCACGCGCCAGTTAAGCTCGCGATCGGCTTTGCTGGCATCTGCCCAGTAAGCTGGAAGATCACCATCACGGCGCGGGGCGAAATGGTAATTAATGGGTTTACCGCAGGCTTTGCTGAAGGCGTTGACCACGTCCAGTACGCTGCTGCCGATGCCTGCTCCGAGGTTGTAAATATGTACACCCTGTTTGCCCGCCAGTTTTTCCATCGCGACGACGTGGCCGTCGGCGAGATCCATCACGTGGATGTAGTCGCGAACGCCGGTACCATCTTCAGTTGGGTAGTCGTTGCCAAATATGGCAAGGGACTCGCGGCGGCCCACGGCAACTTGTGCGATGTAAGGCATCAGGTTGTTGGGAATACCTTGCGGATCTTCCCCCATATCGCCCGACGGATGAGCACCAACCGGGTTAAAGTAGCGCAGTAAGGCGATACTCCAGTCGGGGTGTGCTTTTTGCAGGTCGGTCAGGATTTGTTCTACCATCAGCTTGCTTTTGCCGTACGGACTTTGCGGCGTGCCGGTAGGGAAGCTTTCAACGTAAGGAATTTGCGGCTGATCGCCATAGACGGTCGCGGAGGAGCTGAAAATGAAGTTTTTCACGTTGGCGGCGCGCATTGCATTCACCAGACGCAGGGTGCCATTGACGTTGTTGTCATAGTACTCCAACGGCTTGGCAACCGATTCTCCAACGGCTTTTAAACCCGCAAAATGAATGACCGTGTCAATGGCATGATCGTGTAGAATTTCGGTTATCAGCGCTTCGTTACGGATATCCCCTTCCACGAAGGTCGGCTGCTTGCCACCTAAACGCTCAATGACGGGCAAAACGCTGCGTTTGCTGTTGCAGAGATTGTCCAGGATCACCACCTCGTGACCGTTTTTCAACAACTGCACGCAAGTGTGGCTTCCAATGTAACCGCTACCACCTGTAACCAATACTCTCATAATTCGCTCCGTTAAGCCTATGGTATGCAATAACCATAGCATAACAAAGATACGAAAAGTGTGACACGGAATAAATTAGTGGAATCGTTTACACTCCATGGGTTTCACGCATTTTTAATGGTTATTTTATTTTAAATCATTATGTTAGGTTGCTATTTCAGCGTTTGTCTGAAAAAAAGCAGAAAAAAAGGGCGTGATAAACGCCCTGCAATGAAAACTAACGCAGAGACGTTAGTCGATAGGCGTAGATGTCGTTCTCGGGCACAAACTCCAGTCGATGGGTTATGCAGGCTGGGGCATCTTCGGCGTGGTGAGAGACGAACAGCAGTTGAGTTTCACCTTCACCGATTAGCACATCCACAAAACGGCGAATCAGTTGGCGATTGAGCGGATCTAACCCTTGCAAAGGCTCGTCAAGGATCAACAACGTCGGGTGTTTAACCAGCGCGCGAACAATCAGTGCCAGCCGCTGCTGTCCCCAGGAAAGACTATGAAATGGCGCATCCGCGGTACGTTTATCGAAGCCAAGGATATCCAGCCACTGTTGCACCAGCTTGTGCTGCCTGTCGGAAACGGCCTGATAGATGCCGATTGAATCAAAATAACCAGAGAGAATAACGTTGCGAACTGTGGTACTCACCCGGTAATCCAGATGCAGACTGCTGCTGACGTAGCCGATGTGTTTTTTGATATCCCAGATAGTTTCACCGCTGCCACGGCGACGGCCAAACAGGGTCAGGTCGTTGCTGTAGCCCTGAGGGTGATCGCCGGTGATTAAACTGAGCAGAGTTGATTTTCCCGCACCGTTGGGGCCGACGATTTGCCAGTGTTCCCCCGGATTTACCTGCCAGCTCAAATGGTGAAGGATAGGGCGATCGTTATACGAGACCGTGCCATCGTTAAGCACAATTCGCGGCTCGTTATCTGACAACGTACGGCGCACCGAAGGCTCGTCCGGTTCAGGTAACTGAATTCCTTCCAGCCGCTCGCTATGGGCAAGCTGAGCGATTAATGCTTGTTGCAGAAGGTCGGTTTTTGCGCCGGTTTCTGTCAGTGTGCAATCGGCAAGTACGCCAGCAAACTGCACGAATTCGGGAATCTCATCAAAGCGGTTAAGTACCAGCACCAGCGTAAAGCCGGCCTGATGCAACTCCGCGAGCAGTTCTGCTAACTGACGGCGTGACGCCACGTCCAGCCCGTCAAAGGGCTCATCAAGGATCAGTAAATCCGGCGCGGACATTAACGCCTGACAGAGCAGGGTTTTGCGTGTTTCACCGGTGGAAAGGTATTTGAAACGCCTGTTGAGAAGGGAAGAAATGCCAAACTGCTGCGCCAACGCAGCGCAGCGGGCGGGATCGTTGACCTCATCCTGGATGATTTCGGCGGTGGTGCGCCCGGTGTCGTCTTCACCGGGACTAAGAAGATCGGTGTTGTTTCGCAGCCACTCGTCGCTGACTAGCTTTTGTAGCTGCTCAAAGGAGAGTCGGGTAATACGCGTGAACTGACAGTGGCGCTCGCCTTTCAGAAGCGGCAGCTCACCCGCCAGTGCGCGGGCCAGCGCGGATTTCCCGCTCCCGTTAGCGCCAACAAACGCCCAGCTATCACCCGTGTTTAACGTCAACGCATCTAACTGGAGCGTTTTTGTGTCGCTAAGACGAAACGTGCCTTGCGAAATTTGCAACGATGACATTTTGTATCCCATTATTTGCAGCGATTAATAACAGGGATACGTGTTCTTCAGGCTGATGTCAATCTACTCAGCACAGCGTGGCGATAATCACTCTGTCTGCATTAAACCATGCGGTGACGTTAGCGCCTTCTTGCAGCGTTGCGGCGTCTTGGGCCGGAACGGTGGCGCACAGCGTCTGGCCGTCTGGCAACGTCATCAGCACTTCACACTGTTCCGCACCGCGTTCAATATGGCTAATCGTGCCCTGCAACTGGTTATCGGCGGCCTGAGCGATGGCGTCGTCCTGAGTGATTCCTACCCACGGCGCTTTCAGCAGAATCAGTACTTCTTTGCCTTCCTCAAGACCCAGACGCTCGCCGCTTTGCGCAGTGATCGCCACTTTCAGGCGCGTTTCGCCATCGGCCAGCAGGACGTCGACATGCTGCTGGACCTGATCGTGGTCGCGGGCGGTGATTGTGCCAAACCATTGGTTACGGGCGCTGGTTTGCAGTGAAAATCGAGAGATAGCCGCCAGCAGGCTATTGAGCGGTAGCGCATCGTCATCGCTCAAAACATCAAAGGCTTTTTGTTGGATCTGCGCCAGCAAATCATACAACTGGATTAAGCGTTGGCCGTAGCGCGTTAATACCGCGCCGCCGCCGCCTTTGCCGCCGGTGGCGCGCTCAACCAGCGTCTGCTCGCTTAGTTGGTTCATTTCGTTAATCGCATCCCAGGCGCTTTTGTAGCTAATACCTGCATCCTTCGCGCCCTGACTGATAGAGCCGGAAAGCGCAATATGCTTAAGCAGAGAAATGCGACGGGGATCGGCAAACAGTTTTTGCTGAAGTTTCAGCGTAAGAAGGATTTCGGCCTGCATCACAAGCTCCTGGCAAAAAAGGGTATTGTGACGGAAAACCGTGCCTGAGCAAAGCCGACCGCACAAAAGGGGAGTGCTTTTCTGCGTTATGTGGTTAGAATACAGCTAAGGACTACATCTGGAGTTGACCATGTTAGAGTTATTGAAAAGTCTGGTATTCGCCGTAATCATGGTACCTGTGGTAATGGCCATCATTCTGGGTCTGATTTACGGACTGGGTGAAGTGTTCAACATTTTCTCCGGTATCGGTCAAAAAGACCAGTCCAGACAGAATCATTGATTCCCCAAACGCCCGCTCAGTCGGGCGTTTATATTTTTTACGCCTTCCAACCCGTTTTCTCAGTCTACCGTTTCTCAAGATCCTGCTTTCCCTGCCGATATTTTCTTCGTGTAACCTCAAATTGGTATCAATAACCACTGGGAAAATCCTGGTTTACTCGTTATATTTGCGGCTACATAACGAAATTCAAAGGAGTTACAGATGGCACGTACATGGTTACGCTTGTTTGCCGGGGCAACACTTTCTCTTACTGTTGCCGGGCATGCGCTGGCGGATGAAGGAAAGATTACTGTTTTCGCAGCGGCTTCACTGACTAACGCGATGCAGGATATTGCGACGCAATACAAAAAAGAGAAGAACGTTGATGTTGTCTCCTCTTTTGCGTCTTCTTCCACGCTGGCGCGCCAGATTGAAGCAGGCGCACCGGCCGATCTGTTTATCTCTGCCGATCAGAAATGGATGGATTACGCGGTAGACAAAAAGTCGATTGATACCGCAACGCGTGAAACGCTGTTGGGTAACAGCCTGGTGGTTGTCGCACCGAAAGACAGTGCGCAGAAAGACTTCACCATCGACAGCAAAACCAACTGGACCCGTTTGTTAAATGGTGGGCGTCTGGCCGTTGGCGATCCGGAACATGTTCCGGCGGGCATTTATGCTAAAGAAGCGCTGCAAAAACTGGGGGCATGGGATACCCTGGCCCCGAAACTGGCACCTGCCGAAGATGTGCGCGGTGCGCTGGCGCTGGTAGAGCGTAACGAAGCGCCGCTGGGGATCGTCTATGGTTCCGATGCTGTCGCCAGCAAGGGTGTAAAAGTTGTTGCGACTTTCCCGGAAGATTCACACAAAAAAGTGGAATACCCTATCGCAATTGTTGATGGGCACAAAAACGCAACGGTCAGCGCGTTCTATGATTACCTGAAAGGACCGCAGGCTGCTGAAATCTTTAAACGTTATGGATTTACGACCAAGTAATGATACTGACCGATCCTGAATGGCAGGCCGTTATACTGAGCCTGAAAGTTTCTTCCCTGGCTGTGTTGTTTAGTCTGCCGTTTGGGATCTTCTTTGCCTGGCTGCTTGTGCGATGCAAGTTCCCGGGCAAAGCGCTGCTCGACAGCGTTCTGCATTTGCCGCTGGTACTGCCGCCGGTCGTGGTGGGCTATCTGCTGTTGGTCGCCATGGGACGCCGCGGATTCATTGGCGAATGGCTGTATGACTGGTTTGGCATTACCTTTGCCTTTAGCTGGCGCGGTGCGGTACTGGCTGCGGCGGTGATGTCTTTCCCGCTTATGGTACGGGCTATTCGTCTGGCGCTGGAAGGTGTCGATGTCAAGCTGGAGCAGGCGGCCCGCACGCTGGGTGCTGGACGCTGGCGCGTATTTGTCACGATTACTTTACCGCTGATGCTACCCGGCATCATTGTCGGTACGGTGCTGGCGTTCGCGCGTTCCCTCGGGGAATTTGGCGCAACGATTACCTTTGTCTCCAATATTCCTGGCGAAACCCGCACTATCCCATCGGCGATGTATACCCTGATCCAGACCCCTGGTGGCGAAAGCGCGGCGGCAAGGTTATGTATCATTTCTATTGTGTTAGCGCTGATTTCACTGCTGATTTCTGAATGGCTGGCGCGTATTAGCCGTGAACGGACGGGGCGGTAATCATGCTGGAACTTAATTTCTCCCAAACGCTGGGGACGCATTGCCTGACGCTCAATGAAACGCTGCCAGCCAGTGGGATCACCGCTATTTTTGGCGTTTCCGGTGCGGGTAAAACCTCGCTGATTAACGCCATCAGCGGCCTGACGCAGCCGCAGTCCGGGCGCATCGTGCTTAACGGACGGGTTTTGAACGACGTCGAGAACGGTATCTGTTTAACGCCCGAAAAACGCCGGGTGGGCTATGTTTTCCAGGATGCGCGCCTGTTTCCGCATTATAAAGTGCGCGGCAACCTGCGTTACGGTATGGCGAAAAGTATGGCCGGACAGTTTGATAAGCTGGTGGCCCTGTTGGGCATTGAATCGCTGCTTGACCGTCTGCCTGGCGGTCTTTCTGGCGGTGAAAAACAGCGCGTAGCCATCGGTCGGGCGCTGCTTACCGCGCCGGAACTGTTGTTGCTTGATGAGCCGTTAGCCTCGCTGGATATCCCGCGTAAGCGCGAACTGTTGCCTTACCTGCAACGCCTGGCACGTGAAATTAATATTCCGATGCTGTACGTCAGCCACTCGCTCGATGAAATCTTGCACCTGGCAGACAAAGTGATGGTGCTGGAAAACGGGCAGGTCAAAGCGTTCGGTTCGCTGGAAGATGTCTGGGGCAGCAGCGTGATGCACCCGTGGCTACCAAAGGAACAGCAAAGCAGCATTCTGAAAGTCAGCGTGCTGGAACATCATCCACATTACGCAATGACTGCACTGGCGCTTGGCGATCAGCATCTATGGGTCAATAAGCTGGATCAACCGCTGCAAACTGCGCTGCGTATTCGTATTCAGGCATCTGATGTTTCGCTGGTGCTTCAACCGCCGCAGCAGACCAGTATTCGTAACGTGCTGCGGGCGAAAGTCGCGCAGTGCTATGACGATAATGGTCAGGTGGAGGTTCAGCTTGAAGTGGGCGGTAAAACGCTGTGGGCGAGGATCAGCCCGTGGGCCAGGGATGAACTGGGTATCAAACCTGGCCTGTGGCTGTACGCGCAAATTAAAAGCGTGTCGATTACCGCGTGATTACAGCAGGTGGGAGTAGATAAATTTCGCGATGCTGTCGGTGGTGTTGTCACCAATTACGATGTTGGCGCGGGCTTTGACCGTGTCGTCGGCATTACCCATCGCCACGCCGGTACCTGCGGCTTCCAGCATGCTGATATCGTTAAAGTTGTCACCAAAGGCAATGACGTTTTCCATAGACCCGCCCTGTGCTTCAATCCACTGGGTAAGGCGTCGTCCTTTGCTGTTGCCTTTACGGGCAATGTCGACCTGATCGTGCCAGGACCATTCACACTCCAGCCCCAACTGTTGTTCAACATGCTTACCAAACTGCTGCAGTTTCGGAATATCTTCGTCGGTGAGGGCAAATTTCCAGACGGCGTTAACGTCATGTGCGGCCTGCGCCAGCGAAGGTACCTGGGTGAAGGTAGGGCGCTGTTCCGGCGGCAGGGTTTGCGCCCAGTTAGCGGTACGCACCACATGTCCGGTTGGGCGCTCATACAGCATGGCCTCATCCACATACATCAGCCCGTGGATCTGATGTTCATCCAGCATTTCGATCAGCTGTAATGCCTGGTTTACCGGAAGGGGATCGGATTCCAGTACCGTTTTTGCCTGATAATCATACAAGTAGGTGCCGTTGCAGCAAATTGCAGGTGTATCGAGCGCCAGTGCCTGATAAAAAGGATGAATAGCAACGTGATGGCGACCTGTGACAATGATAAGTTGGTATCCTGCTTCTCTGGCGCGCGCGAGCGCTTCAACAGAGGATGGCAGTAAGGTTTTTTTCGGAGTCAACAGGGTACCGTCTAAATCCAGGGCAATCACGCGTGCGGTCATAGTTATTTCCAGATTAAGGTTGAGAATTTTGTCTGCTGGAATGGTACACCGAGACGGGAGCCGGACAAAATTCTGCGCCTTAATTAAGCATTCACCGTTAAATGCGTCTACCTTAGGCGTGTGTCAGGCAATTGCAGCCACCTGCCAAAAAGCAAAGGAGTATTCATGAAGCAAACCGTTTATACCGCCAGCCCTGAAAGTCAGCAAATCCACGTCTGGAGCCTGAATCATGATGGTTCTTTGACGCTGACGCAGGTGGTTGATGTGCCGGGTCAGGTACAGCCGATGGTCGTCAGCCCGGATAAGCGCTACCTCTATGTTGGCGTGCGCCCGGAGTTTCGCGTGTTGGCTTACCGCATTGCGCCTGATGACGGTGCGCTGACCTTCGCGGCGGAGTCTGCGCTGCCGGGTAGCCCGACGCATATTTCTACCGATCATCAGGGACGTTTCGTGTTTGTCGGCTCTTATAACGCCGGGAGCGTGAGCGTCACGCGTCTGGAAGATGGCCTGCCGGTGGAACAGGTTGACGTGGTTGAAGGTCTGGACGGCTGCCACTCGGCCAACATCTCACCGGATAACCGTATCCTGTGGGTTCCGGCGTTGAAACAGGATCGTATCTGTCTGTTTGAGGTAAGCGATGATGGACATCTGGTGGCGCAGGAACCGGCAGAAGTGACCACCGTTGAAGGTGCTGGCCCGCGTCATATGACGTTCCATCCGAATAAGCAATTTGCCTACTGTGTGAATGAGCTGAACAGCTCCGTTGACGTCTGGGCGCTGAAAGATCCATACGGCAAGATTGAGTGTGTGCAGACGCTGGATATGATGCCGGCTGATTTCACTGATACCCGTTGGGCAGCGGATATTCACATTACACCGGATGGTCGTCATCTGTACGCCTGTGACCGCACCGCCAGCCTGATTACGATCTTTAGCGTGTCTGAAGATGGCAGCGTGCTGACCAAAGAGGGTTTCCAGCCTACTGAAACTCAGCCGCGCGGGTTTAATATCGATCACAGCGGTAAATACCTGATTGCCGCCGGACAGAAATCGCACCATATCGCGGTGTATGAGATTGCTGGCGAGCAGGGGCTGCTGGCAGAGAAGGGGCGTTATGCGGTGGGGCAGGGACCGATGTGGGTCGTGGTGAACGCTTACTAACGCCATCAGTCAGAGCAGGAAAAGCCTGTTCAAAGATAAAAGCGAGGTTTACATCCGTGTGAACCTCGCGGGGAAAATAAGTTATTTCAACGGATAAATACACTTAGCATTGACCCAGGGGAAACATATTAAATCCGTCTTTTCTAATTGAAAATAAATCCCCGTGTCCTCAGGTGTGTCCCAGTCTGGGTATCGAGAATTATAGAAAAGCTTCACCTTGAGAACGTCAATATTTGTGAAATCGATTTCATCTGCATCACCATGAATAGACGTAGCACCGACATCCCAATATCCATCCGTATCGTTATTGGGGGGCGTCGAAGGGAAAGTAGCCGCAAACATTTCCATCCCCATTCCTGGCTTGGCATGCCTATCCGATCTTAATATCTTCATTTTCTTGCCCTGCCCTGTGGGGACATATTTTACAGCCGCAATAGGGAAGGTATAAAAGGCGTCATTTTTAAACACTCTCTTATTCGTATGCTGGAAACCAATGACTTCAATGACGAGATATTCCAGATCGTTACTTGATATAAGTATGTCTTTAGGGACTTGATGTCCATCCTGGCCACCGCAGAATCGACTGCCTGCTTTCTCACAGGGGGCTTCGCTTTGGGAAAAAAAGATCGCTGAGAGCCGGACATTAGGATCGTCCACCTCATCCTGCTTATTCGCCGGTGGATACTCGTAACCGCCATAGCGATGTCTAAAGAACCGTGTCGCTCTTTGAAGTTTATCGGGGACCTTGCCCTGAATATAAATACCATTGTCAATCTCGAGATAACTATAAAGCAAACCTTCAAGGTGTTCTGATGAAGCCTCCGAATTACCTCTAAGTTTGTCTCTACTGTTATCACATTGCCTTTCCTCTTTAAATGGACAACGCGGTAAATTTGGTGCAGTAACACTAAGATTATTACGACCTTTATCCTGATCGTACCCTTTCGTTTTCCAGTACACGTTCACGCCATACGATTGTATAGCCTCAGTACTAAATTGCCGACTAAACGTCTCTGCCGTTACCCGAACGGTAAAATAATGCGGCCCCAGCGAGGCCGGCGTGCGTTTCAGAAAACCAAAATTTGCACTGAGGTCGTCTCCTGAATTGGGAGCATTATTCGAAGATATTGCACTTGTGCTAAAAAGCAGCATTGCCGAGATCAGCCCTGCCGATAAAACAGTCCTTTTCATTTGTCACTCCCTCTTTATGCGACGGAAATAATCTGATATTTACCACTGCGCAACAGCACGACCTGATAGTCGCCAAACACCATACTACCTGGTGCCACGGTGCGCGTTTTGTTGTTAAACCGGACGGTAATCCGGGTTCCGCCCGGTCCCTGAGAAACCAGCACCACCCGAGGCTGAGCGTCGGATTTTTCTTCCGTGGACGCCCGTCCGGCGCGCGCCAGCATCGGGGTGTTGTTCAGCAAGGGCTGTGGGTCGAGTGCCACGCCCCGCCAGGCAATTTCCAGATGCAGATGCGGACCGGTGCTAAAACCGCTGCTGCCGGATGCGGCGATCTCTTCGCCCGCCGTCAGCTTTTCGCCCTTACGCACCCGCGCAGAGGCGAGATGAAAATAGCGGCTCAACCAGCCGTCCGCATGACGGAGAGTGATAAAGTACCCGGTGCCGCGACCGTAGCCGCTCTCCACCACTTCGCCGTCGGCAATTGCATGCACGCTGCTGCCGAATGGCACAGGAATATCCATGCCTTTATGCTGCATCATGCGCCCCAGCACAGGGTGCAGGCGTTGTCCAAATCCTGAGCTGATCTGGCGCTTCGCCACGGGCCAGATAAAGCGTACTGGGGCGTTATCATCATCCACCGCCGCAGCGCTGGACGGCATCCTCAGGTTCTCTTCTGACCACATTTGCGCCGCCTGTAATGACGGAACGAAAGCCTGCTGCCAGGCCTGCTCGCAGCTGGTCGTCGCCAGCGGCGACATTGTCAGCCATATGCTCCATATCAGACACGACACGATCGACCTCCGTCAGAGCAGCAGTAAAAACGCGACCAGCGCGATAGCCGGACCGAACGGAATATAAAAGCGATGTTTGTCATCCTCTTGCGTATAAAAGAACCGCACACCGGCGTAAAACAGCAGCCCGGCCAGCGCCGAAAAGCAAAGTAATTCCGGCAGGCGCTGCCAGCCAAGCCACGCCCCGCAGGCGGCGTAGAGCTTGACATCGCCGTAACCCAGACCGTCGCGTTTGCACAACGTCTCCCATAGCTTCATCACGCTCCACAACAGAAGCCAGGCGGCGGCGACGCCATAAACCGCGTCCTTCACCCGCACCATGGAGTAGCCCGATGCGGCAAGCAGTAGCCCGCCCCAGAGCACGGTGAAGACCAGCGCGTCCGGCAGAATCAGATGTTTAAAATCGATAACCGCCGCGCTGTAGAGCACCATAAACAACAGCGCATATGCCAGCGCGAGCTGAGGAGACCATTGCGGCAGGTAAAACCAGGCCAGCGCCCCCCATACCAGCCCCATCGCCAGTTCAGAAACCGGATAAATAACCGGGATCGCAATGCCGCACTGGCGGCATTTGCCCTTCAGTAACAGCCAACTGAGAACCGGAATATTATCCCAGGGCTTAATATCTGATTTACAGGCAGGGCAGTGCGACGGCGGCCACCACAAATTAACAGCCGCCCCTTCTGAATCATCCTCATCTATCACGCCAAGCATCAGCGGCAGACGATAAATAATCACGTTGGCTAAGCTACCAAACAGCAATCCAAGTGGGATAAAAATAGCCACCATCCATGGCATTAACAGTTCCATGATTTAATTTTCCTAAAAAGAACCGCTGGCGCCCATCGCCGCCAACTTGTCGCTGAGCGAAAACAACGCGGCAAAAACCCATATTACGCAACCGCCTAATATCAGCGTGGAGAGCGCTTTTAATAACCCGGAAAGTTTAGTGATATATTCCCGAATGTGTTCACGTGATTTATTCGATACCGCCAGCAGCACCTCATTAAACGAGGGTAGCGCGGCGTAAAGGCTGATATTGAGCAGCGTTTCCGTGTTCAGTAAACCCGAATTGAGCGCCTCCCCATAGCTGACGCCTGCCGCCATTTTCTTCTGCATCCCGGCCAGGTGCCAGCGCAGCCAGCGGCTGGAGTTCAGGCTAATAATGCTGAGCGCATCGTTGAGCGGAATGCCGTTTTTTAACATCAGCGCCAGGTTGTTGAGAAAAATAGAGGCGGTCAACTGCTTATACGTTGAGAACGGCATAATTCGGTCAAGAAACTGATTACGAATATTCCCGGTCATTTTGCCCATCGCTATTTTGATCACGGTAACCAGCGCAATAAAACCAATGAGGATATATATCCACAGCCCATTACACAGCGCCATCCCAAAAATATAGAGCGCGCTGGTGACGCCAGGCCATTTTTCAACCGGTACAACGCCTTCAAAAGCCGGGAACACTTTATAAGCATAACCGCCTATCACCACCAGCGACAGGACCAGCATAATGAGCGGGAAGGTGATGGCGCCGACGATTTTCTTGCGCAGCTCGTCGTTATAATTAATTACGTTTACCAGGGTGATAAAACCGTCGGCCAGGCTGCCGCTGCGCTCCGCCGCGTTAATCACGCTCAGTTCAGATTCAGGGACCAGCCCCTCGAAAACCATCGCAATGGAGGTGGTTTTCGCCATTTTGCTTGTCAGCTCTTCCAGACGTTTAGCAAATCCTTTGCCGAGCAGTTTTTCCCCTTCCGCGCGTAATTTTTGCAACGCGTCATACAACGGAAGTTCAGCGTTAATCATGTCTGCGCAAAACTGATAAAGATAAATACGCTGTTTCTTACCGAATTTTTTCAACTATTACCTCCAGCTCTTCCTGAACGACTTGCCCAAACTCCATTTGAAACCAGGTCGCGCACACGCGTCCCTGAAGTACCGCCGCCATTGTTTTTTCTTTAATTTCGAATCCTTCACTCAGGCCGGTCTGTTTTAATCGCTTCGCGCGCCAGACGGTATAAACTTTAAGCCACTTCTGTTCAGCAATGGCCTCCAGCTCGTCATACACCGGCAGCAAATACTCCATCACCAGCTGGCGTCCGCCAATACCGGTGTGTTTGCAGGCCGGACAGCCTTCAGCGTTTTTTTCATAAAGCTGGAATTCGCGTCCCTTAATGGCGGTGGTCCGTAACGACGTTTTACACTGCGGGCACAGTACCGGTATTAGCTTCTGGCACTGTAAGCCCGCAATAAAGCCCGGCGTTGAAAGCTTATCGCTGGTAATACCGAGCGCGGATAAGCGTTGCAATAACGAAACGATGTTGCCTGCGTGCACGGTGGTAAAGCAGTAGTGACCACTTTCCACCGCCCCAGCCAGCGCGTTAGAAGAGATATTGTCGCGAATTTCCCCCACCATCAGCACGTCCGGATCGCGACGCAGCGAGGATTTGATCGCCGAATGGAATCCTCCGGATTCGCCGCTTAATACCGAACTTTGCGTCGCGCCATAGATCTGATATTCGACCGGATCTTCTACGGTCAGAAAACAGCCGCGATTGTCATAGCGGTTGATTTGCATCCATTCCATCAAATTCTTCAGGGTAGTGGATTTCCCCGAACCGGTTGTTCCGGCAATAATATAAGCGCCGTAGGGGTTACTCAGGATCCTTTTGAGGTCGCTAATTTCCTCATCGGAAACGCCAAGCTTATCCAGGCTCGCGACGCTGGCTCTGTCCAGACCCGATGGAATAATTCGCAATACCGCGTGATAGCAATCGCTGGTCTCGCCAAATATCGGATAGTGCGCATAGCGGAAGCGGTAGCTTTTCCCCGCCAGCGAATAGAGGATATTGGCGTTTTGCGCAATATTGCGGTTCCAGGTGGTGTCGCGGGTGCTTGCCTCAACGTTGTAGAGCACGAACACCAGCTCATCGCAGCGTGACGCCTTCATCTGTATAAACGGACAAAGCACGCCGTTAATGCGCAGCTCAATATTCGCCACCATATCATTACGGGTGATATGCAGGTCGCTGGCCTTCAACGCCACGGCCTTTTTCAGCATCTCTTCCAGCGCAAGCTGTGTGTTACTGCTTTCCTGTTCAAGCAGCTTACTTCCCGCCGACAGCAGTTGTTCAACGATCAGGTAATAATTTTTCTCAGTAACCTGCGCTATTCCCTTAACCTGAATATTATGGGAAACCTGCAGGCGGTGGCACACCGCCTGCATTGGTGCCAGATTATCAATCAAAGGCGTGGATACCAGTAACCAGGCTTCATCCGCATGCTCAGCAACCAGAATATCGCCGTCATACTCCTGGAATTGCCACTCCTGAGAATGAATATTCTCCTCGTTAAACTGGATATAATCGATCACTTACCCACAACCTCGACCGTCACGTCATTTGCCTTGTTATGACGCGCAATATAGTCATAACCGCCGTAACTAAAACGCTGATTCAGCGGCACCATCTTCACGCCGCCGTCGGCGCCGGCAATCGCCACGCGTTTTTGACCCGCGATTTCGGAAATCAGCAGCGGCCGCAGCCCAGGCGCAGATTCTGAGGTTGCTCCTGGGGAAGCGCTAATATAATCCATTGTGCTGGCGGTGCTCACCGGCATAATCGCTGCGCTATCCGTCTTTTTCTCACCGCGAAGCTTACGCAGCTCGCTGCGGACTTTTTCCAGCGCAAGCTGATTCGCCAGCTCGCGGTACTGGCTCTCGAAGTTGAAATCTTTTTCTATCATCTCAACAACGTGATCCTGCATCGGCGATACGTCGCTTAACGGCGGCGTGCCTTCCGCTTGCACAACCTCCTGCGCGGGGATGATTTCTGCCGTATCTGCGGCGTAAAGAGCAGGTGAAAGCGTCAACACTATTCCCGCAATAATTAATTTCCCTTTTTGCATGCCAGTCCTCCGGTAACGAGCGTTGAGTTTTCAGTGAATACGATTGATTTGATAATAAACGCGTCGGCAAAGGGTTGCTTATTCAACACCAACGACACGCCTGAGAAATCCATTTTGGTCGGTGAGGTGATCGTCCAACCGACGAACAGCATGCCGAATGACGTTACCGCACTTTTCAGCGCGCTTTCATTTTGCCCGACGGCAGAGGAGGGCATTCCCGTTAATACCAGTTCGGTATTTCGTCCGCCTAATGAGTTCCAGGTGCTGATATAACTTAATACATCGGTACAGACCGGCAGATTGACCGTATTTTTACTCTGCCACGCGCTGAGCCATGGGTGTTTATTCATCCCGGACTCAACGCCCGTATAGTCCAGCGTGTTTTTTGAAAAACTGGGCGACCAGGTTTTGCCCCAGAGATTAATATCGGCCACGCTAAATATCCGCCCTGGATTCAGCGCATAGCTGAGTGAGCAACCCGTACTGGTACATTCAATACTTTTTGGCGCAAAGCCCACCTGCGACAGTTTTTTATTTGCCAGCAAGAGCTGCTCCAGCAGCAGGCTGGCATCAGAAATGCTGCCGCCCGTGAGTGACTTGCGATAAAAATCTTCGATAGCTTTGATTTTTTGCTGGCGGGCAGCCTGTTCAGCCTTGACTCTGGCTAATCGTTCCTGCTCCGGTTTCCAGATAAAATAGTAATAGCCCGACCCGCCGCCGCCAGCTAATAAAATCAGTAGCGTAACGACCCAGACGATAATTTTACCGCCTCGTCCGGTAGGTGCGCCCCCTATATTACGACGCTTCCAGAAATAGAGATTTTCAGAGACCGCCACGTTCTCATCCTTTTATAAATAATTTCAGTAGTGTCATAAACACCAGTAAAAATACGATGCCGCCTGCTATCAGAGCGCCGATCATCATCTGTCGCCGCTTTTTCTGCCGCTGCTGATGTCCAGTACAGCCTTCAATCACCGCCTCAATGTGCTGTTCCGTTAACTGAATTAACGGTAGCTCCGCATACTGTGGCGATTCTTTCAACTGCTCTTTCAGCTTCATCCAGAAGCGTCTGGAGACCAGACGATCGCTGCCCGAAACGGGAACACCGTGCGAGATAATCAGGAAATAGCAGCTTTCCACCTGCTCGTAATAATAAATACCGTCACCGTACAGAGCTTTCATCCACAGGGCGAAAGGCTCATATAAGGTGGAGTGTTTAGTACAGAAACCCGTAACCATTTCCCCTTCATCCGACAGGACCGTTAACTGGCGATGGGTTCGCCGTAAATGCGCCAGCCAGTCAAGATAATAAGGTTCGTGAGAGGCGGGCTCGTAGCTCCAGACCAGATCAATTAATACCCGATTTTCTGATAAGTGCTTAAGCATGATGCCCTCATCGGGTCTGCGTTGGGGCACGGTAATTATCAATACCGACTACCATAACCACCGTTTCGACATGATCGCTGTTGGTAACCGAGCCTGCCAGCACCGACCATCCCTGACCGTCAGCATCCTCTTTCGCTTCGTATTTGCTGACCAGCAGCAGGCTACCCGGCGTAATTGTGGAAATGTTAAACATTTCCGTCGTGCTTACCGACGGCAACTGAACTTCATCAAAGGTATCGATTGAGTTGAGGTAGCGCTTGGTAAAGCCGCTGGCCACTTCAATTCGCCCGTCGGTTAAGATACGCGGGGTAAGAATAAAGCTGGTGCCGGTGACCAGTTCCGTGGTTTCCACCTCCGTACTGACGTCTCCTGAATTGGAGTCTTCTTCCCTGGTGCGACTGGAGACATAATATTGCGACGTGGTCATGTTGAGTGGAATAGGGATGTTATTACGGGTAATAAACGAACCGCTCTGGATCACCTTACTGCCGGTGAGTTCGTACAGGGCATCCAGTTGAGAGCTGATATTCATATGCTGATTGGTCCAGCCTGCGGTTAAGCCGCCGGAGAGCTTCATCAGCATTTCTGAGCTGTCGATACCAAAAGAGGAGGTCCCGTCATTGAAGGTCATATTGACCCCGCCGCCCAGCTCTTTCGTTTTGCGCTTATCAAGGGTAAATATTTTGTAAGTCACGACAAACTGACGGGTATTATCCGCCTGGAATTTCTTCAGCGACTCATTCAGCGCGTGATACTCCGAAGGACGCGCGGTGATCGTCAGAATCGAGGCGTCTTTAAAAATACTGTAAACGCCGCTGGAGACGAATTTTTCCGCCATATCCTCAACGTCGTCCCAGAAGCTGGATTCAAATTTGGTTTCGGCTTTGCCTTTCAGACCGCCACCGGTAGTGGCTTCATTACCGGACAGGTCGAGACTGGTCTCAAACTTGTTGTCTTCGCCGTAAAAATCCAGCTTCAGCACATAGTTCTGGAAATAAGAGACGACCAGCACGCCGTTGTTATCCAGCACTGGGTTCACGTCATATAGTGCGGAAATATAGCGGGTAAATTCCTCAAACGTTCCGTTGAACTTAACGCTACGGAACTCCGGTTCCCCCGCATCCGATTTTCCACCGGGAATGGAAGTATTAATACGGTAGCTAATACCGGTTTGCGCGGTCACCGCCTCAAGAATTGTCGCCAGATCGGTAGGCTCGTAGGACTGAATACTCACCTGCTTACGCAGCAGCGCCTGTTTACGGGAGTTATATTCAACCTTTTTGCCCAGATAAGGCTCGTTATATTTCATATAACCGGTCGTTTTCATCTCATCCGGAGTGGTCGGGTTGCCGGTTTCCTGCGGGACAATACTTTTATCGTACTTGGTATCAATAGACGTACAACCCTGAAGAGCCAGCGTCAACGCCAGAAGCGAAACTTTAATTTTCATAGCATTATTCCCTTGCTTAATTACTGCTCATCAATGATCAGTACGTTATTCGCCTGGTAGTCTTTTATCACCAGCCCGTAGTTTTCTGACGTAAATACTTGTCCAAGCTTAACCAGCACATCCTGTATTGATTTACCCTGCAAATGAATTGCCTTGTAAATAACAAAATCAGTTGAGCTGTTCCAGAGCAGCTTATAGCCATTTTGCTGCGCCCATTTTGAAAGCTGCTGGCTTAATAACTCCTCCTCCAGTAAATCAATTTTTATTTCCATTACTGGCGCACTGACAGGTGCGACGCTTTTCACCGTATCATCCCCGGAAAAGGGATTTCGCGGCGTGGTTGTACTTTCTTTCACTGGCGTGGTGGTTAACATCCCTGCGTCAATTTTTTGCCCGGCTGGTGCGCTGGCGGCAAAACTTCCCTGGCTGCCTAATAATGCGGACACGGCAGCCCCAATTATCCATGTTTTTTTCATCTTACTCTTCCAATGATTAATAGGTGATTCTTTCATGGTCCGGAATATCAAGTTTATTACCGTCTTCTTTATAAAACTTAAGATCGTTATCTTCCGCAACAAGAGAATGGAGCACATACTTATTCGGCATCGCCGTCTTCCAGGCGTAACCTTCGGATGAAATCATTCCCCCTTGCGGGATCGTGCTACACCACTGGTTAATCACCACTGAGAGAGACTGCGGATTCATTTTATTGATACCATCACCATCGGGATTAATCATTGCCGAGGTGGCGCTGATTAACCAGAAGGGGGCGGGGTCGTCCCTGGTACCTGCACCTTTGAACCAGTCTTCCGCGATCCAGTCCTCAAAGGTTCCGTTTTTGTCCCTTTTCACCGGATCGTTGGCAGGGGCTGCTGTATCTTTGTTAACCACTATATTGGCCTGGATCGCAACACCCGCTACCGCCCCCACTTTGTTGCGGGTTTTAACGGTATTCAAACGCGTTGCCCCCTGCTGGGTGTAGTCAGTATAACCAGTGTCTGTTTCAGCATTCTCATCTGCCGCGACCGATGATATGGCGACCGACAGGCGGGGATAGAGGCTTCGCAGCGTGGTGTTACCGTCTTTATCGATACCGGTTACTTTAGGACACGTTTGCAACGGTAAACGAATCACGCCCGGCTCACTTAAGAGACCATCGTAATTTGTACTCTTATTTGCCTCTTTATAAATATCATCAGCCCCTGTCGGACCTTTACCCTGCGGATAATCGTTTTTAAATGACTGATAAAAAGTGGTGGTGGGCGTCACCAGCTCATATTGACCACTGAAGGCATCAGAAAATACACGAGTGGTATCATCATTATTCTGCTGACCATCCTTAAGCGCGTTTGCCTCTACTTGATCGTAAGCCACATGCCATTTTTCCGGATGTTTGCGCGAGGTATTTTCCATCACGATATTGGCGTACAGCGTGCCGGTGGTGCCTTTGAGTGAGCTTGGTAAAGCAGGTTCTGCCTCGCTACCGTCTGTTTTATCCGCGCTGGTACGCAGATGCAGAATGCGATCGTCCGGGTTATCCGCGCCAGGATTGACGCCGTTGCTGTCCATTGCCGCCAGGCACAGCGTGCTCTTGTTTTGCTCTCTGCTCCAGCACATCGCCGGTTCGTTTTTATCTTTGCCCGTTGCATCGCTGCTGGTAATCAGCAGGCGGTCTTCATCAATCGCCGTAATACACGGTCCGGCTTCGTCTTTGGCATCGTTCCAGCATAGTTTGGCCGTTGGAACGGAACCATCGGCTGCAATATCTTCACTGCTTTTGTCTAAGCTTAAGCGAATGCCGTAACGTTTATTCGCATTGAGCCTGTCCATATGATTGGGAACGTCCCCCATCTGCAGCGGCTGGCCTGAGGCCGAGGTTACCAGTTTAAAATTACCGTTACCCTCGATTTCAAACACCACCGCCTGCAGATAGCTGAGATCGACGCCTTTCAGCGCTTTTTCCAGCGGCTTAATAAATCCGGCAAAATGGAGGCCTTCGTTCTCGGCATCTGTCTGGTAGGTGATGTAGAAGTCGACACGTTCAATACCTGGCCCGCTGGTGCCGGCTTGCCGAATGTTGTTGACGAAGTCCACGCGTTCCAGCATCAGCTCCAGCGATTCGGCGCCAGGGCGCAGTTCACACGGCAGCATAGACTCCGCAAGGGCGAAGGGCAGTTTCCCTTTCGGGTTATTGCCATTTTTACATTCACTACCCAGAAACAGATAGCGAGAACCTCGAGTGGGCGATACCTGGGCTTGTGTTGACACACCAACAGACCAGCCGGAATAAAATTTGTCTGTATCCGTATTAGGATAAGGTTGATCCTGTAAGGTTTTATTAGATACGCGATTATCATAATTCGCGACGGTGACGTTAGTATTTTTCGTCCCGAATAGTGGGTTGGCTTCTTCACCGCCCCCCAGAACATTCAGTTTATTTTGCGCAATAAAGCGCATTACGCCAGAAATATCACGGACGATCATATCAGCGACAATAAGCTGGTGACTTTGCTGGGCTTCTTTTCGTTTATAATTGGCATATGTCATCAGGCACATGCCGATAATGGCAAGCACAACAATCATTTCAAGAAGGGTGACGCCTGCCTGACGGCCGTGAGCATTCGTGCTGTGCTTACTTATCATTTATAAAGTCCATTTAGAAGGACTGCCCTCTAATAAAGAGGGCAGAATAAGTACAACAAATTAAAAAAATATTGCCAGTATTTATTAACGGCTACCTAAAACGATAGCGTTAGTTGGACCAGTTGGATCAGTGTCACAGACACCAGTTGCGACGATATTGGCAGGCGTTAACTTATCATCAGTCGTTGTTTTCAAAATACCAGTAGCAGGGTTCGCTTCAACACTGATATCAATTGCTGCAGCATTACCAGACATTGCACCTGCAGCCGCTGTAGTGGTCGCCACGTAATCCCATTGAGAACCAATCTGTGACACAATGTTACGGCAATCTTCCATCTCCAGTCCGTTGATTACCATAAAGAAAGCTTTATTCTTCGCGGCAGTAGCGGAAAGTTTTGCAGGTCCAATTTCAAAAGCATCGTTAGAGAATCCATTGAACGCTTCGCTAGGACCGATTTTACCCATCTTGACCAGACCAACGATTGCGGATGTTCCAGATGATGTCTCGATCCCAGCTTTTGTTTCTGAATTTGAATCAGCGCGAGCCGGATATTCAGCGGAGTCTTTATACGCCTCTGTCATCGCAACACGGACAGAGTTCGTATTATCGGTCAGGTCTGAAATATCCTGAGATGTAAACGCACGCTGTGCCAGAATAACCACACCTGCGGCAATAATACCAATAATGCCCAGTACAATGATAATTTCAAGCAGCGTTACGCCTTTCTGCTTTTTCAATTCACGATACTGTGCTGCCTTTTTTTTCCATGAATGAATCATGCTTTTCATGTCTATCAATCCTTAGATATTGCTGGTTACTGAAAAATTAAAAAATTAACCCCACACACATTGTGCCAAAACATTATATGCGGCATTTTTAAGAAAGCACCAGAAGCTAAAGGTTGTGACGGGATAATTAGGAAAAAAGGTGACTGGTCAGATGAGTTGTTTTTGAATCATTTTTCCATATGTATATTTTATATATAACAAATATCATAAGGTTTTTTTGAGTTGTTTTTAGATAACGTTACGGTAATTTCCCTTTTCCAGAGAGTAAAATATATTGATGGGGTTAATATATTAAAATTAATATGGATTAGCTTTTATCTATTTTGGGTTAAAAATTGAGTTTAGCGGCAGAATAATATTTATCAAGTTAATCGTTTCTGTAACTTACTTATGTTAGCGCCTGGGCTTGCCTTCATACAACTCGAATTATTTTGGCTATAAATAGATTGATTCACGCGATCGATTTCAAACCTGCGTTGGTGAAAATATGACCTGTGTGAAGAAAAGACGTTGAAAGCGGTGAAGGGGGCTGGCGGGAGTGTTCCCGCCAGCGGTTTGATGGCTGTGATTACTGCTTCGGTTCGGCAACCACTTTGCTACCGATACCGCGGTTGTTGTATTCCCACATGCGGTTGAAGTTGGTGTCGTTCAGGTTGCGCTGGATTTCACCTTTGTCATCTTGTGCACCGGTATTACCGGCAAAAGGACGCTTCGAGATAACGCTGTCAGCCCATGGTTTTGCCATGTTAAAGCCTTCGTTGATCACGCTGTCGCGGATAACGACCTGACCGTTTGTGTTTGAATCGACATCCAGCGAGCGGCCCAACTGTGCCACGCCATCACCACTCGCCGTGAAGCGGCTATTTGTGGCGAGGAAGCCGTAGTAGATGTTTGACTGCGTCGCTGGTGCAAACACATAGGCTTCCTGCTGCGTACGGGAGTTCACAACGCGGAAATCGGTGTTATCGAACACCACGGCGCCGCGACCGGAAACAATATCCACATCGCCTTCAATGTAGCTGTTGGTTACCAAAGTACGCGGTTGACGATCGTTTTCCAGACGGTTTTGTACGCCGCTGTTAGTCACGAAAAACGTATTCTGGCGACCGAGGATGTTGACCTTATTGATCTGCACTTTATCGCCATCGGTACGTAGCGCAACGGCCGGGTGATTACCCGCATCAACGCTGTCACCCAGATTGTTTTCGATGGTCAGGTTCTGCAATTGCAGACCATTATTTTGCGACCAGACGACGGCAGAACACATCACGCCAATATTTGTGCCGCGCTTGTTCTGGCAATTATCAAACATATACCACGCCGGTTTACCCGGCATGTATTTACCGCCCGGGTTCACCGTACGACGCCAGTCTGCGGTGCTCATGTCACCATCAATAGCCTGGCCAATTTTCACATCCAGCGGTTTTTCGCCCATACCGTACAGCGTCAGACTTCCCGTTGCTGCCGGGATATATACCGTGCCCTGATACTCGCCCGGCATAATCGCGATGTACTGACGTTTGTTAGTACGTTTGATGATTGCCGCATCAACCGCAGCCTGAATGCTGGTATGGGTGACGCCCTGAGTCCCAGCCGGGCCAACCACGAAGTCAGGCTGTGCAGGCAGAGAAATAGCAGAAGGGCTCCACGGCGCGGTGTTTGGCGTCAGCGCGGAAAAATAGTGCGCAGCAACGAAGTTATTCGCTTCATTGGCCGACAAGATCGGGCGCGAAGAAGTACCTGGCGCGGTCTGATCGGAAGGAATTTGATCGGGCGGCGTAGAGCTACAGGCGGTCAGCATCACGCCAAAAGCCATTGCCAGCGCCAGACGGGAAACTGATGATATGTTCACAGGTTGCTCCGGGCTTTGAAAGTTATCCATTGAAGCCTGCTTTTTTATACTAAGTTGAGCGAAACGGGAAGGTTAAAAGGTAAAAAGTTGTTTTTATCGCCGTAATGCCCGGTGCGGAGAGTTCTTATATCACAAATACATAACAATTACGGTCCTTCAGGTTGACAACATCCGTATAATCAAAAATAAATGTCTATACAACCTATGACAAGTGGTGAGTCGAATGCAGCAATTCTTCCCTGATGATGTTATCTGGCGCAATGTTCGTCTGGCGACCATGGATCCCGAACGTAACACCCCGTATGGGCTGGTGGAGGGTCATGCGCTGATCGTCCGCCAGGGGAAGATTCGCGATATCGTCCCGGAGTCATCGCTCTATCTCACACATGACAATACCTTTGATATGCAGGGCAGGCTAATTACACCTGGCCTGATTGACTGTCATACGCATCTGGTCTTTGGTGGAAACCGCGCAGGCGAATGGGAGCAGCGGCTAAACGGTGTCTCCTACCAGCAGATAAGCGCCCAGGGCGGGGGGATCAATGCCACCGTATCAGCAACTCGCAGCGCCAGTGATGAGCAACTCTTACATCTAGCGCATCAGCGTATGGAACAGCTAATCAAAGAAGGCGTTACGTTGCTGGAAATAAAATCCGGTTACGGCCTGGATTTGCAGACAGAAGAGAAAATATTGCGCGTGGCAGCGGCGCTGGCGGCGGAGAATATCATTGAAATAAGCCCCACGCTGTTGGCTGCCCATGCGACTCCAGCAGAATACCGGGATGATCCTGACGGCTATATTACGCTGGTGTGCGAGACCATTTTGCCGCAGCTGTGGGAACAAGGGCTGTTCGAGACCGTCGATCTGTTTTGTGAAAGCGTGGGTTTTACGTTGGCGCAGAGCGAGCGGGTGTTTCAGGCCGCGCAGGCGTTGGGCATCCCGATTAAAGGTCATGTTGAACAGCTGTCATTGCTGGGTGGCGCACAGCTGGTAAGCCGCTACCACGGGTTATCCGCCGATCATATTGAATATCTCGATGAAGCGGGCGTAGCGGCGATGAGCCAAAGCGGTACGGTCGGCGTGCTGCTGCCCGGCGCATTCTATTTCCTTAAAGAGCAACAGCGTCCGCCGGTGGCGTTGCTGCGTCAGTATCAGGTACCGATGGCGGTGGCGACAGATTTTAACCCAGGTACCAGCCCGTTTATCAGCCTGCACTGGGCGATGAATATGGCCTGCGTTCAGTTTGGCTTAACGCCGGAAGAAGCATGGGCGGGCGTCACCCGTCATGCGGCCCGGGCGCTGGGACGTCATACCACTCATGGTCAATTGAAGGCCGGGTTTGTGGCCGATTTTGTGGTGTGGGATGCAACTCTCCCGGTCGAGATCCTGTATGAACCGGGGCGGAACCCGCTCTACCAACGCGTATTCAAAGGACAAATAGTATGACTCACTGGCAACCTGTTTCACCTGCGTTGTGGCAGGGACGTGATGACCGCGCCGAATCGCCGAATGCGCTGCGCCTGTTTCAGACGATCACGCTGAGCCCGACATTTAGCCCAGAAATGTATCGCGAGCAGATAGCGCTGCTTGGGTTTGCCTGCGACGAAGGCGTGAAACGTAATCAGGGCCGGACGGGAGCCGCCGGAGCGCCTGATGTGCTGCGCAAGGCGCTGGCGAATTTAGCCAGCCACGATGGGCATCATCGGCTGGTGGATCTGGGAAATATTGTGGCCCAGGCCCCCGACCTTGAGGGCGCGCAGCAGGCGCTACGCAATGCGGTGCAGCGCTGTCAGCAGGAGAATATACGTACCTTTGTTCTGGGAGGAGGACACGAAACCGCATTTGCGCACGGCGCAGGCGTGCTGGATGCGTTCCTGCAGGCGAAAGTGGGGATCGTCAACTTCGATGCCCACCTCGATTTGCGCCATGCCGATCAGGCTACTTCCGGCACACCGTTTCGCCAACTGGCGCAGCTTTGCGATGAACAGCAGCGGGAATTTCACTATGCCTGTATCGGTGTCAGTCGGGCGGCAAACACCCAGGCGTTATGGGATGAGGCGCAGCGGCTTGGTGTGACCGTGGTGGAAGATCTGTACTGTGCAACGGCGCAGGCGCAGTTAGCGCAGTTTGTCGCCAACCTGGATGTTATCTATCTGACTATCGATCTCGACGTGCTGCCGGTGTGGGAAATGCCCGGCGTGTCGGCACCCGCTGCGCTGGGCGTACCGTTGGCGACGCTGCTGAGTCTGATTGAACCCCTGTGTCGTAGCGGTAAACTGCAGGCGGTGGATATGGTTGAATTTAATCCACGCTTTGACGATGATGGCAGAGCGGCGCGCGTTGCGGCGCGATTAGGTTGGCAAATCGCGCACTGGTGGCACTGATATACCTGATGGCGTTGCGCTTATCAGGTTCGGGTAATGCCTGTAAACTGTACCCACTCACATTCTCAGCTTAAGGAAGGCTTACGCATGCTCCCATCCCGTTCTGCTCCGGCACCTTTTTACGAAAAGGTCAAACAGGAGATCAGCGAAAAGATTGCCAGCGGTATCTGGCAACCTCACGATCGCATTCCCTCTGAGGCGGAGCTGGTGGCGCAGTATGGTTTCAGCCGCATGACCATCAACCGGGCGCTGCGTGAGTTAACGGATGAAGGGTTACTGGTTCGTTTGCAGGGCGTAGGGACGTTTGTCGCCGAGCCGAAGGGCCAGTCTGCGCTGTTTGAAATTCGCAGCATCGCGGATGAAATCAACGCCCGTCAGCATCAGCACCGCTGCGAGGTGATCACGCTTGAACGAACCCAGGCAAGCGCGCAGCAAGCTTTGGTGTTAAACGTCAAAGAAGGCACCTCCATTTTTCACTCTGTCATGGTGCACTACGAGAACGAACTGCCGGTGCAGATTGAAGATCGCTGCGTGAATGCCGAAATTGTGCCAGCGTATCTGGCGCAGGATTACAGCCAGACTACGCCGCATGCGTATCTGTCGCTGATAGCCCCTTTAACGGAAGGCGAGCATATTGTTGAAGCGGTCCGCGCCAGTGCCGAAGAGTGCGCGCTGCTGAATATCAAAGAACACGATCCCTGTCTGTTGATCCGCCGTAAAACCTGGTCTGCGTCATCCATTGTCTCTCATGCCCGTTTGCTCTTCCCGGGTTCCCGCTATCGCCTGCAAGGGCGGTTTATGTCCTGAAAAGCGTGATTGCTGCCGCAGTATAATAAAATTGTATCTTTTTTGTTAAAAGCACGCTTGCGACAACTTGTATAGACAAGTATATGTTACTTATCTGTCCGATCGTTCGCGAGGAGTGCTCTACCATGTCTCATAGCAAGTACCGTCAGCAGGATATTCGTGCCCCACGCGGCACCACCTTAACGGCCAAAAGCTGGCTGACCGAAGCGCCGCTGCGCATGTTAATGAACAACCTGGATCCCGATGTGGCGGAAAATCCGCATGAGCTGGTGGTATACGGCGGGATTGGTCGCGCCGCGCGGGACTGGGAATGTTATGACGCCATCGTCAACGCGCTGACCAAACTGGAGACCGATGAGACCCTGCTGGTCCAGTCCGGTAAACCGGTTGGCGTTTTCAAAACCCATGACAATGCGCCGCGCGTGCTGATTGCCAACTCCAACCTGGTGCCGCATTGGGCTACCTGGGAACACTTCAACGAGCTGGACGCCAAGGGGCTGGCGATGTATGGCCAGATGACCGCCGGGAGCTGGATCTACATCGGTAGCCAGGGCATCGTGCAGGGGACTTATGAAACCTTCGTTGAGGCCGGGCGTCAGCATTATCAAGGTAACCTGAGCGGACGCTGGGTGCTGACCGCCGGGCTGGGAGGCATGGGTGGGGCGCAACCGTTAGCCGCAACGCTGGCAGGTGCTTGCTCGCTGAATATTGAGTGCCAGCAAAGCCGGATCGATTTCCGTCTGCGTACCCGCTACGTGGACGAGCAGGCGACATCGCTTGACGACGCGCTGGCACGTATCGAAAAGTACACCCGCGAGGGTAAAGCGGTCTCCATTGCGCTATGCGCTAACGCCGCCGACGTTGTGCCGGAACTGGTGAAGCGTGGTGTGCGCCCGGATATGGTCACTGACCAGACCAGCGCCCACGATCCGCTGCATGGTTATCTGCCGTCCGGCTGGAGCTGGGAAGCGTATCAGGCGAAAGCGGTGTCCGATCCGCAGGGCACGGTACAGGCGGCGAAACGCTCAATGGCAACGCACGTCGAGGCAATGCTGGCGTTCAGCAAAATGGGCGTGCCGACGTTTGATTACGGCAATAACATTCGCCAGATGGCCAAAGAGATGGGCGTGGAAAACGCCTTTGATTTCCCCGGTTTCGTCCCTGCTTATATTCGCCCCCTGTTCTGCCGTGGCATTGGCCCGTTCCGTTGGGTGGCGCTTTCCGGCGATCCGCAGGATATTTATAAAACGGATGCCAAAGTGAAAGAGATCGTGGCTGACGATAAGCACCTGCACCACTGGCTGGATATGGCGCGTGAGCGGATTAACTTCCAGGGATTACCGGCGCGTATTTGCTGGGTCGGTCTGGAATGGCGTCAAAAACTGGGGCTGGCGTTTAATGAAATGGTGCGCAGCGGCGAAGTGTCTGCGCCGATTGTTATTGGCCGTGATCATCTGGATTCCGGCTCCGTCGCCAGCCCGAACCGCGAAACCGAAGCCATGCGCGACGGTTCTGATGCAGTATCCGACTGGCCGCTGCTGAACGCGCTGCTTAACACCGCCAGCGGTGCAACCTGGGTGTCACTGCATCACGGTGGCGGGGTAGGAATGGGCTTCTCCCAGCATGCCGGGATGGTGATTGTTTGCGATGGCACTGATGAAGCCGCAGCGCGTATCGCCCGGGTATTACATAACGATCCGGCTACCGGGGTGATGCGCCACGCCGACGCCGGGTATGACATTGCGGTGGAATGCGCCGTCGAAGAAGGGCTGAATTTGCCGATGGTCGCGGCGACGCAGGAGAAACGCTGATATGAACACCATGACATTAACGCCGGGTCATCTGAGCTTTACGCAACTACGCGACATCTGGCAGCATCCGGTCAAACTGAGCCTGGATGCCGGGGCGATTGATGCGATCAACGCAAGCGTCGCCTGCGTCAATAATATTGTCGCTGAAGGCCGTACGGCGTATGGCATTAATACCGGCTTTGGCCTGCTGGCTCAGACCCGTATCGCTACGGAAGATTTGCAGAATTTACAGCGTTCGCTGGTGCTTTCCCATGCGGCAGGCGTTGGTGAGGCGCTAGATGACGCGATGGTTCGCCTGATTATGGTGCTGAAAATCAACAGCCTGGCGCGGGGTTTTTCGGGTATTCGTCTCAGCGTGATTGAAGCGCTGATTGCGCTGGTGAATGCCGAGGTGTATCCGCTGATCCCGGCGAAAGGGTCAGTGGGCGCATCGGGCGACCTGGCACCGCTGGCGCATATGTCTCTGACGCTGCTGGGCGAAGGTAAAGCGCGCTGGCAGGGGGAATGGCTTCCGGCGACCGAAGCGCTGAAAAAGGCCGGGCTGGAGCCGATTACGCTGGAGGCGAAAGAAGGGCTGGCGCTGCTCAACGGTACCCAGGCTTCCACAGCCTTTGCGCTGCGCGGGTTAATTGAAGCCCAGGAGCTGTTCGCGTCTGCGACGGTGTGTGGGGCGCTGACCACCGAAGCCGTATTGGGCTCTCGTCGTCCGTTTGATGCCCGTATTCATGCCGCACGAGGACAGCGTGGGCAGATTGATGCCGCAACGCTGTACCGCCACGTGTTGACCGACACCAGCGCGCTTTCTCAGTCGCATCATAACTGTGAAAAAGTGCAGGATCCGTATTCTTTGCGCTGTCAGCCGCAGGTGATGGGGGCGTGCCTGACGCAAATGCGTCAGGTAATGGAGGTCCTGCTGGTAGAAGCCAACGCGGTTTCCGACAACCCGCTGGTGTTTGCTGAAGAGGGCGATGTCATTTCCGGCGGCAACTTCCATGCTGAACCGGTGGCGATGGCGGCAGATAACCTGGCGCTGGCGATTGCGGAAATCGGGGCGTTATCAGAGCGACGCATTGCGCTGATGATGGACAAACATATGTCGCAGTTGCCGCCGTTCCTGGTGAAAAACGGCGGGGTGAACTCCGGCTTTATGATTGCTCAGGTAACCGCGGCCGCGCTGGCGAGTGAGAACAAAGCGCTGGCGCATCCGCACAGTGTGGACAGCCTGCCGACCTCCGCCAACCAGGAAGATCATGTGTCTATGGCGCCGGCAGCGGGCCGCAGGTTGTGGGAGATGGCGGCGAATACGCGCGGCGTGATTGCCGTGGAGTGGCTGGCGGCGTGTCAGGGGATTGACCTGCGTGAAGGGTTAACCTCAAGCCCGCTGCTGGAGCAGGCGCGCCAGGCTCTGCGCGAGCAGGTTGCCCACTATACGCAGGATCGCTTTTTTGCTCCGGATATTGAATGTGCAACCGAACTGTTAGCCCAGGGGACGTTGTTGAAATTGTTGCCTGAATTTCTGTAGAGAAGCCTTGTTTAGTAGGCCGGATGCGGCGAAACCGACATCCGGCACAACACAGCTTAACTGAACATTGCCGTAATCGAGGCGCTGGCGAGCGAGTG
Organism: Citrobacter sp. RHBSTW-01044; assembly: GCF_013781945.1. Taxonomy (NCBI): domain Bacteria; kingdom Pseudomonadati; phylum Pseudomonadota; class Gammaproteobacteria; order Enterobacterales; family Enterobacteriaceae; genus Citrobacter; species Citrobacter sp. RHBSTW-01044. The sequence goes on along the minus strand of NZ_CP056180.1, from coordinate 3,295,088 downwards.
GAAGTGAACGTTAAAGCCAACCATCGCGCCGCTGGCGTCCTCATCGACATCAATACGCTCCACATCCAGCGCGTGAACCGTAAAGATATAGCGATGGGTTTCCCCCTTCGGCGGCGCAGCACCGCCATAACCTGCTTTCCCAAAATCCGTACGGGTCTGAATCACCCCATCCGGCAGCGCAACCAGCCCGGAGCCGAAGCCTTGCGTGAGTACGCGGGTATCTGCTGGCAGATTTACCACCACCCAGTGCCACCAGCCGGAGCCGGTTGGCGCATCAGGATCGTAGCAGGTCACGACAAAGCTTTTAGTCCCTGCGGGCACGTCATCCCACGCCAGATGCGGGGAAATATTATCCCCGTCATATCCCATGCCGTTAAAGACGTGGCGATGCGCAAGCTTTTCGCCATCGCGCAGATCGTTACTGATTAGTTTCATGCTGACTCCTCTCGTTAGCCAAAAAGTGTAGCCAGGAACCGTATGTAGCGTGGCGAAATATTCTGGACTGTTTTGCGTTCAATCAAGGGGGGCAAATCCGGTCTCGTGCAAACCAAGGTATGTGAGAATGTCGGCAATAGCGTTCTTGCTGATAATGTCACGACCAACAGAAGTTAAATCAGCCAGCGCTGCCTTATCCTCTCCGGGAAGTCGGGTACTTTATTCGCACTGGTGACCAGTCCAGCCAGTTCGGCATCGAGTAAACTCCAGATACTCCTTCTCGGCGGTGTCAGGGAAAATCTGGCGAATAATCCAGCCCTGATAGGCGTAGAGACCGTCCGCCACGCCTGATACAGCATTAGCCCGGACGGCGTAGTCGCTGTCGCTGCTGGTGTCGACGTTCTCATCGGGTAGCGCGTGCTGAATATCGCGTAACTGGCGGTCGGTACTTTCCGCAACGGTTGGGACGGGAAATGTCATTAAATAATCCTTACTGGGTGCCGGAACGTGTGCGGCGTGCCGGTGCTGTCGGTTAAACCCACTTCATGAGTGGTTATTGTGTGGTGTTGAGTATTCAGGGAGCGGCTGCGGCACGAAAAATCAAAGGGAAGCGGAGGAAAGGACCCGGCCATATTGACCGGGTTAATTATCTTACTTAACCTGACGGGCTTTGTCTGCTTTCCATTCCTCATATGTTGCTTCGAGGAACCACAAGCAGCGAGCGCCCTTATCAGTGCTTAACAACGCAGGACGTGTCCGCTGATAAAAATCCTCAACGGTTGCTGGAGCTTCAACAGGCACTCCGCAGACAATATCAGTCCCGATCATGTGCGGCCATTTTCCCGCGTCAATGACGCTGAGCGCATCAAGAGCGCCGGTTGTATTTGCTGTTAGGGCAGCAGATAAAGCATCTTCCAGTTTAATGGCCTGCTTAACATCTGCCGCAGCCGCGAGTTCTGGCGTTTTATTCAGCCACGCTTGATCGCCCGCAGCCACGCCTTTCAGCGCATCGGGCCAGTTCACTTCGCCAGCTGCTGAAGTGGCCACAATAAACGGAAGTAGTAGCAATAATGCGAGCCGTTTCATCGTACAACCTCAAGCGGGCCGTCTTCACGTCCATGAACATCGACGGAACCTTTGATATCAGCGCCGCCGTCATCTTTGAGCCATAAATAAGCTGGAATAGCCATTTTCTTAAAACTCCATTTAAGGAAAATCTCATAAAATCCTTTCACTTTAATCACTTACGTGACAAATTCACGCTATCGCTTACTAAAACACCCGTCAATTTTTGCTCAGCATCGACATAAAACGATTTGCAATTTCTTTGATGCAAATAAAAAAAGGCCGGAATAATCCGGCCTTCATGTCTAAATATTGTTACTTCATCAGTCATCGAATAATCCGGGCTGTTTCACTTTTCCACGTCCGGACCGGGCGCTGATTACTCGCTAAAAAATGTTGCACTGCGCACAGCCTCGTTTACGGCCTGGGTCAGACGACGCAACTGATCGGGCTGAATAATGTACGGCGGCATCAGATAGATCAGTTTGCCAAACGGTCGTACCCACACGCCCTGTTCAACAAAGAACTTCTGTAACGCCGCCATATTCACCGGATGCGTGGTTTCGATCACGCCGATGGCGCCGAGTACGCGCACGTCGGCTACCCAACTGGAGTCTGCCGCCGGGGCGAGTTCTGTCCGCAGTTGCGCTTCAATAGTCGCTACCTGTGAGCGCCACTCGCCGGTTTCGAGTAACGACAGGCTGGCGGAGGCGACGGCGCAGGCCAGCGGATTACCCATAAAGGTTGGACCGTGCATGAAGCATCCGGCTTCACCGTTGCTGATGGTTTCCGCGACCTGACGCGTGGTCAGGGTGGCGGAAAGGGTCATCGTTCCGCCGGTTAACGCTTTGCCGAGGCACAAAATGTCCGGAGTTATGTTGGCGTGTTCACAGGCAAAAAGCTTGCCTGTACGACCAAATCCGGTGGCGATTTCATCGGCAATCAGCAGGATACCTTCACGGTCGCACATCTTACGGATGCGCTTTAACCATTCGGGATGATACATGCGCATGCCGCCAGCGCCCTGCACAATCGGCTCAAGGATCACCGCCGCAATCTCGTGGCGATGCGCGGCCATCAGGCGGGCAAAAGGCACCATATCCAGTTCGTCCCACTCGCCGTCCATGCGGCTTTGCGGGGCGGGCGCAAACAGGTTCTCCGGCAGATAACCCTTCCACAGACTGTGCATCGAGTTGTCGGGATCGCAGACCGACATCGCGCCGAAGGTATCGCCGTGATAACCGTTTCGAAATGTCAGGAAACGCTGACGGGATTCGCCTTTGGCTTGCCAGTATTGCAGCGCCATTTTCATTGCTACTTCTACGGCGACCGAACCTGAATCCGCGAGAAAAACGCACTCCAGCGCCTCTGGCGTCATCGCCACCAACTGGCGGCACAGTGCAATGGCCGGGGCATGGGTAATGCCGCCAAACATCACATGTGACATGGCATCAATCTGCGTTTTCATCGCGGCGTTCAGCTGTGGGTGATTGTAACCGTGGATCGCCGCCCACCAGGACGACATGCCGTCTATCAGCCTCTCACCGCTGGCTAAAATCAGTTCGCAACCTTCGGCACGCGCCACCGGATAAACCGGTAACGGGGAGGTCATGGAGGTGTAAGGGTGCCAGATATGGCGTTGGTCAAACGCAAGATCGTCCGTTGTCATAATCGACTTGTAAACCAAATTAAAAAGATTTAGGTTTACGAGTCTACACCAAACTCATAACGAAACGTATACCAATATGGCTCATTCTTCTCGCTGGACAATGTCGCAAGTCACCGAATTATTTGAAAAACCGCTGTTGGATCTGCTGTTTGAAGCGCAGCAGGTTCACCGTCAGCACTTCGATCCGCGGCAGGTTCAGGTCAGTACGCTGCTGTCGATTAAGACCGGTGCCTGCCCGGAAGACTGCAAATACTGCCCACAAAGCTCCCGCTATAAAACCGGTCTGGAAACGGAACGTTTGATGGAGGTTGAACAGGTACTGGACTCTGCGCGTAAAGCGAAACAGGCCGGTTCAACGCGGTTTTGCATGGGCGCGGCGTGGAAGAATCCACACGAACGCGACATGCCTTACCTGGAACAGATGGTTCAGGGCGTAAAAGAACTGGGGCTAGAAGCGTGTATGACGCTGGGTACGCTGAACGAAAATCAGGCCCAGCGGCTGGCCAATGCGGGTCTGGACTACTACAACCATAACCTCGACACCTCGCCGGAATTCTACGGCAATATCATCACAACCCGGTCGTACCAGGAGCGTCTGGATACGCTGGATAAAGTGCGTGAGGCGGGCATTAAAGTTTGCTCCGGCGGGATTGTGGGACTGGGGGAAACGGTGACCGACCGCGCGGGTCTGTTGCTGCAATTAGCGAATCTGCCAACGCCGCCAGAAAGCGTGCCGATCAACATGCTGGTGAAAGTGAAAGGCACGCCGCTTGCCGATAACGACGATGTGGATGCCTTTGATTTTATTCGTACTATCGCCGTGGCGCGGATCATGATGCCGACTTCATATGTCCGTCTTTCAGCCGGACGCGAGCAAATGAACGAACAAACCCAGGCGATGTGCTTTATGGCCGGGGCTAACTCGATTTTCTACGGCTGCAAACTGCTGACCACGCCGAATCCGAACGAAGATAAGGATTTGCTGTTGTTTCGCAAGCTGGGTCTCAATCCGCAGCAAACGGCGGTGCTGGCGGGCGATAACGAACAGCAGCAACGCCTGGAACAGGCGCTGCGTACCCCAGATACCGACGAATACTACAACGCGGCAACCGTATGACCTGGCAGCAAAAAATAGACGATGCGTTAACGGCGCGTCGTCGTGCTGATGCGTTGCGTCGGCGCTATGCGGTGACGCAGGGCGCCGGTCGCTGGCTGCAGGCCGACGGTCGCCAGTATCTGAACTTTTCCAGCAACGACTACCTTGGCTTAAGCCACCATCCGCATATTATCTGCGCGTGGCAGCAAGGCGCTGAGCGTTTTGGCGTCGGCAGCGGCGGCTCGGGTCATGTCAGCGGTTATTCCGTTGCTCATCAGGCGCTGGAAGATGAGCTGGCGCAATGGCTCGGCTATTCACGGGCGCTGCTGTTTATCTCCGGTTTTGCCGCTAATCAGGCGGTCATTGCCGCGCTGATGGGCAAAGAGGACCGGATTGTTGCTGACCGGCTCAGCCATGCCTCACTGCTGGAAGCTGCCAGCCTTAGCCCTGCCGTGCTACGTCGCTTTACCCATAACGATCCCCAACATCTGGAACGTCTGCTGACCACCCCCTGTCCGGGGCAACAACTCGTGGTCACTGAAGGTGTGTTCAGCATGGATGGCGATAGCGCACCGCTGGCGGAAATTCACGCGGTGGCAGAGCAGCAGGGCGCGTGGTTGCTGGTGGATGATGCGCACGGGATTGGCGTCAGCGGTGAGGAAGGGCGCGGTTCGTGCTCCCGACAGCAGGTGAAACCCGAGCTGTTAGTGGTGACGTTTGGCAAAGGTTTTGGCGTCAGCGGTGCGGCAATCTTGTGCTCAGACAGCGTGGCCGATTATCTGCTGCAGTTTGCCCGTCATCTGATCTACAGCACCAGTATGCCTCCGGCGCAGGCCCAGGCCTTGCGTGCCGCGCTGGAGGTGATCCGCAGCCGCGAAGGCGATGAGCGCAGAGAAAAACTGGCGATGCTGATCCAGCGTTTTCGCGCTGGGGTGAATACGCCGGACTTTACGCTGGCGCAGTCAGACAGCGCCATTCAGCCACTTATCGTGGGCGACAATCATAAAGCCTTGCAGCTGGCGGAGGCATTACGTCAACAGGGATGCTGGGTGACGGCTATTCGCCCACCGACGGTGCCGGTTGGTACGGCCAGGCTGCGGCTTACGCTGACCCAGGCGCATGAAGTCCAGGATATCGATCGCTTACTGGAGGTGCTGCATGGCTCAGGTCAATAAGCAGGCGATTGCTGCCGCGTTTGGTCGCGCGGCTACTCACTATGAGCAACACGCGGAACTCCAGCGTCAGAGCGCCGATGCGTTACTGGCGCGACTCGATGGTCGGGCATTCTCTCAGGTTTTAGATGCGGGCTGCGGACCCGGGCGTATGAGCCGTTACTGGCGGGAGCAGGGGAGCGAGGTCTGCGCGCTGGATCTGTCGGCGCAAATGCTGACTGAAGCACAGCGTCACGATGTCGCCCACCGCTATTTGCTGGCGGATATTGAAGCCATTCCGCAGGCTGCTGCTACTTTCGACCTGGCCTGGAGCAATCTGGCCGTACAGTGGTGCAGCGATCTGCGCGGCGCGTTACGTGAGCTTTACCGGGTGGTGCGTCCTGGCGGGACGGTGGCGTTTAGTACCCTGGCGCAGGGGTCAATGCCGGAGCTTCGTCAGGCGTGGCGAGCGGTTGATGAGCGGGAGCACGCCAATCGTTTTTTGCCCGTGGAGCAACTGGAAAACGCCCTGCATGGGTGGGACGTTGAATACCAGTCTCATGCCGTCACGCTGTGGTTTGACGATGCGCTGAGCGCCATGCGCTCGCTGAAGGGCATTGGCGCGACGCATTTGCATGATGGCCGCGAGCCGCGCGTCCTCACCCGCTCACAGCTGCGCCAGCTGCAGCTAGCCTGGCCCTGCCAGCAGGGGAAATATCCGCTGACCTATCATCTATTTTTGGGAGTGATTCAACGTGACTAACACTTTTTTTGTCACCGGGACGGATACCGAAGTGGGTAAAACTATCGCCAGCTGCGCGTTGCTGCAGGCGGCGGGGCAGAGGGGATTGCGAACCGTCGGCTATAAGCCAGTGGCGTCGGGCAGTGAAATGACGGTTGAAGGTCTGCGTAATAGTGATGCCCTGGCATTACAGCGCAACAGCGTTGTGACGGTGGACTATGCGGCTATCAACCCCTATACCTTCGCGGAACCTACCTCACCGCATATCATCAGCGCGGACGAAGGTCGCCCCATTCAGGCCTCTGTAATGTCTGCGGGTTTACGCGCGCTGGAACAACAGGCTGACTGGGTGCTGGTGGAAGGTGCCGGCGGGTGGTTTACGCCGCTTTCGCCAACGCTGAGTTTTGCTGACTGGGTGAAAACAGAGCAGCTGCCGGTCATTCTGGTGGTTGGCGTTAAGCTCGGCTGTATCAACCACGCTGTGCTGACCGCCCAGGCGGTGCAGCAGGCCGGACTGACGCTTGCCGGATGGGTCGCCAATGATGTGACGCCACCTGGCAAGCGTCATGCTGAATATATGGCAACGCTCAGGCGTGTGCTTGCGGCTCCGCTGCTGGGGGAGATTCCCTGGCTGGCAGAAGAGCCGGAGCGGGCATCAACAGGACGTTATATCGATCTTAGCGTTTTGTCTGTGGCGTCACCCAGTCGTTGATTAGCGGGTTGCTGAGCTGTGTGATTTGCCCCTGAGCCACGTTGCGCCCACGGTGTAACAGGCAGTAGCAGTCAGCGACCCGACGAATAAACGGCAGGCTCTGCTCCGCGAGCATTATGGCGATGCCGAGCTCCTGGCTTAACCTTACAACCAGGTTCCCCAGTTTGTGGATATATGCCTGGCCACTTCCCCGCGTGGGCTCATCGAGGATCAGCAGGCGCGGGCGTGTGACCAGCGCGCTGGCGAGCGCAAGCTGGTGCTGATCATCTTCCGATAATGCCGCCCCTTTGGCCTGACGCAGTACGAACAGCTGTGGAAACAGGCGGTAAATATCACTGCTGTTCATCGTTTCGCTTTCCTCAACCGCCTGGCGCGCAATATGCAGACTTTCCTCTACCGTCAATTGCGAAAAAATCCGTCTCTCTTGTGAAACGTAGTTAATGCCCAGCGCGATGCGATTTGCCGCCGGAATGGGACTCAGGTCGCGCGGCGGCGCGCCAGCCTGATGCCAGAACATGGTGCCGCTTTCGATCGTTAAATTGCCGATAATGCAATTGGTCAGCGTAGTCTTTCCCATTCCTGGAAGCCCCAGCACACCGGTACATTTACCGGGCAGCAGGTCGAGATCCACATCCCATAGAGAGTGTTGATTACCGTAATAATGATTCACTGCGCGAAGACTCAACATAGATTCCTCCAGCATGATGTTATCCGCCCCACGTACAGGTCGTCGGAAGAAAATTGCAATTCTCTTGCCAGAAGAGGGATTGGGGTCAAAAAACAGCAGGAGAGTGTGCCGCGCAGGCGGTAACGTCTGGCTGGCCGGAGGGCTGGCGTTGTTTTGTGCACATTGCCAGTGCCTGGCGGTGTCGTAATGGTGCAGGCAAGAAAATGATGAAAATGCGAGCAAGATCCCGGCCATTCCAGGCCGCTTCGTTAGCTGATAAATATCAAAAAATAGCGATAAATTTTTTTTATCCCTCCGGAAAAGGGAGTGAGGGCGTTTTTGCCAGGCTACAGTCCATACGGGCTGGAGGCAGTTATCCACTATTCCTGTGGATAACCTTGTGTATTAGAGTTAGAAAACACAATGTAAGCGAGAGAAGACGCGGCCTGCGACTAAATTGATGCGAAAGACGGCTCGGGATAATAGTCATTAAATTACAGAATGTTAGATAAAATCAATGGCTGTCGCAGAAGTGTCATGCGTTGCCACAAAACTTTCATCGGGCAGCTTGACAAATGTTAAAAAAGTCATTGCTTTGGGGATAACACGTTTTTGCTGGTGTTTTATCTTGTCTGAGGCCAAATTTTAGCCTGCAGTCACGGTCATTCTGATGGCGTATCAGAAATATTCTGGTGCGTTACTGTTTTTTCATCCAGTATATTTTACTGGCAAAATATACGACTGCGAGTAAAATTACACACCTGCCCGCCCATTGCTTCAGGTAGCTGCTCATGAGTAAACCGTTCAAACTAAATTCCGCTTTTAAACCCTCTGGCGATCAGCCTGAGGCTATTCGCCGTCTGGAAGAAGGGCTGGAGGATGGTCTGGCGCATCAGACGCTGCTGGGGGTGACGGGCTCGGGGAAGACATTCACCATCGCTAACGTAATTGCGGACTTGCAGCGGCCTACCATGGTGCTGGCTCCCAATAAGACGCTGGCCGCGCAGTTGTACGGTGAGATGAAAGAGTTCTTCCCGGATAACGCGGTGGAGTATTTCGTCTCCTACTACGACTATTATCAACCGGAAGCCTACGTACCAAGTTCTGACACCTTCATCGAGAAGGATGCCTCGGTTAACGAACATATTGAGCAAATGCGTCTGTCGGCGACCAAAGCGCTGCTGGAACGTCGGGATGTCGTTGTCGTCGCGTCAGTTTCCGCTATCTATGGTTTGGGCGATCCGGATCTGTATCTGAAAATGATGCTGCACCTGACGGTGGGGATGATTATCGACCAGCGTGCGATCCTGCGCCGCCTGGCGGAACTGCAATATACCCGCAACGATCAGGCATTTCAGCGCGGAACCTTCCGCGTGCGTGGTGAAGTGATCGACATTTTCCCGGCTGAATCCGACGATATCGCGCTGCGCGTGGAACTGTTTGATGAAGAGGTCGAACGTTTATCGCTGTTTGACCCGCTTACCGGGCAGGTTGAATCCACGATTTCACGCTACACCATCTATCCTAAAACGCACTACGTGACGCCGCGCGAACGTATCGTGCAGGCGATGGAAGAAATCAAAGTTGAGCTGGCAGAGCGGCGTAAGGTCCTGCTGGCAAATAACAAACTGCTGGAAGAACAGCGGCTAAGTCAGCGTACGCAGTTCGATCTGGAAATGATGAATGAGCTGGGTTACTGCTCGGGGATTGAAAACTACTCCCGCTATCTGTCCGGGCGTGGCCCCGGCGAGCCGCCGCCGACGCTGTTTGATTACCTGCCTGCCGACGGCCTGCTGGTGGTGGATGAATCCCACGTCACTATCCCGCAAATTGGCGGTATGTATCGTGGTGACCGGGCGCGTAAAGAGACTCTGGTCGAATACGGATTCCGTCTGCCGTCGGCGCTGGATAACCGTCCGCTTAAATTTGAAGAGTTTGAAGCGCTGGCCCCGCAGACCATCTACGTCTCAGCGACGCCGGGCAACTATGAGCTGGAGAAATCCGGTGATGACGTCGTCGATCAGGTAGTACGACCGACCGGCCTGCTGGATCCGATCATTGAGGTACGCCCGGTGGCGACGCAGGTTGACGATCTGCTGTCTGAGATCCGCATCCGTGCGGCGATTAACGAACGTGTGCTGGTCACTACGCTCACGAAACGGATGGCAGAGGATCTCACCGAATACCTCGAAGAGCACGGTGAGCGGGTGCGCTATCTGCACTCAGACATCGATACCGTGGAACGTATGGAAATCATTCGTGACCTGCGTCTGGGCGAGTTTGACGTGCTGGTGGGTATCAACCTGTTACGTGAGGGTCTGGACATGCCTGAGGTCTCACTGGTGGCGATTCTGGACGCAGACAAAGAAGGGTTCCTGCGTTCTGAACGTTCGCTTATTCAGACCATCGGCCGTGCGGCGCGTAATATCAACGGGAAGGCTATTCTCTACGGCGACAAAATTACCGCCTCAATGGCTAAGGCGATAGGGGAAACTGAACGCCGTCGTGAGAAACAGCAGCTCTACAACGAAGAACACGGTATTACGCCGCAGGGGCTGAACAAGAAAGTGGTCGATATTCTGGCGCTGGGTCAGAATATTGCGAAGACTAAGGCGAAAGGCAAAGGGAAGTCACGCGCAGGCGCGAAGTCTGAAATTGTCGAACTGGATATGACGCCAAAAGCGCTGCAGCAGAAGATTCATGAGCTGGAAGGGCAGATGATGCAGCATGCGCAGAATCTTGAATTTGAAGAGGCTGCGACAATCCGCGACCAGTTGCATCAGCTGCGCGAGTTGTTTATCGCGGCATCGTAAGATTGTTTCCACTTTCCAATTCGCCATCGCGTAAATGCCATGGCGATTGGAAAAATACAGAATGTATTATCACTTATAATTATATTATTCGTTTTTCTATTGCCATTTATTATTCTTAAAATTAATGCACTCACTCTAATTGATTCTTTGCTGAATTGATTTTTGTTTTTCCACTTTGTGAACCTCATCGTTTTATTCTTTACATTTCTGACGATTCTTTCAGCATTTTGGCAGCAAGAAAAAGGCTGTCATTGTTCCTTTTTTTATAATTGTCCTGTTATAGAAATTTCCCTGACGAAAATATAAAGGAAAATTATGAAAGAGATAATATGCAATTACGCTGAGAATGATTATGCCGTTCAGGACGCCATGATATGTTCTGGAGTTGGTGAACAACACCAGAAAAATTTTGGTGCAGTCAGCCCTCCGCTAGTAAAAACCAGTCTGTTTGTGCAGCAGAGCTATCAGCAATACTGTGATGATATGCAGCACGAAGCTGAACGTTACATCTATTCCCGGGGGCTTAACCCAACAACGGAACTGTTAGAGCATAAACTGGCAGCGTTGGAGCGTGGCGCGGCCTGCAAAGTTTTTGGCTCGGGCATGGGCGCGATAAGCGCAACATTGTTTGGCCTGCTGAAAAGTGGTGACCATATTATTCTGATGAATAATGTTTATGGTCCAACAGTTGTGCTGGTGAAGCAAATGCAACAACGATTTGGTATTGACTATGACATTGTTCTCAGTGGCGATGTCGAGGATATTCGGCAGAAAATAAAGCCGAATACTCGCATGATATACACGGAATCCCCAGGAACAATGACCATGCGAGTTGTAGATCTGCAGATGATAGCAGGGTTGGCGAAAGAGAATAATATTATTACTGCCATTGATAATACATGGGCTACGCCACTCTTCCAAAAGCCATTGACTCTTGGTTTCGATTTAGTGCTCCACTCTTGTACTAAATATATCGGCGGTCACAGTGATTTAACGGCGGGTGCTGTGGTAGGCGCAAAAGTCTATCTTGATATTATTCGTGATTTTTCACATCAGCTTCTTGGCGCAGTGCTGGCCCCGGATAGTGCATGGCTAGTGATTCGCGGTTTACGAACGTTGCCGCTGCGCATGAGACAACATCAGAATAATACCTATGCAATTCTTACTTTTCTCAATAGCAGAGCAGAGGTTGAGAATATCTGTCACCCCCTTATGGCTGATGCAAAACAACGTGAAATTGTTTCACAACAAATGTTTGGTACTTCTGGTCTCATTAGTTTTGAACTTAAAGATGGCAGTTTTGAAAAAGTTAAAGCCATCATTGATAGTTGTAGAATTTTCAAACCGGGGTGCAGTTGGGGGGGATATGAAAGCCTGATTATTTCTCCAAATCGCGGTTATAACCAGGATGTAATATGCAAAGATGGGATGGCGCCTGGTTTAATTAGGATTTCAATTGGACAAGAATCTCCAGAGATGTTAATCGCGGACTTAGAGAATGCGTTTGATTCTATAAAAACATATTAATAGCGGGAAAATAACATGGTAAGCACAAATAAGCAACCGAGCTTTTATGCAGCATTGATGTTATTAGTGGCTATTTTTCTGGTTTTCTTCATAGGTATTGGGATTTTAAATTATCCAGTTGAATTTATCTTAATTGTTATTACGATTATTACAGGTTTTTTTGCCAGATACTATGGCGCGGGCTGGAAGGAAATTCTCCAGACTTTTATAGAAAAAATAAAAGATGCCGTCCCTGCAATGTTAATTCTACTGTCGATCGGTATGTTGATTGGATGCTGGATGGTTAGTGGTACAATTCCGTTAATGGTCTATTATGGCCTGGAAATTATCAACCCAGCTTACTTATATCTTACAGCTTTTTTAGTGACGGTTTGCATCTCGACATTTACAGGCACTTCATGGGGTTCCGCAGGAACAATTGGTGTGGCGTTGGTTGCCGTTGCTGCGGCGATGAATGTGTCATTGCCGATTACTGCTGGAGCCGTTATCTCCGGTGCCTATTTTGGTGATAAATTATCTCCTTTATCAGATACCACAAACATGGCCGCGTTAGCTGCGGGGGCTGAGCTTTATCAAAGTATTAGAAATATGTTGTATACATCGGTTCCTGCTTTTTTGTTTGGCTGCCTGGGGTTTTATATCGCGGGGTTAGATTTAAATGTGGTAAATTCAATCCAACTAGATACTATCCCGGTCATGAAAAAAGCGCTAAACTCATTATTCTGGCTTAACCCTTTATTAATATTACCGACATTGCTGGTCTTTATTGGTGCGATAAAAAAATGGGATACCATTATTGTCTTGATCGCATCTTCTTTTTTTGCTCTGGCAATATGCGCAATTTTTCAGCCGTTTACCATGATGGACCTCGTTCAAGCATCGATTAATGGCTTTAATACCAATATGATCAGCAATTTTTCAGATGTCGCGATGAATGAATCTACGACTAAAAATATTAATATATTGCTTAATCGTGGCGGTATGTATTCAATGGTTAGCCCAATTGTGGTTATGCTTTGTGCATTTATGTTCGCTTCGGCACTTGATGTTTCTGGTGGCCTTAATGTACTGCTTGGGCGACTGGTTCAGAAATTAAAAACGGTGACCAGTACTCTGTTGGCGACAATGTTCACAAGTTCTTTATTAGTTGCCTGCACTGGCAATGCAGTCATCAGTTTCTTTCTGGTGAAGAATATTTATGATCCTTGTTTTAAAAACAAAAAATTGCATATGGTTAATATGTCCCGATCAATGGAGTCTGGAGCCACGCTACTTGAAGGGCTTTTCCCTTGGACAATATCTGGTATGTTCATGGCGAAGACGCTGGGGGTAGCGACGCTGGATTATGCACCCTGGGTTTTGTTCAATTTAAGTTGCCTGGTTATGGCCGTATTCTTTGCCATTCTTGCCCGGTGGTCTAATTTTGGCACAAGATACGAAGAGCCAATATCCGCCGAGCAGGTACCTGTGCTGAGAGGTTAATGCAGTAAGCTACAAGTACAATCCTCATTACGATGAGGATTGTATGCTAATCACGCACTTGAGATTACCCCAGCGCCTGTACCGCTTTCTCCAGCGCGTAATGCAATAGCTGGCGGTCATGGCGGTAGGGAATGTCGCTGGCTTCCAGCACTTCCTGAATAACAACGCGGTCGGTAACGGTGGATACATCCACTTTCGGGCCTACAACCACCGCATCAATCACTTTCCTGCCAACGTACTGTTCAATGATTGCCAGCTTATCGTTAAGCGTCAGGCTGGCTGCTGGCAGGCTTAATTCACGACCCAGATTGCCGATGTAGACCATCGGGGCAGGTGTGCGACGTAATGCCTGCGCCAATTCGTCGAGCAGCAGGAGCGGCATCAGGCTGGTGTAAAAACTGCCGGGTCCGATCAAAATCAAATCCGCTTCGGCGATAGCTTCAACTGCCTCCCGCGTGGTGGGGACTTTTGGCGACAGCATCAGTTCCTGAGGCGGGATGGTGAGCTGATCGATATTCACTTCGCCATAGACTTCATGTCCCTGATCGTCGATAGCCATCAGATCCACCGGCAGCTCCGACATCGGAATTAAATGCGCGTCAACTTTCAGCAGATTACGAATTAAATTAATGGCTTCCAGAGGCCGCACGCTGAGGTGATCGAGCGCCTTTAACATCAGATTTCCGAGGTTATGCCCGGAAAGCTCACCATTACCGCCAAAACGATACTCAAACATGGCGGATGCAACGCTGGGTTGAGTAATTAACTGGTTCAGACAGTTACGCATGTCTCCCCAGGCAATGCCTCCTTCAGAGCGACGAATACGACCTGTCGACCCGCCGTTATCGGTCGTGGTGACGATCCCCGTCAGGCGTGAACCTAAAGGGGAAAGAGAGGAGAGAACGCGTCCCAGTCCATGCCCTCCGCCGAGAGCGACAACGCGGTCCAGATCTGCCAGCGTGCGAGTGCGCATATATTTTCCTGATATCAATTGATCGGCGCTACAGTAACGTAAATAGTGTGTTTTCAGCAATTATCCAGGCGGAATCTGGCGTAATTTTTTTCTGCGATCTACTCCTTTCTGACGAGATTCACCTGCCGGCAAGATGATGTATATCAATGCAAAACTGTGGTTTTTGCTTATTCTGTAGCGAAATTGCACGATCTTGTCGCTATGTATGTGTTTATACAGCGAAAGTGTACATGGCAAAAGCGTCATTTACACGCTAGTATCGGCATAACCACAATGTACTCTGAATAATTTGAGTTGCAGGAAGGCAGTGAGGGAGAGAATCCCCCGTAAGCGGACATAAGTACGTGACTGGGGTGAACGAATAAAGCCCACGCTTCTGCAATTTGAAGTATGACGAGAATAAACACTCTAGCCTCTGCACCTGGGTCAAATGATACGGTGCTTTGGCCGTGACAATACTTGAATAAGTTTGTCACCAGGGCGTAGGAAGAAATGACTACGTCTCCCGTATTTGGAAAGGTGTACATGGGCTCTCAACTTACCGATGCTTTCGCACGTAAGTTTTACTACTTACGTTTGTCGATTACCGATGTGTGTAACTTTCGTTGCACCTACTGCCTGCCGGATGGCTATAAGCCCGGCGGTGTCACCAATAACGGCTTTTTGACCGTTGATGAAATTCGCCGCGTTACGCGCGCGTTCGCCAGTCTGGGAACGGAAAAAGTGCGTCTGACAGGGGGCGAACCTTCATTGCGTCGCGACTTTACCGACATTATCGCCGCCGTGCGCGAAAACCACGCCATCCGTCAGATTGCGGTGACCACTAATGGTTATCGTCTGGCGCGTGATGCTGCTGCCTGGCGCGATGCCGGACTGACCGCACTTAACGTCAGCGTCGACAGCCTCGATGCCCGTCAGTTTCACGCCATTACCGGGCAGGACAAATTTCAGCAGGTGATGGCAGGCATTGACGCCGCCTTTGATGCGGGTTTTGAAAAAGTGAAAGTCAATACCGTGCTGATGCGCGACGTAAACCATCATCAACTGGACACCTTCCTGGCGTGGGTTCAGCCCCGTCCTATCCAACTACGCTTTATTGAACTGATGGAAACGGGCGAGGGCAGCTCTCTCTTCCGTAAACACCATATCTCAGGCCAGGTCCTGCGTGATGAGCTGTTGCGTCGCGGCTGGATCCACCAGATCCGACAGCGCAGCGACGGCCCGGCTCAGGTTTTCTGTCATCCTGACTATGCTGGTGAAATTGGTCTGATCATGCCTTATGAGAAAGACTTCTGCGCCACCTGCAACCGTCTGCGCGTTTCCTCTGTCGGCAAACTGCATCTGTGTTTATTTGGTGAAGGCGGCGTAAGCCTGCGTGATTTGCTTGAAGATGACGCTCAGCAGTCGGCGCTGGAAGAACGCATTTCAGCCGCGCTGCTGGAGAAAAAGCAGACTCATTTCCTGCATCAGAACAATACCGGTATTACGCAAAACTTATCTTACATTGGCGGCTGATCGCTAAAAGGAGTTTTTCATGAGTCAGGTAAGCGCTGAATTTATCCCGACACGCATTGCTATTCTTACTGTTTCCAACCGTCGCGGCGAAGAAGATGACACCTCCGGCCATTATCTGCGTGACTCGGCGCAAGAGGCGGGTCATCAGATTGTCGACAAGGCGATTGTCAAAGAGAACCGCTACGCCATTCGCGCCCAGGTTTCTGCATGGATTGCCAGTGAGGATGTGCAGGTTGTGTTCATTACAGGCGGCACGGGCTTAACCGAAGGGGACCAGGCGCCAGAAGCGCTGCAACCGCTGTTCGACAGAGAAGTCGAAGGGTTTGGTGAAGTATTCCGTATGCTGTCGTTTGAAGAGATTGGCACCGCGACGCTGCAATCCCGGGCGATTGCTGGAGTGGCCAACAAAACGCTGATTTTCGCCATGCCGGGGTCGACTAAAGCGTGTCGTACCGCATGGGAAAATATCATTGCGCCGCAGCTCGATGCCCGTACGCGTCCGTGTAATTTCCACCCACATTTGAAGAAATAAGTATGTCGCAACTGACTCATATTAACGCCGCTGGCGAAGCGCATATGGTGGATGTCTCCGCCAAAGCGGAAACCGTACGCGAGGCGCGTGCAGAAGCATTCGTGACCATGCGTAGCGAAACGCTGGCGATGATTATCGACGGCAGCCACCATAAGGGCGACGTTTTCGCCACGGCGCGTATTGCCGGTATTCAGGCCGCCAAACGGACCTGGGATCTTATCCCGCTGTGCCATCCGCTGATGTTGAGCAAGGTTGAAGTTAATCTGCACGCCGAGCCGGAACACAACCGCGTACGCATTGAAACGCTGTGTCGCCTGACCGGGAAAACCGGCGTCGAAATGGAAGCGTTAACGGCGGCCTCCGTGGCAGCGTTGACCATCTACGATATGTGCAAAGCGGTGCAAAAGGATATGGTAATTGGTCCGGTGCGTTTGCTGGCTAAAAGCGGCGGCAAATCGGGAGATTTTAAGGTAGATGCGCATGATTAAGGTTCTTTTCTTTGCTCAGGTACGGGAATTGGTGAACACGGATGCGATAGAAGTCGCCGCTGAGTTTGCAACGGTAGAAGCGCTGCGCCGGAGTCTTGCGGCAAAAAGCGATCGCTGGGCGTTGGCGCTGGAAGACGGCAAGCTGCTGGCCGCGGTAAACCAGACGCTGGTCAGTTTTGACCATCCCCTTAATGCGGGTGACGAAGTGGCTTTCTTCCCACCGGTAACCGGAGGCTAAGATGGCTGAAACGCGAATTGTTGTTGGTCATGCGCCGTTCAGCGTCGGGGAAGAGTATCCCTGGCTGGCCGAACGCGATGAAGATGGCGCGGTGGTCACTTTCACCGGTAAAGTCCGCAATCACAATCTCGGCGATAGCGTGCAGGCGTTAACGCTGGAACACTATCCGGGAATGACCGAAAAAGCGCTGGCGGAGATTGTCGACGAAGCGCGTGCGCGCTGGCCGCTGGGACGAGTAACGGTCATTCATCGCATTGGCGAACTGTGGCCGGGTGACGAAATCGTTTTTGTTGGCGTGACCAGTGCGCATCGCAGCAGCGCGTTTGATGCCGGGCAGTTCATTATGGATTATCTGAAAACCCGCGCACCGTTCTGGAAGCGCGAGGCCACGCCAGAAGGTGAGCGCTGGGTTGATGCCCGCGACAGCGATAAGCTAGCAGCAAAACGCTGGTAGAGTACAATTGGTGTAGGCTCATACTGATTCAGGAGATTGTCATGGACCGATTCCCACGATCCGATTCTATTGTACAGGCCCGTTCCGGCCTGCAAACGTATATGGCGCAGGTGTACGGCTGGATGACCTGCGGACTGTTGCTGACGGCGTTTATCGCCTGGTATGCGGCAAATACGCCCGCGGTGATGATGTTTGTCTTCTCCAGCAAAATCACCTTCTTTGGACTGATCATCGCCCAGCTAGCGCTGGTGTTCGTCCTGTCCGGCATGGTGCAAAGGCTCAGCGCGGGAATGGCGACCACGCTGTTTATGCTCTATTCGGCATTAACCGGGCTGACGCTATCAAGCATTTTTATCGTCTATACCTACTCGTCTATCGCCAGCACCTTTGTGGTCACTGGCGGGATGTTCGGGATCATGAGTTTGTACGGCTACACCACCAAACGCGATCTCAGCGGTTTCGGCAATATGCTGTTTATGGCGCTGATCGGTATTGTGCTGGCCTCGCTGGTTAACTTCTGGCTGAAGAGCGAAGCGCTGATGTGGGCGGTGACCTATATTGGGGTGATTGTGTTTGTCGGCCTGACCGCTTATGACACGCAGAAGCTGAAAAACATCGGTGAGCAGATCGACCTGCGTGACAGCTCCAATCTGCGTAAATACGCGATTCTTGGGGCCTTAACGCTGTATCTGGACTTCATCAACCTGTTCCTGATGCTGCTGCGTATCTTCGGCAATCGTCGTTAACTCTCTGTTGCCGGATGGCGTAAGCCGCCATCCGGTGAATCATTTCGCCATCGCCTTCTCGTTTTTTACCCGCAACTTTTTCGCCCGACTCTCCAGCAGCAAATAGCACATCAGCGCCAGCAGCAGCGGAATAAAATAGTACAGCACGCGATACGCGAGCAGGGCGGCAATGATTGTCCCCTGAGAGGTATTCTCTCCTGCCAGCAGCGCCATAAAGACCGCCTCCAGCACACCAATCCCCGCCGGAATATGCACGATAACACCGGCAATACTGCTCACCAGCAGCACGCCCAGCACGAAGAAATAGTTGATATTCTGACCCAGCAACAGCCAGATAATCGCCCCCATTACCATCCAGTTAGTACCGGATATCGCCATTTGAGCGAGGGCAAATTTCCAGGAGGGCAGTACCAGTTTTTGGCCCTTGATGGTGATGTGGCGATGTTTAGCGAAAGCGCAAAACCACAGATAAACAACAATCATCAGCAGCAGCGCAATGCCTAAGAGGCGTAGCGTACCTTCATCGATATACCAGTGCGCGGGCAGTTCAACGACGCCGAAGGTGAAAATAAAACCGCCCAGCAGAATATAGCCCAGCCAGTTGGTGGTAATGCTCAGTGAAAAAATTCGCGTAATTGTGCTCCCCGGTAATCCGAGACGCGAGTAGAGACGATAACGCATCCCAATACCGCCCACCCAAGTGCTTAACGTCAGGTTGAAGGCGTAACAGATAAACGACACCAGCATGACCTGGCGTTTTGCCAGCTTGTGCCCGCAGTAGTAGCGCCCGAGCAAGTCATAGCAGCCGTAAAGTAAATAACTGACGATCACCAGCCCTACGGCGCTGAGCAGGGCGATCCGATTGTAATCGCGGATTACCGTCCACACTTCCTGCCAGTTGACCTTACTGGCATAAACGACCAGCAATACGATGACCGCAATAAAAAATAGCCATGTGAGGATCTTTTTCGCTAAGCGCCAGCGTCGGTGGTTTTTTGGCATCAGGTTTCCCCTCCTGCATCCTCAGTTGGAATACGATCCTGGGTTTCCAGAGTTGGCTGTGCGGGTGGTTCTACCTCGGCCAGATGCGGGGTATGCGCCGGTAGCCAGCCGACCAGCGCCGGGAAGTGGCGTAAAAAGTGGAAGGCCAGCACGCTTTTGGTCAGGTTCCACCAGGTGCGTTTTGGCAGCATTGATTCATCAACTCGCTTGCAGTCCTGCGCAATAATGGGGTTCAGGTTGTCACGCAGGGTCTGGTTAAACGTGCGGTCATGAATAATAAGATTTGCCTCCAGATTGAGCGACAGACTAAGCGGGTCGAGATTGCTGGAACCTACCGTCGCCCAATGATCGTCCATCAGCGCGACTTTACCATGCAGGGGCTTACGCCGGTATTCATAGACATGGACGCCGCCTTTAACCAGATAGTTATACAGCAGGCGGGCACCCACTTTCACAATCGGCATATCCGGTTCACCCTGGACGATGAGTTTTACCCTAACACCGCGTCGCGCAGCTTTTCGTAGGGCATGCAGCAGGCGATAACCCGGAAAGAAATAGGCATTGGCAATGATCACTTCCCGCCGGGCCTGGGTCAGCATTTTCAAATAGTGGCGTTCAATATCATCGCGATGCTCTTCGTTATCGCGCCAGACAAACAGCGCCTGCGCTTCGCCTGGCCGATGATTTTCAATTGCCCGGTGATGACGTCGCCACCAGCGTCGTACGGCGCTCTGTCCCGGTAAGTTATCCAGCACGAATTTCAGGATGTCGGCCACGACTGGACCTTCCACGCGAACGGCGTAATCCTGCTTGGCCTCGGGACCGTAATCAGACATGTGTTCAGCGGAATAATTGATGCCGCCGACAAAGGCAACACGGTCATCAATGACCACAATTTTGCGATGCATACGGCGAAAGAGATTGGTACGCATACCGAACAGACGCGGGCGCGGATCGTAGTAGCGGAAAATAACGCCAGCTACGGTCAACTCTTCGACAAAACTGTCGCTAAGATCCGGCGAACCGTAACCGTCCAGCAGCACCTCTGCTTTGATTCCGCGCTGGGCGGCGCCGAGCAAGGCGGCATGCAGCTGTTTTCCGACCGCATCTTCAAACCAGATAAAGGTCTCAAGGATAATTTTTTGCTGTGCCTGTTCAATGGCGTCAAAGACGGCGGGATAGTATTGATCGCCATTTTCCAGCAGTTGAATTTGATTGCCTTCACGCCAGCCATTTTTCATAAATGAATCTCCGCACTCAGGGGGGCATGATCGGACAAATGTCGCCAGTGACGCAGCGCCAGCGTCGTTGGGGTACTGGCATTCGCGTTTTTCACATAGATCCTGTCCAGACGCAGCAGGGGAAACTGCACCGGAAACGTCCGCGCCGGGCGACCGTGGGCGCGGGTAAAAATCTCGTCAAGGCCGGCCCTGGCTTTCAACGGGTGATTGGCCGTTTGCCGCCAGTCGTTAAAATCTCCGGCGATCACCACGGGCTCCGCGTCGGGCAGGGCATTGACCCAGTCAGCCAGCATAGCGAGCTGGGCCTGACGGTGTGCTTCACGCAAACCGAGATGCACGCACATGACATGGATTGGGTGCGAGAGCATTGGCGGCACGATGCGGCAGTAGAGGACCCCGCGCTTTTCACTCGCGCCGACGGACACATCGCGATTTTCATAATGTTCAATGGGATAACGCGACAGCACCGCGTTACCGTGATGCCCTTGCGGGTACACGGCGTTACGCCCGTAGGCGAAGTCGCTCCACATGGTGTCCGCCAGAAATTCGTAGTGGGTGGTATCCGGCCAGTTCTCAATCTGCAGCGAGTGAGCATCGTGCGCGCCCATAACTTCCTGTAGGCACACAATGTCTGCACCGACCGTTCTGACAGCCTCCCGTAGCTCAGGCAAAATAAAACGCCGGTTGAAGGCGGTGAACCCTTTGTGAGTATTAATGGTGAGCACATTGAATGAAAATTGAACTCCCGATCCGCTCATGAGCCTCCCGTTGGCGTCACTTCCTAAATAAAATAGTGTAGTCGTCGTCACAAAAAGATGCGGTGTTGCGGAATTTTCCGTAAAGTCCGGTACTCTGAATAATTAGTTGAAAATCCTTCAGGAGAAAAGCCATGAGGTGGCAACAACGTGTTCGTGTCGCAACGGGTCTAAGTTGCTGGCAGATTGTGTTGCATTTACTGGTAGTGGCGTTGCTGGTAATGGGCTGGATGAGCGGTACGCTGGTGCGCGTCGGCCTGGGATTATGCGTCGTTTACGGCGTAACGGTTTTATTAATGCTGGCCTTGCAACGTCACCATGAACAGCGCTGGCGCGACGTAGCTGATGTGCTGGAAGAACTGACTACCACGTGGTATTTCGGTGCCGCGATGATCGTACTGTGGTTGCTGTCGCGCGTGCTGCAAAACAACGTCTTGCTGGCCCTGGCGGGGCTGGTGATCCTTGCCGGACCCGCCGTGGTCTCGCTGTTGGCGAAAGACAAAAAGCTACATCACCTTGCGTCTAAACATCGCATACGCCGCTGAGCCGGTCGTGGCCGCTATCACCAACAGCGGCCACAAACTTCCCCACACAATCTGCAGACTCGCATCCTTCAGGTAAATCTGTTTCGTGATGTCCGTAAAATGGCGGATTGGGTTTATCCACGTCAGATTCTGTAGCCAGACCGGCATATTTTCGACCGGCGAGACGTAGCCTGAAAGTAAAATCGCCGGCATCATAAACACAAACACGCCGATAAACGCCTGCTGCTGGGTGGCACACAGTGATGAAATCAGCAGACCAAAGCCGACCAGCGACAGCCCGTAAATCACCATCGTGAAATAGAACAACCCCAGTGAACCGGCAAACGGAATGTGATAAGCCCAGATGCCGATCGCCAGCACAATGGTGGCCTGAAACGTTGCCACAATTAACGCGGGCACCGCTTTACCGATGAATATCTGCCAGGTGGTAAGCGGGGAGACCAGCAGCTGATCCAGCGTGCCTTGCTCGCGCTCGCGGGCAACCGAGAGCGAAGTGACGATCATGACGCCGATGGTGGTGATCATGGCGATCAGCGACGGAACCACAAACCATTTGTAATCCAGATTCGGGTTATACCAGTTACGCACCACCAGCTCGCTGTTGTTCGGTTTCGGCTTGCCGTCCATCAGCTCCTGCTGATACTCCTTAACGATCTGCTGCAGATAATTCGCGGCAATTTGCGCACTGTTAGAGTTACGCCCGTCGAGAATAATCTGCATGGGAGCCTGCTTGAAGGTATCCAGATTACGCGAAAAGTTGGCCGGGAAGCGCACCAGCAACAGGGCTTTTTGCGTGTCGATGGTGGGCTGGATCTCCTGCGGGCTTTTCAGCAGCAGAACGTGCGTAAAGGCGCTGGCGCGAGCGAAGCGCTGGGTTAGTTCCACCGAATGTTTACCGTTGTCTTCGTTATAGATAGCGATAGTGGCGTTGGTGACTTCCAGCGTGGCCGCGAACGGGAACAGAATAACCTGAATCAGCACCGGTAAAATCAGAATGGCTCGCGTCTGCGGTTCACGTAACAGCGATTGCAGCTCTTTACGAATTAATGTCCATAAGCGATGAAACATGCCCGTCCCCTTAATCCAGCCGACGTTTGGTTTTAAGCCACGTCAGGCCAATAAACATCACCGCCGAAGCGATTAAAAACAGCACGTTGATAATCAGCACCACCGGAATATTTCCCGCCAGAAACAGGCTTTGTAGGGTGCTGACGAAATAACGAGCCGGAATAATATAGGTTACTGCCCGGATAATCGCCGGCATGCTGTCTATCTGGAAGATAAAACCTGACAGCATAATCGAGGGCAGGAAGGCGGCGTTTAGCGCGACCTGCGCGGCGTTAAACTGGTTGCGGGTGATGGTGGAGATAAGCAACCCCATGCCGAGCGTGCTGAGCAGGAACAGGCTGGTAATGAAAAACAGGATCAGCAACGAACCGCGATAGGGCACGCCGAGAATAAACACCGACACCAGCATACACAGCAGCATCGCCAGCATGCCCAGAAAGTAATAGGGGATCAGTTTGCACAGCAGCAGTTCGACGCGGGTGACTTCGGTAGACAACAGCGCTTCCATGGTTCCGCGCTCCCATTCGCGCGCCACCACTAATGAGGTGAGGATAGCGCCAATAACCGTCATGATGATGGTTACCGCCCCGGGAATAATAAAATGTTGGCTGATGGCCGCCGGGTTAAACCAGTAGCGGGTCTGCACGTCGATCAAAGGTTCAAATGATTCTCCGCGATCTTCCGCCCGCTGTTGTTGCCAAATCTGCCAGATGCCTTCGACATAACCCTGTACAAAGTTAGCGGTATTCGGTTCACTGCCGTCGGTGATCACCTGGATCGGCGCCACGTCGTTGGGTCGCGCCATCTGCTGGGCGAAATCCACCGGGATCACCACCAGCCCGCGAATGCGCCCGGCCTGCATTTTCTCAATCAATTCCTGACGGTTATCGCTGATGGTGGCGTCAATATACGGTGAACCGGTCATGGTATGGGTAAAATCCAGCGCCTCTTCGCTTTGCTGTTCGAGCAGAATCCCTACCCGCAGCTTGCTGGAGTCGAGGTTGATCCCGTAGCCGAAGATAAACAGCAGCAGCAGCGGGATCACCACCGCAATCAGCCAACTGCTGGGATCGCGGACGATCTGGCGCGTCTCTTTCACGCACAGCGCGCGTACGCGACGCCAGGAGAGAACGGAGTTACTCATGCGTATGCTCCTTATCCCAGTCATTGATTAGCGTGATAAAGGCCTGTTCCATGGTCGGGTCTGGCGTCTCACTGTCAGCAGCCTGAGCTTTCAGGTCGTCCGGCGTACCGCTGGCAATCAGTTTGCCGCGATACACCAGCCCGATGCGATCGCAGTATTCTGCCTCATCCATAAAGTGGGTGGTCACCATCACCGTGACGCCTTTTTCCACCATGCTGTTGATATGTAACCAGAACTCCCGACGGGTGAGGGGATCGACCCCGGAAGTGGGTTCATCGAGGAACAGAATGTCGGGTTCATGCATCAGCGAACAGGCCAGCGCCAGGCGCTGTTTAAAGCCCAGCGGCAGTTCGTCGGTGGCGTGGGAGGCGATACTCTTCAGGCCGAATGCCTCGCTCATCCGCTCGATTTTCTCCTTCTGCGCCCGACCGCGCAGGCCGTAGACGCCGGAGAAAAAGCGCAGATTCTGTTCAACCGTCAGGTTGCCATACAGGGAGAATTTCTGTGCCATATAACCCAGATGCTGACGCGCTTTACCGGAGCTGACCTTCAGGTCCATGTCCAGCACCAGCGCTTTACCCGAGGTGGGGACCAGCAGGCCGCACATCATTTTAAAGGTGGTGGATTTGCCCGCGCCGTTGGGTCCTAACAAACCAAAAATCTCGCCGCGCTGCACGGCAAAGTCTACGTGGTCGGTAGCGGCAAAATCGCCAAATTTTTTGGTCAGCGCTTTGGCTTCGATCACCGTTTCACCTTGCGTGCCTTCCACGGTATGCAGGATAGCACCCAGCGGGGACTCCGATGTTCCGGCCCCGCCAAGTAAATCGATAAAGGCATCCTCGAAGCGGGGGGCGGTTTCGTTGATGGTTATCTCCGGCATGCCGTCAGCGTTTTGAATCTGCTGGGCCGTCGCTTCTTTTTTCAGGATTAAGCGGACGGATTTCCCCTGAATCATCCCGTCGCTAACCTGCGGCAGTTTTAACGTGCGTTGCAGCAGTCGGCGGTTATTTTCCTGCGAACTGCTCATCAGGAAGCTGCGACCCGACATGGTTTGCGTAAGCTGAGTGGGATCGCCCTGATACAGCAATTCACCTTCGTTCATCAGCAGCACATCACGGCATTGTTCAGCTTCATCCAGATACGAAGTGCTCCAGAGGATCAGCATGCCGTCCCCGGCCAGCTCATGAACCATTTGCCACAGTTCGCGACGGGAAATAGGGTCGACGCCCACGCCAGGCTCATCCAGCAGTAACACGCTGGGTTCACCGACCAGCGTACAGGCAAGTCCGAGCTTCTGTTTCATGCCGCCGGAAAGCTTGCCGGCCAGTCGTCCGGTAAACGGCCCCAGCGAGGTAAATTCCAGTAGTCGGGCAAAGGTTTTTTCTCGCGCTTCACCGGTAACGCTACGTAAATCTGCATAGAGATTAAGGTTCTCCATGACGGTCAAATCTTCATACAGACCAAATTTCTGCGGCATGTACCCCAGTACCGCATGCAGCGCGCTGTCGTCTTTGATGGGATCAAAACCAATTACCGTTGCGCTACCGGCGTCGGGTTTCAACAGCCCTGCCAGCATTCGCATCAGCGTGGTTTTGCCAGCGCCATCCGGCCCGACCAGCCCGGTCACGTAGCCCGCATGAACGGTACAGTCGAGCGGGGCGACGGCCGGTTTATCCATTCCGGCAAAGTTTTTCGTCAGTCCATTCAGCGTAATGACGGCGTCATTCATGCCGTGCCTCATCGCTGAACTTTATCGTTACCGGCATTCCCTGGCGCAGCGCATCGTCCGCGTCGGTCACCACAATACGCAGGCGATAAACCAGGTCGGTGCGCAGGTCAGGGGTCTCGACTGTTTTTGGGGTAAACTCGGCGGTGGGCGACACGAAGCCGATTTTACCGTGATACGGTTTGTCCGGACGGCCATCGGTGTAAAGCAGGATTTCGCGTCCTGGCTGCGCCTGGCTCAGATTTCGTTCATCAACGTAGGCGCGAACCCATACCGGACGCGTGAGTGACAGCGTCAGTACCGTGCCCCCTTCGTTCAGCATGCTGCCGGGTTCGACCGCACGGGTGAGTAACGTGCCGTCAGACGGCGAGGTCAGCGTGGTGTCATGCAAATTAAGCTCTGCCTGGGCCAGCTCGGCCTGAGCTTGTTCGAGCGTGGCTTTCGCCTGCTCGATGTCCTGCACACGATTACCGCTGCGGTATTGGCTGAGTTTATCCTGTGCGGATTTCAGAGAGGCCAGCGCCTGATCGCGTGATGAACGGGCGTTTTCCAGATCGTTGGCGGAGATAGTGCGGCT
Source organism: Citrobacter sp. RHBSTW-01044 (assembly GCF_013781945.1). Lineage (NCBI taxonomy): Bacteria > Pseudomonadati > Pseudomonadota > Gammaproteobacteria > Enterobacterales > Enterobacteriaceae > Citrobacter > Citrobacter sp. RHBSTW-01044. Next base: position 3,268,725 of record NZ_CP056180.1, on the reverse strand, counting down.
TTTCCACAATCCTACCTGCCGATTGTAAAAGTTTTGCGCGTAATCATAGGCTGCCTGCGCCTGTTTGACTGCCGCTGCGGTTTGCGCGATCTCTTCTTCACGATACCCTGCCAGCATCAGATCGTATTGCGCCTGCGCGGCGGCAACATTCGCTTTTGCCTGCATTAATGCGTTTTCATACGGTGCACGGTCCAGTTCGCCCAGCACCTGACCGGCGGTAATGGCATCGCCTTCGTCAACCGCCAGCGAGGCCAGCCTGCCGCCGACGCGAAAACTCAGGTTGACGCTACGGATATCGACATTGCCGTACAGCGTCAGACCGTTATCTTGCCGACTTTGATACCACCACGTTCCACCGGCAATCACGGCAACGAGGGCCGCGATGACCAGCCCGAGAACGACAGGTTTTTTCATGACTCCAGACTCCTTTGCGTTAAACCTTGCAGAATAAGATCGATGTGACAGGTGATCGTTTGGTCAATCAGCGCGGTTTTATCCTCATCAAATTGTGACCAGCCCGTACGCAACAGAATGGTTTCTTTCCCCAGACGAAAGGCCAGTACCTCGCCGAGTAGGGCGTGGGTGTGCAGGATCATTTGGGTATCGTTGGCATCGCCGCCGGTATAGGCAGCAATCAGGCGCGTCAGGTGAGTATGTAGCGGATTGATAACCTGGTCGTGCACCAGTTGATAAGCCGCGGTGGGGGAAAGCTGTTCGCGCGAAATAAATTTGCTCAGGTTAACGGTATCGTCCTGGGTTAACAGCATGATCATATTTTTGCAGGCGCGGAGGATCAGTTCGCGCATCGCGCCACGATCCGGTTCCGGCTGAGCAAACAGACGCTCGGCTTCTTCAGCGTGCGGGCGAAACTGTGAGCCGATAAAATCCGCAATCCACTGGGCGCAGGCGAGATATAAATCCTCTTTTGAGCCAAAATAGTAGGTGATGGCAGCAATATTTTGCCCGGCCTGCGCGGCGATATCGCGAGTAGTGGCGTGCAGACCATACTCGCCAAACTGCGCCAGCGCGGCGGCAATGAGCTGATTTTTCGCCTGTTCACCTTTGGTTGTCATGGTGGGTGTATTCATAGCACGACTCAGATCTTAATCAATCGATTGATTAAGATTATGACTGATGTGTAACCTTGTCCAGTCCGGACCGTTATTTTTCAGCGCAGGGATAATTTATGCGGCACATCACAAAAACTGCTACACTCCGCCCCTTCATGACATTGTGGTTTTTGTCATCTTTATTATATGTATCTCCCTGAAAACGACACCGGTAACGGTCAGGGTGGTTCGGAGTTGTTATGTCTTTTGATTCCCTTGGTTTAAACCCTGATATTTTACGTGCCGTTGCCGAGCAGGGTTACCGTGAACCTACCCCTATTCAGCAGCAGGCGATCCCTGCCGTGCTGGAGGGCCGCGATCTGATGGCCAGCGCCCAGACCGGTACGGGGAAAACGGCAGGTTTTACCCTGCCGCTGTTGCAGCACCTGATTACCCATCAGCCGCATGGCAAAAGCCGTCGTCCGGTGCGTGCGCTGATCCTCACGCCAACCCGCGAACTGGCGGCCCAGATTGGCGAAAACGTACGTGATTACAGTAAGTATCTGAATATTCGCTCGCTGGTGGTCTTCGGCGGCGTGAGCATTAACCCGCAGATGATGAAGCTGCGCGGCGGTGTGGATGTGCTGATCGCCACGCCTGGTCGTTTGCTCGATCTGGAACACCAGAATGCGGTGAAACTGGATCAGGTTGAGATTCTGGTACTGGATGAAGCTGACCGCATGCTGGATATGGGCTTTATTCATGATATCCGTCGCGTTCTGGCGAAACTGCCGGCGAAACGCCAGAACCTGCTGTTCTCAGCAACGTTCTCTGATGATATTAAGTCGCTGGCCGAAAAGCTGCTGCACAATCCGCTGGAAATCGAAGTGGCGCGCCGTAATACCGCGTCAGAGCAGGTGACTCAGCACGTTCATTTTGTTGATAAAAAGCGTAAACGTGAACTGTTGTCGCAGATGATCGGTCAGGGCAACTGGCAGCAGGTGCTGGTGTTTACCCGAACCAAACATGGTGCGAACCATCTGGCGGAACAGCTGAATAAAGACGGCATTCGCAGCGCGGCGATCCACGGTAATAAATCTCAGGGGGCGCGTACGCGTGCGCTGGCTGATTTTAAATCCGGTGATATTCGTGTGCTGGTGGCGACCGATATTGCCGCGCGCGGTCTGGATATTGAAGAGCTGCCGCACGTGGTGAACTACGAGCTGCCAAATGTCCCGGAAGATTACGTGCACCGTATTGGTCGTACCGGTCGTGCGGCCGCTACCGGCGAAGCGTTGTCTCTGGTGTGCGTCGATGAACACAAGCTGCTGCGTGACATCGAGAAGCTGCTGAAAAAAGAGATCCCGCGAATTGCGATGCCAGGCTACGAGCCAGACCCGTCCATCAAAGCCGAGCCGATCCAGAATGGTCGCCAGCAGCGTGGCGGCGGTGGTCGCGGTCAGGGTGGAGCTGGGCGTGGTCAGCAGCCGCGTCGTCAGGATGGCGGTGCGCCAAAAGCGAAACCGCGTAGCGGCGAAGGCAAACCGGCGGGCGATAAGCCTCGTCCACCGCGCCGTCCGCGCAAACCGTCTACAGCGCAGTAATTGCGAGCCCGGCCGAAAGGTCGGGCTTTTCTTTTTGCGACACGTATCAGAAAGTGCCACAATAGTGGCTGTTTATACAGTATTTCAGGTTTTCTCATGGCACTAACGGCTGCGCTAAAAGCGCAAATTGCCGCCTGGTATAAGGCGCTTCAGGAACAGATCCCCGACTTTATTCCCCGTGCGCCGCAGCGGCAGATGATTGCTGACGTCGCGAAAACGCTCACTGGGGAAGAAGGGCGGCATCTGGCAATTGAAGCGCCGACCGGGGTGGGGAAAACGCTGTCGTACCTGATTCCCGGTATTGCCATAGCGCGTGAAGAACAAAAAACGCTGGTGGTCAGTACCGCCAACGTTGCTTTACAGGATCAGATCTACAGCAAAGATTTACCGCTGCTGCGCAAAATTATCCCCGATCTGCGTTTTACCGCCGCGTTTGGTCGCGGGCGTTATGTCTGCCCGCGTAATTTAGCGGCGCTGGCCAGTAGCGAACCCAATCAGCAGGATCTGTTGGCCTTTCTCGACGATGACCTGACGCCCAACAACCAGGAAGAACAAAAGCGCTGCGCCAGGCTAAAAGGCGATCTCGACAGCTACAAGTGGGACGGGCTGCGCGATCACACGGATATCGCTATCGACGACGGACTCTGGCAGCGCCTGAGCACTGATAAAGCCAGCTGTTTGAATCGTAACTGTCACTACTATCGTGAATGCCCCTTTTTTGTCGCCCGCCGTGAGATTCAGGAAGCCGAAGTGGTGGTGGCTAACCACGCGCTGGTGATGGCGGCCATGGAAAGCGAAGCTGTTTTGCCTGAGCCGAAGAACCTGCTGCTGGTCCTTGATGAAGGTCACCATTTGCCGGACGTCGCGCGCGATGCGCTGGAGATGAGCGCAGAAATCAGCGCCCCTTGGTATCGACTGCAGTTGGATCTGTTTTGCAAATTAGTGGCCACCTGCCTGGAACAGTTTCGTCCAAAAACCACGCCGCCGCTGGCGAATGCCGAGCGTCTGAACGGTCACTGTGAGGAACTGTATGAGCTGATTTCATCGCTCAATAACATTCTTAATTTGTACATGCCTGCGACCCAGGAGGCGGAACACCGCTTCGCGATGGGCGAACTGCCTGCGGAAGTGATGGAGATTTGTCAGCGTCTGGCGAAGCTAACAGAAATGCTGCGCGGTCTGGCGGAACTGTTCCTCAACGATCTCAGCGAAAAAACCGGCACCCACGATATTGTGCGTCTGCATCGGGTTATTTTGCAGATGAATCGGGCGTTGGGCATGTTTGAGGCGCAAAGCAAACTGTGGCGGTTGGCTTCGCTCGCGCAGTCGTCAGGCGCGCCGGTGAGTAAATGGGCGACGCGCGAAGTGCGTGACGGGCAGATCCACGTCTGGTTCCACTGTGTGGGGATCCGTGTGAGCGATCAGCTTGAACGACTGCTGTGGCGCAGCGTACCGCATATTATCGTGACCTCCGCCACGCTGCGTTCGCTCAACAGCTTCTCGCGTTTGCAGGAGATGAGCGGGCTGAAAGAAAAAGCAGGGGACCGGTTTATCGCGCTGGATTCACCGTTTAATCACGTTGAGCAAGGCAAAATCGTCATTCCGCAGATGCGCTACGAACCGTCAATTGATAACGAAGAGCAGCATATCGCGGAAATGGCCGCCTATTTCCGCGAACAGCTGGAAAGTAAAAAGCATCAGGGCATGCTGGTACTCTTTGCCAGCGGTCGGGCAATGCAGCGTTTTCTTGAGCACGTTACCGATCTGCGCCTGCTGTTGCTGGTACAGGGCGACCAGCCGCGCTATCGACTGGTGGAGCTGCACCGCAAGCGGGTGACCAACGGCGAGCGTAGCGTACTGATAGGGCTGCAATCTTTTGCCGAAGGTCTGGATTTGAAAGGCGACTTGCTGACCCAGGTGCATATTCACAAAATTGCTTTTCCGCCTATCGACAGCCCGGTGGTGATCACCGAGGGCGAGTGGCTGAAAAGCCTGAACCGCTACCCCTTTGAGGTGCAGAGCTTGCCTGCGGCGTCATTCAATTTGATCCAGCAGGTTGGGCGACTCATTCGTAGCCACGGCTGCTGGGGAGAAGTGGTTATTTATGACAAGCGTTTATTGACCAAAAGCTATGGCAAGCGTTTACTGAACGCATTACCCATATTTCCGATAGAGCAACCTGCTGTGCCAGACGTTATAGTAAAACCAAAAGAAAAAGCGAAACCCACGCGTCGCCGTCGGCGTTAACGATGCGAGCAACAGGCAAGGAGTTATCGATGGATTACCGCAAAATCATCAAAGAGATTGGGCGAGGAAAAAATCACGCGCGTGACCTGGATAAGGATACTGCTCGCGGACTGTATACCCATATGATGAACGGCGAGGTGCCCGATCTTGAGATGGGCGGTGTACTGATTGCGCTGCGTATTAAAGGCGAAGGCGAAGCGGAGATGCTGGGCTTTTACGAAGCGATGCAGAACCACACCATTCGCCTGAGTCCGCCAGTGGCCAAACCCATGCCGATTGTCATTCCCAGCTACAATGGCGCGCGCAAGCAGGCAAATTTGACTCCGCTGCTGGCGATTTTACTGCATAAACTGGGCTTCCCGGTGGTGGTGCACGGTGTCAGCGAGGATCCAACCCGCGTGCTGACTGAAACCATTTTTGAACTGATGGGGATTGCGCCGACGCTGCATGCCGGGCAGGCACAGGCAAAGCTGGATGGTCATGAGCCGGTGTTTATCCCGGTGAGTGCGCTGTGTCCTCCGCTGGAAAAACAGCTGGCGATGCGCTGGCGAATGGGCGTGCGTAACAGTGCGCATACGCTGGCTAAATTAGCCACGCCGTTTGCCGAAGATGCCGCGCTGCGTCTTTCCAGCGTTTCTCACCCGGAATACGTATCGCGCGTGGCGAAATTTTTCGGCGATATCGGTGGGCGTGCCCTGTTGATGCACGGTACCGAGGGTGAAGTGTACGCCAACCCGCAGCGCTGCCCGCAGATAAGCCTGATAGATTCGTCCGGCGTGCGAGTGCTACAGGACCGGCAGAGCGAGATGCCCGATGAGCCGGTCCCGCTGCCGGTGGCTAAAGACCCGGAAACTACCGCGCGCTGGATTGAGCGTTGTCTGGCGGGCAGTGAGCCGGTTCCGGCATCGCTGAAAATCCAGATGGCCTGCTGCCTGGTAGCAACCGGTGAATCCGCGACGCTGGCTGAAGGACTTGGCCGCGTCGAGCAAAGCTTCTGATTTTTCTTTCTCCCGACGGTCCTTTGCCAGGCCCGTCGGTTCACGCTTTCCGGCAACGTGAAATTTCTGCACGTTTATTGATCTCCTGAGCGCTGTGGCGCAGCATAGTTTGTTGAATAATAAGAAACACAATCAACACGCGACACAACAGGAGATAACAATGAACAGTGGACATCGCTTCCATGTGCCAACGCTGCACGCCTTTATCCAGGCCGTTTTTCACCAGATGGGAAGCAATGAGCTGGAGGCGCGGCTGGTGGCCGACCATCTGATAGCCTCTAACCTCGCCGGCCACGACTCCCACGGTATCGGCATGATCCCAAGCTATATTCGCTCATTTTCGCAGGGACACCTGCAGATCAACCGCCATGCCAAAGTGGTCAACGATGCGGGAGCGGTGATTACGCTTGACGGCGACTGCGCATTTGGTCAGGTGGCGGCCCACGAGGCAATTACGCTTGGGATCGAAAAAGCGCGCCAGTACGGTATCGCTGCCGTGGCATTACATAATTCGCACCATATTGGACGCATTGGCTACTGGGCGGAGCAATGTGCGGCGGCGGGTTTTGTTTCGGTGCACTTTGTGAATGTGGTAGGGATCCCGATGGTCGCACCGTTTCATGGCCGCGATAGTCGATTTGGCACCAACCCCTTCTGTGTGGTGTTCCCACGTAAAAATACGTTCCCGTTGTTGCTGGACTATGCAACCAGCGCCATCGCGTTTGGCAAAACCCGCGTGGCATGGCACAAGGGTGAGCCGGTGGCTCCGGGATGCCTGATTGATGCTAATGGGGTACCCACAACCGATCCTGCCGTAATGCAGGTCTCTCCGCTGGGGTCGTTGCTGACCTTCGCCCAACACAAAGGTTATGCGCTGGCGGCAATGTGCGAAATTATGGGGGGAGCGCTTTCTGGTGGTAAAACCACACATGAAGAGAGCCTGCAGACCAGCGCGGACGCCATCATTAACTGTATGACGACCATCATTATGAATCCGGAACTGTTTGGCGCGCCGGACTGCGACAACCAGGTCACGGCCTTTGCTAAGTGGGTGAAAGCGTCCCCCCATGCTGAAGATGCCCCGATCCTGTTGCCAGGGGAGTGGGAGGTGAATACTCGTGAAGAACGGCTGGAGCAAGGTATTCCGCTGGATGCCGGAAGCTGGCAGGCGATTTGCGAGGCGGCGTTGCAAATAGGGATGCCAGACGCCGTGTTGCAGGAATTCCGTCAACGACTGGAACACTAAGCAAAAAAAAGCCCGTCCAGTGGCGGACGGGCAAACAAAGGGTAACAAACAGGGTCAATGAGGGTTGGAGCATTGGGTCGTACAGGTAATCTTTCGGTTATTTATAGATAACCGCGGTGCCGCTCATTTTGTCTTTGCCGATAGCGGAAGTGATGCTGTAACCCGTTGCACCAGCAGCAGTCGCTTTTTCAGCCAGTTTTGCTTCCAGGCCGTCCAGCGTGGTAGCGCCGTCAGCAGATACCACACCAATTTTGTTCATGTTTTGCGCCTGAGTAGAGGAAACTGGCTCGGCAGCAAAAACGCCAAATGACAGGGTAGACAGAGCGATGGCGGCAACAGCAAATTTGATATTTTTCATGATTAATTTCTCGCAGGTTTGTTCTGTTAGTCAGTGTTCTTTAAGAAGACGTTGTTTCGTCGATGTGAGAAGTATCACGTTTTTTTATGCGAGATAAAATCGAATAGAATTGACGACATCAATCAAAAAAATTGAATGACAAATAACTTATTGAATATTAATAAATTCGAAAGAGGGATTTACAGTTCTTGTCATTGCGCTTTACAGAGAAACCGACAACGGCACATTTTGCTACACAGAGTGCAAAAAAGCGTGCTCGTAAAGGAAATCGTATGCGCTGAAACTTTCGGTAAAGATAAGTCAACGTAGCTGGCTGTCTTTCGAACCTCTGCGATTATATCCTGAAAATGCTGCGCTATGTGAATCTTTATCCTGCTGGCATGTGATGCACAAGCGTACGCCGGGCACGGCCTCCCGTCTGGCCTGAGGGATTGGATTACCACATTCTTCGCATTCATACAGACTTTCCCCCGTCGGTAACTCACCGCGGGCGCGGGCAACAGCATCTTCAATAGTATTGTTGATCTGTTCGTTAACAGCGTCGTCATTTGCCCATCCGGATGCCATACCTACCTCCTGCTGATGTCTACAGAATAAGTATAGCGAATGTGATGGCTGAAAAACGACCACGCGTCAGCGGTATCAGATTTCAGACCATTCGCGCAGCAGGTTATGGTAGAGATTGAGAAGCGACAGGATCTCGCTACTCTCCCCATGACGTGTCTTCAGGGACTGGATGTTTTTATCCAGTTCAAAAAGCATGGCGCGATTTTTATCGTCCCGGATCATCGACTGGATCCACATAAAGGATGCCACCCGAACCCCACGGGTCACCGGCGTAACGCAGTGCAGGCTGCTGGAAGGGTAAAGTACCAGATCGCCTGCCGGAAGTTTTACCGCATGCTGGCCGTAGGTGTCATTGACCAGCAGCTCTCCTCCCTCATAATCGTCAGGATTACTCAGGAATAAGGTGGCGGAAAGATCTGTGCGCATCCAGCCGTTTTGCGGATGACTACGCACCGCGCCGTCAACGTGAAAACCGTAGGTCTCGTTGTGCTGGTAGCGATTGAACAGCGGTGTGGAGAGCGTTTTCGGTAATGCAGCGGCGAAGAATAACGCGCTGTTGTTCACCGCGTTTTGTACCGCCTGTTGTAAAACGCCGTAACGCTCACTTTGCGTATCCACCTGCTGGTTGTTTTTAACCTGCGCACCCTGAGCGCCGGTGGTTGCGCGTCCATCAACCCAGTCGGCAGCGTCCAGTTGTTCGCGAAACCAGGTGACATCCTGCGCCGACAGAATACCGGGAATGTGATACATCATCATTGTTTCTCCTGAAAGTGGGGCTTACGCCCCACGTAAAAGATCAGAAATGCATATTTGCCGTGAGCAGGAAGGTTCTTGGCTCACCGGGATGGTAACGGTATCCGCTCTTGTTAATGGAGGATACATAATCGGTGTCGAACAGGTTATAGACGTTCAACTGGAAATCGAGATTGCGATTCACGCGATAACCCAGTTTCGCGTCGGCGACCCAGTAACCTTCGGTGTAGGATGGCGTACCCACGGCCCCGTCGGAACCGCGATGCATACTGCCCACGTAGCGAGCGCCCGCGCCAACAGAGATATCATCGGTAGCCTGATACTGGTTCCACAGCGTGAACGCATGTTCTGGCGTGTACGGCAGGGATGAAGAACCATCCTGAGCAACGTTTTTGCCGCTGTGGATCGCCGCGCGCTGCTGGGTGTAACCCCCAATAACCTGCCATGCGGGAGTGATGTTCCCTGCTACCGAGAGTTCGTAACCTTCAACGCGCTTCTCCCCGTACTGGGAATATGTGCCGTCGTCGTTCTGCTCAACTTCGTTCTCAATATTCGTACGGAAAATCGCGGCAGTTAACAGCAGGCGCTTATCCAGCACCTCCCATTTGGTGCCGATCTCGCTGGTTTTTGCTTTCTGTGGTTTGAAATCGGTACGGTTCGCACTGTTACCGCTTCCGCCCTGAGCGAGGGCAAAGTTGCTGCCGCCTGGCGGTTGCTGAGAAACAGCGTAGTTAATGTAAACGTTACCGTTATCGGTCAGGTGATACAGCGCGCCCGCTTTCCAGTTCACCAGATTGCCTGATTTGGCAGTATCCACGGTGGTGACCGGAGAACCTTTCGCCACGCCTGTCGGACACGCGACCGCGCCGCGACCAGAAGCGCCGCAAGCGGTGGCGCTGTCATATTCCGTGCGGTAATTGTCGAGGCGAATACCACCGTTTAGTTCAAACTCACGGGTAATCTGTAGCGTATCAAAGGCGTATACACCGAAGGTATCGGTTTGCCCGTTAGCATTAGCGCCGTTACGAGACAATCCGTCGATATTCACATTGCTGTTGGGGTGATAGATATTTACCGGCGGCGGGGTGATCGGGTTTACACCATAGTTGGTTTGCGTTTCACGCGTTAGCTCCACGCCGGTGCTGATGTCGTGACCGATGGCTCCCGTGTAAAATTTTGAGGTCAGGTTGGTCTGGTTGGTCAGGATCTTATTGCTGACATCTTTGGTATTTGCCAGGCGTGACCAGGTCCAGGTGTCGACGCTGCTGGAGGGTTGAGTGATGTTAGTCGCGCCGCCCATCACCGCCGTCATCAGATAATCCTGCTTAATGCGTGACCAGCGGGTGGTGTTGCGAATAGTGGTGCTGTCGTTCAGGTCATGTTCAAAACGCATCGTTGCGGTATCGGTCGTTGAATCGTCGTAATCCGAGTTGGTACCGTAGAAGTTATGCGTATCCACTTTTCCTGACTGATTCAGTGCAGCAGTCCCCGCGGAAGGCGCGGAATATCCCGGCAGACCGATGGTGGGGACACCACCATCCGGGGTGTTGTGCTGGGTGACATGCAGATAGTTCAGATACAGTCGGTTCTCAGTGCCTAAGCCAAAGGCGAGGGAGGGGGCCACACCATAACGTTCATTCTTAACGTTATCGCGACCGGCATCATGCGTTTTTTCACCCATCAGGTTTAACCGTGCAGCGGTGGTCTCGCCGATGACCTGGTTAATGTCCAGCGTACCACGGCGGAACCAGGCGCTACCGACGCTGGCCGAGGCATCGATCCCTGAGTCAGTGCGCGGCTGTTTGCTGATCATATTGATGGAGCCCGTTGGCGCGCTACGGCCATAGTCGGTGCCGGAGGGGCCTTTGATCACTTCAACCTGTTCGGTATTGAAAGTGTCGCGCGTAACGCTGCCAATATCTCGGATACCGTCGATATAAATACTGTTCGAGGTATCCGCACCACGCATGTACACCGCGTCACCGGTAGTGGAGTTACCGTTCTCACCGGCGAAAAACGCGCCAACGCCCGGTACGTTTTTCAGCGCATCGGTCAGATTGGTTGCACCTTGATCCTTAATCACCTGCTCAGAAATCACTGTCATGGTGCGGGTTGTATCCGCTACCGGGCGGGAGAACTTAGGGTCGGCAGACTGCGTTGGGGCGTATAGAGAAGGTTTGGCCGCTTCAACAACCAGCGTATCTTCTTGTTTTTTATCTTGATCGCCCGCGGCGACAGCCTGAGCTACCGGAGACAGGCCAATACACAGACCGGCAAAAAAAGTCAGTGAATGAAAACTACTGGCAGGCAAATTGCGATTTTTATCCATGTTAGTGAGTGACTTATTATTTTTTGAGTAGACGGTTTCACTCGCGCGAAGGGACATCTCTGTGGATGTTATACCCTGCAGGCCTCGCGGGAGTGAACGTGTAATTGATAATGATTTTGATAAGCATTACTAATCAGTGCGACGTTTTAGCATTCATTAATTCAAAAATAAATACATTTATTTACATTGGACTCAAAATTGCTACACGATGATTACAATTTGAGCGGTGAACGACGTGAACAGTAGGTAGCAAACTGCATTCGGAGTGAATGCAGTTGGGCTAAGGTGAGGGACTACTTATAGATAGTTGCGCTGCCGTACATCTGGTTTTTACCGCCCGCAGAATTGACGACAAAGCCTTTTGCGCCTTGCTCTTTCGCTTTCTCTGCCAGCTTGTCTTCGAGATCGCTCAGGTTAGAGGCTCCGGTAGCGAAAACAGTGCCGGAAGCTTGTAGCTGGCCGGTTTGAGGGCTGGTGTAGGGCTGTGCAGCAAAGGACGCAAATGTCATGCCGGTCAGTACGGTAGCGGCAAGGAATGTGAGGCATTTCTTCATGGTGATATCCTCTGAGAAACAACAGGTCGTGCCTGATAAGTTTAGGCCGTCAGCGGATGACATTTACCGCAAAAAACTGGTGATGAGCTGTCTGTTTTTTGAACAATCCACAAGCCATCAAATAGGTATAAAAAAAGCAAATTTCCTTGCTGTGTGTTTACCGCGTGGCGTTATGCGGGTATCTTACGCCGCTGTTAAAAGGAGAATGCTATGCCCCCCCAGAAACCGGGATTACACCCACGCAACCGCCACAATGGCCGTTATGATCTTGCGACTTTATGCCAGGTTACACCCGAGTTGACGCAATTTCTCACCCTCACGCCTGGCGGCGAGCAGAGTGTTGATTTCGCGAATCCGCAGGCAGTGAAGGCGCTCAATAAAGCACTGCTGGCGCATTTTTATGCGGTGAAAAACTGGGATATTCCAGACGGTTTTCTGTGCCCGCCGGTTCCTGGTCGCGCTGACTACATTCACCATCTGGCCGACCTGTTAGGTGAAACCAGCGGAACCATTCCGGCAAATGCGAGCGTGCTGGACGTGGGAGTTGGGGCAAACTGTATTTATCCGTTGATCGGCGTGCATGAATATGGCTGGCGATTCACCGGTAGTGAGACCAGTAGCGAAGCGTTTAACAGCGCTCAGGCGATCGTAAACGCCAATCCGGGGTTAACCCGTGCTATTCGTCTGCGTCGCCAGAAAGATGCTACGGCAATCTTCAACGGTATCATTCACAAGAATGAGCAATATGAAGCCACATTGTGTAACCCGCCATTCCATGATTCTGCGGCTTCAGCCCGCGCCGGAAGCGAGCGCAAACGTCGTAATCTGGGGCAGGATAAAGATGATGCGCTGAACTTTGGCGGGCAGCAGCAGGAGCTGTGGTGTGAAGGCGGTGAAGTGGCGTTCATCAAAAAAATGATCGCCGAAAGCCAGGCCTTTGGCCGTCAGGTGATGTGGTTCACCACGCTGGTTTCGCGCGGTGAGAATTTGCCTCCGCTGTACCACGCGTTAACGGATGCGGGCGCGGTGAAAGTGGTTAAGAAAGAGATGGCCCAGGGGCAAAAGCAGAGTCGCTTTATTGCCTGGACCTTTATGGATAACGATCAGCGTCGCCGTTTTATGGCGCGTAAACGCTAAAGCGTTGGCTCGGTTGGCGGCAGCGGTTCGCTTGTTGCCGACGCAGGGCCATTCACCGGTGCAGGCAAAACCTGATAGGTCTGTACCGGCGCGCGTACGTTGGCCAGATCGAAGTATTTCTTCACCTGGCTGTCGAGCGCGAAACGTACCGTCCACTGTTTCAGCGGTAATGTGGTAAATGAGACCCGTAGCGTGAAGGCCGTATTGGTTAACCCCACAATCCCGGCAAACGATGGCTCGCCAATAATCAGCCCGCGAATATCGTCCTGTTCCATCACTGCAGCCACAGCGTCTTTCAACGCCTGATTCGCTTTATCTGCATCCTCATGGCGGTCTACGTCGTAATTGGCGACGACCGATCCAATCCCGCGCACAAAGTTGGCGAAGGTCGTTATCGATGACCAGGGAATGATATGGTACGCCCCGGTGTCCTGACGGACGCCCACAGAGCGGATGGACATCCGTTCAACCGTACCGGTGAGTGGACCGATGGTCACCAGGTCGCCGGTGTTCATGCCATTTTCGAACTGAATAAAGATCCCGGTAATAATATCTTTTACCAGCGTTTGCGAGCCGAAAGAGATAGCCAGCCCCAGCGCCCCGGCCCCGGCCAGTAAGGGCGCGATATTGACGCCAATTTCGGATAGCACAATCATGATGGTGATCGTGCTGATGATCACCGCCAGCGCGTTGCGAAACAGCGTCAGCAGGGTGCGGGTACGGGCGCTGGGGAGCGGGCGGCCGTGAATATCGGAAGCCAGACGATTTTCAATCAGGCTGGCAAGGATCGTCCAGCCGATGGCGGAGAAGAATAAAATCAGCGCGATACGGATCAGGATATCCACCGTTTTTTCTCCTGCGCCGTAATGCAGCCAGTTCCAGAAGTCGAACAATCCCCAGGCATTCAGTAGCAGCATTACCGCGACGCACACCGTCAGGATCCTGGCCACGCTTAACGCCGTCGACAGCCAGCCATTCAACCGTTTTTGTAATTCCGGATAGCTGCGCTGGGTGTGTGGCGAAAGGGTAATGGTCTTGGCTATCCAGCGGGAAAGCATACCGGAAACAAAAGCGGCGATCCCAATGATCACCAGACTGCGCAGCGTAGCGCCCATCATGAATTTCAGGCTGTTGCCCGGATCAAACAGCGAGAAGAAAAACAGCACAATGAAGTAGGCGCTGGCCAGCCAATGCCATACCAGCGCAAAGGCGCGGATAAACAGGCTGAAAAACGCTAACGATCTTTCCGCCAGATTCAGCAAATGCTGCGTTATCTCTTTCTTGTTTCTGAAAATCAGGTACAGCGCCCATAGGGTGATACACAGCATGATGATGACGTTGGCCATCGCGCCGACCTGCACGTTGACCTGATTCGAGATAATGGGAACGGCAACGATAAGTCCGTATCCAATCAGGCTGCTCAATGAACTTAAACGGCGATTCCAGTAGCGCGCACCGGCATCCTGAATGTTAAACGGGCGCAGTTCGGCCACCGTTGGGCAAAATATCAGGCGTAGAATGGCTTTGAAGAACTCAATCAACGCAAAGGCATTGAGAAACAGACTTTGCTGAAAGGCGATAGTGCGGCTACCGGCGTTCATTCTGTCACTCAGTATCTGCCCGACAAACAAAGTCAGCGCCAGCAGAAGCAAATCGATAATGAATGCGCCGATGATCATCGCCGGAAGCTGGAGCCAGTTGCTGCGTTCGCGGTTTTTCCGTCGTGCCCATTGCCCCATTTTGCGATACAGCGGCAGCGCGCACAGGCGAAGCAGCCAGAAAAAACCGAACACTGACGCCGCCAGCATTAAAAAATGGGTCAGGGCATTGGTGAACGTTTGCGGGTTAAAGGTTTTGTGTGGTGCATCGGTAATATTGCGGTAAAGCTGAGCAAAGCGGCTGGAGAGCGCCTCACCGTAGTGGCGGGTGACATCCGTGACGTTTTCCAGCACCGTTTTTTCTTCCGTTAACGTGGGCGGAACAATGGTTGGCACCGGCTCGGCAGGGGGCGCTGTCGCCACTTTGCGTAACTGACCGATCAGTTCCTGGCGCGAGGCGTCATTTTCCAGCACATCAGCCAGTGCGCCGTAGGCCGCTTTCTTCTGTTCAACATCCGGCTCTTTCGCCGGCGCGGTTTGCGCGTTGGTTGACGTTGGCGTAGTGACGCCAGGTATCGTCACCGCCTGAGTCGGGAGACTCACCAGACAAACAAAGATGAACAGGATCCAGCGCATGACTCCTCCCATGAGAAAATAAATTCAAAAGGATAAGTATAGATGTCAGGGCGGGGGAGAAATGAAATGAGAGGATTCTGGTGAAAAACCTCCCTTCAGGCGAAGGGAGGGAGAGCTATCAGGAAACGTGCTGCAAGAATTCCTGTAAACGTTGGCTGGGCGGATTTTCAATCAGGGCCTGCGGATTACCGTCTTCGGCAATACGTCCCTTATCAATGAAAATCAGGCGTGAAGCCACTTTTTCGGCAAAGCCGATTTCGTGGGTCACAATCACCATGGTCATCCCTTCCTCCGCCAGATCCTGCATAACTTTCAGAACTTCGTGGCGCAGTTCCGGGTCCAGCGCTGAGGTTGGCTCATCAAACAGCATCATTTTAGGCTTCACCGCCAGCGCACGGGCGATCGCCACACGCTGCTGTTGACCGCCAGACAGTTCAGAAGGGTAGTGATGCGCACGCTCGGCCAGACCTACTTTCGCCAGCAGCTCTTTAGCCAGTTTCTCGGCCTGTTCTTTATTCGCTCCGCGTACGCGCTGCGGTCCGAACATGACGTTTTCCAGCGCCGTCAGATGCGGGAACAGGTAGAACTGCTGAAACACCATCCCGGCTTCCTGGCGGATTAACCGCTCGTCTACCTTTGGATCGTTTACCTTCAGACCGTCGACGATCAGATCGCCAGAGGTTATCTCTTCCAGTTTGTTAATGCAGCGCAGCAGGGTTGATTTACCGGACCCGGATGGCCCGATAATTACCACCACTTCGCCCTGCTGAATGTTCAGGTCAATATTGTGCAGCACCTGGGTTGGGCCAAAGTGCTTAGAAACGTTTTTAAATTCAATCACAGGATTTTCATCCTTCTTTCCAGACGACGCAGAATGAAGCTCAGCACCAGCGTAATGATCAGATAGAACACCGCAACGGCGCTCCAGATTTCCAGTGCGCGGAAGTTACCGGCAATGATTTCCTGGCCCTGACGGGTCAGTTCAGCGACGCCAATGACAATAAACAGCGAGGTATCTTTAATGCTGATGATCCACTGGTTGCCCAGCGGTGGCAGCATACGACGCAGCGCGAGAGGTAAAATAACGTGGCGGATAGTCTCTGTACGTGAAAGCCCAAGCGCCAGTCCGGCTTCGCTGAATCCTTTATGGATTGAGAGCACCGCGCCGCGGGTGATTTCCGCAATATAGGCGCCGGAGTTGATCATGATGGTGACAACGGCGGCGCTAAAGGGATCAATGCGTAAATCGTTAAATGCCATTGGGAGGGCAAAGTAAATAAACATCACCTGCACAACGATTGGCGTACCGCGAATGACTTCGATAAACACCAGCGCTACGTGGTTGGCTATCCAACCGCCGAAAGTACGCGCAAACCCTGCTGCAAGCCCGATTATCAGACCGCCTGCCAGACCGAGGACCGAGATCCACAGGGTCATTTTGGCGCCTTCAATCAAAAGCGGGATGGCGGGCCAGATGGCACTCCAGTCAAACTGCATATTTCGTTCCTGTTACCGTGGTGAGAAAAGTAATGAGCCATAACGTGATGACTCAAAATTGCAGGCCCGGCGGCGCTGGCGCTACCGGGCGTTACAGAACGTTCTTGTTATTTAGGTTCGGTACCGAACCATTTTTTGTAGATTTCGTTGTATGTGCCGTTCTCTTTCAGCGTTTTCAGCGCGCCGTTCACTTTCTCACGCAGTTCATCGCTGCCTTTCGGGAAGGCGATACCGTACTGCTGGGCTTCCAGGGATTCGCCTACAGCTTTGAACTGACCGTTGCCAGCGGTTTTGATGAAGTAAAGAATGTTTGGCGTGTCGTGCAGCACGGCGTCTGCGCGGTTGGTGCCCAGTTCCATATATGCGTTATCGATATTCGGGAACTGACGCAGATCTTTGGTTTTGATGTTAGCTTTCGCGTAATCAACGGAACCCGTGCCGCTCTTCACAGCGACGACTTTACCATCCAGATCTTTCACGCTTTTCACGTCGTTATTATTCGCTTTGACCATCACTAACAGACCGCTTTTGTAGTAGCCGTCAGAGAAGTCGATCGCTTTTTTACGCTCATCAGTGATGGTGATACCCGCCAGCGCCAGGTCGATATTCTTGGTTTGCAGAGCCGGGATGATGCCGCTGAAATCCATTGGTTTCAGTTCATAATCCAGCTTCAGTTCTTTGGCCACGGCAGCCCACAGATCCACATCAAAACCAACGTATTTGTCACCCTGTTTGAATTCGAACGGTACAAATGCGGTGTCGGTTGCGACAACCAGTTTCTTATCTGCGGCATGGGAGGACACCGCAAAAGCCAGGGTAAGTGCAGCCAGTGAGACTTTTAATACAGACTTCATAGGATTTCCTTTTATATCCACGGGGCGATCCCCTGCGAGAACATATGGCTTAATGAAAAAATCGTGCCAGTTTTGCAACTCATTGTTTTAACAAGAGGGTGTCTCGTTTCTCTGCACAATAAGTAGGGCAAAGTGGGTAATCTGCACTGTTTTGGGGCACTCATTTGGTGCGTACCTGACACAGTGCAAACGGTATGACTATTTAGCGTAAAAATTGTTGATAAAACAATCTTTCGTTAACGATTGTGTGAAGTGATTATTACAAATAATTTACTTTGGAGTGACGAACGATCAATGTCATGCACCATAGATGTGCAAAACCCCCGCCAGGGCGAGGGTTATATAGGTAATTCTTATGTCTGCTGTTATTCAATGTTGGCTTCGATAAACCACAGGAATTTGTCGAGGTCGCGTGAAGCGGCGGTGAAGATATCTGCTGTATCTTCGTCTTTTGCTTCGCTAATGGCTTTACGGACGCTGTTAGCGACGACGGCATAACGATCGGCCAGCTCTTTTAAGTGGTCCTGTACGCTATGGATATCCAGCGGATAGCTTTTCAGAGGCGTTTTGCTGTTAATAACCTGGGTGGTACCCAATGCCACACCGCCTAACTGTACGGCGCGCTCAGCCATGGTATCGAGGTGGTCGGTCAGGGCAGTACGGAAGCCATCGAGCATTTCATGCACAGCAATGAAGTTCGCGCCGCGCATGTTCCAGTGAGCCTGTTTGGTGATCAAAGACAGGTCGATGAACTGGATCACTTGCTGATTCAGCAGCTCTACGGTCGCTTTCTTTTCGCTATCTGTTACATCGTTGCGGGTATAAAGGAGGGCAGATGCTTTTGTTTTTACCAGTTTTGCGGTACTCATATTTTCATATCCTCTTGATAATTATGTCCCAGCTCTTCAACGGGAATAAGTATAGCGTGAATTTTGGATTTATTTTTCTGATGTTACCTATCACTTTAATAGCGAAGAGAGGAGTGGGTATGAAATAACTAATAAAATCATATGGATATAGTGGTTATTAATGGAGGTGTGTTATTTTTATGTTAATGTAAAAATTTCAAGAAATATGCAGATGAGAAAATTATATTTATTAGAATAATTATCACGCAGATTTACAATTGGATATTCTGCATGATTATGCAAACCATGCAGAATATTAAGTGGTTAATTCACATCGACTTGCTTAATTTGTGGCTCTTTGCGAATAGTGAGCGTCGAACCCATTGATGCGACAATAATGGCGCCCAGAGCGAGCGTCTGGACAAGCGTCAGCGTTTCACCGAGGAAGATCATTCCTGAAACCGCAGCCAGTGCGGGTTCCATACTCATCAGAGTACCAAAAGTGCGTGTTGGCAGCCGCGTCAACGCAATCATCTCCAGCGAGTAGGGAAGCGCAGTGGAGAGGACCGCAATGGCCAGGCCTAACGGTAGAATGGACCAGTGCCACAAGGCATCCCCAGCCTGGAGCGCACCGATGGGTACAAAAATCAGCGCCGCAATTAATGACCCTACCGCAACGGTCGCCGGACCATGTTCCGCGCCGGCACGCTGCCCGGTAAGAATATAGATTGCCCAGCAGGCGCCAGCGCCCAGCGCCAGTGCAGCGCCGGTTAAATCCACGTGAGAAACGTCCTGACCTAACGGCAGCAGGAACCAAAGCCCGAGTACAGCCAGTGCAACCCAAATGAAATCCACCGGACGTCGGGATGAAAACAGCGCTACCGCGAGCGGGCCGGTGAACTCCAGCGCTACGGCAATTCCCAGCGGGACGGTCTGGATTGACAGGTAGAAGAGATAGTTCATCCCGCCCAGAGACAGACCATAAAACAGCAGCGGCAGGCGTTGTTCTTTGGCGAATCGCAAACGCCAGGGTTTAAAGAAGGCAATAAGGATGAGGGTGCCCAGCGCAAGGCGCAATGCGGTAACGCCCGGCGCACCGACGAGTGGGAATAGCGATTTTGCCAGAGATGCTCCGCTTTGAATGGAGGACATAGCAATAAGCAAAACCAAAATAGGCAACCAGACTGGCGCTTTACGTGACGACCCCGGCATCCTTTCTCCTGTCAAATGATAAGTACACGCCTTCATCTGCGTGACGTTGCAAATTTGCTACGACACGGATGACGTGATGTATAGAAAAGTAAAACAGCGAGTGTAATGGAAATACGCACCGCTGGTTGAGTATTCGTTGAAAAAAAAATTGCTCAGTTCCGTACAATGGCATGAAAGTGATGGATTAATAATCTGTGTGATTAGGAATATTCTGGATGAATGTGCCATATTGTGCGCGCAATAATGGCATTTTAGGTTAGAAAAGTGATGTTAATTGAAAGAGATAGCGGGTTTCTGAAACGTTCTGTTACATGAAAGACCCCGTTAGACATCGCGAATCGCAAAGAGTTTCCCATCAATTTTTGGTATATTTAAAACTTAGGATTTACTTGAAGCACATTTGAGGTGGTTATGAAAAAAATTGCATGTCTTTCAGCACTGGCCGCTGTTCTGGCTTTCTCCGCAGGTACTGCTGTAGCTGCGACTTCTACCGTTACCGGTGGTTACGCTCAGAGCGATGCTCAGGGCGCAGCGAACAAAATGAACGGTTTTAACCTGAAGTATCGCTACGAGCAGGACAGCAACCCGCTGGGTGTTATCGGTTCCTTCACTTACACTGAAAAAGATCGTACCGATGCGTCTGGCGACTACAACAAAACCCAGTACTACGGCATCACTGCTGGCCCGGCTTACCGTCTGAACGACTGGGCAAGCATCTACGGTGTAGTGGGTGTTGGCTACGGTAAATTCCAGAACGCAGCATCCCCGGCTGATAACCACACCACCAGTGACTACGGTTTCTCTTACGGTGCTGGTCTGCAGTTCAACCCGATCGAAAACGTTGCTCTGGACTTCTCCTACGAGCAGAGCCGTATTCGTAGCGTTGACGTTGGCACCTGGATCGCTGGCGTGGGTTACCGCTTCTAATCACTTCGGTGATAAAAAAAATCCGCCTCTCGGGGCGGATTTTTTTTGTGCGCAACTCAGAGATTAACGAGATTTGGTCTCAAAGATGTCGGTACCCAGATGGTTGTAGTCCACCTTCTGCAATTTGAAGTTGGTGATGTACACCGGGCCAGCCTTTTTCTCTGAAATAAAGCGATAGCTGTTGGTGATTTCCTTCGCGCTTATCCCCGTCCACTGCGAGAAAAAGCTGAGGAAATCATTGGCGGAGCGACGGGCTTTAATCACCCGGTGCGCTTTATCATCGCTCGACAGCACCATAAATGGTACCTGGAAATTCTGCTGGAACTGATCGTCATGCGCCAGGTACTGCACCTCTTTCCCCCGCTCTTTAAACGCGAGGCCATGATCGGAGAAATAGACCATTGAGAAACTGTTACCGCTGTTACGTAACTGATCGTAAAGCTGGCGCAGCAGGTCATCCGTCTGCGTCATGGTGTACAGATAGCAAGATGTCTCTTTCGACTGGACGAAAGTCTCGTATTTACCCTGCGTACGGTCGCAGGCCTGCGGATGCGAGCCCATTAAATGCAGCACGATAAGCTGTGGCTGAGTGCGCTCGGTTGCCAGCACCTGGGCGGTCATCTTCAACAACGCTTCGTCACGGGTATTTTTATCCGCTTCGAAATCACCGCTTTTGAGGAACTGAACTTCATCAGCTCGCTTCGCAATGCTGGCGATGGCCGTATCGTATTCACCAATCTGTCCCTGATTGGAGAACCACCACGTCTGGAATCCCGCGCGGTTGGCCAGAGTGACAAAGTTATCCTGGAACTGGGGTTTATTGTCGACCACCCGATTCAGCGTCAGGCCGAGTGATTTTTGTGTCGAACCGCTTGCCGCGATGTAATCCGCGAAGATGTAGCCGTTAACGGAACTTGCAAACGGGGTGTTATCCCAGTGGCCGCCAAAAGCGCCTAACGCATCGCGGCGGGCGCTTTCGCCGATGACCACCACGTAGGTATGATACTTCGGCTTCACGGCGGTTACCGTCCAGCTGTCTTTCACGCTCGCCAGCTTCGCCATACGCTCTTGTTCGTCGAGCACTTCGTTGTTATTAACGATAACGTCCTTGGCAAAGCGGAAAACCGGATAGCCGGTGTCTTTCAGCTTGAACACGCCGCCCCAGGCCAGGTTTTGCACCGGGGTCACAAAGAACGCGACAACGCTGAACAGCAAACAAATGCTGTCGAACTTGTTCCAGCTACGCTGCGGCACCTCTTTTTTACGGCGTACGGCGATAACACCGAGGGCGAAAATAAACACCCCAACCAGATAACTGTACCAGGGGAAGATGGTCAGGATTTCAGTAGACTCTTCCATATTGGTTGAGTGCAGCGCCAGCAAGGTATTGAAGTTCGGCGAACCGTAAGCCTGGCCAAACGGGAAGTACATTGCCGCTACCAGCGAGCAAATGCCAATCAGCACTTTCTGCGCACGCGGCGCGCTGCGCCACAGCAGCATCAATATACAGGTGAAAGCAACGCTATAGAGCAGGCTAAGCGGATAGCCCAGCGCAAGGTTGATCAGCAGAGACTGTAAGAAATAGAGGCCAGTCCACGGACTAATCGCCCGGCTACGAGCAATGATTGAATCTTTGAGGGTTAAATTCATATGCCACTGTTACAAAAACGCCATGTGCTTACCCTGGCGCTAAGGGTCATTGCCTGCCTGAGAGAGCGAGAAGGGGGATAGGGTCCGCATCCGCGAGCCGCAATATATGCAGGGCTGCGAAAAGATAGAGTGTGTGCAAGAGAAGGTCAACTACTACTAAGAAATTGTTTTGCGAGGGGCGTGGCAAAACTGACAAAAAGAAGGGTTATTGGCACGAAAACGATCACCGTATCCGAGTTACGGCAGGAAAATGAAGCGGCGTGCCGCGACGCCGCATTATTTATCTGCAGGTTTATCCTGCTCTGGTTTGCTGTTAATCATGTCGCACAGCATAGAGATCAGCATTAACCGTACTTTAAAGGGAGAGTGGCTAAACACGCGTATACACCTCTTAAATTCATTCATATAAACCTCCTGACTTCACGATCCCATCAGTCCTTGAGGGATGTCTTTATTATATACAGATATAGCACAGGCTATATTATATAGCTATTGCTAAAACGTTAATTTTTTGTGCCCACGCAACTCTGGTTTACAATGAGCGTTCTCTAATCAGATGCCGTTAACGCGTCACAGTAACGAGGAAGCAGAATGAGTCGTCGCGCAGGTATGCCAACAACAAAAAAAGTGACGCAATTGGTGAATGTCGAAGAACACGTTGAAGGATTTCGTCAGGTCCGGGAGGCACATCGCCGTGAGCTGATTGATGACTACGTAGAGCTGATTTCCGATCTCATTATTGAGGTGGGTGAAGCGCGCCAGGTAGATATGGCCGCACGGCTTGGGGTTTCCCAGCCGACGGTTGCTAAAATGCTTAAGCGTCTTGCTTCAGTTGGGTTGATTGAAATGATCCCCTGGCGGGGCGTGTTTTTAACCGCAGAAGGTGAACGACTGGCTCAGGAGAGTCGGGAGCGTCACCAGATTGTGGAGAATTTCCTGCTGATGTTAGGTATCAGCCCGGAAATTGCCCGTCGCGACGCGGAGGGAATGGAGCATCACGTCAGTAAGGAAACGCTGGAGGCTTTTAGCCGGTTTACGCAACAGCAAGGTGCTGGCTCTGAATGAGTTTTCCTTTACTACGCGCCTTACAGCGCGATCGCTTTTTTCAGCTGTTAATCATCGTCGGGGTTGTACTGAGCCTGTTCGTGCCATTTACGCCACGGTCGTGGCCGGGGGCGATAGACTGGCACACGATTATTACGCTTAGCGGCCTGATGTTACTGACCAAAGGCGTGGAGCTAAGCGGTTACTTCGATGTGTTAGGGCGCAAGATGACCCGGCGCTTTAACACCGAACGTCAATTGGCGATATTTATGGTGCTGGCGGCGGCGCTGCTGTCGACGTTTCTGACCAACGATGTTGCGCTGTTTATTGTTGTTCCGCTGACGATCACCCTGAAAAAATTGTGTGCCATTCCTGTAAATCGCCTGATTATCTTTGAGGCGCTGGCGGTAAACGCCGGATCGTTGCTCACGCCAATAGGTAATCCGCAAAACATTCTGATGTGGGGACGCTCCGGCTTATCGTTTACCGCGTTTACCTGGCAGATGGCGCCGCTTGCGGGGACCATGATGCTGACGCTGGTGGTGCTGTGCTGGTTGAGTTTCCCGCATAAAGCATTGCATTATCATACCGGTACGCGCGCGCCTGACTGGCAACCGCGCCTGGTGTGGAGCTGTCTGGGGCTGTATATCATTTTCCTGGCGGCACTGGAGTTAAAACAAGAGCTGTGGGGCCTGGCGATCGTTGCGGCAGGATTCATGGTGCTGGCTCGCCGCGTGATCCTCAGCGTGGATTGGACACTGCTGTTGGTGTTTATGGCGATGTTCATTGATGTGCACTTGCTGACGCAACTCCCGGCCTTGCAGGAGATTACCCACCAGATTGGCACGCTGTCAGCACCGGGGCTTTGGTTGACGGCCATTGGCCTGTCGCAGTTTATCAGTAATGTTCCCAGCACGATTTTGCTGCTGAACTACGTCCCGCCAACGCTGCTGCTGGCCTGGGCGGTCAATGTGGGCGGTTTTGGGTTGTTGCCGGGATCGCTGGCGAATCTTATTGCTTTACGGATGGCAAACGATCGACGGATCTGGTGGCGTTTTCATTGGTATTCGGTGCCGATGCTGATATGGGCGGCGCTGGTAGGGTATGGTTTATTGCAGGTGATGTGAGGATTGTGCCCGATGGGGCTGGCGCTTATCGGGCCTACAGGTTAAGTAGGCCCGATAAGGCGAAGGGACAGTTTTGATGCTTAGTTCAGACGAACCGGCATACCTGAACGGTTCTGTACCGCCTGCTCAACGACGGCCTGATCGACGTCAGACTGACCGGTGATGCTGGTAATGCTCTTGTTCAGCGTAATCGGTACGATTTCCCCGCCTTCGAACTGTGCTTCAGTGGTGGACAGTGGGTTGTGTACCTCGATGTAACGGCTGCCGTCTGGTTCAGTCGTGGCTTTTACCGGCTCATCGATAAACTGTACGCGGGTGCCGACCGGCACATTTTCAAACAGGAATTTGATGTCGTCGTTACGCAGACGCACGCAACCGTGGCTGACGCGTAAGCCGACGCCGAAGTTAGCATTGGTGCCGTGGATGGCGTACAGGCGACCGATATACAGCGCGTACAGGCCCATCGGGTTATCCGGACCTGCCGGAACAACAGCTGGCAGCGGTTCGCCCGCAGCGCGGTATTCCGCATGCATTTTTGCCGTTGGCGTCCAGGTTGGGCCCGCTTTTTTACGTTCTACTTTGGTGGTCCAGTTGATTGGCGTGTCTTTGCCCAACTGGCCAATACCGATCGGCAGAACAATAACGGTGTTGGTGCCTTTCGGGTAGTAGTACAGACGCATTTCAGCGCTGTTAATAACAATACCTTCATGCACGGTATCCGGCAGGATCAATTGCTGAGGTATGTTCAGGACGGTGCCGCCCTTCGGCAGGAAGGTATCCACGCCCGGGTTGGCTTCCAGCATATTAGACAGACCCATCTGATACTCCGCCGCAAAATACTCCAGCGGTTGGGTGTTGCCTTCAGGAATAGTGATGACCTGGTTTTGGCCGATCAAACGGCTGCCATCGGTAGGCAGCGGGTACGTGACGGCAGAAGCGGTGTTACAAAAACCAACTATTGCGAGTGCCGCCGCGAAAAGCGTTGTTAATTTCATATTCATGTTCATGTATGCGAGATTCAGTGCCAGGCAGGCTAGTGGGTTGAGATTTATGTAGTGTTGGGCACGCATTATATGTGCAATCTGAGCAACAAGGAATTCGGATGTGTACTAAATCACATTTTTTTCCTTTTGCTTTCACTTTATCCCTTCAGCATCAAGGCGCGATCTTATTGCAGACTTATGGCATAATAAGCGGTTCGTCACATATTTCTTTCTCTTTCAGGATACGCCAGTGTTAGTTTCCAGCAACGTCACCATGCAGTTCGGCAGTAAGCCGCTGTTTGAAAATATTTCCGTCAAATTTGGCGGCGGCAACCGTTACGGCCTGATTGGCGCGAACGGTAGCGGTAAATCCACTTTTATGAAAATTCTCGGCGGCGACCTCGAACCGACGCTGGGCAACGTTTCCCTCGATCCGAACGAGCGTATTGGTAAGCTGCGTCAGGATCAGTTCGCCTTTGAAGAGTTCACCGTGCTTGACACCGTGATCATGGGTCATGGTGAACTGTGGGAAGTAAAGCAGGAGCGCGATCGCATTTACGCCCTGGCCGAAATGAGCGAAGAAGACGGCTATAAAGTTGCTGACCTTGAAGTTCAGTATGGCGAAATGGACGGCTACTCTGCGGAAGCGCGTGCGGGTGAACTGCTGCTGGGCGTAGGTATTCCGGTAGAACAGCATTATGGCCCGATGAGCGAAGTCGCCCCCGGCTGGAAGCTGCGTGTGCTTCTGGCACAGGCGCTGTTCTCTAACCCGGACATTCTGCTGCTCGACGAACCAACGAACAACCTGGATATCGACACCATCCGCTGGCTGGAGCAGACGCTGAACGAGCGTGACAGCACCATGATCATCATTTCGCACGACCGTCACTTCCTGAACATGGTCTGTACGCACATGGCTGATCTGGACTACGGCGAACTGCGTGTTTATCCGGGTAACTACGACGAATATATGACGGCGGCAACCCAGGCGCGTGAACGTCTGCTGGCTGATAACGCCAAGAAAAAAGCGCAGATTGCCGATCTGCAATCCTTCGTCAGCCGCTTTAGCGCCAACGCATCTAAATCTCGTCAGGCGACTTCTCGTGCGCGTCAGATTGATAAAATCAAGCTTGACGAAGTGAAGGCGTCCAGCCGTCAGAACCCGTTCATCCGCTTCGAACAGGATAAGAAACTGTTCCGTAACGCGCTGGAAGTGGAAGCGCTGACGAAAGGGTTTGATGAAGGTCCGTTGTTTAAAAACTTTAACCTGCTGCTGGAAGTTGGCGAGAAAATTGCCATTCTTGGTGCCAACGGCGTGGGTAAATCAACCATGCTGAAAACGCTGGTCGGCGAATTACAGCCGGATAACGGTACCGTGAAATGGTCTGAAAACGCCCAGGTTGGTTACTACGCTCAGGATCATGAGTACGAATTCGAAAACGATTTGACGGTCTTCGAGTGGATGAGTCAGTGGAAACAGGAAGGCGACGATGAGCAGGTAGTACGTAGCTTCCTTGGTCGCTTGCTGTTCAGCCAGGACGATATCAAGAAACCTGCTAAAGTGCTGTCCGGTGGTGAAAAAGGACGCATGCTGTTCGGTAAGCTGATGATGCAGAAACCGAATATCCTGGTAATGGATGAACCGACCAACCACCTGGATATGGAATCTATCGAATCGCTGAACATGGCGCTGGAAATGTACCAGGGCACGCTGATCTTCGTTTCTCACGACCGTGAGTTCGTCAGTTCGTTGGCAACCCGCGTGATTGAAATTACGCCGGAACGCGTAATCGACTTCACCGGTAACTACGAAGATTATCTGCGTAGCAAGGGCGTCGAATAATTTTCCCGTCGTCTTTCGTGTTACAGGTGTGTTGGCTGCACCTGTACACCCCGGTCACTTACTTGTGTAAGCTTGCGGGGATTTACAGGCTGGCCGCCTTCCTGTAACGCGAAATACTTAGGGAAACTTGTGTAAGTTACAGATTAAATAATCCCCAGCGCACGCTTGCCATGGATATTCAAATCATCCAGCGTGAAGCGTCCTTCCCAGTGAGTTTCATAATCCTCGCGTGGGAAATCACCCGGCGATACGCCTTTTTCCAGCGCGGCCTTCACTTTATGGGCGTAGGCCAGATTCTTTTCGCACATCGGTGCGGCAGGGATGTACATCACGTTGCCCCAACCCTGCTGATTTTCTACCGGCGCGACGGAGTGGATCACATCGCAATGCCACCAGACGGAGTCTCCGGCGTCCAGTTGCGGAATGCTGGTTAACGCTTCAATCAGCAGCGGATGCCATTGCGCAGAAATCGGCAGAACTCTGCCGGGCGCAACGCCGCAAAGTTCATCTTCCGGCACATCGTCAAGCAATGGACGTAACAGTACCCAGGCCATCGCTTCAGGGATAGGGACCACGTGCAACAACCCCTGACCTGGCAGCATATCAGAGAGAGCAGTCCAGCCCTGGAAGGTACGGAATACTGAACATTTGGTGGTGTTATCCACCGTGTACTCTTCTACTTCAGTGCGATGCGCGGCCTGCCACGGATCGTAGTCTTCCAGCTTGCCATTGAAAACATTAGCAAAGACCTGCTGATATGCCGGCAGAAGCCAGCGTTCCAGCGCACCGGAATCCGTATGCGCGCCCAGCCCTTTGGACGTCGTTCCCGGTGGACGACGGCGTATGCGGTCGGGGTAGATAACGCTGACATCCGGGTTAAACCATTGCTTACCTTCGCCTGCAAATGTCCAAAGACGGTTGAGAAATGACTGCGCATTTGCCATTTCTTCACTCTGACGGGCCTGCATCTGCGCCTGGGACCAGTAGATGGGGTAGATTTCAGGCCGCGATGCGCTCAGGGTACCAAAGAAATTATCGCCCGGTCCTTTGTAAACTTCGTCAAAATGGTTGCGGTCCAGATAGTCCAGCATTGACCTATCCCAATCGAGGGCTTGTTCGCGAGAGAAATGGCCTTTAATGACCGCGCATCCGCGACGCTTAATTTCTTCACGCTGCTCAGTACTCACGCGGCCCGCCTTGATATCCGCATAGGACAACACAGGCCATACCGGAGAGCCTTGCGCTTTGAGGGCGTTGATTTCCGCCACGCGATTGGCAATGGCCTCGCTCAACTGATTGAAAATCAACTGAACATCTCCAAGCTGTTCACGCAATTGCTTTTTCATCTGCCGGATTGCCGCTTTGTGATCGGTGGGCAACGTGTCGCTGGTAAAAGTAAAAGCCATATCCACCTCGCATTAACTTTCATTCGAAACTGATTTAACTTACAGGTGATAATATAAGTTAAAATTTAGTTAACGCAAGTTTAAAATTTGATGGTGTGAGAAACATGAAAAAGCGTGGAAACCGGGGCAAGGGGATACCCCGGTTGGGCAGGATTAGCAATTAAAAGGGGAAGTGTTATCCAGCACCGCCTGAATCACGTTCAGCGCGCCCTGATGGTTATTGTCGTCGGTCTGATAGCGGGCAATCGATTTGATACTCTCTGCCGCATTGGCCATGGCGAAAGAGTAGCGCGCCATTTTCAGCATTTCTGCGTCGTTGCCGCTATCGCCAATGGCGACCACATTTTGCGGGGACAGGTTCCAGCGCTTTAGCAGACGGCTGATTCCGTTGGCTTTATGCAAACCTGGAATGATCAGGTCGATAAACCCAAAGCCGCTGGTGACGGGCTTCATTATACCGTCAAGGGCAGAATGAAGGTGATCGATCACTAATGGGATTTGTTGATCCGGTAAATTCAGCGAGAACTTGAACAGCACATCATCAATGTCCTGATAATCCTTCACGGGTTTCAGGCGATGGTAGTGTTTTGACATCAATGCGACAAAGGACTCGGGGGCATTTTCGCTAACGTAGGCGCTTTGCAGGCCGCAAGCCACAAAGTTGAGATGCGTATCTTTGAGCAGTTCGCCAATGACAATGCGGGATTCGTGGCGGGTCAGCTCACCGTGAAACAGCTGTTTGCCATGTTCAAAGACTAACGCCCCGTTCTCGGCAACAAAAGAGATCTCATCTTTGAGTTCCGGGAAAAAGGAGATCAGTTGGTAATACTGATTGCCGCTGGCCACGACAAATTCAATATCTCGTTTTTTCAGTTCCTGATACTGCGCCATAAAACGTGCATGATCGTATTTTTTGGCGTCGTCGAGAAAAGTTCCGTCCATATCAGTGACGATAACTTTGATGGTCATACTTGCTCCTGGCTCATAACTGCGACCAGAAACATTTTAATAACAATGTGAGCTAAAGCACAAATTTATTTCATTCGAAAGAAGAATACCCGGCAAGCGAAATGCCGCCGGGTAAGGGGGATTACAGCATATGTTCAGTACGTGCGATGATATCGTCCTGAGCATCTGGAGACAGCGCGGTGAAGAAGGCCGAATAACCTGCTACACGGACCACCAGGTCACGATACTGATCCGGGTGCTTTTTGGCTTCCAGCAGCGTTTCACGGGAGACAATGTTGTACTGAATATGCCAGCCTTTGTGCTCTTCAAAGAAGGTACGCAGCAGGATCATCAGCTTCTGCTTATCGGATTCATTCTCCAGCGTGGCCGGGTTCAGCTTCTGGTTTAACAACACGCCGCCGAGGATTGAACCGGTCGGCAGTTTACCCACCGAGCCAATTACCGCTGTTGGGCCGAGATGGTCCGTTCCGGAAGCCGGGCTTGCGCCTTCTGCCAGCGGAGTGTGCGCCTTACGACCATCCGGTGTGGCCATCGTTGCCGCGCCAAACGGTACGTTTGCGGAGATCGATGAGGTACCCGCGTAGTAATTGCCGCCAACCGGGCCACGTCCGTAACGCGGATTATGATACTGTTTCAACTCATTGATATAGGTCTGATAAGCGCGGGCCAGCAGCGTATCAACGCTATCGTCATCGTTGCCGTATTTCGGTGCGCCGTTGATCAGCCGCTGGCGTAATTGTTCGTGGGTCAGACCGTCAAAATCGTCGGCCAGCGCGGCGGCCAGCTGTTGCTGACCGATAGCGCCTTGTTCAAAGACCAGTTTCTTCACCGCAGCCAGGCTGTTGCCGAGGTTGGCAATACCCACCTGCAAACCCGATACCCAGTCGTATTTCGCACCGCCTTGCTTAATGCTTTTCGCGCGTTCAATACAGTCATCTACCAGCGCAGAGCACAGAATATCGTGTACGTTCTCTTCCAGCATGGTGTCGACAACATACTCAATTTCGATAGATTTACGCGTGTAGTAGCGAATCTGCGCATCCCAGGCGTCCATCACTTCGTCGAAATTGTTGAAGTTACCAGCCGAGAGTGCTTTTTCCTGTGGCAGAAATACTTTACCGCTGGTGGCATCGCGACCACCTTCCAGCGCTGCCAGCATCACGCGGGCAAAGTTAATAAAGCTCATACCGGTACAGCGGTAGCCCCATTTGCCGCCAACGGCGGTTTCGATGCAACCAATGGCCGCATAGTCATAGGCGTCCTGCGGTTCAATGCCAAGCTTAATGAATTCAGGTATGACGATTTCGTCGTTATTAAAGGCAGGCATCCCGAAGCCGCAGCGGATCACCTGTACACAGGCATCCAGGAAATCATTACTCATCCCTGCATGATAACGCACGCTCAGGTTTGGCTGAGTAGAACGCAGGCGACCGCAGGATTCCAGAATGGCGTAGGAGAGCGGATTGACGGCATCCATTGCCTGACCGTTGACCAGGTTTTGGCCACCAATGGTCACGTTCTGATACAGCGGGCTACCCGCCGAGGCTTTCGAATGGGAGCCGGAGCGGATTTTGTTCACTTCCAACAGTTTCAGCCAGCAGCTGTGCAGCAGCTCAATGGCGTGCTCACGATCGAGGCTCTGGTTCAGTTCTACGTCAAGACGGTAGAACGGATAGAGGTACTGATCCATGCGACCAAACGACACCGAGTGACCATTTGATTCAATTTGCAGGATCAACTGGATGAAATAGCACAACTGTAGCGCCTGCCAGAACGTTTTTGGCGGCTCATGGGCGATAACATCGCAGTTGTCCGCCATGGTCAGCAGTTCATCACGACGACTGGCGCGAGTTTCCGTGGCCGCCATTTTACGTGCCAGCGTGGCAAAGCGCTCAATGTGCAGACTGACGGCCTCCAGCACGATATCAATCGCTTTCAGAAACTGATCGCCATGGAGGTCTTCCAGACATGTCAGATTGATGCGGGAACGACGTTCATCAACTTTGTGGCGCAGGCCGTCGAGACCTTTTTCCAGCAGCAGCGGGAAGTTTACCGCCAGGTGTGCGTCACCGGAGGTCATGTTACCTTCGGCTTTGATAATGCCGGTTTCCAGCAGCCCTTTCTGCTCGTCAGTAAACATCCCGTAGCAGCGATCCTGCACGGTCTGACCACGCCACCATGGACACACCTCGTGCAACACGCGTTTGTTCTCTTCGCTTACCGCAAAGCCCGCGCCCGGCCTGTCGGCGAGGTCATCGATCTCTTTTTCAATCCACGACACGGTGTATTCCGGGAAGATTGGCGCGGCACGCACTTCGCTTGCCTGGTTACCAATGATCAGTTCGTCATGCTTGATCCAGATGGTGCGTTCCGCCAGATGATGGGCCAGCGCCAGCGCGCGGCGAACCGGGATAGGTTTATCCAGATGCTGTTGATACATCTCGGTATAGTGCTGGGCGCGCTCGGTACAAACCGGCGGCTTCACGATGTGGATCAGGGCCGTTTTATGCGCTTTGATACGGTCGCTGAGTGTGTCCAGTTTCAGAGTGGTCATGGCGATTATCCTCGTAGGGTCGCGGTTAAACCTTTAAGGCTGGCGTACTGCTGGGCAAATTCGAGCAGTGCAGGCGCATCAAGCGGTTTATCCGGTGCGTTGTAGGGTTGACTGAGTAAGTGGTATTTGTTGATGCCCAGCGTGTGGTAGGGCAAAAAATGGATCTCATCGACGTGAAGCTCGTCGGCAGCAAAGTCGGTAATGGCCTGAATAGCGGCTTCGTCAGCGTTGAACCCCTGAATCAGGGGGACGCGGATAACCATTTTTTTACCGGCGGCGGCCAGTTTTTTCAGATTTTCCAGTACGCGAGAGGCGCTGCCATCGGTCCACTGTTTAAACGGCGCGTCGGCGACATGTTTTAAATCGGCCAGGAACAGGTCGACGTCAGGTAATGACGGTTCAATATATTTCCACGGGACATGCAGACAGGTTTCAACCGCTGTATGAATACCTGCATCGTGGCTGGCTTTGAGCAGCGCTGCCGCCAGTTCTGGCTGCATAAAGGGTTCACCGCCAGACAGGGTGAGACCCCCGCCGCTGCGATCGTAAAACGGTTTATCACGCACTACGGTCGCCATGATGTCGTCCACGCTTTTTTCCTCTCCGCAGACGGTCAGCGCCTGGGTTGGACAGCAGTGGGTCAGCGCCGTGAGCGCATCATCGGTCAGTTTTTCGCGATGAATCAGCAATCCGCTCAGCGCGCGTTCAATCACCTTCGGTGCGGCCTGAGCACAGAGATCGCAACCGTCGAGGCATAAACGCGCGTCATAGAGCAGATCCTGCGTGCGGGCGCGGCTTTCCGGATTCTGGCACCACCGACAGCCCAGGGAGCATCCCTTAAGGAACACCACAGTACGGATACCGGGACCATCATGTGTGGAATAGCGCTGGATATTGAAAATCATAAGCGGCCTCTCGTCTTTCGTATAAAGATTAAATTACTTTCGAATGAAAGTTATATTGACGTACATCAACTAACCGTGAGGTTTCGCCGTGCTACCTTTTATTCATGCTAATTATTCGTTTGAGGAAAGGTTATGGAACTCTATTTAGATACGTCTGACGTTGACGCGGTAAAAGCTCTGGCGCGGGTTTTTCCGCTGGCAGAGGTGACCACTAACCCAAGCATTGTGGCGGCAGGTAAGCAGACGCTGGACGTGTTACTGCCGCAACTGCAGGAAGCGATGGGAGGGCAAGGACGCCTGTTTGCTCAGGTAATGGCGACCACCGCCGAAGGCATGGTCAGCGATGCGCGTAAGCTGCGGGCAATCATTGCGGATATCGTGGTCAAAGTGCCGGTCACGGCAGAAGGTCTGACGGCCATTAAATTGCTGAAAGAAGAAGGGATCCCGACGTTGGGTACCGCGGTATACGGCGCTGCTCAAGGGCTATTAGCTGCGCTTGCGGGGGCCGAATACGTTGCGCCATACGTTAACCGTGTGGATGCGCAGGGGGGGGACGGCATTCAGACGGTGACCGATCTGCAGACCTTACTGAAAATGCATGCCCCGCACGCCAAAGTACTGGCCGCCAGTTTTAAAACGCCGCGTCAGGCGCTGGATTGCCTGCTGGCAGGTTGCGAGTCCATCACGCTGCCGCTGGATGTCGCTCAGCAGATGATTAGCTCTCCGGCCGTTGATGCTGCCGTAGCGAAGTTCGAGCACGACTGGCAGAGCGCATTTGGACGCACTTCTCTGTAAGTCTGTTTTGCCGGATGGCGGCTGACACCTTATCCGGCCTACACAATGCGCTGTTGTAGGCCTGATTGGAGGCGTTAGCATCGCTCTCTGGCAATAGTGTGGTGCCGACGATTTCTCTGCTAACTCCCGCAGACCTCACAGGTGGGATTGCGCATCAGCTTCATTTCGCGAAACTGGCAGGTCATGGCGTCGTACATGACGATTTTTCCTGAAGCCGGTTTACCGTAGTTAGCCAGCAGCTTAATGGCTTCCATCGCCTGTAACGAGCCGATCACGCCGATCAGCGGGGCCATCACTCCGGCCTCTACGCAGGTCAGGACGTTTTCACCGAACAGACGGCTCAGGCAACGGTAGCAGGGCTCTCCTTCCTGGTAGGTAAATACGGTAATTTGTCCTTCCATGCGAATTGCCGCACCGGAAACCAGCGGAATCCTGGCGGCGAAGCATCCGGCATTCAACTGATTGCGGATGCTGACATTATCCGTACAGTCCAGCACCAAATCGTGTTCGGTAATAAGCGTGTGAATCTCGCTCTCGTCCAGCAGCGCATTCACCGGCGTAATGGCGATATAAGGGTTAATCCGCGCCAGTGCGTCGCGGGCGGATAGCACTTTTGGCTGTCCAACGGTCGCATCGCTGTGCAGCGTCTGGCGCTGGAGGTTCGACACGGAGACCGTGTCAAAGTCGAGCAAGGTTAAATGCCCGACGCCAGCGCCTGCAAGGTACTGAGTTGCTGCGCATCCCAGTCCCCCCACACCAACGACCAGTACCCGCGCCTCCTTGAGCGCTTCCTGACCTTCGAAATCGAAGCCGCGCAGAATGATTTGCCGGTTATAGCGCATCATCTCCTGGTCGCTGAGTTCTGCCATTACAGGCCTCCAAACAGTGCGTTAAACGGCTCGACCTCAACCCATTCGCCGGCTTCGACGTTACCGCGATCGCGCTCCAGCACGATAAAACAGTTACCCTGGCTAAAAGAGCTAAAAATATGCGAGCCCTGGTGCCCGGTCGTGGTGACTTCCAGTTCGCCTTCAGCGGTACGCTGCAATACGCCGCGCTGAAAATCCAGACGGCCAGGTGTTTTCTTCAGGCGTGAGGCGGTGCGCACGCGCTGGCGAGGCGGCAGTCCACAGGCGGTGTTGCCGCTGAGTTTCGCCAGGAGCGGTTGTACCAGTTGATAAAAGGTGAGGGCCGCAGACACTGGATTACCCGGCAGACCGCAAAACCAGCTGTTGCTCAGTTTGCCAAACGCGAACGGTTTGCCCGGTTTGATAGCCAGCTTCCAGAAGGCAATTTCTCCCAGCTCTTCCAGAATAGTTTTAGTGTAATCCGCTTCGCCTACTGAAACGCCGCCGGAGCTGATGACGACATCGGCCTGGCTGTCGGCTTCAACAAACGCGGCACGTAGCGCGTTGGGATCGTCGCGAATAATCCCCAGGTTGATCACTTCGCAGCCCAACTGTTGCAGCATCAGGTGAACGGTCAGACGGTTAGTGTCATAAATCTGCCCGTCTCCCAGCGGCTGACCTGGTAACTGCAGTTCATCACCGGTGGAGAACAGCGCCACGCGGACTTTGCGTACAACGGGAGCATCGGCAACACCGAGCGAAGCCAGAACGGGAAGCTCGGCGGTTGTCAGGCGAGTCCCGGCGGGAAACACCACCGCGCCGTTTGCAATATCTTCACCGCGCAGACGAATATTTTGCCCGCGGCGGACTTCGGCGGTAAAACGCACCCCGTCCTCAGTTTGTTCCGTTTGCTCCTGCATCACCACCGCTTCACAACCAGCAGGCACCGGGGCGCCGGTCATAATACGGATGCAGGTTCCCGCAGGCCACTCGCCATGGAAAGGCTGACCGGCAAAGGCTTTACCCGCCACCGCAAGCGGCTGATCAGATTGTAAATCGGCTAATCGTACCGCATAGCCATCCATTGCTGAGTTATCGAATCCCGGTACATCAATGGGGGAGACAACGTCGGTGGCCAGAATGCGGCCAAAGCATTGAACCAGCGGCAGCGTTTCGACGGCGGTGAGCGGGGTAATACGCGAAAGCATCTGAGAGAGAGCCGTTTCAAGCGGCATCAGTCCGGCGGTAAATTCCATGAGAAGACTCCTGCGGGGCAAAATCGAATCTGCTCATTATGTCAGAAAATGGACGCGGGCAGTATGCTACCTCAGGCTTAGAATCAGATCTGGTAAAGGTTTTGTGTCAGGGATAGCGCAGCAAGAAGAATGCAGTATAGACTCAATATTTCCGCTCTTTTTTCCCTGGGGGCTAAATGGCTAATATTATTCCAGACGCAATTCGACGACAGGTGGAGGCCGCCAGTGCGTGCATCCGCCAGATTTTCGAGGGGAATCTCATTGCCCTTCATTTGTATGGCTCTGCGGTTGAAGGCGGCTTAAAACCTCAAAGCGACATTGATTTATTGGTCACCCTGCGTGAACCAATAAATGCCCGACAAAGAAAAAAACTGATGCAGGATTTGCTGACCATTTCAGCGCCTCCCGGCACCTCCGGGCCATATCGTGCGCTGGAAGTGACCGTTGTTCTGCACTCGCAGATCGTGCCGTGGCGATTCCCACCGGCGAGAGAAATGCAGTTTGGCGAATGGTTGCGTGATGATATTCGTGCTGGCGTGTTTGAACCGGCAATGGTGGATGCTGATCTTTCTATTCTGCTGACCCAGGCCCGGCGCGCCAGCGTACCGCTGTTCGGTGAGCCGGCTGAGACGTTATTTAACGTCATTCCGTTTAGCGATGTATTGCAAACATTTCGGCATATCCTTGAGATGTGGCAGAAACCGGCTGATTTAGAGGGGGACGAGCGTAATATCATTCTTGCTCTGGCACGTATCTGGTATAGCGTGGTTACGGGTAATATTGTCGCTAAAGATGGGGCCGCATCCTGGCTTCTGCCGCAATTACCCGCTGAGCATGCTGATTTGCTGCAAGCAGCGCGTGCGGAATATCTGGGGTTAACCAAACATAACTGGGCAGCGTATATGCCGTCTGTAGAACGCTTTGTGTTTTATGCAAAAAAACAGATTACCGATCGGCTTGAATAATTTAGCAACAACGTCGGGAGATCTCCTTTCCGTTAAACACATCTGAATGACCTGATGAGACGGGGTGTGAGGTGCAGGCCTTTACCTTTACATGACGTCTGCATCTTTCTATATTCAAAAATCGAATCAATAAGTCACCGAAATTCTGATAGTTATAACCCCCCGGTACCCGCCACCTAATGGACGAATAAAATGGGTAAAGCAGTCATTGCAATTCACGGCGGCGCAGGGGCTATCACCCGCGCGTTACTGAGCCAGGAGCAAGAATTGCGTTATATACAAGCGCTGTCGGATATCGTTGAAACCGGCCAACGGATGCTTGAAGACGGTCGTAGCGCACTGGATGTGGTCACCGAAGCCGTGCGTTTGTTGGAGGAGTGTCCGTTGTTTAATGCCGGAATTGGCGCGGTGTATACCCGTGATGAAACCCATGAACTGGACGCCTGTGTGATGGACGGTAATACGCTAAACGCGGGAGCCGTCGCCGGGGTTAGCCATCTGCGCAATCCAATTCTCGCGGCTCGCCTGGTGATGGAGCACAGCCCCCACGTCATGATGATAGGTGAAGGGGCTGAAAACTTTGCCATTGCGCAGGGGATGGAGCGCGTTTCGGCGGATATTTTCTCGACGCCAGAACGCTACGCTCAACTGCTGGCAGCGCAATCGGCGGGGGAAACGGTGCTGGATCATAGCGCGACCCCGCTGGATGAAAACAACAAAATGGGTACTGTGGGTGCGGTCGCGCTGGATATGTTTGGCAATCTGGCGGCGGCAACATCGACCGGCGGAATGACCAACAAATTACCGGGGCGGGTAGGTGACAGTCCGCTGGTCGGCGCAGGCTGTTATGCCAATAACGCAAGTGTGGCCGTTTCCTGCACCGGAACCGGTGAAGTCTTTATTCGTGCGCTGGCGGCCTATGACATTGCGGCGTTGATGGACTATGGCGGCCTGAGTTTATCGGAGGCGTGCGAACGCGTAGTAATGGAAAAATTACCGGCGCTCGGCGGTAGCGGCGGTTTAATTGCCGTCGATCACGAGGGCAACGTCGCCTTGCCGTTTAACAGCGAAGGCATGTACCGTGCTTGGGGATATGCAGGCGATACGCCAACCACCGGTATTTATCGGGAAAAAGGAGATACCGTTGCCACACAGTGATGAGCTTGACGCCTGCGACGTGCTGGCAGTCAGCAACCTGAACATTGCCTTTGAACAGGAGCAACAGCGCATCAGTGCGGTGCGTAATCTGTCATTTCGCCTGAAGCGTGGTGAAACGCTGGCGATAGTGGGTGAATCCGGTTCAGGAAAGTCGGTAACAGCCTTGTCGCTAATGCGTTTGATTGAACAGTCAGGCGGCGAGGTGAGCTGCGATGAAATGCTCCTTCGACGCCGTAACCGACAGGTTATTGAGCTGGGTGAACAGAGCGCGTCGCGGATGCGTCACGTGCGTGGCGCGGATATCGCCATGATCTTCCAGGAGCCCATGACATCGCTTAATCCGGTATTTACCGTAGGTGAGCAGATTGCTGAGTCAATTCGTTTGCATCAGGGGGCCAGCCACGAAGAGGCGATGGTGGAAGCGAAACGGATGCTCGACCAGGTGCGTATCCCCGAGGCGAAGGCTATTTTATCGCGCTATCCGCACCAGCTTTCTGGCGGCATGCGCCAGCGGGTAATGATCGCTATGGCGCTATCGTGTCGCCCTGCGGTTTTAATTGCCGATGAGCCGACTACCGCGCTGGATGTCACTATTCAGGCACAGATCCTGCAACTGATAAAAGTGTTGCAGCAGGATATGTCGATGGGAGTGATCTTTATTACCCACGATATGGGCGTCGTGGCGGATATTGCCGATCGCGTGCTGGTGATGTATCAGGGCGAGGCGGTAGAAACCGGCAGCGTTGAGCAGATTTTTCACGCTCCCCAGCATCCTTACACCAAAGCGCTGCTGGCAGCCGTGCCGCAGCTTGGGGCGATGACCGGACAAGCGTACCCGCGCCGGTTTCCACTCATTTCGTTACACGATCCCAGTCATGTAGAACCACAGACTGAACAGGATACCGTGGTTGAAGGCGAGCCTATTTTGCAGGTACGTAATCTGGTGACGCGTTTTCCGCTGCGCAGCGGCATTCTTAATCGGGTGACCCGCGAGGTGCATGCGGTGGAAAACGTCAGCTTTGACCTGTGGCCCGGAGAGACGCTCTCGCTGGTGGGGGAGTCAGGCTGCGGGAAATCCACCACCGGTCGGGCGCTGCTACGTCTGGTCGAGTCTCAACGCGGGGAGATTGTTTTCAACGGACAGCGTATCGATACCCTGGCCGCCAGTAAGCTACAGCCGCTGCGTCGGGATATTCAATTTATCTTTCAGGACCCCTATGCTTCGCTCGATCCGCGTCAGACCGTGGGATATTCCATTTTAGAACCGCTGCGGGTGCATGGGCTACTGCAAGGCGATGCGGCGGCAAAACGGGTTGCATGGCTGCTGGAACGCGTAGGATTGCTCCCTGAGCATGCCTGGCGCTATCCGCATGAGTTTTCCGGTGGGCAGCGTCAGCGGATCTGTATTGCCCGGGCGCTGGCGCTCAATCCCAAGGTGATTATTGCCGATGAGTCAGTTTCGGCGCTGGATGTCTCAATTCGCGGGCAAATTATCAACCTGTTGCTCGACCTCCAACGAGAAATGGGGATTGCGTACCTGTTTATTTCCCACGATATGGCGGTGGTGGAGCGGATCAGTCATCGGGTGGCGGTGATGTACCTTGGGCAAATCGTCGAGATCGGCACCCGACGCGCGGTGTTTGAAAATCCGCAGCATCCGTACACCCGCAAACTGATGGCGGCAGTCCCGGTCGCCGATCCCTCACATCACCGGCCCCAGCGCGTGCTGCTGTCGGATGATATCCCCAGTAATATCCGCAAACGCGGTGAAGAGATTTCCCCCGTTTCACTCCAGCAAGTTGGCCCGGGGCATTATGTTGCGCGTGGGCAACCAGAAAATGCGCTTTCGCGTTTATAACAGGCAGGCAGGGTTTAAGGAGAATAACATGACAAAAATTGTTGCTCGAAAATGGCTGGTTGCTGTGGGAGTGGCCTCTGCGCTGGCCGCCACACCTGGCTGGGCCGCCAAAGATGTAGTAGTGGCGGTAGGATCCAATTTCACCACCCTCGATCCCTACGACGCAAACGACACGTTGTCGCAGGCGGTAGCGAAGTCCTTTTACCAGGGGCTGTTTGGCCTTGATAAAGAGATGAAGCTGAAAAATGTGCTGGCGGAGAGTTATACGGTTTCTGATGATGGCCTGACTTATACCCTTAAGCTGCGACAGGGTGTGAAGTTTCAGGACGGCACCGACTTCAACGCCGATGCGGTTAAAGCTAACCTCGACCGGGCCAGCAACCCGGAAAACCATCTGAAACGCTACAACCTGTATAAGAATATAGATAAAACCGAGGTCGTCGATCCGTCGACGGTGAAGATAACGCTGAAGCAGCCGTTCTCTGCATTTATCAATATTCTGGCGCACCCGGCTACGGCGATGATCTCTCCCGCCGCGCTGGAGAAATACGGCAAGGAGATCGGTTTTCATCCCGTGGGGACCGGGCCGTATCAGCTTGAGACCT
Organism: Citrobacter sp. RHBSTW-01044; assembly: GCF_013781945.1. Classification (NCBI taxonomy): domain Bacteria; kingdom Pseudomonadati; phylum Pseudomonadota; class Gammaproteobacteria; order Enterobacterales; family Enterobacteriaceae; genus Citrobacter; species Citrobacter sp. RHBSTW-01044. The sequence goes on along the minus strand of NZ_CP056180.1, from coordinate 3,228,345 downwards.
GGAATCAGACGGATTTTGTAAAGGTTAAGAAGTTCGCGGGTTACTGGCAGCAAGGGCTGCCAAAGCTGGATACGATTACCTGGCGTCCGGTGACCGACAACAACACGCGTGCGGCAATGCTGCAGACCGGGGAAGCGCAGTTTGCCTTCCCGATCCCTTACGAGCAGGCGGCGCTACTGGCGAAGAATAAAAACCTGGAACTGGTGGCCAGTCCGTCTATTATGCAGCGTTACATCAGCATGAACGTCACGCAAAAACCGTTCGATAACCCGAAGGTGCGTGAAGCGCTGAATTATGCCATCAACCGTCAGGCGCTGGTGAAAGTGGCGTTTGCCGGTTACGCGACGCCAGCAACCGGCGTTCTCCCTCCGTCGATCGCCTATGCGCAAAGCTATACGCCATGGCCATACGACCCGGCAAAAGCGCGCGAACTGCTGAAAGAAGCGGGTTATCCGAACGGTTTTACCACCACGCTATGGTCTTCTCATAACCATAGTACCGCGCAGAAAGTGCTGCAATTTACCCAGCAGCAACTGGCGCAAGTGGGCGTTAAGGCTCAGGTGACGGCGATGGATGCCGGTCAGCGCGCGGCGCAAGTCGAAGGTAAAGCGCAGAAAGAGAGCGGGGTACGCATGTTCTACACCGGCTGGTCTGCCTCTACGGGTGAAGCAGACTGGGCGCTGTCACCGCTGTTTGCATCTCAAAACTGGCCGCCAACGCTGTTTAATACGGCGTTCTACAGCAATAAGCAGGTGGACAGTGATTTAGCAGCAGCGTTGCAAACCAACGATCCGGCCCAGAAAGCGAAGCTGTACAAGGATGCGCAGGATATTATCTGGAAAGAGTCGCCGTGGATCCCACTGGTAGTGGAACAACTGATTTCGGCGCACAACACCAGATTGACCGGGTTCTGGATCATGCCGGATACCGGATTTAGCTTTGATGATGCGGATTTAAAATAAGCTATTCATCCGGCCCCGCCACGCAGGGGCCGGCGAAGGGAGTGTGATGCTTAACTATGTTTTCAAGCGCCTGCTGGGGTTGATTCCAACTCTGTTGATTGTAGCGGTGCTGGTATTTTTATTTGTTCACCTGCTACCCGGCGATCCGGCCCGACTGATTGCCGGACCGGAGGCTGATGCTGAGGTGATCGAACTGGTGCGTCAGCAGTTGGGTCTGGACCAGCCGCTGCATATTCAGTTCTGGCATTACATTACTAACGTGTTGCAAGGCGATTTTGGAACCTCAATGGTTTCTCGTCGCCCGGTCTCCGAAGAGATAGCCAGTCGTTTTATGCCATCGCTATGGCTGACCATTGCCAGCATGGCGTGGGCGGTGTTATTCGGCATGACGGCAGGGATCATTGCTGCTGTATGGCGTAATCGTTGGCCGGACAGATTGAGTATGACGCTCGCCGTCACCGGGATCTCTTTCCCGGCGTTTGCGCTTGGCATGCTGCTCATGCAGATATTCTCCGTTGAGCTTGGCTGGTTACCCACCGTTGGCGCTGATACCTGGCGGCACTATATCCTCCCGTCTATTACCCTGGGTGCGGCGGTGGCTGCGGTGTTAGCCCGGTTTACCCGCGCTTCGTTTGTCGATGTGCTCAGTGAAGACTATATGCGTACCGCGCGGGCCAAAGGGGTGAGTGAAACCTGGGTGGTGTTAAAACATGGTTTGCGTAATGCGATGATCCCGGTGGTCACCATGATGGGGCTACAGTTTGGCTTTTTGCTTGGCGGCTCGATTGTGGTTGAAAAGGTGTTTAACTGGCCAGGGCTTGGGCGGCTGTTGGTGGACTCAGTCGAAATGCGCGACTACCCGGTGATTCAGGCCGAGGTGCTGTTGTTTTCTCTGGAGTTTATTCTTATTAACTTAGTGGTGGATGTGCTCTATGCCGCCATTAATCCGGCTATCAGGTACAAGTAAGGATGCGATTTTTTAACTGGCGCCGACAGGCGATTTTAAATGCGATGCCCCTTGTTAAGCCTGAGCAGATACGCACGCCGTGGCATGAATTCTGGCGTCGTTTCCGTCGCCAGCGCATGGCGATGTTAGCGGGGTTATTTGTCCTGCTGCTGATAATGGTGGCGATTTTTGCTCGCTGGTTAACGCCATTTGATGCTGAGAATTACTTCGATTATGACCGTCTGAATGACGGACCGTCGATGCTGCACTGGTTCGGCGTTGACTCGCTGGGGCGGGATATTTTTAGCCGCGTGCTGGTGGGGGCGCAAATCTCGCTGGCGGCGGGGGTCTTTGCCGTATTTATTGGCGCAGCGATTGGCACCGTGCTGGGTCTGCTGGCGGGATACTTCGAAGGCTGGTGGGATCGACTGATTATGCGTATCTGCGATGTGCTGTTCGCCTTTCCGGGTATTTTGCTGGCGATAGCCGTGGTCGCCGTGCTGGGCAGCGGCATTGCAAACGTGATTATTGCCGTGGCCATTTTCTCCATTCCGGCCTTCGCGCGGCTGGTGCGCGCAAATACGCTGGTGCTAAAGCAGCAGACCTTTATTGAATCCGCGCGCAGTATTGGCGCCAGCGATGCGACCATCATCTTCAACCATATCTTGCCGGGTACGGTTTCATCGATCGTGGTCTTTTTTACCATGCGAATTGGCACGTCGATTATCTCTGCTGCGAGCCTGTCATTTCTGGGATTGGGTGCGCAGCCGCCGACCCCGGAGTGGGGGGCAATGCTCAATGAAGCCCGCGCTGATATGGTGATCGCGCCGCACGTGGCGATTTTCCCGGCGGTGGCGATATTCCTGACGGTGCTGGCGTTTAACTTACTCGGAGATGGTCTGCGCGACGCGCTGGACCCGAAAATTAAAGGATAAATCACAGGGCCGGATAAGGCGTAACGCTTATCCGGCCTACAGTTGGGTTGCGCTTATTTAAACGCGGGTGCCCCACAGATCGTATTCATCAGCGTTTTCGACCTTCACGCGGATGATATCGCCAGGTTTCACCTTGGTTTCGCCATTCAGGTATACCGCGCCGTCGATTTCCGGGGCGTCAGCCATGCTGCGGCCAATCGCGCCTTCTTCGTCAACTTCATCAACGATAACCAGAATTTCGCGGCCCACTTTCTCCTGCAAACGTTCAGCGGAGATTTGCTGTTGCAATTGCATAAAGCGGTTCCAGCGTTCCTCTTTCACCTCTTCCGGGATTTGGTCCGGCAGGTCATTGGCGCCAGCGCCTTCTACCGGGCTGTATTTAAAGCAGCCCACGCGGTCCAGACGCGCTTCCTTCAGGAAGTCGAGCAGCATCTGGAAGTCTTCTTCCGTTTCACCCGGGAAACCGACAATGAAGGTTGAGCGCAGCGTCAGTTCAGGGCAGATTTCACGCCACTGTTTGATGCGTGCAAGTTGTCTGTCCACGGAGCCTGGGCGTTTCATCAGCTTAAGAATACGCGGGCTGGCATGCTGCAGCGGGATGTCCAGGTACGGCAGGATTTTCCCTTCCGCCATCAGTGGGATCACGTCATCAACGTGCGGGTAGGGATAGACGTAATGCAGACGAGTCCAGATCCCCAGTTTTGATAACTGCTCGCACAGATCAACCATGCTGGTTTTGACCGGCTCGCCGTTATGGAAACCGGTGCGATGCTTCACATCCACGCCGTACGCGGAAGTATCCTGAGAAATAACCAGTATCTCTTTTACGCCCGCATCCACCAGACGTTTGGCTTCGCTGAGGACATCGCCAATCGGACGGCTCACCAGATCGCCACGCATCGACGGAATAATGCAGAACGTGCAGCGGTGGTTGCAGCCTTCAGAAATTTTCAGATAGGCATAATGACGCGGAGTAAGCTTGACGCCCTGTTCAGGAACCAGGCTCAGGAACGGGTTGTGCTTTGGTTTGGGCACATAGTGGTGAACGTGCTCCAGAACCTGTTCGTAGCTATGCGGCCCGGTGATTTCCAGCACCTTCGGGTGGACTTCACGGATCTGATCGACTTTCGCGCCCAGACAGCCGGTGACGATCACCTTGCCGTTTTCGTTCAGCGCTTCGCCGATTGCTTCCAGCGACTCCTGAACCGCGCTGTCGATAAAGCCACAGGTGTTAACGATAACCATATCCGCGTCGTCGTAGCTTGGCACAACATCATAGCCTTCGGTACGAAGTTCGGTCAGGATGCGTTCAGAATCGACGAGGTTTTTCGGGCAGCCGAGGGAGACAAAGCCGATTTTCGGCTGGTGGGTTACATTGCTCATAGCGTAAAAATTGTTCAGTTATTGGAATATTCAGGGCACGGATTCTACAGAGTTCTGAATAAAAATTGTATCGCAATCTCATACCATCAGTCGCCACGCCCGGCGTGGAATTAAAGATTATTTGTAAATTGTGTTAATTTTCGGTGATGGATTGATCCTGGACACGACTTTGTTCAAAAAATGACCATACTATTAAGTTGCACCATAGTTGGAAAGAGGAGGAACAAAGTATGGTTGTTGACAGACTGAGAACCGATCTTCTCAACAAATTGATAAACGCCCGTGTCGAACTTGCCGCTTATCTGCTGTTGAGAAAAGCGAAAGGCTACATGTCAGTCAGCGAGAGCGATCGTCTGCGTGATAATTTTTTTGTACTGAATCGCGAATTGCACGAGCAATCACAGCTTCACGGTATGCATCTTGATCAGGAAGAGTGGAATGCCCTTCATCGTGCTGAAGGGGCGTTAGCCGCCGCCGCTGTTTGTCTTATGAGTGGACATCACGATTGTCCAACCTTTATCGCCGTTAACGCAGAGAAACTGGAAAACTGCCTGACAACGCTGACGCTAAGTATCCAGTGTTTGCAATCTTATCCAACGCTGGAACACGTCTGAATCAGGGGGAGGGCGCTCCCCCTTTTCGTTAAGATTATGTAAATGTGGCGGGATAATTCCCCTTGCTGGCTACGCTTTATGCAGAGCCATTAAGGAGGTGTTATGCGTCGACTCTTTCTCTGTGCTGTCCCACTCGCGCTATTTTCCTCTTATCCCGCCGCGGTAGAGGTGGAAGTGCTGCAAACGAAACTCGATCATCCGTGGTCGCTGGCGTTTTTACCCGACAATCGCGGTATGCTCATTACGCTCAAAGGCGGCCAGCTTCGACTTTGGCAGTCTGGAAAGGGGCTTTCCGACCCGCTAACCGGCGTACCCAAAGTCTGGGCGAATGGTCAGGGGGGATTGCTTGATGTGGCATTAGCACCGGATTTTAAACAATCTCGCCGGGTGTGGCTTAGCTTTGCTGAAGCTGACAGTGAAGGTAACGCCGGGACAGCGGTTGGTTACGGACGACTGAGCGACGATCTCAAACATCTGCAAGGGTTCCAGACCATTTTTCGCCAACAGCCGAAGCTCTCCAGCGGAAACCATTTTGGCGGACGTATGGTTTTTGATGGCAACGGTTATCTGTTTATTGGTCTTGGTGAAAATAATCAACGTTCTACCGCCCAGGATCTGGATAAGCTGCAGGGCAAGGTCGTACGACTGACCGATGAGGGAAAAATTCCGCCGGATAATCCGTTTGTGAAGAGGGCAGGAGCACGGGCAGAGATTTGGTCATATGGTATCCGCAACCCGCAGGGGATGGCGATGAATCCCTGGAGCGATACGCTATGGCTCAATGAGCATGGTCCACGCGGGGGCGATGAAATCAATATCCCGGAGAAAGGGAAAAACTACGGCTGGCCGCTTGCGACCTGGGGCGTTAACTACAGTGGTCTTAAAATTCCCGAAGCAAAAGGCCCAATTGTTGCTGGTACAGAGCAACCCATCTTTTACTGGGAAAAGTCACCGGCGGTCAGCGGAATGGCTTTTTATAATAGCGATACCTTCCCACAGTGGCGGCAGAAGTTATTCATTGGCGCGTTGAAAGATAAAGAAGTGATCGTGCTGAGCGTCAAAGGGAATGCCGTCACCGAAGAGGGGCGTCTGTTGCAGGAAAGGGGACAACGGATCCGTGATGTGCGCGTCGGACCAGACGGGTACTTATACGTACTAACCGACGAGTCCGACGGGGAATTACTGAAAGTGAGTCCCTGATTGAGTTAGCTGACCGGGATCATCACGACTTTTTGAAACGCCGGACGTTCGGTCAGTTGCTGATACCAGTGCTCCAGATGTGGGCGCGGGGTCCAGCTCAGACCAACGTTGAACAGGTTATAGATGAACGGCGCAACGGCGATATCGGCAGTGCCAAATTCAGCCCCGGAGAACCATGGCTGGTCCGCCAGCGCGTTATCCAGAATGGCAAACAGGTTATCGCACACCTGACTACCCGCCTCGATTGCCGCCATGTCGCGTTTCTCGGCAGGGGTTCTGACCAGGCCAAACAAGATAACCCGATGCGCAGGACTTAGCGTCTGGTTTGCCCAGTCCATCCATTTTTCACCGACGGCGCGCGCGGCCGGGGCGTCAATCCACAAACGCTTTTGTCCGTACTGAGCTGCCAGATAGCGGACAATGGTATTGGATTCCCACAGAACAACGTCCGTTTCATCATCGCGTAGTAGCGGGACCAGTCCGTTCGGGTTGAGTGCCAGATAGTCGGCATCGCGGTTACCGCCATGCTGTCCGCCCGCCAGAATTTGGTTATACGGCAGTTCCAGTTCCTCGAGCGTCCACAATACTTTTTTTACGTTGGTCGAGTTATTGCGACCCCACAGTGTAATCATAGTAACCCCGCAAATTAATTGAGCAGCTTTATGGCTGCAGATGCCATCTGACTAGCCCACATGGTGGGGTAAACCTAATATTTACGCAACAAAGTCTAAAAAAATCGTGCCGGGAGCAGCGCAGCGCGGTGTTATTGCATAAACTTTAAAAACTTTACCAACTTACGGTTTCTTTAAGCTCGTTAGTGCGTTATTACTCACCGCACTTATTTTACACGTCATCCATCAGACCTTTTCTGCATGGGTTGGCCAGGGTCGCCTGGCTGGTTTTGTGTAAACACGGTGTGGTATGACGTGGTTTTTTGGAATGGATACTCGGGTGGCATTTATGACGCAATACTTCTCTTCACTTCGCAGCTTTGCTGCAGGTTCTGCACTCTTAATCCTTTTGGCGCCGAGCGTACAAGCGGCGGAGCAACCAACGGCCCCACCGAGCGTCGACGCGCGCGCGTGGATCCTAATGGATTACGCCAGCGGTAAGGTACTGGCGGAAGGTAATGCTGATGAGAAACTGGATCCTGCCAGTCTGACCAAGATCATGACCAGCTATGTAGTCGGTCAGGCGCTGAAGGCCGGGAAAATTAACCTCAACGACATGGTTACCGTGGGCAAAGACGCCTGGGCGACCGGTAATCCGGCCCTGCGCGGTTCGTCGGTTATGTTCCTCAAGCCCGGCGATCAGGTTGCAGTGTCCGATCTGAACAAAGGCGTTATCATCCAGTCTGGTAACGATGCCTGTATCGCACTGGCTGATTACGTTGCCGGCAGCCAGGAATCCTTCATTGGTCTGATGAACGGCTACGCGAAAAAACTGGGGCTGACCAATACCACTTTCCAGACCGTGCATGGCCTGGATGCGGCAGGACAGTTCAGTACCGCACGTGATATGGCCCTGCTCGGGAAGGCGCTAATCCACGATGTACCGGAAGAGTACGCTATCCACAAAGAGAAAGAATTTACCTTTAATAAAATCCGCCAGCCGAACCGCAACCGTTTGTTGTGGAGCACCAACCTGAACGTGGACGGTATGAAAACCGGTACCACGGCCGGGGCGGGATACAACCTGGTCGCTTCCGCGACCCAAGGGGATATGCGCCTGATCTCCGTGGTGTTGGGGGCGAAAACCGACCGCATTCGTTTTAATGAGTCAGAAAAGCTGCTGACCTGGGGCTTCCGCTTCTTTGAAACCGTTACGCCGATTAAACCGGATGCCACTTTCGTGACGCAGCGCGTCTGGTTTGGCGATAAGAGTGAAGTTAATTTGGGCGCCGGAGAAGCGGGCTCGGTGACTATCCCGCGTGGTCAGCTCAAAAACCTGAAGGCCAGCTTTACCCTGACCGAACCACAGTTAACCGCGCCGCTGAAGAAAGGCCAGGTTGTGGGAACTATCGACTTCCAGTTGAACGGGAAATCCATCGAGCAGCGTCCACTGATGGTGATGGAGGCCGTGGAAGAGGGGGGATTCTTTAGTCGCATGTGGGACTTTGTGATGATGAAATTCCATCAGTGGTTTGGCGGCTGGTTCTCTTAAGCTTAGCGTTTGCCGGATGACGCTATCGCCATCCGGCAGTATCGCTTAATACATCAGTTTGATACGTTGCGCTTTCGCGTACTCAACAAACGCCTCGTCAGGACGGCTATCGCTGACGATGGTATTAAAGCGTTTTACTTCACCCATCCGCGCAGGACGCACCTTACCAAATTTGCTGTGATCGACCACCAGCACGTGATGCTGCGCCATCGACATCGCCCAGTGTTTCACCGGTAGCTCTTCCAGGTTAAAACAGGTCGCGCCTTTCTCAATATGAACGCCAGCTGCGGAATAAAAAGCGATATCCGGGCACAGGTTGTTCAGCGTTTCCTGGAAATCAAGCGGTTTGAAAATTGCGTTGCTGGCATGGAATTCGCCACCACACAGAATGACGCGGCACTGCGGTTTTTCCTGCAGCACCAGAAACGTATTCAGCGAGTAGCAGATTGCGGTGAAAGGCAATTCATTGTCGATAGCCTCAATGATCCACGGCGTGGTGGTACCACAGTCGAAAAAGATAGTCTGATGTGCCTGCACGAGGCTTGCCGCCATCTGGGCGGCACGGCGCTTTTCATCAACCAGTCGGGATTTTTGATCGCTGATTAAATAGTGATTGGCGCTGCGGGGTTCCAGAACAATATAGCCCCCGAGCAAGACGACGGGAGCATCGTGATTATTCAGGTCGCGACGAATGGTCATCTCAGATACGCCCAGCAGCGTCGCGGCTTCTTTGAGGTGTAATTTATCGCTGCGTTTCAGCGCCTGCAGTAATTGACCAATACGCTCGTCGCGTCGAGTTTCCATAGTTCCCCTGGAGAGTAGAATAAGTGCTCAGTATCGCGCTTAATACTACTCTTTTTACCGTGGGTTAGTCACGCACCCAGCCTTTACGGATGGGCAGAGCGAAGCAGGCGCGATAGCAATTTTGCAAGCCGAGGTACAGGGGCGTGCCAAACCGCTGCCAGATCATCTGGGCGCTCAGGCAGCCAATCAGCCCGACGAGTAATCCTCCCAGCATATCCAGCGGCCAGTGTACGCCAAGGTAGACCCGCGACCAGGCAATCGCCACAGCAACGACCATCAGCAGAGCGCCCGTCCACAGGCGATGCCAGAACAAGAAAGCCAGTGCAAAGGTAAAGATAACCGTACCGTGATCGCTCGGGAAAGAGTCATCCGCCGCATGATGCAGGAAGTTGTAACCGATGTGGTTAACAAACGGACGATCGTGAGGGAACAGATGCCCCATCAGCCATGAAATCGTCAGACCGACGATCAGCGCAATCGCCATTTTTATAACTAACTGGCGCTGGAGAGTAACCTGGGCCCGCGGCCCCCAAAGCCAAAGCACAACGGCTAACAGCGGTACGATGTTAATCAGGTCTTTGGCAATAAAAATGGCAAGCGATATCATCCATTGCGCAGAGTCCGGCGTGGCATTGATGAGATAAAAAAGTGAGTTGTTCAGATTTTCCAGCATAACGTCCAGACTCAGTGTAATCGTTAAAAAGGCCCAAGAGGGGAGAGCATAAAATTGCTTTCACGGGATAAAAAGCGGTCTTGTCTTATTTGTCTGTTAAATGACTATTTTTCAGACAATTAATGAGACTTATTGAACATGATAGCGGTCTCAACTTAAATTAACCTTAACGCAAAATGTTCCTGAGCAAATGAGTGTAAAAATGTGCGCAATTTGCTTTCAAATCACATAATTCACTATCACCAGTACGGCGCATTTATTACACTTTGCGCGATTTTTCTATAGTTAAGAGACTGCATGCAGAACCGTTTATCTTCAGGCGCCCGTTTGGGGCGTCAGGCATTACTTTTCCCTCTCTGTCTGGTGCTTTACGAATTCTCTACTTATATCGGCAACGATATGATCCAGCCCGGAATGTTGGCGGTGGTGGAGCAATATAATGCCGGATTAGATTGGGTGCCCACATCCATGACCGCCTATCTGGCTGGCGGCATGTTTTTGCAGTGGTTATTAGGACCGCTGTCGGATCGAATTGGACGTCGCCCGGTGATGTTAACCGGCGTGCTCTGGTTCATTGTGACCTGCCTTGCAACCCTGCTTGCGCAGAATATTGAGCAATTTACCTTCCTGCGTTTTTTACAAGGGATAAGCCTGTGCTTTATTGGCGCGGTGGGTTACGCCGCAATTCAGGAATCCTTTGAAGAAGCGGTGTGCATAAAAATTACCGCGCTGATGGCAAACGTAGCGTTGATTGCGCCCCTGCTGGGGCCGTTGGTCGGTGCAGCCTGGGTACATGTTCTGCCGTGGGAAGGGATGTTTATCCTGTTTGCCGCCCTGGCCGCCATCTCTTTTTTTGGTCTGCAACGCGCGATGCCGGAGACGGCAACCCGGCTTGGTGAAAAGCTGTCGATTAAAGAGCTGGGCAAAGATTATAAGCTGGTGCTGAGGAACGTGCGCTTCGTTGCAGGCGCGCTGGCATTGGGTTTTGTCAGCCTGCCGTTACTGGCGTGGATTGCGCAGTCCCCGATTATTATCATCAGCGGTGAACATCTCAGCAGCTACGAATATGGCCTGTTGCAGGTACCGATTTTTGGCGCGTTGATTGCCGGTAACCTGGTACTGGCGCGCCTGACCTCGCGAAAAACCGTACGTTCGCTGATTATCATGGGCGGCTGGCCAATCGCCGTCGGGCTGGTGATTGCCGCTGCGGCCACGGTGGTGTCATCCCATGCTTATCTATGGATGACGGCGGGTTTAAGCATCTATGCATTTGGTATTGGCGTGGCGAATGCGGGACTGGTACGTCTGACGCTGTTTGCCAGTGAAATGAGTAAGGGCACGGTTTCTGCCGCCATGGGTATGTTGCAGATGCTGATTTTTACCGTCGGTATTGAGCTGAGTAAACACGCTTATCTGCTCGGAGGAAACGGCTTGTTCAGCCTGTTCAATCTGGCAAGCGGCGTACTGTGGGTGATTCTGATGGTTATCTTCCTGAAAGATAAACGGGTAGGGGATTCACGGGAAGGTTAAAGCCCGGTTGCCCGGGCCAGGCAAAAACTTAGTGGTGATCGTCAATCTGGTGTTCGATGATCATTCCTTCACCGACGCTTGCAACATGTCGCGCATAAGGATGTGCGCGATAGACAGGCGCCGGGGCAGGCGCCGGAGCAACATACACCGTTTGTGGCGCTGTGGTAACGCTCACCGCCTGCGGAACGCTGACGGAAGAGGGCACTACCACCACCTTATAACCGCTTGGTACATCAACGGTAACGCTTTGCGCAAATGTTGTCCCCGCAAAACCCAGTAACAATGTCGCTATCAGTACACTTTTCTTCATAATCCGCTCGTCTGAATATTCACTGGAGGTAATAATCCAGCGGGTTAATTTGAGGCGGATTATGAATAGATCATGCCATCATTTTGTTGCCGTCTGTGCTAAGGCGTTATTGCGTAAACGGTGCTTCATTCTTTAACACGCGGTCGATAATATCCAGCACGCCCTCTTCGTTGTTCGACCCTGCGCGATATTTTGCCGCCTGGATAACCGGCTCATGGGCGTTCGCCATTGCAAAACTAAATCCTGCCTGACGCAGCATCTCAATATCATTGCCGCCATCGCCAAACACAACAACCTCATCGTCGGTAATATTCCAGCGTTGTTGCAGCAGACGCAGCCCGTTTGCCTTATGCACACCGGGTATAATTAAATCGATGCTGCCGTAGCCGGTATGTACCGGCACCATAATGTCGCCAATCGCCTCATGGAGGTCAGCCTGCACCTGGGGGATACGATCGTCTGAAATATTTAGCCCGAACTTGAAGAAAATGTCGTTGAGGTTGTCAAAATTATCCACAAATTCAAGACGATGATAATACATGGCGGAAACCGTCTTATGCTCATCGCTGTACCGCTTCAGGGTATAGGCGCTATTTTTACCGCAGGCGATAATGTCGATGTCCGTACGTGTCAGCAGATGTTCCACAATCGCCTGGAAATCGTCTTTTCCCAGCTCGCCGTTAAAGACATCTTCCCCTTCACTGACCACCCATCCGCCGTTTTCGGCGACAAATGAGATTTCACTGGCCAGTTCAGGGAAAAAGGAGATGAGCTGGTAATACTGGTTGCCGCTGGCGACCACAAAGCGGATCCCTTGTTCTTTCATCTGGCGATATTGCGCCATAAAGCGCTCACGATTATAGGTTTTTTGGTCGCTTAAAAATGTGCCGTCCATGTCGACTGCAATCAGTTTGATACGCATTAGCTGTTCTCCATCACAGTGGTGTTTTTGAGATCCGGTTTTGCCACCGCTTTCGCGACGATGGCGGCGACAAGCACCAGCGCCAGCACCACCAGCATAGCGCTACGCAGGCCGTAGTGTTCACCCAGGTAGCCCAGCAGCGGTGGTCCAACCAGGAATGCCAGATAGCCGGTAGTGGCGACAACGCTGACGCGGGTTGGCGCATCGGGGCCGGTGTCGCTGGCAGCCGAAATGGTCAGTGGGAAGCCCAGTGATGCGCCGAGTCCCCACAGAATAACGGAAACACCCGCCACCCAAGTGCTGTCGACAAAAATAATCAGGCTAATCCCAAGAGCCCCCATAAGCGCACTGGCGCGCACTACCGCGACGCGGCTGTAGCGGTCGATGAACCAGCCGCCGGTAAATCGTCCAACGGTCATGCCCAGCGTAAATCCGGCATAAATCAGCGAGCCTGATGTCGGGCTAAATCCATGTCCGTCCACCATCAGCAGCGGAAGCCAGTCGTTGGCGGAACCTTCAGCAAATGCCATTGCGAGCACCACGACGCCAATCAGCAATAACTGAATATCGCGATAAAAAGGCAGCCCTTTTTCGCCGGAGCGAGACCCGTCAGCGGCATTTTTACCCGTGCCGTCAGGAATGGCTTTGATGGCGATGAAGATAGGGGTGATAGCCACCATCGCCGCCAGCAAGATATGCGCGGTCGCCGGTACGCTGAAGGCGGTAAGCATCATCCCGACTCCGGCACCCGCCAGCGTTCCCAGGCTGTAAAAACCGTGCATCATCGGCAGTACGGTTTTATTCATTTCGCGCTCAACAGCCGCACCTTCGACGTTGATGGCAACTTCTGCTGCGCCAAAGCTGGCGCCGAACACGCCCAGACCAAATGCGAAAAGCCATGCGGAATGCAGCCAGAGCGCCACGCTGAGGATTGCCATTCCGAGGACTGCGCAAGACATGGTGGTGCGGATCACTTTACGCGTGCCAAATCGTTTCACCAGCCAGGCCGAACAAAGAATGCCACTCATCGAACCAATTGAAAGTCCAAACAGCACCGCGCCCATTTCGGCGGTTGAGATGGAGAGGATATCTCTGATGGCAGGGGTACGCGTTGCCCAGGAAGCCATTAATAATCCTGGTAAAAAGAAGAACGTGAACAGTGCCCAGGTGCGACGTCTTAAGGCTTTGCGTGATGAGATGCCAGTCATGAATTCGAGCCGAAGAAAAGAGGAAAGAAGACAACCTTAGCAAGGTTGTGTACATTTGTACACAAATGCAAGAAGAGGTAATGCAGTGCGACGTGCGAACGATCCGCAACGGCGGGAAAAAATAGTTCAGGCGACTCTGGATGCGGTAATAGCCCACGGTATTCATGCGGTTACACATCGGAAGATTGCGACAATTGCTCAGGTGCCCTTGGGTTCTATGACCTATTACTTTTCGGGAATTGATGAGCTTTTAATGGAGGCGTTTGACCGTTTTACTGACAGGATGATGCTGCAGTATCAGGCTTTTTTTGCCGACGTTGCGGATGCGTCGCAGGCTTGCCATGCGATTACCGATATGATTTACAGCTCCCAGGTCACGACACCCGATAACATGGAACTCATGTATCAGCTGTATGCCTTCGCCAGCCGTAAACCGGCACTAAAAACGGTGATGCAAAACTGGATGTTACGCAGCCAACAAACGCTGGAGCAGTGGTTTGCTCCGGTTACGGCGCGGGCGCTGGATGCGTTTATTGAAGGGATGACGCTGCATTTTGTCACGGACAAAAAGCCGCTGCGGCGAGAAGATATCTTGCTGATGGTGGAGCGTATTGCGGGGTTGCCCGCAACGGTCAGTTGTGTATAGCGCCGCCGGTAATATTCACCACCGTTGCGGTGATTGCTCCGGCATGGTCTGAAGCCAGAAAGGTCATTACCTCAGCGATTTGTGCAAGCGTAGGCAGACGCCCAAGCATGGTACTTTGCGCCGCACCAGCTAACCATTGTGCGACGGTAATACCCATGGACTGCGCTTTAGCGGTAAAAATCTCCCCGGTATAGGAACCGGCCTGAACGGCATCCACAATCGCATGCGAGCGCACGCCGACGACCCGAATATTCGCCGGCCCCAGTTCGCTGGCGAGCGCTTTAAGAAAGGCCTCTGTTCCCGCACAGCCAACGATGTGTCCCAGATGTCCAGGTATCGCCATCGGGGCCGCAGGCGCAACAACGGTGAGAATGACGCCCGCACGATTGCCGCCCATGTGTGGCGTTACGGCTTTTGCGATATTGAACTGCGCCGAGAGGAAAGGGGTGATACCGCTCATAAACTCAGAAAGGGATAACGCCTCGATGCGTTTGCCCTGTTCATGCATAAAGCCGGTTGCGTTAACCGCCACATCTATTCCACCGGTTTGCTGCGCAAGGTGAGTAACTTGTTTTGAGGTGCCGTATTCGTCGAGGACATCGGCGACAAAGGTTTCGACGGCACCGCCCGCGGTTCGAATACTACTGGCCGCCCAATCCAGCTTTTCCTGACTGCGCGCGCCCAGATACACATGGGCGCCTTCACGCGCCATGGCATGCGCAACTGCACTGCCTATAGCGCCGCTGCCACCGAAAATTACCGCGACTTTGCCTGCGAGTAACATAGCAACCACCTATTACCATTTAGCTCTGACTAAAAGTATGTGTCATAACCAGCATGCTGCAAATGTGAGAGAGAGTTTCGGGGGAGGGAGTCAGCGATCGCAAAATTCAGGCAACAAAAAACCCATTTATGTAAACGGGTTAGTGAAAACAATGAGTTACAAGATAATCAATAAGTTAGGTTAGTGATAAGGAGTGGCGATTACGGGGCAATGCCAACCGCTGCCGCCACTTTGTCGCCATTTGGTAGGGTAGCCAATGGGTTAAAGCGCAGCGCTGTTTCAAGGTGATCAGGGGCCAAGTGAGCATAGCGCATGGTCATTTTTATGTCGTGGTGACCAAGGATTTTCTGAAGAGCAAGGATGTTACCGCCTGACATCATAAAGTGTGCTGCAAACGTATGGCGCAGAACGTGGGTAAGCTGACCGCGCGGCAGCACGATAGAAGTTTTCTCCATCACAGATAAAAACTGGAAGTAGCAGTCAGTAAAGAACTTGAAACCGTCCAAGGCAATGATTTCCTCATACAACTCTTTGCTGATTGGAATGCTGCGGTTCTTTTTGCCCTTAGTCCTGACAAATGTGATCCGGTATTTTGTAACCTGAGAACGAGTCAGGTTTACAGCTTCGCGCCAGCGGGCACCGGTACTCAGACAGATTTTGACAACTAGGGCGAGTAGGGGGCTTTGGCGTTTGCAGTCGCACAATAGCTCAGTGATTTGTTCATGTGTCAGCCAGGCCATCTCTTTTTCTGCGATGGTGAATTTGCGCATGTTCTCCAATGGGTTTGGCGCAGTCCATTCTCCAAGTCGTGCCAGCTCGCTAAACACTCCGCTCATATAGCTTTGCTCAAGATTGATAGTTACCGGGCTGGCTCCTTTCTTCCATTTTTCGCTAAAGTAGATTTCACCCGTCAGGCGTTTATCGCGATAGTGCGCGAACATTTTGGATGTTAAATCAGTGGCGAGGGGATTTCCGAGAGCATCGACCATCAGGATCAGCTTGTCGTGAACATGCTCGCCTGCGGTCAGAGATTTTCCGTGCAGCTTGTACCAGAGTTCGACGATATCTTTTAGCGTCCGGCGGTCTACCGATTCGCCCAGCCAGGGTTTCGCCTCAGTCTCATCCATCATGTGCCGTTCAAACGCTAACGCTTCACCTTTACTAGCGAACTGCCTACGCACGCGGCGTCCGCTACGACCTGCGGGATAGCATTCACAAATCCATTTTCCGGTGGTGAGTTTTCGTACTGACATAAAAAATGCCCTCCTTTTGGAGAGCATTTTTACTGTATGTATA
Organism: Citrobacter sp. RHBSTW-01044; assembly: GCF_013781945.1. NCBI lineage: Bacteria > Pseudomonadati > Pseudomonadota > Gammaproteobacteria > Enterobacterales > Enterobacteriaceae > Citrobacter > Citrobacter sp. RHBSTW-01044. Next base: position 3,211,969 of record NZ_CP056180.1, on the reverse strand, counting down.
AACAGTGTCAATGTATGATGTTAAGAACCTTATACATCATAGGTATCGGTATGACTGCGGTGCTGTTATGTTGTCACCTAATGAACTTAGCAAACGTGGTTGTTCATAGACTTTCAAATCACCGATCTTAATCGCAAAGGCTTTATCCCTGCTTTGAAAGTAAGAATCAAAAAATTGTTTACTGATACCCGCATAACGGCTGGTTTTTTTCCAGACATTGCTGGGTTTATCTTCAATAACATCAGCAATATCGAACTCAGCAACAATCATCCCTACAGGCATTGTTGAATAAATAACCACAGATTTAACATCTGGATTTTTGAAGATTCCTTTTCTGAACTCAAACTTTTTTGTTCCATCAAGAATCTTTTCAACAAATTCAGGTTTAATTGACAATAATACTTTCATCTACAGCACCAAGTTTAATAATGTTGTCAAATTCTCTGTCGGTTAATTTTAATACACCCCAATATGCTTGTGGATTTAAACCAACGTCTTCTATTAGTTTAGCACGAGTGATTCTTTTCGGTAAAGCAAGATTATATGTAAAACTTATAATATAGGGGTATTTCTTTGTTTTATAAAAACTTCTCAATTCTGTTTCGGTAAATACACTATACCGAGCACAATATTTAATAAAATCTTGCTCTGTTGGGAATGAAAAAATATCTCTAACATCTTCTACGACACATAGAGATGTAGCAACAGAACGATAATGAGCTGGACCTTTTTTATCTGAAGTTCGATAAATTACGAGAATGTCATGCATTTTTATATTTGCTACATCTTGCATGGCGCAGATGTAAATTTTTCTTATACTGTTAGCGTGAGACACGTCAGTAATAATATCTGGAGATTCAGTTATAAGTTTTGAGTCTGGGAATAGACGAGTATGAAAATCTGGATAAATAGATAGTAAGTATTTGTTTTCTTTATGTCTGTTGTTGATGAAGGGATAGTCGGCAAGAAGGTCTCCAGTGAGATCATCGGTGCTCATTTCTCTTACTAAAACATTTTCAATACCATTTTCAGATTCTTTTTTTCCGTATTTTATAAACCCATAATTTAAAAAAAGTTTAATCAGGTAATCATGCTTATCAAAAACTGTTACATATATATCGTTCACTTTTTCACTTAATGCGTGGTCAAATATCTTTTTCAAAAAACGTTGACCTCGTAATGTACCTTTCGTATTAAACTTAAAGGTCCCTATTTTGAGATGTTTTAAATCAGCCAATGAAGGGTTAACATCAGTAACCTCGCCATCTTCAATTTTTAGATACATGAATCCATCAATTGAATCATCCTCATTGTAGAGCACGTATGCTTTTTCTCTTAGATCTTTTGCTTTTTTGTGAAACCATTCTACAAAACCAGCTTTATAGTCAGCTTTCAATGAGTCAAAAAAAGCATCGTCAAAGTTTACTTCATTAAAACTAATGTGCTTTAAATTTTCCATTTTAATCTCCATGTCTCATTGAAAAGTCATTTTCTAAATTTAATGAAATGTGCGATTATATATAATGCTATTAACGATAGTGAACCGTAAATAAATAGGTTTTTATCTAAGCTTTCTGTTGGTACAAATTTCATAACAAATGTTATTGCTGCGCCGTAGAAAATGTATGCAAATATTTTGCTTAGTTTAGATTTCGTGTTTTTAAATTTTACGACGACAGAAAAATCATTAAGTCTCGAATTTATATCATTTGATATTTTCCAATGATATATCATTGGATCATGAGACCCGAAAGATACTCCTTTGCTAAAATATTTTGTCCATGTCTCAGACTCTAAAATTCTTGAACCTTTATAATTTGAACCGGATGCGGAACAGTCATCAACCATATCGCGGATTATAAAAATATGGCATTTCAAAGGGGTACAAGCGGCGCTAGCAAGAGTTGTGGCTATTTCGGAGGGCAGGTTTCTTTGCTCATTAACCCTAAAATCGATGATATCAGACCGCTCAATACTACTCTTAAGGAAGAGATCTTTGGGGTAAAATGTTTTCACTAAAAGACCGATATCTTCTTTATTAATTTGGACACGGAATCTTAAATAGTGATTGCAAGCATCTTCGGAAGAGAGACAATCCTTGAGTTTAAAGGCTAGTAAGGTGCCATTGTGGATTTTTGTTATCTTGACTCTATGATCAAGCTCGCCGCCGCTAAATGATAACTTAGTATTAACAACTAAGTCTCCTTTATTGGCGAGCACTAATTTTAAATGTCTACCATCTACTGTTTTAGTGTCAATAAGGTATTCATTGAAAACTGCAGTTACGAGATCTCTGCTTGATTCAAGGTTTTCACTAAGATCAGAAAAAAAATTATTTTCTTTTTCGAATGGTAGGAATATACATATTGCCCCATGCTTAGCAATAGTTTCATCTTCAGGCTTTTTGAATGTGATGCCAAAATCTAAATAGCCAAATTTATGAGCGCTTATGTTCCAAAAATTAATATGCAACTCTTCAATGAAATTCTTATGTTCAGAGTTGTAGGTCGAGCCTGAACTACTATGATAATCCCTACACCCCCAGACCGCAAAACTTCGTGACATATCGATTTCCTTTGTCAGTAACGGTTTTAATTCAAATTGACCAGTAAGTAAAAATGGCATCGTGCAATTGGGTTTAGTTCACTGATAAAGCATTCAAATGAATGGCATGGATTGGGTGCTCCAACCTTGACTCTTCCTACAGGTATTCTCGTAAGTTCTCTAATACTCACTTTCCCTTCTATCTCTACCACCCACTTACCATCGGTCACTTCGTGAAAATGTTGATCAGCTAAATAGAGCTGATCTGAATCCATGATTACGATAGGTTTTCGCAAAGAATCTGGCACCAACGCTTTGTCGAGTAGGTAAAAATTTGAATCTAATAATTTCCCATCTTTGATTTTTTTTCGAGGTACGGAAAACAAATCAGCAAGAACATTTTCATTTGCTGATTGGATACCTAAAGATTTTTGAGGTGGCTTAGGACTCCCAGTTCCAAATGAAAGCCACTCAACTGGGACGCCGGTCTCAATTGAGCACTTTATTATCCAGTCAGCAGGGAACACGTCTCTCATCCATCTGGTGCTCATCGTGCTTGTTGAAATCCCAAGCCGCTCACAAAGAGCCTTACGAGTACTTACTCCGTAGGCCTCAAGCATACGAAGAATAGCCTCACGGCCACCATTGTTAAAATCCATTAATGCTCCTTTGGAACCTTACATGTTGACAAACTCCAAATGAGACGTAATATTGCTACTGAAGCTCATTTGGAGTCTTCACTATTGAACACCGCTAGACACGGTTTACTTACTTAAAAAGGAATCTTGCATCATGACTCCTCACATTTCAATCACGTTGACTGTTCCTTCCGTATCAATTGAAAAATATAGCGAACTTACTGGGCTATCAATTGACACAATCAATGACATGCTAGCGGATGGTCGCTTGATACGGCACCGCTTACGCAAAGATAAAAAGCGCGAAAAAGTTATGATCAACATTGCGGCTATGACTGTCGATGCGCTCTCAGATTGCAACGTGTCCATCAATTAGTTCGATTTTGAGACCGACTGAGGGCAATGACTATGTTTGATTATCAAACCTCCAAACATGCGCACTTTGATGCGGCTTGCCGAGCATTTGCGATTGAGCACAATCTGGAAGATGTGGCCGCTGCTGTTGGCATGAGGCCGCAGATCCTGCGCAACAAATTGAATCCAGCACAGCCACACCGTTTAACCTGTGACGAGCTTTTAGCTATTACGGATTACACCGAAGATGCGCGTTTACTGGATGGAATGCTGGGGCAGATTAACTGCCTTCCATCCGTACCAGTGAACAATGCCACAGAAGGCAACATGCAGTTGTGCGCACTGAGTGCCACAGCCTGTGTGGGCGCAATTGCTGGGGAAGCCGTATCAACTGGTCATATGACCGCCGCCCGCCGTACACAAATTCTGGATCGCGCTCGCGATGCAATCCGTAGCTTATCCGTGCTGGCGTATACCGTTGAAAGCCGTATCCAGTCTGCGCCTGCTCTGGCCGCAGCGGTGGATCTGGTGACGGCTAACGCCACCGGCTTGATGTGAGGGAGCACCATGAAAGCGTTTGTTACTTACCTCAAAAAAGAATCACCAGCCATGCAACGGCCAAGCGGTTCAACGGGCTGGATAGAACTACCGAACGGTCAGCGCTGGAATCCTGGCCACACGTATAAATTCAATGCGCATGAGTCTGTTCGAATGAAAGGCGGGGTGGTTTTACGTTTCTTGCCTACAAAAGTCCGTCGCCTGGTTGGGGGGATAGGGGGGCGCTATGGCAATTAGTCAGGAACAGCAACAGCGCGGACTGGATCAGATTAAAAAGATTCGCCGCAAATACTTCAATACCAGCAGTGAGGCTGCTGACTGGTGGGACAAATTAACACCGGAATGGCGCGGGGTAGTTCTCCATGCCGCCGCTGTTAATTCTGGCTTGAGTGTATTCAAAGCCCACTTAAGCAAATGCTGCTGGCGGGAACTGTTTGAGCGTCTGGATTACCGGGCAATGATTCAGCTGCGCTGCGGCATTTCCCGTGCGCGTCTGACGATGAATGGATTCGGGTCATTGCGTGACAGTGATTTTTCTAAAAGTACCGCGAACCGTCCAATAAAGCGGGTTTATCCAATCAATAACAATCGGGGTCCGCAGATGATTATCGCGCCTCATATCGTCCATAAGTTACAACAACAGGGGAATCTCTGATGGCCATTATTTCCGTTGAAGGTAAATCGTTAGGGGCTGAGCTGGCCGTGTGGGGCGTTCCACATAATTATGCCGTGGCGTTTGCAGAGAAAAGCACCAGCAAAAACGGTCGCATTGCGCTGCATCCGTTCTTCTTTAATGACACTGAGCACATGACTAATCCGCGTCACTGGCTGGCAATCAATGCCGCTTTCTGGTGCTGCGTGTACCGCGAGGCCGAAAGCAAAGAAGCACAGATTGAAGCGCTGGCTGGGATCCGCGCAATTTTCTACACGGCCGGTGCGTTGGGTGTTGGCGAAATTAAAGCACTGATCCAGGAGTGGTGGCGGACAACGTACGAGCTGCACCTTATTCCTGCACCGAACCATTCCGCCGTCACTGTACAACCCGCTTTTCACTAATTAACAACATGATTTTTTTTGGCCACAGCTTAGGTGGCCGGGGATTCTTTTGCCTTAAGGAAACCAAAATGCACATGACACGTCAGGATTTACCCGCAACAAAATCAGGCACTGACCTGCTGGCTATGCTCACCCAAGCCACGCAGGAAGGTAAAGCCGCTGCTGCTGATCTGTGTTCCACCCGTCTGGATAAGCTGGCCACCCATGCAGCCAATGAAGGTTTAAGCGCAACGGAAATCATTGAGTTAATCCGCGAAGAAGCCGCAGCGATTTGCAGTAAAGGCGGTGCAGCATGGCAGTAAAAACTCCGCTTAAGTGGGTGGGCAGCAAAGCCCGCCTTATGCCGCAGTTGCTTCCCCATCTGCCGGAGGGTAAGCGCCTGATAGAACCTTTTGCCGGTTCCTGTGCTGTCATGATGAATACGGATTATGACGAGTACCTGATCGCTGATGTGAATCCTGATCTGGTAAACCTGTATAAGACGATGGCTTATCACACCGATGCGTTGCTTATTGAGCTGGAGGCTTTATTTTCTGCCGGTTCAGTAGGTGATGAAGAAAATCGAGCAATTTTCTATTACGCGGTACGTGATGCCTTTAACCAGTCCGGCAAATCCTTTGGTTCTGAATCTGTGGAAGCTGCGGCGCGTTTTCTTTATCTGAACCGTCACTGCTTCAATGGCCTGTGCCGATACAATCGCCGTGGCCAGTTCAATGTTCCGTTTGGTAAGTACAAAAAAACCTACTTTCCTGCTGATGAAATCCGCGCTTTTGCTGAAAAAGCGAAACGTGCAACGTTCATTACTGCCCACTATTCAGAAACGCTTGATTTGGTAAGGGACGGGCATGACGTTGTTTATTGTGATCCGCCTTACCTGACTGATACCGACAATTTCACCGCTTACCATGAGCGCGGTTTTTCGCACATGGATCAGGGACGGCTGGCGCGTAAGCTGCGTCGCCTGGCTGAGCGTGGGATTAGGGTTGTCGCGTCAAACAGCGATCTGGAAATGGTGCATTACCTGTATGCAGGATTTGACGCTGTGCGGGTAAATGCGCCACGCAGTGTGGGTGCAGCAGCTGCAAGCCAGAAAGTTGCCGCAGAGCTGATTCTTAAGTCACCTGCAAACCCGGCGATCGACGTTAAGGCGGTGGTGGCATGATGGCGGAAATAATCACCGGTATTTATGCCTTGTTTGCCTGTATCACTTTCGTTTTTCTCTTATGGGACGAATGCCAGGATGAATTTGATCACGATGCTGAGGACTTAGGGTTAATCACTCTGAGTGCGGTTTTCTGGCTACCGCTGGTAGCGGCCGTACTTGTGGCCTTCCTGATAGATTTCTGGCGCAAGTGGGTTAACCGTGGTTGATATGCTGGAGCCTGGCCAACACCATGCCGTCAATGCCTGGCGGCGTGAAACCTTTGCGCCTGGCACTCCTTCAGATGCAACGATCACAGAACGCCGTTTGTGGGCTTTAAACCCACAGGATTATGAATGGCGTTCCCAGTACCTGCATGAAATACCCGACTGGTTAGCCGGGTATTTTGGCAACCGTTACGAAAAGCTGCTGGCTGGCCGTGACGGGCGTCGCCGTGCCAATACATTCCTGCGCAAAACTATCGGCGGGAATGTATTGCCACGTCTGCGCAAAGTGGCTGCACGTTACAAACTGGCCGCTGATGCACTTGATCTTCCTTTCGGTAAGTCGCTGGAGCGACTGCCGTCACTTGACCGCCCGGAACTCAAAAAACTGTCTGGCCAGATATCTGGCTGGATCTCCCAGTCACTGTATGACTTTACCGATCAGTTTGTGGGCAGTACTGACGATGCCGCAGAGCTGCGCCGCCGTACGCTGGAGTCTTACCGCCATTTATGCACGTGTTCCCTGATGCTGAACAATCAGCCGCCGTACTGGGCTGAACATGAAGCTAATGGTGGGCAACTGGAAACGCGTAAGGCTGAATCTGGGATCCTCCGCATGATGGCACCAGAATGGTGGTATCTGCGTCTTAAGCGGGCGCGGGATATGCAGCGTGAGCATATGGCCATTGCCGTGGGGCAGGTACAGAAAGCGGCCAGCGCTTATGTGTCCCGTAAAACCCTGGGCGAATGGATAGACCAGAAAAAGCGGAACCTTGAGTTCTTTAAAAAGTTTGACCTGCTGAATGATGAAGGGCTGCGTATTGCACTGGACAGCATGGTGCACCGCAGCGTTGCTAATCCGGCGATCCGTCGCTGTGAGCTAATGGTAAGAATGAGAGGATTTGAAGATATGGCCAATGAAGAAGGGCTGGCCGGTGAGTTTTACACTATCACTGCGCCATCGCGATTCCATGCGGTACACAGCAAGGGGGGCTTTGTTTCACAGTGGGATGGCTGCACCCCGCAGGACACCCAGCGCTACTTATGTGGTGTATGGGCGAAAGCCCGCGCCGCTATTTCCCGGGCAGGTATCCATGTTTTTGGTTTCCGTGTGGTGGAGCCTCATCACGATGGGACTCCGCACTGGCACATGCTGCTTTTTATGCGTCCTGGTGACGTGGATGCCGTGCGCGATATTCTTTGCTATCACGCCAGAATTACCGACTCCGAAGAACTGCAAACGCCAACCGCGCTAAAGGCACGTTTCCATGTTGAAGCCATCGATCCCGCTAAAGGTTCGGCTACGGGTTATATCGCCAAATACATATCTAAAAACATTGATGGGTTTGCGCTGGATGGCGAGCAGGACGACGAAACAGGGGAGAACCTGCGGGATATGGCCAAATCCGTTTCTGCATGGGCTTCACGCTGGCGCATTCGCCAGTTTCAGCAGATTGGCGGTGCGCCGGTGACTGTCTGGCGTGAGCTGCGCCGGTTGCGTGATCAGGTACTGACTGACCGCAGAATGGATGCGGTTCTGGCTGCTGCGGATGTTGGGGACTGGGCTGCATACACCCAGGCACAGGGTGGCGCACTGGTTGCCCGCCGTGATCTGGTTGTTCGTCTGGCTTATGAAATTACAGAGCAGGGCAATGAATATGCAGAGGACGTGCAGCGCGTTCAGGGTATCTATTCTCCATTGGTTCCAGATTCAGCGGTATGTACGCGCCTGGTGAAGTGGCAGAAGGTCGCGAAGTTGGCCGAAGCGCCAGCGGAGGCGGGTTTTTCTGGCGGCAACGCCGCCCCTTGGAGTTCTGTCAATAACTGTACGGAGGGTGGAACCCGCAGACGGTTAAAACTGGAATTGCGAAGCCGGGGTTTTGAAGGTTCTGACGATGAAATAGCCATTCTCATGCGGGGCAGTGGTTTGAGATTTGGCCAGGCGGCGTTGATTTACCGTAATGGCAGGTTACAGGAGACACGAAACGAGCCAATGCACGAGCTGTGGCCGGGGTGGTTGTAGCCTCGTAAGTCTGTGATACATCACTGTTTGTCAACGAATAGCAGCAAAAATCACTTTCACATTTTGTGCTTAAATGTATACTGTATGAATATACAGTTATTCTGTTTTTAGGAGGATGCTTGTGCAGGATTTGTTTATGGAAACTATCGCATTGCAGCGGATTGCGTTGTTTACCAGGTTGATCGCCAAAAGTAATTGCACTGGCTGTGAAAAGGACATTGCACTTGCCTGGCTAAGCGAGCTGACTTCAGATCTGGAAAGTAAACTTGATGAATATGAAAGTAAAAACCCCCGGGAAGGGGGCTTATCAGGCGGCGGGAGTCGCTTTCAGTAGGTCTAATGCCATTTGACGCTGATCGGGTGACAGTGCATTCAATATTTTCTGCACCATTGCATCACCCGTTTTCGCGCTGGGGCTGAGAGTGTGGGAGAACGTCAGATTCATCACAAACGTATGGCCACACTCCACATCTGAACAGGCGCAGTAAATATCCGCAATCTGCCGGTGCTTCCGGTTTGTTTTACGAATAACAGCCTTTGAGCCGCATTCCGGGCATTCGATTTTCAGAACTCGCATATTCCATGCTCCAGCTGTTAAATGATGCCTGGATTTTAGCCTTTTTCGCCTCATGCCGCATCCTTATCCGTTGATTCTGTGTAACTTAAATCAAAGTTAAGGTGCAGCCTTTCCGGTATTTCGGGATCGTTGTTCACCGCAGTCATAAACCGGCGCTGAATAGGCGCTATCTCGCTTTTCTTGTAAATCCTTTCCGCCTTTTCAACATCCCCCAGGCCAGCGGTGTTCTGCGGGACAATTCCGGCCAGCCCAGCGGGAAAGCGGTGTGCGTTGAGAATGTCCTGCGCACTGATGTTTTTGATGTTGGCAAATTCATCTTTTGCAGAGATATCCCCCATTTCAATAAACTTGATCGCATCCCCATCCCCGCCTGGAATGTTCACCAGAATGGTCGAGAAGTTACCGATACCTTTGCTGTCACGCAGCTGCTGTTCAATTTCTTCTTCCATTTCATCCGTCATACTGGGATCGCGCGTGTAGAGAATGCCGCCAGTATGGGCGCCGTTGTGGTAATAGCGGCGGCGGAAAATGACGGCTTCACTGTTAAGCAAGGCCGAGTGTACGCCGCCGATATAGTCGGGCAGCCCGTAAATATGCTGCTGCGGGTCGTACATCTTGATAAAGATGATATCTTCCTGCGGCCATACCTGCGGTTCACCGTCCTGCAATACCACATAATCGCCGGGCTGGTCTGTGGCGTTGTCTCTGACTTTACGGCGGCGAATATACAGGCCGGGTAAAGGTTCCAGGGCAATCACATCCCCCCATCCGTTGCGGATTTTACCAATTGCGATATCACCGAAGGTTGTATAGTCGAACGCCGCGGCTTCCAGCTGGTCGTAAGTCAGGCCACCGCCCAGATAATCAGACACAATCATATTTTTCCGGGCGTGGATGATGCCGCCATGCTGACCGTTCAGATTGATGAGCTGTGCCAGTGCCAGCCGGTCAATCGGCTGGGTAAAGTGATCGGCGGCATTGTCGTACCAGATGTCGCGGTAATCCGTGCCGGTAGTCAGCACGGGTTCCGGTTTGCCGAATGTAATGATGCTCATTTTTTTGGACTTATCGCCGCGCGGGTTGCGCTTAACGAAGCGGTTTTTTTTACTCATGCAGCCTCTTTCCTTACACCCCAGCGGGATTTCGGTTTGTTTTCGTAGTTGAGTGGTTCGTTATGCAGGGCGTGGGTAATTGCCCAGAACGCCTCCGCGTGGCCAGTGTCCTGGCTGCGGTCAGCGACAAATGTCATGGCGTTACCGCTTTGCGTGGTGGTGCGGCGTACAGCCATAAAGCTGGCCGGGATCTCTTTCAGGTTCTTGTCCCATTCAATACGCTGACTTTCCACCACGTCCGCCGCTTTCAGTACCAGCTGATTTTTCGTGTTCATGTCGTAACGAATGGCGACGGCCACGCGCATGGCAAAATGCTGGATGTTGTCAAAAACACCCTGGCCAATACCGGTAACGTCCACTCCCAGATAGGTGAAGTTGTATTTTTTAAACAGGAGTTCGATCTGCCTGGCCTGATAGCGGAAGTTCATGCCCTTCCAGTTAATAACCTTCAGAACGCGGAATTTCTCTGCGGCATACATCGGCGGGGCAATAATCACAAAACACGACAAATCGCCGCTACGTGCCGGGTCAAAGCCTCCCCATACTGGCCTGTCACCAAATGGCCGCGCAGCGCCCGGGTTGTGATCCTGCCAGGTGTCCACCTCCACGCCGCAAGCTTCCAGGTCTGAAAAGCTGAATACGGAATCCTTGCTGTCCACGAACACGCACATATAGAGCATGTTGAAGGTGGCGGTGTTGTAGCGGTTGCGCAGCTTCTCGATGTTGGCCAGGTTGAAGCCGCCCGCAATGGCATCCTCCATCGTGATGACATAGCGCCACTGACCATCCGGGCAAAGCCGTCCGCCGTTGCGCATTTCATCAAAAGACGGGAACTGAGCGGCCGCGCGTTTTTTGCTGCCCTGTTTCCATTCCTCACCCGTCCAGAACGGGTAAGCCTGGTGCGTTTTGGCCGATGGCGTTGAAAAGTAGGTGGTGCGCCATTTGTCATGGGTGGCCATTGCGCTGGCCACTTCGTTAAGCCTGGCGAAGTTAGGCACCCAGAAGTATTCGTCACAGTACAGGTGGCCACTGTAGGACTGCGCCGTGTTTTTGTTGGTTGAGAGAAAACGCAGTTCAGCGCCGTTGCTGAGGCGGATCGGGTTGCCGGTCAGCGTGATGCCAAAATACTGTTCTGCAATGTTGACGATGTAAGACCGGAAGTATTCCGCCTGGACTTTGGAGGCAGACAGGAAGATTTGCGGATCGCCTGTCATGACCGCGTTTTCAAAGGCTTCAAATGCAAAGTACCAGGTGGCACCGATCTGGCGGCTTTTAAGGATGTTCCTGACCTGCTGGCCAATATTCCGGCGCAGGTGTTTCTGGTATTCAAAAAGATGTTCTTCCGCCCAGGTGTCAAAATCCGCCTGGGTCAGAGAAGAAATATCGTTTTTCCTGTTTTTGCGTTTGGGGCGCGGTTCATCGCTGTTGCTGTCCCGTGCAGCTGCCTGACCGTTACTCTGGCCGCTGGCCATCTTTTCTTTATGCTTATTGCTTTGAGCACGCAGCTTTGTGGCGTGGGCAATCAGCATGTCCATTTCTTTCAGGTCGAGATCGGTTTTATTATCGCGGCTGGCCAGCAGCTGGTAGCGGCGTTCAATTGCCTCCTCTGTACTTTCAAAGCTGAGTAAATCCGCCCAGCTGTATTTCTCAGCCCAGTAGTAAACGATCCGCGCATTCGGCAGATTTAATTCTGATGCAATTTCTTTTGGCGTATAGCGGCGCAAATAAAGTGCGCGGACAACGCCTTTTAGTTCTTCTGAGTATTTAGCCATGCAGATAATTATGCCGTGGCTGTTATGAAAAAACGGCGGTGTTAATTCGCATCTGTTCGGTAATCCGTGATAACCGAATTGTTCAGAATAAAGCGTGATGCGGTGGTGGTTTTATTTGGCAATAATTGATTTGCAGCGTCGGTGAATAAATCAGGGGGGATATGTCGCATTTAAAAACTGACTGGCTGTGTGTTGCTACCGAAGGGGATACCGTTGACGGCAGAGAGATTAAACGCCAGTGGATTATCGATATGGGGGAAACCTACGACTATAACCACTATGTCGCTTTGATCTGGCCTGAACACGAGGATGATTGCGGTAATTTTGGGGAGGTGCTGGAAGCCACCTGGCATGATGGTGATGACGGACTGGCGCGGCTTTACGTCAGCCTTTGCCCGAATATGCGATTAATATTCGCCAACCATGAAGATCAGCTCCTGTTCTTCTCGATTGAACCGGATGAGAACTGGCGCGGTAGTGGGCGTACATACCTCAAGGGGCTGGCGGTAACAGATACTCCAGCCAGTGTTGGCACCACACGGCTGCGCTTTAGTAGTCGGCGCAAAAAATTATCTAAGCAGGGATATTACAGTTGTGTGATTTCCCGTGATGGAAAAATTAAACAGGACATACGAATGAAGAACTGGCAAAAATTGTTTGGTATTAAACCGAAGTTTGAAGATGAAACGCCGCCTGATGATACCGCGCAGGGTGATGATAAGTTACAGGCGCTGGCCAACGCGGTAAACGAACTGGAAGGCCGTGTAGCCAAAATTGAAAATCAGCTCAATGATGTTCAGGGTGATGTGGATACCATTGCGGAAGTGGTCGATACCGAAGAATTTGCGGCTATTCGTGATAATGCAAAAGATATCGTTAAACGTTTTAACGATCTGGGTAATAAATCCACCCGTACACCAGGGCGTAAGATTTCAGAAAATGCGGGTAAATTTAATTTCCTGTAATACGTTCTGACGTTAATTAGTACAAAAAATTTTTATTATCGCTTAATCGCGAGGGAGTTTTATGCACCTTAATAATCGTGCACGGGATTTACTGGATAAATATTCGAGTGGTATGGCGCAGCAGTTTGGTGCACGTGATACCAGTCGTTATTTCTCCCTGAATGACCCGCAGGAAAACGCGCTGCGTCTGGCGCTGCTGGAGTCCGTGGAGTTCCTGAACATGATCACCTGTCTGGATGTTGACCAGCTGAGTGGCCAGGTGATTTCTGTCGGTTCCTCCGTGCTGCATACCGGCCGCAGTGAAAATGGCCGCTTTGTTCGTCAGGTTGGCGTGGACGGCAATGACTATTCACTGGTTGAAACGGACAGCTGCGCCGCACTGCGCTGGGATCTGCTTTCGGTCTGGGCCAATGCCGGTAAGGACGAAAACGAGTTTTACAACCTGGTCCAGGCGTTTACCACACAGGCGTTTGCGCTGGATATGCTGCGTATTGGTTTTAACGGTAAGAGCCGTGCCAAAACGACGAATCCAACGGATAACCCGAACGGCGAAGATGTCAACATCGGCTGGCATGAGCGTATGAAAACGCTGCTGGGTGGTAATCAGATTATGACCGATCCGGTCGTGCTGGATGAGGCCGGGGATTACAAGTCACTGGATGCAATGGCTTCAGACCTGATTAACGCCAAGATTCCTGCTCAGTTCCGCAATGACCCGCGCCTGGTGGTTCTGGTCGGTGCTGATCTGGTTGCTGCTGAACAATACCGACTGTATCAGGCCGCAGACCGCCCGACTGAGAAAATTGCGGCGCAGATGCTGGGCAGCACTATTGCTGGCCGTCCTGCTGTTATCCCGCCGTTTATGCCGGGTAAACGTATGGTCGTCACGCCGCTTTCTAATTTGCATATCTACACCCAGCGCAACACCCGCATGCGTAAGGCGGAATTTGTTGAAGACCGTAAGCAGTTCGAAAACAAATACCTGCGTAATGAAGGCTATGCGGTTGAAGTGCCGGAGTTGTATGCGGCCATTGATGAATCCGCCGTGACCATCGGCAAGGTTTCCGAACCAGCAGAGGGCTGATAAATGGCACTTTCTCCCGCGCAGCGTCACAGCCAGCGCATTGCGATGGAACAAAAGCTGAAACGCAGCCAGGCACTGGAAACCACGGAAAGCATGCATCTGCTGATTAAGGCGCTGGAAACGGATGTGGAGCATGCCCGCAACCTGCCGACAATCGCGGATCGCGTTGAGTTTAAGCGGGATGTGTTGCTGCCGCGCTGGACACCGACTGTGGAAGCCTATCTGGAAAGCGGGCAGGTGTACGCCAATCCGGTATTTGCCTGGTGTGTTATCTGGTTGTTTGACGTGGGCGATCTGGATAAGGCGCTGGACTGGGCTGACATTGCAATCAGCCAGCAGCAGGCCACCCCGGATCGGTTGCGCAGTAATTTTCCCACGTTCGTGGCCGATACGATGCTGGCCTGGGCGCAGGAAACATCGGGGCGCGGGGAAAGTGTTGAACCGTATTTCTCCCGCACCTTTGATCGTGTCGCCAGTACCTGGCGGCTGCATGAACAGGTCACGGCCAAGTGGTTCAAGTTTGCCGGGCTGGAGCTGCTGCGCGGCGAAGATGGCCAGACAACGGCTGCGAGTGTGGATGATATCGAAACGCTGGAGAAGGCTGATCGGTTGCTGGCCACTGCAGAAAAATACTATCTAAAAATCGGCGTCAGAACGGCGCGGCAGACGATTGCCGCCCGTATCCGAAAACTGACGCAGGGGTAAAGACTACCGCAAGCCAGGCGGACGCGGTGGAGGGCAGAACACTCAGTGTGTCGCTGTGCCGTGGATACCGGCCAGTCCGCCTTTTTCGGGGGAATTATGTTTAGCGGAAAACCGCTGGATTATCAGGATGAACCGCTGACGAATAACGGGTTCTGGCCTGATCTGAATCTGAAGGACTTTCAGGCGCAGCGGTCACTGCCAGCCGATATTGACGCGGACACCATCAGTCAGGCGCTGCTGGCCGCTGTCGCTGAGGTGAATGCCGAGCTGGAAAACGTGGAGGCCAGCTGGAAAGCAAAAGGCCACACGCTGGCGGCAGATGTTCCGGGCGTAAAAATGGGCGGGCTTAACAGCCTGTGCGCCCAGTACATGAAAGCGGTATTTGCCAGGGCAAAAGCGGATTTACTGGGGGAGTTCGCCACTGTCGGGCGGCGCGAAACCCATCCGGGGCAGGAGAGCATGGAAACCCGCGCCGGGTTACTGGCTGAGGCTTCAGTGGTGATCCGTCGCATGAAGGGGCTTAAACGGGCAACGGTGAAAAAAGTATGAGCCAGACGCAGCTTGAGAGCCTGACCGCATTTTTTCAGCAAAACGTGCCGCCGCGCGCCATGCAGTCATTTGACAGTGTGCTGGATGAAATGAGGTTCATCCCTGCCGCGAAGGATTACGGGCTGGGGCAGTACCGCCAGGCGGTGATTCGCTATGACGCGGTAATCAGCTGGCAGCGTTTCCCGTATCGCCTGTGTCCGCCGCAGTTGCTCATGTCGCTGCTGGCCGCGTGGCTGGATGAGGCTGACAGGGAATTACTGGATGAAGTCGGCCTGACTGAAGCTGACCCTGACTGGGATGTGTCAGTGGAGGATGAGGAAACCGCCACCATTGTGCTGACGGTACCAATGGCGGAAGAACTGGTGATCAGGGAGGACGAACACGGGGCGATCCCGTGGCAGGGGAAACGCTGGTCGCTGGTTAACCCTGAAGTCTGGATAGCGATCACCGCCAATATTTACGGCGTGGATGAAACCGGTGCGCCGGTAGGCGGTACCGAATGATTGCCGGTGGTGAGCTGAATAAAAAACAGCTGGCAGAGTTGCGTAAATCACTGGCCCGCATGGAGCTGCCACCCAAAAAGCGCCAGCGTCTTATCTGGAGGCTGGCCAAATATGGCGTGATTGCTGCCGCAAAACGGCACGTTCGCAATCAGGAAGCACCGGATGGCCAGAAGTGGCCAGGGCGTAAAACGAAGCGCAAAGGGAAGATGCTGCGGAACCTGCCAAAACTGCTGCATATCCGTGAAATGCCAGAGATTCAGGCGGTGCGGATTTATTTGCAGGGTGGTGGCTACCGGAACGGAGAAACGCCGGTACCGGCCGGGACAGTCGGATATGCGCAACAAAACGGGATGCGCGTCAGTGTCAGCCGTCGCAGCCAGCCACGGAAGGTGGAGGCCGGAAAAATGGCCACGCCAGCCCAGGCCAAAAAACTGCGGGCGCTGGGGTACCGGGTACGCACCGGTAAACGCTGGAAAAAGCCCACGCTGGGCGAGTTAACCCAAACGATGCCATACAGCCGGGCGGGGCTACTGATTCGAAAACTCAGCGGTAAAGCGGTGAAAACCAGCTGGACAGTTGATCTTCCTGCCCGTGTTTTTCTGGGCATGAGTGACGATGAATTTGATAACGCGCTGGCGCGTCAGCTTCAGGCCATTGGCTTTGGCTGGGATGTTAAGGCGCAGGATATTAAGGGGAAAGCATGACCTGGCCAAACGTGACCGTGAACCAGGTAAACCAGCTGCTGGGTGAAACCAATGAAGTGGAACGCACGCTGCTGTTTATCGGTACGGGTACCAAAAATGTGGGGAAAACGCTGGCGGTGAATGCCCAGAGTGATTTTGATGCACTGCTGGGAGAAGGGGAAAGCCCGCTGAAAAACGATGTTCTGGCGGCACTGGCAAACGCCGGTCAGAACTGGTGGGCATTTATGCATGTGCTGCCCGCAGATGCTGAGGCCGATGCCTGGGTGAAAGCGGTTCTGGCCGCGCAGGTGGTGTGTTCGGTGGAAGGGGTGGTGCTGTCCAGTGATGTGACGGCAAAAGCCCAGGTGAATCAGGCGGCGACGTTAAGATCCACGCTGATTTCCAAATATGGGCGCTGGGTGTGGTTCATCCTGGCTGTACAGGGAATGCAGGAAGAAGAAGCCCAGGCGGATTACCTGACCCGTGTGTCTGCCATTCAGGACGGTATTGCAGAGAAGGCGGTGCAGCTGGTCCCGCGTCTGTGGGGAAATGAGCCTGGTGTGCTGGCTGGCCGTCTGTGCAGTCGTGCCGTGACTATCGCAGACAGTCCCGCTCGTGTGAAAACCGGGGCGCTGCTGAATCTGGGCAGTGATGAAATGCCGGTTGATGGTACCGGGGCGGTACTGGAACTGGCCACGCTTCAGGCACTGGAAGCGCAGCGCTTTAGTGTACCGATGTGGTACCCGGATTATGACGGTTTTTACTGGGCTGACGGGCGAACGCTGGATGTGGAAGGCGGCGATTACCAGTCGATTGAAACCCTGCGTGTTGCCGATAAAGCGGCGCGTCGTGTACGTCTGCTGGCTATCAGCAAAATTGCGGATCGTTCACTGAACAGCACACCAGGCAGCATTGCTGCACACCAGACGCTGTTTGCACGTCCACTGCGTGAAATGTCCACAGCGGCCAGTATCAATGGCGTGTCATTTCCGGGGGAAGTGAAGCCGCCGCAGGATGGTGATGTGACCATTGTCTGGAAGAACAAAAAGACGGTGGATATTTATCTGGTGGTACGCACCTGGGAAGTCCCGCTGCAAATCACCATCAGTCTGTTACTGGATGCCAGTCTGGAGGCCGCTGCATGAGTAAACGTATTTCGGGTATGTCGTTTGATACCTATCTTGACGGCGATCTGATCCACATCGAGAAAATCACGCTCGATATCACGGATAACAGCGCCGCCGCCCAGACCCGTGGTGTGCCGGATGGCCATGTTGATGGCGATGTGGCCGCAGAGGGAGAAATTGAAGTCAGTTCCAAAGTGCTGGGCGTACTGACAGCCAAAGCCCGCGCCGCAGGTTCGTGGCGCGGTATTCCTCCACTGGATTTCCTTTTCTATGCCAAAGCGGGCAGCGAAGAAATGAAAGTGGAATCGTTCGGCAACAAACTCCAGCTAAGTAATCTGCTGGATATCGATCCCAAGGGCGGCGGTGTGGCGACGCACAAAATCAAATATTTTGTGACCAGTCCCAAGTTCGTGAACATCAACGGTGTGCCGTATCTGGAAGCGGAAGCCACGGAAAACCTGATCGGATAGGGGGCAGGGATGCAGGACTATGAGAAAGGGTTTATTGCCCTGGCGGTGATGGGGGCGCTGATTGCGCTGGGCAAAATGTTGAGCAGTGGGGAGCCGATAACTCTGCGGCTGGTTGCGGGGCGCGTCATTGTCGGTAGCGCCCTGTCGGTTGCGGCTGGGGTGGCACTGTACTTTGTCCCGGATATTCATCCACTGGCGCTGGCCGGGATTGGTTCCGCGCTGGGTATTCTCGGTCTGAATGGCGTTGAAGCCTGGCTGCGCCGAAAGGGGATCGATTTTTTAGGTAAAGGGGGCAGCAAGTGACGTTAAGTGAAAAGCAGCAGCTGTTTACTGTTATGGTGGCCAATCTGATCCACTGGGCGGAAGAACGCGGCTACCGGCTGACGTTTGGTGAAGCGTACCGCACCCCGGAACAGGCGGCGCTGAACGCGAAGAAGGGCAGCGGCATTTCTAACAGTCTGCACACCCAGCGTCTGGCCGTGGATTTTAATCTGTTTGTGAATGGCCAGTACCAGACCCGTACAGAGGACTATCTGCCACTGGGTGAATACTGGGAATCACTGGGCGGAAGCTGGGGCGGGCGCTTCAAATTCAGACCGGATGGTAATCATTTCAGCCTGGAACATAACGGGGTGCGCTGATGAGTCACGCGCAGTGGCTGGTTGTGGTGGCGCTGGCGTTTGTCTGGGGCTGGCTGACAGCTGACTGGCGGCGCGACAGTCTGGAGCTGGCAATCAATACGGCGGCGCAGGTGGCTGGTAATGAATCGCGAAAGGTTATGCAGGGCATTGCCAGTGATTCCGCCAGGGCGCTGGAAGATAAACTGGAGGCGCTAAGAAATGCGCAACCGCGAGAGATCCGCACGGAAGTGCTTAAGCCGGTTTTTACTAACAGGTGCCTGTCTGATGAGTTTGTCAGCATGTACAACAGCGCCGTCGCCGGTACCGAACGTGCGTTATCAGGAAAACCTGAAAACACGATGCGCCACGCAGCTGCCGCGCCTGAACGGGGCGACAGGTAAAGATGCAGCGGAACTGCTGACTGTTTACCTTGAAATATATGGCCAGTGTGCGGCGCGTCATAATCAGTTAGTCGATGAAATTAATTTAAGAGAGCGTGTTATTTATGGAGCAAATTAAACTGAGTGTTTGTGGTGCAGATATTGTTTTTGAACCTAATCAGACTGCTTACAATAAACTGATTAATGAAATGGCAATGGATAATAAAGTTGCACCTGCAAATAATTATCTGATGCGTATTGTTACCCCTGAAACGAAAGAAGCACTGATTGACGTATTAAAACGTCCGGGGGCAGCGTTGCAACTGGTCAGTAAGGTAAATGATATTTATGCGCCAGAACTGGAGATTGAAGTAAAAAACTGACAAAGCGAGTCCATGATATTGAACGAAATGGACTCGAACAGTATTTAATTCTCCGTCGTCATTATTTACCTCATGGTCAGGATTCTGTTGACGATATTGCTGCCGCTATATGGCTGGATAATCGTCACTGGGAATATACGGGAATAGCCGTGGCTAATGGTGTGGCTAAAGCATTTAAAGGCACTGAATGAAACAGTTAGATTTTACATTAAGCCTGATTGATAAATTGTCCCGCCCGTTAAAACAGGCGCAGGGCAACGTAACGGGCTTTGCTGAAAAATCAAAAGAAGCCTTTATGCAAATTGGCGGCGGAGTTCTGGGGCTGGCGGGTACAGGGATGGCCATTAAAGGTGCGCTGATGCCTGCCATTGAAATGTATGACGCGCTGAATGATGCGGCCGCAAAAGGGATTGATGATTCAGCGCTTAAAGCCGTTCAGCGTGATGCGCTGCGCTTCAGTACAACCTACGGCGCCAGTGCGGTGGAGTTCGTCCAGTCCACGGAAAGTATAAACGCCTCCATTGCCGGGCTGACAGGGAATGAGTTGCCGAAAGTGACGAAAGTCGCCAATACCCTGGCGTTTGCGCTCAAATCCACCGCAGCGGAAACCGCTGAGTTTATGGGGCAGATGTTCGGTAACTTTTCCGCCGATGCCAACCGGCTGGGCAAAGTTGAGTTTGCTGAACAGCTGGCCGGAAAAATGGTGTACATGCGCAAAACCTTTGGCACGGAAATGGCCGCTATCAAGGATTTGATGGAAGGGGCGCGTGGCGTAGGTACCAACTACGGCGTGGGGCTGGATGAACAGCTGGCCGTGCTGGGACAGCTTCAGCGGACACTGGGCACGGAAGCCAGCAGCGCTTATGAAGGATTTATGACAGGAGCCATTGAGGGCGGTAAAAAGCTGGGGCTGTCCTTCACGGATTCCACCGGCAAAATGCTGTCCATGCCTGAAATGCTGATCAAGTTACAGGGCAAGTATGGCAAAAGTCTGGAAGGGAATCTGAAGGCCCAGGCTGAACTGGATGCGGCATTTGGAGACAGTTCGGCGGTGGTTAAACACCTGTACGGTAATGTGGCATTGCTTCAGCGCAATATCACCGAGCTGGGCGGTGCGGATGGCCTGAAGCGTACCCAGGAAATGGCCCAGAAAATGGTGAAGCCGTGGGATCGCTTTGTCGCAATCCTGAAGGCTATCCAGACCGTCATTGGCCTGACGCTGATTCCAGTGCTCTATCCGGTCCTGAACCGCCTGGCCGATATGGGGCAGACCTTTGCCCGCTGGATGCAGCTGTTTCCCAACATTGCGCGTGTTGTCGGGTATGCGGCGATGGCCTTACTCAGCTTTGCTGCTGTGGGGGCAGTCGCTAATATCGTGATGGGTGTCTCTAAATTCATCATGATGGGGTTGCGCGGGATCTGGACAGCGTTGACGGCCATCACGAAAGTTTACACCGCAGCTGTCTGGCTGGTGAACATTGCCGTTATTGCCTGGAACGCCACGCTGAAATTTCTGCGCGGTACGTTGCTGGCAGTTCGTATGGCGGCAATGATGGCAGGGATAGGTATCAATCTGATGAGCTGGCCGATCCTGCTTGTGATTGGTGCCGTTGCCTTACTTGCTGCCGGTTGCTGGCTGCTGATTAAACACTGGGAAACGGTAAAGAACGCGGTCATGGATACCGCTGCATTTCAGGCATGCGCCAGGGTAGTGGCATGGCTTGCCGGGGTGTTTGCTTCAGCCTGGCAGTTTATCAGTGAAGGATGGAACAGTTTTATTTCCATGCTGACCGGGTTTTCTCCTTCTCAGGCATTAAGCGGTCTGGCCACGGGTATTGTCTCGTTGTTTGATAATGTCTTGCTGTCCGTTAAAAACGGTTTTCTGAAGTCGTGGAACTGGATTGTTGAGAAGCTGAATAAAATCCCCGGTGTGGATATATCAATGGCCAGTACAACTTCATCCCCATTAACTGGAAATACGTTATCAACTGGCGGGGAGCTAAAAGGAATTGATAAGGGCGGGATAAATAAAACAATCAGTAGCAATTCTAAATCAGTCACTGATAACAGCAAAAAAATAGGGGAGGTTCATTTCCATACCAAAGAAGCGATGTCCCCTGGTCAGTTAATGGAATGGCAGGAGCTAAATGCGTGAGTGAGCCACTTTATATAGATTTGCTGATCCTGAAGGGTGATTTTGTTCTGAATACCGGATATGAACCTGAACTGTGTAATAACCGTAAAAGTATCGGGCAGGACATTATTCACGCCCTTATTGAAAGCGGACTGGCAACGGAACTGATTGCTGAACGCAGCCCAACAATGCGGGCGGATATTTTTACCCGTATGGAATTATTAATTGAAGATGATGAACGGATTATTCCGGGAACAGTGGAAATCAGTGAGGAAAGCCAGAAACGTTTATGGGTAACTGCCAGCACCTATGACTTTGGCGGTATTTCTGCACAGGTGGATTTATGACAGAAAAACCGCAGGTTGATTTTGAGGAAGTCGTGAAGGCCAGCGGGATGCCGGTGACGGAATCTGAAGTACGGGATCGCTTTAATGCGATTGCGGCTGAGGAAGGCATGATCACTAACACATCCCGCATGTCACCGTTCTGGCGGTTAATTACGGCCATTGTGACTGCGCCGGTGATGTGGCTGAGAGAGGTTCTGGTGTCCACGGTGCTGGCCAATATGTTTGTGGCCACGGCCAGCGGGAGCATGTTGCGTCTGCTGGCCTGGGCGGTGAACGTGACGGCGAAACCCGCCAGCGCTGCGCAGGGTGTGATCCGCTTCGTTAAGGAAGATGCCAGAGCCGTTGTGACGGTTAAGGCCGGGACGGTTATCCAGACTGAACGCATTAACGGCAGGGTGTACGAACTGGCGACCACGGCCGATGTGGTGATCCCTTCCGGCACGGCCAGCGCCTTGCTACCGGTGAAAGCCACCGGAACCGGGGGAGCCTATAACCTTGCGCCAGGGTATTACCGCATTCTGCCGGTGGCCGTGGATGGTATCAGCCATGTGGCCAGTGAGGAAAACTGGCTGACAGTGCCGGGTGCCGATGAAGAAAGTGATGATGAACTGCGTGAACGCTGTCGCAACCAGTTCAACCTGGTGGGCAATTACCACACGGATGCGGTTTACCGTTCAATGATTGCCGGTGTTGCCGGGCTGAGTATCGACCGGATTTTCTTTGAGCATGAAGCGCCGAGGGGACCGGGTACAGCAAACGCCTATTTATTGCTGGACAGCGGGGTGGCTTCCGCACCGTTTGTGAATGCGGTGAATGATTACATCAACACGCATGGACACCACGGCCATGGCGACGATATGCAGT
Source organism: Citrobacter sp. RHBSTW-01044 (assembly GCF_013781945.1). Lineage (NCBI taxonomy): Bacteria > Pseudomonadati > Pseudomonadota > Gammaproteobacteria > Enterobacterales > Enterobacteriaceae > Citrobacter > Citrobacter sp. RHBSTW-01044. The sequence goes on along the minus strand of NZ_CP056180.1, from coordinate 3,189,156 downwards.
GTTATGCCATGCCGGAAACCCTGCACGATCTGGCCGTGACCGTATACGTCAGAAATCTGGCCAACCTGACAGACGACGAACAAAACGACCTGAAGGCCGGGATTGAAAACCTGATCCGCTGTGCTTTCCGTGAAAACGCTGATTTTGACGTCAGAAAGACGTGGCCATATTCGCGGTTCTCGTTTTCTCAGCTGGGACGGGAGATCCACAAAACCTTTTCACTGGCGGATTCGCTGGCTTTTTCACTGGGTGACATTACCAGTGAGCTGAATGTGCCGCGCCTGAAATCACTGGTAGTGAGTCTTGAAAATGAATGAGTTCATGAAAAAGCTGACCGGGATGGTGCTTCCTTCCTGGATGAATCGGGGAGAGCCGAACAAGCTGCTGAAAACAGCCCGGCGATTCTGGGCGGACGTTTACGGCTGGATAACCTGGCCACTGAACCAGTTTGATCCACTGACCTGCACACCGGCATTACTGAACCTGCTGGCGTATGACCGGGACATAACCCGCTTTGATGGTGAGCCATTGAGCCTGTTCCGCAAACGGGTGGCATTTGCCTTTGTGAATGCCCGTGATGCCGGTTCCGTAGAGGGATTTATCAATATCTTTGAACGGCTGGGCATTGGGTATGTGGAGCTGCGGGAGCGCCAGCCAGGTATTGACTGGGATGTGATCCTGGTGCGTGTGACAGACAGCCAGATAGCGGACAACACGCAGCTGCTTATCCAGATAATCCGGCAGTACGGGCGAACATGCCGCCGTTATCAGTTTGAGGTGATCACATCGGAAAAGCTGGCCATCCGGGCTGGATGGGATCAGGGGGAATACGTGGTTTATCCGGCAACGTTAAGCGGTATGGAAACCCATAGCGCGACATTCAGCGCGGGTTTGTAAGGAGTTTTATATGTCACAGACAGCTATCACGCTGGCATTTGAACACTGGAAAGCGCAGCAGGGTGCCACTGGAGAGGTGGTGGTGCTGGATGAATTTGTGTTCGCGAATGTACCGGGGCTGAACCCTGATACACCCATTGACCGGAATGAAGCACTGCCGCCTGTGGAGCAGATTGTTCACCGGCAACCTGTTACCCGCACTGGCGTGGTGAATGAAAATGGTGTGGTGTATTCCGCCGTTCTGGGCGCTGACGTGGGCGATTTCAGCTTTAACTGGATCGGTCTGCGGAACAAGGACAGCGGTACGCTGGCGATGATAGTTCATGCGCCTGTACAGCAAAAATTGAAAACAGCTGAAGGGCAGCAGGGTAACGTTCTGACCCGTTCGTTTCTGATGGAGTACAACGGTGCACAGGCTGAAACCGGAATTAATACACCGGCAGAAACCTGGCAGATTGATTTCACGGCGCGTATGGCCGGGATGGATGAACGCCAGCGCCTGGAGAATGTGGATATTTACGGCGCGGCGGCATTCTTTGGGGACGGTTATCTGGTCGGAAAAACCGGCAATCAGTTTTTTGTCACCAAAGGCACCGGCTATGTGGCGGGGCTGCGTACATCGCTGGCCGCAAACCAGAATATTACTGTGACGGCTAAGCCGGTAAAGGTCTGGCTGGATGTGTGCTGGACGGGAACACTGACCAGTGTCTGGAATGTGCAGCGCAAAATTACCGTAGCGGAAAACCTGGCTGACTATGTGCAGAACGGCGAACAGCATTACGTGTTTGCAGTGGCCAGCATTGATGTAAATGGAAACATCACCGATTTGCGGCCAAAGGGGAGTCTGAACGAACAACAGGCCAGCAGTGATTTCTTGCGAAAGGATGCGAATTTAGCCGATGTAAAGAATAAAGCTGAATCCCGAAAAAACCTTGGTCTGGGTGAACTGGCAATATTGAGCAGAGGTGACGTCCTTCCGGTTGGTGTTCCGTTACCGTGGCCAACAGATAATCCACCTGATGGCTGGGCGATAATGCAGGGGCAGTCATTTGATAAAGCGGCGTACCCGCTTCTGGCACTGGCTTACCCTGCTGGCGTTATCCCGGATATGCGAGGTCAGACGATTAAGGGTAAGCCGGACGGTCGCGCGGCACTCTCGTATGAACAGGACGGCATAAAATCGCACGCCCACGCAGCCAGTATTTCCGATACAGACCTGGGAACGAAATATACCAGCTCTTTTGATTATGGCTCAAAACCAACAACCAGTTTTGACTACGGAAATAAGTCCTCCACTGAGGGGGGATGGCACGTCCATAACTTTCGTTATTGCTCAACGTCTGCATACCGCGATACCCCGGGTCAGGGGTTGGGAATGCATTCGTCAAATATCTCATGGGCGGCGGGAGATCGTATTGAGGGAAGCGGTAATCATGCTCATGTGACATGGATTGGTCCTCATGATCACTGGGTGGGCATCGGTGCGCATAACCATTATGTGGTTATGGGGTATCACGGACATACAGCGACCGTTCACGCCACCGGGAATGCAGAGAATACCGTTAAAAATATTGCGTTTAACTACATTGTGAGGCTTGCCTGATGACTTTTGAAATGACCGGAGAAAACAGAACAATTACCGTCTATAACCTGCGAGCAGATACGCATGAGTTTATTGGTAAGGGGGATGCGATGATACCGCCATTTACAGGGCTACCGGCAAACTGTACGACGATAAAACCGCCTGCCTCAAAAGCAGGCTTTATCCCTGTTTTTGATTGTGAAAAACAGCGCTGGCGTCTCGTTGAGGATCATCGTGGTGAGGTGGTTTATGACATTGGCACGGGCAAGACACGATTTATCACTGAACCCGGCGCATATCCTGCGGGGACAACAACGATTGCACCAGATTCAGCCTGGCAAAAATGGGATGGTACTAAATGGGTTGCTGATGCAGAGGCTGAACATAAGGCGCTTGTCAGTGAAGCGCAAACCACGAAATCTGGTCTGATGAAACAGGCCGCTGACGTCATCGCTATGTTGCAGGATGCTGTTGATTTAGATATGGCCACTGAGGACGAACAAAAAAGCCTTACTGCCTGGAAAAAGTACCGCGTTTTGCTCAACCGTATTCAGCCGGAAGATGCGCCAGCCATTACATGGCCAGAGGTACCGGAAGATGTGGCGTGAAGCGCGTCTGGCGTTTACTGACTCACTGGCCGCGCTGAATTGTTCCGTTGTTCCGGCGCATCCGTGGATTAATGGCCTGGGGCAGCAGACGGATAACGGGACATATCTCAGCCCGGTGAATGCCGTCCGCTATCTTGCTGAAAGGCTGGCCGGAACGGGTGGGAATGCTGATGTGATGTTCATGATGGTGACAGGCCAGACGCATGAGAATTTTATGACCCGCCTCAATGGTCTGGTGGATGTTTTCCCGGCACCGGCATTCACGCAGGTCAAGCGCCTGGCACAATCCGCTGCGGCGCTGGCCATCGAAAAAATGCAGATCCCCGCTAAAGCCGGGGCGGGGTTGCCGGTGGCTATTCCGCTGTCTGTGCCAACCAGCAGGGCGGCATTGTCTGCGGCAGCTGTCAGCCAGGCACAAAAAGCGGCCAGCGCGGGGTTCAGCCTGGACGGATTAAAGCAACAACTGGGCGAGTTCACGCAGCTGCGTGACAGCCTGATCAGTGATGTGGCCAGCGGGCTGAATGATTTGCAGGGAAAAAGTGCCAGGGCATGGGTGTTTACCAGCACCGGCGATACGGCCACCACGCTGCTGGAACTGGTAAAGGATATCCCGCAACCGTCTGCCGTCTATACCGCGGCGGTGATGCTGGTCGGTGACAATCTGGATGGAATAAAGGGAATGATTCATGACTTCGATCCCAACATTGGCGCTTAATGGCGAGGCTATCCAGCTGAAAAACATGCGCGTGACAGTATCGCAGCAGTTTCAGGATAAAGACCAGTCCGGCCAGACAAGCGCCACAACTAAATCAGAACAGGGGGCAAAAGGGAAAGAGCTGCGTATCAGTGGCGAAATTCCTTTTAAAAGCCCGGAGATCCTGAAGCGTATTTTTGAGCTGGCCAGCGCCACGGATGCCGGAGGCAATCGCCAGAAATACCGCGTGGCGCATGAAGTGGCCAGAGCCGTGAATTTTCGTGAGGCGACATTCAGCGGGATGCTTGATGCCCCGCAGCAGGACGGGAAAATGGCCTGGCTGGTCACGTTCACGCTGGCAGAACATATCAGCGTGCAGGAAAAGCGGGAAGCCAGGGCAACAGGTAAGACGTCTGCCAAAAAACAGACTGCCGGTAATGCGGGACAACCTGGTGGCCAGAGTGCCGGGGAAGATGAAGAAAAACTGACGTGGTTTGAAAAACGGGTGCTGAAACCCGTCAATGATGCTTTGGGTTAATGATGAAACCAGTTAAACGCCTGTACCTTTCAACGGATGAAGTTCACCTGGCGGATGCCAGTCTGGTGCTGGAGCTGAACAGCTGCGGCCGGGGATTTATCACTGCACAGACAGTGACAGATTACACCGGGAAACTGGTGCGGCTGGATGTGGGGTATTCCGATCTGCTTTTGCGCTGGTTTACTGGTTATGTGGAACGCTCACAACCCGCCGAAAACGGCTTTCAGCGTCTGTTTGTGCGCGAGCTGGTTGGCGTATTTGAAAGAATGTGGCCATGTTCATTTCAGCATCCCACTTTGCGCAAGGTAGCCAGTTGGCTGGAGGAAAACAGCGGAATTGTTGTCAGTGTGCCGGATGCCCATTACAGCGATAAACCGATCCCGCATTTCACCCATAACGGCACGGGTTATCAGCTGCTGAATAATCTGGGCAGGGCGTTCAGTATCCCGGATTATATCTGGTACCAGATGCCAGATGGTTCCCTGTATGTGGGCGGTGCGGAAAAAGCGATGTTTGCCGGTCGTCCGGTCGATATCCCGGCAGAGTTCAGCCAGGGTGCGGAGGGCGGTAACTCCATGACGCTGCCGGTGATCCAAAGTCTGCGACCGGGTGTCGAGCTGAACGGGGAGCGCGTGACCAAAGTTCATCTGACCAATGACACAATGGCTGTCACCTGGACACCCAGAAACCGCGCAACAGGTCAGCCATTACAGAAAACACCAGCACAGCGTCAGATTGAAAGCCATTACCCGGAACTGGCCTCCGGGCTGCATCTGCCAAAGCTGGCCAGAGTGGTGGCACCCAGTGAGGCCGTGAAAAATGGTAATTTTGCCGATCCGTTCCGGCCGCGCTATGCCGTTGATGTGCAACTGCTTGATGCAGACGGCAACCCGGATAACCAGACGCCGGTTTATTCTGCGGTGCCGCTGCCGGTACCTATGGCCGGTAATGACTCCGGCATGTTCCAGTTCCCGCCAGAAGGGACGCTGGTTGAAGTTGCGTTTACCGGAGGTCGCCCGGATAAGCCTTTTATCAGGCAGACGCTGCCGGATGGTACCAGTTTGCCGGATGTTAAACCCGGCGAGCAGCTGCAACAGCAGCGGGCGGAAGTGTCGCAGCGTGTCACTCAGGCTGGCGACTGGGTGAGAAAGACCGATCAGACTATCAGTGAAACATCGATGGCGCGGATGGTTAAAGCCGATACAGAACAGCGTGATCTGGTCAGCCGTGAAACGACGGTTAAAGCCACTGACAAAACCATGGTGCTGGGTACCGCCACCCTGATGGCCGGAGCCATTCAGCAGGTCAGTGCAGGGGATTATAGCCAGGCCGTGAAAGGCAACAGGCTGGTCAGCATTGAAGGGAATGACGAAACTGACATAGCCGGGAAACAGTCCACTAAGGTGGCCGGAGCCGTGGATGTTGATGTGGGGGGAACCCTGACTGAAAAGATTGCCGCATTGCGTAAATCGGTGGCGGCGGGCGGTCAGCAGATTATGGGGCCAACCGTCCATATTGGCAGTGAGAGCGTCAACACGCTGACCATGATGCTGGACACCATTGATTTACTGGCAGAGCTGGCGCAGCAATGTGCGAGCCATTCACACCCCAGCGTTGGTACGCCAACCAATGCCGGAGCATTTACCCAGACGGCAGAGAGGGCAGGACAGACCCGGAGTAAGTACCAGAAAATAATCGCCTGATCATCCCATCAGCCCGCGCGTAATGCGGGCTTTTTTGTACCCATTCCCAGACCTCACCAGACGCATTCTAAGCGCTTCTTTTATCTGACCGCGACAGCGTAACACCACAAAAGGATCTGTGCTATCACGTGACGCTGACGGCGCTATACGCTGACAAAATAAATCTTTCGCAGACAAAAACGGCACTACACCGCACCCGCCTGCGGTTTATTGATCGATAAAATTTTTCAGTTTTATTTTTCTACAAACCAGACAGCCAGACAGCGCCAGTTCTGGCAGCTTCGCAGAAAACCAGAACTGAAAAGAATGAAAGGAATTTCAGTGTTTTTCAGTTTCATGGATCAGTGAAGGATCTAGAAAAAATATAACCAACAGAAAAATAAGGGGAAAATTAATTTTATTTCAGTCGGGAGGATCGTTTGTGTTACTGCATGAAAATACTGAAAGTGGTTGAAAGCCAGAGCTGATGCGGGCTGGGGAGTTGTTACATCAAGAAGAGAAACTGAAAATTTGAGTTGGTAAGTAAATCATGAATTTTAAGCGAGCAGAGCCAGGGTATATTGTGTGCATAACAGAGCTATCGCGAGGTTTTATGGATTTACCTTGGATTATTGAAAAAATGTTTCCTGCTGTTGTCGGATTTGCGGGTGCCTGGTTTGGTAGTCGTTGGGGTTATAAAAAGTATCAGAAAGAGAAGTTCTGGGATGCAAAACTGAAGGCTTACTCCACAGCACTAAGTTCAGTCGAAAACATTGGTTTTTGGGGGCTGGCAAACAGTAAGAATCGAGTAATTGAATACAAGGAAGACGTCGGACACTTCGCTGATGATGTGATATTTCGTGACACCATGCGCGAACTTATAGCAGTGACTTACTCATGTTCAATGTATTTTAGTGAAGAAATGTTATTAAAGCTAAAGGCTTTCATCAATGACGCTAAGTCTGTCTCTACATTCGACTATAGAGAATTTGAGGGGGAAGATGCTGAAGGTATCCGAGACATCATCTTTCATCATTCTGAACGTCTAAAAATATTAGCAGCTGAAAAACTGGCTGAACTGAACTCCATTGCCTTGAAGGATATCGGCTGATTAGGTCAGTTTAATGTTCGTAGGTCGGGAAGGCAGCTCACTGGTTGTTGTTTTCGATGTCGCCATTTTGTCGCCAATCACACAAAGATATCGCCATAACAACCTGATTTTAAAGGTTTTAAATTCCATGCAACAAAAAACCCATCAACCTTGAACCAAAACGGCGGGGTTGATGGGCTCCACAAATTGGGGACATCAAAGAAAAGCAGTGGCAATAGTTATGACTGACGTCTTGAAGAAAAGTTCTGCTTACCTGCAAAAAATTTTCGTTTAAGAGTAAATTTCAGCGCTAACCAAGCCCAGGCCAGACAATGACGATGAGTGTCCCCGCTAATGTCAGCAGTACGTTGGCAATTGCGTAGGTCCCGGCATAGCCTAATGCGGGGATGTTGCTGCGTGCCGTATCGCTGATGATTTCCATTGCCGGAGCGCAGGTACGCGCGCCCATCATGGCGCCAAAAAGCAGGGCGCGGTTCATGCGCAATACGTAAGCACCGAATAAGAAACAGATGACAACCGGCACCAGGCTGACAACCAGGCCGGCAATCAGCATTTGACCACCCACGGCGCCAAGGCCATTGCCAATGCCGCTGCCCGCGCTTAAACCGACGCCTGCCATAAATACCATCAGGCCAAACTCTTTGACCATGTTCAGCGCCCCCTGTGGGATATAGCCAAACGTTGGATGGTTGGCACGCAGGAAGCCCAGCATGATCCCAGCGAACAGCAGTCCAGCCGCATTCCCGATGCCGAAGCTGAAATTACTGAACTGGAAGGTGATCATCCCGATCATCAGACCGATGATAAAGAAGGCGCAGAAAGCCAGCAGATCGGTCACCTGACTGTGAATGGAAATGAAGCCGATACGATCGGCAATGGTTTTGACGCGGCGAGCATCCCCACTGACCTGCAGCACGTCGCCTTTATTAAGCACGACGTTATCATCGATAGGCATTTCAATCTGGCTACGGATCACGCGGTTGAGAAAACAGCCGTGATCGGTCAGCTTCAACTGGGCCAGACGGCGGCCAACGGCATTGTGGTTTTTCACCACAATCTCTTCAGTGACGATGCGCATATCGAGCAGATCGCGATCGAACACCTCTTTACCATTACGGAAGCTGGGATCGAGGCGGGCATGCGCATCCGGATAACCTACCAGGGCTATCTCATCACCCATTTGCAGTACCGCGTCGCCATCCGGGTTGGCCAGGATGCCGTTGCGACGGATGCGTTCAATGTAACAACCGGTCTGGCGATAGATACCCAGCTCGCGCAGATTTTTGCCATCGGCCCATGCCACCAGTTCCGGGCCAACGCGATAGGCACGAATTACCGGCAGATAAACCTTACGGTTGGCATCAGTGTCCAGACCTCGTTCACGTGCGATTTGTTGGGCGCTGGTTTGCAGATCCTGATGCTGAAGTTTCGGCAGGTAGCGCGCGCCAACAATCAGACTGACCAAACCAATCAAATAGGTGAGCGCATAACCGAGGCTCAGGTTATCGAGGGCGGTTGAAAGCGATGTCCCCGACATTCCGGAATGGCGCAAGGTGTCACCCGCGCCGACCAGCACCGGCGTTGAGGTCATCGAGCCGGCCAGCATACCTGCCGTCAGGCCGATGTCCCAGCCAAATAGCTTACCCAGCCCCAGGGCGATCAGCATGGCGCTGCCGACCATCACCAGAGCAAGCATTAGATAATTTTTCCCATCGCGAAAAAAAATCGAAAAAAAGTTGGGACCGGCTTCGACGCCGACACAAAAAATAAACAGCATAAAGCCGAGATTTAATGCATCGGTGTTAATACTAAAGTGCTGTTGACCTAATAATAGGGACACCACTAAAACGCCAATGGAATTACCGAGTTGGACTGAACCCAGACGTAATTTACCCAGACACAGGCCCAGTGCCAGGACCACAAATAATAACAGGATGTAATTCCCATTTAACAAATCTGCGACGTTTATATTCACGGAGACTAACTTCTTGTTTACTAGTAAGCTATTGAAAGAAATGGCAATTTACGCTAATGTTTTTGCCAGAAATTAAGGGGCGACAGCTTCGTACACAGCCCCAAATAATGCAGCATAACAATATATGCGGTTAGTTTAATCTCATTACGTATCAACGGCTATAAGAATCGTGTGAGTGTGTTTTTGGCATGGAATGCCTGGTTACTTTATCTGACTGGACGCCTGCGGGCGAAAAGAGTGTTCGATAGAGAATGTGTCAGGAGGAACAATTGAAACATAAGCAAAGTTGGGCGGGTGCGGTCTGCTGCTTTGTGCTCTTTATTGTGGTGTGTCTTTCATTAACGCTGAACGTGAAAGGGGCATTCAGAGCGGCAGGGCATCCTGAGGTCGGATTGTTGTTTTTTATCCTGCCTGGTGCTGCAGCAAGCTTTTTCTCCCATCGTCGGGAGGTGCTCAAACCCCTTCTTGGTGCCATGTTGGCGGCGCCGTGCTGTCTGTTACTGATGCGGTTCGTTTTTATGCCGACGCGTTCGTTGTGGCAAGAGCTGGCGTGGTTGTTTAGTGCGGTGTTTTGGTGCGCGCTTGGCGCATTGTGTTTTTTGTTTATCAGCAACTTGTTCAATCAGCATCATCGACGGAAAAAGAACTGAAGACGCCCTCCAGCGGAGGGCGTAGAAACGGCGATCAGGCGAACAGATTCATGTTCTCTTTTGCCCACGCTTCAAAATCCGTGCAGCCGCCGATGTGTTTTTGATCAACAAAAATCTGCGGAACGGTTTCAACTGGCTTACCTACCGTCTTTTCCAGATCGGCTTTCGTAATACCTTCGGCATGGATATCAATGTAGCGGAAGTTAAAATCGTCATGCTCATTGCTTAATTTTTCTGCTAATTCTTTTGCGCGCACGCAATACGGGCACCCTGGACGACCAAAAATAACGGCAAACATCTCTCTCTCCTCGAACTTATCAGGCCGGATGGCAATACTTGTTATGATGCCGCGATTTGTGACAGATGAAAAGCAGGTTCAGCCTGTTGCTTTGATATCCTCAAGCTATAACTGTTAAACACGACAAGCCGGAACGTTTTATAATGAAAGCCATTTCGCCGGGAGGCCGCTTATGCGCGCAATTGGTGCATTACCCAAAAGCGTATTGATGCTGGAAATAATCGGGATGGTTTTGTTATCGCTGGCGCTGCTATCGCTTAACGATTACCTCACTTTACCCGCACCGCTTGGCAGTCCGTTAGCCTGCGTGGTGATGATATTTCTGGGTGTGCTGCTGATGCTTCCCGCCGCGGTGGTATTAACGTGGCGTATTGCTCAACTGGTTGCGCCGCAGCTGATGTCACGAACCCCCGGTGATTCTTCACTTTCAGACAGAGAAAAAAGAGATGACGCCAACCATTGATTTACTTCGTAGCCACCGTTCCATTCGCCATTTCACCGATGATGCCATTTCGGATGCGCAGCGGGAGGCGATTATTGCCGCCGCTCAGGGGACCTCAAGCTCCAGTTTTTTACAATGCACAACCATCGTTCGCATAACGGATAACGCCCTGCGTGAATCACTGGCTACTTTATCCGGCGGACAAAAACATGTGGCGCAGGCCGCCGAGTTCTGGGTGTTTTGCGCTGACTTTAATCGCCATTTGCAGATTTGCCCTGACGCGCAACTCGGGCTGGCGGAACAACTGCTACTGGGCGTTGTTGATACCGCGATGATGGCGCAAAATGCGCTGACGGCGGCAGAGTCTTTGGGGCTTGGCGGCGTGTTTATTGGCGGTCTGCGAAATAACATTGAGCCGGTCACTGAACTGCTGAAGCTTCCGCAACATGTTCTGCCGTTGTTTGGGCTATGCCTCGGCTGGCCTGCTGATAACCCGGATATCAAGCCGCGACTGCCAGCGTCGCTTGTGGTGCACGAAAATCAGTATCAGCCACTCAACAAAGACGTTTTGTCGCAATATGATGAGCAGCTCGCGCAGTACTATCTGACCCGCGGGAGCAATACGCGTCGTGACACCTGGAGCGACCATATTCGCCGCACCATCATTAAAGAAAGTCGTCCCTTTATCCTGGAATATTTGCATAAACAGGGATGGGCTACGCGCTAAAGATTTTAACGCAGTGTATGATACGCCAGCTTTTACCAGGTCATTCAGAGAGGTGCAGGGTGAAAATTGCCATTTTGTCCCGGGACGGAACGCTCTATTCTTGTAAGCGCCTGCGTGAAGCGGCGATGCAGCGTGGTCACCTGGTTGAAATTATCGATCCCCTTTCTTGCTATATGAACATCAGCCCGGCGGCGTCCTCTATTCATTACAAGGGCCGCCAGCTTCCTCATTTCGATGCAGTGATCCCAAGGATTGGTTCAGCGATTACCTTTTACGGTACCGCGGCGTTGCGCCAGTTTGAGATGCTGGGTAGCTATCCGCTGAATGAGTCGGTAGCGATTACGCGTGCGCGCGATAAGCTGCGTTCGCTGCAGCTGCTGGCGCGTCAGGGAATCGATTTACCCATCACCGGGATTGCTCACTCTCCGGACGATACCAGCGACATGATTGACATGGTTGGCGGCGCGCCGCTGGTGGTGAAACTGGTTGAAGGTACGCAGGGGATCGGCGTGGTACTGGCGGAAACGCGCCAGGCCGCAGAAAGCGTGGTGGATGCCTTTCGTGGGTTGAATGCCCATATTCTGGTTCAGGAATATATCAAAGAAGCGAAAGGGCGAGATATTCGCTGTTTCGTGGTGGGTGACGAGGTGGTGGCCGCCATTGAGCGCCGGGCCAAAGAAGGTGATTTTCGTTCTAATCTCCATCGCGGTGGGGTTGCCACTATTGCGAATATCACGCCGCGCGAAAGGGAAATTGCGCTCAAAGCCGCTCAGACAATGGGTCTGGACGTTGCTGGCGTTGATATTCTGCGTGCTGAACGTGGGCCGCTGGTCATGGAGGTCAACGCTTCTCCTGGCCTGGAAGGGGTGGAGAAAACTACCGGAATAGACATTGCCGGCAAGATGATCCAGTGGATTGAGCGTCACGCTACGCCTGAATTTTGCCTTAAAATCGGCGGCTAAGCACAATATCGATTGCGATCGTAGTATGACACGCTCTTTTTGCGTAAGCTGTGCCGGTATTTTTTTCATCAATAGAGGTCGCACATTATTATGACATCACTGGTCGTTCCCACTCTGGATACGTTGCGTCAATGGCTCGACGACCTGGGCATGAGTTTTTTTGAATGCGATACCTGTCAGGCGCTGCATTTGCCGCACATGCAGAATTTTGACGGCATCTTTGATGCAAAAGTTGATTTGGTCGATAACGTCATTCTGTTTTCCGCGATGGCAGAAGTCAGACCTTCTGCACTACTGCCGCTGGCCGCCGATCTGTCTGCGATTAACGCCAGTTCACTGACGGTGAAAGCCTTTCTGGATATGCAGGATGATAATCTGCCAAAGCTGGTGGTCTGCCAGTCTTTATCCGTTATCCCGGGCGTGACGTTTGAGCAGTTCGAATATTTTGTTCGCCAGAGTGAAGAGCAAATATCGATGGTGATCCTCGAGGCCGGTGCGCATCAGCTGTTATTTAACGCTGAAGAAGATGCGCAAAACAGCAACGCCGAAGTTCATTTCCTCCATTAATTCTTCCTGAATCTGGACATATATTGCGCAGCCGCTGCCAAAGCGGTTGCGTATTGCCTGTTTTTATTCTGTACTTAACCGTTCATTAAAGAATTATTCACCTCCATTCAGCGCCTTCCACTGTATGTCATAGACAATTCATGCATAAAAAATTGATAAAAGACGTTTTTTAATCTGGGCTATATCCACAAATCCTGGCTAAAGTTATTCTTGCGAAGCTGATCAACGTCATCATTCAAACAGCCCCTTGTGGCCTGACCTGTGGCCACAATGCATATTGAATGCATGGGCGGATAACAGCGCGCAATAGCGGCGTGAGGAGAGGCCTCTCTTTTCATGGGTGCCGCTTGAAAGAATATGCACGTTTCTTGCATATCATTAGAGTGTGACATTTTTGTTCGTTTGTTAACGAACTTTCAGAAGGAAAGAGATTATGACCGCCTTAAATAAACGATGGTTACCAGGCCTGGTTGCGGGTGCTCTGATGGCCATCTCTGCTGGCACGCTCGCTGCTGAACAAAAAACGCTGCATATTTATAACTGGTCTGATTATATTGCCCCGGATACGGTGGCTAATTTTGAAAAAGAGACCGGAATTAAAGTTATCTATGACGTATTTGATTCCAATGAAGTGCTGGAAGGTAAGCTCATGGCTGGCAGTACCGGCTTTGACCTTGTCGTTCCATCCGCCAGTTTCCTTGAGCGTCAACTGACCGCGGGCGTCTTCCAGCCGCTGGATAAGAGCAAATTGCCTGGCTGGAAAAACCTCGATCCTGAATTGCTGAAGCTGGTGGGTAAACACGATCCGGACAACAAGTTTGCGATGCCGTATATGTGGGCAACAACCGGTATTGGCTATAACGTGGATAAAGTGAAAGCGGTACTGGGGCCGGATGCGCCGGTTAATAGCTGGGATCTGATCCTCAAGCCAGAAAATCTGGAAAAACTCAAAAGCTGCGGCGTCTCTTTCCTCGACGCGCCCGAAGAAGTGTTTGCCACCGTGCTGAATTATTTGGGTAAAGATCCAAACAGTACCAAAGCGGATGATTACACCGGACCGGCAACCGATCTGCTGTTAAAACTGCGCCCAAATATTCGCTACTTCCACTCCTCGCAGTACATTAACGACCTGGCAAACGGTGATACCTGCGTGGCGATTGGTTGGGCCGGGGATGTATGGCAGGCGGCAAACCGGGCGAAAGAAGCGAAAAATGGCGTCAATATTTCCTTCTCAATTCCTAAGGAAGGTGCGATGGCCTTCTTTGATGTGTTCGCGATGCCAGCCGATGCGAAAAACAAAGACGAAGCCTACCAGTTCCTCAACTACCTGCTGCGCCCTGATGTAATTGCGCATATTTCTGACCACGTGTTCTATGCCAATGCCAACAAAGAAGCGACAGCACTGGTCAGCCAGGACGTTCGCGACAACCCGGGCATTTATCCGCCTGCCGATGTCCGCGCCAAGCTGTTCACGCTGAAAGTACAGGATCCGAAGATCGACCGTGTACGTACTCGCGCCTGGACGAAGGTAAAAAGCGGGAAATAACCCGATGTACGGGACATGACCCGGCAGGATTTACGCCTGCCGGGCAGTGTTGATCCCGGACACACATAACCCGGCAATACGCACCACCGTGGTGCGTTATTTGCACCGTTTCTTTGTTTTATGCCGGAGAGCGCCTAATTGAATGATGCAACCCCACGCCCACAAGCGAAAATCCGCAAGGCGCTGACCCCGCTGCTTGAAATTCGCAACCTGACCAAGTCCTTTGACGGTCAGCACGCCGTTGATGACGTCAATCTTACTATCTATAAAGGCGAAATATTTGCTCTGCTCGGGGCGTCCGGCTGCGGTAAATCGACCCTGTTGCGGATGCTGGCGGGATTTGAACAGCCAACAACCGGGCAAATTATGCTTGATGGCGTCGATTTAGCGCATGTCCCGCCTTATCTGCGTCCGATTAATATGATGTTTCAGTCCTATGCACTGTTTCCGCACATGACGGTAGAGCAGAACATTGCCTTTGGCCTCAAGCAGGACAAGCTGCCAAAGACTGAAATCGCCAGCCGGGTGAGTGAGATGCTGGGACTCGTGCATATGCAGGAGTTCGCCAAACGTAAGCCGCATCAGCTTTCTGGCGGTCAGCGTCAGCGCGTGGCGTTGGCGCGTAGCCTGGCGAAACGCCCGAAGCTGCTGCTGCTGGATGAGCCGATGGGGGCGCTGGATAAAAAGCTCCGTGACCGCATGCAACTGGAAGTGGTGGATATCCTTGAACGTGTCGGCGTGACCTGCGTGATGGTGACGCACGATCAGGAAGAAGCCATGACGATGGCGGGCCGCATTGCGATCATGAACCGTGGAAAATTTGTCCAGATCGGCGAGCCTGAAGAGATCTACGAGCATCCGACTACGCGTTACAGTGCAGAATTTATCGGTTCGGTTAACGTCTTTGAGGGGCTGCTGAAAGAACGTCAGGAAGATGGTCTGGTTATTGAGTCTCCAGGACTGGTACATCCGCTGAAAGTGGACGCAGACGCTTCCGTTGTCGATAACGTCCCGGTGTATGTTGCGCTGCGCCCGGAAAAAATCATGCTCTGCGAAGCCCCTCCGCCAGAGGGATATAACTTCGCGGTAGGCGAAGTGGTGCACATTGCCTATCTGGGTGATTTGTCGGTGTACCACGTACGCTTGAAAAGTGGCCAGATGCTGAGCGCTCAGTTACAAAATGAACATCGTTATCGCAAGGGATTACCAACCTGGGGTGACGAAGTCCGTTTATGTTGGGATGCGGACAGCTGTGTGGTGTTGACGGTTTAAGGAGCAAAGATGAGTACACTTGAACCTCCGGCGCGCGTGGATAACGTGGGGCGTTTCACGCTGTTTATGTCGCGGCTGCAAATGAAGCACGGGCGCAAGCTGGTCATCGCGCTGCCGTATGTGTGGCTGATGCTCCTGTTTCTGCTGCCATTTCTGATCGTCTTCAAAATCAGTTTGGCTGAAATGGCGCGGGCTATTCCGCCGTATACTGACCTCATTTCATGGGCTGACGATCAGTTATCCATCACCCTCAATTTAGGCAATTTCCTGCAACTGACGGACGATCCGCTCTATTTTGATGCGTACCTGCAATCTTTGCAGGTAGCGGGGGTTTCGACTGTCTGTTGCCTGCTATTGGGATATCCGCTGGCATGGGCGGTCGCGCACAGCAAACCCTCGACACGCAATATTCTGTTGCTGCTGGTGATCCTGCCGTCCTGGACGTCATTTTTGATTCGCGTATACGCCTGGATGGGGATCCTGAAAAATAACGGTGTCCTGAACAACGTTCTGATGTGGCTGGGCGTTATCGACCAACCGTTGACGATTCTGCACACCAATCTGGCGGTCTATATCGGTATTGTTTACGCCTATTTGCCCTTTATGGTGCTGCCGATTTATACCGCGCTGACGCGTATTGATTACTCGCTGGTGGAAGCGGCACTGGATTTAGGCGCCCGACCGTTGAAAACCTTCTTTAGCGTGATCGTGCCGTTGACCAAGGGCGGGATTATTGCCGGGTCAATGCTGGTGTTTATCCCGGCGGTTGGGGAGTTTGTGATCCCGGAACTGCTGGGCGGCCCGGACAGCATCATGATTGGGCGTGTGCTTTGGCAGGAGTTTTTCAATAACCGTGACTGGCCGGTGGCTTCTGCCGTCGCCATTATTATGCTGCTGTTACTGATTGTGCCGATCATGTGGTTTCATAAATATCAGCAAAAAAGCGTGGGGGAACACGGATGAATAACTTACCGGTCGTTCGCTCGCCGTGGCGTATTTTTATCCTGGTACTGGGTTTTACCTTCCTGTACGCGCCGATGCTGATGTTGGTTATCTACTCGTTTAACAGCTCCAAGCTGGTGACGGTCTGGGCGGGGTGGTCAACGCGTTGGTATGGTGAGCTTTTCCACGATAGCGCGATGATAAGCGCCGTCGGCATGAGCTTAACGATTGCCGCCTGCGCTGCGACGATGGCGGCAATTCTCGGTACCATCGCCGCCGTGGTGATGGTGCGCTTTGGTCGTTTTCGTGGATCAAATGGTTTCGCCTTTATGATCACCGCACCGCTGGTGATGCCGGATGTCATTACCGGTTTGTCGCTGCTGCTGCTGTTTGTGGCTTTGGCGCACGCCATCGGCTGGCCAGCGGATCGCGGTATGTTGACCATCTGGCTGGCGCACGTCACATTCTGTACAGCGTACGTGGCGGTAGTGATTTCCTCGCGTTTACGCGAACTGGATCACTCCATTGAGGAAGCGGCGATGGATCTTGGTGCCACGCCGCTGAAGGTTTTTTTCGTCATCACGCTGCCGATGATTATGCCGGCGGTGATCTCAGGGTGGTTACTGGCCTTTACGCTGTCGCTCGATGACCTGGTCATTGCCAGTTTTGTCTCTGGTCCTGGCGCCACAACGTTACCCATGCTGGTGTTCTCCAGCGTACGTATGGGGGTCAATCCGGAGATCAACGCGCTGGCGACGTTGATACTTGGCGTGGTAGGAATTATCGGATTTATCGCGTGGTATCTGATGGCGCGAACAGAAAAACAACGGATTCGCGATATCCAACGTGCAAGACGCGGCTGAAAAAACTAAAATCTGCCAACCTGTCTATACGGCGCAGCTGCAGTGGCTGCGCCGTTTTCATGGAAGACGACGCGTTGGGATTTTTTAAGAAATCATCCACATCACATGCCCGTTTAAACGTCCCTACTTTAGTGCAGGTGGCGGCGCTGGCTATTATCATGATCCGCTGTCTCGATCTGTTGATGATTTTTAATACGCTCGGGTTTCGCGGAACCAGCGAGTTTATTCATCGCAGCGTCCAGACCTGGAATTTGACGCTGGTGTTTCTGGGTAGCCTGGTGCTGCTGTTTATCGAAATTTACTGCGCATTTTCGCTGGTTAAAGGTCGGAACTGGGCACGCTGGGTCTATCTACTGACCCAGATTATCGCCAGCGTCTATCTGTGGGCGGCCTCATTGGGCTATGGATATCCGGAACTGTTCAGTATTGCGGGAGAGTCCAGACGTGAAATCCTGCATACGCTGGTGATGCAAAAATTGCCGGATATGCTGGTGTTGCTACTGCTGTTTGTTCCTGCGTCCAGCAGGCGGTTCTTCCGCTTGCAATAACGTGTATAATCTTCGCCCCCTGTTAATTTGTAGGTTTTTGTATGCAGTGCGCACTTTATGAGGCCGAACGCTGCCGCTCTTGTCAGTGGATAACGCAGCCTGTCGCCGATCAACTCTTCGCCAAAACAGCCGATCTGCAGAATCTGCTGGCCGATTATCCGGTCGGAGAATGGTGCGCGCCGGTCAGCGGCCCGGAGAGCGCTTTTCGTAATAAAGCCAAAATGGTGGTCAGCGGCAGCGTGGAAAAACCGCTGCTGGGGATGCTGCATCGTGACGGTACGCCGGAGGATTTGTGCGAGTGTCCGCTCTATCCTGAGTCTTTTGCGCCGGTGTTTGCCGCACTAAAACCGTTTATCGCCCGTGCGGGGTTGACGCCCTATAACGTGGCGCGCAAACGCGGGGAGCTGAAATATCTGCTGTTAACGGAAAGCCGGTTTGATGGCGGTATGATGCTGCGTTTTGTTCTGCGCTCCGATGCGAAACTGGCACAACTGCGTACGGCGCTGCCATGGTTACAGGCGCAGCTTCCGCAGTTAAAAGTGATCACCGCCAATATTCAACCTGTGCATATGGCGATTATGGAAGGGGAGAGCGAAATCTTCCTGACGGAACAACAGGCGCTGGCTGAACGCTTTAACGATGTGCCATTGTGGATACGCCCACAGAGCTTCTTCCAGACCAACCCTGTGGTGGCTGGGCATTTATATGCCACGGCGCGCGACTGGGTTCGTCAGCTTCCGGTTAATCACATGTGGGATCTGTTTTGCGGCGTCGGGGGTTTTGGTTTGCACTGCGCCACGCCGCAGATGAAACTGACGGGTATTGAAATTGCGCCAGAGGCCATTACCTGCGCGAAACAGTCGGCGCAGGAGCTTGGGTTGCAGAATCTGCATTTTCAGGCGCTGGATTCAACCCAGTTTGCTACCGCGCAGGGAGAAGTGCCGGACCTGGTACTGGTGAATCCGCCTCGTCGGGGGATTGGGAAGCCGCTGTGCGATTTTCTTTCCCGCATGGCGCCGCGTTTTATCGTTTACTCCAGCTGTAATGCACAAACCATGGCAAAGGATATCCGCGAGTTGCCTGGATATCGCATTGAACGCGTCCAACTTTTTGATATGTTCCCACATACCGCGCATTACGAAGTGTTAACTCTGCTCAGCCGACAATAACCGACATGCCTGATGGCGCTACGCTTATCAGGCAAATGCAACATGCGAAAAAAAAGCCCGTACTTGCGTACGAGCTCTTTCTCGAATATGGCGGTGAGGGGGGGATTCGAACCCCCGATACGTTGCCGTATACACACTTTCCAGGCGTGCTCCTTCAGCCACTCGGACACCTCACCATATTGTATTGCTGCCTGACCGCTTGGGGGGCAACGGGGCGCTACTATAGGGAGTTGCGCTAAAACGGTCAAGCAGAATTTACGTGTTAACTCTCGTTTGGTTACGCAATGTACATATTCCTCCGCCCGGACAGGCGCGGAGAATATGATTAGCGCTGCGAGTCCAGTTTTTCGCCGTTGGTCACGACTTCCTGGGCCTTGCTATAGCTCTCAATCAGCAACTGATAAGCCGGGAAGATTTTGGTATACACTTCCGCCCATTCAGCGGCGTCTTCACGGTTCCATGTCCCCTGAATTTCAGAAGCGACGGCGGCGGTATCCATCGGTATCACACCAGCCTGAACAACACGTGCCAGGGTGATTTCCTGCGCCATTTTGCTGTAAGTACCGGAAGCGTCGATCACTGCGAAGACCTTGTAGCCCTCCGCAACCGCGCTGATGGCCGGGAAAGCCATGCACACGCTGGTGATCGTACCGGCAATAATCAGCGTCTTACGACCCGTTGCTTTGACCGCTTTCACGAAGTCTTCGTTATCCCAGGCGTTGATTTCGCCTTTACGTGCTACGTATTGGGCATGTGGCGCATTGGCATGGATCTCTGGGATCAACGGGCCGTTAGGCCCCTGCGGTACCGATGCCGTGGTAATTACCGGCATCTTCGCCAGGGTTGCGATTTTAGCCAGCGCGGCGGCACGCGCACGCAGTTCCGGCATGGGCATATCGCCGACAGTCTGGAACAGCCCACTCTGATGATCGATAAGCAGCATGACGGAATCATTCACATCGATGACCGGACGTGAACCATTAAAGTTTGCAGGACTGGACATATTCTTCTCCTTCGATTCAGATTTGGCCAAAGCGGCCGGAGTTAAAATCGCGGACGGCTTCAGCGATTTCTTGTTTCGTATTCATCACAAACGGACCGTAACCTACAATCGGCTCGTTCAACGGTTCGCCAGACAGCAGCAGCACGCAGGCGTCGCTGGTGGCTTCAATGTGTAGCGTTTTCCCCTGCTGACTTAGGACTACCAGTTGTGCTTCGCCGGCAGGCGTGGTGCCGTTTACGGTGATATTCCCTTTTAATACCACCAGAGCGGTGCTCCACCCTTCAGACTGGGACAACGTCAGCTGGTGATTACGTTGCAGGCGCATATCCCAGACGTTCAGCGGTGAAAAGGTGTGTGCCGGGCCTTTCGTATCCTGATAGCTGCCCGCGATCACGCGAACGCTGCCTGCATCATCGGGCAAGGCGACGGTGGGAATAACATCGCTGCTGATGCCCTGATAACCCGGTACGGCCATTTTGTCTTTTGCCGGCAGATTGACCCACAGTTGCACCATTTCCAGTTCACCGCCCTGACGGGTAAATTCCGGGGAGTGGAACTCTTCGTGTAATATTCCTGCACCAGCGGTCATCCACTGCACATCGCCAGGGCCGATAATGCCGCCGCGACCTGTTGAATCACGGTGTTCAACTTCGCCGCTGTAAACGATAGTCACCGTCTCAAAACCGCGGTGAGGGTGTTCACCTACGCCGCGTTTTTCGTTACCCGGCGTGAACGTATGCGGACCCGCGTAATCAAGCAGCAGGAACGGGCTTAATTGCTCAGCATGAGACTGGTAAGAGAACATCGAGCGAACCGGAAATCCATCGCCAACCCAGTGTGGGCGAGGTGCGGTGTAGACGCCTGTTACTTGTTTCATATGTGTCTCCTCAGTGGCGTTGTTTTGATGTGAATAAGCTTATATTCATGACAGCGAGCTGAGTAGTCGCTAAAATAGCTCTCACTGTCTCAAAAATAGGACAATGAAATGACAAGGCCGGATCTCAATGATTTTGCATGGTTTGTGCATGTTGTAGAGGAAGGGGGATTCGCGGCGGCGGGTCGGGCGCTTGATGAACCAAAATCAAAACTGAGCCGACGGATAGCGCAACTTGAAGAGAGGCTGGGGGTACGACTGATTCAGCGAACCACCCGGCAATTTAACGTGACTGAAGTCGGGCAAACCTTTTACGAACACTGTAAGGCGATGCTGGTGGAGGCGCAGGCGGCGCAGGATGCCATTGCCGCGTTACAGGTTGAACCGCGTGGCGTTGTGAAGCTGACTTGTCCTGTCACATTGCTGCATGTGCATATCGGGCCAATGCTTGCCCGTTTTATGGCACGTTATCCTGACGTATCAGTACAACTGGAGGCCACTAACCGTCGTGTTGACGTCGTTGGAGAAGGTCTGGATGTGGCGATTCGCGTCAGACCTCGGCCATTTGAGGATAGCGACCTGGTGATGCGCGTCCTGGCGGACAGAGGACATCGCTTGTATGCCAGCCCGCAGTTAATTGAGCAGATGGGGGCGCTACACTCTCCGGCAGAGCTGACCCGTTGGCCAGGTTTGAGTCTGGCCTCTGGTAAACATGTGCATCGTTGGGAGTTATTCGGCCCGCAGGGCGCGCGGGCGGAGGTGCATTTCACGCCGCGTATGATCACCACCGATATGCTGGCGTTACGCGAAGCCGCAGTCGCCGGCGTAGGTGTTGTTCAACTTCCACAGTTGATGGTAAAAGATCAATTAGCTGCGGGTGGGTTGGTGGCGTTGCTCGACGGTTGGGAACCTAAGCGAGAAATTATCCACGCAGTCTTTCCATCACGCAGGGGATTATTACCGTCAGTGCGCGCATTAGTGGATTTCTTAACGGAAGAATATGCGCGGATGATTGAGGATTAAATACCAGGCTTTAGCCCACAAAAAAGGCCGGTTAAACCGACCTTTTATTATCTGGACGCCATTCGGGCGTTAAAAACAATCAGCGACTACGGAAGACAATGCGGCCTTTGCTCAGGTCGTACGGGGTCAGCTCAACAGTCACTTTGTCGCCCGTCAGGATGCGGATATAGTTTTTACGCATTTTACCGGAGATGTGTGCAGTAACCACGTGACCGTTTTCTAACTCTACGCGGAACATGGTATTAGGTAACGTATCGAGAACGGTACCCTGCATTTCAATATTGTCTTCTTTGGCCATCTAATCCTCTGGGGTATCACTACCGTAATTTGAACCGGCAAGATAATGCCGAAGTTCTTTTAATAAGTAAAGATTTGTGCGTTTAAAACACAGCAAATCGGGTTTGGCGCATTACTCTATCCACACACGGCAAAGCCGCACTTAAAGCGCAACGTGTAAGGGAACGAGGAGATAAACGATAGGCGTTGCCTGACGCGAACTGTTCCTTAACGGCGGCGGGGTAATGGGCTAAACCAACTCTGCGCGACAATTATAACACCCCGACAAAAAATGTGCCGAAAACATTCACTCCTGAGGTGAAAATAACGTCCTGGGAATCCAGAAATGGCTCGGTAGCCGCTGCTGGCGCAGTCTGCTCAGGTGCTCAAGGTACTCCCGACGCGGTGTTTCGACGGCGCCCAGCGAGGCTGTGTGGCTATTTAATACCTGGCAGTCGATTAATTTTCCGCCCTGACGGATAAATTCAGCGCAAAAAACAAGCAGTGCGGTTTTGGACGCATTTTCCTGACGGCTGAACATCGATTCGCCACAAAACAGCGTACCTTGCGCCACGCCATACATACCGCCCACTAATTCATTTTGTCGCCACACCTCAATTGAGTGGGCATGCCCCAGTTCGTGCAGCCGATGGTAAGCATCCACTACATCATGCGTTATCCAGGTGCCTTCTTCCCGGTCATTCGCGCAGCCTTCAATCACCTGACCAAACGCGTAATTGAGCGTCACGCGATAAGGCGAATTTTTATGAAAGCGTTTCATGCTGCGGCTGAGGTGAAATTTCTCGGGCCAAAGAATGGCGCGCGGATCGGGCGACCACCAAAGGATGGGGTCGCCAGGTGAAAACCATGGGAAAATACCGCGCTGATAAGCCATCAGCAGGCGGGCAGGGCTGAGATCGCCGCCAAGCGCCAATAAACCGTTAGGCTCGCGTAAAGCGCCTTCCGGTGACGGGAAGGCTATGGAATGGCGGGACAGTTGCACCAGGCGCATGACAGCGAAACTCCACTACGCGAGTTTGATCGTTCAATAATAGCTTACAGACGTTGCTTAAACTGGTAATAACGCCCCTGCCTGGCTAACAGATCTGCGTGATTACCTTGCTCAATAATTTGTCCGTTGTCCATTACTATTATTTGATCAAAACGTGACAGCCCACGCAGACGATGTGTAACCATTAATACGGTTTTGTTGCGCATGACATTGCTAATTAATTCAAGCATTTGACTTTCCGTTGTAGCATCCAACCCTTCGGTGGGTTCATCCAGCAGCATCAGCGGAGCATCGTGCAATAAGGCGCGGGCGATAGCCAGACGACGGAGCTCGCCGCCAGAAAGCTGACGACCGCCTTCGCCCAGCCAGGCGTTGAGTCCATCATCCTCAAGCAGTTTGTCCAGACCGACGCGGCACAACATCGCGGCTAATGCGTCATCGCCGGCGTGCGGTGCCGCCAGCAACAGGTTATCGCGAAGCGTAGCGCTGAACAGATGCACGCGCTGTGGCACGACGCTGATACTCTGGCGCAGCGTGGCTTCACTAAGGGTCGCAATCGGCTGTTCGTTAATCAGGATCTCGCCACTCTGCGGATCCCATGCGCGGGTTAGCAATTGCAATAACGTTGACTTACCACAGCCGGTGCGACCGAGAATCGCAATGTGTTCACCGGGGTTGGCTTGCAGGGAAAGTGTATCGAGCGCCTTTTGCGCCTGTCCTGGATAGCTGAATGACACATCGCGTAGCGTAAGGGTTACCTGCTCTGAAACCGAGGAACCCGCATCCGGGAAGGTCACTTCTGGCTGCTGTTCGGTCAGTTCGGTGATGCGCAGCGCAGAGGCAATAACCTGGCCGAGATGCTGAAATGCGCCGGTGACAGGCGCTAACGCTTCGAACGCGGCTAGTGCACAGAAGACAAACAGCGCGATCAGTGCGCCTGGCTGGGTGTTACCGCCCACGCCGCCTGAGGCCATCCATAGCATCATAATCACTGCCAGCGCGCCGACTAACAGCATGACCGCCTGCGACAACGCCGTTAATTCAGACTGGCGTCTCTGGGCTTCGTGCCATTGCAGCTCGGTGGCTTCCATTTGAGCGCGGTAGCGTTCACTGGCGCCAAAAATGGTCAATTCAGCCTGGCCCTGTAGCCAGGAGGTTAACTGCTGACGATATTGCCCACGCAGATGCGTCAGACTTTGTCCGGTGCTTTTGCCTGCCTGATAAAAGAGTGGGGGCAGAATAAATAAGGTCAGCAGCATAATACCGCCGAGGGTGATAGCCAGCGTGAAATCGAGAACGCTTAGCCCCAGCGTGACCACCATGATGACGACAAAAGCCCCTACCAGCGGGGAGATCACGCGCAAGTACAGATGATCGAGCGTGTCGACATCAGCCACCACGCGGTTAAGTAATTCACCCTGTCCATAACGGGACAGGCCCGCAGGGGAGAGCGGCAGCAGTTTGCTGAAGGTATAAATACGCAAATGCTGCAGCACACGGAATGTTGCGTCATGGCTGACCAGTCGTTCGAAATAACGCCCCGCGGTGCGGGTGATCGCCGCGCCGCGTACGCCTGCGGCAGGGAGCATATAGTTAAAGCTGTAAATCCCGGTGACGCCAACCATTGCAGAAGCCGACAGGAACCACCCTGAAAGCGTCAGCAAACCAATACTTGCCAGCAGCGTGACGATCGCCAGAACGATCCCCAGCGTTAACATCCATTTGTGACGTTTATACAGCGTCAGATAAGGTAGCAAAGCGCGCATTTAGATGTCCTCCTGACGATGAGCCAGTAATGTCGCAAAAGCCCCGTTGGCTGAGCTAAGTTCGGTCCAGGTGCCTTGTTCAACGATCTGTCCATCCTGCATCACCCAGATAGCGTCCCAGTCGGCAAGATCTTCCAACTGGTGCGTCACCATCAGCGTGGTCTGGCGGCGAGATGCCGCGTTCAACGCCTGCATCACGCGTTGTTCGCTGTGCGCATCAAGGCTGGCGGCGGGTTCGTCCAGCAGCAGTAACTGACAAGGATTGAGTAAGGCGCGAGCAACGGCAACGCGCTGCGCTTGCCCGACGGAAAGTCGGGCCGCCTGATCGCCTACTGGCGTATCCACGCCCTGCGGCAGCAGCGGTAAAAACTCGCTGACCCAGGCGCTGTCGAGTGCGGCTTGTAGCTGTTCTTCGCTGGCATCGGGGCGAGCCAGCAGAACGTTTTCGCGTAACGTGGCGGCAGGAAGCTGCGGATTTTGCCCGACCCATGACAGCTGTTTACGCCAGGAATCAGGTGACAGGTCGCGAAGTTCAAAGCCGTTAATTCGCAGCGATCCCCGATAAGAGAGGAAACCGGACAGGACATTAAGCAGCGAACTTTTACCGGAACCGCTGCGTCCAACCAGCACCGCGCGTTGACCGGCTGCCAGGGTAAAGTTGAGCGGGCCGGCCAGCACTTTACCTTCCGGCGAAGTGATAATCAGATCGTGTGCCTCAAGTGAAACGGCGTCTTTCGTCGCCAGCTCAATGTCGCCACGCTCTGGATGAGCCAGCGGGGTTTCCATGAAGGTTTTCAGACTATCAGCTGCACCAACGGCTTGCGCTTTGGCGTGATAAAACGTGCCCAGATCGCGCAGGGGCTGGAAAAACTCCGGTGCCAGAATGAGCGCGAGGAAGCCTGCCGCCAGCGTGACGCCCGTCCCGTAGTGGCCGAAATCGAGTTCTCCGAGGTAGGAAAAACCGAAGTAAACCGCCACCAGCGCAATAGACAGAGAGGTAAAGAACTCAAGGACACCAGATGACAGGAAGGCCAGGCGCAGGACTTCCATGGTGCGCTGGCGGAAATCTTGCGACGCAGCGCGGATGCTTTCCGTTTCGGCTTCACCGCGACCAAATATTCTTAGCGTTTCCATACCCCGCAGACGATCGAGGAAATGACCGCTGAGGCGGGCAAGAGCCTGAAAATTGCGGCGGTTAGCATCGGCAGCGCCCATTCCGACCATTGCCATAAATAACGGGATCAGCGGGGCTGTTCCGAGCAGAATAAGAGCGGCTACCCAGTTTGACGGGAATACCGCCGCCACAATCAATAATGGGACGCATACGGCCAGCGCCATTTGCGGCAGATAACGTGCATAGTAATCATGCATATCGTCAATCTGTTCCAGGATCAGCGTGGCCCAGCTCCCGGCCGGTTTGCCCTGTATCCAGGCCGGACCAGCCTGTTGCAGACGGTCAAGCACCTGGCGGCGAATTTCAAAACGAATATGTTGCCCTGCGTGAAACCCGACCCGTTCGCGTAACCAGACGACCCATGCCCGCAGGATGAAAATCAATACCAGCACGATGAACGGAAGCAGCAGCGCCTCTCGGGGAATATTGGCCATGATCATATGGTCCAGAATGCGGGCCATGAGCCAGGCCTGAGCGACGATTAACAGACCACTCACGAACCCCAACAGGCGTGAAATGTTCAGCCATCGTTGGGAAATTACACTTTGCTGTTTTAACCAGCGGGTCAGCTCTTTTTGACGGGTTTTATTCATTGCACGCTTAGCAGGTGAGTTATTGGAATATTTGGGCAGGGCAATGTTACAACGAGGCAAAAATAAAGGCGACTTATAGTCGCCTTTTTTACTTTTGTTACTGATTTGTAAAACTTATTTGCAAGCGTCCGCCAGACCGTCGAGATAACGTTCTGCATCAAGCGCGGCCATACAGCCTGTGCCCGCAGAGGTGATCGCCTGGCGATAAATATGATCCATCACGTCACCGGCTGCGAAGACCCCCGGAATGCTGGTTTGTGTGGCATTACCGTGAATACCGGACTGAACTTTGATGTAGCCGTTTTCAAGTTCAAGCTGACCGTCGAAAATGGCGGTATTCGGGCTGTGACCGATAGCGACAAACAATCCGGCAACGTCAAGTGACTCCACATTGTCAGTGTTTTGCGTATCGCGCAGGCGCAGCCCGGTTACGCCCATTTGATCACCGGTTACTTCCTCCAGCGTGCGGTGGGTGTGCAGCACGATGTTGCCGTTTTCAACTTTATCCATTAAACGCTTGATGAGGATTTTCTCAGCGCGGAAACTGTCGCGACGGTGAATCAAATGCACTTCAGATGCGATATTCGCCAGATACAGTGCTTCTTCAACCGCAGTGTTGCCACCGCCAATCACCGCAACTTTTTGATTACGGTAGAAGAAACCGTCGCAGGTCGCGCAGGCGGAAACGCCGCGGCCTTTGAACGCTTCTTCTGAAGGCAGGCCCAGGTAACGTGCTGAAGCGCCGGTAGCGATGATCAGTGCGTCACAGGTGTACTCTCCGCTATCGCCGGTCAGACGGAAAGGGCGGTTTTGCAGATCAACTTTGCTGATGTGATCAAAAATGATTTCTGTATCAAATTTGGTCGCATGTTCGTGCATACGCTCCATCAGCAGCGGGCCAGTGAGATCGTGCGGATCGCCAGGCCAGTTTTCCACTTCTGTTGTTGTGGTCAGTTGACCACCTTTTTCCATACCGGTAATCAGTACTGGTTGCAGGTTAGCGCGTGCAGCGTAGACCGCAGCGGTATATCCCGCAGGGCCTGAGCCCAGAATAAGAAGTTTACTGTGTTTGGTTGCGCCCATGAGATCCCCATAGTTGTTGGCAGGCAATGAGCAGGATTGTAGGGAATTTACAGGCGTAAAAAAAGAGTATGGCGATTTTGTTAACAATATGTGTAATAGCAGAAACCGATGAGCGGGGGAATAAGTCGTAATACTATAACGATTTCTACTAAAAATCGGTCAGTTATAAGGTGATAAAATGACGATTTTCCATCACTGCGAATGAATAACTGGCATGTTGTACTAAAAATCGATGTTTTACTTTGACAATCACCTGCTGTTTTGCGAAAACAGTCAAGGAAGAAAAAAAATGTGTCATGTATGTGCTGCATAATCATGCATGTAGATACCATGTTTACCGTGTTAGCGAAATCTACGCATGGTGTGGACAGATGCCATTCGTGATGTCGATAGCCGCCGACAGGCAACGGTCTTCTCACCATAAGCCCAGGCATTACAAACCGAAAATCCCTCTGGGTTGCGGTTTATTTTGATGGGTAGCGACTCTGAACAGTGATGTTGGTAGAGTCAGGCAGGAGTAGGGAAGGAATACAGAGAGACAATAATAATGGTAGATAGTAAGAAGCGCCCTGGCAAAGATCTCGACCGTATCGATCGTAACATTCTTAATGAGCTGCAAAAGGATGGGCGTATTTCTAACGTCGAGCTTTCTAAACGTGTGGGACTTTCACCAACGCCCTGCCTTGAGCGTGTGCGTCGGTTGGAAAGACAGGGTTTTATTCAGGGCTATACAGCGCTGTTAAACCCGCATTATCTGGATGCATCACTTCTGGTTTTTGTTGAGATTACTCTGAATCGTGGCGCCCCGGATGTGTTTGAGCAATTTAACTCTGCAGTACAAAAACTTGAAGAAATTCAAGAGTGTCATTTGGTTTCCGGTGATTTCGACTATTTGTTGAAAACACGCGTACCGGATATGTCGGCGTACCGTAAGCTGTTGGGGGAAACCCTGCTGCGTCTGCCTGGCGTGAATGACACACGTACTTATGTCGTAATGGAAGAAGTCAAACAGAGCAATCGTCTGGTAATTAAGACGCGCTAACACGGAACAGGTGCAAAATCGACGCAGTTTGATTACACTCCTGTTAATCCATACAGCAACAGTGCCGGGGCAACCCGGTGCTGTTGTCCGTTTTAGCATCGGGCAGGAAAAGCCTGAAACCTGGAGAGCCGTTTTTGAGCCAGGAATACACTGAAGACAAAGACGTCACATTGACGAAGTTAAGCAGCGGGCGCCGACTCCTGGAAGCGCTACTGATCCTTATTGCCCTTTTTGCCGTCTGGTTGATGGCTGCCTTACTCAGCTTTAACCCTTCGGATCCCAGTTGGTCGCAAACCGCGTGGCACGAACCTATCCATAATCTGGGGGGAATACCCGGAGCATGGCTGGCAGACACACTGTTCTTTATTTTTGGCGTCATGGCCTACACCATTCCCGTCATCATTGTCGGCGGCTGCTGGTTTGCATGGCGACACCAGGCCAGCGACGAATACGTCGATTATTTTGCCGTTTCGCTGCGTATTATTGGCGTTCTGGCGCTGATCCTTACCTCCTGCGGGCTTGCCGCAATCAATGCCGATGACATTTGGTATTTCGCCTCTGGCGGCGTGATCGGCAGCCTGCTCAGCACCACGTTGCAACCATTACTGCACAGTAGCGGCGGTACGCTGACGCTATTGTGCATTTGGGCTGCGGGATTAACGCTGTTTACCGGCTGGTCATGGGTGAGCATTGCGGAAAAACTGGGTGGCTGGTTACTCAATATCCTGACGTTTGCCAGCAACCGTACCCGCCGCGACGATACCTGGGTCGATGACGAAGAATATGAAGATGAAGATGAGTCTTTCGACGCCGCTGATGGCAAACCTCATGAATCGCGTCGGGCGCGTATTCTGCGCGGTGCGTTAGCGCGCCGTAAGCGTCTGGCGGAGAAATTTACCAACCCGCTTGGCCGTCATACTGATGCTGCGCTGTTTTCCGGCAAACGCATGGATGATGAAGACGAAATTGAATACAGCGCTCGTGGCGTTGTTGCCGATCCTAACGATGTGCTGTTCTCCGGTAATCGTGCGACGCTGCCTGAATATGACGAACTTGACCCACTGCTGAATGGCCATTCGGTGACAGAGCCAGTTGCCGCCGCAGCGGCAGCGACAACGGCAGCTCAGGCCTGGAGCGCACCGGTTGATCCGCTGCTGCAAACATCGCCAGTGACCAATACTGTTATGGAACAACCGGCCCCAGCCGTAGCCTGGCAAGCCGTGCCTGGTCCGCAAACCGGTGATGCGGTGATTGCGCCAGCACCTGAGGGGTATCCTCAGCCAGCCCACTACGCACAGCCACCGGTGCAGCAGCAGTATGAACCATGGCAGCAGCCGGTTGTGGAGGAAAGTCCGCAGCCGCAGGAATTTACCGCGGAGCACAACTGGCAGCCGGAACCTGTTTATCAGCCGGAATCAACCTTTCAACAAAACGCCGCGTTCCAGCAGCCTGCGGTTGAACAACCGCCTGTAGTGGAACCTGAGCCGGTGGTTGAAGAGGCTAAACCGACTCGTCCCCCACTCTACTATTTTGAAGAAGTTGAAGAGAAACGTGCACGTGAGCGCGAGCAACTGGCTGCCTGGTATCAGCCGATTCCAGAGCCTGCTCAGGAGCCTGAACGTGTTAAGCCGTCTATGCCGACGGCAGCATCCATACCGCCCGTTGAGTCAGTTGCTGCCGTTGCGCCGCTGGCCGCCGGGGTGAAAAACGCCGCTTTAGGGGCGGGTGCGGCTGCCGCAGCACCTGTCTTTAGTCTTGCGGGTAGCGGTGCGCCGCGTCCACAGGTGAAAGAGGGGATTGGTCCGCAGTTACCGCGTCCGAATCGTGTGCGCGTGCCTACTCGTCGGGAGCTGGCGTCGTATGGCATAAAACTGCCGTCACAACGTATGGCTGAAGAGAAAGCGCGCGAAGAGCATCTTGATACAGATGCGTACAGTGACGAAGAAATTGACGCAATGCAGCAAGATGAGCTGGCGCGTCAGTTCGCCCAGTCGCAGCAGCACCGCTATGGCGACGAGTATCAGGATGATGCCAGTCAGACTGATGATGATTCAGCCGCAGAAGCAGAACTGGCACGCCAGTTTGCCTCTTCCCAGCAGCAGCGCTATTCCGGTGAACAGCCTGCCGGAGCGAATCCGTTCTCGCTTGATGACTTTGAATTTTCGCCAATGAAAACGCTGGTGGATGATGGTCCACATGAGCCGCTATTTACTCCAGGCGTAATGCCGGAGCCTGCGCCGCAGTACCAGCAGCCTGTCGCACCGCAGCAGCATTACCAGCAGCCAGCGCAGCCAGTCGCACCGCAGCAGCATTACCAGCAGCCAGCGCAGCCTGTCGCACCACAACAGCATTACCAGCAACCGGCGCAGCCTGTCGCACCACAGCAGCATTATCAGCAGCCAGCGCAGCCAGTCGCACCGCAGCAGCATTATCAGCAGCCGGCGCAGCCTGTTACACCGCCGCCGCAGGATAGTCTGATCCATCCGCTCCTGATGCGTAATGGCGACAGTCGTCCGGCGCACCGTCCAAGTACGCCGCTGCCATCGTTGGATCTGCTCACGCCGCCGCCGAGTGAGGTTGAGCCGATAGATACTTTCGCTCTGGAGCAAATGGCTCGTCTGGTGGAGGCTCGTCTGGCGGACTTCCGCATTAAAGCTGATGTAGTGAACTACTCACCTGGTCCGGTTATTACTCGCTTTGAGCTTAATCTTGCTCCAGGGGTTAAAGCGGCGCGTATTTCCAACCTGTCGCGAGATCTGGCGCGTTCATTGTCGACCGCAGCGGTACGCGTGGTCGAGGTCATTCCGGGCAAACCGTATGTCGGGCTGGAGTTACCCAACAAAAAACGTCAAACCGTTTATCTGCGCGAAGTGTTGGATAACGCCAAATTCCGTGATAACTCATCTCCACTGACCGTGGTACTGGGTAAAGATATTGCGGGCGAACCCGTGGTTGCCGATCTGGCGAAAATGCCGCACTTGCTGGTGGCAGGGACAACCGGTTCCGGTAAGTCGGTTGGGGTGAACGCCATGATCCTCAGCATGTTATACAAGGCGCAGCCGGAAGACGTTCGCTTTATCATGATTGACCCGAAAATGCTGGAACTGTCGGTTTATGAAGGCATTCCGCATTTGCTGACTGAAGTTGTGACCGACATGAAAGATGCCGCCAACGCCCTGCGCTGGAGCGTCAATGAAATGGAACGTCGCTACAAGCTGATGTCGGCGCTTGGCGTGCGTAACCTTGCCGGTTATAACGAAAAAATTGCTGAAGCCGCCCGTATGGGGCGTCCGATTCCGGACCCGTACTGGAAGCCGGGCGACAGTATGGATGTTCAGCATCCGGTGCTGGAAAAACTGCCGTATATCGTTGTACTGGTGGATGAATTCGCCGACCTGATGATGACCGTGGGTAAAAAGGTGGAAGAACTGATTGCTCGTCTGGCGCAAAAAGCGCGTGCGGCGGGGATTCACCTGGTGCTGGCGACCCAGCGACCGTCGGTTGACGTTATTACTGGTCTGATTAAAGCGAACATCCCAACGCGTATCGCCTTTACCGTGTCCAGTAAAATTGACTCGCGTACCATCCTTGACCAGGGCGGAGCGGAATCGCTGTTGGGTATGGGTGACATGCTGTATTCCGCACCAAACTCAACGATCCCTGTGCGTGTACACGGCGCCTTTGTACGTGATGAAGAAGTTCACGCTGTGGTTCAGGACTGGAAAGCGCGTGGTCGTCCACAATACGTTGACGGCATAACGTCTGACAGCGAAAGCGAAGGCGGCGGTGGCGGCTTTGATGGTGGCGAAGAGTTGGATCCGCTGTTCGATCAGGCGGTAAACTTTGTCACCCAGAAACGCAAAGCCTCAATCTCCGGCGTCCAGCGTCAGTTCCGTATCGGTTACAACCGAGCGGCGCGTATCATCGAACAGATGGAAGCGCAGGGAATTGTCAGCGAGCAAGGGCATAATGGTAATCGTGAAGTGCTGGCTCCGCCGCCCTTCGAATGATTGCAAAGTTAAGTAATTCAGTATTTTCTACTTTCCTCATGCTGATTTTTGGCCTGAAATGGATAGCAGAGGGATCTCCCCGTTGGGAGTGACGTATTTTGAGGAATAACGATGAAAAGAATCGCAATCACCTGTGCATTATTGTCGAGCTTTGTGGTGAGCAGCGTCTGGGCAGATGCTGCCAGCGACCTGAAAAGCCGCCTGGATAAAGTCAGTAGCTTCCATGCCAGCTTTACTCAGAAGGTCACGGACGGTAGCGGTGCGGCGGTGCAGGAAGGTCAGGGTGACTTATGGGTTAAACGTCCCAATCTGTTTAACTGGCATATGACGCAGCCTGACGAGAGCATCCTGGTTTCCGATGGTAAAACGCTGTGGTTCTTTAACCCGTTTGTTGAGCAGGCGACTGCGACATGGCTGAAAGACGCCACGGGCAACACGCCGTTCATGCTGATTGCGCGTAACCAGGCCAGCGACTGGCAGCAGTACAATATTAAGCAAAATGGCGATGATTTCGTGCTGACGCCAAAAACCAGCAGCGGTAACCTTAAACAGTTTACTATCAATGTTGGGCGTGACGGGACGATCCACCAGTTCAGCGCCGTTGAACAAGACGATCAGCGCAGCAGTTATCAGCTGAAATCTCAGCAGAATGGTGCGATTGAACCCTCTAAATTCACCTTTACCCCGCCGCAAGGTGTAACGGTTGACGATCAACGTAAGTAGAGGCGTGTGAGTGAGCAATCTGTCGCTCGACTTTTCTGATAATACTTTTCAGCCGCTGGCCGCGCGTATGCGGCCAGAAAATTTAGCGCAGTATATCGGCCAGCAGCATCTGCTGGCTGCGGGCAAACCCTTGCCGCGCGCCATTGAGGCCGGGCATCTGCACTCCATGATTTTATGGGGACCGCCGGGGACCGGGAAAACGACGCTTGCCGAAGTTATTGCCCGTTACGCCAACGCCGATGTCGAACGAATTTCGGCAGTTACGTCTGGCGTGAAAGAAATTCGTGAAGCGATTGAGCGTGCGCGTCAGAACCGTAACGCGGGTCGACGCACGATCCTGTTCGTGGACGAAGTTCACCGTTTTAATAAAAGCCAACAGGATGCGTTTTTACCGCATATCGAAGACGGTACCATTACGTTTATTGGCGCCACCACTGAAAACCCCTCGTTTGAGCTCAACTCGGCGCTGTTGTCGCGTGCGCGCGTTTATCTACTGAAATCGTTAACTTCCGACGACATTGAACAGGTGCTGGACCAGGCGATGTCAGACAAAGCGCGTGGTTATGGCGGCCAGGATATTGTTCTGCCGCCAGAAACGCGTCGGGCTATTGCCGAACTGGTTAATGGTGACGCGCGGCGGGCGCTGAATACGCTGGAAATGATGGCCGATATGGCCGAAGTTGATGATTCCGGCAAGCGCGTATTGAAACCAGAATTGCTCACCGAAATTGCCGGTGAACGTAGTGCGCGTTTCGATAATAAAGGCGATCGTTTTTACGATCTCATCTCCGCATTACACAAGTCGGTACGTGGAAGCGCCCCAGATGCGGCGCTTTATTGGTATGCGCGAATTATTACCGCTGGTGGCGATCCGCTGTATGTTGCCCGTCGCTGTCTGGCGATTGCCTCAGAAGATGTCGGCAATGCCGATCCCCGCGCCATGCAGGTGGCGATTTCCGCATGGGACTGTTTTACCCGCGTGGGACCCGCGGAAGGCGAACGCGCGATTGCTCAGGCGATTGTTTATCTGGCCTGTGCGCCGAAGAGTAATGCGGTTTACACCGCCTTTAAAGCCGCGTTGTCTGATGCCCGCGAACGTCCGGATTACGACGTGCCGGTTCACCTGCGCAATGCGCCGACTAAGCTGATGAAAGAGATGGGCTACGGTCAGGAGTATCGTTATGCCCATGATGAGCCTAATGCCTATGCCGCCGGAGAAGAGTACTTCCCGCAGGAAATGGCACAAACGCGCTATTATCGCCCCACAAACAGAGGTCTTGAAGGCAAGATTGGCGAAAAGCTCGCCTGGCTCGCCGGACAGGATCAAAATAGCCCTATAAAACGCTACCGTTAGTGTTATCGTTGCGGTAATGTTGTCTCTGTATCCCTGTGACCGCAGGCTGTGGTCACTTTCTCCTATTTTAATTCGATAAGCACAGGATAAGCATGCTCGATCCCAATCTGCTGCGTAATGAGCCAGACGCAGTCGCAGAAAAACTGGCAAGCCGGGGCTTTAAGCTGGATGTAGATAAGCTGCGCGCTCTTGAAGAGCGTCGTAAAGTTCTGCAGGTACAAACTGAAAACCTGCAGGCAGAGCGTAACTCGCGATCGAAATCCATCGGCCAGGCAAAAGCGCGCGGGGAAGATATCGAGTCTTTACGTCTGGAAGTGAACAAACTGGGCGAAGAGCTGGATGCCGCGAAAGCTGAACTTGATACCTTACAGGCCGAGATCCGCGACATTGCGCTGACTATTCCTAACTTGCCAGCGGACGACGTTCCGGTGGGTAAAGATGAAAATGACAACGTCGAAGTCAGCCGCTGGGGTACTCCGCGTGAGTTTGATTTCGAAGTGCGCGATCACGTTACCTTGGGTGAAATGCACACGGGTCTTGATTTCGCCGCTGCGGTTAAGCTGACCGGCTCTCGTTTCGTGGTCATGAAAGGGCAGATTGCGCGTATGCACCGTGCGCTGTCTCAGTTCATGCTGGATCTGCATACTGAACAGCATGGCTATAGCGAAAACTACGTCCCGTATCTGGTTAACCATGACACGCTGTACGGTACAGGCCAACTGCCGAAATTCGCTGGCGATCTGTTCCATACCCGTCCGCTGGATGAAGAAGCTGACAGCAGCAACTATGCGCTGATCCCAACAGCAGAAGTTCCGCTGACCAACCTGGTGCGCGACGAAATCATCGATGAAGATGCGCTGCCGATCAAAATGACTGCGCATACGCCGTGCTTCCGTTCTGAAGCAGGTTCTTACGGTCGTGACACGCGTGGTCTGATCCGTATGCACCAGTTCGATAAAGTTGAGATGGTGCAGATTGTTCGCCCGGAAGAGTCGATGGACGCGCTGGAAGAGATGACCGGCCATGCCGAGAAGGTCCTGCAACTGCTGGGTCTGCCGTATCGCAAAATCATCCTGTGCACTGGCGACATGGGCTTCGGCGCATGCAAAACTTACGATCTGGAAGTGTGGATCCCGGCGCAGAACACCTATCGCGAAATCTCCTCTTGCTCCAACGTGTGGGATTTCCAGGCTCGTCGTATGCAGGCGCGTTGCCGCAGCAAATCCGACAAAAAGACTCGTTTAGTGCATACTCTGAACGGTTCCGGTCTGGCGGTTGGGCGTACGCTGGTTGCGGTAATGGAAAACTATCAGCAGGCTGATGGCCGCATTCAGGTTCCGGAAGTATTACGTCCGTACATGAATGGCCTGGAATTCATCGGTTAAGTTACCTTTCTCTGCTAAAAAAGCGCCTCAGGGCGCTTTTTTTATGCCCGTTTGACGTCGGACAATAACGACTACTCCCATAGGGGTAATACTGACTTCGAATGAAAGTCAGTATTTTTCTCTGTCTTTTAGCAAATTCAGTTTCTACCAGCCCGTATATCGATATTAACGTTATATAAAAAACTATACATCGAATATTTGTATTTTGTTTATTGTGAGCAGCAGAGTGAGCCACTATGAAAACTAAGATCCCCGATGCCGTGCTGGCAGCTGAGGTTAGTCGCCGCGGTTTGGTGAAAACGACGGCGATAGGCGGACTGGCGGTGGCCAGTAGCGCGTTTACCCTGCCATTTACCCGTATTGCAAATGCTGCAGAAGCCCTTAATCCGACACCGATTAATGAGAAAGTGATCTGGAGCGCGTGTACGGTGAACTGCGGCAGCCGCTGCCCGCTGCGTATGCATGTGGTCGACGGTGAAATAAAGTATGTCGAAACCGACAACACCGGCGATGACAACTATGACGGTCTGCACCAGGTACGCGCCTGTCTGCGTGGTCGTTCCATGCGTCGCCGAGTCTATAATCCCGATCGTCTGAAATACCCGATGAAACGCGTTGGTAAGCGTGGCGAAGGAAAATTTGAGCGCATCAGTTGGGATGAAGCCTACGACATCATTGCCAGCAATATGCAGCGTCTTATCAAAGACTACGGCAATGAGTCTATCTACCTGAACTACGGTACCGGTACGCTGGGTGGCACTATGACGCGCTCGTGGCCGCCGGGTAAAACGCTGGTGGCACGGTTGATGAACTGCTGCGGCGGCTACCTTAACCACTACGGTGACTACTCTTCAGCGCAAATCGCTGCCGGGTTGAACTATACCTACGGCGGCTGGGCTGACGGTAACAGCCCGTCCGACATTGAAAACAGCAAGCTGGTGGTTCTGTTCGGTAATAACCCTGGTGAAACCCGTATGAGCGGGGGTGGGGTAACCTATTACCTTGAACAGGCGCGACAGAAATCCAATGCCCGCATGATCATTATCGATCCCCGTTATACGGATACCGGTGCGGGGCGTGAAGATGAATGGATCCCGATCCGTCCTGGTACTGATGCGGCGCTGGTCAATGGTCTGGCGTATGTCCTGATCACCGAAAACATGGTTGACCAACCGTTCCTCGACAAATACTGCGTGGGTTACGACGAGAAAACCTTACCGGCCGACGCACCGAAGAACGGTCACTATAAGGCGTATATTCTTGGGCAGGGTAAGGATGGCATTGCCAAGACCCCGGAGTGGGCGGCGCAGATTACCGGTATTCCCGCTGAACGTATCGTCAAACTGGCGCGTGAAATAGGTAGCGCTAAACCGGCATACATCAGCCAGGGGTGGGGGCCGCAGCGTCATGCTAACGGTGAAATAGCGACCCGCGCCATTTCTATGCTCGCTATCCTGACCGGTAACGTTGGGATCAACGGCGGCAACAGCGGGGCGCGTGAGGGCTCATACAGTTTGCCGTTTGAGCGTATGCCAACGCTGGAAAACCCTGTTGAAACCAGCATCTCGATGTTCATGTGGACGGACGCGATTGAGCGAGGCCCGGAGATGACGGCCCTGCGTGACGGCGTACGCGGCAAAGACAAGCTCGATGTTCCTATTAAGATGATCTGGAACTATGCCGGTAACTGTCTGATTAACCAACACTCTGATATTAACCGCACGCATGAAATCCTCCAGGACGAGAAGAAGTGCGAGATGATCGTCGTCATCGACTGTCATATGACTTCCTCGGCGAAATACGCAGACATTTTGCTGCCGGACTGCACTGCCTCCGAACAGATGGATTTTGCGCTGGATGCCTCATGCGGGAACATGTCCTATGTGATTTTCACCGATCAGGCGATCAAACCACGCTTCGAATGCAAGACTATCTACCAGATGACCAGCGAGCTGGCGAAGCGCCTTGGCGTTGAGCAGCAGTTTACAGAAGGTCGTACTCAGGAAGAGTGGATGCGCCATCTGTATGAGCAGTCGCGCAAAGCGATTCCTGAACTGCCTACATTTGAAGAATTCCGTCAGCAAGGGATCTTTAAACAGCGCGATCCGCAAGGACATCATGTGGCGTACAAGGCATTCCGTGAGGATCCTAAAGCCAATCCGCTGACCACGCCGTCAGGTAAGATCGAAATTTATTCGCAGCAGCTTGCCGAGATCGCGGCAACCTGGGAACTGCCGGAAGGTGATGTAATTGATCCGCTACCGATTTATACCCCAGGCTTTGAAAGCTTAAACGATCCGCTGGTGGAGAAATTCCCTTTGCAGCTGACCGGCTTCCACTATAAGTCTCGCGTTCACTCGACCTATGGCAACGTCGATGTCCTGAAAGCATCCTGCCGCCAGGAAATGTGGATCAACCCGATGGATGCGCAGCGACGCGGTATTAACAACGGCGACAAGGTACGTATCTTTAACGATCGTGGTGAAGTGCATATTGAGGCGAAAGTGACGCCACGTATGATGCCCGGCGTGGTGGCATTGGGCGAAGGGGCCTGGTATGACCCGGATGCAAAACGCGTGGATCAGGGCGGTTGTATTAACGTCCTGACGACCCAGCGTCCGTCTCCTCTCGCAAAGGGGAATCCGTCACACACGAACCTTGTTCAGGTTGAAAAGGCGTAAGGAGTAACCGATGACAACCCAGTATGGATTTTTTATTGATTCCAGCCGTTGCACCGGTTGCAAAACCTGCGAACTGGCCTGCAAAGATTTCAAAAATTTAACCCCGGAAGTCAGCTTCCGCCGCATTTATGAATACGCAGGCGGCGACTGGCAGGAGGACAACGGCGTCTGGCATCAGAACGTCTTTGCTTATTACCTCTCCATTGCGTGTAACCACTGTGAAGATCCAGCCTGTACCAAGGTTTGTCCGAGCGGCGCGATGCACAAACGTGAAGATGGTTTTGTCGTTGTCGACGAAGATGTTTGCATTGGCTGCCGGTATTGCCACATGGCCTGTCCTTACGGCGCGCCACAGTACAATGCTGAAAAAGGGCATATGACTAAATGTGATGGCTGCCATGAGCGCGTCGCTGAAGGCAAGAAACCTATCTGCGTGGAGTCCTGCCCACTGCGTGCGCTGGATTTTGGTCCGATTGAAGAGCTGCGCAAAAAACATGGTACTTTGGCTGCGGTAGCGCCACTGCCGGGCGCGCACTTTACCAAACCAAGTATTGTCATCAAACCTAACGCCAATAGCCGTCCGACCGGGGATACTACAGGTTATCTGGCCAATCCGAAGGAGGTGTAAGATGGGAAGTGGATGGCATGAATGGCCGCTGATGATCTTCACTGTCTTCGGACAGTGTGTAGTTGGTGGCTTTATCGTTCTTGCGCTGGCGTTGATGAAAGGGGACTTACGCCCTGAATCGCAGCAGCGCGTGATTGCCTGTATGTTCGGGCTGTGGGTATTAATGGGCATTGGCTTTATTGCTTCTATGCTCCACCTGGGCTCACCGATGCGCGCCTTTAACTCACTCAATCGTGTAGGGTCTTCTGCGTTGAGTAATGAAATTGCCAGCGGCTCAATCTTCTTTGCCGTTGGCGGCATCGGCTGGCTGCTGGCAACGTTGAAAAAAATGTCGCCCGTATTACGCAATCTGTGGTTAGTTGTCACCATGGTACTGGGCGTGGTTTTTGTCTGGATGATGGTGCGCGTGTATAACACCATCGATACTGTGCCGACCTGGTACAGCATCTGGACGCCGCTGGGCTTCTTCCTGACGATGTTTATGGGCGGTCCGCTGCTGGGATA
This sequence comes from Citrobacter sp. RHBSTW-01044, assembly GCF_013781945.1. Lineage (NCBI taxonomy): Bacteria > Pseudomonadati > Pseudomonadota > Gammaproteobacteria > Enterobacterales > Enterobacteriaceae > Citrobacter > Citrobacter sp. RHBSTW-01044. The sequence continues at coordinate 3,148,952 of NZ_CP056180.1, read as the reverse complement.
TCTGTTGCTGAGAATTGCTGGCGTGGACGGTTGGGCGATGCGCCTGTTGCCGGCTATTTCAGTGCTTGCTCTGGTCGTGAGCGCCATCATGTCTGTAATGCAGGGGGCTGAACTGGCGACGATCCACAGTTCCATTCAACAGGCGTCTGCGCTGGTTCCAGATTACGGCTCGCTGATGGCGTGGCGGATTGTCGCTCTGGCATTAGCGTTGTGCTGTTGGATTGTACCGCAAGTGAAAGGCTACCAGCCTGCAGTTCCGCTGCTTTCCGTCGCGTTTATTCTGCTGTTAGTCGGCGAGTTGATTGGTCGTGGCGTGTTCTACGGGCTGCATATGACCGTCGGTATGGCGGTTGCCAGCTAAATGACAAACCGGGGCATAGCCCCGGTTTTTTACTTCTGTTTAGTTAACGTGTCGTAGCTGGTCATCAGATTGCGATAATCAGGAATGTGATTAGAGAACAGCGTTGCCAGACCTTCGATATCGTTGCGCCAGTCGCGATGCAACTCACATGCGACACCAAACCACGTCATCAGTTGAGCACCGGCCTGGGACATCCGATCCCATGCTGAATGGCGAGTAATTTCATTAAATGTACCCGACGCATCGGTTACGACAAAGACATCAAAACCTTCTTCAATAGCCGAGAGCGCAGGGAAAGCAACGCAAACTTCCGTCACGACACCGGCAATAATCAGCTGTTTTTTACCGGTCGCTTTCACTGCTTTCACGAAATCTTCGTTATCCCACGCGTTAATGTTTCCGGGGCGAGCAATATAAGGCGCATCGGGAAATTGAGCTTTCAGTTCCGGTACCAGTGGCCCGTTTGGTCCTGTCTCGAAACTGGTTGTCAGAATGGTTGGGAGTTTGAAGTATTTTGCTAAGTCGCCGAGGGCAAGCACGTTGTTTTTAAATTTATCGGGATCGATATCCCGAACCAAAGAGAGCAGGCCAGCCTGATGGTCGACCAGCAGTACTGCCGCATTATCTTTATCAAGTCTTACGTAAGGTTTAGTCATGATATTTCTCCTGTTCAGCATCAGTGGGGGAAATTTGATGAGTTTAAGTCTACAGAAAGAACGATATATGGATTAGATACCTAAATAAGAACTCACTGTTCTATTTTGAAGACAATGCAGATCTGCATCCCGCATAGAGTTTAGTAAGAAATAAAAGTAAGGGGAGTCCATGAAATTTTTCGACTGAACGCAACGCGAGATTTTTGTTTTAGATCAATAAAAACAAGCAGATGTGTTTTTGTGTTTTTTATCTATTCACATTAAGAATCAGTAATGCAAATCGATCGTCCGGAAAGCGCCTCAGCCCTTTGATTGCGCCGATTGACAATGTTTTTGGCAGTGGCATGATGCGCATGAAATTTGAACTTCCTCACGGTTTTTATTCATGTCCATCTATACCCGTCCCGTCATGCTGTTGCTGTGCGGGCTGCTTCTGCTGACCCTGGCGATCGCCGTGTTAAACACGCTCGTCCCGCTTTGGCTCGCCCATGAAAATCTGCCAACCTGGCAGGTAGGTGTGGTGAGTTCTTCCTACTTTACCGGCAATCTGGTAGGGACGTTGCTGACCGGGTATTTAATAAAACACCTTGGTTTTAATCGCAGCTATTACATTGCCTCGCTTATTTTTGCCGCGGGCTGTATCGGCCTGGGGGTTATGGTGGGGTTCTGGAGCTGGATGACCTGGCGTTTTATCGCCGGTGTTGGCTGCGCCATGATTTGGGTGGTAGTGGAAAGTGCGCTGATGTGCAGCGGGAATTCGCGTAATCGCGGACGCTTGCTTGCCGCCTATATGATGATCTATTACGTGGGGACGTTTTTAGGCCAGCTACTGGTCAGTAAAGTATCAACAGAATTGATGAACGTCCTGCCGTGGGTGACGGGTACGATCCTGGCTGGCGTTTTGCCATTGCTCTTTACGCGCATTGCCAATCAGCAGGGTGATGAACAGCAGTCTACTCCTATTACCTCCATGCTGAGGCTGCGTCAGGCGCGTCTGGGCGTTAACGGCTGTATTATTTCCGGGATTGTGCTGGGGTCTTTGTATGGGCTGATGCCGCTGTATCTCAACCATCAAGGGGTGAGCAACGCCAGCATTGGTTTCTGGATGGCGGTTCTGGTTAGCGCCGGTATTCTGGGGCAATGGCCGATTGGCCGCCTGGCAGACAAGCTGGGACGCCTGCTGGTTTTACGCGTCCAGGTCTTCGTGGTTATCGTCGGAAGTATCGCCATGCTGAATCAGGCGGCGATGGCGCCTGCGTTGTTTATGTTGGGTGCGGCAGGTTTTACCCTCTATCCGGTGGCGATGGCCTGGGCCTGTGAAAAGGTTGAACATCATCAGCTGGTCGCCATGAATCAGGCATTGTTATTAAGCTATACCGTTGGCAGCCTGCTGGGTCCTTCATTCACCGCAATGCTGATGCAGAATTATTCCGATAATCTATTATTCATTATGATTGCCAGCGTATCGTTTATTTATCTGCTGATGTTGTTGCGTAGCGCCAGACATACGCCGACTCCGGTGGCTCACGTATAAAGCGCGCCAGACGGTATGCAAGGCAAAATGTTTGCATACCGTGACTCATTTTCCCATTGCGGGTATGCCGGAAGTTGCGAGGTATTCGCATGCTTTCAGCGTGCAGTGAAGCTGCGCCTGACTGGTCATACTCGTCAGCTGTTGTAAATGCTCCCCTTCATCCAGCCAGCAAACCAGTTTTTGAATCATTTCAATATGTCGGGTGCTGCTGGCAGCCGCCAGGACAATAATTAACCGCACATCTGGATGCCCAGGAAAAGGCACCGCCTCTTTCAGACACAAGAGCGACAAATGTGTCTCACTGCTTATCACTCCTTCTTCCGGACGAGCGTGCGGCAGGGCAAACTCAGGGCTTAAGATGTACCACGGACCCAGTTGTTCTGTTTCACGGATGATTGCCTGTGCGTAGGCGGACGTAATCGCGCCCAGTTCTTCCAGAGGCTGGCAAGCCAGCGTCACGGCCTCCTGCCAGGATCGGCATTGTTCACGAAACTGACAGGCAGAAAATAGCGCAGATGTCATTGTGTTCTCCTTATTTCAGAGCAGCAGACCGCATTGCGGTCTGCCAACCCGAACTATCTCAGGGCTTCAAAGAGTGCGGTCGCCGAAATACCGTATTTCTCTTTCAACTGGCGGCTATTGCCTGATTCCGTAAACGTATCTTGTGTCCCCAGTCGGATTAATCTCGTGGTTAATCCTTCCTCCGCCAATACTTCAGCAACCTGTCCGCCAAGCCCACCGATGATCGTGTGATTTTCAATCGTTGCGATCTGCGGGCAGTTGGCAATCAGTTGCAGAAAGCGCTGGCGGTTAAACGGTTTTAGCATGGCGACGTGAATCAGCTTGCCACGTTTTCCCTGGGCGCACAGCTGCACATAACCTGCGCTTGCCTGCTCCAGAACGGTCCCTTCATAGAGAATGGCGAAGTCATTGCCTGAGTCCTCCACGGCGGCGATATCGGTCACTCGCGGAACGGTAGATTTATCGCGCACGGGCATCGGTTCTCGGGCTACGCGAATATAGACCGGACCGGGAATGTTTACTGCCTGTTCAAATGCGGCCTCAACTTCTTCAGCGTCGGCAGGTGTTAGAATTGTGAGCCCCGGCAGTACGCGCGTCAGGGCCAGATCTTCCAGCGCATGATGCGATGCGCCGTCAGGTCCATCATCCATTCCTGGGTGGCTACCAACTAATTTAATGTTAGCTTTGGCGTAGCACGCCTGGCGCAGTTGAGTCCAGGCGGTGCCTGTCACAAACATCGCAAAGTTAACGTAGAACGGAATATTTCCTTCCAACGCCTGGCCAGTGGCAAAGCTCATTGCCGATCCTTCCGCAATACCCATTTCAAAGAAAGCGTCTGGATAGACGGCCTGGAACTGGTCAGTGCGGGTGGAGCTGGCTAAATCACTATCAATGGCGACAATGGGATAGCCCTTTTTTTTCAGGGCAATGAGTGCGTTACCAATTTCATCACGTGGGGCTTTCATCACTGCAACTCCTCCATAGCCTGCTGATATTGTTCGGTGGTTGGGGTTTTTGAATGCCAGTCACCGTTATTTTCCATATAGCTAACTCCACTGCCTTTGGTGGTATGCGCAATAATGGCGACAGGTTTTCCTTTCAGATGGCGTGAAAGCATCAGCGTGTCGGCAACCTGATGCATATCGTTACCGTTATGGAGTTCGAGTACGTGCCAGCCGAAAAGACGCACTTTGTCGGCCAGAGGTTCCAGATTCACCACCTGATTAACGGGGTCGTGGGAGGAAAAACCGTTGTAGTCAATAATCGCCACCAGGTTATCCATCTTCATATGGCCTGCCTGTTGTAGCGTTTCCCAGATTTGCCCTTCGTGCATTTCGCCATCGCCAATGATGGCGAAAACGCGCTGTGATTCCCCCCGCTGTTTTTTGGCCGCCGCCATACCAAAGGCAATGGATAATCCCTGGCCCAGCAGGCCGGTTGTTGCATCGACTTCGGGAAGAGATTTGATGCTAGGGTGTCCCTGTAAACGTGAGTTAATTTGTCGAAAAGTATTAAATTCGCTGCGCTCAATTTTGCCTTTTTGATGCAGCATGGCGTACTGAGCAGCAACCGCATGACCTTTGCTCATGACCACGCGAGCGCGAGGGGCGCAGGAGAAGTCCACCTCTTGATCGTAAATCCAGGTCAGAATGTCGATGATGGACAATGCACCGCCAGGATGGCCAATGCCTGATTCATAAATCATGGTGACAATATCCCGGCGAGCAGCCAGCGCATGGGATTTTAATTCGTCAATATTCATGTTCATTCCTTATCAGGGCAACATTTTGCCGATGTAATAAACCACTAAGCCGAGGGCAACAAAATCTGTCTCCGGGAAGCTAGTACCGGACAATCCCACCGATTCCATGATGGGATAGATGAGTGCCGGGCCAATACCAATTAATATGCCAGTGACAAAGCTACCGGCGATGGCCCCTTTCCAGCCTCCTGACGCATTACCGAAGACGGCGGCGGTAGCACCAATGAAGAAGTAGGGGATGGCGACGGGGATAATGACCGTTTGCCCAATTGATGCGAGTACCCCCATAACCACCAATCCACCCACAAAGGAAGAGATGAAACCTAAAACGGTGGCGGTTGGGGCATACGGAAAGACGACTGGACAATCCAGTGCGGGTTTGGCGTTCGGGATAAATTTTTCAGAGATGCCCAGAAATGCCGGGACTATTTCTGACAACAGCAAGCGAACTCCGGTGATGATGATATAAAGCGATGCGGTAAACGTGAGTGACTGGAATAGAGGATAAACCAGCCAATGCATTCCACCGGCGGCGGCCGTTACCGCTTCTTCGCCTGCGGCAAGCGCCGCGATGTAATAGAAAATACTGACAGAGATGGACACGGAGACAATGTAGTCTTTAAAAATCCCCAACCATCCGGGAAGATTTAGCTTTTCTGTTGACTGCTTAGGATCGCCCACTTTCGAACCGATCCATCCCGATAGCGCGTAGGCCAGAGTAACGTAATGACCCATCGCAATTTCATCATTACCGGTAATCTTACGCATCCACGGCTGAGCGATAGCTGGATAGACACAGGCCGCAAGCCCCAGCAGTATGGAGCCGACGATAATTGTTGTTACATCGCTGTAGCCAAGCGCCTTAAGCGTAACGGTTAAGAGGGCAGACAGATACAGATTATGTTGACCCGTCAGGAAGATGTATTTGAACGGCGTTACGCGGGCAAAAAACAAGTTCCAGCCGAAACCAACGACCATGATGAGTGAAACGCACATGGCAAACTTGGTCTGTGCCAGCCCAGTTAACGCTTCGGCTAACGGCATCACACCTTTCAGACCGAATCCATCGCTGAATAAGGTCTGAAAATTACCTAAGGATGTCACCGCAATCCCTGCTCCGCCGGCAAATACCAGAAATCCGACGATGGTTTTAAAGGTACCTGAAAGCACTTTTTCGATGGGTTTACGCTGGATAAGCAAACCAATTAGCGCAATAAAGCCAACTAAAAGTGGGGTTACACCCAAAATGTCGAATACAATGAACTTTAGGAGATCCATATTTCCCCCGGAGAGGTTAGTTGTTTTGAACAACGCTGGTGAGCGCAGATTCCATTTCTTCGCTGTTCATCAGATCGGTGATACCGATTGCTCTGAACCCGGCGGCTTCTACCTCATCGGTCAGGTCGCTCATGGTGATCACGAAGTCGATGTTTTGCCAGGTTCGTAGCCCTGACAGGACATCGTGTTCAAGATCGATATCCCAGCCATGTTTATCGATGACTTTTTGGGCTTTGATTTTCAGCATTAGCGAACTGCCCATACCGGTACGACAGACGATCAGACCTTTCATTAGACGTTCTCCTGTTTGTAAAAATAATTATTTTTAATTATCATTGGTGCGATAAAAATTATTATCGCAAAGCCGGGCAAAGTATGTGACAGCATTTGCATTTTGTGCAAAAAGGCGAAAAATGAGTCAGATAGATACTAATTTATTGATTAACATAAGAAATGGGGCTTCAGAGCTGAGTCCGATCCTGGAAAAGGTAGGGCGTTTTATCACTGAAAATCCTGATTTTGTGATGCGGCATACGATAACCGAGCTGGCCGATTCTATTGATACCAGTGAGGGGAGTATCACTCGTTTTTGCCGTGCCTTTGGTTTTAAGGGGTTTTCTGATTTCAGAACGGCTCTTGCACTGGAGCAAGGAGCTGCACGGCCGAATGATGGAGGAAGTGAGGAGACGGCGGCGGTACTGGCAAGCGTTTGTGACAGCAATGCCATCATTGACAGCAAAGAGTTGCAGGCGGTTGCGACCTGGTTAAATCAGCTCAGTAATATTGCAATTTATGCGGTAGGTACTGCGGTGCCAGTGGCGTTATTCCTGCAAATCAATCTGGTGCAGATGGGGAAAATAGCCAGTTATATCGACCGATTTTATCCGGCGGCTATCTCTCCGTTGGCGGACAGCCAAAAAACAGGGATTATCGTTATTCATACAGAACAAGTCTCTACCGATATGATGCAGTCGCTGACGCTAGCGAAGGAACAAGGCATAAAAATTCTCTCGTTAACTCGCGGATCGTTTGCGCCATTAAATCGGCTTTCTGACTGGAATTTGCAGGCGGCGGTTGCGTTACAGGGGGAAGGTGAGTCTGGTTTTGCTGAAATTGCTGGTGCGATGATGGTGGCAGATCGCATACTCAGTGCTCTGGAAGAGCAGGATGAGCGTTACGTGCAGTGTCGTAAAGCACACCAGAAACGTATTTTCTCTATTGAAAGCGTGACCAATAAACTTTCAGAATATTTTATGTCGTAGGCATCGAACGTTGGCGTCGCGCTACTCAAGCAGAGCGCTGCGACGCCGTGGTCGTCATACCTTAGTACATTACTTTATGACCATACTGCTCAAGAATGCCTTTCACGCGCTCCATGGTCTCTTTCTTCGGTGGCTTAACACCGTCAAGTTTGTACTCTTCACCCATTGCCACCCATTTGTGTTTGCCCAGCTCATGGTATGGCAGCAGTTCGATTTTCTCTACGTTGCCCATATCGCGGGTAAACTCGCCCAGGCGGTGCGCGGAGTCGTCATCGTCAGACCAGCCAGGCACAACGACGTAGCGGATCCACACCTTGATGTCTTTATTGGACAGGTAACGTGCGAACTCAAGCGTACGATGGTTAGATACGCCCACCAGATTCTGATGGATTTCATCGTTCATCTGTTTGAGATCGAGCATCACCAGGTCGGTGACTTCCAGCAATTCATCGATCACCGGATCGTAGCGGCGAACAAAACCGTTGGTATCCAGACAGGTATGAATACCTTCTTTTTTACAGGCACGAAACCAGTCGCGTACAAATTCAGCTTGCAGGATAGCTTCGCCACCGGACGCTGTCACACCGCCACCGGAGGCGTTCATAAAGTGGCGGTAGGTCACGACCTCTTTCATTAACTCGTCGACGGTGACTTCTTTGCCACCGTGCGTATCCCATGTGTCACGGTTATGACAATACAGGCAGCGCATCAGGCAGCCCTGGAAGAAGGTAATAAAACGGATGCCCGGGCCATCAACAGTGCCACAGGATTCAAAGGAGTGAATGCGACCAATAACTGACATTGCGGTGTTTCTCCAGGTGTGGCCCATCCGGGGCCAGTGTTAGTGCACAGTTATTAACTGTGTCGAGTCTGTTTTGGCTGCTATCCATAAGTATAGATAGCTGACAAAGCAGGCTATTAAAAAGGCCCCACTTACGTGGAGCCTTTATTGTACGCTTTTTAAAGTACGATTTCAGTCAAAACCAATTACATGGTCTGAGTGAAGGTACGAGTAATAACGTCCTGCTGCTGTTCTTTAGTCAGGGAGTTAAAACGTACTGCGTAGCCAGAAACACGGATGGTCAGCTGCGGATATTTTTCCGGATGTTCCATCGCATCCAGCAGCATTTCACGGTTCATGACGTTCACGTTCAGGTGCTGACCACCTTCGATGGACGCTTCGTGGTGGAAGTAACCATCCATCAGACCAGCCAGGTTGGTCTTACGAACTTCGTCGTCTTTACCCAGTGCGTTCGGAACGATAGAGAAGGTGTAAGAGATACCATCTTTAGCGTAAGCAAACGGCAGTTTAGCAACGGAGGTCAGAGAGGCAACAGCACCTTTCTGGTCACGACCGTGCATTGGGTTAGCACCCGGTCCGAACGGCGCGCCAGCACGACGACCATCTGGGGTGTTACCGGTTTTCTTACCATAAACCACGTTAGAGGTGATGGTCAGAACAGACTGAGTCGGGATAGCGTTACGATAAGTAGTCAGTTTCTGAATTTTCTTCATGAAACGTTCTACCAGGTCAACCGCCATGTCATCAACGCGAGAGTCGTTGTTACCAAACTGCGGGTATTCGCCTTCGATTTCGAAGTCGACAGCCAGACCGTCTTCGTCACGAATCGGTTTAACTTTCGCATATTTGATTGCAGACAGGGAGTCAGCAGCAACGGACAGACCAGCGATACCACACGCCATGGTGCGGATAACGTCACGGTCGTGCAGCGCCATCAGAGAGGCTTCGTAGCTGTACTTGTCGTGCATGTAGTGGATAACGTTCAGTGCAGTGACGTACTGTTTAGCCAGCCAGTCCATGAAGTGATCCATGCGCTCCATAACTTCGTCGAAGTTCAGAACGTCGCCTTTGATCGGTTCAGATTTAGGACCAACCTGCATTTTCAGTTTTTCATCAACGCCGCCGTTGATTGCGTACAGCATGGTTTTCGCCAGGTTTGCACGCGCACCGAAGAACTGCATTTGTTTACCAACAACCATCGGGCTTACGCAGCAAGCGATAGCGTAGTCGTCGTTGTTGAAGTCCGGACGCATCAGGTCATCGTTCTCGTACTGCAGAGAAGAGGTGTCGATGGACACTTTAGCGGCGAATTTCTTGAAGTTCAGAGGCAGTTTTTCAGACCACAGAACGGTGATGTTCGGCTCCGGAGAAGGACCCATGGTGTACAGGGTATTCAGGAAGCGGAAGCTGTTTTTGGTAACCAGAGTACGGCCATCAACGCCCATACCACCGATAGATTCAGTTGCCCAAATCGGGTCACCGGAGAACAGTTCATCATATTCAGGGGTACGCAGGAAACGAACCATACGCAGTTTCATGACCAGGTGGTCAATCATTTCCTGAGCGTCTTGCTCGGTGATTTTGCCTGCTTTGATATCACGTTCGATGTAGGCATCCAGGAAGGTGGATACGCGACCGAAGGACATTGCTGCGCCGTTCTGAGATTTAACCGCGGCCAGGTAGCCGAAGTAAGTCCACTGGATAGCTTCCTGAGCATTGGTTGCCGGACCAGATATATCGCAGCCATATTTAGCAGCCATTTCTTTGATCTGACCCAGTGCGCGGTGCTGTTCAGCAATTTCTTCACGCAGACGGATAGTGGCTTCCAGGTTTACGCCGTTTTCCAGATCGGACTGCAGAGAGACGAACTGAGCGTATTTGTCTTTCATCAGGTAGTCGATACCGTACAGCGCAACGCGACGGTAGTCACCGATGATACGGCCACGGCCATAGGCATCTGGCAGACCAGTCAGAACACCGGATTTACGGCAGTTCAGAATGTCTTTGGTGTAAACATCGAATACGCCCTGGTTGTGGGTTTTGCGGTATTCGGTGAAGATTTTTTTCAGCATCGGGTCCAGTTCGCGATTGTACGCTTTGCAGGAACCTTCAACCATTTTGATGCCGCCAAACGGAATGATCGCACGTTTCAGCGGAGCTTCAGTCTGCAGACCAACAATTTTCTCGAGCGCTTTGTTGATGTAGCCAGCGTCGTGAGAAGTGATGGTAGAAGCAACGGAGGTGTCAAAGTCAACAGGCGCGTGAGTGCGGTTTTCCTGTTTAACGCCTTCCATCACGCTGTCCCACAGTGCAGTGGTCGCATCAGTTGCGCCAGCCAGGAAGGACTCGTCACCCTCATACGGAGTGTAGTTTTTCTGAATGAAGTCACGGACGTTTACTTCATTCTGCCAATCACCTTTGGTAAAACCTTCCCAGGCTGTGGCTAACTTTTCATTAAGCTCGGACATGTAACACCTACCTTCTTAAGTGGATTTTTTATTTACTGCGTGTAATGGGCATCATCAGATTAATGATGATCGTTACCACGCAGATAAATGACCCAGTATGTCAACCCGACCAACAAACCGCCGCCGATAATGTTGCCGATCGTAACCGGAATCAGGTTATCGGTGATGAAATTCATCACGGTCAGGTGAGAAAAATTCTCCGGAGAAGACCCAACAGCGGTCCAGAATTCCGGGGTGGCGAAATCGCGAATTACAATACCCATAGGGATCATAAACATGTTTGCGATACTGTGCTCAAAACCGCTGGCAACAAACATTGCGACCGGTAATACCATGATAAACGCTTTGTCCATCAGGCTGCGACCCGAATAGCTCATCCATACTGCCAGACACACCATCAGGTTCGCCAGGATGCCAAGACTTACCGCCTCAACAAAAGTATGGTGCACTTTGTGGTCGGCTGTTTGCAGGACGTTGAGACCCCACGCGCCGTTAGCGGTCATATACTCGCCAGAAAGCCACATGAGTAACACGAAGATCAGGGCGCCAATCAGGTTGCCGACATAAACGTTAAGCCAGTTTTTCGCCAATTGGCCCCAGGTGATGCGACCACTGGCTTTCGCTACGACAATCAGTACGGTTGAGGTGAAGAGGTCTGCACCGCAGACAACGCAGAGAATCAGCCCCAGGGAAAAGCAGATACCACCTACTAGCTTCGCCATGCCGAAAGGCATTGTGCCGGTACCGGTTGTGGCGGTGATATAGAAAACAAAGGCAATTGAAATGAATACACCGGCAGTAATTGCCAGATAGAACGTCTTAAGCGGATGTTTCGTTGCTTTATAGACGCCTGCTTCTTCGGCAACTTTGGCCATTGCAGCAGGAAGAATAAGATCAAAAGGGTTGTCAGCTTTCACACTAACTCTCTCTTTATTAAGTCGGCGACGAGATACTAACAAAGCATTATAGATGAGAATTTGATATAGATCATATCTCGCCTGGCTTATAGGCCCGTAAGGCGCATGGTTTTTATGCGATTACGGTGTAACTTATTGATTATCCAAATAAAAATAAATTTTAAAAATTATAAAGTGAGTTGAATTTTTTCTTTCTGTCTCCTCTGGGACGGTTAATTAAAATGGAGTAATTGAGATAAAAAACCACATTAATAAGCTAATTTTCTTAATATCAACTACTAATATTTAACCTTGTTTTTACATTTATTTTTTGATTTGACCAAAATAAAAAACAGGGCGCATTAAGCGCCCCGTAATATAGCCCAGACAATACCTTTAGCCTACTCAGCGCAGGCTGATTGTCACTATTTTGACCAATGTGCTGCTTTCGCGCGCTGCAGTTTTTCGTAAGCTTTCAGCAGAGACTGATGCGCCGGGAAAGCCTGCAGATCGCTATCAACAGTTTGAAGCCCGTAGAACGGCGCTTCGCCACTTAATGCTGCACTTGCGGCTTCAACCGCCTCGGCACCGTACATGCGCACAAACGCGTTCAGATATTGTAGCGGCTGACGATCTTCTTCCTGAGATAGCAGCAGCAGCGTTTGCAGACAGCGGTAGTAGTTGGCACGTTCAGCGCTAAAGACAGAGGCGTTGAATTCCATCGTCCATTCTGTCCAGACCAGCGCCTGCTCCAGGTCGCCGCCGGCCAGCGCCAGCATCACTTTAAGCTCGCCAATGCGCAGGGTGTACCAACCGTTATCCGCACCGGTTGCCAGACCGAGCAGCTCGCGTACGCGGGTGAAGTCGTCAAAGCCTTCCTCATCCAGTTGTTCGATCAGATTGAGATAGTCTTCTTTATCCCATTCACTGCCCGGGAGCGAGAGAATAGTGTCACGCAGATGGGCGCCCATGGCGTTGTTGGCTAACCACAGATCTTCAGCCGGATAGATGTCAGACATTCCCGGAACAATAATGCGGCACGCGTAAACGCTCAGGTGTTCGTAGTCGGCGATATACACTTCTTTATCTTCAGCATTGAAGATGGCCATCAGGGTGGCGAACTCTTCTTCGGTGGTACCGGAGAAATTCCAGTCAACGAACGGATAGTCAGCATCCTGCTTGAACAGATCCCAGGAGATCAGGCCGCTGGAATCGATGAAGTGGGTTTCAAGGTTAGTGTGTTCAGCCACTTCTTCGTCGTCAAAGGTTGGTGGGGTGAAGACATCAAGATCTTTCAGACCACGGCCCTGCAGCAGTTCAGTGACAGTACGCTCCAGCGCAACGCCGAAATCCGGGTGCGCACCGAAGGAGGCAAAGCAGGTACCATTGGCCGGGTTGAACAGGACAACGCAAATCACCGGATACTTGCCGCCCAGCGAGCCATCGTAGGCGAAAATTGGGAAACCTTCCGCTTCCAGTTTGGCGATGGACTCCACCACTGCCGGGTAGCGCGCCATGACTTCGGCCGGGATTTCCGGCAGGCTGATGCTTTCCGCAATAATACGGTTCTTCACATGGCGCTCAAAGACTTCAGACAGGCCCTGAACGCGCGCTTCGTTTCGGGTGTTACCCGCAGACATGCCGTTAGAAACGTACAGGTTGCCAATAATGTTCATCGGAATATAGACGATCTGGTTATCCGACTGACGGGTAAACGGTAGGCCGCAGACCCCACGTTCTTCATTACCGGATTGCAGATCGATAAGCATGCTGCCAGTCAGTTCGTTGTCTGGATCGTAAAACGCACGCAGACGAGCATCCAGTAGACCTTCTGGTACGTCGTCTTCTTCAGTCAACGGGAACCATTTTTCGTTCGGATAATGCACGAATGGGCCGTTGGCGATGGTTTCACCCAGCCAGAAATCCGCAAAGAAATAGTTAGTCGACAGACGCTCAAAATATTCGCCCAGCGCGGAAGCCAGCGCCGCTTTTTTCGTCGCGCCTTTACCGTTGGTGAAGCACAGCGCGCATTCTTTGTCGCGAATATGTACAGACCAGACGTTAGGGACGGGATTCAACCACGAGGCTTCTTCAATTTGAAAATCAAGGTCGAGCAATTTTTGCTGGAAGCGAGCGATGGAGTCTTCCAGAGCGGCATCTTTGCCGGGGATAAATGTTTGCGTCATGAAAATCACTTTTGTCGTACGGAAAGCGCGCAATGATACGGGTTTTAAATGAATGGCGCTATCGTCGCCGGAGTTCAGACGTAAATAAAAGTATTAGCTATGCTTTCCTACAGCCAACCACGTTTAGAGCATAATAATGAAAGCTTTCGATTTACACCGAATGGTACTGGATAAGGTGCCCATGGACTTTCTGGGAGAAGTTGCTCTGCGCAGCCTCTATACCTTTATATTGGTTTTTCTGTTTTTAAAAATCACCGGACGTCGCGGCGTACGCCAGATGTCGCTTTTTGAAGTGCTGATCATCCTTACGCTGGGGTCTGCGGCGGGAGACGTGGCATTTTATGATGATGTCCCGATGCTGCCGGTGCTAGTGGTCTTTATTACGCTTGCCGTGCTATATCGGCTGGTTATGTGGCTGATGGCGCATAGCGAGAAAATGGAGGATTTGCTGGAGGGCAAGCCCGTTGTGATCATTGAGGACGGCGAGCTGGCATGGTCGAAGCTCAATAGCGCCAATATGACGGAATTCGAATTCTTTATGGAATTGCGTTTGAACGGCGTGGAGCAATTGGGACAGGTGAGACTGGCCATCCTGGAGACAAATGGGCAAATCAGCGTCTATTTCTTTGCCGATGAAGACGTAAAGCCGGGGCTCAGTATTTTGCCTAAACGCTGTACACAGCGATTTAAAGTGATACCTGAAGCTGGGGACTATGCATGTATACGGTGTAGTGAAGTGGTGCAAATGAACGCCGGAGATCATCAATTATGTCCACGCTGTGCAAATCCAGAATGGTCGAAGGCCAGTCGGGCAAAACGGGTCACCTGACAGCGAAAATCTCGGTTTTTACCCGTCAATCCGATAGATTCTGTTGTGTGACCAATGACACATTTTTACCCTGGCCAGTTTTACCCATTGCGGCGCGTGTCACTGAATGATAAAACCGATATCCACAGGAATAACTTATACCAATGTCTGTCACCGGATTATCGCCAATGACAGGATGTTGATTGGACAACAACACAACGTGGTGAGGGGAAATGGCTCAGGTCTTCAATTTTAGTTCAGGTCCGGCAATGTTACCGGCAGAAGTACTTAAACTGGCTCAACAGGATCTTCGCGACTGGAACGGTCTTGGCACGTCGGTGATGGAAATTAGCCACCGTGGCAAAGAATTCATCCAGGTCGCAGAGGAAGCGGAGCAGGATTTTCGCGATCTTCTCAGCATCCCCTCCAACTATAAAGTGTTGTTCTGCCATGGCGGTGGGCGCGGGCAGTTTGCGGGTATCCCGTTAAATATTCTGGGTGACAAAACCACGGCGGATTACGTCGATGCCGGTTATTGGGCCGCCAGCGCAATTAAAGAAGCGAAAAAATACTGTACGCCAAACGTTATTGACGCCAAAGTCACCGTTGACGGACTGCGCGCTGTTAAGCCAATGAGCGAATGGCAGCTTTCTGACAACGCTGCGTATTTGCACTATTGCCCGAATGAAACCATTGATGGCATTGCGATCGATGAAACGCCGAATTTTGCCAGCAATGTGGTGGTTACGGCGGATCTGTCCTCTACCATTCTTTCCGCACCGCTTGACGTGAGCCGTTATGGCGTAATTTATGCCGGGGCGCAGAAAAACATCGGCCCGGCCGGGCTGACCATTGTCATCGTACGTGAAGATTTGCTGGGTAAGGCTCATGTGTCATGCCCGTCAATCCTCGACTATACCGTGCTGAATGACAACGACTCCATGTTCAACACGCCGCCAACCTTTGCCTGGTATCTGTCTGGCCTGGTCTTTAAATGGCTGAAAGAGCAGGGCGGTGTTAACGCGATGGATAAAATTAACCAGCAAAAAGCGCAACTGCTGTACGGCGTAATCGATAACAGCGATTTCTACCGTAACGACGTGGCAAAATCGAACCGTTCACGCATGAACGTACCGTTCCAGCTTGCTGACAGCGCCCTGGATAAACTCTTCCTGGAAGAGTCTTTCGCTGCGGGTCTGCACGCGTTGAAAGGGCACCGTGTGGTCGGCGGTATGCGCGCGTCCATCTACAATGCAATGCCGCTAGAAGGTGTAAAAGCGCTGACCGATTTCATGGTCGATTTCGAGCGCCGCCGCGGTTAATCTGCTGTATTTTCATCCCCACAGCCAGTCTGTGGGGTTTTTATGTCTGTTTTTGAGAGTCGAGTTTCATGGAATCCCTGACGTTACAACCCATTGCGCGGGTGGATGGCACCATCAATCTGCCTGGATCCAAAAGTGTTTCTAACCGCGCTTTGCTGCTGGCTGCATTAGCAAATGGCACCACTGTCCTGACCAACCTTCTGGACAGCGATGATGTCCGCCATATGCTTAATGCTCTGAATGCGTTAGGAATTAGCTATACCCTTTCTGCCGACCGTACGCGTTGCGAGATTATCGGCAATGGCGGCGCGCTGCATGCCGAAGGCGCAGTAGAACTGTTCCTTGGCAATGCCGGAACCGCAATGCGCCCACTGGCCGCTGCGCTGTGTCTGGGCAGTAATGACATCGTGTTGACGGGCGAGCCGCGCATGAAAGAGCGCCCGATTGGCCATCTGGTTGATGCGTTACGCCAGGGCGGAGCCAACATTGAATACCTGGAGCAGGAAAACTATCCGCCTTTACGTCTGCGCGGTGGCTTTACCGGAGGACAGGTTGAGGTAGACGGCAGCGTATCCAGCCAGTTCCTGACTGCGTTGCTGATGACTGCGCCACTGGCGCCGCAGGATACGACGATCGCCATTAAAGGCGAGCTGGTATCCAAACCTTACATTGATATCACACTGAACCTGATGAAAACGTTTGGTGTTGAAATTGAGAATCAGAACTACCAGCGCTTTATTGTGCAGGGTCAGCAGCAGTATCAGTCACCGGGGGCATATCTGGTTGAAGGTGACGCTTCTTCCGCTTCCTATTTTCTCGCAGCAGGAGCCATTAAAGGCGGTACGGTAAAAGTCACCGGGATTGGCCGCAACAGTATGCAGGGTGATATCCGCTTCGCTGATGTGCTTGAAAAAATGGGCGCGACCATTACCTGGGGCGAAGACTTTATTGCCTGTACTCACGGTGAGCTGAACGCGGTAGACATGGATATGAACCATATTCCCGATGCGGCGATGACCATCGCCACGGCAGCGCTGTTCGCTAAAGGCACCACGACCTTACGTAACATCTATAACTGGCGCGTCAAAGAGACCGACCGCCTGTTCGCGATGGCGACCGAGTTGCGTAAAGTGGGTGCGATCGTTGAAGAGGGCGAAGACTATATTCGCGTTACACCACCGGCGACGTTACAGTTTGCGGAGATCGCGACCTACAACGATCACCGCATGGCGATGTGTTTCTCGCTGGTGGCGTTGTCTGACACGCCGGTGACCATTCTGGACCCTAAATGTACCGCCAAAACCTTCCCGGATTATTTCGAACAGCTGGCGCGTATTAGTACACCTGCCTGATCCTCACATCTGACGATCGCGCTCAGCATATTCGTGAGCGCATCGCTGCAGATAAAAAGTAAATCAGTGTCATCTTCCGGGCTGGTTTCTCGCCAGCCCGCTATAATTGCGCAATTCTTCCTCATATCGTTACAGACTAATCGGGTTTTTACACTCTGTGTTAACGATTATTAGCGTTGGCGCGTATAATGCGCGGCGTTCACGTTAACGTATGCCCGTTTAAGGAGAAAAAGATGACGGCAATTGCCCCGGTTATTACCATTGATGGCCCAAGTGGTGCAGGAAAAGGCACCTTGTGCAAGGCAATGGCGGAAGCATTGCAATGGCATCTGTTAGATTCAGGCGCGATCTACCGCGTACTGGCGCTCGCAGCGTTGCATCACCATGTTGATGTCACATCTGAAGATGCTCTGGTACCGCTTGCCTCACACCTGGATGTGCGTTTTATCTCAACGGACGGCAACCTGGAAGTCATTCTGGAAGGTGAAGATGTCAGCGGCGAAATCCGCACCCAGGAAGTAGCGAATGCCGCATCTCAGGTCGCTGCGTTTCCTCGCGTACGCGAAGCGCTGTTACGCCGCCAACGCGCGTTTCGTGAAGCGCCCGGCCTGATTGCCGACGGACGAGACATGGGGACCGTGGTGTTCCCGGATGCACCAGTGAAAATTTTCCTGGACGCCTCCTCGCAAGAACGTGCGCATAGACGTATGCTACAGTTGCAGGAAAAGGGCTTTAGTGTTAACTTTGAACGCCTTTTGGCCGAGATCGAAGAACGCGATTTCCGCGATCGTAACCGTGCTGTAGCGCCGCTGGTTCCCGCTGCTGATGCTTTAGTTTTGGATTCAACCCGATTAAGCATTGAGCAAGTGATTGAAAAAGCGTTACAATACGCGCGCCAAAAACTGGCACTCGCTTAAGTGCGACCGAATTTGCAGTACCCCCGTTGCAATGGATTGACAGCGGGTATGTTAAACAACCCCATCCGGCATGGAGCCAGGTGGACGTTAAATATGAAACCTGAAGATTAAACATGACTGAATCTTTTGCTCAACTGTTTGAAGAATCCTTAAAAGAAATCGAAACCCGTCCGGGTTCCATCGTTCGTGGTGTTGTTGTTGCTATCGACAAAGACGTAGTACTGGTTGACGCTGGTCTGAAATCTGAGTCCGCCATTCCGGCTGAGCAGTTCAAAAACGCCCAGGGCGAGTTGGAAATCCAGGTTGGTGACGAAGTTGACGTTGCTCTGGATGCAGTAGAAGACGGCTTCGGTGAAACCCTGCTGTCCCGTGAAAAAGCTAAACGTCACGAAGCTTGGATCACGCTGGAAAAAGCTTACGAAGAAGCTGCAACCGTTACTGGTGTTATCAATGGCAAAGTCAAGGGTGGCTTCACTGTTGAGCTGAATGGTATTCGCGCGTTCCTGCCGGGTTCCCTGGTAGACGTTCGTCCGGTCCGCGACACGCTGCACCTGGAAGGCAAAGAGCTTGAATTCAAAGTAATCAAGCTGGATCAGAAGCGTAACAACGTTGTTGTTTCCCGTCGTGCCGTTATCGAATCCGAAAACAGCGCAGAACGCGATCAGCTGCTGGAAAACCTGCAGGAAGGCATGGAAGTTAAAGGTATCGTTAAGAACCTCACTGACTACGGTGCATTCGTTGATCTGGGTGGCGTTGACGGCCTGCTGCACATCACCGACATGGCATGGAAACGCGTTAAGCATCCGAGCGAAATCGTAAACGTTGGCGACGAAATCACTGTTAAAGTGCTGAAGTTCGACCGCGAGCGTACTCGTGTATCTCTGGGCCTGAAACAGCTGGGCGAAGATCCATGGGTAGCTATCGCTAAGCGTTATCCGGAAGGTACCAAACTGACTGGTCGCGTGACCAACCTGACCGACTACGGCTGCTTCGTTGAAATCGAAGAAGGCGTTGAAGGCCTGGTTCACGTTTCCGAAATGGATTGGACCAACAAAAACATCCACCCGTCCAAAGTTGTTAACGTTGGCGATGTAGTGGAAGTTATGGTTCTGGATATCGACGAAGAACGTCGTCGTATCTCCCTGGGTCTGAAGCAGTGCAAAAACAACCCATGGCAGCAGTTCGCGGAAACCCACAACAAGGGCGACCGTGTTGAAGGTAAAATCAAGTCTATCACTGACTTCGGTATCTTCATCGGCCTGGACGGCGGCATCGACGGCCTGGTTCACCTGTCTGACATCTCCTGGAACGTTGCAGGCGAAGAAGCAGTTCGTGAATACAAAAAAGGCGACGAAATCGCAGCTGTTGTTCTGCAGGTTGACGCAGAACGTGAGCGTATCTCTCTGGGCGTTAAACAGCTCGCAGAAGATCCGTTCAACAACTGGGTTGCACTGAACAAGAAAGGCGCAATCGTAAACGGTAAAGTCACTGCAGTTGATGCTAAAGGCGCAACCGTAGAACTGGCTGACGGCGTTGAAGGTTACCTGCGCGCTTCTGAAGCTTCCCGCGACCGCGTTGAAGATGCAACTCTGGTTCTGAGCGTAGGCGACGACGTTGAAGCTAAATTCACCGGCGTTGATCGTAAGAACCGCGCAATCAGCCTGTCTGTTCGTGCTAAAGACGAAGCTGATGAGAAAGATGCAATCGCAACTGTTAACAAACAGGAAGATGCTAACTTCTCTAACAACGCAATGGCTGAAGCTTTCAAAGCAGCTAAAGGCGAGTAATATCGAGTGCTCCTAAATCCTTTGTGCTGTTAACAGCACAAAGGGTGACGAGTAGCTTGACAGATTACAGGATTCGTCCTGTAATCAATGACAAAGGGCGGCTAAGGCCGCCCTTAATCAATGCAGCAGCTAATTATGCCTTTAAGGAACCGGAGGAATCATGACCAAGTCAGAATTGATTGAAAGACTTGCAACCCAGCAACCTCATATTCCCGCGAAAGCGGTTGAAGATGCAGTTAAAGAGATGCTGGAACATATGGCCTCGACTCTTGCGCAGGGCGAGCGTATTGAAATCCGCGGTTTCGGCAGTTTCTCTTTGCATTACCGCGCACCGCGCACCGGACGTAATCCGAAGACCGGCGATAAAGTGGACCTGGAAGGAAAATACGTTCCGCACTTTAAACCAGGTAAAGAACTGCGCGATCGCGCCAATATTTACGGTTAAGTTTTTAGCGAGACTTAACGCCGAGAAAAGCACCCGCATGGGTGCTTTTTTCATTTCTGCCAACCCATCCTGGAATCTCCATCCCAGTTAATTTGCACGTTACAAGCGCCGCTAAATGTTAGCGGAATGCATACCGTATAACGCTTAATTGGCACCAGACAACCGTCGAACATTACTGCACACTTCCTGCTACAGGGAGGTGACTGATGAAAATAACAACGGTTAGTACGAGTGCCTTATTCGGCATTCTCCCGCTTATGCTATTACCTGCGTTACCTGACATGCTGTGCATCGGCGTTATATTTGGTCTGGCAATTCTGCTCTGTCTTATTTCTCACAGCCCTGTACGTTTCGCCGGATTAACCCTGCTATTTTTTCTTTGGGGAGTTCTGGCTGCGAAAGATGCGCTGTGGGCCGGTAATACGCTGCCTGCAAAAAGCCAGCAGGCCATCGTGCGGATAACCGGAACCGATAATATGACAACGCACTACGGCCAGATCACGCATCTGCAGGGGAAGCGGGTATTTCCTGTCATCGGAATTACTCTGTATGGGCAGTACCTACCCGGCAACGTTTGTGCGGGCCAGACATGGGCGATGACGTTGAAGGTTCGTGCCATACACGGTCAATTGAACGAGGGCGGGTTTGATAGCCAGCGTTATGCATTGGCGCAGCACCAGCTGCTGACGGGAAGATTTTTGCAGGCTTCGGTTATCACACAACAATGCAGTTTGCGTTCGCGGTATCTCTCCTCGTTGAAAAGCGCGCTCGCAGACTATCCCTGGCAGCAGGTTATACTGGGCCTGGGAATGGGGGAGCGCTTGTCCGTGTCACAAGCGGTGAAAACCATTATGCGTGATACCGGTACGGCCCATTTGATGGCTATCTCCGGGCTGCATATTGCATTTGCCGCACTTCTGGCAGCAGGATTAATTCGCGCGGGGCAATTTTTTATGCCAACCAGATGGATTTGCTGGCAGGTTCCGTTAGTTGGCGGGATCGTCTGCGCAACATTCTATGCCTGGTTAACGGGGCTACAGCCCCCGGCATTACGTACGGTTGTTGCGCTACTGGTCTGGGGAGGGCTAAAACTCAGCGGCAGGCAGTGGAGTGGATGGTCGGTGTGGATCTGCTGTCTGGCAGCCATTCTGGTGGTGGATCCTGTCGCCGTTCTTTCACAAAGTCTGTGGTTGTCTGCTTTTGCCGTTGCGGCGCTGCTGTTCTGGTATCAATGGGTTCCGATGCCGGATTGGCCGCTGTCTCGCGTTGGACGCCAATTTCTGGCGCTTGCTCATTTGCAATTGGGAATTACGCTCCTGCTTCTGCCTGTGCAAATCGCGATGTTTCACGGTTTTAGCCTGACCTCATTTTTGGCCAATTTGTTTGCTGTACCGCTGGTTACATTTATTTCCGTACCATTGATATTAGCAGGCATGATCGTCCATTTAACCGGGCTGGCGATGGTTGAGTCGAACCTATGGTATTTAGCGGATCGCTCCCTCGCGCTATTATTTTGGGGGCTCAGGAGCCTGCCTGAAGGGGGGATCAATATTGATGCACGTTGGCAATGGCTTGCATTTGTACCCGGACTCCTGCTCATCGCATATCGGCTGAACGCGTGGCGAACTATACCGGTAGTTTGTGTCACTGTGCTCCTATTACTGAGCGCCCCGTTCTGGCGAACGCCACGTACTGATGTCTGGCAAGTGCATATGCTGGACGTCGGGCAGGGGCTGGCGATGGTCATTGCGCGCAATGGCAAAGCGATTCTTTACGATACCGGTCTGGCATGGCCTGAAGGCGATAGCGCGCAACAGCTGATTATTCCCTGGCTACGTTGGCACAACCTGGAGCCAGAAGGCGTTATTTTAAGCCATGAGCATATGGATCACCGGGGCGGGTTGCGTTCGCTGCAGCAAGCCTGGCCGTCGCTATGGATAAGAAGCCCATTAGGTTGGGAGGGGCATCTCCCGTGTTTACGCGGGGAGCGCTGGCAATGGCAAGGGTTAACCTTTAGTGCGCATTGGCCCGTGCGTGGAAATAAAGATCTGGGGAATAACCACTCCTGCGTGGTTAAGGTCGATGACGGGCATCAGAGTATTCTGCTGACCGGCGATATTGAGTCTCCCGCTGAACAAAAAATGCTCAGTCACTACTGGCAGCATCTGCAGTCTACGGTGATACAGGTTCCACATCATGGTAGCAATACCTCATCATCGCAGGCGCTGATTCAGCGGGTCGGCGGGCAGGCCGCGTTAGCCTCCTCATCCCGTTACAATGCCTGGCGTCTCCCGTCCAGGAAAGTGAAGCAACGTTATCGGCAACAAAATTATCAATGGCTGGATACACCCCACCAGGGGCAGATTACGCTGGATTTTTATCAAAAAAACTGGCGAATAAACAGCTTGCGGGATCAGATTTTACCTCGTTGGTATCATCAGTGGTTTGGCGTGTCGGAGGATAACGGGTAGAATATGCGGCTATTCTAACAAATGCTGGTTTTTTGAATGCATAACGATAAAGATCTCTCTACGTGGCAGACGTTTCGCCGACTATGGCCAACCATAGCGCCTTTTAAATCGGGTCTGATCGTGGCGGGTATAGCGTTAATCCTGAACGCGGCCAGCGATACCTTCATGCTATCGCTCCTTAAGCCATTACTGGATGATGGTTTTGGTAAAACGGATCGCTCGGTGCTGCTGTGGATGCCGCTGGTGGTCATTGGACTAATGGTTCTTCGCGGATTCACCAGCTATGTCTCCAGCTACTGCATCTCATGGGTATCAGGCAAAGTGGTCATGACCATGCGTCGCCGCCTGTTTGGCCATATGATGGGCATGCCGGTGTCCTTTTTTGATAAACAGTCTACAGGTACGCTGTTGTCACGTATTACCTATGATTCAGAGCAGGTCGCATCATCGTCCTCCGGCGCGCTGATCACCGTGGTACGTGAAGGGGCTTCAATTATTGGCCTGTTTATCATGATGTTCTATTACAGCTGGCAGCTGTCATTGATCCTGATTGTACTGGCGCCAATTGTTTCAGTGGCGATTCGTATAGTTTCCAAGCGTTTTCGTAGCATCAGTAAAAATATGCAAAACACCATGGGTCAGGTTACGACCAGTGCGGAGCAGATGCTGAAAGGCCACAAAGAAGTTCTGATTTTTGGTGGTCAGGAAGTCGAAACTAAGCGCTTTGATAAAGTCAGCAATAAGATGCGTTTGCAGGGCATGAAGATGGTTTCCGCCTCTTCTATCTCCGATCCTATCATCCAGCTGATTGCGTCTCTGGCTCTGGCCTTCGTGTTGTATGCAGCCAGCTTCCCAAGCGTAATGGAAAACCTGACTGCAGGGACAATTACGGTTGTCTTCTCCTCAATGATCGCGCTGATGCGTCCGTTGAAATCGCTGACCAACGTCAACGCACAGTTCCAGCGCGGTATGGCGGCCTGCCAGACCTTATTTACGATTCTGGATAGCGAGCAGGAAAAAGATGAAGGTACACGCGAAATCGAACGCGCTACCGGCAATCTCGAGTTCCGCAACGTGACATTCACCTATCCAGGACGTGAAGTACCTGCGCTGCGCAACATCAACCTGAATATTCCAGCGGGGAAAACCGTTGCCCTGGTTGGCCGTTCAGGTTCAGGGAAATCCACCATCGCCAGCTTGATCACGCGCTTCTATGATATTGATGAAGGGCAGATTCTAATGGACGGACACGATCTACGTGAATATACCCTGGCATCCCTGCGCGATCAGGTCGCGTTGGTTTCGCAGAATGTGCACCTGTTTAACGATACGGTTGCCAACAACATCGCCTACGCGCGTACCGATTTGTACAGCCGTGAGCAGATCGAAAAAGCGGCGAAAATGGCTTACGCCATGGATTTCATCAATAAGATGGACAATGGCCTGGATACGGTGATTGGCGAAAACGGCGTCCTGCTATCTGGTGGTCAGCGTCAGCGTATCGCTATTGCCCGCGCCTTGTTGCGTGACAGTCCGATTCTGATCCTTGATGAAGCAACGTCGGCACTCGATACCGAGTCTGAACGCGCGATTCAGGCTGCTCTGGATGAGCTTCAGAAAAACCGTACCTCCCTGGTGATTGCTCACCGCCTTTCTACCATTGAACAGGCGGATGAAATCATCGTGGTGGAAGACGGTATTATTGTTGAGCGTGGAACCCATAGCGAGCTGATTGAGCAGCGTGGGGTGTATGCACAATTACATAAAATGCAATTCGGTCAATGATCGCTCGAATCTGGTCTGGTGAGTCGCCGCTGTGGCGACTGTTACTCCCGCTCTCCTGGCTGTATGGCCTGGTGAGTGGGGGGATCCGCTTATGTTACAAGCTTGGGATTAAACGCGCGTGGCGTGCACCAGTCCCGGTTGTGGTGGTCGGAAACCTGACCGCGGGTGGCAATGGCAAAACACCAGTGGTGATTTGGCTGGTTGAACAACTGCGTCAACGTGGGATTCGCGTGGGCGTGGTGTCGCGTGGTTATGGCGGGAAAGCGGCTGCTTACCCGCTGTTACTGACCGCAGATACCACTACGGCAGAAGCGGGTGATGAACCTGTACTGATCGCCCAACGTACCGGTGTGCCCGTAGCGGTATCCCCGGTAAGATCGGATGCAGTCAAAGCCATTTTGGCCCAACACGATGTGCAGATGATTGTGACGGACGATGGGCTACAGCACTACCGTCTGGCGCGAGATGTTGAAATCGTGGTTATTGACGGAGAACGTCGGTTTGGCAATGGCTGGTGGCTTCCCGCGGGTCCCATGCGGGAACGCGCAGGTCGGCTTAAATCGGTGGATGCGACTATCGTTAACGGTGGCGTTGCGCAGCCAGGGGAAATCCCTATGCGACTTGAACCGGGGCTGGCCGTTAATTTACGTACGGGTGAACGCCGCGATGTGTCGCAGCTGTCCAATATTGTCGCCATGGCGGGCATTGGCCATCCACCGCGTTTTTTTGCCACGCTGGAAGCATGCGGTGCCAGCGTGCAAAAAAGTATTGCGCTGGCAGACCATCAGTCTCTGACCTACAGTGACGTCAGTGCGTTTGCAGACGCCGGGCAAACGCTGGTGATGACGGAAAAAGATGCGGTTAAGTGCCGTGCATTTGCCGATGAAAACTGGTGGTATTTACCTGTTGACGCTCATTTGTCAGGCGATCGGCCTGATATGTTGCTGGATAGCTTAATCTCGCTGACTCGCTAACTGATTCACGCTGCGGCAGCGAATCATTTATGAGGCCATAAATGTCGTTGCCGCGTCTTTCTTTGACGGATGCCCGTCATCTTCACCTTGCCGCTCAAGGGCTGCTGAAAAAAACACGCCGTCGGGCAACCCCAGCAGATATTCTTGCTACCATTTCGCGCATGTCGTTATTGCAAATCGATACCATCAATATTGTGTCGCGCAGCCCTTACCTGGTGCTGTTTAGTCGGTTGGGTGATTATTCGCCCCAGTGGCTGGATGACGCATTGCTGCGGGGCGAACTGATGGAATACTGGGCGCACGAGGCCTGCTTTTTGCCGCGTAGCGACTTTATGCTGATACGTCACCGCATGCTGGCCCCGGAGAAAATGGGCTGGAAATATAAAGCGGAGTGGATGAAAGAACATGCGCATGAGATTGAGCAACTGCTCCAGCACATCCAGCATAACGGACCAGTACGCTCTGCCGATTTTGAGCATCTGCGCAAGGGGGCCAGCGGCTGGTGGGCATGGAAACCGCATAAGCGTCATCTTGAAGGCCTGTTCACCGCCGGGAAAGTGATGGTGGTGGAACGGCGTAATTTCCAGCGAGTGTATGATTTAACCCATCGCGTCATGCCGCACTGGGATGATGAACGCGACCGGCTTTCACAGGAAGAAGCAGAAAGCCTCATGCTGGATAACAGTGCCCGCAGTCTGGGGATTTTTCGCGAACAATGGCTGGCAGACTACTATCGCCTGAAGCGTCCGGCGCTAAAAAACTGGTGCAACGTATGTGCACAGCAGCAACAGATTATTCCTGTCGATGTCGAAGGGTTAGGAACCCTGTGGCTGCATAGCCACCTTCAGCCGCTGCTGGAGCAGGCATTGACGGGTAAATTAACGGCGACGCATAGCGCAGTATTATCACCCTTTGATCCGGTGGTCTGGGATCGTAAACGGGCAGAGCAGCTATTCGATTTTAGCTATCGCCTCGAATGCTACACGCCAGCACCGAAACGTCAGTATGGTTATTTTGTCCTGCCGCTGCTGCATCGCGGGCAGTTAGTTGGGCGGATGGATGCCAAAATGCACCGCAAAACGGGCGTACTGGAAGTGATTTCGCTCTGGTTACAGGATGGCGTCAAACCTGGGGTTACTCTGCAAAAAGGATTGTTTCAGGCGATTGATGATTTTGCCCGCTGGCAGCAGGCAACACGTGTGACGCTGGGACGCTATCCTGAAGGTTTATTTGCTGATGCGCGCCATGGTTGGGAAATAGACCCAGCACGGTAAGCGATTATGTTAATATTTACGGATTCACAATCCGGTCCATCTGGAGGAACTATGGATCATCGTCTGCTTGAAATCATTGCCTGCCCGGTATGCAATGGCAAACTCTGGTTTAACCAGGAAAAACAGGAACTGATTTGTAAACTGGATAACCTTGCTTTCCCACTGCGTGATGGCATTCCCGTGTTACTGGAAACCGAAGCTCGCGTTCTGACTGCTGATGAGAGTAAATCATGAGTTTTGTGGTCATTATTCCTGCGCGTTATGCGTCCACACGTTTGCCGGGCAAGCCGCTGCTGGATATCAATGGCAAGCCGATGATCGTGCATGTGCTGGAGCGTGCGCGTGAATCTGGCGCTGAACGTATTATCGTTGCGACCGATCACCAAGATGTCGCTCGCGCGGTAGAAGCGGTGGGGGGTGAAGTATGCATGACCCGCGCCGATCACCAGTCCGGTACGGAGCGTCTGGCGGAAGTCGTCGAGAAATGTGGCTTTAGCGATGATACCGTTATTGTGAACGTACAGGGTGATGAGCCGATGATCCCGGCGGTCATTATTCGCCAGGTCGCTGAGAATCTGGCACAGCGCCAGGTCGGTATGGCGACCCTTGCTGCCCCGATTCACAGTGCGGAAGAGGCATTTAATCCGAACGCGGTGAAAGTCGTTCTGGACGCCGAAGGTTATGCACTCTATTTTTCACGCGCGACCATTCCGTGGGATCGCGACCGTTTCGCTAAAAGCCTGGAAACGGTGGGTGACACCTTCTTGCGACATCTGGGTATTTACGGCTATCGCGCCGGTTTTATCCGCCGTTATGTTAACTGGCAGCCCAGCCCGCTTGAGCATATTGAAATGCTGGAGCAGCTACGTGTGCTGTGGTACGGCGAAAAAATTCATGTTGCCGTCGCCAAAGAAGTACCCGGTACCGGCGTAGACACTGCCGAAGATCTTGAGCGCGTTCGCGCCGAAATGCGTTAGTTTTTCTCACGACACTCCCCCTGATGACGCGAATTTTTGGGAGGAGTGTCATATCGTTACGCTTTCCCGCCACTTTTCTTTTCATCAATTGATCTCATCCGGGTGACATCTGTCTGCACGACGCTCATTATGAAAGCAGTAGCATTTATGAGGGCAATCCGAAATGGAACAGTTGCGTGCCGAACTCAGTCATCTGTTGGGTGAAAAACTCAGTCGTATAGAATGCGTGAATGAAAAAGTGGATACGGCCCTGTGGTCACTGTACGACAGCCAGGGAAATCCGATGCCACTGATGGCGAGAAGTTTCACCACGCCGGGTATGGCGCAGCAGTTGGCATGGAAAACCTCCATGCTGGCGCGCAGTGGTACGGTGCGTATGCCCGTCATTTATGGGGTCTTAACCCACGAGGAACATCCCGGTCCTGATGTGCTACTGCTTGAGCGTTTACGTGGAGTGCCGGTGGAAGCGCCTGCCCGAACGCCCGAACGCTGGGAACATTTAAAAGATCAGATCGTAGAAGGTCTGCTGTCATGGCATCGGCAGGATAGTGCTGGCTGCGTGGGAATGGTGGATAACACGCAAGAGAATATCTGGCCATCCTGGTATCGTCAGCGGGTTGAGGTGCTGTGGACCACGTTAAATCAGTTCAACAATACCGGACTAACGATGCAGGACAAGCGGATCCTGTTTCGCACCCGTGAGTGTTTGCCTGCCTTATTTGAAGGATTCAATGATAACTGCGTGCTGATCCACGGTAATTTCAGTTTACGTAGCATGCTCAAAGACGCCCGTAGCGATCAGCTTCTGGCTATGGTGGGACCGGGGTTGATGCTGTGGGCGCCAAGGGAATATGAACTGTTCCGCTTGATGGATAATGCGCTGGCGGAAAGCCTGCTTTGGCAATACCTGCAGCGCGCGCCAGTGGCGGAGTCATTCATCTGGCGGCGCTGGTTGTACGTGTTATGGGATGAAGTGACGCAACTGGTCAACACCGGACGCTTTAATCGTTCCAACTTTGACCTGGCAACGAAATCATTACTGCCGTGGCTCGCATGATAAACATGTGAACATCTTATCAGGCAATATTCCTGTCAATGTTCCGATCCTTTCAGCCACTGCCAGATGCGTCCCAGGGTTTCGTAACCAACGCGATCGCTGTGCATCAACCAGACGGGTGAAGGTATAGCGCGCTCCCACGGATTAAGCGGTGAATCAATTGCTAACTGATTGGCTGGCGCTGGCAGCGGATGCAAGCCGGCCTGCTGGAAGAAGATCATCGCCCGCGGTAAGTGGGAGGCAGAGGTTACCAGCAGGAACGGCGCATTGCCGATGGCCTTCTTTACCGCTGCGGCTTCTTCTTCGGTATCTTTGGGGTGATCCAGGGTGATGATTTCATCGGCTGGCACCCCCAGCGACTGCGCTACGCGGGCGCCAGCTTCTGCGGTACTGACGTTATTCGTCTTTGCGGCAGCGCCGGTAAAGATGAGCTTCGATCCCGGGTTTGCGCGCCATAGGCGAATACCTTCATTCAGACGTGGAAGGCTGTTGCTGATCAGATTTGAACTCGGCGCCCACTGCGGATTCCAGGTATACCCTCCGCCCAGCACCACAATATATTCCACTTTTTGCGAACCTTGCCACGTTGGATAACTGTCCTCAATCGGTTTCAACAGGCTGTCGGCGACGGGCTGTAAACTAAGGAGTAACAGTGCCAGCCAACTCAGGCTAATACACACTTTCCCTGTTTTTTGAAAGCGACTGAACCAGACCAGCGCCAGGCCAATACCCATCACAATTAGCATCAGTGGCAGCGGCAGCATCATACCGCCAATCACTTTCTTCAGCGTAAAAAGCATCCTTTTTGGTTCCTTTTTTAACCATACAGCAGGGGATCTGCAGGGATATTACACCAGGAAGGTTCATTCTCGGCGTGGGTGTGACAAAATAGCGGTTTTACTTAGTCACCCTAAAGCCAGTATGCGGAGAGCCCGATGCGGGATCGCAATTTTGATGACATTGCAGAGAAGTTTTCCCGTAACATTTACGGCACCACCAAAGGTCATTTAAGACAGGCTATCCTTTGGCAGGATCTGGATCGATTACTGGAAACGTTCGGTGAGCAAAAACTGCACATTCTGGATGCCGGTGGTGGTGAAGGGCAAACGGCCATCAAAATGGCGGAACGAGGACATTTCGTCACATTATGCGATCTGTCTGGCGAGATGATCGCCCGAGCGCAACAGGCGGCAGAGGCAAAAGGTGTGAGCGGGAACATGCATTTTATACAATGCGCCGCTCAGGATGTTGCTTCGCATTTGGAAAGCCCGGTTGATCTGATATTGTTTCATGCTGTGCTGGAGTGGGTGACAGATCCGGTCAACGTGTTGCAGACTCTGTGGTCAGTATTGCGTCCTGGCGGCGCGCTGTCGTTAATGTTCTACAATGCTAACGGTCTGTTGATGCATAACATGGTCGCAGGGAACTTTGACTATGTGCAGGTGGGGATGCCGAAACGTAAAAAACGCACGCTTTCACCGGACTACCCGCGCGATCCGGGGCAGGTCTACCAGTGGCTGGACGAGATCGGTTGGCAGATAACCGGTAAAACGGGCGTCCGCGTGTTTCATGATTATCTGCGAGATAAACATAAACAGCATGACGACTTTGAAATGTTACTTGAGTTAGAAACGCGCTATTGCCGCCAGGAACCGTATATCAGCCTTGGGCGCTATATTCATGTCACCGCGATTAAAAGTTCGGCCCGAGCCGCAGATGCAAGGATAATTTATGAGTGAATTTTCCCAGACAGTCCCCGAACTGGTTGCCTGGGCCAGAAAAAATGACTTCTCCATCTCTCTGCCGGTAGACAGACTTTCGTTCCTGCTGGCGGTCGCGACCCTGAACGGTGAGCGACTTGACGGCGAGATGAGTGAAGGTGAGCTGGTGGATGCGTTCCGCCATGTGAGTGATGCGTTTGAGCAAACCAGCGAAACCATCGGCGTACGCGCCAACAACGCGATCAACGATATGGTGCGTCAACGTCTGCTGAACCGCTTTACCAGCGAGCAGGCGGAAGGCAACGCTATATATCGTTTAACGCCATTGGGAATTGGCATCACGGATTACTACATTCGTCAGCGCGAATTCTCTACGCTGCGTCTTTCAATGCAGCTGTCGATTGTTGCAGGTGAACTAAAGCGCGCGGCGGATGCGGCAGCGGAAGGTGGCGATGAGTTCCACTGGCATCGCAACGTCTACGCGCCATTGAAATACTCGGTGGCAGAGATTTTCGACAGTATCGATCTGACCCAGCGCATCATGGATGAACAGCAACAGCAGGTAAAAGACGACATCGCACAGTTGCTTAATAAAGACTGGCGGGCGGCGATCTCCAGCTGTGAACTGCTGCTCTCTGAAACGTCTGGTACGCTGCGTGAACTGCAGGATACGCTGGAAGCGGCGGGGGATAAGCTGCAGGCTCACCTGTTACACATCCAGGACGCCACGATGACGCATGACGATTTGCATTTCGTCGATCGGCTGGTGTTTGACTTACAAAGTAAGCTCGACCGCATTATCAGTTGGGGTCAGCAGTCCATTGATTTATGGATCGGCTACGATCGTCACGTGCATAAGTTTATCCGTACCGCGATCGATATGGATAAAAACCGCGTCTTTGCCCAGCGTCTGCGCCAGTCCGTGCAGACATACTTTGACGATCCGTGGGCGCTAACCTATGCCAACGCCGATCGTCTGCTGGATATGCGTGACGAAGAGATGGTGCTGCGTGACGAAGAGGTCACCGGCGAGCTTCCGGAAGATCTGGAATATGAAGAATTTAACGAGATCCGTGAACAGTTGGCGGCGATCATCGAAGAACAGCTGGCTATCTACAAATCCAGACAAACACCACTGGATCTCGGTTTGGTCGTGCGCGAGTATCTGGCGCAATACCCACGTGCGCGTCATTTCGACGTCGCGCGCATAGTTATCGATCAGGCGGTACGCCTTGGCGTAGCGCAAGCAGACTTCACCGGACTGCCAGCCAAATGGCAGCCGATTAATGATTACGGAGCCAAGGTACAGGCGCATGTCATTGACAAATATTGAACAAGTGATGCCGGTAAAGCTGGCGCAGGCGCTGGCGAATCCGTTATTTCCGGCGCTGGACAGCGCCTTACGTTCGGGCCGCCATATCGGTCTGGATGAACTGGATAATCATGCCTTCCTGATGGATTTTCAGGAATATTTTGAAGAGTTTTACAGCCGCTATAACGTGGAATTGATCCGTGCGCCGGAAGGGTTCTTCTACCTTCGCCCGCGTTCAACGACGCTCATTCCCCGTTCGGTCCTGTCTGAACTGGACATGATGGTCGGTAAAATTCTTTGCTATCTCTATCTCAGCCCGGAACGCCTGGCGAACGAAGGGATTTTTACCCAGCAAGAGTTGTACGACGAGCTGCTAACGCTGGCTGATGAAGCGAAGCTGCTGAAACTGGTGAACAACCGTTCAACCGGTTCGGATGTTGATCGCCAGAAGCTACAGGAAAAAGTTCGTTCTTCGCTAAACCGTCTGCGCCGTTTAGGCATGGTGTGGTTTATGGGTCACGACAGCAGCAAATTCCGTATTACGGAATCAGTCTTCCGCTTTGGCGCGGATGTGCGCAGCGGTGACGATCCGCGCGAAGCGCAGCGTCGCTTAATTCGTGATGGCGAAGCGATGCCGGTCGAGAACCGCCTGCAGCTCAACGATGAGCCCGAAGAGAATCAGCCGGACAGTGGAGAAGAAGAATAATGATTGAACGCGGTAAATTTCGCTCACTTACGCTGATTAACTGGAATGGTTTTTTTGCCCGTACGTTCGACCTCGATGAACTGGTTACCACGCTGTCCGGCGGTAACGGTGCGGGTAAGTCCACCACCATGGCGGCATTTGTAACAGCGCTCATTCCGGACTTAACCCTGCTGCATTTCCGTAACACCACCGAAGCCGGTGCAACCAGTGGTTCACGTGATAAGGGCCTGCACGGTAAGTTGAAAGCGGGCGTCTGTTACTCAATGCTCGACGTCCTCAACTCGCGCCATCAGCGCGTGGTCGTGGGGGTGCGTCTGCAACAGGTTGCCGGTCGCGATCGTAAAGTGGATATCAAACCGTTTGCCATTCAGGGGCTGCCGATGTCGGTGCAGCCAACCCAACTGGTGACGGAAACGCTGAATGAACGCCAGGCGCGCGTGCTGTCCCTCTCTGAGCTGAAAGAGAAGCTTGATGAGATGGAAGGTGTGCAGTTTAAACAGTTCAACTCAATCACCGATTATCACTCACTGATGTTCGATCTGGGCATCATCGCCCGTCGTCTGCGTTCCGCGTCTGACCGTAGTAAATTCTATCGTCTGATTGAAGCCTCGCTGTACGGCGGGATCTCCAGTGCCATTACGCGTTCACTGCGTGACTACCTGCTGCCGGAAAACAGCGGCGTACGTAAAGCCTTCCAGGATATGGAAGCTGCGCTGCGTGAAAACCGCATGACGCTGGAAGCGATTCGCGTAACTCAGTCTGACCGCGATCTGTTTAAGCATTTGATCAGCGAAGCGACCAACTATGTGGCCGCGGATTATATGCGTCACGCCAACGAACGTCGTATCCATCTTGATAAAGCGCTGGAATATCGTCGTGAGCTGCATACTTCACGTAAGCAGCTGGCCGCGGAGCAGTATAAGCACGTGGATATGGCGCGCGAACTGGGCGAGCATAACGGCGCGGAAGGCGATCTGGAAGCTGATTACCAGGCCGCGAGCGATCACCTGAATCTGGTGCAAACCGCTCTGCGTCAGCAGGAAAAAATTGAACGCTACGAAGCGGATCTCGAAGAACTGCAGGTCCGTCTCGAAGAACAAAATGAGGTGGTCGCGGAAGCCGTTGACCGCCAGGATGAAAACGAAGCCCGCGCAGAAGCCGCGGAACTGGAAGTGGATGAGCTGAAAAGCCAGCTTGCCGATTATCAGCAAGCGCTGGACGTCCAGCAAACGCGAGCCATCCAATATACCCAGGCGATCCAGGCGCTGAATCGGGCGAAAGAGCTCTGCCACTTACCGGATCTGACCGCCGACAGCGCTGCTGAATGGCTGGAAACCTTCCAGGCTAAAGAGCAGGAAGCCACTGAAAAACTGCTGACGCTGGAACAAAAAATGAGCGTGGCGCAAACCGCGCACAGCCAGTTCGAACAGGCTTATCAGCTGGTGGCGGCTATCAATGGCCCGCTGGCGCGTGGTGAAGCCTGGAGCGTGGCGCGTGAACTGCTGCGGGAAGGCGTTGAACAGCGCCACCTGGCGGAACAGGTTCAGCCGTTGCGTATGCGACTCAGCGAACTGGAGCAGCGTCTGCGCGAACAGCAAGACGCCGAACGTCTGCTGGCTGAATTCTGCAAGCGTCAGGGTAAACAGTTCGATATCGATGAGCTGGAATCGCTGCACCAGGAGCTGGAAGCACGCATCGCCGCCTTGTCGGACAGCGTCTCTTCTGCCAGCGAACAGCGTATGACGTTGCGTCAGGAGCAGGAACAGCTGCAGTCTCGTATCCAGCATCTGATGAAACGTGCGCCTGTCTGGCTGGCCGCGCAGAATAGCCTGAATCAGCTTAGCGAGCAGTGTGGCGAAGAGTTTACCTCAAGCCAGGATGTGACCGAGTATCTGCAACAACTGCTGGAGCGCGAGCGTGAAGCCATTGTTGAGCGTGATGAAGTCGGTGCGCGCAAAAATGCAGTTGATGAAGAAATTGAACGTTTAAGTCAGCCGGGCGGGGCGGAAGATCAGCGTCTGAACGCGCTGGCGGAGCGCTTCGGTGGCGTTCTGCTGTCAGAAATCTATGACGACGTTAGCCTTGAAGATGCGCCGTACTTCTCTGCGCTGTACGGTCCTTCGCGTCATGCCATCGTGGTGCCGGATCTGTCGCTGATTACCGAGCAGCTTGAAGGGCTGACGGATTGTCCGGAAGATCTCTATTTCATCGAAGGGGATCCGCAGTCGTTTGATGACAGCGTTTTCAGCGTTGATGAGCTGGAAAAAGCGGTAGTGGTGAAAACCGCCGAGCGTCAGTGGCGTTATTCCCGCTTCCCGACGGTGCCGATTTTTGGCCGTGCAGCGCGCGAAAGCCGTATCGAAACCCTGCATGCCGAGCGTGAAGGGCTGTCTGAACGTTTCGCAACGCTCTCCTTTGACGTCCAGAAAACCCAGCGTCTGCATCAGGCGTTCAGTCGTTTCATTGGCAGTCATTTGTCGGTGGCGTTTGAAGCCGATCCGGAAGCGGAAATTCGCCAACTGAATGGCCGTCGCGTTGAACTGGAACGTGCGCTGAGCAATCATGAAAATGATAATCAGCAAAGCCGTATGCAGTTTGAGCAGGCGAAAGAGGGGGTCTCCGCTCTTAACCGCCTTCTCCCGCGTTTGAATCTGCTGGCGGATGACACGCTGGCCGATCGCGTGGACGAAATTCGTGAGCGCCTGGATGAAGCCCAGGAAGCGGCGCGTTTTGTGCAGCAACATGGCAACCAGTTAGCCAAACTGGAACCGATTGTTTCGGTCCTGCAAAATGACCCTGAACAGTTTGAACAACTGAAGGAAGACTACGCGTATTCCCAGCAGATGCAGCGCGATGCGCGTCAGCAAGCTTTTGCTCTGACCGAAGTGGTGCAGCGCCGGGCGCACTTTAGCTATTCCGACTCTGCTGAAATGCTTAGCGGCAACAGCGATCTGAACGAAAAACTGCGTGAGCGCCTGGAACAGGCGGAAGCTGAACGTACCCGCGCCCGTGAAGCGCTACGCAGTCACGCCGCACAGTTAAGCCAGTACAACCAGGTCATGGCGTCGCTGAAAAGCTCCTATGACACCAAAAAAGAGCTGCTTAACGATTTACAACGTGAACTGCAGGATATTGGCGTTCGTGCGGACAGCGGTGCCGAAGAGCGCGCGCGTATTCGTCGTGATGAACTGCATGCGCAGCTCAGCAATAACCGTGCCCGCCGTAACCAACTGGAAAAAGCGTTGACCTTCTGCGAAGCGGAGATGGAAAACCTGACCCGCAGGCTGCGCAAGCTGGAACGTGATTATTTTGAAATGCGCGAGCAGGTGGTTACCGCGAAAGCCGGATGGTGTGCGGTGATGCGGATGGTGAAAGATAACGGCGTTGAACGCCGCCTGCACCGTCGTGAGCTGGCGTATCTTTCCGGTGATGAACTGCGCTCAATGTCGGATAAGGCGCTTGGTGCGCTGCGCCTGGCGGTTGCGGATAACGAACACCTGCGCGATGTACTGCGCATGTCTGAAGATCCAAAACGCCCAGAGCGTAAAATTCAGTTCTTTGTTGCGGTTTATCAGCATCTGCGTGAACGTATTCGCCAGGATATCATCCGTACCGACGATCCGGTTGAAGCCATCGAACAGATGGAGATTGAGCTGAGCCGTCTGACGGAAGAATTAACGTCTCGCGAACAGAAACTGGCGATCAGCTCTCGCAGCGTGGCGAATATCATTCGTAAGACCATTCAGCGCGAACAGAACCGTATTCGCATGCTGAACCAGGGGCTGCAAAGCGTGTCGTTTGGCCAGGTAAACAGCGTTCGTCTGAACGTCAACGTACGCGAGACGCATGCTACCTTGCTGGACGTACTTTCCGAACAGCATGAGCAGCACCAGGATCTGTTTAACAGCAATCGTCTGACCTTCTCTGAAGCGCTGGCGAAGTTGTATCAGCGTCTGAATCCGCAGATTGATATGGGGCAACGTACGCCGCAAACCATTGGTGAAGAGCTGCTGGATTACCGTAACTATCTGGAAATGGAAGTTGAAGTTAACCGTGGCTCTGACGGCTGGCTGCGTGCTGAATCTGGCGCGCTGTCAACCGGTGAAGCGATCGGGACCGGGATGTCTATTCTGGTGATGGTTGTGCAAAGCTGGGAAGACGAAGGGCGTAGATTGCGCGGGAAAGATATTTCTCCTTGCCGTCTGCTGTTCCTGGATGAAGCTGCGCGACTTGATGCACGCTCTATCGCGACCCTGTTTGAACTGTGCGAGCGTCTGCAAATGCAGCTGATTATCGCAGCCCCAGAAAACATTAGCCCGGAGAAAGGCACCACTTACAAACTGGTGCGTAAAGTCTTCCAGAACACCGAACACGTTCACGTGGTAGGTCTGCGCGGGTTTGCGCCTCAGCTACCTGAGCCGCTGCCTGGCACCGAAGATGCCTCCTCGCAGGCAAGCTAAATAAAAGGCGGCTAAATGGCCGCCTTCTTTTTTCCGGAAATTCTCAATAACTGGTGTAATTTCTTTAAACTTCTTTACATTAGGTTAGGCAAAAATTTTTTCATGTTTATATACTAAAGGTAAGCCTAACGCGTCACAGGCTTGCTCGTCATACTTCAGCTTGTATTGGCGTTTTACAGGTTCGGCCCCGCCAAAATAAGGGGAAGACATACGGCCTGGCTACTCAAAGTATGATAAAAAAACAGGGGGCAAGGGATGTTGCTTAATAAAATGTGTGGTCGTCGGCTGTCGGCAATTAGTTTGTGCCTGGCCGTAACATTCGCTCCACTGTTCAATGCGCAGGCCGATGAGCCTGAAATGATCCCTGGCGATAGCTCAGCGACCGTCAGTGAACAGCCAACAGCGTTATCGCAGCCGCAGGCTCAATCTTCCGCGACGGCTATCATGGCAGGTATTCAACCGCTGCCCGAGGGCGTGTCAGTTGATAAAGCCCGCGCCGAATTACAATCTCAACTTCCAGCGGGCTTCACACCGGTTTATATGAGCCAACTGGAACTGCTGTATGCCGCACGCGAAATGAAACCGATGTGGGAAAATCGTGATGCGGTAAAAGCCTTTCAGCAACAGTTAGCTGAAGTGGCGATTGCCGGCTTTCAGCCGCAGTTCACCACCTGGGTCGCTCTACTGACTGACCCGGCAGTAACCGGTCAGGCGCGAGATATCGTGCTCTCAGATGCGATGATGGGGTATCTGCACTTTATTGCCAACATCCCCGTCAAAGGCAATCGCTGGCTCTATAGCGATAAGCCCTATGCGCTGACGACGCCGCCGATTTCCGTGATCAACCAATGGCAAGTCGCGCTGGATAACGGTCAACTGACTTCGTTTGTCGCCAGCCTGGCACCGCAACATCCGCAGTACGCAGCAATGCATGAATCGCTGCTCAAGCTGGTGGGCGATACGCGGCCCTGGCCGCAACTGACCAGTACCGCGACGCTGCGTCCGGGGGAGTGGAGTAAGGATATCCCTGCGCTGCGTGAAATTTTGCGCCGAACCGGGATGCTGGAGTCTGTTGTCA
Source organism: Citrobacter sp. RHBSTW-01044 (assembly GCF_013781945.1). Classification (NCBI taxonomy): domain Bacteria; kingdom Pseudomonadati; phylum Pseudomonadota; class Gammaproteobacteria; order Enterobacterales; family Enterobacteriaceae; genus Citrobacter; species Citrobacter sp. RHBSTW-01044. Next base: position 3,110,779 of record NZ_CP056180.1, on the reverse strand, counting down.
GTACGGCTGCCAAAGAAGGCCGTAGCGCTTACGATCGTGAACTTGTTGACGCGGTTAAGCGTTTTCAGACGTGGCAGGGGCTTGGGGCCGATGGCGCGATTGGCCCAGCCACGCGTGACTGGCTGAACGTGACGCCCGCTCAACGTGCGGGCGTGCTGGCGTTAAATATTCAGCGCTTGCGCCTGCTGCCGGGTACGCTGTCTACCGGTATCATGGTGAATATTCCTGCCTACTCGCTGGTGTATTATCAAAACGGCAATCAGGTGCTGGCCTCGCGCGTTATCGTGGGACGTCCCGATCGTAAAACGCCGATGATGAGCAGTGCGCTGAATAACGTGGTCGTTAACCCGCCGTGGAACGTGCCGCCGACGCTGGCCCGGAAGGATATTCTGCCTAAGGTTTGGAATGACCCGGGGTATCTTGAGCGTCACGGCTATACCGTAATGCGCGGCTGGAACAGCAAAGAGACGATAGATCCGTGGCAGGTTGACTGGGCCACCATCACCGCCTCCAATCTGCCGTTCCGCTTCCAGCAGGCTCCGGGAGCGCGTAACTCGCTCGGACGCTATAAATTCAATATGCCGAGTTCGGATGCTATTTATCTGCACGATACGCCGAACCACACTCTGTTCCAGAAGGATTCGCGGGCGTTAAGCTCCGGCTGCGTGCGCGTGAACAAGGCATCTGAGCTGGCGAATATGCTGCTACAGGATGCGGGGTGGAATGATACGCGCATCTCGGATGCCCTGAAGCAAGGGGACACAAGGTACGTGAATATTCGCCAGAATATCCCCGTCAACCTCTACTATCTGACCGCATTTGTTGGCCCGGATGGTCGCACGCAGTATCGTACAGATATTTACAATTACGATCAGACAGCGCGATCCAGTGCACAAATTGTGTCAAAAGCTGAACAATTAATCAGATAAATGAAGCAGTTCGAGGAAAATAATTGTCGTAAGTTATGCTGGAAACGGGGCGAAATGGCTGCAAGCCCCGTATTTCCTGGGGTTGGGAGCCTTGACGTGGACTACTTAGCCAGATAAGGTTTCCCGCGTGCGCTAGAGCATACATACGATAACATTGACCTTGTAGACCTTAAAACCATGGACAAATTTGACGCTAATCGCCGCAAACTGCTGGCGCTTGGTGGCATTGCCCTCGGCGCTGCCATCCTGCCTACGCCTGCGTTTGCTACACTCTCCACCCCACGTCCGCGCATTTTGACTCTGAATAACCTGCATACCGGTGAGTCAATAAAAGCAGAGTTTTTTGATGGCAGGGGCTATATTCAGGACGAATTAGCTAAACTTAATCACTTTTTCCGTGATTTTCGTGCGAATAAAGTGAAATCCATCGATCCGGGATTGTTCGATCAACTCTTCCGTCTGCAGGGCCTGCTGGGCACGCGTAAACCCGTACAGCTTATTTCTGGTTACCGCTCTATTGATACCAATAATGAATTACGTGCGCACAGCCGCGGTGTGGCAAAGAAAAGCTACCACACGAAAGGGCAGGCCATGGATTTCCATATTGAAGGCATCGCATTAAGTAATATTCGCAAAGCTGCGTTATCTATGCGCGCAGGTGGTGTAGGATACTACCCACGCAGTAACTTTGTGCATATTGACACCGGACCGGCGCGTCATTGGTGATCCATAAGCTTAATGAAACAGGAGCCGTATGAACTATCGTATTATTCCGGTCACTGCATTCGCCCAGAACTGCTCGTTAATCTGGTGTGAGCAAACCCGTCTGGCTGCGCTGGTCGATCCCGGCGGCGATGCTGAGAAAATCAAACAGGAAGTCGATGCCAGTGGCCTGACGCTAATGCAGATCCTGCTCACCCATGGTCATCTTGATCACGTAGGTGCGGCGGCTGAACTGGCACAGCATTATGGTGTACCGGTTATTGGTCCGGAAAAAGAAGATGAGTTCTGGTTACAAGGACTTCCTGCTCAGAGTCGCATGTTTGGCCTGGGCGATTGTGAGCCGCTGACGCCCGATCGCTGGTTGAATGAAGGCGACCGGGTAAGCGTGGGTAACGTGACGTTGCAGGTACTGCATTGCCCGGGTCACACGCCGGGACATGTGGTCTTCTTTGATGAACAATCAAAGCTACTGATTTCTGGTGACGTGATTTTCAAAGGCGGCGTAGGGCGCAGCGATTTTCCTCGCGGAGATCATAGTCAATTGATTGATTCGATTAAACGTAAACTGTTGCCGTTGGGCGATGACGTGACGTTTATTCCGGGTCACGGCCCACTTTCGACGTTGGGCAACGAACGGCTACATAATCCGTTCCTGCAGGATGAAATGCCAGTCTGGTAACACCGCAGATAAATGAAAAAGGCCGCTATTGCGGCCTTTTTAGTACGCGATAGATTACAGTACTGCGACAATCGCTTCGCACAGCGGCGCCATGTTATCTGGCGTCATTCCTGCTACGTTCACACGTCCGGAAGCGACGGCATAGACACCAAACTCTTCACGCAGACGCAGAACCTGCTCTTTGGTCAGGCCGCTGAATGAGAACATGCCGTTCTGTTTGATGATAAAGCTGAAGTCGCGGTTCGCACCTTTCTCTTGCAGCGTATTCACAAACAGCAAACGCATGCGTTGGATGCGTTGACGCATATCAGTCAGTTCCTGCTCCCAGATAGCGCGCAGGGCATCGTTGCTCAGGATGGTTGCCACAACCGACGCACCGTGTGCTGGTGGGTTGGAATAGTTGGCACGAATGACGGATTTCATCTGGCTAAATGCGCGGTCGACGGTTTCAGCATCGGCTGCAACCAGAGTACAGGCGCCTACGCGCTCATTGTACAGACCAAAGTTCTTGGAGTAGGAGCTGGCGACGATCAGCTCTTTGTGCAGCGCAGCGAATGCGCGCAGACCTTCTGCATCTTCTTCCAGACCGCGGGCAAAGCCCTGGTATGCGAAGTCAAACAGCGGCAACCAACCTTTTTCGACAGAAAGCTGAGCCAGCGTTTGCCACTGCTCCAGCGTAGGATCGATACCGGTTGGGTTATGGCAGCAGCCGTGGAATAACACCACGTCGCCAGCCTGCGCTTCGCTGAGGCTTGCCAGCAGCGCATCAAAGTCTAATGAGTGATTCGCGGCATCGTAATAGTTGTATTCACGAACTTCCAGACCGGCAGAGTTAAAGACGCTCTTATGGTTTGGCCAGCTTGGATTGCTCACCCATACGCGTTTAGCTGAGGTGTTTTTTGCCAGGAAATCAGCGGCCACACGCAGTGCGCCAGTGCCGCCAGGGGTCTGTGCTGTACGCGCACGTTTGTCGTTGATAAGCGAACTTTCTTTACCAAACAGTAATTCCTGAGTGCAGCGACCAAACTCTGGAATACCGTCGATGCCAAGGTAATTTTTGGTGGTTTCATTTTCCAGAATATATTGCTCGGCTTTTTTAACGCTGGTCAGTACCGGCGTTTTGCCTGTCTCATCTTTATATACACCGATCCCAAGGTTTATTTTTCCTGGGCGGTCATCGGCACGAAACAAATCAGCCAGACCCAAAATGGGGTCGGCAGGAGCGGCAGTAATGTTCTCAAACATGACGAGGTTCCATAGTGATTACAGAAGGGAAGTCCGCTATCAGGTTAACGGTAGATTTACAAAATGCCAACCGTTACTGACGAAAAGCCGAGGTGTTTTTTTAAGACGCAAGAATCCGCTAGCAGAGATAAAAAAACAGGACCGAAGTCCTGTTTTTTAGGCATTTAACAAAGAGGTCTGCTATTAGAACTGGTAAACGATACCCACTGCAACGGTGTCGTCAGAGCCTACGCCCAGTTTGTTGTCAGAATCGATCTGGTTGATGATGTAATCAACATAGGTGGACATGTTTTTGTTGAAGTAGTAAGTCGCACCCACTTCGAAGTAGTTCACCAGATCTACGTCGCCGATTCCTTCGATGTCCTTACCTTTAGATTTGGTATAGGCGAGGGACGGACGCAGGCCGAAGTCGAACTGGTACTGAGCAACCAACAGGACGTCTTCAGTTTTGTTAGCATAACCGTTAGCGATACGGGTTGCGTTACGGGTTTCGCTGTAGTTCGCCGCCAGGTAGATGTTGTTAGCATCGTATTTCAAGCCGGTCGCCCACTGCTCAGCTTTGTCGCCGTGGCCGCGCAGAAGTGGGTTTTGCTGGGCATCGGTACGATCAGCTGCACCATACGCACCTACGATACCAAAACCTTCGAATTCGTAGCTAACAGAACCGCCAACGCCATCACCGTTAGAGCGACGAACGTCATCACGCTCGTTTTTGCCCAGGTACTGAACAGCGAAGTTCAGGCCTTCAACCAAACCGAAGAAGTTAGAGTTACGGTAAGTTGCGAGACCGCCGTTACGCTGAGAGAAGAACTGGTCGGAAGCAGCAGTATCACCACCGAATTCTGGCAGCATATCGGTGTAACCCAGAGCATCGTAAACGACGCCGTAGTTACGACCGTAATCGAAGGAGCCTGCATCACCGAATTTCAGACCGGCAAACGCCAGACGGGTTTTGTTGCCATTCTGAGCATCATCACCGCCTTCAGAGTTATTGCCGCTGAACTGGTATTCCCACTGGCCGTAACCGGTCAGTTGGTCGTTAATCTGAGTTTCCCCTTTGAAACCAAGACGGGCGTAAGTCTGATCGCCATTAGGTGCGTAGGCATTGTCACCGTTGTGCTTGGAAAAATAGTGCAGACCTACTGCTTTACCGTACAGGTCTACTTTGTTGCCATCTTTGTTATAGATTTCTGCAGCGTTAGCTGCCCCGGCTACCAGCAGAGCAGGGATAACCACTGCCAGAATATTGCGCTTCATCATTATTTATTACCCTCATCGGTTTTTATATGACACCTGCCACTGCCGCCAATAATTTCCGTCAATAAAAATTTACGGAACTATTGATGAGAGTTTGGTGTCTTTATGTGTCTGACAGGCATCTTTCCATTCAAACTATCGTTTCGCTACCGTCAAAGTGCTACAAATATAAAGATTTGGTTTCAAAAAGAAAAAGTGTGTAACAAAATGTTATTTTTGTGCAACTTTGTGAACAACTTCAAATTTCAGATGTCCGTACGCTAAAAATCACCGCTTCTATTTCTATTTATATGATTTTCTTATATTTAATTTAGATAAACTCCTTTTTTCTCTGTTCTGCCATAAAGTTCCTGCTTTACAGATGGCTATTTCTGGACGTCTGGAATGCCGTGCAAATGGTCAGAAAATGTACTATTTAATCAGAAAATACTAATCCACAATAAAAATGCTGATTATTTTTTGTTCAAATATGTTGCAGTGAAATATTACGTAACAGGAAGGGGGGAAGGCGAAGGGTTGTGTTAAACGCGGGAGGGGGATCCCAAAACGTGAAGCGGTGACAAAAAAAGCCAGCAATGCTGGCTTTTGTATCAAAAATGCAGGGTTAGAACGTGGCGTTACGCGGGGTACGCGGGAACGGAATAACGTCACGGACGTTCTGCACGCCGGTAACGTAAGCGATCAAACGCTCAAAGCCCAAACCGAAGCCGGAATGTGGAACGGTACCGTAGCGACGCAGGTCGCGATACCACCAGTAATCTTCTTTGTTCAGACCCATTTCCAGCATACGGGCATCCAGGACGTCCAGACGCTCTTCACGCTGAGAACCACCGATGATTTCACCGATTCCTGGAGCCAGGACGTCCATTGCTGCAACGGTTTTACCGTCTTCGTTAAGGCGCATATAAAACGCTTTGATATCTTTCGGGTAGTTTTTAACGACGACCGGCGCTTTAAAGTGCTCTTCAGCAAGGTAACGTTCGTGCTCAGAAGACAGATCCACACCCCAGTAAACCGGGTTTTCGAACTGTTTGCCGCATTTTTCCAGAATGCTTACCGCGTCGGTGTAATCCACCTGCGCGAAGTCAGCCTCAATGAAACGTTCCAGGCGTGAAATCGCGTCTTTGTCGACACGTTCGGCGAAGAATTTCATATCATCCGCACGCTCAGCCAGTACGGCTTTGAACGCGTACTTCAGCATCGCTTCAGCCAGGCCTGCAACATCGTTCAGGTCGGCGAAAGCCACTTCCGGTTCCAGCATCCAGAACTCTGCCAGGTGACGACTGGTATTAGAGTTTTCTGCACGGAACGTCGGGCCAAAGGTATAAATTTTGGACAGAGCACAGGCGTAGGTTTCGCCGTTCAGCTGACCGGAAACGGTCAGGAAAGCTTCTTTACCAAAGAAGTCTTTGTCGAAATCGACTTTGCCCTGATCGTTACGCGGCAGGTTTTCCAGATCCAGCGTAGACACGCGGAACATTTCACCGGCACCTTCGGTGTCGGAAGCGGTGATCAGCGGAGTCGATACCCAAAAGAAACCCTGCTCGTGGAAGAAGCGATGCAGCGCTTGCGCCAGCGTATGACGTACACGCGCGACGGCACCAATCATGTTGGTACGTGGGCGCATGTGCGCCACTTCACGCAGATACTCAATGCTGTGACGCTTAGCCGCCATTGGATAGGTATCAGGATCTTCAACCCAGCCGGCTACTTCAACCTCAGTGGCCTGAATTTCAAAGCTCTGTCCTTGTCCAGGAGATGCAACGACTTTACCCGTTACGATAACTGAACAACCCGTCGTCAGGCGCAGTACGTCCTGATTGTAATTGGGCAGAGAATTATTGATGACGGCCTGTACAGGATCAAAGCAGGAACCGTCATAAACGGCGAGGAAGGAGATGCCAGCTTTTGAATCTCGGCGGGTACGCACCCATCCGCGCACGGTGACTTCGCTGTCAACGGCTACGCGGCCCTGGAGTACGTCGGCTACAGGCACAACGCTCATAATATTCTCTCTGTTAATAGTCGGATATATAAACACATGTCCACCCGTAATGGGGGGATACCTATGTTACCTGGCATCTGCAATCAGACAAGCAGAATTCGTAGCTGGAGTGAAAGATTTCGGAAATTAGCGTGAAAAGGGAGCCAAACTGGCTCCCTGGAAGGTTTAACTGGCTTTTTTAATATGCGGCAAATCGAAGGCTTTGCGTAGCGCGCGCACGAACGCTTTATCGTGGCAGATGGTTTTACCCGGGCTATCAGATAACTTCGCCACAGGTTTGCCGTTACATTCCACCAGCTTGATCACAATATTGAGCGGCTTAACCTGGGGAATATCACAGGTTAAACGTGTGCCAATACCAAAACTCAACTGCACACGAGAAGAGAAGTGGCGGTAGAGCTCAATCGCTTTTTTCAAATCGAGGTTATCTGAAAACACCAGCGTTTTGCTCAGCGGATCAATGCCCAGTTTTTCATAATGGGCGATGGCTTTTTCACCCCATTCCACCGGGTCGCCTGAGTCATGGCGTAAACCCTGATAGCGGGTCGCAAACTCGACGCCAAAGTCGCGTAAAAACGCATCCATAGTGATGCAATCGGTCAGCGCAATGCCGAGTTGGTCAGGATATTCATTTAACCAGGCGGCCAGGGCAACGCGCTGGCTGGTGGCAAGCTCAGGGCTGATTTGCTGATGAGCCTGGAACCACTCATGCGCCTGCGTGCCCATTGGGGTTAATGACAGGCGGCGGGCCAGATCGTAGTTACTGGTGCCGACAAACCAGGGCTCTCGCTGCAGGCGTTTAACAATAGCCTGCTGTACTTCACGTGAAAAACGACGACGCGTACCGAAATCCATCAGATGGAAGCGGGACATATCGACATCTTTCGTTAAAGCAGAGAATTCTACTAGTTTGCTTTCCAGCTCATCGAGTGCCTGCGGGACGCCTGATTCGGGCGAACGGTAACGGTGTACCATCTCGCTGATGACCGCTAGCAGCGGGACTTCCCACATGATCACTTCACGCCACGGCCCGGTTAAGCGGATGTTCAGCTTACCGTTATCATTGGTGACGCAAACCTGTTCCGGGTTATAGCGGAAATCACGTAACCAGGTGAGGTAATCAGCTTTAAAGAAAGGCAGGCCGGAGAGCCACTGGTACTCGTCCTCCTGCAGTCGCAGGTGTTGCATAGCATTCACCTGCTCACGAATAGAATCGGCATAAATACCGAGCAGGTCATCGCCACGGCAACGAAATTCAGCCGCTACTTGTACATCATAGTAGTGGTGAAAAACGGCTTGCTGCATATGCAACTTATAAGCGTCTGTATCCAGCAGCGAGTGCAGAACAGGAGAAGCGAATTGTGTCATAGGTGCGCAGTAGCATCCTCTCACGGGAGCGTTTAGTACAATAAACAACTAAGAAAACCGCTGGAGTATACCTTGTTTAGCGATTTATTGAACCCCGATCACACCATAAGCTGTCTTTCTGGTCGAGGGCAATTCGTGCCGCGTGTTATAAAAATGTAGCAAAAAGGGTGTTTGTGCCTGAAAAGATGAACATTCTGCGTAGCGCGATTTACGCAACAGGAATAGACTGAAGCCGAGACTCTACCAAAGATGCTAAAGGTTTTTTATGACACAACAGCCACAAGCCAAATACCGTCACGACTATCGTGCGCCGGATTACCAGATTACTGATATTGACTTGACCTTTGACCTGGATGCTGAAAAAACCGTGGTCACCGCCGTGAGCCAGGCTGTCCGTCATGGAGCGTCCGATGCGCCCCTGCGCCTGAATGGCGAAGATCTGACCCTGGTGTCGATCCACGTGAACGACGAGCCGTGGGCAGAGTATAAAGAAGAAGAGGGCGCTCTGGTCATCAGTCAACTGCCGGAACGTTTTACGCTGCGTATCGTGAATGAAATTAGCCCGGCGGCCAATACCGCGCTGGAAGGACTGTACAAGTCCGGCGACGCGCTGTGCACCCAGTGTGAAGCGGAAGGGTTCCGCCATATTACCTGGTATCTCGACAGGCCGGATGTCCTGGCGCGTTTTACCACCAAAATTATCGCCGATAAAACCCAATATCCGTTCCTGCTCTCCAATGGTAACCGCGTGGCGCAGGGGGAACTGGAAAATGGTCGTCACTGGGTACAGTGGCAGGATCCGTTCCCGAAACCGTGTTATCTGTTTGCGCTGGTAGCCGGTGATTTCGACGTCCTGCGCGACACCTTTACCACCCGTTCCGGGCGTGAAGTGGCGCTGGAACTGTACGTCGATCGCGGCAACCTGGACCGCGCGCCGTGGGCGATGACCTCGCTGAAAAACTCCATGAAATGGGATGAAGAGCGCTTTGGCCTCGAATATGACCTCGACATTTATATGATTGTCGCGGTCGATTTCTTCAACATGGGGGCGATGGAGAATAAAGGTCTGAACATCTTTAACTCCAAATATGTGCTGGCACGTACCGATACCGCCACCGACAAAGACTACCTCGATATTGAGCGCGTCATCGGTCACGAATATTTCCACAACTGGACCGGCAACCGCGTGACCTGTCGCGACTGGTTCCAGTTGAGCCTGAAAGAGGGGCTAACCGTGTTTCGCGATCAGGAGTTCAGTTCCGATCTCGGCTCACGCGCGGTAAACCGGATCAGCAATGTGCGCACCATGCGCGGCCTGCAGTTTGCAGAAGATGCCAGCCCAATGGCGCATCCTATCCGTCCGGATATGGTTATTGAAATGAACAACTTCTATACCCTGACCGTGTACGAAAAGGGCGCTGAAGTTATTCGTATGATCCACACCCTGCTCGGTGAGGCTAACTTCCAGAAAGGGATGCAGTTGTACTTTGAGCGTCATGACGGCAGCGCTGCAACCTGTGATGATTTCGTGCAGGCGATGGAAGATGCGTCCAACGTCGATCTATCGCATTTCCGCCGCTGGTACAGTCAGTCCGGTACGCCGATTCTGACCGTGCGTGATGACTACAATCCATCCACTGAGCAGTACACGCTGACTATCAGCCAGCGCACGCCGGCCACGCCGGATCAGGCCGAAAAACAGCCGCTGCATATTCCTTTCGCCCTCGAGTTGTATGACAACGAAGGGAAAGTGATCCCGCTGCAAAAAGGCGGGCACCCGGTGAATTCCGTACTCAATGTCACCCAGGCTGAGCAGACGTTTGTCTTTGATAATGTCTACTTCCAGCCGGTTCCGGCACTGCTGTGCGAATTCTCCGCACCGGTAAAACTGGAATACAAATGGAGCGATCAGCAGCTGACTTTCCTGATGCGTCATGCGCGTAACGATTTCTCTCGTTGGGATGCGGCGCAAAGCTTGCTGGCGACCTATATTAAGCTCAACGTAGCCCGCCATCAGCAGGGACAGCCGCTGTCGCTGCCGGTACACGTGGCCGATGCATTCCGGGCGATTTTGCTGGATGAGAAAATCGATCCGGCACTGGCGGCAGAGATTCTGACGCTGCCTTCGGTGAATGAAATTGCTGAACTGTTCGACATCATCGATCCGGTGGCGATAACGGAAGTACGTGAAGCGTTAACTCGCACGCTGGCGGCCGAACTGGCGGATGAATTCCTCGCCATTTATAACGCTAACCATCTTGATGAGTACCGCGTTGAACATGCCGATATTGGCAAGCGTACGCTACGTAATGCCTGCCTGCGTTTCCTGGCCTTTGGCGAAACCCATCTGGCCGACACGCTGGTCAGCAAGCAGTACCGTGAAGCAAACAATATGACCGATGCGCTGGCGGCGCTGTCCGCGGCAGTCGCGGCGCAACTGCCTTGCCGCGACACGCTAATGCAGGAGTATGACGATAAGTGGCATCATGACGGTCTGGTGATGGACAAATGGTTTATCCTGCAATCCACCAGCCCGGCGAGAAACGTGCTGGAAACGGTACGTGGCTTACTGAAGCACCGTTCCTTCAGTATGAGTAACCCGAACCGAATCCGATCTCTGATTGGCGCCTTTGCGGGCAGCAACCCGGCGGCATTCCATGCGGAAGATGGCAGCGGCTATCAGTTCCTGGTCGACATGCTGACTGAACTCAATAGCCGTAACCCTCAGGTGGCGTCACGTCTGATTGAGCCGCTGATTCGCTTAAAACGGTATGATGCAAAACGTCAGACGCAGATGCGCGCGGCGCTGGAGCAGCTGAAAGGTCTGGAGAATCTCTCCGGCGATCTGTTCGAGAAGGTAACCAAAGCGTTAGCCTGAAACGTTGACCTGTCGTTTTGTAAGCCGGATTAGGCGGTAACGCCGCTATCCGGCAAAAGGCCCGGTGGCGCTTGCGCTTACTGGGCCTGATTTTTCTGAATGCTTATCCATGCCGGCGGATCGGCTGTTCCATTTCGCTACGCTGCATTACCCGGTTCAACACTTCTGCTTCCAGCTCTGCCAGACGCACCGAACCAATCCGGCGTGGTCGCGCAATATCCACCGTTAAATCCAGTCCGATTTTTCCATCTTCAATAAGCAACACGCGATCGGCCATTGCCACCGCTTCACTGACGTCATGGGTGACCAGCAGTACGGTAAAGCCGTGCTCTTGCCATAAAGAGACAATCAGCTCCTGCATTTCAAGGCGGGTTAAGGCATCCAGCGCACCGAGGGGTTCATCCAGCAGCAGCAGACCGGGACGATGAATTAATGCCCGCGCCAGGGCCACGCGCTGTTTTTGTCCACCGGACAGGGCGGCAGGCCATTCCTGAGCACGATTCTCCAGCCCAACTGCGGCCAGCGCGTCCCGGGCCGCATCGCGCCAGTGACCTTTCAGACCCAGACCCACATTATCGATAACCGTCTTCCAGGGCAGCAGACGCGCATCCTGAAACATCATTCGCGTATCCTCCTGAATTTCTGCCAGCGGGGTGGTTCCGGCAAGTAATGCACCTGAGGTGGGAGACTCCAGCCCAGCCAGCAGACGCAGCAACGTGCTTTTTCCTCCCCCGCTGCGGCCAACCACGGCAACAAACTGTCCGGCCTGAATGTGTAAATCTAACTGATTGAGCACCGTATTGGCGGCGTATTGTTTCGTCACGGCACTTAGTAAAAGCGGCGTGCCTTGGTTTAGGCGAGCGGTATTCATACGGTAGCCTCCTTCACATGGTAAGCCGGGTTCCAGCGCAGCCAGATCCGCTCTAGCCATTGGGCGCTGACGTCGGCAAGTTTGCCGAGCAGGGCGTAGAGAATAATGGCCACCACGACCACATCGGTTTGCAGAAATTCGCGGGCGTTCATTGCCAGGTAACCAATGCCGGCATTGGCTGAAATGGTTTCCGCGACAATAAGCGTTAACCACATCAGCCCGAGAGCAAAACGCACGCCAACCATAATCGAGGGCAGGGCGCCGGGGAGGATCACATGAATAAATAGTGAAAAACCAGACAGCCCATAGCTGCGAGCCATCTCTACCAGACCGCGATCGATATTGCGGATCCCATGCCAGGTGTTGATGTAAATCGGAAAAAGCGTGCCCAGCGCGACGAGAAAGATCTTGGCGGATTCATCAATGCCGAACCACAAAATCACCAGTGGGATCAGCGCCAGATGCGGCACGTTACGCAGCATCTGCACCGAAGTATCCAGCAGGCGTTCTCCCCACCGCGAAAGACCGCTAATCAGTCCCAGCGTCAGGCCAATCGATCCGCCGATGGAGAAGCCTACCAGCGCGCGCCAGGAGCTGATCGCCAGATGCTGCCAAAGCTCGCCGCTGGCGGAAAGCGTCCAGAAGGCTTCGACAACGCCCTCCGGAGAGGGCAGGATGCGGGTGGACAACCAGCCCAATGATGATGCGAGCTGCCAGAGCGCGACCAACCCAACCGGTAAAAACCAGGGCGCGAGGCGCAGTAACCACCTGTTTTTCGGCGTTGCCATCAGCAGGCTCCTTAGCTTTGCGCGATTTTGCGTGGGATAAATTCGTTTGCTACCGCTTCGCCTTGTTGATGCTGGCGCTGCGGCTGCGGAATTTCTGGTATAGCGACATCCAGATGTGGGAACAGCAGCTCGCCAACCTTGTATGCCTCTTCCAGATGTGGATACCCGGACAAGACAAAACTGTCGATTCCCAGTGCGGCATACTCGTTGATACGCGCCGCGACCGTCGGACCATCTCCGACCAGCGCGGTACCCGCGCCACCGCGCACCAGTCCTACTCCTGCCCACAAGTTCGGGCTGATTTCCAGTTTGTCGCGTTTACCGTTGTGCAGTGCAGCCATTCGCTGCTGACCAACCGAATCCGTTCTTGAGAAGGCGGCCTGGGCTTTGGCAATGGTGTCGTCATCCAGATGGGCTATCAGACGATCCGCTGCCTGCCACGCCTCTTGCGTTGTCTCTCGGACGATCACATGCAGACGAATACCAAAGCGGATCTTGCGCCCGAGCGCCGCCGCTTTGGCCCGCACCTGTTCAATCTTCTCTTTCACCTGTTCAGGCGGCTCGCCCCAGGTCAGATAGAGATCAACCTGCTCGGCAGCAAGATCTTGTGCAACATCAGACGAACCGCCGAAATAAAGCGGTAGCCGGGGTTGTTGTACAGGAGGGAAAAACAGTTTCGCGCCGCGGACATGAATGTGTTTGCCGTTGAAATCCACGGTTTCACCTTGCAGCAAACGCCGCCAGACCTGAGTGAATTCAGCAGAGGCTTCATAGCGCTCGGTGTGATCAAGGAACACGCCGTCACCCGCTAGCTCTTGTGGATCGCTGCCGGTTACCAGGTTGAACAACGCCCGGCCGTTAGAGAGTCTGTCGAGCGTCGCGGCCTGGCGGGCGGCGACCGTCGGCGAGGTTACGCTTGGACGTAGCGCGACCAGAAACTTTAATCGCTGGGTGACCGGGATCATCGACGCGGCGACCAGCCAGGCATCTTCACAGGAGCGACCGGTTGGGATCAGAACGCCAGTAAATCCCAGGCGATCGGCTGTTTGCGCAATTTGTTGCAAATAACCGTGATCGACCGGGCGCGAACCTTCTTCCGTCCCCAGATAATGACCGTCACCGTGGGTGGGTAAAAACCAGAACATGTTCAGACTCATAATTTTTCTCCTGCCTGCTGAGTGGGTTGCCAGATACGCTGGCGAATATCGATTTTTTTCGGCACCAGACGGTTGTCATAAAACAGATCGGCGGTTTGTTGTTGTAGGGCGGCAACAGAGGCGCTGACGGGCATAATGGTGGTTGGCGGACGGTGATCCAGATAAGACGCAATTACCGGCTCGGGCAGGCCCATGGTTTTAGCCAGCAGAGTAATGCTTTGCTGGCGTTGGCTGAGAGTTAACGCATCCGCCTGGCTAAAGGTATCCAGTACGCCAAGAACAAAAGCGCTATTTTTTTCGGCATAAGGACGTGCAGCGAGATAAAACGAACCGGTCTGCTTGAGGTCTGAGCCGTCTTTCAGCACGCGCACATCACCTTGCAGTAATGCGGCCGAATAGTAGGGATCCCAGATAGCCCACGCATCGACGTTTCCTTGCTGGAAGGCCGCTCGCGCATCGGCGGGGGTCAGATAAGTCGGTTGAATATCGGTAAATTTCAACCCTGCCTGTTGCAGCGCCCGGAGCAGTAAATTGTGGGCGCTGGAACCTTTCTGGAAGGCGACTTTATGCCCTTTGAGCTGCGCAACGCTCTGGATCGGGCTATTTTTCGGCACCAGAATCACTTCGGCTTTCGGTTTGGGTGGTTCGACGCCCACATAAACCAGATCGGCTCCGGCGGCCTGGGCGAAAATTGGCGGAATGTCACCGGTACTGCCGAGATCGATACTGCCGATATTGAGTGCTTCCAACATTTGCGGTCCAGCCGGGAACTCAATCCACGAGATTTTGGTCTGTGGGTAGCGTTTCTCCAGTAGCTGATGACTTTTTGCCAGCACCATACTGACGCTTCCTTTCTGGTAGCCAATGCGCAGAGCATCCGGAGCCGATTCTGCGGCATGCACCAAGGATGACAGTGACAGCAGCCCGGTAAATGCCAGCCATGAGGTGTGACGCTTGAGCAGATTAAGCATGGGCGGCACCTCGCAGGGCGTTCAGTTGCGGGAGTTGGAGATCGCGACGATGCAACGCCAGCCAGAAAGTGTCGAGCGCACTGTCCAGGCGCTGCTGCAGGTTGGGCGTAAACTGCGGTTTATGCTGATAATCGATGACCTGTGAATCATCGGCAAACACGCCGTGCAGGATCTCCTGAGCCTTTAACGCGCTCAGCACCGGTTTCAGCGCGTAATCGACGGCCAGTAAATGCGCCACACTGCCGCCAGTCGCCAGCGGCAAAACCACTTTTCCTTCCAGCGCCCGCTCGGGGAGCAGATCGAGCAGCGTTTTCAGTGCGCCAGAGTAAGCGGCTTTGTAGACCGGCGTTGCGACAATCAGCCCGTCAGCATCCTGCAGTTGTTCGATAAATGTTTTCAGCGCCGGACTGTCAAAACGGGCATAGATCAGGTCTTCCGGGGCAAAGTTGTGCAGGTTCCAGTGAAAGACTTCGACATCCTGGCCGTTCAATTTTTCTCGGGCATATTCCAGCAACGCGCTGGAGCGAGAGGGAAAGCGTGGGCTTCCCGCCAGAGTGATGACGCGCATAATTTTATTCTCCCCTTATAACCAATTGTTTGCTTTTGATTAACATTGATAACAATTTGTGCAGTCTGGCAGAGAGACTTTGTTTATCGAAATGATTTATACGGGATAGAAAAGTTGAAAAATGAATAAAAAGGAGGAAGCAGGAAAACGATTGCTATTTATTGCCGCAGGTCAATTCCCTTTTTGCTCGCGATCGCACATAATACGCCCCCGGTTTGCACACCGGGAATCCAGGAGAGTTCATGTACTACCCCTTCGTTCGTAAAGCCCTTTTCCAGCTCGATCCAGAGCGCGCTCATGAATTGACATTCCAGCAATTACGTCGCATTACCGGCACGCCGCTCGAAGCGCTTGTCCGCCAGAAAGTACCCGCAAAACCGGTTACCTGTATGGGGCTGACGTTTAAAAATCCACTCGGGCTTGCTGCCGGACTGGATAAAGACGGGGAGTGCATTGATGCGCTCGGCGCGATGGGATTTGGTTCCATTGAGATTGGTACCGTGACGCCGCGTCCTCAGCCGGGTAATGATAAACCACGTCTGTTTCGTCTGGTCGATGCAGAAGGTTTGATCAACCGCATGGGGTTTAATAACCTGGGGGTTGATAACCTGGTTGAGAACGTCAAAAAATCGCATTTTGACGGTATTCTGGGGATTAATATTGGTAAGAATAAAGATACTCCGGTAGAGAACGGCAAAGATGACTATCTGATTTGTATGGAAAAAGTCTATGCTTATGCTGGTTATATCGCGATTAATATCTCTTCACCGAATACGCCGGGATTACGTACGCTGCAATATGGTGAGGCGCTGGATGATCTTCTGACGGCAATTAAAAATAAGCAAAATGATCTGCAAGCGATCCACCATAAATATGTTCCAGTGGCGGTTAAGATCGCACCGGATCTTTCTGTGGAAGAACTGGTCCAGGTTGCTGACAGTTTAGTTCGTCATAATATTGATGGCGTAATTGCGACTAACACCACTCTCGATCGTTCTCTCGTTCAGGGAATGAAAAATTGCGATCAAATGGGCGGCCTCAGCGGTCGACCGTTACAATTAAAAAGTACAGAAATTATTCGCCAGTTGTCTCAGGAATTAAAAGGTCAGCTGCCGATTATTGGGGTTGGTGGTATCGACTCAGTAATCGCCGCGCGTGAGAAAATAGCTGCCGGTGCTTCTCTGGTACAGATTTATTCGGGCTTTATTTTTAAAGGCCCACCGTTGATTAAAGAAATCGTCACCAATATCTGAATGCTACCTTAATCACAATCCAGGGCTTTATTTCTGGCCCTGGTTGTTTTATATTCCTTTACTGTTGCTTATTTAAACATTCTGAGCTTTTATTATTAAGGCAATAAACGAAGCGGCAAAAGGATACTGTCGTAATGGTGATGATTAAGGAAAGGAGAGAAACTGATGCGAATTAAACCCGACGATAACTGGCGCTGGTATTATGATGAAGAGCACGATCGTATGATGCTCGATTTAGCCAATGGCATGTTATTCCGTTCGCGTTTTGCTCGTAAAATGCTCACTCCGGATGCATTTTCTCCGTCGGGTTTTTGTGTTGATGACGCCGCGCTTTATTTTTCCTTTGAAGAAAAATGTCGCTACCTGGATTTAGCCAAAGAGCAAAAGGCGGAACTGGTGCTTAATGCGCTGGTAGCGATTCGTTACCTTAAACCGCAAATGCCAAAAAGCTGGCACTTTGTCGCACACGGTATTAACTGGTCGCCAGTTGTGGGGGATGCTGCTTGTGTGGATTTAAGCGATACGGATGAACAGGTAAACCTGTTAGTGGTTGAACCGGGTGAAAATGCCGCGCTTTGTCTGCTTGCACAACCTGGTGTGGTTATTGCCGGGCGCACAATGCAGCTTGGCGACGCGATTAAAATAATGAATGACAGACTGAAACCGCAGGTTATTGCCGACAGTTTCAGCCTTGAGCAGGCGGTTTAACTCTCCAGCCTGATTGTCGTTTTGGGAACGCAACTGCAGCACAGAATCGTCCCGTCATCCCCAATCGCTGATTTTTTCAGCGGACTAACTTCGCCTTCCAACAGTCGAATTCGACAGCATCCGCAAATTCCTGCCCGGCATGAATAGGGCACCCTGATACCCTGGTTTTCCAGCTGTTCAAGCAATACCTGCTGATTATTTCCGCGAAAGGTCTGGCCCTGCCAGTCAATAAGTACCGTGGCATCGGGTTGTTGTTCCTGTGCGGTATCGTCTGGCTCCGCCGCACCGTAAGCTCTGGCGGGACCGGTTGCCAAAATCTCTACCTCATCGCCGACGCGAATAACGCCACTGTTGCGTGCGATAAGATTCTGGCCGAAATCGACGTCGCCGTTATCCACCGCTGTTCGGAAGGTTTGCAGCGTGGCGAGCGGCTCGCCAGACGGATGTTTCTGGCCTTTTTCTGGGCTAACGGTAGTGAAAATGCAGCGGCTACAGGGTTTTGCCACATCAAAAATGACGTCGCCAATGCGAATCACTTTCCAGGTGTCTTCTGCCCAGGCGTCAGCCCCCGAAACTACCAGATTGGGGCGAAACTGTTCCATTTTGACGCTTGCCGGACAGCGCTGTTGCACATCGCGCAGAGATGCTTCGTTGGCCAGCAGGTAGGGATAACCATCGGCGAAGGACAAAGGAACATCAGCGTGGCGCTTCACCCGGCGTGTCAGTTGCGGACCCACCCAGCGCAACTGCACGTCACGGGAGAAAAAGCCGCTCAGCCACAGGTTGATAGCCGCTGGCGCAATACGCGCGGTAAAATGGTTTCCCCACACTTCTGTCGGCGCATCCTGGGTGGCGAAGTCTGCGAATCGCACGAGCGCGCTGCTGCCGTCTGGAGCCGTGAGATGAAGTCCATCGTGGAAAGGGGAAGGGGTAAAGCGGACCATTTGCGGGAACTGTCGGGCGGTAATGAACGTCCCGTCGGGTTCGGTAATCATAAATATACGATCCAGGGCGAGACCGCTCACGTCTGCCAGGGCGTGCGTGAGTCCAATTCCACGCATTGATTTAACCGGATGAATAAAAAGTCGGGTCAACGTTACCACTGCACAGCCCCTTGAACGAAAATAAGCCTTCAACTTTATGACATACAGCCCATATTAGCTATAATGCGCAGCAATTTTCTAGGAGTAAAAGTGACATTATGAATTCTCTGTTTGCCAGTACGGCCCGCGGGCTGGAAGAGCTGTTAAAAACTGAACTGGAAAACCTCGGCGCGCTGGAGTGTCAGGTCGTTCAGGGTGGGGTCCATTTTAAGGGCGACACGCGGCTTGTTTACCAGAGCCTGATGTGGAGCCGCCTGGCCTCGCGCATTATCCTGCCGATGGGAGAGTGCAAGGTCTACAGCGATCTTGATCTGTACCTCGGCGTTCAGGCAATCGACTGGACAGAGATATTTAATCCTGGTGCTACGTTTGCCGTCCATTTTAGCGGCCTGAACGAGACCATTCGTAACAGCCAGTACGGCGCGCTGAAGGTCAAGGATGCGATTGTCGATGCCTTTACCCGCAAAAATCTGCCGCGTCCGAATGTGGATCGTGAATCTCCGGATCTGCGAATCAATGTCTGGTTGAACAAAGATACCGCCAGCATTGCGCTCGATCTGAGCGGTGACGGTTTGCATCAGCGCGGTTATCGCGATCGTGCGGGCCAGGCGCCGATTAAAGAGACGCTGGCCGCCGCTATTGTTATGCGTTCTGGCTGGCAGCCGGGCACACCGTTACTCGATCCGATGTGCGGCTCCGGCACGCTGCTGATTGAAGCGGCGATGTGGGCAACCGATCGCGCGCCGGGCCTGCACCGCGGGTACTGGGGCTTTAGCGGTTGGGCACAGCACGATGAAGCCGTCTGGCAAGAGGTTAAAGCCGAAGCTCAGGTGCGTGCGCGTAAGGGGCTTGCTGACTATACTTCGCACTTCTATGGCTCCGACAGCGATGCGCGCGTGATTGAAAAAGCGCGTAGTAACGCCCGCCGTGCAGGTATTGCCGATCTGATGACATTTGACGTTAAAGATGTCGCCAAACTGAGTAATCCACTGCCGAAGGGACCGTATGGTACGGTGATCAGTAACCCGCCCTACGGCGAACGTCTGGATAGCGAACCGGCGCTGATTGCCCTGCATAGCTTGCTGGGCCGTACGATGAAAAACCAGTTTGGCGGCTGGAATTTGTCGCTGTTCAGCGCATCTCCGGATTTGCTCAGCAGCCTGCAATTGCGTGCTGACAAGCAGTTCAAAGCTAAAAACGGTCCGCTGGATTGCGTACAGAAAAACTATCACGTTGCAGAGACCACTGCGGACAGCAAGCCAGCCACGGTCGCGGAAGATTATGCCAACCGCCTGCGCAAGAATATCAAGAAGCTGGAAAAATGGGCGCGTCAGGAAGGAATTGAATGCTATCGCCTGTATGATGCTGACCTGCCGGAATACAACGTTGCAGTGGACCGTTACGGTGAGTGGGTCGTGGTTCAGGAATACGCTCCGCCGAAGACGGTCGATGCGCAAAAAGCACGTCAACGTCTGTTCGATATCATTGCCGCAACGCTGTCGGTCCTGGAAATCGCGCCAAATAAACTGGTGCTGAAAACCCGTGAGCGCCAGAAAGGGAAGAACCAGTATCAGAAGATGAATGAGAAGGGTGAATTCATTGAGGTAAGCGAGTACAACGCGCGCCTGTGGGTCAACCTGACAGACTATCTTGATACCGGTTTGTTCCTCGATCACCGTATTGCGCGCCGCATGCTGGGCCAGATGAGTAAAGGTAAGGATTTCCTTAACCTGTTCTCCTACACCGGCAGTGCCAGCGTTCATGCCGGACTGGGCGGTGCGCGTAGCACCACGACGGTTGATATGTCGCGTACCTACCTGGAGTGGGCTGAGCGTAACCTGCGCCTGAACGGCCTGAGTGGTCGCGCTCACCGTTTAATTCAAGCCGATTGCCTGGGCTGGCTGCGCGATGCCAATGAACAGTTTGATCTGATTTTCATCGATCCGCCGACGTTCTCTAACTCAAAACGTATGGAAGACTCGTTTGATGTACAGCGCGATCATCTGGCGCTGATGAAAGATCTGAAACGTCTGCTGCGTAAAGACGGCACGATCATGTTCTCCAACAACAAGCGTGGGTTCCGTATGGATCTCGACGGTCTGGCTGAACTGGGATTAAAAGCACAAGAAATCACCCAAAAAACGCTTTCCCAGGATTTTGCCCGTAACCGTCAGATCCACAATTGCTGGCTGATTACCGCAGCCTGAAAGGATAAATAAATGTCATTGATCAGTATGCATGGTGCATGGCTGTCGTTCAGCGATGCGCCGCTTCTTGATAATGCAGAACTGCATATCGAAGATAACGAACGCGTCTGTCTGGTTGGCCGTAATGGCGCAGGTAAGTCGACGCTGATGAAGATCCTCAACCGTGAACAGGGTCTTGACGACGGGCGTATTATTTATGAGCAGGACCTGGTTGTGGCGCGTCTGCAGCAGGATCCGCCGCGTAATGTTGTGGGCAGCGTCTATGACTTCGTTGCCGAAGGTATTGAGGAACAGGCTGAATATCTGAAGCGTTATCACGATATTTCGCGCCTGGTGATGACCGATCCCAGCGACAGAAACCTGAATGAAATGGCGCGGGTTCAGGAAATGCTCGATCACCATAATCTGTGGCAGCTCGAAAGCCGCATTAATGAAGTGCTGGCGCAACTGGGACTGGATCCTAACGCCGCGCTTTCTTCGCTTTCGGGCGGCTGGCTGCGTAAGGCGGCGCTGGGCCGCGCGTTAGTGAGCAACCCGCGCGTACTGCTGCTGGATGAACCAACTAACCACCTGGATATTGAAACTATCGACTGGCTGGAAGGGTTCCTGAAATCCTTCAATGGGACAATTATTTTCATTTCCCACGACCGTTCATTTATTCGCAATATGGCGACGCGTATTGTCGATCTCGACCGCGGCAAGCTGGTGACCTATCCGGGGAACTACGATCAGTATCTGCTGGATAAAGAAGAAGCGCTGCGGGTGGAAGATCTCCAAAATGCGGAATTTGATCGCAAGCTGGCGCAGGAAGAAGTGTGGATCCGTCAGGGCATCAAAGCGCGTCGTACCCGTAATGAAGGCCGCGTGCGGGCGCTGAAAGCCATGCGTCGCGAGCGTGGCGAACGTCGCGAAGTGATGGGCACGGCGAAGATGCAGGTCGAAGAGGCGAGCCGTTCTGGCAAGATTGTCTTCGAAATGGAGAATGTTGATTACCAGGTTGATGGAAAGCAACTGGTAAAAGATTTCTCCGCGCAGGTGCAACGTAGCGACAAGATTGCGCTAATTGGACCTAACGGCTGCGGTAAAACAACGCTGCTGAAGCTAATGTTAGGTCAGCTTCAGGCTGATAGCGGACGCATTCACGTCGGCACGAAGCTGGAAGTGGCGTATTTCGATCAGCACCGCGCCGAACTGGATCCGGATAAAACCGTGATGGACAACCTTGCTGAGGGTAAGCAAGAGGTGCTGGTTAACGGTAAACCTCGCCATGTGCTGGGCTACCTCCAGGATTTCCTGTTCCATCCGAAACGGGCGATGACGCCAGTACGTGCGCTCTCTGGTGGGGAACGCAATCGCCTACTGCTGGCGCGTCTTTTTCTCAAACCCAGTAATCTTTTGATTCTCGATGAACCAACGAACGATCTGGACGTCGAAACGCTGGAACTGCTTGAAGAGCTGATTGATAGCTACCAGGGCACCGTGCTGCTGGTGAGCCACGACCGTCAGTTTGTGGATAATACCGTAACCGAATGCTGGATCTTCGAAGGCGGCGGTAAAATTGGTCGTTATGTCGGCGGTTATCATGATGCCCGCAGCCAGCAATCGCAGTATGTGGCGTTTAAACAGCCAGTTGCGAAAAAAACAGAGGAAACCGTTGCTCCTAAAGCAGAAATTGTCAAACGCAGCACGAGCAAACTAAGCTATAAACTGCAGCGCGAACTGGAGCTGCTCCCCGCGCTGCTTGAAGAACTGGAAGCTAAACTGGAAGCATTACAAGCTCAGGTAGCTGACGCCGCTTTTTTCAGTCAGCCGCATGAGCAAACGCAACAGGTATTAGCTAATCTGAACGAAGCTGAACAAGAACTTGAGCAAGCCTTTGAGCGCTGGGAGTATCTTGAGTCTTTGAAGAACGGCGCATAATTTAAAGGAGCACATATGTGCGAACATCACCATGCCGCGAAGCATATTCTGTGCTCGCAGTGTGACATGCTGGTGGCGTTACCTCGCCTTGAGCATGGTCAGAAAGCGGCATGTCCACGATGTGGCACTACGTTAACGGTTGAGTGGGACGCGCCACGGCAGCGTCCTACCGCCTATGTGTTAGCAGCATTATTTATGCTGCTTTTGTCAAACCTCTTTCCCTTTGTGAATATGAATGTTGCGGGGGTGAGCAGCGAAGTGACGCTGCTGCAAATCCCCAGCGTTCTCTTTTCGGAAGATTACGCCAGCCTCGGTACCTTCTTTATCTTATTCGTTCAGTTGGTTCCCGCTTTTTGCTTGTTGACCATTTTGCTGTTGGTGAATCGGGTTCATATGCCTGAGCGGCTTAAAACATGGCTGGCGCGTATTTTGTTTCAGTTAAAAAGCTGGGGAATGGCAGAAATTTTCCTCGCGGGCGTGTTGGTGAGCTTTGTTAAGCTGATGGCCTACGGCGATATCGGCGTGGGCAGCAGCTTCATCCCGTGGTGCTTGTTTTGTATGCTCCAGTTGCGGGCTTTTCAGTGTGTGGATCGCCGTTGGCTGTGGGATGATATTGCCCCTATGCCAGCCATTAAGCAGGAATTAAAGCCTGGTGTGCCCGGCATCCGACAAGGGTTGCGTTCCTGTTCCTGCTGCACCGCTATTCTTCCTGCAGACGAGCTGGTATGCCCACGCTGTCAGACGAAAGGTTATGTGCGGCGTAAAAACAGTCTGCAATGGACATTGGCATTACTGTTTACGTCGATCATGCTTTATCTTCCTGCCAATATTCTGCCGATCATGATCACCGATCTGCTCGGGTCAAAGCTGCCTTCAACGATACTCGAGGGCGTGGTTTTAATCTGGAGCGAAGGCTCTTACCCGGTGGCTGCGGTTATCTTTATCGCCAGTATTATGGTGCCGACGTTGAAAATGATCGCCATTGCCTGGCTGTGTTGGGATGCCAAAGGGCACGGCAAACGCGACAGTGAACGAATGCATTTAATTTACGAGGTTGTAGAATTTGTCGGTCGCTGGTCAATGATCGACGTTTTTGTAATTGCCGTACTCTCTGCGCTGGTGCGCATGGGAGGGTTAATGAACATTTATCCTGCAATGGGTGCTTTGATGTTTGCTTTAGTCGTCATTATGACAATGTTTTCTGCGATGACATTTGATCCCCGTCTGTCGTGGGACCGTGAACCAGATCATGAGGAGTCCTGACAGCATGGAATCTAAAAGTGGGGAAGCCAAAGTGCAAAAGGTAAAAAACTGGTCGCCCGTGTGGATATTCCCTATAGTCACTGCCCTCATTGGCGCGTGGGTCCTGTTTTATCACTACAGTCATCAGGGGCCACAAGTCACGCTGATTACCACTAATGCCGAAGGTATTGAAGGGGGCAAAACGACGATTAAGAGCCGCAGCGTGGATGTCGGCATCGTCGAGAGCGCAACCCTGACTGATGATTTGACCCATGTGGAAATTAAAGCTCGTCTTAACTCCGGAATGGAAAAGCTGCTGCATAAAGATTCTGTCTTTTGGGTGGTGAAGCCGCAGGTTGGGCGTGAAGGTATCAGTGGGCTCGGCACGCTATTGTCCGGGGCTTATATTGAACTGCAGCCTGGCAATAAAGGCAGCAAGCTGGAAAATTACCAACTGCTGGATTCACCGCCGCTGGCGCCGCCAGATGCGAAAGGGATCCGTGTGATTCTGGACAGCAAAAAAGCCGGTCAGTTGAGCCCGGGCGACCCGGTTCTGTTCCGTGGTTATCGTGTAGGTTCGGTTGAAACCAGCACATTTGATGCGCAAAAGCGTACGATTAGCTATCAGCTATTTATCAATGCGCCTAACGATCGTCTGGTGACCAGCAATGTGCGTTTCTGGAAGGACAGTGGGATCGCCGTGGATCTTACTTCGGCAGGTATGCGCGTGGAAATGGGATCTCTCTCCACGCTGTTTGGCGGTGGCGTAAGTTTTGATGTGCCAGAAGGGCTGGAACAAGGCGAACCGGTCGCACAACAGTCTGCGTTTAATCTCTATGACGACCAAAAAAGTATTCAGGATTCACTGTATACCGATCATATTGATTACCTGATGTTCTTTAAAGATTCAATTCGTGGCCTGCAGCCTGGCGCGCCACTGGAATTCCGTGGCATCCGTTTGGGTACGGTAAGCAAAGTACCTTTCTTCTCACCGAATATGCGTCAGGTCTTCAACAATGATTACCGTATTCCGGTGCTGGTACGTATCGAACCAGAACGTCTGAAGGCACAGCTGGGAGAAGATACTGATGTTGGCGCTCATCTGGCAGAATTGCTTAAACGCGGCTTACGGGCATCGCTGAAAACCGGGAACCTGGTGACTGGCGCTCTGTATGTCGATCTCGACTTCTACCCGAAAGAACCGCCGATTACCGGTGTGCGCGAATTTAACGGTTATCAAATTATTCCGACCGTGAGCGGTGGTCTGGCGCAGATCCAGCAGCGACTGATGGAAGCGCTGGATAAGATTAACAATCTGCCGTTGAACCCAATGATTGAGCAGGCGACCAATACGTTGTCGGAAAGCCAGCGTACGATGAAGCATCTGCAAACCACGCTGGACAACATGAATAAGATCACGTCCAGTCAGTCGATGCAGGATCTTCCGGCGGATATGCAGAACACGCTGCGCGAACTGAACCGTAGTATGCAGGGCTTCCAGCCGGGTTCCGCCGCCTACAACAAGATGGTGGCGGATATGCAGCGTCTTGATCAGGTGCTGCGAGAACTGCAACCGGTACTGAAAACGTTGAACGATAAGAGCAATGCGCTGGTATTTGAAGCGAAGGACAAAAAAGATCCAGAGCCGAAGAGGGCGAAACAATGAAAAAGTGGCTAGTGGCGATGATGGCGATCTGGCTGACGTCATGCAGCTCCAGCGGAGAAAATAAAAGCTATTACCAGCTTCCTATCGCGCAAGGGGGCGTACAGAGCTCAGCTAACCAGGGTAACCGTCTGCTGTGGGTTGAACAGATTGCGGTCCCGGACTATCTGGCGGGTAATGGGGTGGTTTACCAGACCAGCGATGTGCAATATGTGATAGCGAATAATAATCTCTGGGCCAGCCCCTTAGATCAGCAATTGCGCAATACCCTGGTTACGAACCTCAGTATGCAGTTACCTGGCTGGGTTGTTGCTTCGCAGCCGCTGGGAAGCACTCAGGACACGTTGAACGTTACCGTGACCGGCTTCCACGGTCGGTACGATGGTAAGGTCATCGTGAGCGGTGAATGGCTGCTGAATCACCAGGGGCAGTTGATCAAGCGTCCATTCCACATTGAAGCTGTACAGACTAAAGACGGCTACGATGAGATGGTGAAGGTTCTGGCCAACGCCTGGAGCCAGGAAGCGACGGCAATGGCTCAAGAGCTGAAACGCATCCCTTAAGCTTAAATAATTGTAAATTATGCCGCCCCTGGTTCATTGCCCGGGGCGGTTTTTTTTATTTTTTTAGCCGTGGAGATAGCTGTTCTGACAGACTATTTTTGTACAAATGATTTTGCGGGTAGCTCACAAATATGACACTGGCGTGAATTTTGCGCATTGACGAGCCTGATGTTTAGGGGTATTCGTTTTAGTGTGATTGCACACTTAGTAATCACTGTTTTCTTTTCCACCAGACCCAAAAGATGAGGGAAACGAGGCATGAAGAGACAAAAACGAGATCGCCTGGAACGGGCACATCAACGTGGATATCAGGCCGGCATTGCCGGACGCTCAAAAGAAATGTGTCCCTATCAGACGCTGAATCAGAGGTCATACTGGCTGGGAGGCTGGCGAGAAGCCATGGGGGATAGGGTTTTAATGGCCTGATTCTGTCTCTTTAGATAAAAGAAACCTCCGCAGAGCGGAGGTTTCGCCTTTTTGCCCACCAGACAAGACGAATAAACGTTAATGTCTGGCGGCTACGCTGACCTGGATTAGAACGCGGAAGTGTCCTGGAACAGACCCACTTTCAGATCGTTTGCGGTATAGATTAGACGACCATCAACCAGCACTTCACCATCAGCCAGGCCCATGATCAGGCGACGATTAACGATGCGTTTGAAGTGAATGCGGTAAGTCACTTTCTTCGCAGTCGGCAGAACCTGGCCGGTGAATTTAACTTCGCCTACGCCCAGCGCGCGGCCTTTACCTTCGCCGCCCAGCCAGCCGAGATAGAATCCAACCAGCTGCCACATGGCATCCAGACCCAGGCAGCCCGGCATCACCGGATCGCCGATAAAGTGGCATCCGAAGAACCACAGGTCCGGGTTGATATCCAGTTCAGCTTCAACATAACCTTTGTCAAAGTTGCCGCCGGTTTCGGTCATCTTGATGACACGGTCCATCATCAGCATGCTTGGTGCAGGCAGTTGTGGCCCTTTTGCGCCAAACAGCTCACCGCGACCAGAGGCAAGAAGGTCTTCTTTTGTATAGGATTCGCGTTTATCTACCATGTTCTCTGTAAGCCTTATTTTATTGAAGCACGCAGGATAGCTAACACGTGTACGCTGAACAAGTCCGATCAGTTCGGAATAATCCAGTTCAGCCAACGTAGCGGCCAGGGAAAACGGTGACGACCTTCCTGCTGCGTTGCCGTAGCAATACGCTCCTGGATAGTTTGCATCAGCGTTGTCTGGCCTTCACCATCCCACACCAGATTTAATAACAGTGGCAGCGCATCGGTCACGTCGTCCACCGCCCAGATAGTGAATTTTTCTTCTTCTACGGCCTGAAGCAGAGCGGGCTGCAGGCTCAGGTGTCTGACATTCGCTGAAGGAATGATAACGCCCTGTGTGCCTGTCAGCTCACGCTGCTGACAGATGGCGAAGAAGCCTTCAATTTTCTCGTTCAGACCACCAACAGGTTGTGCCCGACCAAACTGATCGACAGAACCGGTAATGGCGATGCTTTGATTAACAGGAACGTCGGCGAGGGCGCTAATCAATGCGCAAAGTTCTGCCATGGACGCGCTGTCGCCGTCCACTTCGCTGTAGGATTGCTCAAAGGTCAGCGAGGCAGAGAAGGGGATTTGCTGTTCAAGCTGGAGTTCCGACATCAGGAACGCCTGCATAATCATCATACCCTTCGCATGAATATTTCCGCCAAGCTCGGCTTTGCGCTCAATATCCGTAAATTCGCCGTCGCCAATATGAACCACACAGCTGATACGAGAAGGCTCACCAAACGCGCGGGGGTGACCAGGAAATTCAATCACCGACAGGGCGTTGATTTGGCCAATACGCTCGCCTTCCGTCTCGATCAGGATCTGTTCCTGCAGGATCTCATCCTGCATTCGTTCGGCGAGGAAACCTTCCCGCCATTCACGCTGGGTCAGCATCAGGCTGAACTGCTCAGCGTTGCAGGTTTCGCCCTCGCATAACGGGGCCACTTCTTTGAACTGTCGGGTGATCCACAGCGGGTTAAGCGGCAATGTATCCTGTTCGCCGGTATAACGAACGGCTTCACGGATCAGCACTTGCCAGGCATCAGGGGCCGGGTAGGG
Source organism: Citrobacter sp. RHBSTW-01044 (assembly GCF_013781945.1). Lineage (NCBI taxonomy): Bacteria > Pseudomonadati > Pseudomonadota > Gammaproteobacteria > Enterobacterales > Enterobacteriaceae > Citrobacter > Citrobacter sp. RHBSTW-01044. Next base: position 3,082,580 of record NZ_CP056180.1, on the reverse strand, counting down.
CAAATTGTTGCGCGTAGCGGTATGTGTTACCCACTGACACCACTGCGTCATGGTTTCGGCATCCACTATCTGCAGATTATCTTCAAACTCGCTATAAATAGCCTGCTCAGCCAGCTCCGGCTCCATGTCCTGGAAGTCTGCCAGTGATTCACGTTCACCGACTAATACCACTTTGAGTTTAAGCGGCATAGGTGGAACGGAGACGGGCAGCGGGCGAGACTCATCAAAAGCTACCCAGTCAAAACGCTCGTGGCTGACAATGGCTTTCAGGCGCATCCACAGCAGCGGTTGGGCCAGTAGCGTGCGCAACGAAATAACCAGCACACCACCGTTGGCCTGATGCACAAGGCCTGGCTGTAGGGTAATTTCGCCGTTGAACTGACGCAGACAGCCAAACAGTTGTTCGGCTTCAACCCAGTCAGCGCAGACTACCTGGGTTAATGTCGCAAAATTGTCTTCTGCTGTCTCAGCTGTACGATAGCGGATAGTGTGACCGGAGATATCATAATGACCTCCGGTGAGACTTCCGGCATCCGAGTGCAGAGGCCGCGCGGCCTGTGCAATAAGGTTGATGTACTCAAGCTCTTCCGGCGCTTTTACCAGCATGAACGAAGACGTCGTCCAGTGCTGAAGAAGCTGCTCCAGCGCAAATTGTAAACGTGGCTGAGTATCACTAAGTAAGGTATCGGTGTCGTCAGTGACGTGCGGCTGTGCAAATACTTCCTGATAACTATCGGTGTCAGGAACCAGATCACGCCATGCAAGTTTCGTAATGGTCAAAGTTGATGTTTTTTAGTCTGTTGTAAAAAACGAGATTATACCGTAACCATCATCACTGCACACGTGGAAAGCGCTGTGAAACGAATGCGATGACGCGCGACAGTTCACAGGCTGGATATTCTTTTCTTCAGATGCCGAAAAAGCTGATATTCTGATAAGAGTTACACGGTAACATTGAGATCGCAATGAAATATCAACAACTTGAAAACCTTGAAAGCGGCTGGAAATGGAAGTATCTGGTGAAGAAGCATCGTGAGGGGGAATTAATCACCCGTTACGTAGAGGCCAGCGCTGCCGAAGAAGCCGTTGATTTGTTGCTAACCCTCGAAAATGAACCGGTTCGGGTCAATACCTGGATTGAAGAACACATGAACTCTGCGCTGCTAAATCGTATGAAACAAACCATACGGGCGAGGCGTAAGCGGCACTTTAACGCGGAGCATCAGCATACGCGAAAGAAATCTATCGATCTGGAATTTATGGTCTGGCAGCGCTTAGCGGGGCTTGCGCAGCGGCGCGGCAAAACGCTTTCTGAAACTATTGTGCAACTGATTGAAGACGCAGAGCATAAAGAGAAGTACGCGAATAAAATGTCGACATTGAAGCAGGATTTACAGGCGCTGCTGGGAAAAGAATAACCACAGAATGGCTAAATGTGTTGTGTACAGGCGTGCTTTGATTGATAAAAAGTGAAAAAAAAACCCCGCAAAGCGGGGTTTTTTCATAAGACGATAACTTAAGCCTGAGGCTGAGTTACAACGTCTTTGATACCTTTAACTTCGATCTCAACACGACGATCCGGAGCCAGGCAGTCGATCAGTGCAGCGCGAGCTTTCACGTTGTCACAAGTGTTGCCAGTAACTGGGTTGGATTCGCCCATGCCACGTGCAGAGATTTTGTCAGAAGGAATACCTTTAGAGATCAGGTAATCAACAACGGACTGAGCACGTTTCTCGGACAGACCCTGGTTGTAAGCGTCAGAACCGATGCGGTCAGTGAAGCCCAGAACCACTACGGAACCGTCTTTCGGATCCAGGTTGCTCAGCTGGCTGTACATCTGATCCAGAGCCTGCTGGCCTTCTGGTTTCAGAGTTGCTTTGTTGAAGTTGAACAGAACGTCAGACTTCAGAGTGAAGTGTTTGGTCTGTACTTCCGGAGCCGGAGCCGGTGCAACAACTACTGGAGCTGCTTCTTCCTGCTGACCGAAACGGTAGGAAACACCAACGCTCAACAGACCGTTATCCGGACGACCGCCAACGGTGTTCGCGTCACCGATGTTGTTGGTCCACTGGTATTCCAGACGGGTAGCGATTTCAGGAGTAATTGCATACTCTACGCCACCTGCGAATACTGGGGAAACACCAGTGTCGTGGTCTTTGAAGCCTTCGTTGTTTTTAGCGTCTGCACGCCAAACCATACCACCCAGACGGGTATAAACGTCCAGATCGTCAGTGATTGGGTAACCCAGTTTAGCGGTCAGCTGAACGCCCTGAGCTTTGAAAGCGCCATTATTGTGGGTAGCATCGGTGGCGCCTTTGTACGGCATACGACCTAACCAGTCGTAACCCATTTCGAAACCAACGTACGGGTTAACCTGGTAACCACCGAATGCACCAGCACCCAGTTGGCTTTCGTGGGTAGGACCGGAGTTGTTGATCTGGTTGTTGCCAATATCATGGTACTGAGACCAGCCCAGTTTAGCACCAGTGTACCAGGTGTTATCTTTCGGAGCGGCCTGCGCCACGGTAGCGAAACCAGCCAGTGCCACTGCAATTGCGATAGCTGTCTTTTTCATTTTTTGCGCCTCGTTATCATCCAAAATTCGCCATGAATATCTCCGAAGAGAGATAACACGGTTAAATCCTTCACCCGGGGACCAGTTCAATAGTTACTCTACCGATATCTGCGGCTTATGCCGAGCACCCCTGGCGATGTAAAGTCTACAACGTAGTTGAAAACTTACAAGTGTGAAGTCCGTCAGGCATATGAAAAAAAAAGGCTTGTGTACACAATATTTAACATTTATAGATGAATAAATGTACTGAAGATTTCCTGAAAACCGCTTCAGACAGGCCTTCAGCCGGAAAACGCGTTACAGCTCAATGGCAAATTAAAACATGAAAAAAAATTCCAGGATAAATCCTAATTTTACTCAATGATACAAATTCGAGTGAATTTTTAGCCCGGAATGCTGTCTCCCCGCAAGTGACTGAGCGCGAACAGGACGCATGATAAACCCCATCGCATTACCTTCATCTGCCGCTTTTACCAGTTCGGCATGTTCATCTTCGGTTAATTCTTCCGTCAACCAGCCGATGACGACGCTGTAATTACCTGTGCGCAGCGCACGAACCATCGATTCCAGCGTATTGCAGGGGGAGAGCTGGCTGATTTGCATGACTTTGGTCAATGGAAGCCCGGCCGACTGCACCCACTCACGGCTTAATTTTTGCTGAGGCGTCAGCCACAACTGCCAGCGTGATTGTTGCCCTAACTGTTGCAGCAGGGGAAGCAGCAGGAGCTGCGTCATCATGGGCTGGTCCTCGCGATAGACCACTTCACTGATAAGCCCAGCGGTAGCGTTCTCTGCTGAAACGCGCGCAATGCTGCTCGATGCGGAAGAGAACGACGAAGAACGATTTGCATAACCTGAAGTGTACATAATCAATCCAGCCCTGTGAGTTACTGTATGGATATACAGTAACCCCGACCTTAATAAAGATCAACCTAATTTTCGGAAACAGGTTCGCAATTTTTAGTCATCATCACGGGAAAAATAAAATTCATCTTGCCCCATACGCATAAGTTGCCTATTTTCGTCATTAACGGATCTGCTACTGCAAATTATTTGCTTACGTTATGATTTAAAAGGATTTTTATGAAAGAAAAGTCTTATGCAAGAATCTATAAATCACAAGAATATCTGGCTTCTCTGGGAACAATTCACTACCGCTCACTGTTTGGCGGCTATAGTCTGACGGTTGGTGATACGGTCTTTGCCATGGTTGCCAGCGGTGAGTTATATCTTCGCGCCTGTGAGCAGAGCGCCCAGTACTGTGTAAAAAATTCTCCTGTCTGGCTAACATTTATCAAGCGCGGACGTCCGGTTGTACTCAATTATTACCAGGTGAACGATACCCTGTGGCAGAACCAGCAGCAGTTAGTATCGCTATCACAATTTTCACTCGATGCAGCCGTTAAGGAAAAACAGAGTCGCTTTGCACAACATCGCCTGCGGGAATTACCGAATATGACGTTTCATCTGGAGACCTTGCTAAATGAAGCAGGAATTAAGGATGAGGGGACATTGCGATCGTTGGGAGCTCAGATGTGCTGGTTGAAACTTCGGCAAAATAACCCTGCCTTAACGGTAAAAATACTCTATGCCCTTGAAGGAGCGGTTGACGGGGTGCATGAAGCCGCGCTCCCGGCGACGCGTCGCCAGGAGCTGGTGGAGTGGGTGAGTTCTCTTACGCCGGAACCGGGGTATTAGATGGCAGCACAGCAATTTGTTGCTGTAATCGCCGAATCTCCGGGAGCAGGGCAATCAGTAACCCAACTTGCTGTACGACCAGCGGCTCTTTACTGTCCGGACGTGGCTCGAGATGCTGAATTCGCTGCTTCAGATCTTCCAGTGCCTGGTATACGCGCTGCTCATCAGCAGGTTGATGGTGAAGCGCATCATCTACATAGCAGACGGCATCATCCAGCAATGCCAGGACGTCAGGATTGGTTAACTGCTCGCGATGTGCGCCGAGGGCGGAAATATAGCTGGTAAACGTATGGTTAAGACACAGCAAGCGGAACGCCGTTTCGCGTGTTTGGGCCGTGACATCCGGTTCACTCGACATGTTCGACACCACCGAAGCAAGTTCCGCATCACGATTGTGCGCGTCACGGCGGGCGATACGGTATGCCAGACGATTATCACGCCCCTGATGATATTGTTCGAGAATAGCATCAAGATAACGACAGTTAGCGTCAGTGGCCCGTTCAATCACTCGCGGCAGATTCCGAAAACGCCAGTCTGGCCAGATAAAGCTGACAGCAGCCCAGGCGATGGCACAGCCGATCAACGTATCGATGACGCGCGGAAGTGCAACTTCAAAACCTTCACCGAGCAGGTTAAAGCATAGCAGCACCAGCAGCGTGATAAACATGGTGGCATGCGCGTACTGGACGTTACGAAAGGCAAAAAATAACACGCCGGTGATCACCAGAAGGATCAATTGCCCTTCGAGAGAAGGTACAAACCACAGGATCGGTAACCCAATGGCGATCCCGACTAATGTGCCGATTATCCTTAGTGCCAGACGATGTCGGGTGGCGTTGTAGTTTGGCTGGCAGACAAACAGACTGGTCAACAGGATCCAGTACCCGTGGTTCATTCCGGTTATCTGGATAATGGCATAGCCGACGCAGAGCACCAGCGACATGCGAACAGCATGACGAAACAGGGCGGACTCAGGCGTGAAATTACGGCTCAGACGCAACCAGATATCACTGAACCCATGCGGGCTGTCATCGGCAAGCTGATTTTCAGACTCATTGCGCGAAAGTACCTGAGCCTGTTCGGACTCAATGGTCGCCAACTGGGCATCAATGGCCCGCAGGTTTGACAGCAAAAATCCCAACGTGTTGAGCAGGTCGGCAGGCTCACCACTCGCGCGCATGCGCTCAAGTGCAGCATCAATATGAGTGAAGACGCGCTCAAAGTGCGGATCGTGCTGATAAGGCGTGCGTAATAAAATACAGCGAGACAGTTGCGAACACGCTTGCCCCTGCATCGACATCAGGCGCTGGAAGCGGAACATCACGTCGCTGTGGCGGAAATGGTCGCGAAGCGTTTGGTACTGAATATGCGAGGAGCTTGCGCGTTCGTGAATATCCTGCGCCACAAAATAGTAATGTAGCGTGCGACGTGTTCCTCGCTGTCCGCGGTCGCCGCGCAGGCGGGTCAGCAGTGACACCTTTGTCTGGTTTAGGGTCGCCATCAGTTGCCCATTCGCAAGAGCCAAATCATACAGCGGCGCCTGGCTTTCATCTTCTATGTCGGGATCAAAAAGACGCGATTTCAGTTCCAGATAGTGCGCTAACTGTTCATAGCTACGCGCCAGATTGTCCTGCAACGGGCGAATAGGGAACAGAAGATGTCCGGTCAGGGTTAACAGGTTGTACCAAATGGCGCCCGCGAGCAGCAGGATTGGCTGCTGATACCACTGATCGTAAAGCGAGGTGCCGAGCATCGTGTAAATGGCGATCAGCAACGCGCCAAAGGCGATGGTTGCATAGCGCTGCCCTAATCCCCCCAGCAGTATAAAGCCGCTGGTGGAAAGCGTTAACCCAAGGGCAAACAGCCATGGCCATGGGAAGAGCAGTTCGACCGAGGCCGAGGCAATGAAAAAGCACACCAGCGTGATGATCAAATTGCGCAGGCGACCTGCAAGACGATCGTCCAGGTCAGTAAGCGCGGCTGCGACCATACCCAGCGTGAGCGGGATGGTCAGCTTAACGTCACCCAGCCACCAGGGCAGCGCTGTTGTGCCGCAAAGCGCGATAAAAATCCGCACGTAGTACAGCCAGGTGCTGTTCCAGGTATAGCGTTTGAGCAGAGGACTTAACATAAAGGCCATCGGTCCTGATTATTCGAAGCGACGACGCGCGTTGGCTTCACGCGCCGCGCGAGCAACTTCAACTGACACTACCCGGCGACCCACCGGCCACAGTGCAATCGCCGCGATTTTGAAATTCGCAATGCCAACCGGGATACCAATAATCGTAATGCACTGGGCAATACCGGAGACAATGTGCATCAGGCACAACCACCAGCCGAAGAAAATCAGCCAGAAAATATTGAGCACGGTGCCTCCGGTATTCAACAGGACGTTTTTGCCCGCTGGATTAAGCTCATCGACATGAATCGCTTCGTTACCGTAGGGAAACAGCGAGAGTCGGGTAATTTCCCAGCATGAGCGGGTCAGGGGGAGAGTAAAAATCAGCACAATACTGACCAGCGTAGCCAGTAACCAGGCTAAGGTGGTGGCGAATCCCCCGAGCACAAAATTTAAAATATTCAGAACAGTACGCATAAACCCTCGGTTAACTCTGGTTTTCTGTGAGTTCGGCAATTGTAACGTTTTTTTGGGCTGGAGCACGTTTTCTCTGGCGGTTACACTGATAAGCAAACCTCTTCGTGTGGATCCGCTTGAGTCTTATGGAACTGAAAGCAACTTCTCTTGGAAAACGTCTGGCACAACACCCTTACGATCGGGCCGTTATTCTCAATGCCGGGATTAAGGTTTCCGGCGATCGTCACGAGTATCTTATTCCCTTCAATCAGTTACTGGCTATTCATTGTAAACGCGGCCTGGTATGGGGAGAGCTGGAGTTTGTGCTCCCGGATGATAAGGTGGTTCGTCTTCACGGCACTGAATGGGCAGAAACCCAGCGCTTCCATCACCATTTGAATTCGCTCTGGCAGCAGTGGAGTCAGGAAATGAGCGACGTCGCTGCGGGAGTTTTACAGCAGCAGTTGGAGGCGATCGCCACCCGCACCAGTGAGAATAAATGGCTGACGCGCGAGCAGACGTCAGGGCTACAGCAGCAGATCCGCCGCGCCTTTGCCGCATTGCCGCTCCCGATCAACCGGCTGGAAGAATTTGAAAATTGCCGTGAGGCGTTACGTCAATGCCAGGCATGGTTGAAGGACATTGAAGCTTGTCGCTTGCAGCACAACCAGGCGTATACCGATGCCATGCTGGAAGAACATGCCGATTTTTTCCAGCAAATTGAGTCCTCGCCGCTGAATCCGGCCCAGGCGCGGGCGGTGGTGAACGGCGAACAATCATTACTGGTTCTTGCGGGGGCCGGAAGCGGCAAAACATCCGTATTGGTCGCCCGTGCGGGCTGGCTACTTGCGCGAGGGGAAGCGGCGGCCGAACAAATCCTGCTGCTGGCGTTTGGACGCAAAGCGGCCCAGGAGATGGACGATCGCATCCGTGAACGTCTGCATACGGAAGAGATCACCGCGAGGACGTTTCATTCACTGGCGTTGCACATTATTTCGCAGGGGAGCAAAAAAGTCCCGACGGTTAGCAAGCTGGAAAATGATGTTGCCGCGCGCAGCAAACTTTTTATCACGACCTGGCGTCAGCAGTGCAGTGAGAAAAAAGCACAGGCCAAAGGCTGGCGGCAATGGTTAGAAGAAGAGATGCAGTGGTCTGTACCCGAAGGTAACTTCTGGGATGACGAAAAATTACAGCGCCGGCTGGCTTCCCGGCTGGATCGTTGGGTTAGCCTGATGCGTATGCATGGCGGAGCGCAGGCGGAGATGATCGCCAATGCTCCGGAGGAGATTCGCGATCTTTTCAGTAAACGCATTAAGCTGATGTCTCCCCTGCTCAAAGCCTGGAAGGGCGCCCTGAAGGATGAGAATGCCGTCGATTTTTCCGGGTTGATTCATCAGGCCATTGTCATTCTGGAAAAAGGGCGGTTTATCAGTCCGTGGAAACACATTCTGGTCGACGAATTTCAGGACATTTCTCCTCAGCGAGCCGCCCTGTTAGCCGCACTGCGCAAGCAAAACTCACACACTACGCTGTTCGCCGTAGGGGATGACTGGCAGGCAATTTACCGGTTCAGCGGAGCACAGCTTTCGTTGACCACCGCATTCCAGCAAAACTTCGGCGAGGGCGACCGTTGTAATCTGGATACGACTTACCGTTTTAATAGCCGCATTGGTGAAGTCGCAAACCAGTTTATCCAGCAAAACCCTCATCAGCTTACGAAACCGCTCAACAGTTTGATGGCAGGCGATAAAAAAGCCGTCACGTTGCTCGATGAAAGCCAGCTGGATCTGCTACTGGATAAGCTGTCGGGATTTGTGAAGGCAGAAGAGAGAATTCTGGTGCTGGCGCGATACCATCACCTGAAACCTGCCAGTCTGGAGAAAGCTGCCACCCGTTGGCCTAAGCTACAGCTGGATTTCATGACTATCCATGCCAGTAAGGGACAGCAGGCAGATTACGTTATTGTTGTGGGGCTTCATGATGGGAATGACGGTTTTCCCGCCCCGGCCCGCGAGTCGATTATGGAAGAGGCGTTGCTTCCGGCGGTGGAGGATTTCCCGGATGCTGAAGAGAGACGCTTGCTGTATGTGGCGCTAACGCGGGCACGGCATCGGGTATGGCTGCTGTTTAATAAAGAAACACCGTCGTGCTTTGTTGATGAGCTTAAACAACTGGATGTTCCGGTAGCAAGAAAACCCTGAATAGCAGGCGGCAATTGCCGCCTGCCCGGCGTTTATTTGAGGCGCTCTGCCAGATAGCGGGCGTAATCTGGGATCAAAATGTCCGTTGCATCGTTGAAGTTTGGCGACTGGATAATAAAATCGGCGGTCGACACGTTGGTGGCAACCGGAATGTTCCATACCGTCGCCAGACGCAGTAGCGCTTTGACATCAGGATCGTGAGGTACGGCGTTCAGCGGGTCCCAGAAGAAAATCAGCACATCAATTTTCCCTTCTGAAATCAGCGCGCCCACCTGCTGGTCGCCCCCCATCGGACCGCTCAGCATGGCGTTGACGTCCATTCCCGTTGCGCGTTGGATTAAGTTTCCCGTCGTTCCTGTGGCGTACAGAACGTGCTTTTCCAGCAACGGCTGGTGGCGTTCCACCCAGCTCATCAACATCTTTTTACAGTGATCGTGTGCAACCAGCGCAATATGCTTACGCGCTGGCAATGTGCGAGTTGTTAATTCCATAGTACAGCTCCCAAGTTAACCTGGTTACAGAGTACTGGAAGCTCTTGATGCTGCAAGAGAAAGACAAAAAAAATGCGTATGCGAACATAAATGTCATGAAGGAGGCTGTTTCTGAGCCCATTGCAAAAAGTTACTTCGCGTTTGCGCGTCGGCCTGCTGGTACCAATATTTTAAACGCTGTTCGGTCAGCGTTTGCGACTGAGGCGGCACGCGATCCAGTTCAGATACCCCGGAAAGCAGCGAGCTGTCATCGGCCATCATCGTAGCAAACTGCGGTAATGACGCATGTTTAGCCGCTTTGTTATAGCGTTCAGTTTCCATTTCATAATTCACGATTTTTGCTGTGGATGTGATTGACAGAATATCCAGCTTGACGGGGATAGGCATGGAGTCCCCATCCAGCAATTCCACGCGTGGAGCGTCATCAAAATGCGCTGTATCCCGCTCATTGTTCAGACGCGGGAGGTGAAAATTAACCTGGCTGACGAGTTGTGTATCAAAGCTGATGACCAGCGGAGCCGAAATATACAGACGTTCTTCGTGGCTGGACAAGCGAATGGTTTTTTCTACGCGAAATACGAGCTGGTGGCGACCATTTTCCAGCTCGATACTGTCGGCGCCACGCAGTAATGAGCTGGAGACTTTTTTTCCGTCCAGCACCAAAAGGTCAATATCATTAGACAGGCGTAATGAGGTAGCAAAAACGGTAACCGGCAAACACAGGGCAATTAAGGCTGTCACAATGCCGGCTTTCATAGGTTTCTCCTGTCCAGAAAATAGCTGCAAACATGTATCTAAATTTTTCGATAATCACGTTTACTAACATATAGACATATTTTTGAGTTTAGCTCTCATACGCCAGTATGGGATGAATGGTTGCGGGGGCAGGTTTGTCGTACACTTTGTTAAACAGCCTGGAGGAAAACGATGAAAGAGACCGATATTGCTGGCATTTTGACATCTACCCGTACGATTGCACTGGTTGGCGCGAGCGATAAACCCGATCGCCCAAGCTATCGCGTGATGAAGTATTTACTCGATCAGGGCTATCACGTTATTCCCGTTTCACCGAAGGTTGCCGGGAAAATGCTGCTGGGGCAGCAGGGCTATGCAACGCTGGCGGATGTGCCAGAGAAAGTGGATATGGTCGATGTCTTCCGTAATTCTGAAGCGGCGTGGGGCGTCGCTCAGGAGGCTATCGCCATTGGCGCGAAGACGCTATGGATGCAGCTTGGCGTAATTAACGAGCAGGCGGCCGTGCTGGCGCGTGATGCGGGGCTGACGGTGGTGATGGATCGTTGCCCGGCGATTGAGATCCCGCGACTGGGACTGGCGAAGTAAAGTTGGATTGTCGCCGGATGAAACGCACAGGCCCGATAAGCGAAGCGCCATCGGGCCTGTGTTAGTATCAATTACGCAGGCGTGGAGCCTGAAGCTGTTTACGGATTGTGCGCGCCAGTTCATCCATTGACGGTTGCTCCGGATGTTCTTCCTGTAGCTCGCTACTCAGTTGCGCTTCGGCCAGATACGTATGCACTGGCAGACCATTATCGTCTTCCATCACCACGTGATACCAGGGAGCGGCGCGAAGTTCGCTGTTAACCGCCAACTCATCGGCTGACGGCTCATCAAGCGAATATTCCGGGTCGATATCCACGACCACTCCGAGGTAACCTAACAGGGAATGGCGGACCTGCTGGCCGATACCGAATTTGCTGGCAATCATAGTCACCTCCCGGGAAATAGATACCCTCTATGTAAGGGTAATATTCCACTTTTCAAGTTACATGATGCGACAGGCAAACCCTTTCAGATACAGCCCTTCCGGGTAGGTAGCGATCACCGGATGATCGGCGGCCTGACGGAACTGCTCTATAAATTGTACATCACGACCAGCATCTATTGCGGCATCAGCGATGATTTTCTGAAATAAATCGGTCGTCATCAGCCCGGAGCAGGAAAATGTCAGCAGTACGCCGCCTGGGTTCAGCAACTGAATAGCCAGCATATTGATGTCCTTATAACCGCGGCAGGCACCCATCAACTGGCTTTTGTTTTCGACAAATTTCGGCGGATCCATCACGATGACATCAAATTTCTCACCGCGATCGCGATAGGCGCGCAGCAGTTTGAACACATCATCTCGCACGAACTCGGCTTTACTCAGATCCAGCTTGTTCAGTTCCACGTTCTGGCGGGCAATATCGAGTGCTTCCTGAGAGGTGTCGACGCTGACCACCTGACGGCATCCGCCCATTAATGCTGAGACCGCAAAGCCGCCGGTATAGGAGAAACAGTTCAGGACACGCTGGTTTTCCACATAACGACGCGTCGCCAGGCGGCTATCGCGTTGATCGAGGTAATAGCCGGTTTTGTGACCGTGCTGAATATCAACCAGCAGCTTCATCCCGTGTTCTTCGATAGGCAGCAGAGCAGGCGGCAGTTCGCCCGTGACGGGCCCTTGGGTCAGCGCCATACCTTCTTTTTTACGCACGGCCACATCGCTACGGTCATAAATAGCGCAGTCCGGGAAAACAATTTGCAGAGCACTAATCAGCGCGGCGCGTTGGTATTCAGCCCCCGCGCTGAGCAACTGCAATACCAGGAAGTTGCCGAAGCGGTCAATAGTGACACCCGGCAGGCCGTCGGATTCTCCGGCGATCAGACGGTAGCTGTCCAGACCGTCCTTTTTCGCCAGCCAGTCACGCCATGTCAGCGCCTTCTGCAGACGACGGGTAAAGAAATCAATGTCGATGGATTCAGACTTATCGAAGCTCCAGACGCGCGCACGGATCTGCGACGCCGGAGAGAACGCACCGCGCGCTAACCATTTCCCCTGGTGGTCAACAATATCAACGGTTTCACCGAGGTTGGCTTTACCTTCCATACGTGCGACAGCACCGGAAAATACCCATGGATGGCGGCGAAGTAATGATTTTTCGCGCCCCTTGGCTAACACTAAACGAGGATAATGTGGAATTGTAGATTCAGTCATGCGGAGCAACCTCTCACAAACAGTGACGCGGATTGGATGAAAGTACCAACCTGAAACCATTAAAATAAAATGGCGCGTAGAGTAGCACAGATGGTGAGGTCAATCATCAGCGTCTGGCGCTACTGCATGATGGTATGGCGGGACCTCTGCTTATCGAGCGACGGTTTAATCTCACTGAACAGGTGCGACAACTTATTCTGTTATCCCCTGCTAATCTATGGACAGATCAGGAGATTGCCGGTCATCTGTCCATCGGTACCTGTTCTTTCATTTATGTTGATAAGGAGAACCGCAATGTCGAAAGTCTGCATCATCGCCTGGGTCTATGGCCGGGTTCAGGGGGTAGGATTTCGCTACACCACCCAGCATGAAGCGCAACGGCTGGGGTTGACCGGCTATGCGAAGAATATGGATGACGGCAGCGTAGAAGTTGTCGCCTGTGGTGAAAGCGAGCGGGTGGAACAACTGATGAAGTGGTTGAAAGCCGGGGGACCGCGCAGCGCCAGGGTTGATCGGGTTCTCAGCGAACCGCACCGCCCTGGCGACGAGCTAAAGGGATTTAGTATCCGCTATTAAATACATTTCACCGGTTTCGGCAGGCCGGCAATTTTAGTTGCCTGCTTAGCTGGGCCTTTCGGAAACAGGCGATAGAGATAACGGCTGTTGCCTTTTTCTTCGCCAAACTTGTTGGCCATCGCTTTTACCAGCATGCGGATAGCGGGGGAGGTATTAAACTCCAGATAAAACTCGCGAACGAAACGCACCACTTCCCAGTGTTCGGGGGAGAGAACGATACCTTCGTTTTCGGCGATTTTCTCCGCCAGCGGCTCGCTCCATTGCGTGGTGTCTTTCAGATAGCCTTCGCTATCGGTCTCAATTTCATGGCCTGCAAAAATGAACATAGTGCTCTGTCGATAAAGTAAAAACCGCCCTTAGTTTAGCAAATAAGGGGCGGCGTGAGAAACCTCGACCTACAGAAGTAGCTGTAGCAGATTGTTGGCATTAAGCTTCTTCAGCGCGTTGCATTTATACGTCGAAACCTGTTTTTCGCTAATCTGCGTCATTTGCGCAACATGTTTTACCGATTGACCGTTAACCAGCCTGTCGAGAACATTGAACTCCATGCCAGTCAGGCAGCAATTCAGACTGCGTACCCGACGGGGCTCTTTAGCAAGCAGATACGCCGCATCCACGACGGCAATTCTGTCATCAATGATATGTAAGGTCAGTGTGGCAAAACGCTTTCGTAAATGCGTGGCCAGTGCCCAGCCTTTTTCATTGCACACCAGATAAACCGTTCCCGCCCAGCGCCTGGCCTCCAGTTGAAGCAGAATGTCGACCAGCGCCAGATGCGTCCTCGCGACGGAAAAGCGGCAACGCACAACGAGAGTGTCGCAGGCCAACAGCGAACGGTGCCACTGTAACGCGCCGCTCTCAACTTGAGTGTGAGCGTTACGGCGCAGAAGGGCGTAGCGCAACCCTTCGGCATAAAAACGATTATTATCAAGAATGACGTAATTCACGGCGGCCTCTTTATAACGTACTGGGTGTGTAGATGATGCGTAGCGTGCCGGTGTAATCCCCGGCGTTTTTACTGCTGGCTGCAAACGCAGGGGTTTTCAAAACAATAGGGGCTGGTACGCACAGTACGCTCTCACGTCCGCCGGGCAGGACGACCTGACGCAGATGCTGCGGATCGTTGGTGCCTTGCCAGACCAGGGTTTTACCGTTGGCGACGGTTTCGGTTGCGCCCGTGACGGGATTAGTGACGAAAACCTGATAGTCGAGACGATCCCGCGCATCGGTCTGACTTCCGCCGCGTCGCCGGATTGAAAATGCCTCTTCAGCACGGTCCGTTGAGGGGAGTCCGTCGTCCTCAAACCGAAGATAAGTGCGGGTGCTGGTACTGTTTTTGCCGTCGTACAGGCACATATCCAGCGTGTTTTCACCCTGGATTTCACTGCCACCCGGCCGCCCCGGGAAGTTGGTCAGGTTGAGGTTAACGACAGGCGTTGAGTGCGGAAATGCCGGCAGATAAATCTGCTGATTACCCGGATCGACAACCTCAATGCGCATCGTGGCCTGCCAGCTAGCAATGGCGCGATAGCCTGGACATCCGGTATTGACGTCGTTGAAGTTCCCGCCGCAGTTGGCAGTATCCCATTCACGCAGGTTCTGCTTCAGCGTTGCGGTCCAGATACCCGGCAGAGCGAGCTTTTCCAGCTCGCTTTTCACGATATAGAAATCGAAGTAGGGTTCTCTGGTCCAGTTTGCAACAATCTCTGTCCCTCCCGTGATAAAACTGGGATAGGTAAAGACTTTATTATTGAAAAACATGTAGTGGTCGCCATAGACCTTAAGATCCACCGTTTTGCTGGTAAGGGCATGCGTAAAACGTAAATTGATGGCATAAGGTGTCCCCGGGTTCGCCGTGAACCAGGCCGGGGCGGTCATGCAGGCGCCAACTGTGGAGTCGGTACGGGACAGACACGTCAGAGTATTACGTCCCCACTTTTGCGGATCGGCGACATCATAGCCGCTCGGTTCATGAACCCAGATATCAAAGCGCGCGGGGGGGGCCATGCGATCGAAGCTGATATCGACGCTGGTGTTTCTTCCGGCAGGGGCCGCTGCCTGGGTCTGGCCCGCCCACAGACTTAAAAAAAGTAAAATAATTAAGTGCTTGTTCACATCATTTCCCTTTTGTGACGTTGTTTGCATTCATGGCAGTTGGACCCGTTGGTACCGATCGTCCGGCGAGCATCAGCTGAGCCTGTTGCTGGACAGTATCCGGCAGGGCAGAGAAGGTTAATTCCCGGCAAGGGATCGACCCGACGTAACGCACGACGTCGCGCATACTCTTTACGTTCAGCTCGCACTGATAAAACTGCTGCTGACGCACCAGGTAGAGGTTATGCAGCAGAGCGTCGCTTTGAGCGCTAAACCCGCCGTTGCCAAGGTCGCTCCAGCCGTTAACGTTCAGTGGCACGCCGCCGATAAACGGCGAATGTTGCTCGTCAGTTAACTGGCCGAGCCAGGTGTAGCTTGCCGTGGTTTGCACGTCCCGGCGGAGCAGTTTGCCAGGCACCATAAACAACGTTCTGCTGCCTGAACCTTGTGTGATTTCACTGCTGGCACCCCGCGAGACATCCAGCGATTCGTTAATCGTCAACGTAGTCTGCTGATAGCCCGGCACGGCGAAGAGGGCGCGGCTATTGCCTGGAATGTCTGCACTGCCGCCGTTATCCAGCGACACGGCAATGCTCGGATCCTGGGAATCTTCCGGTGTGGCAACGTTAACCGCGATGGCTGAAGCAGGACGTCCGTCGCTCCAGCGGCCCAGCCACAGACCAGAGCGCGACAGCGCAAGCGTGGAGTTGTAATTGCCGCTGCTGCTCAGGGTATGGCGCCGATCCTGACGATCCCAGGCATCGCTGACTGTCAGGCTCCCGTTGCCATATCGTCCGCCCTGGCGCGTGTAGGCAGAGGTATTGAGTGAATCGCTGTTAATACCTGATGCGCTCAGTCCATACTCATTTTCACCACGTGCGTCGGCATACCAGTTGTGCGCCACGTTATAGCTCAGCTGGTTTTTATCATGCTGCTGGTGCTGCCATGTCGCTCCCAGAGAGGTATAGCTTGTCGCATTGCCCTGACGGTTATGCGCCATTGACAGACTCACGCTCAGGTAGCCGCCTTTATCCCTGCCTTCGCGCGAGTCATCGTTACGCATGAAAAGGTTAATACTGCTGTTGATGTTCAGACCGCGCGTGCTGAAAGCCGTACTCAAGCCACCCTGCCAGGCCCGCGTGCGTGAGCGGGTCATATAAACCGACTCCCAGGGCAAGCCTGCATCGTGGCGATCGTCACTGTCCGGGAGTTCCCGACGAGAAACGTACCGTCCTTCGTTGCGGTTATCCGAATATCCCAGGCTGGCGTACCAGGTGCCGACAGGGACGGAGAACATCACCGACAGGCTTCGATAACAGCCATTTACGGCGTCATATCCCGCGCTTCGGGTATTGCAGTTTTCCGCTGATAACGCGTTGCGATAGAAGCTCAGTGAAAAGCCGTCGTTATAGCTGATTTGCTGAATATTGCCGCGTTGTCCTTCGCTGCCGTAAAGGTAGCTAAACCGGGTCGAGAGTACGCCATCGATCGGACCCGCATTGAAACCACGACTCCAGTCGAGTGCATTTTCCAGAAAACGTTGGTTTTTCTTTATCGCTGCGCCACTGGTGAGTGCCAGCGTTGGAGTGACAGGCAGGCGGACACCCGCTTGCGCGACCGCGCTACGTTCATCGTTTTGATTGTTATTGTCGGTTTCGCCCGCCTGCAGGAACCACTCGACGCGGTCAAACGGCGTAATACCGGTGCGGGTAAACGGTATCTGCTCGGTACGTGTCAGCCGGTTATTTTCATAGACGGACAGCGTCACGGTATAGCTCCCGTCTGGGAACGATCGCGTGTCCAGGGTTTGAGCTCCGGCATTGAGATAAAAACTGGCCAGCAGCTGATTGCCCCGGCGGGCGTCAATACGCGCATCATGGGAAAGCAGCACGGTGATAGGGGTACCCTTTGACTGCTGAACCGGATTGATCCATGCCCTTGTCGAGCCTGTGCGCAGGCCGCGAATTTTGCCCAGCGGCAGTTGGCTGAGGTTGATATTCCCACCAGCATTACTGAACAGATCGCGGGTATCCATCTCGCCTAACTGAATATAGTACTGACGCCAGATATCCTGGCGAAACCAGGCATTGTTGACGGTTATTTCTTGTTGCTGCTGGTGCCTTGAACGCTGCCCCAGCCAGGTCCAGTCGAGATTAAAGTAGCCGTCCTGCGTCATGGCCAACGCGCCATTGCCCTGAACGGTGGCTGACTGGTAATCCCTGTCGGCAACAAAATTGATATTTTGTTGATGGATCAACGCATTCTCAGTGCCCTGCGTAGGCTGATACCACTGGTTTTCTGTGGTCTGTTTAGGCAGAAATTTCTTGTCCAAAAACAGGCTAATGCGCGCGTTATTCTCATCATAGATAATGGCCGCACGATGGGTATCAATGTAATCACATCCCGTTGCGGAGCCATTGCTGCTGCACGCCAGGTTGCCGTTACGGGCAAGTGGAACGGCGAGAGCTGCGGACACGGTGGCGACGAGGGCAGGAGCGTCATTAAACTGACGTTTGATAGCCGCGACCACGGTTTCGGGTGCGACAAAACTGACCGATTCAAGTGTGATATCCGTTTCAAAAAGGCCAAGCGATTCGCCATAGAGGTTAACCTCTATCCACAGACGCTGCGTTTTCGCCAGATCTTCGAAACCTGCCGGGACGGCCATCTCGGCGCAGGCGAGTTGGATGGATGCGGGTAATAAAGCAACTAAGAGGAGAGTATTTCTGTGAAACGCCATGACCAAGCCTCGACATCATCCTGACGTCAGAGGGTGGGCACCCTCTGACGTTATCCCTTATGTACTGTGGTGTTACGCACCGCCTTCCGTGGTCGTCGCCTGCGTCAGCATCAGGCTGACAACGCCGCTGTACTGACCGGTTTTCAGAATGCCTTTGGTGGTCTGAGAAATGGTCAGTGGCAGTACCGCTGAACCGTTTTCAATGCTGCCTGGGAACAGTTCAGTTCCGGTAAATTCGGCATCGGTGGTAGACAGTGTTTTATCACCCAGAATCACCGTCATCGGTACAGTTTCGTCGCCATCCATATTGGTGAGCTTAGCTGCGCTAACGAGGCGCACTTTGACATTGCTGGTGGCAGAGTTAGACCACACCTTGGTGTTCAGGCGGTAGCTTTCCAGCCCACGACCTGGCAGGTACTGCATGTCGATGCTGGCCGGCAGTGGCGTGTTATCGGCTTGAGTCATATCCAACTGTGAGTCAACGCTGGCGTTGACGGTAATATCTTTTTGAATCGCCAGCGCGCTAAAGGACGAGGCCATCGCGGCAACAATCATCAGAGGTTTAATATAGTTACGCATTGATATCTCCATATTTACAAATGAGCACCTTGGCTCTTTAAACAAACTACGTGGGTTTTTACTGTGCCGTCGTGTTATTGCACGACGGGTAAATCAGCTTCTTCAGCGGTTTTATTCACCCAGTTGAAGTAGCGGAACTTATATTTCTGACCCTGTTTCATAGTGAGCGTTTTTAATTTCCGTACAGTGTCCGGATAAATCGTCGCGTCTTCTTTTATCCATTTACACGATGAAACAGCATCACAAATACCAATCTCTCTGAGCGGCACACGCAATGTACCGTTGTTTTTTAACGTTCCCCGGCGAGGGTCAATCGACAGTGAAATTACGTTTTCTTCTGGAGCAATGTGGACCAGTGCACCCCAGATCACATTGACACCTAATGTCGCCATTGCTGCAGGGGTTTCTGCCTTGCCTGGAATAATGCTGTCAGGTTGTTTTACCCCTTCAAAATAGACACGCCAGGTGGTCTCTTTTTTCGGCGGTATAAGCGATACCAGACGAACAACGCGCATCGCGCCTGCAGCCAGAGCAAATTTCTCGGGCGTAACCACCACGCCACCTTCTTTCCACGAAGCGACGTCAATTTCTTTTTCCTGGGCTGTTCCGGGATTAAGAATTTTCTTTTGCCTCACCCGAATGAACTGAATATCATCCGTTTTTGAAGCCACCTTAATTTGCGCCGCACCGGATCTGTCTACATTCAGCTCCATGGGATACACGCTCATATTGGCCATTGTCATTTCTGAGAAAAATGGCAATGACAGCGCGGCGACATAAAAGGCGGTTGTCATGCTCACTCTTTTTTTCTGTTTCACAATCAGTCTGCCTGCTCTGAGTTTAAAGGCGGCGCGTTAACACCAGGACACCGTCTGCTTTCGTATCGCTTCAGGGCAGGGAAACTTTAACCAGAACAGCGATTTGTGAAAATTTGTATTAGTTAACTCGTTATATACAGTTTTTTATCCTGCTTTTCTGGCTTTAAGGTTGTATAGTTAAGCGAAAATACCGCGGCCAAGGATGGGAGGAAAATTCCTTCTGATGAAAAAATAAGCAGATCAGGGGGCGGTTTTCATATCGACGTACCAGGGAATAAAAAGCATGCGGTAACAGCCGAGAATAAAAGATGTTTTTTATATGCAATAATTCGTTGTTATTTGATCCTGAAGCACATGCAATAAGTCTTGTTGGACAACCCGAGTCTGTATTAACACTTTCGGCGCCAGCCGTTCGTCTTTTACAGGAATTCATTAAACACCGAGGACGCGACTTAAGCCGGGAGGAATTGATCGCTCGCGTGTGGGAAGAATTTGGCTTTACGCCATCAGGAAATAATCTCAATAAAGCGGTAAGCGAACTGCGTAAAAGCTTCCAGTCTCTGGGAGAGGGGCACGAATTGATCGTCACTGTCCCGCGCTATGGTTTCCGTTTTGATGCTGATGTGATTTTTCAGCCTGGAGAGAAAATTCAAGCCGTTGATCCGCACCCCCCCTCAGCGCAACAAGACGTTCTGCCCCGGCGAGTATCCCTGAAAAAGTGGTTCAGAATAGGGGCATTGATTGCCGTGCCGTTGGGAGCGATCTTTTACGTTAGCCGCCCGCAGGAGATAACTGTTCCGGCGAAATTAAAGCCGGTCCAGGAAAAAATCGCGCGTTGTAGTATCTGGGTCATCGAAGATCATGGACGGCCGTTAGTGCTATCAAAATTAGCTGAGCGACTGGAGGCCAATGACGTGGCTTGCGAGCGCGAGGAGTATGCTATTTATTTTTTCAGCGCCCGTTTTTCGCTTGCAACTGCTGATGAACTGTTTATCGGGGCCTGCCCGGTCAATAAAAGCCGTCTGTGCAAGACCATTCGCTATAAAAACGGGGCTGGAAAATGAAAATAAGGCTTCTTTTTGGACTGGGCGGAGCCCTGGTCGGCGGCGCGCTGGCGCTGTTTTACTATTGCGGCGCGACGGGAAAAAGCGATGTGCTGGCCTGCAGCACTGAATTTAACTTTACGCGCAATGAAGGGAAAGCAAGTGAGGTGAAGGTAAATGCCCTTGCTCAGTTCTATTTTCATCGGGACGGTACAGGGTTGACCACCTATAAAGGTGCGGCAAGAGCTGGCGGGCAAAATTTTATCGTTGACAGGGATGTAGACTTTACGTGGGAGCAGCGGGACGATGACAACGTCATTGTATTGACCTACACCAAAACCTGGCTTCGCCACAATGACAATACGCCGAATGCCCAATGGGGGAGTTTCGCCTATCCGACCTCACGCTACTACCTGACGATCTCTGAACTTTCACCTGCTGTGTGGCTTATTCAGGACCGGCGCTATCCTACCTATATCTGCCGGGGTCAATAAGGTATAAAAAAAGAGAATGCCAATGGCATTCTCTTTTTTCGTATCAGTGATGCTGATTAATCGCGGCTGGCGAAGCCCAGAATGCTCAGCAGGCTGACGAAGATGTTGTACAGCGAAACGTACAGGCTGACGGTGGCACGGATATAGTTGGTTTCACCGCCACGGATGATATTACTGGTTTCAAACAGGATTGCGCCTGAAGAAATCAGAATAAACACCGCGCTGATCGCCAGATGTAAAGCCGGCAACTGCAGGAAGATATTCGCAACCATACCAATCAGCACCACCACGATCCCTGCCATCAGCATACCGCCGAGGAAGGACATGTCTTTCCGCGTGGTCAGCACGTAGGCTGAGCAGCTGAAGAAGACCAGCGCCGTACCGCCCAAAGCCATGGCGATAACATCACCCATGCCCGCAGACAGGTATGTGTTCAGGATCGGTCCCAGAATGTAGCCCAGGAAGCCGGTGAAAGCGAAAGCTGACAGAATACCAACCGGTTTATCCGCCGTTTTATAGGTCAGGAACATCAGACCATACATACCCACCAGCGTCAGGATAAGCCCCGGAGAGGGCAACATCAGTACGGTACTGGCAGTCGCAGTGAGCGCCGAAAACGCCAGCGTCAGGCTGAGCAGGAAATAGGTATTGCGCAGCACCTTATGCGTGCTGAGTAGCGATGTACGATCGCGTGAAGAACTAATAATACGATCCATGAGTCACTCTCTTATGACAGATGTAATTAATGATGGAGGATAATGAAATCAAGGGGAATGACACAGCGGTTTTACCCATCTTTACGCATTTTAACCCGCCAGGCTTAAGCATATTATTTCAACAAAAGCTCCCGAATCAGATGTTAGCACTATATGTGTAAAAATGCCTGTTAGATATCTGCCAGGTAACTGAAAAATATTGCGTTATTCCTGTTTCTCTCTGACAGTGACAGCGGTGTCTACATACAACAGAGCAATAAGGTAAAGGGAATGATTCAACATAAATCGAAGATATTGACGTTTACGCTGTTGACTGTCTGTTTGATGTCTATCAACAACGCGGCGATGGCGGCAAATGTTCCCGCAGGAACAATTCTTGCAGAAAAACAGGAACTGGTCAGAAACAATGGCAGTGAGCCAGCGTCGCTGGATCCGCATAAAGTCGAAAGCAACGTTGAGTTTAATTTAATCAGCGATATGTTCGACGGACTGGTGGCGGTTAAGTCGGATGGGTCTATCGAACCCCGGCTTGCCGCGTCCTGGGAGAACAAAGACAACACTGTCTGGACCTTTCATTTACGTCCGGGCATAACCTGGTCAGATGGGTCTGCCATTACCGCACAGGATGTCGTCTGGAGCTGGCAGCGTCTGGTCTCACCGCAAACAGCTTCACCTTATTCCTCGTATCTGGGCAATATGCACGTAGCAAACGCCCTCGATATTGCCCAAGGGAAAAAAGATCCTGCCGATATCGGGGTCAAAGCCCTGGATGATAGCACGCTGGAAATTACCCTGACGCAGCCAACGGCGGCGTTTCTGGCGATGCTAGCGCACCCGTCACTGGTTCCGCTGGATAAAGTGCTGATCGGCCGCTTTGGTGATAAGTGGACCCGGCCAGAACATTTTGTCTGCAGCGGGGCGTACAAGTTATCGCAGTGGGTAGTCAATGAGCGCATCGTTGCCGTGCGTAACCCGCATTATTGGGACGATCGGCACACCGTCATTGATAAGGTCACTTATTTGCCCATCAGTTCAGAGTCCGCAGACGTTAACCGCTATAAGGCCGGCGAAATCGACATTGTGTATAGCGTCCCGGTCAATCAGTTCGCGCAGTTGAAAAAGACGATGGGCGATGAACTCCATGTCTCACCTCAGCTTTCAACCTATTACTATCAGTTCAATACGACTCGAGCACCGTTTAATGACCCGCGCGTGCGCCGGGCGCTGAATATGGCGTTAGATAAAGACATCATCGCACAAAAGGTGATGGGGCAGGGGCAACGCGCGGCGTGGGTTATCAGCCAGCCGGAAATAGGGGGAGTGCAATTGCATGCGCCGGAATATGCGGCGTGGCCGCTCGAAAAACGCATTGCCGAAGCTAAGAAACTGCTGGCTGAAGCCGGTTATGGCCCTGAGCATCCGCTTAGCCTAAATCTGCTCTATAACACTTTCGAAACGCACCAGCGTATTGCCATTGCCGCATCGTCAATGTGGAAGAAAAACCTCGGCGTAGAGGCGAAGCTGCAAAATCAGGAATGGAAAACCATGCTGGATACCATGCACACCGGTAATTTTGACGTCGTGCGTTACGCATGGATCGCCGATTATGATGATGCCTCAAGTTTCCTCAATATTTTCCGTACCGGCGATAGCGAGAATACCACCAGGTACAGCAATCCCGCTTTTGATGACGCGATGCGCAAGGCGGCGAAAGCATCTTCGCTGGAGGAGCGAGGCAAATACTACCAGCAGGCTGAAGACCTTTTAGAAGAGGATGTGCCAGCGATTCCGGTTTACCACTATGTCCGCACGCATCTTGTGAAGCCGTGGGTGGGAGGATTTGCGCCAGATAACCGGGGAAATTACTACACCAAAGATATGTTCATCAAAAAACATTAAGCGCTGTAGCCAGTATTTGTGCTGAATAAACGGTCAATCTGTTGTTATTTCAGTCGATTAACAATATTTTGGCTGTTTTTCAGGCAAACGAACGCATTGGTGCTTTACAGGTCCGTTCGGGATGTTTATAGTGCGCCTCATTGGAAGCGTGGCCGAGCGGTTGAAGGCACCGGTCTTGAAAACCGGCGACCCGAAAGGGTTCTAGAGTTCGAATCTCTACGCTTCCGCCAAACATAAACCCCGAGCTATTTAATAGCTCGGGGTTTTTTCGTTTTGTGCAGTTTATGTCATGCCATCTTTCTCCAGCCTTAGTCGCGCAAGGGCAACTCAGCGCTGCTGCCCGGCGGAAAGCTGACGAACTGAATCATCTTCATATCTGGCAATGCCTACATGAGCGAACGTCTTTTCATTCGTCGTAATATCCATAGCAGCCCCAGCATAAAGGTCAGGTAACCCATAACGTAATATCCCTGCTGTCTTCGTTCTGCGAGCGTTGGGTCGGCCGCCCATGCCAGAAAGGCGGTAACATCCCTGGCATATTGCTCCTCCGTTTCAGCTTGTAGCGACGCCGGGCGCCATTGAATCTCTCCGCTGGTCAGCGGTTTCGGCATGTTAATCACGCCACCGGGAAAATAGCGATTAGCCTTCAGTTCGGGATCGGCAGGTTGATAACCGGTTAGCAGTGCGTAGACGTAATCTGCTCCCTGGTCCGTGTAGGGCAGAAAAGCATCCAACAGAAATTGCGGGAATCCGCGATCGTATGAGCGGGCACGCACGATATAGCTCAGGTCAACGGGAGAAGCGCCATTGTTAAGGTATCGTGCTTCCTGCTCGTTTAGATACGGCGAGATGAAGCTGTCATTTAGCGTCCCGTCTCGCTCGCCAATCTGGCCGTCATCCTGAAGCTCAGGAAACTGATAGCCGCTGGCGATACTTCTTGCTTCTTCAGCCGTGAGTTCCGGACCGCCGGGCCTGGTCAACGACCGAAAGCTAAGGTGCTTTATGCCGTGACAGGCGCGACACTTCTCTTCATAAACCTGCAGGCCACGCCGAAGCTGCGCTTTATCATACTGGCCATTGATACCGCTGAAGCTCCATTCCTGCCGTTCAGGCGTGGCTTCCTGCGCATAGGAGGAACCCAGTCCCAACAGAGAAAAGGACAGAATGCTGATTTTCAATAGTTGTTTCATCATCAGTCCTGTTTTTCCAGAAAACGACGGCAAGGTAATACGATTAAAAACCAGGCAAACCAAATCAGAGTCGAAAGCTGCGATGCGGCACGGATCCAGCCCTCTTCGTTACGGAAACCGTCAATAAGATCGGGGCCAACCAGCGCTTTCGACCCTAACCAGCCTAAAAAGCAGGCATTAATGACCCACAGCCAGAATCCGCATTTAACCAGTTTGCTGTAATGGCGAAAACGAGCCCGGGAAGTATCAAGCCAGGGAAGGAAATAGAAAATCAGTACCGAGCTGCACATTGCGGCTAAGCCAACGAATTCATTTGGGAAGCAACGCAAGATGGAGAAGAAGGGAAGAAAATACCATTCCGGCGCAACAATCGCGGGTGTAACTGTTGGATCTGCAGGAATAAAGTTATCGGCGCTGCTCAGATAGTGCGGCGCGAAGAATAAGAACCAGGCGAAGATCATCAAAAAAAGGATGATTTTGATGGCATCAAGATCGGTAATTTTGTAATCGAACAGCAGGCTCCTGGACTCTTTCTCGCTAAACCTTTTTTTCATCGCCTGTGCAAACGCCGACTGTACGGTGCGAATATGAAAAACCGTTGCTCCGACAATCACAAAGGGAAGAATAAAGTGGAGAACAAAAAAGCGGCCAAGCATCGGCGTTCCCGGAGTATGGCTGCCGACTAAATATGCGTAAAGGGTATCACCCACCAGCGGAATGGCCTGGGCAAAGCGGGTAATTACCGTGGCCGCCCAGTAGCTTTTTTGCCCCCAGATAAGGCTATAACCAAGAAATGCGGTCATCATCAGCAGGATATACAGCGTAACGCTAATCATCCACATTGTCGTCCAGGGCTTGCGGTAAACGCTGTAGTACATGCCACGAAAAATATGCAGATAACAGGCAAAGAAAAAGAGCGACGCGCCAATAGCATGCATGTTGCGTAACAGTTCTCCATGGCGAACCGCACGCATAATATGAATAATGGAGTCAAATGCCAGCTCGGCCGTCGGCACGTAAAACATCGCCAGCACGATACCCGTAAGGATCTGCACACCGAGTATAACCAGCAGGATGGCGCCGATTGCGAATACCCAGAGTCCGGCAATCGAGCGAGGAAACGGGATACGCCAGCGAAGCGAATAGACGCGCTCACTCCTCATTTCAGGCTTCCTTCGTGCCGATACGCACGGCCTGACCATCCGAATGAATAACGTAGTCCGGGATTGCCAGGTTGGTCGTCGCGGGGCCGCGCGTCACGCGCCCGGAGGTATCAAACTCTGAGCCGTGGCACGGACAGATCCAACCCACCCCTCCTGGTCGGGCGTTGGGTACGCACCCGGCATGTGGACAATACCCTTGAACCACCAGCCATTGAGGATGAGTAGCAGAGACCCTCTCGCTGTCCGGTTGTGGGTCGATAAGCGTATGCCAGTCGGCACTTCTGGCAGTAATAATCTCATCCTGGGTGCGATGGTGAATAAGAATCAGCTTTCCCTGCCATACGCGTCTGACGGTTTGTCCAGCAGCAACCCCCGCAAGAGAGACATCAATCGGTTCATTTTCCGCAAGAGTCTTCTCATCCGGGCCCAGGGCCGAAACCAACGGCCAGACGGCAGCAGCGACGCCTGCCGCACCGACGAATTTTGTCAGTTTACACAGACATTCCCGGCGCTGTTCCTGGATTCCGCCATCTGCAAGTTTGTTCTCTGTCACCTCGTATTTCTCCCTGAGTATCGCGGATTAACGTTTGTCGATACGCGCGTAAATTTCCTGAAAGCGCTTATCAGCAATACCCGGTGCTTTGAATGCCCGATAGCTTGCTGGTAACTTGGCATCTCCAACCTTTATCAGCATCACCATGCCCTGAGCGTAATGTGGTGTACATTTGATGCCGTAAAATCCGGCATTGTCATAAGTTACTTCGATCTCTTCATCTATTTTTCCCATAAAACCGGGATAGTTAGCCGGAGACAATTCAGCGATTGAAGCCGCGTTGTGGCTCTTATGTTTACGGATAAACTTCACCGTATCCCCGGGCTGGATCTCCAGATAATCCGGCTCATAGACCATTGGTCCCGCAGACCCACGATTTTTCATCAAAACGTCGTGAGTTTGTGCGAAGGTTGAAGAGGCGAGGGCGAGTAAACATAAAACTTTCAGACTCTGTTTGAGATATTTCATCGATTCTTCCTTAAAATTCATCAGGTCTTTGATAACGGATAAAACAGTTTTCAGCGCCTGTTTCATGTTCAACAATGGCGTCGATACCAAACCAGGCATGGAGGTTTTCACGGGTAAACACGGCGCAAGGAGTCCCCTGCATCGCCATATGCCCGGATGTCATGACGATGATGCGATCGCAGAACATCGCGGCATGATTGAGGTCGTGCAGAGCGGCAATGACCGTGAGCTTTTCACGTTTAACCAGACTAAGCAGGCCAATCTGATGTTGAATGTCGAGATGGTTAGTGGGTTCATCCATCAGTAACAACTGCGGCTGCTGCGCCAGCGCCCGGGCGATATGCAGGCGCTGTTTTTCTCCCCCGGAAAAGGTATGCCAGGATCGGTGCTGTAATTCACGGAGATCGACCTTCTCCAGCATAGTTTGCACGATATCGTCATCTTTGGCGGACCAGGGCGAGAGCAGGCTAAGCCAGGGCGTGCGCCCCAGAGAAACGGCTTGTAAAGCGGTAAGACGCTCGCTGGTTTCTGCCTGTTGTTCGACCAATGCCACCCGCTGCGCAAGGTGACGCCGCGAATAATGCTGGAGCGCCTTTTGCTGCAGGGTGATACGCCCGGAAGTTGGCTTCAGCAAACCGGCCAGCAGTGAAATCAGTGACGTTTTGCCCGAGCCGTTGGGACCGATGATGCCGACAAACTCGCCGGGCGTTACGCTGAGTGAAATATCTTCAACAATCGTCTTACCTTTTACCTTCCAGTACAAATTACAGGCTTCAATAACGACTTGCGCAGAGGTAACGAGTGGCTGTACGAGATTCACCGTCATTTGTTCTGGTTTCCTCTAATCAGAATGATTGAAAACGCAGGAGCGCCAACCAGAGCCGTGATCACGCCTATTGGGAGTACCTGACCGGGTAGTAACGTGCGGGAAATAACATCAGCGATAATGAGGAAAATAGCTCCGGTAAGCGCACTAACCGGCAGCAGTCGATGATGCTGGTTGCCGACCAGCAGACGAGCAGCATGAGGGATCACCAGACCGACAAAGCCGATCGCACCCACAATGGAGACCATAATCGCCGTCATGCCGGTGACGGCGGCAATCAGTACTGCACGGGTACGTTTTACCGGGATGCCCAGCGATGCCGCAGACTCCGCGCCAAAGGAGAAAGCATCAAGATGGCGGGCATAACAGAAGCACAGCGCGATACCGACCAGAGCGGTAGGAATGGCTAAGACTACATCGGGCCAGCGTACACCGCTCAAATTGCCCAACAGCCAGAACATAATACCGCGTGCTTGCTCGGCGTTTGCTGAGCGGGTGATGATAAGCGATGTAATCGCATTGAAAAGCTGGGAGCTGGCGATCCCGGCAAGGATGATTTGGGTTGTTACACCCCCACCTTGTCTACCGCCAGCGGCCATCGCCAATAGCGCAACGAACAGAAATGCCGTCAGCGCACCAATGAAAGCGCCCAATGACATACTGATGATGCCAGCCCCAAGTCCAGTGAGAGCAATCAGCACCGCCCCGGTGGACGCTCCGGCAGAAATCCCCAGTAGATAGGGTTCGGCGAGCGCATTGCGTAGCAGCGACTGTAACACTACGCCGGAAACAGCCAGGCACGCGCCGCAACTGGCCGAGACCAGCGCTCGGGTCAGGCGGTAGTTCCAGACGATCCCTGCATCCAGCGCATCGACAGGATAGTGTGTATCAAAAAGATGATTTGCCAGCGTGCTGAGAACATGCTGCCAGGGGATAAGCGTTTCGCCGATGGAAATCCCCGCCAGCAGCACGCCACACATTAGCGCACTGACCCAAACGGCATGCCCACTGACTCTCACCGCAAGCTGACCAACAGCGCGACGCATCCTGCGTGAATCACTCATGATTATCTGCGTTCCTGAGTAACGGAGATGCGCTATACCGTGTGAGGATATAGCGCAAAACGTAGATTAATGAGCAGCCTGCGGATGTGCTAAGCCATATTCAACAAGGGCATCAGCCAGTTTTTCCACACCATCAATAGTTCTGATCCCGGCATTCATGGTCTGTACGTCAATGACCGGTAGATGGTTTTCCTTGACGGCAGGAACCAGTTTGGCGACAGGATCGGACTTGAGGTATTCCATCTTGACCTTCCAGTCATCCGCCGGGAAGCGGCGACGGCTCATTTCACCGAGCACAATGAGTGAAGGATTCGCTTTTGCGATGGTTTCCCAACCCACCGTTGGCCACTCTTCAGCAGAGTCAATCACATTCTTCACTCCCAGCGTTTGGGCGATCCATGCCGCCGGACCAAACTTCCCGGCAACGTAAGGGTCAAGCTGGAGGTCGGCGCTTGAGAACCAGAACACGGCGGAAACATTCTCATTCATTCCGGTAATTTTGTTTTTCGCTGCGGCTTCACGTGCTTTAAGGCTGGCAATCAACGCCTCGCCTTTATCCTGAACATCGAAGATTTTCGCCAGATCGGCGACTTCCTGATACACCATGGCAATATCAAACATGCCCTTACGGACACCATCACCACCATCTTCGTTATCTTTCGCACAGTCAGCTGGCGCGGTGTAAACGGGAATTTTGAGTTCACTAAACTGTTCGTAAGAGGCAACCGTGCCAGCAGGGCCGATTTGCCACTCAAACTGACTGGCGATCAGATCCGGTTTTTTCGCCACGATCCCTTCAAAACTTGGAATATTTTGCGCGATAACGGCGACTTTTTCGTTTGCTGTTTTATAAGCCTCCAGTACCGGGCCAAACCACAGCGAAGTACCCACGACGCGATCGGCCAGCCCCAGTGAATAGAGAATCTCGGTACTGTTCTGACCCACCGTCGCCACGCGCGTTGGTGCCTGATTGAAGGTAATATCGCGGCCACAGTTTTTAATCGTCAGAGGATATTCGGTTTTTGCTGCCTCGGAAAAACCGGAAGTAAGCAGGAGAGCAGTCGTGCCAAAAATAGCCAGAAGCGTTTTTTTAGAGAAGTAAAAGGTAGAATTAGCGTGCATTATCATCGTCCCGTTGATGCCAGAATCTAAAGGTCTGGTCATGGCTTATTTCATTCCATATATCGGGAGGAGACATGAAGATAGATGACATTGAATCGTGAAATTTAAGAATGAAGATATGCAAAAAATGCAAATAAGCTTTACTCAGCCAAAATCTTATTCATAAATACACTACCGCTTGCGTCAAATAATTCATCCCATGGACCATCCCGTCCACTCAATGGCATATACCTTTGACAGCAGGTCTCCTGACTCACGGTAATCAGAATATCGGCCTTCCCATAAAGATGAACTTTACAGTGACCTGTGGTTTATGAGCCACACAGGGATATTCTGCATCCGCCTACAGTTGCGGGGGCAGTTATGGAATTGAATTGAATAATTCTCACCATATTCCTATTCATATACAAAAATGTAATGAAATGCTGTCGAAAGCGACTCTAGCGGCAATTGTTAACAAGGTCAACCATAGAGGGTAAGAGATAAAAGGTAGTGGTGTAGAAAAAAATACCCATTTAATACAGTGAGTTATAATTTTGTTGGTTACTGCGATGTTGTAAATGAAAATAGCAACAGGAAGCTAAATGAGAATTGGTTGATATTGATCAAATTACACGCATGCTGAAACTTCTGTGTATGAAACATATTGATCACCATCAAAAGTTCCGCATATCAGCGCTTGACTCTTTTTTTTGTGTACTCTCCATATGTACCAATTGCCATTCATCCTGCATATCCATAATCACGTTAAAATTGTTACGCAACCAGAAATAATACCCTCCGGGTAAAAAATGATGTGTGTGGAGATACAAAGTCTTATATTGATGTTGCTGACAGAATACCTCAGCTAAAGCAAACAACTGACTTCCGATCCCCTGTCTGCGGTAGCGCTCATCCACGTAACAACGACAAATTTCCGCCGTTTCAGACAAGTTATAGCGACCACGTAGTTCAGTAATACGATCATCATATTGACATACTGCCAGTGTGGCGATTAATTCCTGGTTTTCACTCCACGCGCAAAGCAATGAATTCCTTTCCTGCAAGATATACTGTTGTTCGAGATCAAAGAGATCTTCTTCGGCAGAAGGCATGGCTCTACCGGCATTGAAGTATAAATTAAGATGCTCAACAAGAAACGACTGAACAGCAGGAATATCGGCGGGAGTCATCTCACTAAACCTAAATGGGATCATGGCAGCATAACTCAAATTTAGAACGGAAAATGATAATAACAATAAGACCACATTAAAAACAATATTGAGCAGTAAGAGACAGACTCGCAATTGCATACGGAGCTATTCTCATTACGGGTTATAAATGGGTGTTTGGGCGGCCACCACAGAGTGCAATCAGGCAGAAACACTTAACAAAACTCTTCGCGCAGAAGGTCAGGCTGTCGCGAGAACTAAGGTTTTCAGCGTCTTCTTGGGACAGAAAAAAGAATTGCATCCTATTGGGCTGCCAGGTATTTGCAACTGAGGCTGCATTTTTTTCTTCATTACCTGGATTGCCCTAATAGAAAAGCATCTGACATTTTGTTTTTGAAAACGACGTCTCAAAACATATCTGTATTCATTCTCTAAGCAGAATATTATAGAAACTAAATTATGAGTGGTAAGAGTAAATGTCACAACAAGGTGATTTACAATATGGATTATTTCATACTGTAATAGTTGATTAAGGTTAGGGTTTAGAGTATCTTTAATCTAATCGTAGATTTTCAAATAAAAGCAGACAATAACAGTATGAAAACCAGACTCTATAATTTTTCAGAAGACACAAATGAAATTTTTGTTTTTAGATGGACTCGGAAGCACTATGAATTTTGCATGGATAACGATATCTTTTTGAATCATAGAGGTAAGAAAGTTTATAAAGAAAGAAATTTGTTACTGTTCGCGAAAGGTGACAAAATTAGAATTGAAGCTGATGTTATTGCTGAACAATATTCCACAATGCCAGTAAAAAGTTTTTCTAGCGTTGGTGCGTTTTCATTTCCAACCTGTTATTTTCCGGGTAATGTAAATATCGGAAGATTTTGTAGTATTGCATCAAACGTAAAAATCATGGGAGGAAACCATCCTATGAATCGTTTTACAACTCATATGCTTACTTATAATGGCGAGTTTGATAAATACGCTGCCAACGAGTTCGGACAAAACTGGGTATTGAAACCATTTATTACAAAGCCTAAAAATACAACGATTGGCAATGATGTCTGGATTGGCAATGATGTCGTTTTAAAAGGTGGTATTTCAATTGGTGATGGTGCTGTTGTTGCAGCAAATTCCGTTGTTACTAAAGATGTGCCTCCATATGCTATTGTCGCAGGGGTTCCTGCGAAAATTATCAAATACAGATTTGAGTCAGATATTATTGAACAGTTGTTAAAAATAAAATGGTGGAACTATAATTACACCGATTTACCCGATAACAGCAAGTGTGATGATATTATAAATTTTGTCACTGAAATGAGCACGTTGATATCGAATGGCACTATAAAAGAAAAAGCATATAAAAAATTTAATCTTACCGAAATATTTACAACTCTTTAGTTTAATATGTCATTGTTGGGACTGTTATCCGGCGAAAGCAAAATGAGATAAGGACAACACGATGACAAAAGTTAGCATCTTGCTAGTGATGAGCGTTTTGCCATTGTCAGCATACGCAGCAACGACCGGACTAACCAGACTGGCACCGAGCGTCTGTGTAGAAACGATCGCTATTTCGGGCCAGATGGTAAGCGTAGCGGGAAAGTGAATACTCGTTACACCGCTCTATTGTTCAGACAGAACGATAAATCCTGATAGTCCTGCGCGTTTTCCCTGCCTGCGCGGCGGGGACGCTGTTTTCTGCTTTTCCATCTGCCCGCAACACTAACTCTCAGAAATGAGAGGCCGATCCTCTGAGCAGGACTTTTGTCCTCAATCCTCTGCAAACCGCTGGTTACAATCCCTGCATATCTTCAATACACATAATTCAGGAATTGTTATGACTGCACATATTAATGCCAAAGCGGGTGATTTTGCGCCAACCGTTATTATGCCGGGCGATCCGCTTCGCGCTAAGTTTATTGCTGAAAATTATCTAATGGATTACCGCGAAGTCACCAATGTACGCAATATGCTGGGCTATACCGGTCTTTATTTTGGGCAACCTGTTTCGGTGATGGGACATGGCATGGGTATTCCGTCAATGACGCTTTATGCTCATGAACTGGTACATGACTTCGGTGTACAGCGAATTATTCGTGTCGGCAGCCTGGGGGCAACACAACATCATGTCAAAATGCGAGATATTATTCTTGCCGTCGCCGCCGGAACGGATTCCGTCACAAATTTAAAACGTAGCGCGGGCTACACGATGGCGACATCTGCCCATTTCCCATTATTGCAGCAGGCGTGGGCATTGGCGCAGAAGGCAGGTATTGACGTTAAAGTCGGCAATGTCTTCAGTGGCGATCTTTATTACGATCCTGACGAAAATTTAATACCTGCACTGGAAAAGTTTGGTGTGCTGGGTGTGGATATGGAAGTGGCAGGGTTATACGCTTTAGCGCATCAGTTTAATATTGAAGCGTTGGCTATATTAACCGTATCCGATCATTGCCTGACAGGAGAAGAAACAACGGCGGAAGAACGGCAGTTAACCTTTAAAAATATGATAGAGCTGGCGCTAAATACAGCTGTTACGGCTTAGCATCAGCATTTAAATGAACCAATCAGAGATGGCATTATATGAAGAATAAAATAGCACTTACGCTGATTAGTTTTCTGGCAAATTTTATTATGGCAGGATTTGCCAGTCAGTTTGGCATGCTGATTGAACCGATTGCAGTACGCTACAGTGCCGATGTGAATACCGTCGCCTCGATATTTTCGTTGCTTAACGGTGGGGCTTTAGCCGGGACCATCGCCGCCTTTTTCCTGATTGAGAAAATCGGCGTTAAGCGTATGACGCTCATTATCTATTCGATAGTGTTCCTCTGCGCTCTCGCAATGCACTTAAGCCCTGGCTTATGGCCGGTGATGGTCGCCATGACCCTGGTGGGTTTCTGCGGCGGGATTGGTCTGTGCGTGGCGGGAACGATCGTGGTGTCGGTTTGGCAGGATCGCATTCAAAGTACGATGCTGGTGGTGCAGGACGCCACCTTTAACGTCGCGGGCGTAGTTTTCCCGCTGATTACCACCTTCGCCCTGACGCACAATATGTCGTGGAGTTACAGCTATCTTAGCGTAGGCATAGTGGCCTTACTCACGTTGGGCGTTGTGGCTCTCACCCGCTTTACCGCCTGTGAAACGGCTCCTGCAGCGGATAGCGCAGACCCGGTGAAATCCGAGTGGAATCCAGGGATTATCAGCGGAGGCATTGGCCTGTTCTTAGGTATGTTGGCGCTGTATACCTTCCTGACCTGGGCACCATTATTTGTGAAGAACAAATTTGGTATTCCCTTCGAAGAAGCAGGTAATATTATTACGCAATACTGGGGTGCTGCGCTGGTCGGCGCGTTAGTCTCAACCGTTATTGTTTCCCGCGTAAAGATACATTATTTCTTGCTTAGCATTATTTTGTTAGCTTGCGTTATTACCACCATCATTGTCACGAAGGAAAATATCTCCGGGCTTGATTATCTGGCCTATAGTTACGGGTTTGTCTGCGCAGCGCTGTATAACTCCTTTATTGCCTACGGGGTTTCTTTCGTGAAGCGCGCGAGTAGCCAGAACGTTTCTTATATTTTAATTAGCGGTAGTGCTGGCGCCATGTTTAGTCCGGCGATCAGTGCGCTAATGGAAAAAACTATGGGGTTGCAGAAAATCATGTACGCAATACCGGTGTTGTATTTAATTATCTTTATTATGTTGATGGGTACATTAAAACTCAAACGTAATTAAACACAGTAATAACGCTTACCTCTTTAATTAGATAGCCCGCCGTCACGCCATTTATCTGGTGGGGCGACACTCAACCTTGCTCAAAGGAATTGAAAATGCTGAAGAAAAATAAATCAATGATGAAAAAAACAGTTCTGGGTGCGGTAATTGCGATGTGCTGTACGCAAGCGCTTGCGGCTGATTATGCCGATGGCAACATCCGCAAAAATGATTTTAACTGGATGCAAATGAACTTAATGCAAAGTGTGGACGCGAAAGTGCCTTATGGTATTCGTAATGACACCTATCTTGAGCTGGAGTTTGGCGCACGATCCGGGATTATCGATCTGTATGGTTATGTGGATTTTTTTGATATTTTGGATCGCGAGCAGGACGATCGTCACGGGGGTGATAACTTCTTTGCCAAGATATCTCCACGTTTTTCCCTCGACGCCATTTTTAATAAAGATTTATCCGTTGGGCCATTTAACGAATTCTATATCGCAACGGTAAATAACATTGGTGACCGGGAATTATTTGAGCATTACGTTGGTCTTGGCACGGATGTTAAAGTGCCGTGGTTTGGTCTGGTGGGAATGAACATTTATGCGCACTATGTACGTGAAAATTACGGTGCGGATAACGAAGGCAAGTGGGATGGTTACATGTTCTCGACCAACTGGTCGACGCCGTTCTATACATTCGCCAACGGCAGTTATTTGAACTATCAGGGTTACTTTGACTACCAGTTCGCCGCGAACAAGATTGCTAACCAGCCGTTATATAGCAATAACGCGATTGAATGGTATAACGGCATCTACTGGCATTCAGAGCATTATGCAGTAGGTTATGGCTTAAAATATTTCCGCAACATGGCATTGATGGAAAACCACGGTGGAGCAGGGCGTACCACCGGACTGGGTCACTATTTCAACCTCACCTATAAGTTCTGATTGCGCTGAAATGACACACCAATGCTCCGTTTGCCAGGGTTGGTGTGTCAGTCAATGATGTCATTGCCGAGAAATTTACGCAGCCCATCCAGATCCTTAATCTCCAGTCCTTGCTTCGTGCGCGTTACCAGTCCGGCATCCGTCAGCGCTTTCACCGCCCGCCGATAGACCCGGTCGGTGGTGCCGAATCGCTCAGCTTCCTGGTATTTTTTATGAAAACCATCCATTGGCTGCTTGTCCTGATGCTGGCGATACAGGTCATACGCCACGTTATGTACGATAGGGTAGAGCATCCGGTGCAGGAAGATTTCCAGCATATCCTGATAATCAACGGCCATTGCGCTGGCGAAAAATATCGCCAGTCTGGGATGCCGGTTCAGCGCTTCCTCCAGACGGTCACAGTTGCATACCGCCACGGTCAGCGGTTCTTCGGCTACGATATCAAGCTGGCAACGATACCCGGTAAAAAACTCCATTTCGCCAAACAGTTGCTCATCACATTCCATTGCACCCAGTTGAAAACGGCGACCATTCTCCGCGCTATAACGCAGAGAAATTCTCCCTGACTGCACCATGATTAGTCGATCGACTACCTGTCCCTGGCGGTAAAGATAGTCATCTTCCTGGATAATCTGTGTTTCAGAGAGCAACTCCTGGAATATCTTCTCAATTAAGGCATCATCCTGCTGCCAGATATTGTGAAAACGACCTTTTGTGAGGGGCTTAAGCTGCATGGTTCAACGTCTTATTGTTTGAGATAATTCTTATCGCTGACTGTATGCCATCTGCTGCGCAATGTCATTAAGAGCGGGTTGCGGATAATAAAAGGGCCAGCACCATGCTGGCCTTGACACACTAAGGATGGCTGATAAAGCGAGACAATCGCTGGCGCAGCAGGCGATTTTCCTGCCGCAGTTGAGCGTTCTCTTCCAGCAATGTCAGCGCAACGGCAATTCCCGGCCAGTCAAGTTCCAGCTCCTGACGCAGGCGTATCGCGCGACGCATGACGGTCAGCGCATGATCGTCAAAAGTCTCGTCTTCATGAGGTTCTATCACCCCTAAGCCGACAATCTCATGTAGCTCTTCTTCTGACACACCGGTGTACAGACAAAACTCGGTAATGGTAAAGGTGACGGTGACGTTAGCCATTATGCTTTCCCCCACTCTTTGCGCGGATCAAAGGTCTTTTGTGCATCCGCCAACTGCTGCCACAGGGCGGCGCTGGCGTCGTCAGGTTTCGGCGGCATGACGATTTTGATCACCGCATACAAATCGCCGGTATGTTTTTTACTTACCAGACCTTTGCCCTTAATGCGTAACCGCTGCCCGGCCTGGCTGCCCGCAGGAATGGTCAGCAGGATGCTCTCTTTTAACGTCGGAACGGTTACTTTCGCGCCCAGCGCGGCTTCCCACGGCGCCAGGGGAACGACCACTTCCAGATCCTGGTTAACAATATCGAACAGCGGATGTGGCGCGATATGAATCACCAGCCACAAATCACCGTTTGGTCCGCCGTTTTCACCGGGGGTGCCCTGGCCTTTCAGACGAATACGCTGACCGTTACCGACGCCAGCCGGAATTTTCACATTCAACGTTTTAGGAATTTCACGTTCGACCATGCCGAACGCATTGTAAACCGGCAGGGTGTAACTGATCGTGCGGCTATGCTCAGTAAGCGTTTCTTCGAGGAATACGGCGACTTCAATTTCAATATCGTGCCCGCGGCTGGCATGACGCTGGCGAGACTGTTGCGCATGCTGACCAAAAATGGAGGAGAAGATATCGTCGAAATCTTCGGCGTTATAGCGTTGATTCTCTCCTTGTTGGAATTGACGGTTGAACTGTGGGTCGTTGCGGTGCTGCCACAACTGGTCGTACTCGGCGCGTCGCTGTTCATCACTCAGGACTTCCCAGGCTTCAGCAACCTCTTTAAACCGGGCCTCCGCGTCAGTCTCTTTGCTGACATCAGGATGATATTTCCGGGCGAGTCGACGATAGGCGGTCTTGATTGTCTTGAGATCGTCTGTCGGTTTCACGCCCATAATGGCGTAATAATCCTTTAATTCCATAGCGTTCTCTCGTGTAAATCAACACTTGCAGAAGGTGAACCCTGACAACAGGTATCACCGCTAAGTTTAGGGTAATCCTGATAACGGAGAATGCCAACCGGGAAGGGAGGATATTGCTATAAACGATGCGGGCGTTGCACCACCAACAGCGCTTTTTAACGTTATGACGTCTGTTGTGTGGTGCGAATAGTGA
The DNA here is from genome assembly GCF_013781945.1 of Citrobacter sp. RHBSTW-01044. Lineage (NCBI taxonomy): Bacteria > Pseudomonadati > Pseudomonadota > Gammaproteobacteria > Enterobacterales > Enterobacteriaceae > Citrobacter > Citrobacter sp. RHBSTW-01044. The sequence goes on along the minus strand of NZ_CP056180.1, from coordinate 3,044,608 downwards.
GATTAGCTAAACATCAGGATTTAGTGTTCAGGAAGCGGACCGTATCAGCATAGTTTTGTACGAACGCGTTAAGGTCATCAGATTTCAGTCCTTTCGGATTGATCATATATTTACCGTTGATAAAAATGGCGGGCACACCGGTTAAATCTACGGCTTTAGCCATTTCTTGCTGTTTGGCGGTTAGTGATTTCACGGCAAAACTATTCCATGCAGCATCATAATCACTGGCACTGACGCCCGCGCTGATAAATACGTTACGTATATCGTCCGCCGATTTAATGGTTTGTTTTTTCTGCACGGCATCAAAAAGCAACGGTTTAACTTTATCTTGCACGTTCAACAGCATGGCGACGGACCAGGCGTGCGTCATGTCTTGCCCCAGAGGGCCTAAAAAGTCGACGTGGTATTCGGTGAGTTTGACGTCAGCAGGCAAAACTTTTTTCACGTTATCAGTGATTTCAAAAACTTCATCGTACTGATAGCAGGAAGGACAATAGAATGAGAAAAACTTCAGCGCTGCCGGGGCTGAAGCGACGGGTTTTTCCAGTGAGATAAACTCTTTGCCGTCGGTAAATGGTGCTGCCTGAGCGCTAACGGTAAAAAGTAACCCAATCAGGGGTAATAAATATTTTTTCATTTCCATATACTCTAAATAACATTCAATAAACAAATTTTCTGCGAATGAATACGCTCTTCATTGCGTCGGGCTATAATACGATAATCACCTAAAAATGCGCTGACCCTTACTTTCATTTACGCATCAATACGTAGCGGGACAGTATTTATGTACTGTTCTGCGAATATCCTTTGGTACTCTTCGTAAATAGTGAATGATCACTTCCGTGATATTTCCGCAATTATTTTGGCAATGTTATATTGTAATAAATAAAAACAAAAATATGATTAATTATCATTTAATTTATAAAACGTGAGCCGCAACGCCTTGCGCTATGTTCTGTCAACGCAGCCGTAAGATTCTCTTTTTCTTGTAGCGTGTGAATGAATAGGGTAAGTGTCTGAGATGAGCAACCAAAATGGATATCGCTATGATTGACCACCTGGATCATCTGGTATTGACCTCCAATAATGAAGAGGCATGCGTTCGTTTTTATGTCGAACTTTTAGGGATGAGGCTGGAAACCTTCGCGCAAGGGCGGAAAGCCTTCGTCTTTGGCAATCAGAAAATTAACCTCCACATTCGGGGAAAGGAGTTTGAACCCAAAGCTTACGCGCCAACGCCGGGGGCGCTGGATTTGTGTTTTATCACCACGCGTGCGCTGGAAGAGGTGATAGCCACGTTTCAAACGCACGGGGTCGATATTGTTGAGGGGCCGGTTGCACGAACCGGTGCGATGGGACCGATTCGCTCGGTTTACGTCAGAGATCCCGATCTCAATCTGATTGAAATCGCGGTATATCCTGCTGATGACAGGACATAACTTTACAGCGCAAAGGTTGCCAAAACCTGGTGAGTGGTTAAGATAACTCGCATCAATCAGTGAGGGTATAATGGCGAAACGTCAACGGATGGGATGGTGGTTCCTCTGTCTGGCATGTGTTGTGGTGATGGTTTGTACCGCACAACGCATGGCGGGCCTGCACGCGTTGCAGATGGACACCGTTGCCACAAGCGTGGTCGTAAGCGGACAAGCGCAGACCGATGAGGCCTCGTCCGTTACCCCTTGTGAACTGAGTGCGAAGTCATTACTGGCGGCGCCCCCGGTACTGTTCGAAGGCGCTATTCTGGTGCTGTGTCTGCTACTGTCGCTGCTGGCGCCAGTGCGGGCGTTTCGTCTGCCTTTTTTCCCACCGCGAGCCATCTCGCCGCCCACGCTAAGGGTACATCTGCGATTTTGCGTCTTCCGTGAATGACAGAACAGCCGTTGCTGACTGTTAGATAATTATTCACGGAGAAAATATATGATGACTGTTTTCAGGCAGGCGCTGCTCTGTCTGTTATTGCTATGGCTGCCCGTATCCTGGGCGGCTGAACCCGGCTGGCTGCGTTCACCCGATAACGATCACGCCAGCGTACGGTTACGCGCTGATACGTCCTCAGGCGGCGAAACTCGTCTGTTGCTGGATGTTAAACTGGAGGACGGCTGGAAAACCTACTGGCGTTCGCCGGGCGAGGGAGGCGTCGCGCCATCTATCGCCTGGCAAGGGGAAATGCCTGCGGTCGACTGGTTCTGGCCAACCCCTGCACGCTTTGAGGTCGCTAATATCACGACCCAGGGCTATCACGATAATGTGACATTCCCGATGGTTGTGCGCGGCAGATCGCCCGCCACGCTTAGCGGTGTTTTGACGCTATCCACCTGTAGCAACGTTTGCTTGTTGACGGATTTTCCTTTTTCCGTGACCTCCACGACCCAGGACCCGACTTTTGCGCATGACTATGCGCAGGCAATGGGGCAGATCCCGCTTGCCAGCGGCCTGACCGATACTTTGCGCGCTGGCGCACGGGCCGGCGAGCTGGTTGTTGAGGCTCACCGCGCGGGAGGCTGGACTGCGCCTGGGCTGTATCTGGACGCCGTTGATGATGCTGATTTTGGCATGCCGCAAATTCACGTCGCAGGTGAGACGTTACGCGCCACGGTACCTGTTCATGACGGTTGGGGGGAAGGCGCGCCGGATTTACGCGGTAAGTCGGTCACGCTGGTGCTGGCAGATAACGGTGTTGCCCAGGAAAGTCGTCTTGCGATTGGCGAAGCCCCGGTTATTGAGAACGCCTCACTCCCATTGTGGCAGGTGGTGCTAATGGCGCTGCTGGGCGGTTTGATCCTCAACCTGATGCCCTGTGTGTTACCGGTTCTCGGCATGAAACTGGGCTCTATTTTGCTGGTTGAGGAAAAAAGCCGTCGCCAGATCCGCCGTCAATTCCTCGCATCGGTAGCCGGGATCCTGGTCTCCTTTATGGCCCTGGCGCTATTGATGACAGTGCTACGTTTAACCAATCAGGCGCTGGGCTGGGGGATCCAGTTTCAGAACCCGTGGTTCATTGGCGTCATGGTCGTGGTGATGCTGACGTTCAGCGCCAGCCTGTTCGGGTGGTTTGAATTCCGCCTGCCTTCGGCGATGACCACCACGCTGGCGACTCACGGTGGCAACGGCTTGTCGGGACATTTCTGGCAAGGCGCATTTGCGACCCTGCTCGCCACGCCGTGCAGCGCCCCGTTTCTCGGAACGGCGGTAGCGGTGGCATTGACCGCTTCGCTGCCAACGTTGTGGGGACTGTTTATCGCACTCGGCCTGGGGATGAGCTTGCCGTGGCTGCTTGTGGCTCTGCGTCCCGGTCTGGCGCTGCGTTTGCCGCGTCCGGGACGCTGGATGAATATTTTGCGGCGTCTTCTCGGTGTCATGATGCTGGGTTCGGCTATCTGGCTTGCGACGTTGCTGCTCCCGCATTTAGGGCTGGCCGGACACGCTAGCGCTAAAGAAAGCGTGAACTGGCAACCGCTTAGCGAGCAGGCGATTGAGGATGCGCTGGCGCAACATAAGCGTGTGTTCATTGACGTCACTGCCGACTGGTGCATCACTTGTAAGGTAAACAAATACAACGTGTTGCATAAAGATGACGTACAGGCCGCTTTGCAACAGCCGGATGTAGTGGCGCTGCGCGGCGACTGGACGCTCCCTTCTGAAGCCATCACCGAATTTCTGAAAAAACGCGGCCAGGTTGCTGTGCCGTATAACCAAATTTATGGCCCCGGTCTGCCGGAAGGCCAGGCGTTACCAACGTTGTTGACCCGCGATGCGGTATTGCAAACGTTGACCGATGCCAAAGGAGTAACCCCATGAAAATAATGATTGTTCTGCTGTTAACCCTGTTTTCTGCCGTCAGCGTAGCGAAAGAGCCTGCACCGTTTACCCCGGAACAGGAAAAGCAAATTGAAGCATTAATCCAGGAGGCTCTGTTTAACGATCCCAACAGCCCGCGGATTGGCGCTAAGCAGGCGAAACTGACCCTGATAAACTTCACCGATTACAACTGCCCGTACTGCAAGCAACTGGATCCCATGCTGGAAAAAATTGTGCAGAAATATCCTGACGTGGCGGTCGTGATTAAACCGCTGCCGTTTAAAGGGGAAAGTTCGGAACTGGCGGCGCGGACCGTGCTGACCACCTGGCTTGAGCATCCGCAGCAGTTTCTGGCGCTACATGAAAAACTGATGCAGAAAAAGGGTTACCATACCGATGTCAGTATCAAACAGGCGCAGGAAAAATCGGGAGCCAGTCCGGTGACGCTGGGTGCCCAAAGCGCTGAAACGCTAAGCACTAACCTGCAACTGGCGCGACTGGTGGGCGTGCAGGGCACCCCCGCAACGATTATTGGTGATGAGCTTATTCCCGGTGCGGTGCCGTGGGAAACCCTTGAGGAAGTGGTCAAAGAAAAGCTGGCGGCGGCCAATGCTCAGTAAACTGCGCCGCTGGCTGCGCGAAGGGCTGATCTTACTGGCGCTGTTGGCAGGGGCGATGCTGCTGATGGATGTCTGGCGCGCGCCGCAGCTCCCTGGCTCTTTTGACAGCACGCCTTTGCAAACGCTGGATGGTGAAACCGTCACGCTGGCGGCGCTCAGCAAAGACGAGCCGGTGCTGCTTTATTTCTGGGCGAGCTGGTGCGGCGTTTGCCGCTTCACGACGCCGGAAGTCGCCAGGCTGCGTTCGGAAGGGGCAAACGTGATGACCATTGCGTTACGCTCCGGCAGTGAAGCTGAGGTGTCTCGTTGGCTGTCGCGTAAAGGCGTGGACTTTCCGGTCATCAATGATGCGAACGGGGCAATTTCCCGCAGTTGGGCGATTAGCGTCACGCCCACGCTGGTGGTAGTGTCACAAGGTCGGGTGGTGTCAACAACCAGCGGCTGGACCAGCTACTGGGGCATGAAGCTTCGGCTGTGGTGGGCCAAAACGTTCTGATAATGTGCCGGGGAAACCCGGCATTTTTATATTATTACCCGTAAGCGGGAAGACATATTTCGTTGCCTGGCGAAGCGAGTGCCGCGATTAACGTCCAGAATGGGTCATCTTCTCTTTTTCAGGAAAGTGCAACATGACGAGTTCGTTAGCGTTTGGGCCCGCTCTGGTGATGATGATTGCCGCCACGTTTGTCCTCGCCGGGATGGTAAAAGGCGTCACTGGTATGGGATTGCCCACCGTGGCTATGGGGATCCTCGGATCGCTTATTTCGCCGGTTGCGGCGGCGGCCATGCTGCTGTTGCCTTCGCTGATTAGCAATCTGTTTCAGTTTGGCGGTGGCGGAAATACGCGTCAATTAGTCAAACGACTGTGGCCAATGTTATTGACGGTGGTGGTGGCGACACTGCTTGCCAGCGCCTGGATTACCGGCGGCGATACCACCCGTACCCAGTTTGCGCTTGGCGTGGCGCTGGTGGCTTACGCTATCTGGACGCTGGCCGGAAAGAAAATCGCAGTGGCTCCGCAGCATGAAAAACCGTACTCCCTCGTCATAGGATTTGTTACTGGCTTATTGACTGGTGGAACCGGTGTGTTTGTGATGCCCGCCGTGCCCTGGATCCAGTCATTGGGTTTTGAGAAGGATGAACTGGTTCAGGCGCTCGGGATCTCTTTTACGTTTTCGACATTGGCTTTGGCGCTTGGTCTGTGGTGGCACAACGCGCTGCCCGTACAGTCGTTGAGCTTATCGGCTTTGGCCATTGTTCCCGCGCTGATTGGTCAGTGGTTAGGAACCCGTGTACGACGGGTTATTTCTCCGCTCGTGTTTAAACGTTGTTTTCTGTTTTGTTTGGTCGGGTTGGGTATCGAGATGATGCTGCGTGCGGTGTGACCTGTGCGGTGACTTTAGAACGCATTCATGGCATCGTTAATTCAGACATTCAGTGTCAAAGAGGTCGCTATGGCATCAGTGATGTTAAGTGAGGAAGAGAGCGCTCTGGAGTCGCGAATGGCGCTCACCGCGGCGGCGATGGCCGATAAATCGCGCTCGCGAATGTTGTGCGCCCTGATGGATGGCCGCGCCTGGACCGCGACCGAGCTCAGCGCAGTGGCGGATGTGTCAGCGTCAACCGCCAGTGCGCATCTGGCGCGTCTGTGCGAACAACGTTTTGTTGTGGCGCTCGCGCAGGGCAGGCATCGTTATTTTCGCCTTGCAGGCTCCGATATCGCTGAACTGCTGGAGCGCCTGATGGGCGTGGCGTGGGCTACATCTACGCCACGAAAAATCACGACGCCGCCAGGCTTACGACATGCCCGAACCTGCTACGATCATCTTGCTGGCGAGGTGGCGGTGAGGCTGTTCGATACGCTGGTTTCCCGTCAATGGTTAACGCCGGATGGTGAAACGCTGACCTCTCTTGGGCAGGAAAAACTGGCACAAATGGGGATTGTCCTTGCTGCGAGCGCATCGCGGCGGAAATTAACCTGCGGTTGTCTGGACTGGAGTGAACGACGTTACCATCCCGGCGGCGTGCTTGGCGCATCGCTGCTACGCTGGCTGATTGAAAAACGATGGATAAAAACGGAGCTGAGTGGTCGCCGCGTCACCTTCACCCCGCTTGGCATTCGCAAATTAGAAACCGAGTTCGGTATTAAAACGACACCGTAGATGGTTCGTTTTGCGAAAGCGTTCCGGGAAATATGTCATATTTCTGTCACACTCTGTTGTGATTGATAACAACAAGAGGTCGTAGGGATGAATAAATCGTTAATCGCCGCAGCCGTGGCAGGGGCTGTATTAATGTCAACCGCCGCGCAGGCGCAGACCGCGCCGGAAGGCTATCAGCTTCAGCAAGTATTGATGATGAGTCGGCATAACTTACGCGCACCTTTAGCCAATAATGGCAGTGTTCTTGAGCAGTCCACCCCCAAACAATGGCCAGAATGGGATGTCCCCGGCGGACAACTGACCACCAAAGGCGGCGTGCTGGAAATCTATATGGGCCACTATATGCGAGAGTGGCTGGCAGAGCAGGGGATGGTGAAATCGGGCGAATGTCCGGCGCCGGGTACGGTCTATACCTATGCTAACAGCCTGCAGCGTACGGTCGCGACGGCGCAGTTCTTTGTCACCGGTGCTTTCCCGGGTTGCGACGTCCCGGTCCATCATCAGGAAAAAATGGGCACCATGGATCCCACCTTTAACCCGGTGATCACCGATGATTCCGCCGCCTTCAGCCAGCAGGCGGTTCAGGCAATGGAGAAAGAGCGTAGCCAAATGCAGCTCAACGACAGCTATCAGTTGCTTGAGCAAATGACCGACTACAAAGACTCTCCATCCTGCAAAGAAAAACAGCAGTGTTCCCTGACCGATGCCAAAGATACGTTTAGCGCGAAATACCAGCAGGAGCCTGGGGTTTCGGGGCCGCTGAAGGTCGGGAATTCGCTGGTTGATGCCTTCACGCTGCAATATTACGAAGGCTTCCCGATGGATAAGGTCGCCTGGGGCGAGATTAAATCCGATCAACAGTGGAAGGTTCTGTCGAAGCTGAAAAATGGCTATCAGGACAGCCTGTTCACCTCCCCGGAAGTGGCGCAGAATGTCGCCAAACCGCTGGTGAAGTATATTGATAATGCGCTGGTTACTGAACGCGTAAAAGCGCCAAAAATAACCGTGCTGGTGGGGCATGACTCAAACATCGCATCGCTGCTCACCGCGCTGGATTTCAAACCGTACCAGCTTCACGATCAGAACGAGCGTACGCCGATTGGCGGGAAGATTGTCTTCCAGCGCTGGCATGACAGCAACGCGAATCGTGATCTGATGAAAATCGAGTACGTGTATCAGAGCTCGCAGCAGTTGCGTAATGCAGACGTTCTGACTCTGAAATCCCCGGCGCAGCGTGTAACGCTGGAGCTGAAAGGGTGTCCGACAGATGCGGATGGCTTTTGCCCGATAGATAAGTTCGACAGCGTGTTGAATGAGGCGGCTAAGTAAAAGAAAAACTCCCCCGTGTTCGCGGGGGAGTCTGAGCGCTAGACGTTTTTGCGTTCGATAGTCTGTTCACCCCAAAAGAGCGAATCTTTGTCTGTTTTCTTAAAGGCTTTGATGAGCACCTCGTCGCTACCTTCTTCCCAAATTTTTTCCGCCAGTTTCTCGTCATAATGCGCGACTTCAAAAATGGCTTCGGCTATTTCCGGCGATGTATTGCGCAGACTTGCCCATTCGCCGACGCGATGGGCTTTCGCTTCTTGAGTTGGCATTCGAATCCTCCTGTTGAAGATTAGCCGTTGAGTTTTACTGCCAGACCTGCGACATATTCACCCTGATAGCGGGCGATAGATAATTCTTCCTGACTTGGCTGGCGAGAGCCGTCGCCTCCGGCGATGGTGGTTGCGCCATAAGGGGTACCACCGCGAACTTGAGAAACATCAAACAGCTCTTGCGCCGCGTAACCGATAGGCACAATCACCATTCCATGGTGGGCAAGCGTAGTCCAGGTTGATGTAATGGTTTGTTCCTGACCGCCGCCGGTACCTGTCGAGCTGAATACGCTGGCGAGTTTGCCGTACAGGCCGCCTGAAGCCCACAGCCCGCCAGTCTGGTCGAGGAAGGTGCGCATCTGACCGGACATATTGCCAAAGCGTGTGGGGGTACCAAAAATAATGGCATCGTAATCTGCCAGTTCTTGCGGGGTTGCGACTGGTGCGTTTTGTGTTTTGCCGCCAGCTTTGAGGAAAATCTCCGGCTGCATGGTCTCTGGTACGCGCTTAATAATCACTTCCGCGCCATCAACCTTATTTGCGCCTTCTGCGACTGCATGGGCCATAGTTTCAATGTGTCCGTACATGGAATAATAAAGCACCAGAACTTTTGCCATTTTACACTACTCCTCGAGTTAACCGTGTCCGTAGCGACTCGCTACCTACCTTTAAAGATATGACGTACTGTCAGGAGTGCAAATTTCACAATCACTTCTTTGATTTATAACAATTTTTATAACAACTTCTCTTGTTGCAAAATGATACATATTTAACCGGGTGGAATTTGGTAGTCATAAGAAAGACTTATTGATTTCTCGCTGTGATTATTTCTCTATCACCGCCAATCCTGTTGCAGGATATTACAGTTAGCGGCTGCTCAGGCCACGCTTCACTATGCTTAATCCCACGCAGTTATTTTCAGGGTATCGCCCGTAACGCTGCGTGAGGTATCACTCCTCAGTACCTATGCAATATGATGTCTAATCAATGACGGAGGTCAGTAATGGCAAACCATCGAGGCGGTTCCGGCAACTTTGCGGAAGATCGCGAAAGAGCATCAGAAGCAGGTCGAAAAGGTGGCCAGCACAGCGGGGGCAACTTTAAGAATGACCCGCAACGCGCTTCAGAGGCAGGCAAAAAAGGGGGCAAAAATAGCCACGGCAACAACAAATCGTAATTGCCGGGCTAGCTGTCAGATATGCCGTGACGGCTGAGGATCAGAGTCAGACGTTACGTAGCCACCCACCGCCGCCGGTTTCTTCCGGCGGTTTTTTTTGTCTGCAAGGTTGAACTGTAACAAAACGCAACGCAGACTAACGACATTCAGTTAATCGGGTGTCTCATGTCATTACTTTCTCGTTATTCCTTCTCTGTTAAACCTCAGGAAGCGATCCTCATTGTGATCACTATGTTCTGGGGTGGCACGTTTTTGGCCGTGCAATATGCCGTTACCCTGAGCGGACCTTTTTTCTTTGTCGGCGTGCGTTTTGCCACCGCTGCGCTGGCGGTCGCGCTTTTGTCACTACGCACATTGCATAAACTGACGTGGCTGGAAGTCAAAGCAGGCGTTGCGATCGGTATCGCAATTGCGTTGGGCTATAGTCTGCAAACCTGGGGGCTACAGTTTATTCCCAGCAGTAAATCGGCGTTTATTACCGCGATGTATGTGCCGTTGGTCCCGCTTTTACAATGGCTGTGTCTGGGGCGTATGCCCGGCCTGATGCCGTGTGTCGGCATTGTGCTGGCCTTTATCGGGTTGATTTTTCTCGCCGGACCGGGAGGCAATTTGCTGGCTTTAGGCGAAGGAGAGTGGATCACACTCGCCGGCGCGGTGGCGATTGCGGCAGAAATTATCCTGATTAGCGCGTGGGCGGGAAAAGTGGATGTGCGGCGGGTAACGGTGGTACAACTGGCAACCGCTTCGATAGTGGCGTTTATTGCGATGGGACCGGCCGGAGAGACCGTACCCCCGATGTCTACGGGATTGCTGGTGGTGGCGCTGGGGTTGGGGATTTTCAGTGCGATTATTCAGGTTACCATGAACTGGGCACAGCGCAGCGTTTCGCCGACGCGCGCGACGGTCATTTATACCGGTGAGCCGGTGTGGGCGGGGATCTTTGGTCGCCTGGCGGGGGAACGCTTACCGCTACTGGCTTTGCTCGGCGCAGCATTCATTATTGTTGGCGTGCTGGTCAGCGAACTGAAGTTCAAAAAGAAAAAAGGGGTAGTGCAAGAGGCACCGCCGGAGTCGCTTTAATTTAACCATTCACCGCGTGATTTGGTATGCTGACGCCCTCACAAGAAGGAGAGGGCGCATGGTCCAACGCGCAGAGAAAAAAACAGGTAAGCGCTCGCAGGCCGTCAGTGCAAAACGCCAGGCCATATTAACCGCGGCATTAAATATCTTCTCCCAATATGGGATCCACGGCACGCGTCTCGAACAGGTCGCTGAGCAGGCGGGTGTGTCAAAAACGAATCTGCTTTATTACTACCCGTCAAAAGAGGTGCTCTATATTGCCGTTTTGCGGCAAATCCTCGACGTCTGGCTGGCTCCGTTGAAGGCTTTTCGCGAAGACTTTGCGCCGCTGGTGGCTATTAAAGAATACATTCGCCTTAAGCTGGAAGTGTCGCGCGATTACCCTCAGGCTTCACGACTGTTTTGTATGGAGATGCTGGCAGGTGCGCCTTTATTGATGGCTGAATTAACGGGCGATCTCAAAACGCTAATTGATGAGAAATCGGCGCTGATTGCCGGTTGGATCAAAAGTGGGAAACTGGCTCCGGTCGATCCGCATCATCTGATTTTTATGATTTGGGCTTCAACCCAGCACTACGCCGACTTTGCCCCACAGGTTGAGGCGGTAACGGGCGCAACGCTGCGTGATGAAGCCTTTTTTAACCAAACGGTGGAGAGCGTGCAGCGGATGATTATTGAAGGGATCCGCGTGCGTTAACTGGCAGGCGGTAACGGACAGCTTAAATCGCCCTCTTCGCACTGTAAGAGCGAGGCGAGAAACGCTTCACGCTCGTTGGTTTTATCCGTCAGACACTGGCTGGAAATCATCGCCTGGACGCTACCGCCTTCGGTGCCGGAACTGATTAACGCGCAGTCCGCATCGCGCAGGGTTATCCATGAGATTTGCGCTTTTTTCAGTAAATCGCGCTGGGTTGGGGCGGCGCGCTTAAGCGCATTCTGATAAGTGTCATTAAGTTTGGTGTCGGCCGCCTTAAACTGCTCTGCCGCACAGGTGTTCATCTCAATCTGAGTGTTCGCGTTGGCGCAGTCATCCGCCAGCGCCTGGCCGCTCAACAGCAGCGTTGCACATGTCAGTACGATTCGTTTCATGCTTCCCTCTGGCTCCATAAAAAAGGCCCCGTTACCGGAGCCTTAATTAACCACAACCTTAGCCGATTGTCATCAGGCTGGCGTTCCCCCCGGCAGCGGCGGTATTGACGCTCAGGGAGCGTTCAATGTACAGCCTCTCCAGCAGAATATTGCTTTCGCCACGGGCAAAGCCCTGGACTGATACAATCGCCCCTTCGCGGGCAGCTACCGCTTCGCACAGTGAACGCAGTTGGTCAGAATCGCCGTGGAAAATAACGGCATCAAACGGCTGCGTAGTGATGTTGTCCGCTTTGGCAAACTGAATGCGCCCGGAGACGGCGGCTGGCAGACGTTTTGCCAGTTCACGATGGAACGCATCATCTGGCCACAGGATTAAGCTACCAACGGAAGCCACGGCGGCAACCTGTACCAGCGCGTCCTGTTCATCATCGGCGATACACAGTACGCGTTCACGCGGCAACAGCGTCCAGGTATTGCGCTCGCCAGTGGGTCCTGGCAGCAGACGCTGAGTACCGGCCTGCGCCAGTTCGCCAAACTGCTGGCAGAGCGCATGCAGCGAGGGTCGATCGGTTGCCCATTCGCTGAGTGCTTCCAGCGGCTGAACGAGTGCAGCTTTAAGCTGCGCATCGACCGGGTAGTCTGCATCCTGACGGGCAAGCGTAATGCCTAACGCATTTTCCGGGCGGTTAGCCAGCAGGCGATACAGATACAGCGGTCCACCTGCTTTTGGCCCTGTACCAGACAAGCCTTCGCCACCGAATGGCTGCACGCCGACAACGGCACCGACCATATTGCGGTTAACGTACAGGTTCCCCACGTGTGCCGATCCTGTGACATGGGCGATGGTTTCATCGATACGAGTGTGTACGCCCAGCGTCAGGCCGTAGCCGGAGGCATTAATTTGCTCAATCAGGTTGCCCAGATTGTTACGGGTGTAGCGCACGACGTGCAGTACCGGACCAAACACCTCTTTTTGTAATTCGTCGAAGCTTTCCAGCTCGATCAGCGTCGGAGCAATAAAGGTACCGGTTTGCCATTCACGCGCATCGTCGCTGTTTTCGCGCACGGCCTGAAACACCGGGCGTCCTTTGGCGCGCATGGCCTGAATATGGCGCTCAATATTGGTTTTGGCTTCTTCATCAATTACCGGCCCAATATCCGTGGTCAGGCGACCTGGATTACCCATGCGACATTCCGCCATCGCGCCGCGCAGCATTTTCAGCGTATGGTCGGCTACATCATCCTGCAGACACAGGACGCGCAGCGCGGAGCAGCGCTGTCCGGCGCTGTCAAACGCTGAAGCCAGAACGTCGACCACGACCTGTTCCGTCAACGCGGAGGAGTCGACAATCATTGCGTTCATCCCACCGGTTTCGGCGATAAGCGGGATTGGACGCCCCTGAGCATCAAGGCGGGTGGCAATATTGCGTTGCAACAGCGTGGCGACTTCCGTTGAGCCGGTAAACATGACGCCGCGTACGCGCTCATCGGAAGTGAGCTGAGCCCCGACGGTTTCACCCTGACCAGGCAACAGTTGCACCACGCCCGGCGGTACACCCGCTTCGAGCAAAATAGCGATGCCCTGGGCGGCAATTAACGGGGTTTGTTCCGCCGGTTTCGCCAGCACACTGTTACCCGCCGCCAGCGCGGCGGCAATCTGCCCGGTGAAAATGGCCAGCGGGAAGTTCCATGGGCTGATACAAACCACCGGTCCTAACGGTCGATGGGTTTCATTATCGAAATCATCGCGAACCTGACCGGCATAATAATGCAGGAAGTCTACCGCTTCGCGCACTTCCGCAATGGCGTTGCTGAAGGTTTTACCCGCTTCGCGTACCAGGATGCCAATCAACTGCTGCATCTGACCTTCCATCAGAACGGCGGCACGATGCAAAATGGCGGCGCGCTCTTGTGGCGGTGTAGCGAACCAGATCGGCGCGTTATTCGCCGCGTTCTGTAACGCCTGTTCCACTTCAGCGTGAGTTGCCTCACGCACGTAACCGACAATGTCTTTCGGCTCGGCTGGGTTAACGACTGGCGTCATTTCGCCGTCAGCAACCGGGTGCTCCAGAATGGGTTTAGCGTGCCATTTTTGTAGCGCGCTGTTGAGCAGGGCAGAGGACAGCGAGGCCAGACGATGTTCGTTAGCTAAATCCAGCCCGCCTGAGTTTTCGCGGCCTTTACCGTACAGGTCACGCGGCAGGGCAATCTTCGGATGCGGCAGACCGGCCTGACCTTCTTGCTGCGCCAGTTTTTCAACAGCCTCGACCGGATCGGCAACCAGTTCATCCAGCGGCAGGGTCGTGTCGGCAATGCGGTTGACGAACGAGGTGTTGGCGCCGTTTTCCAGCAGACGACGCACCAGGTACGCCAGCAGCGTTTCGTGCGTGCCGACCGGTGCATAAATGCGGCATGGACGGTTCAGTTTGCCATCCGCAACTTTGCCGGTGACCTGCTCATACAGCGGTTCGCCCATGCCGTGCAGGCACTGAAACTCGTACTGGCCTGGGTAGTAGTTTTGACCGGCTAACTGATAAATCGCCGCCAGCGTATGGGCGTTGTGGGTGGCGAACTGCGGGTAGATCAGATTCGGTACGGCAAGCAGTTTTTTCGCACAGGCCAGGTAAGAAACGTCGGTGTACACCTTACGGGTGTAGACCGGATAACCTTCCAGACCGTCCATCTGGGCACGTTTAATTTCGCTATCCCAGTAGGCGCCCTTAACCAGACGGATCATCAGGCGGCGGCGGCTGCGCGTGGCGAGGTCAATCAGGTAGTCGATAACATACGGGCAGCGCTTCTGGTAGGCCTGGATAACAAAACCGATCCCGTTCCAGCCTGCCAGTTCGGGCTCAAAGCACAGTTTTTCCAGCAGATCGAGGGAGATCTCCAGTCGGTCAGCCTCTTCGGCGTCGATATTAATGCCGATGTCGTACTGACGTGCCAGCAGAGTAAGCGATTTCAGACGAGGATAGAGTTCATCCATCACGCGATCGTACTGCGCACGGCTGTAACGCGGATGCAGTGCCGACAGCTTGATAGAAATGCCTGGCCCTTCATAGATACCGCGCCCGTTAGAGGCCTTACCAATGGCGTGGATCGCCTGCTGGTATGAAACCATATAAGCCTGTGCATCGGCGGCGGTCAGGGCCGCTTCGCCCAGCATGTCATAGGAGTAACGGAAGCCTTTTTCTTCCAGTTTACGCGCGTTAGCCAGCGCTTCAGCGATGGTCTCCCCGGTGACAAACTGCTCGCCCATCAAGCGCATGGCCATGTCGACGCCTTTACGCACCAGCGGCTCACCGCTCTTGCCGATAATACGGTTGAGTGAGCGTGAGAGGCTGGCTTCGTTATGCGTAGAAACCAGACGACCGGTAAACAACAGCCCCCAGGTCGCCGCGTTGACGAACAGAGACGGGCTGCGGCCAATGTGCGACTGCCAGTTACCGTTGCTGATCTTGTCGCGGATTAACGCATCGCGGGTCGCTTTATCTGGAATACGCAGCAAGGCTTCGGCCAGACACATCAGCGCGACGCCTTCCTGTGAAGAAAGGGAGAATTCCTGCAATAAACCTTGTACCATCCCGGCGCGGCCGCTGGCGGTCTTCTGGTTACGCAGTTTGTCTGCCAGATCGTATGCCAGCTTATGCGCCTGCTCGGCGATGGGCTGCGGCAGACGAGCCTGCTCCATTAGCATCGGTACGGCGTCAGTTTCGGCGCGGCGGTAAGCAGCGGTGATTGCCGCGCGGGAAACTGACTGCGGCAGGATCTGTTCAGCAAATTCCAGGAAAGGCTGATGCGCTTCATTTTGCAGCGTGGTCGACTCATCGCCCTCATTCGCAGCACCCGCCAGCAGGGCCGGTAGTTCAGGAAGCGCGTCGTCATTTTCCAGTCTTTCGAGATAATTAAAAATGGCTTGTTTGATCAGCCAATGTGGCGTGCGATCGATTCGTGATGCTGCTGTTTTAATACGCTCGCGAGTGGCGTCATCCAGCTTAACCCCCATCGTGGTGGTTCCCATGCCGTTTACTCCTGTTGTACTGAAATACGGGTCTGATAGTTACCGAGAAATATCCACTATGTTGCAACTTTGTGCAACCGTGTTAAATGTGACTTGGTTTGCAAGCTTGGAAATGAATGAAATGTTAATAAATGTGAGTGTTTTGACGGGGGCTATAAAAGTTGCCGAATCTTTTTCTCTGCGGTAGTTAACACTTTTAAAAGGTGCAACCGAAAAAAGTGTGAGAGAGTGCAACCTACAGAAAAATGCTATCTACTCTGGATTAAATTTGATGTAAATGGTGTGTTAAATCGATTGTGAATGACCATCGCTTCCGGCAGGATACGGTCGCCCTGGTAAACATAGATATCTTTGCCACGTTCCGGCAGGGTAATAAAACGGCAAGCCACGGCATTGCTGATACATAATTTTGGAGAGTTTTGATGGCTATTAGCACACCGATGTTAGTGACATTCTGTGTCTATATTTTCGGCATGATATTGATAGGGTTTATTGCATGGCGTTCAACCAAAAACTTTGACGATTACATTCTGGGTGGACGCAGTCTGGGTCCATTCGTGACCGCGTTATCCGCCGGGGCATCTGACATGAGCGGCTGGTTGCTGATGGGCCTGCCTGGCGCGATTTTCCTGTCGGGGATTTCAGAAAGCTGGATCGCTATTGGCCTTATTTTGGGTGCGTGGATCAACTGGAAACTGGTGGCCGGACGTTTACGCGTGCATACCGAATACAATAACAATGCGCTGACGTTACCGGATTACTTTACCGGTCGCTTTGAAGATAAAAGCCGTATTCTGCGTATTATCTCCGCGCTGGTTATTCTGCTGTTTTTCACCATCTACTGTGCTTCCGGTATTGTGGCAGGGGCGCGTCTGTTTGAAAGCACCTTTGGCATGAGTTACGAAACAGCGCTGTGGGCAGGGGCGGCCGCGACGATTATTTATACCTTTATCGGTGGTTTCCTGGCGGTAAGCTGGACCGATACCGTCCAGGCCAGCCTGATGATCTTCGCCCTGATCCTGACGCCGGTGATGGTAGTCATTGGCGTGGGTGGGTTTGACGATTCGCTGGAAGTGATTAAACAAAAGAGCATTGAGAACGTGGACATGTTCAAAGGGCTGAATTTTGTTGCCATTATTTCCCTGATGGGCTGGGGTCTGGGCTACTTCGGGCAGCCGCATATTCTGGCGCGCTTTATGGCGGCTGATTCTCACCATAGCATTGTTCATGCTCGCCGCATCAGTATGACCTGGATGATCCTGTGTCTGGCAGGTGCAGTTGCCGTTGGCTTCTTTGGTATCGCTTACTTTAACAACAACCCACAGCTTGCCGGTGCCGTTAACCAGAACGCCGAACGCGTGTTTATTGAACTGGCGCAAATCCTGTTCAACCCGTGGATTGCCGGTATTCTGCTGTCTGCGATCCTTGCTGCGGTGATGTCGACTCTGAGCTGCCAACTGCTGGTGTGCTCCAGCGCAATTACCGAAGACTTGTATAAAGCGTTCCTGCGTAAAAATGCCAGCCAGAAAGAGCTGGTATGGATTGGTCGCATCATGGTGCTGGTTGTAGCGCTGGTGTCTATCGCGCTGGCGGCGAACCCGGAGAACCGTGTGCTTGGTCTGGTAAGCTACGCCTGGGCCGGCTTTGGCGCGGCGTTTGGTCCGGTGGTTCTGTTCTCCGTAATGTGGTCGCGTATGACGCGTAACGGCGCGCTGGCCGGGATGCTTATCGGTGCGGTGACGGTAATCGTCTGGAAGCAGTTTGCCTGGTTGGGTCTGTATGAAATCATCCCGGGCTTTATTTTCGGCAGCATCGGTATTGTGGTCTTCAGCCTGTTAGGTAAAGCGCCTTCAGCCGCTATGCAGCAACGTTTTGCCGAGGCTGATGCGCATTATCACACAGCTCCGCCATCGCGTTTACAGGCAGAGTAATCCGCCTCGCTCCTTAAGCCCGCCGCGTGCGGGCTTTTTTATTTGTCCCCGCTGCAAAACCGCCCTAATCGTTACCCGCCTAACTGTTTACATTAAGTCATCATTCTCAAAACATTCTGCTTGAGTTTTTCTTTGCTGTAATGATAATCAATATCACTGTAATTTACTTTTCTTTTCATCAATTGACTGAGAATAACGTTTAAGGGTTCTTCGCATGTTTGTTCCATTTCTTATTATGTTGCGCGAAGGGTTAGAGGCCGCGCTGATAGTCAGCCTGATTGCCAGCTACCTGAAACGGACTCAGCGTGGTCGATGGATTGGTGTGATGTGGATTGGTGTTCTGCTGGCGGCGGCGTTATGCCTGGCGTTAGGCGTTTTCATCAATGAAACCACCGGTGAATTTCCGCAAAAGGAACAGGAGCTGTTTGAAGGCATCGTGGCGGTCATTGCCGTGGTGATCCTCACCTGGATGGTGTTCTGGATGCGTAAAGTTTCGCGCAACGTCAAAGTCCAGCTTGAACAGGCTGTCGATAACGCGCTGCAACGCGGCAATCATCACGGCTGGGCGCTGGTGATGATGGTCTTTTTTGCCGTTGCCCGTGAAGGCCTGGAATCGGTGTTCTTCCTGCTGGCGGCATTCCAGCAGGATGTAGGCATTTGGCCACCGTTAGGTGCGATGCTGGGGCTGGCCACCGCGGTGGTACTGGGTTACTTGATTTACCTCGGCGGCATTCGCCTCAACCTCGGGGCATTCTTCAAATGGACCAGCCTGTTCATTTTGCTGGTGGCCGCGGGTCTTGCCGCTGGGGCCATCCGCGCGTTCCACGAAGCCGGGTTATGGAATCATTTTCAGGATGTGGCGTTTGACATGAGCAGTGTGCTTTCGACGCATTCGCTGTTTGGCACATTGATGGAAGGTATTTTCGGCTATCAGGAAGCGCCGAGCGTCAGTGAAGTCGCCATTTGGTTTATCTACCTGATTCCGGCATTGATTATGTTTGCACTGCCGCCGCGTTCAGGCACTACGGCATCGCGTACCGCACCCTGATAAAAACGCGATGCAGAATACTCCTTAGTTACAACATACTTATTTATAGGGATAGGTTATGACGTTTAATTTTCGCCGTAGTGCGCTGCAGTTGGGTATTGCCGCGCTGTTTGCCTCCGCTTTTTCTGCACAAGCCGCCGATATCCCGCAGGTGAAAGTCACGGTTAACGACAAACAGTGTGAGCCGATGACGATCACGGTTAACGCTGGGAAAACGCAGTTCATCATCCAGAACCACAGCCAGAAAGCGCTGGAGTGGGAGATCCTTAAAGGGGTTATGGTGGTTGAAGAACGTGAAAACATTGCGCCGGGCTTTAGCCAGAAAATGACAGCTAACCTGCAGCCAGGTGAATATGATATGACCTGCGGTCTGTTGACCAACCCGAAAGGCAAACTAATTGTGAAAGGTAGCGCAACGGCGGATGCCGCGCAGGGCGACGCTCTGCTGAGCCTAAGTGGCGCGATTACTGAATACAAAGCCTATGTGACAGCCGAAACTGCACAACTGGTTGCGGGCACCAAAGCATTCACCGATGCGATTAAAGCTGGCGATCTGGAAAAAGCGAAATCGCTGTATGCGCCAACCCGTCAGCATTATGAGCGTATTGAACCGATTGCTGAACTGTTCTCCGATCTCGACGGTAGCATCGATGCGCGTGAAGATGATTATGAGCAAAAAGCCGCCGATCCTAATTTCACCGGCTTCCACCGCTTGGAGAAAGCGTTGTTCGGCGACAACACCACCAAAGGCATGGACAAGTATGCCGACCAATTAAACAGCGATGTTCTTGACCTGCAAACGCGTATTAGCGAACTGGCCTTCCCACCGTCAAAAGTGGTTGGCGGGGCAGCAGGACTGATTGAAGAAGTCGCTGCCAGCAAAATCAGCGGAGAAGAGGATCGCTACAGCCATACCGATCTGTGGGATTTCCAGGCCAATATCGATGGCGCGCAGAAAATCGTCGATCTCCTGCGCCCTCAGTTACAAAAATCCAATGCTGAGCTGTTGGCGAAGGTGGATGCGAACTTCAAAAAAGTCGATACCATTCTGAGCAAGTACCGTACCAAAGACGGTTTTGAAACCTATGACAAACTGACCGACGCCGATCGCAATGCGCTGAAAGGGCCAATCACGACGCTGGCGGAAGACTTGTCGCAATTACGCGGTGTTCTGGGTCTGGATTAAGCAAAATGCAGCAAGATAATGAAAACGGTGTGAGCGAACCTTCACGCCGACGTTTACTGAAAGGGATGGGCGCCCTGGGTGGGGCGCTGGCGCTGGCGGGTGGATGTCCGGTTGCCCACGCGCAAAAACCACAAAGCGCGCCGGGAACGCTGTCCCCCGATGCGCGTAGTGAAGTGCAGCCGTTTTATGGTCAGCATCAGGCAGGGATCCTGACGCCGCAGCAGGCATCGATGATGCTGGTGGCGTTCGATGTTCTCGCCAGCGATAAGGCTGATCTGGAACGCTTGTTCCGCTTGCTGACCACCCGATTTGCGTTTCTGACCACGGGCGGGCCGGCGCCGGATACGCCGAACCCGCGTTTACCCCCTATGGATTCCGGTATCCTCGGCGCATACATTGCGCCAGACAACCTGACGATGACGTTGTCAGTCGGCGCCTCGCTATTTGATGAACGTTATGGCCTGAAATCGCAGATGCCGAAAAAGCTGCAAAAAATGACCCGCTTCCCGAATGATTCGCTGGATGCGGCGCTGTGCCATGGTGATTTGCTGCTGCAGATTTGTGCCAACACGCAGGATACCGTTATCCATGCGCTGCGCGATATCATTAAACATACGCCCGATCTCCTTAGCGTGCGCTGGAAACGTGAAGGGTTTATTTCCGACCATGCCGCGCGCAGCAAAGGCAAAGAGACCCCAGTCAACTTGCTTGGCTTTAAGGACGGCACCGCGAATCCGGACGCGACGGATGCGAAGTTGATGCAAGACGTGGTGTGGGTTACGGACGGGCAGGGCGAACCTGTCTGGGCGCAAGGTGGTAGCTATCAGGCCGTCAGGCTCATTCAGTTTCGCGTCGAGTTCTGGGATCGTACGCCGCTGAAAGAGCAGCAAACGATATTTGGTCGAGATAAACACACCGGCGCGCCGCTGGGTATGCAGCACGAGCACGATGTGCCTGACTATGCCAGCGATCCCGAAGGTGAGGTGATTGCGCTCGACAGTCATATCCGCCTGGCGAATCCGCGCACGAAAGAGACCGAGTCCAGCCTGATGATGCGCCGTGGCTACAGCTATTCGCTCGGTGTGACCCCATCCGGTCAACTGGATATGGGACTGTTGTTTGTCTGCTATCAACACGATCTGGAAAAAGGCTTTTTGGCTGTGCAGAAACGCCTCAACGGTGAAGCGCTGGAAGAGTATGTCAAACCAATTGGTGGGGGCTACTTCTTTGCTTTGCCGGGTGTCAAAACCGCAGATCAATATCTGGGACAGTCTCTACTCGAAGCCTGATGATCGCGCCCCGTTGTACAGCGGGGCTTTTCCTGACATCTGTATGAATGAACAAATTATTTTTTATGATCGGCACGAGACTGAAATAATTCTGTCATCTCTCTGCAAGAGACTGTCTCTGGTGATTAGATAGAATTTAAGTTAACAGCAAGTAAAAATATTGTTGCATTAACGAAAGATTATGATGTAATTATAAGAAACAGCGGTAGTTCCCGGCGGTGATAGTCGTTCACTATGGAGATCGCGATGGAAAAGTCCTGTATTGGACACATTTTTCACAGTAGCTGCAGTACGTTACGCGGACGTTTCTCTTCCGGTAGCCACCTCGTCACCGCCAAATCTCTCTCCCTTTCACTTCTTATCTTCGTAACTGACACCTTGTACGGTGCGCGTAGCCGTGTGTGGCGTCTTATCCGAAAGCAAGCAATGGCTTACAAGGAAGCCAACCCTCAGATGTTCGTGCGCATAATCGTGCCGCCAACGGCGCGTGTGATGTATACCTACAACTCAAGGTGCTATCCATGGGAAGACAAAAAGCAGTGATCAAAGCTCGTCGTGAAGCAAAACGTGTGCTGAGGCGGGATTCGCGTAGCCATAAACAACGTGAAGATGAATCGGTCACCTCGCTTGTGCAGATGGGCGGCGTAGAAGCGATTGGTATGGCGCGTGATAGTCGCGACGCCACGCCAATCACGGCGCGGAATGAAGCTCAGGCCCAGTACCTGAATGCTATCGAGAGTAAACAGCTGATCTTCGCTACCGGTGAAGCCGGGTGTGGTAAAACCTGGATCAGCGCGGCAAAAGCAGCAGAGGCCCTGATCCACAAAGACGTGGACAGGATCATTGTAACCCGTCCAGTTCTGCAAGCTGATGAAGACCTCGGCTTCTTACCTGGAGATGTTTCCGAGAAGTTTGCGCCTTATTTTCGTCCAGTGTATGACGTGCTGGTGAAACGTCTGGGGGCCTCCTTCATGCAATATTGCCTGCGGCCTGAGATTGGTAAGGTGGAAATCGCGCCATTCGCCTATATGCGTGGACGCACATTTGAAAATGCAGTGGTCATTCTTGACGAGGCTCAGAATGTTACTGCAGCACAGATGAAGATGTTTTTGACTCGCCTCGGGGAGAATGTGACGGTGATTGTGAACGGGGATGTGACCCAGTGCGATCTACCCGCCCACGTTCGCTCAGGGCTAAGCGATGCGCTGGCCCGTTTCGAAGAAGATGATATGGTTGGGATTGTTCGTTTCAATAAAGACGATTGCGTCCGTTCGGCACTCTGTCAGCGGACGCTCAATGCATACAACTGATAAGTACTCCGTCTTCAAGGCCCGGGAAACCGGGCTTTGTTATTTGACATCAGCAGATTACTTTCTTTTGCTGCTCCAGTAGTTGGCGCAGGCCTGGTCAAACAGTTGGTTATTTTCGTCTATTTTCTTTAGCGCTTGTGCCAGAAAGGTCAGTAGGTCATCCTTATAAATCCCACCTTCCGTAGTTTCTTTTCGTAAGATCCCATTGCTGGTGTAGGTTTTTTTAATGGTGACGTTATGCCTGACGTTGCAAATAACCGTTCGCTGATACTCTTCGTAGAATCGGCTGTCAGGATCGAAAAACGTATTTATTTCATTCGGTGTACGTTTGAGGATTTTTCGCGAGAAAACCTTCAACGGAATAAATCCTGCTTCGTCTGCCTGCGACATGATCTCATCAAGCAAAGTTCCTTCTAGGTTTAACATGCCGTTATTTTCCTGATTGCTTGAGAAAGCGGTAGTTACAGCATAAGAGTGGTTTAGATAATGTGCAACGGGGCGGGGGATGATGCTTGATAGCGCGATGCTTATCAGACCTACAGGTTAACGCTATTCAGGACGGCTCACATGCGAAAAAAAAGCCCGTACTTGCGTACGAGCTCTTTCTCGAATATGGCGGTGAGGGGGGGATTCGAACCCCCGATACGTTGCCGTATACACACTTTCCAGGCGTGCTCCTTCAGCCACTCGGACACCTCACCATATTGTTGTTCCTGTGCTACCGGAACGGGCGCTAATTTAGGGAAATACCGCTCCGGCGTCAATCAACTTTTTGAAAAAAACGTGCATTTACACAAACTTCAATCAATATGCAGCTTAAATAAGCGGGAATTGTTTTTTTTGCCAGCACCCTAAAATTTGCTACTCTGATGTTCCCTCGAAAAATGATGATTATAAGTGCGAGTACGTTCCGCATAACAATGTTCAGGAGACGTTATGGATATAATTTTCTATCACCCAACATTCGATACGACCTGGTGGCTTAATGCGCTGACAAAGGCCATACCTGGCGCGCGGGTCCGTGAGTGGAAGGCAGGTGATAATGCGCATGCTGACTACGCGCTGGTCTGGCATCCTCCGGTTGAAATGCTCGCCGGACGAAAATTAAAAGCCGTATTTGCGCTGGGTGCGGGCGTCGATTCTATTCTCAGTAAACTGAACGCTCATCCAGAAATGTTGGATGCGTCGATCCCGCTTTTCCGTCTGGAAGATACGGGGATGGGCCTGCAAATGCAGGAATATGCGGTTAGTCAGGTATTGCACTGGTTCCGTCGCTTTGATGACTACCAGGCATTAAAAAACCAGGCGAAATGGCAACCGTTGCCAGAATATACTCGCGATGAGTTTAGCGTCGGGATCATGGGCGCTGGTGTTTTAGGCGCAAAAGTTGCAGAAAGTCTGCAAGCATGGGGGTTCTCGCTACGTTGCTGGAGTCGTACGCGTAAATCCTGGTCTGGTGTGGAAAGCTTCGCCGGTACCGAGGAACTGAGCGCGTTTTTGAGTCAAACTCGCGTGCTGATCAACCTCCTGCCTAATACGGCAGAAACCGTAGGCATTATTAACGCTGATTTACTCAGCCAATTGCAGGATGGCGCTTACGTGCTGAACCTGGCGCGCGGCGTTCATCTCAATGAAGACGATCTTCTGGCATCGCTGGACAGCGGCAAAGTGAAAGGTGCCATGCTGGATGTCTATAGCCGTGAACCGCTGCCGGAAACCAGCCCGCTATGGAAACATCCGCGTGTGGCAATGACGCCGCATATCGCCGCGGTAACACGCCCGGCAGAGGCGGTGGACTACATCTCCCGTACGATTTTGGGCCTGGAAAGTGGGAAATCCGTAACGGGTCAGGTCGATCGCGTTCGGGGATATTGATGGTAACCCGGCAAGTGCCGGGTTTCAGCTAATAAATGGCGACGATACCTGCTATCCTTGACGGAAAATGACTACAGGAGAGAGTTATGTATCCCGTTGACCTGCATATGCATACCGTCGCCAGTACCCACGCCTACAGCACCTTAAGTGATTACATCGCTGAAGCCCATCGCAAAGGCATCAAGCTGTTTGCCATAACCGATCATGGACCGGACATGGCGGATGCGCCTCATCACTGGCACTTTATTAATATGCGCATTTGGCCTCGTATCGTTGATGGCGTAGGGATCCTGCGCGGTATCGAGGCGAATATTAAGAATATTGAAGGCGAAATCGACTGTTCAGGTCCGATGTTTACCTCCCTGGATCTCATCATTGCGGGCTTCCATGAGCCGGTTTTTGCACCTCACGATAAAGACACCAATACCCAGGCAATGATAGCCACGATGGCCAGTGGTCACGTGCACATCATCAGCCATCCGGGGAATCCTAAATATCCCGTTGATATCACAGCGATTGCGCAGGCGGCGGCAAAATACCAGGTCGCGCTGGAAATCAATAACTCCTCGTTTTTGCATTCGCGTAAGGGGAGTGAGGACAATTGTCGCGCGGTCGCTGCGGCAGTGCGTGATGCCGGAGGCTGGGTGGCGTTAGGATCGGATTCACATACCGCTTTCACACTGGGTGAATTTGGTGAATGCCGTAAAATTCTGGATGATGTAAATTTCCCGGAAGACAGAATTTTAAACGTCACCCCTAAACGCCTGCTGGCGTTTCTGGAATCGCGAGGCATGGAGCCGATCGCGGAATTTGCTGAACTGTAATTGTTACTAACTGGAATATATCAATGAACGAGTTTTCTATCCTGTGTCGTGTACTGGGCTCGCTGTTTTACCGCCAACCACAGGACCCTTTACTGGTTCCTCTGTTTACCCTGATTAGTGAAGGTAAACTGTCCGCCAACTGGCCGCTGGAACAGGACGAACTGCTCACTCGTCTGCAGAAAAGCTGCGATATGCCTCAGCTGGCTGCGGATTACAACGCGCTGTTTGTCGGCGACGAGTGTGCGGTGCCGCCTTACCGTAGCGCCTGGGTAGAAGGGGCGAAAGAATCCGATGTTCGTGCTTTTCTTTCTGCCCGCGGAATGCCGCTGGCAGATACGCCTGCAGATCATATTGGCACGCTGTTGCTGGCGGCTTCATGGCTTGAAGACCAGTCTGCGGAAGATGAAAGTGAAGCACTCGAAACCTTGTTTGTGGAATACCTGTTGCCCTGGTGCGGCACGTTCCTTGGCAAAGTTGAAGCGCATGCAAACACACAGTTCTGGCGTACCATGGCACCGTTAACGCGTGATGCCATTGGCGCGATGTGGGACGAATTGCAGGAAGATACTGAAGAGTAAATGTGATTTAGATCTCATTAAACTGCAACTCAATTTACATCATTGCATGAATTGTGTGCACGATCTCATTCCCATGCCGTTTTTCTGCTAAGATACGCGGCATGAACATACTTCTCTCAATTGCAATCACAACGGGCATTCTCTCTGGGATTTGGGGATGGGTGGCCGTATCTCTTGGTTTACTCAGTTGGGCTGGCTTTCTGGGCTGCACGGCCTATTTTGCCTGTCCGCAGGGTGGGCTGAAAGGGCTGTGGATCTCGGCGTGTACGCTGCTAAGCGGTGTGGTGTGGGCGTTGGTGATTATTAACGGTAGCGCGCTTGCCCCGCATATGGACATTATTGGTTATGTCATGACGGGAATTGTCGCGTTTCTAATGTGTATTCAGGCAAAGCAATGGTTGCTTTCATTTGTGCCGGGTACCTTTATTGGCGCATGCGCAACGTTTGCAGGGCAGGGTGACTGGCAGTTGGTCGTGCCTTCTCTGGCGCTGGGGCTGGTATTCGGCTATGCGATGAAAAACAGCGGATTGTGGCTGGCATCTCGTCGTGAGAATCGGCTATCGTCGACGCTGACCAGTAAATAAAAAAGCGTGAGGGTTTTCCTCACGCTTTTTATGCTGTATCGACCACTCAGGATTCCGGAGGTACCGACAAATGGCGGTATTTAACCAGGATGTCATTATCAACTTGTTTCTTATCCTGCAAATCCCACAATCCGCGATCAATCCCATCATTAATCAGGAAGATAACACCGGTTTCAATTGCTGACATCAGACAAAGCATAACCGGTTCGTTAGAGGTGTAGCCAATTTCACCTTCCAACAGTCGCTGGTAGTCAATGAAGCGGAATACCCCAGCCTGCACTTCATAAGACAAGATAGTTTTGCTGGTATTCACCGATGAGAGGATTTCACCGGTACTAACGTTAACCACACGCAGGTTGACCGCTATCTGGTCGAGCTGGTACTGCGTATCGGCGCCAATACCGAAATAGCGCGCACCAACGCCACCCGATTTAACGTTGCTTTCATAACCAATAATTGACCCTTCTACCATGATGTTTGCCGCGGTCAGAGACTGCAGAGGGATCCGGTTATTAATGGCAACTGTGCCGTTTTCCTGAGCCGCACGAATGATTTTTCGTTCGTTAAGCAAGTTCTGCAATCCCTGACGTTCCAGCGGAACGAACCAACGAGAATCCTTCAATGCGGTGACAAGCATCGCCGTGGCGCTTTGCGGGACGGCGGTTGAGAAGTTACTTGCCGGATAAGGTTTAAACTGGCCAGTCTCATCCTGAATATTGTATACCGAGACAAAAATCTTACCTGTAGGCATGGGCAGGTGCGTCAAGTCTTTATAGCTTTGGGCTCGGGGCATTAATGTCGGCTTAGCGGCTTCTTGCGGCGGGGCTGTTAAACATCCGCTGAGTAAAATTACTGCCACCATGATAAGTAAGCGCTGCATGATTTTTTCCTTTCGTGGCTATAATTTAGAAATCGGTCGACTGATTTTGTAAACCCGACACTTCAATAGTCGACGTTCTCCCCGTTTTCCTGTCCGTGACATTCAGTTGCAGTTGTCCATCCCGGTTGGCGATATCAACGATAAAATCGCTGGTTACCATCCTTCCCGGCTTACCGGTATTGATATTGGTAAGTAAGCCACCGAGTATTTGTGACTGGATCGCCTGGGTAAAGTTATCCAGCGCTGTTGGGGTTTCAATGCCGTAGTCGCCGGCACTCGGATCTTTATACGAGTTTTGCGCCTGTGCGCTGTTCAGTAAAAAAGAGCCGTTATTTGGGTTACCACCAAAGTTAGGGTTGCGGAACTGGAACGTCATATTTCCGGCCCAACTTAATGGTGAAATCAGCATGAGCAAAACCACTGCATGTTTGACACGCATGAAAGCCTCCGGACAAAATCATGTTTTAGAATTCATCGCGCGCTAAATCGCTCGTGCTTAATAGTGTTTGATCTATTTGCCGACGATTTAATGCTTCCTCAGTTTCTGCCAATGCAAAGACCACAATTTTGTCGAAGTCTCTTTTCGTCGGGAATAAAAAAGTCTGGAAGATAACGTCCTGATTGACCGTTATGGTGATCCAACTTCCCCAACGTGCACTGGGTCTTTCATTAATGGTTAAGTTTCCTGTGTACTTACTTTCCCACTTGTCACTAAAGGCCCGGTAAAAATCATGGCCAATGGAAGAGACAGTGTGGTCAGTTAACAGTCCGGGAACCTCCACCTCTACAGCCGCGTGTAGATTCCCGGCAGCAAGGAACAAATTTGCTGCCACAATCCAGGTCAAATAGCGTTTCATGGCTTTATCGCCTGAGGTTATCATTGGCCCACGAGACCGCCTGCGTACGATTTTTGACAGCTATCTTTTTGAAAAGATTATAAAGATGTGTTTTCACCGTATTTTCACTAATAAATAGTGAACGCGCGATTTCAATATTTGAGGCGCCGATACGCAGTTTATTAAGGATCTCTTTTTCACGGTGCGTAAGTAATGCCGACTCCGTGCTGTTATAGCGGTAGTTCCCGGAATGCGTGATCAGGTAGCTGGCAAGCTTTTGCGAAAAGTAGCATTCGCCCCGCAACACACCCTGCAAACCGCTGACTACACGCTGCTCATCTTCAGTTGCGTAAAATACGCCATTGATATGCGGCCAGTTTTCAATATCCCGGTAAGGATAATCATCTGGGGTATTCAACAATAAAGTTTTTATATTGTTGTTTTTTCTGCTCAAATTATCTTGCCAGTAATGGATCAGTTTTTTATCTGCCTCCATCATATCCAGTAAAACAATGCAACTGGAGGATATATCATCCAGAGAACGTTGAATATTATGTAGTTTTCCGGTTAACGCCAGCGATTGCTTTAAATGCTGTAATAACGCAGTTGCCTGCAGGGATGGTTTAGTGATCAACAATAATGTATGACCATGAATACTATGGACTTCATTAAACATGATGAAACTCCACTTTTTTAGTCGCACACCTGACAGTTGCCTCTACTAAAATAGAGGCACCAGAAGTACTGACAGATGTTGCACTGCTGTGTAGAAATAAAACTTCGACCCAACGGGGTGAAAATATTAAAACAAATGGACTTCAACTGATTTCAATCTAGCTATTACAAATCTTAAAGCAAGTGTTAAACATGTTACATAATGTAAATTTATATATTAAAATGTGATTTTTGCGTTTTTGTGGAGTTTAGATTTGATAGTAAAGTTGTACATTTTAGCGTTATTGCATAGATTTAAAAAATCATACAAATTATAATATCTTATTGAATTTTAAGAAATAAAATTATAATTAGATGGTTTTAGATTTCTAATGAATTTTGATTTTTTTGTCTCACTTTAAGTTGAACAATTTTAGATAGAAAAAATGACACTTGTCACGACTTGTACCGAGGACAATCCCACTACCGTCTGCAAGGCCCAGAAAACGCGGGAAACGCGTTTTTTTGTTACTGCATAGAAATTCACTCATCGGGTTACAAAAGAAATAAAATCCAGAGCTATAACGGTGTTAATTGCGGTTAATTAGTACTTTGGGGTGAATCTGGATATAAAAATACAACTGGTGGGTGAGTTATTTAAAATGTTTCAACGGACATACTCTTCATCGTAACGTGGCGTTAACAAATGTAAGTCACGTTAACAATAATTTGAGTGGTAAATAATTTAACCTTATGTACGACCAGGTCCAGGGTGACAACATGAAAAACAAGTTGTTATTTATGATGTTTACAATGCTGGGTGTGCCTGGGATTGCATCCGCTACAAGTTATGATTTAGCTAACTCAGAATATAACTTTGCGGTAAATGAATTAAGTAAGTCTTCATTTAATCAGGCAGCCATTATTGGTCAGGTTGGCACTGCGAACAGTGCAAATACTCGACAGGGGGGCTCGAAGTTATTGTCGGTTATTTCGCAAGAAGGTTCTGGTAACCGAGCGAAAACAGACCAGACGGGGTCATATAACTTTGCATATATTGATCAAACGGGTAGTTCCAATGACGCGAGTATTAAACAAGGTTCATACGGTAATACGGCGGTAATTATCCAGAAAGGTTCTGGTAATAAAGCCAATATTACTCAGTACGGTACACAAAAAACAGCAGTTGTGGTGCAGAGACAGTCGCAAATGGCAATTCGCGTTACTCAACGCTAATCCATTAACGACGATTAAATCAATCCGATGGGGGTTTACCATGAAACTTTTAAAAGTGGCAGCATTCGCAGCAATCGTAGTTTCTGGCAGTGCTCTGGCTGGTGTTGTTCCGCAATGGGGCGGCAATCATCATGGTGGCGGTAGTAACTATGGCCCGGACTCTTCACTGAGTATCTACCAATATGGGTCAAACAACGCTGCGAATGCTCTGCAAAGTGATGCGCGTAAATCAGATGTCACTATCACACAACAGGGGCGTGGTAACGGGGCTGTAGTTGGTCAGGGCGCTGATGACAGTACCATTAGCCTGAAACAGACTGGCTTCCAGAACAATGCCACTATCGATCAGTGGAATGCTAAAAATGCTGATATTAGTGTAACCCAGTTCGGTGGCCGTAACGGTGCGTTGGTTAATCAGACCGCTTCTGACTCCAATGTGCTGATTCAGCAAGTTGGCTTTGGCAACAACGCTACAGCTAACCAACACTAATTCAGTTTTCTGACTGATAATAAACAGGGCGTGAGCCCTGTTTTTTTTTCGGGAGAATATGATGCATACGCTATTACTCATTGCCGCGCTGGCAAATCAAATAACATTCAATACAACTCAGCAAGGTGATATGTACACCATTATTCCTCAGGTGACGTTAACCCAACCGTGCGTATGTGAGGTACAAGTCCTTGCCATACGTAAAGGGCAGGGGGGACAAAGCCAGTCGCAGCAGAAAATAAGCCTTTCGGTCCCTGCTAATCGACCGATTGAATTAACCAAACTGAGCTTTAATATTTCATCTGAGGATTCGGTCAAAATTATCGTTACCGTTTCAGATGGGCAGTCTCTGCATCTGTCGCAACAATGGCCTGACTCAAACAGTCACCCATAATTTTTTGCTGTATTTGCATTAAGGGTGTGGCTGGGAATGCGCTGCTGTTCTATGAATATAGAAGCGTGTGAGCGTTTGTATTTGATCGTTAATCGTAGCGGTGAAGGATCATTTCGATCCCTCAAAGATGGCTAATCATTGAGGAACCCTTATGTGTACATTATTAAAGCGTGTTTTAAGTACCAGTTTATGTGCTTTTTCTCTTTTAACCCTCCCTGCAATTGCGCAGCAAATCACAACCGGCGGGGTTATTCATTTTCGCGGAGCGATAGTTGAATCACCTTGCGACGTTAACAGACAGCAGCAGCAAATTGAATTGTCATGTATCCGCAACGGCACCAACCAGAATAGTCTTTACAACCCGCAACAGCTCGCGACAGCCCCTCAGAATGTGCAGGAAATTGCCACAGTCAAAATGCACTACCTCAATGAACAGAAAAACATGGCGATTCTTAATATTGAATATAAATGACTCGCTGTGGCGTAGATATGCACACTTACGGTTAAAAAGAGAGATTTAAGGGAAAACCCTGCTGTACACTTAACGAATGGTGTTTTGTCAGGGGGAACTTATGCAATCACGTGTTCATGTGTTACATGGCGATATTACGACTGTCGCTGTTGATGTGATTGTCAATGCGGCGAATTCATCGCTACTGGGAGGCGGTGGCGTCGATGGCGCAATCCATCGCGCTGCCGGAGCAGCATTGCTGGAGGCCTGCAAACAGGTTATCCAGCAACAAGGAGAATGCCCGACAGGGCATGCGGTGATCACTCTGGCGGGGGCGCTTGCGGCAAAAGCGGTCATTCATACCGTAGGACCCGTCTGGCAAGGGGGAGGTCATCATGAGGCCGAACGCCTCGAAGAAGCTTACTTAAACACCCTGCAACTGGCCCTGGCCAATGGTTATCACTCCATTGCTTTTCCGGCGATTAGCACCGGGGCTTATGGCTATCCACGCGCCGCAGCGGCAGAAATAGCGGTGAAAACGGTGCTGAAATTTATTACCCGCCGCGCACTTCCTGATCAGATATACTTCGTGTGCTTTGATGACGAAAACGCTCAACTTTATAAGAGATTGCTAACACAACAAGGTGATGATCACACGGACTGATATGACGCGACTTGAGCGTGCCATCACGCCCCTTTGCGAAGACCACCCGGGAGAATGCGGCATTCTTGCGTTGGATGACAGCCTGGATGCGTTTGCTGCTCGCTATCGGTTAACGGAAATGGCGGAACGTACCCTGGATGTGCAGTATTACATCTGGGAAAACGACATGTCCGGGCTATTGTTATTTTCCGTTCTGCTGGCCGCAGCGAAGCGAGGCGTACGGGTGCGTTTGCTGCTGGATGATAACAACACGCCGGGTTTGGACGACACGCTGCGTCTGCTGGATAAGCACCCCAATATAGAAGTTCGCCTCTTCAATCCGTTTTCCTTTCGCATCCTGCGCGCGCTGGGCTATTTAACCGATTTTGCCCGGCTTAATCGGCGCATGCACAATAAAAGTTATACCGCTGACGGCGTGGTGACTCTCGTTGGTGGGCGTAATATTGGCGATGCCTATTTTGGCGCGGGTGAGCAACCGCTATTTTCCGACCTGGACGTCATGGCTATCGGGCCGGTTGTCAAAGATGTGGCAGATGATTTTGAGCGTTACTGGCACTGTCGCTCGGTTTCAACGTTACAAAATGTGCTTGAGATGTCTGAGCCAGATTCTGTGCAGCGTATTGAGCTACCCGAATCCTGGTATAACGATGATATTACCCGCCGCTATCTGCATAAGCTGGAAACCAGCCAGTTTATGTCCAGTCTCGATCAAAGATCGCTGCCGCTGATTTGGGCCAAAACGCGTTTGCTGAGCGATGATCCTGCAAAAGGAGAAGGGAAAGCGCCGCGCCACTCGCTATTACCGCAGCGTTTGTTTGACGTAATGGGCTCGCCGACCGAACGTATTGATATTATTTCTGCCTACTTTGTGCCGACGCGTGCCGGTGTGGCGCAGCTCCTGAGACTGGTAAGAAAAGGCGTCAAGATTGCCATTTTAACCAATTCACTGGCGGCGAATGATGTGGCGATCGTCCATGCGGGCTATGCGCGCTGGCGAAAAAAACTGCTGCGCTACGGTGTAGAATTATACGAACTTAAACCGACCCGCGATCGCGTCTCGGTCGTTCACGATCGTGGATTAACCGGTAATTCAGGGTCCAGCCTGCATGCGAAAACGTTCAGTATTGATGATCGCAAAGTGTTTATCGGCTCGCTTAATTTTGATCCTCGTTCGACGCTGCTCAATACGGAAATGGGATTTGTGATTGAGAGTGAAGTGCTGGCCGAATTGATTCATAAACGGTTTATGCAAAGCCAGCGTGATATGGCCTGGCAGCTACGCCTTGACCGTTGGGGGAGAATTAATTGGGTCGACCGACTTTCTGGCAGTGAACAGGTCCTGAAAAAAGAACCCGCCACAGGATTCTGGAAGCGGGTTCTGGTAAAGCTGGCGTCCGTGTTACCCATTGAATGGCTGCTTTGAACCACACAATGATTGAGGGAAAAACTAGCCGGCTACGGCCTTGTTTTTATCCTGCTTAACGGGCGGTTTACCCGAAAAGAGAAACTTCAGCACCGGTATGCGTAAATGGATTTCGTACAGTATTACCGCAATCCCAACCACAAACAGCAGACCGCAGAGAAAACCCAGCAGATTCGACGTGATATGCGGTGTGATGTAAGCGCCAAAAAACAGCGTTAACGGGTGGTGCACCAGATAGATAAACAGCGACGCGTTGACAAAATAGGTCACGCGGGCAGACTGGAAATTAAGCAAACGGTGACCCAACGAAAAGACGACGTTCACCATCCACAGTCCCATGACCATGGTAATGACATATTCGGTTTCATACATCCAGGCATCGCCGTTACCGTAACGCTGATTGAGCAGGTATGCCACAAATGCGAATGCAGCACCGAGCGTGCAACCGCGTGACGGCGTGGTAAACAGCGCCTTCAGATTCGGGTTGATAAACGCCAGTGCGCCGAGCATAAAGAAAGGCGCATAGAACAGCGTTTGCATAACGATAAAATTGAACATGCCATCGCTGAGAATCGAAGGGTAGAGGATGAAAATTGTCCTTCTGACGGCAGCGTAACCGACACCTAACAAGATGAAGATCAGCGATAATTTAGTCATCGACACCGCCGGGGCGCTGGCGGCGTCACTACGCGTCAGTCTGTTTTTCATCTGGGTGAACACCCACATGCTCACGGTCGTTAATACGACCAGAACCAGTAAAAACCACAGATGGGAAATCAGCTCCCAGGCCAGCGCATTGTATTTATCGTAGCCGCTGAGAGTATGCCAACTGTCTGCTTTTCCCTTTACGTATTGCAGCATGATAAATTGCGGCAGCGTAAGTAATGGAATCGCGGTCAGCATCGGGATCCCCACGCGTTCTACACGCACCTTCCACCAGCGCTTTAGCGGATAGCGCAAAAATAGCATGTAGGAAAAATAACCCGAAATGACAAAGAAGACTTGCATGCGAAAAGCATGGATAAAGTCGTTAAACAGGGTCAACCACCACGACGGTTCAGCACTGTTCACGTGCCAGGTGTGGGTCGAGTAAATCAATGAAATATGGAATGGGATCCCTAACAACATTAGCCAGGCACGGATGGAGTCAAGAAAATATTCGCGTGGTGGTGATACAGAGCTCATAGACAGTTATGTATTCTCAGACTTTTCGTCTTATCCCTAAGACGAATAATGGTTACATTCGAGGGCAACCCTACACGAAGTCCAACAACCTGTCTCCAGGATAAGCACGCAAAGTGAAAACAGGTAGTTGAACCTGATTAAACCATGAGCCAGCGCGCGAACAATACAGGGATTCAGTTGTCGGAATACCCGATTATCCATTAAAATGGATCGGATCAATATAAGCACACAAAGGGGGAAGTGCTTACTAATTATGAAACATAAACTACAAATGATGAAAATGCGTTGGTTGGGTGCAGCAGTTATGTTAACGCTGTACACATCATCGAGCTGGGCGTTCAGCATCGATGATGTTGCAAAACAAGCTCAATCCTTAGCCGGTAAAGGCTATGAGGCGCCAAAAAGTAACTTGCCCTCCGTTTTCCGCGACATGAAATATGCGGATTATCAGCAGATCCAGTTTAACCGCGATAAAGCCTACTGGAGCAATCTCAAGACCCCATTTAAGCTCGAGTTCTACCACCAGGGTATGTACTTCGACACGCCGGTCAAAATCAACGAAGTTACCGCTACAGCGGTGAAAAGAATCAAATACAGCCCGGATTATTTTAATTTTGGCGATGTTCAGCATGATAAAGACACGGTAAAAGATCTCGGTTTCGCCGGGTTCAAAGTGCTGTATCCGATCAACAGCAAAGATAAAAACGACGAAATCGTCAGCATGCTCGGTGCCAGCTATTTCCGTGTTCTGGGGGCAGGGCAGGTCTACGGTCTGTCTGCGCGCGGTCTCGCGATTGATACCGCTCTGCCTTCTGGCGAAGAATTTCCCCGCTTCCGTGAGTTTTGGATCGAGCGTCCGAAACCGACTGACAAACGTTTGACCATTTATGCCTTGCTGGATTCTCCGCGCGCAACCGGAGCGTATCGCTTTGTCATCATTCCGGGTCGTGACACGGTAGTCGATGTTCAGTCCAAAGTTTATCTGCGCGACAAAGTGGGCAAGCTGGGCGTGGCACCGTTAACCAGTATGTTCCTGTACGGACCAAACCAGCCTTCTCCGGCGACCAACTATCGTCCGGAACTGCATGACTCTAACGGTTTGTCGATCCACGCTGGCAACGGCGAGTGGATTTGGCGTCCGCTGAATAACCCGAAACATCTGGCGGTGAGCAGCTTTGCGATGGAAAACCCGCAAGGTTTCGGCCTGCTGCAGCGTGGCCGTCAGTTCTCGCGTTTTGAAGATATCGACGATCGTTACGATCTGCGCCCAAGCGCCTGGATCACGCCAAAAGGTGATTGGGGTAAAGGTAAGATTGAGTTAGTTGAAATCCCAACTAACGATGAAACGAACGATAACATCGTTGCGTACTGGACGCCGGATCAACTGCCTGAAGCCGGCAAAGAGATGAACTTCAAGTACATCCTGACGTTCACGCGTGACGAAGACAAGCTTCATGCCCCTGATAGCGCCTGGGTCCAGCAGACTCGTCGTTCTACCGGTGATGTAAAACAGTCTAACCTCATTCGTCAGCCTGATGGCACTATCGCGTTTGTGGTGGACTTTACCGGCACGGATATGAAAAAGCTGCCGCAGGATACCCCGGTTACCGCACAAACCAGTATTGGCGACAACGGCGAGATCGTTGAAAGTACTGTGCGCTACAACCCGGTAACTAAAGGTTGGCGTTTGGTATTGCGCGTGAAAGTGAAAGATGTGAAGAAAACCACTGAAATGCGTGCTGCCTTGGTCAATGCCGATCAGACGCTGAGTGAAACCTGGAGCTACCAGTTACCTGCCAATGAATAAGACAACTGAGTATATTGACGCAATGCCGCTTTCGGATATCGAAAAAGCGGCACTGCCGAAAACTGACATCCGCGCTGTTCATCAGGCGCTGGATGCCGAGCATCGTACGTACTCGCGCGAAGATGATTCACCGCAGGGTTCGGTGAAAGCTCGCCTGGAGCAGGCGTGGCCTGATTCTCTGGCCAAAGAGCAGTTGGTTAAGGACGATGAGGGGCGCGATCAGCTGCAGGCGATGCCAAAAGCAACGCGTACCTCTATGTTCCCCGATCCCTGGCGTACCAACCCGGTTGGCCGCTTTTGGGATCGCCTGCGCGGGCGCGATGTGACTCCGCGTTATCTTTCGCGTTTGACGAAAGAAGAACAGGAGAGCGAGCAAAAATGGCGTACGGTTGGCACCATCCGCCGCTATACGTTGTTGATCTTAACGCTGGCGCAAACGGTCGTCGCAACCTGGTATATGAAGACGATCCTTCCGTATCAGGGTTGGGCATTCATTAATCCTGTTGACATGATGGGGCAGGATTTATGGGTCTCCTTTATGCAACTGCTGCCCTACATGCTCCAGACCGGCATTCTCATTTTGTTTGCCGTGCTTTTCTGTTGGGTTTCAGCAGGATTCTGGACCGCGCTGATGGGCTTCCTGCAACTGTTGATTGGGCGAGATAAGTACAGTATCTCCGCCTCAACGGTTGGGGACGAGCCGTTAAATCCCGAGCACCGGACCGCGTTGATTATGCCGATCTGTAACGAGGACGTTGACCGCGTATTCGCGGGACTTCGCGCCACGTGGGAGTCGGTCAAAGCGACGGGCAACGCCGAGCATTTTGATGTTTACATCCTGAGCGACAGCTACAACCCCGATATCTGCGTAGCAGAACAAAAAGCGTGGATGGAGCTGATTGCCGAAGTGCAAGGCGAAGGGCAGATTTTCTACCGTCGTCGTCGTCGTCGCGTGAAGCGTAAAAGCGGCAATATTGATGACTTCTGCCGTCGCTGGGGAAATCAGTACAGCTACATGGTGGTGCTGGACGCTGACTCCGTGATGAGCGGTGACTGTCTGAGCGGGCTGGTGCGCCTGATGGAAGCGAATCCAAATGCCGGGATTATCCAGTCTTCACCGAAGGCTTCCGGTATGGATACGCTGTATGCACGCTGTCAGCAGTTTGCGACCCGTGTTTATGGTCCGTTGTTTACCGCTGGACTTCACTTCTGGCAATTGGGGGAATCGCACTACTGGGGCCATAACGCGATTATTCGCGTGAAGCCGTTTATCGAACACTGTGCGCTTGCGCCGTTACCGGGCGAAGGCTCGTTTGCGGGTTCGATTCTCTCCCACGACTTCGTCGAAGCGGCGTTGATGCGTCGTGCCGGCTGGGGCGTGTGGATTGCTTACGATCTGCCGGGCTCTTATGAAGAGCTACCGCCGAACCTGCTGGATGAACTCAAGCGTGACCGTCGCTGGTGTCATGGCAACCTGATGAACTTCCGTCTGTTCCTGGTGAAGGGGATGCACCCGGTTCACCGTGCAGTGTTCCTGACCGGCGTTATGTCCTATCTGTCCGCGCCGCTGTGGTTTATGTTCCTCGCGTTATCGACTGCATTGCAGGTGGTGCATGCGCTGACTGAACCACAGTACTTCCTGCAACCGCGCCAGCTGTTCCCGGTATGGCCGCAGTGGCGTCCTGAACTGGCGATCGCGCTGTTTGCTTCTACGATGGTGCTGCTGTTCCTGCCGAAGCTGCTGAGTATTTTGCTCATCTGGTGTAAAGGGACGAAAGAGTACGGCGGGTTTATCCGCGTCACGCTGTCGCTGCTGCTGGAGGTTCTGTTCTCCGTGCTGCTGGCGCCGGTACGTATGCTGTTCCATACCGTCTTCGTCGTGAGCGCCTTCCTCGGTTGGGAAGTGGTGTGGAATTCACCGCAGCGTGATGACGATTCCACCCCGTGGGGTGAAGCATTTATGCGTCACGGTTCTCAGTTACTGCTGGGGCTGGTGTGGGCGGTAGGTATGGCCTGGCTGGATCTGCGTTTCCTGTTCTGGCTGGCGCCGATTGTCTTCTCGCTGATCCTGTCGCCGTTTGTTTCCGTGATTTCCAGCCGTTCCACGGTTGGGTTACGTACCAAGCGCTGGAAGCTGTTCCTGATCCCGGAAGAGTATTCTCCGCCGCAGGTGCTGGTGGATACGGATACCTACCTGGTGATGAACCGCAATCGTACACTGGACGACGGCTTTATGCATGCGGTGTTTAACCCGTCATTTAACGCACTGGCAACGGCAATGGCGACTGCACGTCACCGCGCGAGTAACGTGCTTGAGATTGCCCGTGACCGCCATGTGGAGCAGGCGCTGAACGAAACGCCGGAGAAACTAAACCGTGACCGCCGTCTGGTGCTGTTGAGCGATCCGGTGACGATGGCGCGTTTGCACTATCGCGTCTGGAATTCACCTGATAAGTATTCTTCGTGGGTGAATTACTACCAGGGACTGACCCTGAATCCGCTGGCGCTCAGGAAAAAATAAGCGTTAAGTAACGTGAAAATACCGGCCTGGTGCCGGTATTTTTTTATACTAAATAAAAGAGCCGTGAGGTATCAGGTGCGAATATTGGCAGTGGCAATCATGGTGTGCTTGCTGAGTGGATGCGGCAGTATTATTAGCCGAACTATCCCAGGGCAAGGGCACGGAAACCAATACTATCCTGGCGTGCAATGGGATGTCCGGGACTCCGCGTGGCGCTACGTCACCATCCTCGACCTGCCATTTTCGCTGGTGTTTGATACCTTGCTGCTCCCGCTCGACATTCACCACGGACCTTACGAGTAGCTATCGCTCATCCCATTCATCGGCCGCGGTCTGACCCTCTTCAGTATCCAGGGGAGGTTCCAACTGGAATTCACCTTCATCCCATTCGTGAAGCGTGTTTTCTTCCTGCCACTCCTGACGGATCTCAATTTCATCATAGTCGCCATCAAAAACGCTTTGGGCCGCTTCACCACTCAGCATTGGCAGGCATTCACCCTCGCCCTCATCCTCATCAGCAAAGAATTCCGCCTGCCACATAATGTCACCATCCTGTAGCACGTATTTTTGTACGCTTAGCTGTTGAACGCTGGCTTCGTCGGGCTCAAGGTCAGGGTTATCAGCCAGAAATTCTTCACGAGCGGCATCAATGGCTTCTTCCAGCGTGGCATACATGGTCATCAGAGTCTCCCTTTGATTTAATGAAGTATTCAGGGAAATAATAGTTGATTCTCCGATATTGCAAGTATGAATGCACAAAAATCATCCCGTGGCCTCAGTGTTCCGGCGACGGCGCAGACTATTCCACGAGTAGAAAGCGTTAAACAGTACGACGCCCGCGGTCACGCAGAAGACGGCGCGAAAACCGTAGTTGGCGGAAATTGCCGCCCCCATTAACGGTCCCGTTACGTTACCGATATCGCGAAATGACTGGTTATAACTGAAAA
Organism: Citrobacter sp. RHBSTW-01044; assembly: GCF_013781945.1. NCBI lineage: Bacteria > Pseudomonadati > Pseudomonadota > Gammaproteobacteria > Enterobacterales > Enterobacteriaceae > Citrobacter > Citrobacter sp. RHBSTW-01044. Next base: position 3,004,950 of record NZ_CP056180.1, on the reverse strand, counting down.
TACGCCCGGCGATCTGATTGGTTGAGTTATAGACCAGCAGCGTTTGTACTGCCGGGAGCAGAGCCCCATCAGCGGCCCCCAATAAAAAGCGCAGAACGGCAAGTTGCCAGGGCGATTGTACAAACGACATTGGAATAAGCAGCAGCACGGAGATGACCAGAGCAACAATCAGGATCTTCTCCGGGCCAATTCGATCACCTAATTTGCCAAGTCGCGGGGCGCTAATTAACGCAGCCACGCCCGGTACGGAAGCAATCATCCCGCTGATAAAGGCGATGTTACTGACGTTGCCAGCCAGCTCTCTAACGTACAGCGTCAGAATTGGCGCGATGGACCCGGTTGCCACCTGGATTATCAGCGTTGTGACAAACAGGCTCAGCACCAGTTTGGGATTTTTTAACGAGGCCACGACTTCGCGAATGTGCAGCATCTCTTTCTTGCTCACCGGTTGGAAACGTTCGCGAATAAAAAATAGCGTCAGGATAAAACAGAGCAGCAGTACGCTGGCGGTGATGAAAAATACCGGGCGTAGTCCGTACTGATCCGCGAGCAGCCCGCCAGCCAACGGTCCAAGCAGTGCGCCGCTGACGCCGCCGGTGGAAAGCGTTCCCAGCGCCCAGCCGCTTTTATTGCGCGGAACCTGGGTGGCGATCAGCGCATTGGCGTTGGGAATGAAACCGCCGAGCAGACCCAACAGAGCGCGCAGGACCAGGAACTGCCAGATATTTTGCGCCAGCCCCATCAGCAGCATCACAATAGCCATACCCAATGCGGAACGCAGCAGCATGATTTTTCGCCCTTTGCGATCGGCAAGGCCACCCCAGAAAGGAGAGGCGATGGCGGAAAAGAGAAAAGTGATGCTGAAGACCAGACCTGACCACATATTCAGGGCGCTATGACCCGTGACGCCGAGACTCTCGACATAGAGGGGCAAAAAGGGCATAACCAGGCTAAATGCTGCACCGGTTAAAAAACAACCCAACCAGGCAACGGTGAGGTTACGTTTCCAGTTTATGGGAGCATCTGAGGGTGACATAGCGTTCCGCAGTGTGGCGCGCTGTTTGCGCTATCGATTGAATATAAGCAAGCAGGCTAATTATGCGCCTGGTAGATAGTGGCTGCAATGCGGATAGCAGTTAAACCTAAAGCGGGCAGGGAAGGTGTTGCAGTCCACAGGACTGCAACCGTGCTTTAGTACAGGGAAGGTGAACCTTCAGGACGCGTCTTGAAACGACGGTGTAGCCACATGTACTGATCTGGGGCCATCATGATGCATTGCTCAACAATCTTATTCATCCACGCAGCCGTAGTCTCCGCGTTGTCTAACGGCGGTGAACACTCCGGAGGCAGCATAATCAATTGATAACCTTTACCGTCAGGTTTGCGGCGGGGAACAAACGGTACCAGGCAGGCATTCGACATGCGTGAAAGCATCCAGGTCCCGGAGGTTGTTGCGGCCTGTTCAACAGCAAAAAGCGGGACAAATACGCTGGCGCGGGGACCGTAGTCATGATCCGGCGCATACCAGACCACTTCGCCTTTTTTCAACGCTTTAATCATTCCTTTCAGGTCTTTACGATCGAGCATTGATTTATTAGAGCGCATACGGCCCCAGGTTTGTAGCCAGTCGAGCAGTGGGTTGTCGTTAGGGCGATATACGCCTATCCCCGGCTCCTGCAAACCAAACTGACGCGCACCCAGTTCAAGGGTCAGAAAGTGCAGACCCACTAACAAAATTCCCCGTTTTTGCGCCTGAACGTCGCGGATATGTTCCATCCCGATAACTTCCGTCCAGCGTGAAATGCGCTTGTCAGACCAAAACCAGGCCATTCCGGTTTCCATCACGCCCATGCCCACGGACTCGAAGTTCTTGATGATCATCTGCTGGCGTTCCTGCTCGCTCATTTGCGGGAAGCACAGTTCCAGATTACGGGAAACAATTTTTGCCCGACGTTTCATCAAACGTAATGCCAGACGACCTAATGCGCAGCCCAACTTGTAAAGAACCGGGTAGGGTAACTGCACGATTAACCAAAGGATGCCAATGCCCAGCCAGGTTAACCAATAACGTGGATGCAGTAACGCAGCCGAAAACTTGGGTAAATTCGTCATGTCTATCCTGTCTTCAAACGACCAATTGCCTGTATTGTCGCATTTTTTCGCGCATATCAAAAATTTGTGACGGGAGAACGGTGATTAAACCAGCAATTGTTGTTGCACTTTTATATTGGAGTAAGAAATGTAGCGTAAAATGTGTGGATGTAAATTGGCGGTGTTTGCTTTATTATGCCGCCGATTTTCATTTTCTCCCTATTTGCAGGATACGTACACCATGCCAGTGTTACACAACCGCATTTCGAACGATGCGCTCAAAGCCAAAATGTTGGCTGAGACCGAGCCGCGCACGACGATCTCATTCTATAAATATTTCGCCATCGCCAATCCTCAGCACACGCGTGATGCGCTGTACCAGATGTTCACTGCATTGAACGTCTTCGGGCGCGTTTATCTTGCCCATGAAGGAATCAATGCGCAAATCAGCGTACCGCAAAGCAACGTCGAGGCATTCCGCCAGCAGCTTTATGCGTTTGATCCCGCATTCGCCGGGTTACGTCTGAATATCGCGCTGGATGATGATGGTAAATCGTTCTGGGTGCTGCGCATGAAAGTGCGTGAACGCATCGTGGCGGATGGTATTGACGATCCGCAATTTGACGCCAGCAACGTAGGTGATTACCTGAAGGCGGCGGAAGTAAACGTCATGCTGGACGATCCTGACGCGGTATTCATTGATATGCGCAACCACTATGAATATGAAGTGGGCCATTTCGAGAATGCGCTGGAAATCCCGGCAGACACGTTCCGCGACCAGTTACCGAAAGCCGTTGAAATGATGCAGGCGCATAAAGATAAAAAAATCGTTATGTATTGCACGGGCGGGATCCGTTGTGAGAAAGCCAGCGCCTGGATGAAACACAACGGATTTAGCAAAGTCTGGCACATAGAGGGTGGTATTATTGAATATGCCCGCAAGGCGCGTGAACAGGGGCTTCCTGTGCGTTTTGTCGGTAAAAACTTCGTTTTTGATGAGCGTATGGGCGAAAGGATTTCTGAAGATGTTATTGCACATTGCCATCAGTGCGGAACGGCGTGCGACAGCCATACTAATTGCAAAAATGATGGCTGCCATCTGTTGTTTATCCAGTGTCCGGCCTGCGCGCAGAAGTATAACGGCTGCTGTAGCGAGTTGTGTAGCGAAGAGAGTAAGTTGCCGGAAGAAAAGCAACGTCGTCTTCGCGCCGGACGTGAAAATGGCAACAAAATCTTTAATAAGTCACGCGGTCGCCTGAATACCAAACTGGGTATTCCGGACCCTGCGCAATAGTCATCATGCCGGATGGCGGCTTTAGCCCCATCCGGCAACTCATACGTTACTTCTGTTGGACGCCTTCCACTGAGATGATCAGATCGACTTCCTGAGACGCCGGGCCGAGATCGGTGGTGATGTTGAAGTCCTTCAGCTTAATTTTACCTTCTGCTTCAAAACCTGCACGCGTGCCACCCCACGGATCGCCGCCCTGACCGATCAGCTTCGCATCCAGCGTAACCGGTTTGGTGACGCCGTTCAGGGTGAGATTACCGGTGATATCCAGGTCGTTCCCCTCTTTCTTCACGCTGGTAGAGCTAAAGGTCGCCTGCGGGAATTTGGCCACGTTAAGGAAATCTGCGCTACGCAGGTGCTTGTCGCGTTCGGCGTGATTGGTATCAACGCTGTTGGTGTTGATGGTGACGTTAACCTTATCGGCTGAGGGATTTTTCTCATCAAAGGTAAAAGTCCCGTCGAAATCTTTAAATGTGCCGTACAGCCAACTGTAACCCAGGTGCTGAATACGGAAATTAACAAAGGCATGCTGTCCTTCTTTGTCAATTTTGTAATCTGCCGCCACGGCTGACCCGGTGGTGAATAACAGAGAGGCGAGTGTAAGTCCCAGCAGGTTTTTTTTCATTTTAAGCTCCATAGTCAGATGACGATTTTCCCAACATGCGATTCAGGGTATCGTCGTTATCGATAAAGTGATGTTTCAGGGCCATCAGTCCGTGCAGAAGCGATAAAACCACCACGGTCCACGCAAGCCACAGGTGCAGACTACCGGCGAGGTCGGCCTGAGCGCCCGCATTGGCAAGGGTGGCAGGAATGTCGAACCAACCAAATACGCTTATCGCTTTGCCATCAGCGGTGGAAATCAAATACCCGCTGATGACAATTGAAAAGAGCAATGTGTATAGCGCGAGGTGACCCAGTGCCGCCGCGATGCGGGTGAAACGGGAATAACTTGCCAGCGCAGGAGGAGGAGGGGAGATCAACCGCCAGACGACGCGGATAACCAGCCCCATCATGAGCACAACGCCGATGCTTTTATGCAGTTCAGGGGCCTGGTGATACCAGCCGTCGTAATAGCTGAGCGTGACCATCCACAATCCCAGCGCAAACATGCCATATACAGCAATCGCAATCAGCCAGTGCAAAGCGGCAGACACCACGCCATAGCGTTGTGGAGTATTATTGAATTGCATAAGTGCACCGTTAGATATTTCAGAAGTGAATGAAAATGGCGCGTAAAAGACATTAATGCAACTAATAAATAACAATAATGGTGATATTTGTTTCTGATTCAATAAAATTGATTGAATTATGAAGTAATCATCAAGGAATTAGTAGGGGGGGATGACATTAAGGCTTGGTTTCTGGGTGTTTAAGGTATTTTTCTTGTTCAGTTAATTGCAATGAAAATTAAGTTAATATCAGTTTATGTCAATTAGTGTCAGCGTTGCGGGTTCAGAAAAACATAATATATATCACATCCATAATTGCCAGCAGCGACCATAAAATAATGTAGAGCATAAGATGCTCGCGAATATTATTAACCAGATAGTGAAAGATGCGGCGCATCAACGTTATTCCTGTCATTAAAAATGGCCTCACCAACGAGGCCATTCATTTATTATCGCTTAAAACGATTTAGCCTGAAGGGCGTCAGGTCAAAGTCAGACGATTTGTCCTGGGCGAAGTCTGCCGCAATCTCTCCGAGGACGGAGGCAAACTTAAAGCCATGTCCGCTCAGCCCGGTGATGATCAGCGTGTTGTCATGCTCTGGCAGAGTATCAATAATAAAGTCTTCATCTGGTGAGTTATCATAGGTGCAGGACGCGCCGTGCAGACAGCAACCCACGCCTGGCAGTATTGTACGCAGGAATGGGAAGGCTTCAGAACCATCGCTGGCTACAGCGGCAAACGGCTTGCGCTCTTCTGCCGAATGAATTACCTGTCCGCCATTGTGCTTACCAATTTTTAGCTCGTCGTTTTCTGCCGGGAAACCGTAGAATTGATCGCCATTTGGTAGCTCTCCGGTGAAGGCAGGGAAGTTATTCTTAACGCTGTAACGCCCATCGGCTTGATACCAGGCGAACACTTTGCGTACCGGTTGTATCGGTAGTTCAGGGACTAATGCCTGTACCCAGGTTCCGGCGCTGATCACCGCTTTTTGCGCGTGATAGTCACCATCGGCGGTTTCTACCGTGACGCCATCATCACTATGACGAATTGCGCTGACCGGGCATTTAAATAGCTGCGCACAGCCTGCTTCTTCCGCCAGACGGATCCAGGTTTTAATCGCTAACTCACTACGTAAAAAACCAGACTCCGCTTCAAACAGACCGATATAGTTTTCAGGTACGCGAATCTCTGGCCAGCGCGCCATAATGGCTGCTGCATCCAGTTGTTCAACATTGAGTTGCCACTGTTTTGCGCTTTGCGCCGCGGTCGCTAAGAAGGTTGAATCTGCCGGACCAAGGTTGATGACACCAGAGCGCACAAAAATCGGTTCTTCATTTTGGGTGGATAATTCATCCCATAATGTTTGCGCACGCAGCACCAGCGGAACATATTTTTCACCTTCGCCATAGGCATGACGAATTAATCGAGTGTCGCCGTGGTGGCTGCCCTGCTGATGCGGTGGCATATGCGCATCGATCATCAGAACCTTCAGACCGGCGCGAGTGGCATAGTATCCGGCTGCGGCGCCCACGGAACCGCTGCCAATTATGATTAAGTCGTATTTCATCCGCTTCTCTCTGCAATCGCGATAGTAGCAGGGTAAATAAGTGACCCGGAATATTCAACCTGGAAATAAGAAAGGCACCGGAAAGGTGCCTTTTGATGGTTGGATGTATCAGATTTAATGTCGCTGATACTCATTTACCTGGTAATCGCCGGATTCAATTTTAGCGATTCCTGCTTCTAATATCGAAATAAATTGCCTGGCAACATCAGTGGTTAACCAGAGCGTTTGACCAACTTCAGTCCCATCCGGGTCTGGACGATTCGGGGTCTGGTAGTGCAAACGCAGCATCAGCGCATCGTAGCTATCAACAGTGCTGATGTCCCATCCTACTAACGGATGAGTCTGAATGACTTCATTATTCTTTTCCATCATGCCCCCTAATTCGTGTTACTAGACAACGGTTTTCGAGGTTCAATGCGTTTTTTCTGAAGCAACTTCAGTATATCAATAAATAAGGGTATTCATTGAAAATTTAAAGAGGTAAGCACATAAAATTTTCGTTTTCAGCGTTATCTGACTAACAAACCGACATGTTATTCATTTTTTTTAAGCATGTTGCACAATTATTTTGGTGTTGTGGTTAAAAGATAGACAGGAATTTATTATTAAAATATCAGTTTGCCAGAAGGAATGAACTATTGATTAAAAGATGGTGTGTATAAAAAAGCCGGGGCGACCCGGCAAACAAACATCACTGCATATCATTATTTATTCATTGATGAACCAGTCATCCGCGCTTTCCCAGGTCTCCTGGAGGATCTCGCTGATGCGTTCTTTATCCTCTTTGGTGGCACCAATAACCGACAGATTGTTTGCGCCGGCATAACGGACGGTAACGTTACCTTCGTTATCCGGAAAATGGTGCTGAATACGGCGGGAGAGTTCACCTGCCAGCGCGTCAATTGCACCAGCAGGTAAAGGTGAAGTTTTGGCAATAGTGACTTCAATACGCATAGTAGCCCCCTGTGGAATATACTGTTTATTTATACAGTTATTCTCACCAGTTGGCTACACTTTTTTTAGCTTTTCACGGACCAGTGTACCGTTTCGCCACCCAGGAAAGGCACCAGCGTATCATCTTGCAGCGCAATGCTCTCCGGGACTTTGTGCTCCACGCGTTCCAGCTCAATAAAGGTTTCATTCACCGGCAAACCGTAGAACTGTGGGCCATTGAGTGAGCAGAAGGCTTCAAAATGGTCCAGTGCATTCATCTCTTCAAACACGGTGGCATAACTGCCCAGTGCGGTCGGCGCATTAAAGCAGCCCGCACAGCCACAGCTTGACTCTTTGCGATGACGCGCATGCGGCGCTGAGTCGGTACCGAGGAAGGCGCGGTTAAACCCGCTGGCGACCAGCTCACGCAGCGCCTGTTGATGGACATTACGTTTGAGGATCGGCAGGCAGTACAGATGAGGGCGAATCCCGCCGACCAGCATGTGGTTGCGGTTAAACATCAGGTGTTGTGGCGTAATGGTCGCCGCCAGAAGGTCGTTGCCGTCGCGCACGTATTCGGCAGCATCTTTAGTCGTGATATGTTCGAACACCACTTTCAGCGCAGTTAAACGCTGACGCAGTGGTTCCATTACCGTCTCAATAAAGCGCGCCTCGCGATCGAAAATATCGATATCCGCATGCGTCACTTCGCCGTGCACCAGCAGAGGCATACCCAATTTTTCCATCCGTTCCAGCACTGGCATGATGGCATCAATAGAGGTTACGCCATGCGTCGAGTTGGTGGTGGCATTGGCCGGATAGAGTTTTGCGGCGGTGAACACGCCTTCGTTGAATCCACGTTCCAGCTCATTGGGATCCAGCGTATCCGTTAAGTAGCAGGTCATTAATGGCGTGAAGTCGTGTCCGGCAGGTACCGCGTCAAGAATTCGCTGGCGGTAAGCGATAGCCGCGTCCACCGTGGTGACGGGCGGAGCCAGGTTCGGCATGACAATGGCGCGGCCATAAACTTCGCTGGTATAGGGCACGACAGTTTTTAACATGTCGCCATCGCGAAAGTGAAGATGCCAGTCGTCTGGGCGGCGGATCTTTAAAACCTGGGATGGTGCAGTCATCAATATGCTCCGGCTGAGGATAGTCTTTTTTGCCGGAAACAAAGGATAAGCGGAAACGTTTTCGTTTGCACGAAAAAAAAGGGCGCATCGGCGCCCTCTGTCATATTAGTCGGTGAACGGGATAATGATTTCTCCCGGTTTCACCTCAATGCCTTTCGCCAGTTTTTTCGCCAGCGCTTCCCCCTGGCTGCTGTCATCCCGCAGAATGTACGCTGGCTGCTGGTTGAAATAGTTGCGCAGCGACTGATTTAAATAAGGCATCAGCGTTTGCAGTACCGACTGCATTTTTTCCGGCGTGACGGTAGCGTCCACGACTTCCATTTCTTGCAGATAAATCGCGCCTTTTTCTTTATTGAAAACCGGTAAGGCTTTTAGCTTCAGCTTCATGGTCGCTTTCTGACTGCCAAACAGGGAGTTCATGTCCAGGTTGGCGTCTCCGGTCAGCGTCACTTTATTGGGTTCTTCACGGCCTATCTGGCTGGCGAGATTGTTCAGTACGATATGTGCTTCAGCGACACCAGGCAGACCGATATCTTTTGAAAAGTTATTATTCTTCGCCAGGGCCTGATTAATCTCTTGCTCGCTAACCGTGTATTGCGTGAGTTGATTACAACCAACCAACAGGCCGCTGACAATTAGTGCAGCGGCAAAAAAAAACTTTTTCATGGGGTTCCTCAACATGATGCTTGTGGTGTAATCGTGACACAAAGCATCATCGAGCACCAGCGCTGCGGGTAACAGCAGAAAAAACTGAAAAATGCGCGTAAACCAGATTGGCTATCAGGCGTCAGGCTCCAGCATACCACGCGTTGGGCGTTTGAGACTGAATTGCCAGCCCAGCGCCAGGAAAGTGATGAAGCCGATAATACCGAGCATCATCCAGGGCAGCTCCGGTTGTGCCAGGGCTTTACCCATGTCAAACAGCCAGCCGCCGCCGATATAACCAATGGCGCCGCCGATGGCGAGTCCCAGTCGACTGAAACCCATATAGCTTCCCCGGGCACGTGCATTCGCCAGCGAGGCGCTCAGGGTTTCACGCGCCGGTTCGGCGATGATTGAGCCAATATAGAACGTGCAAATCAGGGTGAACAACTGCTGCAAATTCCCGACCAGGCCGATGGGCATCATGCTTAAAGACATCACCAGCAGACCGGCCATCAGGCGATGCTCAAGGCGAAAGCGTTTTTCACTCCAGCGGGCAATCGGGTAGAGCAACGTTAAAGAGAGGCACGCCTCGATGGCATACATCCATTTCACAGCGGCCGGTGAGCCAGCGATGTCGTTTACCATTATTGGCAGCATCAGCATCACTTGCACCGCCAGCATGTAATAGCCCGCCAGCGTCAGCACATAAGTGACAAACCGCTTGTCATGCATCACATGGCTCATTCCTTCGCGCACCGGAATTTTCACCGTCGACAGCTTCCATGCCGGAAGTAGCCAGGCGTTAAACGCCGCGCACAGAACGAACAAAATTGCGCCAGTGGCACACACCAGACGGAAATCGTATTGCAATAACCAACTGCCGAGCAACGCGCCAACCACGGCCCCGGCGCTATCCTGCATCATCAGAATAGAGAAAAAACGCCCGCGCTTTTCCGGACGGATCAGTTTGACCACCAGCGCCGAGCGGGGAGGGTCGAACAACGTGCCGCCCAGCCCGGAAAGAAAGCAGGAAAACCATAGCAGCCACGGTTCATGGGCAATGCCCATGGTGGCGAATCCGGCAGCGCGCATCAGCATGCCGGTGACGATCATCGGTTTTGCCCCGAAACGGTCAGCAATAGCACCGCCGAAGATACCTAAACCTTGCTGGATAAATTGACGTAATCCAAGCGCGATACCGACCATCACGGCAGCCCAGCCCATTTGATCGACGAAACGAATTGAGATCAGCGGGAAAACGACGAAGAAACCCAGCACGACCAGCATGTTATCGATAAGAAGGAAGTATTTACCCAGGTTCCTTGCCTGCGAGACTTGCGACATTTCCCCTCCAGGGAAAAACTCGTCACTCTGGATAGAGTTTAAAAGATAAGCACCTCCTATTCTGCGGTGTCGTCATCGCTTTTCCCACCCTTCGCGGGACAATATTTTTTTATCAAAAGTCCGTCTTGATAGAGAGTTTTCATCAAAATGTGTGAATAATTCAAAAAATGGCATTTTGCTCTTTTCACAGGGCGTATTTGCGCAGGTATAGTAATGCGAATAGCGTATTGAAGACGTTACGGGAAGGAGTAGGTATAGAATGTTTGGCTATCGCAGTAACGTGCCAAAAGTGCGCTTAACCACGGACCGCCTGGTCGTGCGTTTAGTGCATGAGCGTGATGCCTGGCGTCTGGCAGATTATTACGCAGAAAATCGTCATTTCTTAAAACCCTGGGAGCCTATTCGCGATGAAAGCCACTGTTATCCGTCAGGCTGGCAGGCGCGTCTGAGCATGATCTCTGAGTTTCATAAACAGGGCACCGCTTATTACTTTGCGCTGCTCGATCCGGAAGAAAAAGAGATTATTGGCGTCGCGAACTTCTCGAACGTCGTGCGGGGATCTTTCCACGCCTGTTATCTCGGTTACTCCATTGCGCAGAAGTGGCAGGGGCAGGGGCTGATGTATGAAGCCTTAACCTCGGCCATCCGCTATATGCAGCGCACGCAGCATATTCACCGCATTATGGCTAACTACATGCCACATAATAAACGCAGCGGTGACCTGCTGGCGCGACTGGGTTTTGAAAAAGAAGGGTATGCCAAAGACTACCTGCTGATTGACGGGCAGTGGCGCGATCACGTGCTGACGGCGTTGACCACATCAGAATGGACCCCCGGCCGCTAAGTTTCAGATGCAGCCATGATTAATGGAGAAGACGATGAAATACGAATTAACCGCCACTGAAGCACGGGTGATTGGCTGTTTATTAGAAAAACAAGTGACTACGCCTGAACAGTATCCGCTCTCCGTTAACGGAGTCGTAACCGCCTGCAATCAAAAAACGAATCGTGAACCCGTGATGAACCTGTCGGAATCCGACGTGCAGGATCAGCTTGATAACCTGGTGAAACGGCATTTCCTGCGTACGGTGAGTGGCTTTGGTAATCGCGTCACGAAATATGAGCAGCGTTTCTGCAACTCTGAGTTTGGTAATCTTAAGCTCAGCGCGGGGGAAGTCGCGCTCATTACCACGCTGTTGCTGCGCGGCGCTCAAACACCAGGTGAGCTACGTAGCCGCGCTTCCCGGATGTACGAATTCAGCGACATGGCCGAAGTAGAGTCGACACTGGAGAAACTGGCAACCCGGGAAGATGGTCCTTATGTCGTTCGCCTGGCGCGTGAGCCGGGCAAACGTGAAAGCCGTTATATGCACCTGTTTTGCGGTGACGTTGATGAAGCGATGACAACGGTAGATGAACTTCCGGCAGCTTCGGGCGATCTACAGGCGCGCGTTGAAGCGCTGGAAACAGACGTCGCGGAGCTTAAGCAACGGCTTGATTCCTTGCTGGCGCACCTGGGAGACTGATGTGAATAAATTACGTATCGGCGTTGTCGGGCTCGGCGGGATTGCGCAAAAGGCCTGGCTGCCCGTGCTGGGCGCTAGTGCAGACTGGACGCTGGAAGGGGCATTTTCACCTTCGCGGGAAAAAGCGCAGCGTATCTGTGATACCTGGCGGATACCCTACGTTGATTCACTGGTTAATCTGGCGCAAACCTGCGATGCGGTTTTCGTCCATTCCAGTACCGCAACGCACTATGCGGTGGTCAGCGAACTGCTGAATGCCGGGGTTCACGTGTGCGTGGATAAACCGCTGGCGGAAAACCTGCGCGAGGCTGAACAATTGGTGGAGCTGGCCGAGCGGAAAAAGCTGACGCTGATGGTGGGGTTTAACCGTCGATTTGCGCCGCTGTATCAGGATCTCAAATCCCAGTTGGGCAATGCGGCGTCCGTACGCATGGATAAGCACCGGACGGACAGCGTCGGGCCGCACGATCTGCGCTTCACTTTGCTGGACGACTATCTGCACGTTGTCGATACCGCATTGTGGCTGGCGGGAGAGAAAGCGCAGTTAAATAACGGTACGCTGTTAACCAATGACTCCGGCGCGATGCTCTATGCGGAGCACCATTTTTCTGCCGGGCAAATGCAGGTAACGACCAGTATGCATCGCCGCGCCGGTAGCCAGCGCGAGAGCGTGCAGGCGGTGACGGATGGTGGCCTGATTGACGTTACGGATATGCGGGAATGGCGGGAAGAGCGCGGGCAAGGTGTGGTGCACAAGCCGGTAGCAGGCTGGCAAACTACCCTGGAGCAGCGTGGTTTTGCCGGATGCGCACGTCATTTCATTGAGTGCGTGCAAAATCAGACGGTTCCCCAGACGGCAGGTGAGCAGGCGCTCCTGGCCCAGCGCGTTGTCGAAAAGCTGTGGCGGGAGGCAATGGCTGAATAACCCCCTGTAACATCTGGCGGTAGTAATTCATTGTAATCCAGGTACTATATGCCAACTCAAAAATAACACCTCTTTTCAACCATAGGCTGGTTTATCGGCCTGATAAGACGCTACGGCGTCGCCATCAGGCACAGCAAAAGTGCCGGATGGCGGCGATCATGCCTTATCCGACCTACGGGCAGGTTTGTCGGGGTTTTGCCTCAGAGTCTGGAATACAACATAGATGAATTTATTAAAGTCGCTGGCAGCCGTCAGCTCGATGACGATGTTTTCACGTGTGCTGGGTTTTGCGCGTGATGCGATTGTCGCCAGAATTTTTGGCGCAGGGATGGCGACTGATGCCTTTTTTGTGGCGTTCAAACTTCCTAACCTGCTGCGCCGAATCTTTGCTGAGGGCGCTTTTTCGCAGGCGTTTGTGCCTATTCTTGCCGAATATAAAAGTAAGCAGGGTGAGGATGCGACCCGCGTCTTTGTCTCTTACGTTTCCGGGCTGTTGACTCTGGCGCTGGCCGTCGTGACGGTCGCTGGGATGCTGGCTGCCCCGTGGGTGATTTTAGTCACCGCGCCTGGGTTTGCCGACACCGCGGACAAATTTGCGCTGACCACTCAACTGCTACGGATCACCTTTCCGTATATTCTGCTGATCTCGCTGGCTTCGCTGGTGGGTGCGATCCTGAATACCTGGAATCGCTTTTCCATTCCGGCGTTTGCGCCGACCTTTCTGAATATCAGCATGATCGGTTTCGCGCTGTTTGCTGCGCCTTATTTTCACCCTCCGGTGCTGGCGCTGGCGTGGGCCGTTACCGTTGGCGGTGTGCTACAGCTGATTTATCAGCTTCCGCACCTGAAGAAAATTGGCATGCTGGTGCTGCCGCGCGTGAACTTCCGTGATGCGGGGGCGATGCGCGTCGTCAAGCAAATGGGCCCGGCGATCCTTGGGGTATCTGTCAGCCAGATTTCACTGATCATCAATACGATTTTCGCTTCATTTCTGGCCTCTGGCTCAGTGTCATGGATGTATTATGCTGACCGTCTGATGGAGTTTCCGTCTGGCGTACTTGGCGTCGCGTTGGGGACTATCCTGCTGCCCTCGCTGTCCAAAAGTTTTTCCAGCGGTAATCATGATGAGTATTGCCGTCTGATGGACTGGGGCCTGCGTTTGTGTTTTCTGTTGGCATTACCGAGCGCCGTGGCTTTGGGGATTCTGGCCAAACCGCTGACGGTTTCTCTGTTCCAGTACGGTAAATTTACCGCCTTTGACGCAGCGATGACGCAGCGCGCGCTGGTGGCATATTCGGTAGGTTTGATTGGCTTGATCGTGGTGAAAGTGTTGGCCCCTGGTTTTTATTCGCGCCAGGATATTAAAACGCCAGTCAAGATTGCCATTGTCACGCTGATTATGACCCAGGTAATGAACCTGGCGTTTATTGGGCCGCTGAAACATGCCGGGCTGTCGCTGTCGATTGGTCTGGCGGCGTGTCTGAACGCTTCACTGCTGTACTGGCAACTGCGTAAACAGAAAATTTTTACCCCACAACCGGGTTGGGCCTGGTTCCTGGCGCGACTGGTGATTTCTGTGCTGGTGATGTCGGCGGCGCTGGTTGGGATGCTCTACATCATGCCGGACTGGTCGCAGGGAACGATGTTATGGCGTCTGCTGCGTCTGATGGCCGTTGTGGTGGCAGGTATTGCTGCTTACTTCGCTGCGCTCGCGGTGCTGGGCTTTAAAGTGAAAGAGTTTGTGCGCCGGACGGCGTAACCGATTAATGCCGGATGGCGGCATGACGCCGTATCCGGCCTACAAAACGCGTAGGCCTGATAAGCAAAACGTTATCAGGCTAGCATCAGATAGAGAATTTTTTCCCGCCGCGGTGCGCAGCAGAGGTTTGACCGTTTGCGCCATACAGCGCCGGTTCCTGGTGCGGTTTCAGCACTTGAATCGCTTGTTGATTGCGCTCGATCTGCCCTTCCAGCAGCCAACCGTTGTGCTGGTTGAGTTCGCGTAGGTCCTGTGTTTTCCGGGTAATGGTCTGCCAACGCTCGGCAATTTCATCATTGGCGCTGCGCGTGGCGTCATGCTCCAGACGGCGCTGCTGCTCCAGATAATCAAGGGTTGCCAGCAAAGAGCTTTTTTCTTCTGTAATACGCTGTAGCTGGCTGCCGTTAATATATCCTGCGGAAAGCTGCTGCTGTTCAGCATCCATTACCGTTTTCAGGTCATTGAGGACGGTCGTCATCTGGTCAAGTATTTCTGACAAACGAGTCATACTTTATTTACTCTGTAAGTAGCTCTGCGCCTCGCGGATCAGCGAGTCGGCAATTTTTCCGGTGTCCATTTTCAGCTCGCCATTACGGATTGCGGTTTTGAGTGCTTCCACGCGTTCCATATTGATGTCATTGGTGCCGGGCTGCATCAGTTTGGCCTGGGCGTCGCTCAGCATGACGCTGGTGCTGGTGGTGGCGGTGGTTTTTTCCTTCCGCGTTTTTTGTACCGGCGCATCGCTGGTTTCACGTGGCTGAACGGTACTTACTGGCTTCAATGGTGAGGTACGATCAATGCTCATTTTGTTTATCCTCATCGAGGGGTTACGCTATAGCGGCCCGCTGTAATCATTGGTTGTTTATCTATCGGCACACGCTAAAAAATCTTTAACCTATTATAGGTTAATAAGAATATTCCCATCAGAATCGACGACACCGCTCACCACCTGGCCTGAAATCATCCGTACTCGGGCATTCTGGGCGACGGCGGCATTGTTCAGCGCTTTACCTTCGGCATTCACCCGAAAGCCATCTCCGTTGGCGATAACCAGGACGCGCTGACCGGCCTTGATTCGCCATGCCTGGCGCAACATGGAAAGCTGTATCGGCTGACCAGGCACCAGATCGCGCAGGCTTACGGCATCCTGCACCTGATTCATATCCAGCACGGCGCGCGGAGGGAGTTGGTCCAGTCGACCTCGTTTTAGCGTTACGCTGGCCGAAGTCAGGGCGCTGCCCCGAGCTACGGGCGCGGCGGCAACAACGTAGTTTCCCGTGGCCTGTACGTTTACCTGCAGATAACGTTTCTCGTTGGCGCAGCGCGCCAGCACGTTCACATTACCCCACAATTTTGCACTCCCGGACACGCTTAATGCTGGTTGTTCGCAGCTCGGCAATAAGTTTGGCGACGTTCGGATAGTAACGACGACCTCATCGCTAAATCCGGCCAGTCGCTGGGAAAACCATGCCGTCAGCTGTGAATTCAGGTCTTGCGCCAGCGTCATAGGACTGAACAGCAGTGCTGCCACGACGACTCCACGTTTAAACGTTTGCATCAAAACCTCGCGCTTTTTCAGGTAGTGACAGGATTCTACCTGTGTGACGCAGTCATCAACGCAACAAATAGCGACGCATTTTGCGTTTATTCCGGCGATAACGCGCGCGTAATGGGATTTAAGCTGTCGGCTGAATTTTGTCATTTGCGGAGGAGATATGCTCGATAAGCTCGACGCCGCCTTACGTTTTCAACAGGAAGCGCTGAATTTGCGCGCCCAACGCCAGGAAGTATTGGCGGCCAACATAGCCAATGCCGACACGCCGGGGTATCAGGCGCGCGACCTGGATTTCGCCAGTGAATTAAAAAAAGTCATGGTGCGAGGACGGGAAGAAACCGGCGGTGTCTCGTTGACGCTGACCTCTGCACAACACATTCCGGCCCAGACCGTTTCCGCTCCTTCTACGGAACTGCTCTACCGCATTCCTGATCAGCCGTCTCTCGATGGCAACACGGTAGATATGGACCGGGAGCGTACGCAATTTGCAGACAACAGCCTCAAGTATCAAATGGGGCTGACCGCGTTGGGTGGACAAATCAAAGGCATGATGAACGTGCTGCAAGGAGGGAACTAATTCGTGGCGCTGTTAAATATTTTTGATATCGCAGGCTCTGCGCTGACGGCTCAGTCTAAGCGCCTGAACGTGGCGGCCAGCAACATGGCGAATGCGGATAGCGTCACCGGACCTGACGGTCAGCCCTATCGCGCGAAGCAGGTTGTTTTTCAGGTTGATGCCGCGCCAGGCGCGGCAACCGGTGGCGTAAAAGTCGCTGACGTCATTGAAAGCCAGGCACCGGATAAGCTGGTTTATGAACCCGGTAATCCGCTGGCCGATGCGAATGGTTACGTAAAAATGCCGAATGTGGACGTCGTCGGCGAAATGGTCAACACCATGTCAGCCTCGCGTAGCTACCAGGCAAACGTCGAAGTGCTCAATACGGTGAAAAGCTTGATGCTCAAAACGCTGACGCTAGGCCAGTAAAAGGAGGCGCACATGTCTATTGCTGTAAAAATGAATGACCCGAGCACGACGGGTGTGAATGACGCAACAGGGAAGAGTTCACTGACGGGCAGCAACGCCGCGGACCTGCAAAGCAGCTTCCTTACGCTGCTGGTTGCACAGCTGAAAAACCAGGATCCAACCAACCCGCTGCAAAACAACGAACTGACCACCCAGTTGGCGCAAATCAGTACCGTGAGCGGAATTGAGAAACTGAACACCACGCTGGGATCGATCTCCGGGCAGATCGACAACAGTCAGTCGCTGCAGGCCAGTACGCTGATTGGCCACGGTGTCATGATCCCAGGTACCACCATCCTGACCGGTAAAGGTACGGAAGAGGGCGCAAAAACCACCACTACGCCGTTTGGCGTTGAACTGCAGCAACCGGCAGATAAGGTTACCGCAACCATTACCGATAAAGACGGCAAGGTGGTACGCACCATTGATATTGGTGGGTTGAAAGCGGGCGTTCATACCTTTACCTGGGACGGCACCATGACCGATGGCACGGATGCGCCAAGCGGTTCTTACAACGTGTCAATTGCTGCCAGTAATGGCGGAACACAACTGGTGGCTCAGCCGCTTCAGTTTGCGCTGGTGCAGGGCGTTATTCGCAGTAACGGCGGTAATACGCTGGATCTGGGCACCTATGGAACCACCACCCTCGACGAAGTACGGCAGATCATTTAAGCCTTCACACTTATCAGGAGTAAGTCATGGCCTTTTCACAAGCGGTCAGCGGTCTGAACGCTGCAGCGACCAACCTCGATGTCATTGGTAACAACATCGCCAACTCCGCCACCTACGGTTTTAAATCCGGTACGGCCTCGTTTGCCGATATGTTCGCCGGTTCTAAAGTGGGTCTGGGCGTTAAAGTTGCGGGCATTACCCAGGACTTTACCGACGGTACCACGACCAACACCGGTCGCGGGCTGGATGTCGCTATCAGCCAGAACGGTTTTTTCCGCATGGTAGACAGCAACGGTTCCGTTTTCTACAGCCGTAACGGTCAGTTCAAGCTCGATGAAAACCGCAATATCGTCAACATGCAGGGGCTACAGTTGACGGGCTATCCGGCTACCGGTACACCGCCAACGATACAGCAAGGTGCTAACCCGGCGCCGATCACTATCCCGAATACGCTGATGGCGGCTAAAACCACCACGACTGCGTCAATGCAGATCAACCTGAACTCCACTGACAAGGTGCCAACGAAGACCCCGTTTAATCCAAGCGATGCGGATTCCTACAACAAAAAAGGCACCGTTACCGTTTTCGATAGCCAGGGTAACGCCCATGACATGAATATTTTTTATGTCAAAAATGCGCAGAGCAACACCTGGGAAGTTCACACACAGGATGCTTCAACCGGAGCCGCTGCAAAATCAGCAGGGTTTATGCGCTTTAATGAAAATGGTGTGTTCTTAGGGATTAGCGCCACAGCCGCCGAGGCGGTACCAACGCCTCCTACCGTCTGGCCAAAGGAAATCAACATCACAACCGGGCAGATTAACGGTGCTGATGCGGCAAATTTCTCTCTGAGCTTCCTCAATTCCATGCAGCAGAACACTGGCGCCAACAACATCGTTGCCACGAATCAGAATGGCTATAAGCCGGGCGACCTGGTGAGCTACCAGATTAACAATGACGGTACTGTGGTCGGTAACTACTCCAACGAACAGCAACAGGTTCTGGGGCAGATCGTGCTGGCAAACTTTGCCAACAACGAAGGTCTGGCTTCTCAGGGTGACAACGTCTGGGCAGCTACTCAGTCTTCCGGCGTGGCGCTGCTGGGTACCGCAGGCGAGGGTAACTTCGGCAAGCTGACCAACGGCGCGCTGGAAGCATCAAACGTGGATTTGAGTAAAGAACTGGTGAATATGATCGTCGCCCAGCGTAACTATCAGTCGAACGCGCAGACCATCAAAACCCAGGACCAGATCCTCAACACGCTGGTCAACCTGCGCTAAGCGCCTGACGGGATGGCTTAATGGATCACGCAATTTATACCGCCATGGGCGCGGCCAGTCAGACGCTGAATCAACAAGCGGTGACGGCCAGCAACCTGGCAAACGCCTCAACGCCGGGTTTTCGTGCGCAACTCAATGCGCTGCGCGCGGTTCCCGTTGAAGGATTGTCTTTACCGACGCGTACGCTGGTGGTGGCCTCCACGCCGGGGGCCGATATGACGCCGGGTCAGATGGACTATACCTCACGTCCGCTGGACGTGGCGCTGCAACAGGATGGCTGGTTGGCTGTGCAGACCGCGGACGGTAGCGAAGGATATACCCGAAATGGCGCCATTCAGGTAAGCCCTACGGGGGAGCTGACCATTCAGGGACACCCGGTGATTGGCGAAGCCGGACCAATAGCCGTACCGGAAGGTTCAGAAGTCACCATTGCGGCAGACGGCACGATCTCGGCGCTCAACCCTGGCGATCCGGCTAACACCGTTGCGCCAGTTGGGCGACTGAAACTGGTGAAGGCCACGGGGAGTGAAGTGCAACGTGGCGATGACGGTATGTTCCGTCTGACTCAGGCCGCGCAGGCTACCCGTGGCGCTACGTTACAGGCCGACCCCAGCATTCGCGTTATGTCGGGTGTGCTGGAAGGCAGTAACGTTAAGCCGGTAGCCGCGATGAGTGACATGATTGCCAACGCCCGTCGTTTCGAAATGCAAATGAAGATTATCAGTAGCGTGGATGATAACGCGGGTCGCGCCAACCAACTGCTGTCGATGAGTTAATACAGGACATTTTATGATCAGTTCATTATGGATCGCCAAAACCGGCCTGGATGCGCAGCAAACCAACATGGATGTGATTGCCAACAACCTGGCAAACGTCAGCACCAACGGATTTAAGCGTCAACGTGCCGTGTTTGAAGATCTGTTGTACCAGACGATTCGCCAGCCTGGCGCACAGTCTTCTGAACAAACCACACTGCCGTCTGGTTTGCAGATTGGTACCGGTGTGCGCCCGGTCGCGACCGAGCGTTTACACAGCCAGGGGAACCTGTCGCAGACCAACAACAGTAAAGATGTGGCGATTAAAGGGCAGGGCTTTTTCCAGGTCATGCTGCCTGATGGCACGTCCGCCTACACCCGTGACGGTTCTTTCCAGGTGGATCAGAACGGTCAACTGGTGACTGCGGGTGGTTTTCAGGTTCAGCCGGCTATCACCATCCCGGCTAACTCGCTCAGTATCACCATTGGACGCGACGGTATCGTCAGCGTAACCCAGCAGGGCCAGGCAGCACCGGTTCAGGTTGGGCAGCTTAACCTGACTACTTTTATGAACGATACCGGTCTGGAAAGCATTGGTGAGAATCTGTACACCGAAACGCAGTCATCCGGTGCGCCGAATGAGAGCACTCCGGGGCTGAACGGCGCGGGTCTGCTGTACCAGGGTTATGTTGAAACCTCTAACGTCAACGTGGCGGAAGAGCTGGTAAACATGATCCAGGTTCAGCGCGCTTACGAAATCAACAGTAAAGCGGTATCGACCACCGATCAGATGCTGCAAAAACTGACGCAACTCTAAAGTGTGGCCCGGTGGGATGAAAGCCTCACCGGCACACTGATTTTGAAGATGACCGCAATGCGAAAATACGCGCTTCACCCATACCCAATTTTAGCCCTGTTGGTGGTTTCACTGACAGGATGCGCCTGGATCCCGGCCACGCCCCTCGTGCAGGGCGCAACGTCTGCCCAGCCTGTTCCTGGCCCGACGCCGGTGGCGAATGGATCAATCTTCCAGTCGGCCCAACCGATTAACTACGGTTATCAGCCGCTATTCGAAGACCGCCGTCCGCGCAATATTGGCGATACGTTGACCATCGTATTGCAGGAAAACGTCAGCGCGAGCAAAAGTTCTTCGGCTAATGCCAGCCGCGACGGCAAAACCAACTTTGGTTTTGATACCGTACCGCGTTATTTGCAAGGACTGTTTGGCAACGAGCGTGCTGACGTAGAAGCTTCAGGCGGTAACACCTTTAACGGTAAAGGCGGCGCGAACGCCAGCAATACCTTCAGCGGTACGCTGACCGTAACGGTCGACCAGGTACTGGTGAATGGTAACTTACATGTTGTGGGTGAAAAACAGATCGCCATTAATCAAGGCACTGAATTCATTCGCTTCTCCGGGGTCGTTAACCCGCGCACCATCAGTGGCAGCAACTCCGTACCGTCAACTCAGGTTGCGGACGCACGTATTGAGTATGTCGGCAACGGCTACATCAATGAAGCGCAGAATATGGGCTGGTTGCAGCGTTTCTTCCTTAACTTGTCGCCGATGTAAGCGAGGTAGCCAGTGTTTAAATCTTTAGTTGGAATGGTACTGGTGCTGATAACCACCTTTGCGCATGCCGACCGTATTCGCGACCTGACCAGCGTTCAGGGCGTGCGGGAAAACTCGTTGATCGGTTATGGGCTGGTGGTCGGTTTGGATGGCACGGGTGACCAGACCACCCAGACGCCGTTTACTACGCAAACGCTCAACAACATGCTTTCGCAGTTGGGAATTACCGTGCCAACCGGCACCAATATGCAACTGAAAAACGTGGCGGCGGTGATGGTGACCGCGCAATTCCCGGCCTTTGGTCGTCAGGGGCAAACCATTGACGTGGTGGTCTCTTCCATGGGGAACGCCAAAAGCCTGCGCGGCGGAACGTTGCTGATGACCCCGCTGAAAGGGGTCGATAGCCAGGTATATGCGCTGGCGCAGGGGAATATTCTGGTAGGCGGTGCAGGCGCGGCTGCGGGTGGCAGCAGCGTGCAGGTAAACCAGCTCAATGGCGGACGTATTACCAACGGCGCGACCATCGAACGTGAATTACCCAGCCAGTTCGGCGGCGGTAACACCATTAATCTGCAGCTCAATAATGAAGATTTCACTATGGCGCAGCAGATAACCGACACCATTAACCGTTCGCGCGGCTTTGGTAGCGCTACTGCGCTGGACGCCCGGACGATTCAGGTACGCGTGCCAAGCGGCAACAGTTCGCAGGTGCGTTTCCTTGCTGACATCCAGAATATGGAGGTGAACGTCACGCCGCAGGATGCGAAAGTGATTATCAACTCGCGCACTGGATCCGTCGTTATGAACCGTGAAGTCACACTAGATAGCTGTGCCGTCGCGCAAGGCAACTTGTCGATAACAGTAAACCGCCAGGCGAACGTCAGCCAGCCGGATACACCGTTTGGCGGTGGACAGACCGTGGTGACACCTCAAACCCAGATCGATCTGCGCCAGAGCGGCGGTTCGCTGCAAAGCGTGCGTTCCAGCGCCAACCTGAACAATGTTGTGCGTGCGCTTAATGCGCTAGGGGCAACGCCGATGGATCTGATGTCCATTCTGCAATCGATGCAGAGTGCGGGATGCTTACGCGCCAAACTGGAAATCATCTAATGATTGGTGACAGCAAACTGCTGACCAGTGCCGCCTGGGATGCGCAATCACTGAACGAACTGAAAGCGAAAGCGGGTCAGGACCCGGCGGCGAATATCCGCCCGGTTGCCCGTCAGGTTGAAGGGATGTTCGTACAAATGATGCTGAAAAGCATGCGTGAAGCGCTGCCGAAAGATGGCGTTTTTAGCAGTGATTCAACACGTTTGTATACCAGCATGTATGACCAACAAATTGCGCAGCAGATGACCGCAGGTAAAGGTCTGGGACTGGCTGAAATGATGGTTAAGCAGATGACTGAAGGGCAGGCGCAACCCGCAGACGATGCGCCGCAGGTGCCAATGAAGTTCTCTCTGGAAACGGTGACCAGCTATCAAAACCAGGCGCTGACGCAACTGGTCCGTAAAGCCATTCCCCGCGCGACGGAAAGCAATGATGAGCCGCTGTCAGGTGACAGCAAAGACTTCCTCGCCCAGCTATCGCTGCCGGCTAAGCTGGCAAGTCAGCAAAGCGGGGTTCCGCATCATCTGATTCTGGCGCAGGCGGCGCTGGAGTCCGGATGGGGCCAGCGACAAATCCGCCGTGAGAACGGTGAACCGAGCTTTAACATTTTTGGCGTGAAGGCTTCGGGAAGCTGGAAAGGCCCAACCACCGAAATCACCACCACCGAATATGAAAACGGCGAGGCGAAAAAGGTGAAAGCCCGATTCCGCGTCTATAGCTCTTACCTTGAGGCACTGTCGGATTATGTCGGTCTGATATCGCGTAACCCGCGCTATGCGGCGGTAACCGCCGCTGCTACCGCCGAGCAGGGGGCACAGGCTTTGCAGAATGCTGGTTACGCGACCGACCCTAACTATGCGCGTAAATTAACCAGCATGATCCAGCAGTTGAAATCGATGAGCGAAAAAGTGAGCAAAACCTACAGTACGAATATCGATAATCTCTTTTAAATAGCTCAAGTCTACCAACCTGCTGCCGATAATAACGAGTATTGAAGGATTACAAGGAACCTCCATGTCCAGCTTGATTAATAACGCGATGAGTGGACTCGCCGCAGCGCAGGCCGCGTTGAATTCTGCCAGTAATAACATCTCCAGCTATAACGTTGCCGGATACACCCGTCAAACGACAATTATGGCGCAAGCGAACAGCACGCTGGGTGCGGGGGGCTGGGTTGGCAATGGCGTCTATGTTTCTGGCGTACAGCGCGAGTATGACTCCTTTATCACGAATCAGTTACGTGCCGCGCAGAACCAAAGCAGCGGCCTGACAACGCGCTATGAACAAATGTCGAAAATCGACAATCTGCTCTCCAGCAAAACCAGTTCCATTTCGACCTCAATGCAGGACTTTTTTACCAGCCTGCAAACGCTTGTCAGTAACGCGGAAGACCCGGCGGCGCGCCAGGCGCTGATCGGTAAAGCTGATGGTTTAGTCAACCAGTTCAGAACAACTGACCAGTATCTGCGCGATCAAGACAAGCAGGTTAATACTGCGATCAAGGCCAGCGTTGACCAGATCAACAACTATTCAAAACAGATTGCCAGCCTCAACGATCAGATTTCCCGTCTGACCGGCGTCGGCGCGGGCGCATCGCCTAACGATTTACTCGACCAGCGCGACCAACTGGTCAGTGAACTGAACCAGATTGTCGGTGTTGAAGTCAGCGTTCAGGACGGCGGGACTTACAACATAACCATGGCGAACGGCTATTCACTGGTGCAGGGCAGCAATGCACGCCAGCTGGCGGCTGTGCCCTCCAGTGACGATCCCAATCGAACCACAGTGGCCTACGTCGACGGGGTTGCCGGCGAGGTTGAAATTCCCGAAAAACTGTTGAATACCGGTTCACTGGGCGGGCTGTTGACCTTCCGTTCTCAAGAGCTTGACCAGACGCGTAATACGCTGGGCCAACTGGCGTTGGCGTTTGCCGATGCGTTTAACACCCAGCATAAAGAGGGTTTTGACGCGAACGGCGATCAGGGTAAGGATTTCTTTGCTATCGGTAGCCCGGCAGTATTCAACAACGCTAAAAATACAGGAACAGGATCGTTAAGCGCGAAGATTACCGACAGCTCTGCTGTACAGGCGACCGATTATAAAATCGTTTATGACGGGACGGACTGGCAGGTAACTCGCCTGGCGGATAATACCAGCTTCAAAGCTACCGTTACCGGTGGGAAGATGTCCTTTGACGGGATGGAAATCACCGTAAATGCTGGCGCAAAAGCAAATGACAGCTTCACAGTGAAACCTGTCAGTAACGCCGTTGTTGATATGAAAGTCATGGTGACCGATGAGTCGAAAATCGCCATGGCCCAGGTCTCAAAAAATGATCCGGACCCGGATATTGATAAGGGAAAAAGCGATAACCGTAACGGTCAGAAACTGCTGGATCTGCAGACCAAAGCTACCGTGGGTAATAAGACCTTCAACGATGCTTATGCCACGCTGGTAAGCGATGTCGGGAACAAAACCGCGACGCTGAAAACCAGCGCCATTACCCAGAACAACGTGGTAACGCAGCTTTATAAGCAGCAGCAGTCTATTTCCGGCGTCAACCTCGACGAAGAATACGGTAACTTACAGCGCTATCAACAGTATTACCTGGCTAATGCGCAAGTGCTGCAAACCGCAAATGCGCTGTTTGATGCACTGATTAATATTCGCTAAGGGAGAGGGACACAATGCGTATCAGCACCCAGATGATGTACCAGCAGAATATGCGTGGCATCACTAACTCTCAGGCTGAATGGATGAAGTTCGGCGAGCAGATGTCAACGGGCAAACGTGTGATTAACCCATCTGACGATCCGATCGCCGCCTCGCAGGCCGTGGTGCTTTCTCAAGCACAGGCGCAGAACAGCCAATATACGCTGGCGCGTTCATTTGCGACGCAAAAAGTATCGCTGGAAGAGAACGTACTGAGTCAGGTAACGACGGCAATTCAGACCGCGCAGGAAAAAATTGTCTATGCTGCGAATGGCACGTTAAGCGATGACGACCGTGCATCGCTGGCCACCGACCTGCAGGGGATCCGCGATCAACTGATGAACCTGGCGAACAGCACCGACGGTAATGGACGCTATATTTTTGGCGGATATAAAACAGAATCTGCACCATTTGCTCAGGCAGATGGCGCTTACAGTGGCGGTACAACAAATGTGACCCAGCAGGTCGATGCCTCCCGTACCATGGTTATTGGTCATACTGGCGATAAAGTATTTGTTAATCTGACCAGTAATGCCGTACCGGAACCAGGCGGCGGTACTCAGGAAAAGAACCTGTTCAAAATGCTGGATACCGCTATTGATGCGCTCAAAACCCCTATTGAGGGCAATGACGCGGCAAAAGCTACCGCCGCTGCAGCCATTGATAAAACCAGTCGTGGCCTGAAAAATTCATTGAATAACGTGCTTTCTGTTCGTGCAGAATTAGGGACTCAGCTCAGCGAGTTAAGTTCACTGGATTCACTGGGCGCCGATCGCGCATTGGGCCAGACTCAGCAGATGAGCAATCTGGTGGATGTTGACTGGAACGCAGCGATTTCGTCCTACGTGATGCAGCAGGCCGCACTGCAGGCATCGTACAAAACGTTTACCGATATGCAGGGAATGTCGCTATTTCAACTGAACCGGTAACACCTTTTTGAACATATCATGAAACTGGATATGTTTGTCTGCCCGCTCCTTTAACACCCCGGAGCGGGCATTTTTTTAGGCCACTGTTATTTTCTCAGCGACAGATTCCCCGTTAATCTTATTTCCCACGCAATCGCACCGCTAAAGATTGCCAGCGTAACCACGCCTTCTCAGTTTGCCAGTGCGTAGAGCAGAGATAAAAAAAAGCCGACCCGAAGGTCGGCTTTGATGTTGATTATGACTTACTCAATGGGCTGCGGGCGCGTTGCTGGCGCAGTCGCCTGGTGCGTGGCGCTGTGTCCACCTGCGGCACCTTTACCTTCAAAGGCGAATTCCGGGCGTTGCCAGTCACTATGACGCGGCGCTTCAGGCACATACTCTGGTGCCGGAGCACGGGTCATCGGGGCGGCCGCGTGGCTGTGAAGATGTTCTGCGTCAATGCGGGTTGCGACAACTTCAGCCTTAGCGACTGTGTCTTCGACGACAGGTGCGGCAACAACCTCTTGCGGCGCGGCAACTTCTTCAGCCACTGGCGCTGTTTCCACAACCTCGGCAATCTCTTCAGCCACTTCAGGCTGAGAAATAACAACCTCCGCAGATTCTTCGACAACCGGCGCAGCCACAATTTCAGCGACAGGTTCGGCTTTCGCCGCGGTATCCTCAGCAACAGGCGCGTCAGATTCAGCGATAATTTGCGGTTGTTCCTCGACCGGAGTAGCGATGACTTCCGGATGCGTGGTTTCAACGACGGTAGCCTGAGGTTCAGCAATGACCACCTCTGGCTGTACGGTTTCAACCGACGCAGGGGCGTTCACAATATGCTCAACGGCAGCTGCAGCAACCTGAGGCTCTACGGCGACTGGCGTTTCCTGCTCGCGCTGCTCTGCAACCTGCTGATCCTGAGGACGAGCAACAGGGTAGCGGATCCAGACTTTACCGGACGCTAATTCTGGAGATGCGCAGGCAACCATTAACGGCATCGGCGACTGAACCGGGTAACGCTCGTCACGATAGCGACGACGGCGTTGTCCACTGACGCGCAGATGGCGAGGTGAGCGACGGGAACGACGCGGCATACCATTAGAGTCACGCGCTTCGCTGTTGTCTTCCTGCTCAGTCGCAACGACGGCAGGCAGATCAACTTTCGCCAGTTCTGTACGCTGTGCCGGTACGGACTGTTCAGTTGGTTGAGCGACAGCCGTTTCAGTGACCACCTCGGCAGTCGCGACTTCGGCTTCAACAGCCGGGCTGTCTGTGTAACGAACTTTCTGAGTCAGCTGACGCTGTTTACGGCGAGTCTGAGGCTGACGAACGCGCTCTTCCTGCTCGGTATCCTGCGCAGGTTGTTCTGCCAGGTTCAGCTCTTTAACTTCCTGCTGCGCCTGACGCTTATCATCGTTGCGACGGCGGTTGCGCTCGCGACGCGGAGCCTGCTGGTCATCACCGGATTTCGCTTTGTCGGCGACGTCAGTAGACTGCTGGCGGTTATCGCGTGCTTCCGCATTTTGCTGCTGCGACTGACGGCGGTTACGGCGGTTATCTTCACGGTTTTCACCGCTTTCTGAACGCTCGTTACGGTTATCACGCTCGCCACGGTTGTCGCGATTATCACGACGATCGTTACGGTCGCGACGATTGTTCTGACGCGGTTTACGACGATCCTGCTGGCGATCGGTTTTCTCTTCAGCTTTCGGCGCAGGTTGTTCAACCGGTTTCACTTCTTCGCTACCGCTGAAGATGGACTTCAGTGCGCCGAAGAAACGGCTAATCAAACCTGGCTGCGCGGCGACGGCCGCGGTCGCTGCTGCGGCTTTAGGCGCGGCGGCCTTCGCAGTAGGTTCCTGCAAAGCAGGGGCTGGCGGCACCTCTGGCATAGCAAAGGTGGCCAATGCCGGCTGCTCTGGCTGTTTACGCTCGACGAACTCTTCTTCCGTCGGCAATGCCATCGCTTCTTCATGCAGTTTCGGCAGCAGGTAGCTCAGGGTTGGTGTTTCTTCCCCTTTGCGTACGCGCAGCACGGAGTAATGCGGAGTTTCCATCTGATCGTTTGGCACAATCACACAGCGCACGCCATTCTGACGCGTCTCGATGGCATTTACCGCGGTACGTTTTTCGTTGAGCAGGTAGGATGCGATCGGCACAGGAACAATAGCGTGAACTTCCTGCGTATTTTCTTTCAGCGCTTCTTCTTCGATCAGACGCAGAATAGACAGCGACAGTGATTCGTTATCACGTACGGTACCCGTGCCGGAGCAGCGTGGGCATACGTGATGGCTGGATTCACCCAGCGACGGGCTCAGACGCTGGCGGGACATCTCCAGCAGGCCGAAGCGAGAAATATGGCTGATCTGAATACGCGCTCTGTCCTGACGCACGGCTTCACGCAGACGGTTTTCAACCGCACGCTGGTGACGAACCGGCGTCATATCAATGAAGTCGATTACGATCAGGCCGCCGAGGTCGCGCAGACGCAACTGACGAGCAATTTCATCGGCTGCTTCAAGGTTGGTGTTGAACGCAGTTTCTTCGATGTCGCCGCCGCGGGTCGCGCGTGCGGAGTTGATATCGATGGCGGTCAGCGCTTCTGTGCTGTCGATAACGATTGAGCCGCCGGACGGCAGACGCACTTCGCGCTGGAACGCGGACTCAATTTGAGATTCGATTTGATAGTGGCTGAACAGCGGGATTTCACCGGTGTACAGTTTGATTTTGCTGCTGAAATCCGGACGACCCAGCGCGGCGATGTGCTGACGCGCCATCTCCATAACTTTCGGGTTGTCGATGAGGATTTCGCCGATGTCCTGACGTAAATAGTCACGGAATGCGCGAACGATAACGTTGCTTTCCTGATGGATCAGGAACGGAGCAGGGCGGCTGTCAGCGGCTTTTTGAATCGCTTCCCAGTGCTTCAGGCGGAAACTCAGGTCCCACTGCAGCGCTTCGGCAGATTTGCCGACACCTGCGGTACGCACGATAAGCCCCATGCCATCAGGCAGTTCCAGGCTTGCCAGCGCTTCTTTTAATTCGGTACGGTCGTCGCCTTCAATGCGACGGGAGATGCCGCCCGCGCGCGGGTTGTTCGGCATCAGAACCAGATAACTACCTGCCAGGCTGATAAAGGTGGTCAGCGCAGCACCTTTATTGCCGCGTTCTTCTTTATCGATCTGAACAATGACTTCCTGACCTTCGCGCAACACGTCTTTAATGTTGGGACGACCATGGGAGTTGTAGCTAGCGGGGAAGTATTCGCGGGCAATTTCTTTTAACGGGAGGAAACCGTGACGTTCAGCGCCGTAATCAACAAAAGCAGCTTCCAGACTCGGTTCAATACGGGTAATTTTGCCTTTATAGATGTTGGCTTTTTTCTGTTCGTGTCCAGGACTTTCGATATCCAGATCGTACAGACGCTGCCCATCTACAAGGGCGACACGCAACTCTTCCTGCTGAGTCGCGTTAATTAACATTCTTTTCATCGTAACTTACTCATTATTCTTACATTGACGACTAAGCTGCGGGCAGAGTAATGCCTTTCCGGGTGTGAACCGATGGCCTCGTGTCTATTCGCGTCGCCAACCTCACGGTTATCGTCAGCTCAAAGAGGCGCAGAGTGTCGGTTGCCTGTATTTCATACGGAAACACAGCGCAATTATCAGGGGAACAGTCTGGGTGTTACTCTCCAGAGAAGCTTCCATTGTGCTTATCGTCTTTCACGCTGTGGGTGCGTTGGCTTCATCTTCTTACCCCAACCACTTACAGGAGTAAGCACCTGGGGTTCCCAGACTTGCCGCCTTCCTACAACGCGAAATCTATAGAGCACTTACCGGTAAGGACTGCAACCCGCAGCCCGCTAACTGCCTGAAAGATCAATACGTCTTACGCCATTGCTGCGTTGATGATCGGTCGGGCAAAATTGGGTCATTCCGGAAAAGTTCTTGTTTTAACAAGATTCAACACGGAAACAACCTCATTATTCCACTGCTAACCTTGTTATAGCAAGATGACTTTTGCCATTTATCACCCGGTTACTCACAGTTTTTTCACTTCCGCGTAGTGATTGCTTTAATAACCACCAAATCGGCTATGTCAAACTTAAGTAATAAGGTATAGCAGTTAATATAAGCATAGAAAAATGTGTGGCGCGAATCTTGATGGCTATTTAAAATCGGCCCCCATGAAAACAGAGACTCCAGCCGTAAAAACAGTTGCCATTACTGCCGACGAAGCAGGGCAACGCATCGACAACTTTTTGCGCACCCAGCTCAAGGGCGTGCCGAAAAGTATGATTTATCGCATTTTGCGTAAAGGCGAAGTGCGGGTGAACAAAAAACGCATTAAACCCGAGTACAAACTCGAAGACGGGGACATTGTGCGTATTCCACCTGTACGTGTCGCTGAACGTGAAGAAGAGGCCATTTCACCGAATTTGCAGAAGGTCGCGGCGCTGACCGATGTCATTTTATATGAAGATGACCACATTCTGGTGCTTAACAAGCCTTCAGGTACGGCCGTGCATGGTGGAAGCGGCTTAAGCTTTGGCGTCATTGAAGGCTTACGTGCGCTGCGCCCGGAAGCGCGTTTCCTTGAGCTGGTGCATCGCCTTGACCGGGATACCTCCGGCGTGCTGCTGGTGGCCAAAAAACGATCTGCCTTGCGTTCGTTGCATGAACAACTGCGTGAAAAAGGCATGCAGAAAGACTACCTCGCGTTGGTACGCGGCCAGTGGCAGTCCCATGTCAAAACCGTGCAGGCCCCGCTGTTAAAGAACATTCTGCAAAGCGGCGAGCGCATTGTGCGGGTGAATCAGGAAGGCAAACCATCGGAAACACGCTTTAAAGTGGAAGAGCGTTATGCGTTCGCTACGCTTGTGCGCTGCAGTCCCGTGACTGGACGAACGCACCAGATTCGCGTGCATACACAATATGCCGGACATCCGATTGCCTTTGACGACCGCTATGGCGATCGTGAGTTCGATAAGCAACTGGCGGATACCGGGCTGAGCAGGCTCTTTTTGCACGCCGCTGCGTTGAAATTTACTCATCCTGGGACGGGTGAAGTAATGCGTATTGAAGCGCCAATGGATAAGCAGTTGAAGCGCTGCCTCGAGGTGTTACGCAGTAAAGGCTGATGCGCATTGATTTTATCGCGCATTACCTGTAGGCCTGAAGGCGCTGTGCCTATCAGGCCTACAGAATTAGGCCTGTACAACCGTCAACCCGTCAGGCTTTTAGCGGGTTCATATCTTCTCGTCGCAGCATTTGACACAGTGCGATTAGCGGCAAACCGATTAAAGTATTTGGGTCGCGGCCTTCCAGACGCTCAAAAAGTGCAATGCCCAATCCTTCGCTTTTAAAACTACCGGCACAATGCAGCGGGCGCTCTTTGCGCACGTAATCTTCAATTTCCGTTTCGCTTAAGTGACGAAAATGGACGTCGAACGGTTCAACTTCAGTTTGTAAATGTCCGGTCGCAGAATTATACAGCGCCAGTCCGGTATAAAACGTCACAATATTGCCACGGGCTTTGAGTAACTGCTGGCGTGCATTTTCTTCTGTTAACGGTTTGCCAGTTATTTCACCATCGAGAACACAAATTTGATCGGAACCAATAATAAGGTGCGATGGATAACGGTGGGCGAGAGATTGCGCTTTTTTCTGCGCCAGTCGCAAGACTAAGTGCCGGGGGGCTTCGCCCGGTAACGGCGTTTCATCAACCTCTGGTGCTGCGCATTCGAACGGGATTGCCAGTTTTTCTAGTAAAGCGCGACGCCAGGGAGAGGTAGAAGCAAGAATAAGTTGAGGCATATTTTTTCCCTCGCATATAGCGTATTGATGAGAGCCATTTTAAACTATGGACTTCGTCCTACAAGCTGGCTGTAATGGCTTGTGTTGAGCGATTTTAAGTCGATGACCCGCAATGTGTGCGAATTATTGGCAAAAGGCAACCATAGGCTGCCTTTTTCTTTGACTATATGACGTTACAAAGTTAATATGCGCGCCCTATGCAAAAGGTAAAATTACCCCTGACTCTTGATCCGGTTCGTACGGCTCAGAAACGCCTCGATTATGAAGGTATCTATACTTCTGATCTGGTTGAGCGTGTCGCCGATTCTGTAGTCAGTGTGGACAGTGATGTGGAATGCTCCATGTCGTTCGCTATCGATAACCAGCGCCTTGCCGTCATAACCGGTGATGCAAAAGTGTCGGTTACGCTCGAATGTCAGCGTTGCGGGAAACCGTTCCCACTTCATGTTCACACAACATATTGTTTTAGTCCTGTCCGTTCTGACGAGCAGGCTGAAGCACTCCCGGAAGCGTATGAGCCGATTGAGGTTAACGAATTCGGTGAAATCGATCTGCTTGCAATGGTTGAAGATGAGATTATCCTCTCCTTGCCGGTAGTTCCGGTGCATGATTCTGAACACTGTGAAGTGTCCGAGGCGGACATGGTCTTTGGCGAATTGCCTGATGAAGCGCAAAAACCAAACCCATTTGCCGTATTAGCCAGCTTAAAGCGTAAGTAATTGAGGAGTAAGGTCCATGGCCGTACAACAGAATAAACCAACCCGTTCCAAACGTGGCATGCGTCGTTCTCATGACGCTCTGACCGCAGTCACCAGCCTGTCTGTAGACAAAACTTCTGGTGAACAACACCTGCGTCACCACATCACTGCCGACGGTTTTTACCGTGGCCGTAAGGTAATCGCTAAGTAATCACGCATGACTCAATGGCTTTCCCGCTACGGTGAGAAAGACAAAGAGTACACGCGTGATGAAGCTTAGTGAGGCTTTCCCCAGGTAACTGGGGAAACACCTAACCGGGCAGCGACGATACCTTGACACGTCTAACCCTGGCGTTAGATGTCATGGGGGGTGATTTTGGCCCTACCGTGACAGTGCCTGCAGCATTGCAGGCACTGAATTCTAATTCGCAACTCACACTTCTTTTAGTCGGGGATCCCGATACAATCACGCCATTACTTGCCAAAGCTGACTTCGAACAACGTTCACGTCTGCAGATTATCCCTGCTCAGTCAGTTATTGCCAGTGATGCCCGGCCCTCGCAAGCTATTCGCGCCAGTCGTGGAAGCTCAATGCGTGTTGCCCTGGAGCTCGTGAAAGAAGGACGAGCGGAAGCCTGTGTGAGCGCCGGTAATACAGGTGCGCTAATGGGTCTTGCGAAGTTATTGCTCAAACCCCTTGAGGGGATTGAGCGTCCTGCGCTGGTGACGGTTTTACCCCATCAGCAAAAGGGCAAAACGGTGGTGCTGGATTTGGGCGCCAACGTGGATTGTGATAGCACGATGTTGGTGCAATTTGCCGTCATGGGTTCCGTGCTGGCAGAAGAGGTGGTTGGAATTGCCAATCCCCGTGTTGCGTTGCTCAATATCGGTGAAGAAGAAACCAAGGGTCTCGACAGTATTCGGGATGCTTCTGCAGTGCTAAAAACAATCCCTTCTATCAATTATATCGGCTATCTTGAAGCCAATGAGTTACTGACTGGCAAAACTGATGTGTTGGTCTGTGACGGCTTTACAGGTAATGTCACATTAAAGACGATGGAAGGTGTTGTCAGAATGTTCCTTTCACTGCTGAAGTCTCAGGGTGAGGGCAAAAAACGGTCGTGGTGGCTGCTGTTATTAAAACGTTGGTTACAAAAAAGCCTGACAAGGCGATTTAGTCACCTCAACCCCGACCAGTATAATGGCGCCTGTCTGTTAGGATTGCGCGGCACGGTGATTAAGAGTCATGGTGCGGCCAATCAGCGAGCATTTGAAGTCGCGATTGAACAGGCAGTGCAGGCGGTGCAGCGACAAGTTCCTCAGCGAATTGCCGCTCGCCTGGAATCTGTATACCCAGCTGGATTCGAACTGCTGGACGGTGGCGAAAACGCAAACTCGCGAGCACACAGATAACGGTGCGTTTGTGAATGCTGCCAACGTATCAGCGATTTGCTCGTGGCGGTATATAACCAAAAAGTGACTGAGCGTACATGTATACGAAGATTATTGGTACTGGCAGCTATCTGCCTGAACAAGTGCGTACTAACGCCGATTTGGAAAAAATGGTTGAGACATCTGATGAGTGGATCGTCACTCGCACAGGTATCCGTGAACGCCATATTGCAGCGCCAAATGAAACAGTTGCGACGATGGGCTTTGCCGCCGCAAACCGTGCAATTGAAATGGCGGGCATCGACAAAGAACAAATTGGCCTGATTGTGGTTGCCACCACATCATCCACACACGCATTTCCAAGTGCGGCATGCCAGATCCAAAGTATGCTGGGGATCAAAGGCTGTCCGGCGTTTGACGTTGCAGCCGCTTGTGCCGGTTTCACCTACGCCCTGAGCGTTGCCGACCAGTACGTTAAGTCTGGCGCAGTGAAGCATGCTCTGGTGGTTGGCTCAGATGTCCTCGCTCGTACCTGTGATCCAACCGATCGCGGGACGATCATTATTTTCGGTGATGGCGCAGGTGCGGTTGTACTGAGCGCATCAGAAGAGCCCGGCATTCTTTCTACGCATCTGCACGCTGATGGTCGCTATGGCGAACTGTTGACGCTGCCTAATGCCGATCGCGTGAACCCGGAAAACCCGATCCACCTGACGATGGCGGGTAACGAAGTATTTAAAGTCGCGGTGACCGAGCTTGCACATATCGTTGATGAAACGCTGGAAGCAAATAATCTCGATCGTTCTGCACTGGACTGGCTGGTACCGCATCAGGCAAACCTCCGCATTATTAGCGCAACCGCGAAAAAGCTGGGTATGTCGATGGATAATGTTGTCGTGACGCTCGACAGACATGGCAATACCTCCGCGGCCTCCGTACCGTGCGCGCTGGACGAAGCCGTCCGCGACGGGCGTATTAAAGCTGGGCAGTTGATATTGCTTGAAGCCTTTGGGGGTGGATTCACCTGGGGCTCTGCGCTGATTCGTTTCTAGTATAAGGATTTAAACATGACGCAATTTGCATTTGTGTTCCCGGGGCAGGGTTCCCAGACCGTTGGGATGTTGTCTGAAATGGCAGCAAACTACCCAATTGTTGAAGAAACTTTTGCTGAAGCATCAGCTGCGCTGGGCTATGATCTGTGGGCGTTGACTCAGCAGGGACCGGCCGAAGAGCTGAATAAAACCTGGCAGACGCAGCCAGCACTGTTGACTGCCTCTGTTGCGCTTTATCGCGTATGGCAGCAGCAGGGTGGTAAAACACCTGCGCTGATGGCTGGTCACAGCCTGGGCGAATACTCTGCGCTGGTATGTGCGGGTGTTATCGGTTTTGCCGATGCCGTACGTCTGGTTGAACTGCGTGGCAAATTCATGCAGGAAGCGGTACCGGAAGGCACTGGCGGCATGTCTGCTATTATCGGTCTGGACGACGCTGCTATCGCTAAAGCGTGTGAAGAGTCTGCCGAAGGCCAGGTGGTTTCACCGGTAAACTTTAACTCACCAGGTCAGGTGGTTATTGCCGGGCACAAAGAAGCCGTAGAACGTGCCGGCGTAGCCTGTAAAGCGGCTGGCGCTAAGCGTGCTCTGCCACTGCCGGTCAGCGTTCCTTCTCACTGCGCGCTGATGAAGCCTGCTGCTGAGAAACTGGCTGTTGAACTGCAAAAAATCACTTTTAACGCGCCGACTGTTCCGGTTGTGAACAACGTCGACGTGAAGTGCGAGACAGATGCAGACGCTATTCGCGATGCGCTGGTTCGCCAGCTGTACAGCCCGGTTCAATGGACTAAAACCGTTGAATTTATGGCGTCCCAGGGCGTAGAGCACCTGTATGAAGTTGGTCCGGGCAAAGTTCTGACCGGTTTGACGAAACGTATTGTTGACACCCTGACTGCTTCGGCACTGAATGAGCCGGCGGCATTTTCTGCGGCGCTAGAGCAATAAAAGAGGAAGACCATGAGTTTTGAAGGAAAAGTCGCGCTGGTTACCGGTGCAAGCCGTGGCATTGGCCGCGCAATTGCTGAAACACTCGTTGCCCGTGGCGCGAAAGTTATCGGTACTGCAACCAGCGAAAGCGGTGCGCAGGCCATTAGCGATTACTTAGGTGCAAATGGTAAAGGTCTGATGTTGAATGTGACCGATCCGGCATCTATCGAATCTGTTCTGGGAAATATTCGCGCAGAATTTGGTGAAGTCGATATCCTGGTCAATAATGCCGGGATTACTCGTGATAACCTGTTAATGCGCATGAAAGATGACGAGTGGAACGATATCATCGAAACCAACCTGTCATCTGTTTTCCGTCTGTCAAAAGCGGTAATGCGAGCTATGATGAAAAAGCGTCATGGGCGTATTATCACTATCGGTTCTGTGGTTGGTACCATGGGAAATGCGGGTCAGGCTAACTACGCTGCGGCGAAAGCGGGTCTGATCGGCTTCAGTAAATCACTGGCGCGCGAAGTTGCGTCTCGTGGCATTACTGTAAACGTTGTTGCTCCGGGCTTTATTGAAACGGACATGACGCGTGCGCTGTCTGATGATCAGCGTGCGGGTATTCTGGCGCAGGTTCCTGCGGGTCGCCTTGGCGGCGCTCAGGAAATCGCCAGTGCGGTTGCATTTTTAGCTTCTGACGAAGCAAGTTACATCACTGGTGAGACTTTGCACGTCAACGGCGGGATGTACATGGTTTAACCACGAGATAAAAAAATTTGCGTTATTAGGGTGAATGCCCTCAAAATAACGTAAAATCGTGGTAAGACCTGCCGGGATTTAGTTGCAAATTTTTCAACATTTTATACACTACGAAAACCATCGCGAAAGCGAGTTTTGATAGGAAATTTAAGAGTATGAGCACTATCGAAGAACGCGTTAAGAAAATTATCGGCGAACAGCTGGGCGTTAAGCAGGAAGAAGTAACCAACAATGCTTCCTTCGTTGAAGACCTGGGCGCAGATTCTCTTGACACCGTTGAGCTGGTAATGGCTCTGGAAGAAGAGTTTGATACTGAGATTCCGGACGAAGAAGCTGAGAAAATCACTACCGTTCAGGCTGCCATTGATTACATCAACGGCCACCAGGCGTAAGTGAACATCTCCAGGCGGTCATTCGACCGCCTGAGTTTTATCTTTTTATCCCACTTGAATTATTTTCCCTCCCTGGAGGACAACCGTGTCTAAGCGTCGTGTAGTTGTGACCGGACTGGGCATGTTGTCTCCTGTCGGCAATACCGTAGAGTCTACCTGGAAAGCTCTCCTTGCCGGTCAGAGTGGCATCAGCCTGATCGACCATTTCGATACTAGCGCCTATGCAACGAAATTTGCTGGCTTAGTAAAGGATTTTAACTGTGAAGACATTATCTCGCGCAAAGAACAGCGTAAGATGGATGCTTTCATTCAATATGGAATTGTCGCTGGCGTTCAGGCCATGCAGGATTCTGGTCTCGAAATTACGGAAGAGAACGCTCACCGTATTGGCGCCGCTATCGGCTCTGGTATTGGCGGTCTCGGATTGATCGAAGAAAACCACACCTCTTTGGTGAATGGCGGTCCACGTAAGATCAGCCCGTTCTTCGTTCCGTCGACGATTGTTAACATGGTGGCAGGTCACCTGACCATCATGTACGGCCTGCAAGGGCCAAGCATCTCCATTGCGACCGCCTGTACTTCAGGTGTGCATAACATTGGTCATGCAGCACGTATCATTGCATACGGCGATGCAGACGCGATGGTTGCGGGTGGTGCAGAAAAAGCCAGTACCCCGCTGGGTGTGGGTGGTTTTGGCGCGGCACGTGCGCTGTCTACACGTAATGATAACCCGCAAGCGGCAAGCCGTCCGTGGGATAAAGAACGTGATGGCTTTGTGCTGGGCGACGGTGCAGGCATGGTGGTACTGGAAGAGTACGAGCATGCGAAAGCGCGCGGTGCAAAAATCTATGCTGAAGTCGTTGGTTTTGGCATGAGCAGCGATGCTTACCACATGACGTCACCACCTGAAAACGGTGCGGGCGCTGCGCTGGCAATGGTCAACGCACTACGCGATGCGGCTATCGAAGCGGGTCAGATCGGCTATGTCAACGCGCATGGCACGTCTACTCCTGCTGGCGATAAAGCCGAAACCCAGGCAGTGAAATCTGTCTTTGGCGATGCGGCAAGCCGTGTGATGGTAAGCTCCACTAAATCCATGACCGGACACCTGTTGGGTGCGGCGGGCGCGGTAGAGTCTATTTTCTCTATCCTGGCGCTGCGCGATCAGGCTATTCCGCCAACCATCAACCTGGATAACCCGGATGAAGGTTGTGACCTGGACTTCGTACCTCACGAAGCGCGTCAGGTTAGTGGTCTGGAGTACGCACTGTGTAACTCCTTCGGCTTTGGCGGGACTAACGGTTCGTTGATCTTTAAAAAGATTTAAGTCTGCCAGGTGGTGCGTTAGCATCGATAGCAATTTAAAAAGGTCCGCTTGTCGGGCCTTTTTTTATTCGGTTTTCCACCCTTGTCCTGTGTTGTTCATCCTGCCAAACTAGCGGACCAGAAATAAGGAGCCACCATGTTCTTAATTAATGGCTGCGAGCAGAATATGCTGGCCGCAAGCGATCGAGCGACCCAATTCGGTGATGGCTGTTTTACCACTGCGCGTATTATTGACGGCGAAATTTGCCTCTTTGCAGCGCATCTTGCGCGTTTACAAGACGCCTGCCAAAAATTGCTGATCTCTTTCGAAGATTGGTCAGAGCTGCAAAGTGAAATGAAAATGCTGGCGCAAGGGCATGCGCGGGGCGTGTTAAAAGTGATTATCAGCCGTGGTAGCGGTGGCCGTGGTTACAGCGGCGCAAACTGTCGCAGTGCCACACGTATTCTCTCTGTTTCAGCCTGGCCCGATCATTACGATCGTTGGCGACTGGAGGGGATAACGCTGGCGTTAAGTCCAGTGCGTCTGGGGCGTAATCCGTTGCTTGCCGGACTTAAGCACCTGAATAGACTGGAACAGGTGTTGATTCGCTCTCATCTTGAGCAGACGGCAGCTGATGAAGCACTGGTTCTTGACAGTGAGGGATGGGTTACGGAATGCTGTGCGGCTAATTTGTTCTGGCGTAAGGGGGATGTGGTTTACACTCCCCGGCTGGATCAGGCCGGAGTGAACGGCATTATGCGACAATTCTGTATCCGGATGCTGGCACAATCGTCGTTCAGCATTGTCGAAGTGTATGCCGGGTTGGAAGAGGTTATGCAGGCCGATGAAATCGTCGTCTGTAATGCGTTAATGCCTGTTATTCCCGTACGCACCTGTGGCGACACGCTGCTGTCTGCACGTATGTTGTTCGATTTTTTAGCCCCACTTTGTGAGCACCCGAATTCGTCATGAAAAAACTGTTACTTGTTGTCCTGTTATTGCTGGTTGTGCTGGGCATAGCTGCGGGAGTGGGAATGTGGAAAGTTCGCCATCTGGCGGACAGTAAGTTATTGATTAAAGAAGAGACGATTTTTACGCTGAAAGCGGGTACGGGCCGTCTGGTTCTCGGTGAACAGTTGTATGCGGACAACGTTATCAATCGTCCGCGTGTATTCCAGTGGCTGCTGCGTGTGGAACCCGAACTGTCGCATTTTAAAGCCGGAACCTACCGTTTTACGCCCGACATGACGGTACGGGACATGTTGCAACTGCTGGAAAGCGGTAAAGAGGCGCAGTTCCCGTTACGTCTGGTTGAAGGGATGCGTCTGAGCGACTACCTCAAACAGCTGCGTGACGCCCCGTACATCAAACATACGCTGAGCGATGATAATTACGAGACCGTTGCACAGGCGCTGAAGCTGGAAAACCCGCAATGGGTGGAAGGCTGGTTCTGGCCAGATACCTGGATGTATACCGCCAATACAACTGACGTGGCGTTACTAAAACGCGCACATCAGAAAATGGTTAAAGCGGTAGACTCGGTCTGGGAAGGGCGCGCTGAAGGCCTGCCTTATCAGGACAAAAATCAGCTGGTAACCATGGCCTCTATTATCGAAAAAGAGACTGCGGTTGCCAGCGAGCGTGACCAGGTGGCTTCCGTCTTTATTAACCGCTTACGGATTGGCATGCGTTTACAGACCGATCCGACGGTGATTTACGGGATGGGGTCACGGTATAATGGCAAGCTGTCGCGTGTGGATTTAGATACCCCGACCGCCTATAACACCTATACCATTACGGGGTTGCCGCCTGGCCCGATTGCCATGCCGGGAGAGGCCTCATTGCAGGCCGCGGCGCATCCGGCAAAAACGCCGTACCTCTATTTCGTGGCTGACGGTAAAGGCGGTCACACGTTTAACACCAATCTTGCCAGCCACAACCGGTCCGTGCAGGATTACCTGAAAGTGCTTAAGGAAAAAAATGGGCAGTAACTATATCGTCATCGAGGGCCTGGAAGGCGCCGGAAAAACCACTGCGCGTAACGTGGTGGTAGAGACACTTGAGCAACTCGGTATTCGTGACATGGTTTTTACCCGCGAACCGGGGGGAACTCAGCTCGCGGAGAAACTAAGAAGTCTGGTGCTGGACATTAAGTCGGTGGGTGACGAGGTCATCACTGACAAAGCTGAAGTTCTGATGTTTTACGCCGCGCGCGTACAGCTGGTCGAAACCGTTATTAAACCTGCGCTGGCAAAAGGCGCATGGGTAATTGGCGACCGTCACGATTTGTCGACCCAGGCGTATCAGGGGGGCGGACGCGGCATCGATCAAAACATGCTGGCAACCCTGCGCGATGCTGTGCTCGGTGATTTTCGCCCGGACCTGACGCTCTATCTGGACGTGACTCCAGAAGTCGGATTGAAGCGTGCCCGTGCGCGCGGCGAGCTGGATCGTATTGAGCAGGAATCTTTCGATTTCTTTAATCGCACCCGCGCGCGCTATCTTGAACTGGCTGCCAAAGATGCCAGCATTCGTACCATCGACGCTACGCAGCCGCTGGAAGCTGTGATGGCTGATATCCGCAATACCATCACCCAGTGGGTGCAGGAGCAGGGCGCATGAAATGGTACCCATGGTTACGGCCAGATTTTGAAAAACTGGTAGCCAGCTACCAGGCGGGTCGTGGTCACCATGCGTTACTGATTCAGGCATTACCCGGAATGGGTGACGACGCGCTGATTTACGCGCTCAGTCGCTATTTAATGTGCCAGCAGCCGGAAGGGCATAAAAGCTGCGGACACTGCCGGGGCTGTCAGCTGATGCAGGCGGGGACGCATCCTGACTACTATTCGCTGCTGCCGGAAAAAGGCAAAAGCACGCTGGGGGTTGATGCGGTACGTGAAGTGAGTGAAAAACTGTACGAGCATTCACGCCTTGGCGGTGCGAAAGTGGTGTGGATCCCTGATGCTGCCCAGTTAACTGATGCTGCTGCCAATGCTCTGCTAAAAACGCTGGAAGAACCGCCAGC
Source organism: Citrobacter sp. RHBSTW-01044 (assembly GCF_013781945.1). Taxonomy (NCBI): domain Bacteria; kingdom Pseudomonadati; phylum Pseudomonadota; class Gammaproteobacteria; order Enterobacterales; family Enterobacteriaceae; genus Citrobacter; species Citrobacter sp. RHBSTW-01044. The sequence continues at coordinate 2,963,592 of NZ_CP056180.1, read as the reverse complement.
ACAAACCTGGTTTTTCCTCGCCAGCACAGAGCCTGCGCGATTGCTGGCGACATTGCGCAGCCGCTGCCGGTTACACCATCTTGCGCCGCCGGCTGAGTCGTACGCAATCTCCTGGCTCGCCCGCGAAGTGACCGCATCTCCAGAAGCGCTGTTGAGCGCATTACGCCTGAGCGCGGGTTCGCCTGGTGCGGCACTCTCGTTGTTACAGGCTGAAAGCTGGGCGCATCGCACAGATTTTTGTGCGGCACTGGCAAACACATTAAACGCAGGTGACTGGTATATCCTGCTCGCGGCGTTAAACCACGATCAGGCCGCCGCCCGTTTACACTGGCTGGCAACGTTGTTGACGGATGCCTTGAAGCGTCCGTATGGGGTTTCCCATTTAACCAATCCTGATGCGCTGGACCTGATATCTTCTATCGCAGAACGGTTATCCGTCGCCCGGATACAGGCGATACTCGGTGACGTTTGTCATTGCCGTCAGCAGTTGCTGAACGTAACAGGCGTAAACCGTGAACTGGTGTTAACCGATCTTATCCTGCGTATTGAGCATTACCTGCAACCAGGCACCGTACTGCCTGTTCCCCATCTTTGAGAGAGACATTATGTTTTTAGTCGACTCACACTGCCATCTTGATGGCCTGGATTATCAATCTCTGCATAAGGACGTGGATGACGTGCTGGCGAAAGCTGCCGCACGCGATGTGAAATTCTGTCTTGCCGTCGCGACCACTCTGCCAGGATACCGCAGTATGCGTGAACTGGTCGGTGAACGTGACAATGTGGTGTTCTCCTGCGGCGTGCATCCGTTAAATCAGGATGAAGTCTATGATGTTGAAGACTTGCGCCGTTTTGCCGCTGAAGAGGGCGTTGTGGCGATGGGGGAAACTGGGCTGGACTATTTCTATACGCCGGAAACAAAGGTGCGCCAGCAGGAATCTTTTATCCATCATATTCAGATTGGCCGTGAGTTACAAAAGCCAGTTATCGTGCATACCCGCGATGCGCGAGCCGATACGCTGTCTATTCTGCGCGAAGAAAAAGTGACGGATTGTGGTGGCGTACTACACTGTTTTACAGAAGACAGAGAAACGGCGGGCAAATTGCTGGACCTCGGATTTTATATCTCGTTTTCCGGCATCGTCACGTTCCGTAACGCAGATCAGCTCCGTGATGCCGCCCGCTATGTTCCTCTGGATCGGTTGCTGGTTGAGACGGATTCTCCCTACCTTGCGCCTGTACCGCATCGTGGAAAAGAGAACCAGCCCGCCATGACCCGTGACGTTGCGGAGTATATGGCCGTAGTGAAAGGTGTTGCCGTTGAAGAACTGGCGCAGGCAACCACTGATAACTTTGCCCGCCTGTTTCACATCGACGCTTCTCGCCTGCAATCCGTTCGTTAACTGACTTTTTTTAAAGCTCGTAATTAATAAGCAAAGCGAGTAAAGTTCACCGCCTCAAAATGGGCGGTGAATAACCGGTTTGACACATTCAGAAACGCATTTTATCGGAATGTGCGGATTTTACGGCCATCCACGACTGAATTGTGATAGCCGTCAAACAAAAACAAACTGAATTATTTTACTCTGTGTAATAAATAAAGGGTACTTAGATGCCCTGTACACGGCGAGGTTCTCCCCCCTCGCTAATGCGTGAGAACGTAGAAAAGCACAAATACTCAGGAGCACTCTCAATTATGTTTAAGAATGCATTTGCTAACCTGCAAAAGGTCGGTAAATCGCTGATGCTGCCGGTATCCGTACTCCCGATTGCAGGTATCCTGCTGGGTGTCGGTTCCGCTAACTTCAGCTGGCTGCCAGCCGTTGTATCGCACGTAATGGCAGAAGCAGGCGGTTCTGTTTTTGCAAACATGCCGCTGATTTTTGCCATCGGTGTCGCGTTAGGCTTCACCAATAACGACGGCGTATCTGCACTGGCATCCGTTGTTGCCTACGGCATTATGGTTAAGACCATGGCTGTTGTTGCGCCGCTGGTTCTGCATTTACCTGCTGAAGAGATCGCAGCTAAACACCTTGCTGATACGGGTGTTCTCGGGGGGATTATCTCCGGTGCGATTGCAGCGTATATGTTCAACCGTTTCTACCGTATCAAATTGCCTGAGTATCTTGGCTTCTTTGCGGGTAAGCGCTTCGTTCCTATCATTTCTGGTCTGGCCGCTATCTTCACCGGTGTGGTTCTGTCCTTCATTTGGCCGCCGATCGGGACTGCTATTCAGACGTTTTCCCAGTGGGCTGCATACCAGAACCCGGTCGTAGCGTTCGGTATCTATGGCTTCATTGAACGCTGCCTGGTGCCGTTTGGTCTGCACCATATCTGGAACGTTCCATTCCAGATGCAGATCGGTGAATACACCAACGCTGCGGGCCAGGTATTCCACGGCGATATCCCTCGCTATATGGCGGGTGACCCGACTGCGGGCAAACTGTCTGGTGGCTTCCTGTTCAAAATGTACGGTCTGCCGGCTGCCGCTATCGCTATCTGGCACTCTGCTAAACCAGAAAACCGCGCGAAAGTGGGCGGTATCATGATCTCCGCGGCGCTGACCTCGTTCCTGACCGGTATTACCGAACCGATCGAGTTCTCGTTCATGTTCGTGGCACCGATCCTGTACATCATCCACGCAATTCTGGCTGGTCTGGCATTCCCGATCTGTATCCTGTTGGGTATGCGTGACGGTACGTCGTTCTCCCACGGTCTGATCGACTTTATCGTTCTGTCCGGTAACAGCAGCAAACTGTGGCTGTTCCCGATTGTCGGTATCGGTTATGCGATTGTTTACTACACCATCTTCCGTGTGCTGATCAAAGCGCTGGACCTGAAAACTCCGGGTCGTGAAGATGCTACCGAAGACACCAAAGCGGGTGCGTCCGGCGAAATGGCTCCGGCCCTGGTTGCGGCATTCGGCGGTAAAGAAAACATCACTAACCTCGATGCGTGCATCACTCGTCTGCGTGTCAGCGTCGCTGACGTTGCCAAAGTGGATCAGGCTGGCCTGAAGAAACTGGGTGCAGCGGGCGTTGTAGTGGCGGGTTCCGGTGTTCAGGCTATCTTCGGTACTAAGTCCGATAACCTGAAAACTGAAATGGATGAGTACATCCGTCACAGCTAAGCAGTAAAAAGTTGGGGAGAATTAAGGCAGCCTGCGGGCTGCCTTTTTTAATGCATTAATTGGCCTGAACGCGAATCGGCGCAGTGGCGGCAAACAACCACGGACGAGCCTCTGCGTTCACGCGTGGGGATAACGTCTCTCTGACCTGCTGGTGGTAATCATCAATCCACTGTTTTTCTGCCTCACTTAGCAGATGCAGTTCAACCAGACTTAAATCAATCGGCACCAGCGTCAGCGTTGAGAAGCGACAGAAGCCAGGACGACTGTTGATAATCTCCACCTGATTCTCAATACGGATCCCATATTCTCCGGCCAGATAATAACCCGGCTCGATGGTAATGATATTGCCCGCAACCAGAGGCCAGGGGTTTACTTTTTTGGCAATGCGATGGGGCTGCTCATGGATCAGGAGCTGATGGCCTACGCCGTGTCCCGTACCGTGATCAAAATCCAGACCCAGATCCCACAGCGCCCGACGGCTAAAGGCATCCAGTTGATGACCCTGAGTGCCGCTGGGAAATTGCAGCGAGATAAGCGACAAAAAGCCTTTCAACACAGCGGTGTAATGCAGACGACGCTGCGGATCCTGTGGACCAAACGCGAGGGTGCGAGTTGTATCCGTTGTACCATTATGGTACTGGCCGCCGGAATCATTCAGATACATGGCCTGAGAGGTAATGGGCGTATTGGTTTTTTCGCTGGAATGGTAATGGCACATTGCGGCATTGCTGGCTGAGGCCGAAATCGTGTTGAAGCTTTGCTCGATAAATCCCGGCTGCTGCTGGCGAAATTCCAGTTGCCTGGCCTGCGCTTCCAGCTCAGTGACCGGATTGCCTGCCGCTTCGCGCAAGGGAACTTCATGCGTAAGCCATGCCAGAAAGTTAACCCAGGCCGCGCCATCTTGTTCATGGCATTCCCGATAGCCCGCCAGTTCAACGTCATTCTTGTGCGCTTTCATCAAGGTGATGGGATCGGGTGCCCATAAGACTTCGCCACCGTGTTCTATAATGGCAAAACGCAGCGCGACCGGGGCGTAGTCTTTATCGACCAAAAAGCGTTTCCCTTTGGCCAACTGCTGGCAGCGGGCAAGAAAACTCTCTTGTGGGGCCAGCGTGAGCGTATTCAGCAGTGCAGCAGGGAGCTGCTGTGTTTTGTTGCTATCCACAAACCATTCCAGCTCGCCGCTGCGATGGAGCAGGGCGAACGAAAACGGCACTGGCACCATTGGCAGATCGGAACCGCGCACATTCAGCAGCCAGGCAATGTTATCCGGCAACGTGATCGCCAGAACGTCGGCCTGTTGTTGCGTGAGCAGATCCACGACGCGGGTTCGTTTTTGTGTGCTGCTTTCCCCGCTGATTTCAATGGGCATTTCACGAATGATGCCGCAGGGTGCAGCCGGGCGGTCAAGCCATACCTGGTCGAAAGGATCTTGCTCAAGAGATACCAGCTCGCAATGGGTCGCCGACAGTGCTTCAAACTGGCTGTTGACCATCAGCAACGGTTCAAAGCCGATACGCGCGCCGGCAGCAACGTGAGACTGCAAATAATCGGCCAGCGGTTCGTCATGTAAATGGTGAATTTCAAAATCATCCAGCGAGACTTCATTGCGCACCTGGACCTGATAGCGTCCATCGACAAACATTAATGCGCGGTCGCGCAGGACCAACGCGAGACCAGCGGAGCCGCTAAAACCGGTCAGCCAGGCCAGCTTATTGTCATGCGGTGTACAATCTTCGCTTTGGTGAGCGTCGGCGCGCGGAACAATCATGCCATCCAGCCCTTGCGCTAACAGCAGGTTGCGCAGAGCGGAAAGAGGAGTTGAGTTGTGCATAGTTACCTTCAGGCCTTAACGGAACGGCGGTTCGTTGAACGTACGTAATTTACGGGAGTGCAGTCGATCGCCTTCAGCACGCAGACGATCGATTGCCCGGATACCTATTTGCAGGTGCTCGGAAATGGCACCTTCATAAAAACGGTTGGCCTGACCAGGCAGTTTGATCTCGCCGTGCAGCGGTTTATCGGAAACGCACAGCAGTGTGCCGTAAGGGACGCGGAAGCGGTAACCCTGGGCGGCGATGGTGGCGCTTTCCATATCAATAGCCACCGCGCGACTGAGGTTAAAACGCAGCGCAGAAGCGGAATAACGTAACTCCCAGTTGCGATCGTCGGTGGTGACGACGGTACCGGTACGCAGGCGCTGTTTCACCTCCTCGCCGGGCATGCCGCTGACTTCTTTGGTGGCGTCATACAGTGCGCGTTGTACTTCCGCAATGCTCGGAATCGGAATATCCGGTGGTAGTACGGCATCCAGCACATGGTCGTCACGCAGATAAGCGTGGGCCAGAACATAGTCGCCAATCGCCTGACTTTCGCGCAGGCCGCCACAGTGTCCAATCATCAGCCAGACGTCAGGGCGCAGTACGGCCAGATGATCACAAATGGTTTTAGCGTTAGACGGGCCAACGCCGATATTGACCAGCGTGATCCCCTGACCGTCGGCGGTGATTAAATGCCAGGCGGGCATCTGATGTTTCTTCCAGGCGAGATCGGAGATGGCCTCTTCCGGAGCTTCCGTTTCAGCGGTGATCCAGATCCCGCCTGCGCATGACAGCGCGATATAGGGGCTGTTCGGATCGAGGATCTGGCTGCAGCCCCAGCGCACGAACTCATCGACATAGCGGGTGTAGTTGGTGAACAGCACAAATGGCTGGAAATGTTCAACCGGCGTTCCCGTGTAGTGACGCAGTCGTGCGAGCGAAAAATCTACTCGTCGGGCGTCGAAGTGCGACAGCGGGGAGAATTCCGCCGGATGATAGGTACCGTCGGCTGTTTCGTCGCCGATTTGTGACAACTCGGTAGTGGGGAAATGGCGCGTTAATCCGGCGCTCATTGAGCGGTCGAGCGTCAGTTCAGAACCGTCGATCACATAGGGATAAGGGATTTCATGCTGCGACGGATCGACGGAGATATGCGCATCATAATCCTGATACAGCAGCGTGAGTTGTTCTTCAAGATAGGGACGAAAAAGCGACGGACGGGTGATCGTAGTGGTATAGCTGCCCGCATGGGTAAAACGGCCATAGGCACGGGTTTTCGGGGGATTGGTGGCGCTGCCATCCCAGGTGACACAAAGCGATGGGTAAACAAAAAGACCATTATGGCGGGCGATTATGTCAGGGAGCGTCCCTGTTTCAATGTACTTACCAATGGCGCTACGCAGTGCTTTAACCGACTGCTCGTACAGCGCGTCCAGTTTATCCAGTGCCTGAGTTGGGGTCAGGCTGGAGCCCTTATTGTTCATGTCTGTCTCCTTGTTCCACAGATGTACTGCTCTCCCGATAGTATGTCACAGGAATATGAAACAAAAGTCAGACGTAGAGGAAGATTGTGCGAAGGTCGAATGACCTTCGCATCAGGGCTTAACTGTGCTGCTTATCCCGCATCAGCAATGCAGTGGCGGCGGAAATAAGACACCCGGCCATCAGATAAATGGCCACGCTGTGCCATTCTCCTCCAGAGAATGTCACCAGTGCCGCAGCAATGAAGGGGGTAAAACCACCGCCAACCACACTTGCCACCTGATAGCCAACGCCTGCGCCGCTGTAGCGATAACTTGCGCCAAACAAACCGGTAAACATAGGCTGTTGTACGCAGACCACCATATCGTGCGCAATATTGGCCAACATAATCGCGAAGAACACGATCCAGAAAATAGACTGTGCTTCCAGCGCCATAAAGAACGGGAAGGCGCTCAGCGTACCGACCAGTGCACCGGTAATGTACACGCGCCGTCGACCAAAGCGGTCGGCAAGCCAGGCAAAGCAGGGGATGGTCAGACAGCTCAGTCCTCCCACTAACAAACCGATATTCAGAAACAGCTCGCGGGGTAGGCCCAGGTTCTGCGTAGAGTAATTAAGGGCAAACGCGGTGACGATATACATCGTCAGTAGTTCACATAAGCGCAAGCCGATAATTTTTAAGAATGCGCCCGGATGGCGGATTAACGCCTCGACCACCGGTAACCGCTTTTTCTCTGGTTGCGCTGCCTGTTGCTGCTGTTCGAATTCGGCTGATTCATCCATTCTGTTACGCATCCACAACGCGCCCAAAACCAGTACGATGCTGAACAGGAACGGAATACGCCAGCCCCAGCTCAGGAACTGCTCATCGGTGGTTTGCGAGCTAATCAGTGATACCAGACCGGTAGAAAGCAGCAGTCCGACGCCGTAACCGACCTGAACGCCACTGCTGTAGAAGGCTTTTTTATTTTTCGGCGCGCTTTCGACCGAGAGCAACGCCGCGCCGCCCCATTCACCACCAACGGCGAATCCCTGAATGGCGCGTAGCGTCACCAGCAGCACAGGGGCCCACCAGCCAATAGTGTCAAAAGAAGGAATAATCCCTATCAGCGCAGTGGCAATCCCCATCATCCAGACGGTGAGCATCAGCATGCGTTTACGGCCAAGGAGATCGCCAAAGTGGCCGAAGATAACCCCGCCTAACGGACGGAACAAAAATCCGACGCCAAAGGTGGCAAATGCGGCAAGTGTTCCCATTGCCGGGCTAACCTGCGGGAAGAACTCGCGATTAAAGACCAGTGCGGCGGTGATGCCATAAAGCAGAAAATCATACCAGTCGACCACGGCGCCAGCGAAGCTACCAAGCGCAGCGCGTCGGGCACGATGAAGCGAAGAGACGTCCTCTTGGGGACCCGCGGAGGTGAGAGTGGAATCCATAGTTATCCTGTCTGTACTGTCTTTTAGTTATTAGTATTTGAATTGGGCTACACACATTGCAGTCGATATATTAACGACCGTTATGAGATTACCGCGACAGACGGGAAGAGAAAACGATTATCTCCCTCACCAGAGGGCTACATGAAAAATAAGACGAATGAAAAACAGAAAAGCAAAAAGCCTGCTTAGTTTCCTAAGCAGGCTTCTTAAATTTGGCTCCTCTGACTGGACTCGAACCAGTGACATACGGATTAACAGTCCGCCGTTCTACCGACTGAACTACAGAGGAATCGTTTGAACGAGGCGCATATTAGCGAGGGCGATGAGGCTTGTCAAAGGGGGAAATACATTTGTGCGTTCGTTTGCTGACAAAATCAGCAAAGCGGCGATCTTTCCGTCTTTTTATGCTTTTGCCCCATTCTGGTGCGCGTCTACCTCTTCCAGGGCAGCCAGAATGAGAGGTTCAGGTGTGCAAAAAGTCCATTCTTCACCTTTGAGCCTGACTTTACGCGGTTTTAACCGTAAAACACGGCTGCTGACTAAACTGGCAAGCATCTTGCAATCCTGAATTAATGACTGCCAGCACGGGTTCTGGTATTCCGACAGGAGGCAAAATGAACTTCAGACGACTGAAATATTTCGTGAAAATCGTCGATATTGGTAGCCTGACCCAGGCAGCGGAAGTGTTGCATATCGCGCAACCCGCGCTGAGCCAGCAGGTTGCTACGCTGGAAGGCGAACTGGATCAGCAACTGCTGATTCGCACCAAACGCGGCGTCACACCGACGGAAGCGGGGAAAGTGTTGTATGCCCATGCGCGGACGATTTTACGTCAGTGCGAGCAGGCGCAACTTGCGGTCAATAACGTGGGTCAGACCCTGGGGGGACAGGTCTCTATTGGCCTGGCACCGGGGACGGCGGCGTCAGCCATCACTATGCCGTTATTACAGACAGTACGAGCAGAGCTGCCCGATGTGCTGGTCTATTTGCATGAAAACAGTGGGGCGGTGCTGAATGACAAGCTGCTCAGCGGGCATTTAGACATGGCGGTGCTCTACGAGCGCTCACCCGTGGCGGGTATCAGCAGTCAACCGTTGCTTAAAGAGGATCTGTACCTGGTCGGGACGCGTGATTGCCCGGGGCAAAGCGTCGATTTAGCCGCGGTGGCGCAGATGAATCTGTTTTTGCCACGGGATTACAGCGCAGTTCGCCTGCGTGTAGATGAAGCTTTTTCGCTACGTCGCCTGACGGCCAAAGTGATTGGCGAAATTGAATCTATCGCCACCTTAACGGCTGCCATCGCCAGCGGGATGGGCGTCACAGTGTTGCCTGAGTCGGCAGCCCGTTCATTATGTAATGCCGCTAACGGCTGGATGGCGCGGATAACAACCCCGTCGATGAATCTGCCATTATCGTTGAACGTCTCAGCCAGAGGGAGCTTATCGCCGCAGGCACAGGCCGTGAAGGAGATCCTGTTGTCGCTGGTAAGCCGTCCGGCACTGGAAAACCGCGAACTACAGCTGGTCAGCTAAACCTTATTCCCTTCAGGAATAAGATGCGGGTTTTTATTATTTGTTATGCCGGGCATCAGACTTTAACAATAGCGTAATGTCTGATGCGCCCGGAGCGAAAAGTGAATTTCCAGCAACTTAAAATAATCCGCGAGGCGGCCCGTCAGGATTACAACCTGACGGAAGTCGCGAATATACTGTACACCTCGCAGTCGGGAGTCAGCCGACATATTCGTGAACTTGAAGATGAACTTGGCATTGAGATTTTTATCCGTCGCGGTAAACGCCTGCTGGGCATGACCGAACCGGGCAAAGCCTTGCTGGTTATTGCCGAGCGTATTCTGAATGAGGCCAGCAACGTTCGCAGACTGGCGGATCTGTTTACCAATGACACGTCCGGTGTACTGACGATTGCCACCACGCATACACAGGCACGCTATAGTCTGCCCGCGGTGATTAAAGCCTTTCGTGAGCTCTTCCCTGAGGTGCGTCTGGAACTGATCCAGGGTACACCGCAGGAGATTGACGTACTGTTGCAAAACGGTGGGGCAGACATCGGGATTGCCAGCGAGCGACTGAGCAGCGATCCGCTGTTGGTAGCTTTTCCCTGGTTCCGTTGGCACCACAGCCTGCTTGTACCTCACGACCATCCCTTGGTGAAAACGTCTCCTCTCACACTGGAATCTATCGCCCACTGGCCATTAATTACGTATCGTCAGGGGATTACGGGGCGTTCCCGTATCGATGAGGCATTTGCCCGTAAAGGGTTAGTGCCGGATATTATCCTCAGCGCCCAGGACTCGGATGTGATTAAAACCTATGTGTCGCTGGGGCTGGGAATCGGGCTGGTGGCAGAACAATCCAGTGGAGAGCAGGAGGAGGGGAGCTTAACACGTCTGGATACCCGGCACTTATTTGATGCAAATACCGTCTGGCTGGGCCTGAAACGCGGGCAACTGCAGCGCAACTATGTCTGGCGATTTATTGAGCTATGCAACGCAGGGTTATCCGTCGATGAAATCAAGCGCCAGGCGATGGAGCCAGATGAAGCCGTGATTGATTATCAGATATAATGCAAAAAGCCTGCTTAGTTTCCTAAGCAGGCTTTTTGTGCACAGAAAACCCCCAGCTAGGCTGGGGGTTCCGGAAAGCTTTCAGCTTTGGGCCAGTTATTAAAACTGGACTGCCCCCACAACTATAGAGCAGGATCGTCTACCGGGGTGGGGGCAGTCCACAACGGCTCGGAAGTGTCTAGATTATCCGTGGCGATTCAGTTTTCCCACTGTTGTTTCGACCAACAATGACTGTTGTCTGTTCCTCTAATACAAGCTCCACGTCAGCTAAAAGTCGGAAATTCTTTATTTGAACCTGATGAATGCGCATACGTCCCTCAATCTGTGTATAGGATATCGACAAAGCTGATGTTATTACATTGCATGTAAACTTCATTCTTCTAATAGCTTAGTTGTTCACAATGCCTCAGGTCCTATATTATTACCTGAGGCATTGAAACTTTACTCTGTCAGTGATACATCACGCACATCATCCAGCTGAACCTGACATTCCTTCCATCGACGCACAAGCGTAGCCACACAGGGATTGCCCGCTAGTTGATTCATTCTGACCCAATCAACATCAACTAGTCCGGCAAGAAGTTCGGAATTAAGTTCACCCTGCAATGCATGCCATTGGCGAATACTGGGTTGACGTTGAATAATAGGTTGAGGGGAGGAAAGACTGCCAACAATGACGTAATTTTGCTCTGGATCATGCCAGAGTCGTGTAATACCTGGTACGTTCTTGAGCCAGTTGCGAGGATCGCCTAAAGGTAAATCGAAGACACGAGATAATAATTTATTCCATGATGCTATTAATGATGTACTGGCTCTTTTAACTGATTTTTTAGCGAATTCCACCATAAGCGCATTTTTCTTTTCAGGCCATTGGGAAAAAACATAATTTTTTAAAACATCATAAGTGACATTGAATTCATTGTCGGAATAATATTTTCTTAAAGCACATTTCCATAGGTCACACAACAACTCGAGTTCACGAAGTAACGTATTTTTATTTGTATCGGATAATTCACCTTCTTCAGTAAGTTGGTCTATATGAAACATTAGTTCATCCATTTCAGGTAATAACCATTTATTAAGAGGGAGTTGTTGCCGTTGAGAATCCAGAATAGTCATTAAATCGTTTAATTTCTCCGGAAGCATATGAGGTGCTCCATATTGTGGATCCTGAAGGAGGATAGTCACTTCTTCCGTTTTGTGAATTATCACCGTCAACCGATTAATAAATCGGGTCAACTTCTCTGCTTCATTCCAAATCCCTTGTGTAATATCTTGGGGGCGATAATGGTAAGGCCACTTTTCGTTAAGCAAAGCGAGTAGTGCTGTTACAGAGGTATCAAATGAACAGAGTATATCATCACAGGCTGAAACAGCATCTGGCATAGCTGGGTGGAAAGGTAATATTATTGGGCGGTCTTGTTTAACAGTAAACAAACAGCCATTAGTGATTACAGCGAGACTGCTAGTGAGTAGATCCTTCTGCTGCGGAAGCGTCACACTAATTTTGGTCTCATTGCATAGCAGCAAATGCTTCAGGGCTAATTCTTTATATACAATTTCAACATTACGTGCCAAAGATTCTTGAACCGCTTTTTTCTCAAAATCACTGATACTATAATCATAGTAACGAGAATCTGTGGCAGGAATAAGCCTCGTGTCACCGTCAGGGGTAGACTGTTCTATTAGTAAGTTATCCGTAATTGGGTCGACTGTGAGATCAAAAGGATTAACATTAATATGCTGGCAGGCAGCTTTTGTTCTTAATATTTGTGTCAATGGATAGCGATCGTCAATGATACCCGGAGTCTGATCCAGCAAAACAAGTAGACACTGTGATCCATCAATTTTTATGTTCACAATCTGATCCGGTTCTATATCAGGTAGTAATGACATGCGTGCATCAGGATATTTTTCATTCAGCAGGGATTGAATGTTATTAACAATGTATTGTGGGGATACATTTTTCGAAAAACGTAGATCAAGAACCTTTATCTCTTTATCAAGCTGTACACTTGGGAATTTAGCCTTGTCAGCTGTTTTGAATTTTGTTTTAAGCGGTAAAGGGCGTAACTTAAGTACTACTGGAGATAATCCGAAGCCAAATTTTCTTGCTTGCTCAATAAATTCATTTTGAACGGGTTGAAGAATCCAAGGCCAGCTATTTTTGAGTGAGGTTGAAGACGAAAGGTCGAGAAAAGGGCGTAGCTTGCGTTTATCTTTATTTTTGGCTACTTCCCGGTAAATTTGAGATTTAGGTTTTGTCGTTTTTTCCGCTTTCCAACGGGCAAGAACATTATTTTTATCATAAATCCATAATGGTTGATGAATATTAAATAATTCGTCTTTTATATCGACTGGACGTAGTGGGACATTTTTATGAAATAATATAACCTCAGTGATATTTTTATCGCTTCTTTGTTGAGTGCGACAGTCCAGACTAATTGCATTGATACCGCAACTATTCTTACTTTTCCAGACGTCAGTCTGTAGTAATGGGCATCCCAGTGTATGGCTACCTTTGCAATGTGAACCAAAGGCGGAGACTTTACGCATGATAAGTCGGATCCATACTGGATTCAGCATAGCCTCGTAATGGACACGCGTTGGCTCAACAATAATCCCATCACCATTTTTTATTATTGGTGGCTTGTCTTGCTCTGAGTCCAAAGCAACGTATAGTCCAAATTGATCCTTATGAGATTTCATCAAATAAGGATAATAACGACTGCCTAACTCATCATCAATTCGGCTTTGCCATTCATTCCAGCGATAGTTTTTACTTAACGGATAATGATAGACAACTAGTTTTTCAGCTTTCTCCCGATCGATCTCGTTGTCCCGGTAAATCATGTGTGAAAGAGGGAGAGAACGGATTATTTCGTCATTACGTTTCGCCATGATGTTATGCTCTTTCCATAATGTTTTGATTGATGATTTTTTTGAGTTGCCCGAATCCGGGTGTTTCCACTGAAATGGTGTCTGGGGTCACGCATCCGCCGAGAATCAGAATGTCCGCCTCATAAGGATTTTGAACAGGGGTTAATTGGTGAGAGAAACCCAGTAATTGACTATCAGCATGTGGAGCAACAAAGTTGGCGATAACCAATTTGGTTTTATTACCCTCGATAGCGCGAATTTGTGCCAGTTTTTTACTCAGACCCAGAGGGGTATGCTCTTGATTTGCGCCAGATGCCAACCATTGTTGATATTCTTCATCTGCCTTATCGAGAGTATCTTGTCTCCAAAACTTAGCATCCACACGATAATCAGAATTTTTTATGCTGAAATCATACTGCTCAAAAAGCCGGTGATTGCTCACTTGGCTGGTGGTAATGATGCTCTCTGAATAAAGAAGTGCCCGGATAGCTTCTTCTCCCAGACGTCCCATCAGTAGGCGTTGTATAACTAGTGGATGGAATGCGTAACGCTCTTCCAAATCGTTCGCGAAGGGCATAATAGACGTTCTGTAACCCTTACGGTTGAACCAGTCAGTAATGACAGGATGACGTTGGATATACTGATACAGTTTCTGAGGGTTGTATTGGCGCAGCCCTTCTGCTGTTTTGTCAAAAAACTGCCATGTCTGTGGGGAGTACCAGATTTTGCCGTCAGTATTAGCTAATTTCGGCTTTTCAAAGCAAGCCCATTTATATAATTCAAGATCAATGTCGAAAGCGTTTTTTCCCGGTTTCCAGGCTAAATCATGTTGAAGTACTGCTTTACCGAGTTGTCGCCAGAGTAATGGGATGTCATCTCTTGGTGTTGACTGTTCCCGTAACAATCGAATAGCCGGAACTAGTCGCTGATCGATATAATCCACTGCTAGTTTTCCAGGCTGTGTCGGCGTCATGAGCTGGCTGAAGAAATTATTCTGTGTCAGTTCATCACGCTCCCGAAGTGTATCCAGTAATTGACGATTGAGTGCCGAAAGCTGTCGACGATTTGATGTATAGATAGGTAATGAAGCAAAGCGGGACAGGTCTTTTGCTAGTTCAGCATCAAGGTGAATCTCAGCGTTGGGTACTTCGCACCAGGCTCTCTCAATACGACCAACCTGCTGTTGAACATTGGCTGCCGTATTTTTTATATAATCGCTGGTTCTCTTATACTCTCCGTTTAACCGGGAGATTTCGTTCTTCCTGTTCAACATCAGTGGCAGGATGAAGCGCTGATGCTGTTTACGTGAAATTTCCCCTGCTCGTAGTAGTTTTTCCAGATTGCGTAACTGGAAGCCTGCATGTGCCATATCATCATTGCTATCTGCACTGGTCTGGAAAGCGGAAAAGTAAAAATGCCGTGATTCCAGTAAATATAAACAGGTCAAATCCATATTTTTGCCGGATTCAGGCAGGCTGAAATCTAGATTTATACCGTTGGTAGCAGAGGCAGTTTGTGTCAGCACAATAACAATACGTCGGGAAGCAAATGCAGCCTGATAGGCATCACTGAAGCCCTTTTTTTTCTGACATTCTGCGGTTAACAGACAGATTAGTGCGGGCTCGTTATGTATAGTCAACGGGATAAATACATCAGTAAAATTCTTTAGCAGAAGATTGTCGGATAAAGGCGGATCCAGCTTTAACCATGTGAGGCAATCTCTGCTTTGTGTCGCTATTGCAGCGGTTAGCCATTTTCTTAAATAAGATATGGAATTAACAAAAGCCAGATGCCCTCGGTGCTGAGGCCTTTTTCCTGCTAGATCCAGCACATCAAGCAGTTTAAGTAGAATATTCTGGCGATACTCTGATTCGAAATCTGTTGAAGGTTCATCATCATTCTGGAAAAAATCGGGGGGCAGAGAAGCGAGAAGATCGGCTGAATGCGGGCTGTTCTTTGTTCTATTAAAATCATGAATCTCAGTATTCAGTTGTGTCTTTCTGATGCTTTCCTTGCTGCTATTGATTTCTTCAATCGCGGTATTTTGTAACTGAAGGTCATCATCGGTCTGAACGTAGGGCATCGGTTCTTTAAACCAGGAATCAGGTCGGTTTTCAAAAGTAGTTCCGAGAAAGCTTTCCGTAACTGTAGGGTTACGTGCTTCTGCAATATAGCGTAAGGCTGAGTTTATCCACCGGACATCAAAGTGGTTGCAGGCTCTTTCAATATATGATGTGGCCGACAGTGCAAAAACGAGATTACGGCTGGCTAGTGACAGTAGTAAACCTTCTGCTGTTGTTGGCAAGAACGCACGCTTGATCTGTATTCGTAATGGATCGATATCGGTATCCACAACATTTTGTTTCAGTAACCAGTTAGTTAACCCAAAAATACTGGCATGTGTATTGGGCAAAATATTACTTTTTCTTAGTTCCCGCAGTTCAGGCAGATCGGTACGTGGCAACAAAAACCGAGACATATTTGGCAGGGTTGAACCATAATATGACGGTCTGTAGTCATTAACCGGGTCGAACAGAAGTCGGGTTAACTTTTTGATGTATTCATACGTTTCATCTTCGCTGGCTGTCAGGTCCGTTAACATCAGACTGAACTTTCGAATAAACTTTTCCATCAGGCGCAAAAAATCACTGATATCGATAGCCTGATCGTTATCCTGAAATGAGGAATCTGGTCTGATAATTTCGTAGCCATGTTCAGCTTGTCGCATGATAAGGCGCTCACTGCTTACCAGTTGATCGGAGCGAAATAAATAATGTTCACCGAAGGGTTTATTATCCAGATATCTTTGCAGAGGAATTACTAGCGATCTGGCATGAGTTAAATCAATTTTTTTTCCTTTTAAGGCCTCATCCAGTTCGTTAAGAAATGTCCCAAGACGTTCACGGATCATCGGTGCAGGTGCTGTTTCAACATACTGCATTCGTTGCAGTAATCTGCGTCCCCCCTCGAGTAACTGCCCCAAGCATTCAGGTGGTTCCTGAACCCATTGGGCTTGCGCCAGATATTCCTGTAGTACCTCAGCCTGATAATCAAATTCATCAATAAAAATGACATAATTGCGCAGCTCTTTGCTGGACATTCGTACTTTGCGCCGCCCATCGTAAAATGATGAAACGAGTTTTTGGGTTGTCATAATCAGCAGGTGTTGTTTTTCGTCGCGCCAGGCGATGGCGGGCAGAATGCGTCTGACCCAGGCATGACGACGGAAGTCATCAACTCGTTGCTTGGCGGCCTGCAAGAGTTCATGTTCTTCACCATATTTTTCTTTTTGCTTCCTGGCTTCTTTTTCCAGCAATTTGATATTTTGAATTAACGATATCTCAACTGCCGCACATGATCTTATTAACGCCTCTTTTTCACTGGCGATAGCTGCACGTAAATGTGCCGGGTATCCTTTCAATAATTTATTGATATATAGGATATTCCTGCAATTCTTACGCAGTTTGTCTGCAATATCTGGGTCGACAAATAAGTTTTTTCCCTCAAGTTCGTTGATGGAATTAAAGGGATCCGGGAGTGAATCTGCGGAAATATCTTTCTCATGAGGTAGTGGCGTAACCTCGATTGCAGAAACAATTTGTTCATCCTGCGCATAAAGCACACTAACGTTAAATGGTTTTCCATTGCTGTCTTCATGCGAACCTGTTTTTTCGTAAATGTCGTGGAGTATATTCCAGCGATGGGTAACCAGAATGGCCTGAGAGCCTGACTTTTTTATTGTTTCCAACGCCGGAGGGACGTTATCGGCGAAGCCAGAACGGTAGAGAGCGCTAGTTTTTCCACTGCCCGTGGGCCCCTGTAACTGACAAAAACCGGCAATGTGTTTCGTTGTTCTGGATTTTTTTGCTTGGGATAACGTATGTTCGATAACGGCATTATAGGAACGCAGTAAAGGGGAATTCACATATCACCTCATCTATCTCGACTTTTCGACGACTAATATTTCAACAATTTATGTTACGCCGCTCGGATGACATTGCAATAGTTGTGGTTAATTTTTCTTTATAAATCAATGAGCATGATATATTTTGTAAAGTTATGATTAGTCTTGATGTCATATTGTTACTTTAGGTCATATGTTCTCTGTAAACGCGTGTTCGTTCTTTTTCTCTTGCCTAATTGCCGGGTGTCACATCTGAACTAATTTGACCTTTGCACTATCGCTGATACTTCTCCGGAGAAGGTCCGTGCCGGAAGCTGCGCCGCATTTCGTTTATCTGATCCGCCATAATCCTTTGAACCGCAAACATAGTTTTCTATTATCGGTCTTCTTACCACGAACTAAGCTCCCACCTGCATAAAATGCTTCATGACCTGAAAGAAGAGCCTGATGTATCAGGGATAGTTGCCGTTTTACCGATAATGCAGCCTTTGAAAACTGCCGGATCTGTCTTAGGACGGATTAAGGCCTCCTTCACGCTTATCCACGCTAAGGAAATAAGAATGAATCTGACTAAAAATTGCGCACCATCCACCATTGATGTTATATTAAAATATAATATTCGGAGGTGTTCTATGTATACCACTCGCCTGAAAAAGGTCGGCGGATCCATCATGCTGGCGGTTCCTCCCGCCGTGCTGAAAACGCTGGCGCTGTCGACTGACAGCGAAGTGGGTATGACCATTGATAATGGCTGCCTGATTATTGAACCCCAGAAACGACCTCGTTATTCGCTTGAGGAACTGCTGGCGCAGTGCGATCCGCACGCTGAAATGAGTGATGAGGATAGGGAATGGATTGATGCGCCTGCAGTGGGCAAGGAGATCCTGTAAATGGACAGAGGAGAAATCTGGCTCGTCTCACTGGATCCTACAGCCGGACATGAACAAAGCGGAAAACGTCCGGTGCTTATCGTTTCTCCTGCATCATTTAATAAGTTCACCCGGCTACCCGTTGTCGTTCCCGTCACCAGCGGCGGAAACTTTGCCCGCGCAGCCGGTTTTACCGTCTCCCTGGACGGTGTGGGAACAAAAACAACGGGCGTTATTCGCTGCGACCAACCCAGAACGATTGATATGGGGGCCCGGAACGGTAAGTGTCTGGAACGTATACCCGAAGCTGTCGTAAATGAAGTGCTGGCCCGACTGGAAGCCATTCTAAGCTGAGGCTTTCGGTGTGATTAACAAACGTAGAAAAGCAAAAAGCCTGCTTAGTTTCCTAAGCAGGCTTCTTAAATATGGCTCCTCTGACTGGACTCGAACCAGTGACATACGGATTAACAGTCCGCCGTTCTACCGACTGAACTACAGAGGAATCGTGTGAACGAGGCGAATATTAGCGATGCCACTCAGCGTTGTCAAAGCCTGAATAGATAAATGCGATCGTTTGCTGAAATATTCCCCATTTCGCCGCTTATTCAGACGCAACCGGTCGTTTTATGCACTTTTCACGCTCGGGACGAGGGTATTTCCATAACCAGCGGCCTGTAACCATACGCCAGTAAAATAACGCGGCGCGCACGGCCCAGTCGAAGAACATCCCTAACCAAACGCCGACTACACCCCATCCTAATACGATTCCCAAGGTGTAACCCGCCACAACGCGACAGCCCCACATGCCCAACATCGATACCCACATCGCAAAACGCACATCACGTGCGCCCTTAAACCCTGATGGTAGCACCCAGGATGCCGCCCATATCGGCATAAACGCTGCGTTGAGCCAAATTAGGATGACTATGACCTCTTTTACATCCTGATCGTGGGTATAAAATGAGGCCATAACGCCGGCAAAGGGGGCGGTTAGCCAGGCGATGGCGGTTAAGCCGATTGTTGATAGCCAGAATATATGGCGTAACTGGATTTCCGCTTGGGCAATCTGACCATTTCCCAGACGCCTGCCGGTAATGATTGTCGACGCGGAGCCTAAAGCATTCCCCGGCAGGTTGATGAGCGCGGCGATAGAAAAGGCAATGAAGTTTCCGGCAATTACGCTGGTTCCCATGCCGGAGACAAACATTTGCGTTAACAGTTTACCGCCATTAAATAGCACTGACTCAATACTTGCCGGAATACCGATCCCCATAACTTCCCAGATAATGGCGAGATTGAGCGGCTTAAAATAGCTTTTGAAGGGAATTCGCAGCGCCGGATTAAAACCAATCATCAGCACCCAGATAATGGCGAACGCACCGATGTAGCGTGAAATGGTCAGCCCGAGTCCTGCCCCCACAAATCCCAGCCCTTGCCAGGAAAAGACCCCGTAGATCAGGATGCTGCTGATGATGATATTTAGGATATTCATACCGCCATTAATCAACAGCGGAATTTTGGTATTTCCGGCTCCGCGAAGTGCGCCGCTACCGATCAAAGCAATGGCTGCCGCCGGGTAGCTGAGCACCGTTAGTTCCAGATAGGTGAGTGCCAAGGCCTTAACATCGGGGGTTGCTTCACCGGCGACAACGTCAATAATCTGTTCACCAAAATAGTGAATGACCGCTGCCAGCACGGTAGCAAAAATCGTCATGATCACCAGCGATTGTCTGGCTGCTGCCCTTGCCCGTCGACGATCTCGTTTTCCCAGGCTAAATGCTACCACCACCGTGGTTCCCAGATCGATGGCGGCAAAAAACGCCATGATGACCATATTGAAACTGTCGGCGAGACCAACGCCAGCCATTGCTTCTTTTCCCAACCAGCTAACAAGGAAGGTACTCAGTACGCCCATCAACAGTACACAGGTGTTTTCCAGAAAAATGGGGACCGCAAGCGGAGTGATTTCGCGCCAAAAGAGAACCTTATAACTCTTGCGTTTAGCATACCAGGGCGTGCGGGAAGCGACCTGGCGTAAGGCAGCGGAGACGTTCAAAGTGGACCTTAAAGAAGAAAGTTGAAACCTCATTTCAAATGATGAGGGAGAATCCAAAAAGCTGCAAAGTTTTTTCCATTTAAAATGTCTGGAAATGCAACAAACTGTCGAGAGAAACATCAATTGAAACTTATTCGGGGAAATGGGGTTTGACAAAAATTTTTTCGCCGCTAAGATAAGCCTCCACAACGATTCCTCTGTAGTTCAGTCGGTAGAACGGCGGACTGTTAATCCGTATGTCACTGGTTCGAGTCCAGTCAGAGGAGCCATATTTAAGAAGCCCGCTTAAGGAAACTTAAGCGGGCTTTTTGTTTTCTCAGTCCAGTGCATCCACCTGACGAGCAGGTGGAGCGTGATGTGTTTCGAATCAGAACTGATAGCTGGCGGTGACGCTGACGTTGCGCGGCTCGCCATAGACGATAGATCCGTCGACATTGGTGTCGTAGGTTTTATCGAACAGGTTATTGAGGTTACCCTGCACAGAGACGTTTTTCGTCACCTGATAGCGGGTGAATAAATCGACCAGGGCGTAGCTTCCCTGTTCCGCACGGAATGTGCCAAACGGCGTGACCGTATCGCTATATACACGATTCTGCCAGTTAACCCCACCGCCCACGGTCAGTTCCGGCATGGCTGGCAGGCGATAACGGGTAAACAGTTTTACTGTGGTACGCGGTAGGTTCGGGTTTACCGCATTGCCTTCGTTGTCTTCAGCAACATAGCGTGTCGCGCCGAACGTCATCTGCCAGTTATCGGTGATCGCACCGTTAACTTCGAATTCGACCCCTTTGCTGACCGTTCCATCCATAGCTCTATAGGCCGTGTCGCCATTGCTACCGGCAATTGGTACGCCGGTTGATTGGCCCACGTTATCCTGTTCAATGCGGAACACCGCGAGGGTGGTGGTTAAACGGCTGTTCATCCAGTCGGACTTCAGGCCAAGTTCATAGTTATTGCCGGTAATTGGGGAGAGATATTTACCGGAACTGTCGCGCTTGTTCTGCGGCTGGAAGATTGAGGTGTAGCTGGCGTAGGTAGACCAGTTATCGTCAATGTCATACACCAGGCCCGCATACGGCGTGGTGTGGTTTTGTTCCATGCTGTAGGCGAGGGTGTCGATACGCCAGTTGGTATAACGCGCGCCGACAATCAAATGCAGTGGGTCGGCCAGCGAAATACGTGTTGCGGCGTAGAGCGATTTCATGTGCGTGGTATCGTCCTGGGCCAATGACTGCGGGTTCCAGTTGGTTTCCGGGAAGTTACCATCGAAGGTATAGAAGCTGCCGATTTCGTTGGGGAATACGTTCGCCCACGCGCTTTCGTAACGGTTATTCTGTTTGCTGTAGCTGCCGCCCAGCATCAGATTATGCTGACGACCAAACAGGTCGTAACCGCCGTCGGCGAACAGATCGACGGCATCTACCTTACGCTTGCCGCTGTTCCAGCCGGTACCTCCGACGTAGTCATAGCCCGGACCATAGCTGCCATACGGGCCAATCAGCGTACCATCGGCTTTATTGACATAGGCATCGACGTACATCATTTTACTGTCAAACTTGACCTCGGAGTGGGTGGCATTCATGGTCGCCTGCCAGGTATCGGCAAAACGTTGCTTGATGGTGACAAACACTTTGTTGAAGTCTTTATCGTTGTACGCCCAGTCCGGCGCAGTGCTGCGCGAGCGGTCATAGCTGTTTTTGCTGCCGTCGGTATTCCAGCGCGGCAATCCACCCCAGGTTGGGCTGTTGATATCAATGCGCTGGTATTCATAACCCGCAGACAGGCTGGTGGTGTCGCCCAGATCGGCATCGACAATCCCGGAGAAGAACATTTTTTCGCTATTGTAGCGATCAAGCCAGGCGTCGTTATTCTGGTAGCCCGCCACGATGCGCCCGCGCACGTTGCCGTCTGCCGTGAGCGGGCTTTGCAGATCGGTCACATATCGTTGTTTATTCCAACTGCCATATTCCGCAGAAACATTACCGGTGAACTCGCGGCTGGTGGCATGCTTACGGATCATATTAATCGAGGCTGAGGGGTTACCCGTCCCGGTCATTAGCCCGTTTGCGCCACGGACAACTTCGACACGCTCAAAAAGGGCCGTGTCGGAAAGGGCATCACCGAGATTCCAGCGGGATTCAAAATAGGTCGGAATCCCATCGACCATATAGTTATCAATCTGAAATCCGCGAGAGTAATAGCTACTGCGATCTGAATCCGCCTGACTTCTGCTTATCCCCAACGTGTTGTCCATCACATCGCCCAGCGTTTGCAGTTGCTGATCTTCCATGCGCTGCTGACTGATAATGCTGACTGATTGCGGAATATCGCGCTGCGTCATCTGCATTTTGGTGCCAGCAGTCGTTGATTTAACGCTGTAATCCTGCTCCTCGCTGGATGTAGCTGGAGCAGAGCCTTCAACGATAACCGTCTCTTCAGCAGGGGCTGCGAGGCTGGTGGAAGGCAATAGTGCTAACGTGATGCAGGCTGCTAGTACAGAAGGGGCAAGCCCCGGTTGGCGTTGGTCATCCCCGTTGTGTGTTGTGAAAGACATCGAAAAGTCCTTGATAATTATTAATATTAAGTTCGAATCACTGAGGTTGTGATGAACCCTTTGGTTGTAAATTATTAAGTTCACACGCGAATACAAATGCGAAATATACGCATTCACATTCAATGTGTAAACAGATGCTACGGCATAAGTGAAATGTTGTTTCAGTACTATGCTTAAGCAATAGCGACGGGAAATGGTTATAAGAACAGCAGTGGCAGGGCTTTTTGCTTAAAAAATCGAGGGTTAAAGTTGAAAGAGCGTGAGTAACTCGCTCATACTCTATACTCGCAGAGTGACCCGGCGTAGCATGGCATAACGCTTGGGCTGTTAATGAAAAAGGAAAACGTCGTGGCAGAAGAAACTATATTCAGCAAAATTATCCGTCGTGAAATTCCGTCAGATATCGTGTACCAGGATGAACTGGTCACTGCGTTTCGTGATATTTCCCCTCAGGCACCTACGCACATTCTGATCATTCCTAACGTCCTGATCCCGACCGTCAACGATGTGACGGCGGAACACGAGCAGGCGTTGGGTCGCATGATCACCGTAGCGGCGAAAATCGCCGAGCAGGAAGGCATTGCTGCGGATGGGTATCGTTTAATCATGAATACCAATCGTCACGGCGGTCAGGAGGTGTATCACATTCATATGCACCTGCTGGGCGGGCGGGCGCTTGGTCCAATGCTTGCGCATAAAGGTCTGTAAGCATGACCAGAGGATGCATTGCACTTTCACTGAGCTTGCTGCTACTGGCTGGCTGTCGGGCACATCCTGAAATTCCGGTAAGTGATGAACAGTCGCTGGTGATGGAATCAACGATTCTGGCGTCGGGCATTACAGCAGAACAGCCGACGTTAACCACGTCTGATATTCAGGCCTCAGCATCCTCGCGACTTTATAACGAAAGACAAGAACCCGTTACCGTTCATTATCGGTTTTACTGGTATGACGCCAGAGGACTGGAAATGCATCCTCTGGAAGCGCCACGCAGCGTGACTATCCCGGCTCATTCGTCGGTGACGCTGTACGGCAGCGCCAATTTTTTGGGGGCGCACAAGGTTAGACTTTATCTTTATTTGTAAGGGGTGAATCTTGATGATCAAAATGAATCGCTACGCACTGATTGCCGCGCTGGCGATGTTTCTCTCTGGCTGTGTGGCGCAACGTGAGCCCGCACCCGTAGAGGAAGTGAAGCCGGTGCCGGAACAGCCCGCGCAGCCGCAACAGCCGGTGCCGGTTGTACCAACGGTGCCAAGCATACCGCAGCAGCCGGGTCCGATTGAGCACGAGGACCAAACGGCGCAGCCGACGCCACGTCAACGTCACTATGACTGGAACGGGGCTATGCAGCCGATGGTCGGTAAAATGCTGCAGGCTGACGGCGTCAAAGCGGGAGGCGTTCTGCTGGTTGATAGCGTGAATAACCGGACCAACGGCTCGTTGAATGCCGGTGAAGCCACCGAGACCTTGAGGAACGCGCTGGCGAATAACGGCAAGTTTACTCTGGTTTCCGCCCAGCAGTTGGCTGTCGCCAAACAGCAGTTAGGTCTGTCGCCGAACGACAGTCTGGGAACGCGCAGCAAAGCGATTGGTATCGCCCGTAACGTTGGCGCACAGTATGTGCTCTATTCCAGTGCCTCCGGCAACGTCAATTCGCCGGCCCTGCAAATGCAATTAATGCTGGTACAAACTGGCGAGATAATCTGGTCAGGTAAAGGTGCCGTACAGCAACAATAACCGGCTAAGGCGCGACGAGGTGTTGTCGCGCTATTTCCCGCAGTATCATCCCGTCGTAGCCAACCAGAGCGGCCTGAGCGGCGGGAGCTGCATCATCGAACACGATACCCACCGCTTAGTGTTGCGCTGTCATCACGACCCTGACGCGCCGGAATCGCATTTCTTACGCCACTATCACGCGTTAAAGCATCTGCCTGAAAGCCTTGCGCCGCGCCCCCGCTTTTATATACGAGGGTGGATGGCGGTCGACTTTTTTCACGGTAAGGTAGAATCCAGATTGCCGGACGCCGACGAACTCGCTGGCTTATTGTATCATCTGCACCAACAACCCCAATTGGGCTGGCGAATCAGTCTGCTGCCGCTACTCGAACAGTACTGGCAGTGTGGCGATCCGGCGCGTCGCACGCCATGCTGGTTGCGAGCGTTGAAGCGACTCAGGAAAAGCGGTGAGCCTCGACCTTTACGTCTGGGGCCTCTGCATATGGATGTCCACGGTGACAACATCGTACGTACAGCATCAGGGCTGCGGCTGATTGACTGGGAATATGCCGGAGACGGTGATATCGCTCTGGAGCTGGCGGCGGTATGGGTCAACGACGAATCTCAGCACCAACGGCTGGTTAGCGCCTACGCCCAACGAGCGCACATTGAACAAAACGCGCTGTGGCGGCAGGTCAGACGATGGCGGCCCTGGGTCATAATGCTGAAAGCGGGGTGGTTTGAGTATCGCTGGCGACAAACCGGCGATCGACAATTTATCAGGCTGGCCGATGAAACCTGGCGGCAGCTAATAATGAAAGGATAAGGAGAGCAGTGTGGGCCCAGTAATGTTGGATGTCGAAGGGTATGAGCTGGACGCTGAAGAGCGTGAGATTCTGGCGCATCCGCTGGTAGGTGGGTTGATCCTCTTTACCCGAAATTATCATGACCCGGAACAGTTGCGTGAATTAGTGCGCCAGATTCGCGCGGCATCACGCAATCATCTGGTGGTGGCGGTAGATCAGGAAGGCGGCAGGGTACAGCGTTTTCGCGAAGGATTTACGCGTCTGCCCGCGGCCCAATCCTTTGCTGCGCTGCACGGTCTGGAAGACGGCGGCAATCTGGCTCAGGACGCCGGATGGCTAATGGCCAGCGAAATGATCGCAATGGATATAGATATCAGTTTTGCGCCGGTGCTGGATGTGGGGCATATCAGCGCGGCGATTGGGGAACGCTCTTACCATGCCGATCCGCGGAAAGCGCTGGCTATGGCGACCCGCTTCATTGACGGTATGCATGCTGCTGGCATGAAAACTACCGGTAAACATTTCCCCGGTCATGGGGCAGTGACGGCGGATTCGCATAAAGAAACCCCAACCGATCCACGTTCAGAAGCCGAAATTCGTGCAAAAGATATGTCCGTGTTCCAGACATTGATTACGGAAAACAAACTCGATGCCATTATGCCTGCGCATGTCATCTACAGTGACGTGGACCCGCGTCCGGCGAGCGGTTCGCCACACTGGCTGAAAACGGTGCTGCGTCAGGAGCTTGGTTTCGATGGCGTCATTTTCTCCGATGATTTGTCGATGGAAGGGGCGGCGATTATGGGAAGCTATGCGGAGCGTGGTCAGGCATCGCTGGATGCGGGTTGCGATATGATCCTGGTCTGCAATAATCGTAAAGGCGCGGTCAGTGTGTTAGATAATCTGTCGCCGATCAATGCAGAACGTGTTACACGTTTGTATCATAAAGGTTCATTTTCACGTCAGGAACTGATGGACTCGGCACGCTGGAAGACGGTAAGCGCCCAGCTCAACCAGCTTCATGAGCGCTGGCAGGAAGAGAAAGCAGGTCATTAACGCAAGTTTGGCGAGGATGCGATGATTATCTATTTACACGGTTTTGACTCTAACAGCCCGGGCAACCACGAAAAGGTGTTGCAGCTACAGTTCATCGACCCGGATGTCAGGCTGATTAGCTACAGTACGCGGCATCCTAAACATGACATGCAGCATCTACTGAAAGAAGTGGACAAAATGCTGCAGCTTAATGTGGACGACCGTCCGCTGATTTGTGGCGTGGGGCTCGGGGGATATTGGGCTGAACGGATTGGTTTCCTGTGTGATATTCGTCAGGTAGTGTTTAATCCCAACCTGTTCCCGTATGAGAACATGGAAGGAAAAATCGACAGGCCTGAAGAGTATGCCGATATCGCGACAAAATGCGTGACCAATTTCCGCGAAAAGAATCGCGATCGCTGCCTGGTGATCCTGTCACGTCATGATGAAGCGCTCAATAGTCAGCGTTCGTCAGAAGAGCTGCATCATTTTTACGAGATAGTCTGGGACGAAGAGCAGACGCACAAGTTTAAGAATATCTCCCCGCATTTGCAGCGCATCAAAGCGTTCAAGACGTTAGGTTAATCCTCAATGAACGTGTAAAAAACCAGCCTTCGGGCTGGTTTTTTTGTTCTTAAAGTTCGTGTTGTCTATCTTTTCAGCATCAAAACTTGATACACATCAATTTTGGTATGACCAATGCACCGTTCGTGTTATTCTCACTCTCGAAGAACATTTTCATTATCGTAACTTGTTGTTAATTAAAGGCTATGCCTATAACTTTTAATTAACAATTGGTTAATAAATTTAAGGGGGTCAGGTTGACTACACCATTAAAAAGAATCGTGATTGTCGGCGGCGGTGCTGGCGGACTGGAAATGGCGACGCAGCTGGGTAAAAAGCTGGGGCGCAAGAAAAAGGCCAAAATCACGCTGGTGGACAGAAACCACAGCCATTTATGGAAACCGTTACTGCATGAAGTCGCGACGGGTTCCCTGGACGAAGGCGTGGATGCGCTGAGCTATCTGGCGCATGCCCGTAACCACGGTTTCCAGTTTCAGTTGGGTTCGGTGGTGGATATCGATCGCGAAGCGAAAACCATTACTCTTGCCGAGCTGCGCGATGAGAAGGGCGAGCTGCTGGTTCCTGAGCGCAAAGTCCCGTATGACACGCTGGTGATGGCGTTGGGTAGTACCTCCAACGATTTCAATACGCCGGGCGTCAAAGAAAACTGCATTTTCCTGGATAACCCGCATCAGGCGCGTCGTTTCCACCAGGAGATGCTGAATCTGTTCCTGAAGTATTCCGCGAATCTGGGCGCTAATGGCAAAGTAAATATCGCCATTGTCGGCGGCGGTGCGACGGGGGTTGAACTCTCAGCCGAGCTGCACAATGCGGTAAAACAGCTGCACAGCTATGGTTACAAAGGGCTGACCAACGAAGCGCTGAACGTTACGCTGGTAGAAGCCGGGGAGCGTATTCTGCCTGCGTTGCCGCCGCGTATTTCCAGTGCTGCGCATAATGAGTTAACCAAACTGGGCGTACGCGTACTGACCCAGACGATGGTAACCAGCGCTGATGAAGGCGGACTGCATACCAAGGATGGCGAGTACATTGAAGCCGATCTGATGGTGTGGGCTGCGGGGATCAAAGCGCCAGACTTTATGAAAGACATTGGCGGTCTGGAAACCAATCGTATTAACCAACTGGTGGTTGAGCCGACTCTGCAGACCACGCGCGATCCCGACGTGTACGCGATTGGCGACTGCGCTTCCTGCGCTCGCCCGGAAGGTGGTTTTGTGCCGCCGCGCGCTCAGGCTGCGCACCAGATGGCAAGCTGCGCAATGAACAACATTTTGGCGCAGATGAACGGCAAGCCGCTGAAAGCGTATCAGTACAAAGACCACGGCTCTCTGGTTTCACTTTCTAACTTCTCTACCGTGGGTAGCCTGATGGGTAACTTGACCCGTGGTTCGATGATGGTAGAAGGGCGTATTGCGCGCTTTGTGTACATCTCACTGTACCGCATGCACCAGATTGCTCTGCACGGTTACTTTAAAACCGGTCTGATGATGCTGGTTGGCAGCATTAACCGGGTGATCCGCCCGCGTCTGAAACTGCATTAATACGGCTTATGGCGTCGGATGTTTGTACTTATCCGGCGCCTTCCTTCAGAGTTCTCCGAATCATCCTGCCTTCGCTCCTCCTCGTGCTATTTTCATCCGTAATCTGATTGGCATTCCTTACCTTCTGTTGCAAAGTTGTTGCTAATAGCAAAAAAGGAGGAAGTCCCGTGAATAAATCTATGTTGGCGGGTATAGGGATTGGCGTAGCTGCTGCGCTGGGTGTTGCAGCGGTGGCCAGTCTTAACGTTTTCGAGCGTGGCCCACAGTATGCACAAGTTGTCTCTGCAACACCGATTAAAGAGTCGGTAAAAACACCGCGCCAGGAGTGTCGGAATGTGACGGTCACGCACCGTAAGCCGGTACAAGATGAAAACCGTATCGCGGGTTCCGTGCTGGGTGCGGTTGCTGGTGGCGTTATCGGCCATCAGTTTGGCGGCGGACGCGGTAAAGATATTGCTACCGTGGCCGGTGCTTTAGGCGGCGGTTATGCAGGTAACCAGATCCAGGGTTCGATGCAAGAAAATGATACGTACACTACTACGCAGCAGCGTTGTAAAACGGTGTATGACAAATCTGAAAAAATGCTGGGCTACGACGTGACGTACAAAATTGGCGATCAGCAGGGGAAAATCCGTATGGATAAGGACCCCGGCGCGCAAATTCCGTTGGATAACAACGGACAGTTGGTACTAAATAACAAAGCGTAAAATAGCATTATCCTGAACATTAGCCCCCCATTCGCTCAGGCTGGGGGGCTTTTTTTATCAGAAGGTTAAGGCGTAGTTCAGACCAAACGTGCGGCCCCGGCCCTTGTATTCATACAGTGACGGGCTACCGTAGGTTGGGCTGTACAGCAGTGGCGCACGTTGTCCCCACAGCGTGGTGTATTCTTCATTCAGCAGGTTTTCCACGCTAAAGGTCAGTTTACCCAACGGGAGCTGATAGCTGCCGATAAAGTCCATCGTGTTATAGCCGTCCAGCTTATTGCCGCTGGCGTCCGTCAGATCAAATGTTTGCTGGCTCTGTACGCGCAATGTCCACGGTTCAGGTGCCCAGCCGACCCACGCGGTGGCTTTGGACGGGGAAGCCAGGGTGACATCCCATTTCTGCCACTTACCGTTTTGCTTCACTTCCGATTTAATGACGTTGAAGTTGCCGCCCAGACTCCAGTCCGTATCCGCAATGAAATAATCCACCGCACCTTCAAGGCCATAAATACGGCGATCGTCGGGCTGGACGTTAATGGTCATATCGCTGCGATTGATAACGATCGATTTATCCGAAGTAGAGTAGTAAGCGGCCAGCTGCGTGCGCAGACTGTCGCCAGTGTAGCGCCATCCCAGTTCGTAGGAGTTAACTTTAATCCCCTCCAGGCGTGAGTCCGCCACGTTGACGCTGCGCTGGAGCTGGTAATGATCGCCAACCAGGGAATAGGTGCCGTTACCGTAATATTTCCCCGGGTCCGGAAGCTCCACGCCCTGAGAGAAGTTAAACCATGTCTGCTGACGGTCGGTCAGGTGGGCGAGAATACCGGCGTTAAACAGGAAATTATCGTAATCGGTTTTACCGCCAGGAATGGTATCGGCGGAGTTTGCCAGGCCGGTGGCAATTCCCTGTTGTTGGGCATAGCCAACGAAATCATCCACCCTGTTTTCGGTCCATTGATAGCGCACACCGCCGCTGAGGGTAAAAATGTCGTTAATGTCATAGCTGTTCTGCAGGAAAGGCGCGAAGTTGGTGATGCTGTAACCGGGGTAACGCCCGGTGGTATAAGCGGTTCGGTTGTCCATACCGCCGGAGGGCAGGGACCAGGCCAGATCGAAGAATTTCTGATTGGAATCGAAGGTTTCGTGATCGGCATCGACACCCCACGTCAGCTCCCAGTTATCCATCAGCTGGCTGTTGAGGGTGATTTTGGCACCAAACTGGTCTGTGTCCTGCTGGGATGCGGAGAAACTGGTGACCTTGCCTTTGCTCAGCGTAGGGAAGGGGTAGAATTTCAGCGATTCGTCACGGTAATAGATTTGGCTGACCAGGTTCTGGCCGAAGAAATCCGCGTCTGAATACTGCAGGCTGATCAGATGACGCTCAGTGCCGGGAATACGATCGGAATTCAGTCCGCTGCTGGTATAAGCCTTACCGTTTCCCGTCACGGCGGACATGTTCTCGCCAAGATCCAGTCCGTAATCATCGTCCCCCTGGCTCTTATAATACTGCGTAACCAGTTGTAACTGACGGTTGTCGTCAAGCTCAATCGTTCCGGTGCCCATCACGTCCAGACGATCGGAGTGCTGCAGGCCGGTTTGGGTGTTATCCAGCAGCAGGGCATCGTGATTGCCGTCATACCAGCCGCCAAACCGTTGATACGCGACGGACATGCGCCCGGAAGCGCGATCGGTTCCTCCGCTCACCGCCGCGGCAACGCGTTCATCATGATCGTTACTGTTATTGAAGCCGCTTTTACTCCCCAGTTCGAGTTCAACTTCACGCTCCGGCTGGCCTTTTTTGGTGACAATGTTGATTAACCCACCGGTACTGCCGCCGCCATATAGTGAGGTTGCACCTGAGATGACTTCAATGTGTGCGATGTTAAACGGATCAATAGAATCAAGTTGACGACTGTCAGTACGCGAGGAGTTCAGACGGACACCGTCTATCAGTACTACGATGGCACGACCGCGCATATTCATGCCGTAGTTTGTGCGCCCCTGGCTGCTGACATCGATTCCTGGGATTAACTGAGCAAGAACATCTTTGAACTCTTTCCCCCCCTGAACCTGCTGTTCAATCTCACTTCCTTCAATAACCCAGGTCGTTTGCGCCATTTCTGCCACGGTGCGTTGACTACGGTTGGCACTGACGATGAGGTTATCTTCCTCAGCCGCGATGGCTGGGAGAGTTAAAGACAACAAGAGAGGATTGAGCACCCAGAGACGCTTATGCATTTGTATTCCTTTTAAAAAGAGTCGATCTGTTTTTGTTATGGCGGTAGAGAAACCGATAGTTACATTGTGAAACAGGCGTTAAAACAAATGCGAATATTGCTGATAATAATTGTTGTTATCAATACATTTTACAAAAAATGATCGGATAAGATGATGAAAACACTGAATAATGTAGGGGTAATCCGCGGGAATCTAACCGGGGGCTTGATCAGCTCCCGGTGGTGTCAGTACTGCGGGGAAATAGCGGGAAAGGGTTAAACTTTGATAAGTTCAGGCCACAGTCGCAGAGTCGTGTGTGCGATCTGCATCAGTTTTTCAAACGTTGCGCCTTCACGGGCGCTGATCGACATACCCTGTAAAATACAGTTCAGGTATTCGGCCAGTTTTTGTACATCGCAATGGGCCGGAATTTCGCCTCGTTGCTGGCGCTGGTGAAGGAACTGGGTAAGCGTCTGTTCCTGCATGGCATGGCGGGATTTCACCGTGTGCGCAATATCCCGGGAGGAGGCCGCCAGTGTCGCGGATGTGTTAATCATGAAACATCCCGCCGGGGTGTCTTTACTGGTAAAGCAGGTCGCTATTGCGGTGAAATAGTCTTCCAGCGCGCACTCAAGACTTTTTTCTTCACAAAATAACTGGGCTTCATGTTTCGCCGCGAAGCGGGTGATGTAGCGGTCCAGTACGGCACGAAACAACCCCTCTTTATTGGTGAACTCCGCATACAGCGTGGGCGCTTTTGCGCCGGTTGCTTCTACGAGATCGGCGAGCGATGTCGCTTCATACCCGTGCTGCCAGAAGAGTGTCATGGCCTTATCAAGCGCGGCTTCCCTGTCGAACACTTTTGGTCGGCCACGGCTTTTTTTAGCACAACCTGTCATTTCAGTTGTCATGGCGCCGATGTACCTTTGTTGGGTTTATTGAATAACCATTATAAAAATATTCGACTGCACACTCCAGCGGATTAGCGATAAAAATAATTTAACGCTATTGATATGAAAAATAAGGTCTTTGTATTTTATATAACGATCATTATAAAAAAATGTTGACGTGTGACCTGGATCACATCTATGATTTACCTATCGATCGTTAAGTTAATATTTGCGACACACATTCATCTGCTAAAGGTCACTATCATGAAAAACGTAAAAACTCTGTTTGTTGCTGCTGTTCTTAGCTCACTCTCATTTGCAAGCTTTGCTGCCGTTGAAGTTCAGGCCACACCTGCGGGCCAACAGAAAGTCGGTACTATTTCTGCGAATGCGGGGACTAACTTAGGTTCTCTGGAAGATCAACTGGCGCAGAAAGCGGATGAGATGGGGGCGAAGTCTTTCCGTATTACTTCTGTTACCGGTCCTAACACCCTCCACGGGACTGCAGTTATCTACAAATAAGATTTAACCCATCGCAATGCCACTGCGAGTTAAATAAAAACCCCCGCGGAATAAAATCCAGCGGGGGTTTTTTATGCGCTGAGTTTACAGCGGTTGTTGAGCAACGTCGTGATGACGGGTGACATCGACCGGCATGCCTGAGCGAATCTCCATCGCATGTTCCATGACGGCAGAGTCCGTTTGCGCCGCATTCTTAAACGTCTGCATGGATGCGTTCAGCACGATCGGCAGCAATTGCGGGTCGTCATTGATTTTTTCGGACAACGGCTGGTGCACTTCAACCAGGCGCACGCCGTTAGGTTCAACAGATGCTTTGATTGGCGTATTGATAATATTGACCTTGGTTCCTGGCTTCACCTGACGGAACAGGGTTTCGATATCACCGTCGCGTAGACGAATACAGCCGGAACTGACGCGCATTCCGATGCCAAAGTCAGCATTAGTTCCGTGCAGCAGGTACACACCGCCGTATGCCGCTAAGCGAATGGCATGATGGCCCATCGGGTTATCCGGCCCGGCAGGCACCACGGCAGGAAGGTCGATCCCGTTCGCTTTGTATCGCGCGCGGATATTTGCCGTAGGCGTCCAGGTCGGGTTGGCACGTTTATCAGAGATGGTGGTTACCATTGTGGGCGTCAGCGTGTCACCGCCTAACTGGCCAATACCAATAGGATACACGGTCACCGAATTTGTCCCTGGCTGGTAATAATAAAGACGCAGTTCGGCGAGGTTGATAACAATGCCTTCGCGCGGCGCGTCCGGCAGCAGAGTTTGTAACGGAATAGTCAGCACGCTGCCCGGACGTGGTACGTAAGGGTCAACGCCGGGGTTGGCCTGTAGCAGCGCCAGAAAGCCGACATTGTATTTTTTCGCAATCGCTTCCAGAGAACCGCCATTGTCTTCGACAACATGAACGGCATTCTGACCCACCACGCGGCTTCCCGGTGGCGGCAGCGGCCAGGTATTTGCCTGGGCCGGAAGTGCTAACGCGAAGGTCGCGGCAAGCGTAAAAAATGCTAACCAGCGAGAGAGTCGTTTATTGTTTAACATCACCATAAATCCATTGTTTTTACGTGGTTTTTATTATGTAAAAGTAAACAAGAATTATGGCGGTTTGCAGTGTCGGGAAGTGCAGGGAAGTGCAAAGAGTTTGTAAATTCATCAGGCCGGGTGAGCGGAGGGCTCACCTGGCTTGACGCTAGGCTATGGCGTTCTCTTCAAGCTGGCGCATAAACTGGCGAACCCAGTCGATCCGTGCTTTACGCTCGCCCAATTCCTGCATGAATTTCAGGCGTGTTGGACCATCCAGACGGAAGTGCTGCGGTTGTTTTTGCAGTAAACCAATTAGCCAGACTGGGTTAACATGGTTTTTCTCGGCAAACTCAATAGTACCGCCTTTTTCATTGCCTTCGAGCTTTCTGATCCCCAGTTTCTGCGCCTGCTGGCGTAAACGGGCAATATCCAGCAACGTCCGGGCCGGGTCGGGCAGCAGGCCAAAACGGTCTATCAGCTCGACCTTAATTTCTTCCAGCTCGGTTTCGCCTTTCGCACTGGCAATGCGCTTGTAGAACGACAGTCGCGTGTTGACATCCGGGATATAGTTATCCGGCAGAAGCGATGGCATGCGCAGTTCGACTTCGGTTTGCTGGCTGGTGAGATCTTCCAGCGACGGTTCACGCCCTTCTTTGAGCGCATCGACAGCGTTTTCCAGCAGCTCCATATACAGTGAGAAACCGATGCTTTCCATGGAGCCACTTTGATCTTCGCCCAGCAGTTCCCCTGCGCCGCGAATTTCGAGGTCGTGGGTCGCCAGCGCAAAACCTGCACCTAAATCTTCCAGTGAGGCGATGGCTTCCAGGCGTTTTTGTGCGTCGGTGGTCATCGCTTTTGGATGCGGCGTTAGCAGCCAGGCGTATGCCTGATGGTGTGAGCGTCCCACACGACCCCGTAGCTGATGCAATTGCGCTAAACCGAAGTGGTCAGCTCGTTCAATGATGATGGTGTTGGCAGTGGGAATGTCGATCCCGGTTTCGATAATGGTGGTACACACCAGCACGTTAAAACGCTGGTGGTGGAAATCGTTCATCACGCGTTCCAGCTCGCGCTCGCGCATTTGCCCGTGGCCGATACCAATGCGCGCTTCCGGCACCAGTTCCGCTAATCTGTCAGCGGTTTTCTGGATATTTTCGACGTCGTTAAAGAGATAATAAACTTGTCCCCCGCGCATAACTTCACGCAGGATAGCCTCGCGTACCACCAGGTTGTCATATTCGCGCACAAAGGTTTTGACCGCCAGACGACGAGCGGGCGGTGTGGCGATGATCGACAGATCGCGCATGCCGCTCATCGCCATGTTGAGCGTGCGCGGAATTGGCGTTGCCGTCAGAGTCAGAATATCCACATCCGCGCGCATTGCCTTGATACGTTCTTTGTGGCGAACGCCGAAACGGTGCTCTTCATCGACAATCAGCAGCCCCAGATCTTTTAGCTTCACATCCGCTTGCAGCAGTTTGTGAGTGCCGATGAGAATATCGATTTTACCTTCGGCAACCTGCTCCAGAATCTGCGCTTGCTCTTTGGCGCTACGGAAACGGGACAGCATCTCAATGCGTACCGGCCAGTTGGCAAAGCGGTCGCGGAAGTTGTCGAAGTGCTGCTGAGCGAGCAGGGTGGTCGGTACCAACACGGCAACCTGCTTGTGATTCTCTACGGCGAGGAAGGCGGCACGCATCGCGACTTCGGTTTTACCAAAGCCGACATCGCCACACACCAGGCGGTCCATGGCCAGCGGTTGACACATATCGCTGAGTACCGCGTTGATCGCCTGCGCCTGGTCCGGCGTGGTTTCAAATGGGAAGCTGTCGCAAAACAGCTGATACTGTTCACGGTCATGCTTAAAGGCAAAGCCTTCTTTCGCTGCGCGCTGGGCATAAATATCCAGCAGCTCAGCCGCGACATCGCGGACTTTCTCAGCGGCTTTCTGTCGGGCGCGTGACCAGGCATCACCGCCCAGTTTATGCAGCGGCGCATTCTCTTCCGCGCCGCCGGCGTAGCGGCTTATCAGATGCAGCGACGACACCGGCACATACAGTTTGGCGTCGTTGGCATAGGTGAGCATCAGGTATTCACCGGTGATGCCGCCCGCTTCCAGCGTGGTCATACCGGCATAGCGACCCACGCCGTGCTCCAGATGCACCACTGGCTGACCGGGATGCAGCTCCGCGAGGTTACGAATTAACGTGTCCGGGTTGATGGTGCGACGAGAATCCTGGCGGCGACGCGCCACACGTTCACCGAGCAGATCGCTTTCACAAATCAGCGCCAGATTGCGTTTGCTATCGATGAAGCCGTGCTCGGCTGAGCCAATCATCAGATAACGACCGTTGTCTACGGCTTCGTCGAGTCGCAATATCCGCTTCGGCGCGACTTTGATGCGGGCGAGCAGTTCGCCTAGTGCTTCCCGGCGTCCTTCACTTTCCACCGAGAAAATTACCGGACCGGTAAAGCCTTCAAGGAATTTACGTAATGCATCTAACGGTGCTTTTTGCTGTGCCTGAACGGCGATATCTGGCAGCTTCTGGAACCCGAGGTTGGTATTCGCCGCTTTCTTCGGCAGACTCTCGGTTTTCAGCTGAACACGCGGCCAGCGTTTAAGTTCAGAAAACAGCTCATCAACCCGCAGCCACAGCGATTCCGGTGGCAGAAGCGGGCGCATCGGATCAACGCCGCGATTCTCAAAGCGTGACAGGGTATCGGCCTGGAAGCGTGCTGCGCTGGTCTCGATATCGCCGGTATTTACCAACAACGTATTGGCGGGGAAGTAGCTGAACAGCGGCGGCAGCGGCTCGCTGAAAAACAGCGGCTGCCAGTATTCAATCCCCGTAGGTAACGTGCCTTTGCTGACCTGTTGATAAATATGCTCGGCGTCGCGTTTCACCTCAAACGTATCGCGCCACTGACTACGGAACAGCTCGATGGCCGTTTTGTCAGTCGGGAATTCGTGTGCGGGCAGCAAATTAATGGCATCGACTTCTTCCAGCGTGCGCTGAGTGTCAGTATCAAACAGACGCAGGCTGTCGATTTCGTCATCAAAGAAATCCAGACGATAAGGCAATTCGCTGCCCATCGGGAACAGATCTAACAATGCGCCACGCGTGGCGTATTCGCCGTGTTCCATGACCTGATCAACATGGCGATAGCCAGCACTGTCCAGCTGTTCGCGCAGGGCGTCGCGCGAAAGCCGCTGGCCTTTTTTCATGACCAGCGCATGACCGTGCAGATAGCTGTGCGGACAGACACGCTGCATCAGCGTATTTACCGGAACGATCAGTACGCCGCGCTGCATGGAGGGCAGTTGATACAGCGTGGAGAGCCGTGAGGAGATAATCTCCTGATGGGGAGAAAAGCTGTCATAGGGAAGCGTTTCCCAGTCGGGCAGGTTCATCACCATCTGGTCAGTAAACTGACGAATTTCATCATGCAGACGCAAAGCATTTTGCATGTCCGGCGCGATCAGCACCACTGGACCCGCGTGACGTTCGGCGATTTCGGCGACCAGCGTTGCGCAGGCGGCACCTGTAAGCTCACCCAACTGGCGCTGATCGGAAGCGCCCGTTGGGAGCGTGTAACGATGTTGTTCAGGCATTCGGTTGTCAGGATCTCGTTTAGATATACATCTGATAAGCAATGTTCTTTATTATCCGTGATCGTTTCTCATAAGCAAATTGATTCGCCCCCGAATGGGGGCAAAAGCGCGAAGGGGTTAGCGAGAGGCGGGCGATAAAGAGGGTGGGGAAAAGAGCAGATCGGCCACGGTTTTTTGTGAAATCTTACGCACCAGCAGGCCAAACAGGGTGCACAGCAGCAGACAGGCGAACGGATACACCAGTAGCAGGGCCAGCTCCGCGTATGCAGGCCAGGCGGCATGATTGATTTTGGGGATAAGCGTTAAGCTGAACAGCTCAACCAGAATACGGTGTGTGGTGTAGATGGCAATGGTATTGGCGCCAATCACGCTTAACGGACTGGACGCGCGCATGCCAAAGTGGAGCTCGAACTGATAAAACAGCTTCATGATCAGCACAATGGAAAGGAGAGAAAGCAATAGCGAGACATTTGCCAGCCACGCGACGACGGCGACGATTGTGCAACCCAGAACAATGACCGCATGGCGGCGCAGGGGCACCTCCTTGATCCACGCCATCAGCGTTGCGCCAAACCATGCGCCGAGGCTATACCAGGGCAAATTGCGAATCACGCTGTTCATTCCCCACCACGGGGTCGGGAAAAAATTGATCGCCACGCTCAGCGCCACAAATAATGCTAACAACGGCATCGCCCAACGGCTGAAAATTTTACACAGAACAAAATAGACAATCAGCGCGTACAGATACCACAGGCTGGTGCTGGCGGTCAGCATCCCGTGGGTAAAATCCGCAATCGAATCCGCATAAGCGGCGTTGGCGGCATGGGTCAGATCGCGCTGCGGGGCGAGCCAGTTATTGAGCGCCACCAACGCCAGCCATTGCACCACTCCCCAAAGCACCAGCACCCAGGCGATACTCCAGATCCGTTTATCCACGCAGGTTGTCCACGGGACGTTATCGATGTAGCGACGGATCAGATACCCCGAAATAAAGAAAAACACCGGCATGCGAAACGGTGCCAGGTACAAATTGAGGTAAATCCAGCATTTGCTCAACACCTCTGACAGTGGATGCTGAAAAGTGGTGAGGTGCGGGTAAAATGTGATCACCGAGTGGTAAATCACCACCAGGCAAATGCATAACCCCTTGATTTGATTAATCCATAGTTCTTTTTTATTCATTGAGACGGCGCATCCATATTGATTGCAATAGCCTGCCATCCTGCGCAACCCGCTGTGAGCTGTAATGCGTAACTGTCTGCATTTTGTTTTTTTAGGATAAAGGTCAGGGATCGGGGTTGCAGGGGAGAGGGACAACTTTAGCGGTTTGATTTATTTATACTTTTAAGAATAGTGCTGACGAACACTTACGGTTCAGTCATTTACCCATTCCGCTTTCGCTTATATACTCGTGACTTTGCTAACAGCAACCAGACGGATTTCATGTACCAACCTGTCGCTCTATTCATCGGCCTGCGTTATATGCGTGGGCGTGCAGCAGATCGCTTCGGTCGCTTCGTTTCCTGGCTCTCCACCATTGGCATTACTCTCGGGGTAATGGCGCTGGTTACGGTGTTGTCGGTGATGAACGGTTTCGAGCGCGAGCTGCAAAACAATATTCTTGGCCTGATGCCTCAGGCCGTCCTCTCGTCTGAACAGGGTTCTCTAAACCCGCAACAGCTACCGGAAAAAGCGGTGGTGTTGAACGGCGTCAACCGCGTTGCACCGATAACCACGGGGGATGTGGTACTGCAAAGTGCGCGTAGCGTGGCAGTCGGCGTGATGCTGGGTATCGACCCGGCGCAAAAAGATCCATTAACGCCATATCTGGTCAATGTGAAGCAAACAGATCTGCAGCCGGGTAAGTATAATGTCATCCTCGGAGAGCAGCTTGCCGGGCAACTGGGTGTTAATCGTGGCGATCAAATTCGCGTGATGGTGCCCTCAGCCAGCCAGTTTACCCCGATGGGGCGTCTGCCGAGCCAGCGTCTGTTTACGGTAATTGGCACCTTCGCCGCCAACAGCGAAGTCGACGGCTACCAGATGCTGACCAACATCCAGGATGCGTCACGTTTGATGCGTTACCCGGTGGGCAATATTACCGGCTGGCGTCTGTGGCTCAACGAACCGTTAAAGGTTGATACGCTGAGCCAGCAAACGCTGCCGCAAGGTACCAAATGGCAGGACTGGCGCGAGCGCAAAGGGGAATTGTTCCAGGCCGTGCGTATGGAGAAAAACATGATGGGGCTGCTGCTTAGCCTGATCGTGGCGGTGGCGGCATTTAATATTATTACCTCGCTGGGTCTGATGGTAATGGAGAAGCAAGGGGAAGTGGCGATTCTACAAACGCAGGGGCTGACGCCGCGGCAGATAATGATGGTGTTTATGGTTCAGGGGGCCAGTGCCGGGATTATCGGCGCGCTGCTGGGCGCGGTGCTGGGCGCATTACTCGCCAGTCAACTGAACAACCTGATGCCAATTATCGGTGTGCTTCTGGATGGGGCTGCGCTGCCGGTCGCCATTGAGCCGCTGCAGGTTATCGTCATTGCGCTGGTGGCGATGGCCATCGCGCTGCTGTCTACGCTTTATCCTTCCTGGCGCGCTGCCGCCACTCAACCCGCTGAGGCTTTACGTTATGAATAAGATCCTGTTGCAATGCGACAACCTGTGCAAACGCTATCAGGAAGGCACAGTCCAGACCGATGTACTGCACGATGTCAGTTTTTGCGTCGGTGAAGGTGAGATGATGGCGATTGTCGGCAGCTCCGGTTCCGGTAAGAGTACGTTGCTGCATCTGTTAGGCGGTCTGGATACGCCAACTTCCGGCGATGTCATTTTTAGCGGTCAGCCGATGAGCAAACTCTCGTCGGCGGCGAAAGCGGAACTGCGTAATCAGAAGCTGGGCTTCATTTATCAGTTCCACCATCTGCTGCCGGACTTTACCGCGCTGGAAAACGTGGCGATGCCGTTGCTGATCGGCAAGAAAAAACCGGCTGAAATCACCGAGCGCGCACGGGATATGCTGAAAGCAGTAGGGCTGGACCATCGTGCCAGCCATCGCCCGTCTGAACTTTCAGGCGGTGAACGCCAGCGCGTGGCCATTGCTCGTGCGCTGGTGAATAACCCGCGCCTGGTACTGGCGGATGAGCCAACGGGTAACCTTGATGCGCGTAACGCGGACAGCATTTTCGAGCTTCTGGGTGAGCTGAACCGCTCTCAGGGCACGGCATTTTTGGTGGTGACACACGATCTGCAACTGGCGAAGCGCATGAGCCGCCAGCTTGAAATGCGCGATGGTCGCCTGACGGCTGAACTGAGCCTGATGGGAGCTGAGTAATGGCTTCGCCTTTATCGTTATTGATTGGTTTGCGTTTTAGCCGTGGTCGGCGGCGCGGCGGCATGGTCTCGCTGATTTCCGTGATTTCCACCGTTGGCATTGCGTTGGGCGTCGCGGTGTTGATCGTCGGCTTAAGCGCCATGAACGGATTTGAGCGTGAGCTTAACAACCGTATTCTGGCCGTGGTGCCGCACGGTGAGATTGAAGCCGTGAATCAGCCGTGGAACAACTGGCAGGAAGCGCTCGACAAGGTACAGAAGGTACCAGGCATTGCCGCTGCGGCGCCTTATATTAACTTTACCGGGCTGGTGGAGAGTGGGGCGAACCTACGCGCAGTGCAGGTGAAGGGCGTTGATCCGCAGCAGGAGCAGCGTTTAAGCGCGCTACCCTCGTTTGTGCAAAACCACGCATGGGATAATTTCAAAGCGGGTGAGCAACAAATCATTATTGGTAAGGGAATTGCCGATGCGCTGAAGGTGAAGCAGGGCGACTGGGTATCGATTATGATCCCTAACGCCAGTGCGGATCATAAGTTACAGCAGCCTAAACGCGTGCGTTTGCACGTCACGGGGATCCTGCAACTGAGCGGTCAGCTCGATCACAGCTTTGCCATGATCCCAATGGAAGATGCGCAGCAATACCTGGATATGGGATCCAGCGTTTCCGGGATCGCGCTGAAAGTGAACGACGTGTTTAACGCCAATAAGCTGGTGCGAGACGCGGGTGAAGTCACCAATAACTATGTGTACATTAAGAGCTGGATCGGTACTTATGGTTATATGTATCGCGATATCCAGATGATCCGCGCCATTATGTATCTGGCGATGGTGCTGGTGATTGGCGTGGCCTGTTTTAATATCGTTTCCACGTTAGTGATGGCGGTAAAAGACAAAAGCGGCGATATTGCGGTATTAAGAACCCTGGGGGCTAAAGATGGCCTTATCCGTGCCATTTTTGTCTGGTACGGCCTGCTGGCGGGGCTGTTCGGTAGCCTGATAGGCGTCGTCATTGGGGTGGTTGTCTCGCTGCAACTGACGCCGATCATTAACGGGATTGAGGCGCTTATCGGCCATCAGTTCCTGTCCGGCGATATCTATTTCATTGACTTCCTGCCATCGGAATTACACTGGCTGGATGTGATTTACGTGCTGGTGACAGCACTCGTGCTGAGTCTTTTGGCAAGTTGGTATCCGGCGCGTCGCGCCAGCAATATTGATCCTGCGAGAGTACTTAGCGGCCAATAACAATATATACACGAAAGCATTCATGCGGCGGTAAGGCGGCAAACCGAAATCTCCACGAGCATAGATAACGATGTGACTGGAGGGTGAGGGCGCAGCCGACCCCAAGGCATCTTGAAGGATGACGTGTATCAAGGAGCGGTGATGTATTACGGATTTGACATCGGCGGGACCAAAATTGCGCTGGGCGTGTTTGATAAGCAACGTCGTTTGCAATGGGAAACACGCGTCCCTACGCCTCGCGACAGCTATGACGCTTTCCTTGATGCGGTCTGCAATCTGGTGACGGAAGCGGACCAGCGGTTCGGCGTTAAAGGTTCGGTAGGCATCGGCATTCCTGGTATGCCAGAAACGGAAGACGGCACGCTGTATGCGGCCAACGTTCCTGCTGCCAGTGGTAAGCCGCTCCGCGCCGATCTCAGCGCTCGCCTTGACCGCGATGTGCGTCTGGATAACGATGCTAACTGTTTTGCCCTCTCCGAAGCCTGGGATGACGAGTTCACCCAATATCCGCTCGTGATGGGGTTGATCCTCGGTACCGGTGTTGGCGGCGGTCTGGTGCTTAACGGGAAATCCATCACCGGGCGCAGCTATATCACCGGCGAGTTTGGTCATATCCGTTTGCCAGTCGATGCGCTGACGTTGATGGGCTTTGATTTCCCATTGCGCCGCTGCGGGTGCGGTCAACTGGGATGCATCGAAAGCTATCTTTCCGGCGGTGGATTTGCGTGGTTGTATCAGCATTACTACCATCAATCGCTGGATGCCCGTGAAATTATCGCGCTGTGGGAGCAGGGTGATGAACAAGCACGTGCCCATGTTGAACGCTATCTGGATTTGCTGGCGGTGTG
This sequence comes from Citrobacter sp. RHBSTW-01044, assembly GCF_013781945.1. NCBI lineage: Bacteria > Pseudomonadati > Pseudomonadota > Gammaproteobacteria > Enterobacterales > Enterobacteriaceae > Citrobacter > Citrobacter sp. RHBSTW-01044. The sequence goes on along the minus strand of NZ_CP056180.1, from coordinate 2,920,780 downwards.
CCTTGGGAATATCCTGACTATCGTCGATCCTGATTTGGTGGTGATTGGCGGAGGCTTGTCGAATTTTACCGCTATTACGACGCAACTGGCGGACCGACTGCCACGTCATCTGCTGCCGGTTGCCCGGGTGCCGCGTATTGAGCAGGCGCGGCACGGTGATGCGGGCGGGATGCGCGGAGCCGCTTTCCTACATCTTACCGATTAATACAAAGAGGTTGTTATGCTGTCGCGCCGGGGTCATCGGTTAAGCCGCTTTCGTAAAAATAAACGCCATATGCGCGATCGCCTGCGTCAACGAATCTTTTTCAGAGACAGAGTGGTGCCTGAATTGATGGAAAAACCAAGAGTGCTGGTACTGACGGGAGCGGGAATCTCCGCTGAGTCAGGAATTCGAACCTTTCGCGCGGCGGATGGTCTCTGGGAAGAACATCGGGTAGAGGACGTTGCGACTCCGGAAGGATTTAGTCGTAATCCGCAACTGGTCCAGTCGTTTTATAACGCCCGTCGTCATCAGTTGCAACAATCAGAAATCCAGCCTAACGCGGCGCATATCGCGCTGGCAAAACTCGAAGCCGAGCTGGGCGACCGTTTTTTACTGGTGACGCAGAATATTGATAACCTGCATGAACGTGCGGGCAGCCAGAACGTAATCCATATGCACGGCGAACTGCTCAAGGTTCGCTGTTCTCAAAGCGGGCAGATTCTGGAGTGGACTGGCGATGTGACTGCGGAAGATAAATGCCATTGTTGCCAGTTTCCGGCGCCACTGCGCCCGCACGTGGTGTGGTTTGGTGAAATGCCGCTGGGCATGGATGAAATTTATATGGCACTGGCAATGGCCGATGTGTTCATTGCGATTGGTACATCGGGCCATGTATACCCGGCAGCGGGGTTTGTGCATGAAGCTCGACTACATGGGGCGCATACGGTAGAGCTAAATCTCGAACCGAGCCAGGTAGGAAGCGAGTTTGAAGAGAAGTATTACGGTCCGGCAAGCCAGGTGGTGCCCGAGTTTGTTGAGAAATTATTGAAAGGACTGTGATTTTTATGCCCGATACGCGCAGCGCCATCGGGCATTCCTTACAACGCTGAATTAACGTCCTGCTTTCAGCTTCTGATAATACTCTTCATAGATAGCGCTGGCGGAACCGACATCATTCTGCCATTCCCCTTTGTTGATGGTTTCTGCATCAGGGTAGAGGGTTTTATCGTTCGCGACTTCAGGGCTTAACAGCTTACGTGCTGCCAGGTTTGGCGTCGGATAACCGATGGTTTCCGCGACTTCTTTCGCCACGTCCGGGCGTAGCAGGAAGTTAATCAGCTTCAGCGCACCTTCTTTATTTTTTGCGTTCGCTGGAATAGACAGGCTGTCCATCCAGAAAATCCCACCTTCTTTCGGCCATACCACTTCCAGCGGTGTACCTGCCTGACGCGCAACATACGCGGAGCCGTTCCACACCATCCCCAGATTGACTTCGCCTTCCATATACGGGTTGGCCGGGTTGTCAGAGTTAAATGCCGCAACGTTAGGCATCAGCTTCTTCAATTCGTTATAGGCGGCTTCAATCTCTTTAGGATCGGTGGTATTGCCGGAGTATCCCAGCTTGCGCAGCGCCATCTGGAACACTTCTCGCGCATCATCCGTTAACAGCAGGCTACCTTTGTACTCCGGTTTCCACAGATCGGCCCAGCTGGTTACTGTTTTCGGGTCGATGGCATCGCTATTGATGCCAATGGCCGTCGCACCCCAGATATACGGGATAGAGTAGTCATTGTTGGGGTCGAATGGCTTGTTGAGCATTTCCGGATCGAGGTTGTGGAAGTTGGTCAACGTCGACTTGTCGATCTTCTGGATCATGCCTTCTTTGCGCATTTTATCGACGTAATAGGTGGACGGAACCACCAGATCGTATGCGCCGTCTTTATAGGTTTTGAGCTTGGCGTACATGGTTTCGTTCGACTCGTAGGTCGAATAGATAACCTTAATGCCAGTCTCTTTGGTGAACTGCTCCAGCAGTCCAGGCGGGACATACTCGGTCCAGTTATAGAAATAGAGCGTGTTGTTGTCATTAGCGTGAGCGGCGCTCATGCCCAGTGCCAGAGCACCCGCCGCGAGCAGGTGGCGTGACCATTTTTTCATCATTTAACGTCCCCTGAATTAAGGGCCTTAGCGGCCCTTGGTTTTATCACGTGCAATAAGCTGGCTGGCAATCACCATAACCAGCGACAGAACCAACAAAATGGTCGCCAGCGCGTTCACCTCTGGTGATACGCCGACTTTTACCATTGAGTAGATTTTTAACGGCAAAATTTCATAACCAGGCCCGGTAACGAAGGACGACACGACGACATCATCCATCGACAACGTAAAGCTCAGCAACCAGCCGGCAGCCACTGCAGGCATTGCCAGAGGCAGTATAATCTTGCGCAGAATAGTCACTTCACTGGCGCCGAGATCTTTGGCGGCTTCAAGCATTCGTACATCAAAACCTTTCAGACGTGAGTAAACCGTCACCACCACAAAAGGTAGACAAAAAGTGATATGCGAGAACAGCAGTGACCAGAAACCCAGTTGAATGCCGATCAGCATAAACAGCACCAGCAAAGAAATCGCCATTACGATATCCGGCGACATCATCACCACGAACAGCATGCCGCTGACAAACGGTTTACCGCGAAAACGGTAGCGGTACAGTGCAACCGCTGTGAGTGAGCCGATCAGCGTGGCAAACGTGGCGGATAGCACCGCCATCGTCAGCGAGTGTTGCGCTGCCTGTAGCAGGCTGTCGTTGTTCATCAGCAGGCCGTACCATTTGGTGGTAAAACCCTGCCAGTTGATGCCAAAGCGCGAGCTGTTAAAGGAGTTCACAATCAAAATAATGATTGGAATATACAGATACGCGTAGATGGCGGTCATAAAACCGCCTCTGAGCAGCCGACCGATCATTCGCGTTTCACCTTCTTGTTCAGAAGGCGCGATGTTTTCAGAGTATTGAAAATAATCAACTTTTTCTCTTCTCCAAAATCTCTCCAAAACTTCCCGCCAAAACAGATAGCCAAAAAGAAGCAGCTATCACTAAGGCCGCGAATTTTACAACAATTTTTAGGATGATCGGGAAAAAAAGGCCATTTAAATGACCAGCTTTACTCATTGCTGACTGCGAGTGGCGGTATAGCAATCGGTTCAGGGAACAATTAGCGCAAGCTACCGCTGTGGTGGTAAAGGGGAGGTACTTGACTGCAAAGCCACGAAAGAGCATGGCGTCCCAGTGTTTGAAACCTGTGAACGCTGCAGGGAGCATGCTTAACGAAGGGTAACGAAATTGACGGGAATAGTGGTTTTTGGGATATCAATTTCCTGGCCCGGTGGTAACAAAAACAGAAAACACCAGAACGGCGTTTTACGCTATCTACAGCGTAAATTTCTTGAATCACCCTGTTTTACGACACAAGAATTTACCTTTAATGACACCGTCAAAGAAACGGCCTTTAGATTGCACCGTGAGAAAAGAGTTATAGATGCTTTCAGGAACGCCCACATACTGGAAAGTTGAAGAATTTACGAAACCAATCTCCAGTATCTTTTCTAATGGGTAGTAACCAATAAATTTTATTTTTGATGAAATCATTGCCTGTCGTTGCATTTTTTCTCCTTCAATTTTTTTAATTTTCCTTCTCTGATAATACACTGATATGAAACAAAAGGAGCATAGTTTTGTAAATGTTATGGCTGTTTCAGAATTTACTGGTTGGAAGAAATGATTTTCTTTGTTGCTATTAATTTCCTCAGCTGCGAAAAATAGCACGAAAATTCGTTGCTGGATTTTTACGGATTGAAACGGGGTTTCCTTTAAGTTGCTGATAAATATATTCTATTTTATTTTTCGTTATCCAGGGGACGACCGGCTGTATGTTATTGCGGGTGAACAGAACTCTTTGATTATGCTGTCTCAGTTTCCATTTCTAAGATTTTGCGAAAAATTAAATGAAAAAATAACTTGCTATTGTTTGTGGGGTGTGTGATTAATGAGGGGTTGGTTAGGTACACAGACCCATTAAAGCGGTTTAGTAAAGCAGTTCTCATCTCAAGCGTTATCCACAGATAATCCTTTCTTTTGAGCCTTCTTATCGTTACTAATTAGATTGTGTGCGAAGCCCTTTTCGCCGTAAGGCTACATAGAATTTAAGGAATTACCTGTGTCTAATAAAATGACTGGTTTAGTAAAATGGTTTAACGAGTCTAAAGGTTTTGGTTTTATTACCCCTGACAATGGTAGTAAAGATGTGTTTGTACACTTCTCTGCTATTCAGAGTGGTGGCTTTAAAACGCTGAATGAAGGCCAAAAAGTTGAGTTCAGCATTACTGCTGGTGCAAAAGGGCCGTCAGCTGAAAACGTTGTAGCTGCCTGATATTTTTCCTGATGTAAACTAATATACGATAGCGAAGACGGTGAATGCCTGAGTAGATATATTAGTTTTTCAGAAACTCAACATCTGTCGACATAAAGCTGAACAGATGTTTGAGTCTAATCATTGGGTAGAACAGTTGAAATGATTATTTTATGAATGTCATTTGTTGTTTTACCTCTGTAGTTTTTCTTGCACGCTTAAGTGCATTCGTAAAAGCTAACAACATCCCAAAAATCGCTGGTGCTATAATATAAAGAAAATTATATTATTTTAGATTCCTCATGTGAACTGATAAGAAATATTTATTTTTTTATTGCTTTTAATAGTGAGTTGTAACCTGATACTGAAAACCAAGAAAAATTAATAGTTAAATAGATCTTTTGGATATCACTGCGGTAGTGAGTGTTGTAGCAAATAAAGGCTAACATCATGACCGACCATATTTATTTTAAGTGCCCTTGTTGTCATGGGTCACAGTACAGAACTTCCCATTTTGATGTGACTGAGAAAAATCCCTTTGGTGCAAAGTGTATTTTTTGTAAATCATCAATGATCACACCTGATAACTATGCGCCATATACTTCCAGTAAATCAAATGAACAGGTGTTGCGAAAGTAACATTTGGCTCTGACCTTCCAGTTAAGGCGGCAAGATTCATTATCATTGCCAGGCACTGGTTTAAGTCCAACAAGGGCCGTCAGTCTGCTACTATCTCATCGAATTGAGCGGGCGACTTTTGAACTTGCAGGAGACGAGGGTTTGATCCTCTATGGTTACACCATGAATAAAAACCTCGTTCTAACGGGGTTTCGTCATTTCAGGGTTATCCGTGCAACATACAAGTAAGTTGGGCAAAGAATTGTATTTTTTGTTTTGCTTTTAACATCATGTCTGATGTGTAACGGTATTACTAATAACCATATAAAGGGCAACGCATTGAGAATCATACAAAACCATATTATGGCCCAGGAAATTGGTGAAACAGTTATCCAGCTACTTGAAAATGGCAAAAGGGTTACGACAGAGAATATCATTGATTTGCTCGAACGGAAAAGTCATGCCTTGCACGGTCAAAAGGCCGATGAGATAAGAGAAATATTGATATTTATCAGGAAAAAATCTGTTCTGTAAGCGCTTTTGTGATTAAGGTTGATAGTGCTTCAAGTTGGATAGCAAGCTGAATGCTCAACCAGACATATCCGTGAACGGCGCTTTCAATGATTTCCTCGCCCTCATTGGCGAGTAAAAGACAATGCAACTCTTTAGTAATTTCGAGAAGATGCTCGCTATTTGATGCTATCGGCGTTGGGTTTCCTTCATGCAAGGCATGTGCGAGGGTGTTGAGGGTGCTACGGGTCATTTTTTCCATATCTGACAGCGTGTGAGTATTCAATATGAGAAATCGACTGCCACGGGATGCCCAGTGGGCATTTATCTGAAATTTTTGCGCCGCTATCATATCGCGGGTTATCGATTGAATATCTTCAAGTAGACTCTTCGCAATCTTTGTTTCTTTATTTACTGGTGTAATAAGGCTGCGCATTTTTACTACATTATTCAGCGCTCGCGTTTGAAGTTTGGCCATTCTCGGGGGCGCAAGAACGTTTCGGGAGACTCCCGCCGTTGTTATTTTTAGATAATCAGAAAGAAAGTCAGCAAGTTGTATACGCCAGTTAATGAATGCTCTTTGGGGAAAAATGCTGGTAAACAACATCGCCAGAATGCATCCTATAATAATGTTGGTGCTTCGCCACAATGCTGTTTGTAAGTCTCCTGCAGGAGCGCTGCTGACAACCGCCAGCGTGATACCAATCAATAATGCGGCATAGGGACGTTTACTCATGGCCAGAAAACCACAAAGGAAAGCTGCGCATCCACACCACAGCATCATCATAGTGAGAGAGTACATTTCAATGTGTAATGCGATGATCCCCAAAATCGCACCCCCTACAGTTCCCGCCATACGTTCAAGTGCCCTGGGTATCACATTGCCCATGTAACTAATTGGTCCCATGACCACAACCAGTGTAATCAGGGGCCAGGAGTGGTCTGGTAAATTCAACATTCTTATCAGTAAGAAAGTTATAACAAATGCTAAAGCAATACGGATCCCATGAACTACGCGATAGTTGCGGTAAATCTTAAGTTCTAAAGGACTTATCGGTTTATTCCGTTCAATGGAAAAAATATTGTTTTTCATTGGTTAAAATCTTTAACATAGACAGAATTATAAAGAATGTTCAGATATACACTGAAAAAATAAACTCGTCTTACTTTTTTAACTTATAAAAAAGGAGGGCGATGCCTGATATAGGTTATTGTTAATCAATTGCTAATGCAGTAGCGAAAGAAGAAGTAATTTTTAATACCCACATTATCTTTGGATTTGCCATTATGGTGGTAAGCGGTTCTACACATCTTGAGTGGCCCCTGACTTAAATTCAACATGTTGACTTTGACAGATATTAAAAAGTTGTGGACTTCCAAAATACTGGTTAGCATGTTTAAAACGTTTTCTTTTTCAGGTTGTTATAAGGCTAAGCAAAACAGGTCAGATGGTTTCTGTGCACGGCTTTATATCAGCAACGGTATCATTATATTTATAACATATGCACTTTGATGAGCTAAGGCCCGGACCAAAGCTCATGAGATATAAGTTCTGGCTACATTAGATGGAAGCAGTACACAACCTATTCATGTGTTATCGAAAAGCAACTACGTAAACAGAAAGTGCAAGTGCGAGAAATATCCAGTATTGAGAATGGTAATGGAAAAGTTTGAGCATAAATATCCTCCACAGATTCGGTTCCTAATTAATGGCAGATTTAAATGTCAACAACAAACAAAAAAGCATGGGTATTGATTGTTTGATTGTTTCATATTGTTTCATATTGTTTCAGTGATGTGCTATGACGGTGCGTTTGCACCAACAATAAGATTCTTGCATTGTTATGGTGAGCTTAGTGTCAGCCGGGCATTAAGACGCGATCAATCTACTGATAAATATAACCCAGGCAGCCATATGCGGCTTGTTCTATCCTGTCTGTTACTCTTTGCCAGCCGCACACCGATACCACAAATCTTGCCCGCCACCTGAATGCCGCAAAGCACACCGGAAATCTTGCCGTTCCTGCCAAAAGCAAAACAGCCGGAGCTGACGTTGTAATCCTCTCTGACATGCTCGGAAATTTCGTGGTAGACCCTAAATATTATGCTGAGATGGAGGAAATACGACTCTTCCGTGAGTCAAAATCCCTGAAAACTTAGGGTGATAGATAAAGGTCTTAAGCAGCATGACATAATTTTCGATTTAAGCTATTTAAATTCATTTTTATGATAAGAATCATGTGCGATTTCCCTATAAAACTAAATCTTGCTATGTTTGGTTAATCATGCGTTAATGAATTCTTGGTTTGTAACGAATTTATCTAAAGCAAGTGCTGTAATAATTTTATTTCTTGTTCCTGTTGAGACTTCCTTGCTGGCTTTTCTCTCTGATGATTTTTTCGGACCATTCTGCCCAAGGGCTTACTCAAGAAAGGTAATAATTATGTCTAATAAAATGACTGGCTTAGTTAAATGGTTCAATCCTGAAAAAGGTTTTGGGTTTATCACCCCTAAAGATGGCAGTAAAGATGTGTTTGTACACTTTTCTGCTATCCAGAGTAATGATTTCAAGACGCTGAATGAGAATCAGGAAGTTGAGTTTAGTGTTGAACAGGGACCTAAAGGCCCCTCAGCAGTTAATGTCGTGGTTGTATAAGGTAACTGTTATTACACATCATATTCACTTCAGATGCCCGTGTTGCCACGGATCTCAGTACAGAACGTCGAGCTTTGATGTTACTGAAAAAAATCCTTTCGGAGCAAAATGTATTTTTTGCAAATCGGTAATGATTACATTTGACAATATTGCGCTATACATTCGTTCTGGTCAGACTTTGTTAGATTTTAGAAAATAAAGTTCAGGTTCCTTATGGAGCCTTTTTTGTATGCTAAACCGTTCATCTTTGTACGAACAATCACGGTATCATTATGAAAAAAGTAATCGTTTTTTTTAACTCAGAACCGGCAGTTGTTGTATCCGTAATGAAGGGAATTACTTCGATAATGCGTGAGTTTCCCAATGGGGAAAAAGCACACCTGTCCGTGATGTCAGCAGGATTTCCATCTCTGACAGGAGACCATAAAATAGTTTATGTTGCCTCTGATCGCGATGTCAGTTCCGAAGAGATTCTCGAGGCAGCATCGAAGCTTTTGAAGTGACATCTGATTGTTTCTTTACCGACCGAGATAGTAGTCCAGTGGTTTGCAGGTTTTTTGCGCTTTTCTTGTATGAAGATTGCACTGCAACCTCTTGATTATTGAGTCTTTCCATTCTATCTTTTAAACATGTCAGCGCTGTTATAAGTGCTCCACGGGGAATGTTACATACTTGGCGTTGATACGTTAGAGATCAAGAGAGGTAAATAATGAACGTCGAAGAGTTAAAAACAAAAACTGAAGCGGATATTTCTGAATTCATTACAAAAAAAATTGTTGAACTCAAAAAAAAGACAGGAAAAGAAGTTTCCGACATCCAGTTTACTGCTCGTGAAAAAATGACTGGGCTTGAAAGCTATGATATTAAAATTACATTGATCTAATTGTTAAAAGACCCAGCTTGAATGAAAAGCATTATCTTAAAAGGTAATGCTTTTTTATTACTGTCAAAAAATTTGGATGTTGTCAAAACCTTCATTTTTAACCATAGAGACAAGGCCTGATTTTTTAATGGGGCCTTTCCGATGCCAGCCCGCGCTATCGGGCTACTGCTGGCTCAGGGCAGGGAATGCACTTGTCGAATATTTCGTGGTCAGTGGGTATCACATTGAGGGGAGTGGGATGACGTAGTAGCCTGCGAATGGGTTAATTATCATTTCGGTCGGGATTGTTAGATAACCCAACTCCTACTTTTACCGCAGCAAACAACATAATGCACAGAGCGGTAATGACGGTAAATACCAATGAAAGGCTGGTAATCATAAATTTTCTTCATTTCAGATGGATTTGATTATTAGACTAAGGAATAAAGGAAAAGTTCAGGGTAAATATCATAGTATTTCCCGGAAGAAATATCGAAGCGGGTCATTGTATACCAGAGCGGACTGCAGAGAGCCGTATCGAAGAGTGGCGGAGCAACGGTCTCAACGGCCCCTGTGGCTGCAAATATCTATCTTGGCAAACGTCGTCATCTACCCTGTGATATCCCCCTTTTGGATAAAAAATAGGAAGATAAATTAAATGGTTAAATTTTATCCAAACGTGGTACAGTGAATCTCATTCATCGAAAGGGTAATCATCATGTCTCTCATCGATTACGCAATGAAGTACCTCGGCGGCGTATCGACGACTACTGTCATCTGCCCGGCCTGCGGCTTACGTTCATCCCAATCTATTTCTAAAATTCGCCTTAAGCAGACAATGCTGTGCCCTGGCTGTAAAACACTGTTTGTTTCACCACGATAATCCTGACACTTAGTTGCACCTAAACCCGGTGTTCTATACTTAAGTCAAATCCCGGCAGCTGTTAAATCCCTGATGCCTTACGCCCATCCTGAGAGAACGTTTCTGAACTGATTTCGCAACTGCTCCTGCATGCTAACTCTGCATCAGAGCAATGCTATGAAAATGAACCCCAGGGCGTGGTTTAACCGCTCCCATATTCCGATGAATGCTCCCGAAAGCGTAACGTTTTCGGCGAACGATCCTGCCGGTGAAAGCACGCTGCAGTCAGAACTCTTTTCGACCGCCCAGATGGAACGCTACGGTCAGAAGCTCGCACGGACCCATAAATTATCGCCGGATAAACATCCTTATTATCTTCTAAAAAGACTCGGCGAGAATGAGGCCATCATTACCCAAAGTTGTTATGAGCTTAACGCGGGTAAAAAGACCAGTATCATGCCTGCCGGGGAGTGGTTACTGGACAATTATTATCTGATTGAGGAACAAATCCGCACTGTCCGCCAGCACTTGCCGAAAAGCTTTGGTAAAGGTCTCCCGTCGCTGATGTCGCCGCTGAATTGCCCACGAATTTACAATATTGCATCAGAGGCCATTGCTCACGGTGACGGGCGCTGGGATGCCGCCAGCCTGACCAGCTATCTCACCGCCTATCAACAGGTGACCCCGCTGACATTAGGTGAAGTCTGGGCGTTACCGGGAATGCTGCGCCTGGCGCTGATAGAAAATCTTCGTCGTATCAGTATCGAAGTGATCAAAGCGCAGCAGGACAGAACGCTGGCTGATATGTGGATAACAAAGATTTTCGGATGTGCAGAGAATGCCCCTGGCGATTTAATCATGGTGGTTGCCGATATGGCACGCTCCCGACCTACGTTAACCAGTGCGTTTGTCGCAGAGCTGGTGCGGCGCCTGCAGGGGCATGGCAATGCGCTGTCGTTACCTCTGACCTGGGTTGATCAGTGCCTTCGGGAACAGGGGATCACCACCGACGTTCTCATACATAATTTCAATCAACAGCTTGCCGCCAGCCAGCTATCTGTCAGTAACAGTATCGCGGGTCTGCGATTACTGAGTGAAACGGATTGGGCTGATTTCGCCGAAACGATAAGTGTCGTCGAACAGGCATTACGCAATGATCCTGCCGGTATCTATCCTCGGATGCACTTCAATACCCGGGATCATTACCGGCACGTTGTTGAGGTCCTGGCCAGAGACAGTGGTCTCAGCGAGCCTGAAGTTGCTGACAGGGTGCTGACGCTTTCAGGAAACAGTGCTCCCGATTCACTGGAACATCATATTGGTTATTATCTCGCAGGCGAAGGTCGGCAGGCGCTGGAAATTCATCTGTTAGCAGACACCTCAAGGCTCATGCGCTTGCGGCACAGTTTCAACAGAATAACCCTGCTGTCATGGCTTGGAAGCCTGGCGTTGTTGACAACCGCAACGACCGCAGCGATTTTGCACGAAACAGCCATGCAGGGCGCAGACTGGCTGTTGATCGCGGTGATATTCCCTCTGATTATCGCTGTAACTCAGTTAATGAGCGATTTACTCAGTGACGCCACCACCCGTTTTCGCGTTCCTCGCCCCTTGCCGCGGATGGATTTCTCAACCGGCATTCCCCCTGACAGCGCCACTCTGTTAGTCATCCCCTGCATGCTGACCAGCCACGCAAGTTTCAGCCAACTCCTCACCAGTCTTGAAGTCTGCTGGCTGGGGAATGAAAACGAAAATCTCAGGTTTGCGCTGCTCACTGATTTCGCTGATTCTGCAAATGAACCCTCGCCGGAAAGCCAGATGCTGCTCAGACAGGCGATCGCCGATACGCAGGCGCTGAATCGCCGCTATCCCTCCAGCCGCCCGCGTTTTTACCTGCTACACCGCCAGCCTGAATGGAACCCTGCGGAAGGAACGTGGATGGGCTATGAACGCAAGCGGGGAAAACTGGCGTTACTGAACAGTTGGTTGCGCCATCCAGGGACACAATTCGTCAGCGTTGCAGACATGCCTGCTAACCTTTTACCGGGCCATATTAAATACGTCATTACCCTGGACAGTGATACGGTGCTGCCGCGCGATACGGCGCACAAACTGGTCGCGACGATGGCGCATCCGCTGAATACGCCAGAGTATGATCCGGTACGCCAGAGGGTTGTCAAAGGATTTGGCATTTTACAACCTGGCCTTGCGGAGGAGATACCACGCAACGGTCAGGGACGTTACGCCGCCATGCGCAGCAGCATACCGGGCAATAATCCCTATTCGATGATGTCTTCGGATATCTATCAGGATCTTTTTGGGGAAGGATCGTTCGTGGGCAAAGGGATTTACGATGTTGACATTTTTATGCAGGCCACTGCCAACACCTGCCCGGAAAACCTGGTTCTCAGCCATGATCTACTCGAAGGATGCTATGCACGTTCGGGTCTGCTCAGTGAGGTGTTACTCTATGAACAGTACCCGAATAATTATCTGTCGGATGTTGCACGCCGTTCACGCTGGATCCGGGGTGACTGGCAACTGCTTAACTGGCTGAAACCACGTGTCAGAAGAGCCGATGGAACCCAGACCAGGAATCCGCTGACCGCGCTTTCTTACTGGAAATTACTTGATAATCTGCGTCGCAGTCTGGTCGCCCCCTCATTACTGGTATTGCTGTTCTTCACCCTGCTTGGGGTACCTAATCCGGTTTACTGGCTGGGCGTACTGTCGCTGATATGGCTGTTGCCAACCATCCTCTGCATCACCCATGACCTGCTGCATAAACCTCTGCGTCGCCGCCTGAAGCCGCATCTGTTACTGGTAGGGGCGGGTGCGCTGAAGCGTTTGTCAGGTATCGGCCTTAATTTTGCGATACTGCCGCACGAAGCCGGATATTCGCTAAAAGCGATCGCCGTGACTTTATGGCGATTGGGGTTCAGCAGGCGTCACCTCAGCCAGTGGGTCAGCCACAGCCAGGACAGCAATCAGGCCGGACCCACTGTCGCGCGTTTTTATCAGGCGATGTGGCTGAATGTTGCATGTGGTGTGATGCTGATAATACTGACCGGACAATTTGCTCCACAACTGCTGGGGATTGCGTTGCCGATCGGTTTGTTATGGTGTGTGGCACCGCTGCTGATGAGCTGGCTGAGTCGCCAGCCTGCGCGTAAGGTGTTTTCACCCAATCAGGAACAAAAACAGCTGTTGCGCCAGACAAGCCGTGAAATCTGGGCGTTTTTTGAAACCTTTGCCACAGAAAAAGAGAACTGGCTTCCGCCTGATAACTACCAGGAAATACCGCAGCCGACGGTGGCCCATCGAACTTCTCCTACCAATATTGGCCTTTCCCTCATGGCTAACCTGACAGCATGGGACTTTGGCTACCTGCCCGGTGGGGAAGTGCTCCGGCGCGTGTCGCTCACGCTCGACACAATGGATAAAATGGAGCACTACCGGGGCCATCTCTACAACTGGTATGACACTCGTACGCTGGCCCCCCTCAGCCCACGCTATATCTCAAGCGTTGACAGCGGCAACATGGCAGGGCATTTGTTGACGCTGCGTGCAGGGCTGTCCGCCATGCGTCATCAGCCAGTTTTAAACCGCCAACAGATACTGGCAGGACTGAACGATACGCTGGATATTCTGGAAAAACAGTGGGGTCAGAACCCGCCTGACAGCTTGCGGTTGCTGCGAAAACACTGCCTGAGCGCAGTGTCGCTCTCTCCGCAGACATTTTTCAGCGAGCTGAAAAATATGCGCACCCAGTGCAATCACCTGAACACGCTATGCCATCAGGGATCTCCTCTTCAGATGCGTTGGGCAGGACATCTGGAGCATCAACTGGTTCAGCTTTGCCATGAGTGGACGCTGCTGCTTGGTTGGTTACCTGCCTCCTGGAACGAACAGACGCTGCCGACTTTATGCGAGCTTGCCCGCGCAACATTTACAGGTGTAGGAACCCCCCCGGCGTCAGCGACGGAGCAGGCCCGGATGCGACTCAATATTATCACTGAACTTGAACAACGGCTGGATGAGCATGCCCGGATGGATTTCGCCTTTCTGTACAGCGAAGCAACCAGTCTGCTCAGTGTTGGCTATAACTGTGACACGAATATGCCTGACAAGAGCCACTACGATCTTCTGCCGTCTGAAATCCGCCTGACCAGCTTTCTTGCCATTGCCACTAATCAACTGCCTCTTAAAAGCTGGTACGCGCTTGGGCGACTGTTCACCACCATTGACAATGAAACAGCCCTGATGTCATGGAGCGGGTCAATGTTTGAATACCTGATGCCGAATCTGGTAATGCCCGCCTGGCCTGGCAGCCTGCTCGATGAAATGAGTCAGTCGGCGGTTATGCGCCAGATTCATTGGGGGAAAGAACGCGGAGTACCGTGGGGCGTTTCAGAGTCTGGTTATCATGCTTTTGATGTTCAGCATAATTATCAATATCAGGCATTTGGTGTGCCGGGTCTCGGCCTGCGCAGGGGGCTTGCTGATGACATGGTTGTCGCCCCTTACGCCACACTGCTGGCGTTGATGGTCTCCCCACAAAAAGCCTGTGAGAACCTGATCAGGCTGCAAAAAAATGGCGCACATGGTGAATACGGTTTTTATGAAGCGCTGGACTATACTCCCTCACGCCTCGCAACCGGTCAGCTCTATGCGGTGGTTCAGTCCTGGATGGCGCATCACCAGGGCATGGCGTTTCAGGCGCTGGCTCATGTGCTACTTGACGCCCCGATGACTGAACGCTTCATGTCCAGTACGGTCTTCCGCTCAGCGAGCCTGCTGTTACAGGAACGCGTGCCGGATGCAGTCGATCTGTACAGTCCGCGCCGTCATTTTGAATCTCATGAGGGCAGGGTCAAACCCGTTCGCTATGAACCCCGTATTTTCTATGGTGTGGACACGCCGGCCCCGGATATTCAACTGCTGTCCAACAACCATTATCATCTGATGTTGACCACGGGCGGCGGCGGCTACAGTCGCTGGAATAATATTGCGCTTACGCGCTGGCGCAGTGATACCACTCGCGATAACTGGGGAGCATTTTGCTATATCCGCGATATACAGACGGGGAATGTGTCGAGCAATACCTGGCAACCGACAGCCCACACCAGCGGGCATGACGAAGAAGTAATATTCACCGATGCGAGTGCTGAATTCAGACGCACTTTCGATGGGCTCAGCGTCAAAACTCAGGTTGTGATCTCCCCGGAGGATGATATTGAGCTGCGACGACTCACACTGATTCATCGTGGTCGCCAGCCTCGCTCTCTGGAACTGACAACCTATGCCGAAGTAGTACTGGCACCTGAAGCCAGCGATCTGGCACACCCGGCATTTAGCAATCTGTTTATTCAGACGGAACTGGATCCTGAGCGTGACGCTATTCTTTGCCACCGGCGCCCGCGTTCACCGGGTGAAGCGAGTCCCTGCCTGTTTCACATGATGGTGGTGCATGGCGATAACCGTCATAACGTTTCGTTTGAAACAGACAGGGCAAAATTTCTTGGTCGTGGCAGAAACCCTGCGGATGCCCAGGCAATAAAGGCAGGCGGGGCGCTCAGCAATACGTCGGGGTCAGTGCTGGATCCGATCCTGGCAATACGCCACGCCATCACTCTGCAGCCGGGGCAGCCGGTCACGATTGATATCATTTATGGCATCAGTGAGACCCGCCAGCAGAGCCTGGCGTTGCTGGAAAAATACCGCGATTACCCTATCGCTGATCGCGTCTTTGAACTGGCCTGGTCTCACAGTCTGGTGGTATTACGCCAGATGAACGCCAGTGAAGATGATGCCACTTTGTTTAATCGTCTTGCCAGCGCGGTGCTTTACCCTGTCCAGGAGCTGCGCGCCGAAGGCCAGGCGATCAGCCGCAACCGGCGTGGTCAGTCCGGTCTGTGGGGCTGGGCAATTTCAGGCGATCTGCCGATAGTGCTGCTCAGTATTACCAGCGAGGAAAGTATTGCCTCAGTGACCACACTGATTCAGGCGCACCGTTACTGGAGACAGAAAGGACTGGATGTTGATTTGGTTATCCTGAATAACAGTCCCGGCGGCTACCAGCAGGGCTTACAAAATCAGATTATGGACTTAATTTATGCCGGGTCTGAAGCCAGTCTGCTGGACAAAACGGGCGGTATTTTTGTTCGTAATGGCGAGCATCTCTCTGCTGAGGATAAGTTGCTTTTGATGAGCGTGGCCTGTCTTTATCTTGATGACCGCACAGGCAGTATCAATGAGCAGCTTAATCAGCGTACTCATACCCTTAAACCTCAGGCCAGAGCACTCATTCCACGGGCTGTACGCGAGCGTAATCAACATACGGACTGGAGTCCCGATATCAGTCAGTTATGCCATTTCAATGGGTACGGTGGATTTTCTCAGGATGGTCGGGAATATCAGATTGTCCTGCGGGAAGATGCGCAGACACCGGCCCCCTGGTCAAACGTATTGGCAAATGCTCGTTTTGGCACTGTGATTTCAGAGGCGGGACAGGCCTACTCCTGGTACGAGAATGCACATGAATACCGCTTGACACCGTGGGAGAACGATCCGGTGAGCGATCGCAGCGGCGAGGCGTTTTATCTGCGCGATGAAGAGAGTGGTGAGTGTTGGTCACCGACGGCTTTACCTGTTCGCGGACATGGTGATTACCTGACCCGCCATGGTTTTGGTTACAGCGTGTTTGCCCATCGAGAGAGTGGTATAGACAGCGAGCTGACGGTTCTGGTTGCCGAAGAGGCGCCGGTTAAATTGGCGCTCCTGACGCTCAGTAACTCTTCGGGGCGGACACGCAAACTTTCCGTCACCGGCTATGTGGAGTGGACGCTCGGAGAAACACGAACTCGCTCAGCCCCTCACATTGTGACACATGCGGCCAGACCGCCTGGCGGCTGCGGAGTGCTGGCGAACAACTTTTATGGTGATAACGGTAGCGGTCGTACTGCCTTTTTTGCCGTCAGCGGTAATGACTGTTCGTTGACCGGGGACCGCCGGGAATTTATCGGTCGTAATGGTTCTCTGTACGCCCCGTCGGTCATGAAGCTACGCAGGCTTTCAGGTAAAACGGGCGCCGGTCTGGATCCCTGCGGGGCAGTACAATCGGCGGTAACATTAATTGATGGCGATCAGAGGACGTTTATTTTTATCCTCGGCGCAGAGGAGAATCATATTCGAGCTCAGGAGACGCTTGCCCGTTATATGAATGAGGAGACGGTCCGCGAGGAGCTGAACCGGGTTCACAACCACTGGCACAATGTGCTTGATAAAATTGTGGTTAACACCCCCGACACATCGGTAAATTTACTGGTGAATGGCTGGCTATTGTACCAGACGGTAGCCTGTCGCCTGATGGCTCGCAGCGGTTACTACCAGTCCGGCGGCGCATTTGGTTTTCGCGATCAACTGCAGGATACGCTGGCGCTGAGTCATGCTGATCCGAACCGGATGAGAGAACAGATAATCCTGTGTGCATCACGGCAATTTATTGAGGGTGATGTACAGCACTGGTGGCACCCGCCACACGGCAACGGGGTGCGCACCCGCTGTTCCGATGACTATCTGTGGCTTCCGCTTGCCGTTTGCCACTATGTTGAAACGACGGGGGATATGGATGTACTGGAAACATGTATTCCTTATCTGGAGGGACGTCCGCTTCAGCCTGGTGAAGAGTCTGCCTATGATACGCCGGTGATCAGCGGTACCGAAGAGACTCTCTGGTTACACTGCGTCAAAGCCATTAAGTATGGACAACAGTTCGGGGAGCATGGTCTGCCGCTGATGGGGGCGGGTGACTGGAATGACGGCATGAACCGGGTGGGGATCGAAGGCAAGGGTGAAAGCGTCTGGCTGGGCTTCTTTCTGTTCGACATTTTGCAGCGGTTTGCGGCGCTGGCTGATCGCAGGCTGGATGAAAGTGTCGCCTCAATGTGCCGTTCACAGGCTGTGCGCTTGCAAAGCAATCTCGAAGCCCACGCCTGGGATGGCGAATGGTACCGGCGTGGATATTTTGACGATGGTACTCCCTTGGGGTCGAAAGCCTCACAGGACTGCCGGATTGATGCGATTGCCCAGAGCTGGTCAGTATTGTCCGGGGCCGCTAGCCCGGGACGGTGCGCAAAGGCCATGCAGGCGCTGGATAAGCATCTTGTGGATAGCGAGGGGGGACTGATAAAACTATTAACACCGCCTTTCGATGGGCACGGTCCAAATCCGGGTTACATACAGGGCTACCTGCCTGGTGTGCGGGAAAACGGAGGGCAGTATACACATGGCGCTATCTGGGCTGTAATGGCATTTGCCCGAATGGGGAATGCCGAACGTGCCTGGCAACTCTGGTCGATGCTCAGCCCGATAAATCATACTCTGAATGCGAACTCAGTCGGGATCTATAAAGCCGAGCCTTATGTCATGAGCGCTGATGTCTACAGCGTCGCTCCCCATATCGGACGTGCCGGATGGAGCTGGTATACCGGTTCATCAGGCTGGGCCTGGCGTTTACTTACCGAGGAATTACTGGGGATAAAACGTTCCGGTGCTGACCTTACGGTTCATGCCCGGTTGCCGGATGGGTGGCCGTCTTTTTCTATGACTTATCAATATGGCGAAAGCCATTATCAGATTAGTGTCTCACACGGCGATGCAGAATATCGCGTTACATTGGATGGTGTTCTCCTCCCTGATGACAGAATACCGCTGCGGAATGATGGACAAAACCATACGGTTGAGATTATTCAGAACTGACACTGAGTCCGGACGCGCATTAACGTCTGCCGTTAATGCGCTGATTATCCCTGAGAACCTCAATCGCTGTCTGCATGGCGATTTTGTCATCTCGTTTTTTTTGCTTGTCCTGCATGACCTGAAGGTATTCCAGCAAAGTTCGGGTATTAATAGGTCGGCCCTGTTTTCCCACTGCCAGCACGGCTTCGCCAAGAATAATTTTCACTGGTGGCAATTGGGCCGGGTACCAGTCAAGGGTGTCTTCTGATTTCATGATAAATTTCTCACGGAAGGGTATTATATCATAAATCAGACGTTTAATTTTCAATATCTGATATCCTGATTTAATCATAAATTAACATAACTTAAGCCAGTTATTTTTATATTAAGGCGTATAATAATTACTGTGTTCCTCAGAGAATTATTTATGTCTTATACAAAAGGACTCAGGCACTTTAAAGAAAGACCGGTGCATGTTGCCTGCCCGGTATGCGCATACAGAGCCGATCAGAAAGCAGGTAAACTAAGAAAAGATGCGGTTCTGGAGTGCCCTGCCTGCGGGCTGTTGTTCAGACCATCAGAATGCTGGTGTATCGGCGGCTGATCGGCTTCTGCCACCTAACGTGAGTGATGTTGGGAAATGACAATATTGCTCCTGTACTGCAGTTTGAGAGGATATGATGATGAAATCTAAAAAATCTATTTTTATTGAAGGACATATCCTTTCGAACAGCTGTCATGGGCAGGTTGGTCAATCTTTCTGTATCCACAGGGCCAGGTTTAATAATGGTAAATATGCGATTATCCGGGAAGCATCAGGAATATGTTTCAAGCCTGGCGAAATTATTCAACGAAACGATTGCGAGTGGTTTTATAACCTTACCAAAATTCGCCTTCTCTCATTTGAGTACCTTGAAGATGATGAATCCAGAAGACAATTTCTTGAATATCGATAATAAATTCATGCGTATCATGACGGCATAATTTTGCGCGTTTACAATTCCTTTCTGATTTTACAAATCTTATCCCCGTCCGTGACCTGGCATGCAGTTTACTTGAGGGTAAAAAACATGCCATGATCATTTTAACTTATTGAGTAATAGCGGTTAACTATCAATGTCGCTAACCTTCTTGTTCAGCAAGCGGGAGGCGCGCCAGTAGATCAGCAGCATCAGACCCATGACGATGGTCAGCGTAATGCTGGTGGCAGCACCGAACGGCCAGTCGCGGATGTTCAGGAACTGAACTTTAATCACGTTGCCAATCAGCAGGTTTTTCGCCCCGCCCATTAAGTCGGAAACGTAAAACAGCCCCATTGCGGGCAGCATAACCAGCAGGCATCCGGCGATAATTCCCGGCATCGTTAACGGAATAATGATGCGGGTGAAGGTCTGAAGTTTACTGGCGCCCAAATCGCGCGCGGCTTCCAGCAGCGGTTTATCGAGCTTTTCAATGCTGGAATAGAGCGGCATCACCATAAACGGCAGAAGGATGTACACCAGGCCGATAATCACCGCGCTGGGGGTAAACATGATGCGAATGGGGGTATCGATAACGCCGAGCCACAACAGAAATTCGTTGAGGTAGCCCTTGGTGCTGAGGAATATTTTGAGTCCGTAGATGCGAATAAGCGAGTTGGTCCAGAACGGAACAATCAGCAGGAACAGCAGCAATGGACGCACTTTTTCCGGCAGTTTCACCAAAAACCAGGCAAACGGATAGCCGAGCACCAGACAGGCGAGCGTGGCAATCAGCGCCATATTGAGGGAGTGAACCAGTACCTCAAAATAGAGCGGATCGAGCAGGCGTGTATAGTTTTCCAGCGTAAAGACCATTTTGACGAAATTGGCGTCGTCGCGGGTCAAAAAGCTGGTGCCGATGATCATCAGGTTGGGCAGAAAGACAAATAACACAAGCCAACCGACAATGGTGACGATCACCACACTCTGGAATTTACTTGTGTTCTTCATCAGCCAGTACGACCTCCCAGCTTTCTACCCAGTTAATCGCCATTTTCTGGTCGAGAGAGTGGTCAAAGTCAGGATCGTCTTCGTTGAAGAATTCACTGACCATCACCATCTTGCCATTTTCCAGTTCCACAACCGACTCCAGCGTCATGCCCTTGTAGTTGCGTTCACGCACGTAGCCGATCAGTCCTTCGATATGATTGTCGTCGTTGATTTCATCAACGCGCAGATCTTCAGGGCGTAACAGGACGTGCAGCTTCTGCCCGGGAATCACCGCGAAGTTGACATAAATATTGCACTCGCGACCTTCAACGTTAGCACGAACGCGCTGTTCGTCCAGACGTTCTATCACCGTCGCGTTAAACATATTGATCTCACCGATAAACCCGGCGACAAACAGATTTTTCGGCTCTTCGTAGATTTCACGCGGCGTACCGTCCTGCTCAATCTTGCCATCGCGCATCACCACGATACGGTCTGACATGGTCAGCGCCTCTTCCTGATCGTGAGTGACAAAGACAAAGGTGATACCAAGCTTACGTTGCAGCGCTTTCAGTTCGTTCTGCATCTGCTTGCGCAGTTTGTAGTCCAGCGCAGAGAGAGATTCGTCTAACAGGAGTAAACGGGGTTTATTGACCACCGCTCGGGCAATCGCTACGCGCTGCTGCTGTCCACCGGAGAGTTGATGCGGTTTTCGCTGGGCGAACTCTTCCAGCTGCACCATGCGCAGAGCTTCGGTAACGCGGGGAGGAATGTCGGCTGCGGGCGTTTTTTGCATGCGTAAGCCAAAGGCCACATTCTCAAAAACGGTCATGTGGGGAAATAACGCATAGCTTTGGAAGACGGTGTTCACGTAGCGGTTTTCCGCAGGAACGTGAGTGATGTCCTGGTTGTCCAACATGATATGACCGGAATCAACCGTTTCCAGACCGGCAATCAGGCGAAGAACGGTTGTTTTACCGCAGCCAGAGGGGCCAAGCAGCGTGAGAAACTCGCCATTATTGATGGTCAAATCCAGGCTGGAAATCACCTCTTTGCCATCGAAACTTTTGCGAATTCCCGCTAATTGCACCAGTGGAGAAAGCGAACGCGGTTGTTTATTCAATTTTTTACTCTGTCCCATGTAAACGCAACGGATGGCTGACCGCTGCGGGGTTCGTGGTTAACCACCTTGATGACTCTTAATGAGGGCCGTTATTCTACGGCAAACCATGGTAATCGCCAATCCTTGTTGCGAATTACTGACTTAGCCCTATAGTCAGAGGGGATGTCAGGGCGAAATATTCTCACTTGCGGGGATAAAAGTGACCTGACGCAATATTTGTCTTTTGTTGCTTATTGATAATGTTGTCACAAAAAGTGAGGGTGACTGCATGGATAAACTACTTGAGCGTTTTTTACACTACGTGTCGCTGGACACCCAATCAAAATCGGGCGTGCGGCAGGTACCCAGCACCGAAGGACAGTGGAAGTTATTACAACTGCTCAAACAACAGCTCGAAGAGATGGGGCTGATTAACATTTCACTGAGCGAAAAGGGGACGCTGATGGCCACGTTGCCCGCTAACGTTGCTGGCAATATTCCCGCGATCGGCTTTATTTCCCATGTGGATACCTCACCGGATTTCAGCGGTAAAAACGTTAATCCGCAAATCGTTGAAAACTATCGCGGCGGCGATATTGCGTTAGGCATTGGTGATGAAGTTCTGTCGCCGGTGATGTTCCCGGTGCTGCATCAACTTCTGGGTCAGACGCTGATCACCACAGACGGTAAAACGCTGCTGGGCGCGGATGATAAAGCAGGCGTGGCGGAAATCATGACCGCGCTGGCGGTGCTCATCCAAAAAGATATTCCGCACGGTGATATCCGCGTGGCCTTTACGCCGGACGAAGAGGTAGGTAAAGGGGCGAAGCATTTTGACGTTGCGGCATTTGATGCGCAGTGGGCCTATACCGTTGACGGCGGTGGCGTGGGAGAGCTGGAATTTGAAAACTTCAACGCTGCGTCGGTTAATATCAAAATTGTCGGCAACAATGTCCATCCCGGTACCGCAAAAGGGGTGATGGTGAATGCGCTGTCGCTGGCTGCTCGTATTCATGCTGAGGTTCCGGCAGACGAAAGCCCGGAAACGACGGAAGGCTACGAAGGCTTTTATCATCTGGCGAGCATGAAAGGGACGGTCGATCGGGCGGATATGCACTACATCATCCGTGATTTTGACCGCAAGCAGTTTGAAGCGCGCAAACGCAAGATCATGGAGATCGCCAAAAAGGTCGGCAAAGGGTTACACCCGGATTGCTATATCGAACTGGTGATTGAAGACAGCTACTACAATATGCGCGAAAAAGTGATTGAGCATCCGCACGTGCTGGATATCGCTCAGAAGGCGATGCGCGATTGCGATATTGAGCCGGTGCTGAAACCTATTCGTGGCGGCACCGACGGCGCGCAGCTGTCGTTTATGGGGTTACCGTGTCCGAATCTGTTCACCGGAGGCTACAACTATCATGGTAAACATGAGTTTGTAACTTTGGAAGGAATGGAAAAAGCGGTGCGGGTGATTGTACGTATTGCGGAATTAACCGCAAAGCAGCTGTAAATTTATCGATAGATGCCGGATAGCGCTTTGCTTTTCCGGCCTACAGTATTTCACTCCAAAAGGCCTGATAGGACGCGCTAGCGTCGCATCAGGCACCGTTCGTATTATCCTTCGAAGAACCAGTATCCGCTGTTAACCAGTGCGGCAAGCATGGCAAGGAAAGACGGATCTTCCAGCGCATCCTCAAAGTTCTCGGCCGTCAGAACAATATGGCTGGCAAGCGCTTCCAGGGCAGGGCGATGCGGGGAATCAATTTTCTCACCGTTGGCGTAGACGTCATCGCCGATGCGCAATACGCGCAATCCGCCCAGACGCACTAACACATCCCCTTGCTTCAGGGCATCGTAAATTTCGTCTGGCTGATACGGCGGCTCCGGTGGAGCAATATCCAGCTCATGACGAGACTGAGATATAAACTCGCCAAACCACTGCTGGAAATGTTCCGGCTGATTAATCAGTCCGAGCATCATTTCACGCAGCTTGTCCATTTCCTGCGGCAGAACGTCAGCCGGATGATCGCGCGGCGGCAGGTCAGGATCGCTGTAATACGTGCTGCCCAGCTCACGTTGCAAAACGTAATCGGCGAACCCGCTGATCAGTTCGCGAGTATTCGGCGCGCGGAAACCGACCGAATAGTTCATGGCGTTTTCCAGCGCATAGCCTTCGTGCGGGAATCCTGGTGGAATGTACAGGATATCGCCGGGTTCCAGCTCTTCATCGATGATGGCTTCAAACGGGGCGACCTGCAGCAGGTCCGGGTGAGGACAGTGCTGCTTCAACTGCAGTTTTTCGCCCACGCGCCAGCGACGTCGCCCGGTTCCCTGAATGATAAACACATCGTACTGATCAAGATGTGGGCCAACGCCGCCGCCGGGTACTGAGAAGGAGATCATCAGATCGTCAATCCGCCAGTCCGGCAGTTCGCGAAACGGACGCATCAGCGCGGCGGTTGGCTCATGCCAGTGATTGACCGCCTGTACCAGCAGCGACCAGTTGTTCTCGCCGAGATGATCATAGCTTTCGAACGGACCGTGGCTAACCTGCCATTTACCGTCCTGGTGGCTGACGAGTCGGCTGTCGACTTCGCTTTCCATTGCCAGTCCAGCCAGTTCGTCAGGAGAGAGTGGATCAATAAAGTTGTTAAACCCGCGTTTTAAGACCACCGGGCGTTTCTGCCAGTGGCGTTCAAGAAAATCGGGCCAGTTAAGTGTGAGTTGGTATTCCATAATGAGCATCCCGCAGGCTGGTATATGCAACCGATTATAACGGATACTTAACCGCAAGCGGGAAATCAGTACATATTTATTACATGCGGCGATTACTCGTCTTTTTGCCCCGGCTGCTGGCGGCCAAAAATAACTTCCATGCGCGCGCCACCCAGCAGGCTATCGCCTGCAATAATCTGCCCGTCATACTGTTCGGTGATTTCTCGCGCCACCGCCAGTCCAACGCCTTGCCCTGGTCGTAACGTATCGACACGTTGTCCACGGTCAAACACCACTTCCCGTTTGCTTTGCGGAATACCTGGACCATCATCTTCAACCAGAATGTGTAGCTGATCTTCGGACAGATGCGCTGAAATCTCGACAAACTCCAGACAATATTTACATGCGTTATCCAGCACGTTGCCCATCACTTCGACAAAATCGTTCTGTTCGCCCACAAAACTGATTTCGGGTGAGATATCGAGATTTATGTTCACGCCTTTACGCTGATACACCTTATTTAGCGCCGAGGTGAGTTTATCCAGCAACGGCGCGACCGGATGCAGTTCGCGGCTAAGCAGCACGCTGCTACCACGCATGCTGGCGCGATGCAGGTAATAGCCAATCTGCTGGGAAATACGGCTGATTTGTTCCAGCATGATGGGTTCCGCGTCGCTTACGTTCATTTTTTCATTACGCATCGAGCGGAGCGTACTCTGTAATACCGCCAGCGGTGTTTTCAGGCTATGGGTGAGGTCTGTTAACGTCGTACGGTATTTGTCGTAGCGCTCGCGTTCGCTTTTTAAAAGTCGATTAAGATTGCGGACCAGGCTGGTCAGTTCGCGCGTGGTGGCGGGGTTTAGCATCTCTCGATGATGTTCCTCAAGCTCACGGACTTCACGCGCCAGCGATTCGATAGGCCGCAGACTCCACCAGGCGGCTACCCATAACAGCGGAATGACCAGCAACAGATTGGCGACCAGCACATAAATAAACCAACTCCAGACCATATACGAGCGCTTTAGCTCAATAGGAATGGTATCGACAACCACAATGGTCAACTGTGGCATTCTGGCAGTGGCGGGGTAGACGTTCACGGCGACCGAGTGGGTCATTTCGGCATCGTCGTCATCTTCTCTGACTTCTTTTAGCTGCTGCTGAGCGGAGTGATCTTCGCCCAGTAAGGTGCTGGTGGCATCTACATTGGCTTCAATCTCATGAAAACCGTTCGCTTTTAGCCATTCCGGTTGGATACTGTGCGTCAGCCAGGGAACATTGCGCTGCGCCCACAACAACTCACCGTCTTCGTTATAGATCAGCGACATTGTTGGGCTTTGCATATCGAGATTCTCAGGCAGCTCGACGTTTATCTTACCGTTCTCCCATTTTGCCAGGGTATAGAACAGGTTACTTTCACCCCGCAGCAGGCGGAACGTTGTTTTATCAAAGCTGACGCTGTAGCCCACCAGGGCAACCATGCCGTAGGCCAGCGAAAGCACCAATACCACGCCCGCGGTTGCCAGTAAAAAGCGCAACCGCAGTGATAACGGGAAAAAATGACGCAATAATTTATTCATTAGCGCAGTTCAAAAAGATATCCCTGGCCACGCACGGTGGTGATGACATCATCCGGGTATTGCGCCTGTATTTTTTTACGCAGACGCCCCATCAGAACATCAATGGTGTGGCTTTCACGCAGCTCGGCATCCGGGTAAAGCTGTAACATGAGCGAATCTTTACTGACCACTTTGCCGTTATTACGGATAAGTGTTTCCATAATGGTGTATTCG
The DNA here is from genome assembly GCF_013781945.1 of Citrobacter sp. RHBSTW-01044. Taxonomy (NCBI): domain Bacteria; kingdom Pseudomonadati; phylum Pseudomonadota; class Gammaproteobacteria; order Enterobacterales; family Enterobacteriaceae; genus Citrobacter; species Citrobacter sp. RHBSTW-01044. Next base: position 2,894,582 of record NZ_CP056180.1, on the reverse strand, counting down.
AACGCCGTGAGCTTGATAACTTCATCATTGACGGATAACTCGCGTCGAGAGAGGTCCACCTGGAAAGGAGGAAGAGAGATAATCTGCGATGCCAGACCGCTGTTGCGACGCATAAGTGCCTGCATGCGCGCAGCCACCTCTTCGATATGAAACGGTTTGGTGACGTAATCGTCGGCTCCGGCGCTGAGTACTTCCACCTTGTCCTGCCAGCCTTCACGCGCGGTTAACACCAGAATCGGCAACGAAACCTCATTGCTACGCCAACGGCGGATCAATGACAAACCGTCTTCATCGGGGAGTCCTAAATCAACGATCGCGATATCCGGCAGATGTTCATTCAGATAATAGTCCGCTTCCTTCGCATCTTCTGCATCATCCACCTGATGCCCTAAATCCTGTAACTGAACCTTGAGGTGGTGGCGTAATAAAGCATTATCCTCGACAACCAGTACGCGCATCATCGTTTCTCCCTAAAATAACGGTATAAATAGTTTAACGCTGATTATGTGGATTGGAAGCAGCGCTATGAAATTAAATAACTTTTCTCATGCTCCCCTGCCCGTGGGGGCGTCCTGGGGGCAATGCCGTTGGCATCTGATTGTTCAGCATGTTGACCTGATCCTGGTTCATGTCGCCAATCCACTTGGAGTAAACCTCGTACACCATTCGCGCATCTTCATGTCCCATCTGACTCGCTATGAATGACGGATTCGCTCCGGCCATCAACGTCCAGCATGCGTAGGTATGCCGTGACTGATAAGGATTCCTTTCGCGGATATTGGCAAGTTTAGTGCCTCGCTTCCAGCCATAGGCAATCGAGTTCTTGGAGAAGTAACTGCCTTTTTTTGACGAATATGCTGTCGGTGAAAAAACGAAGCGAAGAGATTGCTGCTCAGTTTTTCCGATCTCCCGATGGTGAAATCGAATTTCTTGCTTCGGATTAGCGCCGGTGACTTCGTATTGTTCCTTCAGTGCATCCAGAGCAGGTTTAAGCAACGTTATCGTCCTTATTCCGGCATCTGTCTTAGGGGGTACAAATACTCGCTTATTCGTCAAACTTCTGGATACGTGGATTTCACCTTTTACCAAATCAATGTCTTCCCATGCCAGGGCGCATATCTCGCCCGGCCTCATCCCCGTATGTACGGCAACAATGATGATTAATGCCTGGCTACGGGGAAGGGCGGCTATCAGTGCCTGGTACTCATGAAGTAAAAGTGGGTCGGGATCATTTTTAGATAACTTGAGTCGCGACACTCCTTCATAAGGAGCATGCAATATAAACTGGCTTCGGTTTGCGAGCTTAAGCATTTCTGATAAAACTGCCATCTGTTTATTGACTGTTGAGGGCGCGCGGCCCTGCCTGGCCAGATTCGGCATTGCCGGGTTAATAATTGTCCCGGTCAATAACTCCTTTCGGTAATGCAAAATATCGGCATGCTCAATATCTACCAGACGGGTATTTTCTCCGATTACACGCAGTAACGTATTTACGACCGAAGTAAGCGATAGCAGTGTTGCACCAGATACCTCTAAGGCTTTGGTGTCTGTAAAAAAATCACTCAGTTCTTTAAACGTGGTGATTTTTTTGGTTGTGATGAACTTCTTAAGCGCTTTGGATTCCGGGAAGCGTTCCGCATAGTCGAACTTACCGAGCTGTATTTCACTTGTGATGAGCGCGCGAAGATTTCCAGCTTTTTTGATGTTGCTGCTGTTCACCGTCCAGCCCCGAAGGACTTCGCGGCAACGTTTGCCGCGATAGGTAAATGTGATCCGTATTTTTCCATTATGCAGCTCAACGCCGGTTGGAAAGTCCATCATGCTTCCTGTACTAATTGGTTAATCTTTGGATAGTTGTACCAAAGCAGACCTTTCGAATTGTCAGTTTCCCCGAGAGCTGTCAGATGTTTGAAATGCACGCCTTCGATCCACAAATTCAACCGATAACTTTTAATTTGTCTTTCCGACAAGCCGGTCTTTTCTGTTAGTCGCGCTTCAACCATCCACTCTTCGCTGAAAATGAGTTGCGACATACATAACTCCGATGCCGCCAGCCACAACAGTACATGCTGCAGCTGGCTGTAAGTGAAAACCTAAAATCAGTTTTTTGTCAGGTGCTGCCAGATTGCAGATACGTATTTGACCTGATGCCGGGCGTCAGAAAGCGCATTGTGCATGTCGCCTTCAAACGGGATGTCGAAGCGCGGGTTGATACCGACAGATTTACCCAGTTCAACCATGGTCCTTACGTCCCTGTCATTCCAGAACGGAACAGCGAAGGGAGTTTCTGTTAATGCATATGCGCGGCGGAGAATGACGTTATCAAACGAGCATCCATTACCCCACAGCTGAACAGTGTGGCTACCGTTAGCAGCATTTTCAGCAATAAAGTCAGCCAGTAGTTCAAGGGTTTCACGCAGCCCCATGGCCTCATCAACCAGAATTGCAGAACGGGCTTCAGATGATTGTTTCAACCACCACTGAATTGTTGACGCATCCGGTTTCATGCCAAACGACATCGATGATTCAAGACTGACAACCTGGTAAAATTCGGCACCAGTGTTACCAGTTGAAGGCTCGAAAAATACAGCGCCGATAGAGACTATTGGTGCATCAGGACCGCTGCCCATAGTTTCCAAATCAACCATCAGGTGAGTATAAAAAGCGTTCAGGTGATCCGTATCTACATAGTGAACGGGTTCATTATTCAGGGAAGCTGGAGGCTCACCAGTTGCATCAGTGCTTTCAACTGGCAAAGCTGCTGCTTCGCCCTGAGGCACATCAGGATTGGCTTTGATTTCGCTGTTGTCAGTTTTTTCCATCTGCACATCGCTGGTGGTTTCCTCGGTATTGGCTTGATGTAATTTTTCTTCGACCGCGCGCTGGCGTACCTGGTCTACGACAGAAAGCGCTGGCGCCGGCTGGTTACCCATCAGGCCATCAATGGAGAAAACACCGTTGCCCATGTTGGCGATTTCTGGTTGCTCGGTTATTGCCTTCTGTTCAGCTGTGGACTTCTCTTTAATCTCGTTTTCCCAGCTTTTTTCTGGTACGTGACCGGCTGCCGCCAGAGTTTCTTCAGTTGGGTGCTGGTGGTCGGTTTCAGTCAGGTTTTTGTTGATGTAACGGCTCAGCAGTTCCGGGAAATGGTGAGTGTTTTCTTCTGCACTACGTATAAGCGCGAAAATAGCGGCGCGGGAATAATCCAGGATACCAGCGCGTTTGCGCAGGGCGGCGGACCACTCTTTGAAAGGGCTTTCGTTTTTAGAAATGATCTCTTTTGCACGACGGAAAACGCCACCAGGAATATCGTAGATGTTGAAATCCATTGGAAGTGTGGCCAGCGCAATATCAATGTCCAGAGTATCCAGCGTGTGGACAAGTTCCGGGTTGCGATCGGTCTTATTGCCTCCACCAGCGTTGGTTCCGGAGTCAGTGCGCTGAATCTGCGACACACGATTGCCCTTACACCACTCTTTAACCAGCAGCCCACGGTCAATGTGCTCAGTATTGAACCAGGCCTTAAAGAACTGAATGACGGTGACCAGTTCAACTCGTTTTCCATCAACCGGAAAAACGGTTTTCAGCGCGCTGACAATCTTCCAGATATCGATCTCTGGCGCCTTCCTGAATGGTTCTACATTCTCGGCGGCAAGCAGCAGGTTCTGCACATAGCTGTTATCCACATCCAGCTCGAGTTCTTGAATGGTTTTCTTCTGCTCAGTATCAATATGGTAAGCATATTCTTCAGAAATAAACTGAGCTAAGAGGCGCTGGCGTAGCGGCAGAGTCGCAACGGTAATAAGCTCTGGCGTTACAGGTGGAGTGGCATGTTCATCACCCGCAACTCCTGCTTTCTTTTGATTAACCCACTCCTGAACGGTAAGAGCTCGCTTTTCTGGTTCTTCAATCCATTCGGTAATAAATTGCTCAAATGAAGCAACGGTATAGACCTGCTCACGGTCGAAGACTTCTTTTACAGCGCTTGTCAGCTTCCACTCGACATGAGCAGAAAGCTCTTTCACCGCTGGCACATTCGAAACGGCCTGTAACAGGTTTTGTACATAGAGATCATTTTCGTTCAGTACCATTTGCCCGATCTGGATGTGCTGCGCTTCACTGATTTCCTTCTCTTCAGTGTCATTGACCAGGTGCGCAATCAGTCGCTGAGACAGGCGCAGGCGAGATATGGGGCGGAGCAATGCTGGTGCATCGCTGGTGGGGACATTGGCACTGGTAGTTTCAGGTGTTTGCTGGCCGGAAGTCTCCAGATTTTCATTAGCAGGCTTCTGTTTCGGTTGCCACGTCTGCTGGTCTTCTGCCAGTTCGTAACGATCGCACCATGTGTCATCAAGTGTGCTTTCCTCAGGAAGATCGTCAACAACAAACCAGTTGGTGCGGACAGGTAATTGATAGTCGGCGCCACGACCGACGGCAATATCGTTGTCTTCGAGAATATTGAGGATTTCGCGTTCTGCACGGGAATCTGATTTCGCAGAGAACCAGCAAAACAGGTTTTTTGCCTCAGTTGCTTTCGCTTTGGCTTTAATAAGATACGCATACGTTAACATTGCGTTCGGGCTCCATAGGATTGTAAGATACCCGGCAGCTGATGATCGCCGCCTAAGGTAGTGGTTATTGGTCAAAACTCGTTCCGGAAAGCTTTGGTCGGCTGACCGGGTACTTAACCCGCCTTGCGCGGGTTTTGTGCTTTATGGGGTAGGGGATTTTCCCTGTACCAGCTGTGCGACTGGGACCCACTCCAGAGCATTCAGCACGGGCTCAAATGAATCAGGCGTGTGAGTAACGGCCCGAACGACGTCAGCCACGCTGGGATTTGCTTTACTAAGGTGGTATCCGCCACCAGCACCACGCTGGCTGGTGACGATTTCACTGCTGCGCAGCTTCGAGAAAATCTGCTCGAGGTAAGACACAGACAGCTTTGATTCCTTGCTGATTGATGCGATGGAAACCGGACTGCCGTTGTAAATCTTGTTGAGGATGGCAACGGCCTGAACTGAAGCCACCACACGTTTCATTCCAAACTCCATAGTCACTTCCTTACTGATGCTGGCAACAGCCATTGGTCAAACTCGTTATGAACGAACTGCAGTCTGTTGGTCGGCAGACGGGTCGCCCTTCTGGGCGAGCATGTAGCAAATCAGTCGAATGATTACTTCAATGCGATTTAGATGTACGGCCTGACACCGCGCTGGTCTACGCGCAAAATCAATCATTTTGGTTTCCTTGTTTTACCGGTCATTTCTCCATTTCAGGCTCGGTGGTAAGCTGGTATTTCCCATCTAGCCAGCAAGGACATAAAAATGGCCGCTCGACCAATAAGTGTTTTTTGGTTCAAGAACCGCGCACAGTATGATTCCTGTAAAGAAGTTCTGACCGATTCGTGGGTATTACCTGATGACTATCGGGACTGGCTCATCCGTTTCAATCAAATGATTGAGCGTTACGAACGTAGCGGTATCCAAGTTATTAAAATAGAGATAGAGCCCAACGAGTTCTCCGTTTGGTGCCTCTCCAATGGCTGTGAAATAAGCACCAAGAGCTGCAACGATTTCGCTGTTTTCCATGGCAGTAGCTATGCGATCCGCGACAGAGAACTTGATAGGGGATATGACTAAGCAAACCTTGCCTCCAACTTTAGTTATTTCGATCCTCATAATGTTTCCCTCAACACTCTGTCCCTGTGTCCAGTAACAGTGATACAGGGCGGTTCTTCATTTAGCCTTATCGCTGGCAAGCGGAACGGTACTGACTGCTGCGCATTAATGTTCGCCATCTCATCCGGTGATTCGTATGCCGCCGGCAGCTACTTCGTGGGCGTCCTGCCTCGATGACTGTCTTTGTGTTGGAAATAGTATTATCGATTGAATCGATATATGTCAAATTAAATCGATATTAATGAGTGTGAACAGCTCACCGATTAGTTTATCGGATTGATTTCGCGTGCTTTATGAAGGGTGCAGGAGTGGAGGGGTTACTCGTTACTGGGGATTATCTTTCGTTTTTTTAGGTAAGCAGTGGCTACATCATCTAGCTCTTGCAGACGCAGTTCGATCAACTTAATTATCTTTTCTCTCTCATCGTCAGTGGGCAAAAGCTCAAATTGCTCCAGTAGCTTTTGTTCCTGGGCCGACTGAGGTTGACGTTTTTTTTCTGATGTTATGGCAGGAATAGTGTCAGCTTCAGTTTCTTCAAGAAAAAACCAATAGAGTGGATAGCCTGTAGCGGACTGTAGCCTATCTAGGATGTCAGCTCTTGGAAGTATATTAGAGTTACACCAGCCATTTACTGACTGGGCTTTTACTCCCAGTCTGCGTGCAAGTTCCGATTGAGATATTCCAAGATCATGGATGGCTTTTTGTAATCGCTTTCCGAAGTTCATATTCCTAGCCCGCTCAAAAACATACATCCGATTATACAGATTTTATCTGTAGCTCAACCTATCGATATAATTTGACGATATCGAAATAATTTGATTTACTCGTTTCACGTTCACTACTCGAGACAAATCAATGAAGCTCACAACACAAAAGAAAATGTTAGCTATATGCAGTCAGGCAGAACTGGGGCGCCGTCTAAATCGGCGAGCTCAAACAGTTAATGGATGGTTCAAGAAAAAGGTACCCGGCGAGCTTGTTGTTCGTGTATCCAAAGCTCTCAATTGGCAAATTACGCCACACGAGTTGCGACCGGACCTTTATCCAAACCCCACTGATGGTTTACCTCAAAAGGAGGCTTAATCATGCAATCAGCCACGTATCAACATCATAGCCAACGTTTAGCTATTCCGTTGAAAACGGAAAATCATTTTAAACCCCAGCGCCGTGACGGCATTCAGCACCGTGCCATATTGGCCGCCGTTCGTGAATGGGAATCGACATTACCAGGACAGGCACAGGAACGGATCACTCAGCTGGTGGCTGAAGAGTGGGCCAAAGCAGATGGACGGGGAATTGCTGTTAATAAACAGAATTTATTCCGATACCTGAAAAACGAGGGCGGTTCGGAAAAGTACACGGCTTACGTTATGCAACTGTCAGGTTCAATTATTGCTGCTATGCCAGTTCAGATTGCCAGAAAGCACGGATTAAGTAATGCGAGCACAGAAGCAGAGCTGGTGGCGAACGCTATCAAAGAATGCAGTGAGGCACACCATGCGAAATTAATTGGCGCGCCATTACAAAAGCTCGAGAAGGAAATTCGTGAGGCGGCAATCGCATTATTCAACATGTTACCTGCTGATGCGGCGGGACCACTACTGGCGAGCATAAGCGCCGTAGCGCCGCAATTGTTTTAATCGAGTTTTGACCAATGACCATTATTACTGCAACTCGCGGGGTGAAGTATGCCTAATCCTTTGGCTAAGGCCATGCCTAAGAGTAAGGCTAGTAACGAGCCTTACCGTAAGGTGAAGATCACCATGTGGGATGATCCTAAGTTTCGAGCCTTATCACCACTCCCGCCAAGTGGGCAGAGTCTGTTTATTTACCTGCTTACGGGTCCATTCACAGGGATTATTCCCGGGCTGTATAAGGCGGGAAGGGCGGCTATGGCCGAAGAATTAAACTGGGATGTCGAAGCCTTCGACTTAGCCTTAGGCGAAGCCATAGCGTTAGGTATGGTGGAAGCCGACCTTAAAGCCAGAGTTTTTTGGTTGCCTAACGCGGTGAAACATAACCCGCCAGCATCAGTGAACGTGATCAAATCATGGGCAAGATCGTTTGAATTACTGCCTGAATGTTCACTGAAAGATAAAGCATATGAAGCTCTCAAAGCCGCCTGCTACGGGGTTTCTGACGCTATGGGGACGGCTTTTGATAAGGCTTTCGCCTTGCCTAAGGATAAGGCTAAGTCTTTGGCTAAACCTTTGCCATCAGGTATCCAGAAAGCAGTAAGCAGTAAACAGATCTTAAACCCCTCTCTTAACGCGGGCGCGATGAAAAATCCGAATGGGGATGTACTGCCATCCCCGGCCATGCCCCGATACCTGGACGGTGTTGATGAACCGATCGGGAAATTCAGCATGACAGATAGCTGGCTTCCCTCCAGAGACTTCCGACAGCGCGCTGCATCGTGGGGTATCTCCCTGCCTGAACCAGATTACCTTCTGACTGAACTCGCAGAATTCACCGCGTATTGGGAGTCGGAAGGGAAAGTTTTTACACAAATCCAGTGGGAACAAAAATTTGCCCGACATGTAGCCCGGGTTAGAACGCAGGTAAAACCAGAAACCGGAGGTAACAGTCATGTGGGAGCAGGATCCGAACCAACAGCATCCCGGGCAGTTCAGCAAATTCAGTCAGCACACGCAGAGTGGCGCCGCAGGAATGGACTTGATGGCGACGGAAACAGCCTGGCGACTGTGGCAGGTCATGGGGGAGGTGTATTCGAACCGATGGACCCAGAAAAACGGGGCGGAGCCTTCGCCTATCTGGATAGCCCAGATAGGTTCGATGACTGAACCTCAAATTCGGCTGGTCTGTCAGCAGTGCATGGAGCGCTGCGCGATGGGAAATACATGGCCGCCTGACTTGGCTGAGTTTGTTTCTCTGGTTTCAGAGAGTGGGGCGAATCCATTCGGACTGACATCGGAGCAGGTTATGACGGAATACCGGCGCTGGCGCAATGAGTCATATCGGTATTCAGGAAGCGATAAATATCCATGGCCTCAGCCCGTGCTGTATCACATCTGCATCGAAATGCGCAGAACGGGCGTTGAACGACAAATGACAGAGGGGGAACTGAAACGACTGGCGGAAAAGTTACTTACGAAGTGGTCGAAGCATGTTGGTAACGGACTAAGTGTGCCACCAATTCGACGTCAACTGGCGGCGCCGCACCATCCGGCGGGACCAACGCCAGCGCAACTACTGATGGATGAATACAGGCGTCGAAAAGCGGCAGGGTTAACGAATTGAAGAATAAACAAATTGTAAACACGAAATGAAATTCACGTAACTATCATATTTGAATTTTCGAATATGATAGTTGACGGCACTCAACTATTGCAGGAAACTACGGAGAGAATTCAGGAGATTAAAATGGTTGAACTAACTTCTCTACAACTTTTCAAAAATCTCTCAGATGAAACCCGGTTGGGTATCGTGTTATTGCTTAGAGAGATGGGAGAGTTGTGCGTGTGCGATCTCTGCACTGCGCTGGAACAATCTCAGCCCAAGATCTCCCGCCATCTGGCGATGCTTCGGGAAAGTGGATTATTGCTGGATCGCAAGCAGGGGAAATGGGTTCATTACCGCTTATCCCCGCATATTCCTTCCTGGGCTGCTCAGATTATTGAGCAGGCCTGGTTAAGCCAACAGGACGACGTTCAGGCCATCGCCCGTAAGCTGGCTTCAGCCAACTGCTCTGGTAGCGGGAAGGCTGTCTGCATCTAAAAAATTTGCCTGAACATATATGTTTTTTCAAATGTGAGGTATTGAAATGAAAACGTTAACGGTATTTGACCCAGCGATGTGTTGCAGCACCGGAGTCTGCGGTACAGATGTTGATCAGGCTCTGGTCGATTTTTCTGCGGATGTACAATGGCTCAAACAACGTGGTGTACAAATTGAGCGTTTCAATCTCGCACAACAACCGATGAGCTTTGTACAGAACGAGAAGGTCAAAGCGTTTATAGAGGCTTCCGGGGCAGAAGGTTTGCCATTGTTGTTACTGGATGGCGAAACAGTGATGGCTGGGCGTTATCCGAAACGCGCTGAGCTGGCTCGCTGGTTTGGCATTCCACTGGAGAAAGTGGGATTAGCGCCAACAATCTGCTGTGGTGGTAATACTTCTTGTTGTTAAGTATGTCAGGAGGACATATGAACTTCTTACAGAATATCCCCCCTTATCTGTTTTTTACTGGTAAAGGAGGCGTTGGTAAAACCTCTATTTCATGCGCCACGGCGATCCGTCTGGCAGAACAGGGGAAACGGGTGCTGCTGGTCAGTACCGATCCGGCCTCAAACGTAGGTCAGGTGTTTGGACAGACGATTGGCAATACCATTCAGCCAGTAGCTTCTGTTCCAGGATTATCGGCTCTTGAGATTGATCCTCAGGCCGCTGCACAACAGTACCGGGCCAGAATCGTTGACCCCATTAAAGGCATCCTGCCTGATGACGTCGTTTCCAGCATCAACGAACAACTGTCGGGGGCATGCACAACAGAGATTGCGGCTTTTGATGAATTTACCGGATTACTGACAGATGCTTCTCTACTGACCCGGTTTGACCATATCATTTTTGATACCGCACCGACGGGTCATACCATTCGCCTTCTCCAGTTGCCAGGTGCCTGGAGTAGCTTTATTGATAGCAATCCCGAGGGTGCGTCCTGCCTCGGCCCGATGGCCGGTCTGGAAAAACAGCGTGAACAGTATGCCCAGGCTGTTGAAGCATTATCTGATCCAGCACGTACCCGACTGGTTCTGGTTGCTCGTCTGCAAAAATCCACGTTGCAGGAAGTTGCCCGGACTCATCTGGAGCTTGCCGCCATCGGTCTTAAAAATCAGTACCTGGTCATCAACGGCGTTCTGCCCAAAACTGAAGCAGCAAACGATACACTGGCTGCGGCAATATGGGACCGTGAACAGGAGGCGCTGTCCAATCTTCCCTCTGATCTTTCCGGTCTGCCAACTGACACGTTATTCCTCCAGCCGGTCAATATGGTCGGCGTGTCTGCACTCAGCGGACTTCTCTCCACTCAGCCTATAGAGGCGTCATTCTCTGAAGAATACATTCAACAGCGCCCTGACATTCCGTCACTTTCTGCGTTGGTCGATGATATTGCCCGTAATGAGCATGGCCTGATCATGCTGATGGGTAAAGGTGGTGTAGGGAAAACCACGATGGCGGCTGCCATTGCTGTCAGACTGGCCGAAATGGGATTTGATGTCCATCTGACAACATCTGATCCTGCAGCGCATCTCAGCACAACCCTCAACGGCAGCCTCAACAATCTGCAGGTCAGCAGGATCGATCCTCTCGAGGAAACTGAACGCTATCGTCAGCATGTTCTTGAGACGAAGGGAAAAGAACTGGACGATGCGGGAAAACGCCTGCTGGAAGAGGACTTACGCTCACCCTGCACCGAGGAAATTGCGGTATTCCAGGCCTTTTCACGGGTGATTCGCGAGGCGGGTAAGCGCTTCGTGGTGATGGATACGGCACCGACCGGACACACGCTCTTGCTGCTTGATGCCACCGGGGCATATCACCGCGAGATTGCCAGAAAAATGGGGGAAAAAGGCCATTTCACCACACCGATGATGCAACTGCAGGACCCGGAGCGAACCAAAGTGTTACTGGTCACGCTACCGGAAACCACGCCGGTACTTGAGGCGGCAAATTTACAGGCCGACCTTGAACGTGCAGGAATTCACCCCTGGGGCTGGATTATCAATAACAGCCTTTCCATCGCGGATACCCGTTCACCGCTGCTCCGCTTGCGAGCGCAGCAGGAACGTCCGCAGATCGAGAGCGTTAAAAATCTACATGCCAGCCGTGTAGCACTTGTACCCGTACTGGCGTCAGAACCAACCGGCATCGATAAACTCAAACAACTCGCGGGTTAGTTATTACCATCATTCGGGGCAGCATTGCTGCCCTTTCAGGAGGTTATATGTTACTGGCAGGAGCCATTTTTATCCTGACCATCATATTGGTTATCTGGCAGCCAAAGGGATTAGGGATTGGCTGGAGCGCCACGCTGGGGGCCGTACTGGCTCTGGCATCGGGTGTGATTCACATTGCTGATATTCCGGTGGTGTGGAATATCGTCTGGAACGCGACGGCAACATTTATCGCCGTTATTATCATCAGTCTGTTGCTTGATGAGTCAGGCTTTTTCGAATGGGCAGCGCTGCACGTTTCTCGCTGGGGGAACGGTCGTGGCCGCCTTCTGTTTACGTATATCGTTCTGCTCGGCGCGGCAGTCGCGGCACTGTTTGCCAACGATGGCGCGGCACTTATTCTGACGCCGATTGTTATCGCTATGCTCCTGGCGCTTGGCTTCAGTAAAAGCACCACACTTGCTTTCGTGATGGCCGCAGGGTTTATTGCCGATACCGCCAGCTTGCCGCTTATCGTATCGAACCTGGTCAATATCGTTTCGGCTGATTTCTTCAAACTGGGATTCACGGAATATGCCTCGGTAATGGTGCCGGTGGATATCGCCGCCATCGTCGCCACTCTGGTGATGCTGCATCTATTTTTCCGCAAAGATATCCCGCCCACTTATGATATTGCACGACTGAAAGAGCCCGCAAAAGCCATCAAAGATCTGGCAACATTCAGAACAGGTTGGATTGTATTAATTCTTTTATTAGTGGGCTTTTTTGTACTCGAACCACTGGGTATTCCGGTCAGTGCCATTGCAGCAGTAGGGGCAGCAATCCTGTTTGCTGTGGCAAAAAAAGGTCACGGCATTAACACCGGTAAAGTGTTGCGTGGGGCACCATGGCAGATCGTGATCTTCTCGCTGGGAATGTATCTGGTGGTCTATGGGCTGCGTAACGCAGGGCTGACAGAATATTTGTCTGACGTGCTGAACTTACTCGCAGATAAAGGCCTGTGGGCAGCCACGCTGGGAACGGGATTCCTGACCGCATTCCTCTCTTCTATCATGAATAACATGCCTACCGTATTGATTGGCGCATTGTCGATTGATGGCAGTACCGCGTCGGGCGTTATCAAAGAAGCAATGATTTATGCCAACGTCATTGGCTGCGATCTGGGGCCGAAAATTACCCCTATTGGTAGCCTGGCAACGCTGCTCTGGCTACACGTACTTTCACAGAAGAATATGACCATCACCTGGGGATACTATTTCCGCACCGGGATCGTCATGACTCTGCCTGTGCTGTTTGTAACGCTGGCCGCGCTGGCGCTACGTCTCTCTTTCACTTTGTAATGAGATACTGATATGAGCAACATCACCATTTATCACAACCCAGCCTGCGGCACATCGCGTAACACGCTGGAGATGATCCGCAACAGCGGTAATGAGCCGACCGTTATTCTTTACCTTGAGACTCCACCTTCACGCGATGAGCTGGTCAAACTCATTGCTGATATGGGCATTTCCGTCCGGGCGTTACTACGTAAGAACGTCGAGCCATATGAGGAACTGGGTCTTGCCGAAGATAAATTTACTGACGACCAGTTAATTAACTTTATGTTGCAGCATCCGATCCTGATTAATCGCCCCATCGTTGTAACACCGCTGGGAACCAAACTGTGCCGTCCTTCTGAAGTTGTTCTGGATATCCTTCCTGATGCTCAGAAAGGGGCTTTCGCCAAGGAAGATGGCGAGAAAGTCGTTGATGATGCAGGCAAAAAATTGAAATAAGCGACAGGAGAGCCGCCTGTTATTTAGGCGGCTCCTTTATCAAATAAAAACAATGGATTGCCTCGATTTAAATCTTTGGACTGTTGATGCAACATTCTTCGCGTAGAAAATCAATAATCGACTCTAACTTGTCATATTGAGAAACGCAGATTAAGGAGCGGCTTTCGCGATTTTGTTTGACCAGACCTACGGAAACAAGTGCGGATATATGATGACTCAGTGTTGAAGATGGAATCGCAAGTTGTTTTTGTAGATCACCTACAGGTAAACCTTGTTCACCGGCTTTAACAAGGTGTTTGAAAATAAACAAACGTGTTGGATGTCCTAATTCTTTCATAGCTTTAGCTACTTCTTCTAGTTGCATGGTACCTTCCTCATCTATTGATATTTCGATAATACCAGAAATATGTTGATCTAACCTCAATAATTCGATTATTCTAGAAATATGGTTTATAGGGGGTTTCATGAATAGCTGGATTTCTATGTTTACTAACGCGGCAGAGATGTTCTTGTTTCTTGCTGTCGAGTTGTCTGCGCTTTTTTTTCTGATTAGTGCGGGTGTTAGCCTTATCAGGCAAAAAATTCCGGACCAAAAGATTCAAAGAATGTTAGGGGCGAGAAAGGGGAGAGGTTACATACTTGCATCGCTGTTAGGAGCTGTAACACCGTTTTGCAGCTGCTCTACAATTCCCATGTTACGCGGACTGTTATCAGCAAAAGCAGGCTTCGGTCCAACACTTACATTCTTGTTTGTTTCACCTCTGCTCAACCCGATAATCATTGGTCTGATGTGGGTTACTTTTGGTTGGAAAGTTACCCTGCTATACGCTGTTATAGCTGCAACAGTTTCCGTACTGGCAAGTATTTTGTTAGATGTGCTTGGTTTTGACCGACATATTGTCGAAACATCAAAACCGCTGGCTAGCTGTTGTGGTGTTAGCAGTGGAAAAACTCCTGAAACTAAACTACAGAGTGTTTCAGCTTGCTGTTCTGTATCAAATCAACAGGACATAGGGGCTAATAGTTGTTCTAAACCACAAGAAACGTTTAAGAGTTTCTCAGCATTTCGGGGCACAAATTGTGAATTGAGCTGCGAGACGGGCCAAACAAATAAACAATTCTTCCCGAAAAGTGTAGTAAGAGAGCCTGGTGCGATACGACTGGCATTTCAGGATGCCTGGACTCAATTTAAAGATGTATTACCTTATCTGATGTTAGGTATTGTTATAGGGTCGTTTATCTACGGTTTTATACCTGCAGAGTGGATTGCTGCTCATGCTGGGAATGATAATCCGTTTGCGATTCCACTAAGTGCAATTATTGGAATACCGTTGTATATACGTGCTGAGGCAGTAATTCCGTTGGCATCAGTCTTGATGGATAAAGGCATGGGAACGGGAGCAGTAATGGCTCTGATTATTGGTAGCGCAGGAGCTAGTCTGACGGAAGTAATACTGCTTAAATCAATGTTCAAAACACCCTTGATTGCTGCATTCCTGACCGTTATTTTGGGCATGGCGATTATTATGGGATACCTGACACAGTTGTTATTTTGATTGGGAATGTTAGACAGAACCAGAAAAAGTTGCAGGGGGGCGAGCGTATGAAAGTTGTGCAATCAATCCCAATCAATACAGTTATCCAAATTTAAGGGCTTTGATATCTCCATACTTGCTATGGTGTTCAAACAACAAATCCGCATTGGATTGAACCCGCTTCGGCGGGTTTTTTTGCATCAAATTGATAGGCTAAGGTTAGCAATTTGTGCTCTTAAGTCATTGATCATTTCAATGTATCGGTGTACTGTACAAATATACAGTATATGCAGTGGAGGCTAATATGAAAGTTGAACTCACCATTGATCGTACTAAAGAACTTCCAAAGGGAGCAGTGCCGGCGCTGGAGAAAGAGTTACTTAAAAGGTTGGGTAATCAGTATGAGAACTGCAGCCTGAGCATACGTCGTACAGGCTCTGATGGCTTAAGTGTTCTTGGTGGTGACAAGGAAGATAAAAAGAAAATAGAGACTATCCTCCAGGAAACCTGGGAAAGTGCTGACGACTGGTTTTATTAATTATTTTGGGTGTTACTTTTATCCCGTTTGCATGGGGGAGTTTAAGTGAAAGAAAAATTAGGATTGCCCAAAAAAGGCTACGCAGTCATCAGATGTCACGATGGAGTCATCGTTGCCAGGCTGCAATCATTTCCTGAGTGTGAGCGCGCCCTGATGTACCGACGCGATAGCATGGTGTCATTTTTGCCTCTTCAGGATAATGAAATTATTGGTACACCTACGTTGTTTACTCAGATGCTGGAAAGGGCTGGTTATCGCGTTACCCAAAAATCTGTTACACTCCCGTCATAGGCCTGAACAACCTATACCTGCTGCGCCACAGGAGAAAAGCCCATGGCGCAAGATCAATTCAAGCAATCCCACATACTGACGTTAACTAACGCCAGCGATTTTCTTTTTGCCGCATCCAGAGGTGCGTTATGAAGAAAAGCTGGTTTCAACATACTCAACTCACCACTGAGCAGGCTGATGAACTGGAAGCCCGCTATCGCGCAAAGCAGATTAAGACAGAGCGTAGTCTGGATAATGACTTCATTCACTGGACGATCAGCGCGTTCTTGCCAGAAGCATCTAAGCCTCCGCGTCAGGAGAGAACCTGGCAACAACGGATCTGGAGGTGAATGTGAAAGTCTACGATATCACCCCAATGGGCAAGCCCAGAATGACGCGCGCTGACAAATGGAAAAAACGCCCCGAGGTTCTGCGTTACCGGGCTTTCTGTGATGAAGTTCGTCTGCAGGGTGTTGAGCTGCCGGAAAGCGGTTCGCATGTCACCTTCATTCTTCCGATGCCAGCGAGCTGGAGCAATAAGAAACGGACAGAGTTCAATGGTAAACCACATCAGGCTAAACCTGATTTCGACAACATGATGAAAGCCCTGATGGATGCTATTTACGAAGATGATGCTCACATCTGGGATTCACGCATCACAAAATTATGGGGAGAGAAGGGACAAATAATTATCGGGGAGATTGCAGAATGAGGGCGCTGCTGAAGCCGGTGGTTGCGCGTGAGCTTGGAATTGTGCTGCTCAAACCGGGCAGCGAGCTAATGTCATTATTCAGTTGTGAACGTGTGTTGGTGGAAAGTCAGCCTGCAAGCATGGAAAGGTTGCCTGCAGGCCCTGTTCCTGACGTTCGCCAGCCGCTGGCCAGTGACGAATCCCTGTGGCCGTTCTTCCAGGATGAAAAAGTTATAAAGGCTGCTGGTGGTTTTAGTGGTCTTGATTACTGGCTTCTGCGTTATGGCGGTAGCTGCTGCCAGTGGCCACACAGCAATTACCATTATCACGAGTTAACCACTCTGCGTCATGAACCCGGATCGGTTCTCCTGTGTGGACATTGTGATAACCATCTGCGTGACCACTACAGCGAACAACTTGCAGAGCTGGCGAGACGTAATGTTATTAACTGGATTATTAACAGCATCATGGTGGCGCTAAATATGGATTCTTCCAGAGAGTTGTCGCTGGCTGAGCTTTGCTGGTGGGCGGTTCGAATGGGAGTTACCGACGCAATTCCCGAATCAGCAGCCAGTCGGTCGCTACGTATTCCTTCGAAAGAGCATCATTCAGTCATGCGTGAATGCGATATCGAACCGGGTGTAACCGCCACCAGCATCATTACAGCCAGAGCCAACGCAGTAACCGTGAACATGCCACCAGCGCAAGTTCCAGCGATTAAACCCGTAGTCGGTGTCCTGGTAGATCCCGAGTCCCCGCAAACCTATATGAAACGTCCGAAGAGGATCCGCTGGACGGCCCCCGGGTATCTGGAATGGATTAAAACACAGCCCTGCGAATGCTGCGGCAAACCATCAGATGACCCACACCATTTAATCGGCTGGGGGCAGGGAGGGATGGCTACGAAAGCGCATGATATTTTCGCGATCCCTTTGTGTCGTCAGTGCCATACAGAACTACATAACGACCCGGTGAAGTTTGAGCAAAAACATGTTCCTCAGCCGGTAATGATAATCAGAGTGCTGGACCGGGCTTATGGGCTTGGCGTTCTGGCGTAAGGAGAAGAACAGGATGACACCACGTCAACGCCGCAATCATCTGGAAGCGCTGGGTAAAGCGGCTTCTGCTCCACGCAAAAGCTGGCTGGGTAAATGTATTCTCCTTACAGGGATCCAGTCCGGATGGATTAAATCCCTGCTCACTATATGGGGCGAGGGTGTGGGAGGGAAAACTGCACCCCGTTTGCCGCGAAGTCATGCATGCTGGAATGTTATTAAAGGACGGAATTGGTCAGATAAGGCGTTAGAGCGATTCACTGTTGCGTTAAATCAGGCGAGAGAAGAGGGATTCCGTGGACAGCAGGCAATGAACAGGGCACATAGCATTCTCTGGCCGCAGTCATCCGCTAGTGTGATTGATGAAGCCCTGCATAATGATGATGTCGATTTTGTTGAGCAATGCGTACTGCAGGCGCTGGATATTAATGATCCGGTTTATGTGGTCGGTCTTCAGTATTACACCACCCGAAAAAAAATCTCAGACATAACCCGGGAGTTGCAGGCGATTGCGCCATGGTTAACTGATGGGGAGGCGAGAAAGCGCGTGCGCTGGTGCCTAGAAATATTCAGAGCAAAGGTCTTTTTGGAAGCACGCAAACTGTTATCTGAATAGACTCACTGAAATCATTTTTTAGCTATTGATGCTATTTTTTGATAATGGTGTTGAAAACGGGCCAGAAAATCAGATAATTCATTCATGCTTGGCAGAGCTGCGCCACTATGGCAGCGACAAAAAGCGAACAATTTGAACATAACGAGAACCCCGCCACCGCGGGGTTTTTGGTTTCCGGCGATACGACAGGGGTATTCGCGAGGTGCATAGCACCAGTACCCCTGTCATATCGTCGATCTGAAATCGTTAACTCGAAAACAAGTTCTCGCAATCCTTTTTCGTTTCTAACTCAGAGGAAAAATGATAGGGGGTCACTGCTAAACGTAGACATCAATATTTTTAGTATTATTCCCTGCAGCGTTCGAACCTGATTTGTCACTTACTGAAGGTAATGCTACCGATGCCATTTGGTTTTTTTCTGCTTCTTGTTTTTGTAATTGAGCAATTTTGGCGTATATAGACTCGATTTGCCTTTGAATCATCTCCATCTGCTCTTTAAGCAGTTTTGCCTCCTCCTCGGAGGTTACTTCATTTATTTTTGAACCCATGGCGCTGAGTTCTTTTGTCAACTCACCAATTTGTTTTTTAAGGTTTTGAATTTGTTGTGAAACAGAGTTTCCAGTACTTGAAGGTGCTTGTTTTACTGTGCTTTGCAGTATGTCCTGACCCAAAGTGCTAACTGTCATGCTCATGGTGGTTCCTCTGGCCTTACATTTATTACCCATTATCGTCATCTTTCGAAATTACTTTATAGCAAAGATTAAGTTGTGGCTTCCTGCACCACAGCATTATTTGTACTGCTCTATACTATCTGCTGAGTATCGCGGAGGAGCTTATGAAAGAAGGGTATTACTGGATTCAGCATGTCGGTGTTGTACAGGTAGCGTACTACACGAATGACACTGTTGATGACTTGGAAACGGGGAAAATAATCACAGGTGTTTGGCATCTGACCAGAGGCGATGACATTTGCCATAACGGTGAAGCAGAGGTGTTAGAAGGTCCTCTCTCTCCACCATTGTAAACAACCGTACTTACTTCGAGGCTGCCGCATGGCGGCCTTTTTTTTATTCCCCTCATTCCTGAGAGGACTCACAGCAATTTAGAGGGGGCTAAATGCCCGATCCGATTTCCGGTACTGGGCTGGCTGGTGGTGTCCTGACGGGGGCCAGTGTCTATGAACTGTTAACCGGAACCGATTACGGTGTGGTGTTTGGCGCATTTATCCGGGTAGCCCGTTCACGGGTCATAAGTAACGAAGTGTGATGTATATGTAAGATCGTATGCGCCTGTTAGGACGCAACTGGAAACAGAGCCTTATAGGCGTATCAGAAAAACCTCCGGCTATGCCGGAGGATATTTAAATAATTTCACCAGTCTTATAACCAAATTTCTCAAGTTTTAGCCTGGCTTCTTCTGCAATCTGCCATGATGAATTAACGGCTACCCAGATATTAGAATGTGTTTCGGGCTGATTCAGTGTTAAAGAATCTATGAAAACTTGAATCGGGTTTATAAACCCCTCTCTTTTTGTGCTCTCCAAAACAGAGTTAAGACTGTTGCTGATACTTTTACAGGCTTCTGTTAGTGCTGCAATATCCGCATCAAAACTGGATAAGTACACTCTGAATCGTTCATTTTTCCCATTATTCACGATCTATCCTTTTTCATTGGTTGCTAGAACCAAGTAGTAGATCAGGAATTGAATTGGAGAGCAAGCTACTGTAATTGGCTAGTCTAACCTTGCTCGATGGAAAAATTATCAAACATCATTTTTAGGCTGCCAACTGGCGGCCTTTTTCATTTCAGGCTCACGGGAATCATCCGCTACGTGCTTTGTTGATAAATCCAGCCCGTGAAGCCTGACCCTTTAATCACACACAGCGCCATCCGAAGAATCGGAGGTGAGGCTATGACCAGAATGAGCACCATTTACAGCAGACTTTCATATGGAACAGGAACCACGCTGACCGGCTGCGGTGTATCAGCGAAGGCATATGCCGAAACAGCTAAAACAGCAAAAGAGGTGTCCTGGATGTTGGCCGACAGAATTGCAGGGTTAAGCCTGAGCGACTGGGCAATTATTGTCGGTATCGCATGCACTGTTATTACCTGTGCAGTGAACTGGTATTACAGGAAAAAGGAAAGGGAGGACCGGCTTAATGGTAATGTCACCAAAGCTGAAGAATAAACTGAGCGCAGCGGTCGTTGGTTTGATTCTTGCCGGGGCTTCCGCCCCCGTGATTCTCGATCAGTTTCTGGATGAGAAAGAGGGTAACAGCCTGACAGCATATCGCGACGGTGGCGGAATCTGGACTATTTGCCGTGGTGCCACGATGGTTGATGGTAAGCCAGTAGTTCAGGACATGAGGCTTTCTGCTGAGAAATGTGCCCAGGTAAACGCCATCGAACGCGACAAAGCGCTGGCGTGGGTTGAGCGAAATATCAAAATTCCGCTGAGTGAGCCGCAGAAAGCGGGTATCGCATCTTTTTGCCCTTATAACATCGGTCCCGCAAAATGCTTCCCATCTACGTTTTACAAGCGCATTAACGCTGGTGACCGTAAAGGAGCCTGTGAAGCGATCCGCTGGTGGATTAAAGACGGTGGCCGTGATTGTCGCCTGACTAAAGGCCAGAAAAATGGCTGTTATGGGCAGGTAGAACGGCGAGACCAGGAAAGCGCGCTGACGTGCTGGGGGATAGACCAGTGAACAGAAGTCTCGTTTTTGTTGGGATGGCAGCTATCATCCTCATCTCGGTGCTCTGTGTGCTGCTGGCCCGCAGTAATGCCGC
Source organism: Citrobacter sp. RHBSTW-01044 (assembly GCF_013781945.1). Classification (NCBI taxonomy): domain Bacteria; kingdom Pseudomonadati; phylum Pseudomonadota; class Gammaproteobacteria; order Enterobacterales; family Enterobacteriaceae; genus Citrobacter; species Citrobacter sp. RHBSTW-01044. The sequence goes on along the minus strand of NZ_CP056180.1, from coordinate 2,873,715 downwards.
GCTGGCCACGTCAGAGAGCGACAACCGGGTTTTGCGTAGCGACAACGCGCTACAGACGGCGGTGATAACTACTCAGGCCTTCAACTTCAACCGGTTTAACCAGATAGCAGAGAATACCAACCGCCTTAATTCGCTAATAGATGCCGGAACAGAGAAAACCATCATTGAATACCGGGAGATTTTACGACGTGAAAAAACCTGTGATTTGCCTGTTCCTGCTGATGTCGCTGGTGGGCTGCTCGAATACGCGCACCGTTTACGTGCCAATGCAATGCACCCCGATACCGGGGAGGCTGACACAGTCAGTGATAGCGCCGCTGCCGCCAGCTCAATAACGTACTGCCAGGCAGTGCTGTGGATTAACCCGCTACTGGCCACCATTGAGAAGGCAAACAATCAGCTTGCCGGAATACGTGAAATAGAAAATACCAGAGCCTCGCCATAGAAGAGAAAGTTATTCCCATGTGAAGGCTGTCGTTTCTGGGTTGAAAGTTATAGTTGCTTGGCTCCAGTTATTTCCAGCAAGCATTTTCTCTATGCAATGTGTGGCGTAAAGATCATCGGGCGGATAGAAAGGAGTGTATTCGCTTTCTATGGTCAACTTGACGTCATGTATTGAAGCGATTGCGGTACGTCCTTCATTGTCAATGTTGCGGAAACAGGAAATTCTCGCTTCGTAAAACTTGTCCGGCAAACCTTCTAACATGCACCCAGTAGCCCACTGCAGAAGCTGCTCGGTTGAATATTCCTGCGGTACCTCTTGGGTGGTTTTTTGATTGATGAGCCTGTTGAGTGTTTTGAGAAAATTAAACATTTCATCTCCTTATGGTTATATTTGGAAACATATCATTTAACGAACCCAACTCATAGAGCATTCCAGCAGGCATTCACTGAGTGCCTGCTGTAATGTTAAACATTAAAATTTGTATTTATTTCTTATCGTTACAATCAGGGATCATTCTCAAAAGAGTGTTATCTTTCTGGACGTAGTGATGAAATAACGCTGCACCTGCATGCGCTGCGATTAAAAAGTATCCGACGTTTGCCAGTGTTTCGTGAATATCTTTAATAAGTGATTTTGTTTCCCCGTCAGGAGTAACGAAAGGTGCAATGTTAAAACTTAAGAAACTCCAGTCCTTCCCACCGTAAGCCATAATTGTAATACCTAATAATGGCAGAGCCAAAAAAGAAATGTACAGCAGGATATGCATTATTTTAGCCGCCATCATCTGCCAGGCTGGTGGGGGTGGAATGATGGCTGGGTCATGATACTTATGTTTAATAATTAATCGTATTATCATTAAAAACCAGACAAACACCCCAACATTATAATGTGTTTCTTTCATGAGAAGGTAGGTGTTGCTGCCTTTGGGAAACCAGCCACGAAGCTCCATAGCTGCATAGGTTATCGCTATTAATATCAGGGTTAGCCAGTGTAAGCGAATCTGAAGTTTTGAGAATTTGACCATTATTCTTGCCTCAAACGGGGTGTTACATCGACCATAAATCATGAAGCTTAACAAATCCTTATTTTGTTGAGAGATTAAGAATTTGTTATTCCAGCGATCTTACTTGAATATTTTGATAATAATTATCATTTTTATTTCTTTCTGGTAATCCGTGATGTTACGGGGCAAGAACTGCGCAGATTCTCGCTATTTATGAGAACTTTTAATCAGCTACTGGTTCATTTTTACTTTCCGCTTATTACACAATTTGTATCCAACAAACAGGACTATGCCGATGCCAGCACGTGCTAAACGCCCATGCCGACACAAAGGGTGTGCGGCAATCACCAATGATGTCAGCGGATATTGTGACCAACACCGACAGCAGCATGCTGGTGACGGCTGGCGGAATTATCAGTCAGGAAAGAGTAGGCAAGAACGTGGATACGGGCGACTCTGGGAAATTAAACGAGCGCGTATCCTTCAGCGTGATAAATACCTGTGTCAGAACCATCGCCGACAGAGGATAGCGAAGAAAGCGGCAAGCGTTGACCACATCATTCCAAAAGCTCATGGCGGTACTGATGACGATTCCAACCTTGAGTCGTTGTGCTGGGAATGCCACAGAGCAAAGACAGCAAGAGAACGTACTCGATGATAATATTCACTGTTGTAATGCATAAGAACAGTTTCTACATTCATGCAGATACCCGGAAGGAATTTTGGGTGTTTTTGAGTAAAACACTGGGATGGGGCAAATTTGAGTTAATTCGCCCCTCTGACGAGTTTAGCCCTACTGGAGGGTTGTTTGAATTAGTCGAAGTGCGTTCGGCAGATTCAGAACCCCCTGAGTCAGTAACTGTAGGGTCAAATGTTTTATGGCGTCTCCCGGAAGCTCTCGGAGTTTTGAAATCAATCCCTTCTTCTGATCTTCAGATATATTTGCGACACGGATTATATCCTCAAGGGCAACAATCGTGTCATTGTGTAACCGAACTGTTTGAACCTTAAGGATTGCACTTAAGCCGCCATCATCAAGAAGAAAATCAATTCCTTTCTCTGTAATGTTGCAGTATGGGGCGTTGAAGATAAAATCAACGCCAGCCATGGTTTCGCTGCGTACGAAGGGTGTAGAAACAAGACTATGCATTTCAAGATATAGCATGCACGCCACAAAGTGATCATAGTTATCAAACTTCTCAATGAGGTCTCGCTCCTGTGCCTTGTTTAAAGAGTTAGGAGCACAATCTATAAGAGCGTTGAGGATCTCAAGTTGTAAGGCTCTATCATATTTTCTAGTTTTATCCATTTCTTAGACTCCATCGTTTATTTATTCAGATTAACTGAAGACACTATGCTGAACATCCTGATGGATGACCAGTATCTGCTTTTGCATGCTTTCTTGCTGTCATCTTCAAGGGGGAGGGGGGATCAAATCCCTGACACCTTTCGCTCTTTAGGACTGCCCGCTTCCTCGTATTTTTATACCCGCGAAAAATGAAATTTAACCAGGAGTGTCGCTTATGGCTGGAACGGCGGGGCGTTCCGGGCGTCGCCCCAAGCCAACGGCGCGCAAGGAGCTGGCAGGGAACCCCGGCAAACGAGCCCTGAATAAAGAGGAACCTGTATTCACACCGATTAAAGGCGTGGCACCACCTGACTGGTTTTCTGAGGATGAAGGTCTGCCAATGGCGTCCGTCATGTGGGAACTGACCACGAAAGAATTATGTGGGCAGGGATTACTGTGTGTTACCGATCTTGCCGTACTCGAGCGCTGGTGTGTTGCCTACGAGTTCTGGCGCAGGGCGGTTAAAAATATCGCCAGAGATGGGTTGTCTATCACTGGTGCTATGGGGGGAAAGATAAAAAACCCTGAGCTAACAGCAAAGAAAGAGCAGGAATCGGAGATGAGTTCTACCGGCTCCATGCTTGGACTTGACCCCAGCAGTCGTCAACGACTGATCGGCCTTGCCGGACAGAAGAAAGCCTCTAACCCATTCCTGAAGATGATCAACTCATGAGCCGGAAATCGTACCCCAACGTAAACGCCGCGAATCAATACGCCCGCAACGTTGTGCGGGGGAAAATTCCGGCGTGCCAGTTTGTCATTCAGGCCTGCCAGCGTCATATCGATGACATGGCGGCTGAAAAGAGTAAGAAATTTCGTTACCGCTTCGATAAAGACATGGCAGAAAAGGCCGCGAAATTTATCCAGTTGTTGCCACATACAAAAGGAGAGTGGGCATTCAAGCGGATGCCGATCACTCTGGAGGCATGGCAACTGTTTATTGTGTGCTGCGCCTTTGGCTGGGTCCAGAAAGGGTCGAAGCTTCGACGATTTCGCGAGGTTTACACGGAGATACCGCGTAAAAATGGGAAATCAGCTATTTCGGCAGGTGTGGCGCTGTACTGTTTTACCTGTGATAACGAGTTTGGCGCTGAAGTATATTCCGGGGCCACAACTGAAAAGCAGGCGTGGGAAGTATTCAGGCCCGCTCGTCTGATGTGTAAGCGCACACCGCTGCTGGTGGAAGCGTTCGGGATCGAAGTTAATGCATCCAACCTGAACCGGCCAGAAGATGGCGCGCGTTTTGAGCCGCTGATTGGTAACCCTGGGGACGGCGCTTCACCGCACTGTGCGATTGTTGACGAGTATCACGAACATCCCACAGATTCGCTCTACACCACTATGCTGACGGGTATGGGGGCGCGGCGACAACCACTAATGTGGGCGATCACGACGGCGGGTTACAACATTGAGGGGCCATGCTACGACAAACGGCGTGAAGTGATTGAGATGCTGAATGGCACAGTACCGAATGAGGAATTGTTCGGCGTGATATACACCGTCGACGAGGGGGATGACTGGACCGATCCTAAAGTGCTGGAAAAAGCTAACCCGAATATGGGCGTGTCGGTCTATCGTGACTTTCTCCTCAGCCAGCAACAGAGAGCTATTAATAACGCCCGTCAGGCTGGTGTATTTAAAACTAAACACCTCAACATCTGGGTTGCAGCCCGTGCTGCTTTCTACAACCTGGTTTCCTGGCAGAACTGTGAGGATAAGACACTTACGCTGGAGCAATTCGAAGGACAGCCATGTGTTCTGTCTTTCGACCTGGCGCGCAAGCTGGATATGAACAGTATGGCGCGGTTGTTCACCAGGGAAATTGACGGCAAGACACATTACTACAGCGTTGCTCCCCGCTTCTGGGTTCCCTACGACGCAGTATTCAGCGTTGAAAAGAACGAAGATCGTCGTACTGCGGAGCGATTTCAGAAATGGGTTGAAATGGGACTGCTTACAGTTACTGATGGCGCTGAAGTTGATTACCGCTACATCCTTGAAGAGGCCAAGGCGGCAAACAAGCTCAACCCAGTCAGTGAGTCACCGATTGACCCGTTCGGCGCGACGGGGCTTTCACATGATCTGGCTGATGAAAGCCTTAATCCGATCACTATTGTTCAGAACTACACCAATATGTCTGATCCGACGAAGGAGCTGGAAGCCGCCATTGAGTCAGGCCGCTTTCATCACGACGGGAACCCGATTATGAGCTGGTGTATCAGCAACGTCGTCGGGAAGTATTTGCCCGGTAATGACGATGTGGTTAAACCCATCAAAGAGCATAACGAAAACAAAATCGATGGCGCGGTTTCGCTGATTATGGCAATCGGACGGGCAATGTTGAATAGCCGGGCGAGTAATTCATCCGTTTACGACGAGGAAGATGTAGCATGCTAATGACGTTTTTAAGTTTTTTTATCGGCCTCGCCGGAGCCGCGTTACTGTCTGCCGGTGCCTGGCTTATTTCACCTGCAGCCGGGCTTATTACTGGCGGTTCAATCTGCCTGCTGTGGTCATTTTTAATCGCGAAATCAATGTCTGCCAGCGTAATTAAATCAGGGGGTGAATAATGTTCATTCCCCAGATGTTTCGGGGTAAATCTCAGTCTGGTGGTAGTTTCTGGCAGGCGATGCTGGGTGGTGTGAGTTCCAGCCAGAGCAAGGCGGGGATCGTTATCACTTCTGAAACCGCAATGGCGTTATCGGCGGTCCGGGCATGTGTAACGCTTCTGGCAGAATCGGTGGCGCAGCTGCCGTGTGAACTTTACAGGCGAGGCGCTAACGGAGGCCGTGAACGGGCGACTGACCACCCTGTATATGATCTGATTCATTCCGAGCCCAACAAAAAAGACACTTCATTTGAATACTTTGAACAGCAGCAGGGCCTGCTTGGCCTGGAGGGAAATTGCTACTCGATCATCGACAGGGACGGGAAAGGTTATCCCCGCGAATTAATCCCGGTTAATCCCCAAAAGGTCATTGTCCTGAAAGGCCCGGATGGGATGCCATATTATGAACTACCCGAAATTGGCGAAACGTTGCCAATGCGCATGATGCATCATGTGAAGGTCTTCTCACTGGATGGCTATATCGGCAGTTCCCCAATCCAGACGAACGCGGATGTTCTTGGGCTAAACCTCGCCGTGGAAGAGCATGCTTCTCAGGTCTTTCGCCGTGGTACAACGATGAGCGGCGTTATTGAACGTCCAAAAGACGCTCCGACGATCAAAAGCCAGGATGCTATCGACCGCCTGCTGGCAAAGTGGACGGACAGATATTCCGGCGTCAGGAACGCATTCTCTGTTGCATTGCTTCAGGAAGGGATGAGCTACAAACAGCTATCTCAGGATAATGAGAAAGCGCAGCTGTTACAGTCCCGTCAATGGGGCGTGGAGGAAGTGTGCCGGCTCTATAAAATCCCGCCCCATATGGTGCAGATGCTGGCGAAAGCCACGAATAACAACATTGAGCACCAGGGGCTGCAGTTTGTGATGTACACGCTGTTGGCCTGGCTGAAGCGCCATGAAGGCGCATTAATGCGCGATCTGCTTTTACCCAGCGAGCGCAGTGATCTGTACATTGAATTCAATGTTTCTGGCCTGCTGCGCGGTGATCAGAAGTCACGCTATGAATCTTATGCATTAGGCCGCCAGTGGGGCTGGTTATCGGTTAACGACATTCGCCGCATGGAGAACCTTCCACCCATCGCCGGAGGGGACAAATACCTGACGCCTCTGAATATGGTCGACAGTAAACAAATCTTACCTGGCGATAACACGCCAACAGCAAAACAACTGGCAGAAATCAACTCTATTCTGTCCAGAAACTGAATATCACCCGCAGTGCGGGCTGACCTGGTAAACATCATGACAAAAAATTTAATTAATCTGCCGCATCTGGCGGCTATGGTCTTTGGTGTTCCACATTACGTGACACGACAGACAATGGATTCTGTAAAAGCTGTGCTGGTTCCCCGTATTCAGGGATTATCAGAAGAGGCTGGAATTCACATGACACAGAATCCTGATAACAATCAGGCGCCAGATTTGGTTCAACCAGCTAGTGGAATGGCTGTTATTCCTGTTCACGGCATTCTGGTTCCACGTCGTGGGCAAATTACTGCAATGTGTTCGGAACTTACCAGCTATGAGCGCATACGTAGCCAGGTGCATGCTGCATTAAATGACCCTTCCATCAGTGAAATTGTGCTGGATATAAATTCTGGTGGTGGTGCGGCGGTTGGATGCAAGGAACTGGCCGATTATATTTTCCAGTCACGTCAAACTAAGCCTATTACTGCAATTGTGAACTACAGCGCCTATTCTGCGGCTTACTTTATCGCTTCGGCCTGCAGCAAAATTGTAGTCAGCCAGACCAGTGGAGTCGGCTCGATTGGAGTGATCATGGAACACCTGGATACTTCCAGGATGGAAGAGCAAATGGGGTTAACATTCACCACGATTTTTCGGGGAGATAACAAAAATAACGGTACACAACATGAGCCACTGAGTGAAGACGCTCGGGGAATGTTCCAGAGGATGATTGACGATATGTACGAGACGTTTATTACCTCTGTAGCGGAATACCGGAAACTTGCCCCTCAGACGGTGATTAACACACAGGCCGGAATCTATTTCGGCGCTGATGCCATTTCTGCTGGTCTTGCTGATGAAGTTTCGGATCCTCAGTCCGCGATTAATGCCATTGCGGCAAAGTACAAACAACCTCAACAAACCACTTCCATAAAGTTGCAGGCAGCCGCGATGGACCTGCAAACCAGAATGTAACCCGGCGCTAACGCGTCATTACCAGAAAGCAGCCAACAGGCTGCTTTTTTTATGCCAAAAAGAGAGAAAAACATGGATCATATTGAAGAATTGCGTCGTGAACGTGCGGGTATTAATCAGAAGGTTCAGGTACTGGCGGCAGTAGAAACTGGTGGCGGTACGCTGACTGCGGAGCAGTTAACCGAATTTGCCAGCCTGCAGCAGCAGTTCACGGATATCAGCGCCAAGATTGAGCGTCTGGAAGCGGCTGAACGTGCTGCAGCGCTTGTCGCCAAACCGGTTAAAGGCACACAGCAGACTCCAGGTATCAGCATTAAGGCTGAGCCAAAGCAATATACCGGCGCAGGCATGACCCGTCTGGTGATGTCGATTGCGGCAGCACAGGGTAACGTTCAGGATGCTGCTAAATTTGCAGCTGAAGAACTGAATGACCAGTCTGTCTCGATGGCCATCAACACTGCCGCCGCGTCAGGCGGTGTTCTTATTCCGCAAAACCTGCACAGCGAGGTGATCGAACTGCTGCGCGATCGCACCATCGTTCGTAAGCTGGGCGCTCGCTCCATTCCGCTGCCGAACGGCAACATGGCGCTGCCGCGTCTGGCAGGTGGTGCGACGGCGAGCTACACCGGGGAAGGCAAGGATGCGAAAACATCAGAAGCGCGCTTCGATGATGTGAAACTCACTGCGAAAACCATGATTGCAATGGTTCCAATCTCAAACCAGCTGATTGGTCGTGCTGGCTACAACGTGGAGCAGCTGGTCCTGCAGGATATTCTGACCGCGATCTCTGTTCGTGAAGATAAAGCCTTTATGCGCGATGACGGTACCGGTGATACGCCTGTCGGTATGAAAACGCGAGCAACTGAGTGGAACCGCCTGCTGCCGTGGGAAGCTGCTGCAGAGGTTAATCTGCAGACGATTGATACCTATCTCGACAGCATCATCCTGATGGCGATGGACGGGAACAGCAACATGATCAGCTGCGGCTGGGGCATGTCGAACCGTACCTACATGAAACTGTTCGGGCTGCGCGACGGTAACGGTAATAAGGTCTACCCGGAAATGGCCCAGGGGATGCTGAAGGGATTTCAGATTCAGCGTACCAGCGCTATCCCGGCAAACCTCGGTGACGCTGGCAAAGAGTCGGAAATTTACTTCGCTGACTTTAATGACGTGGTTATCGGTGAAGACGGCAACATGAAGGTGTCGTTTTCGCAGGAAGCCTCCTATCAGGACGGGGACGGAAATCTGGTTTCCGCGTTCTCCCGTAACCAGTCGTTGATTCGCGTGGTGACGGAGCACGATATCGGCTTCCGTCATCCGGAAGGTCTTGTTCTCGGGACAAAAGTGCTGTTTTAACCGGTCCTGCACTCTGTGCGACCACGGTCGCACAGCGTAAAAGCACGTAATTCCCCAAGCCCGCAGCAGCGGGTTTTTTCTTTTCAGGAGCAAAACGATGACGACGAAAGCGGCAAAAGCAGCGGCAGCGGCGGTTGCAGCCGGTGATGTGAAAAAGCCGGATGAACTGACGCCGGAAAATACAGTGGACGGGGATGACGGTCAGAATACTGCAGCGGGTTCAGGTGATACAGGTGTTGATCTGACCGGAAGTGAAACAAACGGGGCCACGGTCCTGACGGGAGCAGAAGTGATGCGGAAAGCGGTTTTTTTCCTGGGACCCTATCATCGTTATTCACGCGGTGATACGGCCTGTTTTGATACTGAGTACGCAGAAAAACTGGTTGAACGCCATATTGCGGTATGGCCAGAAGATGCGGAAAAGGCGCTGAGTCCCCGCAAGGGAGCCGATGACCATGATACTGACATTGGATGACGTGAAAACCCAGCTCCGTCTGGAGCCGGATTTCACGGAGCATGACGGCATGCTCACTAAAATGGTGGCGGCTGCGCAGAAGAGTATTGAACGTGACTACTACTGCAAACTGGTGGGAAGCGACGACGAACTGCAGGCGCTGCCGGAAGGTGTACGCGGTTTTGTGGCGGATGAAGATATCCAGCTGGCCATGCAGTATCTGGTCGGGGATGCGTATCTGAATGGTTTCACCGGTCAGTGGCTGGAGACGGCTCCGGTCCGGCATCTTCTTTTCCCGTTGCAGGAGAACACCGTATGAGCCTGAAGCCGGAAGAGATGACCTGCCGTCTTTCGATTGGGTATATGCAATCCGGTCGGGGACCGCTGGGTGAACAGCTGCCGGAGCAACTGGTCACGACCGGGAAAGCCTGGGCGAAGCGCGAGCTGGTCTCGGGCAGAAAGATCCGCACACTGGATCAACAACAGGTTGTTGAAACGTGTCTTTTTACCACTCATCCGAACCTGAATATTGATATCGACTGGAAAATAACGACGTCTGACCGGGTTTATACCGTTCGTAACGTCGAACGTCTTGCGGACCGCATCATCATCACAGGGGAGGCAGACGCACGTCATGATCGAGCTGGCATTAAAGGCAGCACTTGAACGCCTGACCGGGCTGGATGTTTACCCTCTGCTCCTGCCTGATGAGCTGCAGGAGGGAATTACTTACCAGTGTATCTCCGATCCGGAGCTGTACGCCGGACTGTTGCGCACAGGCTTGATTGCGGGTCGCTTCCAGATAGCGATTTATCTGCTTAATGACTACACCCGCCTGTTACAGCTGGATAAGAAAATCAGCGCGGAATGGACCGCTATCGTGCATGGCCAGCTGGAGGGCTTTCCCGTGCAGAATGTGGTCCGGGGTGGAATACAGCAGAGTAAATCGGTACTGACCAGCGGCAATATTCAGTACCGGCTCGTCCGGGATTTCACCTTTCACTACCGGGATGCCTCACCATGATCACTATGGACGTAAAAGGGCTGGACGAGCTGGAGCGGCAGCTTATCGCACTCGGTGAAAAGGTCGGCACGAAGGTGTTACGTGACGCGGGGCGTGAGGCGCTGAAAGTGGTTGAAGACGACATGAAACAACATGCCGGCTTCGACGATGCATCCTCTGCAGAGCAGCATATGCGTGATTCCATCAAAATTCGCTCATCCACGCGGAAAGGTCGCGGAAATACGGTGGTCACCCTTCGGGTTGGCCCCAGCAAGAAGCATTACATGAAAGCGCTGGCCCAAGAGTTCGGTACGGTGAAACAGGTTGCCGATCCATTCATCCGTCCGGCACTGGATTACAACGTCCGGCAGGTTCTGCGCATTCTGACCGTTGAAATCCGCAATGGTATTCAGAACAGGTAGCAACCGCTGCCCACTATTTAAGAGAGAATCATTATGGCTGATGAAAATAACACGCCAAAATCATCCCCTGAGTACGCAATGCTTCCTGCCGGGACGGTGGTGAAGTTCGGCGAGGTGGGGGCCGCTGTGGCGGCGCTCAAACCCCTGATTAACTGTAAGGCACTGGGCGCGACAGGTCAGACGGGAGGATTTGTCGACTGTACCACCCTGCTGGACAAGAGTAAGCAGTCGGTGTCAGACCTGCCGGAAGGGCCGGAGAAATCGCTGGGATTCATTGACGACCCGGAAAACGAAGATTTCACCGCGTTCCTCAATGCTGCAGAACAGCGTAAGACCGTTCAGTTTTATATTGAGCTGCCGAACAAAAGAACGGCTTCAATGATCCTTGCGCTTTCAGGCTGGCAGATGAACGAAATCACAGCGCCTGCCAGTGAAGTTATCCAGATTACGGTGCAGGGTAAGCAAAACAACATTAAATGGGGGATCGCCGCGCCGGCACCAGATGCCGGAGCGTAATCTGTTTCCCGATATACACCGCCTCCGGGCGGTTTTTTTTCGTCTGAAAAACAGGATACACCATGTCTGAATTTAGCCTCTCCGCACTGAAAAATGCACTGCTCAAAACGAAATCCACGCCTACTGAAACTGAAATTTTAGGCACAAAGGTTTACCTGCGTCGGCTGACGGCGGCTGAGCTTATTGATCATGAAGATGCACTCATCGAGGCGCAGACCTCTGGCAATGCCCGCCTGGCGTCTGAGCTGAGCGTACAGATTGTTATCGACAGCCTGGTTCAGCCTGACGGCTCGCCGATTAAAGCCAAAGACAAACCCACGGCGAAGGAGCTGCTGGCGGCACACGATAACGTTGTGCTTCTGGATGCCATCGACAAAGTGAAAAAGCACGCCATCGGTAAGCTGGAAACCGCCGAAAAAAACTGAGTGACTCGCCCTGGCTGGAGCTGATTTTCTGGCTGGCCGACCGCTGGGGCGAGCCTGACCCGTCAAAAATTGCGGCGCTTCCGGCTGACACGCTTTTCCACTGGCGGGCTTTCTTCCTCAAACAGGGCATTTTCAAAAAGCCTTGCCGGGAAGAGCCTGACAGTAATCCGCCCCCTGTTAAATCCCCCACCGCCGCCGTGAATCCGAGTCTGGATGCGCAGTGTGCGGCAGTTATGAAGGTATTAATGTAATGGGTGACGTTGCCTCTCTTGCCGTTGGGCTGCATCTGAATGCAGCGAACTTTAAATCGCAGCTGATGAGCGCCTACGGCAGCGCTGAGAGTCAGTCACGCCAGTTTAACCGCAATGCCCAGGCTGATGCGAAAAAGACGGAGGATGCCTATAAGCGTGTTTCTGCTTCGGTATCAGGGCTGGCTGGCAGGCTGGCAGGTTTTGCCGGGGCGGGTTTATCGCTGGGCACCATTATTAACACTACGCGGCAGTACAGCCAGTCCCTGTCGGATTTGCAGGCCATCACCGGTGCCACCAGTGCGCAGATGAAACTGTACGATCAGGCAGCGCAGGAAATGGGCCGCACAACGGAATACAGCGCATCGCAGGCTGCCGAGGCCATTAAGCTGATGGCTTCGGCAAAGCCTGAACTGCTGAGTACCTCTGCGGGGCTGACGGCGGCGACCAAAAGCGCGTTAACGCTGGCCCAGGCGGCAGGGACCACGCTTCCGGATGCCACCCGAACGCTGGCGCTGTCGTTAAACCAGTTTGGGGCGGGAGCCAGTGAAGCCGACCGGTATATCAATGTGCTGGCTGCCGGCGCGAAATTTGGTTCGTCGGAGATAGCCGATACTGCTGCTGCTATTAAAAATGGCGGGGTGGCAGCGGCACAGGCTGGCGTAGGTTTTGAAACCCTCAATGCCGCCATACAGGTACTGGCGGAGCGTGAGGTTAAAGGCGGCGAGGCCGGAACCGCGCTGCGTAACGTGATCCTGAATCTGGAGAAGGGAACCGATAAAACCCTGAAGCCTTCTGTTGTCGGGCTGAGTCAGGCACTGGAGAACCTGGCCGGGAAAAACCAGTCAACAAAGCAGGCCGTGAAGCTGTTCGGGGTGGAAAACCTCAGCGCGGCATCCATCCTGGTGCAGAACCGCGAGAAGGTGGAGTCGCTGACCGCCGCCCTGACCGGTACACAGACCGCACATGAGCAGGCCGAAATCAGGGTAAATAACCTCAACGGCGATCTTCTCAGCCTGACTTCGGCTTTTGAAGGCCTGATTATTAAGGTGGGACAGAGCGGAAACGGCCCGCTGCGCAGTGGTGTTCAGACCGTTACCGATGCCATTAATGGCCTGACGGATAATTTTAATACGGTCGCCAACGTTGCGCTGTATACGCTGATTCCTGTTCTGGCGACAAAACTGACGGCAGGTATCAGGGGCAACATCGGTGCCTGGGTGGAGCAGCAGCAGGCAGTCAGGGCCAGCGCGATGGCGCAGGCCGATATGGCGCGAAAAACGCTGGAAAGTACCGCCGCCACGCTGGCACAGAATAACGCAGAATTCGGGCGTTATCGGGAAATGGAGAAAAGTGCCAGACAATTTGGCCTTAACGTCAGTTATCAGAGTGAGTTTAACCGCTTAATCCGGCAGGAAACCGAGCAGACACTGCTCTCCACCCAGGCAAAGAGCCAGCTGAATGCTGCCAATAAACAGCTTTCCGTTTCAGCCCGCGCAGCCTCTGCAGCAGTAGGTATGGCAAGAGGGGCGCTGGCACTTGTTGGCGGTCCGGTGGGAGCGGCGATGCTGGCAGGTTCGGCGTTGCTCTATTTCCATAATCAGGCGAAGAATGCCCGTCAGTCAGCGATTGACCTGAAAAATGCTGTCGTTGAAACGAATGAAGAACTAAAAAAACTGTCGCTTAACCAGCTCAACGTGAAACAGCTGGATATTGATGAACAGTTTGAGAATCAGGTTATTCAGCGAAATAAACTGATTAAGGAAATTCAGGATGCGGACAGCCGTATCGATGGATTGAGCGGCTTCGACCCGTTCGGACAGCTTAAAGGCGTACAGAACGATAAAACCCGCTACAAAGGGGATCTGGATGCCGTTGAACAAGGGTTAAAACTCCTCAAGGAACGGCAAAAAATTGTCAAAGAGGCCATAGAGCAGGCTAAATCAGGGAAAACCGATCCCTCGCCGAAGCCGGATAAACCAAGGAATGAAACAGGGAGCGATAAACCCGATACCCCCTGGACCGGGGAAGGCGGGGATACTGGTAAGGGGCAAAAGGCGAAGGTTAACCATTATGAGCAACTGCGGCGTGAAATCGAAGCGGCGCATGCCTCAAGTCTCGGACGAATCAACCTGCAGGAGCAGGAAAGCGCCAGAAAACTCCTTGAAGCCGCCCGCGCTGACGGGGCCAGCGAGGCTGATATTCAGAAGACGTTGCTACTGAATGCTGAAAATTATCAGAAACAGCGCCTCGAACTGGCAGAACAGTATGCGCCGGCCAGAGCCTCTCTGACAAAAGAGCGCGAAGCGAGCCAGGAGCTGAAGTCGCTCCTGGATGCCCGTCTTCTGGATGAAAAGGAATACCAGACGGCCAGAATCACGCTGGCACAAAGTACAGCCCGCGAACTGTTACAGGCACAGGCAGCGGCAATGTCTGCCCCTCTGATTGATATCGCCGGCACGGTTGATCCGCTGGCAGAACTGCGCAATCAACTGGCCGAGCGTCAGTCTTTGCTGCAGGCTTTTTATCAGAACGATGTTATCAATAAAGAACAGTACGAACTGCTGAAGCAAAAGGCTGACAAGGATTCCGCTGATGCGCAGTACCAGACGGCGGTGGAGCTTTATAAGTCGCAGGGAAACCTGAACAGCCTCGCCATTGGCCTGATGGAAACCACCCAGGAGCGAACCTCCAACATGCTGACCGGGATGCTGAACGGTACACAGACACTCCGGGACGGGATGATTGGGTTATTTTCCTCCCTGACACAGTCGGTGATTAAAAACCTTGTCGATATGGCAGCGCAGGCGCTGATTACTAACACCATTCTGAAATCCATTATGGGTATCGGCGGCAGTCTTTTGGGTGGTGCAGCCACCGCGAGTACCGGCACGGCCATCAGCAGTTTTGGCAGCAGTTTTAGTTTTAATGCGAAGGGCGGTGTTTATGACTCACCTTCATTAAGTGCCTACAGTAACGGCATCTATGACAGCCCGACCCTGTTTGCTTTTGCAAAGGGGGCAGGTGTGTTTGGTGAAGCTGGTCCGGAAGCCATTATGCCCCTTGCTAAAACGCCTGACGGTACGCTGGGCGTCAGGGCGCTGGGTGACCCGGGTTCCTCTGGTGGTGGTATGAATGGGTGGATTACTTATTCACCTGTGTATCACATTGCCATCCAGAATGACGGACAAAACGGGGAGATAGGGCCGCAGGCATCGCAGATGCTGGTCAGAATGATCGATACGCGCGTCATGAGCATCCTGAGAACTCAGGGCCGCGATGGCGGCATGCTGGCGGGAGGATAAGTGAAAACCTTTCATTGGGCACCCAGGGAGGGGATGCCGTCTTCTGTTTCCCCTTCAGTGACAACCATAAAATTTGGGGATGGCTATGAGCAACGTCGCCCGACCGGACTCAACCATCAGTTAATTAACTTCCAGCCTGTTTTCCGGACAACGTCGGACAATTCCCGCACCGCACTTGAAGCGTTTCTGGTCGAGCACGGGGGATATAAAGCCTTTCTGTGGCGACCGCCAAAATACAACCGCACGATTAAAGTTGTCTGCCGGGAATGGTCTGTTACGGACAACGTCACGTATTCTGATTTCAGCTGTAAATTTGAGCAGGTTATTGCTTAAGGATCCTTATGCAGGATATTCCTCAGAACACCCTCAACGAAACCACGAAAACCGAGCAGTCTGCCCGCATTGACTTGTGGGTAATCGACCTGACGGCCTTTGGTGGCCAGCGTTACTACTTTTCAAATGAACTAAACGAGAAGGGAGAGCCGGTCACCTGGCAGGGCAGGAAGTATGACGTTTACCCGATACAGGGAACCGGATTTGATCTGGTAGGGAAAGGGACGTCTTCCCGACCGACGCTGGCGGTGTCGAACCTGTTTGGCATGGTCACGGGACTCGCGGAGGATGTGCAGAGCCTCGTCGGGGCCACGGTGGTAAGGCGCGTGGTATACGCCCGTTTTCTCGATGCGGTGAACTTTACAGGCGGCAATCCGGAGGCTGATCCGGAACAGGAAGTGGTCAGCCGCTGGGTGATTGAACAACTGTCGGAGCTGAAAGCCACCACGGCGACCTTCGTGCTGGCCACACCGACCGAAACGGACGGTAGCGTGTATCCGTCGCGGATCATGCTGGCTGATGTCTGCAACTGGACCTACCGTTCGCAGGAGTGTGGCTATGTCGGGCCACCTGTGGCGGACGAGTTTGATAAACCCACGACAGACCCTGCAAAAGATGCCTGCAGCAAATGCCGTACCGGCTGCGAGCTGCGTAATAACCTGCCGCGCATCGGCTGTTTCCTCTCCATTAACCGTCTTTCCTGATGGATACACCCATGAAAAAAACACTCCTGGCGCATGCTGCAGCATGCGCGCCGGCTGAATCGTGTGGCTGGGTGGTGAACACGCCCGCAGGGGAGCGGTATTTTCCCTGCCAGAATCTTTCCGCTGAACCGACTCTGTATTTCCGCATGGATCCGGCAGATTACCTTCAGGCGCAGGCGGCAGGCGATGTGGTGGCCCTGGTACACAGCCATCCCGATGGCCAGCCGTTTCTCAGCGATGTTGATCGCCGCCTGCAGGTGCAAAGTGGCCTGCCGTGGTGGCTGGTCTGCGATGACCGGATATACAAATTTCGCTGCATGCCATTCCTCACCGGGCGGGCATTTGAGCACGGGGGGACGGACTGTTACACCCTGTTCCGAGATGCGTACCATCTGGCGGGTATTGAGATGCCGGATTTTGCGCGGGGGGAGGACTGGTGGAAGCAGGGCGAGAATCTGTATCTGGATAATCTGGAGGCGACAGGTTTTTATCGGGTGAATGCTGAAGAGGCACAGCCCGGAGACATTCTGATTTGTTGTTTTGGTTCATCAGTTGCCAACCATGCCGCGATTTACTGCGGCGACGGCGAACTGCTGCACCATATTCCTGACCAGCTCAGTAAACGCGAGAGGTATTCTGAAAAATGGCAACGCCGCACACACTCGATATGGCGACACCGGGCATGGCACGACTCTGCCTTCACGGGGATTTACAACGATTTGGCCGCCGCTTCAGCCTCAGTATAAAAACGGGGGCCGAGGCCATTTACGCGCTGGCCATACAGGTTCCGGGCTTCCGGCAGAAAATGAATGATGGCTGGTATCAGATACGCATCGCCGGTCAGGATGTGGATGAAACCAGCGTGTCAGCCCGTCTGCATGAACCGCTGCCGGACGGGGCCATTATTCATATTGTCCCGCGTATGGCAGGGGCAAAATCCGGTGGCCTGTTTCAGGTCGTGCTGGGTGCTGTGGCAATAGGCGCGTCCTTTTTTACGGCAGGCGCTTCAATGGCAGCCTGGGGGGCTGCGTTATCTGCCGGTGGTATTTCGGTATCCTCAGTTCTGTTTTCTATGGGGGCAGCCATGATGCTGGGTGGTGTGGCGCAGATGCTGACGCCGCAGGCAAAAATCCCCTCGTCCCGGCAGACCGATAACGGCAAACAGAACACTTATTTTTCGTCACTGGACAACATGGTGGCGCAGGGGAATGCCCTGCCGGTGTTGTACGGTGAAATGCTGGTCGGCTCCCGCACGATCTCCCAGGAAATAAGCACACGGGATGAGGGCGGCGGCGGGCAGGTGGTGATCATCGGTCGCTGATTTACTGCAGCATATTTATATTAAAACAGAACCGCCTTCGGGCGGTTTTGTCGTTTCAGAGGGAACAGATTATGGGGAAGGGTGGTGGCAGCAGTAAAACGCCGCATGAGGCTCCTGACGACCTGAAATCCAGCCAGATGCTGACCGTTGTTGATGCCATCTGCGAGGGGCCGATTGAAGGTCCGGTGGACGGGCTGAAAAGTGTCAGAATTAACAAAACGCCGGTCCTCGACAGCGACGGTAATGCGATGGTTCACGGTGTCACCGTGGTTTACCGCGTGGGGGAGGATGAGCAGACCGCGATGGAGGGATTCGAAGACTCCGGTGCTGAAACCCTGCTGGGTGTGGAGGTGAAGAAGTCAGAGCCGGTGACCCGCACCATTACCGCTAAAACGGTGGACCGTCTGCGTTTTACCTTTGGTGTGCAGTCTCTGGTCAGTACCAGTACCAAAGGCGACCGCAACCCGACCAGCGTACAGATGCTGATCCAGTTTCGCCGGGACGGGCTGTGGCGAACGGAACGGGATATCACCATTACAGGTAAAACAACCACGCAGTTTCTGGCATCTGTGGTGATCGATGATTTGCCGCCCCGGCCGTTTGAAGTCCGCATGCAACGTATCACTGATGACAGTACGACAGACCTGCTGCAGAACAAAACGGTGTGGTCGGGCTATACCGAAATCATTGATGTAAAACAACTCTATCCGAATACCGCCGTTATCGGGGTAAAAGTGGACGCGGAGCAGTTTGGCAGCCAACAGGTCACGCGAAACTATCTCCTGCGCGGGCGCATCGTACAGGTGCCGTCGAATTATGATCCGGTAAAACGGACGTATTCCGGGCTGTGGGACGGGACGTTTAAACCCGCCTGGACAGATAATCCGGCCTGGTGTGTGCTGGATATGCTGACCCACCCGCGCTATGGCATGGGAAGCCGCATCGGTGTTGCCGATGTGGACAAGTGGGCGCTGTATGCCATTGCACAGTACTGCGATCGGCTTGTTCCAGACGGTTTTGGCGGGACAGAGCCGCGTATCACCTGCAATGCGTATCTGACGGACCAGCGTAAAGCGTGGGACGTGCTGGGGGACTTCTGTTCCCTGATGCGCTGCATGCCGGTCTGGAACGGCAATACCCTGACCTTTGTACAGGACCGGCCCGCCGATAAAGTCTGGACCTATACGCAGAGTAATGTGGTGATGCCCGCTGACGGTGCGCCGTTCATCTACAGCTTCAGCGCCCTGAAAGAGCGCCATAATGCCGCCGAGGTCCGTTACACCGACCCGAACAACGGCTGGGAAACGTCCACCGAACTGGTGGAAAACGACGCTGCCATCCGGCGCTACGGTCGCAACGTCCTGAAGATGGACGCGTTCGCCTGTACCAGCCGGGGGCAGGCGCACCGCGCCGGACTGTGGGCCATCACCACCGAATTGCTGGAAACGCAGACGGTGGATTTTTCCGTGGGGGCCGAAGGACTGCGACATGTTCCCGGCGATATCATTGAGGTCTGCGACAGTGATTATGCCGGCGTGACCGTGGGCGGACGCGTTCTGTCGGTCGACAGCCTGTCCCGTACGCTCACCCTGGACCGCGAGGTGGAAATACCGCCAGGCGGCAATGTGGTGCTGAACCTGGTGGGCAGCGATGGCCAGCCTGTTACCGTCGCGGTCACTGCACATCCGGCCCCGGACCGCGTGACCGTCAGCCAGTTACCCGATGGCGTGGCGGCGTACAGCGTGTGGGGGCTGAAACTGCCGGACCTGCGCCAGCGCCTGTTTCGCTGCGTGGCCATACGGGAGAATGATGACGGGACGTATGCCATCACCGCCGTGCAGCATGTTCCGGAGAAAGAGAGCATCGTGGACAACGGTGCGAAGTTTGACCCGTTGCCCGGCACAGGTGTCACGAACACACCACCCGCTGTGCAGCATCTCACCACGGAGATTCTGGCAGAGGACGGGCAGTATCAGGCGCGGGCGCGCTGGGACACGCCGCGCGTGGTGAAAGGCGTTAACTTCTTCCTGCGCCTGACGGTGAAAGCGGAAGATAACAGCGACCGCCTGGCCAGCAGCCTGACCCTGACCGAAACGGAGCACACCTTCCGCAACCTGACGCCGGGGCGCTACACCCTGACGGTGCGGGCGGTGAACACCCAGGGCCAGCAGGGTGAGCCTGCCAGCACAGATTTCAGTATCGCCGCGCCGGCTGTACCGTCTTATGTTGAGCTGATTCCCGGCTATTTCCAGATAACCGCCACCCCGCGTCAGGCGGTATATGACCCCACGGTGCAGTATGAATTCTGGTTTACGGATACGCAGATAACCGATATCCGCCAGGTGGAAAGCGATGCGCGTTATCTCGGCACGGCGCTGTACTGGATTGCGGCAAACGCGAGTATCAAACCAGGTAAAGACTATTACTTCTATATCCGTGCCGTGAACCAGGTCGGGAAATCGGCGTTCGTGGAGGCTAAAGGCCAGGCCAGCAACGATGCGGCGGGCTATCTGGACTTCTTCAAAGGGGAAATCACCGAAAGCCACCTCGGCAAAGAACTGCTGGAGAAGGTGGAACTGACAGAAGACAACGCCAGCCGGCTGGATCAGTTTTCGGAAGAGTGGCAGGACGCGAACGGCAAGTGGAATGCCATGTGGGGCGTGAAGATAGAACAGACCGAAGACGGGAAGCACTATGTGGCTGGTCTGGGCCTGAGCATGGAGGATACGGAAGAAGGTAAGCTGAGCCAGTTCCTGGTGGCGGCTGACCGTATCGCGTTTATCAACCCGGCGAACGGCAATGAAACTCCGATGTTTGTGGCGCAGGGCAACCAGATATTTATGAACGAGGTGTTCCTCAAATATCTGACGGCCCCGAGCATCACCAGTGGCGGGAACCCGCCGACCTTTATGCTGACGCCTGACGGCAGGCTGACTGCCCGTAATGCGGATATCAGCGGTAATATCAGCGCGAATTCCGGCACCCTCAATAATGTGACGATAGCGGAAAACTGCACCATTAACGGGACAATGCGGGCAGAGAATATTGTCGGCGATATCGTTAAAGCCGTCGGGCGGGCTTTCCCCGGAAGCGCTAATTACCCGAATGGGACCCTCACGGTTCAGATACAGGATGACCACCATTTTGACAGGCAGATAATCATTCCCCCCATCACCTTTGCAGGAGGAAAGGCAAAATCAGAGACAAGCAACGAGATATGGACAGACTGTGGGCTTGTGGTGAAGCACAACGGCAGAGAGATATACAACGCAGAACCCGCGATTACAGCGAGATCATTCAGCAGGGTTCTTGATATGCCAGCCGGAGGTGGAAATGTGACGCTGAGCTTCACGGTTTCATCCAGGGGGTATGGCGGCGGGGCCTGGGCTGATATCAGCAACCTGCTGGTCATGGTGGTGAAGAAGAACAGCACGGGGATCAGCATTTACTGATACCTGAATCCAGAAACGAGCGCCTGAATGGGCGCTTTTTTATTGCTGAAAACAAGAGGTAATGACATATGTCAGTACAAATTTCTGGCGTATTTAAAGACGGGGCGGGGAAACCGGTACAGGGTTGCACTATTCAGCTGAATGCGAAGAAAACCAGCCCGACCGTTGTTGTGGAGGTGATTTCATCCACTGTTACAGACGCGAACGGCCACTACAGCATTGAGGCTGAACCGGGTTATTACAGTGTGTCACTGATGCGGGAAGGGTTTCCGCCCTCTGTGGCTGGCGACATTTACGTGGCCCCGACTGATGCGCCGGATACCCTGAATGCGTTTCTCGATGCACCAAAAGATGCAGATCTGCGCCCGGGGGTGATGAAACGCTTTGAAGAAATGGTAAACCGTGTAGTGGATTTGAGCGGTGCAACAGAAAAGGATCGGGAACGCGCCGAACAGGCCGCACAGTCAGCGGAACAAAGTAAGGATTCGGCAGCCCTTTCTGCAACGGCTGCAGCAGAGTCACAGAAGCAGGCAGCACGCTCTGCAGATGCTGCTGATGTGTCTGCCCGCTCTGCTGATGATAATGCCCGACAGACCGCGCAGGACGTTCTGGCCTGTGCAGCGGATGCGGACAGTGCGGCAAAGTCTGCACAGACAGCGACGGAGCAGGCCGGACAGGCAAAAATCGCCGCCGATACGGTACAGAAAGCGCAGGAGGAAGCGGGAGTTTCGGCACAGTCAGCAGCAGGAAGTGCCGGAAGTGCTGCTGCAGCAGCACAAACAGCGGGTGAACATGCCGGTAATGCAGCCGCATCTGAAATTTCAGCGCGTGAAAGCGCCCTTACGGCCACGCAGGCGGCAGAACAGGGTGATAACAGCGCGGCAGCTGCAGTGCTAAGTGAACAGCATGCCAGGGAGTACAGCGAAAAGGCTGCTAAATCAGAGGCTGCGGCATCAGCCAGTGCAGAATCGGCATCTTCCAGTGATGCATCAGCCCTGCAGTCAGCCGAAAAGGCTGAGAAACAGAAAAATGCAGCCGCTGAGAGTGTCACCCGTGCAGAACAGGCCAGAGATGAGGCGCTGACTTCCCGGAACGAGGCAGTGGAGGCCGCTGAAACAGCGGCGACAGACGCTGCGGAGAAAGCCGCAGGCAAGGTTTCGGAGCAACTGAAAGCTGCTGTAGCTGATGATACTCAGCGCGCCGAAGCCGCAATGGCTGGCGCTGAAAGCGCGGCAGTAGCCTCACAGGGATACCGTGATGAAGCGAGGGATATTGCTGAAAGTCTGAAGCCAGGAGACGCCAGCACCACGCAGAAAGGGCTTGTGCAGTTAAGCAGCGATGACGACAGCGACAGTGAAGCCTATGCAGCGACACCGAAAGCCGTTAAAAAAGTCAAAGACCTGGCAAACCAGAAGGCCCCACTGGACAGTCCGGATCTGACAGGGACTCCAACTGCCCCCACGCCGCCATTAAGTGTCAGTAACAAACAGATTGCGAATACCGAGTACGTTCAGGCTGCGGTTGCTGCATTAGTTGGCTCATCCCCTGAAGCTCTGGATACGCTGGCTGAGTTAGCGCAGGCATTAGGAAATGATCCTAATTTTGCAACCACGATGCTCAATGCGTTAGCGGGTAAACAGCCGCTAAATGAAATACTGACGTCGCTGTCCGGGCTGTCTACCTCCGGAAGTAAATTGCCATTTTTTAGCAGTAAAAATACGTTGATGTTGACGGATCTGACGACGACCGGGCGTGGGTTGATTGCTAAAAACTCAATAAATGAAATTATCACATACCTTGGTTTGGTAGAAACGATAAATTTAGCAGCTGGCGCGGTGCCTTCAACGCGCAGAGTAAACGAAAAAGCGCTTACAGATGATATTTACATCACCTCACAGGATATTTTTAACGGGCAAGTCTTGATGATTGGTGCAGACCAAAATCTGGACAATTTCCAGACGCCGGGGCTGTATGCTCAGGATATGAATGTTAATACCAGTACGGCACTGAATTACCCGGAGAATAATGCAGGTTCTCTGATGGTACTGAGAAGCGCCGGAGTGACACAGATTTACCGCGTGTACAATTCATCCCGCAGTTATACACGTAGCAAGCATTCAACGCAGGCATGGACTCCCTGGGTACCTGATGATTCTTTTCCGGTCGGCGCACCTATTCCCTGGCCGTCTGATACAACTCCGCAAGGGTATGCTTTAATGCAGGGGCAACCTTTCGATAAAGCAGCCTATCCATTGCTTGCGATTGCGTATCCATCGGGTGTTATCCCGGATATGCGAGGCCAGACGATTAAGGGTAAACCGAACGGTCGTGCGGCACTTTCATATGAACAGGATGGTGTTATATCGCATACCCACGGAGCCAGCGCATCCAGTACGGATTTGGGAACTAAAACCACATCATCGTTTGATTACGGCACTAAGACTTCAAACACTACCGGTGACCATAACCACAACAGAGGTACTATGGAAATTACTGGTACTCTCGGTTACTTCAGAAGTGATAATAGTAGCTTCTATACAGCAAGTGGAACATTTACACTTGGTGGCTCTACAGCGGCTAAAAGTTTTACAGGTTCTAATTTTACTTATGGTGTTCCTGTAAACTTTAACGCTTCCAGAACCTGGTCTGGCGTCACAAACACTACGGGTAACCATGCGCACTCTGTTGCAATTGGCGCTCATGCACACTCCATTGCTATTGGTTCACACGGACACTCCGTCACTGTTAACGCTACTGGTAACGCGGAAAACACTGTCAAAAATATTGCGTTTAACTATATTGTGAGGCTTGCCTGATGACTTTTGAAATGACCGGAGAAAATCGGACTATTACTCTCTACAATCTTCGTGCAGATACAAATGAATATATTGGGAAATGTGAAGGGTTTATCCCTGCTAATACCGGATTACCTGCTTACAGTACCAATATTTCTCCGCCGCCAGCGAAGGCCGGTTTTGTCGCTGTATTTAATCTTAAGTCAGAAAAATGGTCACTGGTTGAGGACCATCGCGGGAAAATTGTCTACGACATTCAAACCGGGAAAGCTACCACGATTGACCAGTTAGGTAAGTTACCTGACGATGTTGTTTCCGTCGCGCCGGAAGGCCATTTTGTTAAGTGGGATGGAGCACAGTGGGTCCACGATACCGATGCGGAAAATAAACATCTTCTGATGCTGGCCGAACAGGAAAAAATAAATCTTCTGGCGGTCGCAACATCCGCTATAGCCCCCTTACAGGATGCTGTTGATCTGGGCATGGCAACGAAGGTTGAAACCGCACTTTTACTGGAGTGGAAGAAATACCGTGTCTTGCTTAACCGGGTAGATACCTCAAATCCAGAATGGCCTACTCAACCGAATATTCAGGCCAGTTAATATCAGGGGCGGAAGACAAATCGATGCGACGTAACTCAGTTCGATAGCTTCGCAACGCCGCCAGTTCTGTTTCCTCGCTGGCTGATATATCGATGTCTTTTGTGCAAGAGGACTAAAGTTAACCGCAGAAGAGTGGGCTCAGGCTGGAAGGTTGATTGCTGCAGGTGAGTCAAGAAAACGTTTGGCTATAATTTATGATGTAGGGGTGTCGACGCTATACAAAAAATTACCTGCGCGGTGTTGAGAAGACGCCACGCGTCGTCGTATGCGAGAACGGGCGGCGGCGAACTGGCGAACGTTCGATAGTGCGAGTATTGAATGATTGCCAGTCACGGCGGATTGTACTTAAGCAATATGATGGTTCAAGGCGTTTAATCTGAAACCAGCCACAATCAGCCTCTTCAAACATTTCCTGAACAGTACAGCTAATCTGTTCCTTCCCATACTTGCTGGCGTCAGTGTTGATCGCCGGCAGTGTCATGAGCGGTTTTACCCGAACACCAGCATCGGGGGAAGAACGCTCCCTCATCATACTCAGCCCCCTTGAATGCTATCATGTTCACGATGTTTGTACATGTAGGGAGACATGTACTTGATTGAAATGGAGACATAAATCTCACTTATATAGTTTTGTACTATAGTATGATGTCAGTTTCTAATGGAAAGTATAAAGAAACAACTATTGTTGCCGATAATCTATTTTAATTGTATGTTCAACATTGTATATTGATAGTGGAATGTATGTTGTCACAAAGGGTTAGGATATATTAAGAGGTTTGTGTGATAAAGAACTACAAATTGACTACACTTAAGCCCTATGTGATATCAATCACATTTTCATTTTTGCTGTTTTTGTCGTTAACTGAGATTTCTACTTATTATATATATAAGGAGCGTATCGGTTCATATACAGAACGAGTATTGAATAGAAGTGTTAGTCTCATTCAACAGATTGATGAAATAAATGATGGTTATGAGATGTTTGATGCTTATAGTCCCTGTAGTGAACTACAGCTTCATGCTGTAAGAATCGCTCTATGGCCTTATGCACTTATAAAGGATATATCATTTATTTCTAATGGGGCAATTACTTGTACTGCGTTGTGGGGAAAGTTGCCAGCACCATTATTACTCAACATATACGATAGAAAAGTTGAAAAGGATAACTTGACGTGGTTTTTTGGCGTGTTGTTGGAAAATAATGTTAAAGCTGATTTACTAAGCAACCAAAAATTAGCTATAACGATTTCACCATTTGCTTTTAACAGATTTGCTACAGACCATGAAGAGAAAGGATTTTCAGCAATTGTCGGCAATAGAGATCATTCTCTTCATTTGTTTAGGTTTGGTGAACTGGTCGATCTGCTTGAGGAGGCTAAACATGATAAATCCTATCAGTTAGGAATTATTACTACGCAAAGTTGTAATGGAAAACATGACATCTGTGTCATGGGAGGAGTTAAATTTCCGTGGGTGAGTTTCGATAATTGGTTAATGATATTGTTGATTGCATTTACATCTATTGTAACAGGTGTTCTTTTAGGTGTTGTTTATAATCAAAAGGTTGCACGCAAACAATCATTAGTATCAAGATTAAAAAATGCCATAAGAAATGAATCATTATATCTTGTATATCAACCTATTTATAAAATAAAAACCGGTATGGTTCTTGGTGTAGAGGCACTAATTAGATGGGATGACCATGATATTGGTAGCATTCCTCCTGATATTTTTATCCCTATTGCAGAGAGACATAATTTAATTCAAGATGTAAGTAATCTTGTATTTCGAATGGTAGTAAAAGAAGCTAGGTCCCTTTCTGAAAAATTTAATGTCTTTATAAGCATTAATGTTAGTTCACAAGACCTTTTGTCTGAATCTTTTCAAAGAAAAGTGTTTCAGATGATCGATGAATTAAATATAAAGCCCGGAATGATAATGATGGAATTAACAGAAAGACAGAGTGCGGATCTAAATTCACTCCAAAAGGTAATTTCTTTATTTAATGATAAAGGTATTTCAATAGCCATTGATGATTTCGGGACGGGCTATTCAAATTTAAACTGGCTGTCAAGTTTACAAATAGATGAAATTAAAATTGATAAATCAATTACAGACTCTATCGATGAATACTCTATAAGTAATAATTTATTATCAGGATTGGTAGAGATTTTTAAAGATATAACTCATAAGGTCGTATTCGAAGGTGTGGAAACATCAACTCAGGTTAATTATTTAACTGAAATGTTCCCTGAGTGCGGTGTACAGGGATGGTATTACTCAAAGCCGTTATCTATAGATAAATTGACAAAATTAGTCGAGGATGCCAATTTGCCTTAATAGTTATTACTTTATTTTCATTGTTTTCACATTCTATATAACACGCGTAACCGCGAGCTATATAAATTTAGCTGCAGAAGGATTTTGATATCTTGCCGCATTCAATCAGCTAGTTGGCTCAAAATTGTATGGAATGTCGCGTTCACCTTCTTCAGCGAGCAGGGCAAGATAGTCCTCTCGTGTCATTGACTGTGAAAAGCGTCCACACATAGAAACCTCCAGCCATATGTCAGACTAAAAGTATTGGGCAGTAAGAAAAAGTGGTGCGCACCGTTAAAGATTTAAACGGAGCTTGTAAAATAAATCGGAATGATTTCTTTGTGAATTGATGAATTCCGAAAGTGAAGGGGGCCTTAATCATTGTGTTCGAGAGCGATTAATAGACAACATTTGACGGACTTTTTCCCAGTAATTCCCCGAAGCTTCCCCTTTCAGAAAACAGACATAAAAAAACAGCCGTAACAGGCTGGTTATTAAAGGATTTTTGGTCGGCGCGAGAGGATTTGAACCTCCGCCCCCCCGACACCCCATGATGGCGAGTTACCGCTTAAGGGCTGCTATGTGCCATGAGCAGACAGTTCGTACGTAACTATTGTGCTCAGATTTTTCATTGAAGGGATTATTGCGCATATCTGAACCCCACCGCTATGGTCGGTTTGTCCCCGGCTGGGGAAGTCCGGAATGCGTTCACCCTAAGAGGATATTCCGCTTATCCTCTGGGGTAGTTTTGGATTAGTTAAGCTTGTTTTAGGTACACGAGAGTATATTTAATATTCTCTCCGTAAGTTTATCCTCATAACCTTCCTCTACTGGATGATTGAATTTTACAAGAGGACCAGAACTTTTGGCTTGATCATAAGATCTTTCAAGTACTCCAGGTTCAGCACTCATGCTGTTTATCACAGTAGATAAAACGCTAATAGCAATCTTTGATGCGTGAAGGTCGAGTCTCAGATCGTCTAGATTTCTCTCAAGGATTTCAACGCGTTCATTTAAGTCAGCCATTTAATCTCCTGGGTGTCTGGGAAGAAGGGTATTACCACACGATCGCCAATACTGGCCGCTGTCACTTCCGGTTTTGTCTCAACGGCCTCTGTCATAAACTCATGGCCAAAGATGTCACCATGAAGTGCACTGGGGTTTACCCCGATAAGTATGCGGGGCCCGAACCACAGATAGCACTTTACGTTACACGAATAACAATATCTTACGGCGTTTATATACCGGGTTAAGGTAGTGTGTGGTTGCGGGCATGAAGACGGCTATGATAAGTCATTGCTTTCATCATTAGTTCTCCCGTTATTCATCTCGTGCAATCACTCGTTATAACGTCCCGGTCCCGCCGTCAGAACACCAGACCTGCCCGGACGTATAGCTGTTCTCTGGGGAAGCCAGGGTGACATATAGTGGTGCAATTTCCGAAGGCTGACCAGGTCGACCAAGTGGTGAATTAGCACCAAACTGCTCAATTTTCTCCTGTGGTTGGCCGCCACAGCATTGAAGAACCGTCCAGTAGGGACCGGGGGCAACGGCATTTACCCGGATCCCTTTCGGTGCCAGTTGTTTTGCCAGCGATTTTGTAAAAGCTACGATAGCCGCTTTGGTCTGAGCATAATCCAGTAGGATCTCGCTGGGCTCGTAGGCTTGAACTGATGAGGTGTTTATAATCACGCTACCAGGGGATAAATGTTGGAGTGCCGCTTTAGTAATCCAGAATAACGAGTAGACATTGGTCTTGAATGTTGCATCAAAGGCATCAGTTGTAAGTTCCTCAATCGACTCACAGAATTGCTGGCGACCCGCGTTATTGACCAGGATATCGAGCCCACCTAAGGTCTTAACCACCTGACTAATCAATTGCTGGCAAAATGTCTCTTCACGGATATCACCAGGGAGTGCCACGGCTTTTCTTCCTGCTTTCTGAATTAGATCGACGACCTCACGAGCGTCCTCTTCTTCATCAGGCAGGTAGTTGATTGCCACATCCGCGCCTTCACGTGCAAAAGCAATTGCGACTGCTCGTCCAATTCCTGAATCACCTCCGGTAATTAACACTTTTCGGTCAGTAAGGCGACCGCTTCCCTGATAACTTTCTTCACCATGATCCGGACGTGGTTGCATTTTTCCGGCAAGTCCCGGAAAAGGTTGTCTTTGGTGTGGAAAAGGTGGAACAGGAAAACGTTCTGAATTTGTCATATTCGTATCCTGTTTCTCATTATATTTATCCGCCATTCCATCACCTCTCTATATTTACTTGGAAGAGCTAATAAGCGTAGATCAAAATTCACAGCTTGTATCTTAATAATTTCCGTATCAGATTAATCCTGGTTTTAATATTTTTTATTTTTTTGTGCGTGGTCGGTGAGTTAGCGTGTCTTTAATATCATGTTAGCCTTAAAATAAGCCAAGCGAGAGATTTGTAATGTATTGAAAAATAAAGGTGGAAAAATGGTGGATGCCGGAATTAAATTTGACTAAGTCAGGATTACCGCTAACGTTAAGCACTGAACAACGACGGGTACGAAATACACTTTTGTATCTGACTGGCATAACCGATATATGAGGTGATATATGGCAGAGCATCGTGGTGGTTCCGGTAATTTCGCTGAAAACCGAGATAAAGCATCTGAAGCAGGCCGCAAAGGTGGTCAGCACAGCGGGGGAAACTTCAAAAATGATCCGCAACGTGCATCTGAAGCCGGTAAGAAAGGCGGGCAGAACAGTCACAGTGGTGGCCGTAAGTCTGACAATTCCTGATTATTAGTTTCAGTCTCATCTTTTAATAAAAAAGAGTGTCCTGCGGGTCTGGATTAGACTCGCAGTATTTCTCTAGCCCTGAAGGAATCCATATGAATATGAAAACTATTGAAGATGTATTTATTCACCTGCTTTCAGACACCTATAGTGCTGAAAAACAATTAACGCGCGGGTTGGCTAAACTTGCCAGAGCGGCGTCAAATGAAAAACTCAGTGCGGCTTTTAATGCACACCTGGAAGAAACTCGGGGGCAAATAGAGCGTATAGACCAAATCCTTGAACAAGAGCCGGAAATTAAGCTTAAACGTATCAAATGCGTGGCTATGGAAGGACTGATTGAAGAAGCTAATGAGGCCATAGAAGGCACTGAAAAAAATGAAGTTCGCGATGCGGCGTTAAT
Source organism: Citrobacter sp. RHBSTW-01044 (assembly GCF_013781945.1). NCBI lineage: Bacteria > Pseudomonadati > Pseudomonadota > Gammaproteobacteria > Enterobacterales > Enterobacteriaceae > Citrobacter > Citrobacter sp. RHBSTW-01044. Next base: position 2,843,697 of record NZ_CP056180.1, on the reverse strand, counting down.
CGCTGCGGCACAGAAAGTAGAGCACTATGAGATAGCCAGTTACGGCACTCTGGCCACCCTAGCGGAACAACTGGGTTATAAAAAAGCGGTGAAACTTCTCGCGGAAACACTTAAGGAAGAAAAAGATACCGACCTGAAACTCACCGACCTTGCGGTAGGCAATATCAATAAAAAGGCCGAGAAAAAATAAAATTACTGACTCGAGGAAATCACGATGAATTATATTGAGCATTACCATGATTGGCTACGGGATGCGCATGCGATGGAAAAGCAAGCGGAATCCATGCTGGAATCAATGGCAGGCCGTATCGATAATTATCCTGATTTACGTGCCAGAATAGAGCAACACCTGACCGAGACAAAACGACAGATTACCGTGCTGGAAGAGATTCTTAAGCGAAATGATATCTCGCGTTCTGTACTAAAAGACTCGATGAGTAAAATGGCCGCGTTTGGCCAGTCGATTGGAGGCATGTTACCCTCTGATGAAATTGTAAAGGGAGCGATCAGCGGCTATGTATTTGAACAATTTGAAATAGCTTGTTATACCTCGCTCCTGGTTGCTGCTGAGAAAGCGGGTGACACCGCGTCCATACCTGCCATAAAGTCAATTCTGGCGGAAGAACTCGATATGGCTGACTGGCTTCTTAAGCATCTCCCGAACACGACGGCGCAGTTCCTTTTGAGATCTGATGCAAACGGCGTCGAAGCGAAAAAATAAGTTCTTTTCAGACTATTTCTGGCAATGCATGCACTGACAAACCACAGTCAGTGCCGTTGCCAGGCTGAAACTTCTTCCACTAAAACCTCAAGGCTATAACAGATCGCTTTTTCAATGACATCCTGACAACTGCCGGAGAAAATGGTTCGTTTTGTTACTATCTGCCCGCGGAAATTCCACGCAAACCAGATTGTACCCGCGGGAGTACCATCCTCTCCGCCGTCAGGCCCCGCATAGCCGCTAATGGCAATACTGATATCTGTTCCGGCGCGTACCCGGGCGCCTTCAGACATTTCTATCACCGTCTGTTCACTTACAGCGGTATATTTCTCCAGCGTACTGGCCTGCACACCAAGCATTTTCTGTTTTGCACTGTTGCTAAAGGTAATGATGCCAATATCATAAAACGCGGCGGTATCTGCCTCTGCGCAGAGCGCAGCAGCCAGACGTCCACCCGTGCAAGATTCAGCTGTGGTTAAGGATAATCCGCTGTCAATGAACGTATTCGCGATCTGTTTTGTTAACTCGCCAGTGGTTTTGGTTTTGTTGTACGCTGATTTTTTCATTTCCCCCCTTAATCCTCATCAGGAATGACTGAAATATGGCCATTACGCTCAAGGATTGCATACTTAATTTTCCCTGGTTCCGTAATGCCCTGACTCTGGCGTGCAGCCACCAGAATATCATCGAGAGAGACATCAACCATTTTCATTTTCTCCATTAACGGTTCGCCGTGGTCCAGCAGAATCACCGGTGAGCCATCAAGAGCAGATTCAGCGCCGCTCATCTGTTTTTTAATGAATCCGAAAAATATATCGATCACTACCAAAGTGACAATGGTGAGCATCGCCCCTGTTATGGAAAAATCATTGCCAAGTAATGCCTGTTGTGTGGCTTCACTAATAATCAATAATAAAATCAGGTCGAAACTGGTCATTTGTAATAATGCGCGGCGTCCAACAATCTTAAATACGACGAGTAAAATAAGATAAATTGCTAAGGCTCTCAGCACCATTTCCATAATGATCTCCTATGGATAAATAAACTGACTGAAACGAATTTCAGGGCCGGAATTTAACTGGATCACACTCATGGCGCTTCCGGGTTTTACTGGTGTAACAAGTAACCAGATTGATATATTTTCTTGTTTTTTATTGGCATTATACACGAGGTACAGATCATCTCCCTTGCTGTACATTCTGTCAGGTAGAGGCCAGATATTTTCTGTTTCATAGAAAGCATTGAAATCTCCACCAATACGATAAATGTTCCCCTCAGAATGTTGACCTGTAGTCGAGATCTTTAATTTAAACTCTGTCTGCAAACGACCAAATCGCTCAAAATCCAGTGTCACTTCTCCGGTAGTATTCTTACTCACGGCATTACTGAAATAACCATCCGAAAAAACACCTAATACCGCCAGGGAAATAATAATGAGTAAAACAGCGAATCCAACCTTATGAAATTTCGACTCAAAATTCAGAAAGTAATGACTTTCTTCAATGCCGGGGACTGTCTGTTTTTTTCTGGGCATGTTTGACCTCTCTGTTTTGCTTGTATCTCGCCAGTTAGATGATTTGTAACGATATTACTTTTTAAGACAGTTCCAGTTTGCCAGATTAAGGAATAGCAACCAGACTTAATAAGTCAAGTTGTTACTGAGGTAAGGACGGAATGAAATTATACGTGATACCATTAATATATTGTTTTTTAATCCCGACAGTTTTCGCTGACGATGACAATGGTGGACTGAAAAAAGATACTGCGCCGCCACCACCACACGCTCTGGATGAGGGGTACCGGGGTACAGAAGATGCGCGAATCATGACGGTTCAACAAGCCAAAAGTATGCATGATGGTGCAACCATCTCCCTGCGCGGGAATCTGATTGATGGTCAAGGTGGAGATAAATTTGTTTTTCGTGACAAAACCGGCAGTATTTATACACTGATTCCACTTTCTGTCTTTGACGGTCGCACGGTAAAACCCGATCAAATGATCAGTATTAACGGCAGTCTTGACACCAAAACGCAACCTCCTGTGGTTCGCGTTAACAGAATACAAAAGTAACATTACTACTGCTCTGCAAATTTCCCGACGCAGAGTAACCCATGCTGGAAGCGTGGTATGGCATACCAGAAGAACTATCCTAAGGTCTGCTTATCGCTCATAGCGGACTTCAGCGGCAGTAAAAGCTTTATCATCGAGGTTTGCCAATAGTGGTAGCGCGTTGAATGCGCCGGCGAAAAACTTGGATTCTTGGCGAAAACTCTTCCCCAAAACTAAAATCAAAGTTTAGATAATCAATGAGTTGTAAAAGGTAGCCACTGGCTGTTTTTGAAAGTAGAAAGCATGATAATTTCAATTATATCAAATGGTAGCTATGAATTTGGCAATGTAATGCTGCGTCACATTGGTTGAGCTAACTGGGGCCCCTGATTTTTCACATTTCCAACGGCACGCGTCACCGCGTGTCGTATAAATTTATCAGCCGGTACGGCACCATCGGCCCGATGAATAAAGCAAGGCTGTTTCTTGTCGTCTTCCTTTTTCCATTCTTACCAGCCATCAGCTAAGCAAATTACACGGCCATGCTGCCAGAGTGGTTTAAACATTCTGCTGATGGTTGCAGTTTCAGAACGTGCATAAATTAGCGGCAGCTTAGACCACCATCGATTGTTAATTTTTGGGGGCAAATTTGGGGGCAAAAATCAGTTCGGGGCATGATTTGGGGCGATGAAATGACTCACATTGCCCGAAATTGTCCAAGGCGATTTTTCATTAACTGATTGATTTTATGGTAATTGACTGTAATTGCTAAATTTACAAAATCAATTTTATAGTCTAACGCTGATTATGTGGCTGTGGGGATAGACATTTAATAAACCGCGGGAAGGGAGCCATTTCGTTCATGAAATAAAAAGCCGGATAAGGTGATAGCCTCCATCCGGCTAAAATACGCATTAGCTCGCCTGTTTTTTCATCATGCTGAAGATAAACAGCAGCGCAGCACACAGCACCACGGAAGGACCTGCCGGGGTGTCATAGAAGGCCGAGAAGGTCAGCCCGCCTGTAACCGCTATCATTCCCACACCAACGGCAACCCCTGCCATCTGTTCTGGCGTACGGGCAAAGCGACGGGCGGTTGCCGCAGGGATAATAAGCAGCGAGGTGATAATTAACGCCCCGACAAATTTCATCGCCACACCAATAGTTAATGCTGTGACCAGCATCAGCAGAAGCTTAACGCGTTGCAGCTTCACGCCATCCACAAATGCCAGATCCGGACTGATGGTCATCGACAGCAGGTTGCGCCACTGCCAGAACAAAATCGCCAGAACGATAACCACCCCAATGGCGATGGAGATAAGATCTTCTGGCGTCACGGCGAGCAAATCACCAAACAGATAGGCCATCAGATCTACACGGATGTTGGACATCAGGCTGACGACAACCAGCCCTAATGACAGCGCACTGTGGGCCATAATGCCCAATAAAGTATCGATCGCAAGGTGAGGGCGCTTTTCCAGCCATACCAGACCGCCTGCCAGCAACAAGGTGACGACGATGACCGCATAGAAAGGGTTTACATCCAGCAGCAGGCCAAAGGCGACCCCCAGTAGCGAAGCGTGGGCCAGCGTATCACCGAAATAAGACATTCGACGCCAGACCACAAACGAGCCGAGCGGGCCAGCGGCACAGGCCAGCATGATCCCGGCTAACCAACCGGGTAATAACAATTCAATCATGAGTGACCATTTCCCCGGCGTAAGACGATACGACCCTGTAAATCGTGGCGGTGATTATGATTATGACGGTAAATTCCGAGTTGTTCGGCACCGCGTTGTCCGAACATTGAGATGAATTCCGGGTGCATGGAAACCACTTCCGGCGCACCAGAACAACAAATATGATGGTTCAGGCACAGTACCTCATCGGTTTTTGCCATCACCAGATGCAGGTCATGAGAAACCATTAGTACGGCGCAATCCAGTTCACGTCGCAACTGATCGATAAGATCGTATAGTGCGACCTGCCCATTGACATCCACGCCCTGGGTTGGCTCATCAAGCACCAGTAGCTGAGGTTTATTCAATAAAGCACGGGCCAACAGGACGCGTTGTGTCTCCCCGCCAGAGAGTTTTTGCATCGGCGCATTCATCAGATGTCCGGCCTGAACACGCTTCAGTGCCGGAAGGATATCTTCTTTTTTGGTGCCGGGACGCAGGCGCATAAACCGACTTACCGTCAGCGGAAGCGTCGTATCGAGGTACAGTTTTTGCGGCACATAGCCAATCCGCAATCGACCATTACGCTTGATAACTCCCTCATCAGCCTCTACCAGCCCTAATACAACGCGCACCAGCGTAGATTTCCCGGCACCATTTGGGCCGAGAAGCGTCAATATTTTACCGGGTCGAAGTTCAAGCGATACGTCAGAGAGGACGCGGCGTTGACCATAAGAGACCGAGACATTTTCCAGTGAAACCAAAGTCGTCATATCAATTTTAGTCTTGCAGAAGTTATAGAATGTTATAATATCACAATTCTCACATTCATTACGATGATTGGTCGCATTATGTTACATAAAAATACGCTTCTTTTCGCAGCATTATCCGCTGCTCTTTGGGGTAGTGCAACACAGTCGGCAAATGCCGCTGTCGTGGCTTCTCTTAAGCCACTGGGGTTTATCGCTTCAGCCATTGCTGACGGGGTTACTGACACCCAGGTTCTGCTGCCTGACGGGGCTTCCGAACACGATTACTCATTGCGTCCTTCAGACGTAAAACGCTTACAGGGCGCGGACTTAGTCGTTTGGATTGGACCTGAGATGGAAGCGTTTATGGAAAAATCAGTCAAGAATATTCCTAACGCAAAACAGGTAACGATTGCGCAGCTCAATGACGTGAAACCGTTACTCATGAAAGGTGCTGACGACGATGATGACGATCATGGACATAATGATGCCGGCAGTGAAAAAAGTGACGAGCATCACCATCACGGCGATTACAACATGCATCTTTGGCTTTCCCCAGAGATAGCACGGGCCTCAGCGGTTGCAATCCATGAAAAATTAGTGGAACTTATGCCGCAAAGTCGAGCCAAACTTGACGCCAACCTGAAGGATTTTGAGGCACAATTAGCCGCAACCGATAAGCAGGTAGGTAACGAGCTCGCGCCGCTCAAGGGAAAAGGTTACTTCGTTTTTCATGACGCCTATGGCTACTACGAAAAACACTACGGACTAACACCGCTTGGTCACTTTACCGTGAACCCTGAGATTCAACCTGGTGCGCAGCGTTTACATGAAATAAGAACACAGTTGGTTGAGCAAAAAGCAACCTGCGTTTTTGCTGAGCCACAGTTCAGGCCAGCGGTCGTTGAAGCCGTCGCGAGAGGGACATCCGTTCGAATGGGAACGTTGGATCCGCTCGGAACGAATATCAAACTGGGTAAAACAAGCTATTCAGCGTTTTTGAACCAATTAGCCAACCAGTATGCGAGCTGCCTGAAAGGAGATTAATGAGGAAGTGATTACGTGCAACAGATAGCCCGCTCTGTCGCTCTGGCATTTAATAATCTGCCGCGGCCCCATCGCGTTATGCTGGGGTCGCTTACCGTACTGACATTGGCCGTCGCTGTCTGGCGGCCCTATGTTTACCATCCTGATTCTGCACCTATCGTCAAAACTATCGAGCTGGAAAAAAGCGAGATTCGTTCACTATTGCCTGAGGCCAGCGAACCTATCGATCAGGCCGCTCAGGAAGACGAAGCTATCCCACAGGACGAACTGGATGACAAAACGTCTGGTGAAGCCGGCGTGCATGAGTATGTTGTCTCCACGGGCGATACGCTGAGCAGTATTCTGAATCAGTACGGCATCGATATGGGTGACATCAGTCAGCTCGCGGCTTCCGACAAACAACTGCGTAATCTGAAAATTGGTCAGCAACTGTCCTGGACGTTAGGCGCGGAAGGTGACTTGCAGCGCCTGACCTGGGAAGTCTCCCGTCGTGAAACCCGTACTTACGATCGCACCGCGACGGGTTTCAAAATGAGCAGCGAAATGCAGCAGGGCGATTGGGTTAACAGCCGAATCAAAGGCACCGTGGGCGGAAGTTTTGTCGCCAGTGCCAAAGATGCCGGACTGACCAGCTCTGAAATCAGCGCAGTGATTAAGGCCATGCAGTGGCAGATGGATTTCCGCAAACTGAAAAAAGGCGATGAGTTCTCGGTACTGATGTCTCGCGAAATGCTGGACGGTAAACGTGAGCAAAGCCAACTGCTGGGCGTACGCTTGCGTTCTGAAGGCAAAGATTATTACGCAATCCGTGCTGAAGACGGTAAGTTCTATGACCGCAACGGTACCGGACTGGCGAAAGGCTTTATGCGTTTCCCGACGGCTAAGCAGTTCCGCATCTCTTCCAACTTTAACCCGCGTCGTCTGAACCCGGTGACCGGACGCGTTGCGCCGCACAAAGGTGTCGACTTTGCGATGCCGCAGGGGACGCCGGTGCTGTCGGTGGGTGATGGCGAAGTGGTTGTAGCCAAGCGCAGCGGCGCAGCCGGATACTATGTTGCGGTTCGTCATGGTCGCACCTATACCACGCGTTATATGCACCTGCGTAAGTTGTTGGTCAAACCAGGACAAAAAGTGAAACGTGGCGATCGTATCGCGCTGTCTGGCAATACCGGGCGTTCTACGGGTCCGCATCTGCACTACGAAGTCTGGATCAACCAGCAGGCAGTGAATCCTCTGACGGCGAAACTGCCGCGCACAGAAGGTCTGACCGGGTCGGACCGCACCGATTACCTGGCACAGGTGAAAGAGGTTGTTCCTCAGTTGCGTTTCGATTAATTAACACGCTGACAGAGCCGGTACGCTATGCGTGCCGGCTTTTTTATTTTGTACGGCGCATCGCGCGCCGCTACACTATCAGCAGATCTACTTTTCGCCGCACCAGACACTGGAAGAGCATGGAAACGAAAAAAAAGAATATTGAATATATCCCTGAGTTTCACAAATCATTTCGCCATCCGCGCTACTGGGGGGCGTGGCTGGGCGTGGCGGCGATAGCAGGTATTTCGTTAACGCCGGCATCATTTCGCGATCCAATTCTGGCAAAGCTCGGAAGAATGGCAGGGCGGCTGGGAAAAAGCTCGCGTCGCAGAGCACTGATCAATTTATCCCTCTGCTTTCCTGAGCGCAGCGAAGCTGAGCGTGAAGCTATTGTCGATGAGATGTTTGCGACTGCACCTCAGGCGATGGTCATGATGTCGGAACTCGCCATACGCGGCCCGGAAAAAATTCAGCATCGGGTCGACTGGCAGGGGCTGGAAATCATCGAAGAGATGCGTCGCAACGATGAAAAAGTGATTTTTCTGGTTCCTCATGGTTGGGGCGTAGATATCCCAGCGATGCTGATGGCTTCCCAGGGACAGAAAATGGCTGCGATGTTCCACAATCAGGGAAATCCGGTATTCGATTATGTCTGGAACACGGTACGCCGTCGTTTTGGTGGTCGTTTGCATGCGCGTAATGATGGCATCAAACCGTTTATTCAGTCTGTACGTCAGGGATATTGGGGATACTACCTGCCGGATCAGGACCATGGTCCTGAGCACAGCGAGTTTGTGGATTTTTTTGCTACCTATAAAGCCACGTTACCGGCAATTGGCCGCCTGATGAAGGTGTGTCACGCCCGTGTGGTGCCGCTGTTCCCGGTATACAATGGGAAAACGCATCGCTTAACGATTCAGGTTCGTCCTCCGATGGATGACATCCTGACGGCGGATGACCACACCATTGCCAGACGAATGAACGAAGAAGTGGAAATCTTTGTGGCGCCGCATCTCGAGCAATACACCTGGATTCTAAAACTGCTTAAGACGCGCAAACCCGGTGAAATTGAGCCTTATAAGCGCAAAGATCTTTATCCGAAGAAATAAAAAAAAGCCTCTCAAACGAGAGGCTTTTTTACATCAAACGGGGCGTTACTCGACGGTCAGAATACGCGTGGTATTCGTTGAGCCAATGGTGCTCATGACATCGCCTTGCGTCACAATGACCAGGTCGCCGGAAACCAGATAGCCTTTATCGCGCAGCAGATTCACTGCTTCATTGGCGGCAACGACGCCGTCAGTTTCGCTGTCAAAGTGAACTGGGGTGACGCCGCGATACAAGGAAGTAAGATTCAGCGTACGTTCATGACGAGACATCGCGAAAATCGGCAGACCAGAACTGATACGTGAAGTCATCAGCGCAGTACGACCGGATTCCGTCATTGTGATGATAGCGGTGACCCCTTTCAGGTGGTTAGCGGCATACATCGCTGACATGGCAATCGCTTCTTCAACGTTATCAAACTGCACGTCAAGGCGGTGTTTAGAAACATTGATGCTCGGGATCTTCTCAGCACCCAAACAGACGCGTGCCATAGCCGCGACGGTTTCAGCTGGGTACTGACCTGCTGCAGTTTCTGCAGAGAGCATAACGGCATCGGTACCGTCGAGGACGGCGTTAGCCACGTCCATCACTTCCGCACGGGTCGGCATTGGGTTGGTGATCATCGACTCCATCATCTGCGTGGCGGTAATGACCGCACGGTTCAGCTGACGTGCGCGGCGAATCAACGCTTTCTGAATACCTACCAGCTCAGGATCGCCAATTTCAACGCCCAGGTCGCCACGCGCCACCATCACCACGTCGGAGGCAAGGATGATGTCATCCATCGCATTCTGGTCGCAGACGGCTTCTGCACGTTCTACCTTGGCGACAATTTTCGCATCGCAGCCAGCGTCGCGCGCCAGACGGCGGGCATAGTTCAGATCTTCGCCGCAGCGCGGGAAGGAGACGGCCAGATAGTCAACGCTGATTTGCGCAGCGGTGACGATGTCGGCTTTGTCTTTTTCGGTCAGGGCTTCAGCAGAGAGACCGCCGCCCAGTTTGTTAATGCCCTTATTGTTGGACAGCGGGCCACCGACGGTAACTTCGGTGAAGACTTTCATGCCCTGAACTTCCAGCACTTTAAGCTGTACGCGACCGTCGTCGAGCAGCAGGATATCGCCTGGGACGACGTCAGCAGGCAGTCCTTTATAATCAATACCGACTTTTTCTTTGTCGCCTTCGCCTTTGCCGAGGTTGGCGTCTAACAGGAACTTGTCGCCAACGTTAAGAAATACTTTACCTTCTTTAAAGGTTGATACGCGGATTTTAGGTCCCTGCAGGTCACCCAAAATAGCTACATGACGTCCCAGTTTTGCGGCAATTTCACGGACCTTATCCGCCCGCAGTTTGTGATCTTCTGGAGAGCCGTGAGAAAAGTTCATACGTACGACGTTCGCACCCGCGGCGATAATCTTTTCAAGGTTATTATCGCGGTCAGTTGCCGGGCCTAACGTGGTAACGATTTTGGTTCTGCGAAGCCTTCTGGACATGTAATACTCCGTTGACTGAAACAACTTGGTGTTGCGTGAACATTAATCCGGTCGTTCTCAAATATTAACGGTAAATGAACGACCCGGATGATAAAAGGGTAGAACATTGTTATTGCTTTTAGCGGTCATCACTCTTGATGAGTAATTCTTTATCAAAACGCGATTCCTTGAGCGCTTCCTTGACACGCTTCAAGTTATCTCTAAATTTTGCCCCACGGCGCAAAGTAAATCCTGTAGCCAGCACATCTATCACGGTCAGTTGAGCAAGTCGAGAGACCATGGGCATATAAATGTCAGTATCTTCCGGTACATCGAGAGTAATTGCCAGCGTTGCTTCACGCGCCAGTGGCGTGCCGGGAGAGGTGAGGGCGATAACCATGGCGTCATTTTCCCGCGCCAACTGCGCCAGTTCCACCAGACTTTTGGTTCTTCCGGTATGAGAAATAAGCACAATGACGTCATCGTCGCTACAATTCATGCAACTCATGCGTTGCAGAACAATATCGTCGGAATAGATTACCGGTACGTTAAACCGGAAAAATTTATTCATTGCGTCATGCGCCACAGCGGCAGAAGAACCGAGGCCAAAGAAGGCAATTTTTTTCGCCTGAGTTAATAAATCTACGGCCCGGTTTACCGCTGCGTTATCCAGAGACTGGCGGACGTGGTCGAGGCTTGCCATCGCTGACTCGAAGATTTTCCCCGTGTAAGATTCTACGCTGTCATCCTCATCCACATTGCGATTAACATAAGGGGTGCCATTTGCCAGACTTTGCGCCAGATGCAGTTTAAAATCAGGGAAGCCGCGGGTATCCATGCTGCGACAGAAACGGTTCACCGTCGGTTCGCTGACATTGGCTTCCACAGCAAGTGTGGCGATGCTTGAATGGATTGCCCGCTCGGGAGAGGCAAGAATAATGTCGGCGACTTTACGCTCTGACTTGCTCAACTGTTCCAGTTTTAACTGGATTTTTTCCAGCATATTCATGATGTAGGTAGACTCATGGGTCATGGGCAAAAACGATTTCAATGATACGGAGAAATCGGGGCATAATTTCGTGTATAGATATTACCCCTGCTAATGCAGCAACGGGGCAAAATGGACAGAATAGTTGTTGTTTTTTTTCATTACATGATCGGAGTCGGGTTTTCTTACGTCTTCAGGGGTACGAAAAAAGACGACTTTTTTGTCCAATTTGCGACGGCAAACGCCCATAAAGCGACTGTTCGCGGTAACAGCACGGCTGGATAAGCGTTTACGGTTTCCGGATTCACGTAAAAGCAGTACAGTGCACTGTAATAAAATTACAACCAGTGTCTGGCAAAAGCACCAGGCACTTAATTGAGGAGAATGACATGGCGGTAACGCAAACAGCCCAGGCATGTGATCTGGTCATTTTCGGCGCGAAGGGCGACCTGGCGCGGCGGAAATTGCTGCCTTCCCTGTATCAACTGGAAAAGGCCGGCCAGATTAACCCGGAAACCCGTATCATTGGGGTAGGGCGTGCCGACTGGGACAAAGCAGCCTATACCAAGGTTGTGCGTGAAGCGCTCGAAACCTTCATGAAAGAAAAAATCGACGAAGGTTTGTGGGAGACTCTCAGCGGTCGTCTGGAGTTTTGTAATCTGGACGTCAATGACACCGCCGCGTTTAGCCGTCTGGGCGAAATGCTGGATCAAAAATCACGTACCACCATTAACTATTTCGCGATGCCGCCGAGCACCTTTGGCGCGATCTGCAAAGGCTTGGGTGAAGCAAAGCTGAATGCTAAACCAGCCCGTGTTGTGATGGAAAAACCGCTGGGTACGTCGCTGGCAACATCCCGTGAAATCAACGATCAGGTCGGCGAGTATTTCGAAGAGTGTCAGGTTTATCGTATCGACCACTATCTTGGCAAAGAGACGGTCCTGAACCTGCTGGCACTGCGTTTTGCCAACTCCCTGTTTGTGAACAACTGGGATAACCGCACTATCGATCACGTAGAAATTACCGTGGCGGAAGAAGTGGGTATTGAAGGCCGCTGGGGCTATTTTGACCAGGCAGGTCAAATGCGCGACATGATTCAGAACCACCTGCTGCAGATCCTGTGCATGATTGCGATGTCTCCGCCGTCCGATCTGAGCGCCGACAGCATTCGTGATGAAAAAGTGAAGGTACTGAAATCGCTGCGTCGTATCGATCGTTCGAACGTACGTGAAAAAACGGTTCGCGGTCAGTACACCGCGGGTTTTGCCCAGGGCAAAAAAGTGCCGGGGTATCTGGAAGAAGAAGGCGCGAACAAGAGCAGCAACACGGAAACGTTTGTGGCGATCCGTGTGGATATCGATAACTGGCGCTGGGCAGGAGTTCCGTTCTACCTGCGTACCGGTAAACGTTTACCGACGAAGTGCTCTGAAGTGGTGGTTTACTTCAAAACGCCTGAGCTGAATCTGTTCAGAGAATCCTGGCAGGATCTGCCGCAGAACAAGTTGACCATCCGTTTGCAGCCTGATGAAGGTGTCGATATCCAGGTACTGAACAAAGTGCCGGGTCTGGATCACAAGCATAATCTACAAATTACCAAGCTTGATCTGAGCTATTCCGAAACCTTCAACCAGACGCACCTTGCCGACGCCTATGAGCGCCTGCTGCTCGAAACAATGCGCGGAATTCAGGCGCTGTTCGTGCGTCGTGATGAAGTTGAAGAAGCATGGAAGTGGGTCGACTCAATTACCGAAGCCTGGGCGATGGACAACGACGCGCCGAAGCCGTATCAGGCAGGGACCTGGGGCCCGGTTGCTTCTGTGGCGATGATTACCCGAGATGGTCGTTCCTGGAACGAATTCGAGTAAAATATCATCTAGCCCATAGGTGTTATTTTACCGGTAACATGATCTAACACAGATTGTAGAATAATTTTTGCACTTTTAAGCTCCGCGTGGATTCACCCGCGGGGCTTTTTTTATTACACTGCCTGAAACGATTTTGCCCCTGAGCTACGGCCAACAAGCGATTCAGCTATTTTTACCCAACTGAAACACATTGTTGATCCAACGCTCTGACAGATAAATTTTAGGAGCCTCTATGAATCCGAATTTGTTACGCGTAACACAACGTATCGTCGAACGTTCTCGTGACACACGTTCCGCCTACCTCGCCCGTATTGAACAAGCGAAATCAACTACCGTTCATCGCTCGCAACTGGCATGCGGTAACCTGGCGCATGGTTTTGCTGCGTGTCAGCCGGACGATAAGGCCTCGCTGAAAAGCATGCTGCGTAACAATATCGCGATCATTACCTCCTATAACGACATGCTTTCCGCGCATCAGCCGTATGAACACTATCCGGCCATCATTCGTAAAGCACTGCATGAAGCCAATGCAGTAGGCCAGGTTGCTGGCGGTGTACCTGCAATGTGCGACGGTGTGACCCAGGGACAAGATGGGATGGAGCTTTCGCTGCTCAGTCGTGAAGTGATTGCGATGTCTGCTGCAGTGGGCCTTTCCCACAACATGTTCGACGGCGCGTTGTTCCTCGGCGTGTGCGACAAAATTGTCCCGGGCCTGGTAATGGCTGCGCTGTCATTTGGTCATCTGCCGTCAATCTTTATTCCTTCCGGTCCGATGGCGAGCGGTCTGGCGAACAAAGAAAAAGTGCGTATCCGTCAGCTGTATGCTGAAGGTAAAGTCGATCGCATGGCGCTTCTTGAATCCGAGGCGGCGTCTTATCACGCTCCGGGTACCTGTACGTTCTACGGCACAGCGAACACTAACCAGATGGTAGTGGAGTTTATGGGTATGCAACTGCCTGGCTCCTCATTTGTACATCCTGATGCGCCGCTGCGTGAAGCGCTGACCGCGGCTGCAGCCCGTCAGGTAACACGCCTGACCGGCAACGGCAATGAATGGATGCCGATCGGTAAAATGATCGATGAAAAAGTGGTAGTGAACGGTATTGTGGCGCTGCTGGCGACCGGGGGCTCTACCAACCATACGATGCACCTGGTGGCTATGGCGCGTGCGGCCGGGATTCTGATTAACTGGGATGATTTCTCCGATCTGTCCGATATCGTGCCGCTGATGGCGCGTCTGTACCCGAATGGTCCAGCAGATATTAACCACTTCCAGGCCGCGGGTGGCGTACCGGTGTTAATGCGTGAACTGCTTAATGCGGGTCTGCTACATGAAGATGTGAACACCGTTGCCGGATTCGGTTTATCCCGCTACACCATGGAACCGTGGCTTAACGAGGGTGAACTGGACTGGCGCGAAGGGGCGGTGAAGTCTCTGGACAACAACGTGATCGCCACCTTTGACCAACCATTCTCCCACCACGGCGGCACCAAAGTGCTGAGCGGTAATCTCGGGCGTGCGGTGATGAAAACGTCGGCGGTACCGGTAGAAAACCAGATTATTGAAGCGCCGGCAGTTGTCTTTGAAAGTCAGCATGATGTCTTACCCGCGTTCGATGCGGGTCTGCTTGACCGGGATTGCGTGGTGGTTGTGCGCCATCAGGGACCAAAAGCGAACGGAATGCCAGAATTACATAAACTCATGCCGCCACTTGGTGTATTATTGGACCGTTGTTTCAAAATTGCGTTAGTTACCGATGGACGACTTTCAGGTGCTTCAGGTAAAGTGCCTTCAGCAATCCATGTAACCCCGGAAGCCTATGATGGCGGGCTGCTGGCAAAAGTACGCGATGGCGACATCATTCGTGTGAATGGACAGACAGGTGAATTGACGCTGCTGGTGGATGAAGAGGAACTTGCCTCCCGTCAGCCACACATTCCTGATCTCAGCGCATCGCGCGTGGGTACGGGACGTGAAATGTTCAGCGCGTTGCGTGAAAAGCTGTCCGGTGCGGAGCAGGGCGCAACCTGTATCACTTTTTAAGACTTATTTTGTAATCAGGCGAGAGAAAACTCTGATGAAAAACTGGAAGACAAGTGCAGAAGCAATCCTGACCACGGGCCCGGTTGTACCGGTTATCGTGGTTAATAAACTGGAACACGCGGTGCCAATGGCAAAAGCGCTGGTTGCAGGGGGCGTGCGCGTTCTGGAAGTGACCTTACGTACCGCATGTGCGATGGATGCCATTCGCGCGATCGCAAAAGAAGTTCCCGACGCTATCGTTGGTGCGGGTACCGTACTGAATCCACAGCAACTGGCTGAAGTCACTGAAGCGGGTGCGCAGTTTGCTATCAGCCCGGGCCTGACCGAGCCGCTGCTGAAAGCTGCAACTGAAGGCACTATTCCGCTGATCCCAGGCATCAGCACCGTTTCTGAACTGATGCTGGGTATGGACTACGGTTTGAAAGAGTTCAAATTCTTCCCGGCAGAAGCCAACGGCGGTACTAAAGCGCTGCAGGCAATTGCGGGTCCGTTCTCTCAGGTCCGTTTCTGCCCAACCGGTGGTATCTCTCCAGCGAACTACCGTGATTACCTGGCACTGAAAAGCGTGCTGTGCATCGGTGGTTCCTGGCTGGTTCCGGCAGATGCCCTGGAAGCTGGCGATTACGCACGCATTACCAAGCTGGCTCGTGAAGCAGTCGAAGGCGCGAAGCTGTAATTGCGTAAAATGCCCGGTAATCATTACCGGGCCTGCGAGTCTGAAACGGGCCATCTGGCCCGTTTTTTATCCTGCGACTTTCACCTGTGCCGCCGCGTCTTTCGCGCGTGTCACCGCGTCTTCAATACTCTGCGCTGTGGCCAGCACAACGCCCATACGACGGCTCCCGTCGATGTCTGGCTTGCCGAAGAATCTGACTTGCATACCTGTGCCCACAGCGGCCTGTACGTTATCAAACGTGACATTCTGGCTGGTAAGCTGCGGCAGAATAACGGCGGAAGCAGAAGGCCCATACTGACGGATTGCGCCAACCGGCAGACCGAGAAATGCGCGTACATGCAGGGCAAACTCAGACAGATCCTGCGAAATCAAGGTCACCATACCCGTGTCGTGAGGGCGAGGGGAAACTTCGCTGAAAATGACCTCATCACCGCAGACAAATAGCTCTACCCCAAACAGACCGTGGCCGCCCAGCGCCAGCACCACCTTACGGGCAATCTCCTGCGCTCGAGCCAGCGCCAGGTCACTCATCTGCTGCGGCTGCCAGGATTCGCGATAATCGCCATCTTCCTGACGATGTCCTACCGGTGCGCAGAAATGTACGCCATCAACGGCGCTGACGGTAAGCAGGGTGATTTCAAAATCAAAATTCACTACGCCTTCGACGATAACGCGTCCGGCACCTGCTCGGCCGCCTTGTTGAGCATAATTCCAGGCTTCAGTGAGTCGATCGGCGGAACGAATAAAGCTCTGTCCCTTACCGGAGGAACTCATTACCGGCTTCACGATGCAGGGATAGCCGATTTCGGCGACGGCCTCGCGAAAGCGGGCTTCGCTGTCAGCAAAGCGGTAAGAAGAGGTTGGTAGAGATAATTCTTCGGCGGCGAGACGACGGATTCCTTCGCGGTTCATGGTCAACTGCGTCGCCCGGGCGCACGGCACGATGTTTTGACCGTCCTGTTCCAGTTTTACCAGCACATCCGTGGCAATCGCCTCTATTTCCGGCACGATATAATGTGGTTTTTCACGCTCGACGAGCTGGCGTAAAGCATCGCCATCCAGCATGTTGATTACATATGAGCGATGGGCAACGTGCATGGCTGGCGCGTCGGGGTAACGATCCACGGCAATGACTTCCACACCCAGGCGTTGGCATTCAATCGCCACCTCTTTACCCAGTTCACCTGAACCTAATAACATCACTCGCGTTGCTGCGGGACGCAGCGCTGTGCCTAATAACGTCATAAATTAATCCCCTGTTTTATCTGGGCGCAGTATATACGAAAACGTTTGCGTCTGTCTTTATTACCAGGTTGATTTCAAGGCGCAAAAAGAATATACTGTACATAAATACAGGTAATTTAAGAGGCTGCAAAAATGGCGGTTGAAGTTAAATACGTAGTCATTCGGGAAGGTGAGGAAAAAATGTCGTTTACCAGCAAAAAGGAAGCCGATGCGTATGACAAAATGCTTGATACAGCAGATTTGCTCGACACATGGCTGGAGCAATCGCCGGTAGCGCTGGAAGACGAGCAGCGCGAAGCGCTTTCCCTGTGGCTGGCTGAGCAGAAAGATGTGCTGAGCGCCATTCTGAAAAACGGCAAGCTGCCCTCTCCGCAGGCGGTCGAAAGCGATGCGCACGCTGAGGATGATACTCAGGCTGCCTGAAACGACTTGCGCTCCTGACGTTTTGTACCATGCTTTTCCCTGAATCATTGTGCAATCCCTGACGTCTTTTCACGTTGCAACAGGCAACCTGAAGGACGAAGGGGAGATTAAGGAGAAAAGAATGTATAAAAAAAGAGCGTTGTTGAGCCTGCTGTTGTTATCTGCCAGCGTATCTGTATTTGCGGCAAATATGGAAAGCAAGAAAGTTCAGTTCCCCAAGTGCGAAGGACTGAATGCTGACGGTATCGCGGCGAGCGTGAAACGTGATTATCAGCAAAATCGCATCGCGCGCTGGGCTGACGATCAAAAACGCGTCGGGCAAGCCGATCCTGTCGCCTGGGTCAACACGCCCGATATTACGGGCAAAGATGGGAAATGGTCAGTTCCCCTCACGGTTCGCGGTAAAAGCGCGGATATTCACTACCAGGTAAAAGTCGACTGCAAAGCCGGAACGGCGGAGTATCAGTCGCAGTAACGAAGGTAGAAGGTATTTGCACTTCTTTTGATGACCTGAACACTTCCTGACATCCCCTCGGGTACGCTTTGATGATTATTCGTCTGTACTTGAGGGGCAACATGGCTAACTGGCTGAATCAACTTCAATCTCTTCTTGGGCAAAAAGGATCTTCCGCGTCATCTTCTGGTGAGCAAGGGCTGAGTAAACTTCTGGTTCCCGGCGCGTTAGGCGGTCTGGCAGGATTACTGGTTGCCAACAAATCTTCACGGAAATTACTGAGTAAATACGGCACCAGCGCGCTTCTGGTGGGCGGCGGTGCGGTTGCCGGTACCGTATTATGGAACAAATACAAGGATAAGGTTCGCGCGGCGCATCAGGGTGAACCGCAGTTCGGTGCACAAAGCTCACCGCTGGATGAGCGAACCGAACGACTGATCCTGGCGCTGGTTTTTGCGGCGAAAAGCGATGGTCATATTGATGCCAAAGAACGTACCGCCATTGAGCAGCAGCTCCGTGAAGCAGGCGTGGAAGAGCAGGGCCGCATTCTGATCGAACGTGCGATTGAACAACCGTTAGATCCTCAGCGCCTGGCACAAGGGATCCGCAACGAAGAAGAGGCGCTGGAAATTTACTTCCTGAGCTGTGCAGCGATTGATATCGACCACTTTATGGAGCGTAGCTATCTGAACGCGCTGGGCGATGCGTTGAAGATCCCGCAGGATGTTCGTGAAGGCATTGAACAGGATCTCAAGGAACAAAAACAGGCTTTACCGGGTTAATTACTTACCGTTAAGGTGCATGTTTCGCTTGCATCATTGCTGTCTTTTGCCACCCTTATAGGATGTTTAAGCAAAAGAACAATGACATGCTACCAAAAGCTTCTCGTATCCCCCACGCCATGACGAATCATGGCGATACCCGCGTTGATAATTTTTACTGGCTGCGAGATGACACCCGCTCGCAGCCAGAAGTGCTGGATTATCTGCAACAAGAAAATGCGTATGGCCGCCAGATTATGGCCTCGCAGCAGGCATTGCAGGATCGCGTCCTGAAAGAGATTATCGACCGTATCCCGCCTCAGGATGCTTCCGCCCCCTATGTGAAGAATGGTTATCGCTACCGGCATATTTATGAACCGGGGTGCGAATATGCCATTTATCAACGTCAGTCTGCCTTCAGTGAAGAGTGGGATGAATGGGACACCTTGCTGGATGGTAACCAGCGCGCGGCCCACAGTGAGTTTTATACGCTGGGGGGACTGGCGATATCTCCGGATAACACCATCATGGCGTTGGCCGAAGATTATCTCTCTCGTCGGCAATATGGCGTGCGTTTTCGCAATCTGCAAAGCGGTAACTGGTATCCGGAAGTGCTGGAAAACGTTGAAGCGGATCTGGTCTGGGCGAATGACTCGCAAACCTTCTATTACGTGCGCAAACACGCAACGACGCTGCTCCCGTATCAAGTGTGGCGGCATACCGTCGGCTCGCCGTCATCACTGGATGAGCTGGTGTATGAAGAAGCCGATGACATGTTTTATGTCAGTCTGCATAAAACGACCTCGTTACATTATGTGGTTATTCATATCGCCAGCGCGACCACCAGTGAGGTTTTGCTGCTTGACGCAGAACTGGCGGATGCCGAGCCGTTAGTCTTTTTAGCGCGACGCAAAGATCACGAGTACAGTCTCGATCACTATCAGCATACGTTTTATCTGCGTTCCAACCGGCAGGGGAAAAACTTCGGCCTGTACCGTACCCGTGTGCGTGATGAACAAGCCTGGGAGACGCTGATCCCGCCGCGCGACAGCGTCATGTTGGAGGGCTTTACGCTGTTCACAGACTGGCTGGTGGTGGAAGAGCGTCAGCGGGGCTTAACCAGCCTGCGACAGATTAATCGTAAAACGCGCGAAGTGGTCGGTATCGCTTTTGATGATCCGGCGTATGTGACATGGCTTGCCTATAATCCAGAGCCGGAGACATCGCGTCTGCGTTATGGCTATTCCTCCATGACCACACCGGACACGCTGTTTGAACTGGATATGGACACCGGAGAGCGTCGCGTACTCAAACAGACGGAGGTCCCAGGATTTGATGCGGCGAACTACCGTAGCGAACACGTCTGGATCACCGCGCGTGATGGCACCGAGGTTCCGGTTTCGCTGGTTTACCATCAAAAGTATTTCCTGAAAGGGAAAAACCCGTTACTAGTCTACGGCTATGGCTCGTATGGCGCCAGCATGGACGCCGATTTCAGCAGCAGCCGCTTGAGCTTACTGGATCGCGGCTTTGTTTATGCCATTGCTCATGTGCGTGGCGGCGGCGAGTTAGGACAGCAGTGGTACGAAGACGGTAAGTTTCTGCTCAAGAAAAATACCTTCAATGACTACCTCGACGTCTGCGACGCGCTGCTAAAAATGGGTTATGGCGCGCCTTCGCTGTGTTATGGCATGGGGGGGAGCGCCGGAGGAATGTTAATGGGTGTTGCCATTAATGAGCGCCCGGAACTCTTCCATGGCGTCATTGCGCAGGTGCCTTTTGTCGATGTGGTGACCACGATGCTGGATGAGTCCATTCCCCTGACGACCGGTGAGTTTGAAGAGTGGGGGAATCCGCAGGACGAAGAGTATTACACCTACATGAAAAACTACAGCCCGTATGACAATGTTACAGCGCAGGATTATCCTCATCTGCTGGTTACGACGGGATTACACGACTCCCAGGTGCAATACTGGGAACCGGCAAAATGGGTGGCAAAACTGCGCGAGCTGAAAACGGACGATCGTCTGCTGTTACTCTGCACGGATATGGATTCCGGGCATGGCGGAAAATCAGGGCGTTTTAAATCATACGAAGGCGTGGCCCTGGAATACGCGTTTTTGATCGGACTGGCGCAGGGGACTCTGCCTGGGCATGCGTCTGCTCAGGCGTTATCCAGATAGTGTTTCAGCGTTAAGCGCAGCTCCGGGCTCATACTGTCGAGGTTATTAAATAACCAGCGCAGATAGCCCGGATCGCGTTCAGCCACTTCTGATACAGGTTTTCCGCGGTACTTGCCGAAAGTGAAAGTAGTGAGTAACGCAGGACGGCCGGTAATATCGACCATCTGTTCTGCTGACCAGCCTGACGTCTGTATGATGTCGATCAGCAGTGCCGCGGTGATGTAGCAGTCGTACAGGGCACGGTGATGATGCAGGCCAGCTGGTGTCTGCACGCTCAGTTTGCGCGATTTATACAGCGCCATGTTGCTGTATTTGATTCCTGGCCACAAACGACGGGAGAGTTTCATGGTGCAAATCCACTCCCCGGGCATGTCGGGTAATACGCGGCGATCAAAACTTGCATTGTGCGCCACGTACCATTCGCTGCCGTAATATTGTGGGATGACATCTTCAATCCACGGCTTATCGGCCACCATCGCTTCCGTAATGCGATGAATTGCCATCGCCTGAGGGCTGATGGGGCGGTCAGGACGCACCAGGTGGCTCATGGGATTGACTATTTTTCCGTCAACCACATCGACAGAAGCAATCTCAACAATGCCTCCCTGCAGACCACAGGTTTCTGTATCTATTATGCGCAACATGCCATGCTCCTGACCCAAAACGATTAGCGTAAAGGAATGATATCACCTTGCCAACCCCGTGGCGTGCGTTGACCGGTTAAGAGTAAGGAACCGCTGTCTGCGCGAACAATCAATCGACCTTGCTCATCCCATAACGCGCTACTGCCACGCGCATTGGCCATTAATACCGCAATGGCAAATTTATGCGAGAAACTCTGTAGACGAGATGTGGAGGAGAGCAATTCGGGCTCACTGACAGACTGACTGCTGGTGAATAGCGAGTACGCCGGGTCGATATCGATACCTTCCGGCTGGCTATCCACAACGCTGATGGCATTTTGCTGTCTGGCGATACAGGCCCCGTGGCTCTGATGAAACATTAAGGGGGAGGTCATCCAGGGAGAGAAAAGCGCGATACCTTTTACGAACCGATTGTTATGTTCTACCGATAGCCCCGCAATAATCGTCATGCGATAAGTCACGGCTGCATGCGCGATAGGTTCTAACAACGCTTCATCGGGTGGGGCAGGGAGCGCGTCATTCTCATCAACACAACCCAACAGGGAAAGGGAGGGGAAAACCAGCAATTCACATTGGCATTGAGCGGCTGCCTGAATGAATTGCAGGTGATGCGCGACATGTTCGGTAACTGAGGTTTGAAGAGGTTCGTACTGTGCTGCTGCGATTTTCCAGTGTGACATAATGATTTCCTTTTCATAGTGTCTACAACCATCTTTAAAGTATAGATTAAGAATATACTTATACTGTAGCAGGCATCATGTAAGGAATCGTAACGTAATATAAGTTTTATTTAACTTTAGGCTCGTAGGGTAAACGTGAAAGGGAAACGGATGCCAGACGATGTGCGATCAGTCTTTCCCGAAACCAGTCGCGTAAATGTTCGGGCTGTTCACGCTCAACGACTTCGGCAACAACCGGCATGTTGTATCGCTCCTTAAATGCGACACCCGCCGCGGCCAGGTCAACATTGACCTTATCCATTTCAGCTTGCTCAAGTTTGGCCAGATTGATGTTCATGGGCTTCTCCTTTTCTCTGTCTTTCGGCGCGCAAAGTTACTAAGAGTGTGCATTAATGGCAAGACCGAAATGATGATTCTCGACTCGATCATTGTAGAAGGTTATTCTCTATAGATTAGACATAACAAAAAGGAATAGTTGAAATGGCTTCATCTGCATCTAAGCTTCGCAACGCTCTCATCGTACTCGCCAGCGTTCTGGCAACTCCCGCCGCCCTGGCTCATGCTCACCTGACAAAACAAAGCCCGGCGGCTAATGCCGAGGTTGCGGTATCTCCTCAGGCGTTGACGCTGAATTTCTCTGAAGGTGTTGAGCCGGGATTCAGCGGCGCAACGCTGACAGGCCCAAACAAAGAACAGATCAAAACGGGCAAGGCATCACGCAGTGAACAGGACAAAACACAACTGATTATTCCACTTGCTCAAACGCTTGAGGCCGGAAAATATACTGTCGACTGGCACGTCGTCTCCGTGGATGGCCATAAGACAAAGGGGCAATATACCTTTAGCGTGAAATAACCGATGCTGGAATTTACCTGGGTTGCACTACGGTTTATCCATTTTACCACGTTGATGCTGGTGTTTGGCTGTGCGCTCTACGGCGCATGGCTGGCTCCCGTTTCGGTTCGTCGTTTAATGATGCGTCGATTTTTGCGTCTACAACGACATGCCGCAGCGTGGAGCTTTATTAGCGCGACGCTGATGCTGGCGATCCAGGGTGGTTTAATGGGCTCAGGCTGGCGGGATGTTATTTCTAGTGACATATGGGGCGCCGTGTTGCAAACGCAGTTTGGCGGCGTGTGGTTATGGCAGATTATCCTCGCACTGGTCACGCTGGTGGTGGTAATTATAGTACCGCGCAGCATGCCGCGACGGCTGTTAATGCTGACGATTGCGCAGTTTATTTTGCTGGCTGGCGTCGGACACGCGACGCTGCATAGCGGTATCGCAGGGGCAATCCAGCAGGTTAACCACGCCTTGCATTTGGTATGCGCTGCCGCCTGGTTCGGTGGTTTGCTGCCCGTACTTTACTGTATGCAAATGGCGCAAGGCCGCTGGCGGGAACAGGCCATCAATACTATGATGCGTTTCTCCCGCTACGGGCATCTTTTCGTTATCGGAGTTTTACTTACCGGTATCATGAATGCGCTGTTTATTGTTGGTTTTTCTGTTCCCTGGCACATGGCTTACGGGCAACTGCTTTTGTTAAAAGGTGCTCTGGTGATGCTAATGGTGGCGATTGCGCTGGTGAATCGGTATGTTCTGGTACCACGCATGCGGCAGGATAACCGCAGTATGACACTCTATTTTGTTTGGATGACTAAGCTGGAATGGGGAATTGGGGCCGTTGTGCTGGCGATTGTCAGCCTGTTTGCAACCCTCGAACCTTTCTGATTGATGGATTGGCGAAACGCATGAAAAAAATCATTATCTCGTTATTACTACTGGCAAGTTCAGGGGCCGCGCTGGCTGCGCCACAGGTCATCACCGTCAGCCGTTTTGAGGTTGGCAAGGATAAGTGGGCGTTTAATCGGGAAGAGGTGATGCTGACCTGCCGTCCAGGTAACGCGCTGTATGTCATCAATCCCAGTACGCTGGTGCAATACCCATTGAATGATGTTGCCAGACAGCAGGTAGAGAGTGGGAAAACTACGGCGAAGCCAATCGAGATTATCCAGATTGACGACCCGGCGAAACCGGGCGAAAAAATGAGCCTCGCACCGTTTGTGGAGCGTGCAGAAAAGCTCTGCTAATTGTCAGATGTAGCGTTCTGATTTCCAATAAAAAACCGCAAGGCTCTCTCAGGAGAACTTGCGGTTTTTACGTTTGGATGTGTGACAATCGTCCTTTTTTTCAGGCCACTTTAGTCGCGGACTGGAAAACCTGGCGCTGTCATCTATTCTTAAATGGCAGGGTAACTTAGCCTGCATTAATGCCAACTTTTAGCGCACGGCTCTCTCCCAAGAGCCATTTCCCTGGACCGAATACAGGAATCGTATTCGGTCTCTTTTTATATTCTTGTTTTCGTTGGGTTTTTTCGGTGCTTTCACGAAATCCCACGAAAATTACTCGAAATTTCCATATCCTGTCTAAACCATAACATATTCTGCACCACGTGCGTCCAGGTATTTTTTGGTCATTGTTAAATTTTTATGCCCCAGCAGCCTCTGTGCGAAATCCTCTCCGCGCTCCCTTTCATAGAGTCTACTCGCCAAACTCCTGATTTCATGGAACGGAGGAGGGTTGGGGCCAAACTTTAACTCTGTAGAATCCCTGATATCGGAAAACGCTTGAGTGATTCCGTCCGGAGTTAACGGACCTGGCTTCCTACCGCCACGCCTTACCGAAGAATAAATCATGAAGTCTGACGGGTTGTTTTTACGACAACGGTCGATAACATCCTGCAGTACCAAATCAGCAGAGTCCAGTCGCAAATCAAGTGGCAACGCCAATTTGTGACCTGTCTTTTCCTGCGTGACAAACAACCTTCCATCCCTGATATCGCTGAATCTGAACAACGATACGTCCTCTCTTCTTTGTCCGGTGACAAGTGCAAGGTCACATGCATTTGCAGCCCATTCGGAATGGGTTGTTGCGGCATCTCTTATTATCTCAAACTGTTCAAGCAAAAGACGCTCACGCTTCACTTTTGGTGTCGGCGTTCTTGTCGGCTCTGCCGGGTTCCTTTCAATATGCCCTTCGACAATCGCTTCCCTGAAAATATCCAACAACACCGAACGCAGTCCGGAGGCCATGCTCTTCTTGTCACAGAGTATGTAACTCTCAAGAAAAGAAGATACGTCCTTCGTGCTGACAGCAGATAGCGGCATACGTCCGAATTCATCACTGATAGTGGCGATCTGGTTACGCCTGACCTTCATCGTGTTGGGCTTCAATTCTCTTCGCTCAAGAATTACTTCGTAACGCTCAAGCCACGCTTTCACCGTAAATGTGGGTGTTTCCTTTATGCGGTCCAGCAGCGCTGACGGAAGGTAATTCTGTTCGATGTAGTTATTGGCTTCGATGGCCTGAGAAATGGCGTCCTTTCTGTCGATCCGGCCAAGAGATAACTCTTGACCGGTAATCGGGTTTCGCCAGCTATAAAGCCTGTCTCTTTTACGATAGGTCAGGTTACGGGGCAGGTTAGCGTCGTAACGAACTGGCCTTTTCGCCATGAGTCAGTCTCTCCAGTAGAGTGCCGCCAGTTGGCAGCGCTAGGTGTTTTGCTTTGTGACGAAGGTTCTTTTTGCTCGGATCCACATAGATGGCGTCAGGCTGAACCTTATATTCTTTGCCGTGAAGCTCCGGGGCAGGGAAAATGCGCCCCTCCCGCGCCCAGCGGCGAAGTGTTGAAAGAGACGGAGGGGTTGAATAAGTTGAATTCGCCCATTCCAGCAGATTAAGAAGCTTGGCCATACTACCTCCGGCTTCCGGCAACTTATTATAGAGCTGCCGGAAAACTGTTAATGAAATATCGTTATCAACTCACCTGACCTGGCAGCGCGCGCAACCGGCGCATACCTGTCATTGCCGTGGCCACGTAGCTCGCCTTACGGTTAACTACCTCAACCCAGACTTTTACGCCTTCAACTCTCACCGTGTACGTCTCTTTCATCTTGCTGCGGCCATAGTCGCCGTAACGTTCTGCATGAGTGGCCAGTGCTATGTCGCATGCCTGACGCGCTAATGGGGATTGCTGATTGGCTCGGTTAATCAGTCGCATTACATCTCCTCAGTGGGAGGGCGAAGCCTCCCGCCTCCCTTAGGCCACGTATTCCGGTTTCATATCCGCCAGGGTGATGCTGAACTGATCGTGCAGCTCGTCGCCTAGATGACGTTTCACCGTTGCAAGAACTCGCTCAACTTCCCCAAACCGTTCAGCTGCATCCGGTTCGTCCGGAGACGGTAGGGAGTTGATCGCTGCCTCAACCTTGTTACGTGAATCAACCAGGTAATAACGTTTCACCGCCTTGTTCTTCAGCTCAGTGAACAGGGCTGAACCCAGCGTAACCTTCGCGCTTTCGATATCAGCGCGCAGCGCTTTGGCGCTATCAACATCCTGTGCGGCATCTATACGCTCGCGGAAATCATCAGCCAGTGAGTCGATATTTACCGACGACTCCTGCGCGCTCTGCGTGGTTGTGACGGTGTCACCTGCTATTTCAGCAGCGCTCATTCGTTGTATTGGTGCAGGGTTAATTTCGCGCTCTGTTCGTTGTTCCAGATCTTCTCTGTCATAAACACCCATTGTGACTTCAGGGCAGTAAGTCCTCGCCCAATACTTGACGGCCAAATAACCTATTTGCTGTTTAGGTGCGGTTTTCCACAAAGGGGAATTTCGCGTAGTAATATCAGCAAGGTAAATTGGCTCTCCCCAGGTCACCTCTGTCTCGCCTCGAAGGACTGCTCCGACACGAACAAACAAACCTGATTCATCACGCCCGTCATTTTTGCCAACAATTTTTTCCCACTCGCCGCCGTACTCGTATTTAAAGCGCCCGTGTACAACTTTGGAGCTGGTGATTAAAGCGTTGTAAAGCTGTGTTTCATAACCCAGAGCCCCGTTAACTAGGTGTGTTTTCTGTCCTACAACAAATGGGTCCATACCCCAACGAGCGGCCTGCATTATTATTGCCAGGCAATCAGAAGGTCTTCCCTGTAGATGTTTCGGTACTGTCGCTACGCCCTGAGACATCACCTCTGCTAGCTTCATCATGCGATCCATGACGTCGATATTCAGAAGCAGGGATGTGTTATTCATCGTGTTCGGTTCGTTATGTTCAACAACTGCAACGTTGGTCTTTTCCATCATCATTCCCCTTATGCCTGAGTGCGCAGCGCTTCAAGGCGGCGCAGGTCGAAGTCGTTCAGTTCGTCGGTGTAATCAGCGGTGATCGGCGCTGGCCATTCGCCAGTGTCAAAGCCGGTAGCGATAGCGCGCATCGCCTTGCGGTACTCGAGCATGCCCAGTTCCAGCAGTTCGGCGGAGGCCTCGATGATGGCAATCCAGTGGTAGTTCTCGTCTTTGTTGACGAAAATCCAGAAGAACTGGTCCAGTGCTGCGGTCTCGCAATACATTGCCGCGCTCAGGTGGTAGTCACGGTCGATGATTTCGCGGTGCAACTTGGCGCGCAGGCCTTCCTGCTTAATGTTCCACATGCTGATGGTTTTCAGGTCGGCGCCGATGCGCATCCCGTCAAGGTCGATTTCCAGATCCGGGCGCACACGGACTTCCAGACCGGTTTCGTCGTCGAAGCCAAAGTAGCTGACTTCTACTGCGCGGCTCGGGTGTGTCAGTAGCTTGCCCGCGGTCGGGTGCTGGAGCAGGGCTTTCTGAATGCTCAGTGCAGTGCTCAGTTGCTGGCGGGTGACCTGCACTTTCCCATGCGGATTCTCGCGCCACGCATCCAACAGCTCGTCGGCGAAGACGGCGTCCGGATTAACAGACTTCACGGCCTGAATCAGATCTGCTTTGGTACCGGACACTTTAAGCGGCGCCTGCTTTTGCACTTCCTGTGCAACAAGGTCAGGATTGATGATTGCCAACTGCTCGAGTAATGCATCGCGGCTACCACTGGTTTTCACCTGTGCAGGCAGAGTGGCGTTGTATTCCTTGATGCAGGCTTTCATCGCCGCAGCGGTCTGTTTCTGATCCGCTTCGATACGCTGGTACTCTTCGGGCAGCGACATATAGCTCTGGCCGGTTTCCTCGGCTGAACCACCCAGCGGCACCTGTGCAGGCAAAGTGGCGTTGTATTCCTCTAACAAAGCTTTGATGTCGTCTGCACTCAGTTGCGCTGGCAGGCTGGCGTTGTACTCATCAATAAACGCGCGGATCGTTGCCGTGGTGGTAAATGCGCCTTCCGGAATTATGGGTTCAACGCTAAATTCTTCATCGAGCTGCTCTGGCTGCAACGCCAGTGCATGCACCAGGTTACCCATATCCAGTACAGAAGAGCGTTCTTTGATAATGGTTTTATCTACGTGGCGCGCATTGAAGTACATCAGCGAAACACGTGCGTCTTTCACCTGGGTAGAGCTGATACCGTTGGCCGCGTGATAAACCTCGTTCGGCAGACCTTCATAGCGGCCTGGCTCGAAGTAAGCAGGGTAAACAACAGCTGGTTCGTCAGATTGCGCTTCTGGCTCGGTTTGCGCCAAAACTGGTTCAGTCTGGTTTACAGAATCGCTATTTTGGGCGACAGAATCCGTATTCTGGTTTACATCGGCCTGCTGGCTGGTATGTGACTCTTCACCAGTTTCCAGACTGCTTTCGCCTGACTGCACTTCATCACCAGCCTGTTTTTCATCACTGACAGTTTCTTGAACCTGCACATCGCTGGTGGTCTCCGTAGCCTTTTTCGTGCCATGAGTTGCTGAATTCTGAAGCAAAGCCGTAACGTCGAATATTCCGTTGCCGACATTTTTAACCAGTTCTTGTTCGACTTTCTGCGGTTGTGCTGTCGCTTCCTCTGCGCGGCGACGTGCTCCTTCTTCACGCACGCGTTGCAGGTTCTCTTCGTGAGTGCAGAAGGATTTGCGCGGAGGCTCCTTACTTTCAGGTTGGAGAATTCCCTGTGTTGCGGGTTCGGCTTCATGCAATGGCAATAACTCGACCGCGGAATTGAACGCGGCTGTCATGGTCTGGTTAACAAATTCCAGGTGAGCGACAGGAGTGAGATGAATATTTTCCGGCGCGATACGTACCAGATTAAAAATAGCCGTGCGGTTAACGCCAAGAACGCCAGGCTGATTGCGCAGAATGCTGCTCCATGATTTCCACGGTTCTTCTTTTTTGGTCACGATTTCTTTAGCGCGACGAAGAATGCTGCCCGGGATCTCGAAGTGGTTGAAGTCCATAGGCAGAAGGGCACAGGCAATCTCTAAATCGAGAGTGTCAAGGGTGTGGTGTGCATCAGGTCCACGGTCAGTGACGTAACCGCCGTCGGCATTGGTGCCGGAATCAGTACGCTGCACGCTACTGATGCGATTACCTGCAGCCCATTCGCGAACAAGGATACCGCGGTCAATATGATCTGTAGCGAACCACAATTTCAAAAACTGAATTAAGGTCGCGAGTTCAGGGATTTTTCCATCGACAGGGAATGCTTTTTTAACAGCATTGACTGCTTTATGAATATCGTGCTCGATGGCTTTTTTAAAGTCTTCAACGTTTTCAGCGGCCAGCAGCAGATTCTGGATGTACGATTCATCAGTATCCATTTCGAGGCCAACGATTTCTTTTTTCTGCGCGGCATCGACGTGATAGAGATACTCACCAACACCAATGAACTGAGCCAGAACTCGATGACGGAAAGGCATGGTGGCGATAACAGTGAGAGCAGGCGTCGAAGTATTACCTGTGCTCTTGCTGTCAACAGCACCTGCGTTTTCCCCGAGGATTTCGCCGGTTTTGGTATCCACGCCGTTAACGATATGCTGACGTGCTTCGGCGGCAGCATCAGAAGAGGGCAACGTAACGCCGGGGATTTGTTCCCATGTCATGTTGTCGTCGCTGAGGCGGTAGAAATCACAAAACGTTAAGCTGAGTTCGCCTTCTGGGGGCAACTCGTTAACGACAGGGAAATTAGTGGCAACAGCTTTAAAATAATCTTTCAGCTTTGCGCCGGTTTTAATCAACAAATAATCCAGCGTTGCATTTGCAGCCTCAAAATCATCGCTGCACCAGAGCACCGCATCTTTATTACCGGATTGTTTTTTTGCTCTGCGGACTAAAAATACAGGATTAGTTCCACTCATCACTTTATCCTCGATTCGTGTAGAATGGAGGTGCCTTAAAGCACCCCGATATATCAGGTTGTTATGTCCGGTACGCTTTGGTCGGTTGGACCGGACAGGGCACGCCCGCTTCGGTGGGCGTTTTCTTAATGAACGGTGATGAAAACTCTTTCTGAGTAATCGAGTTTGTAGCTGCGGTAGTTACCAAACCCGGCCTTATCGCCATCGTTTACCTGAACCGCAAGTAGTGAAATAGCTGTTACTGCACAGTGAGGGCAATCGAACTGACCGAGCACATAGCCGCCATCGAGAACGACGGTTGTTTCACCGTTTTGGGCTGAGTGAATAACGCCAGACACTTTCTTTTCGCAGTTGAATAATGCGATTTCTTTATTTACTGCTTTCAGATTTAATTCGATTTTTACGATTTGCATAATTATTCCTGTTGGTTTATTTAGGGTGTAAGAATCTACGCCAAACTAATGGCGAATTTTTGATTTCATATTTAGGAACTGCTATTTAGCCTTCGTGCGCCATCTGGTCGTGCGAAGCGCAACGTCTGGAGCAATACTCTTTCTCTTTGTGCGCCAGCTGTGAGCCGTTGCGATAGAGAAGGGTGCTTTTGATTACTTCTTCCGGTTTAACCGGCTTCCTGCAATAACCGCATTTCTTCTCAAGCATCCGGATCCCCCTTCTGTGCCAGCAGGTAGCACAGCTTACGTAAAAACACCTCAATACAATTCAGCATTACGGCCTGCTGCCGGACTGGTTTGCGTGCGAAATCAATCATCGTATGACTCCAGTTCTCCAGAGAGAACGCCGCGTATTTTTTGAATCTCGCTACGTGAAATATCGCGTTGTTGATGCATGAAACGTTTAACAAGAGATAGAGCTTCGAGAACTGTATCTTTGTCTTGGTAGTTCATGTTCTCAATAGCGGACATTACTGCTGAACGAACCAGTTCAAGATTTTCTAATCCAGATAAAAGCTCTGCTTCTATGCTTGCGAATCCTGCGTATTTTGTGGCTAGTCTCAGTGGGTCTTTCATCTCACCCTCGATACGTTGTTTCTGGAACTCAGTGAACTTCGCTGGTGGCGCCGCGGCGCTGATCTTCACGGTTGAGCGTTTTAACTCTGCAATTCACCACCGCGAAACCCACTCTTATGTGCCTGTCTTTTATCCACTTCAGTCTCAGTGGCATGCTGGTAGTTCTCACACAGCCAGCAAGGAAACCTATGAGCAACTCAATCGAATTAACCCGCATTACTGAGGTTATTAAGCATCACGAGGAGCAACTTACAGCTCATCGATTTGTGATTAAGGCTCTTTTGTTTATTCAAACCCCGGCACAACTTAAGCTAATGAAGGAACTAATTAATAATTCCCTTGATTTTAAAGAGCATGACCACAAACTGATTAACGACAGTGTCATGCTTGAGCATCTCGAGGGAGTTCGTCGCGAGATGCCTCACTTATTTCCTGGGATATTTGACAAGGAAGAATAAACATTCCTGGCCGCATCGCTTAACTCCCTTCTATCGGAGAACGAAGCTGGATTTTTTGCCTGTTCCAGCAACTCCCGGCGGCTCGAGTTTGCAGCCGCCATTAAACATTCCGCAATGTCACTAAATTCATCTCCCTTTAATCCAGCCGCTCTCAGTTCGGCCTGAATGAACTCCACCGCTTTCACAGACACTTCCAACACAGCTTTTGATTTATCCATCTCACATCTCCTGTGTTTGCCCTTGTCGCCAGGCTGGCGGAACGTTTCAAACCTACTGCGCGTTAATCTCATCACCTCATTCCGGTCTTCGTATGCCCCGGACGGCTACTTCGTGGGCGTCCTGCCTCGGTGGTTGTGTTGATGGAGTAATTAAACACAATGTTTAGTTGCGTGTCAACATAGTGAGTGTTTTTGTATAAACAAAAAGTTTAATTGGTTGCGCGAGTTGGCACGCGTAGCATGTTTTGTGGTCTATTTTGTGGTTATAAAAACCTCGATGAGGGTGCGATATGGAAAAGTTTTACGTGGGTTACAACGATGTATGTCAGGCGGTAGGTAGAGCGACGCTGAATCTGATATCACATGGAGACGCGCCAACTACTGAGGCGATCATTTCAATGCTGGAGTCACTGGGGGATATTGAGCAGAACGCTTTTTGGCGACAGGTATTCAGGTTTGCAGCTGAGGAAATGCGAAAGGGGTAGGTAAAAGAAACCCGGCACGGTGGCCGGGTAAGAAAAACTCGTTAATGGGGTTTAGGAAGTGTAGGCTTTTGAAGAGCTAAAATAATTTTTTCTGCCTGAGGTGCTGGAAGTGCTCTCTGTTGGACTTTATTTGCGAGATAAGATTTCAAATGAATGTTCACATAGACAGTGTAAAGCCAGTCTCTAAATATGCCCAATGCTGAGTTTGGGTAGATGTACGCCTCTTTCTGTGTACCTTTGCTTTGCGGGAAATCATCTGGGTAATTGTGTGGGTGCAGAGTCCTTTCCCCGTGAGTTTCAGCTAAGTTGTTTTCCTTCCAATACTTCGCCCATCTCTGGCCAACGCTTATGTCAGGAATGGAGTGGGGATCTAGTTTGAACTCGCTATTTATGAGCCGCACAGTGAGGTCAGCCATTTCTCTGAATATCGAGAAATATCCAATAGGAATGCTGTCATTTGCGATTATGCGTTGTTGAAACACATTCCAGGATTCACTTATTACCTCAGTGTTTTGTTGCTGATAACCAGAACGCTCATAAATCATTCTCTTAAGCGTATATTCAGCAAGTCTAACGAAATTATCGACTGCGGTGCTGTTGTCAAAGTTATTAGCATCAAAGGCATAATATCTTAAAATCGCCATGCAAACATAATCTGGATATGCATGGGTTTCAACCCCAACAGAGTTCACTACTCTGGTGTACAGTCGATCTAGATCGCTAAATCCACGAGATGCAAGGTAACTAGATACTTTTTGCCCACGAGGTTTATGTTTTTCGGTTTCCCAGTTAGATGTGAAAACCCTTAGAGGTGTATCGTCAATTCCGCATAACTTAGCTAACCCATACAAAGTCAGATAAGGGGTGCCATCGTTAAGCACACCCATTGGCATATCATCTGAAACAACCTCTACCACCGGAAATAACTGTATTTGCTGTAGGGATCCGTTATTGCTAAAGTCAGTCATAACTTGTTGTTATCCTTATTGAAGTGGTAGGGTTTTAATGTTCTACATCACCCTTAATCCGCCGTCCCATGTACTTGGCGTACAGTTCGTCGAGTTCTTTCAATCGCAGAGATACGATCCGCAACATGTTCTGTTGTTCTTCTTCGTTTGGTAGTTGATTATAGAGTTCCAACAGTCTCCGTTCGTCGTGTCTCAAACCGTCCTTAGCATCCACGTCCTGACCTAGAACCCACTCAAGACTTACGCCTAGCGCATCGGCAAGTTTTATTGCTGAGCTTTTTCCTATCGCTCCTCTGACAAACCAGTTGTTGACTGATTGTGCGCTCACACCACAGATTCTCGCTATATCCGCTTTGGATATGCGCTTTTTCTCGATGATTTCATTTAACCGCCGAACCTGCGGGTTATCTGTTTGGTGTGTGTTTTTTCTCATATATCAAGATTCTAAACTAAAAGTTTATCGCCTCAACATTCATAATGTTGACTTGAGCATAAACATAATGTTTAATTTGGTTTGTTATTACTTGGAGCCAAATATGAAAGCACTTGATAAAGCAATATGCATCGTAGGGGGTGCAACCCGTTTAGCAGAAAAGCTCAATGTATCTCCAATGACGGTCAGTCACTGGCGTCACCGTGATAATGGATTCGTACCGGCTAACCGTGTCATTCCTATTTTCAATGCTACAGGTGTAACTCCACATGAGTTACGCCCTGATTTGTACCTCAACCCTACGGATGGATTACCAGTTCAGGAAGCGAGGGCATAACAATGCAATCACTATCACTTCATCAAAATAGCGGATATCAACCGGCTGCGATGATAAATCGCAATCAACCTGTCTCGGTAGATAAACATGACCAGATCCGCGATGCCGTTCGTGCGTGGGCGGGTGTAGATGGCCAGGACGTAGTTACGGCTCTGATAATCGAAGAGTACCGGGCGAAGGGTGGTGACGAGATTACTTTCCCTGGCGATCTCAGCCGACAGCGTCAGAAGCTTTTCCGCTTTCTCGATAACCATTTCAACAGCGAGCGGTACCGCGAGAACGTTCGTCAGTTGACTCCGGCAATTCTTGCTGTTCTGCCGCTCGAGTTCCGCAATCGCCTGCTACCAGAAGACAACGTTATGGCTCGTCTGGCTCGGCTGGAGAAAGAAACCAGCGAAGCGAAGATAGCCGTCGCGATGGATGCTCCACGTCATCAGAAGCTGAAAGAGTTGAGCGAGGGGATCGTGGAGATGTACCGCGTTGACCCTGGCTTAACCGGTCCGCTGATGGAAATGGTGCAGATGATGCTGGGGGCTATATGACCGGTTCAAAAATGGCGAAAGCCGTGGTGCGCGAACACCAACGGCTTTCAGGTGCAATTCGTTGTGGACTCATTGCGAGGAAATTATGTCAGAAAAATCAGCCTTCAGAAAGATAGATGGGCCACCACTTTAGCGATTAAGAGGTTTTTATGCGTGATTACGCAACCGTTGCGCCTCAGTTCTGGCTTGGAAAAACAGGCCGTGAACTGAGGAAACAAGGCGCGGAGGCGCAGGTGGTTTCGTTCTATCTGATGACCTCGCCACACGCAAATATGCTCGGGTTGTATTACCTGCCAATTCTGTACATAGCCCATGAAACAGGTCTGGGCTTGGAAGGGGCTTCGAAGGGGCTAAAAAGCTCCATTGAAGCGGGATTTTGTAGCTATGACGAGGACACTGAGATGGTTTGGGTGCATGAAATGGCCGCTTATCAGGTTGGTCGATCACTGAAGCCAGGGGATAACCGTTGTGCTGGTGTCAGGAATGAGTATGTGTCATTACCTGAAAACCCTTTTTTATCATTATTTTATGAACGTTATAAAACGGATTTTCACCTTAATTTAAAACGTGAATCGCGCCAAATTTCCGAAGGGGCTTCGAAGGGGCTACGAAGCCAAGATCAGGAACAGGATCAGGAACAAGATCAGGATAAAGATATTTTGGGGCATGGCGCCGCCACACCCCGAGGGAAAAATACTTATCCGGATGATTTTGAACTGGCGTGGCAGGAATACCCAAAACGCGCCGGTGGTAACAGCAAGGCTGATGCGTTCAAAGCCTGGACTGCACGTATTAAATCCGGAGCAACAGTTCAGGAGCTTACCGATGGTGTTCGGCGATACGCGGATTACGTAACTGCCGCTGGAAAACTTAACACCGAGTTTGTGAAACAGGCATCCACGTTTTTTGGCCCCTCAAAGCACTACGAAGAGTCGTGGTCTTTAGCGAAGCCAGATGGAAAAAGGGATCCGAACAAAATTTCTCAGCCAGATAAAGCGATTCCGGCCGGATTTAGGGGGTGACGATGAAAAACATGGTTTGTACCGGAAATGCTCTCGAGCGCCTTAGAAAACTCATTCCACCTGGCGTTCAGCCGAAGTTCACCAGTGCAGCAGAGTTGTTGGCCTGGCAACGGGAAGAGGGCTTGAAGCGGTGTGAAGAACTGGACAGGGCGAATCAGAAAGCCCGGACAGAGAAAATTTTCGGTCGCTCAGGAATTCAAAGCCTGCACCGCAGCTGCACGTTCGCGAATTACCAGGTATCCGGGGAAGGGCAGCGTAAAGCCTTCACGATGGCAAAGAGCTACGCGCAGAACTTTGGGGTCGGCTTTGCGAGCTTCGTGTTCAGTGGTGGTCCTGGTACTGGGAAAAACCATCTGGCGGCAGCGATCGGAAATCATCTCCTGTCTGGTGGCCAATCAGTGTTGGTAGTAACTATCCCTGAC
Organism: Citrobacter sp. RHBSTW-01044; assembly: GCF_013781945.1. Classification (NCBI taxonomy): domain Bacteria; kingdom Pseudomonadati; phylum Pseudomonadota; class Gammaproteobacteria; order Enterobacterales; family Enterobacteriaceae; genus Citrobacter; species Citrobacter sp. RHBSTW-01044. Next base: position 2,807,586 of record NZ_CP056180.1, on the reverse strand, counting down.
CTGATGCTGCGCGTTCGCGAGTGCTACGACGGTGGTCAATCAGAGGCTGCGTTGCTGGACGATCTCTGCAAAGTCGATCTGCTGGTGCTGGATGAAGTCGGTATTCAGCGTGGAAGTAACGGCGAGAAAGTCATTCTGAATCAGGTTATCGACCGTCGCCTGTCGTCGATGCGTCCGGTAGGGATCCTGACAAACCTGAACCACGACGAGCTTCTCGGGGCGTTGGGTGCGCGGGTTATCGACCGTCTTCAAATGGATGGCGGGATGTGGGTGAACTTTGACTGGGGTAGCTACCGCAAAAACGTTAGCCATCTCCGGGTCGTTAAATAACCTCGAGGGAAAATCACTATGGCAAGCAAATCACTGTGGGCAATTGTCGATTTTCTTCGGGTTAACCAGACCATCACGCCGCGACAGGTTAAGAATCTGCTGGGATGCGACAGTAAGAAGGCACACAACCTGCTGCTTCACCTGGTACGTAGGGCAGTAGTTATACGAGCTGGCGAGCCACATCACCCGGTCTATTATCATGGTTGGTAAGAATAAGATATTTTACATCGTAAAATTCTGGAAAATTTCATCAGAAATTAAAAGTTAATGGTCTTATAGAGTGTGTACATTGAAAATGAGGTATATATGAAAAAGGCCATTGCTTACATGCGTTTCTCGTCAGCAAATCAGGACAAAGGGGATTCATTAAGGAGACAGAAAAAACTAATAGATGATTGGCTTAAAAATAACCCGCAATATACTCTTGACCCAACTACATATGAAGATTTGGGTTTAAGTGCTTATAAGGGGAAACATGCCAGAGAAGGTGCATTTAGTGAGTTTATTGATGCTCTGGAGAATGGGGTTATCATTCCTGGTACAGTTTTACTCGTTGAAAGTTTGGACCGGCTTTCTCGAGAGAAAATCGGAGAGGCTACAGAAAGACTAAAATATATCTTAAAATGTGGTATTGATGTCATCACACTTAGTGATAACACCCAATATTCTGAGGCATCGCTCGATGACCCCTATGCACTCATCAAAGCAATTCTAATTGCTCAGAGAGCTAATGAAGAGAGCGAAATAAAATCAAGTAGGGTGAAACTCTCTTGGAAAAAGAAAAGGGATGAGGCCGAGTTAAACGGTAGGATAATGACAAAAGCATGTCCACGCTGGTTAAGAGTTAGTCCTGACTACAGTCATTTTGAAGTGATAGAATCAAAGGTGAAGGTGATTAAGAAAATTTTTTCGTTACGTAAAGAAAATAAATCTCTGACAGCTATTACTAAATATCTTAATGACAGGTTGATTGAAAATATGACTGGTACCCCTGGTGAGTGGAGTCCCTCTGTCATCGAAAAAATCCTTGGTAACAAAGCGCTTATTGGTATTTGCAGACCAACATATAGAGGACGTGCAAAAGGCGTTAATGAAATAATTGATTATTACCCAAAAGTCCTTACTGATGATGAATTTTATGCTGTTCAGGAGGTGCGATTGTCTCCATTCGGTTACAACTCTCACAGCGGTAACCCATATCTTATAAACCTGCTGCGAACCGTGATGAAGTGTAAATGTTGTGGGAATACCATGATTATCACTGCAGTTAGTAAGTCTGGAAAGGGTTATTATGTATGCCCTATGAGAAGGCTTCATCGGTGTAAGAGTCCATCGATTAAAAGAGAACTTGTCGATGTTAATCTGATTGAAGAGATACTTTTCAATTTTGATAAGTTACAGATTGAGTCAAATCAGGTAAGTTTGCAGGAAACATTAGAAAAAAATAGCATTGATTTACAGCTTCAAATAAACAGTCTCGTACAGGCACTTACAATAGCCCCTGAAGTAAATGTTTTGGCTGGTAAAGTTCGTGAACTGGACCGTAAGTTAAAGAAAATCGAAACTACAATCAAGGTTTTGAAAAATAAAGCTAAGAAGGATAAAAGTCGCGGGAGTAAAGAACTAAACTTGTCACTAAAAGAAGATAGGGAGGTATGCAGGCGACTTGCCTTTAAATCATTTAGGGAGGTCTATATAGATACTGAGACGAAACAATGTGACATTTATTTTACAAATGGTCTTGTTTTCAAAAATTTCCCACTCAGTAAGAGATGTCGTGCGGACAGTATTATTTCAACATTGAAGTATATGGATGAAAACACTGTTTACTTTTAGCGTTTTAATAAACACATATCTAATAACGTGTGCGCACTTTATCGATAAACTGCATTCTTACCATTTGCAATGTAGCTGGAGAGATTCACTTACCTGAATGATTCTCCATAAGGCATGACTAAACCAAACCCCCGTTCAGGCACTGAGGTAGCCATATAAATCAAGGTCAGAACGGGTTTTCGTTCCTTTCAGCCCCTGTATAACTGATTTAGTAAATTCCGAATACTCGGAAAAATTCAGCGTATACAACGGCATGGCTTTGGCGAAAAGTGCTATTAACCACTTGAATATGAGGTTTAATAGGTGTACTGTATAAATGTACAGTATATTGATGTGGAGGGAATTATGAAGATAGAACTTACCATCAACAAATCAAAAGACCTGCCGCGCGGCGCCATACCCGCACTTGAGACAGAGTTGCTTAAACGACTTCAAAATCAATATGAAAATTGTTCTCTGGTTATCCGCAGGGCTGGTGGTGATAGCCTGACTGTTTTCGGTGGAGATAAGGGCGTCAAAACGAAGGTGGAGGAAATCTTGCAGGAAACATGGGAAAGCGCCGACGACTGGTTTTATTAACATAGCGCTTAAGGCTGGCGCGCATTTTTCAGAATACCGCAATTTGCGTATCCCTCTGATGCTGCTGCCGACAATCTTCAATCGCGTCTGTACGTCGCTCGAAGGGAGAACAGAATGTGAGTGATTCTGCTTTGCAAACGTCAGAAGACAACTGGTATGACATAGTAAGACGGTCTGACGGCTGCGTGGTGTTTAGCTTTCCTTCGTCGGGCAGGCATCTGATTTATCGCGTTAATGGAATGGTATCAATGCGACCTTTGCGCGATGATGAAGAGGTCTTTACTCCTAATGGTTTTGTGCAATTTATCCGGCGTCTCGGCTACCGGGTAACTCCGCCTTCTGATAATATGAAATCAACGGTCTGAACAACCGTAACCTACTGCGCCACGGAGAGAAACCATGGCGCACGAACTACAACTCATCAAGCAGTCTTCAGGAATCCTGATCCCCGCGACGCCGGAGACCAGCGATATTCTGCAATCAAAAATCAAACTCGGCGCTGTGCTGGTGGCTGAGTTCCGGCAGGCACGCAACCCGGCCTTTCACCGTCGTTTCTTCGCATTACTCAATCTCGGTTTCGAATACTGGGAACCTACCGGCGGGGCAATATCTTCCAACGAGCGTAAATTGGTGACCGGGTACGCCAGATACCTTGCCTCATTCGGAGGAAGTGAAACAGCTCTTTTTGATGCTGCCGAGCAGTATCTGGTGCAGGTAGCCAGTCGCCGAATTACCAATGGGATCAGCCTGTGTAAATCCTTTGACGCGTACCGTGCATGGGTAATTGTCGAGGCCGGTCACTACGACGCCATTCAACTGCCTGATGGCACCCTTCGTAAACATCCCCGCAGTATTGCCTTCGCTAACATGGACGAAACCGAGTTCCACCAACTGTACAAAGCCGCGCTCGATGTTTTGTGGCGTTGGGTATTGTCCCGGGCATTCAAGGACCAGCGTGAAGCGGAAAACGCCGCATCGCAGCTAATGAGCTTTGCGGGGTGATGGCGATGAAAATAAGTTGGTTTCACCATCACGAATGCACAACCGAACAGGCCGACGAGCTGGTGGCCAGTTACCGCCATCGTGGCGCCACGGTAGAACGCAGCCTTAATCGCGACAACATCACCTGGACTGTCAGCGTGCAGCTGCCGGAAAGCGAGATAGCGCCGCGCCCGAGTAAGGTCTGGCAAAACAGGGCGTGGGGTTGAGTATGGCTAATACCGGCTTGGGCTTATAGAGAACATCGGGTCTGAACGCGTTGAGGCTCTCGAAAACAACAACGCCCCACACCGATATGCCATCGAAGAACTCGAAGCCATCAGGAAGCATTACAGCGCATTGCGTCGCGAGTTAATTAAGAGCAGGGAGGCAGCATGACACCAGAACTGATTGAGGTCCTTCGCGTGCGCTGGCAGCGATTGCGCTTATATCATTTCCCGGGCTCTGTGCTGACGGACTACCGGATACTGAAGAATTACATCAAAACCATAGGCGGTGCTGTATGAATACTCAATTTCTCGAATACGTGCGCCAGCAACTGATTATGGCCACCGCCGACCTGAGTGGTGCAACGAAAGGGCAGTTGATGGCCTGGTTGGAGAACGCGCAGTTCGATACTGGAACGTTTAAACGTAAAAAGCCTCGAGTGATGGATGAAGTGACCGGGAAAATGATTACGTTGGATAACCCACCAATACCCGGCAAACAGTCGCATGCTAAGGGATCGCACATTCCCCTGGTGCAGCCAGTTGAATACTCCACTGCATCGTGGCGCCGCGCGCTGATGTCACTCGAAGAACCCCAGAGGGCCTGGCTACTGTGGAACTACAGTGAGAACGTAAGCTGGGAGAATCAGGTGTTGATTACTCAGTGGGCGTGGTCGCAATTCTGCGCGTATCTGGCCGGGAAGAGGGTGGCGAAGAAGACCGTCGAACGGTTGCGACAGCTTATATGGCTGGCGGCACAGGATGTGAAGGCTGAGTTAGCTGGGCGCGATGTCTATCAGTATGGTGATCTGGCTGCGCTGGTGGGGGTTAACAAAACAAACTGGTCTCAGAATTACGTTGAACATTACGGCACAATGATCAGCCTGTATAAGAGACTAGATTTTCAGGCATTACATCATGTTTCGCGATCACGTTCACAACAAAAGGCGGCAAATTATCAGCAAAATATTGCAGAAATGAACTAATTAGCATATATTTCGTGTAAATCTGATATTGTGCCATTGTTGTATGCACTGGCAGTAAATGAGTTTTCAAGCCTGAGGTTAACGCCTTGGGTTTTTTTATTTCCCCTCGTTCTGAGAGTACTCACAGCAATAAGAGGGGGCGAAATGTTCGATACTGTTCCAGTGATAAAGTTACAAATGGACAGTTAAAAGGGATGCTCTTTAATAAGCCCGCAATCACGGGCTTAAGTTAGTTACCGAACTACCAGTACAGGGCAGGTTGCATGCCGCACAACTGCGGCTGCGGTAGAACCTAAAAGGTAGGTTGTGATGTCTGGTCGGTGTGAGCCGATGATGATTAAATCAGCGTCGATAGCTTTAGCGAGTTCAAGTATTTTATCTTTAGGTGAGCCAGATACTGCGTGAGTTTGTATTTTCATCGCAGGCACATTGAATTGCTTCACAATCTCATCAAGTTTCATTAATGCAGTATGTTGAAATTCCTTTATTTTTGGCATTTCGGCTGTATATGCCAAACCTAATGATGAGTAATAAGGTAATGTAGGAACCACTGTCACAAAGTGAACTCTGGCAGTATTCAATACAGAATGAGCCTGAACATAAGGTATAACTTGCCGTGTCAGGTCAATCTCAGAAACATCAATTGGCACTAAAATAGATTCGTACATTTTAGCCATCCTGTTTGTTTTTTGTTCATGTTTGAGTTTAGTACCTGGGACATAAAACAATGTGTCCTGGCTGGCAGAACTTACGAATTGGTACCTTCATACTATTTGTGCTTTCAACCTAATGAATCCGAGGGACTTATTGCTCAGGATCTAAATTGCTTGAAGCCTCACTTACTTCACAAATGCAAACAACCTTATTTATTCAAGGCTGCCGTATGGCGGTCTTTTTCATTTCAGGCTCACGGGAGTCATCCGCTACGTGCTTTGTTGATAAATCCAGCCCGTGAAGCCTGACATTCCTTAATCAAGCACAGCGCCATCCGAAAAATCGGAGGTGAGGCTATGACCAGAATGAGCACCATTTACAGCAGACTTTCATATGGAACAGGCACCACGCTGACCGGCTGCGGTGTATCAGCGAAGGCATACGCCGAAACAGCTAAAACAGCAAAAGAGGTGTCCTGGATGTTGGCCGACAGGATTGCAGGATTAAGCCTGAGCGACTGGGCAATTATTGTCGGTATCGCATGCACCGTTATCACCTGTGCGGTGAACTGGTACTACAGGCAAAAGGAAAGGGAGGACCGGCTTAATGGCAATGTCACCAAAGCTGAAGAATAAACTGAGCGCAGCAGTCGTTGGTCTGATTCTTGCCGGGGCTTCTGCACCCGTTATTCTCGATCAATTTCTGGATGAGAAAGAGGGTAACAGCCTGACGGCGTATCGCGACGGCGGCGGACTCTGGACGATTTGTCGTGGTGCCACGATGGTTGATGGTAAGCCAGTAGTTCAGGGCATGCAGCTGTCTGCCGAGAAATGCGCCCAGGTAAACGCCATTGAACGCGATAAAGCGCTGGCGTGGGTTGACCGAAATATCAAAGTACCACTGACCGAACCACAGAAAGCGGGGATTGCGTCTTTCTGTCCATATAACATCGGCCCCGGCAAATGTTTCCCGTCCACGTTCTATAAGCGAATAAATGCTGGAGACCGTAAAGGTGCCTGTGAAGCTATTCGCTGGTGGATTAAAGACGGTGGCCGCGATTGTCGCCTGACCAAAGGCCAGAAAAATGGGTGCTATGGTCAGGTAGAGCGGCGAGATCAGGAAAGCGCGCTGGCGTGCTGGGGGATAGACCGGTGAGTCGACTAACAAACATCATCATTACTGTGGTCATCTGCATAATCTTATCTCTAGGCTGGGCCGTTAACCACTACCGCGACAACGCCATCACCTACAAAGACCAGCGCAATAAGGCCACCGAAAAACTCGGCCTAGCGAAAAACACCATCAAAGACATGCAGATCCGACAGCGTGATGTTGCGACTTTGGATGCCAAATACACCGGAGAACTGGCTGATGCGAAAAAGCAGTTGGATGATCTGCAGCGTTGCGTTAGCACTGGTAAGTGTGGGCTGCACGTCAACGCAAAATGTCCCGCGAACGGAGCGACCGGCTCCGGCAGCCTGGGCGATGCTTCCGGCCCCCGACTTACTGACTCCGCTGAACGGGATTATTGGCGTCTCAGTGCCGGAATTAATACCATCACCGGTCAAGTGAACTACCTGCAGGACTACATCCGCACGCAGTGTTTGAGGTGAGCTGTGATTATCTGTTGGAGTGAGGTCTAGTAACTTTATTCTATTCAGGTTTTTTATACATGCTTGGGTCCCAAGGCATGTTCGGGTCGTAATCATCGGGCGGACGATGCTGTGGGGCGGTGATATACCACAAAACACCAAATCTATCGATTACAGTGACAGCGCAGGGGCTCCATGGTAATGGCCCAATCGATTCTTTGATTGTTCCTCCCTCGGCTAAATGCTTGTATGCTTTTTGTACCTCCGACTCATCTGCCAATGTAACACCCAACGTTACCGTATGTTCCATCGCAGCTTCACCCTGTCCTTCAACGACACTAAATCCGTGTCCGTCTTTTGACAATTCTGAGTGAAAATAGCTTCCATCAGGGTTTTTCACATGATAACCAAGCTCAACCCCAAAAGCTTTTTGATACAACTCCACCGCTTCCGCGCTATTTTTTACATATAGCCCAAAGTCTATTTTCATACTATAGCCTTCTTAGGAATTCACATGGAACTCACCGACAAGCATTAAATGTTCTGTCGCGAGTACATCATTGATTCAAAATACTAATATCCTTCAATTCAAAAATAAAAACTAGGGGACGTTATGGCAATACCGGACTGGGGCGAGCTTCAGCGACGGTTCCTGTCCGATCATGCCGCAACCGGCGTATCACCGAAGGATTGGTGTGAAGCGCAGGGACTGAATTATACATCTGCGCGGCGCTACATTAAAAAGCCAACTGCGCAGACTGCGCAAAAACCTGCGCAGAAGAAATTGCGCACTGCGCAGAAAGAAAAAAGTGCAGAGGAACTGGTTAACAGCAAACTCAGCCCGAAGGTAAAGTGCTTCATTGCTGAATTTCTGAAGGACCAGAACGCCACGGCAGCCGCTGAGCGTGCTGGCTATAGTGACCCAAACTATGGTCGTCAGCTCATAACGAATCCTAACGTTGCGCAGGCCATTGCGCAGCAGCAGAAAGCCTCTATTGCGCGCACGCTTGGCAGCGCTGATGAAGTCCTCTCGCAGATGTGGCAACTCGCCACTTTCGATGCCAACCAACTCTCACAGTATCGCCGCGGTGCCTGCCGCTATTGCTGGGGCTTCGGTCATCACTATCAGTGGCGTGACATGGTGGAGTTCGAGGAGCAACGGCTTAAAGCCCTTGAGCGGAAGGGCAAAGAGCCGGTAGACGTCGGAGGTTATGGCTACGACCACAACCGGGAGCCAAACCCTGGCTGTCCGCGCTGCAATGGTGATGGGATCGGACAGCCATACTTTGCTGATACCCGAAAACTTCCCCCTGATGCTGCCCTGGCTTATTCCGGCGTGAAGCTTGGCAAACATGGTGTGGAAATTACCGCGATAAGCCGTGAACGGATGTATGAAGCCGTGATGAAGCGGCTTGGCCTGGCTGATAGTGAGTTTGCGCAGCGACTTCAACAGATTGAAATCGAGCGCCGGCAACTGGAAGTGGAAAAACTCCGTAAAGAACAGGCTGCAGATCCGGAGGATGACGAACCAACGCCAGTTGCAATCAATATCAACGTAGTTGATGCGCGAGTGAGGGAAGAGGATGGCGATAGCACCAACGCTTAACATCCCGCAGGCCCGATTCCTCGCAATGGAGCACAAATTTAAAGCCTACGTGGCCGGCTTTGGTTCTGGCAAGACGTGGGTCGGTTGCGGTGGTATCTGCAAAGGGATGTGGGAGCATCCGAAAATCAACCAGGGCTATTTTGCACCTACTTACCCCCAGATCCGCGACATCTTTTACCCCACGGTCGAAGAGGTGGCCTTTGACTGGGGGCTGAATGTCAAAATTAACGAGGGAAACAAAGAGGTTCACTTCTACGTCGGGCGCCAGTACCGCGGAACGACGATTTGCCGCTCGATGGAGAAACCACAAACCATCGTGGGTTTTAAAATCGGTAACGCGCTGATTGATGAACTGGACGTAATGCCCGCCAAAAAGGCGCAGTTAGCCTGGCGAAAAATCATTGCCCGTATGCGTTACAACGTGCCAGGACTTCGCAACGGAATAGATGTCACCACGACGCCAGAAGGATTTAAATTTGTTTATCAACAGTTCGCAAAGGCTGTGCGCGATAAACCCTCGCTCTCTACGTTGTATGGTCTGGTGCAGGCCTCGACATTCGACAACGAAAAGAACCTGCCGGCGGATTACATCCCGTCCCTGATGGAGTCTTATCCGCCTGAGCTGATTAAGGCGTATTTGCGGGGCCAGTTCACCAACCTGACCAGCGGGACTATTTACCATCAGTTCGATCGTAAGCTGAATTGTTGCACTGAAGAAGAACAGCCTGGCGAGCCACTTTACATCGGTATGGATTTTAACGTCGGGAAGATGGCCGGGATCGTTCATGTGTTGCGTCTTGGACTTCCGTTCGCGGTTAACGAGATAGTAAAAGCCTACGACACCCCTGACATGATACGCATCATCAAAGAGCGATTCTGGTTGTTCGACGGTAAAGATTATCGGAAGGTCAGGGAAATCTATATCTACCCGGATGCTTCCGGTGATTCGCGTAAATCGGCCCACGCCAGCACTACGGATATAGCACAGCTTAAACAAGCTGGTTTTAACGTGATAGTGAACGATTCAAACCCGCCAGTAAAAGACCGCATTAACTCCATGAACGCCATGTTCTGCAACGGCAATGGTGAACGTCGCTATAAAGTGAATGTAAAACGATGCCCGGTTTACACCGAATCGCTTGAGCAGCAGATCTGGGGAGAGAACGGAGAGCCAGATAAAAAGGCAGATAATGATCACCCTAACGATGCCGGCGGCTACTTCATCGTGAAGCAGTTCCCAATCATCAAACCGACAGGTAAATCCACACCACTTCGGATGTAAAACCATGCCAGATATTTCAACACCCAATCTCGACTATAACGACATGGTTGAGGCATGGGATATTAACGATGCTCTGATGGGCGGGACGCTGGAAATGCGTCGGCAGGGGAAGGCATATCTCCCCAAATGGCCTAACGAAGATCCCGAAAGTTATAAAGAGCGTTTATCTAAAGCCACGTTACTCCCGGCCTATGAAGAGTCGATAAAACAGAATATCGGGCGCGTATTTGCTGAACCCACGGTATTAAGCGAAAACGCGCCGGAAAGTATCAGAAAGCTTTCGACTGATATTGATATGGAAGGAAACCGCCTGGATGTCTGGGCGCAACAGTTCTTCAGTATCGGTTTCCAGTACGGCCTGGTTCATGCGCTGGTGGATTACCCGCGTGTAGATCCGGAATCTGTAAAAACAAAAGCAGATGAAAAAGCAGCCGGGAGCAGGCCATACGTCACGATGCTAAACCCTCGACAGGTAATCGGCTGGAAGTCGAAAGTTGAGGGCGGAAAGGTCATCCTCACTGATTTGCGCATTCGCGAAACTATCATCTTGGACGGGGATGATTACGGGCAGACAAAGCTCGAACAGATCCGGCATATCATGCCTGGTAAAGTCGAAATCCATCGGCGCAACAAGGGAGAAAATGGCGAAGCGCAATGGACACTCTACGAAGAGTGGAAAACCAGCCGCAGCGATATCACTCTGGTAACGCTGTACACCAAGCGAACCGGATTTATGCGCGGTTCGCCGCCACTCTTGAACCTGGCTTTACTGAATATCAAGCACTGGCAGAGCCAGAGCGAGCAGGACAACATCCTGCATGTTGCCCGCGTACCGTTGCTGGTGGCTTATGGGCTGGCAGAAGGTGAAACGTTAACGATCGGCGCGTCTTCAGCAACACGTTTCGAAAACCGCGAACGGCAGGGGCTTGAATACGTCGAACATACCGGAGCAGCCATTGAATCTGGTGAAACATCGCTGGAAAAACTGGAAGATCAGATGCGGCAGGCGGGCGCCAAACTGCTGCGTGCCGAGAACACCTCGACCAAATCTGTTGACCAGACAAATGAAGAGCGCATGCAGGAGAATTCGCCGCTATATACGATGGCGAGTTCTCTGGAGGATGCCCTCGATAACATCCTGCAAATCATGGCGGAATGGCTTGGTGAAACTGAAGGCGGTAACGTTGATGTGCGCACAGAACTTGATATTTCAGCGCAGACCTATGACGCAACCGCGGCAACGGCTGTTCAGTCGCTGAGGCAGGGGGGCGATATTCGTCAGGTGGACGCTATTCGCGTACTCCAGGCGCTGAAATTCATCGACCCGGACGCTAATCCAGAAGAGGTTATCGATGAGCTCAGGAATCAGCAGGTAACTCTGCTAAGCAGCCTGAATACTCCTGGTGGTGTGAATGGCAACGTCAAATGAAAAACTTCGAGATGAAAGTCTGGCGCATGCAATCTGGGTGAGTCGATATAGTACCGGCGTAGCAAACAGGATGATAAAAATCCTCAATGAGAGCGACGCAGATCTTACCGCCAGGCTGCTGGTGGCGATGGATACCCTTGACGCTGATAGCTTCACTGTAACCCGCCTGGAATCGCTGCTTGCAAGCGTCAGGGAGACTAATCGGGAAGCAGTTCAGACTATGTATGCCGGGTTATCAACCGAGCTGCAAGGTCTGGCCCAGCATGAGGCTGGTTTTCAGCTCAGTCTGTTCCAGTTTGCTATCCCGGATGATGTGCTTGCGCTTCATCCGCTGGTGGGTATATCGCCAGATGCCGTCTATGCTGCTGCAATGGCCAGGCCGTTTCAGGGTCGCCTGCTTTCTGAGTGGGCAGACAACCTTGAAGCCGACAGGATGACGCGGATATCCAATACCGTACGGCAGGGCTTTCTGTTGGGCGATACGCATGAACAGATAGCCAAAAAGGTTCGCGGACACGCTAACCGGGGCTATCAGGATGGCGCGCTACAGATGAGCAGGACGAACGCGGGGAGTATTGCTAAAACAGCTGTAGGGCATCTTGCGGCGACGGCGCGTAAAAGCTTTGCGGATGCGAATGACGACATTCTGAAGGGTAAGCAGTGGTTATCCACTTTGGATAACCGGACATCGAAAGATTGCCGGGTTCGCGATTGCCTTAAATACACGCTGGATAATAAACCAATCGGCCATAAAGTACCGTATCTTCAGGGACCAGGCAAAATCCACTTTTGCTGTCGCAGCGTGGAAACCTACATCCTGAAATCCTCTAATGAGTTGGGTATTCAAATTGGTGAGGTTCAGAACAGTTCCCGCGCCAGTATGGATGGACAGGCCCCCGGCGATACTACATATTCCGAATGGTTGCAGCGTCAGCCATTTTCCCGGCAAAAAGAAATCTTAGGCGAGACTCGAGCAAGGATGATGCGTGATGGCGTCATGAAATATGACGACTTCTATAGTGACAAGGGCGAATGGTTGACGTTGGCCCAACTAAATAAACTCTCAGAGTTGAGACAAGCCGGGAAATCTCCCGGCTTTTCTTTGGGTGATGCACAGTCAGTAGCGGAGATTGAACAGGGTATGCGAGGAATTATTGCCGATGAAATTCGCTTCCCTGAAGAAACTACGCTGGAGTCAGCACGTATTGCCGCCGGAGCCATGCAGAATGTTATTGAGCGGTTTCGCTTACCGCCAGTTAAGTATTTTGGAGAGGTAAGTGGTACGAGGAAAAGTGCAGCAGGTGCGTATTTTGAGGAAAATGCTGCTGTCCATGTTTCTCGTTGGGCGATGCAGTCCACTGAGTGGGATGCTATTTGTGAAAATAGCGCTACTTATGATTTCGTTTCTTCATTGTCGCTGGAAAGAATGTTGACGGTTTCGGATGCCGCTTTACTCGCAGCCGGGAACAATCAACTGAATTATGCAGCGATTTCAAGCGTTGCCGGCACGGTTACGCATGAAATGGGGCATCATCTCTATTACCAGCACATTGACGATTTAAGTCAACTTACTACAAAAGCATATAATGAAGGCTGGTGGCGACCTGTCAGTTATTATGCTTCCGAAAACGAACGTGAACTCTTTGCAGAAATTCTTACGATATTCATGCTGGGCAGTAAGGATGATTACCAGCGTATTAACCCGGAGCTACTCGAATGGCTGAAGAAAAATTCCCGTGTCTAAAACGGGCCAATGAGTTGTACCACTCCACGCCCAGGCCTGTGGATCTTCTGGACCAGTTGGAAGCATTGGCTGAGAAAGCAGGAAGTACGACACCTGAAGCAAGGATGATCGGCGGCCTGATTAGTGCCGCTATGATGGACGAGGCCAACGGCCATTCCTGACAATAATTTTGACTAACACAAGGCTGCCTCCGGGCGGCCTTTTTTATTGCCGCAATACCGGATGGTGAGCGGTGCAACGGTCGGATGACCTCGAAAAGGTACCAACATGAAACTGAAGACAGTTGAAGTAAATGGCAAGCACTATGCGGAAGTTGATGCTAACGGTTTGCCCGTGTACGTCCACGATGACGGCCAGGAGATCGGCTTTGATGCCGTGCAGGCAGTAGGAAAAATTTCCTCCCTGAATGGCGAGGCAAAATCTCATCGTGAAGCGAAAGAAGCTGCCGAAGCTAGCCTGGCTAAATTCGCCAAAATTAGCGATCCGGCGAAGGCGCTCGAAGCGTTGGAGATGATGACAAAAATCGACCAGAAAAAGCTGATCGACGCAGGCGCAGTTGACCAGGTGAAAGCGGATATCACCAAATCATTCCAGGCTCAGCTTGATGAAGCCACCCAGCGGGCGACAACGCTCGAAGGACAGCTCTATCAGGAAATGATTGGCGGGCGCTTCTCAGGCTCGAAATTCATTGCTGATAAAGTTGCGATCCCGGCGGACATGCTACAGGCCCGCTTTGGTCAGTCTTTCAAAGTTGAGGATGGCAAAGTCGTTGCTTATGACGGCTCCGGCAACAAAATATACTCCCGCTCCAAGCCGGGCGAACTGGCGGTCTTTGATGAGGCGCTGGAATTTCTGGTGGAGCAGTACCCTCAGAAAGATCACATTCTGAAGGCGAGTGGTAATCAGGGAGGAGGCTCTCGTCAGTCTCAACACTCAATCGGGCAGAAAACGATGAAGCGCGATGCGTTCAGCAGTTTGAGCCCGACAGATCAGCAATCGACCCTCAAAGACGGCATCACCATCGTCGATTAATTCATTGCCAGCCGTCGGATAGCGGCTGGTGCCAGAGCTGGATAGCTCAAACAACCCTAAATTTTAATTTCGAAGGAATCCATACACATGGCTAACACGCTTACCGGGTTGATCCCGACTATCTATACCGCTCTGGATACTGTGTCACGTGAGCAGGTTGGGTTTATCCCTTCCGTATCACGTAATGCGAAAGCAGATGCAGCAGCGAAAGGGCAGTCAGTTACTGCACCAGTCGCACCGCCTGCAACGACCGTTGACATTGAACCGGGGGCTACGGCGCCAGATGATGGCAATCAGAATATCGGAAACGTTGAAGTTAAGATCACCAAATCCAAAATGGCCCCGGTCAAATGGAACGGTGAAGAGCAACTGGCGCTGGGTCCAGCAGGTACCTACAACACTATTCTTGCGGATCAGTTTAAGCAGGCGTTTCGCGCGCTGTCTAACGAGATGGATGCCGATTTGGCGGCGCTGTATTACGCCTCATCCCGTGCTGTTGGTACTGCGGGTACAGCACCGTTTGGTATTGCCGGTGATTTATCCGATGCAGCAAACGCGCGACAGGTTCTTTCAGACAACGGCTCACCGACGACTGATTTGCAGATGGTTCTGGGCTCCTCTGCGATTGCGAACCTTCGCGGTAAGCAGTCGGTGCTGTTTAAAGTGAACGAATCGGGTACTGATGCCTTACTGCGTGAAGGTATCGTGGGTCGCCTGGAGGGCTTTAACATCCACGAATCCGCACACGTTAAGAAACGTGCAGCATCTGCTGCTGCCGGATACCTGGTCAATGACGCGAAAGATGAAGGCGACATTCTGATTCCCATTGATAGCGGCGCGGGGGCCTTTGCTGCCGGTGATATCGTGATGTTCGACGGTGACAGCAATCAGTATCTGGTGGCCGCGGCTACTGCTGCAACTATCACCCTGGCAGCTCCGGGCTTACGCCAGGCGCTGGCCGACAACACCGCTATTACTGCGACCGGCCCCTTCACTGCCAATATGGCGTTTGATCGCAACGCATTCCTGCTGGCGTCCCGAACCCCGGCAATGCCGCAGGGTGGCGATACCGCGGATGATGTTATGAACGTTACCGACCCGGTCTCGGGCATCACTTACCAGGTGGCGCTATACCGTCAGTACCGCCAGGTGCGCTACGAAGTTGGCCTGTCATGGGGTGTGGCGGCAGTGAAAACGGAACATTCGGTTCTGCTGTTGGGTTAACAATCAGGGGCTTCGGCCCCTTTTTTAGTGGAGGGCCAATGGCCGGATTAACTAAAGAACAGCGCGCTCAACGAGCGGCGGAAAAACTTGCTGCCGAACTTGCTGCAAAAAGCAATTCTGAGCAGCAGGAGCAGCAGGAGCAGCAGGAGCAGCAGGAGCAGCAGCAGGAGCAGCAGGAGCAGGATTATCTGGTTGCTATGGTCACTGACTTTCCGGCATTTCCCGGCGCTCCAACAAATGCTGACGTACATCCTGATGAGGTTGAAAACTGGAAGGCGCTCGGCTGGAAAGAAACGGAGTAATAGATGCTCACCTTCATAACTGTTGAAGACGTCAATTCCATTCTGGGAGATTCCTGGACTGATGAAAGCAAAAAAGTCAGGTCTGTATTGATGGCTAACACCTGGATGAATGGTCTCAATCTGAAGCTTCCGTGCAATAAGGCTACTCACGAAACCATTATTCCTGACGATGTGAAGCAGGCTGGCGCCTATGCGGCACTGGCTGCATCAAATGGCGGGCTGTATCAGCAGAAAACCGATTCTGGGGTGCTGCTGAGTAAGACGGTTGATGCTGACGATGTTTCTGTTTCAAAGTCCTATGCCGAGATCGCCACCAATAGCACGGCATTACTCGATTCCGACCTGCAGCTTGCGCTGGCCATGCTTATGCCATATGGCGTTAGTAAGTCGCAGGTGCGGTTGGTCAGGGGGTAGGTAGCATGGGCATACGTGACGAGCTACAAACTGAAGTCGCCGCAGCATTCGATACCGACCTGCAGGATGCTGTTAAGGATTTCACTGGAACATACACCGTTCGAGGTGACTGGGATCCGGTAACGGAAACCGGCAGTGAAACGCAGGTGACGTATTCAGGGCGCGGTGTTCTGGCGCGGTACAAACTCCGTCGTATCGATGGCATTAATATCCTGCACGGTGACCTGAAATTAACCGCCCTGGTTAACGAGGTGACCGATAGGCCAGCAGTCGGGCACTTTGTCACGGCGCCGGAACCGATAACTTGTGTACCTCAGCGTTATGAGGTCATAACCGCCGCTGTTGATTCCGCTGGTGCTGCGTATTCCATCCAGTTACGGAGGGCGTGATATGGCTAAGGGCTGGAGTATTGACCCGGCAGCATTCGCCGGGCTGGTGGCCGATGACGTGAGGTTGCGGCAGCGAGCCATCGCTACACAGTTGCTGAATGAAATCGTGAAACGGTCTCCTGTCGGCAATCCAGAGTTATGGGCGATTAACGCTACCGCCGTCGAGTACTCCAAAGCGGTTGGAGAATGGAACGAATCGCTCTACGACAACCCGGATAATCTGACCAAAACCGGGCGACTCAGGAAGAAAGTACGTGTTAACGACAGCATGGATATCAAACGCCCGGCAGATTATCGTGCGGGTACGTTCAGGGCTTCGCATTTCGTAAGTATCGGATCACCGGATTACTCGGTTCCAACAGAGGAGGACCCGCGCGGAACGACGACATTTCTCAACGGTAAAAACATCATCGATCAGGCTCCGGCCTACTCAGTGATTTATATCCAGTCAAACCTTCCTTACTCCGTACCTCTGGAGAACGGGCATTCAACGCAGGCTCCAGCGGGCGTCTATGCAGTTTCATTTAACGGTGTCGTTCAGGCCTACAAATGACCCTTACAGAAATCAGAAACGCTGTCATTTCCCGAATGACGGCGCAGACCGCTATTGCTTCTGATGGGGTGGACTATCCCAACGGACCGCTATTTGATCCGAGTGGCCGCGATATCTGGGCACGCTTCACCAATATTTCAGGGCAGGCGGGAGCCAACGAAACCGGGAACGGGCCGGTAGTTCATCGAACCGGTGTACTTATCATTCAGCTATTTGTACCGGTCTACACCGGCACGATTCTGCTTACTCAAACAGCAGACCAACTAACGGAGCATTTTGAATTCCAGAATGACGGACGACTGAGTTACTTCGCTGTATCGGCAATCCCGGCGGGCGAGGCCGACGGCTGGTCTCAGCTCAATCTACATATTCCTTACCGCGCTCTGTAGCGCTTAACTTCGATGGAGGTGACCGCATGTCGAGCGGCGCTAAGGTACTCTCGGCCTTTATCCGGGAGACGACACCAGGAATTACGCCTGCTGGCGTCTGGAATCTTCTCAAACGTACCAATTGGGGCGTTGGCCCGTCCCAGAACACCAACGATAACGATGAGATTGGTGGAACCCGAATGGCGCAGGGCGCTACGCTGGGGACGGTCGATGTTGGCGGCGATGTCGGGGCAAAATTCCGCTATGGCCAGCATGATGACTTTCTTGCTTCGTGTTTTGGCGCAGAGTGGGCAAGCAATGTGCTGACGATGGGGAATGACCGTATTTCCTTCTCTCTTGCGACATACGCTTCGGACGTTGGCATTGCCTCTATTGTTCGTGGCGCGCAGGTGAGCGTGTTCCAGTTGGAAGTTCCGAATGATGGCGACGTTACCGCGACAGTCACATTCGCCGGGCTGGGTTGGGACTCAAAAGCAGACGATACGAGTTACATCACAGGCACACCTGCTGATAATGCTGGCGAGTTGCGTTATTCGTTCAAAGAGGTCACTGCAATTAACCTGAATGGCGTCGATGGTGGTGATGGTTTCTGTATTGATACCTTTAACATCAAGTTTGATAACAACGTTCAGACTCAGCGTTGTATCGGTACCGGCTCACCGTATGCCGGGGCCAATATCCCGACTACGTTCACGCCGTCAGGTTCGATCACTTTGTCGTGGTCAAAAGCAGCGTGGGAGGTCTGGAGTAAAACGCTTACTGGCGCAACCGTGCCATTCAGTTTCACGCTGGCGAACGACGAAGGGCAATACACGTTTAACTTCCCGAAAGTGCAGGTCTCTGGCGACTGGCCGGATGGCGGCAATACCGACATTATTCAGGTTCAACTGGATATCACTGCAGCTGACGAGTCGCCGACGATTACCCGCGCTGTTACCGCCCCTGCCACGGCAATCAGCGTAACGCCAGAAACTTCATCAGGTGATGTCGGTACTTCCGTCACGCTGACAGCGAACCTTGCCCCGGCTGGTGCGACTGATGCTGTGCAGTGGGAGTCATCAGATCCGACTGTCGCAACGGTGGTATCGACAGGCCCAAAAACCTGCCAGGTAGTCAGAGCCGGCGCCGGCACCGCAACGATAACCGGTAAAGTGCGAGGCTTCACCGCCACCGCCGAGATTATCGTAACTGAACCATAAAATTTCCCTTGCCCGTTCCGCTCTCCATGGTGGCGCGGGCTTTTTTCATGCAGGAGTTTTTAATGATTATCCTAGCCCCACGAATTGATGTTGGTGGCGAGCGCTGGTTCACACCACTGAAAGGTCTGAAACCCATTGAAGGCCTGAAACTGCTCGTCAACAGCATTGATAACGACCAGTATCGCTCGCGTAATGCTCTTATCCGTCGTCATATTGAAAAAATGGACGCCAGTTACCAGGTTGGAACCAGCGAATTTAGCCTGTCAGCGGTCGGGGAAATAGACTCTGCTGATGATCTGCTTATCGACAACTGTGCGCATTACCTGCTCAAAGACTGGAAGGGCGTTGGTGAGTTTGTTGATGGCGAAGAAGTTCCGATTGAATACACGCCGGAACGCGGAGCTGCACTTCTGAAACAGGAGCCAGCGATTTACTGGCAAATTCTGGCGGAGGCAGCCAGCATCGCCCAGGGCAAAGAGCAGCAAAAGCAGGAAACCGTAAAAAAGCCATCGAAGCGCAGAAGTGGCTGAGTGAATTCGGCGGGGAGCGGGGTGAAAAGGCAAAGTGGCGAAGGGAGAAATTAAAACTCCCGCCAATTCCTGAGCCTGAGATTGATGCTGTAACGGGGGAGATACTCAACGCTTACGCAATGATTTCTCGCGGCAGACAGTATACCGGAATGGCTGGCGTACCGCTCCCGTTGTCCCTGCACGATATCGAGCGCTATCTGGCCTCACGTTCTATCCTGATTGACCGCACAGAGTTTGATGCTTCGATACTTGCCCTCGACGATGCCTGGCGGGATGAGTGGGCGAAGGAACAGAAAGGAAGCAGCAAGAAGAAATGAGCCTCGGTACAGTCCGGGGCTTTTTTATACCCGCAACAAATCGTGCATTCGCGTGCGCATCTTCCAGCAAGAGCTTTCCGTAGTGTGAGTCTGAGACAGGGTGGTGGATTTCATCGTACCGCTCTTGGCTGCCCATGTCTGGCCGCGTTCCCCGTCAAAGGGCAAATGAAGTTACTGTATGCGGCGGCATGAGCATGAATAACCGAATTGTTGAATGCGCCTCCAGAGCTGGGCGAGACTTCTCGGAGTTCATGAAAGGCGAGAAGAACATGGTGGAGGCGCTACGGTTTGCTGAAGAATTCACAGAGCAGTTACGCATTTACGGCTGCGTTAATCACCACTTTATCAAGTTCATGATGCTGAAGGCGATAATGAAGGTGTTCGACGATGTACAGCGTGAGGAAAAGCGTGAAGATCGCCGACGCAAACGAGCGACAGAAAAATGAAGACTGAACACAACCTCGCTCTGGCGGGGTTTTTTTACGCCCGGAGAAAGGTAAATGACCGAACAAACATCACGCCTTGCTATTGTTCTGGATAGTTCCGGGGCAAAGAATAATGCCGATAATCTGGCGACGGCGCTGGCTAGAATCACCCAGGCTGGCGAGCAGGCGGAAAGGTCAACAGACAGCCTGAAGCATGAGTTCATTGATTACAACATAGTGCAAAAATCTGTTTCCAAAGAGACGCGGAACCATCGCCAAGAACTGAGTGAGCAACAGAAAGCTCTTGCAAAGCTAAGGGACCAGATTGACCCGGTTAGTGCGGCCTTGGATAAGCTGGATGACAGATATCAGGAACTCAAGAAATACCAGAAGGCTGGGATTCTGCCGGATGACGATTTCGATTATCTGGCATCTAAGCTCCGCGAGACAGAAAAAGCAATCAATGGTGAGGCGCTGGCTGAAAGAGCTGCTGCAAAAGCCAGAGATAAGCAAAGCGCGTCACTTCAGCGTCTTTCCGCTCAGCTTGACCCGATAGGTACGGCATTTAAAAGGCTGGCAGACCAGCAGAAGCAACTCGACAGCGCGAAGGCTTCTGGTATGTTGTCGCCGGAAAGATACGATGTGCTTTCTTCCAGCCTTGCGACTACCCGTAAGCAACTGGAAATCACCCAGGATGCAATGAAGAAGACCGGGGTCACGTCCCGCGCGATGGCGTACCAGATGCGCATGATCCCAGCGCAAATGACCGATATTGTCGTGAGCCTCGCTTCCGGTCAGGCTCCGATGACGGTCTTATTGCAGCAGGGCGGTCAGCTTAAAGATATGTTCGGCGGTATCGGGCCAGCGATTAAAGGAGTTGGCGGATATGTGGCGGGGCTGATTAACCCGTTTACTCTGGCGGCTGCGGCGGTCGGTGTTCTTGGTCTGGCCTATTACAAAGGCTCTAAGGATCAGGATGCGTATAATAAATCCATTATTCTTACAGGTGGCTATGCTGGTAAAACTGCCGGTGAGTTGCAGATAATGGCGAAGTCGCTTTCGACATTTTCAATATCCCAGAGTCAATTTGCTGAAAGTATTGCAAAGGTCGTTGGTACAGGCAGCTTTTCAGGCTCCAGCATTATGATGATAGCCGATACTGCTGAAAAAATGCGGGACTCGGTAGGAGTGTCAGTCGATGACACAATAAAACAGTTCCAGCGCATTCAAGACGACCCAGTAAATGCTGTAAAAGAGCTTGATAAATCGATCCACTTCCTCACCGCTACGCAGTTAGAGCAGATCACCACTCTTGCCGAGCAGGGCAGAAGCCAGGAAGCGGCGAGAATAGCCATGGAAAGCTATTCATCTGCAATGCGAACCCGCTCAGAAGAAATTAAGGCTAGCTTAGGCTCACTGGAAACAGCCTGGAACTGGCTTGGTGACGCAGCAAAAAGCGCATGGGACAAAATGCTGGATATCGGTCGCGTGAAGACGACCAAGCAGCAAATAGATGAAATTGAGCGAAAACTTGTTGAGTTCCAGACGAATCCTGTAAGTAAGGGGCTGTATTTTAATGAGACCGGACTTACCGCTGATGACCTGAGAAATGAACTGAAGAAGCTGAAAGAAATTGATTTTCGCGAAAGCCTGGACAACGCCAGAGAGCAGGCAGATAAAAACGAAGAGGAAAGGAAAAAGCGCGAATTTAATGCGACAAAGAAACTCAACCAGCAATATGAAAACGAGGAAGAGCGTCACCAGCGCACACTGAATGAAATCAGAAATTCAGGGGCAAGTCAGGCGGCAATTGATCAGGCTATCCAGCGTGAAAATGCTCGTTATGAGAAGTCGCTACAGAAGGGAAATCGCGGCAGAAAAGGCAAATCTTACTCCGAAGACGCAGCAACCCGGCTACTCGACCAGATAAACCAGCAAACAGCCGCGATGCAGTCTCAACTGAACGCCGGCGACAAGCTGAACAGCGCTACACAGGCGCGAGTAAAGTTTGAACAACAGATTGCTGACCTCAAGTCTAAAACGCAACTCACCGCCGATCAGAAGTCAATTCTGGCGCGTTCTGAGGAAATCCTTCAGGCGTACAAAAATCAGGAAGCGTTGCAAAATTCGGTTAAGACGCTGGATGACTACCGGAAGATGCAGGAGCAGGTTCTAACAAAGGATGAGCAGACAAATAACCTTCTTAGAGACCGCCTCGAGCTTCTGGAAAAGGCAAAAGCGACCGGGCAATTGATGCTGGGAGAGTATGAACAAACCCGTTCAAATATTCTCGGTAGTACAACTGCACAGCTACCAAGTTCGGTAAAGAAAGTGACTGGCAGTCTTTCGCCTGTGGGGGGCGAGCTATCTGGTTCGTGGGGAGGCATTCAGCAACAATTGCAGGAAATACAGCGAGCGCAAATGGATTTAGATATGTGGCAAGCTGATCAGCTCGCTGCATATCAGCAAATGGATCTGACCACGAAAGAATATGAGCAAAAGATGTATGAGACGCGGAGATTGTATGCCGATCAGACGGCGGCGTTGAGCAATCAGAACTTCCAGATTCAGACCGCAGCCACTCAGTCTATGTTTGATAGTGTGGTTTCAATAGCGCAAACAGGATTTGGTAAGCAGTCAGGGATTTATAAGGCTGCATTTGCTGCAAGCAAGGCATTTGCGATTGCTCAGTCCCTGATTTCTATCCAGCAGGGTATTGCTATGGCAGCAGCCAATCCATTTCCTTACAACATTGCGGCAATGGCGTCTGTTGCAGCAGCTACAGCTAGTATTGTTTCCAATATATCGACAATTTCTGGCGTTGGCTTCGCAACTGGCGGCTATACCGGCCCCGGAGGTAAATACGACCCGGCAGGCATTGTTCACAAGGGCGAGTATGTTTTCGATAAAGCATCAACGAACCGGATCGGGGTGACTCAGCTTGATGCGCTTCGGAATGGTAAACCGCTTGATGCAACGCTCAGTAGGCCGGGATACGGAACGGGCGTTCAGAGTGTCAGCAACAACAACAGCAATACCACCATCATCAGCCCTACAGTCATAGTGCCTCCGATTACTATTAACGGCAACCCATCTGATTCTACCGTTATGCTTGTCCAGCAGGCAGCTGCGAAAGGGGCAAAGCAGGGATATCAGCAGGTGGCTCATGATCTTGCTAATGGGAGAGGTGACGTATTTAAGGCTCTCTCCGGCAAGTACAATGCGGGAAGGAAGATAGGTTGATTGCAGGCAAGGACGCCCCACATTGCCATGTACCCGGCCTGTGATAACATCAGGTTATGTTTACTGTTGGGGATAGGGATATGAAAAAATTATTGTTAGCGGCTTTTGTCGCTTCATTTTTGACTGGATGCGCTAATAATCAAGGGCAGGAAGCTATAACCGGAGTTGATCGTCATAGCGGAAGTAAGACGGTGTTAATGCAGCCACATGGAACTGATTGCAAAAGTATGCAGTGTATAGCAATTGGAGCTTTCTGGGCTGAAAGTGAGAAAGATACCGCCCTTCTCAATATTTCCCTGATGAACACTACTGATTTTGTTAGAAGTGCCTACTTCGAGATAGATGGCAAAAAGTATCAACTGCGTGATGGTGGCGATCTTACTCGTTATGAGCGTCCTTTAGCTAACTACTCAGCATATGCACAGTCCCGCAAGGATTACCTTGTGCCCTTAGACTTAATCAAGAAATTATCAACAGCTAAAAAGGCTTGGATTTTTGTTGAAACTGGTAGTGGCGTGATGTCGGATGCAATCATTGATTCACAAGGTGACAGCAAGGCGTTTTACGCCATGCAAAGATTTCTTAAGCAAATTCCATATTAAAGACGCATAGCCCACTCAGGTGGGCTTTTTAACAATTAGTGCCATTTACTTGATGCCCTCAAGATATCTCTAACTCACCATATCTACTCATACTTCATCGTATCTAATTGCGGGTAAGAGTCCATGACGCTATCCCGCTGCCGGTGATTGAAGAGCATTATTACACGGCAGCAGAGGCTGGACAGAAAATCGGCGTCAGCGCCAATAAAATCGGGCGCATAGCTAACGCGAACAACCTCAAAACTGAGCAGTAGGGCAAATTCTTTCTGGATAAGTCGGCTCACTCCACTAAGCAGGTTGAAGCATTCCGCAATAACACCAACGGCATTGAATCTCTTCGCCATCTGAACCATGGTGCTGATGTTGCCTGACGGATAACAAATTTAGGTCAAGAACCCGCTTAACGGTGGGTTTTTTATGCCCGGAGGAAAAGTGGCAGAAAAATACTACCCCCACGACTATCTCCCTATGCCGCTTCAGGATGGCTATGCATTTCAGCCAGTCAGTCCGTTAATGCGTACCGAAATGACAACCGGCCGTGCCCGCCAGCGCCGGGCATTCATTTCCACGCCAACACAGGCAAATGTGCAGTGGCTTTTTGAAACGGACATTCAGGCCCAGCTATTTGAGGCCTGGTACCGCGAAACGATCACTGACGGTGCTGACTGGTTTTTTATGCGACTACAGACCCCGCTGGGCGTTGAGTTCTATAAATGCCGGTTCACCGATATCTATCAGGGGCCGACGCTGGTCGCCCCGATTTACTGGCAGTTCTCCGCGACGCTGGAGCTATGGACACGTCCTGTTCTTGGCGATGGCTGGGCTGAGTTCCCGGATTACATCATCAACAGCAGCATCATTGATATTGCGCTTAACAGGGAGTGGCCCGAAGCATGACCAGCCCGACTTTAAAACGACTGTACGCCTCTTCCGGTGAAGAGGTCATTATCAAAACCCTACAAATCAACATCGGTGATGATGCTCTGTATCTCTGTGATGGCTATGACGACATAACCGCGACAACGGAAACCGGCGAAGAAGTGACATTTATCGCAAGCACCATCGACGTTGCGTTACCTGCGCGAAACAGCGACGGTACACAGGATCTGCAGTTTGCAGTCTCTAACATTAATGGCGAGGCATCGACATCCGTGCGTAGCGCGCTGGAAAACTTGCGTGGCGCCACAGTAACTTACCGCCAGTTTACCTCTGACGATTTAACCGCTCCCGCCGAACGTCCTTATACCCTGACGGTTAAAAACGGGTACTGGACCGCGACGCAGGCGCAGATTATCGCAGGGTACATGAACGTGTTGGATACAGGCTGGCCCCGCTATCGCTACACACTCCCGTTCTATCCTGGCCTTCGTTACATGAGCTAAGGAGTTTCAATGTTCAATCAAGATAAATACCTTTCAGTCACATGGCTGAAGGGCGGACGCGCTTACCCTGAACTTGACTGTTTCGGCATCGTGAATGAAGTGCGTCGCGATCTGGGGCTTCATGAATGGCCTGATTTTGCCGGAGTGACTAAAGACGATGGTGGCCTTGACCGAGAAGCAAAAAGTTTCTCACTGACTCTTTCCCAATGCGAGCCATGCGCTGGTGCAGGGGTTTATTGCTATTCCGGTTCAACGGTGACGCATGTTGCAGTCGTGGTGGATATCAACGAGCAACTTTATGTTGTGGAATGCAACCCAAAGACCAACGTGACCATCCTTCCATTGCCGCGCTTTATGCGTCGGTTTGTTAAAGTGGAGTTCTGGCAGTGACTATCAGAATTTATCCATCCCGGTTACCCGGCGAGCCGCTGGAAATACATGAACATGGCGCACTGACTCTTCATCAGTGGTTGTCGAGCAACGTTGATAATTATCGTTCAGATATTAAACACCCGATTGCGGTTGAAGTTGATGGCGAAAATATTCCCGCAACGGAATGGTTCGATTATGTCATAGCCCCATCCAGTGAAGTACGTATCTATCCGATCCCTTACGGGCTGGAGGCCGGGACAATTGCGTGGATAGCTGTTGCTATTTCTGCCGCATCCGTTGCATATGCGCTATTTTTTGCACCAGGCGCGGTCGATCCGGGAGGATATTCATCAGGAACAGGCAATTCACTCGATGTAAACCCGGCTAAAGCCAACCAGGCTAAGCTTGGGGAGCCGATTCGTGAGCTGTTCGGACGCCGCCGAATTTACCCCGATTACGTAGTACAGCCGGTAACCCGCTTCAGCCAGGATGATCCGACAGTGATGACCGTTGAAATGTTCGTCGCGCTGGGATTCGGACAATTTTCATTCGGCAAAGGGGATATGCGTGTTGGTGCCACGCCTGTTTCATCGCTGGGTGATAGTTTCGCGTACACCGTTTTTCAGCCCGGCCAGAATGTGGCTGGTGACCGCCGTAGCGAAAACTGGTTTAACTCCACTGAAGTTGGAGGCACCAGCTCTGGCGCCGGGCTGGATATGGCCCAGACGGCGCCGGACAAGGATGATGTTGTTGCGCAGTCACTGACGGTGTCTGGAAACACAATCACGTTTAACGGATTAAGCGCTGACGACGATACTGCAACAAACGAGCTGCCTGATTCGTGGATTGCTGGCGCAACGGTTGAGCTAATCGTACCCGATCAGTTTGTTGTAACCAACGATGGCGCATACAGCCGAATTACCAGTGACAATCTGGCGGAACTCGCCCCTTATGTCGGCATGCCGGTAACGCTCTGGTACAACAGCGTCGACTATAGCCTGTTTATCGCTTCGTATACGCCGCATGCAGACGCGACAGAGGAAGAAGAGGAAGTCACCGCCTCGGTAACGCTGGCTTATGAGAGTGACACCGGTACGCCTTTTACGGGTATTCCAGAGGGGGATATCAGGCTTTCCGTTTCTCACGCTGGATATCAGTACAAAATTTTCGACGTTGACGGCACAAGTGTGACTCTTCAGCGCTTGATTGACGGCGTTGTCAATAACACATGGCCGGGTTTCGTTGCGCGCACCGTGCTTGATTTTGACGCATCTGGCGTTAACCAGAATGATTCCTGGATGGGGCCGTTTCTGGCATGCCCGGATAATGAAACCATCGACATGTTTGAAGTGAATTTCTTCTTCCCGAATGGCATTTGCTGGTACGACAAAAAAGGGAGAAAACAAAACAGAACGGTTCGCTGGGAAGTTCAGTACCGCGTCTATGGCTCTGGTTCTGGATGGTTGAGCAAAACCGGCTCGTATAATACAAAAAATATAAATGGTCTTGGTTTTACTGAGCGCATCACGCTGAGTTCTCCTGGCCTTGTTGAAGTGCGATGTCGACGCACTAACGAGCAGGGACAGGATAACAGCCGCGATAATATGTACTGGCAATCGTTGCGTGGCCGCCTTCTGACCTCGCCGTCATCGTACGCTGGCGTAACGACGATGGGTGTCACGGTGGAAACAGGCGGCAAGCTGGCCGCTCAGTCCGATCGCCGGGTGAACGTGGTAGCGACAAGGATTTACGACACTGGCGCACCAAGAAGCATCTCTGGCGCCCTGTACCACGTTGGTAACTCGTTGGGGCTGGATATGGACACCGACGCCATTGATGCGCTGGAAAGTGCGTACTGGACGCCTGGCAATGAGTTTTTCGATTTCGAGACGACTGACAGCACATCTGCGCTGGAGGTTTTGCAGAAGATAGCCAACGCCGGGAAAAGTTATTTTCTGCTGACGGACGGGCTTGCTTCGGTTGCGCGTGAAGGCGTAAAGCCATGGTCCGGGGTTATCAGTCCGCATGAGATGACTGAAGACCTGCAAACTGCATTCGTTGCTCCCTCCGGTGACGATTATGACGGCGTTGATGTAACGTATATCAACGGAACGACCTGGGCTGAGGAGACGGTACAGTGCCGGACCCCGGATAATCCAACCCCTGTCAAAATCGAAGACTACACTCTTGATGGTGTGCTTGATCGTGATCGCGCGTACCAAATCGGCATGCGCCGGTTGATGAAGTATCAGCAGCAGCGGCTGACCCATACGACATCTACTGAGCTGGACGCACTTTGCTATAACATCGGCGACCGTATCGTGCTGACTGACGATATACCCGGTAGCCAGACGGTCAGCACACTGATTGAGTCGATGGCGTCTGTGGATGGCACAACGACATTCACGGTGACAGAGCGGCTTGACTGGTCGTTTCCAAATCCTCGCGTGCTGATTCGTTATCAGGATGGTTCGGCTTCCTCACTAATGGTGGCGACCAGTGCAGGTGATTACCGGGTTTCCGTACCTTACCTGGCGACGTTCGATGACATGATTCTTGATGATCCCGGCATTGAACCGCCACGCCTGATTTTCTGCGACTCTTCACGAGTGGGCTATAACGCTCTTGTCTCAGAGATAGCCCCGCAATCTGACGGCACATGTCAGATAACGGCGAAACAGTATAAACCCAGCTTCTACGATCACGACAATGCAACATATCCCGGCGATACAGCCTGATTTCACCTACTTAACTATCACCCGCTTCGGCGGGTTTTTTCGTTTATGAGGCTCATATGACGACTTATAACACCGGCAACTCGCTGGGATCTGCTGCTGCAAAAGACCTTAACGATAACGCGCAAAACATGGATTATCTGATGAATGACCAGGTGAATGATCGACGCAATGATCGTCTTGGACATTCCCGTAAAACCTGGCACGGTATGGAGTCAGCTCATGAGAAACAACTTGCCCGCTTTTCTGCTGCCTTTCAGGAATTTCTTGTTAAGTCCGGATATGACTTTCTCGGCGATTACGAGGACGGTCCTCTTACTTTCACTGCACGAAATCAGACAATCCGGTATCAGGGGCAGTTCTGGAGACTGAATACAGCAACGGATGTTCCATTCACGACACGCGGAACGGATGCCATAAGCTGGGCAGAGGATGTTAATCATCTGGTCCTGATGGACGCTGACATGCTGCGTCAGGAACTGGCACTACCGGATGGAGCCTGGCTGGTAGGACTGGGTGATTTGACGCTGGGTGAGATACTGGCTCAGAAAATCTTCATTATTGTCATTACC
This sequence comes from Citrobacter sp. RHBSTW-01044, assembly GCF_013781945.1. NCBI lineage: Bacteria > Pseudomonadati > Pseudomonadota > Gammaproteobacteria > Enterobacterales > Enterobacteriaceae > Citrobacter > Citrobacter sp. RHBSTW-01044. The sequence continues at coordinate 2,778,663 of NZ_CP056180.1, read as the reverse complement.
GGACAGTCGAATGCAGTCGGTGCAAATAGTGGAGGGCCTAATCCGGCAAGCGATAAAATCGTTATCTGGGATGGTGCAACGGGCGACTGGGGAAGCAGTGATTATACCCGTCCACCGCTGTCACGCTCCAGTCCGAACGGGAACGGCGGCAACAACAATATAGCGCTGGCATTTGCACATCGCCTTGTGGATGAGTTTAAGGCAGAAAAGGTGTTCATCATCTATGATGCGGCAGGTGGGCGTTCCATTGAGGACTGGACAGGGGAGGGGGTTAACTCAGTCCGCTACGCAGCGATAAAAGGCAAGGTTGAAGCGGCGCTGGCCTCACCGGAAATTGTCGCCACAGGGAAGACGAGAGTCGATATGGTTGTCTTTGCGCAAGGGGAAGCTAACGGACTGACAGATACCATTACGGATTACCGCAGCAAGCTTGCCACGCTGGACAGGCAGTTTCGTGCTGAAAGCTGGATGTCTGATACCACACCGATGTTTATCATGGGTATGAGCGGATTACACATGCGTTACCAGGTCTGGCAGGCGCAACTGGATTATTGTGAAAACCACAACCGCAACTGCATTTATGTGAACTCTGCAGGACTAAAGACACAATACGACGTTGATGGTGCGGGAGATTACACGCACTGGCTGGGTACATCCCTTTGGGAACATGGCTATTATCGAATCTGGCAAGCACTGCATGAACGCGGGGTCACACACCGCCATACTCTTGCAGCGTTCTCTGCCCGGGGGGCGGGTCCGTGGAGTGGCGAGGCCATCGCGCTGGCAAAATTTTCGAGCCTGGTAAGTGCAGGCTCCACAACGGGTGATTTTCCGGCGAACGGCCCTGCTGCGTCGCACGCGATTCACTGGGGTTATCAATGTACAGCTGCAAATAATGCGCTTGCTGGAGGGTATCAGGTAACGATGGAGTCCGGTGCGAGTTATTCTATAGCATGGGGCCGCCTGAATATGTTTGCTGCTCAGGCGCAAAACTCAGCAGCTTTCGGTTACGGCAATACCATTAATACTCCCTACGCTTTTGCCGGTGGGAGAGGACATACAATCGCAGATCCTTACTGCGCGGCACTTGGCGGATTCTCTGAATACAAAACCTCGCTGGCAGATCCTGTAAGGTTCCAGGTTGGCATCGGTAAGGCTGAGGCTTCGCCAAAAACCGGTTTTGCCGTATTTGAGTCAGGCAGGTCACTGTTCGCGGGTAACATTGATTTTAAAACGGATAATAATTCCTCTGTAGGGACGCCGAGCGCACGCGCGTCAGTTATCTATGCGGGTACTGCTGCAATCAACACCTCTGATATAACGACGAAAAAATCACGTGGAGCGTTAACCGATGCTGAATTACGGGCATGGGCTAAAGTGCCGCCGACAATTTATCAGATACTGGAGTCACTGAATGAAAAAGGTGAGGACGCGCGGCTACATGCAGGGCTGATTGCACAGGATGTTGCTACGGCGTTTGAATCTGAGGGGCTGGATCCGCGCCGTTACGCGTTGTTCTGTGAAGACGAAATATTCGAAGAAGTATTCGAACCTCAAATCAGGACTGTTTCACGTCAGAAGCGTGGGCCGGGAGTTATCAGGGAGTCCGGTATTGTTGACGGCGTAGAAGTTACGGTCGAGCGTAGAGTAGAAGACGCGCTTCAGTACAAGCTTGTTAATGATGAGTTCGTGCCAGAGATTGAAGAAGTGGAAGAGACAGTGATGATTCCGGTTCGAAAGTCAGCAGGGATACGCCTCGGGCTGCGTTATACAGAATGCCTTATTTTTGAAGCTGCTTATCAGCGCTCTGTCAGCACTAAACTGGCGGCGCGCCTTGATGAGCTTACTGTTCCGGCACGTTACGCAGCCAGGTGCGGGAACAGTAATAGCTAAAATCCAACCCGATCAGTATCTATTCCACTTTTCCGACGAACATATCAGGGCCAATCTGCTGGATGTCTATGACACTACCGGGGCGGGGTCAGTCCAAAAATGACTCTGAGGTGTCTGTTAAATCCGTGGCGATTCATCTCCTGTTCATCGTTCAGTTAGCTTTTATCCGTTTCCTCCACTTCTTACGCAGCATACATACTTCGGTGCTGGCCGAAGCGTCATACTTTCGTCGGTAATAAACTGATCGGAAATTAACGACGGAGCTAAATCATGATTGCGGTACTTTTTGAAGCTGACGCCCTGCCAGAGGCACAGGAAAGATATCTTCAGCTTGCTGCCGAACTGAAGCCTTTACTGTCAGACACGCCGGGTTTTATTTCTATTGAGCGCTACCAGAGCCTGAGCGCGCCCGGAAAAATTCTTTCTTTGTCATGGTGGGAAGATGAGGAATCTGTAGCAGGATGGAAGCAAAATGTTATGCACTTGGCAGCACAGAAAGAAGGTAAACAGTCAATTTTTTTATTCTACAGAATACGTGTTGCCAGAGTGTTCCGTGATTACTCTTCTGATAAGGAGGCACATCAGCATGTATGACATTCACGTCATTCTAAGCAATACTCCGGGTTCGCTGCCTCACTTGGCAGTGTGCTGGGCAAAAACGGTGTGCGCCCTGATGGATAGGCGCGCGTGGACAGTCATGGGGAGATTCTTCTTTCATGTCATGGGGCGTTGGCGGAGATGGAGAGAGAGCTTATTGTTGAGCGAACACGGGTTGGCTTAGCTGCTGCGCGCGAAGATGGTCGGATCGGCGGCAGACGGCCAAAGTTAAGCGCAGAAGAGTAGGCTCAGGCTGGAAGGTTGATTGCTGCAGGTGAGTCAAGAAAACGTGTGGCTATAATTTATGATGTCGGGGTGTCCACGCTATACAAAAAATTTCCTGCGCGGTGTTGAGAAGACGCCACGCGTCGTCGTATGCAAGAACGGGCGGCGGCGAACTGGCGAACGTTCGATAGTGCGAGTATTGAATGATTGCCAGTCCGCTTTGAGCGAGGAGCAGACATTGTAACTTTCGCAAGCTGATTTTGAGATAGGATGGCTTTCACTTGGCTGGCATTGTGTAATGCCGTCATAGAATATGCATAATAACTTTCTTCAGCGACTAACTATTCATCATAAAATCGATATTACTGTAGAGGACAGGCGTTTCTGGCCACATTGTCTCTACAAGGAAAAACTGAAAATGAGATTTATAACACTGTTTACATTACTTTTCGCTCTTCCCCTCCATGCCGAAGACCATGATTATGGTCCTCCCATCTCTAGATGCTTGAACAAACATACTATTCCCTATATCAACACGACGATTCCTGCTGAGAATATTGTTAATGATGCTTATAAGGAGTGCGAGGATATCGTTAATGAATGGAATAATGAGCGTGCATCCTTGCCCAAGGAAATGGTAATCAAGCAGAATAAGGAATTTAGGGAGATGTATGTCAGGATGATTGATACCCGCAGGAAAACAGATGTTAACAAAAGATGAAGGCTTTGTTTTACTTCATTTTGTAAAGTAGCGCTCTTAGGGCCAGGTAAAATCTCGCATTAAGCTTTCCTGAAAGGCAGTTTTGAGCGAAGATCGGGCATTTCCTTAAAAGAAAATTTAAATCTAATGTAAAGTAAAACTTAACATTAAATAGACCGGTCAAACTGAATGACTATAATTATTTTAATTTATAAAGTGGCCTGACTAAATATTTTTTTCAAAGCTTCCCTAACAATATACACCTTGGTTGCATCAGAAATTCTACCACCATGTGCTCCTGCCTTTTTGAACAACTCACTGAAAATTTCTTTGATAAGAATTTCATTAACTGCCATTTGAGTTTCTTTATTATATTTATCCATTTCCTGTTGGATTAGTCTTAACATGCTTTCCATTTCAGTAGGTTGCTCATTCATCCATTCAATAAGCGCAGATTCATTAGCAATATCTGGGCTTTCTCTATGGCATTTATTGCATAGCAGAATATAATTTGAGACATCATTACTTCCGCCTAGTGAGTGAGGGATAATATGCGCCCTCTCCAATTTTGAGGATTCGCGGCCACAGCAGACACATACATTGAAATCACACGCATTATCATAGCGCGTATCATCCAAACCTCTTTGAATTCCATTGTCAATCCAGTACTGCCAGATCTTTTTTTTACTTGGTGCGTTTTGTCTAGGAACTACTGCCATATTACTGCTCCTCAAGAATTCAAACAGTTGATTAGAGATCAGCTGACCTGCGCCCTATAGATTAACACACTACGCTGTTAGCAACGTCCGCTCCTGGCACAGAGCTGACGTGCTAACTAGGCCAAAGGTCAGCTGTAGAGCGGAAGCGGACTTAATGGTCTTAACAGCTATATTGGCCTATTTTATAATTTACGGCCTACCCGTTTCTACAATGATTGCGCATGGAATAGTTGTCATTAATTAATTTTTGGATTTTACTTATTCTTTTTCCAGATCTAAAAATGATCATAAATTGCCAAGAAAATATAAATGTCATAAACATAAAAAAGATCAATCCTATTGTTTTAAAAATTATCTCACCGAATTCAATAAATCCTACGCCTCCCATCGAACTTGCCCTATCAATTGATTTCATCATTTCAAGCATAAGATAAACAGATGTAAAGTAGCATATAGATAAAGACGAAAAACAAATGAGCATGCTAATTAACCTACTAGTTAATGTGTTATATGTGTCTGAATACCCCACTACAATACGATTGTTACTCTCTGAGAATTTAAGAATATCAAGTAATTTTCTACCAAATGAAAAAAGCTGGATGATTTCCAATGCATTATTATAATGGAGTAGTTTTTTTAAAATATTGAATGGGATAGGTCTGCTGTTATGTATTCTAGATACACACACTTGGATTATATAAGGAGTTGTTCTCTTATTACTTAGTTCTTTAGAAAGAGTATCAACAATGCCAGTTTTATTCCTATTATTACCATGAATAAAACTCACCCATAATGAAAAAAATGAGATAGCTATAGGGAGAAAGGCAAAAATAAGAGATATTTTCATCAGAAATCCTAAATTTTCAATTAGAAAGTTATGAAATTCGACAAGAGACGCCCAATAATATAACTCTTAACCACAGATAAATGCTATGAAAATTTGTTAATGTCACTGATAATAGGTAGGTTGACAGCAATGACCTGCCCGTCGCTTATTAAAGCAACTAAGTGTGAGCAACTTCCGCTTTTGGCACAGAGTGGACTGTCAGGTTAGGTTTGGCTCTGTGCCATAAGACTGCCAGCTCAGGTCTGAGCTAATACAACTCAAGCGATATGATGGTTCAAGGCGTTTAATCTGAAACCAGCCACATATCAGCCTCTTCAAACATTTCCTGAACAGTACGGCTTATCTGTTCCTTCTCATGCTTGCTGGCGTCAGTGTTGATCGCCGGCAGCGTCATCATCGGTTTAACCCGGACATCAGCATCGGGGAAAATCCGGTGAACCCTCTTGGTCAACTCGCCCAGAATGATATCTTTTGCACCGGGCAGACCATCAAAATTCCTTTTGTCATAAACGAGTTCCACGAACATTGCTTATTGCCTCTTTACTGGATGGATACACAGTATTTATACTGTTTTTTTATCCAGTATTCAAGAAGGGGTTAATGATGCCACGACGTAGCGATATTGAAATAGCCTGGCATGCTTCGATACAGCGAGAACCGAATGGTCGGAAGACTGTCACCACACAGCGGTTTGTCCAGGAACTGGGTAAGGTTAACTGGCACTGGACGCCGAAGCAGGCCAACGATTGGATAGAATGTTATGTGACAACATTCCGCGATGTCTCCACGCAGGAAGGCGAGAACCGAACCTTTCAGCTGTTCAATCCAAACGGAGGACTATAGCCATGGGGTTCCCTTCACCGGCCAGCGATTACGTTGAAACGAGGATCTCACTCGATCAGCAGCTTATCAGCCAGCCAGCAGCGACTTACTTCATGCGGGCATCGCGTTCACATTTCAGGGAAGGGATACTCCAGGGAGCGCTGCTTGTGGTAGATGCGTCACTTACTGCCTGCGATGGTTCACTGCTGATATGTGCAATCGACGGGGAGTTCAGGATCAAGCGATATCGGACTCATCCTCAACCCCATCTGATTAATCTGGAGAGCGGGAGAAGGGAGGCGCTACCAGTAGATGATGACGGTTACGGTTCTGCACCCGCTATATTCGGGGTGATTACTTACATCATTAATGATGCCAGCAATGCGGAGTTTGATGACTGCCCGGTGATGTAGATAGAAACACATCATGGGAAAGAATAATTATGCTCAATTGGTGGTTATTTGACCATTTATGATCTTGGTAAGATTTTAGTTAAAAATATTAGATATCAATCACAAAGATTTAATGACAACCATCTTTGTAATGACTATAAATTTACCCACTCGCTAAGGATATAGCGTATCCAATATGCACTGCTGTGTAATTACGGGGTCTGTTGATGTCAGCAGACACCCGGTTTTTCATCATCAACTACACAGTCACTGTACTGCCAGGCAAATTTAAAAGTTATGGTTGTGTTTCTCCCCAGTTATTCCCCGGAGTATCCCCCGCTCAGAAAACAGACATAAAAAAGCCGTAACAGGCTGGTTCTTAGATGATTTTTGGTCGGCACGAGAGGATTTGAATCTCCGATCTCCCCATGACGACGAGCCGCCGTCTTAAGGGCTGCTATGTGCCCAGAAGCAGACGCTGGTCATTCGTAATCAATATTGCTTCAATTAACGTATATCCCAAGTCTGATGCAGATTATGCAAATTTAATGCCCCAAGAAGTGGAAGGCTGACTAGCTAAGGAGCCCTTTAAAAATATGAATATATAAGATGATTTGTATCGAACCTCGTTGCACCATGCGTTCCGATTAATGCCGCATTGTCAGTTGAACTTTGCTACTCTATGAGTGGTAGTACCCTTTATCCAATGCGGATTTAAATTAATGGAATAAATGATTATGAGTGAAAATGATATAATCCCAAAGAAGTCTAAAAGCCAGATTAACAAAGCAGTATTCTTTACATCTGCTTTGTTAATTTTCCTTCTTGTCGCCTTTGCCGCCGTATTCCCGGATGTTGCCGACAAAAATTTTAAACTACTTCAACAACAAATCTTCACGAATGCCAGCTGGTTCTACATCCTGGCTGTGGCCCTGATTTTACTGAGTGTCACGTTCCTGGGACTCTCACGCTACGGCGATATCAAGCTGGGCCCGGACCATGCGCAGCCTGATTTCAGCTACCACTCCTGGTTTGCGATGCTTTTTTCGGCAGGGATGGGGATCGGCCTGATGTTCTTTGGCGTTGCCGAACCTGTGATGCATTATCTTTCGCCCCCCGTCGGCACTCCAGAGACCGTTGCGGCAGCGAAGGAAGCAATGCGTCTGACCTTCTTCCACTGGGGCCTGCACGCATGGGCAATCTATGCCATTGTGGCGCTGATTCTGGCGTTCTTCAGTTACCGTCACGGTTTGCCTTTAACGCTGCGCTCCGCACTCTATCCCATTATTGGCGATCGCATATACGGGCCTGTAGGCCATGCGGTTGATATTTTCGCTGTTATAGGCACGGTCTTTGGCGTTGCTACATCGTTGGGTTACGGTGTTTTGCAGGTGAATGCCGGTTTGAACCATCTTTTCGGGATACCCATTAATGAAACTGTGCAGGTCATTCTGATCGTGGTCATCACGGGGTTAGCGACGATTTCAGTGGTGTCGGGCCTGGACAAGGGAATACGCATCCTGTCTGAGCTCAATCTGGGCCTGGCGTTGTTGTTGCTGGCGCTGGTCCTGTGTCTGGGACCAACCGTGCTTCTGCTGAAGTCATTTGTGGAAAATACGGGCGGTTATCTTTCAGAACTGGTGAGTAAAACGTTCAACCTTTACGCGTATGAACCTAAGTCGAGCAACTGGCTGGGAGGCTGGACATTATTGTATTGGGGATGGTGGCTTTCATGGTCGCCGTTTGTGGGGATGTTCATCGCACGGGTATCCCGCGGCCGAACCATTCGCGAGTTTGTCACCGGTGTGCTGTTTGTTCCTGCCGGCTTTACGCTCATGTGGATGACGGTATTTGGTAACAGCGCGATCTATCTTATTATGAACCAGGGGGCGACTGACCTCGCCAATACCGTTCAGCAGGATGTTGCTCTGGCCCTGTTCAATTTCCTGGAGCATTTCCCGTTCTCCTCCGTACTGTCATTCATTGCAATGGCGATGGTCATTGTCTTCTTTGTCACATCTGCTGATTCGGGGGCAATGGTTGTAGATACTCTGGCATCAGGTGGGGTGGCAAACACACCCGTCTGGCAGAGAATCTTCTGGGCCTCGCTCATGGGAATTGTTGCTATTGCGCTTCTCCTTGCAGGAGGGCTAAGCGCGCTGCAAACGGTGACAATAGCAAGTGCATTACCCTTCTCAGCTATCTTATTGATATCCATATACGGACTGTTAAAAGCCCTGCGTCGGGATTTGACTAAGCGTGAAAGCCTGAGCATGGCGACTATTGCTCCGACGGCTGCACGTAACCCAATTCCGTGGCAGAGAAGGTTGCGCAATATAGCTTATCTGCCGAAGCGTTCTCTTGTGAAACGCTTTATGGACGACGTTATCCAACCCGCCATGACGCTCGTTCAGGAAGAACTGAACAAGCAGGGGACGATAAGCCATATCAGTGACGCTGCCGATGATCGTATTCGACTTGAAGTCGATTTGGGCAACGAGCTGAATTATATTTATGAAGTGAGGCTTCGCGGGTATAACTCACCGACATTCGCCCTAGCTGCGATGGATAATGATGAGCATCATGCTGAACAACATCGATATTATCGCGCTGAGGTCTATCTCAAAGAAGGTGGTCAAAATTATGATGTGATGGGCTGGAATCAGGAACAGCTTATTAATGACATACTCGACCAGTATGAAAAACATCTGCACTTCCTGCACCTAGTTCGTTAATATCCACATGCTGTCATGGAAGGCAGCATTTATTTATTCCGACCGCAACCCGAGGAAATGCAGAAAGAATTCACGGTGACCATATAGATATCTGATAGATATTTAATAAAGTCAATTTATTTTGATTTATAATATGGCAACAATTCTAATAAAAAAACCATGGTTGTGGGGCAAGCTATTGGGTTGTTGATAAGGAAAGGGCAAAGCATTCGCGTGAGGATGGGCGTCTGCTTTGTGCCAAGCGGACCTTGAGTGCTAATTATACTTTTGGAAACAGCAGCACAGGTTCTTACGCCATCACCAGATTATTTTTTCAATGGAAAAAGATGCAGGGTATTAGCTGCCAACGGGTATATCCCCAGCATTCGGGTTGACTCCTTCAGTTCTTCAAGGCTAGCGTTCTCCTGGGGCATACGGCCGCCCCAGATGGTTATGCCTTCCGACAGGTGCGCGGGGCGGCCTTGTTTCTCTTCACTGATTTCTATTGTTTCACCATTACTCAGTGTGATAATTAGAGATGCCACTTCCATAGGCTGGTTTTCTCCATTAACGTTCTTAAGTTCTACCTTCATCAAAATACTCCTGTAGCGAGTTTGTGAATGCTGCTCCATGCCTAGTAAGCACACTTACTGATAGCAAGAAAGACCACTAGATTAGTCCTGATGGTCTGCTAAATTGACTAATTTTACCTTATTTCGCCCAGACCTTTTAGCATCATAGAGTTTGGTGTCTGCCACTTTCAATAAATCATCAAAGGTAATAAGCTTCCCTTCTCTCGGATGGTATGTCACTGCACCAATACTGATCGTGACCGATCTTCTGAGCGAACTCAGTTTCTCAATGCTTTTCCTTAATCTTTCACAAGCCAAAAAACAGTCTTTTTCATCCGTTTCAGGGAAAAGCATGATAAATTCCTCACCGCCAAATCGTGCGACCTTATCTTGGCTTCGTAGGTTATGGCTAAGTTCTTTGGCGATATTCTTAAGTGCATAGTCACCTTCCTGGTGGCCATAGGAATCATTATATGATTTAAAAAAATCGATATCGGCAATGGCAATTGACACAGGTGCGGGATCTCGCGCAATTCTGGTCATTTCATTCTCAAACCAACGCATAAACTTTCGGCGATTCGCAATCTCTGTCAGGCTGTCTTCAGTAGCCATTCGCTCAAGCATAGTATTAATTTTGTGTAATTCTTCCTTTTGCTTTTTGAGCTCAATTTCCATCGTTTTACGCTCATTAATACTTTGTATCTGAGCAATATAATATTTGACTTCACCATTATCTTCGCGTACCAAAGAAACACTCAGAAGTATCCAGATATAATTCCCTGTTGCTGTCAGATATCTCTTTTCTAGTTGGTAGAAGGGAATTTCTCCTCGAGAAAGAGCATCTAATTGTTTTAAATCAGTGCTTAAATCATCGGGGTGGGTTATATTTTGAAAATTGATAGAAAGCAGATGGTCTTCAGTATATCCCAGCATACGGGTCAGTGAATTGTTGACTTTTTTCCATTGGCCAGAAGAGGCTACCAACGCCATCCCGATAGTTGAATTTTTAAAAATAGATTCGAGTATGTCATTGTTTTTTTGTAGTGCTGAAATAACAATTTCATTTTCACTGATTAATAAATTGATCTCGATTAACGAACCAATACCCTCAGCCATTAAACTAATGAATTCATAGTCATCCTCAGAGAATGATATGGATCTTATCTGAGTGGATGAGAAATTAATTGTACCCCACAATTTTTCCCTCACCCATATTGGCGCTGAGATATAACTCTCCAGCCTCATACCAATGTAGACCGGATGGGAATTAAAGTCAGGATGTGTTCCTGCATGTTCAACGCTTATTATTCTTCTTTCTCTGACCACTTGTTGACAATAAGTGTTTTTCAGTTCAAACACCATACCAGCTGAAATGTCTCCACTTGTTGGTGAAACCGCAAGTAGAGAGTAACGCTCACCCTCTATCTGACTAATAATACCAAGAGACAGGTCAAAGGCTTTTAATCCTTCATTCAGAATAGCCAGGTATTTATCTTCAGGAGAAGCATGTCTCTTGGCCAACGCCTCATAAAGGAAGTGAATTCGGTTGATATTAACGTTGTTTTCTTTCATTTTTAACATCGCATTATCTTTTCGTCTTTTTACGCATAAAAGAGGGTTGCTATTCGGCCTTGATTAGTTTTCTACATTGTACCGTAGCGACAGCAGCCGGTATTTGAATAACTATCTTGCTCATCGCCCCTTACTGCTTAAAAATTTATCAAAAAATCGAATGGTGACACTCTTTTTATAACAGGTATCTACGATCTTGACTAAGATTTTAGAAGGGCAGCTATGCGCTGCTTCTCATCTGGGCTTATCATCGTAAGGTCGCACTATGTGTACAAAAAGGGTAATTATTTGCCTGTCAGTAGCTTCTGTACTGTTCACATCCACTACATGGGCTATCAATAAAGATTATCGGCACAAACTTGAGCAGTCTGGTTGTACTCAGGTTTCTGAAGCGCAGGGTTGTGATATCAACAAATCTAAAGATGAAAATGCAAAAGCTGGTTTTGTTAATGAAAGCAGCGATACCACAACATCAGCAACCAGTCCTTATGCAGGTAAGTGGTTAGCTTTGAGTGATAGCGGTGTTACGGTTGCAAACATCAGTATTGATAAAAATGACAAAGTCATCGTCAATGGAAAGAGCGTACATGCCACAAAATCAGACGGTGTGCTGCAGTTCAAGCAGGGGATGGTGATTTATACTATCCAGGGAGATCGTCGGGTGAAAGGTGAGGATGTCTGGCGGGATACGGATGCCGGAACGCAGGGGAAAATCTTCAAAAAGTAAAAATATGTTCGGAACAATAGCTTGCAAGAAACCGTAAGGTTAATAGTTAAAACATATCAATTAGTTAGAATTGATCAACAAATTGCCTACTATTCTCAGATATTTTTTCTTAACGTCTCCCTGAAGGTGGTTGTATGGTATTTAGCAATCGTAAGGTAAGTAGTTTTCACTTATCTAATCCAACGTAGTTCGTAGTATATTAAGGGTATTCTTTGTTATCAGGTGTTCTGTATGTCCTATTCCATCGGTGAATTTGCGCGGCTTTGTGGAATAACCGCCACGACGTTGCGCGCCTGGCAACGTCGTTATGGACTTCTCAAACCACAGCGTACGGATGGTGGGCACCGGTTGTATAACGATGACGATATTCAGCAGGCGCTTAAAATTCTCGATTGGGTGAAAAAAGGCGTACCGATAAGCCAGGTAAAACCGCTGCTGGCCCGCCCTGGAGCCAAGCGAACAAATAACTGGCTCGCCCTGCAGGAGAGTATGCTGCAGCGGCTGAACGAAGGGAAAATTGAAACCCTGCGCCAGCTTATTTATGACGCAGGCCGCGAGTATCCTCGCCCTGAATTGGTGAGTGAGGTTTTGCGCCCTCTGCGAAGCCAAGTCTCAGCTAATGTGCCGGCTATAATGACGCTGCGTGAAATCCTCGATGGTATTATTATTTCTTACACCTCGTTTTGCCTGGAAGGGGATAAGCGTGCGCCGGGCGATAACTACCTGATTACCGGCTGGCATCTTACGGACCCCTGCGAGATCTGGCTTGAAGCGCTTTGCCGCACGGGACAGGGGCATCGCATTGATGTGCTTCCCGTACCGCCCGCGACGCTTGCTCCTGAGATTTTCCCCGAGCGCAAATGGTTGTTAGTGACCTCTGGTAAGCTCACCGCAGCGCGTAAAAAACAGATAGACCTCTGGCAACAGCAGGTTAATTTCCTCGATGTGATCCCGCTTTAATCCCCTGTGATTACCTTTCCTGTGTGTGTCGATTGGCCACTGTATTAGTGGCTGTTGGATAATTTAACTCAAAAAATTAAATTTTTAATTTATTGAATTAAATGAGTTTATAAAAAATCTCCAGCAAAAACTTGGACAAATTAAAGTGTTTGTGTAAGTTTTAATTATGCCGCGACGTCATGTGGTTCACTTAAGGGTAAGAGTTATGCGCGCACAGCCATCCGTTATCGACAGGTTTATGGATTACTACGCCAGTTTGGATCGCCAGCCCGTCCCCGCGCTTGCTGGGTTGTACGACGTGCATGCAGTACTTGTCGATCCCTTCGGGGAACATAACGGGCTGTTTGCCATCCAGCGCTATTTTTCGCACCTCCTGGGAAATGTAAACGCTTGCCGTTTTGCCATAGATCCTCCGCTATGTGAGAGCGGGCGGTTTGCCGTGACGTGGACCATGTACTGGTCGCATCCGCGCATTGCTGGCGGAGAAATACGATCTTTGCCGGGATGTTCAATGGTAGAGACGCATGGCGATAAGATTTTTCGCCAGCGAGATTACTACGACGCGGGTGAGATGCTTTATGAGCATCTGCCGCTGTTGGGCTGGGCCGTTCGCGGCGTTAAAAGGAGGGTGCGCGGATGATGACTGTCCTCATTACCGGTGCAAGCTCCGGGATTGGTGCCGGGCTTGCAAAGTCATGGGCCGATGACGGCTGTCAGGTGATTGCCTGCGGTCGCAATCCAGAAAGGCTGGAACAGCTGCGCCAATCCAATGCCAACATCACAGTACGCCTGTTCGATATGACAGACAGGGACGCCTGTCGCCAGGCGTTGGCGGACTGCAAACCCGAACTGGTTATTCTCTGTGCCGGGACCTGCGAATATCTCGACCAGGGCTGGATAGACGCCGAGAAGGTTGAACGGGTGATGGCGACGAATTATCTGGGTCCCATCAACTGCCTGGAAGCGCTTCAGTCGCAGTTAACCTCCGGTAGCCGCGTGGTGCTGGTCAGTTCGATGGCGCACTGGCTGCCGTTCCCAAGGGCAGAAGCCTATGGTGCGTCTAAAGCGGCGCTAACCTGGTTTGCTAATAGCTTGCGTCTGGACTGGGAGCCGAAAGGTGTCTCCGTGACCGTCGTGTCGCCAGGATTTGTCGATACCCCGCTTACCCGTAAAAACGATTTTGCCATGCCGGGTCAGGTGAGTGTTGATTCTGCGGTGAAGGCGATTCGCCGTGGCCTGGCGAAAGGAAAAAATCATATTGCCTTCCCGACAGGCTTTGGCGTGCTGCTACGTCTGTTGGCCGGGCTGCCTGAGAGTCTCCAGCGCGCGTTGCTGCGCAGGATGGTGCGTTCATGAAAATTGCTATCATTGGCAGTGGTATTGCCGGATTAACCTGCGCCTGGCGTCTGGCCGGACACCATCAGGTGACGCTGTTTGAAGCGGCGTCGACCCCTGGCGGCCATACTGCGACGGTGGATGTGGCGACCCCGCAGGGGAATTTCGTGATTGATAGCGGCTTTATTGTCTATAACGACCGAACCTATCCGCGTTTTATGGGCTTGCTGAGCGAACTCGGTATCCAGGGGCAAAAAACGCAGATGAGTTTTTCGGTGCATAATCCGCAAAGCGGTCTGGAGTACAGCGGTCATACGCTGACTTCTTTGTTCGCCCAGCGTCGGAACCTACTCAACCCTGCATTTTGGGGTATGTTGCAAGAGATTGTCCGTTTTAATCGTCTGGCGAAACAGGCATTAAATGAGGTCGATGCGAACGCGACGCTACAGACCTTCCTCGACCAGCACCACTTCAGCGCGTTCTTTGCGCGTCATTACATTCTGCCGATGGGCGCAGCCATCTGGTCATCTTCGCTTCAGGAGATGCGCCGTTTTCCGCTTCCGCTGTTCTTACGCTTCTTTGAGCACCATGGCCTGCTGGATATCCGGGATCGCCCGCAGTGGTACGTGGTGCCGGGCGGATCGCGGGAATACATCCGTGTCATATTGGCGAAGCTGGGCGATCGTCTGACATTGCACCTTAATGCCCCTGTTCAGCAGGTTATTCGCTACGACAGCGGCGTCAAAATCCAGTTGGCAGGATCGGTACAGACATTTGATCAGGTGATCTTCGCCTGTCATTCCTCGCAGGCATTGGCTTTGCTTGAAGATGCGACCCCCGCAGAACGCGACGTGCTGGGCGCAATTGGCTGGCAGCGTAACGAGGTGGTGTTGCATAGCGATCGCCGCTGGTTACCGGTACGCGAACGCGCGTGGGCAAGCTGGAATTACCGTCTGAGTGGACAAGATCGTGCCAGCGCCTGCGTCACCTATAACATGAATATACTCCAGGGCTTACCTGAAGGAAGCCCGCTATTTTGCGTGACCCTCAATCCAGACACTCCAATTGACGATCGATTCGTCTGGCGACGCTTTGTTTACGAGCATCCATTGTTTAACCCTGAAAGCTGGCGGGCGCAGGCTCGCCGCGCTGAGATCAACGGCCTGCATCGGAGCTGGTTCTGCGGTGCCTATTGGTTCAACGGTTTTCACGAAGATGGCGTACGCAGTGCACTGGACGTGGTGTACGGCATTGCTGCAGGAGAGGGGCGCTAAGATGAACAGTTGCCTGTATCAGGGCGTATTGCGTCATCGCCGCCTTCAGCCTACAACGCACCAGTTTACTTATCAGGTGTTTATGGCGTGGCTCGATCTGGATGAACTGGCGCAGCTTCCGGGCGTCGGCGTGAAACGTAATCGCTTTGCCGCGGCGGCTTTTCATGATGCGGATTACCCGCTGGGGACACCGTTAAAAGAGAACGTGTTGAATCAGCTTGCCCTCCTGACTGGCGAACGTCCCGAAGGTCGCGTGATGCTCCTGACGCAATTGCGCTATTTCGGCTTTCATTTTAACCCGGTCAATTTTTACTACTGCTATGACCACGCGCAAATCCTGCGCTGGGTACTGGCGGAGGTCCGCAATACGCCATGGAATGAGCGACATTACTACGCCGTAGATGCACAGGAAAAGCGTCCGCTGGAAAAAGCGTTCCATGTATCGCCATTTAACCCGATGGATATGGTCTATCACTGGCGATTTAACTCGCCGGTTAAAACGCTGCATATGCATATCGAAAACCACCAGGAAGAGAAGATTTTTGATGCCACCCTGATGCTCAAACGCGAGCCGTTGACGCAGGCGAATTTACGTACGTTGCTGCTACGACTGCCGTTGATGACGCTGAAAACGGTGTCAGCGATTTACTGGCAGGCGTTACGACTGTGGCTCAAGCGAGTCCCTCTCTACAACCATCCCGTGAGCAGGAGTGAACGATCATGACCGATCCCGTCTTTGCGCTTGAACCTGATATTCCGCGCAACCTGCGTGTGGCGCGTTGGCTTCTTTTCCGCGTGCTGAGCGGTCTTCGCCAGGGGGCAATCACGGTGCGGGAAGGGGAGCAGACTTTTCATTTTGGTGATGTTTCAGCTGAGTTACGCGCCGACGTACATATTCTCTCACCCACGGTGTACTGGCGGGTGCTGAAAGGCGGAAGTCTTGCGGCGGCTGAAGCCTGGATGGACGGAGAGTGGGAAACGCAACAGCTCACGCCGTTATTGCAAATATTTGCGCTTAACACCACCCTGCTGGGACGGCTGGAAAGCGGATTTCGCCTGCTTGGACGACCCGTCGAGCGTTTGCGTCACTGGACACGTCGCAACCATCGGCAACAGGCGAGAGAAAACATCGCCGCGCATTACGACCTCGGCAATGCGTTTTACGCGCACTTTCTTGATGAGGATTTACTCTATTCCAGTGCCTTGTTCACCTGCCCCGAGCAGTCGTTAGCGCAGGCTCAGCAGGCCAAAATGGCGCGGCTTTGCGAACAGCTGGCGCTCACCGCGAATGATCATCTGCTGGAAATCGGTACCGGCTGGGGAGCGATGGCGGAATACGCCGCGCGTCATTACGGCTGCCGGGTGACCACCACGACCCTGTCGCAGGAACAGTTCGCCTGGGCGAACGCGCGCATTGCCCGCGCAGGTTTACAGGACAGAGTCAATGTACTGCTGTGCGACTACCGCGACCTGACCGGGGAATTCGACAAACTGGTGTCGGTTGAAATGATCGAGGCGGTGGGTCAGCGTTATCTGCCGACGTTTTTCCGCACCTGTCAGGCGCGCCTGCGCCCTGGAGGGAAAATGGCGATTCAGGCCATTACCATTCAGGATCAGCGCTATCGCGATTACAGCAAAGGCGTGGATTTTATTCAGCGTTATATCTTTCCGGGAGGCTTTTTACCCAGTATCACCGCGATGAGCGGTCTGATGACAAAGCACACCGACTTTGTGGTTCGCAATCTGTTCGATATGGGGCCTGACTACGCCCGGACGCTTGCGCACTGGCGACAACGATTTGTTCACGCCTGGCATGATATTGAAAAGCTGGGCTTTGATGAGCGTTTTCGTCGCATGTGGCTGTATTACTTCGGCTACTGCGAAGCCGGTTTTAATGCGCGCACTATCAGTGTGGTGCAACTGACGGTGGAACGTCTATGAACCGCCATTTACAGGTCTTTATCCTGGCTGTCGGGTTCGATTTGTACTGGCTCATGGTGGTGTTATTACGTGAGCGCGGCCTGGTGTTATGGCTTGGGCTGGCTATTCTGGCCTGCTTCTTGCTGCCGCCTGCACAACGTCTGTACGCGTTAATGCTGGCAGCAGCGGGCAGTAGTCTGGATGCGCTGTGGGCGTTGACGGGGTTGATCGATTTTCACGGTGAAGCATTGTTACCGTTATGGATGGTCGCGCTCTGGCTCATGTTCGCCGCCCTGTGGACGCACCTTACCTGCTCGACCACTTTGCCGGGATGGCTGCTGGCAATCATGGCCACCGGTGGTGGCCCGGTCGCCTATGTGATAGGAGAGCGTTTGGGGTCTATTACTTTTCTGGAACCGGCATTTATCGTTGTCGGTTTAATGGCGGCGGGCTGGCTGGTGTTGATGCTGTTTTTTCATATTTTCATGGGGAAACGCCAATGAAACCTGCCTTACTGATACTGCTGGGCGTCATGGCGATTGCGCCGTTTGCAGGGGCTACAGACTGGTTAAGCTGGCATAAAGTCGGCGATGCAACGCTCACCTGGGGGCCATTCACGATCTATACCTCACAACTGCGCACGCCGGATGGGCGTTATCGCGGGCTGAAAGAGGAGCAGGCGCTGATTATCACCTATCAGCGCAAAATTGAACGGCAAGAACTGGTGGATGCCACCCGCGATCAGTGGCGAGCGCAGGGGATTCTGGCGCGGGAAGCGCAGAGCGAGTCCTGGCTTCGCATGTTGGGTGAGCTATGGCCAGACGTCGCGCCGGGTACGCAACTGGCTTTTGTATTGCAAGATAAGCAGGGGCAGTTCTGGTATCGCATGTCAGCGACACAAAGGCAATTTATCCCGCTTGGCCCACCGCAGTCGGCGGCGTTCAGCGAAAACTTTCTCGCTGTCTGGCTGGGTTCCCGCACGCAATATCCTGAGCTGCGTCAGCAGCTTACTGGAGGTGAAAAATGAAACGTTTATTGACCCTGAGCCTGCCCTTGCTGATGCAACTGGCTGGTTGTAGCGCTGAAATTGCCGACTATCGACAACAACAGCCGACGCTGGATATCTTTCAGTATTTTCAGGGAGAAACGCAAGCATGGGGGATGGTTCAGGACCGCAGCGGTAAACAGCTTCGTCGCTTCCACGTCGACATTAACGGCGATGTGGTGGGAGACACATTGACCCTCAACGAACGCTTTGTGTACGACGATGGCGAGAAACAGCAGCGTGTGTGGCATATCCGTAAAGTCAGCGCCGATCGTTACGAAGGCACCGCCGGCGACATTGAAGGTGTTGCGAAGGGACAGGCGGCGGGCAACGCGTTCAACTGGCATTACAGCATGAATGTGAAAGCCAGCGGCAGAACCTGGTTGCTAAATTTTGATGACTGGATGTACCTGCAGGATGCCAATCATCTGTTTAATAAAACTGAGATGAAGAAATTTGGCGTCACCGTCGGCACGGTGACACTCTTCTTCTCCCGTAAAACGCACTAGCGAGGAAGACGCAATGAAAATGCAACCCATCGTTGGGATCAGCGGCTGTTTAACGGGGTCTGCCGTCCGCTTTGACGGCGGGCATAAGCGGGCGCAGTTTGTGATGGACAGGCTGGCACAGTGGGTGACATTCCGGCCCATTTGCCCGGAGATGGCGATTGGCTTGCCTGTCCCAAGACCGGCGTTGCGCCTGGTACAAACGGCTGTCGGCGATATTCGCATGCGATTTAGCCACGCACCTCACGAAGACGTGACCGACAAAATGGCTGACTTTTGCCAGCGGTATCTGGCCGGGTTGGACACTCTGTCCGGGTTTATCGTCTGCGCCAAATCACCCAGTTGTGGTATGGAACGCGTGCGCTTATATGACGAGAAAGGCAATCGCGGGCGCAAAGACGGGGTGGGACTGTTTACCGCCACGCTTATGGAGAAATATCCGTGGCTACCGGTAGAAGAGGACGGGCGGCTGCACGATCCGGTCCTGCGCGAAAACTTCGTCGAAAGGGTTTTCGCGCTACATGAGCTAAATATGCTGCGCAAAAATGGCCTGACGCGTCGGGCTCTACTGGATTTTCATAGCCGTTATAAATTGCAATTGCTGGCTCACCATCAGGCCGGATACCGGGAAATTGGCCCATTCGTCGCATCACTGCATGAATGGGAGGATCTGGAAGCTTTCTTTGCGGTCTACCGGGATAAATTAATGACGCTTCTGAAGAAACCCGCCTCACGTAAAAACCACACTAACGTGCTGATGCACATTCAGGGATATTTCCGTAATCAGTTAACAATGCGTCAGCGCGGCGAGTTGCGCGAGGTGATCCTTAATTACCGCGCAGGACTACTGCCCATACTGGCTCCTATGACGCTGCTGAAACATTATCTGGCGGAATACCCGGACGGTTATCTGCTGACGCAGAATTACTTTGATCCCTACCCGCAAGATTTAGCATTGCGACTGACTGTTAATTGATCATATTTGATTAAAAGAAGCGGGCAGAATAACAATTTATGTAATGTTCAAAATCTTTAATTTCCGCTAATTGCTCATAGTGGATTGCAGCGACTGTAAAATCTGTACCATCGAGGTTTGCCAGTAATGGTAGCGTGTTGAATGTGCCGGCGTGAAAAACTTGGATTCTTGGTGAAAACTCTCCCCAAAACAAAAAACATAGCTCGGATAATCAATGAGTTGAAAAAGGTAGATATGGTACATTTTGCAAAATGTAAACATTATAATTTAATATTTATTATAGTGTTATGAGAGTTGTGGCGATGTAATGCTGCGTTACATTGGCAGGATTAACTGGGCACCTTGATTTTTCACATTTCCAACGGCACTCGTTACGGCATGCCATATAAATTTATCAGCCGGAACGGAACCGTCAGCCGCAATTTCCGCAGCTTCTTTTCCTCCAATGTCCTGCCTCATCCATTCGCGAGCGGCTTCTGGTGACAGTACCAGCGGCCGCCTGTCGTGAATATCTACCAGTCCTTTGTCAGCTGCAGCTGTAACTATCAGGAAACCTTCTGCTTCATCTCCTCGATCGAATGGCGTGCTGCCAATCGCCGCCATAAATATCGGCTGTCCGTCGGCCCGATGAATGAAGTAAGGCTGCTTCGTGTCACCTTCCTTTTTCCATTCGTACCAGCCATCAGCAAAGCAAATTGCACGACCGTGCTGCCAGAGCGGTTTAAACATTCTGCTGGTGGCCGCAGTTTCAGATCGAGCATTAATTAGCGGTGGCTTATCCCACCACCCAGGGGCATATCCCCAAATGACAGGGTCAAGGTGCAGTTGCTCATCACGTTCGCTCAGAAGCAGGACTTTGGTGCCAGGCGCTACGTTGAATCTTCCGATGGGTTCCGGGTCATATGGAATGTCTAGTTCGGCTTCTTCAGCGAGCAGGGCAAGATAGTCCTCTCGTGTCATTGACTGTGAAAAACGGCCACACATAGAAACCTCCAGCCATATGTCAGACTGAAAGTATAGGGCAGGAAGAAAAAGTGGTGCGCCCGGTAATGATTTAAAAGGAATTTGTAAGGTAAATCGAAATGATGGTTTTGTGAATTGATGAATTCTTAAAAATGGATGGGCGCTCGTTGAAAGCGATCCCGAATTTTTCCCGACGACGCCACGAAACCAATAGCAACTGATTGATCTTGAACGGGTGCAATAGTAAGTATCAGGAGGTGTTTTTTAGTGGGCTTTTTATGCTAACCTATTGAAGTTTATAGGTTATTGCGTTTTGAGTTGTAAACAGGAATCGTATTCGGTCTCTTTTTGTGTACTTTATAAACCAAAAGGTTAGAATGCACGGTGCCAAAACACACGAAATTCTTTGTGCGGCATTTTATGCCTGCTACAACAATCTAAACATTTTTGCCCCCATATCCAAGTACTTTTCTGTCATTTTTCACTTTGGTCTTGGACTCGGTGCTATCTGCATCCCTTTATGCAAATGTTCTCGTAACGTGGCAGATGGATATGATTTAAATGTTGTACTATTGAAAATGACAGTATATTAATTTTTTCATAGCCATGGGGATATCGGATAAAGTTAATTGGTAATAATCTAAGGATTATGATTTGTTATGAACGGGTTATAGCGATAAAATTATTAAAGATGGAATGGATATATGAATGACTCAGATGGTTATGTTTATATTTTAAAGAATGATGCCTATCAGGATAATCTTTTTAAGATAGGGTTTACAAAGAACATGCCTGAGCATCGGGCTAAGCAATTGTTTAATGGAGTGACCGGTGTTCCACTACCATTCGATGTTGTTATGGCATGTAAAGTAGGAAATTATCGGGAAGCAGAAAAGAATATTCATCTTCGCTTAAAACCTTATAGAGTAAACCATAGAAGAGAGTTTTTTGAACTACCAATAGAAATTTGCAGTAAGGTAGTTCTAGATGAATGTAATAAGATAAATGCACGACTTAATTTCAATTGTATTAATCCTATAATATTGGTGGAAAAGAAAGAGATCGCTATTGAAATTGAAAAGTATCATGAGTCTAACTTTTTGATATCTATGAAAGATATACTTATGCAAGAAAAATATAATTCTAAATTAAATAGCGAGCAAAAAGATAGAATCGAAATATTGATGCTTGTATTAGCTGAGGTGTTCCCTAACGATCTTGTGGGTTGGTATGATGGATTTATGAAAGACCATGATCCGGAAAAAGAAATACAAATTTGGGAATCGTTAGTTAAGGCTTTTTGTAAAGCCAAGCGTTATTATGAATTCAATGCATATAAACAAGAAGTTTTTAATAGCCTGCTTCTACGGACCATTAATGATAAATCGTTTGTCATGAAAGCTATGGCTTCATCGGAGGTTCCTCATGACTTACTTTCACGAATACTTGACTGTTACGATTTAAAGCCAACACCACTTGTCGTTATTACAGCGAATGGGATTAAAATGGATGCCCGATTACATATCCATAAATAATTATGTCTCGGATATAAATAGAAACGTCCCCGCCTTTCTGATGTATTTGCTAAAATTAAAGTTGCATGAGAACTGTGTACAGGAGGTCAAATGGGACTGCCTGACAATGCTTATCAAAGAGTGGAAGCGACGCGCTGGCGACATGTTTGGGTGGTCGGGGATATCCACGGTTGCTTCTCATTATTGATGGCGAAATTGCGCCTGTGTCATTTTGATCCGTGGCAGGACCTGCTGGTTTCAGTGGGGGATGTTATCGACCGCGGACCTGACAGTTTGCGTTGCCTGAAACTACTGCGTAAACGCTGGATTATCGCGGTCAGAGGGAATCATGAACAGATGGGGCTGGACGCGCTGGCAACCGGGGAGCAATTCCTGTGGTTTATGAATGGCGGTTCGTGGTTTGCGCAGGCGGAGCAGCCAGCGGCGACAACCGCTCTTGAAACGTGTCGGCAATTACCCTGGATTCTGGAGCTGCGTTGCCAGAACGGCATACACGTTATTGCTCACGCAGATTACCCTGATGATAATTATCAGTGGCAAAAAGAGGTCGATTTACAGCGGGTACTGTGGGATCGCACAAGGCTGATGAATAAAGGCAACGGCATTCGCGGCGCGGATCACTTTTGGTTTGGCCATACGCCTCTGCGTCAGCGGCTGGATCACGAGAATCTGCACTATATTGATACCGGTGCGGTGTTTGGTGGCGAGTTGACGCTGGTGCAACTGCAATAATCAAAAATCGCTGTATTCCTGGGCCGGACGCCAGAAGCTGTCGATGTAGTCATCCGCGGGTAAACATCCGCCGTTACGAATACGCTGATCGTCCATCGATATCAGGCACTGCTGCTCAGTTTTGTAGACATCAACAACGATATCTTCACAACCGCCACCCAGGTAGCACACAAAAAGAACCAGCGTGAACATTCCATCCTCAAATGGTAAAGCCATACCTGTAGTGTAGAAGATGTTGATAGATGAGGGAAATTAACCAAGAAATAACCCGTCTGGCGACGGGTTCTTTTTGAATCAGGCAAGGCGCATGATCCAGGCATCTGACTTACGATCGTAGTGCTCGCGAAATAGAACTGAATGTTCTCCGTTAAGAAGGGCCGGGACGCTGGTGTCGGCATCCCAGGCATCAAGTTGCATGCATAAATCCGGATCGGATTTACACGGAATGGTTAACGTTCGGTCCCCTGGCGATTCGCCATGTAACTCGGCGTCGTCGATTTCAAAAGCGCCAATGCGCACACTGGTTTTCATCATCGTGCTCTCCGTTTATTTGCTGGTTGTGGTACGACCAGTTAGGCCGTCCATTTTTCAGCGTAGTCAACGTTAGCAAAAGCGCCAGTAAAAACGTGCGTTATCCTGTAAAGAGTTTGCCATCCCGGACAAGATCGCGCGGGTAGCTATTCTTTAATCGCGATCCAATACGTTTCGCCAGGCCAATCGGCTGATGCTGGAACGTAACCAGCACATCGTCGGTGGTCGGTGCGGTCTGCGGGTAGACATCCCGTCCGCGGTACCACTCTTCGGCTTCGGCAAGGGTCAGTTCAAACGCATGGCTGTGATTTGTGCTGGCGAGAGCAATGATGGCTTCATGCTGCCAGCGGTACCCTTTATTGTGCGTTTCAGCGAGTTTGATGCCGAGTCGGGAAAAGCGGACTTTGCCGATCAGGGGTTCAATCTCGGTTGGGAATAGCCAAATCTCTTTATCACGCTGCCACAGGCGCAGAGTGTCTTCCCACTGCAATCCACAGGCGTTAGCGGCCTGAGTGACAAGCGCGGATTCACGTCCTTTAAGCGGGCTGAACGGGAAGTTACCGACTTTGTATTTTGGCGTCAGTAGTGCAGGGATCGCGGCGGTTTTGCGCAGACGCGCGACGAAAAAACCTTCACAATCGTAGATCTGCGGGAACACATGCAGGAATCCTTCCGGGGTCAGGGCGCGTTCAGCCTCAGGGAATAAATCGCCCAGTGGTAAAAACTCGACGGCGTCCGGGTAGGTCTCAATCAACCACTGCATAATGTCTTCATTTTCGTCACGGTTCAGCGTGCAGGTCGAGTAAACCAACGTGCCGCCGGGACGCAAGGCATGAAAGGCGCTGTCGAGAAGTTCGCGCTGGGTTGCGGCAATTTCCAGATTACTTTCTGGCGACCAGTTTTTTAGCGCATCGGGATCTTTACGCACCACGCCTTCACCGGAACACGGCGCGTCCAGCAAAATGGCATCGAAGGCTTCTGGCAACGCTGCGCCAAATACCCGCCCGTCAAAATGGGTTAGCGCGACATTGGCTATCCCGCATCGGCTGATATTGGCATGCAGGACTTTGACGCGACTGGCGGAAAACTCATTTGCCAGAATCGCGCCCTGATTTTTCATTTTTGCGGCAATTTGCGTGGTTTTGGAGCCGGGGGCTGCCGCGACATCCATCACGCGATCCGGGGTATTGCCATCGGCAAACAGCGCGGCGACCGGCAGCATTGAGCTGGCTTCCTGAATATAAAACAGGCCGCTTAAATGTTCCGCGGTACTGCCGAGCGGTACTGACTTTTCATCATCGCGTTCGATCCAGAAACCTTCAGCGCACCAGGGTATCGGAGTGAGCGACCAGTTGTAAGGTGCTGTCAGAGTGAGGAAGTCGGCAACGGAGATTTTCAGCGTATTGACGCGGATGCTGCGACGAAGCGGACGCTGGCAGGCAGCGAGAAAATCATCAAATGAGAGCGTGGAAGGCATTGCTTCACGCATTTGGTTTAGAAAGGCGTCGGGAAAATAAGCCACTTGGTACCACCGGCAAAAAAACAGGTGCGCAGTGTAGCATAAGTGCTCCGGCGCGAGTATGTACGCCGGAGCAAGGGGAGAGATTAACGTGGCAGGGCGGTTCCCCATTCACGCCACTCTTTTGGTTCGCTTTCGAGCAGCAGGAAGTGTTTACCTGCCTGCGCTTTCGGGGCCAGCGGCGTACCCGGTGGCGTAGCGAAGGCGATTCCACCGCGAATGAACTGATTGAAGGTACCGGTCTTCACGACGCCGCCGGTCAAACCAAAGTCGAGATTGTATCCTGATGCCAGCCAGAACACGGAGTTGTTCCGCACCAGATGCTGATAGCGCTGGCTAATGCGCATCGCCACCATCACGCGGTCAGAAAGCGAGCCCAGCGTCAGCCCGGTGACGGTCCCCACTTCAATGCCTCTGAACAGGACTGGCGTACCGATATTCAGCGAACCTGCTTCCGGCGCTTCTACCACAATACTCAGACCATCGAGGTAACGAGAGTCGGTAATGGTGGCTTCCTGCAGTTCAAAATCACGGCGCGGGTTACCGCGTCCTGGTTCAACGTTAATATACGGCTGTAAGATCGTATCCAGATGCTCGACGCCTGCCGCTGAGATTTGCGGTGTGATCACGGAGAAGCGGGTACCGCTACGGGCAAAAGTCTGCACGTATTCCGGATACAGAACCGCTTTTGCCTGAACTTCGTTACGGGCGGTGATCAGCTCAAGCGTCTGGATCTGGCCGATATCGATCCCCAGGTAGCGAATTGGCATGCCGGCCGCGAGTTTACCGGCATCGAACGCGTGCAGGGTTATCTGCCCGCCCACTGCACGTGCAGCGGTTTCGGAAGCATACAGAATACGCTTGTCGCCTTTGCGTTGGCTGGCGCTGGCGCCGCTGAGGTTATCGAAGCTAATCGCCCCTTTGAGCGCTCGTGACAGAGGAGATGCCTGTACGGTCAATCCGCTACCGTTAAGCTGAACCTTTGCCCCGCCTTCGGCCCAGAATACGCTGTTGCTGGTCAGCAGGTTGCGATATTCCGGTTTGATATGCAGATCGATATCAAACGCATCGGCGCGTGGGCGAACGCTAATCACTTCACCGACCTCGAATTTGCGGTATAACACCACCGAACCGGCCTGCACATCAGGCAGCGTTTCGGCGCTCAGGCTGAGCGTGGTAGTTGGCAGATCGCTCAGGCTGTTTTCAATCGCTTTTTCCAGGTTGGCATACAGCGGGTAGCTTTTTTTCATTTCACCCTTGGTACCGGGCAAAATACGAATGCCGCCGCTGAGCCATTCGCTGGCGCTGGCGCCAAGGAATTCCACGCCATCAAGCCCGACCTTGACGTCAACCCGGCTGTTGACCACAAACTTACTGTCACCTTGCACCAGAGCGCGATGCTGTGGTTCGATGGCAACGGTAAATGAAACACCTTTGCCAGAGAGCGTGCGATCAATCACCTGACCGACCTGTACGCCGTGGAGAATCAGCGGCTGACCGGCATCAATACCGTAACTCTCCGGCGCGGTCAGCGTAAGCGTCATGACGCCCGGATCGTGTAACAACGACTTCTCAGCAGGAATAACCGCAAACTGGTTACGCGGCTCGCCCTCGCCAGGTACCAGCTCGAAAGTTTTGCCCGTCAGTAGCGAACTGATATTGGCATCGTTTAACGATAATTTAGGGCTGTGTAATTCAATCCGCGTATTGTCGCGCAGCAGCGTTACGACGCTGGGATCGACCGTCATTTCGCCGGTCACTTTACCGCCTGGATTTAAATCCAGTTTGGTCAGTTGCCCGACTTCTAATCCTTGATACATCAGCGACGTTGAGCCGGCCTTGAGTCCATCGCCGCTGGGTAAATCAAGCTTGACGATCACTCCCCGCTGGCTGTGCGCGAGATCCTGATACAAACCAAACGTGTCATCGGCCACCGCGGGTTTAGAGTCTTCGGGCGAATCAAAAGCAATGGCGCCATTGACCAGCGCCGCCAGACTCTCCAGCTTGATTTTCGCTCCGCTGAGGCTGACATCCGCATTCACACCGGACACGTTCCAGAAACGGCTGCCTTTTTTCACCAGGTTGGTAAAGCGACGTTCGATCAGCACGTCGATGGTTACGCCCTGATGATTTGGGTTGATGGTGTAGTCATACACCCGGCCCACCGGAATCTTGCGGAAATAAACCAGCGAACCGCTATTGAGCGACCCGAGGTCAGGGGCCCGCAGGTGCAGCATCAAATCGCCATTATCCAGACGATATTTGGGCTGCGTATCGAGGGCGACGAAATGATCTTCCGGCTCGCCGGTTCCGGGCATCATGCCGATATAGTTGCCGCCAACCAACGCATCCAGGCCAGAAACCCCCGCCAGCGACGCTTTCGGCGTGACCAACCAGAACTGGGTATCTTTGCGCAGAGCATCTTTCATGGTCGATTTGATGCTGACGCGCACTTCAATTTTGCGTAGATCTTCGCTGAGGTTGATATCCTGCACGGTGCCCACTTCAACGCCCTGATAGCGAACGGGAGTACGGCCCGGCACAATGCCGTCAGCAGACATAAAGTCAATGGTTACGGTATTGCCGCGATCTTCATAGCTTCCCCAGATAAGCCATCCTGCAATCATCAGCGCGATGAAAGGCAGCAGCCAGAACGGAGAGATACGGCGTTTAGTTTTAATCTGCGCTTCAGTCTGCGAAGCGGGCGTTTCCTGACTCATGTGCATCCCAAAGTAAGCGGCTGTCCAGCCATTCCACAGCAAGAATAGTCAATATTACCGCTGCGCCGAAATAAAACGCAGCTGGCCCCATAGTAAAAGCAAGTATCTGATCGCGATTAATCAGCGACATGGTTAAAGCGATAACAAAGAGATCCAGCATCGACCAGCGACCAATCCAGGTCACCATACGCAGCAGTTTGATGCGGGTACGCAATCCTTGCTCACATCTAAAATGGATGCTGATGAGCAACGTAAACATCACAATCACTTTGGTGAATGGCACCAGAATACTGGCGATAAAAACAATCGCCGCTACGCCAACGTTGCTGTTCGCCAGGGACATTATGCCTGACAGGATCGTGTCTTCCTGGCGGCCGCCATTGACATAAATTACCGAGATGGGCAGCAGATTAGCAGGCAAAAGCAGGACGATCGAGGCTAGCAGAGCAGCCCAACATTTTTGGATACTTTGATTCCTGCGCCAGCGCAACGGGATATGACAGCGAGGGCAGCGACCTCGGGCGTCCGGATAACCTGTAAAGTGGCAGCCGAGGCAGACGCGAAGTTTTTCATCGGGCCGACGGGCTGGTCTTTGCGGGTAGAAACGGTCCCAAAGCTGCTCAACGTTAAGGTGCGACAGCGTCAAAACACTGAGGATCACCAGCGCAATAAAAGCAAACAGACCTACACCGGGTTGCAAAAAAGCATAGTCCTGAACTTTGATTGATGCGACGCCAATGCCCACCAGATAGATATCAAGCATCACCCACTCTTTGAGCCTTTCCAGCATCAGCAGCACTGGGCGCAGGTTCATCCCAAGAATATTGCCAAACCACAGATAAGCGATTGAGGTCACGAGAATGATGGGCGCACCGGCAACGCAAAAGAGTACGAAGGATGCGGTGAGTGGGTCGCCTTGTCGGGTCATTTGCCAGATGCCTTGCAGCACATTGGCGTCAATGCGCACACCTAATAAATAGATGTGCAGGAGCGGTTCTCCCCAGGCAAAGGGCATCAACAGCAGCATGGTGAAAGCCATAGCCGCCAGTCGTGTTAATGACCAGTCGCGTCCGTCACGAATTTTTGCCTGACAGCGTGGGCAAAATGCACTTTGATGCGAACGCATTTTAGGCAAGCTAAAGATCAGGTCACATTCAGGGCAACGATGGTAATGCGCACGAGGGAGGGCATCACCAATGGACCTGATGGCTATTTTTTTAGTCGGCGTGATGCGTGGTGTCGTTAAGGCCATGTATCGCGAATCAAATTGTTGAAGTAATGTTATCTTAACTCATGACGGGAATGATCTTGAGCATTAACGCATTTAATGTTTATTTTAGTAGGCTGCAGCTTTAAGTAAGACAACTAAGTGATTACATAATGAACAAAACAGAGCTATACACGGATCTGAACCGTGACTTTCAGGCATTAATGGCAGGTGAAACCAGTTTTCTGGCAACGCTGGCAAATACCAGCGCGTTGTTGTTCGAACGTCTTGCAGAAGTGAACTGGGCCGGTTTTTATCTGCTCGAAAACGATATGCTGGTGCTGGGACCTTTCCAGGGAAAAATCGCCTGCGTGCGGATCCCGGTAGGACGCGGGGTGTGTGGGACCGCAGTAGCGCAGAACCAGGTTCAGCGCATTGAGGACGTTCATGCTTTTGACGGACACATCGCATGTGATGCCGCCAGCAACGCTGAAATCGTCCTGCCAATCACCGTCGAAAATCAGATAATCGGCGTGCTGGATATCGATAGCACGGCGTTTGGCCGCTTTACTGACGAGGATGAACAGGGGCTGCGAACGCTGGTGGCACAGCTTGAAACCGTGCTTGCAACGACGGATTACAAAAAATTCTTTGCGCGCGTCGCAGGATAATCAACGGATAACGTAGCAATTACTGATGACGTCATTATAATGTCGCCTGTTCATGCCTGCGCTTGTTGGCTACGTCCGTTGTAATCAGGAAATTTCATGGAAAATCAACCTAAGTTGAATAGCAGTAAAGAAGTCATCGCGTTTCTGGCCGAACGCTTCCCGCAGTGTTTTAGTGCGGAAGGCGAAGCGCGCCCACTGAAAATTGGCATTTTTCAGGATCTGGTAGAGCGTGTTGAGGGCGAAATGAACCTCAGCAAGACGCAGCTCCGCTCTGCCTTACGTCTCTATACTTCAAGCTGGCGCTATCTGTATGGCGTTAAATTGGGCGCAACGCGTGTTGATCTCGACGGCAACCCTTGTGGTGAGCTGGATGAGCAGCACGTTGAACATGCTCGCAAACAGCTGGAAGAAGCTAAAGCCCGCGTTCAGGCGCAACGTGCAGAGCAACAGGCGAAAAAACGCGAAGCAGCCGCTGCTGCCGGTGAAAAAGAAGACGCACCGCGTCGCGAGCGTAAGCCGCGTCCTGCACCGCGTCGTAAAGAAGGCGCTGAGCGTAAACCTCGCGCTGAGAAACCAGCAGCAAAAGCACCGCGTGCTCCTCGTGAAGAACAGCATACCCCGGTATCTGATATTTCAGTACTGACGGTAGGGCAGTCTCTGAAGGTGAAAGCAGGTAATAATGCGATGGATGCCACCGTATTAGAAATCACCAAAGATGGCGTCCGTGTACAGCTGAATTCGGGTATGTCTTTGATTGTACGCGCAGAACACCTGGTGTTCTGAAACGGAGGCCAGGCCTGGCATGAACACTTTTTTTAGGCTTACTGCGTTAGCTGGTCTGCTTGCATTAGCAGGCCAGGCACTTGCTGTGGAAGATATCACGCGTGCCGATCAAATCCCCGTTTTAAAGGAAGAAACCCAGCATGCGACGGTAAGTGAACGTGTGACATCGCGTTTTACGCGTTCGCACTATCGCCAGTTCGATCTGGATCAGGCGTTTTCGGCAAAAATTTTTGACCGCTATTTGAATCTGCTCGACTACAGCCACAACGTGCTGTTGGCGAGCGATATCGAACAGTATGCAAAAAAGAAAACGGTCCTTGGCGATGAACTGCGTACCGGCAAGCTGGATGTCTTTTACGATCTCTATAATCTGGCGCAAAAACGCCGATTTGAACGTTATCAGTACGCTTTAAGCGTACTGGCTCGTCCAATGGATTTCACCGGTACCGACACCTTTAACCTCGACCGGAGCAAAGCGCCATGGCCGAAGAGCGAAGCAGAGCTTAACGCGCTGTGGGACGGCAAGGTTAAATTTGACGAACTCAGCCTGAAGCTGACCGGCAAAACCGATGCGGAAATTCGTGAAACGCTGACGCGTCGCTACAAGTTTGCGATTCGCCGTCTGGCGCAGACCAACAGCGAAGATGTGTTCTCTCTGGCGATGACGGCTTTCGCCCGTGAGATCGACCCGCATACTAACTATCTCTCTCCACGCAATACCGAACAGTTCAATACTGAAATGAGCCTGTCTCTGGAAGGTATTGGCGCGGTTTTGCAAATGGATGATGACTACACCGTCATTA
The DNA here is from genome assembly GCF_013781945.1 of Citrobacter sp. RHBSTW-01044. Taxonomy (NCBI): domain Bacteria; kingdom Pseudomonadati; phylum Pseudomonadota; class Gammaproteobacteria; order Enterobacterales; family Enterobacteriaceae; genus Citrobacter; species Citrobacter sp. RHBSTW-01044. The sequence continues at coordinate 2,747,403 of NZ_CP056180.1, read as the reverse complement.
ACTCCATGGTGGCGGGCGGCCCGGCAGCCAAGAGCAAAGCAATAAGCGTTGGCGACCGTATTGTCGGCGTGGGTCAGACCGGTAAGGGAATGGTCGACGTGATTGGCTGGCGTCTGGATGACGTTGTTGCGCTGATCAAAGGACCCAAAGGCAGCAAAGTTCGCCTTGAAATCCTGCCTGCCGGTAAAGGTACTAAGACGCGTACCGTCACGTTAACGCGTGAACGTATTCGTCTCGAAGACCGCGCCGTGAAAATGTCCGTGAAAACCGTTGGCAAAGAAAAAGTCGGCGTACTGGATATCCCTGGCTTCTATGTTGGCCTGACGGATGATGTCAAAGTTCAGTTGCAGAAGCTGGAAAAACAGAACGTCAGCAGCGTCATTATCGATCTGCGCACTAACGGTGGCGGCGCGCTGACCGAAGCCGTTTCGCTCTCAGGTCTGTTCATTCCTTCCGGCCCGGTGGTTCAGGTTCGTGACAATAACGGTAAAGTGCGTGAAGACAGCGATACCGACGGCGTTGTGTACTACAAAGGCCCGCTGGTAGTGTTAGTCGATCGCTTCAGTGCTTCGGCATCAGAGATTTTTGCTGCGGCAATGCAGGATTATGGTCGTGCGCTGATCGTTGGTGAACCGACTTTCGGGAAAGGCACTGTACAGCAGTATCGCTCTCTGAACCGTATTTATGATCAGATGCTGCGTCCGGAATGGCCGGCGCTGGGTTCTGTTCAGTATACGATCCAGAAATTCTACCGTGTAAACGGTGGCAGTACACAGCGTAAGGGCGTTACGCCGGACATCATCATGCCGACAGGTAATGAAGAAACGGAAACCGGTGAGAAGTTTGAAGATAACGCGCTGCCGTGGGATAGCATTGATGCTGCGACTTACACCAAATCAGAGAATCTGACGCCGTTCGGACCTGAATTGTTAAAAGAGCACAATGCACGTATTGCCAACGATCCTGAGTTCCAGTACATCATGAAAGATATTGCGCGTTTCAATGCGATGAAGGATAAACGCAACATCGCTTCTCTCAATTATGCTCAGCGTGAGAAAGAGAATAACGAAGATGACGCAATGCGTCTGGCGCGTATCAACGATCGGTTTAAGCGAGAAGGTAAGCCGCCGCTGAAAAAACTGGACGATTTACCGAAGGATTACCAGGAACCAGATCCCTACCTGGATGAAACGGTAAAAATTGCGCTTGACCTGGCGCATCTTGAAAAAGAAAAGCCAGCGGAACAGCCCGCAACCAGTAAATAACCTCCAACAGGCACAAGAAATTGTGCCTGTTTTTTTAACAAACGCATGAAGACGTCAGTGTGATACGATAAAATGTAAAGTTGTGTCTTTCTGGTGACTTAGCACCTATGGATGCTTGAAAATAGCCATAAGACCCATACGATATGGGTAATCGCATAGTGCGTTTTGTTAAATTGAGGTTAAAAGAAAATTATGATGCGAATCGCGCTCTTCCTGCTGACGAACCTGGCTGTGATGGTCGTTTTCGGGCTGGTATTGAGCCTGACAGGGATTCAGTCAAGCAGCGTTCAAGGCTTGTTGATCATGGCACTGCTGTTTGGTTTTGGTGGTTCCTTCATTTCGCTGCTGATGTCCAAATGGATGGCGTTAAAATCCGTTGGTGGGGAAGTGATCGAACAGCCTCGCAATGAAAGAGAACGCTGGCTGATGAATACGGTAGCGAATCAGGCTCGCCAGGCTGGGATCGCTATGCCGCAGGTTGCAATCTACCATGCGCCAGATATTAACGCGTTTGCTACCGGTGCGCGCCGGGATGCTTCGCTGGTGGCTGTGAGTACAGGCCTGTTGCAAAACATGAGCCCGGACGAAGCCGAAGCCGTTATCGCGCATGAAATCAGCCACATTGCTAATGGCGATATGGTTACCATGACGCTCATTCAGGGTGTGGTGAACACCTTCGTTATCTTTATCTCACGTATTCTGGCGCAAATTGCCGCTGGCTTTATGGGCGGAAACCGCGATGAGGGTGAGGGCAGTAACGGCAACCCATTGATCTACTTCGCAGTGGCGACGGTGCTGGAACTGGTGTTTGGTATTCTGGCGAGCATTATTACCATGTGGTTCTCACGTCATCGTGAATTCCATGCGGATGCCGGTTCAGCAAAACTGGTGGGGCGTGAGAAAATGATCGCCGCGCTGCAGCGTCTGAAAACCAGCTATGAGCCGCAGGAAGCGACCAGCATGATGGCGTTCTGCATCAACGGTAAATCCAAGTCGTTGAGTGAGCTGTTTATGACTCACCCGCCGTTGGATAAACGTATTGAAGCGCTGCGCAGCGGAGAGTATTTGAAGTAAGTTAATGACTGTCACGGGGCACCCGTTGCTCCGTGACTCATAAAACATAATGGCTATTTAAAGCTATCGATTAAAGTCTCGCCCAGACTATTCTGTCCCAGTTCTGCTTTACCTCTCATTCCGCCATTTTTTCTCTGCCGGGGACGAAAATATTCCTTGCCGCTTTATCTCTGGTAAAAACATTGGAGCCCCGCTGGCTGGCAAAAAGAACAGTGCCGGGCATTTGATGAAACCCAGTGGTAGACGGGCTATCATTGACAGCCCGTCTGGTAGGAAAAAACTAAATCAGAACTGGTAGTTTAATGATACCCAATAGTTACGGCCCGGGTTTACGTATCCGGTAGTGGATTGTGCAGTCTGATAGTAATCTCCTGCGTAGGTGCTATTACGCCCCACCTGATAAAGTTTAACCTCGCTAAAGTCTTTATCCAGCACGTTATTGACCGCCGTATTCAGCGTCAGATCTTTGGTCAGCTTATAAGACATCCCCATGTCGAGAACGGTCCAGGCTTTTAAATCAGCGCCTTTATCGTCATAGACGGCCTTTTGTACTGCGCTGAGGTTGTTGTAATTTTCGGTAAAGCGTGGGGCTTTACCGCGATAACGTGCGCTCAGCCAGGCATTCATATCTTCCGTTGCCTGCCAGTTCAGGCGAGCGTTAGCCATATGTTTTGGCGTGTAGCTTAACGGTGCGCCTTTATTGTCACCATCTTTTTGCTTGCTCTGGGTGTAGGTGTAGTTGAGGGATAAAGTCAGCACATCCGACCACAGAGGGAAGGTGCTGGCAAATTCAACGCCATCGGTCCTTGCCTTGCCGCTGTTGGTATAGCTGTTGGTATTATCATCGATAGAATACGAGACAATTTTATTTTTGTATTCTGTATAGAAGCCGGTAATGTTGGCGTTCAGTCCGGTGTCGTTCTCGTAATACAGCCCGGTTTCGTAGCTGATACTTTCCTCAGGTTTTAGGTCCGGATTACCGACCGTATTCACGGTTCCTTGCGCGGTTACGCCGCTGATCCCGTTATGTAACTGGCTCAGTGATGGCGCTTTATAACCTGTCGTCACGCCGCCTTTGAGCGTCCATTCGTCGGATACGTCCCAAACCATATACGCGCGTGGGCTGAAATGGCCGCCAAAGACATCGTTATGCTCGTAGCGTGTCCCTGCGGTTAAGGCCAACGAGTCGAGAATATGCCATTCATCTTCTACATAGGCTGCCCACGTTTTTTGATGGAACGTTTCGCCGGTATTGGCCAGCACCACACCGTCTTTCATGCGCGCATCCCAATATTCCCCGCCGAGGGTTAAGAGGTGCGAATCACCTAATGGTGTCAGCAGTACTGAGTCCAGAATGACGTTGGTGTTCTTCAGTTCACGTGCGTCACCGGCCCGGCCTGCGTTCTCTGGCGTGAGTGCGGAGGAGACCAGTTGTCGTCCTTTGTTCTCAGTTTCATTCCAGCCGAGGGAGGATTTCCAGGTGCCGAACGTTAAGGCGGTATCGTGGCCGAGGGTGACTTTGTTACGCTCATAGCGCAGCGTTTTATCGTAACCCCCCGTCAGGTTACCCAACTGACCGTCATCGTTATCATAGCGCTGTCTGGCGGAGTCGAGATCTAACCATAGCGTATTGCTTTCATTCGTCTTCCAGTCGAGTCGCGTGCCGATGTTATAGTTTTCTGACTCGGTAGGATAAGGTACGCGAGTGGAGGAGGTATCGCTCAGGGAGGTAACGCTGGAACCCTGACGTTGGGTGGTGCTACCCCGAACCTGCATATCCAGTACGCCAGCGATTAACGGGCCGCTTGACCAGAAGTTGGCGACCGTGCTGTTACCCCATTTATTACTCTCTTGCAGGTTAACGCCGGTATTGATGGAGGTGCTCCATTTATCGGTGCTTTTTTTGGTAATGATATTCACCACGCCACCGATTGCGTCGGAGCCGTAAAGCGTCGACATCGGGCCGCGGATCACCTCAATATGATCGATTGCCGCCAGTGGAGGCATAAAGCTGGTATTCATAGCTGAGAAGCCGTTTGGCGTCACATCGCTGCTGCCGTTTTGACGAATACCGTCAATCAGGATCAGGGTATAACTGGCGGGCATGCCACGAATGCTGATCTCCAGGCCACCGGTTTTACCGGTGCTGCTTTCAACATCCACCCCTTCAACAGAACGCAGGGCTTCGCCTAAATCATTATATTTATTGGTTTGTAACTCTTGCTGTGAAATAACGGAGACGCTGGCGGCAGCGTTGGTGATTTTCTTTTCGTAACCGGAAGCGGTTACCACCATAACATCTTCAGCGAAGGCCAGGGGACTGGAAAATCCTAAACAGGACAGAACAACAGAAGCAACAGGTTTTAAGCGCATAGTCAAACTTCCTTTGTTAAAAATTCAAAGGAAGTAAGATAATTGATGGGAATGATAATAAAAATAATTATCATTATATGTTTACATAACTTATCACTTCTGGTGTTTTTCTTGAATAAATATACATAAATTGTCATTAATTATAGCTAAGTAAATAGCGGAAATTACCAATAATTAGTATTTGTAATCATTAGCTTGTAATTAATTTGCCATTAATTGAATGGCTAACATTTAATCTATTTTCGGTGATTCAGAGGGTACTCAATTAGGAGTATCAGAAAAAAGTATGATAATTTCAGAAAATCGTCATACTTTTCTGCGCCGCATCATTTTTTTCGTCATTTCAGTCCGCCATAATCCCTTCCCCAGGAGACCGTTTAACGGCATTGAATCGTTGAGCGGCATAAAAATAACGCAAATCTGGATAACATAATGATTAAAGGCAAGCTGGCACTGCTTACGTGCGCATTGACTCTCGCATTAACCTCACCACTTCTCGCCGCGCAAAATGTGAGCGAGGGGCAGACGTTGAAGCTGGCAATTGGACCTGAGCCAACGGAAGGATTTGACCCGATGCTGGGCTGGAGTCATGGCAGCTATTTGCTTTTGCATGCACCATTATTAAAACAAAACGCAGATATGAGCTGGGGTAACCTGCTGACGGAAAAAGTTGAAACCAGCGCTGACGGCAAAACTTGGACGTTGACGTTAAAACCCGACCTTAAATTCTCCGATGGTTCCCCGCTAACCGCTGAAGATGTGGTGTTCACCTATAATAAAGCCGCAAAGAGCGGCGGCAAAATCGACATGGGTAACTTTACTCATGCCAGCCTAAAAGATAACCGCACGGTAGAAATTACGCTGCGCAGCCCGCAGAGCACCTTTGTGAACGTGCTGGGCTCTTTGGGTATTGTTCCAGAAAAACGGTATGACGAAAAAACATTCGCCAAAAATCCGATTGGCGCGGGCCCTTATCGGTTGGTGAGTTTTCAGCCGGGGCAACAGCTGATCGTGGAGGCGAACCCCTGGTATGCCGGTAAGAAAAATGATTTCAGTAAGCTGGTGTTTGTCTTCCTTGATGAAGATAACGCTTATGCCGCAGCGCGCAGTGGTCAACTGGGACTCGTGCGTATCGCGCCTTCGATGGCGGTTGCGCCTCAACAGCAGAATTTGAAGCTTTGGGTACGCGACAGCGTGGAAAATCGTGGCATTGTGTTCCCGATGGTTCCAGCGGGTAAAAAAGACGCCAATGGTTATCCGATCGGTAACGATATTACGGCTGATATCGCCATCAGACGCGCCATCAACTACGCCATCGATCGTAAACAACTTGCCGATCAGGTCATGGAAGGTCATGCGATTCCGGCGTATAGCGCGGTTCAGGGCCTGCCATGGCAGGGACAGTCAGTTGCGTTCAAAGATGGCGACAGCGAAAAAGCACGGATGATTCTGGAAGAAGCCGGCTGGAAGGTGGGGAAAGATGGCGTACGTGTGAAAGACGGTAAAGAGGCTCGCCTGACTCTGTGGTACGCCAGCGGTGACAGTACGCGCCGGGATTTAGCCGAGGCCGTACGTGCGATGCTGGAGCCCGTGGGTATTCAGGTCTCGCTGCAATCCGGAAGCTGGGAAACCGTTGAGCGGCATATGCATGCGAATCCGACGCTGTTTGGCTGGGGAAGCCTGGATCCGATGGAGCTTTTCCATCACTACAGCAATCAGGCCGCGGGCGTGGAATACTACAATCCAGGCTATTACAGCAATCCCGTCGTTGAACAACATCTTAAACAGGCCATTGATGCTCCGGACTGGCAAAAAGCGTTGCCTTTCTGGCAACAGGTGGAGTGGGATGGCAAGCAAGGGGCTGGGGTGCAGGGCGATGCCGCCTGGGCATGGCTGCTGAACATTCAGCACACTTATCTGGCAAATCCGTGTATTGACTTAGGCAAAGGCGCGCCGGAGATCCACGGTAGCTGGTCCCTGCTCAATAATCTGGATGAATGGACCTGGACCTGCCGTTGATGAAGTCTGTTGTAGGCCATTTTCTACGGCTGATAGTGTTATTAGTGCTGGTTGCGGCTGGCACTTTTATGCTGCTCAGCTTTTCTCCTGTCGATCCGATTCGCGCCTATATCGGCAACGATCTCCTGCACGTGCCGCCGGAACAATATGCGCGTATCGCTGCTCGCTGGGGATTAGACCAGCCGTTATGGGAGCGTTTGGGTCACTGGTTTATACGTGTATTGCAGGGCGATCTCGGCTACTCAATGTTGTTTAATGCACCGGTTGCCAGCGTAATCAAGGAGCGCTTTGCGACTTCGTTTGCCTTGCTTGGCGGCGCGTGGCTGCTCTCCGGCATACTGGGAACGGCAATGGGGTTTGTCGCGGGTCGTTATCTGAATCGCTGGCCGGATAAAGCAATCTGTCGACTCAGCTATCTGCTTTCGTCGTTGCCGACCTTCTGGATTGGCATGCTGCTGCTGGCGTTATTTGCCGTGCGCTGGCCGGTATTTCCGGTCTGCTGCGCGTGGGAGCCGGGCAACAGTGGTGATATGGCCACGCTGGCTGAGCGTCTGCGCCATTTAGTGCTGCCCGTTTGCGCGCTAAGTTTATTGGGACTTGGCCAAATTACACTTCATACGCGGGAAAGTATCGCCAGCGTGATGAAAAGCGATTTTGTCCGTTTTGCGCGTTCTCAGGGAGATAAAGGCTGGTCGCTGTTGCGTCATCAGGTTCTGCGCCACGCTATCACGCCCGCGCTGTGCCTGCAGTTCGCCTCGCTGGGAGAACTGCTGGGCGGCGCACTGCTAGCGGAAAAAGTTTTTGCTTATCCGGGACTGGGACAGGCCACTATTGATGCCGGATTACGCGGCGATCTGCCGTTACTGATGGGAATTGTGTTGTTCAGTACCGTGTTAGTGTTCATTGGCAACTCGCTGTCTACCTGGCTTGTCCATGTGTTGAACCGTGCTCTGGAGCGACCTGATGCTCTATAATCCGACGCCGACGCTGATTCGTCTTCTGCTCTCTTTTAGCTGCCTGCTAGGCATTGCGGTGTATGGCGCAGCGACGCTGGATAACCCATTGAGCGTTAATCTGCTTGCCCGTCATTTACCGCCTGATGCGCTGTATTGGTTTGGCACCGATAACCTCGGTCGCGATCTGTGGATTCGTTGCTTTCAGGGCGCGTTAACCAGTCTGCAAATTGGTATTGGCGCGGCGTTGTGCAGCGGCTTCATCGCATTAATGATGGCGGCGGTTTCACGTATACATCCGCGTCTGGATGTACTAATGCGTCTGATTACCGATGCCATGCTGTCAATGCCGCATTTGCTGTTGCTCATATTGATCTGTTTCACGCTGGGCGGCGGAAAAAATGGGGTGATTATGGCGGTTGCGTTGACCCACTGGCCGCGGCTGGCGCTAATCCTGCGTGCCGAAGCGCAGCGCGTGGCCCACAGTGACTATCTGACGTTAACCTGGCGTCTGGGACACGGACATTTTTACTGCTGGCGGCATCACTATCTCCCGGCATTGTTACCCCAGTGGTTAACGGGAACCTTGCTGATGTTTCCCCACGCGGTGTTGCACAGCGCGGCGTTGAGCTTCCTCGGTTTTGGGCTGGCGCCGCATGAACCATCGCTGGGCCTGTTGCTGGCTGATGCGCTGAGGTTTATCAGTCATGGCGACTGGTGGTTAGTGCTGTTTCCCGGGCTGATGCTATTCAGTCTGGTTATGTTATTCGATCAGCTCGCAAGGGCAGTGCATCGTTTATGGTTACGAGGTGACGCATGTTGAGTTTAAGACAGGTCTCGCTGGACGTGGCGCGTTATCGCTGGTATGGCGCGAGAAACTGGTCTTCGCTGTTGCAGGATATCTCTTTCGACGTAGCGCCAGGTCAGATGGTGGCGTTAGTTGGGGGAAGTGGGGAAGGTAAAAGCCTGTTGCTGCAATGTCTGCTTGATCTCTTACCGGACAATTTGCGTTTCAACGGCTCCATCACCCTGGAGGGGAAAACGCTGGAAAGTGATGATATTCGCAAATGTCGTGGTAATACTTTCAGCTATGTCCCGCAAGGTGTTCAGGCGCTTAACCCGCTGCTCTCGATTGAAAAGCATCTGCGCAGGGCAAGTCAGCTCTCCGGCCAGGCCTGGAATGCCGGAAAAATTGAACGATTGCTCCAGCGTAGCCAACTAGAAAGTCGCGTATTAGATGCCTTCCCACGCCAGCTTTCGGGGGGGATGGCGAAACGTGTTCTGGCCTGTCACGCGTCGCTGAGCCAGGCTCGCTATATTCTGGCTGATGAAATTACCGCCTGGCTTGATGCACCGCTGGCTAATCAACTGCTTGAACAGCTACGTGAGCAATGTGAGCAAGGGGCTGGCGTTTTATGGGTAACGCACGACCTCACGCTGGCCGCTCGCCACGCGGACCGCATTGTCGCGCTGCACCAGGGAAGGGTGTCGGATAACGTCAGCCGGGAACAGCTGTTACGCGGAGAGATCAGCGAGCATCTGCAACGCCAATGGCGGGCCCTGCCTGAAAGAAATCAACTTTTTGGAGAGCGCGATGCTGTGCTGTCGTGAAGTGACGATTTGTCAGGGAGGAAAGGTGCTATGGCAAAATCTGACCTTCTCTCTGCGCCCCGGAGAACGCATTGGGGTTTGCGCACCCAGCGGAACCGGCAAAACAACGTTGGGGCGCGTACTGGCGGGCTGGCAAAAACCGACCTCGGGTGACATTCTGGTTGATGGCCAACCGCTGCCAATGCACCAGTATTGCCCGGTGCAACTGGTGCCACAGCATCCGGAATTAACCTTTAACCCCCGGCGCAGCACCGGCGATGCGGTTTATGATGCCTGGCGACCTGATGCTGAACTGCTTACCCGTCTTCACATCAACCCTGAGTGGTTAACCCGCCGTCCCGGACAGCTTTCTGGCGGTGAACTGGCGCGAATTGCTTTACTTCGCGCGCTGGATCCGCGGACACGTTTTCTTATTGCCGATGAAATTACCGCCCAGCTCGATCCTTCCATTCAAAAAGATATCTGGGTATTGCTGCTTGAAGAGTGCCAGCGTCGGCCATTAGGTATGCTCATTATCAGCCATCAGCAGGCTCTGCTTGATCAGATCTGCTCCAGAAAACTCATTGAAGCGTGAGGCAATAACGTGCAGTAATGTCTATTGATTAAATTGTTACGTTATATTATAACAATTCACTCGCAAACGATTTGAGGGTGAAATTTTGGCTATTCGTTTTAACAAACTGACAATCGCTCTGGGGATGCTTTTAGTCAGTGGGCAGGTTTTGGCGCATGGTCATCATTCCCATGGTGCGCCGATGAGTGAAGTAGAACAAAAGGCGTCGGAAGGGGTATTTGATGATAACCAGGTGCAGAACCGGGCGCTGTCCGACTGGGATGGCATGTGGCAATCTGTCTATCCGTATCTGGTCAGTGGCGAACTTGATCCGGTTTTCAAAAAGAAAGCGGAGAAAGATAAAAGCAAAACGGCAGAACAAATTAAAGCTTATTACCGTACAGGCTATGCAACCAATGTAGACACTATCGGCATCGAAGATGGCGTGATGGAATTTCACACCGGTAATCAGGTCGCATCGTGCAAATACGATTATGCCGGGTATAAAATCTTGCACTATAAATCAGGCAAGAAAGGTGTACGGTATCTGTTTGAGTGTAAAGCCGCTGACAGCAAAGCGCCTAAATACGTGCAATTCAGCGATCATATTATCGCGCCGCGTAAATCGAGCCACTTCCATATCTTTATGGGAAATACCTCGCAGGCTGCCTTGCTTGAGGAGATGGAAAACTGGCCTACCTACTACCCTTATCAGCTGAAGGGCGAAGAAGTAGTGGATGAGATGCTGCACCATTAATCTGGGCTAACCTTATCTGTACACACCCGCCACCAGTGGCGGGTTTTTTTAATTAATAACCTGCTCTTTCCATCACCTGTCGCATTCGTTAGCATATTGTATCGCAGCAAGTGCATGTGTTTTTTCAGGAAGAGGTTAACGTGTTCGCAGAGTATGGAGTTCTGAATTACTGGACGTATCTGGTGGGGGCTATTTTTATCGTGCTGGTACCGGGGCCAAATACGATATTTGTGCTGAAAAACAGCGTCGGTAGGGGAGTAAAGGGGGGTTATCTCGCCGCCAGCGGTGTGTTTATTGGTGATGCCGTGTTGATGTTTTTGGCCTATGCCGGTGTTGCCGCATTGATTAAAACAACGCCCGTTTTGTTCAATATCGTTCGTTATCTTGGCGCTTTCTATTTACTGTATCTTGGCGCGAAGATCCTGTATGCAACACTGAAATCGAAAGCAAGCGACGCCGCGCCTGAGGAAGTCCCGTTTGGCGCTATTTTTAAGCGCGCATTAATCCTGAGCCTGACCAATCCCAAAGCTATTCTGTTTTATGTGTCATTCTTCGTGCAGTTTATTGATGTCAATGCGCCGCATTCAGGGCTATCATTCTTTATTCTGGCTATTACGCTTGAGATAGTGAGCTTTTTCTATTTGAGCTTCCTTATTTTCTCCGGCGCGTTTGTGACGCAATATATCCGTACGAAGAAGAAACTGGCCAAAGTGGGGAATTCCCTTATCGGCCTGATTTTCGTTGGTTTTGCCGCCCGTCTGGCCACGCTTCAATCGTGATGCCATCGGCCCGCTGATTGCGGCGGGCCTTTAATATTGCGCTCTGCTTTTCATTTATAATCGTAGGGTTGTAACCAATAAATGGTATTTTAAACGTATGTTTTGAGGCGTACCCTGTGTACAGCAGCGGTTCAATATGACTCGCTGGTTGTCGACTGGAAAAGGGAAGAAAAATGCTTCAAATTCCACAGAATCATATCCATACACGCTCTACGCCATTCTGGAACAAAGAAACGGCGCCTGCCGGAATTTTCGAACGCCACCTTGATAAAGGGACCCGAGCCGGAGTTTATCCTCGACTTTCGGTTATGCAGGGGGCGGTCAAATATCTCGGATACGCAGACGAACACAGTCCGGAGCCAGTAGAGGTGATGATTATTGAAGCCGGTCAGTTTGGTGTTTTTCCACCGGAAAAATGGCATAACATCGAAGTGATGACCGACGACACTTACTTTAATATCGATTTTTTCGTCGCCCCGGAAGTTCTGATGGAGAGTGCAAATCAACGAAAAGTCGTGCGCACCGGCAAGGAGTAAATCATGGGTAAAGCAACCTATACCGTAACCGTGACTAATAACAGCAACGGTGTTTCTGTTGATTATGAAACAGAGGCGCCAATGACATTACTGGTGCCGGATGTGGCAGCTGAAGTGGTCAAAGATCTGGTCAATACCGTGCGTTCGTACGATACCGAAAATGAGCACGAAGTCTGCGGGTGGTAGGCATTAGTCACTGCTACTGATTGAATATATTAGTTTTTAATCTAAAAACTGCACTGCGCTTTGACGGCGCAGTGCATTTTTTTATCTGGGCGAAACAGGGAAATATCCTGAAAGGATTCCTTAAGAATACCTTAAGAGATTCGCATTGATTGCTAATAGTTGATCATTCACAGGGGTTATGATCGCGAAACAGATATAAAACAGAACATCGCGCTTATGAAACTCAATACCCGACTTACATTACCCACAATCATTCTCGGATTAGCCATCGTGGCGATCCCGTTCGCCGCGAACTGGCATCTCCCGCTACTCAACGGTACTGTCGTCAGCTGGATTGAAAATGGCCAGGCGCTATGGCTGCTGTTTGGTGCCATATTTACACTCAGCTACATCAGGCCCTTATCACGTCCCGAAGGCGAGAAGCAATTTTGGCTTTGGGCGGCAGCGTGGTGGCTGGTATTACTGGGCCGAAGCACAAGTTGGGGGCGCGATTATTTTCCTGAGCATCCTAAACTCCTGTTCCGGGCTATCTCAGTGGTATTGATTGCCATGATTATTCTGCCAGTGCTGATTTCGAAGCGCTTACGCCAGGATATTGCCCGTCGCTTTCGCAATGAACCGCTACCTCTGTGGCTGTTAGCGATCACCACCTGTGCATTTTTGATCTCCGATACGGTAGAGCATCATCGTCTGCTGGCTCCCATCTTTCTGCACAATGCTCAGTATGGCGATCTGATTGAAGAACTGTACGAACTACCGTTTATGGCGGGATTGTTTCTGATGAACCTCGGCTTTATGCGGCGGGATAAGCAGGAGGAAGCTGCATCCATCCGCTTCAGTGAACCACAGCTGGCGAAGTCATGAGATAAGGCCTGAGTCTGGAAAGCCAGACTCAGGCGATGATGGCGGTGATTTACGCAATAGCCTCACACAGACGTGACTTCATATCGCTATACGTTTGTGCGGCATATTTTTCTGCCCACCCCTGATCGGTAATGTGTTCAATATTTACGGCGCAATATTTGGTTTCCGGCGTTTTCGAAATAGGATCGAGATTGTCCTGGGTTAACTCGTTACACGCGCCAATCCACCATTGATAAGTCATATAGACCGTTCCGACATTGATGCGCTCGGAGACATCCGCGCGGCTGATAACCTTACCGCGGCGCGAGCTGACCCATACCAGATCGCGATGACGAATACCCATTTTTTCAGCATCATGGGTATTGATTTGCACATACCCAGGCTCGTCTGCCAGCGCTTGCAACGCTGCGCAGTTGCCGGTCATCGAACGGCAGGAGTAGTGCCCAACCTCACGCACGGTACACAGCACCAGCGGATATTGTTCATCAGGAACTTCTGCTGGCGCTCGCCACGGTGCGGCAAACAGTTTGCCTTTGCCATTGGCGGTATCAAACTGGCTGTGCGCGTAAAGGTAGGGCGTACCAGGACTATCGAGATCCGCACATGGCCACTGAACATGACCCATCTCACCCATTTTCTCATAGGTCACGCCGTAGAACAGTGGACACAGCTCGCGCATCTCATCCCAGATTTGCTGGTTATTTTGATACTGCATTGGATAACCCATTTCGCTGGCCAGCAGGCTGATAATCTCCCAGTCACGCTTTACATCACCGGTGGGTTCAATCGCTTTCTCAAAACGCTGGAAACCGCGATCGGCGCAGGTAAAGACGCCACCGTGTTCACCCCATGAGGTGGCAGGCAGGAGGACATCGGCCATTTCCGCCGTCTTGGTCATGAAGATATCCTGCACGACGATAAAATCGAGCGCGTTAAATCCTTCGCGGACCAGACCCAAATCGGCCTCGGTTTGCAGCGGATCTTCTCCCATGATGTAGTAGGCTTTGATTTTGCCTTCGATAGCCAGATGCGGAACTTCGGTGATGCGGGTTCCAACCTTGTCATCCATCTGATTAACGTCAATGCCCCATGCGGTGGCAAATTTGTCCCTGACGGCGAAATCGGTTACGTCCTGATACCCTGGAAACTGGTTAGGCAGCACCCCCATATCGCACGCGCCCTGCACGTTATTTTGCCCGCGCACCGGGCCAACACCGACGTTAGGGCGTCCCAGATTTCCGGTCAGCAAGGCCAGGCTCGACAAACCACGAACCACGTCAACGGCCTGACCAAACTGGGTGACGCCCATCCCCCACATCACGGTGGCCGATGGCGCCGCAGCAAATGTACGCATCGCCTGACGAACCTGCTGTGCGGGAACACCGGTTAAATGTTCAACGTCTTCAGGCGCATACTCCTTAACGGTTTCCCAGTATGTTTCCAGTCCTTCCGCATGCTTTTGTACATACTCGCGATCGTAGAGTTGCTCCTCGATGAGAACATGGCCAAACGCGTTGACCAGCGCCATATTGCAACCGTTTTTCAACTGCAAATGTTGGTCAGCGATACGGGCAGTTTCAATACGGCGTGGGTCGCAGACAATGATTTTTGCGCCGTTCTGGCGAGCTTTAATTACCCGGCGGGCCACAATTGGGTGTGAATCGGCACAGTTATAACCAAAGATCAGCAGGCATTTTGAGTTTTCAATGTCGCTGATGGAATTGCTCATGGCGCCATTGCCTAACGTCTCCTGTAACCCGGCCACGGAAGGGCCGTGACAGACGCGGGCACAGCAATCGACATTGTTGGTATGGAGCACGCCACGTGCGAATTTTTGCATCACGTAGTTGGTCTCATTCCCAGTTCCACGGGAAGATCCGGTGGTCATGATGGCACGAGGGCCATAGGTATTTTTGATTTCAGTTAAGCGTTTTGCGGTGTAACGAATGGCTTCATCCCAGCTAACGGGAGTGAATTTTCCACCTTTTTCATAACGGATCATCGGGCGGGTCAGACGGGGAGTCAGAAGGCGTGTGTCGTTAAGAAAGTCCCAACCATAATAGCCTTTCAGGCATAACTGATTTTGGTTCGTTACACCCTCTGCGGCCTCAGCGCGGATGATTTTGTTATTCTCAACAACAAGCTTGAGCTTGCACCCGGCCCCACAGTATGGGCATACACTGGTGATTTTTTTCATCAATAACAGACCTGTTAAATGCTGAAATAGCGCGAATTGTAGACGCAGTCACGCGATACGCATCGCGGACTACGATGTGTCGTAGTGACGGACTGTTTAAGCATAAAGTGTGCCAGAAGTGAAAACCCAGCAATAGCAGGGGCTGACGGCCAAAGCGTTAAGCAGAATGACTGACGATTCGACATTAATGACGAGGCGCGACAAAATTAGTCTGCCGGTCAGCGGTGTAACCTTATGAAACATCAGAAAAAGATGAAAAACAGAAGTGATAGCGATCACAAATTTTAATTTTTCAGCGCTATGCTATGCTTTTATACGACGAGTGAATCGTTAATTTAAAAACATAAGTGAGGGAAATTATGGGCATTATTTCATGGGTGGTTTTCGGTCTTATTGCTGGGATTTTGGCAAAATGGATTATGCCGGGTAAAGATGGCGGCGGATTCTTTATGACCATTATCTTAGGGGTTGTCGGTGCGGTAGTGGGTGGCTGGATCAGCACCTTCTTTGGTTTTGGTAAAGTCGATGGTTTCAACTTCGGCAGTTTCGCCGTGGCGGTGATCGGTGCGATTGTGGTGTTGTTTATCTACAGAAAAATCAAAAGCTAAGTAAACATACAGACAATAGAGGCCACTAATATGTGGCCTTTTTCTTAGGTCACCACCAGCCGAATTCTGTTCCCAGAACGACGATGATAGCCACGCCAATCATAATAAGCGTTGTTTTTTTCATCGTTATGCTCCCGGCGCAGCGTAGCCGCCAATAAAAAACCAGGATAAGAAAACGACAGCGGAAATGAAAATGATGACGGGGAAAATAATACCGAGTCGCATACGATTATCTGCCAGAGTTATTTAAAGACGGGTTAGCATAGCAGGGCTTAATGTACGACAAAAGTGGTTTTATCCTGACGCTTTTTATCCTTGTACATTGCGCTATCTGCGAGGTGAAGCGCGCAGTTTACATCAGTCTCCAACGGATTAATTTCCACAACGCCCAGACTGGCGCCAGGATAAAATAGATGAATGTCGCCCAGGTGGTAGTCACCGCAAATTTGCTGTTGTAGCTGATTTTTCACCTGCTGCAGGCGGTCTCGTGGATCCCTGTCATCTTCCGGTGACAGGCTCACGACTAAAAATTCGTCACCACCCAGTCGGCCAAGGATATCGTTGTCACCGCATTCGCGAAGCAGACGCTGACCAATCTGGATCAGAAACTGGTCGCCAACCTCGTGGCCAAAGCGGTCATTGATCAATTTGAAATCATCCAAATCAATATAGGCAAAAATAATCTTCTGCCTGAGATGTCGGGCAAGGGAAAAAAGAGTCTCAACATTTTCAAAAATGGCGCGCCGATTCGGTAATCCGGTCAGGGCATCGGTGTAAGAGTGCGCAATCAGCGCGGCATTCGCTTCGCGTAACTGAGCAACCAGCGACTCTTTTTGAATTGACTGGGCGATCAGGCCCGCAAACAGATGTAACACCTGTTCGCCACGTTGGCTTAATGCGTGCTGGTGGCGACTGGTGGCGCAGAGCGTACCGTAAAACGTTCCGTCGGGAAGATGAACCGGCGTGCTCAGGAAAGTGGTTATCTCCAGCGCGCGGGCGGCGGTACACTCCGGCCAGCGAGCGGGAACGTTGTCGCTGTACAGACAGTTTTCGTCTATGGCGCGTTTGCATAGCGTCTCATCCCAGGGTACGGACAGCCCTTCAGGGATCTGCATCTGCTTGCTATTGCGAGCATACAAAATATGCTGCAGGCGGGCATCTAAATCGACCTTGGTTAAATAGGTGGATTCCATCTCAGTCACCACTTCCAGCATCTCCAGAAGTTGCCGAACCAGGCTCTCAACTGACTGCTCCGTGGCTAAGGATTGTGAGACTCTGGCAAGGATCATGTCCGACATGAGGTGTAAATGCTCCTGAGTAATGACTGGGCTAACGTGGCCCGCATGATAGAACATCAAGATGAAAGATGAAACACGCCATCCCGCTCAAAATTTAAACATTAAATTGAAAGCTGGCAGTAAAACATGGAGATAGATGGAAAGTCGGGGTAACCTGCCGGGATAAGGTTTTTAACAGGAGTCGATATGAAACTGGCGTCTATTATTTTGCCCGGCTTGTTGGTGTTAGCGGGATGTACCACTCAGCCCGAAGCCCCCAAACCGCCGAAGATTGGTCTGGCGAATCCGGCATCGGTATATTGTGAACAAAAGGGCGGCTCGCTGATTGCGGTGCAGACCCCGCAAGGCGTAAGGTCGGACTGCAAATTACCGGGCGGGGAAGTGATTGATGAATGGGTGCTCTGGCGCAGAGATCATCCGACAACGGGCAAATGAAATCCGGTTAGCATTGACGTATCCATTCAGCCAGCACCAGCGCGTGGTTTTGCTGGGTGTTTTTCGCCGCATACAGTAGCGTTAAGGTTTGCTGTCGGGCAATCTCTGCGAGACGCTTTCCTTCCTGCTGCTGTAGGGCCAGTTCAGCGCGATATTGCTCCGAAAAGTGTGTGAAATCAATCAATTCTGCGTGGAACGCCTTGCGTAAATCAGATGACGGCGTAAGCGCTTTATTCCATTCGTTAAAAATAAGGTCGGTCTTTTTTACCCCGCGAGGCCACAACCTGTCGACCAGTACGCGATAACCATCATTTTTTTCTGCTGGGTCATACACGCGTTTACATTGAATTTTCATCTTTTCATCCGCTCCATTAATCCACTGCTTTGATATATTTCGACACCTTTATTACGGTTAAATAAGATCGTAAAACGTGACAATTGTAACATTCTGCCCGTCCTGACTCCCAATTTAAGGGATTGTGATACCAACAAAAAATCGGTAGGCTGAGGCTCCTTATATTGTCCCTCATTGTCTGGACATAAGGAAAGCTTAATGGAAATTTCCCCGTTTAAAGATACGCTTCGCATTGCGCTGGTGGGTGATTACAGCCCTGATATTGTGGCGCATCAGGCCATTCCTCTTGCTATCGATGATGCCGCTGCCGTCCTGGAATTAGTGGCTGATTATGACTGGCTAACCACCTCTGATATTAGCAGCAGTGAAGATCTGATTGGCTATGATGCTATTTGGGTCGTTCCTGGCAGTCCATATCGGCACCTGGAAGGCGCACTGATCGCGATACGCTACGCGCGTGAAAACAGCATCCCATTCCTCGGGACCTGTGGCGGTTTTCAACATGCGATTCTGGAGTATGCCCGCAACGTGCTGGGCTGGAGTGATGCTGCCCATGCGGAAACGGATACCACGGGGCGGATGGTCATCGCACCGTTGACCTGCTCGCTGGTAGAAAAAACGGATGATATTGAACTGAGGGCCAATACGCTGATTGCCAAAGCCTACGGACGGGGTGTTATCTCCGAGGGGTATCACTGTAACTATGGCGTATCGGAAGATTTTGCCGCCGAGCTTGAGAGCGGTGATCTTCGTGTGACTGGCTGGGATGAGGCTGGTGATATCCGTGCCATTGAGCTGGTGACGCATCCTTTTTTTGTCGGCACACTCTTTCAGCATGAACGTGGAGCGCTGGCGGGAAAACCCGTGCCGTTAGTTCAGGCAATGCTGCGCGCTGCGCGAGGATAAAAAAACGGGCAGGTTGTTCTCAAACCTGCCCGCTGCATTATGCGCTTGCGATCTCCCGATTACGCCCTGCGCACAAACCAAACACCGCCATCAGTATCGCTAACACGGCGACCCCAGCTAATGGAATCAGCCAGCTACCATTGAGGTCGTGAATCTTACCCATCAGCGGTGGCCCACAGGCAGCCAGTAAATACCCGACGGATTGTGCCATGCCGGACAGGGCCGCGGCCTGATGCGCTGAGCTTGCGCGCAGGCCAATAAAGGTCAAACCAAGGATCATCGTGGCGCCTGAGCCAAAGCCAAACAGTATGGTCCACAGCAAAGCCTGCCCGGGCATTACCGCGAATCCCGCTGCGCCGATGGCGCACATTAACGAAACCAGTGCGGCGATGGAGCGCTGATCCTTAAATCTGTTCAGGACGAGAGGGATCAATAACCCCGGCGCGGCGGTTGCCAGTTGCAGTAAACCATGCAACGAACCGGCCTGCGCTTCGCTGTAGCCGTGGCTGATTAAAATGGCGGGTAGCCAGCCAATGATCACGTAGTAGATAAGTGAATTGATCCCGAGAAACAGCGTCACCTGCCAGGCGAGGCTCGAGCGCCAGATCGCGCGGGAATGCAAAGCGCGCGAGTTGCTCAAACTGGCATTGGCCGTCTGGCGACATTGGGGTAACCAGATAATCAGCGCCAGCAGCGGAAAGACCATCAGTACCATCAGCGCACCGCGCCAGCCAAACCCGTTCAGCGCCAGCGGAACCACAATAGCTGAACCCAGTGCCGCCGCTGCGCCCATAGTCAGCGAGTATGCGCCAGTGAGTTTTGCCACATGCTGAGCAAAATCACGCTTAATCAGCCCAGGTAACAGCACATTTCCCAGCGCGATTCCGCAACCAATGATAGCGGTGCCGATAAACAGGAAACCTGGCGTGGGCAGCGAACGTATCGCAATACCTGCGCAAATCAGTAGCATTGCGGCAAACAGGCTGCGTTCGATACCCCAACGGCGTGCAACGGCGGCGGCCAGAGGCGATACCAGTGCGAAGGCCAGCAGCGGCAGGGTGGTCAGAAGTCCCGTCTGGGCGGTACTCAGGCCGTAGTCGGTGCGAATTGCATCCAGCAGCGGGGCGGCTCCGGTAAAGGTGACGCGCAGCGTGGTGGCAATCATCAGGATCCCCGCGATCAGCCAGGCTGCGTTTTTGCCGCGGGAGGAAGGCATATTTGTCATTTTTTTCTCATATCGTCAGGCGAGGCGATACTTTAGCGTTTTTACTCAATGGATGAATCAAGCTAAAATGACAGTTTATCGCTAAAAACGGACATTTTTATGTTAGGACTGAGGCTGGATGGGTATGAGCCCGACCTTTACCACGATGCGGCGGTGGCGTTTTGTATTCAGGCCCGGGAAGATGAACTCTTCAGTCCGCTGCATCAGCACCGTAAGGGGCAGTTGATTCTGGCCTTGCATGGCGCGATCACCTGTGAGGTTGAAAATGCCATGTGGATGGTGCCTCCACAATATGCGGTATGGATCCCCGGTGAAATTCCACACAGCAACCACGTTACCGTTGGGGCGCAATTGTGCTTTTTGTTTATTGAGCCGCAGGCAGTCGTGATGCCTGAACGCTGCTGCACCCTGAAAATCGCCCCATTATGTCGGGAGCTCATTCTGGCGCTGGCGTCCAAAACGGATGATCAACGGCTGGAGCCGTCTACCCAGCGGCTGACGCAAGTGTTATTTGATGAACTCCCGCAGCAGCCGCAGGAGCAAATGCAGTTGCCGGTTTCCGATCACCCGAAAATCCGCAGAATGGTCGCGACGATGGCGCGGGAGCCCGCGCAGTGGCAGACGCTGGGACAGTGGGCCAGCGTATTTGCGATGAGTGAGCGGAACCTCGCCCGTCTGGTCGTTAAAGAGACGGGGTTGAGTTTTCGCCGCTGGCGTCACCAGCTTCAATTGATTCTGGCGCTGCAGGCGCTGATAGATGGCCATAACGTGCAACAGGTTGCGCAAATGCTCGGTTACGATTCGACCACGGCATTTATCACCATGTTCAAAAAAGGCCTGGGACAGACGCCAGGCCGTTATCTGGCTGGACTGGCTACTGCTTCCCAACAATCAATGACACCAGACCTGCCGCAATGAGCGGTCCCACCGGCACACCGCGAAATAGCGCCACGCCCAGTACCGTACCCACCAGTAAACCGGCCACAAGCTGAGGCTGGCTACCCATGAGCGTGACACCGCGCCCGCCAAGCCAGGAGACGAATACCCCGATGGCAATAGCGACCAGTGATTTCCAGTTCACAAAGGAGTGGATGAGCGTGGAGGGGGGGAGCGTTCCGCTGGCGATCGGCGCCATGACGCCAATGGTTAGAATTATAATCCCGACGGTCAGGCCCTGTTTTTCTATCCATGGAAAGAAAGTATTCAGAGGGGTAACACGAACAATGATCAGCACCAGAATTGAAACAGCGACAGTGGTGTTGTGGCTGACAAAGCCCAGAGCTGCCAGTCCGAGCAGGATCAGCAGAGTGACATCAAACATCGTAGTTTCCTTGCCAAAAGAAAAAATAAGCCTGCTTACTGTACGCGTAAACGCGTGACGGAACAGGCTTTTTTTAATGATTATGATTTTTTTTGGGCTAATGCACGATGCTACGTTTTTACACCTGACTCGGGCGGCTATTGTACGCGGCGGAACGGGAGTAATTCCGGTTGCGCGATACGTAGGTAATCTGCGGTATCCATGATCACGGATTTTTCCAGCACTCCGGCATTGAACGCAATTTCATTAAAACGCTCAAACAATAGCGGATCGGCGACCAGCTTAAGTTTTGGATGGAAGCTAAACGGTGGGATAGCGCCAAATACGCAACCTGTCAGTGCATCGACTTCCGCCGGGCTGGCAAGTGATGCTCTTAACCCGCCGATATGACTGGCTAACAGGCTCAGGTCGGCCTGCTGGTCGGCAGAAAGAATCGCCAGGACATGCTGATTAACGCCGTTGCCTTTGACCTTACAAACCAGTGCTTTTGCTCCCTGGCCCAGTGCGGTACCGCGAATTTCAGAAACCGCTTCACATTTGCCGACCGCTTCATGGCTTACCACGCGATACGTCGCGCCTTGTTCTGACAACAGCGAAATTAAACGCTGATGCGTTGCGTTACCTTTGTTCACTTCCGTCATGACTTACTCCTGGTACAACAATGAAAATCCTGTCAGAAAAATGATTACGCATCCGCGCGTTTTTTCTGTTTGTTCAGGTAGAGCTGTGCATCGGATGCTTTGTAGGCATCATCAATGGTGTCGTTTGGCTGCATATTATAAATCCCTGCGGAGAAGCTGATTGCTCTATCTTGCGCAATAATTTGTAAGTTATAGCGAATCCTCTCCAGCAGACGAGGCGTTAATTCAGCGGGGTAATCAATGAGGATAATGCAAAACTCATCCCCACCGAGGCGGATGGCATAGTCATTTTTGCGAATCGAGGTTTGAATGGCTCTAGCCAGAATGGTGATAATGCGATCGCCTTCTTTATGCCCCAGCGTATCATTAATGACTTTTAGTTTATCGCAATCAATGGCGATAAAGGTCACAAGGGTGCCCGCGTTTACCAACTGCTGTAAACGCTGTTCGAGCGTCGGCGTTAAAATTTTGCGGTTGTAGAGCCCGGTCATCGCGTCACTGATATTTTCACGCGTGACGTTGTGATACAGCCGAAAATGCGTTCTGACCATATTCAGCAACAGTATTGTCGCCAGCAGATAGAAGGCGAATACTTTCCAGGAGGAGACAATAAAGTACATAAAATCAAGCGATAAGGTGATGCGTATACCGCCGGGCATGTCTTCCTGGTAGTGAACATAGCTAAACAGGTTGTTCTCACTTTGGTGAACGAGTATCTCTTTACCTGAGTTGATGTCCGAAAGCGTCACGTTAAGATAGCGCCAGACGAGAGGGCGGTCGCTGGTATAGAAAATATTCTTTAAATTCTCTTTGTTAATATCCACCATCACCACGCCTTTTAACTTACCGGCATAGTAGACCGGTGTTAAAAAGCTCATCACTTTTTTCTCGGTCAGGTTATCTTCATAAATACGGGAGATTACCGTGCGGCCAGTGAAAATACCGTCAATATCATTCTGGTTGATACCCAGGTTTCCTTTTTGCAAAAACGACCAGTTGTGTATCGCAAATTTCCGCGAATCGACCAGATCAAAGAAATAGACGTAGTTATTTTTGAGATCGACGTAATATCGAAATTTATACTCCTGCATACCTAAACCATGACCGTAATCTTTCTGTTCACGATTAACGTTTACCGCCCGGTCAAAAGAGGGCAGTAGAAATATGTCTTCAAGTTTCTCGCTACATTTTGTGGTGGGGGTTTGCAACGTACCGTGTAATGGTAGGTAGTTATGCTGGGTGAGGTTGAGCCCATGAGTGCCGTTAACGCTGTCGAAAGCGTTGCAAAGTGCTTTTTGTTGCTCGATAGAAGCGGGTACCTGGGGGGATGAAAATGTGCGCATCAGATGGGCTGCAATACTTTGATTAGTATACTTATCATAGAGAAACGATGAGTCGGCTTTCTCATTGATATAGCGCATGTACGCATTCATTGCTTTATCGCTGGCAATGAGCTCATAAACCAAAAAAGAAAATGTCAAAACAACTACGCTGACGGAGATAAAGAGCCTGAGCGCTTTATGATGCAATTGCATAATGATGTACAGCCCTGTAAGTCTGATACTTCAGTCTATCACACGGCATTCATCCGCTCTAACGCTACTGGGAAGGGCATTTTGTAATAAAAATCATTCGCGTGCTTCACCTTTAACTCTTATTGTTGTATTTATAATACAACTTATAAGAAAGGAGACAAGCAGATGAGCGCGACTGATAAAGCGGGCCATACGTTCTTAGCCAGTCTGGGCAAAACCCGTCTGCGTCCGGGGGGCGTTGAAGCAACAGAGTGGTTGTTCAGCCAGTCACAGCTGACGCCCGACAGCCAGGTGCTGGAAGTGGCGTGTAACATGGCCACGACGGCGATAGAGTTAGTTCAACGTTTTGGTTGTACGGTATACGCCATTGATATGGATAAAACCGCACTGGCAAACGCCAGAAATAACGTGGCGGCAAATGGTCTGGAAAATCACATTCACGTTATGGCAGCTAACGCTAACACCCTTCCATTTGCGGATAACAGTTTCGACGTTGTGATCAACGAAGCCATGCTGACAATGTATGCCGATAAAGCGAAGGCGAAGTTAATTGCCGAATATTATCGCGTATTGAAGCCCGGCGGGCGTCTGTTAACTCACGACATTATGTTCACCGCACAAAAACTGGGTGCGGGCGAGCAGGGCCAGCTTGTAGAGGTAGTGAAATCAAACGTTAGCCCGATGACCAGACAAGGCTGGCGCGATTTATTTCTGAACGGTGGGTTTGCACAGTCCTTGCAGCAGAATGGCGATATGTCGCTGATGTCGCCGCGAGGATTAATTCGTGATGAAGGGCTGACTGGGGCGGTTAAAATTGTGTTTAACGGCTTACGCACACGCGAAAATCGTCGCCGGTTCCTGAAAATGTTTCGCTTCTTCCGTTCGCAACGTCACCAGCTAAACTACATTGCCTGCTGCTCCGTGAAGGGAAAATAAAAAGGATAAACGGATGAATATTGATAAAATGAAAAATCAGCATGTTGAAATTCTGGAGAAAATATCATTTCTACGTACGTTGAGCCATGCAGGCGTATCATCCAATGCCCAGGAAATTGCAACTGCGATCGTTAGCATGAGTGCCATTATAAAAACACATTTGTTTGCTGAAGATCAGTTCCTTTATCCACATATTGAGCAGGATGGAAATAGTACGCTCAGACAGGTTAGCTCAAAATTTCAACGTGAAATGACGGATATCGTCAGCGAATATGAAGTTTTTTCCCGGCGCTGGAATATTGCCAGTAAATTAAAAGGTAATGATGAGGCATTCAGACGTGATGCCAACAATATTCTACGCAAAGTGTATGAGCGTATGCAAAAAGAAAATAAAGACTTCTATCCGCTGGTGGAAAGGATGTAGGGTGTTTTAAAACACAATGATAAAAGGATGGCGAAGTGTCAGAAAAACACTGGTCGAGAATGGAGTACCTTCATCAGACAGTGACCAACCCTAATATAGTTATTAAGGGTACGCATAGCTATTACAGTGACTGCTGGGATCATGGATTCGAACGTTCGGTGGTGCGGTATTTACTCGGTGATGAGATCAGCCGGGACTGGGAACCGCTTGGGCATTTGGATAAGTTGATTATTGGGAATTTCGTCTGCATTGGCGCTGAGAGCGTTATTCTGATGGGGGGAAATAGTACGCATCGGCTTGACTGGATCAGTCTTTATCCCTTTATGGCGTCGATCAAAGATGCCTACGAGTTTCGGGGTGACACGGTGTTGCATGATGGTTGCTGGTTAGGCATGCGCGCCATGATCATGCCAGGCGTTACGCTCGGGGAAGGCGCTGTTGTCGCAGCAGGTGCGGTGGTGACTAAAGATGTGCCACCGTATGCGGTAGTCGGCGGCAATCCGGCAAAAATAATAAAATATCGCCTGCCGGTGGGGGATATTGAACGAATACTGGCCCTTAATTTGTATCAACTTCCGGAAGAGTCGCTCGTGAAAATGCAACCGCTGTTGTCTTCTGGCGATATTTCCGCGCTCGAAGTTGAAGTGGCTAGCCTGAGACAAAATGCTAAATGACATAACATGTGGTCGAAACGCGAGGTCATAAAAATCAACCAGAGGAGATAACCTCTGGCTGATTTATGTATGTGGTTAGCTATTGCTGGTTGTACTTTGCTTATGAAACAGTTCGCGAAAGACCGGATAAATGTCATCCTGGTCGCGGATATGCTGCATCGCAAAGTTTTCAAACGTTGATTGCAGATGTTCGTATTCACGCCACAAGGTCTGGTGCGCGCGGCGGGTGATTTCGATATAGCTATAATATCGCACCATCGGCAGCAGTTTTTTCGCCAGAATCTCATGACACAACGGGGAATCATCCGCCCAGTTATCACCGTCCGAGGCCTGTGCGGCATAGATGTTCCACTGGGCCGGGTCGTAACGGTCTTTTACCACTTCATCCATTAACTTCAGCGCGCTGGAGACAATGGTTCCCCCGGTTTCCTGAGAGTAGAAGAACTCGTGCTCATCCACCTCTTTCGCCTGGGTATGGTGGCGAATATAAACCACTTCCACGTTTTTGTAGGTCCGACTCAAGAACAGATACAGCAAGATATAAAAACGCTTGGCCATATCTTTGGTCGACTGATCCATTGAACCGGAGACGTCCATCAGACAGAACATCACTGCCTGGCTGGAAGGATCGGGCCGTTTTTCATAATTCTTGTAGCGTAAATCAAAGGTGTCGATAAACGGCACGCGTTCGATTTTTGCCCGTAGTTCGGCAATCTCTTTGCGTAACCGTTCCTCTTCCAGCAACTGCGCTGGTTCACTTTTTTCGATGGTTTCCAGATCCGCTTCGAGCGCATGCAATTCGCGACGCTTACCAGCCGTCATCGCTGTGCGGCGCGCCAGTGAGTTTTGCAGGGAGCGCACCACGCTGATGTTGGCAGGCACGCCGTTAGAGGTGAAACCTGCCCGGTGCGTTTTGTACTCCGTTAACTGACGCTGCTGATTCTGCTTCAGGTTAGGAAGTGCTAAATCTTCGAACAACAGATCGAGATATTCATCTTTAGAGATCTGGAAGACGAACTCATCCTGACCCTCGCCATCTTGGCTGGCCTGGCCTTGTCCGCTTCCTGAACCACCGCCGCCGCCCTGTGGGCGTTCAATGCGGTCGTTCTGCACAAAATGGTCGTTACCCGGATGCACGCGATGGCGCAAGCCGCCACGCCCCTGATGGAACATCGGTTCGCTAATATCATCAGTCGGAATAGAGACAGATTCGCCGCTATCCACATCAGTCACCGAACGCTTGTTAATGGCCTCGGAGATCGACTGTTTAATTTGCGATTTATAACGGCGTAAGAAGCGCTGGCGGTTTACCGTGCTCTTGTTTTTGCCGTTAAGACGCCGGTCAATAAACCAGGTCATAAGCCCCCCGTACTGCATTTGCCAACTTTATGCTACATCAGTAACGCCGGATGCGCTGAGCATATCCGGCCTACGGATGTGTATTGTAGGCCCGGCAAGCGTACGCGCCTCCGGGCACTTATTTTAAGACGATTTACGTACGCGCAAATACCATTCGCACAGTAAACGTACCTGCTTACGCGTGTAGCCTTTTTCCATCATCCGGTCGACAAAATCGTCGTGTTTTTTCTGCTCGTCAGTTGAGGTTTTGGCGTTGAACGAAATGACCGGCAGCAACTCCTCGGTATTGGAGAACATTTTCTTCTCAATGACCGTGCGCAGTTTTTCGTAACTGGTCCAGTTTGGATTGCGACCGCTGTTATTCGCTCTGGCACGCAGAACAAAGTTGACGATCTCGTTACGGAAATCTTTGGGGTTACTGATACCCGCCGGTTTCTCAATTTTCTCCAGTTCTGAGTTCAACGACTCGCGGTCAAACAGCTGACCGGTATCCGGGTCGCGATACTCCTGATCCTGAATCCAGAAATCCGCATAAGTGACATAACGGTCGAAAATGTTTTGTCCATATTCGGAATAGGATTCGAGATAAGCCGTTTGGATCTCTTTGCCGATGAACTCAGCATATTTCGGGATCAGATAGCCTTTCAGGAACTCAAGGTAACGTTCTGCCAGCTCCTGCGGGAACTGTTCGCGCTCGATTTGCTGCTCCAGTACGTAGAACAGATGCACCGGGTTAGCTGCCACTTCGGCGTGGTCAAAGTTAAAGACGCGTGAGAGGATCTTAAACGCGAAACGCGTGGAAAGACCGTTCATTCCCTCATCGACCCCGGCGTAATCCCGATACTCTTGATAGGACTTCGCTTTTGGATCGGTATCTTTCAGGCTTTCCCCATCGTAAACACGCATCTTCGAGTAAATGCTCGAGTTCTCAGGCTCTTTCAGGCGAGAAAGAATGGTAAAGCGAGAGAGCGTTTCCAGCGTGCCCGGTGCGCAAGGCGCATGGGTCAGCTCACTGTGGTTAAGCAGTTTTTCGTAAATTTTGATCTCTTCGGAGATCCGCAGGCAATAAGGCACTTTGACGATGTAAACACGGTCAAGGAACGCCTCATTGTTTTTATTATTACGGAACGTCACCCATTCGGACTCGTTCGAGTGGGCAAGAATAATTCCGTTAAACGGCAGGGCAGAGATACCTTCTGTCCCGTTGTAGTTTCCTTCCTGGGTTGCGGTCAGCAGAGGATGCAGCACTTTAATTGGTGCTTTAAACATCTCAACGAACTCCATAATCCCCTGGTTTGAGCGGCACAGTGCGCCCGAATAACCGTAGGCATCAGGATCGTTCTGGGCGTGGTGTTCGAGTTTACGAATATCCACTTTCCCGACCAGCGCAGAGATATCCTGGTTGTTTTCATCACCAGGCTCCGTTTTGGCGATAGCGATCTGCTCCAGAATAGACGGCCAGACTTTGACAACGCGGAATTTTGTAATGTCCCCGCCAAAATCATGCAGACGTTTTGCAGCCCAGGGCGACATGATCGTACCGAGATAACGACGTGGGATCCCATACTCTTTTTCCAGGATCTGCGCGTCTTCCTGTGGGTTAAACAGGCATAACGGATGATCGTTTACCGGGCTACGCTCGCCGTTGGCGCTCAGGACATAAATCGGTACTCGCTGCATCAGCGACTTCAGCCGCTCAGCAAGAGATGATTTCCCCCCTCCCACAGGCCCCAGCAGATACAGAATCTGCTTCTTCTCTTCCAGACCTTGAGCCGCATGCTTCAAATAAGAAACAATCTGCTCAATGGCCTCTTCCATGCCATAAAACTCTTCAAAAGCGGGGTATCGTGCAATCACCCGATTCGAAAAGAGTCGAGAAAGACGAGGTTCGTGGGCAGTGTCGACCATGACAGGCTCACCAATAGCCATTAATAGCCGCTCTGCCGCATTGGCATAAGCGCTGCGATCTTGCCGACAAGTGGTAAGAAACTCCTGCAGCGTGAACTCTTCGTCCTTGGCAGCTTCATAACGCTGGCGATAGTGATCGAATATATTCATGGTATGCCGTCCTTTCGTTTTTTTAGCACATGTTAAGAGCCGTTCATATGAATAGTAGAGGCCCCTGAAGAGGTAAACTGAACGACGTCGCTGCTGAAGAAATAAGCAACTCTCATGCCATTGTGGTGGTCAGGAGATCAACGTATTCGGTGATACACCTTCTAAAATTAAGCGTAGATGGCATTTGCAAAACTTGCCTGTGTGCGCAAATGAATTTCAATGGCATATCAATAACTCATCAGCAAAAAAAGCATATCTTTTGTAAATCTATGGGGCAGGATTCATGCGGTGTTCACTGTCCTGCAAGCAAAATGTCATCACTCGCTGAGAAATTAGGGGGTTACATTCTGGGGCGAATCCGTAAAATAGTTGGGCTGAAGCGTATTGACGGTTAAACTTTGACCGCTACACATTTAAATAAGGAATTATTGACTGTGACCAAACTCAAACTTCTGGCACTTAGCGTGCTTATTGCCACTTCCGCTAACGTCGCACAGGCAGAGAGCAACCTGACGCTGGGCGCAGGCGTTGGTGTGGTTGAGCACCCTTACAAAGATTACGATAGTGACGTTTACCCGGTCCCGGTTGTGACTTATGAAAGCGATAACTTCTGGTTCCGTGGTCTGGGCGGTGGTTACTACCTGTGGAATGACGATACCGATAAGCTGTCGGTGATGGCCTATTGGTCGCCAATGTACTTCAAACCGGGTGACAGCGACGACAACCGTCTGCGTAGTCTGGATAAACGTAAGAGCACCATGATGGCTGGTCTTTCTTACATTCACAACACGCAATACGGTTTCCTGCGTACCAGCCTTGCAGGCGATACGCTGGATAACAGCAATGGTATTGTATGGGATCTGGCGTGGTTATACCGCTATACCAATGGCGGTCTGACGTTGACTCCGGGGATTGGTGTCGAGTGGAACAGTGAAAACCAGAATGAATACTATTATGGTGTTTCACGCCATGAATCTGCCCGTAGCGGCTTGCGTAGCTACGATCCTGAAAGCTCCTGGAACCCGTATCTGGAGCTCAGCGCAAACTATAACTTCCTGGGCAACTGGAGCGTATACGGTACTGCGCGTTATACCCGCCTGTCTGATGAAGTGACAGACAGCCCGATGGTGGACAAATCCTGGACGGGTCTGATTTCAACGGGTGTTACCTACAAGTTCTGATACCACTGTGTGTCAAACACTCGCCCGCAGAGATGCGGGCTTTTTTGTGCATATCAGAGATGAATATTGATCCAAAACATGTGATTTGATTTTTTGTGCTGTTTTGGCATTACATCGGCCGCAACAAATAGTTAACGTATTTTTCCTGCCGCAATTACCAAAATTAAACCTGTTTTTTGATGAGACTGAAATCTATTCGTTTGTGAATGGAAGAGTATCTGTACAGTTTCACGAATCATTGTTCTGGGAGAGTGATTTCTGGTTTTGCAATATATTGATAATATTCTATTTTATAATCACGGTATGATTTTATCGTGAAACTCTCGCCACTAAAAATAGCAAGATAACTATTTTATTATTTTTGTGTAACGATGAAAGTTAACTTTCATTTGAAAAAAATAAAATCATTAAGTTAATTTTTATTTTACATCTTTTAGGTATTTATCTGAAAAAATTAAAATTGACATTAAATAAGCGATTGCAGATATTACTCCAACTTAATAAGTAAAGACAGTAACGCTGCATGGCTCTGATATTAAATGTCATGTGGTTTTCTTGCGAATAAACCTGGTAGAGATAATGAAAAAGTTAATCATGATAGCAGTGATGGGTGGGATTCTGACGGGATGTTCCACCGAGGCTTCACGCATGAGTGCTTGCGAAAGCAAGGGCGTGAGCCGCGATGCCTGCTATATCGCTGAGCAAAACCGTCAGGCGACAATCAATGCCGTAGCTGAAAAACAAGCTATGGAGAACGCGCAAAACGTATATAACTCAAATGATACTAATTCCAGTCATCACCACAAACACAATAATTATTAAGGTGTAACTCATGAAGAAATTAATAATTATCGCTGTACTGGTCGCAACTTCTGCTGCTGCACCAGCCTATGCCATCAGCGAGGCTTACCGTCAGCAGTTACAGCATGAACATAAAACGATGGTCAGCGATGCTAATGCTCCGGTGCACGCCAGTAAAATCACACCCGTGCATGTGAATAAACTGGGTGTAGACTTTAAACGTGGCGCTGATGGTATTGCATATATTAATGGCAAAGCTGCGGCAAATGATGAGAACAATGCAGACGCTCAGTCTTATAGCGCGGACTTGATTTCCGTCATCGTCTATAAAAACGGGAAAATTAACGCGATGAAAGAGGGGAAATATTTAGGTCGCTTAAAATAACCGCAGTGCAGTTAAGATTTTCTGTCATTCGGCCCGGGAGCATTGTTTGTTCCCGGGTTTTTTATTGCCGTTGCCATAGCGGTCAACTTCCAATCTTAGAAGGTGCAATTTGTGCACCCTAACGGGACACATGCCAGTTGTTTTGCTTTACTGTGGTGCATTAACACAGGAGGGCGCGATGACAGCGAAACAGGTGATGTTTACAAAGCAGGTATCGCTGCCTGCTATTGGGCAGGGAACATGGTACATGGGCGAGGATCCTGGCCGACGCCGGGAAGAGGTTTCAGCGCTGCGGGCTGGCCTGGATCTCGGTCTGCGGTTGATCGATACCGCCGAAATGTATGCAGATGGTGCGGCGGAAGAGGTAGTGGGTGAAGCATTAATCGGGCGTCGTGATAGCGCTTTTTTAGTCTCGAAAGTATACCCCTGGAATGCCGGTGGTCAGAAAGCCATTGCCGCCTGTGAGGCGAGCCTGCGTCGACTAAAAACCGATTATCTGGATCTCTATTTGCTCCACTGGACGGGCAGTTTTTCATTTGCTGAGACCGTTGATGCCATGGAAGCACTCATTGCGCAGGGGAAAATCCGCCGCTGGGGCGTCTCTAATCTCGATTACGATGACATGCAGGCGTTATGGCAAGTCACAGGTGGGCGGGAATGTGCCACTAACCAGGTGCTTTATCATTTAGCATCGCGCGGTATTGAATATGATTTACTGCCGTGGTGCCAGCAGCAGCAGATGCCGGTCATGGCTTACAGTCCGCTGGCTCAGGCGGGGCGATTGCGCGGTGACTTGCTTTCTCACTCTGTGGTGAACGACATCGCGCACGCGCACAATGTTAGTGCTGCGCAGATTTTGCTGGCATGGGTGATCCGTCTGCCGGGCGTGATGGCGATTCCAAAAGCGGCAAGCATAGCGCATGTCGAACAAAATGCCGCCGCGCTGGAGATAACGCTCTCTGTTGATGAGCTGAAGCAGCTAGATAAGGCATATCCAGCGCCAAAGGGTAAAACGGCGCTGGATATGGCCTGATTTGCCGAATGGCGATGCTCACGGTTCTTATCCGGCCAATGCAATGCTTGGTAGGCCGGATAAGGCGCAAGCTCCGTCAGGCTACAGACACAATTTTAGCGTTTAGCAACGCGGATAGTTTGTGCCAGGCGTGATGGTTTTTCTTCGCGGGTTTTCTGCGGCGCGGTCG
The DNA here is from genome assembly GCF_013781945.1 of Citrobacter sp. RHBSTW-01044. Lineage (NCBI taxonomy): Bacteria > Pseudomonadati > Pseudomonadota > Gammaproteobacteria > Enterobacterales > Enterobacteriaceae > Citrobacter > Citrobacter sp. RHBSTW-01044. The sequence continues at coordinate 2,714,892 of NZ_CP056180.1, read as the reverse complement.
CGTAAGCCGTCTCTACGCAAACAAAGGTTTTATAGCCGTCATCCGGCATGTCGCCCATGCTAACGGACAGCGCCGGACCCGGGTTCCAGCCCACGACATTCAGATGGTGATGATGGACGACGTCGATATTGCGGTTGAGCGCATCATCATGGATAACGCTGCACGCTTGCGGATTCAGATAGACACGATCGGTGCGGTCCGGGAAGGTCTGGATACCATCAGCCAGCACATCTTCTTTAGCATCATTCACTTTGTCGATCAGGCGATCGCCAAGTCCACTGACTTTTACTGCCGCAATGTCACCGACGTTGAAATAGGTATGCAGCGCAGAGGTGGTTTCAAATTCACCGTGGGCTTCCAGTTCCATTTCACAGGTGGCACCTACTTTGAAACGGGCCAGCAGGCAGAATTCGTGCGGCCATAGCTGACGCGTTTCAGCGTTGCTTTGCAATTCAAACGTCAGCACCACGCCATTGTCGTCTTCGTTGTGCGCTTTCAGCGTCCATGGCAGGTTGCGGGCAAAACCATGAGAAGGCAGGCCCTGCTGAGCAGCCGGACCAAACCACGGCCAGCAAATTGGTACGCCGCCACGCAGCGCTACGCCGGTTTTAAACGGGGTATTGTTACTTAGCCACAGGACTTCCTCTTCGCCGTTGGGTTTCCAGGAAAGAAGATGTGCGCCCTGCAGTGCGAAAGATGCTTTAACCTGTGGATGATCGACCACAAGAATCTCAAGTTCATCAAGCTGGCGGCGGGAGAGGACCGGGGTAATTTGTTCGATTACCGGAAGTGCAAAAATTTTATTAATCATTATGCAATCCTTTTTTTTACCCTAAATAATTCGAGTTGCAGGACGGCGGCAAGTGAACGATCCCGATGAGCTTACAGAAGTAAGTGATTCGGGTGAGAGAGCATTGCCAACACACCGGTAACTTGAAGTATGACGGGTATCTTCAGGCAAAAAAAAGAGCGACCTGAGTCGCTCTTACAGATTACTGTTTCATCTCAACTTATTTGGAGATGTGAGCAATCAGGTCCAGAACTTTGTTGGAGTAGCCGGTTTCGTTGTCGTACCAGGATACCAGTTTCACGAAGTTGTCGTTCAGTGCGATACCAGCTTTAGCATCGAACACGGAAGTGCAAACTTCACCGTTGAAATCGGTAGATACTACGTCGTCTTCGGTGTAACCCAGAACGCCTTTCATTGGGCCTTCGGAAGCAGCTTTGATTGCTTTCTTAATTTCTTCGTAAGAAGCAGCTTTTTCCAGACGAACGGTCAGGTCAACAACAGATACGTTCGGGGTAGGAACGCGGAACGCCATACCAGTCAGTTTGCCGTTCAGTTCTGGCAGTACTTTACCTACAGCTTTAGCAGCACCGGTAGAGGACGGGATGATGTTCTGGGATGCGCCGCGGCCGCCGCGCCAGTCTTTGTGAGACGGGCCATCAACGGTTTTCTGAGTAGCGGTGGTCGCGTGAACAGTAGTCATCAGACCTTCGATGATGCCGAAGTTGTCGTTGATAACTTTAGCCAGCGGAGCCAGGCAGTTAGTGGTGCAGGAAGCGTTAGAAACGATGTCCTGACCTTCGTATTTGTCAAAGTTAGCGCCTTTAACAAACATCGGAGTGTTATCTTTGGACGGACCAGTCAGAACCACTTTTTTCGCGCCAGCAGTGATGTGCTTACGAGCGGTTTCATCTGTCAGGAACAGGCCAGTAGCTTCAGCTACTACGTCAACACCAACTTCGTCCCATTTCAGGTTAGCCGGATCACGTTCAGCGGTAACACGGATTTTTTTACCGTTCACGATCAGATGACCGTCTTTCACTTCAACGGTACCGTTGAAACGGCCGTGAGTGGAGTCATATTTCAGCATGTAAGCCATGTAGTCAGCGTCTAACAGGTCGTTGATTGCAACGATCTCGATGTCAGAGCGTTCTTGAGCAGCACGGAAAACAATGCGACCGATACGGCCAAAACCGTTGATACCTACTTTGATAGTCATATATTCCACCAGCTATTTGTTAGTGAATAAAAGGTTGCCTGTAAAATTACAAAAACCTTACGCAGCGTCAAGCGGAATCGTGTCAATCATTGCGACAAATCAATCTGCTGCTTAAGCTTTGCGCAACTGACTCGCCTCACTCTTCCTTTGGGCTTGAAACCACATGGGGTCGGCGGCCCGAATTTTAAAGGGCAATCAAGATAAAAACGTGATTGTGATCACGAATTGCAGGCTGCCATTTCGCACGGATCAAGTTTAGAACAAAAGTTCGTACTCTGGTGTTAATGTTTTGTTAGAATCTGTCTCGCGATGTGAGTTTAGATAAAGCGAGATGTGAGCAAATGGCTAATCAACCTTCTCCAGAAGAACTAAAAAAAAATTTAACCGAAATGCAGTTCTACGTGACGCAGAATCACGGGACAGAACCGCCATTTACCGGGCGTTTGCTGCACAACAAGCGTGACGGCATCTACCACTGTTTGGTCTGCGACAAACCGCTATTTCGTTCCGAGACAAAATATGACTCTGGCTGCGGCTGGCCCAGTTTTTACGAGCCTGTCAGCGCAGAGGCTATCCGTTACATTAAAGATACTTCACACGGCATGCAGCGCATTGAAATCCGCTGTGGTAACTGTGATGCGCACCTGGGGCACGTCTTCCCGGATGGTCCGCAACCTACCGGTGAACGTTACTGCGTTAACTCAGCGTCTTTGAACTTCACCGATGGTGAAAACGGTGAGCAGACCAAAGGCTGAAGAAACGATTCAGCAAATTATTCTACGGAGAGTGGATTTAACATGAATCTTGATGAGATGATCAACAGCATGACGCCGGAAGTTTATCAGCGCTTATCAACTGCCGTTGAACTCGGAAAATGGCCGGATGGCGTGGCGCTAACGGCAGAACAAAAAGAGAACTGCTTACAGCTGGTGATGTTATGGCAGGCGCGAAACAATATTGACGCGCAGCATATGACGATTGATACCAACGGTGAGATGGTGATGAAGAGTAAGCAGCAGTTGAAAGTGGAGTTTGGTATTACGCCCGAACCCATTGCGACGTTTAAATCCTGATTACTCAGGCCCGGCAAACATCTATGTCGGGCCCGCAGTTGAAGTTATTTCTTGTTCATCATCGCCTTCAGATCGGCGAACGGATTATATTTCGCTTCGCCCACCGCTTTCTGTGCATCTTCGCCTGCAACCACCGTTGAACCATACTGGTCCGCTTCCGTATATTTGGAATGTTCGTGATCGTGGCAGTACAGGCACAACATTTCCCAGTTGCTACCATCTTCCGGGTTATTGGAGTGATCGTGATCGATATGGTGTACCGTCAATTCGCGCAAATTTGAGTACACGAACTCACGGGAACAACGTCCGCAGACCCAGGGGAAGAGTTTAAGCGCCTTTTCCCGGTAACCGACTTCCAGACGGGCGTAGTTTTTAGGGATAAAAGCCATAAAGCTCATGCCTCCAGTAGAAAATGAAAAGCTGCGCCAAAAGCTGGCGCAGCAGAATGCGATAATCATAACCTATTGTGTCAGGCGTTGGGATCAGTGTTTGATGCCTAACGAATCGGCTAACTGCTTCGCCAACTGGTTTTGGTCATCCGCACCGTATTCCCAGAACATGGCGCCTCCCAGCCCCTTGCTCTTGATATAGTCAGCCTTGATCGCTACCGAGCGCGGGTTTTCATAGGAGAGGGCAAAGAGCGCTTTTCCATCCACAGACTGCACTGACAGCCACGGTACTTTTGCTTCATCATCCCAATGCTGGCTAAAGCGCTTTTGCGGATCGTTGATCAATTTCGCCACGATATCGTTGTACTTCACATAGGTATCTTTGCTCAGATCGACGCCCAGTGATTTGAACAATTCAATTTGCGCGGGCTCGAAATAGGGCTGGGTAACAGGATTTTTCTGTGCGTCAGGTTTGCTCCAGTCAATGCCTGGCTCAACAGCGCGTTTCGGTACGCGACCATAAAAACCAATGCCCAGGTTCATCTGACTCGCTTTTAGACCGGCAGCAAGATAGTTGTTGACCACAAAATCAGCGCTGTACTTATCCGCCGCGGCGACTGTCGGCCATTGTGTCGAATCGTACAGGTTCGAGTTGAAATACTGCGTACCGTAAGCCATGTCATAGGTCATCAGGTTTATGTAGTCGAGCGATGGCGCAATGGCTTTCACATCCACCCAGCTTTTCGGGCTTTCCGCATTTGCGCCCACGGCGATAGTCAGTAGTTTTTTATGCCCCAATGCGGCGCGGAGCTCTTTTAACAGCGCGGTAAAGTTAGCTCGGTCGGCCGGTTGACTTTCGACCAGTCCCCAGGCACCGTTGACCGGATATTCCCAGTCGAGGTCGATGCCATCAAGGCCATATTTCGCAATTATCTCCTGAGCAGACTGAATAAACACCGCCCGCGATTCTTTCGTTGCTGCCGCACCAGAGAATCCACGTGCCCCCCAACCACCGACGGAAAGCAATACTTTCAGGTTCGGATTTTGTTTACGCAGCTGTGGAATTTTCAGTAAATCATCCTGCACTTTCGGTGAAAGCCAAATCTGATGCAGCTTGCTGGCGTCTTTTAAGGCGTCATTGGTCTCGTCTTTTTCGTTGTTGTAGACAAGGCCAAACGAATAGTTGAGATGGGTTATCTGACGAACATCCAGTTTATTGATGTCACCACCAGGACCGGCAGTGACGTCGCCGCCACCATTGAAGTAGCCAACTGACATCAGTGAACTGGCGGAAACAACGCTGGCGCAAAGCAGGGGTAATGCTGCCAACAAAGGCAATAGTTTCATCGGTGTTCCTCTTTGACATTTAAACAAGCAAACACGCCACGGAAATGGCGTGGCGAAAAAAACAGCACCTGCAGGTTAACAGTTTCATAACAGGAAAAATGCGAAGGTGTTCACGTCATTTTAACCAAGCGGCTGCTGTGTCTTTGGCTTTCAATTCATTTTGGCACTTATTTGTGATCTAAGTTGTGAAATGCAGATCATAATCTGTGTTTTAAAGATTTTGTGTTGACCTCAAAAATTATATGGATAAGTATGATGCCAGGTGATGCAAAACTAAACACAAAGGAAAATTCAATGAAAGCACTGGCAAGATTTGGCAAGAGCTTTGGCGGCTACAAGATGATTGATGTCCCGGAACCGATATGCGGCCCGGAAGACGTAGTGATTGAAATCAAGGCGGCAGCTATCTGCGGCGCGGACATGAAACACTACAATGTCGAAAGTGGGTCCGACCAGTTTAATTCGATTCGTGGTCACGAATTTGCCGGCCAAATTGTGCAGGTTGGCGATAAGGTTAAGGACTGGAAAGTCGGTCAGAGAGTGGTTTCTGACAACAGCGGGCACGTCTGTGGCGTTTGTCCGTCTTGCGAACAAGGTGATTTTCTTTGTTGTACAGAAAAGGTGAATTTAGGTCTGGATAACAATACCTGGGGAGGTGGGTTTTCGAAATACTGTCTGGTCCCTGGGGAGATTCTCAAAATTCACCGTCATGCGCTGTGGGAAATCCCAACAGGCGTTGATTATGAAGAGGCGGCTGTACTCGATCCCATCTGCAATGCCTACAAATCTATCGCCCAGCAATCCAAATTTCTTCCGGGTCAGGATGTGGTGGTTTTTGGTACCGGCCCGCTGGGACTTTTTTCGGTACAAATGGCGCGCATTATGGGGGCCGTTAATATCGTGATGGTTGGGCTGGAAGACGATGTCGCGGTACGTTTCCCGATAGCCAAAGAAATGGGGGCCACGGCTGTCGTCAACGGTTCAACCGAAGATGTGGTCGCACGTTGTCAGGAGATCTGCGGGAAAGACAATCTGGGACTGGTCATCGAATGTTCCGGTGCCAATATAGCCCTGAAACAATCTATCGAAATGCTGCGTCCTAACGGTGAAGTCGTCCGCGTGGGGATGGGCTTCAAACCTCTCGATTTTTCTATTAACGACATCACTGCGTGGAATAAAAGCATCATTGGTCATATGGCCTACGATTCCACTTCCTGGCGCAATGCTATTCGCCTGCTCGCTAGCGGTGCGATAAAAGTCAAACCGATGATCACTCACCGTATCGGCTTATCGCAATGGCGAGAAGGTTTTGACGCGATGGTCGATAAGACCGCGATTAAGGTCATCATGACCTACGACTTTGATGAATAACCCCATTTATTAAAGGAAGGTTCCCGGATGGAACAGATAGCAAAACCACACTGCGGCGCGAGGTTGGACAGGCTGCCTGACTGTCGCTGGCATACGTCTATGTTTGCCATGGTTGCCTTCGGATTACTGGTTTGCTGGAGTAATGCCGTCGGCGGATTAATTCTCGCGCAATTAAAAGAACTTGGCTGGACTGATAATTCCACCACCGCCACATTCTCTGCCATTACGACGGCTGGAATGTTTCTCGGTGCGCTCGGTGGGGGAATTATTGGCGATAAGATCGGGCGTAAAAATGCATTTATTCTGTATGAAGCGATTCATATTTTTTCTATGATCGTTGGTGCGTTTTCACCCAATATGACCTTCCTGATCGCCTGTCGTTTTGTGATGGGAGTTGGATTAGGCGCGCTGCTGGTCACCTTATTTGCAGGGTTTACCGAATATATGCCTGGCAGAAATCGTGGTACCTGGTCGAGTCGGGTCTCGTTTATCGGCAACTGGTCTTATCCGCTCTGTTCACTGATCGCGATGGGGCTGACGCCACTTATCAGTGCGGAATGGAACTGGCGCGTACAGCTGTTGATTCCTGCGGTGCTGTCGCTCATAGCAACTGTTATTGCCTGGCGCAGTTTCCCTGAGTCGCCTCGCTGGCTGGAGTCTCGCGGGCGCTACCAGGAAGCCGAAAAGGTGATGCGGGCAATTGAAGAAGGTGTCATTCGACAGACCGGTAAGCCTCTTCCGCCAGTCGTGATAAAGGATGATGGTAAACAACCTCGTTCTGTACCGTACTCCGCCTTATTAACAGGTGTACTGCTGAAGCGGGTTATTTTGGGTTCTTTTGTTCTGATTGCCATGAACGTCGTTCAGTACACCTTAATTAACTGGCTACCGACAATATTTATGACCCAGGGTATTAATCTGAAAGACTCCATTGTCTTAAATACCATGAGCATGTTCGGTGCGCCATTTGGGATTTTTATCGCCATGCTGGTAATGGATAAAATTCCGAGAAAAACAATGGGGGTGGGGTTATTAGTGTTAATTGCTGTTCTTGGTTATATCTATTCGCTGCAAACCAGTATGCTGCTAATTACATTAATCGGTTTTTTCCTGATTACTTTTGTTTATATGTATGTTTGTTATGCCTCCGCTGTATACGTTCCGGAAATATGGCCGACCGAAGCGAAACTTCGCGGTTCGGGACTGGCCAACGCTGTCGGGCGTGTCAGTGGTATCGCCGCACCTTATGCAGTCGCAGTATTACTTAATGGTTACGGCGTGACAGGGGTGTTTGTACTGCTAGGTGCGGTCTCCATTATTGTCGCCATTGCCATTGCTACCATCGGAATTGAAACCAAAGGCGTCTCTGTCGAAAGTCTCGGGATTGATGCAGTTACCAGCAAATAATATTGACGGGAAATAAAATGAAAAACTCGAAAGCGATATTAAAAACGCCGGGCACGATGAAAATCATCGCCGCCGATATTCCGGTGCCCAATGAGCATGAAGTGCTGATCAAAGTTGAATACGTTGGGATTTGCGGTTCAGATGTTCACGGTTTTGAATCAGGTCCTTTTATTCCGCCGAAAGATCCTAATCAGGAAATTGGTTTGGGGCATGAATGCGCCGGTACGGTGGTGGCGGTAGGGAACCGTGTAACCAAATTTAAACCGGGTGATCGGGTGAATATTGAACCCGGTGTACCGTGCGGTCACTGCCGCTACTGCCTGGAAGGGAAATACAATATCTGCCCGGACGTCGATTTTATGGCTACGCAGCCCAACTACCGTGGCGCGCTAACCCACTATCTGTGTCATCCGGAGAGTTTCACTTACAAATTGCCCGATAACATGGACACCCTGGAAGGTGCGCTGGTGGAACCAGCGGCGGTGGGTATGCATGCTGCAATGCTGGCAGACGTTAAACCGGGTAAGAAAATCGTCATTCTTGGGGCGGGGTGTATTGGTTTAATGACTTTGCAGGCATGTAAATGTTTGGGCGCAACCGAGATCGCGGTGGTTGATGTGCTGGAAAAACGTCTGGCGATGGCTGAACAACTCGGGGCGACAACCGTTATAAACGGTGCAAAAGAGGACACTATTGTCCGCTGCCAGCAGTTCTCTGGCGATATGGGCGCGGACATTGTTTTCGAAACTGCCGGTTCAGCCATAACCGTTAAGCAGGCGCCGTATCTGGTGATGCGCGGCGGGAAAATCATGATCGTTGGTACAGTACCTGGTGATTCCGCAATTAATTTCCTCAAAATTAACCGTGAAGTGTCTATTCAGACCGTTTTCCGTTACGCCAACCGCTATCCGGTTACTATTGAAGCCATATCCTCCGGTCGGTTCGATGTGAAATCGATGGTGACGCATATTTACGATTATGCAGATGTTCAGCGCGCGTTTGATGAATCCGTTAATAACAAAAGCGAAATTATTAAAGGCGTAATTAAAGTAAATCATTAATTTATCGGAAAGGGAGAAATAACTATGCTGGCAGATATTAAATATTGGGAAAATGATGCCCAAAATAAACATTATGCGATTGCTCACTTTAACGTGTGGAATGCGGAAATGCTAATGGGGGTGATTGATGCGGCGGAAGAATCGAAATCGCCGGTGATTATCTCTTTCGGTACTGGTTTTGTGGGTAATACCTCGTTCGAAGATTTTTCGCACATGATGGTTTCAATGGCTAAAAAGGCCTCGGTTCCAGTTATTACCCACTGGGATCACGGACGTAGCATGGAGATTATCCATAACGCCTGGACTCATGGTATGAATTCGCTGATGCGTGATGCCTCTGCCTTTGATTTCGAAGAGAATATTCGTCTGACAAAAGAGGCCGTGGATTTTTTCCATCCGCTGGGTGTGCCGGTCGAAGCTGAGCTGGGCCATGTGGGCAATGAAACGGTGTACGAAGAAGCGCTGGCGGGTTATCACTATACCGATCCGAACCAGGCGGCGGAATTTGTCGAGCGTACCGGCTGCGATTCTCTGGCGGTGGCGATTGGTAACCAGCATGGCGTCTATACCTCAGAGCCGAAACTGAATTTCGACGTGGTTAAACGCGTGCGGGAAGCCGTATCCTTGCCACTGGTGTTGCATGGTGCGTCGGGTATCAGCGATGCGGATATCAAAAAAGCCATTTCATTAGGTATCTCTAAAATCAACATTCATACCGAACTGTGCCAGGCTGCCATGGTGGCAGTGCAGGAGAACCAGAATCAGCCCTTCCTGCACGTTGAACGTGAAGTTCGCAAAGCGGTAAAAGAGCGCGCGCTGGAGAAAATTAAATTGTTTGGTTCTGACGGTAAAGCGGAATGACAACATGGATAATATCGAGGTTATTTGTATAGGGGCAGCTATTGTTGATATTCCCTTACAGCCGGTGAGTAAAAATATTTTTGATGTTGATTCTTATCCGTTAGAAAGAATAGCGATGACAACCGGCGGCGACGCAATTAATGAAGCGACTATTATTTCTCGTCTCGGTCATCGTACAGCGTTAATGAGCCGGGTAGGTGCTGATGCAGCAGGTCATTTTATTCTCGACCACTGTCGTCGGGAGAATATAGATATTCAGAGCCTGAAGCAGGATGCCGCAATTGATACATCTATTAACGTGGGATTAGTCACCGCCGATGGCGAGCGTACTTTCGTGACTAACCGTAACGGCAGCCTGTGGAAGCTGAATATCAGCGATGTTGATTTTGACCGCTTCTCTCAAGCAAAGCTGCTGTCGCTGGCGAGTATTTTTAATAGCCCGTTACTGGATAGCGATGCACTGACGGCAATTTTCGCTCAGGCGAAAGCGCATCGGTTAATTATCTGTGCGGATATGATCAAACCGCGGCTTAATGAAACACTGAAAGATATTCGACAGGCATTGAGCTACGTGGATTATCTTTTTCCTAATTTTGAGGAGGCCAAACTGCTCACCGGGAAAGAGACGCTGGATGACATTGCCGACAGTTTCCTGAACTGCGGCGTGAAAACAGTCGTGATTAAGACCGGCAAGAGAGGCTGCTTTATCAAACGTGTCGATATGAAAATCGAGGTTCCAGCCGTTTCGGGAATTACCGCCATCGACACTATCGGCGCGGGAGACAATTTTGCCTCGGGATTTATTTCCGCGCTGCTTGAAGGCAAAACACTGCGTGAGTGCGCGCTGTTTGCTAATGCAACGGCGGCCATATCGGTTTTGAGCGTAGGGGCCACGACGGGTGTGAAGAACAGAAAGCTGGTTGAACAACTTCTCGATGAATATGAAGGATAATAGCGGCAGATGAAAATGATTCCTTTAGGCAGTACGGATATTACGCTTTCCCGCATGGGATTAGGCACATGGGCGATTGGCGGCGGTCCGGCGTGGAACGGCGATCTCGATCTGCAGGTCTGTATTGATACCATTGTTGAGGCGCATCGCTGCGGTATTAATTTGATTGATACCGCGCCAGGTTACAACTTCGGCAATAGTGAAGTGATTGTCGGGCAGGCGCTGAAAAAACTGCCGCGTAACGATATCGTTGTTGAAACCAAATGCGGCATCGTCTGGGAGCGAACAGGAAGTTTGTTTAACAAAGTGGGCGACCGGCAGTTGTATAAAAATCTCACACCCGAGTCGATTCGCGAAGAGGTGGATGCCAGTCTGCAAAGACTGGGTATTGAGAGCATTGATATCTACATGACCCACTGGCAGTCGGTCGAACCCTGTTTTACGCCGATTGCGGAAACCGTCGATACACTAAACGCACTCAAGAAAGAGGGGAAAATTCGTTCTATCGGTGCGGCTAACGTCGATGCGGAACATATCAGGGAGTATCTCAAACACGGTGAGCTGGATATCATCCAGGCCAAGTACAGCATCCTTGACCGGGCACTGGAAGCTGAACTGCTGCCGTTATGTCAGCAGCATGGCATCGTGGTGCAGGTATATTCACCGCTTGAGCAGGGTCTACTGACCGGAACTATTGATCGCGATTATGTCCCTGGCGGGGCGCGGGCCAACAAAGTCTGGTTCCAACGAGACAATATGCTACGGGTGATTGACATGCTTGAGCAATGGCGGCCGTTGTGCGAAAAATACCGCTGCACAATCCCCGCGCTGGCACTGGCGTGGATTTTAAAGCAAAGCGATTTAATCACCTTGCTGAGCGGCGCAACCGCGCCTGAACAGGTCCGTGATAATGTTCAGGCGTTAACGATTCCCCTGACCGATGATGATTCTTTATTGATGAGGCGAATGGCTGAGGCGCTGGATACAAAATAAGCCAAATGGGGTTCACCTCTGTTTCTGTGTAAAATAGCACTAAAATCTGTGATTCAGACATGTTATTTTGAAAATAAACATGGCCTGTGAGATACTTGGGTCTTATTATTACTTTGCAGGAAACAGAGGTGTCATCGTGGCGGCAAAAGACAGGATTCAGGCCATTAAGCAAATGGTGGTGAATGATAAGAAAGTAGCGGTATCTAATTTAAGTTCGATCTTTCAGGTGACTGAAGAAACGATTCGCCGTGATCTGGAAAAACTGGAAGATGAAGGTTTTTTGACCCGAACATATGGCGGTGCTGTACTCAATACAACCGCGTTGTCCGACAATATCCATTTTTATAAGCGTGCAAAATCTTTTTTTGAAGAAAAGCAGATCATTGCCCGTAATGCATTACCGTTCATTAAAAATAAGACCACCATGGCTGCCGACGCCAGCAGTACCGCGATGGAATTATTGAAACTGTTGAAGGAAAGAAACGATCTGACGCTACTGACCAACTCGGCTGAAGCTTTTCATGAACTTGCACAGTCAGAAATTAACGTTGTTTCTACTGGCGGTGAATTAAATAAGAATACGCTGTCGCTTCAGGGAAGGATCACCAAGGAGATTATCAGCCGCTATCATGTTGATATCCTGGTGATGAGCTGCAAAGGTCTGGATATGCAGAGCGGAGCGCTTGACTCTAACGAAGCGGAAGCGGAAATCAAAAAGACGATGATCCGCCAGGCGACCGAGGTGGCTCTGTTGGTTGATCATTCTAAGTTCGATCGTAAAGCGTTCGTCCAGCTCGTGGACTTTAGCCATATTAATTACCTAATAACCAATAAGGCACCGGGTGCAGAGTGGATTGCATTTTGCAAAGAAAATAATATTCAACTCGTATATTAATTTTAACGTGGGTCGTGTCGATATTATTTTAGTTTGCACCTGGAAAATGCCATAAGAATCTAATGATGATGGATGGCGCGGTGAGATTTTTTCTGCCGCGATCGCCATACTTTCTATTTAGCTTAATTTGAGGCATCCAGATGGAACAATGTGACCCTATCGGTGCAAGATTAGATCGCTTGCCTTTATCTCGATTTCATTTTCGTATTTTCGGCATTATCAGTTTTAGTTTATTAGTCACCGGTTTTCTCAGCTATTCCGGGAATGTGGTGTTGGCAAAATTAGTCAGTACCGGTTGGTCAAATAATTACCTCAACGCCGCGTTTACCTCGGCTCTGATGTTTGGCTATTTTATTGGCTCACTAACCGGTGGCTTTATTGGTGATTATCTTGGTCGACGCAAAGCGTTCCGCTTCAATTTGCTGATCGTCGGGGTCTCTGCCTGTGCGGCAACGTTTGTGCCTAACATGTATTGGCTTATCTTTTTCCGCTTCCTAATGGGGAGCGGAATGGGAGCGCTGATTATGGTGGGCTATGCCTCATTTACTGAATTTATTCCGCCCGGGGTGCGTGGGAAGTGGTCTGCTCGCCTGTCGTTTGTCGGCAACTGGTCGCCGATGCTTTCAGCGGCGATTGGCGTTGTGATTATCGCCTTTCTAAGCTGGCGGATGATGTTTTTACTCGGTGGCATGGCGATGCTCTTAGCATGGTATCTGTCGGGAAAGTATTATATTGAATCTCCTCGTTGGCTGGCTGGCAAAGGAAAGAGAAAAGAAGCTGAAAAACATCTTCTGCAGGTGGAACTGCAAATTCAGAAAGAAAAAAACATCACTTTACCTCCCTGCCATAGCGATTGCCTAACGGCGGATATAAGCACGGAAAGTGATTCATTCTGGCTCTTGTTCAAAGGGCCGATGTTGCGTTGTACGCTGGTGGCAATCACCGTGCTTATCGCGATGAATATTTCGCTCTATACCATTACGGTATGGATCCCGACGATTTTTGTTAATTCGGGAATCGATGTGACGAAATCTATTTTTATGACCGCGATAATTATGATTGGCGCACCCGTTGGGATATTTATTACCACACTGATTATCGATCGTTTTCCACGGCGATTGTTTGGTTCATTCTTGTTGATTATTATCGCGCTGCTCGGATATTTCTATTCGATTCAAACCGAAGAGTGGGCTATTTTGAGCTACGGGCTGGTGATGATCTTTTTTTTGTATATGTACGTGTGCTTTGCCTCTGCGGTATATGTCCCCGAACTGTGGCCCACACACCTTAGATTGCGGGGATCGGGCTTTGTGAATGCCGTGGGAAGAATTGTCGCAGTGTTTACGCCCTATGGCGTCGCTATCTTGTTGACCCGCTACGGCTCGATTACGGTCTTTATCGTGCTAGGCATAATGCTGGTGCTGTGCGCGCTGATTCTTTTTTGCTTTGGCATCGAAACACGCAAAGTTTCGCTGGAAGAGATTTCGACACTGGCTTGAGATAACGTGCCGACAGGGGGGATCCTGTCGACATCAATTAGCGCTGGGTTTCCAGCCAGTCATCAAGCGTATACAGCGTCGCGCCCGCTGCGGCCATTTCCATAAACGCCTCTGCACTGTCCTGGGGTTGAATATTGACGCCACGGCAGCCGTCGGTAATAACGCTGACGGTATAACCAAGATCGAGCGCATCCAGAACGGTGAATTTAACGCAATAGTCGCTAGCCAGACCCATGATAATAAGCTCAGCAATACGGTGTTCGAGCAGCCAGGCGTTCAGCGCGGTTGCCTGACGACGACCGTTATCAAAAAATGCACTGTAACTGTCGACCAGCGGGTTCTCGCCTTTGGTGAAGGTTTTCGCTATTGCACGCTGGTTCAGCAGCGGATGCAGGGCCGCCCCTTCGCTGTTTTGCACGCAATGATCGGGCCAGAACGTTTGCGCCAGACCATCCAGTTGTCCCTGACTGTAGGGGGCGACCTGATGCTGGCTGGCAAAACTACCGTGATTAGCCGGATGCCAGTCCAGACTGGCAACAACCGTGTCGCCGCGTAGGGCGCACCAGTCAATCAGACGGTTGGCAATCTCGATTGTGCTGTCGCCTTGCGGAACAGCGAGAGCGCCGCCGGCACAAAAGTCATTTTGTAAATCAACCAACAGTAAGGCTCGGGCCATGGGCATAGACTCCTTTATTCGTCCGGGGTGAGCTCGCCGCGCAGATTTTGCGTCATAGCTTCACGAATGCTCTGCACATCCAGTCCCTGACTGAGTAAATAATGCAATTTGGTGAGCGTGGCTTCGACGGTCATATCCGCGCCGCCAATCACGCCAGCGTGGGCGAGGGCATTACCCGTCGCGTAGCCACCCATGTTTACCTTGCCGGACATACACTGGGTCAGGTTCACCACCACAATGCCACGTGAGCTCGCATCTTCAAGTTCTTGCAGAAACTCTTTATTTTGCGGTGCATTGCCCACGCCGTAGGAGCGCAAAATTAACGCTTTTACCGGCTGGCGCAGGAAGTTACGCACCACATCAGCGGAGATACCTGGGTAAATGGTGACTACGCCAATCGGTTGTGGAGTAATAGGATGAACAATCAGTTCACCTGCGCCGTGCGGTGCTGGCGGAGTTCCCAGTCGACGGATGTGGATCCCGGCTTCCAGTAGCGGCGCAAGGTTGGGTGAGGCAAAGGCGTCAAAGCCATCGGCGTGCGCTTTAGTGGTACGGTTGCCGCGAAACAGTCGATTGTTGAAAAACAGGGTTACTTCATTGATCGGATAATTTGCCGCAACGTACAGCGCATTGAGCAGGTTGATTTGCCCGTCTGAACGTAGCTCTGCCAGCGGGATTTGTGACCCTGTCACAATTACCGGTTTACCCAGGTTCTCCAACATAAAAGAGAGCGCTGAAGCCGTAAACGCCATGGTGTCGGTGCCGTGCAGAATGACAAAACCATCGTAATCGTCGTAGTGTGCTTTAATGTCTTCCGCAATATGCTGCCAGTCTTCCGGCGTCATGTCGGAGGAATCCATCAACGGGACGTATTCGTGGATGGTGAAGTCTGGCATCTCCGGGCGGTGGAATTCAGGCATCAATGCCAGTTGACGCTGGAGATGACCAGAAACTGGAATATAACCCTGTTCTGAGCGCTGCATACCAATGGTACCGCCGGTATAGGCAACGTAAATCGATTTCTTTTGCATGACTTTTCTTCTGTCTCAATGAAAACCCCTCTTCATCCCGAAGAGGGGGCAATTGTTAGCGAACGTTGGCGCAGGTCAGGCAAAACGCATATCGGTTTTGCGGATCGTTAAACGCGGCCAGCTTATCGCTTTCCGCTTTAACTGCACTGGCCGCAGAAGCAAGCGGCGCCGGGAGCATGGCCTGAATAGCTTCGGGCAGCATGGCGCGAACGGAGCCTGACATGCTGTCCATTACCATATCGACGAATGTCGGTTCATCCTGATAATACGCAATGTGCCACTGTTTCAGCTTGGCAAGCTCAGCCGCTTTCGCGATGGCGTCGTCAAAATCACCGAGGCTGTCTACCAGTCCGTTGGCTTTCGCATCCTGACCGGTCCAGACGTGACCCTGCGCGATTTTGTCAATCTGCTCAGGGGTTGTCTTACGTGCATCCGCGACCAGCGTGATAAAGCGCTTATAGCCATTTTCAATGCTCAATTGCATCATTTGCTGCACTTCAGGCGGTAACGCTTTGGTGATGGAGATATCCGCCAGCGGGGAAGTGGCCACGCCATCGGTATGTACACCAATGGAATCCAGACTGTTTTCTACGGTGTTGATCACACCAAAGATCCCGATTGAACCGGTTAACGTGCTGGGGTTTGCCACAATGTAACTGGCTGGGGTGGAGATCCAGTAGCCACCGGAGGCCGCCATGCCGCCCATGGACACGACAACCGGTTTACCCGCCGCTTTTGCCGCAGCCAGCTCAGCACGAATGACTTCCGAGGCGCTGACGCTGCCGCCAGGACTGTTCACGCGCAGTACAATAGCTTTCACTTTCGGATCGAGACGTGCTTCGCGGATTTGTGCGGCAGTGGTGTCGCCCCCCACATTTCCTGGGGTTTCTTCACCGTCCATAATCGCGCCGTTGGCGAAGATAACGCCAATGCTGTCTCCGGTATCCGCCGGTGTTTTCAGCGAATAATCGTAATAGCTGACGGCGCGATAGTTTTTATCCGCTTTGCTCCAGCCAAACTGTTTGGTCAGCATTTTTTCGACTTCGGCGCTGGAGGCGAGTGCATCCACCAGTTTGTTGTCGAGCGCATATTTCGCCGTATCTCCATCGACCTTCGTCAAACCGTCCAGCATCGCCTGTGCGCCAGGGAACACCTGCTGAGCTGGGATCTGGCGGTTGGCGGCGACCGTGTCGAGATAGTTCTGCCACAGCTCGCCGATCCAGCGACTGTCGGCTTCACGCGCGGCAGGAGACATATCATCGCGGATAAACGGTTCTACGGCAGACTTATAGGTCCCGACGCGGAATACGTGCGTGGAAACTTTCAGCTTATCGAGCAGGGACTTGTAGTACAGACCGTTGGTGGCAAAGCCGTGCAGATCAACGGAACCCTGCGGAGAGAGGTAAATTTTGTTAGCAAAACTGGCGAGGTAATACTGCCCCTGGCTGAAGTTATCGCCCACGGCAAAGACCGGTTTACCGCTGTCGCGGAATTCCCGCAGTGCTTTGCCGATATACTGCATGGAAGGCTGGTCTGCCCCGGCAAAATTTTTCAGATCCATCACGATGCCGGTGATGTTGCGATCATCTTTTGCCTGGCGAATCGTATTCACGATATCGAACAGGGAGTTTTCCTGCAGACGATCGGAACTGGCGCCAAACAGCTGACGGCCAATAACGCTTAAACGACTGGTGCTCGAAGGCTTATCGACAATCACCCCGGAGATATCCAGCAGCAGCGCGCCTCGCTCAGCGTGTTCGCTGGTGTTGCTGCTGCTGACCTGCATCCAGATGCCCACGCCAACCAGCACCAAAAAGATGAAGAACAGGTTAAGCACAAATTCACGGACGAAATTGAGTAATCGCCATGTCCATTTAAAAAATCCGGCAATAAATCGCCACAGGGTTCGCATGTATTCTCCCTACCAATTAACAACACGCCACCCCGAAATCCCGGAGAAAGGCGATAAGATGAGGCTATCGTAATGACCCGACAGGCACTTGTCAGCAGGAATCACCGCCTGTGCTGTAACAAAATCCGCTCACGTGTTAATTTTGTGAACAAATTTCATTGTTGGAGTTAAGCAAATGGATGCACTCGAATTACTTATGACCCGTCGTAGCGCCTCTCGTCTCGTCGAACCGGCCCCGGCAGGAGAGCAACTGCAAAATATTCTGCGTGCGGGAATGCGCGCGCCGGACCACAAAACGCTGCAACCGTGGCAATTCTTTGTCATTGAGGGCGAAGGGCGTGAATGCTTTGCCGCCGTGCTTGAAAAAGGCGCTATTGCATCTGGCAGCGATGAGAAGGCCCAGGAAAAAGTGCGCAGCGCGCCGTTTCGCGCGCCGCTGATTATTACCGTGGTGGCGAAATGTGAAGCAAACGACAAGGTTCCGCTATGGGAACAGGAAATGTCTGCCGGTTGTGCGGTGATGGCCATGCAGATGGCTGCCATTGCCCAGGGCTTTGGCGGTATCTGGCGCAGTGGCGCATTAACCGAAAGTGAGGTCGTCCGCGAAGCGTTTGACTGTCGCCCACAAGATAAAATCGTCGGTTTTCTCTATCTGGGCACACCACAGTTGAAAGCATCCACGACGATTACCCTTGCCGATCCGAGCGCATTCGTCCGTTATTTCTGATATCAACGGCAAAACTGTCTGGATTATGAGCAAAGGCACCCGAATTCAGACAGTCACTCTTACCACATCATGGAATGAGCGCTACCATATCCGGATTGCAATGACAGGAGATGTCCATGAGCGAGCAAGCTATTCGTTTAACGCAATACAGCCACGGAGCCGGTTGCGGTTGTAAAATTTCCCCAAAAGTGCTGGAAACCATCCTGCACAGTGAGCAGGCGAAGTTTGTTGATCCAAACTTACTGGTGGGTAATGAAACCCGCGACGACGCGGCTGTATACGATCTGGGGAACGGCACCAGCGTAATCAGCACTACCGATTTCTTTATGCCGATTGTCGATAATCCGTTTGATTTTGGCCGCATCGCCGCCACCAACGCCATCAGCGATATTTTCGCCATGGGCGGCAAACCGATTATGGCAATTGCTATCCTGGGCTGGCCGCTTGATAAGCTGGCGCCGGAAATCGCCCGCGAAGTAACCGAAGGCGGACGCTTTGCCTGCCGTCAGGCGGGTATCGCGCTGGCGGGGGGGCACTCTATCGATGCCCCTGAGCCTATCTTTGGTCTTGCGGTAACCGGCGTTGTTCCAACTGAACGCGTGAAGAAAAACAGCACCGCCGAGGCGGGATGCAAGCTGTTTTTGACCAAGCCTCTGGGTATTGGTGTCCTGACCACCGCAGAGAAAAAATCGCTGCTGAAGGACGAGCACAAAGGGCTGGCGACGGAAGTAATGTGCCGGATGAACATTGCCGGGGCGGCATTTGCCGATATCGACGGCGTGAAAGCCATGACCGACGTTACCGGTTTTGGGCTGCTGGGGCATCTGAGCGAGATGTGTCAGGGGGCCGGCGTTCAGGCGCAGATCGTCTACCAGGCTATTCCTAAGCTGCCAGGTGTTGAAGAATACATCGCGCAGGGCGCGGTGCCGGGCGGTACCCAGCGTAACTTTGCCAGCTACGGACACCTGATGGGTGAAATGCCGCAGTCGGTTCGCGATTTGCTCTGCGATCCGCAAACTTCCGGTGGTCTGCTGTTAGCGGTAACGCCGGAAGCTGAAGCCGAAGTTAAAGCGGCAGCGGCGCAGTTTGGCATCGACCTCACTGCGATTGGTGAGTTAGTGGAAGCTCGTGGCGGTCGCGCCATGGTTGAGATCCGTTAACTCGATGCGGTTGTTTATTGCCGAAAAACCGAGTCTGGCGCGCGCTATCGCCGATGTGCTGCCGAAGCCGCATCGCAAAGGTGACGGTTTTATCGAGTGCGGAAACGGGCAAGTGGTGACCTGGTGTATTGGTCACCTGCTTGAGCAGGCGCAGCCAGATGCCTACGACAGTCGTTATGCTCGCTGGAGTCTGGTTGATCTGCCGATTGTCCCGGAAAAGTGGCAACTGCAGCCGCGTCCCTCGGTGACCAAACAGCTCAACGTTATTAAGCGATTTTTGCATGAGGCCAGTGAAGTCATTCACGCAGGTGACCCCGATCGTGAAGGACAACTGCTGGTGGATGAAGTGCTGGATTACCTGCAACTGGCCCCTGAAAAGCGCCAGCAGGTGCAACGCTGCCTGATTAACGACCTCAACCCGCAGGCCGTCGAGCGGGCGATTGAGCGTCTGCGCGCCAACAGTGAGTTCATCCCCCTGTGCGTGTCGGCACTGGCGCGAGCGCGGGCGGACTGGCTGTACGGTATCAACATGACGCGCGCTTATACCATTCTGGGGCGTAACGCGGGCTATCAGGGCGTACTTTCGGTCGGGCGCGTGCAAACGCCGGTGCTCGGACTGGTTGTGCGCCGCGATGAAGAGATTGAAAACTTCGTTGCCAAAGACTTCTTCGAGGTGAAAGCGCATATCGTGACGCCCGCCGATGAGCGGTTTACCGCTATCTGGCAGCCGAGCGAAGCGTGTGAGCCGTATCAGGATGAAGAAGGGCGCTTGCTAAACCGCACGTTGGCTGAACACGTGGTAAATCGCATTAACGGTCAGCCGGCGATCGTCACCAGCTATAACGATAAACGGGAATCAGAATCCGCGCCGCTGCCGTTTTCGCTGTCGGCGTTGCAGATTGAAGCGGCGAAACGCTTTGGCTTAAGTGCGCAAAACGTTCTGGATATCTGCCAGAAGCTGTATGAAACCCATAAACTGATCACCTATCCGCGTTCGGATAGCCGTTATCTGCCGGAAGAACACTTTGCCGGACGTCACGCGGTGCTGAACGCGATTAGCGTCCATGCGCCGGATCTGCTTCCGCAACCGGCGGTCAATCCCGATACGCGAAACCGCTGTTGGGATGATAAAAAAGTGGATGCGCACCACGCCATCATTCCAACCGCGCGCAGTTCGTCCATCAACCTGAACGATAATGAAGCGAAGATATACAACCTGATTGCCCGTCAATATCTGATGCAGTTTTGCGCGGATGCGGTATTCAGGAAGTGCGTTATTGAGCTGGATATCGCGAAAGGTAAGTTTGTCGCCAAAGCCCGTTTTCTAGCAGAGGCCGGATGGCGTACGCTGCTTGGCAACAAAGAGCGCGACGAAGATAACGACGGGACGCCGCTGCCGGTGGTGGCAAAAGACGACGAGCTGCTGTGCGAAAAAGGCGAAGTGGTTGAACGACAGACCCAGCCTCCGCGGCACTTTACCGATGCCACGCTGCTGTCAGCGATGACCGGAATCGCGCGCTTTGTGCAGGATAAAGATCTGAAAAAGATCCTGCGCGCAACGGACGGACTGGGAACGGAAGCGACGCGCGCCGGGATTATCGAGCTGCTGTTTAAGCGTGGTTTCCTGGTGAAGAAGGGGCGCTATATTCATTCTACCGATGCCGGAAAAGCGCTGTTTCATTCGCTGCCTGAAATGGCGACGCGTCCGGATATGACTGCGCACTGGGAATCTATCCTGACCCAAATCAGCGAAAAACAGTGTCGATATCAGGATTTCATGCAGCCGCTGGTGGGGACGCTGTATCAGCTAATCGATCAGGCGCGCAGCACGCCGGTACGACGCTTCCGTGGTATTGCCGCACCGGGTAGTAGTGGTGGTGACAAGAAAAAGAGCGCGCCGCGTAAACGCACGGCGAAAAAAAGCCCGCCATCTGAAGAGGCGGGCCTGTAGTGCGCTCTTAGGCTGGATAAGGCACGTGTGCCGTATCTAGCCTACGGGAACAACAGATCTGAATTAAATCACACCCTGGCCCAACATCGCGTCGGCAACTTTCACGAATCCCGCGATGTTGGCGCCACGTACGTAGTTGGTTTGCTTACTTTCGCCGCCGTACTCGACGCAGGCATGATGAATATCCAGCATGATGTGATGCAGGCGCGCATCCACTTTCTCCGCTTTCCAGCCCAGACGTGCGGCGTTCTGCGCCATTTCCAGACCGGATGTCGCTACGCCTCCCGCGTTGGCCGCTTTACCCGGCGCGAACATTACACCGGCTTCCAGGAACAGATCGGTGGCCTCGATGGTGGTAGGCATGTTTGCCCCTTCGGCGACAGCCTTCACGCCGTTGGCGATCAGCACGCGTGCCGCATCGACATCAAGTTCGTTCTGGGTGGCGCACGGCAGGGCGATATCAACCGGAACCGACCACGGCTGTTGGCCTTCCAGATAGGTCAGGCCAAATTCGCGGGCGTAATCCGCCACGCGGCCGTCGCGGCTGTCTTTGATCGCGCACAGACGCGCCAGTTTTTCTTTGGTAAATCCGCTTTCGTCGACCACAGTTCCGCTGGAGTCGGAGGCGGTGACTACTCGCGCGCCAAACTCCATGGCTTTCTCAATGGCGAATTGCGCCACGTTACCGGAACCAGAGACGGCCACGCGCATGCCTTCAAAGCCCAGGCCATGGCGTTTGAGCATCGCTTCGGTGAAGTACACCAGACCGTAGCCGGTAGCTTCCGGGCGAATCAGGCTGCCGCCGAAAGAGAGACCTTTACCGGTAAAGACACAGGCGCTGTTGTTGGACAGTTTTTTCATCATCCCGGCCATAAAGCCGACTTCACGACCGCCTACGCCGATATCGCCCGCTGGAACATCGGTATCGGGTCCTAAATGGCGGAACAGTTCGGTCATCAGTGCCTGACAAAAACGCATGATTTCGCCTTCGCTTTTACCTTTAGGATCGAAATCGCTCCCGCCTTTACCCCCGCCCATTGGCAGCGTGGTGAGGGCGTTTTTAAATGTTTGCTCGAAGCCAAGGAATTTCAGGATCGACAGGTTCACGGAAGGGTGGAAACGCATCCCGCCTTTGTATGGGCCAATGGCGGAGCTAAACTGCACGCGCCACGCGCGGTTGACCTGCACCTGATTGCGATCGTCCAGCCAGACGACGCGGAACTGGATCACGCGCTCCGGTTCAACCAGACGTTCCAGCAACGACATCTGACGATAACGCGGGTTTTGCTCGAGGAAGGGCCACAGTGTCGTCATTACCTCACGAACGGCTTGCGCGAACTCGGTCTGATTCGGGTCGCGCTTTTGCACATGGTTAAGGAATGACTCCAGAGAACGTGTCTGATCCATAGATATAAGTACCTCTTATGTATTGATATGGTTATATTTTTGATTTTTGTGTTAAGTGTTTTGCAGTTTTTGACTATAACATCAGCAGTGTGACGGGACGCAAGAAAAAATTAACCGCGCTAAGTAAATTAATATTGCGGCGTGGGTCATAACCAAAAGCGATGATGGCAAGGGCTAAAGTTTCTGCCGGTTTATACCGTTATACTGAGCATAACTGTCAGTCAAAAAGGAAAGAATATGCGCCGTATAATCATGGCAGGAGCGTTGGCACTGGTGTCCAGCGCGACGCTGGCAAATCAGCTCTATCGCCCGGACGTGCAGGTGAATGTCCCGCCGGAAGTGTTCAGTTCCAGCGGTCAGCGGGCGCAACCCTGTAGTCAGTGCTGTATTTATCAGGATCAAAACTACTCAGAAGGGGCGGTGATTAAAGCGGATGGCGTTTTGCTTCAGTGCCAGCGTGATGATAAAACGATCAGCACGAATCCGCTGGTCTGGCGTCGCGTAAAAGGATAAACGCTTCTAATAGCGGGATATCGGCAGGCGCCAGCGGATAACGCAGCGCCTCTTCGGGTGAACACCAGACGATATCCTGATGTTCATACACTTTCAGCTCCCCCTGATATGACGGTACATGCCAGGCATGTAAGTGAATGAGTCGGCCTGAAACCTCGCGTTGATGGCTGGCAATGTAGCGCCCAACGACCGCCTCGATGCCCAACTCTTCACGCAGTTCACGGACCAGCGCCTCTGGCTGACTTTCCCCCGGCTCAACCTTACCGCCAGCAAACTCCCACATACCTGACTGATCCGCATGCTGCGGGCGTTGAGCCAGTAAAATTTTGCCATCACGTTCAATGATAGCGGCGACCACGTCGAGGGTTTTCATTATATTCATCAAGATCTAACGGTAGAAAATGACATACTATCGTTATCTTTGTTTTATCTAAAGTATTCAGGAGCCACCGTTGAACGATCCTCAGTCGTGGGTAAAACCGTTAACGCGTATCCCTTCCAGTTTGCAACCGCTCGTTGCTACGCAGAAAAAACATTATGGCGATGTGCTGCATCCCACGCGCTGGTGGGGGCGGATGCCGTTCCTGTTCTGGCTGGTGGCGCTGTTTGTCGGGTTTCTGGAGCGTAAAAAGGCGCGCCTGTCGCCGGTGATGCGCGCGCTGTTGATGACCCGCGTTTCTCAGGTGTGCCATTGCGCTTTCTGCGTTGACGCCAACAGTTTACGGCTGGCTGAACGCTGCGGCGCGCTGGATAAAGTCTTACAGGTTGCCAACTGGCAAGAATCGACGCTATTTAGCGCAGAAGAACGTGTAGGGCTGGCCTATGCTGATGCGGTCACCGCAACGCCACCACAGGTTGACGATGCGCTGAAAGCGCAGATGAAGCAGTATTTTACCGATGACGCCATTACTGAAATGACCGCGCTGATTGCGTTTCAAAATCTCTCGGCGCGTTTTAATGCCGCTCTCGATATTCCCTCCCAGGGACTGTGCGACAGTTTTAAAGGACGCCCGCATGCTTGACCGCCATCTTCATCCGCGATTAAAACCGCTTTTGCATCGCTGCGTGGGCATCATTGATCAACCGGCGATTACCCCGGACGGACTTACGCTGGTCGGTTTTGCTATTGGCGTGCTGGCGTTGCCATTTCTGGCGTTAGGCTGGTATATGGCGGCGCTGGTGGCCATTGTACTCAATCGGCTGTTTGACGGGCTGGATGGGGCGCTGGCACGGCGCAGAGGGCTAACGGACGCGGGAGGATTTCTCGATATCTCGCTCGATTTTCTGTTTTACGCCTTAGTGCCGTTTGGTTTTATTCTTGCTGCGCCGGCGCAAAATGCGCTGGCAGGCGGTTGGCTGTTGTTCGCGTTTATTGGCACCGGCAGCAGCTTCCTGGCCTTCGCCGCGCTGGCGGCAAAGCATCAGATTGATAACCCCGGTTATGCGCATAAATCGTTTTATTATCTGGGCGGACTGACCGAAGGAACCGAGACGATTTTGCTGTTTGTGTTGGGATGTCTGTTCCCGGAATATTTTGCCGTAATGGCGTGGGTCTTTGGCGCGCTGTGCTGGATGACGACGTTCACCCGGATCTGGAGCGGATATCTGACGCTGAAAGCGGTCCAGCGTCAGGCGTAACGTAGTGCGTTGCCGGATGCGCTTCGCTTATTTGGCCTACAACGATGGTTTATGTAGGCTGGGTAAAGCGTTCTCGCTGCATCCGGCAACAATGACAATCTTACTTGCTGGCGTCCGGACCCCGTTCACCGCTGGCGATCGGGTTTTTCGGAGAGCTGCTCCACTCATACCAGCCGCCGTCGTAGACGGAGACGTTTTTCCAGCCCATTGCGCGGGCATACATAAACGTTTCCGAAGCACGCCAGCCGGTACCACAATAGAATGAGACCTGTTGCTCTGGCAGGATATTCCATTGCTTCCACATGGCGGCGATATCATCGGCGCTGCGCATGGTGCCATCCGGGTTATGGAAATCTTCCATGTGGGTGGAGTCGCTGCCTGCATGGCCCCAACGCGCCCCTGCGATCTCACCTTTTGGCTTAATGTAGCTATAGCCGCTGGTCGTACCGATAAATTCCGGCCATGAACGAATGCTCACCAAAGACGCATCCTGGCGATGCAGCAGACCGCGAGCCTGTTCCATATCCAGCATCAGTTGCGGTTGGGCAGGGATCGTCACGCCGAAATCAGGTTCAGGCTTCACCGTTGGTGCCGTACCGCGTTCGACCGGTAAACCTGAGTCAGACCAGGTCTGCCAGCCGCCGTCGAGCAGACGAACATCTTTCACACCTGCATACAGCATAATTTGTGCCACGCGCGCGGCGGCGTAGACATCGCGGCCGTATAAAATCACCGTGGTGTCGTGGCGGATGCCGTGTTTCGCCAGCATCGCTTTGAGCTGCGCGTCGGACACTTTATTCCACAGCGGTTCGCTTTCGACTTCGTTGGTATCAATATAGCCCGCGCCAGGGATATGGCTGAGCAGATACAACTTCGGCGCGCCCCAGGCGGCTTCAATCACTTTCCAGTCACCGGCCGGTTTGGCGGTTACCTCTTTACCCTGCTGAAGGTCGTGCAGCCACTGCGGGTAAACCAACTGTTCGAAGTGCGGCAGACGTTGCAGGCGGGCAGGGTCCGTAAGCGCATCGCTGAGGGTTGAGATAGCGTTAAAGCCGACTTTCTGCAGGCGGGATTTGACGGCCTGCATGTCAGTATCGCTGCCATACAATGCCACCGGCGCGTCAGTTTTCAGGTGATGTGCCTTAACCCAGGCGCTGAGTTGTTCATCATTCATCTTGTCGAGCCAGGCGGCAGACAGGTTCAGTGCGGAAGGCTCGTGTCCTGAAGGACCATTAAGCGATTGCGGCCAGCCGTTGTAAAAAGCGCTCTGACGGGTATCGATCGCCGCGCCTTGCTTTTGCTGTAACTGGTTGAGGGTGAGCGTCTGTGCTGTTTCAGCAGCCCAGGAAGAAGCGCAAGCGAGCCCTAAAGCCAGTGCCAGCGCGGTCATTTGAGAAACACGTTTCATCGAATAGCCCGACGTTGAAAAAGAGGACGACATTCTGTGCCGCCAGTTAAGTAAAAACCTTGCGTTAACGCAGCATATCGCCACATTCACGCCCAGTTTTCCATCTGTAATACGCGACCTGCTGGCGGAACGTCCTGCGCATCGTGGGTAACCTGGACCACCGGAATACCCAGTTTACGTACTTCGGTGAAGACCCACTGGCGAAAGGTATCGCGCAGCGACGCATCCAGCCGGCTAAAGGGTTCATCGAGTAACAGCGCCTGGGGTTGCGCCAGCAGCGCGCGAAGCAGGGCGACACGCGAGCGTTGCCCGCCGGAGAGCGAAGCCGGATCGCGTGAATAAAATCCTGCCAGGCCCGCGCGTGCGAGGGCGCTTTCCACCGCATGGCGTCTGGCGGGACCTTGCACGCTGGCGGGTAAGGCCAGCAGTAAATTCTGCCCAACGCTGAAATGGTCAAACAGCAGCGCATCCTGAAACAGAATGCCAATCTGGCGCTGCGCGGTAGGCAGTGTGTCTACGCGCTGTTCGTTGAGCCACAGTTCGCCTGACGCCTGAAACTGAGGAGACAACGCCCCGATCATCCACGAAAATAACGAAGACTTACCGCTGCCGGAAGGTCCCATAATGGTGACAATGTCACTTTTATTAACCTGGAAATTAACGTCCTTCAGTAGCGCTGTCGTACCCTGGTACAACGAAACGCCTTGTACAATGAGCATTAGCGGAGTCCTTGTCGAAAGCGGCCAATCAACGCAGCGAGGAACGCCGCCAGTGCGAAAATTATAAGCGGTAACAGAAGCTGCCATAGCGCCTGGGTTGCCAGAATGGCGGTGCTACCGCCGCTGCTTAATGCCACCGCTTCGGTGGTCAGCGTGGGATAGCGCCCGGCGCCTAACCACAGCGTCGGCATATACTGGGCGATACTGACTGAGAACCCTACCGCGAAGGCAACCAGCGCCGGGCGCGCCAGCTGCGGACATTTTACTTGCCAGAATATGCGGCCCCGGGTCCAACCCAGCGTTTGCGCAATCAAAATCAATCGTGGGTCAATGCGTTGCCACGCCGGTTTGAGCACAAACAGCATCCATGGCATCACCCACAGCAGGTGTCCCCAGACAATGGTTATCATCAACCCATCCTGTCCGGCATATAACGCCAACAGATACTGTCCAGTTACCAGCGGCAGTGCAGGCAAAATGAGCGGTAGCCAGACCCAACGGTGTCCGGTTTGCGGACCCCATTCCAGCCAGGCAAAAAGTATCAGCAGCGCCAGCACGCTGGAGAGAAGCCCCAGTTGCAGGCTAGTGCTGAGCGCCTCGCTATTTAGCGACGAATAGCTGGCGATCAGCGCCAGAACCAGCGCGCACACCACACCGCCAAAGGGCAAAAGTTGTACCAGCGAACGGCCGATTGTACAGGATGAAAAACGCAGGCGTTCCCCGTTTACTGCGGGAATAGTGCGTTGCCAGGCGCGCCAGAGCAGATACCCCGCCAGCGCGATGATGAGTAGCAGCAGTACCAGCAGCAGGCTGGCGAGTGCTCCTTTAGCCTGTTGCTCGGCATCGCCCTGACTGAGCCATTGCCAGCTCAACACGGCAAGCGTTGGTGGGTTTCCGGGACCAAGGACGATTGCTACATCCACTACCGAGAGCGACCAGGCGACGATCGCCAGCATGGCTTTGCCTAACGCGGGGGCGAGAGAGGGCAGAACCAGCCAGTTCAGGCATTGCAGTCGGCTGTAACCCAGCGAATCCAGGACGATAACCTGCTGCGAAAGCTGTTTTTCACTCAGCAGAGCTGAGAGGATCCATAACAAAAAGGCACTCTCTTTTACCGCCAGCGTCACGCCAAGCCCAATGCCGTAGCGGTCAGGCTGGGAGCTGTGAAACGGGAGCCATTGCCAGAGCATGCCGCCTTCGGCAAAAACCAACAGCACGCTGGTGGCGAAGGCAACGTGCGGAATCGCCAGCAGCCACGGAAGACGCGTGCACAGACGCGCCCAGCCTGCGCCGGGCCATAAGGCGAGGATCGCCAGCAGGGCGATGATCAGCGCGCCGCCAGCCGCGAGGCTTACGGAAACCAGCGTTGCCAGTAACGCCTGCGGGAGTTGAGGATCGCTAAATAGCGCCAGCCAGTGTCTGGTGCTCAGCGCCGGCGTTATCAGAGAAAAAGCCGCTGGCGCCAGCGGCAGATAAACGCCCGCCATGATGGCCCAGAGTAGCAGAATTAATGTGTACCGTAGCGGCGTAGCCATTCTTGTTCCAGAGCGTTTACCCATGCAGCATGCGGTTCTGGCAGCATGGCAGGGAGCCCTTGTGGGATCCGCGCCAGCAGCGCATTACGCTGGTCGACAGGCAATTTTTGTGGATCAAGCACCGAAGGATCTCCCCAGACTGACGGGTCGGCTTTACGCAGCTGCGCTTCGGGTGAAAGCAGGAAATTTGCCACGACTTTCGCTCCGGCGCTGGCACGCGCATTCGCTGGAATGGTGACAAAATGCACGTTGCCGAGCATGCCCTGTGAGAAACCAAAACTATAGCTGCTTTTGGGTAATTCACCGCTGGCCACTTTTTGCTGCGCGTGGGCAGGATTAAAGGTCATTGATAAATGCAGGGTGCCACCGTTGAGCAGCGCATCCATTCGCGCGGGCGTGGGCGGAAAATCTTTACCTTCGCGCCACAGGGCAGGATGCAAAGCATCAAGGTAATGCCACAATGGAGCGGTAACGTCGGCGAATGTGGACGCATCTGGCGCTATTTTCAGCGCCTGCGGTTTGTTGGTGAGCGAAATTAACAACTGCTCCAGAAAAGCCGTTCCGGTAAAGTCTGGCGGCCGCGGATAGGTCACCGTGCCAGGGTGCGCCTGGGCAAACTCAAGCAGTGCCTGCGGGGATTGCGGCGGCTGCGCGGTGAGATCGTGCCTGGCAATAAATGTAAGCTGTGCGCCGCCCCACGGTGATTCAGCCCCCTCCGTTGGAATGGAAAAGTCTTCATTCACCGGTTTCTGGGTATCAACATAGCGCCAGTTAGGCAGCGTTTGCGCCCACTGGGTCTGTAGCAACCCGGCTTCTTTCAGCGTGCGGAAATTTTCGCCGTTCACCCACAGTAAATCGACCGATCCACCGGTTTTTCGCCCGGATGCCGCTTCCGTCTGGATACGTTTTACGGCGTCGGCGGCATCCGCCAGGCGTACGATTTTCAGGTTAATGGCATAGTGTGTTTTCATCTCGCCGCTAACCCAGTCGAGATACTGGTTAACTGCGTTGTCGCCACCCCAGGCGTTGAACCACACCGTCTGACCGCGGGCGTCATTTTTGATTTGCTGCCAACTGGCGTCCTCGGCGAAAGCCGCCAGCGGAGAGAGCAGCAAACTCAGGCACAATAAGCAGTAACGCATAATATCTCCCTTGCTAAAAATGGGGGAAAGACTCAGGTCTTTTTCCGTTGATGCTCAAGATAAAGGCTTCTGGCCACGGCAATCACCACGCTCAGAGCGAACAGGATGAACAGGCCGGTAACAAACCAAAATGTGCCGCCGGTTAACAGGCTACCAGCCCATGAATAGACGATAGTGGCCGGTAACTGACCGATGCCGGTGGCGATGAAGAAATGGCGAAAACGAATCGAGGTCAGGCCTGCTGCGTAGCTTACCGGGTCGAACGGCACAAAAGGTAATAGGCGACAGACAAGAATTGTGTGCTTGCCATAGCGCTCGAAAAAAGAGTCCATGTTGTTCAGCACCGTTTTTCCGGTCAGTTTTTCCACCGCGCTGCGACCTAAAACGCGGGCAATAAAAAAGCACAGCGCCGCGCCTGCCATCGCGCTGCTCCAGGACAGTACGCCGCCCCAAAATGCGCCAAACAGCGAGGCATTGGCAAAGGTGATCACAAAGGCGGGAAGCGGCGCGACGATGGCCTGTAAGATCATCAGGAAGAACGACACGACCGCCGCCTGGGTTCCGTAAGAACGAATGAAGTTCTCAAGAGCATGCTGATCGAGCGTGGTAAATGCCGCCAGACTGCCGTGAAGAAAATCACTCACGCCAGGTATCCACGCCCACGCCATCAGGGCGAGCAGCAGCAGGGCAAGCAAGCTTATACGGTAATAGCGTGTCCGCCGCGCTTTATTCATCTTGATCATTTACCCGCGTACTCGTGACCGGGCGCCGGATCGACATGTTTATGCCGCGCCCAGGCTTTGGCGGCCTGAACGAGGACGAATAGCGCCAGCCCCGCAACGCTGAGCTTACCGATAAATGCCCAGCTAATCCCTTCGCTGGCCAGTTCGTGCGACATCAGCGTATAGATAAAGATGCCGGGCAAGGTGGTTAGCGCAGATATCACGGTAAATGACCAGAACGGAATGGCCGTCAGCCCATAGGCATAGTTTTGAATGTTATAGGGGAACAGTGGCACGAGCCGGGTCAGGATCAGAAAGTCTACTCCGCTATGGGCAATGCCTTTTTCGATAGCCTGAAACGTTGCCGTATGGCCAACGTATTTCAACAGTAATTTCCGCCCAAGCCAGCGAGCCAGCATAAACGAAAGCGCCGAAGCCGTGGTTGCCGCCACTAACGAGATAAGCGTCCCTGTCACCGGGCCAAACAGCACACCGCCGACGATCACCAGGATGCTGCCAGGGATCAGACACAGCGCGGCAACTATAAACAGCAGGATATAAAGGGTATAGCCGAACAGGCCGCTTTGGCCGATGACATCTTGTAAATGATGGAAATTGGTGATCAGATCGGTCAGACCGTAATGATGGAAAACTCCCGCCAGAACGCAGAACAATACCGCAACAATTAGCAGCCGGTATTCTGCGTTATGCGAACTTCTTTTTCATGGGGGTTCTCCTGTAAAACCGAATGCAATGTAGCGTTTTCGTCAGCGAAAAGTGCGCGCGAAGATATAATAAATTTCCGGCCGCAACAATGTATTACCGTGGCTTTATTGATTTTGCACAGAATAAACAGACTCTCCAGGCAAGGCCCGGAGAGTGAAAATACGCAGACGATCAGACGCGGAATTTAGCCCATACAGGCGCATGGTCGGACGGCTTTTCCATGCTGCGGATTTCATAGTCGATGCCGGTTTCTTCGCAGCGCTCCGCCAGCGGTTTGCTCGCCAGCAGCAGATCGATACGCAGGCCACGGTTATCATCAAAGCCTTTTGAGCGGTAATCAAACCACGAGAACTGGTCGTTCTTTTCAGGCCAGGCGTGACGGTAGGTATCTACCAGGCCCCAGCCCAGCAGACGTTCCATCCACTCGCGCTCTTCTGGCAGGAAGGAACATTTGCCGGTACGCAGCCAGCGTTTACGGTTCTCTTCGCCAATACCAATATCGAGGTCGGTTGGGCTGATATTCATATCACCCATGATCAATACCGGATTGTCGCGCTTCAGTTCAGTCTCCAGGTAGTTTTGTAGGTTCTGATAAAACGCGGCTTTGGCCGGGAACTTGGTTTCATGGTCACGGCTTTCGCCCTGCGGGAAATAGCCGTTGATCACCGTGATGCTGCCCAGAGGCGACGGAATTTCCGCCATGATGATACGACGCTGCGCTTCATCGCCATCACCCGGGAAGCCACGACGCACCGCAATCGGCGTTTCTTTCGTTAATAGTGCTACGCCGTAGTGGCCTTTCTGACCGTGATAAAAGACGTTATAACCCAGCTTTGCTACCTCTTCGAGAGGGAACATATCGTCGTGGACTTTTGTCTCCTGTAAGCCAATAACATCCGGTTGGTGTTTTTCGACAATGGCTGCCAGTTGATGGGGACGGGCACGCAGGCCGTTGATATTAAAAGAGACAAATTTCATAGTCGCTGCCACTTTGCAAGATGAATAGTGCAAGGATGGTAGCAGAATTTCTGCAGGCTGACTGCTTCTTGTCACCTGATTCCAACAATGATTGCTAATGGTGTTAACGATGGAGCAAAAACTGCACCGTTTTGGCGCGTAGCGCGTCGGAATAGAGCAATAATTTCCGATAAATTTCGTATACGATCACAATTCCAGAATTATATTTGGCGACTGAATAAAATTGCGTTTTTTCCTCTGTTTAGTCATCTGGTACGCAAACATATTCACTTTATATGCACATACAGTGAATATCGTCAGGTTGTAACTCGTTGATATTCCGTCACCGCCCTCCGTTTATGCACTTTTTTCGCTGGCTGGCACGAAGCCTGCAATCTACATTTACACCGCAAACACTATATTTATTAACATATAAATAACCTTTTATTTACCGTTGAGGTCGCTATGTCTCTGTCAATTACGCGTGAAAATTTTGATGAATGGATGATGCCCGTATACGCTCCGGCCCCTTTTATTCCGGTGCGTGGCGAAGGTTCACGTCTGTGGGATCAGCAGGGTAAAGAGTATATCGATTTCGCGGGAGGCATTGCGGTTAACGCGCTGGGTCATGCACATCCGGCATTGCGCGAGGCATTAAACGACCAGGCGAGCAAATTCTGGCATACGGGAAATGGCTACACCAACGAGCCGGTGCTGCGCCTGGCGAAAAAGCTGATTGATGCCACTTTTGCCGAGCGCATTTTCTTCTGTAACTCTGGCGCAGAAGCTAACGAAGCGGCATTAAAACTGGCACGTAAATATGCCCACGATCGTTTTGGTAGCCAGAAGAGCGGCATTGTGGCGTTTAAAAATGCTTTCCATGGTCGCACGCTGTTTACCGTCAGTGCCGGAGGACAGCCCGCCTATTCACAGGACTTCGCGCCGCTGCCGCCGGATATCCGCCATGCCGTGTATAACGATCTCGACTCTGCCAGCCAACTGATTGATGACAACACCTGTGCGGTTATTGTGGAGCCGGTGCAGGGGGAAGGCGGCGTAGTGCCGGCAACAAACGCCTTTTTGCAGGGGCTGCGTGAATTATGCGATCGCCATAATGCGCTGTTGATTTTTGATGAAGTTCAGACCGGAGTTGGTCGTACCGGCGAACTGTATGCCTACATGCACTACGGCGTTACGCCGGACCTGCTGACGACAGCGAAAGCGCTGGGCGGCGGTTTCCCCATCGGCGCACTGCTGGCGACAGAGCGTTGCGCCAGTGTGATGACGGTCGGTACGCACGGTACAACCTACGGCGGAAACCCGCTGGCCACTGCGGTGGCGGGAAAACTGCTGGAAATTGTTAACACGTCGGAAGTGCTTAACGGAGTGAAACAGCGCCACGACTGGTTTGTGGAGCGTATTAACGCCATTAACGAACGTTTTGGACTGTTTAGTGAAATTCGTGGACTCGGACTGCTGATTGGCTGTGTGCTGAACGCGGAATTTGCCGGGAAAGCAAAACTCATCTCGCAAGAAGCGGCCGTTGCCGGAGTGATGGTGCTGATTGCTGGCGCTAATGTGGTGCGGTTTGCGCCAGCGTTAAACGTCAGCGAAGAAGAAATCGCCACCGGACTGGATCGCTTTGCGCTGGCCTGCGAACGCAGTAAAGCAGGAGGTTCATCATGATGGTGATTCGTCCCATTGAACGCGCTGATATCACCGCGCTGATGCAGCTTGCCAGTAAGACCGGCGGCGGGTTGACCTCGCTACCGGCGAATGAAGCTACGCTGATGGCGCGTATCGAACGTTCGCTACAAACCTGGCGCGGTGAGTTGCCCAAAAGTGAGCAGGGATATGTGTTTGTGCTTGAAGACAGCGCCAGCGGAACCGTGGCAGGGATTTGCGCCATTGAGGTGGCGGTAGGGCTTAACGATCCCTGGTACAACTACCGGGTCGGTACTCTGGTGCACGCCTCGAAAGAGCTGAACGTGTATAACGCGCTGCCGACGCTGTTTCTGAGCAACGATCACACGGGCAGTAGCGAACTTTGTTCTCTGTTTCTCGATCCGGACTGGCGTAAAGAAGGCAACGGCTATTTGTTGTCGAAGTCGCGCTTTATGTTTATGGCGGCCTTTCGTGACCGGTTCAATGAGAAGGTCGTGGCCGAGATGCGCGGCGTGATCGATGAACACGGCTACTCTCCGTTTTGGCAAAGCCTCGGCAAACGTTTTTTCTCAATGGAGTTCAGCCGGGCGGATTTTCTCTGCGGAACCGGGCAAAAAGCCTTTATTGCTGAACTGATGCCTAAGCATCCGATTTATACCCATTTCCTGTCTGACGAAGCGCAGAGCGTGATTGGTCAGGTGCATCCGCAAACGGCTCCTGCGCGGGCGGTGCTGGAGAAAGAAGGATTTCGCTACCGCAACTACGTCGATATTTTCGACGGCGGACCGACCCTGGAATGCGATATTGACCGGGTACGGGCTATCCGTAAAAGCAGGCTGGTGGAGGTGGCTGAAGGGCAGCCTGCGCCGGGCGACTATCCTGCTTGTCTGGTTGCCAATGAAAATTATCAAAATTTCCGCGTCATGTTGGTTCGTGCCGACCCGGATACTCAGCGTCTGGTACTGACGGCGGCGCAACTGGACGCCCTGAAATGTCACGCGGGCGACCATGTACGTTTTGTGCGTCTTTGTGCAGAGGAGAAAACAGCATGACATTATGGATAAACGGCGACTGGTTGACGGGGCTGGGCGAGCGTCGGGTGAAAACCAATCCCGTAAGCGGTGATGTACTGTGGCAGGGGAATGATGCAGATGCAGCCCAGGTGGCGCAGGCGTGCCGGGCCGCGCGCGCAGCCTTTGCCAGTTGGGCTAAACAGCCCTTTGGCGCACGCCAGGCCATTGTTGAAAAATTTGCCTCATTGCTGGAAAGCAATAAAGCCGAACTCACACAGATTATCGCCCGGGAAACCGGCAAACCCCGTTGGGAAGCCGCTACAGAACTGACGGCGATGATCAATAAAATTGCCATCTCCGTGAAAGCCTGGCATGCGCGTACCGGAGAGCATCACAGCGAATTACCGGATGGCGCAGCGACGTTGCGCCATCGCCCGCACGGCGTGCTGGCAGTTTTTGGCCCGTATAACTTCCCTGGCCATTTACCCAATGGTCATATTGTTCCGGCACTGCTGGCAGGCAACACATTGATTTTCAAACCCAGCGAGCTGACGCCGTGGACCGGTGAAGCCGTGACAAAGCTGTGGGAGCAGGCGGGATTGCCGCCGGGTGTGCTGAACCTGGTGCAGGGCGGTCGCGATACGGGGCAGGCGCTGAGCGGGCAGGACGATCTCGATGGCCTGCTGTTTACCGGCAGTGCCAATACTGGTTATCAACTGCATCGACAGCTATCCGGCCAGCCGGAAAAAATCCTCGCTCTGGAGATGGGGGGCAACAACCCGCTGATTATTGAGAACCCGGAAGATATTGATGCCGCAGTGCATCTGACTATTCAGTCCGCGTTTGTCACCGCCGGACAGCGTTGTACCTGCGCCCGTCGCCTGTTAGTTAAAAAAGGCGCGCAGGGGGATGCGTTCCTGACGCGCCTGGTGGACGTCAGCCAGCGTTTAATGCCCGGCAACTGGGACGCAGAACCGCAGCCATTTATTGGCGGGCTGATTTCCGAACAAGCCGCGCGGCATGTCTATGATGCCTGGCAGCGTCTGGAATCGTTAGGGGGCCGGACGCTGTTAGCGCCACGTCTGGTGCAAGCCGGAACGTCACTGCTCACCCCAGGGATCATCGAACTGACCGGGGCGGCGAACGTACCCGATGAAGAGGTCTTTGGACCGCTGCTTGGCGTCTGGCGTTATGACAGCTTTGATGACGCAATTCGTATGGCGAACAACACCCGCTTTGGATTGTCGTGTGGGTTGGTTTCCCCCGATCGCAGCCAGTTTGATCAACTGCTGCTTGAGGCGCGGGCCGGGATCGTCAACTGGAATAAGCCGTTAACCGGCGCGGCGAGTACAGCGCCGTTTGGCGGCGTTGGCGCTTCCGGGAACCATCGCGCCAGCGCGTGGTATGCCGCAGATTATTGCGCCTGGCCGATGGCAAGTCTGGAATCACCGGCCTTAACGCTGCCAACGACGCTTAGCCCCGGCCTGGATTTTTCTCGCGAGGATAAGCTATGAAAGCCCGTGAGGTAAATTTTGATGGTCTGGTGGGGCTGACCCACCACTATGCGGGGCTGTCATTTGGTAATGAGGCCTCAACCAAACATCGTTTTCAGGTATCGAACCCGCGTCTGGCGGCGAAGCAGGGTCTGCTAAAGATGAAAGCGCTGGCGGATGCGGGATTTCCCCAAGCGGTGATCCCGCCTCATGAGCGGCCGTATATTCCGGTGCTGCGTCAGTTGGGCTTTACCGGCCGCGACGAACAGATACTGGAGAACGTGGCGCGTCAGGCGCCTCACTGGCTCTCCAGCGCCAGCTCCGCATCGTCTATGTGGGTGGCGAATGCGGCAACGGTCTGCCCTTCAGCCGATGCGCTGGACGGGAAAGTGCATCTGACGGTGGCGAATCTGAATAATAAGTTTCACCGTTCGCTGGAAGCGCCGACCACCGAAGCGTTGCTACGGGCGATTTTCCGTGATGAGAATAGTTTTACGGTCCACGGTGCGTTACCCCAGGTTGCGCTATTCGGTGATGAAGGTGCGGCAAACCATAACCGCCTCGGCGGGGATTACGGCGACCCTGGCGTACAGCTGTTTGTTTACGGTCGTGAAGAAGGGAATGCGTCCCATCCGAAGCGCTATCCGGCGAGGCAATCCCGTGAGGCCAGCGAGGCGGTCGCCCGACTGAATCAGGTTAACCCGCATCAGCGCATTTTTGCCCAACAAAACCCGGACGTTATCGATCTTGGCGTGTTTCATAACGATGTGATTGCGGTGTCGAATCGCCAGGTACTGTTTTGTCATCAGCTGGCGTTTGTCAGACAGCAGGCGTTGTTCGAGCAGTTACGCAGTCAGGTGGCAGGTTTTACCCCGCTGGAAGTCCCGGCTGCGGAAGTGTCGGTGCAGGATGCGGTGACTACCTATCTGTTTAACAGCCAGTTACTGAGCCGTGATGACGGTTCGATGATGCTGGTCCTGCCGCAGGAGTGTCGGGAGCATGCGGGCGTGTGGCGGTATTTGAACCGTCTGCTCGAGGAAGACAATCCGATCGATGACCTGCAGGTATTCGATCTGCGTGAAAGTATGTCCAACGGCGGCGGTCCGGCATGTCTGCGCCTGAGAGTGGTGCTTACGCCACAGGAGCTGCAGGCCGTAAATCCGGCGGTTATCATGAACGATACGCTGTTTAACACGCTGAATAATTGGGTCGACCGTTACTATCGCGATCGTCTTACCGCCGCCGACCTTGCCGACCCGCAGCTGTTGCGTGAGGGGCGTGAAGCGCTGGATACGTTGACGCAATTGCTCAACCTCGGCTCTGTGTATCCCTTCCAGCAGGAGAGGACCAGCCATGGATAATTTTCTGGCCCAGACGCTGGCAGGGATAACCCCCGAGACAACCGAGGGCACAGCTCGCGGCTTTTCCTGGCAGTGGATTGGTCATGGGATTCTGGAGCTGACGCCGGACACTCCGGCGGAATATTCGCTGGTGCTGTCTGCGGGGATCCACGGCAATGAAACGGCCCCGGTAGAGATACTTGATTCAATTCTCTCCAGGCTGTTTAGCGGTGAACTAACGTTGACATGGCGGCTGCTGGTGATTCTGGGGAACCCGCAGGCGCTGGCGGCGGGACAACGTTATTGTCATAGCGACCTGAACCGTATGTTTGGCGGCCGTTGGCAGATTTTTGCCGCGAGTGAAGAAACGCACCGAGCCCATCAGCTTGAGCTGTGTCTGGAGGATTTTTATTCGCGGGCGAAAGAGCCAGTCCGCTGGCATCTGGATCTGCACACCGCGATTCGCGGCTCGCAGCATCTGCGCTTTGGCGTGTTGCCACAACGCAACGTTGCCTGGGACGAAGATTTTTTGGGATGGCTGGGAGAGGCAGGGCTGGAGGCGCTGGTTTTCCATCAGACACCTGGCGGCACGTTCACCCATTTTAGCGCTGAACATTTTGGCGCGCTGGCCTGCACGCTGGAACTGGGTAAAGCGCTGCCGTTTGGACAAAACGATCTGACTCAGTTTGCGCAGACGGCAGATGCGCTGGCGAAGCTGCTAAAGGGCGAGCGAATGTCACTGGGAGAAACATCTCCGCTGCGTTACCGCGTGGTGTCGCAAATCACGCGGCGTAGCGACGATTTCATTCTTCACATGGATAACCAGACGCTCAACTTTACCCCTTTTACAGAGGGCACCTTGCTGGCGCAGGACGGTGATGAACGTTTTACCGTCACCCATGATGTTGAATACGTTCTCTTTCCAAATCCAAACGTGGCCTGTGGTTTACGTGCCGGATTGATGCTCGAAAAATTGTGACAAATATATATGCCCTTTTGGTTTATCCCTAAGGGCTT
Source organism: Citrobacter sp. RHBSTW-01044 (assembly GCF_013781945.1). NCBI lineage: Bacteria > Pseudomonadati > Pseudomonadota > Gammaproteobacteria > Enterobacterales > Enterobacteriaceae > Citrobacter > Citrobacter sp. RHBSTW-01044. Next base: position 2,676,286 of record NZ_CP056180.1, on the reverse strand, counting down.
ATTTTTACGTGCTGTTTTTATTTATTACGGATTATTCCTGGTGAATTGCTTTCTTAATAATCAGGGATGAGGTATAGTTCTTCATAATCCCTTCAAAATCATCCCGTTGTAATTTTTTATTGCAACTCTGCGCAATTTATTCTTTTTTTCTCCATAATTGATGAAAGTTTGTTTTTTACACTTTCATTGTTTTACCGTTGCTCTGATTAATTGACGCTTAAGCCGGTAAAGTTAATCTCGTCAACACGACATCACATTGCATAAGAGTCGCATGAGTGTCGTAAAAATAACTGAAAGAAAGGATAGAAATTATGCGTAAACTGACTGCTCTGTTTGTTGCCTCTACCCTGGCGCTGGGCGCTGCTAACCTGGCCCACGCCGCTGACACGACAACAGCTGCGCCAGCTGATGCCAAACCAATGATGCACCACAACGGTAAGTTTGCCCCGCATCACGACATGATGTTTAAAGACCTGAACCTGACCGATGCGCAGAAACAGCAGATTCGCGAGATCATGAAAGGTCAGCGTGATCAGATGAAACGTCCGCCGCTGGAAGAGCGCCGCGCAATGCACGACATCATCGCCAGCGATAGCTTCGATAAAGCGAAAGCGGAAGCGCAGATTGCGAAGATGGAAGAACAGCGCAAAGCCAACATGCTGGCGCATATGGAAACCCAGAACAAGATTTACAACATTCTGACCCCGGAACAGAAAAAGCAGTTTAATGCCAATTTTGAGAAGCGTCTGACAGAACGTGCCGCGCAGAAGGGTAAAATGCCGCAAGCTGCTGAGTAATCGTTCAGCGTCTACACTATATCATTCACGCTGTGTGTGCTGATTGCCGCACAGTGTGAAACCAAACTCAAGACCGCCGCTCTTGTCCACAACACGTTTAACGAGGTGGGCAGGATCGGCGGTTTTTTCTTTGCTGCCTCTTGCACCGCGCTTGTGACACGTTATTCTCCTGAAGCCCGCGAAAATTCCACCTGGAGGGCGCGTTGTTCTTTTTTGCAAAACACCGGGTTCATCGCTAAGGCAAATCAACTCTGCTGCCGATAACAATAATCTGCAGGGTGAACATAACAATGATGATTTATGGCTGCCTGTTTACGGTGGGCTGCCGTGCTGCGCCTTTCTGGAGGGATGATGGAATACTTTGATATCCGCAAAATGCCGGTCAATCTGTGGCGAAATGGTGCGGGAGAAACGCGTGAGATTTGCTGTTTTCCGCCAGCAACACGAGATTTTCACTGGCGGGCGAGTATCGCCTCCATCGCAGCGAATGGAGAGTTTTCTCTTTTTCCCGGCGTAGAACGCGTGATTACCCTGCTGGAAGGTGGAGAAGTGACGCTGGAAGAGCCGAACACCTTCACGCATACCCTGAAACAGCATCAGCCTTTTACCTTTGCCGGTGACAAGGTGGTAAAAGCGAAGCTGACGGAAGGGCAGATGTCGATGGATTTTAATATCATGACCCGACGTGATGTCTGCCAGGCAAAAGTCAGAGTTGCCGATCGCACCTTTACGACCTTTGGTTCGCGCGGCGGCGTAGTGTTTGTTATCAGCGGAGCCTGGCAACTGGGTGATAAGTTGTTGACCGTCGATCAGGGTGCAAGCTGGCACGACGGTAAACACACGTTACGACTGCTGGAGCGCGAGGGGAAACTGCTGTTCAGCGAGATCAACTGGATGCCGGGGCATTCTCCGGACTCAGTTCAATAATGTCATATTGACCAGACAGAATAGGCCGGCAGAGAATTTTGTAGCCATCTTGATCAAAGCCGGCCGGCATTCGCGCCAGTGTAGCTGCCTCATCCAGCGTTGAAACGGCTCCCAGCCACAGCCAGTTATTGATGATATGGTACTGCGTCATTTCAGCGCGGGTTTCCTGCAGCGCAATGGCATTGCTCCACGGCCAGCAGATTACGCGCACTCTTTCCAGGGCTTCTACCAGACGCACATGATGCGCTTCAGGGCTTTCTTTCCCACAGCAGGCTCCGGCGCAGCGTTTAAGCGCGGAGCGAAAACAGGCGCGCCCGTGGCTGAGGGGTTCCAGCCCCAACAGGCCGTAGCACAGCTGTTGTTCATCGGCGAGGCTTTGCAGCGTCTGTAGCGCTGCGCGGCGGTTGGCAAACAGGCCAAACAGATTGGGGGCGTGGGAGAAATCAATATCTCGTGCGTAAACCACCTGAACCGTTCGGTCGGTAAGCTGCAAGGCACACAGCTGGCGATTGCGTCGCAGCCGTTTGTTAAACAGGGGCTGCTGTTCTTTGATAAGCCGCGCTTCCAGCAGCAGGGCGCCAATTTCTCCGGCCGTACAAATCCAGCTAATGCGCCTGGCCTGACGCAGCATACTCGCTTCGTCTGCGGTACGCAGATGCGCCAGCACACGGCTGCGAATATTGACACTTTTACCAATATAAAGCGGCATGGTGTCGCTATCACTGTGAAACAGATAGACGCCTGGCGCGGTGGGAAGCGCACTCAAAAACGGGCGCAGGTGCTCGGGATATTCATAGATTGCCGCTGCCTCAAATGTCAGACGAGGGGCTGATTGACGCTGTACCACTGTTGACTCCAGATGCTGGTTATTCATCCAGTATAGCAGTTTGAGGACGATTAAAAAAGCGGCATGAGATTCAGCAGGCTAATGCCAAATAGGGCCAATCCTGGCGCTACCCGGCATTTTGAAGGGAAAAGGATTACGCTTTTTTCCAGAAATCATCAAACACGGTGATCGGTGTGCGACGTTTATGCTCAGTTTTCACGTACCAGCCTTCAATTTTTTTCGCGACGTCGGGATCCAGCGTTTTTCCTTCCAGATAGTCGTCGATGTTGTCGTAAGTGACGCCCAGTGCGGCTTCATCCGGCAGAGAAGGGCGATCGTCCTCGAGGTCGGCAGTTGGTGCTTTCTTATATAAGTGCTCCGGGCACCCCAGCGCGGCGAGCAGTTGTTTGCCCTGGCGCTTGTTCAGACGAAATAGTGGGTTAATGTCGGTACCGCCATCGCCGTACTTAGTGAAAAATCCGGTGATGGCTTCTGCAGCATGATCGGTACCCACGACAACTCCGCTGGTCATGCCGGCGATACTGTATTGTGCCTTCATACGTTCACGGGCTTTTTCATTGCCACGCACAAAATCGCTCAGTTCAATACCCGCTTCACGCAGGGCCTGCTCGCTGGCCAGCACCGCGCCCTTAATATTGACGGTCAGTACGCGGTCCGGTTGAATAAAGGCGATGGCATCCTGGCAGTCCTGCTCATCGGCCTGAACGCCATACGGTAGGCGTACGGCAATAAACTGCAGGGCGTCATTACCCGTTTCTTTTCGCAGCTCGGTGATCGCCATCTGGCACAGTTTTCCCGCGAGCGTTGAGTCCTGTCCGCCGCTAATTCCCAACACCAGTGATTTCAGAAAGGGGTAGGTCTGCAGATACGATTTCAGGAAATCCACGCTGCGGTGAATTTCTTCTTCTGCATCGATGTGCGGTTTTGCGCCAAGCGCCTGGATTATCTCTTGCTGCAGAGTCATTTAACCCCCTCCGAAAAATAAAATGATCAAAAAAATGATGTGTTAAAGCTAACGCGTTGAGGCCCAAACGACAAGGGATGCGAGCCTGATATAGCATCATTTTGTTTTAATAGAATTTTCCGAAACCACCTAAGTATCCTCTGATTGCTTGAAAAATGCGTTGTTGTGCTCCAGGCTTATATAACACGCTGAAATACAAGAGGACGGAATATGAACAAGAATCTAACAGGAATTCTGAGCGCAGCGGCTGTTTTGACTATGCTGGCAGGGTGTACGGCCTACGATCGTACGAAAGACCAATTTGTTCAGCCCGTGGTGAAAGATGTGAAGAAAGGGATGAGCCGGGCGCAGGTAGCGCAGATTGCCGGTAAACCGTCTTCCGAAGTCAGTATGATCCATGCGCGTGGGACGTGTCAGACCTACATCCTGGGTCAACGAGATGGTAAAGCTGAGACCTATTTTGTTGCTTTAGATGACACCGGACACGTGATTAACTCTGGCTACCAGACCTGCGCAGAGTACGACACCGACCCGCAGGCAGCGAAGAAGTAACAACTGTTTATTGCCTGAGCACTCGGGAAAACCGGCCACTGCGCCGGTTTTTTTATGTCACACGATCTTAATTATTGACGCGAATTATTTGCCTGAAGTGTGAGGGTGGTCATAACGCCAGGTCAAGGAGAGACAATTTAGTTGGTCAAGGAAATACCATCCGCCGGTGCAATCCCGTATACTCATTTCAGCCACCTAAAAAAGTAATTTAGCTGACGCAAGTTACCCAGAGCATGGATGCAGGTTAGGGCTTGCGGAGTGTCTGGTGACAGATAATCGCACATGAGGATCGTTTTAATGGAAAAGAAACACATTTATCTGTTTTGTTCTGCGGGCATGTCGACTTCATTGTTGGTTTCGAAGATGCGTGCTCAGGCCGAAAAATACGAAGTACCGGTTATTATTGAAGCGTTTCCTGAAACGCTGGCCGGAGAAAAAGGTCCAGTGGCCGATGTTGTATTATTAGGTCCACAAATTGCTTATATGTTGCCCGAAATTCAGCGTTTGTTACCCAACAAGCCTGTGGAAGTGATTGACTCGCTGCTGTATGGCAAAGTCGATGGTTTAGGCGTGCTTAAGGCTGCGGTTGCAGCAATTAAAAAAGCCGCAGCAAATTAATTATTTTATTTTAATTTTCCCGTCAAAGAGTTATTTCATTAACATTCACCGTAATTATTAATTGCGGTATTTAAGGGTATTTTTCTATGAGTAACGCTATTGCTTCACTTGAAAAGGTACTCCTTCCTTTTGCTGTAAAAATTGGAAAGCAGCCACACGTTAATGCAATCAAAAACGGTTTTATTCGTTTAATGCCGTTAACCCTCGCAGGGGCCATGTTTGTATTAATCAATAACGTTTTCCTAAGCTTTGGGGAGGGGTCGTTTTTTTATTCAATGGGCATTCGACTTGATGCTTCAACTATTGAAACGCTGAATAGTTTGAAAGGCATTGGTGGAAACGTCTATAACGGTACGCTGGGTATCATGTCATTGATGGCGCCGTTCTTTATCGGTATGGCGCTGGCAGAAGAACGCAAAGTCGACTCACTGGCTGCCGGGCTGTTATCCGTCGCCGCGTTTATGACCGTAACGCCATATAGCGTGGGTGAAGCCTATGCCGTTGGCGCGAACTGGCTCGGCGGTGCCAATATTATTTCCGGTATTATTATCGGCCTCGCGGTCGCGGAAATGTTCACCTTTGTGGTCCGTCGCAATTGGGTAATTAAATTACCTGATAGCGTACCGACATCCGTGTCGCGCTCTTTCTCTGCGCTGATTCCTGGCTTCCTTATCCTCTCCATTATGGGGATCATCGCCTGGGCATTGAACACCTGGGGTACGAACTTCCACCAGATCATCATGGATTCCATTTCAACTCCGCTGGCATCGCTGGGCAGCGTAGTGGGCTGGGCCTACGTTATTTTTGTTCCGCTGCTGTGGTTCTTCGGTATTCATGGTTCACTGGCGCTGACCGCGCTGGACAGCGGTATCATGACGCCATGGGCGCTGGAAAACATCTCCATTTACCAACAGTTTGGTTCCGTAGACGCCGCGCTGGAAGCCGGAAAGACCTTCCACGTCTGGGCGAAACCGATGCTCGACTCCTATATTTTCCTCGGGGGTAGCGGGGCTACGCTGGGTCTGATTATCGCTATCTTCCTGGCATCGCGTCGTCCGGATTATCGTCAGGTTGCTAAACTGGCACTGCCGTCAGGCCTGTTCCAGATTAACGAACCTATCCTGTTCGGTCTGCCGATCATCATGAACCCGGTGATGTTTATCCCGTTCATTCTGGTGCAGCCGATTCTGGCGGCGATTACGCTGGCAGCTTATTACTCCGGCATTATTCCACCGATTACCAACATCGCACCGTGGACCATGCCAACCGGTTTGGGCGCGTTCTTTAACACCAACGGTAGCGTCGCTGCTCTGCTGGTCGCGCTGTTCAACCTCGGTATCGCCACGCTGGTTTACCTGCCGTTCGTGGTGGTAGCCAACAAAGCGCAGAACGTTATTGATCAAGAAGAAAGCGAAGAAGATATCGCTAACGCATTGAAATTCTAAATTTAATCCGGCATGGCTTCACTGTCATGCCGGACTGAACCAGAGGAAAAAAGTATGTTGGATATCGAAAACATCGTCGACACGCAGTCAGAAGCAGAAGAACTCGAAGAAGTGGTGATGGGTCTCATCATCAACTCCGGTCAGGCGCGTAGCCTGGCGTACGGCGCGCTCAAAATGGCCAAGCAAGGCGATTTCGAGTCAGCTAAGGCTATGATGGACCAGTCTCGCCTGGCGCTGAATGAAGCGCACCTCGTGCAAACGAAACTGATTGAAGGCGATCAGGGCGAAGGTAAAATGAAAGTTAGCCTGGTGCTGGTTCATGCTCAGGACCACCTGATGACATCAATGCTGGCGCGTGAGCTGGTGACTGAACTGATTGAGCTTCACGAAAAGCTGAAATAGCGAGGAGTGCATAATGCAGCTACAGATTAACGCACCGGAAATCAAAACCGTCTATGAGCAGCAGCTGTTTAATGGCAAAAATTTCCATGTGTTCATCTATAACAAAACTGAGAGCATCAGCGGGCTGCATCAACATGACTACTACGAATTTACCCTGGTTTTAACCGGGCGCTATTATCAGGAAATCAACGGTAAACGCGTATTGCTCGAACGCGGGGACTTTGTTTTTATTCCATTGGGATCGCACCACCAGAGTTTTTATGATTTTGGGGCGACAAGGATCCTGAACGTCGGTATCAGTAAACGCTTTTTTGAACAGCACTACCACCCGCTGCTGCCATTTTGTTTCGTTGCATCGCAGGTCTATCGGGCGAATAATTCGTTTCTCACCTACATTGAAACGGTTATTGCATCACTAAACTTTCGCGAGAGCGGACTGGATGAATTTGTAGAAGTGGTCACCTTCTATATTATTAACCGGTTGCGCCATCATCGCGAAGAGCAGGTGCTGGATGATATTCCGCAGTGGCTTAAAACCACCGTGGAGACCATGCATGACAAACGGCAGTTTAGCGAGAATGCGCTGGAAAACATGGTACACCTGTCCGCGAAATCCCAGGAGTATCTGACCCGCGCAACCCAGCGTTATTACAGCAAAACGCCGATGCAGATCATTAATGAAATCCGCATTAACTTTGCTAAAAAACAGCTGGAAATGACTAACTATTCTGTAACGGATATTGCTTACGAATCTGGCTACAGTAGTCCAAGTCTGTTTATTAAAACGTTTAAAAAGCTGACGTCATTTACACCTAATAGCTATCGTAAGAAATTAACTGAATTTAATCAGTAGATATTATTTGCCAATAACCCATTTTTTATAGCTTGCCCAAAATAGCGTCGGGACAGCCACGCTATACCTGACAAACGGGTTGAGCATAATACACGTCAGTGTTTTGACACTGAAGGGAGAAAGTATGAGCCAGAAATTAAAAGTCGTCACTATCGGTGGCGGGAGCAGCTACACCCCTGAGTTACTTGAAGGCTTTATTAAGCGCTATCATGAATTACCGGTTTCTGAATTGTGGCTGGTTGATGTCGACGATGGAAAAGAGAAGCTGGACATTATTTTTGACCTTTGCCAGCGCATGATCGATAAAGCTGGCGTGCCGATGAAGTTGTTTAAAACGCTGGACCGCCGTGAAGCGCTGAAAGATGCTGATTTCGTTACCACCCAACTGCGCGTAGGGCAACTGAAAGCTCGCGAAAAGGATGAACGCATTCCGCTGAGCCACGGGTATTTGGGGCAGGAAACCAACGGCGCTGGTGGGCTGTTCAAAGGTCTGCGTACTATTCCGGTTATCTTTGATATTGTCAAAGATGTGGAAGAACTGTGCCCGAATGCGTGGGTGATTAACTTTACTAACCCGGCCGGGATGGTGACGGAAGCGGTCTATCGCCATACGAATTTTAAGAAATTCATCGGTGTATGTAATATTCCTGTCGGCATGAAAATGTTCATTAGCGATGTGCTGGCGCTGAAAGAGAGCGATGACTTATCCATCGATCTGTTCGGTCTGAACCATATGGTCTTTATTAAAGACGTACTGGTGAATGGTAAATCACGCTTTGATGAACTGTTGGATGGCGTGGCTTCAGGTCAACTGAAAGCCTCCACCGTGAAGAACATCTTCGATCTGCCGTTCAGTGAAGGTTTGATTCGCTCGCTGAAGCTGCTGCCGTGCTCATATTTGCTCTATTACTTCAAGCCAAAAGAGATGCTGGCGATTGAAATGGGTGAATACTATAAGGGCGGCGCTCGCGCTCAGGTGGTACAGAAAGTGGAGAAACAACTGTTTGATCTGTACAAAAATCCGGATTTGAACGTGAAACCGAAAGAGCTGGAACAGCGCGGTGGAGCCTATTACTCCGATGCGGCCTGTGAAGTGATCAACGCCATCTACAACGACAAACAGACCGAGCACTATGTCAACGTTCCACATCATGGGCATGTTGACAATATCCCGGCGGACTGGGCGGTTGAGATGACCTGTATACTGGGACGCAACGGCGCCACGCCGCACCCACGTATTACCCATTTTGATGAGAAAGTGCTCGGCCTTATCTATACCATAAAAGGCTTTGAAGTCGCGGCGAGCAATGCGGCACTGAGCGGCGAACTGAATGATGTGCTGCTGGCGTTGAACCTGAGTCCGCTGGTGCATTCTGACAGCGATGCCGAGATTCTGGCGCGTGAGCTGATTCTGGCGCATGAAAAATGGCTGCCAAACTTCGCCGGGTGTATCGAGAAACTCAAAAGCGAACAACACTAACTGAGGTCGGCTATGGAACGCGTACTGATTGTAAATGCGGATGATTTTGGCCTGAGTAAAGGACAAAACTACGGCATTGTTGAAGCCTGTCGCAATGGCGTGGTCACCTCGACAACCGCACTGGTTAATGGCGCAGCCATTGACCATGCGGTACAGCTGAGTCGCGACATTCCTGAACTTGCCGTTGGGATGCATTTTGTTCTGACGCTGGGCAGGCCGTTGACGGCAATGCCAGGCCTTACTCGTGACGGGTTACTGGGAAAATGGATCTGGCAGATGGCTGAAGAAGACACCTTGCCGTTGGATGAAATTTCTCAGGAACTGGCCGCGCAGTATCAGCGTTTTATTGACCTGTTCGGGCGGGAGCCAACGCATCTGGATAGCCATCACCATGTGCATATGTTCCCGCAGATTTTCCCGATCGTGGCCGGGTTTGCTGCCCAACGGGGGATTGCGTTACGGATCGATCGTCAGACGGTATTCCAGGCGTCTGACTTTCCGCAGACGTTACGGACTTCCCAGGGATTCAGCAGCGAGTTTTATGGCGAAGCGATTTCTGAAGCCCTGTTTTTGCAAACGCTTGACGCGTCAGCAGACCGGGGAGAGTCCTCGCTGGAAGTGATGTGTCATCCGGCCTTTATCGATGACATTATTCGTCAAAGTGCCTACTGTTACCCCCGCTTAACTGAGCTCGACGTGCTGACGTCTCCGTCACTGAAATATGCTATTGCGGAGCGCGGTTATCGTCTTGGCAGTTTTCTGAACGTGTAACTCCTGAGTTTGCGGCGCATAATGCGCCGCATTTTTTTAGGCAGGTATCGTGTCGATTTTTCCGGCGCGTGACCAGACGCGGTGCGCAGTCATTAGCGTCAGCAGGGTATCCATAAACTGTGCGTCTGCACTGTCTGCCTCCACCACGCCTTCTTCTCCTTCATTTTTGATATTCAACGTTGCTTTAAACTGACGCGCATCGCCAGCCAGTGCGATAGGTTTTAAGTGCTTATACGCTTCGAGTAAGTAATATCGGGCATCACCGTTCATAGCGATATCTGCGATATTGCCACACGGAACGATAACCGCATCGACGGTCAGCGATGGTGAACCCGCAAAGGTACCGGCGATTGTCAGGACGGAACCATCATCGGCAACCACATTACCCATTCGGGAATAGAGCAGTTTGGCGTGAACGCCTTTGGCCTGTAAGGCTTGCATGATGGCAAGCAGGTCGCCCGATTTCACCTGGTCATTAAGTAGAATGGCGACCACGCGGCCCTTAATCTCACCTTGCGCACCCGCATATAAACTGAGTGACGGCGCACTTTTCAAACCATTCACGTTAGCCGGTGGGGCGATTTTGGCCTGTTCCTCGGTTAGCTCAAAACCGAGATTATCGGCAACCGCCTCGGCGAGGGCTGTATCAATATGGGCTAACTGTTCGACCACTCTTTCCCGAATATAGGGGCGCGTAACTTTGCTGAGTTCGAAGCTGAATCCGCCGATAATATGCTGCTGTTCAATTGGCGTCTGACTTAGCCAGAACAGGCGAGGGTGCGCATAGTATTCGCCAAAAGAGGGGCTACGTTCGCGGATTTTGTTTCCTTCAATCCGTTCCTGATACGATTCAAATCCACCGCGTTTTGGCCCCGGCGGCGTTTCACGCGGCCAGTTATCATTGATGGAATTTGGTTCATAGTTGGCAGGGTTGGTATCGATGTCCATACGATGCATGCCGTCACGCTGGAAATTATGGTACGGGCAGGTCGGGCGATTAATCGGGATTTCATGGAAGTTGGGCCCGCCCAGGCGGCTGATTTGGGTATCGGTATACGAAAACAAGCGGCCTTGCAGCAAGGGATCGTTGGTAAAATCGATACCAGGGACGATGTGTCCGGGATGAAAAGCGACTTGTTCATTTTCGGCGAAGAAATTATCCGGATTACGATTCAGCACCATTTTACCGACGCGTTGCACCGGAACCAGCTCTTCTGGGATCAGCTTGGTCGGGTCGAGCAGGTCAAAATCGAACTTGAATTCGTCTTCTTCAGGAATGAGCTGCAGCCCCAGTTCGTATTCCGGATAATCGCCTGCTTCAATAGCTTCCCACAGATCGCGGCGATGAAAATCGGGATCACGACCGGTAAGTTTTTGCGCTTCATCCCATACCAGCGAAGCTTTGCCCGCCAGCGGTTTCCAGTGAAAACGGACAAAGGTGGCTTTCCCTTGCGCATTTATCAACCGGAACGTGTGAATGCCAAAGCCTTCCATCGTGCGATAGCTGCGTGGAATACCCCGGTCGGACATCGCCCATATAACGTTGTGCAACGTTTCTGGCTGTAACGAGACATAATCCCAAAAGGTATCGTGGGCGCTTTGACCCTGTGGGATAGCCCAATGCGGCTCCGGTTTTACCGCATGAACGAAATCCGGGAATTTATGGGCATCCTGAATGAAGAAGACTGGCGTGTTGTTTCCCACCAGATCGAAAATGCCCTCCTCAGTATAAAATTTGGTCGCAAATCCTCGAATATCTCTGACCGTATCCGCTGAGCCTGCGCCGCCCTGAACCGTAGAGAAACGGACAAAAACCGGGGTGATTTTATTTTCATCACTCAGAAAGTCCGCTTTCGTCGTCGCGCTGAGACTGGCATAGGGCTGAAAGTAACCATGAGCGGCCGAACCTCGAGCATGTACGATCCGCTCCGGGATGCGTTCGTGATCAAAATGGGTGATTTTTTCCCGCAGGATAAAGTCTTCCAGCAGAGTTGGCCCACGGTTTCCTGTGCGCAGAGAGTTTTGATCGTCCGCGATGCGCACTCCCTGATTGGTTGTCAGAGCAAAATCTTCGCTGCCTTTGCGAAAACTTTCCAGCGCGTTGAGTTTGTCACTTTTGGTGTCAGGCGCTTTTAAGCTGCCGGACGTAGTGGGCTGCATGCCAGGTGGTGTGGGTTCAGGTGTTGGCCGATGTGAACCGTCTGCTGGCGCCAGTGAGTCAAGTCCTGGCTGGGATTCGCTGGCATCATGAACCGGCGCTGAGTGATGGAGTGGGTGCTTATCATTCTGTGACATTAAACTCGTCTCCTGTTTTCATCGCTTAAAGGTCGTTGTTGCCGTCAAAAGCTTTAACTATAGACCACTTGCTCAGTGGTGCAGGAACTGACCGAGGGCGTAAAGCGCGATGAACCAGGCAAACAGCGCACGCAAGGCAGGACGTCAGGAGGCAAAATCGGCTAAGATAGCCGTTTTCTGATTTTTAGAATTAGTCTTTAGTGAAGCAACTGATTATGAAACCTCTTCGCCAACAAAATCGTCCGGTAATTAGCTATGTTCCTCGCGTGGAGCCAGCCCCACCAGAGCATGCAGTTAAAATGGATGCGTTTCGTGACGTATGGATACTGCGCGGAAAATATGTCGCTTTTGTCTTAATAGGGGAGGCGTTTCAGCGTTCGCCTGCATTTACGGTCCCGGAATCAGCGCAACGCTGGGCTAATCAGGTTCGCCAGGAAAATGAACTGAGCGATTAATGGATATAAAAAAACCGCCGGAGCATGACACTCCGGCGGTTTTTTTTGTTTTTCAGTCTAACAGACTTAGCGATGCGCCAGTTCGGCGTTATCGTCGCTGTCCAGAATTGTTTTATCGGTCTGTTTCAGCCATTGGCTGGTCAGCGTACCGGCTGTCATAGAACCGCTCACGTTCAGCGCGGTACGACCCATATCGATCAGCGGCTCAACGGAAATCAGCAGCGCAACCAGCGTGACCGGCAGACCCATAGCTGGCAGGACGATCAGCGCGGCAAACGTTGCACCGCCACCCACACCCGCAACCCCTGCGGAACTGACGGTTACGATACCAACCAGCGTGGCAATCCACATCGGGTCCAGCGGGTTGATCCCGACGGTCGGGGCGACCATTACTGCCAGCATTGCCGGGTACAGCCCTGCACAACCGTTCTGGCCAATGGTGGCGCCAAAGGAGGCGGCAAAAGAGGCGATGGATTCAGGCACGCCCAGACGACGGGTTTGCGCTTCAACGTTCAGAGGAATTGAGGCTGCGCTGGAACGGCTGGTGAAGGCGAAAGTCAGCACCGGCCACACCTTGCGGAAGTATTTCAGCGGGCTAACGCCGTTAACACCCAACAGGATCCCGTGTACCACAAACATAATGCCCAGACCGAGATAAGAGGCCACGACGAAGCTACCCAGCTTGATGATGTCCTGCAGGTTGGAGCCCGCAACCACTTTGGTCATCAGCGCCAGAACACCGTACGGCGTCAACTGCATCACCAAACGAACCAGCTTCATCACCCAGCTTTGCAGGGTATCGATAGCGACCAGCACACGCTCGCCTTTCGGCGCATCATCTTTCAGCAGCTTCAGTGCGGCAACACCGAGGAATGCCGCGAAGATAACCACGCTGATAATTGACGTCGGGTTAGCTCCGGTCAGATCGGCAAACGGGTTTTTCGGTATAAACGACAACACCAGCTGTGGAACGCTGAGGTCAGCTACTTTGCCAACATAGTTGGTTTCAATCGCGTTCAGACGAGCGGTTTCGGCCCCACCTTGCACCAGACCTTCTGCGGTCAGGCCGAACAGGTTGGTCACCAGAACCCCTACCAGCGCGGCAATCAGCGTAGTAAACAGCAGCGTACCGATGGTCAGAAAGCTGATTTTACCTAACTGAGAGGCGTTGTGCAGACGCGCAACGGCGCTGAGAATAGACGCAAACACCAGCGGCATGACAATCATCTGCAGCAGTTGGACGTAACCGTTGCCGACAATGTTGAACCACTGTACTGAATCTTTAAGAACCTGGCTGTCGGAACCATAAATGGTGTGCAGGGCGAGGCCAAACACCACACCCATGACCAGACCGACCAGTACTTTTTTTGCCAGACTCCACTGCTTGTGACGGGCTTGCGCCAGCACGAACAGCAGCACTACGAACACGATAATGTTCGCGATTAATGGATAGTTCATCCCCGTTCTCCTGATCTTATTATGCGTATCACCGTGTGACGGTGATTCTGTTGGCGCAAGATTAGCAGAACTGTGACTTGCCTCTTATATTCAAATGGAATTGTTTATGCCAAAAATAACTTTATGGCTGATTTATTAGTCAACCTGGTGCGTTATAAAACGATTAAACTGCATTTGCAGCGTATTTATCATCTGTGATGACCAGCGCACCGCACTGTTCTCTTGTACGGTCTGCGGCATCCAGATTGCCCACGCGAACAGCGCCATGCACAGAAACCGCTCCAGTTGGTTGCCTTTTTGCGGCACGAGGATAGGCAGACGAAAACGCCAGCGGCAGGGCCAAAGCAGGGGGACGCCCGCCGGGGTCAACATGTCGGCCAGAATGTGGCTGAGATAACCGAGAACCATACCTTGTAAGGCATCCGCTGGAATTATCCAGGTATCAGGGACTTTCAGGTAAAACGTGGCCAGCAGGGCAAAAACCGCCAGCAGGCTATGTGTAAATCCGCGATGACCAAATGCCCGGGCAATGGGCTTTGATATCCACTTCAGACGCTGCCCCAGCAGGGATTTGGGATGATCGATATCCGGCAGCAAGCACGTTAAAATGGCTGAAGGAACAATATGCCACCAGTCACCCTGCGCAAGAACGGGCGTTAGCTCGGCATTCTTGGCAAATACCGCACAGGCAATAGAAAAAAGAAGGTGACCTTCCGCCGTCATGATAAAACCCAATAAACTGTCGATTCATACAGTATAGGGGTTTTATACAGTAGGCGGAAGAGGTGACGTTGTAACCCTTTGTCACAAGTGCGCCTTTACCGCGCCAGCCAACTGCCATCCACGGCTAGCGTATAACCATGTATATAGTCCGAGGCAGCACTTGCGAGGAACACGACCGGGCCTTTCAGGTCATCAGGCGTGCCCAGCGTCCGGCAGGCGGGCAATGCGATCATTGCCCGTCGCAGGATTAGCCGCGCAGGTTAGCGGCAGTGAGTTCGGTGAGCGAGGCCAGTTTGACGTCGGCCAGAACGAAGCGAGGATCGTCCTGATTTTCATGCGCAGGTACTACGATGGAACGCATACGGGCGGCTTTCGAAGCAATCATGCCGTTCACCGAGTCTTCCAGTGCTACGCAGTTTATAGGGTCAATGCCCAGTTTCGCCGCGCAATCGAGATAAACCTGCGGGTGCGGTTTGCTGTAGGGCAGTTTTTCCGCAGAAGCCAGTGCGTCGAAGCTGCTGCGCAGATCAAACATGGTTAGCACTTTTTCCAGCATATGCAGCGGCGAGGCGGATGCCAGTCCTACTTTCAACCCCTGAGATTTACACAATGCCACGGCCTCACGCACGCCCGGCAGCAGTGGTTTTGTTTCTTCAACTAACGCAATTGCGCGGGTAATGATGCGCTCGGTTACTTCCTGACGTGAGGGACCGTTCCACGGTTGCTGCGCAAACCACAAATCAACCACCATGTCGATGCGTAAGCCAAGTGTATCGGGAAGTTCATGGCGGCGGGATATATCAACGCCTAAACTTGCTATCACATCCAGTTCGGCCTGATCCCAAAGCGGTTCAGAATCGACCAGTAATCCATCCATATCGAAAATTGCAGCAAGAATTTGACGCGGGGTTGACATCACAACCTCTCCTTTACGGGTGATAAAAGGGATTAAGAGCCAGCCAGGACGGGCTCTGAGCGTTCATTATGGCTAATTCAGCAGTATACCGCCTTTAAAGATCAGGCGAAAACGATAATCAACGGGTAAACTTAGGCCAAAATGACACGTCTTAATCAAGGGGAACTCATGACGTATCAACAAGCTGGACGCATTGCCATCTTGAAAAGGCTGGTGGGATGGGTGATTTTCATTCCCGCGCTGATTTCAACCCTGGTTTCAGTACTGAAGTTTATGTATGCGCACAGCGAAAAGCAGGAAGGGATTAACGCGGTCATGCTCGATTTTGCTCACGTGATGATCGATATGATGCGCGTGAACACACCTTTTCTTAACGTGTTTTGGTATAACTCGCCGACGCCCGATTTTCAAAGTGGACTGAATCTCGTTTTTTGGCTGATTTTCATTCTGATTTTTATCGGTCTGGCGTTGCAGGATTCAGGCGCCAGAATGAGCCGTCAGGCGCGTTATTTACGCGAGGGCGTTGAGGATCAGTTGATTCTGGAACAGGCAAAGGGCAGTGAAGGGTCATCACGCGAGCAACTTGAGTCGCGTATTGTGGTACCGCACCATACGATCTTTTTACAAATTTTTCCGCTCTATATTTTGCCGGTGATCGTTATCGTGATTGGCTACTTCTTCTTTTCATTACTGGGTTTTTTGTAACTGCTGCACTATCAGGCCTGACGCGTTGTGAAACGCCAGGCCAGATAAGCAACGTGCGACTTTGCTAAGCCGCCAGTAACCTGTCCAGCGCTTTCTGCGCCACGACCAGATGCTGTCCCCCGAACAGAATAGCCCTGTTCAGCAGCGTATAGAGCTGGTAGACAGGCTGTCTGTCGAGAAAATCCAATGGTAGCGGAGAAACAGACTGATAACCGTCATAGAGTTGCGGCGGCTGATCGGTATGTAACGGCAGCATTGCCAGGTCACACTCTCTGTCCCCCCAGTAGCAGGCAGGGTCAAAGATGTACGGGCCGTTCGGGCCGAGAGCGCAGTTCCCGGACCACAAATCACCATGCAGAAGAGACGGCTGCGGCTGATGAGAAGAGAGACGCTGCTGAACATGCTCGACGATGGCGTCGATATTGCCAAACGCAATGCCTTTTTCAGCGGCGAGTTCCAACTGCCAGCCAATACGCTGCTCGGCAAAAAAGGTTGACCAGCGACGTTGCCAGGTGTTGGGCTGCGGCGTGGTAGAGAGCGCATTATCGAAGTCGAGCCCAAACTGCGGCTGATCGCTCCATTCATGCAAATGCGCCAACTGTTGGCCGAGGATAAACGCGTTGTGCGCATCAAGCGGACGGGGAGGGAGGAAATCCATCACCAGAAAGCTGTAATCTCTGTCTGCGCCTACCGCCCAGACTTTCGGTACAGATACGGTTTGACTGCGAGAAAGTAGCTCCAGCTGATCGGCTTCCGCCGTAAAGCCGGTTAACAGCTCTCTTTCATCGCATTTAACGAAAAAATCGCGCCCCGCATAGCGTAAATGCCATGCGGCGTGGATCTCTCCGCCGGGCAGTTCGTTACGCAGTTCGATTTCGCCTTCACCTAATTGCTCGCTTAAAAGACGACTGATAGCCTGCCACATGATGTCTCTCCCCATGTTGTCTGCCAGATCATAAGGTTAGCGCAAGAATGCGGTTAAAAAACACGAACTGACGCACACCACGGACGCGTCATCGCTGGAAAGGCACTTAATGTGTGTCGTTCTTCTTCACCTCGCATCGTTGTGAAGACGCCTGGTCGCACATGATTCACTGCTTTGTAATCATGTGATTTTTTATCATAGACGTATAACACCCATGCCGACAGTTTTACGGGGAAATCCCCTTGTATCTAGACAAGGGGAAGCCGTCATTACTGAGCCAGATACGCGTATATTTTTTGCGTATCGTCTAAAGCGCACAGACGCGTACCGTGATTCAGGGTGGCGGCGCTACCTGCGGCGACACCGTAACGAACAATATCTGCAAAAGGTGCGCTCTCCGCCAGTTTAAGCGTCATGGCCCCGACCATACTGTCGCCCGCACCTACGGTACTTTGACTCTTCACCGGTGGCGGAACCACCTGGACACAGGTTTCACGATCAACGCCAAGCGCTCCTTGTGGTCCAAGCGAGACCACTACGCGATGCGCTTTTCCGCTTTGCACGATTTCCTGCGCGGCGTTGCGCACATCATCGGGCTGCGTGAGTTCGCGATTCACCAGCGCGCTCAGTTCTTTGAGGTTGGGTTTGACCAGTTCGATATTGCCGATGGTTAATGCTGCTGCCAGCGCTTCGCCAGAACTATCGACGATACAGCGAATCCCTTGTTTTTGTGCTGTGGTAATGAGCCGGGTCAGCTTCTCAAGCTGTACGCCAGGCGGCAAACTGCCGCTAATAACCAGCAGTGCGCCAGACTCAATTTCCAGCACCTGATCCTGAAGTTGGTAGAACTCATCATCGGTGAGCGCAGCGCCTGGCATGACGAAACGATACTGTTCGCCGCTGGACTCAACGTGGACATGGAGATTTTGTCGGGTCCAGTCTTTAGCTTCGACGGTGGATACGGGAACATTTTCGTCGGCGAGCAAAGTAACAAGATGCTCTCCGGTGGCGCCACCCGCAGGGAAGATGGCCGTAGCGGTGCCGCCAAGATGGGCAATTGCGCGAGCGACGTTGATGCCGCCGCCGCCGGGTTCAAAAACCGGCGAGGTACAGCGAAGCTTACCTTCCGGGTAGATTTGCGGCGTGATTGTTGCGCTATCGAGAGAGGGCGCAAGTGTTAACGTATAGATACGTACCATCTTTACCTCCTGTTAGGCTGTCCTCAGTCTGGCACTTAACCCCCCGAAAGTGAAGTAATTAACAACATGATTTTTCATATCTTTATTTAAAATAATCGCGTTAAAGATATATAAATAAAAAAACGGTTTAGGAACGCTCTTATTCAAAAAATGAAATAAGAATTTATTGCTATGTTATTCGAGTCTTTTTATAATTTGTTACCTTTCAAGGGTCTTTTGTCATTGATCCATATGAAAGTTTCCGAGACCGTTATGGTCTCTTTTTTTGTTGTACGGACTCTTAATAAATGAAGCTTTTGAAGACAGTGCCCGCAGCGTTACTGCTGACGGGTGGCCTGCTTGCGTCAATGCAGGCTGCCGCCGATGATTCCGTTTTTACTGTCATGGATGACCCTTCCAGCGCGAAAAAACCCTTTGAAGGTAACCTGAACGCGGGATATCTCGCCCAGTCAGGCAACACAAAAAGTTCTTCTTTAACTGCAGACACCACCATGACCTGGTACGGTCAAACTACGGCGTGGTCTTTGTGGGGAAATGCCAGCAATACCTCCTCAAATGATGAGCGTTCATCGGAGAAATATGCCGTAGGTGGTCGTAGTCGTTACAACATGACCGACTATGATTATCTCTTTGGGCAGGCAAGCTGGCTGACCGACCGTTACAACGGCTATCGCGAGCGTGACGTGCTGACCGCAGGTTATGGTCGTCAGTTCCTCAACGGACCGGTGCACAGCTTCCGTTTTGAATTCGGTCCAGGTGTGCGCTATGACGAGCACACGGATGGCACCACCGAAACACAGCCGCTGGGCTATGCGTCCGGGGCCTATGCGTGGCAGATGACGGATAATACTAAGTTTACGCAAGGTGTGTCGGTATTTGGTGCTGACGATACAACGCTCAATTCTGAAACGGCCTTGAACGTTGCTATCAACGAACACTTTGGGTTAAAGGTGGCTTACAACGTTACCTGGAACTCTGAACCACCGGCAACAGCGCCGGAGCATACCGATCGTCGTACTACTGTGTCACTCGGCTATCGTATGTAATGACAAGCCGGGTCAAATAATTGGCCCGGCTTTTCTCAATTAACGTTAAATTTATTTAATATTAAATCTGTGTTTTATTTTTAATACTTATCAATAACGCGCTATTTTCAGACGAATTCGATTTAATTGATAAATACAACGGAACCGGAACTGCGTGTACCAGTATTTTAACCCCAGATCATCGCAGCCCAACGTAGCATCAGCATTGCCGCACAAATAACGAGCAGTATCACAACCATCTTCCAGTGTTTCTTCGCAAAGCGATTTGTTGGCATTGTCCTTTTCCTGCTCAGGTTAGATAACTTTATACAAGTGTAACAAAAACGTCAGGGTGTCAGTGAATTGATTTACATCATAGAGTACGCGTTGATTGTTGCTTTGATCGGCTCGTAATGCCGTGTACACTGTCAAACGGTGTTATCAAAAAGCGGGTGTAGGTCCAGTGTAGCCATTAAGGCGACCAGTGACATATTTCGCAGAGTGAAGCGGGAATCAGCCCACACCTTTTTGATGATTTTAAATATTGAATCTTTGTATGTGATCTTACGTGTGGGTCACCACTGCAAATAAGGATATAACATGCCTGTTATTACTCTTCCTGATGGCAGCCAACGCCATTACGACCACGCTGTAAGCCCCATGGATGTTGCGCTGGACATCGGTCCAGGTCTGGCGAAAGCCACTATTGCTGGCCGTGTTGACGGTGAGCTGGTAGATGCTTCCGATCTGATTGAGCACGATGCGAAGCTCTCCATCATCACCGCGAAGGATGAAGAAGGTCTGGAGATCATTCGTCACTCCTGTGCGCACCTGTTAGGGCACGCGATCAAACAACTCTGGCCGCACACCAAAATGGCGATCGGACCGGTTGTTGATAACGGTTTTTACTACGATATCGATCTTGACCGTACGCTAACCCAGGAAGATGTCGACGCGCTCGAGAAGCGGATGCACGAGCTCGCTGAGAAAAACTACGATGTCATTAAGAAGAAAGTCAGCTGGTACGAAGCGCGTGAAACCTTCGTGAAGCGTGGCGAGACCTATAAAGTCTCCATTCTTGATGAAAACATTGCCCATGATGACAAGCCTGGCTTGTACCATCATGAAGAATATGTCGATATGTGCCGTGGCCCGCACGTGCCGAACATGCGTTTCTGTCATCACTTCAAACTGATGAAGACCGCTGGGGCATACTGGCGTGGCGACAGCAATAACAAGATGCTGCAGCGTATTTATGGTACTGCATGGGCCGATAAAAAAGCCCTGAGTGCCTACCTGCAACGTCTGGAAGAAGCGGCCAAACGCGACCACCGTAAAATCGGTAAGCAGCTTGACCTGTATCATATGCAGGAAGAAGCGCCGGGTATGGTGTTCTGGCACAATGATGGCTGGACAATCTTCCGTGAACTGGAAGTCTTTGTTCGCTCAAAACTGAAAGAATACCAGTATCAGGAAGTTAAAGGTCCGTTCATGATGGACCGCGTGCTGTGGGAAAAAACAGGTCACTGGGATAACTACAAAGATGCGATGTTCACGACCTCCTCTGAGAACCGTGAATACTGCATTAAGCCCATGAACTGCCCGGGCCACGTGCAGATCTTCAATCAGGGTCTGAAATCCTATCGTGATCTGCCGTTGCGTATGGCTGAGTTTGGTAGCTGCCACCGTAATGAGCCGTCAGGCGCGCTGCATGGCCTGATGCGCGTTCGTGGCTTCACTCAGGATGATGCACATATCTTCTGTACAGAAGAGCAGATCCGTGATGAAGTTAACGCTTGCATTCGTATGGTCTACGATATGTATAGCACCTTTGGCTTCGAGAAAATCGTCGTCAAACTGTCCACTCGCCCCGAAAAACGTATCGGTAGCGATGAAATGTGGGACCGTGCTGAAGCTGACCTGGCCGTTGCGCTGGAAGAAAACAACATCCCGTTTGAGTACCAACTGGGTGAGGGCGCATTCTACGGTCCGAAAATTGAATTTACCCTGTATGACTGCCTCGATCGTGCATGGCAGTGCGGTACTGTACAGCTGGACTTCTCTCTGCCGTCCCGTTTAAGCGCCTCTTATGTTGGCGAAAACAACGAGCGTCAGGTGCCGGTTATGATTCACCGCGCAATTCTTGGGTCGATGGAACGTTTCATCGGTATCCTGACCGAAGAGTTCGCTGGCTTCTTCCCGACCTGGCTTGCGCCAGTTCAGGTTGTCGTCATGAACATCACCGATTCACAGTCTGAATACGTCAACGAATTAACGCAGAAACTACAAAATGCGGGTATTCGTGTAAAAGCAGACTTGAGAAATGAGAAGATTGGCTTTAAAATCCGCGAGCACACTTTACGTCGTGTCCCTTACATGTTGGTCTGTGGCGACAAAGAGGTAGAAGCAGGCAAAGTTGCCGTGCGCACCCGTCGTGGCAAAGACTTGGGCAGCCTGGACGTAAATGAAGTGATTGAGAAGCTGCAACAAGAGATTCGCAGCCGCAGTCTTCAACAACTGGAGGAATAAGGTATTAAAGGCGGAAAACGAGTTCAAACGGCACGTCCGAATCGTATCAATGGCGAGATTCGCGCCCTGGAAGTTCGCTTAACAGGTCTGGAAGGCGAAGCTTTGGGTATTGTGAGTCTGAGAGAAGCGATCGAAAAAGCTGAAGAAGCTGGAGTAGATTTAGTTGAAATCAGCCCTAACGCCGAACCGCCAGTTTGTCGTATTATGGACTACGGCAAGTTCCTTTATGAAAAGAGTAAGTCTTCTAAGGAACAGAAGAAAAAGCAAAAAGTTATCCAGGTTAAGGAAATTAAATTCCGTCCTGGCACCGACGATGGCGATTACCAGGTAAAACTCCGCAGCCTGGTACGCTTTCTGGAAGATGGCGATAAGGCTAAGATCACGCTGCGTTTTCGCGGTCGTGAGATGGCCCACCAACAGATCGGTATGGAAGTGCTCAACCGCGTCCGTGACGATCTGAGTGAACTGGCAGTAGTCGAATCCTTCCCTACGAAGATCGAAGGCCGCCAGATGATCATGGTGCTCGCTCCTAAGAAGAAACAGTAAGGCCTTCAAGTAGCAATGTCTGTGGAGCCTGCGGGTTCCACAGCCGTTGTTCGCCTACGTTTCGTTTATTAACAATGCGAAGTGGAAGTTATTAAAATGCCAAAAATTAAGACCGTACGCGGTGCTGCTAAGCGCTTCAAAAAAACCGGTGGTGGTGGATTTAAGCGTAAGCACGCAAACCTGCGTCATATTCTGACCAAAAAATCTACTAAGCGTAAACGTCACCTGCGTCCAAAAGGCCTCGTTTCTAAAGGCGATCTGGGTCTGGTTATCGCGTGCCTGCCGTACGCATAAGCCGTTAACGTTTAATTAATTTTTTTACTAAGAATATAGATACAGGAGAGCACATATGGCTCGCGTAAAACGTGGTGTAGTTGCCCGTGCACGTCACAAGAAAATTTTGAAACAAGCTAAAGGCTACTACGGTGCGCGTTCTCGCGTATACCGCGTTGCCTTCCAGGCTGTTATCAAAGCTGGTCAGTACGCTTATCGTGACCGTCGTCAGAAAAAGCGTCAGTTCCGTCAACTGTGGATTGCGCGTATCAACGCAGCAGCACGTCAGAACGGTATTTCTTACAGCAAATTCATCAACGGCCTGAAAAAAGCCTCTGTTGAAATCGACCGTAAGATCCTGGCTGACATCGCAGTATTCGACAAAGTAGCGTTCACCGCTCTGGTCGAAAAAGCGAAAGCAGCTCTGGCATAAGCCGGTGAAAAGAGGGAGCCTGGCTCCCTCTCTTTTATTTGTAGTGCAATCAATTGGTTGACAATTTATCCGTAAGCCTTTTCAATAAAGGTTGTCCGGTTTTTACCACACAAGGTAACGCAAGCATGAATGCTGCTATTTTCCGCTTCTTCTTTTACTTTAGCACCTGAACTCAGGAGGCTTGCGCGTGAAAGAAGAAACGGAAAACAGCGCCTAAAAGCCTCCCTGGTGGAGGCTTTTTTTATACACGTTATCCTTCAGGCTGCCTCTGCATTGGCTGCAGTCGCTTACCCCAGTCACATATTTGTCTGAGGATTAGCGCTCTACTGCTGTCTTGACTCAGCCAGAATGATTTTGTGTATATACGAGCGACTAGTGAATATCGCAACATAACGAGGAAAACCATGTCACATCTCGCAGAGCTGGTTGCCAGTGCAACGGCCGCCATTAACCAGGCTTCAGATGTTGCCGCGTTAGACAATGTCCGCGTCGAATATTTGGGCAAGAAAGGGCACCTGACCCTTCAGATGACTACCCTGCGTGAACTGCCGGCAGAAGAGCGCCCGGCAGCAGGTGCGGTGATAAACGAAGCCAAAGAGCAGGTTCAGCAAGCGCTGAACGCGCGTAAAGCCGAATTAGAAAATGCCGCGCTGAATGCTCGTCTGGCTGAAGAAACGATCGATATCTCCTTGCCTGGGCGTCGTATCGAAAACGGCGGTTTGCATCCGGTAACGCGGACTATCGATCGCATTGAAAGTTTCTTTGGTGAGCTGGGCTTTACCGTGGCGACCGGTCCGGAAATCGAAGATGACTATCATAACTTCGATGCGCTGAACATTCCTGGCCATCACCCGGCGCGCGCTGACCACGACACTTTCTGGTTTGATGCGACGCGTCTGCTGCGCACGCAGACTTCCGGCGTGCAGATCCGCACTATGAAAGAAAAACAGCCGCCGATCCGTATTATCGCTCCGGGTCGCGTATATCGTAACGACTACGATCAGACGCACACCCCAATGTTCCATCAGATGGAAGGGCTGATTGTTGATACCAACATCAACTTCACCAACCTGAAAGGCACGCTGCACGATTTCCTGCGCAACTTCTTTGAAGAAGACCTGCAGGTTCGTTTCCGTCCTTCCTACTTCCCGTTCACCGAACCTTCTGCGGAAGTTGATGTGATGGGTAAAAATGGCAAATGGCTGGAAGTATTGGGTTGCGGAATGGTTCATCCGAATGTGCTGCGTAACGTCGGTATCGATCCGGAAATCTACTCTGGCTTTGCATTCGGTATGGGTATGGAGCGTCTGACCATGCTGCGTTACGGCGTAACCGATCTGCGTTCTTTCTTCGAAAACGATCTGCGTTTCCTCAAACAGTTTAAATAAAGGCAGGATAAAACAATGAAATTCAGTGAACTGTGGTTACGCGAATGGGTAAACCCGGCGATTGATAGCGATGCGTTGTCAAACCAAATCACGATGGCGGGTCTGGAAGTTGACGGTGTGGATCCTGTTTCTGGCGCGTTCAACGGCGTTGTGGTGGGCGAAGTGGTTGAGTGCGCTCAGCATCCGAACGCTGACAAACTGCGCGTCACCAAGGTGAATGTCGGCGGCGACCGCCTGCTGGATATCGTCTGCGGTGCGCCAAACTGCCGTCAAGGGCTGAAAGTGGCTGTAGCAACCGTTGGTGCCGTTCTGCCGGGCGATTTCAAAATCAAAGCCGCAAAACTGCGCGGTGAGCCGTCTGAAGGCATGCTGTGCTCGTTCTCCGAGCTGGGCATTTCCGACGATCACAACGGTATTATCGAACTGCCTGTCGATGCACCAATTGGTACCGATATCCGTGAATACCTGAAGCTTGACGATAATACTATCGAAATCAGCGTCACTCCGAACCGTGCCGACTGCTTAGGCATTATCGGTGTGGCACGTGACGTTGCTGTACTGAACAAAGCCCCTCTGGTTGAGCCGGAAATAGCGCCAGTAGCCGCAACCATTAGCGACGTCCTGCCGATTCAGGTCGACGCGGTGGAAGCCTGCCCACGCTATCTGGGCCGCGTGGTGAAAGGCATTAACGTTAAAGCGCCAACCCCGCTGTGGATGAAAGAAAAACTGCGTCGTTGCGGCATCCGCTCGATCGATGCCGTGGTTGACGTGACTAACTATGTGCTGCTCGAATTGGGCCAGCCGATGCACGCATTCGACAAAGACCGCATTGAAGGCGGGATTGTTGTCCGCATGGCAAAAGAAGGTGAAACCCTGGTATTGCTGGACGGCAGTGAAGCGAAGCTGAATGCGGATACGCTGGTGATTGCGGACCATAACAAAGCGCTGGCAATGGGCGGCATCTTTGGTGGCGAACACTCCGGTGTGAATGATGAAACGCAAAACGTCCTGCTGGAATGCGCGTTCTTCAGCCCGCTGTCTATTACCGGTCGCGCACGTCGTCACGGTCTGCACACCGATGCCTCTCACCGCTATGAGCGTGGTGTCGATCCGGCGCTGCAACATAAAGCCATGGAGCGTGCTACGCGCCTGCTGATTGATATCTGCGGCGGCGAAGCGGGTCCAATCATTGACGTGACGAACGAAGCCTCGCTGCCAAAACGCGCAACCATTACGCTTCGCCGTAGCAAACTGGATCGTCTGATCGGACACCATATTGCAGATGAGCAGGTGAGCGATATTCTGCGCCGTCTGGGTTGTGATGTCACGGAAGGGCAAGATGAGTGGAAAGCGGTAGCACCGAGCTGGCGTTTCGATATGGAGATCGAAGAAGACCTGGTCGAAGAAGTCGCCCGCGTATACGGTTATGACAATATCCCGAATACGCCAATTCAGGCGGGTCTTATCATGGGTACGCATCGTGAAGCGGATTTGTCGCTGAAACGCGTAAAAACCATGCTGAATGACAAAGGCTACCAGGAAGTTATTACCTACAGCTTTGTCGACCCGAAAGTCCAGGCGCTGCTGCACCCGGGTGAAGAAGCGCTGCTGCTGCCAAGCCCAATCTCGATTGATATGTCGGCAATGCGTTTATCCCTGTGGACCGGCTTGCTGTCTACGGTAGTGTACAACCAGAATCGTCAGCAAAACCGCGTGCGTATTTTCGAAACGGGTTTACGTTTCGTACCGGACATGCAGGCTAATCTCGGGATCCGTCAGGATCTGATGCTGGCAGGTGCGATCTGCGGTAACCGTCATGATGAACACTGGAATCTGGCAAAAGAGACCGTTGATTTCTATGATCTGAAAGGCGATCTGGAAGCGGTTCTCGACCTGACCGGCAAGCTGGCGGATATTCAGTTCAAAGCTGAAGCGAATCCAGCCCTGCATCCGGGGCAGTCTGCGGCGATTTATCTGAAAGGTGAACGCATTGGTTTCATTGGGGTTGTTCATCCTGAACTGGAACGTAAACTGGATCTGAACGGTCGCACTCTGGTGTTTGAACTGGAGTGGAACAAGCTCGCAGACCGCGTGGTGCCTCAGGCGCGTGAAGTTTCTCGCTTCCCGGCGAACCGTCGCGACATCGCGGTCGTTGTGGCAGAAAACGTTCCCGCTGCGGATATTTTATCCGAATGTAAGAAAGTTGGCGTAAATCAGGTAGTTGGCGTAAACTTGTTTGACGTGTACCGCGGTAAGGGTGTTGCGGAGGGTTATAAGAGCCTCGCTATCAGCCTGATCCTTCAGGATACCAGCCGTACACTTGAAGAAGAGGAGATTGCCGCTACCGTCGCCAAATGTGTAGAGGCATTAAAAGAGCGATTCCAGGCATCATTGAGGGATTGAACCTATGGCGCTTACAAAAGCTGAAATGTCAGAATATCTGTTTGATAAGCTTGGGCTTAGCAAGCGGGATGCCAAAGAACTGGTCGAGCTGTTTTTCGAAGAGATCCGTCGTGCTCTGGAAAATGGTGAGCAGGTAAAACTCTCTGGTTTTGGTAACTTCGATCTGCGTGATAAGAATCAACGTCCGGGCCGTAATCCGAAAACGGGCGAAGATATTCCCATTACAGCACGGCGCGTGGTGACCTTCAGACCCGGACAGAAGTTAAAAAGCCGGGTTGAAAACGCAACGCCGAAAGAAGAGTAATCTGAACTAACTAAAAAGGCCGCGAATGCGGCCTTTTTTCTTAGTGGGCCAGAAGGAAAAACAGCCCGGTCAGTGCTGCGCTCAGCAGGTTAGACAACGTGCCCGCCAGGATCACTTTAAGCCCCATTTTAGCAATGAAACTTTTTTTCCCCGGCACAATCCCCCCCAGTACGCCAATCAATGCGGCAGGAGAGGACAAATTGGCAAACCCAGCCAGCGCCATGATCGTTATTATCTGCGAATATTCCGACAGTTGGTCTTTCATTGGAATAAAGCTGGTATACGCGACGAACTCATTCAACACCAATTTTTGACCTAACAGGCTGCCAATTTGCAAGACTTCGTTAGTGGGAATGCCCAACAGCCAGGCAACCGGAGCAAAGAGGTAACTAAAGATAAATTGTAGCGTGACGTTACCATAGCCGAAAAAGCTACAAAACCAGCCCAACAAGCCGTTCACCATAGCAATTAATGCAATCAGTGCCAGAAGCATTGCCCCCACGTTAGCGGCGAGCTTCAGCCCGATAGTCGCGCCATTTGTAGCCGCTTCAACGATGTTGATAGGCTTTTCATCTTGACCAAGCATATCGCCTGACACGTCGGCAGTGTTTTCGGGTTCCGTTTCTGGAAACAGCATTTTCGCCATTAACAGACCGCCTGGCGCTGACATAAAAGAGGCGGCTACCAGATAGCGAATTTCGATCCCCATACTGGCATAGCCAACCAGCACTGAGCCTGCGATAGAGGCAACACCACCTGTCATGAGGGCAAACAGTTCTGAGCGCGTCATGCGTGGCGCATAAGGCTTCATCAGGACGAAGACGTCAGTATTGCCCGCAAAAATATTGGCCGTTGCAGCCATGGATTCTGCCGGGCTGGTGCGCAGCAGTTTATGGATACCCGTACCGATGAGGCGGATAATCCACTGCATGATGCCCAGGTAGTACAGCACGGAGAACAATGCTGACATAAAAATGATAATCGGCAGAACATGCACGGCAAATACAAACCCCATTTTGAACTGTCCGAGATTACCGAAGAGAAAGTTAATCCCTTCCGACGAATAGTTCAGCATGCCTGACAGACTGTTTGATATGGCGAGTAAGATTTTTTCCCCTAAGGGGACATACAGGATAAATGCAGCAAAAAGAGCCTGGATTGCAAAGGCGCCGCCAACATTGCGAAACCGGATAGCTTTGCGATTTTCTGAACATAGCCAGGCAACGAGTAACAGGACAACAATGCCAAGTATGACGATGAGTATCTGCATGGTTTATCCCTCATCGGCATCAATGATGCTACGGAAAAGATCTTTAAAGAGAGCATCCCGTTCAATAAATTTTGCGACCTGAATGACGTGACGGCGGTTATCAAAACTCCAGCTCAGATTGTCATTGATCAAAGGGGATGTACGGTATTCACAGGTGAACCAGTCAGGATTCAGGACATAGCCAACCGTAGTGATATCCCAAATGACTTTGCGGGATGCAAAACCAATCCAGGGGCATCGCGGGGCAATTTCAGCAAAGTAGCTACCAATGCGGCTGGTCTCTGCAAAATAGTACTGCATCTCTGGGACCGATGAGGCCATAGTGTTAGCCACGCCAAAGCAGGGGATTTGGGTGAGCGCTACGCCACTATCAAAAAGTACCCGACTCGCCGCAATGTCCTGCATCAGGTTGAATTCATGATTATCTTTCCAGGCATAACTGTTACCCCCAAGCCAGATGACATGAATCTTTGTGACGATGTCCGGCGCGAGGAGCAGTGCGTTAGCGATATTGGTCGGCGCGGCGATTGCGAGTACATGTAATGTTTGCTCAGCCGTTCTTGCCCGGTTAATCAAATCCTGTACTGCTGCTGACATCTCCGGCTGGTTGCTATCTTTCAGATAGCGTGTTGAACCCTGGAATATTTGCGGTATGTTTTCGCGGCGGGGGAGTTTGTTAAATACGCGATAGATCTCATCGACGCTCAGTTGCATGCCTACTGCGGGATCGTCAACATATGTGTGCGAGCCCTCTTTACCAAAATAGTGGTTGGTAAACGGAGCGGCGTAAACAGCTTGCAGATCGAGGCGCTCCGGGTGTAAGAATGCCCAGGCAATGGCCATCTGATCGTCAATTTCATTGTAGGTATCGCTGTCAATAACGATAGGTACTTTGCCATACTTAGGTGGCGTAATTAAGGCAATACGCTGCGCTGAAGTTAATTCAGGCCAGTGGATACTTAACATCGTTAATGTTCCTTAAGTTAGAAGTCGTAGGCCAGTCGATAAATGAGAATATCGCCATATCCATCCGCACCAAGTTTGTTATAAAAGTATCGATACATTAATGTGGTGGATATATGAGGCATGATTTTCCAGGTAATATTCAGGCCGCCGTTTAAACCATTGCTACCATGATTGTTAGCGGTATAGTCATCATTACGGTCAAGTTCTATTTCATTCCAATTGGACAGTAAGAAGTCCTGGTTGAGAAGATTGAAAGCATAGCCAGCGTTCCATCCGATTGAGAAACCATTGAGTCCATTAATATCATAAGCTGGGCCAAAATTACTGTGCGCGGTAATGTACTGACGAGCAATCCAGGGTTTAAACCACCATCCATCGCCTTTCAGGTCGGTATAGCCAAGCCCAATAAATTGATTCGTCTCTTTAAAATTGGGGCTTTGCGAATTATAGACTTTTGTAAATAAGCTGGCACCTGTTTTCCAGAGGTAGGTATGGATTTCACCATTCGCAGTCTGCCCCTGATTTCCCTCGTCATCTAGAATGTTTTCAAAATCATAAAAACCGTACATTTCACCCCAATCAAAACCAATACCTCCCTCAATACCAATTAAGGCTTGTTCATATTCGAGGTCTTTAACACCGGCATCCCAGGATTGATAGTCAAAATGTATATTCCCCCAGCCGTATTGTTGTTCAGCTAATGAGGAAAAAGCTACGCACGATAATAAAGCCCCGAAGGCGATTTTTTTCATTCCATATCCCTATTTTGGTGGTGGGTTAATATCAGTATTTATTACAAGCTAATCGTTTTAATACGAGTTCATGGGATGGCATATTGGCTGCACCTTCACGCTCTACGGCCAGTGCTGCAAATACACAGGCGTAATGAATTGCGTTGGCAATATTTTCTCCACAGGCAAGTCGTGCAGCGAGTGCACCATTAAATGCATCACCGGCGCCGGAGGTATCAATATTAACGGCGGGATATGCCGGGAACTGTTGGTGAGTAGAACCATCAAATAACCAGCACCCATCTTTGCCTAACGTAATTAGAATATATTGTGGTCCCATTTGGTGCATGGTTTCGGCGGCCTGACGAATATCGTCTGGCGTACGAATAGCCTTGCCAATTATCGCCTCTGCTTCTGTGAGGTTTGGGGTCAGGATGTGTGTCCAGCGGAGAAGCTCTGTCACTTCCTTACGCCATGGTGCTGGATTCAGGATTGTCATCACCCCAGCGGCATGTGCGAACTTAATAGCTTGAGCTGTAGCGTCAGGATTGTTTTCCATCTGCGTCAAAAAAACATTGGCGGTGCCAATCTCGTCATAACAGGATATAATTTCTTCACTCGTTATTTCCTGATTAGCCCCTGGATTAATAACGATTACATTATCGCCAGCCTCTTCGGATATCATCACTACGGCACTGCCGGTTGGTGCATCATTTTTGGTAAAGATGGTTAGTTTTTCTAATCCTACGCCATTTAAAAAATGCTGGGCTTTGGTTGAAAACTCATCTTCACCTAATTTGACTGTAAAATAAGTGCGAGCATTGGCTTGTGCGGATGCTATCGCCTGGTTGCTGCCTTTCCCTCCGGGTAAACAACAGGAAAAAAGCGCGCGCGTGGTTTCCCCTGAAATAGGAAAACGGTGAAGCCGATAGACTAAGTCGGTATTAAATGAACCCAGAATGTAAACTTTCCCACTGTTTTCGTTCATTGATATTTCTCGTTCGATCTTTGATTGGTTAATGATGATGTTTTGGTGCAAATAAAGAGAGTTGTTCTCATATAATGGGAATTCATTGTCGTGATTATATACAGCACCTCCATAGCATGAGCGGACATGTCCTGTTTTTACGAGGTCATTGATGTCGCGGCGGAGTGTTCTTTCCGTAACATCAAGTACCTTAACAAGAGATGATATTTTTACACTTCCTTGTTTTTTGAGTAGTGTTAAAATATAGCGAAGACGCTGTTTTTTGTAACGACAGGGCATCTAATCCTCACTTTTCATGAATGTGATGAGAGGTCCATGTAATAAGTTTATTTTGTCTATACGTTAATTTCTTTGGTGAATGAATTTATTTGTTGAATAAATAATTAAAGATCTGATTACCACTAAGTACACCGATGATACCAAATACACCAGGCCAGGCAGCAGGGGCTGGAATGGGGAGTTTTATTAATGTAAATATGAAACCAATAATTGCGCCGGCAATAAGCGAAAGAATTATATCCATAAGATAATTCCTGAGGGTGTTATGATGATACGAAGACTACACAATATATTTACGTATTGATGAGAAGACAATCACACAAAACTTCTGCAACCGGACATCTTGTCCGATTGTGGTTATTTATTTAATCTCAGGGGCGATATTAATAATGACAGCTTCTACCTGGTATTGCTGCCAGCATTGCATTATGCAAAAGTCTAAGGTTCATGCTGTTTTGGGCCATTGCCTCATTTGCGGTAGAGCTTCCTTCCATGTTTTTTGCTTTCATCGTAAAATTAATGAGATAACCCATAAAAAAAGTATAAACATGCAACCTTTTGCACAATTACAACGTCGGCGAGACCGATACTGGTTAGGCACTTTATCGCTGTTGCTATTGGTCATGCTCGTGATTAGCTTATGCGCAGGAGAACAGTGGATCGCCCCCGGCGACTGGTTCAGCGCCCGCGGCGATCTGTTCGTCTGGCAAATCCGATTTCCCCGTACCCTCGCCGTTTTGCTGGTAGGCGCTGCGTTGGCCTTATCTGGCGCAGTGATGCAAGCTCTCTTTGAAAACCCGCTCGCAGAGCCTGGATTACTGGGCGTGTCGAATGGCGCGGGAGTCGGGCTCATCGCGGCGGTGCTGCTGGGGCAGGGGCAGCTCCCTGGCTGGGCGTTGGGTTTATGCGCCATCGCAGGGGCGCTGATTATCACGCTTATTCTGCTCCGTTTTGCCCGCCGTCATTTGTCTACCAGCCGCCTGCTGTTGGCGGGGGTGGCGCTGGGCATTATCTGTAGCGCGCTGATGACATGGGCCATCTACTTCTCCACTTCTTTTGATTTGCGACAGCTAATGTACTGGATGATGGGGGGCTTTGGCGGCGTTGACTGGCATCAGGCCTGGCTCATGGTGGCGTTGATTCCGGTGCTGGTGTGGATCTGCTGTCAGTCGCAGCCGATGAATATGCTGGCGCTGGGGGAGACTTCTGCACGTCAGTTGGGATTGCCATTATGGTTCTGGCGCAACCTGCTGGTGGTCGCCACGGGCTGGATGGTTGGCGTAAGCGTGGCTCTGGCGGGAGCGATTGGCTTTATTGGGCTTGTGATCCCACATATTCTGCGGCTGTGCGGCTTAACCGATCATCGCGTGTTACTGCCGGGCTGCGCGTTGGCTGGCGCTATCGTGTTACTGTTGGCTGATGTTGTCGCGCGTCTGGTGCTGGCCTCGGCTGAGCTGCCAATTGGCGTGGTGACGGCCACCATGGGCGCACCGGTATTTATCTGGCTATTGTTAAAAGCCGCGCGCTAGAACGCGTTGATTCGGTCTATGATTAAAAACTGAAAATCCACCTGTTGTTCTGGAGATGCTATGCAAAACACTATCCTCGATACAGACGTGACGACCATCGACGGCGAGGTTACCTCACTGCAGCCGTATGCCGGAAATGTGCTGTTAATCGTCAACGTTGCTTCAAAATGTGGGCTAACGCCGCAATATGAGCAACTGGAGAATCTGCAGAAAGCCTGGCATCAGCAGGGCTTTACCGTTCTTGGGTTCCCTTGCAACCAGTTTCTGGGCCAGGAGCCGGGCAGTGAAGAGGAAATAAAAACGTACTGCAGTACCACCTGGGGCGTTACCTTCCCGATGTTCAGCAAAATTGAGGTCAACGGCGAGGGACGCCATCCGCTGTATCAGAAACTGATTGATGCCGCGCCAACCGCCGTTGCGCCTGCGGATAGTGGATTCTATGAGCGAATGGCGAGTAAAGGTCGGGCGCCGCTCTACCCGGACGATATTCTGTGGAATTTCGAGAAGTTTTTAGTGGGTAGGGATGGTCAGGTACTGCAACGATTTTCACCCGATATGACGCCTGAGGATCCTGTTCTGGTGCAATCCATCAAGATGGCGCTGGCAAACTAATGTCTCGATTGATGCAGCTACAGGACGTAGCAGAATCGACCCGACTCGGCCCGCTTTCTGGTGAGATAAAAGCAGGGGAGATCCTGCATTTAGTGGGGCCTAACGGCGCAGGAAAGAGCACGCTGTTGGCGCGAATGGCGGGGCTGACGACCGGAAAGGGCAGCATCACCTTTGATGATGTGTCATTGGATGAATGGCCGGCAGCAAAGCTGGCGCAATATCGCGCTTATCTTGCGCAACAGCAAAACCCGCCGTTTGCGATGCCGGTCTGGCATTTTCTGACGCTGCATCAACCCGATAAAGCACGCACCGATCTGTTACAGGAAGTCGCCGATGCGCTTGGGCTTGGGGATAAGCTGGGACGCAGCGTGAATCAGCTCTCCGGCGGTGAGTGGCAGCGCGTGCGCCTGGCTGCGGTTATCCTGCAGATTTGCCCACAAGCGAATCCATTCGGCCAGCTTTTGCTGCTGGATGAGCCGATGAACAGCCTGGACGTGGCGCAACAAAATGCGCTGGACCGGATGCTGGGTCAGCTGTGTTTGCAGGGCATCGCGATTGTAATGAGCAGCCATGACCTTAATCATACCTTACGTCATGCGCACAAGGCCTGGCTCCTCAAACGCGGGAAGCTGCTTGCCAGTGGTGCTCGTGATACGGTACTAACGCCGGCCAATCTGTCTGCGGCTTATGGCGTGAACTTCCGTCGTTTGGATATTGAAGGCCACAGAATGCTCATATCAACCACTTAAGTTAAATGGGTTCTTGAAAATCATATAATTTCCACGCTAAATTGACATAAAAATATAATTCAGAGGATTCGTCCTGAATGCGCTTTTGGCTTCTTTTCATCACAGCATTGTTTTTGGCGGGCTGCAGCAGCCATCGTGCTCCTGCGCCAAATGCCCGCTTGTCGGATTCTATCGCCGTTATCGCCGGGCTTAATGACCAGCTACAAACCTGGCATGGCACACCCTATCGTTATGGCGGCATGAGCCGTAGCGGAGTGGATTGTTCTGGATTTGTATTGATGACAATGCGCGATAAATTCGATCTGCAACTCCCGCGTGATACCCGCACGCAATCAAAGATTGGTACCGAAATTGATAAAGATGATTTGCTGCCCGGCGATCTGGTGTTCTTTAAAACCGGTTCTGGGGAAAGCGGTCTGCATGTCGGAATTTACGACACCAATAATCAATTTATTCATGCCTCAACCAGCCGTGGTGTGATGCGCTCGTCACTGGACAACGTTTACTGGCGCAAAAACTTTTGGCAGGCGCGACGTATTTAATCCTCATCAGTCACGAGGCTGCCTACGGCTGAGCAGCCTCGACATTTCCATTTGTTAGTAACTTCTTATTTCTGCCGCCAGCCGGACAATACTCCTGAACATTAAGAGCGTATCTTGCTAAAAATATGATTTATTCCGAGATATTAAAAAGTGCAAAGCTGGATATTCGCTTATAATCAGGATAAGCTAAAAAAAAGGATTCGATTTACTGGCTATAAAGGGAAAAATGAAAGGGCCTCTACTTGCATCAGCAATAACGTATTTCTCCATCCTTTGCTACAGGATGCCGGATAACACCTATGCAGAGGGGCTGGCACGATGATTGTTTCAATGGATACTCTTTACCATTCAGAGTTCTCTTTTCTCCCTGCGAGAAACGAAAAAGGCGATCTTGAATACGTAGATATCATTACCAGTTTTGCCAGTGCGCAGGCGGATGTGCGTATACCCACCGAGCTGGTCCTACCTCGGATGTCGGACGAAGAGCAATGTCGCTTATTTACCGAAAAGCTTGAATTAATCGAAACGTGCCAACATTTTTTTATTCAACGAAAGGTTTCTGCCTGGATTAATTTAACGCCGGCAATTGCTAATACTTTATTATCAGATGCTAAATTTGCTTCACAAGTTGAACGATTGTCATTTCTGGAACTGGCTATTAATGAAAACTATCCAGAGTTAAATAATGGAAAAGCGAATCCAACGCTGGCAGCACTGGCGGCGCGATTTCCATTAGTACTGACAAACTATGGTGCTGGCGGCATATCAAACCGAGCAATTTTTGATGGGCTGTTCAAACGCGTCGTGCTCGATAAAAACTTTGTTCAACAAAGGATTACACATATTTCGTTTGAGCCATTTATGCGGGCTATCCTGGCACAGCTATTTCCCAGCAGTGAGTCAATTATCATTAGCGGTATTGATACACCCGAGATGTTAGCGCGCGTACTGCCTCTGGGATTCAGCGCCATGCAGGGCGCGCTGTGGCCTGCTGTGCCCCCCGCGCAGATAATTTCGCTCGCGAAGATATAACCCTCATATTTGCTGGTGTTTAACAGGCTTTTAACAGTCTACACTAGAGACAGGAGGCCCTATGACCCTGTCTTTTACCACCCGCTGGCGTGATGAATTACCAGCAACCTATACAGCACTTTCACCCACTCCCCTGAAAAACGCGCGCCTGATCTGGCATAACGCTGCGCTGGCGGAGCAATTAGCTATTCCAGAGACGCTATTTGATATTCCGACCGGAGCCGGTGTTTGGGGCGGTGAATCGTTGCTTCCCGGGATGTCGCCTTTAGCGCAAGTTTATAGCGGACATCAGTTTGGCGTCTGGGCGGGCCAGCTTGGCGATGGACGCGGGATCCTGTTGGGCGAACAACAGCTCGCTGACGGCTCAATGTGTGACTGGCACCTGAAAGGCGCCGGACTTACGCCTTATTCCCGTATGGGGGATGGTCGCGCCGTACTGCGCTCGACAATTCGCGAAAGCCTGGCCAGCGAAGCGATGCATTACCTGGGAATACCGACTACGCGGGCATTGTCGATTGTTACCAGCGACACGCCGGTGTATCGCGAAACGGTAGAATCAGGGGCGATGCTCATTCGCGTGGCGCAAAGCCATATGCGCTTTGGCCATTTTGAGCATTTTTACTATCGCCGCGAGCCGGAAAAAGTGCGCCAGTTGGCTGACTTTGCGATTCGCTATTATTGGCCGCAATGGCAGGAAGAAGCCGATAAGTATCAGCTGTGGTTTAACGATGTTGTCACGCGTACTGCGACGTTAATCGCGGACTGGCAGGCGGTGGGATTTGCGCATGGTGTCATGAACACGGACAACATGTCGATTCTGGGACTGACGATGGATTACGGCCCATTCGGTTTCCTTGATGACTACGTGCCCGATTTTATCTGCAACCACTCAGACAACCAGGGGCGATACAGTTTCGATAATCAACCGGCCGCGGCGCTTTGGAACCTGCAACGTCTGGCGCAAACTCTGTCGCCATTTATCCCGGTCGAGGCGCTTAATGATGCGCTGGACAGTTATCAACTGGCGCTGTTAACTCGCTACGGTCAGCGGATGCGACAAAAGCTTGGCTTCTTTAGCGAGCAAAAAAACGATAACGAACTGCTTAGTGAACTGTTTAACCTGATGGCGCGGGAAAGAAGCGACTATACGCGAACGTTTCGCATGCTCAGTCAGACGGAACAACACAGCGCGCAATCCCCGCTGCGCGATGAGTTTATCGATCGCGCAGCGTTTGACGATTGGTTCACGCGGTATCGCTCACGCCTGCAGCAAGACAACATTGCCGACTCAGTCAGACAAACGCAGATGAAGGCGGCTAATCCGGCGATGGTATTGCGTAACTGGTTGGCGCAACGGGCGATTAATCAGGCAGAGCAGGGGGATTACGCCGAGCTGCATCGGTTACACGAAGCGTTGCGTACCCCATTTGTCGATCGTGATGATGAGTATGTCAGCCGTCCACCTGACTGGGGCAAACGGCTGGAGGTGAGCTGTTCAAGCTAAGGGGCCAGAAACACCTGCGGGGATCCGTTGGCCGGATGCTGGCCAACGTGTACCTGGGCGCCATACCAGCGCTTCAGGTCATCGGCCTGTAACACGGCCTCTGGCGTTCCCTGCGACACCAGCCTGCCGTTGTGCAGCAACACTATTCTGTCTGCCCACAGTGCGGCGAGATTCAGATCGTGAAGCACAATGCACACATGCAGCTCTTGTGAAGCGGTAAGCGTCTTCAGCAAGCGCAACAGATGCTGCTGGTGGTAAAGATCCAGCGCAGAGGTAGGTTCATCAAGGAATAACCAGCCGCGAGGCGCGCCGTCGCACCAAAGTTGCGCCAGTGCACGGGCTAACTGTACTCGCTGTTGTTCGCCGCCGGAAAGCGCGGCGTATTGCCGGCCCGCCAGCGGTGTACATCCGGTCATTTCCATCACCTGAGCGATAAGTCGAGGTTCCGACCGCTGGGTCCAGGGCGCACGCCCCATCGCGATGACGGCCTCTACCGGCCAGTCAAATCCCAGTTGTGTTTGCTGGCGCATCACCGCCCGATGCCGCGACAGTGTTTGGCTATGCCATTCATCCAGCGATTTACCCGCCAGCACGCAGCGCCCTGTAGCCGGTTTCAGAAAACCGGTCAGCAGGCGCAGCAGGGTGGATTTCCCCGCACCGTTTGGGCCGATGAGCGCCACCAGTTCACCTTTTTCGAGGGCAAGAGAGACGTCGTCAATCACCGCTCTGCCCGCGACGCGATAGTGAAGCCCTTCAGCGATGAAATGTTCAGCCATGCGGTCCTCGTTGACGAAAAATAAGCCATAAAAACCACGGTGCGCCCAGAAGACTGGTTAGCAAACCGACCGGCATTTCCGCAGGCGCAACCGCCGTACGGGCCAGCGTGTCGGCTATCAGCAATAAAAATGCGCCCGCCAGCACGGAACCTGGGATAACGGCCCGATGGTCTGAGCCGAGCCACATGCGCATCAGATGCGGGATAACCAGCCCGATAAAGCCAATTACGCCGCTTACCGCCACGGCTGCGGCAACCAGCAGTGCGCTACAAAGTAGCAAAACACGCTGAACAGTACGCACATCTACACCGAGGTAATGCGCCTCTTCCTCACCTAACTGCAGCAGGTTCAGCGCCGGTGCCAGACGCCAGATGATCAGCA
The DNA here is from genome assembly GCF_013781945.1 of Citrobacter sp. RHBSTW-01044. Taxonomy (NCBI): domain Bacteria; kingdom Pseudomonadati; phylum Pseudomonadota; class Gammaproteobacteria; order Enterobacterales; family Enterobacteriaceae; genus Citrobacter; species Citrobacter sp. RHBSTW-01044. The sequence continues at coordinate 2,637,694 of NZ_CP056180.1, read as the reverse complement.
CCGTCGGGACAGTCAATGAAGTGACAGCCAGCAGCGTGGACCATTGCGCGGCCCCCAGACTGCCCATCCCCCATAGCGACAGCTGGCGCAGTTGCGCGTCATTACTGACCCACGACAGAACGCCAACCGCCGCCCCGCACAGCGCGTTGATGGCAATACCGACCAACAGCAGACGTGAGAGTGAAGCGTCGCGCTGTTGGCTAAGGATAAAAATAACCACCGTTGCCGCCAGCGCACCGAGAAAAGCGGCCAGCATGGGGGCGTACAGCATCAACAGCGCGGGCAAAGAGACCGGCAGCACTACCCACAGGGCGACGGCGAAGGCGGCACCGCTGCTTATCCCCAGTAATCCCGGATCGGCAAGCGGGTTGCGAAACAGGCCCTGCATCACGCAGCCCGCGAGCGCCAGAGAACCGCCAATCACCAGCGCCAGCAGGACGCGGGGCAGGCGAATGGTGAGCCAGATTTGACGCAGTGCCTCATCGCCATCACGCCACAGCAGACTTACCGGCAGGCGCAACGCGCCAAAACCGGTAGCCATAATTGTCATCACGACCAACATGAGTGCGAGTGTCCATAAAGAACAACGGATACGTCGCGACATCAGGGCAATTGCTCAGCTTTAGCGCGAAGCTGCAAAATGGCCTGCGGGGTGCGTACGCTAAAGCCGAGCAGCGCCATATCGTCAACCTGCAATACCTGTTTATTTCGTCCGGCAGGCGTCTGCGCCAGGCCCGGCAGCGCCCACAGGTTATCTTCGCCACCCATCGCCTTAACGCCGTCCTGTGAAATCACCACCAGATCGGGCTGGCTGGCAATGACGCCTTCCTGCGACAGCGGCTGATAGCGGTTAACGCCCTGCATTGCGTTGCGCAAACCGGCGGCACGAATAGCCGCATCGGCTGCAGTTTGCTGGCCCGCTGCCATCGCGGTCATCCCGCCATGATTGAGAATAAACAGCACGCGTTTGTTAAGTTCAGATGACGGCAGCGCCGCCAGTTCCTGACGTAAGCGGGTGCGCAGCGTTTCGCCATCGGCCTCCCTATGGGTGGCTTCGGCGATGACGCGAATTTTTTCATCAATCACATTAAGCGCGTTGCTTGCCGGGATCGTCACAACCCTGACGTTGCTCTGTTCGAGCTGTTTTAGCGCCAGAGAGGGCTGCGCCTGCGCGCTGGCAAGGACCAGCGTAGGGCGGGTGGCAAGGATCCCTTCGGCGTTGAGTTGGCGCAAATAACCGACATCAGGTAGGGCGTTTGCTGCTTCAGGCCACTGGCTGGTGCTGTCTCGAGCCACAAGGGAAGACTGTGCTCCCAGTGCGTATACAATCTCGGTGACATCGCCACCGAGAGCAACAACCCGTTCCCTGGACGCAGCCATCGCGACGATGGGCAGTAGCGCAATCAGGACCAGCAGTTTTTTCATGCGGCCAGCCCCTTCGGCGTCAGTGCGTCAATTTGCGCGCGCCATTGCGTCTGCTCCGGTTCGCCTTCCGTTCGTTGACCATACAACTGGGCGATTTGCGTGCCGTCGGCAGCAAACAGTTCCAGGCTGGTGACGTGGCCATCGGCGGTCGGTTTGCGCGTTACCCATGTTTCTGCCACGCTCTCTTCCAGCAGGTGTAAGGTAAATGTCGGGTTGAATATGTTCAGCCAGCCTTTCATCGGCACCAGTTTTTCTATCACACCGGTAAAAATCTGTACGCAGCCACGATTACCCACAAAGACCATAATTTCATTGCCATCCTGGCGCGCGGTGTCGAGTAACTGCGCCAGAGCGCTATTTGCGACTTTACAGGCCAGATCGTCGCCCACCAGGTTAAACGCCTGTTGGCGGGTGAGATCGTGGCGTTTCAGCAGACCGAAGAACTGGTGTACATCGGTCATGGCTCGCCACTCTTGATCCACGGTCTGCGCATCGACCGTGACGGTGGCTGGAGCAGAAGGGGGGGCGGGTTGCAGCGCCAGAGGCGGGTTTTCAGCGAAGATGAAACGGGTCAGCAACGCAGCCCATTCCTCAATGAGGGTATTCTGTGTGGCATAGACCTTCAGCAGCGCATCCCCCTGATGGTCAAAGAACTGAATGCTCTGACGTTCGCCGTGGGCGGTTGTTTCGCTGATATGGAACACGCTTGCCCACTGATTGAGGAACAGGCGCAGGTCGAGAGCGCGCGGATTGAGTACCAGTCCGGCATGACCGTTCAGGTGCTGATTGGTAAACGCACCAACCTGCTCATGCACCGCATATTCGTTGCGGCATATACATTTGGTTTCGCCGACGGCTTCCAGTGCGCCGAGGATTTCACGCACTTCGCCCCGTAAGCGCCAGGCGTCATGACCGACGCGCGCGAAGGTCAGTTCGGCTTCGCTAATATTCATCAATCCCGCAATATCACGTGCGTATTTGCCAGGATTTTCTTTCTTCAGTTCCAGCCAGCGAGTGTAATGATTCATTGTCTCTTCCTTCCAGATTGCTGCCCCGGCGAACCGGGGAAAAGTGATTACCACTGATAACTCACGAAAATTTTGCCATTACGACCATCCTGCGGAATGCCCTGCGGCGACCAGTACTCTTTGTCGAAGGCGTTGCCCAGTACCAGCGTGGTGGTCATGCCTTTCAGCGCTTGTTGGCCCTGATAGCTCACGTAGAAATCGTTTACCGCATAACCGGGCTGTTTCGTGTAGCTGTTGCTGATATGCGTTGAACGGTCAGCAAATGTACCTATCCAGCCAACGGAGAAACCGCTGTGCGCAACCGGTACGTTCAGTTTGCTGGTGACGGTATCCGGGTTAATGCTGGAAATGTATTCGCCGGTGTCTGTATCTTTGCCGCGCGTACGGTTATAGGCCATGTCGAGGCTGAACAGATCGGCGGAATATTTCGCCATCACGTCCCAGCCCCAGATTTTGGCGTTGGGTACGTTATAGGACATGGTTGTCGCGGCGGCGAAGTCGACGCTGGTGGAGATGTAATCTTTCGCTTTGGTGTCGAAATAGCTGGCTTTAAATTCGAGCGCATCGCTCGCCATCAACAGATCGTCAAAGCGCAGGCCAAATCCGTATTCCTGGGTTTCGTTGGTTTCCGGGCGTAGGTTAGGGTTCGGCACCCAGTAGTTGGTGTAAAAACGGCCAATCGAGAAGTGTTTCGCATCGTTATACATCTCGCCCATGGTCGGCGCACGGAAGGCCTGAGCGTATGATCCGAACAGCATCAGCCAGTCGGTTGGCGCAACGGTGAGCCCGGCGCGGGACGACCATTTATCGGCATCGACATCTTCATAGCCGTCGCTGCTGCCGCGATAAGAGTCATAACGGGTACCGCCCAGCAGCGTAACCGCCAGGTCGCGCAGGGTGATTTCATCTTGTAACCAACCGGAGCTGAAATCGATTTTTGCCTCCGGGAAACCGGTGGTTGCGCCGCCTGGCTGTTGTTCCTGACGATAGTATTCCCCGCCGTAGGTCAGCAGGTGAGATGCAAAAGAGTCGGTAAACAGGCGGCTGCGGTTGTCGATTTTGCCGCCTTTGGTGGTTTGTTTGCGAAACTCGCCGGTGTTATCCGTGTTTTGCGCATTAATGCGTGCTTCGGACCAGTAGATGCGGGCATCCGCGTTCAACCAGTCATTGTCTGCTGGAGCAATCGAGTAGGTCAGTTGCGCGTCGCGCTGGATGGTTGAGCGATCGGTCATCGGGTTGCTGGTGGCATCCGCTGCGCTGGTTTGCGGGTTTTTAGGTTCACGGGCGTCATTGTTGTAGTAACGCAGCGAGCCGGCCAGCGTCTGGGCGCTGTCAATTTTCCAGCTGCCTTTCGCCAGCATATTGTTAATCGCTTCGTCGTTTGGTGCCGTAGTACCGTCGCTCTGGCGCAAATCACCGCGATCGCGACTGGACCAGGCAAGCAGTCCGTCCAGCGTATCGGTGCGACCAAACGCGCTGGCGCCCATACCGAGGCTGTGATCGCCGGTTGCCGCGGTACCGAACACGCGATAACCGCTGTTTTGTCCGGCTTCCAGCAGATCTTTGGCATCCGCAGTGTCATAGGCGATCACTCCACCTAACGCGCCGCTACCGTACAGCAGTGCAGAAGGGCCACGGACGACCTCGATGCGTTTGATCAGCGCCGGATCGAGGAAGGTACTGTTCAGGTGTCCGGTGTCGGTTCCCTGACGAACGCCATCAACCAGCACCAGAACGCCACGTCGATCGTAGCCGCGCAGATTCACGTCCTGGCCGTTAGTGCGACCGGTGCCGTCAAGGGTCAGGCCCGGAACCGTACGCAACAGGTCGGCTGCTGAGCTGGCGGTCTGGTTTTCCGGCGCGGTGGCATCAATCACGCTGACCATCATCGGCGCTTCAAAAGCACTACGGGCATTGCCGGTAGCGGTGACGGTCATATCTTCTACCGCCGCATACGCGACGGTGGGCAGGTTACTGATAATCGCCAGCGCCAAGAGCGAAGGGCGCAAGGATGCAGTGTGCAGGTGTGGCATAGCAACTCTCCATTAGGAAATCGAAAAGCGCTGGCTGCCTGGGTATTACCTGGGTGGCTGGCGAAAAGTGGTGTTTATTTGGTCAGAATGAGTTTTCCGGCTTGTGTCTGGCGCAGCAAATAGAGCTGGCCATCGTGTTCTATGATCACGCGCCCCTCTTTGCCCAGCAGACTTTTACTGTCAATTCGGCGCTCGTTTGGCGCGACGGCAGGCGGTGTTTTTTCTTTTGCGGGCGTTGTTGTGTTATCCATACGTGAATAGTTTTTAAAAATAACAATCAATTTAACAATGATAATCATTATCATCAAACTGCAAAATTGCGGCAAGCCTTTTTGTGAAATAATTGTGACGAGAATAAATTTTGTACAATAAGGAGGGGGAAAACAAAGGATTAGCACCGGGCAACGTGATGTTACCCGGCGAACAGCATTAAAAACGGCTATCAACCGCAGAGGCGAGTTTTTCAACCAGCAGTTCAGTATCTTCCCAGTTCAGGCACGGGTCGGTAATGGACTGGCCGTAAACCAGCGGCTGGCCGCTAACGATTTTTTGCGTACCTTCACGCAGGAAACTCTCCGCCATAATCCCGGCAATCGCCGTCGAACCATTGCGAATTTGCTGGCACACATCATCACAAACGTCCAACTGACGACGATGCTGCTTCTGGCAATTGCCATGGCTAAAATCGACCACCAGATGTTCAGGCAGGGAAAATTCGTGCAGGGTATCGCAGGCGGCGGCAATATCTTCAGCATAATAATTCGGCTTTTTACCGCCGCGCATGATGATATGCCCGTAAGGATTACCGCTGGTCTGATAAATGGTCATCTGGCCGGTTTTATCCGGAGAGAGGAACATATGGCTGGCACGGGAGGCGCGAATCGCATCGACGGCAATACGCGTATTGCCATCCGTACCGTTTTTAAAGCCGACCGGGCAGGAAAGCGCAGAGGCCATTTCACGGTGGATCTGGCTTTCGGTGGTGCGTGCGCCAATGGCTCCCCAACTGATTAAATCGGCAATAAACTGACCGGTCACCATGTCGAGGAATTCTGTTGCCGTGGGTACGCCCAGTTCATTGACCTGCAACAGCAGTTTACGCGCCAGTTCAATGCCGTGGTTCACGCGGTAGCTGCCGTTTAAATCCGGGTCGGAAATTAAGCCTTTCCAGCCCACTACGGTGCGCGGTTTTTCAAAATAAGTGCGCATCACGATTTCCAGACGCGCCTGATGTTTTTCGCGCAGCGCCTGTAAACGCGTCGCGTATTCCATGGCGGCATCAAGATCGTGAATCGAGCAGGGACCTACGATCACCAGTAAACGAGCGTCTTCACCATTTAATATTTTTTCTATCCGGCGTCGGGAGTCCGTAACATGACGGGCGACGGAGGACGAAACAGGATGCCGTTGCGCAAGCTCTGCTGGAGTGACCAGGTTGTCAATACGCGCAGTACGGAGTTCATCGGTTCTGTTCATTACTTGTCTCAGAAATTTGTTGCTTCAACGGCAGGACTACCGGGAAGTGATGTATATCACAATATCATACTCATCCTGCCTGGTGGCCAGCATAATAACAAAAAATCGAACCAATGCACTAGCATTCTAGTACATGCGGCGATTCAGCCCCATGATGTCGAGGATCTTGGTAGCAATCTCTTCTACCGAATAATTGGTACTGTTCAGCCATGGGATCTGGTTTTTCCGGTATAGCGCTTCCACCTCAGCAACCTCCATCCGGCACTGGCGCATCGAGGCGTAACGGCTGTTTTCCCGGCGCTCTTCGCGGATGGCCGCCAGGCGCTCAGGGTCAATGGTCAGGCCGAACAATTTATGCTGTAACGGCTTCAGGGATGCTGGCAGCACCAGATTATCCATATCATCGGCAATAAAGGGGTAGTTGGCCGCGCGAATGCCAAACTGCATGGCCAGATACAAACTGGTCGGGGTTTTACCGCAACGGGAAACGCCAAGCAGGATCACCTGCGCCTGATCGAGGTTGCGCAACGAAATGCCGTCGTCATGGGCGAGGGTATAATCAATGGCGGCAATGCGCGCGTCGTACTTGTTAAGGTTGCCGGGGTTCAGGCCGTGGGTACGATGGGCGATCGGCGTAGGGTCGAGCTTCATCTCTTGCTGCAGTGGGGCCACCAACGCCTGCACGATATCCTGACAAAATCCTTCGCTTTGCAAAATGATCGAGCGAATTTCCGGCAAAACGATTGAGTAAAACACCAGAGGGCGCACGCCAGTTTGTTGATAGATCGCGTCAATCTGGTCTTTAACCGCTCGCGCACGACTCTCATTTTCCACAAACGGCAGCGTAATGCTGCTGATCGTAACCGGAAATTGCGACATTACCGCGTGGCCCAATACCTCGGCGGTGATGGCCGTACCATCAGAAATATAAAATACGTGACGATCAACAGCATTATCCATTTTGCTCATCCTGGGGCTGACATAATTCTCTGAAAGCATAAATTAAAATTCGCCAGAAGCGAATATTGCTGCATCTATTTTGTAAAATGAAACGGTGTTTTTATATTTACTGAAAAGTACATTTCATTTTTCGGAACAAATGTTTATACCGGTAGTTTTTGTGGTGATCCCCTGTGGCTCGCGGGTTTGCGCAAATGCGGAAACAATCTGAAAAAATAAAAAATAAAGTTGCTTGAACGATTCACCGTTTTTTTCGCTGAAGTAAATATGCAAAGATAATTACGCAAAATTGAGTTTCCTAACCTCGTTCATATATAAGGATTGTTCGATGTCCAACAATGGCTCGTCACCGCTGGTGCTTTGGTATAACCAACTCGGCATGAATGATGTAGACAGAGTTGGGGGCAAAAATGCCTCCCTGGGTGAAATGATTACTAACCTTTCCGGTATGGGTGTTTCCGTACCGAATGGTTTTGCAACGACCGCCGATGCGTTTAACCAGTTTCTGGACCAGAGCGGTGTAAACCAGCGCATTTATGAGCTGCTGGATAAAACGGATATTGACGATGTCACCGAGCTTGCGAAAGCCGGCGCACAGATCCGCCAGTGGATTATCGACACTCCTTTCCAGCCGGAGCTGGAAAATGCCGTCCGCGATACCTACGCGCAGCTGTCAGCAGACGATGCCCATGCCTCTTTTGCCGTGCGCTCTTCCGCCACCGCAGAAGATATGCCAGATGCGTCATTTGCCGGTCAGCAGGAAACCTTCCTCAACGTCCAGGGATTTGATGCCGTACTGGTTGCTATCAAACACGTCTTCGCCTCGCTGTTTAACGACCGAGCAATCTCTTATCGCGTTCACCAGGGTTATGACCATCGTGGCGTAGCGCTCTCTGCTGGCGTTCAGCGGATGGTGCGCTCAGACCTCGCGTCTTCCGGCGTAATGTTCTCCATCGATACCGAATCCGGTTTCGATCAGGTGGTGTTCATCACTTCCGCATGGGGCCTGGGCGAGATGGTCGTGCAGGGTGCCGTTAACCCGGATGAATTCTACGTGCACAAACCGACTCTGGCGGCAAACCGTCCGGCGATCGTCCGTCGCACAATGGGTTCGAAAAAAATCCGTATGGTCTACGCGCCAACCCAGGAACACGGCAAGCAGGTGACGATTGAAGATGTACCGCAGGAGCAGCGCGACATTTTCTCCCTGACCAACGAAGAAGTGCAGGAGCTGGCGAAGCAGGCGGTACAGATCGAGAAGCACTACGGTCGTCCGATGGACATCGAATGGGCGAAAGACGGTCATACCGGCAAGCTGTTCATTGTGCAGGCGCGTCCGGAAACCGTGCGCTCGCGCGGCCAGGTGATGGAGCGTTATACGCTGCATGCTCAGGGTAAAATTATTGCTGAAGGTCGTGCTATCGGTCACCGCATTGGCGCGGGTCCGGTCAAAGTCATTCAGGACATCAGCGAAATGAACCGTATCGAACCTGGCGACGTCCTGGTTACCGACATGACCGATCCGGACTGGGAACCGATCATGAAGAAAGCGGCGGCGATTGTCACCAACCGTGGCGGTCGTACCTGTCACGCGGCGATCATTGCCCGTGAACTGGGGATCCCGGCCGTGGTTGGCTGTGGTGATGCCACCGAGCGTATGAAGGACGGTGAGAAAGTCACTGTCTCCTGTGCCGAAGGTGATACCGGTTATGTTTACGCTGAGATGCTCGACTTCAGCGTGAAGAGTTCCAGCGTGGAGACCATGCCGGATCTGCCGTTGAAGGTGATGATGAACGTGGGTAACCCGGACCGGGCTTTCGACTTCGCCTGTCTGCCAAACGAAGGTGTCGGCCTGGCGCGTCTGGAATTTATCATCAACCGCATGATTGGCGTACACCCGCGTGCGTTGCTGGAGTTCGATGACCAGACGCCTGAGCTGCAAAACGAAATCCGCGGCATGATGAAAGGTTTTGATTCCCCGCGTGAATTCTACGTTGGTCGTCTGACGGAAGGGATCGCTACGCTGGGTGCGGCGTTCTATCCAAAACGCGTTATCGTGCGTATGTCAGACTTTAAGTCCAACGAATATGCCAACCTCGTCGGCGGTGAGCGTTATGAGCCGCATGAAGAGAACCCGATGCTGGGCTTCCGCGGGGCGGGCCGTTACATTGCTGATAGCTTCCGCGACTGTTTCGCGCTGGAATGTGACGCAGTGAAACGTGTCCGTAACGATATGGGCCTGACTAACGTAGAAGTGATGGTACCGTTTGTCCGTACCGTTGCCCAGGCGAAAGCGGTAGTGGAAGAGCTGGCGCGTCAGGGGCTGAAACGCGGTGAGAACGGACTGAAGATCATCATGATGTGTGAGATCCCGTCCAACGCCTTGCTGGCCGAACAGTTCCTTGAGTACTTTGACGGCTTCTCCATCGGTTCAAACGACATGACGCAGCTGGCGTTGGGACTGGACCGTGACTCTGGTGTGGTTTCTGAACTGTTTGACGAGCGTAACGACGCGGTGAAAGCGCTGCTGTCGATGGCGATTCGTGCAGCCAAGAAACAGGGCAAATACGTGGGTATTTGCGGTCAGGGTCCATCCGATCACGAAGACTTCGCCGCCTGGCTGATGGAAGAGGGGATCGACAGTCTGTCGCTGAACCCGGACACCGTCGTGCAGACCTGGCTGAGCCTGGCTGAACTGAAGAAGTAACATCATGCCGGATGGTGGCGTAAATGCCTTACCCGGCCTACGGTTAGTATGCAACGTAGGCCGGATTAGAGGTGTTAGCATCGCCATCCGGTACTTTACCCTTCAACGCTTTCCACACTCTCCACGCTTAAACGCTGAATGATATCCTGACGCAGCTGGTATTTTTGTACCTTGCCTGACGCCGTGCGCGGTAACGTTTCGACAATGACGATGTGTTCCGGATATTTATACTTTGCCACCCGTTTGCGGCTAAAAAAGGCCACCACTGATTCCAGCGACAGCGAATGATGCGGCGGTTTCAGCACCACATAAGCGCACGACCGTTCACCTAACCGATCGTCTGGCATAGCGACAACGCAGGCATCATGAATGCGCGGATGCTGCAATAAAATATCCTCCACTTCGCGGCTGCTGATGTTTTCCCCACCGCGCACAATAATATCTTTTTTACGCCCGGTAATTTTGATGTATCCCGCTTCGTCCATGCGGCATAAGTCGCCACTGTAATACCAGCCATCTTTATCCAGCGCGCGGGCGGTTAGTTCAGGCTCATCGAGGTAGCCCATAAAAACATTGGGACCACGCGAGGCCTCTTCACCTTCGATCCCTGCAGGCAACGTATTGCGCTCTTCATCGACGACTTTAATTTCAACGCCTGCGGCGGCATATCCATCGGTGTTCATCATGCGTGAAAGTGAATCGTCGAGATTGACCAGCGCATGCGGCGAGCTCTCCGTCGAACCATAGATGCTTAACAATTTAATGCCGCGCTGTTGGCAGTCACGGGCAATCTTTTGCGGAATAGTGGTGCCACCGCATAAGAAAAAACGTAGTGATGTGAGATCACAGGGCCGTTTTTCCAGACTACACAACATGTCGTAGACGAAGGGGGTTGCACCGAGCACGCAGGTACAGCGTTGTTGCTCGAGCAGTTCAAGACAGGCGCTTGGGGTGAATATATCCAACAATACGCTGCGTGCGCCGATTAAAAACGGCGCGGTAACGCCATGCAAAAAACCGGTAGCGTGTCCCAGTGGGGCGGGCATCAAAAACACATCCTGCCAGGTGAGATTGAGTCGGGCACAGTAGGCGCGTTCGCTGGCAAGGATATTGTTGTGGGTTAACATTACGCCTTTCGGCATTCCCTCTGTCCCGGAGGTAAACAGCACGGCAGCCAGTTCATCGGCGTGAACGTTAATAACCTGGGTTAATGGCGGAGCCTGAAGCAGTTGGCTGAACGCCCGCGAGGCGGTGGCCGGTGCCAGTTTATCTACGGCGACAATCTGTTGCAGATGCGGCAACTGGTTTTGCAAGGGGAGGATCAGATCGACCGGTCGGGTCTGTTTAAACAACGTCGGTGCGAAAAAAATCTTCGCTTTGCATTTGTTCAGTACCCACACCAGTTCCGCTTCGCGCCAGGCAGGCAGCAGTGGTACGGAAACGGCCCCGGTTTTCAGGCAGGCCAGGTAGATAATGGTGAACTCGCACCAGCCAGGCAACTGAAAGGCAATGCGATCGCCGGGTTGGATCCCGCAGGCTACAAACCAGGTTGCCAGACTGCTGGCAGCATCGTCGAGTGCAGCGTAGGTATATGAAGCGCCATGATTATCAACCACGGCGATTTTATCCGGCATGGCTCTGGCGGTTTGGTGCCAGTAATCGCCAAGCGAAGCATCTCCCCATAAACCCAGTTGTCGCCAGGCCTGGCGACGTTCGGCGTTAAACGTAAGTGTGATACTCATGAAGTTATTCCCAGGATTATTTCGGCATACATCTGACCGGATGGCCGGCGCGGCCAATCCGGCGTACAACATGCAAAATCCATTAGCCGTAGCGGAAATCAACGCCAAATGTTCCGAGCGGGTATTCCCATTGTGTGAGGATCGTGTCACCGCACAGCACCCGGCAGGTGCCGCACTCCAGGCAGCCTGCGGAATCAAAATGAATATTTCCACTCTCATCCTGTTTATACAGTCCGGCGGGGCAGGCTTTCAGCAACTTGCGAAATTCATTAAGGTCGGGATGTTCAGCCAGAATGATATGTGGGTGGCCTTCATCAACATTAAATTTATTGACGCCCAGTTTGACGTCGACGTTAACGTTAGTGTCCTGATTCATAGTGCGGTGGCCCCCTTGATGCCGTCTTTCAGTAAGTTCATCAGCCCAATTTGCCTGGCATGGGACATGATCATCTTGCGAACGGGCTGATTTGGGCTTCCGTCGACGGTAAACATATCGTTCATGATATCGGCCACCATGCGGGGATACTGGGTGAACAGGCGCGGGTTTTCCATCAGCGCCGGGATCTTGCGAAAATGCTGCAAATCACGCATCACACAGCCCTGTTCGAGGGCGCGTTTGTAATCCATCAGGCTACTGGCCGAGTAATCCTGGCGCTCTTTTGCTGCAATGGCTGTTTGGGCGGCGGCTTCTGCGGAAGCTATCGCCAAATCCATGCCGCGCACGGTATAACCCAGATTCAGACAGAAACCAGCGGCATCGCCGACGATCATTACCCCGTCATCAACCAGTTTCGGAACCATTGCCAGACCGCCTTCCGGTACCATATGTGCGGAATACTCCAGCAGTTCACCGCCGGCAATCAGCGGACGAATAGTCGGGTGTCGCTTAAAGTCCTCCAGCATTTGCGGAATGCTTTTCGTGGCATGGGCAATATCCCCCAGACCACACACCAGGCCCAGAGAGATGGAATCCTGGTTGGTATACAGAAATCCGCCTCCCATCAGTCCATCAGACGGTGAGCCTGCGAACAGCCAGGCTGCACCTTCGTTGCCTGACAAATTGAACCGATCCGCAATCACCGCTGACGGTAAGCCGATCAGCTCTTTTACGCCAACGGCATAGTGCTGTGCAGAAGAGGGGGGAACCATCCCCAGCGACCGTCCCAGCATAGAATTAACGCCATCGGCAAGGATGACAATATTGGCTTCAAGGATATCGTCCCCGGCTTGCACACCGGTGACCTTATTGCCTTCGCGAATTAGCGCGTCGACGCGCACGCCGGGGATGAACTGCACGCCAGCCTGTTCCGCTTTTTCCATTAGCCATGGGTCAAGCCGGTTGCGCAAAACGGTATAAGAGTCCTGCGCTGGCGCGTTGTCTTTTTCACGATGGAAGTCGAGGGTAACGGCGCTCTCTTCGGTCAGGAAGGAGATTTTTTCGCGGGTGACTTTACGTTCGAGAGGCGCTTCCTGCGCGAATCCGGGCATGATGCGCTCAAGGCTATGCGCGTAGAGTCTCCCGCCGGTCATATTTTTACTGCCCGCACTGTTGCCGCGCTCAATGACCAGTACGTCCAGTCCGGCCCGGGCCATAACGTAACCTGTCATTGTACCCGCTACACCAGCACCGACCACAATGGCATCAAATTTTTCATCTGACATGCTTTATGCTCCTTTCCCGCCGCGAGGGCAGCGGGAGATGTGCGTTAACGGGATTAGCGGCTGAGATGGTCGATAAGGGCCGGAACCACTTTGTAGATGTCGCCCACCAGACCGTAATCGGCGTAATTGAAAATAGGGGCTTTTTTATCTTTGTTGATGGCGACAATGACTTTCGCGCCGTTACCGCCGACCATATGCTGAATTTGTCCTGAGATGCCCAGCGTGAGATACAGGTCTGATTTCAATAACACGCCAGAAACGCCAATGTAGCGTTCGCGTTCCATCCAGTTTTCGCCTTCGGCAATCGGTCGTGAACAACCCACTTCAGCACCCAGCACCGATGCCAGTTGGCGCACCATTTCCAGATCGTTTTGCGCCACCAGACCGCGACCCACACCCACCACGCGCTTAGCTTTGCTGAGATCCACACTGCTCACGGATTTGGCGCGACGCTCCAGGCACATCACTTCATGGTACGGCGCGATGTACGTTGCTGAGACAACCGGGCAGTTGTGCGAGGCGTTTTCCGCGACCGGTTCAAGCAGGCCTGGAGCAAGCGTGATAATCGCCAGCGTACTTTTGATTTTTTCTTTGCCAAATGCCAGACCACCATACATCCGGTGTTCGGCGAACAAAATGCCTGCATCCAGCGTTACCGATGTGGCGTCGTTCACCATCGCTGCGTTGAGCTGAATACTTAAGCGTGCGCCAAGGGATTTGGCTCGTTTAGTCGCGGACATCAGCAGCAGCCCGGCGTGTTCCTGCATCAGGGCGGCGATGGTCTCAGCGTAATTTTCAACACGCTGTAAACCGGAGGTTGCGTCGAGCACGACTATCTTATCGGCGCCCAGGGCTTGCAACTGATTGGCCTGGTCGCTGCCTTGTACGATAAGGTGAACCTGCTCACCCCACAGGCGAGCGCCGGCCATTAATTCTGCATAGCGTTCTACGTTATCACTGAACACCCAGACGTTGGCTAATTTACTCATGATGATTTCTCTCCGTTGGGCTTAGTTCAGGGCTTTTTTCAGGTGTTCAGCCAGTTCGGCAATGGCTTCTGCTGAGTCATTTTCCAGAATGATGTGCTGACGTTCGGTTTGCGGCGGCACGGTGAGACTCACCAGCTCCGCTAACGGTGACGCAGGTATCCAACCAATATCGCTGGCTTGCCACGGGGTGACCGGTTTTTTACCCGCGCCCAGAATCGCCTTCATCGAGGGAATACGCGGTGTGTTGATATCCGACGTCACGCACAGTACGGCGGGGAGCGGCAGATCAATTACTTCGACTTCATCTTCAAGTGTGCGCTCAACCACAAGGCGATCGCCGTTACGTTGGATGCTGCTGACGGCATTAATCACCGGGAGCTGTAATAGTTCGCCAACCAGTAAGCCGACCTGCTGCGCGTAGATATCCCCCGATCCTTCACCGAACAGCATCAGGTCGAAATCCATATTTTTGGCTGCACAGGCCACCGCCTGAGCGGTATCCCGGGGTAATGAATGCTCCAGCTGTGGATCCTGCACCATATACAAACTGTCCGGCCCGCGGGACAGCACGTCTTTACGCACTTTGGAGTTTTGTAGTAGCGACCCGCCCACCGTTAAGGCGATGATTTCATCACCCTCCGCGCTAAGCTGCGCTGCGGCCTCTATCGCATTTAAGTCAAACTGGCTGATTTTGGCATCGGCCCGGTCAAAGTTAAGCGAGCGCTGTGGGGTAACAACAATGTCCTGTTCTTCAGGCACCAACTTAAAGCAGGTTATTATTTTCATGGCATCTCCAGTGATTCTCGTGTGGATGATGACGTGGTGCGTCATTATCGACAGTAGGGAAAATTGACTGAAAATAGTGTGCGACAGAGGGAGGGCTGTTTTCGACGGGGAAATCTGTTTTCATTGCCAACAATCTTGCAAAAAAAACGTCCCGGGAATGCCTGGTTTATCAGCAATAATCAGACTGTGCGTCCCAGAGGAAAAAACGGGAACACAAAGACAGTGAAAATAATTGCGAAATGCGTCATGTTTTTAATCGCCTCTGCGCTGAATTTGTTTCTTATATGTAAATTATTAATGCAGACTTAATAACATTTATTCTTTTTGATTATTATAAAACGCAAATAATCAATGGCAGCAATGTACCAAAGCAAAAGGTGTCATCTTGCAGACGGGGCAAATAATTTTGTTTCGCCGGGAAGGAATAACGTTGTATAACGTCATTATCATTTTTATTTTCTGATATTAATAATCCCAAAATTGCTGCCTTTAGGTGGAGGTTGTCATGTATCAACGCTGCTTTGATAATGCCGTGGAGACCCTTTTTGAACAGGGGAAAACCCCGAGATTCTCGCGATTCGTCATCAGTGATGACCCTAACTGGGAGTCGGGTCATCACGTTCACGATAATGAAACAGAGCTTATTTATGTCAAAAAAGGGGTCGCAAGATTAATTATCGATTCGTCGCTGTATGTCGCGCATGCCGGGGATATCGTGGTGATAGAGCAAGGGCGACTCCATGCGGTTGCTTCGGATAGTAGCGCGCCTGCAACGACTTACACCTGCGCGCTCTACGGTTTTCGTTTCAACGGCTGGCAGGATAATCAGCTATTGCAGATGCACTCGTGTCCGGTGATTAGCGTTACTCAGGGGAAGGAAGTTATTAAGAGTATCTTTAATGAGTTGGGGGTTATGCTCCCCCAGAGCAAAAATAACCTGACATCTTCAGCCTACGACGCTTTTGCTTATGCTCTAACCGTTTTATTTTACGAAAACTTTAAAAATGCCTATCGTTCTGAGCAAGGTTATATTAAAAAAGATGTCTTAATTAAAGATGTGCTGGTTTATTTAAATAATAACTTCCGTGAAAAAATTACTCTCGATCAGTTATCCAAAAAATTCCGGGCCAGCGTGAGTTATATCTGCCATGAATTTACTAAGGAGTATCGAATTTCGCCGATCAATTATGTGATTCAGCGACGAATGACCGAGGCGAAATTTGCCCTGACGAATACGGAAGCTTCGTTAGCGGAAATCTCCTGGCGGGTAGGGTATGAAAATGTCGATCACTTTGCCAAACTCTTTCAGCGGCATGTGGGTTGTACCCCCAGTGATTATCGCAAGCAGTTTAAAAATAATCTGGTTGAGCAGGAATGCTTGATGCCAGAGGTCTGATTATCCTGGCTCGTGCCGGAAAACGCTTGTGCGCTATCCGGCACGAATTACCGCTTACTTATTCTGGTAATCTTTCAGGATTTGGCGTCCGGCGACGTAAATCATAATTTCGTCGGTGCCGCCGCCAATGCGCTCGCAGCGAACATCGCGCCAGAATCGGGAAACTCGCGCTTCATCGGTGTAACCCAGCCCGCCCATGATCTGAATGGCGTCATCAATCACTTCCATTGCCGTGCGGGCGCAATACAGTTTTGCCAACGCCGCGCTGGTCCGCAGCGACTGTTCCTGATCGGCCTGCCAGGCCACTTTCAACACCATATTGCGCATGTTTTCAATTTTAATCGCCATCAGCGCCAGTTTTTCCTGGATCATCTGGTTATGGCCAATCGGTTTACCAAATGCGATACGCTGGTTAGCGTAACGGGCGGCATCTTCGAAGGCGCACTCGGCGAAACCGGTACTACGCGCGGCGTTGATCAACCGTTCCATCTCAAAGTTGTACATGACGTTGAGGAAGCCCATGCCTTCTTCGCCGACCATATCGCTTTCGTCTACTTCAACATCATCAAGATAAACTTCGCAGGTGCTGAGCATGTGCCAGCCGATTTTATGCAACGGGTTCACCTTAATGCCGGGTTTCTTCGAATCCACCCACCACAGCGTAAAGGCTTTCTTCGGATCTTTCGGCTCCGGATCGCGAGCCAGTACCAGCATATAAGGATACTCTTTAGCGCCGGTGATAAAGGTTTTTTGCCCGTTGAGATATACCTTGCCGTTCTTGCGGGTGTAGCTGGTGGTAGCGCTGTTATTGTCTGAACCTGCTCCCGGTTCGGTTAATGCCAGCGCATAAGCCGGATCGCCCGTTTCCATGGTGCTTTCTGCTGTTTTACGTAACTGCTCGGCGGAGCCAAAACGACGCATACTGTGAATACACTGACCGTTCGTGATTAAAAAAGCGGGTGCGCCGCATTTGGAAACTTCCATCAGTGCCAGCATCTGCGTGACGTAATCTGCCGGGATACCGCCGAATTCTTCCGGAACGCCCAGCATTGAAATACCGTTGTCCGCAAGGGCGCGCATAAACTCTTTCGGATAGGTCGCCGTCTGATCGCAGGTACGGAAATATTCCTCCGGGAAATTGCTGGTAATCAGTTCGCGAATGCTGGCAAGCAGCAGCTCTTGTTCTTCAGTTAATGAAAAATCCATCAGGGTACTCCTTTTAATTGGCGGCATCGGGCAATATAAAACCCATCGAAGCATCGATAAATAATCTTTCGTCCATCAGTTTCAGTTCCGGAGAAATAACCGGAGGGAAATCCATTTTGTCCAGAATGTCTTCCTGCAAAGAGACTCCTGGCGCAATTTCGACTAAATGAAGGCCATCTTCTTTTAACGTAAATACAGCACGCTCGGTGATGTAACGCACATCCAGTCCGCGCTCGAGTGCAATTTTTCCGCTGAAAGTGACTTCAGGTAATTCGTTGACGAATTTTTTCACCCGGCCTTCCTGCACGATATTTAATTTGCCATTGGCAACTTCCGTTTTCAGGCTTCCGGCAGTTAACGTGCCGCAAAATATTATTTTCTTCGAGGTGGCGCTAATATCGATAAAACCGCCGGTTCCCATAATTTTGCCATTGAATTTATGTACGCCGACATTGCCGTGGCGATCCACTTCGGCGAAGCTTAAATAGCATACATCCAGCCCGCCGCCGTGGTAGAAGTCAAACTGGGAGGTCATATCCAGAATCGCGCGGGTGTTGACGTTGGCACCAAAAGCGATGCCCTGGGAGGTAATTCCGCCAATCGGGCCGGTCTCGACCGTCAGAATAAAGTCGTCAGCGCAGCCTTCTTCGCGTGCAACGAGACCAATACCATCGGCGATACCCACGCCAACGTTGCCGACCGCGCCTTTACGCATTTCGAACAGGGCGCGTCGGGCCACCAGTTTACGCTGATTGAGCGGCAGGGCAGTCTGCTGGCTGTCATCAAGGACAAAATCACCCGATATAAAGCGGTTAACCGGTGCGCCGCCGTACAATTGGGTTTGATCGGGATCGATGACCACAATATCGACCAGATAGCCCGGAATACGCACGGCTTTTGGGTGCAGTGTGGCTTTCTTCACCATTTTTTGCACCTGCATCATGACGATGCCGCCGTTGTTGTGAACGGCCTGAGCAATCACCAGCGCGTCGAGATACATAACTTCATCTTCAAACGTGGCGTAACCTTCGCTGTCGCAGGTGGTGGCGCGAATAAAGGCGATGTTTGGCGCAATGGCTTTGTAGTAGAGGTACTCTTTGTTATCAATTTCCACCAGCTTGATCAGATCTTCGGTGGTCACTTCATTCAGCTTTCCGCCCTGTTGGCGGGGATCGACAAATGTTCCGATACCGATCTCACTCAGAATACCCGGCTGGTGGGCTGCCGAGGCACGCAGGGTCTGGGTTAATACGCCCTGAGGATAGTTATAGGCGGCAATTTTATTCTGCTCAGCGAGGTCGGAAATTCGTGGTGATTGTCCCCAGTGGCCGCATAATGCCCATTTGACTAAACCTTCTTGTGCTAACGGGCTAATTCCACGGTCAGCACGGTCACCTAATCCCGTTGGGCTAATCAATGATAAGTTTCGGGGTGAGTGTGCGTTTTTATATTTTTCAGCCAGCGCATTAATTAATGTTGTTGCTTCGAGAATACCGCCACCTGCGCCTAATACGCAGAGCGTTGCCTCATCAGGAATATAATTAATGGCATCCGCTGCGGATAATACGGGGACCCGACCATCAATGCGTTTTGGTCTTGATAATTTCATATGAACTCCAGATTATATGCGTGCGACTACCTGTCGCTATATTCGACAATAATAATGTGAGCTATTTAATAATGTCCGGCCATCTGCCCGATATTCGTGATTAAGCGAATATCTGGGGCAGGGCATTACTGATATTAATATGGATAAACGGTACTATTACGCCTGATGCAATATGGTCAAAACGGTACGTAGGTCGGTGACCGAAATTTGCCCAGGGGCAGAGGCTTTTTTCACCGCACCAAAGGTTGCAGCTGAACCGAAAACCTCACCGGACAGACGTGAAATCACCCCTGTTTTAGCCATCGACATAGTAATGATCGGGCGATCGGCATAGCGTTCCTGCATTTCCAGCGTGGCGCCAAGCAGGGTCAATACATCCGTTTTGTTTTGCGGCATCAGGGCGATTTTCGGGATATCAGCGCCAAGCTCCTGCATTTTACGCAGGCGCAGGACAATCTCTTGTGCCGCTGGCGTCTTATGGAAATCATGATTCGACATAATGACGGCGACATTTTTTGCATGTGCATATTCGACGGTGGCTTTAATCAGTTCGTCACCGGTGAAAAGCTCCAGGTCAATCATATCGACCAGACCACTATCTACCGCCGCACGGTTTAGCGCAATATAGTTTTCGACAGCCAGCGCCTGTTCACCACCTTCTTTGGCACTACGGAAGGTGAACAGCAGCGGTTTGTCAGCTATCACCTCGCGGATGGCGCGTGCAGCTTCCAGTATGGCATCAACGGAGGACACCTCGGTGAAATGGTCAACGCGCCATTCCAGAATGTCGAAATCCGCCTCGCGATAGGCCAGCGCTTCGCTTTTTACCGTTGCGATGTCTTTACCCATCAGTGAGACAATGATCTTCGGCGCACCCTCGCCAATGACGAGGTTTTTTACGGTTACGGTTTTCATCGATTACCCTTTAAATATTTTACAAATGCTTGCCCATCAGGCTGCAAAACCCATAACCTGTTTCACATACTCAAGAGGGAAATCTTTCCCGGTCCAGAGTTTGAACTGTTCAGCCCCTTGCCATAACAACATGCCGTAACCATCAATCGTTTTGCAACCGGCAAGTTGTGCCTGTTGCAATAATTTGGTCATATGCGGGTTGTAGACGCATTCAGTCACCAGCAGATCCGGGCGTAGCAGGGAAACGTCGGTCACCAGAGATTCGTTCTCCAGCGGCTTCATTCCCACTTTCGTACCGTTGGTCAGAATATCCGCGCTGGCCAGTGCGTCCGCAAAAGCCTGTCGATCGTCGAGATCGATAACGGTGACCACGCAATCGGTATTTTCATTAACACGTTTGGCGAATTCCTGCGCTTTGGCAAAGAACTCATCTTGACGGTTAAAGAGTTTGATTTCTTTGATGCCTTCAATCGCCGCCTGGGCGCCAATGGCCGTTGACGCGCCACCTGCGCCCAACAGTACCATGGTTTTACCCCTGATATCGAAACCGCTTTCCTTGATGGCACGAATATGACCCGTACCATCAGTATTGTAGCCGCGCAGGTAACCATCATCATTGACGATAGTATTAATCGCGCCGACCAGTTTGGCTGCAGGCGTTAATTCATCAACATATTCACATGCCAGTTGCTTGTTGGGCATTGAGACTCCGGTACCGCGCATTTTTAAGGCCTTCAGCCCGGCAATCGCATTAGCAAACGTGGAGTTATCGACTTCAAATGCCATGTAGGTAAAAGGTAATCCCGCTTTTTCTAATGCCTTATTTTGCATTTCAGGCGACAGGCTGTGTCTGATCGGGTAGGCCATCAGACCAATCAGTTCATATTTTGCAGTTACGTCCATTTGATACTCCTTCTAAGCAATTTATTGAAAATAACGTTCGCCCAACCGCACATCATTTTTGGGAATATCAAATACGCGGTAGTAACGAATAAAGACGATGATGGCGGTGATGAAGGCCAGCAAAGCAAATGCAAGGTCCAGCAAAATGATGTACTGCAGACCAATGTTTGAAAGGTATCCGGTGATTAATGGGATAATAAAGTTGGCTACACCCCCCATCATCATATAAATACTGGTGACCTTGGCTTTGCTCCTGGGGAAAAACTCTGACATCACCGAAACGCCGAGCTGTAAAATACCGCCTGCGGCAGAAAACCCGATAAGAAATGAACCGGCGTTACACACCAATGGGGATGGATATAAATAGATAACCGCTGCGGTGAGGGTTGCCAGCCCGGCGTTAAATACATTCGCCCAAATTGGGCGAACCATTTTCTTGAGCAGTGCAGCAAAAATAAACACGCAGACCAGCGATCCCATACTGTAGTAAGAGATGGTTTTCAGCGCGTCGGCTTCTGCCATGCCGGCAAATGCCATCGCGTATTTCGGCATCCAGACTACGATGACGTAAAAGGTCGAGAATGCGGCCACCCCAAACATAACGGAGGCTACGCCTTCCAGCCAGACCAGCGGTTTACTGTTCATCTGTGGTAGCTCTTTTGCAATGCCCGCATCCACCATCTGGCTGGGGAAACGGCTTTTGAGCAGCATCAACGTTATGACGACGAACAGTACCCCCGGGATAATGACCGCATAGCCATACCAGATATGGTTGAGCAGCATGGTGCTGACGACGATGGGGTAGATCATCTGCCCAAATGAGACCATCGCTTTAACCAGGATAACCGCTGACCCAGACGCCTTAGGGAAGCATTCCATCAAAGCCGGATAGCCACCTGTATCCAGGGCCGAGTTAGCGACGCCGACACAAACAGCGAGAATAAAGGCAATCATCAGATTCGGGCTGGCGGGAATGCCGAAGAAAAACAGCATGTACAGAATTGCCCCTAACAGAATGATAGCCCGTCTACCAAATTTATCTGAGAGCACGCCAAAGAATAAAATACTCACCAGGCGACCAAGACCAATGCCGGAAATTAAATAGGCTATCCCAGCATTGTCAGTGGAGAATTTTTCTGCGAGAGAGCTCATATTTTGCGCCAGTGTAATGACGCTAATGCCGTGTAAAAAATAACTTAAATAAATACAGATTATCGCCAAAAGGAATGGCGTATTAAAGGTCTTATTTTGAGACATGTTCACAACTCCTTGCGGATTTTAAAATTGTTCTGTGCTCGTCGATTTTGTTTAAATTGCGGCGACCTTGTGATTAATATACCGAGGCGCTGATATTGTGCCTACATAGCATGGCGTTTAAGTTACCAGGTATGTTGCATGCTCAACTGTGAAACTTAATTCTTTCAACCAACATTTTGCTGAAGTTTTAAAACCGCGACCAATTATTTTGCAGCGGGGGAGAACAATATTGCATCCGCATTATTTTACGACCGTCGCCATGTTTAGTTGCTGCTTTGTCGCGATACGGCTGCGATAGCCAATAAACAATGCTAACAGGAAGCCTACCGCGGCTATGCCGGTATCAAACCACATGATGTGAGCAATGCTGGTCTGCGAGAGTCTTGCCGTTATCAGTGGGATGGTGAAGGTCGCAATGCTGCCCGCGCTGTAGTAAATCCCGGTAGCTTTGCCCTTCGCATCGGGAAAGCGTGCGGCCATCAGCGTTAAACCGATTTGTACAACGCCTCCGGCTGAAGAGAAACCGATGACAAACGCGAAGACGATCACCATGTAGATCGACGGATGCAGGCAAACCATCAGCAATGCGATAAATGAGATAAAGGTGTACAGCATTAACAGAGAGGTTGCGCGCCCCGTCTTTCGTGCCAGTGGCGCGGTGATCAACACACACAGTAGAGAACCGCAGGTGTAAATGCTTAACAGCTTGATTGATAAGGTGTAGGACATCCCGGCGACAAACTGTCCGTACTGTGCCAACCACTGGCTTATCAGATAAAATGTCGCCATGGCGATGTAGCCGTACAGAGTGTAACTGGCGAGATCGAGAAGAGAACAACGATGTTCAGATTGTATGCTTTTCTGTTCAACGGGTAATGCCTTGAGGTGGGCTTGATGCCCAGGATGGGCCGGGAATCGACAGCGAAACAAAAATATGCCATTGATTAGCATTACCGCGGCCGCCACAAGGAAGGACCAGCCAAACCAAAGTTCTGCCCACACCAGCAGACTGATAATCATCGGCAGCAGAAACTGACCGATGGAAACAAACGCTTTAATTAAGATATTAGCCGTGCCGGGAGAGCGGGGAAACGCCTCCATCAGGCTGGGGTAAGTTCCGGCGTCAAGAAAACTGTTTGCCATTCCGGCTAAAAATCCAAAAGCATAGGCAATATAAATGCTGTGAGTATTGATGATGCCTACAAAGAACAGCAGGTAGCAGGCCATGCCGAAAATAATAAACGGTCTGCGGCCATAGCGATCGGAAAGCATGCCCGCCACCAATAACACGCTTAAACGGCCAATGCCGAGTGAGGAAATAACAATTGAGACGCCTGCGGCATCGGTGTGCCACTGTTGTTCCAGTGAAGACATATTGAGGCTCATCAGAATGACCCCCATGCCGTGTACCAGGTAATTAAAGTACAGCCCTATCGCAGTGGAGAAATAGGTGTTTTTCATAATATGTTACTCAGCGAAGAGGCTAAATGAGTGTGGCGCTGCGGTCTCTTAACACAAACGCTCAAGGTCGTGGGCATACAGTTCAACAGCGGCCGATTGATAGATTTTCCAGTCGAGAAAATCATCGTGCTGATAAACCGCCTGAAAAGAGATCAGATCGGGAAAGAAACGCATGGTGTTATTACCGATACGGTTATTTATTTTTTCGATAATGGCGTTAATTCTTAACTTTCGTCTGGCTTTCATTTCTGCACAAATGCGCGTGATGTCTTCCGGGATTTCCCTTTCGCCATTCTCCCATTGTTGCCAGGCGGCAACATTGTGATCCCGCGAGATATACATAGCGCTTTCTTCTACCGTCATAGCAAAAATATGGCGGATAGCCTGGAGTTCTAATGCGTTCATTATTTGATCACCTCATAAAAGACGGTGGAATAGTAATAACATTGCTGTGGATATTTCGGCTTGAAGAGAGTCACAGTATCTTGTGCAATATTATTTGTTTATCAACGGGGAAGAGCGGAGCTGTGGTGCGGTAAGGTTGGTGGCGAGGCGCGCGAAGGACAAAAAAAAGCCCATCGTGGGAGATGGGCAAAGACTACACACAGCAATTCGTTGTTTCACTCAGGGGATTTCCATGCTTATAAATCAATGTGTTGATCTAAAGCCATGGGCTAATAGTAGGCATACTGATTTTTTACGTCGATCAGATTCATCTCAATAGTTTAAAAACTGTAAATAATTTGCGAAGCAAATGAGTATTTAAAGAAGGATAACGTTGGGTCTTATTCAGTAAGCGGGCGGAATTGATTAGTATTGTTAAACAATCAGGCGGCGGTGCCGCCTGACGTGGGATTACTTATTGCGTTCGATTTCAGCAATTTCTTCGAGGATTTCGTCGGGATCGCTACCTGGCGCAGGGGCTTCGTTTACCCAGGCAGAGAACAGACGCCAGGACACGGCCAGTACCACCGGGCCGATAAACAGACCAATCATGCCGAAGGCAATCAGTCCTCCGATGACCCCTGAGAGAATCAGGATCAGCGGCAAATCGGCCCCCATGCGAATCAGCATCGGGCGAATAACGTTATCCAGCGTTCCGACCACGCCGCTCCACACCAGCAGCACCGTGCCCCAGGTTGAATCGCCCGTCCAGTACAGCCAGATAATGGCCGGGACCAGCACCGGCAATGGCCCCAGTTGCACCAGACAAGACAGGATCATCAATACCGCCAGCAACGTGGCGTACGGCACGCCGGTTACCGCCAGACCAATACCACCGAGCACTGCCTGCACCAGCGCGGTGACCACAACGCCTAATGCGACGGCGCGAATGGCTTGTGCTGCCAGCAGAATGGCGGCATCGCCACGTTTGGATGCCAGGCGACAAGCGAAGTGGCGAATACCTAACGCCACCTGTTCACCGCGCCAGTACAGCAGGGCGCTGAAAAGCAGCATCAGACCACAGTGCATCATAAAGCGGCCAAGGTGTGCAGCCTGGCCAACAAACCAGGTCGTCGTCGTGCCGATATAAGGACGAACCTTGGCCATGATGGCCGCGCCGCCCATATCCAGCAGACTGTGCCACGCGGCATACAATTTTGCGCCGACCAACGGAATACTGTTCAGCCACGCCAGATCCGGCAGGGTCATATCGCCTGCGGTTACGGCATGGATCAATGGCCCGCTGCCATCAACAATGCTATTGACCAGTAGCGCGATAGGAATGATGAACAACAGCACCAGCAGCAGGGTCATCACCAGCACGGCCAGCGAGCGACGGCCCCAGAGCAATTTTTGTAAGCGTAGCAGGATCGGCCAGGTCGCAATGACCACCGTCCCCGCCCATGCAAAACCGAGGATAAAGGGCTGAACAATCCAAAGACAGGCCACAATCATGACGGCTAAAAACAGCGCCGATAGCAGCACTTGTGCAATATCCTTGGGCTGGCGGAAATTTACCATAAATACTTTTCACCTTTGTCTTTGCGCCAGAACGTTGACGCGACGTGAACACTTAAATGACACCCTGTAATGATGAGCAATTTCAGCGGTTTTTAACAGGCGGATTCTGCCTGTAAATCTGCTGAGCGTATTAGAAAAAAATGTGATACAACAAACAAAGCAACACGCAAACGATTAAATTCACAACACAGACCGCAGGAAAGGGTCACTATAATGATTCCACAAATTTCTCAGGCGCCAGGTGTCGTTCAACTGGTGCTCAATTTTTTGCAGGCACTGGAGCAGCAAGGATTTACGGGCGATACGGCAACGAGCTATGCCGATCGTCTGACAATGTCGACGGATAACAGTATTTATCAGCTGCTTCCTGATGCTGTCGTATTCCCTCGTTCAACCGCAGATGTGGCGCTCATCGCTCGTCTGGCGGCGGAACCTCTTTTCTCTTCGTTGATTTTTACCCCACGCGGCGGCGGCACCGGGACCAACGGTCAGGCGCTGAATCAGGGCATTATTGTTGATATGTCCCGCTATATGAGCCGCATCATTGAAATCAATGCGCAGGAAGGTTGGGTGCGGGTCGAAGCCGGGGTGATAAAAGACCAGCTCAACCAGTTTCTGAAGCCTTACGGCTATTTCTTTGCCCCCGAGTTATCCACCAGTAACCGGGCAACGCTGGGTGGGATGATCAATACCGACGCATCCGGACAAGGCTCGTTGGTTTACGGTAAAACCTCCGATCACGTGCTGGGTATCCGCGCGGTGCTGATGGGCGGCGATATTCTTGATACCCAGCCAATGCCGGTCGAACTTGCCCAAACGCTGGGTAATAGCAACACCACTATTGGCCGCATTTACAAGACGGTTTATGAGCGTTGCCGCGACAACCGACAGCTGATCATTGATAAATTCCCGAAACTTAATCGCTTCCTGACCGGTTACGATCTGCGGCACGTCTTTAACGATGAGATGACCGAATTTGATTTAACCCGCATTCTTACCGGCTCTGAAGGTACGCTGGCGTTTATCACCGAAGCCCGTCTGGATATCACGCCGCTACCCAAAGTCAGACAACTGGTTAACGTTAAGTACGACTCTTTCGACTCGGCATTGCGTAATGCCCCGGTGATGGTGGAAGCGCGCGCGCTGTCGGTAGAAACCGTCGACTCCAAAGTGCTTAACCTGGCACGGGAAGATATTGTCTGGCACTCGGTAAGTGAATTGATTACCGATGTGGCGGATAAAGAGATGCTGGGTCTGAATATTGTGGAGTTTGCCGGTGACGATGAAGCATTGATTGATTCGCAGGTCAGCGCACTGTGCGAACGGCTGGATGGCTTAATTGCGCGTCAGGAAGCGGGTGTTATAGGCTGGCAGCTATGTACCGAGCTGGCAGGCGTCGAGCGCATTTACGCGATGCGTAAAAAAGCCGTCGGTCTGCTGGGGAATGCGAAAGGGGCCGCGAAGCCGATTCCGTTTGCTGAAGATACCTGCGTTCCACCGGAACATCTGGCTGACTATATTGCCGAGTTCCGTGCGCTGCTCGATAGCCACGGCCTGAGTTACGGCATGTTTGGTCACGTGGATGCAGGCGTGCTGCACGTCAGACCGGCGCTGGATATGTGCGACCCGCAGCAGGAAGTGCTGATGAAACGCATTTCTGACGATGTTGTCGCGCTGACGGCAAAATATGGCGGTCTGCTGTGGGGTGAGCACGGGAAAGGTTTTCGTGCAGAATATAGCCCGGCGTTCTTCGGTGAGGAACTGTATCGCGAACTGCGTAAAGTGAAATCGGTGTTTGATCCGCAAAACCGGCTCAATCCTGGCAAAATCTGTCCACCGGAAGATGTTGATGCGCCGATGATGAAAGTGGACGCGGTGAAGCGCGGAACGTATGACCGTCAGATCCCGCTGGCCGTACGCCAGGAGTGGCGTGGGGCGATGGAGTGTAACGGCAACGGGTTATGCTTTAACTTTGATGCGAAAAGCCCGATGTGTCCGTCGATGAAAATCAGCCTCAACCGCATCCATTCACCGAAAGGGCGAGCTACGCTGGTGCGTGAATGGCTGCGTCTGTTGGCAGATCGCGGGATTGACCCGCTACAGCTGGAAAAAGAGCTACCGGAAAAACGTGCCAGTTTACGTACGCTGATTGCCCGTACCCGCAACAGCTGGCATGCGCGCAAAGGCGAATACGATTTCTCGCACGAAGTGAAAGAGGCAATGTCGGGTTGTCTGGCGTGTAAAGCCTGTTCCACACAGTGCCCGATTAAAATCGATGTGCCGGAGTTCCGCTCACGCTTCCTGCAGTTGTATCACACGCGTTATCTGCGGCCGTTGCGCGATCACATGGTGGCGACCGTTGAGAGCTATGCGCCGTTAATGGCGCGGGCGCCCAACACGTTTAACTTCTTCATCAACCAGCCGCTGGTGCGTAATCTGGCTAAAAAGCACATCGGCATGGTCGACTTACCGCTGCTGTCTGCGCCGTCGCTTCAACGTCAGCTGGTTGGTCATCGTTCCGCCAATATGACGCTGGAACAGCTCGAATTACTCAGCCTTGAGCAAAAAGCCCGTACGGTGCTGGTAGTGCAGGATCCGTTCACCAGCTATTACGATGCACAGGTGGTGGCTGATTTTATACGTCTGGTTGAAAAGCTGGGTTTGCAGCCGGTACTGTTGCCGTTCTCGCCAAACGGCAAGGCCCAGCATATTAAGGGCTTTTTAAACCGTTTTGCTAAAACCGCAAAGAAAACATCTGAGTTTCTCAATCGGGTGGCGAAGCTGAATATTCCGATGGTGGGTGTCGATCCGGCGCTGGTGCTTTGCTATCGCGATGAATACAAACTGGCGCTCGGGGAACAGCGGGGCGATTTCCATGTGTTACTCGCCAACGAATGGTTATCGACGGTTGTGGAGTCACAGCCGCCAGTCGCTGTGGGCGGTGAACCGTGGTACTTCTTTGGACACTGTACCGAAGTGACGGCCCTGCCGGGCGCGCCTGCTCAGTGGGCGGCTATTTTTGCCCGCTTTGGCGCAAAGCTGGAGAACATCAGCGTAGGGTGCTGTGGGATGGCGGGCACCTATGGCCACGAAGTGAAGAATCATCAGAACTCACTGGGGATCTATGAGCTATCATGGCACCAGGCAATGCAACGATTGCCGCGTAACCGTTGTCTGGCTACCGGATACTCCTGTCGCAGTCAGGTTAAACGCGTTGAAGGCACGGGCGTTCGCCATCCATTACAGGCACTGCTGGAGATTATAGGATGATCTGGAAACGTGAAGTCACACTCGAAGCGCTCAACGCCATGGGTGAAGGAAATATGGTTGGGCTGCTTGATATTCGTTTTGTGCACATTGGCGATGACACGCTGGAAGCCACAATGCCGGTAGACCACCGTACTAAACAACCATTTGGTTTGCTGCACGGCGGCGCGTCCGTGGTGCTGGCTGAGAGCATTGGTTCGGTGGCTGGTTATCTGTGTACTCAGGGTGAGCAGAAAGTGGTGGGCCTGGAGGTCAACGCCAACCATATTCGCTCGGCGCGGGAAGGGCGCGTCAGAGGGGTATGTCGCGCGGTGCATACCGGCTCCCGTCATCAGGTATGGCAAATCGAAATCTTCGATGAGCAGGGACGATTGTGCTGCACGTCGCGTCTGACAACAGCAATTTTGTGATGCATATTGCTTTTGGTCATTATCTGCACAGGGAATGGTGTTATACTGTGCAGGTTTTGAACACAAGCGAGGATGATATGTCTACCCAATTAGACCCGGCCCAACTGGCAATAGAGTTTTTACGTCGTGATAAAACCGATCTTTCACCAGCTCAGTACCTGAAAAGACTGAAACAGTTAGAGCTGGAGTTCGCGGATTTATTGACGCTTTCTTCGACTGAACTTAAAGAAGAGATCTATTTTGCCTGGCGCATGGGCGTTCATTGATTCCGGTATGCTTATCGTAATGAAACCCCGACACGCGTTCGGGGTTATTTTTTGCGTTAAATCTCAATCACCACTTCATCTCACCAGTATTAACCTTCGCACTTAGCTCCAGAGAACTTGCGTCTGCAAGACCTGGCCATGCCGCGGTGATGGTTTTAATCACATAATCCGAACCTTTCTTCGCCCCTAACGCCTGCTCAAACGATTGCAGATAGTCCTGTGTGAAGCGAATCGCTTTATCGCCCGCAGGGCGTTCGCCGATGTAATGCCCCGGGACCACCTGGGTGGGTTGTAACTTCTGCATTTCGCCCAATACGCTACGCCACGCGCTACGCTGTTCTGCAGATTGCGTATCCGCCGTCCAGACGTGTATACCAGACGCCACGCCGGTACCGCCAATAATGGCACGGTTCGCCGGGATCCAGACATAGGCTGCATAATCATTAGGGTGGCGCAGCTCCAGCGTTTCACCATCAACTGTGAAATGCGTTTGCGTTGTCGCCTGCGGAACGGTGAGCGATGTTGGCGCGCCATCCTTCATTTGCGGACCCCAGAATTGCAGTTTGGCCTCTTTGGTGGCACGGATATGGTCTACTACGTGCGGTGTTGCCAGGACTTTTACCTGTGGGAAGGCTTTGACGATAGGCTGCAGTCCGAAATAGAAATCCGGATCGCCGGAGGTGATCACGATGGCCTTCAGCGTTTTACCGCTGGCGCGAATCATCTGCACCAGCTGTTCACCATCTTTAGTACTGAACTGTGCGTCAAACAATATCGCTTCTTTCGGTCCTGAAACCAGCGTTGAAGAGACCGGGAAAATAGCCTTGTCCTGTGGATTGTAGACGTCCAGCTGTAGCGTCGCGGCAAAGGCTGAAGAGGCGAACAGAGGTAACAGCAGGGCCAGCGTTTTAACTTTCATGTCAGGTATCCTTGTGCAGGAAATTGTCTTTTGATAGTTCCTGTATTTTAAGGAAATTCGGATCTGTTAGAATTCCCTTATTAGGACATGCTGAGTTTCATAAAACGATCGGATGGGATGCAATGGACAGAGTGATGGCGGCAACGGTATTCAACCATATCTGTGATTTGGGCAGTCTGAGCGCTGCCGCGCGTGCGCTGGGGCTTTCCCGTCCGATGGTCAGTCGTTACCTCGACGAGATGGAGAAATGGGCGGGTGCAAGGCTTATCCATCGCTCGTCGCGCCGTCTGACAATCACGCCAGCGGGTGAAGAGGCATTAGTGAAAACGCGTTCTCTGGCGCAGCTTTCGCTGGATATTGGTGCCGCCAGCGCCGCGCAAACTCCCTCTGGCACGCTACGTGTGGCCTGTGCGCATTTTACAGCTATGCATATTTTAGCGCCGGTACTGCCCGCGTTTCTGACGAAGTATCCGCAACTGCGTATCGAGGTGGAGATCAATAATCAACCGGTAAGCCTCGTTGGAGAACGCATTGATGTGGCGATCCGTATAACGGAAAACCCTGAACCTGGAACTATTGCCCGTCGCCTTGGCGACTGTAAATCGGTACTGTGCGCGTCTGTAGAGTACCTGCATCAACATGGCACTCCTGAGACTATCGACGACCTTACGCAGCATAATTGTCTCTACTACAGCGGGTTTGCCGGAAAATCCTGGCACTTTCTGGATGCCCAGGGGCGGGCTGCCGCTGTTGCGATTAAAGGCAATTTGAGCGCCGGGATCTCTTCGTTGCTCTGTGAGTCGGCGTTGGCGGGAACGGGCATTGCGCTGGTGCCGGAACTGGAGGCGCGGGAAGGGCTGGCACAGGGAAAGCTGGTTAGACTCTTGCCCGAGCTTCAACCAAAAAGCCTGCCAATTTATGGTTTATATCTTTCGCGGGAGCATCAGCCTGCAGGACTGCGCCTGTTGCTGGACGCGCTCAGTGAAAAACAGCGCCTAATAATTGATTGAATACGCTTATAAAATAGTCAAATCGCAATTTGTGTTAAACAAAACATATCCGGAAGTGAGATTATTCTTATCGCCCCTTCAAGAGCTAAGCCATCGTGAGTGCCGGAGATAAGCGCCGGATGGGGCCGGAACCCTTAAGCCTGCCAGCAAGCAGCCTTAAGGGTTTTTTGTTGTTTGTTCATAATTTGAATTTTTTCCCTCCCGTCATTCCTACGTCTCTCTAAATAGATATTAATTCTGTAAAATGAGTATATATCTAAATCTAAAGAATTTTTTTTACCAGCCTTGCGATTGAGGACAGTGCTGTAGGCAACTGGCTATCAACGACGCATACTGACTAGATGACCTTGTTGCCAGCCAATTGGGTTGTGGAATGTGAACTCGCCTAAATTGGCAGTGGGGTAGGTTCGATACTGAAAACAGTGGGACTGAAGTCCCACTGTTCAGCATTTTCATTTAATTTTTGCATCTTTCCATTATCATTGACATGAACAATATAAAAATTCCGTTCAATAATAATGCGCCCATAAAGATAATGGTCATGTGTGTATTGTCCCAGACGCTGGGGTCCATCTCTTTCACATCGGGATAGATTAAATCAAATAATTTATTTTCAGGTAAATATTTGAAAATAAATAGAAAAAAACAAACCCAAGATATTGCAAATAAATACCATGTGATGACTTTTTTAATATGTTTCATTAATACACCTGAATAGTGCCGTATGCACGAAGACTGGGGGTAACCAGCATTTGTGGAGTGCTTAAAAGTGCTTCCCGGAGTATGTTGTAATGAGCTCTGCTGGGAAGAGTTATGCAGCCATTACTGACGCCAGTATACCCCGCAGGGTGCAATCTGAAATACCCACGGCTGACCTTGTTATAGAACGTAACGTCATCTAATTTTTCATCCTCTCTGAATAATCCGAACCAGATATCGCGGTCTGAACCGCTAATCTCTGACGCAGTATAATCTTTAATTGCGCTGAAAATCCCGCCTTTCGGACGCGAAACAATATAGTATTTACCGGGAGGAAGCGGCCCGATATCCTTAATTGCTATCGATTCAGGGTTGTTTCTATGCTCCCCACTGTTACCTGAATATGCAGGGAAGAAGCCAACTCCGGGGCAGCTAAGACTTGATAGCTGCCCACCGTTTAAATGAAATGTGCAACGAATCACCGTTCACTCCAGGAATCAGAAAATATTATATTCCCGTCGCAGTGTTTCCAGGTTATTCGTTCATATCTAAGAGCAATACTTTCAAGGTGATTGTGTTTTTCAGTGGCTGCGTTTTTCACGTCATGCATTAGAGGACAAATTGAAACCACCTTCACTGTTTCGAGTAGCATATTGAAGTATTCAACTTCCTGTCCTGCATCATTGATTTTGTACCATTTAAATTCGGCCTCTTTAAGGGTTTGTCCAGTGGCTACTGCTTTGTAAAAATATGGACTGGAGCTATCAAACTCCTTTTCAAACATAAGAGCGGTGTGTACTCGTGTTCCTGTTATTTTCCCTGTGTTGTTGTCGGTAGGGAGGTGCAGGCCATGACTAAACCCTAAGATCTCAATGCTCCCCACACGGTCGCGAACATCTACAGAACCCTTGATGTCTGCTCCTCCATCATCTTTTAACCACAAATACGCAGGTATAGCCATTTAAAACTCCATTTCACATACGCAAGGTAACTGTAATAAACGACATGACGCATGAATACGCAAGGCAATAAATGTCATACATTTTTATTATGTTTTATTGATATTTATGAGAGGAATAAAAAGCTTAGAATTAAAAATGAATAGTAATGATGCACATATAAGAATAGTGAGATTTTGAAGCGAAATATATTTCTTAATTCTGATATTGAGAAAGTCTTTGTAATGCTATCAAGCAGGATCTTAAAAGTAGACGCGCAAACCGTACTGTCGATTTTGTTCGGAAGGTGTTGTGGTGTTTGGGATAAATCACGCGCAGAGGGCGCATGAAAAAGGGTGAAGTTTGGGGGGCAAAAACGCACTGGGGCGCAATTTAGAGGATTAACTAGTCCGTTTTTGTCTATAACAAGAAGAGATTAAGAGAATGATTATACAATAGTCGTATGATTTCATTAAATTTTTAAAACTTATCACTTAAATAGACATTATCTATACATCTTTTAGTCTTTGACCTGTCTGTACGATTCAATTGTTAAAATCCATTATTAATCAATGCATTGAACAAAAAAATCCATCCCTGTTAACCCACGCAGCAGGGTCTATGCTTAGTAAAAGGGGGCAAAAAGGGCGATTAACCCGAATGCCCCTGCTGTTGAGGGGTTGAAGTGATAATCATTATCACTAACATGTTGTTATAGCTTGAAAGCTAGTGACTCGAGGTAACCCTATGGAATTGCATTCAGGAACATTTAACCCGGACGATTTTGCCTGGCGTGGTCTGACGTTAACGCCAGCGGCTGCGGCGCACATCCGCGAGCTGGTGGCAAAGCAACCCGACATGTTAGGCGTGCGTTTAGGCGTGAAGCAAACGGGATGCGCGGGATTTGGCTACGTGCTGGACACCGTTCGCCAGGCGGAAAAAGACGATCTGCTGTTTGAAACGGAGGGGGCCAGACTTTATGTACCGTTACAGGCGATGCCGTTTATCGACGGCACAGAAGTTGATTTCGTGCGCGAAGGATTAAATCAGCTATTTAAATTTCATAACCCGAAAGCCCAGAACGAATGCGGCTGTGGCGAAAGTTTTGGGGTATAGGCGGTACTATGTCTCGTAATACTGAAGCAACTGACGATGTCAACACCTGGGCTGGCGGGCACCTTAATTACAAAGAGGGCTTCTTCACCCATCTACAAACCGATGAGCTGGCGAAAGGGATCAACGAAGATGTCGTGCGCGCGATTTCGGCAAAACGTAATGAACCCGACTGGATGCTGGAATTTCGCCTGAATGCCTTTAAAGCGTGGCTAACCATGGAAGAGCCGCACTGGCTAAAAGCGCATTACGATAAGCTGAACTACCAGGAGTACAGTTATTACTCCGCGCCGTCCTGCGGTAATTGCGATGAAACCTGCGCGTCTGAGCCGGGCGCGGTGCAGCAAACGGGGGCAAATGCGTTTTTAAGTAAAGAAGTTGAGGACGCATTCGAGCAGCTTGGCGTGCCGGTCCGCGAAGGCAAAGAGGTGGCGGTTGATGCCATTTTTGACTCGGTGTCGGTGGCGACAACTTATCGCGATAAACTGGCGGAACAGGGCATTATTTTCTGTTCGTTTGGTGAGGCGATTCACGATCACCCTGAGCTGGTAAAACAATATCTGGGTACGGTTGTCCCGGGTAATGACAATTTCTTTGCGGCGCTAAATGCGGCGGTGGCCTCCGACGGCACGTTTATTTATGTCCCGAAAGGTGTGCGTTGCCCAATGGAACTGTCGACCTATTTCCGTATAAATGCGGAAAAAACCGGTCAGTTTGAACGCACCATTCTGGTTGCGGATGAGGGCAGTTACGTCAGCTATATCGAAGGCTGTTCAGCCCCGGTACGCGATAGCTACCAACTGCATGCCGCGGTGGTAGAAGTCATCATCCACAAAGATGCCGAAGTGAAATACTCGACGGTACAAAACTGGTTCCCTGGTGATGGTAACACCGGCGGCATTTTGAACTTCGTCACCAAGCGCGCTCTGTGCGAAGGCGAAAACAGCAAAATGTCGTGGACGCAGTCGGAAACCGGCTCGGCCATTACCTGGAAATACCCAAGCTGTATTCTGCGCGGCGACAACTCTATCGGCGAATTCTACTCCGTCGCGCTGACCAGTGGTTATCAGCAGGCCGATACCGGCACCAAGATGATCCACATCGGCAAGAACACCAAATCGACCATTATCTCGAAAGGGATCTCTGCGGGACACAGTCAAAACAGCTATCGCGGCTTAGTGAAGATCATGCCGACCGCAACCAACGCCCGCAACTATACCCAATGCGACTCGATGCTGATTGGCGCGGATTGTGGAGCGCACACCTTCCCGTATGTGGAGTGTCGTAACAATAGCGCCCAGCTTGAGCATGAAGCCACGACCTCGCGCATTGGTGAAGACCAGCTGTTTTACTGTTTGCAGCGCGGCATCAGCGAAGAGGATGCCATTTCGATGATCGTCAATGGTTTCTGTAAAGACGTGTTCTCTGAACTGCCGCTGGAATTTGCCGTTGAAGCGCAAAAACTTCTCGCCATAAGTCTTGAACACAGCGTCGGTTAAAATTTAAGGAAAGCACATGTTAAGCATTAAAGATTTACAGGTCAGTGTGGAAGATAAGGCGATCCTGCGTGGGCTGAGCCTGGATATTGGCCCCGGAGAGGTACACGCCATTATGGGGCCGAACGGTTCCGGGAAAAGTACGCTTTCCGCAACGCTCGCCGGGCGCGATGACTACGAAGTCACCGGCGGGACGGTAGAATTTAACGGTAAGGATTTACTGGAACTGTCACCCGAAGACCGGGCCGGTGAAGGGATCTTTATGGCATTTCAGTATCCGGTAGAAATCCCCGGCGTCAGTAATCAGTTTTTCCTGCAAACGGCACTGAATGCGGTGCGCAGCTACCGTGGCGAAGAGTCTCTGGACAGGTTTGACTTCCAGGATCTGATGGAAGAGAAAATCGCGTTATTGAAGATGCCGGAAGATTTGCTAACGCGTTCGGTCAACGTTGGTTTCTCAGGTGGCGAGAAAAAGCGTAATGACATTTTGCAAATGGCGGTGCTGGAACCTCAGCTGTGCATTCTTGATGAGTCGGACTCCGGGCTGGATATCGACGCGCTGAAAGTCGTTGCGGATGGCGTGAACTCGCTGCGCGACGGGCAACGTTCATTCATTATCGTCACCCACTATCAGCGCATCCTGGATTACATCAAACCCGATTATGTGCACGTTCTCTACCAGGGGCGAATTGTGAAATCCGGTGATTTCACGCTGGTCAAACAACTGGAGGAGCAAGGTTATGGCTGGCTTAGCGAACAGCAGTAACGTGCTGCAACAGTGGCATCATCTGTTTGAAACGCAAGGGGAGACGCGCTCGCACCATGCCCATCAGCACCTGCAGCAGATGCTGCGTCTGGGACTGCCAACGCGTAAGCATGAGGACTGGAAACACACACCGCTGGAAGGATTAACCAACAGCCAGTTTGTCAGTCATGTCACTGAGATAACGTCCGCCCAGTGTGAAGCGTTAGCGCCGGCTATTGATGCTGTCCGCCTGGTGTTTGTTGACGGGCAATTCTGTCCAACGCTCAGCGACAGCGTGGAAGGTAGCGGGTTTAACATTACCGTTGATGATGTGCGCCAGTCGCTACCGGCGGCTATCCAACCGGAAGTCTTTCTGCACCTGACCGAAAGCCTCTCCCGCAGCGTAACGCACATTCAGGTGAAGCGTAACCAGCGACCGGCAAAACCGTTGCTGCTGCTGCACATTACCCAGGGGCTGGCGGGTGATGAGGTGAACACGGCGCACTATCGCCACCATCTGGATCTGGCAGAAGGCGCAGAAGCCACCGTCATTGAACACTATGTCAGCCTCAGCGAATATCGCCATTTTACCGGTGCACGATTAACGATGAACGTCGCGGCAAACGCACACTTGCGTCACATCAAACTGGCGTTTGAGAATCCGCTCAGCCACCACTTCGCGCATAATGATATTCAGTTGGGCGCTGATGCCACGGCCGCCAGCCACAGCTTTTTACTCGGTGATGCGGTGTTGCGCCATAACACCAGCACCCAGCTTAACGGCGAAAACACCACGCTTCGGCTTAACAGCCTGGCGATGCCGGTGAAAAATGAAGTCTGCGATACCCGCACCTGGCTTGCGCACAACAAGGGATATTGCAACAGTCGACAACTGCATAAAACGATTGTCAGCGATAAGGGGCGGGCGGTATTCAATGGCCTGATCAACGTCGCTCAGCACGCCATTAAAACCGACGGTCAGATGACCAACAATAATTTGCTGCTCGGAAAACTGGCGGAAGTAGATACCAAACCGCAGCTTGAAATTTATGCCGACGACGTGAAATGCAGCCACGGGGCGACGGTAGGGCGGATCGACGACGAGCAGATGTTCTATCTGCGTTCGCGCGGGATCGGCCAGCAGGATGCCCAACAAATGATTCTCTATGCGTTTGCCGCTGAGCTGACGGAAGCCCTGGGCGAGGAAACGCTGAAACAACAGGTCCTGGCACGGATCGCCCAACGCTTGCCGGGAGGCGTAGCATGACATTTCCCATTGAAAAAGTGCGGGCTGATTTTCCGGTCCTGACGCGTGAAGTGAACGGTTTACCGTTGGCGTATCTGGATAGCGCCGCCAGTGCGCAAAAGCCTAACCAGGTGATTGATGCCGAAGCCGAGTTTTACCGTCACGGCTATGCCGCGGTCCACCGCGGGATCCATACGCTGAGCGCGCAGGCCACGGAAAAAATGGAGAATGTGCGCAAGCTCGCCTCGCTGTTTATCAATGCCCGTTCAGCTGAAGAACTGGTGTTTGTCCGCGGCACAACGGAAGGTATCAACCTGGTAGCTAACAGCTGGGGCGGCAGCAATGTGCGGGCGGGCGATAACATTATCATCAGCGAAATGGAGCACCACGCCAATATTGTGCCCTGGCAGATGTTGTGCGCCCGCGTAGGTGCAGAACTGCGCGTTATTCCGCTCAATACAGAGGGTACGTTGCAACTGGAAACGCTGCCGACGCTGTTTGACGATCGCACGAAACTGCTGGCGATTACCCATGTGTCTAACGTGCTGGGCACGGAAAACCCATTGGTTGAGATGATTGAGCTGGCGCATCAATACGGCGCGAAAGTGCTGGTGGATGGCGCACAGGCAGTTATGCATCATCAGGTGGATGTGCAGGCGCTGGATTGCGACTTCTATGTTTTCTCTGGGCACAAGCTCTACGGGCCAACCGGTATTGGCGTTCTGTATGCCAGAGAGTCGTTGCTGCAGGAGATGCCGCCGTGGGAAGGCGGTGGGTCGATGATTGCGACGGTGAGCCTGAGCCAGGGGACGACGTGGGCCAAAGCCCCCTGGCGGTTTGAAGCCGGAACGCCAAACACCGGGGGAATTATTGGACTCGGCGCGGCTATTGAATATGTTTCCGCGCTGGGGCTTACTGAAATCAGCGAATATGAACAATTCCTGATGCGCTATGCGCTGGAACAGCTGGCGGATGTGCCGGATTTAACGCTCTACGGGCCGGATAACCGTCTGGGGGTGATTGCGTTTAACCTCGGCAAACATCATGCCTATGATGTCGGGAGTTTTCTTGATAACTATGGCATCGCCGTGCGGACAGGGCATCACTGCGCTATGCCGCTGATGGCCCACTATAACGTTCCTGCGATGTGCCGGGCGTCGATTGCCATGTACAACACCCACGAAGAAGTGGATCGCCTGGTAACGGGCCTCAAGCGTATTCATCACTTACTGGGATAACAGGGAGGCGTTATGGCTGCGCTGCCGGATAAAGAAAAGTTGTTGCGTAATTTTCTGCGTTGCGCTAATTGGGAAGAGAAATACCTGTACATTATTGAACTGGGTCAGCGTTTGCCGGAATTAAACGACGACGATCGTAATACGGAAAATAGCATCCAGGGCTGTCAAAGTCAGGTATGGATTGTCATGCGTCAGAATGCTGAAGGAATTATTGAATTACAAGGCGACAGCGATGCGGCAATTGTGAAAGGGCTTATAGCTGTCGTATTCATTTTATACGACCGCATGACGGCCCAGGATATTGTGAATTTTGATGTGCGTCCGTGGTTTGAAAAAATGGCGCTCGCACAGCATCTCACACCGTCTCGTTCACAAGGGCTGGAGGCGATGATTCGGGCTATTCGCACCAAAGCCGCAACTCTTAGCTAAACTGATAAAACACGTCAATTTCAGCTCGACGTGAAAGAGTGAGGTAGTGCAACGCAGTGACTCGTAGGCCGGATCGGGCGCTCGACGCCGTCCGGCAGGAACGCCAGGGGGGTGAGTATGAAACGCGCGTCTGTTATTACGTTAATGCTAATCGGCGCTTACAGCGCTATTCAGGCCGCATGGGCGGTCGATTATCCTTTGCCTCAGGCGAACAGCCGTCTTGTTGGGCAAAATCAAACCTACACCGTGCAGGAAGGCGATAAAAACCTACAGGCGATTGCCCGTAAGTTTGATACCGCCGCAATGCTGATCCTTGAAGCCAATAATACGATTGCCCCCGTACCTAAACCCGGAACGCTAATTACTATTCCCTCGCAACTACTGCTACCGGATGCACCCCGAGAAGGCATTATTGTGAATCTGGCGGAACTGCGTCTGTATTACTTCCCGCCGGGAGAGAATATTGTTCAGGTTTTCCCAATTGGTATCGGTTTGCAGGGGCTGGAAACGCCGGTAATGGAAACCCGGGTTGGGCAGAAAATCCCGAATCCGACCTGGACCCCTACAGCAGGCATCCGTAAACGCTCTTTGGAGCGCGGCATAACATTACCGCCGGTAGTACCTGCCGGGCCAAATAACCCGTTAGGACGCTTTGCACTGCGTCTGGCGCATGGAAACGGTGAATATCTTATCCATGGCACCAGTGCGCCGGACAGCGTGGGGCTGCGCGTAAGTTCTGGGTGTATTCGCATGAACGCGCCGGACATCAAAGCACTGTTTGCTCAGGTCCGGACAGGAACGCCGGTTCGGGTGATTAATGAGCCGATAAAATATTCGATAGAGCCGAACGGAATGCGCTATGTCGAGGTGCATCGACCGCTGTCGCCGGAGGAGGAGCAAAACGTCCAGACCATGCCGTATGTGCTGCCAGCCGGTTTTACCCAGTTTAAAGACAATAAAGCCGTGGATAATAGTTTGGTGGAAAGAGCCTTGTATCGTCGTGCTGGCTATCCGGTCACCGTAACGGCCGGGCAAGCGTCGGTCGTAAGCAATGGCGCGGAAGTGAAGTCTGCACAGAATGGCGTGCCGGGAGAGGATGCAGAGGTGCGTGCTACGCAATAACAGGGAAGGGAAATTCAGAGCAAAAAAAATGGCGCACAATGTGCGCCATTTTTATTACACAGATACTATTACTTGCGGTATTTAGTAGCTGCGTTGTCCAGACGCTGGTTAGCGCGAGCTGCGTCATCTTTAGCAGCCTGAACGTCGGAACGCATTGCGTTCACGTCGTTGCTCAGCTGGTCAACTTTAGCGTTCAGAGTCTGAACGTCAGAAGACAGCTGATCGATTTTAGCGTTGCTGGAGCAACCTGCCAGCAGAGTAGAACCCAGGATTACCGCGCCCAGTACCAGTTTAGTACGATTCATTATTAATACCCTCTAGATTGAGTTAATCTCCATGTAGCGTTACAAGTATTACACAAAGTTTTTTATGTTGAGAATATTTTTTTGATGGGAATGCACTTATTTTTGATCGTTCGCTCAAAGAAGCATCGAATTGTGCAAAAACGGCTAAAAACCCGAGTGAAAACAGAAAGCTTCCATCGGATTCATCTTAGATAATCACGGATTAGATAGTGAAATCCGATTTGATTTTTTATTAATTGTAGCTATCGATAAAATAAAAAAAGCGCCACCAGGGCGCTTTTTTAAGCAAATTAATTCGCGTTGGAATTATTACAGCACGTGAACGGATGCCGTGTTGGTCGTGCCGCTCGGAACCAGTGCACCGGAAACCATCACCACAACGTCACCTTTCTGAGCCAGACCGCTTTCCAGAGCGACTTCTTTACCCAGACGATAGAAATCATCGGTAGAGCTGATTTCTTTAACCACCTGTGCAACTACGCCTTTGCTCAGCACCAGCTGACGCGCGGTAGTTTCGTTGGTGGTCAGCGCCAGGATGGTGGCATCCGGGAAGTATTTACGTACTGCGCGAGCAGATTTACCGCCCTGGGTTGCTACAACGATCAGCGGAGCATCCAGTTTTTCTGCAGTTTCAACCGCGCCACGGCAAACGGCTTCGGTGATGCGCAGTTTGCGGCTGTCGTTGTTGAAGTCCAGACGGCTGGTCATCACGCGGTCGGTACGCTCACAGATGGTTGCCATGATGGTGAAGGCTTCCAGCGGGTATTTACCTTTTGCAGACTCGCCAGACAGCATGACTGCATCGGTACCGTCGAGGATGGCGTTCGCGACGTCACCGGCTTCAGCGCGGGTCGGACGCGGGTTTTTGATCATGGAGTCCAGCATCTGGGTCGCAGTGATAACGACTTTACGTGCACGGATACATTTTTCGATGATCATCTTCTGCGCGAAGATAACTTCTTCAACCGGGATCTCAACGCCCATGTCGCCACGAGCAACCATGATGCCGTCAGATGCTTCGAGGATTTCGTCGAAGTTGTTCAGGCCTTCCTGGTTTTCGATTTTGGAGATGATCTGGATGTTTTCGCCGCCGTGCGCTTTCAGGTGCTCACGGATTTCAACGACGTCAGAACGTTTACGGATAAAGGATGCTGCAACGAAGTCAACGCCTTGCTCGCAACCGAAGATCAGGTCCTGTTTGTCTTTTTCAGCCAGTGCTGGCAGCGCGATGGAAACGCCCGGCAGGTTAACGCCTTTGTTTTCGCCCAGGTCGCCGTTGTTCAGCACTTTACAGATAACTTTGTTACCTTCGATAGCGGTAACTTCCATGCCGATCAGACCATCGTCAACCAGAACGGTATTGCCGACGGACAGATCTTTAGTGAAGCCTTCATAAGTAACAGCAACGATTTCGTTGTTGCCGACAACGGATTTGTCGGTGGTGAAGGTGAAGGTCTGGCCCGCTTTCAGGGAAACGTCGTTACCGCCTTCCAGTTTGATGGTACGGATTTCCGGACCTTTGGTGTCGAGCAGGATTGCGGCTTTCTTGCCGGTTTTGCTCATGACGTTGCGCAAATTCTTGATGCGCTGACCGTGTTCTTCATAGTCCCCGTGGGAGAAGTTCAGACGCATGACGTTCATGCCCGCGTCCAGCATTTTGGTTAACATCTCTTCGGATTCGGTTTTCGGACCGATGGTGCAAACAATTTTCGTCTTTTTCATGACAGTCTTAGTCTTTAAGTTGAGAAGGATATGGAAATCTGGCTCCCGCCGCGCACGGACGGGAAGCTAAACCTGAGTTACGAAAGTTGTGATGCCTCGCTCTAAGGATAGGTGACATCGAAAGAGCGTGCAGAGGAATGTGTGCTTGTGTTTCAGCCCAACGGGATGGTGAATTTTGTAGTCGTTGAGTTTTACAGGTCAATGTGCTGAAACCATTCAAGAGACAATTGGCGCGCATTATACGCTGAAAATTATCAAAAAGGAAAATGGAAACAGCGTTTCAAAACACTTCTGTGCAGTTTTACAGAAAATATTCATTAATTTGTTTCCAGGTATGGATAAAGAGGTTGTTCGCAGCAGCATTTGTTGCGCAACAAGGTGTAATTGTCATCCCAATCCCTGACTTTTTGTGTATAACGCCGACCAAACCGACATATTTCTAAAAGTTATATCAAATGCGTTTTAATTCATTTTAAAAGCCAATCTCACTGATTACACTCGTTTGGACATCCATACTGCTAAATAGCCAAAAGCGCTAGCAGCAGAACAAAAGCAGCAGCGGATACCTAAACGACATGATTGTCCTGAAAAATATTT
Source organism: Citrobacter sp. RHBSTW-01044 (assembly GCF_013781945.1). NCBI lineage: Bacteria > Pseudomonadati > Pseudomonadota > Gammaproteobacteria > Enterobacterales > Enterobacteriaceae > Citrobacter > Citrobacter sp. RHBSTW-01044. The sequence continues at coordinate 2,594,652 of NZ_CP056180.1, read as the reverse complement.
CGAAAGTGTTTACGCCAGGCAGGCTTGCCATTACCGCTGTCGATAACGTCAACCTGACGGTTGAACAGGGACAGATTTACGGAATTATTGGTTACAGCGGGGCGGGGAAAAGCACCTTAATACGCTTACTTAATGGTCTGGAAAAACCGACTTCAGGCAGCGTAACGATTAACGGCCACGATATCTCTGCCGCCCGTGGGGAATCTTTACGTCAGGCGCGACTGAAAATCAGCATGGTGTTTCAACACTTCAATTTGCTGTGGTCACGAACGGTTAGTGAAAATATTGCGTTCTCTATGCAAATTGCTGGAGCGCCAAAAGCATCAATTAAAGCGCGAGTTGCTGAACTGATTTCGCTGGTGGGGCTGAGCGGTCGTGAAAATGCGTACCCGTCCCAGCTTAGCGGTGGGCAAAAACAGCGGGTAGGAATTGCCCGTGCGCTGGCGAACAATCCTGACGTTCTGCTGTGTGACGAAGCCACCTCGGCGCTGGATCCGCAAACTACCGATCAGATCCTCGATTTGCTGCTCGATATTAATCGCCGCTTCAAATTAACCATTGTGCTGATCACGCATGAAATGCACGTGGTACGCAAAATCTGCGATCGCGTGGCGGTAATGGAAAACGGCAGGGTCGTTGAGGAAGGCGACGTGCTCAACGTCTTTACCCATCCCCAACAGCCGATCACCCGACAGTTTGTTCGTCAGGTGAGTCAGTACACCGAGGAAGACGAGTTTAACCCACAGTTGGCCAGCGAGCTGGGCGGTGTGGTGATCAAGCTAACGTTTACCGGGCAACGTACGCATCGGCCTGTGGTTGGCGAATTGACCCTGCGCTATGGCCTGCCGTTTAACATTTTACACGGCAAGATGACGCAAACCGCGCACGGTGTGTTTGGTCAGCTTTGGGTGCACGTTGTGGCCTCTGAGGAACAATTGAACAATATTTTGGCCGATCTGCGCCAGAGCGACATTGAAGGCGAGGTGATCAACCATGGCTGAAGAACTGTTTCCTCATCTGAAGTGGGAGCAACTGCTGGCAGCAACCCAGGAAACGCTCTACATGACGGTCCTTTCTGGCGCGGCGACCTTTGTCCTAGGCGTTGCACTTGGTCTGGCGCTGTTCCTGACCGCACGCGGCGGACTGTTTCACAATCGCGCGGTGTATAGCGTTATTTCGCTGGTGGTGAATATCTTTCGTTCCATCCCGTTCATCATTCTGATCGTGCTGCTGATCCCGTTTACCAAAGCGATGGTTGGCACCATTCTCGGCGCTAATGCCGCGTTGCCTGCGCTGATCGTAGGGGCTGCACCGTTTTATGCGCGTCTGGTCGAAATAGCCCTGCGTGAAGTCGACAAAGGCGTTATTGAAGCGACGCGTTCGATGGGCGCACGGCTAAGCACGCTTATTTTTCGGGTTTTACTGCCGGAATCCTCTCCTGCTCTGGTGTCCGGGATCACCGTGACGCTGATTGCGCTGGTCAGCTACAGCGCGATGGCAGGGGTGATTGGTGCCGGTGGTTTAGGGAATTTGGCCTATCTGGAAGGATTCCAGCGCAACCACAGCGACGTCACGCTGGTGGCGACGGTGACGATTTTGCTCATTGTCTTCATCATCCAGCTTTGCGGCGATGTGATCACCTCTCTGTTAGATAAACGCTAATAAAATACGGAAACCATTATCATGAAAAAATCACTGACGTTACTCGCCGCAGCAACCTTAAGCGCCCTGAGCTTTGCCTCCTGGGCCGATACTCTGACCGTTGGCGCCTCTAACGTGCCGCACGCGGAGATCCTTGAGCAGGCTAAGCCTATTCTGGCGAAGCAAGGGATCGATTTAGAGATTAAACCGTTCCAGGATTACATTCTGCCCAACACCGCGCTGGCTGGCCGTGAGATTGACGCTAACTACTTCCAGCATATTCCGTACCTGAACAGCGTGATTAAAGATCATGCGGGCGATAAAACCTATGATTTCGTCAGCGCCGGAGCGATTCACATCGAGCCAATTGGGATCTATTCGAAAAAAGTAAAATCGCTTAAAGATCTGCCGGAAGGCGGCAAGGTCATCATGCGCGATGCGGTATCTGAGGAAGGCCGTATTCTGTCGATTTTCGAAAAAGAGGGCGTAATCAAGCTGAAGCCGGGAGTGGATAAAGTCACCGCGCGCATTAGCGATATCGTCGAGAACCCGAAAAAACTGAAGTTCCTGCCTAACGTGGAAGCCGCGCTGTTACCGCAGATGTATAACAACGACGAAGGCGATGCGGTGGTGATTAACGCCAACTACGCCATCGACGCCGGGCTGGATCCGGTAAAAGATCCTATCGCCGTCGAAAGTGGTGAAAACAACCCGTATGCCAACATCATTACCGTGCATCGTGGCGACGAGAAGAAAAAAGATATCGTGGCGCTGGTTGATGTCCTGCACTCAAAAGAGATCCAGGACTGGATACGCACCAAATATAAAGGTGCGGTGATCCCGGTAAATAACTGATCCGCGGCCGTTGCCTTATCCGGCCTACGACGTTCTGTAGGCCGGATAAAACGCGTTGGCGTGGCCATCCGGCGCTAGAGTTTCACTCGCTCAATCCTCGCTGGTAAACCCTGGCGCACCGCTGCACCTGACACCCAGTCAAGCCAGGTATTGGCTACCTGCCGGGTAGGGTCCGCAAAGCCCAAATCGTTGAGATTAATCCCCGACCTTATTTGTGCGTCAAACGCCATCGGCTTGCCGTCGAGCGTATGCTGCGCCGCGCCCATTTCTTTATGCCCATAACCGTGTTCAATGGCGATCACGCCCGGCATCACGCCATTAAGCAGGCTTATCTGCGCCTGCGCCTGACCGCCAGGCGTGGTGATACGCACCATATCGCCGTGCGCTAAACCATACCGTTGACCATCCTGCGGATTAAGCGCCACCAGATTAACCGGCTTCAGATGATGCAGACGTGGGATCACCGCCGTGGCGCTGGACATGGTATTGGATTTAAAAGAAATCAGTTTCAGCGGCCACTCTTGTTCCGGGAACAACTCCTCGACCGCACGCCCATCTGACAGGCGTGAAGGATACCAGGCCGGGCAGCCGCTGTAGCGCTCGCCGGTAATTGCATGGCGGTGCGCGGCGACGTCCGCATTCCAGATTTGTAGCGGTTTTTCCCACGCATTGCCTATCCGATTCTCAACCCGCCCGCTGTTGTCTGGCGCAAAACGCCCACCGCGGGAGTAGATAAACGCCACCCGGCTGATTTCATCGGCTTTCAGCGTTTGGGTCATCACCGGCACGATCCGCTGTACCCCAGTCAGCGCTAGGTCTTCCGGTTGCGCTTCAGCGACCGGCGCTTTGCCCATAAACGCAATATTGGCGGCGAGTCGCAGGTAGTAATCTTCCGCACGATTCAACGGATAGTGATTGCCCTGCGGATCGGTAATCGCATTGTCACCAAATCCGGGGAGCCCGATGCGTTTTGCCACTGCGATACAGAAAGATTCCATCGAGGCGGGTTGACCATCAGCGGTACTGCTGGTTGCCGCTGTCACTACCGGCCAACGCGCGGTGGTGGCTTTACTGGCAACGCCGGCCCACGGGGCGCTGAATCCCCAGCTTTCAAAGTTGTGGGTATCCGGCACGATGTAATCGGCCAGCGCCGTGGTTTCGTTCATAAAGGCGTCAATAGCGATAAACAGCGGCAGACGCGCAGGATCCTTGAGCTTTTCTTCCGCCACGCCGCGCAACCCTGCGATGCCGTAGAACGGGTTGGTCATGTTGGAGATCCAGGCTTTCAGCGGATAAGGGTAGCCTTCCAGCGCCGAGACGAGGAGTTCAGTAAGCTGGCCTGCGACAAACGGATACCACGGGGCTTTGGCCGGGAAGGGCGATTGTCCGGCGGCCACCTTATTGCGATACTCTTCGGAAGACTCATAAGCAGTTTTACTGCGCGCGATGCTTAATCCTTTTGGTTTTACCTTCCCGGCGAAGCTGTCCATGTTGTAGCGCGGACCGTCGGTGGCGCCATTGAACTTGCCGCCGCCGACAAACACGCCGCCTTCAAGACTGAGATTGCCAATCAGCGCATTGAGCATCATCACCGACCAGGCGTTATAAAATCCATTGCCTGCCATCATTCCACCGTGCGTAATCACCGCTGCCTGGCGGCCATGGCGGGTAAACGCGTCGGCCAGGGCGCCAATGTCAGCTTCAGACACGCCGCATTGCTGGCTGTACTGCGTCAGCGTTAGTTTCCCGGCGGACTCTTTCAGACACTGGAAGCTGCTTTTTACCGTCACCGTCTGACCGTCTGCCAGCGTGACCTGGCGGGTGACGAACAGCTGCGCGCGTGGGCAACTGCTGGCGGCGACAATTTCGCCGGCTTCGTTAATGACCACCGGCTCCTGGGCGGCATTTGCACTCAGGTGCGCGAGGGTTAAATGCTGTCCGGCAAGGGTTGGAAGCTCATCGGTAATCACCAGATGCGTGGCGTTAGTCCAGCTTTTTTCCCCGGCCTGCTGCATGGCCTGTACGCCGGGAATGGTGAGATAATCGGCGTTATAACGCTGTTTTTCGATAATCCAACGGATCATCCCCATCGCCAGCGCGGAGTCACTTCCCGGACGTACAGGCTGCCAGTGGCCGCGATTGTCAGCCTGCACCGTGGTCAATGGCAGGGCCGGTGCCACCACCACATAACGGAAGTCATCGCGTAAACGGGCGCTGGCCAGTTGGCGAGCCTGGCGCTTAAACGGGTTACCGGATTGCGCCGGAGACGTTCCCATAAATAGCGCGAATTTGACATTGTCCCAGTCGGGCTTCACGTGGGTGTTTTTATCCAGATCGCCCATTAACGCACCGGAACCGGCCCGGTATGCCAGACCACAGTAAGCGCCATGAGCGCCGAAGTTTTTACTGCCAAAACTATTTAATGCAAAGCGGCGCAAAAATGAATCACGTCCTTCATCGCTGGTATTGGTGACCAGCAGTTGATTGGATTTAGGGCCAAAGCCGGGATGCCCGGCATCAAGTGGCGTGTTGGTGTCATGGATTGCCCGCAAGCCGTCAACGTGGCCTTCACCAAACAAGTCGCCGCCTTCCACCACCTCTTTGATCAGCTGTTCGAAGCTGATGCTCTGCCATTTTCCCTCACCGCGTTTGCCGACACGTTTCATGGGCTGGAGAATGCGTAACGGGCTGTATAAACCTTCAAGTAAGGTTGCGCCACGGGCGCAGGCCGTGGAACGCGCGTCAAGACCCGTTTCGCCCGCCAGTTGTTCCATTGCGGTGGCAAAGGGGACGGAGGCGTCAATATGGTGCTCGTGAGACAATGGGTGATAGGGGTTGCCCGCAATGCGCAACACCTTGCCTTGTTCGCTGTCAACGCGCACCCGCACGCCACACTGCGTCCAGCAGCCGAAGCACTGCGTCATGGAGATAACTTGCTGCGGGTTCTGCTGCCAGCGCGGCTGGGCATTGGCTTCGGGGATGAGGGCGTTTCCAAAGATGCGGTCTCGGGTAATTTTGCCCGAGGAGCCGTCCAGCAAACCGTCTATCGCGCGCTTTGCCACATCCCGATAACTCAGGCCAAAAGTCACCATACCACCTACGGCAAGGCCTACTTTAAGCCACTGACGACGGGTTAAATTAGCCATGTTGCATTCTCCTTGCGATCGCGTTCAGGGCTTCACGAACAATAATGATCAGTGCTATCCACAGGCCGAAGGTGCCCACAATGGCCAGCCAGCCATCGGTACCACCGGGCAGGGTATAAGGATTAAACAGCGCGTTAAATTTCGGTACGGTCTGCACCTGGATAAGTAACGTCCAGCGCATCAGCCAGCACAGCGCCATCGCGCTAAATGCAAGTAATATGCGCAGCGGCAGCGATAAGGGGTTACGGAGCACCAGCCCGCACAGGACAAGCGAAACAAGCCATAGCGCAACCCAACCGATAGCGTAGTGTCGTGCTAACGGGGCAACGTTCAGCCATTGGCGAATAGCCGAACCGGAAAGCGTATTGCCGCTCACCCATATCACTACGACTAAAGCCAGTACCATCAGGGTGACTGTCTGCCCCCACGCCAGTTTGCGGGTCAATGTTCCCTCGCGTTTTGTCGCGGCGATGAGCAGGGCGAGAAACGTTTGCAGCGCGCTGAGGAACATCGCAACCGGAAAGGCGTAGCTGAACCAGACGGGACGCGCCTGCACTACCGACACTTCGCGGCCGGTGTATACCAGCAACCCGATGGCTGACAAGGCGCTACCTATCGCCAGCCACTTAGTGACGCTGTAACTTTTAAGCGTTAACCGTTTAACATGCTGCGCCAGAAACCACAGACCTAAGAAGCCGGTAAATAGCGGTAAAAACAGCGCGCCCCAGGGCATCCAGGACCACGGCGTCGGCCAGGCGTAGAAATGCCAGACGCGGGCGGTTTGGTGTAAGTCAGCGGTAAGCGCCAGCGGCGCGGTAATCGCGCAGGTCAGGGCGATTAACAGCGTCAGGTTTTCCAGTTCCGGCATCTCTTGTTTACGCCAGTGAAGCACGCAGGCGAACAGCGCGGCGCAGGCGGCAATGCCGATGAAAAAGAAATATTGTACGGCCCAGGGTAACCAACTTACGTCCTGGGGATGGGCCAGAACCTCTTCAATAACCAGTGAATGGTTCATTTAAACCTCCTGCCAGAGAGCGGGTTGAGCACGTCCCATCAACGGGGTTACAAACGCTTCGTCCAGACCCAGATAGAACACGTGCGGTGATGTCCCGTTTTCCGGTTTCAGGACTTTGATGGCGTCATGGTGTTCACGCAGCATTTGAGAAATCCGGCTGTGCGGATCTTTGATATCGCCTATGATGCGCGCGCCGCCGACGCAGGATTCCACGCAGGCCGGGAGCAGGCCAGCTTCGAGGCGGTGAACGCAAAAGGTACATTTATCGGCGGTTTGTGTTTCATGGTTGATGAACCGCGCATCATAAGGGCAGGCCTGCACGCAGTAGGCGCAGCCCACGCAGCGCGTGTTGTCGACCACCACAATGCCGTCTTCGCGTTGGAAGGTAGCCTGTACCGGGCAAACGGGCACGCAGGGAGGATTATCACAATGGTTGCACAGCCGCGGCAGCAGGACGTTGGTGACGCTCTGCTGACCTTCAATCTGCACCTGGTACTGGTTAACGAGGGTGCGAAATTCACCCTGCGGCGTCTGGTTTTCAATGGCGCAACTGACAGTACAGGCTTGGCAGCCGATACAGCGTCGCAGGTCAACCAGCATGGCGTAGCGATGCTGAAGTGAGCCTTCATGGCGTTCAGGCGAGAAGGGAAATTGCGCCTGAGCCAAGGGTACCAGTGATGCGCCAGCGGTCAGGACGCCCAGTTGCTGGAGAAACTGCCGTTTACTGCTGTCCATATTTTCTCCCGTCACGATGCAACAACGAAACATTGGTCACGCCGTTGGTTTGCGTGTGATGAATAAAAAATCTTGATGATTTACAGTGTAAAAATCGTGACGGGGGGGACTCTATTGTGGTTAACCACATACCCGGCTTGTTGTTGATCTAAAACAACATAATTGACAGGGATAATTGAGTGGGACGCAACGTAGCAAAATGTCTGACGGTGCTGGTGTCGCTATGGATGCTAAGCGGTGTGGTCAGGGCCCAGACGTGGAACATTGGCGTTTTGGCGATGCGTGGGGAGGTCTCCACGCGTAATCACTGGCAGCCGCTGGAAACCCTGTTGAATCAACAAATTCCCGGCGAACAGTTTCATATTCAACCGCTGGACCTGCGGCAGATGCAGGAGGCGGTGAATCGTGGAACGGTACAATTTGTGGTCACTAATCCGGCGCAATTTGTTCAACTAAACAGCCGCGCTGCGCTACGCTGGCTGGCGTCACTCCGTTCTACTCGCGGGGGGAAAGCCACCAGTAATGTGATTGGCAGCGCGATCCTCGTCAGGCGCGATAGCGGGATAACCTCCGCACACGATCTGATCGGCAAAACGGTGGGTGCCATTGACGCTCAGGCATTTGGCGGCTATTTGCTGGGATATAAAGCGCTCAGCGATGCCGGCCTGCGCCCGGAGCGCGATTTGCGCCTGACGTTTACCGGATTTCCCGCCGATGCCTTACTCTATTTATTACGCGAAAAAGCCGTGCAGGCAGTGATTGTGCCGGTGTGCCTGTTGGAAAAAATGGACGAAGAAGGGCTTATTCGTAAAACAGATTTTACGGCCGTGCTTAACCATCCAACGTCGATTCCCTGTTTAACCAGTACGCCGCTCTATCCTGACTGGTCATTTGCGGCACTGCCTGCGGTAAGCGACGAGCTGGCCGATCGCGTCACGCGGGCCCTGTTCAATGCGCCGCAGAACGCGACGTTTCGCTGGGGGGCGCCCGCCTCGACCCGCGAGGTGGAAGCGTTGCTGCGCGATGTCCGCCAGCATCCGCAGCAGCGCCAGCTGTGGCTGGATGTCAAAAGCTGGTTTATTCAACATCGGCTGGCGATGGGGGCCGCGGCTCTTGTCTTGTTGTTGTTGACGCTCAATTACATCTGGGTGATGTTGCTGGTCCGCCGACGCGGCAGGCAGTTGGAGCAAAACAACGTATTGTTGCGTAAACAGGAACAGGAGCTGGAAACCGCTCGCCAAATGAGCGTGCTTGGCGAGATGACGTCGGGTTTTGCCCACGAGCTCAATCAGCCGCTATCGGCTATCCGTCATTATGCGCAGGGCTGTCTGATCCGCCTGCGTAATCAGGATCAACAGCATCCACTGCTGCCCGCGCTGGAACACATTGATACCCAGGCGCAGCGGGGGGCTGATACGCTGCACAATCTTCGCCAGTGGGTCAGCCAGGCACAGGGCAATCCGGTGATGACCGATGACTGGCAAGTTGTTAACGTTCACGATGCTATCCATCACGTCTGGCAATTATTACGCATGCCCCAGCAATTTCCGGCGGTAGCGCTGCAAACGCAGATCGGTAAGGCGTTAACATTAACGTTGCCGTGTGTTCTCCTCGAACAGGTACTGGCCAATGTGGTTCTCAACGCCGCCCAGGCGGGGGCAACCACCGTGTGGTTTAGCGCTCAGCGTGAGGATGGTGATGTGAGTATTCAGGTGCAGGATAACGCCGGAGGTATTGATGAGATGCAGCTGTACCAGGCTTTTCAGCCGTTTATGACCACCCGTAAAGAGGGCATGGGGCTGGGGCTAGCCATTTGTCAGCGGCTGGTGCGCTACGCAAACGGAGACATTGAGATCAAAAATCATCAGGCTCCAGATGAAAAAGCGGGCGTGGTGGTGACATTACATTTTAAGCAAAACCCGGAGGGAGGCCGTCGTGGCAATCATTCATCTGCTGGATGACGATATTGCCGTCACCCAGGCTTGCGCGTTTTTACTGGAAAGTCTGGGATATGAGGTGTGTTGCTGGGAGCAAGGCGAAACATTCCTCACCGAGGCAAATCTGCACCAGGTGGGCGTACTTTTGCTGGATATGCGTATGCCTGTAATGGATGGGCATGCTGTGCATGAAGCCATGCGCCAGCGTGAGAGTACGCTGGCGGTGGTATTTCTCACCGGGCATGGCGATGTGCCGATGGCGGTTGAACAAATGAAACGCGGTGCGGTCGATTTTTTGCAAAAGCCGGTTTCCGCCGCGCCTCTGCAAGCGGCGTTAGAGCATGCAGTGCAGATTTCTCACGCCGCCTTTTCGCGACAAGAGATCGTGGTTTGCTATCAGCAGCTTACGCCAAAGGAGCGAGAACTGGCGCAACTGGTAGCAAAAGGGTTAATGAATCGGGAAATTGCTGATGCTATGAATATTGCCGTGCGCACGGTTGAGGTTCATCGGGCGCGGGTGATGGAAAAAATGCAGTCGGGGAGTCTTGCTGAACTGGTTAATCGACTGCAGAGGATTCAGTAAATTTATGACATTTATTTGATTTTCATTGAATTTTGTCTAATCCGTCAGACTGATATATGCTGTTGGTTTGAGTTAATGACGAGCGGGAAAAAATGGGAAATCAGACCAAAGACGATGAGTTGTACCGTGAAATGTGCAGAGTTGTCGGTAAAGTAGTGCTGGAAATGCGCGATCTGGGACAAGAGCCTAAGCATATCGTCATTGCGGGAGTACTGAGAACCACCCTCGCCAACCAGCGTGTGAAGCGCAGCGAGTTAGAAAAACAGGCTATTGAGACCGTCATTAAAGCATTAGCCGGTTAATCCACAAAAAGAGGATGGTGGTCTCGTTCGCCGTCCTTTTATTCTCGTCACGTTAATTTATCAATATATATAATTTAGTGCTGCAATTAGAAGAGTAACCTTCGCTGTATATTGAGTTATATTCCGAATGATATATTAAAATATATATGCGAGTAGAGTCACAAATATTTGCAAAGCATGTGAAATATTATTTCAACTTATCTTAATGATAATAAATCTCACTCCGCATTTATTATTTCCCTTCCGTTTTTTAATTGATGACGATCAAAACTATGAGCGCTGAATAACCACATTATCTTTACGCCTAACCCTAAAGGATTGGATTCATTCAGTTTAACCACCGTCATTTTACGCGATCAGGTTAGGGCAAAAATTTACGTGTTGTTGGCAACATTAACCGCCCGAAATGGCTTGAGTTGCACGGGTTTAATTTAGCCTGGAGGTGTTGCTAACACAGCGTTTGCGAAGAGGATGCGAAATAAATGAATCAGGTTGATCGTCCATTTTTAGATTGTGGTTTAACGCGGCTTGAATTTCTGCGGATATCAGGAAAAGGTTTGGCGGGATTAACCATCGCCCCTGCACTGTTATCACTTTTTGGCTGTAAGCAGGAAGATATCGACAGCGGTACCGTGGGGCTTATCAATACGCCGAAAGGGGTGCTGGTGACCCAGCGAGCGCGCTGTACTGGCTGCCACCGCTGTGAAATTTCCTGTACCAATTATAACGATGGTGCCGTGGGGACTTTCTTTTCTCGTATAAAAATCCATCGCAACTTCTTCTTTGGCGATGATGGCGTCGGGTCCGGTGGCGGACTTTATGGCGATTTAAACTATACCGCTGATACCTGCCGTCAGTGCAAAGATCCGCAATGCATGAAGGTCTGCCCCATTGGCGCTATTACCTGGAAACAGGAAGACGGCTGTATTGCGGTGGATCATAAACGTTGTATTGGCTGCAGCGCTTGTACCACCGCCTGCCCGTGGATGATGGCGACCGTGAATACCGAAACAAAAAAATCCTCAAAATGTGTGTTATGTGGGGAGTGCGCCAATGCTTGTCCGACTGGGGCATTAAAAATTATCGAGTGGAAAGATATTACTGTTTGATAGATAGCAGGTATGCCTGATACGCGTCATTAATTGCCAAAAATATCGCAGTTTTGCAAAAAAACTGCCTGAAGGATGGCGGGTATATCTATTAAACCTTCTTGCAAAGGAAAACATGATGGCTAATGGTTGGACAGGTAATATTTTACGGGTCAATCTCACCACGGGGAATATCACCCTTGAAGATTCCAGTAAATTTAAAAAATTTGTCGGCGGGATGGGCTTTGGTTATAAAATTATGTACGACGAAGTCCCGCCAGGCACCATGCCTTTCGATGAAGGGAATAAACTGGTTTTCGCCACCGGGCCATTAACGGGCTCTGGTGCCCCTTGTAGCTCCCGCGTCAATATCACCTCCTTATCGACTTTTACCAAAGGCAATTTAGTGGTGGATGCTCATATGGGCGGCTTCTTTGCTGCGCAAATGAAATTCGCCGGTTACGACGCCATTATTATCGAAGGCAAGTCCGCGACGCCTGTCTGGATCAACATTAAAGACGAAAAGGTCAGCATCGAAAAAGCCGATTTCCTGTGGGGTAAGGGAACGCGCGCCACAACCGAAGAGATTTGCCGCATTACCAGCCCGGAAACCTGCGTCGCCGCTATTGGTCAGGCGGGTGAAAATCTGGTGCCGCTCTCCTGCATGATCAACAGTCGCAACCACAGCGGAGGCGCCGGTACTGGCGCGGTAATGGGGTCGAAAAACCTGAAGGCTATTGCGGTAGAAGGGACCAAAGGGGTCAATATTGCCGATCGTAAAGAGATGAAGCGGCTCAATGATTACATGATGACCGAGCTCATCGGTGCCAACAACAACCACGTTGTGCCAAGCACCCCGCAGGCCTGGGCAGAATACTCTTCGCCAAACTCGCGCTGGACGGCCCGTAAGGGACTGTTCTGGGGCGCGGCAGAAGGGGGACCAATCGAAACCGGGGAAATCCCGCCGGGTAACCAGAATACCGTGGGTTTCCGTACCTATAAATCCGTGTTCGATTTGGGGCCAGCCGCTGAGAAATACACGGTCAAAATGAGCGGCTGCCATTCATGCCCCATTCGCTGTATGTCGCAGCTCAATGTCCCGCGGGTGAAAGATTTTGGCGTGCCAAGTACCGGCGGTAACACCTGCGTGGCGAACTTTGTCCACACCACCATTTTCCCCAATGGCCCGAAAGATTTCGACGATAAAGACGATGGGCGCGTGGTGGGAAATCTGATTGGCCTGAACCTGTTTGACGATTATGGCATCTGGTGTAACTACGGGCAGTTGCATCGTGATTTTACTTACTGCTATTCGAAAGGCGTCTTTAAGCGCGTACTGCCAGCTGAAGAGTATGCGGAGATCCGCTGGGATCAGCTGGAAGCGGGCGATCCTCATTTTATTAAGGATTTTTACTACCGGTTGGCGCATCGCGTGGGGGAACTCAGCCATCTTGCGGACGGATCGTATGCCATTGCGGAACGCTGGAATTTGGGCGAAGAGTACTGGGGTTATGCCAAAAATAAACTGTGGTCGCCGTTTGGTTTTCCTGTCCACCATGCAAACGAGGCCTCTGCACAGGTTGGGGCTATCACCAACTGTATGTTTAACCGTGACTGTATGGCGCACACCCATATCAACTTCATCGGTTCCGGTTTACCGCTGAAATTACAGCGCGAAGTGGCGGGCGAGCTATTTGGTTCGGAGGATGCATACGACGAAACCAAAAACTACACCCCGATCAATGCCGCCAAGATCAAATACGCCAAATGGACGCTGCTGAAAGTCTGCCTGCATAACGCGGTTACGCTGTGCAACTGGGTGTGGCCGATGACGGTTTCACCACTCAAGAGCCGTAACTATCGCGGCGATTTGGATCTGGAAGCAAAATTCTTCCAGGCGGTCACCGGCGATGAAACCACGCAGGAGAGTCTGGACCTGGCCGCTGAACGCATCTTTACTCTGCACCGTGCCTATACGGTCAAATTGATGCAAACCAAAGATATGCGCAATGAGCACGATCTCATCTGCTCCTGGGTGTTTGATAAAGATCCGAAGATCCCGGTCTTCACTGAAGGGACCGACAAGATGGACCGGGAGGATATGCGTCAGTCGCTGACGATGTTCTATCAGGAAATGGGCTGGGATCCAGAGCTGGGTTGCCCAACGCGTGAAACCCTGAACCGACTCGGACTTGAAGATGTAGCCGCTGATTTGGCTGCACAAGATCTGTTGCCGGCGTAAGGAATGCGAGATGACTAACGTGAGCGACGTGCTGACCCCCGTTGAGGCGTTTCCTGACGAAGTGGATAGCCGAAAGAGACAGTGGCTGCAGGCGTTTCACCCGCCTGTAGAACAGATGAATGCGCCCCAGGTTCAGGAACCAGCCAGCCCGGAGTTGATTGTGGCAGATTTTATCCGCCAGCATTCAGCATCGGGGCAACTGGTGGCGCGCAGTGTCTTTTTGCTGCCGCCTTATTCGGTTCCTGAAACCGATCTTTCCGCGCTGCTGGATGTGCTGGGCCAGGACGCGAATGGTGCGGATATCACCTGTGTGCAGGGTGCGGAAGAAGCATATTTCTATTCGACGCAAACCATGACGGCAAATTACGCCGACATGTGTGTGCAGGTGGTGGAAAACGACATCTGCCGTGCGATTGCCGAGGCGGTACGCTTCGATTGTCGAACGTATCCTCGCCCTTATAAGGTCGCCATGTTGACGCAACCGCCGTATCGCTTTGAGTCTCAACAGATTGCCGCTGCGCTCACGGCTATGGAAACGCATCCTGATTATGCAGATATACGGACTGTGGAATCGTCAAATGCGGAGCCTTATTTGTTCAGCGAACGTTTTATGAGTTATGGCAAAGCGTACGGCCTGTGCGAATGGCTTGAGGTTGAGCAGTATCAGAACCCCTGAATTATTCAGGTTGATGTCATGGAACGTGTGGACGACCACTGTCACAGTATTAGAGGATAACCCGATGTCCTTCACCCGACGAAAATTTGTCATTGGCATGGGGACGGTGATTTTTTTCACTGGCCCAGGTCAAAATCTGTTAGCGAGTACCAGGAGTTCTAAAGACGTACATTACGTCATGATTCACGACGAATCACTGTGTAACGGATGTAATATCTGCGCCCGCGCATGCAGGAAAACCAACCATGTTCCTGCGCAGGGTAGCCGTTTGTCGATAGCTCATATTCCGGTTTCGGACAACGACAACGAAACGCTGTATCACTACTTCCGTCAGTCCTGCCAGCACTGTGATGATGCCCCCTGTATTGAGGTGTGTCCGACTGGCGCCTCATGGCGAGATGACAACGGCATTGTGCGGGTAGACACGTCTTCCTGTATCGGCTGCAGTTACTGTATTGGCGCGTGTCCTTATCAGGTGCGCTATCTCAACCCGCAGACCAAAGTGGCGGATAAATGCGACTTCTGCGCTGAATCTCGTCTGGCGAAAGGTTTCCCGCCGATCTGTGTTAACGCCTGCCCGGAACATGCGCTGATTTTTGGTCGCGAAGATAGCCCGGAAATTCAGACTTGGTTGAGAGAAAATAAGTATTACGAGCATCAACTTGCAGGCGCCGGGAAACCCCATCTGTATCGTCGGTTCGGTCAACATTTGATTAAAAAGGAAAATGTATGAACGCGTCGCAGAATGCCGAACAGTTTCACGCCCAGCTTGCGCAGTATGTTCCCCTGTTTTCACCGGACTACTGGCCTGTGTGGTTGGTCATCGCCGGATTAATGCTGGTGGGGATGTGGCTGGTGCTGGCGCTACACGCCATGCTGCGCTTTCGGGCCGCACATAAAGCGTCGGCAGGGCACGGTGAGAAAGTCTATTTATACTCGAAGGCCGTTCGTTTGTGGCACTGGTCGAATGCGCTGCTATTTCTGCTACTTCTGGTCAGTGGCCTGGTCAATCACTTCTCCGCTGTCAGTGCGTCGGTGATGAAAAGCCTGCTTACCGTGCATGAGGTCTGCGGCTTTTTGCTGCTTGCCTGCTGGATTGGCTTTGTCCTGATCAATCTGATTGGCGGCAACGGGCATCACTATATTATTCAACGTCAGGGCTGGATCGGACGAGCGCAAAGACAAACGCGTTTTTACCTGTTTGGCATTATGCAGGGCGAGTCACACCCATTCCCGGCATCAAAGCGTTGTAAATTCAACCCGCTACAGCAGGCGGCCTATGTTGGCGTGATGTACGGCTTACTGCCACTGCTGCTGATCTCAGGGTTGTTATCGCTCTATCCGACGGTTGTCGGTGACCTGTTCCCCGGCGTGCGTTACTGGTTGCTCCAGGCGCACTTCGCGCTGGCAATAATCAGTCTGTTTTTCATTTTTGGGCATCTTTATCTCTGCACGACAGGTCGTACGCCGGGCGAAACCTTCAAGTGTATGGTGGATGGCTATCACCGGCATTAAGCGATGATGATTACGCGAAGTGACTTACGGGCCTGGCGCGTTGGGCCCGTAATGTATCGCTGGTTTCTACGCGCGTTTCCAACTGGCGGAAGCTATGCTGATGTCCATCGTGCGCTCCAGCGGGATGGGTATACAGACTGGGCAAATAGCCTGGTGGAATACGGTTGGTCAAAATGGCGGGAAGAGGCGAGTTTTGCCCAGCAGGATATTCGCGCGATGGGGAATATTTCCCGTGTGCAAACGGCGGGGGAAATCAGCCCTCCGCTGGCGAGTGCGGAAGATAATGCCCGATTCAGTTGTGCAGGCGATAACGTTAAAATCACCAGCGCCGGGTATGCCGCACAGATCGCCAGCGCAGGTTACAGCGCACGTATTGGTAGCGTAGGCTATAACGCGCATATCGGCAGTTCAGGCGATCGCGGGCGAATTGCGGTTGTGGGAAATTCGGCACGTATCAGTAGCGTGGGTGACGGGACGCGTATCGCCAGTACCGGCATGCGCGTACGCATCAGTTCGCTCGGCGACAGAAACCGGATTGCTTGCGGTGGTGATTTAACTCAGTTGGCCTGTTTTGGCGCAGAGTCTAAAATCGCCAACTGCGCCGACAACGTCCACATTATTGCCAGCGGAGAGAACGCCGTTGTTGCCAGTACCGGTGTTGTCGATTCGATAATACTCGGTCCCGGCGGCTGCGCGGCGCTAGCCTATCACGATGGCGAGAGAATGCGTTTTGCGCTTGCCGTTGAGGGGGAAAATAACATTCGGGCGGGCGTGAAATATCGGCTCAACGAAGACCACCAGTTTGTGGAATGTTGAGCCGTGATCTCATTTTAACGCGAAGCGGCGTTGGGTGATTTTCTCCAGACTCAGGCACAGTAGGTAATAGACCAGTCCCGTAAAAATAAAAATGGCTGCCGGATAGATTTGTACCCGGCTGTTAACCTGACCCGCAACCGTTGTGAGTTCCGGCACGTTAACGATAAACGCCAGCGACGTGTCCTTCAGTAATCCAATAAAAATCCCCGTCAGCGATGGCAGTACGTTACGCAGCACCTGCGGCAATAAGATAAGCCACAGGGCCTGATACGGGCGAAAACCCTGAACCACGGCAGCATCATATTGCCCGCCAGGCAGCGCGCTAATTCCTGCATACACTGAGTGCATGACCGAGGCAGCGGTGAACCATGCCAGCGCCAGCGTCACGGTAACGGCTCCGGGGAGATCGCTTCCGGTCAGCATGGGTAGCAAATACCACATCCAGAAAATCACAAAGATTAGCGGAATGCCGCGAATAAACTCCGCCCAGATAAACAACCCGTTGCGAACCGTGCCCGGAAAACGCCAGGCGCAGCAGGCAAGAACTATCCCACCAGGCAAGGCCAGCAGCGCTGCGCCGAGAGCCATCAACAACGTGAGCAGAACGCCGCCGGGTTGTCCCTCCGCCGCCCGTCCCCACAGGAGATAATCAAGATTGTCGGTAATGACCGAAATGTTAGCGATCATGCAGTATGCTCCTGACGCTGAAGATACGCGTTTTAACCTTGGACGATTTACCCGATGCAGGTCGTGGGCCAAGACGCGTAAGCAGCATACCCAGAACGATGCCGGTGAACAGATAGAGCGCAGTGCCAACAGCAAAGGCTTCCAGCGCGTGCGCGTTGTAGCTCTCAATTTGCCGCACCTGGTAGGTGAGCTCAGCAAATCCAATACCGCTGGCAAGCGAGGAAAGTTTCATCAGGTTAAGGTATTGCCCAACAATGGGTTGCCAGGCGTTCGTCAGTCCCTGAGGAAGCAGAATGTGACGAAACGTTGCCCAGGATGAAAAACCCTGCGCCGCGGCAGCCTCACGTTGTCCGGCAGAAACCGCCTGTAAACCAGAGGCGATCTCCTCGACCAAAAATGCCGAGGTAAATACGCCCAGCCCCCATGCTGAACAGATAAACTCTGGTGTTAACCACCAGACATCGCCTGGCAGAATAGACCAGGGATGCTCTGCATTGATGAAAGTAATAACGTTGCGGGGCAGCCAGTTCCATGCGGCAAAATACCAGAACATCAGTTGCACCAGTAAAGGCGTGTTGCGAAACACCGAAACCCATACACTGACCACCGCTTTGTTGAAGCGATGGCCCGTCAGACGCAGCCCGAGTAGGAAGATGGCAATGAGCGTGGCGAGTACGACACCTGCCAGTGTCACCCAGAGCGTGGTGAAAAAACCGGAAATTATCCATTGCAGAGGTTGCCCGCTCAGCACTCCCTGCCAGTCCATTGCAAGCATTATAGCGATGACTCCTGGTGTAACGGGTCGAGCACTTTTTTCAGGAAACGCTGGGTTCTCGGGTGCTGTGGCCGGGTGAAAAAATCCTCCGGCGCGGCCACTTCAAGAATTTCTCCGCCATCGATGAATACCACGCGATCGGCAATCTCACGGGCAAAATGCATTTCATGGGTCACGACGATCATGGTGATACCGCTGTGGGCCAGGTTTTTCATCACCTGTAATACTTCGCCGATCATTTCCGGATCCAGCGCGGAGGTGGGTTCATCAAACAGAAGGATTTGTGGCGATGAGGCCAGCGCGCGGGCGATGGCCACGCGCTGTTGCTGCCCACCGGACAACTGTGCGGCATAAGCGCTCGCTTTTTCTGCCAGTCCCACCTGATCCAGCAATTCGAGTGCCCGACGCGCGGCTGCCGCCTTGTTCCAGCCGTGAACATATTCCAGTGCCAGCGAGATGTTCTGATGCGCTGTCAGATGCGAATAGAGATTGAATTGCTGAAAAACGAAACCGATACGGCTGCGTAACTGGCGTAATGCTGCCCCGCGCAACTGACTAATTGGTTTGTCATCAATGAAAATCTCGCCACCGCTGAGCGACTCAAGCTGATTGATAAGGCGTATAAGCGTGGATTTTCCCGAGCCAGAAGGGCCCAGAATAGTCACCACTTCACCGGGTTCAACTGACAGGCTGACGCCGTTAAGTACGGTGTGAGTGTCAAACTGTTTGATGACATTGCGCAGTTCGACGCTTGCCTGGCGCAAATGGTTAAAATCCGCCGCGGAAACTGCACAACGATGAAACAGGGCTGAGAGCATATTACTTCGCTTCTATTTTAAAGGCGCGGGGTTGCGGGTTTTTGGTTTCAGGGCCAAACCAGACATCATAAATTTTTGCCGCCTGCCCGGTAGATTCCAGCCTCAAAAGCTCATCATTGACGGCTTTTAACAGCGCTGGCTCACCTTTTTTCACTCCCACGCCGATCTCTTCTTTGCTCAACAGATCAGGCAGAATTTTGAAATCTGCTTTATCCGGCGCACCGCTTAATAGACCAGCCAGAATCGTACTGTCCTGGGTGATGGCCTGAACATTGCCATTGCGTAGCGCGGTCAACGCCAGTGGAATATCGTCGTAGGCCAGCACACGCGACTGCGGGAAGCGCTGATGTAACGCCTGCTCACCGGTAGTGCCTTTCACCGCACCGATTCGCGCTTTGCTGTATGCATCGAGCTGGTCCGGGGATTTGGCCGGTACCAGGAACTGCTGCCCGGTAACAAAATAGGGGACGGAGAAGTCAATGACCTGCGCCCGCTCAGGCGTAATCGTGATATCCGCCACGATTAAATCGGCTTTACCGGATTGTAATAACGGAATGCGGTTTGCCGGATTAGTCGCTACCAGTTCCAGTTTTACGCCGAGGGATTTTGCCAGCGCTTCAGCAAAATCAACGTCATAGCCGACAATCTTATGCGTTTTTGCATCGATGGAGCCAAACGGCGGATTCGCGTCGAATGTCGCAACTTTTACTACACCAGCGGCTTTGATATCGGCCAGTTGGTCAGCCTGAGCCTGCGAGGCGGCAATGCCGGTGGCCAGCAGCACGCCGAGTGCCAGCAGTGTTTTTTTAGCGCGGTAAGTTTTCGTTGCCATCATGATGTAAATCCCTGTCGTTTTTGGTTTGTGCTTTTTACGCTCCCATAACTTACGTTCAGGACAAAATAAGAAAAAATTCTTATCTATTTACAAAATGTTATTAGTGAAAGCGGTGTTAACAATGGGTAAACGTGATGGGATATGTAGATAAGAGGAGGGGCATAGTCTGGCGGTAAAAAAACCGGCATTGCGCCGGTTTGGAAATCAGATTTTACAGGCGTCGCCGCAGTCATTATCAGCAATAATGTCCTGCGCTTTCTTGTCTGCATCTTCCAGACGTTCAGCATTACGCTCTTGCGCTTCTTCAAGTCCATCAAAGACCAGATTATCGAGATCAATTTCCATCATTCACCTGCTCAGGTTCAGCGTTTAACATCACATTATTATATTGCAAAAATGTTGCTTAACAGCAGCGATTCTTGCTACTTAGCGTCGAACTCAATTCGGGGTGCCTGTTTACCCGCCAGTTGACCAACAATTCGCCATTGCTAAAGAACCGTGAAGCGGAAATACCGAAAAATACTTGTGCCCTCGACTGTTCTACTTCCACTTTTTCATTAACGTGATGCGCGATCATTTTTAACAAATTAGCGACAAAATCACTATACATATAACTTAATATCTTTTATACATTAATTGTTCAACCCTGCGACTATTCCACAAAAGAGAAAGCTATATGGAACAGACACCTGATAAGAAAAACGATAATTTTCAAAAAGATGGCAAAGAACAGTTCAATCGCTCGATCGGTCTTATTTCAAACTTTGCGTTGGGTTTTACCTACCTTTCGCCGCTTACCGCCGTCTATTCGCTGTTTGCACTGGCCGTAACGCTGGCGGGGCCGCCCGCAGTCTGGTGGATTTTAATCGTCGCATGTGGACAACTTTTAGTGGCGTTGGTGTTTGGTGAGGTGGCTTCCCAGTATCCGATAACCGGCGGGCTTTATCCGTGGGCCAGAAGGTTATGGGGCAAGAAATATGCGTGGATCGCTGCCTGGATTTACCTGTGGGCACTGGTGGTCACCATTACGTCAATCGCGGAATATACTTCAACATTTGTTGAGTCGCTCTTCCACTATGGTCAGACGCCAGCCACTATGTTGGCGACTTCCGTCCTGCTGCTGCTTTTGATGATGGCTGTTAATATGTCCGGGACTAAAAATCTGGCCCGGGTTGCAAAAATTGGCTTCTGGTGTGAAATCGTTAGCGTGATTGCGCTGGGAATTTATCTGCTGATATTCCACCGTTCGCAGCCATTCTCCGTAATTTTTGATTCGATGGGCGTGCTGGCGCATGACGGCAGCTATTCCACCGCATTTATGTCTGCCGCGCTGATGGGGCTGTTTATGTTCTTTGGCTTTGAGGCCTGCGGTAACGTTGCGGAAGAGGTACAGAATCCGAGTAAAAAGATCCCGGTCGCGATGATTTTAAGCATCGTATTTGGTGCGATTTCGGCGATTATTTCCGTCATGGGATACCTCCTGGCTTCACCAAATCTGGTCAGTATCGTGAATGGCAAAACGTCTGACCCGATTCCGGCCATCCTTAATGAAGCTCTTGGTGAAACTGGCGCAACTATCTTTATCATCGTCGCGATTGTGGCGATGCTGTCGTGCATTTTGTCTCTGCAGGCTGCGTTAAGCCGCCTTATCTTTTCTTTCTCCCGCGACAGAATGCTGCCGGGAAGTGAGTGGATGTCAAAGATCTCTAAAAATGGCGTTCCGGATAATGCCATGGTTGTTAGCTGTCTGCTGCCAGTCATCATTTGCGTTTGGGTCTATTTTCAGCCAGACAATCTGTCGCGTATTACCGCGTTTGCCGTCATCGGTATTTATATCTCGTTCCAGATGGTTGTGCTTGCCGCACTGCGCCAGCGCCTGAAAGGCTGGAAACCGGCCGGGGAGTGGACCATTGGCGGTTGGGGCGTGATTGTGAACGTGCTGGCGCTAGCCTATGGATTGTGTGGGATCTGGTTGTTGGCGCAACCGGCAGACAGCAGCGATTTCATCGACCGTTGGACGGTACTGTTCGGCCTGGCGATTGTCGTTGGCTCCGGGCTTATCTATATGTTCCTGACCCGACCGTTTGGTCGCTCTGCTGCGCCGGAAAACGACGCCATTGCCTACGCTAACAAGCTGAATATGGGGCAGGATAACTAAAAACTAAGGGCCTTCGGGCCCTTAGTTTTGATAGTGATAAAGGATAAAGTAGTCGCTCTGATAAACAACGGTACTGTTTGCGGGAGAGAGTAATTCACCCACGCGAAAACGTGGCCAACTGGAAAAGATAATTCTGTTTTCCAGATTGGTCAGAATGACATAGTCAGGATGAGCGCAGGAGAGCAGTTCGGCCTCAATCTGACTGACCAGCAGATCGACGGCGGCAACGCCAAGAAACTGATCGTTGTAGTAGATCGGCACTGCCGAGGTCAGGGTGTAGGAAATATTGCAGATATAGTCGACGTAGGGACCGTGGATATAGGCTTTTCCTGCCGGAGGTGAGTGCTTAAACCACTCGAAGGTTCTGAAATCCAGACGTTGCTGGGTGGCCTGATCTAAATCGAGGTGCGCCTGACTCAAACCATTATCTTTCTTATACCACCATTCCAGCAGCCAATACTCTTTTGTGGTGGCAGTGCTCTCAATATGGCTGGCGAACCCGGCCCCTGAACAGTAATGATTGTTACTGAGGGTGCGCTTGATGTGTTGCTGAACGGTAGATCTCACCGATGGATCGAGGACAACTTCTGCTGAGGCCTTTTGCACCCCGGAAATCGCCTCATGGATGCTCCTCGCCAGCGCAACGGTAGAATCTACGGTAGAGGCGGTAATATCATCAATCTTACGAATTAATGCGCTTAAGGATGTCGAAGAGCTCATTGTCTGTCCTGCCTTCACTGATTGTCAGTTCGAGTTATATTTCAGCTTTTTTTCAATAAGGTAATAGGTAAACGTGTCGATGATCCGTGTGGCAAGCTGCACGGATTCTGCCTCGTTGTGAGCTGCCAGCGCATCGGCCAGTGCCGAGTAAAGCGCAATAATTTCGGCATGAATGTTGTCTGCGCGATAAAGTATCGCCACCAGCGATGCCCATTCAGCCTGGACCTGCAGCTCCTGATTGGCCAGTCGCGCCGAATGTGAACTGGCAGCTATCGCCAGTAGACAGCGCATATCGGCCTGGGTCATCAGCTCTGGTGAGTTTGCCTTGCTGAGCACCTCAACAAACTCGCGAAATTTGGCGATATCCGCGCCGGTCATCCGTCTGGAAGCCAGCCTTGCGCTATGGCTGATAATGGCGCAATGCATTTCGCCCAGGTCAGAAAGATAATCCGTACTGATCGCTTTGAACGGATGCAGGGCGCTGTTTTTGCCATCAATATTTTCGCAAACGAAGCTCCCGCCATTACGACCACGAACCGTATGGATAAGATTATTAGCCCGAAGCGTGTTTAGCGCTTCTCTGATAGTGATATGTGAGACACCCATCATCTTTGCCAAATCAGTTTCGTTGGGGAGCTGTTCTTTTGGCTCCAGCAACCCCGTGATAATGGCGTTTGACAGGCGCTGCACTATCTGGTCTGAACGACTGACCTGCCCGATAGGCGCAAATATGACCGCGTGAGTAATCATAATCTTTTCTGCACTCAATTCCCTGAAACAACGACCATTTTTAACACATGCCCGTCAGGCAAGGAAGGTAAGAATGGCCGAGTTATTTTACATGCCTATGCGCAATGTCACTGCACAAGCGGATGTGTGTCCCGATAACCTCATGATGAGCTGAGCATAAAGCCTCGGCTCACAATGAAAAGCCTTATCTCGAAAATGTAAAAATTAAGTTAAAAATGCGAGGCTTATCATAGTGTCAATGTTGCGCATTTGAAAATCTTTTACAATATATATATTACATAAGATTCTTTATGTATTAACGGGCAGGAGACAGACATGAAAACCCTGAAGCATTTTATTAATGGGCAATATGTAGCAGGTCGTAGCGAAGATACCTTCGAACTGGTGAGTCCGGTCGACGGCGAAACGTACGCATTATCACCCAACGCCAATGCGGAAGAGGTGGAGCAGGCCTACTCGGCGGCGGAGGCGGCGTTTAGCATCTGGCGAAAATCGACGCCGGCACAGCGGCAAAAGGCGTTATTGCAACTGGCAGATGAGATTGAACGAAACGTTGAGCGGCTGGTGAACGCGCAGAGTCAGGAGACCGGTCAGCTTCGCCATTTTATTGAGAAGGAAGAGATCGCGGCATCCTGCGATGCCATCCGCTTTTTTGCCGGTGCGGCGCGCTGTCTTGAAGGGAAAGCGGCAGGGGAATATTCCGCCGGGTTTACCTCGACTATCCGCCGTGAACCACTGGGTATCGTTGGACAAGTCACGCCATGGAACTACCCGTTCATGATGGCGGTATGGAAGATTGCGCCAGCGCTGGCGGCAGGCAATACGGTTGTATTAAAACCCAGCGACACCACGCCGGTCAGCACGCTGCTGTTGGCTGAACTGGCCGCGCCGTTGTTCCCAAGAGGGGCGTTTAACGTCGTATTAGGTAAAGCCAGCACCGGTTCGCTGGTGGTTTCAAACCCAAAGGCCTCACTGGTTTCGATTACCGGTTCGGTCCGCGCGGGCCTACAGGTTGCGGCTTCGGCAGCGGCGAACCTGACCAAGGCGCATCTGGAATTGGGCGGGAAAGCGCCTGCTGTGGTGTTTGCTGATGCAGATATGGACAAGGCGATCGCGACGATCACCACGGCAGGCTTCTTCAATGCCGGCCAGGATTGCACGGCGGCTACGCGTATTCTGGTCGAACAATCCATCTACGCTGAATTCCTGGAAAAGCTGGTTCAGAAAACGAAGAGTATTAAATTTGGACCGCCAGCGGATCAGGCTGCGCTATATGGCGCATTGAACAGTAAAAACCAACTGGAGCAGGTGAAAGGCTTTATTGCGCGTTTACCGGCACATGCAAAAATTGAAACAGGTGGGCGTGCCGGGCCAGGTCCGGGCTTCTATTTTGAGCCGACGATCGTCTCCGGATTGCATCAACATGACGAAGCTATTCAGCATGAAGTATTTGGACCGGTAATGACTATTCAGCCGTTTTCGACTGATGAAGAGGGTCTACACAAAGCGAATGATGTGGAATATGGTCTGGCCGCCAGCGTCTGGACCAGTAACCATGGTCGCGCACAGCGCTTCAGCATTGACCTCGATTTTGGCACCGTGTGGATTAACAATCACATTCCTCTGTGCGCCGAAATGCCGCACGGCGGGTTCAAAAAATCGGGGTATGGCAAAGATCTCTCATCCTACTCGCTCGAAGAATATACCCGGGTGAAACATATCATGTGTGACATTTCTGAATAGAGAGGATGTCGATGAAAACATTAAACATAGCGGTGCTT
This sequence comes from Citrobacter sp. RHBSTW-01044, assembly GCF_013781945.1. Classification (NCBI taxonomy): domain Bacteria; kingdom Pseudomonadati; phylum Pseudomonadota; class Gammaproteobacteria; order Enterobacterales; family Enterobacteriaceae; genus Citrobacter; species Citrobacter sp. RHBSTW-01044. Next base: position 2,569,577 of record NZ_CP056180.1, on the reverse strand, counting down.
TCATTCGTGATGTTCTCGGGCTATAGCCTGGCAGAAAGCACATCGCTGAATACCGTTAAAGAGTACATGGCAGCCTGGAATGCACACGATGCTTCGCGAGCCGCGCAATATCTTGCTGATGACGCAGTCTATTATGATGCCGCCGCTGGCGAACCGATAAATGGCAGAGAAAAAGCTGAAAAAGAGGTTATCGGTGCCTTTATTAAGGCGGTGCCAGACCTGAGCTGGAAAATGGTCGGCAAACCCGTTTACGACGAAGATACCGTGGCGTTTCGTTGGGAATTTTCTGGCAAAAATAGTGGTGAATGGGCAGGGAGTCCGCCGACAAATAATCCGATAAAATTTGAAGGTGTCAGCTATATTCATGTTAAAGCAGGTAAAATCACCTGGCAGGGTGATTATTATGATTCTAAAAAACTGGATGAAGAGTTAAAGCCAGGGAAATAGTCGGCTGTACCCCTTTATTACTATGAAGGGGGACATCTCTTATTTGTGTCGTATTTAGGGCAGTGTGTAGCAATAAGGAAAAAAGTTAATGGCAATTACCAGACGTGATTTTCTCAACGGCGTCGCGGTGACTATTGCGGCGGGGCTTACCCCGCTGGAATGGGTCAGGGCGGCAGGAAAGGGAAACGCATTTATAGATGGAAATTATTATCCGCCAGGGCTGACGGGGCTGCGGGGTAATCATCCTGGGTCGTTTGAAATGGCGCATGCAGTAGGCCGCGAGCATAAACATTTTGATTTAAACGCTCTGCCCGTTGAGGAAGAGTACGATCTGGTGATTGTGGGCGGCGGTATTAGCGGGCTGGCTGCCGGTTGTTTCTGGCGCCAGCTTGCCGGTCAAAATAGCCGGATCCTGATCCTCGATAACCATGACGATTTTGGCGGGCACGCCAAACGTAACGAATTTACGAGCTCAGGTAAGAAATTACTCGGCTATGGCGGCAGCGAAGCATTCCAGTCGCCCGCGCACAATTTCAGCCCTGAGGTGCAAAAACTGATGGAAACCGTGGGCGTCAGCGTCACGCGGTTAAAAGAGAGCTTTGACGTAAACTTCTATCCCGACTGGCAGCTCAGTCGTGGCGTGTTCTTCGACAAAAAGAATTTTGGCGAAACAAAAATCGTCAGCGGCGATCCGGGGCGCGCGGTATCTGATGATATCCCGCCGAACAGGCTCAATGGCCGTAAAATTGAAGACTTTATCAATGATTTTCCGCTAAGTGAGCACGACCGAAAGGCGTTGATCGACCTGCACGTCCATCCTGGCGACTATCTTCCGGGCATGACGGTCGATGAGAAAATGGAATGGCTGGATACCCACAGCTACAGTGAATTTTTGGCCACAAAAGTTGGTTTGAGCAAAATGGCGCTGCTCTATTTTCAGCAGCGTTCTAATGACTTCTTTGCCATCGGCATTGAAGGCATTTCCTGTAGCGATGCCAGAGCGTGCGCATTACCCGGCATGGAGGCGCTGGGAATACCGCCGTTGGACGGCGAGTCGCTGGCCGACCTCGAAGAGCCGTATGTTTACCATTTCCCTGACGGTAACGCCGGGCTGGCCCGACTGTTAGTCAGGTATATGCTGCCGGATGCGCTACCGGGTAACACGATGGAAGACTCTGTCCTTGCCAGACTGCATTACGAAAAGCTGGATCTGCCGGAAAACACCACGCGCTTGCGTCTGAATAGCACGGTGATTAATGCGGCCAACACAAAGGATGGCGTGGTGGTGACCTATCTGCGTGACGGCAAAATGCATCGCGTGCGCGGTAAAAACACCATCATGGCGGGCTATAACATGATGATCCCGTATCTGGTGCCTGAGATGCCGGAACAGCAGCAGGCGGATCTCAAACTGAACGTGAAGGCACCGCTGGTGTACACCAACGTGGTGGTCAAAAACTGGCAGGCGTTCAAACAGCTTGGCGTGCATGAATTTTACTCTCCGGCCGCACCTTACAGCCGGATTAAGCTCGACTATCCGGTCAGCATCGGCGGGTATCAACACCCAGCCTCACCGGACGATCCGATGGTCATTCACATGGTCTATGTGCCTACTTATCCGGGCAGTAATTTGTCGGCCAGAGAACAGTTCCGTCTGGGGCGAGCGTATTTACTGGGGACCACATTTGCGACGCATGAGGAGATGATTCGCTCCCAGTTGCAGGAAATGTTTGGCTCAACGGGCTTTGATAATCAACGCGATATCTCCGCCATTACGGTTAACCGCTGGGCGCATGGCTATGCGTATTACGCCAACGCGTTGTTCGATGATATGGATAAAATGCCAGAAATTATCGAGCGGGCGCGTCAGCCAGTTGGTCGCATTGCCATCGCTAATTCCGATTCTGACTGGGGCGCTTATGCCCATACGGCCATCGATCAGGCATGGCGTGCGGTTAATGAACTCAAGGATATGGGGTGATCTATGCGTAATGTAACCGTTCTTGCCGCCTGTTTGTTTACCGCCTCTGTGAGTGCAGCGGAATCTAACGGCGAATATATCGCCCGTATCTCTGACTGTGTGGCCTGTCATACCACCGAAGGGGGCGCGGCGATGGCGGGTGGCAAAAAGTTTCCTACTCCGGTAGGGGATATTTATTCGACCAACATTACCCCAGACAAGACCCAGGGTATTGGTAATTACTCATACGAGGATTTTGACAAGGCCGTACGTCAGGGAATTGCTAAAGATGGTCATCTACTCTATCCGGCCATGCCTTATCCCTCTTACGCGAAACTTTCTGATGACGATGTACAGGCGTTGTATCGCTATTTTATGCATGATGTCACCCCCTCTGCGCAGCCCAATAAAGAGAATGCCATTCCGTGGCTACTCTCCGCCCGCTGGCCGCTGCATATCTGGAACTGGCTATTTACCGACGCGCCAGCGACGGCTGTAGAACGTGCAAAAACGGATGACAACGCTGCGTTAGTAAAACGGGGCGCTTATCTGGTGGAAGGTCCCGGACACTGCGGTTCTTGCCATACCCCGAGAGGCATGGCGATGAACGAAAAAGCGTATACCAATGCTGATGCCGAGTACCTGAGCGGCGCGATGATCGACGGCTGGTATGCGCCTTCGCTACGCGGCACGGGAATGTCTGAGCAGGAATTAAAATCGCTGTTGCTGACCGGTAAAAGCAAGCATGCCGCGGTTTCAGGTTCGATGGCTGAAGTCGTTACGCAGAGTACACAGTACCTGACCGATGACGATGCCACGGCGATCGCGCAATATTTGCTGAGCCTGAAAAGCGAGAAGCCTGAAACGGTGCGCGCAGCGGCAACTACGGTGTCCTGGTCGAATTCACCCGAGGCGGGCAAAGTGACCTATAACCGCTACTGCTCCACCTGTCACGGTCTGGAGGGGAAAGGTACGGATGATAACGCACCTTCTTTGATCAACAATCCGTTGGTGATGGTTGATGACCCGACGCCGCTGTTCAGAGTGATTGCCCACGGCGCAGAAACACCGACAACGCGTGGCAGCGTCTCCTTTAAGATGCCGGCTTACGGTGGCATGTTAAGCGACAACGAAATGCGCGACGTGATTAATTACGTGCGTAAAAGTTGGGGAGAAGGGAATGGCGAAGTAAGCCAGGAGGACCTGGCAGGGATTAAAAAAGCGTCACATTAAACAGCATGTCGGATGGACAAGGTGCTTGCAGCGCCATCCGGCAGTGCTTAAACGGCGTTTACTCTGATAATACCCACCAGTCGGGTAAACGCCGCCGCCATTTCATGCTCTGCAATACTGGCAAATCCCAGCAGCAGGCCGCTGCGTTTCTCTTCATTCACGTAATAGCGAGACAGCGGGCGCACCAGCAGCCCTTGCGCATTCGCCTGTTGGGCAATGACAACGTCATCGCTCCCGACGGGCAACTGTAGAATCATGTGCAGCCCGGCGTTGCTGCTGAAGGAGCCAAGATACTGCTCGCCCAACTGGCGGCTGATAAGCTCCACCAACGTCTGGCGGCGACGACTGTACAACTGGCGCATTTTACGAATGTGCGCCGCGTAGTAACCCTCGCGGATAAACTCCGCCAGCGCTGCCTGAATCAACAAATGTCCACCACGATAGAGGTCGTTATGAACCTTCTTCAGCGGCGCGGCGAGCGGTTTGGGCAGTACCACATAACCGAGCCGCAGTGCGGGATAGAGTGTTTTACTGAATGTCCCGATATAGATGACCGGCGTCTCTTCTTCCAGACCCTGCAATGATGGAATTGGCTGGCCGGAAAAGCGAAACTCGCTGTCGTAGTCATCTTCCACTATCCAGCTTCGCGTTTCACGTGCGCGAAAGAGAAGTGCCCGACGGCGGTTGAGGCTCATTACCGAACCGAGCGGATATTGATGTGACGGTGTCACAAAAATCAGCTTTGGCGCAGATTCGCCAGCCTCCAGCGGCACCATACCTTGTTCATCAACCGGGATCGCCGAAAAGTTAACCGCATTGATGCGCAGAATATTTTTGATTCCCCAGTAGCCCGGCTCCTCAATCCAGGCGTTATCCCCCGGGTTGCATAGCGTCCGGGTCACCAGATCCAGCGCCTGGTGAATACCTTCAGTAATCAGAATTTGCGCCGGTGAACACCGCACCCCGCGTGCGGTGCGCAGATAGTCTGCCAGCGCTTCTTTCAGCTCAGTCACGCCGCCTGCGGCATCGTACGTGAGAAACTCCGGGCGCAACCGTCTCGCCAGCCGATCCTGAATTTTTTTGAGCACCCGGTGAGGGAAATGCTCCACATCAGGCACGCCTGGAATAAATGCGCCCCATTGACGGGGGCTGGCGCTGGCATGACCCAGCAGCTCAAGGCAGCGGGCAGATAAGCGGGTGTGATCCTCCAGTGTGGCGGCAACGGGCTCTTTGTGGGGACGCAGGTCGAGATTGTCCAGCACGCTGTCGGTGACAAATGTGCCGCTGCTGGTGCGCGCGGAAATATAACCTTCGGCCTGCAATTGCTCGTAAACCCGCAGGACGGTATTGCGCGATAGCGTCAGTTCGCCTGCCAGATCACGCGACGGAGGCATTCGGGTCGCCGGTTTCAGGCTACCTTCGAGGATGCAACTGCAGATGGCGGCATACAGGCGACGATGCAGCTTTTCATCGGTCTGCTGGCTAAATGCCTGCTTGATCACATCTCCGGCAAGTGAACGCATTTGGATCCTTAAAATAAAACGATTTGGCTCTCGATTAAAGTACCAGATGGCGTCTAAATTTAAAGGGTAATTCAACCTAAATGTATTAATGGACAAGGTGTAGAGAATGAACAATAAAAACCTGCAACAACGTCGTCTGGATGCCACCCCGCGTGGCGTGGGTGTAATGTGTGATTTTTATGCCCAGTCAGCAGAAAACAGCACAATTACCGATATCGAAGGCAATCAGTACATTGATTTTGCCGCCGGGATTGCCGTGCTGAACACCGGACACCGTCATCCTCGCCTGGTGCAGGCAGTCGAAGCGCAACTGCAGGCTTTTACCCATACGGCTTATCAGATTGTCCCGTACGAAAGCTATGTGTCTTTGGCGGAGAAAATCAACGCCGTTGCGCCAATCGACGGCAAGCGCAAAACCACATTCTTCACCACCGGGGCTGAAGCGGTCGAAAATGCGGTGAAAATTGCGCGCGCACATACCGGCCGTCCTGGCGTTATTGCTTTTGGCGGCGGTTTTCATGGGCGTACCTACATGACGATGGCGTTAACCGGCAAGGTGGCGCCGTATAAAAAAGGGTTCGGCCCGTTCCCTGGCTCCGTTTACCACGCACCGTATCCTTGCGAGTTGCAGGGGATTTCTACGGCGGACTCCATCAAAGCGATTGAGCGCCTGTTTAAAGCCGATATCGATCCCACTCAGGTCGCGGCGATTATTTTCGAGCCCGTCCAGGGTGAAGGGGGCTTCGTGGTGGCGCCGCCGGAGTTTGTGGCTGCCATCCGCCGTATTTGCGACGAGCATGGCATCGTGATGATTGCCGATGAGGTGCAAAGCGGGTTTGCCCGTACAGGCCAGTTGTTTGCGATGGACCACTACGCTGACAAAGCTGACCTGATGACTATGGCAAAAAGCCTTGCAGGCGGCATGCCGCTGTCTGGCGTCGTGGGCAAAGCTGAAATTATGGATGCGCCTGCGCCGGGTGGTCTGGGCGGAACCTACGCCGGAAACCCGCTGTCAATTGCGGCAGCTCATGCGGTGCTGGATATTATTCGTGATGAACAGCTGTGCCAGCGTGCGGCAGCTCTTGGCGAACAACTGCGCGCCACTCTGACTGACGCGCAAACCGGGTGTCCTGAACTGGCCGAAGTGCGCGGCTTAGGCTCTATGATCGCCGCTGAATTCTGTGATGCAGCGACGGGAGAACCCAACGCAGCCGCCGCACAACGCGTGCAGAAGAAAGCCCTTGAGCAAGGATTACTGCTGCTGACCTGTGGTCAGTATGGCAACGTTATTCGTTTCCTTTATCCGCTGACGATCCCGCAGGATCAGTTCGTCAAAGCGCTCGATATCATTAAAGCGGCAACCAAATAATCCGTTAGTCCTAGTGTTACCCACAGCCGAAGGTGGTCATCACCGTCGGCTTTTTTGTCGGCATAAATTGATCTTCCTCGTGTGTCGTGCGGTATTTATCGCGAATGGGTTGCCTGTTATATCGTTATATAATTTAATACACATCGTTTTTACTCCGCTATCCAGATGGTATCCCATGTTAACTTTCCGCTCTTTTGTGCTGGTATGCGCCAGCATGTTGTTTACGTTTTCTGCCCAGGCCGACCGTACGATCACCGACCAGCTTGGTCGTCAGGTCACGATTCCGGACCACGTCGACAAAGTGGTCGTGCTGCAACACCAGACGCTGAATATTCTGGTCCAGCTTAATGCTCAGCAGGACATTATTGGCGTGATGTCGAGCTGGAAAAAACAGCTCGGGCCTGAGTTTGCGCGCTTTATGCCGACAATTGCCACATTGCCGACGCCGGGCGATCTCACCAGCGTGAATATTGAAAGCCTACTGGCGATTCATCCACAGGTGGTTTTTGTCGCCAACTATGCGCCAGCGGAGATGATCCAGCAGATTCAGAACGCCGGTATTCCGGTCGTGGCAATCTCATTGCGCAAGGATGCAGCCGGGCAACAGAATAAAATGAACCCGACCATGGCAGATGAAGAGCAGGTCTACAACGAAGGGTTAAAGCAGGGGATTCGCCTGATTGCGGACGTCGTGGGGCGCAAACCGCAAGCTGAGACGTTAATCGACTACGTTTTTGCGGCGCGGGCAAAATTCAATGCGCCGGTCGCAAAAATCCCGGATGCGCAAAAAGTCCGTATTTATATGGCTAACCCCGACCTGATGACTTACGGTTCCGGGAAGTACACGGGACTCATGATGCAGCACGCGGGTGGGCTAAACGTGGCGGCTGCCAGTGTAAAAGGCGCCCGTCAGGTTGCGCTGGAACAGGTATTGGCGTGGAACCCGCAGGTAATTTTTGTTCAGGATCGCTACCCGCAGGTGGTAACGGAGATCCAAAACGATCCTAACTGGCAGGGGATTGATGCGGTGAAAAATCATCGCGTCTGGTTGATGCCTGAGTACGCCAAAGCCTGGGGCTATCCGATGCCAGAAGCGTTGGCGATTGGTGAGCTGTGGATGGCCAAAAAACTGTACCCGGACGCCTATAAAGACGTGGATGTTGATGCGCAGGCGCAAGACTACTATCAGCGTTTTTATGGTGTGAACTGGCAGCCTGATGCAGTTAAGTAAGCGCATTTTACTCCAGCAACCACTCTTAATCGCGACGGTCCTGTTGCTGGGCCTTGGTTCGTTGTGCCTCGGACAATATCCGCTGTCGTTAAGCGAAGTCTTTTATCACCTGATGCACTATAGCGACGCTGAAGGGATTGCCGGTCAGGTTATCTGGACGGTCAGGCTACCGCGAATTCTGATGGCGCTGCTGGCGGGTGGGGCGTTGGGGTTATGTGGCGCGACGCTGCAAGGGGTATTTCATAATCCGCTGGTCGACCCGCATATTATTGGCGTGACGTCCGGGGCCGCTTTTGGCGGAACGCTGGCTATTCTGCTCGGCCTGTCGCCGTGGTTGATGATGGGTTCAACGTTTTTCTTCGGTCTGACGGCGCTGGTCCTGGTGTATGCCATTGCTGCGCTGCAGGGGCTGGAGAATACGCTGGTGCTGATCTTGTCGGGTATCATTTTGAGTGGTTTTTTTGCCGCGCTGGTGAGCCTGATTCAGTATCAGGCTGATACCGAAGAAACGTTACCCAATATCGTGTTCTGGCTGCTCGGCAGCTTTGCGACGGCTAACTGGCATAAAGTTCTGCTGTTGGCGATTCCAGTCGGTATCGCTGCGACAGTTTTGTACCAGCTACGCTGGCGGATAAACCTGTTATCACTCAATGATAAAGATGCCCGTTCGCTAGGCGTCGCGGTAGTTCCTCTGCGACGCAGCGTTTTGCTGTGCTGCGCTTTTTTAGTCGCCGCTCAGGTAGCGGTCAGCGGCAGTATCGCCTGGGTTGGGTTGGTTATTCCGCATCTGGCGCGTTTGCTGGTGGGGGTTGATCATCGTCGTCTACTGCCGTGCGCCTTCTGGATGGGAGGCGGTTTTATGATTGTGGTGGATGATATTGCGCGTACCCTGATGCACGCGGAGATACCGCTTGGGATCATCACCGCAATATTCGGCGCGCCGCTGTTTGCTTTTTTACTCATCCGCTCCAGCCGCCGGGGGACATCATGAAACCTGCCGCATTGCGTGTAAATACGCTTACTTATGGGTATCGCGTGCCGCTATTTGAGCCGCTTACATTCAGTTGTCAGAAAGGTGAGATCTGGGCTGTGCTGGGACGTAACGGCCTGGGGAAAAGTACGCTGCTCGATACGCTAACCGGCACGCTGCCAGCTTTGGACGGCAGCATTGAAAATGACGGCGGGATAGGAATTGTGGCGCAGCATTGCCACCTGCCATTTCCTTATACGGTGAGCGACGTGGTGCTGATGGGGCGGGTACAGCACGTGAAGCTTTTTGCGCAACCCAGCCAGCAGGATCAACAAAGAGCGACCCAGGCGCTGGAGCAGTTAAATATTGCCCAGCTTGCTTCCCACTCGTTTAGCTTACTTTCCGGGGGGCAACAGCAACTGGTGATGATAGCCCGGGCGCTGGTGACGGAGTGTCAAACGCTGCTGCTTGATGAACCGTGCTCCGCGCTGGATCTCGCCAATCAGCAGGTGGTGCTTCAGCTCATCAGCGATCTGGCCCATCTACAGGGATGCAGCATTCTTTTTTCGACCCACGATCCGCTGCATGCGTTACAAATAGCCACCCATACTTTGCTGCTGCTCCCCGAAGGAAAATGGCGGGCAGGGCCAACGGACAGCATTGTGACGGAAGAGAATCTGTTCCAGGCCTATGGCTTACCGCTGCGAAAACTCAGTCTGGAGAACCACCCGACGCCGTTTATCGCACCGCTGTTTTCTGTTCGTCGTTAAGAGGTAAAAACCCGGCGGCGGTAAGAAACGCCTGACCGCCGTTGGAGAGCATGAATTTAACCAGCGCCATCACCTCGTTGGATGCCTCGAGCACCGCCAGTTGGTATTCGCAGCGAATATTGTGCTCATCAGGGATAGCTACATAATGCACGTCGGGTTGGGCGCGCAGCGTTTTCGCGTAATGCGCGTAGCCGATAAACAGATCGGCCAGTCCCTGGCGAAGGATCCAAGCGCTCGCCAGTTCACCAGACGGGATTTTCACCGTATCACGCCCACCAACCAGCGGGATGGCGCGCGCCCTAAGCTGTTGTCCGAGTCCTGGCTCCAGTACATCCATATTGTCGAAAAATGCCCAGGTATAGTCTCCGGAAGGGTCGCAGCCGGGCGTGGATGTACCTATTCGTAGCGTTGGGTCGCGGAGCAAATCCAGCCAGGCGCCGTTTCGGTTGCTGACCAGACTCAGTTGATTCCAGCTAAAGGTTTGCGTGAGGACAGCTTTTTGCAAAGCCAGCAGGCGTTGCGGGTGCTCCCGATTGGCTGAGGCAAAGAGCGCACACGGTTCACCGGCTTCAATACGCTCGCGTAATAAACCGGCCGGACCATATTCCACTTTCACGTCTATTCCACTATGGCGCGAGAACTGGCTTATCAAAGGGGCAAATGCCAGGCGTAAACTGCCCGCGGCAAACAGAATAATGGAAGAGGGCATGGTATCCGATCTCTGGCGAAAAAGGTTTGCGAAGAGGATAAATGATACGCGCTGAGCATAGCGTTTAGAAGGCTTTGGCGCATCGCTTTGTGCCAGCATCATACGGAGTAATGATTAAGCTTAAGGTTACGAGCAGGGGAATAAAAAGAAATTATGAGGAGTAACGAAGGGAAATAGCACCAAATTATAGAATATAATTTGGTGCGTCCGAGTGGACTCGAACCACCGACCCCCACCATGTCAAGGTGGTGCTCTAACCAACTGAGCTACGGACGCAAGATGGTGCGTTCAATTGGACTCGAACCAACGACCCCCACCATGTCAAGGTGGTGCTCTAACCAACTGAGCTATGAACGCAACGTTGTAGGTGACAACGGGGACGAATATTAGCGGCACAGACCGAATGAGGCAAGAGGGAAATAGCATTTTTCTTCCTGAACTCACGCGATTGCAGAGTAATTAAGCAAGTTGATTATATTTTGTTGATTTTGCAGCGTGTTTTTTATTCAGACAGTGCGCTGGGGCATAATGGGGACGGTTTGAATGACAGGTGCGCTCAGACTTTAAGCGCAGCAAGGATCGCGGTTTCTATTTTCTCAGGGGTAGTGAACGGCGAAAAACGCTTGAGCGGTTTGCCGTCACGTCCGATCAGGAACTTAGTGAAATTCCACTTAATACGCCCACCCAGCACGCCGGGTAATTCGTTTTTCAGGTAACGAAACACCGGATGCGTAGCAGCACCGTTGACTTCCACTTTCTCAAATATCGGGAAGCTCACACCGTAGTTGATGTGACAGGTTTGCGAGATTTCGTCGGCCCCGCCGGGCTCCTGATTACCGAACTGGTTGCAGGGGAAACCAAGCACCACCAGACCCTGCGCGGCGTACTTCTTGTAAAGCGCTTCGAGGCCTGCATATTGCGGCGTGAAGCCACAATGGCTGGCAGTATTGACCACCAGAACCAGTTTGCCAGCATAGTCGGCCATAGAGACGGGCTCACCATGCAGACGGGTGGCTGTAAGTTGATAAAAGGTGATCATGCCGGAATCCTCAAATAAGATCGCATTACTCATTTTATTATGGTCGCAACTGTCTGATTAATAAACTGACCGTTAAAGTGCTGCCGATTTATTATTTTGTCGGGTTATCGCTAATTTTTTTAAACGCGTCACCCCAGCAGCATCGTTAGGTGACGACTAAAAATGGGGGACGTGACGTTGTGGGCGATTGTCACTGCGACAAACACGTGACAGATATAAAAAAATCCACGCCTGGCGTGGATTTAGAGAGAGTGTGAGAGCAGGGGATTAACGTTCGTGCTTTGCCATTAGCAGTGCCAGGTCGACGAGGCGATTAGAGAATCCCCATTCGTTGTCGTACCACGCCAGAATTTTGACCATATTGCCGCCAATCACCAGCGTTGACAGGCCGTCGATGATGGATGAGCGCGGGTCACCCTGATAGTCGCTTGAGACAAGCGGTTCATCGCTGTAACCGAGGATCCCTTTCAGTGGCCCTGTCGCGGCGGCGTCACGAAACGCATTATTGACCTCCTCTGCTGTAACATCCCGCTCAAGCGTTACGGTCAGATCGACAATGGACACCACCGGAACCGGTACGCGCAGCGAGTAACCGGTTAAGCGACCATCCAGCTCCGGGATGACTTTGCCAAGCGCCTTCGCGGCACCGCTGGAGTAGGGGACAATCGACAATGCAGCGGCGCGGGCACCACGAAGATCTTTTTCCGGCTGGTCGTGCAGCGCCTGGCTGTTGGTATAGGCGTGGGTGGTATTCATCAAACCATGCCTAATGCCGAAATGTTGGTGCAAAACCTGTGCGGCAGGTGCCAGACCGTTAGTGGTGCAGCTACCGTTGCTGACGACAAAGTGTTTATCCGCGGAGTAGAGGTGATCGTTAACGCCCATCACGATGGTTAAATCATCGTTCTTACCAGGGGCGGAGATAATCACTCGTTTTGCGCCACCGCTGTGGATATGCACCGCCGCCTTGTCACGTTCAGTGAAGAAGCCGGTTGCTTCAATGACAATATCGACTTCACGCTGACGCCATGGGATGTTGGCTGGGTCGCGTTCACTGAATACGGTGATGGATTTACCGTTAACCACCAACTGCCCCTCACCGGCGGTGACGTCGGCGTCGAGTTTACCGAGCAGCGAGTCGTATTTCAGCAGATGCGCCAGCGTTTTACTGTCTGTCAGATCGTTGATTGCCACGATCTGGATCTCCGGGTTACCCAGTGCAGCACGCAGTACGTTACGTCCGATACGGCCAAAACCGTTAATACCGACCTTTACCATGATGAACTCCTTATCTGTTGTCTCTGGAGTCAATTTAGGCCGGTCACGGATTGGCGTAAATGACAAATAAGGATCACTTTACGCCATTTTACGACAATGAAAGCGTTGGCGATATTCACCAGGCGTCAGGTGAAGCTGTTTTTCAAACAGCCGTCGCAGGTTAATGCTGCTGCCAAATCCTGTTTGTTCGGCGATACGCTCCAGCGTCTCGTTGGTCTGCTCCAGACGCTGTCGGGCAGCGGCCAGACGGGCTTCGGCCACGTAGCGTGCCGGTGATGCGCCCGTTTCTCGGGTAAACACGCGGGTGAAATTACGCGGACTCATGGCGACTTTTTCCGCCAGTTTATCCACACTGAGATCGGCGGTGAGGTTCTCAAGCAGCCAGGCGAGCAGATCGTTAATCGGGCCCAGGGTGCTGGTCTGCTGAAGGTTGTAGCGGCTAAACTGGAGTTGTCCCCCGGGACGGCGCAGGTACATGACGAAATCCTGAGCGACGTCGCGCGCCAGACTGAAGCCGTAATCCTCTTCAACTAACGCTAACGTCAGGTCAAAGCCGGAACTGACGCCACCTGATGTCCAGATATGTTCGTCCTGGATATAGAGCGGACCGCTTTCGACGCGCACCTTTGGGAATTCTGCCTGCATAGTTTCCAGTAGCTTCCAGTGGGTGGTGGCTCGTCTGCCGTCCAGCAGCCCGGTTTCTGCCAGCAGCATCGCGCCGCCGCAAATGGATGCAATGCGGCGGGCGTGGGGAGCGGCAAGGCGTAGCCAGTCAACCACCGCAATCCCTTCCTGCGGGTTTTGACCTCTGCCAGTGATGATGATGGTATCGAGAGGTTCGCGAGGGTCTATCTCATGCAGGCGATGATCTGCCAGTAGATTTAGGCCGGACTGACCATGGATCACCTGATGCGGTTGCGTTGTCGCTAACTGAACCTGGTAACACGTCTCCGTAGCGCCTTTGGGATGCAGGCGGTTGGCCTGCATCAGAATGTCGGCAATACCGGCGGACTCAAACAGCATACCGCCATCGGGAACAATAATGAGTATCTTCTTCATGTCCTGAAAAGTAATCTTTTTACACAATAAGTCAATATTACATACTCAACTGGAAAAAGTCTTACCCGTGGCGCAGCGACATTACCGCCACAGGCCGATGGTTTGATGTTGACTCAACGGTGTTGCCTGGGCATCTCCCTTGATTAAGAATAGCGTTGCATTGACCCATTAAACTCACCGCGAGGAGCTGACACTCCGCTGCACCAAAAATGGACTTGTTCTACAAGTCACTCTCCTGACGAGGTCTTATGAAAATCAGAAGGTTTAGTAATGGAGATGAAATTTCGTTGTTCAGCGTCTTTTTATCTTCTGTACATACCCTCGCATCACATTACTACACACAGGAACAAATAGATGCGTGGGCCCCAACGGATATCGACCCGGAACAATGGGCCAATCATATGAAGGAATTACGCCCCTTTGTTGTTGAAGTGGATGGTGAAATAGCTGGATATGCAGATGTTCAGCCAAATGGGTACATTGACCATTTCTTTGTCTCGGGAACCTACCCGAGACAGGGAGTAGGGACACTATTGATGAATCGCATTCATGAAGAAGCCAGACAACGTGGAATTGGCGAACTGACTTCAAATGTCAGTAAGGCTGCGGAGGCGTTCTTTCTACGACACGGCTTTCATGTTGTGGAACGTGGGTTTCCTGCCTGTCGCGGAGTGACATTACAAAATGCACTGATGCGAAAATATTTGGTGAAAAAATAGAAGATAACTGGGCTAAAGGTCCGCGATCAGCGAGGACGGACACTCGGCTCTCTGCCCTATGCCATGACAGAGAGCACGCCAGAAATGAATGGATAGTTCTAGTTTGCTTTGCTGTTTTGACGGGATGTGACAATCGTCATTGCTGCCGCCGCCAGAAGTAAGAAACCACTCAAGCCAAAAGTACTGCGCCATCCCAGAGTGTCGAATACCAACCCACCTGCCGTTGAACCCAGTGCAATTGATAGCTGGATCACCGCAACCATTAAGCCACCACCCGCCTCTGCATCTTCGGGTAGTGCCCGCGCTATCCATGTCCACCATCCCGTTGGCGCAGCCGTTGCTAGTAGTCCCCACAGGCTGAGCAATACGGCAACAGCCCAGATGCTGTGTCCAACCAGCAGTAACGCCCCGGCAGTCGCTGCCATAAGCAGGGGGATCATGATTAAAGTTTTATAAAAACATGTGTTCAGGAATATTGATACGGCCAGTGTGCCGACAAAACCCGCCACGCCTATTGCGAGCAAAATCAGAGAGAGACCAGAAGGGCCTACGCGGGTTACGGTTTCAAGAAAGGGGCGCACGTAGGTAAATAAGGCAAACTGCCCCATGAAGAAGAGCCCGCAGGCCAGGAGTCCCGCAGGGACAATGGTGATGCGGAACAGATGATGCATAGATTTCTGGGATTTTTGTTTTTTATCGTTTTCCATCGATGGCAGGCTGACCCACTGCCACATGAACGCGGCTATAGCCAGGGGAACGAGGCATAAAAAAGCCCCTCGCCAGCCCACGGTCGTCCCCAGATAGCTGCCAAGCGGTGCCGCTACAACGGTAGCCAGCGCGTTCCCACCGTTAAAAATCGCCAGCGCGCGGGGAACCTGATGCTGCGGAACGAGCCGAATGGCGGTTGCAGCAGACATGGACCAGAATCCACCAATGACCACCCCAAGCAGGGCCCTCCCCAGGATATAAACCGGGTAGCTGGGTGCCAGGGCGACGACTATCCCCGATATGGCCATTAAAACCGTCAGCCCCTGCAGGAGATGTTTTCGGTTCAGATCTCCGGCAATATGGGAGATAGTCAGGCTGGTAATGACCGCCAGCGCGCCAGAGATTGCAATTCCCTGGCCAGCCAGCCCTTCGGTAATGTGTAAATCACTGGCAATAAGCGTAAGTAGGCTGACCGGCATAAACTCGGAAGCGATCAGCACAAACACGCACAGCGTCATGGCAAACACGCCCCCCCAATGCGCATGCTTTTTTTCGTAATGCGGTTTTAGTCTTACTGTGGACATTATCAGATCTCTTAATATCGAATCGGCCAGGTTCAGGCGCAGTCCGGACAGACGTCATTCAGGAAATCACGTCAAAACATGGATGAAAATGATCTGCAGGCGATTTACAGCCGCCTGCAAATATCAGGCGGCTTGGGGCGGTTATCTTAGGTTGGTATTGAAAAACTGCTCAAATTTAGCAAACGGAATCTTACCCGCAACGTTGTCGTACAGATCAACATGATTTGCCCCCGGCACAATCACCAGCTCTTTCTCATTGCTGCCGATCGCCCTAAAGGCATCTTCAGCAAAATAGCGTGAATGGGCTTTTTCGCCGGTCACGATAAGCGTGGGGATAGTGACTTCATTGGCGTAGCTCAGCAGCGGCATATTCATAAATGACAGCGGCATCGTCGCATTCCAGGCCCCGGTTGAGTTGACCGAACGCGCATGGAAACCACGCGGCATGCGATAATAATCAAAGAATTCTTTCAGAACCGGATTAGGATTTGCGGGTAACGTTTCTGGCAGAATACGTTTCGACGTACTGACGTCCCCCTTTTCATCAACATAAATGTCATGCCCGCCGGGCGCGAAAGCTCCGTTCTTCGCATCTTCCCAGCGCTGTGCGTTCAGATACTGTAATACGGCGCGACGATCCGCAGTGGTATAACGGTCTTTACCATCACCTACGCCATGCCCCATCGCACGGCTCATGTCATACATCACGCTGGTCGCCACTGCTTTCACGCGGGTATCCATCGCGGCGTCGTTTAAGGCCATCCCGCCCCATCCGCAGATACCCAGTAATCCGATACGATTTCGATCAACCTCATTTTGCAGGCCAAGGAAATCAACAGCCGCGCTGAAATCCTCGGTGTTGATATCCGGAGAGGCAACGTTACGCGGATAGCCACCGCTTTCCCCCGTATATGAAGGGTCAAAAGCCAGGGTAACAAATCCCTGCTCAGCCAACGTCTGCGCATACAGACCGCTGGACTGCTCTTTCACCGCGCCGAAAGGCCCGCTGATGGCAATGGCCGCCAGTTTGCGCTCGCCGCGATCCTTTGGAATGTAGAGATCACCGACCAGGGTGATCCCGAAGCGGTTCTGAAAGGTTACTTTACGGTGATTAATTTTCGTACTTTTAGCGAAGGTTTTATCCCATGTCTCGACCAGTGAAACTGGCGCGTTCGGATTGGTTGTATTGGCATAACTCATCGTTGTAACTCCACTTAATGATGCGCAGAGCAGCATGGCTGGTATCGCGGCTGTCAGTTTTTTGGTGAAGGCAGTCATCAAAATCCCCTCATAAAACGTGATAGATACAGGTTTCATACGGACAACACTGCTGTGCTTTGTTGCAATGCGAGCATTATAGTGAGCAGTAATAGTGCTTATTAGAGGGGTAAAATTGCTAGAATTAATACCATATTGTTCTAAATAGTGATGCGATAGCGAGGGAAACGTGATGGCGAAACGGGAAAACTATAATGATTTATACCTGTTCATGCAGGTGGTGCGGGAAGGGAGTTTTACCGCTGCGGCGCAACGACTCGGCCTGGCACAATCAGGTATAAGCCGTTCCGTACGCGAACTTGAAGAAAGACTGGGCGTTCAGCTTCTGGCTCGCACTACGCGTAGGCTATCGCTCACCCATGCCGGCGAACAACTCTACCGGACTATTGAGTCAGGATTCGACGCTTTAGATATGGGGCTTGCCACGCTGGCCCATTATCGCCAGTCCCCGTCAGGTACGGTACGGATTAATGCCAGTCAGCACGCTATTGATAAACTGCTCCTGCCAAAGCTTGCGGTGTTTAAGCAACGCTATCCTGACATCCGGCTGGAACTCATTAGCGAAAGTCGGTTTGTCGATATTATTGCGGAAAGATTCGATGCCGGTGTACGTCTCGGACCGGAAGTTGGCGGTGGCATGATAGCGGTCCGTATTTCCCCCGACATGGAGATGGCCATTGTTGGTACGCCAGAACACTTTCGCCGCTATGGCTTTCCACAAGTCCCGGCAGATTTGGCGGTTCATCCCTGCATCGCTTATCAATTTGGCGATGGAAGCCTCTATACATGGGAGCTTCAACAGGATGGTAAAAAAATAACTCATCAGCCGCAGGGACAATGGGCTTTTGCTGACAGTTATATGGAAGCCAAAGCCGCCAGACTGGGGCTGGGGCTGGCTTATGTTCCGGAAGAACTGGTGTCCGATGATTTAGAAGAGGGTTCGCTCATCAGAGTTTTACAACGCTACAGTCAACGCCTGGAAGGCTCATTTCTCTATTATCCGCACCGCAATGTGTCTCCCGCTCTGCGAGCAGTTATCGATACACTGAGAATTTATGAATGAAGGCGAGGCTGCACACGTGTCAGGGTAACGGGTCTGAGCGAGGTGCGGGCCTTATATACACATCCCCATTAACTTGAGTATGCTCCTCTGTGAATTTGTTTCGAAAATGATGTCGCTGATGTGTTTCATTCCCTGCTTTTTATAGAATTTTTGAGCACGTTCATTTTGTTCAAGAACCTCCAGCCATAAATATTTTTTCCCCTGACTTCGGGCAATATCTATGACTTTATTAAACATTAGTTGACCGTAATGCTGATTCGTTTTGGTTGGGGCAAGGTAGAGTTTATTAAGTAAAACACCGCTGATGTCTGTATTCGGGACAGTTGCTTGCCATGTCAGCTTCACAAAACCAATCGGCTGCTCGATTTCAACTATATACCAGCTAATGTTTTTATCATTAATACTCTGCTCAATAACAGGAAGTGAATATTCACCCTCCAAATAATTATCAAATTCTGATTCTGACTTCCACATATGCTTAAAGTGCGCAGTATAGAAGCGGTAGCCAAGCTCATTTAGTAATGCCGAATCGGCTAATGTTGCTTGTCGTATGATTAAAGACATGGGATAGGCCCTTACTTTATGAGAGAAAAGTGATATTAAATTTGTAATATATACGGCCTGTTAAGTCTACATGTCCGTTGTGACAGTCTTACCCTCAAACTTTGAATACGCAATCTAAGGTCTGAAGTTGGTGGAGCTCGACCATTAAGTTATTTTTTATCGATGTTAGCTTCTGGCTCGAAGCAGACAGGCCAACTGATTGCCTGGTCTGCTTTGAGCGAAAATGAAAAGACATCTTCCGAACTTGCGGCTGTTCATTCAGGATTTTACAAACAAGCTCATTATTCCCACTGCCAGGGCGCTATAGAAAAGCAACTGATATAGATTCGTCGGCACGTCTGTCCATTTTCTAACGATGCCCAGCGCGACCACGACCAGCGCAGCCGGGTAAATGGCGCACAGCACGGGAACCGCCATTGCGGTGAGGGAATTCAATCCCAGCACGGCAAGTGCTGCTGACACCATCAGGGAGAGCGTCACCAGCAGCCCATAAGACGCACCGGTCGTCTGGTTGAAATAGCGCGCTGTTCCGGTCGTCAGACCAATGGCCGTGACCAGACAGGCGAGGGTAATGATCGCCGCCAACAACACCCGGCCATAAACGCCAAAAACAGTCTCGACATAGGCGCTCATCACCTGCATACCGTTCGTTGCGCCCCGCACCGGGCTGTGGGACTGTAAACATCCCGCATAATCGTGCCATTCACATTTAGAGATCATCCGGCATAATCAATCTGCCAACGAAGGAGATCGCTATGCGTAAAGCCCGTTTTACTGAGCATCAGATCATCGCTGTGATTAAGTCGGTTGAAGCCGGACGAACTGTTAAAGATGTCTGCCGGGAGGCCGGTATCTCTGAAGCCACCTACTACAACTGGAAGTCCAGATACGGCGGCATGGAGGCTTCTGATATTAAAAAGATCAAGGATCTTGAGGACGAGAACCGACGTCTCAAACAGATGTTTGCCGACCTGAGCCTTGAGAACCGGGCGCTGAAAGACG
The DNA here is from genome assembly GCF_013781945.1 of Citrobacter sp. RHBSTW-01044. Classification (NCBI taxonomy): domain Bacteria; kingdom Pseudomonadati; phylum Pseudomonadota; class Gammaproteobacteria; order Enterobacterales; family Enterobacteriaceae; genus Citrobacter; species Citrobacter sp. RHBSTW-01044. The sequence continues at coordinate 2,550,071 of NZ_CP056180.1, read as the reverse complement.
TTATCGAAAAAAAGCTTTAAAACCAGCCTTTAAGCGTGAGCTGGTCACTCATCTGATAACGACATTTGGACTCAGTATCCGTCAGGCCTGCCGGAGTCTTAACCTGAGCAGAACGGTTTACCATTACCGTCCGGATACCACGCGTGACGAACCCGTTATTGTCGCGTTGCAGGCAGTGGCAGAGCGATACCCACGATACGGTTTTCCGAAACTTTTTCAGGTTCTGAGGCGGCAGGGACACCCGTGGAATCACAAAAGGATCCACCGTATTTACTGTCTGCTGAAGCTGAACTTTCGTCGTAAGGGCAAACAGCGGTTGCCGGTGCGTAATCCCTCGCCACTGGCCACGCCTTAAGCGCTAAACCAGAGCTGGTCTGTCGATTTTATGCTTGATGCCCTGGTCTGTGGTCGTTGTTTTCGCACGTTCAATGTTGTTGATGACTTTAACCGTGAGGCGTTGTCGATTGAAATCGATCTGAATCTGCCAGCTCTGCGCGTGGTCCGTGTACTCGACAGGATTGCGGCAAATCGCGGCTATCCGGTCATGCTGCGCATGGATAATGGTCCGGAATTTATCTCTCTGGCACTGGCTGAATGGGCAGAGAAACATGCAGTAAAACTGGAGTTTATCCAGCCAGGTAAGCCTACGCAGAACGCTTTCATTGAGCGCTTTAACCGGACATACCGTACAGAAATACTCGATTTTTATCTGTTCAGAACGCTGAATGAAGTGCGGGAAATCACGGAGAAATGGTTGTCAGAATATAACTGTGAACGCCCGCATGAATCACTGAACAATATGACACCGGAGGAATACCGACAGCACCATTATTTGGCCGGGATCTCAAAAAATGCATGGAACTAAAACGGGTCTATTTACATTTCCGCTTCTAAGCCAAATGGAGACTTTAATTTATCTTGATAAACCCCGCCAGTTAGTTTGAAAATGGTGCAATTTCTCAACACAGGGTTTACCCAGATGGCTATGTCACCACCTCCTATTTTTGAAGGCAACGACTATTAGAGCGTCTCTGAAGAATTTTTTAGCAAATTACCAGCTGATCTAAGAGCGCCTTTTGAACAAATAATGAAGAAAGGGGCGGAGATTATTAGCGGTTGCGATAAAGAGATTGAAAGTCTGATTAGACTTATAAAGGTAATACCTACTACAACAAGCCTTAGTTACATTTATCGTCGGCTTCGTACGACCAAGTTTGAAATCACTACTGAATCGATGATGGAACAGGAGATGTTAACAACCGCTTTTGTGGTCAGCTACGCACGTTTGTTCGCCAAAAGCAATGGCACTTGCGTTCTCCAGCGGAATGATCTCCCTGTCCACCTACGGGCTGTTCATGATGAGCTGTATAAAATTCGCAACGAACGTTATGCTCATAACGGAGGTCATAACCCCCTACAGCGGCCTCGTCGGCTTACTGGTTTTAGCGCTATTACCTTCTATAACCTCTCTTTTGCGGTAGATAACTATTGCAGGGATCGTTTGGATGAGCAACATGCGTATAATATGGCTTGCCATCACAAAACTCGCATTCGCGTTAAGCGCCAGTGCCGCAAAGGACATTGATTCCACGCTCCCGGGAACCCAGGAGAGCATCAATACATAAAATGGATAATCCAGAAGATGCGCCGCTGTAAATGCCATCATGACCGTCACACCCAGTCCAATAGCAATGAGCTGTATTGAAGACCAAAGATGACGCAAAAATGCAGTCAACGTAAACGCAATAAAATGATGCCCCAGTAATATGCCCATCAGGATCATACTGAACTGATTGAAAATATCGGGAAAAAACACAGTCTGAGATGACAAAGGGTGCAGGAGTGCTGCACAAAGCAACGACGTGATCATAAAGGGCGCAGGAAAGTGGAAGCGTTCAAGGCATTTGCCCAACACATAGCCCGCAAAGACAATACCCAATAGCCAGAGCACATTAGTCGTTGCAAACAATACAGGCGGCATGGCCATATGGGTTTGCGCACCGCCGGTAATATATCCGGCAAATAAGGTCAATGTGATGAGCCGAAGCGAGTGCGAAATGATAATTTTTTGCGGCGGCGTTTTAACATGGGACGCTAGCGCTAATACCGCTGCCATTGCCCCCGGAACGGCGCCCAATAACGCCTCTTCCTTACTCCAGCGTAATCGGTGAATACACCACAAGTAGCATGCGGTGAATTGCAGGGATAAGCATACTAATAACAACACCAGTAAAAATGCGATATTTCCTTGCGCCCCAAAAGAAAAATCGCGAAATAAAAGACCAATTGACGTACCAAGAGAGAGTTGAATCACCGTCAGGCTGCCCGGCAGTACTGGCACAGAAAGAGCGGTACGTTTTAACACCAGCACGGTAATAAGGGGGCCAAACATCATACCTAACGGAACGTTGCAATAGGTAAAACCCAACCCAGCCAGGATACAAAGAGCAAAACCTAACAATAATTTCATACACCTTTCTCCTGGCTACCGGGAGTGTTAAATACTCAGTGAACGGTTTCGTTAACCCAAAGGGTATTTTCAGCAACCCATTGGGTCAATGCATCAAGACGTTCGTGTATTTCCCGGCTGGACTCCGCTTGAACAATAGCACTCACGATCTCGCCATTTGTTAATTTCATCGCGTCATATTGGCGGCCGACGACACCTGTTGCCCGATATTTAACCACAAAAGGCAATGGACATTTTTCCGCAATAGAGAGGAGCGTGCCCTGTGCAGGCGGCACATTTAATTGGCCAACCCGTAAAACGGGTTGTCTTTGCGATAAATCCTGCGGATAGATTTCGCATAAACTGGCTTTAAGCCAGGTCATTCGAGGATCAAGACCAAAAGCGGCCCCTAATTCTTCATTGACAAAGCAGCCACCTAATCGGCAAGCAAGCTCGCCAAAAATAATGTTGTTATCTTTATCGACAAAAACTTCAAGGTGAAGCAATGCGTTTTCTTCCGTTGGAAAAACCTCTTCAGCAAGATATTTGGTGTAGGCAATCAGTTTACGATGCAGCGGCGTGTCATCTTCCATAACCAGACCTAATGTTTTCCCGGATAGAAAATCCAGGCAGGAGACGGTTGCACGAGATGCAGAAACAAATATCGCCTTTCCTTTTAAATACAACGCATTAATTTGATAAGCTTCGCCTTCGATAAATTTTTCAATGAGCAGATTGTGATACTCTGGCGGCTTAACCTGCGCCAGATATTTATAAAGCTGGCCTTCATTTTTAAGAACCACCACGCCCTGTGATCCACGCCCATCATTAGGTTTGATGACGCAGGGATATCCCTGTTCGGCAATGAATCGCGCCATCGCAGTCGCACTGTCGACGCGTGCCATAGCAGGAACCGGTAACTGATGAGACTGAACAAGCGATTTCATCATAAATTTATCACGGAAGAACATGGCCTTTTTTTCACGGTCGTGTGTCAAACCCAGACGATCGCTGATTCGCGCGGCCCTCAGAACATCGATTTCGGCGAGGTAAAAGATACCCGTTGCTTTATTGTCCTGGGCGTAGTGGTAAATATCCATTTCCACGAAGGGATTATCATTAAAGTTTTCATAAAAAAGGAAAGAAAAACCTGCCCCCATATGATCAAGAATATTATCGATCTGGCTTGCGCACGTTGCAATCAGAACCGGGGCCACTGATTGCAATGACTGCCACTCTTCACGTGAGTGCTGAAAAATAATTTTTGGTGGACACAGCAAGATATTCATTGTTTTTCTCATTCAATATCAAATGTAATGACAAATACATCCCGATAACCTTTTCCTGGCAACAAAGGAACCACTGCCGCGGTATAATGCTGATAATTCACATCATTGAATATTACTGCATCGCCCGCATGCAGTTTGAACGTAGAGGCATCATTGCCCCCATCATGATTAGGAATAAGCGTGGTTTCTCCACCAGTCACATTCTCAATTTCGCTGCAATAGATTGCAATGTACTTAAAACCATCTTTATGAATACCCTCTGGAGCAGGATATCCAGGCCTTCGGTCATCTGTCGTTATTCTTATTTGATGAATGCCAATATTGTAAGTCGTGTCTGGAAGCAATGGCAAAAGCTTACGAAACACCAGATTCATCACTTCTTCAGCAACGTCTTGTTTTATTTCTGGGTATTTTCTTGCAATACCGCCAGCGTAATTGTTCAGTTTTTCCGCTTGAAAAAACTCACCCACTGCGCACAGATCAAAATACTTTTCACGTCCGGCCCTGGCCTGCATGTAACTTCTGAACCGAAAAATACCATCTTCAGCCTTAAGCCATGGATCGGGTAGTAATTCATCAAAACTATTTTTGACTTTCGCTGAAGTCTTCCCCAGTCGAATATGATGATAGGCGTGCATAGATAACGTCCTTAATACGGTAGTTTGAGCAGTCTACTTATAAGATATGAAATGCATATCCAACAATAAATAATATTGCAGACTCTTTTATACTGATAATCTATGGGCAAAAGTAAGGAGGCAGGCTCCTTACTTTTTAAATCACTCTACTTGTTTTTTTTACGTAACTCCGTCACTGGCACGCCACCAATTCCCCAGTTATCAGTCTCCACTTCATCAATGACCACGATGGTTGTGCTGGGGTTTTTATTCAGGACATCAACCAATAGTTGTGTCACTCCCTCCATTAATTTTTTCTTTTGCTGATCGGTAGCACCTTCATTAGTAATTTTAATATTTACGTAGGGCATATGAACTCCTTTTATTAGATAATTTTTGACATTGCACCAAGATAAACAAGTGCAAAGAGATTAAACGATAGAACATAACCGTAGTGCATTTTAAAACTGGTGTTACTGGGTGATACATTCAGACTGTTTGCGGCGAAAATAGCATTGATCGATACGGGAGAAATAAGCTGAGTTGCAATAAATAAGCAAATCCATATCTGATAATCAACCATCCCCCCCGTAAGATAATCAGAAAATATCGACCATGCGATACTAAAGATAATCAGTGGATGGATACCTAATAAACCAAAAAGCGGTACGATGAACAAAATAATCGCGTAGATCTGCAACGTTGTCAGCCCGCCAACATAAGCAGTGATACCCTCAGGTACATGGGAAAAAAGCAGCCAACAAACTGAGGTCAACACACTACAGCTTAAAAGCAACAATACCTCACCGGATATATTCTGTGCTGATTCAGTTAATTGCTCAGCCCAGGGTTTATCCTTTTTAACCAGATGATCGACAACAAAGAGCACGACTGCTGTAAAGGCAATACTTTGCAGTGAATTAAGATTCAGTACCGTTAATGAAAAAATGAATACTCCCCAGAACAGACCTACACATAGCAGGATATACCGCATCCCATCACGGCTGGGTGTCACCGTCTCGTTTTCAGCGATTACCGTCACTTTTGCGCTTTGGTTGAACAAGATACTGAATAAAAAGAGAGGGATACCCACCAGCATCGCCTTAAGACGCGGTACGTCAGGCATTGCCGCCCAAACGGCAGCAGCGCCGATGGTGGTTGGCATCAGTACCATCGTAATGCATACGGTGCGCGTAATAATCTTTGCCAGGTTGAATCTTGGCCCAATAACTGACTTGAGGCCATCGAGCAGCAATGATATTGCCCCCAGACTCATTGGCCATGTTAAGAACGCCGTCAATAACGTAACCCCAAAAGTCATGTTCGATGTTTTTCTACGCGAAAAATATCCTCCCAGAACAGCTGTAAAATTAAGAGAGGCCATGACTTGTCGTAATAAGGCAATACCAACAAGCAGTAAAATCACATCAAAATATCGCGAAAAAATTGCAGGGAGCACAATGCCTTTCAGGTTGTTTGTAGCAAGAAGAAACATCATCGAGCAGAGAAAAATAATCACACCACTTCTGGCGGATGATTTTTTTGACCAGAAAGCAAATGTCGATGCGAAGTAGAGTACGGCGGTAACTCCCGCAATAGCCGACATCGCCGCATGTTTATCCGTCAACGCACAAGCGAACAGAAATACCAGCAATGATGTTATCGCTAACGCAGGTTGCAATGATTGCCACGCCTTGCCACGGGCCTGGATTTGCTCAGTCTGCATTTATCGCTACCTCTGGCTGAGCCTGCCGCACCATCATTTGATGATACATATCTGCGACACAACGGCCTGCATCAACCAGGAATCTTGAATTAACCAGCGGACGTGGCAGGACGTAGGTGTAAAAATTCGCGCCTTCCGCAGGATTGCCCAGCACCCAAAAAGCCGTCTGCGCTTCCCCCATGCGATTAATAGGATGCTGGCATTGATCGATATCCAGCCCACCCGGGTGATACCCCTCATTCATAAATGGACGAACAATACCATTGGCTGTCATATTTCTGATTAACGGTGAAGCGTCATGTAGTGGCGAAAAACTGGCAATTTTCGCCTTGATTAAAACATCAGCCTGAATCTCAGTACTCTCTTCTTTAAAAGGTGAGTGAACTTCGAATTTTCCTTCGCAGTCGTTCAATACTAACCTTGAATCTTTACCACCGGCCAGACTCACCACATTCGCTTCCATTAATGCTAATAGTTGTTCATTTCTTAACTTCGGCGGGCCAACGGCAATGCGGTTAAAAATAGGATTAAAATGCTCAAGGAAATACTGATGTGACCGCGATTCAAGCCCTGAATTATCAATCGCTTCTCGTAAAATATCCCTGACATCACGAATAATGTCTGTCGCCGCTTTGATCGGGCCATGGACATTGCCCTCCTCAGACTCCTGGAGATCTTTACGCAGGAAATACATAAACCATTGAGTATAATCCTTTAAACTCAGATGTTCCTGCGATTGATGTGGATAAAGCACACTGTCAATTACCGCGATGTCTTCAGCGCTCGGTTCATAAGAGCCAGCATCTAACCACTGCCCATTTAGGGTTGAACGATAGGCATAACACATTTCTTTATGCAGTAAGGGGAAAACTTGTTCAAGAAAATCGATTTTTGAAGATCCTTTCTCAAACACATTTTTCACCCGCAATTCTCTGATAGCCATTGCCGTTAAGAAGCGTGGGGAGTACTGCCCAGAAACGCCTTTTTGATTCGCGCCGCGACTGCTAAAAGGTAGAGCCTTACGTGAATAGATAAAAATACCCGGTTCTTTTCCGGAAGGATGATAGCGAAGCTCACCCTCTTTCCGGCTAAATTTTCCATCCCTGCCGATAGTGAGTTGCGAAATGACATCATAGGCAGTCAGACCAATACCCTGAACAATCACATTTGATTCCGCTGTTATTTTATTCAAATTATTTATTGGATAAGGAGTCGGATAGTAGTCCAGGCGTTCATTTTTCTTATAATTATTGGCAATAAATCGTTCAACAAGATGATCGTCAAACGTTTTGGCGTTGTCGCTGTGACCAGTGGTTAAATAGACGTAATCGGCCACCACACGCTGACTGTCTTCCAAGACAATAATAGACTTCGCATCGTCCTGAATCAGAATGTTGTTGGCCTGCTGATTTATCTGTGTAACCGAGATATTGTCAGGCAAACTTTTGATAATTTCGTGATAAAACCAATTTAAGTATTCACCTAATAATCGACGAGGTAAATAATCGTTGGCGTCAATTGGTTTGCCAGCCACGTCTTTTAAATAACGGCCATCAACATTTTTATAGCCCTGCTCATTAGCCCACTGATGAAAACATGGCCTGAACGGAAAGATCCGGCATTTTTTACCGTCGCATCACCAAATAATGTTATCTGGCAAGCAACGGTGTTAACCAATAAATGGTCGGGCTGCGATAAACTGTGCGCACCTACACCCATCGCATTTTTATCAACGATAACAATATTAATATGTTCATTCTGTTTACGTTGTGCATGCTGAGCACAAATTCTTTCCAGAATACTAAGCCCCCGAGGCCCCATTCCTATAATAGCAACGGTTGTCTTTTTCATTCTTTGCTCCAACTTTGAGAGTATTTAACTTTGCTGTGTTGAACATAGCTAATCCCTGCTGCGATAAATAACGCACAAGCGCCAGATAATATTGAAATAGTCATCCCGTTTTTATTGTTCTGAAACGCACTCACGATTAATGGCCCGGCAATTTGCCCAATGCCATATGTTAACGTCACCAGACCCAGAAGATTAATTTTCTGTGGTGCAGAAATCTTTTTCGCGAGTGGCATAACGAGAGAACTGGTTCCCATGAAAGTTGCACCAAAGCCAATACAACTCAAGGTCAATAAAAGCGGGGAATGGATAAACGAGGCCATCACAACGCAGCTCGCCTGCACAATTAAGTTAACACTCAGGCAGGACAATATGCTCCACTTGCGTGCAGCCCATAACCAACCATAGCATCCTGGGATAACGGCAAGGCCAACAATAGACCAGATATGGTTGGCCAGAAATTCATTACCCACTCCCCGGGCTATTAAAGGGAGATAAGTAGCTACAATGATATAACCGAAGCCTGCCAGTCCATATAACAATGCTAAATTCCACCACTGGATGTTCGGCTCGGATGACGAAGCTTTTTTCTGAGGAGGTAGAACGTGTTTATTTGCAGGCAGCAAGATAATCAGCGCGATGAAGAGTACAGCTGAAATGATTGACGCGCCGATCCATAGTAGCTTTGAATTTAATGCATATGCGATACCGGCTATAACATATTCATTGCCTATAAAAATACCCACCCCGACGCCGGCAAACAAAGAAGCAATGACAAACGGATTATGGGTATGCTGTAGCATAAGCATCGACCCGAATATCATCATGCCTGCGCTGGCAACACCGGCGATAAATCGAATAACAATTACTATATCAGGGTGCGTGACTACTGCCATCGCAAAAATAAGCAGGCCGGTGACTAATGCAGCACAAATTAACATCGTTTTGATATTCTTCAGGCCACCAAAAATACCAAACGAGAACAGGAGGCTGCCAACCAGGTATCCGGCGTAATTCGCGCTTGCGATTAACGATAATTGCGAAAAATTAAAAATGCCTTCATGCAACATGACCGGCAGCATCGGAGTATATAAAAACCGACCAATTCCCATCCCCAGCGTTAAAACAATCATACCGAAGACAGCCGTGCTCAACTGGCGATGGCCAATAACATTGTGATCAAGATCCATTTTTCAGGCTCAATATGTCAATCAGATTTGATTGTTATGTTACATAAAGAAATGCTAATAAAAAGTTAATAAAAATGACGAAAACCTTCACTTTGAGTGACAGACACGATGAACAGTACCTCATTAAATTTGTTTAAAACCGTCGCGGAAACCGGCTCTATCACCGCAGCAGCCCGTAATCTGCACTGCGTTTCTTCAAACGTCACGACGCGGCTCAAGCAACTGGAGTCCAGCCTGGATGTTTCGTTGTTTGTTCGCGAGAAGAATCGTCTTCACATCACCCCTGAAGGTGAACTGCTTCTGCGTTACGCTAACAAAATCCTCGCGCTTTTAGACGAAGCCGAGTTGTCTATGCAGGGAACGAAAGCGGCTGGCCCTCTGCGCATTGGCGCAATGGAAACCACTGCCGCCGTCCGACTTCCTGCTTTGCTGGCAAACTTCCACCGTGAAATGCCCTCCGTAGAATTAAACTTAAAAACGTCACCGACAGATGTGTTAGTTCGTCAGATCCAGAATAGTGAACTTGAAATTGCCTTCGTCGCTGACCACAAGGCGTTGCACGTAGACAATTCAAGGCTACAAACGCAGGTGCTGTGTCAGGAAACCCTGGTTCTGGTTACGGCCGCAGAACATGGTGATGTCGTGACGGGAGCCGATCTGGAGGTGACAAGGCCGCTCGTCTTTGTGAAAGGATGTAATTATCGTTCCCGGCTTGGGCAATGGTTACGGCTACAAAATGTCGATTATGACGACCCGCTGGAGTTTGGTTCTTTTCAGGCAATACTTGGTTGCGTAAGTGCCGGAATGGGCATTGCATTATTGCCTGAGAGCGTCGTCAAACAGTATGAAACGAGCTTCCCCATACGGTGCCACTCTATTACTCCTCACATTGGTAATGTCAATACTATGATGATATGGCTTAAAAATCGTGAGGTTAGCCGGGTATTGAATTGCTTTGTTTCCTTTGTTTCATCCCACTGAGGTATTCCACAACCATATTGTGCCGTTAGGGCTTTTGGGCTGGTAAATACTCCATATGGATCTATTATCGATGCAGGCTTTCAGTTTCAGGATTGACTAATGCAATTTAATAGAGTTGCTGAAGATTTCTTTCCTGGGATTGGTCAAGAAATTTGACCACTGTTTTGTAGTAAGAACGGCATCTGCTCTCTGATTCGTTCGTTGCCAGTCTGCCATTGCCACAAAGCGGCTATTCAGTCTGCTTAACTTTGTTTCCAGGTTCAAAGGGGGAACGATGAGGTTTTGGCAGAATATGCTTAAGTTAAATGCGAAAAGGAATTCAAATTGGATGGAGTTTTTCACACATGAAAGACATCTTTCAGGATGCAGGTAAAAATTACCGAACAAGCAGATTCTGCCAATCTGGATTCTCAATTTTATGGGAATAGGGCAGCATCGCACGATTAATCAGATCAAAGAATTCTGACTCCACCATCCTTACAGCTTTGCTTGTACCTGGCCCTTTCCATTCATCAAAGAGACGCCAGTAAAGTGATTTCAGCATATCGACCACTGCCTCGAAAATCTTTACGTCAGGCTCAAACCAATGACACACCAGAAAATACATTTTTTGTTCTGCATCATGAATGGATGTGCACTGGGAAAGTTGACTCATAAATAGCTTTATCCAGACCAATGCTGCTGTTTTTAGCGGTGGCAGTATAATCCGCTGCTCTATCATGTATCGTGACAGATATAATTCAACCTCATTCCGTTCAGGTTGATTATCAAGACCCAGTGAAGCGAGAATTAAGAGAGTCACCGAATCATTTCCTTCGGTAATTTTATCTTCAGCCCATGCAATGATCAGGCAGTCCAGATTATCGTGGAGAAAGTGATATTTTCTTGAAAAAATAAGCAGTCCGAGCAGGTCATTGAGTGAGTATATATGGCATCTGATGTTCTCTTTCGTGTATCGTTTACATGAACCTTGGCAATGCTCCTGTCTAAGGCCATCATTCATTTAACGGGTGGGGCTACGTATTCGAATGAAATACCAGTTAACCTTAATTTTATCTTAACTATTGATATAAATACTATAAAGTGTAGTGACATACAGATTTTGACCACATAAGCCGAAGTGTGAGAAGTCCGCCTCTGGCACGGAGCAGTCTGGCTGGCGCCCCTCAAGAGCTGCTATGTCAAGAGCGGACGTTGAGCACGTTGTTCAACGTCATCAAATTCAGCCCCTGGAACTCAGTTTCTCGCGAGTCGGACCTTGAAAGTAGATACTACCTATATGGCAACTACGCGGTTGAGCGAGCACAAAACGAATTGTTTCCCAGACTGAGCGTCCATTTAATAAACGTTCCCCCATTCTGGATTGACTATCAACAAACGTATCTAACCCTGTAAGTTCGAAATCCGGTGGATACAACCCGGTCACACGTATATTTTCTTCGGACAACTGGTGTGACAGTTTAGTTGTGAATCCGCTAAGCCCGTGTTTGCTGGCAAAAAAAGCGGGATGCGCAATTGAATCCGTAAAATTCGGAATCCCACATGAAGATATTATTGAGACGACATCCGCGCTTTCTGAACGTCTTAACCCAGGCAACAATGCATGAGTCAATAAAATCGCACCTGTCAGGCCTGAACTGACGGTATTGATAATTTCTGCGTCTGGTTGATCGTCTAACGTTCCTGACAGCCACTGGGCGGCATTGAGGATTAAAATGTCGATGGGCTTGTCTGAAGTTAACAACTGTGAAGAAAATTGCGAAAGGGATTCAGGCTGGGTTAAATCACAGATATATCCTTTTGCAATCCCGCCTTCAGCCGCGATGATACTGCAAGTTTTTTGAATATCCTCAGCACGCCGCGCGCAAAAATCCACCTCGACGCCTTCTCGCGCCAGCCACACGCACAGCGCCTGACCAAATCCTCCGCCTCCACCCGTAATTACAGCTCTTTTACCTCTTAGCATCTTCATCCATCCTTTCTTTATGACTATGTGTGGATATAGATATACATGAGGAAGTGGATTGGCATCTTTCAATTAGTGCCATTTTTACATGAGGAATAGGGATAGGGGACTTGCAAAGCCAGTATTTGGCGCGGAGCGGACTGAGCGTTAGATTATTATATTCTCTGCAAGGATATGTATGCGCTATACACCAATTTTAATTGTGCTATTTAGTCAGTAAATTTGTTTAGAATACCATTCCTCTTCTGTTTATAAAGACAAGAAGAGGGATGTGCTAATCATTTAGATATCAGTAGCCTGCAGCCCTGTTGGCTTCTTTGATGCGATTGTTTCTTGCGTCTTTATCGTGTTGGTCTTTTGCCTGCATTATCCCACTTGCAGCATCCACCCAATCATTTGCGGTACAACCTGATAATACCATACTCAACATTAATGCAAACGCATACTTCATTTTAACTCCATCATTCATTATTGTATAAATAGCGTCTGTGTAATGCTCAATGTATTTAACGCTAATGCGGTTAATTTAACAAATAATCATATCTCAGGCAAGGTGAGAATCTCGAACCCGTACATGTAATGGGTAATTCATAATGATTAGCTGAAATAATTGAAGGGCCGGGTAGAAATAGCACTGCATAAAAAACGACATATCGTATTGCGCGGATTATTAAACAGCGAATTAATTAGCCTCTGTGACAGAGGTTATCTTTACGCGTCAAAGCATAGCTGCGCCACTCCCGGCGATTGTCATTCGTCGGGAGCTATCTTTAATTATCGAACCTGTAGTGCTTTGAGTTCAGAACACCGGCAAACCCAGCCCTTGCTTTACTTCTTTTAATGTCTGCTGCGTGACCTCGTGCGCCTCTTCGCTTCCTTTTTTGAGCATCGCCATCAGCATACCTTTATCCTGGATGTAGGTTGCCCGCCGCTCGCGCATCGGGGCGATAAGCCCCTGCAAGCACATCTCCAGCTCGTTTTTGCATGTCCGGTCACCCAGCCCGCCGCGCTGATAATGTGCTTTCATCTCCGCCACTTTTGCTTTATCCGGATGAAAAGCATCGAGGTAAGTAAATACCATATTGCCGTCAATCTGCCCCGGATCGGACACTTTTAGATGATTGGGATCGGTGTACATTGCGCTGATCGCATGATGAATAGCCTCTTCGCTGGCAGACAGGAGTAGTGTGTTGCCGAGCGATTTTGACATTTTGGCATTACCGTCGATCCCTGGAAGACGGCTGGTCTCACTCAGTAGCGCTTTACAATGCGACAAGACAGAGGTCGGTAACAGACTATTCATCTTATGCACGATCTCATTGGTCTGTTCGATCATGGGCAACTGATCGTCGCCGACGGGAACCACCTCGGCTTTGAAGGCGGTAATATCTGCCGCCTGGCTGATGGGATAAACCAGAAAGCCAACCGGTAACGAGCGGGCAAATCCTTTCTGCGCAATTTCGTTTTTGACCGTAGGATTTCGCTCCACGCGAGCCACGGTAACAATGTTCATATAAAGCGCGGTCAGCTCAGCGAGGGCGGGCAGGGCCGACTGCAGACAAATGGTGGTGAGTGACGGGTCGATTCCTGCGGCGAGGTAATCAGCCAGCACTTCGGGAATATTGTTGCGGATCTTTTGTGGTGTGCTGCCGTTATCGGTTAGCCCTTGCAGGTCAGCAACCAATATAAACTGCTGATAATCATGTTGCAGCGTGGCGCGCTGGCGCAGAGAGCCAACATAGTGGCCGAGATGCAGCGGGCCAGTGGGACGATCGCCAGTGAGGATGATAGTTTTGTTGTTCATGTAAGACTCCTTAATCAAAAAACCGAAAGGGGTCTTAAAATGCAAATAACCGCCTTTCGGCGGTTATTTAAAATGGGGAAAACACATTCTGACCGCCTTTAAGAAGGCAGCCACCACAGGTTGTGATTAAACGCGGTGATATCGTGTTTTGTGTTCATCCAATCAACATATCACCGCCTGGCGCAGAGGTAAAGCAATGCGAGGCGTACTGACGTATCTTAGCTCGCTTCCAGCATGCCAAAGCTCACGATGCGCGAACGCCCTAACTCTTTCGCGCGATACAGCGCCACGTCTGCGGCGCGCAGAAGATTGTCGCTCTGGGCGTGCTGCGGATAGCTGGCAACGCCGATAGAGACATCAACGTGACCAATCTCTGAGAGTCCAAAGCGCAGCGACAGTTCGCGTACACCATTATAAATATCTGTCGCAAAGCGGTTGGCAGCCTGCTCATCCGTATTGGCCAGCAACACCAGAAACTCTTCACCGCCGTAGCGGAAGGCCATGCCGCTGTCATGGACAACGCGCTGAATAGTGGTGGCGATACTTTTTATCACGCTATCGCCCGCCTCATGGCCAAAGCGGTCGTTAATATTTTTGAAATGATCGATATCGATCATCAGGCAACTGATCGGCTCTTTGTTACGCACTGCCTGGCTCATCTGGGTACGCAGCGTATCTTCCAGATGGTGACGGTTGCGCAGGCCGGTTAGCGGGTCGTAGAGCGCTTTCTCCAGCAGCGCATCACGCAGGCGCTGGTTGGCTAACGCCAGACCGAGTGCTTCCGCCATCAGTTCCAGATACGCGCGAGAGGGAGCGGAATCATTGCTGAGGTTCTGGAATGAGAGCAGGCCGATGGCTTCACCCTGGGCAATCAGTGGCACGCACAGGGTATGCTGCTGGCATGATTCCGGTAGATGGTAGCAGGCGATATCAGGTTCGCCTTGCACGGGAGGATGGCTCTGACCGCGGCGCACTGCCCAGCATTCGTCCGGGTGGAAAGCATCCGCTTTGCCCTGCGGTGAAAGCCATTGCGCAACGCAGCGCATTTGCCAGGGCTCTCGATCCAGTATGTAAAGCCGCCCGGCAATACCGGGAGCAACATTCGGCGCAAACAGCTCTGCCACATTAATGACATCGGCAAAATTCTCGCAGCCTTGCAAACGTTGAGTCATACGTGCGAGCAGCTCGCGGATTGCCCAGTCGGCGTCTCGTTCTTTCTCCAGTCGCTGACGTGCCAGGCCGTTCTCGCGAAAAATGCGGATCGCCTGTGCCATATCGCCGATTTCGTCGATCTGATTAAAGCTGGGTGTCTCAACGGCGTAATCCTGCGATGCCAGACGGTTAACCACATCGCTCAAACGCACCACGGGACGCAGTACGCGGCGTTTTAAAATAAAGCCGAGAACGAACAAAAATAGCAGCGCCGTCAGCCCGACCATCACTTCCGAAGCCGTACGTAGCGTGCGCGATGTCTGAGTGGCATCTTCAATGGTGTTGCGTACGCGGCTGTCGAGTAACTGACGGAAATGATCTATCCGGTCCTGGGCTCGCTCCAGTTCCTGTTCATAGGATTTGCCATACAGCAGGGCGATGGCCTGCGACTCTTCTCCGCGCGCGACGCTGGCAAGCGCCGCAGCTTGCTCATCCTGCAGGGCATCAACAATCTGCAGCCCTTCATGCAATAGCGCCAGCTCTTCATCCGTCGCCCCAATATCTTTTAGTTTCGACAGCCGCTGTTCAACGGCTTTCAGCGACGCTTCTTTCTGGCGGTAGGCGTTAAGCGCTTCCGGGTCTTTTGCAATAACATATTCGCGTGCCAGATCTGACAGCGACCAGGCATCGAGCTCGACTTCTTCGGTCAGTTGATCGAATTGATAACGTTGCTCCACCACCTGGCGTTCGGTGTTATCGGCGCTGGAGGCCATCAACATGACAACGCCGGAGGCAATGGTCAGACACACCGTCGCGCTGTAGGCCCAGTTGGTGATTGTGGCAATTCGCACTGATTAGTTCCTTCTGCGACGATTAATGAATAAGCATGATTGAAATTATAGGAAACGTATGATTTTGCGTGAAAATAAAAAAGGCGGTCTCAGGACCGCCTTCTGTTATCGTCCTGCCATCATAAATCTGGAGGATTTTTTCCTTCTTCCATAAAGGCTTCGTCGATTCCTTCCACGTTACCTTCATGATCGCGCCCGGAAAACAGGTTCCAGCAGGTAATGAACAGTGCGGCAATCAGGGGGCCAATCACAAAGCCGTTAATGCCGTAGATCTCCATTCCGCCGAGAGTGGAAATCAGAATCAGATAATCCGGCATTTTGGTGTCTTTACCCACCAGCAGCGGGCGCAGGATATTGTCCACCAGCCCGACGATAATCACGAAGAAGCCAACGATAAACAGCCCTTGCCACAGCTGGTGCGTGGCGAAGAGGAATATTGCCGCAGGTACCCAGACGATCGCTGAGCCGACCGCGGGCACGAGGGAGAGAAACGCCATCAGCGCGCCCCACAGGACGCTGCCGTCGATGTCGACAATTGCAAACGCGATGCCGCCAAGAATACCCTGAACCAACGCCACGACCGCCGTGCCCTTGACCGTTGCCCGCGTCACGCCGACGAATTTGGCAAACAGGTGCTGTTTGGCAAAATCAGAAAGCGGTAATGAGTCCAGAATCTGGCGCACCAGGAACGGCCCGTCCTTCAGTAAGAAAAACAGCAGATACAGCATGATGCCAAAGCTAATAGCAAAGCCGAATGTCCCCTTACCAATCAGGAACGCGCTGCCGGCGAGGTACTGTCCACCCTGCAGTACAACGTCGGACAGTTTTTTCTGGATCTGCGCGACGTTATCCAGATTATGTTCTGCGAGGAATCCTCTGGCCCAGTCAGGAAGATACGAAATAATGGCGGTGACCACTTCCGGGAACTGAGTGTCGTTTTGTTGTAATTTGGCATACACCACGTTCAGCTCAATAGCCAACGAGGAGAAGATCACCATCAGTGGGATAAAAACAATCAGACAGATGATGCCGATGGTGAGCAGTGACGCCAGCCCGTTACGTTCGCCAAGCGCGCTGCGCAGTCTGTTTTTCACCGGGTTAAAGATGGTAGTTAAGATTGCGGCCCACAAAATGGCAGAGAAATAGGGAGACAACACATCGAAGAACGCCCAGGTCACGAGGGCAAGTATGAAAATGAAGAAACCTTTAGTCAGTCCGTTAAATCGCATTAGTGAACCCTGTAATGAGAAGCAGTCCCGACTATAGAACCGTTCAGGGGAATTACCAACTTTCGCTGCGCATATTTACTTAAATTGGTTAACCTGTTTTTCGTAGGGAGCCTGCGACAGATAAATAACGTACGCTATGATTTATTAGTGAAACAGTCATACTTTTCTTCCCGAAAAAGGGCGTCAAAAAAAGAGGGGGCGTTATGAACACTCAACCTGTCATCGGGATTAGTGGATGTTTAACCGGCTCAGCCGTGCGATTCGACGGCGGGCATAAACGGATGGGGTTTGTGATGGACGAGCTGGCTCAGTGGGTGACTTTTAAACCTGTCTGTCCGGAGATGTCCATCGGTTTGCCTGTACCACGCCCCGCGTTGCGTTTGGTTCAAACCGCCCAGGGGAATATCCGCATGTGTTTTAGCCATGCGCCTGGTGAGGATGTAACCGATAAAATGTCCGATTTCACCGCTTCATATATCAATGGGCTTGGCGGTCTGTCGGGTTTTATCGTCTGTGCTAAATCACCGAGCTGCGGAATGGAGAGAGTGAGGCTGTATGACGAAAAGGGAAATCGTGGGCGAAAAGAGGGAACCGGTCTGTTTACCGGCACCTTAATGGAAACCTACCCATGGTTGCCGGTCGAAGAAGATGGCCGCTTGCACGATCCGGTGCTGAGGGAGAATTTTGTTGAGCGAGTGTTTGCGTTACATGAGCTTAATATGCTGCGAGCCTCTGGTCTTACTCGCCACGGTTTACTCAACTTCCACAGTCGCTATAAGCTCCAGCTTTTGGCTCATCACCAGGCGGGTTACCGGGATATTGGCCCTTTCGTGGCCTCGCTCCATCAGTGGGATGATTTGGATGCTTTTTTCGTGGTATATCGCGAAAAGCTAATGGCGATCCTCAAAACGCCCGCCTCACGGAAAAATCATACCAACGTACTGATGCATATTCAGGGCTACTTCCGCGATCGGTTGAACACCCGCCAGCGCGGAGAGTTGCGTGACGTTATCCTCAACTATAGCGGCGGACTGCTGCCAATATTGGCGCCACTGACTCTGCTCAAGCACTACCTTGCTGAATACCCAGACAGCTATTTACTTACCCAGAACTATTTTGATCCTTATCCGAAGGATTTAGCCCTACGGTTAATGATTAATTAGCCTGATGGCGAGTAAATCTGGGGCAGAAATATCCGTTGTTCGGGAAGGTTATCCCTGCCGTTTTCTGATGCGTTTAAGCAGGGATAATTTTCACGGTGTGTAATCGATGAGAAAATGCGGCCCGCACCCACGGGCAAATGTGCCGACCGCGATTTAACCGTTTCTGATTTCCTCATCGATACAAGGCTGAGGTTTGCCAAACAGATATCCTTGCGCGAAATCGCAGCCCAGAGCCTGAAGTCTTGTCAGTTGCTCCTGCGTTTCAACACCTTCTGCAACAGCTTTCATATTGAGAGATTTCGCCATGCCCGTGATCAGTTTGATGATAGTCAGGGCGTCTTCCTGCGTAGATATCGAATGCACAAAGGACTTGTCTATTTTGATTTTATCGAAGGCCAGTCTGCTGAGGCGCGAAAGAGAAGAGTATCCGGTACCAAAATCATCGATGGAGATTTTTACCCCCAGGGCCCGGAGCTTATTAAGCGTATTTATCGGCGTAGCACTCTCGGTAAAGAGAGAGGATTCAGTCACTTCCAGTTCGAGGCGGTCAGGTGGAAGTCCAGTTTCTTTCAGAATGGTTAACACGATTCCTGCAAAGGCCTTGCTGCTTAGCTGGACAGGGGAGACATTGACTGAAATTTTAGCCGGAACCGCCCAACCCGCGGCTTCCCTGCAGGCAATTTCGAGCACCGCTTTCCCCATCTCATTAATCATCCCTGTTTTTTCAGCAACAGGAATAAAGCTATCCGGCGACAGGAGGCCCTTGAGAGGATGGACCCAACGAATAAGCGCCTCATAGCTGTATATTTTCTGACTGAAAGAATCGACAATAGGCTGGTAATAAACCACGAACTCTTTGTTCACTATTGCTAATGCCATATCATGCTCAAGCGTTCTGCTTTCCTGCAATTTTTCTAACATTCGTTGCCGGAAGACTTTTATTTTGCCAGAGCCTTCATTTTTGGCTTCATAAAGGGCCAGATCGGCAAATTTATAAAGATAGTCAGAGCGACGCTCATTTTCTGAGATAACAATGCCAACACAGGTGGTTATGTTGATAATTGTGTTGTAAATGGTGTAGGGCTGGCTGATAAACTCACATATTTTCTGGGCTCGCGAAACGGCCCGACTTTCTGTCAGACCACTTGAGAGAAACGCAAACTCATCCCCGCCTAAGCGATACAACGTATCCGACGTAAGGCTTGTCGAAATCAGACGATCGGATATCTGGCGCAGTAACATATCACCGGCATCATGACCATACGTATCATTGACCTCTTTGAATCGATCTAAATCAAACAACATCACCGTCACAGCATCGTTATTTTTCTCTGCCATTTCGATTGTTTTATTTAAATCGCTCCAGAATAGCTGGCGGTTATTCATCTCGGTGAGGGAATCATGGTAGACGTCATATTCCAGTTTGGCATTCTGAATTTGTAGCTTTTCCTTCGATTTCTGCAGTTCTTCGGCAAGACTCTTGACCTGAAGGTGCGCTCGCAGAATATTTCTGTTTTGATAAAAAATGAGTACGCCCAGAATCGCACTCAGTATTATTAGCAGTACAGATGTCGTTGAGTAAATATAGTACAGCGTTTGAATGTTTTGGTTGGCGTTATTAATCGAGTTAACATCTTTGTTTAATGCGCCGGATGAAAGACGGCCAAGTTGTGCATCCAGGGTATGCATTTTTTTCAGATACGCCTGGAGTGCTGGACGGTTCATTTTCTCGAGATTATCATCCAGATAACTAAGGGTATTTTCAAGTGTTACCGCTAGCTCACGGTGGGCAATGTTGCTTTCTATGTAGCGCCCCAAATCACCTTCTTTTATCAAATCACTCTGGCTGAGCATAATGTCGAGACGCATGCGTACATCATCAAGATTCATCGTATCATCGATAGTGTAAAGACCAAGCAACGATTCAAATCGGTAATATTGTGATACCAACTGAGCAGCAGACCAGGAATCGGTGTAGTGAGTCAGTTTCTGTAGCTCTTGTTGCCGTTCATGCACGAGGAAAGAGATATATCCGGTCGATATAAAAAGAAAAAAGATGATGCCAGCCAGTATTCTGTTCATGATGTTCCTCTGAACGCTTACTCAATATCCATACTACTGACCTGCCATGCAGACCTTGAATAATAAATCTGATTATTTAGTTCCGGCATGCTGTCATAAGGGTACACAATGAATAATGGGCCTTTATCACGGATGCGCATATATTTTCCGTTGATTTTTAAAGCAAGGATGGCATTGTATTTTTTGAAATCACTGAGAGGGATAACGGTGGTGTAGTCATTAAGCGCAGTAACCTTTACAACGGAGCCGCTCGCTCCAACATAATCCATGAGTTTTTGTAGTGGAATACCCGTAAAGGTCGTACGTCCATTATACCAGGGGGAGGTGGTCTGAAAACTTACCATGCCCAGCTTCTCAAGGCTGGCGGTATCAAAAACCGCTTTCCCGTCTTCATTTGTATTTTCAATATTACCGGATAACGTTAAAAGAACTTTACCGGTGGGCCTGGAAAGTTCACCCGCCCAAAGCTGGGTGGAGAGCACAACGCTTACCAACATGACTATTAACCGCATTCTAACCTCACCAATCAGCCGGATGTAAAAGAATTATAATTTAGATATCACGCTATTTATATATTCCGCCTGTCTATTATTGATGATGTGAAGTTATTTGTATTTTAATTCATTTAAATCAATGAGTTGCCATGCTTAATGGTTATGAATATTTATTAAATCAGGCGAAGTCTGTTATTAACGGACGGTGATTTTTGTTGTATCTGTACAAAAAACACCCACTCTGTGGTTGTTAAAAAATCACACGATCATAAAGGTTTATTTTTTTGTGCAGCGACAGGGAATCGTTGTTTTATCGGCAGGTAACCTTGTTGAATAAATCGAACTTTTGCCTATTCCCGGGACTAGATTACACAGGCGTAGCAGACGTTCAAAAATAGTCAATTATCAGGAATTCAAAATATGCAAAATCACCTACAGGATCGTCAGCAACTTAATGAACTTATCAATGGCTGGATGCACCGCGATTGGGGGAATATGCCGCGCTGGCTTGCTGCATGAGCCAGGCGGATATACCTTGCTGAGCGCCGCATAACCGGGTTTATTCGCCAGCCTGAGCCGACTGGCGGGCATACAGATACGCGGTTGCTCTGGAGACGCCCAGATGCTGCGCCACTGTGTCCATAGATTTTCGTACGTTCAGCAAACCGTCTTTGCGTAATTGTTGAATCAGTCGTTTACGGTCTTCAGGTTTCAGGGCGCGGGCCGTCGTTGCGCATTTAGCGGCAAAGTCATCGATACGCTGGCGGATGACTTCGTTACTGCCGGGATCGATATGTTCCTTAATGGGAGAGTCAGCGGTTTCAGTAAAACGCGCAAGAGCACTCTGCATGCCACGAAACAGCGTCATATCCACGTTCAGACAGAGTGCTGCTACGTATTTGCCTTCGTCATCCTTGATGCCGATGGAGGTACTTTTCACCGGGCGGCCATCGGCAAACTGGTTGCTGTAGTTGGCAATAATGCTGGGAAATTCAGGCGATGCGATTCGCGCCAGACCCAGTTCTGTTGCCGGTTGACCGGGTTCTCGCCCGGACAGGTTATTATGGATGGATAAAATGGCATGTTCAGGATTTTTGAGATCATGAACCACCACTTCGCAAAACGGAGAGAAGGTCTCGCTCAAGCCCCTGGCGATAGTGTCAATTTGGCTGAGAAGTGAGTTGTTATCGGTTTTTGGCATGCCAGTCTCCTGCGGTGATGCCTGTTGCCATGATTGCGGGCAGTTTACAGTGAGCAGGGTTCGCTTTTCCAGACGCGAGTGTTCAGACGGTAATAAGGTATCCGCATGGCAGATACCTTCTTGATTACCCGGCAAGGAATTCACTGTAGCGGCTGATATCCACGTTCCCGCCGCTGATGATAATGCCGATTTTTTTGCCGCGAAGTTCAGCTTTGCGCGCTCTGGCGGCGGCAAAACCCAGACAGCCAGTCGGCTCCACGACAATTTTCATTCGCTCAGCGATAAATTTCATCGAGGCGACTAATTCATCGTCTGAGACAGTCAGAATATCGTGCACATTTCGCTGGATAATCGGAAACGTAATATTCCCGAGATGTTGGGTCTGAGCACCGTCAGCAATGGTTTTCGGCGTATCGATATGAACAATCTTTCCGCTGCGAAACGATTGTTGACCATCGTTTCCTGCCTCCGGCTCGACACCATAGATGATGCAGTCAGGTGACAGATGTCTGGCTGCCAGTGAGGAGCCCGAAAGCAGGCCGCCACCGCCCAGACACACGAAAAGAACGTCTAGCTGACCCACTTCTTCAATCAGCTCTTTTGTGGCGGTACCCTGGCCCGCAATCACGTGCGGATGGTCGTATGGCGGGATCAGCGTCAATCCTTGTTTCTCTGCCAGCTCCCGTCCGATTTTTTCACGATCTTCGGTATAGCGATCGTAAATCACCACATTTCCACCATAGCCTTTTGTGGCTGCAACTTTAGCCGCCGGGGCATCATGCGGCATGATAATCGTCGCCGGGATCCCCAACAATTTTGCCGACAGGGCAATGGCCTGCGCATGGTTGCCGGACGAAAAGGTGACGACGCCCGCAGCGCGTTGTTCTGGCGTGAACTGGCGTAACGCATTCATGGCTCCGCGAAATTTAAACGCGCCCATTCTCTGGAAGTTTTCGCACTTGAAGAAAACTTCAGCACCAAATTCGTCATTAACCGTTCGGGAGGTCATCACCGGCGTTTTGTTGGCATAGTCGGCGATGCGCTCTGCCGCGGCGGCAACATCGTTATAATCAGGCAGTGTCATCTCAGTCATTGTTGTTCACCTGTATGTCGTTAAACGTCATGCTTGTGGGGCCAGGGCTATAGCTTCAACTTCCAGCGCGAAACCATAATGAAGTTCTGCAACGCCCGCTACCGCGCGGGAGGGCCGGAAATCACCGATCCACTCCCCATAGATTTTGTTAAACGTTGGCCATTGGTTGATATCTGTTACATAGACGCGTACTGACACCAGGTGCTGTCGAGAAACCCCAGCGCCAGCCAGGCAGGCATCAATATTCTGCAGTACCAGCCGCGTCTGCTCTTCAAAAGAGGCCTCGGTTTTTTTTTCGCCATCACTTGTGACCGGCAACTGACCAGAAATGAAGACGAATCCGCCAGCCGTTGTACTGTGTGAGTAATGACCTGCAGGCGGAAAACCTCCTGCAGATGAGTTCAATGTAATGTCCACGGACATAAGAGAATCTCCTGTAGTTAGTGGTAATTCATTTTGTATAAAATAATACTGTTTGTATTATTTTATACGCTTTCAAACCGCGTTCGGCTAGTGATAGTTTTCACAGATGATGATTTTGTGAACTATGGCAAACGTGACCCACGTTATATAGCTATCCTGGCGCGGTGAAAGAGGGGGAACGCTTTTGATGAGGGTAAAGCAGGGGAGTGAAGAAGCGCCCCGGGGCGGGGCGTTAAAGCCAAAAATTAGCCGATATGGCCGTGGTTAATCTTACTTAACGGTTCATTGATATCGAAGATTTTGCACGTCACGTCTTCCACACCCAGGTGCTTCAGGCGGGCTGTGTGTTTTTTGATATAGGCCAGAGCGCTGTCTTCATCCTGAAACAGGTAGATGCCACCCGCTTCGTGGTTTGCTGCGTTCTCGGTCCAGATTTTCCAGATGAAACCCGGCTCCTGGTTGATGGATTCGGCCAGTTCAACAAGTTGATGTGACATCTCAGCGCCAAACGGACCAGGAAAATCAAAGTGTATCTGCACGAGTTTGTTCGCCATAAATCCTCCATGGATTGGTTAATTTGGGTAAGGCTGCTAGCGTAACAGCACTTTACCCGTCAGATAAGTTACTGCTTGTCCACCAATATAAACACGCGTTCCTGTCAGCTGGCAGCGTAAATCGCCACCGCGTTCAGAGACCTGGCGCGCCAGCATCTGCGTTTTATTCAGTTTTGCAGCCCAGTAAGGAATCAGCATGCTATGCGTCGAACCGGTGACCGGGTCTTCCGCGACCGCTTCACCCGGGCAGAAGAAACGGCTGACGAAATCGTATTCCCCGTCACCCGGCGCGGTGATACATACCATTTTCCCGAGGGGAATCATGGCGTGGATATTCGGGCGCACAGCCTCAACCTGCTGTTGATTCTCCATCACGACCATGTAATCGCGCGCGACGCGCACTTCTTTATATTCGGTGATGCCCAATGTTTCCAGCAGTAAGGCGGGCGGTTCGGCAGGTTCGCTTTGCCAGGCAGGAAAATCAAGCGTCAGCCAATCACCGCTGCGCGTGACCGTCAGTGGCCCCACAAAACGGGTGGCAAAATGGATGGTCGCTTCCGGGAAATCCAGATGTTCAAAGATGACATGTGCGGCGGCAAGCGTGGCGTGCCCACACAGATTAATTTCGCCTTGCGTGGTAAACCAACGCAGCTCGAAGCCATTCTCATTGGCGACAAAAAAAGCGGTTTCCGACTGGTTATGCTGCTGCGACATTTTTAATAATATTTCATCGGGCAACCAATCATCGAGCGGGCATACTGCTGCGGCATTACCGCCAAACGTCGTAGTGGTAAAGGCATCTACCATGTAGAAATCGATTTGTTGCACGGTGTAACCCTCTCATCGCACTCAGGATATCCCACACTCTATCATGCAATGATTGTCATTGGTTAAGCGCCCTGATTCGCCTGCGTGGTAAAAATTCGCTATCATCCGTTTCCACACTTCATCCTGGCCGCTCATGTCTACGATCCTTGATACCTTTATTGCCCCGCCTTGTCATGAGGAGATAGCGATCCTCTATCAGGACGAGCATCTGGTGCTTATCAATAAACCCACCGGACTGCTTAGTTTGTCGGGGAAAAATCCGCAGAATCTCGATTCGGTACATCACCGGCTGGTACAGATTTACCCCGGCTGTACGCTGGTACATCGGCTTGATTTTGGGACGTCAGGGCTGATGGTGATTGCCCGTAACAAGGCTATCAACGCCGCGCTTTGCCAGCAGTTCAGTCAGCGCGCGGTAAGCAAGGTGTATAGTGCGTTGTTGTGCGGGCATCTGAAAAACGATGAAGGCGTTATAGACGCAGCGATTGCTAAAGACCCGGCGCTGTTTCCACTGATGTCGATTTGCGCCATTAACGGTAAACCCGCGCGCTCGCGCTATCAGGTTATTGAGCGTTTTCATCATCGCCAGCAAGATGGGACATTACTCGCTTTGACGCGGGTAAGGCTGACGCCTGAAACCGGGCGTACCCACCAGTTGCGGATCCACTGTCAGCAGTTGGGGCATCCCATTTTGGGGTGCGATTTATATGGTGGGCGTCTGCTGCCAGGCACCGAACGGACGTCGAGACTGATGCTGCATGCCAGTGAACTGCATTTCAGGCATCCGGTCAGTCAGGAATGGATGACGGCCCAAAACGCCAGCCCGTTTTGAGGATATAAAAAAGCCGCCAGATGGCGGCTATTTGGGGATTATCGTGCGGCGCGTTGTAAAATAACCGCTGACGGCTGGCGCTGCAGAAAACGCATCCGCAGCATCATCAACACTGCCGCAGAGGTCAGGCCGATAATAAAGCCCATCCAGAATCCTGCCGGTCCCATCCGGTCAACCACCAGATCGGTCAGCGCCAGAATATAACCGCTCGGCAGACCCAGTACCCAGTATGCCGTAAAGGTAATAAAGAAAATGGAACGCGTATCTTTATAACCACGTAGGATACCGCTGCCAATAACCTGGATAGAGTCCGATATTTGATACACCGCGGCCAGTAACATGAGCTGCGCTGCCAGAGCGACAACTTCCGGGTTATTGTTGTAGAGCAGGGCAATGTGCTCACGGAATGTCACGGTGAAAATCGCCGTCATAACCGCCATGCAGACGCCGACGCCCAGACCTGTTCTGGCTGCGGTTTGCGCATCCAGCGTGGAACCCTGGCCCAGACGATAACCGACTCGAATGGTGACGGCTGCAGCCAGAGACATCGGCAGGACGAACATTAACGAGCTGAAGTTGAGCGCGATCTGGTGTCCGGCCACGTCGACAATCCCCAGCGGGGAAACCAGCAGCGCCACCACAGCAAACAGCGTCACTTCGAAAAATAACGCCAGCGCGATAGGTAAACCCAGCTGTACCAGGCGCTTCATTACGGCGGTGTCCGGTTTCTGGAAACCACGCTCATTACGGATATCACGCATCGAGCGTGCGCGTTTAACGTATGACAGCATGGCGATAAACATCACCCAGTAAACCGCCGCTGTTGCCACGCCGCAGCCCACACCGCCTAGCTCCGGCATGCCAAAATGCCCATAAATGAAAACATAGTTAACAGGAATGTTCACCAGCAGGCCGAGAAATCCCATCACCATCGCCGGTTTGGTTTTGGCCAGACCTTCACACTGGTTACGGGCTACCTGGAAGAACAAATACCCCGGCGCGCCCCACAGCAACGCGCGCAGGTAGCCGACGGCTTTATCTGCCAGCGCCGGGTCGATGTTATGCATGGAGCGAATAATGTATCCCGCGTTCCAGAGCACGATCATAATCAGAATGGAGACGCTGCCCGCCAGCCAGAAACCCTGGCGTATTTGATGGGCAATACGATCGCGGCGCCCGGAACCATTGAGTTGCGCAATCACTGGCGTCAAGGCCAGCAGCAGTCCGTGACCAAACAAAATGGCCGGCAACCAAATAGATGTGCCAATGGCGACGGCCGCCATGTCCGTGGCGCTGTATCCGCCCGCCATGACGGTATCAACGAATCCCATTGCGGTTTGAGCGATTTGCGCAAGAATCACCGGAATTGCCAGAGCTAATAACTGACGCGCTTCACTTACATACTTTTGCACGTGTACACCACTATATTGTTGTTATTTGAGAGACTAAAAAAGCCGCCTTATATGGCAGCAAGGAGAAAAAGCAGGGGAAATTTCAGTCTATTGTAGCGAGGAATACGTAATTCTCCAGTGAAAAAACAGGCAGTAGCGGCGCATCGCTGGCAACCTGAATTTCCACCTGCTATTGTGCTGTGCAGAGATGTCTTAATTCAGTTCAGGAGTTAGAAGTATGTTTACGGGTATTGTGCAGGGCACCGCGAAATTGGTGTCCATTGATGAAAAACCAAATTTTCGTACGCATGTTGTGGAGTTACCTGAATATATGTTGGATGCGCTGGAGACCGGCGCATCGGTTGCCCACAATGGGTGCTGCCTGACGGTAACCGAAATCAACGGTAACCAGATAAGCTTTGATCTGATGAAAGAAACGCTGCGTATCACCAATCTGGGTGACCTGAAGGTTGGGGATTTGGTCAACGTTGAGCGAGCGGCAAAATTCAGTGATGAAATTGGCGGACATTTAATGTCGGGCCATATTATGACGACCGCCGAAGTGTCGAAAATTCTGACCTCGGAGAACAACCGCCAGGTGTGGTTTAAAGTTCAGGACCCGTCGCTGATGAAATACATCTTGTACAAAGGATTTATCGGAATTGATGGCATCAGTCTGACGGTCGGCGAGGTGACACCGACGCGTTTCTGTGTGCATTTGATCCCGGAAACGCTGGAACGTACGACGCTGGGTAAGAAAAAGTTAGGCGCGCGGGTCAATATCGAAATCGATCCTCAAACCCAGGCGGTGGTTGATACCGTTGAGCGCGTACTGGCGGCGCGTGAAAACGCCATCAGTAACGTAACGGGTGAGGCGGGAGCCTAAGCCAGAGTGTAAAACCCCCGTTGGCACGGGGGTGATAACGATTAGCGGGGAACGCGCAGGCCGTGTTCAACGCCGCGGGAAAAAACCACCTGCCACAGCTGAATGTCGCGAGCACGAAACGCACCGGCGCAGGCGTTCAGGTAATAGCTGAACATCCGTTTAAAGCGTTCGGTATAGTTATCGGCGATTTCAGGCCAGGATCTCATGAAACGCTCGTGCCATGCCATCAACGTTGTATCGTAATCCGCGCCAAAATTATGCCAGTCTTCCATCACAAAATGCGGCTCGCTGGCGTTGGCAATCTGGCGAACTGACGGTAAACAGCCGTTCGGGAAGATATATTTATTGATCCACGGATCAACGTTATTGTCGGTCTTTTTGGAACCGATGCTATGCAGCAAAAAGAGGCCGTCGGGTTTTAAATTACGATCAACCACCTCAAAATAAGTCGCGTAGTTCTTCGGCCCCACATGCTCAAACATGCCGACGGAGACAATGCGATCAAATTTGTCGTTAAGGTCGCGATAATCCTGCAGCAAAATTGTGACATCCAGCCCCGCACAACGCGCCTGCGCCATTTTCTGCTGTTCTGCCGAAACGGTCACGCCCACCACGCTAACGCCATATTGTGACGCCATAAACTGGGATAAGCCGCCCCAGCCGCAGCCAATATCGAGCACCCGCATGCCTGGCTTCAACTGCAGTTTTTCGGCAATCATTTTTAGCTTCGCCTGTTGGGCAGATTCCAGGGTATCGGCATCTTTCCAGTAGGCGCAGGAATACTGCATATAAGGGTCCAGCATGCGGGTAAAGAGATCGTTGCCCAAATCGTAGTGTTCTTTGCCGACGACCCACGCACGTTTTTTGGTCTGTAAATTGAACAGGCGAGCCGTGGCGATACGGAGCGTATCTTTAAAGTGGCGGGGGAGTTGGTTTTCAAGACCGGCGCGCAGGACTTTACAAAAAAACATGTCCAGCCGGTCGCAATCCCACCAGCCATCCATATAACTTTCGCCCAACCCTAACGATCCTTCCTGCAATACGCGTTTGAAAAAATCGGGGTTCGTTACGCGAATATCTGCCGGTGCCGGACCATTAATGGTAATACCTGCACGGCTCAATAATTCATTGGTGATGCGGTACCAGTCATCATCCGGTACGCTGACGTCTTCTATACACGATGAACTCATAGCTTCTCCATCACTGGTCGGTGATCAGAACCTTAAAATAGCGTAGACGCTTTTTTGGGCTTTGTGAGAACTCTCACGGAATTAATCCGCAAATCTATAATCCGACGTAGAACAGAGGAAGGGAGGAACCCTTGCCGAAAAGACCATCCATGGGAAAACGGGAACGTTCTTGTCCCCGTTAAAACATAACAATTATCGTTTTTTTAACAACCGGAAATCAGTATAGGCCTGAATTTTTGACGATTCAACCAATAAATATTAGCAGGCTAATCAATTATCAAGGGTGATTACTAGTGAGACTCACCGTGGGCAATTTGCGCCCGATCATCTGTGTGCGGGGCGTTAGCCTTCTGCGACTGCATTTTGTAACCCGCGGCCGCCAGCAGCACCGTTGTCAGCATCACGCTGGTGGTGGTGAGCAGCGGGGTGGCGATCAACCAGGAAACCACAAGGCTTGCCAGGAAGCATAAACCCAGTTGCAGTGTGTTCTGCAATGCCGCTGCGCGTCCCGTAGCTTGTGGGAAAGGACGTAACGCCTGAGCCACAACAATTGGGTAGATTGCTCCATTGGCAATCGCCATAACGCAGAATGGGATGAGGATTTCAGCCAGCGCAACATGGTGAACAAAGCCGGTTGCCCAGGTGGCCACTACGCTAAAGGCATACAGAATGAGTAACCAGGGCAGCAACTGACGGCCCTGCCATTTTTGCAGCGCAGCGCGGCAGCCGTAACCACCAATTAAGAAAGCGATGGTTTGTGGAACATAGCTCAGGCCAATCACCGCCGGACTGTAGCCCATTTCGCTGAGGATGAACGGGGAACCTGTCAGCCACGCGAAGAAGCTCGCGGAGCAGGCGGCATAAATCAGCACGTTTCCGCGGTAAACTTTTGAGCGCAACAGGGTAGCGAAAGTCAGTTTATCCTGGCTGTCGTCGCGTGCTTTAGCTGTTGGTTTTAAGCGCAGAGCCGGAAGCATCAGGATCAGGGTAATGGCAAACAGGGTGGCGAAAATGGCCTGCCAGGAAAAATGTACGAGGATCCAACTGCCTAATAACGGCGCTAATGCCGGGGATAACCCGACCAATGGCATAATGGTGGCAAAGATGCGGTTTACTTTTTGTGAAGGATAATAATCGGTGACCAGCGCCTGCCAGATAACCGATGCCGCACAAACGCCAACGGCCTGAACAAAGCGCAGTACCAGCAGACCGGTGGCATTTTCAACCCACAGCATGCCCAGACTGCCCAGCGCGAAGATGGATAAACCCAGTAGCAAAACAGGCTTGCGACCATAATGGTCAGAGAGCGGCCCCCACAGAAGTTGCGCGACGGCAAAACCCGCTAAGAATAAGCTAAGGCTGGCGCTGACGGCAGATGCAGGCGTCTGCAGATCGGACTGAATTGCGGCAAAGGCGGGCAGATACATATCCGTTGCCAGAAAGCCGAGTACGCTAAGACCCGCCAGCCAGACTAAAAATCCTTTCCCAGGTTGCATCATCATTTCTCTTTTTTTAGCAGTAGTACAATGCCGCTGAGTGTAGTGAGTGTAATTCTTGCTGTGAAACGCTAATATTTGCTTACTGATTTCAAATTTTTTGTAGGCAGAACATGTGGTCGGAATATTCACTTGAAGTTGTGGATGCGGTTGCGCGTAACGGTAGCTTTAGTTCGGCCGCGCAGGAGTTGCACCGCGTACCCTCGGCGGTAAGCTACACCGTGCGTCAACTGGAAGAGTGGCTGGCGGTGCCGCTTTTTGAGCGACGCCATCGGGACGTGGAATTGACGCCTGCCGGTGCATGGTTTCTCAAGGAAGGCCGCTCTGTTATCAAAAAAATGCAGATCACCCGCCAGCAATGTCAGCAAATTGCCAATGGCTGGCGCGGGCAGTTGGCGATCGCGGTAGATAACATTGTCCGCCCGGATCGTACCCGACAGATGATCGTGGATTTCTATCGTCATTTTGATGATGTGGAACTGCTGGTTTTCCAGGAGGTGTTTAACGGTGTCTGGGATGCGCTGTCCGATGGGCGCGTTGAGCTGGCAATCGGCGCCACGCAGGCGATTCCGGTGGGGGGGCGCTATACCTTCCGCGACATGGGAATGCTGAGCTGGAGCTGCGTGGTGGCAAGCCATCATCCGTTGGCGTCAATGCCCGGACCGCTAAGCGACGACACGTTGCGCAACTGGCCGTCGCTGGTGCGTGAAGACACGTCGCGGACGCTTCCTAAGCGTATTACCTGGCTGCTGGATAACCAAAAGCGCGTCGTGGTGCCTGACTGGGAATCTTCTGCGACCTGTTTATCGGCAGGTTTGTGCGTGGGTATGGTACCGACGCATTTTGCCAAACCGTGGATCGATAGCGGCAAATGGGTCGCGCTACAGCTGGAGAATCCATTTCCTGATGCCGCATGCTGCCTGACATGGCAACAGAACGATACGTCGCCGGCATTGAGCTGGCTGCTGGACTATTTAGGGGATAGTGAAACGCTGAATAAGGAATGGTTGCGGGAGCCCGATGAGGCTCCCGCACAACAGTCTTAACGACGGTAATCGCGGAACGGGCCGTCGGCAACGGAGCGGCGTTCTACCAGGCGCGGATGAACCTCGATAGACTGCGACTCTTCACGTTTATTCACGATACGGTCTAACAGCATGTTGAAGGCCGTTTCCCCCAGTGAATCTTTAGGCTGGTGAATGGTCGTCAGAGCCGGCGTGAAGAAGCGGGCATTGCGCACGTTGTCGTAACCGATGAGCGAAACATCCTGCGGTACGCGCAGTCCCATCTCGTCAGCGGCGCACAGCGCACCCATCGCCATGATATCGCCACCGCAGAAGACGGCGGTCGGACGATGCGACTGTGACAGAATTTGCTGCATGGCGCGATAGCCCGATTCAGGCTCAAAATCGCCCTGCACAATCCAGTTTTCAGGAACTTTAATCAGCGCTTCTTCCATCGCTTTCATAAAGCCTGCCAGACGCCCGGCTCCGGTATTACGCTCCATTGGGCCTGGGATCACGCCAATCTCACGATGACCGCGTTCTACCAGATACCGACCCGCCATGTAACCGCCTTCGAAGGCGTTATCAATGACCGTATCGGTAAAGTCGGCTTTAGCTTCGCCCCAGTCCATGACGACCATCGGAATATGGCGGTACTCTTCGAGCATCGAAAGCAGCGACTCCGGATACTCTGAACACATCACCAGCAGACCATCAACGCGCTTTTGCGCCATCATTGACAGATAAGCCTGCTGTTTTTCGAGGCTGTTCCATGCGTTACCCAGAATCAGGGTATAGCCTTTCTGGAAACAGTTTTTCTCAACGGCTTCGATAATTTCAGCGAAATAGGCCGCTTCGCTGCTGGTGGCCAGCAAGCCAATAGACTTGGTGTGATTCACCTTCAGGCTGCGCGCCACGGCGCTCGGAGAATAGTGCAGCTCTTTGATCGCCGCCCAGACAGCATTACGCGTTTCTTCCGCGACAAAGCGCGTCTTGTTAATTACGTGTGATACGGTTGTAGTGGAAACGTTTGCTCGCTTCGCTACATCTTTAATTGTTGCCATTACATCTCACTCCAGACCATATCCTAAGCTCCTGAGAATACTCCAGGTAAACGTTTGCCTTAACACACCCTTAGCGCAACGTAAGGGTTGCGGCACGCCGGGAAAACGACACGGAACGTCAGGAAGGGGTCAATGGCCGGTACGCTAATCAAGTAAGCGTGGAATTTTGTCTGATCTTAACGAAAAGGGGAAGAGTTAAAAGCAGTTATCAATATAAATCGTGAGAGATTTTTGCTTTCAAGTGTGTAAAAATGCGCAATATCACTTTTTGTGTGGGAATAAAAAGGAGAAAACTTGATGAGCACCGATCTGAAATTTTCGTTAGTGACTACCATTATTGTTCTGGGTTTGATCGTCGCGGGTGGCCTGACCGCAGCGCTGCATTGATTTCCCCCGAGGGAGTTCGCTCTCCCTCATCCTTTCCGCTTTCCTTTCCCGTCGATTGTTTGCGAATAAGCAAAAGTCTTTTGCAATTTTGTTAACTTTATTAATTTTGCGATCAATGTCATGCTTTTGACTCTTATTTTATGTCGCGCCCCGGCTCGACGTTACGGAGTCGAAATATGAAACTCAATTATCCTTTACTGGCGCTGGCGATCGGCGCGTTTGGTATTGGCACCACTGAATTTTCGCCAATGGGATTATTGCCCGTCATTGCCAAAGGTGTGGATGTCTCGATTCCCGCGGCCGGAATGTTAATCAGCGCGTATGCGGTTGGGGTGATGGTGGGTGCTCCGCTGATGACATTACTGCTGTCCCATCGTGCGCGACGTAATGCGTTGATATTCCTGATGGCGATTTTCACGCTGGGCAACGTGCTTTCGGCTATTTCGCCGGATTACACCACCCTGATGTTATCGCGTATTTTGACCAGTCTGAACCATGGGGCATTTTTTGGTCTTGGCTCCGTTGTCGCTGCAAGCGTAGTACCCAAACATAAGCAGGTCAGCGCCGTGGCAACCATGTTTATGGGGTTGACCATTGCCAATATCGGCGGTGTTCCTGCGGCGACCTGGCTTGGTGAAACCATCGGTTGGCGTATGTCGTTTATGGCAACGGCGGGTCTGGGCGTCATTGCCATGGTCAGCCTGTTCTTCTCATTACCCAAAGGTGGGGCGGGAGAGCGCCCGGATGTCCGTAGCGAACTGGCGGTACTTATGCGTCCGCAGGTGCTGTCGGCGCTGCTGACGACCGTTCTGGGAGCCGGGGCGATGTTCACGCTTTATACCTATATCTCGCCAGTGTTACATACGATTACCCATGCCACACCGGCGTTTGTGACCGGTATGCTGGTGCTGATTGGCGTTGGCTTCTCAATCGGTAACTATCTTGGTGGCAAACTGGCTGACCGTTCCGTTAACGGTACGCTGAAAGGCTTTTTACTGCTGCTGATGATTATTATGCTGGCCATTCCTTTCCTGGCGCGTAATGAGCTGGGTGCGGCAGTCAGTATGGTCATCTGGGGGGCAGCGACGTTTGCGGTCGTTCCGCCGTTGCAGATGCGCGTGATGCGCGTTGCCAGCGAAGCGCCTGGATTATCATCGTCAGTCAACATTGGCGCGTTTAATCTGGGGAATGCTCTGGGTGCCGCAGCCGGTGGGGCGGTGATTTCCGGTGGGTTGGGCTATAGCTTTGTTCCGGTGATGGGGGCAATTGTGGCAGGACTTGCGCTGCTGCTGGTCTTTATCTCGGCGCGCAAACAGCCTGAAGAGGCGTTCACTACCGCGAATTAATGCTAAAACGCAGAAGGGTTCTCCTTCTGCGTCATCTTTTTTATGCTGCGAAGTTCTTCGCAACAAATTCCCAGTTCACCAGCGCCCAGAAGTTTTCCAGGTAGCCAGGACGGGCATTGCGATAATCGATGTAGTAGGCGTGTTCCCATACGTCAACGGTCATCAGCGGCGTCGCGTCGGTGGTCAGCGGTGTACCTGCATTGGAGGTGGAAACGATAGCCAGTTTGCCATCTGTTCCTTTTACCAGCCAGGTCCAGCCAGAACCGAAGTTTTTAATAGCGGCATCGGTGAACTGCGCTTTGAAATCCGCAAAGCTGCCAAAGGAGGCGGCAATTGCTTCGGCCAGTTTACCGGTAGGTTCGCCACCTGCGTTCGGTGCCAGGCAGTTCCAGTAGAACGTGTGGTTCCATACCTGTGCTGCGTTATTGAATACACCGCCTTCAGAGCTACGTACGATCTCTTCCAGTGATTTGCCTTCAAACGCCGTGCCTTTAATCAGGTTGTTCAGATTAGTCACGTAAGTTTGATGGTGTTTGCCATAGTGATATTCCAGCGTTTCGGCAGAAATGTGCGGTGCCAGAGCATCTTTGGCATACGGTAATGCAGGTAATTCAAACGACATTGCTTCTCTCCTTATTATTTGTATTGAGTACACACAATAGCCTCATTGTGAGTAAGGATAGGGTAGCAAATTGAAAGGTTATGCAAAAGAAGAACTTACCCTACAGCAGGTACTGTAGGGTAAGTTTTTAACGAATTGTTTTTGGCGTCATTACCCGACGAGCGCCCACATAGTGGCGCTGCCAGTAATCTTCACTCAGAGAGGTGATTTGAATTTCCTGGCCGCTGCGCGGTGACTGAATAAACTTACCGTTGCCAACATAAACGCCAACGTGATCGGCAGTTCCACGCCCCTGGGTACGGAAAAATACCAGATCGCCATTTTTCAGTTCGCCACGTTCAATCGGCGCAGCATCGCGCAGATGATACATTTCGTTCGCTGTACGTGGAATGCGGAATTTCACCAGATCTTTATAGGCGTAATAGACCAGACCGCTGCAGTCAAACCCGGTTCTTGGTGAGGTGCCGCCCCAGCGATAAGGCTTGCCGATTTGGTTCATCAGCGTGGACATGGCGGTTTTAGTGGCTTTCTGCACTTTCACTTTATGCGCGTCAGCCAGCGTCGTTGGTGCGGTGGTTTTCACTTTTACACAGCGCGGCTTATGACCTTTGCGCGGCGTGCATTTTTCAGTCCAGGTAACGGCAGCGGTTTGTGCTGCGGTGTTTTTACCACGACGGTTTGCCGTTTTAGTCGACTTTGCCGGAGCGGCAGTGCGATGTTTAGAAGAGGAAGCGGTTTTGGTGCTGGTTTTGCTGGTGGTTTTTGTCGCCGTTTTTTTGCTGGTCTTTGTTGTTTTTTGGCTGGTTGTTGCGCTTTTCTTTTTATCTACCGTTTTGATGGTGTGGGAATGGGTAGGTGTCGTCCTGGCCTGCTTGGAAGCATGAGCCATGGGCGTAAAGGGCAGTGTAGTAAAAAGTAAAGCACAGAGCGTGATCGAGATTCGGTTTATCCGCGCCACTGAGCAATCCTCTGGTAAGGCAGGTCTATCATGCCTGCGTGTGATTTTCAAAACTTGATGATTCTAATCTATAGAAAGAGGGAAAGTTAATAGCTTTTTTGTTTAAAACTACGTTTCGTAACCGAGCGCAAAAAAAATCAGCAATTAAAGTTGGCGTTGGTGAACGAATAATCAAATCCACAGGCTTTAAGGGGATAAATGAGATTGTGAATGCAACTTTTGGCGTCAGGGGATAAAATAATAACGCGTAATGAAAATGTTATTTTCCGTTGCCTGTCTGACCCGCTACAATGTCAGACTACTGCCGTAAAAGAAGTTTAAGGAAGCAAGATAATGAGCACCACTATCGAAAAAATCCAGCGCCAGATCGCTGAAAACCCGATTCTCCTGTACATGAAAGGTTCCCCTAAACTGCCAAGCTGCGGTTTCTCCGCTCAGGCTGTGCAGGCGCTGTCCGCCTGTGGTGAACGCTTTGCTTATGTTGATATTCTGCAGAACCCGGATATTCGCGCCGAGCTGCCGAAATACGCAAACTGGCCAACCTTCCCGCAGCTGTGGGTTGATGGCGAGCTGGTTGGCGGCTGTGACATTTTGATCGAAATGTACCAGCGCGGTGAGTTGCAGCAGCTGATTAAAGAAACAGCGGCGAAATACAAAACCGAAGAGCCGGACGCTGAATAATATCAGCGTAAATAAAAAAGCGACCTCGTGATGGTCGCTTTTTTTATCGGTCCGTTATGCCTCTTCAGGTACGGGAAGAGGCCAGCCGCCGAGACGTTTCCAGCGGTTAACAATTTCGCAAAACAGCACGGCCGTCCGTTCGGTGTCATACAGCGCCGAGTGCGCCTGAGTCCCGTCAAATTCCATTCCTGCCGCCAGGCACGCTTTCGATAACACAGTTTGCCCCAGAGACAGGCCGCTTAAGGCCGCAGTATCAAAGGTGACGAACGGATGAAATGGATTACGTTTGAGCGAGGCGCGTTCTGCTGCGGCCATCATAAAACTGTGGTCGAACGTAGCGTTATGCGCCACCATGATCGCCCGATTGCAGCCGCTGTCTTTAATGCCTTTACGCACCATTTTAAAGATGGCATGCAGAGCGTCATATTCGCTGACCGCTCCGCGTAGCGGATTGTTAGGGTCAATTCCGTTAAAGGCGAGGGCTTCCGGCTGCAAATTCGCGCCTTCAAATGGCTCTACGTGGAAATGTAACGTCGTGTCCGGCATCAGCCAGCCTTGTTCATCCATTTTCAGTGTGATGGCTGCGATCTCAAGCAGCGCATCGGTTTTGGCATTGAACCCTGCGGTTTCGACATCAATGACGACAGGATAAAAACCACGAAAACGGTCACACAGACCGGAAAGTTGAGCGTTATCGGACATCTGGGTCTCTTAATACGGGAAAATTGCAGCGCGTATTATGGCAAAATGATGAGTATAAAACTACGGGCACAGACGATCTGCGCCCGTGGGGAGGTCAGTCGCCCAGGCCGCGCCCGGCGTCTTTCTCTTCGATCAGTTCAATTTTGTAACCGTCTGGATCTTCAACGAACGCAATTACGGTGGTGCCGCCTTTTACCGGACCGGCTTCACGCGTGACGTTACCGCCATTCTGACGAATACGTTCACAGGCTTCGGCTGCGTTGTCTACGCTCAGGGCGATATGACCGTAGGCAGTGCCCAGCTCATACTTGTCGACACCCCAGTTATAGGTCAGTTCGATCACGGCTTCGCTGGTTTCAGGGCCGTAGCCGACAAAGGCCAGGGAGTATTTGTATTCAGGGTTTTCGCTGGTACGCAGCAGCTTCATGCCCAGCACGTTGGTATAAAACTCGATGGAACGCTGCAGGTCACCCACGCGCAGCATGGTATGAAGTAAACGCATCTTTTTCCCCTTCGAAAATGGCTAATACATTCAAAATGTTGTTTTAGTATAGCGGCGTTGTTACGCCGCTATCAATGGCAGAACGTAGTTTGTGACGTTAGAGGGTAGGATAATCGGTGTAACCTTCCGCGCCGCCGCCGTAGAAGCTTTCGGCACGTTGCGGATTCAGCTCCGCTTTACGCTGCAGGCGCGCAACCAGATCCGGGTTAGCGATATAGGCGCGACCAAAAGCAACGGCGTCGATCAGGCCCTTCTCGATCAGTGCTTCTGCTTTTTCAGGTGTGTAGGCACCCGCACCAATGATCGGACCGTGGAAACGTGCACGAACTTTTTCGCGAAACGCATCGGAATACGGCTCGCCGCCAGCCCAGTCCGGCTCAGACATATGCAGGTAAGCGATTCCGCGCTTGCCCAGTTGTTCAATCAGATACAGCGCATCGGCTTCTTCGTTCGGGCCGTTGTCAACGTTCTGGAATGAGCCAATTGGGGAGACGCGAATACCGATGCGATCGGCACCCCATTCTTTAATACCGGCATCGACAACTTCCAGCACCAGACGTGCACGATTTTCGACGCTGCCGCCGTATTGATCGGTACGCTGGTTAGACGTTGGCGACAGGAACTGGTGCAGCAGATAGCCGTGAGCGGAGTGCAGTTCAACCATGTCGAAACCCGCTTCGCGCGCGTTGGCAATCGCCTGACGGAAGTCATTAACGATGCCGGGAATTTCTTCCGTTTCCAGCGCACGCGGCATTGAGGTATCCGCACGCGTTGCCAGACCATTTTCATCACGAAGCGAGGTCCGGGTACCGGCGCTAATCGCGGAAGGTGCGACCGGTGCCTGACCGTTGGGCTGCAGACTGGCGTGAGAGATGCGCCCGGTATGCCACAACTGGACCGCAATATGACCTTGCTCCGCATGTACGGCAGCGGTGATTTTTTTCCATGCGGCAATTTGCGCTTCGCTGTGTAAGCCGGGTGCCCCCGCATAGCCTTTTGCCTGCGCGGAAATCTGTGTAGCTTCACTGATGATAAGACCCGCGCTGGCGCGTTGACGGTAATACTCGGCCATCAGCGGAGTAGGGATGTCGCCAGGCTCAATGCTGCGCAGACGCGTCAGTGGCGCCATGAATACGCGGTTTGCTGCCGTAATAGCACCCACTTTCAGTGGGGAAAAAAGTTTTTCAGATGACATATGGCACTCCTGAATAGACCGGTCGTCTAGTAATAAAAGAAATAAAAACGCCTGTTAAACGGCAGGCGTAGTAATGATGGTTTTAACGTGCGCCAGCGCATTTTCCAGCGGGGTGGCGCTACGAGAAATCTTGGCCTGCAGGTTGGCGCCCAGCCACAGCGCATACAATACCTGCGCCTGCTGTAACGGCTCGCCAACAAAGGACAGACAATGGTTTGCCTGACCTTTCTCCAGCGCCTGCGCTAACAGCGCAATAATGTGCCGCGCGCCTTTATCCATCGCCGTGCGCATATCTTCTGACAGATCGCACACTTCGGCGGACAGTTTTACGGTTAAACAACCGCTGATAATGCCGTGCTGACTAAACTGGTTCAGTGTTTCCTGATAGTAGGCCAGAATGCGGTCGCGATAGTTTCCTGCCCCCGTATCAAAGTGCGTAGCCAGTCGCTGATGATAGGCCGCATAGTGGCGTTCCAGCATCGCAACACCGAACGCTTCTTTAGAGCGAAAATAGTGATAAAACGAACCTTTGGGGACT
Source organism: Citrobacter sp. RHBSTW-01044 (assembly GCF_013781945.1). Classification (NCBI taxonomy): domain Bacteria; kingdom Pseudomonadati; phylum Pseudomonadota; class Gammaproteobacteria; order Enterobacterales; family Enterobacteriaceae; genus Citrobacter; species Citrobacter sp. RHBSTW-01044. The sequence continues at coordinate 2,510,337 of NZ_CP056180.1, read as the reverse complement.
TCAGCGGTTTTCAGTAGTTCGCTTAAGCCCATACCGGTGAAGCCGCGCTGCATACACAGCAGTTCGCCAGTCGCCAGCAGATGTTCGCGTGTATCGTGTTCAGTGATTTTGTTCATGGAAAGGAGTGTAATAGACCAGTCGGTCTAATGCAATAGCGCTTGCGAGAAATTCAGTTAACGTCTTCAATAGGTATATCAATCTTACTAAAGGAGGGGATGTGGCCGAACAGCTGGAGTTTTTCCCCGTCCAGAGCCCATGCCGTGGAATATGTCAGTCTGACGAGCGCGGTTTTTGCCGCGGCTGTTTTCGCAGTCGGGATGAGCGTTTTAACTGGCAAAAGATGAGCGATGCCGAAAAGCAGGAAGTGCTACGGCTTTGTCGTCAGCGCCTGATGCGTAAATTACGAGCAAACAAAGCCAACCCTTCGGAAGAACCGCAACAACCTTCACTCTTTTAAAAGCGTAATTGCGTATACTCGATGCACATTTACTTATAAGGAAGCTGCTATGGTTCAGCGTATTACTATTGCGCCGCAAGGTCCGGAATTTTCTCGCTTTGTAATGGGGTATTGGCGCCTGATGGACTGGAATATGTCCGCGCGCCAGCTAGTCAGCTTTATTGAAGAACATCTGGATCTGGGTGTTACCACCGTCGATCACGCCGATATTTACGGCGGATACCAGTGTGAAGCGGCGTTTGGTGAGGCACTGAAGCTGGCTCCGCATCTGCGTGAAAAAATGCAGATTGTTACCAAGTGCGGGATCGCCACGACGGCACGCACGGAAAATGCGCTGGGTCATTACATTACCGACAGCGCGCATATCATTGCCAGTGCGGAAGCATCGTTGAAGTTACTGGCGACCGATCATATTGATTTGCTGCTCATCCACCGTCCCGATCCGCTCATGGATGCGGACGACGTAGCCGACGCGTTCAAAAAATTGCACCATAGCGGAAAAGTGCGTCACTTTGGCGTATCTAACTTCACCCCGGCACAGTTCTCACTGCTGCAATCGCGTCTGCCGTTCACGCTGGCGACTAACCAGGTTGAGATCTCACCGGTACATCAGCCGCTCCTGCTGGATGGTACTTTAGATCAACTGCAACAACTGCGCATTCGTCCGATGGCCTGGTCCTGCCTCGGCGGTGGTCGTCTGTTTAATGACGATGCGTTCCAGCCATTACGTAATGAACTTGCCACAATCGCAGAAGAGTTAAACGCGCAGTCCATTGAGCAGGTGGTGTACGCCTGGATTTTACGTCTGCCGTCTCAGCCGCTGCCGATTATTGGCTCAGGGAAGATAGAGCGTGTACGCGCCGCCGTTGAGTCTGAGTCATTGAACATGTCTCGCCAGCAGTGGTTCCGTATTCGCAAAGCTGCGCTGGGTTACGACGTACCGTAATCGCGTTTTTGACGCTTCTCCGTTCAAATTTGTGTCACTGGTTTACACTTATCAATCAGACACCTTTTGGACGGAGGTCTTATGAAGCGTTTGAGTTTGGCCATTATTACTCTACTCGCCTGTGCAGGTGCGCAGGCTGCCAGTGAAGAAAAAGTGACAATGAATCTGGTAACGTCGCAAGGCGTCGGCCAGGCGATTGGTACGGTCACTATTGCTGAAACCGGGAAAGGGCTGGAGTTTACGCCCGATCTGAAAGCGCTGCCGCCGGGTGAACATGGCTTCCATGTGCATGCGAATGGCAGTTGCCAACCGGCGATTAAAGAAGGAAAAGCCTCAGCCGCGGAATCGGCTGGAGGCCATTATGATCCGCACCAAACCGGCAAGCACGAAGGTCCGGAAGGCGCAGGCCACATGGGCGACCTGCCGCTGCTGGTGGTGAATAACGACGGTAACGCCACAACACCGGTCATTGCGCCGCGGCTGAAAACGCTCGATGAGGTTAAAGGCAAAGCGCTGATGATCCATGTCGGTGGCGATAATATGTCCGATCAACCAAAACCGCTTGGCGGTGGCGGAGCGCGCTACGCCTGTGGCGTTATTAAATAATCAATTGCCTAGCGTACCCGGCGGAGGCGCCTGTTCGAGCTGCGAAAGCGAGCAGTGTAGTCGCCAGATAAGCGCCGACAGTTCTTGCGCCGCAGGTTGATGATGGTGGGCGAGCGTGTCGCAAATACGCTGTAGCTCACTCAGCGTGGCATTCAGCGGCCGTTGCTGAACGCCGCGCTCACTCATTACGTCGCGAAGCAGCGATATACACACGTCTCTGACGCGAGCCAGAGGATCTGAACGCACCTCCCAGGTGCGCAGTTGCCACACCACGTGCGAGCAGTTCAGCAAGACAACCCCCCAACGCAATAGCCAGCGTCGCGCCAGGGCATCCTGACTGTTGCTGAGCTGGCTGACGTGGTGATAGGTCAGCGACTCAAATTCGTTTTCACTGAGCGAGGGATGTCGGCTGAGCTGATCGACAAAATCCCGGCGCAGGGCGCGAATATGGCGGCGACCTTTCCGCGCATCCGATCCAGGCCGCAGAATGGCGAATGCCAGCCACGATAGCGCCACGCCGGTGATTTTCGCCATATTGTCATTCAGGAAATCAGCAAAATCATAAACCGGCGGATTAGTCACCGCGATAAACGATCCCATAAACACGATTAGCTGTCCCCAAAGACCCGCCAGCGCTGGCATTTGCAGCTTCAGGAGTTGCATGGTAGCGAGCAACGGGAAGAGAAACAGAATGAATTGCCAGAGGTCAGAGATTTGCACCATCAGGCCAAACTTAACCACAAAGCTAAACAGCGACAGCAGAACCAATGTGCGCATCAGCAAAGAAAGCGACTTAAACGGCGTGGCTACGGCGGAATAGAGCACGCTGCTGATGGCCGCGAGCGTTAGTGCGCCAGAGCCTGATTCCCATTGCGCGGCAATGCTCCATGCGCCGATAAGCATCAGGGTACAGAACGTACGCAATCCGCTCCAGAGGGCTTCCGCATTATCGGTATGACGGGCAAGTCCTGGCGTGCGGGCGATAGTAATACGCTCGGCGGTAACGCCATTTTCCAGTAAATGCAGATAATGACTGCTGCGTAAGTACAGCCGACAAAAATAACGCAGTCGTTGCCAGAAGGCGACGTGCCGATAGTCGCGCGCATCGAGAGGACGCAGGGGGGCGATAATACGCGCGACGGTGTAGGTGTCGGTATTGGATTTGACCAGCTCGCTGAGCAGTTGTTCGATGATTTCCCGGGTATTATCCGGGGGAGTGGGCCAGTTCAGGAGCATCCTGCGCAGACTGGAGATCACGCTGGTCATACGTAACTGCTGATGCAACAGCGAATTGAGCAACGCATTTTGACGGCGAAAACGGTAGTGACTCCAGAACGCCTGAATACGCAGCAGGTTCATGGTCAGAATCTGACCGATAACACCTTCATGAGCTGTGCGAATCTCATCCGTTGTCTCCGGTTGCCAGAGTAAGCTGGCATGCTCCAGTAAACGCGAATGCATGTTTTTCAGCGCGGTAAGCAATGTGGTGCCATCGGAGGTGCTGGGGAGGATCATCATCATCATGCCGCCGCACAGGATACCGACGATGACCTCGCATACGCGGGCCTGAGCGATATCCCACAACTGCGTAATCTCTATGGTATTGACCATGGGAAAAGCAATGATCGCCGCCGTATAACCGGCCAGTTGAAAGGCATAGGCGACGTTATTGGTGAAATGCGCGCAGGCCCAGGTACAAAAACCGATCCACACTGACATGCTCAGCAAAAACAACCACGGCTCATTGAGGGTATGACCGGCAATAATCAACGCGGCGGTGGCGCCCAGCAAGCTACCCGCAACACGACCCAGACTTTTGCTGATAACCCCGCCGACGGTGGGAAAGCTGACCACTGCCGCCGAGGTCATCGCCCAGTAGGGCTCATCCAGATTCAGGTAATAGGCGAATGTTAACGCCAGACACATCGCAATGGTATTTCGCAACGCATAACGCCACTGCGCTACCGTGGCTTTAAACCACGGCCAATGGCCTGGCATCAGGTGGGACAGTTTCATTTACGCTGGCCGATAGACACGCTGCAGGTCGTACCAGAAACCAGGGTGACATTCTGCGGCAGAGCGTCGAATTCGATGCGGACCGGAACGCGTTGGGCCAGACGCACCCACGGCACATTGGGTTTGATGTCGGGAATCAGGCCGGAATCGCTTTCCACACTTTGGTCGTAGATGGCGCGACCAATACTGGATACGTGACCCTGTAACTTTATGTTGCCGCTGTAGAGCGTGATAACCGCAGGAGCACCTTCACGAATGTGGCGCAACTTGGTTTCTTCAAAATACCCCATCACATAGAAAGAGTGGCTGTCGACAAGGGCAAACAGGGGCTTACCGGTTGAGGCGTAGTCTCCAGTACGAGTTGAAAGGTTGGTGACCCAGCCCGCTACGGGCGCTTTGACCACCGTCTGCGTCAGTTGCCACTGTGCCTGGCGCAGACTGGCCTCGGCTGCTTCAACGCTGGCCTGCATGGCTTTCACGTTGAGGTTAGCAGTATCCAGATCTTCGGCTGAGATGTAATTTTGCGATAAATGACGGCGGCGGTTGGCTTCGTTATTGGCTTTCGCCAGATCGGACTGTGCCTTCGCCAGCTGCGCTTGCGCATTCAGTTCAGCAATGTGAAACGGCGTCTTGTCGATGATAAAAAGGACATCGCCTTTGTTCACAAACTGGTTATCTTTTATATTGAGTTCGCTAATGCTGCCTGAGACCTGCGGCGTGATGCTGACCTGCTCAGCACGCACTTTGCCATCACGTGTCCAGGGCGATTGCATATAGTAATTCCACATCCACCATCCGGCGAAAACTGCGATGGCAGCGACTATAATGGTGGAGAAGTATTTAATGGTTTTAAGCGACATAATCACCACACAATCAGCATTACAAAGGCCAGACATACGCAAAGCGTAAAGAGTGACAGATCCATTAACAGGGGATGCCAGATTTTGCCGGAGTAAATCCAGTCGCGTAGCAGGCGATGAACAATCAGCCAGAGAATAAATCCTGCTACAAACGCCTTGAAAACAGGAGGGAAGTAGACAGATGCTCCGATCATTAAATCTTGTAGGGGCAATCCTGTTGCATTAAACATAAACTTCACGGGCAAAATCCTTGGCGGAAGAGAGCATTGCTATAGGTTTAGCAAAAAAGAGACAATGAGTCTCTGTAACGCATAATGTCTGAAAAAATGTCAGCCGGTAAGCAAATTTGGCAATACATTTGTTTTGGGAATACAAATGCTGCACACTATTCTAAAATCAGCATAATAACTTAGCAAGCTAATTATAAGGAGATGAAATTGGAATCGCCATTAGGTTCTGATCTGGCACGGTTGGTGCGCATTTGGCGTGCTCTGATTGACCATCGCCTGAAACCTCTGGAGTTGACGCAGACGCATTGGGTTACGCTGCACAACATTCATCAATTGCCGCCTGATCAATCGCAGATTCAGTTGGCTAAAGCGATTGGCATCGAGCAGCCTTCGTTGGTACGCACGCTTGACCAGCTGGAAGAAAAGGGACTCATTTCACGACAGACTTGCGCCAGCGATCGTCGGGCTAAGAGAATTAAACTGACAGAAAAAGCAGAGCCGCTGATTGCAGATATGGAAGCGGTTATCAACAAGACGCGTGGAGAAATTTTGGAAGGGATTTCAGCTGAGGAAATTGATCTGCTGATTAAACTGGTCGCCAGACTGGAACACAATATTATTGAACTACAGTCACAGGGCTGAAACGATAAGATGACGTGTGGCCAGAGCCTGACCACACGTGAATTCGATTAGCGTGGAGACACGGTAACCTGGCTGCCGTTGTTAGCCATAACAACGCGCTGGCCAGCTGAGAACTTGGTTGCACCCTGTTTCTGAACCACCATGATGGTATTACCGTCGTCCTTACGGATTTCCAGTTCTACACCCTGGGTTTTATTCATCGCACCTTGTACACCTTGACCCGCTACGCCACCGGCAACTGCGCCAGCCGCCGTGGCTAATGAACGACCCGTACCGCCGCCGACGGTGTTACCCAGGAACCCGCCGAGTACCGCACCACCAATGGCGCCAATCACGTTTGCGTCATCACCACCCTGGATTTGCACCGGACGAACATGAACAATTGTACCGTAGGTTACGTTCTGAACTTGTTTCGCTTCGGATGCGGTGTATACGTCGCCTGAAAGGCTATCATTGTTAACGCAGCCCGCCAAAGACACACCCATTAATGCAACAATCAGCACACGTTTAATCATTTACAAATCTCCTTTAACACCACGAAACGCTAATAAAGCACCCTTCATGGCTAAATTATATGGCACTTGTGAGCCTAAGGTCACATGTTCTACTGGAACAATATGAAAATCTTAACCGAAATCGGATATACCGAGTATAAACGAATCATTCATATAATTGATGTAATAAAGCGTCCATTGTAATGATTAGCCCTCAAAAATCATTAAGGAAGCATGGCATTAGTCGGCACTTTATGGTTGAGTGTCAAGGCTAATTTGCTTAAAAGGATGACATATGAAATCGGGCCGTTTTATCGGTGTAATGTCTGGAACCAGCCTTGATGGTGTCGATGTTGTGCTGGCGACAATAGATGAAACGATGGTTGCGCAACAGGCGAGTCTGACCTGGCCTATCCCTCTCCATATAAAGCAGGCGATCCTGGATATCTGCCAGGGGCAGCAGCTTACGCTATCGCAGTTTGGCCAACTCGACGCACAGCTCGGTTATCTGTTTGCCGAGGCGGTGAATGCACTGTTGGCACAGGAAAAATTGAAACCGCAGGAGATCGTTGCGATTGGCTGTCATGGGCAAACCGTGTGGCATGAACCGACGGGAATTGCGCCGCACACGCTGCAAATTGGCGACAACAATCAAATCGTCGCGCGTACCGGGATAACGGTGATCGGCGATTTTCGTCGCCGCGATATCGCTCTCGGCGGGCAGGGCGCGCCGTTGGTTCCCGCTTTTCATCAGGCGCTGTTGGCTCATCCAACGGAGCGGCGGATGGTGCTAAACATTGGCGGAATTGCCAATCTGTCTCTGCTTATCCCACAGCAACCCGTTCGCGGTTACGACACCGGGCCGGGCAATATGCTGATGGATGCCTGGATCTGGCGGCAATGCGGCCAACCCTACGACAAAGATGCGCAGTGGGCCACATCGGGAACGGTGATCCTGCCTTTACTGCAAAATATGCTTAACGATCCTTATTTTTCTGCGCCTGCGCCGAAAAGCACTGGCCGCGAGTATTTCAATTATGGCTGGATAGAACGTCATATGGCGCAGTTCCCGGGAATAAGCCCGCGGGATGTGCAGGCGACGCTTGCCGAACTGACGGCGGTGACCATTTCCGAGCAGGTCTTGCTAAGCGGAGGCTGTGAACGGCTAATGGTATGCGGCGGCGGCAGCCGTAATCCGCTACTGATGATGCGTCTGGCGGCGTTATTGCCAGGGACAGAGGTCACTTCAACCGATGAGGCTGGGATCAGCGGCGATGATATGGAGGCCCTGGCTTTTGCCTGGCTGGCGTGGCGAACGCTGGCGGGATTACCGGGAAATCTGCCTTCTGTGACCGGCGCATCAGAACCGAGCGTTTTAGGGGCAATTTACCCTGCTAACCCACGAACTCAGAGTTAACTGAAATTATTCAGCGCCATATGTCGATAAACTAGGGATATTAGGGAGGGTGCCATTACCCTCCAGGACCAGGAAAGTCTTCAGGATATGGCTATGAAAAAACTGTTGTTAGTGTGTCTGCCGGTACTGCTTAGCGGGTGCAGCGTGTACAACCAATTTGTCGAGCGTATGCAAACGGATACCCTCGAATACCGCTGTGACGAAAAACCGCTTACCGTGAAGCTGAACAATACCCGTCAGATGGCGAGTTTTGTTTATGATAATCAGCTATTGAACCTCAAACAGGGCGTGTCGGCATCAGGTGCTCGCTATACCGATGGTATTTACGTCTTCTGGTCTAAAGGCGATGAGGCAACGGTCTATAAACGAGACAGAATTGTGCTAAATAACTGTCAGTTACAGAACCCGAAGCGTTGAGATTTTCACCTGGGCGGCGCACAATAGCGTCACCCACTGACAATCCGTAGCCAACATCATGTCTGATAACGACGAATTGCAGCAAATCGCGCATTTGCGCCGTGAATACACGAAAGGCGGTCTCCGCCGCCGCGATCTTCCCGCCGAGCCCCTTGCGCTGTTCGAGCGCTGGCTGGGGCAAGCCTGTGACGCCAAACTGGCCGATCCCACTGCGATGGTCGTTGCTACCGTCGATGAAAACGGTCAGCCTTATCAGCGTATCGTGTTGCTCAAACATTATGATGACAAAGGGCTGGTTTTCTATACCAACCTCGGTAGCCGTAAGGCACATCAGATTGAGAAAAACCCACGCATCAGCCTCCTGTTTCCCTGGCATACGCTGGAACGGCAGGTGATGGTGATCGGCAAGGCTGAGCGCCTATCCACGCTGGAAGTGGTGAAATACTTCCACAGTCGCCCACGTGATAGCCAGATTGGCGCCTGGGTCTCTAAGCAATCCAGTCGGATCTCCGCGCGCGGTATTCTGGAAAGCAAATTCCTCGAACTGAAGCAGAAGTTTCAGCAAGGTGAAGTTCCACTGCCCAGTTTCTGGGGAGGCTTTCGCGTGAGTATTGAGCAGATGGAGTTCTGGCAGGGTGGCGAAAACCGTCTGCACGATCGTTTTTTATACCAACGCGAAGATAACGCGTGGAAAATTGATCGCCTGGCCCCCTAAAGATGCAAAATTCTTGTTTTAAGCGCTGGTGCTGAACAATCCGGCGCTTTATTCTATGTTTCTTTCGCATCAGGCGAAAAGTCGTGTACCGGCTAAGGTGCAGTCGTTTTATACATGGAGATTTTGATGGCAAGCAGTAACTTGATTAAACAATTGCAAGAGCGGGGGCTGGTGGCCCAGGTGACGGACGAGGAAGCGTTAGCAGAGCGACTGGCGCAAGGCCCGATCGCGCTCTATTGCGGCTTCGATCCTACCGCTGACAGCTTGCATTTGGGGCATCTGGTTCCATTGTTATGCCTGAAACGCTTCCAGCAGGCAGGCCATAAACCTGTCGCACTGGTGGGCGGCGCAACCGGTCTGATTGGTGACCCGAGCTTTAAAGCCGCTGAGCGTAAACTGAATACCGAAGACACCGTGCAGGAGTGGGTGGATAAAATCCGCAAACAGGTTGCACCGTTCCTCGATTTCGACTGTGGCGACAACTCGGCGATTGCTGCGAACAACTATGACTGGTTTGGCAGTATGAATGTACTGACTTTCCTGCGTGATATCGGCAAACACTTCTCCGTTAACCAGATGATCAACAAAGAAGCGGTGAAGCAGCGTCTGAACCGTGACGATCAGGGGATCTCTTTTACCGAGTTTTCTTACAACCTGCTGCAGGGTTATGACTTTGCCTGCCTGAACAAACTGCACGGTGTTGCGCTGCAGATTGGCGGTTCTGACCAGTGGGGCAATATTACTTCGGGTATCGATTTGACCCGTCGTCTGCACCAGAACCAGGTGTTTGGTCTGACCGTTCCGTTGATCACTAAAGCTGACGGCACGAAATTCGGTAAAACGGAAGGCGGCGCTGTGTGGCTGGATCCGAAGAAAACCAGTCCGTACAAATTCTACCAGTTCTGGATCAATACCGCCGATGCGGATGTTTATCGCTTCCTGAAATTCTTCACCTTCATGGACATTGAAGAGATCAATGCGCTGGAAGAAGAAGATAAAAATAGCGGTAAAGCGCCGCGCGCCCAGTATGTTCTGGCTGAGCAAGTAACGCGTCTGGTTCACGGCGAAGAAGGTCTGGTAGCGGCAAAACGTATTACCGAAAGCTTGTTCAACGGTAATCTGAGCGATTTGAGCGAAGCGGATTTCGAACAGCTGGCGCAGGATGGCGTGCCGATGATCGAGATGGACAAAGGTGCCGATCTGATGCAGGCGCTGGTGGACTCCGAGCTGCAACCTTCTCGCGGCCAGGCACGTAAGACTATCGCGTCTAATGCGGTGACCATCAACGGTGAGAAGCAATCCGATCCGGAATATTTCTTCCAGGAGAGTGATATCCTGTTCGGGCGCTACACCTTACTGCGCCGTGGCAAGAAGAACTATTGTCTGATTTGCTGGAAGTAAGATTTAGTTAGCAGGGGCGTGGGAAACTACGCCCCTTTATTTTTTCAGGGTTGTGGTAAGTAAAATGAAGAATATCCTCGCCATCCAGTCCCACGTTGTTTTTGGTCATGCAGGCAACAGTGCAGCAGAATTTCCAATGCGTCGTCTTGGCGCAAATGTCTGGCCGCTGAATACCGTTCAGTTTTCTAACCACACACAGTACGGCAAATGGAGCGGTTGCGTTATGCCGCCGAGTCATCTGACTGACATTGTCCAGGGCATTGCAGATATCGATAAACTCCAGACTTGTGACGCAGTACTGAGCGGCTATCTTGGCTCGGCTGAACAGGGCGAGCATATTCTGGGTATTGTACGCAAAGTAAAAGCGGCCAATCCGCAGGCGAAATATTTTTGTGACCCGGTGATGGGCCATCCGGAAAAAGGGTGTATCGTCGCGCCGGGCGTAGCGGAGTTTCATGTACGCCATGCGCTTCCAGCCAGCGATATTATCGCCCCGAACTTGGTTGAGCTCGAAATTCTGTGCGAGCATGCGGTGAACAATGTTAATGAGGCCGTGGCGGCAGCGCGTGAACTCATCGCTCAGGGACCAGAGATTGTGCTGGTGAAGCACCTGGCTCGCGCGGGTATCAGCGCAGATCGTTTCGAGATGCTGTTAGTTACTGCTGAACAGGCATGGCATATCAGCCGACCGTTAGTCGATTTTGGCGCACGTCAACCGGTTGGCGTGGGTGATGTCACCAGCGGCTTGTTGTTGGTTAAACTGCTGCAGGGCGCGTCTTTACAGCAGGCGCTGGAGCACGTGACGGCGGCGGTGTACGAAGTGATGATTGCCACCAAAAAAATGCACGAGTATGAGCTGCAGGTTGTGGCTGCGCAGGATTGTATCGCGAAACCTGAACACTACTTCAGCGCGACGCAGCTGTAACCAATGCCCGATGGCGCTCACGCTTATCGGGCCTGCGTTTGGCTGAAGGCCGGGTAAGCGCAAGCGCTACCCGGCAACAACAATTAATTTAACCCTTCTGCTTTCAACGCCGCGGCAACCGCCGGACGTTCAGCCATACGCGCCATATACGCATCGATATTGCTTAATCCTGCCATATTCAGCTTAACCGCATAGGCCCAACGCAGCACGGTGAACAAATAGGCGTCCGCAATGCTGAAGCGCGAACCGCAGATCCATTGGTTATCTTGCAGCGCGTCGTTCACATACTGCATTTTTTTCTCCAGCAGCGCGCGAACGGTTGGCTTGAAGTCTTCCGGCGTATCGGGACGGAACAGTGGGGTAAAGCCTTTATGCAGTTCTGTCGCAATGTAGTTAAGCCATTCAATGGTTTTGTAACGGGAGAGGCTGCTGGTCGGGGCAAGGAGTTGACGGTCTGGAACGGTGTCCGCCAGGTATTGCATGATGGCGACGCCTTCGGTCAGTAGCGTACCGTCATCCAGCAGCAGCGCGGGAACTTGCCCTTTTGGGTTTACCGCGAAAAAATCATCGCCGTTTTCCAGGCGCTTCTTCATCAGATCAACACCATCCAGCGTGAAATCTTTACCGCTCTCACGAAGTGTGATGTGGGAAGCAAGAGAACAAGCGCCCGGTTTGTAGAACAGTTTCATCGGTAACTCCTTTTGGCTGAGGTATATCGTATGGTAGTGCTAGCTCAGGCAAAAAAAAAGCCGCTAACACCAGTTAGCGGCCTGAAAAAGAGTTTCCCTGAGAATTACGCTGTCGCGGCCTTAGAGGCTTTCTCATTGACGTCATCGTCCTGAGTCATACGATTCAGTTTCGGTGCCGTCAGTAGCATCAGAACAGCGATAACAGCCGTAGCAACACCAATCTGCAGGAACACACGACCGTAGACTTCAAGGGACATCAGCGGGTCAGTGACGTTCTCTGGTACAGCCATCATGTTGGCTACGTAACCACCGATGATGTTTGCACCGGCAGTGGTCAGGAACCAGCTACCCATGATGAAGCCCATCAGGCGTTGCGGAACCAACTGAGCCACCATTGCCAGACCCAGACCGGAGATCATCAGTTCACCGATACTTTGCAGACCGTAGCAGATGATCAGCCAGTTAACGGAAACGATGCCCGCATCAGTAGCGAATTTAGCACCCAGAGGCAGGATCAGGAACGCACCGGAACACAGCACCATACCAATCGCAAACTTGGTTGGCATCGGCAGAGTATCGCCCATCTTGTTATAGATAGCGGCGAGGATTGGGCTACCAATGATGATCCAGAACGGGTTCAGTGCCTGGTACTGCTCAGGTTCGAAAGCAATGCCAAGAATAGAGTGCTCAACGTTACGAATCGCGAAGAAGTTCAGTGAGGTCGGCATCTGGCTGTACAGCACGAAGAAGATAATCGCTTCCAGCATCAGAATGAAGGCGACGATCATTTTACGACGCGCAGCACCGTGCATGGTGAATGCTTCTTTACCGAAGATAAACACGATACCCAGAGCAATGACGCCCAGAACCATACGAGCGATCTGCTGGTTGTGCAGCAACCAGGTTGCAATAGCGATCAGTACCACGACGCCAACAATAGTCAGCAACAGGTTACGGAAGTTGATCGGCTCAAAGTCAGGTTTAGAACCGTACTGTTTAACCCAGCGCTGACAGAATGCGAAGTTAACAACGGTAATCAGCATACCCACGACGCTCAGAGCGAACGCGGTGCTCCAGCCGTAATGCGCAGCCAACCACGGTGTTGCCAGCATAGAGAAGAATGAACCGATGTTGACGGACATGTAGTACATGGTAAATGCACCATCAAGACGCGGGTCATCTTTGGCATAGCAGGTAGAGAGCAGGGATGATGGGTTTGCTTTAAACAGGCCGTTACCGACCGCGATGGCCGCCATGCCCATATAAACGATACCCGCATCGTGACCGGACCATGCTACCAACGCATAACCGATGGCCAGGACAACGGCACCCAGCATAATGACACGTTTTGTACCCAGAACTTTATCACCTAACCAGCCGCCAATGGCAACCAGACCGTACACCAGGGCGCTAAAGGACGAGAAAAGGGTGATGGAATCCGCTTCTGACATACCCAGTTGTTTAACCAGGTAGACGGCCATAATTCCTTGCAGGCCGTAATAACCAAAACGCTCCCACAGCTCAATAGAGAAAATGAGATAGAACGCTTTTGGTTGTTTGAAGGCGTTTAAACTTACGCTTTCTGTTGGTTTATTGTTTGCAGTAGACACTTTTACCTCTTTTTTTACATCCCATATCAACGGGGGTGTTCAGGCACGTGATGAGTCAAGTTCATCCGTCCGATTGTTATAGTGGGAGGGGAAACGGAAAGTAATGTTCACTATCTTGACCATTCAGACAAGTGGTTTGTAATAATCTGTTACATATATCATGGCTGGTGAAATCGTCGGGACTGTGAAATGTTATCTAGCGTTAAATTTCTTCATTTGAAAAATGGCAGATTTTTACACTGTTTAATCAGGGTAAAAACCGCAATGTGGCGATATGTTCTGCTATTTGCGCTTGAATCCAGTGATATAGGCCATTATCTGAAAAATAGCCAGTGTAATGTTTTGTTTAGAAACTGTTCAGTTAGGTCATCTGATTGTCACTTTAACTAAAAAATAAATATTTTTTAACATTGTGTTATCTGGATGATCTGGATCACGTATAGATAGAAATTTCTTTTACTAAAAAAACGATTAACCTGCTCAGGTGTTAATTAACAAGAATATTGCATTAGATATGCGCGGTTGAACGGCATCATTGTCGGGAAAATAAACTCAGGGGAGTGCATAACTAATCGTTATGTTAGCGAGGGGCAAGCAGTATGCCCCGGCAGCATCAGATATCGACTTTCTCTTTGAATTCGCAAAGATCTTCGATAATACAGGAACCGCAGCGCGGCTTTCTGGCTATGCAGGTATAGCGACCATGAAGAATTAACCAGTGATGGCAATCGACTTTAAATTCACTGGGTACGACTTTCAGCAGCTTCTCTTCAACCTGCTCAACGTTTTTACCCGGGGCGAACTGGGTACGATTACAAACGCGAAAAATATGGGTGTCTACGGCAATAGTGGGCCAGCCAAAGGCGGTATTTAACACCACATTAGCCGTCTTTCGCCCAACCCCGGGCAGGGCTTCTAATGCGGCCCGGTCTTCAGGCACTTCACCATTATGTTGCTCCAGCAGAATGCGGCAGGTTTTAATCACGTTCTCCGCTTTGCTGTTAAACAAACCGATTGTCTTGATGTGGGACTTAACCCCTTCAACGCCTAGCTCCAGCATCGCGGCTGGCGTATTGGCGATGGGGTAGAGCTTAGCCGTCGCTTTATTGACGCTGACATCGGTGGCCTGCGCGGAGAGCAAGACTGAAATCAGCAGTTCGAACGGCGATGTAAAATTTAGCTCGGTTGTCGGATGCGGATTGTTCTCACGCAGGCGCGTCAGTATTTCCAGCCGTTTTGCTTTGTTCATTACACATTCCCTGTTTCACCAGCCGGACTGTCCGTGACAGCCGCCTCGGCACGACGTTTCTTCATTTTCTCATCAATCAGATACTTAACAGCCAGCATCAGACCCAGGCCAATAAACGCGCCTGGTGGCAGCATGGCCAGCAGAAACGGCGTATCGGTATGAAAGATCTCAACGCGCAATACTTTGGCCCAGCTACCCAACAAACCGTCTGCGCCATCAAAGAGTGTACCGTTACCAATTATTTCACGTAGCGAGCCCAGAACAAACATGGCACCAGTTGCGCCCATGCCGATGGAAAAGCCATCGAGTGCGGATAGCGCAGGGCCTTTTTTGGCTGCGAAAGCTTCAGCGCGGCCAACAACAATACAGTTGGTCACAATCAGTGGGATAAAGATGCCCAGAGACTGATACAGGCCAAAAGCGTAGGCATTGATCAACATTTGCACCGCGCTCACCACGGAGGCGATGATCATGACATAAATCGGAATACGAATTTCAGGCGGTGTCCAGCGACGAAGGGCTGAAATCGTAAGGTTCGTCAGCGTCAGGACGAGCGTAGTCGCGAGTCCCAGGCCCAGCGCGTTAGTGGCGGTCGAGGTAACGGCCAACAGCGGACACATCCCGAGTAACTGCACAAGCGCGGAGTTATTTTTCCATAACCCTTGGACAATAACGTCTTTAATTTCGCTCATGGTTTATTCTCCACAGGCGCTAAGTTGAGGAAGTTGCGCGGGCAGCGTCTGCGCATACAAACCGGCGCGTTTTACTGCATTAACTACCGCACGCGGCGTAATGGTTGCGCCAGTAAACTGGTCAAAGTCGCCGCCGTCTTTTTTCACCGCCCAGTGAGCGTCGTTACCCGCAGCGATCGTTTTGCCGCTAAAGTGGGTGATCCAGTCGGACAGTCGCAGTTCGATTTTATCACCCAGCCCTGGCGTTTCATGATGTTCGGTCACCCGCGTACCCAACACGGTACCCGAAAAATCGACACCAACCAGCAGTTGAATAGCCCCGGAATAACCATCTGGCGCTGTAGCTTCAAGAATTGCTGCAACAGGACGATCGTCCTGGCGGGCAATATACACTCGGTGAGTGCCTTTGCCCAACGCCTGCGCATCGACCAGATAACAACTTTCGGACAAGTTATTATTGTAGCGATCGCCTGGCAGAACCTGATCGAACAGCGTTTTTTGCTGCAGCGCGGCTTGTTCATCAATGGTGGACTTGGTTAATTGATTGATTGCCGCGGTTAACCCCGTCGAGCCCGCTGCAAACAGCGCCAGAGTAATACCGTGTTTACGAATCGTTTTCAGCATAGGGAGTCCTTAGCGATGTCCGTACACGCGAGGGCGGGTGTAATAATCAATCAGGGGAACCGTGATATTTGCCAGCAATACGGCAAAAGCCACGCCATCAGGATAACCGCCAAAACTGCGAATCAACCACACTAACAGGCCCGCAAGTGCGCCAAAAATCAGGCGACCACGGTTGGTAGTTGATGCTGTAACGGGATCGGTAAGAATAAAGAATGCACCCAGCATGGTCGCGCCGGAAAGTAGGTGCAACTGGGGCGATGCCAGCGAATCTGGCGAGAAAATCCAGCCTAAAGTGGCACAAACGGCGAGCGACAGCAGGAAGCTAACCGGGATATGCCAGCGAATCGCTTTCTGCCATAGCAACACGACGCCGCCCACCAGCCAGGCAAGGTTAACCCACTGCCAGCCAGCGCCTGCAAGCATGCCGCTGTAGATTGGGTATTGCATCACCTGCTCAACAGTACGTCCTGCATGCAGCGAAGTCTTAAAGGTATCGAGAGGTGTTGCCTGACTGATACCATCAATACCCATACGCAGCGTGTTCATATCCCCGCCGCTGGCGGTATGTCCGCTAAAGATAACGTTCAGGGCGTCAAAAAAACCAGGCACAGTCGCCGCAATTTCATGCGGCGGCAGCCAGCTTGTCATCTGTACCGGGAATGAGATAAGCAGCACCACGTAACCAATCATGGCGGGGTTAAACGGGTTCTGACCGAGGCCGCCATACAGCTGTTTAGCAATGATAACGGCGAATACCGTGCCTAAAACTACCATCCACCAGGGGGCGAGCGGGGGAATACTCACGGCCAGCAGTAACCCGGTGAGCAATGCGGAGTTGTCTTTTAAAATCGCGACAATGGGTTGTTTGCGCAGTTTAAGCACGCCCGCTTCGGCGGCGATAGCGCTGATGGCGGCCAGAACTATCTGGAACAACGTACCCCAGCCAAAGAACCACAGCTGAGCGGCGATCCCCGGCAATGCAGCCAGTAACACCAGCATCATGATACGCGATGTCTGGCGCTGGTTATGGGTATAAGGGGAGCTTGCTATTCTGAATACCATTTATTCCTCGTTTACAACCTGCTGCTGGGCGGCTTTCTTTGCCTGAGCGCGTGCAATAGCGGCCGCGACGGCGGCTTTACGCGGATCCACCGGTTCGACTGTTTCCGTAACCGTCTGCTGCTCGAGCTTGCGAGCTTTGGCGCGGGCGATAGCCGCTTCCACGGCGGCTTTACGCGGATCCACCGGTTCGGCTGTTTCCGTTACGGTTTCCTGTTCAAGCTTGCGGGCTTTGGCGCGGGCGATAGCCGCTTCCACGGCGGCTTTACGCGGATCCACCGGTTCGGCTGTTTCCGTTACGGTTTCCTGCTCGAGCTTGCGGGCTTTGGCGCGGGCGATAGCCGCTTCCACGGCGGCTTTACGCGGATCCACCGGTTCGGCTGTTTCCGTTACGGTTTCCTGTTCAAGCTTGCGGGCTTTGGCACGAGCGATTGCCGCTTCCACTGCAGCTTTACGCGGGTCGACCTCTGTGCTGTTGCCTCCAGTTTGGGGAGGGTTTTCCATCCGGGTTGCGCGAGCTTGCGCCTTACGCGCCTCGCGTGCGGCAATCACGGCACTATTGTCAGGTTTTTCGCCAGCCTGAATGACTACCGGCTGCATTGCCTGAGCCTGCTTTTCTTTTACGCGAGCCAGCGCGGCGGCAATGGCATCATGATCTTTAGCCGCAGGCTGAACGGCAGCGCTTTTGTGACGTTCAAGACGGGCTGCTTTTTCACGTTCGAGTCGCGCCTGTCGGGCTTCAAATCGCGCTTTCGCTTCAGCGGCACGTTTTTCTTCCTGACTAATGGCATAAATCTCGGCTTTTTCCTGACGGAAATACTGCACCAGTGGAATATTGCTTGGGCATACCCAGGCGCAGGCACCGCATTCAATGCAGTCCGCGATATTGTGCGCTGTTGCTTTGTCGTGCTGTTGCCCTTTACTGAACCAATAAAGCTGTTGCGGCAGGAGATCGGCCGGACAGGCATCGGCGCATGCGCTACAGCGAATGCAGCCTTTCTCTTCCGGCGTTTCTCCCATTTCACTGGCAGAGGGCGCCAGAAGACAGTTGGTTATCTTCACCACCGGTACATCCAGCCACGGCAGCGTAAAGCCCATCAGCGGCCCGCCCATAATTACCATCTGGTCGGCGGAAGGGCAGAAGCCCGCGTCGTTGAGCAGATGACGAACCGGCGTGCCTAAACGCGCCCAGACGTTGCCCGGACGGCTGACGGCTTCGCCGGTCAGCGTCACGACACGCTCGGTAATCGGTTCTCCGTCAATCACCGCACGTTTAATCGCGTAGGCGGTTCCAACGTTTTGCATCAGCACGCCGATATCTGAAGAGCGTCCCCCGTGGGGAACCTGCTTGCCGGTCAGGATTTGCGTTAACTGCTTGGCCCCGCCTGACGGGTACTTGGTGGGGATTACGCGTAAGCTGATATCGTGTGAATCAGCCAGCACCGCGCGCAGCATGGAAATTGCCTGTGGCTTGTTATCTTCAATGCCCAGTAGAATTTCGCGTGGCTGAAGAATATGCGCCAGGATGCGGATACCTTCGACGACCTGCGCCGCGCAGTCCTGCATCAGGCGGTCATCAGCCGTAATGTACGGCTCGCATTCAGCAGCGTTAATGATCAGCGTTTCAATTTTATCTCCGCCGCCCTGCAGCTTAACGCCGGTGGGAAAACCTGCGCCACCCAGTCCGGCGACGCCGAACTGGTGAATACGTGCGATCAGCTCTTCCCGGCTGCGGGAACGGTAATCGGCCCAGCCGTCTCGCTCAATCCAGCGATCTTCGCCATCGGCGTCAATAATAACGCTCAGCTCAGCTAATGCCGATGGATGTGCAGTAGAATGCGGGGCAATAGCAACAACGGTGCCTGACGTTGGCGCATGTACCGGAAGCATTTTACCACGCCCAAGGGTTAACGCCTGACCACGCAGCACGGTGTCGCCTACGTTTACGCACAGCTCACCCTCCGCGCCAATATGTTGTTTCAGCGGAATAACAAAGCGTGGCGCCAGCGGAACCTGTCGCAGCGGCGTACCGTTCGACTGGGTCTTCATTTCTGGTGGATGAATGCCGCCATCAAAGTCCCAGATTTTGTTTTTTCTGAATGCAGAGAATAACTTAAACATGTTGTTCCACGGGAATGATGCGCACAGGGATGGTGTTTAAATCCCATTTCCAGCTATCAGGTGTCTCGGCCACCGGGCGTAATTCGATACATTGCGTCGGGCACGGGTCAACGCACAGGTTGCACCCGGTGCAGAGATCGCTCATCACCGTGTGCATGGCGCGGGTCGCGCCCACGATCGCATCAACCGGGCAGGCCTGAATGCACTTTGTACAACCGATACAGTTATTTTCATCAATGACCGCCAGCATACGCACGGGGGTAACATCGTGTTCATCACCATCAATCGGCTGCGGGTCGACGTTCAGCAGGGCGGCAATTTTTAACATCACCGCTTCGCCTCCGGGTGCGCAACGGTTGATTTTTTCGCCCTGAGAGCCGATCGCTTCAGCGTAAGGATGACAGCCCGGATAGCCGCATTGTCCACACTGGCTTTGCGGGAGAATTTCATCAATTTTCTCCACGACAGGATCATCTTCGACGGCAAAACGTCGTGAGGCGTAACCCAAAATAGCGCCGAACGCCAGACCCAGTAGACTCACTGCGGCAACGGCAATCCAGATAGCATTCATTACAACTTCACCAAACCACTAAAGCCCATAAAGGCCAATGACATTAAACCAGCGGTAATCAGCGCAATCGCATTACCGCGAAACGGAGCAGGCACGTCCGCCACGGCGAGGCGTTCGCGGATGGCGGCGAACAGTACCATCACCAGCGAGAAGCCGACGGCGGCGGAAAAACCGTATAGCGCCGACTGTAAAAAGTTATGACCGAGATTGATATTCAGTAACGCCACGCCTAATACCGCGCAGTTAGTGGTGATCAGCGGTAGGAAGATCCCCAACAGGCGGTAAAGTGCAGGGCTGGTTTTGCGTACAACCATCTCGGTAAATTGCACGACGACGGCGATGACCAGAATAAAAGCCAACGTGCGCAGATAGATGAGATTGAGTGGAATGAGGATCCAGGTGTCAATCAGCCATGCGCAGATGGATGCCAGTGTCATGACAAACGTCGTGGCAAGGCCCATACCCATTGCGGTTTCCAGTTTTTTGGAAACGCCCATAAACGGGCAGAGCCCCAGAAACTTGACCAGTACAAAGTTATTGACCAGTACAGTTCCGACAAACAGCAGCAGGTAATCAGTCATTTTTCGGCCTGAAATAAAAAAGCCGCCTATTATCTGACAATCTACAACAGGCGACAACAGGTTAACTGTAGGGTTATTACGGATTCACAAACGTCGATTTAACGCGTTGCGAGCGTTTGAAATAGGGCACCAGCAGTGCTGCAGCCAGCAATGGGAACAGCAGTTGGCGCACGGCAAAGGCGTCCGGAACCGGTGAAAACGCAAACGCTTTAATCGCCAGTAACACGGAGATCAGCAGCCATAGAATATAATGCTTAGGCACACAGGCTCTGCGTTTGAAAAACGCAATCGTCAGCCACAGCGTGTAATACCACATGGCAATCGCGGTAATAAAAGAGACGCCCCATAACAGCAAATTTGCCGTACTTTGCGCACCCAGCGTTTGGAAGGTTTGCGGTGTAGCCAGCGCAGTGACATAAAGTAATAACGCCAGCGAAGCGCTCAACAATGCGACTAACAGCCAGGCCAGTGGCCCAAGTAGCCAGCCCCCGATACGTTGTGCCGGTGTGGTAGTCATCTCTTCTCCAGGTTTACGCGCGCAATCAAACATGCCATTCATTTTGGGGCAATTATTATAAAGCTTTTAACGTTGAGCGCTACTTTCTTCTTTATTGCACGTAATGCCAGACTGATTTGGGTACCTGACCAACATCAAACAGACGACCTCCTGAGATAAGCTCCGCACGGCGATGGTCTGCAGCGCGATACATATTGATAATGTCGCTATCGTCGGTGAGCGTGTAGTTAAGATGGTCGAACAGTTTTTCCAGACTTTCGAGTGAACTGATTTTGCGGAATTTTAATAAGTAATCCTGAACAGTCATAAATGGAAATCCATATTAATAAAATAATACCAACGGAGTAGTAAATATAAATAATAAACAACATGCACAGGTAAAAGCGGATTGACGCGCAAATGTGAGAAGAGTGTTCATACCTGTGGAAAAGCAGGCGCTATGCGCACCTGCGGTAAGGGTAACGCGCTTCGCTACAGCAGGCAATATGCACCGGAGTGGGATGCGGCATTATTCTCTTTTTTTGACAAAATTCGATCTTTTGCAGCCAACCCCTGCCGTTACTCGATGTTAATTGCCGGGTTATAAGGGACTGCAGATGCTTATTTCTTCTGCACAGCAGCAACGGGCTCCGGTGGCTGGTAATTGTCAATATGATTGGCAACACCCAGCAGGATCACAGAGACGGTGAGAACAATCCAACCTGCTAATTCAATAAGACGATTCATTACTGATGACATTTGCTTTGATTTATCCATAAACACAGGCTGCAAATGTTACTAATCTCTCAATAATACAGCAAGATAATTGGGAACGATTTCTCCCTCTTTTTCGCTGCAAGTTAAGCATAAGTGGCATATGTTTGACTTAAGTTAATAAACAACCTTTGTAGCGCAATGGTTATTAAACTATTGAGACGTTGCAGGGTATGGTGTGAAATAGGTCAGTCCTGAATTGAGAGGCTATAACATGAGTGACAACATCCGCGTTGGGCTAATTGGCTATGGTTACGCCAGTAAAACCTTCCATGCCCCCCTGATTGTGGGCACACCGGGCCTCGAACTGGCTGCGGTTTCCAGTAGTGATGAAGCAAAAGTGAAGGCAGACTGGCCAACGGTGGCGGTTGTTGCTGAGCCTAAACACCTTTTTAACGATCCGAATATCGACCTGATTGTGATCCCCACGCCTAATGACACTCACTTCCCGTTAGCGAAGGCTGCACTGGAAGCGGGCAAGCATGTGGTTGTTGATAAGCCTTTTACCGTGACACTGTCACAAGCACGCGAACTGGATGCGTTGGCGCGTAGCCTTGGCCGCGTGCTGTCCGTTTTCCATAACCGCCGCTGGGACAGTGATTTTCTGACGTTGAAAGCCCTGCTGGCGGATGGCGTTTTGGGAGAGGTGGCGTATTTCGAATCCCATTTCGATCGATTCCGCCCCCAGGTTCGTGACCGCTGGCGTGAACAGGGGGGGCCGGGAAGCGGCATCTGGTATGATTTAGCACCGCATCTTCTGGATCAGGCGATTAACCTGTTTGGTTTGCCCGTCAGCATGACGGTAGACCTGGCTCAGCTCCGCCCAGGTGCGCAAGCGACGGATTACTTCCATGCCATCCTGACTTATCCGCAGCGTCGTGTGATTCTGCACGGCACCATGCTCGCTGCCGCTGAGTCGGCCCGTTATATCGTGCACGGATCGCGTGGCAGCTATGTGAAGTATGGTCTTGACCCGCAGGAAGAGCGCCTGAAAAATGGCGAGCGACTGCCTCAGGAAGACTGGGGTTATGACATGCGCGATGGCGTGTTGACGCGAATAGAAGGCGAAGAGCAGGTTGAAGAGACCTGGCTGACTGTACCGGGTAATTACCCGGCGTACTATGCTGGCATTCGTGATGCGCTAAATGGTCATGGTGAAAACCCGGTACCGGCGAGACAAGCTATTCAAATCATGGAGCTGATTGAGCTGGGTCTTGAATCGGCGAAACATCGCTCGACGTTGTGCCTTGCCTGATTAGGCAAATGCCGGATGGCGATGCTCAGCATCGCATCCGGCACTTTAACCGTCACGCTGCGGCGACTTTCTCGCGCAGGGCACGTTTTTCTTCGTTACTCAGAAATGCCATTTCCAGGCCGTTGATTTGCGCCTGACGGATCTGTTCGCGCGTGAGTCCTGCCGCTGGCGCGGCAATGGTGTACTCGTGAATAATATCCACACCCTGTACCGCCGGATCGTCCGTATTCAAACTGGCTAAAACGCCATGCTCAAGGAATGTTTTCAGCGGGTGGGTTGCCAGAGAGGCGACGGTGCTGGTCTGAATGTTCGATGTCAGGCAGGATTCGATGCCGATACGGTGTTCGGCGAGGTAATCCATCAACGCACGATCTTCAACGGCTTTTACGCCGTGACCAATACGTTCTGCGCCCAGCTCTTTAATGGCCTGCCAGATACTTTCTGGTCCCGCGGCTTCGCCCGCATGTACGGTAATACGCCAGCCGGCGTCGCGCGCCTGATTGAAATGCGACAGGAACAGACTGCCCGGGAAACCCAGTTCGTCACCCGCCAGATCCAGCGCCGTAATATGGTCACGGTGGGCTAACAGCGCATCCAGTTCCTGCAGGCAGGCGGTTTCGCCGAAGGTACGGCTCATAATGCCAATTAAGCGAGCTTCGACGCCAAAGGTCTTGCAGCCCTCGCGTACGCCGGCAATGACGGCTTCAACCACGCCCTCAACCGGGAGCTGATGCGCCATCGCCATATAGCCGGGTGAAAAACGTAATTCTACATAGTGCAGGCCGTTACGTGCTGCATCCTCAATATTCTCAAATGCCACGCGGCGACACGCATCCAGCGAGGCCAGTACCTTCACGCCCCAGTCGAGCTTGGATAAAAAGCTCACTAAATCCGGCTCAGTTGATGTGACTTGCACATGAGGGATCAGCGTTTCCAGCGTTTGTGCCGGAAGCGTTAAATTGAACTGACGACCCAGTTCCAGGATCGTTTGGGCACGGATGTTACCATCAAGGTGGCGATGGACGTCGGTCAGGGGGAGGGAAGTATCAATCATGGTCGCACTCGTGTATTTAGGTAAAGTGCGTCGTATTATATGAAAAAATCGGGATAAAAAGCTATGTTGCGCAATGAATAATTTCATTGCGCAAACTTAATTAGCGTACAGAACGGATGGCGTTAATCAGCCCCTGAACGCCTTTTTCAAGCTTGGATCTCGGGCATCCGGCATTGAGACGTACAAAACCGCGACCTTCTTCTCCGTAGGTGTATCCCGGCATGATAGCCACTTTCTGCTGGTGGATGAGAGCATCCTGCAAGGCATGGTCATCAATATTGAGCGGACGCAGGTCAATCCATGCCAGATAAGTGGATTGCGGAATTTGCCAGTTGAGTTCGGGGAATGCGGCATTAAGCTCACGCGCAACGTAATGCAGATTGCTGGCAAGATAATCGCGCAGCGCATCAAGCCAGCTTGCACCCTGTTGGTAAGCGGCAATATGTGCGCTAAGCGCCAGCACCGCAGGCGAGGAAAGACCATCGCGGCCTTTTAACGCGCTGAAGTAATCGTTGCGGCTTTGAGCATCTTCAATGAGTCCGTAAGCCCCGGTTAATGCCGGAATATTAAAACTCTTTGAGCCGGAAGTGAGCAGTGCCCAACTGCCACGCGCGACGTTACTCCACGGGATGTGCGGCCGGTCTGACCATACCATATCCATATGAATCTCATCGGAGATGACTTTTACACCATGGCGCTGACACAGTTCCGCCATGGCTTCCAGCTCGTCGCGCGTCCACACTTTGCCCGTTGGGTTTTGTGGGCTGCAAAGCAGAAGAATTTTGCTTTCAGGTCGAGACAGGGCTTTCTCCAGCGCAACCATGTCGCAAAACCAGCCGTCGGCGCGTTTTTCCAGTCCGACTGCGTGTACCTGGCGCTGATTACCTTCAATCGCTTTGTAAAACGCATCGTAAGCCGGAGTATGGATAACCACCGCATCGCCCACGGATGACCACTGGCGGATCAACTCCGACACCATATAGATGACCGAGGGGCCATATACCAGCGACTGAGGATCTATTTGAGTGTTATGTCGCGAAAGAAACCAATGGCTTATCGCCGCCAGAAACTCATCGTTTTTCCAGCGGCTGTAACCCAACACGCCATGTGACAGGCGCTGAGTCAGCGCCTCCAGAATGCAAGGTGCGGTGGCAAAATCCATATCGGAGATGGTGAATGGCAGCAGGTCGGCTGAACCAAAACGGTCGGCAACGTAATCCCACTGAGTACACCAGGTACCGTGCCTGTCCACAACCTTTGAAAAATCAAACATATTGTTGTCCTTAAGCCTGTACGGTGTTCATCAGAACCGCGATCTCGTCTTTCACTGACTGGACCTGCGGACCGATAACGACCTGAAGGTTATGCTGATTGAGTTGTACTACGCCAATGGCACGATTGTCCTTCAGAGCCTGTACGTTAACAAGCGACATATCTTTCACTGACAAGCGCAGACGGGTGATGCAATTATCCAGGCTGACAATGTTTTCTGCGCCGCCCAGCGCCGCCAGAATAGCAGGGACGTTGTAACCTGATTTACCAGGCGCTCCGGCCATTACTTTTTCGATATTGCTGGCAATTTCGACTTCACGGCCCGGCGTCTTCAAATTGAAACGCGTGATGGCGAAGCGGAAGATCACGTAGTACACCGCAAACCAGATAGCCGCGACAACAGGGACCAGGTACCACTTGGTGGACAATCCGTGCAGGATGCCGAACACCACGAAGTCAATCAGGTTACCGTCAGTGTTACCGATAGTGACGCCAAGCACCGCCATCACGGTGAAGCCAAGACCGGTTAGCAGGGCGTGGATTACATACAGAACCGGAGCGACGAACAGGAATAAGAACTCAAGTGGTTCAGTTGTACCGCCGATGACACAGGCAATCAGGCCAGAAATTAATAACCCTTTAATTTTATGACGATTTTCAGGGCGTGCGCAGTGGTACATGGCTAATGCCGCACCCGGTAAACCGCCGAGGAACGCCGGCATTTTACCCTGGGACAGGAAGCGTGTTGCGCTTTCAGAGAAACCTTGCGTTGTCGGGCAGCTCAGTTGAGCCTGGAAAATAGTCAGTGCGCCGCTCACGCTATGGCCGCAGACTTCCTGTGTGCCGCCAGCTTCGGTGAAGCGAATGAGTGCCACCAGAATATGGTGCAGGCCAAAAGGCAGCAGCAGACGCTCACCGGTGCCAAACAGCATAGGACCAAATTCCCCCGCGCTATTGATGATGTGACCGAGTCCGGTAATGCCCATGGCGAAAACCGGCCAAATCAGGGGAATGACCAGCCCGACCAGTCCCATCACCACCGAGGAGATGATAGGCACAAAGCGCGTACCACCGAAAAACGCTAGCGCATCTGGCAGACGAATGTTGTGGAAGCGTTCATGCAGCATCCAGACAATGATCCCTGCAATAACGGCACCGAGGATCCCGGTGTCGATCGACTGGATCCCCAGAATGTTTTGCACGTTGTTGGCTTTCAGGATCGCCGCATCTGTGGTGGGTAAGATACCTTTGGCGGTTAACCAGAAATTGACGGCGAGGTTCATGACCGCATAACCGACAAAACCGGCAAACGCCGCAACACCTTTGTTCTCGCGCGCCAGGCCCAGAGGAATGGCAATACAGAACATGACTGGCAGGAAGCTAAACGCAAATGAGCCAACTTTACTCATCCAGGTAAAGATGGCCTGCAGCACCGGATTCCCCAACGCCGGGATCAGCGTTAAGACATCATGGCTGCTCAACGAGCTGCCGATCCCCAACATGATCCCGCAAAATGAAAGCAGCGCTACAGGCAGCATAAAGGTTTTGCCCAACTGCTGGAAAAATTCCCATAACGTTATTTTTGGTGTGGTTCTCGCCGTCATCAAACGACTCCTTGTAAAGGCTAGCTGACTAATGATGGCGAGAAGATAAAACGTTTTACCTAATTTTAGTGCGGTATAAATCACATTATCGAACGATAATAGGAGGTATAAATATAAGTGATTGATAAAACGTTTTATCTGTCACGTTATCAGGGAGTTTTCTGTTTTTATGGCTATAGCCAAAAAAATAACCATCCATGATGTTGCGCTGGCTGCGGGGGTTTCGGTCAGCACCGTCTCATTGGTGCTCAGTGGAAAAGGGCGAATTTCATCAGCGACCGGGGAGCGGGTGAATGCTGCTATTGAGCAACTGGGGTTTGTGCGTAACCGCCAGGCATCAGCGCTGCGCGGCGGGCAGAGCGGAGTAGTTGGTTTGATTGTACGCGATCTTTCAACGCCGTTTTACGCCGAGCTGACGGCAGGTCTGACGGAAGCGTTAGAAGCGCAGGGGCGCATGGTCTTCTTACTGCACGGCGGTAAAGATGGGGAGCAGCTGGCGCAGCGTTTCGCGATGTTACTCAACCAAGGGGTAGATGGCGTGGTCATTGCCGGGGCCGCTGGCAGCAGTGATGCGCTGCAACAGTTGGCCGCTGATAAAGGGATCCCGGTGGTATTTGCATCACGCGCCAGCTACATGGATGACGCAGACACCGTCAGGCCCGATAACATGCAGGCTGCACAGTTACTGGTTGAACATCTTATCCGCCACGGACACCAGCGTATTGCCTGGCTGGGCGGGCAGAGTTCTTCATTGACTCGCGCAGAGCGCGTCGGCGGCTATTGTGCAACGTTACTAAAATATGGTTTACCGTTTCATAGCGACTGGGTGCTGGAGTGCTCATCCAGCCAGAAGCAGGCCGCAGAAGAGGTAACGGCGCTGTTACGCCGCAATCCCACGATCAGCGCGGTGGTGTGCTACAACGAAATAATCGCCATAGGCGCCTGGTTTGGCCTGATGAGAGCAGGACGTCAGAGTGGTGAAATTGGTGTCGATCGCTATTTCGAACAGCAAATATCGTTGGCCGGATTCGCTGATGTGGCGGAAAACGCGTTGGACGATATCCCGATTACCTGGGCCTGTTCGCCCGCACGGGAAATGGGATACACCCTTGCTGAACGTATGCTACAACGCATTGCCCACGATGAAGGTCATTCACGCAATCTGACGCTTTCCGCTCGTCTGGTGGCGGCGAAATAAAAAAGCCCGATAAACACTGTTATCGGGCCTGTCACCGACGAGTGATTATTGTTGCGGGATGGCAGGGGCATCCGGCTGTGTAAGAGAAGGCATACCGAACATACCAACAAACTCATCCAGCGGCATTTTTTGTCCGTTCAGCGTCACCTGGCCGTTTGCGTATTGCAGGCTGGTGCCGATAACGTTGTCCTGCAAAGTCGTAATGCGGAACATCTGCCCCATCGCCGCCAGGCCATTAACCTGTTGCTTCGCCAGACCAGCCGCTTCTTCCTGCTGATATCCTTCCAGTTTGGCAATTTGCGTCATGAACTCAGTCGCCATATCGACAGGGATGGTCAGTTTCGCATCCAGCGATTTGACGGAACGATCCACTTCCTGGGCCAGCGTTTGCGGCTCTACCGTGTTTGCGGTCGGATCTTTTAGCAACAGTGACAGATTAAATGTGGTTTCACCTTTTGCATTCTTCCAGCTTAGTGGAGCAATAGTGACAACCGGTTCGCCTTTCATCAGAATCGGTAGCGCATTAAAGAAGGCTTCGGTGACTTTCTGCTGATAAAGCTCAGGATTTTGGACCACATCAATCTGCGCCATCAGCGCTTTGGTTTGGGCGCTGTACTGCTGGCTGAACTGGTGCAGCGCTTCACCGTCAATCTGGCCAACTTTCAACGTCAGCTTACCGCTCCCCATATCCTGGCCCTGCAATTTGAGGCTGTTCAGGGTGTAATCCAACTGGCTGTTGACGGTTTTGCCATCGTTAATCAGATCGGATTTGCCATCGATACCCATGCCTTCCAGCACCGCCAGCTCTTTGCCCTCGACTGAAATCGACAGTTTTTCGAGGGACAATTTCTGATCGCCGATGCGCTCACCAAAGCTTGCAATACTGCTGGAACCTTCAGTTTTCAGGTTATTGAAAGTAACTTGTACTTTCTGATCATACTCATTGACGGCATTAACCAGGCCACTTTGCGCCTCGCCAGTCAGCGACACCGCATTACCATCCTTATCTGCCGTAAACTGGAACTCCCCGCCACTAAAGGCCACTTTTTCGTCGCCTTTCTCGTAGTTCAGCGGTTTGAGGGAGAGATCGGAACGGGTATCCCCACTGTAGCCAATACGGGAATTAATGATGAATGGCGTCTCACCTTTGGCAATATCAAACAGCGGTTTCGTCACGTCGTTATTGACCAGCGTCGTTTTCACGGAGGCCATTGCCGGAACAAGATTCAGTGATTTCAGCTGAGCCAGCGGGAAAGGACCGTGATCAACGGTTTCATTCAGGACGATGCTTTGTCCCGGTTTCAGCCAGGAATCTGCCTGCCCGGCGACAGGTTTCACCACCAACTGCAGTTGGCTATTGAACACGCCGCGCTGGTAGTTTTGATAACTCAGTTCAATGCCCGCCTCCGGGGAGTAGCGTTTTAACTGATCGTTTGCCTGCGTCACCATCTCGGCGAGATGCGTTTCGAGTTTCTTTCCTGTGTACCAGGCGCCGCCCGTCCAGACGATACCCAGTGCAACCACCACACCCGCAGCTACCAGCGATTTTTTCATTTTGATATCCATAAAATAAAACCAGGCGTTTGAAGACGCCTGGAGGAGTGACATGTCTTTAACTCACTACAGCTTAGCAAGAGTTGTTAAAAATATCAGTATCTTGCTACAGCTTGTTATAAACCCGAGCTAAACGGCCCGTGCCGCTGACGTTTACCGGCGATTCATTCGCGCTAATAAAGGCCGACTCACCCGGCTGCAGCACCAGACGCTGCTCGCCCTTGCTCAGCACGGCTTCACCTTCGATGCAGAACAAAATGGCCGCACTTTGCTGGCTGATATCTGCGCCATTGGCGGTCAGTTCATGCAAGGAGAACGCGAAATCGTCGACCGGAATGGGGAAGTCCAGTTCGCTGTCAGTCTTAACTGGCGTGGTCAGCAGTTGATTGGCTGGCTTGGCGACAAACTTAACGTTGGCGACCAGCTCCGGGATATCAATGTATTTTGGCGTCAGTCCGGCGCGCAGCACGTTGTCCGAGTTAGCCATTACCTCCAGCGCCACACCTTGCAGGTAGGCGTGTGGAGTTTCGGCAAATAAGAACATCGCTTCGCCAGGATTGAGCTTCACCACATTGAGCAGCAGCGGGGAGAAGAGCCCGCTGTCATTCGGATAGAAATCGGCGATCAGGCGAATGGTTTGCCACGGTTCACCCTGCTGGCTGTTCAGCGCCGATTTCAGGATCGCCAGCGCATGGGATTTCTCCTCATCCTGCATATTCAGCAAGCTGGCGAAAAGATAGCTCAGACGTTCCGCGCTCGGTTCCTGCAGGAAATGCGCAATAGCCGGATGCGCGGCGGACACCGGTTGTAACAATGCGACAATGTCTGAGAACTCGCGGAATGCGTTCATCGCCAGGAACGGCGTCAAAGCAAAAACCAGTTCCGGTTTGTGGTTAGGATCTTTGTAATTGCGCTCTGCGGCATCCATCGGGATCCCCGCCGCGATTTCTTTGGCAAATCCGATTTCAGAGTTGTGCTTGTTAGGATGAACCTGAATCGAAAGAGGTTGCGCGGCGCACAGCACTTTAAACAGGAAAGGCAGTTCACCAAAGCGTTTCGCAACAGCATCGCCTAACAGTGCGGATTTATCGTGTTCGATGACATCACGCAGAGCGACCGTCTGGCCGTTAGCGTCCAGAACCTGCGAACTGCTTTTCGGATGCGCGCCCATCCACAGCTCAGCCATCGGTTGCTGAGTGGGGTTGGCAATCCCATAAAGTTCCGTTAACGCAGTTTTACTTCCCCAGGCGTAGTTCTGCACTGAGTTGATGAGTTTTTGCATTCTCAAGCCCTGTTTCAATGTGGAATTTTCTACGGCTATTAAACCAAGAAACCCTGAGCGAAGTAACCTGCACATGTAAAAAGTCGTACTTGTCTCAGTTTTTGTTAAAAAATTGTGTAGGATATGGTGACTCGCTTTTAATACCCTGAGTAATTCCGGTTGCAGAAAGCCTTTCCTTCTACAACCCGACCTGCGGCAGGGAAGCAGGGCAATGGAACATCTGCCCAGAGAATAACCAGACCGAGCAGTAAGTGAGAGCACAATGTCAAACAAACCCTTTCATTATCAGCATCCTTTCCCCCTCAAAAAGGATGATACCGAATACTATCTGCTGACCAGCGACCATGTCTCCGTTGCCGAATTTGAAGGGCAGGAGATCGTTAAAGTCGCGCCGCAAGCCTTAACGCTGCTGGCTCGTCAGGCCTTCCATGATGCATCGTTTATGCTGCGTCCTGCGCATCAACAGCAGGTGGCCGACATTCTGCGTGACCCGGAGGCCAGCGAAAACGACAAATATGTGGCCCTGCAATTCCTGCGTAACTCTGATATTGCGGCAAAAGGTATTTTGCCGACCTGTCAGGACACCGGCACCGCGATTATCGTGGGTAAAAAAGGTCAGCGCGTCTGGACTGGCGGCGGGGATGAAGCTGCGCTGGCGCGCGGTGTGTATAACACCTACATCGAAGACAACCTGCGCTATTCACAAAACGCCGCGCTGGATATGTATAAAGAGGTGAACACCGGTACCAACCTGCCGGCACAGATAGATTTGTATACCGTCGATGGCGATGAATACAAATTCCTGTGTATTGCTAAAGGCGGTGGTTCGGCGAACAAAACCTATCTGTACCAGGAGACCAAAGCGCTGCTTACGCCGGGCAAATTAAAAAATTACCTGGTTGAGAAAATGCGAACGCTGGGAACAGCGGCCTGTCCGCCGTATCACATTGCGTTTGTGATCGGTGGAACGTCAGCGGAAGCCACGCTGAAAACGGTGAAACTGGCGTCGGCTAAATATTACGATGAGCTGCCGACCGAAGGTAACGAACATGGTCAGGCATTCCGCGATGTGGAGCTGGAAAAAGAGCTGCTGATTGAGGCACAGAATTTGGGGCTGGGCGCGCAGTTCGGCGGGAAGTATTTCGCTCATGATATCCGCGTGATCCGCCTGCCGCGTCACGGTGCGTCGTGTCCGGTTGGTATGGGCGTTTCTTGCTCAGCCGATCGAAATATCAAAGCTAAGATCAACCGTGAAGGTATCTGGATCGAAAAACTGGAGCATAATCCAGGCAAATATATACCAGAAGAGTTGCGCCAGGCGGGAGAAGGCGAAGCGGTACGCGTTGACCTCAATCGTCCGATGAAAGAGATCCTGGCTCAGCTGTCGCAGTACCCGGTTTCTACACGTCTGTCGCTTAACGGTACTATCATTGTTGGCCGTGATATTGCGCATGCGAAACTGAAAGAACGGCTGGATAACGGCGAAAGTTTGCCGCAGTATGTTAAAGATCATCCGATCTATTACGCTGGCCCGGCAAAAACGCCGGAAGGCTATGCCTCTGGTTCGCTTGGACCAACCACGGCAGGGCGTATGGATTCGTATGTTGACCAGCTTCAGTCCGCAGGTGGCAGCATGATCATGCTGGCAAAAGGCAACCGCAGCCAGCAGGTGACCGATGCCTGTCATAAGCATGGCGGCTTCTACTTAGGCAGCATCGGCGGCCCGGCAGCGGTGCTGGCCCAGGGCAGTATCAAGAGTCTGGAGTGTGTGGAATACCCTGAACTGGGGATGGAAGCCATCTGGAAAATTGAAGTGGAAGATTTCCCTGCGTTTATCCTGGTGGATGACAAAGGCAACGATTTCTTCAAGCAGATTCAGACGTCGCAGTGCGCACGCTGCGTTAAGTAACGTCAGCCGCCCTTCGGGGCGGTTTTTTTTACCGCACGAACCACCAAACGACAGATTAATCCTCGTTAATACTCATAAGACCAATGCAAATGGGCAATGTCGAAACATAACCTAATCAATTGTTAATGTAAGGAGCAGGTAATGGTAACGGTACGCCGCGAGAATGATTCAATGGGGGCGATTGATGTTCCAGCCGATAAGCTTTGGGGCGCGCAAACCCAACGTTCGCTGGAGCATTTTCGTATCTCTACGGAGAAAATGCCGGTCTCGCTGATCCATGCGCTGGCGCTGACGAAACGCGCCGCAGCAAAGGTTAACCAGGATCTCGGGCTACTGGCGGAGGATAAAGCCAGGGCTATTATGCAGGCCGCAGATGAGGTGTTGGCGGATAAACACCGCGATGAGTTTCCGCTGGCCATCTGGCAAACCGGGTCAGGTACGCAAAGCAATATGAACATGAACGAGGTGCTGGCAAACCGGGCCAGCGAGTTGCTGGGCGGCGTGCGGGGGATGGAACGGAAAGTTCACCCCAACGATGATGTCAATAAAAGCCAAAGCTCGAATGATGTGTTCCCGACCGCAATGCACGTTGCCGCGCTGCTGGCGCTGCGTAACTCACTGATCCCGCAGTTAAATGTCTTAACCAAAACGCTCAGTGATAAATCACACGCTTTCGCGGATATCGTCAAAATTGGTCGTACACATCTGCAAGATGCAACCCCGCTTACGCTTGGGCAGGAGATTTCCGGCTGGGTGGCAATGCTCGAACATAACCTCAGACACATTGAAAACAGCTTACCCCACGTGGCGGAGCTGGCGCTGGGGGGAACCGCGGTAGGGACCGGACTGAACACACATCCGGAATATGCCCGTCGGGTCGCGGATGAATTGCGGGACATTACCTGTGCGCCGTTCGTTACCGCACCGAATAAATTTGAAGCGCTAGCCACCTGCGATGCTCTGGTTCACGCCCACGGCGCGCTAAAAGGGCTGGCGGCATCGCTGATGAAAATCGCCAACGATGTGCGCTGGCTGGCATCCGGTCCACGTTGCGGGATTGGTGAAATTTCGATTCCAGAAAATGAACCGGGCAGCTCCATTATGCCGGGTAAGGTCAATCCTACCCAGTGTGAAGCGCTGACCATGCTTTGCTGTCAGGTAATGGGCAACGATGTCGCCATCAACATGGGCGGAGCGTCAGGTAATTTTGAGCTCAACGTTTACCGACCAATGGTCATCCACAATTTCCTGCAGTCGGTGCGTCTGCTGGCTGACGGTATGGAAAGCTTTAACGAGCACTGCGCGACAGGAATCGAGCCTAATCGTGAACGAATCGATCAACTGCTCAACGAGTCGCTAATGCTGGTGACCGCGCTCAATACCCATATCGGTTATGATAAAGCCGCTGAAATTGCCAAAAAGGCGCACAAAGAGGGGCTGACGTTAAAAGCCTCCGCCCTGGCGCTGGGGTATCTAACCGAAGCGGAGTTTGACAGCTGGGTACGCCCGGAACTGATGGTTGGCAGTATGCGGTCAGGCAGTTAATCCGCAACGTACAGGTGCAGCCGGGGAATAATCAATCTCAACGGCTGCGCCTGAGGTTTAAAACGATGCTGAACATTGTCGGCATCATAATTCAGTAACTCGCCGATATCTGGTACGGTCATGCCGTTTTCATTGTTGAGCAACGCGATCAAGGGCGTCGGGCAGGCATATTGCACCTGCTTTTGTTCTCCTTTGTACCAGACGCGGGCGATGGGCTGCACTTTTACCGGCCGTTTAATCTTCAGGCGCGCCTGCTGGCCCAGAGCGGCGACATCCTGATATTCCCGTTCAAGCTTCGCCTGCCACTCTTCCCGCGTCCAGGGATGTACGCTGCGCGGCGACGTCAGGCTTTTTTCCAGTTGCTGTAGTACTTCATCGCGTTTCAGATTTTTAATAATGTGTTTGTTGGCCCAGCCAAATCGCAGGGTGGCAGGCTCTCTGACAAGGGTGAGCGTACGATAGGCATTCAGCGTAATCAGTCCCGGCAGGTGGCGATGCACCCATTCGAAACGCGCTGCCGGTGCCAGCCCTGATTCCACCGTGACAATGCGCTCGAAGGTGGTTTTTAGCTGGTTAATACGCTGTATTTGCTCTTCCAGAGCGCGCTGAGCTGCGTTATCTACCTGGTAACACAGTACGCCTGGCAGGCGGACGGCCGCTTTGCTGCTACGATTCTCGGACTGTTGCTGGATAAACAGATGACGATAGTGGCGTAGCGCCAGCGTTTCAGCCTCTTTACCTAAATGTTGCTTAACATCAATGTTCTGCAGTGGGGCATGCTCTGCCTCTTTGGCCACTTCCGGTAACGAGAAGACGCGCGCAATCAGCAGCGTCTGCTGCAACAGATTGTCGTTCAGAAGCGCCAGCTCTTGCTCCATCTGGCGGAAGGTGCCGTTCAGGCGGTCGACGAGATCGTAACGGGCCATAGATTTACCATTTTAGTTACAACATACTTTTTTATAGCACAACCTACACCATTTGACCACCGAGCCGAATGGGTCAGGTAGCTGAAATTTCAGGAATGTTATGCCAGACGGGCCAACTGAAACAAAAGCGGGCACCGCCGAGTTCACTTTCATCACAGACGACCGTACCGCCCATAGCCAATGCGATCGAGTGAACAATGGCTAGCCCAAGCCCGCAACCACCGGTCGCCCGGTCACGGCTGGGGTCAAGGCGTACAAACGGTTCAAAAACCTGTTCGCGGGCGTCTGGAGCAATACCGGGACCGTCATCCTCCACAACCAGCGTTGCCTGATTGCCATTCAATAACAGGCTCGCTTGCACCGTAGACTGGCAATAGCGTAGGGCGTTATTCAGTAGATTATCCAGTACGCGCTCCATCAGGCGCATATCCAGCGCGCCGTAGTCGCCAATATTAAGATGGCGTAAGCGCACCGCACGCTCAGGGTTTACGCTTTGCACATCCTCCAGATGGGTTGTCAGCCAAACGGCCAGATCCGGTACGCTGAGCTTCAGTTCATTTTGCGGACGGTCCAGCCGGGCATAGGTCAGTAATTCTTCGATTAACCCTTCCAGTTGGCCAATATCGCGATTCAGCGCCTGGGATTCCTGCGCGGTGAGGTTATCACTCATTTCCAGCCGGTAACGTAAGCGTACCAGTGGGGTACGAAGCTCATGGGCAATGCCATCGATAAGTTGTTTCTTACTGGCGATTAGCGCATTGATATTGTCTGCCATCTGGTTAAACGCGATACCCAATCGCTCAAAGCTGGAACCGCTGTCAAAATGGAGGCGTTCGCCCAGATGTCCTTCCCCAAAACGCTGTGCAGCAGCTTCCAGTCGTAGCATTTCCTGCCAGTGCGGACGCATCCAGATAAGTACCGGAAAGGCCAGCGAGATGGCAATAAACGCCATCAACGCGATGTCCAGCAAGCGCATTTGATGGAGAAAATAGAGATAGGGAAGCGGGCCGACGGCCAGCACGTAATGGCTGCGTGGGATCCGTTGAATAAATGTGTACTGATCGTCAAGCGCCACGATATCGCCTTCGCGCAAACGTTGCATTGTTTGAACGTCCAGCGTGTACTTATTTAGCGGTTCAACGCGCAGGTCAAAGGAGAGGTTCAAATCCATCTCCTTCAGCGTTTTACCCCAGTCACGTGGCGGGATCTCGCGAAGCTCGCTGCGCATCAGGTATAACGAGCTTTTCATTAAATCGTCGAGCGATTGTCTGCCTGCGCGCTCTGCAGTGAATTTATAGACCAGGCCGACCAGCAGGGTCATCACCAGAAAGCAGACAAACAGCAGGAGATAAAACTGTACAAACAGCTTCTTCATAAAAAATCACCGAATACATAATATAATGCTCACCGATACTCTCAAAATTGCTGTGATATAAAAATATGAATTTCAATCGCTGTTGTTATTTACTACTTATTTTCGCAGCGTTAGGCTGCATTTTCACCTCGCATCCCTTTGTTATATGGTTTTTGCTCGCCAACATACTGACGTTGGCAATGTACGGTGCGGATAAAATGGCAGCGCGCAGGGCCTGGCGCCGAGTGCCGGAGTCCACTTTGCT
This sequence comes from Citrobacter sp. RHBSTW-01044, assembly GCF_013781945.1. Classification (NCBI taxonomy): domain Bacteria; kingdom Pseudomonadati; phylum Pseudomonadota; class Gammaproteobacteria; order Enterobacterales; family Enterobacteriaceae; genus Citrobacter; species Citrobacter sp. RHBSTW-01044. The sequence goes on along the minus strand of NZ_CP056180.1, from coordinate 2,473,527 downwards.
GCTGTTTGGCGTTATTGGCGGGTGGGGGGGCGCGATAGCCGCTCAACAACTCTTTCGCCATAAAACACAAAAACAGCCATTCAAAACCTACTTCATTATCAGTGTGATAGTGAATGTGTCTGTCATCGGAGCGGCCTATCATTTCTATCCCATTTCATCCTGGTGAACGTCAGTGACAGGCAGCCTGCTTACTTGAGACAGGAAACGTACTTTTCACCTGAGCGCTGCACGATGTCATCGGCATTTTTCGTTATGTCTTTCCCTTCAAACGCGCCATAGAGTTGCTTAAATTTCACCGTACTCAGGCGGTGGGTAATGTCGCTGACCGTTGCGGCTGGCAATGGCAACATATTGGGGTAGCTCCACATAAAGGAGACGGCATGCGCCCCAGGGGTGACCTGAACGATATCGCCGGAAAGCACCACGCCTTCATCTCGCGCCCAGTGCAGAACGCAGCCGCCAGCAAAGTGTCCGCCGAGGCGTATCACACTGACGTCGCGTGTCAGTTCCAGGGTGTCGCCATCCCAAAATTTAATCCATGGGCTGTCGCGCATTACCCACTTGCGGTCATTGGCATGGAGATAAATGGGAGCGTTAAATTCGTCAGCCCAGTCTTGCATGGTGGTGTAGTAATGAGGATGCGAAATCGCGATGGCCTTAAGCCCGCCCAGGGACGTTATTAGCATTTTTGTGGCGTCGTCGAGCGTGGCAATGCAGTCCCATAAAATATTGCCTTCCGGAGTACGCAGAATAAACGCCCGTTGATCAATTGCAAAACCAGGAACGGTGCGGATGCTGAGGAGGTCGCTGTCATGTTGCCGCCACTTATTTGTGTGCGAAGCACAAAGTGCGGCAAAATCGACCCATTCCTGCCCGGTCGCGGGGACATACTGACGTTCGTCCTGGCAGATATCGCAATGTTCAGGAAGGGCGTCTGCCACCTCATAGGATGTTCCACAGGCTTTGCATAACGTGATCATCGTGTCTTCCTCTATTGAAAAAACACAGTCAGCATGGCACACCGATACGCAAGGGTGTGCCCTTTAGTGCTCTACACGATAAGCCAGGAATGGTGGGCGTGGGTCGTTGTGGCCCAACCAGCAGAAAGCAGGAATAATGTCTACACCGTCCCTGTCGAGGGTCATTTCCGGCGAAAAAATGAGGATAATGTTTGGAAAATAGTCTGTTCAACTCCTGGCTCAGCCGTTGGGGACTTACTCCTGATGGCCAACCGCTTGAGACGCACACATCACAGCTTTTGCCCGTGGTGACCAAAGATGGTCAGAAAGCCATACTCAAACTCACCGACGATGACAGTGAACGAAACGGCTGCGAACTAATGGTCTGGTGGAACGGGAATGGTGCTGCGAAAGTGCTTGCTCATGCAGCAGGGGCGATTCTGTTAGAACGTGCAACAGGGGCGGGGTCTTTAGCGGACATGTCCTGGTCCGGCAATGATGCGCAGGCCTGTCGCATTATTTGCCATGCAGCCAGTCGACTCCATCTCCCCCGGAATGCGTCAACGCCTGCGTTAACACCGCTACTTTATTGGTTTCGCGATCTGGCTCCTGCCGCGAAAAAGCATGGCGGCATCCTGACGCATTGTGCAGAGGTGGCAAACGTATTGCTCTCCTCTCCCCAGAATGAAGTCGTATTGCACGGTGACTTACACCACGGCAATATTCTTGATTTCGGAACGAAAGGATGGCTGGCTATCGATCCTAAAGGGCTGGTGGGCGAGCGTGGCTTTGATTACGCCAATATTTTTACTAATCCCGATCTTGCCGATCCCACCAAACCTGTCGCCATTGAGCCAGAAAGATTCGCACAACGGGTAAATATTGTGTCTGAAATCGCGAGGATTGAACGGCAGCGTTTGCTGATGTGGATTATTGCCTGGTGTGGGTTGTCGTCTGCCTGGTTTCTGCAAGAAGGAGACTGCGCCACGATACCCCTGCGCATCGCAGAGTTAGCGAGCGCGGAACTCGCTTTTGGGGGTAATCAATTTTGATCTACGACACTGGGCTGGTAATTCTTTAGAGTTATCATTAGCCTGGTAAATGTTTTATTAATCAATCAGTGAACGGCGGTGTAGTGTGTTTTTTAGCGCAAATTTGACAGGCTGTGAGCAATGAACGCATTGTTTTTATTATTAAAAAAGCGCCCGAACATTATTTTGTTGATGGTCTTACTCATCGGGGCAAACATCGTGGCGTGGCTGTGGGCTTTCACCGCGTTTAGCAACAACACGTCGTTACTGGCGCTTAGTCTGATCGCATGGTGCTATGGTTTGCGCCATGCTGTTGATGCCGATCATATCGCCGCGATAGATAGCGCTACGCGCAAACTTATGCAGCAGAAAAAACGCGCCCTGACGACGGGAGCCTGGTTTTCCCTGGGGCATTCCACCATTGTGGTACTGGCAAGCATTGGCATTGCGTTGACCACCAGCGTGTTTAAGCAACACATGGCATGGTTTCAGAATGTCGGCGGTCTGATAGGTACCACGGTCTCTGCCGTATTTCTGCTGATTCTGGCTACCATTAATCTCGTTATTTTCTGTCATGTCTGGAAGGCTTTTCGTCATCTAAAACGCACCGGTACTTACGATGGCACCACAGAGGATATGACAGTTTCAGGCCCGCTGAACTGGCTTTTCCGCTCGGCGTTTCGGCTGGTAGGCAAAGACTGGCATATGTATTTTGTCGGCTTTTTGTTTGGCCTGGGTTTTGATACCGCTACTGAAATTTCTCTGCTCGGAATTTCTGCTTCAAGCGCGTCCAGTGGCATGTCGGTGTGGTCAATTCTCGTGTTCCCGGCGCTGTTTACCTGCGGCATGGCGCTGATTGACTGCCTTGACAGTATCCTGATGGTTGAGGCCTACGGATGGGCATTCAATAAGCCGCAGCGTAAGCTCTATTACAATATGACCATCACCGGGACCTCGGTAATTGTTGCGCTATTTATTGGCGGGCTGGAGGCGCTGGGGCTTCTCTCTGACGCATTTTCGCTCCAGGGAGGTTTGTGGGATACCGTCAGCGAGTTGAGTGACCATATGGGGAATGTCGGGTTTGCGATTATTGGCGTCTTTATCGGCTGCTGGATTATTTCTGCAGTAAATTACCGTTGGAAAAAATACGACGGGCTGACGTTTAGTTAACACAAAAGAAAGCCTTCCGTGAAAGGGAAGGCTCGGATCTTACTTGAGGGCTGACTAATTCGCGGTGATGATACACACCATCTTCATCACCCAAATCTGGGTGATATTATAAGTGACGGTGTAACGTATAATGGTCGGCCCGATGGGATTACATTTGAGGTTCATCGTCCCAGGCGTGCGGTGCGAACAGATAACCTTTGTTGCGCACCGTTTTGATTCGATAGGGTTCAGTCGCGTTATCGAGCAGTTTTTTGCGTAACCGGGAAATCGCGACATCAACGCTGCGATCCATGCCGTCATAACTTACGCCGCGCAGGTTCTTCAGCAGCGCATCGCGGTCCATAATTTGCCCGGCATGGGTTGCCAGCTCCCACAGTAATTCAAAATCTGCGGTGGAAAGAGAGACTTGCTCGCCGCCGAGCAGCACGGAACGATTGGTTGGGTCGATAGTGAGTGTGCCAAAGCGCAGCGTCGTGTGCGGCGTGATGGTTGCCGCCTGAATGCCTTTAGACTGGACTGAATGTTCATTCTGGCGCAGATGCAGACGCAGGCGAGCAAGCAGCACTGCTGGCGGCGTTGTCTTCAGAATATAGTCACAGGCACCCATTTCCAGCGCCAGGATATGGTTCATATCGCTGTCCAGCGAGGTGAGCAGGACAATTGGACCCTGCCAGCGTCCGCGCAAATCGCGGCAGATAGTCATCCCATCTTTGCCCGGCAGCATGATATCTAATAACACCAAATCGGGTTGAACTTGCAGGATTTTCTCCTCGGCCAAATCACCTCGAGGCTCAACGATAACCTCAATATCATGCCGGGCCAGATAGGCTGCAATCAGCGAGCCAACTTCGGGATCATCTTCAACAAATACGATGGTGTTCATATCATTCATTTTGAATATAAAACGCCAACATACACCGCCCCGGTTTTTCCTTCCATTAATCTTTTCTAAACAAGAACGCTTCCGTTATGCTAGGGGCTGATGTTATTGATGTGTTAAGGCAGAGTGATGGGACTCGTTATAAAAGCGGCGCTCGGTGCGCTGGTGGTGGTGTTAATTGGTGTGCTGGCGAAAACAAAGAACTACTATATTGCCGGATTAATTCCGTTGTTCCCGACCTTTGCGTTGATTGCCCACTATATCGTGGCCAGTGAACGTGGGATCGAAGCGTTACGTACAACCATTGTCTTCAGCATGTGGTCGATTATTCCCTATTTTGTTTACCTCGTTTCGCTGTGGTATTTCACTGGATTTATGCGCTTACCCGTTGCGCTCGGCGGTTCAGTGGTGTGCTGGGGCCTGAGCGCGTGGTTGCTTATTTTTTGTTGGATTAAACTGCACTAACGCAGATGACGCCCGCCATCAAGGGCAAAACTACGCCCGGTGACAAAACAGCTGGTCAACAGATAGTCAATTAAATCAATGACCTCTTTTTCACCCGGCGCTGTTTTCATCAGTGATTTGTTCAATGCCTGCTGACGATACTCTGCATCGTCACCCTCGTTAAACAGGATTAGCGAGGGGGCAATCGCGTTCACTTTTACTTCCGGTGCCAGTTTGCGCGCGAACGAGCGGGTCATGTTGTCCAGCGCCGCTTTGCTGGCTGCATAAGCGATGTGCTTATCGCTGCCACGCTCTACAACATAATCCGTAAAATGGATAATATCGCTGGCCGCGTGTCCATGCCCGCGCAGCAATCCTTCCAGCGCGTGGTTGAGCAGGTAGGGGGTATTGACGTGAATCTGCATCATGGCCGACAGTACTTCGGTTAACGGCGCACCGGGCTTTTCTGCAAGCCAGGCACTGGCATTATGCACAATACCTCGCAGGCCATCCGTCTGTGCTTTGACCTCATCCGCAAAGGCCAGTACGCCTTCATCGGTGGAAAAATCAGCCTGGATACACAGCACGCCCGCATCTCGCAGGCCATCAATAGCCGGATAATGCGTGCGGTAGCTAACGATAACTGGCTGTTTTTGATTAATAAAGTGCCATGCGACGGCGAGGCCGATACGTCGACCTCCTCCGGTGATAAGAATTGGCAAAGGGGGTTTTTTACCCATCGTAATCTCCATGTGTCGCGAACGATGGGGACAATGTTACCCCATCAACATCCAGGTCGCCGGAACAGCAGCAACTAGCAGCAGGCCGATCAGCGCCATTTCCTGGCGTTTTAATACGTTTTCATGCGCGTGTGTTTTACGGGCATAAAGGAAGACCAGCAGCCCTGGCGCATACAGCACCACAGACAGCAGCAGGTGCATCGGACCTGACGCATACAATAACCATATGCCATAAATACTCGCTCCGATACCGACAGCCTTATGAATTGGACGAGTGGCAATTTTCAGCAGAAATGCGCCGACCAGTAAATAGGGCACCAGAATCATTTCTGAGGCGATGGTTAATAACGTATTGTAGTCGGAACCTGTGAGCCAGATCAGCACCAGGCAAATCTGTACGCAGATATTGGTCAGCCACAGCGACGCCGATGGCGCGCCTTGCGCGTTCTGCCGCGCAAAAATGCGTGGAAACGCTTTGTGCGTGGAGGCGAGGAACGGCACTTCCGCCGCCATAATCGTCCAGCTTAAATAAGCACCGCACACGGAGACAATCAGACCTGCGGCAATAATAATCTCACCCCATGGCCCCATCATTTTCACCATCAGACCGGCCATTGACGGGTTGCGGATCTCCGCCAGTTCGGGACGTGCGACAACGCCCAGAGACAGCAGGGTGACAAGCAGATAAACGCCCAGCGCGGCGAGTACCGCCAGCAGCGTAGCGCGTCCGACATCGCGTTTGTTTCTGGCACGAGCTGAAACCACCACCGCGCCTTCCACACCGATGAAAACCCACAGGGTGATGAGCATGGTGTTTTTTACCTGCTCCCAGACGGGAACGCCCAACGCTACGCCGGTAAAATCGAGGGTAAAGGTGTCGAGCTTAAACAGCATAAACGCCAGCACGATAAATAGACCAAGCGGCAGTAATTTCGCCAGCGTCGCCACCAGGTTAATACTGGCTGCCGTTTGCACACCACGCAGCACCAGAAAATGGACCACCCACAACAGCACCGATGCGCCAACAATCGACTGCCAGGTATTACCATCGCCAAACAGACGTAACTCCGGCGTGTCGGTAAAGAAGCTGAGCGCAGAGAAAACGATCACCAGATACGAAACGTTAGCGATAACAGCACACAGCCAGTATCCCCACGCGGAGCAGAAGCCAATCAGCTCACCGAAACCTTCACGTGCATAGGTAAATATGCCGCCATCCAGTTCAGGACGGATACGCGTCAGAATCAGCATGGCAAAGGCGAGCAAAAGGATACCCGCACCGGTAATCGCCCAACCAATCAGTAATGCAGCCGGGCTTGCTACCGCCGCCATATTTTGTGGCAGGCTGAAAACACCAGCGCCGAGCATTGAGCTTAAAACCAGCGCGGTGAGTGCGCTCAGACCCAATTTCTTTTCCATTTGTATCCAGTGACAAAAACGAGAGTGAGAGAATAATTATTTTGGCAAACCGCATAAAAATGGTGAAAGCCACTAAGGCGCGGGATTTTACGGAGAGAAGAGAACGCATGCAATGGGGATAGAGAGATTTGTGACTAATAGTGTGAAAAGTAGTCTTAATACTGCTGTTTTTGTTTCGCCCGAGGGGAGGATGGCGGGAAATTATCAGGTCTACAAGGCTGTAGACCTGATAAGGTACTGAGTATTACTTATACAGGTCAGCGCTGATGGTCATGTTATTACCACGTTCAGACCACTGGCGGGTGATGTGATAATACTTAGCGCCTTTCTTCGCTGCGCGTTTGGCAACCTGGTAAGAGATTTCAGTCATGTTGCCATAGTTACCGGTGAACTTGATGCTGTCGAACGGCACCATCATAGCGGCGGTTGCTTTGTTCAGTTCTTCAACTTTGGTTCCATCCGGCAGCGTGACAGTGTAACGCCCACCTTTGGTGGATTGCGTTTCGAAGAAACGACCGACTTCAGCGCTCGGAGACGCGGTAGTCGCAACGCCTGGGATCTCAACTTTCTTCGCGGCTTCGCCACCGGCGGCTAATGCGGCACGTCCGGCATCTGAATCTGCTGGGATCGCATCAGGGCTTTGTACTACGCGTTTTTTCGCATCAGCTTTATAGATGAATGCGGTAATACGCTGGTTGCCACCCTGGTTGGCATCGACCTGGCGCACGATGTAGAAGGAGTAAGCGCCTTTCTCTTTCGCTGCTTTGGTGATGGCATCGTTCACTTCAGGCTGGCTGCGGTAGAAACCCTGCACCGTAACGGTATCGAATGGTTCTATCAGAACGGCCTGATCTTTCGGTAATTCCATCACGCCGTTAATGACACGGTTTTTGGACGCTTCCGCTTTTTCAGCATCGGCTTTATAGATGTCGGCTACAACGCGCCAGTTACCGCCGCTGCCAAAATCTGAGGTATCAACAACATAAAAGGAGGCTGCACCGTCTTTATCTGCACGGCGTGATACGGCGGTCACCGCGTCACCGATAGCATTAAAACGACCGGTAACCACAATGCGGTCATAGGGTTTCAGGGCAGCCGCTTGCTCCGGCGTCAATTCTGTCGCTGCATTTACAGAAAAAGCAGTCGCAGAAATAAGTGCGGACGCCAGGAGAGTGTTCTTAAGCTTCATAAAAATAATCCTTCGCCTTGCGCAAACCAGGTACTGGTATTGTTATTGACTAGAAACGTCGCTGATTATTGCATTTAAATTGTGTCAGTGTCTGCGTCATTTTTCACTCATCGTGCCACGTGACGTAACAACACAGATAACATTTTGTGATATGTCGAAAATTTCGGCGTTTGGCGACCAAAACTGATAAAGCAGTTGAATTTCATAAGTTAATTTAATGTTAATCAATTGTTTTTGGCAGGCACGTAATCATGTTTTGCCGCTTCGCTTGAGCGAATTATCGGCCTTTGTGGGCTATTTTTAGGGTATTTTATCTGCCAGCGGTTCGATTCATCTCTATTTCGCAAATTTCATAATAAATACTGTTTTTTGGCGCTAGATCACAGGCGTCATTTTCAGTAGGTTATACAGAGTTTGTTACTGTTTTATTTTATTGGGGTAACACTGACCTCTTTCGAGAGTGCGCGCATGCCTCGTGCGAACATTGATAAACCATCATCACAAATACAGATGGAAGGGAACATTATGCGAATTGGCATACCAAGAGAACGGTTAACCAATGAAACCCGCGTCGCAGCTACGCCGAAGACGGTTGAGCAGCTGCTTAAGTTGGGTTTCAGCGTCGCGGTTGAAAGCGGTGCAGGTCAACTGGCAAGTTTTGACGATAAGGCGTTTGTACAAGCAGGCGCAGAAATTGTTGACGGAAATGCCGTCTGGCAGTCAGAGATCATCCTGAAGGTCAACGCGCCGGAAGAGGCGGAAATCCCGTTGCTCAACCCGGGCACGACGCTGGTGAGTTTTCTTTGGCCCGCGCAAAACCCTGAGCTGTTGCAGAAGCTGGCAGAGCGCAACGTGACGGTTATGGCGATGGACTCCGTGCCGCGTATTTCGCGCGCGCAGTCGCTTGATGCCTTAAGCTCGATGGCGAATATCGCCGGGTATCGTGCCATTGTTGAAGCCGCTCATGAATTTGGCCGCTTCTTCACCGGCCAGATCACCGCCGCGGGCAAGGTTCCACCTGCTAAGGTCATGGTGATTGGTGCGGGTGTGGCAGGTCTGGCTGCTATCGGTGCGGCAAACAGCCTGGGCGCTATCGTTCGTGCTTTTGACACCCGTCCGGAAGTGAAAGAACAAGTTCAGAGTATGGGCGCTGAGTTCCTCGAACTGGACTTTAAAGAAGAGGCCGGCAGCGGCGACGGTTACGCCAAGGTGATGTCCGAAGCGTTCATCAAAGCCGAAATGGCGCTCTTCGCCGCGCAGGCGAAAGACGTTGATATTATCGTTACCACCGCGTTGATTCCGGGCAAACCGGCACCGAAACTGATCACCCGCGAAATGGTCGATTCGATGAAGGCGGGCAGCGTGATTGTCGATCTCGCCGCGCAAAACGGCGGTAACTGCGAATACACCGTGCCTAACCAGGTGACCACCACCGAGAACGGGGTGAAGGTTATTGGTTATACCGATCTGCCAGGCCGACTGCCGACGCAGTCTTCCCAGCTTTATGGCACGAACCTCGTTAACCTGCTCAAGCTGTTGTGCAAAGAGAAAGACGGCAATATCACCGTCGATTTTGACGACGTAGTCGTACGTGGCGTTACGGTGGTTCGCGAGGGTGAAATCACCTGGCCTGCGCCGCCTATCCAGGTTTCTGCTCAGCCGCAGGCTGCGCCAAAAGCCGCGCCCGCGCCGAAAGAAGAGAAAAAACCGGCCTCACCGTGGCGCAAATATGCGTTGATGGCACTGGTCGTCATACTGTTTGGCTGGCTTGCTGATGTCGCGCCGAAAGAGTTCCTGGGGCACTTTACGGTGTTTGCGCTTTCCTGTGTAGTGGGTTACTACGTGGTCTGGAATGTGTCGCACGCACTACACACTCCGCTGATGTCCGTGACGAACGCTATCTCCGGGATCATCGTTGTCGGGGCGTTATTGCAAATTGGCCAGGGTGGCTGGGTGAGTTTCCTGAGCTTTATCGCGGTGCTTATTGCCAGCATTAATATTTTCGGTGGCTTCACCGTGACTCAGCGCATGCTGAAAATGTTCCGGAAAAACTAAGGGGTAACATATGTCTGGAGGATTAGTTACAGCTGCATACATTGTTGCCGCGATCCTGTTTATTTTCAGCCTGGCGGGGCTTTCGAAACACGAAACCTCTCAACAGGGTAACAACTACGGTATCGCCGGGATGGCGATTGCGCTGATTGCCACGATTTTTGGCCCGGAGACCGGCAACGTTGCGTGGATCCTGGTGGCGATGATCATCGGCGGCGCGATTGGTATTCGTCTGGCGAAGAAAGTCGAGATGACCGAGATGCCGGAGCTGGTGGCGATTCTGCACAGCTTCGTCGGTCTGGCGGCGGTACTGGTGGGTTTCAACAGCTACCTGTATCACGACACGGGCCTGGAACCGATTCTGGTGAACATTCACCTGACGGAAGTGTTCCTTGGTATCTTCATCGGTGCGGTGACCTTTACCGGTTCCGTGGTGGCGTTTGGCAAACTGCGCGGTAAGATCTCCTCTAAACCGCTGATGCTGCCGAATCGTCACAAAATGAACCTGGCGGCGCTGGTTGTTTCTTTCCTGTTGCTGGTGGTGTTTGTTCGTACCGAAAGCGTGGGTCTGCAGGTTCTGGCGCTGCTGGTGATGACCATTATTGCGTTAGCCTTTGGCTGGCATCTGGTGGCGTCCATCGGCGGTGCGGATATGCCGGTCGTCGTTTCAATGCTTAACTCCTATTCAGGATGGGCGGCGGCGGCGGCGGGCTTTATGCTCAGCAACGATCTGCTGATCGTCACCGGTGCGCTGGTCGGTTCTTCCGGTGCGATCCTGTCTTACATCATGTGTAAGGCGATGAACCGTTCGTTTATCAGCGTGATTGCCGGTGGCTTTGGTTCTGACGGTTCTTCTACGGGGTCTGATGAAGAAGTCGGTGAGCATCGTGAGATTAATGCGGAAGACACGGCAGAAATGCTGAAGAATTCGCACTCCGTGATAATTACCCCGGGCTATGGCATGGCCGTGGCACAGGCGCAATATCCGGTTGCTGAAATCACCGAGAAACTGCGCGCGCGCGGCATCAAGGTACGTTTCGGTATTCACCCGGTAGCAGGGCGCTTGCCAGGTCATATGAACGTGCTGCTGGCGGAAGCCAAAGTACCCTATGACATCGTGCTGGAAATGGATGAAATCAATGATGATTTCGCCGATACCGATACCGTGCTGGTGATTGGCGCCAACGATACGGTAAACCCGGCGGCGCAGGACGATCCGCGTAGCCCAATCGCCGGTATGCCAGTGCTGGAAGTATGGAAAGCGCAGAACGTTATCGTGTTCAAACGCTCTATGAACACCGGCTATGCTGGCGTGCAGAACCCGCTGTTCTTTAAAGAAAACACCCATATGCTGTTTGGCGATGCCAAAGCCAGCGTGGATGCGATCCTGAAAGCGCTGTAATCGTCAGCGCAAACCAAGACGGCCTCTGCGGAGGCCGTTTTTTTAATACTCCGCTATTCATGATTACCACTCATAAACCCATACGGTTTTAACCGTCTAATCACCGTAAAACGCCGTGTATATACTGCTTCCTGACTTTTTAGAACATAACAGGGCGCTATGCGTACACGTAAACATGCCTCACCGGCGGCTATAGCAAGCCAGACTGGTCTTACTTTTATTCTGATCCTCAGTGGCCTGATGGCCTTTGCCTCGCTTTCCACCGACATTTATCTTCCGGCAATGCCGACAATGGCAGAGGATTTATATGGCAATGTAGAACTGACGATCACCGGTTTTTTGGTAGGTTTCGCCATTGCGCAATTGATTTGGGGGCCGATAAGCGATCATCTGGGACGGCGTAAACCGCTGTTAATTGGCATGGTGCTTTTTATCATCGGCTCCGCAGGATGTGCGATGTCCACGAGTATTACGCAAATTGTTTTCTGGCGAGTTTTTCAGGCGCTTGGGGCCTGTACCGGACCTATGCTGGCGCGAGCGATGATCCGCGATCTCTTTGCACGTACTCGCGCGGCGCAAATGCTTTCAACTCTGGTGCTGGTCATGGCGATTGCGCCAATAGCAGGACCGTTGATTGGCGGACAAATTATTCGCCTGAGCACCTGGCATTCTGTTTTTTGGCTGCTGGCGGTGATAGGGGCGCTGATGTTTATCTCCTTAAACTGGCTGCCGGAAACATTGCCGGAAGAGAAACGGGTGAAAGCTTCTTTAGCTGGCGCATTTCGTAATTATCGTTCGTTATTCGCCAATGGACGTTTTATGCGCTACACCCTGAGCCTGACGTGTTATTACGTTGCCGCGTATGCGTTTATTACCGGTTCGCCGTTTGTTTATATTAGCTATTATCATGTTGAACCACAGCATTACGGCTGGCTGTTTGCGCTCAATATTGTCGGAGTCATGGTCATGAGCGTAGTAAACCGTCGTCTGGTGCAACGGCATTCTCTGGAGCAACTGCTAAAGTATGCGACGATGCTGGCAGCGCTGGCTGCAGTGGCGCTTGCAGTGCTGGTTAAGCTGGAGTCTGGTGGCGTTGAAGCCATTATCATCACCGTTTTTCTGTTTTTCTCAATGAATGGCATTATTGCTGCTACTTCAACCGCTGCCGCGCTGGACGCGGTACCGAGCATCGCCGGTTCAGCCTCCGCGCTGATTGGCGCGTTACAATACGGTAGCGGCATTATCTCGTCATTGCTGCTGGCCGCCTTCAGCGACGGAACGCCATGGACTATGGCCTGGATAATTGCGTTATTTACGTTGTGTAGCGCCGTTCTGGCGCTACGTGCTACGCGCTAAACGATAAAAATGCCCGCAATGGCGGGGCGAATTCACTCTTTATTGAGATCGCTCAGCAACACGGCAATGCTTTGACCGCCGTTGGTTTGCTCAAGCGCGATTTTCACGATGATGGTCAGCGGTACAGAAAGCAGCATCCCGACAGGCCCCAGTAACCAGCCCCAGAAGATTAACGACAGAAACACCACCAGCGTAGACAACCCAAGTCCACGTCCCATGATCCGCGGTTCGAGGATATTCCCGAACACCAGGTTAATGACCAGATAACCTGCGAAAACCACCAGGGCGTCATAAAGGCCGCTAAATACCAGCACCTGAGCAATAGGGGGAATGGCGGCCAGCACCGAACCGATATTAGGAATATAGTTGAGCGCAAACGCCAGCAGTCCCCAGACAAAAGCGAAACGCACGTCGAGTGCGGCGAGCATGCCCCAGGCCACCAGCCCGGTCACAATGCTGATCGCCGTTTTGAGCACCAGATAGTGGGAAACGCTGTCGATGGCGCGTTGAATCGCCGCCATTCCCTCAATGGGACGGCTCATCATTTGTTTGAGTTTGTTGGGTAACTGCGGTACTTCCAGCAGCATAAAAACCACCGTCAACAGCAGTAAAAATATCGAAGACATGGCATTAGACAACTGCGCCAGTAAATTGGTCACCAGCGTCATTGCCGCGTTCGGGTCGATATATTTGACGAGTTCATCCACGGAAACGCCGATCCCTACGCGCTGTAACCACGGCTCAAGGTTTTTGAGTGGGATAACCAGTGAAGAGCGATACTGCGGCAGCGTTCGCGCAAGCTCATTTAAGGATGTACCTAAATACGCTAATAGCAACACCATTAGCATCACAATAATAACAATGAGCAATGATACCGCTATTACGCGCGGTATGCGAAGTTTGACCATCCGCTGCACCACGGGGTTAAGCACGACGGCAATAAATAACGCCAGAATAAATGGGACGATGATATCTGCGGCAACGCGGATGCCGCTCAGGATGATAACCAGCATGCCCAGCATAATGACTATTTTTAGGCCGTTAAGCGTGATGATCGGTTTCGCCATGTGTATTCCTGCATTTTTCATTTTTGAATCTGAATAATAATGTGATTTGCGTCGAGCCGTTATAACAAAAATCAAATGGGGCAGGTAAAGAAGTGAAAAGACTTTGAGTTCGCATTGAAGCTATGGTACAAATCATCTGTGTTTAACTACCGAGGACAATTATCATCCGCGATGATGAGAAGCAACACTGCGGATAATTGTAATATTATGGACAATATGTTCAGGATGTTTTTGCGTTTACCTTCACTTCTTCGTACCTCCTCCACTTTCTTGCTTGCGGGTGAGCAACACTGGCGCAACGCGCTTTAGTCCCTTCTTCTGCCTGAGCTGGCGCTGTGCGCTGAGCTAACTAATTTTATTTTTTGGTTTACTGCATGCAGTAGGCCCAAAGGACTATATTCTCAAGCAGGAGAAGCATTATGTTTTACTGGATATTATTAGGTCTGGCCATCGCGGCTGAAATTACTGGTACGCTGTCAATGAAATGGGCAAGTGTCGGTCATGGTAATTCGGGCTTTATTTTAATGCTGGTAATGATTGCCTTATCGTATATTTTTCTCAGTTTTGCCGTTAAAAAAATTGCCCTTGGTGTGGCCTATGCCTTATGGGAAGGTATCGGTATTTTATTTATTACGCTGTTCAGCGTGCTGTTATTTGACGAAACCTTGTCCACGATGAAGGTGGCTGGACTGGTCTCGCTGGTGTTAGGTATTGTGCTGATTAAATCCGGTACACGAAAACCGACAAAGGCGGGCAGAGAGGTGAGCCATGCAGCAGTTTGAGTGGGTTCACGGCGCATGGCTTGGCATAGCCATTGTGCTCGAAATCGTCGCTAACGTCTTTTTGAAATTTTCAGATGGGTTTCGCCGCAAGACTTATGGCGTGCTGTCGCTGGTAGCCGTGTTAGCGGCCTTTAGCGCGCTGTCCCAGGCGGTAAAAGGTATCGACCTTTCTGTTGCCTACGCCTTGTGGGGCGGCTTCGGGATTGCCGCGACGTTAGCGGCAGGTTGGGTATTGTTTGGTCAGCGCCTGAATCATAAAGGTTGGATCGGTGTGGCGCTGCTGCTTGCCGGAATGGTAATGATTAAACTTGCCTGATCTCAGTGCTGCCCGTTACTACGGGCAGCATAGGTTATTCCTTCGCCAACTCATCCAGCTTATCGCGAAAACCGGTCACGGATATGGCGCGATTATCGGCCCGCCAGCGATCTTTCGCCGCCGGAGCGGAGCTTTGTACGCCAATCAACTGCCAGCCAGTATCTGTCTTCAACATTAATGGTGAACCGCTGTCGCCCGGGAGTGTGTCGCACTGATGCGACAAGACGGTATTCTGTGCCCAACCGGTCACCACGCAATCCTGATGCGTGTACAAATCATCGAGATGATCTTCCGGGTAGCCCGACTGCGTAACTTTACGATCTGCGGTTTTCAGCGCCGCGGTTAATGCCGCTTTATCACCTTCAAATAATGGCAGCGGTGTGATGCCAGAAGGTGGGTAACGCAGCACCACCAGACCAAAATCCCACGGGGCAGCGGAAGACGGCACAATCCAGCCATCGCCATCGGCTTTTAAACGTTTTCCGAGCGAGGGATCTACCCGTCCTTCAATGCCGTGGATCTCGTAGCGCCAGACACCCTTTTTCGACACGAAGCGTAATGCCACGGCTTTATCCGGCTTGCCTTTCGGGGGGGTGAGTAAGCAGTGTCCGGCAGTCAGTGCCAGACGTGGTGATATGAGCGTGGCGGTACACAGGTTACCGCTGGCGGTTTCCAGTTGCCCGATAGCGTCCCAAGGAGATTGCGTTGGGTCAGTCACTTTTATGCGATCGTCATGACCAAAAAACAGCGTTTTTACGTTTTCAGCTTCAGCGCTGGCCGTTGCAGGCTGGTCCGCATGCGCAACGACAGGAAGTAAACAAATTGAACCCAGTAACACAGCAATGGTTTTATGCATATCACACTCTGGTGGGGAATTATGATTTTTAACAGCAAACCCTCAGTTAATACTATAGACGGGACGGCGGGAAAGTGGGAGTAAAATCAGATAACTACACTCAGGAAAGATAAAAATGCATGGCAATGAGGGCGCAAATTATCAGGGTAATAAGAATGAACTCAAAGCGATAATGTGACACCATTTTACCCTCCAAAAGGCGGCGCTAAATCAGGTCGATTTAGCGCCGTATGCTATGGCGTGGGGGACGCCATAGTAACTACAAATGTGTTATGCAGCTGGCTGAGCAGCGGGTTTAGCGGTGTCGTGTTTTACGGCTTTTTTGGTGTGTTTTTTAGCTGCCTGAGCTTTCTGCTCTGGTGCTTTTTGTTCTGCAGCGGGTTTGGTCGCTGCTTTTTTGGTGTGTTTTTTAGCAGCCTGAGCTTTCTGCTCTGGCGCTTTCTGTTCTACAGCCGGTTTTGTGGTGGATTTTTTAGCGTGTTTCTTGGCAGCCTGCGCTTTCTGCGGCGCTGCTTTGTGCTGTTTTTTATGATGAGTGGTTTTTGCCGGAGCTGCTTTGGTGGTTGCAGCAGCAGCCGGAGCGGTGGTAGCAGTTGTTTCAGCAGCAAATGCAGCAGAAGACAGACCCATAGCAGCGGCAACAACCAGAGCTAATACTTTTTTCATTCTCATACCCTCGATTTGGTTTTTCATTCAACCCCACTGCGGGGCCGTTGAAATAACTATATCGCTGTAATCACAGGGCTTCCGTGAGTCATTGGTTTCGGCGTGTAACGATATGTACAATGACTCACGGTATGAGATTACAAATAGCGGGCTTCCAGGTGAGCGCGGAAATAACGGCTGCTGAGCGGCTCTCCGGTGGCCTGGGTAATAAGCTGTTCAGTGGTAAAACGGCTGCCATGCTGCCAGATATTCTGACGTAACCAGTCAAACAGGGCACCAAACTCACCTTGCGCAATAGACTGCTCTAAATCAGGCAATGCGCGGTTAGCGGCACTGAATAACTGCGCCGCATACATGGCGCCTAAAGTATAGGAAGGGAAGTAGCCAAAGCCGCCATCGGTCCAGTGAATATCCTGCATACAACCGTTACGATAGTTACCGATGGTTGACAGCCCCAGCCAGGACTGCATTTTCTCATTCCACAATGCCGGGATATCATCTACTTCAATATCGCCATTAATGAGCGCGCGTTCGATTTCATAACGCAGGATAACGTGAGCAGGATAGCTCACCTCGTCGGCATCAACACGGATAAAACCGGGTTTAACCTGCTGGTTCCAGGCGATGAAATTGCTTTCTTCAAACGCAGCCTGATCGCCAAAGTGGCGCGTCACAGCAGGAATTAACCGCGTCAGAAATGCTTTACTGCGCCCCAGTTGCATCTCAAAGAACAGACTCTGGGACTCATGAATAGCGGTTGAGCGTGCCAGTGCGATAGGTTGCCCTGACCAACTGTGCGGCAGATTTTGCTCGTAGCGGGCGTGACCGGTTTCATGGATCACGCCAAACAGCGCGCTAAGTAATTCGTTTTCATCATAGCGGGTGGTGATACGCACATCTTCAGGTACGCCACCACAGAAGGGGTGCGCACTGATATCCAGTCGACCAGCCGTAAAATCGAATCCCAACTGCGCCATCGTTTCAAGGCCCAACTCTCGCTGGATTGCGGTTGGGAAAGGCCCAACCGGGGCGATGAGCGACTGCTGAGACTGCTTTGCCACCACCTTGTTGAGCAGATCCGGTAACCAGCTCTTAACGTCTGCAAACAAGACATCCAATTGGGCACTGGTCATCCCTGGTTCGAATATGTCCAGTAGCGCGTCATACGGCGAACAGCCTGTGGCTTCGGCACGCAGCCGGGCTTCTTCACGACTGTGCTTCACGACCTCTTTCAGGTTTTCGGAAAATCCCTCCCAGTCATTGGCTGGTCGCTGGCTGCGCCAGGCATGCTCACAGCGGCTACCCGCGAGTGATTTCGCTTCTACCAACGATTCAGGTAGTAAGGATGCCTGATGATGCAGTCGCGACATTTCGCGCAGGTTGGCTTGCTCAACATCGTTAAGGTCTTCCTGTTGGGCTGCGGCGATCCACGTTGCCACCTTCGGGTCGGTTAACAACTGGTGCTCAAGCACGCTCAGCTCGGCCAGTGCTTCGCCGCGAGCTTTGCTGCCGCCAGATGGCATCATGGTAAACATGTCCCAACTGGCGATTGCCGAGAGGTGGGAGAAGCGAGAGAGCCGCTGGAACGTGCGGGTGAGCTGATGGTAATTATCATTGTTACTCATTTTTTGTTCTCGTTCTGTTTAGGTGTGATGAGAAGTTTACCGTGATTCATTCACTTTTCATAAACACACCTTTGTACGCGACTCTGCGTAACAGCTTTTTATAGCGAAAAGCCAGTAGCACGATAAAACAGAGGGCATAAATAATGGGGAGCGGTGATAACACTTTTACCGACCACAGATAATGCAGCGGAAGCAAAACGGCCGCCAGGTAGACGTAGTTGTGCAACGTTTGCCAGCGTTTGCCCATTTTACGTTGCGCGGCTTGCGTGGAGGTCAGCGTCAGCAGGAATAAGATTATCCAACCAGTCATGCCCAACGTTAACCATGGGCGTGAAACCAGTTCACGTCCCAATAATCCCAGATTTTGTATACCCAACTCCAGCAGCGCATAGCTGGTCATATGCAGCGTGGCCCATGCAAAACACCATAAACCTAATAATCGACGGGTGCGATACAACAACGGCTGCTTTGCGTAGCGGGCAAGCGGTGACACCAGCAGGGTAGCAAGCAGAAACTTCAGCGCGGTGATGCCCGTAAAGTGTTGGATATCTTTACCCGGGTCGGCCCCCAACTCACCACGCTGTGCGGCCCAGAAGAGCCATAGCAGGGGTAATAAACCGGCGAGATGCAGCAGTACTTTCAGGCCGGTTATCTGTTTTGCGGTTAACCTCACTTAAAAATACTCCCGTAGATCCATGCCCTGATATAAAGAAGCCACCTCATCGGCATAACCATTAAAAGGCAACGTGGGCTGTCGCTGCACATCGAGAATGCCACCCGAACCGATAAAACGCTCTGTGGCCTGAGACCAGCGGGGGTGATCGACTTGCGGATTGACATTGGCGTAAAAACCGTATTCGTTAGGTGCCGACATATTCCAGGTCGTCGGCGGCTGTTCACGCGTCAGCTTAATACTGACTATCGATTTAATGCCCTTGAAGCCGTACTTCCAGGGTACGGTCAGGCGTATTGGCGCTCCGTTTTGCGGCGGCAACGCTTTGCCATACACGCCCACGGTCAGAAGGGTAAGCGGGTGCATGGCCTCGTCCAGACGTAAACCTTCAACATAGGGATACTTCAACCCGCCACCAATGAAGCGATCTTTCTGGCCGGGCATTTCATCAGGCGCGTAGCGTGTTTCAAAGGCGACGTATTTGGCATGGCTGGTGGGTTCAACCAGCGCCAATAATTTATGCAAAGGAAAGCCGACCCACGGTACAACCATCGACCACGCCTCAACGCAGCGCATCCGGTAAATACGCTCTTCTAATGGAAAACGAGTCGTCAGCGCATAATGATCCAACGTTAAAGGTTTGTTCACTTCACCGCTGATGGTTAACGTCCAGGGATCGGTTTTCAGGCTACCGGCATTCGCGGCAGGATCGGCTTTATCCAGACCAAATTCGTAGAAATTGTTGTAGCCCGTTACCTTGTCTTCCGGCGTCAAAGGCAGATTGTTTTGCCAGACCTCTGGTTTTGTGAACTCGAGCGGTTTGCCCGCTGGTGCAGACGGGCGATCGTTGCCTTTAAACCAATTCAGCAGACCGGCCTGTGTCGGGGAAGAGAACGAAGCCGCCGCCGCACCTATCCCAAGAGCTTTGAGGATCTGTCGTCGTTGCATAAAAAAAACGGACTCGGCGGTAACATCAGCTTCCCGAAGTGGATGTTTTTTCTGCATAACTTTTCCTTTTTATTTTCATGTTAAGGAAAACAAATCGACGTTTCCCTGTTGATGCCTGACCTATCTATAACGTCATACTGGACGCATGCGTATCCCTGATTCCTCACGAAAAGTTAAAAATTTTGTGATAACTTCCGCCCCTTGCCTGAGGTAAGCTTTCAGCATGACGAGAGGGGGATGACACTGATGGCAGGCGCAAAAAAGATATTTTTGGTGGAAGATGACAGCGATATTGCCTCACTTTTGCAACTTAGCCTGAAGGATGAGGGGTACGAAATTATTCATGAGGCTGATGGGGCACGAGCGGTCGAGCTACTGGAGAAGCACGTCTGGGATGCCGTTATCCTCGATTTGATGCTGCCGGGCGTGGACGGTCTGGAGATATGTCGTCGCATTCGGCAAATGAGCTTCTATCTACCTGTCATTATTATCAGCGCTCGCACCAGTGAAACTCACCGCGTACTGGGGCTGGAAATGGGCGCCGATGATTATTTAGCCAAACCTTTCTCGGTGCTGGAATTGATGGCCCGGGTGAAGGCGTTGTTTCGCCGTCAGGAGGCGATGAGTCAGAACCTGCGTATGGAGGCGGGGATTATCACCGTCCATGGTGTGGAGATTGATCCATTAGCCCGGGAAGTCCGCCTGCAGGGTAAATCCCTCGATTTAACGCCGCGTGAATTCGATCTGCTCTATTTTTTCGCCCGCCATCCCGGGGAGGTCTTTTCGCGTCAGGCGTTGTTAGACCAGGTGTGGGGCTACCAGCACGAAGGATATGAGCATACGGTGAACAGTCATATTAATCGCCTGCGCACCAAAATTGAAAAAGATGCTGCGGAGCCGGAAATTATTCTTACCGTGTGGGGACGGGGCTATAAGCTTGCTGCGGTTAACGCGGAGCATCAACCATGATTTATCGATTGTCGCTGAGCCAGCGTCTGACCCTGGTCTTTACCGCTATTATGTTGATTTGCGCGGTTGCGGTCAGCGTTGTCCAGATCCGCAGCAGTAAACAGTATGGCGACGCCATGGTGCAAAGGCTCTCGCTGGAATTGGCAAGCAAAATTGTCAAAAGTGAGTCGCTTATTGATGCCAGCGGGCAGGTTAATCGGCAGACCTTAAAAGGACTGTTCAATCACCTGATGACGCTCAACCCTAGCGTGGAGCTGTATCTGGTTTCACCGTCAGGCGAGATACTTGCTGATGCCGCTCCGCCTGGGCATATTCAGCGCCAGAACATTAGCGTACAGCCGATCCAGGTTTTCCTTAATTCGGACGAGCTGCCCGTCTATGGCAATGATCCGCGCAGCAGCCAGCAAAAGGTATTCAGCGCTGCGCCAGTTTTATTTAACGGCAAGCTGCATGGCTATTTGTACATTATTCTCCAGGGCGAAGATCTCAATATGCTGGCGAATACCGCCTGGCAAAAAACGCTTTGGAACACCGTGACCGGGACGTTAATACTGGTTTTATTAGCCGGTGCAATCGCGGGGTACCTGGTGTGGAGATGGGTGACGAATCCGGTGAAAAGGCTGACCGGACAGGTGGTTAATCTGGAGCAGGACAGCATTAGCGTCATCAAACAGCTGGCGCAGAAAAAGCCCGATTTAGCTCCGGCGAATGAAATTGCGTTGCTGAACAATGCATTTATTGAGTTAGCACAGAAAATTGCCCACCAATGGGATTTATTAGCTGACAGCGATCGTCAGCGCAGAGAGTTTATCGCTAATATTTCGCACGATTTACGTACGCCGCTCACTTCACTGCTGGGGTATCTGGAAATGCTGTCGCTGAAAGCCGATACGATGACGCCGGAGGAAAACCGGCATTATCTAAGCATTGCACTGCGCCAGGGGCATAAGGTTCGCCATCTGTCACAACAGCTTTTTGAGCTGGCGAGACTTGAGCATGGCGGCATAAAACCACAGCGTGAACGTTTTGCTATTGGCGAGCTGATCCAGGATGTGGCACAGAAATTTGATCTACCCGTTGCCACGCGTCATTTGCAGTTGCACCTTGACGTAATTGGTCCGTTGCCGCTGGTGAATGCCGATTTATCGATGATGGAAAGAATCGTCACTAATTTGCTGGATAACGCTATCCGCCATACGCCTGACGGGGGCGAAGTGTGGCTAAAAGTCTGGCGTGATGAAGACCGCTTGTTAGCAGAAGTGCAGGACAGCGGGCCTGGCGTCGAAGAGGCTGTTCGCGAAGTATTATTTCAGCGCCCGACGGCGTTACTACCCCGTGAGCAGCGGGCTGAGCGTGGTGGTCTGGGCTTACTGATCGTGCGCAGAATGCTCGAACTGCATGGGGGAGATATCCGCCTGATTAATTCAACGGCAGGGGCCTGTTTCCGTTTTTCGTTGCCGCTGGCGGATTCTCCACTGAGTAGCTGATGAGAATGTTCCGCTGAAAAGAGTCTGTAACGCTCTACGCGTTGTAAACCGTGGGCATTGCGTAAAAGTTGGTAGGTTGTCAGTGATAATGAGAATTTTTATCATATATTGATAATTCATCAAGTTATCTTTGATAAGCGCAAGGAGATCGTATGTCACAGGATGCCGACAACCTGTATATCGTCAGGACCAAAGCGGTTGCTGGCTGTTTTACCATGTTTTTGCTGATGTTTGGCCTCACGTTTCTTCCGTTGTTTTTCCCCGCCAGCCAGGTTCTGCTTGCCAAAGGGCTACTTTTTCCGCTGCTGTTTGCGCTGGAATTTGTTGTGCTGGTCCCGCTGTATTACTTCTTCTTCAGAAAAAGAGAGGGGCTGGGAAAGGGAATTTTCAACGCCAGGTGGTTTGCCATTTTGTTCGTGGTGCTGCTGTTTATTCAGCTTATCCTGCCATGGTTTCTGGGCCTCAGACAAACCGAAGCGTGGGTAACCAGCCAGATATCCCTAAACAGCTACGCGCTGTGGTTATCCACTCTGACCCTGATATTTATTGCGCCAGTGTATGAAGAGATTGTTTTCAGGGGCTGTTTATTCAACGCATTCCAGTATTGGTTCAATAATAAAACCTGGCTGTCGTCGGTGGTGGTATCGGTCATTTTTGCCATCATGCATACGCAGTATGTGGATCTGCGCACGTTGCTGATGCTGTTTCTTGTTTCGCAGGTTTTGATCATCGCCAGACTGAAAAGCAACGGCCTGCTGATGCCGGTTATGCTGCATATAGCGATGAACGGGACGGTTATTGCCCTGCAAATGGGGGTTCAGACGTTACAGCATGGCTGATGAAGGCGATGCCCGGAACCCGGGCATCGTGGATTATACGTGCAGACGATGGTGCAGACGTGCACCGACCAGCAACGCCAGCACCAGCATCAGGGTGATAAATCCGCCCACGCCGTTCCAGCCGTAGCTGTGCCAGAATACGCCACCCAGCGTACCGGCAATACTGGAACCCAGATAATAGCTGAACAGATACAGGGAAGATGCCTGGCCTTTAGCGCGTTTTGCCCGTGGTCCAATCCAACTGCTTGCCACGGAGTGCGCGGCGAAGAACCCGGCTGAAAAGAGCAGCATCCCGGCGAAGATCAGCCACAGTGATGTGAACAGGGTCATCAACAGTCCAACCAGCATCACGCCGGTTGAAAAGAGCATTACCGGACCACGTCCATAGCGGGTGGTCATCGACCCCGCTTTCGGTGAGCTCCAGGTCCCGGTCAGATAGGCCACGGACAACAGACCGACAACCGCCTGGCTGAGTTCCCACGGCGAGAGCATCAGACGGTAGCCGATGTAATTAAACAGCGTGACAAACGACCCCATCAGTAAAAAACCTTCCGCAAACAGCAGCGGCAACCCTCTGTCGCGCCAGTGCAAACGAAAGTTGATAAACAGCGTTTTCGGTCGCAGCGACGTTGGTCTGAAATGACGAGATTCCGGCAAGATTTTCCAGAACATCAGCGCGGAGGCGAGGGCAAAACAACCGATCGCCGCCAGCGCGATACGCCAGTTAAAAAAGTCGGTAAACACGCCGCTTATCAAACGGCCACTCATACCACCAATCGAGTTACCGCTGATATATAAGCCCATTGAGAAGGCGACGAAGCTGGGATGTATTTCCTCGCTCAGATAGGTCATTCCCACTGCCGCCACGCCGCTGAGCGAAAGACCTATCAGCGCACGCATGATTAAAATACCGTGCCAGCTGGTCATCATCGTCGAAAGCAACGTACAGCAGGACGCGAGCAGCAGGGCGGTCACCATCACCGGCTTGCGGCCTATCGCATCGGAAAGTGGACCGGTAAACAGTAAACCGATCGCGAGCATCGCCGTTGAGATGGAAAGCGAAATACTGCTGCTGGCGGGAGAGACCCCAAACTCGTGCGAGAGCACTGGCAGTATGGGTTGCACGCAATAGAGGAGAGCAAATGTCGCCAGTCCGGCAGAAAACAGCGCCAGCGTGACGCGCATAAATGGGGATGTTCCGCGTTTGATAAAACTATCCGGCGGGGTAACTCTCTGTTCATCAACATCGCTTGTCGGCGCGGTATCGACAGTGGTTGTACGGCTCACTTGAAATCCTTGCTCAATCAATTACCTCTACATGACTAGCTTTAAGAGTATGAAAATCGCATTATTCTGTCTAATATATTAATAATCTCAAATGATATCTTAAAAATATGA
Source organism: Citrobacter sp. RHBSTW-01044 (assembly GCF_013781945.1). Classification (NCBI taxonomy): domain Bacteria; kingdom Pseudomonadati; phylum Pseudomonadota; class Gammaproteobacteria; order Enterobacterales; family Enterobacteriaceae; genus Citrobacter; species Citrobacter sp. RHBSTW-01044. The sequence goes on along the minus strand of NZ_CP056180.1, from coordinate 2,449,259 downwards.
ATATCGAGCTGCGTCATTTACGTTACTTTGTAGCGGTTGCCGAAGAATTGCATTTTGGCCGGGCGGCTGCACGGTTGAATATTTCGCAACCGCCGCTGAGCCAGCAAATCCAGATCCTCGAGCAGCAGGTCGGCGCCCGACTTCTGGCGCGCACTAACCGCAGCGTGGCGCTGACCTCTGCCGGAAAGCAGTTTCTGGCAGACAGTCGGCAGATCCTGGGGCTGGTTAATGAAGCCGCTGCCAGGGCTGAGCGTCTGCATCTGGGAGAAGCGGGGGAATTGCGTATCGGCTTTACGTCATCGGCACCGTTTATCAAAGCGGTTTCAGATACGTTATCCCTCTTTCGCCAGAGCTACCCCGCTGTACATATGCAAACCCGTGAAATGAACACGCGCGAGCAAATTGCTCCGCTCAATGAAGGAACGCTGGATTTGGGACTGCTGCGCAACACGCAGCTTCCGGAAACGCTGGAGCGTGAAATCATTCTGCATGAGCCGCTGATGGCGATGATCCCGCGCGCGCATCCGCTGGCGCAAAAGCCGGTGGTCACATTGGCGGAGTTGGCCAATGAGCCATTTGTCTTTTTTGATCCGCATGTGGGGACGGGGTTGTATGACGATATTCTTGGCCTCATGCGTCGCTATGGACTGAAGCCGACTATCACTCAGGAGGTTGGCGAGGCGATGACTATCATCGGGCTGGTGGCCGCAGGATTAGGCGTTTCCATTCTTCCCGCTTCCTTTAAACGGGTGCAATTGTATGAAATGTGTTGGATCCCGATAGCGGAAGACGATGCCGTTTCGGAAATGTGGCTAGTGTGGCCAAAACATCATGAGCAAAGTCACGCCGCGCAACGCTTTCGCGAGCAACTGCTGGCGGCCGTTCAGGCGATTAATTTAGTTTAAAAATGGGCGAAAATGTGCAGTAAATCACAAGGCTAAGTAAAAAGTTGACGGAAGCCATTGAAGTGCTTCACCATAGCCCGCAGATTATTTCGGAGCGCGAAAATAAAGGGAGTAAGTGGTGGTTGCTGATAGTCAGCCTGGGCATATCGATCAAATTAAGCAGACCAATGCGGGCGCGGTTTATCGCCTGATTGATCAGCTGGGTCCGGTATCGCGTATTGATCTCTCTCGCCTGGCACAATTGGCGCCTGCCAGTATTACTAAAATTGTCCGCGAAATGCTCGAAGCGCACCTGGTGCAAGAGTTGGAAATCAAGGAAGCGGGCAGCCGTGGACGTCCGGCCGTTGGGCTGGTTGTGGAAACGGAAGCCTGGCACTATTTATCCATTCGTATCAGTCGCGGCGAGATCTTTCTGGCGCTGCGCGATCTGAGCAGCAAACTGGTGGTTGAAGATTGTCTTGAAATGGCGCTGGTCAGTGAAACACCATTGCTGGAACGCGTTATTACCCAGGTCGATCAGTTTTTCATCCGCCACCAGCAAAAGCTGGAGCGCTTAACCTCCATCGCCATTACCTTACCCGGCATTATTGATACTGAAAACGGTATCGTTCATCGCATGCCATTCTACGACGATGTCAAAGAGATGCCGCTGGGTGAAGCGCTTGAAAATCATACCGGCGTGCCGGTCTATATTCAGCATGATATCAGCGCCTGGACTATGGCCGAGGCGCTTTTTGGCGCATCGCGCGGCGCACGCGACGTCATTCAGGTGGTTATCGATCATAACGTGGGGGCCGGAGTAATCACCGACGGTCATCTACTGCATGCCGGCAGCAGTAGCCTGGTGGAAATTGGTCATACCCAGGTGGACCCCTACGGCAAACGCTGCTATTGCGGCAACCATGGTTGCCTGGAAACGATCGCCAGCGTCGACAGCGTGCTCGAACTGGCACAGGTACGCTTGAAGCAGTCAATGAGTTCTTCTCTACACGGACAACCGTTAACGGTAGACGCGCTGTGTCTGGCGGCGATGCAGGGGGATTTATTGGCGAAAGATATCATTAGCGGTGTCGGGACCCATGTCGGACGGATTCTGGCCATCATGGTGAATTTGTTCAACCCGCAAAAGATATTGATTGGTTCTCCGCTCAGTAAAGCGGCGGATATTTTGTTTCCCACTATTGCTGACAGCATTCGTCAGCAAGCGCTCCCGGCCTACAGTCAGCATATTGTCGTCGAAAGTACGCAGTTCACCAATCAAGGGACGATGGCAGGGGCGGCGCTCGTGAAGGACGCGATGTATAACGGTTCTTTGTTGATTCGTCTATTACAGGGTTAACATTTTTTAACTGTTGTACGAAAAATTGCGCTATCTCAAGCCGATTCTCGTCGTCATACCTTAGACTTTCTCCACTGTATTATTTTCCTGACTTATATTTTCAAAGCATAACGGTGGAGTTAGTGATGCTGAAGCGTTTCTTTATTACAGGTACAGACACTTCTGTTGGGAAGACCGTGGTTTCCCGCGCATTACTACAAGCGTTAGCGTCAGGGGGTAAAAGCGTTGCGGGCTACAAACCCGTGGCCAAAGGAAGCAAAGAGACACCTGAAGGTCTGCGCAACAAAGATGCGCTGGTGCTGCAAAGCGTGTCCACTATCGAATTGCCCTACGAGGCGGTCAACCCGATAGCGTTGAGTGAGGATGAAAGCAGCGTAGCGCATAGTGGTCCGGTCAATTACACCCTGTTATCCAACGGCCTCGCAAGCCTCAGCGAAAAAGTGGATCACGTTGTCGTTGAAGGCACCGGAGGCTGGCGGAGCCTGATGAACGATCTGCGTCCGTTATCTGAATGGGTGGTGCAGGAACAACTGCCGGTGCTGATGGTGGTGGGTATCCAGGAAGGCTGTATTAATCATGCCATCCTCACCGCACAGGCGATTGCCAGCGACGGACTGCCTTTGATTGGCTGGGTCGCGAACCGAATCAACCCGGGGCTGGCGCATTATGCGGAAATCATTGATGTGCTGGGCAAAAAATTACCCGCACCGCTGATCGGTGAACTGCCTTATCTGCCTCGCGCAGAGCAGCGCGAGCTGTCTCAGTACATCCGTCTGTCAATGCTCGGCAGCGTGTTGTCGGTAGATAGAGTCCTGGCGTAACGTTCGCGACAGCACAGACGCCACCACACAGGCAATCAGCAATCCGGGGAGCAGACGATACTCCCCGGTCATTTCACAAACCATCAGTGTCGACATTATTGGCGCATGCGTGGTCGCTGCCAGCAGCGTGGCCATCCCCGTTAATCCCAGCAGAATGGCAATCTCATCCGGACCCGGAAGCCATAATCCCCACACTCGTCCCAGCAGCATACCCACCGAAAGACCGACAAACAGCGTTGGCGTAAACACACCGCCAGGCGCACCGGAACCACTGCTGGCAAGCACCGCCAGTAATTTGCAGATGAAGATCCCGCTCACCACGGCCAGCAGCGGTGGGGAGAGTAAATATGATTGCACCACGCTGTAGCCGTTACCCCAGACCGCAGGCGTGAGCAATGACAGCAGGCCAACGATCAGCCCGCCGAGCGCCAGTTGCCACGGGGGCGAGAGTTTTAAGCGCAAAAACCCATTATGGCTGGCGGTCATCAACCACATGAATAGCGGTCCGCAAACGCCGGCAGCCAGACCGGTGCTGATGATCATGACGTATTCCAGCGCATGCAGTTCCCGTGTGAAGTGCACGGCATACAGCAGCGCATTGCTGGCGCTCAGCATATTGGTGGTGAGCAAGGCGACGACGGCGGATACCACCACCGGTCCCAGTGAAGCGAGGATCAAGGTGCCAAACAACACTTCAGCAATAAATAGACTGCCCGCCAGTGGGGCATGATACGCTCCGGCCATACCCGCAGCGGCTCCGCAGGCAATCCATAACTTCCATTCTGTGCGCGGGGTGAAGCGTTGAGCAAAGCTGGAGGCTGCCAGCGCTGCCAGTAAAATCATGGCACCTTCGCGCCCGATGGCACTCCCGCTGGAGACGACCAGTAACGAGGCCAGCGATTTCACCAGGCTTGCACTGACGTCAAATTGTCCGTTAGTTTGCAAGGCTTCCATGTAATCAGTGGGGGCCTGCGGGCGTAACCGGTTGAACGTTTGCCATCCCCAAAGCAGCAAACCCGCCGCCAGCCCTCCTAACGCAGGTGTCAGCATGCGTCTTACAGGGGAAAGGTTTGTTGCCGCGTTGACCAGACTCCCTGTGTCATTGCTCAGGAACAACCATTCAAGAAGGAGCATGGCGTGGCGAAATCCTGCGACGGCCAACGCAGCAAGGATACCAATCAGCGCAGCAATCAGCAGGCGGCGGAACATGGCGCGCAGGTCAGGATAAGCATGTAAATGATGCATGAGTGGCCAGACAGGAAATTTCAGACGCTTTATTTTGCGGCTATTTGGCAACAGAAGCAAAAGCTCAGCGTGCGCAACAGGATGCTACACAGGCAGGACACATCCTGCCTGTGGTGAAACTAACGAAAAAGTGGCTTATCGGCTATCGGGATCAGTAACTGCGACTGCCATTGCGCCAGCGTCAGACGGGCCAGCTCCCCCAGCGCCTGGTAAAACGGGTGATCAGCTTTTTCGATAAACACATCAAGGAAGCGGGATGACCACGGGAACAGATGCCAGGCCAGCAGCTGTTCGCACTCGATGTGGCGTTCATTTTCAGCAAGCCAGGCCGTCAGCAACAGCAGTGAACCAAAGTGATCTTCTGGCTCATTTTGCTGCATGGCAAACTGGATGCCGTTGTCCCGCATCCACTGACGAAGTGCCAGCGTAGAGTCGCCAAACAACACGTTTTCACGATCCAGCCAGACGGATCCCCAGGGCGGAGAGGGTAGCGCATATGGACCGACAAACAGGCGTTGCCAGGCCTGCGGGAGAGGCTCATCGACCTCGGCTTGTAGGCGTGCTGCCAGCGGGAAAAGCATTGCCTGATCGAGCGGCCACTGCGCCTGCCAGCCATCGGCTCTTAACGCGCTGACTAATGCAGAGGCTTCCGCGCTATCTGGCGCATAGTAAAACAGTGCGCCGAGTACGCGCGCCGCGGTAGAAAAGTTGTCACCTTGCGAAAAATGGGTCATGCAAACAATCCTGAACAGTGCGGGTTGCCCCGCACCCGAAAGTTAACCTGCAACAGCCATTCCGACTGTCATATGTAAACCGTAAAACAATCCGCGGCCAATGATTTCACCGGCGAGGACTAACACTAAGCCCAGCGCCAGGCCGCCGACGGACGGTGCTTTACGACGGATAAGTGGGCATATCCAGCAGCCCAGACCGGCGGCCAGCAGAATGATGCGCCAGACCTGCAAGCTTCCGTAGTCGGGAACCAGCGCGCTGGCGGATTGCACCGAACTGTGGATCCCGCCGAGAGATAGCCCCTGCAGAACAATAACCACCACGATCACCAGTAGGGCCAAAACGCTCACGTAGGCGAATCTGGCGGTGCCAGAGGAAACACCCGCAGCACGCAGTAGCAGGGCGGCAAACAGCGGTCCGCTTAGCAACATCGTCATAAAAAATGCCACCGTAGTGTAGCCGTTATACCAGGTCGGGACAGTGTCTATCTGGTAGACGCTGGTCATCGCCAGCACAAATACCAGACCCAGCAGCATGCCCACCAGCAGCCAGATTTTACCTAACGCTGCGGGCATTTTACCGAGAAACGCCACCAGCCACCACAGGCCACCGACGGCGAAAAACAGTGAACCACTGGCGATTTCGTTACTCAGCGCAGATGCGCCAACTCTGTTCAGCGAGTTAAAGGCGCGCAGTGGCGAACCCAGGTGCATTACCGAGGCGAGAAAGGCGATGCCCATCACCAGCCACAGAAAAAACATGCTGCGCACGATACGTTGTTTTGCCACCTCGTCTTTAGCGGTCAGCCAGCCATAGCCACTCACTATCAGCGCCCCGGCCACGCACTGGCCCAGCACCGTAAACAGGACCAACGGCCATTCATGCCATCCATTGCCCATGTTACACCTCCCGCGGATTCGCCAGATAACCCGTGGTATCCCCGGTCGGGCGGCTATTGGCGTTGGGTTTGATCACAATGTTCGGTTTGGTGAAGTGCGCACCTGGCAGCGGAGCGACCGCCGCCAGTTCACCGTGCTTTTTGCGCAGCTCATCAATTGGACCAAAGTCCAGCGCGCGCAGCGGACAGGACTCGACGCAGATGGGCTTTTTGCCGTCGGCCACGCGGTCATGACAGCCATCGCACTTGGTCATATGACCTTTGGCGGCATTGTACTGCGGTGCGCCGTACGGGCAGGCCATGTGGCAGTAGCGACAGCCTATGCATACGTCTTCATCCACCACCACAAAACCATCTTCACGCTTATGCATAGCGCCGCTGGGGCAAACCTTGGTGCAGGCCGGATCTTCGCAGTGGTTACAGGCAATGGAGAGGTAATAGGCGAAGACATTCTGTTGCCAGACGCCGTTATCTTCCAGCCAGTCGCCTCCAGCGTATTCGTAAATACGCCGGAAACTGACGTCGGGAGTGAGATCCTTGTAATCTTTGCAGGCCAGCTCGCAGGTTTTACACCCCGTGCAACGGCTGGAATCAATAAAAAATCCATACTGAGTTGTCATGGGTTAGTCCTTATGCCTTTTCAACCTGAACGAGATTACTGTGGGATGGATTCCCCTTCGCTAATGGAGAAGGTCGATGCGACGTGAGAATATTTATGGAACCACCATGATCGATCTGGTCGCCGAACATATCGGCATTGAGCCAGGCTCCTTGTCCGATGGCAGTGACGCCGGGCAAAATACGCGGTGTGACTTTCGCGCTGATCAGCATCTGGCCGATATTATTAAACACCCTAACTGTGTCGCCATTACGGATGCCGCGCGTCCTGGCATCGACGGGGTTTATCCAGATCTCCTGCGGGCAAGCCTGCTGTAAAACATCGATATTGCCGTAGCTGGAGTGGGTTCTCGCCTTATAGTGGAAACCCGTGAGCTGCAGTGGATACGTTTTGCGCTTAGGATCGTCCCAACCGTCAAAGCCTGGTGCATAAGCTGGAAGAGGATGAACAATCTCATCGTCTTTGAGTTCCCATGTTTCTGCAATGGTTGCTAGCCGTTCAGAGTAAATCTCAATTTTCCCTGATGGCGTTTTCAATGGGTTAGCCCCAGGATCTTCTCTGAAAGAACGGAAAGCAACATAGTGTTCTTCGGGGCATTTTTTCTTGAAAATACCTGTCGTTTTCATTTCGTCGTAATCCGGCATTTCCGGGTTATGCTCTTTGGTCTTGGCATGTAGGTATTTCACCCATTCATGCTGCGTACGACCCTCGGTGAATTTTTGATATACATCCGGACCTAGACGTTTGGCGACTTCACTTAACATCCAGTAAATGGGTTTACGTTCAAATTTTGGCGATGTCGCCGGTTGACCAAGGATGACATAGCCCATGTTCCCGGCAGACTCGTGTGAGATGAGATCTTCTTGTTCAGTTGGCATCAGGTCAGGTAGCAGAATGTCGCAGTATTTTGCGGAGGCAGTCATAAAATGCTCAATACCGACGATCATTTCGCACTTGCTGTCATCCTGTAAGACATCATGGGTATGCGCGATATTGCCATGCTGGTTGATGAGCGTATTGCTGGCATAACACCAGATAAACTTGATAGGCACGTCCAGCTTATCTTTACCGCGAACACCGTCCTTGGTCGCGGTCATCTCTGCACCATGATCAATAGCATCCGTCCAGGTAAAGACTGATATCTGCGTTTTAACCGGGTTTTCTAGCATGGAGAACCATTCCACGCCCAGATCCCAGGTCCCTTCGCGCATCCCTGAGTTACCACCGTTTATCCCCACATTACCGGTTAAAACGGAGAGCATCGCAATCGCGCGAGCGGTTTGTTCACCGTTGGAGTGACGCTGCGGTCCCCAACCCTGGCAGATATAAGCGGGTTTCGCTGCGCCGATTTCACGCGCTAACTGGATAATTTTCTCAGCCGGAATGCTGGTAATGTGGGAAGCCCAGTCCGGTGTTTTGGCTATCCCGTCTGGTCCATCGCCTAAAATATAGGCTTTATAGTGTGCATTCCGCGGTGCACTGGCGGGAAGAGTGGTTTCATCGAAGCCGACACAGTATTTATCAAGAAAAGGTTTATCAATCAGATCTTCGGTGATCAGCACCCAGGCGATCGCCGCAGCCAATGCAGCGTCAGTTCCTGGGCGGATAGGCAGCCATTCATCTTCACGACCAGCGGCAGTATCGTTATATCGAGGATCGATAACGATCATTCGTGCGTTAGAACGTTCGCGGGCTTGCTCAACATACCAGGTTACACCGCCGCCGCTCATACGGGTTTCGGCAGGGTTATTGCCAAACATGACGACCAGTTTTGTATTGGCGATGTCGTCAGGACTGTTGCCGTCGTTAGCACCAAACATATAACCCATTGCGGCGCTGATTTGCGCGGTACTATAACTACCGTAGCGGCTCAAATAGCCGCCGCAAGAATTCATCAGGCGGTAGGGGACGTTGGAGTTAGTAATATTCCCACCATCTACACCTGTACCGTACAGCACGTGAACCGCTTCGTTACCGTAATCCTGCAGGATCCGCTTCAAATTACCACTAATAGTGTCCAGTGCTTCATCCCAGGTGATCCTTTCAAATTTTCCTTCTCCACGCTTGCCTACACGTTTCATTGGATATTTTAGGCGGTCAGGGTGATTCATACGGCGACGGATCGATCGGCCACGCAAGCAGGCACGTACCTGATGATTACCGTAGGTATCATCGCCCGTTGTGTCCGACTCTACCCAATAGACGGAGTCATCCTTAACGTGCAGACGTAAAAGACAACGACTACCACAGTTAACGGTACAAGAACTCCAGACAACCTTCTCTTCAACGGGTTGTATCGCCTGCTGTACCGCTGCGGCGGCAGTGCGCATTCCGAAAGGTAACGACAGCCCACCCGCGGCAAGCGCCAGCGAACCGATTGCCGAGGATTTCACTAACGTCCTGCGGCTAATGCCTCCATATTGCTCAGTTTTTGACATTACTCACCCCATTATAGTTATCGCTATATATTAATTTCTATAACGAAATTAATAGCATGCTAATAATGGTTTGAGTTTACCCACTTATGGGTATGTCATCTTAATGCATATCAAACTGGAGTGACCCTCCGCGCACGGAGGGCGTGATTTATTGCGGTTCGGCGACGTGCCCGTCCTGGGCAGGGGTGCTATTGGCAGGGGCGTTGCCACTGTTGGTTCGGGTATAGAGAATTTTGTGCGTATCGTTTGCACAATGTCCCACGACCAGTGAATCAGGCTGATCGGCCTGATCGTTGGGAACAATGTTCAGCGTAAAGCTGGATTCAGCAACGCCATTATTAATGATCCGCTGTTCGATATCGCTTTTCACGCGTTCACATGACGCCGGTGCCGCCAAAACCTGCGGGGACGCGACGGCCAGTAAGAGCGCGGCAATTCCTGTTATGTATTTCATCATCAGCTCCTTTATGATCGACCTGGACTAAGATTAGCATTTCTGGTGTAAATAACTGTATTTGCTAATATGATTGAGAATTATCTTCTTATCCCGGTGAAAAATGTGAAGAAAAAGATCTTGTTAGGTTTCCTGTGCGTCGTGTTGGCCGGGTGTGATAACGCCAAAGGCCTGGATTCCTTTACGCCGGAAATGGCCAGTTTTTCCAATGAATTTGATTTCGATCCGCTGCGCGGGCCGGTAAAAGATTTCAGCCAGACGCTGCTTAATGACAAAGGTGAAGTCACCAAGCGCGTTGTCGGTACGCTCTCACAGGAAGGGTGCTTCGATACGCTTGAATTGCATGATATTGAAAGCAATACCGGCATGGCGCTGGTCCTGGATGCTAACTATTACCGGGACGCCAAAACGCTGGAAAAACGGATCCGCTTACAGGGTAAATGTCAGTTAGCAGAACTGCCTGCGGCGGGCGTGGTATGGGATACCGACGATAACGGTTTTGTCGTTTCCGCCACGGGAAAAGAGATGAAGGTGCAATATCGCTATGATGCGGAAGGTTACCCGCTGGGTAAAACCACCGTCAATAAGGACAATACCTTGCAGGTTGATGCCAAACCGTCGGTTGACCCGTTGAAGAAGCTGGATTACACCGCGGTAAGCCTGCTCAATAACCATCCGTTAGGTAATGTAAAACAAACGTGCAAGTATGATGACTATGCTAATCCGGTCAACTGCCAGCTTGTTATCGTTGACGAGAGCGTGAAGCCGGCAGTTGAACACCATTACTCGATTGAAAACACCATCGATTACTATTAGTCAGTCTTTACTGAGCGGTAGGTTGCAGCAGGTTAGGACCTGACGTTTTATGTTCTGCCAGATACTGCTGCTGGAAGATACACATGCGGATAGTGTTGCGGTATTGACCGTTGATAAAGAATTCATGAATCAGCTCGCCTTCGACCATAAAGCCGAGTTTACGGTAGATGTGGATGGCTTTTTCGTTCTCTTTATCAACGATCAGATACAGCTTATATAAGTTAAGTACGGTAAAGCCGTAATCCATCGCCAGCTTAGCAGCCCGGGAAGCCAAACCTTTGCCCTGATATTCCGGCGAAATAATGATCTGGAATTCTGCCCGGCGGTGCACATGGTTAATTTCAACCAGCTCCACCAGTCCGGCTTTTTCACCGTCGCATTCCACAACAAAGCGACGTTCGCTTTGGTCGTGGATATGCTTGTCATACAGATCTGACAGCTCAACAAATGCTTCGTAAGGCTCTTCAAACCAGTAACGCATTACGCTGGCGTTGTTATCAAGCTGATGGACAAATCGTAAATCTTCACGCTCCAGCGGGCGCAGCTTAACACTGAGGGCGCTAGTCATATCGTATCCTTTCAATATCTTTCAAAGTGCAATCATTATGGGGCAACGGTGCGGCCAGTGCGGCGGTCGAGGCAGCGCAGGGTGTTGGGCTCCCAGTACGCATTAATATTTGCGCTCTGTTCGCACTTATCACGGCTATCGAAAGCAGCGTCGGTTTTGTCCCACTCTTTCTCTACACGCTTGTTGACCTTCTGGCGTAACTGACGCGTATCGTTCCATTGTTCCTTTTCCATTGCTGCCTGTTGACGACTTTGCGCACTGTCCCCGGATTCAATGATCAGTTTACTGGTTTCAGCAAATGCGGAAGAGGTGTACACAGCCGCAGCCAGCGTCAGCATAGCCGTCAGGCACAGGCGTTTGGTCAGTGTCATATTCATGGTGAATTCCTTTTATGGGAAAGGGGAAAAACAATAAAACAGGGTTAAATTCTACACTATTCCGGCTTGCGGGCATACCCACTCAGCGGAGATGGATACGCTAACGACATTCTGTCGTATCATGGTTAAACCGAAGGTAACTGAATAACATCAATGCTTAAGACCACATTCCTTTTTTTCATCACCGCGTTATGCGAAATCATTGGCTGCTTTTTACCCTGGCTCTGGCTTAAGCGAGGGGCTACGGCCTGGCTGCTGATACTCGCCGGGATGTCACTGGCCTTATTCGTCTGGTTACTGACGCTGCATCCGGCAGCAAGCGGGCGTGTGTACGCGGCCTATGGTGGAGTTTACGTGGTGACAGCGCTGCTTTGGCTACGTATTGTTGACGGCATAAAACTTAGCCTGTACGACTGGTCAGGCGCGCTGGTGGCATTGTGCGGCATGCTGATTATTGTGGCTGGGTGGGGGCGCGCATAGCGCCTTTTTTGTGATCAATCAGCGTTTTTTTGATCTTCATACTTGTATGGTAGTAGCTCAGTTGGGTAAATTTCCTGCATCACAAGAACAAATGCAAGGAATAAGAGATGAAGATTGTTGGGGCTGAAGTGTTTGTCACCTGTCCGGGGCGTAATTTTGTCACGTTGAAAATTACGACAGACGATGGGATCACTGGGCTGGGAGATGCCACGTTAAACGGACGCGAGTTATCCGTAGCGTCCTATCTGAAAGATCATGTTTGTCCGCAGCTGATTGGTCGCGATGCGCACCGAATTGAGGATATCTGGCAGTTTTTCTACAAAGGCGCGTACTGGCGTCGTGGTCCGGTCACCATGTCGGCGATTTCCGCGGTGGATATGGCATTGTGGGACATCAAAGCGAAAGCGGCGAATATGCCGTTGTACCAGCTGCTCGGCGGTGCATCTCGTGAAGGCGTTATGGTTTACTGTCACACCACAGGCCATACCGTTGATGACGTACTCGAAGATTATGCGCGCCATAAAGAGATGGGCTTTAAAGCAATTCGCGTGCAGTGCGGCGTGCCGGGTATGAAAACCACTTACGGTATGTCTAAAGGCAAAGGACTGGCCTACGAACCCGCCACCAAAGGGCAGTGGCCAGAAGAGCAGTTATGGTCAACGGAGAAGTACCTCGATTTCACACCAACACTGTTTGAAGCCGTGCGCGACAAGTTTGGTTTCAACGAACATCTTCTGCACGATATGCACCACCGTCTGACGCCAATTGAAGCGGCCCGTTTCGGCAAAAGCATCGAGCAATACCGTCTGTTCTGGATGGAAGACCCAACCCCGGCTGAAAACCAGGAATGCTTCCGCCTGATCCGCCAGCATACGGTCACGCCGATTGCGGTAGGGGAAGTTTTCAACAGCATCTGGGACTGCAAACAGCTTATCGAAGAGCAATTGATCGACTATATCCGCACCACCATCACCCATGCGGGCGGTATCACTGGCATGCGTCGAATTGCCGATTTCGCGTCGCTGTATCAGGTACGTACCGGTTCGCATGGACCTTCCGATCTGTCTCCAGTATGCATGGCCGCTGCGTTGCACTTTGATCTGTGGGTGCCGAACTTCGGCGTACAGGAATATATGGGGTATTCCGAGCAAATGTTGGAAGTGTTCCCGCACAACTGGACCTTTGATAACGGCTATATGCATCCTGGAGACAAACCAGGTCTTGGGATCGAGTTTGATGAAAAGCTGGCGGCGAAATATCCGTATGACCCTGCATATCTGCCTGTTGCTCGTCTGGAAGATGGCACGTTGTGGAACTGGTAAATATAAATTTTACGTACGAAAGATGTTGATTAACTCAATACCCTACAGAAGGTAAAACTTATGGTTAGTTCAGTCGATATTAAAAATAACGTAGATAATAAACCCATTATTCGCAGAGTGGCTTCAGCCTCCGCAATTGGTACTGCTGCCGAATACTATGACTTCTTTGCATATGGGACAGCAGCCGTACTCTTTTTTGGTCATTTATTTTTCCCAAGTGACGATCCATTAATTAGTACGCTGGCTGCTTTTGCAACCTATGCCGTTGGTTTCCTGGCTAGACCATTAGGAGGAATTGTCTTTGGGCATATTGGCGATAAGGTCGGGCGCAAAAAAGCACTGGTTATTACTATATTAATCGTTGGCTTAGGGACATTCTGTATTGGGTTGTTACCTACATATGAAAAAATAGGTGTATGGGCTCCAGCTTTACTTATATTTATTCGTGTATTACAGGGCTTTGGTGTTGGAGGAGAACAAGCCGGTGCAGTATTGATGACTGCTGAATATTCTGAGCCCAAACATCGTGGATTTTTTTCGAGTTGGGTTCAAATCGGTGCCCCAGTTGGTTTTCTTCTGCCGTTAGCACTCTTTGCGTTGTTAAATGCCACACTTTCTCCAGAGGCAATGATGGATTACGGGTGGCGTATACCGTTCCTGTTAAGTCTGTTGCTGGTTATTGTTGGGTTATTTATCCGCTTAAAAATTGATGAATCACCAGTCTTTGCTCAGATTAGGGAGACAAAAGCAGAAGAATCACGTCCATTAGTTGAAGTTATCCGTGATTTTCCGGGAATTGTCGTTAAGGGAGTATGTGCGAAGCTGATTGAGGCCTGCACATTTGCAATGTTTACAGTGATTGTCCTTGCATACGGTAAGGCAAACAATCTCGATGCAAATATCTTGATGGAGACAATGATTGTTGCGGTGATTATAGAAATAATTGCAATACCGATGATGGGCTCGCTATGCGACAAAATTGGGCGTAAACCAGTTTATATTATCGGCGCATTGCTCCAGGTTGTTATGATTATTCCTTTCTTCCTTGCAATCAATCAGGATAGCTTTTGGCTTACGCAAATAGTAATGATCCTGGTACTGAGCGTTGGGCATAGTATGTGTTATGCACCTCAGGCATCTTATTTCCCAGAGCTTTTCCCGACTCATATTCGTTGTAGCGGAATAGCATTAATTTGGCAGTTGGGATCGCTAATTGGTAGTGGGATTCTTGGTTTAGTAGCAGTAAAAATTCTGCAAGTAACTGGTGGACATTATTATGGACTCGCAACCTATGTGATTGTACTTGGCGTCATCTCAGTTATTGGTTTGCTGATGATGCCGGAAACTGCACCGCAAAGGCTTAAACGTGAATACCAGCAGTGGCAGAAACATTAATATCCTTTGGCGGCAATATGCCGCCAAATTTACCTTTTATGGTACACAGCTTTAAGTGATGTCATACCAATCATTAAAAGCTTAATGCAAATCAAAACATACAACCATACAGGCGTTACTCTGAATCAATCCTGATTTCATTGATAAGTAGGTCATACCATGCAAAACAAGCTCTTAACGGCAAAGGCTGCAGTTCCCGACTACGATCGTACAAAACTGGTTCCACGTATTGTTCATCTGGGGTTTGGCGCATTTCACCGCGCACATCAGGGGGTTTACGCTGACATTCTCGCTGCAGATCACGGCAGTGACTGGGGCTATTGCGAAGTGAACCTGATTGGCGGCGAGCAGCAGATTGCCGATCTGAAACAGCAAGATAACCTGTATACCGTTGCAGAAATGTCTGCGGATGCTTGGACTGCAAGAGTCGTGGGCGTGGTGAAAAATGCGCTGCATGCGCAGGTTGATGGGCTGGAAAGCGTACTGGCTGCGATGAGTGAACCGCAGGTTGCGATTGTTTCCCTGACCATTACCGAGAAAGGGTATTGCCATTCTCCGGCGACCGGTCAATTGATGTTAGACAACCCGATGATTGCCGCCGATCTACAAAATCCAAAACAGCCAAAAACTGCGCCAGGCGTTGTGGTTGAGGCGCTTGCACGCCGCAAAGCTGCGGGGTTACCCGCTTTTACCGTGATGTCCTGCGACAACATGCCGGAAAACGGTCATGTGATGCGCAATGTTGTCACCGCGTATGCCCGGGCGGTGGATGCGGAACTGGCTGCGTGGATCGAACAACATGTCACATTCCCGTCGACAATGGTTGACCGCATTGTCCCTGCAGTTACCCAGGATACGCTGGACAAAATTGAACACATCACCGGCGTACGCGACCCGGCAGGCGTGGCATGTGAACCGTTCCGTCAGTGGGTTATAGAAGATAACTTTGTCGCTGGCCGCCCTGAATGGGAGAAAGCGGGAGCGGAGCTGGTTGCTGATGTCATTCCGTTTGAAGAGATGAAACTGCGTATGCTCAACGGCAGCCACTCTTTCCTTGCTTATCTGGGGTATCTGGCGGGATATCAGCACATTAACGATTGCATGGGCGATGAAAATTATCGCCTCGCCGCGCGCGCGCTGATGTTGCAGGAACAAGCGCCCACGTTAAAAGTGAAAGGTGTGGATCTTCCGCACTATGCCGATCTGTTAATTGAGCGCTACAGCAACCCGGCACTGCGTCATCGCACCTGGCAGATCGCGATGGACGGCAGTCAAAAACTGCCGCAGCGTATGCTGGACTCCATTCGCTGGCACATTATGCACGGTAGCCACTTTGAACTGCTGGCGCTGGGCGTGGCTGGCTGGATGCGTTACGTCGGCGGTGTGGATGATCAGGGCCAGTCGATTGAAATCAGCGATCCGCTGTTACCGGTGATCCAGAAAGCGGTGCATAGCAGTAACGAGGGCGAAGATCGTGTCCAGGCGCTGCTGGCGATCGATGCTATTTTTGGTCGTGAACTGCCGCAGGTAGAATTGTTCAAGAACCAGGTCACACAAGCCTATCTTGCTTTACTGGCTGAAGGGGCGAAAGCAACCGTTGCGAAGTATGCTGCAAAACTGAAGTAACGAGAACATCATTTAAGTCGCCATCTGGCTATAAACGGGCCAGATGGCGCATTGTTTTCTGGCATTCACACCAATTAGTTCATGCCCAAACGAATCAGTTCGAGGGGGGCATATTTACCTTCACACCCTTCGATTTCCACTGTTTTCCCGCGGCGAATTTGCTCAGCGGTCAGGCCATCGGTATCTATCGCTGTAATGCGGCCTGTAAGTCCGGTGTCGCTAATCATGACGCGGCTGCCAGTGGTGATTGCGTTACGGTTACGATCGTATGTTTTCATGGTGTTTTCTCCTTTCCAACTTACCGTCAAAGCCCGTGGGCTCTAGTCCCACGTAACGGGCGCAATATAAATACGCTTCTCGTTAATGATTTTTTTTGTTTTCGATCAAAATCACAGCTTTTTTTATGCAGATGTGCGGGAGAGGGGAAGGCAGGAGAAACTCACCTCGGTGTGAGGTGAGCGTAATATTAATCTTCGCTGAACCAGTCGCTATTTTCCTGACGGATTAGCTGAACGGACTCACCAATTTCCTGGAGATGCAGCATCATTGCGCGCTCAACGGCATCGCCATCATGTTTCTCAAGTGCGGTAAAAATATCGTGATGCTGACGCAGCAGCATTTCAGGCGGAGAGATATGATCCAGGCTCATATAACGAACGCGGTCAATCGTGGCCTTAATATTCTCAACGGTGTCCCAGGCGAGCTGGCACTCGGCGATTAAAGCCAGTTTCTGATGAAATTCGTCATCAAGCAGGAAGAAATCATTGATTTGTTTTCGATCAATCGCAATGCGCTGCTGATGCAGATTTTGTTCGAGCTGATAGCACTGTTTATCGGTGATCAGTGATGCGGCGCGGCGGACCACGGCACATTCAATTGCCTGGCGAACAAAACAGCCGTTCTGCACCTGCGACAGCGAAATTTTGTTTACGTAGCTGCCACGCTGCGGGCGGATCTGAATCAGACCGTTCTCTGCCAGTTTGATGAATGCTTCTCGTACCGGCTGGCGTGACACATTAAAGCGTACGGAAACCTCTTTCTCCGACAGCGGCGTACCGGGTGCAATCAGACAGTGCACGATATCTCGACGAAGAATACGGTAAATCTGTTGATTTACCGGTTGTGTAGGGTTGAGCTGCGTTTCTACGGTCATTCATTCTTACTTTTTAGAGAGTTAACCCGGAGATCTTATCACTTATTTCAGGCTATCTATACCCGGCGCAAGGCCGGGCAGAGAAATTAGCTCCGATGAATACTCAGTCCGGCAAAAGACTGTGTGACAGGCATCATTTCAAGGGTGTTAATGTTGACATGAGCGGGTAAAGACGCCACCCACCATACCGCTTCTGTAACATCTTGCGGGGTCAGCGCAGTGGTATTTTCGTAGGCTTTTTCAGCTTTAGCATCATCGCCTTTGAAACGTACGTTAGAGAATTCCGTACCGCCAACCAGACCCGGTTCAATGTCGGTAACGCGAATCGCAGTGCCGTGTAAGTCAGTACGTAAATTCAGGCTAAACTGGCGAACAAACGCTTTGGTCGCACCGTAGACGTTCCCGCCAGCGTATGGCCAACTTCCCGCGGTGGAACCGATATTGATAATATGACCGCGGTTGCGCTCAACCATGCCTGGCAGAACGGCACGGGTCATATAAACCAGGCCTTTGTTGTTGGTGTCGATCATATTTTCCCAGTCTTCAACGCTGGCCTTGTGGGCTGGCTCAAGGCCCAGCGCCAGACCCGCGTTGTTGACCAGAACATCAATATCGCGCCATTCAGCAGGTAAGGCGTTCAGCATCTCTTCAATTGATGCACGATTACGCACGTCCAGTTGCGCGGTATAGAGGCGGTCACCCAGCTCATCTTTGAGTTCCTGCAGGCGCTCCTGGCGGCGTCCGGTGGCAATAACTTTATGCCCATTCTCAATAAAACGACGCGTAATGCACTCACCAAAACCTGCGGTTGCTCCGGTTACTAAAACGATCATCTCACTGTTCCTCAACGCTTTTTATGTAGTACTACCATAGCACGTCATTTCCGTTCAGAGCTATTCCTGCTTAACGCGATTGCGGTCGATTCCCGGGAAGTCTACTCTGGTAAACAAATCGTTTTCAGGAGTGAAAGATGTCGTTAACGAATCCATTTTTACACCACAGCACATTGCCGTATCAGGCGCCGCAGTTTGATCAGATCGACGTGCAGCATTATCGTCCAGCGTTTGATGAAGGCGTGCGGCAAAAACGCGCCGAGATCGACGCTATTGTGCAAAACTCACAGGTTCCTGATTTTGCTAATACGTTGCTGGCGCTTGAACAAAGCGGAGTGCTGCTCACGCGTGTGACCAGCGTTTTCTTCGCGATGACGGCGGCGCACACCAACGATGAACTACAGCGCCTTGACGAAGAGTTTTCCGCAGAGCTGGCGAGCCTTGCCAATGATATTTATCTCAATGGCGCGCTTTTCGCCCGTGTCGAAGCCGTCTGGCAGAGGCGTGGTACGTTAAGTCTGGATAGCGAATCAATACGTCTGCTGGAGGTTGTGTATCAGCGTTTTGTACTGGCCGGCGCCCGTCTGAACGAGACCGATAAAGCCAAACTTAAAGCGCTCAATACGGAGTCAGCCACGCTGACCAGCCAGTTCAATCAACGGTTGCTGGCAGCAAACACGTCAGGTGCTATGGTGGTGGATGATATCCGGCAGCTGGAGGGGCTGAGCACAGAAGAAATTGCCGTTGCTGCCGAAGCTGCAAGGACGAAAGGGCTTGAAGCGCGTTGGGTTATCCCGCTATTAAACACAACACAGCAACCGGCGCTTGCGGTTTTACGCGATCGTCAGACCCGCGAAAAACTGTTCACCCGCGCATGGACGCGGGCTGAAAATGATGATGGCAACGACACGCGAGCTATTATTCAGCGACTGGTAGCAATCCGGATGCAGCAGGCGCAACTGCTTGGTTTTGCCAATTACGCAGCCTGGAAAATTGCCGACCAGATGGCAAAAACGCCGGAAGCGGCACTGACATTTATGCGATCTATTGTTCCAGCCGCGCGGGCGCGGGCGTTGGATGAGCAGGCTGAAATCCAGAACGTTATCTTTCAAGAACACGAGTCGTTTAGCGCCGAGGCCTGGGACTGGTCGTTTTATGCCGAGCAGGTCCGTCGTGAGAAATATGACCTTGATGAGGCACAGCTCAAACCTTACTTTGCCCTGGATTCGGTGCTGAACGAGGGCGTTTTCTGGACGGCCAATCAACTCTTTGGCATCAAATTCGTTGAACGATTCGATATTCCGGTTTATCACCCGGATGTTCGGGTATGGGAAATATTCGATCATGATGGCGTAGGGTTAGCGCTATTTTACGGTGATTTCTTTGCCCGGGAATCAAAAAGCGGCGGAGCCTGGATGGGCAATTTTGTTGAGCAATCGCTGCTTAACGAAACCAGACCGGTTATTTACAACGTCTGTAATTATCAAAAACCTGCGCAGGATCAGCCTGCATTGCTGCTGTGGGATGATGTTATTACGCTATTTCATGAATTTGGACATACATTGCACGGTCTGTTCGCCACTCAGCGTTATGCCACGCTTTCTGGAACCAACACTCCGCGTGATTTTGTCGAGTTTCCTTCACAGATCAACGAACACTGGGCGAGCCATCCTCAGGTCTTTGCCCGTTTTGCCCGACATGTTGATACCGGGGAGCAAATGCCGCAGGCATTGCGGGATAAAATGCAGCGAGCCAGTCTGTTTAACAAAGGTTACGACATGACCGAACTGCTCAGCGCTGCATTGCTGGATATGCGCTGGCACTCTCTGGAGTTGAGCGAGTCATCTCATCCGGTCGATCAATTTGAACAGCAGGCGCTGGCGGCGGAAGGTTTGGATCTCAAGGCCGTGCCGCCGCGTTATCGCAGCAGTTATTTTGCCCATATCTTCGGTGGCGGTTATGCCGCAGGTTATTATGCCTATCTGTGGACGCAAATGCTGGCCGATGACGGCTATCAGTGGTTCGTAGAGCAGGGCGGATTAACCCGTGAAAACGGACAGAAATTCCGCGAAGCAATTTTGTCCCGCGGAAACAGCACTGATTTAACTGAACTTTATCGCCAGTGGAGCGGGCGTGAACCGCGCATGGAACCCATGCTGGAACATCGTGGCTTGAGCGCTTAAGACAGGTCAGCCAGAAAATTGAACCGGGCGTGGTGCCCGGTTGTTAGCTGGATTTTTTCTTCAGCAAAATGAATCGTTGTTGGGTATTGATGCCTTGCATCTCATAGAGACGCTCGGGTAGGGAGTGCTGCTGGTGAAAGGTCGGCATTGTTTTCCTGTTCTTACGTTACTTGACTGGTTTGCTTTGGGAAGGAAGGTAGGTATTGCCGCAGTTGGGGCAGACTAACGTTATGTTGTTTTTTATTCTCGACAGGCTGTGCATTGACTGGCGGCAGCAGTGAGGACAGGTACTTTTCACTGGTCGTAAAGTACGCATCTTAATATCTTTGAGTATCGACATATTGATTGTCCTTGTGATGGGGTGCTTACCATACACTATGAAGCAATAAATAGCTCATTTTATAACCATTGCGATGACATGGATTACTGTACGGTTTGCAAGAATCTCATTAGCGGCCAACATGTCTTATAGAAGGTAGTTACGTTTCGTTTAACGTTCATTGGGGTTGTCGATGATAGATTAGCCAACTATCCGTTATCTTCGCAGGGAATTGCCAGGTAGCGTATAAAAGCAAAACACAAATCTATCCATGCAAGCATTTACCGCTGGTTTATCCGGCGGTTTTTTTTATCTGTACATCAGGGAAAAGTGCCGGGAGGGGGAATTCAGGTAAAAAAATGGCCCCTTGTGCAGCTACGCAGCAAGGGGCCGGGTCGGTTCAGGACTATCTCCGTTCATCAATCATCCCATCTGTGGCTAAAATACGCGGCCAGGAAACCGGAAAATAAAATAATTCCCAGAACAGCCATAAAAATATTCATATTACCCAGCATAGTAAATGCTCCTTTATTTGTGAGTTTCCTCTCTTACCTTAAGTTCACCTCGCTTATGACTATAGTAGCAATTCAATCTTAAACAAAGGCTGAACTGTGTGATTATTTCGGCGGAAAAGTAAAATTTTGACGTGATTACGTCGGGAAAAATAAATAA
Source organism: Citrobacter sp. RHBSTW-01044 (assembly GCF_013781945.1). Taxonomy (NCBI): domain Bacteria; kingdom Pseudomonadati; phylum Pseudomonadota; class Gammaproteobacteria; order Enterobacterales; family Enterobacteriaceae; genus Citrobacter; species Citrobacter sp. RHBSTW-01044. Next base: position 2,428,064 of record NZ_CP056180.1, on the reverse strand, counting down.
TAGTGACAAGGCACGGTTATCTGCGAACAAATAACCATATTTTTATACCGGGGCGCGCCGTTATGACCATGTGTGACAGACACAGATTGTTGCACGTTTATAATGCAGAGTTGTCTCATTGTGGTTCAATGTTTCACGCGATTAATCCTTCTGGCGGCAAAAATTAATACTGATTTTTGTGCCTAAAATTCTAATTCATTGATTTTATATGATGTTTTAATATCTGGCATCGTTTTTGCCTTATCACTTCTGAATACCCTTAATTTGCACCGTTTTGTCTGCCCGGCTGCACCGGAGCTTTCAACAAGACTAATTTCAGGAGTGAAACTATGCAGCGTCGTACATTTTTAAAAGCTTTTGCGCTTTCCGCCTCTGTTGTCGCAATGGGAATGAGTTTTAGCGTTCAGGCGGCCGACACTATTAAGGTTGGCATCATGCATTCGTTATCCGGCACCATGGCTATTTCCGAAACGCCGCTGAAAGATGTGGCGTTGATGACTATTAATGAAATCAATGCGCAGGGCGGTGTATTGGGCAAAAAGCTGGAACCGGTGGTGGTTGACCCGGCTTCGAACTGGCCGTTATTTGCTGAAAAAGCACGTCAGTTACTGAGCCAGGATAAGGTAGCGGCGGTTTTCGGCTGCTGGACATCGGTTTCGCGTAAATCGGTTTTACCGGTATTTGAAGAATTGAACGGTCTGCTGTTTTACCCGGTGCAATATGAAGGTGAGGAGATGTCACCTAACGTCTTCTATACCGGCGCTGCGCCTAATCAGCAGGCGATCCCGGCGGTTGAGTATCTGATGAGTGAGGACGGCGGCAGCGCTAAGCGCTTCTACCTGCTGGGTACGGACTATGTCTATCCTCGTACGACTAACAAAATTTTACGCGCCTTTTTGCATTCGAAAGGCGTGGCCGATAAAGACATCGAAGAGGTGTATACCCCATTCGGACACAGCGATTACCAGACCATTGTTGCCAGTATTAAAAAATTCGCCGCAGGGGGAAAAACGGCGGTGGTATCGACCATCAACGGGGATTCTAACGTTCCATTCTATAAAGAGTTAGCGAACCAGGGCCTGAAAGCCACGGATGTACCGGTGGTGGCATTCTCTGTGGGTGAGGAGGAGTTGCGCGGTATCGATACTAAACCGCTGGTGGGCAACCTGGCTGCGTGGAACTACTTTGAGTCCGTAGATAATGCGGCCAACAAGAAGTTCGTCGCGGATTACCGGGCGTATGCCAAAGCGCATAAGTTACCGAATGCTGATTCGGTGGTGACCAACGACCCTATGGAAGCCACTTATGTTGGCCTGCATATGTGGGCGCAGGCAGTAGAAAAAGCCGGAACTACCGATGTGGATAAAGTCCGGGCGGCTATGGCAGGACAATCATTCGCGGCACCATCAGGATTTACCCTGACCATGGATGCGACCAACCATCACCTGCATAAACCCGTCATGATTGGCGAGATTGAAGGCAACGGCCAGTTTAACGTGGTGTGGCAAACCGAAGCGCCGGTTCGCGCCCAGCCCTGGAGTCCGTATATCGCCGGTAATGATAAAAAATCTGAACAGCCCGTTAAAACCGCCAGCAACTGATCTTACGCCCTCCTGCGGGAGGGCAACGCTTTGGAGAATGCTCATGAAAGCCATGCGCTTTATTCGTGGTGTGTTGTTGCTGACGTGGCTTTTGCCGTGGATAGCGCAGGCCGCAGATGCCGATACCTTTACCGCCGCCAACCGGACTCAGCAGGCCGCCTTGCTAGAACAATGGTCGGTAAAACCCGATGTTCAACGCTTGCCGGTGCTCAAAGCGCTGAGTGATGAGAACCTGCTGACAGATAACGCGAAAAACGCGTTCATTATGAACGGCTCGCACGTACAACCGCTAGGAATGGCGGCAGGTCCGAACGGCGAGCTAAAAAAAATCCGCCTGACTAACCGCCTGCGTAATCTGGTTGCCGGAACCTTGGCCGTCCACCAGCTCTTAAGTGACAGTGTCACGCAAAGGAGCGGGGCAGCGCGTACATTACAGCGTGAGGCCCAGCCGGGGATGCTGCCGTTTTTGCAGCAACGACTGGCCCAGGAGCCCGATGATGACGTGAAATCTTTACTGGCTATTGCACTGGCAAACCTGCAACTGACCAGCACTTCGCCTGAGATCAGACGTCAGGCAATCGAACTGCTAGGGGCGTCGAACGATCCTGAAACCCAGGCGCGCCTGCAGCCATTCACCCATGCTGAACATGAACCTGATGCCCGCGTTCGTGCTGCCGCTGACGAAAGCCTGAATGCCATCGCGCATCGCATGAAAGTTGGCGATCTTCTTGGACAGGCATTTATGGGATTGTCGCTGGGTTCCATTTTGCTGCTGGCGGCATTGGGTCTGGCGATAACCTACGGCTTACTTGGCGTCATTAATATGGCGCATGGTGAGATGTTAATGCTCGGCGCTTACGGTACCTGGATGGTGCAACAGCTGATGGGCCAGTTTTTCCCGCAATGGTTGGCCTGGTATCCGGTTATTGCGCTTCCGGTCGCCTTTTTGCTTACCGCTGGGGTTGGAATGCTACTCGAGCGCGGAGTGATCCGCCATTTATACGGGCGTCCGCTCGAAACCCTGCTGGCAACGTGGGGGATCAGTCTGATGCTTATCCAGTTAGTGCGTATGTCCTTCGGCGCGCAAAACCTTGAAGTCGCTAATCCGGAATAGCTTTCCGGGGGCATTCAGGTTTATGCCAATCTGATTTTGCCGTGGAACCGAATTGTGGTGCTTGGCTTTGCCATTCTGGTGCTGTTCTTTACCTGGCTGTTGTTGAATAAAACCCGTCTCGGACTGCGCGTACGTGCGGTGACGCAAAATCGCAATATGGCGGCTTGCTGCGGCGTACCTACCGGACGAGTGGATATGCTGGCCTTTGGTCTTGGTTCAGGGATTGCCGGACTGGGGGGCGTAGCGCTCTCGCAGTTAGGCAACGTAGGACCGGAGCTGGGGCAAAGCTACATTATCGATTCGTTTCTGGTGGTGGTGCTGGGCGGCGTGGGACAACTCGCGGGGAGTGTAGCCGCTGCTTTTGGACTTGGGATCTTCAACAAAATTCTTGAGCCTCAGGTGGGAGCGGTTCTCGGTAAGATTATGATTCTGGTGCTGATTATTTTGTTTATTCAGAAACGTCCTCAGGGGCTGTTCGCGTTGAAAGGGAGGGTTATTGACTGATGACGATGCCAATGACATTAACGCTGGCGCGTAAAGCGCCGCGCGCGACACGCATCCTGGGGCTGGGTTTACTGCTGGCGCTGATTATTCTGCCGTTTCTGGCGCTGTTACCTGCGGATCATCCGCTGGCCATATCGGTGTGGACATTGACTCTGGCCGGGAAAATTCTCTGCTATGCCATTGTGGCGGTGGCACTGGATCTGGTGTGGGGCTATGCGGGAATGCTCTCGCTGGGCCACGGTATTTTCTTTGCGCTGGGGGGATATGCGATGGGAATGTATCTGATGCGCCAGGCTTCCGGCGAAGGATTACCGGCCTTTATGTCGTTTCTGTCGTGGACCGAGCTGCCCTGGTTTTGGTGGGGAACGCAACATTTTATCTGGGCGATGTTGCTGGTTGTGCTGGTGCCGGGCCTGCTGGCGCTGGTATTTGGCTGGTTTGCCTTCCGTTCAAAAATCAAAGGGGTCTATTTCTCCATCATGACTCAGGCCCTGACTTTCGCCGGGATGTTGCTGTTTTTCCGCAACGAAACCGGCTTTGGGGGAAATAACGGTTTTACCGGTTTTACCACCATTCTGGGATTTCCGGTGACCGCGACCTCAACCCGTATCGCACTGTTTCTGGCGACGGTCATGCTGCTGGTGCTGGCAATATGGCTGGGACTGGCGCTGGCCCGCAGTAAGTTTGGTCGAATTCTCACTGCCGTGCGCGACGCCGAGAACCGACTGATGTTCTGTGGTTACGATCCGAAAGGTTTCAAGCTGCTGGTGTGGACGCTTTCTGCCGTGCTGTGCGGCCTGGCGGGGGCGTTGTATGTTCCGCAGGTGGGAATCATTAACCCCAGCGAAATGTCGCCGACCAACTCGATAGAAGCGGCGATTTGGGTTGCCCTCGGCGGGCGTGGAACCCTGATTGGCCCGGTATTTGGCGCCGTACTGGTGAACGGCGCTAAAAGCCTGTTTACCGTCATTATGCCGGAATACTGGCAACTGTTTCTTGGCCTGATCTTTATTGGCGTTACGTTGTTTTTACCTCGTGGTGTGATGGGTCTGTTTCGCAAGGGAGACAAATAATGCAGCCAGATGAAGGGCTTTTTACTCGCCAGATGCCAGGCGATCGGTTTCGCAACCAAACGGACCCGGTGCTCCAGCTGGAAAAAATTAACGTTAACTTCGATGGCTTCCAGGCGTTAACGGATCTCACGCTCAATATTGGCGTTGGGGAACTGCGTTGCATCATTGGTCCCAACGGTGCCGGAAAAACGACGCTAATGGATGTTATTACCGGTAAAACCAGGCCGCAAAGTGGTCGGGCGATATACGATCAGTCGACCGATTTAACAACGCTGGACCCCATCGCCATTGCACGTCAGGGGATTGGGCGGAAATTTCAGAAACCCACGGTATTTGAAGCGTTAACGGTAGAGGAGAATCTGGAGCTGGCGCTGAAAAGCGATAAATCTGTCTGGGGTTCTTTACGGGCGCGCCTCACGGGCGAACAACGGGATCGTATAGATGAAATACTGGCGCTGTTGCGGCTGGGCAACGAGCGGGTCCGCCGCGCCGGGCTGCTTTCTCACGGGCAAAAACAGTTTCTCGAAATTGGCATGCTGTTGGTACAGGAGCCGCATTTACTGCTGCTGGATGAACCCGCGGCGGGCATGACGGATGCGGAGACGGAATACACTGCGGAGCTGTTTCGTAAGCTTGCCGGGAAGCACTCGCTGATGGTTGTTGAGCACGATATGGGATTTGTCGAAACCATTGCCGATCGCGTCACGGTCTTACACCAGGGACGCGTTCTGGCTCAGGGAAGTCTGCGCGAAGTGCAGGCCAACGAGCAGGTTATTGAAGTTTATCTCGGGCGTTAAGGAGCACAGATGCTGCAGGTGAAAGAACTGAATCAATATTATGGTGGCAGCCATATTCTGCGAGGTGTGAACTTTGAGGCGCGTATCGGCGAGGTGACATGTCTGCTGGGGCGTAACGGCGTGGGGAAAACGACGCTTCTGAAGTGCCTGATGGGGCTTATTCCTGCCCGCAGCGGGAGTGTGCTCTGGCAGGAGAAAAATGTCACTCACTGGAAGCCGCATCAGCGGGTCAGGGCCGGTGTGGCGTATGTACCACAGGGTCGCGATATTTTCCCGCGTCTGACGGTAGAAGAGAACCTGCTGCTCGGCCTTTCCCGTTTTTCAGCACAGGAGGCCAGACGTGTGCCGGATGATATCTATGCGCTCTTTCCGGTTCTACAGGAGATGAAACATCGGCGGGGTGGAGATTTGTCCGGCGGGCAACAGCAGCAACTGGCGATTGGGCGAGCGCTGGCCAGTCGCCCGCAGTTGTTAATCCTCGATGAGCCCACGGAGGGGATCCAGCCGTCGGTGATTAAAGAAATTGGGCAGGTGATTTCTCAACTGGCGCACCGGGGTGACATGGCCATTTTGCTGGTAGAGCAGTTCTATGATTTTGCGCAGCAACTGGCCGACAAATACTTACTCATGTCGCGAGGCAGCATTATTCAAAGCGGTGACGGTAAAAATATGGAATCCGAAGGCGTTCGAGGGCTGGTCGCCATTTGAGATTCGCGACAGAGCGGCTTTGGCTCTGTCGCGATCATCATTAGCAGACCGCCGTCTGGCCCCAGGGTTTGGCGCGCATGCCTTTTATCATTAGCGCCCAGGCAAGAACGATCGCCACCATCAGCGCCACAAACAGCGACCACGGCGGCAATGTGGTTAAAATGACGCCGCTGACTAATGGGTTTACCGCTGCGCCCAACCAGCCTAACGACTGGGCGGAAAAATAGCTGGCTTTCATTCCTGCAGGCGCGATGTTGTCGATGAGCATGTATTCACCCGGTGCGTAAATGACTTCGCCGATAGTGAAAAAGGCCGCAGAAATGCCCCATAACACCAGGTTGTTGCCGGAGAAGGTAAAGCCAACCAGACCGACCACAAAGAACAGCGTGCCTACAGTCATTAGCGGGCGGATATTGGTGGCGGTGAGCCTGCGCCCGAGGGCATATTGCAGTGATACCACAATGGCGGCGTTAACAGGCAGGACGACTGCCACCACTTTCTCGGCAAAATCGCCGTCTGCAACCACCATAACGTATTGCGAAATACAGGACGCAAAGGCACCACCAACGAATGACGCCAAAAATGCTGACAGCGTAAACCAGAATAATGCTCTGTCGCGCAGCAGTACCGAGGGGGACCAAACTGCCGCGTTCAAACCTTCTGATGCTGCCGGTGAACGTTTTACCCAGGTCTGGATAAACACCAGAGGGAGTGCTGAGCATGCAGCAGCGAGCCAGAACGGCAGGTTAATGCTTTGCATCACTAGTAGCGTGCCCAGCGGTGGGCCTACGGTCCAGCCGATGTTCAGCACGGTATAGTTAAGCGAGAAAATTTTAGTCTTGTTGGTCGCCGAGAGATTATCGGCAAACCAGGCTTTCAGCACCGTGGCGAAGACGGAGTAGGCGCAGTTGATCAGGGCAAAGAGCAAAACCACTACCACTACGTTATGCACCAGTGGAATAGCAATAAAGCCAGAGGCAAAGCCGCAGATAGCCAGCAACATATAGCGTTTTTTATCAAACTTGTCGGCCAGAATACCAAAGCCAAGGCTGAACACGACGCCAATGGTCAGTGCGACCGTCATCGCATAACCGATCAGGTCGACGCTCAGATTGTACTGTCGGCTGAGGTAGATCGTCATAAAGGGCAGCGTGGCGCCACGCCCAATCGTTAATAACAATGATGACGCGAGTAACGCGAGAGTGGACCTTCTCAGAGAGATATTCATTTTCCTGCCCGACAATGCATGTTGTTATGTTTTTTTTAGATATCAGAAACAAATAGCATGCTAAAAGTGTGATGTACACTCAATAAGTTGTCCGAAAATGCCCTGTGTGGCCTACCTGAATTAATGATCTGTTACGGCACAACGATTTCCGTTACTTTAATTTGTTTACAAAAATTTAATATTCGCAGGGGCGGTGGTATGTCGCGTAAAGACGGGTTATTAGCGTTACTGGTCGTTGTGGTTTGGGGGCTGAACTTTGTCGTCATCAAAGTGGGGCTGCACAATATGCCACCGTTAATGCTGGCAGGGTTGCGTTTTTTACTGGTGGCATTTCCGGCGATTTTCTTTGTTGCCCGGCCGAAAATTCCGCTTTCACTGCTGCTCGGCTATGGGCTGACCATCAGTTTTGGGCAGTTCGCGTTTCTCTTTAGCGCCATCAAATTCGGTATGCCTGCCGGGTTAGCTTCTCTGGTATTACAGGCTCAGGCGTTTTTCACCATCATTCTGGGGGCATTCGCCTTTGGTGAACGTCTGCAAGGTAAACAACGGGTAGGAATCGCGCTGGCCATATTTGGCGTGCTGGTGCTGATTGAGGCCAGTCTCAACGGACAGCATGTTGGCATGCTCGGTTTTATGCTGACGCTGGCGGCGGCGCTAAGCTGGGCCAGCGGTAATATCTTTAATAAAAAAATCATGCAGCATACGTCACGCCCGGCGGTGATGTCGTTGGTGGTATGGAGTGCGTTGATTCCTGTTGTCCCATTCTTCCTCGCCTCAATACTTCTCGATGGCCCAACGCAAATTATCCAAAGTCTGGTGACGATAGATATGACCACCATTCTGTCACTGGTTTATCTGGCGTTTGTGGCAACCATTGTGGGTTATGGCATCTGGGGATCTTTACTCGGGCGTTATGAAACCTGGCGTGTCGCGCCGTTGTCGCTGTTGGTGCCGGTTGTTGGGCTGGCTAGCGCGGCCGTGCTGCTAGATGAAACGCTTACCGGATTACAACTGCTCGGTGCGCTGCTGATCATGGCAGGATTGTACATTAATGTGTTTGGCTTTCGGTTGCGTAAGACTGCGCAGGCGAGAGGGTAAAAAAAAGCCCCGCAGTGACGGGGCAAAAAAATTACAGGTTGCGCATATTGTAATAAGGCACACCTAATTCGTCGGATTTGTCGCTGCCTGCACCCATATGATTAAAATCGAACGGGGACCGATCGTGTGCAGGCGGCATAATCATCGCGTCACGACTGTTTTGTGTGGCAGGCTGCGCGGTCTGTTCCGCCATGCTCTGGCCCGAAACAACATACAGCAGGGCCAGCATCGCATAAGACAGAAGTTTCATGATTTCCTCGGTTACGTCGTTAACTGGCGATTAGCAATTACATTGATTGAGTGGCAGCAAATAGCGTGATTCGCCGTGCATATTCGTCATACGGTATTTATGCGGTGGAACATCAAAATAGTTTTTGAATGTCCGGGTTAGCGTTTGCTGGGACTCAAAACCGTAACGCTCCGCCAGATAAAGGATCGGCTCGTTACTCTCTTTTAATTTTTGCGCTATTTCAGTCATTTTACGGCTACGGATGTATTGACCCAGTGAATGACCGGTTTCTTTTTTAAACATCCGTTGCAGGTGCCATTTGGAGTAACCTGAACGCTCTGACACCTTTTCCAGCGAGAGCGGCGATTCAAGGTTATTTTCGATCCAGTCCAAAATGCTATGAATAGTGATTGTGTCAGTATTGCGTCTGGACATCGTCATACCTCTTTCTGTTTACGGCAGGATTTTCTTCAGCAAATGCTCAAGCGTGGTCACTTCATCCGCCGTTAAGTTTTTTGTTAGTTCCTGGTGCAGGTCTTGCCCTACTAATTGATGACACTGCTCGCAAATTGCCGCGCCATGCTCGGTGAGTTTCACCAGCACGCCTCGCTTGTCATGTGGATTCGGAAGCCTTTCTATCCAGCCCTTACAGGCCAGCCTGTCCAGCATCCGCGTCAGGGCGCCGAGATCGACAGACAGCACTTTTTTCAATTCGACAGGGGTAATACACACCGCGCAACGGATGGAGCAGAGCACCTTGAACTGTGATGCCGTGATATCCAGCGGTGACAGATAGTCGTTTAGCAAACGATCTTTTTTCTGATTAACCATGTAGATCAAACGACCCAGTGGGATGATTTCGTTAAACAGATCACTGGTGCTTTTCACAATGGTTGCCCTGGCAAGTAGTTAGTCACGGCTGATATTATTGCTTAGGCAAATATAAGTCAAATGAATGGGTCAGCAAATGCCACGTTTTGCTAAATCATCAGACTCAATATCTGGCGAGTGGAATTTTAACGGTTTGAAAATTATGGTTTATACGTGCGGATGAAAAATGAATCCTTACACCGCGAAAATGGCTTATCTCCCGGATTTCACCGTATACTTGCCGTTGACGATTAACGCACAGGAAAGATGACATTATGATGGACTTGTTTAAAGCAATAGGACTGGGGCTGGTAGTCCTGTTACCGTTGGCAAACCCGTTAACCACCGTGGCGTTGTTCCTCGGCCTTGCCGGCAACATGAACAGCGCAGAGCGTAACCGTCAGTCACTCATGGCGTCCGTTTACGTGTTTGCCATCATGATGGTGGCGTATTATGCCGGACAACTGGTGATGAATACCTTCGGGATTTCGATTCCCGGGTTACGTATCGCGGGTGGGTTAATCGTTGCGTTTATCGGCTTTCGAATGTTGTTTCCACAGCAGAAGGCACATGACTCTCCGGAAGCGAGAAGCAAATCAGAAGAACTGGAAGATGAACCGACTGCCAATATTGCATTTGTTCCGCTGGCCATGCCAAGCACCGCGGGTCCGGGTACGATTGCAATGATCATCAGCTCGGCGTCCACCGTGCGTCATGGGGCTGAGTTTCCGGACTGGGTGATAATGGTCGCACCGCCGATTATTTTTGCCGTGGTCGGGGTTATCTTGTGGGGCTGTTTGCGCAGTTCTGGCGGAATTATGCGCCTGGTCGGCAAAGGCGGTATTGAGGCGATCTCCCGTCTGATGGGCTTCCTGCTGGTATGTATGGGCGTGCAGTTTATTATTAACGGTGTGCTGGAAATCATTAAAACTTACGCTTAAAACAACGTGCCCGGTATTGTCTACCGGGCACGCTTTTATGAATGCTGAGGCTGCTCTTCCAGTGATACTGGCCATTTACGGAAGATAATCACCGACCATATGAACGCCACAACCGCAGGCACTGCACCTACGTAACCAATCGTAGACATTGACCAGTGCAGACTCACCTGATTTCCCACCAGCGCGCCAGCGCCTATCCCGATATTAAAGATACCAGAGAAAAGGGCCATTGCGACGTCGGTGGCATCCGGGGCCAGCGCCAGCACTTTCACCTGCATACCCAGGCCTATCAACATAATGGCGATGCCCCAGAATATACTCAGGATGGCCAGATGCATTTCGCTGTCCGCTGCGGGCAGTAACAGCACCAGGCACACCGTCAACAGGGCAATGGCGCTACTAATCAATACGGAAGCATGTTGGTTACCCAGCTTGCCAAAAATGACGCTACCGACAATCCCCGCGCCACCCAGAACCAGCAGCAGCACGGTGGCAAAGTTTGCGCTCAGCCCGGCGACGGTCTGTACAAACGGTTCGATATAGCTGTAGGCCGTGTAATGCGCGGTGACCACAATCACCGTCAGCAGATACAGGCTCATCAATGCCGGACGGCGGAATAAAACCGGCAGGCTTTTTAATGAACCGGAATGCTCACTGGGTAATTTTGGCAGGAGCTTAATCAAGCAAAGTAGGGTGACTAACGCCCCCATACCGATGGCGAAGAAGGTAGTACGCCAGCCAAAATACTGGCCAACGATGCGCCCGATAGGCAGGCCTAACACCATCGCCAGCGCGGTACCGGTCGCAATCAGGCTGAGAGCCTGCGCGCGTTTCCCGGCAGGAGCCAGGCGAATCGCCAGCGATGCGGTGATCGACCAGAAAATCGCGTGGGCAAAAGCAATACCAATACGGCTGATCACCAGCACGGTAAAATTCCATGCCAGGAAAGAGAGAACGTGGCTGGCGATAAAAACGACAAACAGGCAGATCAGAAGTTTGCGGCGTTCTACCTGGCTGGTAAGCAGCATGAAAGGCAGCGACATCAGGGCGACAACCCAGGCGTAGATCGTCAGCATGATCCCGACCTGAGCGGTCTGCATATTAAAACTTTGTGCGATGTCGGATAACAAACCGACAGGGACAAACTCAGTGGTATTGAAAATAAAACCGGCAATGGCAAGCGTAACTACCCGAAGCCACGCGACCTTGCGGGAAACAGTGTCTGTTGTCATATCAATTAGGTGGATTAGCTGCGAAAAGGTAAGGCCACGATCTTAAAACTTTTGCTGGCTAAAATACAATCATTTCGTGATGCAGATCCCATTTCATTGACTGGGTGGCAAAATTGACTGCCGAACATTTCGCGTAATTTTAACTGTTTCATTATTAATGAAATTCCGGGCGTGCGAATTCACCCGGAACGCTATTTATGGCGTTGTTTGAGAATCGCGAATTATTCCGTGCTTTTCGACAACTGAGGGTTCAATACCTCAATAAACGCTTCCAGTTGCCTCGTCATTGCCCCTCTGCGCCAGACCAGCCACGTATTCAGCCAGCGCCAGTTTTCGCTTAGCGGCCAGGCGTGGACCTGATGGTGTCCTGGCATGCTCTCCAGCATCGAACGCGGGATCAGCGCGATACCCGCACCGGCAATGACGCAAGCCAGCATGCCGTGATACGACTCCATTTCATGAATGGTGCCTGGCATTGCGCGATCGGCATGAAACCAGCTTTCAAAATGGCGACGATAGGAACAGTTGGCGCGAAAGGCGTAAATGCTGCAACCGTTAACGTCGCTGGCCCGCTGGATAGGGGGATGACCGTGCGGAGTGACTATCATCATCTCTTCAAGGTAGACCGGCATTCCTTCAAGACCTGGATGAGTAATTGGGCCGTCGACAAAGGCGGCGTTCAGCGTCCCGTCGAGCACGCCGTCCAGCATCGTGCCTGAAGGACCTGTCGCCAGCGCAAACTGAATTTTGGGGTAACGCTGATTGTATTCAGCCAGCGTGGCGGGGATCCGCACAGCGGCAGTACTCTCGAGCGAGCCAAGAGAGAACAATCCCTGCGGTTCATCGCCGGCGACGACCATTCTCGCCTCGTCAACCAGGGCGAGGATCCGCTGGCTGTAGCGTAAAAAATTGTGCCCGGACGGGGAAAGCCGTAAACGCTGATTTTCACGAATAAACAGATCGACGCCAAGGTCGGCTTCAAGCTGGCGAATACGAGTGGTGAGATTGGATGGCACGCGATGCACCTTCGCGGCGGCCTGCGTAATACTGCCTGTCTCCGCGACGGCGTTGAACATTTCCAGTTGCGTCAGATCCATAATATTCTCTGTTCGTGAATGGTGTGGTTAATATTATTCATTTTTCAGAAAGAGTAAACATGCGCATGATATGACCATACCCTGCGATAAAGAGAGGCACTTATGACTATCACAGCAGCAACACATGCGATTTCCGTTAACCCTACCAACGGTGAAAGGTTGGCGGCAATGCCGTGGGCCAGTACTGAAGAGATTGCACATGCGCTGAGCCTTGCCGCGAATGGCTACAGTGAATGGAAACACACTGCCGTTGAGCACCGTGCGCAAACGCTGCGTCATATCGGGCAGGCTCTGCGTCATCGCGCGGAAGAGATGGCGCAGTGTATCTCACGTGAAATGGGGAAACCCATCAAGCAGGCGCGTGGTGAAGTTGCCAAATCAGCCGCATTGTGTGACTGGTACGCCGAACATGGACCGGCGATGCTCAACCCGGAACCTACGCTGGTGGAGAACAACCAGGCGGTGATTGAGTATCGCCCCGTTGGAACTATTCTGGCGATCATGCCGTGGAACTTCCCGCTCTGGCAGGTACTTCGCGGCGCCATTCCAATTCTGCTGGCCGGAAATGGCTATCTGTTAAAGCATGCGCCAAACGTAACCGGCTGTGCTGCGATTATCGCGCAGGTTTTTGCTGATGCGGGCGTTCCCGCGGGTGTTTATGGTTGGGTGAATGCCGATAACGCCGGGGTAAGTCAGATGATCAATGACCCGCGTATCGCGGCGGTAACGGTGACGGGCAGCGTTCGAGCTGGTGCGGCGATTGGTGCTCAGGCGGGGGCGGCGCTGAAAAAATGTGTGCTTGAACTGGGGGGTTCCGATCCGTTTATTGTCCTTAATGATGCTGACCTCGATCTGGCCGTTAAGGCGGCGGTCGCCGGTCGTTATCAGAATACCGGGCAGGTTTGTGCGGCAGCAAAGCGCTTTATTATCGAAGAAGGAATTGCGGCAGAATTTACGGCTCGTTTTGTGGCGGCCGCGAGCGCGCTCAAAATGGGCGACCCGCTGAACGAAGAAAACGATCTGGGTCCGATGGCAAGATTTGATCTGCGCGATGAGCTGCATCAGCAGGTCGAAGCCTCCCTTGCCGAAGGCGCGCGGTTACTTCTCGGCGGGGAAAAAATCGCGGGTCAGGGCAATTACTATGCCGTGACGGTTCTGGGGGATGTCACCCCGGAGATGACGGCTTTTCGTCAGGAGCTGTTTGGCCCGGTTGCAGCGATTACCGTTGCAAAGAATGCGGAACATGCCTTAGCGCTGGCTAATGACAGTGATTTCGGCTTATCAGCCACGGTGTTCACCGCGGATGAAGCTCTGGCGCAGAAGATGGCGTCACGCCTGGAGTGTGGGGGCGTATTTATCAATGGTTACAGCGCCAGCGATGCCCGCGTTGCTTTTGGCGGCGTGAAGAAAAGTGGTTTTGGCCGCGAGCTTTCACACTTTGGTCTGCATGAGTTTTGTAATGTACAGACCGTCTGGAAAAACCGCCTCTGATGGTGTGGGTGCCTCCAACGGGGGCACCGGCCTTAAATTCTGCAATGTTTCTGTCTACGGCATGAATCTAACCCGCTCATGCAGACCGTGGGCAGATTCCGCCTTCCGGCCTGACGCTGCGTATTCAGCTCTGTTATACTCGCAGGCCTTTCATACCTGCGAGCAAGGAGCATGTTGTGGCCAGGGCCATGGACAATTCAATTTTAGAGACCATTGTGCAGCAGGTTCGTCCGCTGATTGGTCAGGGTAAAGTCGCTGATTACATTCCTGCCTTAGCTTCTGTCGACGGTTCAAAACTGGGTATTGCTATTTGCACCGTCGATGGACAGCACTATCAGGCGGGGGATGCGCAAGAGCGCTTTTCTATTCAGTCAATTTCAAAGGTGCTCAGTCTGGTCGTGGCGATGCGTCACTATCAGGAAGATGAGATCTGGCAACGCGTCGGCAAGGATCCTTCCGGGCATCCTTTTAATTCCCTGGTGCAGCTGGAAATGGAGCAAGGGATCCCACGCAATCCCTTTATCAACGCCGGGGCGCTGGTGGTTTGCGATATGCTGCAAGGACGTCTGAGCGCACCGCGTCAACGGATGCTGGAAGTGGTACGGGCGTTAAGTGGCGTTTCGGATATCGCCTATGATGCGACGGTGGCGCGTTCTGAGTTTGAGCACTCGGCGCGTAACGCGGCTATTGCCTGGCTAATGAAGTCCTTTGGCAATTTTCACCATGACGTGACCACCGTTTTGCAAAATTACTTTCACTACTGCGCACTGAAAATGAGCTGTGTGGAGCTGGCCCGCACGTTCGTCTTTCTGGCGAATCAGGGACATGCTTTTCATCTTGCAGAGCCCGTGGTGACGCCTATGCAGGCCCGGCAGATCAACGCGCTGATGGCGACCAGTGGCATGTATCAGAACGCAGGGGAATTTGCCTGGCGAGTGGGCTTACCGGCGAAATCTGGTGTGGGGGGCGGTATCGTGGCTATCGTGCCTCACGAGATGGCGATTGCCGTCTGGAGTCCGGAACTGGATGCGGCGGGAAATTCGCTGGCGGGTATCGCCGTGCTGGAGCAATTAACGCAACAACTGGGGCGCTCGGTTTACTGATGAACTCGCTCGATCCTCTTTTTGCCCGGCTGGCGAAATCAACGTTTCGCTCGCGGTTTCGCCTTGGCCAGAAAGAAAGGCAGTATTGTCTGGATAAAGGCGCGCCGGTTATCGAACAACACGCCACGGATTTTATTGCCAAACGGCTGGCGCCCGCGTTTCCTGCCAATGACGGTAAGCAGACACCCATGCGCGGGCATCCGGTATTTATCGCTCAACATGCTACGGCGACATGTTGTCGGGGATGTCTGGCGAAATGGCATGATATCCCTCAGGGTGTGGCGTTAAACGATGAACAGCAGCGTTACGTTGTCACGGTTATCTATCACTGGCTAGTGATCCAGATGAACAAGCCATAGATAACATAATCCTATGATATGACTCCTTGTGTTGTGCAATTGTTAAAAGCAGTATGAAGGGGTCATTCTAAGGAGAAAAAAATGGCTTCCTGTAAACCCTGCTTTGTGCTGAGCGCGGCCCAGATTCTGTCGAGAATCGATGAATTCAGCGACATCCTTGAAACATGCGTCAATGATGGCGCCTCTGTCAGCTTTATGCTCCCTTTTAGTGGTGATAAATCACGGCCTTTCTGGATAAGTGTCGCGCAAAGCGTTGACCGTGGAGAAAGGATTGTTCTGGGTACACAGAACGCACAGGGGGTGCTTGTCGGTACCGTCCAGCTCATTATCGATCAACCCGAAAACCAACCTCATCGTGCTGATGTCGCCAAGCTGCTGGTTCACCCCTCAGCGCGGCGCGGTGGTGTTGCCCGGACGTTGATGAACGAACTCGAAAACTGCGCGCGTCAGCAAGGGAAAACGCTGCTGGTGCTTGATACAGCGACGGGCAGCAGCGCTGAGTTGTTCTACCACAATTGTGGATGGCAAAAAGTAGGGGTGATACCGGACTATGCAAAAATGCCTGACGGGAAGCTGACCGGGACCACACTTTTCTACAAAACTCTCTAATTTGTCGCCGGGGATTGATCAAAACAGGGTTTCAATGTATTAAAGTTTGCTAACCTATTGGACCAATTCAATCAGGTTGTATGACTAATTAAAAAGGGAACCCATTGTGCAAACACTAAATCGTCGCGATTTCCCCGGTGCTCAGTATCCTGAACGCATTATTCAGTTTGGTGAAGGAAACTTCCTGCGCGCCTTTGTTGACTGGCAAGTCGATTTGCTGAACGAACATACCGATCTGAACGCTGGTGTAGTCATTGTTCGTCCCATCGAAAGTACCTTCCCGCCATCGCTGAGTACGCAGGATGGTCTTTATACCACCATCATTCGTGGTTTGAATGAGAAGGGCGAGGCCGTAAGCGATGCCCGTTTGATCCGTTCGGTTAACCGCGAAATCAGCGTCTATAGCGAATACGATGAGTTCCTGAAGTTGGCGCATAATCCAGATATGCGTTTTGTGTTCTCCAACACGACTGAAGCGGGCATCAGCTACCACGCGGGCGATAAGTTTGAGGATGCACCGGCGGTGAGTTATCCGGCTAAACTGACCCGACTGTTGTTCGAACGCTTCAGCCATTTTAATGGCGCGTCGGATAAAGGCTGGATTATCATTCCTTGCGAACTGATTGATTACAATGGTGATGCGCTGCGTGAACTGGTGCTGCGCTACGCTCAGGAGTGGGCGCTGCCGGAGGCATTTATTCAGTGGCTGGATCAGGCCAACGCATTTTGCTCCACGCTGGTGGACCGCATTGTTACCGGTTATCCGCGTGACGAAGTGGAGAAACTGGAAGCTGAGTTGGGCTATCACGATGCCTTCCTCGACACTGCAGAACACTTCTATCTGTTCGTTATTCAGGGACCGAAGTCATTAGCTGCAGAACTGCATCTGGATAAGTATCCGCTCAATGTCCTGATTGTTGATGACATCAAACCGTACAAAGAACGAAAAGTGGCGATTCTCAACGGCGCACACACCGCACTGGTTCCCGTTGCCTGGCAGGCAGGGCTGGACACCGTGGGTGAGGCGATGAATGACGCAGAGATTTGCGCCTTCGTTGAAAAAGCGATTTATGAAGAGATCATTCCGGTACTGGATTTACCCCGCGATGAGCTGGCGTCTTTCGCCAGCGCGGTGACCGGTCGATTCTGCAATCCGTACATCAAGCATCAGTTGCTGTCGATAGCCCTGAACGGCATGACTAAATTCCGTACCCGTATATTGCCGCAGCTGCTGGCAGGGCAACAGGCCAGCGGTAAACTGCCGGCGCGCCTGACGTTTGCGCTTGCCGCGCTGATTGCTTTCTATCGTGGAGAGCGTAACGGTGAGGCTTATCCGGTCCAGGATGATGCGCACTGGGTGGCACGTTTTCAACAGCTGTGGTCCCAGCATCATGACCGCCAGATAAGCACCGAAGAGTTAGTCAAGTCGGTACTGGGCGTTAAAGAACACTGGGAACAGGATCTGACTCAGGTTTCCGGACTCGTGGAGCAGGTTTCAGCCGATCTGGATACCATTCTGGCAAAAGGCATGCGTGAAGCCGTTAAGCCATTATGCTAAGAAGACAACCCGGCTCAGGCCGGGTTTTTTATAGAACATTCATTAGTTACAACATACTATTGTTTATTAATGACTACACCGTTCTGTAACTCCGGTGCGCGGTGGTTCTGGCAGCGCAAAAGTTGTTTAGTTAATGTTGCGATTAACTTGCAACATTGATCATGATCGCGTCTAATGTGATGGATTTCACATTTTCCCGAAGAAAACCATGATCGTTCGCCCCCAACAACACTGGCTACGCCTGATATTCGTCTGGCATGGGTCAGTATTATCCAAAATCTTTTCACGACTGCTGCTGAACTTCCTGCTCTCCATCGCCGTTATTATCATGCTTCCGTGGTATACGATGCTGGGAATCAAATTCACCCTGGCGCCATTCAGCATTCTCGGCGTGGCGATTGCAATCTTTTTAGGTTTTCGCAATAACGCCTGTTATTCACGTTACGTTGAGGCCCGACACCTGTGGGGGCAGTTGATGATTGCTTCCCGATCGCTACTGCGTGAGGTAAAAACCACCTTACCGGATGACGCCGAATTAGGGCAGTTTGTTCGTCTGCAAATCGCGTTTGCCCACTGTTTACGCATGACTTTACGTCGAAAGCCACAGGCAGAGCCGTTGGCGAAGTACCTCAGCGAGAAAGATCTGCAGACGGTATTTGCCTCACAATCTCCAGCAAACCGCATTTTGTTGTTGATGGGAGAGTGGTTGGCCGTGCGCAGGCGTAATGGTCAACTGTCAGACATATTATTTCATAGTTTAAACAATAGGTTAAACGATATGTCTGCGGTACTGGCTGGTTGTGAGCGGATTGCGAATACGCCGGTCCCGTTTGCTTATACTTTGATCCTTCATCGCACGGTATACCTGTTTTGTATCATGCTGCCATTCGCGTTAGTGGTGGATCTGCACTACATGACACCGTTTATCTCGGTGCTTATTTCCTATACGTTTATCTCGCTCGACACGCTTGCAGAAGAGCTTGAAGATCCGTTTGGCACAGAGAACAATGACCTGCCGCTGGATGCGATTTGCAATGCGATCGAAATCGATTTGCTGCAGATGAACGATGAAACAAATGTGCCAGCAAAACACATGCCTGATAAGCATTACCAACTAACTTAGTTACGTTCGTTTTGCCATCAGGCTGGCTGCATATCGGAAAACGAATGAAACTCTGGCGCCAGGTCTTCATCGTTAGGGTCATCAAAAGCCCCGGCTAAAAGTGCAATTACCGGGGCATCATCAATAGCGCCCACGGAACTGCCGCACTGAGGGCAAAAGGCTCGACAACTCGTTTCTGATGAGCGCCAGGTTGTCGGTTTTCCGGCTTTTCCCGTCCATTCTACATTTTCTGCATCAAACTCAATCCAGACGACGGTCGGTGCGCCCGTATGTTTCCGGCATATATCGCAGGAGCAGGTATGGGAATTATTAGGACTGCTGGCCGTGAAGCGGATCGAACCACAAAGACACCCACCAATGTAGACTTTAGACATAACGACTCCCGTCGGAAACACGTGGCAAGACACTAGCAGATGCCTCGCATTGTCACTAGATCCTTATGTTAAAAAGGCGAGGGCGCTCATAGGCGATCCTCTATTCCTGTGATCTATCTGATGATAAATGCTTAATTATTGCGTCGCGCAACAATAAACAATCGGGGAAATGCCAGTAAAATTTTGCCATTTTCCTGCAGTGGATATTGCTCCTGAAGTAGTTCGTGGTAGCGCGCCAGATACTGACGTTGCTCACTTTCTCTCAAATCCTGTAACCAGGGGCGCAGGCCTGTAGAACTTACCCAGTCGATAATTGCTTGATGAGAATCCATAATGTGATAATACGTGGTGCGCCAGATATCCACCTCACAGCCAGTTTCGGTCAAAATATCATAGTAGGCATGTACGCCAGGAAGTGGCGCACGACCCCGGTCCGGGAAACCCTGTTCATAAGCCACTTCGCGCATCAGAACATGCGTGGGTTCCAGCCAGTTATCCGGCATTTGTACGGCCAGAACGCCGTTGCGACCCAGCAGCGATACCAGGTTCGGCAATAGTTCATAGTGATCGGGTACCCATTGTAAAGACGCATTTGCGTAAAGCAGATCCACAGGATGCTCGGGCTGGAACTGACTGATATCCGCTTCAATAAAATGGCATTGCGGTAATGCGTTGCGCGCTTCATTCAGCATGGCGGGTGAGGAATCAACCCCGGTTATTACAGCCGAAGGCCAGCGCTGATGCAGTAATGCCGTGCTGTTTCCCGGACCACAGCCAAGATCAACAACTGAACGAACACTCTCTAACGCCACTCTGTTGAGTAATTCCGCTGCGGGTCTTGAACGTTCAGTTTCATATTGCAGATAAAGCGAAGGGTTCCAGTCAGCCATGAATGAATCTCCAGTATGAGAGAAAAAGGCAGAAAGGACCGCATAAGTCCTTGCCGGTGAGCCATTTCATTTAGAAGATTATATGATAATGAAGGATAAGGGCAGAAATATGCCAGGAAGTATGCCAGGAAGACAGATTGGCATGTCTGTGGTTTGCCTGCGTGAAATACAGTTATCGATTTTGATGTTCAGTGAGTGATGCGGCACAGGTCGAAAATGGTTAGCGCTGGTAACGGCATTTGAAAAGAGGTTTGGCCATCATTATCGAGCAGCACAAGGATTACCATAAAGCTTCAGATTCTACCTTACTCAACGCTAGTGCGCATAATGTATATTATGTTAAATACAATTTGGCATTTGATGGATGCTTAGTTCATACCCCTTAGCTGACGCCGTTCCATCAAATCCTTACCCTTCCCTTATCTGCTACGGTAAAAAGTTTTCGTCAGATGACCCCGAATGCAGATCCCTCTTTAGCCATTCTCAGTTTGGCGGTTCCGGTTGGTACACAGTGATGAAAAACGATAAGGTCAGAGCTGTTGTCGCCTTCGAGTCAGGAAGCCAGGAAGCGGTTTTTTCATTCCTGGAAAAGCTCCCCCTGCTAATCCTGACTGAAAACTGCTGGACATGACTGTCTGCCTTGAGCAAAAGCAGACAGTCACTTTGATTTTCTACCGTAAATTTTTCTTTTTTTATAATCAATGTATCGGGCTAGATATTTTTGTAACAACTTTATAAGTTAAAGATCTGCCGCAATAACAGATTCCTTTATTTATAATTAGAGGTTTGCAACGTTGTGATAGACTTTTTGAACATCATCGTCATCTTCAAGGGCATCAACGAGTCCTGCAAAGATTTCTAAATCTTCTGGTGAAAGTTCAACTTCTGATTGAGCAATCATTTCTAATTCTGTTGTTGAGAATTCAGTAATCCCAGCGGCTTTCAGGGCTGCAATTCCTTTATGAAGGTCTGTAGATTCAGTATAAATAACGATGTTTCCCTCTTCTTCGGTTACATCGCGAACATCTACATCAGCATTAAGCAAAATTTCAAAAATATGGTCAGGATCTGTTCCTGCAAATACAATCACCCCGGTATTGTCAAACATATAGCTGACAGCACCTGCCGCTCCGATATTCCCGCCTTTTTTATTGAAAATTGAGCGGACATTAGCAATCGTACGGTTAACATTTGACGTCAACGTTTCAGCGATAATCAGTGAACCACTTGGACCAAAGCCTTCATAACGCCCTTGCACGAACGTTTCATCGCTGCCGCCTTTGGCTTTATCAATTGCTTTATCAATAACGTGTTTAGGAACCTGTGCTTGTTTCGCACGTTCAATAACGAATTTTAAAGCTGAGTTTGATTCTGGGTCTGGTTCACCTTGTTTGGCAGCAGCATAGATTTCTACACCGAATTTTGCATATATATTAGACGTTGCACCGTCTTTAGCAGTTTTTTTAGCAACAATATTTGCCCATTTACGTCCCACTGGAATAGTCTCCTCAGAAATTCATTTACATTACATGCAGATTAATAGCCTGCAAATTTTTCCGCAATATTATATCATGATATGTAAACTCTCGTCCATGAAAAACAAAATATCCATGTTTTACTAAATGTTACTTTAATTTTATCAATAGTTAACATTATGGATATGTTATTTTCGTTTTTTTTTAGATCTTTAGTTTTTTAATTTTAATAGTTGAATGGTAGCAATAATACATAAATAAAGAGAAGCTGAAGTAACAATCCAGGTATAAATACCCACTTAAGATTAATGAACGCATCTAATCCAGATCTTTTCTTCAGCAATGTCTGGCTGATGTTTACTTCTTAATCATGAAAGCCTGAGGAACAGATGCCATTGCTGGTCGCCCCGCTTTCTTGTAACCTTCTTCCCGTTGCACTACTGACAAAATCTGGAACCACTGAACTGGACTTCATATGAATGCTCATATTTCTAAAGACCCTTTACATGGCGTAACGCTTGAAATGCAGGTCAATGCACTGGTTGATCGTTATGGTTGGGCTGAGTTGGCGCAACGCATTAATATCAACTGCTTTAAAAATGAGCCGAGCGTTAAATCCAGTCTGAAGTTTCTGCGCCGCACGCCGTGGGCGCGGGCAGAAGTTGAAGCGCTGTACCTGGATTCACTGCATGACCTGGCCTCAAATAACACCACCGAACCGGCGTTCGATCCCTGGGCTAACAGCCGCAACAAGAAGAATTAAGAGCAAAATCTGATGTCAGCATCCGGTTTTATTTCAGCAAATTATCAGAAAAAACTGGCGAATATTCTCGCCCGTTCCCGAGCCAGGCTGCCGCGAACCAACATGAAATGGTTTGCGCTGCTCGTAGGCAGTATGTTGCTACTTGGCAGTTGTTCTTCACAGCCGCCCGGTTCAAAAATCACCCCTCTGCCCCCGGTGGGCAATCCACAGCAGAGCAAGGAGCCGGTGCGTGGTATCTGGCTGGCAACGGTTTCGCGTCTTGACTGGCCGCCGATTTCATCCGTCAACATCAGCTCGCCTGCCGTTCGTATCAGCCAGCAGCAAAAGGCGCTGACTGACAAGCTGGATAACCTGAAACGTCTTGGTATTAACACCGTTTTTTTCCAGGTGAAGCCCGATGCCACTGCGTTGTGGCATTCTACAATCTTGCCGTGGTCAGATACCCTGACCGGTAAGATTGGTCAGGATCCGGGTTACGATCCGTTACGGTTTATGCTCGATGAAGCGCATAAACGCGGAATGAAAGTCCATGCCTGGTTTAACCCCTACCGCGTGTCCGTTAACACTAAACCTGCGACGGTTACCGAATTAAACAACACGCTGTCACAGACGCCTTCCAGCGTTTTTGTCCTGCATCGGGACTGGATCCGTACCTCGGGCGAGCGTTTTGTGTTAGATCCCGGTATTCCCGAAGTGCGTGACTGGATAACCAGCATCGTGGCTGAAGTGGTTGAGAATTACCCGGTTGACGGCGTGCAATTCGATGATTACTTCTATACCGAGTCTCCCGGCTCTGCGCTCAACGACAGCCAGACCTTCAGAAGATACGGCCAGGGATTCGTCTCCAAAGCTGACTGGCGGCGCGATAACACGCAACGCCTGATCGCTCAGGTTTCACGAACCATTAAGAAACTCAAACCTGAAGTTGAATTTGGCGTCAGCCCTGCGGGCGTGTGGCGCAACCGTTCGCACGATCCGGCGGGCTCCGACACGCGCGGCGCGGCAGCCTATGATGAATCGTATGCGGACACCCGCCGCTGGGTGCAACAAGGCTTGCTGGACTACATCGCCCCGCAGTTGTATTGGCCTTTTGCCCGCGACGCGGCGCGTTACGATGTGTTGGCAAAATGGTGGGCAGATGTCGTCAAATCAACCAACACCCGCCTGTATATTGGGGTGGCGTTGTACAAAGTCGGTGAGCCGTCGCGAAAAGAACCTGACTGGACGGTCAAAGGCGGTGTGCCGGAGCTGAAAAAACAGCTCGATCTGAACGAGTCTGAACCGCACATTAACGGCACAATTTTGTTTCGCGAAGATTACCTTAATCAGCCGCAAACGCAGGAAGCCGTGACCTATATTCGCAGTCGTTGGGGGCGTTAATGGTCGTCCGTATTGGATTTATAACGCAAGAGCGTCCGGTTATACGGACGCTCTTAACCGATTCATCAGGCAACTGAAGGCTCAGGCAATCTGAATGATGAGACCAGCATCGCCAGCTGTTCCGCCTCCTCTTTCAGCGCCTGCGTTCGCGCGGCAGCATCATCTATTAACGAGGCGTTTTGCTGAACGGTGCTGTCCATTTCGGTAACGGCCAGCGTAACTTCGGAAACGCCCTTGCGTTGTTCTTCACCCGCAACGCGTATTTCCCCCATCAACTGACGTACCTGACGTACATTACTGACCAGCTCTCCCAGACGTTCGCCCGCATTGTGAATTTGCTGACTTCCGCTACCTACATGAGAAACGGATTCATCAATCAACGCCTTTATTTCCTGCGCGGCGGTGGCGCTGCGCTGGGCCAGCGTGCGCACTTCGGAGGCCACAACGGCAAACCCTCTCCCGGCATCACCTGCTCTGGCGGCTTCAACCGCGGCATTCAGGGCGAGAATATTGGTCTGGAACGCAATGCTGTCGATAACCGCGACAATTTCCACCATTCTGCCGGATGAGGCACTGACGTTATCCATTGTAGAGATAACACCCTGCATAACATCGCCGCAGCGGTTGGCCGTTTGCGCGGTGCTATCAGAGAGTTCATCCGCCAGTTGTGTATTACTGGCATTTTGATGAACGGTCGCATTTAACTGTTCCATCGCCGCTGAACTCTCTTCCAGCGCAGCGGCCTGTTGCGTCACGCGAGATGAAAGTTCCATATTACTGTCTGCCAGGCTGACAGCGTTATTCGCCACCACTACGCTACTGCTTCTGACAGTGATCAGAATGGCTGAGATTTTATCGACGAACAGGTTAAACGCTTCGGCGATAGCGGAAATCTCATCTTTGCCACGCACATCCAGGCGACGGGTAAGATCGCCTTCTCCCTGCGCAATGTCATCGAGAGCCTGACGGGTATCATCGAGACGTGAAATCAGTCGGCGAACCACCAGCCAGGATCCCACCAGCAACAGGGTCATGATCGGGATCAACACTTCCAGCACGTCCTGCATCATCACTTTGGCAAGGCCGACGATACGCGATTCAGGCGTCGCAAGACCAACAACCCAACCGGTATCCGCCATCGGGAACAGCATCACTCGTGAAGCCGAATTCAGGACGTTATCATTTGCAAGCGTAATCGTTTTCACCCCGTCCGCTGGGCGCAGAGATTTCAGACCGTTTTCCACCGGGATAAGCCATTGCGCGCTTTGCGCCAGATCGTTAATGGTTTTATATTTCGCCAGATCGGCCTGCGGGAAATAGAGGATTTGTCCCTGCTTGTCCACCACAAACGCGTAACCACCGGTGCTGTTTCCCTGCTGCTGCATGAAAGTGGCGACGTTATCCAGGCGAATATCGGTGGTGGCGACACCGGCAAACTTGCCCGCCAGTTGATAAGGTACGCTGCACGTTACCATGTTGACGCCTGAACTGGCGTCCTGGTAGACATCAGACCATAAGCAACTGTTTTGTGAATGCCCTTTAGCATGCTGATACCAGTTTTCATTGTGGTATCCGCTTGACCCTTCGACGTTATAGTCGTTGGAATACACCAGTTTACCTTCAGCATTACGCGCCCAGAAAAAGCTTCTTTTCTCCACACCTGCGGTGAAAGCGTCTGGTTCTGGCCAGATGCCGCCGCCGGTAATAATTGAATCTTTATCTTCACCAATCAGATGCGGAACGACGCTTTGATAAAGAGATTCATCATTTGGCAGCACCTCAGCCAGTCGTGACAAGCTAACGGTCTCACCTTCAATTCGGGACAATACGGTACTCAACTGGCGGGTTAAACCTTGCCCTGTTTCTTCGATCAGGGCGGTGTTGATTTCAACGACGCGCGGTTGGCCACGCCAGAGCATAATCACCACAATAACAAGGGTCGTGACTGCAAGCAGCAGAATGCCGCCGATGGTTAAACGCGTTGAAATACGAGTAGGATACCAGGCCATACAAACTCCTTCTGCAAAAGGCTAACTTTTATCCAGTATCGGCACAGGCGTTTATATCTTTATAAAGTTTTCTTAAGTATCACAAAATAAATAGGTGACATTGTCACAAATAGCAAAACCCAGCACTTTGGCTGGGTTTTAATAATGACTTAATCTTATTTGGATAATTCTTTTTTGATTTCGTCTTTTATTTTACTTAATTCGCTCTGCGGATGTTTTTTACAAAGTTCAACGGTCAGAGGAACTGCAGTAGTCACGGTTTCGTTATAGTCTACGTAATCGCCACCCTTGAAATCTTCGTCTTCATTGAGCACCCAGAAAGCCACTGGGGCCATAGTTTGCGGGTTCAAATCAATAAACTCCTGGCAATTCATGCCTTTTGGAGTCACTTCAGTTTTAGCGTTATCAGTTGCTGCATTGACGCTGACACTGGTTAACAGCGCTGCGACCAGAATACCTGCTGTAGAAAGGGAGAATTTATTCATTGTAGTACTCCATTTATAATATAAATAATATCTACACTTGCGCTTCAAACCGTTAATGTAGTTCGCAAAAAATAATACCCCTAACGTCATAAGAATAAAGATTGCCACCATTGATATGGCTGAAATTTATATTTCACATTACTGATTCTGATGTCTGGGCGTAAAACGTGGCCACAATGTGATCGTTCCGACGAAATCAGCAGATTCATACCCCTCTTCCCCTGTCGCTGCACCAAAACTGAACTACGCTGCACAAATGTTGATCATTAGTTAACGGGTATGGGCTGATTTTTAACAAAAATGGTCAGCGTGCCGCTGTTACCAACATGGCACGCGTCCTGCATTGTTAATTTGCTAACAGTGAACCGTACTCTGACAAACAATTAACAGCGAGAAGGTAATGACAGCGAAACCGGAGTTATTTACCCGCATAGAGCAGACCTTTAGCCAACTGACGCCCAGCGAAAAGCGCGTGGCCGGGTGGCTGTTAGCCCATGCTGTCCAGATCCCTTTTGAAACCGCGGATGGTATTGCTAAAGCGACCGGAACCAGCGGCATTACCGTTGGACGCTATCTGCGTAAACTGGGCTTTCGCAATCTGGAAGATGCAAAAGCCAGCCTGCGGGAGCTACCCGTCGTCGCCTATCAACCCTGGGGGATGAACGAGCGGCTGGACTCCTGGCACCAGCAACAAAGCCTGCCAGATCGCGCGCAGCAGTCGCTGTTACTGGAAATCGACGCCATTACCTATGTCTATCAACTCGCGCAAGGCGAAACGTTTTTACGCATAGCCCAGCGGCTGGCGCATGCGGAAGCCGTGTATATCCTTGGGATCCAGTCCACCCGCGGGATCGCTAACGCCTTTTTCAGTCACTTGGAATACCTGCGGCCTAAAGTCAGCTACTCCGAAGGGCTTTCCGGCAGTTGGGTCGAGTCGCTGAATTCAGGATTCACCCAGCCTTACGTGGTGATCACCGATATGCGCGCCTATTCCGCTATCTCGCGACAATATTGCCGCGTTGCCACAGAACGCTGCATTCCGCTGGCGTTAATCACCGATGTGTGGTGCCCGTGGGCCAGAGACTATTCCATTGACTTACTTCAGGTGAAAACTGACACCGGACATTTCTGGGACTCACTGGCTCCGGTGAGCTGTCTGTTCAACTTATTACTCTCTGCGGTGGTGGCACAACTGGGTGACTCCCTCGCAGAACGCCTGCAAACCAATCGCCAGTTACAACAACAATTTGGTCAATTCGAACAATAAACAGGAAACGTGCTATGTCAGAAACCCCAGAACTGGTCGATCTGTCGGTGATATTCCCGTCGCTACATATCGATCTTAAATACGCTACGGCAGACAACATTACCGGCGCCCCTATCTACCGGGAAGCTCGTTGCCTGTTGCACACCGAGGCGGTCACTGCGCTGGCGAAAAGCATCAGTATTGCGCAACTGGCGGGCCTGAAACTTGTGGTATACGACGCGTATCGCCCGCAGCAGGCGCAGGCGGTGCTGTGGAATGCGTGTCCAGATCCTCAGTATGTTGTTGATGTGGCGATAGGATCTAATCACAGCCGCGGGACGGCCATTGACGTTACGCTAATGGACGATCGTGGCAATCTTCTCGATATGGGCGCGGGCTTTGATGAGATGCACGACCGTTCCCATGCCTGTCACCCTTCTGTTCCTCCGGCTGCGCAGCGCAACCGCCTGCTGCTCAATGCCATTATGTTCGGCGGCGGTTTTGTCGGTATCACCAGCGAGTGGTGGCATTTTGAATTACCTGATGCCGCCCGCTATCCGCTGCTTGACGATCAGATAGATTGTTACACTGTCACACCCATAACAACACAACATTCCCTTTAATTCTGGAGCCTGGTTATGAAGACTACACCTGCGTTAAACGCGTTTTTTCGCCCCGCTCTGATAGCCGTTGCGCTGGCGTTTGCCCTGCCCGCTGCGCAGGCCGCCGTTCCCAAAGATATGCTGGTGATCGGCAAAGCTGCCGACCCGCAGACGCTCGATCCCGCCGTGACCATCGATAACAACGACTGGACGGTCACCTATCCCTCTTATCAGCGGCTGGTTCAGTACAAAACGGATGGCGGTAAAGGCTCCACGGAAGTTGAAGGCGATTTGGCCAGCGGCTGGAAGGCCTCTGACGACCAGAAAGAGTGGACGTTTATCCTGAAAAACGATGCCAAATTCGCCGACGGAACGCCGGTGACGGCTGATGCGGTAAAGCAATCTTTTGAACGCCTGCTCAAAATCGGCCAGGGGCCTGCAGAAGCGTTCCCAAAAGATCTGAAGGTCGAGGCTATCGATAGCAATACGGTGAAGTTTACCCTCAGCCAGCCATTTGCGCCGTTCCTGTATACGCTGGCCAATGACGGGGCTTCAATTATTAACCCGGCCGTCTTAAAAGATCATGCCGCAGACGATGCACGCGGATTCCTGGCGCAGAACACGGCAGGCTCCGGTCCCTTCATGCTCAAAAGCTGGCAAAAGGGACAGCAGTTGGTGCTGGTTCCTAACCCATATTATGCCGGTGCAAAACCGGCGTTTAAGCGGGTTTCGGTAAAAATCATCGGTGAAAGCGCCTCTCGCCGTCTGCAATTGTCGCGGGGTGATATCGACATTGCCGATGCGCTTCCGGTTGACCAGCTTGCCGCCTTAAAACAGGAAGGCAAAGTTAACGTGGCGGATTATCCCTCGTTGCGCGTGACCTATCTGTATCTGAATAACAGTAAAGCGCCGCTCAATCAGGTGGATTTACGCCGCGCCATCTCGTGGGCCACCGATTATAAAGGCATAGTAAACGGGATCCTGAGCGGCAACGGTAAGCAAATGCGGGGTCCGATCCCTGAAGGCATGTGGGGTTTTGACGACAAGGCCATGCAGTACAGTTTCGATGAAGCCAAAGCGAAAGCGGCGTGGGAGAAAGTTGCCACCAAACCTGACAGCCTGAGCTTCCTGTACTCGGATAATGACCCCAACTGGGAACCTATCGCGCTCGCGACCCAGGCAAGCCTTGGCAAACTGGGCATTAAGGTGAAGCTGGAAAAACTGGCGAACGCCACCATGCGTGACCGCGTGGGCAAAGGAGATTACGACATTGCCATTGGCAACTGGAGCCCAGATTTCGCCGATCCGTACATGTTTATGAACTACTGGTTTGAGTCAGATAAGAAAGGCTTGCCGGGTAACCGTTCGTTCTATGAAAACGGTGAGGTCGATAAGCTGCTGCGTAGCGCGCTGGCCACGACCGATCAGGTTGCCAGAACCAATGACTACCAGCAGGCGCAAACTATCGTGATTGATGAAGCCGCCTACGTCTATTTATTCCAGAAAAACTATCAGTTGGCGATGAACAAAGACGTCAAAGGATTTGTATTCAACCCCATGCTGGAACAGGTCTTCAATATCTCCACCATGAGTAAATAAGCCACGTTAATGCGGAGCCGCTCTGGCTCCGCAAGGGGAAGCTAATGACGTTCTGGAGCATTTTACGCCAGCGATGCTGGGGACTTATTCTGGTGGTTATCGGTGTTTGCGTAATCACTTTTATTATTTCGCACCTGATACCTGGCGACCCCGCGCGGCTATTGGCGGGCGATCGCGCCAGTGATGAAATTGTCGAAAATATTCGCCAACAGTTGGGGCTGAACCAGCCGCTGTATGTCCAGTTTTTTCGCTATGTCAGCGACATTTTTCACGGCGATTTAGGCACCTCTATTCGCACCGGACGTCCGGTGCTGGATGAGCTGCGCATCTTCTTCCCCGCCACCCTTGAGCTGGCTTTCTGCTCCTTGTTGCTGGCGCTGGTTATCGGTATTCCTTTAGGCATTTTATCTGCGGTCTGGCGCAACCGCTGGCTTGATCACCTCGTTCGCCTGATGGCGATCACCGGTATCTCCACACCAGCATTCTGGCTGGGGCTGGGGGTGATTGTGCTGTTTTATGGTCATCTGCAAATTTTACCCGGCGGTGGACGTTTAGATGACTGGCTGGATCCGCCAACTCACGTCACCGGGTTCTATCTGATTGATGCACTGCTGGAAGGCAATGGCGAAGTCTTTTTCAATGCGCTTCAGCACCTGATCCTGCCATCGCTGACGCTGGCCTTTGTGCACCTGGGGATCGTTGCCCGTCAGATTCGCTCCGCCATGCTGGAGCAACTGAGTGAAGATTACATTCGCACCGCTCGCGCCAGTGGGTTGCCGGGCTGGTACATCGTGTTGTGTTACGCGTTGCCAAATGCGCTTATCCCCTCGATAACCGTTCTCGGCCTGGCATTGGGCGATCTGCTCTACGGTGCGGTGCTGACTGAAACGGTCTTCGCCTGGCCGGGAATGGGCGCCTGGGTGGTGACGTCGATTCAGGCGCTCGACTTCCCGGCGGTAATGGGATTTGCCGTGGTGGTCTCTTTCGCCTATGTGCTGGTTAACCTGGTGGTGGATTTACTCTACTTGTGGATCGATCCACGAATTGGACGCGGAGATGCACAATGATGCTCACACAAGAAACGCCAGCCGCGCCTCAGACAACACGCCGTCGCACAGACTGGGCTAAACTGTTCTGGATGATGAAAAGCAGCCCGTTGACGCTGGTTGGCGGGGTCATCATTGTGATGATACTGCTGCTGATGGTGCTGTCGCCGTGGATAACCCCTCACGACCCTAATGCCATCAATTTGAGTGCACGCCTGCTGCCCCCGTCAGCCGCTCACTGGTTTGGTACCGATGAAGTCGGCCGCGATCTGTTCAGCCGCGTTCTGGTGGGTAGCCAACAATCGGTCGTTGCGGGGCTGGTCGTGGTGGGTATCGCCGGGGGATTGGGTTCGCTGCTGGGCTGTTTGTCTGGCGTCATGGGCGGACGCGCCGATGCAATTATTATGCGAATAATGGACATTATGCTGTCCATTCCCTCGCTGGTGCTGACGATGGCGCTGGCCGCCGCGTTGGGTCCAAGCCTGTTTAACGCCATGCTGGCGATTGCTATCGTACGTATTCCGTTTTATGTGCGCCTCGCACGCGGTCAAACGTTAGTAGTGCGCCAGTTTACCTATGTGCAGGCGGCGCGGACCTACGGCGCATCACGCTGGCATCTGATTAGCTGGCACATTTTACGTAACTCTCTGCCCCCGCTAATTGTGCAAGCGTCGCTGGATATCGGCAGTGCGATCCTGATGGCCGCCACGCTCGGATTTATCGGTCTGGGCGCACAGCAACCCAGCGCTGAATGGGGAGCGATGGTCGCAATAGGCCGTAACTATGTGCTTGATCAGTGGTGGTATTGCGCTTTCCCCGGCGCCGCCATTCTGATTACCGCCGTGGGCTTTAATCTCTTTGGCGATGGTATTCGCGATCTGCTTGACCCGAAAGCCGGAGGAAAACAGTCATGACACAACCCGTGCTGGAAATCGAAGATTTGCATTTGAGTTTTCCCGGCTATAAAGCTGACGTGCATGCGCTTAACCATGTATCGCTGCATATCAACCGCGGAGAAATCGTTGGCGTGGTTGGTGAGTCCGGTTCCGGTAAGTCCGTGACGGCCATGCTCACCATGCGTCTGCTGCCGGAAGGCAGTTATCATATCCACCAGGGACGCGTTTCGCTGCTGGGGGAAGATGTGCTCAATGCCAGCGAGAAGCAAATGCGCCAATGGCGCGGCGCACGCGTAGCGATGATCTTTCAGGAACCCATGACGGCGCTGAATCCGACCCGACGCATCGGTCAGCAAATGGTGGAGGTTATCCGCCATCATCAGGCGTTAAGCCGCACGGATGCCCGTCAGAAAGCCATCGCTTTACTCCAGGAGATGCAAATCCCGGATGCGGCGGAAGTCATGAAGCGTTTCCCGTTTGAGCTTTCCGGCGGGATGCGCCAGCGCGTAATGATAGCGCTGGCCTTTTCGTGTGAACCGGAGCTTATCATTGCCGATGAACCGACCACCGCTCTGGACGTCACGGTGCAACTGCAGGTGCTGCGTTTGCTGAAGTTAAAAGCGCGAGCCAGCGGGACAGCCGTGTTATTTATCAGCCATGATATGGCGGTGGTTTCACAGTTATGCGACCGGTTGTACGTCATGTATGCCGGAAGCGTGATTGAGAGTGGCCCAACGCAAACCGTTATTCAACGCCCGACGCATCCCTATTCCATTGGTCTGCTGAAATGCGCGCCGGAACACGGCGAGCCGCGCGCATTGCTGCCCGCCATTCCCGGCACCGTGCCGAACTTAACCTGCTTACCGACGGGATGCGCGTTTCGCGAGCGCTGCTTTGCCGCTGGCCCCCGTTGTGAAGAAACACCTGCGTTACGCAGTCAGGGAGGCGGGGATCAACAATCTGCCTGCTGGTATCCGCAACTGGAGACAACACATGTCTGATTTTTTACTGGCGCTGCAGAATGTTCATGTCAACTTCCCTGCGCGTAAAAACTGGCTTGGCAAGGTAACGGAACGGGTGCATGCCCTCAATGGTCTGGATTTACAGATCCGTCAGGGGGAAACGCTGGGGATTGTTGGCGAGTCCGGCTGTGGAAAAAGTACGCTGGCGCAACTGCTGATGGGGATGCTAAAACCCAGTCAGGGCAACTATGCGCGCTGTGGTGACAAGCAGCATACCGGTATGCAAATGGTCTTTCAGGATCCCCTTTCATCGCTGGATCCGCGCTTACCGGTATGGCGGATTATCACCGAACCGGTGTGGATCCAAAAACGTCCTGCAGAACGTGAGCGCCGTATGCTTGCTGAAGATTTGGCGCGGCAAGTGGGAATTCGTCCTGAATATCTCGACCGCCTGCCGCATGCGTTTTCCGGTGGACAGCGCCAGCGTATTGCCATCGCCCGGGCGTTGTCATCAGAGCCGGACGTGATTGTGCTTGATGAACCTACTTCGGCGCTGGATATCTCCGTGCAGGCACAAATTCTCAATCTGCTGGTGTCATTGCAGGCGCGCAGAAACCTGACCTACGTGCTGATCTCGCACAACGTGTCGGTGGTCCGCCATATGAGCGACCGCGTGGCGGTGATGTACCTCGGGCAAATTGTTGAGCTGGGCGATGCGCAGCAGGTACTCACGCAGCCCGCCCATCCCTACACGCGGTTATTGCTGGATTCGGTCCCTAAAACGGGAGCACCGCTGGCGGAGGATTTGGTGTTACGGAAAACCGAACTACCGGGGAACCGAACGCTGCCCCAGGGTTGTTTTTTCCGTGACAGATGCCCACTGGCGACCAGCGGCTGTGAGAAGAAACAGGCATTGCTGAAAAGTGATAGCGGTGGTGAAGTTCGCTGCTGGCGGGCGGTTGCATGAGCTGAGCGGTTGGCGTATTGCGTGAGAGTCAGGTGCAATACGCCTTTTTCAGTGAATCCACCAGCACTTCAGAAGCGGTAGATAACTTATGATGCGCCGAACGCAAAACGCCGATCCGACGCTGGATCACCGGCGTATCCAGATCGATACAGGTTGCGCCCAGCTCTGTCATTTGCGTACGGCACAATGCGGGCACGGCGCTGCCGCCCAGTCCGCTCGCCACCAGGCGACCAACCGTCACCAGTTGATGGCTCTCCAGCGCCACTTCCAGCGTATGCCCACTTTGCACCAGCTGTTCTTCCAGCATCAGGCGCACGGCGGAAGGACGTTGCAGGGTGATAAAATCCAGCGTCAGCAATTCGCGCCACGCAATACGATCCCGGCCCGCCAGTTTGCATGTCGGCGGAACAATCGCGATAAAACGATCCACGCCGAGCGGGGTGAAATGCAGATGCCCTGAAGAGTCCGGCTCAAAAGCAATGCCCATCTCCACCCGCCCTTCACTGACCATCTCAATCACGTGTTCGTTAATCACGTCATGTACCGTTACGTTGATCCCGGAGTAGGAATCACGAAACGTTTTCAGTACCGATGGCAGGACGTTAGCGGCGAATGAGGGCATGGCGGCAATAGAGATTTTCCCGCGCTGCAGCGTAAAGCGTTGGCGCATTGCCTCTTCCGTATTCTCCCAGTCCGCCAGCAGCTGTCGCCCCATGTTGAGCAGCGTTTCTCCCTCCTGCGTCAGGGTCACTTTGCGGGTGGTTCTCAACAGTAACGCCCCGCCCAGTGAATCCTCCAGTCCTTTAATCGCCAGGCTTAAAGCGGGTTGCGACATATTCAGTCTTTCACTGGCATGAGCAAAATTCAGAGTGTGAGCTACCGCTAAAAACGCGCGTAACTGTTTGATGCTCATTCCCATTTCGCATTCCTTTAACTTGTTGAATACCTTTAATTAACATTAAATTGATAAAAAAACCCAATGAGTGAGTCACAAATTTAAAATTAACAAATCATTTTTCACCCCCAATGATGTCGGTAAGGACAACAGGAGGGGCAAGTATATGGCTGGACTGGATAAACGGGTTGCCACCTATCAAGAGGCGCTGGCAGGACTGACCGATAACATGACGCTGCTGGCGGGCGGTTTTGGCTTATGTGGGATCCCTGAGAACCTGATTGCCGAAGTACGCCGTCGGGAGGTTCAGGGGCTTACGGTTGTGTCAAACAACTGCGGCGTGGATGGTTTTGGCCTTGGCGTTTTGCTGGAAACGCGCCAGGTACGCAAAGTGGTCGCATCTTATGTAGGTGAAAACGCCCTGTTTGAGCAGCAGGTTCTCAGCGGTGAACTGGAAGCTATCCTGACGCCGCAAGGCACGCTGGCTGAGCAGCTGCGCGCGGGCGGCGCGGGGATCCCGGCATTCTTTACCGCGACCGGATACGGAACCCCGGTCGCGCAAGGGAAAGAGGTTCGCGAGTTTGCCGGACGCCCTTACATCTTAGAGCAGGCGATAACCGGTGATTTTGCGTTGGTTAAAGGCTGGAAAGCCGACTGGTACGGCAACGTTATTTATCGCCACACCGCACAAAATTTTAATCCGCTGATGGCTGCCGCTGGGCGTATTACCGTCGTGGAAGTTGAAGAAATTGTCCCTCCCGGAGAGCTGGACCCCGCCGCAATTCACACCCCCGGAATTTACGTTAACCGCATTATCCAGGGGCAGTTTGAAAAACGTATTGAACAACGCACCCTGCGCCAGAAAGGAGCCTGACCATGTTAACGCGTGAACAAATGGCGATGCGTGTCGCCCGCGAGCTGCGAGACGGTTATTACGTCAACCTCGGGATTGGTATTCCTACTCTGGTGGCGAACTACATTCCTGAAGGCATGGACGTAATGCTGCAATCGGAAAACGGCTTGCTGGGTATGGGCCCGTTTCCCACGGAAGACGAAATTGATGCTGACATGATCAACGCCGGGAAACAGACCGTGACGGCGCGCAAAGGCGCGGCAATCTTCGACTCGGCGCAATCCTTCGCCATGATCCGCGGCGGTCACGTCGACCTGACGGTGCTCGGCGCGTTTGAAGTGGATGTTAACGGCAATATCGCCTCATGGATGATCCCCGGAAAAATGGTGAAAGGCATGGGCGGCGCGATGGATTTGGTTGCCGGAGCCGACAACATCATCGTAGTGATGACGCATGCCTCTAAAAGCGGCGAGTCGAAACTGCTTCCCGCCTGCACCCTGCCGCTGACCGGCGTGGCCTGTATTAAACGCGTGCTTACCGATCTGGCGCTGCTGGAGATTGCCGATGGGGCGTTCATTCTGCGCGAGCGAGCGCCGGGCATCAGCGTGGATGAGATTGTCGCCAGAACCGCCGGCAAGCTGATCGTTCCCGAAAATGTCCCCGAAATGCACTTTAGCTGAGGAGCTGACCATGCAGGATGTTGTTATTGTCGCGGCAACGCGCACCCCAATTGGCAGTTTTCATGGCGCGCTGGCGCCGCTTTCCGCGGTTGAACTAGGTTCAGTGGTGATCCGTGCGCTGCTGGAAAAAACCGCCGTGGCACCTGAGCAAATTGATGAAGTGATCTTCGGCCAGGTTCTGACGGCTGGCTGCGGCCAGAACCCTGCCAGGCAAACAGCGTTACGCGCAGGACTGCCGGTCACCACGCCCGCGTTAACCCTTAATCTGGTGTGCGGCTCGGGCATGAAGGCGGTGCATCAGGCGGTCCAGGCGATTCGCTGCGGCGATGCGAAAATTGTGATTGCCGGTGGGCAGGAGAGCATGAGCAATGCGCCCTATTTCCTCGACGGCGCCCGGGCGGGACTGCGGCTCGGTCATGCCAGCATGAAAGACAGCGTGGTGCATGACGGTCTGTGGGATGCGTTTAACGACTATCACATGGGGATTACCGCGGAAAATCTGGCGGATAAGTTCGTGATCGGTCGCGAGCAGCAGGACGCCTTTGCCCTGCGCTCACAGCAAAAAGCGGCCGCCGCCATTGAAGCCGGTCGTTTTAGCGCGGAAATCACGCCAGTCAGCGTCCCGCAGGGCAAAAAACCGCCGCGTGTCGTGGATCGTGACGAACAGCCTCGTCCGGATACGCAGGCTGAAAAGCTGGCGCAGCTCAAACCAGCGTTTCGCCCAGGTAACGGAACGGTGACCGCCGGGAATGCCTCTTCAATCAACGATGGCGCCGCCGCAGTGATGTTGATGAGCGCCGCCAAAGCAGCAGAACTCAATCTGCCGGTTCTTGCCAGAGTGGCGGGCTACGCCGTCTCCGGCGTCGACCCTGCGATTATGGGCATTGGGCCGGTAGAGGCATCACTTCAGTGCCTGAAGCGAGCTGGCTGGACGTTGAATGATGTCGATCTCATTGAAGCCAACGAAGCCTTTGCCGCGCAAGCGCTGGCGGTTGGCGAATCCCTGAACTGGGACAGCAATCGGGTGAACGTAAACGGCGGCGCGATTGCGCTGGGCCATCCCATTGGCGCGTCAGGTTGCCGAATTCTGGTGACTTTGCTGCACGAAATGGCCCGCTGTAACGCCGCCAAAGGGTTGGCTACGCTGTGCGTAGGCGGCGGTCAGGGGGTGGCGCTGGCGGTTGAGCGCCCGCAGGAGGTATCTCATGAAAAGTAAGCATATCTGCGTACTGGGCGCGGGTTTAATGGGTGTCGGTATTGCCACCCACTTCGTCCGTTATGGTCACGATGTCTGGCTGTACGACACCGATAGCAACCGTATTGCAGACATTGGCGCAGTTGCCAGCGGTATTCTGGATGAACTGATTGCCACCGAACAGTTTCCTAAAAACGACAAAGAACAGGCTGTGAGTCGTCTGCATGGTACTACCTCGCTGCACGATATTGCCACGTGCGGGTTACTGATCGAAGCCATCCCGGAACGACTCGAACTCAAGCACGCGTTGTATGCACAACTGGAAGCACTGATCGCGCCTGAGGCCGTCATTGCCAGTAACACCAGCGGCCTGCCGCCGGATGCGCTGGCAGAGAAGCTCGCCCATCCTGAGCGGTTGTTAATCGCCCATTTCTGGCACCCGCCGCATTTTATTCCACTGGTTGAGATTGTACCCGGCACGGCCACGAAGCCGGAATATCTGCAGGAACTGCAACAGCTGCTGCTTTCGATGCAGCTGGAAGCCGTTGTGCTCGACCGCGCCGCGCCGGGGTTTGTCGGTAATCGCCTGCAGTTCGCTCTGCTGCGTGAAGCGTTGCATATCGTAAAAATCGGGATCGCCAGCGCAGAGGTGGTGGATCAGGTAATGCGCGCCTCGCTCGGTCGCCGCTATGCGATGGTCGGTCCGCTGGAGGCGGCGGATATGACCGGACTTTCTACGGTACAGGACATTTGTCGGCATCTGCTACCGGAGCTGGCAACCGGGAGCGACATGATGTCTCTGGTCGCTGACAAGGTGGCTAACGGTGATACCGGTTTGCGCAGCGGTCAGGGATTTTATCGCTGGGATGATTCGCGCAAGGAATATATCCAGCAACGCAGAGAGCATCAGCTGCGCTTTGCCCTGAAACCGTAACTTCTCTTTCTGTACCCCACTATAACAATGATATTGAGGAGTCATGATGAGTGTATTAATCGCCCTGGCAGCGTTGGGCCTGCTGATGCTGGCAGCCTATCGCGGATATAGCGTCATCCTGTTTGCCCCCATCGCGGCATTAGGTGCTGTATTGCTCACCGAACCCAGCGCCGTCGGCCCTGCCTTCACCGGCCTGTTTATGGAAAAAATGGTCGGTTTTGTGAAGCTTTACTTCCCGGTGTTCTTACTGGGCGCTGTGTTTGGCAAGTTAATCGAGTTATCGGGTTTTTCTCGCTCCATCGTTGCCGCCGCCATCAACATTCTCGGGCGTCGTCACGCCATCCCTGTGATTGTGCTGGTGTGTGCACTGTTGACCTACGGCGGCGTATCGCTGTTCGTGGTGGCATTTGCGGTGTATCCGTTTGCGGCGGAGCTGTTCCGTCAGAGTAATATTCCGAAGCGCCTGATCCCGGCCACCGTTGCGCTAGGCGCGTTTTCCTTCACCATGGACGCTCTGCCAGGCACGCCGCAGATCCAGAACATTATTCCGACTAGCTTCTTTGGAACTAACGCCTGGGCCGCTCCCTGGCTGGGTTTGATCGGCTCTCTGTTTATCATCGTTGTCGGTCTGGTTTATCTCGAGCGCCAGCGTCGTAAAGCGCAGGCAAAGAATGAAGGGTACGGCACTGAACTGTTAAACGAGCCGGAAACGCCGGATAACATTAACCTGCCGAACCCGATAATTGCTATCTCTCCGCTGATCCTGGTTGGCGTTTTTAACCTACTATTTACCCACTGGATCCCGCAATGGTATGGCGCTACGCATCAACTGGAACTTCCGGGCCTTGCCAAACCGATTACCACCGAAGTCGGTAAAATCACCGCTATCTGGGCGGTAGAAGCGGCGCTGATTTCTGGGATCCTGCTGGTGGTGCTCTTCGGCTATCGCAACATTAAAGGTCGCCTGGCGGAAGGGAGCCGAACGGCGGTTGGCGGCGCGATCCTCGCGGCCATGAACACCGCATCAGAATACGGTTTTGGCGCAGTGATCGCCGCCCTGCCAGGTTTCCTTGTGCTGTCAAAAGCGCTGGCGGCCATTCCCGACCCGCTGCTCAATGAGGCTATCAGCATCACCACGCTTGCCGGGATCACCGGCTCGGCGTCTGGCGGGATGAGTATTGCCCTCGCCGCCATGTCTGACACTTTTATTGCCGCCGCCCATGCCGCCAATATTCCCCTCGAGGTCTTCCACCGCGTGGCGTCAATGGCCAGCGGTGGTATGGATACCCTGCCACATAACGGTGCGGTCATTACCCTGCTGGCCATAACCGGTCTTAGCCATCGTCAGGCGTACGGCGGGATATTCGCCATTACCGTAATTAAAAGTCTG
This sequence comes from Citrobacter sp. RHBSTW-01044, assembly GCF_013781945.1. Lineage (NCBI taxonomy): Bacteria > Pseudomonadati > Pseudomonadota > Gammaproteobacteria > Enterobacterales > Enterobacteriaceae > Citrobacter > Citrobacter sp. RHBSTW-01044. Next base: position 2,388,688 of record NZ_CP056180.1, on the reverse strand, counting down.
GCCGTGCTGTTTGTTATCGGCGTCTTCTACACCACCGGAATTGTTTAAGGAGAATCATCATGAACTTAACGGGAAAAACCGCTCTGGTTACCGGCTCTACCAGCGGTATTGGATTAGGCATCGCACAGGTGCTGGCGCAAGCGGGCGCTACCCTGATCCTTAACGGATTTGGTGATGTGGAAGCCGCCAAAGATGCCATTGCACAATATGGCAAAACGCCAGGCTATCATGGCGCGGACCTGAGCGATGAAGCGCAAATTGCCGACATGATGCGCTATGCCGATAGCGAATTTGGCGGTGTGGATATTCTGGTCAACAATGCCGGGATCCAGCATGTTTCACCGGTGGAGACCTTCCCGGTTGATAAATGGAACGCGATTATCGCCATTAACCTCTCTTCTGTCTTTCACACCACGCGCCTGGCGCTTCCCGGCATGCGTACGCGTAACTGGGGACGCATCATCAATATCGCTTCTGTTCATGGCCTGGTGGCCTCAAAAGAGAAATCCGCCTATGTGGCGGCGAAGCACGGCGTGGTGGGATTAACTAAAACCATTGCGCTGGAGACCGCGCAGACGGGTATCACCTGCAATGCGCTGTGCCCCGGTTGGGTGCTTACGCCGTTGGTCCAGCAGCAAATCGATAAACGTATTGCCGAAGGCGCTGAGCCTGACGCCGCGCGTGACGCCCTGCTGGCGGAAAAACAGCCGTCGCGCGAATTCGTCACGCCGCAACAGTTGGGTGAGCTTGCGCTATTTTTGTGCTCAGGCGGGGCGTCGCAGGTGCGTGGCGTGGCGTGGAATATGGATGGCGGCTGGGTGGCGCAATAAAGATATCTGGTGCCGGATAAGACTCCGTCGCATCCGGCACACCTTTTTTACGATTTTAACTGATAATCCAGCGTGATTTCCGCGTTCAGTACCTGTGATACCGGGCAGCCGGCTTTTGCTTTCTGAATGATGCCGTCAAACGTGGCGGCATCTATCCCCGGGACGCTCACCTGACTGTGTAGCGCGACTTTGGTGATAGCAAATCCGGCATCCACTTTATCCAGAGAAACATCGGCAGTGGTATCAATGGCATCTGGGGTAAAACCCGCTTCGCCCAGCATGAGCGAAAGCGCCATTGAGAAGCAGGCTGCATGCGCCGCGCCAATCAACTCTTCAGGATTGGTGCCTTTCGCCCCTTCAAATCGGGTGTTAAACCCATACGGTTGCTGATTCAACACCCCACTTTCGGTCGATACGGTACCTTTACCGCGCTTAATGTCGCCTTCCCAGTGTGCCTGACCTTTCTTATGGATAGTCATTACCGCTCTCCTGTGTTGTCGTTGGAGTTACAAGTATAGGACGGCTGAGAAAAAGCATGGTACATACGGGATAGTTCTCATTTGCCGCTTAAGCATTGACCTTTCAGCTGAAATGACCGACCATCCAGAAAGCCGCTATTTTCAACATCGGCTTTCTATCAGGTTGTATTTCGTCCGTTCTCATACGGACTCGTCCTTGAAACCAGTAACAGGATTAAGGAGTTAGAATGAAATCGAACCGTCAGGCCCGTCATATTCTCGGACTGGACCACAAAATCTCAAATCAACGCAAAGTCGTGACCGAAGGTGACAAAACCAACGTGGTCAATAATCCTACCGGAAGAAAGCGCCGCGCTGACGGCAAATAGCCTTTCGCACGTCTGACTGAATAACGAGATAAACACCATTGCAACCGCAGTGGTGTTTTTGCTTATAAAACCCCTTAACCCATTCACAATGCTTTATACTTCGGCCGTTTCCCTGGCGGACAGGCCACATACGATCATAAAGAGTGCCAGGGACGGTTATTCAAAAAAGAGTGAGTGACATGGAAAACGAAACTAAAAAACTGCGTTCCCTTTACATCCCCTACGCTGGCCCGGTTCTGCTGGAATTCCCTTTACTGAATAAAGGGAGTGCTTTCAGTGCGGAAGAACGCCGTAACTTCAACCTGCTGGGGTTACTGCCGGAAGTGGTCGAGACGATTGAAGAACAGGCTGAACGCGCCTGGATCCAATATCAGGGATTTAAAACCGAAATCGATAAACATATTTACCTGCGCAACATCCAGGACACCAACGAAACCCTGTTTTACCGGCTGGTGCATAATCACCTTGATGAGATGATGCCGGTTATCTATACCCCAACGGTTGGCGCGGCCTGTGAGCGTTTCTCCGAGATTTATCGTCGCGCGCGCGGCGTGTTTATCTCTTATCAGAACCGCCACAATATGGACGATATCCTGCAAAACGTTCCTAACCACAATATCAAGGTCATCGTTGTCACCGATGGGGAACGTATTTTGGGTCTTGGCGATCAGGGGATCGGCGGGATGGGTATTCCAATCGGTAAACTGTCGCTGTATACCGCGTGTGGTGGGATCAGCCCGGCCTACACCCTGCCGGTGGTACTGGACGTCGGAACCAACAACCAGCAACTGCTCAACGATCCGCTGTATATGGGCTGGCGTAATCCGCGTATCACCGATGATGAATACTACGAATTTGTCGATGAATTCATCCAGGCCGTGAAGCATCGCTGGCCGGACGTGCTGTTGCAGTTTGAAGACTTCGCACAGAAAAACGCCATGCCGCTGTTGACCCGCTATCGCGATGAAATTTGCTCGTTTAACGACGATATTCAGGGTACCGCTGCGGTAACCGTTGGCACGCTGATTGCGGCCAGCCGTGCGGCCGGTAGCCAGTTAAGCGAACAGAACATTGTCTTCCTCGGGGCAGGTTCCGCCGGTTGCGGAATTGCCGAGCAGATCATCGCGCAAATCCAGCGTGAAGGTTTAAGCGAAGAAGCGGCGCGTCAACGCGTGTTTATGGTCGATCGCTTCGGCCTGTTAACCGATAAGATGCCGAACCTGCTCTCTTTCCAGACCAAACTGGTGCAAAAACGCGAAAATCTGCAGCACTGGGATACGCAAGAAGATGTGCTGTCGTTACTCGATGTGGTACGCAACGTTAAGCCGGACATCCTGATTGGTGTTTCCGGACAGACCGGCCTGTTTACCGAAGAGATCATTCGCGAAATGCATAAGCATTGCCCGCGTCCGATCGTCATGCCGCTGTCTAACCCGACTTCCCGCGTAGAAGCCACGCCACAGGATATTATCGCCTGGACCGAGGGTAACGCGCTGGTTGCGACCGGTAGCCCGTTCGCACCGGTACTGTGGAAAGAGAAAATCTATCCCATTGCCCAATGTAACAATGCCTATATCTTCCCGGGAATTGGTCTGGGGGTAATTGCTTCTGGCGCATCGCGTATCACCGATGAAATGCTGATGTCGGCCAGTGAAACGCTGGCGCAGTATTCACCGCTGGTGCTCAACGGCGAAGGACTGGTGTTACCTGAGCTGAAAGATATTCAGACCGTTTCCCGCGCCATCGCGTTTGCCGTCGGTAAAATGGCCCAGCAGCAAGGCGTGGCGGTGAAAACCTCCGCCGAAGCATTGCAACAGGCGATTGACGATAATTTCTGGCAGGCAGAATACCGCGACTACCGTCGTACCTCTATCTGACGGTTTGCCCGGCGGCACGTTGCTGCCGGGCGCTCAGAACTTGCGCGACTGCGTGACTTACGATTACACTTTCACCATCGATTAACATTTGGAAAATAATAAGGAGGATACTTATGCTGTACTGTGAACGTTTTATCGTTTCACATGCTTTTGGCGATCGCCAGTGCTCAAGCGTTATCGGTATCGTGCTGCGATAACTTCTGCTTGAGCGAAGCTAACTTCTAAATCCTCTTCTCTCGGGCTTACCGGGTTATCGTCAGCGATGTTTGACGAGGCGTTTTTACGCCTGTAACTCTTGAGTAAGCAACAATGAGCACATTACTAACCGCACAATCCTTACACGTTGATACGGCATTCGGCACGCTATTCGACGATCTTTCCTTTACCCTGAAAAAAGGCGACCGCATCGGGCTTATCGGTTACAACGGCTGCGGCAAAAGCACGCTGTTAAAACTGCTCGATGGCACAATTTCGCCGACCAGTGGGGTTATCGCGCAGGCAAATCACTGCCATCTCGCCCGTGTAGAACAACATCTCCCTGACGAAATACTGCCGCTCACGCTGCAGGAAGCCGTTCTGGCTCAATTGCCCGAGCATGAACGCGCAGGTCAGCAGTGGCGAGTTAAAGCACTGCTCGCCGAAATGGGGTTCACGCCGGAGAATTTATCTCTGACAGCACACACGCTGAGCGGCGGCCAACACACGCGTCTGTTATTGGCGCGGGCGCTGATGCGAAACCCTGACCTGCTGCTGCTGGATGAGCCGGGTAACCACCTGGATCTGCCAACATTACTGTGGCTGGAACAGTTCTTACAAAACTGGTCTGGCAGTTTTGTGGTGGTTTCCCACGACCCGCAGCTGTTAGACGCGGTGACTCACGGAACCTGGATCCTGCGCGATCGAACTCTTCATGCCTTCGATCTGCCCTGTAGCGCAGCGCGTCAAGCTCTGGCAGAAAGAGACATCAGCGATGCTCTGCGCCATAAGGCTGAGCAAAAGGAGATAGACCGGGTGACCGCCAGCGCCAAACGGCTGGCTACCTGGGGGCGGGTCTACGACAACGAAGATCTTTCCCGCAAGGCCAAGCAGATGGAAAAACAGGTACAGCGCCTGAAAGAGGTACAGACTGAAGTGACGTCAGGAAGTCAGTGGACACTAACATTGCAGGGAGATGCCCTGCGTGCGGATCGTTTGCTGGAGATGACTAATCTGTCCGTGGCCCCTGCTCCCGACGCTGATACGCTGTTTTCCATTGCCGGTCTCCGGTTAAAAAGCGGCGATCGCGTGGCGATTGTCGGGCGCAACGGTTGCGGGAAATCATCGTTGTTAAGGCTTATCTGGCAACAGTTTCACTCACAACTGGCATCACCTTCACTGGTGTTGCACCCGCGCGTTACGTTGGGGTATTACGACCAGACGCTGCACCAACTCGCAGATAACGATTCGTTATTTGACGCGCTGGAGCCGTTTGCTCCGCAGCCTGATATCCGCAAAATGGCGCTGATTAGCGCGGGTTTTCCGTGGGTTCGTCACGCGCAGCGGATCAGTTCCCTAAGTGGCGGTGAGCGCTCCCGGCTGCTGTTTGTTGGGCTAACGCTTGCGCGCTACAGCCTGCTGATGCTCGATGAACCGACCAACCATCTGGATCTGGAAGGTAAAGAGGCGTTAGCAGAAACGCTGCAAAGCTATAACGGCGGCGTGTTGTTGGTCAGTCACGACCGTCAGCTTATTAGCCAAAGCTGTAACCGGTTTTGGTTGATCGACAAGGGCGAACTCAGTGAATGGCACGATCTGGACGCGGTCAATGCGCGTATTCGGGAAACATCCTCGGAGATAACCGTTCCCAAAACGGTGGTCGTTGCGAGAGTCGAAATAAGCGGTGACAGCGATGGATTGCTGGAACAACTTCTTGAGCTGGAGCAGCGTCTGGCTGACGATCTTGCCCGCAAGCCGAAACATCAAAAGCCGCTGTTACAGGCGCAATGGCGTGAGGAGATTGAGCGCCTGAACTCACAACTGGAGTAAACCGTATTGCCGGATGGCAGGCCTACATCAGCAAAATGCGCGTGTAGGGCCGTCATTCGGCTTATCGAAACATGACGTTTTTTTGGCAAAAAAATGGCGCTACAGGTGTAGCGCCATTACTATCAGGGCACGTCAGGAGTTAGTTAACCCCTTCCTCGCTCTCTTTTTTCGCTTCTTGTCGTTCAACTTCGCGATACCAGCGTGGGTGATGTTTCTTCGCCCAGCGACGGCTCACTTTCCCTTCGACCATGCCTTTAATCGATCCTTTCACCCAGAATGCCATATACATGTGGATGAGGATGGCGTGCATCAGGATAATCCCCGCAGCCGCATGGATAAGCAGGCTATAGCGCACGACCTGCATCGGGAAGAACTGCGCAAAGTACGGACGCCAGATAATGATGCCGGTGATCAGCAGCACGAAAATCATGCTCATGATCGACCAGAACATCATTTTCTGTCCGGCATTGTACTTACCCACGTCCGCCACTTTGTGTTCATTGCCTTTCAGCACTTCCACAATGTTTTTCAGCCACGGGATATCTTTTTTATCCGGGATGTTGTGGTGAACGAAGCGTACAAACATGAACATCAGCGCCACGAAGATCAGCAGTCCGAAGAACGGGTGCAAAATGCGCCCCATCTGCGGCGTACCGAAGGTCTGCGTCAGCCATTGCAGAGTCGGGAAGAAAAACGAAATCCCCGACAACGCCACCAGGAAGAAGCAGATCACCACCGTCCAGTGACAGGCGCGGTCGATAAACTTCGTGCGCACAATCATTTTCGACTTACTCATGATGATCCTCCTCGTCGTCGTCCACTTCCTTATTCGGACCGATACCAATGTAGTGGTAAATCAGTCCGGCGAAGGTGGCGATAAATCCGGCAGCGGCCAGCGGTTTCAGCGCCCCTTTCCACAGATTGATAGAGGTATCGATCTGCGGTTCTTTCGGCAGGCCGTGATACAGCTCCGGCTGGTTGGCATGATGCAGAACGTACATCACGTGCGTGCCACCCACACCTTCCGGGTTGTAGACACCGGCATGTTCATAACCACGTGCTTTCAGTTTTGCCACACGCTGTTCGCCCATTTCCAGCATTTCCTGCTTGGTGCCGAAATGGATTGCCCCGGTCGGACAGGTCTTCACGCAGGCAGGTTCCTGCCCGACGCTGACGCGGTCCACACACAGCGTACATTTATACACGCGGTTATCCTCTTTATTGAGGCGCGGAATATTAAATGGACACCCGGCAATACAGTAGCCGCAGCCAATGCAGTGCTCTGACTGAAAATCAACAATCCCGTTGGCGTACTGGATGATAGCCCCGGCAGACGGGCATGCCTTCAGGCAGCCCGGATCTTCACAGTGCATACAGCCGTCTTTACGAATCAACCACTCGAGCTTGCCGTTCTGTTCGGTTTCGGTAAACCGCATCACCGTCCAGGACTTGGCGCTAAGATCGGCAGGGTTGTCATACACCCCGACGCAGTGGCCGACTTCATCGCGGATATCATTCCACTCTGAGCATGCCACCTGACAGGCCTTACAGCCTATACAGGTGGAAACGTCGATCAGCTTTGCGACCTCAGCTTTGTAATCACGGGCCTGAGGCGGCGGCGTGATGGCGTTTGTTGCGGACCGTTTGATGATGTCCTGCGTTTCCATAGACATATGTTCGCCTCCCTTACGCCTTCTCGATGTTAACTAAAAACGCTTTGTATTCCGGCGTTTGCGAGTTTGCATCACCGACATTCGGCGTCAGGGTGTTGGCGATATAGCCTTTACGCGCGACTCCTTCAAAGCCCCAGTGGATCGGGATCCCAACCGTTTCAACCTGCTGACCGTTGACGTGCAGAGTACGTAGACGACGGGTAACCACGGCAACTGCGCGAATAAATCCACGCTTGCTGCTGACTTTGACGTGATCGCCGTTGGAGATCCCCTTCGCTGCCGCCAGCGTTTCGCTGATTTCCACAAACTGCTCTGGCTGGGCAATCGCATTCAGCAATGCGTGCTTGGTCCAGGTATGGAAATGTTCGGTCAGACGATAGGTCGTCCCGACGTACGGGAAGTCCTGTTTCGTGCCCATGCGTAACTTATCCGCTTCGTACAGACGCGCTGCCGGGTTGGAGATCACGTTCGGATGCAGCGGGTTCGTACCCAGCGGCGTTTCCATCGGCTCGTAGTGTTCCGGGAACGGACCTTCCGCCATCTTATCGATAGCGAACAGACGACCCAGCCCTTCCGGCTGCATAATAAACGGATTGGTGCCACTGCCCGGTGCTGCGGTGTTGAAGTCCGGGATATCGTTCCCCGTCCACTTCGTGCCGTTCCACTGGATCAGCATGCGTTTTGGATCCCATGGCTTACCTTGCGGATCCGCCGAAGCGCGGTTATACAACACGCGACGGTTTAACGGCCATGCCCAGGCCCAGCCCAGCGTATTACCGAGACCTGACGGGTCGGCGTTATCGCGATTGGCCATCTGGTTGCCCTGCTCGGTCCAGCTACCGGTATAAATCCAGCAGGACGATGACGTAGATCCATCATCGCGCAGAAGCGCAAAGCTGCTGAGTAACTGGCCCTTCTTCGCAACCAGCACACCGTTGGCATCATAGAGGTCTTCCAGCGCATAGCCGTTGTTCTCTTTTGCCACTTCCTCGGAGTGCGGTTCATCCGGCTGCTTATAGTTCCAGCTCATTTTCAGCACGGGTTCTACGGCTTTACCGCCTTCAGTGCGATACATGTCGCGCAGACGGTGATAAATACCGGCCAGAATTTCGCCGTCGTTGCGGGCTTCACCCGGGGCATCCTGACCTTTCCAGTGCCACTGCAGCCAGCGACCGGAGTTGGCGATGGAGCCGTCCTCTTCCGCAAAGCAGGTGGATGGCAAACGGAAGACTTCGGTCTGAATAGAAGCCGGATCAACGTCGTTTGATTCACCGTGGTTCTGCCAGAACGTAGAGGTTTCGGTCACCAGCGGATCGATAACCACCAGATACTTCAGTTTGCTCAGGCACTGCACCACTTTGTTTTTGTCCGGGAAGGACGCGACCGGGTTAAAGCCCTGACAGATGTAGCCGGTGACTTTCCCGCTATCCATCATGTTGAAGTATTTGATGACGTCGTAGGACTGATCCCACTTCGGCAGCCACTCAAAGCCCCAGTCGTTTTCTTTCTGCGCCGCATTGCCGTAGAAAGATTTCATCAGGCTGACGAAGAATTTCGGGTAGTTGCCCCAGTAGTTCACCTGATCGGCCAACGTCGCTTTTGGCGTGTTAGCGGCCAGGTAGGTTTGCAGATCGGCCTGTTTCTCTGACGGCAGCGTCAGGTAGCCTGGCAGACTGGTAGAGAGCAGCCCTAAGTCGGTTAAACCCTGAATGTTGGAGTGACCGCGTAAAGCGTTGACCCCGCCACCTGCCATCCCCATGTTGCCGAGCAGCAACTGGATCATGGCCATGGTACGGATGTTCTGCGCCCCGACGGTATGCTGTGTCCAGCCCAGCGCATACAGGAACGTGGTGGTGCGATCCGCTGCGCTGGTGGAAGCCAGCACTTCGCAGACTTTCAGGAAGTCTTCTTTTGGCGTACCGCAGATGTTTTCCACCACATCCGGCGTGTAGCGGGAAACGTGCTGTTTTAGCAGATTCCAGACACAGCGGGGATGGCTTAACGTTTCATCGCGTTTCGCGTAGCCGTTTTCATCGAACTGGTAGTTCCAGGACGATTTATCGTATTGGCGTTTTTTCGCGTCGTAACCGCTGAACAGGCCGTCTTCAAAAGCAAAATCATCCCGCACCAGCAGGCTGGCGTTGGTGTAATGCTTAACGTATTCAGCGTTGATTTTGTTGTTTTCAATCAGATACAGCAAAACGCCGGACAGGAACGTAATGTCCGTGCCGGAACGAATTGGCGCGTAAATATCCGCTACCGAGGCTGTACGTGTAAAACGGGGGTCAACAACAATTAGCGTGGCATCATTGTTGTTTTTAGCTTCCATCGCCCAGCGGAATCCCACCGGATGTGCTTCAGCGGCGTTACCGCCCATCACAATCACGACGTTGGCGTTTTTAATATCAACCCAGTGGTTGGTCATCGCACCGCGACCAAATGTTGGAGCAAGACTTGCTACCGTTGGTCCGTGTCAGACGCGTGCCTGGTTGTCTACTGCCAGCATGCCGAGTGAGCGCACAAATTTTTGCGTCAGCATGCCGGTTTCATTACTTGCCGCAGATGCACACAGCATCCCGGTAGAAAGCCAGCGGTTTACCGTTACGCCCTGCTCATTCTTCTCAATAAAGTTGGCGTCGCGGTCAGTTTTCATCAGCTTCGCGATACGGGTGAAAGCCTCATCCCAGCTGATACGCTGCCATTTGTCGGAGCCTGGAGCGCGATATTCCGGGTAACGCAGACGGTTTTCACTGTGCACGTAATCCAGTAATCCTGCGCCCTTAGGGCATAATGCCCCACGGCTCACCGGATGATCCGGATCCCCTTCAATATGGTAAATCGACTCTTTGGCGTTTTTTGCTCCATCTCCCAGGCTATACATTAATAGCCCGCAACCTACGGAACAGTATGTGCAGGTGTTTCGGATCTCTTTGGCGCGCAACAGCTTATAGTTTCGCGCCTGAGCCAGTGCCATTTTGGGTGCAAAACCCAGAGCGGCTACTGTTGTTCCCGCCATACCGCCCGCGCAGATTTTAAAAAATTGTCTGCGGCTGACGTCCATTGCTTTCCTCTTTTTTGCAGGGATTCGTACAGGAAATCTCTCAAATTGCGCCAGCGCGGCATGATTGAAAGATGACATGTACAACTTCGCGACGAAACTATCAGCTATATCCATATTTTTTTTGCGTCAAATCAATAACGAAACGGTTCCGCTACTAAATAGTGCACTTCGCTTAACCTTTGTACCCATAAGGGAGTAGACAAAAGGGAATTAATTAGCGCGCTACGGTGTAAAGGTGCTATACATTTCAGCTTAATTTTTGCCAGTACCATGGACAGACAATCAGCATGACAAAACAAAAAGCAACGTTAATTGGGCTTATTGCCATCGTGCTCTGGAGCACGATGGTCGGGCTTATTCGTGGGGTAAGCGAAGGACTTGGGCCGGCAGGCGGCGCGGCGATGATTTTTACATTAAGCGGCCTGTTGCTGATATTTACCGTCGGATTCCCAAATATCAGAAAAATTCCTGTGCGATATTTAATCGCCGGTAGCGTGCTTTTTGTTAGCTATGAAATATGCTTAGCGCTGGCCCTGGGCTATGCTGCTACTCGTCACCAGGCTATTGAAGTGGGTATGGTCAATTATCTCTGGCCAAGTCTGACAATATTATTCGCCATCTTATTTAATGGCCAAAAAACAACCTGGTTGGTGATTCCCGGATTAATCATCGCATTGACCGGGGTTTGTTGGGTGTTGGGGGGCGAAAACGGCCTCAATCCTGGAGAAATTATCAGTAATGTTGCCAGCAGTCCGCTTAGCTATTTCCTCGCCTTTCTCGGCGCTTTTATCTGGGCAACGTATTGCACGGTGACCAATAAATATGCAAAAGGTTTTAACGGCATCACCGTGTTCGTTTTACTAACGGCGGCAAGTTTGTGGGTTTACTATTTTATTACGCCTCAACCGGAAATGGTTTTCAGCACTTCGGTGACGATTAAAATGTTCACTGCAGCATTAACGTTAGGATTTGCCTATGCCGCGTGGAATATTGGCATTTTGCATGGCAACGTGACCGTTATGGCCGTCGGGTCTTATTTTACTCCGGTGCTCTCCTCTGCGCTGGCCGCAGTGTTGCTCAGCGCCCCGCTGTCACTATCCTTCTGGCAAGGAGCGCTGATGGTCTGCGCGGGGTCTCTGCTTTGCTGGCTGGCAACGCGCCGTGCCTGAAAAAAAGTCGGGTTTTATCACAAACAAATAAAATCCGGCTATACTTTAGACAATTTAATGAATAATAATTGTTCATTCCACTGCGGTTTATGTTTATATTTGTTTAATTAAATGTTAAATATATGGAAATTAATTAACACCCGAAAGTATTACTCGGTCATCTATATCTCTTCACATGTATATATTACACCTGAGAAACTAACGCCATTTAAATCATAGCCTGCACAATAGTTCCCCATGTAAATATACCCATTCCGATCTGTCACATATTAAGATTAATACAATCAGCTATATTATGTAGATCTGGATCACACAACTTCAAATATTTCGCAATATTATGAAACTTATTATTGAACTTATACCACTGCGTCATTTAAAAATGGTTTGCCATTGACGAACCCCTTCGTTTAGCAATGGTTTAGGAAACACACCAAGAAATAATTATAAGGATTATTTAGAATGAAACTTAAATTAGTTGCAGTGGCAGTGACTAGCCTGTTGGCGGCAGGTGCGGTAAACGCAGCTGAGGTATATAACAAAGACGCAAACAAACTGGACCTGTACGGTAAAGTTCACGCTCAGCACTACTTCTCTGACGATACCGGCAGCGATGGCGACAAAACTTACGCGCGTCTGGGCTTCAAAGGCGAAACTCAGATCAACGACCAACTGGTTGGTTTCGGTCAGTGGGAATATGAATTTAAAGGCAACCGTTCTGAAAATCAGGGTTCCGACAAAGATAAAACCCGTCTGGCATTCGCTGGTCTGAAATTCGCTGAATACGGTTCTTTCGACTACGGTCGTAACTACGGCGTAGCTTACGACATCGGCGCATGGACCGACGTCCTGCCAGAGTTCGGTGGCGATACCTGGACCCAGAGTGATGTCTTCATGACTGGCCGTACTACTGGCGTTGCAACCTACCGTAACACCGACTTCTTCGGTCTGGTCGAAGGTCTGAACTTTGCCCTGCAGTACCAGGGTAAAAACGATCGTAGCGACGACAAAGAAGCTAACGGCGACGGCTTCGGTCTGTCTACTACCTATGAGTACGAAGGCTTCGGCGTAGGTGCAGCCTATGCGAAATCTGACCGTACTGACTCCCAGAACAACCACAGCGGTCAGTTCAAAGCTGACGGTAAGAACGCTGAAGTTTGGGCTGCTGGCCTGAAATACGATGCGAACAACATCTACCTGGCAACCACCTACTCCGAAACCCGTAACATGACTACCTTTGGTGGTACTGTTAACGGTACTGAGATCATCGGTATTGCAAATAAAGCACAGAACTTTGAAGCTGTTGCTCAGTACCAGTTCGACTTCGGTCTGCGTCCGTCCGTTGCTTACCTGAAGTCTAAAGGTAAAGACATCAACGGTTACGGCGACCAGGATCTGGTTGAATACGTAGACCTGGGTGCTACCTACTACTTCAACAAAAACATGTCCACCTTCGTTGATTACAAAATCAACCTGCTGGATGACAACAACTTCACAAAAGCTGCCGGTGTAAGCACCGACAACATCGTTGCTGTTGGTCTGAACTACCAGTTCTAATTTTGTTGTAGTCTGAATACAAAGCCAGTCCTTCCAGGGCTGGCTTTTTCTCTTAATGTAGACTCGGTCATAAGGAGTATGCCGTGCAGACATTCACTGGTCGTTGTCTTTGCGGGCAGAGTCATTTTACCGTCGACGTCGAAATGCTGGATGTCTATGCCTGTCATTGTACGCTGTGCCAGAAGTGGTCAGGTGGCATCGCTATGTATCTGGAAGCCAGCGCTCAGCCGCTGATGTCGCCAGATTCAGCAGAACCTTCGCACTTCCCATCTTCAAATCGTGGTGAACGTTTTTTCTGTTCCGGTTGCGGGTGCCCGCTGTGGTTTACCCTAACGGGCAGCGATCGTTATTTTGTGCCGTGGACGCTGCTGGAGCTGAATGAGGTGGATCGCCGCCGCCTGGTTTTAGCGGCAGAGATCTATACGGAAACACAGCCTGCGTTCTGGAGGCTGACGGGGCAATACGCTCGACTGAGTGGGAAAGAAGTCGAAGAGATGGATTACCCCTGTCATTTAGCCCATTAGTTATTGACGCTGTACCTTTGCCAGACTGAACCACATTCCTACCGCTAATACGATAAGCATGCTGCCGGCGCTGCTTAAGGCCACGCTGTGCGACCAGGTAAAAGCTTCTTTAGCAGCCGACAGCAACGCCTCACTCAGCGACGACGGGAGCGAATGTGCCAGCTGCACCGCCTCACCCATTGACGATGAGGCTCGTTCTATCTCCTGTGGGTTAAGTCCGACAGGCGGCAGAATCGAGGCTGAAAAGCTGCGGCTCAACAACAAACCAAAGATAGCGATCCCAAGCCCGGCCCCCAGTTCATAAGCCATTGTCTCGATGGCGCCCGCGGCTGCGGCTTTTTCTGCCGGGGCTGCCGCCATGATAGCCGCCGTCGAGGCCAGCAGCGCACTGGCGGCGCTGAAACCGAGCAAAGCCATTAATATCCAGGCTTGAATCTGCTGAGTACTGAAATCTGTCATCGCCAGGCCGTAAAAACTGACGGCGCTAAGCGCCATACCCGCCGTTGCCACACAACGTAATCCCAGGCGTGACACCAGCATACCGGCAATGGGGCCGCTGAAGCCGCTTGCCAGCATCACCGGCAGCATAAACAGTCCCGCCTGATACGGTGTTAAACCATGAACAAACTGTAGCTCCTGAGCCATCAGTAACTCGAAACCCACCAGAGTTATCATGGCGGTCATCGCCATCACAACGCCGCTTAAGATGATACGATGCGTGAACAGCCGCATATCAATCATCGGGCGGGAAGCAGCGAGCTGAATGCGGACAAACTGCCACAACAGTAACGCGCCGGTTAACAGCGTCAACGCAATGGCAGCGGTCGCCGTATGCCCTTTCAGCGCGGTTTTAGCGCTGTAAACCAGCAGCAGAATGGCGACAATCAGCATTATCGCATGACCGAAATTTAACGACTGATCGCGACGTCCGGCCTGGCGCGGCACTAAGCGTGCGGTTAAGGCCATTACCACCAGGACAATCGGCACATTAATTAAGAACACGGATCCCCAGTAGAAGTGCTCCAGCAGCATTCCACCAACCAGTGGGCCAAATGCCGCACCGCCGGAACCCACGGCAGCCCAGACACCGAGCGCCATATTGCGATGCCGTTGCTCAGCGAATGTGGCGCGAATACCCGCAAGCGTTGCCGGAACAATCATCGCCGCCCCAATAGCCAATACAGCCCGGGTGGCAATCAGCCAACCCGCGCTGTGGGCAAAGGCAGCGGCCAGCGATGCGAGACCAAATAATCCGCCCCCTAACAGCAACAGACGTTTAAAGCCAATACGATCGCCCAGCGCGCCCATTGGCAATACCATTCCGGCCATTACCAGAGAATAAATATCAATGATCCACAGCAGCTCGTTACCACTGGCACCCAGCGTCATACTCAGCGTGGGCGCGGCAACGTGCAGCACCGTTGCATCAATCGCAACAGGGATGTAGACCAGTACAATAATGACTAACGTTAACCACTGACGAAACATAAAACTCCCTAACGAAACTGAAACTGGACACGTGTCCAGCTTTAGCGATCCTACGGAAATTTGAACGTATGTCCAACTTTTTGTTAGACTGCGTGCTATACGGGTACAGGAGGAAAGATGAGCTATCTGAATCGGGACGAACGTCGGGAAGTTATTCTGCAAGCGGCCATGCGTGTCGCGCTTGAGGAAGGATTTACTGCTATGACGGTGCGGCGTATTGCCACGGAAGCTCAGGTGTCCACCGGGCAGGTACACCATCACTTTACCTCTGCGGGTGAGTTAAAATCCCTCGCGTTTGTGCAACTGATACGGACCCTTCTGGATGCCGAACAGGTCAGTGATAACGCCAGCTTCCGCGAACGACTGCATGCTATGTTGGGCAGCGAAGATGGCGGGTTCGAACCCTACATTAAACTGTGGCGCGAAGCGCAGGTCCTGGCGGATAAAGATCCGGAAATCAAAAGCGCCTACCTGCTAACCATGCGGATGTGGCATGAAGAAACCGCCGCTATCATCACTCAAGGACAGAGTGCAGGTGAATTCTCAGCAATACCGGATGCGGCCGAGGTGGCCTGGCGCTTAATCGCATTGGTTTGCGGCCTGGATGGCATCTATGTCTTAGGCATTGAGGAAATGGCCGACCCTGCATTCGAACGCCATTTGGATCGTATGATTACGTTAGAGTTAGTTAATTGATGTTATAGATGAATTAATAATACATCTTTTAATTTTACAATTGGTAACACTTAAGCAACATGTAATTCCCTCATCACGCCGCGTTATTGCGCTTTTTTATCTATTCTTTCAGTCAATATTCCCAAAACTTTTCAATAGTTTCTAAAAAGAACTCGCGCGGCGCTGTGTGCGTTTATTTCTTTTTCATGAACGGCATGGGCATGGAGAATAATATGTCAGCATCAAATGAGAAAAATAATCGTTATCTTTTAACTGACTGGAAACCGGAGAACCCCGCCTTTTGGGAAAACAAAGGTAAGCATATTGCACGTAGAAACCTCTGGATATCAGTAAGTTGTCTGTTGCTGGCGTTCTGCGTCTGGATGTTGTTTAGCGCCGTGGCCGTCAATCTGAATAAAATTGGTTTTAATTTCACCACTGACCAACTGTTTTTATTAACGGCATTGCCTTCTCTTTCTGGCGCAATATTGCGCGTTCCCTACTCCTTTATGGTACCTATATTTGGTGGGCGCCGGTGGACCATTTTTAGCACGATTATTCTGGTTATTCCCTGCGTCTGGCTCGGTTTTGCCGTGCAAAATAACGCTACTCCGTTTGGCGTATTTATTATCATTGCGCTGATGTGTGGTTTTGCTGGCGCAAACTTTGCCTCCAGCATGGGTAATATCAGCTTTTTCTTCCCCAAAGCGAAACAAGGCAGCGCATTAGGCGTTAACGGTGGTCTCGGCAACCTTGGCGTCAGCGTGATGCAGTTGATCGCGCCGCTGGTGATCTTTCTGCCTATCTTTACCTTTTTGGGCGTACAGGGCGTACCGCAAGCCGACGGCTCGTTATTGTCGCTGGCCAATGCCGCATGGATTTGGGTTCCGTTACTGCTGATAGCCACCTTAGCAGCAGGCATGGGAATGAACGATATTGCCAGTTCGAAGGCCTCAATTGCTTCCCAGTTGCCGGTCCTCAAACGTTTTCATCTGTGGTTATTAAGCCTGCTGTATCTCGCCACTTTCGGTTCATTTATCGGCTTTTCGGCAGGCTTTGCCATGCTGGCGAAAACTCAGTTCCCGGACGTGAATATCCTGCAACTGGCGTTCTTCGGCCCCTTCATCGGCGCTCTTGCGCGATCGGCAGGCGGCGTGATCTCTGACAAATTCGGTGGTGTGCGCGTCACGTTAATTAACTTCATCTTTATGGCGCTGTTTAGCGCCCTGCTGTTTCTCACCCTGCCAGGGTCAGGCGAAGGAAACTTTGTCGCCTTCTACCTGGTGTTTATGGGCTTGTTCCTGACTGCGGGTCTGGGAAGCGGCTCAACCTTTCAGATGATCGCTGTGATCTTTCGCAAAATCACCATATACCGGGTCAAGCTGCACGGTGGTACTGAAGAACAGGCCCAACGTGAGGCGGTAACCGATACCGCTGCCGCGCTGGGATTCATCTCTGCTATTGGCGCTGTGGGGGGCTTTTTCATCCCCAAAGCGTTTGGTTCATCGCTGGCGCTGACCGGCTCTCCGGTGGGTGCAATGAAAATATTCCTCGTGTTTTACATCGTCTGCGTGCTGGTGACCTGGCTGGTCTATGGCCGTAAATCACAAAAAAAATAACAAAATGGATACCGCAGGATCGGACAGTTCGCTAGGCCGGATAAGGCGTTAACCGCCATCCGGCCTACCGTTCGATTCACCGTCGGCAATATTCTCAAAGCAGGAGTTATGTCATGAGTAAACTGTTCGATCGCTTTCGCTACTTTAAACAAAAGGGCGATACGTTTGCCGATGGGCACGGGCAAGTGATGCACACCAACCGGGACTGGGAAGACAGCTATCGTCAGCGCTGGCAGTTCGACAAAATTGTGCGTTCTACCCACGGCGTTAACTGTACCGGCTCATGCAGTTGGAAAATCTACGTCAAAAACGGACTGGTGACCTGGGAGACGCAGCAAACCGACTACCCGCGTACCCGCCCTGACCTGCCAAATCATGAACCCCGTGGCTGCCCGCGCGGTGCCAGCTACTCCTGGTATCTTTACAGCGCCAACCGTCTGAAATATCCCCTGGTGCGTAAACGTCTGATCGAACTGTGGCGCGACGCCCTGTCCCGCCAGCCCGATCCGGTGCTGGCCTGGGAATCCATTATGAACGACCCGCAAAAATGCCAGAGCTACAAGCAGGTACGCGGGCGCGGTGGTTTTATCCGTTCCAACTGGAAAGAGCTTAATCAGCTCATTGCTGCCGCCAACGTCTGGACGGTGAAAACCTATGGCCCGGATCGCGTGGCCGGGTTCTCCCCGATCCCTGCTATGTCGATGGTCTCCTATGCCGCAGGCACACGTTATCTTTCGCTACTGGGCGGAACCTGCCTGAGCTTCTATGACTGGTACTGCGACTTACCGCCTGCATCACCGATGACCTGGGGCGAACAGACCGATGTTCCAGAATCCGCCGACTGGTATAACTCCAGCTACATCATCGCCTGGGGGTCAAACGTGCCGCAGACCCGTACCCCGGATGCGCACTTTTTTACTGAAGTACGCTACAAAGGCACCAAGACGATTGCCATTACGCCGGATTACTCGGAAGTCGCCAAACTGTGCGACCAGTGGCTGGCCCCCAAGCAAGGGACAGACAGCGCGTTGGCGATGGCGATGGGCCACGTGATTCTGAAAGAATTCCACCTCGACAATCCCAGCGATTACTTCATCAATTACTGTCGTCGCTATACCGATATGCCGATGCTGGTTTTGCTGGATGCCCGGGAAGATGGCAGCTACGTGCCAGGGCGCATGATGCGCGCCTCAGACCTTATCGATGGTCTGGGCGAAAGTAACAATCCGGAGTGGAAAACCGTGGCCTTTAACACTGCTGGCGAACTGGTGGTCCCGAACGGGTCTATCGGTTTTCGCTGGGGCGAGAAAGGTAAATGGAACCTGGAGCCACTGGCGGCTGGCGCTGAAACAGAACTTTCCCTCTCGTTGCTCGGTCAGCATGATGAAGTGACCGGCGTGGCATTCCCCTACTTTGGCGGCAACGAAAACCCACATTTTCGCAGCGTGAAACAGGAACCCGTGCTGATTCGTCAACTG
Organism: Citrobacter sp. RHBSTW-01044; assembly: GCF_013781945.1. Taxonomy (NCBI): domain Bacteria; kingdom Pseudomonadati; phylum Pseudomonadota; class Gammaproteobacteria; order Enterobacterales; family Enterobacteriaceae; genus Citrobacter; species Citrobacter sp. RHBSTW-01044. The sequence goes on along the minus strand of NZ_CP056180.1, from coordinate 2,369,868 downwards.
CCGGTAAAACATCTTACCCTCGCCGATGGCAGCCGTTGCCCGGTGGTAAGCGTTTATGATCTGGTGCTGGCGAATTACGGCCTCGACCGTGGTCTGGATGACGCTCATAGCGCGCAAGATTACGGCGAAGTGAAAGCCTACACCCCGGCCTGGGGAGAGCAAATTACCGGTGTACCTCGTCGTCATATCGAACAAATCGCCCGTGAGTTTGCCGATACGGCGCACAAAACGCATGGCCGTTCGATGATTATCCTCGGGGCTGGCGTCAACCACTGGTATCACATGGATATGAACTACCGTGGAATGATTAACATCCTCGTGTTCTGCGGTTGTGTGGGACAAAGCGGCGGCGGCTGGGCGCACTATGTGGGTCAGGAGAAACTGCGTCCGCAAACCGGTTGGTTGCCGCTGGCCTTTGCGCTGGACTGGAACCGCCCGCCGCGTCAGATGAACAGCACCTCGTTTTTCTACAATCACTCCAGCCAGTGGCGTTATGAAAAACTCACCGCTCAGGAACTCCTCTCTCCGCTTGCTGACGCGTCGAAGTTTAGCGGACATTTGATCGACTTTAACGTGCGGGCAGAAAGAATGGGCTGGCTGCCGTCCGCGCCGCAGCTCAACCTCAACCCTCTGAGCGTCAAAGCAAAGGCAGAACAAGCGGGAGTGTCGCCTGCGCAATACACTGCACAGGCGCTGAAATCGGGTGAAATTCGTTTTGCCTGCGAGCAGCCGGATAGTGGTAACAACCATCCGCGTAATCTCTTCGTCTGGCGCTCTAACCTGCTCGGCTCCTCCGGTAAAGGGCATGAATACATGCTCAAGTATCTGCTGGGTACCGAAAGCGGGATCCAGGGGGAAGCGCTCGGTTCAAGCGAAGGTATTAAACCTGAAGAGGTGGAATGGCAGTCCGCGGCGATAGAGGGCAAGCTTGATCTGCTGGTAACGCTCGATTTCCGTATGTCGAGTACCTGCCTGTTCTCCGATGTCGTTTTGCCGACCGCCACCTGGTATGAAAAAGACGATATGAACACCTCGGATATGCATCCGTTTATTCACCCGCTGTCGGCGGCGGTCGATCCTGCGTGGGAATCGAAGAGCGACTGGGAAATTTATAAAGGCATCGCCAAAGTCTTCTCTGAGGTTTGCGTCGGGCACCTTGGGCAAGAAACGGATGTGGTATTACAACCGCTGCAACACGACTCCCCGGCAGAGCTGGCGCAGCCGTTTGACATTCAGGACTGGCGTAAAGGCGAATGCGATCTCCTCCCGGGGAAAACGGCGCCCAATATTGCCGTCGTGGAACGTGACTATCCCGCCACCTACGAACGCTTCACTTCGCTCGGTCCGCTAATGGACAAGCTCGGTAACGGCGGGAAAGGTATTACGTGGAATACCCAGGCGGAGGTCGATTTCCTCGGCAAGCTGAACTACACCAAACGCGAAGGCCCGGCGAAAGGCCGACCACTGATAGACACCGCGCTGGATGCGTCTGAGGTGATCCTCGCCCTGGCACCGGAAACGAACGGTCAGGTGGCGGTGAAAGCCTGGGAAGCGCTGGGAGCGATGACCGGACGCGACCATACGCATCTGGCGTTGAACAAAGAAGACGAGAAAATCCGTTTTCGCGATATTCAGGCGCAGCCGCGCAAAATCATCTCCAGCCCCACCTGGTCCGGGCTGGAAAGTGAACATGTCTCCTATAACGCAGGCTATACCAACGTCCACGAGCTGATCCCGTGGCGTACCCTGTCCGGTCGCCAACAGTTGTACCAGGATCACGCGTGGATGCGAGCCTTTGGTGAAAGTCTGGTGGCATATCGTCCGCCTATCGATACCCGTAGCGTCAGCAATATGCGCGAAGTTCCGCCTAACGGCTTCCCGGAAAAAGCGCTCAACTTCCTGACTCCGCATCAGAAATGGGGGATCCACTCTACCTACAGCGAAAACCTGCTGATGCTGACGCTGTCGCGCGGCGGCCCCATTGTCTGGATCAGTGAGACCGATGCTAAAGAGCTGGGCATTGAGGATAACGACTGGATTGAAGCCTTTAACGCCAACGGCGCGCTCACCGCGCGGGCTGTGGTGAGTCAGCGCGTGCCGCCGGGAATGACCATGATGTATCACGCTCAGGAGCGAATCATGAATATCCCTGGCTCGGAAGTCACTGGTATGCGCGGCGGGATCCACAACTCAGTCACCCGCGTCTGCCCGAAACCCACGCACATGATCGGCGGCTATGCGCAACTGGCATACAGCTTCAACTATTACGGCACAGTCGGCTCTAACCGCGATGAGTTCATCATGATTAGAAAAATGAAAAATATTAACTGGCTGGATGATGAAGGTCGCGATCAGGTACAGGAGGCGAAAAAATGAAAATACGCTCACAGGTAGGCATGGTTCTTAATCTGGATAAGTGCATCGGCTGCCACACCTGCTCCGTCACCTGTAAAAACGTCTGGACCGGACGTGAAGGGATGGAATATGCGTGGTTTAACAACGTTGAGACCAAGCCAGGCATTGGTTATCCGAAAAACTGGGAAGATCAGGAAGAGTGGCAAGGCGGCTGGGTTCGCGATGTTAACGGTAAGATAAGGCCGCGCCTGGGCGGCAAGATGGGCGTTATCACCAAAATTTTTGCTAACCCGGTGATCCCGCAAATCGATGATTATTACGAACCCTTTACCTACGATTATCAGCATCTGCATAGCGCGCCGGAAAGCAAGAATCAGCCTACCGCACGTCCGCGTTCGCTGATAGATGGCAAGCGGATGGACAAGATTATCTGGGGTCCTAACTGGGAAGAGTTGCTCGGCGGTGAGTTCTCAAAACGTGCCCGCGACCGTAACTTTGAGAAAATGCAAAAGGAGATGTACGGGCAATTCGAAAACACCTTCATGATGTATTTACCGCGCTTGTGCGAACACTGCCTGAACCCAAGCTGTGTCGCCACCTGCCCGAGCGGTGCCATCTATAAGCGTGAAGAAGACGGCATCGTGTTGATCGACCAGGATAAATGTCGCGGCTGGCGCTTGTGCATCAGCGGTTGTCCGTACAAAAAAATCTACTTTAACTGGAAGAGCGGTAAATCAGAGAAGTGCATTTTCTGCTACCCGCGTATTGAATCCGGCCAGCCGACGGTATGTTCGGAAACCTGCGTGGGACGCATCCGCTATCTTGGCGTATTGCTGTATGACGCCGACCGCATCGAAGAAGCAGCCAGCACCGAGCATGAGACCGATCTCTACGAGCGTCAGTGCGATGTGTTCCTCAATCCGCACGACCCGGCGGTCATTGAAGAGGCGTTAAAACAAGGTATTCCGCACAACGTCATCGAAGCGGCCCAACGTTCGCCCGTTTACAAGATGGCGATGGACTGGAAGCTGGCGCTGCCGCTGCACCCGGAATACCGCACCCTGCCGATGGTCTGGTATGTACCGCCGTTGTCGCCGATTCAGTCGGTCGCTGACGCGGGGGGACTGCCGCACAATGGCAACATTCTGCCAGCGGTTGAATCACTGCGAATTCCGGTTCAGTACCTTGCCAACATGCTTAGCGCGGGCGATACCGGTCCGGTACTGCGGGCGCTAAAACGAATGATGGCCATGCGCCATTATATGCGTTCGCAAACCGTAGAAGGCGTTACGGACACCCGCGCGATTGAGGAAGTGGGTCTGACCGTTGAGCAGGTTGAAGAGATGTATCGCTATCTGGCCATCGCCAACTATGAAGACCGCTTCGTGATCCCGACCAGCCACCGTGAAATGGCGCGTGATGCGTTCCCGGAGAAAAACGGTTGCGGATTTACCTTTGGCGACGGCTGCCATGGTTCAGATACCAAATTCAACCTGTTTAACAGCAGTCGTATTGACGCCATCGACATCACCGAAGTGCGCGATAAAGCGGAGGGTGAATAATGCAAATCCTGAAGGTTATCGGCCTGCTGATGGAATATCCCGACGAGTTGCTGTGGGAGTGTAAAGACGAGGCGCTGGCGCTTGTGGCCAGCGATGCCCCAATGCTTACCGAATTTAGCCAGGGGCTGCTCAATGCGCCATTACTGGATAAACAAGCCGAATGGTGTGAGATATTTGACCGGGGCCGGGCCACCTCTCTGCTGCTGTTTGAGCACGTGCACGCCGAGTCTCGCGATCGGGGCCAGGCGATGGTTGATCTGTTGGCGCAGTACGAAAAGGTCGGACTGCAGCTCGACTGCCGCGAACTGCCGGATCATCTGCCGCTGTATCTGGAGTACTTAAGCGTGTTGCCGGAAGCGGAGGCCAAAGAAGGATTGCAGAACGTCGCACCGATTCTGGCGCTGCTGGGGGGGCGTTTGAAACAGCGTGATACGCCGTGGTATCAACTGTTTGACGCCCTGCTACTGCTTGCCGGAAGCCCTCTTTCAAGTGACAGTGTCACTAAACAGGTTGGCACGGAAACCCGCGACGATACCCGACAGGCGCTGGATGCCGTCTGGGAAGAGGAACAGGTGAAGTTTATCGAGGATAACGCCACCGCCTGTGACAGTTCACCGTTACAAAACTATCAACGACGCTTTAGCCAGGACGTGGCACCTCAGTATGTCGACGTCAGCGCGGGAGGCCCGAAATGATACAGTACCTGAACGTCTTTTTTTACGATATCTACCCGTACCTGTGCGGCACGGTGTTTATCCTCGGCAGTTGGCTACGCTATGACTACGGGCAATACACCTGGCGAGCCTCTTCCAGCCAGATGCTGGACAAACGCGGCATGGTGTTATGGTCAAACCTGTTCCACATCGGCATCCTGGGGATCTTTTTCGGGCACCTGTTTGGCATGTTAACCCCGCACTGGATGTATGCCTGGTTCCTGCCGATTGCGGTGAAGCAGCAGATGGCGATGATCGCCGGTGGGCTCTGTGGCGTGCTGACGCTGGTCGGTGGCGCTGGCTTGCTGGTACGTCGTTTGACCAATCCGCGCATTCGTGCAACCTCCTCCACTGCCGATATCCTGATCCTCTGCGTTCTGCTGATTCAGTGTATCCTCGGCTTAACCACCATCCCATTCTCTGCGCAGCATCCTGACGGCAGTGAAATGCTGAAACTGGTAGGTTGGGCGCAGTCGGTAGTGACTTTCCAGGGCGGCGCGTCTGCGCATCTGGATGGCGTGGCGTTGATTTTCCGTGTGCATCTGGTTCTGGGGATGACTATCTTCCTGCTGTTCCCGTTCACGCGCCTGGTTCACGTGTGGAGCGCGCCGTTTGAGTACTTTACCCGCCGCTATCAAATAGTGCGTTCACGCCGATAAATCCGCATTGAAATGTCGGGTGACGACACGCCTTATCCGGCCTACAACCAGGCACCGTAGGCCGGATAAGATAGCGATCGTCGCCATCCGGCATTTTGCACGTTATGATGCTTCTCCATTCCAGGGAGAACGTTAATGAAACCACAGGTTTACCACGTCGATGCCTTTACCTCGGTACCCTTTCGCGGCAATTCAGCAGGCGTAGTTTTGCATGCTGACGGACTGAGCGAAGCGCAGATGCAACTCATTGCTCGCGAGCTGCGTCATTCGGAAACCGCTTTCCTGCTGACCAGCGACGACAGCGATGTTCGCATCCGCTATTTCACGCCGACGGTCGAAGTTCCTATCTGTGGGCATGCTACCGTCGCTGCACATTATGTGCGGGCAAACGTGCTTGGCTTGGGCAACAGTACAGTCTGGCAAACCTCGCTGGCTGGTCGTCATCGGGTGGATATCGAAGCTACCGGGAATGACTATCGTATTAGCCTTGAACAAGGCGTACCCGGATTTGAACCTCCGCTGGAAGGGGTTATTCGTAGTGCGATTATCGAGGCCCTACACCTGAGCGAAGACGATATGCTGGCAGGCTTGCCGATTCAGGTTGCTACCACCGGACATTCGAAAGTGATGATTCCGCTCAAGCCCGAGGTGGACCTCGACGCCCTTTCCCCTGATTTGCAGGCTCTGACAGCCATCAGCCAACAAATTGGCTGTAACGGCTTCTTTCCTTTTCAAATCCGCCCGGGCGAAAACGCCACCGATGGCCGCATGTTTTCGCCTGCAATTGGGATTGTGGAAGACCCGGTTACCGGCAATGCCAACGGTCCAATGGGCGCGTGGTTGGTTCACCATGGGCAGATGGCGCATGATGGGAAAACGTTACGTGTTCAGGGACATCAGGGCCGTGCGCTCGGGCGCGACGGTATTGTTGATGTGACGGTGACTATCCGTGATAACCAGCCAGAAAAAGTCACCATTACCGGTTCGGCGGTGATCCTGTTTCACGCAGAATGGACGATAGATTTTTAATTGTTCCCGTAGGCCGGATAAGGCGATTACGCCGATCCGGCACTAATTCCGATGCCCCTATTTCCCCGCCTCCGGATGCGTATCAAACGCCGCCATTACCGTCGCCAGCTCATCCTGGGTAAACCCATGCTTCACGTCATCCACGCCCAGGCCAAACCGCTCCTGCAACAAGGCATACAGACTGGGAACGTCAGGTAGATTAATCTGTTCTACCGCGTGTCCATCCTGATAATGGGTGAAATGAAAATTGGTTAACGTTAATTTCCCGCCGTCGGGCAGATGACGACACATCAACAGATGATGGCGAAAATGCGATTGCGGCCAGTGAGCGGACCAGAAGTTGCCTATCAGATAATCGCTCTGATGCTGTACGACCAGGTCGAAACGGTACATTGATTGCCAGTGTTCGTGATGACGGAACTGCAGGATCCAGTCTTCACCTTCCTGAATCAGCCGATATTCGCCGTGTGGTGTCTTCTGCTCAATGTTCGCCTGCAGACGAATCGGTGCCGTCAGCGTTTGCCCGCCGAAGCCAACGTCGGCGATCCACTGCTCTCCCTGCAACTCAACCAGCAACAGACGATGCGTGCGCGGTGGCAGGCTTGACGGGTTCGCCAGTACCACACGTCCGAGCAGACTGCGTACGGTAAAACCGATTTCGCGTAGCGCTCGCTCAAATAGCCCGTTCTGTTCAAAACAATAGCCGCCGCGACGCGCCGTTACCAGCTTCTCTTCCAAAGACAAATCGTCAAGCTGCATCTCTCTTGGAAGCAATACATCCAGGTTTTCAAAAGGTATGGCGGCGTTGTGCAGTAAATGCAGCGCCCGTAAGGTATCAATGTTGACCCTGGCCAAATCTGACCAGCCAATACGGGCAAAATAAGCGGTTAAAAAAGGCGTCATACGGAGTTCCTGTTCGATTAATGCAGTACTTATAACGCATTTTTAATTTTGCGCCGTCGATTTTGTGCGTTGTTCCTCCAGACGAGGCGACAAAATCGCTAATACCGTTAATATCTATGTTTATTGTGGTGTGTTATCTCTCAGCCAAGGAGCATCCATGAGCCATTTTCGTCCGATCGAATTAAAACATGCCAGTCGGTTGCTAAATCACGGCCCAACGATATTAATCACCAGCCGGGATGAGCATACCGAGCGGCGAAATGTGATGGCTGCCGCGTGGTCAATGCCCGTGGAGTTTGAACCACCGCGGATCGCGATTGTTGTCGACAAGACCGCCTGGTCACGTGAGCTCATTGAACGTAGCGGCAAATTCGGCATCGTTATTCCGGGCGTTGCCGCCGCCAACTGGACCTGGGCCGTAGGCAGCGTTTCCGGTCGTGTGGAAGATAAATTCAACTGCTACGGCATTCCCGTGGTACAGGGACCGGTACTGGGTTTACCGCTGATTGAAGCAAAATGTCTGGCCTGGATGGAGTGTCGCCTGTTGCCTGCCACTGCGGCACAGGAAAAATATGACACGCTGTTTGGTGAAGTGGTCTCGGCTGCCGCTGATGAGCGAGCCTTCGTGGAAGGACGCTGGCAGTTTGATGATGGCAAGCTCAATACCCTGCATCACCTTGGGGCCGGAACGTTTGTCTCCAGCGGAAAACTCATAACAGCAGCTGAATAATGGCACGACAAAACGGGCGGATTTTCCGCCCGTTTTTTCTTACATGCTGTAGCCGGGTTTTTTAATCAACCTTGCCATCTGCGGCGCAATCTCCGCATCCCACACGCCCTGCCACGCCTCGGGCTCAATTTCATTAAGCGCCACGCTCACTGAACTGTCTTTGCTTTGCAAATGACGAATAATGACGTCGGTAATATCCGCCGCCAGCGCGGATTTTTGTTCGTCGTTCAGGTCGCGAGGAAAACATTTGATATCGACGTGCGGCATAGCAGATTCCTTATTGTTTTGGGATGCAGGTAACTTATGCGGATTCTCGTTCCACCAGGTGAAATCCAACATCAATGATATCGTCTTCACGCGGAATTTGTTCGATACGATCGGCAAGCAGAGAGGCGGCGCGTTGTCCAATAGCCCGTCTGTCGACGCTGACGGTGGTGATGGCAGGTCGGTTACTGGCGGCAAAGTCGAGATCGCCAAAACCGATTACCGCTAATTCCTGCGGCACGCGTAGACCACGGCTTTCGGCTTCCATGATCGCCCCCTGGGCTAACGTATCTGAGCTACAGACGATGACATCAAACGCGCGTTCAGCCAATAGCTGTGCCAACCCGCTACGCCCCAATGCCAGAGAGGCAGGAAGCGGGACATCCACCTGTGCGCCAGCCGCGATACCATGACGACTCAGCGCGTCGCACAGTCCTTGTTTACGCTGGCCTGCCCGGCGATCGGCGGTCCATAGTAAACCAGGACGGCGATACCCTTTTTCCAGCAAATAGTCTGCTACCGCCTGCCCGACTTTTTCATGCGAAAACCCCACCAGCATATCGATGGGCGTTGGCGTTAAATCCCAAATTTCCACGACCGGGATGGCCGCATTAAGAATCACCTTTTTCAGCTCGGCGGTATGATGGATACCGGTGAGCACTACACCATCCGGGCGACGAGAAAGCAGCGTCGCCACCAGCTCAGCCTCTGTTTGCGGCGTATAACCCGACACGCAGAGCAAGATGTGGTATCCGCGTTCAGCCAGTTCATCGCTTAATGACTGGATGGTATCGACAAACATATTGTTGTTAATTTGTGGGACAACCACAGCGATAAGCTTACTGCGACGCGACGCCAGCCCCCCGGCCAGCGCGTTGGGAATATAGCCAGTGGCGCGTACCGCCTGCATCACTTTTTCTACTGTTCTCGGGCGCACCAGTTGCGGGGTATTCAACGCCCTGCTCACCGTCATGGGCGACAATCCCGCGGTACGGGCAACATCTTCCAGCGTGGGTGCGCGCGGAGGTCTGGGATTTTTCACTGTCGATGCCCTTGTCAAAAATCGCTGATTTATCCTGGCATTATTCATCATGATTTCGGCTATTGCCAGCGCCCCTCTACGATAACGCTGAGAAAACAGCAGCTTAGTTAATTAGCGCCATCTGAAATGATAGCGCCATCATAACGACTTGTGCATTTACCCATAAAGTATTGGAATGTGATGCTGTTTACAAGTTACTGCCCTTTTGTCTCAGTATTTGTGAGCAATTGTTCAAAACGCATTCAATTCGCTGGCGCAATGATTGCGCTAACACTAAAAATGTTAGCGCAATCATTTGTTATCACCAGGAGAGATTAAAATGTCATTAAGTGCGAATTCCGATGCCGTAACGTATGCCAAATCAGCCAATGCAAAAACCGCGGCTGAAACCGGCGACCGTATCGAGTGGGTTAAGCTGTCCCTGGCTTTCCTTCCTCTGGCAACACCCGTGAGCGATGCCAAAGTGCTGACCGGTCGCCAGAAACCCCTAACCGAAGTCGCCATTATTATCGCGGAGATCCGCAGTCGCGACGGGTTTGAAGGCGTTGGATTTAGTTACTCCAAGCGGGCTGGCGGCCAGGGAATCTATGCTCATGCCAAAGAAATTGCCGATAACCTGTTAGGCGAAGATCCAAACGATATCGACAAGATCTACACCAAGCTGCTGTGGGCTGGCGCTTCCGTGGGGCGAAGTGGCATGGCGGTTCAGGCTATCTCCCCTATCGATATTGCCTTGTGGGATATGAAGGCCAAGCGTGCAGGGTTGCCGCTGGCAAAACTATTGGGTGCACACCGGGACTCCGTGCAGTGTTACAACACCTCCGGCGGATTCCTGCATACGCCGCTGGATCAGGTGCTCAAAAACGTCGTTATTTCCCGTGAAAACGGCATTGGCGGCATCAAACTCAAGGTTGGTCAGCCAAACTGCGCCGAGGATATTCGCCGCTTAACCGCGGTGCGTGAAGCGCTGGGCGATGACTTCCCGCTGATGGTCGATGCCAATCAGCAGTGGGATCGAGAAACCGCCATTCGTATGGGACGAAAAATGGAGCAGTTCAATCTGATCTGGATTGAAGAGCCGCTGGATGCCTACGATGTGGAAGGTCACGCCCAACTGGCCGCCGCGCTTGATACCCCGATTGCTACCGGTGAAATGCTGACCAGTTTCCGCGAACATGAACAGCTGATCCTCGGTAATGCCAGTGATTTTGTGCAGCCCGATGCACCGCGTGTGGGGGGAATTTCACCGTTTCTGAAAATTATGGACCTGGCGGCAAAACACGGTCGCAAACTGGCTCCGCACTTTGCCATGGAAGTTCACCTGCATCTGTCCGCCGCTTACCCGCTTGAGCCATGGCTGGAACATTTCGAATGGCTGAACCCGTTATTTAATGAACAGCTTGAACTGCGCGATGGGCGTATGTGGGTTTCCGACCGTCACGGCCTGGGGTTCAGCATCAGCGAGCAGACACGTCGCTGGACGCAATTAACCTGCGAGTTTGGTAAACGTCCTTAATTTATTTGGCGGGTAAGTAATACCCGCACTCTTCCCTACAGAAACGCTCTCAACCTTATGAAAGGAGTGGGTGATGAACACAATAATAAAGCGCACAAAAGTGCGTTACGGTATTTTGATATTTCTGTTTCTTGCCACCGTATTTAATTACGCCGATCGCGCGACGTTATCTGTCGTAGCTCCGATTATGAGCAAAGAATTAGGTTTTGATCCCGAAGCAATGGGGCTGGCCTTTTCTGCCTTCGGTATTTCTTATGTCATTATGCAATTGCCTGGCGGCTGGCTACTTGATCGCTACGGTTCTCGTCTGGTATACGGCTGCGCCCTGATTGGCTGGTCGCTGGTGACCATGTTTCAGGGCACCATTTATCTGTACGCCAGTCCACTTGTGGTATTGATAATCTTACGTTTACTGATGGGTGCCATTGAGGCTCCGGCCTTTCCTGCCAACAGCCGATTAAGCGTGCAGTGGTTTCCTAATAACGAACGAGGATTTGTCACCTCAGTTTACCAGGCCGCGCAATATATCTCGTTAGGGGTAATTACACCGTTAATGACGATTATTTTGCATAATCTCAGCTGGCACTTTGTTTTTTATTACATCGGGGCGATTGGCGTTATTCTTGGCATCTTCTGGCTGGTAAAAGTCAGAGATCCTATGCATCATCCGAAGGTAAACCAGCAGGAAATTGACTATATCCGGGAAGGCGGTGGCGAACCGTCGCTGGGAAATAAAAAAGAGCCACAGAAGATTACCTTTGCGCAAATAAAAAGCGTCTGCGTCAACCGCATGATGATTGGCGTTTACATCGGGCAGTTCTGCGTGACGTCAATCACCTGGTTCTTCCTGACCTGGTTTCCTACCTATCTGTATCAGGCTAAAGGAATGTCGATCCTTAAAGTGGGGTTTGTCGCCAGTATTCCTGCTATTGCCGGTTTTATCGGTGGATTGTTAGGGGGCGTTTTTTCAGACTGGCTATTAAAACGCGGCTACAGCCTGACGGTTGCTCGTAAGCTACCCGTTATCTGCGGAATGTTACTTTCCTGTGTCATCGTTATCGCTAACTACACCTCGTCAGAATTTGTGGTTATCGCGGCGATGAGTCTGGCATTTTTCGCCAAAGGCTTTGGCAATCTGGGATGGTGCGTACTTAGCGATACTTCACCAAAAGAAGTGCTCGGCATTGCTGGCGGCGTATTCAATATGTGCGGCAATATGGCGAGTATTATCACGCCGCTGGTGATTGGCGTCATTCTGGCGAATACCCAGTCATTCGATTACGCCATTCTGTACGTCGGTTCGATGGGGCTGATTGGCCTGATTTCTTATCTGTTTATCGTGGGGCCGCTGGATCGTATTACGCTGAGCCCGTCCGTCGCGTAATGTAAGCTTATGGCGATAGTTCGCCCGCTGTTCCGGGATTTGCACTCCTGCGGAACAGCGTTTTTTTATTCAAATAATCTTATTATTTTTCAGTACAGTACGCAGTCGCGGGTGCTGGCAAACCGCGTCAGCGATGGCGCTGATATTGGGCGTGTTGTCCTGAAACCAGTCATGCCCCGGCCCCCAGGTGCGCATAACGGCAATATAAACGTCCAGCAGTGTTAGCTGATCGCCGAACGCGTACGGCTCAGCGCTTAGCTGGTCGTTCAGCCACATATAAAGCGATTTGCGGTACTCAATACAGTTCTTTTTCAACTGCGCCGCGGCGTCTGGTACCCAGCGTTGTGGATAATCGGCATAGGTAAACGTTGGATAGACATTTGCCACCAGCCATATCAACAGACGCTGAAACTGCTGGCGCTCAGCGTGCCCAACGGGTGGCGCAAGTTCAGGACAACGATCGAGGATCATCAGGGCGATCGCCGCCGTTTCCGTCATCACGTTACCATTTTCCAATATCAGTGTGGGCACCTGGCACAACGGATTCATTTTTTTAAGCAACTCCCGCGAAGGCCCGTCGCGGTCAAAACCATCCACATCAATAAAGCTGTAAGGGATCTCCGCCAGTGTGAGCATCACTTCACTGATGGCCGATCCCCAGCCCGGCACCCCATAGACCTTAATCATGCTGCAACCCCCCAAAGTTAAAACCCTAAGTGTAGAGCAGCATTCGTCAGTCTATGCAGACCTACCTATCTTTCCCTGCAAGTTCACAGCACTTTCGACAAGAACTGCTGGGTGCGCGTGTGGCGTGGATGATTCAGCACCTGCTCGCTGCTGCCCTGTTCGACAATTTTGCCATCGACCATAAACACCACCTGATCCGCCACTTCCCGGGCGAACCCAATCTCGTGCGTCACCACAACCAGCGTGGTTCCCGACTGCGCCAGTGCTTTGATGACATCCAGAACTTCGCCTACCAGTTCAGGATCCAGCGCTGAAGTGGGTTCATCAAACAGCATAACGCGTGGATTTAGCGCCAGCGCACGGGCAATAGCGATACGCTGCTGCTGACCGCCGGAGAGATGACGCGACCAGGCATCGGCTTTATTACGCAGGCCAACGGCATCAAGCAGAGTTAATGCCCGCTCGGTGGCGGCTTTACGCGATGCCAGACCGTGCGCAATGGGCGCTTCAATCAAATTCTCCAGCACCGTTAAGTGCGGAAACAGATTAAAATTCTGGAATACATAGCCGACGTTAACGCGCTGGCGCAAAATTTCCGCCTCTTTCAGCTCATACAGCCTGTCTCCCTGCCGACGATAACCAATGTAATCGCCATCGATTTGAATAAACCCTTCATCGACGCGCTCCAGATGGTTGATCGTCCGCAAGAGTGTGGATTTCCCTGAACCGGACGGGCCAAGAATAACCGTTACCGTTCCGGGAGGGATCTCCAGCGACACATTATCCAGCGCTTTGTGGCGACCGAAGTATTTGCTGACGCCGGTAATGGAAATATGGCCTTCAGGCGAGTGGGACATGGACGGCCTCCTGCTGCGGACGTTGACGGTTGCGTTTTTCTGCACGGCTCACCCGGGCGGTATTGATTGCTGAACGTCGCTCGCTGCGGGCCAGCGCGCGTTCGACCAGGTGCTGAATTAACGACAGGACGCTGGTGATCACCAGATACCACACCGCACCCACCATCAGCAGCGGGATCACTTCCTGCGTGCGGTTGTAGATCATCTGGATGGTGTAGAACAGCTCTGGCATTGCCAGCACGTATACCATCGCCGTCCCTTTCGCCAGACTGATGATTTCATTGAAGCCAGCAGGCAAAATGGTGCGCAGCGCCTGCGGCAGAATAATCCGCAGCGTACGTCGCCATGCGGGTAAGCCCAGCGCTGCCGCTGCCTCGTACTGGCCGTGGTCAACCCCTAAAAATCCACCACGAATAATTTCAGCGGTATAGGCGCTTTGCACCAGCGTCAGGCCAACCACCGCGGTGGAAAACTGGCCGAGCACATTGATGGTCTCAAAACTGCCCCATTGAATGGGAGTAAACGGAATACCAATCGCCAGCGTGTCGTACAAATAGGAGAAGTTGTACAAAACGATGAGCACCACAATCAGCGGTAACGAACGAAACAGCCAGATGTATCCCCATGCCAGACCGTTCAGCAACCAGGAAGATGAAAGTCGTGCCAGCGCCAGCAGACCACCGATGATAATACTCAACAGCGTACCGATAAGCGTCAGTAGCAGAGTTTGCCCAAGGCCGGACAAGATAACCGGATCAAAGAACCAACGGGCAAACACGCCCCATTCCCAGCGCGGATTAAACGCCACGGACTGGATAATCACCGCCAGGACAAACAAGGCAATGACTGCTCCTGCGGTGCGCATAGGATAGCGCGCCGGTACGACTTTAATACTCTCCGTCGTTTTCATCTTCTCTCCTCAGGCTATTCTGGCCTGACCGGCGATGGTCAAGAGTTTGGTAAAGCGCAGCCGGCCATCAAACGGTGGCAGGCTGTACTCTTCGGGATCGCGCGCTGTATCAAATTGCGGATCGTAGCCCTGGCTTAAATAAAGTCGCACGGCCTCTGGCTGGCGAAATCCCGTGGTCAGATAAATCCGGCTGTAGCCCGCCAGCAGCGCCCTGCGTTCCAGCTCCTGCACCACGCGTGCCGCCAGCCCCTGCTGACGCAGGCTGCTTTTCGTCCAGATGCGCTTAATCTCGGCGGTGTCTTTGTCGTAAGGTTTGTAGGCCCCGGTGGCGATAATCTCGCCGCTGCGCTCCAGCACCACGAAAAGTCCCTGCGGTGCCAGATACCATTCGGTCAGCTCCACTTCAGCGTCGCGAGAAAAATAATCGCCATAGCGGGCGGCATATTCACCGAACAGACCGTTCAAAATTGGCTGCAGCTCGCTGGCTTCAGGTGAGACCACGCGAAATTGATCGCTCACGATGACCTCCTTAGTCGCCTAAACCGGCCGGGTTGATTTCAGATTGCGGAATACGTTCCACCCCTTCTCCCCAGCGGTTCAGCACCTTGTCATAGTCGCCGTTGCCAATTACGCCGTTGAGGGCGGTTTGTACCGGCAGAACCAGACCGCTGTCCTTTTTCAGCGTCACAGCGATGTGTGCCGCTTTTGGCCAACCGCCATCAACGCTGCCCACCCGTTGCGTTTTACCGTTGAGTGCAGCTTTCCACGCGCCGATAACGTTAGGACCGAAGTAAGCATCGGCACGGCCTGACTGCAGAGCCAGGGTTTGCGCGGCATCATCTTTGGTATACACCGGCGTAAACGGCTGCAACCCTTTCTTCACGTTCTCATCGTTCCAGGCGAGCAGGATGGCTTCCTGATTTGTCCCCGAACCGACGATGATGCGCAGACCGGCGATATCTTCTGCCTGCTCGATTTTCTTCAGCTTACTGCCGGTTTTGACATAGAAGCCAAGGGAGTCCTTACGATACGTCGCGAAATCGAATTTCTCTTTGCGGGCTTTGGTGACGGTAATATTGCTGATCGCGGCATCATATTTGCCGGACGTGACGCCCAGCGGCCAGTCTTCCCATGACGTGGGCACGACGTTGAGTTCCAGCCCCAGACTATCAGCCACCAGACGAGCGATGTCCGCCTCGCTGCCGATCAGTGTCTTATTGTCATCGGCAAAGACGGTCAGCGGCGGCTGGCTTAACCCGGCAATCGCCACGGTGAATTTACCCGGTACGGCCAGGTGCAGATTCGCGGGCAACTGCGCAATCGCCTGCGGATTTTTTGCCGTATTGATTGGCGTTTTATTGGCTTCCAGGCTTACGCCTGTACCGTTAATAGTCACATCATTTGCCCAGACGTTAGCGCTGAAAGCCAGTGACAGCGCGAGGAAGACTGATTTTTTCTGCATAGCGTTTTTCTCTTATTGTGTGAATTGGTTTGCAGGTGTCGCGAGTCCCAGGCTTGCGCGCAGGGTCGTACCGGGATATTCATGGCGGAACAGGCCACGCGCCTGAAGCACGGGGACAACCTGTTCGACAAAACGCGGGAAGGTATCTGGCGTTCCCCCCTGGATGATAAAACCGTCTGCGGCTTTTTCGTCGAACCACTGCTGAAGACCATCGGCAACCTGTTGCGGCGTACCGCTGAAACGTGGGCGTGGACTGGCCGCTTCCAGAGCAACCTGGCGTAGCGTTAAGCCACGCTCACGCGCGTTGCGTTTGATCTCATCAGTCGTACTGCGAAAGCTGTTTTGTCCAAGGGAACCCAGCTCCGGGAACGGTGCGTCCAGTGGATATTGGGCGAAATCATGATGTTCAAAGTAGCGGCCCAGGTAGTTCAGCGCGTCGGTAATAGAGACCAGCGCAGCGGTAGTCTGATACTGCTGCTCAACGTCCTCTGCGCTGTCGCCAACAATCACGCTGACGCCCTGGAATATATGCAGTTGTTCGGGATGTCGCCCGGCGTAGGCCAACTGGCTTTTTACATCCTGATAGAACTCTTTGGCCTCCGCCAGCGACTCCTGATGGGTAAAAATAGCATCGGCATGCTGCGCCGCTAATTTCTTACCATCCTGTGAAGCACCCGCCTGGAATATAATCGGACGGCCTTGTGGCGTGCGCCCAATATTTAACGGCCCTGCGACCTGAAAATAATCTCCATGATGGTTAAGCGTGTGCAGTTTTTGCGGATTAAAAAACTCTCCGCTTGCCTTATTACGGGTAAAAGCATCGTCTTCCCAGGAATCCCACAGTCCTTTCACTACCTGTAAATATTCATCGGCGATACGATAACGCAAGGCATGTTCTGGATGCTGGGCACGGGAATAGTTCTTTGCCGAACCCTCCAGAGGTGATGTGACCACGTTCCATCCGGCTCGCCCCTGGCTGAGATGATCAAGGCTGGCGAACTGCCGTGCGGTAGTAAACGGCTCGCTGTATGATGTGGATACCGTGCCAACCAATCCCAGATTCTGGGTAATGCTGGCCAAAGCAGATAATACCGTCAGCGGCTCAAAGCGATTTAAAAAGTGTGGGATTGATTTTTCATTAATATACAGACCATCGGCGACAAAAATAAAATCCAGCTTCCCTTTTTCCGCAATAAGCGCCGTCTCTTTGACAAAATCAAAATTAATACTGGCATCGGCCTGTGCCGCCGGATGACGCCATGCGGACATATTTCCCGCTGCGCCATGCAGAATAGTGCCGAGCCGTAGTTGCCGATTTTCAGCCATAATAACCCCTACCCAACAGGTAAACTTAAAGATGTGCGAATGCCGTTTTTGCTAGCTGTGCAAAGTAATGCGCGGCAGGTTCAATTAAACGTTCGTCCGGATTAAAGCCCGGGTGATGTAATCCGTATTCACTGGCGCTGCCAATACTGACAAATGCCCCAGGCGTATTTTGCAGATAGACGGCAAAATCCTCGCCGCCCATATGCAGGTCGGCATGATGGGTGGTGTAGCCTGATTGTTTCGCCACGGCGGTGGCGATATCGGCCCAACGAGCATCGTTTACCAACGCGGTCGGCCCCGCATGCCAGATAACGTCGATTTGTGCGCCAAAGGCGTGGGCAAAACCGGCGGCGATGTCATTAACCCGTGCTTTAACCTGCTGTTGCACCGAAGTCCGGTGCGTTCTGAGCGTCCCTTCCAGCTCAACGGATTCTGGCAACACATTCCATGTATTTCCTCCCTGAATACGGGTCACGCTAAGCACCACTGAATCCAGTGTGTTAACGTCGCGACTGGCAACGCTTTGCAACACCGTGACCAGTTGGCTGGCGAGCAGGATGGCATCTCTGCCTTCATGCGGACGCGCCGCATGTGCGCCCTTGCCATTAATACGCAGCACGAAGCGATCGACGTTGGCGTAGAACGCGCCGCCGCGTGTGGCAAATTCCCCCACCGGTAAACCTGGCTCATTGTGCATGCCAAAAATAGCCGCAACGTTGTGCATCGCACCGGCGCGGATCAGCGTTTTTGCGCCACCGAAACTCTCTTCAGCGGGCTGAAACAAAATACGTACTCGACCCGGTAAGTGTGTTTCCTGTTGTTTAAGCAGCAGCGCGGCGCCCAGCATGACGCTGGTGTGGACGTCATGCCCGCAGGCATGCATCACTCCCGGAGTGAGGGAGCGAAACGGCACATCGGCGCTTTCTTCTATCGGTAGCGCATCGATATCCGCTCGCAGCGCGATGACATCTTCTCCCTGCCCGATTTCCGCGACCAGACCGGTTTTCAGGTCGAACGGCAAAATCTCGACGTCCGCTGCGTGCAGCCAGGCGTGAATGCGCGCCGTCGTTGCCGCCTCTTGCAGGGAAAGTTCCGGGTGCTGGTGTAATTCACGACGCCAGTTGATAAGCGTTGAGGCCAGAGTCATCAGAGCACCTCCACGGCGTTATGGGCTTGCGCCAACAACCGCAGCGATGTCAGACGCGCGTGACCTTCCGCGACTGGCGTGTCGATAATGAACTCCTCAATGCCAAATTGCGTATGCAGGGCATTCAGCTTTGCCATCACCTCCTGAGCCGTGCCGTGTAACAACGCCTGCTCACGACGCGCGATTTTGCGTGGCGGACTGCCGGCCTGCGCGGCGAATGCCAGCGCCTGCTCTTCGCTGGCTACCGTGACACGTTGACCATTCTCCAGCTCCACGCCCCAGATTTGCACGTTTTCCGCAAGCTGCGCGGCGGTATCGCTACTGTCAGCCACAATCACCTGGACGGCAACTATCGTCGGACGTGCGCTGTGGGTCTGCCAGAAGGACAAAACGTCACGCAATAACGCGCGGTCACCGTTGAGGTGTGCCGCGAAGATAAAATGCCAATTAAATTGCGCTGCTAACTGTGCGCTTTGCACACTGGCTCCCAGGACAAATCCTTCCGGCGGTAACGGTGGGATTGGCGTCGGAAATACCGTTTCCCCGCTTTCCGTGCCGCTCAGCGTCAGCCAGTCGTTAAGCTGGGAAAGTTGGTCGGCAAAACTGCCTTTTTCATCCTGATGCACTCCTTGCTGTAGTGCCTGAGTCGACAGTGGTAAGCCGCCAGGGGCTTTCCCTACGCCGAGATCGACACGCCCGGGTGCCAGCGAGGCCAGAAGATTGAAGTTTTCCGCCACTTTGTACGGGCTGTAATGTTGCAGCATCACGCCACCGGAGCCTACGCGAATACGCTGGGTTTGCCCGAGGATCCAGGCAATCACCAGCTCCGGTGATGGGCTGGCCAGCTGTGGCGTATTATGGTGTTCCGCGATCCAGAAACGATGGTATCCCCACTCTTCTGCCTGCTGCGCCAGCCGTAACGTCCGGGCAAGCGCCATCGCGGCGGTTTCACCTTCCCCGAGGGGGCTTTTATCCAGAATACTCAGGCGATATGACATGTTACGGGCCTATGCTTGTTAACATGTCATTATTATTAAATTATCAGATAACCATGCAGAAACATTTAATTCACATTTGCTCAGCTAAAAAGTAGATAACCAGCCCTGACGCTGTCAGGGTTAAATTTCGGATCGCCTTGTACTGGTCGGAACACGAAACTGAAAACACGCGGAATGTATGGCCTACAAAATATAATAGGGTCGTTGGTCTCACGGGAATAACATCCAAATCATTTCATGCCAGTTTTCTTTTTGCGAAAACGTTTTTTAACGCGATTTACGTTAAGTCAGGTTAAATGACTTAAAACGTTATGCGGTTGTATAAAATGTTTCAATTTTATGACCCTGAATGAATATTCCACAGAGATTTTTTAATTTAAATACTTCCACAGAAATGATGATTAGTAGAGAATGCAGCGTTTCTTATTAAAACGGTTTAAAACGGCTTTTTAATATTCCTCCCGATTTTATTGCGGGAATTTTTGTATGGATTATACATATCATTATGGGGCCTCTATGAAAAGTAACATGCCCGTTACACAAATTGAGCACGCACTTAACGACAAAGCGACGCTGCTTTCAACGACGGATAAAGAAAGTCATATTACCTACGCTAACTCTGCTTTTATCGATGCCAGCGGATTTAACGAAGATCAATTAATGGGCGAAGCGCATAATATTATTCGCCATCCTGACATGCCTCCCGCTGCATTCGCCGATATGTGGTACACGCTACAGCAGGGAGACAGCTGGACGGGTATGGTGAAAAACCGCCGCCAAAATGGTGACCATTACTGGGTTCGCGCCAATGTTACGCCGGTCTGGCACAATGAAAAACTCACCGGTTACATCTCAGTGCGTACCGTTCCTTCGCGTGATGAAATAACTCACAGCGAAAGTTTATACCAAAAAATGAATAGTCAGCAGCTTAAAGGCTTTCGACTTTTTAAAGGGATTATCATTCGTCGCGGCTTATTGGCATGGACCTCCATGTTTAAATGGCTGAATATCAGCCAGCGCGTCAATTATTCTTTAGGGGTGACGGCCCTGCTCGCTTTGTTATTTATCTTCGCCCCGTTTAATCCCTTTATTCAGTCGGGTGGCTTGCTGGTGTTATTTCTGGCGCTGGCTATTTACCTTAAGTATCAAATTTGTCAGCCAGTTAATACGCTCCTGACGCAAATGAAGAAAGTGGTGTCCGGACGTAAACCTGATAACTGTCATTTAAATCGGGTGGATGAGATCGGAATGCTAATGCGACTGGTTAATCAGTCCGGGCTTAATCTGAATTCTCTGGTCGATGACGTCAGTACGCAAATTTCCGGTATTCGCGCTATCAGTCAGCGGGTGTCAAAAGAAGGTACGGCGCTGCATCAGCGTTCAGAAGAAACCTCTGCCGACCTGCAACAAACCGCTGCGGCCATTGAAGAAATTGGTAGCGCGGTACAGCAAACCGCTGAGACGGCGGCACATACCATGACCATGGCCGATAAAACCAGCGCCAACGCTGCAGAAGGCGGCGATATCATGAAACAAACTATCGCCATGATGCAGGCGATATCGCGTGACAACGGGCAGATCGTTGACATCATTGGCGTGATCGACAGCATTGCCTTTCAGACCAATATTCTGGCGCTCAATGCCGCGGTTGAAGCCGCGCGAGCCGGGGAATCCGGGCGTGGCTTCGCCGTTGTCGCGGCAGAAGTCCGCAATCTGGCCCAACACTCGGCGTCTGCGGCAAAAGAGATCAAACAGCTTATTGAGAAGAACGTCGCCAATGTTAATAGCGGCGTCAAAATGGTGGAACAAACGGAAACGCATCTCACCGGGATGATTGGGGATGTACTGCAGATGTCGATGATGATCAAAGACATTAGTCTGGCCACGCGTGAGCAAACCCAGGCTTTGGATCTGATTAACGATTCAATTTCACGCGTTGGCACCATGACACACAATAATGCCGAGATGGTGGAGCGCGTCACCGACGCCACCGCCGATCTGACCCTGCGTTCATCACGCTTACAGCAGGCCGTTCAGGTCTTTGGCGTATCGGCATAACGTTACGGCGCTTATTGGGTGAATGTCTCGATAAGCGCACTCCTCTACAGGTATAAACGCCCTTCTCTTTTATTGGCTGAATCGAGGCCACACCGCGCCAGTACCGGCTGCATAAAAATGCTGAATTCTTGTTACCGGGGCTTTGCGGAACCAATCAATTGAATGTAGGATGCTCGGCCGGCAGTTTTCCCCCGTAACACAATGAAGGGTAAGGCTGTTTTCGCCGCAGCAGGTGCGGCAAAAAGGATGTTGTATTTTTGTCAGGTCAACAGGAATCGTAATGAACACAAACAACACGCAAGCCGCGGAACAACATGCGGCGAAACGACGCTGGTTGAATGCTCACGAAGAGGGGTATCACAAAGCGATGGGCAATCGACAGGTACAAATGATCGCCATTGGCGGCGCAATTGGTACCGGGTTGTTTTTAGGGGCAGGCGCACGCCTGCAGATGGCCGGCCCGGCTTTGGCGCTGGTCTATCTGGTATGCGGTATTTTTTCGTTCTTTATACTGCGCGCGCTCGGCGAACTGGTTTTACATCGCCCTTCCAGCGGTAGCTTCGTTTCCTACGCCCGTGAATTTTTAGGTGAGAAAGCCGCCTATGTGGCTGGCTGGATGTACTTCATCAACTGGGCGATGACCGGCATTGTCGATATCACCGCGGTGGCGTTGTATATGCACTACTGGGGCACGTTTGGCGACGTGCCGCAGTGGGTGTTCGCCCTCGGCGCGCTGGCTATTGTCGGCACCATGAACATGATCGGCGTGAAGTGGTTCGCGGAGGTGGAGTTTTGGTTTGCGCTGGTTAAGGTACTGGCAATTGTGATTTTCCTGGTGGTAGGTACCGTTTTTTTAGGTACCGGAAAGCCGCTGGATGGTAACGCCACGGGTTTTCACCTGATTACCGACAACGGCGGCTTCTTCCCGCATGGCCTGTTGCCTGCGCTGGTACTGGTACAGGGTGTGGTTTTCGCCTTTGCCTCTATTGAACTGGTGGGTACCGCCGCCGGTGAGTGCAAAGATCCGCAAACGATGGTGCCAAAAGCAATCAATAGCGTTATCTGGCGTATTGGTCTGTTCTATGTGGGTTCTGTCGTGCTGCTGGTTCTGCTACTGCCCTGGAACGCCTATCAGGCGGGGCAAAGCCCGTTTGTGACCTTCTTTTCCAAACTGGGCGTGCCGTACATTGGCAGTATCATGAATATTGTGGTGCTCACCGCGGCGCTTTCCAGCCTTAACTCAGGGTTGTACTGTACCGGGCGTATTTTACGCTCCATGTCGATGGGCGGTTCGGCACCGAAATTCATGGCAAAAATGAGCCGTCAACAGGTGCCCTGGGCCGGGATCCTCGCCACGCTGGTCGTGTATGTCGTCGGGGTATTCCTGAACTATCTGGTGCCGTCACAGGTGTTTGAGATCGTGTTGAACTTCGCGTCACTGGGCATTATTGCGTCGTGGGGGTTTATCATGGTCTGTCAGATGCGTCTGCGCCGGGCCATAAAAGAAGGTAAAACGGCAGACGTCAGCTTTAAACTGCCGGGCGCACCGTTTACCTCGTGGTTAACGCTGCTGTTCCTGCTGAGCGTACTGGTATTGATGGCGTTTGACTATCCAAACGGCACCTATACAATCGCGTCATTACCGCTGATTGCCATCCTGCTGGTCGCGGGCTGGTTCGGCGTGCGTAAACGCGTTGCAGAGATCCACCGCACCGCGCCATAACGGCAGAAGGCCTGACAGGTTAATCCTTCAGGCCTTCTTTTTTAGTTCGCTTCAATCAACTGCGCTACGTCGTTGCTGTTAATTTCCCGCGCATTTCCATCCTGATCGGTATAACTGGTCATTCCCGTGTCTTTATCCAGTTTTGGCTTACCCTGGGTGGTGATGGTTTGTCCGCTTTTGGTCGTCATGACGTAATCGGTGGTGCATCCTGCCAATGTAAACAGCATTACGCCTGCACAAAGACAGATAAATGGCTTTTTCATGGTATTCCCGTGTTATTCAGTTAGCCGTTGAGGGCGTAGTGTAAGTCCCTGAAGTAGGTCAGGCTACTGGCGGGGTGTAACGAGGCGTATCGAGGGATTTAGAGAAGTGACAGGAGGGGTTTCCCCCTCCGGTTAATTACAGCGCAATACGAATAACATCGTCCGGCTGGGTGGCTTCCTGCTCGCGGGTGGACTTCTGTTTCACGCTCACGTACAGGGTTTTACCGTCGGCGGAGAGCGCCAGGCTATTCGGGAATGTTGGGGTCTCGAACGTTTTAACGACTTTATAGCTTTTCGCGTCGATCACGCTCACTTTGCCGGCCTGACGATGGGTCACGTAGGCCTCGTTACGCGCCGGGTTAAACAGCACGGCCAGGGATTCCGGCGCGGCGACTTTTGCCAGGACGTTGCCATTACGGGTGTCGATTACCAGCACTTCCGCCGCTTTAGAGTCGGTGACAAAGGCGCGGTTGCCCGCCGTGTCCAGGCTCAGGTTGATGAAGAAATGCTCTTTTCCATCATCCAGCAGCTTTTTACGGCTGAGAATTTTGTTGGTGGTGGTATCGATAGTGATGAATTCACCGTCCGCATTGGCGGTGTACAGGCGTTTAGCCTTGCTGTCGACAGCCAGAGCGGTGCTCATTTTGCCGGTATTTTGAATGGTGTCCTTCAATGTAATGGCATCACCGTCCACCACCCAAATCACGCTCTCTTTACCAATACCGCTAATGTATACCGTGTTGGTGGCGTCATCAGCGACCAGCTCACGCGGCTGCAGTGGGCGAACGTCTTCAGAACGCTTACGCGCATCCAGCACCAGACGTCCTTTCACCGCGCCCGTTTTGGCATCCATTGCCGTCACCGCGCTGTTTACCGTGTTGCCGAACCACAGCGTTTGCGTGGCGTTGTTGATAGTGGCGCCAAACGGTTTGAGATCGTTATGAATAACCTGAGTCACTTCGAGGGTGACCGGGTCAAGACGGTAAACCACCCCGCCGGTATCCAGTTTGCGGCTCTGCGAGGTCGCCAGCCACAGCGCGTTCTCTTGCTGACTGTATGCCATTTCATAGGCGCCTTTACCCACGGCTTTGCGCAGCAGTTCTTCTGCAGCCTGCGTAGTAAAAGATGATGCAACGAGCAGTGAACCTAACAGTAAAGAACCACGCAGACGCGGCGAAAACAGATGACGTAAAGACATGACGACTCCCTTTGATAAATTCGTTTGTTACTGCTTCACATAGCTTCAATGAGCAAAATCATGGTTTTGCCTTTTTTAAGAATGAGAATAGTAATCATTATTCATCTCAAAGTGGAGCACTTCTTCACATATTGACTACAATCGTTGTCATTGCCCGAAAAATTAGCGCAATTCAGCAGCGCTAAAATTCATCTTTTATAAAAAAATTCACGCGCTTATCGCCGGTTTTACGGCGTAAGCATCATTAACTGGCCTTGTTCATGACGATTTTTGCATCCCGCTACACTGCACTTCCTGTTTCTTTACTGCCTGTCTTCCTCTCGCCTTATGCCGTGGCAGAAAGTGAGATAAACGATCAAACGCTGATCGTTAGCGCGACACCACAGTCCATTTCTGAACTGGACACCCCTGCCGCCGTCAGCGTCGTTGACGGAGAAGATATGCGTCTGGCAACGCCGCGAATTAACCTGTCTGAATCCCTGACCAGCGTCCCTGGGCTACAGGTGCAAAATCGGCAGAACTACGCCCAGGATCTCCAGTTGTCGATTCGCGGATTTGGTTCGCGAACCACTTATGGCATCCGCGGCATTCGTTTGTATGTCGACGGGATCCCGGCAACCATGCCGGATGGGCAGGGTCAAACATCCAATATTGATATCAGCAGCGTACAAAATATTGAGGTTTTACGCGGCCCCTTCTCTGCTCTGTATGGCAATGCGTCTGGTGGAGTGATAAATGTCAGCACTGAAACGGGACATGAGCCGCCAACCATTGAAGCCAGCAGTTATTACGGCAGTTTTGGCAGTTGGCGCTACGGGTTAAAAGCAACGGGCGCATTGGGCGATGGCACACAGCAAGGGGATGTGGATTACACCGTTTCAACAACCCGGTTTACTACCCATGGTTATCGCGATCGCAGCAGCGCACAAAAAAATCTGGCCAATGCCAAACTGGGCGTGCGCATGGACGATACGAGCAAACTAACCCTGATTTTCAATAGCGTAGAGAGTAAAGCTGACGATCCTGGTGGACTTACCGAGTCAGAGTGGCAGGCCAATCCGCAGCAATCTCCCCGCGCTGAGCAATACAACACGCGAAAAACCATCAAGCAGACCCAGGCGGGGTTGCGCTATGAACGCCAGCTTAGCGCGAAGGATGATATCAGCATCATGACTTATGCGGGGGAGCGTGAAACCACTCAGTATCAGTCGATCCCGATGGCCCCGCAGTTAAAACCCTCTCATGCCGGAGGCGTTATTACCCTGCAACGTCATTATCAGGGGATAGACAACCGCTGGACTCACCGTGGCGAGCTGGGCGTACCCGTGACCTTCACCACCGGTCTGAATTACGAAAACATGAGCGAAAACCGTAAAGGCTACAACAACTTTCGCCTTGATGATGGCGTGCCAGAATATGGTCAGAAAGGCGACTTACGACGTAACGAACGTAACCTGATGTGGAATGTCGATCCCTATCTGCAAACCCAGTGGCAATTAACGCAGAAACTCTCGCTGGATGCCGGCGTTCGCTACAGTTCGGTGTGGTTTGATTCTAACGATCGCTATATTACGCCTGGTAACGCAGATGACAGCGGTGACGCCAGCTATCACCAGTGGTTACCTGCTGGATCGTTAAAATACGCCATCACCGATGCCTGGAACGTCTACCTGGCCGCGGGACGTGGGTTCGAAACGCCCACCATCAACGAGTTGTCTTACCGCTCCGACGGCCAAAGTGGGATGAATTTTGACCTACAGCCTTCCACAAACGATACCGTGGAAATCGGCAGTAAAACGCGTATCGGCGATGGGCTGTTTACCGCAGCGCTATTCCAGACCGATACCGATGACGAGATCGTGGTTGACAGCAGTAGCGGCGGGCGGACAACCTACAAAAACGCTGGAAAAACCCGCCGTCAGGGAGGTGAGTTATCCTGGGACCAACGCTTTGCCGCAAGCTGGCGCGTAAAAGCTGCATGGACCTGGCTGGATGCGACCTACCGCAGCAACGTCTGTGGCGATCAAAACTGCAACGGCAACCGCCTGCCTGGCATTGCGCAAAACATGGGATTTGCTTCGCTGGGCTACGTGCCTGATGAAGGTTGGTATGCGGGAACTGATGTTCGTTATATGAGCAATATTATGGCCAATGATGAAAATACGGCGCAAGCCCCGTCCTATACCGTAGTGGGTTTAAATACCGGCTATAAATTTTATTACCGCAGTCTGATGATCGACCTGTTCGGTCGGGTGGATAATCTGTTTGATAAGTCCTACGTCGGTTCGGTGATAGTGAATGAGGCAAATGGTCGATATTACGAACCGGCGCCAGGACGAAACTATGGCGTAGGGATTAATCTGGCCTGGCGTTTTGAATAGCACTGGCGGGAATGACTCCCGCCATCCGTTTTACGCATCGTCTGCAAGACGAATCACCACTTTACCGAAGTTTTTGCCGGTCAGCAGGCCGATAAAGGCCTGCGGCGCATTTTCCAGACCGTCGGTGATTTGTTCGCGGTAATGGATTTTGCCCTCTTTAACCCAGCGCCCCATCTCCCGCTGAAACTCCTGAATGCGGTGACCATAATCCTGACCAATGATAAAGCCCTGCATCCGAATTCGCTTTTTCAGCAGCGTTGCCATCAGCAAAGGTAATCTATCGGGTCCGCCTGGAAGCGATGTGGCGTTGTAACCGCTGACCAGTCCGCACAGCGGAATGCGCGCAGAGGTATTGAGTAATGGCAGAACGGCGTCAAATACCTTACCGCCGACGTTTTCGTAGTAAATATCGATCCCCTGCGGACAGGCTTTTGCCAGCTGTTGCGCAAAATCTTGTGCGTGGTGATCGAGGCAGACATCAAAGCCTAATACCTCGGTGGCATGTCGGCATTTCTCTGCCCCGCCTGCAACCCCGATCACCCGGCAGCCTTTGAGCTTACCAATCTGCCCTACCGTTGCGCCAACCGGGCCGGTGGCGGCGGCCACAACCAGCGTTTCCCCTGCTTTTGGCTGACCGATATCCAGCAGCCCCATATAAGCAGTAAATCCTGGCATCCCCATCACTCCCAGCGCCCAGGAGGGATGTTCAGGATTATCGCCAAGCTTCACCAGCCCGTTACCGTCGGAGATGTCATAGTCCTGCCAGCCGCTGTAGCTCAGCACCCACTCGCCTGGCTGGTAATCAGGATGGTTGGATGACACCACGCGACTCACGGTCCCGCCAACCATCACGCCGCCAATCTCTACCGGCGGGGAGTAAGACGGCTCATCGCTCATGCGTCCACGCATGTAGGGATCGAGGGAAAGAAAAATGGTGCGCAGTAAAACCTGGCCTTCACCCGGCGTTGCCACCTCATCGTCTTCAAGACGGAAGTTTTCCGGGACCGGCGCGCCATGCGGGCGGGAAGCCAGTACCCAGCGGCGATTGCGATTAGTCTGTTGACCCATGATGTGCTCCTCTGCTTTTGGCATGATTCCATCAATAGTAGCAGCCTGTGTCCGCCAGTTAGCTGACGACATGATTTAACCGCACAACCAGGTAAACGCAGGGGTGTGCGGTTTCATTGATAAACCGACAATCATTCGGCGGGCCAAGCTCCAGGCAATCGCCAGCCCGCATTTCATGACGCACGTCCCCTTCCACAAAGACCAATTCCCCCTGCTGTAGCCAGATAAGTTGTCTTGCCTGCACGTAGGAAGAGGCTGGCATCGGGATATCGCTTCCGGCAGGCAATTCTATCTGCACCAGATCAATAGGCAGATCGCTGCGCGGTGAAACGTGGCGGCGCAGATAGTGGCTTTGCGGGTCGTGCCAGACAGGCTGATCCGCGAAGCGCAGCAGCTTGCCCTCCTGCATTTCGGCCCGCGCCATCAGCATAGACATGCTGATACCAAAGGCACCGGAGAGCCTGCCCAGCAGCGTGGCCGTAGGGCTGCTCTCACCGCGCTCTATTTTATGGATCATCGCCCGCGACACGCCTGCGCGTTCAGCGAGTTCCGTCAGAGACCAGCCGCGAGACTCCCGCTCAATGCGAATTCTTGCACCGATCCGTTGATTTATGCTGTCTTCAATAGTATTCATATTGTAATACTATAGTGAACAATCCCTGAGGTTCAACATGTCCATTCGATTTGCCAGCAAAGAAGACTGTGCCGCCATTGCAGAAATCTACAACCACGCGGTACTGCATACGGCGGCTATCTGGAACGATCAAACGGTCGATGCCGAAAACCGTATCTCATGGTATCAAGCCCGCCAGTTGATGGGCTATCCGGTGCTGGTGAGTGAAGAGAATGGCGTGATTACAGGGTACGCCTCCTTTGGCGACTGGCGTAACTTTGATGGATTCCGTCATACCGTTGAACATTCGGTATATGTTCATCCTGCTCATCAGGGTAAAGGCCTGGGACGAGCGCTGCTCAGCAGGTTAATAGAAGAAGCCCGCGCGTGCGGCAAGCATGTGATGGTTGCGGGCATTGAGTCTCAGAATCAGGCGTCGCTGCATCTGCACAGCACGCTGGGTTTTAAAACCACCGCGCAAATGCCACAGGTTGGCACGAAATTTGGGCGCTGGCTGGATCTGACTTTTATGCAGTTGCAGTTAGACGATCGCCGCGAACCGGATGCCAGCAGATGAACCAGACGCTAACCCTCTCCTTTCTGATTGCCGCAGGTATTGGTCTGGTGGTGCAAAATACCTTGATGGTACGCATCACGCAGACGTCCTCGACGATCCTCATCGCCATGTTACTTAACTCGCTGGTCGGGATCGTGCTGTTTGTCAGCATACTGTGGTTTAAGCAAGGTATGGCGGGGTTTGGGGAACTGGTTTCCAACGTGCGCTGGTGGACGCTAATCCCTGGCTTGCTGGGATCGTTCTTTGTTTTTGCCAGCATCAGTGGATACCAAAATGTGGGTGCAGCAACCACTATCGCGGTGCTGGTGGCCAGCCAGTTAATCGGCGGACTGGTGCTGGATATTCTGCGCAGTCATGGCGTACCGCTGCGGGCGTTGGTGGGGCCGGTCTGCGGCGCGGTGCTGCTGGTCGTTGGGGCCTGGCTGGTGGCGAGACGTTCGTTTTAATTGCGCTTATCCGGCCTGAACATGCAGGCCGGATAAGGTGTTACCTCGCCATCTGGCCACAATGAATTACAGGATTGTGCCGCCTTTGGTCAACTGTTCGCGACGGGTTTCCATATCCTCTTTATGCTGACGGCCATGATGTGCGATAGCCGTACGCAAACGCTGTTGCTGGGTGTAACGTTCTTCCCGGCTCAGCACGACATCATCGCTGAGTTCAATCAGCAATTCATTCATATGCGTAATGACGCTCTCTTCAATGGCGGCATCAACACGTGCGCTGACCTCATCCAGATGCGACATAACCTCTCCTTAACTCATTAATTTAATTTTGCTTTTGAAAAATCGCTGCCCATCAGGCTAACGCTGTATCCGCTGACGTTGCTGCGCGTCGCGTAAAACGTTTTCCCGTTTGCCAACGCAATCCACGGAGCCTGTTGGTAGAAAATCTCTTGCGACTGCTGGTAAAGCGCGGCGCGTTCTTCCGGTTTACTCACCAGTTTCGCCTTTTGAACCAGCGAATTATACTCTTTATCGCACCAGCGCGCGGCGTTAGATCCGGTTTTAATGCTGTCACAGCCCAGCAGTACATCGGCGAAGTTGTCCGGATCGCCGTTGTCTGACATCCAACCGAACAACGCGGTGTCATGCTCACCTTTACGCATTTCGGAGAGATATTCGCCCCACTCGTACGACACAATTTTCGCCTTCACGCCAACCTTCGCCCAGTCGCTTTGGATCATCTCGGCAATCCGTCGGGAGTTCGGGTTGTATGGGCGCTGAACCGGCATTGACCACAGCGTCGCTTCAAAGCCGTTTTCCAGTCCCGCCTGTTTCAGCAGATCTTTCGCTTTTTGCGGGTCATAAGCGTAATCCTGCAAATCTTTATTGAACCCCAACATATTCGGCGGAATTGGCGATTTTGCCACCGTACCGGAACCTAAAAAGACGGCGTTAATAATGGCCTTTTTGTCTGTCGCGTAGTTAAGCGCCTGACGCACCAGCACGTTATCAAACGGTTTTTTCTCGGTATTAAACGCCAGATACCCGACGTTCAGCGCTTCAACCGAATGCAGCGTCAAATCTTTATTCTTCTTAATCTCGTCAAACTGTACGGGCGCAGGCGCCGGAATTATCTGGCATTCATTGGTTTGCAGTTTCGCCAATCGGGTCTGAACGTTTGGCGTGATTGAGAAGATCAGGTGCTTCGTGGGGACGGCGCCGTCCCAGTAGTTCGGGTTGGCGAGATAGCGGATTTGCGAATCCTGCTTGTACTGCTGCAACACGTATGGCCCGGTGCCAATTGGCCAGTTATCGACGTTTTCCGGAGTGCCTTTTTTCAGCATCACGTCGGCATATTCCGCAGAGAGGATGGAGGCAAAATCCATTCCCCAGTCGGCAAGAAACGCGGCGTTAGGTTCATTAAGGATAAACTGAACATGATAATCATCGACCTTCTTCACTTCTTTAATCAGTTTATCCAGACCGACATCGTTGAAGTATTCGTAGCTTCCCTGAGAAATTTTGTGGTACGGATGATCGGCATCTTTCTGTCGTAATACCGAGAAAACCACGTCATCAGCGTTGAAGTCACGGGTTGGTTTGAAGAATTTATTACTGTTGAATTTCACGCCCTGACGCAGGGTAAAAGTGTAGGTCTTACCGTCCGGCGAAATCGTCCAGTCCGTTGCCAGAGACGGAACTGGCGTATTTTTTACCGGATCAAAGTTGATGAGTCGGTTGTAGAGCACCTGTGAGCTGGCTACAAACGATGGACCGGAACTGGCGATTTGCGGGTTAAATGACTCTGGCGACGCTTCTGAGCAGTAAATGAGAGTGTCAGTATTGGCCGCGAACGCCGCGCCTGATGGTAAGACGGCGCTGAGCGCCAGCGCGAGTAACGTTTTCCTTGCAATCATGGTTATAAGCCTTCTTATTTTATTATTAACCGGGATATCAGAGCATAGCTGACAAAAACTGACCAATAACAAATCACTATCAGGTTATTCTAATCCGGTGTATTTCGCTGAATAATTCATCACCCTAAGCGAATTAATTTCCCTTAAGTCTTTTTCAAAACGTCAAGATTTTTCCCGGCACTCTATGCCATGAAAATTCGCCCCTTTTTGCCTCTCTTCCACCGTTTGCTCGTTTTTATAAAACGTAAAGTAGATACGTGAAGAAGTCTAAGGGGTAACAACGTGGCAAAAACTCTCTTGCGCAGCGGCAATTTGGATGACTATCAGGCCGTGGGCGGCGGTGGTCAGGCCGTGTTTGATTCAGCATTGCAAATTCGTGAAACGCTTCGCCTGCGTAAACAGCAGGCGATGGTGGATTGTCTGGCGATCCCACAAGTTAACGACAACGGCGATCGCGTTGACTGGTATTCGCCGATTGAAGGGAAAGCCGTTGCATGGAAAGCCGCTGATGAAGAGGCCCGTTTTCGTGCGCTGCGCTATCTGGGAAGCACGCTGGAAAATGCGGCGGCGCTGAGCCGTAAAAGTCTGCAATCGGGTAAAACCTCCCTGCAACTGTTTGGCTCACTGCTGGAAAAAACCATCCAGTTTCCTGGTGAGAATCACGTATTTCTGGTTGAAGGTAAACCCGTTATTACGTTCTGGGGTTTCGTCAATCTGAATGAAAATCCTCGCGACGATGTGCTCGATTGCCTGCGCCTTGCCGATATTCCTCCGGTCGTCACCGTAGCGGAGCCTGAGCCGGAAGAAGAAATCACTGCCCAAATCACCTTCGTCGAGGCCGAGGCGCCTTTGTTGACTCCAGTCGTTGAGCTACCTAAACCGGCTGAACCTGAACCACAACCCCCGGTCGTTGTTAACGAACCGGAAGTCTCGCCGCCGCTCGCACAGAAGAAACCCGCACGCCGCCTGCCGTTGTGGAGCCTGCCCGTTGCCGCGGTGATCATTGCAGCCATGGTTGGGCCGCTGCTGTGGAAGCAACAGCCCACCCCGCCCGTACCCGCTGTTCCCCCTGCAGACGTCGCTAAGTCAGATATAGCACCGCTGCCAGAACTGACATCTGCACTGCCGCTGCATCGGGCTGAAGTGGTTCCGGTCGCCAAAAAAGAAAAACCTGTCGAGGGACCGGTCGTGATCGCCGCGATTCCGAAAGATGCGCTGGTGATGGATGCCAACCAAATGAAGGCAGGAACGACGCGTTTTCTCAACGGTAACTGGCGCGTAATGGTTGATGTTAAAGATCCGGTTAGCGGTAAAGCGCCGTCGCTGCGCTATCAGATCCAGGCCAATAAAGGCACGGCGCGCGTGGTTCATGGCGACAATATTGTTTGTCGTGCCGAGATTTTCTCCGGTTTGCATCAGTCAGGTGAATTAATGATTAAGAGTCGCGGAAATGCCCGTTGTACGGACGGGTCACGTTATCCGATGCCGGAAATTACCTGCAAAGCGGGAACCAATGACGTCGCCGCCTGTACCGCACGTTATGACGCTCACGCGGAAATCCCTCTGACGATCAAAAAGATAGGTGCCTGATTTTATGTTGGTGAATCTGTGTGACTACAAACAGAGCGTGACGCTCATCGCCAATAGCGGTGTGCAATTTCTGGATTTTGGCCTGACGCCGCAGGAATCTGCGCATCATGGACGCTTTGTGCGCAAAACGGCAAACGGTCCCCTGCTGCGGCTGGATTTCGATCTGACAACCGGACGTTATACCTTACCAGGCAGCACCGGCGGTCAGCCCGAAGTGGTGAAGCCGGAAAGCACCCAGAAGCTGCATTATTCGCTGGACGTGCTCGACGGTGTCTGGCTGCCGCTGCCGTTCCTGCGCTTTAATCCGCCGCGTACGTTCGTTGAAGGCCCGGATAACTGGGCGCGCGTACAGGTGCGAAAGCTGGCGCAACCTGACAGCGCGGGCAACACCCACCGCGTCACCGTGGCGCTGGACAGCCAGCTCACTGAAAATGCCCCTGCGGCGTTAACCCCCAACGAAAATGACCTGCTGAACGGTACGCGATTTGCGCTGGCCTCGCATGACAACGAAATTGCCGATTTCCTCGACCAGACCTGGATTGACGGCTGGTTGCGCGAATCCTTTATGCATCATGTCACACAGCATGAGAACCGCTCAGAACAAGAGATCCAACAGGCGCTGCGTAACTTTGAATATCAGGCGCACTGGCTGAATGTGCTGACCCTGTTAGGCGAGCAGCTTTCCGTCCCGGAAGTGAAACTGGTCACGCATACCCTCAGCACGCCCGCCATTCCCGTTGATCTTATCCTGGATATCGGTAACACCCATACCTGTGGCGTCCTGATTGAAGATCACGGGGATGCCAATGACGGACTACGCCAGACAGCCGAATTGCAGGTGCGTTCGTTAAGCGAGCCACAGTTTCTCAACGATCCGTTGTTCACCAGCCGACTGGAGTTTTCCGAAGCGCGTTTTGGTAAGCAGCACTTTTCCGTGGAGAGCGGTCGTGATGATGCCTTTATCTGGCCGTCGATTGTCCGCGTTGGCGATGAAGCCCGAAAGCTGGCGATGCAGCGCATGGGCACTGAAGGCAGCAGTGGGATCTCCAGCCCGCGCCGTTATCTGTGGGACGAAACGCCGGTGTTGCATGACTGGCGCTTTAGCCAGATGAATGGCAAAACCCAGCGCGAACCACTGGCTACCGCCTTCCCGCTGATGAACCTGATGAACGATGACGGGCAACCGCTGTTCAGCCTGCCTCAGGATGATCGTCTGCCGGTATTCTCACCGCAATACAGCCGCAGTACGCTGATGACGCATATGTTGTGCGAAATACTGGCCCAGGCGCTGGGGCAAATTAACAGCGTGGCGACGCGTTTGCGCCTCGGATTCCCGGCATCTCCTCGTCAGTTGCGTACGCTGATCCTGACCCTGCCGTCGGCGATGCCCAAACAGGAGCGCGAGATTTTCCGCCTGCGCATGTTTGAAGCTATTGCGTTGGTCTGGAAAGCAATGGGCTGGCACCCGCAGGATGAAGACTTCACCACCCGTAAACAGCAGGAAAAGAGCGTGGTTCCCGTACCTGAGATCCAGATGGAATGGGATGAGGCCAGCTGCGGGCAACTGGTGTGGCTGTATAACGAAGCTATCTCTCACTACGATGGCCACACCGAATCGTTCTTTAACGCCCTTGCCCGCCCGGACCGTTTGCCGGAGCCTGGTGAGACTAAAGGTCGTGCGCTGCGCGTGGCATCGATCGACATTGGCGGCGGGACAACGGATATGGCCGTCGTCCACTACCAGCTTGATGACGGCGTGGGTACAAACGTCAAAATTACCCCGCATCTGCTGTTCCGTGAAGGCTTTAAGGTTGCGGGCGATGACATGCTGCTGGACGTGATTCAGCGTTGCGTGTTGCCTGCGCTGCAAACCCGTCTGCAACAGGCTGGCGTGACCGACGCCGCCGCATTGCTGGCTACGCTATTTGGCGATTCCGGGCGCATCGACACCCAGGCGATTTTGCGTCAACAAACGGCGTTACAACTCTTTATGCCGCTCGGTCATGCGGTACTTTCAGCCTGGGAACAAAGTGATATTAACGATCCGGTAGCGGGTCTGCATGCCACCTTTGGCGAACTCCTGAGCCAGCAACCAACGCGCAACGTACTGAATTACATCCAGCAGGCTATCGATCATGCGTTACCTGCGGGATCGCCAGTGTTTGATGTGTTGAGCGTGCCGTTACAGGTGCAGTTCAGGCAGTTACAAGAAGCGTTACTGGCGGGCCAGTTTACCCTGACCTCCCCACTGCACGCGGTCTGTGAGGCCATTTCACACTATCGCTGCGATATTTTATTAGTGACCGGCAGACCCGCCTGTTTACCTGGCGTACAGGCGTTGATCCGCCATCTGCAGCCCGTTCCGGTTAATCGTATGATCTGGATGGATAACTACCGCGTACATGAGTGGTATCCGTTCAGCCAACAAGGGCGGATTGGTAACCCCAAATCCACCGCAGCAGTTGGTGCCATGTTGTGTAGCCTGGCGCTGGATCTACGCTTGCCGCGTTTCAACTTTAAAGCTGCCGATATCGGCGCTTACTCGACCGTACGTTATCTCGGCGTGTTGGATAATACGGTCAATACGCTGCGTGATGAGAACATCTGGTATCACGATATCGATCTGGATAAGCCCGGCGCGAAACTGGATGCCCGCCTGCACTTCCCATTGCGCGGCAACGTAACATTAGGTTTCCGCCAACTGGCCAACAGCCGTTGGCCTGCCACACCGCTGTATACGCTCAGCATAAATTCTGCCGAACTGGCAAAAACCATCGCCGGAGATGGCGTGTTGAATGTACGGCTGCAGCTACGCGGTGGTAGCAAAGAAAGCGGCCCGGAATTTTTCGTACTGAGCGATGCGTGGTTACAGGATGGCACTCCCGTTGCCGCCAATGCCTTAACGTTAAAACTGAATACGCTGGCAGACCGACGCCATAGCGGGAGCCATTACTGGATTGATAGCGGGAGCGTGTACCTGAAATGAGTAAGATGTTAAACACCGCGCAGGCCGCCATCGAGTGGGTAACTGATACCCGTCAGCGTGCGGCGCGTCTTGATGATGAAGCGGATGCCCTGTTGGCACAGCTCACCCTGGCCGCCGTTAATGAATCTGCGTTGAAGACGACCTTTTCATCGCGAGGATGCGTTGGGCTTTACGGACATTCGCAATCGGCAAAAGCGCACCTGCTCACAGCATTGTGCAGCAACGCCAATGGCAAAGTGAATATCGTTACCCCGGATCGCAGCTTTGATTACTTTTCACATATCAATCCTGGTCATGCGCCAACCAACATGGCGATCCGCTTTACGCGTGATGAAAATCCGCTCGATGGTGAATGGCCGTTGCGCCTGCGGCTACTCAGTGAAGCCGAACTGGTACAGCTATTTATTACCCAGTTCTGTGCGCTTGCGGACAACCGCCAGGTCGAGAAATCGATTATTGAGGCGCGCCTGGAAAAATGGCAAACGTTGCGCCAGCGTCATCCGGTGCCGGGCATTACTGCGCAGGATGTCGCGGCAATTGGCCGTTTCTGGCGCGCCTGCGTACCGGCCAGACAACAGCAATTTGACGACGCGCTATGGCATCAGTTTGCCACGCTGCTACCCGCTCTGGATCTGACTACCCGGGCAAACGCCTGGGCGTTACTGTGGGGAGAACAACCAGAGTTGACGCAACAGTGGTTGGCGCTGGCGCATACGCTGCAACAAACCGGAAGCGCGCAAGAACTCGCGGCTCCGCTGAGCCTGCTGGTTGACCATTTTGGTTTACCTGCCGAGAGTTTCCTGACTCAGGTAGCATTGAACGGGAATGAGGCGCAAAGCGATGTGGTGGTTCATCCAATAGAAAATGATCAGTTGCTCAATGCGGTCAGCCTTTCTCAGGCTTCGCTGGCGCTGCTCACGCGCGAGCTGGTCCTGACGGTTGAAGACGCGGTACTGGAGAATGTCGATCTGCTGGATATTCCCCTCGCCCCGGATGTTCATCCCCATCCATTGTGGCAGGCCAAATTAGGCTGGATGCTGGAACATTATCGCCAGCATCTGCAACCGGATATACTTTTAATCTGTAATGCGGTTTCTACCCGCTCCCAGACGCCCGCCATCACCCGCAAGCTGCTGGGCTGGGTTAACGATACTCAGCCCGTACATGACGCCGCATTGCCGGGAGTGGTCTGGGCCATTACTCCCCAGGATGCGCGGTTTAGCACTCAGCAAAATCTTGATGAATCTGTGCAGCAATTAATGGGCAAACCCGGACTGCACTGGGGCACGCTGCAGGCGCTGGATAAACACAGCTTACAACGCCTCGTCGAATGGCTGACACAGGCAACCTCGCCCCAGCAACGCCAGGCGAGATTGACCTCCCTGCGTGAGCAGCACCA
Organism: Citrobacter sp. RHBSTW-01044; assembly: GCF_013781945.1. NCBI lineage: Bacteria > Pseudomonadati > Pseudomonadota > Gammaproteobacteria > Enterobacterales > Enterobacteriaceae > Citrobacter > Citrobacter sp. RHBSTW-01044. Next base: position 2,332,106 of record NZ_CP056180.1, on the reverse strand, counting down.
GCAGCGCGTACGCGAAACCTTGATAGGCTGGATTAACCCCGTTGAAACCGAATCGGGTAGCAATGAGTCGGTGATCCGCCAACTCCAGGCCCAGGCGGCAAAGCATGGCGAACTCCTGGACGGTTTGCTCCCGCCGATGCGCCTCTTTGAGTCGCTGCTGCGTGTTCAGCAGCCGCGCGAGGAACAGGTGAGCGGATTATTTAATGAAGAGATTGACCTGTTTGCCGAGGTGCGTGACACACCGCACTCGCCGGAAAGCAAAGAGACCGGGTATCAGGCGCACAAAATGTGGGTTAACCACGTGCGCCAGTGGTGTCGCGATGAAAATAATGCGCGCCGTTTACGTCTCGAGCCGCGTACGCTAAGGCAGGTTGCCGATATCCTCGTCACCACCAGCTATCGGCTGGAGATGCCGCAACGCTTACAGCGCATTATGCAGCGAGAAAACGTCTGCGCCGCGCAGCTTCACGCCGATATTGGGGATTTTATTACCTGGCTTGGATTTGCCAGCGTGGCAGAGGAACAGCGTCCGGCCAGCAGGATCCAAAAAGGATCGGCTATTTTTAGTGCCCCGGCGCAACAGCCGATGTTACGGTTGACGAAACTGGATGAACAACCTTCGCATGGCGCAAGCCGTTACGTTTACGACTGGCTGGTTGCTTTGTATACCCGCGCCAATGAAAACGTGGGATATCAGCATCCGCAGGATGTTTGCGCAGCCGACAAAAAACGATTAGATGCCCTGCTTTCCTCCTGAAACGGCGTTTACGCCGTCATCAGAAGAGAGAAAACATTAACGCGACGGGAAAACTCATCGGCCAGGTCGCCCCGACTAATACCGCGCTGAGAAAACGAATCCGCTTTTTATCGCGGGAAAGAAACCAGGTGATGATTGCCGTGATAGCGGCCATCACCGCATAAAAAACCAGCATTTTTTGGTACAGAGACATGTCAGGCATCCGGGCCGAAAGGTAAAATCGCGCGCAATATGCTCTTTTTCATGACCCACATCAAGTTTTATTAATTATTTTAAGAGAAACGCCGGTAAAACAAGCCGTTTTCATTATGTTCAGAATCCGTACTATTGCGGATAGTTATAACCCGTACTATACCCATAAGGGTTAAAACGAAAGGTGGCACAAATGAATGTTTCCAGTAAAACTGTGGTGCTGATAAATATATTTGCTGCTGTAGGACTTTTCAGTCTGATTTCCGCAAGGTTTGGCTGGTTTGCTTGATGTCGTTCTTCTTGATTAATTGCAGCGTCCGCTGGCAGAGAGACTCTTCTCTCTGCCATTAGTACACGATTTTCCCACTCTCCTGCCACCCGGTAAATTATCCTTAGTATGTAATCCCCCTAATCCTTCTGCGGCATTATATTGCCCGCATAACGGCTCGGTGTTGTGCCGGTATGCTGATGGAAAAAAGCGATAAAAGCACTGTCACTGACAAATTCCAGATATTGCGCCACCTGGCTGATCTGCCCCCCGTCAGCCAGCATCTCCATGGCTTTTAATAGTCTAAATTGCTGCCGCCAGCTCTGATAATTCATCCCGGTATCCCTGGTAAATATTCGACTGATCGTCCTCTCGCATGCCCCAACCCGTTGGGATAATTGATTTAGTCGTGGTGGCAATTCGCCCATGCGTACTCCTTCAAGCCACACGTTCAGCCGTGGATCTGAGGGAAACTGCAACGTCCAGTTTTCACTGCGGGCGGCCCGCATTTCCTCACAGAAAACGGTGATAAGACTGGCCTGCTGCGCGGCAGGCATTTCCCATGGCCAGAAAGCCATACGTTCTATTACTTCAAAAAAGAGAGGATTAACGTCGACTATCTGCAGCGGTAATTTAGATAACGGCAATGTAGTTGAAAAATACAACGAACGATAAGCCATCACCCCACGCATTATGGCGCGATGTACCGTACCAGCCGGGATCCAGACCGCGCGCCGTGGCGGTAGCAGACACAGGGCATGCTCCAGCTCAATCGTAATGCTTCCCGCAGCCGAAAAAAGTAGCTGATGACGAAGATGGCTATGCCGGCCGGAATCGTGTACGCCCATCTCGGAGGCAATGCCGATTACCGGTTTATCAAAGCTATCCGCATCGAAATCATCATCCGGGGCAATTTCCATTATCTGTCCGATAGTTGATATTTAAAGTCTTAATAATGGTAATGCGACACCTCCCTTTCAGCAATAATGCCCGCCAGTTTTCTGTCTCTCTGGATATTGCTATGAACACTCTTCTCCGCCCGCCGCTGTGGCTTCTTACTTTGCTGATTATGTTTCCGCAACTGGTGGAAACCATTTATAGCCCGGCATTGCCAGGAATCGCCACGTCTTTTCACGTAAGCAGTGAGCGCGCGGCGCAAACACTCTCCGTTTATTTTATTGCCTTCGCCATCGGCGTGGCGATGTGGGGTTGGCTGAGCGACTGCCTCGGTCGACGTTGGGCGATGCTGGCAGGACTTATCTGCTATGGGTCAGGTTGTGCCCTGGCCGTGGTTGCCACTGACTTCAGCGTTTTGCTGCTGGCGCGGATGATCTCAGCCATCGGCGCGGCTGCCGGGTCAGTGGTGGTACAGACCATGCTACGGGACACTTATGAATCAACTGCACTATCCCGCGTCTTTTCCGTGATGGGCGCTGCGCTGGCATTGAGTCCCGTTTTCGGCCTGCTAAGCGGAGGTTGGTTGGTTAGCCTGTATGGTCATACCGGTGTATTTATTGCCCTTGTGCTGCTGGCGCTGCTACTGCTACTACTGACTGCGACCATGCTGCCAGAAACCCGGCCCGAAAATACGCTCAGACCCAGCCTTGCTGCACTGCTCTCCCGCATGATGCGTGACCGCGAGCTGTGGAAAAATACTATGCTGGTTGCGCTGCTGAACACCATGCTGTTTAGCTATTACAGCCTGGCTCCGTTTCTTTTCGGGCAATTGGGATGGAGTTCCAGAGCCTTTGGCTGGACGGGGGGATTACTTGCGTTTGCTTCGCTGTCGGGCAGCCTGCTGAACCGGAGATTATTGACGACGGACCTGACGTCGGAACAGAGGGTACGTTATGCCTGTGCGCTGGCAGCATTGTCAGGCCTCGCCGCGTGGTGGTTACAGCACTCCGCGTGGATTCTGATACCGGTTTTCGGCGCGGTGATTGCCTATGGCATCGCGATCCCTAATGTGCTGAGTCAGGCCCTACGCCACTATCGTGAACAGGCCGGGGCCGCCGGTGCATTGTTCGGATTAAGCTATTACCTGTTGCTGGGAATGATGCTGGGGGTGGCAGGCATGGTGCAACAACTGGGGCTGGTTCTGAGCGTCTGTGCGCTACTCGCCTGGATTTGCAGCTTGCGCCGCGGATAACCGGATGACGATCCTGAAAGCACAAAGCCCTGACATTAATAAGCCGGGGCTTTGTTGTATTAATAGCCTGACCTCGCGGATATTTCCAACTTACCGCCGTCCGATGGCGACGAGGCCAGTGGCGCGAATAATATAGACACACGTTTGCCAGTATTTAGCTATCCGTGCCGCATTTATCGCTCGCGCTTCAGATATTACTCATGCTTGATCATGACATGGCGAACAATCGTGTAATCTTCCAGCCCGTAAACCGACATATCCTTGCCATAACCAGACTGTTTTTGTCCGCCGTGCGGCATCTCGCTGACCAGCGTGAAGTGGGTATTGACCCAGGTGCAACCATACTGCAGGCGAGCACTAAATCGATGCGCGCGCCCCACATCCCGAGTCCAGACGGAGGATGCCAGGCCGTATTTCGAATCGTTAGCCCACGCCAGCACCTGATCTTCATCCTCAAATACGGTGACGCTGACCACCGGACCGAAAACTTCCCGCTGCACGATAGCATCTTCCTGCTTCGCCCCGGCCAGTAGCGTCGGAGCAAAGTAGTAGCCTGCGCCGTCCACTTTTTTACCACCGGTGATGACTTTGATATGCCCCAGTGCTTTGGCTTCATCGACCGCTTTAGTCACGCGATCGAGGTGCGCCTGCGAGCTTACCGGCCCCAGCTCCGTCGATTCGTCATTTGGTGCACCGATTTTCAGGCTGGCAACCGCGGCACCGAGTTTCTCAACCAACGCGTCATAAATGCCTTTCTGGGCATAGATTCGACAAGCGGCGGTACAGTCTTGCCCGGCGTTGTAATACCCAAAGGTTCGCACGCCGCTCACCACTGCATCCAGATCGGCATCATCAAAAATGATGACCGGGGCTTTGCCGCCCAGCTCCATATGTGTGCGCTTAATCGAAGGCGCTGTGTGCTGGATAATGTGTTCACCGGTCGCAATGGAGCCGGTCAGGGAAACCATCCGGACTTTTTCATGACCGGTCAGCGGGTCACCCACCGTTTTGCCACGGCCAAACAGCACGTTGATAACGCCAGGCGGATAAATATCTTTGGCAAATTCAGCCAGTTTAAGAGCGGTTAGCGGGGTGATTTCTGACGGTTTAATCACCACACAGTTACCCGCCGCCAGCGCCGGTGCCAGCTTCCACGCCGCCATCATCAGCGGGTAGTTCCACGGCGCGATAGAGGCCACCACGCCCAGCGGATCCCGACGAATCATCGACGTATGCCCTTCCAGATACTCTCCGGCCGCCTGTCCTTGCAGGGTACGAGCTGCCCCGGCGAAGAAGCGGAAAACGTCGACGATTGCCGGAATTTCATCGTTAAGGACACAGTGCAGCGGCTTACCACAGTTAAGCGATTCCAGCTCAGCGAAGGTTTGCGCGTTATCGGCGATAGCATCCGCCAGTTTCAGCAGCAGTTCGGAACGGACTTTCGGTGTGGTTTGTCCCCAGGTGGCAAATGCGCTGTCTGCTGCACGTACCGCCGCATCAACCTGCCCGGCTGACGCCTCGGCAATCTCCAGAATGCGTTCTCCAGTGGCAGGGTTATAGACTGGCTGCTTTTCACCTTCACCGTTGACCAGCTCGCCATTAATCAGTAATTGATGTTGCATAGCAATTTCCCATATCGTCGTTTATTTACCGTTTCCGGCGAGAGAGTCGCCTTCACGCGTTAGCCACCAGGCCCCTAAAATTGGCAGTGTTGTCACCAGCATTACCAGCAATGCCACAACGTTGGTGACAGGCACATCTCGTGGTCGACCCAGTTGATTGAGCAGCCACAAAGGAAGTGTTCTTTCATGTCCGGCGGTGAACGTTGTCACGATGATTTCATCAAACGACAAAGCAAACGCCAGCATCCCTCCCGCCAGCAGTGCCGATGCCAGGTTTGGCAGCACGACATAACGAAAGGTTTGCCAGCCGTTGGCGCCAAGATCCATAGACGCTTCAACCAGACTCCATGAGGTACGGCGAAAACGCGCCACGACGTTGTTAAACACCACCACCACGCAAAACGTCGCATGGCCGACCACGATGGTGAGAAAACCGGGTTCCAGATTGATAGTTTTAAACGCCGTCAGTAGCGCCAGACCGGTAATAATCCCCGGCAGCGCGATCGGCAACAGCAGCAACAGCGATATTGCGCTTTTACCAAAAAAGTCCCTGCGCCACAGTGCGGCAGCGGCCAGCGTCCCCAGAACGAGAGCAATGGCCGTCGACAATGCAGCGATTTTAAGTGACAACGTCACCGATTCCAGAATATCGCTACGTTGCGCCGCAACGCTAAACCACTTCAGCGTTAACCCCTGCGGTGGAAAACTAAAAGCAGCCTCCTCAGTATTAAAAGCATAGGTGGCGATGATGAGGATGGGAAAGTGCAGGAAAATAACCCCGCCCCATGCCGCCAGTTTGAGTAACCAGGGCGCGCGTTCAGAGTGCATCGAAAGCTCCCAGACGCTTCACGAACGCCAGATACAGTGCGATTAACACAATCGGCACCAGAGTAAATGCCGCCGCCATCGGCATATTGCCGATCGCCCCTTGTTGCGAATACACCATATTGCCGATGAAATAGCCTGGCGGCCCCACCAGTTGCGGCACGATAAAATCGCCCAACGTCAGAGAAAAAGTAAAGATCGACCCTGCCGCGATACCGGGTATCGCCAGTGGCAGGACCACATAGCGGAAAGTCTGATGCGGACGAGCGCCCAAATCAGCGGAGGCCTGTAAGAGCGAAGGCGGAAGTCTCTCCAGCGCGGCCTGTACCGGCAGGATCATAAACGGCAGCCAGATGTAGACGAACACCAGAAAACGCCCTAACCCTGAAGTCGATAACGTATTGCCGCCGACCGCAGGCAGCGTCAGGAACGAAAGCAGCAGCGGCTCCAGTCCCAGATGAGTTAAAAACCACTGCGCCACCCCGTCTTTAGCCAACAGTAACGTCCATGCGTAGGCTTTAACAATGTAGCTGGCCCACATCGGCAACATCACAGCAATGTAAAAAAAGGCTTTCATTTTGCCACTGGTATATCGCGCCATATACCACGCCATCGGAAACGCCAGAATCGCGCTGGCAATGGTGACCGCCACCGCCATCGTCAGGGTACGCAAAATGATGTCGTAGTTGGCGGGATTAAACAGCGCCTGCAAATTCGCCAGCGTCAGGTCGGGCGTGACCGACATGGTGAAATCATCGAAGGTATAAAAACCTTGCCATAACAGCGTCAGTAATGAGCCGAAGTAGACGATCCCAAACCACATCAGCGGTCCGAGGAGCAGCAAAAACAGCCCCAGTCCCGGATTACGCCAGAAGAACCCTGAGATCCGGTTCAGACTTGTCGACTGTGGAGGCGAATGTAAGACATTCATAGCCATTCACCTCTCCTCAACCAGCGGTACCATCACGTCGCGTGACCACGATGCCATCACCTGTTGACCCGGCGACAGCGTTGTCGGCAGCATTTCTCCCGTCAGGTTCGCCTGGCTAACCAGCAATTTTTCACCGCCGACAAGTTTCAGCTCAAAACGTGTCGCCGCGCCCTGGTACTGCACCGCCTGGATAACCCCCCGGGCCTGGACTTCACCACTGGTATCATTCAAGCGAATGTGTTCCGGACGCAGGGAAAACATACCCTGTAGCCCGCAAACGTTCGCTGACATCGTTTCATCAAAAACATTTGACGTCCCGACGAAACTTGCCACAAACGGTGTGCGCGGACGCATGTACAGTTCACGCGGAGAATCCACCTGTTCGATGCGGCCATTATTAAACACCGCCACACGATCTGACATCGAGAGGGCTTCACCCTGATCGTGGGTGACAAAAATGAAGGTGATACCCAGAGATTGCTGTAACTTTTTCAGTTCCAGCTGCATCTGCTCACGCAGCTTAAGATCCAATGCCCCGAGCGGTTCATCCAACAGCAAGACCCGCGGTTCATTGACCAGCGCGCGGGCAATCGCCACGCGTTGCCGCTGACCACCGGAAAGTTGCGATGGTTTGCGTTCATAAACAAAACCGAGCGCAACCTTATCCAGCGCTTCACGTGCTTTTGCGTGACGCTGTTTTTTATCAATACCTTTGACCATCAGCCCGTAGGCGACATTGTCGAGAATCGACATATGCGGGAATAGCGCATAATCCTGAAATACCGTATTGACGTCCCGTTCCCAGGGCGGCAATTCGCTGGCCTGCTTACCAAAAATGGTGATTGCGCCGCCTGACAGTTGCTCAAACCCTGCAATAAGGCGCAGACAAGTGGTCTTGCCGGAGCCGGATGGCCCCAGCATAGAGAAAAACTCACCGTCGTTAATCGCAATACTCACCCCATCAACTGCACGAACATCCCCGTACAGACGCGAGACGTTATGAAACTCCACTGCGTACGTCATAAAACCCCCAGCGGAATTAACGACCGCCCATAATGGCGATGTAATCCTGCGTCCAGCGACTGTAAGGAACGAATTTGCCACCTTCTGCGATCGGCGTTTTCCAGAAGGCAATTTTGTCAAAGTAGCTATAGCCGTTGGTTTCACAGCCCTTTTCACCCAGCAGCGGGCTGGCTTTACAACCTTCAGGCACGACTGGCAGAGAACCAAACCAGGCTGCGACGTCGCCCTGAACTTTCGGGGTTAATGACCAGTTCATCCATTTGTAAGCGCACACCGGGTGTTTGGCTTCGCTGTGCAGCATGGTGGTATCAGCCCATCCGGTAACCCCTTCTTTTGGGAAGACCGTGGCAATAGGCTGGCCTTCTCCTTTCAGGGCGTTCGCCTGATAAGGCCAGGCGCTGGACGCCACCACACCTTCGTTTTTGAAGTCGCTCATTTGTACGGTGGTATCGTGCCAATAGCGATGGATCAGCGCGTGCTGATCGCTCAGAACTTTGATCACCGCCTGATACTGTTGTTCGGTGAGCTGATAGGGATCGGTAATGCCCAGTTGCGGCTGAGTCGCCTTAACGAATAATGCAGCATCGGCAATATAGATCGGGCCATCGTAGGCTTGAACGCGCCCTTTATTGCTTTTTCCGTCCCCAAGTTTTTGCTCAACAAATACCACGTTCCAGCTATCCGGCGGCGTTGGGAAAATTTTGGTGTTGTACATCAGCAGGTTTGGCCCCCACTGGTACGGTGTGCCGTAAACTTTTCCGCCAACGTTAAACCACTCGCCTTTTACCACGCGCGGATCGATGCTTTTCCAGTTAGGGATCAGCGCGGTATTAATCGGCTGAACGCGTTTTCCCATAATCAGACGCAAGGAGGCATCACCGGAAGCGGTAACCAGGTCGTAGCCGCCTTTTGCCATCAGGCTGACCATTTCATCAGAAGTGGCCGCTGTTTTAACATTGACCGCGCAGCCGGTCTCTTTCTCAAACTGCGAGACCCAATCATATTGTTTATCGGTCTGTCCACGTTCGATGTAGCCCGGCCAGGCAATAATATCCAGACGGCCTTCCGGTTTATCTAAGGATGTCGGGGGTTCGGCTGCCTGTGCAGTCATCAGCGTCATACTGAGTGCGCACAGGCTACTGAGGGCAAACTGCTTGCTCATAACGTCTTACTCCTGTCTAAAAAATATTGAGCGGCAGCCTTGCCGTAAATATATGTCCTTTCCTAAAAATAGTCGGGGTGTTGTAAGCGTTCCTGCTGGCGCAAGGAAATTTAATCAGGTTGTGAGCTAACGCTCATTACGCTACTGACGCTGATCGGGAGCTTTAATCTTCTGGAGTATAGACAAGGAGTTAGGTGCAACGGTGGCAATAGTAAGAACTATTGATTTTTTGTATGGTAGCACCCGATATAAATAACATCGGGGTTAGGTATTCTCTATTTCGAAAATAAGAACGCGCTATTCTTTTATATTGAATAGCGCGTTACGTTTTATTTCATCATCTCGCGAATTAATTTTCCCAGCTGTTTCACTGCCTGTTCCTCACGCTCTCCCCAGTGCCATGCGGTATTAAAGCGAAAAAAACGAGTCCAGCTCCCCGAGGTCGAAAACATTTTTCCCGGTGCAATGCTGATATGGTGCGCCAGTGCCTGGGTGCTGAGCACGCCTGCATCAAGCGGTTCAGGCAGTTCCAGCCACAGAAAATAGCCGCTGTCGTTATGGTGAATTTTGACTTCCGCCGGAAGATGGCGCAGCAACGTTTGCCAGGCCTGCTGTTTGCGTTCCGCCAGTTGACGGCGTAAGCGGCGCAGATGCGCGTCATAGCGCCGGGTTGACAGATAATCCACGAGCGCAAGCTGCATGGGGGAACTGGTGGATAACGTGCTCATGAGCTGGAGTCGCTGAATACGTCGAGCATGCTTCCCGGCCGCCACCCAGCCCACGCGAAATCCGGGCACCAGGCACTTCGAGAAAGACGAACAATGCAAAACGCTGTCGGCGCGATCCCAGGCTTTGGCAGGCAGTGGTTTTTCGCGACCAAAGTACAGCTCGCTGTAGACATCATCTTCTATCAGCATTACATGATATTTTTCCAGCAATGCGACCAGGTGCGCCTTTTTCTCTGGGCTGAGCGTAAAGCCCAACGGATTTTGGCTGTTGGTCATCAGCCAGCAGGCTTTTACCGGATACTCCTGCAACGCTTGCTCCAGCGCGGTAAGATCGATCCCCTCTTTCACGTCGGTGGCAATTGAAAGCGCCTTCAGCCGTAATCGCTCCAGGGCCTGCAACGCCCCATAGAAACAGGGATTTTCGACAATCACCCAGTCTCCCGGTTCGGTAACCGCCTGCAGGCTCAGGTTGAGGGCATCCAGCGCACCGGTAGTGATGACAATTTCATCAGGTGAAATGGTCATCCCCTGTTGAGCATAGCGGCGGGCAATGGCATGGCGCAGCTCATCATTTCCCGGCGGCAGGTTTTCTATCACGCTCATGGCGGTCGCGGTTTTACTGACCTGCGCCAGCGAGCGGTTCAACTGCTGGAGGGGAAACAGACGCGGATCGGGGAATGCAGAGGCAAATGGCATCACTGACGCATCCCGGCTGGCCTGCAGCATATCAAAAATATAGGTGTTGATATCCACCGCTTCATCGCGCATCACCTGCGCCTGCGGCGCTGCCAGCCCACGTTCAGGGCGCGCGGCAACATAGTAACCCGACTGCGGCCGGGCGATAATCCGGCCCTGACTTTCCAGCAACTGATATGCATGTCCGACGGTCATAAAACTCATGCCGCTGCTGACCACCTGCTCGCGCAAGGATGGCAAGCGATCGCCGGGCTGCCATACGCCAGACGCGATTTGATCGCGAATTTGCTCAGCCAGTCGCTGGTATTTTTTCATTTTTCGTCCTGATAATCGGTGTCGGTGACACGCACTGTATATATCAGTTTACATAATCAGGGCATTTTTTATAACTGTTATAGTTAACAGTTTTACAACATTGTTACTGACAGCTCCTTGCCTAAGGCGCGTGCAGCTATTTGCACAGCATCAATTTTTGTCGCGTGCTTTAAATCGAACAAACGGGTAATTTCCTGCTTAGGCCTGCCGATCCTGTTTGCCAGCTCCTGCTGGGTGATTTTTGATTCAAGAAAGGCATTTAACAAAAGAACCTTCGACGCAATGCTCAGGGGGATTTCCACATAGTCACCTTCAGTGCCAACCGCCGAAGGTAAAGGAATCGGTTCGTTATCGTCGAAATAGAATTCAAAAGCGGTCACCAATGCAGACTGCGCAGCCTGCAAAGCCCCATGACGGGTTTCGCCCTGGGTTAATGCTTCAGGAATATCCGGGAAAGAAACCACGAATCCACCTTCCACGGCGGGGATTAGATTAACGGGATAACGCATGATTTTTTCAAAATCTCTCATATAATTAACCTCATATTGATGATGACTGTAAACCAAGCTGCTTCAGGATCGATTTTCGCAAGGCTTCTTTTATTTCATCACCAGGATGCCTGGGCATAACGCTACGCCTTCCCTGGTACCTCAACTTCAGATGATTTGAGCCGTTTGTAACAGCCACTCCCTGAGATTCAAGCCAGCGTCTGAACTCACTTTGCTTCACTGCGCCTCCCTGTCGTCTATTATATGCGCAAAGTAAACATTTATGATTACCTTTTCATTACCTCGCTAGTGATAGCGTAAAATCACTCGCGTGGGGAGGACGCGATTCAATAACAGGAATCCAGGTTCCAGATTTCATATCAGCCAGGCCAACCTATAACAGCACGACAACTGTTATGGTTAAAAAGAACTGTTCTGTTTCTGCCTTCCATTGCTTCGCAGCCTTAGAATTGCGCTAAATCAATTTTGCCTGCGGAGCTAAGCATGTTCGGTCTTGACGCGTTTCACCTGGCGAGGATCCAGTTCGCGTTTACGGTATCCTTTCACATCATCTTTCCGGCGATTACCATTGGCCTCGCCAGTTATCTGGCGGTGCTCGAAGGGTTATGGTTAAAAACGAAAAATCCGACCTGGCGCTCGCTATACCATTTCTGGTCGAAAATATTCGCCGTAAACTTTGGTATGGGCGTGGTTTCCGGGCTGGTGATGGCTTATCAGTTCGGCACGAACTGGAGTGGTTTTTCTGAGTTCGCCGGTAGCATCACCGGGCCGCTGCTGACCTATGAAGTATTAACCGCCTTCTTCCTCGAAGCGGGCTTCCTTGGGGTAATGCTGTTTGGCTGGAATCGGGTTGGCCCAGGACTTCACTTCTTCGCGACCTGTATGGTTGCGCTGGGTACTATTATTTCTACCTTCTGGATCCTCGCCTCCAACAGCTGGATGCAAACGCCACAGGGCTATGAAATTGTTAACGGGCAAGTTGTTCCCGTCGACTGGTTCGCCGTGATTTTCAATCCGTCATTCCCTTATCGTTTGCTGCATATGTCCGTTGCCGCCTTCCTGAGCAGCGCGCTGTTTGTCGCGGCATCAGCCGCATGGCATTTATTGCGCGGTAATAGCACGCCAGCAATTCGCGCTATGTTTTCAATGGCGCTGTGGATGACGTTAATCGTCGCTCCGCTGCAGGCCTTAATTGGCGATATGCACGGGTTGAATACGCTGAAGCACCAGCCTGCAAAAATTGCGGCGATTGAAGGACACTGGGAAAATCCGCCCGGTGAACCGACCCCGCTGCTGTTGTTCGGCTGGCCGGATATGGAGCAGGAGCGCACCCGCTATGGGCTGGAAATCCCGGCGCTGGGCAGCCTGATCCTGACTCATAGTCTGGATAAACAGGTCCCGGCGTTAAAAGAATTTCCGAAGGAAGACAGGCCCAATTCCACCATCGTGTTCTGGTCGTTTCGCATTATGGCAGGGTTAGGCATGCTGATGATCCTGCTGGGCGCGTTTGCCCTGTGGCTGCGTTATAAGGAGCGGCTATACACCTCACGTCCTTTCCTGCGTTTTGCATTGTGGATGGGGCCCTCCGGTCTGATTGCCATCCTTGCTGGCTGGGTGACCACCGAAGTTGGCCGTCAGCCGTGGGTGGTTTACGGTTTGCAACGTACGGCGGATGCGGTTTCCGCACATGGTGATTTACATATGAGCATCAGCCTACTGTCTTTCTTTGTGGTGTATAGCTCGGTGTTTGGCGTGGGTTACAGCTACATGATCCGCCTGATCCGTAAAGGACCACAGGAAGATGAGCCGACCATTCCACCAACAGGCACGCCGGCGCGGCCGCTTTCTGCTGTCGTTCTCGATTCTCAACCGGAGGCACACCGCTAATGGGTATCGATTTATCAGTTATCTGGTTTGTAATTATCGTGTTCGCCACGCTGATGTATATCGTGATGGACGGTTTTGATCTCGGGATCGGTATTTTATTCCCTGCGATTTCGGATGCGGATGACCGCGATGTGATGGTCAACAGCGTCGCCCCGGTATGGGACGGTAATGAAACCTGGCTGGTGTTGGGTGGCGCCGGATTATTCGGCGCTTTTCCCCTGGCCTATGCGGTGATTGTCGATGCGCTGACGATCCCATTGACCCTGATGCTCATCGGCCTGATATTTCGCGGCGTCGCGTTTGAGTTTCGCTTCAAAGCCACGCCGGCGCATCGACCATTCTGGGACAAAGCTTTTCTCGGCGGTTCAATCCTCGCGACATTCACTCAGGGTATTGTGGTCGGTGCCGTACTCAACGGGTTTTCCGTCACCGGACGCAGCTACAGCGGCGGTCCTTTCGACTGGCTGACCCCCTTTACCCTGTTCTGCGGCGTGGGCCTGGTTGTAGCCTACGCCCTGTTGGGGGCAACATGGCTGGTGATGAAAAGCGAAAATCCGTTGCAGGATAAAATGCGCTGCGTGGCAAGAAAACTGCTGCTGGCGATGCTGGTTGTCATTGCCATTATCAGCCTGTGGACGCCGCTGGCGCACAGCGCCATTGCCGAGCGTTGGTTTAGCCTGCCCAATCTGTGGTTCCTGATGCCGGTTCCGCTCCTGGTTGCGCTGATTAGCCTCTGGCTGTGGCGCTCGCTGGGTCAGCAAAACAGCCATACGCTGCCTTTTGTATTGACGCTGGGGCTGATTTTTCTCGGGTTCAGCGGGCTGGGGATCAGTATCTGGCCCCACATCATTCCACCGTCCATTACGCTGTGGCAGGCGGCAGCTCCGGCGCAGAGTCAGGGCTTTATGTTGGTTGGCGCGCTGCTGATTATCCCGATAATCCTGGTGTACACCTTCTGGAGCTACTACGTTTTCCGCGGCAAAGTTCAACATGGTGAGGGGTATCATTGATGCAACAAACAATCTGGAAACGCCTGATGTGGCTGGTGATCCTCTGGGGCGGCAGCGTGCTGGCCCTGGCCGCCGTTGGTATGTTCTTTCGTATCCTGATGACGGCCGCCGGATTTAAATCCTGATTCTCTCCCTGATAATAACCGGGCAGCGCTGCACTGCCCGGTTGTGACAAATCCCAACGTTATCTAAACAAAAATGTAAAAAACATCGAAATGACAAAACAGAGATTGTCATTAACCCGATTAAAATATTGAATAGTCACCTGGCGAAATTATCGTCAATTCCGCAGCTAACGTACCAGAGGGTGCATGATGTTTAAGAAAGGGTTAACGGTGTTATTGCTGGCCAGCGCGCTTTTTTCCGGTCAGCTTCTCGTTACTAATCAGGGACATGAATATCTTCAGGTGCAGGATGCCGATCACTTATTACGACACACGGCCGACAGCGATGAACTACGAATGACGGCGGAAGAATCCGCCGCCGATCTTCGCGAACACCATTACTGGCAAAAATCACGCAAACCCGATACACATCAGAGCTAACCGTTAGCTTTTACGCTTTGGCAACGTTTTCAGCAGTTCTTCAGGGCTGACGGAAGCCACCACGCTGCCCGGCAACGGCATCTTCAGAATGTGATGTTTCATCTTGCCGATCACGTGCATTTCGCACGGTCGGCAATCAAATTTCAGCGTCAGGACCTCATCGCCGTTAACCAGCTGCATCGGCGTGGCTTTCCAGCTTTTGATATTTCCTTTCGCCTGTTTCGGACACAGGTTAAACGCAAAACGCAGGCAATGTTTGGTGATCATCACCGGCACATCGCCCTTTTCTTCATGCGCCTCATAGGCGGCATCAATCAACTGCACGCCATAACGGTGATAAAACTCTCGCGCTTTATGGTTGTAGACGTTAGCCAGAAAGCTCAGATGCGTTTGCGGGTAAACCGGCGCCGGCTGGGCAACCGGTTTACGGCGACCGCGCTGATAGTTTTGCAAACGAGCTGCATCCAGCATGTCGACCGCTTCACGTCGCAGCTGATTCAGTTGACCGTTCGGCACGAACAATGCTCCCGGCAGATTCACCTGAATATTACGGGCGTAATACAGCGTTTGTCCCAGCTTTGCCAGGCCATCCTTTAGGTTGCTCAACGCTTTTTCTGCATTGTTCGCTTCCTCAAACTGGCCGTCCAGCGTATGGGTGATACTCACCCCCTCCTCACTGGTGAGCGTCAGGATCAACTGTTCCTGCCAGCCGCCCAGCTCAATATCGACCGCGACGCGGCGTTCGCTGGAGGTTTTGGTCAACGCTTGCTGCCAGTTATGATCGAGATTGCGGTTCAGCGGATGGTTGGCGCGCACTTTGTGCAGATCGGCGGGCATTTCATTCGGCCACACCCGATAACGATTGTGCCCCGTTTTTTCAACGGTGTTGGCGCGAAATCCGACGACCTCACGCTTGATTAACACGTTCAGACCATCCCCGTTGGCCAGCGGTTCTGTTACCTCAACATCGAGATGATCTTTTGCCACCTTCAGGACTTCGCCAACCGGCAGACCGATGAACTTTGGTGAGTCGAATGCGCCGATATCCCCTTTACGGGCATTCACAAAATAATCGGTGCTGCCGCGATGGAAGGTCTTTTCCGTGGATGGAGTAAAGAAATGTTCGGTACGCCCGGCTGAAGAACGGGCAAGATCGCCGCGCTCTTCAATAATGGCGTCCAGCATCTGACGATAATGCGCGGTAATATTCTTCACATAGCTCATGTCTTTATAGCGCCCTTCAATTTTGAAGGAGCGCACGCCTGCGTCAATCAACGCGCCGAGGTTGGCGGTCTGATCGTTATCTTTCATCGACAGCAGATGTTTTTCATAGGACACCACGCGCCCCTGATCGTCTTTCAGGGTATACGGCAGGCGACAAGCCTGAGAACAGTCACCGCGGTTAGCGCTACGTCCGGTTTGCGCATGTGAAATATAACACTGGCCTGAATAGGCGACGCACAGCGCACCGTGAATGAAAAATTCAATAGTTGCATCCGTAGCCTGATGAATGGCGTGTATCTGCTCAAGGCTCAGTTCGCGCGCGAGGACAATTTGGGTGAATCCGACGTCAGAAAGAAACTTCGCCTTCTCGACGCTGCGAATATCACATTGGGTGCTGGCGTGCAGCTCAATGGGAGGAATATCCAGCTCCAGAATCCCCATATCCTGCACAATCAGGGCATCAACGCCGGTCTGATACAGATCGGTAATTAATCGCTGTGCGGGCTCCAGCTCATCATCATGCAAGATTGTATTCAGCGTCACAAAGATTTTCGCCCCGTAACGATGCGCAAACGGCACCAGTTCGGCGATATCTTTCAGGCTGTTACTGGCGTTATGACGCGCGCCAAAACCCGGTCCGCCAATGTAAACGGCGTCAGCGCCGTGCAAAATGGCTTCACGTGCAATGGCGGTATCCCGGGCCGGGCTTAACAATTCAAGGTGATGAGGCTGCTGGCGCATACAGTTGTTACCATCCACAAGTGGTAAAAATGGCGGCTATTGTAGTCACAAGCGCGGATTTTCGGAATAGTTTTCCCGACTAACCGCGCGGGTAATGGATCAGGGAATGAAAGTGAACCGTTTGTTCGCTACTGTTACGGTAGCTATGCGCCCTGTCTCCCGCAAAACGCACCCCCTCGCCGGATTTCATGGTGCGCCACTGCCCCTCAATACACATATCCAGCAGCCCATTTATCACCACCACGTGCTCTATAACGCCGGTTTCATGCGGAGTCGATTCACTGAGTGCGCCGGGTGCCAGCTGTATCGAAAAATGATCGAAGCACAGCTGTGGGTCCCACGGAAACAATGGCGTGACGACCATCGCCTGCTGCTGGGGATCGAATGTTGGCGCGCCGTCTGACTCTGGCGGTGAAATAAACGTCGAGAACGGCACGTTCAGTCCGGTGGCAATTTTCCACAATGTCGCCACCGTTGGGCTGGATTCGTTGCGCTCAATCTGCCCCAACATGGCTTTTGACACGCCGGTTTCCTCCGCCAAACGTGACAGGCTCCATTCCCGCTGGTGACGTAGCGTGCGGAGCGTTGTGGCCAGATAGTGGGTTAAGTTTTCCATTTTTCGCCTTCCTGACTCTCCTTTCTCAAGGCTACAGCTTAGCACTTGTACGCTATAACGCACAGTGCTACATTGATTGACCGTTATAACGCACACGGAGTGACTATGCGCGCATTTTCTATCCCACTGCCCACCGTATTATCGGGTTTTGTGGCTGTCCTGGTCGGTTACGCCAGCTCGGCTGCCATTATCTGGCAAGCGGCCCTGGCCGCAGGTGCGACCACCGATCAAATCGCGGGCTGGATGACCGCGCTGGGGATTGCAATGGGCGTCAGTACGCTGGCGCTGACGTTATGGTATCGCGCTCCTGTGCTCACGGCCTGGTCAACACCTGGCGCCGCGCTGCTGGTTACGGGTCTGCACGGGGTATCGATTCAGGATGCTATCGGCGTTTTTATCGTAGCTAACGCGTTGATTGTGCTGTGCGGCATAACCGGATTGTTTGCCCGTCTGATGAAAATAATCCCCCACTCACTGGCATCAGCCATGCTGGCCGGGATCCTACTGCGCTTTGGTCTGCAGGCCTTTAATAGCCTCAACAGTGAGCTTATTTTGTGCGGTAGTATGCTGGTGGCATGGCTGGTATTTAAAGTCACAGCCCCACGGTACGCGACGATCGCCGCGATGCTGGCGGGTGTCGCTATCGCGCTAATAAAAGGTGACATTGTCACAAGTGGAGTGGCTTTGTCGCCGGTCATGCCTGCGTTTATTACCCCACACTTTTCATTTGCCCACAGTATCAGCATTGCGCTACCGCTGTTTCTGGTTACCATGGCTTCGCAAAATGCCCCAGGTATTGCCACTATGAATGCGTCGGGCTATTCATTACCCGTTTCACCGCTCATTATCTTTACCGGCCTGCTGGCGCTGATGTTTTCGCCGTTTGGCGTCTACTCCATCTGCATTGCCGCCATAACCGCCGCAATTTGCCAAAGTCCCGAAGCGCATCCTGATGCCAAACGACGCTGGCTCGCCGCCGCCGCGGCTGGCGTCTTCTATCTTCTGGCAGGGGTGTTTGGCGGTTCAGTCACAGGACTAATGGCGGCACTACCCGTAAGCTGGATCCAGATGCTGGCCGGTCTGGCCTTGCTCGGGACAATTAGCGGTAGTTTGTATCAGGCGTTGCATAATGAAGCGGAACGCGATGCAGCCATCGTTACGTTTTTGGTCACGGCCAGCGGCCTGACGTTATTGGGGGTTGGATCTGCATTCTGGGGGCTGGTCGTAGGCGGTATCTGCTACGCCGTGTTGACGTTATTTCGCCGCACGTAGCTGCGTTGGCGTTTTACCGGTTACCTGTTTAAACCGGTTACTAAAATGGCTTGCCGAACTGAATCCGCAGGTCATCGCAATATCTGACAAACTGCGTGAAGTGTAACAGACCAGATGCTGCGCCAGCGCCATACGACGTTGCATCACGTACTGATGCGGTGCCATATTCATCGACTGGCGAAACATTCTGGCAAAATGGAATTCGCTAAGCGCCGCCTCGCTAGCCAGATCGTTCAGGGTGATTGGGTACGCCAGATGCGCGTCAATATAGGCCAGCACGTTACGTAAGGTGACGGGCGCGAGTCCCCCGGTGACGGTGGGCAGTCGCCATTGAACGTTGCTGTAATGCTGGATCAGATGCGTTAACAGTAGCGAAGATGCCGCGCTGAGCGTGAGATGATTGGCCGGTTGCTGCCAGTCGTTATCAAGCAGAAACTGACGGTAAACCGCCGTGATCCCCGGGTCACTGCCAAACGTGTGCTCGTCCAGCGTGAAGCTATAGGGGCTTTTATCCCAGACTTTTTCACCCACTTCGCGCAGATGTTCGTCGGTACAATAGAGATGAACAAAGGAGAGAGCGTCGCGGATATCCCAACTTGACTCGCTCTCTTTCGGCATCAGGCAAAAACGGTCCGGTCCGCCGCCATTCTTCCAGCCCCCCGCCGTTTTGTGGTAACTCTCGTAGCCATCCGCGATATATAAACTGAGCGTATGGTGATCGCAATACTGGGTGATGGTATCGCGCTTGTTTGACCAGGCCGCCAGTTGGATCCCTGAATGTAACGCAACCGATTCATGCAGCACGGCATTATGTTTGCGTAAGTTTTCAAAGGCATCGTAGGGCTGAGGCATACCATCACATTCAAAATAAGTTAGCAGGCTTTCAGTCTATAACAGCCACATATTGTTAACAGCTTCCTTTTCGCTTTTACGCTAAAAAAGCGCAAGATTTTGCAAGTCCGCCGCAAACCGATGAAAGCCTCCTGCCGCCAGATATGACACAGTGTGAACCTGAATCCAAAAAAGAGAGAGTTGTATGAACGCACTGTTGTACTGCCTGGTGGTGGTAATTTGGGGAACGACATGGATTGCGATTTATTTGCAGCAGGGCCCGGTTTCTGCGCCGGTTTCTATCTTTTGGCGCTTCGCCGTTGCCAGTTCGCTGATGATAGTGATCCTGCTGGTTAGCGGTAAATTACGCAAACTGTCTGGTCGCGATCATCTGTTTTGTCTGTTACAGGGTGGATGCGTTTTTTGCTTCAACTTCTGGTGTTTTTATACGGCTGCGGCCTGGATTAATACCGGCCTGGAGTCGGTAATTTTCTCAATGGCCGTCCTGTTCAATGCGGTCAATAGCTTCATCTTTTTTGGGCAAAAACCACCGCTGCGTTTCTATATCGCAGCCGGTCTCGGACTGACGGGCATTGTGACTCTGTTCTGGCAGGATTTGCTCAACAGCGGATTCAATCATTCCTTGCTGCTGGGTATCGGCTTAAGCGCCCTTGGAACCTTCGGTTTCTCATTGGGTAATATGATCAGCATGCGTCACCAGAAAAAAGGGCTGGAAGTGTTAACGACCAACAGTTGGGCCATGCTGTACGGCACGCTGTTGATCGCTGCCATTGCGCTGATGCGCGGGGACAATTTTACGCCACAGTGGACATTCAGCTATCTCAGCGCGCTGTTATATCTGGCTATTTTTGGCTCAGTGATTGCTTTCGGCGCTTATTTCACACTGGTAGGTCGCATTGGTCCCAGTAGGGCGGCATACAGTACCCTGCTTTTCCCGCTGGTTGCGCTAACGCTGTCAACATTGTATGAAGGATACGTCTGGCAAGTTAACGCTATTGCCGGATTGGTATTGATTTTACTGGGGAATATGGTGATGTTTGCCCGACCAGAAGTGCTGATGGGTAAACTATTCTATCGACGCCGGGTGGCATAAAAAAAACGCACCATCCTGAGATGGTGCGTTGATTATTATTGTGGTTTTTTGTTCACGTCAAACATGGTGGCATCCGTCGCCATGTCATCAATAACTTTCTTCAACGTTTCGAACGCCATCGGCGTATTTTCGTTGCTCAGATCTTTACCTTCACCCTTACGTACAACTTTAATTACCGGTTTATTGGTCGCAGCATCAATCAACTCACCCTCGAAATAGAGGTTGGTATCCATGGTACGGTGACCCGTTGCCATTTGTGTTCCCGCAACGAGTAGCGCAACCGGGATCACTTCATAGAACTGCAGTCCTTCTTTGCTCGTTGCAACACCGGTAATCGCTCCGCGGAAAATCAGGCTACGTGGCCCAGGGGTAGTAACCAGGGGCTTACGCTTGCTGATGGCGGATTTCAACTGGGTATTGGTGTAGGTCAGCAGTTGATCAAGAACCTGCTGCCCTACCTGCGTGGTAGGTTTAGGAACCGGATAATACGTTACCGGGTTATATACAATGTTGTCATATTTGGATTCGTTGTAGCTCGGATCAACCCAACGGAGTACGGTTTGTCCCGATGCTGATTGTGTTTCCTTCAAATCAGAGTAATTTTTTAAAAACCCAGAATATTTATCCGGCGCGGTCACTTTTGACGCACAGCCGGATAATGCCAACAAGCCAGTAAGCACTGCAACTTTAAATAAAGTTTGAGTACGCATGAAACGATCCCTTTAGTTTTCGCAATGATGCTTAAAAAGCATAGCAAAACCGTTTCATTTTGGATGTACTAAAAATGGTAAACACCGCACAATTCTCTCTCTACGCCCGGCACAAAAAATGCTGAGCGCAGAAAGAGTTAACCCAGGCGGGAGGTTCAGGCAGTTTTGCGTGCCAGCATTGTGGCAAAGCGCAGTTTAATTCGATTACCGTTTTCATCCGTACGATGAAGTTCACCCACGTCTTCGTTATATTTCAGCAGATCCCATCCGCTGTAATAATTGCGCAATTCTCCGGTTTTAAACGCGAACGGGAAACCCACGGTACACGGAAAATCATCGGTATCCATCGCCGCGACGATTAAGTTATATCCGCCCGGTTTAGTGCAACGCTGCATATTTTCAATAAGGCCAGGGATAGTTTTGGCTTCAAGGAACATCAGCACAACGGTAGAAAGAATAAAATCATATTCGCCGTCAAAGCGTAATGCGTTGAGATCCGCGACATTCGCGTGCAGATTGGTCAGCCCTTCCGCCGCTTTGATACGCTCAAGGTTAGCGATGCTCATGGGATTTTTATCCCATGCTGTCACGTCATAACCGTTTGCCGCAAGGTACAGGCTGTTACGACCGTTACCGCAGCCCAGGTCTAACGTTTTACCTGGCTTAACAATTTTTGCCGCTTCAACAACATCGGAATGCGTACGAGTTAAATCGTATTTCTCAGTAAAGTAGTTTTCGTCGCAAAGGGTCATTATTTATCCTCAGATTTCAGTAATGCAGCACGCTCCGTGCGGATGAGCAGTTTCCCCTGCATCAGCAATGCAAACGTACGTACCAGTAATAATGCAATGATAAAATTGGTAAAAATAAACAGTGGGATCGACAGCGTATGAAAAAATCCTGACTCGCTACCGTGGCCCAGATGCAACCCTGTTGTTGCCAGAGCCGACACGCCAAACGAGAAGCTCCAGAAAGACGCATTAAATGGCTGTGACAAATACCACGGCATGAGCCGTAGCATGAACAGCAGTTGCAGCAGACCATAGCCGAACAACATTTTGGCTAACGTATCGCCCTCGCCGCCGTTAACGCTAAGCCAGGCGCTGCAGGCGACCAGCGCAGGCGCCAGTTGAATGCCAAGTGAAGTACGTAACACCGCAGGCAACTCACCGCAGCTACGTAAACGTTGCAGAATCACCGGCTCCAGACTGAGCCAGGAAAAAACCCCGGCGCCTAAAAACACCAATCCTGCGTCGTTGAAACCCAGTGCGCCACAGGCCATTGCACTGATAAAGTTATTGGCGACGGTCGGCAGATACAGACCCGGCGTGGTGGCTTCCTCTGGATGCGAACCACGCCACAACCCTGCCGTTTGCCAGGCGGCGTAGGCCAGCTGTATCACCACGCCAATGCTGAACAACCCAATCGCCAGCGGTCGATACCACGGGACAAAACCAATCGCGACCAGCATCGTTGTGGCCGGAAACAGACTGACAAAGCTGCTCATCACCGGGTGACGAATTTCCGCCAATACGCTATGCGGAAAACGCAGTAAACGGCTCAGAAAAGCCAGCGTCAGCAGCCCCCAAATGACCATTGCGAGGATCACTAAACCGTCGCCAATAAAGTGACTCACTGGCCACACCTGACTGGCATAACGCCACGCAAACCCCATCCCAATGATGCCCAGTACCATGCCAAAATAACCGGCCGGAAGATTGAGGACCCGCTCACTCTGTTTGTTCTTACTCATTTTGTTTATTTTTTAAAGTATATTTGAAATGCATTTTATGGAATTTCCGCTGATTTAGCCAGTGCGGAAAACTTTGCTACGTTTAACTAAGGTGCGCAACATGGAAATGAGCTATGACCAAATATCGTCTCAGCGATGAGTCTCGATCCTTTAGTTACCAGGATAATGGCAATAAAAAAGGCGTATTACTACGCCAAATCATTGCGCTCACTGATTTTAATGATGTCCAGGCCGGCACGCCCGGTGGCTGGATCGACAATGAAAGCGTGCTGTCACAAAGCGGTGATTGCTGGATTTACGATGAAAACGCGCTCGCATTTTCCGGCGCGACGATTACAGGAAACGCCCGCATTACTCAGGCAAGCGTGGTCAGAGATGGCGCGCAAATTAGCGATGACGTGTGGATTGACCGGGCTGAAATCAGTCATAACGCGCAAATACGTGACAACGTCACCATTCAGGATTCTGTGGTTCGCGGCGAGTGCCTTCTCTTTGGTGATGCGCGCGTGATGTGTGACTCTGAAATCATCGCCGCCAGGGGGCTAACCCGTGAAAACGACCAGCTCCTGCAAATTTATGATCGGGCTTTTGTCAGCCACTCACGAGTGGTGCATCAGGCGCAGATCTATGGCGATGCGAAAATCAACTATGCCTTTATTGAACATCGGGCGGAAGTTTTTGATTTCGCACAGGTGGAAGGTAATGAAGAGAACAATGTCTGGATTTGCGATTGCGCCAAAGTCTATGGATATGCGCGCGTCATCGCCGGGAGCGAAGAAGATGCCATACCTACCCTACGCTACAGCTCGCAGGTGGCGGAGCACGCGGTAGTTGAAGGTAACTGCGTGCTGAAACACCACGTGTTGGTCGGCGGTCATGCGCAATTACGCGGTGGACCGCTCCAGTTAGATGACCACATCCTGATTGAAGGCCACGTCTGCGTGCTGGGCGAAGTGCTGATCGAGCATCACATTGAGATAACCGGTCAGGCGCATATCCAGGCGTTTGATGGCGATACCATTCACCTACGCGGACCGAAAGTGATTAACGGTGAACAGCGCATTACGCGCACGCCTATCGCAGGTTTATTCTGAAGAGCCATCAATGATGCGGGCGTAGAGATTCACATCATAGTAATCACCATTAAGGAATTCCGCCTGTTGCATACATCCTTCCAGTTGGAAGCCATTACGTAGCGCCACCTGGTTACTCTCAACGTTTTCTACGCGACATTTAATCACGAAGCGGCGAATCTCCTGACGCTGCGCATAATGATGAATTAAGGCCTGTAGCGCCTGGGACATGATGCCTTTACCCTGATGCTCCTCATCCAGCCAGTAGCCGATATAAGCCGCTTTGTTCAGCGGTTCTACCTGGTTAAACGAGATAACCCCGACCACATTTTCTTGCGCAAAAATCAGGAACATTTTGGCGTAACCGCGCTGGTGCAACATCATATTGCCCTGCACATTCTTGCGGGTGTCCTCCTCAGAGGCAACAAACTGCGGCCAGTTCAGCGACTGCTGGAGCCAGCTTTTATTTTTAAGCACCAACTGATGCAGAGGCGTGACGTATTGCTCTTCTACGGCACGCAGTTCCAGCGTGTCATTGATGGTAATCACTTCTGACATTTTCATTCCGTTATGATGGTTAAGCAGGCCACCCTGCTCAATCAAATAAAAACAGGAAGGGCTCCCTTTTGGAAGCCCTTTTACACAGCAAGTGCCGTTTTACTTAGCTCTCACTGACACTCTCTTTTTGCAATATTTTGAGCAGATCTTCCTTCAGGTGGAGTTTCTGTTTCTTAAGGCGAACAATGTCCAAACTATACCCCCGACCATCCGAACCTTCCAGTCTGGAGATCTCATGATCAAGGCTGTTGTGTTTTTCGAATAAGGACAGAAAGCGAGGGTTCTCGGATTTCAGTCGGGAAATAAGGTCTCTGTATTCTGGAAACATACTTTCTCCCTGTTAGTGGAAAAGGACGTGTATAAGAAATACACACCTCCAGAGTACCCACTTGACTTATAGAAAAATGCGAACGGGATCGAGTAAATAGTGTACAGAATGGTTGTGAAGAGGATTACAGATACGGCTCCCCATTCGGAGAGCCGTAAAGGGAGTGATTAACGCATCTCGCGGTCGTCAACGTACTGACGTTTATCCGGCGCTGGCGGGAAGTACTGATACAGCCAAGTTTCACTGATGGCGTCGCCCTGACAACGCAGGAACATACGCATATCTACCGGATCGGTTGAGTCAGAGGTCGGATACCAGTCAAACTGAATGCGATAACCGTCGATAGGTTCCACGTAAAGGATCTCAATCTGTTTCGCTTCACCGCTGGAGAGCGTAATCACCGGTTCAATACCCTTCGGCGCGGCGGCTTTTAGATCGCCACCGACGAAATCAACAGCAAAACGTCGCGCCCATTTTTCCGGGTAGTGCTCGCCCGGCGCCCATCCTTCCGGGAAGCCGCCCATGCCTGTTCGGGTCGCCATCACGCGAGCCAGCGGTGAACGCACCGGCGGCTGAGCACTCCAGTACAGGCGATATTTGAATTCCAGATCATCGCCCGCTTTGATCGACCTTTCAGGCTGCCAGAAGCAGACGACGTTATCCAGCGTTTCGCCGGTCGTCGGGATCTCCATCAGGCCGATAGTCCCCTTGCCCCACTGGTTACGCGGTTCGACCCACAGGCTCGGACGCTTGTTGTACCAGCCCATGATATCCTGGTAATGGGAAAAGTCGCGATCGAGCTGCAGCAAGCCAAACCCTTTCGGGTTGTTATCGGTATAGGCGTTGAACTGCAGTTTTTGCGGGTTATTCAGCGGGCGGCAGATCCACTCGCCATTGCCCCGCCACATCGCCAGACGGTCGGAATCATGAATTTGCGGGTGAATGGTGTCACACATCCGACGTTCGTTGTTGCCGCAGCTAAACATGCTGGTCATCGGTGCAATACCGAGCTGCTTGATGTCTTTGCGCGCATAGATGTGGTTTTGTACATCCATGATCACCTGCGTTTTCTCGCAGTGGATCACGAACTTAAATGCGCCGGTTACGCTGGGGCTGTCGAGAAGCGCATACACGGTAAAGGAGGTTGCGCCCGGTTTGACCGTTTCAAACCAGAAAGAGGTGAAATCAGGAAACTCTTCTTTGCTGTCGGTGTAGGTATCTACCGCCAGACCGCGGGCCGATAAACCGTACTGATAGGTGTCATCCACGGCGCGGAAATAGCTGGCGCCCAGGAAAGAAACGATATCGCGACGGGCTAATTCTGGCGCTTTAAACACGCGGAACCCGGCGAACCCGAGGTCAGTCTGCCCTTCCAGCTGTTTGGTATCCACACCCGCATCATTGTATTTAAACAGTTCCGGACGGAAGTGGATTTCGCGCGCCATATGCGTGCTGCCATCAACCGAGAACATGCGTACGCGGCGACGGAAGCCCATTCCCACGTGGAAGAACTGCGCATCAAGCTGACGATTTTCAACATTGTTCCACAGAGACTGCTCTGCGTCATATTGAATGCTGTTGTAGGCCTGAGGCGTCAGTTTGGCCAGCGTGTCAGGTAACGCGCGCGGTGCGCCGCCCCAGGGCTTCTGTGCTAAGTCATGGGCCATCGATTGCAGAACGGAAAAATCAAAACGTACGGTTTTTCCGTCTGCAATGTCAGACTCTGCCGCAAAGGCGGCGCTGGAAAAGAGTGATGCAATACCACTGGTTCCGCACACGGCGGCCATTGCCATTGAACCTTTAATAAATCGTCTGCGATTCATGCCTGAAAGTAAGTCCTTCTGGTCGTGTAAATGGTCCCGCGCCGGCCATAATCAGCGGCAAGAGAGTGCACATTTCTGACCGCTCACTCTAGACAAAATTCATTAATAATCCAATTGTTGGTCGCCGATTATCTGTACAAAATCGAAAATATTTTATGTCGATGGGAACAGACCGAATCCCATGTAAATTCAATTAAAGTAAACCACACCGCCGTTTACTGCGATCTTGCGCCTCCTGATACAACGCAAACTCATCATAAACCGCACAACCCAGCGCCTGTTCAAACGCGTCGCGGCTGGAATTACCGTGGCTACGGGCCTGAGTTTCATTCCCCAAATTAGACTGGAAAATCCCCGCGGCGCTCACCGGTAAAAAATCTTCGTAGGTAATGGGCTGAGCAACCAGCCAGCCCCGCTCAATGAGCGGTTGCGGGTCGTCGTCCGGGCGAATCGCCTGTCGATGCGCCTCGCCCGACGGCGTCAGCCGGTAGCGGAACCAGGCAAGCCCCTGCTGGCGCAGCAGAAATTCGCTGTCCGGGAATGCTTTGAACACCTCCTGCAAATGCAGCTGATGCGTCAGGTTGTCTTTTCCCGTTCCCGCTTTATTCAGCAATTCGTCGTACAACGCTCTGCCTTTCGGCGTCAGGGCCACGCCGCGCTGTTCGATTTCACCAAAACGCGCCGTGTGAGTGCCACGCATTTCACCGGCAAATAACACCGGCTCTTCCAGCGCTTTAAAACTGGTCTGGCGCAATAAAATGGGCACCTCGCGGCGCGGCGGCCCTTCAATCAGTATTTTGGGTTCAATGCCGCACTCCGGCATCATCGACTGAACCCGGTCGATATCCAGCGTACGCGGCGTCAGATGGTTAATATGACACCCAGGGAAACACACCACATCAGCAATCAGCCGGTGCTCATTGTGCAATGCGTGATAGGTCGCCTCATCGACCGTGGCATGCTGATGCCAGCGGAAAGTTTCCAGCGCTTCTTGCACAAACTCCTGCGCCTGCTCAGGCGTAAAACTGCCCTGCACATCAAACTCATCCAGCAGTTCGTGACAACGACGGGTGAAAATATCGCGTTTCGCGAGGATCTCCGCGGCTTTTTGCCGTAGCGCGGCGTTTTCGATTAATTCGAGCCGCAATAACGAGGTGAATACCCGAAACGGGTTGCGCGAAAGCGACGCATCGTCAATGGGACGAAACGCGGTGGAATGCACGGGAACACCGGCCTGGGAGAGATCGTAATAACTCACCGGATACATGCCCATAATGGCAAACATCCGGCGTAGCGTAGAAAGCTCCTGCGCAGTGCCCACCCGAATGGCGCCGTGGCGCTCAACGTTTAGCCGGGCCAGCTCATCTGCATTCGCCAGTTTTTCATGCAGCGTAGGATTATTTTCCAGTACCGCCAGATTCACATCAGCGACAAGTTCCAGCAACGTGCCATATTGCGGGACTTCCTGCTGGTACATTGCTGACATTGCCTGCGAAAATTGTTCCCGAATCTCATCTGCCGTGATGGTGTTCGCCATAATGTCATGCCTCCAGTGAATATTACCTGGAGTGTAGAAAACGCCGCTGACTCCGGTGGGAAGAATTTACAAAGTGTGACCCCGCGTAAATTTCCCACCCCTACAGACGGTGAACAGAACCTACTGGCGTGGTTTTAAATGACTTTCCAGCCAGGGCAACATCTGTTTTTTACGGCTGAGCATCCCCTCCACCTTACAGGGCTGCGGGATGTCTGACAGCTCTGGACCGGCAAACCACAGGCTGGTGTCGCCCAGATTGATATCGGTGAGCATCAGTACAACCAGAGCGGCATTCTTTTCCTCTGCATAGCGCGCCATTTCCAGACGGAGATCGTCCAGCACCGCATCCACCTGTTGCAGCGCATACAGTTCAAGCTGCGCCACACACACCGAATGTCCATGAATGGTGAAGGTTTTAATGTCTTTCTGCAGAAGCTCGCGAGCGCTCATGCCTTCCACGCTTGTTTTAGCAGACAGCAGGTCGCGACTAAACGCCTCGAGATCCACACCGGTTTTTTGGGCCAGGGCCTCCACCGCCAGGCGATCGTCAGAGGTGGTCGTTGGCGAACGAAGCGTGACAGTGTCACTCAATGCAGCACCCAGCAATAAAACGGCCTCAGCGGCAGACAACTGGCTGCGCTCCTCTTCCGTCATCAGTTGCCATAACAGCGTCGCGCTGCTGCCAACTGGCTTCACCCACACTTCTGGTGGCAGACGAGTGACTAATCCACCGAGTCGGTGATGATCGATAATTCCCACGACGTTACTTTCTGCCAGCGATGCCGGCCCCTGGGCAGGCTCGGTGAAATCGACCAGCCACACATCACGATCGGTCAGTTCAAACGTCAGCCGTTCGGGCATCGTCAGTCCCGCATGCTCAAAGATAAATTGCGTTTCGCGGTTAGGTTCGCCCAGACGCCATGCCGTCGCCTGCTGGCCACGTAAAGTAAGCCAACGCGCCGTCATGGCGGCGGTACAAATGGCATCGCTATCGGGGTTAAGGTGCCCTATTACATCTATCATTAATCAGTACCTTGTGAAGAGAATGGTTCAAAAGCAAACAATAACGAAAGTATATCGACTGGACGGATTCTCTTCCATGATCCCACCACCCGGCTGCGCTGTACAAAACATAAGCAAAATAAATCAGTTGTAAGTAAAATAGGATAAATGTTAATAATATTTTGCTATCAAGTTATCAAAATCGAACAACTTCACTTGTCACCGATACGACTCTGTTTTTAACATCGCTTATGGAAAAAAATGTTCTGTTCAATCAGCGCATTCGCTTGCGCCACCTTCATACTTTTGTCGCCGTTGCACAGCAGGGAACGTTGGGCCGCGCGGCTGAGACCCTTAACCTGAGCCAACCAGCCCTCTCCAAAACGCTGAATGAACTGGAGCAACTGACCGGTACCCGGCTCTTTGAGCGTGGCCGCCTTGGCGCACAATTAACGCTGCCCGGAGAACAGTTTCTTACCCACGCAGTCAGAGTGCTGGATGCACTCAACACCGCCGGACAAGCCTTAAACCAGCGCGAAGAGTCACAGACGGATGTCGTACGGATTGGCGCCTTACCCACCGCGGCCCTGGGCATTCTGCCGGCGGTCATTGGCCCGTTCCATAAGCAGCAAATGGAGACCACGCTGCAGGTTGCCACCATGAGTAATCCCATGATCCTGGCGGGTTTAAAGTCAGGGGAAATTGATCTCGGCATTGGCCGTATGGCCGATCCGGAATTGATGGTTGGTCTGAACTACGAGCTGTTATTTCTGGAATCGCTCAAACTGGTCGTGCGCCCTAACCACCCGTTGTTGCAGGAAACCATCACGCTGAGTCGGGTGATGGAGTGGCCGGTGGTGGTTTCACCAAAAGGAACCGCCCCTCGCCAGCACGCAGAGGCGTTGTTGCAAAGTCAGGGCTGCAAAATGCCTCCGGGCTGTATTGAAACGCTGTCAGCATCGCTCTCCCGCCAACTGACGGTCGATTACGACTATGTGTGGTTTGTCCCTTCAGGCGCGGTTAGAGAAGATTTACGCCAGGCGACGCTGGTGTCGTTGCCGATACCCACCCACGGTGCGGGTGAACCCATCGGCATTCTTACCCGTGTCGATGTGCAGCTCTCTCAGGCCGCGCAGATCCTGATCGCCGCAATACGCAAAACCGTACCGTTTTGATGCCAAAAATTAAGGGACCATCAGGTCCCTTAATTGATTTTATTGTTAAAACGTTTCCCAGTTATCGCCACTGGCAGTTGCCGCCTGCGGGCGTGAATGGTCAGGCTTTGTCGTCACAGGCGCGCGTTTAATAGCACTTGTCCCTGTTAAACGGAATGTGCCAACAGCTTCCGTTAAGCGCGCCGCCTGCTCTTCCAGCGATGCCGCTGCGGCAGAGGCTTCTTCAACCAGCGAGGCATTTTGCTGGGTTACCTTATCCATTTCTGAAATTGCCTGACTCACCTGGACGATACCCCGGCTCTGCTCATCAGAAGCCGCTGCAATTTCCAGCATAATGTCGGTGACGCGTTTTACCGCATCGACAATATCTGTCATCGTATTGCCCGCGGCGACCACTTCTCCGGATCCCTGATCAATCAGTCGGACTGATTCGCTGATCAACCCTTCAATCTCTTTTGCCGCCTGAGCGCTGCGGCTTGCCAGCGTGCGCACCTCACTGGCAACCACGGCAAATCCACGGCCCTGCTCTCCAGCCCGCGCCGCTTCAACCGCTGCGTTCAGCGCCAGAATATTGGTCTGGAAAGCAATGCTGTTAATAACGGCTGTGATTTCGGAGATTTTCTTCGAACTCGTTGAGATATTGCCCATAGTTTTGACCACGCCAGAAACCATCTGACCGCCCCGACTGGCCTTACCGGAGGCATCTTCTGCCAGCTTGCTCGCATGATGCGCGTTGTCGGCGTTTTGCTTCACCGTCGCCGTCAACTCTTCCATGCTGGCCGCCGTTTGTTCAATTGCCGCAGCCTGTTGTTCGGTACGTGAAGACAGATCGGTGTTCCCCGCCGAAATCTCACTGGTACCGCGATAAATCTCTTCCGCGCCCTGACGCACCGTGCCTACCGTTGTCCCCAGCGAACGTTGCATTGTTTGCAGATGGCGGCTCAGGCGACCAATTTCGCTGCGCCCGGTCGGTTCCTCCGGCATGGTGAGATCCCCCGCTGAAATTTGCTCAATACGCTGGGCGGCACGCAACAGAGGGTGAATGACAGTACGGCGCAGAACAATGAACGTCATCACGGTCAGCGCCAGCGCAAGAACGAATGCGCCCAGCATAAAAGCCATACCAAGCTGTGTACGCTGATGCGCCTGTTCGCTTAACTGATTCGCCCTGGTGGTACGAATGTCGATCGCCTTTAACAGCACCTTGTTGTACGCAGAATCCAGCGGTCTGGCCTGTTCATTTTCATGGTTGATGATCGCCTCAAACATGCCGTTTTTAGCGTACTTCAGCATCGGCTGTAAGCCGTCGGTATAGGCTTTGAAGCTGGCGCTCAGTTCAGCGTCTAACGCTTCATCGGCAGACGTTTTTACCGCGCGTGACATATAAGCATTGAAACCGTCCTGCGACTGCTTAATCCGTTTTTCTGCCTCGGCGATATTGGCCTTCATGTCATCCATTTCGGCAATACGGCTCGCCGCGCCGGCGTGGATCATGTTGATACGCGCGGTACGCAAGTGGTTAGAGCTGTTAGATAACCCCATCCTGACCTGAATCTCATCGGTTACGTCGCGCTGATCGCGATCGGCCTGCATAAGAAAATAGCTTGCCAGCCCGGAACTTAAGGCGAACAGCAGAAGGATGCCACCGAGAATGGAGGAAAACAGCGGAACCAGCCGGATTTGATGCAGAAAGCCCAGTTTATGCTGGGCTTGCATCGATGTAGTGTTGTCCATGACCGTCGACTCTCTTGTAGGGTTTATGCGTGAAAACACGCCCGTTAGATAGTCATCGGCAATCCGGGAAGTTTACTTACCGTGAAAAGCGCCGGATTCGTCACACTTTCACAACATAATTCTAAAAAATTCAGGAAAGTGCCAGCGGAGAAATCCGCTGGCCAATGAATCAGTTATCGCCAAAGTGGATAACGGTACGGATGGATTTACCCTGATGCATTAAATCGAACGCGTCGTTAATCTGCTCCAGCGGTAAACGGTGGGTAATAAACGGATCCAACTGAATTTTCCCGCTCATCGCATCTTCAACCATACCAGGAAGCTGAGTACGCCCCTTCACGCCGCCAAACGCGGAACCGCGCCAGACACGCCCGGTAACTAACTGGAACGGGCGCGTTTTGATCTCTTGTCCGGCTCCTGCCACGCCAATAATGATGCTTTCGCCCCATCCTTTATGGCAGCATTCCAGCGCCGCGCGCATCACGTTAACGTTACCGATACATTCGAAACTAAAGTCCACGCCGCCATCGGTAAGCTCGACAATCACATCCTGAATCGGTTTGTCGTAATCCTTCGGATTGATGAAATCGGTCGCGCCCATTTCACCTGCCAGCGTAAATTTTTCCGGATTGGTATCAACGGCCAGAATACGCCCGGCTTTCGCCTGCGCCGCGCCCTGAATCACCGCCAGGCCAATACCACCCAGACCAAATACGGCGACGGTATCGCCTTCTTTCACTTTTGCGGTGTTATGGACCGCTCCGATACCGGTGGTCACGCCACACCCCAGCAGACACACTTTGTCCAGCGGAGCCTGCGGGTTAACCTTCGCCAGAGAGATCTCCGCGCAAACGGTGTATTCGCTGAAGGTGCTGGTGCCCATATAGTGATAAATCGGCTCGCCGTTATACGAGAAACGGGTTGTGCCATCCGGCATCAGACCTTTGCCCTGGGTCGCACGTACGGCCTGACACAGGTTAGTTTTACCCGATTTACAGAACTTACACTCGCCACATTCTGCGGTGTATAGCGGGATCACATGATCGCCCGCTTTCAGGCTGGTAACGCCTTCACCCACTTCAACCACAATGCCGCCACCTTCATGGCCGAGCACCGCCGGGAAAACCCCTTCCGGATCGTCGCCTGAGAGCGTAAAAGCATCAGTATGGCACACGCCTGTGTGGGTAATTTTAACCAGCACTTCACCTTTCTTTGGCGGTGCGACATCGATTTCGACAATTTTTAACGGTTGGCCGGGGCCGAATGCAACTGCTGCACGTGATTTCATTTGTCTCTTCCCATTATTGCGAGGTGGTGGTGTTATTTTAGATAAGCACGCAGAAGATGGCCGATTTCAGCCATGCGCACGGCACGCTGGTCTGGGGTTGTTTCCCCGCTGACCAGTTCGTCTTTCAGGTGGATCTCAACCATTTCGCCCATCAGGCCATTGGATGCGCCGCGCACGGCGGCAATTTGTTGCAGGATAGCCAAACACGGCTCGCCGGACTCCAGCGCGCGCTCAAGCGCATCAACCTGACCGCGAATACGACGTACACGGGTGAGAATGCGTTTTTTATCTTCGGGTGAATGCGGCATACGCCCTCCAAATACTATAGGGGGGTATACTATCAATCTTTTTAACTAATTGTAAAATAAATAACTTGTTATTCTTTAATGAGTTGCACAAACAGCACATTTAGACATATGTGGACATATCACCGTGTAAAGCGGTTTTAGAGCCGCAACACCGAGCGCTTTGTCGATGTATTCTGCATCGCTGAACAGTCCGGATTTTTTCTGGAGCAGCGTAACTGGATTGTCACTCGCAAAGAACAGGCAATTGAAAGACTCATGTAATTATGATCAATACAAATACCCCCGACTACAAACCGGGGGTTTCTATTTTTTAATACGCTATATATATAATAATTAGTTACTTATTCCGTAACTGCACACTCTGGCACGCGAATTTCCTTAATGAGCCTGGAAAAACTTTTTAAAGAACACATTCCCTGAATATTTTTCTCTTCACATGCAATTAATTTTAAATCAACTTTTCCAGCAGGTTTTTCTAACGACAACGGTTGTATATCCCTCATATCTCTCAGCGTCTGATAAACAAATGAAACCTGAACCCAATCCGTATTATCACTGGTTCTTTTCCACTTTTCGAATACAAGCTCCCCACCAGGAGGGGTATTATCGGGTTGACCGGGCAGCGACCAGTTAAGATCTAAAGCCCCGCTTAAATTTGCAAGATTGGTATCATGACCAGCAATAAACAACAGAGATACGGGTAATTTTATGCCATACCTGTTTTCTGTTGTACCATTTGTCAATAATGCAGTGTCTATCATATCGAGTAATGGTGTGGCTCTACTACGGGCAACTTCTGGAGTTCTTTGCAAAAGATCAAACTGAGCGTTATGCAGACTTAACAAATCTCTCCATTCTTTTTCTCCCGTAATACGCCCCCAGGCTACCTGTGGCATTCCCTGGGCCTCTTGCAACAGAAATATCTCAGTCAGCGTGGAAGAAAGACTCCAGGCACCAGGTAATGATACATTGTCAGGAGTTACCTTAAGTTCAGACGGTAAAGCCTCTGGTAATGTGCATTTCGTAGACTTCTCTGTAGTCTTACATGTCTCCGATTGTGAGAAATTTAAAACATTTTCCAGGGTCCGAAATGAAGATTGATAGCGTTGGGTATACAGTTCAATATTTCCTCCGGCCCGTTCCAGAATAGCGTTTTTAACCTTCAATGTGTTAAACGAACATTTCCCCATTTTTACCGGATTAAAAAGAGGATCAGTTTTTTCTTCATCCTTCTGATAATGCACTTGAATTTGACATTTTGGTGCTAACCCAGCCAGAAACGCCTCACCCGTTTTACGGGTGCGTTGATCCGTGTCTGCAATAACAGCAACCTGCCCTGGAGATGGGCACGTTTGATTATTCAACAGACCTTTGCTCGTGAACCATAAACGTTGATACTGACCTAATTCAGAAACAAGTTCTCCCCCACGAGGCGTTAGCCATCCTAACGGCACATCCCATTGTGGCCATTGATCGGGTGTGACATCTTTCATTATTGGAGTGAACTTCGTAGGTGCTCTTACTCCATGACGGCTCACTATCACAACCCGCTCAAGTTTCATACCGTTCGGCTCTTCAGCATGTATTGAGAAAGAACCGCATAAGAGAGAAAAAAATAATAAACGAATGATGAATGTACTCATTACCAGCACCACCTTTTCGTAAGTGAAAAACAAACAACTCGTATAAGCCAGTTCGATAACTGGTTCTATCAGATAGAAATAATCCTACTCCTGAGTTCACAACAATCCAACTTTTTGAATATCAACTTTGTATCTTATCGAAGTATTAAAGGAGCGCTAATTTAGCCGCGCTGGAAAGGTATCCAAGGTTATGGAATCGTTGGCAATTTACAACGTCCTGTCATTGAAAGGATAATTGATCCGGTATAAATAAGGTGGGCGGAAGCCTTGTTTAGCTATCAATTTACCCGCAGCAAATCACTGTATCTCGTTGTATAACGTGGTGAAAGCATGTCTCGCTTCATCGCCCACGGCTGCTGTATCCCTTGCCCGGCAAAGTAGAGCGTTCCTTTCCCCTTTTCAGCATTAAGAGTATCCAGTAGGTCCATCAATTTATCGCTGTTACGCCGCGGGGCGTTATTATCAAAAAGATTCAACTGTGCAACGCCAGAGCTAAAAAAATCCCCCAGCATAACGCCCGCTTTTTGATAACGTAGCCCCTCTCGCCAAACGGCGTCCAGGCTGCGCGTGGCTGCTGTAATAATGTCCCGGCTATCCTGAGTTGGCGTCAGCAGTTTTATCGATGCGCTGTTACCGTAATAAGGTTCATTCAGCGCAAACGGACTGGTTTTGATAAACGTAGAGATAAACCGGCAGTACTGGTGTTCTCTGCGCAGCTTTTCCGCAGCACGTGAAGCATAGGTGCAAATGGCCTCTCTCATGGCGTTGTAATCCGTGAGTTTTTCACCAAACGATCTTGAGCAGATAATTTCCTGCTTATCCGGCGCAAACTCTTCCAGCGCCAGACAAGGCTCACCGCGCAATTCCCGGACGGTTCGCTCAAGCACGACGCTGAAATGTTTACGAATGAAGCGAATATCGGTATCCGCCAGGTCGAGAACCGTTTTAATACCCATAACGTCCAGTTTTTTGCCGATACGGCGTCCGATGCCCCAGACTTCATCAACCGGGAGTGCTGCCATCAGCTTACGCTGGCGTTCAATATTTGAGAGATCCACGACTCCACCCGTCTGTTCCTGCCACTTTTTGGCCGCATGGTTCGCCAGTTTGGCCAGGGTTTTGGTCTGAGCGATGCCGACCCCAACCGTGAGACGTGTTTTCTGCAAAATAGTTGCTCTGATTTCCTGACCAAAATCCGTAAGATCCCTGCAGTTTCGCACGCCCGTTAAATCACAAAAGGCTTCATCAATACTGTATATCTCCACGCGTGGCGACAACTCCTCCAGAATCGACATCACCCTGCTGCTCATATCCGCATACAGTTCGTAGTTCGAACTAAAACAGAACACGCCATAGCGCCTGAACAGATCTTTCTGTTTGAAGTACGGAGCGCCCATATTAACGCCAAGCGCCTTTGCCTCTACGCTACTGGCAATAACGCAGCCATCGTTATTTGAAAGAACGACAACGGGCTTCCCTTTCAGATCAGGCCGGAATGCCGACTCACAGCTGGCATAAAACGCGTTAACATCCACCAGTGCAAACATCATCAGCCCGCTGCTTTAATGATAAATGTCACCACGCCAAATATATCCAGCGTGTCCTCGCTGCT
Organism: Citrobacter sp. RHBSTW-01044; assembly: GCF_013781945.1. NCBI lineage: Bacteria > Pseudomonadati > Pseudomonadota > Gammaproteobacteria > Enterobacterales > Enterobacteriaceae > Citrobacter > Citrobacter sp. RHBSTW-01044. The sequence goes on along the minus strand of NZ_CP056180.1, from coordinate 2,295,145 downwards.
AATCATGATCGGCGCGTAGGCGCTGTTCTCTGGCTTCAGCATCACAACCGGATGTAATTGCAGGCGTTTAACGGTGAATTCGCCCTCAACGGCGGCAATAACGATGTCTCCATGGGCAGGTTTTCTGGCGCTGTCGACAATCAGTAAATCACCCTCGCCGATCCCTGCTCCCCTCATAGAGTCGCCAGATGATTTAACAAAATAGGTTGCGTTGGGATGCCGTACCAGCAGGTCATTGAGGTCGATACGTTTCTCAACGTAGTCCTGTGCAGGAGATGGAAAACCGCAGGGCACAAGATCGCTAAATAACGGAAAGTGTTTAATTTCGCGGCGTTCCGCAGGCTGGAAAAACAACATAATAATCTGCCTCTCATTTACTGTATTTATATACAGTAGTTTTAATAAGAGCAGCAATCAAGTAGCGAGTGTGATGAACTGGACGTTGTTTAACCATCTTGCCGGTAAGTTTTTATGATGTCTGGAAAAATAATCGGCTAAAAAAATACCCCGCATTTGCGGGGCATTACATCAGGAGCGTTTTCGCGGCATCATGCGCAGCAGCGTATTGTCCTTCCAGAAATAGTGGTGCATCAGGGCGGCAGCGGCATGCAGAGCAATAACAAAATAGCCCAGATTTGCCAGCGTCACGTGCCAGGACTTCAGCATATCCACTACATCAAAATTGGCCTCTGCCGCATGCGGCATAACGATGCCGAATGCAATCCACGGGTTACCCCGGTTGTACATCATCACCAGTCCAATAATCGGCAGAACAATAAACAGCAGATAGATAACCAGATGCCCCAGATGCGCCATTCCGGTCATCATCGGCTTCGGTTTTGGCACAATCGGCGGTGCCGGATATTTTAGCCTGACCAGCAGACGCGCCACCATCAGCGTTAAAATAGTGATGCCACAGGATACGTGCACCATGTTAAATAAGGGACGATAGCTGCGCGGGAAAAATCCGCGAAACTCCATAGCGCTGTAGGCCACAATGACCAACAAAAAGACCAGCCAGTGAATGCCAATTTGCAGGCCAGAATACTTATTCCCCATAACACTTCCTGAATAAAAACAATAATGCGTCACCATAACGGGCTTTTGTTAAAAATTCATTAACTTTTGCTCACCCGGCTTATTCTTATGGATCGCCAGCAAAGTGTGAGAATTGCGCCGGGTGGCGTACTGGCTCACCCGGCGAAAAATTAGGACTGCAGATACACCACCTGCGTTTGCAGATATTCGTTCAGACCGTGTTTACCGTCAGCCCCGCCAATCCCGGACTTGCGCCAGCCAGCATGAAAGCCCTGCATCGCCTCGAAGTTTTCACGATTAATATAGGTTTCGCCAAACTTCAGCCCTTTGATCGCTTTCATCGCCGTATTCAGATTCTGCGTATAGATCGATGAGGTCAGACCGTAATCGCTGTCATTGGCCATCGTCAGCGCCTGTTCCAGCGTATCAAACGCTACCACCGGTAGCACCGGACCAAACGTCTCCTCGTGCATAATCGCCATCTCCTGGCGCACGTCTAACAGTAACGTCGGTGGATAGTAATACCCTTTGCCGGAAACAGCCTTACCGCCCAGCACCACTCTGGCGCCTTCCTGCACCGCTCGTGCAACTTTCTGCTCTACACGCTCCAGCGCAGCGGCGTTAATCAGCGGCCCCATCGCAATATCATTGCGCTCAGCCGGATTACCAAACTGCACGGCTTTCATCGCCTCACCCAGACGATTGACGAATTGGTCATAAATACCTTTCTGAACGTACACGCGCTCGGCACAGTTGCATACCTGTCCGGTGTTGATCACCCGCGAGTCAACAATTGCCTTTACGGCCAGTTCAAGATCGGCATCATCCATCACGATAGCCGGGGCCTTGCCGCCCAACTCCAGACAAACTTTGGTGATATTTTTAGCCGCCGCAGCCATAATTTTCTCACCCGCCCCGACGCTACCGGTCATGCTCACCATGGCCACCTTCGGGTTTGCGGCCAGCGCCTGACCGACCGTTTCACCACGTCCCAGCACCAGATTAAATACGCCGCGCGGCAAGCCAATATCATCAACAATTTTGGCAAAGGCGATGGCGTTATTCGGTGTAAATTCACTCGGCTTAATGACAATGGTATTACCCGTCAACAGTGCGGGAGCCAGTTTGCGGGCAATCAGGAAAAATGGAAAGTTCCACGGCAGAATGCCCGTAGTCACGCCCAAAGCGCGCTTAAACAGCAGAATATTCTCACCCGGACGATCGCTTTGCAGGATCTCGCCTTCATAGCGACGCGCCCACTCCGCCATATAATCGATATAGTCGGCGGTAAACGAGACTTCGACCTCAGCCAGTTGCTGTATTTTTCCACCCTCCGCCACAATCAGGGCGCTGATTTCACTGGCTCGCTGACGGATACCCGCAGAAATTTTGCGTAACCAGTTCGCCCGTTCAATGGCGGGCAGCGCTTCCCATTGCGGCTGAGCGCGCTGTGCAGCATCGATCGCTTTACACGCATCCTCGGCACGTCCATCGGGAATACGCGAGATCACCTCTTCCGTGGCTGGATTGACGACATCAATCCAGGCATCATCGTGCCAGGTCACAAACTGCCCATCGATATACATAGGATGTTGTACGGGTACTGACATGCGGCTCTCCTGTGATTGATTTGTTTTTAACAAGTAAAACTATTGTTAATTAATATCAATCATGCAGGTCGTATTATGGCTGGAGTGGCTGTTCTGTGAGCGGCTTCATAAAAGCGTCTGGCAAAGTGATGATGAAGGGAAAAAACAGGTGTGATTTTTGCCCGTTTGCCGCAAAACGCCGACAAACGGGCAACAGGAATTACAGAGAGCGGCTCTCCAGTAAGTCAGTCAGCACGATGTCATTTTGCAACTGCTGCCAGGCTTGCTCAACGTTCTGAGGAATATCAACATGGGCAATAAAATCGCGGCCACAAGGCCCATAACCGGTGGCATCATCACGCAGGCGAGGAAGTTCACCGGTTATGAGAGACAGATAGCGATCCACTGACCACAAACCTTCTGCTGCTGGCACAAAATCCACGCCGTCTTGCTGTTGGGCCAGCTCAGGGATGAATCCAGAGAAACTCAACCAGCGCGGCGCATGCGGCTCATCGCGGGTTACGCGCTGAAAGGTTGCCATCGTGCGACGTTGCATAGTGGGATCCTGTACCACAATGACGGTATGAATACTTTCCGTCGCCTGATTCAATAATGCACAGCTAAAACGGGCATTCTCACCGCAGTTTGTTGACTGGTCTTCCACCCAAATCTTCTCACCCGGGATTTGCCAGAACTGATGTGCGATATCGGCAAGGATCGCCGCTTCCGCGCGCCCGGTGGTACGAATGATGTTGTAACGAGGATGCTCTGCAATCGCGTCATACAGAAATCGTGTGGAATGACCGATGCCACCGCTAATCAACAGGGGAACCTGTTGCTCTTTCGCGATCCGGCAGGCGGCATCGATGGTCGGAATAACCGCGTTCCCTGCCAGAATCACGCAATCTGACTGAACGGTGATATTCCCCGTAAAATCATTCTGCGCCAGCCATCGCCCTACGGTATTGATCGCCGCAAGCGTGGTTGCGGAAAGTGTCGGAAACTGGCTCATACTCATGACTCCTGATCTTAATACTTTATCGGGTTGCATACCGGGCGGTGACGTCACCTTACCCGGTATGCTGTCTGGTACCGATTTATCCCGAAATCTGCTCCATCGCCTGCAAAATACGTTTATCGGAAATCGGATACGGCGTACCAAGCTGCTGGGCAAAATAGCTGACGCGCAGCTCTTCTATCATCCAGCGGATCTCTTTGACATCGTCATCTTCACGGCGCGCGGGAGGCAGTTTATTGAACCACTGCTGCCAGGCCTGCTGCACGCTATCCACTTTCAGCATCTGCGCACGGTCACGATGCGGGTCGATAGCCAGTTTTTCCAGACGCTTTTCGATAGCCTGCAAATAACGCAGCGTATCGCCCAGACGCTTGAAACCATTGCCGGTAACAAATCCACGGTACACCAGCCCACCCATCTGCGATTTGATATCCGCAAGCCCCAGCGCCATGGTCATATCCACGCGCCCTTTCAGACGTTTGTTGATATTAAACACCGCAGTCAGGATCTGTTCGACCTGCTTAGCAATATCCACCACCGTATCGTTCAGTTCAGCCCGCACTTTTTCATGCAGCGCCGCAAAGCCTTCTTCGGTCCACACCGGACCACCGTTGGCGTCGATCAGTTGATCCACACCACAGGATATACAGTCGTCAATCAAATCCAGCACTTTACCGTACGGGTTAAAATACAGCCCCAGCTTGGCTTTGTTGGGCAGTTTTTCATGCAAATATTTGATTGGTGAAGGAATATTCAGCAACAACAGGCGGCGTAAACCGCACCACATCTCCTGCTGTTGCTCCAGCGGGTTATCAAACAGTTTGATGGCAACGCTGTCACGCTCATCCACCAGCGCTGGCCAGGCTTTTACCTTATAGTTACCGCGTTTTTGCTCGTAACTCTCCGGAAGCTGACCGAAGCTCCAGATGTGCAACCCGCTCTGTTCGATACCGTCATCCGCCACCGCAGACAATGTTTCCTGCACTTTACCCTTCAGTGCGTCTTTCAGATCCTGCAGCGAACGTCCTTCCTGCAGCTTTTTGTTCTTATCATCCACTACCCGGAAGGTGATTTTTAGGTGATCGGGCACCTGATCCCAATGCCAGTCTTCACGGTCAACGGTCACGCCGGTCATGCGGCGCAGTTCACGCTCCAGCGAGTCGAGCAGCGGCAGTTCCAGCGGCGTGACGCGGCCTAAAAACGCTTCCGCATAGTTCGGCGCGGGCACAAAGTTGCGTCGTACCGGTTTCGGCAGAGACTTAATCAGGGCGATAACCAGTTCACGGCGCAGCCCCGGAATTTGCCATTCGAAACCGCTCTCTTCGATCTGATTGAGCAGCGGGAGCGGAATATGTACGGTCACACCGTCCGCATCGGCTCCGGGTTCGAACTGGTAACTTAACCGTAGTTTGAGATTGCCCTGATGCCAGAAGTTCGGGTAATCCAGCTTACTGATTTTTTCCGCGCCCTCTTTGATGAGCATGCTCTTTTCAAAGTTGAGCAGATCCGGCGTTTCACGGCTGACCTTTTTCCACCAGCTGTCAAAGTGACGCGCGGAGACCACATCATGGCTGATGCGTTGGTCGTAAAACTCAAATAGCGTCTCATCATCAACCAGAATGTCGCGACGGCGTGATTTGTGCTCTAACTCTTCCACCTCAGCGCGTAACTTCAAATTGTCACGGAAAAACGCATGGCGCGTTTGCCAGTCGCCTTCCACCAGAGCATGGCGGATGAACAGTTCACGCGACAACGCGGGATCGATCTGGCTGTAGTTCACCTTACGGGCTGCAACAATCGGTAAACCGTAAACGGTAACCTTTTCTGTTGCCATCACCGCGCCCTGCGCACGTTCCCAGTGCGGTTCACTGTATGAACGTTTGATCAGATGCTGGGCAACCGGTTCGACCCATTCAGGATCGATACGTGCAGCAATACGTCCCCACAGGCGGCTGGTTTCCACCAACTCCGCTACCATCGTCCACTTCGGCGGTTTTTTAAATAGACCAGAGCCTGGGAAGATCGAGAAGCGAGCGTTACGCGCCCCGGTAAATTCCTGTTTATCGGCATCTTTCATCCCGATATGTGACAGTAAACCGGTCAGCAACGCGACGTGGATCTCTCTGTATTCAGCGGGTTCGCTGTTAACAGGAATCCCTAACTCTTTCACCACCTGACGCAGTTGCGTGTAGATATCCTGCCATTCACGCACGCGCAGGTAGTTCAGAAAATCAAGTTTGCACTGACGACGGAACTGGTTTGACGACAGCGCTTTCTGCTGCTCGCCGAGATAGTTCCACAGATTCACAAATGCGAGGAAATCAGACTCTTTGTCGTGGAAACGGCGATGCTTCTCGTCGGAGGCCTGCTGCTTGTCCATCGGGCGCTCGCGCGGATCCTGAATAGACAGCGCCGAGGTGATAATCATCGCCTCACGTACGCAGCCATGTTTTTGCGCTTCCAGCACCATGCGCGCCAGACGCGGATCCACCGGCAGTTGCGAGAGCTGACGGCCCAATGGCGTCAGTTTGTAAGCGGTTGCCTGTTCGTCGGTGGTTATCGCCCCCAGTTCTTCGAGCAGGCGTACACCGTCCTGAATGTTACGTTTATCCGGCGCTTCAACAAACGGAAACGCCGCGATATCGCCCAGCCCCAAGGCGGTCATCTGCAAAATAACGGACGCCAGGTTGGTACGCAGGATCTCCGGGTCGGTAAACTCCGGGCGCGACAGGAAATCGTCTTCGGAATACAGACGAATACAGATCCCCTCCGAAACACGACCGCAACGGCCTTTACGCTGGTTGGCAGAGGCCTGCGACACCGGTTCAATCGGCAAGCGCTGAACTTTGGTGCGGTAACTGTAACGGCTGATACGCGCAGTACCCGGATCAATCACATACTTGATCCCCGGAACGGTCAGCGAGGTTTCCGCCACGTTGGTCGCCAGCACGATACGGCGACCGCTGTGCGACTGAAACACACGGTTCTGCTCGCTGTTGGAAAGACGCGCATACAGCGGTAGCACTTCGGTATGGCGCAAATCCAGCTTATTCAGCGCATCGGCGGTATCGCGGATTTCGCGCTCGCCGCTCATGAAGATCAAAATGTCGCCCTGACTTTCACGGCCTAACTCATCTACGGCATCAAAAATTGCCTGCAATTGGTCACGCTCGGTGTCATCTGCGTCTTCAACAATTGGACGATAGCGAACTTCCACCGGATAGGTTCGACCAGAGACTTCGATAATCGGTGCATTATTGAAATGCTTTGAAAAACGCTCCGGATCGATGGTCGCCGAAGTGATGATAATTTTTAGATCCGGACGGCGCGGCAGGAGCTCTTTCAGATAACCGAGCAGAAAATCGATATTCAGGCTGCGCTCATGCGCTTCATCGATGATGATGGTGTCGTACTGCATCAGCAGCCGATCCTGCTGGATTTCCGCCAGCAAGATACCGTCCGTCATCAGCTTAACCATGGTGTTGTCGCTGACATGATCGCTAAAACGGACTTTATAACCGATACAACCGCCCGGCTCGGTTTGCAGCTCTTCTGCAATACGGTTCGCCACGGTACGCGCCGCCAGACGACGCGGCTGGGTATGGCCGATCAGCCCTTTTACCCCGCGCCCGAGCTCCATACAGATTTTGGGTAACTGGGTGGTTTTCCCTGATCCCGTTTCCCCGGCGACAATCACCACCTGGTTATCGCGGATCGCTTCCAGAATATCCTGTTTTTTCTGACTGACGGGCAGGTTTTCCGGGTAGCTGATGACCGGACGCGCGGCTTCGCGCAGCACAACTTTACCTGCAGCGTGATCAATCTCTTTTGCCATCTCCTGGTAAATGGCCTGTTGTGCATCAGGATTTTTAACCTTCTTCACGCCCTGCAGGCGGCGGGCAAAACGCTGTCTGTCACGCAGCATCAGTGAATCCAGCTGTTGCTGCAACATGTTGAAGGTTAATTTTTGTTGTTCTGTCATAGCGTTAAAAGGCAGTGCTCTGCCGGGTTAAATCTCTTTTAGATGATAGGTATAGAGTACCACATCAGCGCTTTTCATGTGTTGTTCAATAATTTCGAACATAGGATTCGATATATTGCGCTATCACTGCGACAGGATTGTGAATAAAGTGTCAACAAGCAACGGGGCACACCCCCTTCAAACACATAAAAGGAAACACCCATGAGCAAGGTATTAGTTCTTAAATCCAGTATTCTGGCAGGGTACTCTCAGTCTGGTCAGTTGTCTGATTATTTTGTTGAACAGTGGCGTGAAAAGCACTCCGCTGATGAAATCACCGTCCGTGACCTGGCTGCAAATCCTGTTCCGGTACTGGATGGCGAACTGGTGGGTGCGCTGCGCCCGAGCGATGCACCGCTGACACCGCGTCAGCAGGAAGCGCTGGCGTTGTCCGATGAGCTGATTGCTGAGCTGAAAGCGCATGATGTGATTGTTATCGCCGCGCCGATGTATAACTTCAACATCCCAACCCAGCTGAAAAACTATTTCGATCTGATTGCCCGCGCAGGTGTGACTTTCCGTTATACCGAGAAAGGTCCGGAAGGTCTGGTGACGGGTAAACGCGCAGTCGTGTTGACCAGCCGTGGTGGTATCCATAAAGATACGCCGACCGACCTGATCACGCCGTATCTGAACGTATTCCTGGGCTTTATCGGCATCACCGACGTGAACGTCGTCTTTGCTGAAGGCATTGCGTACGGCCCGGAAGTGGCGTCCAAAGCGCAGTCCGATGCGAAAGCCGCTATCGACAGCGTCGTCGCTGCCTGATACTTCACCCTCTCACCATCCGGTGGGAGGGTTTCTCCAGCATTTACTTCTTTACCTGCACCTGTTTGCCGTGAATGCGGTTAATATCGCGCCAGATGGTTGCATAATCTCTGCACTTCGCCAGATTCTCTTCCCAGCAATGCAGCAAAAATTGTTCTGGCTCGGCAACATCCCGGCTTAACAGCTTGAATATCCAACGATTCCAGACATACCACTTGAAAAGCCACATGATTTCACTCCGCAACGCGACCGGTGTTGAACTATATCAGCCTCAGTTTGATGCCGTGTGGCAACTATTGCGATGTCGATGAATAAGTCAGCGTCGTGCCTCTCCGGTTGTGTGCAGAGAAGATTTATTATTTTCTCAACCACTTACCATTGATGCCCTGGACGTACTCCCCTGGTTTAGCCCGAGCGACCAGCTTTTGTCCGGCCATTTTCGCCACTTCATCTGGAGGAATGTTATTGCTCTCAGCCAGTTGCTGATAGCTGGCGCTGCGTGCTTTATTAATCTCACTCACCAGCGCCTGCGTTTCGGCGTCGGTTTGCAATGCCACCAGATAACCATTAAGCGTTTCGCCCACCCGCCCCTGGGATCTGGCTTCATTCAAGGTCAATGCCCACCCATTGCCACTGAATAAACTCAATGCCACCAGGATCACTGCAAGCTGTTTTTTCATCGTGACCTCAGAACAAATCGCTGCGCGATTTTAATAAGCTCTCAACGTCTTTATCGACTTTGATATGGATCTCATGCTCGATTTTGACGTTCATATTAATAGTGATCGGCTCTTTAGGCGCAGCCACTTCGATTCTGGGTGTGCACCCGATCAGCAGAGATGAAGCCAGCAGACCCAGCATGGCAGCTATCGTTTTCATTGTTGTTCCTCACATTCCTTGCCTTCCGGGCAATGGGATTCTGGCAGCGCTGCATTTTGTTCAAGCCATGCCTGTAAATTGTCGCCAAAACGCAAACTACGCCATAGCGTAAAGACGTTTTCCTCATGGGTGTAATTCAAATTAACCGTCCCCACTTTGCCATCCACCCGGCTATTGCCAGTTACGGTTGCCTGCATGGTTAAGACACCGAGATTATCCAAATTTATTTTCGTCCAGGAATGGCTTATTTCCATATAACGCAGCCAGTTAATGGCCGCACCGGCTGCCATATTATCTTTGACGACGGCATCCGCCGTGTCTTTATCAATACGCAGCGTCATAGGCCCCGGATTGGTCAGCCAGCCGTCTTTAATGATCCACTTTTCGTTATCCAGCCATAACGGCAACGCACCGCTGACCGGGCCAGACATAGCGAATTGCTTGGGATTAACCGCGCTGATAAGCTCGCTGGAAGAGATATTCTGCACCCGTAATAATGCCGGATCGTGCTGCGGCATCCGCAGTTGTTGCATGATGACTTTGCCCCCTAGCAGTTCGGCGCTGACATCGCTTAACAGTAACGGATTGTCTTCACTCCAGGGATACGCCCCCTGTAGATCGGCGGCGATATTTTTCACCGTCACCTGATTCACCACTTCCGCAATACGCAGTGAAATAGGTCCACGCGTACCCAGTTGCCATGCGCCTTCACTAAACCGGAAAGGCAACACAAAATCGACGCCATTAATTTGGTTATCGGGCATCCAGGCGCTACCGCCTTTTAATACCCCATGGCCGCCCGCTTCAAAGCCCTGTTCCGGGGCAGCGGAAAACGCAACCTGCGCATACAGTTCACCTTCACGTAGCTTCATTTTCCAGTCTGGTGGGATGAGCGGTTGGAATACGGTGAGCGATTGTTTTGGCCACCAGGCCTGTCCGCGCAGGCGGATCCCGTCCCAACGGCCATTTACCTGTACTGGACCTATCGCGCCCGCGTGAAGCTGGCCTTTAAACTGGAAAATCGTCGGGTCGGTGCCTTCCACGCTGAACTTCAGGGTTGACGGCGGTAACACGCTCCCCCCGGTAAAAGTGGTGTTCCCTGCGTCCAGCGACAGCGCGCCGCTAAAAGTCGGTTTGTTGGCATCCCGTACCCAGATGATCGGCTCGTCCATCACCAGGCGTGGGGTTTCTACCTTCATGGTGCCGTATTGCAGGTGGTCAAATCCGGTGGAGAGATCAAAAAGCTTCAGGGTGTTGTCATGCCATTCGCCCTTACCCGCCACGTCCCAACGCGCATGCATTGGCGTAAAGCTGCCTTTTCCCCAGTACCGCCACTGCCAGCGACCCGCGTCAGGGAGAAAATCATTTGCCAGACCATCCAGATGCAATTCAAAACCGCCCATCTGGTTTTCATGCGCGCGCAATATAGCCTGCAGACGGCCATCTACGCCGCGCTGCGTTACTTTTACGCCCGCCAGCGGCCAGCGAATTTCGTCAATATCCAGCGAGTCAATCACCCGTCCACGCGAACGCAGCAGCGCTCCTGGCTCGAAAGCCAGCTGCGGGTCGTTCAGGCTTCCGGTGAGTCTGGCGGGTAATTTGGCGTAAAAGATCAGGTCACCCTGTTTCGCCTCGCCTATCAACTGTAACGGCATGTCGCTACTATCCACACCCAGCTTACCCGGCCCCAGCGTTAATACGGCGTTTCCTTTACCTGCATCGCCTTGGGTCAGTATGTTCAGACGCCCGCTCACCACCGCATTTTCCAGCCCGGCCTGCCAGTTTTCAACTTTCATGCCCAACCGCCCGCTGAGCGGGAATCCCTGATAAGGCCAGTTCCAGCGACCGTCGCTGATGGTTAATTGCTGACGGGTTATTTCCCACGGAAGATCGAGCAACGGATCGGCATTATCCCGCGCCATGACGATCAGTTGTCCGCTGTTTTCTTGCCACTCCAGTTCGGCGTCCACCAGTGAGGGCTCCTGCGGCAAGCTCAGAGTAGCAACCGCATGACCGCTCACCGGTAGTCCATCAGGAACCAGTGGCATGGTAAATTCACCGACCAGTTTTACCGGCGGTTGCCCTTCAAACGCGGCTATATCCAGCTCATTTACCGTGAGATTTTGCCCGTGCAGACGCCCCTGGAATTTCACTTTTTCACCCTGGTAGCGCAGTTGCTGGGTCGATGGCGTTAGCGAGAGAGACAGTTTTCCCTGCCACTCCTGCCAGGGGGAGAGAATAACTTTGTCGATGTTAATCCAGGTATTGGGCAGCATCGATTGCCATTCAGCCAGCGTTTTGGGCGCTGCCGGAGACGCTTCTGTCTGCGGTAATTTAGCCAAGCAAGCGGAATCCAGCTCAATAGTCCCGACATTGAGCAACCAGCGGCTGGGATGGGAAAGATCGGCCTGAGTAATGCGCGCTAGCGGGCAATCATCGACCAGATAACGGAGTTCCGGAATATGCAGCCCATGCCGTGTCAGCCGTGGGCTCTCATCCAGCGCGATGCGCGTGCCAACAGGTAACCAAACGCCCACCAGCGTAGGAACCCACAGGCCAAGCGTCATGACCAACGTCAGCGGCACGAGAATCAATAATAAGAGAAGTGCCAGAGCGGCTTTATATTTACCCTTCATGGGTAGTTAATATCCTGATTTAGCGAAAATTTAAGCCGGTTTAGGCCAGTATTGTGGCATGTTTAACAGGATATGCCCACATTAAGAATAAATTCCCATGAAGTATATGCACTATTTATTAATCAACGGGAATCAATAAAATAACAATTATTTCAATAAGATAATGCATAATTTTATATGGCACGCTGTTACACGTGCCGTCGGGAATATAAAGAACTCAGACTCAATGAGGCCTCAGTTCTCCATCGCTATGTTTAGGTCCTAAACGACCAGCTTCTATCAGAATTTCCTCAATGAGCTCTTCGAGGCACTCCCTACCATGATGATCGCAGACCAGATGTACCTGCCGGGAAATCTCCTCAGGTTTCATACCATCACATAATGCCGCCTTAAGCATTAAGGTGGCCCATCGCTTTGCTTCAGAGTGAGTTAACATGACCCCTCCCGATATTTGCTACCTGTATAAGCGTAGCTGTCTGGATGTGATTCGGCTGGCTTTTTACCTGCATCGATTACGGGTATTGAGTTGGACGGAAAAATATCCAGTTGTTGAAATTGAGTAACCTGCCCACACTAACAACAGATGCGCTGAAATTATTCATTACGCCTATGACTATCAATAACTTTTTAGATTTTGTAAAATAATTTGAATTGAATTAATGTGACGTCAAAATCACTGGAGAAAGTCTTATGAAACTCGCCATCTATAGTACAAAACAGTACGACAAGAAGTATCTGCAGCAGGTTAACGAGGCTTTTGGTTTTGAACTTGAATTCTTTGACTTTCTGCTGACGGAGAAAACAGCCAAAACAGCCCATGGCTGTGAAGCTGTCTGTATCTTCGTCAACGACGATGGCAGCCGCCCGGTTCTGGAAGAGCTGAAAAAGCATGGCGTGAAATATATTGCGCTGCGTTGCGCCGGCTTCAATAACGTCGATCTCGACGCGGCAAAAGAGCTCGGCCTGCAGGTCGTCCGTGTGCCAGCCTATTCACCGGAAGCCGTCGCTGAACATGCGATTGGCATGATGATGACGTTGAATCGCCGTATTCACCGCGCCTATCAGCGTACTCGTGATGCCAACTTCTCTCTTGAGGGGCTGACCGGCTTTACCATGTATGGCAAAACGGCTGGGGTGATCGGTACCGGTAAGATTGGGATTGCGGCACTGCGGATCCTGAAAGGTTTTGGGATGCGCCTGCTGGCGTTTGATCCCTACCCAAGCGCTGCCGCACTGGAGTTAGGCGTTGAATATGTCGATCTTAAAACGCTGTTCGCGGAGTCCGATGTCATCTCCCTGCACTGTCCGTTAACGCCGGAGAATTATCACCTGCTCAATCACGAAGCCTTTGAGCAAATGAAAAATGGCGTGATGGTTATTAACACCAGCCGCGGGGCGTTGATCGATTCACAAGCCGCTATCGATGCACTGAAAAACCAGAAAATTGGTTCTCTGGGTATGGACGTGTATGAAAACGAACGCGACCTGTTCTTTGAAGATAAATCCAATGACGTGATTCAGGATGATGTGTTCCGCCGCCTGTCGGCCTGTCATAACGTGCTGTTCACAGGTCACCAGGCGTTCCTCACTGCCGAAGCATTGACCAGCATTTCTGAGACCACACTGCAGAATCTGGCACAGATCTCCAAAGGCGAAACCTGTCCAAACGCCCTCTTCTAATCCCCGTGCTCCCCTGGATTCAGGGGGGCATTTTCAGATAATCACCGATGCTAAAATCTTCAGTATCATTATTATATTGAATGTATTCCCGTCACAAACGTAGAGAAATTGAATGAAAAAAGTTGTCACGTTGATTGCGCTCAGCATGCTGATGGCTGGCTGTGTGAGCAATGGAAAAGTTTCCGTCAATCGCGAACAGTTGCAGCATCACCGCTTCGTTTTGCAGAGCGTGAATGGTAAAGCCGTCACCGTCGCTAATAACCAACCCGAATTGAGTTTTGGCGAAAACATGACGGTATCGGGAAAGATGTGTAATCAATTCCACGGTCAGGGCAAACTGTCCGACGGCGAGTTGAAGGTTAAAGATATGGCGATGACCCGCATGATGTGCGCCGATCCGCAGCTTAACGCGCTCGACGGGATCGTCAGCGACATGTTTAAGCAAGGCGCACAGGTCGATCTGACTGCTGACCAGTTAACACTGGCAACAGCAGAACAAACGCTGACGTATAAACTCGCGGATTTAATGTAGGAAACGCGGTGGCTTAATAGTTGCCACAGCTTCCGGCGGCAAGCGACTGCTCACTACAGCGTTTGCCGTTGGGTAACGCACACATTCCGATAGCTGAACCATCAAGCTGACGGGCAACGGAGAGCGAACCACCAATCATGGCGCAATTAGCTTCTCCAGAACTGGACATTGCGGCCTTCATCCCCGGTGCGACATGCGCGGCGGTTGCCTGCTGAACAGGTTCACTACTACAAGCCGATAATAATAACGCGGCACACCCTACCCAAAACGCTGCGCGCATCTTACTCCCCTCTGAATATTAACCAAACGACACAGCCATAAATAATAGGCAGCGGAAACACCGCCGTCGAGAGGCAATATGCGCATTTATGCGCACTGTTTACATTTTCTGGCAATTTTTTGGCTGCTCCTTTGATCAAACCATTCATTCTGTTTATTCGAGGGACACAAAAGCGAAAATCTGTCTTTAGCGCTTTTGCTAAACTAAAAGGATAACTACAGGATTCGCCGCTGTTACGCGTGTCCCTTTTTTTGCGCAATGTAAGGGTGTCAGTATGATCACAATTGACGGTAATGGTGCGGTTGCTTCGGTCGCATTTCGTACCAGCGAGGTTATCGCCATCTACCCGATTACGCCCAGTTCGACGATGGCTGAACAGGCGGATGCCTGGGCCGGGAACGGGCTTAAAAACGTGTGGGGGGATACCCCTCGTGTCGTAGAAATGCAGTCGGAAGGCGGTGCGATAGCGACCGTTCACGGCGCGTTGCAGACCGGTGCGCTCTCTACGTCGTTTACTTCATCGCAGGGCCTGTTGCTAATGATCCCGACGCTGTACAAACTGGCCGGTCAGTTGACTCCGTTTGTGCTGCACGTTGCGGCGCGTACGATTGCCACTCACGCATTATCCATCTTTGGCGATCATTCCGACGTGATGGCGGTGCGCCAGACGGGATGCGCAATGCTATGCGCCAGCAGCGTTCAGGAAGCTCAGGACTTTGCGCTAATTTCGCAAATGGCCACCCTGAAAAGCCGGGTCCCGTTTATTCATTTCTTTGATGGTTTTCGCACATCGCATGAAATTAATAAAATAGTGCCGCTGGCCGATGACACAATCCTCGGGCTGATGCCACAGGCAGAAATTGATGCTCACCGCGCGCGCGCGCTCAACCCGGAGCATCCGGTTATTCGCGGTACGTCTGCGAACCCGGACACCTACTTCCAGTCACGCGAAGCAACAAACCCGTGGTACAACGCGGTTTACGATCACGTAGAACAGGCGATGAACGATTTCGCTGCTGCGACGGGCCGTCAGTACCAGCCATTTGAATACTACGGTCACCCGCAGGCAGAACGCGTCATTATTTTGATGGGCTCGGCGATTGGAACCAGTGAAGAAGTCGTCGAAGAGCTGCTGGCACGCGGCGAGAAAGTAGGCGTTCTGAAAGTGCGTCTGTTCCGCCCATTCTCTGCCAGACATTTACTGCGCGCCCTGCCGGAAACGGTACGGAGCATCGCCGTCCTGGATCGCACCAAAGAGCCCGGCGCGCAAGCTGAACCGTTGTATCTGGATGTAATGACCGCGCTGGCGGAAGCCTTTAACTGCGGCGAACGAGAAACGCTGCCGCGCGTGATTGGCGGGCGTTATGGACTTTCTTCTAAAGAGTTTGGCCCGGACTGCGTCATGGCGGTCTTTAATGAGCTGAATAGCGTGAAGCCGAAATCTCGCTTTACGGTCGGTATCTATGATGATGTCACCAACCTGTCGCTACCGTTACCGGAAAACACCCTGCCCGGTACCGCGAAGCTCGAGGCACTGTTTTACGGGCTGGGCAGTGACGGTAGCGTGTCGGCCACCAAAAACAACATCAAGATTATCGGTAACTCTACGCCGTGGTATGCGCAGGGTTATTTCGTCTATGACTCGAAAAAAGCAGGCGGTCTGACGGTTTCTCACCTGCGCGTTAGTGAACAACCTATTCGCTCAGCGTATCTGGTGTCGCAAGCCGATTTTGTTGGTTGTCACCAGTTGCAATTTATCGATAAGTATCAGATGGCTGAGCGCCTGAAACCTGGCGGTATATTCCTGCTTAATACCCCGTACAGTGTGGATGAAGTCTGGACACGTCTGCCGCAGGAAGTTCAGGCTGTTCTGAATCAGAAGAAAGCGCGTTTCTACGTGATTAATGCGGCCAAAATCGCCCGCGAGTGCGGTCTGGCTGCACGTATTAACACCGTTATGCAGATGGCGTTCTTCCATCTGACGCAAATCTTACCAGGCGACAGCGCTCTGGCTGAATTGCAGGGTGCGATTGCGAAAAGCTATAGCAGTAAAGGGCAGGATCTGGTTGAACGTAACTGGCAGGCGCTGGCCCTGGCGCGTGAATCCGTCGCCGAAGTGGCGCTTCAGCCAGTTGACTCACATAGCGCTAATCGCCCACCGGTGGTTTCTGATGCCGCACCTGATTTCGTGAAAACCGTCACCGCGGCGATGCTCGCCGGTCTGGGCGATGCCCTCCCCGTTTCAGCGCTGCCGCCAGACGGCACCTGGCCGATGGGCACCACGCGTTGGGAAAAACGCAATATCGCTGAAGAGATCCCCATCTGGAAAGAAGAGCTGTGTACCCAGTGCAACCACTGCGTAGCCGCCTGCCCGCACTCGGCTATCCGCGCCAAAGTGGTTTCACCAGAAGCGATGGAAAATGCCCCTGCCAGCCTGCATTCTCTGGACGTGAAATCACGCGATATGCGCGGTCAGAAATATGTCCTGCAGGTTGCGCCAGAGGATTGCACCGGGTGTAATCTGTGCGTCGAAGTATGCCCGGCGAAAGATCGCCAGACCCCGGAGATCAAGGCCATCAATATGATGTCGCGCCTTGAGCACGTGGAAGAAGAAAAAGTTAACTATGACTACTTCCTCAATCTGCCGGAAATCGATCGCACTAAACTGGAACGCATTGATATTCGTACCTCGCAGTTGATAACACCGCTGTTTGAGTACTCTGGGGCCTGCTCTGGCTGTGGTGAAACGCCGTATATCAAATTGCTTACGCAGTTGTACGGCGACCGCATGCTGATCGCCAATGCGACCGGCTGTTCATCAATTTATGGTGGTAACCTGCCCTCAACGCCTTATACCACCGACGCCAATGGTCGCGGGCCTGCGTGGGCAAACTCCCTGTTTGAGGATAACGCCGAGTTTGGGCTGGGCTTCCGTCTGACGGTGGATCAGCACCGTGTACGCGTCATGCGTTTAGTGGAACAGTTTGCTGATAACATTCCGGCTGAACTGAATGACGCCCTGCACGCTGAAGCTACGCCAGAGGTGCGCCGTGAGCAAGTTGCAGCACTGCGCCAGCACCTGAAAGATGTCGACGGCGCACAGCAGTTGTTAACCGATGCCGATGCGCTGGTCGAGAAATCTATCTGGCTGATTGGCGGTGATGGCTGGGCTTACGATATTGGTTTTGGTGGCCTGGATCACGTCCTGAGCCTGACCGAGAACGTCAATATTCTGGTTCTGGATACCCAGTGTTACTCCAATACAGGCGGACAAGCGTCGAAAGCTACGCCGCTCGGGGCCGTCACTAAATTTGGTGAGCATGGCAAGCGCAAAGCTCGCAAAGATCTTGGCGTCAGTATGATGATGTACGGGCACGTGTATGTTGCACAAATATCTCTGGGCGCGCAGTTGAACCAGACGGTGAAAGCTATCCAGGAAGCGGAGGCCTATCCAGGTCCGTCGCTGATTATCGCCTATAGCCCATGTGAAGAGCATGGTTACGATCTCGCACTAAGCCATGATCAGATGCGTCAGCTCACGGCAACCGGGTTCTGGCCGCTGTACCGCTTTGATCCACGTCGAGCAGATGAAGGTAAGCTGCCGCTGGCGCTGGACTCTCGCCCACCGTCTGACGCCCTGGCCGAAACATTGCTTAACGAGCAGCGCTTCCGTCGCCTGAATGCCCAACAGCCAGAAGTCGCAGAACAGCTCTGGAAAGACGCCGCAGCCGATCTGCAAAAACGCTACGACTTCCTTGCGCAGTTGGCAGGAAAAGCGGAAAAGAGCGGTATCGAGTAATGCGTTTATCTCAGTATTAACCTGGAACCCAAAAAAAAGCCCGAACAGTTGTTCGGGCTTGTCAATTTATTCGCTGGCTAATTAATAATAGCTATCAATACGTCAACGAAAAATAAAACGTGACAATAAAGGCATATAACAGGCGCAGAATAGCCCAACACACTTCACTTGTATAATTTTTATTTTATATATTTACAATCCATACATTCACCACAATTATCATCATTTCCGTAGAATTATTTCTTTAAGGTTTTACTTAAGGCGTAACAATTCATATTTATCCCTTTACGGAACTTCTCCTTTAGCATGCTTTTACTCCCTACATGGGTAGTCACAGGTTAATAAAAAAACTAAAGGATTATTTCAATGAACAGAAAAGTACTGGCTCTCGTAATTCCTGCCCTGCTGGCTGCAGGCGCTGCTCACGCGGCTGAAGTTTATAATAAAGACGGCAACAAATTAGATCTCTATGGCAAAGTAGACGGCCTGCATTATTTCTCTGATGACGCTAACAGTGATGGCGATCAGACTTATATGCGTATGGGCTTCAAAGGCGAAACTCAGGTTAACGATATGATCACCGGTTACGGCCAGTGGGAATATCAGGTTCAGGCTAACGGCACCGAAGGTGATAAAGGCGACTCCTGGACTCGTCTGGCATTCGCAGGTATTAAAGTCGGCGACTACGGCTCATTCGACTACGGCCGTAACTACGGCGTAATGTACGACGTTGAAGGCTGGACCGATATGCTGCCGGAATTCGGTGGCGACTCTTACACCAAAGCAGACAACTTCATGACCGGTCGTGCGAACGGCGTGGCGACCTACCGTAATACCGACTTCTTTGGTCTGGTTGACGGTCTGAACGTGGCGTTGCAGTACCAGGGCGCGAACGAAAATCAGTCACCAGAGCAGGAAGGCACCAATAACGGTGGCGACGATCGTAACATGAAGAACTCCAACGGTGACGGCTTCGGTATCTCCTCGACCTACGATTTGGGTATGGGTGTAAGCTTCGGTGCAGCATACACCTCTTCTGACCGTACTAACGAGCAGGTTAACGATTCTACCGCGGGCGGTGATAAAGCTGACGCGTGGACAGTCGGTCTGAAATACGACGCGAACAACATCTACCTGGCAACCATGTACTCCGAAACCCGCAACATGACCCCTTATGGTGGCTCAAACGGTAGTGATAATACGATTGCCAACAAAACTCAGAACTTTGAAGTGACTGCGCAATACCAGTTCGACTTCGGTCTGCGTCCGGAAGTTTCTTTCCTGATGTCTAAAGGTAAGGATCTGGGTGTAAACGGATCTGATGGCGACCAGGATCTGGTGAAATACGCATCCGTTGGCGCTACTTACTACTTCAACAAAAACTTCTCCACCTACGTTGATTACAAAATCAACCTGCTGGATGAAGATAAAAACTTCTACAGCCAAAACGACATCTCTACCGATGACGTAGTAGCACTGGGTATGGTTTACCAGTTCTAATCCGTCAGCCCGCTGGCAACAGCGGGCTCTCTTTATGTTCTAACAATTCTGTTTTATCCAGATCAAAACATTATATCTGTTGCGCTAAAACACATCTCTGATAGATGATATCTTGCATTAAGACCTGTAGTAGAGGATACCTGCAATGAATCATCATCCTGTAAAATCATCCCGTATTGCATCCGTCGGCTATGACGAATCCTCCCGCACGCTAGAAATTCGCTTTCACCAGTTGTCTACTCTGCAATATCAGCATGTCCCTGCTCGTATTTTTCGTGATTTCCTGAGCGTCGTTTCTAAAGGTCGATTTTACGATGGAGTAATAAAAGGAAAGTTTCCTGAAATAAAAATAAAGTGATGCCAAAATGTGATCTTTGTCATTGTACATAAAGTGCCATTACGCGGTAAGCTTTGGGTGGATACTTAAACAGGAGGTTTTATGAACAGAACGATTCTTGTACCCATCGATATTTCAGACTCAGAATTAACTCAACGTGTTATTGCCCATGTTGAAGCAGAGGCAAAAATTGACGATGCACAGGTTCATTTTTTGACCGTAATTCCGTCACTGCCCTATTATGCTTCCCTGGGATTGGCCTACTCGGCAGAGTTACCGGCCATGGAAGATCTGAAAGCCGAAGCAAAATCTCAACTGGAAGAGATTATCAAGAAGTTCAATATCCCAACGGACAGAGTGCACGTTCATGTCACAGAAGGTGCGCCAAAAGATAAGATTCTGGAGATGGCCAAAAAATTACCGGCTGATATGGTCATTATTGCCTCACATCGACCTGACATCACCACCTACCTGCTGGGGTCTAACGCCGCAGCCGTGGTGCGTCATGCGGAGTGTTCGGTACTGGTAGTCCGCTAAGCTGTCTGGCCCGCACATCGCTGCGGGCTTTTTGTTTCTACCTCTTATACCCCACGATTCCTGTCCTAAATGTGCTGACATTTTTCCCGCTTATCCGTACCATACACGCCACAGTTTTTATATCAGACTTCTTTTGCCGGACTATCCGGCGTGATGCATACTCTTCTGATGCCACACTATGAATTGAGCCTCTATTAAATGTCGCAAAATCAAGATATTAGCAAGAAAGAACAATACAACCTGAACAAATTGCAAAAACGTCTGCGCCGTAACGTGGGCGAAGCCATTGCCGACTTCAATATGATCGAAGACGGCGATCGTATTATGGTGTGCCTTTCCGGGGGGAAAGACAGCTATACCATGCTGGAGATCCTGCGTAATTTGCAGCAAAGCGCCCCGATCAGTTTTTCCTTAGTTGCGGTTAACCTCGATCAGAAACAACCTGGCTTCCCGGAGCACATTCTGCCGGAGTATCTGGAGCAACTGGGCGTGGAGTATAAAATTGTCGAAGAAAACACCTACGGGATTGTCAAAGATAAAATCCCTGAAGGCAAAACGACCTGCTCGCTCTGCTCTCGCCTGCGTCGCGGCATTCTGTACCGCACGGCAACTGAGTTAGGCGCCACCAAGATTGCGCTCGGCCACCATCGCGACGACATCCTGCAAACACTGTTTTTAAACATGTTCTACGGCGGGAAGATGAAAGGTATGCCGCCGAAACTGATGAGCGATGACGGTAAACATATCGTTATCCGTCCGCTGGCTTACTGCCGTGAGAAAGATATCGAGCGTTTCTCCGAAGCGAAAGGTTTCCCGATTATTCCATGTAATCTGTGCGGCTCACAGCCTAACCTGCAGCGTCAGGTCATTGCCGATATGCTGCGCGACTGGGACAAACGCTATCCAGGGCGTATTGAAACCATGTTCAGCGCAATGCAGAACGTTGTACCTTCACATCTGAGCGATATCAATCTGTTCGATTTTAAAGGCATCAGGCACGGTTCAGAGGTTGTGGACGGCGGTGATTTAGCGTTCGATCGTGAAGAGATCCCGTTGCAGCCTGCGGGCTGGCAGCCAGAAGAAGACGATGCTCAACTGGATGAGCTGCGCCTGAACGTCGTGGAAGTGAAGTAAGTCGATAGTTCCGGATAAGCGGAGCGCCATCAGGCGCTCCGACGAGTGGTTATTTCAATAACCGAACCCGGCAAGTCTTGCCTTTTATCTTACCGTTTTGCAATTGCTTCCATGCCTTATGCGCTACAGTCTGGCGAACAGCGACATAGACATGCGCCGGATGAACGGCAATTTTGCCGATATCGGCGCCTTCCAGACCAATATCACCGGTCAGCGCGCCGAGAACATCGCCGGGACGCATTTTAGCCTTTTTACCGCCATCAATGCATAACGTCGCCATCTCAGCTTCCAGCGGCAGGATTGGGCCGTTAGCTGGGGCTGGCAGCCAGTTCAGCTTCAGTTGCAGCATTTCAGAAAGAATATTGGCTCGCTGCGCTTCTTCCGGTGCACAGAAGCTAATCGCCAGACCACTGTTGCCGGCACGCGCGGTACGTCCGATACGATGGACGTGGACTTCCGGATCCCACGCCAGTTCGAAGTTAACCACCAGCTCAAGTGATTTAATATCCAGACCACGCGCGGCCACATCGGTAGCAACCAGAACGCGCGCGCTGCCGTTGGCAAAACGCACCAGCGTCTGATCGCGATCGCGCTGCTCAAGATCGCCATGCAGTGAGAGCGCGCTTTGCCCCGCCGCATTCAGTGCGTCACACACGGCCTGACAATCTTTTTTGGTATTACAAAAAACTACGCATGATGCAGGTTGATGCTGACTGAGCAATTTTTGCAGCAGCGGAATTTTGCCGTGGCTGGAAGTTTCGAAAAACTGCTGCTCAATCGCCGGCAGCGCGTTAACGGTATCAATTTCGATCGTTAATGGATTTTGTTGCACCCGGCCACTAATGGCGGCAATGGCTTCCGGCCAGGTCGCAGAAAACAGTAAGGTCTGACGCGAAGCCGGCGCAAAGCGAATGACATCATCAATCGCATCGCTAAAGCCCATATCCAGCATGCGATCGGCTTCATCCATCACCAGCGTATTCAGGGCATCCAGAGAAACAGTGCCTTTTTGCAGATGGTCGAGTAAACGCCCCGGCGTTGCGACAATAATATGTGGCGCATGCTGCAGGGAGTCACGCTGTGCGCCAAAGGGCTGCCCACCGCACAACGTTAAGATCTTGGTGTTAGGCAGAAAGCGCGCTAAGCGACGCAGCTCACCCGCCACCTGGTCAGCAAGCTCGCGCGTTGGGCACAGCACCAGGGACTGCGTCTGAAACAGCGCGACATCAACATGCTGTAATAATCCAAGACCAAAAGCCGCCGTTTTGCCACTGCCGGTTTTAGCCTGCACGCGAACATCTTTCCCCGCCAGAATTGCCGGTAACGCAGCAGCCTGAACAGGCGTCATTTCAAGATAACCCAGCTCGTTAAGATTCTCGAGTTGGGCAGCAGGTAAAACATTCAGGGTTGAAAAAGCGGTCACAATTTAATCTCGCGGTAAAAACTCACAATCAGCAGGCGCGTATCCTCGCAGATCTGCGCCCGCGATGCGACAATTTAATCGGCTCTTCATCCGGTGGGGGATCCGGCATTGGCTGCGGACGAGGTATGGGATCGGGAATGGGAACCGGGTCGGTCGGTAGCGAATCAGTGTGCGGCGTTGCAATCAGACAGTTCATATACCCCTCCAGTTATTCAGGTTGGCTCTTTTAGGGTAGACGCTGATTTCCTGCAGGCAAAAAAAAGCCGACTAATCTAAGTCGGCGTCGTACGAATCAATTGTGCTATGCAGTAATTCAAAAAAGGAAGTAAGACAATATGGAGCGCAACGCCCATCGCTTGACGTTGCATTCACCTGCGAGAGAGATATTGCCCCGAATAGGTAGATGGTTTATTGACTTCGCTCAAAAACCAGGACGTTTTCATGCGCAAAAGTCACTAAAAAACGTTGTTGTTACAACCATTTACTACGATGCAACCATAAAGTAACACCACCAATCAGGACCACTAACAGAATACAAAAAAGTGAGAAGCCAAACTGCCAGCCACCGCCAGGGATACCGCCGAGGTTAACGCCAAACAGCCCGGTTAAAAATGTGCTGGGAAGAAAAACCATTGCCATCAATGACATTGTATACGTTCGGCGAGCCAGAGACTCCTGCATAACCTGCGCAATTTCATCCGCCATAATACCGGTCCTGGCAATACAGGCATCTATTTCATCCAGCCCTCTCCCTAGCCTGTCAGCGATATCCTGCATCCGCCGCCGATGGTCGTCGGTCATCCAGGAAAAACGTTCGCTCGCCAGCCGGGAATAGACATCGCGTTGAGGCGCCATATAGCGGCGCATCACAATTAACTGCTTACGCAGCAATGCCAGGAAACCACGCGGCGGAATTTGCTGATCGAGCAGGTTATCTTCCAGATCGATAATCTTATCGTGCAGTTGTTCGATAAACTCACTGGCATGATCGGTTAGTGCATCGCAAACATCCACCAGCCAACTACCACAATCAGCCGCTCCCGTGCCTTCCTGGAGATCGCTGACCACATCATCCAGCGCCAATACTTTACGCTGACGCGTTGAGACAATCAGACGTTCATCCATATATAAGCGCATCGCAACCAGTTGGTCAGGTCGCTCGTCGGTGCTGCCGTTAATACAGCGCAGCGTAATCAACGTACCTTCCCCTACCCGACTTACGCGTGGGCGCGTGCTTTCACCCGCCAGCGCATCACGCACGTTATTGGGAAGTAAAGGCGTTGTCGCCAGCCATTGCGCGCTTTCAGGATGGGTATAATTAAGATGCAGCCAGCAGGGATGTTGACTGTCGATAACATCGTTATCTTCCAGTGGCTTCACCCCACCACGGCCATCCAACAGCCAGGCAAACACGGCATCCGGCACATTAACATCCGTTCCCTTAATGGCTTCCACAGCGCCTCCACAAACATTCAGCTTTTTTCGTTAGTCTAGCTGTCAGAATATGTTAAGCAATATCTCATTGTCCCATTGTGCTGAAATGATTCATAAAAAGTATCTGATAATAAGAAAAGCGCCGACGAATGCGGCGCTGGTTACGAGATGCCCGTCTCAGGCCCGCTGGCGTCTCTCTGATTCAAGCGCATGACTTAAGCGAAATTTATGCGTTCGCGATTGAAGGTCAATCACCTGATTTTTCAGGATACCTGAGGAGTCAGAAAGCTCATCAACCATAATGGCATTACTTTGGGTGACGTTCTCCAGTTCGGCCAGAGCGTGGGTAATTCTGATAATTCCTTTCTCCTGCTCCTGCGTAGTGGTTAATATCTCGCCCATCAGTTGGTTTAATTGCCCGGCCCCCCCGACAATATCATGCATGTTTTTTTCAGCTTCACGCACAATAGCAGCGCCTTGCTGAACATTTTGATGGGTTTGGGCAATCAGTTGCTTAATATTCTTAGCAGCATCTGCACTACGGTGTGCAAGCATTCTTACCTCACCGGCCACCACGGAAAACCCTTTGCCATGTTCACCGGCCCTTGCAGCTTCCACAGCAGCATTCAATGCCAGAATATTGGTCTGGAATGCAATACCATCTATCAGCGTAATAATTTCTGTCATTTGCTGTGCGCATTCGGTGATTGAACGCATATTTGTCGCAACCTGCACCATTAATTCGCCACCCTGACGGGCGCATTGCGTGGCAATTGTTGCCTGGGCGCTGGCTATTTGCGTGTTATCAGCATTATTCCGCGTATTAACCGCTATTTCATCCATGTTGGCAGCCGTCTGCATTAATGCTCCGGATTGCTGTTCTGTTTTCACTGAAAGCTCAGCGCTGCGTTCCGCCAGCTGTTCAGAAAGCGTCATCGCCGTTTGCGAGGATGTTCTGATCTCATTAACGAGTGCTGAAATATTACTTGATAAGCTATTGATGCCAGGAATTAGTCTACCCGCACAGTTATTACCAAATTCGGGAATACTGATTGCCAGATTCCCGGATGTTACTTCTTCAATGCTTCTTTTAACCGTATTAATCGGCATGACCAGATATTTCGTCATGTACCACCACAAACATAATATAGAAATAATGCTTACCGCATTAGTGCCAATAATAATTTCTGGGGTAGCCGAAAAAATCATTTCAACAACATTGAGCGCAACCGCTGTAATGAGCAGAAATAAAACAATAAAGGTTCTGACGCTAATATCATTTAACATTTTAACCCTGTGCACCAAGAAATAACGTGGATGTTATTTTTATAGCATCTGCAATACAGATTTCCATTGCTCTGTGACGAAAGCTGAACTTTCAATGAGAGCCAGCAGACCTTTTACTTAAGTCAATAAATTACACTATCCATTCATAATAGTTCAGCACTTTATCCCGCCAATGGCGGTAATGTTCCCCACCATCAGATTATTGTGATGGCGAGCACGTGACGAGCATAAAACACACAGAAACATAATTTTTATGAATGGTTATATAAGTAATGGCTTATCATTTTCAATATCTTGCTCTTCGCTCTAATACTCATTGTAAAAACACAAGAACATTCCTGGTTTTATCAGGTTAACTGGACAAAACCTGCTAGATTTATCATCACGGCTTTTTTTCGATAGGTAGTAAGATGTTGCACGTGTCGTGGGACCCTGTATTGATTGGGATTTCCTTTGTTGTCGCGTTTATTGCCTCCTTTATTGCCCTCGACAGTGCGGGTAAGGTAGCAATCTCCAGCAAACGTGAATCTACCTTCTGGCGGCTATCTGGCGGCGCTACGCTGGGTATGGGGATCTGGTCGATGCATTTTATCGGTATGCTGGCCATGAAAATGACTATGCCGATCAATTATCACCTATCACTCACCGCGTTTTCGTTCTTTATTGCGCTCATTTCTGCAACCCTCGCCATCAATATCGCTATTTCCGGTAATACGTTATCAACAAAACGACTGGTCATTGCCACCAGCATATTGAGTGCCGGCGTTGTCACGATGCACTACGTTGGCATGTATGCCATTATCGAACATGTGGCCATCTCATGGGATCGCTCGCTGATATTGCTCTCTGTAATTATTGCCGTCGTTGCGTCTGGCGTAGGTTTATGGCTGGCCTTCCATTTACGCCAAAACACCCGTCGCGTGCTGATTAACCGACTTATTGCTGCCCTTATTATGGCGCTGGCAATTGCTTCTATGCATTACACCGGTATGGGAGCGGCAACGTTCACCCATTTTGGACACACTGCGCACGATGGGCTCAGTACGCTGGAACTCTCTGTCTGGGTCTGCGCCGTCACGCTGATTATTTTGGGTATCATGCTGGTCGTCTCAATGGTGGATTCACAACTGCGCACTTCCCGACTGGCTGACAACCTGCATCAGTTGAACTGCCAGCTTGAACATCAGGTCCACTTCGACGCGCTGACGGGACTTGCTAATCGAACGCAAATAGATACCCGCTTACAGGCCTGCCTGCGGCATTCCAAATTGCATCAACAGCATTTCGCGTTGGTATTTATCGACCTCGATCGTTTTAAAGTCGTTAACGATACCTGGGGGCATCACATCGGTGATCAACTGCTGATTGCCAGTACACAGCGTATCTACAGTTGCCTTGATGACTCAATGACGCTGGCAAGACTGGGGGGAGATTAATTTATCCTGCTGGTTCCAGACTGCAACCCGCAGGCTATCTCCGCCTTGCTTGCGCAAATTTCAGATGCGATCGGTGACCCCTTTACCTTATTCGGTCATACCATTCGGGTTTCGTTAAGTGCGGGGAGCAGTATTTATCCCGAACATGGCTCGACACTGCATGAGCTAAAAGTGAAGGCCGATATGGCGATGTATCATGTCAAACAGGCGGGCAGAAACGGCTGGGCTATTTATAGTCCCCAGATGGAAGCTATCGCTGATACGCCGCCGACATTTCTACAGGAACTTTCACAAGCGCTTGAACGCAACCAGTTTGAGCTATGGTATCAGCCTAAATATACCGCCGGAGATCATTCCCTGACTGGTTTTGAAGCATTATTACGCTGGCATCATCCGGAGCGCGGCATGCTGCTACCGGCTGAATTTCTGCCTGCGCTGGAAGAAACGGGCCTGATTATTCCCGTCGGCAAATGGGTTATCCAACAGGCATGTTTGCAGTTGCATCAGTGGACATTACAAGGGAATACAGAATGGACGCTCGCCGTTAACCTCTCCCCCGCCCAGTTTGAACAGCATGATATTATTGATGTTGTTTGCAACGCCCTGGCGCAATACCAACTTTCACCTGCCTGTCTCACGCTGGAGCTCACGGAGAGCACTGCACTTAAAAATTTAAAACGCAGTATTGAAATCCTGAATGCTTTCTCTGCTTTGGGGATCACCGTTTCTATTGATGATTTCGGCACTGGTTATTCAAATATACTGATGTTGAAGTCACTTCCGGCACGGGAATTAAAAATCGACAGGATATTTGTCAAAGATATTAGCGAGAACAGTAAAAATACAAAAATTGTGTCTACCATTATTGACATAGCTCACTCCATGAATATGCGCGTGGTGGCTGAAGGAATAGAAACCCAGGAGCAGGAATTACTTCTTACCCAGATGGGATGTAGCATGCTGCAAGGTTTCCTGTTTGCAAAACCGCTGCCAGCGCATAAGATTCATGAACTGATACAACCAGAAAACAGCATCAAACAAAAGCCAGTCGTACAACCCTTGTCTCACCGACAATCAATAACTTTGTGAGACTGTAATATCTAAAATATTCGCCATTAAACGGGCAACACAGCAGATAAAGATAACGGGATTATCGATGAGCACAACCGAGCTGCATTCACTGGATTTGTTAACCTTTCCGGTGTGGATTGTTTCGCCACAAACTGAAGAACTGGTGTTCGCTAATATCGTTGCACGTGAGCTAATGCAGGATCTCTGTTTTTCCCCACTGCGCAAGGGCATATTCTCAACGCATTCTCAAAATGATTTAACCATGTATCTCAGTGACTTGAGCAATCATCATCACGTTGTTGAGATCCTCACGGTTTACCGCGATGGTGAGGAAATCGCGTTGGCTAGCCGCCTGTCCATTAAATCTCTGCCGGGCGTGGGGGATGTTATCCTTTTCGAAGGCATTGAAACGCCTACTGCGCAAGGTCTGAAAGCCAGCCGTTCAGCAACTTATCAACGAAAAAAACAGGGCTTTTATGCGCGTTTTTTCCAGACCAACTCCGCGCCAATGTTACTGATTGATCCGTCCCGCGATGGCCTGATCGTTGATGCAAACCTCAGTGCCCTGAATTTTTATGGTTACAACCTTGATGTGATGTGCCAGAAACATACCTGGGAGATCAACATGCTGGGCCGCCATATATTGCCGGTGATGCATGAAATCGCCCATCTGCCCGGCGGCCATAAGCCTTTGCACTTTGTCCATAAACTGGCAGACGGCACCTCACGTCATGTGCAAACCTACGCCGGACCGATTGAAATTTACGGTAATAAACTCATGTTGTGCATTATTCATGATATTACCGAACAAAAACGGCTGGAACAGGAGCTTGGGCATGCCGCTCTGCGTGACCCCTTAACGGGATTACTTAATCGCCGACATTTTTATCAGGTAACCGAGCCGGAGCAGACGCATGCGGTATCATTGACGCAGGACTACAGTCTGTTGTTGATCGACATCGATCGTTTTAAAAGCATTAACGATCTCTTCGGTCATTTAAAAGGCGATGAAGTGCTTTGTGCTCTGGCCCGCACACTGGAATCCTGTGCACGAAAAGACGATCTTATTTTTCGCTGGGGTGGTGAAGAATTTGTGCTGCTGCTGCCGCGAACCTCGCTGGATGCCGCCCTCAATCTTGCAGAAGTGATCCGCGCGACGGTAGCTAAGGTTACTCTCCCTGGTCTTCCCCGCTTTACCGTCAGCATTGGCGTTGCGCGGCACGAAACGAACGAAAGTATTGATGAATTATTCAAACGCGTGGACGACGCGTTGTACAAAGCCAAGCACGAAGGCAGGAACAGAGTATTGGCCGCCTGATGAATACGTGGCTCAACGGCTGCGCTTAGCGTGACGCTCCCAGTTTTCCTGTTTTGCCTGCGCGGTTTTACGTAATGCCACATAGCATGCCCCGCTGCCGCCGTGATGCGGCAAAGCGGCGCAGTAGGCCTGGACGTCATCAAATTCTGTCAGCCAGCGCGCCACATAGCTGCGAACAATATTGGCATGAGCGTTATCGTCACGCCCCTTACCGTGTATCACCAGCACATTACGTAATCCATCTTGCTGTGCCTGCAGAATAAAACTGAATAGCATCTGGCGGCATGTTTCTACGGGCTGGCGGATGAGATTAAGGCTCGCCTGCTGCGGATATTTTCCGGTTCGCAGTTTGTCAGTCACGCCGTGCTGTAAACCTTCGCGACGAAACTCAAGCGGCTCGTTCAACGGGATAATATCGAGAAACCCCGTCGTGAGAAAGTTATCCAGTTGAAGCGTATCGATACGCGCCGGAGTGCGGATATTACGCGTTGGCTGCCAGTGTACATCGGCGCAGCCCTTCAGTGGTTGGACATCCCCCATAGCATCCAGAAACAGCGAAGCATCATCAAGATTCATGTTTCTTCCTCCAGCGAATTACGACGAGCATTATCATAACCGCGCACTATTATACCGACAACGGTTTACGATTATTTCCAATAATTCACCTGGCTCGCTCCGCTGAAAAGATCTACTCACGACATACAGATATCCGTTTTTAGGGGTATAGCTGCAACTGTTGCTGCCGTGATAATGTGTAACCTCGCCTGAACGCTGTAATGAGAGAAACGGATGCTGAACTTACTGGAAGACACCATCGACACGCCGCTGGGCCCGCTGTGGGTTATTTGTGATGAGCAATTTCGCCTGCGCGCGGTGGAATGGGATCAGCACCGCGATCGCATGGAACAATTGCTGGATATTCATTACCGCACAGAAGGTTATCAGCGTATTACAGCCAAAAACCCTGGCGGATTAAGCGATAAACTGTCGGAGTATTTTGCCGGGAATCTCAGCATTATTGACACGCTGGAAACGGCAACGGCTGGCACGCCTTTCCAGCGTGAAGTCTGGCAAGTATTACGCACTATCCCGTGTGGGCAAGTCATGCACTATGGTCAACTGGCCGAACAGTTAGGGCGCCCCGGTGCAGCAAGAGCCGTCGGTGCGGCCAATGGCGCCAACCCGGTAAGCATTGTGGTCCCCTGCCATCGCGTCATTGGGCGTAACGGCACCATGACTGGATATGCTGGCGGCGTGCAGCGAAAAGAGTGGTTATTGCGTCACGAAGGTTATTTGCTACTCTAGATTCCAGGCAATTAATGCCTTATTCGTCACACTTTCGCATAATGTGACCACAAATTTAATGCGGTTAATCAAAGAGTTACAAACATTCATTCCGGTTATACCTGAATTATTCTCTATTGGGAGTAGCTCAGGCTTACGTGCTCACCAAAAAGATGT
Organism: Citrobacter sp. RHBSTW-01044; assembly: GCF_013781945.1. Taxonomy (NCBI): domain Bacteria; kingdom Pseudomonadati; phylum Pseudomonadota; class Gammaproteobacteria; order Enterobacterales; family Enterobacteriaceae; genus Citrobacter; species Citrobacter sp. RHBSTW-01044. Next base: position 2,263,967 of record NZ_CP056180.1, on the reverse strand, counting down.
TAAAATTGACAAATATCAATTACGGCTTGAGCAGACCTATGATCCCGGAAAAGCGAATTATACGGCGCATTCAGTCTGGCGGTTGTGCTATCCATTGCCAGGATTGCAGCATCAGCCAGCTTTGCATCCCGTTCACACTTAACGAGCATGAGCTTGACCAGCTCGATAACATCATCGAGCGCAAAAAGCCTATCCAAAAGGGGCAAACGCTCTTTAAAGCAGGTGATGAACTTAAATCACTCTACGCTATCCGCTCCGGAACGATTAAAAGCTATACCATTACCGAACAAGGCGATGAGCAAATTACCGGCTTCCATCTGGCGGGTGATCTGGTCGGTTTTGACGCGATTGGCAGCGGACATCACCCGAGCTTTGCCCAGGCGCTGGAAACCTCAATGGTTTGCGAAATTCCTTTCGAAACCCTTGATGACCTGTCCGGAAAAATGCCGAATCTGCGTCAGCAGATGATGCGTCTGATGAGTGGCGAAATCAAAGGCGACCAGGATATGATCCTGCTGTTGTCGAAGAAAAATGCAGAAGAGCGCCTGGCGGCCTTTATCTACAACTTGTCTCGCCGCTTTGCCCAGCGCGGATTCTCGCCTCGTGAGTTCCGCCTGACCATGACCCGCGGCGACATCGGTAACTACCTGGGTCTGACGGTTGAAACCATCAGCCGCCTGTTGGGTCGTTTCCAGAAAAGCGGTATGCTGGCAGTGAAAGGCAAATACATAACTATTGAGAATAGCGACGCGCTGGCAGTTCTTGCTGGCCACACGCGTAACGTTGCGTAATCTTTCCGCAAGCATTTCTGTTATCCTTCTGTCAAATCGCTAAATTTTCCCGATTTATTGATCTGGCAGGAGGTTCTCCCCTGTTTCAATCCACATTATTGGGTTACTCTTTTAATTACAAACTGCGATGACAGTTGTAAGGAGACCCTGTATGGCTATGTATAAAAATATGCTGGTCGTCATCGATCCAAACCAGGACGATCAACCAGCATTACGGCGAGCTGTTTATTTGCATCAACGGATTGGTGGCAAAATTAAAGCCTTTTTGCCAATCTATGACTTTTCCTACGAGATGACTACCCTGCTGTCGCCCGATGAGCGTACGGCAATGCGTCAGGGGGTCATCAGCCAGCGAACAGCATGGATCCGTGAACAAGCAAAATACTACATCGAAGCAGGGATCCCTCTTGAAATTAAAGTGGTATGGCATAACCGTCCCTTTGAAGCCATCATCCAGGAAGTCATTAGCGCTCAGCATGACCTGGTCCTCAAAATGGCACACCAACACGACCGCCTCGAAGCCGTAATTTTCACGCCTACCGACTGGCATTTATTGCGCAAATGTCCAAGCCCGGTATGGATGGTTAAAGATCAGCCATGGCCTGAAGAGGGTAAAGCGCTGGTTGCGGTGAACCTCGCCAGTGAAGAGCCTTATCACAACGCGCTCAATGAAAAACTGGTCAAAGAGACGCTGCAACTAGCAGAACAGGTTAACCATACTGAAGTGCATCTGGTTGGCGCCTACCCTGTTACGCCAATCAATATCGCAATTGAACTACCTGAGTTTGACCCCAGCGTTTATAACGACGCGATCCGTGGACAGCATCTGCTGGCCATGAAGGCGTTGCGCCAGAAATTCAGTATCGATGAGAAAGTGACGCACGTTGAAAAAGGATTGCCTGAAGAGGTCATTCCTGATTTAGCCGAGCACTTGCAGGCGGGTATTGTAGTACTGGGTACCGTCGGTCGTACCGGTATTTCTGCCGCGTTCCTTGGTAACACCGCTGAACAGGTTATCGATCACCTACGCTGCGACCTGCTGGTCATCAAGCCGGATGAATATCAGACGCCAGTTGAACTGGATGATGAAGAAGACGATTAACCACACAACTCAATGCCGGATGGCGATCTCATCCGGCATAACAAACGCTTAGTGTTGCTCCTCGCCGCCGAGGAAATAGATTCCCAGCGGGATAGCCAACAGAATCGTAAACACCATGCTGTAGACACAAATCATTGCCGATTGAATGGCGTACATTGAAGCGGTCCAGTCGGATAGGGGAATGTCATACTGTTCAATCACACCACCGATCGTCGCTCGCGTCACGACCGACGCTGCGATAATAAACACCCCAAGCAGGCACAACAGAAACTTCCGTCCCTTCGCTGTCTTCAGCTTAGCCATGATCATAGTACTGTCCTTTTGCAGATGAAAACCTTGTTACTTTGCGCTAACAATACCATGACATCAACTGACTGTCTGCTACATAAACCGCTTTCAGGGTGGATACCAGCGCTATTTCGCCGAAAATAGCGCTAATTGCATTATATATCTCCCCTATGGATTAATGATCTGACCGCCAGAACTGAGTAAAATATTCGAGGATTAGGATATCAGAAGATATTTCACTACCACGGAGCTGTTGGAAGAATCATGATCGCTGAACTGTTTATAAATAATGCGTTTAATTTGACGGTAATTCTCAGCTGCTGTGCCGCGCTGGTTCTGATGAGCGTCTGGTATCATCGTGGAGAGCGTCGCTGCAAAGGATTCATATTTCATGCCGCGCAATTTCTTGTCTATGCCATTATCATCGGGACGTTAGGCAGTATTGCTAATAACGTTATCGAAAATTACAGCCTGAAATTTATCTCCTCCAGCGTGGTCGACTTTATCTGCACCTCATTGATTGCGCTGATCCTTACCATCAAACTTTTTCTGGTAATTAATCAGTTTGAAAAGACGCAGATTAATAAAGGCAGAGATATCACCAGCGCGAGGATCCTGTCGCGCATCATCAAAATTACCATCGTGGTTGCCATCATTTTGCTGTATGGCGAACATTTCGGTATGAGCTTATCCGGCCTATTAACCTTCGGCGGCATCGGCGGTATCGCTGTAGGTATGGCAGGCAAAGACATTCTGAGCAACTTTTTCTCAGGGATTATGCTCTACTTCGACAGACCCTTTAGCATCGGCGACTGGATCCGCTCCCCGGACCGCAATATTGAAGGTACAGTTACGGAAATCGGCTGGCGAATGACCAAAATAAACACCTTCGATCATCGTCCGTTATATGTCCCAAACTCGATTTTCTCCTCTATCAGCGTAGAAAACCCAGGAAGGATGACGAACCGCCGCATCAAAACGGTGATCGGGTTACGATATGAAGATGCTGATAAAGTCAGTGCCGTTGTCGAGTCGGTCAGAGAAATGCTGCAAAACCATCCGGGAATAGACCAGAAACAAACCCTGTTGGTTTATTTTAATGAATTCGCCGACTCATCGCTGAATATCATGGTGTATTGCTTCACGAAAACCACCGTGTGGCAGGAATGGCTTGCGGTACAGCAGGACGTTTATTTAAAGATTATTTCGATAGTCAAGGCACACGACGCCGACTTTGCGTTCCCCAGCCAGACGCTGTATATGGATAATCCTGAAGTATCGCCATCGACACACTAACAAAAGAAAAGGCGCGGAAATCCGCGTCTTTTTTCTGCACTTATTTCAATGAGGCAATATCAATGACAAAGCAGTACCAGCGCCAGCGTTGGAATATACGGATTCAGGTCATGTAGATACAGGACTGTATCAATAATCAGCTCAAAGTGATTCACTTCGGGCATCGGATTCTTTACCTGCAGAACGCGTGCCCCGCACAGCTCAGGGGAGCAGGTTGTACTCAGTGTCGCTTACCGGTTCAAGCCACTCGTTCGATGCGCCAGCTGCCGGGATTTCCACAGCGATATGGGCAAACCAGCTATCACGCGCAGCACCGTGCCAGTGTTTCATTCCCGCCGGGATGTGTACGACATCACCAGTTTTCAGTTCGCGCGCCGGTTGATTCCACGCCTGATACCAGCCTCTGCCGCCGGTCACCAGCAAGATTTGTCCCCCTTGATGATGGATATGCCAGAAGTTACGACAGCCCGGCTCAAATGCTACGTTACCAATGACCACGCCTTCCATGGAGAGCATGGTCAGATAGCTGTCGCCAGTGAAATATTTCGCATACGCTTCATTTTTCTCTCCGCGAGGAAAGACGCTGTTACCATCAAATTGTTGACTCATAATCTCCGCGCCGGCGCTGGAGACGGTATTCCGTTGATTTTGCATTTCGACTCTCCAAAACGGTGGCAGCACGCGCCACCGATGCTGAAAACTATAAAAATTATAGAGACTCGACAGGCGGGTGATTAGAGGTGAAAAGAAGGACAACCTTATGAATCATGCTCATCAATAGTCGGTAACAGGTACAACGTTTCTACTGGAGATGGCGTGAAGCCTTAGGCCACAATTTCAATCAAATTGCCGTCAGGATCGCGTATCACCGCTTCGTAATAGCCATCACCGGTGGTGCGCGGGTCAGAAACTAATATCCCCTGTTCTTTTGCACGCATCGCCATGGCATCAACGTTTTCACTGCCGCCAACTGAAATGGCGAGATGCACCCAGCCTGAGGTGTTATTGTTGGGAGCATGTTTTGTCAGTCCAGGCTTAGTCATTAACTCAATCGCGATATCCTCACCAATTTTGACAAAATAGGATTCAAATCCTGGATTGGTTTTACTGCAGTATTTTTCGTTGATCTTTGCGTCAAAAAACGTGACCCAGAATTGAGCTTGTTGCTCAAGATCCCGTGTCCATAACGCCATATGCGCAACCTTCATAGCTAACCTCTTCTTGTTGTATCCAAACAATAGGTTCCCTAAAGGGATGTTGACATCGTGAACCATAATGCACAATTATGCTTGTTATTGCTCGATGTTTATTCCACTGGAGTATTGATGCTCGATTACGCAGCATTCCCTGAACAGCGCCAGGCGCTTATCTATCAGATCTTGCAGGAAAACGGCAGAGTCATCTGTTCCGAACTCGCCAGCAGGTTAGGCGTTTCGGAACATACAATCCGCCGCGACCTGCATGAACTGAGTAAAGATGGCGTGTGTAAAAAAGTCTATGGCGGCGCGGTCATTGCACTCCCTGAATCCGAAGACATCACCGTGCGCAAGAGTATTAATGTGGCGAAAAAGAGCAACATCGCGCAGAGATGCGCCCGGATGGTCAAATCCGGAAGCTGCATTTTTATCGACACGGGCAGTACTAATCTGGCGATGGCTGAAGCCCTACCCGCCGAGCTGGCGTTAACCGTGGTAACAAATTCCCCGGAGATTGCCGCCGTTTTACTAAAAAAACCACTGTTTGATGTCATTATGCTGGGCGGCACGGTGCAACGATCTTCTGGAGGGTGCGTGGGTGCCACCGCTATCTCGCAGGTGCAGGGCATTTTATTCGATCAGGGTTTTATTGGCGGCTGCGCGATGTCGCCTGAATCCGGCTTAACCGGATTTGATTACGCGGATTGTGAGTTCAAAAAAGCGGTGATCAAACAGTGTAATGAAACTATTGTCGCGCTGACGGCTGAAAAGATCCCGGCCGTCGCCCGTTATGTTGTTACCGAAAGCAGCAATATCGATGTAATTGTCGTCGAGGAAAATATCAGCAAAGAGTATGCCACGGCGTTTCAGGCGCACGACATTCGTATTTATACAGTGTAACCCATTCTATTGGGTGATACTTTTCCATTGCTTTTATGAGCCACCTTCTCCACAGCCTTGTCTGTTCGGGAAATCGCCAATGCAACGTCCCGAACATGCCAGCGATATCAGTGCTTCACAATATACATTGTACGACTATAAGCCACATCTTCAGGGTTAGTAATCGGATACCCTTTCAGCCACGGTTTAATTAAACGCCCGTTGGTGTACTGATAAATCGGCGCAATGGGAGCCTGTTCCATCAGAATGTTCTCCGCGGCGTTATAATCAGCATTGCGCGCTTTCTGCGTATTCTCCAGGGTTGCCTGGGTCAACACTTTATCGTACGCCGGATTATTAAAGCGGGAGATATTGCCCGTATGGGTTGATGTTAATAGCGACAGGAACGTAGATGGCTCATTGTAATCGCCCACCCACGAGGCGCGGATCACATCAAAATTACCGGTATTGCGGCTATCGATATAAGTTTTCCACTCCTGGTTTTGCAGTTTCACGTCAACGCCGAGATTTTTCTTCCACATAGACGCGACAGCAATAGCAATCTTCTGATGATTTTCAGAGGTGTTATACAGCAGCGTCAGTTTAAGTGGTTTCTGTGGACCATAGCCCGCCGCACGCAGCAGCGTTTTCGCCTGCGCGTTCAGCTCTTCCTGACTCATTTGCTCAAACGGTGAAGGTTCCGGCACAAACCCTGCCGTTACATCCGGCGTAAAATGCCATGCGGGCTTTTCGCCGGTACCCAGAACTTTCTCCGCCATCAGGCGACGATCGATAGTCATGCTGAGCGCCAGGCGCACGCGTGAGTCGGCAGTCGGTCCCTTCTGGGTATTAAAGGCATAGTAGTAAGTGCCAAGCTGCGGCGGGGTGTAAACCTGGCCCGGGATGTCCTTCAACAGTTTCTGATACATGTTTTTCGGGAACGACTCGGTAATATCGATATCACCAGCAAGATAGCGCTTGGTCGCTGCCGATTCCTGGTTAATAGGCAGGAAGGTGACTTTTTGCAGCACCGTTTTGGCGTTGTCCCAATAATGCGTGTTCGGCACAACGTCCAGTTTTTCGTTCACCACGCGATCTTTGAGCACATAAGCGCCGTTACCAATTAGATTGCCTGGTTTGGTCCAATCTTTACCGCTCTCAACGTTAGCTTTTTGTACCGGATAGAAAGCAAAACTCGCCGTCAGATTAGCAAACCAGGGCAGCGGTTTATCCAGTTGGACCTTCAATGTACGCGCATCGATCGCGCTAACGCCGAGCTTATCTGGCGAGGCTTTTCCATCGATGATCGCCTGTGCGTTGTTAATACCCGCCAGCGCAGCAAACCAGGCAAACGGCGACAGCGTTTTCGGGTCAACCAGACGCTGCCAGCTATAGACAAAATCCTGCGCCGTTACCGGCGTACCATCTGCCCATTGCGCATTATCGCGCAGCGTAAACGTCCAGATACGGTTATCGTTGCTTTTCCACTGAGTGGCAACACCGGGCACAATCTCGCCCTTCTCATTCTGGTTGACCAGCCCTTCAAATAAATCACGAATAACCTGAATTTCAGGAAGCCCGACGGCCTTTGCCGGATCCAATGACGCCGGTTCGTCTTTGATATGACGCACCAGTTCTTGTTTTTCTGCCAGTACCGTTCCGCTGGGAACATCAGCAGCCCAGGATAATGAAATGCTGCTTACCAATAGCGCACAACAGGTTACTGAAACAGAATGCTGCATAAAATACCCTCAATTCCGGCTACTAAGTGAATGTGTAATTATTTGTATCGCCAGCAGGAAATGCAATTAACTTTCGACAAGGAAATAATATTACATCTGAAAAGATAAGTGTGTGAAAACGATTTGATTATCCATACATTTTGCACAACACTGCGAGTAACAATCCACGCATTCAGAGATGACTATGACCGTTACCCGACCCCGTGCCGAGCGCGGCGCATTCCCACCTGGAACCGAACATTACGGACGTTCATTATTAGGCGCGCCGCTAATCTGGTTTCCCGCAATGGCGGCCGATCGCGAAAGCGGTCTGATACTGGCAGGAACGCACGGCGACGAAAACGCATCGGTCGTCACCCTTTCCTGCGCATTGCGTACGCTTAACCCTTCCTTACGTCGTCACCATGTGGTGCTGGCGGTTAACCCTGACGGTTGCCAGCTCGGGCTGCGCGCAAATGCGAACGGAGTGGATCTAAACCGTAACTTTCCCGCTGCCAACTGGAAAGCGGGTGAAACGGTGTATCGCTGGAACAGCAGCGCAGAAGAACGCGATGTGGTGTTGTTGACCGGCGAAAATCCGGGCTCAGAACCAGAAACCCAGGCGCTGTGCCAGCTTATTCACCGAATTCATCCTGCGTGGGTGGTCTCTTTTCACGATCCGCTGGCCTGTATTGAAGATCCCAGGCGCAGCGAATTAGGCGCGTGGCTGGCGCAGTCGTTTGAATTACCTCTCGTCACCAGCGTAGGTTATGAAACGCCCGGCTCATTTGGAAGCTGGTGCGCAGACCTGAACTTACACTGTATAACCGCCGAATTTCCGCCCATCTCTTCAGATGAAGCGAGCGAGAAATACCTGCTGGCCATGTCCAATCTCCTGCGCTGGCACCCTAGAGATGAAGTTGTCCGGTCGTAAAATGCAGGCCCGGCTCCGCGTCGCTGGCAAGCCAGGTAGGGCCATCAAGATCGGCAAAGTTAACCTGCGGCGTAAGCGGTAACGCCGCCCCAATCGCCCGGGAAGTACACAACATGCAGCCCAGCATTAGCGCAAATCCCTGCTCGCGGGCTTCGGTTGCCAGCGCCAGCGCCTCCGTCAGGCCGCCTGTTTTATCCAGTTTGATATTGACCATTTCATAGCGCCCGTGCAGCGCTTTCAGGCTGCTGCGGGTGTGGCAGCTTTCATCTGCGCAGATCGGCAGCGGATGCACAAAATTTTCCAATGCGGCATCGTCCTGCGCTGGCAGCGGCTGCTCAAGCATCGCCACCCCTAAATCAGCCAGAAGCTGGCAGCGTGCCGCCAGACCTTCTGCCCGCCAGGATTCATTGGCGTCGACAATAATCGTGGCATCAGGGACTGCTGCACGAATAGCAACCATCCGCTCGCTAATCAAGCGCGCATCCAGTTTAACTTTTAGCAGTTTCGCGCCATTTTCCCACAGTGCAGCCGCACTCACCGCCATTTGTTCCGGCGTGCCAATTACCACGGTTTGCGCCGTCGTCACCACTTCAGCCAGCTCACTTCCCACCAACTCTGCCAGTGACAGTTGCTGTTGACGCGCACTCAGATCCCATAACGCGCAGTCCACAGCATTACGCGCGGCTCCCGCTGGCAGCAGCTTTTGCAGCTCTTCACGCGTCAGTCCATTTTCCAGTTGTGGGGCAATGCTCATAATTTGCGCCAGCACTGAGGCATCGCTTTCACCATAGCGCGGGTACGGTGTGCACTCGCCGATACCCGTGACGCCGTTTTCTGCCACTTCAACCACCACCACATGCGCTTCGGTTCTGCTCCCACGGGCAATAACAAAGGGAGTGTGCAGCGGCCAGGCTTCCTCATACACCTTAACTGTTCTCATTTGCTTTCCTTAATGCAGTCCCTGAAGCGGATATCCGCAAATAGCGTTTGCCGTGTTAACTGCTGATGGCATAAACTAGCCTCGACGTTAACTATATGTAAACAGGAAGATAACCATGTCACAAACCGTTCATTTCCAGGGCAACCCGGTTACAGTTGCCGGCTCAATTCCTCAGGCTGGAAGCAAAGCTCAGGCTTTTACCCTTGTGGCTAAAGACCTGTCTGACGTTACGCTGGGCCAGTTCGCAGGCAAGCGCAAAGTGCTGAATATTTTCCCAAGCATCGATACCGGCGTTTGTGCGGCATCGGTACGTAAGTTTAACCAACTGGCGACAGAAATCGACAATACCGTCGTACTGTGCATTTCGGCCGACCTGCCATTCGCCCATTCACGTTTTTGCGGCGCGGAAGGTCTGAGCAACGTTATCACGCTGTCCACCCTGCGCAACGCAGAATTTCTGAAAAACTACGGCGTAGAAATCGCTGAAGGCCCACTGAAAGGTCTGGCCGCACGTGCCGTGGTCGTTATTGATGAAAATGACAACGTCGTTTTCAGCCAACTGGTCAATGAAATCACCAACGAACCAGACTACACTGCTGCGCTGGACGTACTGAAAGCTTAAGCCACGTCTGCATACAAAAATGCCTCCGCAGGGAGGCATTTTCATTTACCGCGTTACTCTTCGCTTTTTTTCTGCTGGCTCAGGCCGTATTCGCGCAATTTGTTGGCAATCGCGGTGTGCGAAACGCCGAGGCGCTTGGCCAGTTTGCGCGTGCTGGGATAATTCATATAAAGCTGCGTCAGCACAGAGCGTTCAAAGCGGCTGGTAATTTCATCCAGCGATCCTTCCATCACCTCTTCTCCGACCGCAACCGTTGCCGCATCGTAATCCGGCAGTAAAATATCCTGCGGCCGCAGCTCATAGCCTTCAAGCTGGGTCAGCGCCCGGTAGATGGCATTTTTAAGCTGGCGCACGTTGCCCGGCCAACCGTAGCGGGTTAACACCGTGCTGAGATCGGCAGACAACTTCGGACGCGGCACGCCCTGCTCGTCGGCGAAGCGTGCCACAAACAGTTCGGTAAGCGGCATAATATCCTGCGGGCAATCGCGTAGCGGCGGCAGATTTAGCGTCAGTACATTCAGACGATAATAGAGATCTTCACGGAAAAGCCCTTTCTGCACCATTTCCACAAGGTTCTTTTGCGTCGCGCAAATCACGCGGACATCAACATGAACTTCGTGATCTTCTCCCACGCGGCGGAACGTGCCGTCATTGAGAAAACGCAGCAATTTGGTCTGCATACGCGGCGACATTTCACCAATTTCATCTAACAGAACCGAGCCGCCATTCGCCTGCTCAAAGAAGCCTTTTTTGCCTTCCGGGGCATGGCCAAACAGCTCACTTTCGACCGCATCCTCAGGAATTGACGCGCAGTTCAGCGCCAGATACGGCTTCGACGCACGCGGGCTTGCCAGGTGGCAGGCATGGGCAAAGAGATCTTTGCCGGTGCCGGTATTACCGGTAATCAGCAGCGGCGCACTCAGTGTCGCCAACTTACGCGCCTGTTCCACTACGTGTTTCATTTTGGCGCTGACGGCAATAATCTGGCTAAACGCGCTCAGATCCTGCGTAGTCATATTTTGCAGCTGACGCCCCATCCGGATGGTGGAGCGCAGCATGACAACAGCACCAGTCAGCATCTGCTCCTGATTTTCACCCTGCAAATGGACAGGCGTAATCTCCATCAGGAAGTTCTGTCCGTTAATTACGACATGCTCGCTATGAGAATCCTGCGGATTGCTTTCGAGCCAGCGCTGGAAGTTAAACCCATTGATTAACTGGGCGGCGGTATGATTGCGCATCCGATCCTGAGTGTGCGCGAAAAGCTGACAGCTCGCAGGGTTCGCCATCTCGATTTTGCTTTTCATATCCAGAGAAAGGACCGGTTCTGGTAACGCCTCAAGCAGCGCGCTCAACGCAAGATGTTCTCGTTCGGAAGGCATCCAGGGCACGGTACGCACATCCGTAACCCCTGAAATACGGCGGATTTCAGCCATCAGACTACTGAAGTTGGTGAACTCCAGTTCCGCAAAATTGAGGTAAATCCGCCCGATGGGGTCAATCTCGATACCGCGTAAATCAATGCTTCTCAGCACCAGTAAATCGAGCAATTCGCGGGTCAGACCAAGTCGGTCTTCACAAAAGACTTCCAAACGCATAGGAACCTTCACCTGGACAAGGGATTATGTATTAAATGATAAGACAGTATTGGGTTTGCAGGAAGAACTCTGTCAACAAATATTGACAGCTCGCTGGAAAATCAGGCGCCGGGACGTAAAGTTAAACGACTGGCGCCCAATTTTTAGCTAACTTTCGCGCGGAGATTTGTTCTTTTGTAAGGTTTCTTTCACCTGACCAATCAGTTGACGGCGAAAATCGCCCAGTCGTGGCTTATCGTCATCGATCCACGGTAGCGGTCGGCAAAGTTCCATGGCTTTAATACCCAGACGCGCCGTTAATAACCCCGCGCCAATACCCTGCGCGGCACGCGTCGATAAGCGGGCGGCTAAATCCTGCGACATCCAGTCCATTCCCACTTCCCGCACCAGCTCACTGGCCCCGGCAAAAGCGATATTTAGCAGCACCAGGCGGAACAAACGCAGGCGGCTGTAATAACCGAGTTCAATGCCATACAGCGATGCGATGCGATTAATCAGCCGCAGGTTTCGCCAGGCAATAAACGCCATATCCACCAATGCCAGCGGACTGACGGCAATCATCAGCGTGGACTCCGCCGCTGAACGGCTAATCTCACGTCGGGCCTGCGCGTCCAGCACCGGCTGCACAAGATGGGCATACAGGCTGACGACTTCGCGATCGTTCTGCGTTTCATGAATTGAGGCATACCAGCGCTGTAGCGCCGGATGGGACTGATCGATACCCGCCTGCTGCGCCAGCTTTTCACAAAATGCACGACCTTTTCCAGTTCCATGGCTGTGGAGCAGATCACGCGCTTCATCGCGCTCGTGCGCACGCTGGCGCAAACGCCATAGCCGACGCCACTCGGTCGCAACCGATCCGACACCTGCGCCGATAATCAATGCGCCAGCGGCACATCCTCCCAGCGCGACCCAGTCCTGAGTCTGCCAGGCATTCATGGTCCATTGTACGCCCTGAGCGACAACGCTCGCGCCAAACAGCGCCAACCCGCCCATCACCATTTTGCGCCACAAACTGCGTTTGGGGCGTAGGGCCGCATCAATGACGGCCTCAGCCTGACCTTCGTCTTGCAGAGGTTCATCCACTGTCGCCGGAGAAAAAGTCTGCGCCTCTGTTTCGTTGAACATCTGCTGCGCTTTAAACGCCGCGTTTTGTTCCACGTCCAGCGGACCTGAGAAATCGATACGCGGTTTTAACGGCTCGCTCATCGCAATTTATCTCCTATTAAAAACTCCATCGCGGCATCAAGACGAATATGCGGTAAGGGTTTATCAACATCCATAACCTGCGGGCGAAACGCCTCAAACTGAAAGCCCTGGCTGTCCCAGAATGCTTGTCCAGGTAAACGCGCGGGCACTTCCCCCGGATAAACGGTTAGCGGTTCACCATCGCTCAGACGATGACCACGCAGCGCCGGGATCTTTTCGCCTTTCACATCGATCAGGCCGCTGGTGGTTGCCTGTACTGATGCCAGTCCCAGACAATCCATGCTGATACCTTCGAACGCAGCGTTTTGCCAGGCGTCCTGGATCAACTGCTGCAATAACGACACCATATTGGCGTGCTGATCGACCGTTACATGGTCGGCTTTGGTGGCGGCAAACAGCAGTTTGTCGATCACCGGAGAAAACAGCCGACGAAACAGCGTACGCTGTCCGTAATGGAAGCTTTGCATCAGTTGGGTGAGCGCCAGACGCATGTCATTAAACGCCTGTGGCCCGCTGTTGAGCGGTTGCAGACAATCGACCAGCACAATCTGACGGTCAAAGCGCAGGAAGTGATTCTTATAAAATCCCTTCACGACTTTTTCACAGTAATAATTAAACCTGTCGCGCAGCATGCCTGCATTGGTGTGTTTGTCTGCCTGCGCCAGCTTCGATTCCCCCCAGGCATCAACGTCCGGCCACGGGAAGAACTGCAGCGCAGGAGCGCCCGCCATATCTCCGGGCAGAACAAAACGGCCCGGCTGAATAAAATGCAGTCCCTGCTGCTTGCACTGGTGCAGATACTCCGTCCAGGCGGCAGCGATTTCCGCCAGACGGTTTTCATCAGCAGGCGCCAGCGGATCCAACCCCTGGCATAACTGCCGCCATCTTGCCGACCATTCGCCCCGCTGTCCCTGTAATAATCCGGTCATTTGCCGCGACCAGCTGAGATAATCCTGGGCCAGCATCGGTAAATCGAGCAGCCACTCCCCCGGATAATCGACGATTTCCAGGTACAGCGTGGAGGTGTCTTTAAAGTGGCGCAGCAATGAATCATTGGATTTGTAGCGCAGCGCGAGGCGTATTTCACTCACGCCGCGCGTAGGTGTCGGCCAGGTCGGCGGTGAGCCATACAGCTGCGCCAGTCCCTCATCATAGGTAAAGCGCGGAATACCAAAATCGCGTTGTGGAACCCGTTTAACGCCGAGCAGACGCTCTTCGCGCACGCAACTGAGCAACGGCAGACGCGCACCGGCATGAATATTGAGTAACTGGTTTACCATCGCGGTAATAAACGCTGTCTTACCGCTACGGCTAAGTCCGGTGACAGCCAGGCGCAAATGCCGGTCTACGCCGCGATTAACCAGCGAATTGAGTTCATTTTTAAGTCGCTTCATCGCCATCCCGTTTTGCTGAAGGAACCGAAGAAATTATAACAAACAGGAAGTAAAGATAGGGGTCAATTCTTACTTATCAACTACCTGAGCTGTAACAGGCGGCATTATTCTTACCGCCTGGAGCAGAAGGAATGCGAGCGGTTTATTGATTCTCTACTTTAGGAAGCGCTATCTGATTGATGCCACCTTCGTTGGTCACCTGCGTGTAGCCCATTTCCGTCAACATATCCTTCGCCTGCCCCGATTGACGCCCGGAGTTGCAGTACAGCTTCACGGTGTCGGTCTTATCAGGAACTTCAGCAGCGATACGCGCCTTCATCTCTTTTAATGGAATGTTGACCGCCCCCTGAATATGCTGCTGTTGATACTGTTCAGGAACGCGAACATCAATCCAGTGCTCGGCTGCAAAAACCGGCATGCCGATGACCAGTACCAACGCTAATACGCCTTTTTTCAACATAATATCTTCCTGACTGAGAGTTGGATTTAACCAACACACTATACGCCAGTTCTTAAGAAAATATTGCGACCGCATTATCACCCTCTGCACCCGTGGACGAGACTTCGTCTGGTTGCGCATACTGCGGTTAGTTTTTAGATTTTTCTGCCCGCATTCCGATATTGTTGTCATTCGCCAATTAACTCCATAATATGTTCGCCATTGACTCTCGGACGGAGCTTGGGATCTATGTCTCCTACCATTTATGATATTGCACGAGCCGCTGGCGTATCAAAATCCACGGTGTCGCGCGTGCTTAATAAGCAAACCAATATCTCGCCGGAAGCGCTTGAAAAAGTGCTGCGTGCTATTGATGAGTTACAGTACCAGCCCAATAAACTTGCCCGCGCACTCACCTCTTCCGGGTTTGATGCAATAATGGTGATATCTACCCGTTCAGCAAAAACAACCGCCGGTAATCCGTTTTTCTCTGAAGTGCTGCATGCTATTACTGCCAAGGCTGAAGAGGTCGGTTTTGATGTCATATTACAGACGTCGCGAAGCACTGAAGATGATTTACAAAAATGTGAGAGCAAAATTAAGCAGAAATTGATCAAAGGTATCATTATGCTGAGTTCTCCCGCCGATGAATCTTTTTTTGCAAGGCTGGATAAATACAACGTACCGGTTGTGGTTATTGGAAAGGTTGAAGGCGATTACGCCAATGTCTATTCTGTAGACACAGATAATTATCGTGACAGCATTACGCTAACTGATGCGCTGATTGAGAGTGGACACCGTAATATAGCCTGTTTGCACGCGCCGCTTGATGTTCATGTTTCTATCGATCGCGTTAACGGATATAAAGCCAGCCTTCAGGCGCATAATATTAAAATGCGCGATGAATGGATTGTTGACGGGGGCTATACCCATGAAACAGCCCTGCTTGCTTCACGAAAATTACTGAGTCAGCAGCCGTTACCCGACGCCGTATTTGCCACCGACAGCTTGAAATTAATGAGCTTATATCGCGTGGCGGCTGAGAAAAATATAACCATCCCACAACAACTTGCCGTTGTGGGCTACAGTAATGAGCTGTTGTCTTTTATGCTCACGCCCGTTCCTGGGGGAATTGATGTGCCTACCCAGCAGTTGGGTGAACAAAGCTGTAATTTATTATTTAACCTGATTGCGGGCGAGAAAGGATTACAAAATATCACGGTGAGCACACAAATATCGCTGGCCGACTCACTGGTGTAAAAACTGGGGCATAAATGCCCCAGTATATTTTAGAATGCGTAGTTCACGCCTATACCAGCATAATGGAATCTGTCGCTTTCGCCTTCGTCGTGATCTTCCCACTCATAGGCATACTCCAGTGACATTGATAAACCATTCTGGAAATCATATGCATACAGTAAACCGAGACGATTGAAATTATGGCCTTCACGTTCCGGATCATCTCGCCAGTCCCAGTTTGACCAGCGATCAAGCCCCAGACGGGTATACGGCGTCAGGGTGGTATTGCCTAAAGACAACGGTAAATATGCACGAATTTCCTGGGTTGAGAACTCACCATTATTGCGCGAATCAGCCAGATTAAAGCCGCGCTCAAGGTAATAGTTGACCGTTAAGCCCACCGTTTCGTTAAACCTGTAATTCAGACCGGTCTCGCTTTCGACACGACTATCGGAGTAGCCAGTAGTATTCAAATCATTAACGAATTGATACATCGACAGCCAACCGCTAAAGCGCAGGTCGTCGGTCAGTTTAACATCCCAGTCCGGCTGAACTTTCCAACGCTGCATATTAGCGGTGTCGTTTCCTGGTTCATTGACATAGTGATAACCGTAATTACGGAAGCCACCGGTCAAACCGAAATTAACATCCTCACTTTCCAGAAATTGATAGCGAATTTCCAGTTCCGGACGATCAAACCAGGTACCACGCTTACCTTCGCTGTAATCAACCGGTCCTTCCTGATAATAGGCCAGCGATATTTTCCATGGCCCATTAGATGCGTTGAAATAGACGGACGGCTCAGCCAGTCCATCCATATCTTCGCCCTGACCTTCAACGTTTTCTATTTCGTACATAGCACCAATATTAAAGTGCCAGTCATTATTTTCAGCAGCCTGCGCGCAGGCCATTCCTGCGCTCATAATCAGCGCAGTAGCGGACAGTAGGGTTTTCATTATTATTCCTTGTTAAAATACTCGCAAAAATGCCCCAAGGCTTGGGGGGATTTATCCCCCCGGAATTTTATTGAATAGCCACTTCAGTTTCAGCATCAAAGAAATGGCATTTCGCCATATCAAAATGAATAGTGATATTTTCTCCTGCATGATAATCATTCACTGCCCCAGCACGGACCACCAACTCATGCCCCCCAACAATGGTATAAAGCATAAATTCAGCGCCGGTTAATTCTGCAACGCTAATTTTTGCCGATATACTATTTTCATTATTAAGCTGCGGGTGTATATCTTCAGGACGAATTCCCAGAGTGACCGCCTGATGTTCATAACCCTGCGCTTTTAATTGTGCTAATTTATTTTGCGGAATCGTTAATTTCAGTGTTTCAGTAACAAACTTATCACCATCAATCGCGCCACGAATAAAGTTCATGGCCGGTGAACCAATAAATCCGGCGACAAACATATTAGCCGGGTGGTTATAAACCGTTTTCGGCGCACCAACCTGCTGAACGATGCCATCTTTCATAATCACAATACGCGTCGCCATAGTCATGGCTTCGGTTTGATCGTGGGTAACATAGATCATGGTGGTATTGAGTTTCTGATGCAGTTTGCTAATTTCAGCCCGCATCTGAACGCGAAGTTTGGCATCGAGATTCGATAAGGGTTCATCCATCAGGAAGACCCCCGCTTCACGTACAATCGCACGCCCCAGCGCCACACGCTGACGCTGACCACCGGATAACGCGCCGGGTTTACGCTGCAGATAATCGCGCAGACCAAGGATCTGCGCCGCCCAGTTGACACGCTCCTCAATCACAGCAGGCGCTATTTTCTGCATTTTCAGACCAAACGCCATGTTGTCATAGACGGTCATGTGTGGGTACAACGCGTAGTTCTGAAAAACCATCGCAATGTTGCGTGATTTCGCCGGCACATCGTTCATCCGTTTACCGTCAATCAGCAGATCGCCGCCGCTGATCTCCTCCAGACCGGCGATCATGCGTAACGTAGTTGACTTCCCGCAGCCGGAAGGTCCAACAAAAACAATAAACTCTTTATCTTCAATTTCCAGATTGAAGTCTTTAACGACGTGTACCTGGTTGTCGTAAATTTTTTGAATGTGTTGCAACGAAAGCTGTGCCATGTTGAATCCTTTACTTGTCGTGTTGCCAGAAAGCCGATAAGCACGGCCACGTCAGAAATTCGGTTGCCGGAAGCAGCAAGTCTGCCCCATTCAGCCCTTTACCGATGCCGACAGAAAGCATGCCGCAGGCGTTGATTGCATCAATTCCCGCTTGTGCATCTTCTATGCCAATACATTGTTGCGGGTCAACGCCAAGACCCGTGCAGGCTGCCAGGAAAATTTCCGGATCCGGTTTCGAGCGGGTTATCAATGCCGCATCCGCACAAAAATCAAAGCAAGAGCTAAGATTAAGCGCTTGTAAAATAGCGGGGGCATTGCGCGACACAGAGGCCAACCCCACCGGAATCCGTTCTTCCCGCAACGTCATCAACAGCTCACGTATTCCCGGTAATACCGAGTTAACCGTCAGCTGGCGCAAAGAATGGACATACAGTCTGTTTTTTCTCTCTGCCAATTGTGCGCAGGCCTCGGGAGAAAACGCCCCCGCCTTCCCACCATGGTGCAAAATACGCTGTAGTGATTCGCCGCGACTAATCCCTTTCAGGCTGTCATTAAATGCTTCGTCGATCACAATCCCTATTTCATCGGCTACCTGCCGCCAGGCCAGAAAATGCAGATGCGCGGTATCGGTAATCACGCCATCCAAATCAAAAATGATGGCCTGTGGTTTGAGTATCATTCATCGCCCCTTTCTGTGGTAGCGGTCCCATAAGTGGGCGAAATAATGGCGTCATTGCGGATTACGGTATCCCCCTGCACGGAGACCTTTTCACCATTGACCCAAAGGACAATCTGTTCAGTGCTGTTAATACGGATTTCAGCCGCATTAATGATTACCTGCATATCGATGCCCTGCCAGCGCAGCGGGAAAGACAGCGTTTGCCAATGAGTTGGTAAGGCAGGAGCAAGGTGTAACTCCCCGTGGCGAATATTCACGCCGGCAAAACCCTGGATTGCACCCAGCCAGATGGCGCCCGTTGCCGCTGCATGAATGCCGTCATCGCAGCTATGTGGGTCCTCCCCGAGATCGATAAGCGATCCTTCACGCCAAAACCGATAGCCCTGTGCCGGATCACCGCAACGCGCTGCCACAATCCCGTGGATCGCTTTACTCAACGAGGAGTCATGAATTGTGCGTGGCTCGTAAAAGCGCAGGTTTGCCAGACAGGTTTGCGGGCAAAATTGCTCCGGTAACATGTAGGTCAGCATCACCACATCGGCCTGTTTGAGAATTTGCATCTCATTGACTTCTGCACGGGAGTAATCGAGCAAAATCGTCTGCTTGCCCGCGTTGGCTTTGTACTGTGACAGATCGATAGCCGGTTTGCTCAGGAAGGTATCATCCTGAGGTAGCACACCATCGGGCTGAATTTGCGGTCGCCAGAGATGCTGTAAAAAATACTCTGCGCGGTGAATAAACGTCTCATCACCGCAGCCCAACCGACGGGCAAAGCCCAGCGCCTGTTCCACGTTGTACCAGGCCATGTAGTTGGTGAACGCGTTGTTGTTCACATGCTCAGTGTATTCATCCGGGCCAATCACATCGTGGATCTCTAAACGATCATTAACCATGACCGCCCTGCTGATCCAGAACTTCGCCGTTTCCAGCAGCAGCGTCATTCCCTCACGGGACATGAAGTTTAGATCCCCTGAGGCATGCCAGTAATTGATTACCGCCCAGGCAATATCCGCCACGAGGTGATGTTCAGCCTGCGCCGAGGCCACTTTCTGACGCAGTCCGGTACGGATGTTGATCGCCGCAAATTCAGGCGTTTCCTCATCACCGCTGCGAGCGCTTTCCCACGGGAAAAGCGCTCCCTGCCAACCGTTACGGCGGGCTTTCTCACGCGCCCCCGACAGATTATGCCAGCGATAACGCAACAAACTTCTCGCGGTTTTCGGCTCGGTAAAGAGATGAAACGGTAACAGAAAGACCTCGGTATCCCAGAATATGTGGCCTTTATACCCTTCCCCCGTCAGACCTTTGGCCGCAATACTGCTGCGCTCATCGTGGTCAGGAGTCATCACACGCAGATGATAGAGCGCATAGTCCAGCGCTCGCTGATCGCTGGCATCAGTGCTGGTGACCTGAACGCGACGATTTTGCCACCAGGCATGCCAGTTAGCAGCCGACTCAGCCAGCAGAGCGTCATAGCCCTGCTGCGCGCATACTTCCAGGTTGCGCAGCGACTGGCGTCCCCAGGTCTCAAGCGACAGGCTGCGTTCGCTCGCCCAGTCTACCCAGCTAATTTTTGTCAGCGTGACGCGCTGTCCGGCTTTCGCCTGCACGCTGTTGTGTTGTAACAACCGACGTTCTTTCGCAGTGAAGCAGCGCTGCGCTGCACCGTCTACATCGCAATACGTGGTGATAGCGATATCATTGCGGTTGTCCTGGGTGGTGTAAATCCCTTGCATAAGATGCTGGCCAAAGACCCGGACCTGCGTTTCATCCAAATGCTGACGACCATGATTGGTCATCGTGGCGTCAATTCCGGTCGAGATACCAATGCTGGCATCGCCATCCAGTGGCGTGACGACAACTTCCATAGCAAATAGCGGCAGTTTTTGTGCCGAGACAAATCGCCGGCTCTCAATGGCAAAACGCGCCCCGCCAGACGCACGCCAGGTAAGCGCGCGGCGTAATTCCCCACTGGCAAAATCCAGTTCACGTTGCCAGCTTTCGATAACGCCGCTGGTGAGCGAGAAAATCTCACCATTGAGTGAAATCTCCACCCCAACCACATCAGGCAGATTAACCAGTTCATTAATCTCGCCTTTCCCTGCCCGGTGATACAGTCCTGCAAGGTACATGCCGCGAGTTTGTAAGGTGTAGGCTTCCTCGTGGCTGGCGCGAATCCCCATATAACCGTTACCGGTCGTCATGAGGGACGCATATTTATTCAGGTTGTGTGGGCAAAAAGCCGGTTCAGTTAGCATTACTGGCCTCGTCATAAGTCTACGTAGGTCCCTGTTTCAGCCGATTGATACAGTGCGGCAACCAGTTGTTGAATAACGACGCCTTGCTCTGCGTCAGCAATAGTGACAGGCTCGCCCTGGACATGATTCACAAAAGCTTCCATGCTGCGATAATGTCGATTGTCATCGGCCATTTCACGCTGAAGCAGTACGTCAAGCGTACCCTCACGATCGGTATAAACCTGGGCCGGGAATAACGTCGCCCCTGCCAGATCGCCGCAGAAATTAACGTTCATAATCGATTGTTCCGGGATATTCAGCGCGAAAGAGGTTTCCAGTCGCAGGATACCGCCGTTATGAAATTCAATCGTCCCGAACAGAGAATCCTCCACGGTATACGTCTCGGGATCCCATTTCCCAAACTGGCCGCTGTTTTTACGCGTGCCAATGCGTTGATAACTGTGTGCGTTAACACGCTTTACTGCCGGAAACCCCAGCACATACATGGCGGCATCAAGCATATGGATGCCGAGATCAATCAGCGGCCCGCCGCCCTGCAGTTCTTTGTTGGTAAATACCCCCCAGCCGGGCACGCCGCAGCGGCGCAAAGCGCGGACATTGGTGACATAGATTTCACCCAGCACACCGGCCATCACCTGCTCACGAAGCAGCTGCGTATCCAGTGCGAAACGATGATGAAAATCATAAGCCAGAACTTTCCCCATTCGACGCGCCGTGTTACACATTTCCAGCGCCTCGGCTGGCGTCATCGCCGGAGGTTTCTCACACATCACATGGCATCCGGCGTTCAGCGCCAACATGGTGTGTTCATAATGAAAACGATTGGGTGAACAGATGCTGACGATATCTGGCTTAGCCTCGCGTAGCATCGTCTGAGAATCGTCCCAAACCTGCGGATTGCCGTATTTCTCTGCCAACGCCTGCGCCTGTGACAGGCGGCTGTCACAGACAGCCACCAGTTCCAGATCGTTGCGGGTGCAGTAGTACGAAGCATGAACTTTATCCGCCACCTGCCCGGCGCCGATAATGGCGATGCGTAGCGGAGAGCTTGTCAGTGCACTTTTCACAGAAATCCTCTTAGCAGGTACGCAGCCAGGCCAGTGACTGACGGTACGCTTCCGGCAGGTTCTCTGCCCGTACACGCCCTTCGTACACGACGTAACCCTGATAATTATCTTCACGCAACTGGTCAAACAGCGCAGTGAAATCCAGCGTACCGCTCCCCGGCTGATAACGGTGGTTATCCGCAATATGGACGTGTCCCAGCAGATCGCGATTGTCATGCAGCGCCTGAGCCATATCGTCTTCTTCGATATTCATATGGTAAAAATCACCAATGATTTGCACATGCTTCAGGTTGTTTTCCACGATATAGCGACGGGCATCTGCCAGGGTGTTGATCATATGATCCTGATAGCGATTGAGCGGTTCCAGATACACCACCGTCCCCGTACGCTCGGCAACTTTATCGAGATAAATCAATGAATCACTTACTGCTTTACGATCGCCCGCCAGGCTGCGCGGAGAGGTCATCGGCGGTAAGCGGAAGGTAAACATGCCCCATGCAGCGGGTACAATAATGCCCTGCCCACCGACTTCGGCCAGCGCTTCGAGAATGCGGGTAATCTGCTGTAAGCCATTCAAACGACGCTCTTCGATAAAATCACCGATCCAACCGTCATATCCTCCACAGGCGGTGGTGACGGGCAGGCCTGTTTCTTTGATTGCTGTTTTCACTTCTGCCAGGTTGTTAACCAGCAGCTTGCCGTCAATTTCAAAACCGTCAAACCCCATCTCTTTGATGTAACGGAATTTCTCGAGAATATTTTCCGGAAAAAAAGCCTGGTTCTGTGTTCCAATTTTCATCTTCTGCATTCCTTAATTAAAACGTCACGCCCATTTTGATGCTCTTTTCCGGATGGCGATCGACATACTGCATATAGCTTTCCGGGCTGCTGGCAAATGTCACTACCGGGTCAATAAGTTCTTCACAGTTCAGGTAACCGTTCATCAACAGTTCCCAACAGGTCTCCTCAATACGCTTGCGGCTCCAGCGCGGATAATCTGGATTTGGCTCACTGCAGGCACGGGAGAAGACAATTTTGGCGTTGTTGAAGTGCGCTTCACGCCCCAGGTTGAAGCCTTCAGCAAAAGGTTTCGCGAAAGCGACATAGGAGATGGTTCCACCATAGGCCAGACCGCGTAACGCCGATTGCAACGCATCCGCATAGCCGCTGGTTTCGATAATCACATCCGCGCCCTGCTTGCCGGTCAGCTTCTTAATTTCCATGCCGACATCGGTGCCAATAGGATTCAGACAGAAATCCGCGCCATGACGACGCGCGATATCGCAACGATGGGTAATCGGATCCACGCCAATGACCACCGAGGCTCCCGCTTTCTTAGCCAGTTGGACGGCAATCTGGCCAATCGCCCCTAAGCCGACGATGACAACAAAGTCGCCGACACGCACATTGGCGTCGCGCACGCCACTCATGGCGAACTGTGCCGGGTCATAGCACACGGCATTTTTCCACGAACTACCTTCCGGCATTTTGCGCAGTTTGTAGTTGTTTACCGCATTAAAGAAAACCGTTTCTGCCAGTGGGCCGTAGCCGCAAACTGAATCGCCAACGGCGTATTCGGTCACATCGCTGCCACACTCAATAACATCGCCCACCACCATGTTGCCAAGCTGGAACTTGCCGAATTCAATCCCGCGCGGCGCCCCTTCCGGACGCGGCATGAACATTTGCCATTCGCCGTTAAAATCTTCGTCAATAAACGGACTGGCAGCGCGAAAATCGACCACTTCCGTGCCATGTTTTGGCGCACCAAAGCGAACGCGAACTTTCACTTCATTGGCGGATACAGCTCTGTCTTCATATTCCACCAGCGCCGCAACACGCGGTTCTGTGGCAACTAACTTCTTCATTTACAACTCCTTAATTAAACTGGCCGCTTAGCCTTTCACGCCGCCTGCGGTCAAACCACTTTTAATAAAACGTTCGGAAAGCGCATACATAATGACGACCGGCAATGCGGTGACTAACGATGCCGCCATCATGCGTCCCCAGATATAGTCAGGCGTACTGAACAGCGCGTTCAGACCGACCGGTAAGGTAAAATTGCTGGCGCTGGAGAGGAAAATCGAGGCAAACAGATAGTCATTCCACGCCACCATAAAGCAGTACACAAAGACCGAAACCAGACCGGACATCGCCAACGGCACGGTAATGCGAAAGATGATCTGCAGACGGTTCAATCCATCCATCATCGCGGCTTCTTCTATTTCATCCGGAATGGTGTCGAAGTAGCTTTTCAGCATGAACACCGCGGTCGGCAGCGTCTGGGTGACCATGGTGATAATCAACGCCATTTCGGTGTCATAGATGCCAAGTGCCGTAATGATTTTGAATAGCGGCACCACCAGCAGAATCCCCGAAAACATGTACACCGTGTAAAAGCTGGCATTGATGGTCATTCGCCCCTTAAAACGCAGGCGGGAAAGCGCATACGCTCCGAGTACGCCGAGAAATACCGCCACCACCGAAGAAGTGACCGATACCACCAGGCTATTACGGAAGTAGTCAACAAACGGGAAAATCATCGGGTTGAAGATGTCGATGTAATGTTCCAGCGTCCATTGCTGCGGTAACAGCGTCGGATGTAGCGAGATCGCCTCTTTGGCGCTTTTAAATGAGGTCATCAGCATCACAAAAAATGGGAATAGCGTGATGCCCAGGAAGACAATTAATCCACAGTAAAAGCCGATGCGGCCAAGTGTGCGCTTATTTGTTGCCATTGAGGTTCACCCGTTTTCTGGTCAGCAGGATAACAGCGAAAATAATGACGAAGAGGACGACAGAAATAGCGGCCGCTTTGCCTAAGTCGTTAAATGCAAACGCTGTTTTATAGAGATAGACCCCGAGAATATCGACTTTAGTGGTCAGCAGATAAACATCGGCGAACATGTAAAACATCCAGATCGTGCGCAGCGTGACCACGGTTGCCAGCACCGGCATAATCGCTGGCAGCGTGACGATACGAAACCGTTGCCAGGCATTCGCGCCGTCCATTTCTGCCGCCTCATACAACGATTTATCAATCGTCTGTAAAATCGCCAGAAACGAGATAAAGGCATACGGGAAGTAGCGCCAGATGGCGAACAGCACGACCAGCGCGAAGCTGCTGCCGGGATTGTCGAACCACAGCGGTGCCTGATCGTAGAGATGCAACAGATCCACACCGAGGTAGTTCACAATGCCGTAGCCGTTGTTGAACATGTATTTCCAGGCAAACACCAGCGAAATTGATGGCGTCACGTAAGAGAGGATGACCAGTGAGCGCGCCGTTTTCCGCAGACGAAACTCACGGTTAAAAAACATCGCCACGCCCAGCCCCAGTACCGTGCTTCCTGCCACAACCAGCGCGGTATACCAGACCGTCATCCACAGCGAATGCCAAAATCCGGGATCGGATAAGATACGGATATAGTTGCTCAGCCCGACAAACGTAGACTCAATTTGCGGATTCAGCGGCAGTCGCATAAAGCTGATTTCGATGTTAGATATCATCGGCCACGCCACTAAACCGCCCAGTAACAGCAAGCTGGGCGCCAACAGCAGCATGGCGAATGGCATATCAGATCGACCTGAAAAGAACTTATTCATCACGGCTTTCCATTTCCCCATTAGCGCTGTTCAACGAGGTCATCCAGTTTTTTCTGGCTCGCTTCAATCGTGGTGACGAGGTCGGCTTTGCCTACCGTCACGTTGTGCACCATTGAGCTCACAACACCGGAGCCTGTGACGTCGCCCATGCGGGTGAAGTTCTTATCGCCGACGGCACCAAACACCTGGATATTCGGCAGTTCGGCAATCAGTTGATCGGGTAATTCACCCAGCGCTTTGATGACAGTGTTATCTTTCCACGTCGGGGTATTCACCACTGCTTTGTTGACCGGCAGCGCCGCCCCTGGCGACATCATGACCCAGTCCGCGATGTTGTCGGCCTGCTCCATAAAGGTGACAAATTTCTCTGCCGCTTCTGTCTCTTCAGACTTTTGACCCGCGGTAATGGTTAACGACGTCAGCATGCCGTAAACAGCAGAGTTTTTTTCCGTCGGCACCATAAAGCCCACATTTTTAGGATCGCCCTCTTTAATCACCGCCGGGAGGATATAGGTGGAATAAATCGCCATCGGCGCCGTGCCGTTCATGAACGCGTCTTTGACTTCCATGATGTCGTTTGAGCCCGGCATGGTGTTCATTGCCAATTGGCGGTAATACTGCAGCGCCTGCGCCATTTCAGGTGTGTTTAGCGTTATCTTTCCTTGCGCATCAAAAACGTTGGCCTGGTTTGAGAGCGCGAACTGGGAAAATGACTGTTCGGTCAAAACGCTTTCCGCCGTGGGCAGCGCAATACCATATTTCTTACTACCAGGATTGTTTAGCTTCTGCGCCACGCTCAGCAGTTGTTGCCAGTCTTTTGGCTCTTCCAGCCCAGCTTTTGCCAGCACATCTTTGCGATACCAGATCCCGCCAATCCAGGCGCTAACCGGAACCCCGGTCCAGGCGGTACCGTCTTCAGTGCGCACAATACGCAGCACGCCATCATAAAAAGTACCTTCACCTACAGCGTTGATGACCTGCGCAACGGCTTTACGATCGATAAGTGATTCTTTATCCATAACTTTCGCGTAGTCATGGCTGGTTTCAATGACTTCAGGCAGTGAACCGCTCCGCGCCAGGGTAATGACCTTGGTGTTGTACGCATCTTCTTCTACAGGAACCTGTTTGACACTGATCCCCGGGTTCTCTTTTTCAAAACGCTCAATCAGTTTTGCAATAACCGCCTGCCGCTCCTGTTCAACAGAAGAGTGCATAAATTCAATCGCAACAGAGGACGTTTTATCATCCTTACACCCGGAAACCAGGGCGCAGGAAACCAGTGCTGAAATCAGCACAATTTTAGTTTTAAGCATGAAATGTTCCTTTTTATTACTTAACCCACATGACCTGCCAGGCGTTCAACGTTAATTCTTTACCTGAAATAGTTTTACCGCTAATCAAATCAAATCCATTTTCAACATCAATACTAATGGTTTGCGTATGACCGCTGACATTAAATAATCCGGTAATTTTTTCGCCTGTTTCCGCCGTACGTTTAATTTGCATTACAGCCGGTGTAACACTGCTAATCTGAAAATCACTATCAGGGTGAAATGCTTTA
The DNA here is from genome assembly GCF_013781945.1 of Citrobacter sp. RHBSTW-01044. Lineage (NCBI taxonomy): Bacteria > Pseudomonadati > Pseudomonadota > Gammaproteobacteria > Enterobacterales > Enterobacteriaceae > Citrobacter > Citrobacter sp. RHBSTW-01044. The sequence goes on along the minus strand of NZ_CP056180.1, from coordinate 2,237,042 downwards.
TTACTACGACGTATTACAATTAACCGGGATAATTCATGATAAATAGCGTGGCGCAAACTGGTTTCATCTGCCAGCTCCGTTTCGATTTGGTTTATTTGATATTTTTTGCGGTTGATCGCGCGGTTATAACCTAACGCCTCGACACCTTTATAATCATTGCGTGACCCAAGAATGCTTTGAATGTAAACCGCAGGTACACCCGGAAAACTCAGCAAAATGGCATGTGCGAGAATAAAACGGGAAAAACGTTCGGCATCACTACAATTGCCTGGCGTCAGTGCGTCCATATATGTGACGTTAATTTCATACGGACTGCGACTACCATCAGGATTATTTTTCCAGTTAACCAGCGCGCCTTCCTGTTGTAATTCCGTCACCAGGCGCACAATCTCGTCTTCAGGTAACAAACCACGTAATGGGTTGAGACCAATACCGTCATGCGATGCGAGGAAATTAAACCAGGTGGTCTCACTGGACGGCAGTTCCAGTGATTGCGCCCACTGGCACAAGGTTGAGGTATCCTGGCGTTGTACCGCATGCAGCACCAGCGGCGGTAACGAGAACTGGTACACCATATGCGCTTCATCACGGCCATTTCCGTAGTAGGACACATTATCCTTATGCGGAACGTTTGTTTCAGTAATAATCGCCGTACCAGGCGCCGCACAGTCAGCAATAGCGCGAAATAGTTTGATAAGCTGATGCGTTTTTTCCAGGTGAATACAGGTCGTTCCTGGCTCTTTCCACATAAAGCCAACCGCATCCAGGCGGACATAATCAGCGCCCTGCTCAAGATAACTCAATAGCACATCGACCATCGCCAGTAACACTATCGGGTTGGCATAGTTGAGATCAATCTGGTCGTCGCTGAACGTCGTCCATAAATAGCGTACGGTGTTATCTTTCAGCGTAAAAGGCGTCAGTAACGGTAATGCGCGTGGACGCGTTACGTTGCTCAGGTCCGTATCAGGATCCATCGCAATAAAGAAATCTTCATAACCGTCAAGCTGTTGCAAATAGTTATTAAACCATTCGCTTTTCGCTGACATATGGTTACAAACAAAATCAAACATCAGTCGACTGGATTTACCCAATTGCTTAATATCATTCCAGTCACCGGTTTCTTCAGCAACCTGATGGTAATTAATTACGGAAAAACCATCATCCGATGACCACGGATAAAACGGCAACAGATGCACATGAGAAAATGTCGACTTAAGCCATTCATTATAAAATTGATTAAACATCGGCAGTGGTTTTTTGCCTGCCCCGTGGAATTGATCGGCGTAGGTAATAAGAACTACATCGCCCTCGTCCCAATGCGCTTTACGGATTTTTTTAATTAATCCCTGTGATTTCTCTAAACGTGCAATCAGCGCTTCATAGTGGCATGAAGTAAACGTATCACCATAAACTTCTGCCAGGCATTTTTGGATTTTTTGGTTCACCTTCAATTCTCGTGGTAGCGGTCCCATGAGTCAAGAGACTACTCTGCGGGAAATAAGCTGTCAATCGGCTGAGGTGGCCAGGAGGGGGATAATAAAAGAATTTTGGCAGCCAAAAAATCGTATTTGTGAGCTGCCGCAAATTAACAGAGGGAATGTTGATTAATTGTTGCTTGCTTTTGCTGATTCGGATATCAGGGTTGATTACCTGAATAGCGTTTCGATAATTTTGCCGCTGCCCGACTCAAAACCGGCTCCAGGACCAACGCCAGCAGCATTTTAAGCGGGCGTCGAGCGACGGACTTCACCGCCCACCCTGCTACCCCCGCCGGGCCGTAACGAAGCGCAGTTAAAAGCACCAGCTTACCTGCTATTTTAAAGCCCGGCTTAACCCTTTGCCCGGCACGTTGCCAGCGATTGTTCATTTCTATCCTCACAATTGGCGGAAACGGCTGCGCAATGAAAAGGTATCAGACGTGACATAACGCTCCATTTCACGCAAACGCTTTTCACTTGCCGCCAGCTCGCGATCGACGGCATCCAACAGCTCGCCGCTTGATGGCTGCTGCTCACCGGAAACCACATTGTCCGGCATCGGGTCCAACACAAACGTCAGCACGATGTAAGCGACGAAGGTGAAAAAGGCCAGACCAAAAAAGACGGACAACACCACCAGGATCCGTACCAGCTTCACAGGCACATCGAGGTAATGCGCAATACCTGCGCAAACCCCCTTCACCATGCCCTGTTGCGGAATACGCCACAGTTTTTTGTTCAGATTAACGCCTCCCATTAGCGGTCCCTCCAGTTTGGATGTTCAGCATCAAGGATGTCTTCCAGCGCCTGAATGCGCTCGCGCATCCGCTGTGCGTCATCGTTGAGTTCTACCAGACGTTGCTGTTCACTTTGCGCCAGTTCGCCACGACTGGAACGGTTGCTGTAATGCAGCCAGAGCCAAATCGGTAAAACGAACAGCACAAAGATGGTTAATGGGATAGCCAGAAATAGCGCGCTCATGAGTACTCCTTACAGGTGATGAGCGGCGGCGCGTTCGGGCGCCGCCAGATGTTATTATTGCTTATCTTGCTGCATTTTGGCTTTAAGTTGCGCCAGCTGCTCGCTGATTTCATCATCTGCTTTCAGGTCAGCAAATTGCTGATCCAGAGACTGCTGTTTACCGAAGTTATGGCTTTCAGCCTCAGCTTCCATCTGATCGATACGACGCTCGAAAGATTCAAAGCGTGCCATCGCTTCATCCAGCTTACCGCTGTCCAGTTGACGACGAACATCACGCGAAGAGCTCGCAGCCTGATGGCGCAGCATCAATGCCTGCTGACGAGCACGGGTTTCACTGAGTTTATTTTCCAGCTCACCGATCTCTTTTTTCATTCGCGCCAGCGTATCGTCAACCAGCGTCACCTCATGCTCCAGAGAAGCAATCAGATCAGTCAGTTTCTGTTTTTCGATTAAAGCAGAACGCGCCAAATCTTCTTTCTCTTTACGCAGCGCCAGCTCGGCTTTTTCTTGCCACTCTGCCTGTTGTGCGCTGGCCAGTTCGATACGGCGAGATAATTGTTTCTTTTCTGCCAGAGCGCGTGCGGAGTTTGAGCGCACCTCAACCAGCGTATCTTCCATTTCCTGGATCATTAACCGCACCAGCTTCTGCGGATCTTCAGCCTTTTCCAGCAACGCATTAATGTTGGCGTTCACGATGTCGGCAAAACGAGAAAAAATACCCATAATGTAATCCTCACTTACTGTTCTGATATCGGGCTATGCCCTGCTGTTTTCGTAATGCACTTGGCGTGCCAACTTTTTAACTAATTGATTTTAATGTAAATATCCAATTTTACCTGACGAGAGAATTAGGGTAAATTGGTGAATAACACTAACAAGTGGTGAATTTCATCATGGCAGGATACAAAGACAATATTCTGGGCGAAGCGAACAGCTTTATTGAAGTGCTGGAACAGGTTTCTCATCTGGCGCCGCTGGATAAACCTGTACTGGTTATCGGTGAGCGAGGTACGGGGAAAGAGCTTATTGCCAACCGCCTGCACTACCTCTCCAGCCGTTGGCAGGGCCCATTTATTTCGCTTAACTGCGCGGCCCTCAACGAGAACTTACTTGATTCCGAACTGTTTGGTCACGAAGCCGGTGCGTTTACCGGTGCACAAAAACGCCATCCTGGACGTTTCGAACGCGCCGACGGCGGCACGCTGTTTCTTGATGAACTGGCGACCGCGCCAATGTTGGTACAGGAAAAACTGCTGCGCGTAATTGAGTATGGCGAGCTGGAACGCGTCGGCGGCAGCCAGCCCTTGCAGGTTAACGTGCGTCTGGTCTGCGCGACCAATGCCGACCTGCCACGTATGGTCAGCGAAGGCACTTTCCGCGCGGACCTGCTGGATCGTCTGGCCTTTGACGTGGTGCAACTTCCCCCACTACGCGAGCGTCAAAGCGACATCATGTTAATGGCCGAACACTTTGCCATTCAGATGTGCCGCGAGATCGGGTTACCGCTTTTTCCGGGATTCAGCGCCGAGGCCAGAGAAACCCTCCTCCATTACCGTTGGCCGGGTAATATTCGTGAACTGAAAAACGTCGTGGAGCGCTCCGTTTACCGGCACGGTACCAGCGATTACCCGCTGGATGAGATCATCATTGACCCCTTCCGCCGCCACGTTGCTCAGCCACAGGCAGCACCACCAAAGCAGACATCTGTAGCATTACCGCTGGATCTGCGTGAATTCCAGCAGCAACAAGAGAAAGACTTTCTACAAACCAGTTTGCAGCAGGCGAAATTTAATCAGAAAAAAGCCGCTGAATTACTGGGCCTGACTTACCATCAGCTACGCGCGTTGCTTAAGAAACACCAGCTTTAGCGCGCCTCTGCCAACGTTATATTGGAGGGTTTGACGCTTTATTGTCAGCACTCGTCCATTAAAGTCACTTTCCCCTCTGACTTTTCGACTCACGGAGCATAAACGTCAGAGGGTCCCTGTCCCCCCATCAGAGCACCAAACCTGGCCGGATGTATAACTGTTCTCTTCAGCGGCCAAAGTGACATAAAGCGGCGCAATTTCCACTGGTTGACCCGGACGACCCAGCGGTGCATTTGCCCCAAACTTCTCCACTTTTTCCTGTGGCTGACCGCCACAGCATTGCAGTACAGTCCAGTATGGGCCTGGCGCTACGGCATTAACCCGTATCCCTTTCGGTGCCAGCTGTTTCGCCAGCGATTTAGTAAATGCCACGATCGCCGCTTTGGTCTGAGCATAGTCAAGCAGGATTTCACTAGGCTCATAAGCCTGTACCGAGGAGGTATTAATTATCACGCTGTCTCGTGAAAGATGGGGGATAGCCGCTTTGGTGATCCAAAACATAGCGTAGACATTAGTCTTGAATGTGGCATCGAAATCTTCTGTGGTGAGCGCCTCAATAGACTCGCAAAATTGCTGACGACCCGCATTATTGACGAGGATATCCAACCCACCCAGCCCTATTACCGCCTGTTTAACCAGTTGGCCGCAAAAAGTTTCATCTCGAATATCTCCGGGGATAGCCACGACATTTCTGCCTGCTTTTTTTATCAAGTCGACCACTTCACGCGCATCGTCTTCTTCATCAGGTAAATAGTTGATCGCAACATCAGCGCCTTCACGGGCATAAGCGATGGCAACAGCACGGCCAATCCCTGAATCCCCCCCGGTAATTAATACCTTGCGCCCATTCAATCGACCGCTTCCCTGATAGCTCTCCTCTCCATGATCGGGACGCGGTTGCATTTTTCCGGCCAGCCCTGGGAAGGGTTGCTTCTGCTGTGGAAAAGGCGGTGCCGGAAAACGCGCAGAATGAGTTTTATTGATGGTCTTTTTTTCATTGTTTAAGTCAGCCATTTAAATACCTCTCATTTTTTATCACAAAGATTATTAAGCGTAGACCAAAATGAGTGGCGTGACCTTTGTAATTCACCGCAATTTAATATTTCGCGTAATATCACCTCTACCGATACACTAATCACCGTATCGCGCTTTCGAGTATTTTATGAGATTAATCCCTGCTTAACCCATAGCACTTAAATCCATATATATCAATGAGCTATATAAATAAAACCTTAACAGGCCAGACAATTTTATTGAGTAACGAGATACCACTCAGAAGCGAGAGGTTAATAGAGTCCTATGCAATTGTTTTTCCTGTATTCATCTACCTACGTCGCCTCGCTTATATTTTACCAACGTTATGATTCAATACTCGTTATCATTTAAGAATTATCCAACAATCAGCATAAATAAATAGCAACCAAATTTAACATCTCAGCCCTATCGAAATGGAGAACGAATGAAATTATCCATAGCGCCATTATGAGATTATTTTTATATTTCACTTTCCCCGCGATATTGCTGATGCTCTCTCCTGGCGGTCATGGTCACTTTCCCCCACGTCCCCCTCACATTTTTCTGTCAGCCAGCGAATCCCGCGTTTTAACGAGTCAGATGGGTCATGAAAATGCTAAGATAGTTAACAGAGTAAATTCAAAGTGGATAGCGGGTATGAAGGGTGACCCTGTCGCGATGTTGAATTCGCGGTTATCACCTGTGCGGTCCCCAAACACAAACGGTAATGGCAAATGTCATTAAATATTAGTAAGATAGCCTCTTTATTTATAATCCTTTAAAATTATGCGCCTGGTTTTATCATCTCTGATCGTGATGGCTGGATTTCTGAGTGGTCAGGCTGCTGCCGCGCCTGAACAGGCTTCGCATGCTGATATTCGTGACAGCGGCTTTGTCTATTGCGTTAGCGGGCAGGTCAATACGTTTAACCCGCAAAAAGCGAGCAGCGGTCTTATCGTCGACACCCTAGCAGCCCAGCTGTATGACCGACTACTCGATGTCGATCCGTACACCTATCGACTGGTGCCTGAGCTGGCTGAAAGCTGGGAGGTGCTGGATAACGGCGCAACCTACCGCTTCCATCTGCGTCGTGACGTCCAGTTTCAGAAGACGGCCTGGTTCACCCCCACCCGCAAACTGAATGCGGACGACGTGGTGTTTACCTTCGAGCGCATCTTTGATCGCCAGCATCCGTGGCACAATGTAAACGGTAGCAGTTTCCCCTACTTCGACAGCCTACAGTTCGCCGATAACGTCCAAAGCGTACGCAAGCTGGACAACAACACCGTTGAGTTCCGCTTAACTCAGCCCGACGCCTCCTTCATGTGGCACCTCGCCACGCATTATGCCTCCGTGATGTCAGCAGAATATGCGGCTAAATTGGCAAAACAGGATCGTCAGGAGTTGCTCGACAGACAACCCGTCGGCACCGGACCGTACCAGCTTTCGGAGAATCGCGCAGGGCAATATGTTCGACTGCAGCGCCATGAAAAATTCTGGCGTGGTACTCCTCTGATGCCGCAGGTGGTTGTGGACCTCGGTTCTGGCGGCACCGGACGTCTATCGAAACTCCTGACCGGTGAGTGTGATGTTCTGGCCTGGCCTGCCGCCAGTCAGCTCAGCATTTTGCGTGATGACCCGCGCCTGCGTCTGACCCTGCGCCCGGGGATGAACATCGCCTATCTGGCATTCAATACCAATAAACCACCGATGGATAATCCCGCCGTGCGGCATGCGCTGGCGCTGGCCATTAATAACCAACGGCTGATGCAGTCCATCTACTACGGGACGGCGGAAACCGCAGCATCTATTTTGCCTCGCGCCTCGTGGGCTTATGACAACGAAGCTAAAATTACAGAGTACAATCCGGCAAAATCGCGCGAGCAGTTAAAAGCATTGGGGCTGGAGAACCTGACATTACAGCTTTGGGTACCCACCAGTTCTCAGGCCTGGAACCCCAGTCCACTGAAAACCGCCGAGCTGATTCAGGCTGACATGGCTCAGGTGGGTGTAAAAGTTAAAATCATTCCGGTAGAAGGTCGTTTTCAGGAGGCGCGATTAATGGATATGAACCATGATCTAACGTTATCCGGTTGGGCGACGGACAGTAACGATCCTGACAGTTTTTTCCGACCGTTGCTAAGCTGCGCCGCCATCAACTCGCAGACTAACTTCGCCCACTGGTGTAATCCGGAATTTGACAGCGTTCTGCGCAAGGCCCTCTCTTCGCAGCAACTCTCATCGCGAATTGATGCCTATGACGAAGCGCAAAATATTCTCGCGAAAGAGTTACCGATCCTGCCGCTGGCCTCTTCACTGCGTCTGCAGGCTTATCGTTACGATATCAAAGGACTGGTGCTGAGTCCGTTCGGCAATGCATCTTTTGCCGGGGTTTCCAGGGAAAAGAAAGATGAGGTGAAAAAGCCATGATTATCTTCACCCTGCGTCGTTTTTTATTGCTGCTGGTCACCCTCTTCTTCCTGACCTTTATTGGATTCAGCCTGAGCTACTTCACGCCTCATGCGCCGTTACAGGGTGCATCGCTGTGGAACGCCTGGGTATTCTGGTTCAATGGCCTCATTCACTGGGATTTTGGTGTATCCAGTATTAACGGCCAGTTGATTTCAGAACAGTTGAAGGAGGTGTTCCCGGCGACGATGGAACTGTGCATTCTGGCCTTTGGTTTTGCGCTGATGGTTGGGATCCCCGTTGGTATGCTGGCAGGGATCACGCGGAACAAATGGCAGGACCGCTGCATCAGCGCCTTAGCGTTGATGGGCTTTTCCATTCCGGTTTTTTGGCTGGCGCTGTTGCTGACATTGCTCTTCTCACTGACTCTCGGCTGGCTTCCCGTTTCGGGACGCTTTGATCTTCTCTATGAAGTGAAGCCCGTTACCGGATTTGCCATTATTGATGCGTGGATCTCCGACTCGCCCTGGCGCGATGAAATGCTGGTCAGCGCAATCCGTCACATGGTGCTTCCGGTGTTGACGCTTTCCGTCGCCCCTACCACGGAAGTTATTCGCCTGATGCGAATCAGCACCATTGAGGTCTTTGATCAAAACTACGTTAAGGCGGCCGCCACGCGCGGTCTGTCACGCTTAACCATTCTGCGCCGTCACGTTCTGCACAACGCCCTTCCGCCGGTGATCCCGCGTCTGGGTTTACAGTTTTCCACCATGCTGACGCTGGCGATGATCACCGAGATGGTCTTTAGCTGGCCAGGTCTTGGCCGTTGGTTGATTAACGCAATTCGCCAGCAGGATTACGCGGCAATTTCGGCGGGCGTCATGGTGATTGGCTCACTGGTTATCATCGTTAACGTCATCTCTGATATTTTGGGTGCTATGGCTAACCCTCTGAAACATAAGGAATGGTATGCCTTACGATAGCGTCTACAGCGAAAAGCGCCCGCCGGGTACGCTGCGCACCGCATGGCGCAATTTTTACGGCGATGCGACTGCGATGATCGGTCTGTATGGCTGCGCAGGATTGGCGATTCTGTGTATTTTTGGTGGTTGGTTTGCCCCTTATGGCATCGACCAGCAATTTCTCGGCTATCAGCTTTTACCGCCGTCATGGTCGCGCTATGGCGAAGTCTCATTTTTCCTCGGAACTGACGATCTCGGGCGTGACGTGTTAAGTCGCCTGCTCAGCGGCGCGGCCCCGACCGTTGGCGGCGCGTTTGTCGTCACCCTCGCCGCCACACTATGTGGACTGTTGCTGGGCGTGGTTGCCGGCGCAACACATGGTTTGCGCTCCGCGGTGCTGAACCACATTCTGGACACCCTGCTCTCGATCCCTTCGCTGCTGTTGGCGATTATTGTGGTGGCCTTTGCCGGACCGCATCTGACACACGCGATGTTTGCCGTCTGGCTGGCGCTGCTGCCGCGCATGGTACGCTCTGTCTACAGCATGGTGCATGACGAGCTGGAAAAAGAGTACGTTATCGCCGCTCGCCTGGACGGCGCAACCACGCTCAATATCCTGTGGTTTGCCGTTCTGCCCAATATTACCGCCGGACTTATCACTGAAATCACCCGTGCGCTGTCGATGGCGATTCTGGACATCGCCGCGCTGGGTTTTCTCGACCTTGGCGCACAGTTGCCGTCACCAGAATGGGGAGCCATGCTTGGCGACGCGCTGGAGCTGATTTATGTCGCACCCTGGACGGTTATGCTGCCAGGTGCGGCGATTATGATAAGCGTGCTGCTGGTTAACCTGCTGGGAGATGGCGTGCGCCGGGCAATTATTGCGGGGGTGGAATAATGCCATTACTGGATATCCGCAACCTGACCATTGAATTCAGAACCGGCGACGACTGGGTGAAGGCGGTTGACCGCGTCAGCATGACCCTCAATGAAGGTGAAATCCGCGGACTGGTTGGTGAATCTGGATCGGGCAAGAGCCTGATCGCCAAGGCCATTTGCGGCGTCGCTAAAGATAACTGGCGCGTAACCGCAGACCGCATGCGCTTTGATGATATCGATCTGTTGCGCCTTTCCGCGCGTGAACGACGCAAGCTGGTCGGCCATAACGTTTCCATGATCTTTCAGGAACCGCAATCGTGTCTCGATCCGTCTGAGCGCATTGGACGACAACTGATGCAAAATATTCCGGCATGGACTTATAAAGGCCGCTGGTGGCAGCGTATCGGCTGGCGTAAACGCCGCGCGATTGAACTCCTGCACCGCGTCGGGATAAAAGATCATAAAGATGCGATGCGCAGCTTCCCGTATGAGCTGACCGACGGCGAATGCCAGAAGGTGATGATCGCAATCGCCCTGGCTAATCAGCCGCGTTTACTGATTGCCGACGAACCAACGAACGCGATGGAGCCAACCACTCAGGCGCAAATTTTCCGCCTGCTGACCCGGCTGAACCAAAACAGCAATACCACCATTTTGTTGATCAGCCATGACCTGCAAATGCTCAGCCAGTGGGCTGACAAAATTAACGTGATGTACTGTGGGCAAACGGTGGAAACTGCGCCTAGTAAAGAGCTGGTGACTATTCCGCATCATCCTTATACCCAAGCGTTGATTCGCGCCATTCCTGATTTTGGTAGCGCAATGCCGCACAAAAGCCGCCTGAATACCATGCCAGGAGCCATTCCATTGCTGGAACAATTACCTATCGGCTGTCGTCTGGGGCCGCGCTGCCCTTATGCTCAGCGCGAATGTATCGAAACCCCAAGACTGACCGGAGCAAAGAATCATCTCTACGCCTGTCATTTCCCGCTGAACATGGAGAGAGAGTGAGATGGTAGAAACCCTGCTCGAAGTTCGTAATCTGAGCAAAACCTTTCGCTACCGGACGGGCTTATTCCGCCGTCAGACCGTTGAGGCCGTTAAACCCCTGAGCTTTACCCTGCGCGAGCGTCAGACGCTCGCCGTTATAGGTGAAAATGGTTCCGGTAAATCTACGCTGGCGAAGATGCTGGCCGGTATGATTGAGCCTACCAGCGGTGAGCTGCTGATTGACGATCACCCGTTAAAATATGGTGATTATTCATTCCGTAGTCAGCGTATCCGTATGATTTTCCAGGATCCGTCAACGTCGCTTAACCCACGGCAACGTATTTCGCAGATCCTCGATTTTCCGCTACGTCTGAACACCGACCTCGAGCCTGAACAGCGCCGCAAACAGATCATCGAGACCATGCGCATGGTCGGTCTGTTGCCTGACCATGTGAGTTATTACCCGCATATGCTGGCTCCGGGACAAAAACAGCGTCTGGGCCTTGCCCGAGCGCTCATTTTGCGACCCAAAGTCATTATCGCCGACGAAGCCCTGGCCTCTCTGGACATGTCGATGCGTTCGCAGCTCATCAATCTGATGCTGGAATTACAGGAAAAACAGGGGATTTCATATATCTATGTGACTCAGCACATCGGCATGATGAAGCACATCAGCGATCAGGTATTAGTCATGCACCAGGGTGAAGTGGTTGAACGCGGCAGTACAGCAGATGTTCTGGCCTCGCCGTTGCATGAGCTGACCCGTCGCCTGATTGCCGGCCATTTCGGCGAAGCGCTAACCGCTGACGCGTGGCGTAAAGATCGCTAGCAGATGCAGCCCTCCTCAACCGGAGGGCAATTTTGCAATCAGTGACAAACATTTGGTAAGAGCAGTGTATCAACCTCGCTAAACGCGACCGAAGGGAAAAGGGATCCCTGCATCACCCAAACACCAGCCGCGCCTACTTCGTCGATAAGCTGTTTGGTTTCCACGCCCTCCACCGCAATGCGGTCGCAATATTCGCGGATGTTTTTAATTAGCACCGGGAACATCGGTTTTTCAGCCTGATCCAGGAAAAAACCACGATCCAACTTCACAACATCAAAACGACCGCAAACCAGCGGACTGGCCCCAATGCTGCCGGAGCCCAGATCGCCCAGCCATAATGCGTTTGGACCGTCGCAAAGTGAATTAATCAGCAGATTATTCAGACATACGGTATTCGTCAGAAAACGCTCTGAAAGTTCTAGTGCGACAAAAGGCATGGCATGTAGCGCCGATTTGACGCTCGGGTCGCCAATTGCCAGCAGCGCCATTTCATCAATGAGGTTCAGAGTACAGAAAAGGTTGTGGCTCTCAAACCAATTACGCTTTTCGGCAATTAATCGAATTTGCTCGAGCATGAAATTACGTTTTTGTTCGCTATTCCACGCTGAAATGATGAACTCTGGATGTATCGGCGAAACCGTATCTGAAGCAAACCGGACGCTCATCTCAACACCCAGTAACGTATCAGTTGTGTCTCTCATCGGTTCCGCGATGAAATGATAGTGCATAAGACCACTCCAATTGATCATAACTTCCTGATAATGCACTTTTAATCACAATCAATCAATAATATCGATCAATGAATCAATATCGATCGATAAAAACAATATATCATAACGAACTGAATACGGTCATATTTTTTGTTTTAAGAAAGTTCCTACATTGCTATGTTTTAAAACATAAGCTAGCAGTTAATAATACCATTGAGATGCCTTTAAAGCCTTGTATTTTCTCCATCCCCCCGCGCTTCGCAGAATGAATGAGACTTAACCAGCGAAGTGTTATAACCCTCATGTGTAATGAAAAGTGATTATCAGTAAGGGATGATAACTATTCTACAAGGCACAAAGAGTGGGATATAATTGCTGCCCCATTTCGAACCACCTTCAAATTGTGATCATAACTCATTGATTGCTAAAAATAAGCAATGACCATAAGGATTAAAGCTATGGGTTTTCTTTCCGGTAAGCGCATTCTGGTAACGGGTCTTGCCAGCAAACTGTCCATCGCCTGGGGTATCGCTCAGGCCATGCATCGCGAAGGGGCTGAACTGGCGTTCACCTACCAGAATGACAAACTAAAAGGCCGCGTCGAAGAATTTGCAGCTCAACTGGGTTCCAGCATCGTACTGCAGTGTGATGTGGCGGAAGACGCCAGCATTGATGCACTGTTTACCGAACTGGGCAAAGCCTGGCCGAAATTCGACGGTTTCGTGCACTCCATTGGTTTTGCGCCCGCAGACCAACTGGATGGCGACTATGTGAATGCAGTCACCCGCGAAGGCTTCAAAATTGCTCATGACATCAGTGCTTACAGCTTTGTGGCGATGGCAAAAGCCTGCCGTTCCATGCTGAACCCAGGCTCAGCGCTGCTGACGCTATCCTATCTGGGCGCAGAGCGCGCCATCCCTAACTACAACGTGATGGGCCTGGCAAAAGCCTCACTGGAAGCGAACGTCCGCTATATGGCTAATGCGATGGGTCCTGAAGGCGTGCGTGTGAACGCTATTTCCGCCGGTCCTATCCGTACACTCGCCGCTTCCGGCATTAAAGATTTCCGTAAAATGCTGGCGCATTGTGAAGCGGTTACGCCGATTCGCCGCACTGTAACCATTGAAGATGTGGGTAACTCCGCAGCATTTTTGTGTTCCGATCTCGCTGCCGGCATCTCGGGTGAAGTCGTTCACGTCGATGGTGGCTTCAGTATCGCGGCAATGAACGAGCTGGAACTGAAATAATCGTAAGTCTTCTATGGGCGGTCTTGCCCCGCCCATGACTCTCCTCTGCCCGTCGCCATATATGCTTTTCTGATATTTATTATCACGGAACAATCTTTCATCCCCTCTTCTGCTTACGTCAGGATATTGCAGCGCAAACGATCCGGCGTAGTAGTAGACGACGTGTCCGGGTCGCCACTTTTTAGACCAAGGACCGCCCATGGAACAACGCCGAATTGAAGGCAAAAGCCACTGGTATCATGAGACGCAATCCAGCAAGCATCCGCAAGATATTCTGCCGCTGGTGCCGGAAGCCGCTCATGTCGACGACTGCTTTTTACTGGATCTGGCGATACCTGATGACGCCCTTTTGCCTTTTCAATCCTGGTTAATCCCTGCCCGTAAACTTGCCCAGGTTCTCTTCCCGGTTCACGTAAACCTGAATCAGATGCACACATTCAGCGCCTATGAACGGATGAGTACGGCGCTTACCGTCGCTCAGGTGTATGGCGTCCAGCGATTGTGCAATCACTATGCCGCGCGGTTAACACCGCTTCCTGGTCCTGACTCGTCACGGGAAAGTAACCATCGGCTGGCGCAAATTACCCAATATGCTCGCCAACTTGCCAGCTCTCCTGACGTGATAGGCGCACGCGATCGCCAGCATCTGGATGCGGTCGGGCTGACCACCAGCGATAGTATTTTGATGAATCAAATTATCGGCTTCGTCGGTTTTCAGGCCCGGACCGTGGCCCTGTTTCAGGCCTGGTTTGGACATCCGGTACGCCGAATACCGGTGCTGGATATACAGCAATTCGCTCACGCTTCGTCATTTAGTGCAACAAACGCTACCTGGCACGCTGCGCCATTCCCAATCGAAAAATATCCTGATCAGGACGAGACGACGGCCAGACATTTTCCCGATGAACTGCAAGCGTTGGTGCCATTACTGATTCATTCACCAGTCATTTTGGATTTATTCACGACACTGATTTCCAGTACCCGGCGCAGCGCTGTGCCGGTGCGGGCATTTTCACTGGCGGCGCTAATGACGTCACGGATTAACGGCAGCGTGGCCTGCTTTAATGAACAGGCACATACAGCCAATGAATTAGCCAACGTTATCGCCCTGCTTCGCCAGGAGGAACGTGAATTACAGCGTTGGGAACAGCGACATCCGGTTGAGCGCGTCACCCTGCAGGCGGTACAATGGTTAACCCGAGCGCCCGACCGTTTTAGCGCCGCGCTGTTAACCCCTTTGTTCGATCAGGGCATCTCTTCTGAACAAGCGATTAACCTGCTGGCCTGGAGCGGATTGTGCGGATGGTTGAATCGCTTGAAAATCGCGCTGGGCGAGACTTATTAACCGATCCACTTACTGAAAGAGCGCTTGCCGCAACTGAGAGAATCGCGTAAAACTGTCAGCCGCTCTTTTAGCCACGAAAATAGACAATTATGCTTCAGGACAACCCGCTGCTAGCGCAGCTTAAACAGCAACTGCATTCCCAGACGCCACGTGCTGAAGGGGTGGTAAAAGCCACGGAAAAAGGCTTTGGCTTCCTGGAAGTCGATGCACAAAAAAGCTATTTCATTCCACCGCCGCAGATGAAAAAAGTGATGCATGGCGACCGTATTGTTGCGGTTATCCATACAGAAAAAGATCGTGAATCTGCCGAGCCGGAAGAACTGATCGAACCCTTCCTGACGCGCTTCGTGGGTAAAGTTCAGGGCAAAAATGATCGTCTGTCCATTGTGCCGGATCATCCGTTACTGAAAGAAGCGATCCCTTGCCGTGCCGCCCGCGGCGTTGAGCACGACTTTAAAGAAGGTGACTGGGCCGTCGCTGAAATGCGCCGCCACCCGCTGAAAGGCGATCGCACCTTCTATGCCGAGTTAACCCAATTTATCACTTTTGCTGATGACCACTTTGTCCCGTGGTGGGTCACGCTGGCACGCCATAATCTCGAAAAAGAAGCGCCGGACGGTGTGGCAACTGAGATGCTGGATGAAGGTCTGGTTCGTCAGGACTTAACCGCCCTCAACTTTGTCACCATCGACAGCGCCAGCACCGAAGATATGGACGATGCGCTGTATGCTGAAGAGCTGGCCGACGGCAAACTGCAATTAACTGTCGCCATTGCTGACCCTACGGCCTGGATTGCAGAAGGCAGCAAGCTGGATAAAACGGCAAAAATTCGCGCGTTTACTAACTATCTGCCGGGGTTCAATATCCCGATGCTACCACGCGAACTGTCTGACGATCTGTGCTCTTTACGCGCGAACGAAGTGCGTCCGGTTCTGGCTTGTCGTATGACCATCGCCGCGGATGGCGCGATTGAAGACAACATCACCTTCTTCGCAGCGACGATTGAGTCGAAAGCGAAGCTGGTCTACGACAACGTCTCCGACTGGCTGGAAGGTGCCGGTGACTGGCAGCCTGCAAATGACGCGATTGCTGAACAAATCCGTCTGCTACACCGTATTTGCCTGAGCCGCGGTGAATGGCGTCATAACCATGCTCTGGTATTTAAAGATCGCCCGGATTACCGTTTTGTTCTTGGTGAAAAAGGTGAAGTCCTGGACATCGTCGCTGAGCCACGCCGCATCGCAAACCGAATCGTGGAAGAATCCATGATTGCGGCAAACATTTGCGCCGCCCGCGTGCTTCGCGACAAGCTCGGCTTCGGTATTTATAACGTCCATATGGGATTCGACCCGGCCAACGCCGACGCTCTGGCCGCGCTGCTAAAAACCCATGGTATGCACGTTGATGCCGAGGAAGTCCTGACGCTGGAAGGTTTCTGCAAACTGCGCCGCGAGCTGGATGCGCAGCCTTCTGGTTTCCTCGACAGCCGAATTCGCCGCTTCCAGTCTTACGCTGAAATCAGTATCGAGCCAGGGCCGCACTTTGGGCTGGGTCTGGAGGCTTATGCCACCTGGACCTCTCCTATTCGTAAATATGGCGATATGATTAACCACCGCCTGCTTAAGGCCGTCATCAAAGGTGAAACCATTACCCGCCCTGGGGATGATACCACGGTGCAAATGGCGGAACGTCGTCGCCTGAACCGGATGGCTGAGCGTGATGTGGGCGACTGGTTATACGCCCGTTTCCTGAGTGACAAAGCCGGGACCGATACCCGCTTTGCGGCCGAGATAATTGACGTTAGCCGCGGCGGTATGCGCGTACGTTTAGTTGATAATGGCGCAGTCGCATTTATTCCTGCCCCATTCCTGCACGCCGTTCGGGACGAGCTGGTATGCAGCCAGGAAAGCGGCACGGTGCAAATTAAAGGTGAAGTGGTTTACAAAGTCACGGATGTGATTGACGTAACCATCGCCGAAGTTCGCATGGAAACCCGCAGCGTTATCGCGCGTCCAGCCGCGTAACACGTATCAATCCAGCGACCTTTCTCATTTTGTGAAAGGTCGTTTCTTTTTTCCGCCCAAATTCCCACCACCGCACTACACTTCTTTCATTCGGTCAATTTTATTTTTTTACTTTTTTCAGTTCCGCTGGCTTTGCTTTTTACAGATTCTGGATTAAACATAAATATATAAAAAAAACAATACGTTCAGCCATAATCACCCCGAATGAATCATGGCTACCCATACTTTTGAGGCTCTATGCGCTTTAAACGGGATAGTACACATGATGAAAGACGTCCGGGAGCTGGTTACGTTGTATAGCTATGTGGGCACTCATAACCCCTACTGGCGTTTGTCAGAGGATTGCAACATCCTGCATTTCTCTATCGACGAAGCGTCAGAAGCTGATCAGACCATCGAATTATTACCTGAACAAGCCGATCGCATTCGCGAGATGACGGTGATCACGTCAAGTCTGTTAATGACGTTGCCCATTGAAGATGACGACATTCCCGTGCATCTGGTCGGTCGAAAAATCAATAAGCGCGAATGGGCCGGTAGTGCATCCGCCTGGGATGACACCCCTTCCGTCGCCCGCGATCTGGCCCACGGCCTCTCTTTTGCCGAACAAGTCGTTTCCGAAGCCAATTCCGTTATTGTCATTCTTGACCGCATGGGCAACATTCAGCGGTTTAATCGCCTGTGCGAAGAGTACACCGGCCTCAAAGAACGTGAAGTCATTGGTCAAAGTGTATTCACATTATTTATGAGCCGTCGTGAAGCGGCGGCTTCACGGCGCAATATTGAGGTCTTTTTTCGCGAAGGTAACTCGTATGAGGTTGAACGCTGGGTCAAGACCTGCAAAGGCCAGCGTCTGTTTCTTTTTCGCAATAAATTTGTGCATAACGGTAGCGGCAAGAACGAAATTTTTCTGATCTGTTCCGGGACCGATATCACTGAAGAACGCCGCGCGCAGGAACGACTGCGGGTGTTGGCGAATACCGACTCCATCACTGGATTACCAAACCGCAACGCAATTCATGAACTGATCAGCAATGCGATTGAGAACGCGGGCGATACGCAGGTCGGTATTGCGTACCTCGATCTGGATAACTTCAAAAAGGTAAACGATGCCTACGGGCATATGTTTGGCGATCAGCTACTACAAAGCGTGTCGCTGGCAATCCTCAGTTGCCTCGAAGACAACCAGATCCTGGCGCGATTTGGCGGCGATGAATTCATTGTTCTTGCCACCGAAACATCCCAGGGCACACTGGAAGCCACCGCATCACGCATTCTGACGCGCCTGCGCCAGCCCTTCCGCATCGGTCTGATTGAAGTCTATACCGGATGCTCTATTGGTATATCCCTCGCGCCTCAGCATGGTCAGGACTGCGAGAGCGTCATTCGTAACGCGGATACAGCCATGTACACCGCGAAAGAAGGCGGCCGTGGGCAGTTTTGTGTTTTTTCTCCGGAAATGAATCAGCGGGTATTTGAATATCTGTGGCTGGATACTAATCTGCGTAAGGCGCTGGATAACGATCAACTGGTTATCCATTATCAGCCAAAGATAACCTGGCGCGGTGAAGTGCGCAGCCTGGAGGCGCTGGTTCGCTGGCAATCTCCGGAACGCGGCCTCATTCCACCGCTGGAGTTTATCTCCTACGCCGAAGAATCGGGGCTCATCGTCCCGCTGGGGCGTTGGGTTATTCTCGACGTTGTGCGCCAGGTAGCGAAATGGCGCGACAAGGGAATAAACCTGCGCGTGGCGGTAAACGTTTCTGCCCGCCAGCTCGCCGACCAGACGCTGTTTACCGCACTTAAGCAGGTACTTCACGAGCTCAACTTTGAGTATTGCCCCATCGATGTTGAATTAACGGAAAGCAGTTTGATAGAAAATGAGCAACTGGCGTTGTCAGTCATTCAGCAGTTTAGCCAGTTAGGAGCGCAAATCCATTTGGATGATTTTGGTACCGGTTATTCGTCGCTGTCTCAACTGGCCCGCTTCCCGCTAGATGCCATTAAACTGGATCAGACCTTTGTCAGAGAGATCCACAAACAATCCATTTCACAATCGCTGGTACGGGCCATAGTTGCGGTAGCGCAGGCGCTCAACCTGCAGGTCATCGCCGAAGGCGTGGAAAGCGCGAAAGAGGATGCGTTTCTGACCAAAAATGGTGTCAATGAGCGTCAGGGGTTTTTATTCGCCAAACCAATGCCAGCAGCCGCATTTGAACGTTGGTATCGCCGCCACCTGAGTAAAAAACTGCGCTAATGCAGAGAGAATGAAGGCGATAAATAGCCATAAATGGACATTACTTGACGACGCTATCCGCATGTAATCACAGAATATATAATATTCTTCAATCGTTCAGGTTAATACTATTTTTCCCTTCTCTTTTGCCATGAAATTCTGCATCATGAAATTCAAACTCTATTGCCATTAGGATGACGACCATGTCTGATATCGACGCTCAGCGTCTGGCCGAACGTATTGATACCGTGCTGGATATCCTCGTTGCAGGTGATTACCACTCAGCCATCCACAATCTTGAAATTTTGAAAGCTGAACTGTTAAACACGGTCAAAGAAGATGCCGAATCTTTGGCGAAAAAGCAGAAGGCGCCATGGGAGATCTGATGACAGTGATCTTTTGATGTCGCTGCTATCAGCAACTGCAGATAATGCAGTTTCCGTTTAATTTCCGATACGATATCGCAATAAAATTAATACTATGAATTCCCGACAACAATCTATTTTGCAGATGGTGACCGATAAAGGTCAGATGAGCGTCGCCGATCTGGCAAAAGTCACCGGTGTCTCCGAAGTGACGATTCGACAGGATCTGAACACGCTGGAAAAACAGAGTTACTTACGCCGAGCCCACGGTTTTGCTGTTTCATTGAACAGCGATGATGTTGAAACGCGCATGATGACCAATTTCACTCTGAAACGTGAACTGGCTGAATTCGCTGCATCTCTGGTCAGTCCAGGCGAATCCGTATTCATTGAGAATGGCAGCAGCAATGCACTTCTGGCCAGAACGCTGGCAGAGCAAAAAGATGTCACCATCATCACCGTGAGCAGCTACATTGCTCATCTGCTTAAAGAAACGCCCTGTGAAGTGATACTTCTCGGTGGAATTTACCAGAAAAAAAGTGAGAGCATGGTCGGCCCCTTAACTCGCCAGTTTATCCAGCAGGTACACTTCAGTAAGGCCTTTATCGGCATTGACGGCTGGCAGGCTGATACCGGTTTTACCGGACGCGATATGATGCGTTCTGACGTGGTTAACGCGGTGCTGGAAAAAGGCGCAGAAGTTATTGTGTTGACCGACAGCTCAAAATTCGACGCCATTCACCCTTACACGCTGGGTCCATTAGAGCGATTCAGCCGCGTAGTAACGGACTCCAGACTCAGCGCCAGCGTACAAATGCAGCTCGAACATTCAGGATTAATCGTCAATATCATTGATGCCCACGCATAAAATCTTCAGTAGATGGTTTGTCAGCAGACAAATCATCTGCTCTCTGAGAGTTATCTGACAATCCAATTAAGACTTTTTACCTGTCGTTAACAGGATAAAGTCGTAAAATTAATGTTAGCGATATAACAGGAACGAACCTCCAACTTCAGGATAGTGTTTGTAATGCCTTCGCTAAACGGTTTCACGGAAATATCTTCGATAGTCTTAATTTGACGCTATCCTTAAAGAACACTGGATTCCGTGAATCAATAATTCAGGAGAAAGTATTATGTTAGTAACGAGCAAAAAAATGACCGCTGCCATTCTGGCGATTACTCTGGCAATGTCGCTGAGTGCCTGCTCTAACTGGTCCAAACGAGATCGTAACACCGCAATCGGTGCTGGTGCAGGTGCAATAGGTGGTGCAGTCCTGACTGACGGTAGCACGCTGGGTACGCTGGGTGGTGCTGCAGTAGGTGGTATTATTGGCCACCAGGTGGGTAAATAATCTACGGTTAAACGGCTCGATATAATAATACGTTTACTTTTTCAGGTCTGTATTATTAAAAAGCCACGGAAATTTTCCGTGGCTTTTTTATTAACCGCCAGCCAGTTTAACTTTCATTCCTTTAGCTTCCAGCAGCGATTTAATCAGGTCGCGTTTATCCCCCTGAATTTCAATCACGCCATCTTTCACTGCTCCACCGCAACCACACTTTTTCTTCAGTTCTGCGGCTAATTTGGTCAGTTCGGCATCGTCTTGATCAATACCGGTAATCAGGCACACGCCCTTCCCTTTGCGACCACTGGTCTGGCGCTGGATACGAACAATGCCATCGCCTTTTGGACGCTCAGGCGCTGTTTTCGGTTCATCAATACGCCCGGAGTCGGTAGAGTAGACCAGACGAGAGTTTGAGTCGTTCATTTACGCACCTCGTTTCAGGGAAGCATTGATCATCTTCAGCGTCTGCGCGGGATCGGCCGACTGGGTGACCGGACGACCAATCACCATGTAATCCACACCTGCTAACTGCGCCTGTTCCGGTGTCATAATACGACGCTGATCGCCCGCCTCGCTGCCTTCTGGACGAATCCCCGGCGTCACCAGCTTAAATGCCTGGCCCAACGCCTGCTTGAATCGCACCGCTTCCTGAGCTGAGCATACGACACCGTCCAGACCACAATTCTGGGTTAAGCGCGCCAGTCTTTCAGCATAATCTGCAGGTGACAACGTCACGCCGAGATCGGCGAGGTCGCTGGCTTCCATACTGGTCAGAACCGTCACGGCAATCAGCAGCGGCGCGTCCTGGCCAAAAGGCACTAAGGCTTCACGGGCTGCAGTCATCATACGCACCCCGCCAGAAGCGTGAACGTTAACCATCCAGACGCCAAGTTCGGCAGCAGCGGCAACTGCATGCGCGGTGGTATTGGGAATATCATGAAATTTCAAATCAAGAAAGATGTCAAAACCACGCTGTTGTAGATCGCGAACCAACTGAGGTCCAAAAAGCGTGAACATCTCTTTGCCCACTTTCAAACGGCAATCACGAGGATCAATTCTGTCGACAAAAGCTAATGCTTTATCACGATTAGAATAATCGAGAGCGACAACGACAGGAGAATCGGTAACAGCACGAGAAGAAGATGAAGCAGTAAACGTCATGACCAGACCTTCTTGAGGATGGGCGCCCACGGCGGCGCGAAATGGGTAAACGGCGTGCATTCTACCTGCGGTAATAGAAAATTAACAGGCGCGATTACATTTCTGCCAGGCGAACCGGCAACGGAGGTTGAGGATGGATCTATTACACACCAACAGTATGTTGTAACTAAAATAAGGTTTTTTTAAAAATTACAGCCCATCAAGTCCGCGAATGGGCTTAATGGTTGACCATGAACGGCAGGATGGACAGTGCCAGTAAAGCGTATACGCGGTAAAACCGCACTTCTGGCAGCTGTAACGCGGTTTACTACGTACCTGCTCTCCGACCATATCGCGCAGAACCATCAGGCTCTCTTTGGCACGCCCTTCTTCGGCTTCGTGGAGATGATAATCCATCAGCTTGTGGAACACGCGCATCGTAGGATGACGTTGCAGCTGACGAGTGATATAGACCTGAGCGGTATCAGCCCCCTCACGCGCCTCAAGAATATCCGCCAGCATCAGTTCGGCGGCGGCACCAGTATTTTCCTCAACGGCCCGACGTAAAAACTCCGCCCACTCATCGTTTTTCCCCAGATGCTGGTAGCAGCTTTGCAGCATTTCCAGCGTTTCGCTGACCAGCTCTTTATCCTGGGAAATGACCCGTTGCAGGCTTTCAACCGCCTTCGCGTAATCACCTTTTTCCATGTACACGCGCCCCATCATGATGGATACCCGTGCACTGTTTTTGTCTGCCGCCGCGCCTTTTTTCAACAGCGTCATGGCGCGATCCATATCGTCGCTACCCATTTGCTGTAAGGCCAGTTCGCAGTAGAAGTGGGCTATCTCATTACGCTGTTTGTCTTTGCCGAGTTTTACCAGACGCTCTGCTACATCAATGGCTTTTTGCCATTCGCTGGTGGCCTGATAAATTTGCAACAGTTGCTGTAATGCGCCAACCCGAAAATCAGTTTCATCGGTAAGCTGATTGAACATGTCTTCCGCGCGGTCGTACAGTCCCGCGGCCATGTAGTCGCGCCCCAGCTGTTGCACGGCCAGCAAACGCTGCTCGTAGGTCAGCGAGGCACTTTCCATTAACGTTTGATGGATGCGGATTGCGCGATCGACTTCACCGCGAGAGCGGAACAGGTTTCCGAGGGTGAGATGAGCCTCAACGGTGCCTGTGTCCTCTTTTAGCATATCAAGGAACAGATCCACCGCTTTATCTTGTTGATTGCTCAGGAGGAAGTTAACCCCGGCGACATAGTCACGAGAAAGACGGTTAGCTTCATCCTGCTTGGTTTGTTGCGCACTTCTGCGACCCATATACCACCCATAGGCAGCGGCTACAGGTAAAAGCAGAAACAACAACTCCAACATAAATAATTATTCCTTCACAACCGACGAATCGGCAGATACCGCAACGTCGGTCGCAGGCGCAAGCTGGTTTTCCAGTCGTTTGATTTTACGTTCGGCGCGCGCAAGAGACACACGAACCTTCAGCCAGAAAAGGCCGCAAATTAGCCAACCAATCGCAAACCCTGCGGCAAACAATACAGCAAGCAGCGTAGAGATACGATACTCACCCTGAGCCAGCAGGTAATTAAACGTAACCTGTTGATCGTTTTGCGCACCCAATGTCACCGAAATAACAAAAATCGCCAACACCAGTAAGAAAATGAGTAAATATTTCACATTACTTCCCGTTATGTGGTTTGAGCGAATAAATCGTGTCCAACTTACCGCGTTGAGCCCTTTAAATTACCATTTTCACAACGAGTGCGAAACGGAAAAGCGCTTTCCACTTTATGATTTAAGGGCAAAATTTGAAAAATCAATCATCGCTAGCTTTCTTGTTCTCGCTGCGCGATTTCTTTTTTCTCCTGCACTGGTGGGGTTAATGGTCCGCATACCCGCTGTGCAAACCAGGTTGCCAGCGTCACCAGCAGCCACGAAATCAGCGTTGCCACCACCAAATCACGGGGCCAGTGCATGCCTAACAGCAAGCGGCTGCCCATCACGCCGGTCGCCCAGATCAGCAAAAACACAATCGTCAGCGTACGTCTGCGCGGCCATAACAGCCCTACGCCCAGTAAAGCCCAACTGGCGGCAAACATCGTATGTCCGGACGGAAAGGCAAACCCCGTTTCTTTTTGCCAGTGCTTGCGTAAAAACGTTGGAATATCCTGCTGTTCGGCCAATTGTTCTTTGACTAAATGCCCACGATCTTTACGTTTTAAAGTGTAGAACTCATCAACCGGAATATGGTGCGTTTTTTCCAGCCACACGACAAAAGGTCGCGGTTCTTGCACCCTGTCTTTTACCCAGGACTTCACGCCCTGTCCCACTAAAATCGCCGCTGCCAGAATAGCAAACAACATTATCGCGGCTTTAAGACGAAAACGCAGGCACCACAGAAACCATGCACAAAGCGCAACGTGAGTGATAATTCCCCACGGCTGCGTCACCGTTTCCGTTACCCAGTACAAGGATTTTAACCACCAGACATTGTGCCCCGGCTGCCAGCTCCAGCCTGATACCCATACGGCAACCGGCATGATAAGTAGCAGTCCGGTCCCCACTGCGGTGCGCTTTGCAATAGACAGCATTGCCTCTCCTTTCGTCGATAAGTATCACAATCATAACTGAAAAATTCACACGTCGGGAAAATTGACAATTTTGTGCCATTCCAAAAGCGAATCCGTGGTCGCGATTAGGTGAACGTCGTTGCCTTATGGCAAAATAGTGTAATACAGAACAGAAGCCGACAGGCGAAGGCACGACGAGTGCCAGCATAATCTGGAGAATTACATGCAGCTTAAACGTGTGGCAGAAGCCAAACTGCCAACCCCCTGGGGTGATTTCCTGATGGTGGGATTTGAAGAACTGGCAACCGGACACGATCATGTCGCACTGGTTTTTGGTGATATAACAGGCCAAACACCTGTCCTGGCGCGCGTCCACTCCGAATGTTTGACTGGTGATGCGCTGTTTAGCCTGCGTTGCGATTGCGGTTTCCAGCTCGAAGCGGCCCTCACCCACATTGCAGAAGAAGGGCGTGGTATTCTGCTTTATCACCGTCAGGAAGGACGCAACATTGGCCTGCTCAACAAAATCCGCGCTTACGCGTTGCAGGACCAGGGTTATGATACCGTTGAAGCGAATCATCAGTTGGGATTTGCGGCAGACGAGCGCGATTTCACGCTGTGTGCCGATATGTTCAAGCTGCTGGGCGTGGATGCGGTACGTTTGCTGACCAATAACCCGAAGAAAGTAGAAATCCTGACCGAAGCGGGAATCAATATTGTTGAACGCGTACCGCTGATCGTGGGCCGTAATCCAAAAAATGAACATTATCTGGACACCAAAGCCGCCAAGATGGGACATTTGCTGGGCAAATAATCGTTGTCACCGCCTATCAAAAAGCCTGCTCTCGCAGGCTTTTTTGCATTTTAATTCAACATATTACGAATCACGTAGTGCAGAATGCCGTCGTTTTGGTAATACGTTAGCTCCGTCGCGGTATCAATGCGACAGCGGCATAGAATCACCTCTTTACGCCCATCTGCGCGTACCATACTCACCGGAACTGTCGCCCCCGGTTTAATGTTTTGTAGGTCCGTAATATCGATCGCCTCCTCACCGGTTAATCCCAGCGTTTTACGCGTGACGCCCTGCGGGAATTCCAGCGGTAAAATGCCCATGCCAATCAGGTTAGAACGGTGAATTCGCTCAAAAGACTCTGCGATAACCACGCGAACTCCCAGCAAACGTGGGCCTTTCGCCGCCCAGTCGCGGCTGGAGCCGGATCCATACTCTTTCCCGGCAATCACCGCCAGAGGCACGTTCTCCTGCTGGTATTGCATGGCCGCATCATAAATAGCTACCACTTCGGTTCCCGGCAAATGACGCGTCATACCACCTTCCACGCCGGGTACCATCTCATTGCGAATACGAATATTGGCAAAGGTACCACGCATCATCACTTCATGATTCCCGCGTCGTGAACCGTAAGAGTTAAAATCTTTACGCTCAACGCCATGGCTTTGCAGATAGCGCCCCGCCGGGCTGTCTGGTTTAATACTGCCGGCAGGAGAAATATGGTCGGTGGTAACAGAATCTCCGAGCATCGCCAGAATACGCGCACCGTGAATGTCCTGAACCGGATCCGGCGTAGCCTGCATACCATCGAAGAACGGTGACAAACGGATATAGGTCGAGTCAGACTGCCAGCCATAGGTATCAGCGCGATCAACCTGGATTGCTTTCCATTCTGGCGTGCCTTCAAAGACTTCAGCATACTCTTTGTGGAACATGGCGGTAGAGACCTGCTCAACGGCGCGGGCAATTTCCTTGGCTGTCGGCCAAATATCTTTCAGATAAACGGGATCGCCTTTTCTGTCATGGCCTAACGGATCTTTCGTCAGGTTGATATTCATATTCCCCGCCAGCGCGTAGGCTACCACCAGCGGCGGAGACGCCAGCCAGTTGGTCTTCACGAGCGGATGGATACGACCTTCAAAGTTACGGTTTCCAGAAAGCACTGCCCCAACCGTAAGATCGCCTTTTTTGATGGCTGTTTCGATAGGATCGGGTAAGGGTCCAGAGTTGCCAATACAGGTGGTACAGCCATAACCCACAAGATTAAATCCCAGCTCATCAAGGTACGGAGTAAACCCAGCCTTTGCCAGATAATCGGAAACCACCTTCGATCCTGGCGCCAACGAGGCTTTCACCCATGGCTGACGTTTCAAACCAAGCGTTACGGCTTTTTTCGCCAGCAGCCCAGCCGCCATCAATACACTTGGGTTTGAGGTGTTGGTACAAGAGGTGATAGCGGCTATCACCACCGCGCCGTCCGGCAACTTATACTGCTGACCGCTCATGGTATAGTCCACTGGCTGGCGGTCTTTAAGCGAGCTATTCACCTCGAGTTCATTACTCGCCGAAAAGGCTTTCGGCACATCAGCCAGCGCCACCCGATCCTGCGGACGCTTCGGTCCAGCAAGGCTTGCCTCTACACTGCCCATATCCAGCTCCAACGAACTGGTAAACACAGGTTCATCCCCTGGGTTACGCCACATTCCCTGCGCTTTGGCATAGGCATTGACCAACTCAACCTGTTCCTCACTGCGCCCGCTCAGACGCATATACTCAAGGGTAATGTCATCGATCGGGAAGAAACCGCAGGTTGCGCCGTATTCCGGTGCCATGTTCGCAATGGTTGCTCGATCGGCCAGAGGTAAGGTGTCCAGCCCATCACCGTAGAATTCAACGAATTTACCGACTACACCGTGCTTACGCAGCATCTGGGTGACGGTCAGAACCAGGTCGGTGGCAGTGATGCCTTCCCGCAGTTTACCCACCAGTTTAAAGCCCACAACATCCGGGATCAGCATTGAGACCGGTTGACCTAGCATTGCCGCTTCAGCTTCAATGCCTCCAACGCCCCAGCCCAGCACACCGAGACCATTAATCATCGTGGTATGGGAATCGGTACCGACCAGTGTATCGGGATAAGCCACCCACTCACCGTCCTGTAACTCGCTCCAGACAGCTTTGCCAAGATATTCAAGGTTAACCTGGTGGCAAATCCCCGTACCCGGCGGTACAACGCTGAAGCGACTAAATGCCTGCTGTCCCCATTTCAGGAACACATAACGTTCATGGTTACGTTCCATTTCCAGGCGCACGTTTTCTTCGAAAGCATCATCATCACCGAAACGATCCACCGTTACCGAGTGGTCAATGACAAGATCCACTGGCGAAAGCGGATTCACTTTTGCCGTATCCCCACCCAGACGTTTCACCGCTTCGCGCATGGCGGCGAGATCGACCACCGCCGGCACGCCGGTAAAATCCTGCATCAGAACACGAGCAGGTCGATAGGCAATTTCTCGATCGGCATGGGCGGTCTTCAGCCAATGCGCAAGCACATGAATATCATCTTCGGTAACGGAATTACCGTCCTGCCAGCGAAGCAGGTTTTCCAGCAAAACTTTTAGCGATTTCGGTAAACGGGTGATATCACCCAGTGATTTAGCGGCCAGCGGCAGACTGTAGTAACGGTAGGTTTTATCTTTAACCTGCAATGTGTCCTTACTGGCTTCTCGTAGGGTCGACGACATAGCTCCTCCTTAATGACAGGGTTGGATCCCCTGATTTTCCTCAGGGTTAGTATTAAAGATAACACAAACAAAATGTAACGCTTTGATAACAACTCAAATTGATAAAAGTGGAGGGCTACAAAAGGGACAACTGAAGTATCTGGCGAGGAGAAAGGTTTAAGCGGTCAAGGTTAATACGGTGATAAGCATGGCTCATCACGATTGCCCGGAATAAAATATTTGCAGTACAAGACAACAGACTAATAATAATTATAAAATTCGTATCAATTATTGTTTCTGTTCATCATCATCCGCAAACAGATCGATAAACGCCCGTTGTTCAGGAGAGAGTTTCCAGGTCGCTGGAATATTCGGCTTATTCTCTGCGCTGCGTTGACTCTCTTGTTCATGATCATCCGGAGATGGCATCACGGTGGAGCGTTGTTCCAGTGTGGACATGACCTACCCCCACACATTCCAGGCCACGAGCGCGACAATAATCCAGAACACGGCAGAGCCAAGAAACACAGCGAACCAGGCTTTACGTTTCATGACGGGATCCCGGCGTGCTGGCTGGTTTCCTGAAGGCATCGCTAACCTCATACTATCGAAATCACTTATCATTTAAGCACCAAACAATCGGTACAATTAATCATCAGATAGGAGGAATCCTAATAAAAAAGGTCAAAAAAAGCCAGTTAATTTTCATACTCGACCTGATAAATAAATTAATTATTTGATCGGTTATAAATATTTGAGAGGGGTTTTTGGCGACCTTACTAATTTGAAACTACTTTAGCAAGTGTTTACCATAAACAATATATGGTTAATACATAGAGGAAAAATATTGAATAGATTCAGACTCTGCCGTCGGTATCGCTTTATGTTTGAGGATACCGACGAGGTAACAGCCGTTATTATTTCTCAGGCAATTTAATATCTTTAAACATGGCTTCAATATCGTCGTTGGAACGTAGCGCCACCGCCGTATCCACCACATCACGCGTCAGATGCGGCGCGAAACGTTGAATAAAATCATACATGTAACTGCGTAAAAAAGTGCTGCGACGAAAACCAATCTTGGTGGTGCTATGGCTGAAGATATCATGGGCATCAACGCGCACCAGGTCAGGGTCGGAGACAGGATCAACCGCCATACTGGCAATTACCCCCACGCCAAGGCCCAGGCGTACATAGGTCTTAATGACATCGGCATCGGTCGCGGTAAAAACTATACGCGGCTCAAGCCCCGCACGGTTGAACGCGGTGTCCAGTTCCGAACGTCCGGTAAATCCGAACGTGTAGGTCACCAGTGGATACTGCGCCAGTTCTTCAATGGATACGGCGGATTTGCCCGCCAACGGATGGTCCGGCGTAACGACAATCGAACGGTTCCAGTGGTAGCAAGGCAGCATCACCAGATCGTCATACAGGTGCAGGGCTTCCGTCGCGATAGCAAAATCTGCATTCCCTTTCGAGACGGCTTCGGCGATTTGCGTCGGCGATCCCTGGTGCATATGCAATGAGACGCGTGGATAACGCTCAATAAAGCCTTTAATAACGTTCGGCAAAGCGTAACGCGCCTGAGTGTGCGTGGTGGCGATATACAGTGAGCCTTTGTCCGGCCAGGTATGTTCGCCAGCAACGGACTTAATGGCATCCACCTTCGACAAAACTTCTCGCGCGATTCGAATGACTTCCTGCCCCGCTGGCGTAACCTGGGTCAGGTGCTTACCGCTACGGGCAAAAATCTGGATGCCAAGTTCATCTTCCAGCATACGAACTTGCTTACTGATACCTGGCTGCGAGGTATAAAGCCCTTCCGCCGTTGAGGAGACATTAAGGTTGTGGTTCACCACCTCAACAATGTAGCGAAGCTGCTGTAATTTCATGTTAAGCCATCCCGATTTTCGCCATCAAATCATCGTTTCAGAGCAGGCTCGTTGGCGCTGCTAATACGATTTAATAATAAAAAGTGTGTTAACTATAACCACTATATCATTTCTATGTGAGCTGTATAGGGATGACAAAAAATAATACGCCAGAAACAAAAAGGGCCGCTTACGCGACCCTTTGAGGAGAAATTCAGCCGGAATGCTGTTATTTCTTCCCTTCTACCCATTTACCGTCAACGAAGAACGCTGACCAGCCGGTCGCCTTACCGTCTTTCTCCGCAGCAACGTATTGCTGCTTGGTTTTACGGCTGAAACGAACCATCGACTTGTTGCCGTCCGGGTCAGTCTGCGGCGCATCTGCCAGATAGCGCAGTTTTTCCGGCAGACGATCGCGGAAGCGGTACAACTCTTCAACCAGCGGCGCACGTGTCTCACGTGATTTCGGGAACGTATTTGCCGCCAGGAAGATCCCTGCAGCGCCATCACGTAACACGAAATACGCATCAGATTTTTCACACGGCAGTTCCGGCAACGGAACCGGATCCTCTTTCGGTGGAGCAACTTCACCGTTACGCAGGATCTTACGGGTATTTTTGCACTCGTCGTTGGTACACGCCATGTACTTGCCGAAACGTCCCATTTTCAGGTGCATTTCAGAGCCACATTTCTCGCACTCAACAATAGGACCGTCATAACCCTTGATGCGGAATTCGCCTTCTTCGATCTCATAGCCGTCGCAGGTAGGGTTATTACCACATACATGCAGCTTGCGCTTAGGATCGATAAGGTAGCTGTCCATCGCCGTGCCGCACTTCTGGCAGCGACGTTTGGCGCGCAAAGCGTTGGTTTCCGCATCGTCGCCTTCCAGCACGTTCAGCACTTCGTTTTCCGGCACCAGGTTAATGGTGGTTTTGCAACGCTCTTTCGGGGAAAGCGCATAGCCAGAACAACCCAGGAAAACGCCAGTGCTGGCGGTACGAATACCCATCTTGCGTCCGCAGGTTGGGCAATCAATGCTGGTCAGCACCATCTGGTTCGGACGCATACCGCCCTCTTCAGGATCTTTCTCGGCTTTATCCAGTTGCTGAGTAAAATCAGTGAAGAAGTTGTCGAGTACGCCCTTCCATTCGGCTTCGTGATTTGCCACCTGGTCGAGACTGTCTTCCATCTGCGCGGTAAAGTCGTAGTTCATCAGTTCGCGGAAGTTTTCTTCCAGACGATCGGTGACGATTTCACCCATTTTTTCAGCGTAGAAGCGACGGTTCTCAACGCGAACATAACCGCGATCCTGAATCGTAGAAATGATCGACGCATACGTGGATGGGCGACCAATCCCACGTTTTTCAAGCTCTTTAACCAGCGAAGCTTCACTGAAGCGCGCAGGCGGTTTGGTAAAGTGTTGCGCAGGTGTCAGTTCGATGAGCGTCAACGTATCGCCTTTATCCACCGCAGGTAAAATGCGGTCTTCATCGCCCTTACGCAGCGCAGGCATCACTTTCGTCCAGCCATCGAAGCGCAGAATACGACCACGCGCCTTCAGACGGAAATCACCCGCGCCCACCGTCAGCGTGGTGGAATCATATTTAGCAGGCGTCATCTGACAGGCAACAAACTGGCGCCAGATCAGCTGATACAGTTTTTGCGCATCGGCTTCCATATCTTTCAGCGATTCCGCCTGAACGGCGACATCGGAAGGACGGATAGCTTCGTGCGCTTCCTGCGAGTTCTCTTTGCTGGCGTATTGGTTCGCGCTCTCCGGCAGATACTTTTTGCCGAAATTATCGCTGATGTAATCGCGAACCATGTTCACCGCATCCTGGCTCAGGTTGGTTGAGTCAGTACGCATATAAGTGATGTAGCCCGCTTCATACAAGCGCTGCGCCATCATCATGGTTTTCTTCACGCCGAAGCCCAGACGCGTGCTGGCGGCCTGCTGTAGCGTGGAGGTGATGAACGGCGCACCCGGCTTGCTGCTGGTCGGCTTATCTTCGCGTTCCAGAACGCTGTAGCGCGCTTTTTCCAACAGGCTAACGGCGGCAAGCGTTTGTTCCCGGTTGACCGGACGGAACGGTTTATCATTCTGATGCGTCACCTCAAGCGGTAACGCGTCACCGCCTGGCGTCGTCGTGTTAGCATCAATTTCCCAGAACTCTTCAGGAACGAATGCTTTGATTTCGCGTTCACGCTCAACCACCAGACGCACGGCAACCGACTGTACGCGGCCTGCTGACAGGCCTCGCGCAATTTTTTTCCACAGCAGCGGCGACACCATATAGCCCACAACACGGTCCATAAAGCGGCGCGCCTGTTGCGCATTGACGCGGTCGATGTTCAGCTCGCCCGGCTTTTCAAACGCCTGACGAATAGCGTTTTTGGTAATTTCGTTAAACACCACGCGACTGTAGCGGGTGTCGTCGCCGCCGATCACTTCCCGCAGGTGCCACGCAATGGCTTCCCCTTCGCGGTCAAGGTCGGTTGCGAGATAGATGTGGTCGGCTTTTTCAGCCAGTTGCTTCAGTTCAGAAACAACTTTTTCTTTACCGGGCAGCACTTCATAGCGCGCATCCCAGTTGTGCCACGGGTCAACACCCATACGATTGACGAGAGCGCCACGTTCATCCTTTTTGGGCTTTTTAGCCGTTTTGGTGGAGGTTGAGTCGGCGCTCTTTTTAGTTGCTGAGCCACTGGTCGGCAAATCACGGATATGACCGACGCTGGATTTCACCACGTAGTCATTACCCAGATACTTGTTGATCGTTTTGGCTTTTGCCGGGGACTCAACGATGACAAGAGCTTTACCCATATTCACCTTTACCTAATTTGATTCTTCCAGAATGCGTCGCACGTTGATTCACCTTCCACTGGCGACGAGACATCGATATGGTCTCTGCGTCGGCGGATATCAACCCTTAAACTAATTCGCGTTTGTAATGTAACTCTCATGTAACTGAGTTAACAGGCTTTTTCGCTCACAAACGCTATAGCACGACGGAGTATTGGTCGAATGTCAAGCAAATCTGTTGCCAGATTGACGAAAGCGTCACACTGTACCTGATAAAATGCGTTACGCAACTTTATTAGCATGCAAAAACAAATCTCGCCACTTGCAACACTGTCGTAAGACCTTCATTTAAGTCAGGGAATATTTGCCCATAAGCCGGGCTCGGCGTAGACTAATGTCCTTGTTTAAGGAGTAAATAATGCATAAAGACACTCAACCCATCGATCGCGAAACACTGCTGATTGAAGCCAACAAAATCATTCGTGAGCATGAGGACACGCTGGCGGGGATTGTCGCCACCGGCGTAACGCAGCGAAATGGCGTGCTGGTTTTCAGCGGAGATTACTTTTTAGACGAGCAAGGGCTACCGACGCCCAAAAGTACGGCGGTGTTTAATATGTTTAAACATCTGGCGCACGTACTTTCTGAAAAGTATCACTTGATCGATTAACACGAGAAATGATTTGCCGGATGGCGGCTGCGCCTCATCCGGCAATTACAATTTTACATCAGCGGTTTTTGTCCTCGCTGCCACCAACGCATCAGTAAACGATCGGCGCTCTCGGCGGCACTGCCGGTAAAACGGTCCATCAGTTTTTTACGCTGCAGATAACGTACGTTTAATACGTCACGACCGTCCATCAGTCCGAGGATCACCTCATCACTGGTATTGATCTCATCCACCAGCCCGTTGGCCAGCGCCTGTTGACCAAACCAGTGTTCACCCGTGGCAACCTGCTCAATGTCCAGAGCCGGACGCATGCGCTGTACAAAATCTTTAAACAGATGATGGGTTTCGTTCAGGTCTTCGCGGAATTTCTGCCGCCCTTCTTCCGTGTTTTCACCAAGTAAGGTCAGCGTACGCTTGTACTGTCCGGCGGTGTGCAGTTCGATATCAATATCTTTCCCTTTCAGGAAGCGGTGAAAGTTCGGGATCTGTGCCACAACGCCAATAGAGCCGACAATAGCAAACGGCGCCGAGACAATTTTATCCGCCACGCAAGCCATCATATATCCGCCGCTCGCAGCGACTTTATCTACCGTAACGGTCAGCGGGATCTGCTTATCGCGCAGACGTTGTAACTGGGACGCGGCCAGGCCATAGCCGTGTACTACACCGCCCGGACTTTCCAGACGAACCACGACCTGATCCTGGGGTTTAACGACCGCCAGCACTGCCGTCACCTCTTCGCGTAATGCGCTGACCTCATGGGCATCCATACTGCCTTTAAAATCAAGTACCCATACCCGTGGTTTATCAGATGACGTACTGTCTCCCAGTTTCGCTTTTGCCTTAGCGGCCTTCGCCTCAAGCTTGTGTTTCTTTTTCTGCGCCTTATGCCAGAATTTTTGCTGATGCCCATCCAATAAGGCCAGCGACAGGTCTTCTTTCATCTCTTTATATTGATCGCTGAGATTAATAACCCGCAATTCCCCACGCTGACGTTTGCGTTGTGTCGCGTTTACGATCAGCATAACTACCACCGCAATAGCCACCACGACAGTGACAATTTTTGCCAAAAACAACCCATATTCAGACAACAATTCCACGTGACCCACCTTGGTTAAACAACGCTACTTTCGCTCAGTGTACAACAGCCTTGTTAACCCGTCTTGCTTCATCCATTCAGTAAAAAGCATGACAACGCGTTCATTTTGCGGTGTTATTGCCTTTGGCTGATTGAAAAAGAACAGGGTTTAAGGCATAAAGCCCAAAAGTTATCGCGAACGAGATGGCCAGGACGTCGCCGAGGAGTAGCCGTGCATTATCAACCGAAACAAGATCTTCTACAGGACCGCATTATTCTGGTCACCGGTGCCAGCGATGGTATCGGACGTGAAGCCGCACAGACCTACGCGCGTTACGGCGCGACCGTTATTCTGTTAGGGCGTAACGAAGAAAAACTGCGTCAGGTTGCCCGCTCCATCGCCGAAGAAAAAGGTACGCAACCACACTGGTTCACGCTGGATCTGCTCACCTGTACGTCTGACGAATGCCACCAGCTCGCACAGCGCATTGCCGCGCATTTCCCGCGTCTGGATGGCGTACTGCATAATGCCGGATTGCTCGGTGACATTTGCCCGATGAGCGAGCAAAACCCGCAGGTATGGCAGGACGTGATGCAGGTAAACGTGAACGCCACCTTTATGCTGACTCAGGCATTGCTGCCGTTGTTGCTCAAATCCGATGCCGGATCGCTGGTCTTTACCTCCTCCAGCGTCGGTCGCCAGGGGCGCGCCAACTGGGGGGCATACGCCACCTCCAAATTTGCTACCGAAGGAATGATGCAGGTTCTGGCTGATGAATATCAGCACCGCCACCTGCGCGTAAACTGTATCAATCCTGGTGGAACACGTACCGGCATGCGAGCCAGCGCGTTCCCGACGGAAGATCCGCAAAAATTGAAAACCCCCGCCGATATTATGCCGCTGTACCTGTGGCTGATGGGCGATGACAGCCGCCGTAAAACCGGTATGACTTTCGATGCCCAGCCGGGCCGTAAACCAGGAATCGCCCAATGAGTGAAGAACGCTATCAGCAGCGCCAGCAGCGCGTAAAAGACCGGGTTGACGCCCGTGTTGCCGCCGCCATAGACGAGCGCGGGATTATTATTGTGTTCACCGGAAATGGTAAGGGTAAAACCACCGCCGCGTTCGGTACCGCCACGCGCGCAGTAGGCCACGGTAAAAAAGTCGGCGTAGTGCAATTTATTAAGGGGACGTGGCCAAACGGTGAACGTAACTTACTCGAACCCCAGGGCGTTGAGTTTCAGGTCATGGCGACAGGATTTACCTGGGAAACGCAGAACCGCGAGTCCGACACCGCAGCCTGCATGGCCGTATGGGAACACGGCAAGCGGATGCTGGCCGACGCTGAGCTGGATATGGTGATACTGGACGAGCTGACCTATATGGTTGCATACGACTATCTGCCGCTCGACGAGGTCATCAATGCCCTAAACGCGCGCCCTGCCCATCAAACGGTCATTATCACCGGTCGTGGATGTCATCGCGATATTCTGGAGTTAGCGGATACGGTCAGCGAACTGCGGCCGGTTAAGCACGCCTTTGAAGCGGGTGTGAAAGCCCAGATGGGGATCGATTACTAACAGTAGGCCGGATAAGGCGCTTACGCCGCATCCGGCTCCACGCTAACGCCTGATGGCGCGTTGCTTATCAGGCCTACTCATGATTAACCGTTGTTGCTGCGACCGCCCGGACGACGGCTGCTGCCAACCTGAGAGTGGCGCTTCACCGCACGGCGGATCTGGTTTGCCTTCATACGGCGACGATCTTTCTCGACGGCAACTTTAGAGGTGGTTTCCGGCTTCAGTTCCACCAGTTCACGCAAATAGTTGGTCTGCGCGAGGTCAAGTTCCGTCCAGCCGCCACGCGGCAGGCCTTTCGGCAGCGGGATATCACCGTAACGTACACGGATAAGACGACTTACCTGCACGCCCACGGCTTCCCACAGGCGACGGACTTCACGGTTACGCCCTTCGGTCAACGTGACGTTATACCACTGGTTGATCCCTTCACCGCCGCTGAACTTGATCGTTTTAAATGCGGCCGGACCATCTTCCAGCTGCACGCCACGACTCAGATCGCGCAGTTTTGCGTCATCAACCTGACCAAACACACGCACCGCATATTCACGTTCAACTTCGCGGCTTGGGTGCATCAGACGGTTCGCCAGTTCGCCATCGGTGGTAAACAGCAGTAAACCACAGGTATTCACGTCCAGACGTCCCACGGCAATCCAGCGCGCATCGCGCAGTTTTGGCAGACGATCAAACACGGTCGGACGACCTTCCGGGTCGTTACGGGTACACAGTTCACCTTCTGGCTTGTAATAAGCCAGAACACGGCAGATTTGCTCCGCAGATTCTTTCACCGAAATCAGATGACCGTCGATACGGATTTTCAGACCCGGCGTAACTTCAACGCGATCGCCGAGCGTGGCAATTTTGCCATCAACGCTCACGCGACCCGCGGCAATTATGGATTCAATTTCACGGCGAGAACCGTGGCCAGCGCGCGCCAGCACTTTTTGTAACTTTTCGCTCATAGAGCTTCCTTTAGATGTCGCCTTCACAGGCGTCGAACAGGAGAATCAACGGCGCCAGTCAGCGCCATTTTAAGGCCGCGTAGTATAGCGGTTCGCGCCCTTATAAGAAAGGTTTAACGTCGCCGACGCCTTCGCGCAATACCACCGGGGAATCATCGGTTAAATCGATAACCGTGGTTGGCTGCTGGCCGAGATATCCACCGTGGATAATCAAATCCACCACTTTCTCCAGACGATCTTTGATTTCTTCCGGATCTGACTCGGTAAATTCGCTGCCCGGCAGCATCAGTGATGTAGAGAGCATAGGCTCGCCCAGCGCTTCCAGCAGCGCCAGCGCAATCGGATTCGAGGGTACACGCAAGCCGATGGTCTTACGTTTTTCCTGCAACAGTCGACGTGGTACTTCTTTCGTCCCCTTCAGGATGAACGTGTAGTTACCCGGCGTGTTGTTTTTAATTAAACGGAAGGCCACGTTGTCGACAAACGAATAGGTCGACAGTTCGGACAGGTCACGACACATCAGCGTAAAGTTGTGCCCGTCCGGCAGGTGACGGATGCGACAAATGCGCTCCATTGCGCCTTTATCTTCAATTTTGCAACCCAACGCATAGCCGGAATCAGTTGGATAGACGATCACCCCTCCTTTACGCACGATTTCAACGGCCTGATTGATCAGGCGCTGCTGTGGGTTTTCGGGATGAATATAAAAAAACTGGCTCATACTTTCCTCTCTGTGGTCTCGGGCTGTTCCCAAAGTTGCCAGACGCCTTCTACGCCTGCGGGCAACCAGAGTTTACGACCCAGCTCAATCCATGGGCAGGGTAGATGAAAATCAGACCCTTGCGATGCCCACAGTTGATGCTGACGCGCAAGCGTCGCCAGATGGGTGCGTTCATTGGGAGACTGCTGGCACTGTGCCACTTCCATCGCGTCGCCGTGATGTTCAGCAAAATGCGCAACCAGTCTTTTCAGCCACTTAGCGCTAAGATCGTACCGCCCAGGATGAGCCAGAACTGCCTTACCGCCAGAATGATGAATGACATCAATAGCTTGTTCTATTGTACACCACTGTGGCGGAACGTAACCGGTTTTCCCACGAGCAAGATATTTTTTAAAGACATCTGCCATGGTTGTGGCTTTTCCGCACTCCACCAGGAAACGCGCGAAATGCCCCCGAGTGATCGCCCCGCCATCAGCCAGGCGTAATGCCCCTTCCCACGCGCCGGGAATATGCGCTTTGTCGAGTCGTTCAGCAATCAGGCGCGCGCGCTGCTGACGACGTTCCGTTTGCTGCGCCAGAAATTCGCACATCATTGGATGGGCGATATCAATGTTCAGACCCACGATATGGATCTCATGGTTTTCCCAGACTGTTGATATCTCGACGCCAGGGATCAAATTTAACGCTAAACCCGCACGTGAAATTTCTTCTCTTGCCGCCGCAATACCCGCCGTGGTGTCATGATCGGTGATCGCCAGTGTACCGACTCGCATCTCTACCGCACGGTGTACTAAGGCTTCTGGCGTTAATCGCCCATCGGAGGCTGTAGTATGACTGTGCAGGTCATAAATCACTGCGTAATTCGTGTCGCTCAATGCGGCTCCCGTTTCACTAAATGTCTTAACCCGCCCATCATAGCGGTTTAGACAAATATACTGAAATCAGGTGTTGACTTTATTCCATTGAACTAGTTAACTAGTACGCAAGTTCACATGAAGAAGGTATCTGAGATGAAAGCAACATATGTTCTGCACGGTTGGTGGCGCACTTCCTGATTTCGGGCAGTGTCTTACGTCTGCAATATGCAACCAGATACCCGGCCCGCCAAATGAGCGGGCTTTTTTTTGAACAAAATTAATGAGAATAACGATGCAAACACAAAAACCGACACTCGAGCTGCTTGCCTGCGATGCCGCCTACCGTGAAAATCCGACGGCGCTGTTTCATCAGGTGTGTGGCGCACGTCCGGCAACGCTGCTGCTGGAATCTGCCGATATCGACAGCAAAGACGATCTGAAGAGCTTGCTGCTGGTCGACAGCGCATTACGAATTACCGCCATCGGTGACACTGTCACCATCCAGGCATTATCCGCTAACGGCGCATCGCTGCTGCCGCTGCTGGATGCTGCCCTGCCCGCGGGTGTTGAGAACAAACAACAGCCGAATGGTCGCCATCTGCGATTCCCTGCCGTTAGCCCGCTGCTGGATGAAGACGCCCGCTTATGTTCCCTGTCCGTATTTGATGCCTTCCGTTTATTGCAGGAGCTGGTGAATGTTCCTGCGCAAGAACGTGAAGCGATGTTCTTCGGCGGTCTGTTTTCCTACGACCTGGTTGCCGGTTTTGAAGATTTACCTCAGCTTGAAGCGGGCAACCGTTGCCCTGACTACTGCTTCTATCTGGCAGAAACGCTCATGGTCATCGACCATCAGAAGAAAAGCACCCGCATTCAGGCCAGCATATTTACCCCCAGCGATGCAGAAAAACAGCGTCTTAATGCCCGTCTGGCGCAACTGAGCCAGCAGCTTACCGAACCTGCGCCGCCGCTGCCCGTCACTGAAGTTCCGCACATGCGCTGCGAATGCAATCAGAGCGATGAAGAGTTTGCCGCCGTGGTTCGTGGTATGCAAAAAGCCATTCGCGCTGGCGAAATTTTCCAGGTGGTTCCATCCCGTCGTTTCTCGCTGCCCTGCCCGTCACCGCTGGCGGCCTACTATGTGCTGAAGAAAAGTAACCCCAGCCCGTACATGTTTTTTATGCAGGACAACGATTTCACACTGTTCGGCGCCTCTCCGGAAAGCTCGCTGAAATACGATGCCACCAGCCGGCAGATTGAAATCTACCCGATTGCCGGGACCCGCCCACGCGGTCGTCGTGCGGACGGGTCACTGGACCGCGATCTCGACAGCCGTATTGAGCTGGAGATGCGTACCGATCATAAAGAGCTTTCCGAGCACCTGATGCTGGTAGACCTTGCGCGTAACGACCTGGCACGCATCTGTACGCCCGGCAGCCGCTACGTTGCTGACCTCACCAAAGTGGATCGTTATTCCTTCGTTATGCACCTGGTTTCCCGCGTAGTCGGCGAGCTGCGTAGCGATCTGGATGTGCTGCATGCTTACCGCGCCTGTATGAACATGGGTACGCTAAGCGGAGCACCGAAAGTTCGCGCCATGCAGCTTATCGCCGAGGCCGAAGGCCGTCGTCGCGGCAGCTATGGCGGTGCAGTAGGTTACTTCACGGCCCATGGCGATCTGGATACCTGTATTGTGATTCGTTCCGCCCTCGTGGAAGACGGTATTGCCACCGTACAGGCTGGCGCCGGAATTGTTCTGGATTCCGTTGGGCAGTCAGAAGCCGATGAAACCCGTAATAAAGCGCGTGCGGTTCTGCGTGCTATCGCCACCGCACACCACGCA
Source organism: Citrobacter sp. RHBSTW-01044 (assembly GCF_013781945.1). Classification (NCBI taxonomy): domain Bacteria; kingdom Pseudomonadati; phylum Pseudomonadota; class Gammaproteobacteria; order Enterobacterales; family Enterobacteriaceae; genus Citrobacter; species Citrobacter sp. RHBSTW-01044. The sequence continues at coordinate 2,196,723 of NZ_CP056180.1, read as the reverse complement.
CAGGAGACCTTCTAATGGCTGACATTCTGCTGCTCGATAATATCGACTCTTTTACCTATAACCTGGCAGATCAGCTGCGTACTAACGGTCATAACGTGGTGATTTACCGCAACCATATTCCGGCCCAGACATTAATAGACCGCTTAGCGACCATGAAAAATCCGGTGCTGATGCTCTCCCCAGGTCCAGGTGCGCCAAGCGAAGCGGGCTGCATGCCGGAGCTGTTAACCCGCCTGCGCGGCAAGCTGCCGATCATCGGCATTTGTCTGGGGCATCAGGCCATTGTCGAGGCCTATGGTGGATACGTGGGACAGGCGGGGGAAATCCTGCACGGCAAAGCGTCCAGCATTGAACACGACGGTCAGGCAATGTTCGCCGGTCTGGCAAATCCGCTGCCGGTGGCGCGCTATCACTCGCTGGTTGGCAGCAACGTTCCGGCCGGATTGACCATCAACGCCCACTTTAACGGCATGGTGATGGCGGTACGTCACGATACCGATCGCGTATGTGGCTTCCAGTTCCATCCAGAATCCATTCTGACCACCCAGGGCGCACGTCTGCTGGAGCAAACGCTGGCCTGGGTGCAACAGAAACTCGAACAGACCAATACCCTGCAACCTATTCTGGAGAAACTGTATCAGGCCCAGACGCTGTCTCAGCAGGAAAGCCACCAGCTGTTCTCCGCCGTGGTACGCGGTGAACTGAAGCCGGAACAACTGGCTGCGGCGCTGGTGAGCATGAAAATTCGTGGCGAGCACCCGAATGAAATTGCCGGTGCGGCAACCGCGCTGCTGGAAAACGCCGCCCCGTTCCCGCGACCTGATTATCTGTTTGCCGATATTGTCGGTACCGGCGGTGATGGCAGCAACAGTATCAATATTTCCACCGCCAGCGCCTTTGTGGCGGCCGCTTGCGGGCTGAAAGTCGCCAAACACGGCAACCGCAGCGTCTCCAGCAAGTCGGGTTCTTCGGATCTGTTAGCGGCTTTTGGCATCAATCTGGATATGAACGCCGATAAATCCCGTCAGGCACTTGACGACCTCGGTGTGTGTTTCTTGTTTGCGCCGAAATACCACACCGGTTTTCGCCATGCTATGCCGGTACGCCAACAGTTGAAAACCCGTACGCTGTTTAACGTCCTCGGCCCGTTGATTAACCCGGCACATCCGCCGCTGGCGCTGATCGGCGTTTACAGTCCGGAACTGGTGCTGCCGATTGCCGAAACGCTGCGCGTGTTGGGGTATCAGCGGGCAGCCGTGGTGCACAGCGGAGGCATGGATGAAGTTTCCCTGCATGCACCGACCATTGTGGCAGAGTTGCATGATGGCGAAATCAAGAGCTATCAACTGACGGCGGAAGACTTTGGCCTGACACCTTACCACCAGGAACAGCTGGCTGGCGGCACGCCGGAAGAAAACCGTGACATTCTTAGTCGCTTGTTACAAGGTAAAGGTGAAGCCGCTCATGAAGCTGCTGTTGCCGCGAATGTCGCCATGTTAATGCGCCTGCACGGTGAAGAAGATTTAAAAGCCAATGCGCAAACCGTGATTAATGTACTGCGCAGCGGTACGGCCTATGACCGTGTCACTGCACTGGCAGCAAGAGGGTAAATGATGCAAACCGTTTTAGCGAAAATTGTCGCAGACAAGGCGATTTGGGTAGAAGCCCGCAAACAGCAACAACCGCTGGCCAGCTTTCAGAATGATGTTCAACCCAGCTCTCGTGATTTCTACGATGCGCTGCAAGGTGCACGCACCACCTTTATTCTGGAGTGCAAAAAAGCGTCTCCGTCAAAAGGCGTGATCCGTGATGACTTCGACCCGGCACAGATTGCGGGCGTATATAAACAATATGCTTCCGCGATTTCCGTACTGACCGATGAGAAATATTTCCAGGGGAGCTTTGATTTCCTGCCCATCGTCAGCCGCATCGCACCGCAACCGATTCTGTGTAAGGACTTTATTATCGATCCTTACCAGATTTACCTGGCGCGCTTCTATCAGGCGGACGCCTGTCTGCTGATGCTGTCGGTGCTTGATGATGAGCAATATCGTCAACTCGCCGCCGTCGCCCACAGTTTGAAAATGGGCGTACTGACCGAAGTCAGTAACGATGAAGAGCTGGAGCGAGCTATCGCACTGGGCGCCAAAGTCGTCGGTATCAACAACCGTGATTTACGCGACCTGTCGATCGATCTGAATCGCACCCGCCAACTTGCGCCGCGACTGGGTCATGGCGTAACCGTCATCAGCGAGTCCGGTATCAATACCTATGGTCAAGTGCGAGAACTCAGCCACTTCGCCAACGGTTTTCTGATTGGCTCTGCGTTGATGTCGCATGATGATCTGCATGCTGCCGTGCGTCGCGTTCTGCTCGGCGAAAATAAAGTCTGCGGTTTAACCCGGCCTCAGGATGCAAACGCGGCATACGAAGCGGGTGCCATATACGGCGGGTTGATTTTTGTGTCCACATCGCCACGCGCGGTCAGCGTTGAACACGCGCGCGAGGTCATGACCGGCGCACCGCTGCAATATGTCGGGGTGTTTCGCAACGCAGAGATCACCGACGTGCGCGAAACAGCGGCGGCTCTGGGGCTAACAGCCGTGCAATTGCATGGTAGCGAAGACCAGGCCTATGTTGACGCCCTGCGCGACGCGCTACCCGAACAGGTGCAAATCTGGAAGGCGTTAAGCGTCAGCGAAACGTTGCCAGCTCGTGATTATCAGCACGTCGATAAATACGTATTCGACAATGGTCAGGGCGGCAGCGGTCAACGCTTCGACTGGTCACTTTTAGGCGGACAATCGCTGGATAACGTTTTACTGGCTGGCGGACTCGGCGCTGATAACTGCGTTGACGCGGCAAAAACCGGCTGTGCCGGTCTCGATTTCAATTCTGGCGTAGAGTCACAGCCGGGCATCAAGGATGCACGTCTTTTGGCTTCGGTCTTTCAGACGCTGCGCGCATATTAAGGAAAAGGACATGACAACATTACTCAATCCGTATTTTGGTGAATTTGGCGGTATGTATGTGCCACAGATTCTGATGCCTGCCCTGCGCCAGCTGGAAGAAGCTTTTGTCAGCGCGCAAAAGGATCCTGAATTTCAGGCGCAGTTTACAGACCTGCTGAAAAACTATGCTGGTCGTCCAACTGCCCTGACCAAATGCCAGAACATTACTCAAGGCACCAACACTACGCTGTATCTCAAACGTGAAGATTTGCTGCACGGCGGCGCGCACAAAACCAACCAGGTGTTGGGCCAGGCGTTGTTAGCGAAGCGTATGGGGAAAACGGAGATCATCGCCGAAACCGGCGCGGGCCAGCACGGTGTTGCATCAGCTCTCGCCAGCGCACTGCTGGGGCTGAAATGCCGTATTTATATGGGTGCAAAAGACGTTGAACGCCAGTCGCCAAACGTTTTCCGTATGCGTCTGATGGGGGCTGAAGTTATCCCGGTTCACAGCGGTTCTGCAACGCTGAAAGATGCCTGTAACGAAGCGCTGCGCGACTGGTCTGGCAGCTACGATACCGCGCACTATATGCTCGGTACGGCGGCGGGTCCACATCCCTTCCCGACCATTGTTCGTGAATTTCAGCGCATGATCGGCGAGGAAACTAAAGCGCAGATCCTTGAAAAAGAAGGTCGCCTGCCGGACGCGGTTATCGCCTGCGTGGGCGGCGGTTCTAACGCCATCGGTATGTTCGCGGACTTTATTAATGAAACCAGCGTCGGTCTGATTGGCGTCGAGCCTGGCGGCCATGGGATTGAATCAGGGGAACATGGCGCACCGTTGAAGCATGGTCGTGTCGGGATTTACTTCGGCATGAAGTCCCCGATGATGCAGACCGAAGAAGGACAGATTGAAGAGTCTTACTCTATTTCCGCGGGGCTGGATTTCCCGTCTGTCGGGCCGCAGCATGCGTATCTGAACAGCATTGGTCGCGCCGATTATGTTTCGATCACCGACGACGAAGCGCTCGAGGCCTTTAAAACGCTGTGTCTGCACGAGGGGATTATTCCGGCGCTGGAGTCCTCCCATGCCCTGGCACACGCATTGAAAATGATGCGTGAAAACCCGGAAAAAGAGCAGTTACTGGTGGTTAATCTCTCCGGTCGCGGCGACAAAGACATTTTCACCGTACACGATATTCTGAAAGCGCGAGGGGAAATCTGATGGAACGTTACGAAAACCTGTTTGCACAGCTGAAGGACCGCAAAGAAGGTGCTTTTGTCCCCTTCGTAACTCTGGGCGATCCGTCTGTTGAGCAGTCACTGAAAATCATTGATACGCTGATTGAAGCCGGTGCCGATGCCCTTGAGCTCGGTATTCCGTTCTCCGATCCGCTGGCTGACGGTCCAACCATTCAGGAAGCTACCCTGCGTGCATTTGCCGCCGGCGTCACGCCGTCGCAATGCTTTGAAATGCTGGCGTTGATTCGCCAGAAGCACCCTACGATTCCCATTGGCTTGCTGATGTATGCCAACCTGGTGTTTAGCAAGGGCATTGACGAGTTTTACGCCCAGTGTGAAAAAGTGGGCGTGGATTCCGTGTTAGTGGCCGATGTTCCCGTTGAGGAGTCCGCGCCATTCAGAGCTGCGGCGCTCCGCCACAACATTGCGCCAATTTTTATCTGCCCACCGAACGCTGATGAAGAACTGCTGCGCCAGATAGCCTCTCATGGCCGCGGCTATACCTATTTGCTTTCGCGTGCGGGCGTGACCGGTGCAGAAAATCGAGCGGCGTTACCGCTGCATCACCTGGTCGAAAAGTTGAAAGCATATGATGCTCCGCCTTCTTTACAGGGGTTTGGTATCTCTGCGCCTGAGCAGGTAACCGGCGCTATTGACGCTGGCGCTGCCGGCGCAATTTCCGGCTCGGCAATAGTGAAAATCATTGAGAAAAATGTTGCGGCACCGGAACAGATGCTGGCTGAGCTGAAAGCTTTTGTCAGCGCGATGAAAGCCGCCACCCGGCAGTAAGCTAAAACAACCGCCAGAGACTTCTGGCGGTTTTACGCTTCTTTCGTGTGCTTCATTTTATACATGGCGCTATCTGCATTCTGAATAGCCACATCCAGTTCACCGTTCACCTCTGCAATCCCCCACGATACTGACAATGGCACGGTATGACCGTCCACTACAAACACATGGCTGGTCACCTGCCCGCTGATACGTTGAGCGATTGCGATGGCATCAGTTGCCTGCGAGCGAAACAGCAGGATCATAAATTCATCCCCGCCGGTACGAATCACAATATCGTGACTGGTGCGGGTGTTTGATAACATCCTGTTGGCGATAATTTGCAACGCACGATCACCTGCCGCGTGACCCCAGGTATCATTGACGGTCTTGAACTTATTGCAGTCCAGTAGCACCACCGAACAGTGGGATAAATCACGGCGCTTGATGATGTCGAGTATTCGGCGATTAAAGCAACCGGTCAGGGTGTCTATATAAACCTTCAGGTCGCTTTCGTTTAGCCATGATTTTAGCGAGAAACTAATCATGATGAAAAAGAACGGCGCCAGCAGGATCACGATCCCGGCATGGGTATCGCGCGTCATAAAACGGCCTAATGAAAGCGAATAGTGCAGCGCATATTTCTCCGAAAAATTGCGCACTAAAAAACGGGATTGACCTGTACATTTACCGGATAAACAAAGACTTTCATTGTTGGTCAAATTTACCAATTCCACATTCAGCTCTGGTGGGAGCTGGTAGTCAAATGCTTGAGCCAACGCTTCCTGCAATTCGGGCTTTGAATGGTCATAAACCAGATAGGCCACGATTTGGTCTGATATCTCTTTGCCAGACAGATCGTAGATATAGCTCACCACGCTGTAAGCTTTTTCACCGGTAATTTTATCGGTATAGAAGTTCGTTGAACTAAGGGCTTTGTTTTTGACGTTTTTTTGCAACAGTCGGGTATAGAAATCGACCGGCGGATAGAAAAAGTTGGTGAGATCCCGCGCCATTTCAGAATTTGAGAAACTGAAGTTGCGCGAATCGGAAGCCATAAACCAGTAAAAATAATCTGAATTTTTGGCGATAATATAACGATGTGCATCGAAGCTGCCCGGATTTAGCTCATTAACCATACCGCGAATAAACTCCGCCGCCGTATACATACACAGCGCGTTGTGGCTGGCTTGCTGGGCAATAATTGTCCCCGTTACCGAATGCAGACGCTTTGGGTCGGCGTTAATTCCCCATTCAATCTCATTGCGGGGAACAAATTGTGAAATATCGCCACATTGCTCACCCGATTTAATATGGTGATAGCGCTCACCAATCGCATCAGCGATCAGCTCATTATCGTTAAAAATGTCCATCATGCGCGCTTGCATGCGGTTAACACCGTCACTGACTGCAGCCATCCGCTGCTCATAAATTATAAACAGAAACAACGACGTAAATATCAACGTAATGAGCCCTGATACCAGCAGTGCCTGCCTGTTTCTGAGCTTGTCCTGCACAATCTTCACGAGTTCACCCTGATAGTTAACATATTGCCAAACCGGTTACCCGTTTCTGTCGTTGCATAACTGCGCTGTATGTTGATTGAGAATGTTAACCGTCCCTAAGCTGATGCCTTAGAATCCCGCCATTGTGTGCGCTAAAGTTACAGACTTATACAATAAAAGCACATTTTTGTTAACATAAATGCAAACTAATCATCACCCTCAATCGGATACCCCGCCCGACGAATGGCCTCACGACAATCGCTCACGCCTGCGGCATAGCCCGCTTCAATCTCACAAACAGGACTGGCGCTGCAATAAGGTAGTTTAACCGGAGTCGCAATGCGTTTCTCCAGCACTTCAATTTTATCCATAAAATTCAATAAGTCACGCGCGGCACTCACGGCGAACTCTGCCGTTTCATCTCCGGTGAATGGTTCCAAAAGTGTGATTTTTTGTTGTAGCAGGTGGCGAGTCAACATCATCGTCAATGCCCTCAAAGCCAGTTTGCTTAAAGAGTAGCATTACATCGACGGGGAGAAAGGCAGGAAGAAATAAACTGGTAATAAAAAAGCTGACCGTGGAGCGATCAGCTTTTCAGTATTTTAATCACGGACTTAGAAGCGATAACCCGCGGAGAACATAAACACCCACGGATCGAGGCGGACGCTGTCATGCTGCTGCGCGCCAGCCAGTTTGTAGCTCGCGGTGGTGTCGATATCCATGTACCAGACTGACATGTTAATCAGCCAGTCGCGGTTAATCAGATAGTCCATACCCACTTGCCCTGCTGCGCCCCAGGAGTCTTTCAGGCTCAGGTCAGATAAACCGGTTTCTTTGCCGTTATTGTTAAAGCCTTCGTCAAAGAAGGTGGTGTAGTTCACACCGACACCAACGTACGGACGCAGTTTGCTGCTGGAATCGCCGAAATACCACTGCGCCATTAAGGTCGGCGGTAAATGGTGAACGGTCGCAATATCACCTGTTGTGGCAGTGCCAATTTTATGGCGGAACGGCGTGGCTGCCAGTAATTCAACACCGATATTGTCGGTTGCCATGTAGGTAAATGTCAGACCCAACTGCGTGTTATTGCTGACATCAAAGCCACCCAGGCTTCCCAGCGTACCACCCGCGCCTTCCGTCGGTCTGACGGTGGCAGAACCTGCACGAATAAAGAATTCTCCGGCCTCATGCGCAAATACGTTACCAGAGAGAAGAGTTGTTAAAGCCACTGCTGCAACTGTTAATTTTTTCATGTCCGCTCCATCGTTATGGTTATAAAAGCGGAACGAATATACCCACATTGGAGTAATAAGTGATCTAACCTGGATCACATTGACTTTGATAATTTAACATTTATTGATCCAGATTAAGTTAGAACTTGCATTCAAAATCCTGGTTAACCTAATTCAGATCAATTTTGATATATTTTCGCCACGCAAGTACCTGGCCTCCGTTGCAGAATAGCGATGGTTATTTGTTCGTGATGCGCAGAGAACAACCAACGTTCTTGCATGACGCTGAAGTCATAGTCAAAAATTACCGGGGCTTTACAAAGATATGCTTTTCCATACACCGCGCGATGCTGCCACTGTAGAGTTATCCAGGGTACAATTGCCCACAAATGAACACCTGCAAAACTCAAGGAGAGTGCATGTCTATCACGGCGAAATCCGTTTACCGTGACACGGGAAACTTTTTCCGTAATCAATTCATTACCATCTTGCTGGTATCGTTGTTGTGCGCGTTTATCACAGTGGTGTTAGGGCATGCCTTTTCTCCCACCGACGCACAAATTGCGCAACTTAGTGAAGGCGATCAGTTAACCAGCAGCGTGGGATTGTTCGATCTGGTGCAAAACATGACCCCGGAGCAACAGCAAATTTTGCTACGCGCTTCCGCGGCGTCGACGTTTTCCGGTCTGATTGGTAATGCCATCCTCGCCGGAGGCATTATCCTGATGATTCAGCTGATTTCAGCCGGTCATCGGGTCAGCGCGTTACGCGCCATCGGTGCCAGCGCGCCGGTTTTGCCGAAGCTGTTTATTCTGATTTTTCTGACTACTCTGCTGGTGCAAATCGGTATTATGCTGGTGGTGGTACCCGGTATTCTGCTGGCTATCCTGCTGGCACTTGCACCGGTGATGTTAGTACAGGACAAAATGGGTGTCTTTGCCGCGATGCGCAACAGTATGCGTCTGGCGTGGTCGAATATGCGCCTGGTTGCACCAGCAGTGATCGGTTGGCTGTTGGCAAAAACGTTGTTGTTGCTTTTTGCGCCAAGTTTTGCGGTACTTACGCCAAATGTAGGCGCGGTATTGGCGAATACGCTGAGCAATATGATCTCCGCCGTGTTGCTGATCTATTTGTTCCGCCTGTACATGCTAATTCGCCAATAAACCCTGAACGCATTCCGGGCTTGTACCCGGTGCTTTTGATGACGGAATCGAAGAATGAAGCAGTTTCTTGATTTTTTACCGCTGGTTGTCTTTTTTGCTTTTTATAAGCTCTATGACATCTACGCGGCGACCTCGGCGCTGATTGTTGCGACGGCTGTGGTTTTGATTTACAGCTGGGTCCGCTATCGCAAGGTCGAGAAGATGGCATTGATCACTTTTGTTCTGGTAGCCGTGTTCGGTGGCCTGACCATTTTCTTCCACAATGATGAATTCATTAAGTGGAAAGTAACGGTGATTTACGGGCTGTTTGCCGGTGCGCTGCTGGTTAGCCAATGGGTAATGAAAAAGCCGCTGATTCAGCGCATGTTAGGTAAAGAGCTGAGCTTGCCACAGCCGGTTTGGATAAAACTTAACTTCGCCTGGGCCGTCTTCTTTATCCTGTGCGGTCTGGCGAATATCTATATCGCGTTTTGGCTACCGCAGAATATTTGGGTCAACTTTAAAGTATTCGGCCTGACCGCCCTGACTTTACTATTTACGTTACTGAGCGGAGTCTATATTTACCGCCACCTTCCGCAGGAAGATAAATCGTAATAAATGCTCGCCAGATCTCCGGATCTGGCGAATTTTTATCCCTTCGCGTTCCTTGTTGCCATCAACCTGGCTTACTTCCGCCCCGCAGGCCGCATCCCCTCTGTTCTCAGCGCGTAAATTCTAGTAGCATCGCGCCTGTAATCTTTCTCTATAGTCGGTTCTACAATGACAACAACGAATAACACTCCCCAGGGCGAACTGGTTTTACGCACTCTGGCTATGCCTGCCGATACCAACGCAAACGGTGATATTTTTGGCGGCTGGCTGATGTCACAAATGGATATAGGTGGCGCTATTCAGGCCAAAGAGATCGCACATGGTCGCGTGGTCACGGTGCGGGTTGAAGGAATGAGCTTTTTGCGCCCGGTTGCCGTGGGCGATGTGGTTTGTTGCTACGCACGCTGCGTGAAACGCGGGACGACCTCGATCAGCATTAATATTGAAGTCTGGGTGAAGAAAGTCGCTTCAGAACCTATCGGCCAGCGCTATAAAGCTACCGAAGCCCTGTTTATCTACGTTGCCGTTGATAAAGACGGTAAACCGCGGCCGATTCCCTCCCTGGCCTGATAGCACGCGCAAGCATCGCCATCCGGCAATCATTCTGCCGGTTTTGGCGGCGTAACGCCAAATCCGGCCTGATGCTTACTCGATCTGTGTTGTGCCGTTCAGGCGGAAAACAATATTCACCACCAGCCCGGAACCTGGCTTACCGGCTTCATAACGCCATCTGCGCATCGCATTTTTCACTTCACGCTCAAACATATTCGCAGGCTGTGCGGACAGAACTTCCACATTTTCAACCCGGCCATCCGAGGTCACGTCAAATTTGACCTTCACACGGCCTTCAATGCGCAACGCCTGTGCACGTGCCGGATATTGAGGCTGATTACGACTTAAGGCTCGCGGACCCGATGGAGCACTCACCGCCGGTTTAGTGGTTGCCGGAGCGGTACTGGTTGTTGGACGCGCAGGCGCCGTATTTTCAAACGGGGACGTCGGACGCGGCTCTGCTGGTTTAACATCACGCTTCGGCTGCTCTTCCACCTTTTTCACCGGTTTTGGCTTCGGTTTAGGCTTGGGCTTCGGTTTCTCAATCACTACCGGCGCTTCTTTTGGCGGTTCGGGGATCGGTTCTGGCTCCGGTTCAGGCTCGACGACGGGTTCCGGCGGCGGCTGAACGGCCTGAGGCGGTTCAAGATCGGCAGGCGCAACCATCGTAACGGAGATCGGCTGCGCTGGCGCAGGCAGTTCAATAACCTGATGTACCGAGGTATACAGCAAACCTGCCACTACAGCACCATGAATGCCGACAGAAAGTAACGTAGGCCAGGGAAAGCGACGAGGTAAATCAAGGGTCATTGAATTTGAGCTATTCGGCATTGTAGCATAAGACATACATTTAATAGGCTTTTAGCTAATTGATAATCATTTGCGTCAGAGTGTACCACCATGCGCTAAGTAATAACATACCTTCGATTCAGCAGTAAGCCACAAGAACGCGGGGATTCTATACGCAGCCAACAGGAACTTTTCGACCGCTGGTTAAAAAGCAATCCAGATGCAACAATTGCAGATAAGTTTATGGATGAAGGGCAATCGGCCTATCACGGAAAACATCTAAAAGGCGATTTTGGTCGAATGCTGCAAATTATTCAGGATGGAAAATACATTGCTGGTAGCACCGTTCTACCTGTCGAATCCGAGGACAGACTCAATCGTCAGAAAGCGCGTGACACGGAAAGTATTGTAGATCTGATTACAGGTAAGGGAATTGACGTTGTGTGACTGGCATCAAACAAGGCCTATTTACAGACCACCAGCAACAGATTACCGCAAGATTGCTGATTGTATTGAAGCAGTCCGCGACAACGGCGATACAGACGAAGAAATCACGGAACGGTGCATTCCATCAGGTGATTCTCTCGAAGATTACGTATAAGGTTACTGGCTCGCGCCCTCAGCCTACCAAAAACGTACCCACCGACTTTGGAGCAAAGGTATTTCCTTTCCTTTTGCCAAATACCTGACAATCTTTTCAAACACGATTAAGTACATGGATCCTATCGCCTAAAAATTACTAAACAATTCGATACTCGCCCTCCGACAGAAAATAAATAATTATTCCTTTGAGCCGAATTAATAAGGAATGTTATTGTTTACGTGTCTCTTACGAGCATCCTCCAACAACGAAGGATGAACTAACGCTTTTATCTTATTAGAAAAATCCAACTGACTCAGTTCATTTGAACTCGATTCATAGATTAGATCCTCAATAGCACATACTTGTTCAAGTATTTTATCGATTTGTTCAGTTAGTGCTTCTCGTTCCACTTTTTGTTTTCTAACGGCAGACTCCAGTGTATCTACTTCATTTTCCAAAAGGGCTTTAGAATCACTAAGCGATTTCGTATCAAGTTTCTCTCTTTCGATTAGCTGCTTCTGCTGCTCCAGTATCAACTCTTGTGTCGCAAGTGCGATTTTATCAGCATTTTCAGCCTCAGCTTTTTTATCTGCGGTAAGTTTCTTGAACTCATACTCTTCAAGTAAATTTGCTTTCTCCGCTGCACGCTGCTTAGCCATCGCCCATTTATGAATAATCGACAACAGCAGGTTGATGTACGGTGCAACAGCAGCCAATACAGCACCAGTTACAACAGGTGCAAAGAGGTAATGTGTATAAAACCATTCGTGTGAAGTGATCTGCTGAATTCGCGTACCTACAGAGGCATTGCTCATAAAAAGCACTGCTAGATTCTGCCAGTTGAAGCCGCACCATGAAAAAATAATGTAGCCCCATAGCGGGTTTGTAAGTCTATCCTGAAGTGCTTCTTTTATAGAATCCCCGATACTACTATCGCTCATTTCTTGTACATTCCTTACGCTTTGTAATAAGTATCATTTTTATACAGCTTCGTATGAAGAGATTTTAATGGATAAATATCTTCATTCAAATCCGAGTTACTAAAAATTAAAAGCTATATGTGACGAGACCTAACTTTTTCAAAGCAAAACGATCAACCAGAACGAAGTCAATAATGTTCCAATCAGTTTGATTGTAAATCCAATAGCGGGGTATTTAGACTTATGCTCCACAGCGTAACCAATAATGCAAATCATTAAAAACCACAGCAAAAAGCTGGTAAAGAACAGCGGTTCAATTTTAAAAAATCACTCATTTTTCTTGTCACTTGATGTCGTTATTTTCAGAATTTTGTATGGTAAATCAGTACATAAACACAAAAATTAGCCCATCAAATAGGTTGTAATTAGTTTTGCAATAACACCTACAGCGACCGTGCCCCCCACTTTCAAGCCTCCCTGCATAGCTTTGACAGAGATTTTACCGATCCACTCCGAAATTTTGGGGCTAAACCCTGTACGTGTAAGTGGCTGTTCGCTGTTATCGATTGCCTCACGTAATTCAGCAACTTCTTCATCACTTACGCCAATCTTCTTCAACTCATCCCTGAGCGAGTCAAATGACCCAACCGACATTGTGTTTTCTTGAGTAACATCACCAGTAGACGATCCGAGCACACCATTGTTATTAATTACAGCGCCATTGAAATCATTTTTGAAAACCATGCTGGCTATCTCCTTCTCTTTAAAGGAAAAGTTTATTCCCTCCCCCAAAATTCCTTGTTTTTCCAAATCCAATGACCAGTTGAGTATTTGCCCTCTCACCTTTGCCAAAACACTACTCAAAGATGCAGCACTGAAACGCCACGAAACTTTGAACCTGTCATTACCTCCGGCATAAAGGATTTCCAACAATTCTGGTGGCATACGAAATTCCAGCCTCCCAGACTCAGAAACGTGTTTTTCGATGTTAGAAATTGATTCTTGGACGTATACCGTGGTGAACTCATAAAGTATTTTTGGGGGCAATTTTCCAAAATCTATAGGAATCCATCCACGAAAAGGATTCCATGCCTCTGGAAGACACTTGAAACGTCGATAATCGGGGACATCCATACGACGAGGATAACCATTTAACTCAAACTCAATCCATTCAGCTATGTCTTCAAGAGCAAGTTTAGATGCAACCAGTTTTGCTTTCATAAGAAGACTACTCAGGCTTTTCGTATCGTCAATTGCCTCAGCCTGAAGTTGGTGCACAAGCGATTTTGCCACTTCACTGCCCCTCATAACTATTTACTTCACCCATAATACTACGGATTATCTTATTGTTATCATAGATTTTTTATCATACTTGAAGATCAGAAACACTAACCGAATAGACTCCATACGATAGTCATTGAAGTCATAATCGTTTCAGTAAAAAAACCATTTTCAAAGTATGGCCTTAACATATTAGTTATCTTTCCGTTGCAGTTACCAGGCCTTTCCAATAACGTAAATATGACCTTTTACCGTTCAAGGAGCTCTACCCGTGCTGTACGTTATTTACGCTCAAGATATCGCAGACTCTCTCGAAAAACGTCTTTCCGTACGCCCTGCTCATCTGGCTCGTCTGCAACTCCTTCATGACGAAGGCCGTTTGCTCACGGCGGGTCCCATGCCAGCGGTTGACAGTAACGATCCGGGCGCCGCAGGCTTTACCGGCTCAACGGTGATCGCAGAATTTGAATCTTTAGAAGCCGCGCAGGCGTGGGCGGAAGCCGATCCCTACGTGGCGGCAGGTGTTTATGCGCAGGTTTCAGTAAAACCGTACAAAAAAGTATTTTAAAAACAAAACGAAAAGCAGACATTGGGCACCGACAGCGGTGCCCTTTTGAGATCAGATGTTGTGGATCGCAAACAGCAACGAGTTACGTTGATGGTTAAGAATACACTTTCTGATGGTATGGATACGCATATTACGGCGCGATTGTCCTTCAAGCCAACGTGCTTTACGGCGGCTAGCCTGACGTAGCATCCGCCAGCGTCCCACTTCCGTTCTACTACGCTTCATGTTTACTACTCTTTCAGTCACTGAGCGGCCATTATAACGCCACACCGAATGCAGACCAGTGGTTTTCCCGTGTTTTTATTTGCCAGATTAATCCTGATGCGTAAACTCTTAACAATACGCTTTCAAAAGGATTTTTAAATTTATGACAACCTTCTACACCGTGGTGAGTTGGCTGGTCATTCTGGGTTACTGGGTACTCATTGCTGGCGTAACATTACGCATTCTAATGAAACGACGCGCAGTGCCCTCCGCAATGGCCTGGCTTTTGATCATCTATATTCTGCCATTGGTAGGGATCATTGCTTATCTTTCCTTCGGTGAGCTCCACCTGGGTAAACGTCGCGCCGAACGCGCCCGGGCAATGTGGCCGTCAACGGCCAAGTGGCTGAACGATCTTAAAGCCTGTAAGCATATTTTTGCGCAGGAAAACAGCAGCGTCGCGTCATCCTTATTTAAGCTGTGCGAGCGTCGTCAGGGAATCGCTGGCGTTAAAGGGAATCAACTGCAGTTGCTCACCAGTTCAGATGACGTGATGCAGGCATTGATCCGTGATATTCAACTGGCGCGTCACAACATCGAGATGGTGTTCTACATCTGGCAACCAGGCGGTATGGCCGATCAGGTCGCCGAGTCATTAATGGCTGCCGCAAGGCGTGGAATTCACTGTCGCTTAATGCTGGATTCCGCGGGTAGCGTGGCGTTCTTCCGCAGCCCATGGGCGGCGATGATGCGTAACGCGGGTATCGAGGTTGTTGAAGCGCTGAAAGTAAACCTGATGCGTGTATTTTTACGCCGTATGGACCTGCGTCAGCACCGCAAAATGATCATGATCGATAACTATATTGCTTATACCGGCAGCATGAACATGGTCGATCCCCGTTTCTTCAAACAAGATGCAGGCGTCGGGCAATGGGTGGATTTGATGGCGAGAATGGAAGGCCCGGTAGCCACCGCTATGGGCATCGTCTATTCCTGCGACTGGGAAATTGAGACCGGCAAGCGCATTCTGCCCCCGCCGCCAGACGTCAATATCATGCCGTTTGAACAGGCCAGCGGCCACACCATTCACACAATCGCTTCGGGACCTGGTTTCCCTGAAGATTTGATTCATCAGGCGCTGTTAACCGCAGCTTATTCGGCGCGTGAATATTTAATTATGACCACGCCCTACTTCGTTCCCAGCGACGATCTGCTGCACGCGATCTGTACAGCGGCGCAGCGCGGGGTCGACGTCAGTATTATTCTTCCACGCAAGAATGATTCCCTGCTGGTTGGCTGGGCAAGCCGGGCCTTTTTCACTGAGTTGCTGGCGGCTGGCGTTAAAATCTATCAGTTCGAAGGTGGCTTACTGCACACCAAGAGCGTACTGGTCGATGGCGAGCTGAGCCTGGTCGGTACCGTTAACCTGGATATGCGCAGTCTGTGGCTCAATTTTGAAATCACGCTGGTCATTGATGATGCCGGATTCGGTGGCGATCTCGCGGCAGTACAGGATGATTATATTTCGCGTTCCCGTCTGCTTGATGCCCGTTTGTGGGTAAAACGACCACTCTGGCAGCGGATCGCTGAGCGACTGTTTTACTTCTTTAGTCCGTTGCTGTAAAACGTGCCCATCAGACAGTAAACAGGTAGTCATTATGGATATGGATTTGAACAATCGCCTGACTGAAGACGAAACGCTTGAGCAGGCTTACGATATTTTTCTCGAACTGGCTGCGGACAACCTGGATCCAGCCGACATCATTCTGTTCAATTTACAGTTTGAAGAGCGCGGTGGTGCCGAGTTATTCGACCCGGCAGAAGACTGGCAGGAGCATGTTGATTTTGACCTGAACCCTGACTTCTTTGCCGAAGTGGTGATTGGTCTGGCAGATACAGAAGACGGCGAGATTAACGATATTTTTGCGCGCGTTTTATTATGTCGCGAAAAAGATCACAAACTCTGCCATATTCTCTGGCGCGAGTAACAAACAAAAAAGCTGCTCTCGCAGCTTTTTTCATTTTTATCCCGGCAGTTTACTTCCGCAGCGGTTACAAAACTGCGCACTATGTTCATGCTGCGCCTGCTGACACTGTGGACATCTACGCTGATATCCGCGCTGTTGGAACGCACTGCTCATGTGTGTGGTTATCAATCCGGTCGGTATCGCAATCACAGAGTATCCAATCAGGATAAGCACTGACGCCACCATGCGTCCCAACGGCGTGTGCGGTGTAATGTCACCGTAGCCGACGGTGGTGACCGTAACAATAGCCCAATACACAGACGCATTCAGCGTAGTAAAGCCATATTTGGGCCCTTCTATCAGATACATCATCGCGCCGAAAACAACCATCAGAATGGCAATAAAGGAATAGAACAACATCAGTTGATGACGGGCGCTTTTTAACGCATTCCAGAACACTCGCAGAGAAGGCATAAAACGCAGCAGCTTGAGAATACGCAAGACGCGCAGGACACGCATCGCTCGCCAGGCGAAGACATAGCTCAAACTGATTTCAGGCCATAGCCACATCACGTACAGCGGTAGAATGGTGGCCAGATCGATAATCCCCCAGAAGCTAAACACATATTTAGCGGGATTGGCCCAGCTGCATAAGCGAAGAAAATATTCGAGGGTAAAGACCAGAGTAATAAAGACCTCCAGCCAGACAAAAATGCGCCATTCCTCGAAGGTTAAATGGTATTGCGTCCCGACGCCGGACTCAATGAAGATAACAATAACGCTGAGCAAGGCGAACAGCGCACACATACCTTCAAAGCGACGCCCTGAACGGGTGTTTAAATCGAATAATTTGCGATAGAGCGCGCGGCGGACAGAAGAGACTAAACCTGACACATATACCTCACCAAAAAGAAGGGCTGACCTTTGTCAGCCCTCTGGATTATAGCGGGTCTACTTTCAGGCAGGAAACTGCGTGACGGAAACTTCCTTCGAGAACCGGGCGGGTTTTTGCGCATTCCGGTCCGGCAATCGGGCAGCGCGTACGGAACACGCAGCCGGAAGGAGGATTAATCGGCGACGGTAATTCGCCTTCCAGCAACTGGATAACCTTGTTCCTTTCCTGATCCGGGTCGGGAATCGGCACTGCAGACATCAACGCCTTGGTATAAGGGTGCAGCGGATTATGGTACACCTCATCATAAGTCCCTAATTCCACCGCGTGTCCGAGATACATGACCAGCACGCGATCGGAGATATGTTTCACCACCGCCAGGTCGTGAGCAATGAAGATTAACGATAATCCCATTTCACGCTGGAGCTGTTGTAACAGGTTCACCACCTGGGCCTGAATGGATACGTCCAGCGCCGAAACCGGTTCATCGCAAATAATCAGCTTCGGCTCGAGGATCAGCGCCCGGGCAATACCAATACGCTGACACTGACCGCCGGAAAACTCATGCGGGTAGCGGTTAATCAGATTTGGCAGCAACCCCACCTTCATCATCATCGCCTTCACACGGTCGCGGACTTCCTGACCAGACAGGTTCGGATGATAAGTCCGCAGCGGTTCGGCAATGATTTCACCGATGGTCATGCGCGGATTCAATGATGCCAGCGGATCCTGGAAAATCATCTGAATATCGCTACGCACTTCCCGCCACTCATCGGGTTTCATGCCCAGCAAATCTTTACCCAGCCAGGCGACTTTTCCATCAGTGGCTTTCACCAGGCCAATAATCGCACGGGCAAAAGTCGATTTTCCACAGCCTGATTCGCCGACCACGCCCAGGGTTTCACCTTCATACAGTCGCAGAGTCACGCCATCAACCGCTTTCAGGGTTTTAGACGGCTGCCAGAACCACTGCTTGCCGTCTTTAATGTCGAAATGGACTTTAAGATCGGCAATTTCAAGGAGCACTTTTCGTTGTTCGGTGACCGCATTCATACCAGTTCCTCCACCGGTTTAAAGCAGGCGCGCAGGCGGCCCGGACTAAACTCTTCCAGTGGCGGAGCACTGCTACAGATTTCCATCGCATGCGGGCAACGCGGCTGGAATGGACAGCCTTTTGGTAGACGCAACAGGTTCGGCGGGTTGCCCGGGATAGTCAGCATCTCTTCCCCTTCGGCATCCAGACGAGGTACGGCATTCAGCAAACCAATCGAATACGGATGAACGGGCTTATAAAAGACATCCCGCGCACTGCCATATTCCATGGTACGTCCGGCGTACATCACCAAAACTTTATCGCAAATACCGGCCACTACTCCCAGATCGTGGGTGATCATGATAATCGCAGTGTTGAATTCGCTTTTCAGTTCATTCAGCAGGGTCATGATTTGCGCCTGTACCGTAACATCGAGCGCAGTAGTCGGCTCATCGGCTATCAGTAATTTAGGCCTGCACAACAGTGCCATGGCGATCATTACACGCTGACGCATCCCGCCGGAGAATTCATGCGGATACATTTTCATACGCTTACGCGCTTCCGGCATTTTCACCGCATCCAGCATTCTTACAGATTCTTCAAAGGCTTCCGCTTTGCTCATGCCTTTATGCAGCATGAGAACTTCCATCAACTGCTCGCCGACTCGCATGTACGGATTGAGAGAGGTCATCGGGTCCTGGAAAATCATCGAGATTTGCTCGGCGCGCAGTTTGTTCAACTCTCGTTCCGGTAAATTCAGAATTTCACGTCCGTTGAAGGTTGCGGAACCTCCGATACGGCCATTTGCCGCCAGCAGGCCCATCAGGGCAAAGGCCGTTTGCGATTTCCCTGAACCGGATTCCCCAACAATTCCCAGCGTTTCTCCAGCTCGCAGAGAAAAGTTTAAATCGTTTACCGCGGTCACATCGCCGTCGGGGGTGGCAAACGTCACGCGCAGATCTTTAACGTTCAGCAGTGCGTTAGCCTGTTGTTGCGCGAGCGGCGCGGTTGAGGTTTCAATTACGCTCATGGCTGCACTCCTTAACGGTCTTTCGGGTCGAGGGCATCACGCAGGCCATCGCCAATAAAGTTAAAACAGAACAAAGTGACCACCAGGAATCCTGCCGGGAACAGCAGCAGCCATGGTGAGACTTCCATCGAGTTGGCACCATCACTCAGCAACGCCCCCCAGCTACTTAACGGCTCCTGCGTCCCTAATCCCAAAAAGCTCAGGAAGGATTCAAACAGGATCATGCTGGGCACCAGCAACGAAGCGTACACCACCACCACGCCCAGCACGTTCGGCACAATATGACGGATAACGATGCGCACGGTAGATACCCCACCCACTTGCGCTGCTTCAATAAACTCTTTGCGCTTGAGACTCAGCGTTTGTCCACGCACGATACGCGCCATATCCAGCCAGGATACCATCCCGATAGCGACAAAAATCAGCAGGATATTTTGCCCAAAGAAAGTGACCAGCAGAATCACGAAGAACATGAACGGGAAGGAGTTGAGGATTTCCAGCAGACGCATCATCACGGAGTCGATTTTACCGCCGAGGTAGCCCGACAGAGAACCGTATAGCGTGCCAACAACTACCGCGACCAACGCCGCGGCAATGCCGACCATCAGCGAGATGCGACCGCCAATCGCCACACGAACCAGCAGGTCTCGACCTGACGAGTCGGTGCCGAAATAGTGTCCAGATTCTGTATCCGGCGCGCTGGACATCATACCCCAGTCGGTATCGAAGTAGGTAAACTGCGACAGCATCGGCGCCAGCGTCACAAACAGCGCAATAATCACCAGCACGACCAGGCTTGCTACCGCCGCGCGGTTATGCATAAAGCGTCGACGCGCGTCCTGCCACAGACTGCGGCCCTCGACCTCCAGCTTTTCACTGAAATTTTCCAGCGCTTCGCTGTTTTTCTTACTTAACATCATAGCGAGCTCCAGTATCAGTAACGAATTTTCGGGTCGATAACGGCATACAGCACGTCAACAATCGCGTTAAACACGATGGTCAGCGTCCCTACCAGTATGGTGAGGCTCAGGACCAGCGAATAGTCGCGGTTTAACGCGCCATTGACGAACAGCTGGCCAATGCCCGGCAAACCATAGATGGTTTCAATAACCATCGAACCGGTGATAATGCCGACAAATGCTGGTCCCATATAGGACAGCACGGGCAACAGCGCAGGTTTTAACGCATGGCGGAAAATAATCCGCCGCATCGGCAACCCTTTAGCGCGCGCGGTACGAATAAAGTTAGAGTGCAGCACTTCAATCATCGAACCGCGGGTAATACGGGCGATACTGGCGATATAAGCCAGTGACAAGGCCACCATCGGCAGGATCATAAATTTCAACGCCCCGCCGTTCCAGCCGCCTCCGGGCAGCCATTTCAAGGTTATGGCAAATATCATGACCAATAAGGGAGCGACCACGAAACTGGGGATAACCACCCCGGTCATTGCCACCCCCATCACCGTGTAGTCCCAACGCGTATTTTGTTTCAGCGCGGCTATCACCCCTGCACTAACACCAACGAGGACCGCCAGAATAAAGGCCGCAGCTCCCAGCTTCGCAGAAACCGGAAAGCTCGATGCCACAAGGTCGTTTACCGTATAGTCTTTATATTTAAAAGATGGCCCAAAATCGCCATGCGCCAGCTGCTTGAGGTAGCTGAAGTACTGCGTCGAGATAGGATCGTTAAGATGATATTTCGCTTCGATATTAGCCAGTACCTCTGGCGGTAACGCGCGTTCCCCGGTGAATGGACTTCCCGGCGCAAGGCGCATCATAAAGAATGAAATCGTAATAAGTATAAACAGCGTCGGAATCGCTTCCAGACAGCGACGTAATATAAATTTTAACATTGCCCGTACCTTCTGGCGTGTGCCTTTACACCTCTTCTACCCCGACGTTCAGGTAAAGCGGTGTTAATAGTTCGAAGAAAAAGACACTGTGGGGCAAAATGATTGCCCCACGTCTTGCCATTAATGCTTGATAATATACAAGTCTTTAACGTGGATATTATCCATCGGGTCTTTACCGGAGTATCCGCCAACCCATGGTTTCACCAGGCGGGCGTTAACATAGTAATAAACCGGTACAATCGCAGAATCTTTATCCAGCTGCTGTTCAGCTTTCGAATACAGTTCGCTGCGCTGCGCTTCATCAGTCACTTTCAGCGTATCCGCAATCAGCTTATCAAACTCCGGGCTCTTATAGTGGACGGTGTTGTTGGAGCTGTCAGACAGCACCATATTCAGGAAGGATGTTGGTTCGTTGTAATCCGCACACCAGCCCGCACGCGAAACATCATAGTTACCCTGATGGCGCGTATCGAGGAACGTTTTCCATTCCTGGTTTTCCAGCTTCACGTTGGCGCCCAGATTTTTCTTCCAGATAGATGCCGCAGCGATGGCCAGCTTTTTATGCAGATCTGAGGTGTTATACAGCAGGTCAAAGGTCAACGGTTTTTCAGCGGTATACCCGGCTTCAGCCAGCAGTTTTTTCGCTTCTTCATTACGTTTTTCCTGAGACCATTTGAACCACTCAGGTTCAACCAGTTTCGCGCCATCGGTGTAAGGAGGGGTAAAGCTATACGCCGGCAGGTCCCCCTGGTTTTTAACTTTGTTGACGATAATGTCACGATCCAACGCCAGTTTCAGGGCGGTACGAACACGAACATCGTTGAACGGTGCTTTCTGGTTGTTGATTTCGTAATAATAGGTGCACAGATACGGGTCAACGTGAACTTCGTTTGGGATCTCTTTTTTCAGTTTCTGGAATAACTCGATCGGCATGTTGTTATAGGTCATGTCGATTTCGCCGCTGCGATAGCGGTTAACGTCAGTCACTTCAGAAGAAATTGGCAGGTAGGTAACCTGGTTAATAACCGTTTTGGCGTTGTCCCAGTAGTTGGTGTTACGCTCAAGTACAATGCGCTCGTTGACCACCCAGTCTTTCAGCTTATAGGCGCCGTTGGTGACGATGTTAGCGGGCTGGGTCCATTTCTCACCGTATTTTTCAACCGCTGCTTTAGGAACCGGAGAAACGGATGAGTGCACAAGCAATTTGTAGAAATAAGGAACCGGCTCGCTCAGGGTGACTTCAAATGTATGATCGTCGAGAGCTTTGACACCGAGATCGGTGATCGGCTTTTTGCCGGCGATAATATCGTCAATATTGACAATGTGACCGTACTGTAAATAACTGGCGTACGGTGACGCGGTATTTGGATTAGCCAGGCGTTGCCAGCTATACACGAAATCTTGCGCGGTAACAGGCGTGCCGTCAGACCATTTAGCGTCTTTACGCAGATGGAATGTCCACACCTTAAAGTCTTTATTTTCCCACTTTTCAGCCACGCCAGGCGATGGTTTGCCATCGACATCGCTGATTAATAAACCTTCAAACAGGTCACGGTTGATATTGGATTCAGGTACACCTTCGATTTTATGTGGATCGAGTGACTGAACTTCCGAACCGTTATTACGCACCAGAGTCTGCTTTTCAGCAAGCTGCACACCTGCTGGCACAACTGCAGCCGTAGCAACATTCCCAGCGATTAGCGCAGTTAGGATCCCCGCAGCTACTAAACTTTTTTTAGTGATGTTAGTCATTGTGTTTGTACTCCCTCATTATTATGGCTGGTTTTTTAACCAGACTGTTAATCCTGTCAGGATCCCTGTACGGCACCGGAGATTTTCTGCCGTCAGGTAGTTTCTTGTTTTACTGCTTGCTATCACCGACTTTATTTCTGGCGATTCGTATGACCGCCTTGCGTCGATTATCTACGTGCCTCCCCTGCCGGAAACACGTTATTACCCTGTTGAGAGAAACTAATTGAAAATGATTCTCATCAACGTGAATTCTTCTGCATAATACCTGGCCGGAAAGTATCAAATGCGTTTCTTAACCGCCAATACATTTTACAAATTTGTTAACCAATTCTCTTTTATTGGAAATAAATCTCACTAAAAAAGTCTTACGAATGAAAGATCATGACAATAAAACGATGAAAATCAATACATTGCATAACGCGCAGTGTTAACTCCCCAGTCCTGTGTCAACACCACGCCAAAATGCACATAAATTTAACAATTGGTTATTAATTAGCACATTCATCTAAAAAAAACGCTGAAATAACTAATAACATTTCGATAATCCTTCAGCAAGCCCCAGAGTATGATGTTAATAAAATAACAGTGACATCGGGATCCCTCTGGTGGACCATTGAGTGTTATATCCATAAAATCAATGAATAAATTAATGAATCACCATCAGATATTTTTATATTTCTATGCTGATTTTCAACTTTAGTGAGAAGTTTTACTAATAACGAATGGAAACGGAGCCGAAAGAGGCTCCGTTGATGCCGAAGAGGAATATCAGGCAAGTAAACCGGGGAAAATGGACTTGATTCCAGTCACAATGAATTCGATCCCTAAGGCCATTAACAACAACCCCATAATACGCGTAATGACGTTGATACCGGTTTGGCCCAGCAGCCGTACCAGCCACGGTGCCATGCGAAAAAGTCCCCAACAGCACAGGGCAAACAACGCAATCGCCACAAAAAAACCAAACAGGTTAATCGCACTGTGATAGCGCGTACCCCAAACAATAGTTGAGCTTATCGCCCCTGGCCCCGCCATCAGCGGCAATGCCAGCGGCACTACGCCGATACTTTCGCGGATTGCTGTTTCTGATTTTTCCTGTTTGTTTTGCTTATCTTCGCCCAGTTTTCCGCTAATCATGGACATTGCGATGGTCACCACCAGAATGCCGCCGGCAATCCTGAACGAATCTATCGAGATACCGAAGAGCTGCAGAATACCGTCACCAAGGAACAGCGAAGTCCACAGGATGATGGCAACCGACAGGTTTGCCGTAAGGTTGGTTTTATTTCGCGCAGCAGCCGTTTGATAGCTGGTCATACTGATAAAGACTGGGATGATCCCGACCGGGTTAACCAATGCGAATAACCCAATGAAAAACTTAAAATAGACAGGAAAATCAAATAGCGTTTGGATCACGGTTAGCTCCGAAGCGTTAGCCGGATAAAATGAGTCATAAAAATTGATAAAATCCGCGCTGAAGATACGCCTTTTGTCAGCATACTTCACCTTCTATCTGTGTATATCTACGTAAATACACATCCAATACTTAGTGTTATTAATATGTATTAAATATGCTAATGTTAATGGCATTCACCCCATCAATTTATTAACACTTACCGATAAACGCTAAAAGGGCCTGCTGAAAGGTGTCAGCTTTGCGAAATTTTGATCCAGATCACGCAATTACTACTCAGAAGTGAGTAATCTTGCTTACGCCACCTGGAGGTAGCGCGTTAGAATTAAGTGGCGCTAGCGTATAAGCTCTTTTAGTAAATCAAGGTAAAGTGGACGTTAATTAACCGTTTGATTTTCAAAACGTTACACAAATTTTCGTCGATCTGTCTATACTCTCGTATCGAGCAGATGATTTACTAAAAAAGTTTAACATTATCAGGAGAGCATTATGGCTGTTACTAATGTCGCTGAACTTAACGCACTTGTAGAGCGCGTAAAAAAAGCCCAGCGTGAATATGCCAGTTTCACTCAAGAACAGGTTGACAAAATCTTCCGTGCCGCCGCTCTGGCTGCCGCAGACGCTCGAATCCCTCTCGCGAAAATGGCCGTTGCCGAATCTGGCATGGGCATCGTCGAAGATAAAGTGATTAAAAACCACTTTGCTTCCGAATACATTTATAACGCATATAAAGACGAAAAAACCTGTGGTGTGCTGGCTGAAGACCACACTTTCGGTACCATTACCATCGCTGAACCGATTGGTATCATCTGCGGTATCGTTCCAACCACTAACCCGACTTCTACTGCAATCTTCAAATCACTGATCAGCCTGAAGACGCGTAACGCCATCATCTTCTCTCCGCATCCGCGTGCTAAAGATGCCACTAACAAAGCGGCTGATATCGTTCTGCAGGCAGCAATTGCTGCTGGCGCACCGAAAGATCTGATCGGCTGGATCGATCAACCTTCCGTAGAACTGTCAAACGCGCTGATGCACCACCCGGACATCAACCTGATCCTTGCGACCGGTGGTCCAGGCATGGTTAAAGCAGCATACAGTTCCGGTAAACCGGCAATCGGTGTAGGCGCAGGTAACACCCCTGTGGTTATCGATGAAACCGCTGATATCAAGCGTGCTGTTGCATCTGTTCTGATGTCTAAAACCTTCGATAACGGCGTAATTTGTGCTTCTGAACAGTCCGTTGTTGTCGTTGACTCTGTATACGACGCAGTACGTGAGCGTTTCGCGACTCACGGCGGCTACATGCTGCAAGGCAAAGAGCTGAAAGCCGTTCAGGACGTTATCCTGAAAAATGGCGCGCTGAACGCGGCTATCGTTGGTCAGCCGGCATACAAAATTGCTGAACTGGCAGGCTTCTCCGTACCAGAAACCACTAAGATTCTGATCGGTGAAGTGACAGTTGTTGACGAAAGCGAACCGTTCGCTCACGAAAAATTGTCTCCGACGCTGGCAATGTACCGTGCGAAAGACTTCGAAGACGCCGTTATTAAAGCTGAAAAACTGGTTGCGATGGGCGGTATCGGTCATACCTCTTGCCTGTACACCGACCAGGACAACCAGCCAGAACGTGTTGCTTACTTCGGTCAGATGATGAAAACCGCACGTATCCTGATTAACACCCCAGCTTCTCAGGGTGGTATCGGTGACCTGTACAACTTTAAACTCGCGCCTTCCCTGACTCTGGGTTGTGGTTCCTGGGGTGGTAATTCCATCTCTGAAAACGTTGGTCCTAAGCACCTGATCAACAAGAAAACCGTTGCTAAGCGAGCTGAAAACATGTTGTGGCACAAACTTCCGAAATCTATCTACTTCCGTCGTGGCTCTCTGCCAATCGCACTGGATGAAGTGATTACCGATGGTCACAAACGTGCGCTGATCGTGACCGACCGCTTCCTGTTTAACAATGGCTATGCTGACCAGATCACCTCCGTGCTGAAAGCTGCTGGCGTTGAAACCGAAGTGTTCTTTGAAGTTGAAGCTGACCCAACTCTGACCGTTGTACGCAAAGGTGCTGAGCTGGCTAACTCCTTTAAACCAGACGTGATCATCGCGCTGGGTGGCGGTTCCCCGATGGACGCCGCGAAAATCATGTGGGTTATGTACGAACACCCAGAAACCCACTTCGAAGAACTGGCACTGCGCTTTATGGACATCCGTAAACGTATCTACAAGTTCCCGAAAATGGGCGTAAAAGCGAAGATGGTTGCCGTCACCACCACTTCCGGTACTGGTTCTGAAGTTACTCCGTTTGCGGTTGTTACTGACGATGCAACTGGTCAGAAATACCCGCTGGCAGACTATGCGCTGACTCCGGATATGGCGATTGTTGACGCCAACCTGGTGATGGATATGCCTAAGTCCCTGTGTGCGTTCGGTGGTCTGGATGCCGTCACTCACGCCCTGGAAGCTTACGTATCCGTGCTGGCTTCTGAGTTCTCCGACGGTCAGGCTCTGCAAGCGCTGAAACTGCTGAAAGAAAACCTGCCAGCGTCCTACCACGAAGGTTCTAAGAACCCGGTAGCGCGTGAGCGTGTACACAGTGCAGCAACCATCGCCGGTATTGCGTTTGCTAACGCCTTCCTGGGTGTATGTCACTCAATGGCGCACAAGCTGGGTTCTCAGTTCCACATTCCTCACGGTCTGGCGAACGCCCTGCTGATCAGCAACGTTATTCGTTATAACGCGAACGACAACCCGACTAAACAGACTGCATTCAGCCAGTACGACCGTCCGCAGGCTCGTCGTCGCTACGCTGAAATCGCAGACCATCTGGGTCTGAGCGCACCGGGCGACCGTACTGCTGCAAAAATCCAGAAACTGCTGGGCTGGCTGGACGAAATCAAAGCTGAACTGGGTATTCCTAAGTCTATCCGTGAAGCTGGCGTTCAGGAAGCTGACTTCCTGGCACACGTGGACAAACTGTCTGAAGATGCGTTTGATGACCAGTGTACTGGTGCTAACCCGCGTTACCCGCTGATTTCTGAACTGAAACAGATCCTGATGGATACCTACTACGGTCGTGAATACAGCGAAGATCAAACCGCCGTTAAGACTGAAGCAGTAGCTGCTCCGAAAGCTGAGAAGAAAGCGAAGAAATCCGCTTAATTCATCCAGATAAGTTTTAGTTTCACCATAAACGGTCCCGAATTGGGGCCGTTTTTTTTTGCATCTTACGTTATCAGAATCGAAACATGACCAATTCAGCGACGTTTAAAGGATGGACCTGTAAAAGGATGCTTAGGAGGATGCGAGAATAGCGTCAGGAGAGTGTCTGATAGGGTAGCGAACATTAGCGAATGCTCAGCCTACCCTGTGCTAATAAGCGCCCAGAAGCGCGTAGAGTTAGTCGTGGTTGTGTCGTTCTTGTATCGCCGTCAGAGAGCCCTCAGACTGTGCTTGCTTATAATGCTTACGGCACACCGATACATAGCGTTCGTTCCCGCCAATCACCACCTGTTCGCCCTCGTTATAAGGTCGTCCTGCCTGATCAAGACGCAACACCATGCTGGCCTTACGCCCACAGAAACAAATGGTTTTTAATTCAACCAGTTTATCTGACCACGCCAACAGGTATTCGCTGCCGCCAAATAACTCACCACGAAAATCGGTACGCAAGCCGTAGCACAACACGGGAATATCCAGCTGATCGACAACCTCAGATAATTCATAAACCTGCTGTCGAGTCAGAAACTGCGACTCATCAACCAGTACACAGTGAATTCTTTGCTGCTCATTCTCAGCCCGAATCTCTTCGAACAATGATGAATTTTGGTTAAACAATTTTGCAGGTGACGACAGACCTATACGCGAACTTACTTTTCCAGCACCAAAGCGGTCATCAATTTCCGCTGTATATACCACGGCACGCATCCCACGTTCCTGATAATTGTACGAAGATTGCAGCAATGCAGTCGACTTACCGGCATTCATTGCAGAATAGTAAAAATATAGCTGTGCCATTGACCGTAGGCCCTCACCCGGGGAAATAAATATGGGCAGGATTGTACCATATTTCACGAACGTGTCGGTGTAGCGTTGCCTGCATAGGCGTATAAATAGGCGTTCAGACTCGCTCAGTGTCGCCTAAATAACCGATCCTTTAAGTGACACGGGAGCGTGAGTACACTCCAGCCATGGCCCAGGTAGCCTGAAACTCGATGGGTATATACACACTCTTTCACAAATAGTGCTCATGAAATTTATCCATACCTCTTATCTTCTTACGGCAATAAAGAAACCCTTCCCTTATTGTTATTGAATCTACCCACTGTCGCCATGTATTAGCGAATTCATGTAAGCAAAACTAATACAAAAGGTTGAAATCACTGCAAAGAGATACTATTTGTACACCATAAAATGTGACCTGAATCTTGAATTTTTACTCTCAGCCGCTGAGAAGCCCCCTCACCAATAAGCCTTTTTTATGCCCAACGTCGCGGAGAATTTAAGACAGATGAATTAATTCTGATACTAAATAAAGCGCAATTTTGAATTCCTTACATTCCTGGCTATTGCACAACTGAATTTATCGCTCTATTATTAGCTCAACAAACCACCCCCAATATAAGTTTGAGATTACTACAATGAGCGAAGCACTTAAAATTCTGAACAACATCCGTACTCTTCGTGCGCAGGCAAGAGAATGTACTCTGGAAACGCTTGAAGAAATGCTGGAAAAATTAGAAGTTGTTGTTAGCGAGCGCCGTGAAGAAGAAAGCGCTGCAGCTGCTGAAGTTGAAGAACGTACTCGTAAACTGCAACAATATCGTGAAATGCTGATCGCTGACGGCATTGACCCGAACGAACTGCTGAATAGCATGGCTGCTGTTAAATCTGGCACCAAAGCTAAACGCGCTGCACGTCCGGCGAAATATAGCTATGTTGACGAAAACGGTGAAACTAAAACCTGGACTGGTCAGGGTCGTACACCGGCAGTGATCAAAAAAGCGATGGAAGAACAAGGTAAACAACTGGACGATTTCTTAATCAAAGAATAATTCAGAAATAGTTTGCTTAAAATCCCGCCAGTGGCGGGATTTTTTTTACCTGTACTTCGCACAGTCCCTACCCAGTTCAGGTATAAAAAAACGGTGCTGGATTAACAGCACCGTTCAGACCTGATAATACCAGGAGGTTACTTCTTAATACCCATCTCATCTTCCAGCCAGGCTTTAAATTCAGCGCCGAGAGTATTATGGCGAATACCATATTCAACGAACGCCTGCATATAGCCCAGCTTATTACCACAGTCATGGCTTTTGCCCTTCATGTGATAAGCTTCAACCGTTTCTTTTTCAATCAGCATATCGATAGCATCAGTCAGCTGAATTTCGTCACCGGCTCCCGGAGGCGTTTTTGCCAGCAGAGGCCAGATATCAGCGCTAAGGACGTAACGCCCCACGACGGCCAGATTAGATGGCGCCACATTCGCTTTCGGCTTTTCAACAACGCCAACCATCGGTACGCTTTCGCCCGGCGCTAATTCAACGCCTTTACAATCAACAACACCATAAGCGGTAACATCTTCTACCGGCTCAACCATAATCTGGCTGCTGCCTGTTTCATCGAAACGATGAATCATTTCGGCAAGGTTGTCGCGTGATAAATCAGATTCGTATTCGTCAAGAATGACGTCCGGCAAGATAACCGCAACGGGCTCATCGCCAACCACCGGGTGCGCGCACAATACCGCGTGGCCCAGACCTTTGGCCAGTCCCTGACGCACCTGCATAATAGTGACATGTGGCGGACAAATAGATTGCACTTCTTCCAGAAGCTGGCGTTTTACACGTTTTTCCAGCATAGCTTCAAGTTCAAAGCTGGTATCGAAGTGGTTTTCAATCGAATTTTTAGACGAGTGAGTTACAAGTACAATTTCAGTGATGCCCGCAGCAATACATTCGTTTACGACGTACTGAATTAATGGCTTATCAACCAACGGTAGCATCTCTTTCGGGATTGCTTTCGTAGCCGGTAACATCCTGGTTCCTAATCCCGCAACCGGGATAACGGCCTTTTTGACTTTTGAATTAAGGGCAGCCATTTAAAACTCTCCTGGACTGTTCATGTATTGAACGTGTTCATCAATCTGTATCGCATCCAAGTATATCAGTACCGCGACAAGCTTCTGGTCTGAAAAGGACGCGCGTCGGTATAATTAAGATAAATACGAATAAATCTGGCGCTGATAGTAGCACTCACAGCATGAGGGGGGTGAGCCAATTTCATTCTCATTCCACTCGGTTGTTCATTCTGCAGACAACATCAGGCGCAGCCGACCACCGGCCCCCCAAATTTGGCATTGCCAGGATTCGCAACGTTGGCTCAGTTGATTAAGATACGCATTCCCTAAGGTTCCCAACGGAACGCCATTGCTGATTTGTACATTGTGGGAACCTGTATTTAATGTCGCATTCAGCCCTGCTGATACCAGAATCAGGTTTTTTAATCCGCTGTGGTAATAACCCACCAGCAAAGGGAATTGTCCGGGCAAATTAGCCTGGCGCAATAAATGGTTAACCTGTTTCAATAACGCACCGAGCTCCGGCAATCGTTGATTTTGATGCGCGAGCTGTTCCTGCAGCAAACCGTTAAATAGCGCCCGCAGTAACAATGCTGCCAGAACGCCATTATCCCCTGCCCGCGTCACATCCAGACAATAAAACGCAAGGTCATGGTCCGATAGCGGTGCAATATCCAGTACCAGCCCCGGCTGATCGGCAGCCACCAATTGACGATAGTTGATCCGACATCGTGAAATAACTTGCGACACAGGAGGCTGTAATTCTTGCAACAGCTTTGCTGCAGCGGCGGGATCACCAACCATCGCATCCCAGTCGCGAAACAGCCGCTCTTCTTCTTCCACGCGTGAATTAAACATATTCGGATACAGACACGCAAAGACGGTTTCGCGCAGGCGGTTCAGGTCCTTTACCGGCTTTAGCAGCACATCATCCACACCCAATCGCAGTGCTTTGGCTATATCAGACATGTTTTCCGTCGCTGATATCACCAGGATGGGGGTCTGATCGCCACGATTACGCAGATACTCTACTAGCTTAAGGCCGTTCATTCGTGGCATAGCCAGGTCGCAGATAATCAGGTCGGGGTTAAAGTGCCCGAGTAATTCAAGTGCTTCAAGTCCATCGCCAGCTACCGCCGTTGTCGCTCCCAAAGAGGAAAACCATGAGTCCATGAGTGAGCGAAATACCGGCTCATCCTCAACGATAAGAATCTGTTTTCCGACCAATGGCTGCGTCATATTCTCCCCCCTGACTGGCTTTAGTAAATAGTGGCATGCTATTGCTACTCACGCCTGTCAGAATTTGCTTAAGTGTTGATAAAAAATGCGTTAGATGTTGGTTTTCACCAGGGGTAGAAGTTCATCCATTTTCTTCTCGACCGCCAGTTGTCCAGCAGCAATTGCTGCGCTGGCGCGGTGAAAATCCAGCGTGGATATTTGCGGACAAAACGGCTGGATCAGGATATCTGGCGGGTCACCGGCCATGCGGTTACGTTTCAGACGGTTTTCCAGAACCTGAATAGAAGTCGTCATGATCTCCATCGCCGTCGGCGCGGTTACCGCACGCCTGGCCGTTATGTTGCTCAAGCGCTCTTTCAGTCGGGCACGCCATGAAAGCGCGTCGACATCATCACCCGTTTCGGCATCACTGCTGACGTTGAAGGAGAGTAAATCTTGCTGCATAAGATGCGCATCGTGTTGCAGATCGACGGCAATAACGATGTCAGCGCCCAGCGCGCGAGTTAAGGATACAGGAACGGGATTCACCACCGCGCCATCGACCAGCCAGTAACCATTATGCGCTACAGGGGACATCAGACCAGGAATACTGCAGGAGGCCCGAACAGCCAGGTGCAAATCACCTTCCGTGAACCAGAGCTCCCGACCCGTACTCAGATTAGTAGCCACAGTTGCGAAACGGCGAGTGCATTGCTCAATTGCTTCTACCGGCATGACATTACGGTACTGATTGAATACCCGTTCACCACGCAGTAAACCGCCCCTGCGCCACGAGAGATCCATCAGACGTAAGACATCCCAATAGCTGAAAGAACAAACCCATTGTTCGAGAGCAGGTAACTTATTGCATGCGTAGGCTGCACCAACAAGCGAACCAATGGAACACCCTGCCACAATATCAACATCAATGCCCATATGCTTTAGGGCCTTAATAACGCCAATATGCGACCAACCTCGCGCCGCGCCGGAACCTAGCGCCAGCCCAATTTTTATTTTTCTCATTGTACGTACAAACTTCCCCTGGCTTGCAGACGTAGCAACATCGCTACCGCTCAGTTAACATAGTGCTACCTTGGCGTTTTTACGCCGTTTTTTTATTCCAGGGAGTACTTTGTGTCTCAGCTTTGTCCCTGTGGTAGCGCTGTCGAGTATAGCCTATGTTGCTACCGTTATGTGTCTGGCGCGCAAGTAGCACCTACGCCGTCACACCTCATGCGTTCTCGTTACTGTGCTTTTGTGATGAAAGACGCAGATTACCTTATCAAGACCTGGCATCCGGACTGTCATGCAGCCGAGTTTCGCGACGACATTATCGCAGGATTTAGCCACACCGAATGGCTCGGGCTGACCGTTTTTGAACAACAAACGGCAGACACAGAAAATATCGGCTATGTCAGCTTTGTTGCGCGATTTTCTGAACAAGGTAAAACAGGTGCAATTATCGAGCGCTCTCGTTTTTTAAAAGAAAACGGTCAGTGGTACTATATAGACGGTACACGCCCTCAAATTGGACGAAACGATACCTGCCCTTGTGGCTCCGGTAAAAAATTTAAAAAGTGCTGCGGCTAATCAACGCCCGACAGTATCAATTTTGCAAACATTCTCAACAGGATCACCGCTGCAAATGCATTCATTACAACGAAAAGTGCTGCGTACTATTTGCCCGGACCAAAAAGGTCTGATCGCGCGCATTACGAATATCTGTTACAAGCATGAACTGAACATCGTGCAGAACAATGAGTTCGTGGACCACCGTACCGGGCGCTTTTTTATGCGTACCGAACTGGAGGGTATTTTTAACGACGTCACGCTGCTTGCCGATCTGGATAGTGCCCTTCCAGATGGCTCCATTCGTGAATTAACGCCAGCAGGACGCCGCCGTATCGTCATTTTGGTCACCAAGGAAGCACATTGTCTGGGTGATCTGTTAATGAAGGCCAATTATGGCGGGCTGGATGTTGAAATCGCCGCTGTGATCGGCAACCACGAGACGCTGCGACCTTTGGTTGAGCGGTTTGATATCCCGTTTGAGCTGGTCAGCCACGAAGGTTTAACGCGTGACGAACATGATCTGAAAATGGCCGACGCTATCGACGCGCACCAACCTGACTATGTCGTGCTGGCAAAATACATGCGCGTTCTGACGCCAACATTTGTTTCACGCTTCCCGAATAAGATTATCAATATTCACCATTCATTCCTGCCAGCGTTTATTGGCGCTCGCCCTTACCATCAGGCTTATGAGCGCGGCGTGAAGATCATCGGTGCGACAGCCCACTACGTGAATGATAACCTCGATGAAGGCCCAATCATTATGCAGGACGTAATTCATGTGGATCACACCTACACCGCGGAAGACATGATGCGTGCGGGCCGCGACGTTGAGAAAAATGTATTAAGCCGCGCGCTGTATCAGGTTCTGGCTCAACGCGTCTTTGTTTACGGTAACCGAACGATTATTCTGTAATCGATTGATAATTGAATTGGTTACCTTTACATCTTTACGCGTAAAAATCAGGCAACCAGTTCTTTTTTATCAACGGAATACTTTACAGGGGCGCATCATTTGATATGATGCGCCCCGCTTCCAACGGAAGCAGGCCAGTAACTAGCATTACCCCGTGGTGGGGTTCCCGAGCGGCCAAAGGGAGCAGACTGTAAATCTGCCGTCATCGACTTCGAAGGTTCGAATCCTTCCCCCACCACCATTCATTCCGATAGATTCATAAAATTAGTATACCCCTGGTGGGGTTCCCGAGCGGCCAAAGGGAGCAGACTGTAAATCTGCCGTCATCGACTTCGAAGGTTCGAATCCTTCCCCCACCACCATCACCTCATAAAGCACCTGTATCAAATCCATCTGTTATGCCTCATATTCTGCCCAGACGGGAAGGATGAGAAGCTTCGACTAAGGTTCGATTCGAGCGTTAGCGAGAAAGCGTTGCCGCAGGCAACGACCCGAAGGGCGAAGCGCACCGCGCTGAGTAATCCTTCCCCCACCACCATCACCTCATAAAGCACCTGTATCAAATCCATCTGTTATGCCTCATATTCTGCCCAGACGGGAAGGATGAGAAGCTTCGACTAAGGTTCGATTCGAGCGTTAGCGAGAAAGCGTTGCCGCAGGCAACGACCCGAAGGGCGAAGCGCACCGCGCTGAGTAATCCTTCCCCCACCACCATCACCTCATAAAGCACCTGTATCAAATCCATCTGTTATGCCTCATATTCTGCCCAGACGGGAAGGATGAGAAGCTTCGACTAAGGTTCGATTCGAGCGTTAGCGAGAAAGCGTTGCCGCAGGCAACGACCCGAAGGGCGAAGCGCACCGCGCTGAGTAATCCTTCCCCCACCACCATCACCTCATAAAGCACCTGTATCAAATCCATCTGTTATGCCTCATATTCTGCCCAGACGGGAAGGATGAGAAGCTTCGACTAAGGTTCGATTCGAGCGTTAGCGAGAAAGCGTTGCCGCAGGCAACGACCCGAAGGGCGAAGCGCACCGCGCTGAGTAATCCTTCCCCCACCACCATCACCTCATAACGCACCAGCATCCAATCCATCTGTAATGCCCCATACCTTGCCCTCGATCAAGCCTCAATTCGGGTCGGCAATTTGTCTGATGCGCTATGCTTATCCGCCAAATAGTCGTAAAAAAACCCCGCCGGAGCAGGGTTTTGTCTTACACAGATAACCGATTAATGACGCGCACGAACAATCTGGTATTTGCGCGTCAGATATTCGACCGGAACGCTCCAGATGTGCACCAGACGCGAGAACGGGAACAACAGGAACAGCGTCATACCCAGCACCAGGTGCATACGGAAAATGAACGCGACGCCATCCAGATATTGAGACGCCCCCCCCTGGAAGGTCACCACTGTTTGCGCCCAGTTCACCAGCTTCATCATCTCGCTGCCGTCCATATGCTGGGCGGAGAACGGAATGGTCAGCAGGCCCA
Organism: Citrobacter sp. RHBSTW-01044; assembly: GCF_013781945.1. Taxonomy (NCBI): domain Bacteria; kingdom Pseudomonadati; phylum Pseudomonadota; class Gammaproteobacteria; order Enterobacterales; family Enterobacteriaceae; genus Citrobacter; species Citrobacter sp. RHBSTW-01044. Next base: position 2,161,145 of record NZ_CP056180.1, on the reverse strand, counting down.
GCGCACACTGGATCACCAGCAGGGAGAGGATCAGAATGTCCGCTCCGGTAGTGGTCGCCCGCACACGTGGGCTGAACAGGCGTCGTTTCAGCAGCAGAACGCCGCCAATCAAACACATCACACCACTGGCACCACCCGCGAACATCGCCATCTTTTGTTTCACTTCAAGCGGCAGCCACGCTTCATACATCCAGTGTGGTGTCAGCATGCCAAGGAAGTGCCCGGCAAAAATCCCCAGGATCCCGATGTGGAACAGGTTTGACGCCAGGTTCATCCCTTTGCGATCCAGCATCTGACTGGAAGCCGCGCGCCAGGTATACTGCCCATAGTCATAACGCAGCCAACTGCCAATCAGAAAGACAGAACCCGCGATGTACGGATAGATGTCAAAGAAGAACGTATTCAGGAAGTGCATTATTGCTGTCCTCCGGTGGTGATATTCAGATACTGCGGCGCAACGGCCCCGGCAAAACGACGCTGGTGAGCGGAAATTTCCGACTCACCGCACCCCTGATCGGCGAAGAATTTCACCTGCTCTTCTTCCCAGACCGCATCCAGCGCTTGTGGGGTATCGTCACGCGCTTCATCTGCAATTTTTTCAGCCACTTTATCGCTGTCGATAACAGTATTCGCCAGTTTTAACAGCAGATCGAACAGCACCGCATAACGGCTTTCACGCTGTTGCAAGCGAGCGCTGAGCAGCGCCAGAATCGGCGCGATATCCTGTAACCCCCCTAATGCTTCGCTTTTCGGCAACTGCGCAAGGTATTCCAGATACAGCGGCAGATGATCGGGAAGTTCGCGGCTGTCGAGCTGCAGACCGTGCTGTTCATACTGCGCCATCAAGTCAACCATAGCCTGACCACGATCGCGGGACTCGCCGTGTACATGTTCAAACAGCAACAACGAGGTGGCGCGGCCACGGTCAAACAGTTCGCTATAGCTTGCCTGCACATCCAGCATGTCCTGCGCGGTGAGATCGCGCAGGAAAATGCCCAGAGTCTGGGCATCCTCTTTATCCAGGTTCTCAGATGACGCGAGTGCATCGAAAAGTTCCTGCTGATGCTGCCACAAGGCAGCATCCGGGTACTCGAGCAGACGCGAAACAATGACAAGTTCAATCATTGGTGCGGCTCCGTTTTGCTGGTCACATCGACAGCGTCGATGCGGCGGCTGTTGAACAGATTGAATTTAGTATCAGAACCGTGGCAACCGTCACCGAAGGTAAAGCCACAACCGCTTTTCTCCGGGAACGCGTCACGCGCCAGTTCACGATGGCTGCTCGGTACCACGAAACGATCTTCGTAGTTAGCAATCGCCAGATAACGATACATTTCCTGTGCCTGCGCTTCGCTTAAGCCCACCTCTTCCAGCGCACGGGTATCAACTTTACCGTCAACGGTTTCCGCACGTTTGTAGTGACGCATCGCCAGCATACGTTTCAGCGCCAACAGTACCGGCTGAGTGTCGCCTGCGGTCAGCAGGTTCGCCAGGTACTGAACCGGGATACGCAGACTGTCAACGTCCGGCAGAATACCGTTGCTGCCCAGCTCGCCCGCATCGGCGGCAGACTGGATCGGTGACAAAGGCGGCACGTACCAGACCATCGGTAGCGTGCGGTATTCCGGATGCAGCGGCAGCGCCAGCTTCCAGTCCATCGCCATTTTGTAAACCGGCGACTGCTGTGCAGCATCAATGACGCTCAGCGGAATACCATCTTTCAGCGCTTGTTCAATAACAGCCGGATCGTTTGGATCGAGGAACACGTCCAGTTGACGCTGGTACAGATCTTTCTCGTGCTCCGTGCTTGCCGCACTTTCGATCGCATCTGCGTCATACAGCAGTACGCCGAGGTAACGAATACGGCCTACGCAGGTTTCGGAACAAACGGTCGGCTGACCGGCTTCGATACGCGGGTAGCAGAAAATGCACTTCTCAGATTTCCCGCTCTTCCAGTTGAAGTAGATCTTCTTATACGGGCAGCCAGTGATACACATACGCCAGCCGCGACATTTATCCTGGTCGATCAGCACGATGCCATCTTCTTCACGCTTGTAGATAGCGCCGCTTGGGCAGGTCGCCACGCACGCCGGGTTAAGGCAATGCTCACACAAACGCGGCAGATACATCATGAAGGTATTTTCGAACTGACCGTACATCGCCTTCTGCATGTTTTCGAAGTTCTGGTCTTTGGCGCGTTTTTCGAACTCGCCCCCCAGAATTTCTTCCCAGTTCGGACCGCTGGTGATTTTATCCATCCGCTGACCGGTGATCAGCGAACGCGGACGGGCAATCGGCTGCGCCTTACTGTCTGCTGGGGCGTTGTGCAACGTTTGGTAGTCAAAATCAAACGGCTCATAGTAATCATCCATGCCCGGCAGATGCGGGTTAGCAAAGATTTTACCCAGCAGCAGTGCTTTGTTACCCATGCGCGGCTGCAGCTTGCCATTGATTTTACGGATCCAACCGCCCTTCCATTTTTCCTGGTTTTCCCAGTCGTTCGGGAAGCCAACGCCAGGCTTACTTTCGACGTTGTTGAACCAGGCGTACTCCATACCTTCACGGCTGGTCCAGACGTTTTTGCAGGTCACTGAACAGGTGTGGCAGCCGATGCACTTATCGAGATTCAGCACCATGCCGACTTGTGAACGAATTTTCATTTTACGCTCTCCTGTACCTGGTCATTGCCTTCGCCATCCAACCAGTTAACGTTCTTCATCTTACGTACAACTACGAACTCATCGCGGTTTGAACCGACGGTACCGTAGTAGTTAAAGCCGTATGCCAGTTGCGCATAACCACCGATCATGTGAGTTGGTTTCGGCGTAATACGGGTTACCGAGTTGTGGATCCCGCCGCGCTGCTGGGTGATTTCAGAACCCGGCAGGTTAACAATACGTTCCTGCGCGTGGTACATCATGGTCATCCCGGCCGGCACACGCTGGCTGACAACTGCACGCGCCGTCAGCGCCCCGTTGCTGTTGAAGACTTCGATCCAGTCGTTATCTTCGATACCAAGATCCTTCGCATCAACTTCACTCATCCACACAATCGGACCACCGCGAGACAGCGTCAGCATCAGCAGGTTGTCGCTGTAGGTGGAGTGGATACCCCATTTCTGGTGCGGCGTCAGGAAGTTGAGCGCTTTTTCCGGGTTACCGTTAGACTTCTCGCCGATCACCGCTTTCACCGAACGGGTGTCGATTGGCGGACGATACACCAGCAGGCTCTCACCGAAGTCACGCATCCACTGGTGATCCTGATACAACTGCTGGCGACCAGACAGCGTACGCCATGGGATCAGCTCATGAACGTTGGTATAACCGGCGTTATAAGACACATGTTCATCTTCCAGACCTGACCAGGTCGGACTGGAGATAATTTTGCGCGGCTGCGCCTGGATGTCGCGGAAACGAATTTTTTCGTCTTCTTTATTCAGCGCCAGATGCGTATGGTCACGACCGGTAAATTCACTCAGCGCCGCCCAGGCTTTAACGGCAACCTGACCGTTAGTTTCCGGAGCCAGCGTCAGGATCATCTCAGCAGCATCAATTGCGGTATCCAGCATCGGTTGGCCTTTCGCCGGACCGTCAGCCTTGGTGTAGTTGAGCTTACGCAGCAGATCCATTTCGCTCTGGGTGTTCCAGGCAATCCCTTTACCGCCGTTACCGATTTTTTCCATCAGCGGACCGATGGAGGTGAAACGCTCGTAGGTTGCCGGATAATCACGCTCAACGGTCATGATGTGCGGTGCCGTAACACCTGGAATCAGGTCGCATTCCCCTTTTTTCCAGTCCTTCACGTCCAGTGGCTGCGCCAGTTCAGCGGCGGAGTCGTGCTGGATCGGCAGCGTAACGACGTCGGTTTCTTTACCGAGGTGGCCCACACAAACTTCAGAGAATTTCTTGGCGATGGCTTTATAGATTTCCCAGTCGCTCTTCGATTCCCAGGCCGGGTCAACGGCCGCAGACAGAGGATGAATAAACGGATGCATATCCGAGGTATTCATGTCGTCTTTTTCATACCAGGTAGCGGTCGGCAGCACGATATCGGAATACAGACAGGTACTCGACAGGCGGAAGTCCAGCGTAACGACCAGATCCAGTTTGCCGTCCAGTCCGTTATCCTGCCATTCCACTTCTTCTGGCTTCACGCCGCTCTGCTGGCCGAGATCTTTGCCCTGAATACCATGTTCAGTACCCAGCAGATACTTGAGCATGTACTCGTGGCCTTTACCGGAAGAACCGAGCAGGTTTGAACGCCAGATAAACAGATTACGCGGATGGTTTTTACCGTTTTCCGGCTGCTCTGCCGCAAAGCGAATAGAACCTTCTTTCAGGGATTTAACGGTGTAGTCCACCGGCGTCATACCTGCTTTCTGCGCTTCTTTCGCGATATACAGCGGGTTAGTCCCTAACTGCGGCGCAGACGGTAACCAGCCCATACGTTCAGCGCGAACGTTAAAGTCAATCAAATGACCGCTATAGCGGGATTTGTCTGCCATCGGGGACAGCAGTTCCTGCGCAGTCACCGTCTCATAGCGCCATTGGCTGGAGTGGTTATAGAAGTAGGAGGTGCTGTTCATATGACGAGGCGGACGCTGCCAGTCAAGAGCAAACGCCAGCGGCTGCCAGCCGGTTTGCGGACGCAGTTTTTCCTGCCCTACGTAGTGGGCCCAGCCGCCGCCGCTCTGGCCGATACAGCCACAGAACACCAGCATATTGATCAGGCCACGATAGTTCATATCGAGGTGGTACCAGTGGTTCAAACCGGCACCGACGATAATCATCGAACGACCGTGCGTTTTATCTGCGTTATCCGCAAATTCACGGGCAATGCGTACAATCTGAGAACGTGATACGCCTGTAATTTTTTCTGCCCACGCTGGCGTGTACGCTTTCACGTCATCGTAGCTGGTCGCGCAGTTTTCATCGTTCAGACCACGTTCCAGGCCGTAGTTGGCCATAGTCAGATCGTAAACGGTGGTCACCAGCGCCGTCGATCCATCGGCCAGTTGCAGGCGTTTAACGGGCAATTTATGCAGCAGAATGTTTTCCAGTTCGACTTTACTGAAGTGCTCGGTGCCTTCGCCACCAAAGTACGGGAAGCCCACTTCAGCGATATCATCCTGGCTACCCAGCAGGCTGAGCTGCAGTTCGGTTTCATCACCGGACGTGCCGTCGCGCTGCTCAAGATTCCATTTGCCTTTTTCGCCCCAACGGAAACCAATTGAACCGTTCGGCGCAACCATTTCGCCGTTGCTGTTGAAAGCGACAGTTTTCCATTCCGGGTTATTTTCCTGGCCCAGAGAGTCAACCAGATCCGCAGCACGCAGCATACGACCAGCAGCATAGTAGCCGTCGCGCTCTTCGAGCATCACCAGCATTGGCATGTCGGTATAACGACGTACGTAGTCGGTGAAATATTGGCTCGGGTTATCGAGGTGGAACTCGCGCAGCATGACATGACCCATCGCCATTGCCATCGCCGCATCGGTTCCCTGCTTCGGAGCCAGCCACAGGTCGCACAGTTTGGCGATTTCTGCGTAGTCCGGGGTAATTGCTACTGTTTTGGTGCCTTTATAACGAACTTCAGTAAAGAAGTGCGCATCCGGGGTACGGGTCTGCGGTACGTTAGAGCCCCATGCCAGAATGTAGCTGGAGTTATACCAGTCGGCAGATTCCGGTACGTCGGTCTGCTCGCCCCAGGTCTGCGGGGAAGCTGGCGGCAGGTCACAGTACCAGTCATAGAAGCTCAGGCAGGTCCCGCCAATCAGCGACATATAACGTGCGCCGGACGCATAAGAAACCATCGACATCGCCGGGATCGGCGAGAAGCCTGCGACGCGGTCAGGACCATAGGTTTTGATGGTGTAAACGTTAGATGCGGCAATCAGCTCATTCACTTCCTGCCAGGAAGAACGAACGAATCCACCACGACCACGCGCTTGTTTGAAGCTTTTTGCTTTATCGGCGTCTTCGATAATGGATGCCCATGCATCTACCGGATCGCTGTGCAGTCTTTTTGCTTCACGCCACATCTTCATCAGACGTTTGCGCATCAGCGGGTATTTCAGACGGTTAGCGCTGTAGAGATACCATGAATAGCTTGCACCACGCGGGCAGCCGCGAGGCTCGTGGTTGGGCATATCTGGACGAGTGCGTGGGTAGTCAGTTTGCTGGGTTTCCCAGGTCACCAGACCATTTTTCACATAGATTTTCCAGCTGCATGAGCCGGTGCAGTTTACACCGTGGGTTGAACGCACGATTTTGTCATGCTGCCAACGCTGGCGGTATCCATCCTCCCAGTCCCTGTTGGTATTGAGAAGCTGGCCGTGCCCATCGGCAAAGGTTTCGCCCTTCTGCTTGAAGTAGCGAAACCGGTCCAGGAATTTACTCATCGGTTTTCTCCTGTAGGAGCCTGACGGCTCTCTGATAAATCGACATTGCTTGATTGAGAGCGAAGGTAACGCTCTGAAAGGGCGTGAGAATTGATAACGATCAAGGCAGGCAGGGATGAAAATTGAGGGCCGATTTTGACATACCCCCTTAGTGGGATATCGATAAATCAATCAACATATTGAATTTTATTGAGTTTTTTAAACTCACTTATCATACAAATGTTAAATTCTTTATAAGTGGGTATTAAGGGGTATCCCCCCTGTTTAGCATATTGCGAGCGCCGTTCTAACAGGCTGTTGTCGTGCCACAACATAAAAGTATGTTGTAACTAATTGCAGGCAAAAAAAAGCGCGGTCTAACACCGCGCAATGGATAATCAACAGTTACTACTTTTTTACTTTTTAGAATGACGTCCGTACACCGCCCAGGTGATAACCACACAGGCGACATAGAAGATCAGGAATACTTTCATCGCATCGACCGGAGAGCCAGTTAATGCCAGGGACGTACCGAATGCTTTCGGGATAAAGAAGCCGCCGATCGCACCAATAGCTGAGATAAAGCCCAGCGCCGCCGCGGTGTCGGTCGCCGCCTCGCGCATCGCTTTCTCTTCTGAACCGCCTTCAGCTTTCACTCTGTCCATCGTCAGCTTGCGAAAGATAACGGAGATCATCTGGAAGGTTGAACCACTCCCCAGACCAGCCGTCAGGAACAGCGCCAGGAACACCGCAAAGAAGGCGATAAAGTTGCCACCGACACCGTTTGATGGCAGCGTCAGGAACAGTAAGGCACTGAAAATAGCCATCAGCACGAAGTTCACCAGCGTTACGCGGGTCCCCCCCAGCCGGTCAGAGATTGCGCCGCCTGCTGAACGAGCCAGAGCGCCAATTAACGGTCCAAAGAAGGCGTAATGCAGGATCTGTACCTCAGGAAACTGCGTTTTTGACAGCATCGCGAAACCGGCAGAGAAACCGATAAATGAACCGAAGGTTGCCAGATACAGCAGGCTCATAATCCACAGGTGCCCGCGTTTCAGCACCGGCAGTTGCTCTTTCAGCGAAGCTTTTGAGGTTGCCAGTTCATTCATACCAAACCATGCGGCCAGCGTTAATACAGCCAGGAACGGGACCCAAATCCATGCGGCGTTTGCCAGATACAGTTGCGTACCATCCGGTTGTTCAACACCCTGGCTGCCAAATGCGGCAAAGATTGACAGTGAAACCACCAGCGGAGCGACCAACTGCATCACGCTGACGCCCATGTTACCCAAACCACCGTTCAGACCCAGCGCGCCGCCCTGTTTCTGTTTTGGAAAGAAGAAGCTGATGTTTGCCATGCTGGAGGCAAAGTTCGCGCCGGCAAAACCGCACAACAGGGAGATAATGATAAAGGTACTAAATGGCGTGGAGGTATCCTGCACCGCAAAACCTAGCCATACGCAAGGAATGATCAGGATACCGGTGCTGAACGCCGTCCAGCGACGTCCACCAAACAGGGGGACCATAAAGGAGTACGGTACACGCAGCAGCGCACCGGACACCGAAGGTAATGCCGTCAGCATGAACAGTTGTTCAGTGGTGAAATCAAATCCGACTTTCGGTAAGTTCACCGCCACGGCGCTAAATAACATCCACACGCAAAACGCCAGCAGCAAGCAAGGGACGGAAATCCACAGGTTACGGCTGGCGATTCGATGACCACGCTGCTGCCAGAAGGCGGGATCTTCCGGCCGCCATTCGGTAATTACAGCTCCAGATGCCCTTTCCGGGGCAGATGAGTGACTCATAGACACCTCTGATACTTGTTTCGATGCCTGCCACATTAGGGTTTACAGCTGGAGGTAAGTTGATATAAATCAAAGGAAAAGGTGTCATTATTGATGCCTGAAATTTATCATCATCCTAAATGAGTACATAACTTCGGTAAAAAAGATGTGGTTTTTCACGCTTCTGTCGTCCCCTACTCCCCCTCGTTTAGGATCTCTCCCTCTAGCGGCAATTAAGGGGTAGCCCATTTGAGGTATGGGTATACTCCAGTGTATCGCCGAGAATAACGCCACTGCCTGCAGCAGAATCGTCATTCAATAAGGTTTTCGGTTTTACGAAAACCCGAAGGAACAAGTCACCATGTTTAAACGTTGTCTTTCCCCGCTTACGCTGGTCAACCAGGTGGCGCTGATTGTTTTATTGTCTACTGCCATCGGCGTGGCGGGTATGGCAGTCTCTGGCTGGCTGGTTCAGGGCGTTCAGGGTAGCGCGCATGCAATCAACAAAGCTGGATCGCTGCGCATGCAAAGCTATCGCCTGTTGGCGGCCATACCGCTGGACGCCAACGATCAACCACTACTGGATGAAATGGAGCAAACGGCGTTTAGCCCGGAATTGACGCGTGCCGCGCAGCGTGACGGACAACAGGCGCAGTTAAAAGCCTTACAGGATTACTGGCACACCAAACTGGCACCGGGGCTTGCGCATGCGCAAACGCCCGATGCGGTAGCGCAGGATGTCAGGCGCTTTGTGGGCGGACTGGATAAGCTGGTCACCGCCTTTGACCATACCACCGAATTACGCATTGAACGCGTCGTTCTGCTGCATCGCCTGATGGCCGTATTTATGGCGTTGCTGCTGGTCTTCACCATTATCTGGCTGCGCGTGCGCCTGTTACAGCCGTGGAAACAACTGCTGGCGATGGCGCGAGCCGTCAGTCAACGTGATTTTACCCAACGCGCACATATCAGTGGACGTAATGAGATGGCAGCGCTGGGCTCGGCGCTGAATAATATGTCGGAAGAACTGGCCGAAAGTTACGCGGTGCTGGAACAGCGGGTACAGGAGAAAACGGCGGGTCTGGAGCACAAAAATCAGATCCTCTCTTTCCTGTGGCAAGCCAACCGCCGTCTGCACTCTCAGGTGCCGTTGTGCGAACGCCTCTCTCCGGTACTGAACGGTCTACAAAATTTGACCCTGCTGCATGATATTGAACTGCGGGTCTATGACCTGGAAGATGAAGATAATCATCAGGAATTTACCTGCCAGTCCAATGTCAGCTGTGATGAGAAAGGCTGCCATTTGTGTCCGCGCGGTACGCTACCCGCCATTGACGGCGGTATCACGCTGAAATGGCGGCTAACCGATGCCCATACCCAGTATGGTATCCTGCTCGCGACTTTGCCGTACGGACGCCATCTCAGCCACGATCAGCAGCAACTGGTTGATACCCTGGTTGAGCAACTGACCGCAACGCTTGCACTCGACAGGCATCAGGAGCGTCAGCAGCAGTTGATCGTGATGGAAGAGCGTGCCACCATTGCGCGCGAACTTCATGATTCTATTGCACAATCGCTCTCCTGTATGAAGATGCAGGTGAGCTGTTTGCAGATGCAGGGCGATGCGCTTTCAGATAACTGCCGCGAGCTACTCAGTCAGATTCGTAACGAGCTAAACGCTTCCTGGGCGCAACTGCGCGAGCTGTTAACGACCTTCCGTTTACAGCTGACGGAACCTGGATTGAGACCGGCGCTGGAAGCCAGCTGTCAGGAATACAGCGCGCGTTTTGGCTTTACGGTTAAGCTGGATTATCAGCTGCCACCGCGTCTGGTCCCTTCGCATCAGGCGATTCACCTGCTACAAATTGCGCGCGAAGCCCTGAGCAACGCCCTCAAACACTCTCAGGCCGATGAAGTGGTCGTGACGGTGGTGCAAAATGGTAAGCAGGTCAAACTTACAGTGCAAGATAACGGCTGCGGCGTACCGGAAAACGCCGAACGCAGTAACCACTACGGCATGATAATCATGCGCGACCGTGCGCAAAGCTTGCGCGGCGATTGCCGTGTACGCCGTCGCGAGACAGGCGGTACTGAAGTTGCTGTCACTTTTATTCCCGAAACAAACTTCACAGAAGTCCAAGGAGATACCCATGAGTAATCTGGAACCGGCAACCATCCTGTTGATCGACGATCATCCGATGCTGCGAACCGGTGTAAAACAGCTTGTCAGCATGGCGCCCGATATCACCGTTGTCGGCGAAGCCAGCAATGGTGAGCAGGGTATCGAGCTGGCAGAATCCCTTGATCCCGATCTGATCCTTCTTGATCTCAACATGCCCGGCATGAACGGTCTGGAAACACTCGACAAGCTGCGTGAGAAATCACTGTCAGGCCGTATCGTCGTGTTTAGCGTATCCAACCATGAAGAAGACGTGGTTACTGCACTGAAGCGCGGTGCCGACGGTTATCTGCTGAAAGATATGGAGCCGGAAGATTTGCTGAAAGCATTGCAGCAAGCGGCTGCCGGTGAAATGGTGCTGAGCGAAGCCTTAACGCCGGTTCTGGCCGCCAGCCTACGCGCCAATCGTGCAACGTCCGACCGTGATGTTACCCAACTGACGCCGCGCGAACGCGATATTCTTAAGCTCATCGCCCAGGGCCTGCCTAACAAGATGATCGCCCGCCGCCTGGACATCACCGAAAGCACGGTAAAAGTTCACGTGAAGCATATGCTGAAGAAAATGAAGCTCAAATCACGTGTTGAAGCCGCGGTATGGGTGCACCAGGAACGTATTTTCTGATAACGCGCGCATGCGTCATTGTTAACGAGGATCATTTTCCGAAACGGTAGTAAACGGTTCGGTCAGTGATAGCGTGATCTCATTGGAAGAGACACGCTGGCCCTGCTCATCTTCTACCACCACAGACAACCGCCAGCGGTTCGTCGCACCTTCTCTGCTGTCCCACTTCGGCATAATAATCGTCCAGCCCTGCGCGCTTCGGTTATTGCTGCCAGCCGTTAAGCTCAACGCCTGAGTATCGCCCTGCCACGTCAGGTGGCGGATCCCATGCAAACTACGCACCTGCAGCTTCAGCGCCACCGTCTCTCCCGGTTTGAGATCCCAGGGTGGCGTGGCCAAAAATACCGACAGCGTTTTACGCTGGCGATACTCCAGCGTCGGCAAATTGTTACGCTGCGGATCGTCATAACGACTGCCGCGCAGTGAACGGCTGTTCGCCACCTCACTGACCATCAACTGTTTTTTTAACGGCACGCCAAAACGGTAACTAAGGGTTAAGCCGAGGTTATTCTGGCTGATGCCGCTTTCCCCCTGCTTATGCTGCGCTGTCACCGTGATTAGCGGCACCGGTGTATAGCTCAGCCCGAGGTTCACCGCCACCGGATTGTGATACCCGGTTCCCGAATGAAATAGATCCACCCGGTCGCCAAAATACTGTTCCACGCTGACGCTAGTATTGAGGTGTTGATAGAACGGCATCCGCATTTGCGCGGTCAGATCGTAGCCGCGGGCCATCCGTTGTTGCTGGGTTGCAAAACGATCCTGCCAGGAAGACAACGGTTGATAATAGTTAGCGGATAAGCGCAAATATTCGCCCCACGCCTCCGCGCCGAGGCCTCCCCGGGGCAGATTTTCATCCAGTAAGTTGTCATAAAAGGTGTTGTAACCCAGTAACCAACCGTCGCGTACCCAACGTTGCCCAATCCCCGCATTACTGACTAAGCCATCGTCCTGTTGCGTCACTCCTAGCTGGCTCCAGGTAAGATAACGTTGGTTATCCTGCCACGGCACAAACCAGCTTCCCCGACTCCCGGTAAAACTGCCTTCGTTATCAACTTGCAACCCGATGCTGGCGTTTCCCCAGGGAGAAAGCCAGGATTCCAGTTGCTGATTCACCTGTTCGCTGACCGTATCTCGCACCTGGCCAAACGCGAACTGCTTCGCCTGTTCACCGGTATCAAGCCCGTTATCAGTCATGCTGGCTTCACCAAACGCTTTGACCATTTCGGCAAAATGCTTTTCGCCTGCCCGCGACTCCGGGGCCATACCAAGATCGGGCAAGCCATCACTATTGTTATCGAAAGGGTTTTCAGCCTGGTGCACAAAGGACGACTGCGCGTTAGCAGTACCGCCTGCCAGCGGCAAGAGTGCGAATACAGCAAGAGAAGAACAGATAATACGGCTCAAATCGTTAGTGGTTTCTTACATCAATTAGCCACAGTGGCATACTTATCTTAAACCATAACGTTTTCAGCGTTGATTTTCAGCCCCTCCCCCTTTTTTCGGCATTATCCTGGCATTGAGAAATAGGTGTAACATACGTGTCGGTTATTAACGCTCACATGCAGTAACAGGAGTAAAAATGCAAAAGATAGTGATCGTCGCGAACGGAGCGGCTTATGGAAGCGAATCGTTATTTAACAGCCTGCGTCTGGCTATCGCCCTGCGCGAACAAGAAGCCGCTCTCGACCTGCGTCTGTTTTTAATGTCTGATGCCGTAACCGCAGGATTACGTGGTCAGAAACCCGCGGAAGGCTACAATATTCAGCAAATGCTGGAGATCCTGACAGCGCAAAATGTTCCGGTAAAACTATGCAAAACCTGCACCGATGGTCGTGGGATCACGGCGCTGCCGTTAATTGATGGAGTGGCCGTCGGCACGCTGGTAGAACTGGCTCAATGGACGCTGGCTGCAGATAAAGTGTTGACCTTCTGATACACCGTTTTCAGGCAAGCGCACTGAAAGTGTCGATAATTTCCGGATTTAATATTTGATGGGCGCGGTTTCGTTGAACGTTAGCACGCCCGTTCAACCCTTTTGAGGTGTTTTGTCACTTTTGTTTAATCGTTATGCCATTTTTTGATCAAAATCAGCATCCTGTTGCTCCCCCTTTGGTGTTATGCAATGAGTGAAATGTGAACAACATCACGCAGCACTTTCGACAGAAAGTACGTTGTTTTCAAGAACGGGGTGAAAAATGGCATTAGTGAAGGCAAGTTTAAAGTTATTTGGTGGCGATACGGTGGTTGTGCGCTGTTCCGAGCGCTGTCACATCCATCTGATGAGCGAAAAAAATCACGTCAAAGACACGCAGTCCGACATCTTAAGCGTGCAGGATCGTGATAACGCATGGTTGACCGTGCCCTATACCGGCGTCTGGAACGTGCTGATCGACAGCCACAGTCAGTCGCTTGAGCATTCAATAAGTTATATTGCAGCCTAAGCGTGACATGCCCGAAAAGCACCTGGCTTTCGGGCATGCAATTCCACACCGGGTTCAGGCAAACCCTGGCCGCATAACGCCTTCCGGCAGGTTCTCTCCCAACAATCGTTTGACCGTGATCACCAGATCATTAAGACAATCATCCTGCATACCCAACTTGACCAGCTCTTGTTCCAGCGAGAACAGATACTGGGCATTGGTGCCTAAAGGTCCGCTGGCCGTGGCGATAAGCGGCGCGATCACCTGCGCGCGCGTGTCTGACTCAAACAGCGGATGGCGCGGATCCATAATAAACACCAGCGCGTTCACCGTACGGCCGTCATCAAGCGCCAGCTGGCACCAGGTCGGCAGATAGCATCCGGTGATCATTTCTCGCTTCCACAGCAGAGAAAGCTCTTGTTCCAGCGACGCGTCCGGCAAGCGGTAGGCCACACCGGTGGTACGTCCGCCCTCTTTCAGGGCCAGCATGCGGCCTGGCTGACACGCCGTTCCTCGCCCCGCCGTCAGGCGCAGACAAAATGCACGGTGCCAGCCGACTAATGTGCCGGTACAGGACTCTTCAAACTCTAAGGCCGGGTTCCACATCAACGATCCATAACCGAAGATCCACACCGGTCCATCATCTGGTCGACAAGCGAGCGTGGCGGCCAGTGAGGCTGCACGTTGTTCCGCTGACCAGAGTAGTGATTCTTCAATAGCACCAAATGCCGTCTTACAGTCGGCATTCAATAAAAAATCACGCGTTAACACCTTACACCTCCGCCACTGCTGCTTCCCTGCGACAACTTTTTTGACGCCTTCCGGGCTTTTTTACTGCTCATTTTGAAACCAATAGCTGGACAATAGGCAATTCACCGCTCGCTTGCAAGCCAGTAACCGCGCGGCGTAGCACGATTCGCTAACGCCTGATGCAAGCGAGTTTATAAAGGCATTATAATTGATACTGTTACGTCTTTTTATGCCATTTATTATCATCACCTTTTTGGTAATCATTTTTAACCGCGGCCCACGCCACCTTATGTGCAGTCTCTTCTCGGGTGGCATCGTCACGTCGGTCAGATTTGTCTTTATACTGTTCCCAGGCGCTGTTGAAAGCTTCTTTATAAATGTCCTGAGCATGGGCTGGCAGAACGTGCTGCACGCTGTCAGGCAGATCACTTTTAGATTTATAGGGCATTGTGAACTCCTCTTTTTAGGCTAAACCTTAAGTGTGGTTAACAATGCGGCGAGACGCCAATAATGGACATTTTTAGAAATTTTCTTTACCTAACCTTCTGTTAATTAAACAGTCTATAAACAAGAAATTTGTTTTTGGCCGCTTTGAGAGGGAAAACAGGTGATGTAGTAAAATTTCGTAAAATGTCACCTACAAAACCACGTTTTCTGTTATTTTTTACATTCTTTAATACTTTTTATAATTATAAATACCTGCAGAGATGGAGAATTAATGCAATGACACAAGCACATGAGGCGGTAAAAACCCGCCACAAGGAGACCTCTCTCGTCTTCCCGATTTTGGCGCTGGTAGTACTGTTCTTCTGGGGGAGCAGTCAGTCACTACCAGTGGTCATCGGTATTAATGCGCTGGCCCTTATTGGTATATTAAGCAGCGCATTCAGCGTTGTCCGTCATGCGGACGTATTAGCGCATCGACTTGGCGAACCCTACGGGTCGCTGATCCTCAGTTTGTCCGTTGTTATTCTTGAAGTCAGCTTAATCTCCGCATTAATGGCAACCGGCGATGCCGCACCTACGCTCATGCGCGATACGCTGTATTCAATCATTATGATCGTAACCGGGGGTCTGGTCGGTTTTTCATTACTATTAGGTGGCCGTAAATTTGCCACTCAGTATATGAACCTATTTGGTATTAAGCAGTATTTAATCGCCCTGTTCCCACTGGCCATTATTGTACTGGTATTCCCGATGGCGTTGCCGGGGGCAAATTTCACTACCGCGCAGGCGCTGTTGGTGGCGTTAATTTCTGCGGCGATGTACGGCGTATTTTTGCTGATTCAAACTAAAACGCACCAAAGTCTGTTCATTTACGAGCATGAAGACGAGGGTGACGACGACGACCCGCATCACGGTAAGCCGTCAGCGCACAGCAATCTGTGGCACGCCGCCTGGCTTATCATTCATCTGATCGCTGTTATCGCCGTGACCAAGATGAACGCCAGCCCGCTTGAGACCTTGCTGACTGAACTGAATGCGCCGGTCGCATTTACGGGTTTCCTGGTGGCGTTACTGATCCTCTCGCCTGAAGGACTGGGCGCACTGAAAGCGGTTCTGAGCAATCAGGTACAGCGAGCAATGAATTTATTCTTCGGTTCGGTATTAGCCACAATTTCGCTGACCGTACCGGTGGTGACGCTGATTGCATGGGCAACCGGGAATGATTTGATGTTTGCGCTGGGTGCGCCAGAGATGATTGTGATGGTTTCATCACTGGTTCTGTGTCAGATCTCTTTCTCCACCGGACGCACCAATGTGCTTAACGGTGCAGCGCATCTGGCACTGTTTATCGCCTATCTGATGACAATATTTGCCTGATTATTATTTTAGACGTACCCCACGGTCCGCTTCAGGGCCGTTTTCTTTTCTACCGATATAACACAATTGATGGCGCGTCTGGTGCCTGACGACGACCTTGACACCCTTTTCAAATAGCAGGCCGGAGGGAAATTCCGGCCTGTCACACTCTCTTAGTTCTCGGTATCCAACTCGTCGAAGCTTTTCACCAGGTCATCAATCGCTTTAATCTGCGTCAGGAACTGTTCCAGCTTCGCCAGCGGCAACGCGGATGGGCCATCGCATTTCGCATTGGCTGGATCCGGATGCGCTTCAATAAACAGACCTGCCAGACCAACCGCCATACCGGCACGCGCCAGTTCGGTAACCTGCGCACGACGACCGCCGCTTGCTGCGCCAAACGGATCGCGGCACTGCAGCGCATGGGTAACGTCAAAAATCACCGGTGAGTTGTCGGAGACTTTCTTCATCACGCTGAAGCCCAGCATGTCCACAACCAGATTGTCATAACCAAAGTTCGCACCACGGTCACACAGAATAACCTTATCGTTGCCGCCTTCATGGAATTTATCCACGATATTGCCCATCTGGCCCGGGCTTACAAACTGCGGTTTCTTCACGTTGATAACGGCACCGGTTTTCGCCATCGCTTCCACCAGATCGGTCTGACGAGCGAGGAATGCCGGAAGCTGAATCACATCCACCACATCAGCAACAGGCTGTGCCTGGCTGGCTTCGTGAACGTCGGTGATCACTTTTACGCCAAAAGTCTGCTTCAGTTCCTGGAAGATTTTCATCCCTTCTTCAAGGCCCGGTCCACGGTAAGAGTGGATCGAAGAACGGTTGGCTTTATCAAAGGAGGCTTTGAACACGTAAGGGATACCCAGCTTTTGAGTAACGGTTACGTAGTGCTCACAAATGCGCATCGCCAGATCGCGGGATTCCAGCACGTTCATTCCGCCAAACAGCACGAACGGCAGGTCATTTGCCACGTTGATGTCGCCAATGCTAACCACTTTTTGTTTCATAGGATCGCCTTAAACGGTAGGTAAAGTGTCATTAATCAATGCAATACAATTTGTTTGTGCGAAATAGTATTAATCTGCGCACGAATCATTTCGCTGATCGGGTCTTCCGGACACTGTTCAACGAAATAACTTAAATCTGTCAGCGCAACATGTTCGCACTCGAGTTGCGCGTATATTAAACCACGATCGCGAATTTCATACGGATCTTCAGGATTAAACTGCAATAGTGCTTCACTGGCACGCAGCGCCAGCTCCATTTGCCGCTCTTCCATCAGTGATGATTTCAGCGTGTCGAGCAGTTTGCGGATCACTTCTGCGTTATCCGCTTCATCCAGGTCTTCGTTAAACAGCTCCGCGACCGGGCTGATGTTCCCCTTCAACCACACTTCCAGCGTGTGCTCATTTAACGTTTCGCCATTGAATGGATTGATTAGCCACATTTCACCATCGAGCGACTCAATACGAAGGATCAGTTGCGTCGGGAAAATCACCGGTACCAGCGGCAGCTCCAGTCTGTTGGCAATCCACAATAAGATCGCCCCCAGAGACACGGCGCTGCCCTGCCGATTTTTCAGTACCTGGTCAAGCCAGAGTGCATCAGAAAGACGATAGACGCCGTGGGTATCCGTAAATCCCCATTCGCCGTAAAAAAGTGCCAGCAGTTTTTCCAGTTGCTCATCCTGAGACAGGAGCTGGCTAATTTCTTCTTGCGCCAGACTGACCAGACGTTCCAGTTCGTCATAGACAGTTTGTGTTGGAAAATCCAGACGGATAGACTCCGACGCCAGGATCATCCCATCACACAATGGCGCTTTATTAAATTCGAAATCAGCTAACGACCTCATGCTTACCCCAGTAACGGTATTTTTGTGGTGGCGAGTTTAATGATGATGTACAGCACCACCAGCGCCAGCGGAAATGCGACTAATCGCGCCTGCTGACTGCGCGCCCGACGATAATCGAGCGCAATAAAACCCAAAACGATGTAAATGATAACCCCAAACAGCTTTTCAGTCAGCCATGTCCCGTGCTCAGTGAATGGCAGGATGTGCGCTTTAACCATTAGCGCCACGCCGCTGAGTAATAAAACGGTATCCACAACCGGTGGCACAATGCGCGTCCAGCGTGCGCAGGCAAGACGCGAGTCGGTGTAACGCCACCAAAAACGCAGCGTCAGCAAACCAACGGAAAGCGCAATACTGATGAGATGAATGTTGAGTAACACACTGAAGGTACTCATGTTGGGATGCGTCCAAGCGTAATTCGCTCATTGCCGCCATAATCACGGCAGGTTTCAACCGCCTGGTAACCCGTACGAGTAAAGACGTCCCGGACGGCCTGCCCCTGCTGCCAGCCATGTTCCAGCAACAGATAGCCGCCAGGCGTTAACACGCGCTGAGACTGGTCAATGATATGCACGATATCCGCCAGTCCCCGATCGCCCGCCACCAGTGCCGACAGAGGTTCAAAGCGTACATCGCCTTGCGCCAGGTGCGGATCCTGTTCGTCGATATACGGCGGATTGCTGACAATCATGTCAAACTGTTGTCCCTGCAAAGCGCTGAACCAGTTGCTTTGCAGCACGCAAACATTGTCGATGCCCAGATGCTGTTTGTTGCGAGTGGCCAGCGCAACGGCATCCGGCATGCGGTCAACCGCCGTTACTGCGCAATCCGGACGTTCGGTTGCCAGCGCCAGCGCAATGGCGCCCGTGCCAGTTCCCAAATCGAGAATGCGGCATGCTGAGGCCGGCAGGCGAGCCAGCGCCTGTTCCACCAGACACTCAGTATCCGGACGAGGAATAAGCGTAGCCGGAGACACAAACAGCGGCAGTGACCAGAACTCCCGCACGCCGGTTAAATGCGCCACCGGCTCACCCCGCTGACGGCGCTCCAGTAATGTGTCGAGCTGTTGACGCTGCGCCTCGGTTAATACCGTTTCACCAAAAGCCAAAATAAAGGTGCGTCCTTTACCGGTAACAAACTCGAGCAAAATCTCGGCGTCACGGCGCGGGCTTTCACTTGCCTGTAATTGGCTTATCGCTTCACGCAGCCAGTGCTGATAATCCATTAATCCTGCTCGGACAACGCCGCCAGTTGGTCGGCCTGGTATTCCTGGACAATTGGCTCAATGAGCATATCCAGTTTGCCTTCCATCGCTTCATCCAGACGGTAGAGCGTCAGGTTAATGCGGTGATCGGTCACGCGACCCTGCGGGAAGTTATAGGTACGGTTGCGATCGCTGCGATCGCCGCTGCCCAACAGATTGCGACGTTCAGAGGCTTCGGCCTGTTGACGTCTTGCCACTTCGGCGGCACGAATTCGCGCCCCCAGCACCGACATCGCTTTCGCTTTGTTTTTATGCTGCGAACGTTCGTCCTGGCATTCCACTACGATACCGGTCGGCAAGTGGGTAATACGGATTGCGGAGTCGGTGGTGTTAACGTGCTGACCCCCTGCGCCTGATGAGCGGAAGGTATCAATACGCAGATCGGCCGGGTTGATGTCCGGCAGTTCGGCATCTGGTAGTTCCGGCATGACCGCGACCGTACAGGCAGAAGTGTGAATACGGCCCTGTGACTCCGTCGCAGGTACGCGCTGCACACGATGCCCACCGGACTCAAATTTCAGTCGACCGTACACGCCTTCGCCGCTAATTTTGGCAATGACTTCTTTAAACCCGCCATGTTCGCCTTCGCTGGCGCTCATGATCTCTACCCGCCAGCGACGCGATTCAGCGTAACGGCTGTACATGCGGAATAGATCGCCGGCAAACAGCGCGGCCTCATCACCACCGGTTCCCGCACGCACTTCGAGGAAGGCGTTACGTTCGTCATCAGGATCTTTAGGCAACAGCAGAACCTGCAGATGTTGCTCCAGCTGCTCGCATTTATCTTTTGCTTCACGCAGTTCATCCTGCGCCATTTCACGCATTTCAGGATCGTCGAGCATCATCTGAGCCGTCTCGATATCTTCCTGAACCTGTTGCCAGTCCGTAAAACAGCGAGATACATCGCTTAATTGCGCATATTCGCGCGACAGTGCACGAAAGCGTTCCTGGTCTGCGATAGTACCCGCATCCCCGAGCAGCGCCTGAACTTCTTCATGGCGTTCATGCAGGGCTTCCAGTTTGGCAACGATAGAAGGCTTCATAGGCGTAAATGCACCCTGTAAAAAATAAGATTGGTGTGCTGCTACTCCAGCCCGAGGCTGTCGCGCAGAATATTCAGGCGTTCACTATCCCCGTCACGGGCGGCCTGTTGAAGTGATTTGGTTGGTGCATGGATCAAGCGGTTGGTCAGTTTCCAGGCCAGATCCTGCATAATGGCTTGCGCATCACCACCCTGCTGAAGAGCGGCCAACGCTTTGGCTGTCAGTTCATCACGGATCTGTTCTGACTGACTGCGATACTCGCGGATAGTTTCACTTGCGCCCTGAGCGCGTAGCCAGGCCATAAATTCGCTGGTTTCCTGCGCCACAATGGTTTCGGCTTCCACGGCCGCCGCTTTGCGCTGGGCCAGGTTATGCGAAATGATGCTTTGCAGGTCGTCAACGCTGTACAGATAGGCGTTGGACAACTTACCCACTTCCGGCTCGACATCGCGCGGTACGGCGATATCCACCAGCAGCATAGGTTGATTACGGCGATTTTTAAGCGCGCGCTCCACCATTCCTTTGCCGATAATCGGCAGCGGGCTGGCGGTAGAACTGATAATAATATCGGCATCCTGTAAACGCGCGTCGATATCACTCAGCGAAATCACTTCGGCGCCGACTTCATCCGCCAGCACTTGCGCCCGCTCGCGGGTACGGTTGGCGATGATCATCTTCTTCACTTGATGCTCACGCAGGTGTCGCGCCACCAGCTCAATGGTTTCGCCTGCGCCCACTAACAGCACGGTCACCGTGGAGAGCGATTCAAATATTTGCCGCGCCAGCGTACAGGCGGCAAAAGCCACGGACACGGCGCTGGCACCGATGTCTGTTTCTGTACGTACACGTTTAGCGACAGAGAATGATTTCTGGAACATGCGCTCCAGCGCACTGGCGTTCAGGTGACCTTTTTGCGAATCCGCAAAAGCTTTTTTCACCTGCCCCAGAATCTGCGGTTCACCAAGCACCAGCGAATCCAGACCGCTGGCAACACGCATCAAATGACTGACGGCGTCGTTGTCCTGGTGCCAGTACAGGCTATTGCGCAAGTCTTCTTCATTAAGATTATGGTAATCGCACAGCCAGCGAACCAGCGCTTCTTGCAGGTTATCCTGCTCTTCAACGCTGAGATACAGTTCCGTACGGTTACACGTCGACAGCACCACCCCGCCCTGCACCATTGGCTGCGCAAGCAGGCTGTCCAGCGCCTGATCGAGCGTATCCGGCGAAAACGTTACGCGTTCTCGCAGCGATACAGGTGCCGTTTTATGGTTAATACCAAGCGCTAAAAGGGTCATGTGTGCGGGAATAGTACCAGCGTTGATAAGGTTAGACTGGGTGCATCATACAGGATGCGTGCGGTCAATAAAAGAGACTGCCCCCTTTTGGAGTAATAGCTTAGTGCACAAATTTGAGCGATTTAAGATAACTTGAACGTAGACGATGTATGATGGCGGCGCTAGCATTAAGAGTTATAACTGCAACGTATCTCAAGGATTTGTCATCATTATGACCCTGCCTGATTTTCGCCTGATTCGCCTGCTGCCGCTCGCGGCCCTGGCTCTTACCGCCTGTACGCTCAATGCGCCGAAAGGTCCCGGCAAAAGCCCTGACTCTCCACAGTGGCGCCAGCACCAGCAGGAAGTACGCGCCCTGAACCAATATCAGACGCGCGGTGCATTTGCGTATATTTCCGATCAACAGAAAGTCTATGCCCGCTTTTTCTGGCAACAAACCGGACAGGATCGCTACCGTCTCCTGCTGACCAATCCCCTGGGCAGCACTGAACTGGAACTCAATGCCCAGCCGGGCAACGTCGAACTTGTCGATAACAAAGGCAAGCACTACACCGCTGACGACGCCGAAGAGATGATTGGTAAGCTGACCGGCATGCCTATTCCATTGAATAGCCTGCGCCAGTGGATCCTTGGCCTGCCGGGAGACGCCAGCGATTACAAACTCGACGATCAGTATCGTCTGAGTGAAGTGAACTACAGCAAAGACGGTAAAAACTGGAAAGTGGTCTATAGCGCCTACGACAGCAAAATTAAGCCTGCGATGCCGGCAAACATGGAACTGTCCGACGGCGATCAGCGTATTAAGCTGAAAATGGATAACTGGATTGTGAAATGATGACCCACTGGCCCTCTCCGGCAAAACTGAATCTGTTTTTATACATCACCGGGCAGCGTGCGGACGGTTATCACACCTTGCAGACGCTATTCCAGTTTCTTGATTATGGCGACACGATAGGTATTGCGCTGCGTGGCGACGGCGAAATCCGCCTGTTAACGCCGGTGGAAGGCGTTGCACATGAAGACAATCTCATTGTCCGTGCGGCGCGCTTGCTGATGAAGGCGGCGTCTGAAAGCGATCGCCTTCCCAAAGGGAGCGGCGCCGATATCAGTATCGAAAAACGCCTACCGATGGGCGGCGGTCTTGGCGGAGGTTCGTCGAATGCGGCTACCGTCCTGGTGGCGCTGAATCACCTTTGGCAGTGCGGACTTTCGGTTGATGAACTGGCAGGACTCGGCTTAACGCTGGGGGCGGACGTTCCCGTATTCGTGCGCGGCCATGCGGCCTTTGCTGAAGGCGTAGGTGAAATTCTGACCCCGGTCGAGCCAGAGGAAAAATGGTATCTGGTCGCACACCCGGGAGTCAGTATTCCGACGCCGGTGATTTTTAAAGATCCCGACCTCCCGCGCAACACGCCAAAAAGGTCAATAAAAACGTTACTAAAATGTGAATTCAGCAATGATTGCGAGGTTATCGCAAGAAAACGTTTTCGCGAGGTTGATGCGGCGCTTTCCTGGCTGTTAGAATACGCGCCGTCGCGCCTGACTGGTACAGGGGCTTGTGTCTTTGCTGAATTTGACACTGAGTCTCGTGCTCGCCAGGTGCTTGAGCAAGCCCCGGAATGGCTCAAAGGCTTTGTGGCGAAAGGTGTCAACCTCTCCCCATTGCACAGAGCGTTACTCTAAATCATTCGGGTTTCAGGAAGATGGCGAAATATGCCAGCACACATGAAACGTGAAAGATGACGAGTAAGCCGGGCAAGCTGAGTTGCGGTGACAACGTCACCCTGTTCCAGACGTTGCATCGCGCTCTTTAATACACCGCATGGAGAGGATACTGCCTGGCCCGCACAGTTTTCGGCAGATTCTTTCCACCAATGGACGCATGCCTGAGGTTCTTCTCGTGCCTGATATGAAGCTTTTTGCTGGTAACGCCACCCCGGAACTAGCACAACGTATTGCCAACCGCCTGTACACTTCACTCGGCGACGCCGCTGTAGGTCGCTTTAGCGACGGCGAAGTCAGCGTACAAATTAATGAAAATGTACGCGGTGGTGATATTTTCATCATCCAGTCCACTTGTGCCCCTACTAACGACAACCTGATGGAATTGGTCGTTATGGTTGATGCGCTGCGCCGTGCTTCCGCAGGCCGTATCACCGCCGTTATTCCTTACTTCGGCTATGCACGTCAGGATCGTCGCGTACGTTCCGCTCGTGTACCGATTACTGCTAAAGTCGTCGCTGATTTCCTGTCCAGCGTTGGCGTTGACCGCGTCCTCACCGTTGACCTGCATGCTGAACAGATCCAGGGCTTCTTTGACGTACCGGTTGATAACGTATTCGGTAGCCCGATCCTGTTAGAAGACATGCTGCAGCTGAATCTGGACAACCCGATTGTGGTTTCTCCGGACATCGGTGGCGTCGTGCGTGCCCGCGCTATCGCTAAACTGCTGAACGATACCGACATGGCTATCATCGACAAACGACGCCCGCGCGCGAACGTTTCTCAGGTGATGCATATTATTGGTGACGTTGCAGGTCGTGACTGCGTGCTGGTTGATGATATGATCGATACCGGCGGTACGCTGTGTAAAGCAGCAGAAGCACTGAAAGAACGTGGTGCAAAACGCGTATTTGCTTACGCTACCCACCCGATCTTCTCAGGTAATGCGGCAAACAACCTGCGCAATTCAGTGATTGATGAAGTCGTTGTCTGTGACACTATTCCACTGACTGACGAAATCAAAGCACTGCCAAACGTGCGTACATTGACCCTGTCGGGTATGCTGGCCGAAGCGATTCGTCGTATCAGCAACGAAGAATCCATCTCTGCTATGTTCGAGCATTAATCGAGCCCGGCTCAAAAACCCGCTGCGGCGGGTTTTTTTATCTGCAACATCTATTTGTATGACTTATGCCTCCTTCACCTGCCATTTAGTTGACAGATGATGCGCTCATGGATGAAACATTATTGTGAACAGATTATTTTCCTCACATGTGATGCCTTTCCGCGCCCTCATCGACGCTTGTTGGAAAGAAAAATATACCGCTTCTCGCTTTACCCGCGACTTGATCGCCGGAATAACCGTTGGGATCATTGCCATTCCGCTGGCGATGGCCCTGGCAATAGGCAGTGGCGTGGCGCCGCAGTACGGCTTGTATACCTCAGCCGTTGCTGGGATTGTTATCGCCCTTACCGGTGGCTCACGTTTTAGCGTATCTGGACCAACTGCCGCTTTCGTGGTGATTCTGTATCCGGTTTCGCAACAGTTTGGGCTGGCAGGCCTGCTGGTCGCAACGCTAATGTCCGGGATATTCCTGATCCTTTTCGGCCTCGCCCGTTTTGGTCGCCTGATCGAATATATCCCGGTATCCGTTACGTTAGGTTTTACATCGGGTATTGGTATCACCATCGGTACCATGCAGATTAAAGATTTTCTCGGTCTGCAAATGGCCCATGTCCCGGAGCACTACCTGCAAAAGGTCGGCGCGCTGTTTATGGCCCTGCCAACCCTCAACGTTGGCGATGCCGCAATTGGCGTGGTGACGCTGGGGATCCTGATTTTCTGGCCGCGTCTGGGGATCCGACTGCCGGGCCACCTTCCTGCGCTGCTGGCAGGCTGTGCGGTAATGGGGATTGTGAACCTGACCGGCGGCCATGTCGCCACCATCGGTTCTCAGTTCCACTACATTCTGGCTGACGGCTCGCAGGGTAACGGCATCCCGCAGTTGCTGCCGCAACTGGTATTACCGTGGGACATGCCGGAGTCAAACTTTACCCTGAGCTGGAGTTCGTTACAGGCGCTGTTACCGGCCGCCTTCTCCATGGCGATGCTCGGGGCGATTGAATCTCTACTGTGCGCCGTCGTGCTCGATGGGATGACCGGCACCAAGCATAAAGCCAACAGTGAGCTGATTGGCCAGGGCCTGGGTAACATCGTGGCACCGTTCTTCGGTGGTATCACCGCCACGGCGGCAATTGCCCGTTCTGCGGCAAACGTCCGCGCCGGGGCGACCTCACCAATTTCAGCGGTCATCCACGCGATTCTGGTGATCCTTGCCCTGCTGGTGCTTGCGCCGCTGCTTTCCTGGTTACCGCTTTCCGCCATGGCCGCCCTGCTGCTGATGGTGGCATGGAACATGAGTGAAGCGCATAAAGTGGTGGATCTGCTGCGTCATGCGCCAAAAGACGACATCATTGTCATGCTTATGTGTATGTCGCTGACGGTGCTATTCGACATGGTGATCGCCATCAGCGTCGGTATCGTTCTCGCCTCCCTGCTGTTTATGCGTCGTATCGCGCGCATGACGCGTCTGGCGCCGGTCAACGTAGACGTACCTGACGATGTGCTGGTGCTGCGCGTTATTGGCCCACTTTTCTTTGCCGCTGCGGAGGGATTATTTACCGATCTCGAATCGCGTATTGCAGGTAAACGTATTGTGGTCTTGAAGTGGGACGCGGTCCCGGTACTGGATGCCGGTGGTCTGGACGCTTTCCAGCGTTTTGTAAAACGCCTCCCGGAAGGGTGTGAACTGCGGATCAGTAATCTGGAATTCCAGCCGTTACGTACCATGGCGCGCGCGGGCATTCAGCCGATTGCCGGACGCCTGACGTTCTTCCCGAATAAAGACGCCGCACTGGCAGATATCAGCTGACGTGTAGCCCAGCCAGGCGAAGCGCCGCCGGACTACAAATGACAGGCAAAAAAATGGCTCCCGTGTGTGGGAGCCATTTTTATAATCAGCTTATTGCTTACGCGTTCAGCAGTTGCTCAGCTGTCGCTTTCACGCTTGCCAGCAGGACTTTGACATCCTCCAGACACACCGTGGGGTTCAGCAGCGTCAGCTTCAGGCAGGTTACGCCATCCGCTTCGGTCACGCCAACATTGGCGCTACCAGAAGCCAGCAGAACGTCGCCAATACGCTGGTTCAACAGCGCAACGAACGCCATGTCGTCACTGTGCGGACGGAAACGGAACAGCACGCTTGCCAGCTGCGGCTCCATCACCAGTTCCAGGTGTGGCTGAGTTTTCACAAACGCAGCCACATCACGCGCCAGCGTTACGCCGTTATCAATGATTTCGGCATACTGCTTTTTGCCCAGCGCTTCGAGACCCATCCACAGCTTCAGCGCGTCAAAACGGCGCGTGGTCTGCAGCGATTTCGACACCAGATTCGGTACGCCCGCCTCTTCATCAAAATCAGAGTTCAGGTACGCCGCCTGGTAACGCATCAGCTCGTAATGACGCGCGTCTTTCAGCAGGAACGCGCCGCAGCTGATGGTCTGGAAGAACTGTTTGTGGAAGTCCAGCGTCACAGAATCCGCCAGTTCAAGGCCGTTCAGGAAGTGACGATACTGCTCAGAAAGCAGTAACGCCCCGCCCCATGCTGCATCCACATGCATCCAGATCTGGTGTTCTGCCGCCAGCGCCGCAATGTCCGCTAACGGGTCGATCGCACCCGCATCGGTAGTACCCGCAGTGGCGACAATCGCCATCACCTGTTCGCCGTTGGCTTTCGCCTGGGCCAGCTTGTCTTTCAGGTCAGCCAGATCCATGCGTGAGAACGCATCAGTCTTCACCTGGGTGACGGAACGGTAACCCAGCCCCATCAGCGCCATGTTCTTCTGCACAGAGAAGTGCGCGCTTTCAGAGCAAAATACTTTGATTTTGCTCAGGTCGCCGGTCAGACCATTCTGCTGAATGGAATGCCCCTGGCGGGCAAAGAAGGCGTCGCGCGCCAGCATCAGGCCCATCAGGTTGCTCTGGGTGCCGCCGCTGGTGAACACGCCCGCGTCGCCTGCCGCATAGCCCACCTGCTCACGCAACCATTCGATCAGTTTGATCTCAATGATGGTCGCCGACGGGCTCTGATCCCAGGAGTCCATACTCTGGTTGGTGGCGTTGATCAACACTTCTGCCGCCTGGCT
This sequence comes from Citrobacter sp. RHBSTW-01044, assembly GCF_013781945.1. NCBI lineage: Bacteria > Pseudomonadati > Pseudomonadota > Gammaproteobacteria > Enterobacterales > Enterobacteriaceae > Citrobacter > Citrobacter sp. RHBSTW-01044. The sequence goes on along the minus strand of NZ_CP056180.1, from coordinate 2,133,796 downwards.
AATCACCAGGCTCGGGCAGTGCAGGTGCGCCACGCACTGCGCATGGTGAACCAACAAGCTGTCTTTCAGAAAGTATTCAACCGCACGCTCAATAGCGGCCTGGTTGCCCAGGCCCTGAGACGTAAAATTCAGGTTGATACGTTCGCGCAGTTGCTCAACGGTTTTGCCCTGATACATCTCAGGCTGCTTCAACCATTCAACGACCGCTTGCGTACTCTGCTCGATAGCGTCCTGGTAGGCAGCGATGCTTTGTGCCGAGCCGGACAGAATCGGATTTACGTCTGACATTCGATCCAACTCCGTTTAAACCGGCTTCACGCCAGCGCCCAGCAGGGCATTTTCGAATTTATCGAGGAAAATCTCCAGCTCTGCGTTGGTGATCAACAGAGACGGCAGCAGACGCAGTACGCAACCGTTACGGCCGCCACGCTCAAGAATCAGGCCGTTTTCGAAACATTTTTTCTGCAGCAGCGCGGAAAGCTCGCCATCGGCCGGGTAGCAGCCCATGTGATCCTGCGCTTCGTTCGGCTTAACGATTTCCAGACCAATCATCAGGCCCAGACCACGTACCTGGCCGATAACCGGGTAACGTTTCTGCAGGTCAGTCAGTTTGTCTTTCAGCCACTCGCCCTGGGCAGCAACTTTATCGGCAATCTTGTCGTCTTTGAGGATTTTCAGCGTTGTCAGACCGGTCGCCATCGCCAGTTGGTTGCCGCGGAAGGTGCCAGTGTGGTGGCCCGGGGCCCACGCATCGAACTGCTTTTTAATGCCCAGTACCGCCAGTGGCAGACCGCCGCCAACCGCTTTGGACATCACGATGATATCCGGCTCAATACCGGCGTGTTCGAAGGCGAACAGTTTACCCGTGCGCGCGAAGCCAGCCTGAACTTCATCGATAATCAGCAGAATGCCGTGTTCCTGGGTCACTTTACGAATACGCTGCAGCCACTCGATCGGAGCCGGGTTTACCCCGCCCTCGCCCTGCACCGCTTCGAGGATCACGGCAGCCGGTTTACGCACGCCGCTCTCAACGTCGTTGATCAGGTTTTCGAAGTAGTAGGTCAATGCTTTGACGCCAGCGTCGCCGCCAATACCCAGCGGGCAACGGTACTGATGCGGATACGGCATAAACTGTACTTCCGCCATCATGTTGCTGACGGCTTCTTTCGGCGACAGGTTGCCGGTCACGGACAGCGCGCCGTGGGTCATCCCGTGGTAACCACCGGAGAAGCTGATGATGCTGGAACGGCCGGTAACTTTCTTCGCCAGCTTCAGCGCCGCTTCAACGGCATCGGCACCGGACGGCCCGGTGAACTGCAGGCAATACTCTTTGCCCTGGCCCGGTAATAAAGAAAGTAAATACGATGAGAATTCATCTTTTAACGGTGTGGTAAGGTCAAGCGTATGTAACGGTAAGCCGCTTGTGATGACACTTTGAATGCTCTGCAGCACTTCAGGATGATTATGACCAAGCGCCAGGGTTCCGGCACCTGCCAGGCAATCAAGATATTGATTATTTTCTACGTCAGTAATCCAGACGCCCTGCGCTTTAGCAATCGCTAATGGCAGTTTACGTGGATAGCTGCGGACATTAGATTCAAACTCAGCCTGTCTTGCTAAAAAGATATCATTGCTCTGTGGTAATGAATTAGCACTTAAAGTATCAATACGGACTTTATCCGTCATCATATCACTCCTACAACCAGGTGTAGATTAACGCCTGATTGAATAAATGGTTATAAGGGTTACCTGTAAAAAAGCGCGGCTAATATATGTTGTTTTAGCCCTGGACTCAATCATTTATTTTTCAACACATTTAGCGGGTGTTTTTTCTTTATAATTCAAAGTGTAACAGCCACCCTTCATTACGAAATCCTAAAGAAATATATCTATTTAATTAACAATTACCGTAGCCAATTGCAACGCATACGATGTTATAAAAACCATGGAATTTTCATGCTTTTATTATTTTTTTACACGTTTTTACCATTAATAATGTACGCGTTTTCTTGTTACGACATGATTTTTCACTTATTTGTCGATAAATCGAATAAAAAAGTCGATCCCTAAATATAAATCACTTAGTATGGCGCGCTTATTTGCAGGCTATGTAAATAAAATTAATGCGCAGCACCCGGTAACGCGTACAGGCGACACGCGTTTTCGACAACAGGAATTCCCTGGGTTGTCAGCAGAAATGTTCGCGGGCGGACATTTCGTAAGGCGAACACTGTTTCCCCTTATGCCGAGAATGAAAATTTTCTAGCCATACTTTTATGGCGCCCTGATATGAGATTGTTATGACTCGCATTTATCCACCATCCGTCGTTGCCAAATTTGGCGGCACCAGCGTCGCTGATTTTGATGCGATGAACCGAAGCGCCAGCATTGTCCTTGCTGATCAAGATGTCCGTTTAGTCGTACTGTCTGCTTCAGCAGGCGTTACAAACTTACTGGTCGAACTTTCTGAAGGTCTGGAAACGCATCAACAATTAGATAAGCTTGAGACCTTACGCGCCATCCAATACAACATTATTTCCCGCCTGAAGCAGCCGTCCGTTATCAGCACGGAAATCGATAATCTTCTCAACAACATCCGCCATCTTGCACAAACGGCGACCGTTTCACCGTCTGATGCGCTAAGCGATGAATTGGTCAGTCACGGCGAGCTGATGTCCTCTTTACTGTTTACTGAAGTCTTACGTGAACGGCATGCCGAGGCCGGGTGGTTTGACGCCCGCAGCGTGATGCGTACCAACTCGAGTTTCGGCTGCGCCGAACCCGAACTCAGTACCCTGCACCACCTGGTGGAGACTCACCTGCGCCCTCGTCTTGAGCAAGCGATTATGGTGACCCAAGGGTTTATCGGCCGGGATGCCGCAGGGCATACCACTACGCTGGGACGCGGTGGTAGTGATTACACGGCGACGCTTCTCGGTGAGGCGCTTCACGCCGCACGCGTGGACATCTGGACCGATGTCGCAGGGATCTACACCACCGATCCGCGCATTGCGCCGCGGGCCAAACGGATTGACCACATCTCATTTTCCGAGGCCAGCGATATGGCCGCCTTCGGTGCGAAAGTCCTCCACCCGGCTACGCTGCTTCCGGCAATGCGTAAAAGCATTCCGGTGTTTGTTGGCTCAAGTAAGGATACGGCTGCCGGTGGTACGCTGGTGCATAACACCACCGACAACCCACCTCGTTATCGTGCGCTTGCCGTGCGCCGTAAACAGACGCTGTTGCGATTACATAGTCTGGAGACACAACCGTCCGGTTCTTTCCTGGCGCAGTCCTTCGCCATTTTAGCTCGCCACGCGGTCACGGTGGATTTGGTTACAACCTCAGAAAACAGTATTGCGCTGGCGCTGGACGCGACTCACGCTACCTCAGGTGAAGATCATATACTGACCAGCGCATTGTTTACCGCATTGTCCTCCCACTGTCGTGTGGAAGTGGAAACCGGACTGGCATTAGTCACTTTGGTGGGGAATCGGCTGACTCAGGCGGCGGGAGTTTGCAAAGACGTTTTTGCCTGGCTTGAAGGGCATACAGTGCGAATGATCTGCCACGGCGCGTCAAATGACAACCTGTGTTTCCTGTTGCCCGCTGAAGACGCGGATAGCGCGGTTAAAACGTTACATTATCGGTTATTCGAATAACGTTTCTTATATTCCGTAGCGAATATAAAAGTGCGTTCTATGCAAGGATAATGAACAAGCAGAGTCCTGGTTTTTCAACCAGGACTTTGTATTCAAACCGCAGCCCTCTCTGCCGGGAAACGATTTAGTTATGACGATGAGTGGTATCACCGCGACGACAGCGTTTGTCATAATGGCGTACCCACCAGTAACGGTCACTGATTTGCTCGTGCCCGCCCACTCTAGCTCCCGCCAACCACAGAACACCACCTACAAAAATACTGAGCACGGCACCATGTGCGAAAAACTGTGGCAGATTAAATTGCGGCAATTGGTTTAAAATAGAGTAACCAACCCCCCCCACCATCACCACCAACCCTAAAGCCATGAGCACGTTACCGAGTAACGAAGCGTTTTTGCGTTTCATGTGTCACCTCCGGAACTTTGGGTTGCTACAGGGAATACCCCTAATCCTTATGTGTAAAGTATAGACAACACTGCCGTTCGCAAGTGCGGGAGCGATCACAATTACAAACACTCGCGCAACAAAACTTTACAAATAAGCTACTGAACATACTCAATTTCTAATAGTCCATTTGTGCAATTATTCAGTTTTTGGCGATTAGAACGCAGTTTTTTGTCAAGAGCAGCGTCAGACAGTAAACTACACGTCGTTTATGGAAACACTCAGGACAAAACACGTGACGATTAAATTGATTGTCGGCCTGGCGAACCCCGGCGCAGAGTATGCGGCAACGCGACACAACGCAGGCGCATGGTATGTCGATTTACTGGCAGAGAGATTACGCGCGCCCCTGCGTGATGAGCCGAAATTCTTCGGCTACACCTCCAGAGTAACGCTCGAAGGGGAAGATGTCCGTTTGCTGGTACCGACCACATTTATGAATCTCAGCGGCAAGGCCGTGGGTGCGATGGCCAGTTTTTATCGTATCAACCCCGATGAAATTTTGGTCGCGCACGACGAATTAGACCTGCCGCCTGGCGTGGCAAAATTTAAGCTCGGTGGCGGTCATGGCGGACATAATGGCCTGAAAGACATCATCAGCAAGTTGGGCAATAACCCCAACTTTCATCGTTTACGCGTGGGAATTGGTCATCCGGGTGATAAAAACAAAGTTGTCGGATTTGTTTTAGGCAAACCGCCTGTTTCAGAACAGAAGTTAATTGATGAAGCAATTGACGAAGCGGCACGTTGTACCGAGATTTTATTCAAAGATGGCCTGACCAAGGCAACGAGCCGGTTACACACCTTTAAAGCGCAATAAGCAGGGATGTGCGGCATTTTTCTCGCGTGCTGTGTATAATAGGCAGAGTTATTTACTTTTCTACAATCTGTTTTCCATAACAGGCTGAATATCAAAAGATTAAGGTGATTTAAACATGGGATTCAAATGCGGTATCGTCGGTTTGCCAAACGTAGGCAAATCCACCCTGTTCAACGCGCTCACAAAAGCGGGTATTGAAGCGGCAAACTTCCCGTTCTGTACTATCGAGCCGAACACAGGTGTTGTCCCGATGCCCGATCCGCGTCTGGATCAGTTGGCCGAAATCGTCAAACCGCAGCGTATCCTGCCAACAACGATGGAATTCGTCGACATTGCCGGTCTGGTAAAAGGCGCGTCCAAAGGCGAAGGTCTGGGTAACCAGTTCCTGACGAACATCCGTGAAACCGAAGCTATCGGCCACGTGGTTCGCTGCTTTGAAAACGACAACATCATCCACGTTAATAACAAAGTGGATCCGGCTGACGACATTGAGGTTATCAATACCGAACTGGCGCTGTCTGACCTGGATACCTGTGAGCGCGCTATCCATCGCGTACAGAAGAAGGCTAAAGGCGGCGATAAAGACGCTAAAGCGGAACTGGCTGCACTGGAAAAATGCCTGCCACAGCTGGAAAACGCTGGCATGCTGCGTGCGTTGAAAACGCTGACCGATGAAGACAAAGCGGCTATCAAATACCTGAGCTTCCTGACGCTGAAGCCAACGATGTATATCGCCAACGTCAACGAAGACGGTTTTGAAAACAACCCATACCTCGATAAAGTGCGTGAAATCGCCGCAGCTGAAGGCTCCGTGGTTGTTGCAGTTTGCGCTGCCGTTGAAGCTGACATCGCAGAACTCGATGATGCTGACCGTGAAGAATTCATGGCTGAAATGGGTCTGGAAGAACCTGGTCTGAACCGCGTAATCCGCGCTGGTTACGAACTGCTGAACCTGCAGACCTACTTCACCGCTGGCGTGAAAGAAGTTCGTGCATGGACCATTCCTGTTGGCGCAACGGCTCCGCAGGCGGCGGGTAAAATTCATACTGACTTCGAGAAAGGCTTTATCCGCGCACAAACCATCGCGTTTGAAGATTTCATCACCTATAAAGGTGAACAAGGCGCGAAAGAAGCCGGTAAGATGCGTGCAGAAGGTAAAGATTACATCGTTAAAGATGGCGATGTGATGAACTTCCTGTTCAACGTCTAAACAAAACTTCTCGTCTCATGAGGTTTCATCAAATCTCATGAATATTGAAAAAGTCTATAAAATCCACGCAATTGCGTGGATTTTTTCATTTCATAGAGTGTAAATCCATCTCGTAACGAGACAGTACAAACAAGAGCTCGTTATGCTCACCGGAATTCAATGCGGTAATGCTAAACCTAAAGTTGGCCTGGACCACGAAGTAAAACCTTACAGGCAAAAAATAATCCTCAGATGTCCCTGCCGTTTTATGAATTTCATTCATAGCGGCTATTTAATGTGCGTAATTATCTTTCCTCCCGACTTCGTTAGTCTTGGTCACATGCTGACACACTCATTATGTCCTGATATGACCAGCCTGAGTGGCTGGCCAAAGGTATCGTCTGATAGGGGTTAAATACTCTTATCGAAGAAGACGCCCAGCTTTTGCAAAGCCTTGTCGACGTACTCAGGAACCCAATACGTCTCGATATGGGTAGCGCCATCGATCAGGAAGAGTTCTTTGTCTTTTGTACCGGTGGCTTTCGCAAACGCATCTTCCGTCATATAGAGCGTGTCGGCTTTTGTACCAGCAATCATCAGCAGCGGTTTATTGATGAGATTGATATGGTCCGTAACGTCAAAACTCATCAAATCTAACAGGCTGCTTGTCGTGTATTTAAACGTAGAGTTCGGGTGCGCGTGAGTTTTCCAGTAGTACTCATAGCCCTGTCGATATAAGGCAAAGGGTAACTTAGCGATCTGTTCATCAGTCAGATTGGCATCACCGGAGTACAGGACTTCGCCTCCGGAAGCTTCCTGAGCACGTGCGTCAGAAGCCTGCTGAAGACGCTGCTGAATAGTATCCAGCTGTGAGTCCTGAAAACCGTTGCGGCGCACCAGGCCTGAATTAAACATGCTGATGGTTGCGATCGATTTAAACCGTTGATCCGTTTCGGCCGCAACAAGTGAATAACCGCCACCTCCGCAAACACCCAGCAGACCGAGGCGGGAAGTATCCACTCCCGGATACTGGCTGATGTAGTCAGCCATGCCGTGGATATCCTCGATGCGATTAGCGGGTTTATCCACGCTGCGAGGCATCCCACCGCTCGCGCCCTGATAAGCCGCGTCGGCAGTAATCGTGATGTAGCCCTGCTCGGCGAGACGCTGGGCATACAAGCCTGCGACCTGCTCTTTTACGCCGCCATTCGGATGTGCAACCACCACGGCAGGGTATTTTTTGGCGGGATCGTAGTTAGCAGGGGTATAGACATTCGCAGCTATCTGAATGCCATGCAGATCGTACTTCACCGGATGAATGTTGACCTTGCCTTTGACGTTCTCAGTGATGGCACCGTCATAGGCCAGGGTGAATGGATTTTTTTTGTAATCAGCCGCATTGACTGAGGCGGCCCCGGTTATTGCCGTGAGCAGTATTGCAGTTAACAGATTGAATTTCATGGTCTCTCCCGATGAGTTTCAGGCTTGCGGATTTAAATGTGCAGACTCAGGTTAGAGAGAGAGGCCTGTCAGCATCGTGACAGGTAAATAACATTTTTGTCAGCAAGCAGGCTGAGATGGCTTCATGTTTCTGACAATGCTGTCAGGTAAGCGTCAGCTTTATGTTGGCAATCAAGAGGCAGAATAAGCCCGATTGAACAGTTAAGAGGAAATCCCGTTATGCGCCTGTTGCTAGTCGAAGATGAAGAAAAAACGTCAACCTATCTCAACCGTGCGTTGAGTGAATCGGGATTTACGGTAGATGTCTCTGCAGATGGCGCTGAAGGTCTTCATTACGCACTGGAGCTTGACTACGACGCGATAATCCTTGATGTGATGCTGCCGGGGATGGATGGCTACCGGGTACTCGAGGGGGTGCGGGCCGTCAAACAAACGCCGGTACTGATGCTCTCGGCCCGCGGTTCGGTCGACGAGCGCGTCAAAGGGCTTCGACTTGGCGCGGATGATTATCTCCCTAAACCCTTTTCGCTGATTGAACTGGTGGCGCGCATTCAGGCTCTGGTGCGTCGCCGCTCCACGGATGGCGCAGACATCACCCAACTGCAAATTCACGATCTGCATCTCGACCTGCTGGCCCGCCGCGTATTTCGCGCCGGAACGCGACTGGAGTTGACCGCAAAAGAGTTTTCCCTGTTAAGTCTTCTGGCCCGGCATCAGGGGGAGATCCTGTCAAAAATGATGATTGCTGAGCAGATATGGGACATGAATTTTGACAGCGATGCCAATGTGGTTGAAGTCGCCATTAAACGTCTGCGAGCCAAAGTGGATACCCCGTTCGACGTCAAACTGTTACATACCGTTCGTGGCATGGGGTATGTCCTCGAAGTCCGGTCGGAATAAATGAAGAGGCTCAGCATGCCTAAACGTTCCATCTCCGTTCACCTGGCGCTGATGTTTGCCTTATCCGCGCTGCTGATTGTGTCCATTATCGGTATCCTGCTCAGAAGCTCCTTACATGACTCTTTGCAAAAGCAGATGCACAACGAACTGTTGTTCCGGGAATCATTAATGAGTCCGTGGATCACCGCACGAACCTCGGCTGACGGCTGGTCGACGTTGGCTAATAAATTTACTCTGCTAACCAATTCTGAAGGTGAGCGCGTTCGCTACTGGATAGTGAGCGATAACCCGCGCTTTAGCATGGGGGGAATACCACCGGTGGGCGTTCAGTGGTCTTCTTTGCAGGAGGGATTTAATAAAGTGCCCGGCGCATCGGAAGGTGCATGCTCACTGTTCCTGTTAGTGAAAACCATCCCCGCCAACGGTGAAAGGCCTGAGCTGCGCTATGTGGTTGCCATCGACTCTACGCCGTATATGGGCACACTTGATGCGTTCACACGAACGCTGCTGATTATTGCCGCGCTGGGCGTACTGATTGTCGCCTTACTGGGATACGTTGTTTCACGGATTGGCCTGCGTCCGGTGGGCATGCTCAGTCAGCAGGCACAACACCTTGCACCAGGTGACCATGGCCAGCGCCTGAATACCTGCGCGTTGCCCGAAGAACTGCAGCAACTGGCATCATCATTTAACGGTGTGTTAGAGCGTCAGGAAATCGCCTGGCGACAGCTCGAGAGCTTTAATGCCGATGTTGCGCATGAACTTCGTACCCCGCTGACTAACCTGATCGGTCAGACGCAACTCGGGCTATCACGCCGACGTTCACAAGATGAACTGGAAGAGTTATTGGGTTCCAATCTGGAAGAGCTTGAACGCATGACGTCGATAGTTAACGACATGCTGTTCCTGTCGCACGCGCACGCGGGTGAACATGCTTCCCAGCTTACGCAAGTCTCCCTGCGAGAAGAAACCCTGAAAACAGCGGAATATGTTGAACCCTCTTTTGCTGAAAAACAGCTTTCGCTGGAGGTTGAGGGCGACGTCACGGCGCATATCGACAGGCGGCTGTTTCATCGTTCACTGGCTAATTTGCTGGAAAATAGCGCCAGGCATTCCCCTTCCAATAGCACGGTTACGGTGCGCTTAAGCGAAAAAGGCAATCAAGCTTGTGTAGACGTTTCTAACCCTGGCGATCCGATAGCGCCAGAGCACTTACACCGGCTTTTCGAACGGTTCTATCGTGTTGACACCTCCCGAGCCAGGAGTGATACCCATCATGGGCTGGGCCTGTCGATCGTCCGCGCCGTCGCCATTATGCACCGGGGAGATGTCTTTGCCCGTAGCGAGAACGGTATCAATACCTTTGGCCTGACGTTTGCTAAACAGCCTGACGCTATCCGACCCGGGAGACTGATTTCAGAGACAAAATCGGGATCTCCGCGCGCAAAGACTTCTGACAAAATTGTCAGAGAGTCGTCAGTCTGATGTCAGGCTATCTGCGCCAGAATCACTGCTGATACTCACCACGGCTGATTGAAGGAATGAAACAGTGAGAATGAAAAAGGTATTTAGCGGGTTTCTGGCGATGATGGTCATGGGGCTTCTGGGGCAGCCCGCGTTCGCATCAGAGGATTCATCCGCACACGCCCGCACGCTGATTATCTACTTTTCACAGCCAGAGGAGATGAAACCTGGTGCCGTGGATGGTTTTTCCGGGGCCAGCGTATTACAAAAAAATACGCCGGAGACCGGCAGCACGCAGTTTATTGCGCAACTGATTCAGAAGCAGACTCACGGCGACCTGTTTCGCATTGAAACCGCCACTCCCTACCCTCGCCAGCATGATGCACTTTTGCGCGTTGCCGAAAAGGAACAGCAAACGAAAGCCAGACCCTCGCTAAAAACGCCGCTCCCTGACCTGAGCAGTTACGACACCATTTACGTCGGCTACCCCATCTGGTGGTATACCATGCCAATGGTGATATACAGCCTCTTTGAGCAAAATGACTTTGCAGGCAAAACGGTCGTTCCCTTTACCACCCATGGTGGCAGCAGGTTAGCCGACTCCCTGCGAGAAATTGCTCGCATGCAGCCACAGGCCAAATTAGTCACTCGTGCGCTCGCGATCTCGCGCAACGATATTTCAGCTCCTGACGTACCCGCGCAGGTTGAGCAATGGGTAAAACAAGTCCAGCCACAGCGTTAATCCCTCGACATGAAGAAAATTTATATTTTCCAGGTCATGCAGGATGCGCTGATGACGTTACTTCTGTTGGTATTGATGGGATTTCACCTTCACGGTGAAATCGTGCATGAATGGGCGGGTATTATTTTTACGCTGCTCATCATGCTGCATTTATATCTTAACCGGCATCGCTTGTGGTCACTGTCGCCCAATATTCCGTTAACCATGCTGGTAGTTAACAGAATCATTAATGCAGTGACATTCGTTGTCATTCTGACCGCGATTGTATCGGGCATGATGCTGTCCCGACATATCCTTCTGGACCTGGCGTTCCACAACCCGGCGAGCTGGATCAGGAAAGTACACATGACGTCGGTCCACTGGGGAATGCTCATTCTGGCGCTGCATATCGGGTTGCACTGGAAAATGCTGGCAACCTTTTTCTGCCGGGTCCTGAACATCTCCAGCAATTCATTCTTTGCAAATGTCATGATGCCAGGAGTTTTTTCGCTAATCGCACTACTGGGATTGTACGAATTACTGAACCAGGACTATCTCGATTATTTGTTGATAAAGGTCGATTTCTCCTTTTTCGATTACGATGAATCTGCCCTACTTTTTTATCTACGCTACCTGGCCATTATTGTTTTATTTTCATTAATGACACGGTTTTCGCTTTGGTGCCTTATTTTTAGAAAAGACAAAGCAGCGTCACCATAATAAGGGTTAACTGACAGAATTGTCAGGCTGGCGTCAGTCTGACGACATCTCCCCCTGATTAGAATCATTGCAGACCCTCTCCATCATTGTAGATAAGGACGCTTTGCATGATCAGACATTTACGTTACCTCGGGCTGTTACTGCCCCTCTTTACGTTTTCATCCTGGGCGGCGGAGCAAAATCCCGCTGTCCATATCGCCACCGCCGGAAGCCAGAATGCGGTGTACGGGGCAGCAGAGAACTTTACCGGTCGCGTCCGGGTTGATCCTCTCTTCAAACCAGATAACGAAATTAGCGTTTCCGGGGCTTATGTCACCTTTGAGCCAGGTGCTCGTTCCGCCTGGCATACGCATCCGGCAGGCCAGCGGCTGATTGTGACCTCGGGAGTTGGGCTTACCCAACAAGAAGGCCAGCCGGTGCAGGTCATCCGCGCTGGCGACGTTGTCTCTTGCCCAGCGGGCGTCAAACACTGGCACGGGGCGGCACCCGGCAGCGCAATGACGCACCTGGCGATAACCGGGATTGTGGATGGCAAAAGCGTTAACTGGATGGAGAAAGTGACAGATGAACAATACCACGCCCATTAAGGCATTAACGGCAGCGGTACTGCTGACCTTTGGTTTGGGTCTCACGGCACATGCTGCGCCCGTCAATAAAGGAGCCTCAGAAATGAACCACGAACAAACGGTTTCAGATACGCTGTCAGCTCGCCAGCAAGCCATTCCGTTGATTGCGGCATCAATGGCCAGCAGTCAGATGGATAAGCTGAATGCGGCACTGAATCAGGGGCTTGATGCAGGACTCACGATAAACGAGACCAAAGAGATTCTCGTCCAGCTCTATGCCTATACGGGATTTCCCCGTAGCCTGAACGCGCTGAATGAACTGATGAAAGTCGTCGAAGCACGTAAACAACGTGGCGTTGAAGACGTTGAAGGTAAAGAGCCGGTCGCCGCCATCCCTGTCGGAGATGAGCTTCGCCGTGTCGGTACCGCAAACCAGACTAAAATCTCCGGCGCCCCCGTCCAGGGACCTCTGTTTGATTTTGCCCCGGTCATTAATCAATTTCTACAAACGCATCTGTTCGGCGACATTTTCGCCCGCGATAACCTCGACTGGCAAAGCCGCGAGCTGGCAACGGTTGGCGCATTAGCCGCCACGCCGGGCGTTGAAGCTCAGCTGTTATCGCATACGCGAGCCAGCATGCGAGTCGGCCTGACGGCAGCGCAACTGCGCCAACTGGCACAGGTTCTGCGTGAACATGGCGAAGAAGATGCGGCTACGCGGGCGGAACAGGCGCTGCAACAGGCGTTAGCAAACAGTTAGGCGTTCGTTTGAGACGATACGGTGCTAATCCTCCGCATTCATGAGTCTGCCAAATAAGGGCAATCAAAGGTGCTAAATAATTCACGCTGACAACTCAGATATGATTGAACGGCAAACATAACAGAGGATGTAATCTTGAAAACTGTCTTAAAAACGCTGGCCATCTGCGCGATGGCGGGTGGCATGGTGGCTCAGTCGGTATACGCCGAGCCGCTGGTCATTCAGGAACAGGGAAGCTTTTCTGCTGGTGGCACAATCATCACCGCACCAGGGAAATTTGACGCGAAAACGCCGCTGGACTCTGCGGGTCAAACCTGGCATGGCGATCATGCGTCTGTGTTCTACCAAATTCCGGAAAATCCGCATAAATACCCTATCGTCATGCTGCACGGCGCAGGTCAGTTCTCCCGCACCTGGGAAACCACGCCGGATGGTCGCGAAGGGTTCCAGAACATATTCCTGCGTCGTGGATTCTCAACTTATCTGGTCGATCAGCCGCGTCGGGGCAGCGCCGGGCGCACGACGGTAGAAGGTACGGTTACGCCTAAACCGGATGAACAGATGTGGTTTAACCAGTTCCGCGTTGGCGTGTGGCCAGAGTATTTTCAGGGCGTTCAGTTTTCTCACGACAAAGAAGCCCTGAATCAGTATTTCCGTCAGATGACCCCAAATACCGGGCCGTTTGATATCAATGTTATCTCCGATGCGATGTCCGCCGTCGTGGAAAAATCCGGCCCGGCTATCCTTTTCACCCACTCCCAGGGTGGCGGACCAGGCTGGTACACGGCGATGAAAAATGACAAGGTCAAAGCCATTGTCGCCTTCGAGCCTGGTAGCAGCTTTGTCTTCCTGGAGAAAGAGCTCCCTGCCCCAATGCCAAGCGCGTTCGACACGCTGAAGGGTGAACCGGTGCCGATGGAGCAGTTTATGGCACTGACTAAAATTCCGATTCTGATTATTTACGGCGATAACATCCCGGATAAACCTGTCGCCATGCCCGCGCAAGACAGCTGGCGCGTGCGTCTGGCAATGGCTCGCGAGTGGCGTGACGTGGTGAACAAGCATGGCGGGGATGTCACTGTGACGCATCTGCCTGAAGTGGGAATCAAAGGGAATACCCACTTCCCGTTCTCGGATCTGAATAATGTGCAGATTGCTGATTTGGTGAGTCAATTCCTGAAGGAGAAAGATCTGCAATAGAAAGAGATAATATTGAGCCTTCATTATTGAGGGCTCAATACAATCATCAGTTATATCAAAAAAAAATAAAATGGGGGAGCGAAAGTCTGCTATAAGGGAGAGGCGGAATTTTGCTTCCCGCTAATTTCACATTATATTAAGGATAGCATCCCAGTTGGTGTTCTTTCACCATATACCCGAGCATAAATACCGGTATTTACTTCTAAAAAAGGGGCATGTCGTAAAGCCGTTAACGAAAGTGATGAATTATAGATAGAAAACCTTAAAGTTTTATTAAATTTGGAAAATTTAAATAATCAGTCATCTTAAGGTTAACATAATAATATCTCCCCATTATTGATAGGACATCTGTGAGAGGTCTTATCATGCGAATAATCTCGCCTTACACATTAAAATGGCTACATGGCGGAAGCGAACATAATGATATTTCTGCATTAATACGCGAAAACTATCATCAGGTTTACCATGCTTCACTTTCCCGCTGTATGCCCTGGCTTCTTGGTATGTATGACGCCAACGGTGAACTTAAAGCCGCATGCGGCGTCCAGGTGGCATCTCATGGAACGTTATACCTGGAACAATACCTTGATACTCCAATTGAAACGACATTATCGTCGCGGCTGGAACTGCCTGTTCCGCGTGAAGCAATTGTCGAAATCGGCAATTTCAGCGCGCGTGATGGTGCCAGCGCGCGGATTATGTATGCCGCCCTCTGTCTGTTGCTTAATCAATATCACTACGGATGGATCGTGTTTACTGGTACGAAGAAAATCCGCAACACCTTCTACCGTCTGAATCTACATCCCATTCAGTTGATGTCTGCTGATCCTGACAGACTGGGCGATGCGGCCCTGGAATGGGGTGAGTACTACCAATATGATCCACAAATAATGGCAGGAGAACTGACTGGCGGATACACAGCGCTGAGTCAGAACACCATGCTGTTAGCCCTGTTTACGCCATTACCAGATGCCCCATGGACTGATCTTTCAGGAGGACGCCATGTTTCTTAACGCGCTTGAGCAGCAGGCTCGTCTACATCCCGATAGCGTAGCCCTGCAAGGAGAAACCCGGTTCTGGAGCTGGCGGCAATATCATGAAACCGTGATTGACACCGCAACACGATTACAGTCACTCGGAGTTAAATGTCTGGCGCTGGAAGCCGACAACAGCCCGGAGTGGGCGATCATCGATCTCGCCTGTCTGGCTTGTGGGATCATTATTATCCCTGTCCCCGCCTTCTTCACCGACGCACAAAAAGAGTGGGTACGCGCATCGGCATCGGTTGATGCGCAAATCGGCGGCGAGTTGATGGTCGGCTGGCTGAGGCATGATTTCCCATTCGGCAGACTGCAAACTCGCCAGATTACTGCTCCAACGCCCCTGCCTGCCGGGACGGCCAAAATAACGTATACCTCTGGCACTACAGGTGAACCTAAAGGCGTCTGTCTGAGCCAGGAAGGGATGTTCTGGACTGCACAAACGCTGGCCAGGGCCCTGCAGAATATCAATTCGCAAAAGCATCTGGTCACACTACCGCTCAGCATTCTGCTGGAGAATTTGTGCGGAATCTATATCCCTATGTTGCTGGGCGCACAGACAGTGGTACTGCCCTCTGCACAGATTGGATTCGCAGGTTCCAGCCAGTTTAATCCCTCTCAGTTTTTCCACGTGTTGATGAAATGGCATCCACAAAGTCTGGTGTTGGTGCCAGAACTGTTACGGGCGCTGCTCCACCTGCACCAGCAGATCCCGGAAAGCACGCAATCCTTGCGCTTTATCGCCGTCGGCGGTGGAAAAATTTCAACCCAGTTGTTGGCATTGGCGGGACAAAGCGGTCTACCGGTATTTGAAGGGTACGGCCTTTCGGAATGTGGTTCCGTTGTGGCACTGAATCTGCCTGATGCGGCAAAAGCGGGCAGCGTCGGCAAACCGTTACCGGGTATCAAGGTATCGGTTGATGCCAGTCAGCAACTGTATGTAAACAGCCCGGCCAATGCGCTGGGCTATCTGGGGACTGAACCACCCTCGCAGAATGTTGCGACTGGCGATCTCGGCAAAGTGGATGAAGAAGGATTTATATATCTTCATGGGCGTCTAAAAAATATTCAGATAAATGCTTTTGGTCGCAATTTCTCGCCAGAATGGCCGGAAGCTGAAGCAATGGCATGTTCGGCGGTCCGACGTATTGTGATCTTCGGCGAGGGATTGCGACGCAATGTTGCCCTGGTTGATGTCTTTGAAGGTCAACAGGAACTGGCCCGTGAGCAACTTCAGGCCCTCTCCGCTCGCTTGCCTGACTATGCCCGGTTCCATCGACTGCTTTTTACTTCAGTCCTGTCATCTCCCGATATGTTTACCGCCAATGGGCGTCCCCGGCGGAGCGCCATCTGGCACTCCCTGAAACAAGATATTCTCACCTGCAGTGAGGAGGAATAATCATGAGTTTTTATCAGGAACTGCAAAAACAAACCGCTGAGGACCGTCAGCGGTTACTGGCATCGCCAATCATCGCCCGCTGCCAGCAAGGCGATATTTCCCGCGCAATGTATATCCACTTTCTGACGCAGGCATATTACCACGTCAGCCATACCGTACCGCTGCTGATGTGCGCCGGCAGTCGTCTTGGTGCTTCACATGAAGCAGTGCGAGGAGCCATTGCCGAATATATTGATGAAGAGTACGGACATCAGGAATGGATCCTCAATGATATTCGCACCTGTGGTGGCGACGCGGAAAAAGTCAGAAATGGAACGCCTGGGCTGCCAATCGAAATGATGATCGCTTACCTCTACTATCGTATTGAACGAATCAATCCAATGAGCCTCTTTGGCATGGTCCAGGTACTGGAAGGTACCAGCGTGTCGATAGCATCAGCCGTTGCCGCACAAGTTGAGCATACGCTGGCGCTACCTGAGCAGGCTACCACTTATCTGCGTTCACATGGCGAGCTTGATCAGGGACATTTGCGATTTTTTGCATCTCTGATGGATACCATTACCGATAAGGACGATCAGACTGCCATTATCCACACCGCCCGTCGTGTTTATAACTTGTATGGGCAGATGCTTGAGCAACTGGGAAATGACGCAAATGAACCTGCATGACAAGACGGTTTTACTCACCGGCGCAAGCGGGGGTATCGGTCAATCGCTGGCACTGTCGCTGGCGAAAAAAGGGGCACGGCTTTGCCTTGTCGGGCGCAACGAACAGGCAATGAAGCTTCTGCAACAGACACTTCCCTATGCGGAGCGGCACAGCATCGCGCTAATGCGTAATTATTCTGATGATGAAATCAACGCGCTGGCCGCACGATTTAGCCAGGATGGTGGGCTGGATATCCTGATAAACAATGCGGGAAGTAGTCGCTTTGCGTTGTTTGAACAGCAATCTTTTGACGATATTCGTGAGCAGATCCGCGCCAACATTGAGATCCCGGCCTTACTCACCCGTGCTTTAATGCAAAAGATGAATACACCAGGGATCGTGCTCAATATAGGGTCTATCTTTGGGGAAATTGGTCATCCAGCCTGGAGCGTTTACAGTGCGACCAAAGCAGCGACACACCGTTTTTCTGAAGCATTAGGGCGTGAATTACAGGGTAGCGGCATCACGGTACTGTATGCCGCTCCGCGTTCAACAGAAACCTTGCTGAACAACGAACATGTGTATGCCCTGAATCAGAAACTCGGCAACAATAGCGATTCCCCCGACTTTGTTGCCGCGCGACTCACCCGTCTACTTGAAACTGAACAGAAACGCTACCGCTTTGGCGTGATGGAACGCCTGTTTGTCAAAATCAATGCCTGGTTTCCCACCGTCATCGATGGGGCATTAGGAAAGAAATTACCTGTGATTCAGTTATTTGCCAGAAAACCGCTCAAGGGAGAACATAAATGAGAATTCTACATGTACTCATTATTGCGACAGTGATACCTGTCTCTGCAATGGCGAATACGACGCTGGAAGATTTACAGCATGAGTGGTCCATTTGCCAATATCAGACGTTAGCCGCGAAAAAAGAGAGTTGTTTCAGTGCGCTCAGCCAAAAGACCCACAATGCTATTCAAGCTAACAATACCGATGCACCGTTGTTAATCTGGTCAGGTATTATTGACAGCAGTTGGGCTGGCGCCAAAGGCGGTCTTGGCGCGCTGAGCCTTGTTAAACAGGCGCGCAGTAATCTGGAAAAAGCCATTGAGATTGATCCAGGCGCATTGCAGGGGTCAGCCTGGACTAGCCTCGGTGCGCTGTATTATCAGGTACCAGGCTGGCCGATTGGTTTTGGTGATAAAGAAAAAGCCGAAGAAATGTTAAAGAAAGCGCTGGCGATCAATCCTGACGGTATTGACCCTAACTATTTTTATGGTGACTTTCTATTGCAGGAGAAAAAAAACCAGGACGCGAAGCGCTATCTGGATAAAGCACTGAAAGCTCCGGCGCGCCCAGGACGAGAGATTGCTGATAATGGACGCCGTCGTGATATTGCGAAGGATCTGGCCAGTATTAAGTAAAAAACCAGTACCCGCAGAATATACTGTGCCGCCCACTGTTCCCTGTGAACGGTACAGATATTCCCTTTTTCCTTTGACGAGAATAGCCATCACTGTGGTGATGCCTTCGTCTTTTTCAGGCTTGTCATCCACACCCAGCTCACCTATTGTAGGCGTCATTTCAGCACCGTCTGGCAGACTCTCAATTTTCTGACAGCATAGCGGACACCAAATAAGATGGGCGCTATCCATGAAATTGTTAACTACAGTGCGTAAAAAAGCCCTAATTATCTCGTTGAGTTCAAAATCAAAATGGTTGAACGCTCAGATCGACCAGAGATCTCCGTGGCGAAACTCGCTCGTGAGCATGGAATCAACGATAATCGGCTGTTCAAGTAGCCAAATGAACTGTGCCACTACAGAACCACACCTGACGAAGCGATACAAGCTTCGAACGCAGTCTTAGCCATTGTATCGTGAACATGATTCTGATCGCGCTTAGGCAAATCATCGAGGTTATTCATGATTGTTTTCCAGTTTATGTAAATGAAGACCTAAGTCATTTCCTTACGGATTGTAAGTTATATTACACGAGCATATCTACCAATAGCCCTGTGTTGCGTCCATCGGTTGAACTCACAGCGAAAAGCGGACGTTCTGAATTTATTCTTACATCGAACCTTCTTGAGCTATGGGAAGTCGGTCAGTTGTACACATTAACAATGTTCGTATGAATTTCATGAGCAAGAAACAGGAACATAGCCTTATAACGTCGACTTCTGTTTCCAGAATGGGATATACCGACACAGCGCCATTTTTGGCGCTGGAAAGTTCAGGATATTTCAACTTCTTTTCTCGACACTAACTACTTGTTTAAATATTTATCAACATCTTGCCGAACGGGGATAGCGTCAATAGCACCAAATTTCATGCAAGTTAATGCGCCACAGATATTGGCCCAACGCACCGCATGCAGGAACTGTGGACCATCGTCTAATCTGCTGCCGGACCGGGCAATTTGCGCTAACAAGGCACCGATAAACGCATCCCCCGCCCCGGTCGAATCAACAGCATCCACTGGCACAGAGGGGATAAGTTGTTGCATGCCAGATCGATGACTGACCCACGTTCCTCGACGACCACAGGTGACAGTGACATAGCTGACACCAGCCTCATGCAGTATCTGACACCCCTCTGTATCCGTTTTCGCACCGGTAATGAAGTGCAGTTCCTCTTCACTGACTTTCACGATATCCGCCTGCTGAAACCAGGGTGTGCAGCGGACGATAAATTCTTGGGGATTTTGCCCCCACAACCCTCCTCGATAGTTGGGATCAAATGAGACCAATAAACCACGCCGTTTGGCTTCATGCAGAAGGCGCTGATAAGTAGCATAGAGTTCGCCGTCCAGCAGGCCTGTGGCGGCACCAAAATGAACGATGCCGACATCGTCAAGAAAATCTGAGGGGATATCCTGCCAGCCAAGCTCACCATCCGCACCACGGCAAAAGGTAAAATCGCGCTCGCCATCGTTCTGCAATCCGACAAATGCTAACGTTGTGGTTGTAGAACTGCGCGACACACCACTGCAATCGATGCCTTCCGATTTCAGCGTGTGAAGCAGGAAATCACCAAAGGGATCGTAGCCGACTTTTGCCGCCAGCCTGGCTTGCCCACCGCTACGGTTGATTGCTACGGCAACGTTTGCCGGGGCTCCCCCAGCTTTTTTGAGGAAGGAGGCCCCGAACTCCAGCCCCAGACCAATGTCGGTACAGACAAAATCAATTAACAGTTCGCCAATGCAGGCGATGTTGTGACCACGCATTAACGGTGTTCCTCCACCGTCACTCCGGGAGCGGGTGTCGCTCTGAAAGCATTCAGGGTTTTATCTATCATTACCTGGCCGTCAGTGCCTGAGTCCAACACGATATTTTGCTGCGAGGCCGCTTCTATCTGGACGGTAGTTACCGTCAGCGTTTCCAGGCCCTGTGTAGACAACAACGCACTGACCTGGGTAGAGAAACATGCATTGGCGTTAGCTACTGTCTGTACGTCGGAGGTTTCGGTCGTAGCAACAATATGGTTATTAGAAACCGTATTGCCTTTGCCAGAGACAACCCGAATAATAACCGGGGTTGCGCCAGTTGGCATAATATATTGCTTATCTATAGTTTCAGAAATATGGTTGGCAATGATCGAGTTATTATCGCCACTGATATACAGCAGTCCATATAAATCATCTAACCCGTTATCGTAAACTTGCATCGGTCCCCATGGTTCACGTTCGCGGAATAAATGGTTGGACGAAACCAGGTTTTCAGTGCAACCATTTTCCATGATCAGCATGCCTGGATAAAATGAATGGAAGCGATTACTACTAATGGATGAGCGAACCACATTGGATAAATGAACGCTACTTTTACCACGCGGGAAGATATTGTTAGCGGTAATTAACAAGCCACCGAAGTTTTCCGCATAAACAGAATAGCCTCTGTAGCCAGCACCTATCAAGTTATCGGTTATTTTCGAGGCCTGGCCAGACTCGCGTAACTCGATGCAGTTCCCGCATTCAGCAATGAAGTTGTTATGGATAGCCAAGGCATCAGCATTATAAATCGTCACTCCGTGCTCAAGATAGACCATCCCCATGCCGTTGATGCGGAAGGAGTCTTGCGCGCTGGAAATGTAAATGCCCGTCTTGCCATTGAGATAGCTATTCTCCGGATCATTGCTACCAGTACCGTCATCACCAAAGTGCAAGCCGTCAATACAGAAGTCTGCAAACTCGACCGAGCTTATACGTGGGTCGCCACTGCGTGCGATATAGAATGCGGCCCCGGCAGATTCCGCTGCGCCATCTTCCGGTAACCTATCCACCAGGATACGGCTGCCACCCGGCCATATTTCGTGCCAGTTTGGCCAATCACTTTCGGGGGTATTAAAGCGGATGCTGGAGGACGTAAAACCATGCCCGGAACCCATTATTTTTAGATAACTAATATCGATCACGATTTGGGTGAGAAGATGATAATCGCCTGGTGGAATATAAATCACCGCACCGGGTTTACCGCCTTCATTCACATCAATGTTTGTTTGTCGGCTCTTAATATCGGCGATGATGCTATTAATAACTTCACCAATATCATCATACGGATTACCGGTTTTCCATTCAGTGACATCGTAATAATTATTACTCGACATATGTTAAATCCTTGTGGGGAATTAAAATTAAACCATTTTATTGTTGCGCATAAGCGGCACGATAATGAGTGACTATTGCCGGAGCACCGGCGAGTTGTATTTGTGTCAGTGCATTGCACGAATAATATCGTCGTGTTCCACAGACGCTACCCTGATTGGTGAAGACTTCCACGATCCCGGCATCGAAGCACAATGTGACATCCTCTACGTGGGTCAGTGGTGCATGGTAACGGCCATCATCCTGACCTTTTTCCCGCAGTGACAACGATTTGCCGTCATATTCGAAGACAATTTCCTGGCCGCTGTTTCCGTTTAGCCTCAGACAAAACTCGGCTGTCGGCGTGAACGTGATCATGCAGGCTTTACTGCCCTCTGCACTTGACCAAAGCATGTTATCAGCCAGCCTGTTCTGATTGATGACCAGTGACTCTGGCGGTAAAACCGGGGTCATACACAGTTCTTGTTGCGCGTTGAGATGAAAGCGACGCGGTAAAGACATTTCGCCGCAATACGTGGAATCAACGTTTTTTTGCGTGGCCCAGTTATATAACCAGGCAAAACCGGTACGCCCCTCTTCTTCACCCCAGGTTTGCAGGGCGTAGAAATCGGTGCCGAAATCCAGCATTTGCAGCGCTTGTGCCGAAGGGGTGAAATGACCGTGTTGAAAATCACCGGTTTGTGCGAACAACAGGTTGTGGCGACCGGTGACAGGTTCGGTATATCCCACAACGCCAAGGATTAACACCCACACGCCATCAAGGCAGAAAAAGTCTGGGCATTCAACGCAACGACCACCATTTTCACGAAAGTAAGCCGGGGCCACGTATAGCACATGGTGAAATTCCCAGCGTTCACTGTCAGAAGAATGGAACAGCAGCATCGCCGGATCGCCATGCACAGAGGCGCCGAGGATCATATAAAAAGAGGAATCGGCCTCCTCATACCAGACTTTAGGATCGCGAAAATCACAATCGACGCCGGAAGGCAGTTCAGTTAACACCGTTTTCACTGACGCAGGTTTGTCGTAACTGTCCAGTGGCACGGCCATTTTCTGAATTTCGCGATAACCGTGATATAAATCGTATGCCGGCAGACGTTCGGTATACCAAAAACGGGTTTGCCCTTGCATATCAATAGACGCGCTTCCGGAAAAGGCACCGCCTGTCGCCCCCAGCGCCGCCAGATTTTGTTCTGGCTGGAGAAAGACCGGGTAATGCCGCCAGTGATAAAGGTCTTTGCTCACCGCGTGATTCCAGTGCATCGGTCCCCACTGGGTGCTATGCGGGTGATACTGGTAAAACAGATGCCACTCGTCGCCTTTGCGATGCAGGCCGTTTGGATCATTCATCCAGCCGGTGTGAGGCGAAAAATGCAGCGTCGGACGTAAAGGATCTTGCAGATATCCATTGGCAATGTCGCGGTCATTCAGCAAACAAAGCGCATTGCCCTCAGTGGCGATAAAACTGACTCCATTCTCGGAGAGTGTATCCGGATGCCAGGTATAACATAGCGAGATCTCGCTATTATCTTGCAACCAGTCCAGACAAGCATTGCCATCCCGCCAGGCGGTCCAGGTAAAATAGGAATAATAACAAGGGGCCGTTTTGATTTTGAATACCACCTCACTCTCAATACGGATGGAAAATAAGGCTTCACTGGCTGGCTTGGTTTCTTTTAGCCATAAATCAATACGCTGGCCTTGCTTAACATTTAACGACAGGGACATCTTTATACTCCTGAGTCTGGGCAGAGCCGTTTTGCAATTCGCGTTTTGCGAGGTCGACTTTAATTTTTTCGAGGAACGTATCGTTCAGTTTGAAATAGCGTACTATCCAGGCGCTAATGAAATAACTCACCATCGGCAATAACGAAAACATCATAATAATGCCCTGGATGGCCTGCGTATTTTGCTGTGGTTTATTGGCAATATAACCGGTGTAAGACAATATCCACGCAACAATAGCGCCTGCGACTGCCAGTCCCATTTTCAGCATGAATAGATTACCAGCAAAAGAAATACCGGTCAGGCGTTTACCTAATTTCCAGTCACCATAATCGTCAACGTCGGACATCATTGCCCACAAAATAGGCCCCGATTGAATCAGGTGCAAAATATTAATCACAATAAACAGTGCCAGCAGCGGCGTCAGTGAATGTGGATCGACAAACCACAGAGCGAAAGAGAGTATGCCGAGAATAATATTAATAATGCGGAATAATTTAATTTTATCAAAGCGATCCGTTAGCGGTTTAGCAATTACGCTACCCAACATGTTGCAGGCCACACCGAGCGCCATGAAGAAGGTAATAAATCCTACCGAAGCCTGCATCACATAAGTGGCATAATAAATGGTCACGGCCCCGCGAATGAATGCCGGAAAAACATTCAAGAAGGTAATCGAGATCATCAATAGCCATTGGTCATTTTTAATAATATCTTTGAGATCCTTTCTTAAGGTCTCATTATTTTTAATTGAGACCACGCGCTCTTTAATACTGAAGAAGCAGAACAGGAACATTAAGGTAGCTGCACCGCCCATGATCATCATCGTTAACTGGAAACCGGATGCACGACTGCCATCACCCAGCCAATCGGTTAATGGTAAAATCGAGGAAGAGACGATCAGCGTGGCCAGGCCGTTAAGGAAGAAGCGCCATGACAGGCACCCCATGCGTTCTTTCGGGTTGAGCGTAATGACGCCTGCGACCGAACAATAAGGGATATTTATTGCTGTATAAATCAATGACATGACTAAATAGGTGATCCAAGCATAGATGATTTTTCCATTCATGCTCAGGTCGGGCGTGGTGAACATTAAGACAGCACCGAGGCCAAACGGCACGGCCATCCATAATAGCCACGGTCGGAACTTCCCCCAGCGGGTGCGGGTCCGGTCACAAATCGCCCCCATAACTGGATCGCTGAAGGCGTCAAAAACGCGGATCACCAGAAAAAGAGTGCCGACAATCGCGGGATCAAGGCCATAGACATCGGTATAAAACCAGGTCAGATAGAGTGCCAGTACGCTCCAAATCATACAGGAACCGGCATCACCCATACCGTAACCAATCTTTTCTTTCAGGCTCAATCTTTCATAATAGCTGTGTTTTTCAGCGGCTGTATTAGACATATATATCCCTTAATATTGAACAGCCATAATTACAAAGCACGGTTTATGCGCGGCGCATGCCGTAGTAAAAATAGGCGGGGTTATACTCTCTACTTTGAGTTCTTCTTAATTTGTAAATATTATTCTTACAAAGCTGTAATGTTAATATTAACACTGCTCTCACGAATAATTAAGCGAGATACAATTTCATACATTTCAATACTCTCCTGATTGTTTTTATTGCTGACCATCTGAAATGCCAGATGCGCAATTTCATTTATCGGCTGAGCTATACTTGTTATTTTTTTAGTTTGTGCCAAAAATGTGTTATCAAAACTGACAATGGCAATGTCCTGTGGAACGGAAATGCCATGATTATTTAATCCATCAATAATATAACTGGCGGCGACGTCATTATAGACCATCAGGCATGTACATACTGTTTCCCGCCTGGCTAATTTTTCTATAATGTCGTCAAGGGTACTTATATGACCTGATATTTTTTCACCTTCGCCTTTCGTAATCCAGAATTGATTCTGTGGGTTAATGGTTAATCCGTGACCGGTGATTTTTTTACTCCACGCTGACACTTTGCGATTGTCGACCCCCTCCTGCGCAATAAAACCTAAGGCGGTATGTCCGGTCTGGATAAAATGTTCTGCAATGCTTTCTGCACCTTTGCTCTGATTAATCGATACCGAATTAAAAAACCGGGAAACCTGTGTTACCACCGCAACCGGAATATGAGTAGCCGCGAGCCACTCTGCAAGTTCAGATTCCGCTTCCGTCGGTACCCACAGCAGACTATCAATTCCCGTACCGATCAGGGTATGAACTATCTGTTTATCCTGCTGCGGTTGGTTTTGATGCGTTTTAACGATCACCGTCTTGCCTATGTATCGCGCTTCTTCCTCAAAAGTCGCCAGCAGCTCGCAAAAGTGCGGATTGACCAGGTTCGGCAACACGACGGCGATGAGGCCTGAACATTTGCCGCTCAGTTGAATCGCGCTTTTACTGGGCACATAACACAGGAAATCCATTGCATCACGTACCGCCTGACGCGTTTCAGGCACTACGCTGGGGTGATTGTTAAGCACCCGCGATACAGTAGCCGTTGATACTCCTGCTTTTTTTGCAACATCTTTAATGGAAGCCATGATGATGAAATGTGTCCTCTAAAAAGTAATGTCACTATAAAGTGTGATAGAGGTCAAAGATGTAAGCCAGTTCACATGTTGTTGCGTTACATGAAACCCAGTTCGCGCTCTCACTTCCATTGGCGTTAGCACCGTAAAAAATTCAATGTCACTGTGACGCATCTGCCTGAGGAAGGAATCAAAGGCAATACCCACTTCCCGTTCTCTGATTTAAATAATGTGCAGATTGCTGATTTGGTGAGTCAATTCCTGAAGGAAAAAGATCTACAATAGGAAGAGCTAGTATTGAGCCTTCATTATTGAGGGCTCAATACAAACATCAGCTTTATCAAAAAAATAAAATGGGAACGTGACGGTCTGCTTGGCACGAGGAGCGGACATGTGGCAGTTCAATAGTAACGCCCGCACCTCCATCCTACTGTGGAGTGCAATCTATGGATAAAATCGTTTTCCGCGTCTTAGCTTCTGGAGGGGTCATTTCGTCACTTTCGCTGATATTGAAGCTCCATGCGCCAACGTCTTCGACTTTCGAAAACAACAATTCACCTTCATAGCCCAGATCGTCAGTGCCACTGATTATGACCATACCACTAAGCGTTCTCTGGTATGCATTCTCAAAAACACGACCGTCATAAACAATGGTCGCCCGCTCTTTGTCGAAGACAACCGCTTTGTCGCCCTCACAACGCATTACTGACTTGGCTTGTGACACACAGGAAAACCCTAGAAGGGTCAATATCAGCAGTCTTTTCATTCTTCATCTTCTACATGCATAATTAAGGGGATAATTTCTCATAAATCCATTGATTTAATATTAGCACCAACTGACATGCTGGACGACGGCAGATAACGCATCGGAGATTCCGATTGCTTCCAGTGTAGAGGTCAACTAAAACAGGCCCGCCAACCGAGTGAAAGAGTGACTGCCCTGAGACGAAATCCTTCCTGTAAACTAAATTCTACCTCTACGTCCTTCACGGTGCGCTTATAACTGAGATAACAAGAGCAATACACCTGCAATCATTACATTGAATGAGATCACTACATGCCGGCAAGTGAGGGCTCCGCAGAAAATAGCGAAAGAACCAGCCATCAGCAGCATACCCGCCACACCGTAGAGAAGATTACCAGTATGACTCCATCCCCGAAAACACAACAGACCAGGCGCGAGCATTGACCATCCTGTTCTTCGCCATGACAGGTGTGTACGTTCTGGTTGTAAGCCCGGATCTCTTTTCATAATGGTCTTCCCTGCCAGAGTAATATACCCAGCAATATTGCGAGAACCAGCATCAGTATTGACAGAACCACCAGCAAACGGGTGTAAGGTAAATCATTTTCAAGACGCATAGCATATTCATTCTTGCGCCAGCGTCGCCAGGCCATATATCCCATCGCTGATGCAGCGACCAGCAGCAGTGTTGAAATACCGATACGCAGTTCCGCAGAAGATAATTGGGGGGAAAACTGCTCGATGCCGACAGCACCGGCCATGAGTGCCAGCGCAGTACGGATCCAGGCAAGAAATGTACGCTCGTTGGCGAGCGTAAAACGATAATCGGGGGTTTTACCCTCAAGCCACCACTTCCCCTTTGGGCGTATTGACGGAGTATTATCCTGTAGACTCACGTTTAATCCTTTCTTTTATCAACAATTCTTTAATAGACAGTCCGGTCGATTCGCTGTCGCGCAGATTGTGGCGAGTGATTTCTGTGCACAGAAACTCAATCATGAACAGCTGTGACATACGGGTGGCGATCGAGTCTCCCTGGTAGGGGCCAGCACTACCGCTGGTCAGCAACCAGGTGTCTGCCAGTTCAGTCAGCGGTGACTGCGGACTGTGCGTTATTGCCAGACAATGCGCGCCCGCTTTTTTGGCCAGCCGGAAGGCATTAACCACTTCCGGTGTTTCGCCTGAGTGAGAAAATGCAACCACCAGGTCTTCTGGTTTGAGGTTGGCGAGTTTCAACGTCATGGTAAAACGGTCGGTATAGGCTTCCGAATCAATGCCCTGACGGTTCATTTTGTCGCGGGCTTCCATTGCGGAAAGACCTGAGGCTCCAAACCCCACGAACAAAACGCGGTTCGCGGTCAAAAATCGCTCAACCACTGGATTGACCACTTTCATGTCCAGCAGACCGATGGTCTCATTCAGGGTGGTTTCAACCGTCATGGCTATTTTCTGCGCCACATCGTTGCGGGAATCATCCAGGAAGATGTCCGGGGACGATGGCAGCAGTTGCTCGCGATCGGCCAGAAGCTCACGTTTAAGCGCCGCTTTCAGCTCGAGCAGCCCGGTATAACCAATTTTTTTGCAAAAGCGCACGATCGTCGCTTCACTGACTGATATGGCTTCGGCCAGTTTACGTACCGGCATTTGCGCTACCGTAGCGGGCTGCTCAAGAATAAACCGGGCAATATGCTGGTCAGTTTCACCAAGTCCACCCAGCACATTACTGATATACACCCGCACATTTTCACGATTTACGCTCATCGCAACACCCGATCCTTTTGCATGAAAAATAACGGGTATTCTGTCAATCCCCTTCGCATGCGTCCACCGTAAAACGCAGTTTCACGGAGAATCTCTGACTCTGGTTCGGTGCAAGCAGTCGTATTCCGCGCTTCTTCTCCACCGTTCCGTCAAAATCTGGCGCATCGGTCGTCCCGGCGAGTGGCTCGATACAGAGCAAGTCAGCACCGGGAACGCCCCAGAGCGCAAGCCAGTCATATTCAGCCGTTTCAAGCGTCATGACGATTGTGCCGTCGGGTGAACAAACCCTGATCTGTTGCTGCTGGCAGTCACCGAAGTAAATGGCACCCTCGCGAAAGGCTGCCTCTGTCAGTGCAAAGGACTGCGTTGTTCGAGTCAGGTCTTCCGTGACCAGTGTTCTGTTACGCGTCGGAAAAGGCCCTCTGACCGCCAGCTCACCAAACTTCACCTGCCATCCCGTTTGGCTGGACACAGGCAGCGCAAACCCGGGGTGCCAGCCAATGGAATACAAGAATGGCTGACGGTCATCATTAAAAACTCGCTGTGTCACACTGACCCCAAACTCATGCAACATGAGCCGTAACTGAATCCGCCAGCACCATGGCCATACGCCAAGGGTTTCAGAGGTGGAGCAGGCTTCCAGCAACAGATGGTTCACACCTTGTTCAAGGCAGGTAAACGTCTGATGTCGTAAAAAACCGTGCGCCGGTAACGGCAGATGTCGATTGTCTACACGCAGTCCTTCATTGATGAGCGCCCCGACCACAGGAAACAGCTGCGTAGCCGAGTTATTCCAGACGCCTGGCTGCGGTTGCCACAACCATTCACGCCCCGTGGATTTATCGCGCAGAGAAGATAGCTCACCGCCCGCCGCGTTCACCACGACCAGAAAGCGGTTATTTTCAAGCTGCGAGACGTTCATGGTTACTCTGTCCTCAGCAGCAATCGGCTCTGATAAACCAGCGCCTTATGCCGGTCTCCGGTGAAACAAGCATCAATCAGCGTGAAGATATCCCTTTCAGCCAGTGAATGTCCGGCCGGGAAATGCTTCAGCAACTCATCCTGCGTTATGCCCTGCTCTTTGGCTGCACTGAGGACAAAACGTAATGCCTCTTCCACGCCATGATGCGCACAGCGATAGGCTTTCCCGGTCCATGGACGCTGTCTGGCCCAGCGCTCAGCGAAGGCAATTTCGCGTTCCGGCGTTAGCATGTCCAGTTCAAAACGGACGTAGAGTTCTGGTGGTGCATCATGCCGTTCCATCAGTCCGGTTATTGCCTGCGCGTAGTGAAACGCACGTTCACTGTCGTGAAGAGGACGCATCTGCTGCGGATCGGCGTTGAGATCGAAGAGTTTATCCCCGAACCGCCACGGATTCAGATAACCAAAGGTTGCAGGAATTTGCATGACCTGCGCGCCCTGGGTGAAATCAAAGCCGGGATGGATAGTGATATTCTGCAGCTCATTCATCTTGAACATGCTGTCGATTCGGGCCGGCATCAGGGTATATTCATACAGCCCCCCCTTCCCTTCCTCCCGTGGGCAGCGCATATAGACGTACTCGCCGTCGGTGATATTGATGTGGCCGCCAAAGTAGCCAAACATCGCATAATCACGTACTGGGGTATCATTTTCCACAGCCGGACGCAGCGGCTTACCGGTCATGGATGGCGGACGTGGAACGTCGAAATACTCCAGCAGAGTTGCCGGAATATCGATAGTCTGTGCCAGCGCGCTGCGGCGTACGCCTTCTGCTTTACAACGTGGATCGCGGATAAAGAACGGTGTGTTTGCGATTTCGTTGTACACCGGCATGATGTTCTTGCCCCACCATTGATGCTCTCCCAACAGGAATCCGTGGTCGGTACAGACGATGAACAACGTGTCCTCCCACAGCTCCAGTGCTTTCAGCTTGTCCATCACCTGGCCAAGGTAGTCGTCACACATGGTGATGAGTGCCTGGTAGAATTTTCGGACTTTATCATCATCCCTGCCGCCAGGTGCGCCGCAGTAGTAAGGCACCCACCCGTCAAATTCATCAGGGGTGCAGCCATACTGCGCAAGGTATTTTTCCGGTACGAAGAACGGTTCATGGGGGTCGAAACATTCGATCTGCAGGAACCAGTTATCCTGATCTTTATTGGTTTCCAGGAAATCTATACCGGCACTGATGGTACGGTGAGTAAAGTGATCGTCCTGGATGGGCATCGCCGCACGGTTAATCAGGTCCTGGATCATACGCCCGCTGCGACGGCGCAGGGTTTCTTCGTCTTCCATTCCCTGCCAGTTGATGGCTGGTTTTTCAACCTGCCCTTTCCAGCAATCCCCTTCCTGGCCGCGGATAAACTCAAAGGTGGAATAACGGGTATGGTAGGTCGCTCCGCCATCACGCCAGTAGTGTTTATGGTCGGTCACCATATGGGTATGAATGCCAGCCTGCTTCAGCGCCTGGAACGTTGAGAAATCGAACGGCTCCAATGGCCCCCAACTGCGGTGCAGAAAATTATAACGCCCAGTATGCAGTTCGCGTCGGGCTGGCATGCAGGGCATGCTGCCGACATAGAAGTTATCAAACTGCGCAGACTCACGGGCTAGCCGGGTAAAATTGGGAGTGATGGCATCGCCCCCATAAGGGGCGAGGTGGTTACGCGTCAGCGTATCAAACATCAACATTACAGCTTTCATAAAACGTCTCTTCTTTATGAACCGATAAATTCTTCGACTTCGTTTTTAATCAGCGTCACGTGTGGGCCGTAGACTACCTGCACCCCCTCTCCACGGATAAACGCCCCACGGCTGCCGAGTAGTTTAAAGGCGTCCACAACAACGCTTTGTGGGTTTTTGACTGTGATACGAAGACGAGTAGCGCAGCAATCCACATCAACAATATTGTCCCGGCCCCCCAGTGCCTGCACGATCCCTGCAGCCCGTTCACTGCCACTGACAGATGCCGCTACCGGCTGTTCATCTTCTGCGTCATCTTCACGGCCCGGCGTGTTCAGTTGACGCCATTTGATAAGGAAGCGGAAGGAGAAGTAATACAGGCAGAACATGACCACACCGAGAGGGAGCATCAGCAGCCAGTTGGTTTTGGCATTACCCTGAAGAACACCAAACAGCAGAAAGTCGATAAGCCCACCGGAGAATGTCTGTCCAACCGTGATTTGCAGGATGTGTGTAAACATAAATGCAACGCCGGTCAGCACAATGTGCATGCCATACAGCAACGGCGCGCAGAACATGAACGCAAATTCCAGCGGCTCAGTAATGCCGGTGACAAACGCAGTTAGCGCAGCGGAAAGCATCAGGCTGGCAACTTTTTTCTTGTTCTCAGGACGGGCAGAATGGTAGATAGCCAGCGCTGCACCCGGCAGGCCGAACATAAAGTCTGCGAAACGCCCGGCCATGAAACGGGATACCCCGATGTAGTACTGCGTCACAGAGGGATCGGCCAACTGGGCAAAGAAGATTTTTTGCGTTCCTTGTACCAGGTGTCCGTTCACCATTTGCTCCCCTCCCACACTGGTCAGCCAGAATGGCAGGTAGAACAGATGATGAAGGCCCAAGGGAATGAGGCATTTGAGGATCATGCCGTAGAACAGGGTCCCAACATAACCGGTTTTTTCAACCAGCCCCCCCAGATGGGTAATGCCCGTCTGGATATGAGGCCAGACCCAGAACAGCGCCACCCCGAGGAAGATGGCAAAAAAGGAACTGACAATAGGCACGAAACGGGAGCCGCTGAAAAAGGCCAGCAGACTGGGTAGCTCGGTTTTGCCAAACCGCTTTTGAACCCAGAAGGCCAGCAGACCACTAATGATCCCGCCCATCACGCCGGTTTGTAGCGTAGTGATCCCCATTACACTCGCCTGCCCGGCTGCGGCCAGATTCTCTGAGGCCAGCGTTCCAGATAGCAATAGTGACGCGTTGATCGCCTTGTTCATGACGATAAAGCAAAGTACTGCAGCAAGACCGGCCGTTCCCTTGTCGCTTCGTGCCATACCTACAGCGATGCCCACGGCAAACAGCAGAGAGAGATTATCGAAGACCACGCTACCACACAGTTTCATGACGGTAAAAATCGCCTGAATCACTTCACTGTTGAGGGCTGGATAGGTGGAGATGGTAACCGGATTGGTGAACACGCCACCGAATCCCAGAAGCAGACCTGCGGCTGGCAGGACGGCAATCGGCAGCATAAAC
Source organism: Citrobacter sp. RHBSTW-01044 (assembly GCF_013781945.1). Lineage (NCBI taxonomy): Bacteria > Pseudomonadati > Pseudomonadota > Gammaproteobacteria > Enterobacterales > Enterobacteriaceae > Citrobacter > Citrobacter sp. RHBSTW-01044. The sequence goes on along the minus strand of NZ_CP056180.1, from coordinate 2,101,230 downwards.
GATTTACCCAGATTTTGTGCTCCGGCAAACAGTTTGCTCATAAAGACCCCTAATGTTGGTGTTATGAAGTTTATATTTCATGTTATATTGATATCAATGAAAACTATGTTTCAGTCTTTTTTGGCCAAAGTCAAAACACAGTGATAAAAGAGTGAGCAATATCACTAAATTTCGTGTGTGATTTATTCAGGAGCGACCATGAGCAAACCATTCCATTTGATGGCCAAGCCCGTCAGCTATCAGTGCAATATCGCCTGCGATTACTGCTTCTATCTGGAAAAAGAACAGAGCACGCTGAAACCCCGTAAACCCGCCCGGCATATGGATGATGTCACGCTTGAAGCCTATGTGCGGCAGTACATTGAGGCGAACCCTGGCCCAGAGGTGGAATTTACCTGGCAGGGAGGCGAACCAACGCTTGCCGGTATTGCTTTCTATGAAAAGGCGATGCAGTTGCAGAGCAAATATGCCGGGAAGAAGCGTATCAGTAACAGCATCCAGACCAATGGCGTGCTGATTGACGAGGCATGGGCTGCATTCCTGGCGAAAAATCAGTTTCTGGTCGGCCTGTCGATTGACGGTCCAGCCTGGTTGCACGACCGCTACAGGAAGACCCGGAGTAAGCAGTCTGTTTTTGACAACGTACTGCGGGCGATGGATTTGCTGAAGAAACACCATGTTGATGTGAATGTTCTGACTGTCGTCAATAATGTCACCGCTGAACATCCGCAAGAGATTTACGCGTATCTGACCCAGGAACTGAAGGCTGAGTTTGTTCAGTTTATCCCGGCGGTCGAGCAGCGCCCGGCTAACGAAAAGTATGGTGAATTACTCTACCCGCAGACACTCGCCGGTTCCGTCACGGAGTGGTCAGTATCCGGGGAACAATGGGGGAACTTCATGAAGGGGGTATTTGACCTGTGGATACGCAGGGACGTTGGCCGCGTGTATGTACAGATGTTTGATAGCGCGCTGGCGGCCTGGCTTGGTGAAAAGCCATCACTGTGCGTAATGCAGTCTTCCTGCGGTTTTGGTCTGGTCGTGGAGCAAAACGGTGACGTCTACAGCTGCGACCATTACGTTTACCCTGAGCACCGGTTGGGAAATCTGCGCCGGGATAGCCTGGCGAAGATGGTCGCCAGCAAACAGCAACGCAGGTTTGGGCTTGCTAAAACAGAGGTGAGTTCAGAGTGCATGCGCTGTGAGTGGCGATTTGCCTGTCATGGCGGTTGCCCGAAGCACCGGATACATAAAATGGGCGAGCGCTGGCATAATCACCTGTGTGCGGGCTACAAGGCAATTTTCAGTCATGTCGACCCTTACATGCATTATATGGCCAGACAAATCAGTATGCAGCGACCACCAGCAGAGGTGATGCAGGTGGCCGCGATTATTGCTAATCAGGAAAGCCATTCCCGGGGCTCATAGATAACGCATCAGCAATAAATCGCTGATGGATTCCAGTAATGGATATATTTTCGGCCACGCAAGAAAATAAGGCTGTGTGCTAAGTTCGTCAGACAACCTTTGTTGAAGGTCTCAGGGTGTGAATGACGATATCTGGCGCAACACCGCCCATCAGCCCTCCTCAAAATTAATGAACACATCTAATAAACCCTAGCTAATTACCCCATCTAATCGAATAAATAACTTTGCGTTATGCTTTTCCTCGACAACAGCCAAAGGATAACGTCATGCAAACTGTAAAACTGAACAACGGTATTGAAATGCCCCTGCTGGGCTTTGGTGTGTTTCAAATGTCTGATGCCGCTGAATGCGAAAGAGCCGTGATTGATGCCATCGATACGGGATACCGCCTGATCGATACCGCCGCGTCTTACCAGAATGAAACCCAGGTCGGGAACGCTCTGAAACAAAGTGGTATCGCCCGTAACGAACTCTTTGTAACGACCAAGCTGTGGCTGCAGGATACTCATTACGAAGGCGCTAAAGCCCAGTTCGAACGCTCCCTGAATCGTCTGCAACTTGATTATGTTGACCTGTATCTGATTCACCAGCCTTACGGTGATGTCCATGGGGCATGGCGTGCCATGGAAGAATTACAACAGGCAGGAAAAATTCGCGCTATTGGCGTCAGCAACTTCCATCCTGACAGACTGGCCGACCTTATCGCCTTCAACAACGTTGCCCCTGCGGTAAACCAGATTGAAGTTAACCCCTTCAACCAGCAGCTGCATGCCGTTCCTTGGAATCAAAGCCGTGGCATTCAGCCGGAAGCCTGGGCTCCGTTTGCTGAGGGGAAAAATGGTCTGTTCCAGCATCCCGTATTAACGGCAATTGGTCAGAAGTACGGCAAAAGCGTGGGCCAGGTTGTTCTGCGTTGGATCTTCCAGCGAGGCATCATTTCACTGGCGAAATCGGTGCGCAAAGAACGCATGGCAGAGAACATTAACATTCTCGATTTTGAACTCAGTTCTGAAGATATGCTGCAGATTGCTGCCCTCGACACTGCAACCAGCGCCTTCTTCTCTCACCGCGATCCGGCGATGGTGGAATGGCTGACCGGCCGCAAACTTGATGTTTAAGTCGCGATAAAAGAGGTATTCATTCAATGCAAAAACGTTATCTGGGTAAATCCCGACTCGAAGTATCCGCGCTTGGGCTCGGCTGCATGGGCTTAAGCCATGGCTACGGTCCGGCGACCGATACCCGTCAGGCTATCGAGCTCATTCGCGCAGCGGTTGAACGTGGCGTCACCTTCTTCGATACCGCTGAAGTGTATGGCCCCTTTCTTAATGAAGAGGTTGTAGGCGAAGCCTTAAAACCGTTTCGTGACCGTGTGGTTATTGCCACCAAGTTTGGTTTTACCTTCGGTGCGGACAACAAGCAGCAGATTTTAAACAGCCGTCCGGAGCATATCCGTGAAGCCGTGGAAGGATCATTACGCCGCCTTAAGACTGATGTCATTGATCTGCTGTACCAACACCGTGTCGACCCGGATGTCCCTATTGAAGATGTTGCGGGAACCGTGAAAGACCTGATAGCGGAAGGCAAAGTCAAACATTTCGGTCTGTCCGAAGCGGGCGCACAAACCATTCGTCGTGCACATGCCGTACAACCGGTCACTGCGCTGCAAAGCGAATACTCTCTGTGGTGGCGCGAACCTGAGCAGGAAATCCTGCCGTTACTGGAGGAACTGGGTATTGGTTTCGTTCCCTTCAGCCCATTAGGCAAAGGCTTCCTGACGGGATCGATTAAGCCAGGAACCACTTTTGGCAAGGATGATTACAGAAGCCAAGTGCCGCGTTTCGCCGAGCAGGCGATTGAAGCCAATGAAAAGCTGGTCACCTTGCTGGGTGAACTGGCGGCCGAGAAAGGTGTGACGTCTGCGCAAATCGCGCTGGCATGGCTGTTGGCACAAAAGCCGTGGATTGTTCCTATCCCTGGTACCACCAAACTGCACCGGCTGGAGGAAAACCTGGGGGCTGCCGACATCATTCTTTCGCAGAAGGATACGCAGCAGATAACCCAAGCGCTGGAAACGATTAACATCGTCGGTGAACGTTACTCTCCTGAGCACCTGGCCCGCGTAGGCCGTTAATACCCGAACGGGTCTACGGACCCGTTATTGGGCGTAGCGAAGTGCATCGATCATCAGCGCAAATGCGGGCGGGTGCTGCTTACGGCTCGGGTAGTAAAGATAATATCCAGGGAAAGACGGACACCAGTCCTGCAGAACCTGAATAAGCTCTCCTGACTTTATATAATCCTGCACCCTGTCTTCAGGCATACAGGCAATGCCAAAACCGGATAAAGCAGCATCAATCCTTTCTGCCTGCTGATTAAACGTTACCTGCCCTTCCACTCTGACCCGTAACGGTTTCCCTTCCTTCTCAAACTCCCAGTGATAAAGCCCACCGGCAGTCGGCAGGCGCATATTGATGCACCGATGATTTTGTAGCTCGTGCGGCGTTTCAGGTGCAGGGTTTGCCGCGAAGTAAGACGGTGCTCCCACCACGGCCATGCGCATGTCCGGGCCAATTCTTACAGCAACCATATCCTTATCCACGCTTTCGCCCAGGCGGATCCCGGCATCAAAACGGCCCTCAACAATATCGACAAAGCCGTTATCAACCACCAGTTCGAGATTAATTTCCGGATATTCCCTGAGGAAAGGTTTTAACTTTGGCCAAACCAGACTTCGCGCGGCATGCTCCCCAGCAGATAAGCGGATATTGCCGGAGGCAGTGCCGTTCAGTTGAACCAGCGATTCCAGCTCCTGTTCAAGATCGGCAATACGCGGTTCAAGGCAGGCAATAATTCGCTCACCGGCTTCCGTAGGGGCAACGCTTCGGGTCGTACGGGTCAGAAGGCGGATATTGAGCCTTTCCTCCAGCGCCTTCATCGCATGGCTGAGTGCAGACTGAGAAACACCCAGTTTGCCCGCTGCTTTGGTAAAACTTCGCTCCCTTGCCACCACCAGAAAGATTTGCAGTTCGTTGAAGTTTTCTTTAAGCATCGGCGATTTCCTTATGGTGGCATTCCCTTCATCGCGCACTCATGAAGGGTGTTCATAGACACAATCATTTTAGCCCTATTACTGACAATAATGATAATTGATATTCTGACTGTAGAGAAAATAAGTCTGAATTATCAGAAGGTTTATCATGAAAATACTCATTGCAGGCGCGACCGGAAGTATTGGTCTTCATGTCGTGAATACCGCTATCGAAATGGGTCATCAGCCCGTGGCGCTGGTCAGAAATAAACGGAAAGTAAAATTACTTCCGCGTGGAACGGATGTTTTTTACGGCGATGTTTCAATGCCTGAAACACTTACCGATTTGCCGAAAGATATTGATGCCATCATCTTCACTCTCGGTTCCGATGGCCAGGGGCGTATTGGCGCCAGAGCGATAGATTACGGCGGTGTACGTAACATTTTACGACTCTTCAGGGATACACCTGTACGCATCGGTTTAATGACCACGATTGGCGTGACTGAACGACTCAGTACCTGGAATCAACGCACTGAGGTTCATGACTGGAAAAGACGTGCCGAACGTCTGGTCAGAGCGAGTGGTCACCCCTATACCATCGTCAGACCCGGCTGGTTTGATTACAACAATGATGATGAACACAGAATCGTATTGCTCCAGGGGGATCGTCGCCATGCAGGAACACCAGAAGATGGTGTGATATCAAGGCAGCAAATCGCCCAGGTTCTGGTCAGTGCCCTGACTAACGAGGCGGCAAAAAATAAAACGTTTGAGCTGGTGGCCGAACGAGGCGAAGCACCGCCGGATCTTACTCCACTGTTTGCAGACCTGCAGGCTGATGATCCACATAAAAATGATGGCATTTTAGATATAGACAATATGCCTCTGTGTGAAGAACCAGAGTGCATTATTAACGAGCTGAACCGCACGGGGTTGCTAAAATCTGTAAATAAATCATAAGCATCCCGACAAGGCTTTATCATCACCCTCTTATAATGCGCGTTAATTTATGTTCACAACAGAAGACATCATCGATGAGATAACCCGAGCGATTGATTTAAACTTACACAAATCGCTGAAGGTAAGTTCAGCGTATCGATGATCAGGCATGCTTCAGCCAGTTGCGGAATATTTGCGCTTGCAGTATTCCCTGAAAATCAATCAGCCCTGAGCAACCAAGTTTCTTGATCAGATTCTGCCTGGCCTGGTAAATGGTTTTTAAGTGTAGATTTAACATGGCAGATATCTCAAAAACAGTTCGCCCCTCCCCTAGCTGCGTTAAAATATATTTATCTCGCGCAGTCAAGGAGATATTGAGTTCCGATTGATGCTCGTGCTTTCCACCAGCACGAGTAATATCAATAATAAATTGCTTGATTGAGGCAACATCGCTATCTACTGGCAGTCTGTAAAGTGAGATGTCATTGAGATACTGATACAGATGGCCATCAATCAGCAGCACCAGACGATATGTATTCAGATCGTAATTTTGCTTTTTTACCGCGTCAAAATGATTAGCGGTGAAGAAAACAAGTCGCGCCTTGTCATCTTCAAAAACGATATCTGTAAGGATATTCCTTAACCCTTGCCTGATAAAGATATCATCAATCCATAAAACTGCGTTTCCAGCATGTTCCTGCACGATGTTCATCATTATGACCTCAACGAAAAATCACCATTGACCTCACCGGGCTGCGAAGTTTTATCGAGTTGAAGATGTGCCAGAATCTGTGAATAGAGATCGGTCAGTATCACATTCTTCTCATTCTTCAACTGCGTGCTGAATGCCTGAATAAGAACATCATTACTGATACAACCCTGTTTTAACATGACATTACGCTCTATATCCTTATACAAAGCGCAGCGGAAAATAAAATCTTCCGGAATTGAATTAGCCATATCAACTCCATAATATGCAGTCATAAAAATAAGAGGATGCTATGTATAGTCTTAATCCAAACAGCGAAGCGACAGAACTTACATCATACAATAATTGTGCTGTGTATTTATATTAATGAGCTACCTCATTAGACGTCATCAGCCGTATAACGTAACACTATTTCCAGGGTTTTTCTGATAATGTCTGCCTTGACAACGTCAGTTGTTGACTCCAGCGAACTAATCAGGCTTAAAATGATGTTTTTATTATTAACATTATCACCTGCCAGAATTACATTTGTAACCGCCTGCCCCAATACCACTGACTCATCTGCTAATAGTTCACCTGCATTATGGAAGTAACTTGATAAAGCTTTATCCGTCATTACACTGTGGACATTAATTTCATGAAGCATGGTAACCTCGCTTGTATAGTCTGGAGAATTATCTTTAATGTAATTTAGGGTTTTTGCTGGCACTGAAAGCACTCTCATCTCTCGTTTTTTCCGGTTTTCTGCTTATCTTCCCCGGATTAACATTTGTGAAATCATTGATAACGCTGTCAATTAATTGTTTACGTGTACCATCCATTTCACTGGCATGCATAAGCCGCAATTGCTTAATCAGTGCAGCTAACGAAACGTCTTTATGCATTCGCAAAATTTCTAGCACAGCCAAACCTGTAAATTCATGTTTCAAGCGTTCACTGTCAGGTTTCTTCATAACTCCTTCACTACTTACCCATAATCATAGTAGGGCTTTATTTTATTCGAAAAGCAGGCCGATTAACGCATTGTAATGTTTCTGTTCATTCTCACCTGATGCATTTTCAAGACGGTGCAGAAGTTTGGTACACAGTGATTTGCGACTGAGATTGCGCCCATCTTTTAGTATCTCAGTCACGATTTCGCCCAACGTTTCCTGTTGGGTTGGCAGATGCGCTTTAGCAAAGTAACGAGAAATCGCGCTTGCAGAATCAGTGCGAACGGTATGCTGCTGCATGGAGTGCTCCTGTAACAAAATGCTGGTGAATATTAAGTTTTATAACAGTAGCAAAGCTGTACCGAAAATGTGTACAACATAGCACGCTAATTTTTAGCAAAAAATGCTAAATTAATTAAATCATGTAGTTACGATAGTTCGGATCTATATGAAATCCAATTTCTTTGTACAAATTACTTTGTGTTATCAATGAAATTGATCTGTATTAGCCCGCTTATTTGTAAAGACAAAGTTAGAATTATGTATTAAAATCAGGGCGTAACCTGGTTTGTCTGATACTGACCAGACCTCTTCTCCTTCCTTGATCCCGGACTGTCCATGCTCACGACCATTATTTACCGTAGCCATCTACGTGAAGACGCCCCTCTCAAAGCGCTTGAGGATATGGTGACAGCCGCAAATATCAAAAACAGGCGATCAGATGTTACGGGGATCTTACTCTTTAACGGCCATCACTTTTTCCAACTGCTTGAAGGCCCAGAGGAGCAGGTAAAAGAGATCTATCGTTGTATTTGTAACGACCCCCGGCACCACAATATCGTTGAACTGATGTGTGATTACGCACCTGCGAGAAGATTCGGAAATTTAGGGATGGAGTTATTTGATTTACAAAAACATGAACGGAATGACGTCCTGCAAGCTGTACTCAATAAGGGTACGTCCAAATTTCAGCTCACGTATGATGACAGAGCATTACAGTTTTTCCGCACATTTGTCCTCGCCACGGAAAAATCGAGCTATTTTGAAATACCTGCGCCTGATTACTGGAGTTTTATAACCGACAATACCTGTACCATCCTGGATGAAAGCACACTCCCGTCAGATACAGATTTCAGCTTTGCTTTTCAACCAATTATCGATCCTATGTCACAGCGCGTCATTGCGCTGGAAGCCCTTATTCGCGGTAAAGACGGTGAAACGCCCGCAACGTATTTTGACAAATTCAAACCTGAAGATGTGTATGCCGCTGATCTGCAGAGCAAAAAGACTGCATTTGCAATGGCAAGCGCACTGGGACTTAATCACAAAATGCTGTCGGTTAATCTGTTACCCATGACCCTGGTAAACAGACCCGATGCAGTCAGCTTTCTTATAAACGAAATCGCGGCGCATGGACTGGTGCCTGAACAAATCATTGTTGAGTTTACCGAAAGTGAAGTTATTTCGCGTTTTGATACGTTCGCGCAGGCCGTGAAGTCACTCAAGGCAGCGGGAATATGTGTGGCGATAGATCATTTCGGGGCAGGTTTTGCCGGGCTTCAGCTTTTGTCTCGCTTTCAACCGGACCGAATTAAGATAAGCCGCGAACTCATCACTGATGTGCATAAAAGTGGACCACGGCAGGCCATCATTCAGGCCATAATCAAATGCTGCGCTTCACTGGAGATTATGATTTCTGCGGTCGGCGTCGAAAAACCTGAAGAGTGGATGTGGCTTGAATCCGCGGGTATTGAGATCTTCCAGGGTAACCTGTTTGCAAGAGCCTGCCTGAATGGTACTCCGTCTGTCGCGTGGCCAGAGAAAAAATGATTTCTCAGCGTTATAATAATTAACGTATTGTTATTACACAATAATCCCGCCACCTCTTTTATGCTGAACATAAAAATTCAGCATTTACTCCCTACGTGATAGTAAAGTAAATCTTAATTTTGCTAGAATCCTATGTATGTTTTGTACAATTTGATGCATGTTGTACAAAGTAGCAGGAACCGCATATCGGTGACGGAGAATCATGAGTGTCTGGGGGAATTATGGCTTATTACAGCATTGGGGATGTCGCAGAACGTTGCGGGATAAATCCTGTCACCCTTCGGGCATGGCAACGACGTTACGGTTTACTCAAACCTCAACGCAGCGAAGGTGGCCACCGACTCTTTGATGAAGAGGATATTCAACGTATTGAAGAAATAAAACGTTGGATTAGCAGTGGCACACCCGTTGGCAAAGTTAAAGCATTGCTGGAAACCAGTACCCGTGAAACTGACGACGACTGGAATCAGTTGCAAGAAGAGATGATGGGCATTCTTCGTATGGCGTATCCCCCGAAGCTGCGAGCCAAAATTATCGCACTCGGTCGCGCCTACCCCGTAGATGCGTTGATTGATCGCGTTTATCTTCCTGTGCGTCAGCGGTTGATACTTGACCATAATACATCCCGTATCATGAACAGTATGCTTGATGGCGCATTGATTGAATATGTAGCCACCCTGCTGTCTGAAACGCGGCGCAAATCAGGGAAAGATGCCATCCTGATGGCCTGGGATGTTGAAGACCGAACCCGTTTATGGCTCGAAGCCTGGCGTTTATCGCAATCGGGCTGGCATATTGCCGTGCTTGCTGAACCCATTGAATCGCCAAGACCTGAACTCTTCCCCGGGCAAACGCTTTTTGTCTGGACTGGTATTACGCCAACCCGCAGACAAAATGAACTTCTACAACACTGGAACGAACAAGGTTATAAAGTCATTTTTCACAGCCCGTAACCAACATGTATCGCAGTAATGAGCTGAGTAAGATAAATCTTACTAATTCTCATTTTTTGGGTGGTTATTTTGAATGCCATCCAATGAATCTGTGTTCCCTACCCGCCTGACTTAATACCCGCAGTAGCATAAAAACAAAACAATATACTCACCCGTGGGTATTATTTTTTTGCAAACGACATCACCTTTTTCCTAAGTAAAATTTATTAGATCAACTGGCGCACGCCTAATACTTATTCTAGGGTTAAACCATGTCTTCTTGTACCACATTATTGTTTTTCTAAAGTAATAAATGTGGTTATTTGAAAAAGGTAAAGGATATGGCTCTAGTCTTAGACAAACGCTTAATTCTTTGTTGCTGCGCCTTTTCCATTATTCCCGTGGCAAATGCAGCAACCGTTAACGGAACATTTCAGGTACTGATGACGATTCAAAAGGCCTGTACCGTGACTGCCGGTTCGGCTTCAAATATCACGCTTGGGCCGGTGAATACCACGGCAACAAATACCAATGCAAGCAACACGATTTCGATTAATTGCTCAAAAACCACGCCCTATTTTATCGGTCTGGCGCCGTCGGCCGCCAATGGGGGGACGACGACAGGCTCAGGCGCCATGTCCTCCGTGGCTAACGCTGCCACCAATACCGATAAAGTGCCCTACCAGCTAAATCGAACATCAGCAACAGGTCCGGTGTGGGGGAACACCGCCACCGACACCGCGCCTGGAAACGGCGTAGCGGCGACGGGGACCGGGCTGGTGCAAACGTTTACTGTTTATGCCACCGCACCGAGCGCCAACTTCACTCCTGACGACTATGCCGACACGGTAACGGTTAACGTTAACTACTAACTTCAGGAAGCCACATGAGAGTAAAACTGTCTGTTCAGCAGTGTGCCTGCGCATGCCTGTTAGGGATGGTTGCGAGCCTCAACCCTGCCGCCGCCAGCGGGCTGCAAATCGCCCCGGTCACATTAACTTTGCTCGCGACGCAAAATGCCGATGGTATCTGGCTTAGTAATGCGGGTGAAAATGTGCTCAATGCCCAGGTTCGGGTTTTTCGCTGGAGCCAGAGCGCTTACGGCGACAAACTTTCCCCCTCTCAGGGGCTGGTCATTAGCCCGCCGATGCTGGCATTAGCCCCTGGAGAACGTCAGTTGATTCGCGTTATTCGGACCGGCCCACCTTCGGCACATGCTGAAGACGCTTATCGGTTATCGATAAATGAGTTACCGCCTGCAAAAGTAGAAAAAAATAAGCTTCAGTTTGTGCTGCATTATTCCGTCCCCGTTTTCATTCAACCAACATCAGCGGCGCAAACGCAGGCTAAATTGCAATGGAAATTACAACAGCTTGATGGCAAAAAATTTATTGAAGTGAGTAACCAGGGAAATGGGCATGCACAATTATCTGCTGCAACATTTATAAGCCCTGACGGTGCTAAAAAAGTTATTACGCCCGGTCTGTTAGGCTACGTTTTACCCGGCTCAACAATGCGCTGGATAGTCTCCCCGTCGGCCAGTAATACTCATGATGGCGGGAAAGTTGAAGTCACAATCAATGGCCAAAAAACAGTACAAGATCTGTAACAGATCCTGGCTTCTGGTGAAATATTGCTTTCTCAATGGAGTATTAATATCGGGAATGGTTTGCGCACAAACGCTGAATAATAACCAGAGCGAAGATGGTGTTATTAATGGCGCAGCTCAGCTCGTGGGGGTCAATTTGTATCTCGACGTCACCTTAAATGGGAATCCCGTTGGGCTGGTGCATTTGGGTTACGATAATGGAAAGCTCTATGCAGGGGCAGATACCCTGCGAAAAATGGGCTTTCGCTTTGCGCCTGACGCCACTCACGCCGTCTGCCTGAACGATATCCCCGAGCTAACCATTGACTATAACGTTCAGTTGCAAACGCTTTCGCTTACTGCGCCACTCAGTTCACTCGATCTTGCGACCACGCAGCTTAACTCCCCCGTGGAGACCGCGCCGACGGCGACAACATCACGCGGAGCGCTGCTCAATTACGATATCTATACCCAACAGGGGGATGAAAGCGCAATAAATACCTTCAGCGAATTCCGCGCTTTCAATGCTGCAGGCGTGCTCAGCACCACCCAGTTGACGCAGTATTCCACCGAGGAAAATGCGGATAACAGCGTTGAGCGACTCGATACCAGCTGGCGTACGTCATTTCCCGAAACGATGCTGGCGGTAACCGTTGGCGATACCCTGACCAGTTCACTTATCTGGTCCCGACCGACGCGTATCGGCGGCATTCAGATAGGAACCGATTTTGGTTTGCGGCCCTATATGCCAACCACCCCGCTCCCTGCATATCTTGGCTCCGCGACGTTGCCGTCAAACGTTGAGCTGTACGTCGACGGCGTCAGGTACTACAACGGAGAAGTCCCCGCGGGTAGCTTTCAGATCAACACAATGCCGAACATCAGCGGCGCGGGAACGGGTCAGGTAATGATGACGGATGCGCTGGGCAGAACGAGCGTACAAAATTTCTCGTTCTACAACGATCAGCAACTCCTGCGGGAAGGATTAACTGCCTGGTCTGCAGAATTGGGTACGGTACGCGAAAACTATGGTTACTCCTCTTTTGATTATGCCAGCGCACCGGTACTGAGCGGTACATGGCGTCGTGGGTTTAGCAATACGTTCACTGCCGGGACTCACGCTGAAACCAGCGATGGACTGATTAACGCGGGCTTCAGTAACGACTGGATCCCAGGCACCCGCAGCGGCACGTTTTCGACCTCAATTGCCGCAAGTACCGACGCAGGAAAGAACGGTTTTCTGTACAGTTTTGGTTATCGTTGGTCCGGCGAACGGTTTAATTTCAGTACCAGTACGACGGCCACTTCCGGCGATTATCGTGATGTCGCCACCCATTATGGCGAGCCGCCACCGACGCTTAACAGCAATACGGTCATTGGCTATTCGCTGGAGGCTGCCGGTAATGTCAGCCTGAGTTACCTGCAGTTTCGTTATCCGCACGAAAATGCGGTGCGCTACGCCAACGCCAGCTGGTTCAAATCGATTACCGACAACATTTCACTGAATGCCGGATTCAACCAAAACATCGACGATAACCGCGATCGCAGTCTCTATCTGATGGTGACAATGACCACTGATAACAATCTCAGTGCCAGCAGCACCCTACAACGCACCAATGATGAGACCGGCTACCAGCTCAACGCCAGCCTGACGCCTCCTGCCGACGGCGGTTGGGGCTGGAATCTGGCCGCAAGTCAGCAGGCTTCCCGGCAAAGCGGTCAGGGAGAAGTGGGATATCTGGGTCGTTATGGTAAAGCGTACGCGGGATTTAGCCGTTTACCGGATAACCATTACGGCTACGCAGGCGCCACCGGATCGCTTGTTACCATGGGCGGCGGCCTGTTTGCAGCACGTGAAATCAACAATGGCTTTGCCGTCGTATCAACTGACGGCGTTCCTGACGTCCCGATTAAATTACAAAATAACCTGATTGGTCGCAGCGACGACCAGGGGCTATTGCTGGTCACGCCGCTGAACAGTTATCAAAAAAACCTGATCAGTATTGACCCTATGGATCTCCCCGCCAATATGCGGATCGCACGCGTTGAGACGAATGCAACGCCTGCCGATCGTTCCGGTACATTGGTTAGCTTTGGCATTACCCCGGTGCGCGCTGCGCAGGTCATCCTCGTCGACAATCAGGGTAAACCCATTCCCGAAGGCAGCATGGCATACGCCATCAGCGGAGCAGGACAATCGTCTGTCGTTGGTTTTGATGGGATGACCTGGTTCGACACGCTGGAACAGCACAACGCGCTACGCGTTGAGACAGACACCGGCAGTTGTCGCGTGCAATTTGACTATCCCGCTTCCGCAAAGGGGATTGTGCAAATAGGTCCACTGGTTTGCCGGCCACACTAACAGGAGTGCGCTCATGAGGTTAAGGCATCTGTTACTCATCGCAGCCGTACTCTTTTGTCCGGCGATTAGCCATGCCGTAACCTGTTCGGTGAGCAATGTACAACCCATAAATTTGGGCTCAGTCAATCCGCTGTCTGCGACAGGCGCAACGTCATCAATGACGTTCAACTACACCTGCACCAAAGAGCTTGGCGACGCGCTGGCAGGGATCAACCTCTGTTTTAATATTGGCGCCTCAGCCGTCAGTGGCCAGGTGACACCCCGAAATATGTCATTAAACGGAACACCTGCCAGAACGCTGGCATACCAGCTTTACCAGGATGCCGGACACACCAAAGTCTGGGGGAGTCAGTATCAGTCGGGAACAACTTTTCCAATGGTACAGCTTAACCTGCTGAATCTGACGCCAGTGACGGGCTCACTCACGGTATCAGCACAGATTGTCACGCCACAAACCTCAGCGGTCCCCGGAAGCTATCAGGATAGCTATACGGCGGCGACAGCCCTTGTCACCCTCAATCCTGGATTGCTTTTCCCGCCGACCACCTGTGGCGATACCGTTGCCGCCAGGCTTCCCTTCACCGTATCGGCGACGGTCAGCAAACAGTGCAATATCACCTCTGCAACCAATATTAGCTTTGCGCCCGCCAGGGCAACCGGGCGTAACCTAACGGCTTCAAATACCGTGGGCGTAGCATGTTCCAATAACACGCCTTACACCATCGGACTTCAGCCCTCTAACGGCAATACGGCAGGCAGCGGCGTGATGGCCGGCACGGGGTCAAATACGGACAAGGTCCCCTACCAGCTTAGCTCGACGCCGGGGCCGTCCGGTACGGTTTGGGGCAATTCATCGCTCAATACTGTCGCGGGCAACGGTACGGGAACCACCACCACCTACCCGGTTTACGCCACCGTTCCCAGCGCGAACTACACGCCTGACAACTATACTGATACCGTTACCATCGCCGTGACCTACTGACCCCAGCTTAATCGCAATAAAGCAAATACATTTTATTATCATATTATTTACTTTTAGAGGTGCGTCATAAATCTGACAAATTGCGATTTTTATAAATCATGCATATTAAATTATCCAGCCAGCAAAAATACCGAAATATCAGCACAATCAAAGAATAACTATTCACTTCTCAGCTAAAGCCCACACGCTTCATGCCGATAAACCGTGTTAGCCGGACAGGCCATTCTATGAAATAAATGTTAAATTTAGGTTTATATGGTGTGATTCACTGTATACCACGGCCAAATTAAGAACATATTACTTTTATAACTAAGGTTTATCATGGATAAGTTATCTTACGCTTCAGATAGCAGCACATCTGCCTGGAATACCTACCTGCAACAAATCGAGCGTGTGGCCCCTTACCTGGGCGAACTTTCCCATTGGGTGGATACCCTGCGCCACCCAAAACGCGCGCTGATTGTCGATATCCCGGTGCAGATGGATGACGGTACTATCCGTCATTTTGAAGGGTATCGCGTGCAACATAACCTCTCCCGCGGGCCGGGCAAAGGCGGTGTGCGTTATCATCCTGATGTTGATCTTAATGAAGTGATGGCCCTGTCCGCATGGATGACCATCAAATGCGCGGCGTTGAACCTGCCGTACGGCGGTGCGAAAGGTGGCGTGCGCGTCGATCCGTTCTCGCTTTCCGAAGGTGAACTGGAGCGTTTAACCCGCCGTTATACCAGCGAAATCGGCATTATCATCGGGCCGCAGAAAGACATTCCTGCGCCGGATGTGGGGACTAACGGAAAGGTAATGGCCTGGATGATGGATACCTACTCCATGAACCACGGCACCACCGTGACCAGCGTGGTCACCGGTAAACCTATTCACCTCGGCGGCTCGTTAGGCCGTGATAAAGCCACCGGTCGTGGTGTTTTCGTCAGCGGTCTGGAAGTGGCGCGTCGTGCCAACATCGACGTTGAAGGCGCTCGCGTAGCGGTGCAAGGTTTTGGTAACGTCGGCAGCGAAGCCGCCCGCCTGTTCGCGGCAGCAGGAGCACGCGTGGTCGCGATTCAGGATCACACCGCAACGCTGTTTAACTCAACGGGTATCGACATGGCCGCGTTGTCTGCCTGGCAACTGGAGCACAAACAGATTGCCGGTTTCCCGGGCGCTGAAACCATTGCCAGCGAAGCCTTCTGGAGCCTGGAGATGGATATTCTGATCCCGGCCGCGCTCGAAGGCCAGATCACCCGTCACCGCGCGGAAACGCTGACCTGTAAACTGGTACTCGAAGGCGCTAACGGCCCAACCTATCCGGACGCCGACGACGTTCTGGCAAGCCGCGGTATCGTGGTTGTCCCAGACGTTGTTTGTAACGCCGGCGGCGTAACCGTCAGCTACTTCGAATGGGTTCAGGACATGGCTAGCTTCTTCTGGAGCGAAGAAGAGATTAACAATCGCATGGACAAAATCATGACCGATGCGATGGTACACGTGTGGGAAAAAGCGGCAGAGAAATCCTGCTCACTGCGTACGGCAGCCTACATTGTTGCCTGCGAACGCATTCTGCTGGCACGTAAAGATCGCGGAATTTATCCGGGCTAACGCCGAAATCGACCTTGCCTACAAACCACCTGCTCTGCAGGTGGTTTGTTTTCCATAAACACCCGTGAATCAGCTTCCCGGCCAAATACGGCCCAACCTCTCATTTTCGCTGTTTTATGCACCATGACGTTCCAATACGGAACATTATTATGTTGCTACGTTTCGTATTGAAACGCCCATTACAGCAATTTTCTTTTGCCAACCCGTGTGCAAAATTACCTTATCGGCAGCGAGCAGTCGCCGTGGCGTTGTATAACCCGATACCCTACATCAGATGCCTGCCCGAATCTGGCAGCCATCCAGGACTGTCTGCGGAGCATAAATAATGAAAAAATTGATTAACCGTGTTGAAGACGTACTGACTGAACAACTCGCCGGGCTGGCGAAAGCGTATCCTTCCCTGGCACTGCATCAGGATCCGGTATATGTCACCCGCGCAGATGCGCCGGTAATGGGCAAAGTGGCGCTGCTTTCCGGCGGTGGCAGCGGACACGAGCCTATGCACTGCGGCTATATTGGTCAGGGCATGCTCTCTGGTGCCTGCCCGGGTGAAATTTTTACCTCACCCACGCCGGATAAAATGTTCGAATGCGCCATGCAAATTGATGGCGGCGAAGGCGTACTGCTGATCATCAAAAATTACACCGGCGATATTCTTAATTTCGAAACCGCCACCGAGCTGTTGCATGAAAGCGGCGTCAAAGTCACCACCATGGTAGTGGATGACGACGTGGCGGTGAAAGACAGTCTGTATACCGCCGGTCGTCGTGGTGTGGCGAATACCGTATTGATCGAAAAACTGGTCGGCGCTGCCGCCGAACGCGGTGACTCACTGGAAGTTTGTGCGGCGCTGGGTCGTAAACTGAATAACCAGGGCCACTCCATTGGGATAGCCATTGGCGCCTGTACCGTTCCGGCCGCCGGACAACCGTCGTTCACGTTGCAGGATAACGAAATGGAGTTTGGCGTGGGTATCCACGGGGAACCGGGCATTGACCGCCGCACCTTCACTTCCCTCGATCAGACCGTTGATGAAATGTTCGATACCCTGCTGGAAAACGGCAACTACAGCCGTACGCTCCGCCACTGGGACAACGTTCAGGGCGCGTGGCAGGAAGGCAAAGAAAGCAAGCGCGCGTTGCAAAGCGGCGATCGCGTCATTGCGCTGGTCAATAATCTCGGTGCGACGCCGCTGTCAGAACTCTTCGGCGTTTATAACCGCCTCGAAAGCCGTTGCCAGGACGCCGGCATCGTCATTGAGCGCAACCTGATCGGTTCTTACTGTACCTCTCTGGATATGACCGGCTTCTCAATCACCCTGTTACAGGTGGATGACGACACGCTGAGCTTATGGGATGCACCGGTTCACACCCCTGCTCTCAACTGGGGTAAATAAGGAGATACATGATGTCCCTCAACAGAACACAAATTGTTAACTGGCTCTATCGCTGCGGTGAGATCTTCACCACCGAAAGTGATTTTCTCACCGGTCTTGATCGGGAAATTGGTGATGCCGACCACGGTCTGAACATGCACCGTGGCTTTAGCAAAGTCGTCGAAAAGCTGCCGTCCATCGCCGATAAAGACATTGGTTTTATTTTGAAAAACACCGGCATGGTACTGCTCTCAAGCGTCGGGGGGGCCAGCGGTCCACTGTTTGGTACCTTTTTTATCCGCGCCGCCCAGGTGACCCAGGCTCATCAAAGCCTGACGCTTGAGGAGTTGTATCAAATGATTCGTGATGGCGCAGAAGGTGTGATTAGCCGCGGTAAAGCTGAACCTGGCGACAAAACCATGTGCGATGTCTGGCTGCCGGTAGTGGAATCTTTACGCCAATCCTGCGAGCAAAAGCTGAGCGTACAGGCGGCGCTGGAAGCGGCAAGCCAACAAGCGGAAGCAGCAGCGCAAAGCACCATCACCATGCAGGCCCGCAAAGGCCGCGCCAGCTATCTCGGTGAGCGCAGCATTGGGCATCAGGATCCCGGCGCAACGTCCGTAATGTTTATGATGCAAATGCTGGCTCAGGCGTCCAGAGAGTAAGGATAAAGCGATGGTAAACCTGGTTATTGTTTCTCACAGCGCCCAGTTGGGCGAAGGCGTCGGCGCGCTAGCCCGGCAGATGTTAATGGGTGATGGTTGCAAAATCGCTATTGCCGCAGGCATTGACGATCCTGAGAATCCGATTGGTACCGATCCTATCAAGGTGATGGAAGCCATTGAGTCCGTGGCCGATAAGGATCACGTGCTGGTGATGATGGATATCGGTAGCGCGCTATTGAGTGCGGAAACCGCGCTGGAACTGCTCGATCCGGCCATTGCCGCCAAAGTACGTTTGTGCGCCGCGCCGCTGGTCGAAGGCACGCTCGCCGCAACGGTTAGCGCTGCTGCAGGTGCTGACATTGAGCGGGTCATCTGTGATGCCATGAACGCCCTCGACGCCAAATGTGAGCAACTGGGTTTACCTTCGCCATCTGCAGCAAAGCCGACATCCGCCGAATTCGCGCCCGATGCAGATGCTCATTCAGTGGCCATTGTGGTGAAAAACCCAAACGGCATTCATGTGCGTCCGGCTTCCCGGCTGGTTTCCACGCTGTCTGGCTTTAACGCCGATATGTGGCTCGAGAAAAATGGCAAGTGCGTCGTCCCTGATAGCCTGAATCAGATTGCCCTGCTGCAGGTACGCTGTAACGACACGCTGCGCCTGATTGCCAAGGGCGAACAGGCAGAGGATGCGCTGGCCGCATTCAAACAGCTGGCGGCTGAGAATTTTGGTGAATCGCTCGAGCCCGCGCATGCTGATACCGTAGTGACGAAGGTTCCCTCACAGGTCACGGGGACGGCATTCTGTTACACACCGTTCTCACCACAGGTAAGCCAGCAGCCTGTAGCCTCACTCCAGATTGAGCAGCAACGGTTACGGGTCGCTATCCAAAGCACGCTGAACGACTTAAGCGAGCTAACCGCGCTTGCAGAAGAGAGATATTCCGCAGATATCGCCGCTATTTTCTCCGGTCACCACACGCTGTTGGACGATCCGGATCTGTTCGATATGGCCTGCGATTTAATGCGTGAAACGCAGTGCAGCGCGGCCTGGGCCTGGCATCAGGTGCTGAGCGATCTCAGCCAGCAGTATTTACAGCTCGACGATCCTTACCTGCAGGCGCGATACATCGATATTGAAGATTTGTTGTCTCGTTCACTGCAGTATTTGACGGGAGAGACTGCACAAATTCCCGCATTCATCCGCCCCACTATTTTGGTCGCGGAGGTCATCTATCCATCTACGGTGCTGCAACTCGATCCGAAGACCATCAAAGGCATCTGCCTGCGGGACGGGAGCGAAGCGTCCCACCCGGCGATTATCGCCCGTGCAATGGGGTTATGTTGGTTATGTCAGCAAGGCGAGGCCATCGAGAGTATCACGATGGGTGATACCCTGACCCTTGACAGCGTGGCCCAGCGGATAACCCGCGCGGACTGATGTCGGTTGCACGCCCTTTGCCGACAAAGGGTGTGCATCTTTTCGATTCGCGTCGGGAAATGTCTGTTTATTCGCAAAATGGGGCGTCGATCACGCGCAACGGTCGATCCTGAACTAAGGTTTTCTCATGGTAAATGCCGCTGCTTCGGCACACCCTAAGGAGATTAACCGATGATAACGCCTGCAACTCGCCATCCAGGCCTGCTCTCTGTTGCAATAAAACTGACGCTCGCAAGCACCTTTTTTGCCCTTTCCTCTTTTGCCGTTAACGCCGAGGACGCACCAACCGCTACGCCTCAGCCGCCTGATATTTTGCTTGGCCCACTGTTTAACGATGTACAAACGGCCAAACTGTTTCCTGATCAGAAAACCTTTGCTGACGCCGTACCTAACAGCGATCCATTAATGATCCTTGCCGATTACCGGATGCAGAAAAATCAGTCCGGATTCGACTTACGTCATTTTGTGGAAGTGAATTTCACCTTGCCGAAAGCTGGCGAGAAATACGTCCCCCCAGCCGGGCAATCGCTGCGCGAGCATATTGACGGACTGTGGCCGGTACTCACCCGTTCGACAACCGACGCTGAAAAATGGGACTCTCTGCTGCCGCTCCCGGAACCGTATGTCGTGCCTGGCGGGCGTTTTCGCGAAATATATTATTGGGACAGCTATTTCACCATGCTGGGGCTTGCCGAGAGCAATCACTGGGATAAGGTCTCCGACATGGTGGCAAACTTTGCTTACGAGATTGATTCCTGGGGACACATTCCTAACGGCAACCGCACCTACTATCTGAGCCGTTCTCAACCGCCATTCTTTGCCTTTATGGTGGAACTGCTGGCGCAGCATGACGGGGATGACGCGCTGAAAAAATACCTCCCGCAGATGCTCAAAGAATACACCTACTGGATGGAAGGCGTCGAAACGCTCCAGCCCGGTCAGCAGAATAAGCGCGTGGTTAAACTGGATGACGGCACCATTTTGAATCGCTACTGGGATGACCGTGATACGCCGCGGCCAGAGTCCTGGATGGAGGATATCGCCACAGCGAAAAGCAATCCGAACCGACCGGCCACAGAAATCTACCGCGACCTGCGTTCTGCCGCCGCGTCGGGTTGGGACTTTAGTTCCCGCTGGATGGATAACCCCAATCAACTAGGCACCCTGCGCACCACCAGCATCGTTCCGGTCGATCTCAATGCGTTGATGTACAAAATGGAAAAGATGATCGCCCTCGCCAGCAAGGCCGCCGGGGATAATGCCAAAGCTGCACAATATGAAGGCTTCGCTAATGCCCGACAAAAAGGGATCGAAAAGCACCTGTGGAACGACAAAGAAGGCTGGTATGCCGATTACGATCTGAAGAGCCACAAAGTACGTAACCAACTCACGGCCGCCGCCTTGTTCCCGTTGTATGTCAATGCAGCAGCAAAAGATCGCGCCAGTAAAGTGGCCGCGGCAACCCAGGCGCATTTGCTGCAACCCGGCGGCCTGGCCACCACGTCGGTGAAAAGCGGCCAGCAGTGGGATGCTCCCAACGGCTGGGCCCCGCTCCAGTGGGTCGCCGCATCGGGATTACAGAATTACGGTCAGGATAACGTCGCCATGGACGTGACCTGGCGATTCCTCACCAACGTGCAGCACACCTACGATCGTGAGAAAAAGCTGGTTGAAAAGTATGACGTGAGTAGCACAGGCACTGGCGGAGGCGGCGGCGAATATCCGTTGCAGGATGGTTTTGGCTGGACCAACGGCGTAACGCTAAAAATGCTCGACCTGATCTGCGCCAAAGAAAAGCCCTGTGACAGCGTGCCCGCATCGCGCCCGGCCCCGGCAAGTACCACGCCAGTCGAGCCTAAAAAACAGGCTCAGCCGACGTCTTAACGCCGTTACCTGAAGCGTTTTACTCCCCGAATCCGCGCTGCGTCGCGGATTTTTTCTGGCTTATATTTCGCCATTCCTGTTGTCTCTACGCCATCTAGCCCATATGGGGTATTCCGGGTTTTCATCCGTGAGAAATTGATTCTGAACATGTTTTTATTCGCTGTATATGTAAATATATAGCGATTTTATCACCTTCAGGATAACAATTATGCCACTGACAAGACGGATGTTTGCCCAGCTTGTGGCATCTGCACTGCTGCTACGCCATCTTCCCGCCTTGGCTCAAATGCCGCTAACCGTTGCCGTTGGAGGCCACCCAGCGCCAGAGGCGACCCAACGCGTGGTCAGCGCAGGCGCACCCGCCGACCTGCTGCTGCTGGCCGTCGCGCCGGAAAAACTGGTTGGTTTTTCATCCTTTGATTTTTCTCGTCAGACCGCCATCCCGTTTCACGAAGACATTCGGGCTTTACCGAAACTGGGCAAGCTGGCGGGACGCGCCAGCACACTCTCGCTTGAAGCGCTACTGGCGCTTAAACCCGATCTGGTGATTGACTGCGGCAATGCCGATGAAACCTGGCTTTCTCAGGCCAGACAAGTGAATGCGCAAACGCAAATTCCCTGGCTGCTGATTAATGGCGAACTGCGGCTCAGCCCACAACAGCTACTCGCGGCAGGTGAAGCGCTGGGAGTCGCAACACGGGCCAGGACTCAGGCCAAACTGGCCCAGCGTTTTATTGATGAAGCCCTCGCGTTTTCACACTCTCCCGCAGCAAAGCTGCGTTTTTATGCCGCACGCGGCGCCCAAGGACTTGAAACAGGATTACAAGGTTCATTGCATACCGAAGCTGCAGAACTACTGGGATTACACAATGTGGCGCAAATTCCTGGGCGGCACGGGCTGGCGCAGGTTTCAATGGAAAACCTGTTGAACTGGCAGCCCGATATTATTCTGGTACAGGATGCCATTACGGCACAGTACCTGCGGGAAGATCCCGTCTGGCAAGGAGTCAAAGCGGTTGCCGCCCGGCGCATTCTGTTTCTCAGCGGCCTGCCGTTTGGCTGGCTGGACGCGCCTCCCGGCATCAATCGTTTGCTGGGGTTACGCCGTCTGCATGCCTGGCTTGATCCACAGGTTGAAGCGGGCTTTAAAACCGATATGCAGCGCTACAGTGAACTGTTCTGGCACACCACGTTAAGCGACGCACAGTATCAACAACTGGTGAGCGTCTGATGAAAACATCTACCCTCGGTTTTCTGATGATTACGACGGCGGTGCTTTTCGCGAGCATCGCCGCGGTGTCGGGTGCTTATCGCCTCGATGCACAACAGGTCGTGGATCTTATTGCAGGCAGGGATAGCGTCCCGATGCAGGACAAAATCGTCTTCTGGCAAATCCGACTGCCGCGCATTCTGGCTGCATTGTTACTCGGCGCAGCGCTGGCTGGTGCAGGAACCACCTATCAGGGCATGTTCCGTAACCCACTGGTTTCTCCGGATATCCTCGGCGTGGCGGCCGGTGCCGGTTTGGGCGCCTGTACGGCAATCCTGCTGGGGCTACCAATCCTGTTTATTCAGCTGTATGCGTTTACTGGCGGTTTGTTAGTGGTCGCCGGTGTCTGGCTGATTACCCGGCGAGTCAAGCGTCACGATCCGGTGTTAACACTGGTGCTGGTCGGGATTGCGCTGGGTACGGTCTGCGGAGCGGGAATTTCACTCATCAAAACGTTGGCCGACCCGTATACCCAACTCCCGTCGATCACCTTCTGGCTGCTCGGCGGTTTATCGACAATTACTCTGCACGATCTGTGGTTCTCAGCACCGCTGATCCTTGCTGGACTGGTCCCGTTATTGCTGCTGCGCTGGCGCATGAACCTGCTCACTCTGTCGGATGATGAAGCCCGATCGCTTGGGATCAACGTCTCCCGACTGCGGCTGGGACTGATCGTCTGCGCAACGTTAGTCACCGCCTGTACCGTCGCCATTGCCGGCATTATCGGCTGGATTGGACTGGTGGTGCCGCACATCGGCAGACTCCTCAGCGGGAATAACCACCAGCAGTTACTGCCGGTGTCCATGGGGATCGGCGCCATTCTACTCCTGCTCACCGACACCCTCGCCCGCACGCTGAGCCGCACGGAAATCCCGCTGGGGATCCTGACTGCATTTATTGGCGCACCGTTCTTTTTGCTGCTTTTGCTGCGAGGAAACCGCCCATGACGCTATTACTCGTGCGCCACGCGTCGCTGGGATACCACAGTAAACAACCCGTGTTACGCGATGTCTCCTTTCAGGTTTCGCCCGGTTCTGTCTGTTGTCTGATTGGTGCTAACGGCAGCGGTAAAACCACCCTGATGCGCACCATTCTCGGCGTTCTTCCGCCGCTTCGCGGTGACATTCTGCTTGATGGCGTCGCAGTGAATCATCTCAGCGATCGGGAACGCGCCGCAGCCATCGCCTGGGTTCCTCAGGCGCACGACGGCGCGTTTGCCTTCACCGCGCTGGACATGGTGATGATGGGACTGGCCCCGCAACTGGCGGCATTTGCGGTTCCCGGCGCTAAAGAGCGTGAAATTGCGCATCAGCAACTGGCGATGCTGGAGATTTCTCACCTGGCACTTCGACGCTGGAACACCCTGAGCGGCGGCGAACGGCAACTGGTGTTGATCGCTCGCGCGCTGGCGCAACGTCCGCGTCTTTTATTGCTGGATGAACCCGCATCCAGCCTTGATTTTGGGCATCAAATCCGTCTGCTCGACACGCTGGTGACGCTGAAAAATTCCGGTATGGCCCTGCTGATGTCGACCCATCACCCGTTGCACGCCCGGGCAATCGCCGACAGCGTGGTACGGGTTGAACCAAACGGCGAGGTGTCGCAGGGTCTGCCTGAACATCAGCTCGCCGCCGACCGCCTGGCCGCGCTGTATCGCGTTACACCGTCACAAATTACCCACCATCTTTATGGTTCACTCAATTAAGGAATATTTATGCTCATTGACGACATTGATTTTGCCGATCTTTACCGTAAGCAATTACAGCTGGCGAACAGAACCGAGAAAAAGCCGGAGCACTGGGACAAACGTGCGGAAAAAATGGCGGAGAATTGCGCTTCATTAACCGACAGCTATCTGCTGCAACTGCTGGGGAAAATCGACCTGCAAGGTGCAGAGTCGCTGTTTGATATGGGTTGCGGCCCCGGTACAGTCTCGCTGGCGCTGGCTAAAAAAATGCCAATAATTTACGGCGTAGATTACAGCCAGGGAATGCTGAGCGTAGCTGCCCGCCGCGCCGCACAAATGAACGCCCGTCACGTACAATGGGTGCAACGAGCCTGGGAAGAGCACTGGGATGATTTACCCCAGTGCGATATCGCCGTCGCCTCGCGCTCCACGCTGGTTGCCGATATGCGTCAGGCAATGAGCAAGCTGAATAATCAGGCCCGGCTGCGGGTTTATACCACCCACCTCGTCAGTTCATCTTTCGTTTCTCCCACCATTCAGCGCGCACTGGGCCGCGAAGTGATTGAACTGCCCAACTATATCTATGCGCTTAATGTTCTGTATCAGATGGGGATCCACGCGCACGTTGATTTTATCCGCGGTCCCAACTGTCAGCAGGACAACAGCACCTGGACGCGTTTTCTGGAAAACGTGCGCTGGAGTATGGGTGAACTGAGCGCCGACGAGGTCGAACGTCTGGAAAACTGGTACCAACAGCAGGATCCACGCGCTATTGCCCCCGCCAGCCGTGACTGGGCGCTTATCTGGTGGGACAGCATCCCGCTGGAGGCGCTGCGATGATCTACTTTTCGCAGGCGCAAACTGACGCGCTGCTGCTGGAAGATATTCAGGGCGGCGATCTGACCACCCGCGCGCTGGGTATCGGCGCCCAACCAGGCGTCATCGAGTTTAACCATCGCCAGGGCGGATGCGTTAGCGGTACCGCTGTTGCCAGACAAATGCTGACGTCATTGGGATTAACCGTCACCGATATTTTGTCTGATGGCGAACGGGCGAACGCCGGACAGCGACTGATTCGCGCACACGGACCGGCGGCGGCGCTGCACCAGGGCTGGAAAGCGGTACAAAATGTACTGGAGTGGAGCTGCGGCGTGTCGGGCTATCTCGTCGAGATGCTGAGCATGCTGCATCAACGCTATCCCGATGGGCAGATTGCCTGCACCCGCAAAGCCATTCCCGGTACGCGTTTACTGGCGACTCAGGCAATACTTGCCGCCGGGGGCATTATCCATCGGGGAGGATGCGCCGAAACGGTACTGCTGTTTGCTAATCACCGCCGTTTTCTTACCAACCCAAACGACTGGACAGGCGCGATTGCGCGCTTACGCAGCCATGCGCCAGAAAAAAAGATCGTGGTCGAAGCGGATACGCCAGATGAGGCATTGGCCGCCCTACGCGCCGCCCCTGATGTCTTACAACTCGACAAATTTACCCCCGAGCAGGCGGCAGAAATTGCCCGTCAGGCCCCTGCTCTGGCCCCCCATTGCACGCTGGCACTGACCGGCGGCATTACCCTCGCCTCGCTGGCGGGTTATCTCGACTGCGGTATCAGACTCTTTATCACTTCCGCGCCTTACTACGCTCCACCTGCGGATATCAAAGTGAGCCTGAGCCCGGACGCACGTGGCCTATAACATCAAAAAATGGACTAAAAATAATGAATTTCAACAAAAGTTGTCTTTACACAGCCCTGTCGTTTGCTTTCGCGCACAGTGCTTTTGCTGGGCAGGAAAGCGAAACCATGACCGTCTGGTCTAGTCCAGTCTCCGCGGCCACCACCACGGTTCTCGGCCAGGAAACGATACAACAGCTGGATAAACTGAACGTGGCGCAGGCGCTGAGCGTCGTCCCTGGCGTCGTGCTGCAAAAGTCAGGCAACCGCAACGAGCAACAGGTAAAAGTGCGCGGGTTTGACAGCCGTCAGGTTCCCGTCTTTTTTGACGGCGTGCCGGTGTACATCCCCTATGACGGCAACCTCGATTTAGGCCGTTTTCTGACATCCGATATCGCTTCGGTTGAAGTCTCCAAAGGCTACTCGTCTCTGTTGCAGGGGCCAAACCAGATGGGCGGCGCCATCAATATCACTACAAAAAAACCGACCAAACCGCTTGAAGGCAGCATCGGCTATCGCCAGGGCTGGAGTCGCAGCAAAGACAACGCCCACGATATGCACGCTTCATTTGGTGCCAGTAACGATCTCGGCTATATCCAGCTCAGCGGCAGTCAGCTGAAGCAGGATTTCCTTGGGTTACCACATGGCGTGGACAACCCGGTTGCAGGCAGTCACGGCAAGATGATCAACTCTTCCGCTGATGACAAGCGTGGCATCGTGAAGCTGGGCTTTACCCCTCGTGGAGATGATGAATATGTGCTGACCTATATAAATCAGGACGGTGAAAAAGATAATCCACCGTACGCCGGAACCAGCAGCCAGAAATCACGCTACTGGCAATGGCCACAATACGATAAAGAGAGCTATTACTATCAGGGAACCACGCATCTGGGCGACCGTTTTACTCTGAAAAGCCGTCTGTATCGCGACACCTTTGAAAATACGTTAATGATGTACAACTCGCTGGCCGATCTGAAAAATAAGAAAGGCAGCTACAGCCATTATTCGGACTATAGCGATGGGGCTGGCCTGCAGCTCGCTGCGGATATGCGAGAAAACGATCTGCTCTCTTTCGCCGTGAACTGGAAGGACGATGTTCACCGCGAGAAAGGCGCACCGAATGCGGCTTACGACCGCTACGAAGACCGCACCTGGTCCGTAGCCAGTGAATACCAGTGGGCTGCGGCGGATAATATCGATGTGGTGGCGGGAATGAGCTATGACTGGCGAGACAGTCTGGAAGGTATGAAGCACGAGAAAAACGGCAGCGTCACGCACTACGATGACAACAACCAGTCGGCCTTTAACTGGCAGGTGATGACAAAATACCACTTTGAAAATTCAGATACATTAGCGCTGTCTTACTCTGACAGAACGCGTTTCCCAACGTTAAAAGAACGCTACACGACCTCGAAACCGGCCTATAACCAGGTGGCCCTGGTCAATCCACAGCTTAAACCGGAGCGCGCCCGCAGCGTGGACCTGACATGGAATGGTTCACTTAGCCAGAACTGGGGATTCGAAGCCAGCGTGTATTACAACCGCATCAGCGACGCGATTCTTTCGCACAATATTGATGCCGACACCATCCAGAATCAGAACAGTGGTCGGGTGGATTACACCGGCCTGGATGCAGGCGTTAAAGGTAAAGTTTTTGATATGCTGGACGTCGGGCTGAGCTACGGCCTTATTCATGCGGACGCCAAACGCAGCGATATCGGTAAGATTACCGATCTGCCGACGCAAACCCTGACAGCCTGGATGACGCTGAAACCGTGGGAGCCACTCAGCATTACGCTGTCCGAAGAGGCCCGTTCGTCGAGCTATAGCAATACCGACGGCTCGCAGAAAGCCGCTGGTTTCGCCATTACCCATTTGCGCGCTGATTACGCTATTGGTCACGGGTTTAGCGTTAACGCTTCGGTCAATAACCTGTTCGATACGCAGTACGTTTACAGTGAAGGATTTATTGAAGAGGGGCGTAATTACTGGGCGGGCATTGAGTATCAGTTCTGACTTAACAATGCAGAAAAACGGCCCCGTCAGGGGCCGTTCGATTAATCTCGTCGTACAAGCCGAAAGACACCCAGCACAACAATCGCGCCGACCACGGCCACCAGGAAGCTGTGGAGATTAAACCCGCTGATATCGCCGCCGATACCGAACATCGTAGCCAGCCATCCACCGACCACAGCACCGATAATACCGAGAATGCAGGTCAGGATAAATCCACCGCCATCGCGCCCCGGCATAATCAGTTTGGCGATAACCCCCGCAATCAGACCAAAAATAATCCAGGTAATAATTCCCATTTCCAGGCCCTCTTTCCAGTGAACGCACGCGCAAGACATTCTTGCGCCAGCACGTTAAGTATAGGCAAGCCATCGCTACGTGCTTTTTCCCTCAGACTTAATTCATTGGGTTTGGTAAAAAATTTCATCCATTTGTATTAAGTTCCGTTGATTGATGCCGATAATCCAACGATAAACCAGGCATCCAGGAGTCATTAGGTGTGAGTAACTACAATGAGCAGTTCCTGAAGCAAAATCCGTTAGCGGTGTTAGGCGTACTCCGGGACTTAAATTCGCAGCAGGTTCCGCTGCGTATCTCCTGGTCAGGTGGCCAGTTCATCAGCAAAATACTGGCGGTCAGCCCGGACGAACTGATCATGGATTTTGGTAGTCAGGAATATGAAAACCAGGCCGTGCAGCGGGCCAATCAAATTACGATTATCGCCGAAACGCAGGGAGCCAAAGTGGAGTTCACCCTGCCACAGCTGAAAAAAGGCGAATACCAGCGGCTACCCGCATTTATCTCATCATTGCCGCCATCTCTGTGGTTCGTCCAGCGTCGGGAATATTTTCGTATCGGTGCTCCGCTGCATCCCCCCTATCGCTGCACGGTAAAGATGCCGGATAACAGCATGCTGTGTTTTCGCTTATTCGATTTGTCTCTTGGCGGCATGGGCGGGCTGTTAGAAACGGCTAAACCAGAGGGACTGGTAGAAGGCATGCGCTTTTCACAGGTTGAACTGAACATGGAGCAATGGGGAGTGTATCAGGTTGACGCCCAGCTAATTTCCATTAGCGAACGCAAAGTTATCGACGGGAAAAACGAAACAATTACCACTCCCCGCCTGAGCTTTCGTTTTCTCAACGTCGGCCCGGCGGTGGAGCGTAACCTACAGCGAATTATTTTTTCCCTTGAGCGCGAGGCCCGGGAAAAGTCGAATAAGGTGCGCGATTAGCATCACCTGAATTACATCACATCCAGCGCTTGTTGAAGCTTCCAGATATAGCGCGGAGCCTGCGGCGCCGGATGATTATCCGCAACATGTTCAATAAATTCATCCGGGCTGAGATCGTTTATCTTATTAATGGCTTTTTTCCTGTCGGAGGAGAACGTTCGCAGCAGCGCGCCCGCACCGTTGGCGTACGATACCACCAGCGCATATTGCATCACCTGCGGATCTTCGATCCCGGCCAGCGGCCCGGTCTCAAGAATGCTCAGGTATGCGGCCCCCATCGAGATATTGCGCTCAGGATTTTTCAGCTCGCTGGTTGACGGCTCGCCACTCCACCCCATGCGACGATAAACATCACGCCCTGACGTCGAGGCTTTTAACTGCATCAGGCCAATCGCATTAGACTTACTGACCGCATTCGGGTTTCCACCTGATTCAATGGCGATGATCGCGGTAATCAATTGTGGACTGACACCCCAGGCCGCACCGGCTTTTTCGCTGATCGGCATCCATTGCATTGCGCGTTTAACCGGAACTTCAGCATTCCACGGCGGATTTTTGTAATCCTGTTTTGAACTACAGCCCGCAAGTAATACAACCAAAAAAGCAAACCATCTCAATTTCACGTCATCTATCCTTATAGCCGGAACCTGTCGCTGAGGTGACAACGACATACCTACGCGGCATGATATACATTTGGTTTTAGTTGTAGCAAGGAAATGCCATGTCCCGGTTTCACTTAATTGCCCCGTCGGGCTACTGTATCAACCAGCAGGCTGCCTTACGCGGGCTGGCGCGTCTTACTGAGGCCGGTCATCAGGTCGACAATTCAGCGGTCATTGCGCGCCGCTGCCAGCGTTTTGCGGGTACAGAAGCAGAACGGCTTGCTGATGTGAACGCGCTCGTAAATCTGAACACGCCCGATACCATTGTGATGGCAGTACGCGGCGGCTATGGCGCGAGCCGTTTACTGGCAGATATTGACTGGCAGGCGCTGGCGAACCGTCAGCAACACAACCCGCTGCTGCTGTGCGGACACAGCGATTTTACCGCGATCCAGTGTGGTCTGCTGGCGCAGGGGAATGTGATTAGCTTCAGCGGCCCGATGCTGGCGGCTAACTTTGGCGCCGAGGAGATGAACGCATTTACCGAGCACCATTTCTGGCAGGCTGTTCGCAATGCCCAATTTACCCTCGAGTGGCAAGGTAACGGTCCGGCATGTGCGACCGAAGGTACGCTATGGGGCGGAAATCTGGCGATGCTCATTTCTCTGATGGGCACGCCGTGGATGCCCGCTATCGAAAACGGCGTTTTGGTGCTGGAAGACATTAACGAGCATCCTTTTCGCATTGAACGCATGCTGCTGCAACTGTATCACGCAGGAATACTGGCCCGACAAAACGCCATTATCCTCGGCAGTTTTAGCGGCAGCGCACCTAATGATTACGACGCGGGTTACAGTCTTGACTCAGTTTGTGATTTTCTACGCGCCAGGTTATCGGTTCCGTTGATCGACGGCCTCGATTTTGGTCATGAACAACGCACCGTCACCTTGCCGTTGGGGGCAAGATCGGTACTGAAAAATGATAAAAACGGCGCTCAGCTCACCTTAAGCGGGCATCCGACACTTAAATCGTAAAAAAAGCGGTTAACAGGGCTAAGTAAAACGCTGTTTCTGTCGTTATTATGTTAGGGTTTATAAATACGAAACAGCGTAATTCAGGAGTAACCGAACGTTGGATGCCGCAGCAATAATTAGCCTTTTTATTTTGGGTTCCGTACTCGTCACCTGCAGTATCTTACTCAGTTCATTCTCATCACGTCTTGGTATCCCTATTCTGGTGATATTTCTCGCTATCGGTATGTTAGCGGGAGTCGACGGCGTGGGCGGTATTCCTTTCGATAACTACCCTTTCGCCTATATGGTGAGTAACCTGGCGCTGGCGGTTATCCTGCTCGACGGCGGGATGCGCACCCAGGCCAGCTCATTTCGTGTCGCGTTAGGCCCGGCTCTGTCGCTGGCGACCGTCGGGGTGCTGATTACCTCCGGACTCACCGGCATGATGGCCGCGTGGCTGTTTCATCTGGATCTTATTGAAGGACTCCTGATTGGCGCGATTGTCGGTTCAACCGATGCCGCGGCGGTTTTTTCCCTGCTCGGCGGCAAGGGGCTTAACGAGCGTGTTGGCTCTACGCTGGAAATTGAATCCGGGAGTAATGACCCGATGGCGGTGTTTTTAACCATCACGCTTATCGCCATGATTCAAAATCACGAGACCGGTTTAAGCTGGATGTTTGCAGTGCATATTATCCAGCAGTTCGGCTTAGGGATCATACTGGGTCTCGGTGGGGGCTACCTGCTTCAGCAAATGATTAACCGCATTTCACTGCCTGCCGGGCTTTATCCGCTACTGGCCTTAAGCGGTGGGATCCTGATTTTTGCCCTGACCACTGCACTGGAAGGCAGCGGTATTCTGGCGGTCTATCTGTGTGGTTTCCTGCTGGGTAATCGCCCCATCCGCAACCGATTTGGCATTCTGCAAAACTTCGACGGTCTGGCATGGCTGGCGCAAATCGCCATGTTCCTGGTGCTGGGACTGCTGGTTACGCCGTCCGACCTGCTGCCTATCGCGATCCCTGCGCTGATTTTGTCTGCATGGATGATATTCATTGCCCGTCCGCTTTCGGTCTTCGCCGGACTGCTGCCGTTTCGTGGCTTCAATCTGCGCGAGCGCATTTTCATCAGTTGGGTGGGCCTGCGCGGTGCAGTCCCCATCATCCTCGCCGTGTTCCCAATGATGGCGGGTCTGGAGAATGCGCGCCTGTTCTTTAACGTCGCGTTCTTCGTGGTTCTGATCTCGCTGCTGTTTCAGGGAACGTCGCTTTCCTGGGCCGCCAAAAAAGCCAAAGTGGTGGTTCCTCCCGTCGGCTGGCCCGTTTCGCGCATTGGTCTGGATATTCACCCGGAAAACCCCTGGGAGCAGTTTGTTTATCAGCTCAGCGCGGATAAGTGGTGTGTAGGAGCCGCATTGCGTGACCTGCATATGCCGGAAGAGACGCGAATTGCCGCCCTGTTTCGGGACAACGTGCTGTTTCACCCATCCGGCAGTACGCGGCTGCGTGAAGGCGATGTTCTGTGCGTCATTGGCCGCGAGCGCGATCTCCCTGCTCTCGGCAAGCTGTTCAGCCAGTCGCCGCCGGTGTCGTTAGACCAGCGCTTCTTCGGTGATTTTATTCTCGAGGCCAGCGCGAAATATGCCGATGTGGCACTGATTTATGGCCTGGAAGATGGCACAGAGTATCGTGATAAACAGCAAACGCTGGGTGAAATTGTTCAGCATCTGCTTGGTGCCGCGCCGGTCGTGGGTGACCAGGTTGAATTTGCTGGCATGATCTGGACGGTTGCTGAGAAAGAAGATAATGCGGTGCTGAAGGTCGGTGTTCGCGTTGCTGAAGATGAGGATGAGGCGCGTTGATGCTTTTTGCCGGGCGGCAGCAGCGCCTTGCCCGGCCTGCGCTCTGCGTCGCATAAACGGTGTAGCCGGATGAAACACATCAGCGTCGACATCCGGCTTCAGATACGTTACACCGTCACAACCGGCACGCGCAGCGCCAGAGAACACATCAACTCGTAGCCCACCGTACCCGCTGCGCTGGCCACATCGTCAATTTTAATCTCTTTGCCCCACAGCTCTACCGGCGTCCCGATCCCCGCTTGCGGACACGGTGTCAGATCTACCGCCAGCATATCCATTGAGACCGTCCCCACCGTTGTCGTGCGTACGCCGTCCACCAGCACCGGCGTTCCGCTTGGCGCATGGCGCGGATAACCGTCTGCATACCCGGTCGCCACAATGCCAATGCGCTGCTCGCCGCTGGCGGTATAGCGTCCCCCGTAGCCCACCCGATCTCCAGCTTTTAGCGTCTGTATGCCGATTATCTCGCTGCTCAGGGTCATGACCGGTTTCAGGCCGGTATTGGCGATGTCCCGCCACTGTCCCGAAGGTGATGCACCATACAAAATAATGCCCGGGCGCACCCAGTCATAATGTGCTTCAGGGTGCCACAGTGTGGCGGCCGAATTGGACAGCGACCGTCTGCACTCCAGCCCTTCTGTCGCCTGTGCAATCCGCGCCATGGCGTCCTGAATACCTTCCGGGTGCTCCGCATCTGCAAAGTGGGACATCAGCGTCATTTCACCGACGTTGGGCATTGCCCGCAGCTGTTGCCAGACCGTTGATACTCTTTCCGGTAAGAAACCCAGTCGGTTCATGCCGCTGTTCACCTTCAGGTAAACATCCAGCGGCGCGTTGAGGCGCGCATTCTGCAGCGCTTTTAATTGCCAGTTACTGTGTACACAGGTGGTCAGACGATATTTGTCATACACCATCAGGTCTTCGGCGTGGAAAAATCCCTCCAGCATGAGTATCGGGCCTTTCCACCCGCGCTCACGCAGGGTTATCGCTTCTTCAAGATTGAGCATGGCAAAACCGTCGGTTGTGCCCAGCGCATTCCAGACACGTTCAATGCCGTGTCCGTATGCATTGGCTTTCACCACCGACCAGACGCGGGCGTCCGGCGCGGCCTGGCGGGTAATGGTCAGGTTTTGTTTCAACGCCTGCAGGTCAATGCTGGCCAGTATCGGGCGAGTCATCTCACGTCCTTATCAGTTATGTGCGCCATGTAAATGCCGTGGACGAGATGGGGTAAACCCCGGGCTGTAACGCGCCACGCTCAGATCGTCGTAAGGAATGGCTGGTGTGCGGCCTGACAGAATGTCGCTCAGCAACTGACCCGAACCGCAGGCCATGGTCCAGCCCAGCGTGCCGTGGCCGGTATTAAGCAGTAGATTCTTAAAGCGCGTTCGCCCGATCACTGGCGTACCGTCCGGCGTCATCGGACGCAGCCCGGTCCAGAAGGTTGCCTGCTCCACATGCCCACCGCGTGGGAAGAGATCGCGGACGACCATCTCCAGCGTCTCACGACGGGGTTGCAGCAATTCCGTATTGAAGCCGACAATCTCCGCCATGCCGCCAACGCGAATACGATTATCAAAGCGGGTAATGGCGATTTTGTAGGTTTCATCAAGGATCGTTGAAACCGGCGCGCCGTCATCTTGCGCCACCGGAATGGTCAATGAATAGCCTTTGAGCGGATAGACCGGAATATCAACGATCCCCTTCAGCATCGCCGTAGAGTACGAGCCGAACGCCATTACATAGGCATCGGCTTTGACTATCTCCTCGCCACACTGAACGCCATAAATCTGCTCACCATCGCTCAACAGCTTATCGACCGGAGTATTAAAGCGAAATTTCACACCCGCCTGCTCCGCCATCAGCGCCAGACGCTGGGTAAACAGCTGGCAGTCACCGGTTTCGTCATTCGGTAAACGCAGACCGCCGGTCAGCTTGTGTGCCACTTCCGCCAGCGCCGGTTCAACTTCCGCCAGACGGCTTGCTTCCAGGAGCTGATACGGCACGCCGGCGTCTTCGAGGACGGCGATGTCGCGGGTCGCGTTCTCATACTGTTGAGCGGTACGGAACAGTTGTAACGTTCCGCCCTGGCGTCCTTCGTACTCGATACCGGTAGAGGCGCGTAGCGCTTTCAGGCAATCACGGCTGTATTCCGCCAGTCGCACCATCCGGCCCTTGTTTTCCATGTAATGGCTGGTGTCGCAGTTGCGTAGCATCTGCCACATCCATTTCAACTGGAACTGCGTCCCGTCGAGGCGAACGGCCAGCGGCGCGTGGCGCTGAAACATCCATTTAATTGCTTTAAGCGGAACACCTGGCGCCGCCCAGGGTGCTGCATAACCTGGAGAGATTTGCCCCGCGTTCGCCGCACTGGTTTCCAGTGCCGGACCGGGCTCACGATCAATGACGGTGACATCGTGTCCAGCCTGACTTAAGTACCAGGCGCTGGTCACGCCAACGACACCACTTCCCAGTATGACAACTCGCATAGCCACTCCGTTAACAGTAAAAGAACAATCATCTAATTACATCTTGATAACTCAGTTGAAAATATTATTCAACATATGGCTTTTTTATGGTGACTTATCTCACATATGGCGGTGATGGCGGGGAACTCCCTGCTTTGGTATCTCCTGCTGTGCGTTATTTTTATCCAGCATAAAATTTTGCGGCCATACCGTTTTTCGACGCCTCGCTAACAAGAAATCGCAAAGAAAAAAATTCAGCCGCAGCACGTTTTTTAACACCATGATCTATGCTTGAAATGAGGTACTCCAGACAGAGAGTGCCGCCAACAATGAGGGTGCGCGAATGGCTACGATTGATTCCATGAACAAGGACAGCACACGGTTAAGCGATGGACCCGACTGGACGTTTGATCTGCTGGATGTCTATCTGGCGGAAATAGACCGCGTGGCGAAACTCTACAGACTGGATACCTACCCGCACCAAATCGAGGTGATCACCTCCGAACAAATGATGGACGCTTACTCCAGCGTCGGGATGCCAATCAACTATCCTCACTGGTCGTTTGGTAAAAAATTTATTGAAACCGAGCGTTTGTATAAGCATGGTCAGCAGGGGCTGGCCTATGAGATTGTTATCAACTCCAATCCGTGTATCGCGTATTTGATGGAGGAGAACACCATCACCATGCAGGCGTTGGTGATGGCGCATGCCTGCTACGGACATAACTCCTTCTTTAAAAACAACTATTTGTTCCGTAGCTGGACGGATGCCAGCTCCATCGTTGATTACCTGATCTTCGCGCGAAACTATATTACCCAGTGTGAAGAGCGTTACGGCGTGGATGAAGTCGAAAAGCTCCTCGACTCCTGTCACGCGCTGATGAACTACGGCGTGGATCGTTACAAACGCCCGCAAAAAATCTCCCTACAGGAAGAGAAAGCCCGACAGAAAAGCCGTGAAGAGTATCTGCAAAGCCAGGTAAATATGTTGTGGCGTACGCTGCCGAAGAAAGAAGAAGAGAAAACCGTTGCAGAAGCCCGACGTTATCCTTCTGAACCGCAGGAGAACCTGCTGTACTTCATGGAGAAGAACGCCCCGCTGCTGGAATCCTGGCAACGCGAAGTGCTGCGCATTGTGCGCAAGGTCAGCCAGTATTTTTATCCGCAGAAACAGACCCAGGTGATGAACGAAGGGTGGGCCACTTTCTGGCATTACACCATCCTTAATCACCTTTATGACGAAGGTAAAGTCACCGAACGGTTTATGCTGGAGTTTTTACATAGCCATACCAACGTGGTATTCCAGCCGCCGTACAACAGCCCGTGGTATAGCGGCATAAACCCCTATGCCCTGGGTTTTGCCATGTTCCAGGATATTAAACGAATTTGTCAGTCGCCTACCGAAGAGGACAAATACTGGTTCCCGGATATAGCGGGTTCTGACTGGCTGGAAACCCTGCATTTCGCGATGCGCGATTTCAAAGATGAGAGCTTTATCAGCCAGTTTCTGTCACCGAAGGTTATGCGTGATTTCCGCCTGTTCACCGTGCTGGATGACGATCGTCATAATTATCTGGAGATTTCCGCGATTCACAACGAGGAAGGATATCGTGAGATCCGCAACAGGCTGTCGTCGCAATATAACCTGAGCAACCTTGAGCCGAATATTCAAATCTGGAATGTCGATCTGCGCGGCGACCGCTCGCTCACCTTGCGCTATATTCCGCATAATCGCGCTCCGCTGGATAAAGGACGCAAAGAGGTGCTCAAGCATGTGCACCGGCTCTGGGGTTTTGACGTGATGCTGGAGCAGCAGAATGAAGACGGCAGTGTGGAACTGCTGGAGCGTTGCCCGCCGAGGATGAACGGTCTGTAAATCTTATTGCCGGATGGCGACGCGAAAACGTCTTATCCGGCCTACAATGCATTTCGTAGGCCGGATAAGCTGCGATTAGCGCCCCTGAATAGCTAAATCGCCCGGCAGGTTTTTCTGCATACGATGCCAAATCTCGCCGCTGTCGTGACCATAGCGACGCACCGTTTCATATACCTGCTCATGAGCACCCTGATCACAAAGTTCTGACAGCTTACGGTAAAAGCTCAGCGCCAGCGCGCGGGCTTCCGGATTGGCGAAATAATGGCGGCCAATGCGGGTATATAATCCCTTCATTCCATTGAGGATCAAACCGTAAATCGGATTGCCAGAGGCAAATGCCAGACCGCGGAAAATGTTATAGTCCAGATCGGCGAACGCATCAGCATGGTCGGCCACCTGATTTGCCGTTGCCAGAACCTCCTGCGCTTTATCAGGATGCTGGCGAAACGCGGTACGAACAAAGATCGTCGAGATGTTGGTACGCACGGACAGCAGATTATCAATAAGCTGCGGCACGCTCTCGTGATCGAGACGCGCCAGCGTTTCAAGGATATTTAGCCCGGAGGTTTCCCAGAAGTTATTCACCTTCGTCGGCTTGCCGTGTTGAATGGTCAACCAGCCGTCCCGCGCCAGACGCTGTAATACCTCGCGTAACGTGGTACGTGTCACTCCAATCAGTTCAGAGAGTTCACGTTCAGCAGGCAAAATAGTGCCAGGTGGGAAGCGGTTATTCCAGATACTTTCAATGATGTACTCTTCCGCGAACCCAGCCGGGCTTTGCGCCTTAATGACCATAGTGATAATTCCATTACACAGCAAAACATAGTTACAGTTATCATACCAGACGGGCTACATGGCTGATAGCTGACGCAATGAAGAAAAAGTGGATCAAGGCTTCATTTTCCAGATTACGCTGAAGCACAGCCAGCCTTGTCCGTCGCGTGAATAGCTTGCCTGTACTCCCTCCTCCCGCTAAGCTTTGCGGTCAAACATAAAAACATGATTTCATTTTTAAAGGTAGGGAAATCACCATGGAGCTATCATGGGGCCGCGCTATGTGGCGCAATTTTTTAGGTCAATCACCTGACTGGTACAAACTTGCACTACTCGTATTCTTAGTCGTTAACCCGGTAATATTTTTCATCAATCCCTTTATTGCGGGCTGGCTGTTGGTGGCCGAGTTCATTTTTACGCTGGCGATGGCGTTAAAATGTTACCCACTGCTACCAGGCGGGCTGCTAGCCATCGAGGCGGTCATCATCGGCATGACCAGCGCCACACATGTGCGTGAAGAGGTTGCCGCTAACCTTGAGGTGCTGTTGCTGCTGATGTTTATGGTGGCTGGCATCTACTTTATGAAGCAGTTGCTGCTGTTTATTTTCACCCGCCTACTGCTTACGATTCGCTCCAAGATGCTGCTGTCGCTGGCATTTTGCGTTGCCGCCGCCTTCCTTTCTGCATTCCTGGATGCGCTGACCGTCGTTGCCGTGGTAATCAGCGTAGCGGTTGGTTTTTATGGTATTTACCATCGCTTCGCCTCTTCCCGCACGGAAGACAACAATATGCTCGATGATAGCCATATCGATCAGCACAATAAGGTCGTACTGGAGCAGTTCCGTGGTTTTCTACGCAGCCTGATGATGCATGCGGGTGTCGGTACAGCGTTAGGCGGCGTAATGACTATGGTCGGCGAACCGCAAAACCTGATTATCGCCAAAGCGGCTGGCTGGCATTTTGGTGACTTTTTCCTGCGCATGTCGCCAGTTACCGTCCCGGTGCTGATTTGCGGCCTGTTAACCTGCATGCTGGTTGAGAAATTGCGCTGGTTTGGCTATGGCGAAACGCTGCCGGCGACCGTCCGCGATGTCCTGCAACAGTTTGACGATCAAAGCCGTCAGCAGCGTACTCGTCAGGAAAAAATCAAACTGATTGTCCAGGCGATTATCGGTATCTGGCTGGTGGTTGCCCTGGCCCTGCATCTGGCGGAAGTCGGATTAATCGGTCTGTCCGTCATTATCCTGGCCACGTCGTTGACCGGCGTTACTGACGAACACGCGATTGGTAAAGCGTTTACCGAGTCGCTGCCTTTCACCGCCCTGCTGACCGTGTTCTTCTCTATCGTTGCGGTGATTATCGATCAACAGCTCTTTTCACCGATTATTCAGTTTGTTTTGCAGTCCTCTGAACATGCTCAACTGACGCTGTTCTATCTCTTTAACGGCCTGCTGTCTTCTATCTCTGATAACGTGTTTGTCGGCACCATCTACATTAACGAAGCCAAAGCCGCGTTGGAACATGGGACCATCAGCCTTAACCAATTTGAGCTGTTAGCGGTGGCGATCAATACCGGGACTAACCTGCCTTCCGTTGCTACGCCAAACGGCCAGGCGGCATTCCTGTTCCTGCTGACCTCCGCGCTGGCACCATTGATTCGACTCTCTTATGGCCGCATGGTGTGGATGGCTCTGCCTTATACTCTCGTCCTGACGCTGGTTGGTCTGCTTTGCGTCGAGTTCACGCTTGTTCCGGTGACTGAGTGGATGACCCAGGCGGGCTGGTTAGCTACACTTTCATAACAATTTACCGGGCAAATCACTGCCCGGTTTGACTTTTTGCATGATAATTATCCGATTACTCAAATTTTCAATTCCTGCTAGTGGCGCATAAATTGAATTGGTTTAAACTGCGCTCTCTACGCATGTTGCAGGGAAATTATTATGTTGCGATTTTTAAACCAGTGCTCCCGAGGTCGTGGTGCATGGTTATTGTTGGCGTTAACCGCCTTTGCGCTGGAGCTTGTCGCGCTGTGGTTCCAGCACGTCATGCTGCTAAAACCTTGCGTGTTGTGTATTTACGAACGTAGCGCATTATTTGGCGTGATGGGCGCGGGGCTGGTGGGGGCTATCGCACCAAAAACGCCGCTGCGCTATGTGGCGATGATTATCTGGATTTACAGTGCCTGGCGCGGACTTCAGTTAGCGTATGAGCACACCATGATTCAGTTGCACCCATCACCGTTTATGACCTGTGATTTTGCCGCACGCTTCCCGAGCTGGCTGCCGCTGGACAAATGGCTGCCGCAGGTGTTTTTAGCATCCGGTGACTGTGCTGAACGCCAGTGGTCTTTTTTAACCCTGGAAATGCCACAGTGGCTGTTGGGGATCTTCGCCGCTTACCTGGTGGTCGCCGTGCTGGTAGTCATAGCACAGCCGTTTAAACCGAAAAAACGTGACCTCTTCGGTCGCTAACAGAGACGCTCCTTCGGGAGCGTTTTTTTTTACCTTAAATTCATTGCCTGCTGGCATCTATAAAATGTATATTAAATACATCTTATAGATGCCACACCAAGGAGATGTCTGATGTCCCATTTACGCATCCCGGCAAACTGGAAAGTAAAACGCTCTACTCCCTTCTTTACCAAAGACAACGTCCCGGCAGCACTTCTTTCTCACCATAACACCGCAGCAGGCGTGTTCGGACAGCTCTGCGTGATGGAAGGTACGGTAACGTATTATGGCTTTGCCAATGAAGACGCAAAAGAACCTGAAGTGAAAGTGGTGATTAATGCCGGTCAGTTCGCGACCAGCCCACCGCAGTACTGGCATCGCGTTGAATTAAGCGACGATGCGCAATTCAACATTAACTTCTGGGTGGAAGATGACAACCACTCCGATGAGATGTATCAGGCGAAAAAGTCTTAACCCTTAACGCCTGCTAATCGATGGGCGGCTCAGTCCGCCCATGAAGGTTTGTTCAGGATATGATCCTGCCAGTCACGCACTTCCGACTCTTTCACCGCAATATGACGAACTGAGATACGTTCACCGTGCATCGCCGCTTTTGATCCTGTCAACAACGGGTGCCACTCCGGTAGCCCTTTTCCTTCTGCGAGCAGACGATAGGCGCAGGTCATCGGCAACCATTCAAAAGTCGGCAGATTATCACGCGTCAGTTTGATGCAGTCAGGCTCGTACTCGAATCGACGTTCGTAATTACGACACTGGCAGGTTTTAATGTTGAGCTGACGACAGGCGACGTTGGTAAAGTAGATTTCGTCAGTGTCTTCATCCATCAGCTTATGCAGGCAGCATTGACCGCACCCGTCACATAATGACTCCCACTCGGCATCGGTCATTTCATCAAGGGTTTTACTTTGCCAGAAAGGTATGTCGCTCATCAGGGTTTCCGCTATTGCAATAAAGCTGCACCTTATAACCAGTCTGGCACGCTGATGCAAGTTTTGCCGCCCGAAAAGGCGGCAAGCAGAGATTACAGCACGCGGGTTGTTAGCGTTTGACCGTGAAAACTGATGGCCAGTTCGTCGCCGCTGCTTAAAGGTCCCACGCCTGCTGGCGTTCCCGTTAGCACCACATCGCCCGCTTTGAGGGTAAAGAAACGGCTCATATAAGCAATCAAGGGAACGATGTGATGGATCATGTCCGCCGTGGAGCCGTGCTGGCGAGTTTCACCGTTGACCGTTAATCCAAGCATCGTATCCTGCGGATCGCCATTAAATTCCGCCACCGGAATAAATCCAGACAGCGGGCAAGAGTTATCAAAACCCTTCGCTTTTTCCCATGGCTGCCCCGCCTTCTTCATTTTGCCCTGAATATCGCGCAGGGTCAGATCCAGCGCGACACCATAACCGGCGATGGCTTTACGCACATGATCTTCTGTCGCTTGCCGCAGGGTCGCGCCAATCAGCACAGCCAGCTCAACTTCATGGTGGACAGACCCCATATCAGATGGGATCACCAGCGGCTGGCGCAAATCGCACAGCGCGGTTTCCGGTTTAATAAACAGAACCGGTTCTTCCGGGGTGGTTCCGCCCATCTCTTTAATATGGTTAGCATAGTTACTCCCTACGCAAACCACCTTACTCACCGGATAATCCAGCAGAGCACCATGCCAGTTGTGATGTTGATACATTACTTTCCCCTAACGTAGTCATAGATTTCAGGTACTGCATCGATGGAACGTGCTGCTGCCGGATGCAGTTTAACGTTTAGCGTCTGGTGTATTTTGTTTTGCCGCTGCCAGATGCTGTTTAAGTAAATCTTCTGGCGGCGGGGGTATTTGTAAATAATAGCCCTGCTCGGTCAGGGCCTGTTTTACTTTTTCAAGATCGGCATTAACTAATTTTTTACGCCCATCAAGCGGTAACATCATTGCCAGCGTCGGCTGACCAAATCCTCTCATCAGTTCTTCAGGAACGCGCGAGAAATCGTCTTTTTTTTCGACATATAAATAGGTCTGGTCACGTTTGCTGCTTCGGTAGATCACACAAAACATATCTTTTACTCTGAATTCACGGAATGGTGGCTTGCCTCAATATAATACTGACTATAACATGCCTTATAGTCTTCGGAATATCACCCCGCGCTGGGGATGATAAATAGCAAATTGAGTAAGGCCAGGATGTCAAACACGCCAATCGAGCTTAAAGGCAGTAGCTTCACCTTATCAGTGGTTCATTTACATGAAGCAGAACCCGAGGTTATTCGTCAGGCGTTGGAAGACAAAATCGCGCAGGCACCGGCTTTTTTAAAACATGCTCCCGTGGTGGTTAACGTGAGTGGTCTTGAAAGCCCAGTAAACTGGTCAGCGCTGCAGAAAGTTGTCGCGTCTACCGGATTGCGCATTATTGGCGTTAGCGGATGCAAAGACGCCAGACTAAAGGCAGAAATCGACGAAATGGGTCTTCCTTTACTGACTGAAGGTAAAGAAAAA
The DNA here is from genome assembly GCF_013781945.1 of Citrobacter sp. RHBSTW-01044. Taxonomy (NCBI): domain Bacteria; kingdom Pseudomonadati; phylum Pseudomonadota; class Gammaproteobacteria; order Enterobacterales; family Enterobacteriaceae; genus Citrobacter; species Citrobacter sp. RHBSTW-01044. Next base: position 2,058,112 of record NZ_CP056180.1, on the reverse strand, counting down.
GCTATTCGTCCTGCGCCTGTTGAGGTCCCGGCTCCCGTCGCTCCACCGCAAAACGTTACTCCCATCACAAAAACACGATTAATAAATGTGCCGGTTCGTTCCGGTCAGCGCATTTATGCTCCACAATGTGATCTGATTGTTACAAGCCACGTCAGTGCGGGCGCAGAGCTTATCGCTGATGGCAATATTCATGTTTATGGAATGATGAGAGGCCGTGCGCTGGCAGGTGCAAGCGGCGATCGTGAAGCGCAAATTTTTTGTACCCATCTGACGGCAGAACTGGTGTCTATCGCAGGTGTTTATTGGCTGAGTGATAAAATCCCAGCAGAATTTTATGGCAAAGCGGCCCGTCTGCAATTAGCAGAGAACGCTTTGACAGTTCAACCGTTGAATTGATCCCTTTTTAACAAGGAATTTCTATGGCACGCATTATTGTTGTTACTTCGGGTAAAGGGGGCGTTGGCAAAACCACCTCCAGCGCGGCCATCGCTACAGGTTTGGCCCAGAAGGGAAAGAAAACTGTCGTTATTGATTTTGATATCGGCCTGCGTAACCTCGATCTGATTATGGGTTGTGAACGCCGCGTCGTTTACGACTTCGTCAACGTTATTCAGGGCGATGCGTCGTTAAATCAGGCGTTAATCAAAGATAAGCGTACCGAAAATCTCTTTATTCTTCCGGCCTCACAGACTCGCGATAAAGACGCGCTGACGCGTGAAGGCGTCGCGAAAGTTCTGGACGACCTGAAAACGATGGAATTCGATTTCATCGTCTGCGACTCCCCAGCGGGTATTGAAACCGGCGCGCTGATGGCCCTGTATTTTGCCGATGAAGCGATTATCACCACTAACCCGGAAGTCTCCTCTGTACGTGACTCTGACCGTATTCTGGGTATTCTGGCGTCGAAATCTCGTCGTGCGGAAAACGGTGAAGATCCGATTAAAGAGCATTTGTTGCTGACGCGCTACAACCCTGGCCGCGTAAATAAAGGTGACATGCTGAGCATGGAAGACGTACTGGAAATTCTGCGAATCAAGCTGGTTGGCGTGATTCCTGAAGATCAGTCAGTCCTGCGCGCGTCTAACCAGGGTGAGCCGGTTATTCTCGACATCAATGCTGATGCCGGTAAAGCCTATGCTGATACCGTAGACCGTCTGTTGGGAGAAGAACGTCCTTTCCGCTTCATTGAAGAAGAGAAGAAAGGTTTCCTCAAACGCCTGTTCGGAGGATAAGTTATGGCATTACTGGATTTTTTTCTCTCGCGGAAAAAGAGCACAGCGAACATCGCTAAAGAGCGACTGCAGATTATTGTTGCGGAACGTCGTCGTAGTGACGCCGAGCCACATTATTTACCGCAACTGAGGAAAGATATTCTCGAGGTTATCTGCAAGTATGTACAAATTGATCCCGAAATGGTCACCGTACAGCTTGAACAAAAAGACGGCGATATTTCTATCCTCGAACTTAACGTGACATTACCTGAAGCTGAAGAGTCTAAATAACGGCTTTGCTCAGTGAGTTATAGTTGCAAAAAAAGGCAGATTATTCTGCCTTTTTTATTTTCAGTTTCTTGCCAGGCTGTTGCGGATTTATTCCAAAGTAAACTTTGGATAGTTTTCGGCAAAATAGCGGCGCAAATACTCAACCGTAATACGGATTTTTGCCGACGTCGCCAGCCGAGAAACATAAACCGCCCATATATTTGCTGGTTGATAATACTCGGGTAATACGTGTACCAGATGTCCACCGGCAATGTTGTCGCAAACGTCCCACCACGAACGCAGGGCAATTCCCTGCCCATCAAGACACCACTGATGTACCACTTCGCCATGATTAGACGACAGAGGCCCCGTAACTTTAATTGAGTGAGCGCCCTCTTTATTACGCATTTGCCAGATGCCAAACGGATGGTCGCGCTCTTTGATAACCAGACAAGGAAAAGTGGAGAGATCGTTGAGTTGCTTCGGCGTCCCGTGCTGCGCCACAAATTCCGGCGAAGCGCACAGAATACGGTAGTTAGTCGCCAGCTTGCGGGCAATCAGGTTCGGCGCGATGTCATCCCCGATACGAATATCAAGATCGACGCCCTCATTCACCATATCCACCAGGCGGTCTTCAACATCGAACCTCAGTTCTAACTGCGGGTACGCTTTTGCCAGCGCAGACAGCGCCGGAGCCACCACCCGACGGCCAAAACCAAAGCTACTAATAATACGTAGCATCCCCTGCGGGATCTGCCTGGCATCCGACAACTCGTCCATCATCTGATCGACATCCTGCAGGATCCGCTGCGCCCATTCGTAGATCCGCTCCCCCTCTTCCGTGATGGTTACACGCCGCGTTGTCCGGTGCAGCAGCACCACGTTCAGTGTCTGCTCCAGCAGGGCTACTCGCTTACTGATAAAAGCCGGTGATACACCCAGTTCCTCGGCAACGGCGGCAAATCCTGCCCGACGGGCAACCAGCATAAAGACGCGTAAATCATTTAGCAGCGGCAGATTATTCATGATCTGTGTTTTATGTTTCACCAGTTAGGGGGATTAACTATTAATCAGTCAATTATAGGATAAGGGGAAAGTCAATTTTGATGGCGTACAAGTGAGAGCTGCTATGAAGAAAACCTGTCGTATTGCCGCTATCCCCGGAGATGGCATTGGTAAAGAAGTGCTGCCTGAAGGCATTCATGTGTTACAGGCAGCCGCCGAGCGTTGGGGGTTGTCGCTCAGCTTTGAGCAAATGGAATGGGCGAGCTGCGAGTACTACGCCCATCACGGTAAAATGATGCCGGATGACTGGCATGAGCAGTTGCAATCCTTTGATGCTATCTATTTTGGCGCCGTTGGCTGGCCGGACACCGTACCGGACCACATCTCTTTATGGGGCTCGCTGCTTAAGTTTCGCCGCGAATTCGACCAGTACGTCAACCTGCGTCCGGTACGCCTGTTCCCGGGAGTCCCTTGCCCACTGGCGGGCAAGCAGCCAGGCGACATTGATTTCTACGTCGTACGCGAGAACACCGAGGGAGAATACTCTTCTCTCGGCGGACGCGTGAGTGAAGGGACGGAACACGAGGTGGTTATCCAGGAGTCGGTCTTCACCCGTCGCGGCGTAGATCGTATATTGCGTTACGCCTTCGAGCTGGCGCAAAACCGCCCGCGCAAAACCCTGACCTCGGCGACCAAATCCAATGGTCTGGCCATCAGCATGCCTTACTGGGACGAGCGTGTTGAAGCAATGGCGGCTAACTATCCTGAGATCCGTTGGGATAAACAGCATATCGATATACTGTGCGCTCGCTTTGTGATGCAGCCGGAGCGCTTTGACGTTGTGGTTGCCTCCAACCTGTTCGGCGACATCCTCTCCGATCTGGGTCCGGCCTGTACCGGGACGATTGGCATCGCACCTTCTGCCAACTTAAACCCGGAACGCACCTTCCCGTCCCTGTTCGAGCCGGTGCATGGTTCGGCCCCCGATATTTACGGAAAAAACATCGCCAACCCGATTGCCACTATCTGGGCTGGCGCCATGATGCTGGACTTCCTTGGCAAGGGTGATGCCAACTATAAGGCTGCCCACGACGGAATTCTGGCGGCAATTGAGCACGTTATTGCCAGTGGCCCGAAAACGCCGGATATGAAAGGCAGCGCCACCACGCAACAGGTGGGAGAAGCCATCTGTCAGGCACTACGTTAGAGGTCAAACCACGAAATATGAGCCGCGTCACTGACGCGGCTTTTTTATGCGTTTTGTGGAGCCAATAACCTGCGCTAATTCACCTTTTATTATTTCCGTTCCGTGTTTTATTGCTTCACGCATCGGGCAATTGTTTAATTCATGTAAAGAACAAATAATAAAATTGTTAAATACAAAGTAACTCATTCTACCCCTACAGCATGATAACAACGACAGGCTAATGCCATACGCGGGCAACTGTGCCCAGGAGATCCCATGTTGAGCAACGTCAAGAAAAAAGACATGCCGCTGATAGCCATCAGCCTGGTGGCTATTCTTTTCATCGCCGCCACACTTAGTCTCTTCCCTCAGCAGTCTGCACAAGTCGCAAATACTCTTTTCAACGGCGTTACCCGGATGCTGGGTTCCGCCGTGCAGATCCTCGTTCTGATGGCTATGGGTCTGGTCGTCTGGCTGGCTACCAGCAAATACGGCAACATCCGTCTGGGAGAAGGTAAAGCGGAATACAGCACGCTCTCCTGGCTGTTTATGTTTATATGCGCCGGATTAGGCTCCTCCACGCTCTACTGGGGCGTTGCTGAGTGGGCCTATTATTACCAGACCCCGGGTCTGAATATCGCGCCGCACTCGCAAAAAGCGCTGGAATACAGCCTGCCCTATTCCTTTTTCCATTGGGGGATCAGCGCATGGGCGACCTACACGTTGGCCTCATTAACCATGGCCTACCACTTCCATGTGCGTAAAAACAAAGGACTGAGCCTGTCCGGGATTATCGCCGCTATTACCGGCGTGCATCCGCAGGGCGTCTGGGGTCGCCTGGTTGACCTGATGTTCCTGATCGCGACAGTTGGCGCGTTAACCATCTCTCTGGTCGTCACCGCCGCCACCTTTACCCGCGTTTTGTCTGCCCTGACGGGGTTACCGGATAACTTCACGGTGCAGGCGTTTGTGATCCTGTTCTCTGGCGGCATTTTCTGCCTGAGCTCCTGGATTGGCATCAATAACGGTTTGCAACGTCTGAGCAAAATGGTCGGCTGGGGGGCATTTTTACTGCCGCTGCTGGTGCTGATCGTCGGCCCGACCGAGTTCATCACCAACAACATCATCAACGCCATCGGCCTGACGACACAAAACTTTTTGCAAATGAGCCTCTTCACCGACCCGCTTGGCAACGGTGAGTTCACCCGTAACTGGACGGTGTTCTACTGGCTGTGGTGGATCTCCTACACGCCGGGCGTGGCAATGTTTGTCACTCGCGTATCTCGTGGTCGCAAAATCAAAGAGGTTATCTGGGCATTAATCCTCGGTAGCACTGTTGGCTGCTGGTTCTTCTTTGGCGTGATGGAAAGCTACTCCATTCACCAGTTTGTGAACGGCGTGATCGACGTACCGCAGGTTATGGCGACGCTGGGCGGTGAGACGGCCGTACAGCAAGTGTTGATGTCGTTGCCTGCCGGGAAACTGTTTCTGGTGGCGTATCTGGCGATCATGATTATATTCCTCGCCTCACACATGGATGCTGTGGCCTACACCATGGCGGCCACCAGCACGCGCAACCTGCAGGAAGGGGAAGATCCGCAGCGCAGTCTTCGTCTGTTCTGGTGCGTGGTTATCACCCTGATCCCATTATCGATTTTGTTCACCGGCGCGTCACTGGAAACCATGAAGACCACAGTGGTTCTGACCGCTCTTCCATTCCTCGCCATCCTGTTGGTGAAGGTTGGCGGTTTTCTGCGCTGGGTACGGCAGGACTATGCCCACGTTCCTGCGCATCAAATTGAAAGTCATATTCCCGAAGCGCCCGTTGACGTCCCGGTCGCGCCACCGGCCGGGACACTACTCAAAGGCGACAATTAAGCGCCAGTACAAAAATCCTCTTACTCACAAATTAAAGGTATTCCAATGAGCAATCTGAGCCCTGAGTTTATTCTGCCGCAAAATTTCTGTGCCAACCCGCAGGATGCCTGGACTATCCCGGCCCGGTTTTATACCGACCATCAGGCTTTCGAACACGAACAAGAAAAGGTGTTCGCTAAAAGCTGGATTTGCGTCGCCCACAGTAGCGAACTGGCGAAACCCAATGATTATGTTACCCGAGAAGTGATTGGCGAGAATATCGTGCTGGTACGTGGGCGCGATAACGTGCTGCGGGCCTTCTACAACGTCTGCCCGCATCGCGGTCATCAGTTGTTGAGCGGCGAGGGGAAAGCGAAAAATGTGATTACCTGCCCTTACCACGCATGGGCGTTCAAACTTGACGGCAATCTGGCGCATGCGCGTAACTGCGAAAACGTCGCCAACTTCGACAGCGAAAAAGCGCACCTTACACCGGTACGCCTGGAAGAATATGCCGGATTCGTGTTTATTAACATGGATCCGAACGCGGGCAGCGTGGAAGAACAACTCCCTGGACTTGCGGACAAAGTTATCGAAGCCTGCCCAGACGTGCATGACCTGAAACTTGCTGCACGTTTTACTACCCGTACCCCAGCCAACTGGAAGAATATCGTCGATAACTATCTGGAGTGCTACCACTGCGGTCCGGCCCATCCAGGTTTTTCCGACTCGGTCCAGGTTGACCGTTACTGGCATACCATGCACGGCAACTGGACGCTGCAATACGGTTTCGCCAAACCTTCAGAACAGTCATTTAAGTTCGAAGAAGGGGTTGATGCCGCCTTCCACGGTTTCTGGCTGTGGCCGTGCACCATGCTCAACGTGACGCCAATCAAAGGCATGATGACCGTTATCTACGAATTCCCGGTAGATGCGGAAACCACGCTGCAAAACTATGACATCTACTTCACCAACGAAGAGCTGACCGAAGAGCAGAAACAACTGATCGAATGGTATCGCAACGTCTTTCGTCCTGAAGATTTACGTCTGGTTGAAAGCGTACAAAAAGGGCTGAAATCGCGCGGGTATCGCGGCCAGGGACGCATTATGGCGGACACCAGCGGCAGTGGCATCTCCGAGCATGGCATTGCCCATTTCCATAATCTGGTCGCCCAGGTTTTTCAGGAATAACCCGGGGCTGTTACGACAGGTTCCGACGCGTCGCTGAGGCGCGTCGGACAGATTTTTTAGGGAGGCCGCAATGTCTGATTATCAAATGCAAGAAGTCCGGGTCAGCCGGATTGAGACGATTACCGCGCAGGTAAAATGCTTCACCTTAACGGCAACCTCAGGCGAGTCGCTGCCTGCGTTTCAGGGTGGCAGCCATATTATCGTGCAGATGCGCGATGGCGAGAACCTGTACAGCAATGCGTACTCGCTGATGAGTTCACCACGCGATACGCGCGCCTATAAAATCGCCGTACGCCTGGAGGAAGCGTCCAAAGGCGGCTCACGATACCTGCATCAAAACGTGAAGCCCGGCGACACGCTCACGATCTCCACACCAAATAATCTCTTCGCCCTCGCCCCTCAGGCACAAAAACATCTGTTGATTGCCGGAGGTATCGGCATCACACCGTTTTTATCGCAACTCCCGGAGCTGGAACAATCTCAGACGCAATGGCAACTGCACTATTGCTCTCCCAGCAAGGAGACCTGCGCGTTTCATGACGAACTCATGCAACACCCCAGCGCCAATCGCATTCATCTGCACCTGTCGAACGCAGGCACCCGCCTCGATTTAGCCCGTCTGCTGGCAGATGTTGAACCCGGCACGCATATCTACACCTGTGGCCCTGCGGTGCTCAACGATGCTGTCAGAGAAGCGGCTTCCCGCCTTGGGCTGGACAGCAATACGCTACATTTCGAACAATTTGCCGTGGAAGAGAAAGGCGGCGACGCCTTCACCCTGGTGCTGGCGCGCTCCGGGCGCGAGTTTGTGGTCCCGGAAGAGATGACCATTTTGCAGGTTATCGAAAATAACAAAGCCGCCCGGGTTGAGTGCCTGTGCCGGGAAGGTGTTTGCGGCACCTGCGAAACGACGATTCTCGAAGGGGAAGCGGATCACCGCGATCAGTATTTCAGCGACGACGAAAAAGCCAGCCAGCAAAGCATGCTCATCTGCTGCTCGCGCGCCAAAGGTAAGCGCCTGGTGCTCGATCTGTAGCGTTGCGCAGGCCGGGTCAGCAAACGCGCGACCCGGCGAGCCTGGTGACTTACTGCGGGTATTCCTGCAGCAGCGCGTTGAGGCGATCGGACATCAATTCGCCACGCCAGCCGGAAACCAGCTCTGGCAGGGATTGCTGCGGCTTTAATTTCCAGTGCCAGTTGAGCAACTGGTTGATCTGGCGACGCGAAGCAAGAAGTTCGACGCTGAGATTATGTTCCGCACTCACCTCGGCAACCAGCGCTTTGATGGCTTTGAACGCCTTGCGATACCCTGGCATATCCATCAAATTCAGCAGCGGCTGCGGTAGCGACTCTTCCGGTAAAGCCTGGGCCTTTTCCACCAGGGCGATCAGCGTTTTACCGTGGAAACGAATTTCACTCCCGGAAAGACCCAGGCTATCCAGTTCACCCAGGCTGCCCGGCATATAACGCGCCACCGCCCACAGGTGTTCTTCACGCACCACGAAGTTTACCGCCAGATCGCGCTCGCGTGCTTTACGCAGTCGCCAGTCGGCAAGCAGTTGCAGGCAGGCTAGCTGACGGGTGCGCAGTTGCCATGCGTTGGTGATGTCACGCCAGGCGTCTTCTGGCGCCAGAATCTCCTGGCGACGCTGTTGCATTAAGCGGCATTCGTCCAGCGCAGCTGGCAGCCAGCCGCTGGCTTCGGTTTCAGCCATCAGTTTTGTGGTGATCGGTAACAGATACCAGACGTCAGCCGCCGCGTATTCGCACTGACGCTCGGTCAGCGGTCTGGCCAGCCAGTCGGTACGCGATTCACTTTTGTCGAGCGCCACCCCCGTAAACTCTTCCACCATCGAGGCGAAGCCCCACGACAGCGGACGACCGCAAAACGCAGCCAGGATTTGTGTGTCAATTAACGGCTGCGGAAGTTCGCCAAAAGCGTTGAGAAACACTTCCAGGTCTTCACTTCCCGCATGCAGGAATTTGGTGATGGCGGTATCACGCAGAATATCGCGCAGGGGCGACCAGTCGGTGATCCCTAGCGGATCAATCAGAGCAACGTGTTTGCCATCAAACAGCTGGATCAGCCCCAACTGCGGATAATAGGTACGTGTGCGAACAAATTCGGTATCCAGGGCTATCGCCGGAAATTCACGGACGGCTTCGCACAGCGTGGCTAACGCGTCGTCCGTGGTGATCATTTGATAATTCAAATCGTGCTCTCTTAGGTTTGCGCCAAAAAAAACGCCGGATTACCCGGCGTTTTCTGCTGGCTGACTTAACGCTCAGCCTTTATTGTCCACTTTGGCGCGCGCTTCGTCACGTAATTCTCGTCGCAAAATTTTACCGACGTTAGATTTCGGCAACTCGTCGCGAAACTCCACCAGCTTCGGTACTTTATAGCCCGTCAGGTGACGACGGCAGAAAGTGATAAGCGCCTCATCAGTTAACGAGTCATCTTTCTTCACCACGAAAATTTTCACCGCTTCACCGCTGCTGCCCGACGGAACGCCGACCGCAGCCACTTCCTGTACGCCAGGATGTTGCATAACCACGTCTTCAATTTCATTTGGATAGACGTTAAAGCCGGACACAAGGATCATATCTTTCTTACGATCGACAATACGCAGGAAGCCTTCATCATCCATCACCGCAATATCGCCGGTGTGTAGCCAGCCGTCTTTAACGATTTCGTCGGTGGCGTCTGGTCGCTGCCAGTAGCCCAGCATCACTTGCGGACCTTTCACGCACAGTTCGCCCGGTTCTCCCGGCGGCACTTCGTTATCGTCGTCATCCACCAGTTTGACCTCGGTGGAAGGAACCGGTAACCCGATACTGCCGCTGTGGTAGTCGATATCATGAGGATTGACGCTCACCAGAGGGGCACACTCCGTCAGGCCATAGCCTTCCAGCAGATACTGACCGGTCAGCTTCACCCAACGTTCAGCTACCGCCTGTTGAACCGGCATCCCGCCGCCAGCCGAAAGGTGCAGTGACGAGAAGTCCAGTTGTTGGAACTCTTTGTTATTCAGCAGCGCGTTAAACAGCGTGTTGACGCCGGTCATGGCGGTGAACGGATACTTCGCCAGCTCTTTTACCAGTCCCGGAATATCACGCGGGTTGGTAATCAGCAGGTTTTGACCGCCCAGCTCAATAAACAGCAGGCAGTTCATCGTCAGCGCAAAAATGTGATACAGCGGTAGGGCCGTCACCACCAGTTCTTTACCCGGATGCAGCAACGGGCCATAAGTGGCGTTAACCTGCTCAAGGTTAGCCAGCATGTTACGGTGCGTAAGCATCGCGCCCTTCGCGACACCGGTAGTCCCCCCGGTATATTGCAGGAACGCCAGATCTTCCGACACCACTTCGGGTTTCACATACTGCATGCGATAACCGTTTTGCAGCGCACTACGAAAAGAGATGGCATCCGGCAGGTGATATTTCGGCACCAGACGCTTGATATACTTGACGACAAAGTTAACCAACGTCCCTTTGGCGGTCGACAGCTGATCCCCCATACGCGTCAGGATCACGTGTTGCACCGACGTTTTGTCGACGACTTTTTCCAGCGTGTGGGCAAAGTTAGACACGATGACAATCGCCGACGCGCCGCTGTCGTTGAGCTGATGTTCCAGCTCGCGAGGCGTGTACAGCGGGTTCACGTTCACGACGATCATGCCAGCACGTAAAATCCCAAACAGTGCGACCGGATATTGCAGCAGGTTCGGCATCATCAATGCGACGCGATCGCCCTTCTTCAGCCCGAGTCCCTGTTGCAAATAGGCCGCAAATGCCCGGCTACGCTCTTCAAGCTTGCGGAAGGTCATCACCTCCCCCATGTTTACAAACGCGGGCTGATCGGCATACCGTCTTACTGAGTGTTCAAAGAGTTCCACCAGGGATTGATAACGGTCAGGATTGATCTCCGCAGGAACACCAGCGGGATAACGGTTAAGCCAAACCTTTTTCAATACATCACCTCTAAAATGCGTATTCGTCGTCATCACAACCCCAGGCAATAAACAAACTGTTAACATAATATTAACTCAGCGTACCAGTTTGTTTATTACACAACGACAAGGTTGCGAAGCACGTCACTATTTATTTTTCTTATATCCACGTTAATGCAGAAACAGCGGACGAGCCGCTGTTTCTTTTACTCATAAAACAAAGAGTTACTCAGTTACTATGGTCTGAACCTGTGCCGGGCCGGGATTGTACCATCCCCATCCACCGTAGCCACCGTAAGGCCAACCACGCGCACCGTAGAACCAGGGGTCGATCGGCTGCGGCGGCATAACAATTTGCTGAGTAATATGCCAGCGTTTATAGCCAGTTACCTGCATCAGCATGAATTTATACGGCGTATTACCGATTTTTCCATCCACAGTACCGCTAATCGGACCGACGACGGTAACCAGTTGACCGCGGAAGTCCACCGGGTCGAGGAAGCCATTTACATCAGCATAAATTCGCCCGCGGGAGGCTTCGCCCAGCACCGGTCGCGCCCCACTATCAAGAGGAACAGTGGCAATTTCCAGACGGGATTTCCCCTGCTGGTTCTGAATATCCACCACTTTACCGCCGAAACGCGCTTCCTGTCCGACATACAGCTGCGGGGCATTCATAACCCGCACCAGATCCTGCTGCGGCGTAGGGCTCGAACCTTTAATCGCGTCCGGGATGGTGACACAACCGCTAAGCATTAACGCGAATGCGCCCGCCAACAGACCTTTCAATAACTGCTTTTGCACCGCCATATTGCGACTCCCTTTTCTTAGCTTCTGCCCCGACCAATTCACCATGCTGCGCACTGACGGCTGTGCGAATTGACCAGGGATGTACTACTAAGATTCATTCTTTACCGGGAAGTTTCTTCCATGCCACGGTGTTACGTAAATAAACCGGTTCCGCATGTTCAACCGCCACGGTCTTACCGGCAGCCAGCATTTGCGTGGCAACAGGCAGCATATCTTCAGCCGCCGGAAGCAAAACGTCGCCATCGCTCAGCGTCAGACCGCTGTCTTTACCGAGCTCAGGCCAGGCAGGCCAGCCCGTTCCGACCGTTACCCACTCGCCAGACAGTTGCAGTAAACGCGCATGCACCTGCTCGGGGGTTAGCACCGCTTCGGTTTGTTCACCGTGCCAGTTGCCGTTCTCATCACGCAGGTATTCGGCCCAATAGACTTCGCCCATTCGCGCGTCGATCGCGGCCAGTACGCGGGTCGCGCCCGACTTACGCCAGGCTCCCTGCGCCATTGTTGCCAGGGTGGAGACGCCGATCATCGGTAAATTCGCGCCTAACGCCAGCCCCTGAGCAATGCCAATACCAATACGTACACCGGTGAAACTGCCAGGACCGCGACCAAACGCCAGAGCGTCGATATCGGTTAACGTGAGATCGCCAGCGGCCAGGATTTCCTCGACCATTGGTAAAATTCGTTGGGTGTGTTCTCGTGGGCAAAGCTCGAAATGAGCCTTGGTAGTACCGTCATTCCACAGGGCAACAGAGCACGCCTCTGTGGCGGTATCGATAGCCAGAATTCGCATGGGTGTTTGTGATCAGGTCAATAAATTTGGCGCGCATCTTACCACACTCCGTAACAAATTACTCAGTCGTTGGTATGGCAAGAAAACGAACAGCGCGAGCAATATCACGCGTCCGCGGCGCAGGCGGAAGACTTGCCAGGAAAGTGGCACCGTAAGGTCGCATCACCAGACGGTTGTCGCAAATCACCAGCACCCCGCGGTCGTCAGCGTCACGAATCAGACGCCCCACGCCCTGTTTCAGGGTGATTACCGCATCCGGCAACTGAACGTCTTCAAACGGATCACCGCCGCGCAAACGGCAGTCCTCCATCCGCGCTTTTAACAGCGGATCGTCCGGCGAGGTGAACGGCAGTTTATCAATAATCACCAGCGACAACGTATCGCCACGCACGTCCACCCCTTCCCAGAAGCTGCTGGTGGCAACCAGTAACGCATTACCTGCGCTGACAAACTGCTGTAACAGTTGCCCTTTACTGGTTTCGCCCTGCAGCAGCACGGGAAGGGTCATGGTGGCGCGGAATTGTTCCGCCAGATCGCGCATCATCGCGTGCGAGGTACACAGCATAAAGCAGCGACCGTTGTTCGCTTCGATAATGGGACGCAGCATGGATGCCAGCTGACGCGCCGCTCCCGGTTGGTTGGTTTGCGGGAGATTACGCGGCACGCACAGCAGCGCCTGGCGGGTGTAATCAAATGGACTTGGCAGCAGCATCGACTCGGCATCTTCAATACCCAGCCGCGCGGTGAAATGATGAAGGTCATCGTTTACCGACAGCGTCGCGGAGGTAAAAATCCAGCAGCCCGGCTTCTGTTCCATCACTTCTTTGAATTTATCCGCCACCGTGAGCGGCGTCAGCGCAAGGGTGAAATGGCGCGAAGTGCATTCATACCAGTAGCTGAAACCTGGCTGGTTGATCTCTTTCAGGCGCTTCAGACGAGCACGGTAAAGCGTGGCACGTTCAAACGCGGCATCCAGCAAGGCGGAACGTCCGAGAGACAGTTTCGCCACGTCGTAACACAGCTCCAGCGTGTCATCGAGCAACAAAAACGCGCGCTGTACGCGCGGATCGGCCAGCAGTTCCCGCAAGTTTCCTCGATAGCCCGGCTCGCCCAGTTGCAGGCGGAAGTCCTGCGCGCTTTGCGCCAGTCGGTCGGCGCATTTTTGAAGCTGTTGAGTGTCTTTCAGCTCGGTGCGATAGGCAATGGTGATGTCTTTCGCCAGATCCAGCAGTTGGCGACTGGAGAGCGATTGACCAAAGTACTGGCTGGCGATATCCGGTAACTGATGCGCTTCATCGAAGATCATCACTTCAGCTTCCGGGATCAGCTCGCCAAACCCACTCTCTTTCACCACCATATCAGCGAGAAACAGATGGTGGTTTACCACGACGACATCCGCATCCATCGCCTTCTTGCGCGCTTTCACGACAAAGCACTCTTTGTACAGCGGGCAGTCGCTCCCAAGGCAATTATCGTTTGTGCTCGTCACCAGCGGCCAGGCCTGAGAGTCTTCCGCCACGCTGACGCAGGTGCTGATGTCACCATCAAGGGTTTGATTTGACCATGAGCGTAGCAGAATGACGTCACTTAAAGTTTGTACCGGCAGGTCACCGCCCGCCAGCGCCTGTTGTTCGAGACGCTCAAGACACAGATAGTTTGAACGCCCTTTCAGTAGCGCCAGTTTACCCGTGAATTCCAGAGCCTTCGCTACTGTGGGTAAATCGCGGCTGTATAGCTGATCCTGCAACGCCTTCGAGCCCGTGGAGACAATTACTTTCTTTCCGGCACGCAGCGCAGGGGCAAGATAAGCGTAGGTTTTACCCGTTCCTGTTCCGGCTTCGACAACAAGCGGCTGTGATTTTTCAATAGCATGACTGACGGCGAAGGCCATCTGCCGCTGTGGTTCACGCGGTTTAAAACCGGGTATCGCTTTAGCCAACTGACCGTCTGCTGCAAAATCGTCCGTCACACTGCCCCCTGTTCATTTGAACAGGGATTATGTCAGGCCAGCGGCTCTTTCGCCAGTTGAAGAGGTGACGTGGACACAACATTATGGCAGTCTTGGCGCAACCCGAAGCCATTATGAAAAAACGTAAATGAGGAATGATTTATGACGATTGTGCGCATTGATGCCGAAGCGCGTTGGTCCGACGTGGTTATCCACAACAACACGTTGTATTACACCGGCGTACCGGAAAATCTGGATGCCGACGCCTTTGAGCAAACGGCAAATACGCTGGCGCAAATTGATGCGGTGCTGGAAAAACAGGGCAGCAGCAAGTCACGTATTCTTGATGCAACCCTGTTCCTGGCGGACAAAAATGATTTTGCCGCCATGAACAAAGCCTGGGACGCATGGGTTGTTGCTGGTCACGCGCCGGTACGTTGCACCGTTCAGGCCGGGTTAATGAACCCGAAATACAAAGTTGAAATTAAGATTATCGCTGCGGTATAAGCGGCGTTATTCGTCTTCATCTTCAAAACGCGCCACGATCCGCTCGCCGGTATGGCTGGCGCGTAATTCAGCAGCCACTTTCGTAATCGCCTCGCCACTGCTCATCCCCTGGGATATCAGTTCATGAATGCGTTCAACCGCCTGTTGCTGCTGATCGTGCGTGAGTGAAGGTAAACCTGCAATCATGGTGAACTCCTGCTAAATTATTAGCGCTAATTATTTCATGCTACCCGGCACATAGCCAGTGAAGTAGCAACGAGTCAGGACTGATGAAGACGTTATCTCCCGCTGTAATCACACTCCCCTGGCGTCTGGACGCCGCTGAGCACTATTTTGCCACATTAAGCCACCAGCCCTGGGCAATGCTTTTGCATTCAGGCCATGCCGACCATCCGCATAATCGCTTTGATATTCTGGTCGCCGACCCCATTACCACGCTGGTCACACATGCAGAAGAGACCGTTGTGCATGACCATCACGGCACTATGCAAACGGTTGATGATCCGATGACGGTTTTACGTTCGGCGCTGACATCGCTGACTATTCAGCCCGATTATAATCCCGATTTTCCCTTCCAGGGAGGCGCATTGGGTCTGTTCGGTTATGACTTAGGCCGTCGTTTTGAATCTCTGCCAACGGAAGCCGAACAGGATATCACGCTACCGGACATGGCGGTTGGCATTTACGATTGGGCGCTGATTGTCGATCATCAGTTGCAAAGGGTGTCGCTACTTAGCCACTCCGATGTACAGGCACGACGCCGTTGGCTGGAAAATCAACAGATACCCGTGCGCGAACCGTTTTCGTTAACATCCTCGTGGCAGTCAAACATGACCCGCGAGCAGTATGGTGAAAGGTTCCGTCAGGTGCAGCGTTATCTGCACAGCGGCGATTGCTATCAGGTCAATCTTGCCCAGCGTTTTCAGGCGCATTATCAAGGCGATGAGTGGTTGGCGTTTGTACGTCTCAACCATGAGAACCGCGCCCCGTTCAGTGCATTTTTACGTCTTGAGGAAGGGGCGATTCTCAGCCTTTCACCTGAGCGTTTTATTCTGCTGGAAAACCAGCACATCCAGACGCGCCCGATTAAAGGCACGCTGCCCAGACTTGAAGATGCCGATGCCGATCGTCTACAGGCTCAATCACTGGCGAACTCCCCAAAGGATCAGGCGGAAAACCTGATGATCGTCGATTTAATGCGTAATGATATCGGCCGCGTTGCCGAACCCGGTTCGGTACAGGTTCCGGAACTGTTCGTTGTCGAACCGTTCCCTGCCGTTCATCATTTGGTCAGCACCATTACCGCGCGTCTGCCAGAGTCATTGCACGCCACTGACCTGCTGCGCGCCGCCTTCCCTGGCGGCTCTATTACCGGTGCGCCAAAAGTGCGGGCAATGGAAATTATTGACGAACTGGAACCGCAAAGACGCAACGCCTGGTGCGGTTCCATTGGCTATCTGAGCTTTTGCGGCAATATGGATACCAGCATCACCATTCGCACGCTGACAGCCACCAACGGACGCATTTATTGTTCCGCTGGCGGTGGCATTGTGGCGGACAGCCAGGAAGATGCGGAGTATCAGGAAACGTTTGATAAAGTGAATCGTATTTTGCACCAACTGGAGAACTGACACGTGGAATACAGCAGCCTGACGCTTGATGATTTTTTATCGCGCTTTCAACTCCTGCGCCCGCAGGTTAATCATACTGCGTTAAACCAGCGTCAGGCCGCCGTACTGATCCCCGTCGTGCGTCGTGCACAGCCGGGGTTACTATTAACTCAGCGTTCCGTTCATCTGCGCAAGCATGCAGGACAGGTCGCCTTTCCCGGCGGCGCGGTGGATAGCAGCGATGCCTCGTTAATTGCCGCCGCCCTTCGCGAAGCGCAGGAAGAAGTGGCGATCCCACCATCCTGCGTGGAGGTGATTGGCGTTCTGCCGCCGGTGGACAGCGTGACCGGTTTCCAGGTCACGCCGGTGGTAGGCATTATCCCGCCAAATTTGCCGTATCGCGCAAGTGTTGATGAAGTTTCCGCCGTGTTCGAAATGCCGCTGGCACAAGCCCTGCATTTAGGTCGTTATCATCCACTGGATATCTACCGTCGCGGCGATTCACATCGTGTATGGCTTTCCTGGTATGAGCAATATTTCGTCTGGGGAATGACCGCCGGAATAATTCGTGAGCTGGCGCTGCAAATTGGCGTCAAGCCCTGACTATACTTATCTTTACGCACACCATAGACAACTTGAAACTCAGGTCACAACATTAGTAAAACCGCGGTTATCTATTAGTTTAATTCATGTGAATAGTTAAGCCGATCGCCGCGTTCCCTCTTACACTATGCGCAGTTATAACATCGTTACTGGAAACCCCAGTCGCCCTGTAGGAGTATTATCGTGATTAGTCTATTCGACATGTTTAAGGTGGGGATTGGTCCCTCATCTTCCCATACCGTAGGGCCTATGAAGGCGGGTAAACAGTTCGTCGATGACCTGGTCGAAAAAGGATTACTGGACAGCGTTACTCGTGTCGCCGTCGACGTGTATGGTTCACTGTCGCTCACGGGTAAAGGTCACCATACCGATATCGCCATTATTATGGGTCTGGCGGGCAATGAGCCTGCTACCGTGGATATTGACAGCATCCCCGGATTTATCCGCGACGTAGAAACGCGTGGACGCCTGCTGCTTGCGCAGGGTCAGCACGAAGTGGATTTCCCGCAGAATGACGGAATGCGTTTTCACAACGGCAACCTGCCGCTGCATGAAAACGGAATGCAGATCCACGCGTACAGTGGCGAAACCGTCATTTACAGCAAAACCTACTACTCCATCGGCGGTGGATTCATCGTTGATGAAGAACATTTTGGTCAGGATGCCGCGGGCGAGGTCAGTGTGCCTTATCCGTTCAAATCCGCCACTGAAATGCTGGAATACTGCAACAGCACCGGCCTGTCTCTCTCTGGCATGGCGATGCAGAACGAACTTGCTCTGCACAGTAAAAAAGAGATTGAAGAGTACTTTGGTAACGTCTGGCAAACCATGCAGGCTTGTATCGATCGTGGTATGAACACCGAAGGCGTGCTGCCGGGTCCGCTGCGCGTTCCTCGTCGTGCTTCAGCCCTGCGTCGTATGCTGGTTTCCAGCGACAAGCTGTCCAACGATCCGATGAACGTGATCGACTGGGTGAACATGTTCGCGCTGGCCGTTAACGAAGAAAACGCCGCGGGTGGTCGCGTAGTTACTGCGCCAACCAACGGTGCTTGCGGTATCGTGCCTGCGGTACTGGCCTATTACGATCATTTCATCGAGTCCGTCAGCCCGGATATCTATACCCGTTATTTCCTGGCGGCCGGCGCGATTGGCGCGTTGTATAAAATGAACGCGTCTATCTCTGGTGCAGAAGTGGGTTGTCAGGGTGAAGTGGGCGTAGCCTGTTCCATGGCTGCCGCGGGTCTGGCTGAACTGTTAGGCGCGAGCCCTGAGCAGGTATGTGTTGCTGCTGAAATCGGCATGGAACATAACCTCGGCTTAACCTGCGATCCGGTGGCGGGACAGGTACAGGTTCCGTGCATCGAACGTAATGCCATTGCGTCAGTGAAGGCGATCAACGCTGCGCGTATGGCAATGCGCCGTACCAGCGCTCCGCGCGTCTCGCTGGATAAAGTCATTGAGACCATGTACGAAACAGGTAAAGACATGAACGCCAAATACCGTGAAACGTCACGCGGTGGCCTGGCAATCAAAGTTCAATGTGACTAATACTTATTTTTCGCCCATCTGCGACAGATGGGCGAATTTGCCCCCTCTCCCTCGTCTGGCGTAATTTTCCCCACTACACTTGCTCTGTTGCTGTTGGCTACTGTGACCAACGGCTTATCGGGCGGCCCGCATGCAAACAGCGCAAAGGATCATCAAGAACTATCGCCGGAATCGCTTAATCGTCTGCACACTATGTGCACTACTGACGCTCATTCTCACATTAACTGTCCGATTTATTTCGGAGCGTAATTTAAATCATCGCAATACCGTTACCTTTGCCAACCACGCCGTTGAAGAGTTGGATGACGTGCTTTTGCCCCTACAGACCGGACGCGATGTACTGCTACCGCTGATTGGGCTTCCCTGCTCAGTCGCGCGTTTACCTCTGAGTAAGCATGCAGCCAGACTGCAAACGGTACGTTCTATCAGCCTGATTCAGAGCGGGGTCCTTTATTGTTCCAGCATTTTTGGCTATCGCAATGTGCCTATTCGCCAACTGGAGCCTGAATTACCCAGTCGGGAGCCGCAATTGCTGCTGTCTACCGACCATTCGTTGATTAAGGGCAGTCCGATTCTGACGCAATGGTATCCAGCATCTGCCGATGGCTCAGATGGCGTGCTGGAAATCGTTAACATTGATTTATTATCGTCCATGTTGCTTGAACCCCAGCCACCGCAAATTACCCATGCCAGCTTAACCGTCGGTAATCGCCATTTGCTATATGGACAGGGTGTTGTCGATACGCTACCTGAACTGGATAATGAAAAACGCTACCAGCTCTCATCGCAACATTTCCCCTTTACTATCAGCGTCACCGGTCCGGGTGCCAGCGAACTGGCTATAAAACATCTACCAACACAACTGCCGCTGGCGGTGATCCTAAGTTTTTTAGTGGGCTACCTGGCATGGCTGGCGACCGCCAGCAGAATGAGCTTCTCCTGGGAGATAAATCTGGCCCTTGCTGCACGGGAATTCGAGCTGTTTTGCCAGCCGCTACTTAATGCGCAAACCCAGCAATGTATGGGAGTGGAAATCCTTTTACGCTGGAATAACCCGCGCCAGGGTTGGATCTCTCCCGAAGTGTTTATTCCCATCGCAGAGGAGCACAACCTGATTGTGCCGCTTACCCGTCATGTCATCGCAGAAACCATTCAGCAACGGCACGTATTCCCGATGAGCAGCCAGTTTCATATTGGGATAAATGTTGCCGCCAGCCATTTTCGTAACGGTACGCTGCTAAAAGATCTCAACCAGTACTGGTTCAGCCAGCACCCTATTCAGCAGTTGGTTATCGAACTCACCGAGCGCGATGCGTTGCTGGATGTGGATTATCGGGTCGTGCGCGAGTTAAATCGGCTTGGCGTAAAGCTGGCAATTGACGATTTCGGCACCGGCAACAGCTCGCTCTCCTGGCTGGAAAAGCTTCGCCCGGATGTGCTGAAGATTGATAAATCATTTACCTCGGCAATCGGGACAGACGCCGTGAACTCAACCGTCACAGACATCATTATCGCTTTGGGGAAAAAACTGAATATCGAACTGGTGGCGGAAGGCGTTGAAACACAGGCGCAGGCACAGCATTTGCGCCGACACGGCGTACATTTATTGCAAGGCTTTTTGTACGCAAAGCCGATGCCGCTGCGCGATTTTCCCAAATGGCTGGCGGGCAGCACGCCGCCGCCCGCCCGGCATAACGGGCGACACAGTATGCACGTTATGCCGTTTCGCTAACCCCGCTTACTCGTCTTCGTCGTGAGCGGGTTGTTCTTTAACAATGCGAACTAAATCCACACGATAGTCATTGGCTTCGACAATCGTAATGCTCAACGGTGCAACATCGATAACATCACCTACGCGTGGAATATGGCCGTTAGCGGCAATGACTAAACCTGCCACCGTGGCGATGTCTTCATCTTCATTCACTAACGTATCCACGTCCAGCGCCTGTTGCAACGCATGCAGATCGGTACCACCTTTCACCAACCAACCGCCTGCATCAGCAATAATTTCAGGCGTTTCATCGGCATCCGGGAATTCACCGGCAATAGCTTCTAATACGTCCAACGGCGTGACCAGACCCTGGACTACACCAAACTCGTTAGTGACGATAACAAAGCTGCCGCGGGCGCGTCGCAGAACACCTAACAGATTGATAGGATCCAGCGTTTCCGGGACAATAATAGCCGGAGACGCAGAGGCAATGGCCGCCACATCCACGCCGTCTTCCAGCGCGACCAGCAGCTCTTTAGCACGCACAATACCGATGATTTCATCCAGTTCGCCACGACACACCGGGAACAGGCTGTGTGGTGACGAGAGCAATTGCTCACGAATTTCCTCCACGCTCAGGTCTGCATCAACCCAACTAATTTCGCCACGAGGCGTCATAATGCCGCGTAATGAACGCGATGCCAGAGAAAGGACGCCGTTGATCATATAGCGTTCTTCTTCCACAAATGCGCCTTCCGGGACGGGAACCGGCACCGGGTTGTCGGATTCCATCTGCGCGCTGGCCTGACTTTTACCCCCCATCAGACGCAGGATTGCATCGGCAGTGCGCGCACGCAGCGGCAGCGTCGACTGGTGGCGAATAAAGTTCCGACGGGCAATCTGGTTAAACAACTCAATGATGATTGAGAAGCCAATCGCCGCATACAGATAGCCTTTCGGAATATGGAAGCCAAACCCTTCGGCAACCAGGCTCAGACCGATCATTAACAGGAAGCTCAGACACAGCACCACCACCGTCGGATGTTGGTTCACAAATCGTGTCAGCGGCTTAGAAGCCAGCAGCATCACGGCCATAGCAATCACGACCGCCGCCATCATCACCGGCAGATGGTTGACCATACCGACCGCCGTAATAACGGCATCCAGCGAGAACACCGCATCGAGGATGACAATCTGCGTCACAACAACCCAAAAACTCGCATACCCTTTTGCCTGGCCGGTATCATGTTCACGGTTTTCCAGCCGCTCATGCAGCTCTGTCGTGGCCTTGAACAAGAGGAAAATCCCCCCCAGCAGCATGATCAGATCGCGCCCCGAGAACGAGTAGTCCATTACCGTAAATAGCGGCTTAGTTAGCGTCACCATCCACGAAATCACGGACAACAAGCCCAGGCGCATAACCAGTGCCAGTGACAAACCGATTAAACGCGCTTTATCTCGCTGTTTTGGCGGCAGCTTATCAGCCAGGATCGCAATGAAGACCAGGTTATCAATACCCAGAACAATTTCGAGAACGACAAGCGTGAGCAAACCCACCCAAATCTGCGGGTCCATTAATAATTCCATGACAAGCTCCTGCTTAAGGAATGACCAAACTGCGCGCTGAGGATCTCAGGCGTTGAAGCGATATGCAGAGAAAATTTGTGGCAAAAAGTGCCAATCTGACAGGCTTGATACGGCCTGATAGTGAAATGACGTCGGTGACGATCCATATGGTGAGCTACTGCCCTATACTCCTGAGTAATTAAACCGATGCTAAACATAACAGAGACAACCGTTTTTTAGCAAAGATTTACCTTCCTTTGCAATAAGTTGTTTCGGAGATATTTTACCCTTCGAAATTTCTTTTTATCGGAAGTTAAATTACGGATCTTCATCACATAAAATATTTTTTTCGATATCTAAAATAATTCACGAAAATCATAGGTTTTTCTTTGTAACCCTTATCTGAATCGATTCGATTGCGGACGACGATTCAAATACATCTTCACGTTGATGTGTTAACGATAATAAAGGAGGTAGCAAGTGACCATTGCTATTGTAATAGGCACACATGGTTGGGCTGCAGAGCAGTTACTTAAGACAGCAGAAATGCTGTTAGGCGAGCAGGAAAACGTCGGCTGGATCGATTTCGTTCCAGGCGAAAATGCCGAAACGCTGATTGAAAAGTACAACGCTCAGTTGGCAAAACTCGATACCAGTAAAGGCGTGCTGTTTCTCGTTGACACATGGGGAGGCAGCCCGTTTAACGCTGCGAGCCGCATTGTCGTCGATAAAGAGCATTACGAAGTCATCGCCGGTGTGAACATTCCCATGCTGGTTGAAACCTTCATGGCGCGTGATGACAACCCCAGCTTCGATGAATTAGTGGCACTGGCCGTTGAAACCGGTAGTGAAGGCGTGAAAGCGCTGAAAGCAAAACCGGTGGAGAAAGCCGCTCCAGCCCCAGTCGCGGCACCAAAAGCAGCTCCCGCCAAACCGATGGGTCCGAACGATTATATGCAGATCGGCCTGGCGCGTATTGATGACCGCTTAATCCATGGTCAGGTGGCAACTCGCTGGACCAAAGAAACCAACGTAACACGCATTATCGTCGTCAGTGATGAAGTTGCCGCCGATACCGTACGTAAAACGCTGCTGACCCAGGTTGCACCTCCGGGTGTGACGGCGCATGTGGTTGATGTCGCGAAAATGATCCGCGTCTACAACAACCCGAAATATGCAGGTGAGCGTGTGATGCTGTTGTTTACCAACCCGACCGACGTAGAACGTATCGTTGAAGGTGGTGTGAAAATTACCTCTGTAAACATTGGCGGTATGGCTTTCCGTCAGGGTAAAACGCAGGTAAACAACGCAATTTCTGTCGATGAAAAAGACATCGAAGCCTTCAAGAAACTCAACGAACGCGGTATTGAGCTCGAGGCTCGTAAGGTTTCTACCGATCAGAAACTGAAAATGATGGATTTGATCGCCAAGGTGAAATAACGCCCTGGCATTTACTTAGTTTTCACACTTAAGTCTGTATAGCAATAGGAGAAGTACAATGGAGATTACCACTCTTCAGATTGTGCTGGTGTTCATCGTCGCATGTATCGCGGGTATGGAGTCGGTACTCGATGAATTTCAGTTCCACCGTCCGTTGGTGGCCTGTACGCTGATTGGTGCCGTTCTCGGTGATATGAAAACTGGTATCATCATCGGTGGTACCCTGGAAATGATCGCCCTGGGCTGGATGAACATCGGTGCTGCGGTTGCACCTGATGCCGCACTGGCCTCAATTATCTCTACCGTTCTGGTTATCGCGGGTCACCAAAGCATTGGTGCAGGTATCGCGCTGGCTATCCCACTGGCAGCAGCAGGCCAGGTACTGACCATCATCGTTCGTACTATCACCGTAGCATTCCAGCACGCAGCGGATAAGGCGGCAGAAAACGGTAACCTGACGGCGATCTCCTGGCTGCACGTATCCTCCCTGTTCCTACAGGCTATGCGTATCGCTATCCCGGCGGTAATCGTGGCGATTTCTGTTGGTACCAGTGAAGTTCAGAGCATGCTTAATGCCATTCCGGAAGTTGTGACCGGCGGTCTGAACATCGCAGGGGGTATGATCGTAGTGGTTGGTTATGCGATGGTCATCAACATGATGCGCGCAGGCTACCTGATGCCGTTCTTCTACCTCGGCTTCGTCACCGCGGCATTTACTAACTTCAACCTGGTTGCTCTGGGTGTGATTGGCGCAGTAATGGCTATCCTCTACATTCAGCTGAGCCCGAAATATAACCGCGTAGCCGGTGCACCTGCTGCTGCGGCTGGCAATAACGATCTCGATAACGAACTGGACTAGCAGGTGAGCGAAATGGTTGATATGACTAAAACTACCACCGAGAAAAAACTCACTCCGAGTGACATACGTGGCGTGTTCCTTCGTTCTAACCTGTTTCAGGGTTCCTGGAACTTCGAACGTATGCAGGCGCTGGGTTTCTGTTTCTCTATGGTGCCGGCTATCCGCCGCTTGTACCCGGAAAACAACGACGCTCGTAAGCAGGCTATTAAGCGTCACCTGGAATTCTTTAATACCCATCCGTACGTAGCAGCCCCCGTATTGGGCGTTACGCTGGCAATGGAAGAGCAGCGTGCAAACGGCGCAGAGATTGACGATGGTGCCATCAACGGTATCAAAGTTGGTCTGATGGGACCGCTTGCAGGCGTGGGCGACCCGATCTTCTGGGGTACCGTACGTCCGGTATTCGCCGCACTTGGCGCAGGTATCGCGATGAGCGGCAGTCTGCTTGGACCACTGCTGTTCTTCATCCTGTTTAACCTGGTTCGTCTGGCAACCCGTTACTACGGTGTAGCATACGGCTACCGTAAAGGTATCGATATCGTTAAAGATATGGGCGGCGGCTTCCTGCAGAAACTGACTGAGGGGGCGTCAATCCTAGGCCTGTTTGTCATGGGGGCATTGGTTAACAAGTGGACGCACGTAAACATCCCGCTGGTGGTTTCCACCATCACCGGTCAGGATGGTCAGACTCGCGTCACCACTGTGCAGACTATCCTTGACCAGCTGATGCCGGGTCTGGTTCCTCTGCTGTTAACTTTCGCCTGTATGTGGCTGCTGCGTAAAAAAGTGAACCCGCTGTGGATCATCGTTGGCTTCTTCGTCATCGGTATCGCGGGCTACGCTGTCGGACTGCTCGGCCTGTAAGACTGTTGTACACCGCCGGGGGCTTGCCCCCGGTTTTTCTATTTAGAGGGTTGAGGATTCATGACTATCACGGACCTGGTGCTGGTTCTTTTTATCTTTTCGCTGCTGGCGTATGCCATTTACGATCAGTTCATCATGCCCCGCCGTAATGGCCCTACTCTGCTGTCTGTCGCCCTGCTTCCTCGTAGCAGAGTCGACAGCGTTATCTTCCTTGGCTTGATTGCTATTCTTATCTACAACAACATCACCAGCCACGGCGCGCAATTTACCACATGGTTATTATGTGCACTGGTATTGATGGGACTGTATCTGTTTTGGATCCGTACGCCAAAAATCATCTTCAAACAGAAAGGCTTTTTTTTCGCCAATGTTTGGATTGAATATAACCGGATTAAAGAGATGAATTTATCTGAAGACGGTGTCCTGGTGATGCAATTAGAACATCGAAGATTACTGATTCGCGTACGGAATATAGACGATCTCGAAAACATATATAAACTTTTAATTTCAAATCAATGAGTTAAAAATATAGCCTGAACTATGTTTTATATATATCCATTCCAAAATAAACATAGCTAAGGCTATATCCCACTGCTCATAATGTTATTTATTTTAACGTTTTATTTATAAATAAATCTAAATGAAAATCGTTTTCAATTAGAGGCCAAATATTATTTCTGCGTTTCTTGTTTTATATTCTCAAAATATGTTAAGGTTGCGCCCGTCGTTGGGGAGTAGCCGATTTCCAGACTCCGGAAATGTACGTGTCAACATACTCGTTGAAAAACGTGGCGCGTACGGACTGATCTTACAGGTTCAGTCAGGCGAGACCATAGGCACATCAACTGCAATGCATACCTGAATGGCGCTGTATTTACAGTGGTTCCAGCCTGTATGCATGGTTACTGGGGGCAGTGATGTGTGTTATGGATACCCCGGTCAGGACGCTGTTATGAATCTCACCGCTACTGTTCTTCTTGCTTTCGGCATGTCGATGGATGCTTTCGCTGCATCAATTGGCAAAGGCGCCACCCTGCATAAACCCAAATTTTCTGAAGCACTGCGCACCGGCCTTATTTTCGGCGCCGTTGAAACGCTTACGCCGCTCATTGGCTGGGGCATGGGTATGCTCGCCAGCAAATTTGTACTGGAGTGGAACCATTGGATCGCCTTCATTCTGCTGATCTTTTTAGGCGGACGAATGATAATAGAAGGCTTTCGCGACGACGGGGATGAAGATGAAGAGCCACAGCGCCGCCATGGCTTCTGGCTGCTGGTCACCACCGCCATTGCAACCAGTCTCGACGCAATGGCCGTCGGGGTGGGTCTGGCTTTCCTGCAGGTCAACATTATTGCCACAGCGCTGGCCATCGGCTGCGCCACGTTGATTATGTCTACGCTCGGCATGATGATCGGTCGTTTCATTGGCCCGATGCTGGGCAAGCGAGCTGAAATTTTGGGCGGGGTGGTACTGATAGGTATTGGCGCCCAGATCCTCTGGGCACACTTCCACGGTTAATTCAGGCGCTGCCAGATATGAATACTAAAGTCTGTCTGGCAGTCAAACGTCGTTTTACCGGCTAACGTTTCCCACACTTCCGGCTTTGCCCGCCAGGCGAACGGCGTCATTTGCAGTAACGCAACGGCCTCGCTACCTTTGAGCTGCATCTGATACCCCAGCGCAAGACTCTCTTGCAGAACAAAACCGTCCAGTTGCTCAGTGTGTGGCGCATGCAAACGCACCTCATCATAAATCAGCCCTTTCAGCTCCATTAAATGACGCGGACCCGGCGTGGCGGTAATAACCCAGCCACCCGGTTTGACCACGCGAGCCAGCTCCGGCGCTTTACAGGGAGCATAGATCCGGATGATGGCATCCATTGACTCGTCGGCAAACGGCAGGCGATGGCTGGAGGCAACGCAAAAGGTCACCTGCGGATAACGTCGGGCTGCGGCCTTAATCGCCACTTTAGAAACGTCAAGACCAAAGGTTGTACAGCCCGTCAGCGCATCGGCAATCGCATGGGTGTAATACCCTTCCCCACAGCCAATATCCAGGATCGCCGCATCTTCTGAACTCAACCTCTGGGTGAGCGCATCCACAATTGCATCGCGCAGCGGCTGATAATGTCCGGCATCGAGAAATGCCCGGCGCGCCTGCATCATCTCCGCGCTATCACCCGGATCGCGCGACCGTTTGTGCTGAACCGGCAGTAAGTTGACATACCCTTCTTTCGCCACGTCAAACTGGTGCCGCCCAGGGCAGACAAAACTGTTATTCGCTTGAGTAAGAGGCTGGTGGCAAAGAGGACAGGAAAACGACATGACAACTCCGGCAGGTGACTTAAGGGCGCAAGTGTAACGCGAATTACGCCCTGGGAAAATAACTTACAGCGACGGCGAGGATACGTTGCTGCCGTGCATTACCAGCAGATGCTCGGAGTCGGCAGGCATACCGTCAGGCTTTACGTTTTCCAGACGCAGGACATCACCCATTATCTGGCTGAATACCGGTGCGGAGACTGCCCCCCCATAATAAGCACCGTTTTGCGGGTTATTTATAACCACAACCAGCGCGAACTTTGGGTCGCTTGCTGGCGCAACGCCCGCCGTATAGGCCACATATTTATCGACATATTTGCCGTCATCGCCAATTTTCTTTGCCGTTCCGGTCTTAACCGCGACGCGATAATCTCTGACCGCAGCCTTGGTTCCCCCGCCGCCGGGTAGCGCGACGCTTTCCATCATATGTTCAACCTGGTGAACCAACGCCTCCGGCATCACCCGCGTACCTATTACCGGCGGATCGATACGCGTAATAGAAAGGGGTCGATAGATACCAAAACTGCCGATGGTGGCATATACATGCGCCAGTTGGAGCGGCGTCACCATTAATCCATAGCCAAATGCGAAGGTTGCCCGGTCCAGATCGCTCCAGTAGCGGCGTTGAGGCATTAATCCGCGACTTTCCCCGGTTAAACCCAGTCCGGTTGGATCGCCAAAGCCAAAGCTTTTATAGGTATTCAGTAATTTCTGTACCGGCATCGCCAGCGAAAGGTGTGACACGCCGGTATCGCTCGATTTCTGCAAAATCCCGGTCAGCGATAGCTCCGGGTAAAATCCGACGTCGCGGATGCGATGCCCATCAACAATAAAAGGATGAGTATCAATCACGCTGTCAGGCTGTACTATCCCCTGCTGCAGAGCGGTCATAATCACCAGTGGTTTTACGGTTGAACCGGGTTCAAAGGTATCGCTAATTGCACGATTACGAAAATCATCCAGTACCGCGCCATCACGGTTATTGGGATTGAAATCGGGAAAGCTTGCCATGGAGAGTATTTCGCCGGTGGCAATGTTGACCAGCACTGCGGCCCCTGATTCCGCTTTATTCCATGTCACGGCATTGTCCAGCGAGTCTTCAGTAACCGTCTGCAAACGCTCATCAATGCTGAGCTGTAATTCATGCGCCGGCACCGGCATCACTTCCGTGATATTTTCGATGACATGGCCAAATTTGTCTTTCCGTACCAGGCGGGAGCCAGGTTTGCCCATCAACTGGCTATTGAAGCTTTTCTCCAGCCCTTCAATCCCCTGACCGTCAATGTTGGTGAAACCAATCAGATTGGCCGCAACATGTCCGGCGGGATAAAAGCGGCGGGACTCTTCACGCAGGTTGATTCCCGGCAGATCCAGTTTATCGACCCATTCTGCCTGCTGAGGAGAGATCTGGCGCGCCAGATAGATAAACCGCCCGGCTGGATTGCTGTTAACGCGTTCAGCCAGCGTGCTGAGAGAAATATGCAGCGTCTTCGCTAACGCCTGCCAACGTTCGTTATAGCCAACGCCACCCTTGCTGATAATCGTCTTCGGATCGGCCCAGACGGCGTTAACCGGAACGCTTACCGCCAGCGGTCGCCCTTCTCTGTCGGTTATCATTCCGCGTGGCGAAGCGATGGACACCTCGCGTAAAGAACGCATGTCTTCCTGTTTTACCAGATTCGTCGGCGTGACAATTTGCAACCACGCAACCCGCCCCAGCAGCAATCCAAGGCTCAATAATATTGCCACGCAAAGCAGGGCAAAACGTACGGGAGTAAAATTGCGCGCATCGCCGTCGTTTTTCTTTTTCACCCGAACTCCAACAAGATAGTTATTCAGGTGTCTGATTTAACGGGAAATGCCGTAAGAAAGCGGGGAAAACTATGCTACGAACATCACGCCTTTGCAACAAAGCGCTAATGGATGGGCATTCAGTAATATTTTGACGTAATTTGAATTAAAAAGCCCCGCATAAGCGAGGCTTTATATCTGAGATGGATGCGCAAAAGCGCTTCAAATCAGTGGTGTCGATCAGATAGCTGTTACGTTAACAGCAGCCGGACCTTTCTGGCCGTCCTGAATTTCGAACTCAACGTTCTGGCCTTCAGCCAGAGTTTTGAAGCCGTTACCCTGGATAGCGGAGAAGTGTACGAACACGTCTTTGCTGCCATCAGCCGGAGTAATGAAACCAAAACCTTTAGACTCGTTGAACCACTTAACTTGACCTTTAATCTTTGCCATTTGCAAAATTCCTTAGAGTATTTTCTTCGCCCGCGGGCATAACATAGATAAAACTGAGACATTACTGCTTGAGGCACTAATATAAGGTTCGGCAGAGAAGCGGTATTCAACGTCAACGTGTTTACTCAGGACTTCTTTACTGAAAATGCCACACATAAACAGAACTGTACCTCGTTTAACCCAAAACGTGTTATCACATACAACGTTAATAATGGCAAGCCATTTTTAAACGTGTCTCGATCGGTCGCACAAATCCCGTCGTCCATCAAACAGCAACTGCACAGTTATGCGCCAGATCGAGTAGAATTATATTCTCGCCTCTCTCCCCTATCCCCGCCTGACTTGCGCCATAGCCGGGATATTTCTACCATAGCTCAATAGCTTCAGTTGTTCCAGGTTATCTGTTACGGGTTCTGCCAGATATCATTTTTTATGCTTAGTAATGCATAAAATGTCACAAGCGTAAAAATGAGATCCGCCTTCTGGTTTTGCACCAAAATAATGAAAGAATGATGACAAGGCACAAAAAAAGTAAGAGAAACGTTTCGCTGTTAATAAAACGATCGTTATCACAAAAATGACATAATCATATTTTTTACGTATGGAAGATTATATTTATATCAGACTGGGGATAAGATATTAATTAGTCGGAGCATCTGAAAATACTGAGAATAGATGACTGCCCGGCCGCCAATTACACGACGGGGACAGAAGAAAATAATCTGACGCGCTGACGACAGGATGAAGCAACTGAGAACAACAACAGCCGTTCCTCATCCTGCCATACCTTTTTTACCGCTCAGCTACCAGGCGGATGATGTCATCGTCTTCATCCTTAATGGGCAGTGCAGTAGGCTCTGCTGCTTTCTCGGGTTCGTTAGCTTCGCAAAGGCGACGTAACAAAGCGTTCTGTCTTTTTTGCTGATCTAACAATGCCTCAAGCAGCTCAATCTGCTCGTTAGTACGCGAACTTGCCCGATTGATAAAAAACCAAAGAACAAGCCCAACAATCAGAACCACCACCGATACCGCTAAAGACGCAAAACTCAACGCGCCAGAATTCAAAACTTCGTTCATTTTACCACCTCAATGTAGACAGTGTAGTTTACCACTGCCGCACAAGAAGGTAATCAACTGTTGCGAAAATGCGCTTACCAGGGAATAAATTTATTGAAGGCACAAATACCGCTGAAAAATTGTACGTCCTGATCGCACATGATGTTGAACACCTGCGCCCACATCAGTATGCATACCAGTACAACAACAATCAGCACTACCCAGCGAATTTTTTTCACTCCAGCTCCACTCTTCAACTCCACATCTTATGTCTATAAATTATCATGCGTTACCTAAACCCAGCGTTAACTGTATAGGCATTCAATCTTTTTAGGAATGATTGACTTGTTTCATACCGTGTACAGGCTAATCTAATAACAATGAGAAAAGATAAGAGGTTGTAATGCGTCTGATTATCCGCGCTATTGTGTTGTTAGCTCTGGTTTGGATCGGTTTATTATTGAGCGGCTATGGAATTTTGATTGGAAGTAAGGAGAATGCTGCCGGTCTGGGTCTGCAATGCCAATATCTGACTGCCCGTGGAACCAGCACGGCACAGTACGTCCACACCAGTAGCGGTATCATTGGCCTGTCGGATTGTCCCCTGTTAAGGAAAAGCACGGTCATTATCGATAACGGCTAATAATGCAACATTACATTCGATACGTTATATACGCCAGGTAACGTTATGACTGTTCATAAAAAACCCCAGGTACAAAATACCTGGGGGTTTTTTACATTCGCGATTACGTCAGATTAGAACGGATAGTCGTTATAGCCCATTTGTTCTGAAATCTTGCGCGCTGCCGTATGCAGCATTGCCACATACTCGTGTAAACGCTCTTCTGAGAAACGCAGCGTTGGGAATGAAATACTCAACCCCGCAATAACCACGCCGAAACGGTCAAACACCGGTACGCCGATGCAGCGCAGGCCTTCTTCCTGTTCTTCGTTATCTTCGCCGTAACCCTGCTCACGTACTTTATCCAGCAGTAGCAGTAATTCATCAGTATTCGTAATGGTACGATCGGTGCTGCGTTTGTACTCAATGCCATCCAGAATCTGCTTCACTTCATCGCGGTCACGCCATGCCAGCAGAACTTTACCGATAGCCGTACTGTACAGCGGATTACGACGACCAACGCGGGAATACATGCGCAGATTGTACATAGAGTCGATTTTGTGAATGTAGACGATGCTGTCTTCATCCAGCGCACCGAGGTGTACAGTCTCTTTGGTCAGGCGCGAAAGTTCGCGCATCTGAATGTCAGCGCTACGGATAAGATCGACGTTTTGCAACGCGCGCGCGCCCAGCTCGAATAATTTCAGGGTCAGTGAGTATTTCTCAGACTCCCCTTCCTGTGCCACATAACCCAGCGTTTTCATGGTCTGCAAAAAACGATAAACGGTGCTTTTCGACATCATGACGCGTTGCGACAACTCGGTAATACCAATTTCGCGCTCTTCACCCAGCGCCTGCAGAATGCCAAAAACTTTCAGCACGGAAGATACAGAATCGGGTTGCTTATCCAGATCTGCGATTGCCATTTATCACCCCTTTCGAGTGTTTTATAAAAATCAGAACCGGTTTTTATTATAATTTCACGTACCAACCCTCGCAATCGCTCTTTGCTCACTTAGTTACAAATCTGCGACCTAACACCTGAATATCAATGCTAAAATTATTACTCTCATCATAAATTCCACAAATATCGACTTTCTATGGAAAAAATTCAGGCCGATGGTCTGCCATTGCCCCAGCGATATGGCGCAATTTTAACCATTGTTATTGGCATTTCTATGGCAGTACTCGACGGTGCAATAGCGAACGTGGCCCTGCCAACTATCGCCGCCGATCTTCAAGCCTCACCTGCCAGCTCAATCTGGATTGTGAACGCCTATCAAATCGCGATCGTCGTTTCGCTCCTGTCCCTCTCTTTTTTAGGCGATATGTTCGGTTACCGCCGCATTTATAAGTGTGGCCTGGTCGTGTTCCTGCTTGCATCGCTATTCTGTGCCTTGTCAGATTCGTTGCACATGCTGACGCTGGCTCGCGTCGCCCAGGGTTTTGGCGGCGCGGCGCTAATGAGCGTGAATACGGCATTGATCCGACTTATTTATCCCCAGCGTCAGCTCGGGCGAGGGATGGGGATTAACTCCTTTATCGTCGCGGTCTCCTCGGCTGCGGGTCCGACCATTGCCGCAGCTATTCTTTCTATTGCCTCCTGGAAATGGCTGTTTCTGATTAACGTCCCGCTGGGAATAGTCGCCCTGTTGCTGGCGATGCGCTTTTTGCCGCCCAATGCGTCCCGCGGCACTAAACCACGCTTTGACCTGCCCAGTGCGGTAATGAATGCTTTAACGTTTGGCTTGTTAATTACGGCGCTCAGCGGCTTTGCACAAGGACAGTCGCTAAAACTGATTGGTGCCGAGCTTGTGGCGCTTATGGTGGTAGGTTTTTTCTTTATCCGACGCCAGCTCGCGCTGGAGGTGCCGTTACTGCCGGTTGACCTGTTACGCATTCCACTGTTTTCACTCTCGATTTGTACCTCGATATGTTCATTCTGCGCACAAATGCTGGCATTGGTTTCCCTGCCCTTCTTTATGCAAACGGTGCTCGGACGCAGCGAGGTCGAAACAGGCCTGCTGTTGACGCCATGGCCGCTGGCAACCATGGTGATGGCGCCGCTGGCGGGATATCTGATTGAACGCGTTCACGCCGGGCTGCTAGGCGCACTGGGCATGGCGTTGATGGCAAGTGGGTTGTTTTCGCTGGTGCTGCTGCCCGTTTCCCCCTCCGATTTTAATATCATCTGGCCGATGATTCTGTGCGGCGCGGGCTTTGGCTTGTTCCAGTCCCCAAATAATCACACCATCATCACCTCCGCGCCGCGTGAACGCAGCGGTGGGGCAAGCGGTATGCTGGGGACGGCGCGCTTGCTGGGTCAGAGTACCGGGGCCGCGCTGGTCGCGCTGATGCTAAACCAGTTTGGCGACAGTGGAACGCACGTCTCGCTGATAGCCGCAGGCATTCTGGCCTCGCTGGCAGCAATTGTGAGTGGTTTACGTATTACGCAACCGCGAGTTCAGGCATAAAAAAACGGGAACCTCTCGGCTCCCGTTCTCACACAACCCAGAATCTGGATTACATGTTTTCGATGATCGCGTCACCAAACTCGCTACATTTCAGCAGCTTAGCGCCGTCCATCAGACGTTCGAAGTCATAGGTTACGGTTTTCGCGTTAATCGCGCCTTCCATACCTTTAACAATCAGGTCAGCCGCTTCAACCCAACCCATGTGGCGCAGCATCATTTCAGCGGACAGAATAATGGAACCTGGGTTCACTTTATCCTGACCTGCATACTTCGGTGCAGTACCGTGGGTTGCTTCGAACAGCGCACATTCGTCGCCGATGTTCGCGCCCGGCGCGATACCAATACCACCAACCTGTGCGGCCAGCGCATCGGAGATGTAGTCGCCGTTCAGGTTCATACAGGCAATCACATCATATTCAGCCGGACGCAGCAGGATCTGTTGCAGGAACGCATCGGCGATAACATCCTTAACCACGATCTCTTTGCCGGTTTTCGGGTTCTTGATTTTCACCCACGGACCGCCGTCGATCAGTTCACCACCGAATTCTTCACGCGCTAACTGGTAACCCCAGTCTTTGAACGCGCCTTCGGTGAATTTCATGATGTTACCTTTGTGTACCAGGGTAACAGAATCACGATCGTTAGCGATGGCGTATTCGATCGCCGCACGAACCAGACGTTTAGTCCCTTCTTCAGAACACGGTTTGATACCAATACCGCAATGCTCCGGGAAGCGGATTTTCTTCACGCCCATCTCTTCGCGCAGGAATTTAATCACTTTCTCGGCATCTGCAGAGTCCGCTTTCCATTCGATACCTGCGTAGATATCTTCGGAGTTTTCACGGAAGATGACCATGTCGGTCAGTTCAGGGTGCTTAACCGGGCTAGGCGTGCCCTGGTAATAACGCACCGGGCGCAGGCAGACATACAGGTCAAGTTCCTGACGCAGGGCAACGTTCAGAGAGCGAATACCGCCGCCAACTGGGGTGGTCAGTGGGCCTTTGATGGCAACACGATATTCACGAATCAGATCAAGGGTTTCAGCAGGCAGCCAGACGTCCTGGCCATAAACCTGAGTGGATTTCT
The DNA here is from genome assembly GCF_013781945.1 of Citrobacter sp. RHBSTW-01044. Lineage (NCBI taxonomy): Bacteria > Pseudomonadati > Pseudomonadota > Gammaproteobacteria > Enterobacterales > Enterobacteriaceae > Citrobacter > Citrobacter sp. RHBSTW-01044. Next base: position 2,023,385 of record NZ_CP056180.1, on the reverse strand, counting down.
CGCCGGTGTAGATTTCCATCCAGGAGATTTTACGCTCGCCTTTATAGGCTTTCTCGACAGCAGCATCGACAACTTTGATCATCGGTGGGGTTACATCAACGCCGATACCGTCGCCTTCAATGAACGGGATAATCGGATTTTCAGGAACGTTGAGTTTGCCGTTTTGCAGGGTGATCTTCTTACCTTCCGCCGGAACAACTACTTTGCTTTCCATTCACCTCTCCTTCGAGCGCTTCTGGTTCTGCTCGTCTGTCATCGCGCTGCATGTGCGTTTGCGTCCTGCTGCACGAATGCGTTAGAGCAATTTTTTGTTAATGTTTTGTAATGAGCATGTCAATACTACCCTAATGTTCGTCGCCATGAAAGACACTCGTTCTTAGGCTATAATGCGGCAATTGATATAATCTGAAAATACCATGCAAAAAACTTCTTTTAGAAATCACCGGGTTGAGCGATTCAGCTCACGACAAGTCACCAAACAGCGTAAAGAAAACCAGCCAAAACGCGTGGTTTTGTTCAATAAACCCTACGATGTTTTGCCACAATTTACTGACGAGGCGGGCAGAAGCACGTTAAAAGATTTTATTCCCGTGCCGGGAATCTATGCTGCGGGCCGACTCGACCGGGACAGCGAAGGACTTTTGGTGCTGACCAATGACGGCGCGCTGCAGGCGCGGTTAACCCAACCCGGCAAGCGCACGGGGAAAATCTATTACGTCCAGGTCGAAGGCGAGCCGACAGCAGAAGCGCTGGATGCGCTGCGTACCGGGGTGACGCTCAATGATGGTCCCACGCTACCCGCAGGTATTGAAATAGTAGAGGAACCCACCTGGCTGTGGCCGAGAAATCCGCCTATTCGGGAACGGAAAAATATCCCCACCAGTTGGCTGAAAGTTACTTTATATGAAGGCCGTAACCGCCAGGTTCGTCGTATGACAGCGCATGTTGGATTCCCGACGCTGCGCCTCATCCGCTATGCCATGGGAGATTACACGCTGGAAAATCTCGCCAACGGTCAATGGCGGGATGCAACTAACTGAATAAGGAACAGGTATGTTCAAACCGCACGTCACGGTCGCCTGCATTGTGCATGCAGAAGATAAGTTCTTAGTCGTTGAGGAAACAATCAATGGCAAAGCCCTGTGGAATCAACCTGCAGGACATCTGGAAGCGGATGAAACCCTGGTGCAAGCCGCTGCTCGCGAACTGTGGGAAGAGACGGGCATCAAAGCGCAGCCGCAGCACTTCATCCGGATGCATCAATGGATTGCGCCGGACAAAACGCCCTTTTTACGTTTTCTGTTTTCTATCGAGCTTGCCAATATGTGCGCTACTGAACCTCATGACAGCGATATAGATTGCTGTCGCTGGGTCAGCGCAGAAGAGGTTCTCTCAGCGCCAAATCTGCGTTCACCGTTGGTTGCGGAGAGTATTCGTTGCTATCAGAGCGGACATCGCTACCCGCTGGCGATGATCGGCGAATTTAACTGGCCGTTTACAGAGGGTGTCAAGTAAGGGGCTGCGTGCTAGAATATGCCGCCTTGAAGTTCAATGTCGTGAGTATTCCTATGTCTGAAAGCCCAAAAAAAGTGATCGTCGGCATGTCCGGCGGTGTCGATTCCTCCGTTTCTGCCTGGCTGTTGCAACAACAGGGTTATCAGGTAGAAGGCCTGTTCATGAAGAACTGGGAAGAGGACGATGGCGAGGAATATTGCACAGCGGCCGCCGATCTTGCAGATGCGCAGGCTGTCTGTGACAAACTCGGCATTGAACTGCATACCGTCAACTTTGCTGCAGAATACTGGGACAACGTCTTTGAACTGTTCCTTGAAGAGTACAAAGCGGGCCGTACGCCAAACCCCGATATTCTGTGCAATAAAGAAATCAAGTTTAAAGCCTTCCTCGAGTTTGCCGCCGAAGATTTAGGTGCCGATTATATCGCCACCGGTCACTACGTGCGCCGCGCCGACGTCGACGGCAAAAGCCGCCTGCTGCGTGGACTTGATGGCAATAAAGACCAGAGCTATTTCCTCTACACGCTCGGTCACGAACAAATCGCGCAAAGCCTGTTCCCGGTCGGCGAACTGGAAAAACCGCAGGTGCGTAAAATTGCCGAAGATCTCGGTCTGATTACGGCCAAGAAAAAAGATTCAACCGGTATCTGCTTCATCGGCGAACGTAAGTTCCGCGAGTTTCTCGGTCGTTACCTGCCCGCTCAGCCTGGCAAAATCATCACCGTTGATGGCGAAGAGATTGGCCAGCATCAGGGGCTGATGTACCACACGCTGGGTCAGCGTAAAGGTCTGGGCATTGGCGGGACGAAAGAAGGCACGGAAGATCCGTGGTACGTGGTGGATAAAGACGTCGAGAACAACATTCTGGTTGTTGCTCAGGGTCATGAACACCCGCGTCTGATGTCCGTTGGCCTGGTGGCGCAACAGCTGCACTGGGTCGATCGCGAACCGTTCACCGGCACAATGCGTTGCACGGTGAAAACCCGCTATCGTCAGACCGACATTCCGTGCACCGTTAAGGCGCTGGATGCTGAACGTATTGAAGTCATTTTCGACGAGCCAGTCGCGGCGGTAACGCCGGGTCAGTCGGCTGTCTTTTACAATGGCGAAGTGTGCCTCGGCGGCGGCATTATCGAACAACGATTGCCTCTGCCGGTATAATTACTTACACATCTAATACAAGGAAGCAGTGAACGTGGCAAAGAATTATTATGACATCACCCTCGCTCTGGCAGGCATTTGTCAGTCGGCACGCCTGGTGCAGGAACTGGCGCACCAGGGGCATTGTGATGCCGATGCATTACACGTTTCACTGAACAGTGTCATCGACATGAATCCCAGCTCTACGCTGGGCGTGTTTGGCGGTAGCGAGGCCAACCTGCGTTTAGGTCTGGAAACGATGCTCGGCGTACTCAACGCCAGCAGTCGTCAGGGGCTGAACGCGGAACTCACCCGCTACACGTTAAGCCTGATGGTGCTGGAGCGTAAGCTGTCAGCCGCTAAAGGCGCTATGGACACGCTGGGAGACCGCATCAACGGCTTGCAGCGCCAACTGGACCATTTTGATTTGCAGTCAGAAACGTTGATGAGTGCGATGGCAGGCATTTATGTTGACGTCATCAGCCCACTCGGCCCACGTATTCAGGTTACGGGCTCCCCGGCCATCCTTCAGAGCCCACAGGTTCAGGCTAAAGTACGCGCTTCCCTGCTGGCTGGCATTCGCGCTGCCGTGCTCTGGCATCAGGTTGGTGGAGGCCGTCTGCAACTCATGTTTTCTCGTAATCGCCTGACGACTCAGGCTAAACAAATTCTTGCTCATTTAACCCCGGAGTTGTGATCTATGGAATTATCCTCACTGACCGCCGTTTCCCCTGTCGATGGACGCTACGGCGATAAAGTCAGCGCGCTGCGCGGGATTTTCAGCGAATACGGTTTGCTGAAATTCCGTGTACAAGTTGAAGTACGCTGGCTGCAAAAACTGGCCGCGCACGCAGCGATCAAGGAAGTTCCTGCTTTTGCTGCCGACGCAATCGGTTTCCTTGATGCGATTGTCGCTAACTTCAATGAAGAAGATGCCGCGCGTATCAAAACCATTGAGCGTACGACCAACCATGACGTGAAGGCAGTTGAGTATTTCCTGAAAGAGAAAGTGGCGGATATCCCGGAACTGCACGCTGTTTCCGAGTTCATCCACTTCGCGTGTACCTCAGAAGACATCAACAACCTGTCTCACGCGCTGATGCTGAAAACCGCCCGTGACGAAGTGGTTCTGCCGTACTGGCGCAAACTTATCGACGCGGTTAAAGATTTGTCCGTACAGTATCGCGATATTCCTCTGCTCTCCCGTACCCACGGTCAGCCAGCCACCCCGTCTACGCTGGGCAAAGAAATGGCTAACGTGGCTTACCGTATGGAGCGTCAGTACCGCCAGCTCAATCAGGTCGAAATCCTCGGCAAAATCAACGGTGCAGTCGGTAACTATAACGCCCACATCGCCGCTTATCCGGAAGTGGATTGGCATCAGTTCAGCGAAGAATTTGTCACCTCGCTGGGCATCCAGTGGAATCCGTACACCACGCAGATTGAGCCGCACGACTATATTGCCGAGCTGTTTGATTGCATCGCCCGTTTCAACACTATCCTGATCGACTTCGACCGCGATGTCTGGGGTTACGTGGCGCTGAACCATTTCAAACAGAAAACCATCGCGGGTGAAATTGGTTCCTCCACCATGCCGCACAAGGTGAACCCAATCGATTTCGAGAACTCCGAGGGTAACCTGGGCCTGTCTAACGCGGTTCTGCAGCATCTGGCGAGCAAACTGCCGGTCTCCCGCTGGCAGCGCGATCTGACGGACTCTACCGTTCTGCGTAACCTGGGCGTGGGGATTGGCTATGCGCTGATCGCTTATCAGTCCACGCTGAAAGGTGTGAGCAAACTGGAAGTGAACCGCGATCATCTGCTGGATGAACTGGATCATAACTGGGAAGTGCTGGCAGAGCCGATCCAGACCGTGATGCGTCGCTATGGCATTGAAAAACCATACGAGAAGCTGAAGGAACTGACCCGCGGCAAACGCGTTGACGCCGAAGGTATGAAGCAGTTTATCGACGGTCTGGCGCTGCCTGAAGACGAGAAAACACGCCTGAAAGCAATGACGCCGGCCAATTACATTGGTCGCGCCGTCACCATGGTTGATGAACTGAAGTAATCTGTTTTACGCCTGTCAGGCCTGCATCATATCGTAGGCCTGACAGGCGTAGCGCCATCAGGGATTATTGAGTCTTATGGCATTTCCGGCGGTGTAATACCAAAGTGGTTCCACGCCCGCACCGTTGCCATACGTCCGCGCGGAGTTCGCTGCAGAAAACCTTGCTGAATCAGATACGGTTCCAGCACGTCCTCAATGGTTTCACGCTCTTCCCCAATCGCCGCCGCCAGGTTATCCAGTCCGACCGGTCCACCGAAGAACTTATCGATAACCGCCAGCAGCAGCTTACGGTCCATATAATCGAATCCTTCCGCATCCACATTGAGCATATCCAGTGCCTGAGCGGCGATATCTGCTGAAATTGTGCCGTCATGCTTCACTTCGGAGAAGTCGCGTACCCGGCGTAATAAACGGTTGGCGATACGCGGCGTACCACGGGCGCGGCGTGCCACTTCCAATGCGCCTTCATCGCTCATTTCCAGCCCCATAAAGCGGGCGCTGCGTCCAACAATGTGCTGCAGGTCTGCCACCTGATAGAATTCCAGGCGCTGTACAATACCGAAGCGGTCACGCAGCGGAGACGTTAACGAACCGGCGCGCGTCGTCGCCCCGATCAGGGTAAACGGCGGCAGATCGATCTTAATCGAACGTGCGGCTGGTCCTTCGCCAATCATGATATCCAGCTGATAATCTTCCATCGCCGGATACAGCACCTCTTCCACCACCGGTGACAGGCGATGGATTTCATCGATAAACAGCACATCGTGCGGTTCAAGGTTGGTGAGCATTGCCGCCAGATCGCCCGCTTTTTCCAGTACCGGACCGGAAGTGGTGCGCAGATTAACGCCCATTTCATTGGCAACAATATTGGCAAGCGTGGTTTTACCGAGACCTGGAGGACCGAAAATCAGCAGGTGATCGAGGGCTTCACCGCGCAGCTTCGCCGCCTGGATAAAAATCTCCATTTGCGAACGCACCTGAGGCTGGCCAATATACTCTTCCAGCAACTTGGGGCGGATCGCGCGATCCACCAGATCTTCAGGGGTCGTGCTGACAGCCGAAATCAGGCGATCTGCTTCAATCATCCTTTACCTCACAATGCCGCGCGAAGCGCTTCACGAATCAGGGTTTCACTGCTGGCATCAGGGCGAGCGATTTTGCTCACCATGCGGCTGGCTTCCTGTGGTTTATAGCCTAACGCCACCAGCGCAGCAACCGCTTCCTGCTCGGCGTCATCCGTTGCAGGACTGGCCGGAGAGGTCAGGACCAGATCCGCCGCCGGCGTGAAGAGATCGCCATGCAGGCCTTTAAAGCGGTCTTTCATTTCCACAATCAAACGCTCTGCGGTTTTCTTACCTATGCCCGGTAATTTCACCAGCGCGCCAAGCTCTTCGCGCTCAACGGCATTAACGAACTGCTGTGCAGACATACCGGAGAGGATCGCCAGCGCCAGCTTCGGCCCGACGCCATTGGTTTTGATTAACTCTTTAAACAGCGTGCGTTCTTGTTTGTTGTTAAAACCATATAGCAGTTGAGCGTCTTCACGCACCACAAAATGGGTGAAGATAATCGCTTCCTGCCCGGCTTCCGGCAACTCGTAGAAACAGGTCATCGGCATATGGACTTCATAGCCTACTCCGCCGGTTTCCAGAAGGACCAACGGGGGTTGTTTTTCAAGAATGATGCCTCTGAGTCTGCCTATCACGTGACGCTCCTGCGTTAAGGGCTAAAAGGTAATGCGCTATCATAAAAAAAGGCTGGATAGATATCCAGCCTCATTTGTCACTAACGTAACCGACCTCGCGCCAGATTCAGCCGCGACTCGCTCATTTGCATGGCGTTCTGGCTGACGTGGCAATGGGTAATAGCAATCGCCAGCGCATCCGCGGCATCCGCCTGCGGATTTGCCGGGAGTTTTAGCAGCGTGCGTACCATATGCTGAACCTGGCTTTTTTCCGCGCTGCCGATACCCACCACGGTCTGTTTTACCTGGCGGGCCGCGTATTCAAAGACCGGAAGATCCTGATTAGTAGCCGCAACGATTGCCACGCCGCGCGCCTGCCCCAGCTTTAGCGCCGAGTCGGCATTCTTCGCCATAAAGACCTGCTCAATGGCAAAATAGTCGGGCTGGAACTGGGTGATGATTTCCGTCACGCCTGCATAAATCAACTTCAGACGTGAAGGAAGATCGTCGACTTTGGTGCGAATGCAGCCGCTACCGAGGTAGGTCAGCTGTCTGCCGACCTGACGAATTACGCCATAACCGGTGATGCGCGACCCCGGGTCAATGCCGAGAATGATAGACATCACGCATCTCCTGTTAGTTTATGGCTTAACCACATCATTCGAGCGTTGCAGCAACCTCATCGGAGATTTCGCCGTTGTGGTAAACTTCCTGCACGTCGTCGCAGTCTTCCAGCATATCGATCAGACGCATCAGCTTCGGCGCCGTTTCTGCATCCATATCCGCTTTGGTGGAGGGGATCATAGACACTTCAGCCGCGTCCGCTTTCAGACCAGCCGCTTCCAGCGCATCACGCACTTTGCCCATCTCTTCCCACGCGGTGTAAACGTCAATCGCGCCATCGTCGAAGGTCACAACGTCTTCAGCGCCCGCTTCCAGTGCCGCTTCCATAATGGCGTCTTCGTCGCCTTGTTCAAAAGAGATCACGCCTTTTTTGCTGAACAGGTAAGCTACGGAACCGTCGGTACCTAGGTTGCCGCCCGTTTTAGTGAATGCGTGACGCACTTCCGCAACGGTACGGTTACGGTTGTCAGACAGACACTCAATCATAACGGCTGTTCCGCCAGGGCCGTAACCTTCATAGATGATGGTTTCCATGTTCGCATCATCGTCGCCACCAACACCACGCGCGATTGCACGGTTCAGGGTGTCACGGGTCATGTTATTTGCCAGCGCTTTATCAACCGCGGCGCGCAGACGTGGGTTAGCATCCGGATCGCCGCCGCCCAGTTTGGCTGCCGTCACCAGCTCACGAATGATTTTGGTGAAAATTTTACCGCGTTTAGCATCCTGCGCTGCTTTACGATGTCTGGTGTTGGCCCATTTACTATGACCTGCCATAAATAATCTCTCCAAAAAGCGCGCCTTCTCAGGCGACGTTAATTACAAACTCTTCAATCGCCTGCCGGTTACTCCACGACTTGGTTAACTGCGCGGCTTCGTGCGCATTAACCCAACGGTAGGTCAGATGTTCGGTGAACACGATCTCTCGTTCAGAGGGAAGTGCCAGGCAAAACCAGGATTCAGTATTACGCTCAATTCCCGGCGCATAGCGATGACGTAAATGGCTAAAAATCTCAAATTCCACCGTGCGCTGACAGTCAATTAAGGTCAGTTGCTCAGTCGCAACATCAATGGCGACCTCTTCCTTTACTTCGCGCATCGCGGCTTGCGACGCGGTTTCACCCTCTTCAAGGCTGCCGGTGACCGACTGCCAGAAATCAGGATCGTCGCGTCGCTGTAACATCAGCACTCTCCCGGTGTCCTTTGCATAAATCACGACTAACACCGAGACAGGCTGTTTGTATCTCATATCAGTTATTCTCGGCCTTCTTAACAACCTGAATGCTCAGTTCCGCCAGCGCGGCTTCATTGGCAAAGCTTGGTGCTTCAGTCATCAGACATGCTGCAGCCGTGGTTTTCGGGAAGGCAATAACGTCACGAATGTTGTCAGTACCGGTCAGCAGCATAGTCAGACGATCCAGACCAAACGCCAGGCCCGCATGCGGCGGTGTACCGTATTTTAGCGCATCCAGCAGGAAGCCGAACTTCTCGCGCTGTTCTTGCTCGTTAATGCCCAGAATGCCGAATACAGTCTGCTGCATATCACCGTTGTGAATACGCACGGAACCACCGCCCACTTCATAGCCGTTGATGACCATATCGTAAGCGTTGGCAACCGCGTCTTCCGGCGCAGCTTTCAGCTCTGCGGCCGTCATGTCTTTTGGCGCGGTGAACGGGTGGTGCATCGCGGTCAGACCGCCTTCACCATCGTCTTCAAACATCGGGAAGTCGATAACCCACAGCGGCGCCCATTTGGCTTCGTCGGTAATGTTCAGGTCTTTGCCCAGTTTCAGACGCAGCGCGCCCATCGCGTCGGCCACCACTTTCTTGTTGTCGGCACCGAAGAAAATCATGTCGCCGTCTTGCGCACCGGTACGCTCCAGAATCGCATCTACGATTTCTGCGTTCAGGAACTTAGCAACCGGGCTGGTGATGCCTTCCAGGCCTTTCGCACGCTCGGTGACTTTGATGTAAGCCAGACCTTTCGCGCCGTAAATCTTAATAAAGTTACCGTAATCGTCGATCTGCTTACGGCTTAAGCTCGCACCGCCCGGTACACGCAGGGCAGCTACGCGGCCTTTCGCATCGTTCGCCGGACCAGAGAACACGGCGAACTCAACGCCTTTCACCAGATCGGCAACGTCAACCAGTTCCATCGGGTTACGCAGGTCTGGTTTATCAGAACCGTAACGACGCTCGGCTTCGGCAAAGGTCATGATCGGGAAATCACCCAGATCCACACCTTTAACTTCCAGCCACAGGTTACGCACCAGCGCTTCCATCACTTCACGCACCTGCGGCGCGGTCATGAAGGAAGTCTCAACGTCGATCTGGGTAAATTCAGGCTGACGGTCAGCACGTAAGTCTTCATCACGGAAGCATTTTACGATCTGATAGTAGCGGTCAAAACCGGACATCATCAGCAGCTGTTTAAACAGCTGAGGAGACTGCGGCAGCGCGTAGAACTTACCTTTATGAACACGAGAAGGAACCAGGTAATCGCGCGCGCCTTCCGGCGTAGCTTTGGTCAGCATCGGAGTTTCGATGTCAAGGAAGCCGTGATCGTCCATAAAACGACGCACCAGGCTGGTAATTTTGGCACGCGTTTTCAGGCGCTGCGCCATTTCAGGGCGACGCAGATCCAGGTAGCGATACTTCAGTCGCGCTTCTTCGGTGTTTACATGGTTAGAGTCCAGCGGCAGCGAGTCTGAACGGTTGATGATGGTCAGATCGGAGGCCAGCACTTCAATTTCGCCAGTCGCCATATCGGCGTTGACGTTTTTCGCGTCACGCGCACGCACGGTGCCCGTAACCTGGATACAGAACTCATTACGCAGTTCGGAGGCCAGCTTTAACGCATCCGCACGGTCCGGATCGAAAAATACCTGCACGATACCTTCGCGGTCGCGCATATCGATAAAGATCAGGCTACCAAGATCACGACGACGGTTGACCCAACCACACAGAGTCACCTGCTGCCCCTCGTGGGACAGACGTAGCTGTCCGCAATATTCTGTACGCATGAGATATCCCTTAACTTTGCCGCAGGCGGATTGTCACCTGTCTCGCAGGTGACGAAGTCGCAGCTTTAGCTGAATGTCACAACTGAATGAAAAAAGGCGGCTATTATACTGGAAATTCTGCCGCACGATAAGTCCGGTACTGACTGTACGCCTGTTTCCTGGACGGGCATTGCGTAATCTCACAAAAAATAACAAAAATTGTCGTCCCTTTCACACTGATTCGCGATTAAGGTGTAACGGAATTCTTTTTTTACTGGAGTGATCATGCTGGAACTGAACGCAAAAACAACCGCTCTTGTTGTTATTGATCTACAGGAAGGTATCCTGCCTTTCGCTGGCGGCCCATACTCGGCAAACGACGTGGTTGCCCGCGCCGCGCAGTTGGCGGAAAAATTCCGTGCCCACGGTTCCCCGGTGGTAATGGTGCGCGTCGGCTGGTCTGCCGATTATGCCGAAGCGCTGAAACAGCCAGTTGATGCTCACGCTCCGGCCAAAGCGTTACCCGAAAACTGGTGGAATTACCCGAGCGCTCTGGGTAAATGCGCCAGCGACCTCGAAGTGACCAAACGCCAGTGGGGAGCTTTCTACGGCACCGATCTGGAATTACAACTGCGTCGTCGGGGCATCGAGACCATCGTCCTGTGCGGCATCTCCACAAATATTGGCGTGGAGTCAACGGCGCGAAATGCGTGGGAGCTGGGTTTTAATCTGATCGTTGCAGAAAACGCCTGTAGTGCCGCCAGCGCTGAGCAACATCAGGGCAGCATGACGCATATTTTCCCGCGTATCGCACGCGTACGCAGCGTGGACGAGATCCTGCAAGCGCTATGATTTATATCGGTTTACCCCAGTGGGCGCATCCCAAATGGGTGCGTCTGGGGATCACCAGCCTTGAAGAGTATGCCCGCCACTTTAACTGTGTGGAGGGCAATACCACGCTGTACGCGCTGCCAAAAGCCGACATTGTGGCCCGCTGGCATGCGCAGACTACCGATGCGTTTCGATTTTGTTTTAAGTTTCCGGCCACCATTTCGCATCAGGCCGCGCTGCGTAATTGCGATGACCTGGTACACGAGTTTTTCACGCGCATGTCGCCACTTGAATCACGCATTGGGCAATACTGGCTGCAATTACCCGCAACTTTTGGCCCGCACGACCTGCCAGCCTTGTGGCAGTTTCTCGATGCGCTCCCCAAATCCTTTACCTACGGTGTGGAAGTTCGCCATCCGGACTTCTTTGCCAAAGGCGAAACAGAGCAGCTATTCAATCGAGGCCTACATGAGCGCAGGGTAAATCGGGTGATTCTGGACAGTCGACCGGTACATGCCGCAATACCACATACTGAAGCGATACGTGACGCCCAGCGCAAGAAGCCAAAGGTTCCGGTGCATGCAGTGGTGACGGCAAACCATCCGATGGTACGCTTTATCGGCAGCGATAATATGGCACAAAACAGCGCGCTTTTTGCCGTCTGGCTGACCAAGCTGTCGCAATGGCAACAAACCACAACGCCGTATCTGTTTTTACATACCCCGGATATCGCGCAGGCCCCTGAGCTTGTCGATACGCTATGGGCAAATTTACGCAGCGCCCTGCCAGAGATCGGATCAGCGCCGTCTATTCCACAGCAATCTTCTCTTTTCTGAAAATGCCACCTATCATAGTCAATGCCATCAGCCATTTTAAAAGGGAGTTTGTATGGTAAGCGCGCTTTATGCCGTATTGGGTGCGTTATTGTTAATTAAGTTCTCCTTTGACGTCGTTCGCCTGCGCATGCAATACCGCGTTGCATATGGTGACGGAGGTTTTAGCGAACTACAAAGCGCTATCCGCATTCACGGTAATGCGGTGGAATATATTCCCGTCGCATTGGTGCTGCTGTTATTTATGGAAATGAACGGCGCTGAAACGTGGATGGTGCATATTTGCGGGCTGATTTTGATTGCCGGACGACTGATGCATTATTACGGATTCCATCACCGGCTTTTCCGCTGGCGCCGTTCAGGCATGAGCGCGACCTGGTGTTCGCTGTTGCTAATGGTGCTGGCGAATCTTTGGTATATGCCCTGGGAGTTGGTTTTCTCCCTGCATTAGCGCACAATACGCCACTTTATTTTTCCCGGATTTTTACGTTATGTCTCACCGCGACACGCTTTTTTCTGCGCCTATCGCCAGTCTGGGTGACTGGACCTTTGATGAACGGGTAGCTGAAGTCTTCCCGGATATGATCCAGCGATCCGTTCCTGGCTATTCCAATATCATTTCTATGATTGGGATGTTGGCCGAACGTTTCGTACAACCCAACACACAGGTCTACGATCTGGGCTGTTCTCTGGGCGCGGCGACGCTCTCGGTGCGTCGCAATATTCATCACGAGAATTGCAAAATTATTGCCGTTGATAACTCCCCGGCTATGGTTGAGCGCTGCCGCCGTCATATTGACGCCTATAAAGCGCCGACACCGGTTGACGTTGTCGAAGGCGATATTCGCAACATTACTATCGAAAACGCCTCGATGGTGGTGCTGAATTTTACCCTGCAATTCCTTGAGCCACCTGAGCGCCAGGCATTGTTGGATAAGATTTATCAGGGGCTTAACCCCGGCGGCGCGCTGGTACTGTCTGAAAAATTCAGTTTCGAAGACGCTAACGTTGGCGAGCTGCTGTTCAACATGCACCACGATTTCAAACGGGCAAATGGCTATAGCGAGCTGGAAATCAGCCAAAAGCGCAGCATGCTGGAGAACGTGATGCTGACCGACTCGGTCGAAACGCACAAAGCGAGACTGCATCAGGCGGGCTTTGAACACAGCGAATTGTGGTTCCAGTGCTTTAACTTTGGTTCTCTGGTGGCACTGAAAGCTGAGGTTAGCGCATGATCGACTTTGGTAACTTTTATCAACTGATTGCCAAAAATCACCTTTCCCATTGGCTGGAAACGCTCCCGGCGCAAATCGCGACCTGGCAGCGCGATCAGCACGGCTTGTTTAAGCAGTGGTCAAATGCGGTCGAGTTTCTGCCCGAGCTGACGCCGCATCGCCTGGACTTACTGCATAGCGTTACCGCCGAAAGCGATGAGCCGCTCAGCGACGGTCAGCTCAAACGTATCGACACCCTGATGCGTAACCTGATGCCATGGCGTAAAGGGCCGTACTCGTTGTACGGCGTCAATATAGATACCGAGTGGCGCTCGGACTGGAAATGGGATCGCGTTCTGCCGCACTTGTCTGACCTCACCGGGCGCACCATTCTTGATGTCGGCTGCGGGAGTGGATATCACATGTGGCGCATGATTGGCGCGGGGGCGCATCTGGCAGTTGGTATCGATCCTACCCAACTGTTTCTGTGCCAGTTTGAGGCAGTACGTAAACTGCTGGGCAATGACCAGCGCGCTCACCTGCTGCCGCTGGGTATTGAGCAGCTTCCGGCGCTCAACGCCTTTGATACCGTATTCTCCATGGGAGTGCTTTATCACCGCCGTTCACCGCTGGAACACCTGTGGCAGTTGAAGGATCAGTTGGTGAAAGATGGCGAACTGGTACTGGAAACGCTGGTCGTCGAAGGTGATGAAAATACCGTACTGGTACCGGGCGATCGCTACGCGCAGATGCGTAACGTTTACTTTATTCCTTCTGCGCTGGCGTTAAAAAACTGGCTGGAAAAATGTGGGTTTGTTGATGTGCGCATCGCTGATGTCTGCGTCACCACCACCGAAGAGCAGCGCCGCACCGAGTGGATGATAACCGAATCACTGGCCGACTTCCTCGACCCGAACGATCACAGCAAAACGGTGGAAGGCTACCCGGCCCCATTACGCGCGGTATTGATTGCACGTAAGCCGTAATCATTTTTGCCTGATAGCACTCTTTCTGCAAAATAGTTCAACTTGCAGCAAGGCAGACAGCTCCGTTGCGGCTTGAAATATGCAGGATAAAAAAAGGCCCCTGTTGAAATTGCAGGGGCCTGGTACGAGCAAGCATCATATTGGGCGACATGATGCAACGGTAAAAATCAGCTGGCCTGGTGGTGTACAATGATTGCTTTCATTTCCGCAACCGCCGCCCCGTCTACCGCATAGCGTGAATACTCATCCGCCTGTGGATCCGAAGACATCGACAACCCCGAATTGCGATAACGCATGGGGGAAGCCAACCATACTCCGGCAGAACTGTGGACTTCCTGCACTCCAGCATCAAGGAACAGGGACAAATTCGAGGCGCGAACCCCCGCTCCGGCCATAATGATTGGAGCATCCCCCTGCGCAATAAGTTCCATAATTTTTGTTAAACCTTGCGCCGCATCTGATTTTTGCCCGGAAGTCAGCACTCTGGCGATGCCCAAATCAGCTAATTTTTTTAGCGCATTGAGTGGGTTAGCGCACATGTCAAAGGCCCGATGAAAAGTGACGTGCAGCGGTCCCGCCGCGATCATTATTTTCTCCATGCGCGGCATATCGACATCACCCTCTGCATCTAAAATGCCGGTTACCAACCCTGAGAACCCCAGATCTCTTACCATCGCAATATCATCCAGCATTGCAGCGAATTCACCGTCGGTGTAACAAAAGTCGCCCCCGCGCGGGCGAATAATGGGATTGACCGGAATCGAGATATGCTGGCGAACCGAACGCAAGACGCCCAGGGACGGCGTTAAGCCCCCCTCTTTGGGTGCCGAACAAAGCTCAATGCGATCCGCGCCGTTTTGCTGCGCCATGCGCGCGCACTCCATGCTGTAACAGCAGATTTCCAGTAATGCCATACTCACTCCTGACGTTCGCTTGCCACAATGGCTTCAATCGACCACGGATGGAATTTTATCGTCACGCTGCCATCGCTGACCGCCAGCGTTGGATTCGGTAAACGTTCGCGCTCGCCTTTTGGCGAACTGGTTTTTACAAATATGCCCGGCTGGCTCAGCCCGTGATCTGAAAGCAGCGCCAGCGCTCGTGCATTCAGCGTCTCCACCTCACCCGGCAGAACAATTTCAACATGCTCCCAGCCTTCATGCGGATAACGCTTTTCGCCCGGCCACGGCAGTTCTACGATAGAAAATTGCCAGTGTTGCACACAAACTGGCTCATCGAGCTTGAACAAGCAAATCGGTCGGCCATTGATGATATTTTCTGACAACAATTCGCCGCACTGTTCAAACCCACGACGCCAGCGCTCTGCGGTGGTATTTTGATGACAACGCAGAGAAATGTGATCGGCTTCAAGCGATGAGACATCCAGCCCAAGGCGAGTGGAAAGATCCGTTAACGCCTGAATGAAATGCGGTAAATCTGCGGAAATATCATGCAGTTCTGCAACTGTTTGCCAGTTCGCCATAATGAAAGCTCATATCCATATTCAAAGCCGCTAATTTACCCTGTTGCGCAGCCCCAACCAACTGCTGATTTTCTTAAGCGCAATATGAATAATTATACGTAATGACAATGTTTATATTTCAGGCTGCTGGCGATACTCGCAATGCTGACGGCAACGGGCATTTGCAGTATACTCCCGCCCTTAATTCTTAAACTGGTGCGGTGCATTTTAAGCCGCTTCATAAATGTAAGGTATTCCGGTGAATATTCAGGCTCTTCTCTCAGAAAAAGTCAGTCAGGCCATGATTGCTGCAGGCGCGCCTGCAGATTGCGAACCGCAGGTTCGTCAGTCAGCAAAAGTACAGTTCGGCGACTATCAGGCTAACGGTATGATGGCTGTCGCTAAAAAACTGGGTATGGCGCCGCGACAACTGGCTGAGCAGGTGCTGACTCATTTGGATCTCAACGGGATCGCCAGCAAAGTTGAAATTGCAGGCCCGGGCTTTATCAATATTTTTCTCGATCCGGCATTTCTGGCGCAGCACGTTCAGCAGGCGCTGGCTTCCGATCGTCTGGGCGTCACCCAACCGGCTAAACAAACCGTTGTGGTTGATTACTCCGCACCTAACGTAGCGAAAGAGATGCACGTTGGTCACCTGCGTTCCACCATCATCGGTGACGCTGCGGTGCGTACGCTGGAGTTCCTCGGTCACAATGTTATCCGCGCCAACCACGTCGGCGACTGGGGTACTCAGTTCGGTATGCTCATCGCATGGCTGGAAAAACAGCAGCAGGAAAATGCTGGCGAGATGGCGCTGGCTGACCTTGAAGGTTTCTACCGTGATGCGAAAAAACATTACGACGAAGATGAAGCCTTCGCGGAACGTGCCCGGAGTTATGTCGTGAAGCTGCAAGGCGGCGACGAGTACTTCCGTGAGATGTGGCGCAAACTGGTCGACATCACCATGTCGCAAAACCAGTTAACCTACGATCGCCTGAACGTCACCCTGACCCGTGACGACGTCATGGGTGAAAGCCTGTACAACCCGATGCTGCCTGGCATCGTGGCCGATCTCAAAGCTAAAGGCCTGGCTGTTGAAAGCGAAGGCGCTACCGTCGTATTCCTTGATGAGTATAAGAACAAGGAAGGTGAACCGATGGGCGTAATCATTCAGAAGAAAGATGGCGGCTATCTCTACACCACGACCGATATCGCCTGCGCCAAGTACCGTTATGAAACGCTGCATGCCGACCGCGTACTTTATTACATCGACTCCCGTCAGCATCAGCACTTAATGCAGGCCTGGACCATCGTGCGTAAAGCCGGTTATGTGCCGGACTCTGTGCCGCTGGAACACCACATGTTCGGTATGATGCTGGGTAAAGACGGCAAGCCGTTCAAAACCCGCGCGGGCGGCACGGTTAAACTGGCCGATCTGCTGGATGAAGCGCTGGAACGCGCACGCCGTCTGGTAGCGGAGAAGAACCCGGACATGCCTGCCGACGAGCTGGAAAAACTGGCGAATGCGGTCGGTATCGGCGCGGTGAAATATGCCGATCTGTCCAAAAACCGTACCACCGACTACATCTTCGACTGGGACAATATGCTGGCGTTCGAAGGGAATACTGCGCCGTATATGCAGTACGCCTACACCCGCGTACTGTCCGTGTTCCGTAAAGCCGATATCGACGAAAGCGCGCTGGCAAATGCGCAGGTGATTATCAGTGAAGATCGCGAGGCTCAGCTGGCTGCGCGTCTGCTGCAGTTTGAAGAAACGCTGACCGTTGTTGCACGTGAAGGTACGCCGCATGTGATGTGTGCTTACCTGTACGACGTTGCCGGTCTGTTCTCCGGCTTCTACGAGCACTGCCCAATCCTTAGCGCTGAAAACGAAGAGATTCGTAACAGCCGCCTGAAACTGGCACAGTTGACGGCGAAAACCCTGAAGCTGGGTCTGGATACGCTGGGTATCGAAACCGTAGAACGTATGTAAATCAGCTCACCTATCAGGCCTGACTCCGAAATTCGGACTCAGGCCTTTTTTATTTCTGTAACAGGCCATCTGTAACAACTCACAAGGAATGACACATTTCCGTAGAGATATGGAACATTTTTTGCCTGTCATCCCGTTTAAGCCTCCGTATCATGAGGCGGCGAATTAATCGGGTACGGGTCAATGACATTCAGAGATTTTGAGGCGGAGGAAAAACTCTTCCAGCGGCGTGTATTGGTGGCCTTTGGCCTGGTGGTCATCTGCTTTGGCATCCTGATTTACAATCTCTACAACTTACAAATCTGTCAGCACCAGTATTACACCACCCGCTCGAATGCAAACGACATCAAAATGCTTCCCGTGGCCCCGACGCGTGGCATGATTTACGATCGCAACGGCATCCCGCTGGTGCGCAACGTAACCTGGTACGACATTTCCGTTACGCCTTATAAAATCAGTGATATGAATGCCCTGATCAGGCAGCTCACGCCTATCATTGACCTCACTCCTGATGACATTGACCAGTTTCGCCATGCGCTGAAAGCCAGCAGCCGCTATCGCCCGGTTGTGCTAAAAAATGCGCTGACCGATGTGGAAATCGCCCGCTTCTCGGTTAACCAGTTTCATTTCAGCGGCGTCAATATCAATAGCTATGAAGACCGCCAGTACCCTTATGGCACAGCGCTGGCGCATGTCCTTGGCTATGTGTCAAAAATCAATGACAACGACCTGAAAGCGCTGGATCAAAAAGGCCTGACAGAGAACTACGCCGCCGATCACAACATCGGTAAGCAGGGTATTGAGCACTACTATGAAAATGAACTGCATGGGAAAACCGGTTATCAGGAGGTCGAAGTTGATAACCACGGACGCATCGTACGTCTGATCAAAGATGTGCCGCCCGTTGCCGGAAAAGATATCCACCTGACGCTGGACCTCCATTTACAGCAATATATTGAGAGTCTGTTGGTGGGCCAGCGGGCCGCCGTTTTGGTTGAGGATCCGCATGACGGTTCCGTGCTGGCAATGGTTTCGAACCCCAGCTATGACCCCAACCCGTTTGTCAAAGGTATCAGCTATCAGGACTATAACAAGCTGCTTCAGGATAAGGACCTGCCGTTAATCAACCGCGTCACTCAAGGGTTGTATCCTCCCGCCTCTACGGTCAAACCGTATATGGCGATGTCAGCATTACTGGACGGCGTGATCACGCCGCAGACCCGTTTCTTCGGCGCCCCCACCTGGACGCTCCCCGGCACCGAGCGACATTACCGTGACTGGAAAAAAACGGGCCACGGTATGCTGGATGTCACCAAAGCAATTGAAGAATCTGCCGACACATTCTTTTATCAGGTGGCGTATATGATGGGGATTGACCGTATTAACAGCATGCTCAGCCAGTTTGGCTATGGCAAGCCGACCGGCATCGATCTTGGTGAGGAGTATAACGGCCTGCTCCCGAGCCGCGAATGGAAGCAGAAAGTGCATAAAAAAGCCTGGTATCAGGGAGATACCATTTCGGTTGGCATCGGCCAGGGCTACTGGATTGCCACGCCGATCCAGATGGTAAAAGCCATGGTCGCGCTGATTAACAACGGCAAGGTTATCGCCCCTCACCTGCTACGTGATGAAGAGAGCGGAAAAGTCATCACGCCGTATCAGGCTCCCGAAGCACCGTCACAAATTGCCTCTGCTTCGTCCCCCTACTGGGGGCTGGTGCGTCAAGCGATGTTCGGCATGGCGAATGAGCCAAACGGTACCGGTTATAAGTTCTTTCACACCGCGCCTTACGGCATTGCAGCGAAAAGTGGCACATCACAGGTCTTTAGCCTGAAAGAAAATCAGACCTACGATGCGAAAATGATCCCCGTGCGTCTGCGCGACCACGTGTTCTATACCGCATTTGCGCCATATAAGAACCCAAAAGTCGCCATAGCGTTAATTCTGGAAAACGGCGGCAGCGATGGCGTCACCGCCGCACCAGTCATGCGTCAAATCATGGATCATCTGTTTGCTGCGCAGGGCGACGACGCACAAGCGGGTCCGATAGCCGCAACGCCATCGGACACCGATATCAAAAATACTTACGCAAGTATTCGGTAAGGCACAGCATCGCCATCGCCTGACCGTAAGGCATGGAGGTCCGAGGGATGTTGCGGTAAAAATCGAGATTGTGGCCCATCCCGGTACCAAACGAGGTATGCAGCAATTCACCTTCCGGCGAAATATGTTGCACAATGCCTCTGATGGCTTTTTCGGCTACAGCCGCATAGTCTTGTCCGACATAGCGTTTACGTACCGCTTTGAGGATCCCATAGGCAAATCCGGCGGTTGCCGAGGCTTCCAGATAGGACTGCGGGTCGTCCAGCAAGGTGTGCCACAGTCCGCTTTCATCCTGGCACTTCGCCAGCGCCGCGATTTGCGCGTTCAAAACCTGCACCAGATAGCGGTGCACTGCATTGTTTTCCGGCAAATCAAGTAATTCGAGGAAATCCGGGATGACTATAGTTAACCAGCTGTTGCCACGCGCCCAGCGAGCGTTGGCGAAGTTATGCTGTCCTTCATAGCTCCAGCCGTGGAACCACAGCCCCGTTTCTTTATCCATCAGGTTTTGCACGTGCAGCAGGAACTGATAGGTTGCCTCTTCAATATACTCGGGACGGTTGAGCAACTTGCCAATCTTCGCCAGCGGTAAGACCGTCATCATCAACGTGTCATCCCACATCTGCTGGTGATTTTCTTCCGCCAGCGTAATGTGCTGCATACCGCCGAATTGGGTACGCGGCATGTCATGCATTGCCCACTCAGCCCAGCTGTCGAGCCACGGCAGATACGCGGGATTACGCGTCTCTTCATAGCGATATGCCAGCGTTAAAAACGGTGCCATGGTGTTGACGTTTTTGGTCGTTGCACCTTCCGCAAAGCGATCGGCAAACCAGCTGTCGATAATATCGCGCATCGCGGCATCGCCGGTTTGCTGATAATACTGATACATCCCGTACAAGCCGATGCCGTGCGTCCACTCCCATCCCGCCCAGCCTTTGGTATCAATAACGCGTCCGTCATCCAGACGTAGCAAGAACTCGCCGGTCTCATCATGAATATTGACCAGGTTATGCGTCACCTTTTTGATCAACGCTTTTAATTCATCCCTGACAATAAAATGTTCTGGCTGGCGCAACAATGGACTGTGTTTAACCGGATAAACAATCATTTACTTAACCTCTGTCAATGTCGAATTCAATACAGCACCCTTTTCCAGTTTCGGTGCCGCTGGTTTATTACGATTCAGGTAACCAATATTGTTGTTACCCCAAAGTGATTCATAAGGCATGCCCGATAGCATCTCTACGGTCGCGCGTCCTTTAGCGGAAAGTCCTTCCAGCACGGGTTGCCCGGACTCACGCATTTTTGCTGTCTCTTCACGCAGGGTGCTGTGCGTTTGCAGGTTCAGTTTGAAGCGCAAGGAAACCAGGAAACCCAGCGCCAGAACAATCAGCGTTCCGCAGCTCAGAATTAACAGGATGGTATGGCTGACCGCCACGGGCTGTGCGCTCTGACCGGAGACAAAACCAGACAACTGCATCACAATCCCCACCAGCATCACCGCTCCCGCCTGCGACGCTTTACGCGTTAACGTCATAATGCCGGCGAAGATCCCTTCCCGACGCTGACCGGTGATCACTTCGTCAACGTCGGCAATATAGGTGTAGATATTCCAGGGAACGTAGTTGATACCACCGCGTCCCAAACCCGCAACGGCGGAAACCAATAGCAACAGAGAATAAACATCGCTTAATCCGGCGTAATACAGCCCCGCATAGGAGAGTGAACTGAGGCCAAACAGGACGACCACCATGCGATAAGACGGCGCAGGTCCGAAACGGATGCACAATGGGATCATGGCGATAACGGCAATAAACTGGAAGATAGCCATCGTACCCAGCAGGTTTGACGCCATTGATGCTTCCTGCATCAGCACAAACACCACATAGTAAGTAAAGACGGCGTTAAAGACGTCCTGGGCAATATAACCGCCAAGATACATTCCTAAATGCTGGCGAAAGATACGGATGCGCAGTGTTGAACTCAGTTCCACAAATAAACGGTTCATACTCTGACTCAAGGTCAGGCTTTTCTTCTCTTCTTCGGCTCGCAGCGCCGCCTCAGTCCACTCTTCCCGTGGGCGTTCCCAGGTAAAGAACCAGACGAAGGTCAGCATCAGTGCACACAGCACAGAAAACACCAGGCTGGCGTAGAAAAAAGAGACGGGGTTGTCCTTGCCAAACAGCGTCAGCAGAACGCCAGGTAAGAATGAGGCCAGAATGGCAGACATTTGCGCCATCGAAATGCGCGCGCCGGAGAATTTGGTTTTCTGTTTAAAGTCATCGGTCATTTCGGGTACCAGCGTTTCGTATGGCACCAGAATCATGGTGTAGACCACGTCAAAAATCAGATAGGTGAGCAGGTAGTACCAGAACCCCATATCACCCACCCACATTAGTGAGTAGCTAAAGACACAGGGTATCCCCAACAGAATAAAAAACTTGCGTCGCCCAAAGCGTTTGCCGAGCCAGGTGGAGCCAAAGTTATCGGTTAAAAAACCCATTAATGGGCTAACAACGGCATCCAACACCCTGGCGGTAGCGAAGATAAAGGTTGCTTCGATTGGCGTCAGGCCACAGAACGTCGTGTAAAAATAGAGTAGCCAGGCCGCGGTTAACGCCGTGGTGCCTGCGCCTAAAAAATCCCCCGAACCGTAGGCAAAATAGTTAACCAACCCAATTTTACGTGTATTCATTGCCGTTACCCCTGCACATTATTGGGAGGCCCCGCAATCCTCGCTTTGACATTGGGCCTCCTTACAGGGCCACAGTAAAAGCTAACAGCAAGTGAAACCTTTCTATTTTTGCCAGGGGTATTCGTGAAATGGCAACAGCACAAAGAGTCCGGCAACGTATGTCACCTATTTTATAAAACAGTGTTTCTATTTAATCAAAGAGGCGGACTAGAATTGCGAAGCAGCCAGCAGTTTCTGCTGCTGGCCGGTATGAAGGGAGGCGTTAACGATAGTTCACAATCACCTGATTGCTCTGAACTTGCAAGGCGGGGATCAGGCGACCGCCACCGGGTACTTCCCAGACAAAATGCATCGGTTCGATGGCGGGAACATTATTGAATCCGTTGGTGGTCCCGCTTTGCCCGTCCAGCTCAACACAGCGGGACTGGGAACATAAACGTACCCGTAACCCCGCAGGCGTTGGGCCATTGAGCTCATAGCGCCAGGCCACCAGCGTCATCAACCCCGAGACCGGCTGGCTGGGCGTCAGAGGTGCAGACGAGGCTGACTGGCCGCGGTGATTTAAAGTAATCCCCATGCCGCTGGCCTGCCAGGCGCCTTCTCCGGCAGCCTGCGCTACCAGAGGAAAAAACAACAACCACAGTAATTTACGCATTACTTACCTCCAATAGTCGCCGTCATACGGATATGGCGGTTGTCAGACAGCTCCATGTTCGATAACACCACCAGTTGCGGAATGCTGCGACGTAAAAAGCGTGCCAGTAACGGACGCAACGCGTGGTTGACCAGTAAGACCGGCGGCGCACCCAACATTTCCTGACGGGACAGCGCTTCCTGAGTCTGGGCCAGCAGTCGGTCTGCAAGACCCGGCTCCAGACCGCCGCCGCCCTGCAGCGCCTGCAGAAGCAAACGTTCGAGCGGAGTATCAAGGCCGATAACCTGAACCTCTTCATTACCTGGGAACCACTGCTGAGTGATGGCGCGTCCCAACGCAACACGTACCACCGCGGTAAGCTCATGCGGATCGTTTTGCAGCGGTGCATGTTCAGCCAGCGTTTCGAGAATGGTGCGCATATCGCGAATCGGTACTTTCTCATCCAGTAAGTTCTGCAGCACTTTATGCAGCGTAGTGAGCGTCACGACGCCCGGGACCAGGTCTTCTGTCAGTTTTGGCATCTCCTGCGAGACGCGGTCCAGTAGCTGTTGCGCCTCCTGACGGCCAAACAGCTCAGCAGCGAACTGCCCAATCAGGTGATTAAGGTGCGTGGCGACAACGGTACTGGCTTCAACAACCGTAAAGCCCTGAATCTGCGCCTGTTCCTTCAATGCGCTTTCAATCCAGATAGCGTCCAGACCGAAAGCCGGATCGACCGTTTTCTCGCCCGGCAGTGACCCGGCGGCAGTACCAGGGTTAATGGCCAGCCAGCGTCCCGGATAGGCGTCACCGCTGCCAATTTCCACCCCTTTCATCAAAATACGATAGCGGGCCGGCTGCAGATCCATATTGTCGCGGATATGTACCACCGGCGGCAGAAAACCCATATCCTGGGCAAATTTCTTACGAATACTGCGAATTCGCCCCAGCAACTCGCCATCTTGCTGAAAGTCCACCATTGGGATCAGGCGGTAGCCTACCTCCATCCCCAGGGAATCCTCCAGCTGTACGTCATTCCATGTTGCTTCCACCACGGAGTTGTTTTCCGGCATTTTCACCGGCTGCGGCTCATCGGGAGCTTTTTGCTCACGACCACGCATCCACCAGGCCAGACCCAGTAACGCGGCGGTAAACATCAAAAACACCAGGTTCGGCATGCCCGGAACCAGACCCAAAAGACCAAGCACCGCCGCACTAAGCAGCATGACACTAGGATTACTGAACAGTTGGGTCACCATCTGTTCGCCTACATCCTGGTCGGTACTCACGCGGGTCACGATAACCCCCGCCGCGGTGGAGATTACCAGCGCAGGAATTTGCGCCACCAGCCCGTCACCGATGGTCAGCAGGGTATAACTTTCCGCTGCGCTACCCATGCTCATACCATGCTGCAACACCCCGACTAACAGACCGCCGACCACGTTGATCACCATGATCAAAATACCGGCGATGGCATCTCCACGTACGAATTTACTCGCACCGTCCATAGAGCCGTAGAAATCCGCTTCCTGCGTCACCTCCGAGCGTCGTTTTTTGGCTTCATCTTCGCCAATCAGACCCGCATTCAAATCCGCATCAATCGCCATCTGCTTGCCGGGCATACCATCCAGCACGAAGCGCGCGCCAACCTCGGCGATACGTCCGGCACCTTTGGTGATAACCATAAAGTTGATAATGACGAGAATAACGAAGACCACGATACCGATCGCAAAGTTACCGCCCACCAGGAAGTGACCAAAAGCTTCAACCACCTTTCCCGCCGCCGCCGCGCCGGTATGCCCTTCCATTAAAATGATACGCGTCGACGCAACGTTCAGGGCGAGGCGTAATAATGTGGTAAACAGCAAAATCGTCGGGAATGCGGCAAACTCCAGCGTACGCTGGGTGAACATCGCCACCAGCAGCACCATGATCGACAGCGCAATGTTAAACGTGAACAGCAAATCGAGGACGAAAGCCGGCAACGGCAACACCATCATCGACAGGATCAGCAGGATAAGGATCGGTCCGGCAAGGATTTGCAGTTGCGTGGATTTCAGGTTGCTGGGCAAACGCAACATCGCGACCAGATTAGCCATCAGTATTCTTCTCGTTCATGAAATCCAGTGCTTCAGGCACCGGAAGGTTTTCAGGTTGTGGTGGACGCTTGCCGCCGGCGAGACGCCAGCGTTTTAGCTGCCATACCCATGCCAGCACTTCGGCAACGGCGGCATATAATTGACCCGGTATTTGTTGACCAATCTCAGCATGACGGTATAGCGCACGCGCCAGCGGCGGCGCTTCTAACGTAGGGACTCGATGTTCAGCGCCAATCTCACGAATGCGCAACGCCACCAGCCCCGCGCCTTTGGCAACAACTTTCGGCGCGCTCATTTTGTTCTCGTCATACTTCAACGCCACCGAATAGTGCGTGGGGTTGGTAACAATCACGTCCGCTTTCGGCACATCCGCCATCATGCGACGCTGCGCGGCCGCGCGCTGCATTTGGCGTATTTTGCCCTTAACGTGCGGGTCGCCTTCGCTTTGCTTAAATTCGTCACGAATATCCTGACGCGACATGCGCAGCTTTTTCAGATGGCTGTAAATCTGGAAAAAAACGTCGAACCCCACCATCGGAATAACGCCAAGCACCACCAACAGCGCGCACATGCCAACTAAATCCAGAGCGTTGCCCATCGCCGTAATCGGCGACTCCGCCATCAAACGCATCATCGCCGGCCAGTTATGCCAGAGATAAAATCCGGCCACGCTCCCCACCAGCGTGGATTTCAGTATCGCTTTGAGCAGTTCCGCTCCGGTTTGCGCTGAAAACATGCGTTTAATGCCCGGCAACGGATTCAGCTTAGAGAACTTGGGCTGCAGAGATTTACCGCTGAAAATCAAGCCGCCAAGCATCACCGGGGAGATTAATGCCACCAGAACGACGCCGGTAATCAACGGTAACAGCGCAATCATCGCGTCTTTAATCAGCAGGATGATTTGGCTGAGGATCAGGTTAGGGTCATTGACCATACTGTGGTCAAAACGTAATCCGGCCGACAGCATACCGGCCAGTCTGCGGGCAAGCGACTCCCCGCCAATCCAGATAATGCACACGCCCACCAGCAAAATAAGCAGTGAGGTCAGCTCTTTGGATCGGGGGACTTGCCCTTCTTCCCGTGCTTTTTCAAGTCGGTGGGGTGTGGGGGCTTCTGTTTTGTCGTCGTCGCTTTCTTCTGCCACGGCATTACTCTCGTCGTCACGGTCACGAGTATTATCGCGACCGCAACCATTGCCAATGCGTCGAATAGCGAAACGAAAACAGAGGAATTCGAGCGTTCGTTTGCCACGACAGCGCGAACGCTGCCGTGACAACCACGCGGTTAGCGCTGCCAGATAACGCGATAATGGCCCGATCCCACCTGCGCGCTATAGCCGCCGTCTACTGGCGCGAAGTCGAGGCCATCGGTATCGAGCAGCGTTTGTGCGCCATCAAGGATCACCATTGAGTGAGTATTCGGCGGAATATCTACCTCAAGGGTGATGGACTGTAAGCCATCGCGCGCCGGTTCCTGCGTCCAGTGGACGGCAATATCACCATATACCGAGCCGTATCGCGCTTTCAGCCATGTCAGGCCACCGCCCGGAATAGGCCGCAGTACCGAAGATTTAAATCCCGGCGCGTGTTCTTCGGTATTTATTCCCGCCGCCACGCGATACAGCCATTCACCGATCGCCCCGTAGGCATAATGGTTGAAAGAGTTCATGTCCGGGCTCCACATTGTGCCGTCCGGTTTCACGCCATCCCAGTGTTCCCAAATCGTCGTCGCCCCGGCCTTTACCTGATACAACCAGCTTGGGAAGTCCTCTTTCATCAGTAATTGCCACGCCGCGTCGGCCTGCCCGTTTTCGCTCAATGCGTGACAGAAATAGGGTGTGCCGACAAACCCCGTCACCAGATGACCGTCATTTTCCGCCAGCAGTTCCAGCAGCGTTTGCACGGTGCGCTCGCGGTGCG
This sequence comes from Citrobacter sp. RHBSTW-01044, assembly GCF_013781945.1. Lineage (NCBI taxonomy): Bacteria > Pseudomonadati > Pseudomonadota > Gammaproteobacteria > Enterobacterales > Enterobacteriaceae > Citrobacter > Citrobacter sp. RHBSTW-01044. The sequence goes on along the minus strand of NZ_CP056180.1, from coordinate 1,996,578 downwards.
CGTCCGGCACTAACTGGAAGTAAAGCGCCAGAATATGCGCCGTTTGCGTGCGTGCCGCCAGCCGCCCGGTGGCGGTAAAAAACTCATTGCGGAAGCTTTCGACAATCGCGGTATGCAGCGCCTGATAATGGGTGTGATCTACGTCATTTCCCAGTGCTTTGGCTGATTTCGCCAGCAGCAGCGTGGACAACGCATAGTAGGCCATGCAGGTCAGTTCATTCGGCGTTGCGCCAAAATAGCTGCCCTCTTTGGCATCCAGCGCAACCCAATCGCCAAACTGCAGTTTCCACGACCACTGGTTCTCAACAGCGTTGTCATGCATAAACTCCACCCAGGCTTTCATGCTGTCGTACTGGCGGGCCAGCGTCTGTTTATCGCCGTACATCAGGTACAGCGTCCACGGGTTAATCACCGCCGCATCGGCCCAGGCGGCGGCGGAATGGGTGCGCCCGTGGGATAAAAAGCGGTCGTTGTCGCATTTGCCGGTGAGGATATCGGGAATGACGTGCGGCACACCGCCCTCCGGCGTTTGGTCGTGCTGAAGATCGGTCAGCCATTTGGCAAAAAAAGTGCGCGTCTGCATCAGATAACTCGCGGTGCGGCAGAAAATTTGCGCATCGCCCGTCCATCCCAGACGTTCATCGCGCTGCGGGCAGTCAGTTGGGATATCGACGAAATTGCCCTTAAGCCCCCACATGATGTTGTGATGCAGTTGGTTGAGATCCGCGTTTGAGGTTTCAATGTGACCCGTCGGCGTCATCGCGGAATGCAGCACGACCGCGACAAAGTCATCCCGCGTCGGCGTGCCAGGCCAACGTTCAATCAGCACATAACGGAAACCCTGAAAGGTAAAATGCGGGTGAAAACATTCTTCACCCTCGCCGCGTAAGGTGTAATCAATGCACTGTTTGGCGGTGCGCAGGTTCGCCAGATAAACATTGCCTTCGGCATCCAGCACTTCAAAATGGCGCAGCACCACGCGCTCACCTGCCGCACCGCGCACCCGAAACTCCACCCAGCCGCTGAGGTTCTGGCCAAAATCAAGCACCGTCTCACCTTTTGGCGTCGTGATGATTGAGCACGGCGCAAGCCGTTCTATTTCTTGTACCGGGCAGGCCGTTTGCGGTTGCAGCACCGAAGTCTCTGCCGCAAGCGTCGTCACCGCGCGCCAATGCCCGGCGCTAAACGCAGGCTCGCTCCAGCCACGCTGCTCCCGACGTGCGTCATACACTTCGCCATCATAAATTTCAGCAAACAAAATGGCGTCATCGCTGCCCTGCCAGTGTGCATCCGTGGCGATTATCCGCTGGCTACCATCGCGGAGCGTCACCACCATATGGCAAATAAACCCCGTCTGCTGGCCGTAATAGTTGCGATAGCGGTTGAAGCTCATATCCCCTTTATACCAACCCGCCCCCACCATCGCGCCAATCACGTTTTCGCCTTCTCGCAGGTGCTCGGTCACATCCCTGGTTTGATACAACAGATGGTGGTGGTAGCTCGTCCAGCCGGGCGATAACTCATCACGCCCGACTTTTTCGCCGTTGATCCACAGTTGATACAGCCCCAGCGCGCTGGCATGTACCACCGCCGAAACAATGTCATCACCGTCGGGCAAACTGAACGCATGGCGCAACAATGTGCCTTTTGAGTTGTCTTTATCCTGCGGCGTTTCAGCCGAGATAAACACCCCTTGCCACGCTCGCGCTGGCAGGCCGGTAATAAACGTTGCCGCCGGGCTCCAGCCGCTCTCTTCACCGTGGTTGTCGGTAATATGCACCCGCACAAAATAGCGCGTCGAGTGCTGGCAGGCGACGTCGGGCAATTCGATATTACTGGAGCGGTCATCGTGCATTTCGCCGCTGTCAAACAGGCATTGGGCAAAATCTTCTTGCGCCGACAGCTGCAAACGCCAGCTACGCTGCTGTACATCGCGCAAGGTGCTGGTGATTATCCAGCCGAAAACCGGCAACGTTTCGCAGCCCGTCAGCGTGGTTTCATAGTTGAGCGTAATCTTTTCTACTACCAACATAATTTTTCCCTCAGTGGCTCATATTCAGGCTTTGGCCCGCAAAGTATCGTGCGACGCCTGTCCGTTATCAGGCGTCGCCACCATTTCTGTTTCTGCATTAAATTCATTACGTTGCTTGCCGTGGAAGCACAGCCAGCCGATAACCATGCCTATCGCCACAATCGCCGTCAGCAGGCAATAAAGAACCACCGGCCCCGCGCTCAACAGCACAGGAGTGACGAACGCCAACAAGCCGCAGGTCAGACGGGCGACACCGACAATCACCCCTTGCGCGGTGGCGCGGAGCATGGTGGGGAATGACTCTTGCGCCCACACTTTCATGATGCCTTCGAAGGCAAATCCTGTGCCGATATTGGTAAACAGCAGGCAGCAGAACCAGGAGAGTGGCGAGAAATTAAACAATACCGGCACGAAATAACCACCGGACATCATCACCGCGCCAAAAATAAAGAATGGAACCCGTTTTGAGGTATCAACGACGCGCATAAACATCAACCCAGACGCCACGCTCACTGGCAGAATCAACAGCCCCCACAGAGAGTGCGTGCTGACCGAAATGCCCACCACATTTACCGCTACATAAGCCCCAAACTGCCCGCCGGTATTGGCCGCCAGATTGGTGAAGGTATAAAAGATACACAGCGAGATAAACGGCCACAGGTATTTGCCTTCAAGCAGATCGCGCCAGCCGGTTTTCTGCGCCCGCACGGTGGCGATGCCACGACGCAGTTCATCCTTTGCCGCCAACCACAGCGGCGACTCAGGGATAGACCAACGCAGGATCATCAGCACAACCGCCACCAGCCCAACGTGCATATACATGATTTGCGCGCCAATCAGCCCCCAGTCGCCGACGATAGCGGAGATCCCCATCGTGGCACCAATTCCCACCAGCCAGAGTAAATTGGACAAGCCGATAATCTTGCCGCGGTTTTCATCGTTCGCCGCTTCGGAGATAGTCGCCAGAGAGACGGGTAAATCAGCCCCTGTCGCCAGCCCCACTAAGAGTGTGCCCAGCACCAGGAACGGGAAGTTCAAACCAAAGGCCAGCGCCAGCGTGCCGATAAAAATCATCGCCATCGTAATAATAAAAACATTACGACGACCAATACGGTCTCCAAGACGACCGCCACCAAAAGCCCCAGCGGCAATACTCAGCGTTAATAATCCAGATAAAATGCCAATTTGTAGTGCAGTAATACCCATTGTTTTTTGATAAATGACTAAGGCTGTACCACTGGAAACAATAGCCGCCGAATCAATATATGATGCCATTCCAGACACCACCCCAATATACCAGGGGTTAGGTGTTTTATTTTTTGACATAACGATTCCCTTAAATTTACAGATAGTAAGGCGAGAAATAAGCGTATGGCCTACCCCCGTCACGATGGATGGTAGTAATAATTTTTTATTGTTATTAACCTAACAATTAAATCGCTATTAAAACTCGTGAATGAAGTTCACGTTCATGGCTTGGAGGATAATGAAAATACCGTCGATACGATTCAGTCAACCTGATCGCATTCATAAAACCACAACGTGCCGCAATTTCACTGATGGTTTTATCCGTAGTGCGCAGTAATTCTTGAGCTTTTAATACACGATACAACATCTGGAATTTAACCGGAGTATAACCGGTCACTCGCTTAATTAAGCGATACATCGTGCGCCTGGCGACACCGTTATCATCACTCAACACATTCCAGTCCAAATGACGCAAGCTACTGGTCTTGAGCATACGGATCAGGTTGGCTCGCCCTCGCTCATCAGGGCTAAGCGCCTCGGTCTGGCGGTCGCACTGGCAAAGCGTGTTGATGATGTTCAGCAAAGCGACTTCACACAATGAAAAATAGAGCACGTCATAGTTACTCTCGTTACGTGAGATTATCTCCTGGCTCAATACCTCAATACGCGCCAGCGCTCCCTGAGTTAGCGCCAGCGCGGTAGGCTGTAGAAGTTTTTCTTTTATACAATCGAGCAAATTATCAATGTGCTGTAAAAAATGAAAACTGCGCGGGCGACGAATTAATATATTAATAACCGACAGATTATTAGTTGAAACATAACTATGGGTATCGTTAGCGGTCACTAAAAAAAAGTCACCCTGGCAGATAAAACGAACCAAGTCATTAATAATATGAAACCCGCTACCGCTACGGACAATCACCAGTTCATCAAAATCATGCCCGTGCACACCTTCCATTAATTGGTTATTCATCGAAAAAAGACAAAACGCATGTTGCTCTGAATGAAAAAAATCATTCTCACGTAAAATTCGCATATCTCCCCCGCCGCTATTCGAGTAAAAACACTCGGAATATCGATAAATAACCTACTGACATAATATATTGCCTTGCACTGATAACCATTTAACTGCAATTATTATGACAAGTCTATATATCGCACTGTCACTCAGGCGTAACCTGCTGTGACCTCAGCATCATTTCGGTAAATAACCGCCAAGTTATGGCATAAAAAAGAGGATATACGCCGTGCAGATGAACCCACTTCATCCTGGCATTCAACCGGGTACGAATCATAGTGCAGGGCACATTGTCCCGACTGGCGGCCCAATAACCCTGCGGGATCCACAAAAGCGCCGCGCTCGGTATGCAGCGAGCGAACCCGTTCTGGCAACGTCACCGAAAAAATGGATAGTAAATAAAGAGAACGATAGGTATCTGTAGGCCGGATAACGCGCAAGCCGTTATCGGTTAGAATGCCCGGCGGCGAGCGCCTGCCGGGCCAGCAAATAAAAACGCTACGGATCAGAACCCGAGGCTATCCAGCAGGTCGTCAACCTGATCCTGACTTGCCACCACGCCGGCTTTTGAGGTGTCAACCTGCGGGCCGTTAAGCAAGCTTTCGTTTTCACGTTTTGGACGAGCGCCCTGCTCTGGAATGTTTTCCAGCAGAACCATCAGCAGCTGACGTTCAATCTCCTGGATAACATCCATCATGCGCTTGATGACCTGACCGGTGAGGTCCTGGAAATCCTGCGCCATCATGATGTCCAGCAGTTGAGCGTTAGTAAAGCTGGTATGCCCTGGCACATCACCCAGGAACTGGCGGGTATCGGTGACCAGTTCACGGGCGTCAGACAGCTCGATCGGATTTTCGAACCATTCATCCCAGCGTTTGGTCAGGTCTTTGGCCCCTTTTTCCATCGCGTCCTGGTGCGGCTGCGAAGCTTCCACACTGTTCAGCGCGCGCTCTGCCGCCTGTGCGGTCATCTGCACAACGTAATCGAGACGATCGCGGGCATCGGGAATCGCTTCTGCCGCTTCGGCAATAGCCTGATCCAGCCCCAGTTCACGCAGGCTGTCGCGCAGCATTCGGGTCAAACTGCCGATGCGCGCGATGATGTCCCCGGCTGAATGTTCGTCAGCAGGTTTAATTTGTGGTTGCATCATCATTATCACACCCTCACATGCCCAGTTTCTCAAAGATTTTATTGAGTTTCTCTTCTAGCGTCGCCGCCGTGAACGGTTTCACGACATAGCCACTGGCGCCAGCCTGTGCCGCCGCAATGATATTCTCTTTCTTCGCTTCTGCCGTAACCATCAGCACCGGCAGGGCGGACATTCCGCCATCAGCACGAATGGTTTTCAGCAGTTCCAGGCCATCCATGTTCGGCATATTCCAGTCGGAAATGACAAAACCAAATCCCCCAGCCTGCAGCTTATTCAGCGCGTCCACGCCGTCTTCGGCCTCTTCAACATTGTTGAAACCCAGTTCTTTGAGCAGGTTACGCACGATGCGACGCATGGTGGAAAAGTCATCCACAACCAAAAACTTAAGCTCTTTATCCGCCATAAAAAATAAACTCCTGATTCAAATACGTATTGCCTGTCCGGCACTGATTTTCGCCAGCATTTGCTGGCTTACCTGGCTAAGATCGACCACTTCGCTTACGCCACCCATATTGATGGCCTCGCGCGGCATGCCGAACACCACACAACTTGCTTCGTTTTGCGCAATGGTCCAGGCACCCGCCTGGTTCATCGCTAACATTCCGGCGGCGCCATCGTTGCCCATACCCGTCAGGATCACTCCCACGGCATTACGCCCCGCATGTTTTGCCACCGAATGGAACAGCACATCCACTGAAGGCCGATGCCGGTTAACCGGTGGACCATCATGAATTTTGATCTGGTAGTTCGCCCCGCTGCGCGCCAGTTCCATATGCTTGTCACCAGGGGCGATATACGCATGCCCTGGAAGCACGCGCTCCCCGTCCTCAGCCTCTTTCACGGTGATCTGACACAGTTTGTTCAGACGCTCGGCGAATGAGCGGGTAAATCCTGGTGGCATATGCTGGGTAATAAGAATACCGGGACTTGAAAGCGGCAATGGCTGGAGTACATGGCGAATTGCCTCTGTTCCTCCGGTTGAGGCGCCAATCGCCAGCAGTTTTTCAGAACTGAGTAACGGCCCCGCTTTCAAGGTCACCTGTGCCGTCATGGGTTTGTGGGCCGCCAGTTTTGCACGCGACGCGGTGCGGATCTTCTCAGCGATCATTTCGCTGTAGGCCAACATCCCTTCACGGATCCCCAACTGTGGTTTGGTGACAAAATCAATCGCTCCCAACTCCAGCGCCCGCAGCGTGACCTCAGAACCTTTACCGGTCAGCGAAGAGACCATAACCACTGGCATCGGACGCAGACGCATCAGTTTCTCAAGAAAGTCGAGGCCGTCCATGCGCGGCATTTCCACATCCAGCGTCAGGACGTCGGGATTGAATTTTTTGATTAAATCCCGTGCAACCAACGGATCCGGCGCCGTCGCCACCATTTCCATATCACTGTGGCTGTTAATAATTTCGGTCATGATTTGACGCATCAGTGCAGAATCATCAACCGATAAAACCCTGATTTTACTCATGCTTTATCCTTACCTGGCGCATGCGCATACACCGTCTGTCCACGCAAGCTAAACTCGCGCACGAGGTTGCTAAAGTTTTCTGAATGACCTGCAAACAGCAGCCCATCTGGTTTAAGAAGTGGAACAAAACGGTGCAAAATGTCCTGCTGCGTCGTTTTATCAAAATAGATCATCACGTTACGGCAAAATATGGCATCGAAGGGGCCTGGCACGTTGTACTGCTTATCCAGTAAATTCACGCTGGAAAATTCAACATGCCCCGCCAGTTCCTGCCGAACGCGTACCAGTCCTTCATGCGGTCCGGTGCCACGCATGAAATAACGCTGTAGCTGCTGCGGTGACAGCGTCTTTAGCTCATCAAGGCGGTAGATGCCGCTTCTGGCTTTTTCCAGCACTTCGGTATCAATGTCGCTGGCAAAAACACGCCAGCGGCCCGGAGCCATACCTAAGGTATCGGCGAGCGTAATCGCAATGCTGTACGGCTCTTCTCCGGTTGACGCCGCCGCGCTCCAGACACGGTATTCACCGCTGCGCCGACGAGCATGATCTGACAGCACTGGAAAATGATGCCCTTCGCGAAAAAACGCGGTCAGATTGGTAGTCAGGGAGTTAATAAAAGCCTGCCACTCAGCACTGTTCTGGTTAGCTTCCAGCATGCTGAGATAGCGACCAAAGTCATCCAGTCCCAGGGTTCGCAGACGGCGGACCAGGCGGTTATAAACCATGTCCCGCTTATGGTCGGCCAGTACGATCCCCGCACGCTGGTAGATTAATTGACATATCCGACGAAAATGCGCGTCAGACAGCGCGAGGCGCTGTGTCATCTGTAACAATAATGACGTTTGCCCAGGGGGCAGAGATGATGTCATAGCGCCTTCTCAATCACATTCAGGATACAACGGGCACAACCTGCGGCTGCGCCAATTCTTGTTTTGCTACGGTTTGCTCTTCAAGCTTAAAAAATGCGACACAGGCAGAAAGATTATCGGCCTGCATGGCAAGTTGTCCGGTGGCGGATGCGGCTTCTTCCACCAGCCCGGCGTTTTGCTGCGTCACGGAGTCCATCTGGCTGACGGCCTGCGCCACCTGCTCGATGCCTTTGCGCTGTTCATCAGACGCAGAGGCAATCTCGCCCATGATGTCGTTAACCCGGGTAACCGAGCTGACAATTTCCGTCATGGTGCGCGCTGCCATATCAACCAACTGCGAGCCCTGATGCACCCGGGTGACAGACTCCTCAATGAGCCCCTTAATTTCTTTCGCCGCCTGTGCGCTACGGCTTGCCAGATTGCGTACTTCGCCAGCAACCACGGCAAAACCACGCCCCTGCTCACCCGCGCGAGCGGCCTCAACCGCAGCATTCAGCGCGAGGATGTTGGTCTGAAAGGCAATGCTGTCAATCACGCCGATGATGTCGCCAATTTTCTGCGAGCTCGCGGAAATCTCATGCATGGTGCTGGCGACCCGGGACGTCTGTTCGCCGCCTTTATGCGCTGTATCTGCCGCACTTTTGGCAATTCCTGACGCCTGGCGCGCGTTATCCGCATTCTGTCCTACGGTTGCGGTCAGTTGTTCCATGCTGGCTGCCGTTTGCGCCAGCGCGGCCGCCTGCTGTTCAGTGCGCGAAGACAAATCGTTATTGCCCATCGCGATTTCTGAAATACCGCTATGCATGGCTGAGCTGCCCTGGCGTACTTCGCTTACCGTTTCACGCAGTGCCTGCTGCATCTTCTTCAGACTGGCAAAAATGGCTGAGATCTCATTGCGCCCATAAACCGCTACCGGCCGGGCCAGATTACCCGCGGCAATGCTGTCGAAATGACTGCCCACGATAGCCAGCGGCTGGACAATCATCTTGCGCGACCAGTACAGCGCACCGCTGGTGAGCAGTGCCGCCAGTACCACCATGGTGGCGAAAATCACCCCCGACATATGGTAATTTCGCTGGCTCTGCTCTCCTGCCGTTTGCAACACGCGATCGATGTTGCTCTGCCACGCATTCACATTTGCATCAAAAGCATCCTGAGCAGCCTGCACCGGCGCGGTCAGAAAATCTGACAACTGATTGTTTTCAAGCCAGGTGGCCTGATGCGCAAGAGCGCTGTGCCACTGGCTGAAACTTTTCTCCGTTGCGCCAAACAGCGCCTTTCCTTGTGCCGTCGTATCCGATGTCGCCATAAAGCGTTTAAACATCAATTCAGACTGCGCCAGGCTATCACGTGCGAGGGTCATCAGCGTGTTGATATCCTCTGGCGGATAGCTCAGGGCGGTCAGCGTCCCTGCCTTATTAAGGGCCGTACTGGCCTGTAATAACACAGCGCGGGTTTGGGCCAGCGCAGCGCGTTGCTGATTACTTCGTTCGACCTGATTCAGGTTCTGAAAACCGTCCCGAAATGCCCAGAAGGACAAGCCATTACTGCCAATCTGCAAAACACCGCAGAGGATTAAAATCAAAAACAGCGTGGTCGAAATTCGAATACGATTAAACATCAACGCTCCCATTGGGCGGCACTGGCCGCGGTTTAACTATCAGTCAAAATGTTTCCCAATTCGTATCTTGTTCATTGTTCTGGCGCGGATAGGATGCGGCCGCCGTTGCAGGTAATCGTGTATCGCGTGGCTTAGCCGACGCCGGACGTGACGCAAGGCGGAAAGTCGACACCGACTGCGTCAGGCGGCTGGCCTGTTCTTCAAGAGCAGCGGCAGCGGCAGCCGATTCCTGTACCAACGAGGCGTTCTGCTGCGTAACGCGATCCATCTCGGATACCGCGAGCGCCACCTGATCAATCCCCCGGCTTTGCTCGTCGGAGGCCGAGGCAATCTCGCCCATAATGTCGGTCACCCGCGTTACGGCATTTACGATGTCGTTCATCGTTTCGCCTGCGCTTTCTACCAATACGGACCCGGTATCCACTCGGGAAACCGAATCCTCAATCAACGCTTTGATCTCTTTCGCTGCCTGCGCACTGCGACTTGCCAGATTACGCACTTCGCCCGCAACCACAGCAAAGCCACGGCCTTGTTCACCGGCACGCGCCGCTTCAACCGCCGCGTTCAGTGCGAGAATGTTGGTCTGAAAAGCAATACCATCAATAACGCTGATGATGTCGGCGATTTTCTTCGAGCTATCGGCGATTTCGTGCATGGTGTTCACCACGCTATCAACCACTTTGCCGCCATGCTGTGCGGTATCGGAGGCGCTTTTCGCCAGTTGCGAGGCCTGACGCGCGTTGTCCGCATTTTGCTTCACGGTTGCGGTCAACTGTTCCATGCTGGCTGCGGTCTCTTCCAGCGCAGAGGCCTGCTGTTCAGTACGAGATGAAAGGTCGGTGTTCCCGCTGGCAATTTCGCTGGTCCCGGAATAAATCGCATCAGAACCTTCACGCACCAGGGTGACGGTTTCCGTCAGCGAGCGCTGCATATGATCAACCGTACTGGCCAGCTCGCCGATTTCATTACGACCGCTGACGGCCAGGGTCGCGGTCAGGTTACCGCTGGCGATTTCCCGAATATGGGCAATGACGCGAGACAGAGGATTAAGCAGGGTATGGCGGATGCCGTACCACACCACCACCAGAATCAGCACCAGCACTACGGCCAGCACGCCAAGCTGCCATTGGGCGAAGTGGTAATCCCGCGCACTTTTATCGAATGCCTGAGCGTAAAGTTTTTCGCTAACGCTGGCGTACTTGCCCAGCGCCTCACCGAGCGCGTTTTGCATTCCCTGAGTCGGTTGCGCGAAATAGGCGTCCATATTGCCGTTCTCCAGAAACTGAACCAGTTCGGTTAAGGCCGCATGGTACTGCTGATATTTCTCCTCAACGTTGCCGCTGGCTTCTGCCATCTCGGGTAACGGTGTGATGTTTTTAAATTTTGCGTAATGTGTTTCGGCCTGCGCCAACGATGCTTTCGCATTCTTCAGCAGATCGTTTTTCGCGCTGCTTTGCTGGTTGGACGCGTCCATCATCATGCGTGCAGAAGAACGGCTTAAATTGATACGTGTTTGCAGCATCAGATCCCATGTTGAGGTGAGTTCACTTTGCTGCTGTCGAAGATCGTTAGAAATAACAAAACTTTGCTGATTCTGCTGCAATGAAGAAAACAACAGACCACCGGAAACAAGCTGTAGCAGTGCGAAAACCCCCAGCACCATCATCAGCATTGTGACAACGCGGATACGGTTAAACATAAGGCACCTTCCTGAAAACGAGTTATCAACGTTATCGGCAGTCGCTGAGATAACTTTACGTTTGCGAAAAGGAAATCCTGAAGGGACGTGAAGCCTCGCGGAAGGAGGGGAAGACGGGTGTACGGCAACCACAAATCATTCACATAAAAACGTCACAATTATCATGTGAATAACATTCAAATTTATCTGTGGGCGCGGTCATATTGGATGAAATAGTCATTATTTCGTGACCAGGATCACAAATACATATCCTCTGCACCACAACAAAATGGATAAAAAATTAAAAAAAGTTGTATCAGCTGGCGCTTTAATTCAATTTATATGATGAATACTTAGTTACCAATTAATAAATATAAAAAATGAGTAACCGAACAATAAATGTTAAATCCTTACTGAGGGCTTTTTAGTGGCAAATGCAAACAAACTCACGTTGTTTATCGTGATCTTCATGTTGGCGGGGATCCTGTCAGGGGCGGTGATCCACTCTTATGCCGCCCCCGGCGTAGTGACCGCCTGGGCCGATAATATTACGCTTCTCACCGACATCTTTTTGCGCCTGATTAAAATGGTGATCGCACCTTTAGTATTCAGCACCCTGACCGTCGGTATTATGCGCCTGGGGGAAACGTCCACCATCGGGCGCGTAGGCGGCAAAGCGATGATCTGGTTTATTAGCTCTTCCATACTGTCTATTCTGGTCGGTCTGTTTGTGGTTTCTCTTGAGCAACCCGGAAGCGGCCTGAACCTGGCGATCCCGCTGGAAGCCACTGATACCGGCCTGGCCGTGAGCGGCATGAGCCTGAAAGGTTTTCTGACTCACACCATCCCAACCAGCATAGCCGAGGCGATGGCCAACAATGAGATCCTGCAAATTGTGGTGTTCTCGATGTTCTTCGGTATTGGTGGCGCATCCCTTGGTGAGAAATTCAATGCCCCGCTGGTTGCCGCGCTGGATGTGGTCTCCCACATTATGCTTAAGGTGACTGGCTACGTGATGTACGTTGCGCCGCTGGCCATTTTCGCCGCCATTTCCTCCGTTATCTCCACCCAGGGTTTGGGGATCCTGCTTAACTATGCGTCGTTCATCGGCGGCTACTATGTGGCTATTTTGCTGACCTGCCTGGTTCTGCTGGCGGTCGGTTATGTCATGCTGAAAAAAGAGGTTTTTCGTCTGGTAAGCATGCTGAAAGATCCGGTTCTGGTCGCATTTACTACCAGCAGCTCGGAAGCCGCCTATCCGAAAACGCTGGAGCAATTAACCAAATTTGGTTGCTCGCCCAACATCGTGTCATTTGTATTACCTATCGGTTATTCATTTAACCTGGTCGGCTCGATGGTTTACTGTTCATTTGCCTCAATGTTTATCGCGCAGGCCTATAACATTCACCTCTCCTTTGCAGAAATCACCGTCCTGATGCTGACGCTGATGCTGGCGTCAAAAGGGATTGCCGGCGTGCCGCGTTCTGCGCTGGTGGTGCTGGCAGCAACCATTCCGAGCTTTAATATTCCGGTTGCCGGGATTCTGTTACTAATGGGTATTGACCACTTCCTGGATATGGGACGTTCAGCAATCAACGTATTAGGTAACGGGATTGCAACGGCGATGCTGGCACAAGATGAGGGTTTACTGGAAGAAGAACCGGAGCTGGTTGAGCGGGAAGCGTAAAGGGAAATCTGCCGGATGCGCTACGCGTATCCGGCCTACAACAGCAATGATTGTAGGCCGGATATGGTATAGCGGTTACGCGACGTGGCTGGCGGCAATATCCAGCAGCGCCATTTCTTCGCTATTGAGCAGCTTCTCAATGTTAACCAGAATCAGCATCCGGTCACCCAGCGCCCCCAGTCCCGTCAGGTATTCCGTCGACAGCGTTACGGCAAATTCCGGTGCCGGACGGATTTGATCCGTTGTCAGCGACAGCACATCCGAGACGCCATCGACCACAATCCCGACCACCCGCTGGCCCAGATTCAGCACAATCACCACGGTGTTTTCGTTGTAATCCACATCGCTCTGGCTAAACTTCACGCGCAGGTCAACAATCGGCACAATCACACCGCGCAGATTGGTGACACCTTTGATAAACGCAGGCGTGTTAGCAATACGCGTCACCTGATCGTACCCACGGATTTCCTGCACTTTCAGGATATCGATACCGTACTCTTCATCCCCCAGCGTAAACACGAGGAATTCCTGACCTGACGGTTCGCCGGCCAGTTTAGTTACATTACTCATACCGGTCATATTATTCCCTTCTCACTCAATCAGGCGGCTGTGATCGCCACACGTTGTTCGCGGTTTAATCCCTGCAATGCAGAGACATCGACAATCAGCGCGACGCTGCCGTCGCCGAGGATCGTTGCTGCAGAAATACCTGGCACTTTGCGGTAGTTGCTTTCCAGGTTTTTGACGACCACCTGGTGTTGACCAATTAACTGATCGACCAGCAGCGCGTAGCGACGCCCTGCACTTTGCAAAATCACCACAATGCCTTGAGTCGCTTCGGTTTTTGCGCCTTCAACCTCAAAGACTTTCCACAGCTCAACCAGCGGTAAATATTCGCCACGCACTTCCAGCACGCGCTCTCCTCCGGCCAGCGGATGGAGATCTTCTTCGCGCGGTTGCAGTGATTCCATAACGGCATTCAGCGGCAGAATAAAGACTTCGTCGGCCACGCGCACGGACATGCCGTCGAGGATCGCCAGCGTCAGCGGCAGCAGAATTCGGATAGTCGTCCCCTGCCCCTGTTTGGACTGAATCTCAACATGGCCCCCCATCTCCTGGATATTTCGCTTCACCACATCCATACCCACGCCGCGGCCAGAGACATCCGTCACCTGTTCAGCGGTCGAGAAGCCCGGGGCGAAGATCAGCATACCGACTTCGTCATCGCTCATGTTTTCGTGGATCGGCATCCCCTGGGAGATAGCTTTGGCGAGGATTCGTTCACGGTTCAGACCGGCGCCATCATCGGTGACTTCAATACAGATATTCCCGCCCTGGTGCTCCGCGGAAAGCGTCAGATTACCGATTGGGCTTTTCCCGGCTTCAAGGCGTTTTTCCGGCAGTTCAATACCGTGATCGAGGCTGTTACGCACCAGGTGCGTCAACGGATCGATGATGCGTTCAATCAGGCTCTTGTCGAGTTCGGTTGAGCTTCCCACCTGTGTCAGTTCGACCTGTTTACCCAGCTTACCGGCCAGGTCGCGCACCAGACGCGGAAAACGGCTGAACACGTACTCCATGGGCATCATACGAATCGACATCACCGACTCTTGCAAGTCGCGGGCGTTACGTTGTAACTGACCCATACTGGTGATGAGATCGCCATGATTGACGGGATCCAGTTCGTTAGAACGTTGTGCCAACATAGACTGGGTGATGACCAACTCACCGACCAGGTTAATGAGCTGATCGACCTTCTCAACCGCTACGCGGATGCTGGTCGACTCGCTGGCGCGGGCGGGTTTGTCGCGTTCCGCGCGTCCGTTTGGCGCTTCACTGGCGGCGGCTTTTGCCGCTGGCGCAACGGCAACCGGCTGCGGCTTCGCGACAACGGCTACCGTTTCTGCTTCAGCTTCAGCTTCAGCTTCAGCTTCAACGGCTGCGGGCGCTGCGCTGACGGTTTCGAATTCAATCTGATCAGCTTCAATCACAAAGCACAGCACCGCGATGATGTCATCTTCTGCGAGGTTGCCATCAAGCGTTGCTGACAACGTGTCGCTCCCTTTCACCACATCGGTTAAGGTCGCCAGGTTCCCCAGCTCCTCCTCCAGTAAATCCACTTCATTGGCTTTCAGGCGCGTGAGAATAATGCGTTTCTTGCTCTCTTCGCTTGCGGACTCAGGCTGTGCAACCGCCTCTTCCTGCATTGTAGCGCTGTCAACAACGCTCAGTTTTGCGGTGTTGACGACTGCCGGTGCGGTTTCACCTTTCGCTTCGAGCGCTAACTGTCGTAACGCATTACAAATGTACTCAAAGCTGGCGGCATCCGGCTCCTCTGAGTTTTTATAGGCGTCGAGCTGTTCCTGCATAATATCTTTCGTTTCCAAAAACAGGTTGATAATGTCGGCATTGAGCTGCATCTCGCCACGCCGCGCTTCATCCAGCAGGTTTTCCATCAGATGGGTCGTTTCCTGCAAAATGGTAAAGCCGAAGGTGCCCGCCCCGCCTTTTATCGAGTGCGCAGCACGAAAAATTGCATTCAGCTGTTCGGAATCCGGGGCTTCAGGAACCAAATCAAGCAGGTGTTGCTCCATGTCAGCCAACAGTTCGTCAGCTTCATCAAAAAATGTTTGATAAAAATCGCTTATATCCATGCTCACGCTATCACCTCGGATTGGCTGGTGGCGATGTGGGAACGCTTGCCGGCGGGAGTTCCGCTGGCTGTTGTAAGACACTTACCGGCTCATTCTGGCTTTCAGCGTTTTCATGCAAAATGGCCTCTTCCGCCTGCTTATTGAGAACCAGCAGGCTAATACGGCGGTTGATAGCGTCTTCAGGACCGCGATCGCTCAGACGCATCGTGGCGGCCATACCTACCACACGTAATACTTTTCCATCATCCAGACCGCCGCTAACCAGTTCGCGACGCGACGCGTTAGCGCGATCGGCGGACAACTCCCAGTTGCTATACCCTTTTTCACCATTGGCGTAAGGGTAATCATCCGTATGGCCGGAAAGGCTGATTCGATTAGGAATGCCGTTAAGCACTGGCGCTATGGCTCGCAGGATATCGCGCATATACGGTTCCACCTCAGCGCTACCGGTTTTAAACATCGGGCGATTCTGACTGTCGATAATCTGTATCCGCAGCCCTTCCTGAACTAAATCAATTTTCAAATGCGGGCGCAGCGCACGCAGTTTGGGGTCAGATTCAATCAACTGATCGAGATCGCCGCGAAGTTTGCTCAAGCGGCTTTGTTCCATGCGTTTTCTCAGATCATCGATATTCGGCTGCTTGTTCACCTCTCCCTGCTGCTGGGTGTAATCATCCCCGCCGCCTGGAATTGGACTTTGGCTATTCGAAATACGATTTCCCCCGGTTACCGCAGTAGCCAGCGGCGTACGGAAATATTCGGCAATCTGGATCAATTCTTTAGGGCTAGAGATGGAAATGAGCCACATCACCAGAAAGAAGGCCATCATCGCGGTCATAAAATCGGCGTAGGCGATTTTCCACGAACCATGCGCCCCACCACCGTGACCTTTATGCTTGCGTCGCTTTACAACGATAATGGGATGGGCCTGATTTTTCATGCGTCCTCGGTCGTCTGCTGCGCAGTTGGATTTCTCACCGCACGAACATGCTCTTCCAGTTCGATAAACGATGGACGTTCGCTGGAATACAGAGTCTTACGACCAAATTCGACGGCAATTGGCGGCGCGTAACCATTCAGATTGGAGAGCAGAGTTATCTTCACACACTGCATCATTTTGGTGGTTTCAGCGCTTTTCTGGCGCAGAACGCTGGCAAGCGGAGAAATAAATCCATAGGCCAGTAAAATACCGAGGAATGTCCCTACCATGGCATGTGCAATCAGCGAACCCAGTTCAGCCGCCGGACGATCGGCAGAAGCCAGCGCATGGACAACCCCCATGACCGCCGCCACGATCCCGAACGCCGGTAATGAATCCCCCACCATCGCCAGACTGTTGGCCGGGACTTCGGCCTCACTTTCGTGAGTCTCAATCTCTTCATCCATCAGCGCTTCAATTTCAAACGTGTTCATGTTGCCGCTGATGATCAGACGCAGATAATCGACAATGAAATCAAGCATCACGGCATCAGCAAGAATGCGCGGATAGCTGGCGAAAATTTCACTCTCTTTGGGGTTTTCGATATCGCGTTCAAGCGAGAACATGCCCTGCTGACGTGACTTGGCCATCAGGCGATACAACAGCGCCAGCAGATCCATATACATCGCTTTGGTGTATTTTGAACGACGAAAAAGCATCGGGATGGCTTTCATCGTCCCCTTAATGGCTTTCCCGTTATTGCCGACGATGAATGCCCCAATACCCGCGCCACCGATAATCACCAGCTCAGCCGGTTGATAGAGTGCCCCAAGGTGTCCGCCGGTCATCATGTAACCGCCGAAAACTGTACCAATAACAACCAGGTAACCTAATAAGATAAGCACGACATCATCCTTTCGCAATTGACTATGACAGGATGCGCAGTCGGGCTGTTAACTCGAGGTCAGGACAAAAAAAAGCAGCGGTAATCGCTTACCGCTGCTGGAGTGTTTGTCCACACCGTATCAGTTAAACAGCCTGTTCGATCTGTTCATCCAGCAGTTGTGGAATAATATCGGCAGCATTCTGGGAAAGTTTACGTCTTTTTACGGCGCGTGATGGCGGTTGGCATAAACTGCAGGCAAAGCTGCCTGCGGGTTGGTGAGCGTGGGTAATAAAATTCCCACCGCAGCAATTGCATCGGGACAACTCCAGCAATCCGCTGTCGACAAAACGCACCAACGTCCATGCGCGAGTTAACGCCAGCAGTGGCCCTTCTTCTGGCTGCGGGCACTGCTCAAGATATAAACGATACGCTTTGATCACGGCATCCACGCCGCTGCACAAACCAGTTTTGAGCAGGAATTGCCATGCGTTGCAAAACATCGAAGCATGAATGTTTTGTTCCCACGTCATAAACCAGTCGGTGGAGAAAGGCAGCATCCCTTTTGGCGGAGGGCTGCCGCGTAATTCTTTATACAGCTTGATAAGTCGGCCACGGCTTAATTGCGTTTCGCTTTCCAGCATTTGCAAACGGGCGCCCAATGTGATTAATTCCATTGCTAGCTGGATATCGCGCGCTTCCTGAACAATGCTTTTTTCGCTCATCATCAAGCCCTTTTCTTGCGCGCTGCTTCATCGATGTCGCTTAACAGTCGCGTTGAAAGCATGATACCGGTATGAATTTGCTGAAGATCGTCAACGCGGGAGTCTTGCGTCAGGCGAGTAACGGTCTGGTGATCGTCGAAACGGAAATGACAGACCAGTTGGTTTGTTTCAGCCAGTTTGACCATTTGTGGAAGTGTTAATGTTGCCAACGTGTCCGCCATTTCTTCGCTGATACCAAGGCGAAACATCGCAGATGCTTTGTCCTGAACGATCAAACGCTGTGCAAGCAATAAATATGACAAATTGATGTCATAGATGTGTTTCAGCAACTCGGATGTATGCATTATTTGCATCCATAATAACCAACATTGTTTTCATGCGGTGAAACCGCACCCCGTGATGTCGCCGGGAAGGCCCGGTAAAAAAAAGCAAAAGGTCAAATACATAGCAGCGTGACGGCACTTACGCGTTGTCTAAACATTCCCTTTTCAGAAAGCCGCGCCCCTTACAAGCTCACATCAATTCTTACAAATGTCTAAGATTTTTCCTAATTCGACGCAACTCTACCCGCCGCCCGTTACACATACAACGTAGCTATGCTGCGAATTTGAAGAATATGTGACATAGATCACATAAACCAGCTAAACACTTAACATAAATCCATCAGCACAGCTTTTACTTTGCTTATTTTTTAATCTCAAGTTCGCCATTTCAATTCCTGACATACGAATATTCTTGCAATAAAAGCGAATAGTATTTTGTTCACAAACGTTAATATCACCTTGTGAAATAGCGAGCTTGATCACATATTTAATGTAAAACACCATTTCAATTAAATCCTTTATAAACAATGACTTAAATATTAAGGGTGATTAATTAATACCGGGTAGTGATAACCCATTAAATGTTAACTTTTGTTAATTTTTAATTAACACATTGTTTTCATTAGCGGTGAGTTTTACTTAAGTAAGCTGAACGTATTTACAAGTTATATGGCGCAATTATTCTATTTATAAGAATAATTAATGAATAACCATGATGACATTCACACTATCCGGGAAGGAAACGTTGCAGTATGGAGTAAGCCGAGCAATGCTGAGAAACCCTCTCATAATTCTTGAAAAAAGGAGCGAGTTATGAGCTATACACACATTCTTGTGGCCGTTGCCGCCACCCCTGAAAGCCAGCAGTTGTTAGCCAAGGCGGTTTCAATCGCTCGCCCTGTCAACGCTCGTATTAGCCTGATAACCCTGGTCTCAGACCCTGAACTGTATAATCAGTTTGCAGCACCTATGCTGGAGGACCTGCGTGAAGTGATGCAAGAGGAGACTCAGGATTTTATCGACAAGCTCAGCAAAGAAGCACAGTACCCCATTGAGCATACCTTTATTACCTATGGGGCACTGAATGAACATATTCTGGATGTATGCCGTAAACACGCGGTCGATCTGGTCATTTATGGCAACCATAACCACAGCTTCTTTTCGCGCGCATCCTGCTCAGCAAAAAGCGTGATCGGTGCCAGCCACGTGGATGTTCTGCTGGTTCCACTGGCTGGAGATTGACCTGCGTTTTCTGAGCGTTACGCCAGTTTAGTGCAGGGAGAAACGTTGTCTGGCAATGGCTGTTTACTCTGACGTTGGATAACTTTTTCCAGATCGCAAATGAACCTCGCCTGCCAGTTATCGATATCGTTTTTAATGATAGTTTCGAGCATCTCAGCGTGGCGGGAGATACGCTCAGCAAGCGGCATCGTCAGAGCCTGGTTTAATGCGCCAGCCACTTCGTCGCGGTCATAAGGATTAACAATAAGCGCGGCAGTTAGCTCATTCGCGGCCCCGGCAAATTGCGATAACACCAGCACGCCGGGGTTGGCAGGATCCTGCGCGGCCACGAATTCTTTCGCGACCAGGTTCATACCATCTCGCAGAGGCGTCACCAGCCCTACATCAGAGTAGCGGAAGATTTTCATCAGCAATTTACGATCAAAGTACTGGTTCAGATAATAGAGCGGCGTCCAGCCCAACTGCCCATATTTACCGTTAATCCTCCCCGCTTCAGTCTCCAGTTGGTGCCGAATATCCTGGTAGGCCTGCACCTCTTCACGCGAAGTTGGCGCTATCTGGGTGTAGCGAATTTTACCATGGTGCTGCGGATAGTGTTCCAGCAGAGCCTCATAGGCCTGAAAGCGCTCCGGCAAACCTTTAGAATAATCCAGACGCTCAACGGAGAAGATATTCTGCACATTTTTAAGTTCTGCTTTCAGTTGCGCCAGCTTCGGCGGCAAAGGGCCGGAAGCCTGACGGGCGATCTCATCCGGCTCAATACCGATGGGATAGACCTGGGTACGAAACGCTTTTCCCCATGCACGGTGGTGTTGCTCGCTCTGAGTGGTTACCTGAGTCTGGGCTGCCAGACAATCCAGAAAAGCCTGACGATCGTTTTCGGTCTGGAAACCGAGTAAATCAAAGTCACACATCTGCTCAAGTAGCGTCTGATGTGGGGGTAAGGCATTAAAGATTTCCGGCGTCGGAAAAGGGATATGCAGGAAAAAACCGATACGGTTATTCACGCCGCGTTTACGCAGCTCGCTGGCAAACGGCAACAGATGGTAATCATGAACCCAGATTATGTCGTCATCGTTGAGCAGCGGCAGCAGTTTATCTACCAGCAAGGCATTCACCCGCTGATAGCCCTCCCATGCAGGACGCTGAAACTGCACCAAATCGAGGCGATAATGAAATGCAGGCCATAAAACCGCATTAGAAAACTGGCAGTAATACTCTTCGTAATCCTGTTCACTCAAATTAAACGAAGCCCAGGTAATGTTGCCACGCGTGACTTTTTTTAATGGTTTGTCCTCATTACCCGTGTCGCCACTCCAGCCAAACCACAGGCCACCAGCAGCCTTCAACGCGCCAAGCACACCGACGGCAAGCCCACCTGCGCTCCCTTTGTCATCGGGTGAGGCGATACGATTAGATACTACGACTAAACGACTCATAGTCACCTCTTCTGTTATTCGTTGCTTTCGATTCTTGCTGCGAAGAGTTAATTTGTTCCAGCCAGTGCCAGACATCACTCACGCCATCCAGACGCCATGTCGCCTGCGTCGCTCCATTCCCCACCTTCACGGAAATGCCCCCTGCGCGATTAACCACGCCAAATCCTGTTTCGTCCGTCAGATCGTCACCAAAAAAAACGGGGATCCGTCCGGCAAAAGGTGCTTCCTGCATAAATGCGGCAATTGCGTCGCCTTTGTTCGTACCCTTTGGTTTTATCTCCACAACGCATTTTCCGTGCTGTAAAGCCAACTGCGGCCATCTGTGCGTGATGCGCTCAGCCAGATTAATTAGCGCCGCTTCATGTTCTGGGGCCTGGCGATAGTGCAGTGCGAACGCCATCCCTTTTGCTTCAAGCGTTGTACCCGGCATCGTCGCCAAGGCGGTACTTAATAGCTCTCCTGCTTCGCGCTCTATTGCCGCAGCCAGGCGCACTATATGAGTTTGACCATTGATGTCACGGCGCTCTGCCCCATGCACTCCGGCGAGCGGAAAACGAAAGGGAGTGGTAAGCGCGTCAAGCTCAGCCATCGAGCGCCCTGAAATCAATGCCAGCGCACCCGCATTATGCGTCGCCAACTGATGTAATAACTGCAGGATTGTCTGAGGGACAACGACCTGGTCAGGATAAGGTTTGATCTCAGCCAGTGTCCCATCGAGATCAAAAAAATAAGCACAGCTTGCAGATTGTTCAGGGGGTAAGATCAGTGATGCTGTCACCCGGTTATCCTCCTCATCATGGTCTGTACGCCGCGCGGATCGCGCCGTATATATGATGTATGACGGATATAAGTATAGACAGTGTGACCATGCTCGCCATTTGGAAAAACAATCGCCAGCCGGGTAGCGGCTGGCGATGAGCTAAAGCTAGACTAAAAAGTTGGGGTTAAAATCATCAAACAGTACGCTTCGCTTTTTGCTTGTAACGGTCGAAGATCACCGCCGCCAGCAGGATCAGACCACGTACGACATACTGTGCGAACGGAGAGATGTTCAGCAGGTTCATTGCATTCTCAACCGTTCCCAGAATCAACACCCCGGCTACCACATATGAGATTTTTCCGATGCCGCCTTTAAGCGAAACGCCCCCTAACACGCACGCGGAAATCACGATCAGCTCATAGCCGATTGAGGTCATTGGCTGGCCGCTGGTCATACGTGATGCGAGGATAATCCCGGCGATGGCGGATACCAGCCCGGACAGAATAAAGATAATAATTTTGGTACGAACGACCGGAACCCCAGCCAGACGTGCCGCCTCTTCATTCCCCCCAATGGCCAGCGTGTTACGACCAAACGTGGTTTTATTGAGCAGTAAGCCAAAAACGATGAAACAGACGACCGTGATCCAGATAGGTGCCGGCAGACCAAACCAGTTGGCGTAGCCGAGAGTGAAGAAGCGCTCGTCTTCAATCCCTACCGCCTTACCGTCGGAAATAATGTAGGCCAGACCACGCACAATCTGCATCGTCGCAAGGGTCGTGATCAGGGCGTTAATTTTCAGCCGCGCAATCACGAACCCATTCACCAGACCACATAGAATACCGAGCAGTAGCCCGGCAGCCACGCCAATCCACAGGCTTTCGGTCATATTAATGACCACGGCTGTAGTAACCCCGGCGCAGGCAATCACGGAGGCAACGGACAGGTCGAAGTCACCGGATGCCAGGCAAAACAGCATCCCACACGCGACCATACCCGACATCGATACCGCCAGCCCCAGCCCCTTCATGTTGATGAAAGTGGCAAAGTTAGGCACAAAGAGGGAACAAACCAGGAACAGCGCGGCGAACACGACCAGCATCCCGTATTGATCCCAAATGCGACCAAGATTTAGCGCCGACTTTGCAGCACCTGAACCCGATGTTGAAACGGAAGACATCATTCTCTCCTTATTCAGGCTACAGCCTGGCTAACTTTTGGCATAGCAAGGCTTAACGCCTGGCGCTCATCCGCCTGTTCATGAAGTAACTCACCGGCAATTTCGCCTTCTCTCATCACCACAATACGGTCGGCGACACCGAGCACTTCTGGCAGATCGCTGGAAGCAAACAGCACGGCCACGCCGCGCGCCGCGAGGGCATAAATCACGTTATAAATTTCATGCTTGGCGCCCACATCAATACCGCGTGTAGGTTCGTCCAGCAAAATCACTTTCATCTCTTCCGATAACCAACGGCCGAGAATAGCCTTCTGTTGATTACCGCCGGAGAGGTTCATAATCAGTTGCTCCGCGCCCGGCGTTTTAATATTGAGTGAGCGAATATGGTGATCGGCATTGGTCTCTTCCCAGCCGTTGTTGATCACGCATCCGCCCAGAACATGTTTACGACGGGCACTGATGTTGATGTTGTTACGCACCGAATGGACCGGAATGATCCCTTCAGCCTTGCGATCTTCCGGGCACAGCATCATCCCCGCTTCAATGGCGTGGCTCGGTTTACGGATATCAATAGGCTGTTCATCAATAAACACCTGGCCTGCCGTGATACGCGTGCCGCCAAACAGACCTTTCATTAATTCGCTACGTCCGGCGCCCACCAGTCCAAACAATCCGACAATTTCACCACTGCGCACTGATAAACTGATCGGGGTACGCACGCCTGGGGCTTTGACTTCATGCAAACGCAGGCGCTCTGCACCATAAGGTCTGGATTTCCAGCCATAAATATCACCGAGGTCGCGCCCGACCATCGCCTGCACCAGCGCGTCGTGATCGACCTGCTGCATATCCGTGAACGTTTTGACGTAATGACCATCTTTAAACACGGTGATGGCATCGCTAAGGGCAAAGATCTCCTCCATACGGTGCGAAACGTACAGGATGATGCGCCCTTCGTTGCGTAGCTCACGGATGACGCGAAACAGATTCTCAATCTCGCGCGCTGAAAGGGAGCTGGTGGGTTCATCAAACGCGATAATTTTGGCGTTGCGCGCCAGCGCTTTCGCAATCTCCACCATCTGCCATTGACCAATGGAGAGGTATTTCAACGGCGTATCGGGATCGATATCCATGCCCAGATGCTTGAGCTGAAGCCCCGCTTCATAGTTCAGCAGCGAGCGGTTCACAATCCCGCCTTTGTGCGGCATCTGCCCTAAATAAATATTCTCGGCAACGGTCATTTCCGGGACGAGATGCAGCTCCTGGTAAATAATGGCAACACCGGCGTTCAGCGCGGCATTGGTGTCCGCAAACGAAACCTCTTGTCCACGGATCGCCAAAGATCCCGTCGTTGGCGCATAGTTGCCGCTGAGAATTTTTAATAGTGTTGATTTCCCGGCGCCATTTTCGCCCATCAGCGCATGCACCTGACCGGCATAGCAGTCGAAACTGATATCCGTGAGCGCTTTAACGCCGGGGAACGTTTTGCCAATGCCGCGAAATGAGAGATACGGGGTAGACTGTTGCATAACGTCTCCGTGAGTCAGATCTTTATGCCGGATAGCGGCTTTGCCTTATCCGGCCTACTGAGTACGCAATTCGTAGGCCGGATAAGACGCGTTGGCGTCGCATCCGGCATTTGTGTTATTTACCGCCTAAGCCTTTCTTCGCCAGTTCTTCTTTAAAGTTATCGCGGGTAATCAGCACCACATCCGTCACTTCAGTAAACGCTGGTGGCTCTGCACCTTTCGTTACCCAGTTGTAGAGCATCTCACTTGATTTGTAGCCGTGAACGTCCGGGCTTGGCAGGAGTGAACCGTAGAACCCGGTCGCTTCGCCTTTGGAAAGTTCGCTCACGGCATCAACGCCGTTGATGCCGATACCAATCACATTCGGCGCTTTGAAGCCCTGCCCTTCGGTCGCACGTACGCCGCCCAGCACGGTGTTGTCGTTCATGCCAACAATCAGCCAGTGTTTGACTTCAGGGTGCTGAACCAGCATGGAGTTAGCGGCATCGAATGCCCCGGGGATGTCATTCGATTTAGTGGGGACCTGGTAGATCTGTTTTTCCGGGAAGCCTGCGGCTTTAAGCGCTTCCATTGAACCCGATGTACGGCGACGCGCGGTATCGAGTTCATTCGCGGTAATGGCCATTACGGCTGTGGATTTCACATCCCAACCGCGCTTTTGCATCTCCTTATACAGCTCCTGGCCCTGGCGCTCACCAATTTTGGTTGCAGCCATCATCACCAGCGGCACGGTATCCATCGGCTTACCTTTGGCGTTAGCAAACTGGTCGTCGACGGCAATGACTTTCATATCGTAGCCACGCGCCTTGGCCATAATGGCAGGCCCGAGTTTGGGGTCCGGCGTACAAATCACAAAACCTTTTGCGCCACTTGCAGCCAGGCTGTCGATGGCGTTAAGGGTCTTCTCACCATCCGGGACGGCAATTTTAATCACCTCAAAGCCGAGGTCTTTACCGGCTTTATCGGCAAATTTCCATTCAGTCTGGAACCACGGTTCTTCCGGTTGTTTGACCAGGAAACCGAGCTTCATGGATTCAGCGATAGCGGATTGTGACATAATGGCAGCCAGACCGATGGCAGCCAGCGCTTTAGTGAATTTGTGCATGGTTAACTCCAGCTTTAACGTTCTTTTATGTAGGGTAAAATCAGACGATTTTTTGTAATTCGGACGTAAAACAAGGCATTACCTTTTAGTGATAAGATCAATGCCAGTGCTGAGAGTAGTTTTAGCGGGAAATTGATTCTCCATAAGAGAGCGGCATCACACCACAGAATTACAGTAATTGCGTACATAAATTCAGCGGGAAATGACATAAAAAAACGCGGTTTTGTCGACGGGAAAAAAGAGGGATAGCAGATTAATCCATAACATCAGCCAACGAATCCTTGTTCCCGAATACCGAAGCATTCGGGAACATGATTACCATCGGTAATAAATGTGGTCAGCGTGATCGCGAACCGGAATGTCATCTCCCAGCAGGCGCGCCGCAAGCGTCAATGCAAAATCGAAAATATGCCCTAACCCTTTGCCGCTAATCAGATTGCCATCTTCAACAACCGGCGCATCGATATATTCCCCGTCCGTGACGTTTTGCCACAGATCTCCTGAGCAAACATAGCGACGCCCCTTCAGCAGACCGTTGCCGCCCAACACGCGCGCGGCCGCAGAACATACCGGGCAAATGAGCTTTCCTGCCTGATCATGACGGGATACAAACTGGATGACCGCCTCACTGGCGGCAAGATTAACGCTGCCCTGCGGCCCGCCTGGCAATACGACGGCATCGTAGAGATATGTCTGGCGCGCGGCCAGCGTGCTATCCATCACCATCGGTACGTCATGATAACTCACCACCGCACGTGACTCTGCGCAGGCCAGGGTTTCGACTTCGATATTCAGGCGACGCAGAATATCCAGGGTAACAATCGCCTCCGCCTCTTCAAAACCGGGTGCCAGCAGCACCGCAACCTTCTTCATATGTAACTCCTTGCTTAATCCACATAAACGAAAAAATTAATGACGACCAGTGCAGACTGTTAAATTTCTCAATTTGATTAAAACTGATCTGGCGCAAAAAATTAGCCATCAGATAATTTGTACTAATCCATCCCGATCGTGAAATTGCCTTTCAACTTGGGCAGATAATCATCAGATGCCAGACAATACCTTATTGTGGAATTTAATTTTGTGATATGAAACACCATTTCATTATCATGAAAATCATTTAATGACATAAATTTCAACCCCTTACATTCATGTCATCTATATGCCAAAACAGCAGAAGCATGAATACTGTTATGACAATATGTAAAAAAACATAAATACGCAGATTTAAGGATTTTCTTATACCAGGGCAAGCGTTATGCTGAATCTCGATCGGAGCGAATATAATTCGTGATCACTAAAGGACCGGCGGAACGGATTTATTCTGCTAACAGTTTTAATTGTACGTAGAGGTGAAGTGCAGCGGCAGCCCGCTGTACTGGCGTGAGTAACGTACATCCCCCTTTCTGGAAATAAGGATATTGATATGGCTGCAGTTGGAATTGTTCATAAACTCAATACACAAATGAATCTCGAGTTTTACGCCTCAAATCTTTACCTGCATCTCAGCGAATGGTGCTACGAGCATAGCCTGACAGGTACAGCCACGTTTCTACGCACGCAGGCGCAGGGTAACGTGACTCAAATGATGCGTATGTTCAATTTTATGAAAAGTGCCGGGGCTAATCCCATCGTCAAGGCCATGGATGTGCCGGGTGATGAACTGAGTTCCCTGGAAGAATTGTTTCAGAAAACGTTGGATGAATATCAGCAGCGTTCGAGTAAGCTCTCGCGTTTAACCAATGAAGCTGAAGCATTAAACGATGCGCCAACCATTGATTTTCTTCACGATCTGGAAAAAGAGCAGCAGCAGGATGGCGTGCTGTTACAGACGATTCTTGATGAAGTCCGCAGCGCCAAACGCGCGGGGTTGTGCATGGCGCAAACCGATAAGCACTTGCTCAACGTCGTTAACTACCAGCATCACTAATCTTCAGTTTTCATCGCGTTAATGCCGGATAGCGATGCTGCGCACCTTATCCGGTCAACCTCTGATTTTCCCTGGCACGCGCCTCCCATTCTGCGAGGCGCAAAAAAACCTTTCTAAAACCTGAAACAACGGTTTATTTTAGTGGGATTCATTCTGCGGCGTGAATTTCAACTCGATCAAGGCAACCGCTTTTTGTATTGCGCGCATAGTGACCGGATCAGCCCCTGCAGGATGGCTGGAAAAATCGATGTTTTTCAGTTGGCTGGACATTTTTTCCCGAACTTCTACCGGGGCAATAACATCAAGAACATCCAGAATTTGCTTGATAACCAGCTGACAGGCAACAACATCCGAGAGCAGTTCCTGATCGGCATTCAATGTTTGGGACATAGTGAGCTCCTTATAGAAAGGTCGTCATAGTACCTATTCAGCGATCGAAACGATAGCCGCGCACACATTACAAATGCGCTGAAAATAAAAAAGGTCCAGTCAGTTTCTTTTGAGATGGCAAGCACAACATGAGTGAACAGTTAGCGGTTGAGAACCAACGCGGTCTTTCCCCGGCAGCATTACTTGTTGCCGGGGCTTTCTTTATGGAATTTATTGACGGCACGGTGATTGCCACAGCCCTACCCGACATGGCCAAAAGCTTTGGCGTACAGGCGGTAGACCTGAACATTGGTATCAGCGCCTACTTGATCACCCTCGCGGTGCTTATCCCCGCCAGCGGCTGGATTGCGGATCGCTTCGGCGCCCGAAAAGTGTTTACCCTGGCGCTGGCGATTTTTACTCTCGCTTCGGTTTTATGCGGTTTGTCCGAAAGCCTTGAGAGCTTTGTAGCAATGCGAATTTTACAGGGTGTGGGTGGCGCGCTAATGGTTCCTGTTGGCCGTCTCGCGGTACTGCGCACCACGCCTAAACATCAGTTGATCACCGCCATTGCGACCCTGACCTGGCCCGCATTAGTCGCGCCTATCATCGGGCCACCGCTTGGAGGATTCATTACCAGCTATGCTAACTGGCGTTGGATCTTCTTTATTAACGTACCGCTGGGAGTTTTGGCGATCGCGCTGGCGCTACGTTTCATCCCGGATATTCATGACGACGAGCGCCGTCCATTTGATATAGCGGGTTTTATCGCGACCTCAGTTGCGATGGTTAGCCTGGTGTATGCCATGGAGTTACTGGGAACCCAGCAGCCGCAGGGCTGGCTAACCGCCGGGCTGCTGGCGCTAGGAACCGTGACCTTTCTGTTTGCCCTGCATCATTTTCGTCGCACTACCTGGCCGATGATTCGTCTTGATGCCATGAGCGTCCCTACTTTTCGCGTCACCCTGTACGGCGGGTCGCTATTTCGCGCCTCTATTAGCGCTGTACCATTTCTGCTGCCGTTAATGTTCCAGGTCGGTTTTGGCATGAACGCTTTTCACGCGGGTTCGCTGGTTCTGGCGGTGTTTGTGGGCAATCTGACGATAAAACCTGCCACCACGCCGTTGATACGCTGGCTGGGCTTTAAGAAACTGCTGTTAATCAACGGTGCGCTAAACGTCCTGGCGCTGTTGGCCTGTGCATTAATTACGCCGCAGACCCCGGTGTGGGTTATTTTGTTGGTGTTGTATCTGGGCGGCGTGTTCCGCTCAATTCAGTTTACCGGTATCAGCACGCTTGCCTTTGCGGACGTCCCCGGACCACAAATGAGCTACGCCAATACGCTGTTCAGTACGGCAACACAATTAGCGGTAGGCTTGGGCATTTCGTTGGCCGCTATCGGGATCCGTATCGGTGATGAGGTGAGTGAATGGCTGGCATTAGGCAATATTCCGGGGATCAGTTTCCGGCTGGCCTTTGTCGCTATTGCGATTATTTGTCTGGTAGGTATGGTTGATACGCTGCGGCTTGCCCATGATGCTGGAAGCGCGGTTTCTAACAAGAGCAAATAGCCCGGCAGGCGAACACCGCCGGGCCAACAGGATTTAGCCAACTATCTCGCGTACAAACGCTTCGATCGCTTTGTCCTGGCAGTTTTCAAAGAAGCACTGCTGGAAGCGCGGACCAGATACGGCGGTTTTTACCAGTTCAGGATCGATAGCGCGCAGAGTGTCCAGATAGTTTTCTTTTACCACCGCCGCTTTCACCTGGTTCAGAATACCCGCGTTACGCACCTGCGGCTCTTTACGCTCTGGTGGATACCCTTCGCCGTTACGACCAGTGAATGCTTTTTCAAACATATAGCGCACATTCAGCTCAGCACCCCAGCCAAAACCTTTGGCGAATGCCAGAGAAAGCGCATTCCCGTTGTTGATCTGAGAGAACAAGAATGCGTCTGCCGGATCGAGACAGTAACCACACACCACGCCCGGATGAATATTCAGTGACATCATTGCCCCCTGACCCGTACCGCACCCCGTAACCACAAAATCCACGGCTTTGGAATTGAGCAGGATGCTGGCCATAATCCCTAAATGGATGTAGGTCAGATGATGGTCATTTTCGTCGCTCATCCCGACGTTATACACTGGAAAACCTTTCTCATCCGCAACGGCTTTAAGCTCGTTATGAATGATGGCATTTTTGCTTGCCTGGCTGTTTTCCATCATCAATGCAATTTTCATTCTGTAATCTCCTGAATGCGCTGCGGAGGCCCGCTGAAAGTCATAACATTCAGGCCACATTACTATTTTGCAAACTCACTTTCAAATTTAATGAAATTTTGTTTTATAAAATAATGAGGTGCTCACATTTTTTCTGAGACAGCTCAGAATAGCCTCAATAAAATGACGTCGTTGCGATTAATCGCAGGTGATCTTCGGGCTATTCAAGCCATTGATGCGCCCCACATATGCCATGATAGCCTATCTCCGAACTTTCAGAGCGATCACATGAAGACCTTTATCCTTGCCCTTTTGCCGCTCGTGCTGACAGGATGCACTATTACTAAACAGGCGCAGGTCAGCGAAGCCAGTGCCATCACCGGCGTCGTTCGCCTGACCTACAACCAGGCCATGCTACAAACGGCGCGTACCGATGATTACGTGACCCAAGGCACAGCCACCAAAGAGTGTCAGCGCCTGGGTTATGCCAACGCAATGGCGTTTGGTCAGCCGGTATCAACCTGTAGCGTATATGCCGGTTCTCTGTGTTTAAATACCAAAATCACGCTCGCCTGGCAGTGTCACGGCGTTGCGGTATCCCAATCGCCTGCCTTCAATTATTAATATTTTCGACCAGCACATTATTGCTGGTCTTCTGCCTTTTCATTATTTATATTCTCCGCTTAATAGCGTTAATGCGTTTTATTCCCATTCGCATTTTTAATAAATAAATTTATTATTTTACCTTTTGCAAATAATTAAATAACAAATTATAGTGACGCCACGCTAATATATAATAACGTTTGTGGAGCACAACCATGCTGAAAACAGAAATGATCGACCAACTGAATGAGCAAATGAACCTTGAATTATATTCATCTCTGCTCTACCAACAGATGAGCGCGTGGTGCAGCTATCACAGCTTTGAAGGTGCCGCCGCGTTCCTGCGCCGTCACGCCCAGGAAGAGATGACGCATATGCAGCGTCTGTTTGACTACCTGACCGATACCGGCAGCTTGCCGTGTATTAACACCGTTCCTTCCCCCTTTGCTGAATATGCGTCTCTGGACGAACTGTTCCGTGTTACTTACGAACACGAGCAGTTGATCACCCAGAAAATTAATGAGCTGGCACACGCGGCAATGACCCACCAGGATTATCCGACGTTTAATTTCCTGCAATGGTATGTTGCCGAGCAGCATGAAGAAGAGAAATTATTTAAATCTGTCATTGATAAGTTATCGCTGGCAGGGAAAAGTGGCGAAGGTCTTTATTTCATCGATAAAGAACTGGCTACGCTTGATACACAGAATTAATGTTGTGGGGTAATGAAGGCAACCCGCCATCATTACCCGCTAAAATCAGTGACGGCAGATCTTGCTTTCGTGCGTAGAGAAGCCGTCTTCTTTTGCAATAAATTTTCCCTTCGCCGCTAAAAACGCCACCAGCTCGGCTGCCGACATATCCGCCGCAGAACAGGTGTGAAAACGAGCCTGCTCGCCAAACCGTGCCGTAATCGCCGCTTCAAGGCTGGCATTTGAATACTGCTCGCCAGATTCAATCATCATGTTGAGCACTTCGTGACCGTGAATAGATTCCATACTACCTCCTCAATAAAGTCCGTAGCCTAATGTGAACGGCACGGCCTTGCTTTGCGCTAACGCAGGTTTACCCGCAGATAAATATCATTTGTGATACATCTTAACGCTCCAAAAATCGTAAAGATTAATGTACATTCATTGTAACGGTGATTTGACGAAAATAGCGTTTTGCCTTAACCTGCGCCGCAGATATAACCGTTGATTATCTCTGGGACAGAGGAAAGCGTGAAAAACAGAACCCTGGGTAGTATTTTTATCGTGGCGGGAACCACGATTGGTGCCGGTATGTTGGCAATGCCGCTGGCCGCGGCAGGCGTGGGGTTTAGCGTCACGCTGGTATTGTTAGTGAGTCTTTGGGCGCTAATGTGCTACACCGCGCTGTTGCTGCTTGAAGTGTATCAACACGTACCGGCAGACACCGGGTTGGGTACGCTGGCAAAACGTTATCTTGGTCGCTACGGACAATGGGTAACGGGCTTTAGCATGATGTTTTTAATGTACGCGTTGACGGCAGCGTATATCAGTGGCGCTGGTGAGTTGCTGGCTTCCAGCATCAGCGACTGGACCGGGACAACGCTCTCCCCGACAACAGGCGTACTGCTGTTCACCTTTGTTGCCGGTGGCGTGGTTTGCGTTGGCACATCTTTGGTCGATCTGTTCAACCGTCTGTTGTTCAGTGCCAAGATAATCTTCCTGGTGGTGATGCTGGCCCTGTTAATGCCGCATATCCATAAAGTAAACCTGCTTACGTTGCCGCTTCAGCAGGGGCTGGCACTGTCTGCAATCCCGGTTATCTTCACTTCGTTCGGTTTTCACGGCAGCGTCCCCAGTATCGTCAGCTATATGAACGGTAACATCCGTAAACTGCGTTGGGTGTTTATCACCGGTAGTGCCATTCCGCTAGTCGCCTATATCTTCTGGCAACTGGCCACGCTTGGCAGTATTAACTCCTCAACGTTCATGGGGCTGTTAGCCAACCACGCTGGTTTAAACGGTTTATTACAAGCATTACGTGAAGTCGTGGCTTCGCCGCACGTCGAACTGGCGGTGCATCTGTTTGCCGACCTTGCGCTGGCAACCTCTTTCCTCGGCGTCGCATTGGGATTATTTGACTACCTGGCCGACCTCTTCCAGCGCCGCAATACCGTAGCAGGAAGAATGCAAACCGGCGTGGTGACCTTCCTGCCGCCGCTGGCATTCGCGCTGTTCTATCCGCGTGGTTTCGTCATGGCCCTGGGGTATGCGGGCGTTGCCCTGGCGGTGCTGGCGCTGCTCATTCCCTCGATGCTGGCATGGCAGAGCAGAAAACAGAATCCACAGGCTAAATATCGCGTGGCAGGGGGTGCTCCGGCGCTGGCGCTGGTATTTTTGTGCGGCATTGTGGTGATAGCCGTACAGTTTTCTATTGCAGCAGGATTACTACCGGAAGTGGGTTAAAACAAAAGGGGCTTAACGCCCCTTTTTCTTAATGCAAACAGCACTGCTTATATTTTTTACCGCTACCGCACGGACAAGGGTCATTGCGCCCTACCTTGGCATCCACTTTGACCGGTACTTTAACCGGCGTTTCCTGAGGATGCGCCATCCAGTAAGCATGCAGATCCAGCGCCGCCAGGCGGATGGCATCCACGCTCTCTTCGAACGCTTCTGGCGTCATTTTCTCAACGACCGCAAAGTTTTCTTCCGTACCGTGCAGCGCAATAGCCTCGAGCGCTGGTTTTAACGAGTCTGGTAACGCGGACCAGTCCGACAGCGCGACGCCGCGCATATAACCAAAACACCACTCTTCAACGATGGTCAGTTCATGCTCGTCAATTTCACGCAAACCAAACAGCGGCTCAAACTGCTCAGGATATTCATCCAGGCGATCGGCCGTATCCGCCATATGTTGAAACGCCAGGTTCATGAAACGCGTCATTTCTTTTTCGGAGGACCAGCGAGGAACATACTGCGCGCCGCCCCAAATAGCGACCAGCCACTGCTCCGGTTCAATTTCATACGGTGAACTCAGTACCGCCGTCAGTAAACCATCCAGTTCTGACACATCCAGAATAGCCTTATCCGTATTGTACTTAGTCAGTACATCATCCAGCCATTCCAGTTCGCTCTCGTTTAATGGTCCCGTTTTCATAACGCTTTTCCTTAGTCAAAAAATCTTGCCTGTGATCATCCTACATGGCTGGAGGGATAACAGATATAAATGGGCATATGCGGCTTACAGCAGCCGCCTGTTCAGGTTAACAGGAAAAGAGGGGAATTCCGGTAGTTAACGCACAAAAGAGAACACTAAGCCGCCGGGCATCATACCGGGAAAACACAATAAAACCACCCGCAGGTGGTTTACTGTTGTTCAATACGGTTGAGCGTTGCGGTATAGCCCGTTTTCGCTACTGCGTTAAGTAGAGTATCGGTTGGGAAACCTTCTGGCACGATGGCTTCTGCCTGCCGGGTTTTGAGAGAGGATTTTGCTTTAATCACGCCGTCAGTTTCACGTAGCGCCTGATTGACCGAAATAACGCATAACGAGCAGGTCATATTTTGTATATCCAGCACCACTTTTTGATTGGCCGCCTGAGCCCACAGCGGCAACAGCAAGCATGCAACTAACGCGAAGATCTTCATTCAAATACCTCATAAAACCAGGCAACAAGCGTTGGGTAAAATAGCACCGGCAAAATCAATGCCAGCGCGCACCAGTAGAGAACGCGCGCTTGCTTCAGAGTTAACCACCCGGAGCACCACAACCGTTTGGAAAAATAGAGCCGCCAGAAGACACGCAGTAATAATCCCAGGGACAGCAGTACCAGAGGAGTTCGCAAAAACTCAAACCGGGTGAAAACGGCGAAGCTCGCCGCCGAAATACCAAACAGCAGGTAAAGTAGCGGTCCAACACAGCATAAGCCAGCGGTGACGGCGGCCGCAGCAGCCGTCAACAGGGTAATCCCCGCACCTTTAGCGTTGTTCTGTGGCGACATAGCTGTAGGAGAACGCTTTAGGATCATAAAAATTGATCGGGTCACCATCGACTTCAGCGTAAGGATAACCAAAGTTATTCATGGCCCCCTGCTCCGTTGCCGGATACAACTCGAAATCACGTCCGTAGTTGAATCCAACCCAGTTCATTTCCCAGTTACCAAACAGGTAAGCGTTAACCGCCTGGACATCGGCATCCTGATGCGTTTTTTTCTCTGCCAGACGCATTTTGGTCACGTCAGCAGGATCGCACGGTAACCAACCGTAACCTGCCAGATAGAACTCAGCACGGCAGTGTTGACCGCCGCTCACATTGGCAACGCCTGCACTGTCGGCTGTGCCAAAAGCACTTTTCGAGTAACGTTCGAGCTTATTGGCCTTGCCCAGACGGATGCCAAACAGTTCGCGCGCCGGAATACCGCTGGCTCGCGCCAGAGCAACAAAAACGGAACTCATGTCGGTGCATTTTCCTTTGAGCTTACCGCTTTTTAATATCTCCGCCACATCCCCCGTGCCGCAGCCAATAACGTCGTTGTCACGCTCCATATGGCTGCTGACCCATTCGTAAATCAGGCGCGCTTTTTTCAGCGGATCCTGCTCATTACCGGTGATTTTACGCGCGGTTTCCAGGACCAATCCATCAACTGGAGTATGTGCCGTCGGCAACAGATACGGTTTTACATCCAGCGGATAAATAATCTGCTCAGGTGCCTGCCAGTTTTTCAGCGCGTCCTGCTTCAGCGGTTCCCAGTCGGCGGTTTCAATGTCGATATCAACGTTAACCAACAATTCACCCTGCGAGTCAGCCCAGGTGGCAAACAGCGTTTTCGCGCCATAGGTATTATTGGTGGTGACGTACGCCTGCTTATAGTTTCCGCTAAAGGCAAGCGCCGTCATTTGTTGAAACGCGGTATCCACCGGTAGCGGGATCCACAGTTTCACCACGCCGCTCGATCCCTTAGGAGGATTAAGTTTATACGTTTGAGATAAGACAAAGCGTCGACGAGCTATTGGCGCAACGGATGGCTCAGCGGCACGTACCGTCTGGCTAATGACTGCAGGGCCGACTAATCCGGCGGCGGAAAGGAGAACGCTATTTTTGAGAAACTGACGACGTTGCATTGCTGTCTGTCCAGGTTGTAAGAGTTGAGCTACGGCTAAAGGGGAAACCGTACGCGATCATCACAGCAGACAGAGGCTGGCATAAAAAGGCGAGTCGATGGAGATTATTCATCAATAACAGACCTGTTAACTGTGAATGAAGTGAGAAACTGCAAGGTCGCTATTAAGCCATTTACAGCCAAAAAAGTACAGTAGCGGAGATACGTTCAGACTATATACACAGTCGTTGCCAGTTTGCGGGCTAACCCTCTTGCCCCCTCGCGCATGACCGTATTGTGATTCCAGCGAAATACAGGTGCTGCCAGCGGGGCAAGATAATTCATCCAGCGGATCGTGGTACGCACATTCCAGTCATATCTGACAATAGTCGCTGTACCATTGGCAGTAAAAGACCATACCCCTCGCCCTTCCACCGCGCCGCTGGCTTGTCCTTCAAGCAGTGTGCAAGGCCGTATTTTCAACACATTGATATCAAAGGTTAAGCGATAAGGAAGCGCCCCTTTCCAGGTATAACGATGCAACGCCCCAATACCCCGTAAATCCCCTTTCCTTATCTCAACGATGCGTTCCAGACTTCCCCACCATTCAGGCCACCTGTCCGGATGGGAAAAAACATCCCATACCTCCTGAATTGAAGCCTCAACCCGCCAGACTGTGGAAAACTGATAGTCAGCCATAGTGCAGGCTCCCTCAAGGCGTGAAAAAATTGACGGGGAAACGGGTGTTAATAACCATAGCATCCAGAAGAACAGTTTCTAATCGCTGCCCATCTGGCGCATAGCTGATCACTTTGGCAGGGAGTCCGTGATAATTATCCAGCCAGATGTCGTAGCGGTGAACGCCATCTACGGTCTGTTTTCCTGGCCCCATTACGGATATGTGTGTCGTCTCCCGTCCCGCAAGGCGCTCCTTAGCAACAACGGTAGTTGTTCCCCCGCGTTGCAGATGGCGAACATTGCCCAACAACACGCCGATATCAGAGCGATCCACCCGATGACCTCGCTCATCCTGGATCAATGAATTGGTGGGCGACAGGTGCAAAACGGGCAACGTACCCACACCAAATGGCCATAACGTCACTTTCCCGCTGACAGGATTAAAAATAAGCACCGCGCCAGAATGCGGCTGGGTAAAATCCATTCGCACGTAGCCGGGTTTTTGATAACTGTAGCGAATGATTTTATTTTCATCCCGCGCAGATGAGGATCGCATCATAACCTGGTAAGAGGTCATGTGATTGAATGACTGCTGCGACAATGCAACAGGATCCGCGCTCCTGGCGTACGGCGAAAATGGCCCTCCGTTTTCCGCCGGGGATACTGCAAAGCTAAAAATGAGCAATGCGGTGAACGCAACTCGCGGAGAAAATGAGACGCGCATAACCGCCCCCTGTATCGGTACTATCTGTAAACTGGAGTCATCATCTGTCGACTGTTTTTATTATAGTTCTTAATTGCGCGGCACTCCTCTCCCCCCCCTCAGACTCCGTACAGGCAACAGGCTTAAACTGTTCATTTTCTATTCAGATGAGATGACGACATAAGACTATACTTTAATAGCCATACTTTTAATGGGTATTAATCATGAAACTGCCACCGGTATTTTCATGCGCCGTCCTCGTATTGCTGCTGGCGTCATCGTCTGCCGCAGCCAGCGCGTTACAAAACCAGGCCGCAAGAGAGCAAGAGTTAAGCGCGGCACTTCTTGCAGGAAATGGCGTCATCATCATTGGCGGGACGGATGATTTCGCTTTCACATTCAGGACACGTAACCGAATCCACAGACATTTGGCGATTCAGGATGGCATAGGCGATCCCATCATGATGAATGGTTTTCAGGACCACAACTATAACCCCGCCCGGGATGGCTTTATCAACAACCCAGCCCGGGGAAGGTTTATGTTTAATGCACCGATTCGTCGATAGATTGATTGGCAATGGGGAGTGTGTAGCGGGCGGCTTAACGTATCTGGCAGGCTTACTTGACGCAAAATACCTATGGTTCGTCAAAAGCCGGCACAAAAAAACCACCCGTAGGTGGTTTCGCGACACTGCTTATTGCTTTGATTGTTCTATTCTTTCCCATGGTACCGGTGTGGGATTTGCCCCCACACAGCACGAACGCCGAGCAGTTCAGGATATTTTTCAAGAAGTTAATATGTAACTTACTTCTGCGTAAACACCTTTGTTAATCAGGTATGCGGGATCGGAAGTCCGGCAACAGAAAACTGGTGATTCGATTATTTTTAACCTGCGTGGTTAAGCTTGTTGCAGACCGTTCAAATCGTTAAGCATCCGCTTGAGACATTTGATTTTATTCTTATCGCGAACTGATTGCGAAAGCTTACTGAGTTGAAAAAACGTTTTGTCACCAAACCCGTCAATGACTTTGAAGCGATAATCCTGACGCTCGCTATCCCAGGCATAAACAATGTTTTTACAATGCAAGGAGTTAATAATGACTTTGGTGCTGACAAACCATGCTAAAAAAGCATTCAGCTTCTGCAATTTGCTGTCATCGAGTTCTTTTTTGAGAGCAAGCTGATAAAGAGTTTGAGCAAGGTTGCCATGCTCATCGCACTCCTTCACAGTGATCTGCCCTAGACCTTTATTTGTTTCAACAAGGCCTTCGATCTTTTGCATATAAAGAGAGTCTGTTTGATGACCAGGCTTGCATTCTTTGAGGTCCCGGAAGACTTCCCGTAACTTGCTTTTATAGTTCGCAATATCTGAAATAACGATTTTGATCAGCAGGTTACTATCCTGTGGATGCTGAAAGACGTAACGATCGTTACCTCGTGCAAGTAAGTCTTCATCTGTCAATACAAGCTCTTGTTTCATGATAGTTTTTGACTCTTACCCTAAGGGAAATGAAATTGCCTCAACTGACCTGCATCGGTAAGTTCTGCTAATCAAAAACTATTATGTATATATTTATTTCAATAATTGATAAACGAAATGCATTCGGAGTGAGACAAATGTCTCTTCAGGCAAGTGGGCAGGCTAATGAACCTGTTTTGATCCCCCGCAAATACGCTTCTCCAGTCGTGAACGAGGGTTATCAGCAAAGAGCAGGCACCGGTATGAAGTCAACAGGCACCCGATAATATTAAGCGGAAAGATTACTTAACCCGTTTCCCCGTTTCGTCAATGACCTTTTCGCCATCCTCTTTGGTAAAAGAGCCTTTCTGAGCTTCAGGTAAAATATCCAGCACAATTTCTGAGGGACGACAAAGACGCGTGCCAAGCGGCGTCACTACAATCGGCCGATTAATCAGGATCGGATGCTGAATCATAAAATCGATCAACTGCTCATCAGAAAACTTATCTTCATCAAGACCAAGCTGCTCATAAGGTTCAACGTTCTTCCGCAGCAATGCGCGTACTGAAATGCCCATATCTGAAATCAGTTTGGTCAGTTCATCACGAGTCGGGGGCGTATCGAGATAATAAATAATAGTTGGTTCGTTACCGCTGTTACGGATCATCTCCAGCGTGTTACGTGAGGTGCCACAGGCCGGGTTGTGATAGATGGTAATGTTGCTCATATCAATATCTCATTACAAAGTGACAGAGAGCCGCCACGCCAGCGCGGCCAGAGTGACGAATAGCACGGGCAGAGTCATGATAATGCCGGTGCGGAAGTAATATCCCCAGGTGATGGTCATATTTTTCTGTGCCAACACATGAAGCCACAGCAGAGTTGCCAGACTGCCTATCGGGGTGATTTTAGGCCCTAAATCGCAGCCAATCACATTGGCATAAATCATCGCCTCTTTGACGACGC
This sequence comes from Citrobacter sp. RHBSTW-01044, assembly GCF_013781945.1. NCBI lineage: Bacteria > Pseudomonadati > Pseudomonadota > Gammaproteobacteria > Enterobacterales > Enterobacteriaceae > Citrobacter > Citrobacter sp. RHBSTW-01044. Next base: position 1,957,042 of record NZ_CP056180.1, on the reverse strand, counting down.
CGGTCGCAGCACTCCCGTCAATGGACAATGCACCAATCAGCACCGTCGGCATATTGTTCATCACAGACGACAGGAAGGCAGTCAGGAAGCCGGTACCGAACGTGGCAGCCCATAAACCTTTGTCTGCCAGCATATTGAGTACAGCAGAAAGATACTCGGTGAGTCCTGCATTACGCAGGCCGTAGACGACCATATACATACCCAGCGAGAATATCACGATCTGCCAGGGCGCCCCGCGCAGCACTTTCCCGGTATTAATGGCGTGGCCACGCTTGGCTACCACGAACAGCACCGCAGCCCCAACTGCTGCTATCGCGCTTACAGGGATCCCCAGCGGCTCCAGAACAAAGAAACCGACCAGCAGGAACAGCAGAACAATCCAGCCCGCACTGAACGTCGCCGGATCTTTAATCGCACTGGCGGGCATCTTGAGCAGTGAAACGTCATATCTGGCCGGGATGTCGCGGCGGAAGAAGAGATGGAGCATGACCAGCGTGGCAGCAATGGCCGCCAGGTTCACAGGGACCATTACGGAGGCATACTGTGTAAAGCCCAGGCCGAAGAAATCCGCCGAGACAATATTGACCAGGTTAGAGACAATCAGCGGCAGGCTGGCAGTATCTGCGATAAATCCTGCAGCCATGACAAAGGCCAGCGTCGTCGCCTGGCTGAACCCCAGGGCGAGCAACATCGCAATCACAATCGGCGTCAGTATCAGTGCTGCACCGTCGTTAGCAAACAGCGCAGCGACAGCAGCGCCAAGCAGTATTATCCAGGTAAACAGCAGGCGACCACGCCCGTTACCCCAGCGGGAGACATGCAGCGCGGCCCATTCAAAGAAACCGGACTCATCGAGCAGCAGGCTGATGATAATCACCGCGATGAATGCCGCTGTTGCGTTCCAGACGATATTCCAGACTACGGGAATATCATCAATGTGGATGACCCCCGTCCCCAGTGCCAGTAAGGCTCCGATACTTGCGCTCCAGCCAATGCTGAGACCTCTGGGCTGCCAGATGACCAGGACCAGCGTCAGTATAAAAATACTCCCTGCCAAAAGCATTTTAGATTCCTTTATATATGATTATGTGTATGTGAAAAATTCTCTCAACAGGATGTGCAGGCTGATTTTTTCAGCCATTCACCCACATCTTTCCTCAGACACTGCCAGGACGTCGTGATCGTCTCAGCGGCCCACGCAGGCATGTGGGGAGACAGACGATAGTGAATCCATTTGCCTTCCCGACGGTCAAGCACCAGTTCCGCTTCTCGCAGAATAGCCATGTGGCGAGAAATTTTAGGCTGTGATTCAGAGGTCGCCGCGCATATATCGCACACGCACAGTTCGCCGGATTCCCGGAGAAGCATAACAATGGCGAGACGGGTTTCATCCGACAGGATTTTAAAAAGCTGAACAGGCTGTAGCATTTTTTACTCCGTTCCCTTTAGAATACACATATGATAAATCATATGTGTTGAATTTGAAATCACAGAACCTCCTGGAGGAGTAAAAAATGGAACACTTTCCTGCACTGAATGCTGATTGCTTCGATCAGCAGATTGCTGAACGCCTGCAGCTCCAGGAGCCGCCACGCATACTGATCCTGTATGGCTCGGTAAGAGAGCGTTCTTACAGTCGCTTTGCCGCAGAAGAAGCGGGACGCCTGCTGACGGCGATGGGGGCGGAAGTAAGACTGTTTAATCCCTCAGGTTTACCCCTGCCGGATGATGCCCCAGATACGCACCCAAAAGTCACCGAGCTGCGCGAGCTGGTCAGATGGTGTGATGGGATGGTGTGGAGTTCCCCAGAGCGGCATGGGGCAATGAGTGCGGTGATGAAGGCACAGATCGACTGGATCCCCTTAAGCGAAGGGGCCGTTCGCCCTTCACAGGGAAAAACACTGGCGGTGATGCAGGTCTGCGGCGGGTCGCAGTCTTTTAACGCCGTGAACCAGATGCGTATCCTTGGGCGCTGGATGAGGATGTTCACGATCCCTAACCAGTCCTCAGTAGCCAAAGCCTGGCAAGAATTCGATGAGAACGGGCGAATGAAACCTTCGTCCTGGTATGATCGTATCGTCGATGTCGCCGAGGAGTTGTTTAAAATCACGCTGCTGCTCAAGGGGCAAACCGATTACCTTGCCGATCGCTACAGCGAACGAAAAGAGAGCCATCAGGAGCTTTCATCCCGCGTCAATCAGGCAAAAATATAGCGTCCTTTTTTACTGAGCTCAAAAACGTCCGCTTTTTGCTGTGCGTTCAACGCTGGATGCAACAATGTTAATTCTTTGCTGGCTGCGAACCGATAAGCCAGCTCCTTTTGGAAAATACTGTCTGAGCAATCTGTTCATATTTTCATATGAACCACGCAGCCAGGGAGATTGAGGATTACAGAAATAAATTTGGGAAGCCGCCCTTATCATCAAGCTCTTTGCGATACCTTTTCTTTATATTTACATATCCAAAACATCATAAAGTTAAGATTTTTTGGACAAATTAGGGTATGGTTGAAGTTCATCCACTCAAGGAAAAGCCTATGTCAGAACGTAAAGACTCTAAATCACGCCGCAACTATCTTGTCAAATGCACCTGCCCAAACTGTACCCAACAATCTGAACACAGTTTTTCAAGAGTTCAAAAAGGTTCTCTTTTAATCTGTCCTCATTGCAATAAAGTATTCCAGACAAACCAAAAAGAAGCAGCCTGAATCCGTTTTAGACCCTATTTCTGGAACAGAATCACCACATCTGTATTTTAAGATTTATCAAGCTACAGATAATAGAAAACCCGCTGGCTGCGGGTTTAGTATTTTCATATTTAAAAATAAAAAATATGGTGATATCTGGGAAAAGCTATCTTCTTGCGTATGTTGTCGTGCAAAGCAAGTGGTTAGACTTTTCGTGCAGCGAACCTACACGTACTCACAATGGTCAGCATACTTTCTCATGCAAAAGAGAGATGAAATATGCTGACCGTTGCCCTGAATGCCGGATCAGTAACATTTCATCTCTACTGACCCAACAATACATCCATTGCTTCTGTCAGTATGTCTACTCAGGCTTTAGCCTTCTTCGTTATCGCATACAGACAAAAAAAGGATTTACTCTGTAATAACTACATTGCCAGCAACCGGACCTTTAGTACCATTCTCAATGGAGTAAGAGACTTTTTGCCCTTCAAACAAGGTGCGGAAATTATCGCTCTGGATAGCAGAAAAATGTACAAATAAATCTTTACTACCGTCAACAGGAGAAATAAAACCGAATCCCTTATCGGCATTAAACCATTTTACTAAACCATTCATCTTTTTTGACATTTTGTATTCCTTAATTTGGCCTTCCGGCGAACATGGTTTTATTACAGAAACTACTTAGTGCTTAGTGGGGAGACTCAAAGAAGGGATAAATATAAAACACCTGAAATGAGAACTGCTTTAGTAAACTACTTTGTATTTTGTCTGTTCTTCAAACCGACGCGACCATTAACGCACGGGCGTATATAATAATCAATGTTTATTTTAGCTATCCAGATCTCACGATTGCTGAAAAATATTTCTGGCATTATCCATGGGTATGTGTATAGTGCAACACGTTATTAGCTTTAAGGAATTTTTTTGTCTCGTAAAATGACAGGAATTGTCAAAGCCTTTGACTGCAAGAGCGGTAAAGGCCTTATCTCCCCCTCCGATGGTCGCAAAGATGTACAGCTTCACATTTCAGCCCTAAGTCTCCGTGACTCAGAAGTACTCATCCCCGGATTACGCGTTGAGTTTTGTCGAATAAATGGTCTTCGAGGCCCCTCGGCTGCGAACGTTTATCTCTCATGACCTGTAGCCGCCCCTCCTGACTTGGAATCATAAAAGAGAATTTCAAAACAGGGAGAGTTTCATATGTATCAGAAAATCTATCTCAACGACTGGCTGACAGGCCTTAAGAGCTCATGCTGCACGCTGATAGTGACTCTGCTTGTTTTCATCTAACCTGTTAGTTCAAGACCGGTAAGAGTTGCAATAGCGTTGGCGTATCTGTGTTGCGCCCGTCAAGGTGATATGCTTGCGTCACACCCCAAATGCCTGTGATGCACAAAGGATGAAAGCCAGGGGATTTCCGATCTTGAAGGTTCGCTGAGCGAGAAGCGGGAAATTTCAGGCACAAAAAAACCACCCGTAGGTGGTTTCACGACACTGCTTATTGCTTTGATTATTCTTTTCTTTCCCATGGTACCCGGAGTGGGACTTGAACCCACACAGCGCGAACGCCGAGGGATTTTAAATCCCTTGTGTCTACCGATTCCACCATCCGGGCTCGGGAAGAAATTGGAGGCGCGTTCCGGAGTCGAACCGGACTAGACGGATTTGCAATCCGCTACATAACCGCTTTGCTAACGCGCCGAAATCTTCTGGCTTTTCAGCCGACATCCGCTATTGCCGATGTCTTTAATTTGGAGCGGGAAACGAGACTCGAACTCGCGACCCCGACCTTGGCAAGGTCGTGCTCTACCAACTGAGCTATTCCCGCATCACCAAGTAACTTTGTTAATCACTTGATTTTGTTATCGTCTGGCAATCAGTGCTGCCGTTCGATGCGTTGCATTCTACTTACCTGACGCAATGAGTCAACGATATTTTTCACCACTGACGATCGTTTGCTGAAATTTGCGCCGAAACGATCACTGTTCAAGCAAATCTCCCCACGCAGCGCTCAAATACTGGAACATTGACCACAACGTCAGTATCGCGGCGACGAAGAAAAGTGCGATCCCGGCGTACTCTACCCAAATATTTGGACGCCACAGCAGCCATGCGAGCGCGGCCATTTGCGAAGTGGTTTTCACTTTGCCGATCCAGGACACCGCCACACTGCTACGTTTACCCAGTTCAGCCATCCACTCACGCAGCGCAGAGATAATAATTTCACGCGCAATCATCGTGGCGGCAGGAAGCGTTACCCACCAGCTGTGATAGTGCTCGGTCACCAGCACCATCGCGATAGCCACCAGTACCTTATCAGCGACCGGATCGAGGAAGGCGCCAAAACGCGTGCTTTGGTTCCAGCGACGCGCCAGATAGCCGTCAAACCAGTCGGTGACCGCCGCAATACAGAAGATCAGCGCACAAACGAAGGGAGCCCAGGTGAATGGCAGATAAAAAGCCAATACAAAGAATGGGATCAGGATGACGCGAAACAGCGTGAGCAACGTAGGGATATTAAATTGCATATGACGGATAACTATCTGTTGTCAGTAAAATTACCCCTATGTTGCTACAGAGGGCCTAATGTTTCAACGAGTAGAAGATCTTTTCTGCCAGAGCTTGCGAAATACCCGGCACTTTTGCAATTTCTTCAATACTCGCGTTACGAAGACCTTGCAAACCGCCCATATATTTCAACAACATCTGCCGACGCTTCGGCCCGACACCTTCAATAGTCTCCAGCGTGCTGGTACTTTTCACCTTCGCCCGTTTTTTACGGTGCCCGCTAATCGCATGATCGTGAGATTCATCGCGGATATGCTGGATAACGTGCAATGCAGGCGAATCCGGCGGTAGGCTAAAGCCCTCACCTTCCGGCTCAAAGAACAGCGTTTCCAGACCAGCTTTACGATCGGCCCCTTTTGCCACGCCCAACAACAGCGGGTGCTGTTTGTCCCAGGGAACGTCCAGCTCAGCAAACACGGCTTTCGCCTGCCCCAGTTGACCTTTCCCGCCATCGATCAATATGACGTCCGGAATCTTACTTTCTTCAATTGCCTTACCGTAGCGCCGGCGGAGAACCTGATTCATTGCCGCATAATCATCACCCGGCGTAATACCCGTGATGTTATAGCGGCGATACTCGGCGCGCAGTGGTCCATTGGCATCGAATACCACGCAGGAGGCTACCGTCTGCTCGCCCATCGTGTGGCTGATATCAAAGCACTCCATGCGTTTCACTGCGGGTAACTTGAGTACTGATGCCAGCGCCGTCAGGCGTTGGGTAATGGTCGACTGCTGGGAAAGTTTTGTGGTTAACGCCACCGCCGCGTTGGTACGCGCCAACTTCAGATACCGCGCGCGATCGCCTCGCGGTTTCGTCTGAACATTGATCTTCCGCCCGGCCAGCTCAGACAAAGAGTCTGCCAGCAGGGTTTTATCGCTAAGATTAAAATCGAGCAGGATCTCACCGGGTAAGGTGCGCATCTGACTTCCCTGCAGATAAAACTGTCCGACAAAGGTTTCAACGACCTCGCCGAGTTCTGTTCCACCTGGGACTTTCGGGAAATAGCTACGACTGCCTAACACTTTACCCTGGCGAATAAACAGCACGTGCACACAGGCCATGCCGGCGTCAAACGCCACGCCGATGACGTCCAGATCGTCTCCGGTATTAGAGACAAACTGTTTTTCGGTCACGCGGCGTACGGCCTGAATTTGGTCACGAATGCGGGCAGCCTCTTCAAACTCGAGATTTTGGCTGGCCTTTTCCATCCGGGCGATCAGCTGCGTTAATACCTGATCGTCTTTCCCGGACAGGAACAGACGAACGTAATCAACCTGCTGCGCATACTCTTCCTCACTCACCAGGCCCGCCACACACGGACCGAGGCAGCGGCCAATCTGATATTGCAGACAGGGCCGCGAGCGATTGCGATAAACACTATTTTCGCACTGACGAATAGGGAAGATTTTCTGCAGCAACGCCAGCGTTTCGCGTACGGCGTAGCCGTTAGGAAACGGTCCAAAGTACTCGCCTTTGGCATGCTTGGCCCCGCGATGCATTGCCAGGCGAGGATGGGTATCGCCGCTGAGGAAAATAAAAGGATAGGATTTATCGTCGCGCAGCAAAACGTTATAACGCGGCTGATACAGCTTGATGTAATTGTGCTCAAGCAATAACGCCTCGGTTTCGGTGTGCGTAACCGTGACATCAATCTGCTGTATTTGCGCGACCAGTGCTTCGGTCTTACGCGATGCGAGGTTGCTACGGAAGTAACTGGAAAGCCTTTTTTTCAGGTCTTTCGCTTTCCCGACGTAGATGACCGTCCCGGCGTCATCATACATACGATAAACGCCGGGCTGACTGGTCACGGTTTTCAGGAACGCTTTGGCATCAAACTGATCGGTCACTGGCTTGTTAATGTCTCCGCATTACACAGGCCATGGCGAATTGCCAGGTGAGTCAGCTCAACATCGCCGTGAATGTTTAATTTACTGAACATTCGATAGCGATAGCTGTTCACCGTTTTAGGACTAAGATTCAGTTGCTCTGAGATCTCATTGACCTTCTGACCTTTGGTGATCATCAGCATAATCTGCAACTCACGTTCAGACAAACTGGCAAATGGGGTTTCCATTTTCTCAGGCTCAATCTGGCTAAGCGCCATCTGCTGAGCGATATCGGAGGCAATATAACGTTGGCCAGAATAAACCGAACGAATCGCACTCACGACCTCCTGGGGCGCAGCCCCCTTACTGAGATAGCCCGCGGCTCCCGCCTGCATGACTTTTGCAGGTAACGGGTTTTCGGTATGGACAGTCAGCATGATCACTTTAATGTCAGCCGTTGAACGCGCAATTTTACGCGTTGCCTCAAGGCCACCAATACCGGGCATATTCATGTCCATCAGCACAACGTCTACGGAATTTGAGCGGCACCATTTTACCGCATCTTCACCGCAGCACGCCTCACCGACAACTTTAATGCCTTTTATATCTTCAAGAATGCGTCGTATCCCTGCGCGCACCAGTTCGTGGTCATCAACAAGAAAAACGTTGATCAAAGGAATATCTCCAGAATAGGGATAACGCTACCGATAGTTAATCGGTCCTATGTTAACGGGTTTTATCTCAACTTTGAAATGTAAAAATCGCCGTCTTTCGATTTTGCTCTCGTTTTTGGAAATTAGAAGGTACGACGAGTGGAAACTTTCTGTTATGGCAACCTTTTACCACGGTTATATCTGCATAGCTGTTTCAGAATAGTGACAAAAAATTCATATTCGTCCGTTGAATGCAAAATAGGCAGCTAAAGTTGTAACAATAATTAACGAGTAAAATACTCGAAATAAACAACAGATGGAGAAAATATATGCAGTGCAACATGTTGTTTATTTTAATGTCCGCGGCTTATGTTTGCGCAGAAAACAACCGCTGATATTTTTAGCCTCGCTTATGGTATACTCCGGCGCCTTAAGATTTGACATCGCACTTTTTCATTGAAACATAACGAGGAAAATAAATGAGTACGCCTGACTTTTCCACTGCTGAGAATAACCAGGAACTGGCCAACGAAGTCACCTGCCTGAAAGCCATGTTAACGCTGATGCTGCAGGCAATGGGCCAAGCCGATGCAGGGCGCGTGATTCTTAAAATGGAAAAACAGATCGCGCTGATTGAAGATCAATCACAGGCTGCGGTATTTTCCAGCACTGTTAAGCAAATTAAACAGGCCTACCGCCAGTAATAAGAACCCGGCTGACAGCGATGCTCTCAGCCGGGTTTGCGTCTGACACTCAGAACGGTGATTTACTCAGATCAGCCCGGTTGCCGCGGCATAACAGGCGATCTGCGTTTTGTTTGGTGCATTAAATTTCTTTTGCATATTTTTCTGGTGAAAGTTAACGGTATTTTCAGAAATCGACAGAATTATCGCTATCTCTGAAGAGGTTTTCCCCTCTGCCGTCCATTTCAATATCTCTTTTTCCCGCTTGCTAAAGCGCATCTCTGGCGCCATGACCATGTCATCTTGCAGCCGCGTCAGTACCGACAAGCTTTCCCGCACCAGCAGTTGCATCCTGAGCTCTACCTCATCGTTTGCAAAGCGACTATTACGGACACTCGCACGCGATACCGATAAAAAACCCAACGCCCGATTAGGCAACATTAAGCATTGCGTCATCCCTTTACGTAAACCGTGATTGCGCGCGGCATCCCACAGGGGCTGTGCATCGCGAAATAAGGTATCGTTCCAGGGTAAATGCCCCTGACTGAAGTTTTCAGGCTTCAGCACCGGATCAATAGCGAAATAATTCTCGGACTGATAATGCGCCACCCATGCTTTGGGATAGGTCGTGTGAAGCGACGTTTTAGGTCGGGTAAAAGGTACGGGATGACGAACACAGAGCGCGTAAAAATCGAACTCTAAATGCTGCGTCTGTTGTTGTAATTCATTATAGACATCCTCTGCCGTCGCCATTTCCTGAAAGCGTAACAGCATACTCCGTCGCCAGGTGAAGAAATCATGACCCTGCATACTAAGTGGTAATACCCCTGAGATTGATAATCATCCAAACATATGAAACAAGCTAACACATAAATGTATTTTATATATGCAAATTATCGGACAAATGAACAATTACTTGAGCATTACTCAACGACGGCAGGAAGTAACAGTATTGGGAGTTAATAATAAAGCAATAATTATAAATAGTTATGCGAACAGCACTCGCCAAAAAACAATTTCGACGAGTGCTGCATGCACTATTTATTGCATCAGAAACTTTTCAAGAAACTGACGGGTTCGCGGTTGCTGCGGATGCGTGAATAAGGATTTAGCTGGCCCCTGCTCCACTATCCGTCCTTGATCCATAAATATCGCCCGATCGGCAACGTCGCGCGCAAAGCTCATTTCATGCGTCACAATCACCATGGTGCGTTTTTCCTGCGCCAGTTGGCGGATGGTATTAAGTACCTCACCAACCAGTTCAGGATCAAGCGCGGAGGTAGGCTCATCAAACAGAATCACCTCGGGGCGCATCGCTAATGCCCGGGCAATAGCCACGCGCTGCTGCTGCCCGCCGGACAAACGCCGCGGATAGCTGGTTTCTTTACCAGCTAACCCAACTTTCGCCAGCAGTTCGCGCGCACGGGCTGTCGCTTCGGCTTTCGGTTCGCCTTTAACAATCACCGGACCTTCAATAATGTTTTCCAGCACCGTGCGATGCGGGAACAAATTAAAGTTCTGGAACACAAAGCCCACGTGCTGGCGCAACTGACGAATCAGACCTTTCTGCTGAGTTAATGAACGCGCGGTATCAATGGTTATCTCACCCACCTTAATGGTGCCCGCCTCCGGTTGCTCCAGCAAATTAATGCTGCGCAGCAGCGTCGTTTTGCCCGAACCGCTCGGCCCGATAATCGCCACAACTTCACCGGGTTTGACGTCAAGATCGATCCCATGCAGCACCGTTTGCCCATGGAATTTTTTGACCAGGTTTCTGACTTCGATAGCACTCATTTCGGCTCTCTCTCCTGGCGATTCAGTTGCTCTTCAAAATAGTTTTGCAGTGCAGAAAGCACCGTCGCCATCACCCAATAAATCAACGAGGCTGCCAGATACATCGTGAATACCTCCAGCGTACGCGAGGTAATCAACTGCGCCTGACGGAACAGTTCCGGTACCTGAATAGTCGCGGCCAGAGAGGTGTCCTTCACCAGGCTGATAAAGCTGTTACTCAGCGGCGGGAGCGCAACCCGCGCAGCCTGCGGCAGGATTGCCCGGCGCATGGTTTGCCACCGCGTCATACCAATACTGGCACCCGCTTCCCACTGCCCTTTGTCGATGGAGGAGATTGCCGCACGCAGCGTTTCCGCAGCGTAGGCCGCCGTATTAAGCGATAAGCCAATCATCGCCGCCGGAATAGGATCAAGCTCAATACCAAACTGCGGCAGACCGTAATAGATCATGAACAGCTGGGCAATCAACGGCGTTCCGCGAAAGATAGAGATATAAAAGCGCGCCAGCCAGCGCACAGGCAGCAGCGGCGACAGACGCATCAGCGCCAGGATAAAACCCAGCACGAGACCAAAGAACATCCCACCGATACTCAGTTGCAGCGTAAAAACTGCGCCCTTGAGCAGATACGGCAGAGAATCAATCACCAGTTGGATACTTTCATGCATTAGCGTTTTTCTACCTGGTCGTTACACGTGAGGATGGTAGGCAAACAGCGCAGGCGCCCCACCAGTATGAATAAAGAGAATTGGCCCTTCATCTTTGAAGCGCTTCTGGCTAATGCCATCAATCAGACCCGCCATCGCCTTGCCGGTATACACCGGATCTAACAAAATGCCTTCCAGACGCGCCAGCAGTTTTACCGCCTCCATTCCCTCTTCGTTTGGCGTACCGTAGCCCGGCGCATAATAATCGTCCCATAACAGGATTTCCGCTGAGGCCGTCAGTTCCAGCTCCCGAGCAATATCCTGCTGCAGTGCAACAACTTTGGGCTTTTGATCCGCCACGCTGCGTGAGACGGTCACGCCGATAAGTTCGACGTCAGGCATCAATTGCTCCAGGCCCACGGCCAGTCCGGCATGGGTTCCCGCACTGCCCGAGGCCACCACTACGGAAGAGAGCGAAACGGCCCCTTCACACTGTTGGGCAATTTCCAGCGCGCTTTCCACATAGCCCAGCGCACCCAGTGCATTGGAGCCCCCAACCGGGATCACATACGGGCGGAACCCTTGCGCTTCAATCCGCGTCGCCAGATCCTGCAGCTGTGCATTCGGATCGGTCAGCGCATCGCACATTTCAATTTGCGTATTAAACAGGTCCAACAGCAGACGGTTGCCATTGGTGAGATAGTTTTCGGCAGTGGTGCCTATCGGATTTTCCAACAGCGCCACGCAGTGCAGGCCTAGCTTAGCGGCGACCGCCGCCGTCTGGCGAACATGGTTAGACTGAATCGCACCAGCGGTTATCAGCGTATCCGCGCCTTCTCGCAGCGCGTCTGCGGCCAGAAACTCCAGCTTACGCAGCTTATTGCCGCCCATAGCCATCGGCGTGACGTCATCGCGTTTAATGAAAATATCGCGCCCGAGATAATCTGAGAGGCGCGGAAGATATTCGAGTGGCGTTGGCGCGCCAATAAATTCCAGACGTGGAAAGCGCGTTAAATTATGCAGCGGCATACAGCCTCCGGTATTCGTTGTTGTGATGTTCTTTTATTATGCACGTTCAGGCGCAATGAAATAAAAAAAGGCGCTGTTAAAGGCGCCTTTTTTCATCAGATGACGATTATTTCGTCACATCTGCTCCAAACCATTTTTCAGACAGGGCTTTCAGCGAACCGTCTTTCTGCATTTCAGCAATAGCTGCATCCACCGCTTTCAGCAGATCTTCATTGCCTTTACGCAGCGCCACGCCGGACTCCTGGCGGGAGAATGCTTCACCGGTAACGGCCAGCGTATCCTTGGTTTTTTTCACCAGATCCAGCGCGGCCAGACGGTCAACCAGGATGGCGTCGATACGACCTACGCGCAGATCCTGATATTTGGTCGGGTCATCATCATAGGTACGAATATCCACGCCCTGCACGTTCTGGCGCAGCCACTCTTCATAGTTGGTTCCCAGACCCACGCCGACTTTTTTACCTTTCAGATCGGCAGCAGTCTTAATAACGCCTTCATTGCCTTTCTTCACCAGCGCCTGGATACCAGAGACCGTATACGGGGTAGAGAAATCGTATTTTTTCTTACGTTCATCAGAGATAGTCACCTGGTTGATGACCACGTCAATGCGTTTGGAATCAAGAGAAGCCAGCATACCGTCCCATTTGGTCGGCTTCAGCGTGGCTTTCACTCCAAGATGCTTGGCCAGTTCCTCGGCAAACTCCACTTCGAAACCGGTCAGCTTGCCGTCATCGCCCTGAAAACTAAACGGGGGATAGGTCCCTTCCAGGCCCACCAGCAGCGTGCCGCGCTCTTTAACTTTATTTAACAGACCTTCATCTGCATAAGTCTTCACGCTCATTCCGGCGACAAGTGCAACAGCCATTACACCCATCAGAGCCTGACGTCCCAGAAGTGCTAATTTCATAGTTACCCCGAATATTGTCATTAGTGACTATCATTTATGACTACAGTGTAAAGCGTTTGCCGTGATCCACAAACACGACTCTGTTACACCTTATTCGTTTTTAATATATATCAGAACTGGCTGTCCAGGAGGATTTCTGCATATGTCCCATATGCGTATGGGCTTTAAACTGCTCATACTTACGCAAGGCGATGCGGTAATTGTTGGTGCTGGTTTCCGGTAGCCACGGGGCAAGGTTTTCGTCGAGAAACCCTTCCTGCAGCAGATCGTGAGAGATATTTTGTTCGGTCAGATGATTCCCGAGGCGACGCAGGCGCACAACGTATTCGCGTACCGTGCCGTGACTCATTTCGGTCTGCTCGAATAAAAATTGCTTGAAGCCGATAATGTCAAAAAAGTCGCTCTGCTCTTTGCAGTGCAAATCACCACAAAAGCGACACAGCGCCACCCACTCTTTTTTCTCCTGTTCCCACTCTGCTTCATTCAGCAACGTGTCCAGTCGGGCGATGGCGATTTTATTCACAATTTGCCCGCGGCGAACCAGTGTGATCCTGTCGAGCAACTTAAAGCAATGGGCGCAATGCGTCTGGCTGTGTTTGAAATCTTTGAGGTAGCGGCTTAGAGGCCGTCTTTTTGATTGCTGCACCGTCATGAGAACTCCTGGTAGTCAATTCGTAATGCGGCATTGTTCAGGGGTAATAATGTACCCCTATAGCTTACCCAGCTTGGTGCGTAGACGTTTGATGGCCTGACTGTGCAACTGGCTAACCCGTGACTCCCCCACTTCCAGTACCGCGCCAATCTCTTTCAGATTCAGCTCTTCCTGGTAGTACAGCGTTAACACCAGCTTTTCGCGTTCCGGCAACGCTTCGATCGCGTCCATCACGCGCTGGCGGAGGTTACCCTCAAGTAGCTGCTGTAACGGGTTTTCCTGCTGATGTTCTTCCGTCACCAGCTCAATACTATCGCCATGCTCTTCCCGCCACTCGTCGTAGGAGAAGAGTTGGCTATTATTGGTATCAAGCAACATCTGACGATACTCTTGCACAGGAATAGCCAGACGCTCCGCCACTTCGGTTTCCGTCGCGTTACGCCCTAATTCCTGCTCCAGTTGCCCCATCGCCTGTGCCACTTCGCGAGCATTGCGCCGAACGCTACGCGGCACCCAATCCCGGCTACGTAGTTCGTCCAGCATCGCTCCACGAATACGCTGCACTGCGTAAGTGGTAAATGCCGTTCCTTGCAAAGCGTCATATCGGTCGACTGCATTCAATAACCCGATGCCGCCCGCTTGTAGCAGGTCATCCAGTTCTACGCTCGCCGGCAAACGCACCTGAAGGCGCAATGCTTCGTGACGCACCAACGGTACATAACGCTGCCACAGCGAGTGTTTATCCATTACACCTTCAGCGGTATACAGTGAATTCACGATAAACAGCCCTGCGTTAAATGAGTTATCGGCATGATTATCCGTTTCTGCAGGGGGTTCTATCGGAGGAATAAGGCTATAAAAGAAGGGTTATTTCACTTATGTAGCTGATGGCGTTATTTCGAATAAGAAATAATCAATAATAAATCAAATAGTTAGTCTGCGAGGGATGCGTTTTCACGCATCCCCGTTAAAATTATGTCAAGAGATGAATCATCGACAGGTCATCACCTGTTCTGACGGTCTCGATGTGCTTGTGGAAGTTTTCATGCACGGTAGGATTATGCTGACTTAGTGAATGGAAGCTATAGACGATATTGATCGCATCTTCCTTCTCCAGGTACGTTCTTTCGTAAGCGCTCGCGGCGATCAATATTTTGATAAAATAATACTCAACACTGATCATGTACAGGGAACGTAGTGGATCTACATTTTTTTGATTCGGGAAATTACTTTTCCATATTTTGTACAAAATCAGATTTTTAAAATCAAAGGTAACTTTTGTTTTTTCTTTGTACATTTGTTGCCAGGTTGCCTCTAGTTTTGCAATAGCTTCATCAATGGAATCTTTTCCGTCCAGTGATAATGTCTGCAAGAGACACTGAATATAATATCCCAATACTCCGCTTGCGCGGCTAGAGGATAAACTACGAAAATAATCCTGAAGTAATAGGATTAGCGTACGTTTTATCGTCAGATCAGAAGAAAAACTTGATAACTCTTTACTTAACTCACCCGACTGTAGTTGGGCCATTATCGCATGATAAATTCGCTCAATTTCGATTAATTCAACATTATCAACCTGATCGTGTTTTTGAATGTACAAAGTCAATTTAATCAAGGCATAAAGCCCAACATCAACCCCATGTCCCGCTTGCTCGACAAGACTCAAGCAATAAAGATTGAGAAGTTTGTACCGTTGAGAAAGCGACGGAGCAGTATTAGATGTCGGCTTTAACATTGTGGACTCATTCAACACCATTGCGTCTGGATTCGTCAAAACGATCCTTGCAACTTCGGGGCATGACAGGTTAAGTGCTTTCCTAATATCATGCTTAAAAACTTGTTCCACTCGCGGAAAAATCTTACACGTGGCGCTTAATGCTTGGTGACCAAGTTTTTTTTGCACCTGGCATAAACTATTCTCAGTCAGGTATGGGCAGTTTTTAGTATTTTCATTGAGTTTTATTACACCCCAATTATCAATACTTTTCTTGAGTACGATAATTTTTTCTCTTGCGATATTTCTTATTCCATAATCTTTACTGGAAAGATATTTTTTAACCGTTGCCTTATCCAGATTGATATTCCAGTTTTTGCAGCAATGATCGCGGCACTCAGAACCGATACACTGGAATGTTGTAACAAAAGTCGGTTCGGTAACGGTAATTTCTTGCATTATTCAGACTCCAGTATAGAAAAAAGGCAGCTATCGCTGCCTTTATTGTCTCTAATGACTGAGTAACCCAATCGGTGGATTAACGCAGTAAAGAGAGTACGTTTTGCGTGGTCTGGTTAGCCTGCGCCAGGACAGAAGTACCCGCCTGCTGCAGGATCTGCGCACGAGACATGTTAGACACTTCGGTCGCGTAGTCGGAGTCTTCGATACGGCTACGGGCAGAAGACAGGTTGTTAACGGTGTTACCCAAGTTGGTCACTGCAGATTCAAAACGGTTCTGTACCGCACCTAAGGAGCTACGGAATTTATCAACATCAGACAGCGCATCATCGATTTTCTTCAGCGGGTCAAGGCTGATATCAGGAGTAACAGTTGTAGTACCTTTGGTCGCGGCACCAGTAGTACCGTTAAAGGTAACATCTTTGAAGACACCATCAGCTTGTTTAACAGCAAATTTAGTTTCTTTTGTAGTTGTATCTTTATAAGAAATCAGGCTTTCACCAGCAGCTAAGCCCGTTCCACTATAAGCAACGTCTTTGTTAATAGTGTTAACTTTGGTGAAACCACCACCAGGTGCAGTGGTTGTTACGCTCGCTGGATCAACCGTGATTTTCCCAGTTTTATTATCAACAGTAGCATCATAGTAATCTGTACCATTTTTAACTTTGAAGGTTGCACCATCGCTTTGCAGTTCTGCGCCAGCAACGAAAGTAATAGCTGCACCAGATGATTCCATGACATTTTTATCTGCAGTGATCGCAGCACTGACAGTTGTACCTTTAGAAACAGTGGTGGCGATCTTAGTAA
The DNA here is from genome assembly GCF_013781945.1 of Citrobacter sp. RHBSTW-01044. Taxonomy (NCBI): domain Bacteria; kingdom Pseudomonadati; phylum Pseudomonadota; class Gammaproteobacteria; order Enterobacterales; family Enterobacteriaceae; genus Citrobacter; species Citrobacter sp. RHBSTW-01044. The sequence goes on along the minus strand of NZ_CP056180.1, from coordinate 1,940,613 downwards.
CATCCAGATCGTTCAGTTTCAACGTTTCACTGTTGATTTTTTTCAAGTCAATAGTGATGGTTTCACCGTCTTTTGCACCAACCTGAATAGTCAACTGACCGTCCTGATTCAGAACTTTTTTACCGTTGAAGTCGGTCTGCTCGGAAACACGGTTGATTTCTGCCAGACGCTGATTAATTTCGTCCTGGATAGAAGTCAGGTCAGACTCGGAGTTGGAGCCGTTCGCTGCCTGTACAGACAGTTCACGAACACGCTGCAGGTTGTTGTTGATTTCAGACAGCGCGCCTTCAGTGGTCTGTGCAACGGAGATACCGTCGTTGGCGTTACGGGACGCCTGAGTCAGACCTTTGATGTTAGCGGTGAAACGGTTTGCAATCGCCTGACCAGCAGCATCGTCTTTCGCGCTGTTGATACGCAGACCAGAGGACAGACGCTCGATAGCGGAGCCCAGAGCGGACTGAGATTTGTTCAGGTTGTTTTGGGTCAACAGCGACAGGCTGTTTGTATTGATGACTTGTGCCATGATCTTTTCCTTATCAATTACAACTTGATGTTATTGGGCTGTTGCCCACGGTTTCTCACCGTAACCCATGTATCGGCACCTTAATTTCGAACTTTAGAAAATTTTTACTTTCTGTCGTTTTTTTTCTTAGCCCGCGAAATACCCTCTATATGCACCACTATTCCGCGCATTATTTTGACAAAACTATCATTAAACTTTGCGCGCAGATTGCCGATAACCCGCATAACAATTGTTTGCAATCACAAGGAATCGGGCATGGCTTCATTTACATCATTAGGCGTAGGCTCAGGCTTACCACTGGACACGTTGCTAAACAACCTGACTATTGCTGAGAAAAAACGTCTAAATCCAATTACTCAGCAACAGACCGACAATACTGCCCGTCTGACGGCTTACGGTACGCTGAAGAGTGCGCTGGAAAAGTTCCAGACGGCCAATACCGCGTTAAATAAACCGGAGTTGTTCAGAAGCAGTAATGTGACGAGCAGTACTGAAGACCTGAAAGTCACCACCGAAGCAGGCGCGGCACCGGGTATTTATACCATCAGCGTCACGCAACTGGCACAGGCACAATCGTTGAGCACCACATCGGTGGCCTCAAACAAAGAGGCTCTGGGTGATGGCTCCGCCACGCGTACCATTAAAATTGAGCAGCCGGGCCGTAAAGAGCCGCTGGAGATTAAACTCTCCCAAGATAAGACCACGCTGGATGATATCAGCAAGGCAATTAACGATACCGATAGCGGTATCTCCGCCAGTATCGTGAAGGTGAAAGACGGCGAGTTCAAACTGGTGCTGACCGCAGCAGAAGGTCTGGACAGCAAGATGACCATCTCTGTTGAGGGCGACAGCAAGCTTAACGATATGCTGGCTTACGACAGCACTACCGGTACAGGAAAAATGACTGAGCTGGTTCAGGCCCAGAACGCCAAGCTCACGATGAACGGTATCGATATTGAACGTCAAAGCAACAAAGTCACCGATGCCCCGCAGGGTGTTACGCTGGAACTGACCAAAAAAGTTACCGACGCGCGCGTAACGGTGACGAAAAGCAACGAGAAAGCCACTGAAGCGATTAAAGGTTGGGTGGATGCCTATAACTCACTGATCGATACCTTTAATACGCTGACCAAATATAAAGCCGTAGATGCAGGTGCGGAAGGTCAGGACAAAGACAACGGCGCGCTGGTCGGTGACAGCGTAGTACGTACGATTCAGACAGGCATTCGTGCACAGTTTGCTAACTCCGGTGCTGAAGGCGCTTTTAAGACACTGAATGAAATCGGCATCAAACAAGATGGCAAAACCGGCAAGATGTCCATCGATGATACCAAGCTGAAAAAAGCGCTGGATGAAAACACCGCCTCTGTGCGCGAACTGCTGGCTGGCGACGGTAAAGAAACCGGCATCACCACCAAAATTGCTGCTGAAGTAAAAAGCTATCTCGCCGATGACGGCATTATTGACAATGCGCAAGACAGCATTAACGCCACGCTGAAAAAACTGACCAAACAATATCTGTCAGTCAGCGCTAGCATTGACGACATGGTTGCGCGTTATACGGCGCAGTTTACCCAGCTTGATAGCATGATGAGCAAACTGAATAACACCAGTACCTATCTGGGCCAACAATTTACAGCGATGAATAAATCCTGATAACACGAGGTAAGCATGTATACCGCGAGCGGTACCAAAGCCTATGCACAGGTCAGCGTGGAAAGCGCCGTGATGAGCGCCAGCCCACATCAGCTGATTGAAATGTTGTTTGATGGCGCGAACAGCGCCCTGGTGCGCGCTCGCCTGTTTATGCAACAGGGTGATATCGTCGCCAAAGGTGAAGCGTTAAGTAAAGCCATTAATATTATCGACAATGGCCTGAAGGCAGGACTTGATCAAGAGACTGGCGGCGAAATCGCCACCAATCTGTCTTCTCTGTATGACTATATGATTCGCCGTTTACTGCAAGCTAACTTGCGTAATGATTGTCAGGCCATTGAAGAAGTCGAAGGGTTACTCGGCAACATTGCAGATGCCTGGAAACAGATCTCACCGAAAGCATCTTCCCAGGAGTCTCGTTAATGACCTCAGCCGTGGAGTTTATCAACCGTTGGCAGCGCATCGCGCTGCTCAGTCACTCACTGCTGGAACTGGCGCAGCGCGGTGAATGGGACCTTTTACTGGAACAGGAAGTTACCTATCTGCAAAGTATTGAAGTGGTCATGGAAGAGCAAACTCCACCAGGCATTACGCGAAGTATTCAGGATTTAGTGGCCGGGTACATTAAACAGACGCTGGATAACGAACAACTGCTCAAAACATTGTTGCAGCAGCGTCTGGATGAACTCAGCAATCTCATCGGTCAGTCGACGCGCCAAAAGACGCTAAATAACGCTTATGGCCGTCTTTCCGGCATGCTGTTAGTTCCCGACGCCCCCACTGCCCCACAATAATTTCCCGTCTCGTCTGAATAATCTTCCATACTCCAGAGGTCGGCCAAACGACTTCTGGAGCACGGAAGATGAAAAATCCCACGTTATTGCAGTATTTTCACTGGTATTACCCCGAGGGCGGTCAACTCTGGCCCGAACTTGCCGAACGCGCAGGTGGACTCAATGACATCGGCATCAATATGGTGTGGTTACCTCCCGCTTATAAAGGCGCATCCGGCGGCTATTCCGTTGGTTACGACTCCTACGATCTGTTTGATCTGGGCGAATTCGACCAAAAGGGAACCATCGCTACCAAATATGGCGATAAAAACCAACTGCTGGCGGCGATAGACGCGCTAAAACACAATGATATTGCCGTACTGCTCGACGTGGTGGTTAACCACAAAATGGGTGCAGATGAGAAAGAGAATATTCGTGTACAGCGGGTTAACGCCGAGGATCGCACGCAAATAGACGATGAGATTGTCGAATGCGAAGGCTGGACGCGCTACACCTTCCCTGCCCGCGCGGGCCAGTACTCGCAATTCATTTGGGACTTTAAATGCTTCAGCGGTATTGACCATATCGAAAACCCAACCGAAGACGGCATTTTTAAAATCGTGAACGACTACACCGGCGAAGGCTGGAACGTTCAGGTTGATGATGAGTTGGGTAATTTTGATTATCTGATGGGCGAAAACATCGATTTTCGCAATCACGCCGTAACTGAGGAGATCAAATACTGGGCGCGCTGGGTGATGGAGCAAACCCAGTGTGACGGCTTTCGTTTAGATGCCGTGAAACATATTCCGGCATGGTTTTATAAAGAGTGGATTGAGCACGTGCAGGAAGTCGCCCCCAAGCCGCTGTTTATCGTCGCGGAATACTGGTCGCATGAAGTCGACAAGCTGCAAACCTACATTAATCAGGTGGAGGGGAAAACTATGCTATTCGACGCTCCTTTGCAGATGAAATTCCACGAAGCCTCTCGTCAGGGTCGCGATTACGACATGAGTCAGATTTTCACCGACACCCTGGTGGAAGCCGATCCCTTTCATGCCGTCACGCTGGTCGCCAATCACGACACTCAGCCCTTGCAGGCGCTGGAAGCCCCTGTCGAACCGTGGTTTAAGCCGCTGGCCTATGCGTTGATCCTGCTGCGCGAAAACGGCGTACCGTCAGTGTTTTATCCTGACCTCTACGGGGCGCATTACGAAGACACCGGCGGCGATGGCGAAACCTATCCTATCGACATGCCGATCATTGAACAGCTTGATGAACTGATCCTCGCGCGCCAGCGCTTCGCGCACGGCGTACAGACGCTCTTTTTCGATCACCCTAACTGTATCGCTTTTAGCCGCAGCGGAACGGACGAGGATCCCGGCTGTGTGGTTGTTCTTTCTAACGGCGATGACGGGGAAAAGACCATCAATCTCGGTGCGAATTACGGGAATAAAACCTGGCGTGACTATCTGGGAAATCGCGAAGAAAGCGTGGTCACCGATGAGAACGGTGAAGCGACGTTTTATTGTAACGGCGGTAGCGTCAGCGTGTGGGTGATTGAGGACGTGTTGTAAAGCTCAACCCCGGTGGCCGTGGGCTACCGGGGCGTATAGCTTATGGCAGTGGCGTGGCCAGCGGCGTTTTCTTTAACGCGTCAGCACATTCCTGCGTCGGGCGGTCGACCCGCTGCAGCGTCATACCGTCATATTCCAGCGTATTGCCTTCACGCTCAATCTCATACAGCTCGCGTTTCACCGTCACGTTGGTGAGATCGCCAGAGATCATCGTCAGTTTCCCCGGCAGCGCGATCACTCGCTGCCACTGGCGACAATCCAGCGTGTCGCCCTCTTTTGTTACCACCAGGCTGGCAATCGCTTCCGGGCTCACCAGACTGCGTTGCGGACCTTTTGACTGCCAGTATCCTTCCAGACCGGCTGGCGCTGGCGTTTTCACCACGTCGTTATAATTTTCTACTTCGGCGCATCCGGTAAGCGCCAGAAATACAGCAACGATTGCTAATTTTTTCATCATTCATCCTGCATGCGAAGAAAATGGGATTGTGGCATTAAAGGCCTGATGTCGCCAGCCTTTCGGCAGTGTCGAGAAAGATTGATCCAGACGTTGTTACCTCTTATTACTCATAGTCAAAAATTCTGATCGGTGTAGTATCCACACTTCTTGTTACATACCTTCTGAGTTCAGAGGCACAACGCATGTCATGGCAACACTTCAAACAGGCCTGGTTAATTAAATTTTGGGCCCCCGCCCCTGCGGTCATCGCAGCGGGTATTCTCTCTACCTACTATTTCGGCATTACGGGAACCTTCTGGGCCGTTACCGGCGAATTCACTCGCTGGGGTGGTCAAATCCTGCAACTGTTCGGCGTTCACGCCGAAGAATGGGGATACTACAAGCTGATCCATCTCGAAGGCTCACCCCTGACCCGCATTGACGGCATGATGATCCTCGGTATGTTCGGGGGCTGTTTTGCTGCCGCATTGTGGGCAAACAACGTCAAATTACGCATGCCGCGCAGTCGGGTGCGCATTATGCAGGCGATCGTCGGCGGGATGATTGCCGGATTCGGCGCCCGGCTGGCAATGGGCTGTAACCTGGCCGCATTCTTCACCGGTATTCCACAGTTCTCGCTACACGCCTGGTTTTTCGCCCTGGCAACGGCTATTGGCTCATGGTTTGGCGCACGCTTTACCCTGCTGCCGATGTTTCGTATTCCGGTCAAAATGCAGAAAGTCTCCGCCGCTTCTCCGTTAACGCAAAAGCCAGATCAGGCCCGTCGCCGTTTCCGCCTCGGCATGCTGGTGTTTATCGCCATGATCGGCTGGGCGCTCCTCACTGCGATGGATAAGCCCAAACTTGGTTTGGCCATGCTGTTTGGCGTCGGGTTCGGGCTGCTGATTGAACGGGCGCAAATCTGCTTCACCTCCGCCTTCCGCGATCTGTGGATTTCCGGTCGCACCCATATGGCGAAAGCGATCATCTTCGGGATGGCGGTCAGCGCCATCGGTATCTTTAGCTACGTACAACTGGGCGTCGAGCCTAAAATCATGTGGGCAGGTCCGAATGCGGTGATCGGCGGCTTGCTGTTCGGCTTCGGCATTGTTCTGGCGGGCGGGTGTGAAACGGGCTGGATGTACCGCGCCGTTGAAGGCCAGGTGCATTACTGGTGGGTGGGACTGGGCAACGTTATTGGCTCGACCATTCTGGCCTACTACTGGGATGATTTTGCTCCCGCGCTTGCCACCAGTTGGGACAAAGTGAATCTGCTCAACACCTTCGGCCCGCTCGGTGGCCTGCTGGTAACCTATCTGCTGTTATTTACCGCGCTGATGCTCATCATCGGCTGGGAAAAACGCTTCTTCCGTCGCGCTGGGCTGACGCCTGCCAAGGAGTCTGTATGAAAAATATCGTGCCTGATTATCGCCTCGATATGGTCGGCGAGCCGTGTCCGTACCCGGCTGTCGCCACACTGGAAGCGATGCCGCAATTGAAGAAAGGTGAGATTCTGGAAGTGGTGAGCGATTGCCCGCAGTCAATCAACAATATTCCACTGGATGCGCGTAATCACGGCTACACGGTGCTGGATATTCAGCAGGATGGTCCAACGATTCGTTATTTAATTCAGAAGTAATGCGATTCTCCCGTTGCCCGACGCAGCGGGAGAATGTTCCGCTTGCTACACCTGCATCGACATCACTTCCTGATACGCCGACACCAGTTTGTTGCGCACCTGGATCCCCATCTGCATCGATACCGACGCTTTTTGCATATCGGTCATCACATCGTTCAGCGCAATACCCGGTTCACCGAGGGTAAATTTCTCAGCCTGCACACGGGACGCGGTTTGTACATCGCTGATCCTGTCTAACGCCGCATGCAGTTGACCAGCAAAGCTCACGGTCGGTTGTGGCTGCATATCCTGCATTTTTGCTGACATCGCCGTGGTCTGTAGCTGGCTGATGACCCCTTCAATCCCCTGTATTGCCGACATTCTGATCCCCTGGATAATTTTTTACGTAGTTGAGATTACCAGTTAGTCAATAAGATAAAGGCGTTAAATAACGATAAAAAACCACGGTTTTTAACGCATAGAAAAATTCGAAACCGCAAATAATGAGACCGTCAATTTTTCGAGTTTGCTGACCCGGGAGTGAGTCTTGTTCCACTTTGCAAAAAACGCCGTCCACGATAAGCCACGAGGTGCGAGATGAGTGCGACAGCATCGACTGCAACCCAGCTTAAACCTCTCGAGTGGTTAAACCGCCTGCGCGCGAATCCCAGAATTCCTCTGATTGTGGCGGGAGCCGCTGCCGTCGCGATCATCGTGGCGATGGTCCTGTGGGCCAAAGCACCTGACTACCGCACGCTGTTCAGCAATCTTTCCGATCAGGATGGTGGCGCGATCGTCACCCAACTGACGCAGATGAACGTTCCCTACCGTTTTACTGAGGGAAGCGGCGCCATTGAAGTTCCTGCCGATAAAGTCCACGAACTGCGTTTACGTCTGGCGCAGCAAGGTCTGCCCAAAGGCGGCGCGGTGGGTTTTGAACTGCTGGATCAGGAAAAGTTTGGTATCAGCCAGTTTAGCGAGCAGGTCAACTACCAGCGCGCGCTGGAAGGTGAATTAGCCCGTACGATTGAAACGTTGGGACCGGTAAAACGCGCCCGCGTGCATCTGGCTATGCCGAAGCCGTCGCTGTTTGTGCGTGAGCAAAAAGCGCCTTCAGCCTCCGTCACCGTCAATCTGGAGCCGGGTCGCGCGCTGGATGAAGGTCAGATCAGTGCGGTCACGCATTTGGTTTCCAGCGCTGTTGCAGGCTTGCCGCCGGGCAACGTTACGCTGGTCGACCAGGCGGGACATCTGTTAACCCAGTCAAATACCAGTAGCCGCGATCTTAACGATGCGCAGCTGAAATACGCCAGCGACGTCGAAGGCCGCGTTCAGCGTCGTATCGAATCGATTCTGTCGCCGATTGTCGGCAACGGTAACGTACATGCGCAGGTTACCGCGCAGCTGGATTTTGCCAACAAAGAGCAAACCGAAGAACAGTACCGTCCAAACGGTGATGAGTCCCAGGCCGTGCTGCGTTCTCGTCAGTTGAACGTCAGTGAGCAGGTCGGTAGCGGAGCACCAGGCGGCGTACCGGGCGCGTTGTCAAATCAGCCCGCTCCGGCAAATACTGCGCCAATCGCCAACCCACCCGCTAATCAGCAAAACGCGCAAAATACGCAAAACGCACAGACGGCGAATAACAGTAATAATGCCGGCCCGCGCAATACTCAGCGCAATGAAACCAGCAACTATGAAGTTGACCGCACTATTCGCCATACCAAAATGAACGTTGGCGATGTGCAGCGTCTCTCGGTGGCTGTTGTGGTCAACTACAAAACGTTACCAGACGGCAAACCGTTGCCGTTAACCGCCGAGCAGATGAAACAGATTGAGGATCTAACCCGCGAAGCGATGGGATTCTCCGACAAGCGTGGCGATACCCTGAACGTGGTGAACTCTCCCTTCACGGCGACCGACGATTCCATTGGCGAGCTACCGTTCTGGAAACAGCCGTTCTTTATTGATCAGTTAATGTCCGCAGGTCGTTGGTTGCTGGTTCTGTTGGTGGCGTGGATCCTGTGGCGGAAAGCCGTTCGTCCGCAGTTGGTCCGTCGCAGTGAAGAAGCGAAAGCCGTACAAGAACAAACGCGTGTCCGTCAGGAAACCGAAGAAGCGGTAGAAGTTCGCCTCAGCAAAGACGAACAAACCCAGCAGCGTCGTACTAATCAGCGTCTGGGAGCAGAAGTCATGAGTCAGCGTATTCGTGAAATGTCAGATAACGATCCGCGCGTCGTGGCGCTGGTCATTCGCCAGTGGATGAGTAACGATCATGAGTAATCTTACCGGTACCGATAAAAGCGTCATCCTGCTGATGACCATTGGCGAAGATCGCGCGGCGGAGGTGTTTAAGCACCTTTCCACGCGCGAAGTTCAGGCGCTCAGTACGGCGATGGCCAACGTTCGCCAGATTTCCAACAAGCAGTTGACGGAAGTGCTGGCCGAATTTGAACAAGAAGCCGAACAGTTTGCCGCGCTGAATATCAACGCCAACGAATATCTGCGCTCCGTGCTGGTGAAAGCGCTGGGCGAGGAACGTGCCTCCAGTCTGCTGGAAGATATTCTGGAAACCCGCGATACCACCAGCGGCATTGAAACGCTTAACTTTATGGAGCCGCAAAGCGCCGCCGACCTTATCCGCGACGAGCATCCGCAGATTATCGCCACCATTCTGGTGCACCTCAAGCGGGGCCAGGCTGCCGATATACTGGCGCTGTTCGACGAGCGTTTACGTCACGACGTGATGCTGCGTATCGCCACCTTTGGCGGCGTACAGCCTGCCGCGCTGGCAGAACTGACCGAGGTACTCAACGGCCTACTCGATGGCCAGAACCTCAAGCGCAGCAAAATGGGCGGCGTGAGAACGGCGGCAGAAATTATCAACCTGATGAAAACCCAGCAGGAAGAAGCGGTTATTACCGCCGTACGCGAATTCGACGGCGAGCTGGCGCAGAAAATTATCGACGAGATGTTCCTGTTCGAGAACCTGGTGGATGTCGACGATCGCAGTATCCAGCGCCTGCTGCAGGAAGTGGATTCCGAATCGTTGCTGATTGCCCTGAAAGGTGCCGAACAGCCGCTGCGCGAGAAGTTCCTGCGCAACATGTCGCAACGTGCTGCCGATATTCTGCGCGACGACCTCGCCAACCGCGGTCCGGTGCGTTTGTCGCAGGTGGAAAACGAACAGAAAGCCATTCTGCTTATTGTGCGTCGTCTGGCGGAAACCGGCGAGATGGTGATAGGCAGCGGCGAGGATACCTATGTCTAACGAACTGCCGTGGAAAGTCTGGACCCCGGACGACCTCGCCCCACCGATGGCGGAGTTCGTCCTGGCTGACCACAGCGAAACCCCGCTGTCAGAAGAAACAGAAGAACCAGAGCTTTCCGCAGAGCAACAGCTTGAACAGCAGCTCGCACAGCTGCAACTGCAGGCCCATGAGCAAGGTTATAACGCGGGTCTGGCGGAAGGTCGACAAAAAGGCCACGAACAAGGTTATCAGGAAGGCCTGAGTCAGGGGCTGGAGCAAGGCCAGAACCAGGCGCGCGCTCAGCATGCGCCGATCCACGCCCGCATGCAGCAACTGGTGAGCGAGTTTCAGAATACGCTGGACGCGCTGGACAGCGTCATTGCCTCGCGTCTGATGCAAATGGCGCTGGAAGCTGCGCGTCAGGTTATAGGTCAGACGCCTATTGTGGATAACGCTGCGCTGATTAAACAAATCCAACAGCTGTTGCAGCAAGAACCGCTGTTTAGCGGTAAACCGCAGCTACGCGTACATCCGGACGATCTCCAGCGTGTAGAAGAAATGCTCGGTGCGACCCTCAGCCTGCACGGCTGGCGGCTGCGCGGCGATCCGACGCTGCATCACGGCGGCTGTAAAGTCTCTGCCGATGAAGGCGATCTGGATGCCAGCGTTGCCACGCGCTGGCAAGAACTCTGCCGTCTGGCAGCGCCGGGAGTCGTGTAATGACCACTCGCCTGACTCGCTGGCTCAACACGCTGGACAGCTTCGAAGAGAAAATGTCGCTGCTGCCTGCGGTGCGCCGTTACGGTCGCCTGACCCGCGCCACTGGGCTGGTGCTGGAGGCCACGGGATTACAGTTGCCGCTGGGCGCCACCTGCGTTATTGAACGCCAGGACGGCAACGAAACCCAGGAGGTCGAAAGTGAAGTCGTGGGCTTTAACGGTCAGCGTCTGTTTCTGATGCCCCTCGAAGAGGTTGAAGGCGTTCTGCCCGGCGCGCGCGTGTACGCGAAGAACATTGCCGGAGAAGGTCTGCAAAGCGGGAAGCAATTACCGCTTGGCCCTGCATTGCTGGGTCGGGTGCTGGACGGGAGCGGCAAACCGCTCGACGGTCTGCCCGCCCCGGATACCACCGAAACCGGGGCGCTGATTACGCCGCCGTTTAACCCGCTACAACGCACCGCGATTGAACACGTCCTGGATACCGGCGTACGCCCCATCAACGCGTTGTTAACCGTCGGTCGCGGTCAGCGTATGGGACTTTTCGCGGGCTCCGGTGTCGGTAAAAGCGTTCTGCTCGGCATGATGGCGCGCTATACCCAGGCCGATGTTATCGTCGTAGGTCTGATTGGCGAACGTGGTCGCGAAGTTAAAGATTTTATTGAAAATATTCTCGGTACCGACGGTCGTGCACGCTCGGTGGTGATTGCCGCTCCCGCAGATGTCTCGCCGCTGTTACGTATGCAAGGCGCAGCCTATGCCACGCGTATCGCCGAAGATTTTCGCGATCGTGGACAGCACGTATTGCTGATTATGGATTCCCTCACCCGCTATGCGATGGCGCAACGTGAAATCGCCCTGGCGATCGGAGAGCCGCCGGCAACGAAAGGTTATCCCCCCTCAGTATTCGCCAAATTACCGGCGCTGGTCGAACGTGCCGGGAACGGTATTCACGGCGGCGGTTCCGTTACCGCGTTTTACACGGTACTGACCGAAGGTGACGACCAGCAGGACCCCATTGCGGATTCCGCGCGCGCGATTCTGGACGGTCACATTGTGCTGTCCCGTCATCTGGCCGAAGCGGGTCACTATCCGGCCATCGATATTGAAGCCTCGATCAGCCGCGCCATGACCGCGCTTATTAGTGAACAACACTATGCGCGGGTACGTAACTTTAAACAGCTGCTATCCAGCTTCCAGCGCAACCGCGATCTGGTCAGCGTGGGGGCGTATGCCAAAGGCAGCGATCCCATGCTGGATAAAGCCATCGCCCTATGGCCACAGCTGGAAGCATTCTTACAGCAAGGCATTTTTGAACGAGCGGACTGGGAAGATTCTCTGCACGCGTTAGAACTGATTTTCCCTGGTGTGTGAGTAAGCAGGAGAGCATAGGTCATGGCACAACATGGTGCATTAGCCACACTGAAAGACCTGGCTGAAAAAGAGGTAGATGACGCCGCTGTCTTATTGGGAGAGATGCGTCGTGGCTGTCAGCAGGCGGAAGAGCAGTTGAAAATGCTGATCGATTATCAGCATGAGTACCGCAACAATCTGAACAGTGACATGGGTCAGGGTATTACCAGTAATCGCTGGATCAATTACCAACAATTTATTCAGACGCTGGAAAAAGCGATTGAGCAACACCGCCAACAGCTCAATCAGTGGACGCAGAAAGTAGACCAGGCATTGAACAGTTGGCGCGACAAAAAACAACGTTTACAGGCGTGGCAGACTCTGCAGGACAGACAAACCTCGGCGGCGTTACTGGCCGAAAACCGCCTGGATCAGAAAAAAATGGATGAATTTGCTCAGCGCGCAGCTATGAGGAAACCCGAATGATTACTTTACCCCAACTGATTACCACCGATACCGACGTAGCCGCAGGTCTTCAGTCAGGCAAAGCGGTTGATTCACCCGAGGATTTTTTAGCGCTGCTGGCTGGTGCATTAGGTGCGGACAACGCGCAGGGTAAAGACGCCCCGCTGTCGTTTGCCGACTTACAGGCGGCCGGTAGCAAACTGCAAAAAGGGTTATTGCAAAAAAATGGCGATTCAGCACCGTCGCTCAAGTTGACCGAACTACTAGCGCAAAAAGAGATGCAAACTGATGCTTCTCTTGTCGACATGACAGACGCTCAGCAACTGTTGTCTGCCCTCACGCCCTCACTGAAAGTTAATGCCCTGACGACTCTGGGCAAAGTCGCTCAGCAGGATGAAAAAAACACCGCACTGAGCGATGAGGATCTCGCCAACCTGAGCGCGTTGTTCGCCATGCTGCCAGGACAACCGCAGACCACGCCTGCCGTCGACAGCGCGCCAGCCCCCGTTGATGCGACACTTTCGGCGTTGTCACGAGGTTCGGTACACAGCGCTATCGCCGATAATGCTGGCGAATTGCTGCCAGGTGATGCAAAAAAAGGCAAAGCGGATATTGCAACGCCTGCCAGCAGCGTAGATCAGACAAACAATCCGACATTAACCCCGTTGACGGCAGCGGCGACGACCAGAGCGGAAATTGAAAGCTCCCCTTCGCCGACCAGCATTGGCATGACGACGGCGCCGTTAAGTGGCCCGCAGTCCCACGCTCAACCGTTACCGACCGCCGCACCAGTGCTAAGCGCACCATTGGGTAGCCAGGAATGGCAGCAATCACTGAGCCAGCACGTCACTCTGTTTACTCGCCAGGGCCAGCAAAGCGCGGAACTGCGTCTGCATCCACAGGATCTGGGCCAGGTGCACATTTCCCTCAAGCTGGATGACAACCTCGCGCAGTTGCAAATGGTATCGCCACACAGTCACGTGCGCGCTGCGCTGGAAGCTGCGTTGCCGATGCTGCGTACGCAGTTGGCTGAAAGCGGGATCCAGCTTGGGCAAAGCAGTATCAGCAGTGAAAGCTTTGCCGGTAATCAGCAGTCTTCCGGGCAGCAACAGCAGGCGGGTCGCGCCCAGGGACAAGACATTTTTGCCGCTGAAGATGACGCCGTACTGGCAGCGCCAGCCTCACTGCAAGCCGCAGCACGCGGTGATGGAGCAGTAGACATCTTCGCCTAACGCCAGAGGTAGCATGATTATCCGCGTCTTTTCCACGCTTTGTCGTGGACAGGACACGGGATAATCAGCCCATAAGCTGTACCGAAACAGGAAGCCCGTATCTGATGACTGACTCCGCGATTAACAAAAAAAGTAAACGCGCTATTTGGATCCCTCTGCTGGTATTGATTACCCTCGCCGCCTGCGCAACTGCGGGTTATAGCTACTGGCGCATGCAGCAGCAGCCGTCCGCCAGCGTCAAAGCGGAACCGGCTCCACCGCCAGCCCCGGTATTCTTTGCGCTGGATACCTTTACCGTCAATCTGGGTGATGCGGACCGTGTACTGTATATCGGTATCACGCTGCGCATGAAAGACGAGGCAACGCGTTCACGTCTTAACGAATATCTGCCGGAAGTGCGCAGCCGCTTGCTGCTGCTGTTCTCTCGTCAGAACGCGGCTACGCTCGCCACCGAAGAAGGTAAGCAGCAGCTCATTGCCGCCATCAAAGAGACGCTTGCGACTCCGCTCGTTGTTGGACAACCCAAACAGGTTGTCACCGACGTTCTTTATACAGCTTTTATTCTGCGGTAAAGACATGGGCGACAGTATTCTTTCTCAGGCTGAAATCGACGCATTGCTTAATGGCGATAGCGAAACTAAAGACGAACCCATTTCCGGTATCGCAAAAGAAAGCGATATTCGTCCTTACGATCCCAACACCCAGCGCCGCGTGGTACGTGAGCGTTTACAGGCGCTGGAGATCATTAACGAACGCTTCGCGCGCCAGTTCCGTATGGGGTTATTTAACCTGTTGCGCCGTAGCCCGGATATTACCGTGGGTGCGATCCGTATCCAGCCATACCACGAGTTTGCGCGCAACTTACCGGTTCCGACCAACCTGAACTTAATCCACCTGAAGCCGCTGCGCGGTACGGGTCTGGTGGTGTTCTCACCGAGTCTGGTATTTATCGCCGTCGATAACCTCTTCGGCGGTGATGGCCGCTTCCCGACGAAAGTGGAAGGCCGTGAATTTACCCATACCGAACAGCGCGTTATCAACCGCATGCTGAAGCTGGCGCTGGAAAGCTACAGCGACGCGTGGAAGGCCATCAATCCGCTGGAAGTGGAATACGTTCGTTCCGAGATGCAGGTGAAATTTACCAATATCACCACGTCTCCTAACGACATCGTGGTCAATACCCCATTCCACGTTGAAATTGGCAACCTGACCGGTGAATTTAACATCTGTCTGCCATTCAGCATGATTGAACCGTTGCGTGAGCTGCTGGTGAACCCGCCTCTGGAAAACTCACGTAATGAAGATCAGAACTGGCGCAATAATCTGGTGCGTCAGGTTCAGCATTCTGAGCTGGAGTTGGTGGCAAACTTTGCTGACATTCCGCTGCGGCTATCCCAGATTTTAAAACTGAAACCCGGCGATGTACTGCCGATTGAAAAACCCGACCGCATTATTGCTCATGTGGACGGCGTGCCTGTACTGACCAGCCAGTATGGCACGGTGAACGGTCAGTATGCGTTACGCGTAGAACATCTGATAAACCCGATTTTGAATTCGCTGAATGAGGAACAGCCCAAATGAGTGATATGAATAATCCGTCCGATGAGAACACTGGTGCATTGGACGATCTGTGGGCTGACGCGTTAAACGAGCAAAAAACCACGCCCACCAAAAGTGCGGCCGATGCGGTATTCCAGCAGTTAGGTGGCGGCGACGTCAGCGGTGCCTTGCAGGACATCGACCTGATCATGGACATTCCGGTCAAACTGACCGTCGAATTGGGCCGAACCCGCATGACCATCAAAGAGCTGCTGCGTCTGACGCAGGGTTCGGTCGTCGCATTGGATGGTCTGGCGGGCGAGCCGCTGGATATCCTGATCAACGGTTACCTGATTGCCCAGGGTGAAGTGGTGGTTGTCGCAGACAAATACGGAGTACGTATCACCGACATTATTACCCCATCTGAACGCATGCGCCGTCTGAGCCGTTAATCATGAATACCCAGGCTACAGTTTCTCAGCCAGCCGCCGTACCCGGCTCACCGCTGGTTCAGGTAAGCGGCGCGCTGCTTGGGATCATCGTATTGATCCTGGCTGCAGCCTGGGTGATTAAGCGTATGGGGTTTGCCCCCAAAAGCGCCGGTACGCGCGGACTGAAAGTTGCGGCAAGTACCTCACTGGGTCCACGTGAGCGCGTGGTGATTGTTGAGGTTGAAGATGCGCGCCTGGTACTGGGCGTCACGGCCTCGCAAATTAACGTGCTGCACACCCTGCCCCCGGCGCCTGCTGATACAGAAGAAAAACCGGCCTCCCCCGCGGATTTCCAGGCCATGATGAAGAGTTTGCTTAAGCGTTCCGGGAGATCCTGATGCGCCGTTTGTTATCCATCACGCTGGCAGGCTTATGGCTTTTCAGCCCAGTAGCCCTCGCCCAGCTCCCGGGTCTGGTTAGCCAGCCGCTGCCTGGCGGCGGACAAAGCTGGTCTTTGCCCGTGCAAACGCTGGTGTTTATCACCTCGCTGACGTTCCTGCCCGCCATTTTATTGATGATGACCAGCTTCACCCGCATCATCATCGTTTTCGGTCTGTTACGAAATGCGCTGGGAACCCCTTCGGCCCCCCCGAACCAGGTGCTACTGGGCCTGGCGCTATTTTTGACCTTTTTCATCATGTCGCCGGTAATCGACAAAATCTACGTCGACGCATATCAGCCGTTCAGCGAAGAGAAAATCTCTATGCAGGAAGCCATGGAGAAAGGCGCACAGCCGCTGCGCGAGTTTATGTTGCGCCAGACCCGTGAAGCCGATCTGGCACTCTTCGCGCGCTTAGCAAACAGCGGTCCCCTACAGGGACCAGAAGCCGTACCGATGCGGATTTTGCTTCCAGCCTATGTCACCAGCGAGCTGAAAACGGCATTCCAGATAGGCTTTACCATTTTTATTCCGTTTCTGATTATCGACCTGGTCATCGCCAGCGTGCTGATGGCGCTCGGGATGATGATGGTCCCCCCGGCCACGATCGCGCTACCGTTCAAGCTGATGCTGTTTGTGTTGGTAGACGGTTGGCAGTTGCTTGTCGGCTCGCTAGCTCAAAGCTTTTACAGTTAGAGGCGCGAAATGACACCTGAATCGGTCATGATGATGGGCACAGAGGCGATGAAAGTCGCCCTGGCCCTTGCCGCGCCTTTGCTGTTGGTCGCCCTCGTTACAGGACTTATCATCAGTATTTTGCAGGCGGCGACCCAGATAAACGAAATGACGCTGTCCTTCATTCCCAAAATTGTCGCGGTTTTTATTGCCATCATTGTTGCCGGCCCGTGGATGCTTAACCTGCTGCTCGACTACGTGCGTACGCTGTTCAGCAATATCCCCTATATCATCGGGTAGATAACATTATGCTGCAGGTGACCAGCGTTGAGTGGCTCCACTGGCTGAATCTTTACTTCTGGCCTTTGCTGCGCATCCTGGCGCTCATCTCAACGGCCCCGATTCTCAGCGAGCGCGCGATCCCCAAACGGGTAAAACTGGGGCTGGGGTTAATGATAACCGTCGTTATCGCTCCGTCGATTCCCCCGGTAGACGTCCCTATCTTTTCTATCGTGGCGCTATGGCATGCAATGCAACAAATCCTGATCGGCATCGCTCTGGGCTTCACTATGCAGTTTGCGTTCGCGGCAGTACGTACCGCCGGGGAATTGATTGGTCTGCAAATGGGTCTCTCCTTCGCAACCTTCTTTGATCCCGGCAGCCGTCTGAATATGCCGGTACTGGCGAGACTGATCGACATGCTCGCCATGCTGTTATTCCTGACTTTTAACGGCCATTTGTGGCTTATTTCGCTGTTGGTGGATACATTTCATACCTTGCCAATCGGCGGCAATCCGGTGAACAGCAATGCGTTTCTCGCGCTGGCGCGGGCGGGTAGCCTGATTTTCCTCAACGGGCTAATGTTGGCCCTGCCGATAATGACGCTGCTACTCACCCTAAACCTCGCACTCGGTCTGTTGAATCGCATGGCGCCGCAGCTGTCGATTTTCGTCATCGGTTTTCCACTCACCCTCGCCGTGGGTATTTCATTAATGGCGGCCCTGATGCCATTAATTGCGCCATTCTGCGAGCGATTATTCAGCGAAATTTTTAATCTGTTGGCTGATATTGTCAGCGAAATGCCCGGAAAATAATAACCCTTAATTTTTATCCTGTTTTACTAAGGATTGTCCTAATTTTAAAAAGCGACAACATCCACCAGGATATCTCTGTCGCGGTTTATTTATTATTGACTCACTCACATAACGCAACATTTACTTTACTTTAAGATGTTTCCTGGCAAATTATACGCAACTTTACGGGATAGTAATTTCGCCTGAAAAACAGCGAAAGCGTCATCTTGGGTCGTTATTATTCCGTTTAGTTGTGATGAAAATAATCAGGTAAGGGGAATTATCGTTACGCATTGAGTGAGGGTATGCCATGTCAACGATTATTATGGATTTGTGCAGTTACACCCGGCTAGGGTTGACCGGATATCTGGTAAGTCGGGGGGTGAAGAAAAGGGAAATCAACAACATTTCTAACGTTGAGGAGCTCAGTCTCGCCTGTGTCTCTCAACAGCCCGCTGTGGTGTTTATTAATGAGGACTGCTTTATCCACGATCCTGCTAATAGCCAGCAAATAAAGCAAATCATTAATCAGCATCCCGGCACATTATTTATTGTGTTTATGGCAATTGCCAACGTGCATTTTGATGAGTATCTATTAGTCAGAAAAAATTTATTGATTAGTTCTAAGTCGATTAAACCAGATTCACTGGATGAACTCCTTGGCGATATTCTGAAAAAAGAAGTAGATTTTGTCATTGATGTGAATCTACCGACATTATCATTGAGCCGTACCGAGTCCAGCATGCTACGCATGTGGATGGAGGGTCAGGGAACAATACAGATATCCGACCAAATGAATATCAAGGCCAAGACCGTGTCATCCCATAAGGGGAATATAAAACGAAAGATAAAGACGCATAATAAGCAAGTTATCTATCACGTTGTGAGACTCACCGATAACGTTACCAATGGTATCTTTGTGAATACGCGCTAACACGTTCTGACTGGTGGCGAATCCACCAGTCAGGATCATGCAGCAAAACTCACCTTATTCTACTTTTTCCACGAAGATACCATCCTGATGACCTGTTTCATTAAAGAACCAGATACCGAGCGGGTAGTCTTCCAGCGAAACCAGGTACATGGTGCCTTCACTAAACTCTTCGATAGCCAGTACCACGCCCGGTCGACGAGGACCGCCGTCCGTTTTGACTGTGACCCGATCATTCACCTTCATAGTTTTCCTCCTGTGGCTTTGTGCCAGTGTAGAACAATTTCCTTTTTCTGGCAGCGCCCGCCTCGCGCGATTGCGGGTTTTATCGACGGTCTATACTTAAGTTGTGCGTATCTGATGTTTGGATGCGCTCCCCCGGTATCCTTAACGGTTGAGAGGTATGAGGATGAAAACCGCGAAAGAGTACAGCGATACGGCCAAACGTGAAGTCAGCGTCGATGTGGACGCGCTACTGAAGGCAATCAACGAAATCTGCGAGAGTGAAATTCATCGCAGTCAGGATGACCCGGAACGCGTCAGCGTCGACGGACGTGATTACCACACGTGGCATGAACTGGCCGACGCGTTCGAGCTTGATATCCATGATTTTAGCGTGTCGGAGATCAATCGCTGACTGAGGGCGAAAAAAATCCCGGCCCTTATCGGGTCGGGATCAAGCTTGCTTATGCAAGAAGCACTTGAAAATTCGTTACACCAGGAAATCTGATGTGAAACAAACCTTATCTGCAATTTTTTTGCCTGACAAGTAAATAATTCTCACTAAAATGATAAATATAACTAATGATTGAAAGATCACCCGGTTACGCACACCCCAGGTGTTCAGGCATCCTGGCAGAGCGTTCTTCGCTCGCCCGGCACCAGTTCATCTTCACGGAATGCTTCCCGTTTGACGCCAAAGCCGTCGTACCAGCGACACTCCACCATTCCGCTGGCATACCCGGTAACGATCATGCGTGGGCCACCCTCTTTGGAGGTGACTTCCTCACTGACAGAAAAGACCATACCTGCCTCCTGTATCAAGAGAAACCTTTACACCTTAGACGACAAAGAAGGGTTTTGCGTAATCAACCCTGCGACAATTAGTGCGAAACTCCGCGCACTCTGGCGACGGTTTTCACCAGCAGCACCACTATTGCGCCAATGATAAATCCGAGCACCAGATTCAGCAGGGTCGGAAGCATCAGCGCAATCAATGCACTTTGCTGTTGGGCAAAATGTTCAATCGCATGATGCAGCGGTGTTATTCCGTGCACCACAATTCCGCCGCCAACCAAAAACATCGCCAGCGTGCCGACCACGGAAAGTGTTTTCATAAGCCAGGGAGCAACGACCAGCAACCCTTTACCCAGCGACTGGGCCAGCGTACTGCGCTTTTCTGCCAACCAGTATCCGATATCATCGAGCTTAACGATAATCCCGACCAGGCCGTAGACCCCCACTGTCACCACTAACGCGATGCCAGATAACACCAACACCTGATTCAACAATGGCGCATCCGCTACGATCCCCAGCGTAATCGCGACAATCTCAGCAGATAAAATAAAGTCGGTACGTATCGCCCCTTTGATTTTATCTTTCTCAAAGGTGAGCGGATCCTGTGCTGCCAATGATGTCAGACGCTGCTGACGCTCTTCCGGGGTTTCTTTGTGCTTACGCGCTTCCAGGGTATGGAGAACTTTTTCTACACCTTCAAAACAGAGGAACGCCCCGCCTACCATTAATAAGGGGGTGATCGCCCAGGGAATGAAGGCGCTTATCAATAGCGCCAACGGCACAAGGATAACTTTGTTAACAAACGATCCTTTCGCGACGCTCCAGACCACCGGGAGTTCGCGGTTCGCCCGCACACCCGACACCTGCTGCGCGTTAAGCGACAGATCATCTCCCAGCACACCCGCGGTTTTTTTCGCGGCCAGTTTTCCCATGACAGAGATATCATCCAGCAAAGTGGCGATATCATCGAGTAAGGTCAATAAGCTACTTCCTGCCAAAATTTTTACCCTCAATATTATTTTTTTGCAGTCATAAGTATGAAGTAAAACACGCAATGCTGAAACTGACCTTTCTGGTCAACAAATTTTTAACATCAGCACGTAATTATAAATCTCGCCAGCAAGATAGTTTTGACGTTTACTATGTTGCACCTTTTTATTTCCACCGTGAGGGATTATGCGTTTCAGGCAATTGCTACCGCTTTTCAGTGCGCTTTTCGCGCTGTACATCATTTGGGGTTCCACGTACTTCGTTATTCGCATTGGCGTTGAAAGCTGGCCGCCGTTGATGATGGCTGGCGTTCGTTTTCTCTCTGCGGGGATTTTATTAACAGCATTCTTACTTATCCGCGGACATAAGCTGCCGCCTCTGCGCGTGCTCCTGAACGCCGCGTTAATTGGTATCCTGCTGCTGGCTGTCGGTAACGGACTCGTCACCGTCGCAGAACATCAAAACGTGCCTTCCGGTATTGCCGCCGTGGTGGTCGCCACCGTCCCGCTGTTTACGCTGTGTTTTAGCCACTTTTTTGGCATCAAAACGCGCAAACTTGAATGGATGGGGATCGCAATTGGACTCGCGGGGATCATCATGCTGAACAGCGGTGGTAATTTGAGTGGTAATCCATGGGGAGCAATTTTAATCCTGATAGGTTCGATAAGCTGGGCGTTTGGCTCAGTGTACGGCTCGCGCATAACGTTACCCGTTGGCATGATGGCCGGAGCCATTGAAATGTTAGCCGCCGGTATTGTGCTGATGTGCGCCTCGCTGATTTCCGGGGAAAAGTTGACCACTATGCCGACGTTTTCAGGCTTTATGGCGGTCGCCTATCTGGCCGTGTTTGGTTCTATTATTGCCATCAACGCGTACATGTACTTGATCCGCAACGTCAGCCCGGCATTAGCCACCAGCTATGCCTACGTTAATCCGGTTGTCGCCGTACTGTTAGGTACCGGCCTGGGAGGTGAAAGTCTGGCGCCCATCGAATGGCTGGCGCTTGGCGTGATTGTATTTGCGGTGGTACTGGTCACACTCGGTAAATACTTATTTCCCATTAAAGCGGACGCCGTTGCAACCCCGTCGGAAAAGACGTTACAGTAAATGGATACCGAGGGTGTCGATCTGCGCACTTGCGCCACCGCCGCAGATCCACTCGATGACGCGTTCGGACAACGCGTCATCCCCCAGCTTTTCGCGCCCACGCAGGGCGCACTCCCAGACAATCAGTACGCGCCAGCCCAGAGCCTGCAATTTTTCGCAATCCCGCGCGTCACGCTGAACATTTTTGCCTATTTTTTCCAGCCAGAACGCTGTTCGTGTTGCGGGGACTTTGAATAGATAGCAGTTGTGATGATGCCAGAAACAGCCGTGGGTAAAAATCACACAACGATAATCATCCACCACGAAATCGGGACGACCAGGTAACGTCGCATCCTGCACACGAAACGTTACCCCCTGCTCTGCCAGTACGCTGGCAAGGCGTTTTTCAATTGCGGTATCGCGGGTTGCTATCGCCCGCATATTTTTACTGCGCGTCGCTTTATCGTGAACGTCTGCCATGCAGTTTCTCTTTCTCGCGAATAGCAACCGCCTGTTTGATTTTTGGCTCCAGCAGTCTGGCTACTGCCGCAAATGCCGGGACGACCACCGAATTACCAAACTGACGATAAGCCTGTGTGTCCGACACCGGGATCCTGAACTGATAGCCCTGAGGTGATTCAAATCCCATCAGGCGCGCGCACTCTCTGGGCGTCAGCCTGCGCGGACGGTATCGCTGATTGTGCGGATCATCAAAATCCTTTTCACCCAGCGCCATATCCCAACCGCGGTCGATCAAGATCTCCGCCCCATCTTTATAGTAACGCGCCGATAATGTGCGCGTTACGCAATCGGGATTGCTGGGATACACCATGCCATAGCCAAATCCATTGCCCCGTGCCTGATGCTTTTTCGCATAACGATACAGATATTTCCACAGCACCGGCGTGAGCACATATTTTGCGTCGACGGTCGGCTCAAGTAGCTCCGCCAGCGTCGTACGCCGCTGAGGATAGCGGGAGACAATATCGCGCAGCGTGAAGTCTGATTTCAGATTCAGATCGCGGCGAAAGCCGACGAGCACAATACGTTCGCGATGCTGGGGCAAAAAATGTTGCCCATCGATAATTTTCGGATCGTCCGGCCCGTTATCGTGTGCATCAGCCACGTCATAACCCAGCTCATCCAGCGTTTGCATAATGATGCGGAACGTTTTCCCCTGATCGTGACTCTTCAGGTTTTTGACGTTTTCGAGCACAAATATTGCCGGCCGACGCGCATCGATGATGCGCACCACGTCAAAAAAAAGTGTGCCTTGCGTATCGCAGGCGAAGCCATGAGCCCGCCCTAACGCGTTTTTCTTTGATACACCGGCCAGAGAGAATGGCTGACAAGGAAATCCCGCCAGCAGCACGTCATGCTGCGGAACATGCTGGCGGATATGTTCCGCCGCCTGCAGGTCGCTCACCCCATCATGATGACTGAGGGTGATATCGCGAATATCTTCATTAAAATGGTGCTGGTGAGGATCACAGTAGTGATTCGCTTTGTAGGTGCGCACCGCATGCTTGTTCCACTCACTGGTAAACACGCACTGCCCGCCAATCGCCTCAAAGCCGCGACGAATGCCGCCAATACCGGCAAAAAGATCGATAAAGCGAAAAGCATAATGTGGATGATGCGCAGGCGGCCTCGGCAGCAAGTCGTTCAGATGAGCCAACTCACCGTCGCTGAGGCGATGCCACGTTTCATTGGCAACCACTCGCTTGAAGATGGCCGGACTCCAGCGGTTCTCGCCAACACCATTCAGATGAGCAACCAGCGTTTTCACGTCATATATTTCAAGCAACTTAGCCAAAATCACCTGTGCGGCGGCCTCGTTATCATCTGTCATCGGGTTCATGGAACCTGCTACTGAAAAATTATCCTGCATACATTTAACCGGCCGAAATGGATAGCTGACAGGTTAACATAAATTAGCGCGGTTGACGTTGCGGCTGTACTGGCGACTAACGCAGCTTAAAGGGTTGAATCGCGTCAAGATCCAGCATTTCATATTCTCCTTTTAACTCCGCACTCAGCTTCGCCATGTACGTCAGTAAGAAGTCAGCATTATGTTGCGCCAAATGCCGACCGTGTTCAGTTTGCATCGTCAGCGGCAGCGTCAACAATTTGGTCTGGAAGTGATCGAGTGCGTACTGTTTATCATCAAGGCTACGCTGTCGGGCAAACGGATCTTCCGCATCAAACAGCGCCACGCCTAACGCGCCGGACACGGCAAATACCCGTGCTAAACCAATTGCCCCCAACGCCTCAAGCCGGTCAGCATCCTGCACGATTTTGGCTTCAAGGGTTTCTGGTACGATTTTGGCGCTGAAACTATGCGCCTCAATAGCATGGCACACGGCAGGTAATCGTTGTTGTGGGAAATCAGGGAAATCACGCTTCAAAACGCGACGCGTTTCCTGGGCTGCCAGTACCGACGAACGATGACGATCGGGATGGTTCTTCGGCAAACTGACGAGATCGTGGAAGTAGCACGCCGTCAGCACCACCAGCCAGTCTACGGTCACATCCATGCTCAACTTTTGTGACGTCATCCAGACGCGACGAAAATGAAAGATGTCATGGGCAGCGTCGTGCCCGGAATGATTGTCACGTAACCAGGCTTCAAATTTCGACTGCCAGTACTGTAGTTCCATACTCTCGCTCTTCGCAGAAAGAAAACCACCTTAGCAACAATTCTCATGTCAGACTACCGTCGACGCTTTTTTATCATCACTACATATTATCCCCTTAATAATTATCACTATCACGGATATATAAATCCATTATTCAATAACAAACAGATCAATTATAATTACGCACACAAAAATAAATAACAAATATCAATAATATACATTTAACAAGATAGAACAACAAAAATCATAACCATATGATAAAAATACATTTATATAGATAATATTAATTCAAACGACATGCGATTTTAATTATATAAAAGCAGCAATGAAATATTTTGAAATATCTTAAATACATTTGTTACATGTTATATTTAAAATTAAATGAACTTCATGGATAGTATTAAAATGTAGTCTTTCAGATAGCGCTACATATTCATTTTAATTATTATATAAAGGGAATACATAATGAAAAGAAAAGTACTGGCACTGCTTCTCCCTGCCTTATTCGCTGCAAGCGCAGCAAATGCGGCTGAAATTTATAATAAGAACGGCAATAAAATTGATTTTTACGGCAAGATGGTAGGCGAACGCATCTGGTCGAATACGGATAGCAGTAACAGTGAAAATGCTGACACCTCTTACGCCCGTTTTGGGGTGAAAGGTGAAACCCAGATCAGCAACGAGTTGACAGGTTTTGGTCAGTTTGAACACAACCTCGACGCCAGCAATGCAGAAGGAGTTCAGGAGCAAAAAACCCGTCTGGCCTTCGCGGGCCTGAAATATGCGGATTACGGCTCATTTGATTATGGTCGTAACTATGGCGTAGCCTACGATGCGGCAGCCTACACCGATATGCTGGTTGAATGGGGTGGCGATTCATGGGCTGCGACGGATAATTTCATGACCGGTCGTACCAACGGCGTGGCGACCTACCGCAACACAGACTTCTTCGGCATGGTTGAGGGTCTTAATTTCGCGCTGCAGTACCAGGGCAAAAATGACGATCGCGATCGCACTAAAGCAAATGGCGACGGCTACAGCATGTCGGTGGACTATAACGTGGATGGCTTTGGTGTCGTCGCGGTGTATGGTAAATCCGACCGTGCGGACAAACAATCCATTGATGGCTATGGCAGCAACGCTGAAGTCTGGTCTTTGGCAGCAAAATATGACGCCAACAGCGTTTATGCGGCAGCGATGTATGGCGAAACGCGTAATATGACCAGAACCGGAACCGGAACCGGAACCGATCCGGTTTTTGCAAACAAAACGCAAAACGTTGAAGCAGTCGTTCAATATCAGTTCGACTTTGGTCTGCGTCCATCTCTGGGTTACGTTTACTCGCAGGGTAAAGACCTGGCCGGCGGTGTTAACGCTGACCGCGTGAATTACGTCGAGCTCGGCACCTGGTACTACTTCAATAAAAATATGAACGTCTACACAGCGTATAAATTTAACCTGCTGGATAAAGAAGACGGCGCAATTACTGGCAACGCAGTTGATGATCAGTTTGCCATGGGTATTGTGTACCAGTTCTAATCTCCACAAACTCAAAAGCCCGCGCTGCGGGCTTTTTTGTTCAACGAAGCGTATTTTTTACCACACGGGCATTACAACGATAAACTTGTGAGGATACTCAAAGAAAAAGACATCCATGAGAACTGTCGTTGAAAGCAAGGCGTGCAAGTGCTTGAATAGTGGCGGAGAGAGGGGGATTTGAACCCCCGGTAGAGTTGCCCCTACTCCGGTTTTCGAGACCGGTCCATTCAGCCGCTCTGGCATCTCTCCGTTTTGGCGGTTGCCATGATGCCAGGTAATTTGGCATTTTAACAGACCCAGTTCCGTCAATTTCGTTCAAGTGACGAGTTTGCGAGCAAAACGATGATTAAGTGGCCCTGGAAAGAACAAGAAGCAACCCGGAGTGACGATTGGCCATGGGACGACGCCCTGGCTATTCCCCTTTTGGTGAATCTCACCGAGCAAGAACAAGCCAGACTTATTGCCCTGGCCGAGCGCTTTTTACAACAAAAAAGGTTAGTCGCTCTTCAGGGGTTTGAGCTGGACCCGCTAAAAAGTGCGCGCATTGCTCTGCTATTCTGTTTACCTGTTCTGGAAATGGGGATTGAGTGGCTCGACGGGTTTCATGAAGTTCTCATCTACCCTGCCCCATTTGTCGTAGACGATGAATGGGAAGACGACATTGGGCTGGTGCATAATCAACGCGTGGTACAGTCCGGGCAGAGTTGGCAACAAGGCCCGATAATCCTCAACTGGCTTGATATTCAGGATTCCTTTGATGCCTCCGGCTTTAATCTGATCATCCATGAAGTGGCGCACAAGCTTGATATGCGTAATGGCGATCGTGCCAGCGGTATTCCGGCGATTCCCCTGCGCGATATCGCCGGTTGGGAACACGACCTGCATGCTGCAATGAACAATATTCAGGATGAGATCGATCTGGTTGGTGAAACTGCGTGCAGTATAGATGCCTACGCAGCGACCGATCCTGCTGAATGCTTTGCCGTGCTATCCGAGTATTTTTTCAGTGCTCCTGAATTATTTGCTCCGCGTTTTCCTGCCTTATGGCAGCGTTTCATCCAGTTTTATCGCCAGAACCCCATGGAGCGGTTAGGCGATACCCGGGGAGACGACGATTATCGCTCACCAAACACGCATTAACACTGAATTTGAAGATTAATTAACCAATTGAAATGACGCGCTAATTTTACTGTTGACACCTCATGATGAGGTCAGTAATATGCGCCTCGTTCACACGATTCCTCTGTAGTTCAGTCGGTAGAACGGCGGACTGTTAATCCGTATGTCACTGGTTCGAGTCCAGTCAGAGGAGCCAAATTTAAGAAGCCCGCTTAAGGAAACTTAAGCGGGCTTTTTGCTTTTCATGTCTGTGTAAAAGCTGCCTCTATAAGCGCTCAGTCTGCCATAACTCCCCATTCCATGCCGCATCACATCGTTGATTAAAGTTGTGTAAATGTAAATCGTTTAAACTTTGCAATTATTGTAAGTGCTAGTGATTATCATTTATTGTACGCGAGCCAAAAGAACGAGCCCCGACTCGGTTCACTGCATGTTCCAATTACTCTGGGATAAAAACGATGAATGCTCTGACTCGCACCGGATTGCGCCGTATCACGCTTGCCTCTGCCCTCCTCTTCTCTGTCAGCCTGCCAGCTTTCGCTCAGGAAACGTTAACGCTTTACACCACCCGTGAACCGGGCCTGATCCAGCCTTTACTTGATAGCTGGACTAAAACCAGCGGTATCAAAGTAAGTACGGTCTATATCAAAGACGGTATGCTGGAGCGTGTTAAGGCTGAAGGCAAAAACTCCCCTGCCGACCTGCTGATGACCGTCGATGCCGGAAATCTCATCGATTTAGTTGAAGCCGGCGTCACCCAGCCGGTAGAGTCAGAAGCGCTGAAAGCCGCCATTCCGGCGAATCTGCGCGGCGCGGATAATCAGTGGTTTGCGCTTTCTATGCGCGCCCGCGTACTGTATGCCGAGAAGTCGCTGCCAATCGATAACTGGCATTACGAACAGCTCGCCAGCCCAGAATACAAAGGTAAAGTTTGTATTCGTTCCGGTCAGCACCCCTACAACACGGCGCTGATCGCCGCGATGATTGCCCATCATGGTGAAGCCAAAACCGAAGAATGGCTGCGCGGCGTGAAGGCTAACCTGGCGCGTAAAGCCACCGGCGGCGATCGCGATGTTGCCCGCGATATCCTCGGTGGAATTTGTGATATCGGCCTGGCAAACTCCTATTATGTCGGCCATATGAAAAACGCCAAAGAAGGCAGCGATGCTCGTCAGTGGGGCGATGCCATTAAAGTCGTTAAACCAACCTTTGAAAATGGCGGTACGCACGTCAACATCAGCGGCGCTGCCGTTGCCCGCTATGCGCCAAATAAAGCCGATGCCGTTAAGCTGATGGAATATCTGGTTTCCGCGCCTGCCCAGCAGCAGTATGCGAAAGCGAACTTCGAATATCCGGTACTGAAAGGCGTAACGCTTGACCCGGTCATTAGCGCCACAATCGGTGAAATCGACGTCGATAAAACACCGCTCACAGAGATCGTGAAGTATCGTAAACAAGCTAGCCTGCTGGTAGATAAAGTTGGATTCGATCAATAAATCGCTGCAGTTTCCGACGTTACGCGGCCTGGTTTCCGGGCCGCAGTCATTATTAACGCCGTTGCATCTTGGCGCGTTGTGCGTCGCGCTTGGCGTCCTGACCCCCATCGTTGCGCTGATCTGGCAGGCCACTCAGGCTGATTTATCCCACTGGGATAATCTTATGACATATGTACTGCCTTCAGCGCTCAAAAACACCGTGCTGTTGCTAGCGGGTGTCGCGATAATGGTTGGCGTCATTGGCGTAGGCAGCGCATGGGCGGTAACGGCATGGGATTTCCCTGGGCGAAAAATTCTCAGTTGGGCGCTGCTGTTGCCGCTGGCAATGCCGACCTACATCGTTGCCTTTGCATGGCTCGATCTGCTGCATCCGATTGGCCCGTTGCAAACCTTTATCCGTTTTATACTGGGCTTTGACAACCCGCGACAGTTCCGCCTGCCCGATTTACGTTCCCTTTCCGGCGCAATAATCCTGCTCGGATTAGTACTTTATCCTTACGTGTACCTGACAACCCGCGCCATGTTTATCAGCCAGCCGGCCCATCTGTTGGAAGCTGCACGTACGCTGGGTTGCAGCGCAACCGGGACCTTTTTTCGTGTTGCTCTCCCCATGGCTCGCCCGGCACTGGCCGTCGGGATCAGTCTGGCGCTGCTGGAGACGCTTAACGATATCGGCGCGTCGGAATTTCTCGGGGTACAAACGTTAACAGTTACCGTATACACCACGTGGATCTCTCGCTCTGATTTATCTGCCGCAGCGCAAATCGCCTGCATGATGCTGATGTTTATATTCTTTATTCTGACGCTGGAATTTTATGGCCGCAGAAAACAGGGATTCAGCAGCCGTAGCCTGCGGGAGATTCAACCCACCCGCGTGCAAGGCTGGCGTGGCTGGCTACTCGGTGTCGTTATTTCGCTGCCAGTTGTGCTGGGCTTTCTGGCCCCGGTGCTGTTTTTAATCTGGGAAAGCGCCAAACATATAGGTGACGAGAGCCCTATATCCTCCTCGTTACTGGCTGCATTACAAAATACGTTATCACTGGCCGCGGGAACCACGTTGGTGGTGGTTTGCGTCAGTATGTTGGTGGCCTGGAGCGCGCGGCATAGCGCCGCAGATAACGCGATGCCAGGATTTCGCCGTGGTGTGATGCGTCTGGCTTCTTTAGGCTACGCGGTTCCCGGTACAATTCTGGCGATTGGTTTTTTAACCCCCGCGATGGCAGTCGACCGCTGGCTGGCAGATTTACTGGATGTTCGCGGCCTGCCGCTGATGTCTGCCGGGATCCTGCTGGTAATTTGTTGTGCCATGCGTTTCCAGGCGATTGCTATCGGCGCACTGGATTCCGGCCTGGGCCGCATTCCGCCTTCGCTGGAGCAGGCTTCTCGTCTGTTGGGTGAGAATGGTGCCGGCACATTTGCACGGGTTCATTTCCCATTGCTGCGCCCGGCGTTAGTGAGTAGCGCCCTGCTGGTTTTTGCCGATGCCATGAAAGAACTGCCAACAACGTTGCTGTTGCGCCCGGTAAACTTCGAAACGCTGGCTACGTTGCTGTATGCAGAAGCCGCCCGTGGAACCTATGAAGAAGGTGCTATCGCCGCGCTAATGATTGTTTTAGCTGGCACGCTACCGGTTATTTTGTTGGTGCGTCACCAGATGACTCGCCGTGGTTAAGAGAGTAACAATGTCAGAAATTGCATTACGACTCCAGGATGTGCATGTTGCCTACGGCAACAGCCAGCAATCGGTGCTGAGCGGGTTTTCAATGTCGGTACGTAAAGGAGAGATCGCCTGTCTACTGGGCGCTTCAGGTTGCGGAAAAACCACCGTGTTACGCGCAGTTGCCGGATTTGAACGGCTGCGAAGCGGAGAGATCTATGTGTCGCAGCGCCGCGTTGCCGGTTCCGGTGTTCATCTGCCGCCGGAAAAACGGCATGTCGGCATGGTCTTTCAGGAATATGCGTTATTCCCTCACCTGACCGCGCAACAAAACGTGGCCTTTGGGTTACGACGTATGCCGCGTGAGCAGCAGCAGGTCCGGGTGGCGGAGCTGTTAAAAATGGTGGAGTTGCACAGTCATGCCAGCCGTTATCCGCATGAACTGTCCGGCGGTCAACAGCAGCGTATCGCTCTTGCGCGCGCGCTGGCGCCGCATCCGGAAATCCTGCTGCTCGATGAGCCTTTCTCCAGCCTTGATAAGCGCACGCGTGAGCGTCTTGGCAACGAGGTGCGGGATATTTTGCGTGCCGCCGGGCAAACGGCACTGCTGGTTACACACAGCGAACACGAGGCGCAGCTAATGGCAGACCATATTGGCGTGGTAAAAATGGGACAGTATCAAATTAAAAAAGCGACCCACTCAGGCTAAGGGTCACAGGGGCGCCTTGAAAATTAGTAATGGGTCTGAATCAGACTGATATTCACCGGCATGCCGGAGCGTCTTTCCAGTGCCTGATTTCCGCGACTCACATCCACGTCATTCCCGCTGATGAAGGTGCGCAGCGCGGGGGTGACTGGCAAGGGAACTTTTCTGTCAGACTCGTATTCCGACCGGTTTCGTGACAGTGGTTCATGCACTTCCACCCAGCGACTACCGTCCGGCTCTACGCTGTATTTCACCGGTCGGTCTATCAGTTGCACACGCGTCCCTACCGGTACGGTATCAAACAGATATTTAATGTCGTCATTACGTAAACGGATACACCCCTGACTTACCCGCAGACCAATACCGAAATTCGCATTTGTGCCATGAATGGCATAAAGCCTGCCGATATAAATCGCATACAGTCCCATCGGGTTATCCGGCCCGGCAGGAACAAACGCCGGCAGGCTTTCCCCACGTGCTGCGTATTCGCGCCGGGTATTCGGCGTAGGCGTCCAGCTTGGTGCTTCCTGCTTACGTTCTACCGCCGTCACCCAGTTACGCGGCGTTTCTCTGCCCGCCTGGCCAATGCCAATGGGTAAAACCTCAACCGTATTGCTGCCAGCGGGATAATAGTAAAGGCGCATTTCTGCGACGTTGATTACGATCCCCTCGCGTACAGTATCCGGTAATATCAGTTGCTGTGGCACAACCAGCGTAGAGCCAGACTTAGGCAGAAAAACATCCACGCCGGGATTGGCCTCCAGCATATTGCTCAACCCCTGTCCGTACTGCGCGGCAAAAGCTTCCAACGGCTGAGTGTTTCCTGAAGGTACCGTAATGGTCAAAGGGCTCCCCACCAGGCGACTGCCTTCAGGCGGGAGCGGATAACTCACCGCCTGCGCGCTCTGACTCACGAGCAGCATAATGAGTGAACAAAGCAGTTTTACACGACGCATCTTTTTCCTTTCCTTCGCCGCAGCAGATATCCGTTAATTATAGCTTTTATTATCAGTTTTAGTGGGTTACGCCTAAAATCCGCATAAAAAAGCCGCCTGAGGCTAATGCAGTTCAGTTAACGCCTCTGTATCAGAAAGCATCACCTGTGTTGGCAGAAGTTATGAATATGCTATCTCACGGTAAGGGTTCCGTTCACCTCATGTGCATCGTTTCTCTGAAACACCGATTCCTGTGAACGTGTAAAGGGCGTTCTCCGCCACGCCCTTTACAATCCCGGCTCCCGGCGGGAAAATTGCCACTTCGTGGTCCCCTCCGTTTATTCCTCCAGGCTACCGGGCCGGACGCGAGGCAGCGTCCCTGCAAAACGCGCCCTGAACCCGCATCCCTGCGGGTTCTCCCGGCCTTACGGAAACACGTCGGCAATTTTCAGCCGGACCAGCCCACACCTGACCACCTGCGTTTTTTATCTGAATAGCAAAACAGAGTTAACTGGAAGTCAGCGCGTTGCAGCGATGACCCCGGTCCGGCTGAAAATCGATGAGGCGTTGACGGCTGACCGGGTCTGCCCGCAGGGATGCGGGCAGAGGGGACGGCCAGCAGGGACGCAGGCCCGGCCCCGACCCGACAGGCGGACGGCATAAGACGAATGAATCGCGCAGCGACGATTTTCCCGCCGGGAGCCAGGGATGCAAGGGAGGCGGCGGTGAGCCTTCCTTGCGCGTTCACAGGTATAACGTTATCAGAGAAGCAACGCACATAAGGTGAACGGAAACTGATTCAGAGCAAAACATTTCCATACAGGCTTAACTGAACGGTATTGCACCATGGGGCGAGGTTCAGCGTGGCCGAAAACTATGCTTCCTTACCATCCGGAAGCACAATGTTACTGGCGGCAAGCTGCCCCATGTTGTTGTACATTGCACAGGCGGCTTCAACAATCGGCATCGCCAGCGCGGCCCCGCTGCCTTCGCCCAAACGCATCCCCATATTGAGATACGGCTCCAGTTCAAGATGCGCCAGCGCGGTGCGAGCCCCCTTCTCGGCGGAGAAATGTGACGGGATCAGGTAAGGTTTAATCTGCGGCGCAATCTGGCAGGCCGCCAGCGCAGCGGAATAAGAGAGAAAACCGTCCAGCACGACCGGCAGACCGCAGGAGGCCGCCCCCAACATCACACCCGCCATGCCGACCAGATCAAACCCGCCTACCTTAGCCAGCACATCAATACCGTCATTGCGATCCGGTTGATTGACGGCGATTGCTCGCCGCACAACATCGACTTTATTGCCTACTCTTGAAAGCGGCAGGTTAGCGCCGATACCCACCACATCCTCGGCATCGCTGCCGGTCAGCACGCTGACGATTGCCGCCGCTGGTGTCGTATTTGCCATACCAAGTTCACCGACGCCAAACAGCGTTACGCCATCTTTGGCCAGCTCATGGGTATAGCGGATAACCTCCAGCAGCAGCTCCTCGGCCTGCGAACGACTCATTGCCGGGCCTTGTGCAATATTGCCGCAGCCGCGCGCCACGCGCATATTCACCACGCCAGGGATAAGCTCAGCATCGATGCCGACATCAATCACATGTACCTTTGCCCCCGCCTGAGCGGCCAGCACACAAACGCCTGTCGTCCCACGCGTCATATTAGCAGCCTGAATAGCCGTGACGATTTTAGGCGAAACAGCAACCCCTTCATCCCATACACCGTGATCGGCGCACATCACCAGCATCGCTTTGCCATTCACATGCGGTACGCCCTTCAGACCCGGCATTCCGGCCAGTTGCACGGCGAGCGACTCGAGTCGACCAAGACTTCCTGGCGGTTTAAGCAAGCCATCGACATGCTGCTGTGCACGCAGCATCGCAGCACTATCAGGTGAAGGGATTGCGTGGAGTAAAGAGGTTAAAGTCTGCATAAGGGTTCCAGTATGTTGGCTGACTCAGAGCAGAGCCAGCAGGAAAATCAACTCGCCAAGTTCAATGGCTGCGCCCAGCGTATCGCCGGTCTGCCCACCCAACGTGCGTTTTAATAACTGCCCAAGAATAAAAATCGCCACTATCGTAACAACCAGCGCCGCCACGCCGCGCATGCCAGGAAGAAGCACGGCAGCCAGGATCGCCGCAAATCCCAACGTGACGCAGGTTTGACGCCCGGTGACTTTACCGATAAAGACGTTGCCCAGCCCTTCTTCGCGGGCGTAGCGATGTCGATACATCAGCAAAACAGCGGTACCCCGCCCGGCGACACAAGCGGCTGCAAGCGCCGCCAGCATCGGCGTGCCCCGCAAAGCCAGTTCGCTCACCACCAGCACTTTCGCCAGCAACACGAAAATTAACGCCAGTCCACCGTGAGTCCCCAGGCGGCTGTCACGCATGATTTCCAGCATCCGCTCACGTCGACGGGCCGAAAAAATACCGTCACAGGTATCCGCCAGACCGTCGAGATGAAATCCCCCGGTTAATAACGCCAGCGTGAGGACTGCAAACAGGGCCGCCAACGGCACACCACACCAGGGCTGCAGCGCCATAAAGACCAGCCCCGTCAGCCCTCCCAGCACCACGCCAATTAGCGGGAACATCACAATGCCACGAGAATAGTGCTCGAAATCCAGTCCTTGCGACCAGCGAGCAGGAACGGGCAAGCGACTAATAAAAGAGAGCATTGCCCAGAACAACTTACTCATTTAATTTTGACTCCAATTCCTGATACCACCAGCCAGACCTCATCAGCCGCCGCCGCCAGTCGCTGGTTCACACGTCCTGCAATATCGCGAAAATGCCGTGCCAGACGGTTCTCCGGAACAATCCCCATTCCGACTTCGTTAGTGACCAGCACAACCCTGGCCGGACAGCGCTGACAGGCCGCAATCAGCGAACGAATTTCATCCTCAATAGATTGCTCCATCGCCGCGTAATCCCAGCTATCCGGGTCGCTGTCACCGCCCAGCGCAAACAGCAGGTTAGTCACCATCGTGGTGATGCACTCCAGCAGAATGGCTTCTTGTGGATCGTTTGCTGCCGTAATCAGTTCATCGAGATGTTGCCAGCGTTCGGCTGTCCGCCAGTGCGCAGGACGTCCGTCACGATGATGCTGAATTCGCGCAGCCATCTCCTCATCAAAAATCTGCGAAGTCGCGATATACAAAACGTTTGGAGAATCTGCGATCAGCGCTTCCGCATGCCGACTCTTGCCGCTTCGCGCGCCGCCAGTCACCAGAATCATCATACTGGCTCCCGGTGTTGCTGCATGATGGTATAAATTTTCTCAATATCGATGTGTTGCCGCATCGCATCCGCCAGCAGATCAAACTGCTGCGATTTATATTGCGCGTAATGGAAGGTGGAATCCAGCGGCGCTAACCCTTTACGTTCTCGCAGGCCATTAACCAGCGCACGGGTAAATTCATCGCTGTCGAACAGACCGTGAAGATAGGTGCCGAACGTCAGGCCATCGGCAGTGACCGCGCCATCAGCCACGTTACCGCCGTCTTTACGCAGCGTCATCACCGACCGGCATTCCTCGGTTAATGCCGTTTCACCCATATGAATTTCATAACCGCGAACGGATAATCCCGCGGTACCCGCCAGCCAGTCCGGCAGCGAGGAGGACATTTGCCCCTCAACCAGGGTCGTGGTTTTGTGCTGGGCAAAATGCGTTACGGTATTGAGCAAGCCCAGCCCCGGCAACGTACCGAGTCCTGACTCAACTTCATCAATGATGGTTTCGCCGAGCATTTGATAGCCACCGCAAATCCCCACCACGGGTACGTGATTACGATGTAATTGCACCACGCCATGCGCCATCCCGCTTTCACGCAGCCACACCAGATCGCCCAGGGTGTTTTTGCTGCCGGGCAGAATCACCAGATCGGCCCCCGCCAACTCTTCAGGCTGGCGAACATAGCGCACGCGCACATCCGGCTGTGCGGCAAGCGCATTGAAATCAGTAAAGTTAGAAATGTGTGGTATCTGAACAACGGCGATATCGATGTCGCGTTTGTCTGTGCGCAAATATTTGCCCTTTTGCAGCGCAACGCCATCTTCATCTTCCAGATCAACGTCCAGCCATGGCATGACGCCCAGGACCGGAACGCCGGTCAGCGCTTCAATTTGCTCAATCCCGGAATACAGCAACGCCACATCACCGCGAAATTTATTGATGATCACCCCTTTTACCCTGGCGCGTTCATGGTCGTGCAGTAGCGCCAGCGTGCCGTAAATGGAGGCAAACACCCCGCCGCGGTCGATATCCGCTACCAGAACGACAGGGCACTGTGCCATTTCTGCCATCCCCATATTGACGATATCGCGATCGCGCAGGTTAATCTCAGCCGGGCTTCCCGCCCCTTCCAGTACCAGCACATCGAACTCCTGCGCCAGACTGTTATAAACAGACAGGATTTGATCCCGTAGTTTCGGTTTGTACTCGTGGTAGCTCACCGCATCCATATCGGTTGCCACTTTGCCCATCAGCACAACCTGCGCTTTACGATCGCTGGTCGGCTTAAGCAGCACCGGATTCATACGCACATCTGGCGTAATACCGGCGGCCTCAGCCTGAAAAATTTGCGCGCGGCCCATCTCTTTGCCCTCTGGCGTAATGCCAGAGTTCAGCGCCATGTTCTGCGATTTGAACGGTGCGGTACGCAGTCCATCCTGATAAAAAATTCGACACAGACCGGCGACCAACACGCTTTTACCTACATCAGATGCCGTTCCCTGCAACATTATTGCCTGCGTCATGACGCCTCCTTCAGTGCGTTCTCTCGCATACAGCTAAAAAATTCAGCCTCTGTTTTACACAGCGGGAAGCCCAGCTCGGTATGCAGCTTCACCAGCCAGGGCTGAGTTAATCCCGCTTGTTCAATAAGATCCGTCCGGGCAAACACATCACCCGGCGAGCCGTGCGTTAGCACTTCACCCCGGCGTAAAACGTACACTGCATCGCTGACTTCATAGATAAGATCGATATCATGGCTGGAGATAACCACGTGGTTTCCTTGCGCTACGATGCGTTTGATTATCTCAATCATCTGCGTGCGACCTGATGGGTCAAGGCCCGCAGTAGGTTCATCCAGTAGCAAATACTGCGCCTGCAACACCAACGCCCCGGCAATCGCCACACGTTTTTTCTGCCCGTGACTTAAACACTGAATTGGCTGATGGCGAAAATGCTGGGCATCTACCAGCGTGAGCGCATCATCCACCCGGCGGGAGATTTCAGCTTCATCCACCCCAAGGTTGCGCAGGCTGAAGGCAATATCACTGTCGATATCGGTATAAAAAATTTGCTGATCGGGATCCTGAAATACGGTTGCCACCTGCTGACGCAGCGCCAGCAGGCCGCGCTTGCTGTAATCCAGCGGTTTGCCTTGCCACATCACCGCGCCTTCCTGCGGGCGCAGTAAACCACTCAGGTTCATAAACAGCGTGGATTTCCCGCAGCCATTAGCACCGACCAGCCCGGTGACGGCATGCGTTGAAAAGTCCAGCGTTAGCCCTTTGAGGATCGGGTCATCCTGATAGCGAAACCAAAGCGCTGAAGTGGCAAGCATACTTTTCCTTACAGGTGAAAATCACCCTGATACAGTTTGATATCCAGTGTGGTGGTCATTTGCTGGTAGCGGATCAACACGCGGGTAAACAGCAATCCCACCAGCATCGCCAGCGAGCGATAGCTCAACGGCAAGCTACGATAACCAAAACGTAGCGTTTGTGCGCGATGAATAGCCAGCGCCTCGTCTAACAGGATAAAAATAAAGCGCCAGGTTAGCAGGATCTGCTCAGTGAGCAGGCGAGGAACGTGCGCGCGTTTGAGTAAGATAATTAATTGCGGAAACGGCAGATTCAGGACCAGCCAGAACGTCGCAGCCAGCGCAGCCAGGCTGCGCCAGAAGGTTTCATTGGCGGTGACAAGCCCTGGCGCGCTAACGCCTAACCAATAGCTTCCAACGGGGATGCTGGCCAGCAGCGTCTGCGGATCGCGGCTAAAACTAAACAGAATGGTCACGACGCCGACCGTCAGAAAACCAAACGGTAATGCCATCCAGCGACACCAGCGCCAGAAGGAAATGCGCAGCAGCCAGCAGCTCAGCGCGGCAATCAGTAACAGCTCAATACCCTGCCCCAACGGGGGCAGAGTAAACGCCAGAATCATCATCATCAGCCAGAGCAGAAATTTCCGCACGGGTGAGACATGAAACCAGCGGCTTTGATAGCTAAGCCTGTCAAGCCCGGTCATCACGGCGTTGCCTGCCCTTGGTGTAACCCAGAATGTAGAAAATCACGGCTGCGCCCAGCGATCCCTGGAGCGTAAACAGCAGGCTTTCAATCTCACCGCTTGCCGGTTCATACAACGGCTGGAACCACGGCTCATAATGTGGGGCAATTGCCTGAATCTGACTCTCCGCCTCACCGTCTGAGCCGCCGTACTCTCCACCATGGTTGATAAAGAACGGCAGGATCACCAGCGCCACTACCATCCCTAACAAAATCAGCGTCTTTTTCATCGTTAATGTCCTTGAGCGGTAATCAACTGCCGTTTGGTTAACTGGTCATAAATCATTACGGTGAGCAGACCTTCCGCTATCGCAATTGGGATCTGCGTCAGGCAGAAAATCCCCATGAACTTGATGATTGAACCCGTAGCACCAGCGGATGGGTCCGGGAACGCCACGCCCAGTTGCACCGAGGTCACGAAATAGGTGACGAGATCCGCCAGCATCGCGCACAGGAAGACGCAAACATCACGACGCAACCCCGCACGGCAGGCCATTTTCCACACCATGTAACCCACCACCGGGCCAATCACCGCCATCGACATGCCGTTAGCGCCAAGCGTTGTCAAACCACCGTGCGCCAGTAACAGCGCCTGGAACAGCAGGACGATTGCCCCAAGGATTGCCACCACGCCCGGTCCAAACAGGATAACCGCCAGGCCTACCCCGGTAGGGTGCGAACAACTTCCGGTAACAGAAGGAATTTTCAGCGCCGACAGCACAAAAATAAACGCGCCGCACAAAGCCAGTAACACTTTTTGGTGACTATCTTCCTGCACGATTTGGCGCAGCCGCACCAGCCCGTACCACAGGCACGGCAAAAACAGCAGCCACCAGGCCAGCGCCCACATCGGCGGCAAGAAACCTTCCATTATGTGCATGGCGAACGCTTGTTCAGGAACAACCATCAGTAATAGCGCCGCAGCCAACCCGCTGAAAGACAGCTGTTTTAGCTGTTGTTCAAGCTTCATTGTGCATACTCCCACTGTTTATTGACCAGAATGGTCGAGAAATAAGGCAGCGGCTGATCGTCGCTCACCTCATCGAGATGACGCCAGCACTGTTCACCCGGCAGCGTGGCTTCAGACATCATCAATGCACAGCCCAACAAACCCTCTTGTTGCAGCAGCGCTTTGATGCGCGCAAAACGACCGTATACCTTCATCAGCACCAGACTGTCATGCTGCTTTAACGCCTGCTGGATTTCCGCTTCCGGCGCGGTACAGGAGACCACGGCCAGTGACTGTTGCTCCATGGCGAGCGGCGTTTTTGACCGCGCGGCAATCGCAGCGAAAGAGGTCACGCCCGGGACGATTTCTAACCAGTCAGGACAGCCAATACGCTGGAGTAAAAAAACCCAGGTGCTGAACAGCATGGCGTCGCCGAGTGTAATAAAGCCCACCTGCTTACCCGCTTCGACTTCCTGAACTAGCGCGGCCGCAACGTCATCCCATACCGCCTCTTTTTCGGCGCTGTCAGCACTCATAGGAAAATGGCAGCAGCGAACTTCGGTCTGCTCGCCGATATATTCACGTACGATCGACAGCGCCAGACTGTCGCCACCTTTACGCCCGGCAGGCGCATAGAGAATATCCAGCGTACCCAGCGTGCGTGCGGCCCGCACGGTGATAAGATCGGAAGCGCCAGGCCCGGTGCTTAATGCGTACAGTTTTCCGCTCATGCTGCTTCCTCCAGCGCCACATTAAGCGCCTGTTGTAAATGCGCCACGAACATAGCGCGAACCGCCGGATTCTCACCCAGACCACTGAGCCACGGCGTAGCCGGTATCCCGGCCGCATTGAACAATGTTTTCCACGAATCCTCTTCGTCAGAGGCCATATCATTGATGGCATGATCGCCAGCAACTAACATCAGCGGCATCAGATGCACCGCCGTCACCCCTTCCTGAGACAAACTTTCAATCAGCACATCGACTTCCGGGTAGCTTTCCACCGCCCCAACCCGCGCCGGGTAGCGCTGTGCCGTCATCATATGGTCGAGGCAGGCATAGGCGGCAAAGGCATGATGGCTGGCACCGTGTCCCATAAACACCACTTTTTCATTTTCGCCAAGCACCGGCATTTGCTGTTGCAGCGCCAGCATCAGCTGGGCGTAATCGTCATGGCTGCTCAGCAGCGGAACACCCAGCGTCAGGCGAGAAAAAAGCGGGCGCATGCTTTGCACTTCGCGGACAATTTTTTCGTATTCATCACCGTTGATAATGTGCAACGACTGAATAGCCACGTCCTGATACCCCTGCTCCGCCAGCTTTTGCAGCGCCTGCAGCGGCGTGTCGATCTCAATGCCGTCGCGCTGCTTGAGCTTGCGGATAATCATCCCGGAGGTAAACGCCCGGAACAGGTCGCGGTCAGGGCAACTGGCTGCGAGATCGCTCTCGCAAGCCACAATATTTTTCTCACAGGTGTCGTGATAGCTGGTGCCAAAGCTGACCACCAGAAGCGCCTTTTTCATCTCTAACTCCTTAAGCAGCGGCCAGCCAGCGCGTTAAACGCGCCCCAAAGGCGGCCTGACTTTCCAGTAACTCTTCTCCCGTCACCAACGGTGCCGGACGTGTAATCACGATGCAGGGGATACCAGCATCCAGACAGGGTTGAACTTTCTCCTGATAACCACCTTCCGCACCGGATGCCTTAGTGATCACCACATCAGCCTGACACTGGCGGTAAAACGCAGCGTTGAACTCGGCGCTAAACGGCCCGCACAATGCAAAAATCTCACCGACGCCAAATCCCAGGTCCGCGCATTGCTGAATAACCTCGGGTACAGGCAGGACGCGCGCCAACAGCGTTTTTTCAGGCAACCCTTCGCGCCAGATAGCCAGATCTTTACTGCCGGTCGTCAGCAGCACGCGGTCACCGAAACGGCGCGCAACCTCGCAGGCTTGCTGAATACTCTGTACGGTATAAAGCTGCGGGTGGGTTAAACCGCTTAACTGCTCAGGACGTTGATAGCGGCTCAGCAGTACCCCCGCCGCTTCGCAGGCGTTCATGATGTTGCGGCTCACCACCTCGGCATACGGATGCGAGGCGTCTATCACCCAGCGCGTCCGATTTTCCTGTAGCCAGGCAATCATTTGTTCGCGCTCCAGACGCCCGCAGCGCACCTGACCTTTGATATCTCCCGCCAGCTGCTTCCCCGTTGGAGTCGCAACTGACAGGGTGTAGGCCACATTGGCTGCGTCCAGTTGCTGGCACAGCATGCGCGCATCGCTGGTACCGCCCATGACCAACACATCACCGTAATTCACAGCACATAACCTCGTGGCGTGATCATCAGGCCGTCCTGAACATAGGTTGTTTTGTTGCCAACGATCACAAGGCTGGTCATATCAACCGGTTCAAAGTCCATTTCACCCAGGGTGGTCAACCATTTTTCCTGTTTTTTACGTCCGGCTGACTTCACAATACCCACCGGCGTTTGCGCGCTCTTGCTGGCAGAAAGCAGCTCAAATGCGCGCGCCAGATGTCCTTCGCGACCCCGACTGCGCGGGTTGTAGAAACAGATTACAAAGTCTGCTTCGCCGGCAGCCACTATACGTTTTTCGATAACTGGCCACGGTGTTAACAGATCGCTTAAGCTGATGTGGCAGAAGTCGTGCATCAACGGCGCGCCCAGCAAAGAGGCGGCGGCAATGCTGGCCGTCATTCCTGGGATCAGCCTGACCTCAACGTCCAGCTTTTGCTTGCTGACCAGCTCAAGCACCAGCCCGGCCATACCGTAAATCCCTGCATCACCGCTGCTGATCAGCGCCACATTGTGACCTGCCTGCGCCAGTTCGATCGCCGCCTGGCAGCGTTCAATCTCTTTGCACATCCCGGTTTTGATCACCTGCTTGTCGCCAGTGAACGCTTTTACCAGGTGGGTGTAGGTTTTATAGCCAACGATGATTTCCGCTGCCTGCAATGCTTCAACGGCTTCCATGGTCATCATTGCCTGCGAGCCAGGGCCAATTCCAATTACGCTTAACATCAGTGTGAAACTCCCAAAGTGATAGTGACGCCCTGTTCTCGCAGGGTCTCGCCTAACAGTTTTCCGTGGCTCAGCAGCCAGGCTGCAGGACCGGAAACGCTTCCTGTACCCACCGTTTTGCGAACAAACGATGAGGCCGGAAAACGGTGTTCATGCTCACGCAGCGCGTCAGCAGTAAAGGTTTCGAAAGGAACGCGACAGCACGAAGCCAGTTGGATAAGTCCCTGTTCATCTTTTTTCAGCGTGATACTGCCAATCGCTTTAAGCG
The DNA here is from genome assembly GCF_013781945.1 of Citrobacter sp. RHBSTW-01044. Taxonomy (NCBI): domain Bacteria; kingdom Pseudomonadati; phylum Pseudomonadota; class Gammaproteobacteria; order Enterobacterales; family Enterobacteriaceae; genus Citrobacter; species Citrobacter sp. RHBSTW-01044. The sequence goes on along the minus strand of NZ_CP056180.1, from coordinate 1,898,185 downwards.
CCAGCGGATCGAGCTGCTGGGCTTCGAGTTGCCTGGCAAGCAGCGCGGCCAGCAACGGGAACGGCGTGTCACGACGACAACCAATTCCGGCCACAACACGCTGCGGCACCAGCTTCCAGTGCGGAACAGGCAGATCGGGTAAGTTGGTGCGTAAGGTGATACACACCAGCGCATCCAGTTCAGGAAGCTGATTGAGATCGGTTACCGTGATAAATCCGCGCCGGTCGCAATGACTGACATCCTGCGTCAGTTCATCATCCCACCACAGCCCAACCCGCTTATTACTGACCAGCATCTGATTAACGATCTTCACCGCCGAACGGAAATCACTCATCCGGGCATTCAGTTGAAATGCCAGCGTATCCAGTGCCGCCATATCGTTGACATCCGTCGCCGTGGTGATCACCGGATCGGCGCCCAACATGCCCGCCAGATACCGCGCCAGCGCATTGGCACCACCCGCGTGACCGGAGAGCAGGCTGATGACATGCTGGGCGCGTTCATCAATGACCACCACCGCCGGATCGCAAAATTTGTCGTTGACCAGCGGGGCCAGCACGCGCACCGCAATGCCGGTCGCACCGATAAAAATCAGCGCCGAGTAATTCGCAAACGCTTCGCGGGCGGTATTCGCAAAGCCGTTTTCGAAAGGAATGAATCCCTCCTCCAGCAGCTTTTCACTGGTAAAACAGGTGACCGGCAGCATGGCCGCCAGACGTTTTGCCAGCGTAACGCCTCCCGGGGTCAGGCAAAAAAGCGCAATTGACTCAGGCTTTACGGTATTCATGGCTAAAGTCCGCCGCATAGAGTTTGGAGTAGTGATACTCCGAGCCCAGGAAATTACCGACCAGAATAAGGGCCGTTTTACGGATGCCCGCATCACGAACCTTGTCGCCAATATCCGCCAGGGTACCGCGCACGGTCTGGCTTTCCGGCCAGGTTGCCTTGTAGATCACCGCCACGGGCGTGGTCGCCGGATAACCGCCTTCAATCAAACGCTCGGCCACACGATGAATACGCTGAACGGACAGATAAATCGCCATAGATGTCTGGTGACTGGCAAATGACTCCAGCTGTTCGCGCTCCGGCACCGGCGTGCGTCCTTCCAGGCGGGTAATAATCAGGCTCTGTGAGACCTCAGGCACGGTATATTCAACGCCCAACTCCGCCGCCGCGCCAAGGAATGCGCTGACGCCGGGCACCACCTGCCAGTCAATCCCGCGTTTGGTCAGTTCCTCGCCCTGCTCGCGCACGGAACCGTACAGCGAAACATCGCCGGTTTGCAGACGCACCACGGTCTTACCCGCTTTCACTCCGGCTTCCATCAGATCAAGGATCTGCTCCAGATGCAGCTCAGCGCTGTCGTGGCATTCAGCACCAGCAGGGCAATATTCCAGCAATTCCGTGTTAATCAGCGAGCCGGCGTAGATAACAACCTGCGCCTGCTGTAGCAACCGGTAACCTTTGAGGGTAATCAGCTCGCGATCGCCAGGACCTGCGCCAACAAACCACACGCTACGGGGATCAAAAATCTCAGACATGGTTTCCTTCCTTCTGACAGGCGATAACAAATACGGGGTTATTCGGTTTGAAATAGTGACCACTGCCAAGCGTGGTAAGCGAGGAAACCTGTAGATGCAGGCAATCCACTCCCGGTACGCCAAGATGGTCCAGATGTGCCAGCGCGGTGTTGAGGTTTTCCTGGAGGATGAATGTCATCACCAGCCGCCCTGCGGGATGCAATTGACGCATTGACCAGTCAATCAGTTCAGTCAAATGGCCGCCGCTGCCGCCCATGAAAATGGCATCGGCTTTTTCAGCGATGGTCATCGGCGCAACACCGGGAAAAATGTCGATGTTTGCACAGGCAAAATGCTGGCGGTTTTCATCCAGCAACCTGAGCGCCGCCGGATTACGCTCGATTGCCGTCACGCGCAATCCAGGGTATTGCAGCGCGGCTTCTATCGACACGCTGCCAGTTCCCGCGCCAATATCAATCAGGTGACTGGCGCGGTGTAATTCAAGTTTTGAGAGGGCAAGTGCACGTACCGCTTCTTTGGTCATCGGCACTTTCTCTCCACGTAAAAACAGCTCATCTTTCATCAAGGATCACCACTGCATTCATGTCATAGTCGGCGTTAACTTCGCTCACAGGCAGGAAATGGATCCGTTCGTTTTCCATTGCCAGGTTTTCGCCAATCACCATCCAGCGATGTCCCTTGCCTCGTGCAATGAGCTGCTGCGCAATTTCACGCGGGCCGCACTGCGCATCTGTCACCATCGCCACCTTGTTATGTCGCGCCAGTTCATCGAAACAGACGCTGCGACCATGGCTACTGGTCAGCCACATATCGTTCATATCAATACCGGACTGCGCACACAGGTACTGCACCGCGCTAATACCGGGAATAATGCGCACATTTTCAATACCAAAATGCGCCACCATGCGCGTCCCGATGCCGTAAAACAGCGGATCGCCAGATGCCAGCACCACAACGCGTTGCTCCTGGTGCGCGCAAATCCAGTTCAAAAGTTCGAGAATATTGGCGCCGAGAACAAACTGTTCACCGGTAAAATCCGGGAATTGCTGCAAATGTCGCTTTCCACCGACCAGAACATCAGCCGTTGCGACCGCTTCACGCGCCGCAGGCGTCATCAAATGCAAACCGGCTGGCCCCATCCCTACAACGGTTAACATTGCATCTCCTCAGCAATCTCTGCGACCGGGCGATTACTTCCAAGCACCTGATTATCAAAAGAGAACATGATGGCGTCACAGGTCGGGGGATTTTTGGTAAAGCGCAACGTTTGCAGGACGCGCATACAGATGCGCTTAGCCAGATGGTTGTAAATGTGCTGAAAACCGTATGCTTCTATGTGTTCCATCGCCGCCTCGGTGGTATCGCAGTCGCTGACCAGCGTGAGCAGTTCCAGCGGCGCCCCCAGTAACGCGAGGTGGGCCACCAGCGTTTCCATGCGAGCATCGGCAATATGGCTGTGGGTATGAAAGATCCCCGCCGCAATTTTGACGAGCTTACCAGGGTGTCCCACCAGCACAATTTGTCGGAACCCCAGACGTACGGCTTCTTCAATCATGTAGCCGACAAAATTGCTCATAGTGACCACAACCTGGGTGTCGATCCCCATCTGCTCACGCACAAAACGTTCGCCGTGGTTTCCTGGCACCAGTACGACACGCTCCAGCCCCGCCGCTCGCTTAATTTCCAGCTCCAGCGACAGTGAACGTTTCCAGCTTTCTTCAGACATCGGCGTGACGATCCCAGTCGTACCAATGATCGAAATGCCGCCCAGAATGCCAAGGCGGGAGTTGTAGGTTTTTTGCGCCCGCTCTTCGCCTTCCGGCGCGAAAATTTCAATTTGCGCCCCACGATTCGGACCAATCGCCTCACGAACCGCAGACTCAATGGTCTGGCGAGGTGTGCGATTAATCGCCGAACTGCCCACTGGCAGGCCGATCCCTTTGCGGGTTACCGTGCCAACGCCTTCCCCGCCCTGAAGGGTTATCTCTTTGCTATCGTTTAACGTCACGCGGGCAAAAATCAGCATGCCGTGAGTGGCATCCACATCATCGCCACCGTCTTTGCGGATGGCGGCTATCGCCTGCTGTCCTTCGATATGCGGTGACTCTACGTTCAGACACAGCGTCACACCTGATGGCGTCACGATAGAAACCTGATGGATCAGGTGTTGGCGCAATACCATCAGCGCCGCCACTTTTGCCGCCGCCGTCGCGCACGATCCCGTGGTATATCCTTTACGCAGCGCTTTACCGTTGTGCCACACAGGCGTATCGAAGGACTCGCTCATCGCGCCCCCTGCATGTGATAAAGCATGGCGTTGACGATCGCGGCGGCGACGTTACTTCCTCCTTTACGACCTAACGCAGCAATGGCGGGCAGATTGCTTTGGGTCAGTGCATCTTTCGACTCTTCTGCACCGACGAACCCAACCGGTACACCAACTACGCCACTGACGGCCACATCATGCTCAAGCAGGCGGAACAGCGCTGTCGGCGCGTTGCCAAACACAAACAGCTTTTCACCCTCTTCCTTCACCGCAATGTCAACGGCCGCCATTGACCGGGTAATGCCCTGCACTTTTGCCGTCCGCACGACCCGCGGGTCGCTGATGTAGCAGCGGCATTCGCCACCGAATTTTGCCAGCAGCGTTTTATTAATCCCGGAAAGGGCCATAGTGGTATCGGTATAAATCACGCTCGAACGGCTAAGCGCCGCACAGAACTGCTCCAGCACATCACTGGAAAACCACAGAATGTCCAGCCAGTCGAAATCCGCTGTCGTGTGAATAACCCGCTTGATAATGGCTTCATGTAACGGGCTGGCAAACTGATAGTCCGGGCGGGTTTCACGGATGATCTCGCCAATAATGTCGAAACTTTTGGCCTCAATCGCCTGGGGTTGCTGGATATATTGCATTGTGTTGTCCTCAGGCTACACCGACCAGCAGCCACCGCAGCGCAATAAACAGCGCCAGTGCCAGCATCGATGCCACCCACATCAATCGAATCGTATGGGAAATGTCGTCTACCGAAATGTCGCGTTGTGCATCACCGATCCACGGTTTCTCAACGCGCTCGCCAAAGTAGTCATTAGGACCACCCAGACGAATTCCTAATGCCCCGGCAACGGACGCTTCTGACCACGCGCAGTTTGGGCTGCTGTGGTTGTAGCGATCGCGCCAGCCAATCTGCAAAGCACGCGCGCCGTCATGGCGACATAAAAATGCCGCTGCGCCCAGCAGCAGCCAACTTAGTCTCGCGGGAATATAATTTGCGACATCGTCCAGACGAGCGCTGACCATACCGATAGCGCGGTATTTTTCATGTTTGTAGCCCACCATGGAGTCAAGGGTGTTTACCGCTTTGTAGGCCATCGCCAGAGGCGCACCGCCGAGGAGCAAGAAGAACAGCGGCGCGATGATGCCATCAACGGTGTTCTCTGCCACGGTTTCCACTACGCCGCGATTGATCTGCTGTGGCTGTAATTGCGAGGTATCACGTCCTACAATCCATGACAGCTTTTCCCGACTTGCAGCAAGGTTACCGGCACGTAGCGGACGCTCGACGTCCTGCGCGGCGTTTGCCAGGCAGCGCCCGGCCAGCACGGTAAAGATCATCCAGACCTCAACCACCCAACCAAGCCAGGGATGAATAGAGTGCGCCAGCGCCAGTACTCCCCAGGACACAGCCCAGGTCAGCCCAACCACCACAATCCACATCACCGCGCCACCGATGCGTAGCGCACGGTCGCTATGGCAGTAACGCCGAACAACCCGTTGCACCGCAGAAATCAGATTGCCAATCCAGCGCACCGGATGCGGCCAGTTCTGCGGATCGCCGATGATAAAATCAAGCAGCCAGGCAACACACCACGCGAGGATGGTCATAGTGCGCTCCTCGCGGCTGCCAGCCAGTGGTTAAGCATCTGCGGACGTTGAGCAAAATGAACGTGTAGATAGCTGGCAAAGGTATTTCCCACCTGCCAGCCGCCGGACCAGGCTTGCAGCGTTTTGCCATCGCGCACTTTGCGACAGTTCATCACCGCGGAGGTTTCAGGGGTAAAATCGGAGTAGTGGAATTCATGTCCGCGCAGCACTTCGCCTTCTGCAGCTAACAACGTTTGCTGCGCGGCCTGCGCTTCGCAGTAGCCAAATCGGGTCAGACGTTTTCCCATTTTGCTGTGACCGGGAATGATATCCGCCATCAGCCAGGTATCACCCTGGCTGTCTTCCAGCGAACTGCCGAGATACATCAGCCCCCCGCACTCGGCATAAATCGCGACACCCTGCTGGTGCGCCGCCCGCAGTTGGTTAAGCATTGCAATATTACGGGCCAACGCCGCAGCATGTAACTCAGGATAGCCACCCCCCAGCCAGATCATCTGACAGTCGGGTAAACAGGTGTCGTGCAACGGACTAAAACGGACAATTTTAAGCCCCGTGCGCTCCAGTAGCACAATGTTGTCTGGGTAGTAGAAGTTGAACGCTTCGTCATCGGCGATGGCAAGCGTTAGCCCTGCCCCGGCGTCTGCGGCGGGCAACGCTGGCCATTCACCAGCAGGAAGCGTGTCTAACTGGCTTAATCTCAGCAGCGCGTCGATATCAAGAGTTTGCTCCAGCGTCGCGGCAAACGCCTGCCACGGCTGCTGGTTGATAACCGACTCACGCGCGGTAACCAAACCCAGATGACGCTCGGGAAGCGCAACGCCTTCCATACGGGGAACGTAGCCTAAGACGGGTACAGCGCAGTAACGCTCAATCGCCACTTTCAGGAGCTGGTAATGCGTTTCGCTGTTAACCCGGTTAACAATAACGCCGGCAATATTCAGGGTTGGATCAAAATGCTGAAACCCCATTACCGTCGCGGCGATCGAGGTGGAAACGGCTTTGCCATCAACCAGTAGGATAACCGGACAGCCTAACTGTTTGGCCATCGCGGCGGTGCTGCAGTAGTTTGGGTCGGTGCCGTATCCGTCATACAACCCCATAACGCCTTCAATAACGGCGATATCCGCATGTTGCATGTGCTCGCGAAATAAAGCATTCAGGGTGGGGACGGGAAGCATGAAGCTATCAAGATTGCGGGAAGCAGTGCCGCATACCGCGGTATGCCAGCCGGTATCAAGGTAATCGGGGCCTACTTTGCAAGGCTGGACGCGTAAACCGCGTTTTTTCAACAAGCTCAACAAGCCCAGCGTCACCGTGGTTTTACCACAGCCGCTTCCGGTACCTGCAAGAACAAAAGCGTGAAAATTGGCCGCCATACCCTGATCCTGTTCAGGGTGGTAGGGGTGTAAAGATACCCAGTCTCTCGACTGTATGCATCTGAACCACCCACTTCCCACCGAAGTTGTTGGTAGTCACTGACAGGCAGGTCTTCTGGCTTAGCGTCATCCTCACCCGTCCTTCCCAATCTTGCGATCAGTGGTCAATACGGGGTCGTCAGCATCACAGCAGCGGGGGCTGCGGGGGATTCTCACCCCCTTCCCTACCACAAATGTGGCAAACCTGTCAGTTCAAGAGCCTGATTAATTAAGCTCTCTGTTATGAGGTAAATTCACGACCTCATGACAATAATTCAATTTAATATCTTGCCGGGTTCATTCAACCAATTACCTGGCATAAACCCACTTATTCATATGCTCGCATTCTGAATGAAAGTGCCAACAAAGAATAAAGAAAGTCATTCACAGAGACACTGTATCTCATCACAAAAATAAAAACTGGTGCAGTTTATCCCTCTAATACTAATATTTTGTTGCGCTATGACAATTTATTGACTGCTGTCGCTACTTTTCATTTTATAATGACTGGCATAGCGCCCTATATCAAAAATCGGCAATAGCAAAATATTGCCATTTAAGCGGATTCGCCACGTGAAATGACATTTATTTGCTGGCGAAATGCCTGCGGCGTGACCTGATACGTTTGACGAAAAACTTTGCAAAAATAACTGGTTTGCGAAAATCCTAAATTACGCGCAATGCTGGCTATGCTCCAGTCACTGTGGCAAAGCAGCTCTTTTGCACTGGCCATTCGCTGCTGGTTTACCCATGCGTTAAAACCGATACCATGATATTTTTTGAACAATTTGCTGAAATAGTAAGGGCTAAGGTAAACATGAGAGGCGACATCTTCCAGACGCAATTCGTCTGATAAATGCGCATCAATATAGCGCAGTGCTTTTTTCATTTTGCTGTCATGAGGATTGGTGCTGCGGTTAGCGCGTACTGGCTCTGACTGCTGCGGGTTATCTTTGATAACCACAAAATTAAGTTGTTTCTTAAGGCAATTTTCTACGATGAGCTTCAGCAGATCCGCTGAGGCGATGACTCGCGAATAGTCCATTTCCGGTACATTACGAAACTCGTTGACCAGTTCGGGATCGGCTTGCCAGCGGTCATCTACATTCAGAATATCGACCAAACCAACATCGTTACTTAAGCGTACCTGGCCACAAAGCACAAACCCTACCAGGTGCCCCGCAATGACCAGCGGAATTGAGAAATCGGTAAGTCCGGCGTGACAGCGATAGATGCAGGGTTGATCGGATTTAGAGGCTTCCAGCCCTCCACAGCGATCGCTCATACGACAACGGGTACTGTGCTGAGGATGCTGGCGCATCAACTGGCAAAAAGGGGTGAAATTAAAAAGCTCAGAAATTTCATCACCGTGAATATTGACAACCACAACGGCCAGACTGGTGGCCTGCGCAAAATCCTGTGCGATTTTATTAATGAGTTCTGAGTTCAGGGCACTCGCAGAAATCATGATAAAACCTCTCAGTTAATTTATTGTTATAAATAAAACATATTATTCACATTCGTTTTCACCCTGCCATCCTGAGCATTGATGAAAGTCGTAATTGAACATAACAAAAGTCTCCCATTCTTGGGAGACTTTTTGGGCAGTTCAGGATACCGGATCACGAAAACAGTTTTTACTTTTCAAAAATAAACTTCTTCTGTGAAGCTAGCTCTCATTTTCGTCCAGCTTACACGTATTACACGGTAAATTTTTGCCAATCAAATAACGATAAATTGCTGCACCCGCGCACGCGCCGATGATAGGGGCCACAATCGGTACAATGAAATAAGGGATATCACGCCCACCGGTCATCGCAACATCTCCCCACCCGGCCATCCAGGCAAACAATTTAGGACCAAAATCACGCGCCGGATTCATCGCAAATCCGGTGAGCGGACCGGTGGATGCGCCGATAACAGCAACCAGAATACCAATCAGCAATGGCGCCAACGGACCTTTAGGAACGCCGTTACCGTCGTCAGTCAGCGCCATGATCATCCCCATAAGAATGGAGGTAATCACCACTTCGACCAACGCTGCCTGCCAGACGCTGAGCGCCGCCGCAGGATAAGTACTAAAAATACTGGCAAGGTGCAGGCTTTCCAGACTGCCGCGCACCATCTGGTGGGCCGACTCATACTCGGTAAACAGACTGCCGTAGAGCAAATAAGCCAGCAAAGCGCCACCAAAGGCCCCCGCGACCTGCGCCACAGTGTAAGGTAATACTTTGCGCCCCGGAAAACAGGCAAACAGCCACAGTGCGATGGTGATAGCAGGGTTGAGATGCGCGCCAGAAATCCCGGCCGTCAGGTAGACTGCAAGCGAGATCCCCAGCCCCCAAATGATGCAGATCTCCCACAATCCCAGGCTGGCACCTGCGACTTTCAGAGCGCTCAGGCAGCCAATACCAAAAAACAAAAACAGCCCGGTACCCAAAAACTCAGCAATGCATTGCGCTTTTAGTGAATCGTTCATTGTGACACCTTCTAAGCAGAGTTCGTGTCTTTACCAGCGGACTCCTTACTGGCAAGTAGAATACTTCGAGGCTTACTATAAAAGGCCATATCAGCAAATTGTTGGCATTCTGCGGATAGCTTGCCCTTTAAAATCGTGGCGCAATAGCAAATTCTTGCTACACACTTTATTAAAACATTAGAGTCAATCGGGATTTCGCGTATTACACGGACATTTTCAAAACAATAAAATATTGCTATTAGCAGAAATCTGTTTTCAAACCACCATCACAATTTCATTTTTTTCGCATAGCAAATGATATTTATAATGTCACCAGAAAAAGTGTAAATGTGGAACTGACATAACTAAATAATCATATCAACGATATTTAATATAGCCATTAAAAACAACAAGTTAAAATAATTAATAGCAATTTTATATCACCTTACCTCTATTATTTTTTCACTCTCAATTTCAAGTCAGCCATTCTTTTTCCTCGCATCTTTTTATAGTCATGAACATCGGGACAACCCAGGCGAGGTCTTTATGCAACAAGAAGCGTTAGGAATGGTAGAAACCAAAGGCTTGACTGCAGCCATAGAGGCCGCAGATGCAATGGTGAAGTCAGCCAATGTAATGCTGGTCGGCTACGAAAAAATTGGTTCGGGGCTGGTAACAGTCATTGTCCGCGGCGATGTTGGCGCAGTCAAAGCAGCAACAGATGCAGGTGCCGCCGCAGCACGTAATGTGGGAGAAGTGAAAGCCGTACACGTCATCCCACGCCCTCACACCGATGTAGAAAAAATCTTACCGAAGGGAATTAGCTAATGAGCAGCAATGAGCTGGTTGATCAGATCATGGCGCAGGTGATTGCTCGCGTGGCAACGCCGGAACAGCAGGCTATCCCTGAAAATAATCCTCCAACACGAGAAACGGCTATGGCAGAGAAAAGCTGCAGTTTAACGGAGTTTGTCGGTACTGCGATTGGCGACACCGTCGGTCTGGTAATCGCCAACGTGGACAGCGCCCTACTGGACGCAATGAAACTTGAAAAACGGTATCGCTCCATTGGCATCCTTGGCGCGCGTACTGGTGCAGGCCCGCACATCATGGCCGCAGATGAAGCGGTAAAAGCCACCAATACTGAAGTCGTCAGTATTGAGTTGCCACGTGATACCAAAGGCGGCGCGGGTCACGGTTCGCTGATTATTCTCGGCGGCAACGATGTTTCCGACGTGAAACGCGGAATTGAGGTTGCGCTGAAAGAACTGGATCGCACCTTTGGCGATGTGTATGCCAACGAAGCCGGTCACATCGAAATGCAATACACCGCACGCGCCAGCTACGCGCTGGAAAAAGCCTTTGGTGCACCGATTGGCCGTGCCTGTGGCGTAATCGTCGGCGCCCCGGCATCCGTTGGTGTCCTGATGGCTGATACTGCGCTGAAATCCGCCAACGTGGAAGTTGTGGCCTACAGCTCCCCTGCTCATGGCACCAGCTTCAGTAACGAAGCGATTCTGGTCATTTCAGGCGATTCCGGCGCTGTACGTCAGGCCGTTATCTCCGCCCGCGAAATCGGTAAAACCGTACTCGGGACCCTCGGCTCAGAACCGAAAAACGATCGTCCGTCCTACATCTGATATCAGTGAGGCTGATTCATGAGATCGAAAAGATTTGAAGCACTGGCGAAGCGCCCTGTGAATCAGGATGGCTTCGTTAAGGAGTGGATCGAAGAAGGCTTCATTGCGATGGAAAGCCCGAACGACCCTAAACCGTCGATTAAAATCGTCAACGGTACAGTCACAGAACTGGACGGAAAATCCGCCAGTGAATTTGACTTAATTGATCATTTCATTGCCCGCTATGGCATTAACCTGGCGCGCGCTGAAGAAGTCATGGCGATGGACTCAGTAAAACTTGCCAATATGCTTTGCGATCCTAACGTGAAGCGCAAAGACATTGTGCCGCTGACCACCGCAATGACCCCGGCAAAAATTGTCGAAGTGGTGTCCCATATGAACGTCGTTGAGATGATGATGGCCATGCAGAAAATGCGTGCTCGTCGTACACCGTCTCAGCAGGCGCACGTCACTAACGTTAAAGATAATCCGGTGCAGATTGCCGCTGATGCGGCTGAAGGCGCCTGGCGCGGATTTGACGAACAGGAAACGACGGTTGCCGTTGCGCGTTATGCCCCCTTTAACGCCATTGCGCTGTTAGTCGGCTCACAGGTTGGGCGCCCTGGCGTATTAACCCAGTGCTCGCTGGAAGAGGCGACCGAACTTAAACTCGGTATGTTAGGCCACACCTGTTACGCGGAAACCATCTCTGTTTATGGTACTGAACCCGTCTTTACCGATGGCGATGACACGCCATGGTCGAAAGGTTTCCTCGCCTCTTCCTACGCCTCACGCGGTCTGAAAATGCGCTTTACCTCCGGTTCTGGCTCAGAAGTTCAGATGGGTTACGCCGAAGGTAAATCGATGCTTTACCTCGAAGCCCGCTGTATTTACATCACCAAAGCCGCTGGCGTACAGGGTTTACAAAATGGCTCAGTAAGCTGCATCGGCGTGCCTTCCGCTGTGCCGTCAGGCATTCGTGCGGTGTTAGCTGAAAACCTGATCTGTTCCTCCCTGGATCTGGAGTGTGCCTCCAGCAACGACCAAACCTTTACCCACTCGGATATGCGTCGTACTGCCCGCCTGCTGATGCAGTTCCTGCCGGGTACTGACTTCATCTCTTCCGGTTATTCCGCTGTACCGAACTACGACAACATGTTTGCGGGTTCGAACGAGGATGCTGAAGATTTTGACGACTACAACGTTCTCCAGCGAGACCTCAAGGTAGATGGGGGTCTGCGTCCGGTTCGTGAAGAAGACGTTATCGCCATTCGTAATAAAGCGGCACGTGCACTGCAGGCCGTCTTTGCCGGGATGGGATTACCGCCAATCACTGATGAAGAAGTGGAAGCGGCGACTTACGCCCACGGTTCGAAAGATATGCCGGAGCGAAACATCGTTGAAGATATCAAGTTTGCGCAAGAGATCATCAATAAAAACCGTAACGGTCTGGAAGTGGTGAAAGCCCTTGCTCAGGGCGGGTTTACCGATGTCGCTCAGGACATGCTCAACATCCAGAAAGCCAAGTTAACCGGGGATTATCTGCATACCTCCGCCATTATCGTTGGCGACGGACAGGTGCTATCCGCAGTAAATGACGTCAATGACTATGCCGGTCCGGCAACAGGTTATCGCCTACAAGGCGAACGCTGGGAAGAGATCAAAAACATCCCTGGCGCACTTGATCCCAACGAACTTGGCTAAGGGGTGAAAAATGGAAATCAATGAAAAGCTGCTGCGCCAGATAATTGAAGACGTACTGGCTGAAATGCAAACCAGCGACAAACCCGTCTCATTCCGCGCATCGACAGCGGCTAGCGCGCCACAGGCTGCAGCGGCGCAGGGCGACAGCTTTCTGACCGAGATTGGCGAAGCCAAACAAGGCCAGCTGCAGGACGAAGTGATTATTGCCGTAGGTCCCGCGTTTGGACTGTCGCAAACCGTCAATATCGTAGGGATCCCGCATAAGAACATCTTGCGCGAAGTGATTGCGGGTATTGAAGAAGAAGGCATTAAAGCGCGCGTTATCCGCTGCTTTAAATCCTCCGATGTGGCATTTGTCGCCGTGGAAGGTAACCGTCTGAGCGGTTCCGGGATCTCTATCGGCATCCAGTCAAAAGGCACCACGGTTATCCACCAGCAGGGGTTACCGCCGCTTTCTAACCTGGAGCTGTTCCCTCAGGCACCGCTTCTGACGCTGGAAACCTATCGTCAGATCGGTAAAAACGCCGCGCGTTATGCCAAGCGTGAATCTCCGCAACCGGTCCCTACTCTGAATGACCAGATGGCTCGTCCTAAGTACCAGGCGAAATCGGCCATTCTGCACATTAAAGAGACCAAATACGTCGTGACGGGCAAAAACCCGCAGGAACTGCGCGTGGCGCTTTGATAAAGGATAACTCCATGAATACCGACGCAATTGAATCGATGGTTCGGGATGTGCTGAGCCGGATGAACAGCCTGCAAGACGAGCCCGTGACGCCGGCCGCGGCGAGTTCACCAGCACATACCGCGAAAGTCACGGATTACCCTCTCGCGAATAAACATCCTGAGTGGGTAAAAACCGCAACCAACAAAACTCTGGATGACTTCACGCTCGAAAATGTTCTGAGCAACAAAGTGACGGCGCAGGACATGCGCATCACCCCTGAAACGCTGCGCCTTCAGGCGGAAATCGCCAAAGATGCCGGACGTGACAGACTGGCGATGAACTTCGAGCGTGCCGCTGAGCTAACCGCTGTACCTGACGATCGCATTCTTGAGATCTACAACGCGCTGCGCCCATACCGCTCAACGAAAGACGAGCTGATGGCTATCGCTGACGATCTCGAAAATCGTTATCAGGCAAAGATCTGTGCAGCTTTCGTTCGTGAAGCGGCAGCGCTGTACGTTGAGCGTAAAAAACTCAAAGGCGACGACTAACTCAGGGACAGGATCATGCGATATATAGCTGGCATTGACATAGGCAACTCATCAACGGAAGTCGCTCTGGCTACCCTCGATGAGTCTGGCGCACTGAGCATCACCGGCAGTGCGCTGGCAGAAACCACCGGAATTAAAGGCACATTACGTAATGTGTTTGGTATTCAGGAGGCACTTTCGCTGGCAGCAAAAAATGCCGGTATCAATGTCAGCGATATTTCGCTCATCCGCATTAACGAAGCCACCCCGGTCATTGGTGACGTCGCGATGGAAACGATAACCGAAACCATCATCACTGAATCCACCATGATCGGCCATAACCCTAAAACGCCGGGCGGCGTCGGATTAGGCGTTGGCGTCACTATTACGCCGGAAGACCTGCTCAGCCGTCCGGCGGATACGCCCTATATTCTGGTGGTGTCATCGGCATTTGATTTCGCCGATGTCGCCACGATGATTAATGCCTCCGTCCGCGCCGGATACCAGTTAACTGGCGTTATTTTGCAGCAGGACGATGGCGTGTTGGTCAGTAATCGTCTGACCCACCCCCTGCCTATCGTCGATGAAGTCCTTCATATCGACCGCATCCCGTTAGGTATGCTGGCTGCCATTGAGGTCGCAATTCCAGGAAAAGTCATTGAAACGCTTTCTAACCCTTACGGGATTGCGACCGTTTTTGGCCTCAACGCCGACGAGACTAAAAACATTGTCCCGATGGCGCGGGCGCTGATCGGCAACCGTTCTGCCGTGGTCGTTAAAACGCCATCAGGTGATGTGAAAGCACGAGCCATTCCTGCCGGAAATCTGGAGCTACAGTCGCAGGGTCGTACCGTACGGGTCGACGTTGCAGCTGGCGCTGAAGCGATTATGAAAGCGGTTGGTGAATGCCCGAAACTGGATAACGTCACCGGAGAGGCTGGGACCAATATTGGCGGCATGCTGGAGCATGTGCGCCAGACAATGGCTGAATTAACCAACAAACCCAGCCACGAAATTTTTATTCAGGACCTGCTGGCAGTCGATACCTCGGTTCCCGTCAGCGTGACCGGCGGACTAGCCGGTGAGTTCTCGCTGGAACAGGCTGTCGGCATTGCTTCCATGGTGAAATCAGACCGCCTGCAAATGGCGATGATTGCTCAGGAAATCACGCAAAAGCTCAACATTGACGTCCAGGTTGGCGGCGCCGAAGCCGAAGCTGCCATTCTGGGGGCCTTAACCACCCCCGGCACGACGCGGCCACTGGCTATTCTGGACCTCGGTGCAGGATCGACCGATGCCTCCATCATCAACCCGAAAGGCGAAATTATTGCCACGCACCTGGCGGGTGCGGGCGATATGGTCACGATGATTATTGCCCGTGAACTGGGGCTGGAAGACCGTTATCTCGCTGAAGAGATCAAAAAGTACCCGCTGGCGAAAGTCGAGAGCTTGTTCCATCTTCGCCACGAAGATGGCAGCGTCCAGTTCTTCTCTACACCTCTCCCACCAACGGTTTTTGCCCGCGTATGCGTAGTAAAACCCGATGAACTGGTGCCACTGCCAGGCGAACTGGCGCTGGAGAAAGTCCGGGCCATTCGCCGCAGCGCTAAGGAACGCGTTTTCGTCACCAATGCACTCAGAGCGCTACGTCAGGTGAGTCCGACCGGGAACATTCGGGATATTCCCTTTGTGGTGCTGGTTGGCGGCTCATCCCTGGACTTTGAAGTTCCGCAACTGGTCACCGATGCGCTGGCACACTATCGCCTGGTTGCCGGGCGCGGCAACATTCGAGGCACCGAAGGTCCGCGCAACGCGGTCGCGACAGGGCTGATTCTCTCCTGGTACAAGGCATTCGCTCATGGAAAGTAATCTCACCACACCAGCCATCGTTATCTTCGCCACTGCTGGATGCACTGACGTCTGGAGTGATGTGCTGCTGGGTATTGAAGAAGAAGGGATCCCCTTTGTGATTCAGGAGAGCCCGTCAACTGACGTTATCCACAACGCATGGCTGGCGGCTTGCCAATCGCCGCTGATGGTTGGCATTGGCTGCAATCGCGAAAAACTGGTCGTGCACTATAAAAACTTACCCACATCAGCGCCACTATTTACGCTGACGTATCAACAAGATAACCACGCCCGACGCAGCATTGGTAATAACGCTGCGCGGCTGGTTAAAGGCATTCCATTTCGGGAATGCCACTCATAACCCACAGGAGAAAAGCAGTATGAATAACGCACTGGGACTGGTTGAAACAAAAGGGCTCGTCGGCGCTATTGAAGCCGCTGATGCCATGGTGAAATCCGCAAACGTGCAGTTGGTTGGTTACGAAAAAATCGGCTCAGGCCTTATCACCGTTATGGTTCGCGGCGATGTCGGCGCAGTGAAAGCTGCCGTAGATGCAGGAAGCGCTGCAGCAAGCGCCGTTGGCGAGGTGAAATCCTGCCACGTTATCCCGCGTCCGCACAGCGACGTTGAAGCCATTTTACCTAAATCCGCATAAGTCGTTGCAACCAAGGAGCACAGCGTGAAGCAATCACTGGGATTACTTGAAGTTAGTGGTCTGGCATTAGCCATCAGTTGCGCGGACGTCATGGCGAAAGCCGCCTCCATCACGCTGATGGGCCTCGAAAAAACCAACGGTTCAGGCTGGATGGTGATCAAGATAATCGGGGATGTGGCCTCCGTCCAGGCGGCCATTTCCACCGGTGTCAGTTTCGCTGATCAGCGAGATGGACTGGTGGCTCATAAAGTCATATCCAGACCAGGGGATGGCATTCTGTCACATAGCGTCACCCCGGAGTCTGAGCCAGCGCCCGCCCCGACACCGGTCGTACCACATGAAGAGATGCCTGAGGACCATGCAGCGCCCGAAGTGCCGCAAGATGCAGAGTTGATTAGCTGCAATCTGTGTCTTGACCCTGCCTGCCCCCGTCAAAAGGGCGAGCCGCGCTCTCTTTGTCTGCACTCAGGCAAACGAGGTGAAGCGTGATGGATAAACAGCAACTTGAGACAACGGTCACCAAAGTTCTGGATGAAATGCGTGAGCGCCCTATTCCGCTAGGGATTTCTAATCGTCATATTCATCTATGCGCTGAAGATTACGACCGCTTGTTTCCCAATCACCCTATTAGTGAGAAAAAAGAGCTGCTGCAGCCCGGACAATATGCAGCAGACCAGACCGTCACGTTAGTGGGACCAAAAGGTCAGTTAAAAAATGTGCGCTTACTCGGCCCACTGCGTAGCACCAGTCAGGTCGAAATTTCTCGTACCGACGCTCGTACGTTGGGAATTGCTGCTCCACTACGGATGTCAGGCAGTATCGAGGGCACGCCAGGCGTTCGCCTTATCAGTCCATTTGCTGAACTGGACTTAGCATCCGGGGTAATCGTCGCCCAACGCCATATCCATATGTCGCCGCTCGATGCCCTAATCCTGCGCGTTTCCCATGGCGATAAAGTCTCTGTTGCCATTAATGGCGATGAACGTCGACTGATTTTCGATAACGTCGCCGTACGCGTTTCGCCGGATATGCGCCTTGAGATGCATATCGATACCGACGAAGCCAATGCTGCGGGCGCAGATAATCCGCAGGCATTTGCCACACTGGTGAGCCCACGATGAACAACGAACTGCTGCAACGCATTATCGAGGAGGTTGTTTCCCGATTAAAAAAACGCGAGGAAAGCACGCTCTCGCTTAGCGTCGCGCAGTTACGAGAAATCGAACCACGGACATTGTGCTGCCAGTACTCGTCGCTCCACCTCCTGCAGGCGGACCTGCCATTGCTGGAGCAAATTGCCGAGGGCTGCGCGGACAACATGTCGGTGGTAACGATCCACGAAGCGCTGGCATGCGGAGTCCGCGTGAAAATTTCACTACAACACCGATTGTTACCCGCAATCCCCGTTAGAAAACTCGCGCGTCTGCCGCTGGAGTTCAGTGACGATCTGGGACGAATCATCGTTTTGCATCCTGACAAACTTCTCAGCTATGCCGACGTCGCCCAACTGAAGGGGGGCGTTCTGGTGCTACGTCGTCGATGTGTCGTGACGGCTCTGGCTCAGGACGCCGTCGGTACGCGAAATGTCCAATTAATTAAGCAGGAGTGAGCTATGCATCTGGCACGGGTTACTGGCGTTGTGGTTTCCACGCAAAAATCCCCATCACTGGTGGGGAAGAAACTGTTGCTGGTACGTCGGGTGAGTGTGGACGGAGAACTTCCCGCGTCCCCTGTGAGTGGAGATGAAGTCGCGGTTGATTCTGTCGGCGCTGGAACTGGAGAACTGGTATTACTCAGCAGTGGCTCCAGCGCCAGACACGTTTTTTCCGGCCCTAATGAGGCCATCGATCTGGCTATCGTCGGCATTGTCGACACGCTTTCTCGTTAGGAGGAACTATGGCGATTTATACCCGCACTGGCGATGCTGGCACAACGGCCCTCTTTACCGGGCAACGCGTGAGCAAAACGCACCCGCGCGTCGAGGCTTACGGTACGCTGGACGAACTTAATGCGGCGCTTAGCCTGTGTGTTTGCGCAGCGAAAAACCCGCAGCACCGCCAGTTACTCGAAAACATTCAACTGCAGCTTTTTTGGTTCAGCGCCGAGCTGGCAAGCGAAAGCGAACAGCCAGCGCCAGAGCAGCGCTACATCAGCTCAGAAGAAATTGCCGCGCTGGAAGCCGCCATTGATACCGCGATGGGGAGAGTGCCCCCCCTACGCAGCTTTATTTTACCTGGCCGCAGCGAAGCCGCCAGCCGTCTGCACTTTGCCCGCACGCTGGCCCGCCGCGCAGAGAGGCGACTGGTCGAACTCTCCACCGAGATTTCCGTCAGACACGTGCTGATGCGTTATATCAATCGCCTCTCCGACTGCTTATATGCGCTTGCACGAGCAGAAGATCATGACGCCCATCAAAACAACATTATTCAGAAAGTGGCGGAGCGTTATCTCGCAGCCATCCGTACATCAGCCACCAGGGAGCCAGCTATGTCTCTGTCTTTTCAGGAACTCCACCAACTCACTCGCGCTGCGGTAACGAGAGCAGAAGAACTTCAGGTTCCGGTCGTCATCAGCATTGTTGATGCGAATGGGACCCAAACGGTGACCTGGCGCATGCCTGACGCATTACTCGTCAGTAGCGAACTGGCACCGAAAAAAGCCTGGACCGCCGTGGCAATGAAAACCGCCACGCATGAGCTGACATCGGCAGTGCAGCCAGGCGCCGCGCTTTACGGTCTGGAAAGCCATATGCAGGGAAAAGTCGTCACCTTCGGTGGCGGGTACGCATTATGGCGTGAGGGGTTACTCCTTGGGGGTCTTGGCATCAGCGGGGGAAGCGTTGAGCAGGATATGGACATTGCAGAAACGGCCATTGCGGCAATTAACGTGAGAACACATCAATGAACACTTCAGAACTTGAAACCCTTATTCGTAACATTTTGAGTGAGCAACTTGCCCCGGCAAAAGCAGAAGTTAAGGGTAATGGAATTTTTCCGTCCGTTAGCGAAGCGATCGATGCCGCTCATCAGGCTTTTCTGCGTTATCAGCAATGTCCATTGAAAACCCGCAGCGCCATCATTAACGCCCTGCGAGAAGAGCTGACGCCTCACCTTGCTTCATTGGCTGCTGAAAGCGCTGCCGAAACGGGAATGGGCAACAAAGAGGATAAGTTCCTTAAAAATAAAGCTGCGTTGGACAATACCCCGGGTATCGAAGATCTCACCACTACGGCGCTTACCGGTGACGGCGGCATGGTGTTATTCGAGTATTCACCCTTTGGCGTGATTGGTTCCGTCGCCCCCAGCACCAACCCGACGGAAACCATTATTAACAACAGCATCAGTATGCTGGCTGCGGGAAATAGCGTTTATTTTAGCCCACATCCAGGTGCAAAAGCGGTCTCACTGAAGCTGATTACCATGATTGAAGATATTGCTTTTCGCTGCTGCGGGATTCGGAATCTTGTCGTCACGGTCACAGAACCCACTTTTGAGGCTACCCAGCAGATGATGGCGCACCCTAAAATCGCAGTTCTGGCGATTACCGGTGGTCCAGGCATTGTTGCTATGGGCATGAAAAGCGGGAAAAAAGTCATTGGCGCAGGCGCAGGCAATCCTCCCTGCATTGTTGATGAAACAGCCGACCTGGTTAAGGCGGCAGAAGATATCATCAATGGCGCATCCTTTGATTACAACCTCCCCTGCATTGCTGAGAAGAGTCTGATTGTTGTTGATGCCGTTGCCGAACGACTGGTTCAACAAATGCAGTCTTTTGGCGCGATGCGACTCAATAGCGAAGAGATAGACAAACTGCGCGCAGTTTGTCTGCCAGAAGGAATAGCCAATAAACAACTGGTAGGGAAAAGCCCGGCAACCTTACTGGAAGCCGCGGGAATACCGGTTCCGGCAAAAGCACCTCGATTACTGATAGGTATCGTCAAGGCTGACGACCCATGGGTTACCAGCGAGCAACTGATGCCAATGCTCCCCATCGTAACGGTGAGCGATTTTGACAGCGCGTTAACGTTGGCCCTGAAGGTTGAAGAGGGATTGCATCACACCGCCATTATGCATTCGCAAAATGTGTCACGTCTGAACCTTGCCGCGCGCACGCTTCAGACCTCCATTTTTGTGAAAAATGGCCCCTCTTATGCTGGGATTGGCGTTGGTGGTGAAGGCTTTACCACCTTCACCATTGCAACGCCGACCGGTGAAGGAACGACATCTGCGCGCACTTTCGCACGCTCTCGTCGTTGCGTGCTGACAAACGGTTTTTCTATTCGCTAATGGGGCCGTTATGAAAAGCTTTTCACTGCAAACTCGATTGTACAGCGGCCAGGGAAGCCTGGATGTGCTTAAGCGCTTCACGAATAAGCATATCTGGATTATCTGCGATGGTTTTCTCGCGCGTTCTCCCCTGATTGAAAAGCTGCGCGACGCGCTGCCAGCGGATAACCGCATCAGCATTTTCAGCGATATCACCCCCGATCCCACCATTAGCACGGTAGTACAAGGGATTGCGCAAATGCAGTCCCTACGACCGGACGTCGTAATTGGTTTTGGCGGTGGCTCTGCACTGGACGCCGCAAAAGCCATCGTCTGGTTCAGCCGACAGTTCGGTATTGAGATTGAAACCTGCGTTGCAATTCCCACCACCAGCGGCACGGGATCGGAGGTGACCAGCGCCTGCGTGATTAGCGATCCGGATAAAGGCATTAAGTATCCATTATTTAATAATGCGCTTTATCCGGACATGGCCATCCTTGATCCGACGCTGGTCGTCAGCGTTCCACCAGCCATAACCGCGAATACCGGCATGGACGTATTAACGCATGCGCTGGAGGCTTACGTGTCCACGAAAGCCAGCGACTTCACCGATGCGCTGGCTGAAAAAGCGGCACAAATTGTCTTCCAGTACCTGCCTGTCGCCGTCAGCAAAGGCGACTGCCTGGCAACCAGAGGAAAAATGCACAACGCGTCAACGCTCGCGGGAATGGCATTCAGTCAGGCTGGTCTGGGTATCAATCATGCGATTGCCCATCAGTTGGGCGGCCAGTTTCATCTGCCCCACGGACTTGCCAATGCGCTGCTGCTGACCCATGTCATTCATTTTAATGCCCGCGATCCGCGGGCTGCGAAGCGCTATGCCCGTTTCGCTAAAGCCTGCCACCTATGCCCGGATAACGCGAACGATACGGCGGCACTGAATGCGCTAATTCGTCATATAGAGCTACTCAAAAAACAGTGTGCGTTACCTTCTTTTGCTGACGCGCTTAAAGACGGAAAGCAAGCCTGGTCACAACGTATACCGTCGATGGTTCAGGCCGCGCTGGCTGATGTCACGCTGCAAACCAATCCTCGTGTTGCCGACGCCAGCGCCATGCAGGAACTGCTTGAGGAATTATTATGAAGACAGCCATGACGGCAGAGTCCACGCTTTATGATGCGCAGACAATTCGCGAACGCGTTCGCGCAGCGGGTGTTGTCGGGGCCGGAGGCGCAGGCTTTCCTGCTCACGTAAAATTACAGGCGCAGGTCGATACGTTTCTGGTCAATGCGGCAGAATGTGAACCGATGCTGAAAGTTGACCAGCAATTGATGGCCGTTCAGGCTGAGCGACTTATCCGTGGAGTTCAATATGCCATGACGGCTACCGGGGCCAGGGCCGGTATTATTGCGCTCAAAGAGAAATATCAAAAGGCTATCAATGCGTTAACGCCCCTTCTGCCTGCCGGGATCCGCTTACATATTTTGCCTGATGTCTACCCGGCTGGTGACGAGGTTTTGACCATCTGGATGGCAACGGGCCGGAGAGTTCCGCCTGCCGCGCTGCCGGTCAGCGTCGGCGTGGTGGTCAATAACGTCCAGACTGTACTCAACATCGCCAGAGCCGTTGAGCAGCAATACCCGGTTACGCGTCGTACCCTGACCGTTAACGGCGCGGTCGCCAGACCAATCACTCTTACCGTCCCTATCGGAATGTCTTTACGTGAGGTTCTGGCGCTGGCCGGTGGTGCTACCGTTGACGATCCCGGTTTTATTAACGGTGGCCCGATGATGGGCGGCCTGATTACCTCACTGGATACCCCAGTCAGCAAGACCACCGGGGGACTGCTGGTTTTACCAAAGTCTCATGCGTTGATTCAGCGGCGGATGCAGGATGAACGCACCGTGCTTTCCGTCGCAAAAACCGTTTGCGAGCAGTGTCGGTTGTGTACGGATTTGTGCCCAAGACATTTGATCGGCCATGAATTATCGCCGCACCTGCTGGTTCGCGCGGTTAATTATCAGCAGGCGGCCACACCGCAGTTACTGCTCACGGCCCTGACCTGTTCAGAATGCAATGTATGTGAAAGCGTAGCCTGTCCGGTTGGGATTTCACCGATGCGAATCAACCGCATGCTTAAACGCGACCTACGGGCGCTCAACCATCGTTATGAAGGGCCGTTAAATCCTGAGGATGAAATGGCGAAGTATCGGCTTATTCCGGTGAAGCGCCTTATTACCAAACTGGGCCTTAGCGACTGGTATCACGATGCGCCACTGACTGAGACTGATTATCCCACGGATAAAACGACGCTGTTGCTACGCCAGCATATTGGTGCCAGCGCCATCCCATGTGTACTGCAGAGCGAACACGTTGTTCGCGGTCAATGCGTTGCCGATGTGCCGTCCGGTGCATTAGGCGCACCTGTCCACGCCAGTATTGACGGTATTGTCAGCGAAATTACTGAGCAATCCATCACGGTAATAAGAGGTTAATCATGTCTCAGGCTATAGGGATTTTAGAACTCACCAGCATTGCCAAAGGAATGGAAGCGGGCGATGCCATGTTAAAAAGCGCGAATGTGAATTTACTTGTCAGCAAGACCATCTGCCCGGGTAAATTTCTGCTCATGCTCGGTGGTGACGTAGGCGCAGTACAACAGGCGATCGCCACCGGAACTTCTCTTGCTGGCGATATGCTCGTTGATAGTCTGGTACTACCCAACATTCACGCCAGCGTACTTCCTGCGATCAGTGGACTTAACAGCGTGGATAAGCGTCAGGCCGTGGGCATTGTTGAAACATGGAGCGTTGCGGCCTGCATCTGTGCCGCCGACCGTGCGGTTAAAGCCTCCAATGTCACGCTGGTACGCGTCCATATGGCATTTGGTATTGGCGGCAAGTGCTACATGGTTGTCGCTGGCGATGTGTCTGATGTGAATAACGCAGTGACAGTTGCCAGTGAAAGTGCGGGTGAAAAAGGTCTGTTGGTTTACCGTACGGTCATCCCTCGTCCGCATGAAAGCATGTGGCGACAGATGGTGGAGGGGTAATGGAAAGACAACCCACCACGGATCGTATGATTCAGGAATATGTTCCTGGCAAGCAGGTTACGCTGGCGCATCTTATCGCTAATCCGGGTAAAGATTTGTTCAAGAAACTGGGATTACCAGAGTCGGTTTCCGCAATCGGTATTCTGACGATTACCCCCAGCGAAGCCTCAATCATCGCCTGTGATATCGCCACGAAATCCGGGGCGGTAGAGATTGGTTTTCTCGACCGTTTTACCGGCGCCGTGGTACTGACGGGCGATGTTTCCGCCGTTGAGTACGCGCTGAAACAGGTAACCCGGACGCTGGGCGAAATGATGCGTTTTACCGCCTGTCCCATCACCCGGACATAATCTCATGAAACGCATAATGCTAATTGGCCCCAGCCAGTGCGGTAAAACGTCACTCACACAGTGCATGCGGGGAGAGGCGCTTCATTATCAGAAGACTCAGGCCATTGTCTGGTCTCCCACAACGATAGACACACCGGGTGAATATCTCGAAAACCGCTGCCTGTACAGCGCGCTGCTGGCCAGCGCCTGTGAAGCAGACATCATCGCGCTGGTTCTCAATGCTGACGCGCCGTGGTCACCTTTTTCTCCAGGTTTTACTGGCCCGATGAACCGACCCGTTATCGGCCTCGTCACCAAAGCCGATTTAGCCAGCCCGCAGCGTATTTCTCTCGTGGAGAGTTGGTTAGTTCAGGCTGGCGCGCAACAAGTATTTGTCACCAGCGCGCTGGAGAATACCGGGGTCGATGAGATGTTCATTTTTCTGAATGCAAAGGAACCTTCATGTCTCACAAAATAATGGCCATTAATGCAGGTAGTTCCTCGCTTAAGTTTCAGCTCCTGGCGATGCCGCAGGGTGAAATGATTTGCCAGGGACTGATCGAGCGTATCGGTATGTCTGATGCGCAGGTCACCCTAAAAGCACCAGCGCAAAAATGGCAGGAGACTTTGCCCGTAGCCGATCACCGTGAAGCAGTAACGCTGCTACTGGAAAAACTGCTCAGCCACAATATTATCAGCAGTCTGGAAGAGATCGACGGCGTAGGCCATCGCGTCGCACACGGTGGAGAATCCTTCAAAGATTCCGCACGGGTAACTGATGAAACACTGGCGGAAATCGAACGCCTTGCGGAACTGGCACCGCTTCATAACCCGGTTAATGCCTTGGGGATTGCGATATTTCGCCAGCTACTGCCGAAAACGCCAGCCGTTGCGGTTTTTGACACGGCTTTTCATCAGACCCTTGATGAGCCTTCTTTCATCTATCCTCTGCCCTGGCGCTACTATTCAGAGCTGGGTATTCGTCGTTATGGTTTTCATGGTACCAGCCACAAGTATGTCAGCGCTCAGCTTGCTGAAAAGCTGGGCGTGCCGCTCAGCGCCCTGCGGGTTGTTTGTTGTCATCTGGGCAACGGCAGCAGCATCTGCGCTATCAAAGGCGGACACTCGGTGAATACCTCCATGGGATTTACGCCGCAGTCTGGCGTAATGATGGGCACGCGAAGTGGCGATATTGATCCTTCCATTCTGCCGTGGATTGCCCTGCGTGAAGGCAAAACCCCGCAGCAGCTCAACCAATTGCTCAACAATGAGTCCGGATTACTCGGAGTTTCTGGTGTTTCACCCGACTACCGGGATGTTGAACATGCCGCAGATACGGGCAATCACCAGGCTGCACTGGCATTGACGCTTTTTGCCGAGCGGATTCGCGCCACTATTGGCAGTTATATTATGCAGATGGGTGGTCTGGATGCGCTGGTGTTTACCGGGGGAATTGGTGAAAATTCAGCGCGTGCTCGCGCCGCGATTTGCCACAACCTGAATTTCTTAGGTCTGGCCGTTGATGAAGAAAAAAATCAGCGTAACGCCACCTTTATTCAGACGGAAAATGCGGTAGTTAAAGTGGCGGTGATTAATACCAATGAAGAGCTGATGATAGCCCAGGACGTTATGCGTTTAGCGATATCAGAAACTGTGACATTGGGCATTCCCGCCTGATATTGCCGAACCGCAAATTGCGGCAAATCATGGTAATAGCGCGATCGCCATGACACTATGCGCCGAGGATTGCTGAACACAAAGGTGAAGACGTGGCTGTTGCGCAATGTCCCGCATCGTGCGGAGAACTTATCCAGGGCTGGATTCTGGGGAGTGAGAAACTGGTCTCCTGCCCGGTCGAATGGTATAGCACCGTTGAGGTCACTTCAGGCTCACCGCTGACAGATGAACGTCCACTTTCTCGGGCAATGGTTAACAGGTTATTACAGCACTGGCAGTACCCGGCGCATCTCAGTCAGGATATCCGGATAGATGTTCAGTCAACCATTCCCATCGCGAAAGGAATGGCCAGCAGCACTGCGGATATTGCCGCCACGGCCATCGCCGCAGCGCATTATCTGGGCCATCAACTGGACGAGCCAACACTGGCACAGCTTTGCGTTTCTCTGGAGCCAACCGACAGCACCGTTTTTCGTAAGCTAACCCTTTTCGATCATAACAACGCTTCCACGCAAATTGGTTGTGAAGCTCAGCCTCAACTCGATCTGCTGGTTCTCGAAAGCCCTGAAACATTGCGTACCGCGGATTATCACCGTATTCCACGTCATTCCGGCTTGCAGGCGGGAGCTGCGGCCCTCCAACGGGCATGGGAAAAAGTACAGGAAGCCTGTATTAGCCAAAATCCTTACCGGTTGGGAGAAGCGGCTACGCTTAGCGCAATCGCCAGCCAACTGCTGTTACCAAAGCCGGATTTTGATTCACTATTAGCACTGGTGGAAGAATGTGATTTATACGGCGTCAACGTCGCGCACAGCGGCAGCGTAGTCGGACTGATGCTGGACAGAAATCGTCATGATGTGGATTACATTAAATGGATGCTGACGCAGAAAAAACTTACGATTCACTGGCCAGAACAGCATTTGTTACGCATGGTAACGGGCGGGGTCGAACTGCAATAAGGGTCGCCGCACGGCAGCGACCCGAACAAGCATAAAATCGTTACTCGGCTTTCGCTTCGCCGTTTTTCACTTCGCCCATGGCTTTCAGCTTTTTAGAGATATCGCGGCGTTCTTTAGAGATCTCGGCGTTTTTGATGATGTAGTCATCAACACGATCTTCATAATCGCTTTTCATGCTGGCAATGATGCCCTGAATCGCTTCCACGCTCATACCAGGCTTGATGTAGTCACTCAGGTTGTCCAACAGCAGAACGCGTTTCTGGTTGTCACGGATCTTTTTCTCAACGTCCTGGATTTCACGTTGCAGTTTGTTTTTACGACGGAACAGACGAACAAATTCCAGCACGTCCTGGAAAGAAGGCTTGGTAGTTTCCATTTTTACACCCCTGATAATGTGAGATTCGGATTCGTTAAAACAACGGCTAAAGTGGGTCAACATTACTTTCATGCCCGCCATACTTCAAGTTGCATCTGCATCGACAATGCATGGTTGAAACCTGAGTTATCGAGGGTAAAGCCATTGCAGTTACCAATGGTTTTAGCCTTTTTCAGTATCATACCTCTAATCTTTGCTGAATCGAAGCAGCAGTAGAACCAATCACCTCATCTGCTCTTTATTTGCGCAGTGCGCGACAGATTAAATGTGAGAGTAACTCCAGCTGTCGAGCCATCTCCATGTTCAACCAAACGTAGCCGTGAATGGGCGTTTCTGCGACATTATCGCCTTTATGCTCAGCAATAAGCTGACGCAGCTCTGCTACGGTGTCATTGAGCTTTTCCGTATTGGCAAGCACTGGCTGCGGATTACCTTCATACAAGGCGTGGGTTATTGTCAGTAGTGCCTGCTGGGTCCTGAGCTGAGTTTCACGCAGCGTATGCGCATTCAACATGACAAAGTGGCTGGTACGGCTGGCCCACAGCGCATTAATTTGCAGCTCGAGCATGCAGACCAGATTGCGATTCACCGTCTGAATAGCCTCAAAGATCGACTTTTGAATGCGGGTTTCCTTGCTGGCAGGAGCGATGAGCCCACGCATTTTGACAACGTCGCTCAACAGTTGTTGTAAATGCTTTTCCAGCCGCGGTTGCTCGAGCAGATTGGGGGATAGCGCGGCCTGATACACCCGATTGTACCCCGTTACGCAATGCGCCAGTTGGATACGCCAGTGTATAAATGCCCGCTGCGGCCAGATGCCGGTAAACAGCATCGCCAGTAACGACCCCAGAATAACATCACCACCGCGCCATAACGCGGTATTCATATCTCCGGCAGGCGCACCCACGACCACGGCAAGCGTTATGCCAATCAGCAGCGCCTGGTACGGCCTTTTACCCAGCGCCAGCCAGCCGCAGAGAAACATCGCTACCGCGCACCATATCAGCATTAACGGCAGCGAGAAGAGTTCCAGACGCAGGGCAACCAGTCCCAGGACCGAGCCCAGGATCGTGCCACCTATACGTTCAAAGGCCCTGGGAACAACGTTACCCCAAAAAGATATTGGCCCCATAATAACCACCAGCGTGATCAGAGGCCATGTACCTTCGGGAATGTTTAACAGGCGTACCAACAGAAAAGTAAGGAGAAACGCCAGCGCAATGCGAATACCATGCACCACACGATAATGACGATACAAACGAATTTCAAAAGGACTCAGCGATTTGTCTGCACGCACTCATGCACTCCGTCAGGGAATAGCAAAGAAGCGAATTGTACCTGTTTTTAGCGTGAAAAGATCATCCTGATTTACACCCCAAACAGTTACTTCGTCTGCACTGGCACGTACATTTCAATGTCCCAGTAACCGTCCTCCATGCCATTGTTCATATAAACTTCAAAGCAGGGTTTAGCGGCTATCGTATAAGTCGTATCCTGCAACAGGCGCTCGAAGAACTGATACCAAGGCGTCGCAAAATCGTGATTCTCAACGCGCGCAACAGCGACAGCATAGTCGCCACCCGCCAGTTCGGTGAGGATCACCCCTTCGCTGTTTTCCGGGATTTCAAAACCTTCAGGCACAGAAACCACGGTATCACAGCGCAGTTTTTCCGCAGGAACAACATCAGGGTTGTCGTAATAAACGGCTATCCATTCCAACGGTACAATCTGTTTTCCGTCGACCCACTTCATTAATTGCTCAAACCCCTGCTTCACCGTTTGTTCCCACGGTCCAACCATATGGAAACCGGCAATCATGCGTTTATCGACCTGCTTTATCTCGTACTCCATACAACCTCCACTGTTACACTGTATTTATATACAGTGTAATTTCTGGTTATGTCGGCCACAAGGAAATAGTGATTATTATGTGAGCAGATTCGCACTCTTGCCAGTCAGACGCATCAGGAAAAACTACGCCTTGTGGTGGAAATAGTCGCTCAGGCGCGAGAAAACGCCGCCTTCGCTGACGGATTCCAGCGTAACCAGAGGCCAATGCGCCACCAGCTTATCCCGATCGTAGAGTTCAATTTCCCCCACACGTTGATGCGCAGCGATGGGAGCAACCAGCTCTTTCTTATCAAGGACATATTTTGCTTTGATGTTAGGGACTTCTGCTTTAGGCAGGGCCATCCAGAAATCCTGCTCGGTTCCGAGGCTGATTTTTTCTTTATCGCCATACCAGATCCGTTCAGTGCCAACCTGCTTACCGCTACGCAAAACCTGCACTGTATCGAAGTTGTGTT
The DNA here is from genome assembly GCF_013781945.1 of Citrobacter sp. RHBSTW-01044. Taxonomy (NCBI): domain Bacteria; kingdom Pseudomonadati; phylum Pseudomonadota; class Gammaproteobacteria; order Enterobacterales; family Enterobacteriaceae; genus Citrobacter; species Citrobacter sp. RHBSTW-01044. Next base: position 1,868,896 of record NZ_CP056180.1, on the reverse strand, counting down.
GCCCCCATTGCAGCAGTTTACGCGCCTGATCTTCGCGCCCTTTCGCACTCTCCGCACCCATCACCACCGCAATCAGGCGGCGCTGACCATCGACGGCGGAAGCAATCAGATTAAACCCGGCACCGGACGTATGCCCTGTCTTCAGGCCATCTACGTTCATGGTTTTATCCCACAACAAACCGTTACGGTTTTGCTGTGTGATGCCGTTCCAGGTAAGGCTTTTCTCACTGTACATATGGTAGAAATCCGGTTCCCCGTGGATGATAGCGCGAGACAGCACGGCCAGGTCGTACGCCGAGCTATGCTGACCCGGCGCATCCAGACCATGTACCGTTTCAAAATGGGTGTCCTGCAGGTTCAGTTTTTGCGCATAGTTGTTCATCATCGCGACAAACTGCGGCTGCCCTCCGGCGATGTAATCCGCCAGTGCCACGCAGGCATCATTACCGGAATCAACAATTAACCCACGGCTGAGGTCGCGTACCGAAACGCGATCCCCTTCTTTCAGGAACATCAAGGATGAACCGACAAATACCGGATTATCTTTTGCCCATGCATCGCGCCCGACGGTCACAATATCTGTCGGACTAATACGCTTGCTGTCAATTGCGCGATCGACAACATAGCCAGTCATCAGTTTCGTCAGGCTGGCAGGATTGCGCTGCTGGTGTTCATTACCGGCTGTCAGGATTTGGCCCGTGGTGTAATCCATTAACACCCATGCCCCGGCAGTAATCGCAGGAGGTTGTGGGGCGAAGCTCACGGCATCGCTCGCCCAGGCGGGCGAAAAACTCATCGTTAATAGTGAAGCGGCAATAAACAAACGGCGTTTCAACAGCATGTCCTCAGGAAAGGGAGAAATAGCCGTTCTTTTTACGGAAGTTCTGTCGAACAAACATGGATAAATTGCAAGAAAATGTGACATAAGGCACATTTTCTTGCTATCAGGAAAGGGTTTCAGAGACAAATCTCGCCGGAGCTACCCTTTACGCGGCGCGGTCTCTGCATGATGACTGCGATGGCGGTGATAACCATCGATCATACTGCGAAAAATTTGCCCTGGCGTGTCACCCAGCGTGCACAGGTAAATATGCGCGCAGATGAACAGTAAGCCCACAATCGCTAACGCCATATGCAGCACCAGCATCACCGGCCCCGCCCCTACCACCTGCGGGTAGAGACATAGCAACCCGGTGATGATCAGTAGTGGAACCAGTGCGTACATGATGGCCAGGTAGGCCAGCTGTTGCAGCGGGTTAAATTTGTCCTCTGCCGTTGCGGCAAACGGGTGCGGCTCACCTTTCATAATGCCATACAGATAAAAGCGTGTTTGCAGCAGGCAGCGTGATATCAACCCGCTAAATTTCACGCGATAATGGCAGCCGTTGCCGCTGGTTGCGTTTATTAACACAAAGCCAATCCAGAAGGCCAGCAATGCGAAGCCACACCAGGTATGTACCTGCACCATTAAGGCCACCGGTCCGACAGAAAAGTGGCCAAACAGGCCGCTCAGCAGAAGCAGGATAAAGAGCAGCGCATTACCCCAGTGCCAGCGGCGGACCGCCAGCGAATAAAGGTAGTCCCGATGCTCTTCCCCGGTTGCCGTTTTGGGCGCCAGCATCCGACGTAACAGCGCGTGCGTGACCAGACCCGCAATCATCAGCACAATAATAACGCCTGCATAAATGAGCCACAGCGGCCAGTAGTCCGGCGCATAGTGAAGCTCTGCTCCCCAGATAGAATTCATACATTACCCTCCTGATGGATCTCTTTACGCCGATAGACACTTACCGGGCCGCTACGCGTATCCTGCTGGCGATAAACCTCTTTTTGATTAATCCAGTGCTGAATTTCCGGGTCATCGCGACGACCAAATTTCAGCGCATCCGTCGGACAAACGGAAACGCAGGCTGGCGATTGTCCGACCTCCAGGCGAGTATCGGCGCAGAAGTTACATTTGTCGGCAATCCCCGTTTGTGGGTTGAGGTAGCGGACATGGAACGGGCAAGCGGCAACGCAGTAGTCACAGCCAATACAGCGAGACTTATCCACTTGCACAATGCCATTTTCGTCACGAAATGAAGCACCGGTAGGACAGACGCTGACGCACGGCGCATCTTCACAATGCTGACAGGAAACGCGAACAAACTGGAAGTGGGACAGCACCTCGGGTTCATGTTCGGGTGAACGGATCTGCACTTGTAGGCGACTAAATCCCTCCGGCACGTCATTCAATACCTTGCAGGCAACCGTACACGCCTGACAGCCAATACAGCGTTTCTCGTCATGCAGCATGACATAAGGGTTTGTTGATTGATTCATGATGTTCTCCTTTCTCATGCCCGACGAAGCGTGACGCCAGCGGTGTGCACCACCGTACCGGAAACCGGACTGGTAACATGCGGCAGCAAATTACCGCAGTGAATACCGTGCGTCGTCGCCGCGGTTTTAGCTCCCGCCTTGGCGCCAAATCCCATATAAACGAACAGCGTATCGGGTCGTATTCCGGCAGTAACCAGCGCTTTGCCTTTTTCCTTACCGGTCGCATTTTCCAGCCAAATCTCATCGCCGTTTTTGATGCCTTTTTCACGGGCCGTTTGCGGGTGGATCCACACCGCGTTATCCCACATCAGCTCACTCAGCAGTGGTACATATTGCGTCGCGCCGTTGGTATGCACCGCCACTTTTCCCTGAATAAAATAGAGTTCATTGTCGCCTTTGAGGGCAAAATTGCGGGCGCGCGGAATACCGTAGCCAGGCAAAAGTGCTTCCAGCTCTTCAGAGTAGAGTTCAATTTTTCCAGACGGGGATTTAAAGCGCAGTTGCTCGCCATAGGTACCGTCGCCGTCAACCGCCACCGCGCCCGGATAACGCGCCACAAACTGACGCACTGCTTCAGGTTCCCGCAGCAGCAGCGGAATCCCCCACTCCAGATATCCTTTCTGACGCAGTTCAGCGGAAAGCGCATGATCGCCATTAAGCTGGTACAACTGCCGTGTCTGCATATCCTGCCAGGGGTAGAACTGCCCAAGGCCTAACTGCACGGCCAGCTCTTTCCAGATTTGCCAGCTCGGACGCGCATCCCCAATCGGCTCTACAACCTGCTGGCGCAGGGCATAGGCCGGATTCAGGCCCGACATGTCAGAGACTTCTTCATCACGTTCAAGGTAGGTGCATTCGGGTAACAGATAATCGGCATATGCCGCGCTTTCGCTTAAATAGACATCGCAACTGACCACCAGATCGAGTTGTTCAACGGTTTTGACCAGATCAGGTCGGCAGGTCACGGTCTGGAAAGGATTGTGGCGGGACATAATCCATCCCTTCACCGGATACGGCGTCTGGTTTAACACGGCATCGATGATGCTTTGCACTACGCCGCCACCCGCCGCGATGTACTTGAATTGTGGGGCAACCAAATCAATGCGCTGCGCCGTTGGCTTGGGCAATTTGGCATCAGGTTTTGCCAGCACCGGAGCGACCTTCTCTCCGGCCAGCTTATTGTAGGTCGCCGCGGCTTTTTTCTGGTACAAGCCGCCTTCACGCTCAATATTTCCCAGCAGCGCATTGAGGGTGAAAATCATACGCCGCATATCAATTTCTTCTTGCGAAAACGTCGCGCGATGGCCAGGGCTGACGATAGCATGAGGCGCACAGGCGGCCATTTCGCGGGTGACCCGAACAATAACATCAGCAGGCACATCAGCTTGATTTTGCGCCCATTCCGGCGTGGTCTCTTGTACCGCTTCTGCCAGTTGGTCAAACCCTGTGGTGTAGCGCGCAACGAAGTCCGCGTCATACAGATGTTCATTAATCATGACGTGACACATGGCCATTAACACCGGCAAGTCGCCGCCCGGCTTGAGCGCATGCCATTCATCCGCCTTGCTGGAGAAAACTGACAAACGGGGATCGAAGCTGACCATTTTTGCGCCCTTTTCCTGCGCGGTCATCAGTTCATGCGTTTCGGCAACCTCAATACCTTCATAGAGATTGTGGCCAAAAGAGACCATATAACGGGTATTGGCGATATCCATAGCCAAATCGCCGCCCATCATCACTTTGGCGGCAATCGATTTTCCGGCAGGGCATGTCGAGGCATGCGTAAAGGTGTTTGGCGATCCAAACGCCGTTGCCAGCTGAAATAAATGACCCGAAAGCGAACCGGATTTGGAAGAGAATACGACCCCCTGAGGACCATGCTGCGCTTTTATTGCCATCATTTTTTCGGCAATTTCTTTGTAAGCCTGTTGCCAACTAATAACCTGCCATTCTCCGCTGCCGCGAGGCCCTGTGCGTTTCATGGGTTTGACAATACGGTGCGGGTCGTTGACCAGGCTAACACCACTGCCTCCGCGTGCGCAGACACGCGTGCCCTGTTGAGTCGCATTAGGGTTCCCCTGAATAAAAACCGTCTTGTTATTAATTACCTGTGCCTGTATTGGGCAACGATAAGAACACATTTCGCACAAGCTTGGCGTCAGGGATGTTTTCCCCTTAATGCTCTCTGGAGAATTTCGCGCCAGTGCGCCAGGCGGAAAACTGCCTATCGCGCAGGCCGAGCAACCGATACCCACTCCTCGCAAAAAATTACGCCGACTAATGCTCATATAACCTCCTGTTATTAGATATATCCAATTATTATATGGTGTTTAAATTATTAATTTTTAACCTCACTCACATTTCATTAGAATATAGAGCAGTTAACCGCCAAAATAAAAAACCATTGTTTATAAAAGAATTTTAAAATTTCCAGAACACAACAAATCAGCACTAAATAACAATAATGGTTCTCATTTATATTATTTATCAGCTCATAGATTTCAGAAAATTTATTCCAGTAATGTCCCTTAACAGTGCAAAATTTATTAATCAATTCTATTAAATCCTGTTCATCTCAATTTTATTGCGTACATCATTCAGCATTGATAATCGCTTTGCTGATTACCTCGCTATTTTTTGGTATTCTTGGACGAGCGCTAAATTGATCCCGGACATAACTGAACAATGAATGACGGCAAGCAGCAACCTGGTTTTCTCTTTCACGATTACGAGACCTTTGGTACCCATCCGGCGCTGGACAGACCCGCGCAATTTGCGGCTATCCGCACAGATAGCGATTTCAACATCATCGGTGAACCTGAAGTCTTTTATTGCAAACCCGCAGACGACTATCTGCCGCAGCCTGAGGCGGTGCTGATAACCGGTATCACACCGCAGGAAGCGCGTGAAAAAGGAGAAAATGAAGCCGCTTTTGCTGCGCGCATCCACGCCCTGTTCACCGTGCCGAAAACCTGTATCCTGGGCTATAACAACGTGCGCTTCGATGATGAAGTGACGCGCAACATCCTGTATCGCAATTTCTACGATCCCTACGCCTGGAGCTGGCAGCACGATAATTCACGCTGGGATCTGCTGGATGTGATGCGCGCCTGTTATGCCCTGCGTCCTGAAGGAATTAACTGGCCGGAAAACGACGACGGCTTACCCAGCTTTCGCCTGGAGCATTTGACCAAAGCCAACGGTATTGAACATGCCAATGCCCACGATGCGATGGCCGATGTATACGCCACAATTGCCATGGCGCAATTAGTGAAGTCGCGCCAGCCGCGCCTGTTTGATTATCTCTACAGCCATCGCAATAAGCACAAGCTGGCCGCACTGATTGATGTCCCGCAAATGAAGCCGCTGGTCCATGTTTCGGGGATGTTCGGCGCATGGCGCGGCAACACCAGTTGGGTGGCGCCATTAGCCTGGCATCCTGAGAATCGCAACGCGGTGATTATGGTCGACTTAGCCGGTGATATTTCACCGCTGCTGGAACTGGACAGCGACGCGCTGCGTGAGCGGCTCTACACTGCTAAAGCTGATCTGGGAGATAACCCAGCCGTGCCGGTTAAACTGGTGCACATCAACAAATGCCCGGTACTGGCACAGGCGAATACCTTGCGCCCGGAAGATGCCGATCGCCTTGGCATTAACCGCCAGCATTGTCTGGATAATCTCAAAATACTGCGCGAAAACCCGCAGGTTCGCGACAAAGTGGTGGCCATCTTCGCCGATGCGGAACCCTTTACGCCATCAGATAACGTAGACGCACAGTTGTACAATGGTTTTTTCAGCGATGCCGATCGTGCCGCGATGAAAATCGTTCTGGAAACTGAGCCGCGCAATTTACCGGCGCTGGATATCTCCTTTGTCGATAAGCGCATTGAAAAGCTGCTGTTTAACTACCGCGCACGTAACTTCCCCGGAACGCTGGATGAAGCCGAACAGCAGCGCTGGCTGGACCATCGTCGTCAAATATTCACGCCGGAGTTTTTGCAAAATTACGCCAATGAATTGCAGATGCTGAGCCAGCAATATGCAGATAACAAAGGGAAACTGATGCTGCTGAAGTCACTCTGGCAGTATGCGCAAGAGATTGTATAACTCCCACGTATAAAAAAACCGGAGAACATGTCTCCGGTTTTTTTTATCTAAATACAGTTATTACGCGATATCTTCGTCGTACTGTGGCACCGGGTTACGGAAGCTTTTGGTCACGCAAGCCAGGTAAATCAGACCAATAGCGGCCCAGATCAGACCCAGAACCATTGAACTCTCTTCCAGGTTCACCCACAGCGCACCAACGGTCAGCGCACCGCACATTGGCAGGAACAGATACTGGAAGTGGTCTTTCAGCGTCTTGTTACGCTTCTCACGGATCCAGAACTGGGAGATCACCGACAGGTTAACGAAGGTAAACGCCACCAGCGCACCGAAGTTAATCAGCGCCGTCGCCATCACCAGGTCGAAGTTAATTGCCAGCAGAGCAATCGCACCAACCAGAATGATGTTCATGGACGGAGTACGCCATTTCGGGTGGACATAACCGAAGAAACTTTTCGGGAACACACCGTCACGCCCCATCACATACATCAGACGCGCTACGCCTGCATGCGCCGCCATACCTGACGCCAGTACGGTAATGGTAGAGAAAATCAGCGCGCCGACCTGGAAGAACTTACCAGCGACATACAGCATGATTTCCGGCTGCGAAGCGTCCGGATCCTTGAAGCGTGAGATATCCGGGAAGTACAGCTGCAACAGATAGGTGGAGACGATAAAGATCAGGCCACCAATCAGCGCGGTCAGGAAAATCGCCCGTGGGATCACACGTTCAGCGTCTTTGGTCTCTTCAGACAGGTTGCTGATACCGTCAAAACCGGTGAACGAGAAGCACAGGATAGTCGCTCCCGTGATCATCGGGATCACATGCGCATCACCTGACCAGAACGGACGGCTGCTCGCCAGCGTACCGGCACCTTCCCCTTCGAACACGCCATAAACGACCATGCCGAGGATCACTGCAATCAGCACCACCTGCAACAACACGATGACGGTGTTGAAATTCGCAACAGATTTCAGACTGCGCAGGTTAAAGGCGGTCATAAAGGCCACCAGCGCCACCACGAATATCCATGACGGTATCGACGGCACCAGAGCTTCAAAATAAATTTTCGCCAACAGAATGTTGATCATCGGTGCGAACAGGTAGTCCAGCAGTGATGACCAACCCACCATAAAGCCAACGGTCGGGCTAATGGATTTCTGGGCATAAGTGTAGGCAGAGCCTGCAGACGGATAGCGACGCACCAGTTTACCGTAGCTCAGTGCGGTAAAGAGGATGGCGATCAGTGCAAAGGCGTAAGCTGTCGGGACGTGACCATCGGTCATTCCTGATACGATACCGAATGTATCGAACAGCGTCATCGGCTGCATATAGGCAAGGCCCATCATGACAACCGGAACCAGCGTAAGCGTTTTACGTAATTCCACGCGAGAGGTGTTTGGAGTAGCGTTATGCGACATGGTTATCCCCCATTACGGCGAAAACCGTCGCGTAAGCAAAAAATTGCCCCATTTTTTGTTAATCCTCAGCGACAACAACTGTCGATTTTTAAGTAAGTATCTATCCGGTACGAAGCCCGGCCTCTTTTATGAATGATTGGTTTGATGCAAAAAAATAACCGACGCGTATTAAAACGTCGGTTAATGTCATTTTTTGCAAGCGGCGTATTTTGCACTAATTTGGAGAGAAATAACAAGAGATTGAAGCTACTACAAAAGAATATTTTTTCTTAACTGATTGATTTATCAGCAGCCGTTTTAACATACACCCCCGCAATAGCACTATTTGCTAAAATCTCATCCCGCCACCAGGCGCTGGCCAACCCGGCAGTCTGTTCATTCCAACCTATCCACACGGGTTCAAAGATAATTTGTGCGACCACCTTTTTCTCAATCAGAGCGCCGCTCTCCAGAAATCGCTGCGCCAGATAGCGCGGAATATAGCCGCATCCCAGACCACTGATTTGCAGTTCCAGCTTGGTTTTGAAGTCAAAAACGGTGATGGCTTCCTGATCGTCGAGCACCTGAGAGCCCGAGACGTTGGCATGCTGTGCATTGTCGCCCACCACAATCGCGCGAAAACGCCGAATAGTGCGACGATTCAACGGCTCCTGTTCCTGCGCCAGCGGATGATGCGACGCAACCACAAACACCTGCTCCAGAACCCCTAGCTGCGCAAAGCCAAATTCGCTCGCGGCAGGCGGCTCATGTGTGGCGCCGACAATAATATCCGCCCGCCCCTGAGTGAGGGCATCCCAGGAGCCGCCCAGCACGCCATTGATAAATTTCAGGCGCGTCACACTGTGGTGTTGATAGAAAGATTCGATGAGTGGGGCCAGCAGCGAAAAGGGAAACGTATCATCTACGCCAATAACTAGTTCATTCTCCCAGCCTTCGTGAAGTTTAATCGCCTGCTTTTCGAGTTCGCGGACGGTGTGCAACACCTCCCGCCCCTTTTCCAGCAGCATCTGCCCGGTACGGGTAAACTTAGCCCGATGTCCGCTGCGATCGAGTAGCTGAATATTAAGATCGCTTTCCAGCTTATGGACGGTGTAGCTAAGCGCAGACGGCGTCTTAAACAATTTTGCCGACGCCGCTGCGAAACTGCCCTCTTTTTCCAACGCATCGAGGATGATAAGAACGTCCAGCAGTGGTTTCATACTCGCCCCCTGGCGGTATCAGCGGCACTCTGCTGGTCTGTCACTCCATCGGCATCACCAGCGGGTCAGGATACTGGTACTCAAACCCAAGCTCGTTACAAATACGGTTGCCATCAATGACTTTACCTTTACCGTTATCCTCATTGCCACGAAATTCCGGCGGCTCCATCCCCAACTGGCGGGCCATCTGTGGATAGAACACATTGCGCGCCGGATGCATAGGCGCACATATATTATAGATGTGTCCGCCTTTTGGCGCTTGCAGCAGCAAAGAGATGGCGGCAACCACATCATCCAGATGCACCAGATTGACGCCATGGTATCCATCTGGCGCCGTCTTGCCAGCGAAAAAACGACCGGGATGTCTTCCCGGGCCGACAAGTCCGGCCAGGCGCAAAATATCCACCGAAGTGCCGGGTAAATTGTGCAACCAGTCTTCAAGTTCTTTCAAAACGCGACCACTTGCCGTGACCGGGTTACGCGGAGTCCCTTCTTTCACGATGCCTTGTGCATCGCCATAGACCGACGTCGAACTGGTAAAAATAATCCGCGGGATACGGTACGCCAGCGCACTGTCGACCAGCTCCTGCATAGCCTGCAGGTAAAATGTCTCCCCCGGACCGCTACGGCGCGCAGGTAGCGTAATAACCAGCGCGTCGGCGTCCATCAGTGCGTCGAGATCGTCTGTCTCACAGACCAGTTCAGGCTCCAGGCGCAGCGAGTAGCTCTCTATACCACTCATGCGGGCCGCTTCCACCCCATCCAATGTGGTTTTGCTGCCGGTAACCTGCCAGCCTCTCGCCGCCAGCGACATAGCTAACGGCATGCCTAACCAACCTAAACCGACAATTGCGACCTTTTTCATGCCTTCTCTCCTGACTTTTGGCCTATAACGCAAGGCTACGCTAGCCCACAGTGGCTGACAATTCATAGTATCAATATGAAATGAATTAATGATCAAAAAAAGCCCTTGCTTTCCGTAGCTAAAGTGGTTTAGGTTAAAAGACATCAAATGAATAAACATTCATCGAGAAAATTTATGACACGCGCTCAATTCAAACACCATCATCACCATCATCCTGACTAGTCTTTCAGGCGATGTGTGCTGGGAGACATTTAAATCTTCCAGCGGTGCATGAGCGTATGAGAAAGCCCCCGGAAGATTTCTTCCGGGGGCTTTTTTTTGTGCGTGACCCAAACTGATTCAGACAGGATAACGAGGAATAAAGAATGTTAGATAACACCCGTTTACGCATAGCTATGCAGAAATCAGGTCGTTTAAGCGATGATTCACGCGAATTGCTGGCCCGTTGCGGCATTAAAATTAATCTTCACACCCAGCGCCTGATCGCGATGGCTGAGAATATGCCGATCGATATTCTGCGCGTGCGTGATGACGATATTCCGGGTCTGGTGATGGACGGCGTCGTAGATCTCGGCATCATCGGGGAAAACGTTCTCGAAGAGGAACTGCTCAACCGCCGGGCCCAGGGTGAAGATCCGCGCTATTTTACCCTGCGTCGTCTGGACTTCGGCGGCTGCCGTCTTTCGCTGGCTACCCCGGTTGATGAAGCCTGGGATGGCCCGGCAGCGCTGAACGGTAAGCGTATCGCTACCTCTTACCCACACCTCCTTAAACGTTATCTTGATCAAAAAGGGGTGTCGTTTAAATCCTGTCTGTTAAACGGCTCTGTAGAAGTCGCTCCCCGCGCAGGTCTGGCTGATGCGATTTGCGATCTGGTGTCAACCGGAGCCACGCTTGAAGCCAACGGTCTGCGTGAAGTAGAAGTGATTTACCGCTCTAAAGCCTGCCTGATTCAGCGCGACGGCGAAATGGCCGAAGCCAAGCAACAACTGATCGACAAACTGCTGACCCGTATTCAGGGGGTTATTCAGGCACGTGAATCAAAATACATCATGATGCACGCACCGAGCGAACGTCTGGACGAAGTCATCGCCCTGCTGCCAGGCGCTGAGCGCCCTACCATTCTGCCACTGGCGGGTGACCAGCAGCGCGTAGCCATGCACATGGTCAGCAGCGAAACCCTGTTCTGGGAAACGATGGAAAAACTGAAAGCGCTCGGCGCCAGCTCAATTCTGGTGCTGCCGATTGAGAAGATGATGGAGTGATAGCCATGAGCTTCAATACCCTGATCGACTGGAATAGCTGTAGCCCCGAGCAGCAGCGCGAACTGCTGATGCGCCCGGCGATATCCGCCTCTGAAAGCATCAGCCGCACGGTGGCCGAGATTCTTGAGAACGTCAAAAATAACGGCGACCGGGCGCTGCGTGAATACAGTGCAAAGTTTGACAAAACCGAGGTCGGCGCGCTGCGCGTCACCGAAGAAGAAATTCAGCAAGCCAGTAGCCGCCTGAGCGACGAGCTGAAACAAGCCATGCAGGCGGCGGTGCGTAATATTGATGCGTTCCACACCGCGCAAATTCTGCCGCCGGTGGATATTGAAACTCAGCCTGGCGTGCGCTGCCAGCAGGTTACTCGCCCTATCGCCTCCGTAGGCCTGTATATTCCAGGGGGATCGGCACCGCTCTTCTCGACCGTATTAATGCTGGCGACCCCGGCGCGTATCGCTGGCTGCAAAAAAGTGGTGCTCTGCTCACCGCCGCCGATTGCCGATGAAATCCTCTACGCCGCGCAACTGTGTGGCGTAAAAGAGGTGTTCAACGTGGGCGGCGCGCAGGCCATTGCCGCGCTGGCGCTGGGTACCGAATCTATTCCTAAGGTCGATAAAATCTTCGGGCCAGGCAATGCGTATGTGACCGAAGCCAAACGTCAGGTCAGCCAACGTCTTGACGGCGCGGCTATCGACATGCCTGCGGGCCCGTCTGAAGTGCTGGTTATTGCCGACAGCGGCGCGACGCCTGACTTTGTTGCTTCCGACCTGCTCTCTCAGGCCGAACACGGCCCCGACTCGCAGGTTATCCTGCTGACACCAGACGCTACGCTGGCCGAAGGCGTGGCTAAAGCCGTTGAACGCCAGCTTGCCGAGCTTTCCCGCGCCGAAACCGCTCGTCAGGCGCTCGCCGCCAGTCGACTGATCGTCGCCAGAGATCTTGAGCAATGCGTGGCCATCTCTAACGCCTACGGCCCAGAGCACCTGATTATTCAGACCCGTAACGCGCGTGAACTGGTTGACGATATCACCAGCGCTGGTTCGGTATTCCTGGGTGACTGGTCTCCTGAGTCGGCTGGCGACTATGCTTCCGGCACCAACCACGTTCTTCCGACCTACGGCTATACCGCAACCTGCTCAAGCCTTGGGCTGGCTGATTTCCAGAAACGGATGACGGTACAGGAATTAACTCCCCAAGGTTTCTCTGCCCTGGCCTCCACCATTGAAACACTGGCCGCGGCTGAACGACTGACTGCCCACAAAAATGCCGTCACCCTGCGCGTTAACGCCCTGAAGGAGCAAGCATGAGCACTGACAACTTTCTCAGCGTCACTGATTTAGCCCGTAAGAATGTTCGCGAGTTAACGCCCTATCAGTCTGCCCGTCGTCTTGGCGGTAACGGTGACGTGTGGCTCAACGCGAATGAGTACCCAACCGCCGTTGAGTTCCAGCTACGCCAGCAGACGCTGAACCGCTATCCGGAGTGTCAGCCGAAAGCCGTAATTGAGAATTACGCGCAGTATGCTGGCGTCAAACCAGAGCAGGTGCTGGTCAGCCGCGGTGCAGATGAAGGGATCGAACTGCTGGTGCGCGCTTTTTGCGAACCCGGTAAAGATGCAATTCTCTACTGTCCGCCGACTTACGGCATGTACAGCGTCAGCGCCGAAACGATTGGCGTTGAATGCCGCACCGTCCCGACCCTGGATAACTGGCAGCTGGATTTACAAGGCATCGCGGACAAGCTTGATGGCGTGAAAGTGGTCTACGTATGCAGCCCCAATAACCCAACCGGCCAGCTGATAAATCCGCAGGACCTACGTTCACTGCTCGAAATGACGCAGGGTAAAGCCATCGTGGTCGCTGATGAGGCCTATATTGAGTTTTGTCCGCAGGCTACGCTGGCAGGCTGGCTGTCTGAGTATCCGCATCTGGCAGTATTACGTACGCTGTCTAAAGCGTTTGCTCTCGCCGGTTTACGCTGCGGATTTACACTGGCGAATGAAGAGGTTATCAATCTGCTGTTAAAGGTGATTGCCCCCTACCCGCTTTCTACCCCGGTAGCGGATATTGCCGCCCAGGCGCTGACGCCACAAGGGATTTCCGCCATGCGCCAACGCGTAGAGCAGATCCTGCAAGAGCGTCAGTATCTGGTGGAGAACCTGAAAACCATTCGCTGTGTAGAGCAGGTTTTCGACTCTGAAACCAACTATGTTCTGGCGCGCTTCACCGCATCAAGCAGCGTATTTAAATCTTTGTGGGATCAGGGCATTATCTTACGAGATCAGAATAAACAACCTTCATTAAGCGGCTGCCTGCGAATTACTGTCGGAACCCGCGAAGAGAGCCAGCGCGTCATTGACGCCTTACGTGCGGAGCAAGTATGAGCCAGAAGTATCTTTTTATTGACCGTGATGGAACCCTGATTTCCGAACCGCCAAGTGACTTTCAGGTCGATCGCTTTGACAAACTCGCCTTCGAGCCGGACGTCGTTCCCGTTTTGCTGAAGCTGCAAAAAGCCGGCTTTAAGCTGGTGATGATTACTAACCAGGATGGACTCGGTACGCAGAGCTTCCCGCAGGCCGATTTTGACGGTCCGCATAACCTGATGATGCAAATTTTCACCTCTCAGGGCGTCGCGTTTGATGAGGTGCTGATCTGCCCGCACCTGCCAGCGGACGCGTGTGATTGCCGTAAGCCAAAAATGAAACTGGTTGAGCAGTATCTGGTTGAACAGGCCATGGATGTGGCAAACAGCTACGTCATTGGTGATCGGGCGACCGATATTCAGCTCGCAGAAAACATGGGCATTAGCGGATTACGCTACCACCGTGACACCCTGAACTGGGCGATGATCGGCGAACAGTTGACCAAAAGAGACCGCTACGCGCACGTTGAGCGCAATACCAAAGAGACGCAGATTGACGTCAAAGTCTGGCTGGACCGCGAAGGCCGTAGCAAAATCAATACCGGCGTTGGCTTCTTTGACCACATGCTGGATCAAATCGCCACCCACGGCGGTTTTCGCATGGAGATTGCCGTCAAAGGCGATCTGTATATTGACGATCACCACACCGTTGAAGATACCGGTCTGGCGCTGGGTGAAGCCTTAAAGCTGGCATTAGGCGATAAACGCGGTATCAACCGTTTTGGTTTTGTGCTGCCGATGGACGAGTGCCTGGCACGTTGCGCGCTGGATATCTCGGGGCGTCCGCACCTGGAATACCGCGCGGAGTTTACCTACCAGCGCGTTGGCGATCTGAGCACAGAGATGATTGAACACTTCTTCCGTTCACTCTCTTACACCATGGGTGTCACCTTGCACCTGAAAACCAAAGGGAAAAATGACCACCACCGTGTGGAGAGCCTGTTTAAAGCCTTTGGTCGTACGCTGCGCCAGGCTATTCGCGTAGAAGGCGATACGCTGCCCTCCTCAAAAGGAGTGCTGTAATGAACGTGGTGATCCTTGATACCGGCTGCGCCAATCTGCACTCGGTGAAATCCGCCGTCGCGCGCCATGGATACGACCCGGTTGTCAGCCGTGACCCGGACGTGGTGCTGCGTGCCGATAAACTGTTTCTGCCGGGCGTCGGTACCGCCCAGGCGGCTATGGACCAGTTGCACGAGCGTGAACTGATTGAACTGATTAAAGCCTGTACGCAACCGGTACTGGGGATCTGCTTAGGCATGCAACTACTTGGCCGCCGCAGCGAAGAGAGTAACGGTGTCTCTCTGCTGGGCATTATTGAGCAGGACGTTCCGAAGATGACCGATTTCGGTCTGCCGCTGCCGCATATGGGCTGGAATCGCGTCTATCCGCAGGCGGGAAATCGTCTGTTCCAGGGCATTGAAGATGGCGCATATTTCTACTTTGTACACAGCTATGCTATGCCGGTGAACCCGTGGACCATCGCCCAGTGCCATTACGGCGAACCATTTACCGCGGCAGTACAAAAGGACAATTTCTTTGGCGTGCAGTTTCACCCTGAACGCTCGGGCGCGGCTGGGGCGCAGTTGCTGAAAAACTTTCTGGAGATGTAATGATTATTCCGGCATTAGATTTAATCGACGGCACGGTGGTGCGTCTTCATCAGGGCGATTACGCAACGCAACGTGATTATGGCAACGATCCTCTCCCCCGTTTACAGGATTACGCAGCTCAGGGTGCCGAAGTACTGCACCTGGTTGATTTAACTGGCGCGAAAGACCCGGCGCAGCGGCAGATCCCGCTGATTAAAACGCTGGTCGCTGGTGTCAATGTTCCGGTACAGGTTGGCGGTGGCGTGCGTACTGAAGCGGACGTTGCGGCGCTGCTTGACGCAGGCGTGGCGCGCGTGGTGGTAGGTTCGACGGCAGTAAAATCCCCCGAAGTAGTCAAGGGCTGGTTTGCCCGTTTTGGCGCCGACGCGCTGGTGCTGGCGCTGGACGTTCGTATTGACGAGCGCGGTAATAAACAGGTAGCGGTTAGCGGCTGGCAGGAAGATTCCGGGGTTTCTCTGGAAGAACTGGTTGAGACTTATCTCCCCGTCGGCCTGAAACACGTGCTGTGCACCGATATCTCCCGCGACGGTACGCTGGCTGGCTCAAACGTCGCGCTTTATGAAGAAGTGTGCGCCAAATATCCGCAGGTAGCATTCCAGTCATCTGGCGGCATTGGCGGGATCGAGGACGTAGCAGCCCTGCGTGGAACCGGCGTACGCGGCGTGATCGTCGGACGCGCCCTGCTGGAAGGTAAGTTCACCGTTGAGGAGGCCATTCAATGCTGGCAAAACGCATAATTCCTTGTCTGGACGTTCGTGATGGACAGGTGGTAAAAGGCGTCCAGTTTCGCAATCACGAGATTATTGGCGACATTGTCCCGCTGGCAAAACGCTATGCCGATGAAGGCGCAGATGAACTGGTGTTCTACGATATCACCGCCTCCAGCGATGGCCGCGTAGTGGATAAAAGCTGGGTATCTCGCGTGGCGGAAGTGATCGATATTCCGTTCTGCGTTGCCGGTGGTATTAAATCCATCGACGATGCGGCGCGCATCCTCTCCTTCGGGGCGGATAAAATCTCTATCAACTCCCCGGCGCTGGCCGAACCGGAGCTTATCACCCGCCTGGCGGACCGCTTCGGCGTGCAGTGTATCGTGGTAGGCATTGATACCTGGTATGACGCCGAAACCGGAAAATATCATGTTAATCAATATACCGGGGATGAAAGCCGTACCCGCGTCACACAGTGGGAAACGCTGGACTGGGTGCAGGAAGTACAAAAACGCGGCGCAGGCGAAATCGTCCTGAACATGATGAACCAGGACGGCGTGCGTAACGGTTATGACCTGGAACAGCTGAAAAAAGTGCGCGACGTTTGCCACGTACCGCTGATTGCCTCCGGCGGCGCGGGCACCATGGAACACTTCCTTGAAGCCTTCCGGGACGCCGACGTTGACGGCACGCTTGCCGCCTCCGTCTTTCACAAGCAAATTATTAATATTGGCGAATTAAAAGCGTACCTGGCAACACAGGGCGTGGAGATCAGGATATGTTAACGAAGCAACAATGCCGCGAGCTGGACTGGGAAAAAACCGACGGACTGATGCCAGTCATCGTGCAGCATGCGGTTTCCGGTGAGGTACTAATGCTGGGTTATATGAACCCGGAAGCACTGGATAAAACGCTTGAAAGCGGCAAAGTGACCTTTTTCTCGCGGACCAAACAGCGCCTGTGGACCAAGGGTGAAACCTCCGGTCACTTCCTGAACGTGGTGAGCATCGCGCCCGACTGCGACAACGACACCCTGCTGGTACTGGTTAACCCGATTGGCCCGACCTGCCATAAAGGCACCTCAAGCTGCTTTGGCGATGCCAGCCACCAATGGCTGTTCCTGTATCAACTGGAGCAACTACTGGCCGAACGTAAAACCGCTGACCCGGCAAGCTCCTACACTGCAAAGCTGTATGCCAGCGGCACTAAACGTATTGCCCAGAAGGTAGGCGAAGAAGGCGTAGAGACCGCGCTGGCCGCAACCGTGAACGATCGTTTCGAGCTGACCAATGAAGTCTCTGATCTGATGTATCACCTGCTGGTTCTGCTGCAGGATCAGGACCTGGATCTGACGACGGTGATTGAGAATTTACGCAAAAGACATCAGTAATAGACAGATACCGGCACTATGCCGGTATCTTTATTTAACTGAGCGTTTAATCATTTCCGAATAAATCTCTGGTATAGACTTTATCGGCTACATCCAACAGTTCTTCGGCCATCCGGTTAGAGATTATAACATCGGACTCGCTTTTAAATTTAGCCAGATCACGCTCAACCCGCGAATTGAAAAAACTATCATCTGGCAATACAGGCTCATAGATTATGACCGGGATACCTTTCGCTTTAATACGCTTCATAATACCCTGGATAGACGATGCCCGGAAATTATCTGAGCCACTTTTCATAATCAATCGATAAATACCGACGACCTTTGGCTTTCGTGAAATAATTGCATCAGCAATAAAGTCTTTTCGCGTCCGATTAGCATCAACGATTGCTGAAATAATATTATTTGGTACAGATTTATAGTTGGCGAGTAATTGCTTAGTGTCTTTTGGCAGACAGTATCCACCGTAACCGAATGAGGGATTGTTGTAATGGTTACCAATACGCGGGTCCAGACAAACCCCTTCGATGATCTGTCGAGCATTAAGCCCCAGAGTTTCTGCATAGCTATCAAGTTCGTTAAAATAGGCAACACGCATCGCCAGATAGGTATTTGCAAAGAGCTTGATAGCTTCGGCTTCGGTTGAGTCGGTAAATAGGGTCGGAATATCTTTCTTCAGAGCCCCTTCCTGTAGCAGTGCAGCAAACGTTTCTGCACGGGAAGATCGTTCACCAATTACAATGCGTGAAGGGTACAAATTGTCATATAGCGCTTTACCCTCTCGCAGGAATTCTGGGGAAAAGATGATATTGTCTGAGCTATACTTTTGACGCATCGATTGAGTAAAACCGACAGGAACAGTCGATTTTATTACCATTACTGCATCTGGATTTATTTTAATAACATCCTGTATAACTGACTCGACGCTGCTAGTATCGAAATAATTAGTTTTGGGATCGTAATCTGTTGGGGTAGCAATAATGACAAATTCTGCGTTCTGATAAGCTTTGTGCTTATCCAGGGTAGCGCTGAATGTTATATCTTTTGATTGCAGATACTGTTCAATTTCTTGATCAACTATCGGAGATATCCGATTATTTAGCATCTCGACACGGGAAGGAACTATGTCCAGAGCAATGACCTGATGATGTTGGGCGATAAGAAGACCATTTGACAGGCCAACATATCCGGTACCAGAAATGGTGATTTTCATTTCATGCTCTCAGTATTATCTTAATAATTAATCATGATGTCGTACATCCTGATAAGAGAATAATGTTTTAACGTTTTGTTGAATATTGTGTCAACGAAGGTTAAAACAATTCAGATTTTCTTTATCAGTGTACGCAAGAAATATTAAGTAAAGATTAAGCAATCAACTTAAATCAATAAGATTTGGGATAAAAAAAAGCCCGGTCAAAAAACCGGGCCAGTGAACGTCAGAAGACTTATTCCATCCATTCAGTATGGAAAACACCTTCTTTATCAGTACGTTTATAAGTATGCGCACCGAAGTAGTCACGCTGGGCCTGAATCAGATTTGCAGGGAGCACCTCTGCACGATAGCTGTCGTAATAAGCGACAGCAGCAGAGAATGTCGGTACCGGGATACCATTCTGCACAGCATACGCAACAACATCACGTAGCGCCTGTTGGTATTCATCGGCAATGTTCTTGAAGTACGGGTCGAGCAGCAGGTTTGCGATACCAGCGTTTTTAGCATAGGCATCGGTGATTTTCTGCAGGAACTGCGCGCGGATGATGCAGCCCGCACGGAAGATTTTTGCAATCTCGCCGTAGTTCAGATCCCAATTATGCTCGTCAGATGCGGCACGCAGCTGAGAAAAGCCCTGAGCATAAGACACGATCTTACCGAGGTACAGCGCACGACGTACTTTCTCAATAAATTCTGCCTTATCACCCGCAAGCTGAGTTTTAGGACCGGACAGGACTTTAGAGGCAGCAACACGCTGATCTTTCAGTGAAGAGATGTAACGTGCAAACACAGACTCAGTAATCAGAGACAGTGGTTCACCGAGATCCAGAGAGCTCTGGCTGGTCCATTTACCCGTCCCTTTATTCGCCGCTTCATCCAAGATGAAATCCACCAAATATTTACCATCTTCATCTTTTTTAGTGAAGATATCTTTGGTGATATCGATCAGGTAGCTACTCAGCTCGCCGTTATTCCACTCGGTGAAGGTGCTAGCCAGTTCTTCGTTGCTTAGGTTCAAACCACCTTTCAATAATGAGTAGGCTTCAGCAATCAGTTGCATATCACCGTACTCAATACCGTTGTGTACCATCTTCACATAGTGACCAGCACCGTCGGCACCGATATACGTCACACACGGTTCACCATCTTCTGCAACAGCGGCGATTTTGGTCAGGATTGGGGCAACCAGCTCGTAAGCTTCTTTCTGGCCACCAGGCATAATAGATGGTCCCTTCAGCGCACCTTCTTCGCCACCGGAGACGCCGGTACCGATGAAGTTAAATCCTTCAGCTGAGAGCTCACGGTTACGACGGATAGTGTCCTGGAAGAACGTATTACCGCCATCAATAATGATGTCACCTTTATCCAGATATGGCTTCAGGGAGTCGATAGCAGCATCAGTGCCAACGCCTGCTTTCACCATTAACAGGATACGACGAGGTGTTTCAAGGGATTCAACAAACTCTTTTACCGTATAGTAAGGAACCAGTTTTTTCCCCGGATTCTCGGCGATAACCTCTTCCGTTTTTTCACGCGAGCGGTTGAAAACGGACACGGTATAACCACGGCTTTCGATGTTGAGCGCCAGATTGCGCCCCATCACAGCCATACCAACGACGCCGATTTGTTGCTTAGACATTATGTGCTCCTAATACGCAGGGAAATTTTGCATCATGAATATATCATAGTTATATAAAACAAATTAGATAAAATTTAAAAAAACAAACTAAATATTATTAACAATTAATAGAAGCAAGAATACTTCGAAGCCTCGAAAAAAAATGACATTCCAAAAGAATTCATTAGATAAATAGAGTCTGGAATCGATCGTTCCAACGAGGTACACTTGGTGCTGGACTCATTGAAGAAAATGGAAAAAACAAAGAACCAGAAGGCAATTTATAATTGATAGTAACATCATTTTTCACATATGAATGATGATGATAATTCATTTCTCCGAACGCTGTTGAAACAATATCTTTTCGGGCCAATAAATATTCATAAAATTTTACAGGATCCACGCATTTTGTGATTTCATTGAGCATGAAAGGTATAATTGCAACATCGAATGTTGCAATCGTACTCATTACCTTACTATGTTCAATTGCCATCTCAAGCTTGATATTTTTGGGAAGATTAGTAGGAACACTTGTCTTTATTGGTCCAATAATTCTTATCAAAGAATCAGGATTTAGCTTAGATAATTCAACAACCCATGTCCAATCAAACCATTGAGCAATTGTACCGATATAGCCAAATACAAATTTATTATCCGTGTTAGAATCACTGGAGCGCTCAATTGTATCCGAGCAAGCATTCAATATAAGTTTTGTTTTATCAGGTAGAGAAAACTTCTCTAATAACGCATGGCTTGAGCAAATAATTTCATCAACAGAACATATGATTTTATTTTCGGTCTTTATCATATTAAATTTTGATAGTCCTACATAAAATTGAGGAAAATCATCCATTGCATCAAACCATTTTTTTTTCCATTTAAAACTATCTATTAACTTTAACGCGAGCAAACTCGGTTTACCAACAACTAATAAAGTATCAGAATCAATGAAATCACCTACATTCTGGAAAATTTTATTAATAGCACCAGAGTTAAGCAATTTGAATACTATAGGCAAGGGTTCACATGGCAAAATAAAATCAGGTTTTAATATATTAAGACCTTTAGGTAGCCCCATGCCCACAGGTTCCGGAGCATGCCGCCCCGGATGAAAATCTCCGATGTTAGGAAATCGAGTTGGGTATGGGTCTATCCAAAGAACAGATTCCACATCATTTCTTAAAGCAGCATCCACAAAAAAATGTGGACGCTGAGTAATGCTTGACCATGGAACCGGGGATAGATAGACCATTTTCATGATGTTAAACTTTGAAGTATTCTTTAATGATATTTAATATCCGGGAACTGGCTTTTCCATCACCATAAGGTGATGCGCCTTTAGCCATTTTGAAATATTCAATACTATCTGAAAGGAGAATAGAAGCTTCGCGTATAATATCAACTGTCTCTGTACCAACTAATTTGACAACCCCCTCAGTTACTGCCTCTGGTCTTTCAGTATCACGACGTAAGACTAAAACTGGTTTTCCTAACGCTGGAGCCTCTTCCTGCACTCCGCCTGAGTCTGTTAAAATCAGATATGATTTTTTGATAGCACTTACAAAAGGACCATAATCTAGTGGATCCACCAAAGCGATACGATTATGCCCCTTTAATACAGAATTAGTCACATTGCGAACGTTAGGATTAGGGTGAACAGGGAACAACACGTAAATATCAGGATATTTATTTACCAATTCTAGTAATGCGGCGCAAATATTCTCTATAGGCTTACCAAAATTTTCGCGGCGATGCGATGTAACAAGAACCAAGCGATGATTTGGTGGAATATCGATCCCAAAATCAAAGTCTTTCTTGGCTGTATCCAATAAAGCATCAATAACGGTATTTCCAGTAACAAATACTTTCTCTTCACCAATGTTTTCTTTTAGCAAATTATCCCGGGACACACTGGTAGGAGAAAAATGTAAAGCAGCCAAATGACCTGCTAAAATACGATTTGCTTCCTCCGGGAAAGGTGAATACAAGTCATTTGTCCTTAATCCTGCTTCTAAGTGAGCAAATGGTATTTTTTTATAGAAACATGCTAAAGCCGTAACGAAGACCGTTGTAGTATCACCTTGAGCAATAACCATATCTGGTTTTCTTTCCTCAAGAATCCTATCAACTCCAATCATTAACCTTGCTGTTAATTCCTGTAATGTCTGACCTGGGGTCATTACATTAAGATCATCATCAGCAGCAATTCCAAATAGCTCCAGAGCTTGATCTAAAAGGTCACGATGTTGAGCCGTGGCCAAAACAGTCACAGAAAATAACTCTGACTTTTTCAATTCTTGAATTAAAGGTGCCATTTTTATGGCTTCAGGTCTAGTGCCCACAACACAGATAATCTTTTTCATATTTTAGTTTCCTTTATAATCTACATAAAATTCTGGATAGGAAGACCATTTTTCTTTGAAATAATTAGCATTACGATTAAATAACTTTTCGTAATAATCACTGCCAGAATCAGCTTTAGTTGTTTGATGCGGTTGGTGTCTTATACCAGTTAGATCACGATAACAAACATCAAAGCCAAGAGCTTTAATTTGGAAACATAAATCTGTATCTTCAAAACAAGTGGGATCATAAAAAGTATCAAATCCCTTAGATGCTTCAAATATAGTACGCGACATAAATACCCCGCACGTACCAAGATAACCAATATCACTTCTGTAACCTTTATGTATAGCTTCAGCGTTCATCCCTCTATTAGGACAATAATCAGAAATCATACCACCTAAATCAGAACGATTTACATCAAACCAACCAGCACCCCATCCAATAATGCCAATATTTGCATTTTTTTCTAAGAGATTTAAAGCTTCAGTAAAACTGGAGAATGATGTAAACCACTGGTCAGAATCAAAAAATGCCAAATATTGGCCCGTAGCATACTTAGCACCTAAGTTACGGCCTGATGAGCAGCCATTAACATCATTTTTTATAATCTTAACGTTTGGGAATTGAGAGGCAACTAACTCAGCACCACCATCAATACTCATATTATCCACAACAATTATTTCCTTGAGGAAATAATCACAATGATGGATCAATGATTGCAAGTTACGGATAATAATATTTGCATTATTGTGTATTAAGATAACAGCACTAGTTTTCTTGTGGAATCTCTCATAAGTTTTACTGGTCAAAATATTATCCAGACGACTAAACCATGAGTTTTCCGATATAAAGATATCATTTTTACTGATTAATTCAGCTGTAACTTCAACCTTTTTACATAATGTTGCAAATTCAACAGGATCATTTGCAATGAAAACCCCGGGGTAATCCACAATCTCTGGCATTTGGGTAGCAATTACCGGTTTACCCAAGAAAAGATATTCAAATATTTTGATAGGAGATACTGCGTCTGAAATTTTACCTGGAACAAAAGGCAACAAGGTTATATCAGAATGAGCCAGGTATGCTGGTAATTCAGTTATATCCTTGGCACCTAAAAAGAAGACATTATCTGAAATATTTCTATCAGTTGGTTTATCACCTATCAGTACAAAGGCAATTTTTGGATTTGCCTTTGCAGCTGCGGTAATATAATCCCATCCAAACCACTCACCGTATAATGAACCAAAATAAAGAGCTATTCGATTATATCCAGAAGGCATATCAAATGGCTTGGAGTATTTCCTGTACTTGTCGAAAATATACTCATTTGCAGCATTTGGTAGATAGATGGCATCCTCTCTGCCTAAATCTTCTAATCGTTTTACTAGCAATTTCGCAGTTCCCACAACTACGGTTGATTCTCTAACAAAACGTTGGTAATTTTCCAAATTAAACCAGTCCCCACCAAGACTAGTTTCCCAATCATCAATAAGCTCAAACACAGTCTTTAAACCACGATTATTAAAAAACTCCAGATAAGGAAGCGCATCTGGATGGGGATGTTCAATGACTAATGTAGCATTGGCGGATACTATCTTAGAAATAATATTAGGGGTAGTATTTCCTATATATATATGCTGCAAACCATGAATAGAAACATCTGATTCAACGTGTATATTTTTTTCAAAATCATATTTTTTATAAATGTATAAATAAACTACTTTCTTACCGGTTTTCAGAGCACACCTAGCAAGCTGAGCAGCACGTTGGCCACCTCCGATATCATCATAAGGAACGCCAGAGATAATGATTAGCTCACCTTCCATGAAATTACTGTCATTCAGATAATTATCAGAGGAGTGAATGGTAGGAAATTGCTGTATCAAATTATAGCCGTTCAGCCTTCGATCGACTTTAGCGACTGCAACCTTAATAAATACCTTAAACCCTTTATCTCTTATCAACTTAATAGATTTCTTCGCATAGAAAGAAATACTCTGCAAATTCATTTTTACCTCTGTTAACTAAAAATTAGCATTTAAAATTATCTATCTTTTGAGATATACCAATAATTTATTTTTCACGATGAGTTAGTCGATATAAAAACCCCTTGGAATTTTCCATATGTTCATCATTCTTCCGATCCATTTCTGATATCTTACGCTCAAGGAGTAGTATTTTTTCCTCTAATCCTAAAACAAGAGTTTTAGTATTAGATATCTGAGCATTTGCTTTATCAATAACTCCAATTAACTCATCATTATACGTAATAAGTTTATTGATCCGCTTATCAAAATCACCATATAACCTATCAGCATTAATAGAGATATTTTTTTGGCTTAACTCAATAATACTTTGAATTTCAGCTATACTAATATTATTTTGTTTTAATTGTTCACAATTTCTCTTCTGTTCTAAGAGACAAAAATGTTGCCGAACACTTTCATTATTAATATTAAATATGATTTGAGATATCAGTGCATAAATTGCATCTGAAAAATATAAATTCTCATATCTGGGAAAATAAACATCTCCTGTTGTAATAAGACTGTAAATTTTTCTCAAAAATGAATCGGTACTTGAAAAAGGATTGTTTAAAATACAGGCTACAGAAGATGAGAAATGCAACCAAATATTATCTACATTATAACCATCATTGATAATGTCATAACAAGAGTCTAAATCTTTATCAGAAATAGATGATAATTCACATTTTAACTGTTCAGTAGTAATAGTATCGAAATTTCTCCCTGAGAAATTACACCATGCAGCTTTTTCAAAAGTTTCCGGATTCAATACGGCTTTAACACCATCATACCCAACTAAAATAACACGTCGTTTCGCTGCAATACCTTCAAGAACAACTCTCCCCATTCCAGCCACTCCAGAATATGAAGTAATAGCTGTTCTGACATCTGATTCGTATCCGGCAAACTCAACATAATTTGATAGATTATTCGCAGATATCTCTTGCTCTAATGTTCCTTTAGCGTGTCCATCTCCCATGATGACAACACCAGGTAACCCAATAGCTTTTGCATACTTTATAAATTCAAGAACGCCGACAATCTTTTGTTCATCCAAACGACTAACGCAAACCCAGCGTTCATCCTTGATTGAACGTTCATCATGCTGCGTTAATTCAATACCATTCGGTAATATCTGCACGTTACTTTCTGATGAAAAGGCCAAACTTAATTCTTTCATCTCAGCAGAAACTACATATGCAATGTTGACATTTGGAAGAATAATATCTGTTAGTAAAAATTTAAAAATTGGACTCAAATAATTAGCAAACGACACAGGACCATGTAAAGTCAATACTAATGCCTTATTCTCTAACTCGGCAACAATAGCAGAGATTATTATAGAATAGAAAGGTTGAGCATGCAGCAGTTCAATATTGTTATGTCTAATATACTTGCGTAAGCTATTTATAGTGTTTGAAAACTCTTCCGACCCTATATTATGGTTCAAGTCTAAGTTTGAGATAATGCCAGTAACTTCTGAAGGAATTAAACTTGTATCGAACTCTTTACCAACAGCCAAGTAAACTGAATGACCTTGTTTAATAAGGGAGCGAATTTCTCCAGCAATATTAGTTTCAAGTCCACCAATAAGAAAGACTTCAGTAACAACTAGTATATTCATACTTATCCTTTCTGTTTTAATACCTCAACTTGAGTTTCTAATGAAGCAATGCCGCTAGCTTTAAGAGTTCGTTGATTAACTTTTATGACCATAACGTCAGTTTTACGATCCAAGTATGCCATGCCAGATTGTTCCAATACCTCCGCTATTGCAAGAGTGATAAAATATGAGCCAGGACATAAATCTAATTTTATATTAAATGAGCAATTCCAAACATCACCACATTTGACGCTAATTAAATTACTGTCGTGATAGCGGGTACTAGTTCCATAAACGCTTACCCCCTCAACCGTCCTTAGTAAAAGTCCAGCCTGAATCTCGTTAATGTTTGATAAAGATTCAATTTGCATAGTGACAGTGATGCATTCACCTGTATTAAAAAGCTCGCACTGTTTCCCATTTGAATCAAATATTCCCCATTTAACAATTTGCGCACTCAATCCTCGAGTAATACTCTGCTTTTTACTCGAACCATCACTATCACTATCACCATAAACTATGTCAGTGGTTTCTGTTTTAAATGTTTCTGCTGTTTGATCTTCTAAAGAACTTTGAGATTCTCTCTCTTTTTGCGAGTTGACAAAACGAATATAAGCTTGTTCATCTGAATATAGTAATGCATGGTACTGATCGATCACATCTTTTGCCGACCCTATTGCATGCATTTCTCCTTTATGCAACAGAACAGCTCTTTGGCAAAACTTTTCAATTGTACCTGTTGAATGCGTAACTAATAAAATACTACAACCTTTTTTCCTTAATTTTTCAATATAGTCATAGCATTTACGCTGAAATTTCTCATCACCTACAGCCAGTGCTTCATCTACAATAAAAATTTGAGGTTCAATACAAGCCTGTACTGCAAATGCTAACCTAACGGCCATACCACTAGAATAAGTTTTTACCGGTTGATCTAAGTGTTGACCAATATCAGCAAAGGCTATTATCTCATCTATTCGGTTATCCATTTGCTCACGAGAAAAACCTAAAATAGATCCATTTAGATAAATATTTTCACGACCGGTAAAATCTGGATTAAAACCCGACCCCAACTCCAATAATGCAGCAACAACCCCACTGGTAGTGACGCAACCCTGAGTAGCCTCTAAAGTTCCGGCGATTATCTGTAGTAGTGTACTTTTACCACTACCATTTCGTCCCAGAATACCGACTGTTTCTCCCTTGCGTAAGTGGAAATTTATATTTTTTAGAGCCCAAAATTCTTTGTAATATTTCTTTGAAGAAGAAAATAGCTGAAGTAATCTTTCGCGAGGATTATCATACATCTCATAAACTTTTGAGACATTTTCAATTGAAATAGAAATTTCAGAGGACATCAGAGAATCCTCCTCTTGTTTTTTGGAACCACGCGAATCCAAGGCATGTAACAATCATTGAAACAATTGTCCATACACCCCATTTTTGCCATTGAATACTATTGCCGAATATTATCACTGCCCGAACCTGTTCTATAATGAATGTTAGTGGATTAAATTCCATGATAATCTTAAAGTTATCAGGCAAGGCTTGTATAGGATAAAATATTGGTGACATGAACATAAGTACTGTTGTTAATAATAATATTATTTGTCCGATATCTCGCAAGTATACACCAAGCGCTGACAGGAATAATGAAAGACCAATTATCAAAAAAATAAGCGGGATCAAAGTTAGCGGAAATAAAAATATCGTAATGTGAGGTATACCAAAGAATATTAAATAAAAAACAACCCAAACGACAAAGCTAATTAGCATATGAAAAAAAGCAGTACCTAATACAACAAAAGGTAATATCTCCAATGGAAATATTACTTTCTTCACATAATTCACATTTGAAAGAATAAGCCCAGGAGATTTATTCAGACACTCTGAAAACAAATTATAAACTAACAACCCTGAGAATAATATCAATGCAAATTCAGTTTTACTTCCTGTACTATCTGCAGACCAACGAGCCTTAAACACAACACTAAATACAAAAGTGTATACAGACAACATAATTATTGGATTTATAAATGACCACATAAAACCGATAACTGAACCTTGATATCTACTTGCAATATCTCGCTTAATTAATTCATAGATCAGTTCTCTATTGTTTTTAACTGTCTTCAGAAACACTATAGGATTCTTAGATTTCTTTGTTGCTAAACTCATTTTCCCCTCGATGGACACATTCAATATAATCTTCTTTCTTAACATAAATAACTGATCAAATCATTTAGATACGCTTCAAAAATAAAGCAACCGCAAACAAGAGAGACTCAATATTACTTTGCCTGTATAATCGAAGTTGTATAATTTGTTTTATTCTGCTAAGAAAACTTACCTTCCTAAGGCAAAAAAATCGCTGCGCTGTAATTTTATTCTCTTGGCTAAGTATTTCATGCATATGATTAAGTAAAATAAGGTTAGCATCAACGCTTTTCTTAAATTCGCCATTAAATAAAATTTTAACTCGCTTAAATTTAGCTGATAATGTTTTGTTTTCACCAACTAAGTTATT
Source organism: Citrobacter sp. RHBSTW-01044 (assembly GCF_013781945.1). NCBI lineage: Bacteria > Pseudomonadati > Pseudomonadota > Gammaproteobacteria > Enterobacterales > Enterobacteriaceae > Citrobacter > Citrobacter sp. RHBSTW-01044. The sequence continues at coordinate 1,840,233 of NZ_CP056180.1, read as the reverse complement.
GTAATGCTGCCTGTATTTTAATGTGGGATCGGGATCATATATAACTTTTCCATCACATGCTGTAATTAAGATATATACCCACCAATCATGGGATGGAATAATTTTATCTTCAGGTGTTTTATCAATGATTAACTTAGCCGATAAATTGAACAGCATAGTGTTTCCACCAGCTACACATTGAATTAAGGAATTTTTAAAAGATAAAGGTTTCGTTATTTTTGAGGATGGACCGATATAGTTTTCATTCTCATCCACTAATAATGTGCTAGAGCAATATACGGCCGGTATGTTTGCTATGATACAAGAGAGATTTGCAATACTTTTCTCTATTTTATTATTTAGCCATATATCATCTTGATCACAAAAAGCATAATATCGGTATTTTTTTGGGATCAACTTTATCCCATTAATAAAATTCCTAGCAAATCCCTTACGTGGTCCTTCAATTAATTTACATCTTTCAGTACCAATCTCACTTATGCAATCTTCTATTATTTTTCTAGTATTATCCGTTGAGCCATCGTCAGAAATATATATAACCCAATCATTGTGAGTTTGAGCACGGATAGAATCAATTTGTGATTTTAAATATTTTTCACCATTATATGTGCAAACTAAAATAGCAACACTACTGTTCATCATACAACTCCGATAATTTCAGAGAAACGCCTAATAAATCTTTCTCTGAGATTATCTTATGTTCCATTTCTGGCCAAGCAACATTGATATCAGTATCATTCCAAATAATAATTCTTTCGGAATTTGGATTGTAAAAATCAGTAACTTTATAACAAACTTTTGCTAAATCTGACATTGTTAAAAAACCATGGGCAAACCCTTTTGGGATCCATATACTCTTTTTGTTAATGTCGTTGAGAATTACGCCAATCCACTTTTTAAATGTTGGTGAGTTTCTTCTTATATCTACAACCACATCGAAAATCTCACCTTCCAGACAACTTAAAAGCTTACCTTGCGAATACGGTGATGCTTGATAATGTAATCCCCTCAATACCCCTTTCTGTGACAATGAAATGTTGTCTTGAACAAATATAATATCTTCACCAATTGCATTATCAAATTTTTGTTTATTATAGCTCTCATAAAAATACCCACGTTCATCCCCAAAAATGCTAGGTTCAATAATTACTACATCATTCAATTCCGTTTTTGTAATTTTCATTATTTGCCTTCTTTACAAGCTTTTTCAATTTCAGAAAGTGTTCTTTTAACACCAAACTGCCAATCGGGAAGAAGTAAGTTAAACTGTTCTTGGAATTTTCTGTTATTTAATCTAGAGTTTAATGGTCTTCTCGCTAACATATTATATTCACTTGAAGTAATGTTATTTATTTTATTCAGTAGATAATTTGCACTATCAATATGATTCATAATAAACTGAGCATAATCAAACCATGTTGTATATCCACTCGACACCAAATGGTATATCCCATAGTGATTATTATCTGGTAACACTTTACGAATAACATGTGCAGTGCAATCTGCAATTAATTCAGCAGAAGTTGGAGAACCAAATTGATCATCAACAACTGATATTTCTTTTTTACTTTTAGCAATATTTAATATCGTTTTAATAAAATTAGCACCGCGCGAGCTATGAACCCAACTTGTTCGAAATATTAGACTTTTTGGGTTAAATTTAGTAATTACCTCTTCACTGGCTAGTTTAGCCAAACCATAGTGATTTATTGGCGCAGCAATATCTTCTTCTTTTTGCCATGAACTCCCATCACCCGAAAAAACATAATCAGATGAATAGTGTATCAATAATGCGCCTAACTTTTTCGACTCGATTGCCATTACTTCTACGGCCCGAACATTTATCAACCAGCTTAAATCTTGCTCTTGTTCGGCTTTATCGACAGCTGTATATGCGGCAGCATTAACAATAACATCTGGGCGAAATCGTTGTATCGTATCAGCTATGCCTTTCAAATTGCTCAAATCACCGCACGGAAAATAGTCACTTCGGCCTAATGCTAATACTTCACCCAATAAAGCAAGTGAGCGCTGCAGTTCCCATCCTACTTGACCATTTTTCCCAAATAGTAAAATTCTCATTTCTATCCCATCAATACAACCAGATGAAAAGCTTTTAATACCAAGATACAGCTTCATATAATCAAGGCTATTGAAAAGTCAACCAATCAATTCCAATGCTTTTCATATGTTGAATAAACTATGGCATTTGATAACGCTACCGCCCCTGGCTCAACAGCTACCAGTGCACTACGTATAAACAAATTGGACGTTAGCTTCTGCAAATACTCGCAGAAAACCTAAAAATCAATCGCTAATTGTCTTACCAAATGTAGTCAGAAACAAGAAAAAATCCGACAACAGCAAGATTAAACTTAGTAGGTTAAAGCTATATTGTTAGCTTGTTCTAAGTAAAAAGCGGCACTAACGCCCAACCTTATCAAATGTCGATATGAGGTAGTCAGTTACCGCGACTTTCCTTCCAATGTCGTTGCTGCAGCCTGTTTCTATTCTCCGAGCAACTTCTCAATGCTCTTACGGAACTTCGGCCCTTCTTTCAGGTTACGCAGGCCGTACTTAACAAACGCCTGCATATAGCCCATTTTCTTCCCGCAGTCGTAGCTGTCACCCGTCATCAGCATGGCGTCAACAGACTGTTTTTTCGCCAGCTCAGCAATAGCATCCGTCAACTGAATACGCCCCCAGGCACCTGGCTGGGTATGCTCCAGTTCTGCCCAGATATCAGCAGAAAGCACGTAGCGCCCTACTGCCATCAGATCGGAATCCAGAGTCTGCGGCTGGTCTGGTTTTTCAATGAATTCAACTATACGGCTGACTTTGCCTTCATTATCTAAAGGCTCTTTGGTCTGAATAACAGAGTACTCAGACAGATCGCCTTCCATACGCTTAGCCAGCACCTGACTACGCCCGGTTTCATTAAAACGAGCAACCATGGCAGCCAAGTTGTAGCGCAGCGGATCCGCGCTCGCTGTATCAAGAACAACGTCAGGTAATACGACGACAAACGGGTTATCCCCAACAATTGGGCGAGCACAAAGAATTGAATGACCCAGGCCCAGTAACTGAGCCTGACGAACGTTCATAATAGTCACGCCAGGAGGACAGATAGACTGCACCTCGGCTAATAGCTGGCGCTTAACACGCTGCTCAAGCAACGATTCGAGTTCGTAAGAGGTGTCGAAGTGGTTCTCAACCGCGTTCTTAGACGCATGAGTCACCAGCACGATTTCTTTGATACCTGCAGCTACAATTTCGTCGACAATGTATTGAATCATCGGCTTGTCTACGATCGGTAGCATCTCTTTAGGGATTGCCTTCGTGGCAGGCAACATGTGCATCCCCAGACCTGCTACCGGAATAACTGCTTTCAAATTAATCATTAAGTCATTCACCTATTCAATTGTTGCTGAATTATAGCTTTTTAGCTTGTTTTAGCCAGTATGAATTACATTACTCCGATGCAGCGTATGTTACGCCGCTTAACTTCGCAATGCAGTAATCTTAATCCCAGGGAGTGTCACTTTAGCCAGGAATGGTCGCAAAGTTACCTCTCCCGTCCCGGGAGTCGAAAATTCACCGCTTCGACATTCACCACCTGATGGTTTACCCGGTCGATGTCAACTGAGCTTTGCCCGGTTTCGTTTACCGCATGGACATTCGCCAGCGAGAGTAATGTGTCCTGTTTTGCCATAAACTTGCCGCGCACATCCTGACGGAGATCGAAGTGCATCTTAAGCGCGGGTCCCGTCGCGGATTGCTGCATAACCCTGATGTTACGTAAAAAAAGGTGCTGTGGTTGGTTATGCAACTCAAGCGTGGCACGTTTCATCTCCACATTGGTAATCGCCACAAATGATGTCGCATTACCAGAGGAGATCTGAATACCGCGCAATTTGTATTCACGTTTCGTATTATCCAGATGGATATTATTTAACTTAAAGTTTTGTGGAATGGATAAATAACGCCCTTTGATTACGCCGTAACCAATGAGCATACCTGCGCTATTCTCCATATTGATATTATCAATTACGAAATTATCACATCCGTAAATAGCGACCGTCGCATTATCAATGCCCGCTTTCTTACTATAATCCGGAGTGATATTTCGCGCGGTAATATTACGAATAATAAAGTGTTTGCCGTTCTCCACATGCACTAACTGTCGGCAGTCGCTACCAGTGATGTTCGCTACCACAAAGTTTTTTACCGCCAGTTCATCGGGATAGCTATTGTCATAGGTACTCCCCGCCAGACCGATGCCAATGCCCCAGTTCACGTTGCCGTTGGTACAGTTGATACGTTCAATGACATGGTCAGAAATGAGGATGTTGCTGTCGTTTATCGCTACATTCCACTCGATAGCATCACCCTGTAAATCGCTAAAACGGCTGTTCGTGATCTTTACGCCGTCCATTCGATTATGAAAACCCTGACGCAAAATGCCATAGTTAGCACGCGTGACGGTAATATCATCGATAATCAGATTACGCATCAGCCTCGAGGTTTTACCGCCGATATAGATTTGCGTCACCGGACCGAAACCGCTCATGGCAATCCCTTTTATCACACAGTCCGACCCCCGCACATCGAGGGTAACGTTCCTCAGGCTCCCGCCCTGCTCGCCCATCACCTTGCATCCATCCTGCAGAACAAAGCGCCCACGGCCATTGCCACTTATTCGCCCTTGCAGGAATAGCGTTTTGCCTGGCGGGATAACGATGGCGGTATTGATATCCTTACATTCAAGTCCTGTTGGTACGACGACCGTTTGTCCTTCTTTGAACGCCTGCCTGAAAGAAGCCACCCAATCCTGTGGGTTGTAATCCTGAATGTTGACGCTGCCCGGTGATTCTAGCGCCCGAACAACGGGAGAATGCAGCACGACAAGCGCAGAGCCTGCCGTCAGAAAAGTACGGCGTGAGAGTTTTTTCTCTGACATACAACCTCGATTTACATCGTTTGCAGCAGACTGGCTAACTGTTTATTGATCGCTAACTGATTAAATTCAGTTGCAATTTTTTCTCGCGCGCACTGCACAATCGGCTGCACCTGCTCACTGTCGAGCAGGCTAAATGCCGCTAATCGCTCTGCCAGCGCCTGCGCGTCATTTTCCGGTGCCAGCCAGCCAGATTTGCCCGACTCGACCAGTTCAGGGATCCCACTATGGACGGTGGAAATCACCGGGATCCCCACTGCCATCGCCTCCATCAGCGCCACCGGGATCCCCTCCATATCGCCATCCCTTCCGGTGATCGACGGCAGCAAAAAGACATCCGCCTGCTCAAGCATTTCCTTCACCTGATGGCTGGGTTTAAAGCCAGGCATCTCAATCACATCATCAAGTTGATATTGCTCAATTAGCGTACGCAGACGACGCTCCCAGGGGCCAATGCCAAGGATGCGATAACGGAATGCGACGCCCTGCTCTTTCAACTGACGACAGGCTTCGATGGCAACGTGCAGTCCTTTTTTCTCAGTTAACCGGGCTACAGAGATAATCTCCAGCGGTGCGGCTGGCGATTTCAACTGGCGGGGCGTAAAGCGCGTCATATCGATTCCCATGCGCGAGACCGCGATTTTCTGCGGCGGGCACCCCATATTTTTTAAACGTCCGGCCCAGAGGTTGCTGATGGGTAACATCAAATCCCCACGTTCAAACAGTTGCTGATATTCAGGGGTGTAGTGGGCAAGCACATCCCGATGCGAAACATCAATGCCGTGAAATACCGTGGCGATTTTGCCGCGGATCATCCCTAGCTCACGCAGTTTGGCGGCCGTTACGCCTGCGGGTCCAAAATGAGCGATAAACACATCCGCTTCAAACGCCCGCGGGTTCGCGCCACAAATGGCCGCCAAAATCAGATTGCGCGCCTCATCGCCATAGCGTGAAACATTCAGCGCTTTCCAGGTGGCTGAGCGGGTAATACCGCGCAGGGCCGCCACTGCCCTATACTTAAGCTTCGCCAGTTTGCTGTTCGGCTCATTCAGTAACCAGCGCGTTTTTTCACCCAGACGGTAGGTATTAAATGAAGCATGGGTATTTTCAAGATCGCCCTTGTGCAACGCGACAATTTCCACGTCGTAGCCCATGTCGATAAATGCGGTAATCTGATTGAGTACAAAGGTCTCGGAGGAGAGCGGAAATTTAAGCAGGAAAAAGCCAACCTTCATTTTTCCCCCTCAATACGCGTTAAAACCGATTGCACCATGTTCACCCCACGTTCACGCTCACGCCTAACCGCGTCGCCGAGACGTATGTTCAGCTCAGGTAGCTGTCCGAGAGCATCGGCGACCTTCCCTTCCAGGCTGCCATCGAGCAGATGGCGAATATCGACGGCCATCTCTGCTAACCCCAGTTGTTGCATGATCCCTGCCGATTTATGCTCATAATTAATGGCGATGGCTGGCGTCATAAAATTCATCGAGATGATGGCCGAGTGTAAACGAGTCCCCACCGTCAGATCGCATGCAGCCAAAATTTTCCCCATCTCCAGGTCGTTGAGTTCATCCATCACCACGTGATAACGGCCCGGGTCGTTAATATACTGGCGCAGGTTCAACGCCACCATGCGGTCATCTTTGTTGTAACTATCAATACCGGTACAGGTTGACAGCGCTATCACCTGGTAACCTTCATCAAGGATGCGGTTCACTACCCCGGCAAAGGCTTGCTCATAGGCCTGCTGCGTTGTCCCCAGACGCTTATCAAAAGGAGCCAGCTCACGCAGAGTAATGGCAACGGTCTTCTGTTTTGCCGCCATGTGTAACCAGTGCTGTACGGCATAACCAGGCTCATAATCCTCATCATGATTATTTACCAGCCAGGCGGTATCTACCCCGGTTTCGACTTTATCCGTGTTTATTGCACTGCGCTTCATCAGATCCAGACTGACGGATTCACGCAAAATCAACGCATTACAGTGTCCAAAAACGTAGTTCGCCAGTTGATTAAACTGTTCATCCTGGAATGGCCCCACGCTGTGGCCAATCATGTACAGCGGTTTTTTCGCCATAAACGTACACAGGGCATGTTCAAACTGCGGTACGCCATACAGATCGACAAAAAACGATCCGCCGACCTGGATAATGGCGTCGTAGCGCGACAGCAGACGAACAAAATCGGTAAACCCCTGGGCGATCGCGATATTGCGCAGATTACCGGAATCGGTGACACGCGAGAGCAGCACCTGATGCTGATAGCGACGACGCAGCACCTTCTTCACGCGTCCCATAACGCCCGCGGCGTTATTGTGTTGCTTCATCTGCGAATACAGCGGATCGCCCATCACCGGGCGGTTCAGTAACCACGAAGAACTCACCGGATAACGGCTCATAACATCCACTTCAGTCTCAGGACGCAACGCGTTAATGGCATCCAGCAAACCGCGCAGAATCGCGCTATCCCCACGGTTCCCACAGGTATGGTTGCCTAAAATTAATAGTTTCATTATGACCTCTTAAAGCGTTGTTCTTATCCTGCACGAAGCAAGGTTTTCATTTTTTCACTGCGGCAGAGCTGGCGTTTTATTTCCACCACTAACGGATGGCGCGACACCACAATCATCGCCGCGAACGCCAGTGCTCCTGCCGCTACCTGGATCCCCAGCAACGCACCTGGCGACAGTTGGCTGCGCAGCATTACGTCCAGCGCATAGCTCACCACAAGGGTCGGTAAAGAGAGATACAATGGCAGCCACAGACTGAGCATGTACTGGCGGTAGCTGGAGCCAAGAACAGGTTTGATCATCACGAAGTAACTGAGGATCGTGTTAATCACCTGGACCAGCAAAAAGCCCAGCGTCACGCCAATCGCCCCGGCCTGATGACCACCGATGAAAATGGCGGGAATAAACAGAAAGGTTTTGAACACATTGAATTTGAAGCTGATATCGACCCGTGCTTTCGCCATCAGCAGTGAACCGATCGGATTCCCCACGGATCGCAGCAGTCCAACAATGCACAGCAGTTGCAAGACGGGAATAATACCGTTCCACTTCTCGCCAAATACCAGCGGCACCACATTGTTCGACACCACCATCAATCCCAGGAGTACCGGGAAGTTGATGATCCCAACCACCGACAGCAGCTTGTAAAAATTCACCCGTAGCTTTTCACTGTCGTCCTGAATTTTGGCAAACGCCGGAAACAGGACACGGGTAATAATCGGGTTCAGTTTGATCGGGGGAACAACCGCCACGTTCCAGGCGAGATTGAATCCGCCCGCCACACCTGCGCCCAACGTTCTGGCTAAAACCAACGTGGAAAGGTTGGTATTGAGGTAATTGATAATACTGTCTGCCGTCAGCCACGCGCCAAAACGCAGATTAGACGAAACGGATGCCAGCGAAAAATGCAGTCCCGGACGGTAAATCCGGCGACCAAAATAGCCGAACAGCAGAGTTCGTAGCGTACTGTTCACCAGATACCCGAGAATGGCCGTCAGCGCGAGCGGCCAGAAATGGGCGCTGACCACGGTAAAGGTAAAACCGGCCAACACCGAACTGGTTTCAATCATGCCAATTTTGTTGAAGGCCAGCTCTTTTTGCATCAGCGCGCGAAACTGCTGCCCGTGCGGTATCACCACAAACGCCAGCGATAAGGTTTTGATGAGTGGCGCCAGTTCGGGATTATTGAGCACGCTGGCAATCGTCCCGCTAAGCAGAAACATCACCACACATACCACCATACCCAGCCCAACGTTGAGCCAGTACAGCGTTGTCAGCTCAAGATAACCGATGTCTTTGCGCTGAATAATTGAATTGGCGATACCGAAATCCGACAGCGTATCGGCCAGCGCAATGATCACCAGCGACACGGTTAACAACCCAAACTGGTGGTTATCAATAATCCGCGCCAGGACGGTCATCTGGATAAGTCCCAGACCAATAATGATCACCGTAGCAATCGCCGACCACTTTGCGCCATTAAGCGTTTTTTCTCGTAAGCTCATGTTAATACGCCGCTTTGTTCACAAAGCCTTTGAATACCGTCAGAAAAACAATTTTGATATCGAACCACACGCTCCACTCGCGAATGTATTCGAGGTCAAACTCCACACGTTTTTCCATTTTTTCCAGCGTATCGGTTTCACCGCGCCAGCCGTTGATTTGCGCCCAGCCGGTAATGCCCGGTTTTACCTTATGGCGTAACATGTACCCCTCGATCAGTTGGCGGTACTGTTCGTTATGCGCCACCGCATGCGGACGTGGCCCGACGATAGACATCCCCCCGGTCAGGACGTTAATAAACTGCGGCAGTTCATCGAGCGACGTCCGGCGCAGGAAATTTCCCACAGGAGTAACGCGCGGATCGTTTTGCGTCGCCTGCGTCACCACCGCGTCGTTCTCCATCACTTTCATCGAGCGAAACTTCCAGACTTTGATCGGCTTCCCGTCCATGCCATAGCGGGTCTGGCGGAAAATCACCGGACCTTTGGAGGTCAGTTTTACCAGCAGCGCAATACCACACAGCACCGGGGAAATAAGCAGCAGGATCAGTGAAGCCAGCACGATATCTTCCGCGCGCTTTAACAGACGATTAATCCCCGAGAGCGGCGTGTCATACAGCGGCACTACCGGAACGCCGTTCATCTCTTCAATCCGTGAATGCAGGATGTTGAAGGTAAAGACATCAGGAATGAGGATCACCGAGCAGGTGGTGTCGGCCAACTCACGCACCAGTTTTTTTACGCTGGCGCCATCGCTCATCGACATGGCGATATAAACGTTATGAATGCGTGAAGCTTTGGCGTCGTCCACCAGTTGTTGCAGATTACCGGCCCAGTCGCGGGAGTTTTTTCCAGGGATTGGGTCGTGATAGACCCCCGCCACTTCAAATCCCAGCCACGGTTCATGGCGAAAACTGTCCAGCAGCATTTGTCCGGCGGGCAGGTCGCCAGCCACCGCCACCCGGCGGGTGTTGTAACCACGATTACGCAGCCACCCCGCACCGTAGCGAATAAACGAACGACTCAACACCAGGCCGACGCTTGATAGGAGATACCATGCCAGCCAGACGGCGAGACGGTTATCGAAATCGTTATTAAAGGCGATCAGACCTGCGCTAAAAATCAGGCTCAGCGTCCAGTTTTGTAGTAACAGCACCAGCTCAGTGGAAATTTTGACGCCGCGCCAGGAGCGATAAAAATCCGTTATGCCACCGAGCATCTGAAAAACGACCAGCGTGATCAGCGCCACCAGCAGGTGCATATACAGGAAAGGCAAACCGCTTAATTCGCAGATCACCCACAACCCGCCAAACATGATGGTGATATCTGAAAAGCGTTGCACCATCGAAATTAACGACGCATTGGTTTTGGCGCGTTCGCGCTTTTTTAGATGTGTCATCGTGGTTCCTGTTAGTCACCCTTTGCCCATAAGCGGGCAAAGGAAGCACCGGCATTACTGATTCAGTAACGCCAGAAGAGTGCGCGTTCGCGCTTCCATCAACGGAATATCTCCGCGCGATTCCACGTTCAGGCGCACCACCGGTTCGGTATTGGAAGAGCGTAAATTGAAGCGCCAGTCGACAAACGCCATGCTGATACCGTCCGTTCTGTCCACCGTCAGCGCCTCACGGGAAAAGTGCTGCTCCACACGCGCAATCGCTGCCGCCGGCTCTGCCAGCGTGCTGTTGATTTCCCCACTCGCCGGATAGGCCACCATCCGGTCACGGACCAGTTCACCCAGCGACTGTCCTTTCAGACTCAGCAGTTCCGCCACCAGCAGCCAGGGGATCATTCCGCTGTCGCAGTAAGCAAAATCACGGAAATAGTGATGCGCGCTCATTTCACCGCCATAAATGGCATCTTCATGGCGCATGCGCTCTTTGATAAACGCGTGCCCGGTTTTTGACATCACCGGTTTACCGCCTGCCGCCGTCACCACATCCACTGTGTTCCAGGACAGGCGCGGGTCGTGGATAATTTTCGCCCCCGGATTCTTCTCCAGAAACGCTTCTGCCAGCAGGCCGACAATGTAATAGCCCTCAATGAACTGACCTTTTTCATCGAACAGGAAGCAGCGGTCAAAATCACCGTCGAAGGCAATCCCCATATCCGCACCGTGTTCAATCACCGCATTGCGCGTGTCGGCCCGGCATTCCGGCAGCAGAGGGTTGGGGATACCGTTGGGAAAATTGCCATCCGGCGTATTGTGAATTTTGATGAACTCGACCGGCACCCCCAGCGCCTTAAAACGGGCTTCAATGGCGTCAACCACCGGACCTGCCGCACCGTTGCCGGAGTTGAGCACCAGCTTCATCGGTCTCAGGCTGCCGGGATTGATGTAACCCAGCAGGTGGTCGATGTAGGCATCGCGGGTAGTAATACGCTGGTAGTGGCCACGTTTTGTCACATCAACCGCCGGGAAGTCGTTGGCTTCCGCCAGGCGCTGCACGTCGCGCAGACCGGTATCACCGCTGATGGGCCGCGCCCCTTCCCGCACCAGCTTCATGCCGTTGTAATCCATCGGATTATGGCTGGCGGTCACTTCAATACCGCCGTCAATGCCAAGGTGGAAGGTGGCGAAGTAAATCTCTTCGGTGCCCGACATGCCAATATCCAGCACATTCACCCCCGCATCCTGCAGCCCTTTCGCCAGCGCCAGCTTTAGCGTCTCGCTGGTCAGACGCACATCGCCGCCCAGAACAATAGATTTAGGCTTCAGGAACTCGCCGTAAGCGCGGCCAATTCGCCACGCAATCTCTTCATTCAGCTCTTCGCCCAGCCTGCCGCGAATATCGTAGGCTTTGAAACAGGTTAATTTCGTCATGATTTCCCCTTCTTCAGGCAACAGTTAGCCCTCTCCTGACTGGAGATATTTTTCACAAAATGACTAGCCGTTAGTTTTTAGGCCGGATAAGGTGTTCACGCCGCCATCCAGCAACGATGATGTTGTGTTACGCGCGCCCGTAGCGATCCGCAAACCGCACCACATCATCCTCATCGAGGTAAGATCCGGAGCGCACTTCAATCAGATCGAGCGGGATTTTCCCGGGGTTCTCCAGACAATGGGTCGCCCCCAGCGGAATATAGACAGACTCGTTTTCAGCAAGCAGTTTGATATCATCATTGATTGTCACCTTCGCGGTACCGGCAACCACAACCCAGTGTTCAGCCCGGTGATGATGCATCTGCACAGACAATCCCTCACCAGGCTTGACGGTAATTCGCTTCACCTGGTAACGCTCTCCGGCATCAATTGAGTCGTACTTGCCCCACGGACGATAAACTTCGCGGTGAATATGATGCTCATGACGCCCGTCAGCCTTAATTTGCTCTACCACTTTTTTGACGTCCTGCACCGCGTTGCGATCGGCTATCAGCACCGCGTCTTTGGTCTGCACCACCACCAGATCTTTCACCCCGACGGTCGTCACCAGGCCGGATTCGGCATACACGTAACTGTTTTCCGTTTTGTGGCTTATGACATCGCCGTGATGCACATTGCCTTCAGCGGTATGGGCACTGATTTCCCACAGCGATGACCAGGAGCCAACATCGCTCCAGCCTGCGTTCATTGGCATCACCACCGCATCGGCGGTACGTTCCATTACCGCATAGTCCACAGACTCTTCCGGGCAGGCGAGAAACGCCTGTTCATCAACGCGGATAAAATCGAGATCGGGGTCGACCGTGCTCATGGCGTTCTCACAGGCTTCAAGAATATCGGGACGATACTTTTTCAGTTCTTCCAGATAACGTCCGGCCCGGAACAAGAACATGCCGCTGTTCCAGTAGTAGTCGCCGCTCGTCACGTAAGCCTGCGCGGTTTCCAGATTAGGCTTTTCAACAAACTGTGCCACTTCAAAAGCCACGGCGTCGGTATTCGTCGGCGAGACTTCCCCCCGGCGGATATAGCCATAGCCGGTTTCCGGCTGGTCCGGCACGATACCGAACGTCACCAGCTTACCCGCTCCGGCATAGGGCATCGCATTGCGAACCGCCTCGCGGAATGCCTCTTCGTCGGCAATCATGTGATCGGCCGCCAAGACCAGCAGCAGCGGATCCTCACCCGGACTTTGACGTTTTGCCGCCAGCGCGGCCAGCGCTATCGCCGGTGCCGTGTTACGCCCGGCAGGTTCGAGAATGATGTTCTCAGTCAGTTTGTGCAGCTGTCGTAACTGTTCCGCTACGATAAAACGGTGTTGTTCATTACAGATAACCACCGGGCTTTCGCACTCCACGCCGTTCAGACGGCAAATCGTCGTCTGCAGCATGGTGAGATCGCCTTTCAGGCACAGGAACTGCTTTGGGTACAGCACGCGGGACAGTGGCCATAAACGGCTACCCGAGCCACCGGCCATCACCACCGGAAAGAGTTTGCTTTGACTCATCATGTACCCCGTATATCTGCAAGAAATTGACTCAGCACGTTTTCTTTATCCAGCGTGCGTTCGGCATAATCACGTGCCACCGTGTTTACTTTTGGCATCATCAATGCCCGTTTAATACCGCAAACCAGCGCGTTTACCGACTCCGGCTCCACGCACACCGCAATGCCAGGGTGAGCGTCACAAAGCTGACCCAGCTCGGTTTCAGGTTCGGCAGTAATAACTGCGTTACCACCAACAGCGAGGATATTGGTCAATTTGGAGGGCAGTACGGCATCAGCCGCACCACGCTTTTGCACGACCAGATGACAATCCGCCATCTTGAGCAACGCTGGCAGCGCGTCATATGATTGCAGCGGAAAGAACATCACGTTATTCAGGCCGCGTTCGCTGGCCATGCTCTCCAGCCGAGCTTTACCACCGCCCTGCCCGACAATCACAAACAGCCAGGGGTGTTCGCTCAACTCGACCGCTGCGTCTATCACGCTCTCCAGCCCCTGCTTTTCACCGATATTGCCTGAGTAAAGAACGATCTTTTGATCGGCAGGCAATCCCAGTTGCCTAGACAACGCCAGGGCATCGGCGTCGCTCACATCACGAAAGCGCGTCACTTCTGACCAGTTCGGAAAGAAAATAACCTTGTGCGGCGCAACGCCTTTTTCCATGGCTTTGTGCATCATGGAACGGGAAATCGTCGAAATATGGTCCATATTCAACAGCCCACTGCGCTCAAAGGCGCTGGCCAGTTTTGCCACCATACCGCGCGTGCCTTTGCCCGCCATTCCTAGCCCCAACATGGCATCGACTTCGTAATCCTGAACGTGCAATAGCGTACGTGCGCCACAAAGCTTTGCCAGCAGGCGCATGCCCGGCGTGCAAAACAGCGTCGGCACTACGCCGATAATGCGATCCGGCTTCCAGCGACGTTGCGCCAGTAGCGGGAAAAAACTGCTCAGGGCGAAACTGCCCAAATGCAGCAGGCGCTTGAGCGTTGAGGGTTGCTCAGGCACATACAGCGGACAACGCCAGACGAGGGCATCGCCCTCTTCACGACGGTAGCGCCAGGATGAATAACTGCCGTTTACCTTCCACTGGGGATAATAAGGCGGCGCGGTGATCACCCGAACGTCATGCCCCTGCTGCGCCATCCATTCCACCATTTCACCGGTGTATTTGCCGATACCGGTCAACTCCGGCGAATAGTTGATGCCATACACGAGGATCTTCATAGCCCGGGTACTCCGGCCTGACTTGTTTTACAGAAGTAAGCCCGACTGTTGTCGTGCACGTGGTCACTGACCAGAATCTGTGTAGCCGCCATCCAACGGTACGCATCATGTTGAACATCAGGCAGTTGCAAGTCGTTTTCCGACACCCGCAGACGAAATCCCAGCACGATGTAATGCGTTGAGAAATCATCCCCAGAAAAGTTGTCGTCATAGAAGTGCTGCCAGACACCGTAAAACTCCGCAGCGGACAGAGGTAAACGTAACCCCAGCTCCGTTTCGGTAAGCCGCTCAAAGGCCACGTGCAGCGGTTCATCTTTTTGCACCCGACCGCCGGGCACAAACCAGTAACCCTGCGCCGGACGATTGAGACGCTTACCGAGCAGAAATTCACCGTGGGTGTTTTCCACGATCAAATCGATGGAAATCAGCGGAGTTGAACGTACTACGGTGGCAAAATCCTCATGACGTAAAAACATGCTTACCCCCGGTAGCGCTGCTGGTTTTCAAGGAACCACTGCCAGGTACTGGCAAGCCCCGCTTCCAGTGATATCTCGTGATACCAGCCCAACTGATGCAGACGCGTAACATCGAGCAATTTGCGCGGCGTTCCATCCGGTTTGCTGGCGTCGAACACCACGCGCCCCTTGTAACCCACGACCTGCGCGATGGTTTGCGCCAGTTCGCGGATGGTGCAGTCCACGCCGGTGCCCACGTTGATATGCGACAGCATCGGCTGGGTATATTCCTGCAAGACTTCCTGAGCCAGCTCCATCACGTGGATACTGGCCGCAGCCATATCGTCAACATGCAGAAATTCACGCATTGGCGTCCCGCTTCCCCACACCACCACCTCCGGCGTATTGTGCTCGCGAGCGTCATGAAAGCGGCGCAGCAGCGCCGGGATCACATGCGAATTACTCGGGTGGAAGTTGTCATGCGGCCCATACAGATTGGTCGGCATCACCGAGCGATAATCGCGGCCATACTGGCGGTTATACGATTCGCACAGCTTGATCCCGGCAATTTTGGCAATCGCATACGGCTCATTGGTCGGTTCCAGCTGCCCCTGCAACAGCTCGCTTTCGGCTATTGGCTGGGTGGCTTGCTTTGGATAAATACAGGATGATCCGAGGAACAGCAGTTTATTCACGTTATGCAAATGCGCAGCATGAATAATGTTGCTCTCAATCATCATGTTTTCATAAATAAAATCAGCAGGATAAGTATTATTCGCCACGATCCCGCCAACTTTAGCCGCCGCCAGATAAACCTGGTCAATACGTTCAGTGGCAAAGAACGCCTGCACCGCACTGGCGTCCAGCAGGTTAAGTTGGTCGCGGGTACGCAGCACCAGCTCGACATTATCTCGCTGCGACAATTGTCTGACGATGGCGGACCCCACCATCCCGCGATGGCCCGCCACAAAAATACGTTGTGTCTTCATCCTCAGTACTCCAGCGCGATGGCGACCTCGTAACCGTGCGACTTCAGCAGGGAATGCTTCTTCGCTGCTTCAAGATCGTTGGCAACCATTTCCGAGATCATCTGGCGCAACGTGATTTCCGGCTTCCAGCCCAGTTTTTCATGCGCTTTGGCCGGATCGCCCAATAGCGTTTCCACCTCTGCCGGACGGAAATAGCGCGGATCGACGGCAATCATGACATCCCCAGGTTTCACACCCGGCGCGTCGTGTCCGGTTACGGAAACCACGATGCCTTTCTCATTCACGCCCTCGCCTTCAAAGCGCAATTTAATCCCCAACTGAGCGGCGGCCATTTCCACAAACTGGCGCACGGAATACTGCACGCCGGTGGCAATCACGAAATCTTCCGGCTTGTCCTGCTGTAGCATCATCCACTGCATCCTGACGTAATCTTTGGCATGCCCCCAGTCACGCAGCGAATCCATATTGCCCAGGTACAGGCAAGACTCCAGCCCCTGCGCGATGTTGGCGATCGCACGCGTAATTTTGCGCGTGACAAAGGTTTCGCCGCGGCGCGGAGATTCGTGGTTAAACAGAATGCCGTTACAGGCATACATACCGTAAGATTCGCGGTAGTTGACGGTTATCCAGTAGGCGTACAGCTTGGCAACGGCATACGGCGAGCGCGGGTAGAACGGCGTGCTCTCTTTCTGCGGGATTTCCTGTACCAGGCCGTACAGTTCAGAGGTGGAGGCCTGATAAAAACGGGTCTTCTTTTCCAGCCCGAGGAAGCGGATAGCTTCCAGCAAACGCAAGGTGCCGATAGCATCGACATCCGCGGTGTATTCCGGTGAATCAAACGACACCGCGACATGACTCATGGCGCCGAGGTTATAGACCTCATCCGGTTGCACTTCCTGTAAAATACGGGTCAGGTTGGAGGAGTCCGTCAAATCGCCATAGTGCAGATGGAATTTGGGATTGCCCGAATGCGGATCCTGATAGATGTGGTCCACTCGTTCGGTGTTGAATGATGAAGCGCGGCGCTTAATACCGTGCACTTCATACCCTTTTTCCAGCAGGAACTCTGCCAGGTAAGAACCATCCTGCCCGGTTACGCCAGTGATGAGAGCGACTTTTGACATGTTATTACCTCTTAAATGATCCCCTCAGGGAGTAACTTTCTCGACGCGTTCGCGTGTGACTATTGCGGGATTTCCCCGACAAACGACATTGGCTGGCAGCGATTTAAATACACTGCTGCGTGCTCCGACGACGGTGCCATCGCCAATCGTCACGCCAGGCGCGACAAAGACATCTGTCGCCAGCCAGCATTTATCACCAACTACAATTGGTGTGGCGTTAATATCAAAATGTTGACTGGCATAATCATGACTCCCGGTGCATAAATAACTTTTTTGCGAAATAACCGCGTGCGCACCAATCGTAATATCACCCAGCGTATATAAAACCGCGTCATCACCCACCCAGGAATAATCTCCCAGGGTTAATTTCCACGGATAAGTAATTTTTACTGAAGGTCGAATAACTACGTTTTTTCCTATTTTTGCGCCAAACATTCGCAATAAAAACGCACGCCAGCGATACATTACCTGCGGGGACCAGCGAAATAATGTGGCTTGCACTGCCCACCATAATTGCACTTTAATGGCACCGCCGCCGCGAAAACCTCCCGGCACGTTGAAGCCGCTTAAATCCTGCATAATGTACCCTTACGCTTTTCCATATAAGGTTTTTGTTTTACCAGTTGTGCGCAGACGTAAATATTCTGACAACCCGGTCCAAAAACCTGGCATGTGTAATATCTGGCGCTGTACCTTTTTTGCATCCCGGCACAATTCCAGATTATTCGTCGTTGACACCCCACCCATGGAAAACTCTGACACCAGCCCGCTCAGCTTTTTAAACGCGTAACCTGACTTGTATAATTTGGCTGCCAGTGCGTAATCAGACGATATCTTATATTGCAAATCATAGCGCCAGACATTCAGTCCAGAGAGAGGAAAGAAGATGGCCTGATGGCTGGCGGGAAGGCTGTGATAAATATACCAACCCGGCTTGGCCCGCCGCTTAATTTTGTTACCATTACCGAAATCCAGCAACGCATCGCCAATGACCATCGCTTTATCGCTCTGCGTTTTTAGCTGGCGGATAAAATGAGCAGCATCTGCATGCAAAATATCCCCGGAGTTGAGGAACAGCGCAAACCGCCCTCGCGCCATAGCGATACCTTTGTTCATTGCATCATAGATGCCCTTATCCGGCTCGCTGACAAACCGTAACCGGTGCTCTCCACTGAGCCCTTCAAGAAAGGCCGAGGTACCGTCAGAGGAGCCGCCATCAACAACAATCCACTCAAAACTGATATCACCCGCCTGCGCCAGATGAGCTAACGACGCGTGAGTTTTGACGATCCCTTCCAGATTACGAAAGGCGACGGTAATAATACTGAGCAGCATGCGTTCTACCTCGCTATATTCAGCGCCTTGCGCAAAATAAACGGACATACAATTAAAAATGCGTATTCCGGACTAAATACTGAACCTGTAAAAAACAGCGACAGCGGCGTAAAAAGATAAAGCTGCACCCGATAATTCTGATTATCACCAAACGCATTGATCATCATCTTCATGACTTTCCCCATGTACCACAGGGCTAATATCACCGCGAACCATGAGAAATAAATAATCAGCAGATACAAGCCATTGTCTATCGTTTTACCAACATCTGCACCGTTAAAAATTCCGAATGACGCAACATATTCATAAAGTGAGCCGAATCTCACTACCCCATCAACGTTAAGTAACGAATAACCGACCATTACTAATGGTCCCACGATACGATAATACGATGATGAGCCTTCAGTTCCTAAATCTCCAAGCCGTGTCGCGATGTACGGAAACGCAAATATCACACCAACGACAAACACGCTTAATGAGATTATCGCCAGCGGCAACTTCTTTTTTATCGCATCTTTATTCAGATACTGGAACGCCCACTCCAGGAGGTAAAACAAAATAAATGTCATTACCCCTGAAAACGATCCTGATAATATTATCCCTGCCAGAATCATAGCATCGGACTTAGGCGTTTTGATACCAAACTGTTTGATACTGAGCCAAATTGAGATTAACGCCAGAGCGAAGAATGCCGGTTCGAAATAGAGTGCAGTGGTACGCTTCCCACCAAACTTAATAAAGTTCAGAACATAGCTATTACTGTAAATAAGATATTTCGAAATAACTTCCATTAAACTGCTGCCGCCACTAAGAATTATCTGCGCCATTTCCACCGCAGCTAACCCCACCACCAGGCCCACAACCAGCCAGAAAAAACGCAAGATCTTAATGTAGTTATGCGGCGAAATGGTTTTGAAGCGAATACTCCACACCATACCGATAATCACCACGGTATAGACAAACAGCATTGCGGACGTCACGTACTTGCTGGCATCCAGTGATTGTCCGAACAGATAGTTAAACGCCGTCAGTCCGCTTCCTACGCCCAGCGCAATCATTAATTTTTTAATATTGATGCGCTCGACAAACAGCAACAGCAGAACGGGCAAGAACGTGACGATAGTTATCGGGAAGCTCTCGCCAAGCTGGGCGAGTTTGACGTTAACCAGCAGATAAAGCAGCGGTAGCACCAGATAGCTACAGATTCTGATAGAACGAGACATACTCCTCCAGCATCTGTTGCCCACTGTATGCCACCCGGCTGCGCTGGCTGAACGCGGCAAGCGACGTGTCAAATACCGCCTGCGCAATGTCTGATCTTTTCAGTTGCACCAGGTGCAAAACGTCCGCTTCGCTGAACGTTTTGCCGCCCGATTTCGCCAGCACTTCCTGCGCGGCATCGCTGTGCGTAGCAATCACCGGTACGCCGATGGAAAGCGCTTCGCACAGAATCAGCGGGTAGTTATCAACGCGCGAGCTGAACACCAGCCCATCCATCTCGTTAAGCGCGCTCATCAACGTGCGCTTATCGATCTCAAACCCGTGATTGATGACGTTATCCCCCACAAACGGGGAAAATTTGCCGAAGGTATGCAGCTCAATTTTTTCTCCGAGCGCAATCATCGCTCGCACCAGTTGCTGACTGGTTTTACCGTCATAGCGCAGGTCATGGGCCACTACGGCGATTTTTGGTCTGCCGCTTTCCTCATGCTTAGCGGGAAGTTCGGCAAGAATGGCTTCCGTTGCCACATCGATGCCGTTGTTAATAATGCGGCAACGACCGGCGCCATACAGACTGTTGAATGCATCGGCCACATGCTGACTGGGCGAGATGAACTGGCAGCCCAGCGCCAGCATGGCGCGAAACATCTGCCGTTTACCAGGCAACTGTTGATGGGCTTTATCGATTTTTACCGGCGGATAGTTACTGAGCGTTGGACATTTCTGACAGCCCGTTTTCCAGCTTTCGCAGCCATCGGTAAAGGCACAGCGCCCGGTCACGCTCCAGTGATCGTGCAGCGTCCAGACAAAGGTGATATCCGGTTTATGCGCCTTCACTTTTTGGCAAAAGGCGACCACTTCTTCCAGATTCAACCAGTAGCTGTGCAACACATGAAAATGCAGTACCAGCGGGCCGGAAGTGCGGGTTACCGTACGGTACAACTTGTCGAGATTGCCAAACATGTCGCGGTTCGCGAAACGAAACAGCGCAATGTTCGCCGCCGACGTCAGACGTGGCGTATGTTTGATAACCTGCGGGTAATTCGCATGGCTGACGCTTTTCTTACCGCCTTTGCCATAGCCGTAGACAAAACGCGATGACAGCCCTTTCTCCAGCGCCCTCAGATGCAAATCTAACGCCACGCCTGCCGCCCCGCCTTCTGCGAGTCGCACATTAAACTGTAATATCTTCATTTTATTACCTTCACCCGTGCCTTCTCGCCCACGACCAGCGTATTGTCCGGGATGCTATCCACTACGACGCTCCCGGCGCCAATCGTCACGTTATCGCCAATGGCAACGCCGCCAAGCAGAGTGACATTGGCCCCCAGCTCAACGCCGTTACCGATGACCGGACAGGACAGATCGTTGCCGCCAAGATTGCCGATGGTGACGCCATGGCGCAGGGTGAAATCATCCCCCGCCACCACGTGTTTATTGATCACCACCCCATAGCCATGATGGATGGTGAAACGACGACCAATAGATGCAGCGGCCTGGATTTCATAGCCAAACACGCATTCAGTGATAAGGCGATACATCACCAGCACCGGCGCCGCCCACAGGTTGTTCAAGACATTTTTTTTACGCCAGACGGAGCAAAAATGGGCAATCCGATAGGCCACCACCATGCAGCAGGGTCGCAGACTCCAGCCGTTCGCGCGTAAATCTTCCAGCATACTTAGCGTCCTCGCAGTCCGTCGGCCAGGCGCTTACTATTGCGAACAGAAAGCAGCGTCAGCAACGTGCGCCAGTTCATCCGTTTATTGCGGATCTGGTAGAGGGTAAACAGCTGGTATTTCTTGCTGGCCCGGTCAAATTTGCCTTTGTGCTTACGGTAGAACTGAAAGTAGCCGGAGAATTTATGCGGGGATGAGGTAATACGCATTTCACCGTGATTCACATGCAGGATCTGCGTTGCCTCTTTTACCTTCCACGGTTTGCCATACGCCACCACCATACGCAGGAAAATGTCATAATCCTGCGCCGCTTTCAGCGTGGTATCGAACAGGCATGCTTTAAACCGCCAGGCCCAGGTAAATACCTGATTACCAATAATATTGCGCTTGTAAAATTTACGGCGTGAATAAACGGCCTTCGGATAGAGCGGCAAACTGGTCGGCTGCGAATATACTTCGCCTTCACAGACATAGTCATTGGCATACAGAAACGCCCGCGTCACCAGATGATGGCGATAATTGAGAAATACGCTCAGGCGGTTCGGCGTCCATTCATCATCATCATCAATACCCGTAATATATTGCCCACTGGCCTGCATGATGGCCTGATTACGCACCGCACAGGCTCCGGAGTTAGTGGGATTACGCGTATACGACACACGCGGATCGTTGAGTTCTTCAACAAATTGCTGCAGTTGCTCATACGAGGAAGAGCAATCATCCACAATGATCATCTCCCAGTGAGGATAGTCCTGGCGCAGTACCGATTTAATCGCCCGGATGGCCAGTTGCTGACGGTTCCAGGTGGGCATATAAATTGAAATTAGCGGGTTGTCTGTCGTCATTTTCGTTTCCCAGATATCCCCGTCATACTTCAAGTTGCATCTGCGTTGGCTTTCCTGCAACTCGAGTTATTTAGGGTATAAATATGTTTTTGTGGGCCGCTATCCGGCAATGTTCGTTACCTATTTCGAATCCGAGGTGTACTCGTATTCGTAGTACCCGTAATCCTGATACCCGCTGGCGCGGCGGAAGATCGAGTTCAGGATCACCCCTTTCACCTGAATGCCGTTTTGCTCAAAGCGACTCAGGCTGGTTTCCACCTCTTTCAGCGTGTTGACCGCGTAACGCGCCACCATCAGCGTGGTTCCAGCGTGACGACCCACGATAGCCGCGTCGGTCACCGCCAGTATTGGCGGGGTATCGATCAGCACCAGGTCATAGTGCGAGCTGGCCCATGCAATCAGTTCGCCAAAGCGTTCACTCATCAGCAGCTCGGAGGGGTTGGGGGGAATTTGTCCGCGAGGGATCAGATCAAAATGTGGAATCGATGTCGGTTTCGCGCTGGATGAGATATCCCCCTTGCCGATGAGGATCTCAGACAGACCGTTAACGTTATTGGTCCCCAGCAGCTCGTGGGTATAGCCTTTGCGCATGTCGCAGTCGATCAACAGCACGCGTTTGTTGGTCTGACTAACGACCGCCGCCAGGTTGGCGCAGACAAACGTTTTACCAATTGACGGGCTGACGCCGGTCAGCATCAAGACGTTGTTGCGCGCCTGCATCATGGCAAAGTGCAGGCTGGTACGCAGGCTGCGGACCGCTTCTATCGCAAGATCCGTCGGATTCCCCACTGCCAGCAACTGGCTTTGTTTGTAGCGTTTCACGCCTTTAATGGTCTGCACGTTATCGCGTGCTTTTTGCCATTCTGATAGCGGAATGCTGGCATACACGCTGATACCATGCTCTTCCAGCGCCTGTGGGCTTTCAATGCCGCGATTAAACAGGGAACGCAGCAGTACGCCCACCACTGAAAGCATCAAACCAAGAATGATGCTACCGAGAATAATCAGCGTCGTTTTCGGCTTCAGCACGCCTGGCTGGGCAATCGCGGGATCGACGATGCGTACATCTCCGACCGTACTGGCCTCGGTAATCTTCAGCTCCTGCTGCTTGTTCAGCAGTTGCAT
Source organism: Citrobacter sp. RHBSTW-01044 (assembly GCF_013781945.1). Classification (NCBI taxonomy): domain Bacteria; kingdom Pseudomonadati; phylum Pseudomonadota; class Gammaproteobacteria; order Enterobacterales; family Enterobacteriaceae; genus Citrobacter; species Citrobacter sp. RHBSTW-01044. Next base: position 1,816,878 of record NZ_CP056180.1, on the reverse strand, counting down.
ATAGACCTGCTGGCCGGACTCCACGTCACGCGTCAGGCGGACAATTTCCTGCTGCGTTTTCGGCATCGCCGTTACGCGCCCATTCAGCTTGCTTTTCTCATCTTCCAGCGCCTGGCGTTTTTCCAACAAGGTGCGGTACGCAGGGTGCGCTTTGGTGAACAGCTTGGAAATCTCCGCTTCTTTGAAGGTCAGCTCATTAAGCTGCGCATCAATATTCACCATGGAATCCAGCACCGCTTTGGCTTCCAGCGGCAAATCCACGGAGTCTTTGTCCTGACGAAAGGCATTCAGCTTGTTTTCGGCAACGTCCAGCCGGTTACGTACCTCGGGCAACTGCTTTGCCAGAAACGCCAGACTTTTGGCGGCCTCTTCAGATTTACGCTCCACGTTTTGTTGCAGGTAGTTGCGGGTAATACTGTCAAGGATCTGGCGGATTTTCTCGCGGTCTTCGCCGGTAAAGGTCAGGCTCAGTACGCCAGTGTCTTTGCCGGTTTCCGTCACCATCAGGTTATTTTGCAAGGTGTTGATCATGCCCAGCGTGGAGAATTTGCTGACGGTAAATTGGCTCTCAGGGCTGGCATGGATCGCCTCGACCAGCATCGTCACGCCGTCATGTTTCAGCACCTGCCCAACCTGCCCCTGGGCGCTAAAACCTCCGTCACTCACCAGCTGATAACTTTTGTCATTCAGCACGCTTAGCGTGAAGGTCTGTTCATTCATTGCCTTTGGCAGCGTGAAAGTCGTCACGTTAACCGTTTCGTTCTGGCGACCCATCAACCGATCCCAACCCGCGCCAAAAATGGGGAACGTATCTTTGGTAACCGCGATATCCAGGTTGAGATCGTCTACCGTTTTCCCCAATACCAGCCGTGACTGGATGAGCTGAATTTCCGCTTCAGAGGCCGGAGGTTTGTTCGACAACGCCGAGCCAATATCCTGCACCAGTGAATTTCCGGTATTTTGCTCAATTTGCACCAGCGCGTCCGCACTGTAAATGGGAGTGGCAAATAGCGTGTAGACCGCTGCGCATAATGCAAATGCCGCAGTAATACCAAGCACCCACCAGCGGGCTTCCACCACCGTTGCCACCAGACGACCAATATCGATTTCATCATTGCCCGTTACCGGCGCAGCAGACTGTTTTACTTTTTCTGTCATTGTTTTCCCTGCTCTGCGTTCAATGCCTGAGCCCATTGGCGGGCAGACCGTTCAAGTAATGCGTACACCGCGTCAAACGCATCACGACTTTTACGATACGGATCGGGAATTTCGCGCTCGCTGTCCCAGTGACCAAACAACATCACTTTGCCGCGCATCTCCGGCACCATTTCACACAGGGCAGAGATATGGCGTTTTTCCATGGTCAGGATCAGGTCATACTCCCGGCACATTCGTCCCGAGATCTGCCGGGCACAATGATTCTCCAGTGACAGGTTGTGCGCCTGCGCCACGCTGATGGCGCACGGGTCCGCGCCTTTGCCTACCAACGCCCCAAGGCCGGCAGAAGAGACCGTCAACGCCGGGTGAAATTGCCTTAACAAGCGCTCTGCCGTCGGAGAGCGGCAAATGTTCCCCACACAGACAACTAAGATTTTGTTAAACATGACGATTACCAGTTGTGAAGGTCGCTGGCCGTGTCCGTCATATAGCGAACACCGCTAATAGTCGGCAGCAACTGATTGATCAAACGGTTCCAGCGAGCAACCGGCGCGGTAGTGACGTACACCACATCGTATGGCTGGAGTCGGAATGACGTCGCCATCACCAGCGATGTCGCATCGGACATATCAAGCTGATAGATATTGGCAATCTTGCCGTTGTTCCCGCCCTCGCCTTTCAATGGACGAATAACGAAAATGCCGCTGGCGTTGGAGGTGGTCAGGTCGATACCTTCCGCGTTGCCTAGCGCTTCGGTGAGCGTCATGCCGCTGAAGTCCATTTTGAGGGTGCTCTGTTTTTTCACTTCCCCCATCACGAAGACTTTCAAATCGTCATTACGCGGAACAAACAGGATGTCGCCAGGATAGAGCAGACGGTTCTGGCTCAGGTCGCCATTTTGCATTAGCGCTTGGAGTGAAATGCGTTGCTCCTGCCCTTTATGAGTCAGTACAACGTTGCGCCAGTCTGCCGCCTCGGTGAGACCGCCTGCGGCGTTAATGGCATCGAGAATGGTAAGCGGCACGTTGGTGATGGCCTGCTGGCCGGATTTGTTCACCTGCCCGGAGACATAGGCCTTCTGCGAACGGAAAGCGGCGATATTAACGTCCACCTGCGGGTCAGCAATGTACTTCGCTAAGCGCCCGGTAATATCACTACGAATTTCGGCCAACGTTTTCCCTGACACGCTAACTTTGCCGATGTAGGGGTAAAACATGGTGCCATCAGGCTGCACCCAGTTGCCGGCATCACTTGAGCTACGATACTGCCCGGCCGGCGTGGTGAGTTCAGGATGATCCCAGACGGTAACATTCAGGACATCGCCCGGGCCGACCCGGTACTGATACCCGGAAATCTCCTGGTCGAGAGACATATTAGGCTGCGCAACATTTGGTCGGGGACGTAATTGTTCGACCAGTCGTGGGGTGAGTGGATAAACATTCACCATGCGATCGATATCAAAATCAGCGTCCTGCTGTTTAATCACATCTTTGCCCATCGTAGACATATTGCTGCCCGGAAGCACGGTACAACCGTTTATCAAGATTACCGATACCAATACAGGCATCAATTTAAGTTTGGATTTCATCATTGATTATTTATCACTTTGGCAGAGTAATTATCACGTGCGATCTAAATAGCGACTTCGCCTGTACGCATTTACCTTGCCGTTAATTGAAAAGGAATTTAACTGGCATCTGTCCTAAAAAAAATGAATTCATCTGCGGTCTCTTGACAGAATAATTTAGGCTCGTCTCAGGCGACCAGACACGCTACCGCCCCTGGCTTCATTAGCTACCAATGCACTGATTAATTTAAATTTTTATCTTCCCCTTTATTTTCATCACATTCACAACGGGAACGCATCAGGAATAGCGCCGCTGGTTGATAAGGAAATATTTATCTTTTGATTATTACCGGAGGAATTGTTGCAGCTAAGCGAATATCAGGCAAGGTAACAAGTTACCGACAACTTGCTTTTAAGATTAATATTAAGCGTTGAATTTCTATATTTTTAGGATTTTATTGATATTGACAACATTAATATATAAATATCCCACCTGCGATATTTCTTAAAGAGCTTTGGATTAATAATATTATTTCCTGTAGTTACATTAAGGCTAATATCCCGTACCTGGTTGTAATAGGCTACAGAGAAATCCCTCCTCGCCATTGCATTTTTCGCCAGTTTTACCCATGATCGAATTGTGACAATTGTCATACAACTATGGGTATAGCATTTACTATGGAATGGATTGCCGATCCGTCAATCTGGGCCGGACTCGTCACGCTAATCGTGATCGAACTTGTTCTTGGCATTGATAATCTTGTTTTTATTGCCATCCTCGCGGAGAAACTGCCTCCTGCCCAGCGGGATAAGGCGCGTATTACCGGGCTACTGCTGGCGATGGTCATGCGCCTGCTGCTGTTGGCATCAATATCATGGCTGGTAACGCTGACCACGCCGCTGTTCAGCATTCGCGGCCTGAGCTTCAGCGCGCGCGATCTGATCATGCTGTTCGGCGGTTTCTTCCTGCTGTTTAAAGCCACCATGGAGCTAAACGAACGGCTGGAAGGCAAAGACAGCGAGAACCCGACCCAGCGTAAAGGCGCTAAGTTCTGGGGCGTCGTCGCGCAAATAGTCGTGCTGGACGCTATCTTCTCCCTGGATTCCGTCATTACCGCCGTAGGGATGGTCGATCACCTGGCAGTAATGATGGCTGCGGTGATTATTGCCATCAGCCTGATGGTGCTTGCCAGCAAGTCGCTGACGCGCTTTGTCAACAGCCATCCAACTATCGTCATTCTGTGCCTGAGCTTCTTGCTGATGATTGGTTTCAGTCTGGTCGCCGATGGGTTTGGTTTCCATATTCCGAAAGGTTACCTGTACGCCGCCATCGGCTTCTCGGTCATGATAGAAGCATTGAACCAGTTAGCTATCTTTAACCGCCGTCGCTTCCTGTCAGCCAACCATACCCTGCGCCAGCGCACCGCCGAGGCGGTAATGCGACTGCTGAGCGGGCAAAAAGAAGACGCCGAACTGGATGCCGAAACCGCGGCAATGCTGGCAGACCATCATGAAGGCCAAATTTTTGCCCCTCAGGAACGGCGGATGATTGAACGTGTGCTGAACCTTAATCAGCGTACGGTCAGCAGCATCATGACCTCGCGCCATGATATTGAGCACATCGACCTCAATGCGCCGGAAACAGAAATCCGCGCTTTGCTGGAAAAAAACCAGCATACGCGTCTGGTGGTCACCGGCGAAGATGAGCAGGAAGACTTGCTGGGCGTGGTGCATGTCATCGACCTGTTGCAGCAATCTCTTCGCGGCGAGCCGCTCGACTTACGCGTCTTGATTCGCCAGCCGTTGGTGTTCCCGGAAACTCTGCCGCTGCTTCCGGCGCTTGAACAGTTTCGTAACGCCCGGACGCACTTCGCTTTTGTGGCCGATGAATTTGGGTCAGTTGAAGGGATTGTAACGCTCAGTGACGTGATGGAAACCATCGCCGGTAACCTGCCAAATGAGGTAGAGGAGATTGACGCCCGCCATGACATTCAGAAAAACGCGGATGGTTCATGGACCGCAAACGGACACATGCCGCTGGAAGATCTGGTGCAGTACGTGCCTATCCCGTTAGATGATAAGCGTGAATATCACACCATTGCCGGACTGTTAATGGAGTATTTGCAGCGCATCCCGAAAACCGGGGAGGAAGTTCAGGTTGGCGACTATCGACTAAAAACCCTGCAGGTGGAAAATCATCGCGTGCAAAAAGTACAACTGATACCGCTGCACAGTGAAGAAGAGATGGATTACGAGGTGTAAATCACGAGCCGGAGGCGGCATCAACCGCCATCCGGCAATATGAATCAGAGTTTATCCAGCAACTTTTTAACATCTTTACCGTTGCGGGAGTCTTTATTGCGATCGGCCCAATCGTTAAGGCGACGTTTCGCTTCATCCTGCAAATGCTTACGCAAAATCTGGTCGACCTGCAGACTGTAGTTTAGCGCCTGCCACTGACCGTAGACTCTGAGAGGAACCGGGGTAGCCTTCAGGAAGTTAATCAGCTTACTTTCGCCATCCCAGCCGCCCAGCACGCGAATGTTAAACAGCGTGTCGCAATTCAGCTTCACCAGATCCAGCGTTCCCTTGCCGGTCAGCGCCAGCATCGCCGACTCACCCGCCATGTTATCCAGCGTAACCTCGCCGTTATCCAGCGTCATATCGGTTACAAAATGATCCAACCGGGTCACGTTATCCAGGTTTTGCTGAGCTTTAACATCCCCACCGCTACGTTCCACGGCCTGTTGTATCATCTGCTGGAAGTTCATTCCTTCCATTCGCGTATCGCTCATTTCGACATGGGCCTGCCCTTGCCAGCTATGACGAAACGCCTGGGCATCAATATCTGAGCCAGAGAAATCCCCTGCCAGTGACAGCTTACCGGTGAGGGCGATGGGGTAATCGAAGGCTTTCAGGATAGTACCAATTTCTACGCCTTCCAGGCGCGGATGGAAGACCGCTCGCGGCTGTCCTTTTCTGGCATCCAGCATACCAGGAAGCGACACCAGTCCGCCGTCACTTTTCCCCTGCAACTGCGTAACGTTCAATAAGCCGAACTGGTTGTCAATTTTTGCCGAGACATTGTCAAACGCCATTTTCCGCCACAGCACTTTGTCAGCTTGCAAAGCGATGTCTGCCGAAAATCCCTTCAGTCCCTGATACGAAACGGCATCAACCTGGGAAGCAATGACGGGGCGCGCCAGCGTTGACTGACTCTGACCTTGCTGAACCTCACCGTTCGTCGTCACAGCCTCACGCTGTACGAGCAGATTGTCCAGATTGAGCTGACCAAACTTCAGGTCGACGGCCCATTCTGGTTTATCCAACAATGTCACATGAACTTGCCCGGCGAGAGAGCTGTCGTTAGCGGTCAAATGAATCTGGCTAAACGCGAGCTGTTTTTTCTCTTCCAGCCACTGTGCCTGAAACTGTCCCTGGCCTTTGATCCCCTGCGCCGGTAGATCGGCCCCCTGCAGTTGCCAGCTTAGCTGCTCAATATTCGCGGATAAGTTATGCGGATAGTCGGAGGCATCAACGCTGCCGTTGAAGGATAACGCGAGGTCACGCTGATCGCGGTTAACGCGCCCGGAGAAATCAAACGTGCCACGGTGCTGGTTATCCTGTTCCATGTCCAGACGAATATCGCGAACCGTGACCTGTTCATCGTCTTCATGCTGGAATACCAGAACGCTATCGGCAACACGCAGGCGGGCAATATCAAACGACCATCCTCTGTCTTCAGCCAGGTCGGGCAAGGTATTGTCTTTTGGGGCAACGGGCGCATCTTTGCCGCGCACCGCTTCAGTTTGCGGGGTCAGTTGAATCACCGCGCCTTTGAGCATCACCTGCTTCACACTGAGCTGGTGACTCAACAGCGGCCACAACGCGACGTCAAGACGCATATTGTCGGCACGAATCAGGGGTTCGCTGGCGCCTTCAGCCGTTAACACCATGCGCCCCGAGAGGATACTCAGCTGTGGCCATACGTGCCAACGCAGAGGGCCATCCAACTGCAGCTGATATCCGCTACGCGCAGCAACCTGCTTGACCATATATGCGCGGAAATCATTCGGATTCACCAACAGTACTAACGCAGAAAAACCGGCCACCAGCACGACCAGTAGGATCATCAGCGTCGTCAGAAATCGTCTCATGCTATCCCCAATGGACTGAAAATACTCAGTCTTTATCGATCCGGCTGGCAACGGCGCCTTGCTGATCGCGATACTTTGCATCCTGACGACGGTTGTAAGGTCGCGCCGCCGGACCGGAAAGCGGTTCGAAGCTTAATGCGCCAATCGGCATGCCAGGACGCAGGGCCAGCGGTAGTTTTCCGGAGTTGTAAAACTCCAGTACGATGCAGCCAGACCAGCCCGGATCGATACGGTGTGCGGTGACGTGTACCATCAGTCCCAGACGCGCCAGCGAAGAGCGGCCATCTAACCAACCCACAAGATCGGAAGGCAGCGTCACGGATTCGAACGTCACTGCCAGCGCCAGTTCGCCCGGATGCAGGAAAAATGCCTCGCCGTCTTTGAGGACGATTTCATCACTCATCACGCGATCCAGCGCGGCGCTGACTTCATCTTTCGGTCCGCTCAGATCGATATACGCTGCCGTATGCCCGCGGAACGTACGGAATTTGTTGCCAAGGCGCACATCTACCGTGGCGCCGTTGATTCGCTCGACAGGAGGGCGTGGATTGATCGACAGACGACCTTGATCCAACCAGGCTTCAATATCTCGGTCACATAAACGCATGGCACTTTCTCCTTTCGTGCTTCAACCCCTTAATGCCAGGTGCATTAAGGGTGAACCAGGTTATCACTGAACGGTACACAATTCGCTGAACTTATTCAAAGAACTGACTGATTTTAGCCTTCAGAATATCGATGGCGATGCGGTTTTTACCCCCGCGCGGCACAATGATGTCGGCGTACTGTTTTGAAGGCTCAATAAATTGCAGGAACATTGGACGGACGGTTTTCTGATATTGCGCCATCACTGAATCCATTGAACGACCACGTTCGTTCACATCGCGCTTGATACGGCGCATCAGGCAAATATCCAGCGGGGTATCAACAAAAATAGAGAAGTTCATCTCATCACGCAAACGCGCATCCGTCAGCAGCAAAATGCCTTCCAGGATGATGACTTTCTTGGGTTCGATATGAATAGTGTCTTGCGTGCGCGTGTGCTCAACGTAGCTGTACACTGGCAGCTCAATGGCACTACCGCGTTTCAGCGTTTGCAGATGTTGGAACAGCAGGCTGTGATCCATCGCGTTCGGATGGTCGTAGTTGGTTTTTACACGCTCTTCCATCGATAGATGGCTTTGATCTTTGTAATAGCTGTCTTCGGGAATAACGCCAATATGTTCGTCACCGACTTGTTCACGCAATTCGCGATAAAGAGTACTGGCAATAAGACTCTTGCCGGAAGCCGATGCGCCGGCAATGCCGATAATGACGCACTGATGGGACTGATCAGTCATAAATTTAGCGACCTGATTAACCTGGATGTTAGGAAGGGCGGCGCCGAAACGCCAAACGCGGCAATTATAGGGATTTCAGCGGCGCGACGCCAGCCCAGGCTGCACCAATGCCTTCCCTGTCGCAAATTAAAACGGTCATATTTAAAGCATGCGCTACATTTATTCGCCAGCCTTAGTAATTAATAGCTTGAGAGTGTTAATTTATGAGCAGCTGGCGTATAAATTGTAAATTATTTGTACTAGCATAAACCCAGATTAAATGTGATGCGTCCGGCATCTCTACTGGGCGACAACGGCTATTTGGGTAGAGTGGTAATGAGTAAACAATCCCAACATGTTTTAGTTACCTTACCTCATCCTCTACTGCGCCTGGCCAGTTTAGGTCTGGTGGCTTTCATCTTTACGCTGTTCTCGCTGGAACTGTCTCGTTTCGGGGCGCAACTGGCGCCGCTGTGGTTTCCGACCTCAATCATGATGGTGGCTTTTTACCGTCATGCGGGAAAAATGTGGCCGGGGATCGCGCTGGCGTGCTCATTGGGTAACATCGCGGGTTCTTTGCTCTTCTTCCCCGGAGAGTCGCTTAGCTTTACCTACACGGCCATCAACATTATTGAGGCTGTCGTGGGGGCAATGTTATTGCGCAAACTGCTGCCCTGGTATAATCCTTTACAAAATCTCAACGACTGGGCGCGCCTGGCATTCGGCAGCGCAGTGGTCCCTCCGCTGCTGGGCGGCGTATTACTCTGGTTATTATTACCGCAAGAAACGTCGTTAAATACCTTCCTCATTTGGGTGCTGTCAGAATCCATCGGCGCGCTGGCGCTGGTACCATTAGGTTTACTGTTTAAGCCACATTATCTGCTGCGCCACCGCAATCCGCGATTACTGCTTGAAACTCTGATTACGCTTCTGGTGACGTTAACGTTCAGTTGGCTGTCGATGATGTTCATTCCATGGCCGTTTACCTGCGTTATTGTCCTGTTGATGTGGAGCGCTGTCCGTCTGCCGCGTATGGAGGCGTTTTTAATTTTCCTCAGCACCGTGATGATGGTTTCGCTGATGTTGGCCGCTGACCCTTCGCTGCTCTACACCCCCAAACAGAACATGATGACCAGCATACCGTGGCTGCCGTTTTTGATGATCCTGTTGCCAGCCAATATGATGACCATGGTGATGTACGCGTTTCGGGCTGAACGCAAGCACATCTCAGAAAGCGAAGCGCGCTTTCGCAATGCTATGGAGTATTCCGCAATTGGCATGGCGCTGGTCGGGACCGAGGGGCAATGGCTACAGGCCAATAAAGCCTTGTGCCAGTTTCTGGGCTATAGCCAGGAGGAGCTACGTTCGCTCACCTTCCAGCAATTAACCTGGCCGGAAGATTTGAACAATGACCTCGAACAGTTAAACATGCTGGCGCGCGGGGAAATTAACAGCTATTCCATGGAGAAACGCTATTACACGCGCGCAGGCGAGGTGGTATGGGCTTTGCTGGCCGTTTCGCTGGTGCGCCATAGCGACACCACCCCACTCTACTTTATTGCGCAGATTGAGGACATTAACGATCTGAAGCACACCGAGTGGATGAACAAACGGCTGATGGAGCGCATTACGCTCGCTAATGAAGCCGGGGGGATCGGCATTTGGGAATGGGAACTGCAGCCTGATGTGATCAGTTGGGATAAGCGTATGTTCGATCTCTACGAAGTCCCGGCACATATCAAGCCCAGCTGGCAAGTCTGGTATGAATGCGTTGTGCCTGAAGATCGCGAACACGCCGAAAATGTGATTCGCGATTCGCTGGCCGCACGAGCCCCGTTTAAGCTTGAGTTTCGTATCGCAGTAAAAGGTGGCATACGGCATATCCGCTCGTTGGCCAACCGGGTACTGAATAAAGACGGTGAAGTTGAACGCTTACTTGGCATCAATATGGATATGACCGAGGTGAAGCAGCTCAACGAAGCGCTGTTTCAAGAAAAAGAGCGTTTGCATATTACGCTGGACTCCATCGGCGAGGCGGTGATTTGTATTGATGTCGACATGAATGTGACCTTTATGAATCCGGTCGCTGAGAAAATGAGCGGCTGGCAGCAGGAAAACGCAATTGGCATTCCGCTCCTGACGGTACTGCGTATTACTTTCGGCGATAACGGTCCGCTGATGGAAAATATCTACAGTGCCGACATGTCGCGTAAGGCAATGGAGCAGGAAGTCGTCCTGCATTGTCGCAACGGCAACAGTTATGACATTCAGTACAGCATCACGCCCCTCAGCACCCTTGATGGCGGCAGCATTGGCTCGGTGCTGGTCATTCAGGATGTCACCGAGTCACGTAAGATGCTGCGCCAGCTTAGCTACAGCGCTTCGCATGACGACCTGACGCAGTTGGCCAATCGGGTCAGCTTTGAAAACCATCTCAAACAGTTGCTGCATACGGTGCACGACGCACACCAGAGTCATGTGCTGGTTTTTATCGATCTTGATCGTTTTAAAGCGGTGAACGATAGCGCAGGGCATGCCGCAGGCGATGCCCTGCTGCGCGAACTCTCTTCACTGATGCTAAGCATGCTGCGGTCCAGCGATATGCTGGCGCGCCTTGGCGGCGACGAGTTTGGTCTGTTGCTGCCGGATTGTAATATCGAAAGCGCCCGCTTCATCTCAGGTCGCATCATCAGTGCTATTAACGATTACCACTTCATGTGGGATGGCCGCTTGCACCGCATTGGCGCCAGTGCGGGAATTACGCTGATTGATGACAAAAACCATATCGCGACTGACGTCATGTCTCAGGCGGATATCGCCTGCTACGCGGCGAAAAACAGCGGACGTGGGCGTGTCTGCGTCTATGAACCCCAGCAAAGCCAGGCGCATGCCGCGCGTAGCCAACTGTCATTGGACGAACAAAAGCATACCATTACGCACAGCCCGATGCTGATGATCGCCAGAGGCGTGGCTTCTCCACGTATACCTGAGACGTTTAGCTTCTGGCTTATATCGCTACGCTTAGGGACCGCTGAAGGCGAAGTGATTGAAGAGCAGACATTCCGTACCGGGCTGGTCGATCCCACATTGAATCAAGCGCTCGACCGTCGGGTATTCAGCGAATTCTTCCAGAATGCGGCCCCAGCAGTCGCCAGCAAGGGCCTCAGTGTTGCGCTCCCCCTTTCCGCCGCCGGGCTGCTCAATTCAGAACTTGTTGATGAGCTGCTGGAACAATTGCAACATAGTCCGTTACCGCCGCGGCTGCTGCACCTGACCGTTCCGGCCAGCGTCATCAAAACGAATCCAACGCAGGCGATATCCGCCCTGCATCGGCTACGTCAGTTCGGTTGTCGAATTGTGTTAAGTCAGGTCGGTCGTGATTTAGAGCTTTTTGACAATCTGAAATACCGCATTGTCGATTACCTGTTGCTTGACAGCGAGCTAAGCGCCAGCGCTCACGGAGACCTGATTGACGAGATGTGGGTGTCCATTATCCAGGGCCATGCCCAGCGTCTGGACATTAAAAGCATCGCCGGTCCGGTGCAGTTGCCGCTTATCATGGATGCGCTTTCTGGCATCGGTATTGACATGATTTATGGCGACATTATTGCCAACGCCCAACCGTTGGATCTGCTACTGAATACCAGTAATTTCGCCATCAACTGACGGTTGCCAGCCATCCGTGTACCAGATATGCAAGAGTGCATAGGAGCGCCAGGGTTTCCAACGCTCTGCATACCGCCGGATCTGGGCTGGCGTCATGCCGGGAAAACGCTGTTTAATCAGATAATCATCCGGCAGAAAAACATCCTTCGCCTGCCAACCACGCAGCGCAAAATAGTTGGCGGTCCAGCGCCCTATTCCGGGAAACGTTTGTAGTTGCTTAACGCCTTGCTCAATATCGTCAGGCGCTTCTGTCGCAAGCGTTCCTTCAAGCGTTGCACGCGCCAGGTGAATCAACGCTTCAGCGCGTTTGAGCGGCATCCCTAACGCTTTCAGGTGCAACGGTTCGGCGTCAGCAAGCGCTTCAGGCGTGGGAAAACAAACATACCCTGGCGCATCCTCCAGCGTGTCGCCATAAGCATGGGCGACTTTCGCTGTCAGTTTTGCCGCCATAGCCACGCTGACTAACTGCCCTAAAATCGCCCGTACCACTTGCTCAAAAGCATCGACACATCCCGGCAGGCGCAGTCCCGGACGCGCCGCACCAAGGCTTCCCAGCGCGCTGACAATTTGCTGCGGGCAGCAGGTAAGATCAAACAAACGGGTTATTTTCGCCAGGCACTCGGGGGCGGCGGGTTGTAATCCCGAACTTAACGTCACGTGTAGCACATTGGCGTGCAAATCCGGTACGACGCGCACCAGACCCCGATGCTCCCCTACGGACAGGCTTCTGGTATAACTCAGTTCCTCCACCGTTTCGACACCGTCAACCGCACGGGCGGCAAGAAATCCCAGCATCCAGGGCCAGTCATAAGGCGGTTGCCAGCTCAGCGTGAACATTCAGTTTTCCTTTTTATGCAAACCTACAGCATAAACGGTATTCAATCGATGCGCCTTGCTTTCATATTCCAGTTGTCGGAGCGTCAACATTTCGTTAAAGTCACGCCCCTTCTTCACTGGCATGGGGATTTTTACGGTGTTTATTGGTTTTGACTACGGTACGGCAAACTGTTCAGTGGCCGTTATGCGTGACGGGCAGCCTCACCTGCTCAAAATGGAAAATAACAGCACGCTTCTGCCTTCAATGCTGTGCGCGCCAACGCGCGAAGCGGTCAGCGAGTGGCTGTATCGCCATCACGACATCCCAACCACGGACGACGAAACGCAGGCGCTGCTTCGCCGCGCGATGCGCTATAACCGCGAAGAAGACATCGACGTTAACGCCAACAGCGTGCAGTTCGGTCTGGCATCGCTGGGTCAATATATTGAAGACCCGGAAGAGGTGTATTTCGTTAAATCGCCAAAATCATTTTTGGGTGCCAGCGGTCTGAAGCCGCAGCAGGTTGCGCTGTTTGAAGATCTGGTCTGCGCGATGATGCTGCACATACGCAACCAGGCACAAAATCAGTTGCCGGAAGCCATCACCCAGGCCGTTATTGGTCGTCCCATCAACTTCCAGGGGTTAGGGGGCGATGACGCCAACGCCCAGGCGCAGGGTATTCTTGAACGTGCGGCTAAACGCGCCGGTTTTCAGGATGTCGTCTTCCAGTACGAGCCGGTAGCGGCTGGTCTGGATTACGAAGCCACGCTGCAGGAAGAAAAACGCGTGCTGGTGGTGGATATTGGCGGGGGTACAACCGACTGTTCACTGCTGCTGATGGGGCCGCAATGGCACCAGCGCGCCGATCGCGAAAACAGCCTGCTGGGGCACAGCGGCTGCCGCGTTGGCGGGAACGATCTGGATATTGCTCTGGCGTTTAAACATCTGATGCCGCTGCTCGGTATGGGGGGAGAAACGGAAAAAGGGATCGCCTTACCTATTCTGCCCTGGTGGAACGCGGTCGCGATCAACGATGTTCCCGCGCAAAGTGACTTCTACAGTAGCGCCAACGGTCGCTTGCTCAACGATCTTGTCCGCGACGCGAAAGAAGCCGATAAAGTCGCCCTACTGCTTAAAGTCTGGCGCGAGCGTCTGAGCTATCGCCTGGTGCGCAGCGCAGAAGAGAGCAAAATCGCGCTCTCCGATCAGACCATTGTGACGGCGGCGATACCGTTTATCAGCGACACGCTGGCAACCGATATCAGTCAACACGGGCTGGAAGCTGCGCTCAATCAGCCCCTGGCGCGCATTCTGGAGCAGGTTCAACTGGCGCTGGAAAACGCGCAGGAAAAACCGGACGTGATTTACCTGACCGGCGGTAGCGCGCGTTCGCCGCTGATTAAAAAAGCCCTCGCCCAGCAACTTCCCGGGATTCCGATCGCGGGGGGCGATGATTTCGGTTCCGTTACTGCCGGACTGGCCCGCTGGGCTGACGTTGTTTTCCGCTAAGCGGCTCGCATGCTGAAAAGTACGCGTATTGACATCACCATTGCTGTGGCTTATTTTCAGGAGTGAGGGTTAGGGAGGGCTTCCCCTCCCCCTGGTGTCTTAGTAAGCCGGTAAGCTAATCACTAAGAGTATCACCAGGATGATGACCTGCTTCATCATAACCCTTTCCTTATTTTGGCCCCTTCCTCGGGAGGGGCTTTCCCGTTCCAGCGTCCCGCTGAAATCTCTGGCTTTCCTCCTTTTTGCCTTGTCAGCACTCTAACGCACAATCACGTATTCGCTATCTTCACCACCGATTGTTGCGTAACGCTTCGCAAAGCCGCATTAGCATTCAGACGAATCCCGACAGTGTTTCATAATTCCTCCATTTTTCTCCCTTGTTCGCTGGCTAAACTAGTATCATTCCGCGAATCGTTTCAGGATGAGAAACTTATAACAATGAAAGGCAGTAAAAAATCCCGCTGGGTGATAGCAATCGCGATCGTTGTGGCCACCGTCGCCGCCATCTGGTTCTGGCAAAGCCGTAACGACGCCCAGGAAAGCGCACCGGGCGCGACCAAACCAGCGCAGCACACGCCAGGTTCGGGACGGCGTGGAATGCGCTCCGGGCCGTTGGCTCCCGTTCAGGCTGCCACCGCCGCCATGGAAGCCGTTCCGCGTTACCTGACAGGACTGGGTACCATTACTGCCGCAAATACCGCCACGGTACGTAGCCGGGTGGATGGTCAGCTCATTGCCTTACACTTCGAGGAAGGACAGCAGGTAAAAGTCGGCGACCTGCTGGCAGAGATAGATCCCAGCCAGTTCAAAGTTGCTCTGGCTCAGGCGCAGGGCCAGCTGGCAAAAGATAAAGCCACGCTGGCAAATGCCCGTCGCGATCTTGCCCGCTATCAACAGCTGGTGAAAACTAATCTGGTCTCCCGCCAGGAGCTGGATGCCCAGCAGGCGCTGGTAAATGAAACATTAGGGACAATCAAAGCCGATGAAGCCAGCGTCGCCAGCGCACAATTGCAGCTTGACTGGAGTCGGATAACCGCGCCTGTAGAGGGGCGTGTCGGTCTGAAGCAGGTCGACGTCGGTAACCAAATTTCCAGCGGCGATACCACCGGAATCGTCGTCATTACGCAAACCCATCCTATCGACCTGATATTCACCTTGCCTGAAAACGACATTGCCACCGTGTTGCGGGCGCAAAAATCGGGGTCTCCGTTAAAGGTCGAAGCCTGGGACCGGACCAATTCGCAAAAACTGAGCGAAGGCGTCCTGCTCAGTCTCGACAATCAGATTGATGCCACGACCGGAACCATCAAAGTTAAAGCCCGTTTTAACAATCAGGATGATGCTTTATTCCCTAACCAGTTTGTTAACGCCCGCATGCTGGTCGACACGGAACAAAACGCCGTGGTGATCCCAACGGCCGCCCTGCAGATGGGCAATGAGGGCCATTTTGTCTGGGTGCTGAACAGCGAGAATAAAGTGAGCAAACATCTGGTTAAACCAGGTATTCAGGATAGCCAAAAAGTAGTGATCGCCGCCGGGTTGTCCGCAGGTGATCGGGTCGTAACCGACGGTATTGACCGCCTGACAGAAGGCGCAAAAGTAGAAGTTGTAGAGGCGCATGACGCCTCAGCTCAGGACGAGAAAACTGCGCCCCGCGGATACGGCAAAAAAGGAGCTAACTCCTGATGCAGGTGTTACCTCCGCACAACACAGGCGGGCCATCACGCCTGTTTATTCTGCGACCTGTCGCCACCACGCTGCTGATGGTCGCGATTTTGCTTGCCGGTATTATCGGTTATCGTTTCCTGCCGATCGCCGCCTTACCGGAAGTCGATTACCCCACGATTCAGGTCGTTACGCTGTACCCGGGCGCCAGCCCGGACGTCATGACCTCGGCGGTAACCGCGCCGCTTGAGCGTCAGTTCGGACAGATGTCCGGCTTAAAACAGATGTCCTCGCAAAGTTCCGGCGGCGCATCGGTCGTCACGTTGCAGTTTCAACTGACGCTGCCGCTGGATGTTGCCGAGCAGGAAGTTCAGGCTGCGATTAACGCCGCCACCAATTTATTACCGGGCGATCTGCCCAATCCGCCGGTCTACAGCAAGGTAAACCCGGCAGATCCACCGATCATGACGCTGGCGGTCACGTCCAGCGCCATGCCGATGACGCAGGTGGAAGATATGGTCGAAACCCGCGTCGCGCAGAAAATCTCTCAGGTTTCCGGTGTCGGTCTGGTAACACTTTCCGGCGGGCAACGACCGGCGGTCCGCGTGAAGCTTAACGCACAGGCTATTGCCGCACTCGGTCTGACCAGCGAAACCATCCGTACAGCCATTACCGGGGCTAACGTCAATTCGGCAAAAGGGAGTCTTGATGGCCCAACGCGTGCTGTCACCCTTTCCGCCAACGACCAGATGCAGTCCGCAGACGAATATCGCCAGCTCATCGTGGCCTATAAAAACGGTGCGCCGGTTCGTCTGGGCGATGTCGCCACCGTCGAACAAGGGGCAGAAAATAGCTGGCTGGGCGCATGGGCCAATAAGCAACAAGCCATTGTAATGAATGTTCAGCGCCAACCTGGGGCGAACATCATCTCCACGGCAGACAGTATCCGTCAAATGCTGCCGCAGCTCACCGAAAGCCTGCCCAAATCAGTTAAGGTCAGCGTGCTTTCGGATCGTACGACCAATATTCGTGCGTCCGTTGCAGACACCCAGTTTGAGCTAATGCTGGCGATTGCGCTGGTGGTGATGATCATCTACCTGTTCCTGCGCAATATTCCGGCGACGATTATTCCTGCGGTCGCCGTTCCGCTGTCGCTCATCGGCACCTTCGCGGTGATGGTATTTCTTGATTTCTCCATCAATAACCTGACCCTAATGGCGCTAACCATCGCGACAGGATTCGTAGTGGATGACGCTATCGTGGTTATCGAGAATATTTCTCGCTATATCGAAAAAGGCGAAAAACCGCTGACTGCCGCCCTGAAGGGGGCTGGTGAGATTGGTTTTACCATCATCTCTCTGACATTTTCGCTAATCGCCGTGCTGATCCCACTGTTGTTTATGGGTGATATCGTTGGCCGATTATTCCGCGAGTTTGCCGTTACGCTGGCCGTGGCAATTCTGATTTCCGCCGTCGTCTCGCTCACCCTCACGCCGATGATGTGCGCGCGCATGCTTAATCAGGCCTCGTTGCGTAAGCAAAACCGCTTTTCCCGTGCCTCGGAGCGAATGTTCGATCGCGTCATTGCCGGGTACGGTCACTGGCTGGCAAAAGTGCTGAACCATCCGTGGCTCACGCTGGGCGTGGCGCTCGGCACGCTGGCACTGAGCGTTATGTTATGGGTCTTTATCCCCAAAGGGTTCTTCCCAATCCAGGACAACGGCATCATCCAGGGTACGCTGCAGGCGCCGCAGTCCAGTTCATTTGCCAGCATGGCCCAGCGCCAGCGCCAGGTTTCCGATGTCATCCTTCGAGATCCGGCGGTAGAGAGCCTGACCGCTTTTGTCGGCGTGGATGGTACTAATCCGGCATTGAACAGCGCGCGTCTGCAAATCAACCTTAAGCCGCTGGACGATCGCGACGATCGCGTGCAGAAAGTGATCGCACGCCTACAGGACGCGGTTGACAGAGTACCCGGCGTTGATCTCTATCTTCAGCCCACCCAGGACCTGACGATTGATACCCAGGTCAGCCGGACGCAATATCAGTTTACGCTGCAAGCAACGACCCTTGATGCTCTCAGCACCTGGGTTCCACAGCTGTTAGAAAAACTTCACCAGCTACCGCAACTGTCTGATGTCAGTAGCGACTGGCAGGACAAAGGGCTGGTGGCGTATGTGAACGTCAATCGCGATAGCGCCAGCCGTTTAGGCATCAGCATGGCGGATGTCGATAACGCCCTGTACAACGCCTTCGGCCAGCGACTGATTTCAACCATCTACACCCAGGCCAACCAGTATCGCGTCGTGTTGGAACATGACACCAACAGTACGCCGGGACTTGCTGCACTGGACACTATCCGTCTGACCAGCAGCGACGGCGGCGTGGTTCCGCTCAGCGCAATCGCCAGCATTGAACAGCGTTTCGCTCCGCTGTCGATTAACCACCTCGATCAGTTCCCGGTCACCACCATCTCGTTCAACGTACCGGACGGTCATTCGCTGGGCGATGCGGTGCAGGCAATTCTGGATGCCGAAAAAACGCTCAATCTGCCAGCAAATATTACCACCCAGTTCCAGGGCAGTACGCTCGCTTTCCAGGCCGCACTGGGTAATACCATCTGGTTGATTGTGGCTGCGGTTGTCGCGATGTATATCGTTCTCGGCGTGCTGTATGAGAGCTTTATTCACCCGATTACCATTCTCTCCACGCTACCCACGGCGGGCGTCGGCGCCCTCCTGGCGTTAATGATTGCCGGCAGTGAACTGGACGTCATCGCGATTATCGGCATTATTTTGCTTATCGGTATCGTCAAGAAAAACGCCATCATGATGATCGACTTCGCCCTTGCCGCGGAGCGCGAACAGGGCATGACCCCACGCGACGCTATTTTCCAGGCCTGTCTGCTGCGTTTTCGCCCGATTCTGATGACTACGCTGGCGGCACTCCTCGGCGCGTTGCCGCTGATGTTAAGTACCGGCGTGGGGGCCGAATTACGTCGCCCATTAGGAATTGGTATGGTCGGCGGTCTGCTGGTAAGCCAGGTATTAACCCTGTTTACCACCCCGGTGATTTATCTGCTGTTTGACCGTCTGTCGCTGTACGTGAAAAGCCGCTTCCCGCGTCAGGAAGAGGAAGCGTAAATGAAATTTTTCGCGCTTTTCATTCATCGTCCGGTGGCGACCATTCTCATTTCGGTGGCCATCACCCTGTGCGGGATACTGGGCTTTCGTCTGCTGCCGGTAGCTCCGCTGCCGCAGGTGGATTTCCCGGTGATCATGGTCAGCGCATCATTACCCGGCGCTTCCCCTGAAACGATGGCGTCTTCGGTAGCCACCCCGCTGGAGCGCTCACTGGGGCGCATCGCGGGCGTGAACGAAATGACCTCGAGCAGTTCCCTTGGCAGTACGCGCATTATTCTTGAATTCAAATTCGACCGTGACATCAATGGCGCGGCGCGGGATGTTCAGGCCGCGATTAACGCAGCGCAAAGCCTGCTACCCAGCGGCATGCCAAGCCGCCCCACGTACCGCAAAGCCAACCCTTCCGATGCGCCAATCATGATCCTGACGCTCACGTCGGACACTTACTCGCAGGGTGAGCTGTACGATTTCGCATCAACCCAATTAGCACAGACCATCGCGCAAATCGACGGCGTGGGTGACGTCGACGTTGGGGGCAGCTCTCTGCCTGCCGTGCGCGTAGGGCTTAATCCGCAAGCGCTGTTTAATCAGGGGGTGTCGCTGGACGACGTGCGTAGCGCGATTGCTAACGCCAATGTGCGTAAGCCGCAGGGAGCTATCGAGAATGATACCCACCGCTGGCAGGTACAAACCAACGATGAGCTGAAAACCGCCGCCGAGTACCAGCCGATTATCATCCACTACAATAACGGCGCTGCGGTGCGGCTGGGCGATGTTGCGTCTGTGAGCGACTCGGTGCAGGACGTACGTAACGCGGGGATGACCAACGCAAAACCGGCTATCCTGCTGATGATCCGCAAGTTGCCAGAAGCCAATATTATTCAGACGGTAGACAGCATTCGGGCCAAATTACCGGAGTTACAAACGCTGGTCCCGGCCGCCATCGATCTACAAATTGCCCAGGACCGTTCACCGACCATTCGCGCCTCGCTGGAGGAAGTCGAACAGACGCTGATTATCTCCGTTGCGCTGGTTATTCTGGTGGTCTTTGTTTTCCTGCGCTCCGGGCGCGCGACCCTGATCCCTGCGGTAGCGGTTCCGGTCTCGCTGATCGGTACCTTTGCCGCCATGTATCTGTGCGGGTTCAGCCTGAACAACCTGTCATTAATGGCGTTGACCATTGCCACGGGATTTGTCGTTGATGACGCGATCGTGGTGCTGGAAAATATTGCCCGCCACCTGGAAGCGGGAATGAAGCCACTGCAGGCGGCGCTACAAGGTACGCGCGAAGTGGGATTCACGGTGCTCTCAATGAGCCTGTCGCTGGTAGCGGTGTTCCTCCCGCTGCTGTTAATGGGCGGATTGCCTGGGCGCTTGCTGCGCGAATTTGCCGTCACGCTGTCAGTTGCTATCGGTATCTCGCTGCTGGTGTCGCTGACATTAACGCCAATGATGTGTGGCTGGATGCTCAAATCCAGCGCTCCGCGTGAACAGTCTCGTAAACGGGGTTTTGGTCGTGTGCTGGTGGCACTGCAACAGAGTTACGGCACTTCGCTTAAATGGGTGCTGCGCCATACGCGACTGGTTGGCGTGGTGTTACTTGGCACCATTGCGCTGAATATCTGGCTTTATATTTCCATCCCCAAAACCTTCTTCCCGGAGCAGGATACGGGCGTGTTGATGGGGGGGATTCAGGCCGACCAGAGCATCTCTTTCCAGGCGATGCGCGGCAAACTGCAGGACTTTATGAAGATCATCCGCGACGACCCGGCGGTGAATAACGTCACCGGTTTTACCGGCGGTTCCCGGGTTAACAGCGGGATGATGTTTATCACCCTCAAGCCACGCGATGAGCGCGGTGAAACCGCTCAGCAGGTGATCGACCGCCTGCGCGTCGCGCTTGCAAAAGAGCCTGGCGCGAATCTGTTTCTGATGGCGGTGCAGGATATTCGCGTCGGCGGCCGCCAGGCCAATGCCAGCTATCAATACACATTGCTTTCCGACGATCTGGCGGCGCTGCGCGAGTGGGAACCGAAGATCCGTAAAGCGCTTGCCGCCCTGCCCCAACTGGCGGATGTCAACTCAGATCAGCAGGACAATGGCGCGGAAATGAACCTGGTCTACGATCGCGACACCATGTCTCGTCTGGGGATCGACGTTGCAGCCGCTAACAGCCTGTTGAACAACGCTTTTGGACAACGGCAAATTTCAACTATTTATCAACCGATGAACCAGTACAAAGTGGTGATGGAGGTCGATCGACGTTACACCCAGGATATCAGTGCGCTGGATAAAATGTTCGTCATCAACAATGACGGTAAGGCAATCCCGCTATCGTACTTTGCCAAATGGCAACCGGCGAATGCCCCGCTGTCGGTAAACCATCAGGGCTTGTCCGCTGCCTCAACCGTGTCGTTTAACCTGCCAACAGGTTCTTCACTGTCTGAGGCGACAGAGGCTATCAACAGAACCATGACCCAGCTCGGCGTCCCCTCCACGGTTCGCGGTAGCTTTGCCGGCACGGCACAGGTATTTCAGGACACCATGAACTCACAGGTGATCCTGATTATCGCCGCCATTGCCACAGTCTACATCGTTCTGGGGATGCTGTATGAAAGCTATGTCCATCCCCTGACCATTCTCTCCACGCTACCTTCAGCTGGCGTCGGGGCTTTGCTGGCGCTGGAGCTGTTCAATGCCCCGTTCAGCCTAATCGCCCTGATAGGGATAATGCTATTAATTGGCATTGTGAAGAAAAATGCCATCATGATGGTCGATTTTGCGCTGGAAGCACAGAGAAACGGCAAGCTGCAGCCAGAAGAAGCCATTTTCCAGGCCTGCCTGCTGCGCTTTCGCCCAATCATGATGACCACGCTGGCGGCGTTGTTTGGCGCGCTGCCGCTGGTGTTATCCGCCGGGGATGGCTCCGAACTACGTCAACCTTTGGGGATAACCATTGTCGGCGGGCTGGTCGTGAGTCAACTCCTGACGCTGTACACCACGCCTGTGGTCTATCTCTTTTTCGACCGTCTGCGTTTTTCGCGTAAAAACAGCAAACCGGTAGCAGAGTTATGACAGAACTTCCCGACAGCACCCGCTGGCAGCTTTGGATTGTGGCATTCGGCTTTTTTATGCAGTCGCTGGATACCACCATCGTGAATACTGCGCTTCCCTCGATGGCGGCAAGCCTCGGGGAAAGCCCGTTACACATGCATATGGTCATTGTGTCATATGTTTTAACCGTTGCCGTGATGCTGCCCGCCAGCGGATGGCTGGCGGACAAAGTTGGCGTGCGTAATATCTTCTTCACCGCCATCATCCTGTTTACGCTTGGCTCGCTGTTTTGCGCCGGGTCCAGCACACTCAACGAGCTGGTGATGGCGCGCGTCTTACAAGGCGTTGGCGGTGCGATGATGGTGCCGGTCGGCAGGCTAACGGTGATGAAAATCGTCCCGCGTGAGCAATATATGGCGGCGATGACGTTTGTCACATTGCCCGGTCAGATTGGCCCGCTACTGGGACCGGCATTAGGCGGTATTCTGGTTGAGTACGCCTCCTGGCACTGGATATTTTTGATTAACATTCCGGTTGGTATTGTCGGCGCGATAGCGACGTTAATGCTGATGCCCAACTACACCATGCAAACCCGACGCTTCGATCTCTCCGGATTTGCGATGCTGGCAGTCGGCATGGCGGTACTGACGCTGGCACTTGATGGCAGTAAAGGAACCGGCATCTCCAGTATCTCGCTGGCAGCGTTGGTTATCTGCGGAGTGCTGGCTATTGCGCTGTATCTGAAACACGCCCATCGTAATCCACGCGCGCTGTTCAGCCTGAGTCTGTTTCGCACACCGACCTTCTCGCTGGGTCTTTTCGGCAGTTTTGCCGGACGCATCGGTAGCGGTATGCTGCCGTTTATGACGCCGGTGTTTTTACAAATAGGCCTCGGTTTTTCCCCCTTTCATGCCGGGCTGATGATGATCCCGATGGTGCTCGGCAGTATGGGCATGAAGCGCATTGTGGTGCAGGTTGTTAACCGCTTTGGCTACCGTCGCGTACTGGTCGCTACAACGCTTGGCCTGTCGCTGGTCAGTCTGCTGCTGATGAGCACCGCGCTGCTCGGCTGGTATTACGCCCTGCCCTTCGTACTGTTCTTACAGGGAATGGTCAACTCAACGCGCTTTTCATCCATGAACACCCTGACGTTAAAAGACCTGCCTGACGATCTCGCCAGCAGTGGTAACAGCCTGCTGTCAATGATCATGCAGCTGTCGATGAGTATCGGGGTGACAATCGCGGGACTGCTGCTAGGCATGTTCGGTCAGCAGCATAGCGTCATCGACAGCGGAAGTACGCATACCGTCTTTATGTATACCTGGCTGTGCATCGCATTCATTATCGCGCTGCCCGCCATTATTTTTGCCCGCGTGCCGAACGACACGCAAACCAACGCGGTGATTTCACGGCGCAAGAGGAGCACCTGATGAAGTTCTGGCGGCCCGGTATCACCGGCAAACTGTTTCTGGCGATTTTCGCCACCTGCATCGTATTGCTGATCAGCATGCACTGGGCCGTACGCATAAGCTTCGAACGCGGTTTTATTGACTATATCAAGCACGGTAACGAACAGCGGCTGCAAATGCTCAGCGACGCATTAAGCGAGCAGTATGAACAGCACGGCAACTGGCGATTCTTACGCAATAACGATCGGTTTGTTTTTCAGATCCTGCGCTCTTTTGAACACGACAACGACGATGATAAACCCGGCCCCGGCATGCCGCCGCACGGCTGGCGTACGCAGTTTTGGGTTGTCGACCAAAATGCCCGCGTGCTGGTCGGTCCGCGTGCTCCGGTCCCCCGTGACGGTATGCGCCATCCGATCCGCGTCAACGGTAGCGAAGTCGGTGCCGTGATTGCCTCTCCCGTGGAACGCTTAACGCGCAATACGGATATCAATTTCGACATGCAGCAAAGGCGTTCCAGTTGGCTCATCGTCGCGCTCTCCACGATCCTGGCGGCGCTGGCAACGTTTACGCTGGCGCGCAGCCTGCTGGCCCCGGTCAAGCGGTTGGTAGAAGGCACGCACAAACTGGCGGCTGGCGATTTCACCACTCGCGTTGCGCCGACCAGTACGGATGAGCTGGGCAAGCTGGCGCAGGACTTCAACCAGCTTGCCAGTACGCTGGAAAAAAACCAGCAGATGCGTCGTGACTTTATGGCCGATATTTCTCACGAACTGCGTACGCCGTTAGCGGTGTTGCGCGGTGAACTGGAGGCCATTCAGGATGGCGTACGCCAGTTCACCCCTGACTCCGTTGCCTCTTTGCAAGCTGAAGTGGGTACGCTCACCAAGCTGGTGGACGATCTGCATCAGCTCTCCATGTCCGATGAAGGCGCGCTGGCCTACCAGAAAACATCGCTGGATCTCATCCCCCTGTTGGAAGTGGCAAGTGGCGCATTTCGTGAACGCTTTGCCAGCCGTGGACTGACGATACAGCTTTCACTCCCGGACAGCATGACAGTATTTGGCGACAGGGATCGTTTGATGCAGTTGTTCAACAATCTGCTGGAAAACAGTCTGCGCTACACCGACAGCGGCGGCGGACTGCACATCAGCGCCGAACAACGCGAGCGTATGGTTTTATTAACCTTCGCTGATTCCGCTCCCGGCGTAAGTGACGACCAGTTACAGAAGCTGTTTGAACGATTTTATCGCACCGAAGGCTCGCGTAACCGTGCCAGCGGTGGTTCCGGGCTGGGGCTGGCAATTTGCGTCAATATCGTACAGGCGCATAATGGTCTGATTCGCGCCGCCCATTCGCCTTTTGGCGGGGTTAGCATTACAGTAACATTACCGCTGGAACGCGATTTACAGAGAGATGTATGACTGAGTTACCCATTGATGAAAACACGCCGCGTATTCTGATCGTGGAAGACGAGCCCAAGCTGGGGCAACTGCTTATCGACTACCTGCGCGCGGCAAGCTACGCTCCTACGCTCATCAGCCACGGCGATCTGGTTCTTCCTTACGTGCGTCAGACGCCGCCCGATCTGATCTTGTTGGATCTGATGCTGCCTGGTACCGACGGCCTGACTCTGTGCCGGGAAATCCGCCGATTCTCTGAAGTCCCCATCATGATGGTAACCGCCAAGATAGAAGAAATTGATCGCCTGCTGGGGCTGGAGATCGGTGCGGATGATTATATTTGCAAACCCTACAGCCCGCGTGAAGTTGTTGCTCGCGTGAAGACGATTCTGCGCCGTTGCAAGCCGCAGCGCGAACTGCAACAGATGGATGCTGACAGCCCGTTGATCGTCGATGAAGGTCGTTTTCAGGCGTCCTGGCGTGGGAAAATGCTCGACTTAACGCCTGCTGAATTTCGCTTACTCAAAACGTTGTCGCATGAACCGGGAAAAGTGTTCTCCCGTGAACAGTTGCTCAATCATCTCTATGACGATTACCGTGTCGTTACCGACCGAACCATCGACAGCCATATCAAGAACCTGCGACGCAAGCTGGAATCGCTGGATGCGGAGCAGTCGTTTATCCGCGCGGTCTATGGCGTAGGGTATCGCTGGGAAGCCGACGCCTGTCGAATTGCGTAAACACTCCCGTCCTGCAGGACTCCGCGGCTTCGTGGAGTCCTGTTGACTAGCAACTCTCCAAATATCGCTCATACTCTTTGTGGCAACACTGTCGTCAATAACTGTTTGATATAAAACTTTAATCAAGGAGTTCATATGGCTGGTTGGTTTGAATTAAGCAAGAGTAGCGATGATCAGTACCGCTTTGTTCTTAAGGCTGGAAACGGGGAAACGATCCTTACCAGTGAGCTTTACACGACAAAAGGCGCGGCAGAAAAAGGGATCGTATCTGTCCAGGCTAACAGCCCTCTGGCCGAGCGTTACGAGAAAAAAACGGCAGCTAATGGCAAATTGCATTTCAATCTGAAAGCAGCAAACCACCAGATTATTGGTAGCAGTCAACTGTATGCGAATGAACAGTCGCGCGAGACCGGTATTGCTTCAGTTAAGACCAATGGTGTAACTCAGACGATAAAAGATAAAACCTGATAATGACTCGCTCAGCCGGGTAACGCCACGCTGTCGCCCGGCGTTTTTCTTTACCTGTCTTCCCCACAGCGCTACAATGCCCGCCCTTAATATGGGGGCACTCCCCTAACCGCCTCATTGAGTGAGGCGAGTCTGACCTGTCATCAGAACGAGAAAATTATGTTTAAACCGGAACTCCTTTCCCCGGCGGGAACGCTGAAAAACATGCGTTACGCTTTCGCCTATGGCGCAGACGCTGTATATGCGGGCCAACCGCGTTACTCACTGCGCGTACGCAACAACGAATTCAATCACGAAAACCTGCAGCTAGGCATTAATGAAGCCCATGAACTGGGTAAAAAATTCTATGTGGTGGTTAATATTGCCCCGCATAACGCCAAGCTGAAGACCTTCATTCGTGACCTGAAACCGGTGGTGGAAATGGGGCCGGATGCACTGATCATGTCCGACCCCGGTCTGATTATGCTGGTGCGCGAAAACTTCCCTGACATGGACATTCACCTTTCAGTACAGGCTAACGCCGTAAACTGGGCAACGGTGAAATTCTGGAAGCAGATGGGATTGACCCGTGTGATCCTGTCCCGCGAACTGTCGTTGGAAGAAATTGAAGAGATCCGCACCCAGGTGCCGGATATGGAAATTGAGATCTTTGTTCACGGCGCGCTGTGCATGGCTTACTCCGGCCGCTGCCTGCTCTCTGGCTACATCAACAAGCGTGACCCAAATCAGGGTACCTGTACCAATGCCTGCCGCTGGGAATACAACGTGCAGGAAGGCAAAGAAGACGTGGTGGGCAATATCGTGCATAAGTACGAGCCTATCCCGGTACAAAATGTTGAGCCGACGCTGGGTATTGGCGCGCCGACTGACAAAGTCTTTATGATCGAAGAAGCCCAGCGTCCGGGTGAGTACATGACCGCGTTTGAAGACGAACACGGCACTTACATCATGAACTCGAAGGATTTGCGTGCCATTGCCCACGTTGAGCGCCTGACTCAGATGGGCGTGCATTCGCTGAAAATTGAAGGCCGTACTAAATCATACTATTACTGTGCACGTACCGCGCAGGTTTATCGCAAGGCCATTGATGATGCCGCTGCCGGTAAACCGTTCGACCCGCAACTGCTGGAAACGCTGGAAGGTCTGGCGCATCGCGGTTACACCGAGGGGTTCCTGCGCCGCCATACGCATGACGACTATCAGAACTACGAATACGGCTTCTCTGTTTCCGAGCGTCAGCAGTTTGTCGGCGAATTCACTGGCGAACGTAAAGGTGAACTGGCGGCTGTGCTGGTGAAAAATAAATTCACCGTCGGCGACAGCCTGGAGCTGATGACCCCACAGGGCAACATCAACTTTACCCTCGAACAGATGGAAAACGCGAAAGGCGAAGCGATGCCGGTTGCGCCGGGCGATGGTTACACCGTGTGGATGCCTGTACCGGAGGATATCGATCTGAATTATGCATTGTTGATGCGTAATTTTACCGGTGAGTCCACGCGCAACCCACATGCTAAGTAGTTAATTACGGTTATTTTTCAGCGTTCGGAAGATTCTTAGAAATCGATCACATACCGCTTCGTTCATTAAGGGTATTATCCCATCCGCTGAAAAACATAACCCATAAATGCTAGCTGTACCAGGAACCACCTCCTTAGCCTGCGTAATCTCCCTTACGCAGGCTTATTTTTTGCCTGCCGTTTAACTCCCCCCTATTCAAATCACGACTTTCAGGCGAAAAAAAACCGGGCATTACGCCCGGTTCATTAGGTGGTTAGATATTAATGTGCTGCTTCTGGCTTGTGCTTTTGCGCACTCTGGAAACCATAGGTCAGCTCATTTTTCTCTTTATCCAGCGCAACGGTCACCTGACCGCCATCCACAAGCGAGCCGAACAGCAGTTCGTTAGCCAATGGTTTTTTCAGGTTATCCTGGACAACACGCGTCATCGGGCGTGCGCCCATTGCGCGGTCATAGCCCTTCTCAGCCAGCCAGTCACGGGCTTCCTGACTCACTTCCAGAGAGACACCTTTCTGATCCAACTGAACCTGAAGTTCGACGATAAACTTATCAACAACCTGATGAATCACCTCAGTAGAGAGATGATCGAACCAGATAATGTTGTCGAGACGGTTACGGAATTCCGGCGTAAACACTTTTTTGATTTCGCCCATCGCATCAGTACTGTTGTCCTGATGAATCAGCCCAATCGATTTACGCTCAGTTTCACGCACGCCGGCGTTAGTGGTCATGACCAGCACCACGTTGCGGAAATCCGCTTTACGCCCGTTATTGTCGGTCAGCGTACCGTTATCCATCACCTGCAGCAGCAGGTTAAAGACGTCCGGATGCGCTTTTTCGATTTCATCCAGCAGCAGTACCGCATGCGGATGCTTAATGACAGCATCCGTCAGCAAACCGCCCTGGTCGAAACCGACATATCCCGGAGGCGCACCAATCAGGCGGCTGACGGTGTGACGTTCCATATACTCGGACATATCAAACCGCAGCAGCTCAATACCCAGCGCTTTGGACAACTGCACCGTGACTTCGGTCTTACCTACACCAGTCGGTCCGGCAAACAGGAACGAACCGACAGGTTTATGCTCGTGTCCCAGACCAGCACGGCTCATTTTGATCGCTTCAGTCAGCGCCTCAATGGCTTTATCCTGTCCGAATACCAGCATTTTCAGACGATTGCCCAGGTTTTTCAGCGTATCGCGATCGCTCTGCGAAACGCTCTTCTCCGGGATCCGCGCAATGCGGGCCACAACGGACTCGATATCCGCCACGTTGACGGTTTTCTTGCGCTTGCTGACCGGCATCAGACGTGCCCGCGCGCCCGCCTCATCGATCACGTCAATCGCTTTGTCCGGCAGATGACGATCGTTAATGTATTTCACCGCCAGTTCGACCGCTGCACGCACCGCTTTGGCGGTGTAGCGAACGTCATGGTGCGCTTCGTATTTCGGCTTCAGACCGTTGATGATCTGCACGGTCTCTTCTACCGACGGCTCAGTGATATCGATTTTCTGGAAACGGCGTGCTAGCGCGCGGTCCTTTTCAAAGATATTGCTGAATTCCTGATAGGTTGTGGAGCCTATCACACGGATTTTACCGCTGGAGAGCAACGGTTTGATCAGGTTAGCCGCATCTACCTGGCCGCCCGATGCCGCACCCGCGCCGATAATGGTGTGGATCTCATCGATAAACAGAATGCTGTTAGTATCCTGTTCCAGTTGTTTCAGCAGCGCCTTAAAGCGTTTTTCAAAATCGCCACGGTATTTGGTACCCGCCAGCAGCGAGCCGATATCCAGAGAGTAAAGGGTACAATCAGCCATCACTTCCGGCACGTCGCCCTGGACAATACGCCAGGCGAGGCCTTCCGCAATAGCGGTTTTACCGACGCCAGACTCACCCACCAGCAGCGGGTTGTTTTTTCGACGACGGCACAGTACCTGAATGGCGCGTTCCAGCTCTTTGTCCCGGCCAATGAGCGGATCAATTCCGCCCACACGGGCAAGCTGGTTAAGGTTAGTCGTGAAGTTCTCCATACGGTCCTCCCCGCCAGCTTGCTCTTCGTTATTCGGCTGATTACCAGAGTCAGAGGACTGACTTGGTTCGTCTTTGCGCGTGCCATGAGAAATAAAATTAACCACATCAAGGCGACTCACTTCATGCTTACGCAGCAGATAAGCCGCCTGAGATTCCTGCTCGCTGAAGATGGCGACCAGCACATTAGCACCGGTAACTTCATTGCGCCCGGAGGACTGAACATGAAAGACCGCGCGTTGCAACACACGCTGAAAACTCAACGTTGGCTGCGTGTCGCGCTCTTCTTCACTGGCAGGCAATACGGGTGTGGTTTGTTCAATGAAGGCTTCGAGTTCCTGACGCAGCGCCACCAGATCCACAGAACACGCTTCCAGCGCTTCGCGGGCCGATGGGTTACTGAGCAATGCCAGTAGCAAGTGCTCGACGGTCATAAACTCATGTCGGTGCTCGCGCGCTCTGGCGAAAGCCATGTTTAAACTGAGCTCCAGTTCTTGATTGAGCATAGGCACCTCCCCCAATATTTATGCCTGCATTTAGGCTTTTTCTAGCGTACACAGCAACGGATGCTCGTTCTCCCTCGCATACTTGTTCACCATCGCAACTTTGGTTTCAGCCACTTCGGCAGTGAATACGCCGCAAATCGCTTTACCTTGATAGTGAACGGCAAGCATCAGTTGCGTTGCACGTTCTACATCATAAGAAAAGAATTTTTGTAACACGTCAATAACAAACTCCATCGGAGTGTAATCATCATTGACTAATATCACTTTATACATAGATGGCGGTTTTAGCGCGTCGCGCAATTTATCTTCCGCCAGCAGATCGAAATCCAGCCAGTCGTTAGTCTTACCCATTGTCAGTCGTCATCTTCAGTTACGGTTTCCGGCAGAAAATCTTGCCGCTGACAAGCAGCCTATGCGCACAATCAATCTACCTCAAGTATTAGATAACTATCATCTATTAGTGCCATCCGCGACATCTGTCACATAACCGACAATAGCGTTAACTGCTTCAAATTTTGATGCATTTTTACCCTATTCCGTCAGCCTGGCGCTTGACGCCTCGCCTGATTTCTCTAAATTGTAGTTTCGAGAGTTGGCGAGGTTTTGAACAGCCCCCACTCCGCCACCGGTTCATTCCATCTTACTTATATAAGATTTACGAAGGATGTCGAAGCATGGAAACGGGTACTGTTAAGTGGTTCAACAACGCCAAAGGGTTTGGTTTCATCTGCCCCGAAGGCGGCGGCGAAGATATTTTCGCCCATTACTCCACCATTCAGATGGATGGTTACAGAACGCTAAAAGCCGGACAGTCTGTCCAGTTTGATGTCCACCAGGGGCCAAAAGGCAATCATGCCAGTGTCATCGTGCCTGTCATTGAAGCAGAAGCTGTCGCATAGCTCTTCTGTTTCATTGTGTACATCCCGCAGTCAAAATGCCAGCCTTTGCGGCTGGCATTTTTATCTCGATAGTATTATTCCCGCGCCAGAGCATCTACCGGATCCAGCCGCGCCGCATTTCGCGCCGGTAGCCAGCCAAACAAAATCCCGGTCGCAGTCGAACACAGAAACGCCGTCAATAAGGCTACGGGTGAGAAACCTATTTCCCAGCCAGGCAGGAATAGCTGAAGCGTAAAGGCGATCAGCATCGACAAGCTAATGCCCAACGCGCCGCCAACCAGACACACCAGCACCGCTTCAATTAAGAACTGCTGCAGTACGTCACTGGCGCGGGCGCCAACCGCCATACGAATGCCAATCTCGCGCGTTCGTTCGGTTACCGAAACCAGCATAATATTCATCACACCAATTCCACCGACCACCAGCGAAATCACGGCCACCAGCGTCAGGAAGAGTTGTAATGTACGTGTGGTCTTTTCAGCGGTTTTCAAGACACCGTCCATATTCCAGGTGAAGAAATCCTTCTTGCCGTGGCGTAGCGTCAGTAGTCGGGTGAGCTGCTGCTCAGCCTGGGCACTATCAAAACCGTCTTTCACCCGCACGGTGATCGAGTTCAGCCACGACTGCCCCATAATTCGCCCGGACATGGTGCTGTAAGGCAGCCAGACCCGCAGGATCTTGCTACTGCCAAACATCGACTGTTTCTCTTCTGCAACACCAATCACCGTGGCAGGCATATTCCCCACCAGCACGACTTCGCCGACAACTTTCGCTTTGTTGGGGAACAATTGACGACGGGTATTGCTGTCGAGCACCACCACCTGAGCGCGCCCCGCCAGTTGTTCAGCGTTAAAAGTGGTCCCTTCGCTAAACGTCATGCCATAGACGTTGAAATAGTCGCCGCTAACGCCATTAGCACTGGCGGCCACGTCGATATTGCCATAGCGTAGCCGCAGGTTTTTCGACACCGCAGGCGTCACCGAACTGACCCAGGGCTGCTTCTGTAACGCCGTTAAATCGTCATACTTCAGCGCCTGTTGATATTGTGGGTCGTCGTCGCCGAAATCTTTGCCAGGATAGATATCGATGGTATTGGTGCCAATAGCACGAATATCTGCCAGTACCAGCTGTTTAGCCGCATCGCCTACCACCACAATCGACACCACCGAAGCAATACCGATGATGATCCCAAGCATGGTCAGTAGCGTTCGCATTTTATTCGCAGCCATTGCCAGCCAGGCCATAGTGAGCGCTTCGCGAAAACCGCTGACAAACTGCCCCCAGCCGGACGCCGTTTTCACCGTCGGCTCCGCGATATCGCGCCCGGTAGAGGGTTTGTGCGACGGTGGATTGCGCACAATCTCGCCGTCACGAATTTCAATGACGCGTTCGGCCTGTGCGGCGACCTGGCTGTCGTGAGTGACGATAATCACCGTATGCCCGCGATCGCGCAGCTGATGCAAAATCGCCATCACCTCTTCGCCTGAATGGCTGTCCAGCGCGCCGGTGGGTTCGTCGGCGAGGATAACCTGTCCCCCGTTCATCAGCGCACGCGCAATACTGACCCGCTGCTGCTGACCACCGGAAAGCTGGGAAGGCTGATAGTCGACTCTGTCGCCCAGACCCAGTCGCTGCAGGAGTTCTTGCGCACGGGCCAGGCGCTGCTTACGATCGGTGCCAGCGTAGACTGCAGGCACCTCAACGTTTTGCGCGGCGGTTAAATGCGACAACAAATGATAACGCTGGAAGATAAAACCGAAATGTTCGCGACGCAGCTGGGCTAACGCATCGCTATCCAGCGTGGAGACATCGCGCCCGGCAACCCGATACGTACCGCTGGTGGGTTTGTCCAGACAGCCGAGAATATTCATCAGCGTCGATTTACCCGAGCCAGACGCCCCGACAATCGCTACCATTTCCCCGGCCTGAATGCTCAAGGATACGTCCTTCAATACCTCGACCTGACCTTCGCCTGACGGATAGCTGCGGCGGATATTGCTCAGTTCAAGCAATGCCGTCATTTTGGCGCTCCAGCGTTGCCCTCACCGGTGATGACTTCATCCCCCTCTTCCAGCCCTTTCACGATCTCCACATCGGTGTCATTACGCGCGCCGATAACCACTTCGCGTTCACGGGTTTCGCCGTTACGCAGCAGCCTGACGTTATAACGATTGTTGCCAATAGGATCGCCCAGCGCCGACAGCGGGATCGTCAGGACATTTTTCACATCCGTGAGCTGGATATGGACCTGCGCGGTCATATCCAGACGCAGGATCCCTTTCGGGTTGGGAACTTCGAAGCGAGCATAGTAGAAAATTGCATCATTCACTTTCTCTGGCGTCGGAAGAACATCTTTGAGCTTACCTTCGTAGCGCGTCTGAGGATCGCCCAGTACGGTAAACCAGGCCTTTTGCCCGGGATGCAGGTGAATCACATCCGCCTCGGAAACCTGCGCTTTCACCAGCATGGTGCTCATATCTGCCAATGTCAGAATGTTAGGTGCCTGCTGGGCAGCAATAACGGTTTGCCCCTGAAGGGTAGTAATTTGCGTGACTTCGCCTGCCATTGGCGCGACGATGCGGGTGTAATCAAGGTTGGTTTTTGCCGTATCGAGAGAGGCCTGATTACGCTTAATTTGCGCATCAATTGTGCCGATTTGCGCCTGTTTGACCGCCATCTGAGTAGCCGCCGTGTCGAGATCCTGCTGCGAGACAGCCTGGGTTTTCGCCAGCTGTTGCTGACGGGAAAGCGTTACCCGCGCCAGCTTCCACTCGGCTTCAGCCTGTAAACGCTGAGCGCGTAATTCCATCAGCGTCGCTTCAACCTCTTTAATCTGGTTTTGCGCCTGTTCAGGATCGATAACGCCAAGCAGTTGATCTTTTTTTACTTTGTCGCCAATCGCGACCGACAGCGTTTTTAACTGCCCGCTTACCTGCGCCCCGACGTCAACTTTACGCAACGCATCCAGTTTGCCGGTTGCCAGTACGCTTTGCTGCAGATCGCCCGGACGCACAATTAACGTTTGATACTGAGGTAAAGGCGCATTAAGCGTTCGCCAAAGTGCAATTATCGCCACAATAATGATGATGGCGAAGAGAAAATAGCGCTTTTTGATTTTTCCCTTGAGCTTCATAAATGTCCCAATTTCCCCCAATACGTCCACCAGAGTGGAGTGGTAAACATCAACGTTAAATAAATAGCCGTTGAAAAACGCAAGAATAACAGAGTTATTGATGAATGGTTAAGATCCGCTGTGTTGAAATTAGTACCAGAGTATCCATCGGATTGTTATTATGAGCCAGCTAACTGACAGCACTTTTCATTCTTCAAAACCCGCCACAAGTTTTAGCCTCTTTTGTAGCCTGATGACCGGACATTGGCGCCCTGGAAAATTTTGGCATCAGCGTAGCTTCCGTCGTAAGTTTTTGTTGCGCTCAGCGCTTATGCCACGATTAATGCATGAATGGATGACTGAACTGGCGCAATGGCCTGATCTCGATAGCGTACTGGCACGCCAGCCTCGTCTGCCGGTTCGCCTACATCGCGCCTATCTCGCACAAAACCTTGATCGGAAAATGAAACTGGATGCTGTGCGTTTTCATTACAATGCTATCCGCAGCTCTTTTTCAGCCACGGAATATAAAGCTTATTTAAGTGCGGATGGATTACAACTGGCACAAATTGAAGGCAAAAATAGCGAAATATTTAGCGTAATACTGGGCTCATTTATCTCACTGGATAAAGAAGGTGAAAGTACCATTCTGGTACGCAATAGCGCTGGCGAGACTTTAGCGGAAATGACGTTTACGCTGTGCAATTATCAAGGAAGCAGCACACTGTTTATTGGCGGGTTACAGGGAGGCAGTCGATTACTGCCACATGAAGAAATTCAAAAAGCGACCAAATCATGCTACGGAATTTTCCCTAAACGTATTGTGATGGAAGCCATTTGCTGTTTTGCAGAACAATTGAATATTAAACAAATTCTGGCTGTCAGCAATGAACAGCATATCTTTCGCAGCCCGCGTTACCACGATAAAAACAAGGTGATACTTTCCGACTACAACGCATTTTGGGAGTCGGTTGGCGGTGAGTGCGACAGTCACGGCTATTACCATATCCCACGCACAATGGCGCGAAAAAGCGAAGCGGACATTGCCAGCAAAAAACGCGCGGAATACCGCCGTCGCTACCAGTTACTGGACAGCATCCACTCGCAGCTGTCGTCGATGTTTCGCAACTAATCCGCTCTGCCGCGTGCCAACCACAGCACGCGGGAAAACATTTTTCGCAGCAGCGTTGGCACCGCGTCAACGCCGCGCCGCCCGGCTTCCATCGCCACCTCAATGGCTAAATCTGGTTTTGACGACCTGTGAATCGCCTTCGAGATAATTTTGCGCATATTCATGGGCACGTTTTCGGGGATTTGCGCCACCCTGTGGAATACGTCAGCGAACCCCTGGCGATACATAAAGTGTTCCATGTCCAGCGCGGGAAGCATGGTTAAATGATCGCGCTCTTCTTCTCTGTCGTTATTCAACAAACTCCGCACCGTAGCGGCATACTTTTTCCCGGCTTCATCACCATCAACCAGCACATGCCACTCGATACCCATCCGGCGGGCGAACTTAACCAGCGGCTTAAGGCCGGACTGGGCAAATTCAATGACTTTGATACCTTCCGCATCAAAGTGGTGCCCACACTGGCGGGCCAGTTCGTTAATGACCCAGGTTTCCGTTTCGCCTTCCACCAGCAGCCAACAGCGGGCAAACAACGACGATGCACGGTTAAAACGAATATGAAAGGCAATACGCCGACCATCTTCTGCGCTGATCCCACCTGGCCCAAGCCGCCAGGCGGCGACGCGGGAGGACTCACGCACCAGGCGGACAACATGTTCCACGGGGGTGAGGGACAGTAACTCACCTGAGTTGGTGGTCGCCACCCGTTGCAGAGGAAGCAAATTCAGCAGGTGCCAGGCAACCGACAGCATAATCGGATGTAAACGCGTTTCAGGATCTTCTACCAACAGTAACGGCCGGGCGTCTTTATCCAGCCTCAGCGTACCTTTGGCCTGTAACAGCGTCGAAAACAATCCCAACAAGATCACGCGGTGCGTGCGTCCGCCCGGTCTATCAATCATACGGTTGATAATATCCAGATAGCGCCAGCTACGTTGTTCGTTATTGGAACGTCGACGCATCAGACGATAGCGGGACTGACTGGAACCCTGCTCAGAAAAATAGTGTTCCAATAGCTGTACCATGGCCGATAACCCCTGACGTATCTGCCCATCTGTCAGGTTTTGCGGTCGGGTAGCCAGTTCACGTGCCAGAAAATCCAGTTGCCGCGCGGTCACTTCGACATCCGCCGAATCCGGCACCGTACCGTTACGGATCCGTCGCATAAAACGCGCGTCGCGCAGGCGCAGTACTGGCATCAAACGCACGAGGTGCCGCGCCTGATCGTTAATGTCGTCGAGGGGAAGCTGATGGCCCTCGCCATCCAGAAAACTGCGTAACGTCAGAACGCTACCGTCGTCCGCACATTCACCTTCCAGCCGATAGAAAATGCGGTGATAGCCATCCTGACACAGCGTCCAGCTGGCTTCCAGAGGACGATACCTGCGCACGCGGTGGCGACCCGGTTGAGACTCACGAAACGTCAGGATGATATGCAGATGATGTTCCCGGCCTTGAATATCGCCCGGCGGGAACCAGAAATCTTCGCGGTCAAAGTGGTACAAATCAGTTTCCGGCGACAGCAACAGGGTTAAAGCATCCAGCAGACTGGACTTACCCCACGCGTTCTCCCCAATCAGCACGTTGCTTTGCTCCAGCATCAACGACAGACGGTTAATACCACGAAATCCAACAATCTCAACGCGTTCGAGAATCATATAGCCTCCGGAAATGCTAACTTTTTCCTTCAAGTTATCAGGAGTATAACGGCAAGCGGGCGCTCAAGACACCCGATATGATCAGGAGGTTAGTCGCAGAAATCAAAAAATATAAGAATATTCTTCTTATGTTTTCCCTGGAATATTATTTCAGAACTCAATCATCGTCGTTTTGCTAATTGAACTATGCTTCATTCATCCAATATTCAAAAAGGAATCACAACATATTGCCTTAAATCAAATTTTTTCATCAATTTAACTGGCGAAGGGATGATGTTTTTTTCTAAAATACCGGCTCTTTCATCATCGTCCCTTTTAGCGATGAATTACCGGGTAAGGAACACGAACCCGGAACTTTTAATTGAGGTGGTTATGTTCAGGAAATTAGCAGCCGAATTCTTCGGTACGTTTTGGCTCGTCTTTGGTGGGTGCGGTAGCGCAGTTCTGGCCGCAGCATTCCCGGAGTTGGGGATTGGATTTGCCGGTGTCGCGCTGGCGTTTGGTTTGACCGTATTAACCATGGCATTCGCCGTAGGTCATATTTCCGGCGGACACTTTAACCCGGCGGTGACCTTCGGTTTATGGGCGGGCGGTCGCTTCCCGGCAAAAGACGTTATTGGTTATGTTATCGCTCAGGTTGTGGGCGGTATTGTTGCAGCAGCGGCACTGTATCTTATTGCCAGCGGTAAAGCTGGTTTTGACGCAACTGCCAGTGGTTTTGCCTCGAACGGCTTTGGTGAACATTCACCTGGCGGCTATTCAATGATGTCTGCCGTCGTAATTGAAATTATTTTGACCGCTGGTTTCTTATTAGTGATCCACGGTGCGACCGATAAACATGCTCCGGTAGGTTTTGCACCCATTGCGATTGGTCTGGCGTTAACCCTGATCCACTTGATCAGTATTCCGGTTACCAACACCTCCGTTAACCCGGCACGTAGTACCGCTGTAGCCATCTTCCAGGGCGGCTGGGCATTACAGCAATTGTGGTTCTTCTGGGTTATGCCGATTATCGGTGGGGTCCTCGGCGGTCTTATTTACCGCACTCTGCTGGAAAAACGCGATTAATCGATAACAAAAAAGGCCTGGCGCAAGTCAGGTCTTTTTTTTCCCCCGCTATATTTCCTTTTATTTGCAACTTTACTCCCTTCATTGCATTGAGTAGTGTGTGCTGGCGCATTTCGTCTTACTCTCAGCAAGGATCTGGTTTTCATGTTTTCAGGGCTGTTAATCATTCTGGTTCCCCTTATTGTGGGCTACCTTATTCCGCTTCGGCACAGGGCTGCATTAAAACTCATCAATCGCCTGTTGAGCTGGATCGTCTACCTTATTCTCTTTTTTATGGGTATCAGCCTGGCGTTTCTGGATAATCTCGCCAGCAACCTGTTAGCCATTCTTCATTATTCTGCGGTCAGCGTGACGGTCATTTTGTTGTGTAATATTGCGGCGCTGTTCTGGCTGGAGCGTTCACTGCCCTGGCGACATAACCACAAGCAAGAAAAGCTACCCTCGCGAATTGCGATGGCACTTGAGTCGCTCCAGCTTTGTGGCGTCGTCGTCGTGGGTTTTCTGCTCGGCCTCACCGGTCTTCCTATTCTGCAGCACGCCACCGAAGCCAGCGAATATACGTTAATCTTTTTACTGTTCCTGGTCGGGATTCAACTGCGCAACAGCGGTATGACCTTAAAGCAAATTGTGCTGAATCGCCGGGGGATGATTGTTGCGGTGGTCGTCGTCGCCAGTTCGATGCTGGCGGGGGTTATCAATGCGTTGATCCTCGGCCTGCCGCTGAAAACCGCGCTGGCGATGGCATCAGGTTTTGGCTGGTATTCCCTGTCCGGTATTCTGTTAACCGAATCCTTCGGGCCGGTGATTGGTAGCGCCGCCTTCTTTAATGACCTGGCCCGCGAGCTGATTGCCATTATGTTGATTCCTGGAATGGTGGGCCGCAGCCGCTCAACCGCGCTGGGGCTATGTGGCGCGACATCAATGGATTTCACCTTACCGGTGCTACAACGCAGCGGCGGTCTGGAGATGGTTCCGGCAGCCATCGTCCACGGCTTTATTCTGAGTCTGTTAGTGCCTTTGCTGATGGCGTTTTTCTCCGCCTGAAGTCAGGACAAATACCTCTCTGGCGGTAGTCATCTACCGCCAAAATTGCGCTAAATCAATCTCCCTGCAAGTTGTAGCAGAAATCCCTTTTATCCCTTCGCGCACAGGCATAACCTTAAACATGTATATTAAATATAACTTTAAAAGGTGTGACCATGTTTTGTGTGCAATGTGAACAAACCATCCGTACTCCGGCAGGAAACGGCTGCTCTTACGCGCAGGGTATGTGCGGTAAAACGGCTGAAACCTCCGATTTGCAGGATCTGCTGATTGCTTCCCTACAAGGTCTGTCTGCATGGGCTGTTAAGGCACGTGAATACGGCATCATCGACCATGAGGTTGATAACTTTGCGCCGCGTGCATTCTTCTCCACGCTGACCAACGTTAACTTCGATTCTCCGCGTATTGTTGGCTATGCCCGTGAAGCTATCGCCATGCGCGACGCCCTGAAAGCGCAATGCCTGAACATCGACGCGAACGCAGCGGTCGCTAACCCGATGGCCGATCTGCAACTGGTCAGCGACGATCTGGGCGACCTGCAACGTCAGGCCGCTGAATTTACCCCGAACAAAGACAAAGCAGCCATCGGCGAGAACATTCTCGGCCTGCGTCTGCTGTGCCTGTACGGCCTGAAAGGTGCGGCAGCTTACATGGAGCACGCGCACGTTCTCGGTCAGTACGACAACGACATCTACGCTCAGTACCACAAAATCATGGCATGGCTGGGAACCTGGCCTTCCGATATGAACGCTCTGCTGGAGTGCTCAATGGAAATCGGCCAGATGAACTTCAAAGTGATGAGCATTCTGGATGCTGGCGAAACCACTAAATACGGCCACCCGACGCCAACTCAGGTCAACGTCAAAGCAACCGAAGGTAAGTGCATCCTGATCTCCGGTCACGACCTGAAAGATCTGTACAACCTGCTGGAGCAGACCGAAGGTACCGGCGTTAACGTCTATACCCACGGTGAAATGCTGCCGGCGCACGGCTACCCGGAACTGCGTAAGTTCAAACACCTGATCGGTAACTACGGCAGCGGCTGGCAGAATCAGCAGGTTGAATTTGCCCGCTTCCCGGGCCCAATCGTAATGACCTCTAACTGCATCATCGACCCAACTGTTGGTGCCTACGATGACCGTATCTGGACTCGTAGCATCGTCGGTTGGCCGGGTGTAAGCCACCTCGAAGGCGACAACTTCGCTCCGGTAATCGCTCAGGCTCAGCAGATGGCGGGCTTCCCGTACAGCGAAATTCCGCACCTGATCACCGTTGGTTTCGGTCGTCAGACTCTGCTGGGCGCGGCTGATACCCTGATCGACCTGGTAAGCCGCGAAAAACTGCGTCACATCTTCCTGGTTGGCGGTTGTGATGGCGCGCGTGGCGAACGTAACTACTTCACCGACTTCGCCACCAGCGTGCCGGACGACTGCCTGATCCTGACCCTGGCGTGCGGTAAATACCGTTTCAACAAACTGGAGTTCGGCGATATCGAAGGTCTGCCGCGTCTGGTCGATGCAGGTCAGTGTAACGATGCATACTCTGCCATCATCCTGGCAGTAACTCTGGCTGAGAAACTGGGCTGTGGCGTGAACGATCTGCCGCTGTCTCTGGTGCTCTCCTGGTTCGAACAGAAAGCGATTGTCATTCTGCTGACCCTGCTGTCTCTGGGTGTGAAAAACATCGTCACTGGCCCGACTGCGCCTGGCTTCTTCACGCCGGACCTGCTGGCAGTTCTCAACGAGAAGTTCGGTCTGCGTTCCGTGACCACCGTTGAAGAAGACATGAAGCAACTGCTGAGCGCGTAAGGAGTAAAGAATGACAATGCCAACTCATCAGTGCCCATGGCGGATGCAGGTTCATCACATCCATCAGGAAACGCCGGATGTATGGACAATTTCGTTGCTGTGCCACGACTATTATCCGTACCGCGCCGGGCAGTATGCACTGGTCAGCGTACGTAATTCAGCGGACACGCTGCGTGCTTACACCCTCTCTTCAACGCCGGGCGTTAGCGAATACATCACGCTGACCATCCGCCGCATTGACGATGGCGCAGGCTCACAGTGGTTAACCCGCGACGTGAAGCGCGGCGACTATATCTGGCTGTCCGATGCAATGGGTGAATTCACCTGTGAAGATAAAGCGGAAGACAGGTTCCTGATGCTGGCCGCTGGCTGTGGCGTCACGCCAATCATGTCAATGCGTCGCTGGTTGGCAAAATACCGCCCACAGGCAGATGTGCAGGTGATCTTTAACGTCCGTTCACCGCAAGATGTCATTTTTGCCGACGAATGGCGCGAGTATCCGGTGACCTTAGTTGCTGAAAACAATGCCACTGAAGGTTTTGTTTCCGGCCGACTGACCACCGAACTGCTGCAAAGCGTACCGGACCTGGCTTCTCGCACCGTGATGACCTGCGGCCCGGCGCCGTATATGGATCTGGTCGAGAAAGAAGTCAACGCGCTGGGCGTGACACGCTTCTTTAAAGAGCAGTTCTTCACCCCGGTAGCTGAAGCCGCCACCAGCGGTCTGAAGTTCACCAAACTGCAGCCGGCAAAAGAGTTTTATGCGCCGGTAGGCAGTACGCTGCTGGAAGCGCTGGAAAGCAATAAAGTGCCGGTTGTCGCCGCATGCCGTGCGGGCGTTTGCGGCTGCTGCAAAACCAAAGTGGTTGACGGTAACTACACGGTCAGCAGCACCATGACGCTGACCGACGCAGAAATTGCTGAAGGTTATGTGCTGGCTTGCTCCTGTCATCCGCAGGGTGATTTAGTGCTGGCGTAATTGGCCGATATCTGATGTACAAAAGGCTACCCGGTTATATCGGGTGGCCTTTTTTTATGCTGTCAGACGCTGCAAAATTCCTATTTTTTCCCCCTCCCAGGCAAAATACCGTCTTCCTCTCGCGAATTATCGACCACACTTACCTGGCACAGGTTAAGCAAAACCCCGACTACCACGTCGAACTTTCTACAAAGGATCCCCATGAAAAAAGTGGCCATCGTCGGCGTAGGTCCCACCGGAATTTATACGTTTCATGCCCTCGTTGAGCGCGGTGAACCGCTGGAGATACAGCTTTATGAGCAAGCTGAGGAAGCTGGCGTAGGCATGCCTTATAACAGCGACAACAACGCAGACCACATGCTGGCCAATATAGCCAGCATTGAGATCCCGCCGATTTATATCAGTTATCTGACGTGGCTACAGAATCAAAGCGATGAATACCTGGCGCAGTTTCGGCTTGAACGTACATCGTTGCATGAGCGGCAATTTTTGCCCCGCGTGATCCTCGGCGACTATTATCGCGAACGTTTTTTAGCCATTGTCGATAAAGCGCAAAGATCCGGGTTCACAATTCGCGTATATGAATCAAGTAAAGTCACCGACCTGCAAGCAAACCCGACTGGGGTCTCCCTGTGGATCAATCACGCGTCACAGCCCGTCGAAGTGGATTTCGCCGCTATCGCCAGCGGTCATCTGTGGCCAGAAACTGATGCTCAGGCACGCAAGTTTTTCCCCAGTCCGTGGACCGGCCTGATGGAGGCGCGGATTAGCGCTTGCAGGGTGGGTATTCTGGGCACCTCGCTAAGCGCTATCGACGCGGCGATGGCCGTGGTCAGTCAGCATGGTAACTTCACCACCAATACCGACCATTCACTGCAGTTCACGCGTAAACCCGACAGCCAAAACCTGAAGCTGACCCTGATGTCGCGCAGCGGTGTGCTGCCTGAAGCGGATTTTTACTGCCCTCTTCCCTATGAACCGCTGAATATCGTGACGCAAGAAGCGATTGAAAACGCCATTGCCGAGGGCCAAAACGGATTACTGGACCGCATCTTCCGGCTTATTGTGCAACAACTGCAAGACGCGGCCCCTGGGTGGTGCCAACAGGTTGCACTTGCAACGCTTAACGCCGACACATTCCCCGAGGTCTATTTTGCCGACAGGCTCAAGCATGACCCTTTTGACTGGGCGAGGCGTAACCTGGTGGAGGTTGAACGCAACAAGCAGGAACAACATACCGTCGCCTGGCGCTATACCTTATTGCGCCTACACGAGGTTATTGAAGAGATCGTTCCTCATCTTGATGCTCGCGACGAAAAACGTTTCAGGCACGGACTGGCGCGCGTCTTTATTGATAACTATGCGGCGATCCCGTCTGAATCTATCCGCCGATTGCTGGCTCTGCACGATGCCGGGCTGATTGAGATCCTCGCACTCGGCAAGGATTATGAGCGTACAAATAAGCAGGTAAGGACGGTCATTTACCACCACGGTCAACGCAGTGAATTTGATGTATTTATTGACGCCCGAGGACAACGGGCATTGCAGAGCAAAGATATTCCGTTCCCAACGCTACGCGATCAACTGCTGGCCTGTGGCGATGAGATCCCGGATATCGGCGAAGATTACACGCTGCAAGCGCCGGAAAACGCCCGCAACCGCATCGCCTTTGGCGGACTGCCGTGGTTGATGCACGACCGTCCCTTTATTCAGGGGCTGGTGGTTAGCGCTGAAATAGGTGCGGCGATGGCAAAGGCATTGACGCAACGAGCACTGAAACGTCGGCACAAACTGTGGAGCAGTGACGAGATGGATTAGCGGCCAGACTTAATGGCGAGGCGGAGATAGGTTATCGCGTCCCCGCCTCTGTCTTGATTCTCGGATGGCAAACTATCGCCAGGCCGAGTTTCCGGCAACGGAGAAACGCCCCGCGCCCAAAAATGCCACGGCCAGAGCGCCGATGAAGAAATACACCAGACTTTCAATTGCCCATGCGCCGGTTTTATCCAGTGACCAGGTTTCACCCATCCCGACCATCAGCCATGCCACCACCATCGTAAACGCGAGCCCCAACGCCGCCGGACGCGTCAGGATCCCAAGAATAATCAGACACGGTGCCACAACCTCTCCCAGCAGAACGCCATACGCAATAAAGCCAGGGAAACCTTTCGCTATCAGCATGCCACTGATGCCATCAATACCCGCGAACAGTTTATGCAGCCCATGAAACAGCATTAATCCCCCCACGGCAATACGTAACAAAAACTTGCCAAAATCTTCATGAGTCAGTACCCGGTTAACTGTATTTAATAGTTTTATAACCATTTGAATTTATTCCTTGTTTCACCATGTCCAATAACAAACTACGCTTAATACAGGCTTAATGAAACCTGCCGGAAATAAGAGGTAATGATAAGCATAACTATTATCTTCATCTAAACTTGTAACCGGTATCACATTAAAGGAGAAGGAAAACCATGAAACAAACGGTTGCCGCTTTTATTGCTAAAACACTCGAAC
The DNA here is from genome assembly GCF_013781945.1 of Citrobacter sp. RHBSTW-01044. Lineage (NCBI taxonomy): Bacteria > Pseudomonadati > Pseudomonadota > Gammaproteobacteria > Enterobacterales > Enterobacteriaceae > Citrobacter > Citrobacter sp. RHBSTW-01044. Next base: position 1,772,528 of record NZ_CP056180.1, on the reverse strand, counting down.
AAGCTGGCGTTAAACGCATTTGGGGTGTGACGGGTGACTCGCTAAATGGCCTTAGTGACAGTCTGAATCGTATGGGAACGATTGACTGGATGCCAACCCGTCATGAAGAGGTTGCGGCCTTCGCCGCGGGCGCTGAAGCGCAGTTGACGGGAGAACTGGCCGTCTGCGCAGGCTCGTGTGGACCAGGCAACCTGCACCTGATTAACGGCCTGTTTGATTGCCACCGCAACCACGTCCCGGTGCTGGCAATTGCTGCTCACATTCCATCCAGTGAGATAGGCAGCGGTTATTTTCAGGAGACCCACCCGCAAGAGTTGTTTCGCGAATGTAGCCACTATTGCGAGCTGGTTTCCAGCCCTGAGCAGATCCCACAGGTGCTGGCAATTGCCATGCGTAAAGCGGTGCTCAACCGCGGCGTCTCCGTGGTGGTATTACCCGGCGACGTTGCGCTGAAGCCAGCACCAGAAAGCGCCAGCACTCACTGGTATCATGCGCCGCTCCCGGTGGTCACTCCGGAAGAAGAAGAGCTCAGAAAACTAGCGCAACTGCTACGCTACTCCAGCAATATCGCCCTGATGTGCGGCAGCGGCTGCGCCGGTGCGCATAAAGAACTGGTTGAGTTTGCTGCTAAAATAAAAGCGCCGATTGTGCACGCCCTGCGTGGTAAAGAGCATGTTGAGTACGACAACCCTTACGACGTGGGCATGACCGGGCTAATTGGCTTTTCATCCGGCTTCCATACCATGATGAATGCCGACACGCTGATCCTGCTCGGTACCCAGTTCCCCTATCGCCCGTTCTACCCCACCGACGCCAAGATTATTCAGATCGATATCAATCCGGCAAGCATTGGCGCGCACAGTAAAGTTGATATGGCGCTGGTAGGCGATATTAAATCCACACTCCGCACCCTGCTGCCGCTGGTGGAAGAAAAAACCGATCGGCAGTTCCTGGATAAAGCGCTGGAACACTATCGTGAGGCGCGTAAAGGGCTGGATGATTTAGCCAAACCCAGCGATAAAGCCATTCATCCGCAGTATCTGGCGCAGCAGATCAGCCACTTTGCCGCTGACGACGCCATCTTCACCTGCGACGTTGGCACGCCAACGGTGTGGGCAGCACGTTATCTGAAAATGAACGGTAAACGCCGTCTGATCGGTTCGTTTAACCACGGGTCGATGGCCAATGCCATGCCCCAGGCGCTCGGCGCACAAGCGACCGAACCGGGACGTCAGGTTGTCGCAATGTGCGGTGACGGTGGTTTTAGCATGCTGATGGGCGACTTTCTGTCGGTTGTGCAAATGAAGCTGCCGGTGAAGATTATTGTCTTCAACAACAGCGTCTTGGGGTTTGTGGCGATGGAGATGAAAGCTGGCGGTTATCTGACCGACGGCACCGAACTGCACGATACAAATTTCGCACGGATTGCCGAGGCTTGCGGCATTACGGGCATTCGCGTGGAGAAATCCTCAGAGGTTGATGAAGCGCTGCGAAGGGCGATGTCGATTGACGGTCCGGTGCTGGTCGATGTGGTCGTCGCGAAAGAAGAACTGGCGATCCCGCCGCAGATCAAACTCGAACAAGCTAAAGGTTTTAGCCTGTATATGCTGCGCGCAATCATCAGCGGGCGCGGTGATGAAGTGATCGAACTGGCGAAAACTAACTGGCTCAGGTAAAACAGAGGGCATTACCTCACTTAAAAAGGAATGCCCGTGATTGATTTACGCAGTGATACCGTCACCCGACCAAGTCGCGCCATGCTCGAAGAGATGATGGCCGCCCCGGTCGGGGACGACGTCTACGGTGATGACCCTACCGTTAATGCCCTCCAGCAATACGCAGCCGAGCTTTCTGGCAAAGAAGCCGCAATTTTCTTACCCACTGGCACTCAGGCGAACCTGGTGGCTCTCCTCAGCCATTGTCAGCGCGGGGAAGAGTATATCGCCGGTCAGGGCGCGCATAACTATCTCTACGAAGCGGGTGGCGCAGCGGTACTCGGCAGCATTCAACCGCAACCTATCGACGCCATGCCGGATGGCTCTTTGCCGCTGGACAAAGTGGCGGCAAAAATCAAAGCGGACGATATCCATTTTGCCCACACGCGTCTGCTCAGCCTGGAAAACACCCACAACGGCAAAGTGCTACCACGCGAGTATCTGAAAGAGGCCTGGGAATTTACCCGTGAGCGCAATCTTGCGCTGCATGTCGACGGCGCGCGTATTTTTAACGCCATCGTCGCCTATGGCTGTGAGTTAAAAGATGTCACGCAATACTGCGATTCGTTCACCATTTGTCTCTCCAAAGGTTTAGGAACGCCGGTAGGCTCACTGCTGGTCGGCAGCCACGAGTACATCAAGCGCGCCATTCGCTGGCGTAAAATGACCGGTGGCGGAATGCGTCAGGCCGGTATTCTGGCGGCGGCGGGACTGTATGCGCTGAAAAATAACGTGTCGCGCTTACAAGAAGACCATGACAACGCCGCCTGGATGGCGGAACAACTGCGCGAAGCAGGAGCGGACGTCATGCGCCACGACACCAACATGCTGTTTGTCCGCGTTGGCGAAGAACACGCTGCGGCACTGGGCGAGTACATGAAAGCGCAAGGCGTGCTGATTAACGCCTCGCCGATTGTGCGTCTGGTGATGCATCTGGACGTATCGCGTGAACAGCTTGCTGAAGTCGTCGCCCACTGGCGCGCTTTTTTAACCCGCTAAGGAGATGGGCGTGCCGCAACGGATTTTGGTTCTTGGCGCCAGTGGCTACATTGGTCAGCATCTGGTACAGGCGCTCAGTCAGCAAGGGCATCAGGTGCTGGCTGCGGCACGCCGCATCGAGCGGCTGGAAAAGCAGCAGTTGGCCAACGTCAGCTGCCATAAGGTCGATTTGAATTGGCCAGATAACCTAACGCCGCTGCTGACCGGCGTTGATACGGTCTATTACCTGGTCCATGGCATGGGAGAAGGCGGTGATTTTATCGCCCATGAGCGCCAGGTAGCAATGAACGTGCGCGATGCGCTACGTGATACGCCAGTCAAACAGCTTATTTTCCTGAGCTCATTACAGGCTCCCCGGCATGAACAATCCGATCATCTACGTGCGCGACAGATAACCGCGGACACCCTGCGCGAATCAGGCGTGCCGATGACCGAATTGCGCGCGGGTATTATCGTAGGGGCAGGTTCTGCCGCCTTTGAAGTGATGCGCGACATGGTCTACAACCTGCCGGTACTCACCCCTCCGCGCTGGGTGCGCTCGCGTACCACGCCTATCGCGCTGGAGAATTTAATGTACTACCTGGTGGCGTTGTTGGATCATCCTACACGCCAACACCGCGTGCTCGAAGCCGCCGGGCCGCAGGTATTGAGCTATCAGGAGCAGTTCGAGCATTTTATGGCGGTCAGCGGTAAACATCGCCTGCTCATCCCTGTCCCCTTTCCTACCCGCTGGATTTCGGTCTGGTTTTTGAACGTCATAACGTCAGTGCCGCCGACCACGGCAAAAGCGCTGATACAGGGGTTAAAACACGACCTGCTGGCCGATGACACCGAATTACGCACGCTGATCCCGCAAAAGCTGATTGCCTTTGATGACGCGGTGCGCAGCACGTTGAAAGAAGAAGAGAAGCTGGTCAATTCCAGCGACTGGGGTTACGACGCGCAGGCATTTGCCCGCTGGCGCCCCGAATATGGCTATTTCGCTAAACAAGCTGGCTTTAGCGTTGAAACCTCCGCCAGTCGGCAGGCGCTGTGGCAGGTGGTGAATCGCCTCGGCGGCAAAGAAGGCTATTTCTTTGGCAATATTTTATGGAAAACGCGCGCGGCGTTGGACCTGCTGGTCGGCCATAAGCTGGCGAAAGGCAGACCGCAACACTCTCTGTTGCAGGTTGGCGATACCGTTGATAGCTGGAAAGTTATCATCGTTGAGCCAGAAAAACAGCTGACGCTGCTGTTTGGGATGAAAGCGCCAGGATTGGGTCGACTGAGCTTCACGCTGGAAGATAAAGGCGACCACCGACGCATTGATGTCCGCGCCTGGTGGCATCCGCACGGCATGCCAGGCCTCTTCTATTGGCTGCTGATGATCCCGGCGCATCTGTTCATTTTCAGAGGGATGGCGAAGCGTATTGCTAAACTTGCAGAACAAATCACAGACTCATGATAAAAAGAGCCTGTATTCTTTCATGTTTCCCATTGCATACAGACGAAATTCACGGAAGAATGCGCACGACGTTTTTTAAACACAGTGGATTGATATGAAGGTACTGGTTACCGGAGCCACCAGCGGCTTAGGCCGAAACGCGGTTGAGTTTTTATGCAGCAAAGGCGTCAGCGTCAGAGCTACCGGTCGCAACGAAGCGATGGGCAAGCTGCTGGAGAAAATGGGCGCAGAGTTTGTGCATGCCGATTTGACCGAGCTGGTCTCTTCGCAGGCAAAAGTGATGCTCGCCGGTATCGATACGCTGTGGCACTGCTCCAGTTTTACCTCACCATGGGGAACTCAGGAAGCTTTCGATCTGGCCAACGTTCGCGCAACCCGCCGTCTGGGCGAGTGGGCCGTGGCCTGGGGCGTTCGTAACTTCATTCATATCTCATCACCGTCGCTCTATTTTGATTATCACCACCATCGCGATATCAAAGAGGACTTCCGCCCCCAACGCTTCGCCAATGAATTCGCCCGCAGTAAAGCGGCTGGCGAAGATGTGATTGCGTTGCTGACACAGGCCAACCCGCAAACCCGTTTTACGGTATTGCGTCCGCAAAGCTTGTTCGGACCACACGATAAAGTCTTTATCCCACGCCTGGCCCATATGATGTACCACTACGGCAGCATTCTGTTGCCGCACGGCGGAAGTGCGCTGGTGGATATGACCTACTACGAGAATGCGGTGCACGCGATGTGGCTGGCAAGTCAGCAAGCCTGCGATAATCTGCCGTCGGGTCGCGCGTACAACATTACCAACGGCGAGCATCGCACCCTGCGCAGTATTGTGCAGAAACTCATCGACGAGCTAAATATTGATTGTCGTATCCGCTCCGTACCCTACCCGATGCTGGACATGATTGCCCGCAGCATGGAGCGGTTAGGCAATAAATCGGCGAAAGAGCCAAAGCTTACGCATTACGGCGTCTCGAAGCTGAATTTTGACTTTACGCTGGATACCACCCGCGCTCAGGAAGAATTAGGCTATCAGCCCGTTGTGACGCTGGATGAAGGGATTGAGCGTACCGCGGCCTGGTTGCGTGACCACGGCAAGCTGCCGCGTTAACCCTGCCCGTATTTCTCCAGTAACGCTTCGGCAATCGCCTGAGTTTCTGCATCCGCCACGCCGTTCCACAACGTCGGGCGGAAGTGCATCTGGAAGGCCATAATCACCCGCCGCTGTTCACGCGGCGTCATTTCAGGTTTTACCTCATAACCATAGCGCGACAGCAGATCGAGCAATGATGAGGTTTCTACCGGTGTATCGGGCGCTCGCCCGGCAAGATAAAACGCCACTCGCTGAGCATCCGGCCACGCGCCAATTCCTTGCGCAGCCAGTTCTTCCCATGGAAACAGCGGACCTGGATCGTCCTTGCGCTGCGGTGCGACATCCGCATGGGCCACCACGTTCTGTGGTTTTATGTCATAGCGGGCAATAATATCTTTCGCCAAGGGGATTAACGCCTGAATTTGCGCGGGTTCAAACGGCGCAAAATACTTGCTGCCCGCCGATTTTTGCCAGCCACGGTTTTCCAGCTCAATGCCGATCGAGGTATCGTTAATTCGCGTAGCGCCGCGCCAGAAGCTAATCCCCGCATGCCAGGCCAGATCTTTTTCCGCTACCAGTTGCCAGATACGCGGTTTGCCGTGGTAGAGCGGCGGCACTGCCGGGATCAGATAGTGCGAGCTGACGTTTTTATCAGTCAGCGTAGCCAGAGAAGAGTCGAAATCATCGGCCGTGTAATGGATAACCAGCACTTTAATGCGCGGGTAAGCAGCCTGTGCCTGACGACGGGTATCTAACTGATACCCGTCTTTGTCGACAATCCCTTTTTCGCCAGCACATCCTACCAGCAGCAGTGTTAATGCCAGCAGAGACAACAAACGCTTCATCGGCGAGTTTTCACCGCGGTGCCGCTGACGCTCACCATCAGCATGCTACCGTCTTTGCCCACGGTTTCGTAATCGATATCGATACCGACTACCGCATCAGCACCGAGCGCTTTTGCCTGTTCACCAAGCTCCTGAAAAGCAATTTCACGCGCTTTACGCAGCTCTTTTTCATACGCGCCGGAGCGACCGCCGACGATATCGCGAATGCCGGCGAAGAAATCGCGGAAGATATTCGCGCCTAAAATGGCTTCGCCAGTCACAACACCGCAGTATTCCACGATGCTCTGCCCTTCCAGCGTAGGGGTAGTCGAAAACTGCATGGTTAATCTCCTTTTTGCGCTAAGAGCACGATCTCAAAAGCATTATCGAACCGATCCACTATCATTGAAAGGATATATTCTTTACACAAAATAATTCGAGTTGCAGGAAGGCGGCAAGAGAGTGAATCCCCAGGAGCATAGATAACTATGTGACTGGGGTGAACGCACGTAGCCAACGCACAAGCAACTTGAAGTATGACATGTCAATCAACGTAGAACACTAATAGTAGAAAGCTAATAAGGAAATCATTATGCGCTACTCGAAACTCTCTCTGCTGGTTCCATGTGCACTACTTCTCAGCGCCTGTACTACCGTAACGCCGGCCTACAAAGATAACGGCACGCGTAGCGGCTCATGCGTAGAAGGCGGGCCAGACAGCGTGGCTCAACAATTCTATGATTACCGTATTCAGCACCGAAACAATGACATTACCCCCCTTCGTCCGTACCTCAGCGATAATCTGGCGAAACTGCTGAACGATGCCAGCCGTGATAACGCGCATCGCGATCTGTTTAACAGCGATCCGTTCTCTAGTCGCGCTACGTTACCGGACAGTGCCAGCGTCGCCAGCGCATCGACCATTCCGAATAGTGATGCACGCAACATTCCGCTGCGCGTAGAGCTTAAACAGGGTGACCAAAGCTGGCGTGATGAAGTGCTGATGATCCGCGAAGGCCAGTGCTGGGTAGTTGACGATGTCCGCTATCTGGGCGGCAGCGTACACGCGCCAGCCGGGACGCTGCGCCAGTCTGTCGAAAACCGCTAACCGCCCCATTCACCTGCCTGAAACATAACCCCCATAAATTGTCTGGCATTCTGCATAGAATGCCGACAATTATTCTTGCCCACTGGTGGCCCCGCTATTTTGTGCTATGTTTAGATAAGAATGCGGTTTGCATTTAACTTTTAACGCATAAATATTGCATAACTATTCTGTCAAAGGTAGTATCTGCGGCTTCAATAGCTATCAGACTGCCAGTATCGAGTGTCAATGAGTATTCAATTAAACGGCATTAACTGCTTCTACGGCGCACATCAGGCGCTGTTCGATATCACGCTGGATTGCCCTCAGGGTGAAACACTGGTGTTACTTGGCCCAAGTGGAGCCGGGAAAAGCTCGCTGCTGCGCGTACTCAACCTGCTTGAGATGCCGCGCTCGGGCACGCTCTCTATTGCGGGAAACCGTTTCGACTTCACGAAGACCCCATCAGACAAAGCCATTCGGGAGCTGCGTCAGAACGTGGGCATGGTCTTCCAGCAATACAACCTTTGGCCGCATCTCACGGTTGTGCAGAATCTGATTGAAGCGCCCTGCCGCGTACTGGGTCTGACAAAAGATCAAGCGCTGGCGCGTGCCGAAAAATTGCTGGAACGTCTGCGCCTGAAGCCGTACAGCGATCGCTACCCACTGCATCTCTCCGGTGGCCAGCAACAGCGTGTGGCCATTGCCCGCGCGTTGATGATGGAGCCGCAGGTGCTGCTGTTTGATGAACCTACCGCAGCGCTTGATCCGGAAATTACTGCCCAAATCGTCAGCATCATTCGTGAACTGGCGGAAACCAACATTACTCAGGTGATCGTCACCCACGAAGTGGAAGTTGCACGTAAAACGGCCAGCCGTGTGGTGTATATGGAAAACGGTCATATCGTCGAGTTTGGGGATGCGAGCTGCTTTGCCAACCCGCAAACCGAAGCGTTTAAAAACTATCTCTCTCACTAAGATTCGGGACAATACAATGAAAAAAGTTCTGATTGCCGCGCTAATCGCAGGTTTTAGCCTTTCCGCTACCGCAGCCCAAACCATTCGTTTCGCCACCGAAGCGTCTTATCCTCCGTTTGAATCTATTGATGCGAATAACAAAATCGTAGGGTTTGACGTTGATCTGGCGAATGCGCTGTGTAAAGAGATTGACGCGACCTGTACCTTCACCAATCAGGCCTTCGACAGCCTGATCCCGAGCCTGAAATTCCGTCGTTTTGACGCGGTGATGGCCGGTATGGACATCACGCCAGAGCGTGAAAAACAGGTTCTGTTCACCACCCCGTATTACGACAACTCTGCCCTGTTTGTTGGCCAACAGGGTAAATACACCGGCATTGACCAGTTGAAAGGCAAAAAAGTCGGTGTACAAAACGGTACTACGCACCAGAAATTCATCATGGATAAACATCCGGAAGTGACCACCGTACCGTATGACAGCTACCAGAATGCCAAACTCGATCTGCAAAATGGTCGTATTGACGGCGTATTTGGTGATACCGCAGTGGTGACCGAATGGCTGAAAGATAATCCAAAGCTGGCCGCAGTTGGCGACAAAGTGACGGATAAAGATTACTTCGGTACGGGTCTGGGCATCGCTGTGCGCCAGGGCAATACCGAGCTGCAGCAGAAATTTAACGCTGCGCTGGAAAAAGTGAAGAAAGATGGGACTTACGAGACCATCTACAACAAATGGTTCCAGAAGTAATACTTGATGAATGAATTTTTTCCTTTAGCAAGCGCCGCCGGGATGACCGTCGGCCTTGCCGTTTGTGCGCTGATTATTGGCCTCGCGCTCGCCATGTTTTTTGCCGTCTGGGAGTCAGTAAAATGGCGTCCGGTGGCATGGACGGGTTCAGCTCTGGTCACCATCCTGCGTGGTCTGCCGGAAATTCTGGTGGTTCTGTTCATCTATTTCGGCTCTTCACAACTGCTGCTGACGCTGGCCGATGGCTTTACGATCAATCTCGGGTTTGTACAAATCCCGGTTCAGATGCAGATCGAAAACTTCGACGTCAGCCCGTTCCTGTGCGGTGTGATTGCGCTGTCATTGCTGTATGCGGCTTACGCGTCGCAAACGCTGCGTGGCGCGCTGAAGGCCGTACCACTCGGACAATGGGAATCAGGTCAGGCGTTGGGTTTGTCTAAAGCCGCGATCTTCTTTCGCCTGGTGATGCCGCAGATGTGGCGTCACGCTCTGCCGGGACTGGGTAACCAGTGGCTGGTATTGCTGAAAGATACCGCGCTGGTCAGCCTTATCAGCGTGAACGATCTGATGCTGCAAACCAAGAGCATTGCCACCCGTACCCAGGAGCCGTTTACCTGGTACATTGTGGCGGCGGCTATTTACCTGGTGATTACGCTGGTGAGTCAGTACATTCTCAAACGCATTGACCTGCGCGCGACACGATTTGAGCGGAGACCAGGCTGATGCTTGAGTATTTACCTGAATTGTTAAAAGGGCTGCATACCAGCCTGACGCTGACGGTCGCCTCCATCGTGGTTGCTCTGGTGCTGGCGCTGGTTTTCACCGTCATCCTGACGCTAAAAACGCCGATTGTGGTCTGGTTGGTTCGCGCTTATATCACGTTGTTTACCGGTACTCCGCTGCTGGTGCAAATCTTCCTGATCTACTACGGGCCAGGGCAGTTCCCGACGCTACAGGAGTATCCGGTACTGTGGCACCTGCTCTCTGAACCGTGGCTGTGCGCCTTAATTGCGCTATCGTTAAACAGTGCGGCTTATACCACCCAGCTGTTCTACGGTGCTATCCGCGCAATCCCGGAAGGCCAGTGGCAGTCCTGTGGAGCGTTGGGGATGAGTAAGAAGGATACGCTGGCGATTCTGTTGCCGTACGCCTTTAAACGCGCCCTCTCCTCGTATTCTAACGAAGTGGTGCTGGTGTTTAAAAGTACCTCACTGGCATACACCATCACGCTGATGGAAGTCATGGGCTATAGTCAGCTGCTGTATGGTCGCACTTATGACGTCATGGTTTTCGGCGCGGCGGGTGTGATTTACCTGATCGTCAACGGTTTGCTGACGCTGATGATGCGCTTGATCGAACGTAAAGCGCTGGCGTTTGAACACCGGAATTAAATCGGTTTTTATGTCTGATGGCGCTACGCTTATCAGGCTACGATTCATCTTCCGTTGTACACTCTCCGGTGAATATGCATAAAGCCAAAATAAAAAAGACGGACAACAACCTAAATTGTCCGTCTTTTTTTATATCTTTAAAAATAACTAATCATTTTTATTGCATATAAATTCATTAAATGGCATTGTTAATTCACGCCGCAGACACGGTAAATAATCATAAGATTGACAGACGGGAGTTCCACCATGAAAAAGTTAGTACTGGCCGCATTACTTGCTACTTTCGCCGCAGGCGCCTCAGCTGCTGATAAAATTAGTTTCGGTGTATCAGCGACTTATCCGCCATTTGAGTCACTGGATGCAAGCAATAAAATTGTCGGTTTTGACATCGACCTGGCAACGGCACTGTGCAAACAAATGCAGGCTGACTGTACTTTCACCAATCATGCTTTTGATAGCTTGATTCCCGCGCTGAAATTCAAAAAATATGATGCGGTGATTTCCGGAATGGACATCACGCCTGAGCGTAGCAAGCAGGTGGCATTTACTCAGCCTTACTATGCAAACTCCGCGCTGGTGATTGCGAAAAAAGACACCTATAAAACCTTTGCCGACCTGAAAGGGAAACGCATTGGCATGGAAAACGGCACCACGCACCAGAAATACCTGCAGGACAAACACCCTGAAGTGAAAACCGTGGCCTACGACAGCTATCAGAATGCGATTATCGACCTGAAAAATGGTCGTATTGATGGCGTATTTGGCGATACCGCCGTGGTTAACGAGTGGCTGAAAACCAACCCGCAGTTAGGCGTAGCCACTGACAAAGTGACCGACCCACAATACTTCGGTACTGGTCTTGGCATTGCGGTTCGCCCGGATAACAAAGCCCTGCTGGAAAAACTGAATAGCGCGCTGGCCGCAATCAAAGCTGACGGCACGTACCAAAAAATCAGCGATCAGTGGTTCCCACAGTAACGTCCACCCAATCTGAAAAGCCGCATTCTGCGGCTTTTTTTATCTCTTCGCCTTCGCTTTCAGTCAGTTCTTACGCCATAAACCCATTCCTGGCGTACACTTGTTAAAACGAAAAAAAGTGAGGCAAACGGATGATAGCGTTCCCTGCCAGTTTACTGATCCTCAATGGAAAAAGTGCTGATAATCTCCCCCTGCGTGATGTCATTGCAGAGCTACGCGATGAAGGCGTGGAAATCCATGTTCGCGTTACCTGGGAAAAAGGCGACGCACAACGCTACGTTGATGAAGCTCGCCAGTTAGGCGTTGCAACGGTGATTGCCGGCGGCGGCGACGGCACAATTAACGAAGTCTCGACGGCGCTGATCCAGTCGCAGGGCGGCAATATCCCGGCGCTCGGTATTTTACCGTTGGGAACGGCGAATGATTTTGCAACCAGCGTAGGCATACCCGACGCCCTTGATAAGGCGTTAAAACTGGCTATCGCCGGAAATGCGACTGATATCGATATGGTTCAGGTCAATGATAAAACCTGTTTTATCAATATGGCGACCGGCGGCTTCGGCACACGCATCACCAGCGAGACGCCAGAAAAACTCAAGGCCGCATTAGGTGGCGTATCGTACTTTATTCACGGATTAATGCGCATGGATACGCTCAAACCCGATATCTGCGACATTCGTGGGGAAGATTTTCACTGGCAGGGTAAGGCGCTGGTCATTGGTATCGGTAATGGTCGTCAGGCCGGTGGTGGGCAACAGCTTTGCCCGACAGCGCTGATCAACGATGGTCTGCTGCAACTGCGTATTTTTACCGGCGAAGAGTTGTTGCCAGGGCTGCTTTCGGCGTTAACGCAATCCGAAGACAACCCTAACATCATCGAAGGCGCATCATCGTGGTTTGATATCCGCGCCCCGCATGAAATTACGTTTAATCTCGATGGCGAACCGCTTAGCGGACAAGAATTTCATATTGAAATCCTGCCCGCAGCGCTACGTTGCAGACTGCCGCCGGGTTGTCCGCTACTGCGTTAACACGACGACACCCCAACTGGAATCAGGCAATGGTGACTTTGCTGTCCAGATAAACATCCTGCACGGCGTTAATCAGCTTAACGCCGTCAGCCATGGTTTTCTTGAATGCTTTTCGTCCAAGAATCAGCCCCATGCCGCCAGCACGTTTGTTAATCACTGCCGTACGTACCGCATCGCTCAGATCGGTTTCGCCGCCAGCCGCACCGCCAGAGTTAATTAATCCGGCGCGCCCCATATAGCAGTTCGCCAGCTGATAACGCACCAGATCGATTGGGTTGTCGCTGGTCAGCTTGCTGTAAACGCGATCGTCGGTGTAGCCAAAGTTGACTGCTTTATACCCGCCGTTATTTTCCGCCATTTTCTGCTTAACGATATCCGCCCCGATAGTGGCTGCCAGATGGTTAGCCTGCCCGGTGAGATCGGCGGAAACATGGTAATCCACGCCATCTTTTTTAAACGCGGAGTTACGCAGATACGCCCATAGCACGGTGACCATGCCCAGTTCATGAGCACGCTCGAACGCCGCAGAAATCTCTTCAATCTGGCGACGGGACTCCTCTGAACCGAAATAGATGGTTGCCCCTACCGCAACCGCGCCCATATTGAATGCCTGTTCTACGCTGGCATACAGCGTCTGGTCAAACGTATTGGGGTAGCTCAGCGTTTCGTTGTGGTTAATTTTTACAAGAAACGGAATGCGGTGCGCGTAGCGACGGGAGACGGAAGCCAACACGCCATAGGTCGATGCCACGCAGTTACACCCTGCTTCGATAGCCAGTTCCACAATATTCTTCGGATCAAAGTACAGCGGGTTAGCCGCAAACGATGCCCCCGCGGAGTGTTCCACGCCCTGATCCACCGGTAGAATTGACAGATAACCTGTCCCAGCCAGTCGGCCCGTGTTATACAGCGTTTGCATATTACGCAGCACCGCTGGCGGACGGTTGTTATCCACCATCACGCGATCGACGTAATCATGTCCAGGCAGGTAAAGTTGGTCAGAAGGAATGGTCATACAACGATGCTGTAAAAGGTTGTCGGCATCTTTGCCAAGCAACTGCGCAATATCAGTCATAGCTATGCTCCCGTAAGTTCCGATTTGAAACCGGAATGTGGATTGTCCTGACCCGCTTTGTTGCGGGCAGCAATAAGCCTGGTACCGACTGCGTTTTTTTTCCATCTTTAGCGCACTTTTCAGCAACTTCTGCTGGCTCGATTCAGGAAGAAATAATGTTAAGGCGGTCAAATTTAGACCTCAAAGGTATTTTAAAGGTATTATCGAATGGTACTATCAGTGCGTACCTTACCTGTCATGAAGGATTTAAAGATGAAAACTACAGTTAAGCTGTCGTTCATGATGTTTGTAGAGTGGTTTATCTGGGGCGCCTGGTTTGTACCGCTGTGGCTGTGGCTGAGTAAAAGTGGCTTTAGCGCCGGGGAGATCGGCTGGTCCTACGCCTGTACCGCGATTGCTGCGATCCTGTCGCCCATCCTGGTCGGTTCTGTCACTGACCGTTTTTTCTCCGCGCAAAAAGTGCTGGCGGTGCTGATGTTCGTCGGCGCTATTTTGATGTACTTCGCCGCCCAGCAAACCACCTTCAGCGGATTTTTCCCGCTGTTACTGGCCTATTCGTTGACCTATATGCCGACGATTGCGCTGACCAACAGTATCGCTTTTGCCAACGTCAGTGACGTTGAGCGTGATTTCCCGCGCATCCGTGTGATGGGGACCATTGGCTGGATCGCCTCTGGTTTGGCCTGCGGTTTCTTACCGCAAATGCTTGGCTATAGTGACATCTCCCCTACCAATATTCCTCTGCTTATCACTGCCGGAAGCTCCGCTCTGTTGGGCGTCTTTGCGTTCTTTTTACCGGATACGCCGCCGAAAAGTACCGGCAAAATGGATTTCAAGGTCATGCTGGGTCTGGATGCGCTGATCCTACTGCGGGATAAGAACTTCCTCGTCTTTTTCTTTTGCTCTTTTCTGTTCGCGATGCCGCTGGCGTTCTATTACATCTTCGCCAACGGTTATCTGACAGAAGTCGGGATGAAAAACGCCACCGGCTGGATGACGCTGGGCCAGTTCTCTGAAATCTTCTTTATGCTGGCGCTACCGTTTTTCACCAAACGCTTTGGCATTAAAAAGGTATTGCTGCTTGGTCTTATTACTGCGGCTATCCGCTACGGATTTTTCGTTTACGGCGGCGCGGAAGAATATTTCACTTACGCTCTGCTGTTTCTCGGCATTCTGCTGCACGGCGTCAGTTACGACTTCTACTACGTCACAGCCTACATTTATGTCGATAAAAAAGCGCCCGTACATATGCGCACCGCGGCGCAAGGGCTTATCACCCTCTGCTGTCAGGGATTCGGTAGCCTGCTCGGTTATCGTCTGGGCGGCGTGATGATGGAAAAAATGTTTGCTTATCAGGAACCGGTGAATGGTCTTACCTTTAACTGGGCTGGCATGTGGGGATTTGGCGCGGTCATGATCGCCGTCATTGCCGTAATGTTTATGATTTTCTTTCGCGAGTCAGATAAAGAAATCACCGCCATTAAGGTGGATGATCGCGATGTAGCGTTGAAACAAGGGGAAGTAAAATGAAAGCAGAACGTATTCTCGGTGCTCTTTATGGGCAGGCGTTAGGGGATGCGATGGGTATGCCGTCGGAACTGTGGCCAAGAACCCGGGTTAAAGCCCATTTCGGTTGGATCGACCGTTTTTTACCCGGCCCTGCGGAGAATAATGCCGCCTGCTATTTTAACCAGGCGGAGTTCACTGATGACACCTCCATGGCGCTGTGTCTGGCTGATGCCCTGCTTGAGTGCGACGGAGAGATTGTACCCGACGTTATTGGCCGCAATATTCTGGCCTGGGCCGAACGTTTTGATGCTTTTAATAAAAACGTGCTCGGCCCGACCTCAAAAATTGCGCTAAAAGCCATTCGCGACGGCAAACCTGTCGCCGAACTGGAAAATAACGGCGTTACCAACGGAGCGGCAATGCGCGTTTCACCGCTGGGATGTCTGCTCCCCGCGCGCGATCTCGATGCCTTTATCGATGATGTGGCATTAGCCTCCAGCCCGACGCATAAATCGGATTTGGCTATCGCTGGCGCAGTGGTGGTCGCGTGGGCGGTATCACGCGCTATCGATGGCGGAAAATGGTCAGAGATTGTCGACGCGCTGCCAGCCATTGCCCGGCATGCGCAGCAAAAAAGGATCACTACCTTTAGCGCATCGCTCTCTGCACGCCTTGAACTGGCGCTGAAAATTGTCCGTAACGCTGACGGCATTGAGTCTGCCTGCGAGCAGTTGTATCAGGTTGTGGGGGCCGGAACCAGCACCATTGAATCCGTGCCTTGCGCCATCGCTATGGTTGAGCTGGCGCAGACCGATCCTAACCGCTGCGCCATTCTGTGCGCGAACCTCGGGGGCGATACCGACACCATCGGGGCGATGGCAACCGCCATTTGTGGCGCGCTCCACGGCGTAAGTGCGATTAATCCGGCATTGAAACATGAGCTCGATGCGGTAAATCAGCTGGACTTTATCCGCTACGCCAGTGGATTGATGCGACTGCGCGAGCAGCGGGAGGCACTATGAGCACCACGCGTCTGCAACAACTTCTCCCGCAGTTACGCACACAGCGACCCGTTACGGTGGTGGGTGCGGCGGTGATTGATGTCATTGCCGATGCGTATGCCCTTCCCTGGCGCGGATGTGACATTGAACTCAAACAGCAAGGGGTGAACGTTGGCGGCTGCGCGCTCAATATCGCCGTAGCACTCAAGCGGTTAGGTATCGACGCCAGTAATGCTTTACCGCTGGGTCAGGGGGTGTGGGCCGATATTATCCGCAACCGGATGGCAAAAGAGGGACTGCACAGCCTGATCGATAACGCCGCAGGCGATAACGGCTGGTGTCTCGCTCTGGTCGAGCCGGATGGCGAACGTACCTTTATGTCCTTTAGTGGCGTCGAAAATCAGTGGAACGCTGACTGGCTGGCACAGCTGGAGATCCCACGTCACAGCCTGGTTTATCTCTCGGGCTATCAGTTAGCCTCTCCGTGTGGTGAGTTGCTGGTGCATTGGCTGGAAGGGCTGGAGGAAGTGACGCCGTTTATCGATTTTGGCCCACGCATCGGCGACATTCCCGAGCCCTTACTGGCAAGAATTATGGCCTGCCGTCCACTGGTATCGCTCAATCGGCAGGAGGCGGAAATTGCCGCCGAGCGGTTTGCATTAAGCCAGGATATAGAAGGTTTTGGCGCACAATGGGTGCAACGTTTTGCCACACCGGTGGTGGTACGCCACGATAAAGACGGTGCGTGGTATTTCAGCACCCAAACTTCCGGTTGCATACCGGCATTTTCGACAGCGGTCGTTGATACCATTGGCGCAGGTGACAGCCACGCTGGCGGCATGCTGGCCGGACTGGCGTCTGGCTGGTCGCTGGCTGACGCGGTACTGCTTGGAAACGCCGTGGCGTCCTGGGTGGTAGGGCATCGCGGGGGCGATTGCGCCCCTACGCGCGAGGCGTTACTCCTCGCACACAAACACGTATAGATCGCTTCGACAATAGCTGATGCTGTATTCAATGGGCCGTTGCTGCTGGTCAAGCGCTACCTGCTTGATCACCAGCACCGGCACTTTTCTGTCCATTTGAATGTGCGCCTGGAACTCTGCGTCAGGCATTCGGGCACTGACACGTGAGCGGGTGCGCTGCGGGAAAATATGCTGGCTGCGAAAATAGTCATACAGTGAAACGCCGATGGCATCCACGTCATGAATTAGATGGGCAGGAACCCATGACTCTTCAATAGAAACCGCATCTTCATCTACGTAGCGAATGCGCTTGAGCAAGAAGACGTCACTCCCCGTGGCAACAGCCAGCTGCTGCGCTACCTCTTCCGGGCAAGGCACAATCCGCTTGTTAACCCACAGCGTATCTGGTTTTTTACCGCGCAACACCACCTGCTGTGAAAAACCACGCGCTTCTTTTAGCGAATACTCGAAGATGTTGTTGATCTGCGTCCCGTAACCGCGGGCGCGCGTCACGACGCCTTCTTCTTCCAGGGCTTGCATCGCCTTACGAACCGTAATTCGCGAAACGCCAGTCAATTGGCTGAGATCGCGCTCGCCGGGCAGGATGTTTCCATGCTCCAGAATCCCGCTGCGCACAGCGTTTTTCACCGTTTGCGCAAATTTCATATACAGCGGCGTGTTATCTGCCGCGGAAATACGTTCATTCAGTTGCGCGATAAGCTGGGTATGCGCTTGTTCCATTTATCTTTTTCCTGCAGCCGTTTCTGCAGCCAGTATACTCATTACCACCACGCGTGGAAATGATGCACCGGACCAATTCCCTCACCGACTTCCAGGGTGTCGGCCTGCGCCAATGCCGCTGAAAGCCACAACTTAGCTTCCTGCACTGTCTGTGCCCAGTTGTCATGGCGCGGACGCAGCGCCGCCAGCGCCGCCGATAGCGTACAGCCAGTACCGTGGGTATTTTTGGTCATCACCCTTGGCGCGGTAAAACGCTGTTCGCCATCACGGGTAAAGAGCCAGTCGGGGCTTTGCGCATCCACCAGATGACCGCCTTTCATCAACACCGCCTCGCAACCCAGCGCCCGCAGCGCCCTTCCCTGCTCTAACATCTCCTGCTCAGTCTGCGCATGGGGAGCCCCGAGCAGCGCCGCAGCTTCGGGTAAATTTGGGGTGATAATCGAAACCTGCGGCAGCAAATGGGTACGCAGCGTTTCAACCGCCGAGGGAGACAGCAACGGATCGCCGCTTTTCGCCAGCATCACGGTATCCAGCACGACATTTTGCACCCGATGGCGACGCAAACGTTCGGCGACCGCTTCAACAATATCCGTTTCCGCCAGCATACCGATTTTAGTGGTGTCGATACGCACATCACTAAATACGGAATCCAGTTGTGCGGCGACAAAGTCAGGTTCAATGCGATACACCGACTGCACCCCGCGCGTATTTTGCGCCACCAACGCCGTGATAACCGAGCAGCCGTAAGCGCCAAGCGCCGAGAACGTTTTTAAATCGGCCTGAATACCTGCGCCACCGCTTGGATCGGTTCCGGCAATGGTTAATGCGTTAATCCGTTTCATAGTTGCTCCTGCGCGTTCAGGTTATAGAGGGCGTCGATAAATGCCGGGACAAAACTGCCCGGTCCGGTTGATTGTTGAGTGGCTATTTGTCCAGCCTGTTTCATCCAGCTACAGGCGGAGGCGACGTTATCAAGCCGGTCACCGTGCAGGGCGCAGCTGGCCGCAACGACCGCCGACAGCGCGCATCCGGTGCCCACCACGCGCGTCATCAACGGATCACCGCCGTTCACGCAGACGGTACGCTGACCATCGGTGACATAGTCAATTTCGCCGGTAACCACGACAATGGTCCCAACCTGACGAGCCAGTGCCTGCGCTGCAGGAAGCGCAGCGGCTGCCGTATCGGTCGTATCCACGCCGCGTCCCCCACCGTTCATACCCGCCAGAGCCAGTATTTCCGAAGCGTTGCCGCGGATAGCTGCAGGCTGTAGCGCCAACAAATCCAGACAGAAGCGACGACGAAACTCCAGCGCCCCCACGGCAACGGGATCGAGCGTCCACGGGGTTTTAGCAAGTTGTGCCCGCTCAACTGCGGCACGCATCGCCGTAGCCCGTTCCCGGGTTAAGGTGCCGACGTTAACCAGTAATGCACTGGCAATAGCCGCGAACTGACTGGCTTCCTCAGGCTCGATTACCATTGCAGGTGATGCGCCCAGCGCCAGCAGCGTATTGGCCGTAAAGCTTTGCACGACCTCGTTGGTCATGCAGTGTGTGAGAGGGGAAAGCGTTCTAAATTGGTGTAAGGTGTGAGCCGCGAGTGTGCGGCTGTGCAGGTCAGGCTGCATGGTTCAGCTCCTGCCCGCGCGAAGAAGGGACACGAGCAGTGTCAGACTTCCCTACGCTGGCATTATCCAGATCAGGTGGTACGGGTATTTCTCAGCCTTCACCAGGAAGGGCACCCCGAGTCGTTGAAACACAAGTTTCGGTAACAGAATACTGCCTACGCTTGATGATGTAAATTAGCGCAGCACCATGGCCCTCCACGAAATTACGGGGTAAGGTTGTAGCTATTCTGTACATTCATTTACACTTTTTACGAAATGACTGGCGTGATCACAAAAAAGTTCTTGTCAGATGCCCTATAAGCCAGGAATGATACACGACTGATGTTGATGACCCGAACAGGTAAAGAGGATGGGTATGAAGAATAAAATGTTGCTGGGTGCACTCCTGCTTGCAAGCAGCGTCGTCTGGGCCGCGCCGGCCGCAACAGCTGCTCCCACCGGAATTGATAAGTATGAGTTGAGCGGTTTCATCGCCGACTTTACCCATTTTAAACCTGGTGACACGGTCCCACCGCTGTACCGTACTGACGAATATGCGATTAAGCAATGGAACCAACGCAACCTGCCAGCCCCTACCGCCGGTACCCACTGGACCTACATGGGTGGTGCGTACGTGCTGATCAACGATGCTGACGGTAAGATCATTAAAGCCTACGACGGCGAGATTTTTTATCATCGTTAATAGAAAAAACACGTACTTTCAGCAAGAAAGTACGTGAAATACCCGCAAATCAATTAGTCATAAGATACTGCAAATATCACTTTACTTTGTACTTCACCAGGCAGTAATGATTCCCCTGTCACGCGAACATATTTCGCAGTGATAGGGAAAGTGTACTGATTACTGATTGCTTCCAGTTTGGTCATTCTGTTCATCAGATTATCCCCCTGTTTTAGGGGAGAAGTCGCGGTGCCATTATATATCTGGAACCCCACACCTTTGGCGCCATTTGCTATCGTGTTTTTTAGTATTTTCCCGCTTTCATCCCAGTCACCGCGCACCACCTTAAAAGTGACGGGATTAGTGGTGACGTTATATATACTTTCGCAATTCAATACCAGATTTGTGGAACCCGATTTGGTATTATTAACCGTGAGCATTTCATTTAATGTGGTATCTGGCATTTTAATTTCGTATCGAGGTAATGAAAACTGACACGTGGTGGGTTTATGCGTTACTGTAAAGCTTAAATTCTGTGTAAAAGCTGAATTACTCGATAAACGTCCGGTAACCCAGCAATAAAGATAAGCTAACCAGTTTGAAGTACAAGAATTATCAGAGGTAATACTTACTGCCGGGTCGCTCAGACTAAACGCATCACCGGATACTGTCTGCTTAATAGTCCCTGAATTTACATATCTTGCTGAGATGGTGAAACTTTTGGTATCCAGCACTTCGCCGGCACTAACCGTTTTCTTACCAATACTTACTGGAAAATCATTGCTGGTCAGATTGATATTAATTAAAACCTTCTTGCCGCTGCCCCCCTGAATTGCAACAATGTAATCCTTGAGCGGTGTTGTATAATATAAGCTATCACTGTTGGCTGTACACACTATGTTGCCACTGGAACTGAGATTAATTTGATTTGTTGCTGTTCCAGATGTCATATCCAGATTAATTGTCGTTAACCCGCCATTTTTTGTCTGAAATGTACACCCGGCATCAGCACCAAAGGATGACAGCAGCAAAAATATCAAAAATACGTATCCTTTCATATCTTGCATCCTTATCGGCAAATATAGACTTTATTCTCATCAATCACCCTATCGAAGGTAATTGTACAGAACTGTCCCTGCTGTTTATTAACTGCAACACGTACCGACGCGGGAATGTCGTTGGTGCGAATAAATAACCGACTACCCTGCCCCACCAAACCAACATTATTACCGATATCATCTTCCACTTCATAACCGAAAGATAACGGAGAGCCGTCCGGACGCTCGGCCAGGAAGTACCAGGGTTTGCGCCGATCGGTTTCAAACTCCGTCATCACGACCGCACCGCGATAGGGTACTGTACCTTTTCGATTGCCCAGTAATGCCACATCGCTATTAGTGTCGGAAAGATCCAGCATCAGCATATTTTCACGGTACGGCGTCAGACTGTCGTAAACCGCGTAACCTTTACTGTTGGTCGTTAGGTAACGATGCCCTTGCACAGCCGCACCCTGTAACCCAGGCGCTTTAACAATGGCGAATGTATCTGAAAGCCGGGGAGTCAAAGCCACGCCCTCAGACCACACCACGATCCCCCCCTGAATATTGCCGCTGGCCTGTTGATACTTATTCGATTGGCTGTAACTACTGCCTACCGTCGCCACTGGCGCGCGCCAGACCATGCTAACGCCCGCAGTTGTCTCGTTCCCCTGTCGTTGCTGACTGAGGTTGGCACCATAGCTGAATTGATCGCGATGACCCGTCACCCCGCTTAAGCTGGTGTTATTCGACTGAAAGCCGTCATTATCAAACGTCGTGGAATTAGAGACGAACAGATCGCGTCGAGGAGTGGAAATACCGTCCCCCCACGAGAACGGGATGGAGATATACAGGTTAAAACGCTTATCCTCGTGGTTGTCCTCATCGTACGTTTGACTCACGGCAACGGTATAGCTAACTCGCTGCCAGGCGTTAGAGTAGCTAAGCTGATAATCTTTGCCGTTTCCACTGCGTTGCCAATAGTCGCGCCACAGGCCACTGACCGCCAGGGATCCCCAGTTTTCGGGTAACGCTTGATTTATATTCAGTGAAAAACTGTTCTTGCGGCCAAAGTCATTTTGATAGTAGTCCGCAATGTCATAAACGTCGTTTTTATCGCGATTATAGTTATTTTTATTATTCGCCCACACGTAGTCATTAAAGGTACGATAATCCCGCGAGGAATAACGATAAGCTGCAAGTGCAAACTGCGTACCGGTCTGCGTGACATATTTGTTCCATGCAACCTGATAGCTCTGACCATCAAAAACATCACTATTATCCTGCTCGCTATGCGATCGCGTGGCGTCTACCGATACTGCGCCAATGGGGGTATTCCAGCCAGTCCCAAGCACAAATGAAGAATAGTTTTGCGACAGCATTGTACCGCCATAGACCGTTAGCAGATTGTTCAGACCATACTGATAACTCCCTTGCAGGAAATCATACTGATTGCCAGCCCCTTCAATATGGCTACGCCCTGCAGCGAAATCATATTTCGATACGCCAGATTGCAGCATATTTGGCACAGATGAAAAAGGCACCAGATAATGAGATATCGAACCGTTAGCCTCTTTCACACTGACATCTAAATCCGAACCGCCACCAGCGAGTTGTAGATCATCAATAGCAAATGGGCCTGGTGGCACTTCTTTCTGGTAAATAACAAAACCATTTTGTTCGATGGTTACCAGGGCGTTGCTCTGGGCAATCCCACGAACTACAGGGGTAAAATTCTGTTTTGAGTTTGGTAACATTTGCATATCGCGCCAGATACGCACACCACGAAAACGTACGGCATCAAAAATATCTGCCCCGGTATACATGTCACCGGCGCGCAATGTACCAAGAATCGACGGCACACCACGTTCCACATATAACGTGTTGCTCTTCCATTTGCCGTTGCCCTCATTACCTTTCGTATAGTTGTCACTTGAATGCAACTGCCACCCCAGCAGGTTCAACCCGCTATTCAGGTTCACATAGCTGCTTTTATCATCACCACCGTGTTTATAATTACTGTAATACTGGCTGGCGTAATAAGAGGTATAAAAAGCGTTCACCCCGCGATCCCAGGTTTCAGGCGGCATATATCCTGGTTCATATTCAACCACATACGCCTGAGGCACGCTTAAATTTAGAATAAACTCCCCAATGTCATAACTAACACTGCCGCCCTGCACTGCTGCACGCAGCGGCACGCAGCCTTCTTGTTTATCCGTTTTAATGTTCCCGGTGCGAATACCAATTTGCTGCAATTGTGCCCAGGGCAGACATGTCAGTTCGGGATCATCTTTAATATCAATATCGTACCGACCACGCCACTTATTATTAAGATAAACATCCATTTCATATATACCGGGCATTGGCTTATCGCCATCAATTTGATAGCGAGAGATTTTCTCACCATTCAAACCACCGATCATAAAGTGGGTATCAAACGTGTCTTCTTCAGCCCATACGGATGAAGCGGCCAACACCGACAGGATTGACAGTGTAATAGAATTTATCTTTGACATAATCAATCCTTGACTATCTTTCCGTTTTTATTTTTTCACTTAAGTAGTTTCCGTGATCATCAATAAGAGTAACTTTGTAATGATTAACGACAGCAGTGGTGATGACCTTTTTATCTGACCACGGAGCAAGTAATACTGTCTCGCTGTTTATTTTTGAATTACCCACTAGTTCAGGAATAGTAATCCAGTTGGCAGAATTATTTTTGATATTAATGCCACCGCTGATATCTCTGACGCTTAAGCGAGAAAAGCTTTTTTCATCTACACCGGCGATACCCTGCGGGCGATATATAAATTTGATGCGATTCTGCATAGCAAATTTAATCATGTTCTTGCCTTCTGATTCCGCAGAATTAGGAGGAATATCTAACACATTCAGGAAAAAAAGACTTTCACGATCTTCCGGTAGCGTATTTGCCAATTGCTTAATTTTCAGTTGTTGACCAGAGCCTCCGCTGACCTTTGCCACCGGAGGGCTCATTACAAATGGCACGTGGATTTTTTCGGGTGGCAGACTGGTATCTCCGTCATCTATCCAGGATTGAACCAGCGAGCTGCGACTGCCTTCATTCATTAATTGCACGGTAATTTCTTTTTTCTGTGCCGGATAAATGACACGGGTGCCGTAAATGTATATGCCGCCCCACGCAGGCATTACTGTACCGGCCAGTAAAAACACGAGTATTTTTTTCATTATAATTATCCTTACTGCGGAAATAATCGGCGGCCAGAGCCGCCGACAAACAGGATAGTCATCTTAATCAGTAACAACAGTCATCGTCAGCGAAGAGGCCACATCACCAGCGGAGACATCGGCAGAACCAATTTTTGCGTAGCGTGCGCTAAAGTTCAGAGTATATTTATTGTCCGCAGTTTTAGTTAACTCAATACCTGTATCGGGGTTAACCTGTTTAGTAAAATCATCACCATAGTAAACGGTGAAGCCAGCACCATTATTTGCTGCGGTATTTCGTGTAATATATTTATTATTGCTGTCAAATTGAGAACTGGAGAAAGTAATTTTTGGTGCTTTACTTCCTGTACATTCAACCGTCAATGGCACGGTGGTTTTATTTGAGTATCCTTCATAAACACCACCAGCACTTAAGGCATTTAATCTGTCAGCACCAATTTGGTTCATACCAATGGTCGCAGTGGCATCCCCTGTAAATTTACAAGTGGTCCCTACTACCTTACCAGTAATAATCAGTTCACCCTGATCAGAATCAGCAGCAAAAGCCCCAGCGCTCATAACTACAGCGGACAGAACAGCAGCGGAAATAATTGAACGTTTCATCGTATATTCCTTAATGAATTAACTTCTATTGGTTAAGAGGACTTAACCCGTGAAATTAAATTCGCACACCAGAAACGTTACCGCAATGTAAACGCGTTGTTTTATTGATTTAAAACAAATTGCAAAGCGCAATATAATAGAAACAAATCAGTCGATTTTTTTATTCTTTTAAATTAATAAATTTACGAGATTAACTGTCGGAATGGAATTCTTCAGAGAAATGATCAGCCACGTATTATTCACAATAATAATGCATGGCTGATAAAAGACGTTTAATCGTAACGCGTCATCACTATTTGTCGTGTAGCGTCACCGGTGATAGTAACAATTTCAGTTACCGCACCTTTTGTTGGATTGGAAACACCCGCTCTGACGTTTGAAAAGGAAATGGCATTGCCACAGCGTTGCTGCACTTCGTTATTTACAACATCAGTGCTACAGGTGGGTTCAGTTACCCGACCATTGATATTCAGGGTGGCAGTATCTGTGGCGAAAGCAGAAGCGCTCATTCCATAAGCCAAAGTAATAACTCCCAAGAATAAATTTTTTTTCATTACGTTCATTATTCCTGTATCGGTTGGGAAACAGCACACAAGCCGTCTTTCCAGTAGATTATGGATTAACTGCCTCGCTAAGGCTAATTGAGATTGTAGATTAATTCGACCAATTTGATCAATTTAAATGATGCATTGAGGGTATTTATTCAGAAAAAGACATGAATTATACAGTCCGGATAAATAATTGAGTGAGATTTTTCATCCAATATATTCACCGCATCAATGCATTATTGATACGGTGAATATTTTTAACGCTATTAATTACACCGCGCGGAAGGCAATTTCACCCGGGATCACTTCCCCTTGCCAGTAGAGCTGGGCAGCGACACGTCCTGCAAGGTCGCGGTAAATGGCGGTAAATTCGCTGTCAGGACGGCTGATGACCGTCGGCGTACCACGATCCAGGTCTTCACGCAGAGAAATATGCAGCGGCATCTGTCCCAGCAGTTGGGTGTGATACTGCTCAGCCAGTTTCTGCGCGCCACCGGTGCCGAAGATTGGCTCGTGATGACCGCAGTTGCTGCAAATATGCATACTCATATTCTCAACAATACCCAGCACTGGCACTTCGACTTTTTCGAACATCACGATGCCTTTTTTCGCATCGATCAGCGCGATGTCCTGCGGAGTGGTCACCACAACAGCCCCCGTGACCGGAATGTTTTGCGCCAGCGTCAACTGGATATCACCCGTACCCGGCGGCATATCCAGTACCAGGTAATCAAGATCCGGCCATAAGGTTTCTTGCAGCATCTGCAGCAGGGCTTTGCTGGCCATCGGGCCGCGCCACACCATCGCATTATCGTCAGTAACCAGATAACCAATAGAGTTTGTCGCCAGGCCGTGAGACATGATCGGCGCCATATGGGTACCGTCTGGAGAGGTTGGACGCTGGTTTTCCGCACCGAGCATCGTCGGGATTGACGGGCCATAAATATCGGCGTCCAGTATCCCTACCTTAGCCCCTTCCGCAGCCAGCGCCAGCGCCAGGTTCACGGCAGTAGAGGATTTACCCACGCCACCTTTACCCGAACTGACGGCGATGATGTTTTTTACACCATTAATGCCCGGCTGGTTTTTCACGCGTTTCAGCGTCGCAATGTTATGCGACAGTTTCCAGTCGATCGCTTTCGCACCAGTAATACGCAGCAGATCGGCGCTACATTGCTCTTTTAAGTCCTCAAACGCGCTCTGCCAGACAAACGGCATGACCAGCTCAACGTGCAACGTGTCATCCATCCAGGCGACGTGATGCAACGCTTTAAGCGTCGTCAGATTATGCTTCAGGGTTGAATGCTGAAAATTCGCCAGCGTCCCGGCAACCATCGCGCGCAGGGTCTCTGGTGATTTGGCCTGGGATTGTGCGTTCATCCCGACTCCTTTTTGTTGTTCTGAAAATACAATAGTCACCAGGTAGTTTACTCCAACCGCAACAATTATTCATTTACGGATAAATGCCCTTATCGCTTGGCGCAGTAATTACCATTTTGGTACTATCAAAGCCCTTTTCACTACAAAAGAAGTAATTGCCCACTATGACTCAAGTCGCGAAGAAAATTCTGGTAACGTGCGCGCTGCCGTACGCCAACGGCTCTATCCACCTCGGCCATATGCTGGAGCACATCCAGGCTGATGTCTGGGTCCGTTACCAGCGAATGCGCGGCCACCAGGTTAACTTCATCTGCGCGGACGACGCACACGGTACGCCAATCATGCTGAAAGCACAGCAGCTTGGGATCACGCCAGAGCAGATGATCGGTGAAATGAGTCAGGAGCATCAGACTGATTTTGCGGGTTTTGACATCAGCTATGACAACTACCACTCTACGCACAGCGAAGAGAACCGTGAGCTGTCTGAGCTGATTTATACGCGCCTGAAGGAGAACGGTTTTATTAAGAACCGTACTATCTCCCAGCTTTACGATCCGGAAAAAGGCATGTTCCTGCCGGACCGTTTCGTTAAAGGCACCTGCCCGAAATGTAAATCTCCGGATCAGTACGGCGATAACTGTGAAGTCTGCGGCGCAACCTACAGCCCGACCGAACTTATCGAGCCGAAATCCGTCGTTTCTGGCGCGACGCCGGTAATGCGCGACTCCGAACACTTCTTCTTTGACCTGCCGTCATTCAGCGAGATGCTACAGGCCTGGACACGCAGCGGCGCGTTGCAGGAGCAGGTCGCCAACAAAATGCAGGAATGGTTCGAATCCGGCCTGCAGCAGTGGGATATTTCCCGCGATGCCCCATACTTCGGTTTTGAAATCCCGGATGCGCCAGGCAAGTACTTCTATGTCTGGCTGGATGCACCAATTGGCTATATGGGTTCGTTCAAAAACCTGTGCGATAAGCGCGGCGACACGACCAGTTTTGATGAGTATTGGAAGAAAGATTCCGACGCTGAGTTGTATCACTTCATCGGTAAAGACATCGTCTACTTCCATAGCCTGTTCTGGCCGGCGATGCTGGAAGGCAGCAACTTCCGTAAGCCGACCAACCTGTTCGTACACGGTTATGTGACGGTAAACGGTGCGAAGATGTCCAAATCTCGCGGTACCTTCATTAAGGCCAGCACCTGGCTGAAGCACTTTGACGCCGACAGCCTGCGCTACTACTACACAGCGAAGCTTTCTTCACGCATTGATGACATCGACCTGAACCTGGAGGACTTCGTTCAGCGTGTAAACGCCGATATCGTCAACAAAGTAGTCAACCTGGCATCACGTAACGCAGGCTTTATCAGCAAGCGTTTTGACGGCGTACTGGCGGCTGAACTGGCCGACCCGGCGTTGTATAAAACCTTCACTGACGCTGCTGCGGTGATTGGCGAAGCATGGGAAAGCCGTGAATTTGGTAAAGCTATCCGTGAAATCATGGCGCTGGCCGATGTGGCAAACCGCTACGTTGACGAACAGGCTCCGTGGGTCGTTGCTAAACAGGAAGGCCGCGATGCCGACCTGCAGGCGATCTGCTCCATGGGTATCAACCTGTTCCGCGTCCTGATGACTTACCTGAAACCGGTTCTGCCAACGCTTGCTGAACATGTAGAAGCTTTCCTGAACAGCGAGCTGAGCTGGGATGCCATTAAGCAACCGCTGCTCGGTCACAAGGTCAACACCTTTAAGGCGCTCTACAATCGCATCGACATGAAACAAGTTGAAGCACTGGTGGAAGCGTCGAAAGAAGAAGTGAAGGCCGCTGCCGCACCGGTAACCGGCCCGCTGGCGGATGACCCGATTCAGGAAACCATTACCTTTGACGATTTCGCCAAAGTTGACCTGCGCGTGGCATTGATTGAAAACGCCGAGTTTGTGGAAGGTTCTGACAAACTGCTGCGTCTGACGCTGGATCTCGGTGGCGAGAAGCGTAACGTCTTCTCTGGTATTCGTTCTGCCTATCCGGATCCGCAGACCCTGGTTGGACGTCAGACAATTATGGTTGCTAACCTGGCACCTCGTAAGATGCGCTTCGGCATTTCTGAAGGGATGGTCATGGCGGCAGGTCCTGGCGGGAAAGATATCTTCCTGTTAAGCCCGGACGAAGGCGCAAAACCTGGCCAACAGGTGAAATAAATCAGACATCTCGAGCGCTGCAACTGCAGCGCTTTTTTTGCTGAGTGATTTACCTTTAATCTTAAACACACTCCCCCACTCCATTTTCGGACTGCTTAGCCATCGCTATTAGATTTATTCTATACTGCTCTGCTATTAAGGCCGCCCGGCCCTCATATTCATTGGCGTTATTATTTAGCATTCGATATTCATAAAATGGAGTTTTACATGACAGCGTTACAAAAATTAGTTTCTCTCGCCGTGGCATCGGTTGTGGTTTTTTCCCTGGCGGGTTGTGGTGATAAAGAAGAAACGAAAACATTCAATGCCAATCTTAACGGTTCGGATATCACCGTCTCTTACACCTATAAAGGTGACAAAGTTCTGAAACAAAGCTCCGAAAGTAAAATCAGCTATGCGTCTGTCGGCGCCAGCAATAAAGAGGAAGCCGCAAAAGTATTCGATGCGTTAAGCGCCAAATATCAAAATATTGCAGGCGTAGAAGAAAAGCTCACCTATACAGATACCTACGCACAGGAAAATGTCACTATTGATATGGAAAAAGTCGATATAAAAGCGTTGCAGGCAATTTCCGGGATGAAGCTTTCTGAGAAAGCCGATAAAAATATCAGCATGAAGCAAATGCAAACGGTAATGGAATCGGCGGGTTTTAAAGAAGTGAAATAACACCCTGGCGACCCGATATTCATCGCGGTCGCCAGCGTCGTTTTACGCTTTCGTTTTGTGCACTCGCGACGTCAAACCCCGCAGGAAGTAACGCAGAAACTGATCGCCGCATTCGCGATAGTTCTTATGATCCGGCGCGCGCATCATGGCGGTAATTTCAGGCATCGACACACGAAACTTCTGCTCGGTCATAATGGCAAGAATATCATCGGTTTTCAGCGAAAAGGCGATACGCAGCTTTTTCAGCACAGTGTTGTTGTTAACACGACGCTCAAGCGCCAGTTCCGGCGCAGACTCGTCTTTACCACGCAGATGATAAATCAGACCGTTTAAAAATCCGGAGAGAATGATATCCGGGCAGCGAATAAACCCGGCTTCATCTTCTTTTGTCATCCAGGTATCAAAACCTGCGGAGGTGGATTCCATGTCAGCAAGCGCAAGAATACGCACCATGTCGTTATTGTTCGCTTTCAGGGTGTAGCGCAGGCTACGAAGAATATCGTTACTTAGCATAGAGCCTTCAACTGTCGGTGATGCAATGGCGCGCAGTGTATCAGTTTTACAGTCCAATCGCCTCTTTTAGGCTTTTAAGATAACGGCGACTTACCGGAACTGTCAGCCCGTTGCGTAAAATCAGTTCGGCCTGACCGTTTTCTTCCAGACGGATCTCCCGCAATTGCGCCATATTCACCAGATATTGCCGATGGCAGCGCAGCAAAGGTGTACGGCTTTCCAGCGTTCTGAGCGTCAGTTCGGTGAAACCTTCTTTACCATCGCTGCTGGTCACATACACGCCGCTCATGCGGCTGCTGATAAACGCCACGTCATCCATTTGCAGCAGATAGATTCGGCTGTGGCCGCTGCACGGAATAAACTTCAGCGCCTGCTGATTCTCCGGCAGTAGCGATACATCCTGCTTCGTGCGCTCCTGACGCAAACGGCTCAGCGTTTTTTCCAGTCGCGCCTCTTCAATCGGTTTGAGAAGATAATCAAACGCGTGTTCTTCAAAAGCTTTCACCGCATATTCATCAAAGGCAGTAAGGAAAACAATATACGGACGATGCTCAGGATCAAGCATGCCAACCATTTCCAGACCGCTGATACGCGGCATCTGAATATCAAGGAACAGGACATCCGGACGCAGTTTATGTACCGCGCCGATGGCTTCCACCGCATTCGAACATTCGCCGACGATCTCGATGTCGCTTTGCGCCTGCAACAGGATCCGCAGATTCTCCCGCGCTAACGGTTCGTCATCGACAATCAGCACTTTGATCATGCCAGTTCCTCCAGAGGAAGTCGTAAAGTGATTCGGGTAAAGCGGTCAGGTTCACACGCTACGCTGATGCCAAAATCGTCGCCAAACCGCTCGCGCAGTCGTTTATCAACCAGATTCATACCCAATCCGCTGGCCTCAGACGTTGGCTGATACAACCCGGCGTTATCTTCAATATCCAGCATCAGATACTGCCCTTCACGGCGGGCGGTAATCGACACTTCGCCGGTATCCAGTAGCTGAGAGGTACCGTGCTTAATGGCATTCTCCACAATAGGTTGTAGGGTAAAGGCAGGTAATTGCTGATACGAAAGCGCATCTGGCACCGTCAAAGTCACCTGCAGGCGCGACTGAAATCGCGCCTTTTCAATTTGCAGATAGGCATTAACGTGCTCAATTTCATCAGCCAGCGTCACAATCTCCGACGGACGTTTTAAGTTTTTGCGAAAGAACGTCGACAGATACTGCACCAGTTGGCTGGCCTGCTCGCTATCACGTCGGATCACGGCTTTGATGGTGTTGAGCGCATTAAACAAAAAATGGGGGTTCACCTGTGCATGCAGGAGTTTGATTTCCGACTGCGTGAGCATCGCTTTTTGCCGCTCATACTGCCCGGCCAGAATCTGCGCCGAAAGCAACTGGGCGATCCCTTCCCCCAGCGTGCGGTTGATCGAGCTAAAGAGGCGGTTTTTGGCTTCATACAGTTTGATGGTCCCCATCACCCGCTGGTTTTCCCCCCGCAAAGGGATCACCAGCGTCGAGCCTAATTTGCATTGCGGGTGCAAAGAACAGCGGTAAGGGACTTCATTCCCATCGGCATACACCACCTCTCCGGTTTCTATCGCCCGTTGGGTGTACGACGACGAAATAGGTTTTCCGGGTAGATGGTGATCGTCACCAATGCCGGTAAATGCCAGCAGCTTCTCGCGGTCGGTAATTGCCACAGCACCGATATCCAGCTCTTCATACAGCACCTGAGCGACCTTCATGCTGTTAACCTCGTTAAACCCCTGGCGCAAAATACCCTCCGTTGAGGCGGCAACTTTGAGCGCAGTGGCGGAAAAAGCAGAGGTATATTTTTCAAACATCGCCCGTTTATCGAGCAAAATACGCATAAATAAGGCTGCACCCACGGTATTCGTCACCATCATCGGCGCGGCGATATTACTGACCAGCCGAAACGCATCGTCAAACGGCCGGGCGATTAACAAGATGATCAGCATCTGCACCAGTTCGGCGACAAAAGTAATGGCACCCGCGGTCAGTGGGCTAAAGACTTTATCGGTACGGCCACGACGGGTGAGCACGCTGTGCACCAGCCCGCCGAGCAAACCTTCCACAATGGTCGAAATCATGCAACTGAGCGCCGTCATTCCGCCCATTGAATAGCGATGTAAGCCACCGGTTAGACCGACCAAACCGCCGACCACCGGGCCGCCAAGCA
This sequence comes from Citrobacter sp. RHBSTW-01044, assembly GCF_013781945.1. Classification (NCBI taxonomy): domain Bacteria; kingdom Pseudomonadati; phylum Pseudomonadota; class Gammaproteobacteria; order Enterobacterales; family Enterobacteriaceae; genus Citrobacter; species Citrobacter sp. RHBSTW-01044. The sequence goes on along the minus strand of NZ_CP056180.1, from coordinate 1,740,305 downwards.
GCCCACCCATCACCGCGCCGATAGCACGGGTATTAGCAATAGAATCATCAATGTGCAGCCCGAAATAGGTGCCCAAAATGCAGAAAATGGAAAAGGTAACGTAGCAAAGCAGCTTGTGCGGGAGCCGGATCGTGACCTGCATCAGCGGGATAAACAAACGCGTTTTGCTCATGAGCCACGCGATAACGAGAAACACACACATCTGCTGAAGCAGCAGCAACACCAGATTAAACTCGTACATACCTGCCAACCACACATCACTTAAAAGCGCGTAACATACATGGGCTGCGCGTAACTTTCTTTGAAGTGTTGCAAAAAAAAAGGAATTTGTGAGAACGATCACTCGAAAGCGCGAGCATGACTACAAATTCACCCATTTGTTGATCAAAAAACAGACAAAACTACCTGGTTCGCAAAAGAGCGTCTAAAGTAAAACTGGGACCTCGCGAGCATAAGTGAGACGACGATGGCGCTTTACACAATAGGTGAAGTGGCTTTGCTTTGTGATATCAACCCTGTCACTTTACGCGCGTGGCAGAGGCGTTACGGATTACTGAAACCGCAGCGAACAGACGGCGGGCATCGCCTGTTTAACGACGCGGATATCGACCGGATCCGTGAGATAAAACGCTGGATAAATAACGGCGTTCAGGTCAGTAAGGTAAAAATGTTGCTCAGTAATGAGAACATTGATGTGCATAACGGCTGGCGCGAACAGCAAGAGACGCTGTTGAGCTATTTGCAAAGTAATAATCTGCATAGCCTCAGGATGTGGATCAAAGAGCGCGGTCAGGATTATCCCGCACAAACGCTCAACACCCATTTGTTCATTCCGTTACGCCGCCGCCTGCAATGTCAGCAGCCGATCCTGCAGGCGTTACTGGGGATCCTCGACGGTGTCCTCATCAACTACATCGCGATTTGTCTGGCCTCGGCGCGCAAGAAACAGGGTAAAGATGCCCTGGTTGTCGGCTGGAACATTCATGATACCACCCGCTTATGGCTGGAGGGTTGGGTTGCCAGCCAGCAGGGATGGCGCGTTGACGTCCTCGCCCACTCGCTAAACCAATTGCGACCGGAATTGTTTGAAGGGCGAACCTTACTGGTCTGGTGCGGCGAAAGCCAAACGCCCGCTCAGCAGCAACAACTGAACGAATGGCGCGCGTTAGGTCACGATATTTATCCGCTCGGTATTTAAAGCCAACCAGGATCGGCTCTTAATATTCTGTTAACAAACGTGTACAATCCTTAGATTCACATAAGGAGTGCATAATGAGCGCAGCTAAAATCGGTGTCATCACCCTCTTCCTGCTGATGGCCATCGGCGGTATCGGCGGCGTCATGCTGGCAGGCTACACATTCATTTTACGTGCCGGGTAAGGTGGCTCGCTAATCGCTCAAACCCGCGGTCAACTATCACCGCAGCCAGCGCGACCAGCAGCGCCCCCTGAATCACATAGGCGGTATTGAACCCGCTCAGCCCGATGATAATCGGCGTGCCCAACGTGTTCGCCCCGACGGTTGAGGCTATCGTAGCGGTGCCGATATTAATAATCACCGACGTGCGAATTCCCGCCAGAATAACCGGTGCCGCCAGCGGCAACTCCACTTTCCGCAGCCGCTGGCCCTGACTCATGCCCATTCCGCTGGCGATATCCATCACGCTGGGAGAAATTCCGCCGAGTCCCGCCAGAGTTGCCTGCAAAATTGGTAACACGCCATACAAAATCAGCGCGATAATCGCGGGTTCAAGCCCAAACCCCATCACCGGTACGGCGATCGCCAGCACGGCGACCGGAGGAAATGTCTGCCCCACGGCGGCAATCGTTTCCACCATCGGCCTGAATTCCGCGCCCCAGGGCCGGGTTACCGCTATTCCCGCGCCGGTGCCAATGATGACGGCAATAAGGCTTGAAATCCCCACCAACGCAAAATGGCTCAACGCCAGCGCCGTAAAACTTTCCTGCTGATACACGGGACGCGGCAGCGCCGGAAATAGCGAACTAAACAGGGCCTGACTGTGAGGCAACCCCACCAACAGGATCAGAAACAGCGCAACAAGCCATAGCAATGGATCAGCAAGACGTTTCACGGGTCGGCGTCTCCGAAAGCAAATCGCGAAAATGAAGCGTCCCGCAGGGTAACCCCTGCGGCGTCACGACCGGCAAGACGTCGCAGCCACGCGCCACGAACACCGACAATGCATCACGTAGCGTCATCTCATCCACCAGCGGCTCGCCGTCTGAGTGTTCACCGCGACGGATAAAATCCCCTACCGTACGCAGCGACAACAGCCTTACGCCCAGTTCACTGCGGCCAAAAAAAGTTTGCACGAAATCATTCGCTGGCGCAGTGAGCATCGACAGCGGCGTGCCTTGCTTCACAACTTTTCCCGCATCCATCAAAATCAGATGCTCCGCCAGTCTCAGCGCCTCGTCGATATCATGCGTCACCAGCACAATGGTACGTCCCAATAAACGGTGGATACGCGTCATCTCCTGCTGCAGCGCGCCGCGGGTGACCGGGTCCAGCGCGCCAAAAGGCTCATCCATCAGTAGCACCTGCGGATCTGCCGCCAACGCTCGCGCAACCCCAACCCTCTGCTGTTGTCCGCCGGAAAGCTGATGCGGATAACGGTGACGCAAACTCGCCTCGAGGCCCAGCAGCGCCATTAGTTCATCTGTTCGGTCATCAATACGTGAACGTGACCACTTTTGCAGCTGCGGTACGGTGGCAATATTCTGCGCGACGGTCCAGTGGGGAAATAAACCAATAGACTGAATCGCGTACCCCATGCGCCGTCGTAACTCCAGCACTGGCAGGCTGCGGATCTCCTCCCCGGCAAAACGGATCTGCCCGCTGTCATGTTCAACCAGCCGGTTGATCATCTTTAGCGTGGTAGACTTGCCCGAACCTGACGTGCCAATTAATACCGAAAAGCTGCCTTCTCCTAACTGCAGGTTAAGGTCGTCGACGGCTTTTTGCTGGCCATAGGTTTTACTGACATGGCGAAATTCAATCATTATTCGATACCTTTAGCAGCGCGATCCCTAAATCAAACAGCGCATCAATCAACACAGCCAGCACAACGACCGGGATCACGCCCAACAGCACTAAATCAACGGCGCTACTGAGCAATCCCTGAAAGACCAGCGCGCCAAATCCCCCTGCACCAATCAGCGCGGCTATCACCGCCATCCCCACCGTCTGGACCATCACCACTCGCAAACTGCGCAAGAAGACCGGCAGCGCCAGTGGAAACTGCACCGAGATAAACCGCTGACGCGCGCTCATCCCCATCGCCCGGGCGCTTTCAAGTACATCGCGTGGAACCTGATTCAACCCGGCCACTACGCCGCGAACCAGCGGTAAGAGCGCATACAGCACCAACGCAATAAGTGCAGGCGTCAGACCGGTTCCCGCTACGCCAAGCGAACCCAGCAAGGGAAAGTGCTTCACCAGTCCGGCAAGCGGCGCAATTAACAGGCCAAACAGCGCGACGGAGGGAATAGTCTGGATGATGTTCAGTACCGCGAATACCGGCCCCTGACGGGAGACAGAAAATGTACACCAGACGCCCAGCGGCACGCCAATGAGCAGCGCGGGCACCACGGTAGCGAACAGAATCGTCAGATGCTGCGCCAGCGCGTCGTTAAAGACATCCTGGCGATTGGCATATTCTTTAAGCAGAGAAAGATCGTTAAACGTACCGGAGAGCAGTAACACAAGCGGCAAAATGAATATTTGTGCGTGCAATAACCAACGCCACGACGCCCGTTCGGTGATGCGACGAATGGCGTCACTGGCTGCCAGCAGCATCAGTCCCAGCCCTAACCAGAACCCGCTGCCCAGGCTGGTTCTGGCCAGCGGGCTACCCGTCTGAGCCAGATACGTTGCCGTTGTGCCGGCGATGACCAGCGCCGCAATCACCAACAGTTGGCTAACAATAAGCGTCAATATATTGCCGGATTTTCCCGGTACAAAGCACAGAAGAAACAGCAGCACACAGGCCGCCGCTAATCCCCACGCCATGTCGGGTTGGATATCCCAGAGTTGACGACCTTCACCGGAAACCAGGCGATTGGGAGCATAGCTGATGAAAGGAAGCGCTGCCGCCGCGATGGTAAGAAACACCAGCAGCAACAGCACCCGATTTACTGAAATATTCGACAAAACACCCACCTGCTGCAAACTCCGTTACTTCACCCATCCTTTTTGCTTCAGGTAGTCTGCTGCGACTTTTTTCGCATCCAGCCCCTCCACGGCGATACTGGCATTCAGCCGTTGCAGCGTTTTTTCATCCAGGCTGGCAAATACCGGTTGTAGCCATTCTGCCATTTGCGGGTAGTCCTTCAGCACCGATTCACGCACAACGGGCGCTGGCGCATAAATGGGCTGCACGCCTTGTGGATCGCTTAATGTTTGCAGACCGAGCGCCGCAACCGGACCATCGGTACCGTAGGCCATCGCCGCATTGACCCCAGAGGTCTGCTGCGCCGCTGCTTTAATCGTCACCGCGGTATCCCCCCCCGCCAGCGACAACAGCTGATTCTGATTCAGTTTGAAATCATAGGCTTTTTCAAAGGCAGGCAGCGCGTCAGCCCGTTCGATAAATTCCGCAGAGGCGGCAAGTTTGAACGTCCCCCCGTCTTTCAGGTAACGGCCTAAATCGGCAAGGGACTCAAGCTTATTCTTTTGCGCGACATCCTGGCGAACCGCGATGGTCCAGGTGTTGTTGGCGGGCGCAGGCGTTAGCCAGATCAGCTTATTTTGCTCTGCGTCCAGCTTTTTCACTTTGTCATAACCGGCCTGCGCATTTTTCCATGCAGGATCATTCTCATCTTTAAAAAAGAATGCGCCATTGCCGGTATATTCCGGATAAATATCCAGTTCACCAGAGGTGATTGCCCCACGCACCACCGGAGTGGTACCCAGCTGTACTTTATTAACGGTTTTCACGCCGTGACTTTCGAGCACCTGCAAAATAATGTTGCCGAGCAGCGCCCCTTCGGTATCTATTTTTGAACCGACCGTGACGGGTGACGCGGCCTGTAAGGGCAAGCTGATCGCGGCAAATAACGCCAGCGAACCCACCCAAACTTTTGAAATTATCATGCTGCACTCCTCATTCTTTTACGGCCCTTTTCAGAGACTTGAGGAAAAAGCATAGTCGAAAAATCAAGCCTTAACCTGGCAATTGGGTAGTAACACTGAGAGTTACTCGCGGTAAGGCGATAATACAATAAAAAAATCCGGCAAACCCAAAGTGAGTTTACCGGATGGTACGATTTCGCAGGCCTGATAAGCGTCACGCTATCAGGCATGATATCAATTACAGCAGTTCAAATTCGCCCTGCTTCACTCTGGCAGAATCCACGCCGATAAAGACGTTGAACTTGCCCGGTTCGGCATCGTATTGCATACGCTGGTTCCAGAATTTCAGCGCTTCAACATCAATTGGGAAGCTAACGGTTTGGGTTTCACCCGGCTTAAGATTCACTTTCTCAAAACCTTTCAGCTGTTTTACCGGACGACTCATTGAAGCGGTAACATCCTGCAAATACATCTGAATCACCGTCGCACCTTCGCGTTTGCCGGTGTTGGTCACCTGCACGCTGGCCATCACGGTCCCGTCACGCTTCATCGTCGGAGAAGAGAGTTTCACATCAGAAACCGTGAATGTGGTGTAGCTCAGGCCATAGCCAAAGGGATACAACGGACCGTTCGCTTCGTCAAAGTAGCGCGACGTGTACTTATTCGGCTTATCGGCATTATACGGGCGACCGGTATTAAGATGGCTGTAATAGACCGGGATCTGTCCGACAGAGCGCGGGAAAGACATCGGCAACTTGCCTGACGGGTTATAATCGCCAAATAGCACATCGGCGATGGCGTTACCGCCTTCCGTCCCGGCAAACCAGGTTTCGAGGATCGCATCGGCCTGTTGATCTTCCTTAACCAGCGCCAGCGGACGACCGTTCATCAGTACCAGAACCAGCGGTTTACCCGTGGCTTTCAGCGCGGTAATCAGGTCACGCTGACTCTGCGGAATGGTGATATCGGTGCGGCTGGAGGCTTCATGCGCCATTCCCTGCGCTTCACCAACTACCGCGACCACCACGTCAGACTGCTTCGCGGCGTTAACGGCTTCATCAATCATCGCCTGCGGCGAACGCGGGTCAACCTTCACCGCCTCTTCATACTGGTTGAGGAAGTCGACAATGCCTTTGTCGTTGGTGATGTTCGCCCCTTTGGCGTATACCACTTTGCCCTGCTCGCCGATGGCATTTTTAATCCCCGTCAGCACCGTTACCGACTGATCGGCAACCCCGGCAGCAGACCAACTCCCCATCACATCACGCTTGCTGTCGGCCAGCGGACCGACAACCGCTACGGTGGCGGATTTTTTCAGCGGCAATGTTTCCAGACGGTTTTTCAGCAGCACCAGGCTTTCACGCGCCACTTCACGCGCCTCTTTGCGGTGCAAACGGCTTTCCGCGTTGGTGTCCTGCGGGTCAGATTCTTTAGCCCCCAGATGGCTGTACGGATCGTTAAACAGCCCCATATCATATTTCACGTTCAGCACATGACGCGCAGCGTCGTCCAGCTCCGCCATCGTCACCTTACCTGACTTAATCAACCCCGGCAGGTATTTGCTGTAATACTCATCGCTCATGCTCATGTTGATGCCGGACTTGATCGCCACACGCACCGCATCTTCAGGATCGGCGGCGGTACCGTGCTTAATCAGTTCCTTAATCGCGCCGTGATCGGAAACGGTAATGCCCTTAAAGCCCCACTCATCGCGCAGCACGTCTTTTAACAGCCATGCATCCGAAGTCGCCGGCGTGCCGTTCAGCGAATTAAGCCCCACCATCACCGCACCGCTACCGGCGTCCAGTCCGGCTTTGTACGGTGGCATATAGTCGTTGAACAAACGCTGCGGGCTCATATCGACAGTGTTGTATTCCTTGCCGCCTTCAACCGCGCCATAGGCGGCATAGTGCTTGACGCTGGTCATCACCGAATAGCGATCGGCCGGGCTTTTACCCTGCATCGCTTCCACCATGGTTTTGCCCATCGTGGCGGTCAAATACGTATCTTCGCCAAACCCTTCCGAGGCGCGGCCCCAGCGAGGATCGCGCGAGACATCGACCATCGGCGCCCAGGTCATATTCAGACCATCATCGGCGGCTTCATACGCAGACACCCGACCAACGGTTCTGACCGCATCGAGATTAAAGGAGGACGCCAGACCGAGGCTTATCGGGAATACAGTACGCTGACCGTGCAATACGTCGTAGGCAAAAAAGAGAGGGATTTTCAGGCGGCTGAGATCCATCACCTGATCCTGCATTTTGCGGATATCCTGGCGCGTGACGGTGTTAAAAATTGCCCCAACCTGCCCGTTTTTGATCATCTCGCGGATGGCTTCTTTCGGGTTATCAGGCCCGACGCTTATCAAACGCAGTTGCCCAATCTTCTCATCCACAGTCATCTGCTTGAGTAAATCGGTAACGAAGGCATCCCGCGCCTCTGGCGTCAGTGGATGGTTACCAAACAGAGTGTCCGCCAACGCTGGTTGCAATGCCAGACTCACCGCGACACCTACAGAACATAGCCATTTCATGTTGATTCTCTCTTTATTTTTTCCCGACGAGGCAGCGAAAATATAACAAAAACCGCAGTTTGCCGTAAGACTAAACGGGAGCGATAAAGAAAGCTAAGGTTATTCTCCTAATTTTCGAAACCAGCGCGAATCAGTAAAAGACGAACCAGAGACAATATGAATGAGAAAGCGTATTGTCATACAAAGCGCTATGCTTGTTCCTGATATTGAGTCCCACCACAAGGAGTGGAGAATGTCTTCCATTACAACAGATAATAAAGCTTTCCTGAATGAACTGACCCGTCTGGTGGGTCATTCACACCTGCTGACAGAACCTGCTAAAACCGCCCGCTATCGCAAGGGATTCCGCTCCGGCCAGGGCGATGCGCTTGCCGTCGTGTTCCCCGGGTCGCTTTTAGAACTGTGGCGCGTTTTGAGCGCCTGCGTCGCCGCGGATAAAATTATCCTGATGCAGGCCGCTAACACCGGTCTGACCGAAGGGTCTACGCCGAGCGGTAATGATTACGACCGCGAGATTGTCATTATCAGCACCCTGCGTCTTGATAAGCTGCACGTCATCGGCAAAGGTGAACAGGTGCTGGCCTATCCAGGAACCACTCTCTATTCGCTGGAAAAAGCGCTCAAACCGTTTGGCCGTGAGCCGCATTCGGTAATCGGATCTTCCTGTATCGGCGCTTCGGTTATCGGTGGCATTTGCAACAACTCCGGCGGCTCGCTGGTACAGCGCGGCCCGGCATACACGGAGATGTCGCTGTTTGCGCGTATTGATGAACAGGGAAAATTACAGCTGGTTAACCATCTGGGTATCGAGCTGGGCCAGACCCCGGAGCAGATCCTGAGCAAACTGGATGACGAGCGTATTAGAGATGACGATGTTCGCCACGACGGACGTCACGCGCACGATCATGACTACGTTACCCGCGTCAGAGATATCGACGCGGACACGCCCGCACGCTATAACGCCGACCCGGATCGCTTGTTTGAATCGTCCGGTTGTGCAGGCAAGCTCGCGGTCTTTGCCGTGCGTCTGGACACCTTCGAAGCCGAAAAAAACCAGCAGGTCTTTTACATCGGCACCAACCAGCCAGAGGTGCTGACGGAGATCCGCCGTCATATTCTGGCAAAATTCGAGCATCTGCCGGTCGCCGGTGAATATATGCACCGCGATATTTACGACATCGCTGAGCAATACGGCAAAGATACGTTTCTGATGATCGACAAGCTCGGCACCGACAAAATGCCGTTCTTCTTCACCCTGAAAGGCCGCACCGATGCGATGCTGGAAAAAGTGAAAATTTTCCGTCCTCACTTCACCGACCGGGCAATGCAGAAATTTGGTCATTTATTCCCCAGTCACTTACCGGCGCGCATGAAAAGCTGGCGCGATAAGTACGAGCATCACCTGCTGTTAAAAATGGCCGGTGGCGGCGTGGCTGAAGCCCAAAACTGGCTAAGCGAGTATTTCAAAACCGCTGAAGGCGACTTCTTTGCCTGTACGGCGGAAGAAGGCAGCAAGGCGTTCTTGCACCGCTTTGCGGCGGCTGGCGCGGCTATTCGTTATCAGGCCGTACATGCGGATGAGGTGGAAGATATTCTGGCGCTGGATATCGCGCTGCGTCGTAACGACACCGAATGGTACGAGCATCTGCCCCCAGAGATCGACAGTCAACTGGTGCACAAACTCTATTACGGTCACTTTATGTGTTACGTTTTCCATCAGGATTACATCGTGAAAAAAGGCGTGGATGCGCATGCGCTCAAAGAGCAGATGCTGGAACTCCTGCGTGAGCGTGGGGCGCAGTATCCGGCAGAGCATAACGTCGGGCATCTGTATCAGGCACCGGAAACCTTGACCCGTTTTTACCGTGAGAATGACCCCACCAACAGTATGAATCCGGGTATTGGGAAAACGAGTAAGCAGAAGTTCTGGAAAGAATCGTAAACCTGAAAAAGATAAGCGCTACCGGGCATGTTGCCGGGGCGCTTCGCTTGCCCGGCCTACTGCTACATTCGCTATGCGTAGGCCGGAAAAGATATCTTATTTAATCGTTCTGCGCGGTTTGCTCGCCCTTCGCCGAACCTGCCGCCGCCATCTGTGCAGCTTTTTGCTTTTTATAGCTCAGCGCCGCCGCCGGAACCGGCATCACCTTGCCCGTTTCAATCCAGGTACGTAAACGGCTGGCATCGGCAAAGTGAGTATATTTGCCAAAGGCATCCATCACCACCAGCGCCACCGGTTTGTTATTAATCACCGTGCGCATCACCAGACAGTGACCTGCCGCATTGGTAAACCCGGTTTTCGTTAACTGAATATTCCAGTTATCGCGGTATACCAGATGGTTGGTGTTACGAAACGGCAGCGTATACGCAGGGTTGGCAAACGTCGCCATATCTTCACGCGTGGTACTTAGCTGGCCGATCAGCGGATACTGTTTGCTGGCGATCAGCAGCTTGGTTAAGTCACGGGCGGTCGAGACATTGTGAATCGACAAGCCAGTGGGTTCCACAAAGCGTGTCTGAGTCATGCCGAGCGCTTTCGCTTTGGCATTCATGGCTTTGATAAACGCGTTGTATCCGCCCGGGTAATGATGCGCCAGGCTCGCCGCCGCGCGGTTTTCTGATGACATCAGCGCCAGTAGTAACATGTCTTTACGGCTGATTTCGCTGTTCAGTCGTACGCGAGAGTATATGCCTTTCATCTCCGGCGTCTGGCTAATATCGACTTTCAGCTTTTCATTCAGCGGCAGTCGTGCATCAAGCACCACCATCGCCGTCATTAATTTGGTAATCGACGCAATCGGACGCACAAGGTCCGGGTGGTTCGAATAGATAACTTTGTTGGTATTCAGATCAACGATCATCGCGCTACCGGACGCTATCTCAGGTTGAGAAGCCGCTGCGGTAGTTGCCGTTTTCGCCACGGCTTGGGGTGCAAAAGGAACGGCCAGCACCAGGGCAAGGCTTAATAATGAAACTCGGAATTTCAGCATGATGAGATTTCTGATAATGGTTCACGCACGTCACAACGCACACCGCCAGAGATTAAGTATTATCTCAAGCTAGCTCAGGCATCATAACGATCCGGCAGGTTTGCTGCCACAGGAGAATCGTCTCGAAATGCTGCGTTGCTGACTTTTACGTCAACAACGCAGCGTAGACAGGTTTATCCGTCAGAATAACCGATAGCCGTAACCCCACAGGATTACCGTAATAGCCAGCAGTACCTCCAGTACCAGCACACCGATCGCCAGCGTCGAACTGGAAAAACTCAACCCTTCCTCACGAGTGATATTCAGGAACGTTGGAATGCCGAGATAAAGTAAATAGCCGGTGTAAAACAGCGCGAGAGTCCCGACTAATGCGCACAGCCAGACCAGCGGATAAAGTGCGACCAGCCCGCTTAAAAAAAGCGGCGTCGCGACATATCCGGCAAAGACCATACAATGCGCCAGCGACGGACGCTGCGGGTAGTTACGCGCCATCCACCAGATAACCCGGCCCATGACGGCAACGCCCGCCAGCATCACCCCGTAAAACAGAATCGCCATTGCAAATCCAGTCAACAGGGATAATTTCAGGATATTGCCATCGCCAAAATCCCAGCCGATTTGTGTGGTACCGATGAACGCACAAACAACCGGGATTGCCGCCATCAGCAGTACATGGTGGGTGTAGTGATGCGAAACGCTTTCGTTTTCGCTGTTGATCACATGCATTTCACGATCGGGATGGGAAAACAGCCCCCAGACATGGTTCATACCGCCCCCTTCTTGTCAGCTCCGGACCTCAACAGTTCAAGTATAATTCAGCTTTGGATTAATTTTTGTACAACAACAAAAATAACGAACCGCTAATTCAGCGCTTTTAAACCCCACGATGATTCACAGGGTGTATGCTTAACGTCGGGAGGTCATCCAGACATATGGATATAAACAGTCTTATTGCACATTACGGTTACGCCGCATTGGTCATTGGCAGTTTGGCCGAAGGTGAAACCATTACCCTGCTGGGCGGCGTGGCGGCACATCAGGGATTACTTAAATTTCCTCTGGTGGTTATCTCTGTGGCCCTGGGCGGGATGATTGGCGATCAATTGCTGTATCTGCTTGGGCGTCGTTACGGTGGAAAAATTTTGCGTCGTTTCTCAAAACATCGCGACAAAATCCGCCGGGCGCAGAAAATGATCCAGCGCCGTCCTTATCTGTTCGTAATTGGCACCCGTTTTATGTATGGTTTTCGCGTGATCGGCCCGTTGCTGATTGGCGCAAGCCATTTGCCGCCTAAAATTTTCCTGCCGTTGAATATTCTGGGGGCGCTGGCGTGGGCGCTGATATTTACCACTCTGGGTTACGTGGGGGGAGAAGTCATTGCGCCGTGGCTACACAATCTCGACCAGCATATTAAGCACTGGATATGGCTGGCTCTGGTGATTGTGCTGGTGCCAGGCGTTCGGTGGTGGTTAAAAAAACGCAGCAGCAAAAGTACGGCCCGATAGCGCGATGTCTACCGGGCGGGTGCGTTACGAAGCGTGGTAGCCGCCCCCCAGCGCACGGTTCAACTGGATTGAGGCATCCAGCCATTGCCCTTGTAAAAGCAGAGCGTTGCACTGTTCACGTAATGCCGGGATCTTTGCCTCACTGACCCGGGAGCCCGCAATAATTCCGGCATTGAAGCGCGCCTGCGCCAGACCCACTACGCGCAGTGCATCATGCTCAATCTGCTGCTGATGCTGATTCTTCTGCGCCAGTGTTTCTACCTGCGATGCTGCACGCGCCACGTCATTCACCGCATCCACCACGGCTTTGTTATAATTCGCCACCGTCAGGTTGCTTTGCGCTTTAGTAATGTCGAGATTCGCGTTCAGCTTGCCGCTATCAAAGATAGGCAGCGTCAGCCCGGCCGTTACGCCCATTTGCTGCGCGGAATGGCGAAACAAGTCGCTCAGATGTAACGCATCCTGTTGTAAAAATGCCATCAGATTTACATCGGGATAAAACGCCGCTTTCGCCGCATCAATGCTGCTCAGCGATGACTCAATGTACCAGTGCGCCGCCTGCAAATCCGGTCGGCGGGCCAGCAGCGAATAACCTAGCTGGGACGGGAGCTGGCTTTCCACCGCGGGCAGCGGGGTCGAATGGAGTTTCAGGGCTGTGGACTGCGAGTTGGTCAGCGCGCTCAACCGCGCTTCAATCACCTTCATTTTACCGCTGACATCGTTCAGTTGCTGCTCTGTTTTGCTGGAATCGATATCGGTTTCAACACCTTCCACCGAAGAAGTAAGACCATTTTGATACAGTTGACGATCAACGTTAATGACGTTCTGCTGCTCGGTTTCGATTTGCGTCAACACGGTTTTCAGCCCGGCCTGCGTTTGCCATTCCCAGTAAAGACGAGCCACACCACTCGCCAGCACCTGTCGCGTTTGCTCGCGCTCGGCTTCACGCGCCTTAACGGCCCCAATACGTGCCGTCACTTCGGCCCGATTTTTACCCCACAGATCCAGATTCCAGCCAGCAGTTAAACCCAAGGTGCCGTTGGTGTACCACGGCCCGGTCGTCCCGGCGGCCGGATCGGTAATGGCAAACGGACCCATCAGCCCTTCGGCTGACATTCTCTGACGCTCTACATCTGCTGAGAAATCGATCTCCGGGCCATCCTGCGCCTCCACAGCCTTAGCCTGCGCCTCCGCCAGTTGAATGCGCTGTTCCGCGACCTGCATATCAGGGGAGTTGCGTAACGTGCTGTCAATCAGCGCATTAAGCTGGGGGTCATGGTATGCCTTCCACCATTGGCTGTCCGGCCAGCCATTTTTTAACGCCGCAGGCAATGTGGTATCGACATTCGCAGCGGGGGTCTGCTGTGACAGAGACTGGCGGTCATCATGCATCGGCGCGCAACCTGACATCAAAATAAAAAGCGGCAACAATGCCGTCGTGACAAAAGCAGAATTACGATTCATGGAGAGACACAGGTAAGAAAAGATGTGCTGAGATTACGACTTGTCGCGTTTCCTTTTTTAGTTACGCGTGGCAATACACCTTTGGCAATAAAAATATATAATCGGAAAAATATACACCCAACAAATAATTTAGATTAATTAATTTTAATAATTTATGGATGGAGACATTATGTCACAGAATATCTATGACGATCCCGAGTTCTTTGCCGGATATGCCACGCTGGACCGTTCAGTAAAAGGGCTCGACGGTGCGCCAGAATGGCCGACAATACAAGCGATGCTCCCCGCTCTGCAGGGAAAAAATATCCTCGATTTGGGTTGCGGATATGGCTGGTTTTGCCGCTACGCGCGCGATAACCAGGCGGCCAGCGTAGTGGGACTGGATATTTCACAAAAGATGTTAACCCAGGCGCACAGCATGACGCAGGGTAATGGCATCGTTTATCGCCGTGAAGATCTCGAGACGCTTTCCCTGTCACCAAATTCTTTTGACCTGGTTTATAGCTCACTTGCCCTGCACTATTTGCGCGATATCGCGCGATTATTCGTAACGATTTACCAGTCGTTAACACCGGGAGGCATGTTGGTATTCTCTGCCGAGCATCCCATTTATACTGCACCGCTTAATCAAGGTTGGATAAAAGATAAAACCGGGCAACAGTCCTGGCCGGTCAATCATTATCAGCAGGAAGGCACACGCATCAGTAACTGGTTCGCGGAGGGTGTCAAAAAACAGCACCGTAAGCTGGCGACCTGGATTAATGCGCTGATAGCCGCCGGATTCGAAATCGTTTGTGTCGATGAATGGGGACCGTCCGCTGAACAGATTGCTGAAAACCCGGCGCTGGATGAAGAAAAAGAGCGGCCAATGGTGTTTCTGCTCAGCGCACGTAAACCGGAGTAAGGTCATTACAGGAAGATTTTCAGAGGCTTTCCTATACTTAACCTGAACTCACCAAAAAAGGAACGCTGATGAAAATCTTACTGTGGATTATTTTAGTTATTTTTCTGATTGGGTTATTGGTGGTGACTGGCGTGTTTAAGATGATTTTTTGAAAAAAAGGCCACTCCGGTGGCCGATTAATGTGTTAATGCAATTTAGCGATATCAATGGCCTGAATCGCGCGCGCGATATCCGGTGAATTGTTTAATGCGCGAATTTCCTGAAACAGCGCGGTTGCCTCTGAGTATTCTTTACGCAAATACCCTAACCATTGTTTAATCCGCGCCACGTGATACAGCCCGGTATCACCCTGCTTTTCAAGACGGGTATATTTTTGCAATAGCATCACGACATCAGGCCACGGCATACGTGGCTCGTTGTACTTCACCACACGACTCAGGTTCGGAATATTTAATGCCCCACGGCCAATCATCACCGCATCGCATCCGCTGATAGCCATACAATCCTGGGCGCTTTGCCAGTCCCAGATTTCGCCATTTGCGATAACCGGAATGGTAAGCCGCTGGCGGATCTCACCGATCGCCTGCCAGTTGATATGCTCGGCCTTATAGCCCTGTTCCTTGGTTCGGCCATGCACCGCCAGCTCGCTGGCGCCAGCCTGCTGAACGGCATCAGCAATTTCAAACTGCCTGTCGCTGTTGTCCCAGCCCAGACGCACTTTCACCGTCACGGGCAGATGCGCAGGCACCGCCTCGCGCATGGCTTTTGCGCCCCGGTAGATGAGTTCAGGATCTTTTAATAACGTTGCGCCACCGCCGCTGCCGTTGACCAGCTTCGACGGGCAGCCACAGTTCAGATCGACACCAAACGAGCCCAGTTCTACCGCGCGCGCCGCGTTCTCCGCCAGCCACTGCGGATACTGTCCCAGCAACTGTATGCGCACCCGCGTGCCGGATGGCGTCCGGCTATTGTTATGCAGTTCCGGGCAGAGCCGATGGAATACTTTTGCCGGCAGGAGCTGATCCACCACGCGCACAAACTCGGTGATGCACAGATCGTAATCATTCACTTCAGTCAGCAGCTCGCGCACCAGTGAGTCGAGCACGCCTTCCATCGGCGCCAGTAAAACACGCATATCGTCACCCGCAAAAAAAGAGGCGCTATGGTAGCGCCTCCGTTCGGGAGATTAAAGAGGCTCAGCGCGGCAACAGGCAGTTATCTTCTTTCCAGCCGTACAGCCATTCCATACCACGATAAAATTCCGCCTGAGATTTGCCTTTCCACAGCAGATTACGCACCTGGCGCTCGACGCCTGCGGCGTGGTACACACGTCCCATTTCGCGCGTCGACCAGACGATGCGCGCAGTACGCGGAATACGCACCGACTCATACAAGGCAAAGGCATCAGCCGCATCGCCGTCACACTGCTGTAACGCCTTACCGAGAGTGACGGCATCTTCAAGCGCCATACAGGCGCCCTGCGCCATATATTGTGCCACCGGATGCGCAGCATCACCCACCAGCGTAATGCGGTCGGTCCCCCATTTCTCTACCGGTTCGCGGTCAGCGGTGGACCAGCGACGCCATGAGGTCGGCTTATCCAGCATCTGGCGCGGACGCGCATGAATACCGGCAAAATAGGAGAGCACTTCCTCTTTACTGCCATCCTTTACCCCCCACTCCTCCTGCTGACGACTGTGGAAGGTCACCACCAGGTTATACTGCTTGCCGCCACGCAATGGATAGTGCACCAGGTGGCAGTGCGGTCCGGCCCACAGCACCGGCGCGTTAATGCGCAAATCTTCCGGCATATCATCGCAATCAATCACCGCGCGATAGACCACGTGCCCGGTCACGCGTGGCGCATCGCCAATCAGAGACTGACGCACAACCGACTTCACACCGTCACAGCCCACCAAAATATCCGCTGTCCAGCTGTTACCGTGCTCATCAAAGACCGTCACATCATCTTCTGTCTGGCGAATATCAACCACGTTAGTTGAAGTGCGATACTCAACGTTGGGATGAACCAGTGCCGCTTCCCAGACAGAAGCATGAATATCAACCCGATGGATAACCGCATAAGGACCGCCAAAGTGATCGCGGAACGCCTGCCCGGTTTCAATGCGTACAACCTCTTTCGCGTTTACCGCATCCATCATGGTGATGTGATCGGTAAAAACGGCGCGCTTGCGAGCGACGTCACCCACACCAAGGCTATCCAGAGCAGAAAACGCGTTCGGCCCGAGCTGAATGCCCGCACCAATCTCACCAATCTCGTGCGCTTTCTCCAGCAACATCACTTTAATGCCTTGACGGGCCAGCGACAGCGCGGTCGCCGCGCCGCCAATCCCGCCACCCACGATAATTGCGCGTGTCACTTTAGCCATTGTCGTTCTCCTTATCAGGCTGGAATTTTGTCTTGTTGATTCTCGGGCGCGGCGGCGATAAACGCCGGAAGCTGGGTACAGGCATCATATACCGCCTTACAGCGCGGATACCCGCTCAGATCACAGCCCATACGTAACGCGTTCGCCCACTGCGGGATCAGACAGCAATCCGCCAGCGTCGGCGCATCCCCCACGCAGAACGTCCCCGACTGACTCTGGCGCAGCATCTGTTCAACCGCGCTTAACCCTTGCTGGATCCAGTGCGCATACCAGCGTTTTTTATCCTCTTCACTGACCTTTAGCTCTTCGCTCAGGTAGCGCAGTACCCGCATGTTATTCACGGGATGGATATCACAAGCGATGGCATAAACAATTTCCAGCACCCGGCTGCGCGCCGGGAAGTCGGCTGGCAGCAGCGGCGACTGCGGAAAGTGACCATCCAGCCAGTCGGTTATCGCCAGCGACTGCCCGAGTGATTCTCCCTCATCAGTGACCAGCGTCGGTACCAGCCCTACCGGGTTCATCCGCCGGTAGGCCAGCTCGTTCTGCTGACCGATGCGAATGTTGACACCCACCGTCTGGTAATCAAGCCCCTTCAGCGCCAGCGCAATGCGTACGCGATATGACGCGGAGCTGTTAAAGAAACTGTACAGCTTCATCATCCACCTCAGACAATCTTCACAGCGATGGGGGTTAAACCGTCTACATTGCCGGTGATCACATCTCCTTTCACCACTGCGCCCACGCCCTCTGGCGTGCCTGTGTAGATCAAATCACCCGGCTGTAGTTCGAAAAAGCCGGACAGATAGCTAATCGTTTCATTAACGGACCAGATGAGGTGGCGAATATCGCTACGCTGATGATCGTCGCCGTTGACCTGCAACCAGATAGGCGCGTTGTTAACATCCGCACTTTCGCTGGCTTTATGCAGCGGCGCGATGGGGGCTGAGAGATCAAATGCTTTGCCGATTTCCCACGGACGCCCCATCTGGCGCATCTCCATCTGCCTGTCGCGGCGGGTCATATCCAGACCAGTGGCATAGCCCCAGATATATTCGTGCGCTTTTTCCAGCGGTATATCGCTGCCCTTTTTACCGATCGCCACCACCAGCTCTATCTCATAGTGATAGTTATCGGTCTGCGACGGGTATGGCAGCTCGAGGGTTTGACCGGCCGTCACCGGAACCACCGCATCGGCAGGTTTACAGAAGAAGAACGGCGGTTCGCGATCCGGATCAAAACCCATTTCACGCGCATGAGCGGCATAGTTGCGGCCCACGCAGTAAACGCGACGCACGGGAAACTGTTCATTACTGCCAACGACCGGAACGGTAACAGGCGCTTGTGGTTCGAATACGTATTGCGTCATTTTCTCTCTCCCAAATTAATAACGTGCTTCACGGAACAACCCCAGCGCTTCCTGAACCGGTCTGTCCGAAAAACTAAATAAGACGGCATCTTCGTGGGCCTGGAATGACACGCCGTGCCAGGTTGGCACCACGAAGATATCTTTTGGCGAAAAATTTAAAGTCTCGGTGCCGATGGTGACCTGCCCGCTTCCTTCCACCACGTGATAGATAGTGCTGTCGGTGGTACGCGCCATCCGCGAGGAAAAGCCCTTCGGCAACAGTTGTAAAAAGGTCCCCATTGAAGGCATGGGATAACCACCGGTTACCGGGTTGACGTAACGCATCTTGTAACCGTCCCACTCATCGGCGTCGCCCATGCGGGTCAGGTCATGCAGCGCTTCACGGCTGCGATCGTAGCGATAGTTGAAAATTGGCGATGAGTTACCCTTCTGATGACGCAGCGGCAGCATATTGGCCGCGTAGCGTGGTAAGTAATCCCCTTCCTTGCGCGTGACCGGCTGCTGATCCTCCGGGTAATCTTCCGCAAAGCCGCAACCCAGCAGATTCACCAGTGGCAGATCCAGACCGTCCAGCCACACCACCGGTTCACTGCCTGGGTTGCCGTGGTCGTGCCAGCGCCACTGTGGCGTCAGAATAAAATCGCCTTCATGCATTTGGGTGCGCTCGCCATCCACCGCGGTAAATGCCCCTTTCCCTTCGACAATAAAGCGCAGCGCAGACTGATTATGCCGGTGACTCGGCGCAACCTCGCCCGGCATGATTAACTGCAATCCGGCGTACAGCGTTGGGGTGATTGAAGACTGTCCGCGCAGCATGGGGTTTTCCAGCACCAGTACGCGACGAATTGCCTCTTTCGCGCCAATCAGATCGCCGCTTTCCAGCAGCAGCGGGCGGATCTCCTGGTAGTTCCAGTACGCAGGAGCACAATGTGCGTTCGGCGTTGGCGGTACCAGGCGGTGCAGCGACTCCCACAGCGGGGTCAGATTCTGCCCGGAAATATGCTGGTAAAACTGCTGACGGCTGTTCTTAACATCCTGATTAAGTTCTGACATAGAGATTCTCCTTATTTGTTCACGATGCCTACGCGTGACAACGCGTCAGGGACAGAGGCCGACTGGCGGATAACAACCGTCAGCAGCATAAGCATCACCGCGCTGATGGCCGCCGGAACGGCAATAATGAAAAACAGGTTATCGAATGAGAAATTCATCGCCATCATCACGCCGCCGGAGAGCGAGCCGACAATCGCGCCGCAGCGGCCAATCGCATTAGACCAGCTGACGCCCGTGGCCCGGCTCTGCGTCGGATAAAGCGTGGCGGTTAAGGCATTCAGACCCACCTGCGAACCGCTGATGCCGATGCCGGTGCCAAAAATGGCCAGCGCCATCAGCCACAGGCCGTTCTCGCTCAGACCAATCATGACAATACATACCGCGCCCAGCGCATAGCTCACTGCCAGCACGCGGAAAGGATTGTATTTATCCATCAGAACTCCCAGCACCAGCGCACCGAGCGTACCGCCAATCTGAAAGGCGGCGGTCACCCATGAGGCATGCTGCAGGTCAATTCCGCGATGGTTAAGCAGCGTTGGCATCCAGCTGGAGAGCAGATAAATAATCAGCAGGCTCATAAAGAACACCACCCATAACATCAGGGTAATGGGCAACTGTTGCCCGACGAACAGCTGGCGAATGCTGCCTTTGGCAATCGCGGCGCCCTCGTTGAGATAAAATTGGGTATTGTCATAACGTTCCCGGGTGATGGCGCTGACGGTTCTGGCAATCACGTTTTGCGGCAACTGACGACGAATCTGCCAGCGCGGGGATTCCGGCAGCGCAAACAGCAGAGCCACAAATAGCATCAGCGGTAGCACGCCTCCCAGCACCAGGATGCCGTGCCAGCCAATAACCGGCACCAGCTGTGCGCTGACAATCCCGCCCATCGCCGAGCCCAGGGTAAAACCGCAGAACATCATGGTGACCAGTGCACCACGCCGACGCGCTGGCAGGTATTCTGAGGTCATAGTGATAGTATTTGGCATCGCGCCGCCCAGGCCTAACCCGGTAAGGAAGCGCAAAATAACCAGCGTTTGTAGATCGGGGGAAAAAGCCGAGATCAGGCTCAGTGCGCCGAACAGCGCCACGCAGAGTTCAATCACCCGTTTGCGGCCAAAACGATCCGATAGCGGACCGCAGAGCAGTGCGCCAGCGGTCAGACCCAGCAGGCCTGCGCCAAACAGCGGCGCCAGATCTCCGGCCGTCAGTTGCCAGTGGGTGCGAATGTCGGGCGCGATAAAACCAATAGCCGCGGTATCAAAACCGTCGAGCATGACGACCAAAAAACAGCAAATGATAACGCGCCACTGGGTCTTACCGACGGGGGCGGAATCGATCAGTGCTTGTAGATCACGTTGTTGAGTCATAGTGAATGCCTCAGTGCAGGTAGAGTAGATGTCTGTTTTGTTTTAGGTATGTTGCGACTTTGTATGTTTGGAGATGAAATGTACAATGGCTTTTCATGCAGAGGCATAACCTGGAGGTTATAGCAAATGGCTAACTGGGCGCAGAAACTTAAGTTACACCACCTGCAAACGCTTATTGCGCTGGGCGAACAGGGGAATTTGACTCACGTCGCCCGAATGATGAATATCACCCAGCCAGCGTTGTCAAAATGGTTATCACAGCTCGAAGATGAGATGGGTATCACACTCTTTGAACGTCATAGCAAAGGCTTACGCCCTTCAGAAGGCGGCAAGCTGCTACTGCAGCATGCCCAACGCCTGATCAATGATATGGAACGTTCACAGTATGAAATCGCCCGTTTTAAGCAGGGAGGCCTGGTAGGGAGTCTGAAGATTGGCTGCTCGCCGGTGGCGACGGACTGCGTTTCACAGGCGATACTGGGTTTGCTCACAGAGCTGCCGACCTTGCATCTTAATATTGAAGAGAAGGTGATGACCCCGCTGTTGCACGATCTGCTCGCGGGTTCGGTGGATGTGGTGGTCGGACGCGTCGGTGGCCGGGCGCTTCAGTTGCCGCTCAATTACCAGGTGCTGTATACCGAGCCGGTCTGTTTCGTCGCGCGCCCCGACCATCCGCTGGCAAAATATCCCCTGCTCACCTGGCATGATCTGGCTAACTGGCGCTGGATTGTCTGGCCGACGGGAACGCCCATCCGGATAAGCATTGACAACGCGCTGGTAGATAACGGCGTCATGCTACCGGAAAACATCATTGAGTCGGCGTCGATAAACGTCAGCACCAACCTGCTGCAAAGTAGCGACATGATCTCTATTCTTTCTCTACGCCTGGCGCAGCGTTATGCCGCCCAGGGACAGCTGGCTATCCTGAATCTGCCGAAGATTGAACAAAAAGGCAGCGTAGGCGTGTTCTGGCGCAACAATGAAACACCCACGACCGCCCTGAATCGTTTTCTGTATTACCTGGCACAGGTTTAACGTGAACAGTTAGGGCCATCGCCCGATGTTCCAGATATCTATTTCTTCTATGCTTAGAATTCATGATGTGATCGGTAGCACGTTTTGAAGTTTAATTGTATGATGAATCAGTCTCGTCAAGGGTTTCAACTATGAGCAAAGCACTGAACATTATCTGGCAATATTTGCGCGCATTCGTCCTGATTTATGCCTGCCTCTATGCAGGTATTTTTCTTGCATCGCTACTCCCCATCACCATTCCGGGCAGCATTATCGGCATGCTGATTCTGTTTGTCTTACTGGCTTTGCAGGTGCTACCGGCAAAATGGGTTAACCCCGGCTGCTATGTGCTGATTCGCTATATGGCCCTGTTGTTTGTCCCGATTGGCGTGGGGATCATGCAGTACTTTGATCTGCTCCGTGCGCAATTTGGTCCGGTAGTGGTGTCCTGTACCATCAGTACGCTCGTCGTTTTCCTGGTGGTGAGCTGGAGTTCTCACATTGTGCACGGTGAGCGCAAAATCGTTGGGCAAAAAGGGTCTAAAGAATGATGTCGTATATCTGGTGGTCGTTACCCCTTACGCTGGCGGTATTTTTTGGCGCACGTAAGCTGGCTGCACGATTTAAAATGCCGCTATTGAACCCGCTACTGGTCGCCATGGTGGTGATCATTCCCATTCTGATGCTGACCGGAATTCCCTACGATCACTATTTCAAAGGCAGTGAGGTGCTGAACGATTTACTGCAACCTGCCGTGGTCGCGCTGGCCTATCCGTTATACGAACAGCTGCACCAGATTCGCGCTCGCTGGAAATCAATTATTGCCATCTGCTTTGCGGGGAGCGTTGTGGCGATGGTTACAGGTACAACAATCGCCTTGTTGATGGGCGCATCGCCGCAAATTGCTGCGTCAATCATGCCGAAATCGGTAACCACGCCTATCGCTATGGCAGTGGGAGGCAGCATTGGTGGTATTCCGGCCATCAGCGCCGTGTGCGTCATTTTTGTTGGTATCCTCGGGGCTGTGTTTGGTCATACTTTGCTCAATGCGATGCGTATTCGCACCAAAGCCGCACGTGGACTGGCCATGGGTACCGCTTCGCACGCCCTGGGTACCGCACGCTGTGCAGAGCTGGACTATCAGGAAGGTGCGTTTAGCTCTCTAGCGCTGGTTATTTGCGGCATTATCACCTCGTTGGTCGCCCCATTCCTGTTCCCGATTATTCTGGCCCTGGTCGGTTAACCTTCAATTTTTGGCTAATTATTTGCGATGCGTTGCACATTTTTAATTTAAGTTTCATAAGTTGCATACACAATGAGATTTGGATCACATATAAAGCCGTAACAGGCCCGTAAACTACGATTCCATTACATTGTTATGAGGCATCGCCATGCATCCACGTTTTCAAACTGCTTTTGCCCAACTCGCGGATAACTTGCAATCAGCCCTGGCGCCTGTTCTGGCGGATGCGCATTTCCCCGCCATGCTGACTGCTGAGCAGGTCTCTTTGCTGAAACGCGAATCGGGACTGGACGAAGACGCGCTGGCATTCGCTCTACTGCCGCTGGCTGCGGCCTGCGCGCGTACTCCGCTGTCCAACTTCAACGTTGGGGCAATTTCTCGCGGCATCAGCGGCACCTGGTACTTCGGTGGCAACATGGAGTTCCTGGGGGCGACCATGCAGCAAACCGTTCATGCCGAGCAAAGCGCCATCAGCCATGCCTGGCTGCGCGGTGAAAAAGGGCTCGCCGCCATCACCGTCAACTACACGCCGTGCGGCCACTGTCGCCAGTTTATGAACGAACTGAACAGCGGACTGGATTTACGTATTCATCTGCCGGGACGTGCGCCACACGTGCTGCGCGATTACCTGCCAGATGCCTTCGGACCGAAAGATCTGGAGATTAAAACACTGCTGATGGACGATCAGGATCACGGCTTCGCACTGCAGGGCGATGCGTTGACCCAAGCGGCTATCACCGCCGCCAACAGATCTCATATGCCGTACAGCAACTCCCCAAGCGGCGTGGCGCTGGAATGTAAAGATGGTCGAATTTTTAGCGGTAGCTATGCGGAAAATGCCGCCTTCAACCCGACCCTGCCGCCGCTGCAAGGCGCGTTAAACCTGTTGAACCTTAACGGTTATGACTACCCGGATATCCAGCGTGCTGTGCTGGCTGAAAAAGCCGATGCGCCGTTGATTCAGTGGGATGCGACCTCCGCTACCCTGAAAGCGCTGGGCTGCAATAATATTGAGCGCGTGCTGCTCGGTTAATTGCCTGGCGCTACGCTTATCTGGCCTGCAATCGCTCCAGGTTGTCGGCCAGATTTGCTGTTGCTACCATCCAACAGGGCCGTTTTGCTGAAAATCCCCTCAATCAGATTGCTGTTTCTTGCGCTACGTCTTCCGGTACAGTAGCCTGATTGAAATTCCATCCAAATAACGAGTTTTCTGCATGTTAAAGCGCGTGTTTTACAGCCTGTTAGTCCTGGTAGGCTTGCTGCTTTTGACTGTGCTTGGGCTCGACAGGTGGATGAGCTGGAAGACCGCTCCCTACATCTACGACGAATTGCAGGATTTACCCTACCGCCAGGTCGGTGTGGTCCTGGGCACGGCGAAATACTATCGCACCGGCGTCATCAACCAGTATTACCGCTACCGCATTCAGGGCGCATTGAACGCCTATAACAGTGGAAAGGTAAACTATCTGCTGCTGAGCGGCGACAACGCACAACAAAGCTACAACGAACCCATGACGATGCGTAAGGATCTGATTGCCGCAGGTGTCGATCCCGCTGACATCGTGCTTGATTACGCCGGGTTCCGGACGCTCGATTCAATTGTACGAACCCGCAAGGTGTTCGATACCAACGATTTCATCATTATTACTCAGCGATTCCACTGTGAGCGCGCCTTGTTTATTGCGCTGCATATGGGCATCCAGGCCCAGTGCTATGCGGTGCCCTCACCAAAAGATATGCTCACCGTGCGGGTACGTGAATTTGGCGCCCGCTTTGGCGCACTGGCCGATCTCTATATTTTCAAACGTGAACCCCGCTTTTTAGGCCCGCTAGTGCCCATCCCTACCATGCATCAGGTACCGGACGATGCACAGGGATATCCGGCGGTCACGCCTGAACAACTACTCGAATTACAAAAGAAACAAGGAAAATAAGCATGGATGTACAAACCCTTTTCGTCGTGTTGGCCTTTTTGCTCATTCCCGTATTTTGTTTTCGCGAAGCATGGAAAGGCTGGCGCTCTGGGGCCGTAGATAAAATTAAAAAGAATGCGCGCGAACCGGTTTACGCTTATCGCAATCAAGAGCCCCTGCAATTTTGGTCTTATGTGCTGGTTTATGCCGGGTGCGGATGTTTATCCTTCGGGATGGTTATTTACTTAGTCTTTTATCGCTAAAGAATTTTCCTTTATATTAGCATTTGAGAATAGCTAATATTTTGATAATAGTTACCATTTCAATGTAAGGGATTAATGCTGCCCGCCAGCATTTCCCTCAGACTATCTTCTATTTGTGAATCCTTTCACAGAATACTCTTCCTGCAGTGCTTAGCCTTAAGAATAGCCTTCACTTTTTATATTTTGTTATTAACGGTTTGCCTTAATTTACTCAAGCATTAAGGAAGAAAATATGCCACAACAAAATTATCTGGATGAGCTCACGCCTGCTTTTACCCCATTATTAGCAATAAAAGAGGCTTCCCGCTGTTTATTATGTCACGACGCCCCCTGTAGTCATGATTGCCCGGCGCAAACAGACCCAGGGAAATTTATTCGCTCTATTTATTTTCGTAATTTTAAAGGCGCTGCCGAAACTATCCGCGAAAATAATGCGCTCGGTGCGGTGTGCGCCCGGGTTTGCCCAACCGAAAAATTATGCCAGCGCGGATGTACGCGCTCAGGAATTGATAAACCTATCGATATTGCACGTCTGCAACGCTTTATTACCGATTTTGAACAGCAGACCGCAATGAAAATCTATCAGCCGGCAACAAAAACGCTCGGCAAGGTAGCTATCATCGGGGCGGGTCCGGCAGGGTTACAGGCCAGCGTAACGCTAAGTAATCTTGGTTATGATGTCACAATCTTCGAAAAACAGGCCCAGCCAGGTGGCTGGTTGCGTTATGGCATTCCTGAGTTTCGTCTGCCGCAAGCAGTTTTGGATCTTGAAATTGCCCGTATCGTTGAAATGGGCGTGACCATCAAGTGCAATTGTGAAGTCGGCAATGCCCTTTCCGTTGAGCAACTCAAAGCAGAATACCGCGCCGTACTGGTTACCGTTGGGATGTCTTACGGTTCAACGTTACCTCTGTTTGAGAGGGCGAATCACGTAGAAATCGCCGTCGATTTTCTGCAACGAGCCCGGCAATCCAACGGCGATATTACCGTCGCACAAAGTGCATTAATCATCGGCGGTGGCGACGTGGCGATGGATGTCGCCAGTACGTTGAAGCTGCTGGGCTGCCCGTCAGTCACCTGTGTCGCGCGTGAAGAACTCGCCGACTTCCCGGCCAGCGACAAAGAATTCAGCAGCACACAGGCTTTAGGGGTGTCGATAATTGACGGCTTCACGCCCGTGGCGGTTAGCGGAAATCGAGTCACCTTTAAGCACGTACGTCAGCCTGGAGAACTCACGCTTGAAGCCGAACAGATTATTCTCGCCGTCGGCCAACATGCTCAGCTTGATAATTTCGCCGCGTTAAAGCCACAGCGCAATCTTATCGATACGCACAATTATCAAACCGCCGATCCGGCTCTGTTTGCTGCGGGCGATATTGTTAAAGGCGATAAAACCGTTGTTTACGCCGTGAAAACGGGAAAAGAAGCCGCTCAGGCCATTCATCACTATTTAGAGGGAGCTTGCTCATGTTAACGAAAGATCTTTCTATTACTTTTTGCGGCGTCAAATTCCCCAACCCGTTCTGCCTCTCTTCCTCTCCGGTGGGCAACTGTTATGAAATGTGCGCCAAAGCCTATGATAGCGGCTGGGGTGGCATTGTTTTTAAAACGATCGGGTTCTTTATTGCTAATGAAGTCTCCCCACGTTTTGACCATCTCACCAAAGAAGATACCGGCTTTATTGGCTTCAAAAACATGGAACAAATTGCCGAGCATCCGCTGGAGGAGAATCTGGCCGCAATTCGTCGACTGAAACAGGACTACCCGGACAAAGTCCTGATTGCGTCGATTATGGGGGAAAATGAGCAGCAATGGCAGGAACTGGCCCGCCTGGTTGAAGACGCGGGTGCAGACATGATCGAGTGTAACTTCTCGTGCCCGCAAATGACCTCACATGCCATGGGTAGCGATGTCGGGCAAAGCCCTGAGCTGGTTGAAAAGTATTGTCGGGCCGTTAAACGCGGCTCGTCCCTGCCGATGCTGGCGAAAATGACACCGAACATTGGTG
The DNA here is from genome assembly GCF_013781945.1 of Citrobacter sp. RHBSTW-01044. NCBI lineage: Bacteria > Pseudomonadati > Pseudomonadota > Gammaproteobacteria > Enterobacterales > Enterobacteriaceae > Citrobacter > Citrobacter sp. RHBSTW-01044. Next base: position 1,713,189 of record NZ_CP056180.1, on the reverse strand, counting down.
ATATGTGTGAGGTGGCTCTGGCAGCAAAACACGGAGGTGCCGACGGTATCGCGACCATCAATACGGTTAAATCCATCACGAATATCGATCTGAACCGAAAAATCGGGATGCCGATCGTCAACGGTAAATCCAGTATTTCCGGCTACTCCGGCAAGGCCGTTAAACCTATTGCTTTGCGATTTATCCAACAACTGCGCATGCACCCTGAACTGCGCAATTTCCCGATTAGCGGCATCGGGGGAATTGAGACCTGGGAAGATGCCGCCGAGTTTTTACTGTTAGGCGCGGCCACGCTGCAGGTGACCACCGGGATCATGCAGTATGGCTACCGGATTGTGGAGGACATGGCCAGCGGGCTGTCACATTACCTCGCCGATCAAGGGTTTGACTCACTGGAGGAGATGGTTGGTCTTGCCAATGCCAATATCATCCCCGCGGAGGATCTTGACCGTAGCTACATCGTCTACCCGTACATCCATCTTGATAAATGCGTTGGCTGTGGCCGCTGTTACATCTCCTGTTATGACGGCGGACATCAGGCGATGGAATGGAATGAGGAAACCCGCACACCGCATTGCAACACAGAAAAATGTGTGGGATGCCTGTTGTGTGGTCACGTTTGCCCGGTAGCCTGTATTGAGCTGGGTGAGGTGAAATTTAAACCCGGTGAGAAAGAGCATGCGTTAACGTTGTAACGCTGACAAAAAAGCCCGGTACAGATTACGCTGCACCGGGCTTTTTGCGGTATACGATTACTTTTTACGCGCGTACTTCAGTGAGTCCAGCGCGACCGCGAAGATGATAATGCCGCCCTTGATAATGTACTGCCAGTAAGGGTTCACGCCAATGTAGGTCAGACCGTAGTTGATGACGGTGAAGATAATCACACCGGTCACCACGCCAAACACGGTCCCGACCCCGCCGCTGAACGACACGCCGCCAACCACGCACGCCGCAATCGCATCCAGCTCATACATAAAGCCGAGGTTGTTAGTCGCCGAGCCGATACGCCCGGCTTCGAGCAAACCACCAAAGGCATAAAACACGCCAGACAACGCATAAATGATCAGCAGGTTCAGCGCAACGTTGACCCCGGACACTTTCGCGGCTTCTGGGTTTCCGCCGATGGCGAAAATGTTTTTACCGAAGCGGGTCTTGTTCCACAGCACCCAGACAAACGCCACCGCAATCAGCGCATAGAAGGTGATGTAGGAGAGGCGGAAACTACCCAGCGCAATAAAGCCCTGCGCGAAGGTGGAGAATCCGCTGTCAAAGCCAGAAATTGGTGATGCGCCGACAAAGTCGTAGTACAGGGAGTTGATCCCGTAAACGATGATCATCGTACCCAGGGTGGTAATAAACGGCGTCACATTCAGATAAGCAATGATAATACCGTTCACCAGACCGATAATGGCGCCAATCACGCAAACAATCAGCACCACCACGATGATTGGCATTGTAGCCATTTCCGGGAACACCTTGTTGGCGTTCTCCATCGACTGTAGCAAGGTTGCCGCCACGACTGCCGCCAGGCCAACCTGACGTCCTGCCGACAGGTCTGTCCCTTGGGTAACAATCAGCCCGGCCACGCCCAATGCGATAATAATACGCACCGAGGATTGCGTCAGAATATTACTCAGGTTCAGTAAGCTTAAGAAAGTGGGATCCTGGAAAATAATAATCGCCAGCAAAACCAAAAGAACAACGTAAATTCCGCCTTCTTTCAGATAAGTAAGAAAACTTTTCTTATTTAACGCACTCATGAGGAGCCCCTAATCTTAAAGGTGCAAAGACGCAAGACGGAGGATTTCGTTTTGCGTTGTTGTTTTAGTGTCAACAATTCCGGCAACGAGACCATTGCTCATCACCAGAATACGATCGGTAATACCTAGCAGCTCCGGCATTTCAGAGGAAATAATAATAATCCCCTTATCCTTTTTCGCGAGTTCGGCAATCAGCTGATAAATTTCAAACTTCGCGCCAACATCGATACCACGCGTGGGTTCATCTAACATCAGGATTTCTGGCTGCGTTAATAACCAGCGACCAATAACCACCTTTTGCTGATTACCACCGGACAGTGAACCGATTTGTGTACGATGGCCCGGCGTTTTCACCCTCATTGAGTCAATTACCCACTGGGTATCACTCTTCATGCGGGAATTATCCAGCAGACCAACTTTATTTTTATAGTTTTGGATATTGGAGATTAACGAGTTAAAACCAATATCTAGATACGCGTAAATACCGGTTGAGCGGCGCTCTTCCGTGACCAGCGCAAAACCATGATTAATGGCCTCATTTGCGCTGTGGTTATTAATCTTTTTGCCGTGTAGCGTAATCGTACCCGATGATTTCTCACGAATACCAAAAAGCGTTTCAACGATATCAGTACGTTTTGCGCCGACCAGCCCGGCAATCCCGAGAATTTCCCCTTTGTGCAAATCAAACGAGATATCCCGAATCGACGGCTGACGCAGCGAGGTCAGGTTACGCACTTGCAGAATGACTTCACCGGGTTTGTTTTCTTTATCCGGAAAACGTTGGTTCAGTGAACGGCCGACCATCATGGAGATGATCTTATCCATATCCAGCCCTTCCAGCGGCTGGGTCGCAATCCACTGGCCATCGCGCAGCACGGTAATTTCATCACATAGCTGGAAGATTTCTTCCATCTTGTGAGAAATATAAACAATACCGCATCCACGCTCTTTCAGCTTACGGATAATGGTAAACAGATGATTAACTTCTTTCTCGGTTAACGATGACGTTGGCTCATCCATGATGACGATTTTTGCGTCATAGGAGAACGCTTTCGCAATTTCAATCATCTGCATTTGAGAAACGGATAATGTACCAACGCGCGCACGCGGATCGATATCAATATCCAGCTCATCAAATATCGCTTTGGTATCGCGGTACATTTTGTCCTGATCGACAAACATGCCTTTGGTGGGATAGCGTCCCAGCCACATGTTATCCATCACAGAACGTTGTAATACCAGGTTTAATTCCTGGTGTACCATCGAAATACCATTTTCAAGCGCTTCTTTAGCAGAATGAAAATCGATTTCTTTACCCTGAAATAAAATACTACCGGAATCTTTTTGATAGATACCGAAAAGACATTTCAATAATGTTGATTTCCCCGCGCCATTCTCCCCCATTAAGGCATGAATGGAATGTGGGCGGACTTTTAAATTGACATTATCAAGAGCCTTAACGCCGGGGAAGGACTTGTTGATGCCGGTCATTTCCAACAAGTATTCGCCTGACGACTGAGTATGTGTGCTGACCATAATTATACCTTGTTGGCCTTGCAGAGTGCGTTATTAAGGGCGCAATGACATTGCGCCCAAAGACGGAATATTTACTTATTGGTAAACTCTGCCAGATTATCTTTATCGACACCTACGTACGGAACGCGAACAATTTTGTTCTCAATTTTCCAGTTAGTGCCATCTGCCGCACCTTTACCGTCAGCCAGGTTTTTCGCCAGATCGAAGGTGGCTTTCGCCTGGTTGTTGGCGTCGTTCAGCACGGTACCAGCCATTGCGCCAGATTTCACCAGAGCCAGCGCTTCAGGCAGCGCATCCACACCAAATACCGGTACGCTGGTTTTGTTGTGCGCTTTCAGTGCTTCAACTGCGCCCATTGCCATCGCATCGTTGTTTGCGATAACCACTTCGATTTTGTTGGCGTTCGGACCGGACATCCACGCATCCATTTTATCTTTTGCCTGAGCGGTATCCCACATTGCAGTATCTAACTGCAGTTGCTCAGTTTTAATGCCTTTATCGTTCAGCTCTTTAATCACGTAAGTGGTACGTGCTTCAGCGTCCGGGTGTCCCGGTTCGCCTTTCAGCAGAACAAACTGAATTTTGCCGTCTTTGTTCAGGTCCCAGTTCGGGTTCGCTGCCCAGTGTTTGGCGATCAAATCACCCTGAATAATACCGGACTCTTTAGAGTCGGTACCGACGTAAAACGCTTTGTCATAGCTGTCCAGCGCCTTACGAGAAGGTTCTTTGTTAAAGAACACGATCGGTACGTTCTGCCCGCGTGCCTTTTCAATGACCGTGCCTGCCGCTGCCGGGTCAACCAGGTTAATCGCCAGTGCCTTAACGCCTTTTGCCAGCAGCACGTCGATCTGGTCGTTTTGTTTGGACTGGTCGTTCTGCGAGTCATTCATCAGCAGCTGTACATCTGGCGCCGCTTTGGCATCTTTTTCAATAGCCTTACGTACTACAGACATAAAGTTATCGTCATACTTATAGATAGTCACACCAATGCGGGTATCAGCAGCGTGCGCAGCCGCGCCGAATAACATGCTTGCCATTACAGCAGACAGGGTCAACACCTTCTTATTCATGGTATCTCCGGTTTTATTATGCAGGGTAGTACTTGAGATAAATGCTCGGCAGGCAGAACGTTACTGAAGTGTTACTGAACGCCGAAGCTCACTTTTAAAAAATATTTCTTCCGTGTCTGGCAACGCTCCAAAAACAGGCTTTAATTTTTGTTTAAGGCACCTTTACCTCGGTGAAAGTGATTATTCACCGTTACATAGTAGTTACAGCGCAACAAACAGTGTCATCATAGCTATCGCATTGTTAATATACTGTGAATTTACTCACATATTGAAAGCGGTTACATCGCGCAACGTTATGAGTTAGTGATCGGTGCCGCATTCTGCCGAAGCGCCACAGAATGGCGACGCACCAGCGTCGGCATAAAGCAATGCGTCGCCTCCAGGTCTAACGTGCCTGCAGCCCCCTGTAGCGCAAGCTCCGTCGCCATTTTTGCCATGGAGGCAATGGGATAGCGTACGGTGGTCAGTTGCGGATCGGTGTAACGCGCGATAGGAATATCATCAAAGCCAATGATAGAAAGGTGTAATGGAATAGCGATGCCGTTGTCTTTTAGCGCGGTCAGCGCGCCGGCAGCCATATTGTCGTTATAGGCGAAAACCGCCGTCAGTTGTAAGTTACGTCCCAGCAGTTCTACCATCGCAGACTCTCCGCCTTGCATATCGGGCGAACCGGTGCCGACCCAACTTTCTGCCGCAACAATCCCCTGCTCTTTCAGGGCTGTTAACCACCCTTCTTTGCGCATGGTGTCATCTTCAATGCGATGGCTTGACGCCAGATAACCGATGCGTTGATGACCATTATTCAGCAGCATTCGGGTCGCCATTTTGGCACCGCTGATGTTATCCAGACAGACGCAGCGGTGGGCGTACCCCGGCACCAGACGGTTGATCAGCACCATGCCGGGGATCTGATCCATAAACTCGGCGAGTTCCCGATCGCTCAGTGCTTTAGAGTGTACAATCAGTGCGTTACAGCGCTGACGAATCAACACCTCAATGGCATGACGTTCTTTTTCAGCCTCATGATAGCTGTTGCCAATCAGGACATACTTCTGATGCTGCTGGGCAACCATATCCACGGCTTTTACCAGCGCGCCAAAAAAGGCGTCTGATACATCCATGACCACAACACCAATCGTGTCGCTCACCTGCGTCGCCAGCGCTTGCGCGTTGGCATTGGGTCGATAGCCCAGCAGAGTAACTGCCTTCATTACCGCTTCACGCGTATCGGGACTCACCAGCGCACTGTTGTTCAGTACGCGGGAAACGGTCGCTACAGAAACGCCAGACTGTCGTGCCACATCACGTATGGTGATCATATTCACTGCCCTGTTTTAGATTGCGGTTGCCCGCAGACACCCCAGGCTGGGTATTTTGTCAGCACAATGAAACGCACTGCGTGAGAGATGTCACAGGAATGAAAGCGCTTACATCCGTTTTGTTAATGAATGTGATCCAGATCGTTATCTGGATGTACGCGGCAATGATGTCCCCGCAGCACGCAGGGTTAATTGACGCCACAGCCATTCCACCGGGCCCTGGCGGTAAAAACGTAGCCATATGACGGAGAAAAGTAGGTTAACGGCCCAAACCGGAATGACGAAATACAGCAGCTCCAGTCGGTCAAATTTCATAAATAAGCCGACCTGGTAAAACAGCGTGGTGCAGATTAAGGTTTGTAACAGATAGTTAGTTAATGCCATGCGCCCCACACAGGCGATGGCAATGACCCATTTTAAGCGGCTAAGCTGCGGCCAGAAGCCGAACATCAGCGCGGCGTAACCAATGGTTTGCAACGGCGCGCCCAGCTCTCGCGGGGCTTGTAGCAAGAAGGCACACCAGCGATATGCCCAGTCCAGATGCCACTGAGCGACGATAGCAGGCAGGTTAATCGCCATCCCGAGAATGACCAGCAGTACACCGGTGCGTCGGTAATGCTGTAAGCTGTACTGCCCTTTTAACCAACCGCTGCGCATCAATGCCGCGCCGAGCAGCATCATGCCCGCCAGTTGCCAGCCGTACTGCGCGCCCAGCGCCAGCAAGCTATTGGACATCATATCCACGCGATTGCTGACGGCTTCCATTCCACCGTTTATTTTCCAGTATTTTTCATACAGCAACGCTGAGGCATCCGGCGTCCAGGCACGACTGGTCTCACTCCCGGAGATTACCCCCAGCAGCAGCAATACGCCAACGCCCACCAGATAAAGCAGTACGCCAGTGTTAAATAAGCTTTTCACCGACGGCGCATCACGGATCAACCGCCAACAAATCAGGCCGATTAAGCCATATGCCAGCAGGATATCGCCATCCCAGAAGAGTAAACCGTGAATAAAACCCAATAGAACCAGCAGCGTAAGCCGCGACTGGATCCAGCGTTTGCCGCGCGGGAGCAGCATTTGCAGACCGGCACCGAACAGCAGCGCAAACAGCGTGAGGAATTTTACCTGCGCAAAGAGATCGAGCAGCGCCCAGGTCCAGGCGTCGGATAAGGTGATGTTGCCATACCACGCGGGATTGAGGTATGCCGCCTTTGGCAAGCCAAAGGCGCTAATATTGAGAAGCAGGATACCAAGAATGGCGACGCCACGAATAAAATCCAGCGTGACATTACGCTCCATGGTCCCTGCCCTAATCAGTTGTGATGACGTACTGCGCGCAGGAACTCCTGACGCGTGTTCTGGCTGGACTTAAACAATCCGCCAAGAGAAGTGGTCGTGGTCGCACTGGTCGCATCGCGAATGCCACGCGCTTTCACACAGTAATGTACCGCATCAATCGACACCGCCACATTATTCGTCCCGAGCAGCGTTTGCAGCGCGGTGAGAATTTGCTGGGTGAGACGTTCCTGAACCTGCGGACGCTGTGCGAAAAACTGCACAATGCGGTTAATCTTCGACAGACCAATAACCGAATCTTTCGGGATATACGCCACCGTCGCTTTGCCATCGATAGTAACAAAGTGGTGTTCGCAGGTGCTGGTCAGCGTGATATCGCGAACCGTGACCATCTCGTCCACCTTCATTTTGTTTTCAATGACGGTAATTTTCGGGAAGTTGGCGTAGTCGAGGCCGGAGAAAATCTCATCGACATACATTTTCGCAATGCGATGCGGAGTTTCCATCAAACTGTCATCGCTCAAATCGAGATTGAGCAACTGCATAATCTCGGTCATATGGCCCGAGATAAGACGTTTGCGCGTTTCGTTATCCATCTCTTGCACGGGCGGGCGTAGTGGCGTTTCAAGACCACGCGCGACCAGCGCTTCATGAACCAGGGCCGCTTCTTTACTGAGTGATGACATTTCTTCTTCTCCTGCAGGTGGGGCGCCTCTGCCCTGCATGGGGCAAAGTTTTTAGGCTGTGTCACAGCCAGAACATTGTGCGTGAGGCGGCGCACATAATCCAGTATTCACCGCGATAATTATTGAAATTGGTACAGCCTTTCAGCGTAGCGATTTCACTTGTCGTTCTACCCGGCGACGTCGAGTGTTAATGTAAAGTTATATAGATGATGAAGTATGTTTGCTCAATGCGGAAGTGAAAGTTGCTCACAGTGCCATGAATAATCTGTATTATGGTGAGTTCGCAAACATATTCAGGTACAACACAACAAGGAGCCCCGCATGGAAATGCTTGAAGAGCACCGCTGTTTTGAAGGCTGGCAGCAACGCTGGCGTCACGACTCCGCCACGTTAAATTGCACCATGACCTTCAGTATTTTTCTTCCTCCCCCGCGCGATAACACCCCGCCTCCGGTGCTGTACTGGCTGTCGGGTCTGACATGCAATGATGAAAACTTCACGACTAAAGCCGGCGCACAACGCATTGCGGCTGAGCTGGGCATTGTACTGGTGATGCCGGACACCAGTCCGCGCGGCGAGCAGGTTGCCAATGATGATGGCTACGATTTAGGCCAGGGGGCGGCATTTTACCTCAATGCCACCCAACAGCCGTGGGCAACGCATTTTCGCATGTATGACTATCTGCGTGATGAGCTGCCGGCACTGATTCAATCGCAGTTTAACGTCAGCGATCGCTGCGCCATCAGTGGACACTCCATGGGCGGTCACGGCGCATTGATTATGGCGCTGAAAAATCCCGGGAAATACACCAGCATTTCCGCCTTTGCACCGATCGTAAATCCTTGCCGCGTTCCGTGGGGGGAGAAGGCTTTTAGCGCGTATCTGGGTGAAGATAAATCACAGTGGGCCGCGTGGGACAGCTGCGAGTTAATGTTGGCCAGCAAGCCCGCAGACGCGATTCCGACGCTTATTGATCAAGGAGACAGCGATCAGTTTCTCGCCGATCAGCTGCAACCCGCGGTACTAGCCGAAACGGCCCGTCAAACCGCATGGCCAATGACGCTACGCATCCAGCCAGGTTACGACCATAGCTATTACTTTATTGCGTCGTTTATTGAGGATCACCTGCGCTTCCACGCCCAGTATTTGTTGAAGTAACGCCTGAGTGAGGGCGCCAGCCCTCTTCATTTCTCCATCATTCCTTCACTTTTTCTCCTTTTTTCTTTTTCCACTATCCTATTGATTTAAAAAGCATTACCCTCAAAACGAGATCAAACACAAATGATTTCGATTATCATTTGTGTTTACAAATATTCATACTTTTGTACAATCCATTCGCTTCTTTACTGAAAAGAGTCCTTAAAAGACAAATACATACAATTGTCATGGCCTTTCACATGACGCGCTGATCGTTACCCTAAATAATTCGAGTTGTATGAACGCGCGTAGCCACGCATCTGCAACTTGAAGTATGCCGGGTAAATTCATTTAAATGGAATGATACAAATGACTATACCTCACGTTAAGGCTGTAGCTGCCGCAGTATGCGTCGCCAGTCTCCCATCACTCGGGCATGCCGCTGAACAAGACACCGTGGTGGTTACCGCCACCGGCTTCGAACAGAAAATTCAGGACGCTCCCGCTTCGATATCTGTTATTACCAAGCAGCAGATTGAGGACAAAGCCTATCGCGATGTTACCGATGCGCTAAAAGATGTCCCTGGCGTCGTCGTCACCGGCGGGGGTAGCAGCAGCGATATCAGTATTCGTGGTATGGCTTCGCAATACACGCTCTTCCTGGTCAACGGTAAACGCATCAGCACACGCGGCACACGTCCTAACAGCGACAACTCAGGTATTGAGCAAGGTTGGCTGCCGCCACTGGAATCCATTGAGCGTATCGAGGTAATCCGTGGCCCAATGTCATCTCTGTACGGCTCCGATGCGATGGGCGGCGTCATTAACGTCATCACCAAGAAAGTGTCGAATACCAAAGCCTGGACCGGCTCTCTGCACGGCGATGCCACTTTCCAGGAAGACAGAGACTCCGGCGATATTTATCAGACCAACGCCTATGCGTCTGGGCCACTGATTGACGGATTACTCGGCGCAAAAGTGACCGGATTATTCTCTCATCGGGCGGAGGACAAAATCCTCAATGGCTACAATGAACAGCGTATGCGTAACGGGGGCTTAACCCTGAACTTTACGCCAGATGATAAAAATGACATCGACTTCGATTACGCACGTGAACTGCAGGATCGCGACAGCACGCCAGGCAAATCCATGGCCGAGGAAAGCTGCCGCAACGGAAGCTGCAAGCCTAACAGTAAAAGCGAAAACAAGTATGTGCACACAACGTATTCACTAACCCACAGCGGTTATTACGACGACTTCAACTCCACCAGCTATGTCCAGCAGGAAGAGACCGAAAACCCAGGTCGCCAGATGAAGTCCTACAACACGATTTTCAATAACCAGAACCAGGTCTTCCTTGGGGCGCACACCCTGACGTTGGGCGGGCAATACCGTTATGAAAAACTGAGTGATAACGGCAACCAGCTGCAAGCTGCTGATGGACTGAACAAACTGACCCGCTGGAGCTGGGCGCTGTTTGCTGAAGATGAGTGGGCCGTTACCGATACCTTCACGCTGACTGGCGGTCTGCGTATGGATAAAGATGAAAACTACGGCGACAACTGGACGCCGCGCGGTTATGGCGTATGGCATCTGAGCGATCAATGGACCTTAAAAGGCGGCGTTTCAGCGGGCTATCGCGCACCGGATCTGCGCCAGTCGTCTGCCAGTTGGGGACAGGTCACCGGCGGCGGTAGACTGAACGGAATCATTGTCGGCAACCCGGACCTGAAGCCGGAGAAAAGCCTCAGCGAAGAGATCGGTTTACTGTGGGATAACGGCAACGATCTCAACGCGGGCGTCACGCTGTTCAATACTGACTTCAAAGACAAAATCACCGAAGTGCGCCGCTGTAACAGCAGCTCCGATCCGGCCTGTACCATCGGCAATACCCACTATGACTTCGTCAGCGATCGCGTTAACGTCGATAAAGCCAATATGCGCGGCGTAGAATCCACTTTCGGCTGGAAGATGACTTCCGACATCAACTGGACGGCGAACTACACTTACACGGAATCTGAACAGAAAAGCGGTCAGTTCTCCGGTCAGCCATTGAACAAAATGCCAAAGCATATGTTCAACACCACGCTGGACTGGCAGGCCACGCAGGATCTCGGTTTCTGGAGCCGTCTGAATCTGCGCGGGAAAACGTCTGAATACCTGAGCCGTACCTCCATGGCGCAGGGCACCCCGTCCTATACTCAGGTCGATGTTGGTTTACGCTATTATGCTAACAAAGATCTGCTGATGACCGCTGGCGTGTATAACGTGCTGGATAAGCAAATCGATTACGATACCTACGACACTGTTCTCGATGGTCGTCGTTACACGGTTGGCCTGACTTACAGCTTCTAAGTTTGGCGCAATAAAAAAACCCCGGCACTCATCATGCCGGGGTTTTTGTTATGCTTTTTATACTGTTATTTCTTCACGCGATCCGGGAATTTCATTTCGCTGTAGCGAACAAAATGAGTTCCTTTCGCCAGCTTATAGCCAAACCAGATAATCAGGAACAGCGGGATACCGATATAGGTTGCCATCACGCCGCCCCAGTCAATGCTATCTTTCAGGAACGCTTCGTAGTTCTGGCCCAGAGTGATAATCAGGCACAGCACAAAGGCGAAGATCGGACCCAGCGGGAAGAAGCCAGAACGGTACGGCAGATCCTTCACATCGTGACCCTGCAACACATAACCGCGACGGAAGCGATAGTGGCTAATCGCGATCCCCAGCCAGGCGATAAAGCCCGTCATCCCTGAGGTGTTCAGCAGCCAGAGGTACACGGTCTGGTTACCAAACATAGAGGTCAGGAAACACAGCCCCGCCACCACAGTCGTCGCATACAGCGCGTTACGCGGTACACCGCCACGAGACAGTTTGCCGAAAATACGCGGCGCTTTACCGTCGCATGCCAGGGTGTAAAGCATACGCGTGGAGGCATACATCCCGGAGTTACCCGCTGACAGTACCGCCGTCAGGATAACCGCGTTCATTACTGCTGCGGCTGACAGCAGACCCGCATGCTGGAATACCAACGTGAACGGGCTAACGCTGATGTCTTTCACATCGTTGCGCAGCAGGCTCGGATCGGTGTACGGGATAATCAGGCTGATAATCAAAATCGCGAACACATAGAACAGCAGGATTCGCCAAAACACCTGACGCACCGCACGTGGAATGTTCTTTTCAGGATCTTCAGATTCGCCTGCCGCGATACCGATCAGCTCTGTTCCCTGGAAGGAGAAGCCGACGATCATCGCCACGCCAATCATAGCGGCAAAACCCCCGGCAAACGGTGCATCACCAGTCGTCCAGTTGCTCCATCCCACTGGCTGAGTACCTTTGAAGATACCGAAAATCATCATCACGCCAACCACGATGAAGATAATTACAGTGGTGACTTTGATCAGCGAGAACCAGTATTCCGCTTCACCAAATCCGCGAACGGAAATGTAGTTCAGCAGGAAGATAACGCCGAGGAACAGTGCGCTCCAGATCCAGCCCGGCGTGTCCGGGAACCACCAGCTCATCACCAGCTGTGCGGCCACCAGGTCAACGGCAATCGTTACCGCCCAGTTGTACCAGTAGTTCCAGCCCAGCGCGAAGCCAAAGCCTTCTTCTACGTAGTTTTGACCGTAAGTGGAGAACGAGCCGGAAACCGGCATATAGGCAGCCAGTTCACCGAGGCTGGTCATCAGGAAGTACACCATCAGACCGATCAGGATATAAGAGAACAACGCGCCGCCAGGACCCGCCGCAGAAATAGTTGCACCAGATGCAACGAAAAGACCTGTACCGATGGAGCCTCCAATGGCAATCATCGTCAGGTGACGCGCCTTCAGTTCACGACGTAGCGTGGGCGCTTCTGTGGTTTTAGTTTCGGAAACCATGTGAAAATGCTATCCATCCAAAAAATGAGGCGCGATTGTAGCAGACGAAATGGCATTCTTCCGGCACAAATGCGCTGTTATAAGAGACCTTCATGACTGGCCGCGGATTATAAGTAAAGCAGAAAACGGGCGGCACAAGGCGGTTAAGACGTTACAGCCATTATGGATAGGGTGGCCTGACGAGAGTTAGCGCGCTATTCGCCCTACTCAACCTGGTCGCTGTAATATAAAAAACGCGTAATGGCATTGGAGATATGTTTTTGCCGGTGATGAACGCGCCAGAGAGTGCGCACTAAACGCGGCAGTGGCACGGTAACTTCGCTCAGCGTCCCTGCCTGTAACTGCTCCGCAATGACCCGACGCGACAAACAGCTGATCCCGAGACCATGGCGCACCGCATGCTTAATGGCCTCGGAGTTCCCCAACTCCATCGCCATCTGAAATCTTGGCAGATGAGACAACAGCAGGTAATCCACCAGTTCACGCGTCCCCGATCCTCGCTCACGCAGGATCCACGGCGAAGCAGCCAGCTGTTCCAGCGTAATGGGCCCCTTTGTGAGCGGTGACGACGGTGCGGCAAACACCACCAGTTCGTCCTCCAGCCACGGTTCAGAGATGATTTCCGTACTGTGACACGGCCCTTCAATCAGCCCGATGTCTACCCGAAAATCCAGCACCGCATTGATCACGTCCTGGCTGTTGCCCACGCTAAGTTCCAGCGGCAAATCAGGGAAGTCCTGGCGATAACGGGCGATCATGGCGGGCAGAATATAATTACCGATGGTGCTACTGGCATAGACCCGAATGGCGCCATTATCTTTGCGAAAAAGCTGTTCGATTTCGGTCGTTTGCTCAAGTAACGCCAGCGCGCGCGGATAAAGCAAGCGTCCGTGTTCGTTAACCACCAGCCGTTTGCCAACACGGTCAAACAGTTGCACGCCAAGTTGCCCTTCCAGATCGGTAAGCGCCGCACTCACCGCCGACTGCGACAATGCCAGCATGACAGATGCCTGGGTTGTTGAGCCGCTTTTTAGTACCTCAGCAAACACTTCAAGTTGTCGCAGGGTGATATGCATAGTCATTTTCCACCGGATAGCCGTTACTTATACCCTAAATAATTCGAGTTGCAGGAAGGCGGCAAGAGAGAGCATCCCCCGGAGCGTACTTAAGTACGTGACTGGGGTGAACGAGCGCAGCCAACGCACATGCAACTTGAAGTATGACGGGTATACCACTTATATAGATTAATTATAAATATATAATCAATTTTATTTTTAAACCACTTCGCCTTACTCTTTTACCCAGATAAAGGAGAAGGATATGACAGAACTCACCTTACAGACTCATCGTCGTACAGCGTGGCATTTTATTCCGGGGCTTGCCCTGAGTGCAGTTATCACTGGGGTCGCCTTATGGGGAGGATCCATTCCCGCCGTCGCAGGTGCCGGGTTCAGCGCCCTCACCTTAGCCATCTTATTGGGGATGATTCTCGGCAACACCGTCTATCCGCACATCTGGAAAAGCTGTGACGGCGGCGTGCTGTTCGCGAAACAACATTTATTACGTCTGGGGATTATCCTCTACGGTTTCCGCCTCACCTTCGCGCAAATTGCTGACGTCGGCGTCAGCGGTATCGTGATTGATGTGTTAACGCTAAGCAGTACCTTTATGATTGCCTGTTTCCTGGGGCAGAAAGTATTTGGTCTGGACCGTCACACCAGTTGGCTGATTGGCGCGGGGAGCAGCATTTGTGGTGCCGCCGCCGTGCTGGCAACCGAACCAGTGGTGAAAGCAGAAGCCAGTAAAGTGACCGTCGCTGTCGCCACCGTGGTTATCTTCGGTACTATCGCTATCTTCCTGTATCCGGCGATGTATCCGTTGCTTTCACACTGGTTTAGCCCAGAAACCTACGGCATTTACATTGGCTCCACCATGCATGAAGTTGCACAGGTTGTGGCTGCCGGGCACGCCATTAGCCCGGATGCGGAAAACGCCGCGGTTATTGCCAAAATGCTGCGCGTCATGATGCTTGCACCGTTCCTTATCCTCCTGGCCGCACGCGTTAAACAACTGTCTCCGGCCACGGGCGGTGAGAAGAGCAAAATAACCATTCCATGGTTTGCCATCCTGTTCATTGTGGTCGCAATTTTTAACTCGTTCCACCTGCTGCCACAGTCAGTAGTGAACATGCTGGTAACGCTGGACACCATTTTGCTGGCAATGGCGATGGCTGCCCTGGGGCTGACCACGCACGTTAGCGCGCTGAAAAAAGCCGGTGCCAAACCGTTACTGATGGCCCTGCTGCTGTTTGTCTGGCTGATTGTGGGTGGCGGTGCGATTAACGTCGCTATCCACGCGCTGATGGCATAAACGATCACGACTCACCTCTATTAACCCGCTATACTCTCCCTTTTTGTATTTGAGTATGGCGGGTTAAATTTATGAAATATATCGGAGCGCACGTAAGCGCCGCTGGCGGTCTGGCTAACGCCGCTATTCGAGCCGCAGAAATCGAAGCGACCGCATTCGCCCTGTTCACCAAAAATCAGCGCCAGTGGCGTGCCGCGCCGCTGACCACCGAAATCATTGATGATTTTAAATCTGCCTGCGAGAAGTATCATTATACTGCCGCCCAGATCCTGCCTCACGACAGTTACCTGATTAACCTCGGTCATCCGGTTAGCGATGCGCTGGAAAAATCACGTGATGCGTTTATAGATGAAATGCAGCGCTGTGAACTGCTGGGCTTATCCTTGCTGAACTTTCACCCGGGCAGCCATTTGATGCAGATCCCGGAAGATGAGTGTCTGGCGCGCATTGCCGAATCCATCAACATCGCCCTTGCTCAGACCCAGGGCGTTACGGCAGTTATCGAAAATACCGCCGGACAAGGCAGCAACCTTGGATTTAAGTTTGAGCACCTTGCCGCCATTATCGACGGCGTTGAAGATAAGTCCCGCGTCGGCGTCTGTATTGATACCTGCCATGCCTTCGCGGCCGGTTACGATTTGCGCTCCGTCGAGGAATGCGAAAAGACGTTTGCGGAATTTGAACGTATTGTCGGCTTCAGGTACCTACGCGGTATGCACCTGAACGACGCCAAGAGCGCATTTGGCAGTCGCGTTGACCGTCACCACAGCTTAGGTGAAGGCAATATTGGCCACGATGCCTTCCGTTGGATCATGCAGGACAATCGTTTTGACGGCATTCCGCTGGTGCTCGAAACGATTAATCCGGATATCTGGGCAGAAGAGATTGCCTGGCTGAAAGCCCAGCAAACAGAAAAAGCGGTGGCATAATCATGAACGACAGGGAAAAGCAGATCCTTAAGATCCTGCGTCGCAATCCGTTGATTCAGCAGAATGAAATCGCCGATATTTTGCAGATCAGCCGTTCACGCGTTGCTGCGCATATTATGGATTTGATGCGTAAAGGCATGATTAAAGGTAAAGGTTATATCCTTACCGAACAGGATTATTGCGTGGTTGTCGGGGCGATCAATATGGATATTCGTGGTGTTGCTGACATCCACTATCCTCAGGCTGCCTCTAACCCTGGTAACATTCACTGCTCGGCAGGCGGCGTGGGACGCAACATCGCCCACAACCTGGCGCTGCTGGGCCGTGACGTCCACTTAATTTCCGCTGTTGGCAGTGATTTCTATGGCGAAACATTGCTGGAACAAACGCGTCAGGCCGGTGTTAACGTTTCCAGTTGCATACGCCTGCATGGACATAACACCTCAACTTACCTGTCGATCGCTAATCAGCAGGAAGAGACCGTACTGGCAATTAACGATACCCATATCCTGCAACAATTGACGCCGCAGTTACTGAACAGTTCGCGAGATTTGATCCGCCATTCCGGTGTCGTACTGGCAGATTGCAATCTGACTGCCGAAGCCATTGAGTGGGTCTTTACTATTGCTGATGATATTCCGGTATTCATTGACACCGTTTCAGAGTTCAAAGCGGCAAAAATGAAGACCTGGTTTACGCGTATTCATACGCTAAAACCAACGCAGAAAGAGCTGGCGATTTTGTGGGGTCAACCTATTCATTCAGATGCCGATCGCGTACTGGCCGTTAATAGTCTCCATCAGCAAGGGGTAAAACGAATCTTTGTTTGCCTGGAAGATGAATCCGTTTTTTGCAGCGAAAAGGACGGAGAACAGTTTTTACTGACGCCTCCTGAGCATACGGTTGTAGACAGTTTTGGCGCCGACGATGCTTTTATGGCGGGATTGCTTTACAGCTTTCTGGAAGGTAGTGAATTTCGTGAAAGCGCTCACTTTGCCATGGCCTGCGCGGCATTATCGCGAGCCAGCGTCAGCATCAATAACCCAACCCTCTCAGCAGATAACGCCTTGTATTTGCTGCAAACTGCTTAAATGTAATGCCGGATGGCGCTACGCGTATCCGGCATTATTTTCGCTATGCCAGCCCGATAAAGAAACCGGCTATAGTGGCGCTCATCAGGTTTGACAGCGTTGCTGCTGCCAGCGCGCGCATGCCAAGCTGCGCGATTTCCGGGGCACGCTGTGGCGCTATCGCCGAAAATGCCCCGACGACAACGCCAATCGAACCAAAGTTAGCGAAACCGCACAGCGCAAACGAGATAATCGCAATGGTCTTCACATCCAGCGTTCCACCCGTTTGCAGATACGGCGAGAAGTTGAGATAAGCGACAAACTCATTAATCGCCAGCTTCTGTCCGATCAGGCTGCCTGCCAGCGTCGCATCGCCCCAGTCCACACCCATAATCCACGCCAGCGGGGCTAGCGCATAGCCAAAGATCCCTTCCAGAGTGGCGTGACCAAAGCCAAACCACCCACCAATTCCGCCAATAATGCCGTTAATCAGCGCGATAATGGCAACAAATGCCATTACGACCGTCGCCACGCCAGCAGCAATTTTCAGCCCGGTCATCGCTCCGCTCGCCGCTGCTTCGATGATGCTTTTCGGTGGCGTTTCAGTAAATGACAGGTTCTCAAAGGTGACGCGAGATTCTTCAGTAGCCGGACTCAGCATACGCGCGAACAAAATACCGCCAGGGATTGCCATCAACGATGCCGCCAGCAAATAGTCAATCGGAACGCCCATTCCGGCGTAACCAATCATCATTGAGCCAGCAATCGAGGCCATCCCACTACAAATAGCGGTAAACAGCTCATTGCGATTCAGGCGGTCAATAAACGGCTTCACGATCGCCGGGATCTCGTTTTGCCCGAGGAAAATCGTCGTTACGGCGACAAATGACTCGATCTTACTGATGTTCAGCGCTTTCTGGAAAATACCGCCGAGGATGCGGATCAACAGCCCCATCACGCCAATGTAGTAGAGAAGACTGATCAGTGCGGTCACAAAAATGATGGCCGGAAGCACCCGAAAAGCGAAGATAAACCCGGCTCCGTCAAACAGCACATCCATTTTTGGCCCAACCAGGGAGCCAAAGATAAATGCGCTTCCCGCGTCACTGTATGACATCACCTTGTGGACACCGAGCGCAGCCTGTTCAACCAGCCATTTTCCTGGCGGGAAGTACAGCATAATGCCGCCGATTGCGATTTGCAGTACCAGTGCAGCCCCGACCGTGCGCAGACTTATACGTTTTTTATTTACTGACAGCAGAAACGCGATGGCCAGTAATACCACCATACCCACAACACTTCTCATTATATCCATAATGAAATTCCCTTCATGCCAGGAAACCCGGCGTTATCGCCAGGTTTTGGTAGGTTTGATATTCGCGGGCGACCGCATTCTGCCCGGGATACTCTGTCAGACGAGGCGCTGATACTCCTTCGCAATTTCACAGGCCAGTACCGCATTGTTGAACACCAGCTGAATATTTGATTTCAGGCTGTCACCACCGGTCAGCTCTGCAACCCGCGCTAACAGGAACGGCGTACTCTCTTTGCCCACAACGCCCTGATCTTCCGCTTCTTTTACCGCCCGATCGATTGCCGCATTAATTTTCTCTTCGGCCATCGCAAACTGCTCTGGGATGGGGTTCGCAACAACCAGACCGCCGTCGAGACCCGTTTGCCATTTCACCGCCATGGCACGGGCAATCTCTTGCGCACTGTCCAGACGTATACTGACCTCAAACGGACTGGTACGGCAGAAAAATGCTGGCAACGCGTTGGTTTGATACCCAATTAACGGCACACCAAAGGTTTCTAAATATTCAGTAGTTAAGCCGAGATCAAGAATAGATTTCGCCCCGGCACAAATTACCGTGACATTGGTATGCGCCAGTTCTTGCAGATCCGCGGAAATATCAAAGGTATGTTCAGCACCACGATGAACCCCACCTATTCCCCCTGTCGCAAATACTTTAATTCCCGCCAGGGCGGCAATAATCATGGTTGAGGCAACAGTCGTTGCACCATTTTTTCCTGCCGCGACCACAAAAGGCAAATCACGACGACTTACTTTCGTAACGCTATGACCTTCCCGCCCAAGCAGCTCAATTTCATCTTTGCTTAAACCAACTTTCATTATTCCGCCAATAATGGCAATGGTCGCAGGAACCGCACCGTGTTTACGAATAGTTTCTTCTACTTCAATCGCTGTCTGGGCATTCTGCGGAAATGGCATTCCATGAGAAATAATGGTTGATTCAAGTGCAACAATCGGCTTCTTACTGTTTAATGCTTCCTGTACTTCTGGAGATATTTGTAATAATTCAGAGGAAAGAGTTAATTCAGACATTCTGTGTTCTCCACTAATGAGCTTACATTCGCAACAGACAAATCAGGGTTATTGGTATATTCACAGGCTAACGCCATTGATGAACAACCCTGCGCAAATCGAACCGAATCAATAAAGGGCATGCCGTCTACCCAGCAGGAAGCCAGTCCAGCCATCATTGCATCGCCAGCCCCGGTAACATTAATGACGTGAGTTTTAATCGGCAGTGACCAACCACGGCTCCCCGCAATATCACTGTAATAAACACCGTCACCGCCCATGCTGAGCACCAGCCTATTTAAGCCGCGATCATGAAACCAGGCGGCGACTTTACCCACGTCATCACGCCCGGAAAGCGCAATACCGCTTAGCGTTTCGGCTTCAAGCCGGTTGGGTTTAAGAGTGTGAATTTGTCCAAGCCGCTCGCGAATTTTGACGCATTTCCATGCCGATACCGGGTCAACAAACACCGGAACCTCTCCGGCATTTTCCAGCACCCATGCCAGGGCATCTTCGCTGATATTGCAATCGGCGACGATGACTTTCGCCTGCCGAATAAAATCATGATGCTGTGATAAAAAATCTGCTGAAATATGTTCGGTAATGCTCATATCATTAATGGCAACCAACATTTCACCGGTATTATCAAGCAATGATAAATAACTGGACGTATTCTCTCCGGGAACGATAAGACACTTATCAACATGAACTCCGGATTGATTGGTTTGCGCCAATAACGATTGTCCATAAAAATCATTACCAACCGCCGTCAGTAACCATGAATTTTTCCCCAGCAGCGCGAGATTATGTGCAATGTTACGTCCAACTCCGCCGGGGGTGAATTTTATCTTTCCTGGATTCGAATCCGCATAATTTAGAGAAGCATGCGAATACCCAGCAACATCCATATTGGCCGAGCCAATAGTTACTATGTATTCCTTTTCACGCATAGCACATCCCCTGGCAATTAACTTGCCACAAATGAGTTCGTTAAAAATAACCAACGCCACACATCAGGTTATTAGAGCACGTGTTCACTATCAAACATATGTTCATAGTAAGCGTGTTTTTGACAAAGTAAATCCATATTCAAGATCTAAACTCAATAGATATGAACAGAATCACAATTTTTTATAGATACAGTCTGTAAAGGAAAGAGAAAATGAGAAGTAGTACACAATTCAAGCAGTCTAAAGAGTTTAACTCCGGCATAACCGGAGATTTTTCAGATGCGCCAGACGATCCGGTTCGTATCAACTGAGCGAAACAAGGTCCTCTGGCATATGGTTGTACAAAATCCGCCAGAAGTGCTCAGCCGTTTTATTCAACCGGGTATCCATTCGGTAAATATAAGCCTGAATAGGCACCATCAGTTCCGGCGTCTGCAGACAAACCAGCCGCTTTTCGCGCAGTTCGTTTACGATTGTCCACGCCGGCAGCCAGGCGATACCATGCCCATCCAATGCCATATTTTTTAATAACTCACTCATCGAAGACATAAACAGCGTACGGGCTGAAATGCCGCCTACTTCCGCCAGATGACGGTTTACCAATCTTCCCATGTAGGATGTGCTGGTATAGTTCAGAATCGGCGCCTGCGACTGATAGATATCAAACAACGCCTTACCCTGCGCATCAGCAGCACACACGGGGTACAGTTCAGACTCAAAAACCTTCAAGCCGCAGAAAGGTGACTGCATTAAGTCTTCATCCCGAAAGGAGATAATAAAATCGCTTTTCCCCTCGCGCAGAGTATTCACCGCCTGAACAACATCAATAGCTTCAACGTGATAGACAAACTCCTCCCCCCAGGCCGCCATTGAGTGCACCAACCTGGGCAACATCGTCAGCGACAAAGAATGTGCCGCTGCTATTTTGATATTGGGTACACCCAGTAAATTGTGGCCGCTTAGCTCATCCAGATTACATTCCAGCTGTTGCAACAAACTACGGGTTTGCGAATGAAATAGCTTGCCCTCCTCCGTGAGTTGCAGTGGGCTCGTTGTGCGATCAAAAAGCAGCACACCCACGGCTGATTCGAGCGCCTTGATCCGCCGACTAAATGCCGGTTGGGATATGTTGCGCTCCTCAGCCGCCTGGGAAAAATGACGGCATGACTCCAACGTAAGAAAGTCGTATAACCATTTTGTCTCAATATTTTTCATGCTTATCACGCGGATATTTAAATATGCCTATTAGCCTTAAAGCATCATGCCTGAATAGTTCCGGAGATGACATTCATCATTAGCGCCTGGTGATTCGTTTTTTGCATAAAGGCTTCATTTTTAACATTAACATACTTCTCTCCCTATCGGTTACGACCGCTTTTCCGCCGCGTAACGCGTAGCCTCTGGCCGAATACCGGCCTGCTGAGGTTACACAATAAACAACAGTCATGCGGTTTTTGCATTGAACCATACATTATTGCATTTCTCCTCACGTCTCACTGCTGTTAAACATTATCAGCAGACACAACCCGGCTCTGAATATTAATTATCGGTGAATTGAGGTATATATCGTGAAAGGTTTAATTGGCGTGCTTGGTGGTATGGGACCTGCAGCAACGGTCGATCTGTTTAATAAATTCGTCACTTTTACCGCTGCGCAACGTGACCAGGAACATATCCCCTTAATTATTTCATCTATTCCTGACATTCCAGACCGAACCGACGCGTTAATGCATCATGGTCATTCCCCACTTCCGGCAATGCGCGATTATATGCATAAACTCGAAGATGCTGGCGCCGAGTGTATTGTGATCCCCTGTAACACCGCCCACTTTTGGTTTAATGAATTAAAAGCGTGCTGCCATACAGAGCTGCTCAGTATCGTTGAAACGACCATCAATGAGGTTAAAAACTGCGGGAAATCGCAAATCGGATTACTCGCCACCAACGCCACTTTATACATGGGCCTCTATCAAAAAGGCATAGAATCTCTTGGGTTAACCTGCATCAGCCCTGACTCATCCAGTCAGGAAAAAGTGATGGAAAGCATCTATTGCTTAAAAGCTGGTGATGCTAAGCGGGCGCAAACGCTGATGAATGAACAGGCTGAAGCACTCTTCTCACGCGGGGCACAAGTCATCGTGCTCGGATGTACTGAAGTTCCTGTCATTCTTGCCGAAGCAGTCAACAAGTCACCTGAGAAATATATTGATTCAACCGGTTCGTTGGTTCGTGCCGGTATTAAATGGTACGAGAAACGCGTGGGTAAAAATCACCTTTTGGCACAATGAATGTCCATACCTGTTTAATTGTTGCATTAAATAAAAATCCATTTTAATTACAAATTACTCTCTGGCGGAGGCCATTATGATTTGGCTAGAAATTATCGTAGTGTTGGGCGCAATATTTTTCGGTATCCGCCTTGGCGGAATTGGTATTGGTTTATGCGGCGGGCTGGGGCTGGCTATTTTAACGCTGGGATTTGGGCTGCAAATTGGTTCACCACCCGTTGACGTTATTCTCATTATTATGACGGTGGTGGTGGCGGCATCGGCGCTACAGGCCGCCGGAGGCATGGATTATCTGGTTCGCATTGCCGGTAATTTTATGCGCCGTAACCCTAAATATATCAATATTATTGCGCCGATTATTACCTGGTCGATGACGATTATGGCGGGAACAGGGTTCATCGTCTTTTCTACTCTGCCGGTGATTGCCGAAGTTGCCAAAGAGTCAGGTATTCGCCCTTCTCGTACGCTCGCAGGCTCCGTAGTCGCTTCTCAGGTGGCGATATCCGGTTCACCGATCAGTGCCGCAATGGCCGCTATGCTGACTATTATGGAAGGCAACGGTATCAGCTTTATTCAGGTTATGGCGGTATGTCTGCCTGCCTCATTTGTCGCCGCGATGGTCGCCGCTTTTATCGCCTCACGTCAGGGATGTGAGCTACAGGATGATGAAGTCTATCTGGAACGCCTGCAAAAAGGACTGGTGCGTAAATATGCAGGGCAAAACAGCACAACGCCAGGTGCCAGACTGTCAGTCGCCCTGTTTATGCTGGCAACGGTGGTCATCGTTATTCTTGCCGCATGCCCTCAATTTCGCCCTGGATTCGATGCAGGTAACCCCATGAATACCCGGGATATTATCATTATCTGCATGCTAGCTGCCGCGTGTCTGATGGTGGTGCTATGCAAAACATCAACAGACGCGATTGTCCTGACATCCACGTTTCGGGCGGGTATGAGTTCGTTGGCAGTGATTCTGGGGATTGTTACGCTGGGCACAACTTTCATTGATGCCCACTTAACGGGGATAAAGGATATCGCGGGCGATATTCTACGGGCTTATCCGATGCTGTTGGCGCTGGTGCTGTTTGGTACCTGCGCGCTTCTCTATTCGCAGGGAGCCACCACGCCGCTGATTATCCCTCTTGCCGTCGCGCTCGGCGTACCCACATGGGCCATTCTGGCTTCCTATGTCGCAGTGACCGGCGTGTTTGTTCTGCCAACTTATCCGACTTCGCTGGCGGCAATGGAGTTCGACACCACCGGGACAACGCGCGTGGGTAAGTATGTCTTAAACCATCCGTTTATGTTGCCAGGGCTTGGCGGGATCATTGCTGGCGTTGCCTTTGGTTTTATCATCGCGCCAATGATTGCCTGAACCGGTTTAACACTACCAGGCAGATCTAATGGATAAAAAAAGGGGCAGAGAAATCTCTGCCCCGGATGTCAGCGTTAAATCAGGCCGCCTTTGCCACAACCTCTGCTTCCGGGCGTTTCAGCACCGCGTAGGAGAGACCGGCTACCAGCGTACCGGCAATAATGGCCAGCAGGTATCCAACCACCGGAGTGATTGCGCCAGGGATTAACAGCACGAACAGACCGCCGTGCGGCGCCATCAGCTTAGCCCCCACCGCCATCGAGATAGCTCCGGTAATCGCGCCGCCAACGATACAGCAAGGCAGAACGCGCATCGGGTCACGGGCAGCAAATGGGATAGCCCCTTCGGTAATAAAGCACAGGCCCAGTACCAGCGCAGCTTTACCGCCTTCCTGCTGCGCTTTGTCGAACTTACGACGCGCCACCAGCGTTGCCAGCCCCAGGGCCAGCGGAGGCACCATACCCGCCGCCATAATCGCCGCCATCGGCGCATAGGTTTGCGTACTAAGCAGGCCCACACCGAAAGCATACGCCGCTTTGTTAACCGGACCGCCCATATCGGTACACATCATGCCGCCAAGAATCGCTCCAAGCAGCACCGCGTTCGCGGTTCCCATGGTTTGCAGCCAGTGGGTCAGACCTTCCAGAATGCCCGCCACTGGTTTACCGATCAGGTAGATCATGGCCAGACCAACCACCAGGCTTGAGAGCAGCGGAATTATCAGGATCGGTTTCAGCGCTTCCATACTCTGCGGAAGTTTCAGCTTCGTGCTGATGAGCTTCGCCACATAACCGGCAAGGAAACCGGCAATAATCCCGCCAATAAAGCCGGAACCGGTGCTCACCGCCAGCATACCGCCGATAAGACCTGGCGTCAGACCCGGACGGTCAGCGATGGAAAACGCGATGTAGCCCGCCAGAACCGGCACCATCAGCGCGAAAGCTGAACCACCGCCAATCTGCATCAGCGCCGCCGCCAGCGTACCCTGCTCCTTGAACGCTTCGATACCAAAAGCGAATGAGAGTGCAATACACAGACCGCCAGCAACCACCATCGGCAGCATGTAGGATACGCCCGTCAGCAGGTGACGATACGCGCCAGCGCTCTCTTTCTTACCTTCAGTGGTTGCAGACTGCGCTTTGCCGGCTGGCTGGTACGGCGTTGCTTCTTCCTGCGCTTTGTCCAGTTCCTGCTTCGTTTTCTTCAGCGCAAGGCCAGTAGAAGTACGGTACATTGGTTTTCCGGCAAACTTCGCCAAATCAACTTCAATGTCAGCCGCCACAATCACCAGATCCGCCTGAGCCACCTCTTCCGGCGTAATGGCATTGCCTGCGCCAACAGAACCACGGGTTTCAACCTTCACCCACCAGCCACGTTTTTTCGCTTCCGTTTCAATAGCTTCAGCGGCCATAAACGTATGGGCAACACCAGTTGGACAAGCCGTCACCGCCACCACGCGTTTTGGACCACTACTGGCCACGGACGCTGTCGCAACCGGAGCGCTATAAGGTTTTGCGTGACCTTTCGCTTCACTGAGGAAAAGTTCAGGATGCGCAACCGCACGACCAATATCGCCCAGCCAGACTTTTTTGCCGTTCAGCGAACTGTCGGCAGGAAGCGTGTCGCCCAGAACAATTGCCAGTTCGGCATCATTAGGATTATCAATAATTTCCAGATGTGCTTTCTGCGCCGCCGCTCCAAGCAGGGTTTTCGCCATATAAGCGCGAGCCTGGCCGAGATTAGCGTCAATAATCAGCAGCGTTTTCATTATGCCTCTCCTGCTGTCAGTTAAACGGTTTTAAGTCGACACGCGCCATCATTGCGGCCAACTGAGGACGATCGGTAATGCCCACATTGCTTTGGCTTACCGCCAGGGCGGCAACAGCGGTTGCCAGACGCAGGGTGTGTTCACTGGATTCACGCATCAGCAGGCCGTAAATCAGGCCACCAACCATTGAATCACCCGCGCCTACGGTGCTTACCACCTCGACTGACGGCGGTTTAGCAATCCACTCACCCGAAGCGTTAACCCACAGCGCACCTTCCGCGCCAAGTGAAATCACCACGTGAGCAATACCCTGCTCGCGCAACGCATGTGCAGCTTCAATCACATCTTTCATTTCTGGCAGCTTACGGCCAGCCCAGATTTCCAGTTCACGACGGTTTGGTTTTACCAGCCACGGCGCCGCTTTCAGACCGGCCACCAGTGCTTCACGACTACTATCAAAGATAATGCAAGGACACTGACTGCGCAGGCGCGTCATCCAGTCGGTGAATGCTTCCGGGCTAACGCCGGTCGGCAAACTGCCGCTGACGCACACCATGTCGAACTGGCCCAGCCAGCTCAGCGAGTCATTCACAAAGCGTTCCCAGTCAGCCGGGGTAACTTCAAAGCCGGAGAAATTGAAATCGGACACTTCGCCGTCTTTTTCGGTCAGCTTGACGTTGATACGGGTACGCCCCTGTACAACCTGAAAACGGTTGGCGATACCCAGCTCGCTGAACAACTGCTGAAAACCATCCTGGTTGTCTTTACCGAGGAAACCGCCCACCGTTACATCGATACCTAAATCTTTCAAAACCTTAGCGACGTTAATCCCTTTCCCTGCCGCGTGCAGACCGGTCGTTTTAACCAGGTTCACTTCACCGCGTTCAATTTCCGGGCAGAAACCCACCAGATCGTAGGCTGGGTTAAGGGTGATAGTAGCAACACGTCTGCTCATTACGCGCCCTCCCCAAGACCCGCCGCGATGGCTTCGCCAATCGCTTTCAGCGCCTGTTCAGCATCTTCACCCTGGGCGGTAAAGCGCAGGTGATGTCCTTTCTTCACGCCTAATGCCACAACTTTCATCAGACTGCGTCCATTCGCCGGCTTGCCGGTTCCATCAAGATTTGTCACGGTAATTTCACTGTTAAATTGTTTAATCGTATTCACCAGCATGGTGCCCGGGCGGGCGTGTAAACCATGCTCATTGCGCACAATAAATTCGGCGCTCAGTACATCATCAGTTAAGGCATCATCGCTGGTCAGCAGCGCCAGCACCGTTGCCGCATCGGCTTTCAACAAACGGTCAGCTTTATTATTCAGCAGCAAATCGCCAAGGCGCTTCAGCACCGCAACCGGTTGTTCGTCATTCATGGCGACGGTCACCAGCAGGGCTGCCGCTTCACCTTGTACATCGAACGCTGTTGCTGCGCGGCTGACCGCAACGGCGCTGCGCACATTGCCTTCAGCACAGTCATTCAGCCAGATCCCCTGACCGAGATTCATCGGTTGCTCATTAATGGCTCTGGCCACAAAGGTGGCGTCAACCGCGCCGACCTCTTTCAGCCGTGCGGCGTTGAGCGCCTGCAGCGTGACCAGCGAGTTGGCAACGACGTCCAGCGACAGCGTTTCGTTATCAAGCTTCAGCTGTTCGCTTTGCTTTTCCCCCATCAGCAACGCGCGCAACTCTTCCGCCGTGGTCGCAGATTTCAGCTGTTCAGCGACGGAGTCATCGCTCAGCACGTGCGTCAGCTGACGCAATAAACCGAGGTGCTCATCAGAGCTGGCGGCGATGCCGATTGCCACATAAGCAACCTGCCCTTCACCCCAGATCACGCCCTGCGGAAACTGAAACACCTGCACGCCGGTTTTCAGCACCCGATCGCGCGTGTTCGTCGTACCGTGAGGAATAGCAATACCGTTGCCGAGGAACGTGGACGTCTGTTGTTCACGCGCCAGCATGCCATCGACGTAGCCTTCCGCTACGTTACCTGCCAGCACTAAGGCAGCGGCAACCTGGCGAATAGCCTCTTCTTTATTCCCGGCCTGTTCGCCCGGGTGAATATCCTGAACAGATAACTGGAACATGGTTCTCCTCTCCCGCTGATTTGAAACGATTCAGCTAACATGAGAAAAAAGGCGTCACCTGACTCCATCAGTTATGGCGAGATGACGCTGAAACGTTTCAAGAAGTCTTGCTCTTTTTTCTTCAGCACACAAGTAAAGTTGACAAATTACTTGCTGAATTTAGAGATAACGCACATTTTTTCCGCGGAGGAGAAAAAATTGCTGACGCAAAAACGGCGTCAGCCTGTCAGATTCAGCAGCGTCAGCAAACTGCTTTCTCTGACTGAAATGCTATTTTGATTTTTGATGCCGATTTTGATTTGGCTCCCTGTTTATTTTCTGACAAGCAGCGTAAACTCCGCGTCTCTTCACATTATTGATATCAAAACATGCACAACACCCCCGTAGCCGCCACACCCAAGGCGTTTGATTTAACGTCTTCGGCGTTCCTGCTTGTCGCATTTCTGACGGGTATCGCCGGTGCGTTGCAGACGCCAACCCTCAGCCTTTTTCTGACGGATGAAGTCCATGCCCGTCCCGGCATGGTCGGGTTCTTTTTTACCGGTAGCGCCGTAATCGGCATTTTGGTGAGTCAGTTTCTGGCCGGACGTTCAGATAAAAAAGGCGATCGCAAAAACCTGATTGTGTTTTGCTGCGTGCTGGGGATGCTGGCCTGCGTGCTGTTCGCCTGGAACCGTAACTATTTTATTCTGCTATTTGTCGGGGTATTCCTCAGCAGCTTCGGTTCGACCGCCAACCCGCAAATGTTTGCTCTCGCCCGCGAGCACGCCGACCGTACGGGTCGGGAAGCCGTCATGTTCAGCTCGATATTACGTGCGCAGGTTTCGCTGGCCTGGGTGATTGGCCCACCGCTGGCCTACGCGCTGGCCATGGGGTTTAGCTTTACGGTGATGTACCTCAGCGCGGCGGTGGCGTTTGTTGTCTGCGGCGTAATGGTCTGGCTGTTCTTACCCTCGATGAGTAAAAACGTGCCTCTCGCGACAGGCGCGGTAGAAGCCCCGCGCCGCAATCGACGCGACACGCTGCTGCTGTTTGTTATCTGCACGTTAATGTGGGGGACTAACAGTCTCTATATCATTAATATGCCGTTGTTTATTATCAACGAACTGCATCTGCCGGAAAAGCTGGCGGGCATCATGATGGGAACTGCCGCGGGGCTGGAAATCCCAACCATGTTGATTGCCGGATACTTCGCGAAGCGTCTGGGCAAACGCCTGTTAATGAGAATCGCCGTTGTCGCCGGATTTTTCTTTTATGCCGGCATGCTGTTGGCCCACTCTCCGGCGATATTGCTTGGCTTACAGCTGCTGAACGCGATTTACATCGGCATCCTCGGCGGGATTGGCATGCTCTATTTCCAGGATCTGATGCCGGGACAAGCGGGTTCAGCCACAACTCTCTATACAAATACCATTCGCGTGGGCTGGATTATTGCCGGATCGTTGGCGGGTATTGCCGCTGAAATCTGGAACTATCACGCGGTATTCTGGTTTGCGTTGGTGATGATCGTCGCCACCGTCGCGTGTCTGACGCGCATCAAAGACGTTTAAGGTGCGGTCAGCGCCTCGAGCTCGATGAGATAGACCATGGCCTGGTGCGTCGTCTGTCCGCACATTTCCGCACTGGGCTGTAAACCGGCGCACACTTTTGGCCGCAGAGGCGAAGCAAAAATTTTACAGCGCAGGGATTCATCCAGCTGAACGCATGGTGTATTAGCGGGCTTGCCATCAGGCATGCCGGGGATGGGACTGGAAATTGAAGGCGCGGTGCAACATGCACCACAATCCGGACGGCATTCCATACAGTACTCTCTTTATCGTAAACCATCGGATTGTGCAGGAAGCGCACAGTAACACCTTTTTTGCACCAGCAAAAGCATCAATTCCGCTTGCCTGAATGCCCCGGCGCGAGTAGTTTTACGCGATATTTTAGACACTCCTCATTACAGGATTTTTTCGATGCCAAGAGCGAACGAAATTAAAAAAGGTATGGTACTGAATTACAACGGCAAACTGCTGATTGTAAAAGATATTGATATTCAATCACCAACCGCACGTGGCGCCGCCACGCTGTACAAAATGCGTTTTTCTGATGTTCGTACCGGTCTGAAAGTTGAAGAGCGCTTCAAAGGCGATGACATCGTTGATACCGTCACCCTGAGCCGTCGTGGCGTTGATTTCTCCTATGTCGATGGCAACGAATACGTCTTCATGGATAAAGAAGACTATACCCCGTATACCTTCACCAAAGACCAGATCGAAGAAGAATTGCTGTTCATCCCGGAAGGCGGAATGCCGGATATGCAGGTACTGACCTGGGACGGTCAGTTGCTGGCGCTTGAACTGCCGCAAACGGTAGACCTGGAAATCGTTGAAACGGCACCGGGCATTAAAGGCGCGTCAGCAAGTGCGCGTAACAAACCAGCGACCATGAGCACCGGTCTGGTTATCCTGGTTCCTGAATATCTGAGTGCAGGTGAAAAAATCCGTATTCATATCGAAGAACGTCGCTATATGGGCCGCGCAGACTAACTTTTCTGCTGCGACACCGGCGAAAAGGGACAGCATTTGCTGTCCCTTTGTTTCTTTTCAGCCCTGGCTGCTGAGGTAAAAATCATCCACCAACAGAGATTCCAGATACAGCTCATCCTCACGCATAAAATGCGTTATGACGTTAACCGCCTGAGGATAAACCCCCTCTTCGTCCCGGTGTAAACAACTTTCCCGTAGCAGGGGTGCCCAGCACATAATGTGATGATGCAAAAAGTAATATTGCGCCGATAACGTCTCCTTTTTGGTAACCATTCTCGCCATCAGTGCCAGCTGTACAGCAATATGGTCGGCAGGCTCGTTGTCCTGCGGGGTCAGCCCATACTCGACTAACAGCACATTCATTTCCTTGCGTTCATCAGGCGCGGTCGTATGCGGATAATGCCCCGCATAGGGAGAAACGCCGCCGGGAGGTGCCAGCAAAAACAACGAGGCATAGTCCGCCGCCAGCTCCAGCTGTCGGCTTTCCCGGCGCAGCGCCCGAACGAGACTACGTTCCAGGTTTTTGACATCAACGGATAACCCAGGGATAGCCGTCAACGACGCCAGCCACTTTCGGCTTTCCCCACTTTCCAGGCGGATGAGTTGCTCCTCGTCCAGCTCGCGGAACAGCAGTTGCGAAAACCACTGGTACACCGCCGCCCGCTGTCGATGAATATGATTATGCTGCACTTGCCCCCTCCTCTTTCACAACCTCCGGCCCGCCGAAGCCTGTGACCTGCGGGGCATTCTCCTGGTACCGCTCCACCTCGACCAGCACCGTATGCGCCGAAGGCCCCTGCGCCAGTTGTGATGTACCGATATCCGCACTCAGCACATTCGGATCGCCATAAGTGCATAGTGTGCCCGCTTTCCCGCCTTCCTGCGGCGAATACCACGCGCCTTCATGAATCCGGACGACGCCAGGCGCGTAATCCGGGCTGATCACCACCCCGGCCAGCACCTGGCCTCTGGCGTTAAACACGCGCGCAATATCCCCGGCTTTCAGGCCACGTGCGCGGGCATCCGACTCGCTCATGTACAGCGGCTCTCTTCCTGCCACCGCATAGGTGTTACGAAACGCCTCGCTTGAGCACAGCTGGGAGTGCAGACGTTTATCCGGATGGCAGGACTGCAGATGCAGCGGATATTTATCTGTTTTGCTGCCATGGGTACGCTCAAAGGGTTCCATCCACACCGGATGCCCCGGGCAGTCATCGTAGGCAAAGCCCGCGATGGTTTTGCTGTAAATTTCAATCAGACCAGAGGGTGTTCCTAACGGGTTGATATCCGGCTGTTCGCGAAATTCTCCGTGACGCACCCACGGCTTCCCGGCAGGATATTCAATGTATCCTTCGCCCTGCCAGAAGCTCTCGAAGTTCGGCATACTCACGCCAAGGGACGCTCCCGTTTTCGCGCCCTCATCATAAATGGCTTTTATCCACTGCATTTCATCCCGCTTTTCGCGGTATGTCTCTTCCTGACCAAAGCGTTTGCACAGACCGGCAAAGACATCAAAGTCATGTCGCGCTTCAAACTGCGGTTTAACCACCTGATGTATCGCCATCAGCCCTTTATTCGAGTGTGTACCGAACTGCTCAATGTCATTACGCTCAAAGCGCGTGGTCACAGGCAGGACGATATCGGCAAAACGACAGGATGCTGTCCACTGATGATCCAGAACGACCACGGTTTCCAGCTTCTTCCACGCTTCGATCATGCGGTTACGATCCTGCTGCGCATGGAACGGATTGGCGGCGCTGAAAATCGCCATTTTGATATCAGGGAAAGTTAATGTTTCACCGTTGAAAGCGATCTTTTTGCCTGGCGCCAGCAGACAATCGATCATTCGCGAGGTAGGAATATGCTCTGAAGCGCCGCGGAAATCCGCTTTGTATTTCGCGGCCGGGGGATTGTTGATGCTCCCGAGGCCGGACAGGACGGGACCGGCAGAGGTGACCGTCCCGCCGCCGTTATAGTGCCAGCCAAACCCTACTCCGCCGCCCGGCAAGCCAATTTGGCCAACCATGCTGGCCAGCACCACCAGCATCCACGGATACTGCTCGCCATGGTGCATACGCTGCACGCACCAGCCGCCCATAAACTGTGTCCGGCCTTTGACCAGCAGGCGGGCGAAGTCGCGGATCTGCTCCGCCGTCAGACCGCAGATTTCCGCCGCCCATTCGGCGTTTTTCGGCTGCTTGTCGCTTTCCCCAAGCAGATACGGCAAGAACTGTTCAAAGCCCACGGTATAATCGTTAATGAACGCCACGTCATACAGTTTTTCTTCGTACAGGGTATGCGCCAGCGCCAGCAATAACGCGACATCCGTTTGCGGTCGCAGCGCCAACTGCTCACAGCCAAGATAGTTTTGCGACTTGCTACGCACCGGATCAACGCTGATAACGCGCATCTTACCCTGCGCAACCGCTTCTTTAATCTGCTGCCAATAGCCAAACGCATCGTGATCGGGAACCAGGAACTCGATCTGCAGATTCTTGATAGGATCGCAGCCCCACAGCACGATGGTTTGGGTATTTTCGATAACCATCGGGAGTGACGTTTGCTGCTCATAAACTTCCAGCGAACCAATCACATGCGGCAAAATCACCTGCGCTGCGGCTGCCGAGTAGTCGCCGACGGTCGTTACATAGCTACCGTGCAAGCCGAGTCCCCGATCCATCGCGCCGCCGGCCTTATGAAATTTGCCAACAATTTGCCAGTCCGCCAGCCCGGTAAAGACACCAGAAGATCCGTAGGTCTTTTGTACCCGCTCCAGCTCTTCATAAACCAGATCCAACGCCTGATCCCAGCTCACACGGACAAAGCGATTATCGCCGCGCTGGTTGCGATCTGACTTTTCACGCTTGCGCAGCCAGTCCAGCCGCACCATCGGGTAGCGCACGCGCGATGGGTTGTAGACCACTTCACGCACCGCATTTAGCATATCGCAGGGGTATTTGTCATGTTTGAAGGGGCGGGTATCGACCCATTCACCGTTCACGACTTTGGCTTCAAAAGCGCCAAAGTGCGAGCCAGACTGGATCCATTGCTCCGGGTTTTCACCCGCTGCCCAGACCTTTGAGATCAGTGGATTTGGCCCTAAAGCGCTGACGGCACCGACTGCCAGCATTCCGCTTAAAAACCGTCGACGTGACGGATTAAAATCATGAATATCCATAAATTATCCTTTTGAATTGTTAGGTTGAGGTATATCGCTGGCGTGAGTCTGGAGATATTTCAACAACGTACGGTCTTCCACCGGATTAAGCCGGTAGTAGGTGGACATGGATTTCAGTCCGGCGATCCAGCCATTCGCGGAATAACGGGTCGGCGGCGGCGTGCTGTGGCAAGCGCTACAGGTGGATTGCAACATCTGATCGGCGTATTGCCAGAGGGGGTCAATATTGTCGGTAAAACCCTCCGCCGAACTCCAGGCCATCACGCTGACCTGCTGCCACTCCTGATGTGACTCCGGATCAACCTGTGTTTGCTCAACCTTCACATTGCTCATCAGCGAGGCATCTAATACGGCAGCAAAAACGCGTTTACCCATATACTGGGTAATCACCCGTCCACGTCCTTTGCTTTCCCGCCAGCCGGTCAGCTCTATCTGAACGTTTTTTCCTTCTCTTTTCAGCACACGCACTTGCGTTGCCGGGTACAGCATGGCTTTACCTGCCGGGCTCTCTGCTGTCACAGTCAGTGATTTTTCGCCTAACGAATACAGCGTCGTCGCCGTGGGTAACTGCTCTCCCTGACGCTGCATCTGCTTGTAACGATCGCGAAAACCGCTGCTCATATCGGGTTTGTGATGGGCAATGCCTTTGTGACAATCGATACAGTTACTGTCTTTTGCCGCCGCCGCGGTCATTTGCGCCGCTGCATTTGCCGATTGCTTACCGTGATCCATCGCCTCATAGCTATGGCAGGATTTACACGCCGCTGAATTATTCGCGCTCATGCGCGCCCATTCTCGCTGGGCCAACTCCGCCCGCTTTGCGGCAAATTTTTCCGGGGTATCGATCGAAGGAGAGATAAAGGTGTGGTAGAGGTCGTTTAAGGCTTGCGTTTTACGAACCAGCGTTGGGACGATGCCTGGCGGAATATGACAATCCTTACACTCCGCACGCACACCTGAAGCATTACGAAAATGCATGCTGGTTTTATACTCCTCGCCAGATGTGCGCATCGAGTGACACGATAAACAAAACTCGGTAGAACTGGTGTAATGAACGCCTTGCCACGTTCCCCAAATAGCCAGGGCCATTGCTACCGCCCCGGCGAATGCGCACCATAGTGCGTTTTTTCTTATCCACGACATGCTTGCCTCCATTTTTTTAATAGCGACACGCTAAGGGATAAAAAAAATCAAAAATAGAGACAGCGAAGGCAGATTATAGGAACAGCATCCACTCTATGAGGTTCGTCAAATAGTAAAGAGCAGAAGTCCGTAATATAATTACCATCTATAAATAAGGAATTTATCATGCTCAAACTGACTCTCGATAGAGAAAGCCGGACTCCGCTGCAGTTGCAGATATTTCAATTTTATTTACAGGCCATTCAGCGGGGTGATTTGCTGTGTGGAGATAAACTCCCCTCTATTCGCGAGCAGGCTCAGGCATTGAACATTGCCAAAATAACGGTAGTGATGGCCTATGATAAGCTGATGGCGGCTGGGTTAATTAAGAGCCGACACGGCATTGGCTATGAGGTGATATTCACCACGCCTGTACGTGTAACTCCAGCGCATGTGTCCGTACCCCAGGGCTCTCCGCCAGTAACACCAAAAGCGGCCGGGGTCTCTACCGATGTTTACGCAGAGCCTGGGCGGGAGTGCTACTGCCGGATGGGCGTCCCCGATCCCAATGCTTTTCCCTGGGCAAGCTGGCGAAAATGGAATAACGCGCCAAGCGTACTTAAAGAGCAATTGTTTACCCGATATCATTCATCAAATGGATTATTTTCACTGCGTGAGCAACTAGCCAGGTACCTTAATTTATCTCGCGGCATTAATACCCGGGCGGAGAACATCATCATTACCAATGGGATTCAGGAAGGATTGTCGCTGCTCAGTCAAATATTTATTGTTCATCATGCCGTCAGTCAGCAAAAAAAGTGCCACGTTGTGGCCGAATCCCCTTGCTATTCTGGCGCATGGCATCTGTTTAATTATTACGGTGCAGACATTACGTCAATTGCTGTAGATAACCACGGGCTGCAAACAGATAAATTACCTGAATATGAAACCCAGCTTTGCTATGTGACTCCGGCTCACCAGTATCCAATGGGAAGCGTCCTTTCGCTGGAGCGCCGTCAGTCATTATTGACGTGGGCGCAGCGCGTCGGCGCTTATATCCTTGAAGACGACTACGATGCTGTTTTTACCTATGGCGAGAACCCCCTTCCTGCACTGAAAGCTATGGATTATCACAACCGGGTTATCTACATGGGGACATTTTCCAAAACGCTGGGGCCGGGAACGCGTCTTGGCTATCTCATTTGTCCTGATGAACTGCTCCCGGCAGTAAAGAATATGAAAGCGCTCAACAACAACGGCAGTCAGTGGCTATTGCAGCAATTTTTAGCCGAATTAATGCAAAATCAGGTGTTTTACTCGCACATCAGCAAGCTGGCCTGCAACTATGCGGCGCGCCTCAATCTATTACGCGATGGCCTTTCTGTTCTGTTTCCGTCAGGGAAAATCGCTGGCGCAACGGCGGGTCTGCACCTCTCGTTACGCGTTGACAGGCACCCAGATATGATAGCCAGGCTGCAACAGCGCTGCCTGCTGGCAGGGATCCGCTTTGACACTCTGCCAGATATAGAAAATGGCTCAGGAGCCGCATGGCGTAGGGAGAATAGCGATGCTGTTATGTTTTTCGGGTTTGGCGGATTGCAGATACAGCAGATCAAAAAGGTGCTGTCGGTACTGGAGCAGGCGCTAGCGCAGCCTTGATGAATTTCAGGGATCGCGCCTGCGGCACAATCCCTGTTGTTAACCTTACAGCAGATCGCGGAACTGCGTTTGTTTTAACGCCAGTTCAACGCCGCGAACTTCCGCCAGCCCTTTCAGGCGACCAATCGCGGAGTAGCCTGGGTTGGTTTTCTTGTGCAGGTCGTCAAGCATCTGGTGTCCGTGATCCGGACGCATCGGGATAGGACGCAAATCGCCCGCCTTTTTACGGCGCTGTTCTTCGCTCAGGATGGCAGCAACCACCGATACCATATCCACATCGCCTTGCAGGTGCGCACCTTCGTGGAAGGTTTTCGGGTTATCTTCACGGCAGGTGGAGCGCAGATGCGTGAAGTGGATTCGATCGCCAAAGGTTTCGATCATTTTCACCAGATCGTTATCGGCGCGCACGCCGTAGGAACCGGTGCACATGGTGAAACCGTTATTGATGCTGTCGACGGTTTCTTTCAGCCACTGCATATCTTCGATAGTCGAAACAATGCGCGGCAGGCCGAGGATCGGACGCGGCGGATCGTCAGGGTGGACAGCCAGACGCACGCCGACTTCTTCCGCCACAGGCACAATCGCCCGCAGGAATACCGCCATATTATCGCGCAGATCGTCTTTGCTGATGCCGTCATATTCAGCGAGACGCGCACGGAACTGATCCAGCGTATAGCCCTCTTCCGCACCGGGCAGGCCGGCAATGATATTGCGGGTCAGCTTTTCGATATCGGCATCGCTCATAGCATTGAAGTAATTCAGCGCCTGGCGTTGTTCTTCTGCGGTGTAATCCGCTGCGGCGCCTGGGCGCTGAAGAATATGCAGTTCGAAGGCCGCAAAAGCAATCTGGTCAAAACGTAGCGCTTTGGAGCCGTCCGGCAGCTGATATTCGAGATCGGTACGCGTCCAGTCGAGGATCGGCATGAAGTTATAGCACACGGTATCGATGCCGCAGGTCGCCAGATTACGGATACTCTGCTGATAATTGGCAATCCACGTTTGGTACTGGCCTGAACGCGTTTTGATATCTTCGTGGACAGGAATACTTTCCACCACCGACCAGGTCAGCCCTTTTTCAGCCAGAATAGCCTGACGCTGTTGAATCTCTTCTACCGGCCACACTTCACCGTTGGGAATGTGGTGCAAGGCGGTCACAACACCCGTTGCGCCAGCCTGATGCACATCATCAAGCGATACCGGATCGTTAGGCCCGTACCAACGCCAGGTTTGTTCCATTGTTTCACCCCACAAGTTGTTATACCAAATTAAACTACCCGAATGACGACTACCATACAGCCATCCCGAAGATGTTCAACAGATGGCCTATCATTGATTGATCCAGCTCACATTCCCCGGATAAATAAGGCACACCAATTCAATTTGCTGTCATATAACTTTATACTGCCATTGTTAATTAATGGTTAATCAGGTGTATTTAATGAAAACTATTGCCTCAGCGCCACTGGCGGAAAATGTCATGATGCCGCGGTACGACCGCCAACAATTAAAAACGCGGATTGTACATTTTGGTTTCGGTGCTTTTCATCGCGCCCATCAGGCGTTATTAACCGACAGGGTGCTGAATGCGCAGGGCGGAGACTGGGGAATTTGCGAGATCAGCCTGTTCAGTGGCGATCGGCTGATGCGTCAGCTTCGCGAACAAGATCATTTATTTACCGTGTTAGAAAAAGGGGCTAACGGCAACCAGCCTATTGTTATCGGTGCCGTTAACGAATGCCTGAACGCCACGCTGGATTCGCTGGCGGCCATTATTGAAAAATTCTGCGAGCCTCAGGTCGCGATTGTCTCGTTAACCATCACGGAAAAAGGCTACTGCATCGATCCGGCAACGGGTTCGTTAGATCTCTCTAATGCGCGTATTATTCACGATCTGCAGACACCGGCTGAACCGCACTCCGCCCCCGGTATTATCGTTGAAGCGCTGCACCGCCGACGTGAACGTGGACTGCAACCGTTTACCGTCCTCTCCTGCGATAACATCCCGGACAATGGTCATGTGGTAAAAAATGCCGTACTGGGGATGGCGGAAAAACGCTCTCCTGAGCTGGCGCACTGGATCCAGGAACAAGTCAGTTTCCCGGGTACGATGGTGGATCGGATTGTTCCCGCCGCCACCGAAGAGTCGCTGGCTGAAATCGCCCACGAGCTTGGCGTTGCCGATCCTTGCGCAATCAGCTGCGAGCCGTTTATTCAGTGGGTGATTGAAGACAACTTTGTCTGTGGTCGTCCGCAATGGGAAACCGCGGGTGTCCAGATGGTTGAAAACGTCTTGCCGTGGGAACAAATGAAACTGCGGATGCTGAACGGCAGCCATTCGTTTCTCGCATATCTCGGCTATCTGGCCGGATTCCAGCACATCAGCGACTGTATGCAGGATAGCGCATTTCGTGAAGCCGCTTACCGGCTGATGCTCACCGAACAGGCCCCCACGCTGCAAATTACCGATGTTGATTTAAACCAGTATGCCTTAAGCCTGCTGGACCGCTTTGCCAACCCGGCGCTGAAACACAAAACCTGGCAAATCGCGATGGATGGTAGCCAGAAATTACCCCAGCGAATGCTGGAAGGGATCCGCGTGCATTTAGCACGTCAAAGCGAGTGGCCGCTGTTGGCGCTCGGCATCGCAGGCTGGATGCGCTACGTGAGCGGTGTGGATGATTCAGGCGCTACGATTGATATTCGTGACCCGCTCAGTGAGAAAATTGCCGCTCTGGTGGCACAGAGCACTGAATCAGAACGCGTCAGCGCCCTGCTTTCGCTGCATGAGATTTTCTCCGCCGATCTCGTACAGAATCCGCAGTTTGTCGCGGCCATTCAACAGGCCTGGCAACGTATTGCCCAATACGGTGCGCATCAGGCTGTCATTGAAACGTTAAAAAATTAACGATTTCTGCCATTAAACCGGACGAAGCACGTCTTCGTCCCCTCACCCCTTCTCTTTTTCCCCATTTTTCGCCAGGATTGTTAAATGCCATTACGGTAATTTATGATTCTGGAGTAATTGTGACTAAAACCAATCTCATCACTGGTTTTCTCGGCAGTGGCAAAACCACCTCTATTCTTCATCTATTGGCGAACAAGGATCCCGCAGAGAAGTGGGCCGTGCTGGTCAATGAGTTTGGTGAAGTAGGTATTGATGGCGCCCTGTTAGCCGACAGCGGCGCATTGCTAAAAGAGATCCCCGGCGGCTGTATGTGCTGCGTTAACGGTCTACCGATGCAGGTTGGCCTCAATACGCTGCTGCGTCAGGGAAAACCCGATCGATTGCTGATTGAACCTACTGGCCTCGGACACCCTAAACAAATTCTGGATTTACTCACCGCACCGGTTTACGAACCGTGGATCGATCTGCGCGCGACCCTCTGTATTCTTGATCCCCGGCTGTTACTGGATGAAAAAAGCGTCGCCAATGACAATTTCCGCGATCAGCTGGCCGCCGCAGATATCATTGTTGCCAATAAAGCCGACCGCGCCACAGCGGAAAGCGAAAACGCCTTGCAAACCTGGTGGCAACACTACGGCGCCAATCGCCAGTTGGTTCATGCCGACCATGGGCAAATTGACGGGCAGTTACTGGATTTACCCCGACTAAACCTGGCAGAGCTTCCTGCAAGCGCAGAGCACGCCCATAGCCATGCAGACAAAAAGGGACTGGCGGCATTGAGTCTGCCGTCACAGCAGCGCTGGCGGCGCAGCCTGAACAGCGGCCAGGGCCATCAGGCCTGCGGTTGGATTTTTGACGCCGATACGGTGTTCGATACCATCGGTCTGCTGGAATGGTCCCGTCTTGCCCCCGTGGGGCGCGTGAAAGGTGTCATGCGTATAAAGGAAGGGCTGGTGCGCATTAACCGCCAGGGAGAGGACTGGCATATTGAGACGCAAAACGTCGCGCCACCGGATAGCCGTATTGAACTCATCGCCGATACTGAGACCGACTGGAATACGCTACAGAGTGCATTGTTGAGACTTCGTTTAGACGCTAACGCGTAAGGTTGCCTTCGTTTTTATAGCAATGGTAAACGATGATGAAAACTCGATACCCTCTTATTCTCCTACTCAATATTGCGGGGCTGGCGCTGTTTCTGTCCTGGTATCTTCCTGCCGGGCATGGGATCTGGTCTTCATTGGATACGGGCGTTTTCCGCTTCTTTAACCAGAAACTGGTGGAAAGCCCGCAGTTCTTGTGGATTGTTGCTATTACCAATAACCGGGCATTTGATGGTTGCTCATTGCTGGCAATGGGCGCCTTGATGCTGCATTTTTGGCTGAAAGAGACGTCGGAAGGTCGCCGACGCATTGTCGCTATTGGCCTGGTTATGCTGCTCACCGCAGTGGTATTAAATCAGTTAGGCCAGGCGCTTATTCCCGTTAAACGCGCCAGCCCTACTCTGATGCTGGATAATATTTATCGCGTCAGCGAACTGCTGCATATTCCGACTAAAGATGCGTCCAGAGACAGTTTCCCCGGCGATCACGGTATGATGCTGCTTATTTTTTCCGCATTTATGCTACGTTATTTCGGAAAAGTCGCCGGAATAATCGGCCTTATTATCGCTGTGGTTTTTGCCTTTCCACGCATAATGATTGGCGCTCACTGGCTCACCGATATCGTGATCGGTTCGATGACTGTCGTCTTGATTGGTCTGCCCTGGTGGCTAATGACACCGTTAAGCGACCGATTAGTCACTCTGTTTGCGAATTATCTGCCCGGTAAAAACAAACATTTTTTAAACAAATAACGCACAGTAAT
Source organism: Citrobacter sp. RHBSTW-01044 (assembly GCF_013781945.1). Lineage (NCBI taxonomy): Bacteria > Pseudomonadati > Pseudomonadota > Gammaproteobacteria > Enterobacterales > Enterobacteriaceae > Citrobacter > Citrobacter sp. RHBSTW-01044. The sequence goes on along the minus strand of NZ_CP056180.1, from coordinate 1,672,067 downwards.
TAACATCATCAGGGAAAACTCTGATTCCCTGATGATGCTTGTCAATATTTCATCATTCTGGCTGTCATTCTCCCGTCATCTTATTCATCTTTAAAATGATTGGGTTGCGTCTTTTTTATCCCGATTGTTCTTAATTTAGGCAATGCCGGTTATTCACTTTCTGTATCAATTTTTCTTATAAGAAATCACGTAAATTCACTCGCAATGACCGGACCGATCGGGTAATCTCGAACTCGTTTTGCCTCGCGGGATAATTATTCTCTTCAGGAATAAATTTGTGCGTTCTGCCACAGATTTGACCTTAAAGAATTGTCTCATCGTGCGATGGTAATTAGTCTCGTCACGTTTGGCATTTTTTATAACGATATTTATCGTTAAGGACTTCAAGGGAAAACAAACAAAATGGTCAAATCTCAACCGATTTTGAGATATATCTTGCGGGGCATACCCGCGATAGCAGTTGCGGTTCTGCTTTCTGCATGTAGCACAACGAACACCGCCAGGAATATGCATTCTGAGACGCATGCTGTGGGCAATGGAGATAACTCTTCACTGCAAGCCTCTCAGGATGAATTTGAAAATATGGTCCGTAATATCGATGTTAAATCACGTATTATGGACCAGTATGCTGACTGGAAAGGCGTGCGTTACCGCCTTGGCGGCAGCACCAAAAAAGGCATTGATTGTTCAAGCTTCGTACAACGTACGTTCCGCGAGCAATTTGGTTTAGAGCTTCCTCGCTCAACCTACGAACAACAGGAAACGGGTAAATCCGTTTCGCGCACTAACCTGCGCACAGGCGATCTGGTTCTGTTCCGTGCTGGCTCCACTGGCCGTCACGTCGGTATTTATATCGGCAACAACCAGTTTGTACACGCCTCGACCAGCAGCGGCGTTATCATTTCCAGCATGAACGAACCTTACTGGAAAAAACGTTACAACGAAGCTCGCCGGGTCCTGAGCCGCAGTTAATTTCGTTTGGCAGCTATCCCTTGGCTATCCTGATGAGACATTTTGAAAAGCACTGCTTCGGCGGTGCTTTTTTTTTGCTTTGTCTTGTAACTAAGAAAAATCTCACAAGGTGAGTCATTTCAGGTTATATTCATACAGAATAAGCGGTTAACTCAGGTAAACATAAGGAACTATGTTTAAACGCTCCTCTTCATCCAATCAGAAAATCCTGCTTTCCTGTATGTTAACGGGGCTTATCGTCGCGCTCCTGGTGAGTACCCTGCAATTTTTCGTGACCTGGCATAAACGGGACATTAAGTACGACACGCTCCTTTCCGATATCCAGAATTATGTCAGCAGCTACTTCGCCGATCTCAAATCCACCACAGATGACCTTCAGCCACTGGTCGCCAACAGTTGCCAACAAGTCGCTGCTCAACTGACCTCCAGCGCGGCCTTTAGCCTCAACGTTCGCGCATTTTTACTGGTCAAAAACGGCATTGCTTTCTGCTCCTCCGCAACGGGCGCAATGTTCACCCCGATTTTAGATCTGGTCCCAAGCCTTGATATCAGCAGAAATATTGATGTGGAATTACTCCCCGGTACGCCCATGATGCCGAACAAGCCGGCGATAATGATTTGGCACCGGAACCCATCGTTCACTGATAGCGGCGTGTTTACCTCACTGAATATTAATCTGGCCCCTTACCTGCTTTATACCGCCCGACAGGATGATTTTAATGGCATTGCCATAGTCGTCGGTGATAACGCGATTTCAACATTTTCATCACGGATTATTGATGCCTCCGCTCTGCCCCACTCTCACTGGCGGCAGGCGACCGTGGAAGGTATTCCCCTACAGATTCGTTTATATGCCGATGAGTGGACCTATACCGACATCTGGTATTCGATTATGTTGGGATGCATGGCGGGGATTATTGCCGCGCTTCTTCTCTGGTACTACATCTACACCATCCGTTTACGTCCTGGCAAAGATATCCTCAACGCTATCAAACATAACCAGTTTTATGTGGTGTACCAGCCCGTGGTAGAGGTGCAGACACTGAAGGTGAAAGGTGTAGAGGTGTTATTACGCTGGAATCATCCGACAACGGGTGAGATCCCACCGGATGCTTTTATTCACTACGCCGAATCCCAGAAAATGATTGTCCCGCTGACCCAGCATCTCTTTAAGTTGATAGCCCAGGACGCACCGATGCTGCAAAAAGTGTTACCCGCAGGTGCTAAATTGGGGATCAATATCGCGCCAACGCATCTGCACGGCGAGACGTTTAAAGACGACATTCATCACCTGCAGGCCTCGCTTCCCGCAAACCATTTCCAGATGGTGCTGGAGATCACCGAACGGGATATGCTTAATCAACACGAAGCCACAAAGCTTTTTGAATGGCTTCATTCCGCAGGTTTTGAAATTGCCATTGATGATTTTGGCACCGGTCATAGCGCGCTGATTTATCTGGAACGCTTTACCGTTGACTACCTGAAAATCGATCGCGGGTTTATTAACGCCATTGGAACAGAGACCCTGACCTCTCCGGTTCTGGACGCCGTGTTGACACTCTCTAAGCGTCTTAATATGCTGACGGTGGCTGAAGGGGTTGAAACGCCTGAGCAAGCCCGTTGGCTGCGCGATCGTGGGGTGCATTTTTTCCAGGGATACTGGATTAGCCGACCATTAAAACTTGCTGATTTCGTGCGTTGGATGGCGCAGCCCAATAAGCCGACGTGGTGATCGCAGTATGCGAATCATATACTCTCACTCGCCGCCACATCCCTTATCTTTCAGGCATGATGCCCGTCGGGTTGTGGCAGGAAAAGGAAATCGCATTTAATGATCCCTCGCGTATTGCTGCTGTTTATCGCCCTCATCGGGTTTAGCGCCGAGTCGCAGTCCATCAAAGAAAGCTATGCTTTTGCCGTACTGGGCGAACCGAAGTACGCGTTTAACTTTAATCACTTTGATTACGTCAACCCTGCGGCCCCCAAAGGCGGGCAAATCACCCTCTCCGCCATCGGCACGTTCGATAACTTCAACCGCTATGCGATGCGCGGTAATCCCGGAGCACGTACCGAAACGCTTTACGATACGCTGTTTACTACCTCTGACGATGAACCTGGCAGCTATTATCCGCTCATCGCCGACAGCGCACGCTATGCTGATGACTATTCCTGGGTAGAAATCGCCATCAATCCGCGAGCGCGTTTTCACGATGGCTCCCCCATTACCGCCAGCGATGTCGCATTCACCTTCCACAAATTTATGACTGAAGGCGTGCCGCAATTTCGCCTGGTCTACAAGGGAACAACGGTAAAAGCGATCGCGCCATTAACCGTACGTATTGAATTAGCCAAACCGGGTAAAGAGGACATGCTCAGCCTGTTTTCATTACCCGTGATGCCAGAGAAGTACTGGAAAGATCATAAGCTCAGCGATCCCTTATCATCGCCTCCGCTCGCCAGCGGTCCTTATCGCATCACGAAATGGAAGATGGGTCAGTACATTGTCTATTCGCGCGTCAACGATTATTGGGCCGCTAATCTGCCCGTCAACCGTGGCCGCTGGAACTTTGATACCATCCGCTACGACTACTATCTGGATGACAACGTCGCCTTTGAAGCGTTTAAGGCTGGAGCGTTTGACCTGCGTCTTGAAAACGATGCCAAAAACTGGGCGACACGTTATACCGGTAAAAATTTCTCGAATCATTACATCATCAAAGATGAGCAAAAAAACGAATCCGCCCAGGATACGCGTTGGCTGGCGTTTAATATTCAGCGCCCGGTGTTCAGCGACCGACGGGTGCGAGAAGCCATCACCCTGGCATTTGATTTTGAATGGATGAATAAAGCTCTGTTCTATAACGCCTGGAGCCGGACCAACAGCTATTTTCAGAATACCGAGTATGCCGCTAAAAATTACCCCGATGCGGATGAACTGGTAATACTTGCGCCCTTGAAAAAAGATCTCCCTCCTGAGGTCTTCAGCCAAATTTATCAGCCGCCGAAATCAAAAGGCGATGGCTACGATCGTGACAACCTGTTGAAAGCCGATGCCTTACTGGAGCAGGCCGGATGGGTACTTAAGGGACAACAGCGCGTAAACAGCGCCAACGGTAAACCCCTGAGCTTTGAACTGTTGCTCCCGGCGGGCAGTAACAGCCAGTGGGTTCTGCCGTTCCAGCACAACCTGCAGCGCTTAGGCATTACAATGAACATCCGCCAGGTTGATAACTCACAAATCACAAACCGGCTGCGCAGTCGTGACTATGACATGATGCCGAGATTGTATCGCGCAATGCCGTGGCCAAGTTCGGACCTGCAAATTCTCTGGGCCTCTGAATATATTGACTCCAGCTATAACGCCCCGGGCGTGCAAAGCCCGGTGATTGATAAACTGATCAACCAAATCATCGCGGCGCAAGGTGATAAAGCCAAACTAGTCCCACTCGGTCGGGCACTGGACAGGGTATTAACCTGGAACTACTACATGTTGCCGATGTGGTTTATGGCAGAGGATCGCATCGCCTGGTGGGATAAGTTTTCGCATCCAGCTATTCGCCCCATTTATACCATTGGTCTCGACAACTGGTGGTACGACTTTAACAAAGCGGCGAAACTGCCAGCAGCCAGACGGCAGGGAGACTAAATGGGCGCTTATCTGATTCGACGTCTGCTACTGGTGATCCCAACGCTTTGGGCCATCATCACCATCAACTTTTTTATCGTGCAGATTGCCCCCGGTGGTCCGGTTGAGCAGGCCGTCGCCGCTATTGAGTTCGGACAAAGCGGGGCATTACCCGGCGCGGGTAGTGAAGGCATTCGCGCCAGCCACGCGCAAACCGGCGTAGGCAATATCAGCGACAGTAATTACCGAGGTGGCCGTGGTCTTGACCCGGAAGTGATCGCCGAAATCACTCGCCGTTACGGGTTCGATAAGCCCATTCATGAGCGTTATTTTAAAATGCTCTGGGACTATATTCGTTTCGATTTCGGCGACAGCCTGTTTCGTAGCGCCTCAGTGCTGACGCTTATCAAAGACAGCCTGCCTGTTTCCGTCACGCTGGGGCTATGGAGTACGCTCATTATCTATCTGGTGTCGATACCGCTTGGGATCCGCAAAGCCGTTCACAACGGCAGCCGATTTGATGTCTGGAGCAGCGCATTCATTATTATTGGCTATGCCATACCGGCCTTTTTGTTTGCGATTTTACTGATCGTCTTTTTTGCCGGGGGCAGCTATTACGACCTGTTCCCGCTTCGCGGACTGGTTTCCGCCAATTTTGATTCCCTGCCCTGGTATCAGAAAGTGACCGACTACCTTTGGCATATTACCCTGCCAGTGCTGGCGACGGTGGTTGGGGGTTTTGCCGCGCTAACCATGCTGACCAAAAACTCATTTCTGGATGAGGTACGCAAACAGTATGTCGTCACCGCGCGCGCCAAAGGGGTCAGCGAGAAAAACATTCTGTGGAAACATGTGTTTCGCAATGCCATGTTGCTGGTAATCGCTGGCTTCCCGGCAACGTTTATCAGCATGTTTTTTACCGGTTCGCTGCTGATTGAAGTGATGTTTTCGCTTAACGGTCTGGGACTACTGGGTTATGAATCCACCGTATCACGTGACTACCCGGTAATGTTTGGCACGCTCTATATCTTCACCCTGATCGGTCTGCTGCTGAATATCCTCAGCGACATCAGCTATACGCTGGTCGATCCCCGTATTGATTTTGAGGGACGCTAATGTCGCGATTAAGCCCCGTCAATCAGGCCCGCTGGGCGCGTTTTCGCCATAACCGTCGCGGCTATTGGTCGCTGTGGATTTTTCTACTGCTCTTCGGCCTTAGCCTGTGTTCAGAACTGATTGCCAATGATAAGCCGCTACTGGTGCGCTACGACAGTAGCTGGTATTTCCCCCTGTTCAAAAACTACAGTGAAAGCGACTTCGGCGGACCATTGGCGACCCAGGCTGATTATCAGGATCCGTGGTTACAGCAGCGCCTGGAAAACCGGGGCTGGATCCTGTGGGCGCCGATACGCTTTGGAGCCACCAGCATTAACTTTGCCACTGATAAGCCCTTCCCTTCCCCGCCTTCTGCACAAAACTGGCTGGGAACGGACGCCAACGGTGGTGATGTGCTGGCACGGATCCTCTACGGCACTCGTATTTCTGTCCTGTTCGGATTAATGCTAACCCTGTGCTCCAGCGTGATGGGGATCATGGCTGGCGCAATCCAGGGCTATTATGGCGGCAAGGTGGATCTGTGGGGGCAACGATTCATTGAGGTTTGGTCAGGTATGCCAACGCTGTTTTTGATCATACTGCTGTCGAGCGTGGTCCAGCCAAACTTCTGGTGGCTACTGGGCATTACCGTGCTGTTTGGCTGGATGAGCCTGGTTGGCGTGGTACGCGCGGAATTTTTACGTACCCGAAACTTTGATTACATTCGTGCCGCTCAGGCGCTTGGCGTGAGCGATCGCAGTATTATTCTGCGCCATATGCTGCCCAATGCGATGGTCGCTGCCCTGACCTTTTTACCGTTTATATTATGCGCCTCGATCACCACTCTGACCTCGCTGGATTTTCTTGGCTTCGGCTTACCGCTTGGCTCGCCATCGCTGGGAGAACTCCTGTTACAGGGTAAAAACAACCTGCAGGCACCGTGGCTTGGTATCACCGCGTTCATCTCCGTTGCCCTGCTATTATCGCTACTGATATTTATTGGTGAAGCGGTACGCGACGCGTTCGATCCCAACAAGGCGATTTAAGATGACACAACCGCTGTTAGCTATTGAAAATTTATCGGTAGGTTTTCGCCAACAGGAGACCGTGCGTACCGTGGTCAATACCCTCTCACTGAGGGTTGAAGCCGGGCAAACTCTGGCGCTAGTGGGCGAGTCCGGTTCGGGTAAAAGCGTGACCGCGCTTTCTATTCTACGGTTATTACCGACCCCTCCCGCAGTCTACCTTTCCGGCGACATCCGTTTTCATGGTGAATCATTGCTTCATGCCGATGAGCAGACGCTTCGCGGCGTTCGCGGGAATAAAATCGCCATGATTTTCCAGGAGCCAATGGTGTCGCTAAACCCGCTTCACAACCTTGAAAAACAGCTGTATGAAGTGCTGTCGCTGCATCGGGGAATGCGTCGGGAGGCCGCGCGGGCAGAAATACTGACCTGTCTGGATCGGGTCGGCATCCGTCAGGCGGCCAAACGTCTCGCAGACTATCCGCACCAGCTGTCCGGCGGTGAACGCCAGCGCGTGATGATCGCCATGGCGCTGCTTACGCGACCGGAGCTGCTTATTGCCGATGAACCGACCACCGCGCTGGATGTCTCCGTACAGGCGCAAATCCTGCAGTTGCTGCGGGAGCTACAGCGCGAACTGAATATGGGATTACTGTTTATCACCCACAACCTCAGCATTGTGAAAAAACTGGCCGATACCGTTGCGGTGATGCAAAACGGCCAGTGCGTTGAGCAAAATCGAGCAGCACAACTGCTCACTGCGCCAACGCATCCCTACACGCAGAAATTGTTAAACAGCGAACCTTCCGGCGATCCGGTGCCTGTACCTGCCGGGCAAGCGCCATTGCTGGAAGTGGAAAAACTCTGCGTCGCCTTCCCCATCCGTAAAGGTATCCTGAAGCGCGTGGTGGACCATAACGTTGTGGTTAACAACGTCAGTTTTTCCCTCCGCCCCGGTGAAACGCTGGGGCTGGTCGGGGAGTCAGGATCGGGGAAAAGCACTACCGGGCTGGCGCTACTGAGGTTAATCACCTCACAGGGAAGCATTGTGTTCGATGGCCTGGCGCTGCATACCTTAAATCGCCGCCAGCTGTTACCGGTACGTCACCGCATTCAGGTCGTGTTTCAGGATCCCAACTCCTCGCTGAACCCGCGCCTGAGCGTGCTACAGATTATTGAGGAGGGACTACGCGTTCATCAGCCAACTCTGTCAGCCGAACAGCGCGAAGCGCAGGTGAAAGCGGTAATGGCGGAAGTGGGACTGGATAGCGAAACGCGGCATCGTTACCCGGCGGAGTTTTCCGGCGGTCAACGTCAACGCATAGCCATTGCCAGAGCCTTGATTCTCAAGCCTTCCCTGATCATTCTGGATGAACCAACATCGTCGCTCGACAGAACCGTACAGGCGCAAATCCTGACGTTATTAAAGTCTTTACAGGAAAAGCATCGCCTGGCTTATATCTTTATCAGCCATGATTTGCACGTAGTACGCGCGTTATGCCATCAGGTTATTGTGCTAAGGCAGGGAGAGGTCGTGGAGCAAGGACAATGCGAGCACGTATTTAACGCGCCACAGCAGGCATATACGCGTCAGCTGCTCGCGCTAAGCTGACGCTCAAAACGGATTGTTATTTGAAAACGGCTCTGCGATGGCTACGCCGAAATTTTTCAGTCTGCAGGTCGCGGCAAATTCATCCTGGCGATTCACAAACAGGCACGGCTCTCCTTCGCATTCCAACACGGAACAAGGTACCTCAATGTCGCTGAGGGCCTGGCTGAGTTTATGCATGACTGACCACGCGCTGTCACCATCAGGGCTAAGCAATTTGAGCGCCACCAGGCTGTTCTCATTGCTCTGACCGTTTTGCGGAATCGGTTCAACCTTTGAACCTGCGAAACCCACCGACCAACGATAGCACTGTGGCAGACGATGAACGATTGAGAGTTGTAATGTCATCACTTTCTTTCCCTGGAAGTACAATCACTTCACAATTATTTTACATCAATATTAACACATCATTGACAATACGTCTTTAAACAGTTCGTAAACGTTTACACCCTGACTTTATGCCACTTTCCGAACCAAATATTTAAATTTATTCAACGGTTCTGGCATATTTCCGCGCTATATGTACTCGTTTCTGCGATCTAACTCAACCTTTTTAACTACAATGATGTGACTTTTTACATAAATTGATTTTACATAAAATAAACATAAGCGGGGAAATTGATAGATTTTCGGTTGATGTACATCAACTCTGGAGGCCCTATCGCCCCCAGGTTGTGTAATAGATCACCGTTTTTTGGCGCGGCTGGCGTAGAGATAGAAGAGAATTGAGCAGGTAGCGCAAAACGCTATTGACCAGATCATCGGCCAGGCCGAGTTAAAAGTCGCCAGTGACAGCAGCGCCCCAACGATGGCGCCAATGCCAAAACGGAACGTCCCTGCCAGCGATGACGCCGTTCCCGCCATATGCGGAAATTCATCCAGAATGACCGCCATGGCGTTGGATGACACCATCGACACGCAGCCAACAAACGCCGCAACGCCCACCACCAGCGCCCAGAAACCAACCCCGAACAGCGCGCTAAAGACCATCCAGCCCGCCATCACGAACTGGATCCACAGGCCAGCACGGAACATATTCAACGCCCCAACCCGACGAACAAAGCGGCTGTTGATGATGGTCATCACGAACAGGAAAACAATGTTCAGCGCGAAGTAATAGCCGAAATGCTGCGGTGAAACGTGGTTGATCTCAATGTAAACAAAAGGTCCGGCGCTCAGGAACGAGAACATCCCGGCAAAACTAAACCCACTGGCCAGCATATAGCTCAGTACACGCTTGTGGCGAAACAGCGAGGCAAAGTTGCCGAGAGTAGTACGCAAGCGAAACGGCTGGCGGCGCTCAACCGGCAAGGTCTCTTTGATCAGCGTAAAGATCATCACCGACGCCAGAATAGCCGCCACGGCGAGGATCCAAAAGATGTAGTGCCAGCTCAGCCATACCAATACCCAGCCGCCCACGATGGGTGCCAGTAAGGGTGCAATTGTCGTGACCAGCATGACAAAGGACATCATGCGCGAAAACTCTTCCTTCGGATAGATATCGCGCATCAGGGCGTTGATAACCACGCTCGCCGCTGCAGCAGCCAGACCATGGAAGAAACGCATCACGATCAGCTGATCGATAGTTTGTGCCAGCGCACAGGCAACTGCCGCCGCCGCAAACACCAGCGTCCCGCCCAGAATCACCGGCTTGCGCCCAATGCTGTCAGCCATTGGACCATAGAGTAACTGCCCCACCGCGAACCCAAGAATATAGGTACTGAGGGTCATCTGCGCGCTACCTGCAGGCACACCAAACTGTTCAGAGATAACAGGTAGTGCCGGAAGATACATATCAATCGACAACGGCATCAGCATGGCTAACAAGCCAAGGATAAAGACAATGGCAATTGACGAGTTCTGCCGGGTGGTCACATTTAGCTCCTGAAATTAACGCGGGGTTAAGTTAACGCTGGCGATTTCTTCTTCGGTCAATGGACGGTATTCACCCGGCTCCAGATCCTCATCAAGCTTGATGTCACCAATCCGTTCACGGTGCAGTTCCACAACGTGGTTACCGACGGCGGCAAACATACGTTTAACCTGATGATAGCGCCCTTCGCTGATGGTCAATCGCACCTGAGTTGGCGTAATAACCTCCAGCACGGCCGGTTTGGTCAGGTCTTTCTCATTATGCAGTTGTACGCCATGGGCAAACTGTTCAGCGGTATCATCTGCCACCGGCGACTCCAGCGTCACCAGATAGGTTTTCTCACAATGGTGACGTGGCGAAGTGATGCGATGCGACCACTGTCCGTCATCGGTCATCAGCACCAGTCCGGTGGTGTCGATATCCAGGCGCCCTGCCGCATGCAGTTTGTAGGCAACCGGCTCATCAAGGAAATAGAGCACTGTCGGGTGATCCGGGTCATCCGTTGAGCAAACATAACCCTGAGGTTTATTCAGCATAAAATAGCGCGGGCCATTTTGTTGAATCAGGGAATTGCCGTCATATTCTACGTCGTGTTCTGGCAGCAGCTTAAAGGCACTGTTTTTGACGATTTCACCGTCGACGGTAACGCGGTTAGCACGGATCTCACGCCCGGCAATAGCGCGGCTGACGCCGAGTTGCTGAGCGATAAATTTATCAAGTCGCATGAGTGTGATTTTTGCCTGTAAAAAACAAGAAGCGGGATTGCGCCCGAAAAGTGGGACGATTATCCGCCCAGTATAGCGGCGTTACACCATCCCTCAAGGGAAATGATTCATGGCATACTATACATTGTTGCTGCTTACCTTAATGAGCCCATGATTTTTACTCTTCGCCCGTACCAAAAAGAAGCCGTGGATGCCACGCTCAACCATTTTCGCCACCATCGCACGCCAGCGGTTATCGTCCTGCCAACCGGTGCGGGAAAAAGCCTGGTGATTGCTGAACTGGCCCGCGTGGCGCGTGGTCGCGTGCTGATACTGGCGCACGTTAAAGAACTGGTCGCGCAAAACCATGCCAAATATCGCGCGCTGGGGCTGGAAGCCGATATTTTTGCCGCAGGTCTGAAGCGTAAAGAGAGCCACGGGAAAGTGGTATTTGGCAGCGTACAGTCGGTAGCGCGTAATCTTGACGCCTTTCAGGGAGAATTCTCGCTGCTTATCGTCGATGAATGTCACCGTATTGGTGATGATGACGAGAGTCAATATCAGCAAATCCTCACTCACCTGACCAAAGTAAATCCCCACTTACGCCTGCTCGGGCTTACTGCCACTCCTTTTCGTTTGGGCAAAGGCTGGATTTATCACTTTCATTATCACGGTATGGTGCGCGGCGATGAAAAAGCGCTGTTTCGTGACTGCATTTATGAATTACCGTTGCGTTACATGATTAAACACGGCTACCTGACGCCGCCAGAACGCCTCGACATGCCGGTAGTGCAGTATGACTTCAGCCGGCTGCAGGCACAGAGTAACGGCCTGTTTAGCGAAACAGATCTCAATCAGGAACTGAAAAAGCAGCAGCGAATAACGCCGCATATCATCAGCCAGATTGTCGAGTTTGCCCAGACGCGCAAAGGGGTGATGATTTTCGCTGCTACAGTGGAGCACGCCAAAGAAATCCTGGGCCTGCTGCCTGCTGACGATGCCGCGCTAATCACCGGAGACACGCCTGGCGCTGAGCGTGATGTGCTGATTGAAGAGTTCAAAGCCCAGCGCTTTCGCTATCTGGTGAATGTGTCGGTCCTGACCACTGGCTTCGATGCCCCGCACGTCGACCTTATCGCCATTCTGCGCCCGACGGAGTCAGTTAGCCTTTACCAACAAATTGTCGGTCGCGGCCTGCGCCTGGCGCCGGGTAAAACCGACTGTCTGATCCTCGATTATGCCGGTAACCCGCACGATCTTTACGCGCCGGAAGTGGGTGCGCCGAAAGGGAAAAGCGATAACGTTCCGGTGCAGGTGTTCTGTCCCGCCTGCGGGTTTGCAAACACCTTCTGGGGCAAAACAACGGCAGACGGCACGCTGATTGAACACTTTGGTCGCCGCTGTCAGGGGTGGTTTGAAGATGATGACGGCCATCGCGAACAGTGCGATTTTCGTTTTCGTTTTAAAAACTGCCCACAATGCAACGCGGAAAATGATATCGCCGCCCGCCGTTGTCGGGAGTGCGACACGGTGCTGGTTGACCCGGATGACATGCTGAAAGCCGCGCTCAGGCTCAAAGATGCGCTGGTCCTGCGCTGTAGCGGCATGGTGTTACAAAACGGCCAGGATGAAAAAGGCGAATGGCTAAAAATCACCTATTACGATGAAGATGGTGCCGACGTTAGCGAACGCTTTCGCCTGCATACTCCCGCGCAACGTACGGCTTTCGAGCAACTGTTTATTCGCCCGCACACCCGAACGCCCGGCATTCCCTTACGCTGGATAACCGCCGCCGATATCCTCGCCCAGCAGGCGCTGTTACGTCATCCTGATTTCGTGGTGGCGCGCATGAAAGGTCAGTACTGGCAGGTCCGTGAAAAGGTCTTCGATTATGAAGGACGCTATCGTCGGGCACATGAATTACGCGGTTAATCGTACTTTTGATTGATGTACCAGCCGTTTAAGTATAGAATCTCGCCCGCTTTTGCATACGCAAAGCAGATCACTTACCTGTTGCTGGGTCGCCTGTAGCAGGAATTATAAAAGAGAGATTTAAATGTTTACTATCAACGCTGAAGTACGTAAAGAGCAGGGTAAGGGTGCGAGCCGCCGCCTGCGTGCCGCTAACAAGTTCCCGGCAATCATCTATGGTGGCGCAGAAGCCCCGGTTGCTATCGAACTGGATCACGATGCAGTTATGAACATGCAAGCTAAAGCTGAATTCTACAGCGAAGTTCTGACCATCGTTGTTGACGGTAAAGAAGTGAAAGTTAAAGCTCAGGCTGTACAGCGTCACCCGTTCAAGCCGAAGCTGGCACACATCGACTTCGTTCGCGCGTAATCGCCTACAAGTTGAAGAAAAACCCCGCCTCGGCGGGGTTTTTTTATGGGATTTTGTTGGCGGTAAAGATGAATCACGCAAGCCGGATAAGGCGTTAACGCCCCCATCCGGCAAACGGCTTTATTTCCCGCCCGAGGTACGACGCTGTAGCTGATCGCGCAGGTTCGGCGGCGTACCTTTGATGGTCAAAGTATCTGTGGCTGGATCCCAGAAAATACGCTCACCCAATAACATGGCGTCGAAGTTGATGGTTAACCCGCCGCCGCTTCCGGCAAATTTGGTTAACTGGCGCAGCGTGCTGCGATCTGCCGGGAAGCTCTCTTCCAGTTCGTAGCCTTTATCAGCGGTAAATTCGCTGAAGCTGACTTCACTGACGCCGGAAAGCTCTTTGGACAGCGACTCCAACTCGATCTCTTCACCGGCCTGCAGTTGCTCGTTGCAGTAGCTGTACACCTGCTGACGCACGTTCTGGCGTTCAGCTTTATCGAGTTGCGCCTCGGCGGTAAAGTCATCGACCGCCTGCAACAGGCCGCGGTTTTGCGCTTTGGCGTTAAGCCCCTCGCTGGCGCCCAGGAAGTCCATAAAGAAATCGGCGACTTTGCGCCCTACCCGCCCTTTCAGGAACGTCAGATAGCGCGTGGACTCCGGGTTGGTTTCCCACTCGGTTAAATCAATACGCGCCACGATATCCGCATGATTGATATCCAGATAGTGTGTCGGGTTGATATCCAGATTTTCATTGACGCGCATACTGCTTAAATTGTTCAGCACGGCGACCAGCAGATACTCTACCGCCAGATAGCGGTAATGGCAGAACAGGACAATGCCGCCATCAGCAAAAGGATATTTCGCCAGTTCGTCCCGCAAGCGCCCTGTCGCTGCACGACTAAAGGCCAGAAAATCCTCTTCGCCCTGACGCTGTAAACGCAGCGTTTGCGCCAGTTCACTCTCTGCGCTAAACAGGCCATAAGCTTTATTCTTGGCGCTGTACACCCGATGCAACTCAGCCATCATATCGACAACGGTCGCTGTCGGTTCCAGTAATGAATCGCGCAAGACCAGCTCAAGGTTCTGCTCGTCACGTTTGATAAGCTGGTGCAGGGCAATCTGGTTGATATCCAGACTCATGATAAACTCTCCTTTTAGACCGGGCGGTATTCAACCACCTGCCGGGCAGTGACGCAATAGAAGATAAAAAAGCAGAAAAAAAACTGTCTGTACGGTAATATGTTGCCCTTTCATGAACAGACTGATTTCGATTTATGCCACAAATTTCCCGCTATAGTGACGAACACGTTGAACAACTGCTGAATGAGATGCTCAACGTACTGGAAAAACATAAGGCGCCGACCGACCTTTCCCTGATGGTACTGGGAAATATGGTGACTAACCTTATCAATACAAGCATCGCACCGGCCCAGCGCCAGGCGATTGCCAACTCTTTTGCCCGCGCATTGCAGTCTTCGGTAAACGACGACCAAGCGCATTAAGAGCCTGCTCCGGGGAAACGAACAACAGTTTATGGTAACTCATCGTCAACGCTACCGTGAGAAAGTCTCCCAGATGGTTAGCTGGGGGCACTGGTTTGCCTTGTTCAACATTCTGTTGGCCATGGTGCTCGGTAGCCGTTACCTGTTTGTCGCCGACTGGCCGACAACCCTTGCAGGTCGTGTTTATTCCTACCTGAGCGTTGTCGGGCATTTTAGCTTTCTGGTGTTCGCCACCTATCTGCTGATCCTGTTTCCCCTGACGTTTATCGTCATGTCCCAGAGGCTGATGCGATTCTTATCAGCTATTCTGGCGACGGCTGGCATGACGCTGTTACTAATCGACAGCGAAGTTTTTACCCGCTTCCACCTGCATCTCAATCCGATCGTCTGGGAACTGGTCATCAACCCAGACCAGAATGAAGCGGCGCGTGACTGGCAGCTGATGTTTATCAGCGTACCGGTTATTCTGTTAATTGAAATGCTGTTTGCGACCTGGAGCTGGCAAAAGCTGCGCAGCCTGACGCGTCGTCGCCATTTTGCTAAACCGTTAGCAGCATTCTTCTTCGTTTCCTTTATCGCCTCGCACGTGGTGTATATCTGGGCGGATGCCAATTTCTATCGCCCGATTACCATGCAGCGTGCGAATCTGCCGCTCTCCTACCCGATGACGGCACGTAAATTCCTGGAAAAACATGGCCTGCTGGATGCGCAAGAGTATCAGCGTCGCCTGATCGAACAGGGCAATCCAGAAGCGGTTTCCGTGCAGTACCCGCTCAGCGAACTGCGCTATCGCGATATGGGCACCGGTCAGAACGTGCTGCTGATTACCGTCGACGGTCTGAACTACTCACGCTTTGAAAAACAGATGCCTGCGCTGGCTGAATTCGCCGGGCAGAATATCTCGTTTACGCGTCACATGAGCTCAGGCAACACCACGGATAACGGCATCTTTGGCCTGTTCTATGGCGTTTCGCCAAGCTACATGGACGGCATTTTGTCGACCCGTACGCCTGCGGCGCTGATTACTGCACTGAACCAGCAGGGTTACCAGTTAGGGCTATTCTCCTCGGATGGCTTTACCAGCCCGCTGTATCGCCAGGCGCTGCTGTCAGACTTCTCCATGCCAAGCGTACAAACGCAATCTGACGAACAAACCGCAAGCCAGTGGATTAACTGGCTGGGACGCTACGCGCAGGAAGATAACCGCTGGTTCTCGTGGGTCTCCTTTAACGGGACGAACCTTGATAACAGCAACCAGAAGAACTTTGCCAAACGCTATGCCAGCGCCGCTCAGGATGTGGATGCCAATATTAACCGTGTTCTTAGTGCCCTGCGCGACTCCGGTAAACTGAACAACACGGTGGTGATTATTACCGCAGGTCGGGGCGTGCCGCTGACTCAGGAAGAGAACAATTTTGCCTGGTCGCGTGGCCATCTACAGGTTCCGATGGTTATTCACTGGCCGGGAACGCCTGCCCAACGCATCAATAGCCTGACCGATCATACAGACCTGATGACAACGCTCATGCAGCGCCTGCTGCACGTCAGCACGCCTGCTAACGAATACTCGCAGGGGCAGGATCTGTTCAATGCAAACCGCCGCCATTACTGGGTTACCGCCGCCGACGGCAGCACGATGGCCGTTACCACGCCAGAGATGACGCTGGTGCTGAACAACAACGGTAATTATCAGACCTATGATTTACGCGGCGAAAAAATAAAAGATCAGAAACCGCAGCTAAGCCTGCTGCTACAGGTTCTGACGGATGAGAAACGATTTATTGCTAACTGATTAATTATAAATCACTTAGCGATGCTTCCCCTTGCATTCGCAGCGGAAAGCAGTAGTATTAGCAGCCATAGCGTCGGCACGTAGCGCAGCCTGGTAGCGCACCGTCATGGGGTGTCGGGGGTCGGAGGTTCAAATCCTCTCGTGCCGACCAAAAATCCCTGAAAAACCAACCTTCATGGTTGGTTTTTTTATGCCCGCGATTCCACGTTCCTTATTATTACCCCGGCCTTTAGCACAGGTTTTACTACTTACCCATGCACAAATTGGGGTAAAATTTACCCTCTCATCAGCGCGATGAAACTAGACGAGTGATGCGCTGAAAACAATAATGATACTAATAAAAACTCAGGAGAATAGTATGCCTGAAGCAACGCCTTTTCGGGTGCTGATTGTCGACGACCACCCACTAATGCGGCGAGGAATTAGTCAATTATTGCAACTGGATCCCGCATTTAACGTAGTCGCGGAAGCAGGTGACGGTGCCAGCGCTATCGATCTGGCTAACCGTCTGGACCTGGATGTGATCCTGCTGGAT
Source organism: Citrobacter sp. RHBSTW-01044 (assembly GCF_013781945.1). NCBI lineage: Bacteria > Pseudomonadati > Pseudomonadota > Gammaproteobacteria > Enterobacterales > Enterobacteriaceae > Citrobacter > Citrobacter sp. RHBSTW-01044. The sequence goes on along the minus strand of NZ_CP056180.1, from coordinate 1,655,006 downwards.
CTCAATATGAAAGGCATGAGCGGACTGGACACCCTGAATGCGCTGCGCCGGGATGGCGTCACCGCGCAAATTATTATTCTTACCGTCTCGGATGCCGCCAGCGATGTGTACGCCTTAATTGATGCCGGCGCGGATGGTTATTTACTCAAAGACAGCGATCCTGAAGTCTTGCTGGAGGCCATTCGCAGCGGCGCCAAAGGCGGTAAAGCTTTTAGCACACGCGTCAGCGAATATCTGCGCGAACGCGACCTGTTCGGCGCACAAGAAGATCCCTTCAGCATTCTCACCGAGCGTGAACTGGATGTATTGCATGAACTGGCTCAGGGGCTGTCGAACAAACAGATTGCGTCAGTGCTGAATATTTCCGAACAGACCGTGAAAGTGCATATTCGCAACCTGCTGCGCAAACTCAATGTGCGCTCTCGCGTTGCTGCCACTATCCTGTTTTTACAAACGCGTGGAATGCAGTAATCCATGAAGAGGCCGGATAGCCCCGATATGCGAAGCGCTATCGGGGCTATTCTGGATACTTATTTCTCCTGCGGCGTTAGCTGCTCCATTGCCTGCTTAATGCTTCGTTCTATTACCGCCCGACGGGTATCGTTGGCAGGTAATAGTTTCAGCATCATCTCCCACGCCGCAACCGCCTCGCCGAAGCGCTGCTGTTCAAAGGCGTTGAAAGCGTACATGCTGAGAACCCGCACATTGGCATGTTCGCCACGCACCAGTTGGCGTAGCAGCTCCCCTCCCCGACGGTTATCATCAGGATCGGAAGAACGGGTCAGCGCCTCCGCATAGCCCAGCGCCGCATCGCTGTTTTTAGGATCCAGTCGATAGGCATTGGCATAGGCTTCAGTGGCCGTACTGGCGTTACCGAGAACCATGCCAATGCGTCCAAGCATGATCCAGCCTTCAACATTTGCGGGATCGGCTTGTAAACGCGTACGCAGCCCCAGCGCCAGACGCGCCATATCTTCTTCATTGAGCGGTTCCGCTTTCGGATCCAACGCTCGCTCCAGCAACGCCGGAGCCTGAGCGGTGGCCTGCTGCCAGACCTGAACCTGCTTATAGCTGCCGGTTTGGTAATAGCTTACTGCGCCAACCACCAGCGCCACCACGATACCAGGCACAAACAACCCGAATCCACCGCGCTTGCCATTCGGAATAACATCGTCAGGAAACTCTTCCTGTTTCACCCGAACGCGTCGGCGAGTACGGGCGAAAATAATCCAGCCCCCCAGACCAATCGCTACCACCGGCATCACCCACAGCAGCACGGTGAGCGGCGTTAACGGCGGATCGTACGTGACGAAGTTGCCGTAGCGCGCCACCATGTAATCGACAATTTCTTTCTGGCTTTTTCCTTCCTGCATCAGTTCGTACACTTTCTGACGCAGGTCGGTGGCAATCATCGAGTTAGAATCGGCAATGCTGTTGTTCTGGCATTTAGGACAACGCAGTTGCTCAGTAAGCTGGCGGAACTGCTGCTCCTGCGCTTCGTCCTTAAACTGCATCACGTCGATAGTCGCAAGCGCGGATCCCGAGATAACCAGCATTAGCAGGCCCAGTAAAAATCTCATTGCGCAGCCTCCTTACTGTACTTGTCCCATAACGGTTTGATCTCGCTCTCCCACACCCGGGCGTTCAGATCGCCGGCATGGCGATAGCGAATAATGCCTTTGCCGTCGATCAGGAACGTCTCCGGAGCACCGTACACGCCAAGATCCAGACCGAGCATACCGTCGCCGTCAAACAGACTTAATGAGTAAGGATTACCCAGCTCTTTCAGCCAGACAATGGCTTTCTGACGATCATCTTTATAGTTCAGACCCACTACCCGCACGCCTTGCGCAGACAGCTGATTCAGATACTGATGCTCGGCGCGACAGGTCGGGCACCAGGTCGCCCAGACGTTCAGCAATACCGGTTTGCCCCGCGTCAGCACATCGGCCTGATAGTGCTGACCCGGATTTTCCAGTGACTCCAGGCGGAATGTCGGAACAGGTTTGCCGATCAGCGCCGATTCCAGATTAGTGGGATCGTCCCCCTGAGCGTTACGCGCGAGCTGCCACAACAGCGCCGCCGCAATGATGAGAAAAATAATAAACGGAATTAACAGTGCGTTGCGCTTCATACAGCCTCCGACGCATTTTTTTGCACCGCGGCGCGAGGACGCGTCCGCTGGCGATAGCGTGGATCAAACAGGCAGAACAACCCGCCCAGCGCCATCAGCAATCCTCCGGCCCAAATCCAGCGAATAAACGGTTTGTAGTACAGGCGTACAGCCCATGCGCCATTATCCAGTTCTTCACCCAGCGCAGCGTACAGATCGCGCGTGAATCCGCCGTCAATTGCCGCTTCGGTCATCATCGAACTGGTGCTGTTATAGAAGCGTTTTTCCGCATGCAGCGTAGCTTCTGGCTTACCATCTCGGGTAACGCCAATAATGGCAACGCCGCCCCGGTAGTTTGGCCCGGTAATATCTTTCACTTCGCGGAAAGTGAACTGATAGTTATGGATACTAACGCTATCACCCGCTTTCATGCGCACATCGCGTTCAACGCTGTAGTTCTGGCTAAAGGCAATACCAACAATGGTAATCGCCAGCCCAACGTGACCCGATACCATGCCCCAGTAGCTTGGCGTCAGCTTTGTCCCACGGGAAATACGCAGGAACGCTTCGGACATCGCCAGTACGAATATCCAGCACGCCATCGCCAGCCCCACCACTGTCATGGCGGCAATGCGATCCTCTAGCAGCCACGGCAGCAGCAGCGACAGAACAAGGGTGGTGACAAACGCGATAAGCAATAACGTTTTCAGTTTACGCGGTCGGTCACGGCCCCAGCGCACTAATGGCCCAATCCCCAGCAGCAGTGCGAACGGCGCCATCAGCCAGGTGAACATGGTGTTGAAAAACGGCTCGCCAATCGAAATGCTGCCCAGCCCCAGCTGTTTGTGCACCAGCGGCAGCAGCGTGCCCAGTAGCACCACCAGCATGGCGGCAATCAGCAGGACGTTATTCCCCAGCAGCAGCGATTCACGCGACCACAGCGCGTTGTTTACCCGTGAGCGAACCTTGTGACCGCGCACCGCAAACAGCAGCAGAGAGCCGCCAATTACCAGCACCATAAAGGCCAGAATAAACATCCCGCGCGACGGATCGGAGGCGAAAGCATGCACCGACACCAGTACGCCGGAGCGCACCAGGAAAGTACCTAACAGACAAAGTGAGAATGCGCAGATTGACAGCAGCAGCGTCCAGGCTTTAAAGCTGGCGCGCTGCTCGGTTACCGACAACGAGTGCATCAGCGCCGTTCCCACCAGCCATGGCATAAACGAGGCGTTTTCAACCGGATCCCAGAACCACCAGCCGCCCCAGCCCAGCTCGTAATAGGCCCAGGCCGAACCGAGCACAATGCCCAGCGTCAGAAACACCCACGCCGCCAGCGTCCACGGACGCGAAAAACGGGCGAATGTGCTGTCCAGTCGTCCGCTCATCAGCGCAGCAATCGCAAACGCAAAGGCAACCGAGAAGCCGACATACCCCATGTACAGCAGCGGCGGATGGAAAATCAGCCCCGGATCCTGCAACAGCGGGTTCAGGTCACGTCCTTCAATCGGGAAGTTCGGCAACGTGCGGGCAAACGGGTTAGAGGTAAACAGAATAAACAGCAGGAAACCGACGCTGACCATTCCCATGACCGCCAGCACGCGGGCGACGATATCCAGCGGCATGCGCTGGCTGAACGCCGCAACGGCGAACGTCCAGCCACTCATCAGCAGCACCCACAGCAGCAACGAGCCTTCATGCGCCCCCCACGTCGCCGCCACCCGATACCAGACCGGAAGCTGGGTGTTGGAGTTGCTGGCGACGTAGGTCACGGTAAAGTCATTAACCACGAAGGCGTTGACCAGAATCAGGAACGCCCCCATCACACAGATAAACAGTACCCAGGCAAAGGGACGCGCGGAGGCCATCATCCGCACGTCGCCGCGCGCTACGCCCCACAGCGGATAGACCGACAGCAGTAATGCAACGCCAAGCGCAAGGCACAACAGCGCATTGCCAATTTCAGGCATCATGACGTTTTATCCTTATAAACACTTTCCGGGCGACGGTGGTTTTCCTGCATCGCTTTTTCGACTTCCGGCGGAGTGTAATTTTCATCATGTTTAGCAAGCACTTCTTTGGCCTGCACATGATTTCCCCCGTCCAGTTCGCCCTGAACGACGACGCCCTGCCCTTCGCGGAACAGATCCGGCAGAATGCCTTCATAGGTGACATCCACCACACCTTCGGCGTCATAGATGCTGAAATTCACCTTCAGCGACTGCGGATCGCGCTTTACGCTGCCAGGCATAACCATACCGCCCACGCGCAGGCGCTGGCCGACTTCAGGCATTTGCTGCGTTTCGCGCTTACCGTAGAGTATCTCTCCCGGCGTATAGAACAGGTCGATATTGGAACGCAGCGCGTAGAGCACCAGCGAAATGGTCAAAGCCAGACCTGCCAGGACCGCACAGGCTATCCATAACCGATTTTTACGTCGAATGTTCACGCCGCCTCCCGTTGCACTTGCGCCGCGCGCATGCGCGCTTCTCTCGCCCGCTGCTGCGCGACACCGCGTAAGATTGCACGATGCTGTAACGCAGAATGCAGCACCAGCGCCACCAGCGGGACAATGCTCATCGCCACAGCCAGCCAGACATACAAGGCGTAACCGCCCATCGCGAAAAAATCACTCCATGATGCAAATGCAGGGGTCATTGGCGGCCTCTTTTTAAGATCAGTTCGCTCACCCACGGGCGGCGTTTTTCCATCATCAAAATCAGGTTACGCATGCGCATCAGCGCCAGCGTGACAAAAAGTAACAGGTAGCCGACGATCGCCAGACGCAGCGGCGCACGCATTGCCGGATCGATACTCTGCTGCATACGGGTCGACCCCTGATGCAGCGTATTCCACCACTCGACCGAGTAGTGAATAATCGGCAAGTTGACCACGCCAATCAGCACCAGAATGCCGGCAGCGCGACCAGCCAGACGGCGGTCGTCAAAGGCATGCCACAGCGCAATGGCGCCGACGTAGAGAAACAGCAATACCAGTTCAGAGGTGAGTCGGGCATCCCAGACCCACCAGGTGCCCCACATCGGTTTGCCCCATGCAGAGCCCGTCACCAGCGCAATAAAGGTAAACACGGCACCAATGGGCGCCATCGCGGCCAGCGCCAGATTGGCCATTTTCATCTGCCAGACCAGGCCAATAAACGCGGCAACGGCCATCGATGCATAAATACCCATCGACCAGATTGCCGCCGGAACGTGCAGATAAATAATGCGATAGCTCTGCCCCTGCTGATAATCCGCAGGCGCGAAGCCAAAGCCCCAGATCAACCCGGTTATCAGTATCACCGCGCTGGCAATCGCCAGCCACGGGATAAACCAGCCACAGATCTGATAGAGCCGAGGAGGCATCGCCAATTGATGAAGTGTTTTCCACATAGTTCAGTCACCAGACTCCGTAAATTAATATCCGTTGTGCCGGGGCGCCTTGCCCGGCCTGCATATCTCAACTGCGCTACTGCACGCTGATCCGTAACGCCGCAGCTGTGGCAAACGGGCTTAGCGTGGCGCTGCCGACCAGCAACGCGCCCAGAATCGCCATGTACCCTTCAACCGGTAAGTGCATGGAAGCCGCATCCATCGCCGCGGTCGCAAAAATCAGTAAGGGTATGGTGAGTGGAAGTACCAGCACGCTTAACAGCACGCCGCCGCGCTTTAAGCCCACCGTCAACCCCACGCCCGGCGCGCCGAGGAAGCCCAACGTCGGCGTCCCGAGTAACAAGGTCAGCGCCATAATTTTCCAGCCGTACATGTCCATGCCCAGCAGCAACGCCACCAGCGGCGAGAGGATCAGCAGCGGCAGGCCGGTCACGACCCAGTGCGCCATCACTTTCGCCAGCACCACTGCCGGCAGCGGCAGCGGCAACAGCATCAGTTGCTCAAGGCTGCCGTCCTGCAGATCATCACGAAACAGGCGCTCCAGCGCCAGCAACGACGCCAGCAGCGCCGCAACCCAGATGATGCCCGGCGCAATACGCGCCAGCAGTTGCGGCTCCGGCCCAATGCTCAGCGGGAACAGCGTAATAACAATCAGGAAGAACCATAAAGGATTGGCGATTTCCGCACTATGACGAAACGCAACTCGTAGTTCTAAACGGAAGATTCGCCACATCATTGCGTTGCCCTCTCGCTGGTCAGCGCAATACGTCGCACTTTATCGGTCTCGACATTGAGCGGTTGGTGGGTGGTGAGAATAACAATACCGCCCTGCTCCGTATGCTGCGCCATACGCTGAGTCAGTCGCTCAACGCCGTTCACATCAATGGCGGTAAAGGGTTCGTCGAGGATCCACAGCCGGGCGCGGGTCAGCCACAAACGGGCCAGCGCCACGCGCCGCTGTTGTCCGGCGGAGAGTTGATTCACCGGGATATCTTCATATCCGGCAAGCCCCGCCTGCGCCAGCGCAGCCAGACACTGTGCGACGTCGCCGTCATGGTGGAAGAAACGCAGGTTTTCCAACGCCGAAAGCCGGGTTTTTATCCCCGGCTGATGTCCGATCCACAGCAGTTGTTGATGGTAGCTGTCCCGCACGTGATGCAGCGGTTGCTCTTGCCAGCAAACCTCCCCTGCGTCGGGACGCGCCAGCCCGGTAAGTAACCGCAGCAAAGTGGTTTTCCCTGCGCCGTTGCTGCCGGTAATTTGTACCCATTCCCCTGCGTTGACGCGAAATGACAAATCGCTGAACAGTATTCTGTCATCCCGCTCGCAAAGTAATTCTCTGGCTTCAAGCATACCTGGTTATCTACATCCTGTTAAAATCCCGGTTTGACTTCGCGCATATCAGGCAGTTTGTGCGCTATCCCTTTATGACAGTCAATACAGGTTTGCCCGTCTTTCACGGCCTGGTCGTGCATTTTGGCCGCAACGCCTTTCTGGGCGGTTAAATCCATAAACTCGAAGTTGTGACAGTTTCGACACTCTTGCGAATTGTTATCTTTCATACGCCGCCACTCATTTTGCGCCATCGTTAAACGATGGTCTTCAAATTTCTGCGGTGTATCTATCAGCCCCAGTGCTTTCGCGTACAGCTCTTTACTGGCCTTGATCTTACGAATCATTTTCGGACCCCACTCATGTGGGACGTGGCAATCAGGGCAAGTCGCTCGCACACCACTACGGTTGTTGTAGTGTACGGTTTCCATGTATTCCTGGTACACCGTATTGCGCATTTCGTGACAGCTAATGCAGAACTCTTCTGTATTGGCCTTTTCCATACCGGTATTAAAGCCGCCCCAGAAAATAATGCCGCCCACAAAGCCGATTAACAACAGCGTGCCGAGCGCCAGACGGCTGGGGCGACGCCACCATTGCCAGACGCGCTTAATCCAGCCTGGTTTACGGTTAGAATTTTCCATAATGACCTCTTATTTCCCGTAACCTTTCGAGGGGGTGAAGGTATTTTCAACAATCGGCGCGGCGTCAGCCTGCGGAACGTGACATTGCAGGCAGAAATAACGACGCGGCGCGACTTCAGCCAATACCTTACCGTCGCTGTCCATAAAGTGCGTCGGACTGATGCGCGGCGCACCGGTGGTGCGATAGCTTTCCACACCGTGACATTGCAGGCAGCGGTTAGTGTTAGTCGTCACCTGATACCCTTCAACGCTGTGCGGAACCATCGGCGGCTGATTCACATAGTTCAGCGGCATACGCACTTGCTCTTTCGGCATGCGAATCGCCCCTTCTTGTGTCCCTGAGACTTCCGGTGACTGACTCAGATCCACTCCGTTTGCAGCCCAAACGGCCCCACTGACTACCAGGGCCAGCGCAGCCGTCCATTGACTCAGCGCTTTAATCAGGTCATGGCTTTTCATGATTTCGCTCCCGAACTCCATCGTGTTGTTATTGTAAAAACATCCTCAGAACAGACATCCACACAGCGACCGCAGGCCATGCAATCGCGGCTGGTTACCTGCACCGGACTTTGCTCATCCAGCACCGGCGCACGTAGCACATGCGGTTCCGGGCAAACATGAAAACAATCCATACAGCGGTTACATCTGTTACGTTCTTTTGCCGAAACGGTTAATGCACCTTTACTCCCCACCACGCTATACAGCGCACCCAGTGGGCAAAGATGCCCGCACCAGCCATGCTCAACGACCAGTAGATCAAATAAAAACAGCGCGAGGATCAGCAGCGCCCCGCTGCCAAATCCCATGACCAGGCTCCGTCCGAGCAGAGAGACTGGGTTTATCCACTCCCACAGCAGCGTACCGGTCACGGCGGAACCGACCAGGATAACCACCAGCAGGACGTACCGTATATGGCGCGGCAGGGTTGCAGACTGATTCAGGTCAAACCTTCTGCGCAACCAACTGGCTAAATCGGTGACAGGGTTCATGGGACAAACCCAACTGCAAAACAGTCGCTTACCCGCCAGGGCATACAGCACCGTGATGATGACCGCCCCCGTTAACGCAACCGTCGCCGGTAGGTGCCCGCTGGCCAGGCTTTGCAGGGTAATCAACGGATCGGTGAACGGGATGGAGTCCAGCAACAGGCTGCTACTGTAATTGCCATGCAGGATCCAGACGCCAAGCCACGGGCCGCTAAGGAACATCGCCAGTATCAGAAACTGGCTCAGACGACGCAGCACCAGCCAGCGATGACTCTTCCACCATCCTTTTTTTACCTGCGCTTCACGCCCGGCGTCACGTTTACGATTTGCCATTGTTCCCCTCCAGCCAACCGAAGCGGTAATGGTGTCCTAACTCCCCTTTCGCCAGCGACAGGGGCAGCACTTTTATTGCTGGCTGCTCCAGGACGCACACTTTTTCGCATTTCCCGCAGCCGGTACAGGCATCGCTGTGCACGGTTGGAATAAACCGCGCATGCTTGCCGGTACGCATGTTGCGGTCCAGCTCCAGGGTGATAGCCTCATCGATTTTCGGGCATTCGCGATAGCAAACGTCGCAGCGTAATCCCTGATAGTTGAGGCAGTTTTCGTGATCCAGCAGTACCGCCAGCCCCATGCGTGAATCGTCAATAGATTCAATGTCCCTGTCCAACGCGCCGCTGGGGCAAACTTTGGCGCACGGAATGTCTTCACACATTTCGCAGGGAATATCACGCGCGACAAAATACGGCGTACCGGCAGCCAGCCCTGAGGCCAGGGTCGCCAGCTTCAGCGTGTCATACGGGCAGGCCTGAACGCACTGACCACAGCGCACGCAGGCACTGGCGAATGCCTCCTCGCTCAGTGCGCCTGGCGGGCGTAGCCGCACGCCGGTTGCTCGTGCGGTTTGCTGTTGCAACCCCAGCGCCACGCCAACGACGGCCAGTCCGCCCGCTGCGCGAACCATATCGCGCAGAAAGCGGCGGCGGCCATTTTGGGGTTTTGCTGACCGGGACATAACGCGTTACACCTTCGCCAGTTTCACAGCGCACTTCTTGAAATCCGTCTCTTTGGAGAGCGGATCCGTCGCATCCAGCGTCAGGTTGTTCACCAGCTGTGCGGCGTCGAAGAACGGCATGTAGACCAGCCCCTGCGGTGGACGGTTACGCCCGCGCGTTTCAACTATCGAGATAACTTCACCACGACGGGAAACCACTTTGACTTTGTCGCCACGGCGCAGATCGCGTGCTTTTGCATCCAGCGGATGGATAAACAGCACAGCTTCCGGGAAAGCACGGTGCAGCTCAGGTACGCGACGCGTCATGCTGCCGGTATGCCAGTGCTCCAGCACACGTCCGGTAGACAGCCACAGGTCGTACTCTTTATCCGGCGCTTCTGCGGCAGGTTCAAATGGCAGCGCGAAGATGACCGCTTTGCCGTCCGGCTTACCGTAGAACTTGTAGCTTTCACCCGCTTTCACGTAAGGGTCGTTGCCTTCGCTGTAGCGCCACTGGGTCTCTTTGCCCTCAACGACCGGCCAGCGTAAACCGCGCGCTTTGTGGTAATCGTCAAATGGCGCAAGGTCATGCCCGTGACCGCGACCAAACCAGGCGTACTCTTCGAACAGCCCTTTTTGCAGATAGAAACCCAGCTCGCGGGATTCATCGTTCAGCTGATCTTCAGCCAGTTCAGCCACCGGGAATTTCGTCACTGCAGGCGTGGCAAACAGTACGTCATACAGCGTTTTGCCGCGCAGTTCCGGTTTCTGTGCCAACAGCGCTTCCGGCCACACTTCTTCTGTTTTGAAGCGACGAGAGAACTGCACCAGTTGCCACAGATCCGATTTCGATTCACCCGGCGCTTTAATCTGCTGACGCCAGAACTGTGTACGGCGTTCCGCGTTACCGTAAGCACCTTCTTTCTCTACCCACATCGCGGTCGGCAGGATCAGGTCGGCCGACAGAGCGCTGACCGTCGGGTACGGATCGGAGACGATGATGAAGTTGCGCGGATCGCGCCAGCCCGGCATACGCTCTTCGTTGATGTTCGGACCGGCCTGCATGTTGTTGGTACACATCGCCCAGTAGACATTGAGCTTGCCATCTTTCAGCGCACGGTCTTGCGCCACGGCATGCAGACCGATTTTTGCCGGAATGGTCCCCGCCGGAATATTCCAGTGCTTCTCGCAGATATCGCGGTGTTTTTCGTTCGTAACCACCATGTCCGCAGGCAGACGGTGGGAGAACGTACCGACTTCACGCGCGGTACCGCAGGCGGAAGGCTGACCGGTCAAAGAGAACGGACCGCAGCCTGGCTGGGAGATTTTACCGGTCAACAGGTGCAGGTTATAGACCAGGTTGTTGGCCCACACGCCGCGGGTATGCTGGTTGAAGCCCATCGTCCAGTAGGAGATGACTTTTTTCTTCGGATCGGCATACAGCTGCGCCAGCTGTTCCAGCTGATCTTTCGGTACGCCGGTCATTTCGGCGGTTTTATCCAGCGTGTACTCGGCAACAAAGGCTTTGTAAGCCTCAAAGCTCATCGGCTCAGAGGCATCGGATCCCGGGTTTTTCGCCGCTTTTTCCAGCGGATGGGTTGGACGCAGACCGTAGCCGATGTCCGTCACGCCTTTACGCAGATTAACGTGCTTGCTAAAGAAATCCTGGTTGATCGCATTGTTTTGAATGATGTAGTTAGCGATGTAGTTGAGGATCACCAGATCGGTTTGCGGCGTGAAGACCATGCCGTTATCCGCCAGCTCAAAGCTGCGGTGCTGGAAGGTGGAGAGCACCGCGACATTAACATTGGGATCGGACAGACGACGGTTGGTGATGCGCGACCACAGGATCGGGTGCATCTCCGCCATATTCGCGCCCCACAGGACGAAAGCATCTGCATGCTCGATATCGTCATAGCAGCCCATCGGTTCATCCATACCGAAGGTACGCATAAAGCCGACGACCGCTGATGCCATGCAGTGACGCGCGTTCGGGTCGATGTTATTCGAACGGAAACCCGCTTTAAACAATTTGGCAGCGGCATAACCTTCCCAAATCGTCCACTGACCCGAGCCGAACATACCGATAGACTCCGGGCCTTTCTCTTTCAGGGACGTTTTGAATTTCTCTTCCATCACGTCAAAGGCCTGGTCCCAGCTAATCGGGGTGAACTCGCCTTCTTTGTGATACTTACCGTCCTTCATGCGCAGCATCGGCTGCGTTAAACGGTCTTTTCCGTACATGATTTTCGGCAGGAAGTAACCTTTGATGCAGTTAAGCCCACGGTTAACCGGCGCATCCGGATCGCCCTGGCATGCCACAACACGCCCTTGCTGCGTCCCGACCAATACGCCACAGCCCGTCCCGCAAAAACGGCACGGGGCTTTATCCCATTTGATGGCTTCTTGCTGACCGACTACCGCACGGGCTACGCCCGGCACGCTTAACCCGGCAGCCGCCGCAGCGGCCGCAACGGCGTTAGCTTTCATAAAGCTACGACGACTGAGTTTCATGGTGTTTCCTCACCTTGCTCATCCTGCTGGTGATAAACCAGCGACACCGCCAGCACGCCCGCAACGTTGCGCACTGACTCAATAGTTTTCATTAACGTTTCGCTGTGCTCAGCTTCCACCACCACGATCAGTTGACCGCTTTCCACATCGCTGAGTGCAACTTCGCAACCTGGGAACGAACGCAACTGCGTGGCGATATCATTGATATGCTGACTTTTGGCCTGAACGACCAGGCTGCAGACCTGCCAGTTATTGTCCATGGTTGTACTCCGCGTTAATGGCTGATACCGGGCAGATAGCGACACATGCGCCACATCCGTTACAGTCCTGATTGTCGAGCTGCGGCTGATAAATGCCGGACAGCGTGGGACGAAAGGTTATGGCCATGGGCTCACAGCTATCCTGACAGCGATGACATTCAACGGACTGATGTGCGAGACAGTTTTCCCCAATCGTAAAATTCAGATCCCATGCCCTGGTGTGGCGCGGAAGAAAAAGGGATTCAGAACAGGCCTCTGCGCAGGCATAGCAAAAGCTACACTCGCCGTGTTTGAAATTTACGCTCGGGTAACCGCCCTGGCCTCGCTGCAGGATGTCGGTTTCACACGCCTGGATGCAGGCGTCACAACGAAGGCAATGGGCCAGAAAGTGAGAGTCTTCCTTGCTCCAGGGCGGACGGATCCCTGAGTTGGCGTTTCGCCAACTGCCTGTCAACATGCCTCGACGGGATAAATCAACCATGACATTGTCCTTCCATAATGACGCCCTTCCCTGGCGGGTTGAACGACATAAAAAACTGCACTATTTATGAGTAGTTATTTTTAGTCGTAAGATATTTCAGGATGTGTTAGAGGTGCATACCCCAATCGGGGTAAATGCTGTTGCCGGATCAAAGGAGTGTTGAGTTGGCGGGAAAAAATGCGCTTTTGCTCACATTTCAATGAGTTATATAACACTGTATATAGCGAACCACTCAAAAAGAGAATGATTTTATAATTAAGATTATTCTTAGAATATATCGCTAGCATGAAAGCAGACTTCTACCAAATACACTTAAAATATAAGTAAATCCAGATTAATCGATTATGTAAATATGTTAACCTGCCCCAGACTCGTTCATAAGACAGAAGAAAGGAAACACTGTGAACAATAAGATGAAAACAATTGTCCCTGCCGTACTTTTCGCCGCCTTTGCCAGCGCCTCTGCATGGGCTGCCAGTAACGATGCCGGCGCTCAGCCGCTGGAAAAAGTCGCCCCTTATCCTAAGGCGGAAAAGGGTATGAAGCGCCAGGTTATCCAGCTTACTCCTGAGAAAGATGAATCTACTCTGAAAGTAGAACTGCTGATCGGACAAACGCTGGAAGTTGACTGCAACCAACACCGCCTGGGCGGAGAACTGGACAGCAAAACGCTGGAAGGTTGGGGATATGACTACTATGTCTTCGACAAAGTGACGTCTCCGGTTTCAACCATGATGGCCTGCCCGGACGGTAAGAAAGAGAAGAAATTTATCACCGCGTATCTGGGTGATGACGGCATGCTGCGCTACAACAGCAAGTTACCGATTGTGGTCTATACGCCGGAGAACGTGGAAGTGAAATACCGTATCTGGAAAGCGGAAGAGAAGATTCAGGACGCAGTCGCGCGATAAGTAAGAATGTGCCGGAGGGCGGCGTACCGCCTTATCCGGCATTTTATTTACAGTGCGATATCCGCTACAGCTTTCTGCTCAGGCTGCGGTTGCGCCTGAGGTTTCAGCTGAGGTTGCGGCGCTTCATCAGCAGCCTGCGGCTTGTCATATTTCAGCCCCAGAACGTCACTGGTGTATTGCAGCTCTTGTTCCGTAGCCTCAACGTTACCGTTCAGCTTGGTACCATAAGACGGAATAATGGTTTTCAGTTTCGCCTGCCACTCAGGGCTGGCCACTTTATCTTTAAACACTTTTTCCATCAGATGCAGCATTATCGGCGCCGCGGTTGATGCCCCCGGAGAAGCGCCCAGCAGCGCGGCAATGGTGCCCTCTTTATCGCTGACGACTTCGGTACCCAGACGCAGCACACCGCCCTTCTCCGCATCACTTTTAATGATCTGCACACGCTGGCCCGCCTGCCATAAACGCCAGTCTTCTTTTTTCGCCTGCGGATAGTACTCTTGCAGCGCGGCAAAACGGTCGTCATCGCTGAGCATCACCTGGCTTACCAGATATTTCACCAGATCGAAGTTATCCAGACCCACGTTGACCATCGGCATAAAGTTCGAGGTGGTGGTCGAGCTGAGCAGATCCCACAATGAACCGTTTTTCAGGAACTTGGTGGAGAATGTCGCGAATGGCCCAAACAGCACGACGCGCTTGCCATCAAGGATACGGGTATCGATGTGCGGCACGGACATCGGCGGCGCGCCAACGGAGGCCTGGCCGTACACTTTCGCCAGGTGGCGATTCACCACGTCCGGATTATCCGCAACCAGGAACTGCCCGCCAACCGGGAATCCGGCATAACCTTTCGCTTCCGGAATGTCGGTTTCCTGCAACAGCTTCAGCGCAGCGCCACCGGCACCGATAAAGACAAACTTCGCCTTAATATCATGTTCCGCTTCGTTATTTTTCAGATCGGCGACCGTGACGGTCCAGCTATTGTCGGCATTGCGTTTAAAGCCACGCACTTCGGTACTCAGCTGCAGCGCAAAGTTGGGCTTTTTCTGCAACGAGGCAATCAGCTGGCGCGTGATTTCGCCGTAGTTTACGTCAGTACCAATCTCGGTACGCGTTGCCGCGACTTTCTGCTTCGGATCGCGGCCTTCCATGACCAGCGGCGCCCACTCTTTAATCTGCGCGTGATCTTCGGAATAACGCATGCCACGGAATAACGTGCTCTGCTGCAGTGCGGTGTAACGGGCACGCAGGAAGTTCACGTTCTCGTCACCCCAGACAAAACTCATGTGCGGAACGGTGGTGATAAATGAGCGTGGTTCATGCATTACGCCATTATTGACCTGATAGGCCCAAAACTGGCGGGAGATCTGGAAGGCTTCGTTGATTTCGACTGCCTTTTCAATGCTGATGCTACCGTCGGCCTTTTTAGGCGTGTAGTTCAGCTCCATCAGTGCGGAGTGGCCTGTTCCGGCGTTATTCCAGCCGTTTGAGCTTTCCTGCGCTACACCATCCAGTCGCTCAACCATGGTCATTGACCATTGCGGTTCCAGCTCCTGTAAATAGGTTCCCAGCGTGGCGCTCATGATGCCGCCGCCAATCAACAGTACATCCGTTTCCTGCTCTTCCGCCGCTTTCGCTTTTGCCGCCATCGAGACAACATTCAGCCCAACGGCCATGGTGAAGAGCATGGCAGTCACTTTTTTCATAATGTTAATGCCTTACTTTTAGTATCGCTTTTTTGCTTTTAATGCAGGTGAAAATCGAGCGGTATCAACGTTAACACTTAAGTAAAAATATTTAAATATTGTTTATAAATTATATTTAATTTTTAAAAATGTTATTAATACGTTGATAGTTTATACGGTTATTGACAATCATTTCTGGAAACCGGTCCGTCAGACAGGTACTATGCTGCGCTTTGCTATTCACCGCACGGATGCCTGTCGGTCTGCTTTACCGGGCCATTTTTGACCTAAGAGTAACGATGTCTGCAACTCAACCCTCCTCTGTCGCAGTAGCGGAGCACGCGACGCGCGCAGTGCTGCGCCAACCCCGTTTACTGGTTCGCGAAACGCTGGCCGGTGTGGTAACCGCCCTGGCGCTGATCCCGGAAGTGATCTCTTTTTCCGTTATCGCCGGCGTCGATCCTAAAGTCAGCCTGATAGCCTCAGTCGTACTGTGCCTGGCAATGTCATTTTTAGGTGGCCGTCCGGCAATGGTTACCGCAGCGGCAGGATCGGTCGCGCTGGTGATTGGCCCGATGGTGCATCAACACGGCGTCCAGTACATCCTGCCTGCGGTGGTGCTGGCCGGGATTATTCAGATCCTGTTTGGCGTATTGGGGATGGCGCGTCTGATGCGATTCATTCCTACAGCCGTCATGACCGGTTTTGTGAACGCGCTGGGTATTTTGATTTTCTTTGCCCAGGTCCCGCATTTCTGGGGTAAAAGCCCGCTAATCTGGGGGCTGTTTGTCCTGACCCTGTTGATTGTGCTGTGGGTTCCGCGTTTTATTAAAACGATCCCCGCGCCGCTTATCGCCATCGTGCTGCTGACGGTGTTCACTGTCACCAGCGGACAACTATTACCGACCGTCGGTGACGAAGGTTCAATGCGCGGCGGCCTGCCGGGATTCACGCAGTTATTGGTACCACTCAACCTGCAAACGCTGGCGATTATCTGGCCCTGCGCGCTGAGCATCGCTTTTGTCGGATTAATGGAGTCGCTGTTAACCGCCCGTCTGGTGGATGACCTGACGGCTACGCCGTCGAATAAGAATCGCGAGAGCGCCGGGTTGGGGATAGCCAATATTCTGGCCGGTTTTTATGGCGGCATCGCCGGGTGTGCGATGATTGGTCAAACCATCGTTAACGTCGAGATGGGCAAAGGACGCAGCCGCGTCTCGACGGTCGCCGCCGGGCTGGTGCTGTTGTTGCTGGTCACTGGGTTAAGCGAAGTAATGGCGAAAATCCCCATGTCGGTGCTGGCGGGAATTATGGTGATTGTGGCGGTGAAAACCTTCAGTTGGCACAGCATCCAGCCCGCTACGCTGCGGCAACTCCCCGTTACTGAAACGCTGGTGATGCTAATGACCGTCGCGGCAACGGTGTCAACCGGCAACCTGGCGCTTGGCGTGGTTGCCGGGGTGATGACGATGCTCATTTTGCCGCGTATCGTCAGAGGCAAACGTGCGGCTACATCAGAAACAGCGTTGCCAGACCGAGAAAAATAAAGAAACCACCGGTATCGGTGATTGCCGTAATCATGACGCTCGAGCCGACCGCCGGGTCGCGCCCGAGCTTCACCATCGTCATCGGAATAATAACGCCCATCAACGCCGCCATCAGCAAATTGAGCATCATCGCCAGGGTCATTACGCCGCCGAGCGCCATGTCATCGTACAGCCACCAGGTAATGCCGCCCATAATTCCGCCCCACACGAGGCCATTAATCAACGCCACGCCCATTTCGCGCAGGATCAAAAACGTCAGGTTTCCCGGCTGAATATTTTGTAGCGCCAGCGCGCGAACAATCATGGTGATGGTTTGATTCCCGGTGTTGCCGCCGATCCCCGCCACAATCGGCATCAGCGAGGCCAGCGCGACCAGTTGCGAAATTGTATGTTCAAAGCCGTCGATCACTCGCGAAGCAATAAAGGCGGTACAAAGGTTAACGGCCAACCACGCCCAGCGGGTTTTTACCGCTTTCGTGACGGGGGCAAACACATCCTCTCCGGCGCTTAAGCCGCCCATTCGACGCAGATCGGTATCGGTTTCTTCATAGACCACATCGACGATCTCATCGATGGTTAAACGGCCCATCAGTTTACCTGAAGAGTCAACGACCGCGGCACTGACCAGGTCGTCACGTTCAAAGGTTCGCGCGGCGTGTTCGGCGATATCTTCCGGAGAAAAGGTGAGCGGATCATCTTCCATCACCTCGCTGACTTTTCGCTGCACGTCATTGAGCAGAATACAGGTGAGCGTCAGTTCCCCGACCAGCACTTTATTGCGGTCGGTCACGAAGAGTTTATCGGTGTTCTCCGGCATTTTTCCCAGCCGCCGCAGGTAGCGTTGCACCACTTCCAGCGTCACGTCCGGACGCACGGTGATAACTTCGAACTCCATAATCGCACCGACGCGATTCTTCTCGTAGTGCAGCACCTGGCGGACGCGCGCCCGCTCCTCGGCCGGTAACGTCGCCAACAGTCGACCCGTGAGGTTACGAGGGAGATGCTGAACCAGATAAATCTGTTCGTCGATATCAAGGTATTGCAACGCATCCAGCAGCTCACGATCGCTCATCTCATCGATCAGGTCGTCCCAGACGTTTTCAGACGCCTCAAGCAGGACGTTACCGCGCTTTTCACTTTCGACCAGCCGCCACAGGGCGTGACGCTCTTCAGAAGGTAATGCTTCGAGGGTATCCGCCAGATCGGGCGGCGGCAGGTGGGCAACCAGCGCCCCTACCTCAGCAATATCGTCGGCTAACGTGCCGACATCATATTGCTCAGCCAGGGTAAGCTTGCCCAATAGCGTTGAAACAACGGCTTTATCAGTGGTCAGCAGCCAGATAAGACGCGCACGCTCTTCATCACGCAGTCTGGCGCTGTTTTTGTTTGTTACAGGCATTAATCATAAATCCATGATATGAAATATCATTAATCATGATGCCGTTTTATGTAAATAACAATAAACAGTGCCGCCGGGTGGATAAAAAACCGGCGGCATGTGGGATCACGCAGTGCGGGCCACCGCGTCACGCGAGGCGGCATCACGCTCATCGCCCAGCAGTTCACTCAACTGTCCGTTACGCATTTCCAGCAGACGATCGGCGTGAATAAAATAGTGATCGTCATGGCTAATGGCGAAGATAGTTTTACCCATTTCTTGCATCAGCGGTAACAGGACCTGATAGAACTCACGACGGAAATGGGGATCCTGATCGGCAGCCCATTCATCCAGCAGAATGATGTCGCGCTCCTCCGCCAGAGCCAGCAGCAGCGCCACGCGTTTCTTCTGCCCTTTCGACAGCTTCAGATTGAGGATGCGGCCATCGTTCATCTCCAGCTTGTGACCCATCTTCAGATGTTCCAGCCACTTCGCTACCAGCTGCGGATTGGCTTCTTTACCTTCCGGCCCCAGCAGTTTGTCGAACAGCCAGACATCGGTAAACACGGCGGAGAACAGCTTGCGATAATCTTCCGGCTTTTCAACGGCCACGGCCTTACCATCAAGCAAAATTTCACCTGACTGCGGCTGGTATAGCCCGGTCAGTAACATCGCCAGCGTAGATTTCCCGCTGCCGTTGCCGCCAATCAGGAAGATCAGTTCACCGCGATGAATCGTCAGATTGACCGGCCCTACGGAAAAGGCATTATCCTGATAGTGGAAAACCACGTTACGCAGTTCCAGCGTTTGCCAGTTTGGAAAGGCGGTTGGGCGCGGGAATTCGGCCTTAAAAGGTGCCAGTGCGAATTTATTCAGCTTGTTGAAAGCCACCTGCGCAGTGAGCAGGGTCGGTAGCGCGCCAACGGCAGAGAGCAGCGGCGTACGCAGGAATAACAGCGTCAGTGAGTAAGTCGCCGCCACGGCGGTATCCGCCCAGCCCAGACTATTCGCCATCCAGAACACCAGGCCAATGGCGCCCAGCATCATAATGTTTGACCAGTTGACCGCGCTCAGGTGGAAGGTATCGGCGCGAATAATATGGTGACGGTACTCTTTGGCATCCGGGACGTACATCTGATTAAAGATATGCTCGGCGCGCTCGCGGTTGAGCGTCAGCTCTTTGCGCCCTTCCAGAACCGTCTGATAATCGTTGTACAACTTGTCTTCTGTTTCGCGCAGGGTAGCCATGTGCTTATACACCCGCGCCACCAGTACAAATCCCCCCCAGATGGTGATTGCCATCCAGATTGCCGTCACCAGCAGCATTTTGGTCGACAGCATCGCCAGATACGCCGCCGACCCGATGGTCAGGATAATCCCCTGCACCAGCTCAGGCAGACGAACAAAGGCGATGGTGATGTTGCGAATATCGCTGGTTAAACCGGCCAGCAACGAGGCGCTGCCAAGCTGTTCAATACGCTCGACGTGGGTATCCAGAATACGTTTGATAAATTCGCTACGCAGACGGTAGACAAAGTGGTGGCCGAGCGTGGTCAACGCCAGCTGAGAGCCGAGAGTGACAACCATCAATAGCAGCAGCAGGCCAAGAAACTCCGGCAGCACCATCAGCGTGGTGTCGACCGTTTCAATCAGACGCTGGTTGATAAACGCAATCAGCCCAATCCCCAACGCAGCGCTGGCGAGGCTGAGCGCCATGACGCTGATAAATGGCCAGCGATACTGCCGCCAGACAAGAAGTAAAAGTTCCATGCGAACAACCCGGACAAGTAATAACAGCCCGCAGTTTAAACATCTCTTCGCTGACAGCAAAAATAATTCTTATTTTTATTCTTTTTTACCCGCCTGACGAAACGTCAGATTGTAGCGACAGTCTCCGGTCAACGGATGATACCCCGTCTTAAGCGGCTGGATCCCATGATAAAACAGCCGCGAATTACCGCCCCACACCACCACATCGCCATGTTCCAGCAGCAAACGCTTTAAGGGGTCATTACGGCGCAAGCCGCCAAATTGAAAGATGGCCGGCAATCCTAGCGACACCGAGACAATCGGCGCCCGCAGGTCGGGTTCGTCTTTATCCTGATGTAAGGACAGTTTTGCCCCTGGCGTGTAGCGGTTAATCAGACAGGCATCGGGTTGAAAATCAGCATAGCCCGCCGCCGTCGCTGCCTGTTGGCACAGGTCATCGAATGCATCCGGCAGCGGCGGCCAGTGCGCGCCGGTTAGCGGATCAAAAGGAGAATAAAGGTAACCATGTTGATCCGTTGTCCAACCCAGACGACCGCAGTTGGTCATTGCCACCGACATCGTGTAGCCGCCGGGCGTCACCATCTGGCGAAACGGCGACTGTCTGGCGATAGCCGCTATCGCCTGCAGCAGAGACGGTGCGCAGTCAAAAGCGAAGCGTCGCAGAATAACCGCGCCTGACGCCAGCGGCTCCTGCCAGGGTTTCGCATCCGCAAAGAGATCGAGCATTATGTTTCCTCGCCAGTCGTTTCACGTTGCAGTAACTGTGCTTTGCGCGCAATGCCCCACCGGTAGCCCGAAAGTGCGCCATCGCCGCGGATCACCCGGTGACACGGGATGACGATTGCCAGTTTATTCGCCCCACAGGCGCTGGCCACCGCACGCACCGCCTTCGGTTTGCCGATGGCGCTGGCCAGTTGCTGGTAGCTCATCGTTTCGCCGCACGGAATTGCGCGCAACGCCTGCCACACCTGCTGCTGAAATGCGGTTCCCCGGATATCCAGCGGCAGCGATAACGGCGCGTCACGCGCATTGATTGCGGCGATCACTTCGCGCACGCGCTGCTGAAAATCGGCATCTGCTGGCACATCCTGAGCGGCGGGAAACAGCTCATGCAGATCCGCAACCAACGTAGCGTCATCATCACCTAGTAAGATCGCGCAGATACCACGTTCGCTTTCCGCCACCAGACAGCGACCCAGAGTGCAATCTGCCAGGGTATAGCGTACAGAAACGTTGTCGCCACCTTTACGAAATTGCTTTGCGGTCATGCCTAACGTCTGATCCGCTTTTCGGTAGTAGCTGCTGCTGTCGGGAAATCCGGCGTTGAGAATTGCCTGCGTTACCGGAACGCCTTTCGCCAGCGCATCGCGCAGACGACGGGCGCGCCAGGACTGCTGCCACGCTTTGGGGGTCATGCCCGTTGTGGCTTTGAACAGGCGATGTAAGTGATACGGGCTCATCGCCACCTGCTGCGCCAGCTCGTCCAGCGTGAGGGGAGATTCCTGCTCCAGCAACTGGCAGGCGTGGGCTATTTTCTCCAGCCGATGCTGGTGGGCGCTGTCTTTATCCGGCTGACAACGTTTACAGGGACGAAAACCGGCGGCCAGCGCCTGCCGGGCATCGGCAAAGAAAGTGACATTTTTGCGCAGCGCATGTTTCGCCCGACAGGACGGACGGCAGAAAATGCCGGTGGTCTGGACGGCGAAAACAAACTGACCGTCAGCGTCGGCGTCACGATCCACAACGGACTGCCAGCGGTCATCATCAGTTATGTGTAAACGATTTTTCATTATGGACTCCTTTGTTAAGCATAGCGCTTAGCCTCAGTGTGTCCCCATAGCCGGATACGAAAACCCGCAATCTTGCTTTTTAATTTTTTTCGCTGAGCAGGAAGCTTTTAAACTGCGGCGACATCCAGGTTTTAAACCCCTCGCCCTCTTTTATAATCATATAGACCGCGAGTCCTTCACGACGCACCACCTCTTTGGCCTTTTCCGGGCCGAGAACCATCAAACCGGTATCCCAACCGTCAGCCTCCAGCGCCGTTGGTGCGATTACCGTTACAGATACCAGGTTGTGTTCAATCGGACGACCGGTTTGCGGATCGATAACATGGGAAAGGCGCTTACCATCCAGCTCATAATAGTTACGGTAGCTGCCGGAGGTGCTAATGCCATGCCCGTTAATGTCGACGATCGCCTGTACCGCGTTTTCGCGATCGGTCGGTTTCTGAATCGCGACTCGCCACGAAAGCCCGTCTGCATTCATACCGCGGCTGTTCAATGCTCCACCAACAGATACCAGATAACGGGCGATCCCTTCCTGCTCCATTAATCGTGCCAGATGATCGGCGGCATAACCTTCGCCTACGGTCGAGAGATCCACGTACAGCTCGGGCAAATCTTTTTGCAGGTAGTTCCGATGCGCCTCATTAACAACCTTCAGATGTGAAAGCCCGGTTTGCGCTTTTGCGGCGTCAATTTGCGCCTGCGTAGGAATATGCACCGGTTGCTGATCCGGGCCAAAGCCCCACAAATTGACCAACGGACCCACGGTAATATCCATGGCCCCACCGGTTTTTGCGCCAATGCGTAACGCCGAAGTCACGATATCGGCCATAGCATCATTAACCGGCCATGGCGACAGGCTTTTCGACAGGTTAAAGCGCATTAACGCAGAATCATTTTTATAGGTAGAGAGAAGCTGATCGTCGGCATCCAGCTGAGCCTGGATCTTCGCCTGCAGTTCCCCGGCGCGTTTGGCATCTACGCCCACCGCACTGACCCGCCAGAAAGTGCCCATGGTTTTACCTTCCAGAACGGTGGCAGGTTGTGTGGTCTGGGCAGGTTTCGGGGCTTCATCGCACCCGACAAAAAAGATCGTCACAGCCAGTAGTGCTGCGCGATAGAAATTCACTTCCATACGTAATTATCCTCATGCGAACGGGCGCAAGAGTACACCAAAAATCGTTGTTTGTACGACGAAAAAACGGCATTAAAAAAGGCCCCGCAGGGCCTTTTAACGACATGAGCGCAGATTAGAACTGGTAAACCAGACCCAGCGCTACGATATCATCGGTAGCAATACCTGCTGCCTGGGTAAACGCATTGTCATCCAGCAGGTTGATTTTGTAATCAACATAGGTAGACATGTTTTTGTTGAAGTAGTAAGTCGCGCCAACATCAACATATTTCACGATATCCTGGTCACCGTAGTTGGTGAAGCCATTGCTGATGTCTTTGCCTTTTGACTGCAGGTAAGCCACGGAAGGACGCAGACCGAAATCGAACTGGTACTGTGCCACAACTTCAAAGTTCTGTGCTTTATCTGCGAAGCCATATGCAGCAGTCCGGTTGCTACCGTTAGAGGTACCGAAACGGGTTGCGTTATAGGACTGGGAGTACTGTGCAGCCAGGTAAACGTTGTTAGCGTCGTATTTCAGACCACCGGTATAAACCGTTGCACGGTCACCATTACCGTACACGCCAAGAGCATTCTGATCAGCGGTACGTTTAGAGGTAGTGATCGCACCACCGATACCAAAGCCAGAGCCGAGATCGTAAGTCAGAGAGCCGCCATAACCATCGCCATTCTGGGTCAGCAGGCTACGACCACCTTCGTTTTCACCGCTTACGCTGCCGTTTTTACCCTGGTACTGCAGGGCAAAGTTCAGACCATCAACCAGGCCAAAGAAATCTGTATTACGGTAGGTCGCATAACCGTTACCACGCTGCTGCATGAAGTTGTCCGCACCGTAGGTGTCACCGCCGAATTCTGGCAGGACGTCGGTCCAGGACGTTACATCATAAGTTACACCGTAGTTACGACCGTAGTCGAAAGAACCTGCATCAGCGAATTTCAGGCCTGCGAATGCCACACGCGTCCAGGCGTCGTTGCTGGATTCACTCTGGTTGCCTTGAATCTGGTATTCCCACTGGCCGTAACCGGTCAGTTGGTCGTTAACCTGGGTTTCGCCTTTGAAGCCGATACGCATGTAAGTCTTATCACCATCATCACCTTTGTTATCGGAGAAATAGTGCAGCCCGTCGACTTTGCCGTACAGGTCTAATTTGTTGCCGTCTTTGTTATAAATTTCAGCCGCATTTGCTGCGCCTGCTACCAGCAGTGCTGGTACCAGGAGGGACAGTACTTTAACTTTCATGTTATTAACCCTCTGTTATATGCCTTTATTGCTTTTTTATGCCACTGCATACTGATTAAGGTCATTAACCAGTCGGCAACTTCATTCTCCGCAAAAACACAGAATAATCCAACACGAATATGATACTAAAACTTTTAAGGTGTTTCATTTATCGACATAGATGTTTCAAAATATTAATAAGAGGGAACTTTTTTAAAATCAAAAAACAGGCAAAATAAGCACAAATAATCAAGAACTGTTTTAATTAAATTTAAAATCAATAAGTTACATTGAAAATAGTTATAGCACTGAATGACAAAACAAAATCTTCACTCGCAACTAAAATAGACCCGCTATCATCATTAACTTTATTTATTACCGTCATTCATTCATGAATGTCTGTTTACCCCTATTTCAACCGAATGCTTCGCGTTCGGTTTTTTTTTACCCTTCTTTACACAAAACTTACCGTTCTGTGCTACCGATGCAAAACTATAACAACTATTAACTATCTCATTGCGTCGTATTCAGATATAAATCTGATTAATAATTTCTTGTTATTTAATGCTAAATGTATACATTCCGTACAAATATTTGTACCCGCCTTTATTCACTGTACACCTTTGCATTGTCATAGCTGCAACAGAATGGAGCGTAAAAAATGCGGGCCATCCGGCGTGGTGTAAGTGTGGCAATTCATATATTACCCTTTATACTGCCCCATCATCTTTCGCGTCGTTTAACAGGTCATAAACACGAATGAGTCAGTCTGACACAACGGCTTCTACCCGATTCTCCCTGCTACCGGGAAGTATTACCCGTTTCTTCTTATTACTGATCGTTGTGCTGTTGGTGATGATGGGCGTTATGGTCCAGAGCGCCGTCAACACCTGGTTAAAGGATAAGAGCTATCAGATTGTCGATATCACCCATGCCATTCATAAAAGGGTCGATACCTGGCGATACGTGACCTGGCAAATCTATGACAATATTGCCGCCACGGCCAGTTCACCTGGTGCAGAAGGACTGCAGGAAACGCGTCTGAAACAAGACGTCTATTATCTTGAGAAACCGCGCAGAAAGACCGAGGCGCTGATTTTCGGTTCCCATGACAGTTCTACGCTGGAGATGACCCAACGCATCTCAACCTATCTTGATACGCTGTGGGGCGCGGAAAATGTTCCGTGGTCTATGTATTACCTGAATGGTCAGGACAATAGCCTGATCCTTATCTCAACGTTGCCGCTAAAAGATCTGACTTCCGGTTTTAAAGAGTCGACGATTGGTAATATTGTCGATTCACGGCGCGCGGAAATGTTACAACAGGCCAATGCGCTGGATGAACGTGAAAGCTTCTCTTCACTGCGCCGTCTGGCGTGGCAGAACGGGCATTACTTCACGCTACGCACGACCTTTAATCAGCCTGGACATCTGGCAACGGTTGTCGCCTTTGACCTGCCGATTAATGACTTGATCCCACCCGGCATGCCGCTGGACAGCTTCCATCTGGTTCCAGATGCCACGTCAACAACCGAGCATCTGAATGAAAAAGAGTCGCCTGACAGCGTCAGCATTAATTTCAACAACAGTAAAATTGAGATCTCTTCGGCGCTAAACTCAACGGATATGCGGCTGGTGTGGCAGGTTCCGTTTGGCTCATTGCTGCTCGACACCTTGCAAAGCATTCTGCTGCCGCTGTTACTCAACATTGCTTTGTTGGCCCTGGCGCTGTTTGGCTATACCACCTTTCGCCACCTCCCTGCCCGTTCCACCGAAGTGGCACCAAACCTTGCGGCAAATAATGAACTGCGTGTTCTGCGCGCCATCAATGAAGAGATAGTGTCTTTGCTGCCTCTGGGCTTGCTGGTGCACGATCAAGAAGCAAACCGCACGGTTATCAGCAATAAAATTGCCGACCACCTGTTACCGCATTTAAATTTGCAAAACATTACCAGTATGGCGGAGCAGCATCAGGGGGTGATTCAGGCCACCATCAATAATGAGCTGTATGAGATCCGGCTGTTCCGTAGCCAGATCTCATCGAGAACACAGATCTTTATTATTCGTGACCAGGACCGCGAAGTGCTGGTTAATAAGAAGCTGAAACAAGCGCAGCGACTGTATGAGAAAAACCAGCAGGCCCGGGCGGCCTTTATGCAGAATATCGGCAGCGCACTGAAAGACCCGGCGAAAACACTTGCCGCTAATGCTGCCGCACTGAATAGCCCGGACAGCCAGAAACTGGCCAATCAGGCAGACGTTCTGGTGCGTATGGTAGATGAAATCCAGTTGGCCAACCTGCTGGAAAGCGACGCCTGGAAAAGTGAATCGACGCTGTTTTCCGTGCAGTCGTTAATTGATGACGTGGTTCCGGAGGTTCTGCCAGCCATTAAACGTAAAGGGCTGCAGCTACTGATTAAAAATCACCTTAGCGCCCATGATGAACGCCGCGGCGACCGCGATGCCCTGCGCCGTATTTTGCTGTTGCTGATCCAATATGCGGTAACCACTACGCAAATTGGCAAAATCACGCTGGAAGTCGACCAGGATGAATCGGAGACTGAACGCCTGACCTTCCGCATTCTGGATACCGGGCAAGGTGTCACGTTGAATGAAGTTGATAACCTGCACTTCCCGTTCATCAATGACACCCAGGGCGATCGGTATAGCAAGGCCAACCCGCTGACGTTCTGGTTATGCGATCAGCTCGCCCGCAAGCTAGGTGGACACCTGAACATTAAAGCGCGGGAAGAACTTGGAACACGTTATATAGTCCATGTTAAAATGCCGCTGCACGATCAACATGCTGAAAGTGAAGAGCGTTTGTTAGATGACGTCTGCATAATGGTTGATGTCACCTCTAATGACGTACGCAGCATCGTATTACGCCAACTGGAGAACTGGGGAGCAACCTGCATCACGCCTGATGAGCGGTTGAATAGTCAAGAATATGATCTCTTTTTAACAGATAATCCGTCTAATCTTACTGCCTCAGGCCTTCTTTTAAGCGATGATGAGTCTGGCGTGCGGAAAATTGGCCCTGGTCAGCTGCGCGTCAACTTTAATATGAGCAATGCTATGCAGGAAGCTGTCCTCGAGCTGATAGAAGAGCAGCTGGCACAAGAAGAGATCCAGGAACTTCCCCTCGGCGGAGATGAAAACGCCGAACTTCATGCCAGTGGTTACTATGCACTCTTTGTAGACACAGTACCGGATGATGTTAAGAGGTTGTATACTGAGGCAGCAACCAGCGATTTCGCTGCGTTAGCCCAAACGGCCCATCGCCTGAAAGGCGTGTTTGCCATGCTTAATCTGGTACCCGGCAAGCAGTTATGTGAAGCGCTGGAACATCTTATTCAAGAGAAAGATGCTCCAGGTATAGAAAAATACATCAGCGACATTGACGATTACGTCAAGAGCTTGCTGTAGCAAGGTAGCCCAATACATGAACACTATGAACGTAATTATTGCCGATGACCACCCGATTGTACTGTTCGGTATTCGTAAATCACTTGAGCAAATCGAGTGGGTAAACGTTGTCGGCGAATTTGAAGACTCCACTGCACTGATCAACAATTTGCCTAAGTTAGATGCTCATGTGTTGATTACCGACCTCTCCATGCCGGGAGATAAATACGGTGACGGGATCACGTTAATTAAGTATATCAAGCGCCATTTCCCGAGCCTGTCGATTATTGTTCTCACCATGAACAACAACCCGGCAATCCTGAGCGCGGTACTGGATCTCGATATTGAAGGAATTGTCCTGAAGCAAGGCGCGCCAACAGATCTGCCGAAAGCGCTTGCCGCGCTGCAGAAGGGTAAGAAATTCACCCCGGAAAGCGTTTCTCGTCTGCTGGAAAAAATCAGCGCCAGCGGTTACGGCGACAAACGTCTGTCACCGAAAGAGAGCGAAGTTCTGCGCCTGTTTGCCGAAGGTTTCCTGGTTACTGAAATCGCG
Source organism: Citrobacter sp. RHBSTW-01044 (assembly GCF_013781945.1). Classification (NCBI taxonomy): domain Bacteria; kingdom Pseudomonadati; phylum Pseudomonadota; class Gammaproteobacteria; order Enterobacterales; family Enterobacteriaceae; genus Citrobacter; species Citrobacter sp. RHBSTW-01044. The sequence continues at coordinate 1,626,894 of NZ_CP056180.1, read as the reverse complement.
AAAAAACTCAACCGCAGTATTAAAACCATCAGCAGCCAGAAAAAGTCGGCAATGATGAAACTCGGTGTGGAAAACGATATCGCCCTGTTGAATTACCTTTCTTCCGTCACGCTGAGTCCGTCAGACAAAGAGTAATTCTTTTAACATCGACGTGCCTGATGGCACGGCGTTTATCAGGCCTACGAATGACACGATGTTGTGCGTGTTACGTAGGCCGGATAAGGCAAACGCCCCATCCGGCCTCTTTTATTCCCGCGCCTTTCTCACTCTTTCCGCATAGACCGTCAGCGTTTGCTTCAATACATCTAACGTCACCGGCTTAGACAGACAGCTATCCATACCTGACTCCAGACAACGCTGCTTCTCTTCAGCCAGCGCGTTGGCCGTCACGCCGACAACCGGCAGGGTTAATCCTAACTGGCGAATACGCTGGGTCAGGCGATAACCATCCATGTTCGGCATGTTAACGTCGCTCAGCACGATGTCGATATGGTTTTTACTCAGTACATTGAGTGCGTCCACGCCGTCATTCGCGGTTTTACACTGATACCCCAACGATCCCAACTGATCGGCCAGTAAACGCCTGTTGATAGGATGATCGTCGACCACCAGAATCATCATGTCATCGTTAGTTGCAGCAACTTTATCCGGGGCTGGCAACGCCGTTGAAAGCTCTTCACTGCTCAGCTCAAGGCTGTAGATATGCGCCAACAGCGCGGGCAGTTCGTGAGGCGATGCCACGCTGTGCACCCACTCCCCGGGCATCCTTTCCAGCGGAATACCGATATGACGACGGCAGAAAATCACCGCGGCGCGTCCCTGCCACGCCTGGTCCAGCACATCGTCGGCAATCAGCAGGTCATCCGCATCCGGTTGCTGTCCCTCATAGCACTGCACCGTCATCCCGTTACGCGCCAGACTGGATTCAATAAACTGGTACAGCGACGCGTTACGCACCGCCAGCCAGCAACGTTTGCCGACAAGCCCTTCGATACCTTTTTTCAGCGGGTACTGCGCGCCATAAAGCGGAATACGCAGCATAAACTGGCTACCCATTCCCGGTTCAGAATCGACGGAAATATCCCCATCCATCATGCTGATCAGTTTTTCACAGATAGCCAAACCAAGCCCGGTTCCCTGGAAATTACGCTGTACGCCGGTTCCCACCTGGAAGAAAGGATCGAACAAGCGGACGACCTCTTTGGCAGGGATCCCAACCCCGGTATCACGCACGCGAATACTGAGATAGTCTTCGTTACACTGCACGTGCAGCACAATGCAGCCGGTATCGGTAAACTTGATAGCATTACTCAGCAGATTGGAAATCACCTGCTGTAAACGCATCGGGTCACCATTGAGCGCCACCGGTACATTCGGGTCGATAAAGCAGTACAACCCCAGCTGTTTGCGAACCACCAGCGGCAGATAGTTAGCCGTAATATGATTCATTACTTCGCGCGGTGAAAACTCGCGCGGTTCAATCTTCAGCTGTTCAGATTCAATTTTCGAGAAATCGAGAATATCGCTGATAATTTTCAACAGCAGGCTGGAAGAGTTGTTCATCGCCGTCACCAGGCGATCCACTCCGTTGGGTAACTCTTTGGTTTGCAACAAATCAAGGTTACCGATAATGCCATACAGCGGCGTACGCAGCTCGTGGCTTACCGTCGCAAGGAACATCGATTTGGACTGGCTCGCCTGCTCCGCCGCCTGCGCCATCTCCTGCAACGACTCTTCCATTTTAACGCGCGCGCTGATGTCAACCAGCACACAAATTGCCACGTTTTCATTACGATAGCGCGAGTGCACAAAGCTGATTTGCAGATTGGTATTGTTGCTGGTCAGCACATCAACAAAATTGACCTGCTGGCCGCAGATAATTTGCGTTAACCGTTGCCGGTCTTCATGCGTCAGCATGTTGAGATAGGTGTGCGCCAGCTCATTACTCAGGATGTTAATGCCATCTATCGTACGCAGAATACAAATCCCAACCGGCGCGGAAGCCACGATTTTACGGTTAAACTGCTCGTGCTCTTCCAGACGCTGGGCATCGCTTTCCGCAGGAATAAAAATGCGCCGCTCATACATGCGCGTGAGCATAAATAACGCCGCGCCAACCAGCACATTCAGCAGAATAGCGTTCAGGATCATCATGCGGATCCGCTCCAGCACCAGATCGACCGGTACTGAATAAACAATGCTTAGCGATGACGGGGGCAGGTTTTTCTTCAGCACCAGTTCGTGAAAACCCGACGTATAGCCAAACCAGGAGCGCTCCTGCATCCAGCGAGGTTCAGCCTTAATATTCCCCTCGGGGCCGGTGAGCGAAATCAGCGCATGACCATTTTCATCAAGGATGGTCACTCCCATCGGCAAACTGCCCGGCGTGAAAAAGTTCTCCATGCGGATAGGCTGTTCCACACCCAACAGCGCCTGCAGGCGATTAGCGAGATAAACCGGCGTCAGCGCATAGAAATAGCCTATCCCCGGCCGCGGCCCCTGGCTAATCCAGAACAGGTTATTACCGTTTTCGTCCTGCGGTGCATTGCGATACTTAATAATGCGCTCATGCAGCGCCTTCAACGCCCCGTCACGTTCGACAGGCATATCACGCAGACCGAAATTGGCCATGCAAAGGTTGTCGCTGCCGATCAGGAACACACGATTCAAATCATAGGCCGCGGAAAAGTTATCCCGCCAGTAGCGCATAAACCACGCCAGCGATTCCAGAGAACCTCGCCAGGCGTTGCCCATCACCGAGCAGTCGGAGTCGGCAAACAGCGGCTCAAAGTTTGGCACGGCGGTTTTATCATCCCGCGCGCGCAACGACATCACGCCGTTTTCCGCCGTTAAGCGATTCTCCGCGATATATTTCAGCTCTTTAATCACATCAGAGGTGCGCTGAATGTAACGTTGGGCCTGATCGGAACTGAGGTTAAGCTCCTGGTGAATCTCGGACTCTCTCTGGTGCAGCGCATTCACGATGTAGAAAACGGAGGCAAATGCGATTAGCCCCCAGATCAGGAGCGCCAACGCCCTGAACAGATAGCGTGAGACTTTTAGCGTTGAATGAACGGAAGCAAGGTATTTCAAAGGGGCGAAGCTCCGCCTCAGGGCATTAATAGAGTGTGGTTAAGGTAGCGGTAAATGTCCGGCGTCGCAATGCCCTCTCTTTACGGGAATATGATACACCGCTCTGAAACCATTGTCTTAACCCGTGATAATCGTCGTTTGCCTGAAAAACACTGCACGGATGTCAGAATGCGCGACCTGAGATGGCTGGCTCGTCGGTTATACCCACGACGATTACGCAACCAAATGATCATGATGGCCATCCTGATGGTCATCATTCCGACGATATCTATAGGTTATATCGTAGAAACTGAAGGCCGTTCAGCAGTCTTATCTGAAAAAGAGAAAAAACTGTCATCGGTGATAACCCTGCTAAACGATGCGCTGGGCGACCGCTTTAGTCACTACCCAAATTTGCCGCGTGAAGCACGCATTCGCGCGCTTAATCAAGAGTTGGCCCCCATCACCGAGCGCATTACGCAAGCGTTTCCCGGCATTGGCGCCGGGTATTATCACAAAGCGCTGGATGCCATTATCACCTACGCTCCCTCCGCGCTTTACCAAGGCAACGTAGGTATCACCATCACCGAGGATCATCCCGGGCGCGAAGTGATGAGTAGCAACGCGCCTGTGGTCTATTCCGGGCGACAGGTTCGCGGCGACATACTCAACTCGATGATCCCAATAGCGCGCCAGGGAGAGGTTATTGGGTATATCTGGGCCAATGAGCTCACCGAAGATATCCGCCAGCAGGCCTGGAGAATGGATGTCAGGATTATTGCCGTACTGGTTGCCGGGCTCATCTGTAGCCTGCTGCTCATCGTGCACTTCTCACGTCGACTCAGTGCGAATATCGACATCATCACCGATGGGCTTTCCACGCTGGCACAAAAAACCCCTACCCGATTGCCTGAACTCCCCGGCGAGTTAGGACAAATCAGCCGTAGCGTCAATGCGCTGGCACAAACGCTACGGGAAACCAAAACCCTTAACGATCTGATCATTGAAAATGCCGCAGATGGCGTGATCGCCATCGACAGGCAAGGCGACGTTACCACCATGAACCCGGCGGCAGAACAGATAACGGGCTACACGCTGCATGAGCTGGTCGGACAGCCCTATGCGACGCTCTTTGCCAATACGCAGTTTTATAGCCCGGTACTGGACACCCTTGAGCACGGTACTGAACATGTGGCCCAGGAGATTAGCTTTCCTGGACGAGAACGCACCATTGAGATCAGTGTAACCACCAGTCGGATCCATAACGCACACGGCGAGCTGATTGGCGCGCTGGTTATTTTCTCCGATTTAACCGCCCGTAAAGAGACCCAGCGTCGGCTGGCGCAAACCGAAAGGCTTGCCACCCTGGGTGAGCTGATGGCCGGCGTCGCACATGAAGTGCGAAACCCGCTGACCGCAATTCGTGGCTACGTCCAGATCATCCGCCAGCAAACCTCGCTGCCGGAACATCAGGAATATTTATCTGTTGTGCTGAATGAAATTGATTCCATCAATAAAGTTATTCAACAACTGTTAGATTTCTCTCGCCCACGACAAAGCCAGTGGCAACAGATTCAGCTCAATGCACTCATTGAAGAGACGCTAATCCTGGTGCAAACCGCTGGCCTGCAGGCACGGATCGCCTTTACAACGGAATTAGATCCCAGCCTGCCGCCGATCGTCGCCGATCGCGAGCTTCTCAAACAGGTGATCCTCAATATTTTAATCAATGCGGTACAGGCGATCGCTGCGCGAGGCGAAATTCGCATCCGTACCTGGCAATACTCGGCCTCGCAACAGGCCGTGATGATTGAAGATAATGGCAACGGTATCGATCTCGCCATACAGAAGAAAATATTCGATCCCTTTTTTACGACAAAAGCATCAGGCACCGGTCTTGGACTGGCGCTGAGCCAGCGCATCATCAACGCGCATCAGGGGGATATCCACGTAACCAGCCAGCCTGGCTGCGGGGCGATATTCACTCTGATTTTACCTCTTAACCCGCAGGGAAATCCGTCAGAATGAAAACGACCTATCGTATTCTCATCGTTGATGATGAAGAAAATGTTCGCCGTATGCTTGCCACCGCATTTTCCCTGCAAGGGCATGAGACACATTGCGCCAGCGACGGGAAAGCCGCGCTGAGCCTGTTTAGCGAAACGCAGCCAGACGTGGTGCTGATGGACATTCGCATGCCGGAGATGGACGGTATCGACGCGCTGAAAGTTATGCGCACGCAGCAACCACGGATCCCCGTCATTCTGATGACCGCTTACGCTGAAGTAGAAACCGCAGTAGAAGCTTTACGTAGCGGCGCATTCGACTACGTGATTAAGCCCTTTGATCTCGACGAGCTAAGCATGGTGATTCAACGCGCATTGCAACTGCAGGAGATGAAACAGGAAATCCGCAATCTGCATAAAGCGTTGACCACCAGTTGGCAGTGGGGACATATTCTGACCACCAGCCCGCGTATGATGGATATCTGTAAAGACACGGCGAAAATCGCCCTCTCCCAGGCAAACGTGTTGATTAGTGGTGAAAGCGGCACAGGAAAGGAACTGATCGCCCGCGCCATTCACTACAACAGCAAACGCGCCAATGGCCCTTTTATCAAAATTAACTGCGCGGCCCTGCCGGAATCGTTGTTGGAAAGCGAGCTATTTGGTCACGAAAAAGGCGCGTTTACCGGGGCACAGACATTACGCCAGGGATTGTTCGAACGCGCTCATCAGGGAACTTTATTGCTTGATGAAATTGGCGAGATGCCGCTGGTGCTGCAGGCCAAGCTGCTGCGCATTTTGCAGGAGAGGGAGTTTGAACGCATCGGCGGTCACCAGACCATTCGCGTTGACATTCGAATCGTCGCCGCCACCAACCGCTGTCTGCAAACGATGGTGAAGGAAGGAACGTTTCGAGAAGATCTGTTTTACCGTCTCAACGTTATCCATCTGACTTTGCCGCCATTACGCGAGCGTCGTGAAGATATTGCCTTATTAGCAAACCACTTTTTACAAAAATTCAGCTCTGAAAATCAGCGGGATATTATCGAAATCGACCCGACGGCGATGTCGATCCTCACCGCCTGGCCCTGGCCCGGTAACATTCGCGAACTGTCAAACGTCATCGAACGTGCAGTCGTTATGAATACCGGTGCGGTGATCTTTGCCGACGATCTCCCCGACCCGTTGCGCAACCCGGTGAGCGCCACAACAGAAACAAAACCGACTTACTCCGGGGAACGCAATCTGAAAGAAGAGATTAAGCGTGAGGAAAAACGAATTATCCTCGAAGTCCTCGACAATCAGGACGGCAATCGCACCCGCACGGCGCTGATGCTGGGAATTAGCCGTCGCGCTTTAATGTATAAATTACAAGAGTACGGCATCGACCCATCGGGTTCCTGATACGCAAATTTGCTATGCAGAATTTTGCACACTGCGCAAAATTCTGCATAACCCCTCGTGGTCTCCTTTCACCAAGACCACAAAAATAAACCAATAAATTCAATCAACTAAACATTAATACGTTTCTTTAGTCATTCTGGCACCCTGCTTGCAATTCCCTGAGCGTACCCAAAATGGAGTATGCAAAAAGGGAAACATAATGAAAACAAAACTGATTACCTTACAAGACGCTGCAGGCTTCTTTCGTGACGGCATGACCATCATGGTCGGTGGTTTTATGGGCGTTGGCACACCACCTCGTCTGGTTGAAGCCCTGCTGGAATCCGGCGTCAGAGATCTGACACTGATTGCTAACGATACCGCCTTTGTCGATACCGGTATCGGCCCCCTGATCGTCAATGGGCGGGTGAGCAAAGTGATTGCCTCGCACATTGGTACAAACCCGGAAACCGGTCGTCGCATGATTGCCGGCGAGATGGATGTACAGCTGGTTCCGCAAGGTACCCTGATCGAGCAGATTCGTTGCGGCGGCGCGGGTCTTGGCGGCTTTCTGACCCCCACTGGCGTTGGCACCATCGTGGAAGAAGGCAAGCAAACCATGACGCTTGAGGGTAAAACCTGGCTGCTTGAACGCCCATTACGCGCCGATTTAGCGCTTATTCGCGCCCACCGCTCTGACATGCTTGGCAACCTCACCTACCAGCTCAGCGCCCGTAACTTTAACCCTCTGATTGCCCTCGCCGCTGATATCACGCTGGTCGAACCGGACGAAATGGTTGAAACAGGGGAGCTGCAGCCTGACCAGATTGTGACCCCCGCCGCCGTTATCGACCATATCGTCATTCCACAGGAGAGCTAATCATGGATGCTAAACAACGTATTGCGCGCCGGGTGGCGCAAGAACTTCGCGATGGCGATATCGTCAACTTAGGTATCGGCCTGCCAACGATGGTAGCTAACTACTTACCTGCTGATATTCACATTACGCTGCAATCTGAGAACGGTTTTCTGGGACTGGGCCCAGTCACCACCGCCCATCCTGACCTGGTGAACGCGGGCGGCCAACCGTGCGGTATTTTGCCGGGCGCGGCGATGTTTGATAGCGCCATGTCGTTCGCGTTGATTCGCGGCGGTCATGTTGATGCCTGTGTGCTTGGCGGGTTGCAGGTCGACGAGCAGGCAAACCTCGCCAACTGGGTGGTTCCCGGCAAGATGGTGCCCGGCATGGGTGGCGCAATGGATCTGGTGACCGGTGCGCGTAAAGTCATTATCGCCATGGAGCATTGCGCAAAAGACGGCTCCGCAAAAATCCTGCGTCAATGCACCATGCCGCTCACTGCACAGCATGCTGTGCATATGCTGGTCACCGAGCTGGCTGTATTCCGCTTTATAGATGGCAAGATGTGGCTGACTGAAATCATCGAAGGATGCGACATCGCCACGCTATGTGAAAAAACCGAAGCACAGTTTGAAATTGCCGACGATCTGCGCATCCTGCGAGGTGACGCATGATTGGCCGCATCGCTCGCTTTATGACACGGGTAGTCAGCCGCTGGCTGCCCGACCCACTGATTTTCGCCATGTTATTAACGTTGCTGACCTTTGGCATCGCGCTGTGGTTAACGCCGCAGACCCCCATCAGCATGGTGAAATTCTGGGGTGACGGTTTCTGGAACCTGCTGGCGTTTGGTATGCAGATGGCGCTGATCATCGTAACCGGCCATGCGTTAGCCAGTTCCGGGCCGGTGAAAAGCCTGCTGCGTACGGCGGCATCCGCCGCCAAAACCCCCGCTCAGGGCGTCATGCTGGTGACTTTTTTTGGTTCAGTTGCCTGCGTTATTAACTGGGGATTTGGTCTGGTGGTCGGGGCGATGTTCGCCCGCGAAGTTGCTCGTCGGGTACCGGGTTCCGATTATCCGTTACTGATTGCCTGCGCCTACATCGGGTTCCTGACCTGGGGCGGCGGCTTCTCCGGCTCAATGCCTTTGCTGGCGGCAACGCCTGGCAACCCGGTCGAGCACGTAGCGGGCCTCATTCCTGTCGCGGATACCCTGTTCACCGGCTTCAATATTTTCATCACGCTCGGCCTGATTGTGGTGATGCCGTTTATCACCCGGATGATGACGCCAAAACCTTCAGATGTGGTGAGCATCGATCCGAAACTGTTACTGGAAGAAGCTGATTTTCAAAAGAAACTGCCGCCAGATGCGCCGCCATCTGAAAAACTGGAAGAGAGCCGCATTCTGGCGCTGATCATCGGTGCATTAGGGATTGCCTATCTGGGTATCTATTTTGCCGAGAAAGGTTTCAACATCACCATCAATACCGTCAACCTGATGTTTATGATTGCCGGTCTGCTGCTGCACAAAACGCCGATGGCCTATATGCGTGCCGTTAGTGCTGCCGCACGGAGTACCGCCGGGATTCTGGTGCAATTCCCCTTCTATGCCGGCATTCAGTTGATGATGGAGCACTCCGGCCTCGGTGGGCTCATTACTGAATTTTTCATCAACGTTGCCAACAAAGATACCTTCCCACTGATGACTTTCTTCAGTTCAGCACTGATTAACTTTGCCGTGCCATCCGGCGGTGGCCATTGGGTTATTCAGGGACCGTTCGTCATGCCTGCCGCTCAGGCGCTGGGTGCCGATCTTGGCAAATCAGTCATGGCCATCGCCTACGGTGAGCAGTGGATGAACATGGCACAACCGTTCTGGGCGCTACCCGCGCTGGCCATCGCCGGTCTCGGAGTACGCGACATTATGGGCTACTGCATCACCGCCCTGCTCTTCTCCGGCGTCATTTTTGTTATTGGATTGACCTTGTTCTGACGGCAACAACTTAATTAAAGGAACTGAAAAATGAAAAACTGTGTCATCGTCAGCGCGGCACGTACCGCAATCGGCAGTTTTAACGGCGCACTGGCAACTACGGGTGCCGTCGAGCTTGGATCAATCGTCATTAGAGCCGCTCTTGAACGCGCGCACCTTGACCCACAGCGCGTGGACGAGGTGATTATGGGCAACGTGCTGCAGTCAGGACTCGGGCAAAACCCAGCGCGTCAGGCATTATTAAAAAGCGGCCTGTCCGACACCGTTTGCGGCTTTACAGTCAACAAAGTGTGCGGCTCTGGCCTGAAAAGCGTGGCGCTTGCCGCCCTCGCTATCAAGGCCGGACAAGCCCAGGCGATCGTCGCGGGAGGGATGGAAAACATGAGCCTTGCCCCCTACCTGTTAGATGCAAAAGCCCGCTGGGGCTATCGCCTCGGTGACGGGCAATTGTCCGACGTGATTCTGCGCGACGGCCTGATCTGCGCCGAGCATGGTTACCACATGGGGATCACTGCAGAAAATGTTGCCAAAGAGTATGGCATCAGCCGCGAAATGCAGGATGAACTGGCTCTGCAGTCACAGCGTAAAGCCGTTGCCGCAATCGAGTCTGGCGCATTTGAGGCTGAAATCGTGCCCGTCAGCGTGTCATCACGGAAGAAAACCATCATCGTTGAGCGTGACGAATTCCCCAAAGCTGACTCGACGGCAGAAGGCCTCGCCGCATTGCGTCCAGCCTTTGATAAAGCAGGAACCGTCACCGCAGGTAACGCCTCGGGGATCAACGACGGTGCAGCGGCATTAGTGGTAATGGAAGAGTCCGCAGCACTGGAGGCTGGGCTGAAGCCACTGGCGCGAATCAAATCTTGGGCCAGTGGCGGCGTAGCACCGGCTATGATGGGCATGGGGCCGGTTCCCGCCACGCTGAAGGCACTGCAACTGAGCGGCTTACAGCTTTCTGATATCGATCTGATCGAAGCTAACGAGGCATTTGCTGCTCAGTTTCTTGCCGTTGGTAAAACGCTGGGGTTTGATCCGCAAAAGGTTAACGTCAACGGTGGGGCAATTGCGCTGGGACACCCTATCGGCGCCAGCGGCGCGCGAATACTGGTGACGCTGCTGCATGCGCTACAGGCACGGGATCAAACGCTTGGACTGGCCACGCTGTGCATCGGCGGCGGTCAGGGCATTGCGATGATAGTGGAGCGAATGAATTAAAAAAAAGGGCCGGATATTTCCGGCCCTTTTTATCACGTCTTAATTACTCTTCAGCGTCGTCCGCTGCATCGTCATCGCTTTCCGCTTCAGGCGCGATATCCTCGTCCCCTTCAGCAGCGCTACCGTCGATGGAGTCGAGCTCTTCATCATCAACCGGTTCAGCAACGCGTTGCAGACCCACAACGTTTTCATCTTCCGCAGTACGGATGAGGATAACGCCCTGGGTGTTACGCCCTACCACGCTGATTTCCGACACGCGAGTACGCACCAGCGTACCTGCATCGGTGATCATCATGATCTGGTCGGTATCTTCAACCTGCACTGCGCCGACAACGGAACCGTTGCGCTCGGTGACTTTGATGGAGATAACGCCCTGGGTCGCACGAGACTTGGTCGGATACTCTTCCGCCGCCGTACGTTTACCGTAGCCGTTCTGGGTAACGGTGAGGATAGCACCTTCACCGCGCGGAACGATCAGCGATACCACGCTGTCGCTTTCCGCCAGTTTGATACCGCGTACGCCGGTCGCGGTACGTCCCATCGGACGAACAGCCCCTTCTTTGAAGCGCACCACTTTACCGGCAGCAGAGAACAGCATAACTTCGTCACTACCAGACGTCAGGTCAACGCCAATCAGCTCATCGCCTTCGTTCAGGTTAACCGCAATGATACCGGCTGAACGCGGACGGCTGAACTCGGTCAGCGCTGTTTTCTTCACGGTACCGCTGGCGGTTGCCATGAAGACGTTGACGCCTTCTTCGTACTCACGTACTGGCAGAATTGCGGTGATACGTTCGTTAGCTTCCAGTGGCAGCAGGTTGACGATAGGACGTCCACGCGCACCACGGCTTGCTTCCGGCAACTGATAAACCTTCATCCAGTACAAACGACCGCGGCTGGAGAAGCAGAGGATCGTGTCATGGGTGTTGGCCACCAGCAGGCGGTCGATAAAGTCTTCTTCTTTAATTCGTGCTGCAGATTTGCCTTTACCGCCACGACGCTGCGCTTCGTAATCGGTTAACGGCTGATATTTCACGTAGCCCTGATGAGACAAGGTCACGACAACATCTTCCTGGCTAATCAGATCTTCGATGTTGATGTCAGCGCTGTTCGCGGTGATTTCGGTCCGACGTGCGTCGCCGAACTGTTCACGAATCAGCTCCATCTCTTCACGGATGACTTCCATCAGACGATCGGCGCTACCCAGAATGTGCAGCAGTTCAGCGATCTGCTCCAGCAGCTCTTTGTATTCGTCGAGCAGTTTTTCGTGCTCAAGGCCGGTCAGTTTCTGCAAACGCAGATCCAGAATGGCCTGGGCCTGCTGTTCAGTCAGGTAGTACTGACCGTCACGCACGCCAAATTCCGGTTCCAGCCATTCAGGACGCGCGGCATCATCGCCGGCACGTTCCAGCATGGCAGAAACGTTACCCAGCTCCCACGAACGCGCGACCAGCGCTGCTTTCGCTTCTGCCGGGGTCGGCGCACGGCGGATCAGTTCGATGATCGGATCGATGTTCGCCAGCGCAATCGCCAGTGCTTCAAGGATGTGCGCACGGTCGCGGGCTTTACGCAGTTCAAAGATAGTACGGCGGGTTACGACTTCACGGCGGTGACGTACAAACGCAGCAATAATATCTTTCAGGTTCATGATTTTCGGCTGTCCATGGTGCAACGCAACCATGTTGATACCGAAAGAAACCTGCAGTTGGGTCTGGGAGTAGAGGTTGTTCAGAACCACTTCCCCGACTGCGTCGCGTTTCACTTCAATCACGATGCGCATACCGTCTTTGTCAGACTCGTCACGCAGCGCGCTGATACCTTCAACGCGTTTGTCTTTTACCAGCTCGGCGATTTTCTCGATCAGGCGCGCTTTGTTCACCTGATACGGAATTTCATGGACGATGATGGTTTCACGGCCAGTTTTGGCATCCGCTTCGACTTCCGCGCGTGCGCGAATGTACACTTTGCCACGGCCGGTACGGTAGGCTTCTTCAATACCACGACGACCGTTGATGATCGCGGCGGTCGGGAAGTCCGGACCCGGAATATGTTCCATCAGCCCTTCAATGCTGATGTCTTCATCGTCAATGTATGCCAGGCAGCCGTTGATCACTTCCGTCAGGTTGTGCGGCGGAATGTTGGTTGCCATACCTACCGCGATACCGGACGAGCCGTTCACCAGCAGGTTAGGAATTTTGGTTGGCATGACGTCAGGAATTTGTTCGGTGCCGTCGTAGTTATCGACGAAATCCACCGTTTCTTTTTCCAGGTCAGCCATCAGCTCATGGGCGATTTTCGACATACGGATTTCCGTATAACGCATCGCCGCTGCGGAGTCGCCATCGACAGAACCAAAGTTACCCTGACCATCTACCAGCATGTAACGCAAGGAGAATGGCTGCGCCATACGAACAATGGTGTCGTAAACGGCGGTATCACCATGAGGGTGGTATTTACCGATTACGTCACCAACGACACGGGCAGATTTTTTATAGGCTTTATTCCAGTCGTTGCCCAATACGTTCATGGCGTAAAGTACGCGACGGTGAACCGGCTTCAGGCCATCTCGGACGTCCGGCAGCGCACGGCCAACAATGACCGACATCGCATAATCCAGATAGGAGCTCTTCAGCTCTTCCTCAATGTTGACCGGTGTAATTTCTCTCGCAAGGTCGCTCATCTAACCGCTATCCCTCTACTGTATCCCGGATTCAAAGGTCGCAAATTATAACACATCCGTGCAGATTCAGGTAAATGGATTCCCCCTGACAGAGGCTTTATTCATCCCGTCAGGCTGATATACTCATTTGCATCGCAAATTTAGGAGTAGAAGCCCCAATGAATGCCGAAAAACCTCCGGTAACTCACAACGTTGATCAGGAAGAAATTGCCAAGTTTGAAGCAGTCGCGTCACGCTGGTGGGATCTTGAGGGTGAATTTAAGCCACTGCACCGTATTAACCCACTTCGCCTGGGCTATATCACGGAGCGCTCAGGCGGCCTGTTTGGTAAAAAGGTACTCGACGTCGGCTGCGGCGGCGGCATTCTGGCGGAAAGCATGGCGCGCGAGGGCGCAACCGTCACCGGGCTGGACATGGGCTTTGAACCGTTACAGGTAGCAAAACTGCATGCGCTGGAGAGTGGCATCCAGGTGGAATACGTTCAAGAAACGGTTGAAGAACATGCGGAAAAACATGCGCATCAGTATGACGTTGTGACCTGCATGGAAATGCTGGAGCACGTACCGGACCCGCAATCGGTGGTCAGGGCCTGCGCCAGACTGGTCAAACCGGGCGGCGAAGTGTTTTTCTCCACGCTTAATCGCAACGGCAAATCCTGGCTAATGGCGGTGGTCGGCGCGGAATATATTTTGCGTATGGTGCCGAAAGGTACGCATGATGTGAAAAAATTCATTAAGCCGGCTGAACTGTTAGAGTGGGTTGACCAGACCGTGCTGAAAGAGCGTCATATGACCGGCCTGCACTACAACCCGATCACCAACAGTTTTAAACTCGGCCCCGGCGTTGATGTGAACTATATGCTACACACTACCGCGCAAGCAGATTAACCTCCTCCACCCGGCCGGATAAGGCGTGCAACGCCGCAATCCGGCACCGTACCTGATAGTGCGCAGCTTTCGGGCCTGCGCATCGCCTACCAATCCTGAGTAGGATCGTCAGGGCAATTTTTGCGCCAGGTCATAAGAACTTACCTTGCCTTAGATGAAGAAATCAGCACTCGATCAAATTTTCTATTTTTTTTCTCAATTATTGACATCCTCGCCAGGCCTTATAAGACGCGCACTTAGCGATTATTACCCTTTTGCAACCTCAATTTAACCTCAAAATCAACTCTTGTACTGAAAAGAATCCCTACTAGAATACTCACCATATAGCGTCTACTTTATCAAACAACCCCTACATATAGTATTTATCCACAGACTTAGTCACAACATGACTTTGTGGATAATATGGGGGATATTTTTTCTTTCACGGACAGGTAAAAAACCACATGAATCAGAGTCTGCTGGTGACAAAGCGTGATGGTAGTACAGAGCGCATCAATCTCGACAAAATCCACCGAGTTCTGGATTGGGCGGCAGAAGGACTGAATAACGTATCGATTTCTCAGGTCGAGTTGCGCTCCCACATTCAGTTTTATGACGGTATCAAGACATCCGATATCCATGAAACAATCATCAAAGCTGCCGCCGACCTGATCTCGCGCGAGGCACCGGATTATCAGTACCTGGCTGCTCGCCTGGCAATTTTCCATCTGCGCAAAAAAGCCTACGGCGAGTTTGAACCGCCGAAACTGTTCGACCATGTCGTGAAAATGGTTGAAATGGGCAAATACGACAATCATCTGCTGGAAGACTACACGGAAGAAGAGTTCAAGCAGATGGACTCGTTCATCGTACACGACCGCGATATGACCTTCTCCTACGCTGCGGTGAAGCAGTTAGAAGGTAAATACCTGGTACAAAACCGTGTTACCGGTGAGATTTATGAAAGCGCGCAGTTCCTCTACATTCTGGTAGCGGCGTGCCTGTTCTCTAACTATCCGCGTGAAACGCGTCTGCAATACGTAAAACGTTTCTACGACGCCGTTTCTACGTTTAAAATTTCGCTGCCGACGCCGATTATGTCCGGCGTGCGCACCCCTACCCGTCAGTTCAGCTCCTGTGTACTGATCGAGTGCGGCGACAGCCTGGACTCCATCAACGCCACCTCCAGCGCGATTGTGAAATACGTTTCCCAGCGCGCCGGCATCGGTATCAACGCCGGTCGCATCCGTGCGCTGGGTAGCCCGATCCGCGGCGGTGAAGCGTTCCACACCGGTTGTATTCCGTTCTACAAGCACTTCCAGACCGCGGTAAAATCCTGCTCCCAGGGCGGCGTACGCGGCGGTGCTGCAACGCTGTTCTACCCGATGTGGCACCTGGAAGTTGAAAGCCTGCTGGTCCTGAAAAACAACCGTGGCGTCGAAGGCAACCGCGTGCGTCACATGGACTACGGCGTACAGATCAACAAACTGATGTACACCCGTCTGCTGAAGGGCGGCGACATCACGCTGTTCAGCCCGTCCGACGTCCCGGGCCTGTATGATGCGTTCTTCGCTGACCAGGACGAATTCGAACGTCTGTACACCAAATATGAAAACGACGACAGTATCCGCAAGCAACGCGTGAAAGCCGTTGAGCTGTTTTCACTGATGATGCAGGAACGTGCCTCTACCGGGCGTATCTATATTCAGAACGTTGACCACTGCAACACTCATAGCCCGTTTGATCCAATTGTCGCTCCGGTGCGCCAGTCTAACCTGTGCCTGGAAATCGCCCTGCCGACCAAACCGCTGACCGACGTTAACGACGAAAACGGCGAAATTGCGCTGTGTACGCTGTCCGCATTTAACCTCGGTGCTATCAACAGCCTGGACGAGCTGGAAGAGCTGGCCGAATTGGCGGTGCGCGCGCTGGATGCGCTGCTCGATTATCAGGATTATCCGATTCCTGCCGCCAAACGCGGCGCGATGGGTCGCCGTACGCTGGGTATTGGCGTGATCAACTACGCCTACTGGCTGGCGAAAAACGGTAAGCGTTATTCTGACGGCAGCGCGAACAACCTGACTCACAAAACCTTTGAAGCCATTCAGTATTACCTGATGAAAGCCTCTAACGAGCTGGCGAAAGAGCAAGGCGCGTGCCCGTGGTTTAACGAAACGACTTACTCCAAAGGTATTCTGCCGATCGATACCTATAAAAAAGATCTCGATGCTATTGTCAACGAGCCGCTGCATCTGGACTGGGAACAACTGCGCGAATCCATCAAAACGCACGGTCTGCGTAACTCCACGCTGTCAGCCCTGATGCCATCGGAGACCTCTTCGCAGATCTCTAACGCCACCAACGGTATTGAACCACCGCGCGGCTATGTGAGCATCAAAGCGTCGAAAGACGGTATTCTGCGCCAGGTCGTGCCGGACTACGAACACCTGCACGACGCGTACGAACTGCTGTGGGAAATGCCGAACAACGATGGCTATCTGCAACTGGTAGGTATCATGCAGAAATTTATCGATCAGTCGATTTCCGCCAACACCAACTATGATCCGTCGCGCTTCCCATCCGGAAAAGTACCGATGCAGCAGTTACTGAAAGACCTGCTCACCGCCTACAAATTTGGTGTCAAAACGCTGTATTATCAAAACACCCGTGACGGTGCGGAAGATTCTCAGGACGATCTGGTGCCGTCCATTCAGGACGATGGCTGCGAAAGCGGCGCATGTAAGATCTGATGAACGATGCCGGGTGGCACCAGGCTCACCCGGCCTACAGTAGCTTGGTTTGTAGGCCGGAAAGGGTGCTTGTAACGCCATCCGGCACTCATCCCACACAGGATTCACATCAATGGCATACACCACTTTTTCACAGACGAAAAATAACCAACTTCTGGAACCGATGTTCTTCGGCCAGCCGGTGAACGTCGCCCGCTACGATCAGCAAAAATATGACATCTTCGAAAAACTGATCGAAAAGCAGCTCTCTTTCTTCTGGCGTCCGGAAGAAGTTGATGTTTCTCGCGATCGCATCGACTTCCAGGCGCTGCCGGAACATGAAAAGCATATCTTCATCAGCAACCTGAAATATCAGACGCTGCTGGACTCCATTCAGGGACGTAGCCCGAACGTGGCGCTGCTGCCGTTAATCTCGATCCCTGAGCTGGAAACCTGGGTGGAAACATGGGCGTTTTCAGAAACGATCCACTCCCGTTCCTACACCCACATCATTCGTAACATCGTGAACGATCCGGCGGTGGTGTTTGATGACATCGTCACCAACGAGCAGATCCAGAAACGCGCGGAAGGCATTTCCAGCTATTACGACGAATTGATTGAGATGACCAGCTACTGGCATTTGCTGGGCGAAGGCACGCATACCGTTAACGGTAAAACGGTTGTCGTAAGCCTGCGTGAACTGAAGAAGAAGCTGTATCTGTGCCTGATGAGCGTGAACGCGCTGGAAGCGATCCGCTTCTACGTCAGCTTCGCCTGCTCCTTCGCCTTCGCCGAACGCGAACTGATGGAAGGCAACGCGAAAATTATTCGCCTGATCGCCCGCGATGAAGCCCTGCATTTGACCGGGACCCAGCATATGCTGAATCTGCTGCGCAGCGGCGTGGACGATCCGGAAATGGCGGAAATCGCCGAAGAGTGTAAACAAGAATGCTACGACCTGTTCGTACAGGCCGCGCTGCAGGAAAAAGAGTGGGCGGATTATCTGTTCCGTGACGGCTCAATGATTGGCCTGAACAAAGACATTCTGTGCCAGTACGTTGAGTACATCACCAACATCCGTATGCAGGCTGTCGGACTCGACTTGCCGTTCCAGACCCGCTCTAACCCAATCCCATGGATCAACACCTGGCTGGTGTCTGATAACGTGCAGGTTGCGCCGCAGGAAGTGGAAGTCAGCTCTTACCTGGTCGGCCAGATCGATTCGGAAGTCGATACCGACGACCTGAGTAACTTCCAGCTCTGATGGGCCGCGTTACTCTGCGCATCTCTGGCACACAACTGCTGTGCCAGGATGAACACCCTTCCCTGCTTGCCGCGCTCGAATCGCACAATGTTGAAGTTGAATACCAGTGCCGCGCAGGTTATTGCGGCTCCTGCCGTACCCGTCTGGTAGCGGGACAGGTCGACTGGATTGCCGAACCTCTGGCCTTCATTCAGCCAGGTGAAATTTTGCCCTGCTGCTGTCGGGCAAAAGGCGATATTGAAATAGAGCTGTAACGCGTGGCGGGATAAAAATTACGACTAAAAAAGAGCCGCCGATGGACGGCAGCTCTTTATTTCTCCTGGAGGCAGGTATGGCCACGTTGACGGCAGACGGCCTTATCTAGCCGTTAATAACATTTGATCCAACCAGGCCTGTGACCGGAGGTGCATCACAGACCTTGTGCCATTACTCTTTATTCAGGAATGTCACTGCTTTGTCGGGGAAGTCGGTGAACAGCCCGTCAACGCCCGCCTTGTTATACAGAATGTCATACAGCTGGTTTACATCAGTGGTGTAATCCGGCAGTTGATCGGCACGAACGGTATAAGGATGCACCACCATCTTATTCTGATGCGCGTCCTGTACCATACCCGTTAACGAGATATTGCCTTTCTTCGACTTCTCATCAATCAGCATGTGATAGTCCGGCCCAATGCCGTCCGCATACTGCGCAACCTGCTTCATGGCACCCGGTTTAAACATCCAGTCGTAGTTGTAATTAACCCAACTACCGTCCGGCTTTTTCTCCTGAGTTTCATTCCAGTCAGTGTACGCAATCAACTGTACCAGATTGAGATCCATCCCCATCTTCGGTTCCAGTTCATTCTTAATGCGCTTTAACTCTGCGACATCAAAACACTGTAGATAAACCTTGTCGTTCTTGTCGGTGTACCCGTACTTTTTCAGCACTTCCAGCGTCTTAGCCGCAATGTCCTTCCCTTCCTGATGATGGAACCACGGCGCTTTCATTTCCGGGTAAATGCCAATGTTTTTACCGGTTGAATGATTTAATCCCTGAACGAACTCAATCTCTTCTTCGAAAGTGTGCACACGGAAATCAGATTTACCCATCGGGAAACGCCCTGGGTAGGTCTGGACCTTTTTGCCATTTTCGATATCAAAGCCTTCGGTAAATTTCAGCGATTTAATCTCATCCAGCGTAAAGTCGATAGCGTAGTAGCGCCCATCTTTACGCGCACGATCCGGGAAACGCTCGGCAACATCGGTGACGCGGTCAAGGTAGTGGTCATGCAGGACAACCAGATGGTCGTCCTTGGTCATCACCAAATCCTGTTCCAGGTAATCAGCCCCCTGAGCATAAGCCATCGCTTTTGCTGGCAGCGTATGCTCCGGTAGATAACCGCTGGCGCCACGGTGCGCAATCACGATTTTTTCTGCGGCAACCGCCGCGCTGCTCACCACAATACCTGTCAGCATTAGCGCCACGCTGAGACTTTTCAATGTGGTTTTCATCTATTAGCCCCCGTTACGCTTCAGTGCGATCTCTTCGTGATGGCGTTTTTCGCCAATCATGACGACCACCAGCAGAATAACCGCCAGCACGCTACCGCCAATCATCACCATAAAGCCGCCGTCCCAACCGAAGAAGTCAACGGTATAGCCAACAATGGCGCTCGCCGCTACGGAACCGCCGAGATAACCGAACAGACCGGTAAAGCCAGCCGCCGTACCCGCCGCTTTTTTCGGTGCCAGTTCCAGCGCATGCAGACCAATCAACATTACCGGACCGTAGATCAGGAAGCCGATGATGATCATACAAGCCATATCCACGTTCGGGTTGCCTGCCGGGTTCATCCAGTAGACGATAGTCGCGATAGTCACCAGCGTCATAAAGAACACGCCGGTCGCACCACGGTTGCCACGGAAGACTTTATCCGACATCCAGCCGCACAGCAGCGTGCCCGGAATACCCGCATATTCATACAGGAAGTAGGCCCAGGATGATTTATCCAGCGCGAAATGTTTCACTTCTTTCAGATAGGTCGGGGACCAGTCCAGGATGCCGTAGCGCAGCAGATAAACAAACACGTTGGCGATAGCGATGTACCACAACAGTTTGTTCGGCAGTACGTATTGCATGAAGATCTGCTTCGCAGTCAGCTCTTCTTCCGCTTTCTCGTTGTAATCGTCCGGATAGTCGTTCTTGTACTCTTCGATAGGCGGCAGGCCACAAGACTGCGGCGTATCACGCATCAGAGCAAAAGCAAACAGCGCGACGACGATCGCACCGAAAGCAGGCATGTACAGCGCCGCTTTCCAGTCATTGAACCAGGCCATACCCAGCAGGAACAACAGAGGAGGCAGACCACCGCCCACGTTGTGCGCACAGTTCCAGACGGAGACAATGCCCCCACGCTCTTTCTGCGACCACCAGTGCACCATGGTACGACCACACGGCGGCCAACCCATTCCCTGGAACCATCCGCAGAGGAACAGCAGCACAAACATAACCGCAATGCTCGAAGTCGCCCACGGCACAAAGCCCATGAACAACATGACAGCGGCGGCCAGAATCAGACCCGCTGGCAGGAAAACGCGCGGATTCGAGCGATCCGAAACGGACCCCATGATGAATTTCGAAAATCCGTAAGCAATGGAGATACCGGATAACGCAAAACCCAGATCGCCACGCGAGAAACCTTGCTCAACCAGATACGGCATCGCAAGGGCAAAGTTCTTACGTACCAGATAGTACGCGGCATAGCCAAAGAAAATCCCCAGAAAGATCTGCCAACGTAATCGACGATATGTCGGGTCGATCTCCGCTGCAGGCAAACGCGCCGTGTGTGACGCTGGTTTAAAAATGCTCAACATAGTGTAGCCTCCGTGGCCGTCTTTCATTCGAAGTAAACACTGCAGTTCGTCATTACTACCCTACCGCTCCCAGTGTGGCCGCGATGTTAAGGAAAGATACATAACAAAAATGTGAAACGCTGCACATATTGTTACAGATTTATGACAAATGTTCATAAAGGCGCACGAAATCACGTTTCATTTTCGAATAATGAGCGATTATGCGCGAAATCAAACAATCCATGTTTTTTATGTGGCTAAATGATAAAAAACGAACTGTGAGGAAAAACAATGAAAATTCGCGACTCGCAAACAAGTGACGTGATTATCATTGGTGGAGGAGCAACAGGTGCAGGGATCGCACGCGATTGTGCGCTGCGCGGGTTGCGCGTCATCTTAGTGGAACGCCACGATATCGCCACAGGGGCGACCGGACGTAACCACGGTCTGCTGCACAGCGGTGCACGCTACGCCGTCACCGACGCTGAATCTGCCCGGGAGTGCATCAGCGAAAACCAAATTCTCAAACGTATCGCCCGTCATTGCGTTGAGCCGACAAACGGTCTGTTTATTACCCTGCCGGAAGATGAACTCTCCTTCCAGGCAACCTTTATTCGCGCCTGTGAAGAGGCTGGTATTCGCGCAGAAGCAATTGACCCTAAGCAGGCGCGCATTATCGAACCTTCCGTCAACCCACAGCTGATTGGCGCGGTAAAAGTGCCGGACGGCACGGTTGATCCTTTCCGCTTAACCGCCGCCAACATGCTGGATGCGCGTGAGCATGGCGCAGTAATCTTAACGGCGCATGAAGTGACGGGACTGATTCGTGAAGGGGCAACGGTTTGCGGCGTGAACGTACGCAATCATCTGACGGGTGAGATGCAGTCTCTGCATGCGCCGGTAGTCGTCAACGCCGCCGGGATCTGGGGCCAGCGCATTGCGGAATATGCCGACCTGAGCATCCGTATGTTCCCGGCCAAAGGTTCGCTGCTGATTATGGATCACCGCATTAACCAGCATGTCATCAACCGCTGTCGTAAGCCGTCTGACGCCGATATCCTGGTGCCCGGTGATACCATTTCGCTGATTGGCACCACCTCACAGCACATCGATTACGATGATATCGACAGCAACCGCGTCACCGCAGAAGAGGTCGATATACTGCTGCGTGAAGGCGAAAAACTGGCGCCGATTATGGCGAAAACGCGCATTTTACGCGCCTACTCCGGCGTGCGTCCTCTGGTAGCCAGCGACGACGATCCAAGTGGCCGTAACGTCAGTCGTGGGATTGTACTGTTCGATCACGCCCAGCGTGACGGACTGGACGGGTTTATCACCATTACCGGCGGCAAATTGATGACCTACCGCCTGATGGCAGAGTGGGCCACCGATGCCGTTTGCCGTAAGCTGGGCAATACCCAACCTTGCACAACGGCAGACACGGCGCTGCCTGGCTCACAAGAATCGACCGAGCATACGCTCAAACGCGTGATCTCGTTGCCCGCGCCACTGCGCGGCTCAGCGGTCTACCGTCACGGCGATCGCACCCCTGCGTGGCTTAGCGAAGGTCGTCAGCACCGCAGCCTGGTCTGTGAATGCGAAGCGGTCACTGCAGGTGAAGTGCAGTACGCCGTCGAGAATTTGACCGTCAACAGCCTGCTGGATTTGCGTCGCCGTACCCGTGTTGGAATGGGGACCTGCCAGGGCGAATTGTGTGCCTGCCGCGCCGCAGGTTTGCTGCAGCGTTTTAATGTCACCACCGCCGCGCAATCTATCACCCAGCTTTCCGATTTTCTCAATGAACGCTGGAAAGGCGTGCAGCCTATCGCCTGGGGAGATGCGCTGCGCGAAAGCGAATTCACACGCTGGGTCTATCAGGGATTGTGCGGTCTGGAAAAGGAGCACCAGGATGAAATTTGATACCGTCATTATCGGCGGCGGCCTGGCCGGACTACTGTGCGGCCTGCAACTGCAAAAAAGCGGTTTACGCTGCACGATTGTCACTCGCGGCCAAAGCGCCCTGCATTTCTCCTCCGGCTCACTGGATTTGCTCAGCAACTTACCCGATGGCCAACCGGTGACGGATATAGAAGCAGGCCTGAATGCGCTGCGCACTCAGGCACCCGCGCACCCGTACAGCACCATCGGAACGCACAACGTCCTGGAGCTGGCCCAGCAGGCGCAAAATCTGCTGGAAGAATGCGGAACGCATTTGCAAGGCAAGGTACATCAGTCACATCAACGCATCACCCCGCTGGGAACGCTACGCTCAACCTGGTTAAGTTCCCCGGAAGTTCCGGTCTGGCCGCTGTCCGCGCAGCGTATCTGCGTTGTAGGTATTAGCGGTTTACTGGATTTTCAGGCACATCTCGCCGCGGCGTCACTGCGTCAACGCAATCTCAGCGTCGAGACGGCAGAAATCGATCTGCCTGAGCTGGATGTCCTGCGTGATAACCCGACCGAGTTTCGCGCCGTCAATATTGCGCGCCTGCTGGATAACGAAGATAAATGGTCGCTGCTCTATGACGCTTTACTGCCAATAGCAAAAACCTGCGACATGATAATTATGCCGGCCTGCTTCGGTCTGGCGGATGAACAGCTCTGGCAATGGCTTAACGAGCGTCTCCCCTGCTCGCTGACGCTGTTACCGACCCTACCGCCTTCGGTACTGGGTATGCGTTTGCATAACAAATTGCAGCGCCAGTTTGTGCGCCAGGGCGGCGTCTGGATGCCGGGTGATGA
Source organism: Citrobacter sp. RHBSTW-01044 (assembly GCF_013781945.1). Classification (NCBI taxonomy): domain Bacteria; kingdom Pseudomonadati; phylum Pseudomonadota; class Gammaproteobacteria; order Enterobacterales; family Enterobacteriaceae; genus Citrobacter; species Citrobacter sp. RHBSTW-01044. Next base: position 1,603,250 of record NZ_CP056180.1, on the reverse strand, counting down.
AGTGAAGAAAATCACCTGTCAGGATGGCGTAGTCAGCGAAATCTGGACCCGTAATCATGCCGATATTCCTTTGCGGCCACGTTTCGCCGTGCTCGCCAGCGGCAGCTTCTTCAGCAGCGGGCTGGTCGCCACGCGTGAGGCCATCTACGAACCTATCCTGGGGCTAGATGTACAGCAAACCGCCACGCGCGCCGAGTGGTATGAGCGTGACGTCTTCGACCCACAACCGTGGCAGCAGTTTGGTGTTACGACCGATGCCGGGCTGCGCCCGTCGCTGGCGGGACAAACGATAGAGAACATGTATGCCATCGGTTCCGTTCTCGGCGGATTCGACCCTATCGCCCAGGGTTGCGGAGGCGGCGTGTGCGCTGTTAGCGCCTTACACGCCGCACATCATATTGCGAAACGTGCAGGAGGCCAGCAATGAGCGACACACGTTTTGAAAGTTGTATCAAATGCACGGTGTGCACCACGGCCTGCCCGGTAAGTCGCGTCAATCCGAACTACCCTGGTCCTAAACAGGCCGGACCGGACGGTGAGCGTCTGCGCCTGAAAGATGGCGCGTTATATGACGATGCGCTGAAATACTGCATCAACTGTAAGCGTTGCGAAGTAGCCTGTCCGTCAGATGTGAAGATTGGCGATATCATCCAACGCGCGCGCGCCAAATACGACACTACGCGTCCGTCGCTGCGTAACTTCGTCTTAAGCCATACTGATTTGATGGGTAGCGTATCCACACCATTCGCCCCGATAGTGAATACCGCCACCTCACTCAAACCGGTGCGTCAGCTGCTGGATTACGCGCTAAAAATCGACCATCGCCGTACGCTGCCGAAGTACTCTTTCGGTACCTTCCGCCGCTGGTATCGCAGCGTTGCCGCTCAGCAAGCGCAATATCAGGATCAGGTTGCCTTTTTCCACGGCTGTTTTGTGAATTACAACCATCCGCAACTCGGCAAAGATCTGATCAAAGTGTTGAATGCGATGGGAACCGGGGTGCAACTGCTGAGCAAAGAGAAATGCTGCGGCGTACCGCTGATTGCCAACGGTTTTACCGATAAAGCGCGTAAGCAGGCGGTGAGCAACGTGGCCTCGCTCAGAGAAGCAATTGACGGCAAAGGCATTCCGGTGATCGCCACCTCATCAACCTGCACCTTTGCGCTGCGTGATGAATATCCGGAAGTGCTGGACGTCGACAACTCAGGTCTACGCGAACACATTGAACTGGCAACCCGCTGGCTGTGGCGCAAGCTGGATGAAGGCAAAACGCTGCCGCTGAAAACGCTGCCGCTGAAAGTGGTCTACCACACGCCATGCCACATGGAGAAAATGGGCTGGACGCTCTACACGCTGGAACTGCTACGACAAATTCCAGGGCTGGAGTTAACGGTGCTGGACTCGCAATGCTGCGGGATTGCCGGGACATACGGCTTTAAAAAGGAAAACTACCCGACATCGCAGTCCATTGGCGCACCGCTGTTCCGCCAGATTGAAGACAGCGGCGCTGATATCGTCGTCACCGACTGCGAAACCTGTAAATGGCAGATTGAGATGTCGACAAGCAAACGCTGCGAACACCCCATCACCCTGCTTGCCAAAGCGTTAGGTTAATTCTGTTGCCCGGTGGCATTTGCTACCGGGCATTTTGCGAATGCCGTTGTACATAACTGAATACGTTGCAACCGGACGTATTTACCTCTGACTCCTCCACGCAAAAAATCAATTCCTCAAATGCACCCCGCTTCATTTGTAGGTATCGTCACACCATCTTCTCCCTCTGGTGACGGACTACCATGGCTAAATCAGCAACATCAACACCGTACGATGCGGTTTTTAAAAGATGGTTTCTTATCCTGAGAATAATTATGTGAAGCACACAAAACCAATACTGACAGGCTGTAACCAGATTGCTGCGGCAATCGTCAAATATATTAGCCTTCAGGTTAATTTTGAATGGTTATGAATTAGCCTATGAGCTAACATTTATTTGGAGTGGGCAGCCATATGTTTAGCGTTGTTTATCACCCTGAGGCCAGGGCAGAAGCAACTGCATTACCCGTAAAAATTCGGGTTAAGTTTGACCGGCTCATTGGTAAGCTGGAACATAACGCCCAGTTGTTGCGGGAGCCGGATACGAAACCTCTTGGCGATGGACTTTTTGAGATCCGCACGATGGGTACTGATATAGCCAGAGGTATCTGGCTATACCATAAAGGCAACACTATCATCATGCTCCGCGTTTTCATCAAGAAATCACAGAAAACGTCAGCAAAAGAAATCGAACTCGCCAAAAATCGGTTAGCGGAGGTGCTTAATGAAACTGGTAAGCCATAAAGAACTGCATAACGAATGGATGCAGAATGATGAGTTTCGTGCTGCATGGCGGGAAGAAGAACGTAAAGAGATGCTTAGAGAACTGCTTGCAGAATGGCGGAGGCATAACAACCTGACAAAAGCTCAGGTTGCCGAACGTATGGGGGTGACGCCTCCGGTTATTTCCCGCCTTGAAAATAACATTACCAAAGCCAGTATTGAGACATTGACTCGCTACGCCTACGCCTGCGGCATCAAAAAACCAGTCATCGCCCTGTATTGATTAACCCGTTACTCCGGAGCCGGTCTGTTGGAGAAAATCATCTCCGTGCATATTTCGTGGTAAGAATATTATGTGAGTTAATCAAAATCAGACGGCGCACGGGAACTCAAGCTTCATCTGTCAACTTCATATCAGTTTCCGCTGGTGGATATCACGATGGTATCTGACGACGTGACAGAACATCACCATTAGGAGCTATTTCAGGCCCGATGGCGCTACACCATCGGGCCCGATATTAATAACTGCTTTTCAACTTTTGCGTACTCTGGTCTGGCTTAAACATTGCCAGCCTGCGATCCAGCGCTTCGGTATAAAGCATGGTATCCACGCCTACCGCGACAAAATTTGCTCCCCATTGCAGACATTTCTGCGCCATTGCTGGGTCAACAGCGAGGAAACCGGCTGCTTTTCCGGCTGCGCGGATACGGCGAATGCTTTGCTCAATGATCCGCTGCACTTCCGGGTGTCCGGCATTATCCGGGTAGCCTAACGACGCAGAAAGATCCGCCGGACCAATAAAGACACCGTCAATACCGTCAACGTCCAGAATGGCATCCAGATTATCCAGTGCCGCTTTGCTTTCGACCTGTACCAGCAGGCAGAGTGATTCATTAGCCTGGGCCATATAATTGTCGATACGCCCCCAGCGCGCCGCCCGTGCCACGCTGGCGCCGACACCACGCTCGCCGAGCGGTGGATAACGAGTCGCGGAAACCACCTGAAGCGCCTGCTCTGCGCTATCGACCATCGGGACAAGCAGCGTCTGCGCGCCAATATCCAGCACCTGCTTGATCAACGCTTTACTGCCTTCCACCGGGCGAACCACAGGCTGGCTGGCATAAGGCGCAATCGCCTGCAACTGATGGTAAAGATCCTGCACCGTGTTCGGCGCGTGTTCTCCATCAATCAGCAGCCAGTCATAGCCCGACGTCGCGGCAATCTCCGCCATGTAAGAGGTGGTCGAACTAAGCCACAGGCCGACCTGGACTTCCCCTTTGCGTAATCCTTCTTTGAAGGGATTTGATAACAATGCGTTCATAACGATCCTTACAACGTAGATAAGATTAATGATGCGCAGCGCCTGCTTGTGAAACTGAACGGTTCACACTCAGCGTAAAGATGATTAGCGAGCCAATAATCGCGACGCCCGCGAGGACCAGCAGGCCCGCCGCATCGCTGGCAAACACCGTTTCGGCTTTGACGCGCAGAATGGGAGCAATAAAGCCGCCGACGGCACCAAACAGGTTGACGAAGCCGATCCCCGCCGCCAGAGCAGTCCCGGAAAGAAGTTGCGTTGGCATCGTCCAGAACACTGGCTGTACCGCAATGAAACCGACCGCCGCGACGCAGAGCGCCACAATCGCCAGTACCGGTGAAACCAGCCCGGAAAGGCCAATGCCGATTCCTGCCGCCAGCAGCGTCAGCGCGGCAACATTACGCCGGTCGCCAGTGCGATCGGAGTAGCGGGGAATAAGCCAGGTACCAAACAGCGCCGCCACCCACGGTATTGCCGCCACGACCGAAGCCGTAAAGCCCACTTTTGTCCCTAACAACGCAGCAACCTGAGTTGGCAGGAAGAAGATCAGGCCATACACCGCCACCTGGATCGTCAGATAGATAATCGCCAGTTGCCAGACACGGCCATTACGCAGCGCATCCGACAGGCGTGAAGTAACCTTTTTTTCCTCTTCACTTGTCAACTGGCTAATGAGCACAGCCTTTTCCTCCGCGCTCAGGAAACGCGCCTGCTGCGGGGTATCATCCAGCCAGAAGAAGGTGAAAATGCCCGCGCCTACCGCCAGTAAACCTTCGATAACGAACATCCAGAACCACCCTGGATGCCCCATAAACCCGTGCATCTCCAACAGCGCACCGGAAAGCGGCGATCCCAGGGTTAACGCCAGCGGCGCCCCCATGTAGAACAGCCCCATGATGCTGGCGCGGTTACGCTGGGGGAACCACTGGGACGTCAGGTAGATCATACCGGGGAAGAAGCCCGCCTCTGCCGCCCCCAGCAGAGTACGGATAATCAGAAATTTCGATTCAGTATCCGCCCATGCCATCGCCGCAGAGAGGAATCCCCACAGCAACGTGGTGGTACCAATCCAGGTTCTGGCACCAAATTTACGCATCAACAGGTTGGCAGGAACCCCCAGAAAGGCATAAACCACAAAGAAAATCCCCGCGCCCAACGCATAAGCTTCGTTGCTCAGACCGGTATCAATCTGATAGGTCTCTTTGGCAAAACCGATGTTCGAGCGGTCAAGAAACGCCAGCACATACAGCGCCAGCATAAAGGGAATCAAACGGGCGCGGTTTTTCTTCACCACACCATCAAGTAACGTGGTACTCATAGCAAGATCCTCAAAAAAATGAGGGCGTTGCCGTGGCATTGGCAACGCACTGGTCATTAGTGGCTATAAGGGCGCTTCAGATTGCAGTCGCGGTTAAGCTCGACGCCAAATCCTGGTTTGTCGAGCACCGACTTATGAATGCGGCCATTGACGGGTACCGGTTCGTCCAGAAGGATCGGATCAAACTGTGGACGCATCGTTGAACAATCCGGGCTGGTCATCAAAAACTCGCTGAACGGGGTATTGGTGAACGTGATCACCGCATGGTGCGAGTAAACCGAGGAACCATGTGGCACCACCAGCTGTCCGCGCGATTTAGCAATAGCGGCAATTTCCACCAGCGTGGTTAACCCACCGCACCAGCCCACATCCGGCTGCATGATATCGATGCCGGTTTCTGAGAGCGTGCGGAAGGACTGCAGCGTCCCGTGGTGTTCACCGCTGGTAACCATCATCCCCGCCGGGGCGTTACGTTTCAGCTCGCGATAACCTTCATACTGCTGCGGCGGCAGACACTCTTCGATCCACTTCAGATTAGACGGTGCGCAGGCATGGGCCAGTTTGGTGGCATAGTTCACGTCCTGACTCATCCAGCAATCGAGCATCAACCAGAAATCCGGACCGCATTTCTCACGCATGTCGGCTACCATTGCCGCATCTTTGCGGATCCCTGCATCCCCGTCGTGCGGCCCCCAGTGGGTCGGCATTTTGCCGCCAATAAAGCCCATTTCTTTCGCCAGATCAGGGCGCGCTCCGGTCGCGTAGAATTGAATTTCGTCGCGTACCGCGCCACCCAATAGTTTGTAGACCGGTAAACCCACCACCTTGCCAAACAGATCCCACAGCGCCAGATCCACGCACGAGATGGTGTTCATCACCAGACCGCCGGAGCCGGAGTAGTACATCGTTGCGCCCAGCATCTGATCGTGAATGAGTTTGATATCACTGACGCATTTCCCTTCAATAAAACGATTGAGATGCTTTTCCACAATAAAGCACCCCATCTCCCCTGCTGTGGAAACAGCAAAACCGGTCTGTCCGTTTTCAGCTTCCACTTCAACAATCAGTGTTCCTAATACGTTGATGCCAAAGGACTGGCGCGATTGCTCATATTCACGATATTTGCTCATTGGCGTGGCGATATGATCGTCAATCCAGTGGTTAGCCCCCTGATCGTGATAGTCGCCGCCGCCAGCGCCTTTATCCGCCGTAGCGCCACCGGTAAACCAGGCACGAACATGTTTAATTTTAGGTAGGGTCATGGTGTTCTCCTTTTTATGAAGCGAGTGAGTCGAAGGGACTTTTCCATCCCAACAGGCGTGAAATATCTCTGGCGCAGGCAATCGCTTTACCGGCCAGATAATCACGGTTCTCTTCGTTAATTTGCAGACGAGTGCCGACGACTGAAATCGCGGCGGTCAGTTCATTGTTAGCGTTAAAAACAGGCGCTGCGACGCAGCGAACATCGGGATAATCTTCGCCATTATCAAAGCTCCATCCACGCTGTCGAATACGCTCCAGCTCGTCATTCAACTGCTGTGGCCTGGTGATAGTGGTCGGCGTTGCCTGTTCCCATATCAGCTGTTCAATAATGGCTTTTCGTGCGGCTGCCGGTTGCCAGGCCAGCAGGCATTTGCCGATACCCGAGCGATAGAGCGAAAGACTTTTCCCTTCGTGGGAGCGCACGCTGATAGTGGATGACGATTCCACTTTCAGAATGTAATACGCGCTTTCGTGGTCGATGATCCCGAGATGGCAAAGTAACCCTGTCTCATCCATCAGCTGTGTCAGCCGGGGACGCGCCAGTTCACGTAAATCCATCTTGCTCAGCGCATGCCCGGACAGCTCAACCAGCTTGGTCCACAGGCAGTAATTTTCCTGATGATCAATGCTAATAAAGCGCTGACGCTTCAGTTCGTTAAGTAACAGGTACGCGGTGCTTTTTGGAATACCCAGCGCCTCTATGATGGTGGCGGCGCTACATGGGCCGATACGCGCAATGAGATTGAGTATTTCGATCGCCCTGGTGAGCGCGGGAACTTTGCTTGATTCCAACATACTGGACTCCAGTCTGAGATACTGGAATCAGTGTGGTAGGTTAAGGGGGTTAAAATTGTGAAGCGCATCAAATCCTCTCGTTCTTCCAGCTGGCTGGAGAAAAAACGAGCATAATTGTGAACTAACGCACGGATTTTTTTACAGAGAGTACAACAGGTTGGACTGATAACGGGAAGGCCAGAATGCCTTCCCATAACAAGCGCGTGAGAGAGTGCAAGTCAGGAAGGCAGCGTCAGGGATTCAACCACTTCTATCCAACCGTGTTCGCTGGCAATATCCTGCCCGTTGAGCCAACGGCGCAGCATATTGAGCGCCATCATTGCACACACTTCCTGACGCACCGACAAACTATAACGATTAGCGTTCAGCCGTACGCGTAAGGCATGTGTTCCATCAGGCGTTGCCAGCGCAAAGTTAATATGTTCGTTTTCGAAAGCCGATACCGCCAGCGCCAGCCCGGCATAATGGTTGCCGCGTCGTTCGGTTATCCAGTGTGCCGTTTGCGCCAGCGTTTCTTCCTGGGGCGGAACCACTTCGCTCGCCAACAGCGGAGCATTCACGCGCGAAAGCTGCAGCGCCACCAGACCGCCGGTGAATTGTTCGCTTAGCGTCAGGCTGTATTGCCGTTCCTGCAACGTGCGGGCGATTTGCGCGGGTAAACCTTCCGTACCTTCGAAAATCATATTCTGCCCGGCAACCCGCTTCACTTCTGGCCACAGCGCCAGCATCGCTTCCCGTTGGGAATCCGGCCCGGTCAGCTTCAGTTCGATAATCGGCATTGACGAGCGGTAGCCCATTGTCACTCCCGGAGGCAATTGCAGCGGATCCAGGCTCTGCGCCAGCTCGCTTTCAGAACGACCAAAGGTGGTTAATCGCAGGCATAGCGGGGGTTGAGACAGCGAAAAACGCTCACGCAAACGCGGCAGGATCTCATGCTCAACCATAACTTTAAATTCTGATGGCACTCCTGGGGTAAAGAACATCAGGCAGCGGTTAAGCTTCAGGGCAAACCCACACGCGGTTCCTACCGGATTATTGATGAATTCCGCACTGGCAGGTAACTCAGCCTGTTTGCGGTTACTCGGTGCCATCACGCGTCCACGATCGCGGAAATAACGCGCCATCTCGTCGAGCCATGCTTCATGCAGCACCAGCCCTTCACCTTTTGCCGTGGCCGCCGCCAGCGCGCTCAAATCATCGCTGGTTGGTCCCAGACCGCCGTTAACGATCAGTACATCGGCATGTTCGCTACGCTCACGCAAAACGGCGACCAAATCATCAAGATTGTCGCCTACCGTGTTGCGACGGGTTAGCGGTAACCCCTGATTAAAGAAAAAATCGGCCAGCCAGGCGGCATTCGTGTCGACGATTTGTCCGTGCAACACTTCATCCCCGGTGGATAGCATCTCCACGTTTAACATCGTGTTCTCCTGCTTTTATGATGAAAACACTATAACGCATGGAGGGGGGAAGGCGCGACTGAACGCCGCGCCGGAAAAATCAGAAACTCGCGTTAACCCCAACGTACGGGCCGTCAGCAATCGCGTTATCGCGGTTACCGTCTTTGCCTGCCAGGTTCAGGTAGCGATAACCGGCTTCAATGCTCAGCGGACGCATAATGGTCAGACGCGCACCTGCATTCGCTTCTTCATAGCTGTCGATACCGCTGGAAAGAGAATCGGGAGAGTAATAATACTCACCAAACAGGCGGAGGCTGTCGCCAATCGGCCACTGCAAACCGCCACCGACCGCCGCCGCGTAACCCTCGTCACCATCATTCGGGTTAGTATAAATGCCTTTCCCACCGACCGTTGCCAGCAGCGGACCGAGAGGAATATTCAGACCCAGTCCCAGACCGGCCGCATCGCCGTCGTCATCGTTATGCATCCAGTTACCGCTGACGGCCAGACCGGTGGTCTCAGTACCCATACCGAACCCCAGGTTGGTGTAGTCTTCGCCAGCCTGGCCGCTGATGCTAATCGCGCTCGCCGACGCGGAAACAAACAGCATTCCGGCAAAACCCAACATTAAACTTTTTTTCATTTTCTATCCTTTCCAGCAAGAATCAAAACATAGCCCCAAAACCGGTGAATTGTACTGTCAGATCACGAGGAATCAATGCACTAAAAAAGCGATGCAATAACATATTGTAAGCAAATACTACTCACAAGATTTAGATAAGGTTAAATTCTTGTAGCAATTACGCCACTGAGGGCAGCAGAACGCCATTTTCAACACACATCCTGTTTTCCCTGCCAAAGCAACGTTATTCGTCGATGAAGCGTTTTTTCTACCGCCAGCAAAAGGTAAGATGCGTGCACGATGGAATTTTCTATACCTCCCCCTACAAGGATTCGACTTATGCGCCAAAGAACAATTGTTTGCCCATTAATTCAAAACGATGGCTGTTATTTACTGTGCAAAATGGCTGACGACCGCGGTGTGTTCCCCGGTCAGTGGGCGCTTTCTGGCGGCGGCGTTGAACCGGGTGAACGTATTGAAGAAGCTTTGCGCCGTGAAGTAAGAGAAGAGCTGGGCGAACAACTGGTGTTATCAGATATTACGCCATGGACCTTCAGTGACGATGTTCGCACCAAAACATACGCCGATGGCAGTCAGGAAGAGATTTATATGATTTATCTCATCTTCGATTGTGTGGCGGCTAATCGTGAAGTGAAGATTAACGAAGAATTCCAGGCATTCGCCTGGGTTAAAGCGGAAGATCTCGGCTCCTACGATTTAAATATCGCCACGCGTAAAACGTTAACCTTGAAAGGGTTACTGTAAATCATCATTTTAATAACGGCATATAATTAGCATTCTTAATAGCGGCATTGCGCTCATCAGTCTGCAGATAACAGCAATGTCGCCCAAACTACTCAAGAACCTACATGATCTTTTTTTCATTAAGATAAATAAAAAACACGCTATTCCTCTCTCTTTCCCAAACCTTAAACTCTTAAGGATAAATTAACCTTCCGTCATTACCCTTTGAAGCCTGATGAAATAATTAACGACGCCCCTGTTTATCACTAAAAATAAAACGTCGGTGGCGTTAAATGGCTTGAAGGAATAATGATGTCTGACTTTTTGCCTTTCTCTCGCCCGGCAATGGGGGCTGAAGAACTTGCTGCTGTGAAGACGGTTCTGGACTCTGGATGGATAACCACCGGCCCGAAAAATCAACAGCTGGAAGAAGCCTTCTGCCAGCTCACGGGAAATCAACACGCCGTCGCCGTCTGCTCCGCTACGGCAGGTATGCACATCACGCTGATGGCGCTGGACATCGGTGCAGGCGATGAGGTCATTACACCGTCAATGACGTGGGTTTCTACCCTCAACATGATTGTCCTGCTGGGTGCGACGCCAGTCATGATCGACGTCGACCGCGATACGCTCATGGTCACACCGGAGCAAATTGAGGCCGCCATCACCCCGCGAACCAAAGCCATTATTCCGGTACATTACGCAGGCGCCCCCGCCGACCTGGACGCGATTTATGCCATTGGCGAACGCTATGGCATTCCGATTATAGAAGATGCGGCCCACGCCGTAGGGACGTTGTATAAAGGTCGTCATGTCGGCGCGCGCGGCACGGCAATATTCTCGTTTCACGCCATCAAAAATATTACCTGCGCCGAAGGCGGGTTGATCGTTACCGACGACAGCCAGCTTGCCCAACGGCTTCGCAGCCTGAAGTTTCACGGTCTGGGCGTTGATGCCTTTGATCGACAAACCTATGGCCGGGCGCCGCAGGCCGAAGTTCTTGCGCCAGGGTACAAGTACAACCTCACGGATATCAACGCCGCCATTGCGTTGGTACAACTAAATAAACTGGAACACCTGAACTCACGCCGGGCGCAAATTGCCTGCGAGTATCAACAGGCGCTGGCCGATACGCCATTTCAACCACTGAGTCTGCCCCAGTGGGCGCACGTTCACGCCTGGCACCTGTTCATCATTCGCGTTGACGAAGCCCGCTGCGGTCTGAGCAGAGATGCCTTAATGGAGGCGTTAAAGGCCAAAAATATCGGCACCGGTCTGCATTTTCGTGCGGCCCATACGCAAAAATATTACCGCGAACGCTTCACTACCCTTTCGCTCCCCAATACAGAATGGAATAGCGCGCGCATTTGCTCACTGCCGTTATTCCCCGACATGACCGCCGATGACACCCAGCGGGTAATTACGGCACTTCGCGAGATTGCAGGACAATAACCATGTTTGAAGCAGCACCGATCAAAAAAGTCTCGGTGGTCATTCCCGTTTTTAATGAACAGGAAAGCTTGCCAGAGTTAATCAGACGTACCAGCGCTGCCTGCGAAAAATTGGGCAAAGACTATGAAATTCTGCTAATTGATGACGGCAGCAGCGACCATTCCGCTCAGCTGATGATGGACGCTTCCCAGGCACCGAACAGTCATATTGTTTCTATTTTATTGAATCGCAATTACGGGCAACACTCGGCGATTATGGCCGGTTTCAGTCATGTCACCGGCGACGTGATCATCACACTGGATGCCGATTTGCAAAACCCGCCGGAGGAGATCCCACGGCTGGTCGCCACCGCAGATGAAGGCTTCGATGTGGTCGGCACGGTACGTCAGAACCGTCAGGACAGCGTATTTCGTAAGACCGCCTCGCGAATGATTAACCATCTGATTCAGCGCACCACCGGTAAAGCGATGGGCGACTACGGTTGCATGTTACGCGCTTATCGCCGCCACATCGTCGATGCCATGCTGCATTGCCAGGAGCGCAGCACCTTTATCCCGATTCTGGCCAACATTTTTGCCCGGCGTGCTACGGAAATCCCGGTACACCATGCAGAGCGAGAATTTGGTGACTCCAAATACAGCTTTATGCGTCTGATCAACCTGATGTATGACCTGGTGACCTGTCTGACCACAACGCCACTTCGTATGTTGAGCCTGTTGGGCAGCGTAATCGCCGCCACTGGCTTTATCTTGTCTATCCTGCTTGTGGTTCTGCGTCTGACGCTCGGTCCACAGTGGGCCGCGGAAGGGGTATTCATGCTGTTTGCCGTCCTGTTTACCTTTATCGGCGCACAGTTTATTGGCATGGGTTTACTCGGCGAATATATCGGTCGCATCTATAACGATGTCCGCGCCCGCCCCCGCTATTTTGTTCAACACGTTATCCGCCCACAAACCACGCAGCCAACCGAGGAAAACCGCGCATGAAAGCCATCGTATTTGCCTATCACGATATGGGATGTCAGGGTGTCCAGGCTTTGTTGGATGCCGGTTATGAAATCGCTGCCATTTTTACGCACACCGATAATCCGGGCGAAAAAGCATTTTTTGGTTCGGTTTCCCGCCTTGCCGCCAGCGCCGGAATTCCGGTTTACGCCCCGGACGAGGTCAATCATCCCTTGTGGATTGAACGCATTAGCCAACTGGCACCGGATGTTATCTTCTCGTTCTACTATCGTCATTTACTGAGTGATGAGATCCTCAGTCTTGCGCCTGCGGGGGCTTTTAATCTGCACGGTTCGTTGCTGCCGAAATACCGTGGTCGCGCGCCGCTGAACTGGGTATTGGTCAATGGCGAAACCGAAACCGGCGTCACGCTTCACCGCATGGTCAAACGCGCGGATGCTGGTGCCATTATTGCCCAGCAGCGCGTCGCTATTTCGCCGGATGACGTGGCGTTAACGCTGCACCATAAATTGTGCCAGGCTGCGCGTCACCTGCTGGAACAGGCACTGCCCGCGATTAAAACCGGGGATTATGCAGAACGCCCCCAACAGGAAGCAGATGCTACCTGTTTTGGTCGCCGTACACCGGAAGATAGCTTCCTCGACTGGAACACACCTGCCGCAGAGTTGCATAACCAGGTCCGCGCCGTCAGCGATCCGTGGCCGGGCGCATTTAGCTATGTCGGTACACAAAAGTTCACCGTCTGGTCATCGCGCGTTTGCGTAAATGACTCAGCGACCCAACCGGGTACCGTCATCTCCGTTTCTCCTTTGCTGATCGCCTGTGGCGATGGCGCCCTGGAAATTATTACCGGACAAGCTGGCGATGGTATTGCAATGCAAGGCTCGCAACTGGCTCAGGTTTTGGGCCTGGTTCCAGGCTCCCGCCTGAACAGCCAGTCGGTTGCCACCACTAAACGTCGTACACGCGTGCTGATCCTCGGCGTTAATGGCTTCATTGGTAACCATCTGACCGAACGCCTGCTGCAAGAAGATCATTACGAAGTGTATGGTCTCGATATTGGCAGTGACGCCATTGGGCGTTTTCTGCAGCATCCGCGATTCCACTTCGTCGAAGGCGACATCAGCATTCACTCCGAATGGATTGAATACCATGTTAAAAAATGCGACGTCGTGCTGCCGCTGGTGGCGATCGCAACGCCAATCGAATATACCCGCAACCCGCTGCGCGTATTTGAGCTCGATTTTGAAGAGAACCTGAAAATCATTCGCTACTGCGTGAAATACCGTAAGCGCATCATTTTCCCGTCAACGTCCGAAGTCTACGGCATGTGTACCGACAAAGTCTTCGATGAGGACAGCTCAAATCTGATCGTCGGTCCGGTGAATAAACCACGCTGGATCTACTCCGTTTCCAAGCAGTTGTTGGACCGCGTAATCTGGGCATACGGCGAAAAAGAGGGATTGCGTTTCACCCTGTTCCGGCCATTTAACTGGATGGGACCGCGTCTGGACAGCCTTAACGCCGCGCGTATCGGCAGCTCACGCGCCATTACCCAACTGATCCTCAATCTGGTGGAAGGTTCACCGATTAAGCTGATTGAAGGCGGCAAGCAAAAACGCTGCTTTACCGACATTCGGGATGGTATCGAAGCCCTGTACCGCATCATTGAAAACGAAGGCGGACGCTGCGACGGTGAGATTATCAACATCGGTAATCCGCAGAACGAAGCGAGTATTCAGGAACTGGCAGAAATGCTGCTTACCTGCTTTGAAAAACATCCATTGCGTAACCACTTCCCGCCGTTTGCCGGTTTCCGTGACGTCGAAAGCAGCAGCTACTATGGTAAAGGTTATCAAGACGTTGAACATCGTAAGCCCAACATCCGCAATGCGAAACGCTGCCTGAACTGGGAGCCCACCATTGAGATGCAGGAAACGGTAGAAGAGACGCTGGACTTCTTCTTACGCAGTGTGAATATCACGGAACACACATCATGACCCAAGTCGGCTTGCGCATAGATGTCGATACTTTCAGGGGGACGCGCGAAGGCGTACCCCGCCTGCTGGAGACATTGAACCGACATAACGTGCGGGCAAGTTTTTTCTTTAGCGTTGGACCGGACAACATGGGACGCCATCTCTGGCGTCTTGTGAAACCACAATTTCTGTGGAAGATGCTGCGCTCAAACGCCGCATCACTTTACGGATGGGATATATTGCTGGCGGGAACCGCCTGGCCGGGAAAAGAGATCGGCCAGGCCAACGCGGCGATCATTGCGCAAACCGCCCTGCTTCATGAAACCGGTCTGCATGCCTGGGATCACCATGCCTGGCAGGCGCGAAGCGGAAACTGGAATGACAAACAGCTGATTGATGATATTTCACGAGGCATCACGGCCCTTGAAACTCTTATCGGACAACCCGTCACCTGCTCTGCCGTTGCCGGATGGCGTGCCGACGATCGCGTCGTCCACGCCAAAGAAACGTTCCATCTGCGTTATAACAGCGACTGTCGGGGAACGTCGTTATTCCGTCCGGTGCTGACGTCCGGGAAAACAGGTACGCCGCAAATTCCCGTCACGCTACCCACCTGGGATGAAGTGGTTGGTCAGGAAGTCCAGGCAGTGGACTTCAACGCTTACATTCTCTCCCACATCCAGATGAGCAGAGGAACACCGGTGTATACCATTCATGCGGAAGTTGAAGGCATCGCCTTTCAGCAGAATTTTGACGAGCTGCTTACTCGCGCCGCAGACATGGGGATAACATTTTGCCCGCTCGGCGACCTGTTACCGGACGATGTTAGTTCGCTGCCAACAGGGCAGATCGTGCGTGGCAAAATACCCGGCAGAGAGGGATGGGTCGGCCGCCAACAACCAGTGAGTGTGACAAGATGAAACTTACTGTCCGCTACACCCTGGCATTTATCGCTTTTATTGCGCTGTATTTTATTCTCCCCATCAACAGTCGCCTGCTGTGGCAACCTGATGAAACGCGCTATGCCGAAATCAGTCGGGAAATGCTGACCTCTGGCGATGGGATCGTTCCGCACTTTTTAGGGCTGCGGTATTTTGAAAAACCGATTGCCGGATACTGGTTAAACAGCATCGGGCAATGGCTGTTTGGCGCCAATAATTTCGGCGTCAGAGCAGGAGCCATTTTTGCCACTTTGCTGACGGCGCTAATGGTAGCCTGGCTTGCCATGCGGTTGTGGCGGGATAAGCGCACCGCCGTACTCTCTTCGGTTATCTTTTTAACGTTTTTTTCGGTTTACAGCATCGGTACCTACGCGGTACTTGATCCTATCATTGCGCTCTGGCTAATGGCGGGCATGTGCTGCTTTTGGGAGGGGATGCAAGCCACCAGCAGAACGCGCAAAATTACCGCCTTTCTGCTGTTAGGGTTAACCTGCGGCATGGGCGTGATGACCAAGGGTTTCCTGGCACTCGCCGTTCCTGTGCTCAGCGTACTGCCGTGGGTTTTCGTACAAAAGCGCTGGAAAGATCTCATTATCTACGGTCTGCTGGCAGTAGTCGGTTGCATCGTGACTGTGCTGCCTTGGGGAATAGCGATTGCCCGGCGTGAGCCGGATTTCTGGCATTACTTCTTCTGGGTCGAACATATTCAACGCTTCGCGCAAGAGGATGCCCAACATAAGGCCCCCGTCTGGTACTACATTCCGGTCTTGGTGGCTGGCGCATTACCGTGGCTCGGGCTGCTCCCCGGCGCGCTGCGTACGGGCTGGCGTGAACGGGATGTTCCGCGCAGCGCACTGTACCTGTTAAGCTGGATTATCATGCCAATCCTGTTTTTCAGCATCGCGAAAGGAAAACTGCCGACCTATATTCTTTCCTGCTTCGCGCCGCTGGCAATATTGACGGCGCGTTTCGGCCTGCAGGCCGCGGAAAAAGGCGCAACCGCGCTGCGCGTGAATGGCTGGATCAACGTTCTGTTCGGTGTAACCGGCATTGTCGCCACGTTTATTGTTTCTACACTGGGTCCATTAAAGACGCCGGTCTGGTCGCATATCGAAACGTATAAGGTGTTTTGTGCGTGGGGCATTTTTATCATCTGGACACTCTTTGGCTGGTATACGCTAAATAACCGCGAGAAGAACTGGACGTTCGCAGCGCTGTGTCCATTAGGCCTGGCACTGTTGTTTGGCTTCTCCATTCCTGACCGGGTGATGGAATCTAAACAGCCACAATTTTTTGTCGAGATGACCAAAGAGTCGCTGGAGTCGAGCCGTTATATTCTCACCGACAGCGTTGGCGTCGCCGCGGGGCTGGCCTGGAGCCTGAAGCGTGACGACATCATAATGTACGGACAAACGGGCGAGTTAAAATATGGCCTTAACTACCCGGATGCCCAGGGGCGTTTTGTCGGTCGGGGGAACTTTGCCGAGTGGTTAGCGCAACATCGTCAGCAAGGAAACATTACGCTCGTGCTTTCAGTCGATAAGGATGAAGATATTAATCGACTTGCTATCCCTCCCGCTGACTATATCGATAATCAGGGGCGTCTGGTCCTGATTCAGTATCGGCCGAAATGATCTGGATAGCCTTAGTTCTCGCCAGCCTGCTCAGCGTCTGCGGTCAGTTATGTCAGAAGCAGGCGTCGCGACCCGTTCCCGTTCGAGCGCGAAAACGCCACATTACGCTATGGATTGGGCTTGCTCTGGCAAGTCTCGGTCTGGCCATGCTGCTATGGCTGGCGGTGCTGCAGAACATTCCGGTCGGCATCGCCTACCCCATGCTGAGTCTTAATTTTGTATGGGTGACTCTGGCTGCCTGGAAAATCTGGCGCGAACCCGTCACCCCGCGCCACTGGCTGGGAGTGGGGTTAATCATCACCGGCATCTTTATTCTTGGGAGTGCGGTGTAATGGGCATCTTTTGGGGATTATGCAGCGTTATTATCACTTCAGCCGCCCAGTTGAGTCTCGGCTTTGCGATGGATAATCTGCCGCCAATGCTGCAGCCGCAGCAATTCATTTCTGCCGTATTCTCTCTTAGCGTTGGCGCGTTTGCTCTGTATGCCGGACTGGCAGGGTATTTACTGTCGGTGATTTGCTGGCATAAAGCGCTGCACCAGCTCGCACTGAGCAAAGCGTATGCCCTGCTCAGCCTGAGCTATGTACTGGTGTGGGTTGCATCAATGATCCTGCCCGGCTGGCAGGGAATATTTTCAGCGAAAGCGCTCGCCGGTGTGCTGTGCATCATGGCAGGGCTACTGACGATTTTTTTACCTTCACACCAGCGCCAACCCTGAGATTATTTATCTTCAGACAGTCGTAACAGGCGTTCCCATTCGTCGCACATGTACTGTCTGGCATCAACTATTTTGATTAACCGTGAGGTATCGCGATTAATGCAATACAGTGCATCTTTCAGCGGTGAAAGGGGGTCTCCGGGCTTAACCCACTCGGAAGATTGCGCCTCAGCCAGCATCTTTAGCGAACCGCCGCTATCACAAAGTACGATATAGAGCCTGCCTGCTTTTTTGTGACAGCAAGACTTCTTCACATGCCATTCCATAGCGCACCTTTTGTTAAAAGATTTCACAACAGGTTACACTTTAGCAGATAAACAAAATGACAATAGCGACTTAATGGTGAAAGTGAGAAATGTAATTACTGTTTGCTTAATTTTAACAATGAAGCACTTACCCAATCTGACAGCGCACGACGAGAGATTTTAATCCCTCCGGATTTTAGTTCGGGTGGCAATGTCAGCCAGCATACCGGTTGCTGAAAGCGGGCCAGCTTATCTTTCACCCACTCTGCCAGATTTGTGTCACCCGCATTGGTGTCATACTCAACGACCGCCACCGGGCGATGACCAAACTCTTTGTCTTCTATCGGCACAATGAAGGCTTGCAGAACATGCGGATGCGCAGCAATCACGCGTTCCACCTCTTCCGGCTGTATGCCTTCCCCGCCGCTAAAGAACAGATTGTCCATCCGACCGACAATGGTTAACTTGCCGTCCTTCAACACCCCGCGATCGCGGGTGGCAAACCAGCCTTCCGCATTTACTAAAGGAATCAGCTGCCCGTTACGCCAGTAACCTTGTGCCATGCTGGCGGCACGCAGCCAGACTTCACCACCAACGATTCTGACTTCTCTGCCTGCCAGGGGCGACCCCACATCCGCCAGGCCATCCGCTTCTTTCGCACAGACCGTAGAAGCAAACTCCGTTAAACCGTAACCGCACCAGCAGCGAATCCTTTGCTCGCGCGCCTGTTCCGTCAATTCAACAGGAATTGCCGCGCCACCCAGGAGCACTGCTTTGAGCGTTACCGCCGTTTTGTTGACCAGCAGGCGCCACAGCTGCGTGGGCACCAGCGAAGCATGAGTGCATCCAGCCAGCATTTGCTCCAATGGTTGCTTGTCGCGCACGGTCATTCGTGCCCCGGCAAACAACCAACGCCACAAAATACCCTGGCCGGAAACATGAAACAGCGGCAGCGAGAGCAGCCAGTCATCTTCAGCGTCAAACGGCATTAATGACAGCACGCCCTGCGCGCTTGCCAGATGAGCCTGACAGGTATGCACCGCTGCCTTTGGCAATCCGGTAGAACCTGAGGTTAACGTCATCGTACTCAAACGCTGGGGTAACCACGCGGCGGCATGCTTGCCTGGCACTGCCTGCATCTGCAACGGATGGAGTCCCGTGAGAACATTAGCGGTCTCCAGATCCATCGCAAAACGCAGCGTTAAGTCCGGGACCAGCGCGTCAAGCAGCGATTGAGGCAGCTGTGGGTTAACAGGTAAAACCCGCGCCCCACATTGCAGCAATGCCAGCCAGGCCAGCAAAGCACGTGGATGATTCCAGGCGCGAAGCAGGACGCCATCTCCCTCTTCCACGCCCTGAGCGGCAAAACCGCTGGCCAGATGGTCAACGCGCGTGCAAAGCTCGCTCCAGCTTAATACTTCATCGTTGAGGCGTAGAGCAGGCACCTCTGCACGAACCTGTCGCCAGTGACGCCACGGCCAGTCATCGGGTTGTACCAGGCCCGATATGCTTACGCTATCGGGCATTTCCCGCTGGGTCATAGCAGGCGTTCCAGCGCATCAACATCGATACACGGCAATGCGCTACCCGGCCAGGTGCGTACCTGCTGGCACTGCATCAGGCTCAGGGTATCCAGCCCCGGAATGGTCTGCGGCGTCAGCCAGGCGGCAATTCGCGCCAGTTGGGTTAAGCCCAGGCTCGACTCGATCGACGAACTAATAACAGCGGTGAGACCAAGTGCATGCGCCGCCTCCACCTGTTCTCGCACTTTATCGAGACTGCCCGTCAGCGTAGGTTTGATAACCACTGCCTTGACGCCCTCTTCGGCTTCGAAAATGAAATCCGCTTCACGCAAGCTTTCATCCCAGGCAATGGCAATGCCGGTTTCACGCGCAAAAGCACGAGAGTCATCGCGGGTTTTGCATGGCTCTTCGAGAAAAGCGATGCGCCCGCGGTACTCTGGATTAACGTACTTCGCGAACTGCTGGGCTTTCAACGGCGTCCAGGCTCGGTTGGCGTCAAGTCGCAAATGCAGCTCCGGGATAGCCTCAAGCAGCAGGTTGGCGACCATACCGTCACGAACCGCTTCATACAGTCCGACCTTGATCTTCGCTACTTTTTCACCCGGCATGTCAGCCAGTTGCAGTACCAGATCATCAGGATCACCCGTACACAGCGGTGCTGCACGGTAGTCTGCGTCTTCTGGCAATACGCCAGCCAGTTCGGCCAGCGCACAGCTTGCGCCAAAGGCGACCGAAGGCAGCTGCGGTAAGGAAGAATCCCCCTGTAGCCAGCCGTTGACCCAGGCCAGCAGCTCGGTTTGCGCCTCTTCCCAGCTCTCCTGACTGAAGCCCGGCAGCGGGGAGATCTCTCCCCACCCTTCGCGCTCGCCGTCACAAAGGCGAACGTACAGCCCGTCACGCGTTTTTAACCGCCTGTCGCGCAGAATCACCCCCGCGTCCATGGGGATCTGCCAGCGGTATACCTGCGCGCTACGCATTACGGATTCCGTTTAAATTTGCTGAAATCCGGCTGACGTTTCTGGTTAAAGGCGTTACGGCCTTCCTGACCTTCTTCCGTCATGTAAAACAGCATGGTGGCGTTACCCGCCAGCTCTTGCAGACCAGCCTGACCATCGCAGTCGGCGTTCAGTGCAGCTTTCAGGCAGCGCAACGCCATCGGGCTGTTTTGCAGCATTTCGCGACACCAGCGTACGGTCTCTTTTTCCAGATCGGCCAGCGGAACCACGGTGTTTACCAGGCCCATATCCAGCGCTTGCTTCGCATCGTACTGACGGCACAGGAACCAGATTTCACGCGCTTTTTTCTGACCGACAATACGCGCCATGTAAGAGGCACCCCAACCGCCATCGAAGGAACCGACTTTCGGACCGGTCTGGCCGAAGATGGCGTTTTCAGCCGCAATGGTCAGGTCACACATCATGTGCAGCACATGGCCGCCGCCGATGGAAAAGCCTGCAACCATCGCCACTACTGGCTTCGGACAGGTACGAATCTGGCGCTGGAAGTCCAGTACGTTCAGGTGATGCACACCGGAATCATCCTGGTATCCGCCGTAGTCACCGCGCACTTTCTGATCGCCACCTGCGCAGAACGCTTTGTCGCCAGCACCGGTCAAAATAATCACGCCAATGTTGTCATCATAGCGAGCATCCGCCAGCGCCTGGATCATCTCTTTCACGGTGACCGGACGGAAGGCATTGCGTACCTGCGGACGATTAATGGTGATTTTTGCGATACCGTCGGTGGATTTCTCGTAGAGAATGTCGGTGTAGCCTTCAGAGCAATCGTGCCATTCTATCGGTGCGTAAAGCATTGTTTCATCAGGATAGATCATAAAATGTCCTATAGTCAGCGATGCAGAATCTGAGCCAGACAGTCCACCACGCCAGCGGGATTGTCCCGATGCGCGTTGTGTCCGGCATTACGAATCACATGGCTTGGTACGGATATTTCCGCCGCCAGAGCGCGGAATTTATCGTCACGTTCACCACATAAATAATAAAACGGAAATGTGCGCATAGTGAGTTGCGCACGTAAATCAGGTTGTACGGCTAGCGAGGTGGCCTCCAGCATCGCCGCCAGCGTATGCCCGTTATTCTGGCTACGCAGTGCGACCAGCGCTTCTCTTTGCGCCGCATTCAGCGAGGAAAAAACTGGCTGTTGATACCAGTCAATAAACACCTCGCACAACGGCTCAGCGCGAAAACGCGCAGCCCAGCGACCATCAGAGAGGCGACGCTGAACGCGCGCCTCCTCACTTTGCAAGCCTGGATGTCCACCTTCAACCACCAGACCGCACAGTCCTGGCATCTCCTGACAAGCCGCCATCATCGCGACTCTGCCGCCAAGAGAGTAACCTACCAACCAGTATTTAAGTATGTTGTAACTAAGCAACGTGTTACGCAGCAAAGCGCTTACGTCGTCGAATCCGCTCACGCTGATGTCAGCGGATCCACCGTGTCCCGGCAGGTCGATATACAGCCGCGAATAATTCTTAAACGCTTCGCCAACCGTCTGCCATTCCCGACAATCACCGGAAAAACCGTGCAGGAAAACCAGCCAGGGAAATCCCGTCTGGCCCACTTTCGCCTGCGCGTGCAGGATCATAGATGGCTTACCTGCGCCAGCAGTTGCTGCAGGGTTTGCGCCCCATCAGTTTCGTTTACCACCAGCTCAATCACCGTTGCCGCCGGAGTACGCCAGGCGTTAGTCAGCGCGCGCTCCAGTTGCTCCCAGTTTTCCGGGCGCTGGTATTTAAGGTTAAACATGGCGGCAGCATGCTCAAAATGCACGTTCTGCGGCATCAGGTAGAATCGTTCGCGTTCGCTTGCTGGCGTCGGCAACAGGGAAAAAATTTGCCCGCCGTTATTATTGACCACTATCAGGACAAACGGCGCGGAAACCTGGCGCAATAACGCCAGCGCATTGAGGTCATACAGCGCAGATAAATCGCCGACGATAGCCAGCGTCGATTTCGCGCTGGCACGCTGTACGCCTGCTGCCGTTGACAGCAGGCCGTCAATGCCGCTCGCGCCACGGTTGCTATAGACCGGGTAACCCGCCGGAAGCTGCGACAGCGCATCGATCAGGCGCACCACCAGACTGTTGCCCACGAACAGTTGCCCCTGCTCCGGTAAGTATTCGCGGATACGGTGGGCTAATTGCGCTTCACCAAACGCGTCACGACGGGCTTCTACCGCCTGCCAGGCCAGTTGCGCCAGGCGTGGGATCTCCACGCACCAGGGCTGACGTTTCTCCGCCGGATGCAGCTCCAGCCAGTCGCCAACCGTCGCTACCAGCCTGCGCCCACGATGGTGAGCCGGATCAAGGCGGCCTTCGATATTATCGACAATCCAGTATTCCTGCGGATCACAGCTGGCCTGCCACTGCAGGAGCCGTTTTCCGGTCAGGCTACTGCCAAGCTGCACCACAATCTGCGCCTGCTGTAATTCAGTGACCGCTTTCGCATTCCCCAGCCACAGGTCGGCGCACGGCAAAGGTTGTCCGGTTTGCGACAGAACATCGCCAATCAGCGGCCAGCCTAGCATCTGCGCCCACTGCGCAACCTTTTTGCCCTCTTCCGCGCTCATGCGGCCTGCAACAACAACGCCGCGTTTTTGTCGCCAGAAAAACCAGTCACGCTGTTTGTCGCTTTCCAGCCGACGCGACTCACGCAGCCAGGGTTTATCATCCTGCCACCAGTCGCCAAGGCGCTGCTGCCAGTCAATCCCCGTTTCGTCCATGTCGCCATACAGCGGTTCCGCAAATGGGCAATTGATATGAACCGCCCCGCTATGCAGCGCAGCTAAGGCGTTATCAATGGTGGATACCAGCCAACTAGCCGGAATGTTCTGAGTCGGGCGCGGTAAAGAGAGCGTTTGCGATGGATGCGAGGCAAACATTCCGGCCTGACGAATCGCCTGGTTAGCGCCGCAGTCGATAAGCTCAGGAGGTCTGTCAGCCGTGAGTAGAATCAGCTTTTCACCGGTCAGGCCCGCTTCAATCAACGCGGGATACAAATTTGCCACCGCCGTACCGGACGTCACAATCACAGCGACAGGCTGCCGGCTGACTTTTGCCAGACCTAAGGCCAGATGCCCAAGGCCACGCTCATCAAAATGAGTATGGTGAATAAAAGCGGGGTTTTCCGCAGCCGCCAGAGTCAACGGTGTAGAACGAGAGCCAGGGGCAATGCAGACATGCCTGACGCCGTGGCGAGTGAGTGCTTCCAGAATGACCGCCGCCCAGCGTCGGTTAAATGCGCTTACTGACATGAGATTGTCCGGTATCAATATTGCGACACAGTATAAAGAATCGAATAAATGGATTTTTGATATGAGTCGGTAATATACAACTCATTACCCTTCCATCTGTAATAAAGTGCGCAGTCCTGCCGCTTTATTGTCTATTTCTTGCCATTCCTGTTCAGGATCTGAACCACGCACGATCCCTGCCCCGGCATACAGGCGTATCACATTTTCACTAATTTTCGCCGACCGTAATGACACGCAAAACTCGCTTTGGCACAGAGAAAGGTAACCCGCAGAACCGGCATACCACTCGCGTTCAAACGGTTCATTATGTTGGATAAATTCACGCGCCAGCTCACGCGGAATACCTGCGACTGCCGCCGTGGGCTGGAGCTGCATCAGACAAAGCGTATCATCAGCCTGATTCAGTTCCGTCCAGATACAGCGGCGCAGGTGCTGCACTTTGCGCAGTCTAAGCACCTGCGGCGGCAGCACATCAAGAGTTTGCGTACAGCCTTGCAGACGCTGGCAAATATCTTCGACCACCAGCATATTCTCGCGCTGGTTTTTATCATCTTTCATTAGCCATTCCCCCAACTGCCAGGCCCGATGATCCTCAGGGTGGTTGGCAACGGTTCCCGCCAGCGCCTCGGTGCGCAGCGCCGTGTCACGCCGCCGATACAGCCGTTCAGGGGAAGAACCAAGAAACGCACACTTTGCGGAGAACGCCATAAAGAAATGGTAGCAGTTCAGGTTTAGACGACGACTGGAAGCCATCACGGCCGCGGCGTTAACCGACTGAGAAAACTGTAAATCGGTCGCCCGCGCCAGCACGACCTTATCGAGCTGTTCCCTATTGATCGTTTGCGTGGCGAGCTTTATCAGGTCTGTCCAGCCAGTTTTATCCGGCCAGTTCTGTTCTCCCGTCAAACGCAGACGCAATGCGGGCAGCGGCTTTACGTTGGCGAGCGATGAGATAAACGCCACCGCCTGCGCGGCGTCTTCACGCAGCGACACGTCGCTAAAAAGATGTAAGCGTAAGCTCGCCACCCCGGCGCAACGTCGCCACTCCAGCCGTGGCAATAACAAATGGCCGCGCTGAGGCTCAAAGGCATTCAGGCCCCAGATACGCAGGTCAGGATTATCATTATGCTGATGTAAAAAATGCTGGGCTAATTCGAGCGAGGAAAATGTAGCAACAGCGCCCAGTACGGCGGCTTCTTCATCGCCATTACGCTGTTGCCAGTAAAACTGGGGCCAGACAGGTTGACTGGCCAGCCATCCTAAAGCGTCAAACGCATCATTCAGTGGGAAAGGGATATCGTAAATACGAATTCCAGGTGCTGCTGGTATCTCTTGCGACAAATGACGCATCAGACTTTCCAGCGCAGTAGTAATTGAATGCACGCGGACCTCTCCCTGTTAAAAACCTCACATTATACGGGGTACTGAGCAGAAAAAGCAGTACCCCCAGTTAGGGAGTACGTACAAATGCGCTGACGGAATGGAATTTATCGCCGTGCTAACAATAATCCCATCACTAAACCGACCGTGGCACCAACGCCGATTCCGCGCCAGGGTTTTTCATGCACATAATCATCCGCCCGGCAAACGGCTTTCTTCGCGCGGTAATAGTAGCTGTCAGAGGCGTGGCTGACGCGATTTCTCACCTCTTCTAACGCCCGCTCTGCCCGCGCTTTTAACTCAAGGTATTTTTGATCGGCTGGATCGCCGGAAGAACGCAGCACCTCCTCCAGCGTTTCACTCAATAATTCCAGATCGTCATCGATACGTGATTCATAAGAATGAAAAGACATTTTATTCTCCCTTTCTATTGACGTACCCGCTAACTATAGACAATCAGGCGTGTTTGCGCCTGTTTACGCCTGATATGCTTCCCGCGCCATTCCGACGTGTGGAATACCGTCTTCGTCATAGATATCCGTGACCGGCACAAAGCCAAAGCGCGCATAGAATGACTGCAAATGTGCCTGCGCCCCCAGATACAGCGCCTTGTGCGGCCAATGCTGCGTACAGGAGGCCAGCGTCTGAGTCATTAGCTGTTGCCCCAATTTTTCACCCCGCAGCGCTTCGCTTACGATCACCCGCCCAATGACGACCGGCTCAAGCTCATCATCGCTTTTCAGAATCCTCGCATACGCCACCAGTTCATCGTTATGCCAACCCAGAATGTGCCGGTTTTCACCACTCAGGTCATCACCATCCACATCCTGATACGGACACCGTTGCTCAACAACAAATACCGCACAGCGAAGCTCAAGAATGGCGTACAGCTGCTGTGTATTGAGCTTTGCATGGTGGAGATCTTGCCAGTGAATCATAGTCTGCCCCTTTGTTGTGATAACCTGAACACCCTGCCTTATTGATGGCGAAAAGTGTAACGCGAAGATGGAATTACTATTTTTAGGCACGTCTGCGGGAGTCCCCACGCGCTCACGCAATGTAACGGCAATTTTACTGAATCTGCAACACCCGACTCAGGCGGGGCTGTGGCTTTTCGATTGTGGTGAAGGAACGCAACATCAGATGCTGACCACGCCATTTAACCCTGGAAAACTCGAGCGTATTTTTATCAGCCATCTACACGGCGATCACCTGTTTGGTTTACCGGGGCTGCTGTGCAGTCGCTCAATGGCCGGGAACGTCCAGCCACTGACGCTTTACGGACCAAAGGGGTTGCGAGAGTTTACCGAAACGGCTTTGCGTTTGAGCGGCTCCTGGACCGATTATCCGCTGAATATTGTCGAAATCACCGCGGGTGAAATTGTCGATGACGGCCTGCGTAAAGTAACGGCGTACCCGCTGGAGCATCCGCTGGAGTGCTACGGTTTTCGTGTTGAAGAGCACGACAAACCGGGGGCACTTGACGCCAGCGCCTTGAAGGCGGCTGGTGTTAAAGCGGGCCCGTGGTTCCAGGATTTGAAAGCCGGGAAAACCATCGTGCTGGAGGATGGTCGAGCGATTAACGGCGCCGTTTTTCTCGGCCCTGCCACCAGAGGAAAATCTGTGGCTATTTTCGGCGACACAGGACCTTGCGCGTCCGCCATTGAACTGGCACGCGGTGTGGATGTGATGGTACATGAAACCACACTGGACTCCTCAATGGAGGAAAAAGCCAACAGCCGCGGTCACAGCTCGACCCGACAAGCCGCCCAGCTGGCGCTTGAGGCCGGAGTGGGACGCCTGATCATGACCCACGTTAGCTCACGCTACGATGAAAAAGGCTGTCAGCGGTTACTCGAAGAGTGCAAAGCGATATTTCCAGACACTGAACTGGCTCACGATTTCGCCATTTTCACCGTTTAATGCTCCATTTTTCCGCCTCAGTGCCGATAACAGTGGAAAGGCTGGCTTTCACACTGAGGACAGGATGAACAATTTCCAGAAAGATATTGATGACAGGACAAACCTAACCCTGTCTAACCGTTTTGAACTGCTGCTGTTTCGCCTTGGCAAATCCGTCGAGGAGCAGAAATCAGAACTGTTTGGCATCAACGTATTCAAACTGCGTGAAATCGTACCGATGCCGACCTTTACGCGTCCCGCAGGTATGAAAGCCCCGTTGCTGGGTATGGTTAACATTCGCGATCAGGTGATCCCGGTGATTGATCTGCCTGCCGTCGCGGGCTGTAAGCCAGAGACCGGACTCAACATCCTGTTGATCACGGAATATGCCCGCAGCGTTCAGGCGTTTGCGGTGGAGTCGGTAGAAAACATTATGCGTCTGGACTGGCAACAAGTGCATACCGCCGAGAAAGCCGTCAATGGTCGCTACATTACCAGTATCGCCTGTCTGGACGACAACAAAGAGACTAACAATCTGGCGCTGGTGCTCGATGTCGAACAGATCCTGTACGACATCGTACCGTCGAACCACGACCTGCGCGCAACAGAGCTGAAAACCAATAAGTTCAACATTACGCCGGGTGCGGTGGCGATTGTGGCTGATGATTCCAAAGTGGCTCGCGCGATGCTGGAAAAAGGGCTTAACGCCATGGAGATCCCACACTTGATGCATGTGACGGGCCAGGATGCGTGGGAAAAGATACAACAGCTATCTGAAGAAGCAGAAGCGGAAGGTAAACCAATCAGCGAGAAGATTGCGCTGGTGCTCACCGATCTGGAAATGCCGGAGATGGACGGTTTTACGCTTACCCGTAAGATAAAAACCGACGAACGCCTGAAGAAGATCCCGGTCGTTATCCACTCCTCACTTTCCGGTAGCGCCAATGAAGATCACGTACGCCGAGTGAAAGCAGATGGTTACGTGGCCAAATTCGAAGTCAATGAGCTGTCTTCAGTCATTCAGGAAGTGATGGATCGCACAGCGAAAGGCATCAGCGGCCCGCTGGTGAGCCGTCAACTTTCGGCCTGACGCTCCAGCAACTTGAAGTATGACGAGTATAGACAGGTAAAAAAAAGAGTCTGGACATTGTCCAGACTCTTTTTCGATCACAGCATGGCGAATTACATCAACGGAGCCGCTAACTGCACGATGCTGATCAACGGTTGCGGGTAGATACCCAGCACCAGTACCAGTAGAGCAGAAATCAGCACCACGATACCGCCCGCGCTGTACTGCCAGTTGGACGGCGCATCGCGATTCAGTTGCTGCGGTGCGCTCAGATACAGGCTCACGGCAACGCGCAGGTAGTAGTACAAACCAATCGCGGAACCCACCACCACGGCGGCAACCAGCCACCACAGATTAGCCTGCACACCCACCGCCAGTACGTAGAACTTACCGATAAAGCCCAGCGTCATCGGAATACCCGCCAGAGACAGCATCATCACCGTCATCACCGCGGCAAGAATCGGACGATGCCAGAACAGACCACGGTAGGAGAACAGAGAGTCTGCATCCGGGCCGCGGTACGGGCTGGACATCAGGCTGACCACACCGAACGCACCGAGGCTGCTGAACAGATAACCGGCCAGGTAAACGCCAACCGCTTCCATCGACATCTCGCCGCTCTGCAGGGCAATCAGCGCCACCAGCAGGTAACCAAGGTGAGAGATAGAAGAGTAACCAAGCAGACGTTTGATGTTGGTCTGGCTCAGCGCCATCAGGTTACCGAAGATAATAGAAGCAAAGGCAATCACACCCAGCACGATCCGTACCGCTTCGCTATCACCTACCGGTGCGTACAGGAACAGACGCATCACCACGCCGAAGATAGCGATTTTGCTCGCCGTCGCCAGGAAGGTGGAAACCGGAGCCGGAGCGCCCTGGTATACGTCTGGCGTCCACAGGTGGAATGGAACCAGCGAGAGTTTAAAGCCGAGGCCAACAATCATCAGACCGAAGCCCGCCAGCAGCAGCGTTTCTTGCAGCATACCGTCGCCGAGGCTCTTACCGAGCGCAACAAACGACAGGTTGCCAGACTGCGCGTACACCAGCGCCATACCAAACAGCAGGAAGGAAGACGCTGCGGCAGACAGAATGGTGTATTTGATACTGGCTTCCAGCGAACGTTTCTGACGGAACGCATAGCCAACCAGACCAAACAGCGGCAGAGAGATAAGCTCAATACCAAGGAACAGCGCCGCCAGATGGTTAGCGTTAGCCAGCAGAATACCGCCGAGCGCGGCAATCAGCACCAGCAGATAGAACTCTTCCCGGTTGTCGTCGTAGCCTTCCAGCCACGGGTAAGCGAAGGTACAGGTGGCAAGACTCGCCAGCAGCACCAGCCCAGTGTAGAGCATGGCGAAACCGTCAACCCGCATCAGCGGGGTGACGTCCATAGCGCCCGCCTGGCCAACAAACCAGAGCGAAACCAGTGCGGCGTTAAGCCCAATGACCGACAGCGTGGCATTGAGGAAGTGATTGCGTCGCCACGCAATGGAGAGCATCACAACCACCACCGTCAAGCCGACGATCAGCAGCGGTAGCAGCGCAATCAGGTGTTGTGGAGTTATTGTCATGGCGATTTACGGCCTTGTAGTAGTAACGGAATTAACAAACCACTGCTGGATGTTGCTCATCGCAGAATGCGAGGTATCCAGAATCGGCTGCGGATAGAAGCCAAGCAGTACCAGAAGCACGACCAGCAACAGGATGATAAACAGCTCACGCAGCGACATCCCTGGCAGTTCAACACTGGCAATCTGGCTCTTCGCCTTACCGAAGTAAGCGCGATGCAGCATCGCCAGCGAGTAAACAGAAGCAAACACCAGACCAAATGTCGAGATCACGGTAATAACCGGAACCACCTGGTAGCTGCCGAACAGAATCATAAATTCGCCAACGAAGTTACCTGTACCCGGCATACCCAGCGTACACACTGCGAAGAACATTGACAGCGCAGGCAACCATTTCATTTTGCCCCACAGGCCGCCCATCATACGCATATCACGCGTGTGCAGACGTTCGTACAGCTGACCACACAGGATGAACAGACCGGCTGCGGACAGGCCGTGCGCGATCATCTGAATCACCGCACCCTGGTATGCCAGCTGGCTGCCGGTGTAGATAGCAATCAGTACGAAGCCCATGTGGGATACGGAGGTGTAAGCAATCAGACGTTTGATGTCGTACTGATTAAAGGCCATCCACGCGCCGTAGAAGATGCCGATGACGCCAAGCCACATTGCGATAGGTGCAAACTCCGCTGACGCATTCGGGAACAGCGGCAGGGAGAAGCGCAGCAGACCGTAGGCTGCGGTTTTCAGCAAGATACCTGCCAGGTCAACGGAACCTGCGGTCGGTGCCTGGGAGTGAGCATCCGGCAACCAGCCGTGCAGCGGAACCACCGGCATTTTCACCGCGAAAGCGATGAAAAAGCCCAGCATCAGCAGGTATTCCACGCCGTGGGACATCGGAGTATTCAGCAATTCTTCATAGTTGAAAGTCCACACGCCGGTCGCTTTGTAGTGCACAAATACCAGCGCCAGGATGGCAATCAACATCACCAGACCACTCGCCTGGGTATAAATGAAGAACTTGGTTGCTGCCGTGATACGCGTTTTACCGTCAGAGGCTTTATGCCCCCATAGCGCGATCAGGAAGTACATCGGCACCAGCATCATTTCCCAGAAGAAGAAGAACAGGAACATGTCGATGGCAAGGAACACGCCGATTACGCCGCCTAAGATCCACATCAGGTTCAGGTGGAAAAAGCCCTGGTATTTTTCGATTTCATTCCAGGAGCAAAGTACCGCCAGAACACCGAGCAGGCCGGTCAGCACCACCATCAGCAGCGACAGACCGTCGATAGCAAGATGAATCGAGATGCCAAAGCGTGGGATCCACGGCAGGACAAACTCAGACTGCCACTGCGGAATGCCAGTGGATTGCGTCAGTGAATAGCCGCCCTGCAACCAAAGTTGCAGGCCAAGCGCCAGCGTCAGTCCCATGGTAATCAGCGCGATCCAACGCGGCACCTTCACGCCAAAGCGTTCGGTCTGCCAGCACAGGAAGCCACCGATAAAGGGAATCAATATTAGCCAGGGTAGTAACATGGCGATTTTTATTCCTTTTTAAGGCCCCTAATAGAGGCCTGATTTTCAACGAATTTGGATAAAATTCACTTTACGATCAACGCAGTACCATCAACAGAGCCAGCACAACGACGGCACCGATGCTCATTGATGCTACATACCAACGCAGATAGCCGTTCTCGCTTAACAACAGGCCTTTACCTGCAAAGCGGGAAAGGATCGCCGGAATGTTCATCATTGCGTTCAGCGGATCGCGTTTCAGCAGCCATGCAACGCCCAGGAACGGCTTGACGAACACTTTGTCGTACAGCCAGTCGAAGCCCCAGGCGTTATACCACCAGGTACCCAGCAGACGGCCTGGCGCACTGTTGGCAATCGACGTCACCAGCGTACGTTTACCCAGCCACAGCCATGCAGCGATCAGAATGCCTGCAATCGCGACGATACCGGAGGTAATTTCCAGGGTCATCACGCGACCATGCTCAAGCTCGGTCGTCGCAGGCAGTACACCCTGCAGCGGTGGCACAATCAGTGCGCCAACGAAGGTGGACAGGATCATCAGCACAATCAGCGGCAGATGATGTGTAATCCCCTTCCCTGCGTGAGCGTGAATTTGCTCTTTACCGTGGAACACGATGAAAATCATACGGAAGGTGTACAGAGAGGTCATGAACGCACCGACCAGACCTGCAACCATCAGATTGATATGACCGTTCGCCATCGCACCGGCCAGAATCTCATCCTTACTGAAGAAGCCTGCGGTAATCAGCGGCAGAGCCGACAGCGCCGCGCCACCGATCAGGAAGCAGAGATACACCAGCGGAATAGACTTACGCAGACCGCCCATCTTGAAGATGTTCTGTTCGTGGTGACAGGCCAGGATAACCGAGCCGGATGCCAGGAACAGCAGCGCTTTAAAGAAGGCGTGCGTCATCAGGTGGAAAATCGCCGCGTCCCACGCCTGAACCCCGAGAGCCAGGAACATATAACCAATCTGGCTCATGGTGGAGTACGCGAGAACGCGTTTAATGTCGGTCTGTACCAGCGCGGCAAAACCAGCCAGTACCAGAGTGATAGCCCCGATAATCCCCACCAGATGCAGGATTTCCGGCGTCATCAGGAACAGGCCGTGAGTACGTGCAATCAGGTAGACACCGGCGGTAACCATCGTCGCAGCGTGGATCAGCGCGGAGACAGGCGTCGGACCTGCCATCGCGTCAGCAAGCCATGTCTGCAACGGCAGCTGCGCGGATTTACCCACCGCACCGCCCAGCAGCATCAGGGTTGCCCACATCAGCATGTTGTTACCATCTGCAAAGTGAGCAGGCGCCAGTTCCACCATTTCGCGGAAGTTCAGCGTACCCAGCTCGTTGTAGAGGATAAACAATGCGAAGGCGAGGAACACGTCACCCACACGGGTCACGACGAAGGCTTTCATTGCCGCAGCGCCATTCTTCGGATCGGTGTAATAGAAACCGATCAGCAGATAGGAGCACAGGCCCACGCCTTCCCAGCCGAGGTACATCAGCAGCAGGTTATCCGCCAGTACCAGAACCACCATGCTAGCGATAAACAGGTTGGTGTAGGCGAAGAAACGGGAGTATCCCTCTTCACCGCGCATATACCAGGAGGCGAACATGTGGATCAGGAAACCCACACCGGTCACCACACTGAGCATGGTCAGCGACAGGCCGTCCAGCACCAGGTTAAAACCGATATTGAAGTCACCGACAGACATCCACGTCCACAGCGGCTGGCTGTAGGCCTGTTGACCATTAGCAAAGAAGTCAACGCCAACAAACGCGGTCACCAGCGCCGCCAGGCCAATCGACCCGACGCCCACGGTGGCGGACAGATTTTCTGACCAACGACCGCGAGAGAACGCCAGTAATACAAAGCCAATAAATGGCAGAATAATGGTTAAGGCAAGCATGTTCATCCACGCATCTCACTTACTGAATCGATGTTCAGGTTCTGGCGACGGCGATGAAGTTGCAGCAACAGCGCAAGTCCAATGCTCGCTTCCGCAGCCGCAAGGCTGATGGCGAGAATATACATCACCTGACCATCGGTCTGGCCCCAGTAGCTTCCGGCGACCACGAAGGCCAGCGCGGAGGCGTTAATCATGATTTCCAGCCCGATCAGCATAAACAGCAGATTGCGGCGGATAACCAGACCGGTTAAGCCCAGTACGAATAAAACAGCCGCGAGGATCAGTCCATGTTGTAAGGGGATCATGCGTGCTCCTCCGTTTTTCTTTTCGCGCGGTCATCGGTGCGATTGCTCAGCACTTCACCAGAACGCTCTTCGCGCCCTACGTGGAAGGCTACAACCAGACCTGCCAGCAGCAGCATCGAAGCCAGCTCGACCGCCAGTACATACGGTCCGAACAGGGAAATACCGACAGCTTTCGCGCTAATTGGCGTCCCGTCGATGCCCTGATCGTTAACACCCAGAATGGCATAAACAATAACCGCCAGCATGATGGCCGACAGAATCGCCGGTCCAATCCACACCTGCGGTTTCAGCCACTGGCGTTCCTGTTCAATTTCAGAACCACCGAGGTTGAGCATCATGACCACAAACACGAACAACACCATGATGGCGCCCGCGTAGACGATTATTTCCAGCGCCCCCGCGAAGTAAGCACCTAACGAGAAGAACACCCCGGAAATCGCCAGCAGCGAAATAATCAGGTACAGCAGTGCGTGTACCGGATTGGTATGGGTGATCACCCGCAAGGTTGCGAGAATGGCTATCAGGCCACAGATATAAAAAGCGAACTCCATTGCCCCTCTCCTTACGGTAACAGGCTCTTGACGTCGATAGGCTTGGCTTCGTTCTCTGCTTCGCCCTTATCTTTGCCGTCGATTGCCATACCTGCCATCCGGTAGAAGTTATATTCCGGGTATTTACCCGGACCGGAGATCAGCAGATCCTCTTTCTCGTAAACCAGGTCCTGGCGCTTGTACTCACCCAGCTCGAAATCTGGAGTCAGCTGAATAGCCGTTGTCGGACAGGCTTCTTCGCACAGGCCGCAGAAAATGCAGCGTGAGAAGTTAATGCGGAAAAACTCCGGATACCAGCGGCCGTCTTTGGTCTCTGCTTTTTGCAAAGAGATACAGCCTACCGGACACGCTACCGCACACAGGTTACAGGCAACGCAGCGCTCTTCGCCGTCCGGGTCACGGGTCAGAACGATACGACCACGAAAACGGGGCGGGAGATAGACCGGCTCTTCCGGGTACATCTGCGTTTCGCGTTTCGCGAACGCATGCAGGCCGATCATCCAGATACTGCGTACCTGGGTGCCGAAACCTACTAACAATTCTTTTAAGGTCATGGTCTTTGTGTCCCTTATTGCGCCTGCCAGAGAATGACAGCCGCCGTTACCAGCAAGTTGACGAGCGTCAGCGGCAGACAGACTTTCCAGCCGAAGGACATTACCTGGTCATAACGAGGACGCGGTAACGACGCACGAATCAAAATGAACATCATCATGAAGAACGCGGTTTTCAGCGCGAACCAGACGAATGGCGGTAAGAACGGACCATGCCAGCCACCGAAGAACAGGGTAACCATCAGTGCAGAAATGGTGACGATGCCGATGTACTCACCCACGAAGAACAGACCGAATTTCATACCGGAGTATTCAATGTGGTAACCGTCGGCCAGTTCCTGCTCGGCTTCTGGCTGGTCAAACGGGTGACGGTGACACACCGCCACGCCCGCGATGGCAAAGGTGACAAAACCAAAGAACTGCGGAATAACGTTCCAGATATCAGCCTGGTTGTTGACGATGTCGGTCATGTTAAATGAACCGGCCTGCGCCACCACGCCCATCAGGGAAAGTCCGAGGAATACTTCGTAGCTCAACGTCTGCGCAGACGCACGCATCGCACCGAGCAGCGAGTATTTGTTGTTACTGGACCAGCCTGCGAACAGCACCGCGTATACCGCGAGGCCTGCCATCATCAGGAAGAACAGGATCCCGATGTTCAGATCTGCAACCACCCAGTTCGGGCTCACCGGCACGATGGCGAAAGCCAGCAGCAGCGAGGTGAAGGCGATCATCGGTGCCAGGGTAAAGATGACGCGATCCGAGAATTTCGGGATCCAGTCTTCTTTAAAGAACATCTTGATCATGTCCGCAACCAGCTGGAGCGAACCGCCCCAGCCAACACGGTTCGGTCCGTAACGGTTCTGGAACAGACCGAGCAGACGACGTTCGCCAAAGCTCATGAATGCCCCGCAGGTGACCACCACCAGCAGAATCACGACCGCTTTGAGAACGCTCAGCAGGATCTCAATCAGATCGGGTGTAATCCAACTCATTGTTGTGCCTCCTGCAGATCCTCAAGACGTGCACCAGCCAGAACCGGCGCGATGCCAGGCATACCCATTGGCAAACCAACCTGCCCTGCCGTTAATCCTTCAGCGATTTCAACCGGCAGCGTAACCGTGTTGCCATCGTAGCTGAAAGAAACGCGCGTACCGACATTCACACCCAACTTCGCGGCATCAGCCGGGTTGAGTTTGATGTACGGTTGCGGCATACGGGTCTGGAAGACAGGCGCACGCTGGGACATTTCGTCACTACCAAACAGATGATAGTAAGGCGCGACACGCCACTGACCATCCTGAGCCTGGAAGCTCGCCGGAACGGTTGTGAAGTAATCCAGACCATCTGCAGAAGCTTCGATCAGACGCACGCCCGGATCGCCATGACGCAGTTTACCGCCCACTTCATCCTGGAACTTGTTCCACGCCTGTGGGGAGTTCCAGCCCGGAGCCCAGGCAAACGGAATTTGTGAACGCGGCGCAGACGGCTGGTTGTTCCCTTCCATAGAGAAAGCGAACATGGTGTCTTTGTCCTGCGGCTGACGCGGTTCGTGGACGCTGATGTTGGCGCGCATTGCGGTACGGCCACTGTAGCGGTGCGGTTCACGTGCCAGTTTCTGTCCACGGATACGGAAGCTTGCATCCGGCGCGGCATCTTTAATACCCGCCAACTGCGGTAACTTCTCAACGACCGCGTCGATAACATGGTCGAGCTGCGTCCAGTCCACTTCACGACTCTGCACGGTACTGTGCAGCGAGTGCAGCCAGCGCCAGCTTTCCAGCATTACGGTGTTGCTGTCGTAGTAGGATGGGTCATAGACCTGGAAGAAACGCTGGGCGCGCCCTTCGTTGTTAATTACCGTACCATCGCTTTCAGCGAAGCTAGCGGCGGAAAGCACCAGATGGGCGTTTTCCATAATAGCCGTGCGCTGATGGTCAACGACCAGTACCAGCGGCGCTTTCGCCAGCGCGGCGTTCACACGCGTTGCTGAAGCATGGCGATGCAGGTCATTTTCCAACACCACAACGGCGTCAGCACGACCTGTTTCCAGTTCGGTCAGCGCGTCGTCGAGGGAACCACCGCCAATCATACCCAGCCCCATACTGTTGACAGAGCGAGCAATCATGGTGATCCCGACGTCTGCGCCACGGCCTTTCAGCGCCTTCGCCACGTTGGCAGCAGCCTGAATCACGTCGGCGCTACCGGCGTTGGTACCGGAAATAATCAGTGGTTTCTTCGCCCCGGCCAGAGCCTGAACGATGACGTCAATTTTGTTCTGCAGGTCACGGTCGATACCGTCAACCGCCGGTGCGTTGTTATCCAGCGCATGGGCGATCGCGAAACCTAAACGCGCCTGATCTTCAACCGGCGCACGGTAGGTCCATGCCGCGATATCATCCAGACGGGTGTTATCGACGTTGGTAACGAACAGCGGATGCTTGGCGCGCTGGCCAATGTTGAGGATTGCCGCAATCTGCCAGTCGGCCACTTTCTGCGCCGCCGCCATTTCACGCGCTTTACCTTTCACCGCCTGACGCACTGCCAGCGCAACGCGCGCGCCGGTTTGGGTGACATCTTCGCCCAGGACCAGAACCGCATCGTATGACTCGATTTCGCGCAGTGCCGGGGTATGAATACCGCCGTCACGCAGCACGCTCAGAGCCAGTTGCAGACGTTCCTGCTCGCCCTGGGCAATACCGGTATAGAAGTTATCCGCACCGACCAGTTCACGCAGCGCGAAGTTACTTTCAACGCTGGCACGCGGGGAGCCGATACCAATCACTTTCTTCGACTGACGCAGAATATCTGCCGCGCCCTGCATCGCCTGTTCGGCGTTCAGCGTGATCAGGTCATCGCCACGACGCTGTACCGGCTGACGCGGACGGTCTTTCAGGTTCACGTAACCATAGCCAAAACGACCACGGTCGCAGAGGAAGTAGTGGTTAACGGTACCGTTGTAGCGGTTTTCGATACGACGCAGTTCACCGTAGCGCTCGCCCGGGCTGATGTTACAACCGATAGAACACTGCTGGCAGATGCTCGGCGCAAACTGCATGTCCCATTTACGGTTATAACGCTCGGAGTGCGTTTTATCGGTGAAGACGCCGGTCGGGCAAATTTCCACCAGGTTACCGGAGAATTCGCTTTCGAGCGTACCGTCTTCCGGACGACCAAAGTAGACGTTGTCATGTGCGCCATAGACGCCCAGATCCGCACCATCGGCGTAATCTTTGTAGTAACGTACGCAGCGATAGCAGGCGATGCAGCGGTTCATTTCGTGAGAGATGAACGGCCCCAGGTCCTGGTTGCGGTGAGTACGCTTCGTGAAGCGGTAGCGACGGAAGCTATGACCGGTCATGACGGTCATATCCTGAAGGTGGCAGTTACCGCCCTCTTCACAGACCGGACAGTCGTGCGGGTGGTTAGTCATCAACCACTCCACTACGCTTTCGCGGAACTGCTTCGCTTCTTCGTCATCAATTGAAATAAAGGTGCCTTCGGTGGCCGGTGTCATACAAGACATCACCAGGCGACCACGCGTGTCTTCCGCGTTTTGATATTGCTTCACCGCACACTGGCGGCAAGCACCGACGCTTCCCAGCGCCGGGTGCCAGCAAAAGTACGGAATATCAAGGCCGAGAGACAGACAAGC
Source organism: Citrobacter sp. RHBSTW-01044 (assembly GCF_013781945.1). NCBI lineage: Bacteria > Pseudomonadati > Pseudomonadota > Gammaproteobacteria > Enterobacterales > Enterobacteriaceae > Citrobacter > Citrobacter sp. RHBSTW-01044. The sequence continues at coordinate 1,565,310 of NZ_CP056180.1, read as the reverse complement.
TTCCAGCAGGTTGTCCGCTCCGTTGACCTCATATTCTTTGCCGTCTACATGAATCGTAGCCATAGTCAGCATGCTTCCAGTTGGCTCGGTCTAAAACCGAGCGTTAATCGAATTTCTGATCGCGATTCAGGGTTACCCTGCTATTACCAGCGCTCTTTCAGCAGGTTCGGCTGAATACCACCAATCTGATGGGTATTGCTGAAGGACTGCTTGATGCCAGCTTCGAATTCTTCGCGGAAATATTTAATGGCGCTCTGCAGCGGCTCCACCGCACCCGGTGCGTGTGCACAGAAGGTTTTACCCGGGCCGAGGAAACGACACAGTTGCTCAAGCGTCTCGATATCCCCTGGCTGGCCTTCGCCACGCTCCAGCGCGCGCAGAATTTTCACACTCCACGGCAGACCGTCACGGCACGGCGTACACCAGCCGCAGGACTCGCGGGCAAAGAACTCTTCGAGGTTACGCACCAGAGGAACCATGCCAATCTCGTGATCGACGGCCATTGCCAGCGCGGTGCCCAAACGGCTACCGGCTTTACCAATGCTTTCGAATTCCATCGGCAGATCGAGGTGCGCTTCAGTCAGGAAATCAGTACCCGCGCCGCCCGGCTGCCAGGCTTTGAATTTCAGGCCATCGCGCATGCCGCCCGCGTAATCTTCGAGGATCTCGCGCGCGGTAGTACCGAAAGGCAGTTCCCACAGGCCAGGGTTCTTCACGCGACCGGAGAAGCCCATCAGCTTGGTGCCCGCATCTTTGCTCTGCGAAATGTTCTGGTACCACTCCACGCCGTTCGCGAGGATAGCCGGTACGTTACACAGGGTTTCGACGTTGTTAACGCAGGTCGGCTTACCCCAAGCGCCAGAGCTTGCCGGGAACGGCGGCTTGGAACGTGGGTTAGCACGACGACCTTCAAGGGAGTTAATCAGCGCCGTCTCTTCACCGCAGATATAGCGCCCTGCCCCGGTGTGGACAAACAGTTCGAAGTCGAAACCGGTGCCCATGATGTTTTTGCCAAGCAAGCCGGCTTCGGTTGCTTCGGCAATCGCGCGACGCAGATGCACAGCCGCTTCGATATATTCACCACGCAGGAAGATGTAACCACGGTACGCTTTCAGCGCAAACGCGGAGATCAGCATGCCTTCCACCAGCAGGTGCGGCAGTTGTTCCATCAGCAGACGGTCTTTATAGGTACCCGGCTCCATTTCATCGGCGTTACACAGCAGGTAACGGATGTTCATGGATTCGTCTTTCGGCATCAGGCTCCACTTCAGACCGGTGGAAAAGCCCGCACCGCCGCGCCCTTTCAGGCCAGCGTCTTTTACCTGGTTAACGATTTCGTCCGGTGACAGCCCGGTCAGGGCCTTACGTGCACCTTCGTAGCCGTTCTTGCTACGGTATTCGTCCAGCCAGACCGGCTGTTTGTCATCACGCAGACGCCAGGTCAGCGGATGCGTTTCGGGAGTACGGATAATGTCTTTCATTTATACCGCTCCAGCAGTTCGGGAATGCCTTCCGGGGTCAGGTGAGCATGAGTATCCTCATCGATCATCATGTTCGGCCCTTTATCGCAGTTCCCCAGGCAACAGGTCGGGAGCAGCGTAAAACGACCGTCAAAGGTCGTCTGCCCCGGCTTGATGTTGAGTTTTTTCTCAAGCGCAGCCTGGATCCCCTGATAGCCGTTGATATGGCACACCACGCTGTCGCAATAGCGGATCACGTGGCGACCTACCGGCTGGCGGAAGATCTGGCTATAGAACGTGGCAACACCTTCTACGTCGCTTGCCGGGATCCCCAGCACATCAGCGATCGCATAGATCGCCCCATCCGGCACCCAGCCACGCTGTTTCTGAACGATTTTCAGCGCTTCAATGGACGCCGCACGCGGGTCTTCGTAGTGGTGCTTCTCGTGCTCAATCGCTTCACGCTCAGCCGCACTCAGCTCAAAAGCCTCGGTTTGTGGTTGTTGATTCTCGTGCATAATTAGCGGTCCACATCTGACATAACAAAATCGATACTACCCAGGTGGACGATAAGGTCGGACACCAGGCTGCCACGTACCGCTACCGGGATCTGCTGCAGGTGCGCATAGCTCGGGGTACGGATACGGGTACGGTAACTCATGGTGCTGCCATCGCTGGTCAGGTAGTAACTGTTAATACCCTTGGTCGCTTCCACCATCTGGAAGGACTCGTTTGCCGGCATAACCGGTCCCCACGAAACTTGCAGGAAGTGGGTGATCAGGGTTTCGATATGTTGCAACGTGCGCTCTTTCGGCGGCGGCGTAGTCAGCGGGTGATCCGCTTTGAACGGGCCTTCCGGCATGTTGTTGAGGCACTGCTCAAGGATGCGCAGACTCTGGCGCAGCTCTTCAACTTTCAGCATCACGCGGGTATAGCAGTCGGACACGCCGCCGCCAACCGGGACTTCAAAGTCAAAGTTTTCGTAGCCAGAGTATGGACGCGCTTTACGCACGTCAAAATCAATACCGGTCGCACGCAGCGCAGCACCGGTACAACCCCAGTCCAGCGCTTCTTTCTTACCGTAAGCGGCAACGCCCTGCGAACGGCCTTTCAGGATGGTGTTACGCAGTGCGGCTTTCTCGTAGGAATCCAGACGTTTTGGCATCCAGTCGAGGAAGTCACGCAGCAGTTTGTCCCAACCGCGCGGCAGATCGTGTGCCACACCGCCGATACGGAACCAGGCCGGGTGCATACGGAAACCGGTGATCGCTTCCACTACGTCATAGATTTTCTGACGGTCGGTAAAGGCGAAGAAGACCGGCGTCATCGCGCCGACGTCCTGGATGAACGTGGAGATGTACAGCAGGTGGCTGTTGATACGGAACAGTTCAGACAACATAACGCGAATCACGTTGACGCGATCCGGCGTGGTGATGCCAGCCAGTTTCTCAACGGCCAGTACGTAAGGCATTTCGTTAACGCAGCCGCCGAGGTACTCGATACGGTCGGTGTACGGAATGTAGCTATGCCAGGACTGACGTTCACCCATCTTTTCAGCGCCACGGTGGTGGTAGCCGATGTCAGGCACGCAGTCGACGATTTCTTCGCCATCAAGCTGCAGCACAATACGGAACGCACCGTGAGAAGACGGGTGGTTAGGACCGAGGTTGAGGAACATGAAGTCCTCGTTTTCGGAACTACGCTTCATGCCCCATTCTTCTGGTTTGAAGGTCAGTGATTCCATTTCCAGATCCTGTTTGGCTTTGGTCAGCTCAAACGGATCGAATTCGGTCGCACGCGCCGGGTAGTCTTTACGCAGCGGATGACCTTCCCAGGTATGCGGCATCAGCAGACGCGTCAGGTGCGGGTGACCTTCGATGTCGATGCCAAACATTTCCCAGGTTTCACGCTCATACCAGTTGGCGTTCGGGAACAGTTTGGTGAACGTCGGTACACGCAGGTCGTTTTCAGACAATGCCACCTTGAGCATGATATCGCGATTGCGTTCAATGGAGATCAGGTGATAGAAAACGGAAAAATCCGCGGCAGGTAACCCTTCGCGGTGCGTACGCAGACGTTCGTCCATGCCGTGTAAGTCAAACAGCATGACGTAAGGTTTCGGCAGTCTCTTTAAGAAATCGCCAACTTCCAGTAATTGTTCACGCTTGACCCAAACAACAGGTACCCCGGTGCGAGTCGCCTGAACGGTAAAGGCATCCGGCCCAAAACGGTTGCGCAGTTCGCCAATGACCGGGTCATCAAGGTGATCCCGTGTTTGCCATACAGCGTCTTGCGCGGTTAAGTCGGTCATATTGTTCACCATTGCAAATGGTCCGTGGTGGTCGGCAGTGCTTCGCGCTATTTATGTAGTGATAAGCGAAGGAAGTGCTGCTGCCGACAGGCGCAAATTAAATCTCGTCTGGTGTACGAAGATTCGTTACAGCAATACGTTCGCCGCGTTTACGCTCGCGTTCTGACTGCATATTGGCGCGATAAACGCCCTGATCGCCAACCACCCAGGAGAGCGGACGGCGTTCTTTGCCAATGGAATCTTGCAGCAGCATCAGAGCCTGCATATACGCTTCCGGACGCGGCGGGCATCCCGGGATGTACACATCGACCGGAATAAATTTATCAACGCCCTGCACCACAGAATAGATGTCGTACATACCGCCGGAGTTGGCGCATGCGCCCATGGAAATAACCCATTTCGGTTCCAGCATCTGATCGTAGAGGCGCTGAATAACCGGCGCCATTTTGGTAAAGCAGGTTCCGGCTACGACCATCAAGTCAGCCTGACGCGGCGATGCACGCAGTACTTCCGCACCAAAACGGGCCACATCGTGCACGGCGGTAAACGAGGTCACCATCTCAACGTAGCAGCAGGAAAGGCCAAAGTTATATGGCCAAATTGAGTTTTTACGGCCCCAGTTAACCATGTCATGCAGCTTGCCCATGAACACGTTTTTGTTAACTTCTTGCTCCAGGGGGTCGGTTACGATCTCCTGTTTTTGCAGGGGGTAACGGTCGTTCTCACCGTTAGGATCTATGCGGGTGAGCGTATAATCCATCTTAATGCCTCGCGGTTAGCGTTGACGATTAGCGATACTGTTCGTTTCCGGGTTCATACGCTCGCGGCGTGAACGCGCGGGCGTCCAGTCCAGCGCGCCAATACGCACCAGATAAACCAGACCTGCCAGTAACACAAAAATAAAAATTGCAGCTTCCACAAAGCCAATCCAGCCGCTTTCACGGATAGAAGTTGACCATGCGAACAGATACAGCGCTTCAACGTCGAAGATAACGAAGAACATGGCTACCAGATAAAACTTGGCAGACAGGCGCAAGCGGGCGGTGCCGACCGAGTCGATACCTGATTCAAACGGCACGTTTTTAGATCTCGCGCGCGCGCGACCACCTAAAAACCAGCCGCCGACGAGCATCAGGCAGCACAGGCCAATGGCAACAATAAGAAAGATAGCGAATGCCCAGTGATGAGCGATGATTTCAGTGGATGTTGACATACTCATTGCTTACTCATCAAAAGTAGCGCCAAATTCTCTGCTCTTTTCGGCAGATGAACGCCACATCGATTCATGGGGAGGAATAAAAAAAACCTTACAATCACTGTGAAAAACCATTTTATACAGCTAATTGATGGGGTTTTTTACTCCTTTCTATAACCTTTTGTCAACTTTAACAAAAGTTTCCTCACATTATTTTACACCGCTCCAACTTCATTAACATAAAGTGCTATTTAGACCAATTTCGATCGCATCATCGGTCATTTTTAATGTTGTTGAATCGTGTCCGTAGTGAAGTAAAAAAGATAATACTCACCTATTTTGACAGGAATTCACCCAGATGCCTCCCCCTAAATGGGAGTATTTTCTTGATCTGTGACACGCTTTTGTTAATTCACCATAAAAAACAGCAACAATTTCTCTAGTTTTTTAACATGGAAACAATTAGTAACGCTGCTGCTTATTTTTCAACCAGATGTCAGGCCGTTTTTTTACCTTCTGATTTTGTTAAGTTTTAGTATAGCAAATGACATAAAGCGGCAATATTTGCATAAAAAAAGAGCCACTGGATGTTTTTTCATCACCAGTGGCTCTTTTTTACACTAACATTTTAAAACGATTTTTTGTGACGGATTACTCAAAGTCGCCTTCAACAATCAGCGAGTCATCTCCCCCTTCCGGGGTAAACTGATTGTATTGCCAAGGATTTTGATACGTTTGCATCGACTTAAAGATAACTTCTGCCAACTCATTTTGCGTGGACGGATCGCAGCACAACAAATACTCAGTATCAGGCAATGGCGGTAATCCGTCGGCGGCGCCCAGTACGCGTAAATCCGGACTCATCATTTCAACAGGCCGCGCAGTGACGCCGAGCCCTGCTTTTACCGCCGCGCGAACCGCAGGTAATGTTGAAGCAACATAAGCCAGACGCCACGGGATCTGAGCAGCAGCGTTTAATGTCGCCAGCACGATATCGCGAAACGGGCTCGGATCGTCCAGCAGAACCAACGGTACCGGCTCACCTTTTTGCAGAATATATTCGGCAGCACAGTACCAATGCGTTGGCGAGGTACGCAGATTCAGACATTCAAAATCGCCAGGACGGTTGGTAGTCACAACCAAGTCCACTTCTTGCGACTTCAGCATATCCACCATGTAGGCGTTACGCTTGACCCTCACATCCAGCGCAAGCTTCGGATAAACCGAACTTATTCGGTTGAGCAGGAAAGGCAGTATGGTATCGGCTGATTCATCAGAAGCACCGATAGTTAACACTCCCTGAAGATTATTAAACATTAATGATGAGCATGCCTCATCATTAAAGCGCAGTATTTTTCTGGCGTAACCCAACAGTTGTATACCATGTTCGGTCAGTAGTTTGTTGCGTCCATGGCGCGCGAACAACTCTTTCCCCACGAGTTGCTCAAGACGCTGCATTTGCTGACTCACCGCAGACTGAGTTCGACATACCGCAGCTGCCGCAGCCGCAAAGGTATTCAGGTCGGCAACAGCAACGAAGGTTCTCAGCAGATCGAGGTCGAGGTTAATTATCGGACGATTTGCATTTATCATAGTTTTTCACTTACTCGCGGGTCATACCGGGTTAATGCTGTGCATTTGGAATCAAACAACTCCATTTGTAATGTGCCTCCCTCGCAGTTTCGCTTAGTGTAACCAAGTGAAAATAAGGATGTATTTGGTTTAACAAACGAAACAATTCTCTTTCCTGGCTATTTTAATTCCCGTGACATTCATCGGAATATAGCAACGAGAAAGAGCCGAATTTTTAGCTGCTGGATGATTCTGACTTAGGGAAAACATGTAAATTTTGTAAATTTAAAAAAAAGTTAACGAACAATAATTTACACATTAAAAACTAACTTTTCAGTGTGTTAGGAACAACCAACAAACATTTGAATTATCTTAAAATTCAGACTACTTACCATTTCATGAGACTTATCTTAACCTAAAACCACTATATTTATAAGTGTTATCGTGAATAATTCCAGGCTACCAGGTGTTATGTCAGAGCAGCGGTTTTGCTATTATTGGCCCATTCAATTTAATGTCGTTTAAATATTAAATAATAATTAATTAAGAATTCTTCAATTCATTAATTCTGCTTAACAATGAATTCACACCGTATCACGTACGGATCAGGCCGATAACAGGTCCCGCAGTTAAAACCTCAGTATTTTCGAATTACCTCATCCAGCTTAGACACCCGTGACATTTCGCTTTACAGGCTTAACTTTTTTTGACCAAACAATTCACCACAACCAAACCAATAAAACAAAACATACTACCAACAAAACACATCTAGATAGATTATTATCTCATAATATTTACATTATTTAGTTGTTAACAGTTAATTATCACTTCATAGCTTTTCAAAATCTTCTACTAAAGACCCTTCAAAACTCACCGCCGTGGGAGTACATTGTGCTGGGCTGACTTCCATGGCAGGGAGTGGCATTCACAGCTAAAAAGGTCAACGTTCATGTCCCCCATTGAAAAATCCAGCAAATTAGAAAACGTCTGTTATGACATTCGCGGCCCGGTTCTGAAGGAAGCAAAGCGCCTGGAAGAAGAAGGCAATAAGGTTCTGAAACTGAACATCGGCAACCCGGCGCCATTCGGGTTTGAAGCGCCAGATGAAATACTGGTGGATGTGATCCGCAATTTGCCAACAGCGCAAGGATATTGCGACTCCAAAGGCCTTTATTCCGCCCGTAAAGCGATTATGCAGCATTACCAGGCCCGTGGTATGCGCGACGTAACCGTGGAAGATATTTATATCGGCAACGGCGTTTCTGAATTAATTGTGCAGGCTATGCAGGCATTGCTGAACAGTGGGGACGAAATGCTGGTTCCTGCTCCTGATTATCCGCTGTGGACGGCGGCGGTATCGCTCTCCGGCGGTAATGCCGTGCACTACCTGTGTGACGAATCATCAGACTGGTTCCCGGACCTGGATGATATCCGCGCCAAAATCACGCCGCGTACGCGTGGAATCGTCATCATCAACCCAAACAACCCAACCGGCGCTGTTTACTCTAAAGAGCTGCTGATGGAGATTGTTGAGATTGCTCGCCAGAACAACCTCATCATCTTTGCGGATGAGATTTACGACAAAATTCTCTACGACGATGCTGAACACCACTCCATCGCTGCAATGGCGCCGGATCTGCTGACCATCACCTTCAATGGCCTGTCAAAAACCTATCGCGTTGCCGGTTTCCGTCAGGGCTGGATGGTGCTGAACGGGCCGAAGAAACATGCTAAAGGATATATTGAAGGTCTTGAGATGCTGGCCTCTATGCGCCTGTGTGCCAACGTTCCGGCGCAACATGCCATTCAGACCGCGCTGGGCGGATACCAGAGCATCAGCGAATTTATCATGCCTGGTGGGCGTCTGTATGAACAACGCAACCGCGCCTGGGAACTGCTCAATGACATTCCTGGTGTCTCCTGCGTAAAACCGAGCGGCGCGCTGTATATGTTCCCGAAAATTGATGCTAAACGCTTCAACATTCATGACGACCAGAAGATGGTACTCGACTTCCTGCTGCAGGAAAAAGTACTGCTGGTTCAGGGAACAGCGTTCAACTGGCCGTGGCCGGATCATTTCCGCATCGTCACGCTGCCGCGTATTGACGATATTGAAATGTCGCTGAGTAAATTTGAGCGTTTCCTGTCAGGGTATCACCAGTTGTAATTAAACAAAGGCTGTCGGATGAATGACGAGTATTTGCATCTGACAGCCTTCTCTGCGCAAAATGACTCTTAGGTTGCCATCATATAAGGGTCGTTATGAAGCAGAGCCATTTTTTTGCCCACCTCTCCCGTCTGAAGCTCATTAATCGCTGGCCGCTGATGCGCAACGTGCGCACCGAAAACGTGTCTGAACACAGTCTGCAGGTTGCCATGGTTGCCCATGCGCTGGCCGCGATCAAAAACCGCAAATTTGGTGGTCAGGTTAATGCTGAGCGTATTGCTCTGTTGGCGATGTATCACGATGCGTCAGAAGTGCTGACCGGTGATCTCCCTACCCCGGTGAAATATTTCAACTCGCAGATTGCGCAGGAATATAAAGCGATAGAGAAAATTGCCCAGCAAAAACTGGTCGATATGGTACCTGATGAACTGCGCGATATTTTTGCGCCGCTCATTGATGAACATGCCTTAAGTGAAGAAGAGAGATCGATTGTTAAACAGGCCGATGCCCTGTGCGCGTATCTGAAGTGTCTGGAGGAACTCTCTGCCGGTAACAACGAATTTCTGCTTGCCAAGACGCGTCTGGAAAAAACGCTCGAGTCGCGACGCAGCGAAGAGATGGACTACTTTATGGACGTGTTTGTCCCGAGTTTTCACCTCTCATTAGATGAAATCAGCCAGGATTCTCCGCTATAAACGCATGACCCGGTGGCGGCGAAGACATCCCCGTCGCCATCCGCCAGCAACATCAAAACGGAAACAGCATCGGGATCATCACCACGCACACCGCCATCACAATGATGGTAAACGGTACGCCAATCTTCACGAAATCGCTAAAGCTGTAGTTGCCAGGTCCGAGCACCAGAGTGTTTACCGGGGAAGAGACAGGTGTCATAAAGGCTGCGGATGCCGCCATCGCAATCCCCATCGCAAAAGGATACGGTGAAACGCCCATCGACTTTGCAGCCGCCAGCGCGATTGGCGCCATCAGCACCGCCGTCGCGGTGTTGGAGATAAATAACCCGATAGTCGCACACAGCACGAACAGGCAGCCCAACATCATATACGGACCATACCCGCCGCCGACATCCATCAGCCCTTTCACCACCAAATCGACACCGCCGGTTTTTTGTAAAGCCAGCGCGAAGGGCATCATCCCGACAATCAAAATAATGCTTGGCCAGTGAATCGCTTTATAGGCACTTTCGGCATCAATACAGCGAAATTTCCCCATCAGCAGACAGGCGATGATCGCAGCCACCGTATTGGGAATTTCATCAGTGAGCATCAGAGCGACCATCAGCACCAGACAGAAAATCGCATGCGGTGCCTGGCTGTGCGCCGGAGAAGCTTCACTGACTTCCTCGGGCATATTCAGCACGACAAAATCACGCCCTTTTTGTCCCAACAGTGTGATGAGCTTCCAGTTGCCCACCACTAATATGATATCGCCCATCAGCAATGGCTCATCCACCACCGCTCCAGCCAGAGCCGCACCATCGCGCTTCAGCCCAACGACATTCAGCCCGTAGCGGGTACGAAAAGCGATTTCCCGTACCGTTTTGCCGATCAATTCCGATTCAGGGATCAGAGAGATCTCGGCCATCCCCACATCAAGCGCCTGCTCCGAGAAGTATTCGCCGCGCAGTACCATCGGTTCCAGAAACTGTTCACTGCAAAATTCACGCAGGTCGACATCGGCCGCGGACATATCAATCAGCAATACGTCACGGGCGCGAAACTCAGAAACCCCGTTAACGTCGACTATTACGCGACGAAAGCGACGCCAGCGTTCCACGCCAATCACGTTTGCTCCGTAGCGCTCACGCAGCTTCAGATCATCCAGACGCTGGCCAATCATAGGAGAACCGGGACGAATCGCCAGCCGACGCGCGCGCCCGGTCAGGCGATATTCTTTAATCAGATCGCGAAAGGTCCGGCGTTTCCAGCCGTCTCCCGGCTGTTTGGAATCTTCTCCCTTGAGCATAAAGCGCATCAGCAGCATATAAATTATGCCGAGAACCAGAACCACCAGCCCCAGCGGGGTAACGCTAAAAAAGCTGAACCCGTTAAGTCCTTCACGTAACAGTTCACTGTTGACAACCAGGTTAGGCGGCGTCGCCACCAGCGTCATCATGCCGCTTATCAGGCCGGCAAAGCTCAGCGGCATCATCAGGCGTGAAGGGGAAATTTCCATGCGCATGGAAACGCTTAAGACCACCGGGATAAAGATGGCGACCACGCCGGTCGAACTCATAAACGCCCCGAGCCCGGCAACGGTAATCATCAGCAACACCAGCATTTTGACTTCACTGCTGCCAGCCACCTTCACCAGCCAGGCACCCATTACCGTCGCCACCCCGGTACGCACCAGGCCGTCGCCGATAATGAATAATGCCGCTATCAAAATAACGTTAGGATCGCTGAATCCGGAAAAGGCTTCTGTGATGCTCAATGTTCCGCTCAGAACAAAGGCAATGATGACCAGCAAAGCGACCGCGTCCATACGCACTCTGCCAGTGACAAACAAGACGACGGCAATCGCCAGCAATGAGAGAACCCATATCAATTCACCGTTCACAACATATCCTTGTTAAATGAGAGGGATGGATCGATTCTGCCATAAAAAAGCCCCAACAATCTGGGGCTAAATCATGTTCAGGTACTTCTTACTACGACCACATTTCCGTTAGGCTGTTTGGTCACAGAAATATGTTCCAGACTGGTCAGCGAAAAATCGACCTCATCCAGACGCGGCGTGTCCACAGGCGCGTTGACCGCTATCACATGACACCCTGCCGCCAGTCCTGAAAGCACCCCAGCGGGCGCATCTTCCACCACCGCGCATTCCTGTGGCGCAAGACCCAGAAGCTGGGCGCCTAACAGATAGGCGTCAGGCTCGGGTTTGCCTCTTTTTACCCGCTCGGCGGTGACAAACACTTCAGGAGCAGGCAGCCCCGCGACACGATGACGCGCTCGTGCGACCGGCATGGATCCGGAGGTCACAATCGCCCATGGAATACCCGCTTTATTGAGGTGGTTGAGTAAATCAACCGCTCCCGGCAGCGCAGTGATCCCAGCGGTTTCCGTCGCTTCGATCTGCTCCAGGCGGGTGAATTCCGCGGCGATCTCAGCTTCAGATTTGCCCACCATAAAGTGTCGCAGGGAGGTAATGGCCTGCTTGCCATGAATAAAGCCGAGCACCTCGGCGTGATCGAGGGCAAAACGATCGGCCCAGTTGCACCACGCGCGTTCTACTGCGGGTAAGGAATCGACCAGCGTTCCATCCAGATCAAACAGAAAACCTTTGCACTGCACGCTCGCCCCCTCAGGCATTAATGATTTGGTTAATTTCATTCGCACTCAGGTGATACTGGCGCGGGCAAGAGTGCCAGACATTCAGCATACGCTGATATTTTTCCCACATCGGGGTCTGGGCGTTGAAGCCATGCGTACCCGCATCAAAGTGGGTATAACGACCTTCCACATTAACCATAAAACGTACGTACCCGAGGTAACGGGCTTCCGTTGCGGCGTCAAAGCCAAGGAAGGTCACGCGGCGCTCATCAATAGCCTGCGCGTCCTTAAGATTAGTCCAGGACACATGTAATGCGTGATACATCTCCATAATATCGATTATCGTACGACAGGTTTCTTCCGTCAGCTCACCAAACTCACGATCCAGCTCGCGCATCTGCAAGCCGTAACCGCGTTCAATAATCGTCTGCAAACGACGATAACGCTCGGCGTTAGTGGGATCGAGCATAGTCATCATTTTGTACTGATTAGACAAAATCAGACGTTGAGCGTTGGTCATTTCCATTTGGGACTCCTGTATCACTACTACTGCGATGAAAAAAAAGAAGGCATCTTGTGCCTTCTTTTATATGCGTAATCAGGGGTCAATTACAAATCATCAAGGAAAGTTTTATCCAGTTGTTTGAAGGCGCGCTTAAGCGTGTCAGCCAGCGCCTGATAATCAGGCTTTCCTTCTACCGGAGTGAGCGCCTGCCCGGCTTCTTGCAATTTACCCCGTACTTCGTAGAACCAGTTGAGTATTGAAGGCGGCAGCGGCGTTACAGAACGTTTACCCAGCCACCACATGCCCTGCATCGGCAGGCTGAGCGCAAACAGCGCAGTCGCCACGGCCGGTCCCAACTGCCCCCCTAACGCAATTTGCCAGCATAAGGTGAAGACGGCGATAGGCGGCATAAAACGGATCGCGTAACGCGTCATGCGGATCACGCGGTTCTCTACAAACACAGGCGCGAGGCGCTTTTCCATTGGCCACGTCTTCGCATAGTGCTGCCCCCGGCGAAACAAGCTAAAAAAATTGACGGAACGATTATCCGGTGTCGACATGGCGGTTACCTCAACTTCACATATAAAAATTAAAAAATTTGTGCAAAACAACAACTACAAGGGACATCGTTCAAAACATTTTGTCTTTGATACCCACATTCAGGTATCCTGTGCCGGCCTGTAAGGCCTTTAGTCCAAAATCATTGAGTCGTCAAATTGACACATAGTATGCCATTGGCTGAAAAATACGCAAAATGACATAGACTCAAAGGTATTTATTCCATCGTGCCCAAAAAGACTATGGCGCATGATGTTAATCATAAACGTCGGTGTCATCATGCGCTACGCTCTATGACTTCCTGACGTTTTTTTAGCCACGTATCATAAATAGGTACTTCCATGTCGAGTAAGTTAGTACTGGTTCTGAACTGCGGTAGCTCCTCACTGAAATTTGCCATCATCGATGCAGTAAACGGTGAAGAATACCTCTCTGGTTTAGCCGAATGTTTCCATCTCCCAGAAGCACGTATCAAGTGGAAAATGGACGGCGGTAAACAAGAAGCGGCTTTAGGTGCAGGCGCCGCTCACAGTGAAGCGCTGAATTTTATCGTTAATACTATTCTGGCACAAAAACCAGAACTGTCTGCTCAGCTGACTGCGATTGGTCACCGTGTTGTTCACGGCGGCGAGAAATACACCGGCTCTGTGGTTATCGACGATTCTGTTATTCAGGGTATCAAAGACGCAGCCTCTTTTGCACCGCTGCATAACCCTGCACACCTGATCGGTATCGCAGAAGCGCTGAAATCCTTCCCGAATCTGAAAGACAAAAACGTGGCTGTGTTCGACACCGCGTTCCATCAGACCATGCCGGAAGAGTCTTACCTCTATGCTCTGCCATACAGCCTGTACAAAGAACACGGTGTTCGTCGTTACGGCGCGCACGGTACCAGCCACTTCTTCGTGACTCAGGAAGCGGCAAAAATTCTGAACAAACCGGTTGATGAGCTGAACATCATCACTTGCCACCTGGGCAACGGCGGTTCTGTTTCTGCTATCCGTAACGGTAAATGTGTTGATACCTCCATGGGTCTGACCCCGCTGGAAGGTCTGGTGATGGGTACGCGTTCCGGTGACATCGACCCAGCGATCATCTTCCACCTGCACGACACCCTGGGCATGAGCGTTGACCAGATCAACAAAATGCTGACCAAAGAGTCCGGCCTGCTGGGTCTGACCGAAGTCACCAGCGACTGCCGTTATGTTGAAGATAACTACGCGACTAAAGAAGACGCTAAACGTGCAATGGACGTTTACTGTCACCGTCTGGCGAAATACATCGGTTCTTACACTGCGCTGATGGATGGTCGTCTGGATGCAGTTGTCTTCACCGGTGGTATTGGTGAAAACGCAGCGATGGTTCGTGAACTGTCTCTGGGCAAACTGGGCGTTCTGGGCTTTGAAGTTGACCACGAACGTAACCTGGCCGCACGTTTCGGCAAATCTGGTTTCATCAACAAAGAAGGTACCCGTCCTGCGGTGGTTATCCCAACCAACGAAGAACTGGTTATCGCGCAAGACGCGAGCCGTCTGACTGCCTGATTTCACACCGCCAGCCTAGCTGGCGGTGCTGTTTTGTAACCCGTCTACATCGACGGTAACGAAAGAGGATAAACCGTGTCCCGTATTATTATGCTGATCCCTACCGGAACCAGCGTCGGTCTGACCAGCGTCAGCCTTGGCGTGATCCGCGCAATGGAACGCAAAGGCGTTCGTCTGAGCGTCTTCAAGCCGATCTCTCAACCGCGTGCCGGTGGCGATGCGCCAGACCAGACTACCAGCATCGTCCGTGCTAACTCTTCTCTGCCAGCCGCTGAGCCGCTGAAGATGAGCCACGTTGAATCTCTGTTGTCCAGCAATCAGAAAGATGTGCTGATGGAAGAGATCATCGCGAACTACCACGCGAACACTAAAGACGCTGAAGTTGTACTGGTTGAAGGCCTGGTCCCAACCCGTAAACATCAGTTCGCGCAGTCTCTGAACTACGAAATCGCGAAAACGCTGAACGCAGAAATCGTCTTCGTAATGTCTCAGGGTACCGATACCCCGGAACAGCTGAACGAGCGTATTGAACTGACTCGCAGCAGCTTCGGCGGCGCGAAAAACACCAACATCACCGGCGTAATCGTTAACAAACTGAACGCACCGGTTGATGAGCAGGGCCGTACTCGCCCGGATCTGTCCGAGATTTTCGACGACTCTTCCAAAGCAAAAGTGATCAAAGTTGATCCGGCTAAACTGCAAGAATCCAGCCCAATGCCGGTTCTGGGCGCGGTGCCATGGAGCTTCGATCTGATCGCAACGCGTGCAATCGATATGGCGCGTCATCTGAACGCCACTATCGTTAACGAAGGTGATATCAACACCCGTCGCGTGAAGTCTGTGACTTTCTGCGCACGCAGCATTCCGCACATGCTGGAGCACTTCCGTGCCGGTTCTCTGCTGGTGACTTCCGCCGATCGTCCTGACGTGCTGGTTGCAGCATGCCTGGCAGCCATGAACGGCGTGGAAATCGGTGCCCTGCTGCTGACTGGCGGCTACGAAATGGACGCGCGTATCACTAAACTGTGCGAACGTGCATTTGAAACCGGCCTGCCGGTATTCATGGTGAACACCAACACCTGGCAGACCTCTCTGAGCCTGCAGAGCTTCAACCTGGAAGTTCCGGTTGACGATCACGAACGTATTGAGAAAGTTCAGGAATACGTTGCTAACTACATCAACGCTGACTGGATTGAATCCCTGACCGCGACCTCTGAGCGCAGCCGTCGTCTGTCTCCGCCAGCGTTCCGTTATCAGCTGACCGAGCTGGCACGTAAAGCCGGCAAGCGCGTTGTTCTGCCGGAAGGTGACGAGCCGCGTACCGTTAAAGCGGCGGCTATCTGTGCTGAACGCGGTATCGCAACCTGCGTACTGCTGGGCAACCCGGATGAGATCACCCGCGTTGCGGCCTCTCAGGGCGTTGAGCTGGGCGCTGGCGTAGAAATCGTTGATCCAGATGTTGTTCGCGAAAGCTACGTTGCTCGCCTGGTCGAACTGCGTAAAAACAAAGGTATGACCGAAACCGTTGCCCGCGAACAGCTGGAAGACAACGTGGTTCTCGGTACCCTGATGCTGGAACAGGACGACGTTGACGGTCTGGTTTCTGGTGCAGTTCATACCACCGCGAACACCATCCGTCCGCCGCTGCAGCTGATTAAAACTGCACCGGGTAGTTCCCTGGTGTCTTCCGTGTTCTTCATGCTGCTGCCGGATCAGGTTTACGTATACGGCGACTGCGCGATCAACCCGGATCCGACTGCAGAGCAACTGGCAGAAATCGCGATTCAGTCCGCTGAATCCGCCATTGCTTTCGGTATCGAACCGCGTGTAGCAATGCTCTCCTACTCCACCGGTACTTCTGGTGCAGGTAGCGACGTAGAAAAAGTTCGTGAAGCCACGCGTCTGGCGCAGGAAAAACGTCCTGACCTGATGATCGACGGTCCGCTGCAGTATGACGCCGCCGTTATGGCTGACGTAGCAAAATCCAAAGCGCCGAACTCTCCGGTTGCAGGTCGCGCTACCGTGTTCATCTTCCCGGATCTGAACACCGGTAACACCACCTACAAAGCGGTACAGCGTTCTGCCGACCTGATCTCCATTGGGCCGATGCTGCAGGGTATGCGCAAGCCTGTGAACGACCTGTCTCGTGGCGCGCTGGTTGACGACATCGTCTACACCATCGCTCTGACCGCGATCCAGTCTTCCCAACAGCAGCAGTAATCTGTCGAGTGTGCCGGATGTCTTATCCGGCAACACTTCTGCTTATTAAACCGGAAATAGCTTATATTTCCGGTTTTTTTATACCTGTTTTTCCCGTTGGCATATTCTGAAACATTTGCCAGGATGCGCTGCATCAATGAATAACTATTCTCCTGTTTGCATACTTATCCTCTTTTGCATTGCAACAGGGATAGTCTTTCATGTCAGCAGTAACAGAAACACAGCCAGCTAAAAAATGGGCGATGCCCGATACGTTGGTGATTATTTTTTTCGTTGCCATTTTAACCAGTCTGGCGACATGGGTTGTTCCCGTCGGGATGTTCGACAGTCAGGAAGTGCAGTATCAGGTTGATGGACAAACCAAAACCCGTAAGGTGGTCGACCCCCATTCTTTTCGAATTCTGACCAACGACGCGGGCGAAGAGCAGTATCACCGGGTGCAGTTTTTCACCACCGGTGATGAGCGCCCGGGCCTGATGAATTTTCCGTTTGAAGGGTTAACCTCCGGCTCTAAATTCGGCACTGCCGTCGGCATTATTATGTTTATGCTGGTGATTGGCGGTGCATTCGGCATCGTTATGCGTACCGGAACCATCGATAACGGCATCCTGGCGCTCATCCGCCATACGCGAGGAAACGAAGTCCTGTTTATCCCGGTGCTGTTTGTTCTCTTCTCATTAGGCGGCGCGGTGTTTGGTATGGGGGAAGAGGCGGTCGCCTTTGCCATTATTATTGCACCGTTAATGGTACGGTTAGGTTACGACAGTATCACCACCGTTCTGGTCACCTATATTGCGACTCAGATTGGATTTGCCAGCTCATGGATGAACCCGTTCTGCGTGGTCGTCGCGCAGGGGATTGCGGGCGTGCCGGTGCTCTCTGGTTCCGGTCTGCGTATCATTGTCTGGGTAATTGCGACCCTGATAGGTCTGACCTTCACGCTGGCCTATGCGGCGCGCATCAAAAAGAATCCGCTTTTGTCCCGGGTACATGAATCCGACCGTTTCTTTCGCGAACAGCAGGACGACGTTGTGGAACGACGCTTCACGCTGGGCGACTGGCTGGTGCTGCTGGTGCTGACCGCGGTAATGATTTGGGTTGTCTGGGGCGTGATCGTCAACGCGTGGTTTATTCCTGAGATCGCCAGTCAGTTCTTCACCATGGGCCTGGTAATTGGCATCATCGGCGTGGTCTTTCGTCTCAACGGCATGACGGTCAACATCATGGCCTCCTCATTCACTGAAGGCGCGCGAATGATGATTGCCCCTGCCCTGCTGGTCGGTTTTGCCAAGGGCATATTACTGCTGGTCGGTAATGGAGAGGCGGGTGAAGCCAGCGTGTTGAACACGCTGCTGCACAGCATTGCCAACGGCATCAGCGGGCTGGATAACGCCATCGCGGCGTGGTTTATGCTGCTGTTCCAGGCAGTGTTTAATTTCTTCGTTACTTCCGGCTCTGGTCAGGCTGCATTGACCATGCCGTTATTAGCACCCTTAGGCGATCTGGTTGGCGTAAACCGTCAGGTCACCGTACTGGCCTTCCAGTTTGGCGACGGATTCAGTCATATTATCTATCCTACATCGGCATCGCTGATGGCAACGTTAGGCGTGTGTCGGGTGGATTTTCGTAACTGGCTGAAGGTAGGCGCCACGCTGTTGGGACTGCTGTTTATTATGTCCAGCGTGGTGGTAATTGGCGCGCAGATAATGGGTTACCATTAAAAAACGATTGCCCGGCCTACACGATTTCTCGACGCTGTAGGCCGGATGAGCAGATTTTACTCAGCTTCTTCCTGCTTTTCGGCTTTCGCCCCTTCATTCTTAGCGTTGCGGGTCATCCACAGCGCCAGGGCTTTCAGTGAGTCCGGCGTAAATTCGTCGCAGCGCGCGGTAATTTCTTCCGGCGTCAGCCAGCAAACTTCACTAACCTCTTCTTCCTGAAGCGCAAACGGTCCGTGGGAAACACAGCTAAACAGCCCGCCCCATACGCGACAGTTCTGGTCTTCAAAATAAAACTGCCCATGCTCGGCAAACGGCACGCCCGCAATCCCCAGTTCCTCTTCCGCTTCACGGCGCGCTGAATCCAGTAGTTGCTCGTCAGCCTGCACAACACCGCCAGCGGTGGCATCCAGCATGCCGGGCAAAAAATCTTTTGTCTCAGTACGACGCTGAACCAGAATTTTGCCCATACCATCATGCACGACGATATACGTTGCACGATGGCGTAAGCGTTGCGCCCGCATTTGTTCCCGGCTGGATTGTGCAATGACTTCGTTGTCTTCATTCACAATATCCACCCATTCCGTACTTGCCAAACGACGCTGTTCCACCATCAGGAAACCTTCTTTTTTCTTGCGCTCTTACGGCGCGTTTATGTTTGTGGGGTAAATTACGGATTAATCTCGACCTGTGCAATAACACTTTGATCATTGAGTGCCATTACGCTGAGAACATTATCATCCAGAATCCCGTAACTTGCCGCAAAGCCCCCTTTCGGGATGCTTACCGAGCCGGGATTGAAGTGGTAAACATCCCCTTGACGCTCAGCGACGGGCAAATGTGTATGCCCATAAACCAGCACATCTCCCACGTTGAGTGCCGGCATATTTTGCGGACCAAAAAGATGCCCGTGCGTCAAAAAGAGTCGCTGGTTTTCTGTCAGAATTTGCTGCCACGGCGCGGTCATCGGAAAATGCAGAAGCATCTGATCCACTTCGCTGTCACAATTGCCACGCACCGCGATAATCCGCGCTGCCAGCGCATTCAACCGCTCAGCAACCTGCGCAGGCGCATAGCCTTCCGGGAGCGCATTACGCGGTCCGTGGTTTAAAACATCACCCAATATCACCAGCCATTGCGCACCGCTTGCGGCAAACCGTTCAAGTACGCGTTCCGTGGCTGGCAACGAACCATGAATGTCCGATGCGAACATCAGTTTCATCACTCACTCCTCGTTGAAAAGTACTTTGTAATGATACTGGATTACGCCCCGTTTTTCAGCAGGAACGCTTCGCTGAAAGCGCGATAAAACGCTGGACTGAAGCGCGCTGCCACTGGAAGGCGGCATATTCTGCAAGCGCTTCGGGAACCTCATCGCCGTTAAGGACCAGACGATTCAGCATTAGCGCTAAATCGCAGTCGGCAATACACCATTCGCCAAATAAATTCTGCTTCCCGTGGCTCAATAAATGGCTCGCAGTGGCGAACAATTTCTCCGCACTGACTTTTCCCGCTTCGCTTAACGGACCTTTCTTCACGCCAGCAAAAACTACGTCCGTTGAGCGTTCTTCACGGATAGGCATCAGATCGCTGCGGATCCACGCCTGAACCTGGCGCGCCCGCGCGCGCTTTTGCACATCGTGTGGGTAGATACGCTCCCACTGCGGTGGTGCAAAGCTCTCTTCCAGGAACTCAGTTATCGCTGATGATTCGCTCAGCTCGAAACCGTCGATTTCAAGCACCGGTACGCGCCGCGTTAACGCATACCCTTGCCATGAAGGTTGCAAGTGTTCGCCGCTGTTGAGATCAACGGTTTTCAGCGTAAAAGGCAGTCCTTTCTCTTGCAGAGCGACATAAACAGACAGCACGTAAGGGGAGAAAAAATTGGCATCTGACCACAGCGTAATTGCAGATTTGCTCATAATGTCCTCTGAAATGTATTGGCTTGCCTTCAAAATATAGAGTCTTTCTCTCACTGTCACTTGATGAAAACTCACGCACGCCAACAGGCTCTATACTTGTTATGACCCGGTTCATGACAAAACGGACGCTGAAAATGATCGATCTCTATTACACTCCATCGCCAAACGGTCACAAAATAACGCTGTTTCTTGAAGAGGCGCAGCTGCAATACCGTCTGATTCATGTCGATATCAGCAAAGGTAGCCAGTTTCACCCTGATTTTCTGCAAATCTCACCAAACAATAAAATCCCGGCCATTATCGACAGTGCCCCGGTAGACGGCGGAAAGCCCATCAGCCTGTTTGAGTCCGGAGAAATTTTACTCTATCTGGCAGAAAAGAGCGGTAAGCTGCTGAGCGGTGAGTTACGTGAACGCCACACTACGCTGCAGTGGTTGTTCTGGCAGGTCAGCGGCCTCGGCCCCATGCTGGGTCAGAATCATCATTTTAGCCACTACGCCCCACAAACGATTCCCTACGCCATTGAAAGATACCAGGTTGAAACCCAGCGCCTGTACAACGTGATGAATAAACGTCTGGAAACGTCCCCCTGGCTGGGAGGCGATCACTACAGCATTGCCGACATTGCCTGCTGGCCGTGGATCCACGCCCATCAGCGTCAGCGCATCGACCTCGACAACTACCCGGCGGTCAATAACTGGCATGAACGCATCCGTACGCGTCCCGCAACGGAACGCGCCATGCAACAAGCACAAAGTGAGAAGCGGTGACGCGATTCGGTTCTCGTGTATCATGCAAAGGTTCATACATGGAGGAAACCTGCAATGTCACAACCTGACGCAATTATTCGTATAAAAAACCTTCGTCTGCGCACTTTTATCGGCATCAAAGAAGAGGAGATCCTTAACCGCCAGGATATCGTCATCAACATTGCCATTCACTATCCGGCAGACAAAGCCCGTACCAGCGAAGATATCAACGACGCGCTGAATTATCGCACTATCACCAAGAGCATCATTGCCCACGTGGAGGGTAACCGCTTCTCATTGTTAGAAAAATTAACTCAAGATGTGCTCGATATCGCACGCGAACATCACTGGGTCACTTATGCTCAAGTAGAGATAGATAAACTTCACGCATTACGTTACGCCGACTCAGTCTCTATGACGCTGAGCTGGCAGCGCTAAACATAACCCGGGAGGCGACATGCAGATTCTGATTACCGGCGGTACTGGCCTGATTGGACGTCATCTGATCCCCCGCTTGCTGGAGCTGGGGCATCAGATAACCGTAGTGACCCGTTCTCCTGATAAGGCCCGTCAGATTCTCGACTCCCGGGTTACGCTGTCCAAAGGGCTGGAAGAGCGGCAAAATCTCAATGACATTGATGCCGTCATTAACCTTGCCGGAGAGCCGATTGCGGACAAGCGCTGGAGTGCCCAGCAAAAGGAACGCCTGTGTCAGAGCCGCTGGGTCATCACGCAGAAGCTGGTCGATTTAATCAATGCCAGCGAGACACCGCCCGCAGTGCTAATTTCCGGTTCCGCTACCGGTTACTACGGCGATTTAGGCGAAGTAGTGGTCACAGAAGAAGAGCCGCCACATAACGAATTTACCCATAAGCTGTGCGCCCGCTGGGAGCAGATTGCCAGCACCGCGCAAAGCGACAAAACCCGCGTGTGTATGCTGCGCACCGGCGTGGTACTGGCCTCTGCTGGCGGCATTCTGGCGAAAATGGTTCCGCCGTTTCGTCTTGGCTTAGGCGGACCAATTGGCAACGGACGCCAGTATATGGCCTGGATCCATATTGATGATATGGTCAACGGAATTCTCTGGCTGCTGGATAACGATCTGCGCGGTCCCTTCAATATGGTTTCACCGTACCCGGTGCACAATGAGCAGTTTGCCCACGCGCTGGGCCACGCTCTGAACCGCCCTGCCATTCTGCGCGTTCCCGCCACCGCAATGCGGTTGCTGATGGGCGAATCTTCGGTGCTGGTTCTCGGCGGACAGCGAGCGTTGCCAAAACGCCTGGAAGCGTCCGGTTTCGCGTTTCGCTGGTACGATTTAGAAGAAGCGCTGGCGGATGTCATCCGATAACCCCTAAGCGCTATTCACGGTCGCCGTTGTGGTGGTAAGGTTATAGGCCAGATTTCTGCAATGGCGACGTTATGGCGATAATTTCGACTCCCCGACTTACCCTCTCTTTGTTTCAGTTTTCTGACTGGTCATTTTTCCAGAAACTACGTGAATGTCCTGAAGTCATGCGCTATATGGGCAACATCGCCCCGGCGAAAGATACGCGTCTGTTATTCGCCAGACGCCTTGCCGCACAGCACACTTTTGTCATCCGCGAGCACAACAACCCGACGCCGCTCGGCGATATTGGTCTGCAAATCAGCCATCTCTACCCGCACGAAGCCGACCTCGGCTACGCCATCATGCCACAGGCGCAGGGGAAAGGTATTGCCAGCGAAGCCGTACGCGCGGTGTGCCAGTACGCCTTCGAGCACGCGGCGGTCACGGCGATAAATGCTTACGCACTGGCGGATAATAAGGGCTCAATACGGATTCTGGAAAAAACGGGGTTCGTGCGTACGCAGGTGCTGGAAAAGGCGTATGAGATTGATGGTATCGCCTACGACGACTGGGTTTATCGTCTGGAGTGCGACGCGCTAAAATCCCAGGCCCGGAAAGCGTAGCGCCTCCGGGCAGGTGACTTACTTCAACGAACCTTTGAGGAACTGCTGCAAACGCGGACTTTGCGGATTACCAAATACCTGCTCCGGATCGCCCTCTTCTTCAATCTTTCCCTGATGCAGGAAAATCACGTGCGTGGAGACATGACGGGCAAACCCCATTTCGTGGGTCACGACCACCATGGTTTTTCCCTCTTCGGCCAGTTGTTGCATAATGCGCAGCACTTCGCCCACCAGCTCCGGGTCAAGCGCCGACGTGGGTTCATCAAACAGCAACACTTCCGGTTCCATCGCCAGCGCACGAGCAATGGAGACACGCTGCTGCTGACCACCGGACAGATGCACCGGATATTTGCCCTGAGCGCGCTCATCAATACCCACTTTCGCCAGATACTTTACCGCACGTTCGCGAGCTTCCTGCTTGCTCAGCCCCAATACCTGGATCGGCGCTTCCATCACGTTTTCCAGCACCGTCATGTGGCTCCACAGATTAAAGTGCTGAAAGACCATCGTCAGTCGCGTGCGCAGCAAGCGCAGCTGATTTTTGTCTGCAACCTTAAGCTGGCCGTCTTTGTCGCGTACCAGACCAATGTTCTGACCACTGACGACAATCGACCCGGCGCTCGGTTTCTCGAGAAAGTTAATGCAGCGCAGGAAGGTACTTTTACCGGAACCTGACGAGCCAATAATACTGATAACATCACCCGCATTGGCCTGCAGCGATACCCCTTTCAGCACTTCATGTTCGCCGTAGTGCTTATGTAAATCGATAACGTTTAATTTATTTTCAGACATCGTGTTACTCGAATCATTTAGAGGATACATGCTGCAACCAGCGTTTTTCTGCTTTACGGAACAGACTGATCAGGACATACGAAATAATCAAATACAGAACAGCGGCAATACCGAAGGCGGTAAACGGCTGATACGTTGCCGAGTTGATATCGCGGGCGATTTTCAACAAATCAGGCACCGTTGCGGTAAATGCCAGCGCCGTGGAGTGCAGCATTAAAATAACTTCATTGCTGTAAGCCGGCAGCGCAATACGCAGCGCGGAAGGCAAAATAATGCAGCGATACAGTTTAAACGACGAGAAACCGTAAGCGCGCGCGGCTTCAATCTCACCATGGGGTACGGAACGAATAGCCCCGGCGAAAATCTCCGTGGTATAGGCGCAGGTATTCAGCGTCAGCGCCAGCACGGTGCAATTTAGCCCACTGCGGAAAAACGCGTTGAGGAAGTCCGTGCCTTTGACTATCTCCAGCGTATACATCCCGGAATAAAACACCAGCAACTGGACGTACAGCGGCGTCCCACGAAAAATATAGGTGAACAGCCAGATGGGAAACTGGATAAATTTATTACTGGAAACACGACCAATTGCCAAAAACAGCGCCAGTATCCCGCCCATCACCACCGATAAAATCAGAAGCCACAGGGTGATAGCCACGCCGGTGTAGCGATACCCGTCGGTCCACAGCAGGGACTTCCAGTATTCCTGAATAATCTCAATCACAGGTCAGCCCTCTTTACACCCACGGAATAGCGGCGCTCAAGGTACAGCAGCACACCATTAGAAACAGTGGTAAACACCAGATAGATGACCCCGCACACTACGGCAAAATAGAACGGCTCCCAGGTACTTTTTCCGGCAAGCTGAGTGGCTTTCACCACGTCTTCCAGGCCGAGCAACGATACCAGCGCCGTGGCCTTAAGAATGACCTGCCAGTTGTTGCCAATTCCCGGTAAGGCATAGCGCATCATCGCCGGGAACATAATGCGGCGAAATATTTGTGAACTGGTAAAACCGAATGCCGTCGCGGCTTCAATATGTCCTTTTGGCACGGCCATAAATGCGCCACGAAATGTTTCGGTAAAATAGGCTCCGTAGATAAACCCGAGCGTAATAATACCCGCGACCATCGGATCGATATCAATCTGGCTGATACCGATTGCATCGGTAAGGGTATTCAGCGCGATTTGTAATCCGTAAAAGATGAGCAGCATTAAGACCAGATCGGGCACGCCGCGGATAAGCGTTGTGTACCCTTCGAAAATAAGCGCCAGCGCCCGGCTTTGCGACAGCTTAGCTGCCGCGCCGACAAGGCCTATCAGAACCGCCAGTACCACCGAGCTAAGTGCCAGCTCCAGCGTAACAATTGCGCCCTGTAAAATAACACCTGAAAAGCCATACAACATGCTGCCTGTCCTGTCGTGTGTGGTGGAGTAATAAGCCTCTTTTGATTTCAGACAAACTGTTAAATGCGAGATGGCGACTTTGCCTTATCCGGCCTACAAAATCGCTGTAGACCGGATACGCACAGCGCCATCAGGCATAAATTCAACACGTCAAAAATCTACGGGCTTTATCAGCACCTGCGGTGATTAACCGCCGTAAACATCAAAATCGAAGTACTTTTTCGCCAGCTTCTCGTAAGTACCATCAGCTCGCATCTCGGCAAAGGCTTTGTTCAGTGCTTCGCGCAGTTCGTTATCATCTTTGCGCAGCCCCATACCGGTACCTACGCCGAATAACTTCTCATCTTTTACAGATGGGCCGCCGAATTTGTAATCTTTACCGACCGGCTGTTTCAGGAAGCCTTCGCTGGCCGCGACTTCATCCTGGAATGCAGCATCAATACGCCCGGCAGTCAGGTCAGAATAGATATTGTCTTGCCCCTGATAAGAGACAATTTCAATGCCTTTTGGCGCCCAGTGCTCGTTGCCGAAGGTTTCCTGAGTCGTGCCCTGCAGCACGCCAACACGTTTACCTTTCAGCGACTCAATGGTCGGCTGAATAGCAGAATCTTTAGCGACAACCAGACGCGAGTCGGCTGCATAAAGCTTGTCGGTAAAGGCGATTTCCTGCTGACGTTTTTCAGTGATGGAAAGCGAGGACATAATCGCATCGATTTTCTTCGCTTTTAACGAAGGGATAAGCGCGTCCAGCGGGTTTTCCACGAAGGTACATTGTGTATTGATACGTTTGCACAGCTCTTTAGCCAGATCGATATCAAAACCGACTAATTCACCCTGTGCATTTTTCGATTCGAACGGCGCATAAGTAGGATCGGTACCGATACGAATTTTTTGCGGAATGGCTGCAAATGCTGCGGTAGCACTGGAGAAAGCCAGGACCAGAGAAAGAGACAACACCAGTTTTTTCATAACTATCCTCAACAGACTGTCTTTTATAGGGGATCTTTACAGGACCAGGTGCAGTTATCGTGCCATTAATCGGGCCGACAAGGCAAAGCATTCTACCCTGTCGGCGGTATTTATTTGCATGAAAAGCGCTTAAGTATGCACTCATGCTTATTAAGACAGCGACAAAAGCACCAAAACAGTGCACTGAATTTATTATGCACCGTAATGGTTACCCGCAATGGTGCAGCCCATTCCCCGTTGCGGCGTATTAATCGCCGTAGACATTGAAGTTAAAATACTTGCTCGCCATTTTGTCGTAGGTGCCGTCTTTGCGCAGTTCGCCCAGCGCTTTATCGAAAGCAGCTTTCAGCTCTGCATCATCTTTGCGCAAGCCAATCCCGGTGCCGTCACCAAAGTATTTTTTATCTTTCACCGACGGACCAGCAAAAGCGTAGTCCTTACCGGCAGGCTGCTTCAGGAAGCCTTCGCTGGCCGCGACTTCATCCTGCAACGCCGCGTCCAGACGACCCGCTGTCAGGTCAGAATAGATAAGGTCCTGGTTCGCATAGGCCACCACATCTACGCCTTTGCTGCGCCAGTTGTCATTAGCATAGGCTTCCTGAGTCGAGCCTTGCAGTACGCCAACATGTTTACCTTTGAGGGAATCAAGAGTCGGTTGAATTGGGGAACCTTTCGCGGCGATCAGACGTGAGTCTGCTGCGTAAAGCTTGTCTGAGAACGCAATCTCTTGCTGACGCTTCTCAGTGATTGAAAGCGAGGAGATGATGGCATCAATTTTTTTCGCTTTCAGCGACGGGATCAGCGCATCAAAGTCGCTGGCTACCCAGGTACATTTGATCTGCATGCGCTTACACATCTCATTTCCCAGATCGATATCAAAGCCGACAAAGTCGCCTTTGGCATCTTTAGAGGAAAAAGGTGCGTACGTTGTATCTGTACCAATACGAACCGTCTGCGGAAGTGCTGCGTAGCTGGCCGCGGTGGCGGAGAGTCCTACCAGCAAAGACAAAGCAAGAACCGTCTTCTTCATACATAACCCTCAAGTGGCGTAATTTTATTATGTTTTACGTTGTGTTGTGTGTTTGCAGACTTTTTCATGCAGGTCTTATGCCATTTTCGCGTCGATGAGGATATTCGACGTTAAATATGTTAATAAAACGTTGCAATAATGTCCTGATTTTGAAGATAGCAGGTCTGACGGTTGAACCGCAGCGTTTCGTTGAGTTTTAACGAATTAAATGTTGAGGATATGATCGCGGTTACAAAATTGCCCTGAAACAGGGCAACGGATGTTTCTTTGCACGCTGATGGAACGGTTTTACGCCCCTTGCCAGCGGGTGAACAGATCCTGTGGAAGGGAGATATCAAACTGGTCGAGTACGCGGTTAACCGTTTGATTAATCACATCATCTAGCGTTTGCGGGCGATGATAGAATGCCGGGACTGGCGGCATAATCACCGCGCCAATTTCTGCCGCCTGCGTCATCAGTCGCAGATGCCCCAGATGCAGGGGCGTTTCACGCACGCACAGCACCAGCGGGCGGCGTTCTTTCAACACCACGTCTGCCGCACGGGTAAGCAGCCCATCGGTGTAACTGTGGACGATGCCTGAAAGCGTTTTGATTGAACAAGGTAATATTACCATTCCGGCGGTCTGAAAAGAGCCGGAAGAGATACTGGCGGCGATATCGCGCGTATCGTGATTTACATTCGCCAGTGCCTGCACGTCGCGTACAGAGAGGTCTGTTTCCAGCGCCAGCGTCTGTCGGGCAGCAGCACTCATCACCAGATGGGTTTCCACATCAGTAACGTCACGCAAAACCTGCAGCAGGCGCACGCCATAAATCGCGCCACTGGCACCGCTAATCCCTACAATGAGTCGTTTCATTTTTTCGCCCTTACTTGCTTCAGGGCTGACTTTGCAGGTTTTTATGCGCAGTTGCAAGTCAGTCCACTCTATGTGTCCTGACCTGCAACAGAACATTACCCTTCGTTATGCATCTCGAGGTTTTCCGCTTCGTTCTGACGCAAAATTGCTTTGGCATCGTCATTACGCAGGGAGTCAAGGAAATCGAGATATTGCTGGTCGACGTCTTTGGTGACGTACACGCCATTAAACACTGAACATTCAAACTGCTGAATATCCGGGTTCTCAGCGCGGACCGCTTCAATCAGATCGTTCAGATCCTGGAAGATAAGACCGTCTGCACCGATTATCTGGCGAATCTCGTCCACTTCGCGACCATGAGCAATCAGCTCCGTCGCCGTAGGCATATCGATACCATAAACGTTCGGGAAGCGAATTTCCGGGGCCGCAGAGGCCAGATACACTTTCTTCGCTCCGGCTTCACGCGCCATCTCGATAATCTGTTCCGAGGTGGTACCGCGCACGATGGAGTCATCCACCAGCAGCACGTTTTTATCGCGGAATTCCGCACGGTTGGCGTTCAGCTTACGGCGCACGGATTTACGGCGCAGCTGCTGGCCGGGCATGATAAAGGTACGACCCACGTAGCGGTTTTTCACAAAACCCTGACGGTACGGCTTACCGAGAATACGGGCAATTTCCAGCGCGATATCGCAGGAGGTTTCCGGAATCGGGATCACCACGTCAATGTCCAGATCTTCCCACTCGCGAGCAATTTTTTCGCCAAGCTTGGTACCCATATTTACACGGGCGCTGTAAACGGAAATCTTGTCGATAAAGGAGTCAGGACGTGCGAAGTAAACGTATTCAAACAGGCACGGATTGCTGACCGGGTTATCGGCACACTGGCGAGTAAACAGCTGACCTTTTTCGGTGATATACACCGCTTCGCCAGGTGCCACATCGCGCAGGAATTCAAAGCCCAGCGTATCCAGCGCCACGCTCTCGGAGGCCACCATATACTCGGTACGACCATCCCCGATATCGCGTTTACCCAGTACCAGCGGACGGATACCGTTAGGATCGCGGAAGGCAACCATACCGTGGCCGATAATCATCGCCACGCAGGCATAGGCGCCGCGGATCTGGCGGTTGGTTGCCGCAATAGCAGCAAAAATATTATCGGCTTCCAGCGGATAATGGCGGAAGTTATCCAGCTCACTGGCGAAAATATTCAGCAAAATTTCAGAGTCTGAAGTGGTATTGATGTGGCGGCGCTTTTCTTCAAACAGCTTTTTACGCAGCTCATGCGCATTGGTCAGGTTGCCATTATGGGCAAGCGTGATGCCATACGGTGAGTTGACGTAAAAAGGTTGAGCTTCGGAGGCGCTGGAGCTGCCAGCCGTTGGGTAACGCACATGACCGATGCCCATATTGCCCTGCAAACGCTGCATATGGCGCGCTTCAAAAATATCGCTCACCATTCCGTTTGCTTTACGCAAGCGGAAGCAGTTGTTGGCATCAATGGTGATGATGCCTGCGGCATCCTGACCACGATGCTGGAGCACCGTTAACGCGTCATAAATCGACTGGTTTACCGGCATAACACCGGCGATACCGACAATACCGCACATACGTCTTTTCCTCGTTCAGCAACAACCCAAAGTTTATACTTTGGGCAAGAAACTTGACGAGCTTTGCAGATAGTCAAAGAACCATCTGATGATGAAACTGAACTGCGGGATCAGCTGCGACTTGCTCCAGTCTTCACTTTTCGACAGACCGGTAAAGGTATCGAGAAAGAACAGTATGGCGGCGACGATCAGCGCTCCTCGCAGAGCACCAAAGCAGATCCCCAACACCCTGTCAGTGCCCGACAGGCCTGTTTTCTCTACCAGTTGGCCTATCACAAAGTTAACGATAGCGCCGACGATAAGTGTCGCGATAAACAGTATCGCGATAGCAATCCCATTTCGAACGAGTTCGTCTTCAAAGCCCGTAAACCAGACAGACAGGTAAGTGTAGTAATGGCTGGCGACAAAGAAAGCACAACCCCAAGTCACCAACGATAATGCTTCACGAACAAAGCCACGGATCAGGCTAACCAGACAGGAAAAACCAATCACCGCGATAATGGCGTAATCAATCCAGACCATAAGTGTCCCACGATTTAACGCCCTGTCGTCCTGTTCGGGGCGCATTCTAACAGAAAAAGAAAACGTTTGCGTAGGGATTTCCTTTCCACGCGTAAATAAAAATGGCGCTGAAAAAATCTTCAACGCCATACCGTTTTATGCCTCTTCGGGCACTGCCGGATAGCGGTAAAAACACCCTATCCGGCCTGAATTAAGAGCAGCGCCGTGAACAGCGCAATCCCTTAATTAGGGGTGTACCCCATCACTACGCCACTCAGACCGGAGATCTTCTGCAGCTCGCCCAGCGAGTTCTTCAGCTTATCTTTGGAGGCGTCAGGTCCTACGAGAATACGGGTTATTTTACCCTGCACCGGCGTTGATGGGGAAGTATATACCCGGAAGCCCGCGCCACGAAGTTTACCCACGATCTCATTGACCTTATCCGCATTTTTCAGCGCACCGAGCTGTACAACGTACGCTTTGCCGGTTGGCGCTGGCGGTTCCACCGCGGCCGGTTTCGGCGCTGGAGCCGGTGCTGGCGTCGGAGCGACGGCAACCGGCTGCGGCTTCGGTTTGGGTTTCGGCTGTTCTACAGGCGCGGGGACAGGATCTAACTCCGCGCTGTTTGCCGTCGTCAAACGTGACGGATCCAACGATGGCGCGGCAGCATCGCCCGCGCGCACCTCTTCAGCCGCCCCTTCCGGCGGCTGCGTCGGCAGCGCCTGCGTGGCTGCAGGCATCATGTCTGGTTCATCGCGATCGCCGGGTTTCGGCACCAGCGGGATCGCCGCAAACTCATCCTGATAATGCTTTTTCTGCCCGTCAAGCAGCCCGGGGAGCACAATCACCCCCAGCGCGACCAGCACAATTGTGCCGACTAATCGATTCTGAAACTTACTCGCCACCGCTTCTCCCCACGTCTATCACTTCCATGACATGTGCGACAGTGTGAAACGATCCACACACCAACACGGTATCTTCTGGCTTCGCCTCAGCTAGCGCCGCAGACCATGCCTGCGCCACGCTGTCATAGGCGTAGCCTTTGCCCAGATGCTCCAGCAGTTGTTCTGCAGTAGCACCACGCGGCCCTTCCAGGGGCGCACAGTACCAGGCGTCAACCACGCTTTTTAACCAGGCTAACGTACCGGCAATATCTTTATCATGTAGCATACCGATAACCGCAAGTACACGCCCGCTTTTCACTAATTTTTTCAGACGGCCGGTCAGATACTCCGCCGCATGCGGGTTATGGGCAACATCAAAAATCACCCGCGGCGACTCGCTCACAATCTGGAAGCGCCCCGGTAAAATCGCCTGTTCAATACCGTCACGAATGGCCTGCTCGCTGACGTTAAGCCCGCTTGCGCGCAGTGCTGCCAGTGCGGTCGCGGCGTTAGGTTGTGGGACCTGCGGCAACGGCAGGTGCGCCAACGTACCGTGATCGTCCGTAAAGGACCAGTCGTTCTCCGTGACCTCATAGCGCCAGTCCACGCCGCAGCGTTGCAAAATCGCCCCGCTCTCTTGCGCAACATCGGCGATGGTGTAAGGCATTTCCGGTTCACCGACGATAGCCGGTTTCTCTGCACGGAAAATTCCCGCCTTCTCACGACCAATGCTTTCGCGATCCGGGCCCAGCCAGTCAGTATGGTCAAGCGCAATGCTGGTGACCACCGCAACATCGGCATCCACGATATTGGTCGCGTCAAGGCGACCGCCTAACCCAACTTCCAGGATGACGACATCCAGTTGGGCCTGTTTAAACAACCAGAGCGCCGATAAGGTACCGTATTCAAAGTAGGTCAGGGAAATGTCGCCACGCGCGTCTTCAATCTCAGCAAACGAGGCGGTATGCGCTGATTCCGGCAGTTCACGCCCCTGCACGCGTACGCGTTCCGTGTAGCGTACCAGATGCGGCGAACTGTAAACGCCAACTTTATAACCTGCTGCGGTCAGCACAGATTCCAACGTACGGCAGGTTGTGCCTTTCCCGTTGGTTCCCGCCACCGTAAAAACAAATGGCGCGGGTTTCAACACACCCAGTTTGCGCGCCACCTGACTTACGCGTTCCAGGCCGAGATCGATGGTTTTACTGTGCAGGTTTTCCAGATAAGAAAGCCACGATGCCAGGGGCGACGCGGCTTGAGGAATACGTTTATTGTCCATGATGGCTGTAGATTCTTTACGTTGAGAAAAGCAAAAGGGCAGCACCAACCGGCCTGCCCTTTTTTACACGTTGTTTTTCACGTTGCAGATGCGTTGGCTGTGCTCGCTCACCCGAATCACTTACCTGTGTAAGCTCATCGGGATCAACTCTCTTATCGCCTGCCTGCAACCCGAAACCCATAGAGTAAACTATCAGGCCTCTGATTCCTGATCGGGAACCGGAGGTACCACCTCGCCTTCACGCGGCTCATCCGGATTCGGCGTAGGAAGATTCATCAGCTTCGCCAGAATGCTTGCCAGTTTCAGGCGCATTTCCGGACGGCGGACGATCATATCGATAGCGCCTTTTTCAATCAGGAACTCACTACGCTGGAATCCCGGCGGCAGTTTCTCACGTACGGTTTGCTCGATAACACGCGGACCAGCAAAGCCGATCAGTGCTTTCGGTTCTGCAATGTTGAGATCGCCCAGCATCGCGAAGCTAGCAGAAACACCGCCCATTGTTGGATCGGTCAGTACAGAAATATACGGTAAACCGCGTTCCTGCATTTTCGCCAGCGCAGCAGAGGTTTTCGCCATCTGCATCAGAGACATCAGCGCTTCCTGCATACGCGCCCCGCCAGAAGCGGAGAAGCAGATCAGCGGACAGTTATCTTCCAGCGCCTGCTCAACGGCACGGACAAAACGCGCGCCGACCACAGAGCCCATGGAGCCGCCCATAAACGCGAACTCGAATGCAGCAGCAACGACCGGCATACCGTGCAGCGAGCCTTTCATTACCACCAGCGCATCTTTCTCGCCAGTTTCTTTCTGCGCAGAAGCCAGTCTGTCTTTGTACTTTTTGGAGTCACGAAACTTCAGCACATCTTTCGGCTCAAGCTCGCTACCCAGTTCCACAAGAGAACCTTCATCTAACAGGCTATGCAGGCGATTGCGCGCCGACATGCGCATATGATGGTCACACTTCGGACAGACCTCAAGATTACGTTCCAGCTCAGCACGGTATAAAACCTGACCGCAGCTATCACACTTGGTCCACACCCCTTCAGGAATGCTTGCCTTGCGGGTGGGAGTAATGTTGCTTTTAATTCGTTCAATCCAGCTCATTGGTGACCTTTCTGCCTGAACCCTAGTCAGCTTTGTTATAAGGGGCGCATAATGCCATTTTTGCCCCTAACAGACCATGAATGTTGCACATTAAAACATAACAGCCCGAAACTTTGGATAAAAAAGTGGTCGAACCGCTGAGTTACTTTCTATTTTGCAGCCCGTGACGCAGCGCGTTTATGGCGAATCACTTCAATTATGCCCGGCAATACGGAAAGGACGATGATCGCCACAATCAGTAATTTCAGGTTTTCCTGAACGATCGGTAGATCGCCGAACAGATAGCCTGCATAGGTGAACAGCAATACCCACAGCAGCGCGCCTGCGACGTTATACATCGCAAAATGACGGTAGGACATGTGCCCCATACCGGCAACAAACGGTGCAAATGTACGCACAATAGGTACGAAACGCGCGAGGATAATCGTTTTGCCGCCATGACGCTCGTAGAACGCATGGGTTTTATCCAGGTAACTGCGACGGAAAATTTTAGAGTTCGGGTTACTGAAGAGTTTTTCACCGAACAAACGGCCAATAGTGTAGTTCACCGCATCGCCGATAATCGCCGCCACAATCATCAACATCACCATCAGATGAACATTGAGATCGTTAGTTGGCAGCGCAGAAAGCGCGCCAGCGACAAACAGCAGCGAGTCTCCCGGCAGGAACGGCGTCACCACCAGCCCGGTTTCGCAGAACAGGATCAGAAACAGAATCGCGTATACCCAGATACCGTATTCCGCAACCAGCTCCGCCAGATGCACATCAATGTGCAGGATAAAATCGATAAGAAAGTAAATCAGGTCCATAGTTTTGCCTTTATACGACTCAAATTAGTCCGCCAGAAATAGCGGGCCCATAGGCGGTTTTGGCAGGTCGAACCGTTCCGGGTAATCTACTGCAACCAGATACAGTCCTTCCGCTTTCGCCGTTGCCGCTGCCAGCGTTCTGTCCTTCGCCGCTAGCAGTTCTGCTATCCAGCTCTCCGGCTGGTTGTTGGCGCCTACTTCCATCAGGCTGCCGACAATATTCCTGACCATATGATGTACAAAGGCATTCGCTTTAATATCCACCACCACATATGCACCAAAACGTTCAACGTTAATGTGCATCACGTTACGCCACGGTGTGCGCGACTGACACTGCACCGCCCGAAACGAAGTAAAATCATTTTCGCCAATCAAACACTGGGCCGCACGATGCATACGCTCAGCGTCCAGCGGTTCATAGTAATGGGTTACCCCTTTACCTAAAACCGCAGGGCGCAACCGATGATTGTAGATGATGTAGCGATAACGGCGAGCCGTGGCGCTAAATCGGGCATGGAAATCATCGGGTACAGCTTTCACCCAGCGCACAGCGATGTCACCAGGTAAATTCGCATTTACCCCCAGTGTCCAGGCTGCATCTTTACGCTGGGCAGTCGTTTCAAAGTGCACGACCTGCCCTGTGCCATGAACGCCCGCATCCGTGCGTCCCGCACAAAAGACAGTGATGCGTTCATTCGCCACCTGAGAGAGCGCTTTTTCCAGTTTTTCCTGAACGCTACGCACTTCGTTCTGGCGCTGCCAGCCATAATATTTGCTGCCGTCATACTCAATGCCCAGCGCAATTTTATGGGTTGACGGCTGTTGCAGGTCAGACATTAGTACAGGTACTCCTGCACCAGTTTTTCCGCAATTTTCACCGCCATCAACGCACCGCCAAAGCGTACGTTGTCTGCCACAGACCAGAACTGAACCTGTTCCGGCATCCCATAATCGTTATGCACACAGCCAACTGAAAGGTGCGGTGTACCTGACGCATCGCCAACCTGCGTCGGGATATAGGTCTCTTCTGACAACACTACGTCCTCACCGCGTGAAAACGCATCACGTGCTTCTTCCGCCGCCAACGGACGCAGAGCTTCAAAATTCACCATCTGTGCGTGGCCATAAAATACCGGCGACTGCACGATGCTGGCGGAGATAAGTAGCCCGTCGTCCTGCATAATTTTGCGCACTTCATCGACGATACGACGCTCTTCGCGCACACTACCTTCGCGATCCGGCAGCAGCGGCAGCATGTTGAACGCCAGCTGACGACCAAAGAAATCGTCATCGTCAATCGGGATGCCGTTCAGTAGTTTCGCGCTCTGTCCGGCAAGCGCATCTACGGCTTTTTTACCGTGAGCGGAAGCAGAAATAATATTGGTCACCGTAATACGTGACAGCCCGCCGTCATCAATTAGCGGCTTCAGCGCAGACAGCAGTTGGCTGGTCAGGCTGGAAGGAACCGCAATCACATTGCGGTTGCGGTAATCCGCCAGTACGAACGGGTTAACGTCCGGAACCACCAGCGGAACGTCCGGCTCAAGCGCGAACAGGCCACTGCTGTCGATAACCAGGCAACCGGCATTGGTCGCTTCTTCCCCCCATGCGGCGGTGGCTTCAGCGCCCGCAACAAAAAATGCCAGTTGCGCCTGCGTCCAGTCAAAGTCTACAACGTCCTGAACAAGGACCGATTTACCGTTAAAACGCAGATGCTCACCCGCGCTTTCATTACGCGCCAGCGCATAAATTTCACCGACCGGGAACTGGCGTTCAGCCAGCGTATCGAGCAGGGCTTCGCCTACGGCGCCCGTTGCGCCCAGAATGGCAATATTCCAGCCTTCAGACATGGTGATTTACTCCAGAAATACGTAAGCGTCCCTGTCGCATTATTCGACAGGGAGCATTAAGAAGACATTAATGTGCCGGGTGATAAACAGCGTTAAAACCTAGCTTACACAGCAAGGCAGCAGCCGTTGCGTCGTCACACATCACGTATAAAGACGACCATTCACGGCGCTCAAGATAATTTTTACGCAGCTTATCAAACTCACCCGGAATTCCAGCGACTTTACGCAGCGGCGCATCATCGCGGCGCACATCATACACTAAATGCACCAGCCTTTTCAGCGTTGGCTGATCTAACGGGCCATGCAGAGTGATACGACCAAATTCCGGCGCAGGTAACAGGGTATTGAGCGCAACGTGTTGTTCGCGACCAATAAACTTGCTAAAAGCCTCAAAGACCTGCGTGGTGCCGCGCGCTTTTCCTTCCAGGGTATACCCGGCAATGTGCGCCGTGCCGATATCGGCTTTCTCCAGCAATGCCACATTGAGATCCGGCTCCCCTTCCCAGACATCCAGCACGACGCTCAGCGACTGCCCGGCATTCAATCGGTTCAGCAATGCCGTATTGTCGATGACCGGCCCGCGGCAGGCGTTGATCACAATGGTGCCCGGCTTCAGCCGGCTAATCAGCGCATCATCTGCCAGGTGCAGCGTTTTGTACGGTCCGTCTTTAAACAGCGGCGTATGGAAAGTCAACACATCGGCTTGCTCTACCAGTTCGTCGAGCGAGCGGAAATCTCCCTCGTCACCGCGATCGGCTCGCGGCGGATCGCACAGCAGCGTGCGGATCCCCAGTGCTTCCAGACGTGCCTGCAAACGGCCGCCCACATTGCCCACGCCTACGATGCCTACAGTACGATCGCGTAACGCAAACCCGTCGCGCTCCGCCAGCATCAGCAACGCTGAAAAAACATATTCTACGACCGCAATCGCGTTACAGCCGGGCGCTGCGGAAAAGCCGATCTTCGACTGCGCAAGCCATGCTTCATCCACATGGTCCGTGCCTGCGGTTGCCGTGCCGACAAATTGAACCGGTTTTCCGCTAAGCAGTGATTCATTTACTTTCGTCACCGAGCGCACCATTAAGGCATCCGCATCATCCAGTTCGGCAACGGGAATCGGGCGACCGGGAACCGCTTTGACCTCCCCCAAACGACTGAACAGTTCGCGGGCATAGGGCATATTTTCATCAACGAGGATTTTCACGTCTTTCGCACCTGTTTGAGAACGAGAGTTAACCGGGCAAGTGTGCCATAATCTCGCCGCCAGGCATACTGCGAGACCTAGTCAGCACAGATTTAAGGAACAGAGATGATGCAGCCCATTTCAGGTACACCCGCACGCCCTCCCGGCGAAGGCCAAAATGCCCCTTCTGCTGCGGGTGAACAACCGTTATCCACACAACAACGTACCGTGCTGGAACGACTGATTACCCGTCTGATTTCACTCACCCAACAGCAAAGCGCCGAGGTGTGGGCCGGAATGAAGCACGATCTGGGCGTCAAAAGTGATACGCCGCTGCAATCACGTCACTTTCCTGCCGCGGAGCAAAACCTGAATCAGCGGCTGGGTGTTGCTCAGCAAAATCATGCTAATCGTCAGGTTCTCTCACAGCTCACTGAATTACTGAGTCAGGGAAATAACCGCCAGGCGGTAAGTGATTTTATCCGTCAGCAGTATGGGCAAACGGCGCTCAGCCAGCTCACGCCTGAGCAGTTGAAGAACGTGCTCACGCTGCTGCAACAAGGACAGCTTTCTATACCGCAGCCGCAACAGCGCCCGGCCACCGATCGTCCGTTATTACCCGCAGAGCACAATACGCTAAACCAGTTGGTTACCAAACTGGCGGCGGCCACGGGAGAGTCAGGTAAGATGATCTGGCAGTCAATGTTAGAGCTGTCTGGCGTAAAAAGCGGTGAGCTGATCCCCGCCAAACAGTTTACTCATCTGGTCACCTGGCTGCAGGCGCGCCAGACGCTCAGCCTGCAAAGCGCCCCGACGCTACAAACGCTCCAGGCGGCCCTGAAGCTGCCATTAGAGCCGAATGAGCTGACGGCAATAAAAGAGTACGCGCAGCAGACGTATCAGATCCAACCACAAACGATTCTGACCACGGTGCAGGTGCAGGACTTGCTGAATCAAATCTTCCTGCGCCGCGTAGAACGGGAACGCGAGCTAAACGATCCGCGCCATCTTCAGCCTATTTACAGCCCGTTCGCGCCGATGATTGAAACGGTTAAATCTCTGTCGGCACGACCGGGATTGCTGTTTGTCGCGTTAATGATCGCATTAGCCATTTTCTGGCTGGTCGCTTAACCTTTGCTCAGCGTAAGCAGCGTCACGACAATCCCCACCACGGCGGATATCGCTCCGGCAAGGAATACCGAGGGATAACCGTACGCGGTGGCCAGCACCCCGGCGACCGGGCCGCTTATGCCGTAGGAGATATCCTGAAACGCGGCGTAACCGCCCAGCGCCGTACCGCGAACCTGCGCGGGCACTCGCTTCACAACCTCTACGCCCAATGCCGGGAAGATAAGCGAACATCCTGCCCCGGTTAATGCCGCCCCGAGCAGCGCAATCCATGCTGATGGGGCCTGCCACAGCAGAATCAGCCCCGCGGTTTCAACCAGTAAGGAGACAACGGCTACCTTCACGCCTCCGAACCGATCCGGCATCCAGCCAAACAGAATGCGCATCAGCACAAACGCCCCACCAAACGCGGTCAGGGTGAACCCCGCCATCGTCCAGCCGTTGCTGACAAAATAGAGTGAAATAAACGTACCGATCACCGCAAAACCAACGCCCTGCAGCGCCAGGCCCAGGCCCGGTTTCCAGATAAGCCCTACCACGCTCCATAAAGAAGGGCGTTCTCCTGCATGAGCAGGCACTTTGCGAACGGTGCCGTTGAATGCCCATGCCAGCAGCGGTAATACCATTGTCGTTCCCGCCAGCGCCGCGAAGCCAAAGTGGCTATGGATTAGCAAGCCCAGCGGCGCACCGGCGGCCAGCGCACCGTAAATCGCCATCCCGTTCCACGACATCACCTTACCCGAGCGTGTTGGACCGACCAGCCCAAGCCCCCAGGTCAGCGTTCCGGTGAGCAGTTGGCTTTCGCCAAAACCGAGGATCAAACGCCCGACGATTAACAATGCAAATTTTACAGGGACAGAGACAGGCAATAGCGCGGCTAACAACCACGCCGCACCCGCCAACCCACAGGCAAACATCCCCTGTAGCGCCGAACGTTTGGCGCCATATTGATCGGCTAAGCGCCCGGCGTAGCCGCGCGTTAATACCGTTGCCAGAAACTGTACGCCTACGGCGATACCAACCATGGTGTTGCCATAGCCCAGCTCCTGATGCACAAACAGAGGAATAACGGGCAAAGGTAGGCCGACCGTCATATAGGTCAGGAAAACTGCAAAAGCGATACGAAACAGCGAAAAGTTCGCCGAAGGTGTTTTTTCTTGTTGGGTTACAGCTGTCATGCGTTACTCCAAAATGCAGAGTAAGGCGAGGAATGTCCACGCCCCCTCTACCTGACTTTCAGGATTAAGGTGCGTTGGATAACGTTAAACGCTTACGCATTATCAGATAGATAATGTTGAGTGCGAAGTCTGCCTGTGAGCCACTAAATTTGTCAACCCTGAAATCTCACCAGGTCGGTTCACGGTAAAGACGACTTTTCGTCGAATAAAAAAGGAAATACCGCATCAATTCCTTTTGTGCCAAACAGTCCGGTCACCTGCTTGCGCTGCCCCGGCGTCAGCAGTCTGAACATCATATCCCAGATCTCTTTCGGTTCCGCTTCCTGTACGGAACGGCTCTCTAAGGCCAGCACCTTTTCAGTTTCTTTCAGGTAAGGACGGAGATACAAAGGGAAAATGGAGATATGGAACTCCTCAGCCTTTGATTTAACACGTTTGC
Organism: Citrobacter sp. RHBSTW-01044; assembly: GCF_013781945.1. NCBI lineage: Bacteria > Pseudomonadati > Pseudomonadota > Gammaproteobacteria > Enterobacterales > Enterobacteriaceae > Citrobacter > Citrobacter sp. RHBSTW-01044. Next base: position 1,525,116 of record NZ_CP056180.1, on the reverse strand, counting down.
GCTTCACGCCCTTTTTGCCTTCACTGTACATGTTTAAACGGGAACGAACCGCAGGCGCGCTTCCTGGAAACCCCGGCAATTCAAGACATTCCTTTACCGTGAACCACTCTTTTGCCATTAGTTTCTTTCCTTTCTGCCTGTGGAATAAAAAATATTTTTTCTTTTGCGCGAAATTTCAGTTTTATTCTGGCAATATTCCAGTGACCAAAAAGAAAGTTACATTCTTTTGTTTCTCTGGTTTATACCCTGAAAAATATCGGCGCCGATAACACATTTCCTTAGGATTACAGAATGGAACACAAAAGCCAAGACTGGCATCGTGCAGATATTAAAAGTGCACTGGAAAAAAAAGGAATCACGCTCAGAGATCTTTCTCGTGCGGCTGGATTATCACCCGATTCACTGCGCAATGTATTTACCCGAAGCTGGCCCAGAGCGGAACAGATCATTGCGCAGGCGCTCGAAACCTCGCCAGACGTGATTTGGCCGTCACGCTATCCACGCCAGCAGCCAGAGGATAAAACAAGTAATACTGAATATTAAATAGATCACTCGTAATTTATCGAGCATATAAATTAATAAATATCCCAGCTTAATATATTGAGAATATTAATAGCACTATTTGCCATTTCCAATTGCGTAAATACTGTTAAAGCATCACGTAATTGCTATTACGTATGTTATTAACAGGAGTCGTTATGAGTTGGGATAAAAAGGTGGCGGTCAATTACGCCAAATCGCACGCGAGTTCACATTCACAAGGGCGCTGTGCGGAATATACCCGCAAAGCTGTTCAGGCAGGCGGCGTTACTCTTGGGCGCACTTACCATGCCAAAGATTATGGTCCGATGCTGAAAAACGCCGGTTTCAGCGCCATTGGCGCGCTTGAAGAGCCGCGCGAAGGGGATGTCATCATTATTCAACCTTATGCTAATGGAAACCCGAGCGGTCACATGGCGATATATGACGGTCATGACTGGTATTCCGACTTCAAACAGCGAGACATGTGGGCCGGTCCGGGTTATCGGACCGCAAAGCCGTCATACACCATTTACAGGAAGAAGTAATGAAAGCCTTTCCACTGATTGTTCTCATCCTGCTGATTTGTGGCTGTACCCCTTCTCACCGTGACAGCACGCAGGATGTGAAACAGTTCTATCTTTCGTGGATGAAGAACTACACTCAGGATCCGGATACGCCCCGCGAAACATCAGCATTACTGCAACGCTATGTCGCCAAAGAGGTTATCGGGCGTCTGGCGCTGATTGATACGCTTTATGAGCAGGAGATCGTGCAAGCGGACTACTTTATGTATGTGCAGGATTACGCACCGGCATGGATCCCGCTGTTGCGGGTTGGACAGGCGCAGCCATTCCTCGGCGGTGAAAAACTGAACCTGCAGTTAGGCACTGAGTCAGCCCCTATTCAACTGGAGGTATATACCCGTTGGGAGGAAGGACGGTGGAAAATTTATCGTGTCCGGGACGCGGGTCGTCATTACGAGCAGCCCATTTACAATGCCGGAGAGATTACGCGAGCCAGAGCATGGTCCGCTGAGATCGCGCCGGAATACGAAAAAATGCCGAAGTAAACACAGTAAAAAGGGAGCCTGTTTGCTCCCTTTTTTCGTATTCAAGGAGACTTACGCCTTCAGCTTACGCATAACCAGCGTAGCGTTGGTGCCGCCAAAGCCGAAGCTGTTGGACATCACGGTGGTCAGCGCCTGCTCGGTCGGTTTGGTCACGATGTTCAGACCTGCCGCCTGCTCATCCAGCTCTTCAATGTTGATGCTTGGCGCGATAAAGCCATGTTCCAGCATCAGCAGAGAGTAGATAGCTTCCTGCACGCCAGCCGCGCCCAGTGAGTGACCGGTCATCGCTTTGGTTGCGGAGATTGCCGGGCTGTTATTGCCAAACACTTCGCGGATTGCGCCCAGTTCTTTCACGTCGCCTACCGGAGTCGAGGTACCGTGAGAGTTCAGGTAGTCGATCGGTGTGTCTACACCGTGCATCGCCATCTGCATGCAACGTACTGCGCCTTCGCCAGACGGAGCAACCATGTCTGCGCCATCGGACGTTGCGCCGTAACCGACGATTTCCGCATAGATGTGCGCGCCACGTGCCAGAGCGTGCTCCAGTTCTTCAACCACGACCATACCGCCGCCGCCAGCAATAACGAAACCGTCGCGGTTTGCGTCATAGGTACGGGAAGCTTTTGATGGATCGTCGTTGTATTTGGTAGACAGCGCGCCCATTGCATCGAATTCACACGCCATTTCCCAGCACAGCTCTTCGCCGCCGCCAGCAAAAACGATATCCTGTTTGCCCAACTGAATTTGTTCTACCGCGTTGCCGATGCAGTGCGCAGACGTCGCACAGGCAGAGCTGATGGAGTAGTTTACGCCGTGGATTTTGAACGGCGTTGCGAGGCAGGCAGAAACGCCGGACGCCATCGCTTTAGTGACCACATACGGGCCAACCGCTTTCAGACCACGTGGGCTACGCATTGCGTCAGCGCCGAACACCTGAAAACGTGGGGAGCCGCCGCCGGAACCTGCAATCAGGCCAACGCGCGGATTGTTCTGGTAATCTTCTGCAGCAAGGCCGGCATCAGCCACTGCCTGCTCCATTGACAGGAATGCATAGATGGATGCGTCGCTCATGAAGCGCACTACTTTGCGGTCAATGAGGCCAGTGGTATCCAGTTTTACGTTGCCCCAAACGTGGCTACGCATGCCGGAGTCCTTCAGCTCCTGAGAGAAAGTGATCCCTGAACGTCCTTCACGCAGAGATGCCAGGACTTCCTGCTGGTTATTACCGATGCTGGAAACGATGCCCAAGCCAGTAATCACTGCACGTTTCATTCAATACCTCTGTAAGTCGCACTATTTTAAAGTTTCGAGTGGCACAATAGCGTACACTTGTACGCCGAACAAGTCCGATCAGCCATTTTATGTGGAAATTTGCGCAGCCAGGCACTCATCGCTAAGATCGGGGCACAGCCTGTCAGACGAGTAACTTACGTGAAACAATACGCTATACAACCTGCCAACCTTGAATTCAACGCTGAGGGTACACCTGTTTCCCGAGATTTTGACGATGTCTATTTTTCTAATGATAACGGGCTGGAAGAGACACGTTACGTCTTTCTCGGCGGTAACCATCTCGCACAACGATTCCCTGCGCATTCACGTCCTCTCTTCGTGGTGGCAGAAAGCGGGTTTGGCACCGGACTTAACTTCCTCACGCTCTGGCAGGCATTTGCCGATTTTCGCGATACCCACCCAGAAGCTACCCTGGAAAGATTACATTTCATCAGCTTTGAAAAATATCCGCTGACGCGTGAAGATCTCACCTTAGCCCACCAGCACTGGCCAGAACTTGCCCCGTGGGCCACGGCATTGCAAGAACAATGGCCGCTGCCGCTGGCGGGATGTCATCGCCTGCTGCTTGATGATGGGCGCGTCACGCTGGATCTGTGGTTTGGCGATATTAACGAACTGACCAGTACGCTGGATGACTCTCTGAATCAAAAGGTGGACGCCTGGTTCCTGGACGGTTTCGCACCGGCAAAAAACCCGGATATGTGGACGCCAACGCTGTTTAACGCGATGGCCCGACTGGCTCGTCCCGGCGGGACGCTGGCAACCTTTACATCGGCAGGCTTTGTACGTCGGGGGTTGCAGGAAGCCGGGTTTACAATGCAAAAATGCAAAGGCTTTGGGCGCAAACGCGAAATGCTCTGTGGCGTGATGGAACAGACTCAGGCGCTCACGTCCTCGGCGCCATGGTTTGCGCGTACGGGAACAGATAAGCGCGAAGCCGCCATTATTGGTGGAGGAATTGCCAGCGCATTGCTGTCACTGGCGTTATTGCGCCGCGGCTGGCAGGTCACGCTGTATTGCGCCGACGATAAACCTGCCGGGGGCGCATCCGGTAATCGCCAGGGGGCGCTCTACCCCCTACTTAGCAAACATGACGCGGCCATTAATCTCTTTTTCCCCACTGCGTTTACCTTCGCCCGTCGACTGTATGACACCCTCCCCGTTGAGTTCGCGCATGACTGGTGCGGCGTGACGCAACTCGCGTGGGATGAGAAAAGCCAGCAAAAAATCACCCAGATGCTGTCCCTTGAACTGCCCGCTGCGCTCGCCGTCGGGGTTGACGCACAGCAGGTTTTACAAACAACAGGTGTGGAAACCGGATGCGGCGGGATTCAGTATCCGGCCGGAGGATGGCTGTACCCGGCGCAGTTAACCGCCGCGGTACTGGACTATGCAACAACCCTGGGATTACGCACCCGCTACCAACATACGCTGGCCTCACTGACTCGCCAGACAGCAAGCTGGCAATTGCAGTTTTCCAGTGGAGAAACCGCCTCTCACGCAGCAGTCGTTCTGGCTAACGGTCATCGCATTAGCGGTTTTGAGCAAACGCAGCCGCTACCGGTGTACTCCGTGGGCGGTCAGGTGAGTCATATTCCCACCACACCTGCACTTTCAGCGTTACGTCAGGTGCTGTGCTATGACGGCTACCTCACGCCTCACAACCCGCAAAATCAGCAGCACTGCATTGGCGCCAGCTATCATCGTGGGAGTGAAGAGACAGCGTATCGCGAGGACGATCAGCAACAAAACCGTCAACGCTTAATCGACTGCTTCCCGAACGCTATGTGGGCAAAAGAGGTAGACGTTAGTGACAATGCCGCCCGCTGCGGGGTGCGCTGCGCCACGCGCGATCACATGCCAATGGTCGGCAACGTCGCGGACTATGACGCCACGCTCAGCCAGTACACCACACTTGCTGCAGACAAAGAGCACGCCGTAAGCGCGCCGGTTTATTCCGATTTATTTATGCTGGGTGCGCTGGGATCGCGCGGGCTGTGTACTGCCCCGCTGTGTGCAGAAATTCTGGCGTCGCAAATGAGCAATGAACCGATTCCCATGGATGCCAGCACGCTGGCGGCGCTAAATCCAAATCGTCTGTGGGTCAGGAAGTTATTGAAGGGTAAAGCGGTGAAATAAAAGGATGGGGTGCCCTCTCGTCATGGCCTGATGACGCTACGCTTATCAGGCCTACAAACACCCCAACAAGGTAGGCCGGATAAGACACCAGAGCGTCGCCATCCGGCACAATTTACCGCAATTATTGTGCAGTAGCTTTCTGGAACAGAGTGTCCCACATTTCTTTCACTAACGCCTGGTCACGCGGCGATAGTTCGCCTGCGCTGATGGCTTTTTCCAGGCTGCTGGTCACATTGGCGTACAATGCCTCAGCGGAATGGTCCTCGCCAGCGTCCAGTTCGGCCACGGCCAGCGTCAGGTGTCCACGCAAATAGCCACTGGCAAACAACTCATCATCGCTGGCGTGCTCTACCATATCGTCGATTAATGCCAGAATGCGTGATTCAAACTCCGCGATCATCTTCTTTCCTCATTGTAAACGTGGCAGCGACTTCAGTTGAGCGCTTCGGGCCACGGGAATTGTTCCGCCTTAAGTTCAGGCGTGTGATAATAATTCTGTAACGCGTTAATGAAGCGCGCCGGACGTTCAGGGATCCCCTTTTCCAGGTACTCCATCACCTGAGCATGGACACGGCGCTGGAATACCACGCGATCCGGTTCAAAGTCCCCTTCAAGGTTGTCGCAACTGACGTTAAACGGGTAGCCCGCCGCCATGCAAAACAGCCAGTCAAACGCCTGCGGCTTCACTTCCACGTCTTCAAACTGGCATTGCGTCTTCGCGTCGCGTCCGTCCGGACAATACCAGTAACCGAAGTCGACCAGTTCACGCCGCGCCTTACCGGCGATGCACCAGTGTGAAATTTCGTGTAACGCGCTGGCGTAATAGCCATGCGCAAAAACGATACGGTGATACGGTAATTCCGCATCCGCAGGAAGATAGATCGGTTCGTCATCGCCTTTAATCAGACGGGTATTAAATTCATCGGCAAAGCAGCCGTTAAAAATCTCAATTAACTGTTCGTAGTGATGGGTATTATTCATTAGTTCATCCCCAGCCAGTGGAGAATCTCCTGTCCATGATTATCATAAAGTAGCTTGGCGCTCATCACGGCGGAGACAATGACGATCATTGGCCGAATGAGTTTTTGTCCTTTACTGAGCACCAGCCGTGAGCCCATCCGTGCGCCAATAAACTGGCCAATGAGCATCACAAATCCGGTCGCCCAAATCACTTTGCCGCCGAGGGCAAACAGTAACAGCCCGCCGATATTCGATGTGGCATTTAATACTTTGGCGTGGGCCGTCGATTTCGCCAGGTTGTAGCCGCACAGCATGACAAAGGCCAGCGCGTAGAACGACCCCGCAGCCGGACCAAAAAAGCCATCGTAAAAGCCGACGCAGCCCCCGGCCACCAGCGCGAAAGGCAACCCATGCAACCGACGCTGTCGGTCCTCCTCCCCCACTTTCGGCATCAACAGAAAGTAAAGGCCAATACAGATAACCAGAACCGGCAGGATCTGGCGCAGAATATCTGACTGCACGTGCTGAACCAACAGCGCGCCGCTCATTGAGCCGATAAAAGTCATGAAGATATTGAGCTTCTGATCCGCCAGATTAACCACGCCCCGGCGAATAAAATAGAGGGAGGAAGAGATAGATCCTCCACAGGCCTGTAGCTTATTGGTGGCCAGCGCTTGCGCGGGTGGCATCCCGGCCGCCATCAATGCCGGAATAGTGAGTAAACCACCGCCTCCGGCCAGAGAATCAATAAAACCTGCCAGCATCGCCACGAAAAAAAGCACACCTAACAGCAGTGGCGACACCATAAACAGAGAGGCAAAATGATCCATTAGAGTACATGCTCGTCCAGTAGCGCCTGGCAGGAAGGCGGCAACGGCGGCGGTGTCTTCTTCTCAGGCTTGGTGGTTCCAGGTTTCGGAGGTTCGAACCAGCTTTGCAGCTCCGCGCCGCAGCCGTCACCCGGTGGTGGTAACGGTTGATCTTCGCACTCAAGACTGTCGGCAGGACAACGCAACCGTACGTGCATATGCGCACGATGCTGGAACCATGGCCGCACTTTACGCAACCAGTCCCTGTCGGTCCCTGCATCCAGACAAAGTTGCTGCTTAATCGCCGGATTCACGAAAATACGCGTGACTTCATTATCTTTTGCCGCCAGCCTGATCAGGCTGAAAATCTCCGGCTTCCAGAGTGACGGCACGACACGTTTGCCATCCTGTGAGACCAGATCTAACGCCTGCGGCCGCAGCAGTTGCGACTGGGTCCAGCGGGTTTTCGGCAATTGCAGGAAAATATCTACATCCAGTCCCGTCTGGTGGCTGGCGTGACCGCCATTGAATCGCCCACCGGCCGGCATGCCCATATCGCCGATTAACACCGTACCCAGCCCCAGATTGTTGGCCTGATTACTCAGACGCTGGATAAACATCACCAGATCCGGATGGCCAAAGTAACGGCGCTGATCGGTGCGCATCACCTGATAGTGTTCTGACTGTACAGGCAGCGAATCTGCGCCAACAATACAGCCATTGGAGAACGCGCCGATAGACTGCGCGCTGCCTGCAACCGGATGGGTAATTTTCTGCCAGGGCGTCGCCGCCAGACAGGCGGTGCTGGCAAACAGAGTCAGCGCCGCAAGTGCCGTTTTTTTCATCTCTTACCAGCGTGGAATATCGGTCTTCACGTCCGCATTTTGCGCCCGCTGACGCAGCAGGTGATCCATCAACACGATCGCCAGCATCGCTTCGGCGATTGGCACGGCGCGGATCCCAACACACGGATCGTGACGACCTTTGGTGATCATTTCGACTTCTTCACCAAAGCGATTAATAGTGCGCCCTGGAACGGTAATACTGGAGGTCGGTTTCAGCGCCATATGAGCAATGATTTGTTGCCCACTGCTGATCCCACCAAGAATGCCGCCCGCATGATTACTCTGGAAACCTTCTTTGGTGATTTCATCACGGTTCTGGCTGCCGCGCAGTGCAACAACGTCAAAACCGTCGCCAATCTCAACACCTTTAACGGCGTTAATGCTCATCAGCGCGTGAGCGATATCAGCATCCAGGCGGTCAAATACAGGTTCGCCGAGACCCGCTGGTACGCCGCTTGCAACAACGGTCACCTTCGCCCCGATGGAGTCGCCCTCTTTCTTCAGCCCACGCATCAGTTCGTCCAGCGCCTCGAGTTTATCCGGATCTGGACAAAAGAACGGGTTAAGTTCCACCTGGGACCAGTCTTTGATCTCCAGCGGAATATCTCCCATCTGCGTCAGACAGCCGCGAATTTCAACGCCGAATTTTTCCACCAGATATTTTTTGGCAATCGCTCCGGCCGCAACGCGCATCGCCGTTTCACGTGCGGATGAGCGTCCGCCGCCACGGTAGTCACGCAGGCCATATTTCTGCTCATAGGTATAGTCGGCGTGTCCGGGACGAAAAACGTCCTTAATCGCGCCGTAATCCTGTGAACGCTGATCGGTATTTTCGATCAACAGGCCAATGCTGGTGCCGGTGGTAACGCCTTCGAACACGCCGGAGAGGATTTTCACCTGATCCGGCTCACGACGCTGCGTAGTGTAGCGCGATGTGCCCGGACGGCGTCTGTCGAGATCGTGCTGCAGGTCAGCTTCTGTCAGAGAAATGCCCGGCGGAACACCATCGACAATACAACCGAGCGCCAGCCCGTGTGATTCACCGAAAGTGGTTACGCGAAAGAGTTGCCCAATTGTGTTTCCTGCCATCACGGCTCCGTTATGAGTGTTGTGTATGTGCGCGTGTATTTAGTCTTTATAAATGCTGAAGTGCTCGCGAGCAGCAACTAACTGCTCTTTGGTCAGCATGAATACACCGTCACCGCCGTTGTCGAACTCCAGCCAGGTGAACGGTACATCCGGGTATTGCTCTATCAGATGTACCATGCTGTTTCCGACTTCACAAATCAGAATACCGTTATCTGACAGATAGTCCGGAGCGTTACCCAGAATGCGGCGGGTAAGTTTCAGTCCATCGCTGCCGGACGCCAGACCCAACTCAGGTTCATGACGATATTCGTTTGGCAGATCGGACATATCTTCCGCATCGACATACGGCGGATTGGTCACAATCAGGTCATACTGGACTTTCAGCAGATCGCGGAACAGATCGGAACGGATCGGCGTAACATGATGGATCAGGCCGTGCTCTTCAATATTGTGTTCGGTCACCGCCAGCGCGTCGGTGGAAATATCCACCGCATCCACTTCGGCCTCCGGGAAAGCATAGGCGCAGGCAATGGCAATACAGCCGCTGCCGGTACACATATCAAGGATATGCTGTGGCTGCTCATTAATAAGGCCCGCAAAGCGGTTATTAATAAGCTCGCCAATCGGCGAACGTGGTACCAGCACGCGTTCATCAACATAAAACTCATGCCCGCAGAACCAGGCTTTGTTGGTCAAATAAGCGACTGGAATGCGCTCGTTGACGCGGCGAATCACGCGTTCAACAATGCGATGGCGCTCGCTGGAAGTCAGACGCGCGGTACGCATATCTTCTGGAATATCCAGCGGCAGATAAAGTGACGGCAGCACCAGTTGTACGGCCTCGTCCCATGGGTTATCCGTGCCATGGCCATACCAGATATTCGCCGCGCTAAAACGGCTGACCGCCCAACGCAACATGTCCTGAATGGTATGCAGTTCACTCACTGCTTCATCGACGAAAATTTTATCCACGTATTCCTCCAGGGCATGCTCGTATTAATTTCGGCGGCTAGTTTGCCACGAAGACGGCGATAAATCAGCATTCACACAGGGCCTGAGCGCGAAAATTGCGTTTTAAGCGATCGGATGCCCGCCGAGTCGGGTTAAACTAACGAAAAATAAAAGATGAGACTCTCGAATGAAAAAGAAAACATCGCTCAGCGAGGAGGATCAGACGCTGTTTCGCCAGCTGATGACCGGCACGCGTAAAATTAAACAGGACACCATTGTTCACCGACCGCTACGTAAAAAAATTACCGAGGTTCCGGTTAAAAGGCTGCTGCAGGAACAAGCTGATGCCAGTCACTATTTCTCGGACGAGTTTCAGCCGCTGCTGAATACGGACGGCCCGGTAAGATATCTGCGTGCCGACGTCAGCCATTTCGAACTGAAGAAAATGCGCCGTGGCGATTACTCCCCGGAGCTGTTTCTCGATCTGCACGGGCTGACCCAGCAGCAGGCCAAACAGGAGTTAGGCGCGCTGATTGCCGCCTGTCGTCGCGAGCATGTGTTTTGCGCTTGCGTAATGCATGGTCACGGAAAACATATTCTTAAGCAGCAAACGCCGCTCTGGCTGGCGCAGCATCCGCACGTGATGGCCTTTCATCAAGCGCCAAAAGAGTACGGTGGCGACGCCGCGCTGCTGCTGCTGATTGAAGTGGAAGAGTGGCAACCGCCCGAACTTCCCTGATCCAGAAAAACAGAAAGAGCCGCATTTGCGGCCCTTTGATTTTCCGGATGACGGCTGTGCCTTATCCGATTCCAGGCTTTTTAAATCGCTTTTGCCATTTTCAGGTTACACGGGCTCATCTGCCAGTTAAAAGTACCCTTCCCGCTCTCATCAAGCGTTACGCTGGCAATCGCTGATGTGGTAAACATCGGCGGTGTTTCGCCTGGGCAAAGTTCAGACACCAGATACCCCACTAAAGGTAAGTGAGAGATGACCAGCGCCGTGGCGATACCTTCATTGGCCAGAGCCTGTAAATAGGCGCTGACCAGACCGACATCGCCGCAGGGAGTCAACTCCGGCAAAACATCCACACCGGTTGGCAGGTTCATACACTCCCCCACCACATCCAGCGTTTGTTCGGCTCGTAGGAACGGGCTCACCAGAACACGTTCGATATCCACTTTTTGACCTTTCAGCCAGTTCGCCATCAGGCGAGATTCGTCACAACCACAGGAGGTTAAGGGACGAACCGAATCACTGGCGGCATCGAGGGCTGCGTCGCCGTGACGCATGATAAAAACTTGCATATTGCACCGCTTTTGTTAACCAGAATCACCGACACCTTTATCCACAGCCCCTATTGACCGTGGTAACGATGTGGTGGCCGGCATTGTGCCTTATCCATTCACCGAATGAAACGCTGTTTTTTACCTCAACGGCGTAAGTATAGTCAATCTCTGTTTACATTTTGAGCGCGACCCATACATTCAGTGCGGATTCATCCTACCTTTGACCTCATGAATTCAGGTCAGTTTCCCCATTACTCCAGAATCTTTCACCGCGTTCCGCCATCTGCAATAACTGCTCACACGGCGTAAACCGCGAGCCGTATTGCGTGGTCAGTCGTTGCAGAGCAGCAACCACTTCACCCGCGCCGAGCGAATCCATATACCGGAACGGGCCGCCGAGGAAGGGCGGAAAACCAATACCAAATACAGCGCCGATATCGCCATCACGCGCGCTGCGGATAATCTTCTCATCGAAACAGCGTGCTGCTTCATTGAGCATTAACATGACGCACCGCTCGGCGATCTGCGCGGCGGTGAGTCGGCCCTGACCCTGGACGCCAATAAGCGTATAAATTGCAGGGTCGACCTGTTTTTTGCTTTTACGCCCTTTCGCTCCATAAAGATAGAAACCCCGACCATTTTTTCTACCTTTGCGATCGTCATTCAAAATTGAAGCAACAACATTTGCAGGCGCGCTAAAACGTTCTCCATATGCAGCCTCAAGCACTGGTATAATTTTAGTGCCCGTGTCAATTCCGACCTCATCCAAAAGTTGGATTGGCCCGACCGGAAAACCAAACTTAACCAGCGCGGCGTCAATGGCTTCAACCCGCTCGCCTTCGGTCAGCATACGAATAGCTTCGTTAATGTATGGCGCTAAAATGCGGTTAACATAAAATCCGGCCTTATCTCTGACCACTATCGGCGTTTTGCCCTGCTTTTTCGCCAGTTTAACGGTTGTGGCAATTGTCTGCTCAGAGGTCGTGGCATGCGGGATAACCTCGACCAGCGGCATTTTTTCCACCGGGCTAAAGAAGTGCAAACCAATTACTTGTTGAGGCCTGGCAGCTTTCGCCGCAATATCGCCAATTGGCAAAGATGAGGTGTTAGAGGCAAAAATGGTATGAGATGCGCAATTTTGCTCAACTTCTGCCACCATCTGTTGTTTTAACGCCAGATCTTCAAATACGGCTTCAATAACCAGATCGCGATGAGCGAAGCCACGGTAATCGGTTGATCCCGAAATCAGCGCCAGCTGTTTATCACGCTCGCTGGCTTTGATATGACGGCGGCGAACCTTCGTTTCAAGCTGATCCCAGCTGTACTTCAGCGCGTGGTTGATTCCCTTGGCATTTATATCTTTGATACGCACTGGCAAGCCGCCTTTACAGGCCGTCACATAGGCAATACCGCCCCCCATCAGACCGCCGCCCAAAATGCCTACACTGTTTAGCGGGCCGGGCTTCACATCACTTCCGGGATCCTTTTTCACATCGGTGTTGGCAAAAAAGATGTGCCGCAGCGCCTGAGACTGAGATGTCATCGCCAGTTCGCCAAACGCGCGGGCTTCGGCGTCGTAACCGCTGCTGCTGCCTTGCGCCAGGCCGGTTTCGATGACCTCAAGGATACGTTCTGTTGCAGGGTAGTTGCCCTGCGTTTTTTGCGCCGTCTTTTTACTGGCCATGCGGAATAACAGCGCCCGCCCCAGCGGCCCCGCTAGCACACGCTCTCGCACCGGCAGAGTACGGTGTGCGGGACTATCCTTTTTGGCCAGTTCTACGGCCGCTTCCAGCAAAATGGTATGCGGTACAACTTCATCCACTAAACCCACTTTCAGCGCCTGTTTTGCGCGTAGTTGTTTTCCGGTGAGGATCATATCCAGCGCGGTACTGACGCCAATCAGACGGGGCAACCGCTGGGTACCGCCAGAGCCGGGCAGCAGACCAAGCTGCACTTCCGGTAAACCCAGTACGGTTTTAGCATCATCGGTACAAATACGATTGTGGCACGCCAGCGCCATCTCCAGGCCACCGCCGAGACAGGCGCCATGAATTGCGGCGATAACGGGGATCGGCAAGGCATTAATTTCCGCCATAATCTGCTGCCCCTGGCGTGCCAGCGTTTCAGCTTCCTGCGCGCTGCGACAGCGACCAATCATGTTGATATCCGCCCCGGCAATGAAGTTATCGGGTTTCGCCGAAATGAACACCACGCCGCGTAATGCTTTGTTATCGCGAATTTGTTTCAGAATGACCCGAACCTGAGAGGCAAATTCCGCCTTCAGGGTATTCATTTTCTCTCCGGGCACATCAATGGTAACCACAGCGACGTTATCCAGACGTACGTTTAGCGTAAAAGCCGATGTCATTTCCATTATTCCGCCTCCAGAACCATTGCCGCACCCAGACCACCTGCTGCACAGGCTGTCACTAAACCAAAACCACCACCACGACGTCGTAACTCATGGAGAGTTTGGGTGATCATGCGAGCACCGGTGGCGGCGAAGGGGTGTCCATAGGCAATCGATCCGCCCAGCACATTAAATTTACTGTCATCAACCTCGCCCGTGGCATGCGCCCTGCCGAGCACTTCGCGGGCAAAACGTTCGCTACCCAGCAGTTGAAGATTCGCCAGCGTTTGTGCGGCAAATGCTTCATGCATATCGATCAGGGTTAAATCAGCCATGGTCAGACCCGCTCTCTCCAGGGCAAGCGGCGTTGACCACGCCGGCCCCAACAGCATGTCCTGCCAGACATCGATGGCGGTAAAGGCAAAACTACGCAGGTATCCCAGCGGCACCAGCCCCAACTCTTTCGCACGCGATTCCGTCATCATAATCACGGCGGCTGCGCCGTCCGTTAGCGGGGTACTGTTCGCCGCGGTAACGGTGCCGTGCTTTCGGTCAAAGGCCGGACGCAGTTTGGCGTAATCGGCCAGCGTAGAGTTACCGCGAATATTGTTATCTTCTGAAAAAGGATCTTTGAAAGGTGGCGCGTAGGTGGTCATCACCTCATCTGCCAGTTTGCCTTCAGACCACGCCTGAGCGGCGCGCTGATGAGAACGGTGCGCCAGGGCATCCTGTTGCTCTCGCGTAATCCCATAAGTTTTGGCCATTTGCTCGGCCGTATCCCCCATGCGTAAACCGGTGGAATACTCGGCGACGGCTGGCGGTACGGGCATCAGGTCACGTAAGCGCAGTCGGGAGAAAAGTTTAAGACGCTGACCGGTGGTCCGGGCCTTATTGACATCCACCAGCACCCGCGCCAGCTTTTTGCTAACGCCAATAGGCAGAACTGACGAGGAGTCCGCACCGCCGGCAATTCCTGCACGAATAGTCCCCGCCATCAGGCTTTCCGCGACATTCGCCACCGCCTGGAAGCTGGTGGCGCAGGCTCGGCTTACGCTGTAGGCATCGGTGTGCACATTCATCCCGGTTCCCAGCACGATTTCACGAGCAATATTTGGGGCCTCGGGCATTTGCACCACCTGGCCAAAGACCAGTTGCTCAATCACATCAGCAGAAATTTCGCTGCGCGCCAGCAGCTCGCCAACGACCATTTTCCCCAAATCTACGGCGGGAATGCCATGAAACGCGGTTGCCTGGCGGGCAAATGGCGTACGCAATCCGCTTACGATGGCGATGCGATCGCCCTGGCGGGTAACCAGCGGTAAAGCCTGACTCATAACACTCCCCTGTAAAAAATAAAAATAAGTGGTCTGACCTGATCACAGTCTTAACCAATTTTTTACATTTAGCCAAGCAGGGAGAAAAGAAAGTGGGAGCTAAGACACAGTGAATAATCACTGACAGTGACGAAAAAGCCCTTGCTACCGGGTAACAAGGGCTTTTAAAGAAGGGATTAACGCAGACCCAGTTGGAAGATCAGCGTTTCAGCTTCACAGGCAAAAACAAAGTCGATATCCAGACGCACACCTTCAGACTCTTCAGTAAAGGTCGAGGTGATTTGGCAAGGCTCAGATTCCACGCCACGCGCCTTCTCAGTCAGAGCGGCCAGCGTTTCTTCTGCCTCTGCACGATTCGCGAACACACGGCTGTATGACGCGGTGCAATCGGAGTTGTCCATGATGGTGCCAACATCCATACAGCAGCAAACCGGGGTTTCATCAGCACTGCATTTACTCATTGTAGATTTCCTCTGTATTCGCACCTGTGGTGCCAGATAAACGATGGGGATATTTTACGCTCCCATTATTCGCCTCTCCAGTCGTTAATTGTATGAAATGGGATAAGTGACCGAAATCACACTTAAAAATGATCTAAAACAAAAATCACCCAAACAGGTGAGTGTGCATACCCGCAATTTTGCCAGCTGGATCGCGTTTCCGAGATCAGAATTGAAAATATTTATAAACATACTTGCAACATTTCAGCTGGTCAGACCTATACTCTCGGCACTGGTCTGATTTCTAAGTTGTACCTCAGACCCTACACTTCGCGCTCCTGTTACGGTATGTAACATTGTTTGTATAAAAATAAATCAATGAGGTTATGGTCATGAGCCAGAAAACCCTGTTTACAAAGTCTGCTCTCGCAGTCGCAGTGGCAATTATCTCCACACAGGCCTGGTCTGCAGGCTTTCAGTTAAACGAATTTTCTTCCTCTGGCCTTGGCCGGGCATATTCGGGTGAAGGCGCTATTGCAGATGAT
The DNA here is from genome assembly GCF_013781945.1 of Citrobacter sp. RHBSTW-01044. Classification (NCBI taxonomy): domain Bacteria; kingdom Pseudomonadati; phylum Pseudomonadota; class Gammaproteobacteria; order Enterobacterales; family Enterobacteriaceae; genus Citrobacter; species Citrobacter sp. RHBSTW-01044. Next base: position 1,509,483 of record NZ_CP056180.1, on the reverse strand, counting down.
GCAGGTAACGCCAGTCGTAACCCGGCGCTGATTATGATGTTTGACCGCCCTACTTTTTCAGCGGGTGCAATTTTCGTTGACCCGGATGTCGATATTTCCGGACGCTCACGTATTGGTAATGACGCCAGTCAGGATAATATTGCCCCAACTGCCTGGATACCGAACTTGCACTTTGTGGCTCCTATAAACGATCAATTTGGTTGGGGGGCGTCAGTTACCTCTAACTACGGTCTGGCGACAGAATTTAATAACAGCTACAGCGCTGGTTCCATGGGTGGAAAGACCGACCTGGAAACGCTTAACCTTAACCTGAGCGGTGCCTATCGTCTGAATAATCACTTCAGCTTTGGCCTCGGCTTTAACGCAGTTTACGCTAAAGCGAAGCTTGAACGTTATGCAGGCGATTTGCCGCAGCAGATAGTTGCAGGCTCTGGTGGCAGGGTTCCTCCCGCACTAGCCGCACAATACCCAGCAGATACACAGATTGCACGTCTCAAGGGTGACGAATGGGGCTTCGGCTGGAACGCCGGCATTCTTTATGAAGTGGACAAAGACAACCGCTACGGCTTCACTTACCGTTCGGAGGTAAAAGTTGACTTCGACGGTGATTACCGCAGCAGCTTGCCATCAACAGACCGAATTCCGGCACAGTTGCGTCCTGTATTCGCTAGTCTGCCGGCTGGCACCAACGGTAACACAATCGACGGTTCACTTGATCTGAATCTGCCAGAAATGTGGGAAATATCAGGTTATAACCGCGTTGCGCCACAGTGGGCGGTTCACTACAGCATGGCTTATACCAGTTGGAGTCAATTCCAGGAACTGAAAGCGAAAGGCAATAACGGCCAAACGCTATTCTACAAAGAAGAAGGCTTCAAAGATTCTTATCGCATCGCACTAGGCACTACCTATTACTATGACGATACCTGGACGTTCCGTACCGGTATCGCCTTTGATGATAGCCCGGTTCCGGCCAACCGCCGTTCCATCTCTATTCCAGATCAGGACCGCTTCTGGCTGAGTGCTGGTACAACCTACGCGTTTAATAAGGACGCTTCACTGGATGTTGGCATTTCTTATATGCACGGCCAGAAAGTGAAATTCGAAGAAGGCCCGTACTCCTTCGAATCTGAAGGGAAAGCGTGGTTGTATGGTATGAACCTGAACTACGCATTCTGATTTTCTTCAGATATAAAAAAGGTGAGCTTTTTAGCTCACCTTTTTATTTTCATCCTTCCTTACTCAGAATCGATCTCTTTTAAATCGTCCTGAATATCTTTCGCGTTCGGGTTTTCTTCTGATTTGAGTTTCCCACCGTTCGCAATAAAGTCATGACGCTGGAAGTAAGCTTCTCGCACCATGATGTAAGGGTCGGAAGATTGACGCAGCAGACCGTCGGAATCAAGCAGTTGCGCGCGGGTTTCAATCCCTTCAACCGTCCATTTACCTATCGACAACGGCCAGGTCAGCCAGGACAGTACCGGATACAGCGTATCCACCATGTCGCCGCCATCATCACGCAGCGTGAAGCTGCCGTAGAATGGAAGCTGCATATACGGTCCGTAACCAACGTCATAGTGGCCTAACGTACTACCAAAACGGTGTGGTTCAACGCGCTGTAACTTCGGATTAGCCATACCCGCCACGTCGATAAATCCGCCCATACCTAACAGGGTGTTCAGGAAGAAACGGGTGAAGTGCACCATCCCCTGATAGGGGTCACCTTGCAGGAAGTAGTTGACCATAACGGCCGGCTCTTCAAGGTTGCCGGTAAAATTGCTCAAACCGTTACGCGCCGGCTGCGGGACATAATCACGCCAGGCAACTGCCACCGGTCGAACAACGTATGGATCTAAAACATTAAAGTTGAAGTTGTACATGGTGCGGTTGAACCCTTCAAATGGGTCCGAACGCCCCTGCTGTTCAGTACCAGAGCTCGCACACCCCACCAAAAGTGTGGTTCCCAGCGCAAGCGCCGACAGGCGAAGCTTCATAAGTGTCTCCCTGTGTATTATGGCTATCGCTGATTGCCATCCATGACGGAACGATGACGTATCCGCCTGTTTAGATGTGAGCGATTGTAACAGCACGTCAAATGATGTCTATATACCCTGTGTTACTGATTTGATCATAGCCTGGTAATGCTTACTCCGCGGCGGCTCTATTCTAGCTACCCCAATAAAAACAAACGTTACCATTTTTGCTATCTCAGACTTTCTCCCGCTGATTTTCGGGCAAAAGCCGCTACGCTTTAGCAATACGTGCTAATTCAGGATTCGGCTATGAATGACATTGAGAACGAAAAGATTGATCGGCACAGCGACGAACTCCAGGTCGACAGTGACGAAAAGCTAGAGGGTAAAAAGATTGAGGTCGATGAGGACAGACTCCCCTCCCGCGCCATGGCGATCCATGAACATATCCGCCAGGATGGGGAGAAAGAAATGGAGCGCGACGCGATGGCGCTACTGTGGTCAGCCATCGCTGCGGGACTCTCGATGGGCGCCTCGCTACTGGCTAAAGGAATTTTTCATGTGCAACTGGAAGGTGTGCCTGGAGGATTTTTGCTGGAGAACCTCGGTTATACTTTCGGCTTTATAATTGTCATTATGGCCCGCCAGCAACTGTTTACCGAAAATACCGTCACCGCCGTCCTGCCGGTAATGCAAAACCCTACGCTCGGCAATTTTGGCCTGCTGATGCGCCTGTGGAGTGTGGTTCTGCTAGGTAATATTATTGGCACCGGGGTTGCGGCATGGGCGTTTGAGCATATGCCGATTTTTAATGAAGAAACCCGCGATGCTTTTGTCAAAATCGGCATGGATGTGATGAAAAACACGCCAACGGAGATGTTTTCCAACGCCATCATTTCTGGCTGGTTAATTGCCACAATGGTATGGATGTTTCCCGCCGCCGGGGCAGCAAAAATTGTGGTCATTATTCTGATGACCTGGCTGATTGCGCTGGGCGATACCACGCACATCGTCGTCGGCTCGGTGGAAATTCTCTATCTGGTCTTTAATGGCACGCTGCACTGGAGTGATTTCTTCTGGCCCTTTGCTCTCCCTACGCTCGCCGGAAATATCTGTGGCGGAACGTTTATCTTCGCGCTGATGAGCCACGCGCAAATCCGCAATGATATGAGCAATAAACGCAAAGAAGAAGCCAGGTTGCAAGCCAGGCGGGATGAGCAAAAGCAGAAAAACCAGAAAAAACAGGCTTGAATGGTGACGGTTTGAGCAGTTGGGCGGCCTGAGGCTTACCGTTGTGAGTAAAAAACGCTATACTCGTGCCGCTTCGTCCCCTTAGTTAAATGGATATAGAAATATAAAATTATAACTAGCTGTATAATAGGGATTTATTTGCAATTAATCTAATTTTTATGTACTCATTTATGTACATATTTTTTGAAACCATTCCTTGGCTCATTAAAATCGTTACATCACCGGACAATCATCAAACTTCGCGTTCCTGGCATCATTAATGATGTAAGTAATCACCCCGAATATAGCGGGTGCAGAACCGTAACCGTCATCATCTGCTGGTAGCGCCTCCCTTCTCCCGCTCTCCAGATTAATCAGGTGGGGTTGAGGATGAGTCCGATATCGCTTGATCCTGAACTCCCCGTCGATTGCACATATCAGCAGTGAGCCATCGCAGGCAGTAAGTGACGCATCAACAACCAGCAGCGCCCCCTGGAGTATCCCTTCCCTGAAATGTGAACGCGATGCCCGCATGAAGTAAGTCGCTGCTGGCTGGCTGATAAGCTGCTGATCGAGGGAGATCCTCGTTTCAACGTAATCGCTGGCCGGTGAAGGGAACCCCATGGCTAAAGCCCTCCGTTTGGATTGAACAGCTGAAAGGTTCGGTTCTCGCCTTCCTGCGTTGATACATCGCGGAATGTTGTCACATAACATTCTATCCAATCGTTGGCCTGCTTCATCGTCCAGTGCCAGTTAACCTTACCCAGTTCCTGGACAAACCGCTGTGTGGTGACAGTCTTCCGACCATTCGGTTCTCGCTGTATCGAAGCATGCCAGGCTATTTCAATATCGCTACGTCGTGGCATCATTAACCCCTTCTTGAACACTGGATAAAAACACAGTATAAATACTGTATATCCAACCAGTAAAGAGGCAATAAGCAATGTTCGTGGAACTCGTTTATGACAAAAGGAATTTTGATGGTCTGCCCAGTGCAAAAGATATCATTCTGGGCGAATTGAGTAAGAGGGTTCACCGGATTTTTCCGGATGCTGATGTCCGGGTTAAACCGATGATGACACTGCCGGCGATCAACACTGACGCCAGCAAGCATGAGAAGGAACAGATAAGCCGTACTGTTCAGGAAATGTTTGAAGAGGCTGATATGTGGCTGGTAGATGAATGATGGACATCGACAACATAATTATTTCCGGGATAAGAATTTACTTCCCGCCAGATAATGTGCTTCCAGAGCCATCAAAGGACATGCTCACGTTTGCCGTTGTTTTCGATGCTGATACCTTAAAACAATATTTACTGTTAGTTCACAAAGAAAACAAGTGGCAGATGGCAGCGCAGCAACTGTTCGGCAGTACAGCACAAGCAATTACAGCCGCGACAAAAATAGGAAAAGGAATCTGGCAATAACTTCATGCGCTAATATACTCATCACTGCGCCATGACATGAAAACTAAACCTAGCCGCGTCCAGAACTTGCATATGTCAGGTCGCGGCAAATAAATCATTCAGGGGCATCGGGCCAGTTAACATGCTCAGGGTCGGTTGTTACATCAGCCGACTTAACCTCGTTTTTATAAGCCAGCCATGCCGACAGTTTCGCTCTGTTGGAGTCGCTGATTTCACCCAGCATTAACTCAGTTCGCCAGTCGAGCATTACCGCATCAGCATGGGTCAGTCGTTGCTGTCGTACCTGTTCGGCAATGGCGATCAATTCTTCATGGGTGGGCGGCGGAATATCACCCCATGCAGGCAGGCCGTCACTGCCTGCAACTCTCATTTTGCCCGGTTCAGGCGTGGCGGTGAACTCGCGAAATACATCCTCAGAAACTGGGATCAGATCATTCGGCAGAGTTCCTGCTTCTTCATATACAGAAAGCAAATCATCCGGATAAAACGAATTTGTAGATGGTGAATACTGGTACATTTTATTGCCTCCTTACCAGCCAATAACGATATAGCGACAGCTAACCTGTCCAGCTTGCGAACTTAATGCTGGAGCTGTTCCTCCTGATGCGAAGAAGCCGTTCCAGGTAAATTTATCTAACGGAGTTGTACTGTTAAGCGTTACGTATGATTGCTGGTTTCCAGCGACCTGAAAGCCAATAGGGATTACCTGAAAGACCTTTTCCGGGAATGGAATAGGGTATGAGGTCTGAGACGTGGCTGAAGGTGTGTTATTTCCCTGTCCCCATTGAATGATGAGTGTCTTCTTCACGCCGCCAATAATTGCCGGGATTTTCATGTAGCCATTGGTATCAAAAACGCCGGTGATCGTCCCTGCCAGAGCCAATTCTCCCAGACCAAGGTTTGAGAGAGCCTCTGCAATTGCTGCAGCTCCGTCTGCCTTAATATCTGCAAAAGGATGTGCACGGCTTAACAGCAGCGCCTTCAGGGCAGTAAGTAACTGGTTATGTTTTGATTTATCCAGATTAACGCCGGTTGCTTCTACAACTCCCGCCAGTTCTTCCTGCAACATATCAAAATAATCGTTATCAAGATCTGTGGCCGGGGTTCCTGTCTGGGGGTTACCTGCAGTAAAGCCGTTCTTGCCCGCGCCGAATTTATCTTTCTGCGCAGTAGGTGTGTCAATGCGATGCATAATGTCTCCGGTTACGGATATTTGAATATTACGTAGGTATGGGACGGGCACAGTTTATTGATAACGCACTCGGCAACAGTATCGCCCCAGTAACGAATGGGCGTTTCGCAATTGTCTGAGCAGGTCATCCAGGTGGCGTCCGTTGAAGCTGGCATATTTACCTGCCAGTAATAACGCCATTCAGTTGAATAGGTCGCATCCATACACGACGACGTACATTTGAAAGGTCCCTTGTTATAGCGCGTGATAGTGGCGCCGGGCTTCCCCAGAGCGGCCAGTTGACGAAGATAGAAATCTTCGTTGATTCCTCCGGTAAGATTAACTTTTGCGTCCAGCCGTTGCTGTCGCTGCCGTAACGTCTGTGTTCCTGATGGTATGCATTCATCAGGCAGACCGCAGCACCGCTCCCATCGGTCAATAAGTTCTGTTGTGGTACGCGGATCAAGCTCCTGCATGAGTTCATCAGCACGCTGATGCACCCTGAGCAAAGAAGGCGCTACGCCACTTATTGCAACATCGTCAACTGACCATGCAGGTCCGGGTGGAAGCAGCGCACTCAGTAACTGGACATAATCATCATTACTCACGCCCACGTTATTACCCCCAGTACAGCCAGTTCATTTTTTGCAACTGGCGTATCAACTGTTGGAGAAAGTAGCTTATGGCTGTACTCACCGGCAGCTATAGAAATCGCCTCGTTTGTACGGGAAAGCTCAAGCGTCCCTTCCGGATAGCCGTCACGCAGCAGGAATGAACGAAGCTCGGCCTCAACTGCGGCGCGTATTTCAGGAGTATCCGGGTTCAGGTCAATGGTGTAGTTGACCGTTTTTGGCGTCCCCTTAAATACATAGAGGTCTGAACCCGCTACGGGCGCCAACGGTTCAATATGTGCCTGAGCCGCAGCAACTGTTGCATCATCAAGAATCGGGTTAATCAGGTCGCTACTGGCAATCATAACGCCGACCGTTCCCGTCCCCATCCAGTGCCGGTAAGTCCACGCGCGTGTTACGCCGGGCACTTCTTTTGCCCAGACAACATAATCTCCGTCAGCGCCGCCTTGCGGGGTCCAGTAGTAGCGTTCCAGGACACGGGCACGCCAGACATCAAGGTCTTCAATATCAAAACCGCCAGTGACCGTATCGGCCATGCCGCCGGAAGGAAGTCCGTTAACCGGCGTAACCAGTGAGAGCGCCTCACCATCATCCATGTTTCCGGTCATACCTGTCATGCTGCAGACAACGGGTACACGAAGCACGCCACCGGCACTTGTTGCGTCTGCCTGAACGATGTACTGGACGAAATCGTCACGCTGAATTACCGAGCCGGCGCTCACCTTCAGCCCGTTCGTTACGCCATCCCAGCGCATAAAACCAGATGCGGCCACGGCATCTTTTCTCGGGCATCGCTTCATAGCAGCATGCCGATAAAGCCATGACTCATCGCACAGGTCAGGCAGCATATTCATCGCCAGATAATCGATATAGCCATAAACCGTATGCAGCGCCCCGGCATAAACCTTGGCCCTGACATCTTCATCCATGCGGCGAAGCTCATCATTGATGTCAAGGCGTGCAAAAAGGTCTGTGCGGATCATGCTGATGTTTTCGGCCAATGTTGGCCGCTGAAATTCACTGTCCGCCATTGGTGATTACACTCCACAGATCGTTAAAAGAAATCGTTACCGGACCATCCCGTCGCCAGAGAACAATCTTATTCCCCAGTTCATTAATACCGGTTCGCTGGATATCAATGTCGATACGAGATACCACACCGTCATCCAGCATCCATTGAAGAGCTTCACGCAGATAGTTGCGCACGGTATTCACCAGGGCGTTCGTGAGCTTGCTCCGCTGGAGTAGCCACAATTTCGAACCATAACGGTCGTTCGCGACAACCGGCCAGGTATCGCCCCACCACCCCATCGGAACATCAGCTTTATCATCAGGATCGGCGCGGCGGTGGGTGAATAAAGAAATCACTACAGCGCGGGTGAGCGGATCAAGCTGAGAACCGGCGCTTACCCGTTTCCCATTTACCGTAAGCCAGAGTTCCATCACACCTCCATTTGTTTATCAGGTGTATCGGTGTTATTGCCCTGCCCGTTTTCTCTGTGTTTATGCCCGTTATAAGCAACACGCATCGCCCACATTGTCTGGCCAGAAGTATCACAGAGGTCTTTGATCTGGCCCGTTGACTCAATATCCATTTCAAAGCGGGCTTTAGGCGCGTTTTTAAACGTAATCACCTTGCCACCACCATCAACAACAATCCCGGCGCGTGTCAGCGTGACTGACTGCCCCTGGTCATCGTAGAGAGCAACCTCCCCCGTTTTGAGCCCCTTCATGCGATAGCGACGATCAGACACGGTGATCGCAACGGCGTGAGAACGGTCACCATCAGGAAACAAAACAACAGCCTCAGCCCCCGCTTGTGCACGAGAAGTGAAGCCATAGGGTTCAAGGTGCTCAATACCCGCCTTTTGCTGCCCAGCCAGTAACTCAACATCTATCATCTGGCACTTGGAAGCTGCGTTGATACTCTTCACAACAGCGCGTCCAATGAGTCCCAGAACCTGTCTCTGAAGGCTTTGCATTACTCCCATTAGAACGTGTCCTCTTTGACTTTGCGTTTTTTAGCACGCTTCTGACTGCTCTCTTCGGGCTCAGGAAGATAGGCATCCGGCGGCCCGACGCGTAACTCTGTCAGGGTGCCGTTATTGTCTTTAGTGAATGAGACTTCAGAGATGAGGAGTTCGCGGTTGTTGAAGCCGCAGATCGGATCGAAAACAATAACCCGCTGGTTTGGCTGCCACAGAGAACCATCCCCCTGTCGCCAGCCCCACACCGTGTACGTGGCTTCATCGGTACGTGCAGCGCGTTGTCGCGCCTCGAATTCGGCGCGCGCAATACAACTGGCGCCAGTGGACTGCCCTGTTTGTTGTACTGCCATAGGGCGGTAACGGCCAATTGAGGCATCTGTTGTTTTTGCACGAAGAGCCGTCGTGGTAGCAGCACCAAAATCATCATCATTTCCGGCGCGCTGACCAGAAACCTGATAAGTGGAAAAACGTTCACGAATACTTTTTTCGGTATCACAGGAAATAACGTTTTTTCCCAGCACCAGAGCTGTATGAGCGCGCGTGGTACCAATGCCGCCGATTACCAGCCTTCCACGCGGATCGTCGTAGGCCAGCGCCTGCTGCTGTCCAAGCATCTTGTTCAGGACTTCAATAACCGTTTCACCGTGGTCGGGTTGCACGCCGGGTATAACACCACCCGGCGCGCCAGCGTTTATCACCGCAATGCCAAAAGGTCTGGCAAGCGCCGAGGCAACCTGAACGAGTGATTGCCCATTGAATTGAGTCGGCTCAGCAGCACAATCAATCAGATCGGCGGTCAGACTACGCCCGCTAATTCCGACACTAATTGATCGCGCATCATAGCGAACCGGCGTTGCTTCAACCCAACCGGTAACCACCAAGTCAGCACCGATTAGAACTTCAACCTTGTCGCCGTTTTTAACCCTGGGCTGAAGTGACGCAACACCATCACCACCGGGCCACTGGCGGGTAATCTCTACACTAAAATCTCGGGCCAAACGCTCAATCCCGCAACCAATACGAATTGACGTCCAGCCCCCCCACTCACGACCGTTAACACGGAGAGTCACGTTATCGTTCATCGTACAGGAACCCTCAGCGGAGCTACCGGCACAAAGCCCGGGTGAGCCACAGCATTGCGCCTGACAATGTCAGACTCCCGTGAAGCGTTATCGAACCAGGTTGCCGCCAGAACCAGTGCAGGAGTTACCTCATCAGGCGTTCTGATAACGGTCTTTTGGGTCTGTATCAGGCGGTGTTTTATGTCGTTGTTAAGGTCAGACTTCACTCTGCGCAAAGCCAGAAACAAACGATCATCGGTCGTGCGGGATAGTTCTTTATCAATAGCAGTATTCAGCGTGTCACGGATATCGACCAGATCATCCCATGTAGGCACGTCGACAACTGTCGCTTCATCAGGAGCATTATTCAGCTCAGGATGAGTAACAGAAGGCCAGCCAGTGGACTGCTGGCTTTGCTCGCTTGTCGTGACAACTGGAGCAGGTAACGTCGTGACAGCATAAGCCGCTTCGCTTATTGCTGTTGTGCGAACCGCGCCGGCAACATAATTACTTTGCTGTTTCTGGCTCTGCGTCGTCTTGCTGTCCGTTTTCCATACGCCACGCGGTGCCAGATCACTCCCCATGGAGATACCTGAAAAGTTTTTAATCATTGTGAACAGGTCGCTGACATTACCAGAGAGCCGATTCCCCGAACGCCACATTGCCTGCAACTGGTCAACGAAGCCCTTGCCTGAAGATGGCGGCGGGAGCAGAACAGAGATATCCCCCTGCATTAGCCGTGCGGCGGCGGAAATACCAGAATCGACCATCGCCATTTTGTCAGAGACATAGCCCAGCATGCTGGTCGCATCGTCAATCACACCGCTCTGTACAAAATCAGGCATTCCGTCCATGCCAAACTGGTCAAAGTTATCGCTGATGCAGTCATCAAGAGCAGAGCAGGAAGAAACCAGCGTGTTAGCCGTCGCGGTACCTGATGTCGGATAAGTAAGTTCACCAGCCTCAACGAAACGAAGATCAAAGCGCACCATGCGCCCTTCACTGCTCGATGAACTCACGTTAATTTCGCCATCGACGCAAACGCTCATCTCGCCATATGCTGGATGGATAAGGGTCCCCGGCCCCGGCTTATTGAGAGCCTCAATCAGTCTGTCACGTTGCTCGTAGCAGTCATCCCCGATGACATAGGCAGAAAATTTAGGTCTTGAAGTTGCTTTGCCCAGGTCTTCCGTATAGGGCTTATTACGGTTCACAAATTCGTGTGTTTCGACGCGCCGCCCAGCGGTTAGACTCTCGTCTTCAGTTTTGAACGGAACGCCACGAAACGACGCATCCACCAGCCGATCTTTCCACGCCATAGTAACTCCGGGCATAAAAAAACCCGCCGAAGCGGGTTTTATCTCTACGAAATAAAACGAATCATTTACAACTCATTGAATATCAGTCATGAACCATGCGTAATTATTTTGAGAATCATCAAAAATAACCGATGTTGTCACATCTGACAGCTTTAATGTAAGTTGCTTCCCATTTGGAATACCTATTCCATCAGCCTGAATCACTGGGGTACCACCTAAGTAAGCACCTGCAAAACCTGATTTAATATCATGCCCGGTATCATTAACCAAAGTAATAAAAATAGAAACATCTGATGGGTTAAACCCTCCAGCTATAGATGGTTTATTTTTTACTTGATTCAATTTTTTCTTTAAATCTGCTCCAACTTCAAAGTAAGCAAATTTCTTTTCGTTATAAAGAACTCTCAACTGTGCCGGGTTGTCTTTTATTTTGCTGTCAGGGCCATATGCCAATGGAACTGTGAATAAAGCAAAGCTGTCGAGTTTCTTTTTAAAACACTCTTTGAACTCGCTTCCAGAAAATAAAGATGCAATTTGGTTCTTTGCATCGATTAGTCCTTGAGATGGCTGCCGAGAATCCTCATAGCTATCACAAGAAGGCACCTCTAGGTAAAGCTCCGCTGTAGAAGTTTTTATGTCTTGACCTGTCAGTCCTGACATTGGAATCAATGAGCCAAGTTCAATCTTACATCCAGATAGCGCTAAAACAGCCGCTACCACAGCGGCCTGTAAAAGCATTTTTTTTGCCATTCCAGTATCTCCTGTGTCTATTTATTTCCAACAGTAACATGAAGCACCGTTGTACACACCGTCAATACAAGAATTACCCGCCCATGCCGAACCGTCCGATTCTGGTATATCCAACATCATGGTTTACATCAATTCCAGATGATCGAGATTCAGTCACCTTCATCCCTGGAGGTGCATTTTCAAACTGGACTGTCACCGTACTCTTGGGGTTGGCAGAGGTTCCCTTCTTAATCTGGTAGGGGTTATACCCAGTGCTTGCCACTCCGGAACCATAAGCACCGTAACCGCCAGCGCTCCACTGCGCAGCGTTAGCAGCAGCAACAGTGTCACTGGCTCCATCAGAGAACCATTCAATAATAGGTTTGAGCTTGTTCCACATATCCTGGAACCACTTAACAACTGGCCCCCAGTTATTGATGATCAATCCTAGTGGTGTCCAACCAAAGACTGTTTTCATCAACTCCCATCCGACTTGGAAATATGGCCCAATCTTATCCCACATTTCTTTAAACCACGGGCCTACCGTACTCCAGTTGGCAATGATATAACCTGCGGCTATTGCAATAAGTCTGAACAATATCCCCCACGGGGACATTGATATAGTCTTACTCACCAGACCTAAAGCAAAGTTAACTCCCATAAACCCAAGCTTTAAAGCAGCAAGACCAGCAACAAGGCCGACTACTCCCCTGATTACATCAGGATTTTTCTCGGCAAAGTTAGAAAATTTTTCCCCGAGGTCACCAAGCCAATTAACAATCTGTTTAGTGTCCGATGAAAAAGCACCACCTATAGCTGCGAGTCCATTTGTGGCCGTCCCTGTCATCGCCTCCCATAGGTTGGTAAGAGTTCCCAGCTGGGCCTGAACTCGATTATTCAGGCTGGCCTGTTTATTCATTTTTTGCTGGATCTGATCGTAGCCGTCTTTACCTTTGTCGATCAGGGCATTCACAACCTGCAGGGTTTCAGCATCATCGCCAAAGAGAGTTTTCAGTACTGAAGTTTTATCCGTATCTGTCAGCTTTCGGAGCTTGGCCAACTGGCTGAACATTTTGTCCAGACCACCAAAACCTCCTTTTCCGTCCGTAAAGTCTAGCCGAATACGTTGTTTCCTCAATCCTTTGTTAGTCGCTCTGACTTTTTTAAGATCAAGGCCAGATTGAATGACTTTTCGAAGGGCGTTACCGGCTGACTCTCCCTGCATACCCATCTGGTCCATCATGACGCTGATCGGAGCAAGTCCCTGAGCGGCTTTCAATCCGTCCTTATTAACCATCTTCAGAACTGAGCTGGTCTTTGTGAAGAACGACAGCATGTTGGTATCATCAACCCCCAGATAGAATGCCTTCTGGATAGTATCGAATAATCCCATCATGTCATCTGATGCGGTCCCAGTTGCGTCCTGCATTTTTGCGGCGAATTCTGCCGCTGCTTCAGGTGTTTTTTTAAGCTGTACAGCAAGGTATGCAGTCGCTTTGCCTACCCCACCCAGAATGTTTTCTGCCGGAATACCCTGTCGAACAAGCATCTGCATCATGTTCTGAAAATCAGCAGTCGTGCCAGGTAACTGATTCCCAAGCCCAACAGCCAGTTTGTTTATTTTTTCAAAACTATTGCCGACTTCTCCGTTCGCCTGCATCATCGCGACCTTCAGCCCTGTAGCCGCATTCTCCTGATCCGCATAGGCTTTCAGCGATACAGTCAATCCAGCAGCCAAACCACCAGCCAGCGCTAATCCTCCCTTTGAAGCTTCCTCTGCCTGGCGCTTGAAACCACGGATGTTCTTCTGCATACGTGAAAGCGCAGGAGATAGTTTATCAACGCCAGTAATCAGGGCCTTGAGCTCAAATTCAGCCATTGCCTTTCTTCTCCTGCTCTATTCTGTTTGCCTGACTGACCAGCAGCGGAATCTCACTGATTGGCATTTTCAGCAATTCAAATGGATTAATGCGCCAGTAACTGGCGCAGTCAAAAAAGCAATTAGTGAGATAATCGGCAGTCAGGCCTGGAGGAAAAAACCTGCAACCAGCCAACCAGCACTATTCAGGTCGCCGGGTTTCATCTGATCTACCGTGCTCAGCGGTACATTTGCCAGCCGGACAATGTACTTCGCGATAATATGCGCCTGCAGTTTGATGGATTCGTCCTGATTCATCTGGTACGGATAACCAAGTTCACGAACGTCTTTACCAGTCGGCTCGTTAAACTCCAGGACGCTGATCGTTTCTCCATGCGCGGTTACTGGATGGTTCAGTTCAAGTTCTTTCATTACTGGTAATCCCCTTCTTCACCGTGGAATTCAAGATCCGCCGTACCTTCTTCGGCATTGTGGTTTGCCTCACCGTGCAGCCAGGCAGACGACAAGACATAAACCTGACCATTTGCCAGTTCGGCGGTAATAGTCATCTGGTCCGAGGTGGTGACCTTGTTGACCGGAAAATCTTTCGGCACTTTGAAGGTGCCTTTGATATACGGCGAGCGGTGCGTTTCTTTACGATCTACCGAGCCATCAAGGCCAATAACATCATCATTGACCTTAGTGTTCATCGGTACCTCAATACCGCCGGTCATGGATAATTGCTGACCATCAATTTTGAAATAACAAGTACCTGCAATGCGCGGCATTATGCGGACTCCTCTTGATACTGAAGGCGGAACTGGTTAACGACCGCAAACACTCGCAGCTGGTTAACGTAGTCAGGCGGGAACAGGGTGTTGATACGGTTTGGGTTTGTCGCATCACGTTCAACCTTCAGGTATTGCTTGAACAGGTCGTAATTTTCTACGATCCCGGCGCGTTCCATTTGGCGATAGGTTGCCAGAAGCTCACCTTTGATTACCGCCGGAGTAACAATCGCCTGGCCGGGGCCAAAACGGGTACCGTCGTTTGCCAGTTTATGGCGCCCATATTTACTGGTGATAACCGATTTCAGCCTGCGCAAGACATAAGCGCTGGTATGCAGCGTCTCGCTGTCGAGATAGCTGTTGTCTGCAACACCATAGGCGTTTTTCTTGTACGTTGTAACGTCGCGCTGAATGCGCAGCGTGCCGCTTTCAACGTATGAGGTTGCAATCCCATGTGACAGCAGAGACTGCTGCTCGGTCATCGTGAAGCGCTTCCCTTTTGGCGCTGGTAGCATGTCCACGAGTTCACCTGTCTGGGTTGGGCGCGCCGGATCATTGCGGATAAATACCGCATTGCGCGCGGTACGACTGGCCGCTAGCTCATCTGCCGGAGTCTGCGTTTCTTTCTCGTAGCCCGCCAGAGTAATGTGCTGCTGGTTAAGCTGATCCCCTGCGGCAACCAGCTCAGAGAGCGTTCCGAGTTTCGAGGTATAAACGTGGCCATACAGCTGGCGCGCGTAGCTCCAGCGACCGCTGGTATCGTTCATTTCGCTGACAAATGCATTAACCGAGGCCAAATCATTGAACGGGTGGCCAATATAATCAAACGGCTCATCAGCCATAGCGGCAATAGCGCCATTGAGTAACGGAGCCCCCGTTCCGGCAGCGCCAGCAGCGACGGCTACCGCTATGCCTGCAGGCAACACTTCACCACCACCGTAACCGTAATAATTCAGAACGACAGGGATTTCATTCCCGCTCAGACCTTTGTGACGTGCTGTCAGCGTGACCACGCCAGCAGCAGACGAAGCGATAACCGGCAACATAGGATCAGCATTGATTGCATCTTTGATGCTTGATGCCACAGCCTCAACATCATCACCGCTTACAACTGCTGCCTGAATACGAGTACGCCCGACATAAACATTCACCATGCCGCTCTCAGTTGCTGCGCCAGTTACGGTCAGGGTATACGTGGCCGCCACTCCTGCCGCTGGCTCAGGGACAGCAATGATGTATAGCTCACCAAAAGGATCGGTTTTACGATACGCAGCAACCATGCGTGCAAGCTGACTACCGGGACCACAAATTTGCTTTGCGTAATCAGCGGACGGCATCAGCACCAGTGAATCAGGCTGAATTGACGCACCTGTATTCGCATGGCCCAGCAGCAATGATGGCGCTGACTCCTGACTTGTATTTGCCGCCGAATTATCCATCTCAGCATAAAACAGTGGCACCAGCGTATTTGCCGGGATAGTGCTGAAACTAACGGTCATTGGTTTCCACCTTTTTCTGTTTAACTTTGTTCACGCGCCTGATATCGCCAGCGGCTTCCCGGCGCAGCCAGTAGCTGCTTTCTTCAACATTTCGCCCTTCAACAGGCAAAAGGTCGCCTCGGGCAGGGTCATGTACTGACCGCCCGTTTTTGGGTTTTACAAACATGGGTTTCCTCAGGAGGGAAGAGTTATCTCTGTGTGATGCTCGGGCTCCCCATCGGGGCCATGTCCCGGATCGATAAAATCAACATCAATCGCCAGCGTTTTAAAATCATCCAGATCGTTCAGCTCGTCCTGCTGACGAGTGTCATCTTCTGAAAGCTCTTTCAACACAGAGAAATCGAACTGGTAGCTCAGTTCATGCCGGTTCACATCAAGCAGCGTGCCGCCTGCATAGGTGATCGGGTTTCCTCGCTCTTCAGGATTCCAGCCCAAGAGCGCTTTAAACAGTGACTGTCGTACATCGTGAACAACATCATATGAGGCAAACTGACCGCGCTCATCCCGACCATTGCTGACAAACACAATGACGGAAAACCCTTCGGTTAAATCCTGCCAGTAGTCAGCCTGGCTCTTCTGCTCCCCTGGCGAATCATCTCCAGGAACAACATAAGCCGCCGGCAGTTTCATCTTCCCGACTTCCGGCAAGTCCTTAAACTGCGCAGCACCCGCCACACGATTCTGAAATTCCGGGCAACGCGCCCGTAGTGCTGCAATAATCGGGGCCAGTTTCATCAGCGTCGCCTCTCCGGTTTGAGTGATAGCCGCAGTTCACGCGCCAGGTAGTAGCGCGTCCACGGGTTATTTTTGTTGAGTGTCTCAACCATAAAATTGTTACGCGGTGCCAGCCGCCAGCCACTACCACCAGAAGCGCCACGGTGATGACTGCGCCGACGTTTTGCGCCACCGCGCACACCGTAGAAGAGAAATGCCGGGTAAAAATCGCCGGTGATGAGCCGGTTACCCTGCCCGTTCCTCTGGTTCGGTGCGATTCGAGCCATAAAACCTGGTCGTTTAGCACTGGCTTTAGGCACCATGTAACCGATGGATTTAGCCAGGCGGCCTGTCTGGTAACCGGGGTTTTCACCAGGTTCAGAACGGCCACGGCGCATCACCAGACGGCGTGCGTCGCGCATATGGCGCTGGCCGATGGTGACAAAGGCACGCCGAACGCGCGCGCGGTTGAAACGCATTTCGTTCGGCTGCTGAAAATCAACGTGTAAAAAGGGTTCCGCCACTGGAATTCCCTCCGGTATTTTCTGTAAATAAACCCAGTTCGGTGCACTCAAGAAGCAGAAACCGTCGTTTACTGTTTAGATCACGAACACGCTTCACGCGATACACCTCTTCCCCCTTCGCCACCTCAAAATCGCTGGTAATTCCGCGGCGCCAGCGGATGGTGATGTAATGCGTGATCACGTTGTCAGTCTGAGCCGTTTCCTGGTATGTCGTCGCGCTGGTCTGGATTACCTTAGCCCAGACCGGAAATACCACCGGATATTCAGATTCGGTACCAAAATCAGCAGAAGGGACATCAACCCGTTTTCTGAGTATCACCCGTTTATCAAGCTCACCCGGATCGGGCAGCAGGTATGTCGCACTTGTTTGCGCCTGTCTCAGTTTCATAATGGGATGAACCGATAAGGGCCGACGAGCCAGTTGAAAGACTGGGGCATTTCCGTTTTTTCCACTTCAGATACCGATGAGCGGTTCTCATAAAAATGAGTAGCTAGAAGCAGCATCCCCAGCCGAATATCCTCAGTAAGAACCAACCCGTCAGGATCGTTATCTGGAACGCCGGTATTTTCGTCATAGAGGGTTCGGTTGAGAAAACTCTCCGTCCTGGACTGTACCGCGCTCCCGATCAACTTCAGCAGTTCATCCTCGTCGGTGTAGTCGTCCTCCAGCCGCAGCTGGATCTTAATTTCGCTCAGAGTCAGCAGCATAAATATCCCTATGCCCGCCTGAAGACGGGCACAAAAAAACCGCTAACGCGGCATCAGGAGACAGCAGAAATATTGATTACGGTGCTTTACCCACCAGCGCTTTGATGGCCGCGGTATCTTCCAGCACGCAATCGAAGCGGTGGAAAGCAAGGAATGCGGTCTGATCATACTCCGCATAACGCTCTACCAGACGCTTCAGGGTCATGTAGGAAACGCGGCGAACAATGAAGCGATTGAAATCACCCAGGAAAATAAATTTCTTACTCGCTGCAGCGGCATCAATTGCCTGATCAATTACATAGGGAATGCCCAGAACGGTTGCCGGAGAGCCACCAACAACATCTGGGAGCCACAGTGGGCGCTTCTGATCATCCACCATTTCTTCGATTACCTGAAGCGTTCCGTCATTAAATGCCCAACGAAATTTTGGACCACCGCGATATGCCGGATCAATCGCGTGTTTCAGGCTATTCATTTCCTGCCAGGTGAATGCTGCGGCCGCCGCCGCAGAAACAGTCCCGGTTACTGAAGCCGCCAGCCCTTTTGGCTGCAGTGGTGTGCCAGCACCCGTGCCCTGCACCAGATATTTAGCTTCGCCGCGGCCAATACGTTGTGCAATGCGCCCCGCAAGGTATGATTCGATATCTACGCCGCTGTCCTGCAGTAGTTCGTTAGATACGCGGATAATTTTGGATGACAACTTCTTAGCACCCAGGATCGCGGTACCGAACGTCACATCACCTTCACTGGCCGCGTTGTTTTCTGCGAGCAGTTCGCCTTCTTCAGCAGTACCGTCAGAAGTTGACCAGGTAATATCCTGACCGTTTGAGGTATTAAGAATTTGCGCAACGCTCACGATTCCGCCGTAGGCTTTCATTGAATCAATGATGGTATTACGCATCTGAGTTGGGACGGTATAGCCACCTTTATCATCAGGTGTGGTTCCCTGAGCACGCAGTTCTTTAATTGCCTGACGCTCTTCAGCGGTCAGTTCAGCAAATCCGTTACGCAGGAAGCGGTCAAACGCAGCGGCGCGGCGTTCATCAGCCTGTTTTTCCGGTGTAGTCTGCTGGGCGCGCAGTTCCGGCTCCTGATCGTCAACATAAGTCTGATCCTGGCGTCGAAGTTCTTCCTCACGCCCGATACGCTCATCCAGCGCCTGCAATTGACTGCGGGCATCATTCCATTTTTTATTCTGCTCTTCAGACCAGACAGTATTTTCCGGAATGCTGTCGTGCAGGGCGCGCATCTCTGCGGCAATGGTGTTACGTTTCTGCTTCAGTTCGTGCAATTTCATGGATTTTCCTTACGCGTTAAGAAGAGTCAGCAGGCGCTCACGCGCCATTCGTTGAGTGATGGCGGTCTGTAGCGCACCGCTGTCGCGCGCCTCCTGCCAGGCTTTCATGGATCGGATGCCAGAATCAGCCTCCTGGTAGGCCGGATAGGTCACCGGACTGACGTCAAAGAGGCGTGAAAAACGATTAATTTCGCGAATGACTATCCCTTCGTCGTCCTGATACCAGTTCTCACCATCGTGCGCTACGCGGAAAGCAAAAGACGACTGGTTGATATCACCGCGCATCATCGGGGCCAGTACCAAATCGCGAATGGTCTGAGTATCCGGCGCCGCGATGTCATAGCGCAGGCCTTTATCATCGACATTCACGTTTAACGTTCCTGACGAACTACGCCCCAGAATAAAGTTCGGGTCATGGTTAAATAACCCCCGGATATCGTCGCCAAGCACGTCATCGAAAGCGCCTGGTTTGATAATTTCGCGAAACCCCCAGAGGGGTTCTGAGCGACTGTTAAACACCGAGCCGTAACCGATAATTCGCGTGGGCTGCTCGCCCTGCTGCTCGGCACGGACCTCACCGCTGTAACAGCGAGTCTCGCGATCACTCATCGGTTTTATCCTCTTCGGTTTTGGTTTTGTTTTTCTTGAAATCGTCTGCAGGGTTAGCGGCATTAACGCTGACAAGCATTTCGTCCAGCCCATCGACCGGGTTCATATCTTCAAAAGCACGGGCTTCATTGCGGCTCATCCAGCCATCGGTGATCGCGAAGTGATAGAACTGCGCGCGCTCCTGCGGTGTACCGCGCAACAACCCAGTAAGGTTAAAGCGAACGTAATAACCTGCTGCCAGTTCTGCCCGTGTAAACAGCCGACGGTTAAGCTCCTGCTCCCAGTTCGTCACCCAGGGCATCATTGAGTAACGAACAAACTGAATGGCCTGTTGTGTTATGTTGCTGAAGGTGGCTTTTTCGAGGTCGTTAATCATGTGTGCCGGTACGTTGAAAATCCCGGCTATCATTGAGCGATTTAGCTTGGACATGTCGATGATCTGCGCGTCAATTGGCGATACAGTCAATGCCCTGTAATCCAGATCCGCAGGCAGCAGCATGGTTTTGTTTTCCTGGCTCCGTAGCGCCAGCGCGGCTTTTTGCCAAACCTTTTTGAGCCGTTCCCATCCTTCGCTTTTAATTTCCCCCTTCACCGTGACGATGCCAGCAGGCCTTGCATTCCCACTAAAGAAGCTCTCCGTATACTTCTGACCGCTCATGCCCATACCGATTGTTTCAGCATGCTGCATCACTGGACTAAGCCCCATTTTCTGGTTATTACCCAGCGCGCGAATGTGAACCATATCGTCAGGGCTGATGGCGAAAGCGCCTTCTTCGTTGTAAACCCCATAAGTGTAACGACCACCGGTATTAATCAGGGTCGTTTCCCATGGCATGCAGCAATCCAGTGCAGTTACTTCGCCGCGGCGGTTGCGTTTCACCCAGGTGTACCCATTCCCCCAGCCGAGGATGTGGCGTTGCTTCAGCTCGCGCCATTTGTAACTGGTCTGCCAGGTGTTTGGCTCATCATGAACCAGATAAAACGCAGGGTGATCCCGTGCGGGTTCAACCTTACCATTGTGCTTACGCATAACATGCAGTGGCATCTGGGCAAGGTTGGAAGACAATACATAGATACAGGCATACACCGCCGCCAGTTTCATCGCAGTCTCAGGACTGACATAAACATCTGCCCGGAACAACCCATCAGTATCAACAGCATCCCCGGTAATCGGGGTGGAAGGATTTTCCAGTGACTCACTTCTGAACATAGCATCAAGCAGCACGCGTCCCCCTTCTGGCTATAGCCAGGGCGCCGACCAGCAGGAGTCCGCCGGAGAACATGAGAGCCGGGGCCAGACCAAACTGCAGGTAAAACCCAGACGTGAGCAGGCCGAAACCGGCCATACCGATAACATCAGCAATAAGTGATTTCATAGAATTAAGAGATCATCGTCCGGATCAAGAGATGAGAGGAAATCGCCAGGCTCTTTAAGCATTGCCCGTCCGATCGCCATTATCAGCGCCACCGCGCCGTCGATTTTATTTTCGTTCTGCTCCTTGATAGGCTTCACAACATCATCGTTCCCCGGCAGATATTTCCCCACCACGTTGCTGATACACCAGCTCATTATCGGGTTGCCGTCGTGATGAAAACGCCCAGACTCAATGGCTGCTTCCAGCTCTTTCATTGGGTCTGACATATTGGTGTAGTTCTGAACGATAGTGATCGGATTAAGACTTTCATCAGCCAGATCATGTGAAAGCCCCGTCGCGCCGAATGGGTCAATCGGTGACTCACTGACCGGGTTGAGTTTGTTTGCCGCTTTGGCCTCTTCAAGGATGTAGCGGTAATCCACTTCAGCGCCATCAGTAACTGTAAGCAGTTCCATTTCAACCCATTTCTGAAATCGCTCCGCAGTACGACGATCTTCGTTCTTTTCAACACTGAATACTGTGTCGTAGGGAACCCAGAAGCGGGGAGCAACGCTGTAGTAATGTGTCTTGCCGTCAATTTCCCTGGTGAACAACCGCGCCATACTGTTCATATCCAGCTTGCGCGCCAGGTCAAAAGCCAGAACACATGGTTGACCTTCGAACATTTCCAAGGTCAGGGTTTTATCTTCGCAGTTCTGCCAGGATACCAGGTTGAAGAAAGCTGCTCGGGCAGCAACCCAGATATTGAGATGCTTGGTTTTGAACACGCCAGCCTGGCGAGCATTATTGATAGCACGCTGTTGCTGGCTTAACAGAAAGTCGCGGTAGACTGAGACACCCATATTCGGGTTGGCTTTCTCAAGCACCTTTGGATCAGTCCAGTCGTCACCTTCATCAACCGTATAGATCACGCCAAACAACTCGTCGTTGGGTACCGTGCCGTTTAGCATTTCAATCACTTCACGTCGTTTGTCGTAGCATGGACCTTCGATGTTGTAACCTGCTGTGGTGATCGCCCACATCAGCGGTTGTCGCCGCGCCCCCATACCAGTCAGCATTGTGGTGTAGAGCGAATCTGTTGGGTGTTCGTGATACTCGTCAACAATCGCACAGTGCGGTGAAGCGCCGTCCCCAGGGTTACCAATCAGCGGCTCAAAACGCGCGCCATCTTCTGGCCGGTTCAGGTTGGATGCATTAACTTCGATCCCGAACGCTTCCACCAGCAGCGGTGTGCGCTTACACATCAGACGAGCGGGCCTGAATACTTCCCACGCCTGCTTTTCAGTTGTGGCCCCGGAATATACTTCAGCGCCAAACTCGTTATCACAGGTAAAACAGTACAGCGCCACACCCGCCGAAATGGCCGATTTCCCGTTTTTACGCGGTATCTCCGTGTAAACCTCGCGAAATCGACGAAGCTTCGATCCTTTCTGGACCCAGCCAAAGGCGCAGCACACAATAAACAGTTGCCATGCCTCCAGGGTGATCGGCATCCGCTTGAATGCCCACTCTCCTTTTGTATGTGGCAACAGCTGGATAAATTTCGCAGCCTTTTCTGCCATGTCTTTATCGAAGCGGTAACGAAATTTCTTACTCTTTTCAGCCGCCATGTCATCGATATGACGCTGACAGGCCTGAATGACAAACTGGCACGCCGGAATTTTCCCCCGCACAACGTTGCGGGCGTATTGATTCGCGGCGTTTACGTTGGGGTACGATTTCCGGCTCATGAGTTGATCATCTTCAGGAATGGGTTAGAGGTTTTCTTCTGTCCGGCAAGGCCAATCAGTCGCTGACGACTGCTGGGGTCAAGGCCAAGCATGGAGCCGGTAGAACTCATCTCCGATTCCTGCTCTTTCTTTGCGGTTAGCTCAGGGTTTTTTATCTTCCCCCCCATAGCACCAGTGATAGACAGCCCGTCTCTGGCGATATTTTTAACCGCCCTGCGCCAGAACTCGTAGGCAACACACCAGCGCTCAAGTACGGCAAGATCGGTAACACAGAGTAGCCCCTGTCCACATAATTCTTTCGTGGTCAGTTCCCACATGACGGCCGCCATTGGCAGACCTTCATCCTCAGAAAACCAGTCAGGTGGTGCCACGCCTTTAATCGGTGTGAATACAGGTTCCTCTTTATTCAGGGCTCGTTTGCCGGGGTTCCCTGCCAGCTCCTTGCGCGCCGTTGGCTTGGGGCGACGCCCGGAACGCCCCGCCGTTCCAGCCATAAGCGACACTCCTGGTTAAATTTCATTTTTCGCGGGTATAAAAATACGAGGAGGCGGGCAGTCCGGAAGGCGCGCGGTTGCAGAGATTTGACCTCCCCCCTCCCCTGGCTGATGATGACATCAATTCTCACTTGAGACGCTCACGCGCGGTCTTCGCTGCGTGACACGACCAGCACAGGCTTTCAAGGTTGCTGTCTTCATCAGTACCGCCGTGGGCCTTCGCCATGACGTGGTCCACACAGGACGCCTGCTTCACGACTCCCTTCCGAAGATGGTTCTGACACAGCCCTTTGTCGCGCTTAAGTATCCGCTCCCGGATGACTTCCCACTTCGTCCCGTAGCCACGCTGGTGACGGGATTGCCCTGGCTTATAGGACTTCCAGCCTTCACCTTTGTGATTTTCACAGTAGCCTGCTGGATCGGTTGTCGTGTTGCGACAACCTCGCACTCTACAAGCCTTTGGTGTACGTGGTGGCATATTAAGGCCCCTTAACTAATATCACTATTTCCAGCAAAGTTAGGCGATTCACCAATCTATGCTGCTATGCCTGATTGTTATAATCATCTACTCTATGTATGTTTAACTTACCGATATAAGAGGACTTTTATTATGCTTTCAGAAATTGTTGACCGTTTAATCACTCTCACTAAGGATCGCGAGCCTTCTGTTGTCATTGCAGCTGCATTGGCTCTAGGCGAAGGGGCCCCAGACACAAGTGACGTTGTTGAACGTCTTATGGATCTTACACAGAGCCATGAACCATCAATAAGAAGTGCTGGAGCGACTGCTCTGGGTCGTTTATATCGCCGTCGCAGATAATACAGATAGTTAAATTTGTGATGTGATAGGACGAATAAGAGAACCTCTCTTTAACAAGGTTCTCTTGTGTTAAAAATCCCCGCTATTGCCAGGCTGCGATGTAGAACTAGCGAATTTTAGTACGCAGAAACAAAGTAAAGATCTACTTTAATTAGTTCATCTAAATGCCTGATGAAATAATCTTGATTTTTCTTCCCTTGAGTATATTGATTATATGCCGACATAATATTGGCCCATAATTTTTCAACATCTGTATCTTTAAATAACTTTTCCGTAGCAAACCAATATCTAGCACACATTTGCATAGAATCTTCTAACTTTTCAAATTCTTTTGCCAGACCTTTAAAAGCGTTTATTTGCTCATCTAGAAGCTTAGTTGTTCTCAGCTCATTTCCACTATAAAGAAGATTTCTTCCGATCCTAAGTTGTACTGGATCGATTTCATCAGGTTGCCAAAGGGTTACGAACTTAAGTTCTAACAATGCCATTTTAAAATCTTTCTTAGATTTCAAAACCTCTTGGTGTCTCCAAGTGTTTAAAGCAGTTTTTGCAAAAAATAAGGTTATCATTGACACAATGGCAGAAACGGTTGTCCCTATCATTGAAAACAAGGCAATTTTATCAGCTGTTGACATGATCCCTCCGTAAGTGACGGGATACTCTAGCATTATCACAGGCACTCAGTGAATGCCTGATGTAATGCCAATTCAGTCGAGCTTAAGTGTTTGGTTGATCCAGAGAATTCAAGCAGTCTAGTACACTAGACTGCTGCTTCTACATGCTGTGCAAGCTTTAGGCACTCCAATAGGAGATGGCAACTCGTGACTATCTCCACATATAAAGCCTAGGAGATAAAATGAACCACCAAACCGCGCTCGAACTTGTACTTGCATACGCTCCACATATTGAGAAAATCATTGATGTAATATGTTTTTGGATAACCCTTGAACTTACTAAACGCTACAGCAACAAAACCTTTAAGTGAATGTCACCCCGAGTTTCGCAAGTGCTTCGATCTTTTGCTGAATGCGTCTATCCAGTTCGGTCACTGCATGCGGGCGTATGGCATCAAGAAAGGCATTATCCTGATAGGTAGACTGGATTGTCACACCAAGCCCGGCACCACTTTCCAGCATGCCTTTCTGTCGCTGTAGCTCTTTCATTTCGTTATAGATGTAATGCGCGTTACTTAGGTTCTCTACGTTCACGCCCTGACTCCTTCCTGCAGTTAGCCTGCACTGATTTGTTATGCGCCAATATGTCCCGCTTCGTTTGCTTATCCAGCACAGCAATATCGTGCTCGGTGAGGTAAATGATGTTCACCCAGTCACAGGCCGTGTCCGTTACTTCAGGTTTTGCGGGTAAAGTTTTCGCGCAACTCACGGTCAACATCGTCATCAGGAAGATGATTAACAGTCTGTTGTACATCCCTGGCTCCTTTTGTTGTTTCTACCCGGCGCTCTGCAACAGCTTCAGTAGCAGTTGCACGTTCTTCAGTGCGCTGCTGGTCCGCTTTTGTTTCGGCGATACTTGTACCGCGTGATTTACCCAGACCAAAAGCACCTGCAATTGCAGCCAGTACAGCAACAGCCAGGCCGATAATCATTTCAAGTCCCATAGCGACCTCATACCAGTGCGGCTTTAGCTTTGGCGTAACGTTTACGGCGGTCGTTAATGCCGTTCTGCCCACCATTGATGATCTGAGTGATGCGAACCAGATCGCCGGAATAGCTCAGGCATCCGCTGGTGGCATAGAACCATGCAGCTGACCGTGCTGCGTTGATATCCTTTTCCAGCAACTCAGGATTACTGACTAAATCCAGTTTTAATCCCGTTCCGCAGCGGCGGTAATTATCAAGACCGGTAATCTGAATCAGCCCACGGCCACGATATTTCCACCCATCGCCCGATGCTTTGTTACCGAGGCGATTGCTGTACACAAGATTTGCAATGGCTGGCTGATTGGCTACCTGCCCTTTTTCTTTGTCACGCCCAAGCATATAGGCCTGGTAGTTCGTAATGCGGCGTCCAAAGGTGGTCAGCAGAGCGGCTGGGGTGTAGTTGAAGCTCTCTACCAGCGCAGAGAACCCCGCTGATTCATGTCCTGACTGAGCAATAAACATTGCCTGGTCTTCAGGCTTAACAATGCCAAACTCTTTCATTGCCACATCAATGTGTGGAAACCAGCGTGAAGAAAGCCCGGCGCTTATACCAGCCGCCTGCTGAAATTGTGATTGGTTCATTAATGCCTCAGCGTATCAACGAGACGCGCCACGTTCCCACGAGCCCATAAGACGGCAGCGCAAATAAGAAGGTTTACGATGACCACCATCCAGTGTGACTCCTGGTAGAGGCCAAACAGATATCGGAATGGAACACTGGCATAGACCAGCACAAAGAAGTAAGCCAGCAATGATATAGCGGGGCGATGTCTTGCCCCTTCACGCTGGTAGAACATCAGGACAAGGACGATGACTGCACAAATACCTGCATTCACCATCGCTGACGGATCACTTGTTACCATTGCTGGCCCCTCCTCCACGGAATCGCGAAAGAATACTGAACAGGCTTCCCAAATCCTGACTGTTGAAAAATGTGAGCACTTTGATTGTCATCGCCGCCACTACAACAGCACCAAGTGCGTCTAATGGCCTGTCACTATACCCGGTAGCTTGTGACAACTTTGAACCAACCAGGCCAGCAGCAAGAACGCCAACAATGAATGACGTCATGAAGTAAGCAATCAATCGTACTCGTGTGATATTTGCCGCTGTCGCTACATAAAATACTGCACCAGCGAATGCGCCAAATACCACGCCATAATCAATACCGGTTGCAAAACCAAACATGCTGGCTCCCAGCAGTCCACCAGCCGCGACCGTAGTGCCAGAAACAGGATCGGACATTAAGCCCCCTCTTATTGCTGTGAGTCCTCTCAGAACGAGGGGAAACAAAAAAGGCCGCATTAAGGCGGCCTTGGTAAGGTATATTTTTTAAGATAAACTTTGATTGATATACTCATGACACCCAAAAATAAAGGCGTTTTGTGCATCAATAAATGACTTTTTTTCTTCCGGAGTAAAATACCCTTTTGTAAAACATACTTTTAGCGCTTTTTGAAGATCTGCCGTCAGGGTTATCAACTTACAACCTTCCTCATCAGGCCTTATTAATAGAAGTAATTTATTTTTACTTATTTCAGCGGCCTTTATTGGAACTTGAATCTCCTCAGGGAAAACACCCTTAGCCAATATATCCATATTCTTATTTCCGACCAGATGCCATTGCTCAAATGTGCTGGCCAACATAATTACGTCTGTCACATGCTCAGCGCCAGCAAAACGTATTTGTTGCGCCAATTCTTTATTAGTATTCAAGTGAGCCTGTAATGTGGCTAAGGCAAAATTTTCTTTGATTGCCCTGTATGCAACCCAACCAGTTATTCCTGCGGCAATAACGCCTGCAAGAGCAGTAATGAGTGTTTCAAAAGGAAAGGAAGAACTGATTTCAATTGGCGGTAATTTTTCTATTACCAAGGTCAACTCGCCAGTAGTTTTTTCGAAAGCGTACGGTACGTTTTGCCAAGTCATGAAGCCTCCTGAGTTTCAGAGGAATCATAACAAAAAACCCGCTCAATGGCGGGCTCTTAATGTTGTGTTGCTCAGTTCGCTTTAACGTCCCGAGCCTACCACAATTTAAGCACTTTCTTGCTCACTATGCAACTTAAATCTGTCGCTATTTGTGCCGAATGCGTCACAAACTGGAGCGTACAGGATCGATTCTGCCAGACTTAGCCAAGTGTCAATGCGACGACGGCAGGTGATCAGCGGCCAATCAGGATGTTTAGCCTGCAGTTCATTGGCCATCTGCAACTTGCTCTTACGTAGGCGATGGCGGTCGACAATCACGCTATAGAGCGATCGGTAGTCATCATTCATCAGTACAGAAGCAATGACACCGTCCACTAACAACCCTTCTTCGTCTGAACAGAACGCCAGGCCGCTTTTATTTTTGCTGTTGAGGATTTCACGCAGGTACGCTTCAAGTTCAGGCTTGGTGATTCCTGATTTCTTCATTCTGCGCAGAGCATCATTGATAGCTGTCTTGGTGATTTTCCCGGATGCAAGTAGCTGGTTAAACATATTCCCACCACTACCACCGCCGATATAAGACCAGCGGCCCCACATGCGCAACTTACCCTGTATCCAGATGCTTTCCAGAGTACGAAGACGAACCATTTCACCAGATTTACCAACTTCAGAAGGATTAATCATTTAGCGTTCTCCACTTACGCCAGTACGCCGATTGCCAGCGCACGATCTATAACCCGAAAAACAAGGACCAGTTGGTCACCGTATTTCGCTTCAAATGCCACAGGATCAGCATGCAACTCGTCGTGATGCTCTCTGCACAGAGGAATCACAAACAGGTCGTGTGCCTTTGTACCCATTCCACCCTGCCCGTGGCCAATCAGGTGGTGGGGGTCGTCAGCTTGCTTGTTACAGCAGGCGCACGGCTGGGCCTTAACCCATCTCGTGTATTTCTCATTCACCCAGCGGCGACGCTTGGGTTTAAGCATGAAGGATTCCGGCGTTTCCGGGTCTACCTTCATTGCCACTATCTTTTTCGCTTTCTCCTGTACCAGTTGTTGAGCGGGTAATGCCGGAACAATATCGCTTTCACGTGTTACCGACTGGTGGGACTCTTTCTTCATACGAAGAGCTTTATGGGCTACGGCTTCAGGTATCTCATCAGCCAGGTCGCTCCTGACCATCCACCAGCAAAACTCAGGCAGCGTAAGAACGTGGTCCTCACTAAAACCCAATTGGCCGTTTACAACCTTCAGTAGCCAGGATACCAGGTTTTCACGGGCTATACCCGCCAGACCTTCAGTGAACTGATCACGAATTTTTAAGTCACAGCCCCAGCACGTGCGGATTGAGCCAGGAGCATGCCGGGTGATGGTGTAATTGCGATCGTGCCACTCGCTGTGTGGGTACTGACATTCCAGTTTTCTTTCGAGCCAGGCATCCAGTGAATTGAGTCCACCAGCACTATGTATGACCTTCTGATTTTCGAAGACATCACGCATCAACGGATCGTTCTGAAGCTCCTGATCAGTCTCAGGCAGCATGCCAGACGGTAACTCAGCCATAGACTCTGCCTGTGGCTCGATAAGAACACGACCACGTCTGAACAGATGCATCAGTTCACTGCCAGGGCGAAATATCACTACCCCGGTCATAGGTGCCACTTCAGGTGTCAGTAATGCCCTCACGCTACCTGCCCCTTAGCAATATGCTCTGCCCACAGACCACCAATCCAGCGAACACCCTTGGCGGTGAAGCGGGACTGATTGAACGCGTAATTTGTCTGGTTTGTCGTTCCTGTCTTCACCTCGAAGCGCCCTGCTTCGATATGCTTGCTCTTTGGTGTGAGAACACGGTTAAGCCGGTACATGATGCCGTTCTCAATCAGGAACATCGCAAACTCTGGCTCTTTGGCGTTAAGCAGTTTGGCAACCTGTCGGAAAGTCATTGACCCAGTAGCCGTAACATAACGATCTACAAACTCGGCCTTCGGTGCGGCTACGGCCAGTTCTTCACTCAGGCGCTGTTTCTGCTCTGCCAGATCAGCAGCAAGGCGCAAGGCCTCAGGAAGTGACCGGGGGACAATCATTCCACCGTTGCTCTCCAGTTCCTGCCAGCGGTCAACAAGTCGGGCGGTAAACTCCGGCGATAATTGAGCAACGATTACATAGCTGTCTCGTTTGTTCACTTCGTAGTGATGGTATGTCTGCCCGTTCTGGGGATGGGTGTACTGCAATGCAGCATACCCACCAATCACACCGGAATTCATGAGGCGCTCTATCGTTACGCAGACATTGCTGTGACGGGAATCAACCAGTTTCGCAATCTCACGGCTGGACATGGTGATCTGCTGCCCCACTGTCGCTGCATGATGGGTCGGACACGTTACTGTTATGCTCATTTGTTGCATGCTCTGTCTCCACTTATCAGGCGGCTGCACCCGCCATTGGTACATGTTTAGTGATCGATATTTCTACTCGCCCACCAGGTACTTTCGGTCCCCACTCCACCAGCATGCGTCGCACCTGACTGTCGTCCTCCCAGATGCCTGCATGTGTAAGCGCGTCAAACAGCGCTTTGTTGTAGTTGTCTATGTCGCGGCGGCGTTCATCAGGTGGATAGAGAACAATCTCTACTGATGCCTGTGATGATGACGGCTTAGGGAGAATGCGGAGTTGCTCAACGATAGCCACACATGCTGCGCTCTGGTATGCCCTGCCTTTGGCACTGATGAGGTGGCGGCCAGCCAGTGGCCCCTTGTTAGGAGCACGCCAGTAGGTGTTTACGCTCGGAGGAAATGGCAGTACCAGTTTCATCATGATTCCACCCCAAAGCGCCCGTTCATGCGCCCTATTTTTCCTACGAACTCCAGCAGGGTTATCCCCAGTGGCTTTATCTTCTCGTGATGTTTCTTCAGGATCGGCGGTACTGTCTCGTTCCAGTTTGGTTTGGGCTTCACCTTCATTGCTTTCCTAATCTCGTCGCTACAGCGTTTAGCCTGAGCCTGAATAGCGTTCTCGGTTTCCTGGTTCATGCGCCTTCTCCTTTCGCCCAGTCGATGTGCATTATGCTGCCCGGAATCAGATGCAGGTCTGGTTTAACAGACTGGTTTCCCCAGTGATGCCAGCCGGGGGCCGCGCAGCGGCTGAACAATTCAATGCGTGACACATCGCCATATAACTGCTCCAGACGGTAACGCGCTTCTGCAGGCTTCTGGCTGTGCTCGCCGAGTGGACTGTAGATAACCTGTTTTATGCTGGCGTTCTGACGCTCAAGACCTTTCCCTCTGGTGGCAATTAGCAGATCCTCGGTATTGGCGCGGGTATGGTTACCACCGTTCATTCGTGTCTGAGCGTTCAACAGGTCGAGGAAGTCGTAAAAGCCCTCTACTCCACCAGCCTGTAGCGCTTTATTGATGTGCTGCTCTGCCAGTGCGTTAAGCTTCACCCATGTGAATCCCTTCATGGTCTGACCTTAAATCCCCACGCTTCGGCAAGCTCGATCGCTTCACGTGTATGTGTACCGGTGAACCACATGGCCAGAACGGAATCTTCCGCAGCCAGCTCCCAGACAGGCAGGCGTTTAATGTCGATGAGTTTCATCGTGCCGTAATGGTTTTCCGCTGCACCATTGCTGATGGTGTTTCCATATTCCCATGGTGGATCGGCGTAAATCAGTGAATAACTCATTAACGGCCTCCCGAAAATCGACCAGCCAGATAACATCCGTCTTCGGCAATAACTGCTGGCTTAGCCAGGCCAAGACAGCGCTGACGTTCTGCCAGTATTGCTGCTCGCTCTGATTCAATGGCTGATACGCTGAACGCCTCCATGTAAATCGTCGCAGCACGGTGAAAGAGACCTTTCGACTCCAGACCTTTCGCCGTTTCCATCAGGGCGCTGACTTCAGGAGTAGGTTCAAACACTTCGAAGTGGCAATCTGCTGGCGGTTCCGCGTAGTAACGGAATTGGCGACCGTCGCGTTTACGCGTTGCCAGCCCTGAACCATGTAAGCGGCAAACGGCGAGTTGAAGTCTGTCCAGGCTGAATTGGGTCAGACCTTCGATGATGTCCCTAGTCGTGGAGCCGGGATTCATGGCAATAAACATCTGGACCGTTTTCAGAATGCTCATCCTTACCCCCTGAACCCTGGTGGAATAGCGCTGTAATCAGTGTTCTTAAAACTGGGTTTGAAGATGCCACCCTCTCGGGCCCACTCACCATTCACCCTAGCGGGGCGTCCAGCTTTGTCCCAGTTATTTGCAGACTTGAGGTATCCCGGGAACTTGGACGGCTGGAAAAGCGTCTGTGGTCGCAGGTAATCAGACATCTTCAGGTCATCACTCCACTTCGCGTTGCAGTAATCCACTACCAGCGACAACTCATCAACGGTGAACCCTTCGCCGATTCGTGCTCGGATGTTTTGCAGTGACGTGGTTGAAACCTGGTAGCGTGAGTTCGTGACCTGGTTCAGGTGAACCAAAACCTGTTTAGCCTGATCAGTAATCAACACATCTCGGTCTGGTTGCACCGCAACCGGACAAGAGTCTTTACCTGTAATCTCTGTAGTACTCTCTGTTGTATTCTCTGTAGGATCATCAGTGCATTTTGACCTGATGACAGCGGTTCGTTTTGACCTGATGGAGCGTTTCACTTTGACCTCTTCCAACGTGTCATTTTGACCTGATGGAACAGCGCATTTTGACCTCTTCGATTCGGTCACTTTGACTTCATCTAAAAGCTCGCTTTCATAGTTGATCGTGTAGAAGTTGGTCATGTCTCGTTGAGACTTGTTCAGTTGCTCAATTTTAAGCACGCCGAGGGTCTTCAGGCGGGTGAAGGTGCGCTTAAGAGTCGACTCTGACCAGAACGGGAACTGCTCCAGCCACTGTTCAGTTGTGTTGTAAATCCAGCGGACACCGTCACGCTCCATGCCAGACGTTGTTTCTTTCAGCCAGTAGTTAATCTGCTGCAATGCAATCGCCTCGTTCAGGCCAATGCTGTATGCAAGGTCAGGATTTATCACTATTGGGCGGGATGTCATTAACAGGCTCATTCGGACCCTCTATTTCCCTGAATTTACGCTGAAACTGTTCGAGAGGGCTGAAGCACTCATGCTCGTATCCGTCGCGCAGGTATATAACCCGTTGAGTTTCTGGCTCCCACCGGATAACCCTGACTGGGACGCCGTAGCTGTCCTTAAACCGTCTGTTGAGTGCTCGCATATGCGTCTCGCCCTCCTCTGGAACACCCCCACAATTGCGATAGCTCTACTGTGGTTACAAGGAATCCACCGACCTGATACCATGCGCTCATACCGAAACAACGAGGTTCCATGCACTGGAATTCCACGGAGTTGCGGAAGGCGGTTATTTGCCGTTAAACTGTTCATGCGTTAGTTTCTCCACTGATACGACACGCCACGAAGCCCGGAGCTGCACACTCGCGGGCTTCATTCTTTTCTGGAAGGCAATAAACACGTGAAATCAGGTTCAGGAACGTCATAAGGGTTACCCGGAACTGGTAGGCTATTTCGTTCAGGCTGTCCCATTCCCCTTTATCAACCACGCCATCATCGATGTACCGACGATATGCGTTGACCAGATCCCCAAGCCTGCCCACCAGCTCAGCCAGCTTTAAGCCAATTTCTTCGTTCTCTGTTTCTGGTGCTGCGCCAGGGATATGAATCCCGTTATCTGTTTGACGAGAAAACGCATCTGCTATGTAGCTAACACCGGCGGCTTTCTGTAGCACCATCGCCCATCCCATAGGGAAGATCTGATCCCCATCCACACGAAGGCGGTTAAACAATGCGTTCTCTGTCACGCCCAGCCATTCCGCCGCCTCAGCATATCCACCAGGAAGATCGGTAATCGTTTTTTTAATCGCTACCACCAACCAGGCTGGCTGACGTTCAACTTTCCAAATAGGTTCGTTACCCACAGCTCCCCCCTTATTCCTGTGGTTTGAGTTTTACTGAAGCATCGCTACGCTTTTCGTAAAGGTCGGGATGAAAAACCAATTTCCCCCCGGTCCGATAGGCTGCTTCAGCTGCACGCCCTTTTGGGATAAGGCGACCAGTTCTATTACGCCACTGGTAAACAGCCTCGCTTGTGATTCCAAAAAATTCGGCAACCTTCTCAGTACTGCCGAAGTAGTTTTCAATATCATCGGTTGTCATAACGCCTCCTTAGCTAAGTTTGATTAGATACTAATAACCAATCTAACTTTGGTCAATAAAAACTAAGATTGCTTAGCCTTTTAATTTATTTATGGTGTTCAAATGGAAACTGTCGGTCAGCGCATCAAAGCTCTCAGGCGCATAACCAAAACCTCGCAGAAGGAACTGGGTAAGTTCTGCGGTGTAAGTGATGTGGCGGTTGGGTATTGGGAAAAAGACGTTAATGTGCCAGGTGGCGAGTCACTTGCGAAACTTGCAAAGTATTTCAACACATCAATTGATTACATACTTTATGGCACTGAATTTGAAGGCAATCTGATAACCAAGATGCGAAGGATTCCGGTGATATCCTGGGTTCAGGCTGGACAGTTTACAGAATGTAAAGCAGCAGAAGTTTTCAGCGAAGTAGATAAGTGGATAGAGACATCACTCCGGATAGGGGATAGCTCCTTTGCATTGGAGGTTAAAGGTGATTCGATGACAAACCCTAATGGCCTCCCGACAATCCCTGAAGGGGCAACAGTCATAGTAGATCCAGATGCAGAGCCAATTCATGGAAAGATAGTCGTAGCCAGGCTTGACGGGACAAACGAGGCTACTGTAAAAAAACTTGTCATCGATGGGCCTCAAAAGTTCTTAGTTCCCTTAAATCCACGCTATCCAAACATTTCAATTAACGGTAATTGCCTGATCATCGGCGTTGTCAAAGGCGTTCAGTACGAGCTTTAACCTACCTCTAATCTTCCTCTTAACATCAAGCTAAGAATAGTTTGGTGTTTTTTCTTGATCTAAAAGCTAAGTTAAGTTAGATTTTATTCATCAACAGCGAACAGGCAGGACGCCCACGAAGTAGCCGCCGGTGGCATATGAATAACCGGATGATTCGCAACTGTGGTTTAGATGCCTATGGAGGCAGTGATGCAGAAGAAAGAACCAGGACGAACGATTGAAGTTCGGGTGAATGGTGCCTTACTGGCAGCGCTGAAAACTGAAACTTCCGTAGCTGCTGATTACATCAGCTTTATGGATGTGGTGATCAAAGCATTGATGGATAAGGAAGCGCTGGAAGATGAAGCCAACGCATCCGGAAAGACGATTATGCACCCAGGGTTTGCAACTTTTGGATCAGCTGCAATTAGTAATCCCAGAGATCCTCAATGAAGAAATTAACCTTGATAGTGCCGGCTCCATTCGCAGCCTCAAGGTAGTGCTGAACAATATCTTCATTAAGGTTTGTGTTCCATTTTTCAAAGCTATGGCGCGGGAAATATTCTTCAAAAATTTCTCGAACAGCATTCTCACCAGAGTTCATGTCTGGAAGCAGTTGGCATTTGGTGAGGCATTTAGCAATAAGCGTTGACTTAAGCATCTGTTTTCCTTGCTTGGTTTGAACTCCCGCAAGGATACCACCGAGCCTGATGTGGTGAAAAGACAGGCGAACAACATGAAAGCGCACTCCTTCTCTATCAGTTGTAGATGACAGATGTGAAACAAACATGGAGTGGGCTTCCATATTGAGTGGGGAAGCTAACAGGCGATGGCAGTCGCCTTATTTAAATAATTTATAAATGATCACTAAGGTGCAAAATGAAGCTTGGATTTCTATTTCGCAAAGTAGTTTTGTTAGAGTTCAACAGGATTCCAACAAAAATCCCGAACAATAATCACGTTGTTATTTGCATAAATAATGTGCAGGTCGTTCTTTTTAAGCTGGGTCGCAATATTTTCCATAACTACTGGAGCAATCCTGCTTCGATCACATAATTCATAGAATTGCTCCCATTTAAGAGTGATTCCTTCATTTCCATTCATTCTCATTAAATCATTGATATTTGATGAAATACTTGAAGCTGAGCGAGGCATTATGAGTCCTTATTTTTATTAGAGAGATCTTACAATGCACTTAGATTAGTGTTGCACGCAGTTTAAAACAAGACAATTTTTCCAAAAAATTATCTCTCGCAGGAGTTGTCGCCAACTGGAGAGGGATTCGTGCAACCAAAATTCAGCGCCGTGCAGGGCGCATATAACACGGAGAAACTAACAATGGGTAACTTAGTAGTCGTTTCAGAGCAACAACCACGCATGACCAGAGAGCAGTTGATTGATGCTGCTCGTAAGGCCGCCCCTCTACTTCCAGCCGCTTCCCAGTGGCTGATGAACGAGTTGGCGAATCGCTACGATGTAGTCTGCGTGGCGCTGTGTGAATCCATGGAACAGCGCAAGGCACTCCAAGGTGACGTCATCAACTGGGCCAGAGAATGTGATCGGGTCACTGAACGTCATACCAAGTCACCGTGCAACCTTCACGTCCTATCAGCTCAAAGAGAAATGCGGGAACTTGACCCAACAACTGCTGTTGTGATTAGCGAAGGGGCTCTGTGATGGCTGCTAACTCATTCAAACAGATGTCCCGCGACGGGACCATCAAGCGCACCGATACCGGGATGTTTATCAGCCTTGAACATATCCACGTGCG
This sequence comes from Citrobacter sp. RHBSTW-01044, assembly GCF_013781945.1. Lineage (NCBI taxonomy): Bacteria > Pseudomonadati > Pseudomonadota > Gammaproteobacteria > Enterobacterales > Enterobacteriaceae > Citrobacter > Citrobacter sp. RHBSTW-01044. Next base: position 1,473,286 of record NZ_CP056180.1, on the reverse strand, counting down.
TGAAGGTTTCAACAAGCGTGAAGACGACGAACGCACCCGCCAGGCAGATGACGACCTGTTTAACTATCTGATGAACGGTGGCACCGTTCCTCCACTGGAGGTTATTGCACGTGATGAAGGTGGTGTGTGGGTTGTCGAAGGCCATCGCCGCCGTCGCTGCTACGCACGTTGTGCTGAAGCTGGTAAGCCAGTAGACCGCATTCATATCATGCCGTTCAACGGTAACGATGTGCAGCGTCTGGCTCGCATCATGACCAGTAATAACCAACTACCCCTTTCTGATATTGAACAGGCCGCTGTTATTCAGGAGCTTCATAACGCTTTCAACCAGACCACCAGCGAGATTGCAAAACTGGTCAATAAATCCGTGGCCACTGTTGAGAAGTTGCTTCTCCTCAGCACAGCGAACCATGACGTTCAGCAGGAAGTTAAATCCGGTGCAGTGTCTGTCGATGTTGCTGTTGATCGCGTTATCGAGTATGGCGAAAAGGCTGGGGAAGTTCTCCAGCACGATAAAGCCGTAGCAGCCGCCCAGGGTAAAACTAAAGTTACCCGCAGTTCTATAGCGCCAGAGCTCAGCATCAAGAGTGCTCGCCGTTTCGTTGAGCTTATGGCTCAAGCCTCGATCAGTGACGAAGGTGTTTTCACTCTCGAAGGCGCAGCCCTAGCTGAAGCTCTTTCTATTATGGATGAGCACAAAGCGATTGCTGAAGCGCGTGAAACGTACCGCCTATCACAGCCAATACCTTCAGCAGAAGTAAGAGGGAAAACCCTTCACGTAAGCCTCGAAGGGATTGAAATTGGTACCGCACAAATATATCGCGGAAAGAACGTCATCCTTAATGGGATCGTAACCAGCCAGTCAAAAGCTGTGGCCCACTTCGTTAAGCAATACAAACTGCAGCAGGAAAATCATCATGACAGCAACCAATAAACCAATGACCGGTGCACAACTGGATGAACTGATGGCAGTCGCCATGCGCATGCAGTCTGACAGTGAAAAGATGGGTGAACGTTCTGTTTCCATGTTTGCCTATGCGGTTCAGATTGCTGTTTTAGAAATTCGCGAAACACGTTGTAAGTACGAAGAACTGAAATCACAAAACGCGGAACTGGCAGTACAGCTCGCTAACGCCGAGAGCAAGTACAGGGAGCTGGCGGCGGAGAATGTGGGGCTGAAAAATCCAGATAACTGGTTGTCACAGAGTGACTACGGTTACGAGGCGTCTGAGGTTGCCACTCAAAATGGAGCAACTGAAGACGAATCCTTGAGAGCTGGTATGGTCGCAATTATTAATCGAATTGAAACCCCAGCGACCGACGCTTTCCTGGCTGAAGTGCGGGCGCAGGGTGTGGATGTTGCTCGCAACGCACTGATTAAGTTTGTTGAGGATGAGGTCGGGCCAAATACAAACGTACCAGGTTTAATTCGCGGCGCAGAAGTTTGCGTAAGTATCGCCGCCCAACTTCGCAAAGGAGTGCAGTCATGACACGCATCCGCAACTTCGGCTGGAATCGCCTGAAACTGGCAACCCTGTCTTATGAAGAGCTGAACGCTCTCGAAGAGCAGGTTAAGCAGGAACACGCTTGCAAAGACGGCATCCACATGTATGACAAGGCAGGCCGTGACAAGCTCGACGCTCTGAGCTGGGCCGTATACAACAAGAAGAAGCAGGAGGCAGCCAAATGACAGCACTTAACAAACAGGCTGGAGCAGGTGACGTGAGTCAGAAAACGTATTACATCCATCCGGCGGCATTCGGCAGCACGAAAGACCCCGGTCACGGGCATGTACCAGTTGTAAAGGCTGATGACTTCGAGAAGCTGCGCTCCAAGCTGGAAGCCGCAGAGAAGCGCATAGCAGAGTTGTCTGCGAGCCACAGCAAATTGCGCGACACGATGGCGACCATCCACAACACAATCCGAATGGATGGCGGCTATACGCCACTGGCAGCAATCCTTAACGCTGCTAAACGAGCACATGAAGAATCAGCAAGCGCCGCTGGCATTGGCGTGAAGGTGGAATGAGATGGCAAAGTCACCAATGAAACTCATGCTGCGGGCATGGAACAAAGAGCTTAAAAATACAGAATGGGGCATGGGCAATCGTAAACACCGCAAAGCCTGCGCTCGTGATTTTGCCGGAGCCAGCATAGAAACCGATGCTGATATCCCTAACCAAGCCGAGGCAGATGACCGCTTGGCGGAAGAACTTACTTACTGGAATGACTAACCCATGACAACTAACCACCCGGCGCACGGTCCTGTATCACTCGATCGCCTGCACCAGATAAGCGAAATACTCAGCAAAGCAGCGGCACAAAGCGACGGCGGTAATCTCGGCTACGCAATGGCTGATGCTGTGAAAGTGATTGATGGGGTGATTGCCCGCGAGCTGGTACGCCGTGAACATGCCGAATGGTCTGATGTCACGTTTGGCGATGTCGGCCCGGTTGGTCCGCTAAAGCACCTTTCCAAAGAAGCGCTCGAGGCTGCTGCTGAACCCGGCGATCTGAGCGAATGGGCTGACATGCAATTCCTGTTATGGGATGCGCAACGTCATGCTGGTATCACTGATGAGCAGATTACCCTGGCGATGGTAGAAAAGCTGGCGGTTAACAAACAGCGCGAATGGCCAGAGCCGAAAGACGGTGAGCCGCGTTTGCACATTAAATCTGATCATCAGCCAGAGACAGAACGAAAAAAGTAGAGCGCTGCGATACCTGTACTGAAGGCGCTCGCGGCGGATGTGGAACATGTATTTTTAACGGTAATTTTTGATGAGGTGCTCATGACTACTACCGATTTTATGGAAGAACAGGAAGTATTTAACCTGCTTGGAAAAAAGAAAACCGCCGTATGGCGTTTACGTAAAGACCATGGTTTCCCTATGCCTGTTTTGACATATCCAACACGCTACAGTCGTAAGGCCGTAACGCGTTGGTTAGAAGATGGGGGAATTAATAAGTCTAGCTAAGTTAGTACTGTTCACATCAACTATGTATTTTTTTGATCTTCAAGCATTTTTTGCAATTCTGGGTTGTTGTTCGCTTGAGTTGCTCTGTGTGAATTGTACTCTTCAAGAGTTTCATTACGTTCTTTTAATTTTTGAGTGTAGGTATTGCTTATAATATCGTGGCGATCTTGTAACACCTGTTCAAGTTGCTTACAGAAATCGGCAATCTTCTCTTTAGAGATAATATCTCTATACTTTTCAATATTTTTTCTAAGGAGTTTTTCTTTTCTTTTATTAATACTTAATAATTGTCTATTTACACTACCTAGTGACCATTTGAACCCTAGCGTTTTAATCCAATGAGACAAAAACATTGCCAAGCAAGGGAGTGCAAGTAATATCCATGACTTAAGCGATGATAAATCTGAATCTATAAACGACAAATGACCATCCCAAGATGCTACAACTAAGGTAGCAACCCCAGTCAAGCCACTAGCAACAGCATTCGAAATAAGAGGTACTTTTTCGTAACTTTCAGGTGTTGATTTTTCAGTCACCTGCACCTCCTTTGACTGCTTTTCCGGCGCGGATTGCAGCCATAGCTACTTCATAGAACTCATCATCAGTTGAAACATCAACAAACTGTTCATGGCTAACACCTTCATCATCAACGTATTCTAACAACAATCTATGCTGTGGAGTGCACATGTAGCGTATACGATCAAAGAGAATCTTGAAGGCCCAGTATAGCACGGGGAGGACGCTGAAAAAGGCCAGCCAGAAAGCAAAAGCTGTCATGATCCCCCCCTAATTCAACTTGGCTATAAAAGTTCGTTCACTCTACCAACTATGTAGCTTTTGTCCAGAGAATTCAAGTTTTCACGAACAAGCAGGTCAACGTAGTAAACATCGCTAAAAATCCTTGATTCTCGGCCTGTACGAACCCGTTGCAAGAAGTCTTCATCTTCTATTGTAACTGTTACAGTTTCGTCTTCATAATTCGCGCGCCACCCGGTATTTTTATCCTTGTGAATAGTAAGGAAGGTAATTGGTACATCGTCGAATTTTTGTTCAGAATATGACTGTTCCACAGGAACTCTTCGATATCTAAACGGCTCAGCTTCTTTTTCGTCAACTACCACAAAATCCTTACCTTGAGAGTTAGAAATTTTGAACGTTTCATACCCCTCTTTTTGCAATGGATTGTGTATTATTTTAGATAACGCCTTCCGGATACTAGGTGATGACAGTAATGGTCTAAAGTACGACGGAGCGACAATCTCTTGCCCATCCTCAAGAATAATTTTGCAATCGCCATCTGCTGTTAAAGCTATTTTTTGAATTTGCCGCCCACTAATAGAGCGGATTATTTCAATTAAAGTACTTCCAGCTGCGACTACGCCAGTGCCGCCTATTCCTATGATGCTTAAAATATCTAAATATTGTGTTGGGTTTTGTATTACATCAATTAAATATTCAAATGACCCTTCGCGAAATGGCTCAACATCAACATTGAGGTTCTCACTGGTACCATTGACAATTAAGTTAACCTCTTTAAGTAAATTATTTAATCCGTTAAGAGATTCAGTTAAAACATCAAGGTCTATCTTATGATTCTTTAGAGCTTCACCATCATATTTAACTACCAACTTATCAACTACTTCGCCTTCATCCGTTACATTTCTTTTATTTTTCATAATAACAATTCCTATTTAAGAAATAAATATGACTTCTGTTGACTCTAAACATTTTATCGTTCTAAAAATATACACTAACATACAGCTAAAAAATTAACATATTTGCTTAATATGCCAGAAGATTTTGTCTGCATACAACTCATATGCCTCTTTCTGCTCCACCAGCCAATCGTGTTTGTTATAAACCGCCATCACCCCTCCCAGTTCATGCCCCAGCATCTTTTCGGTGACATGGGGCATAACCCCTTCTCCTGACAAATTTGTTACCAACGACCGCCTGAAGTCGTGCGTTCGCCATTCTGGTATATCAATTTTATCCCTTAACTTTTTCATGTAGAGATTTGCTGACGAACGATCTATGGCCTTGTCCAGTTCCTGCCCGGGGAAGAGAACATCGTTACCTGAATTAAGCAGCCTTTCCACGAATGGCTTTACTTGGTCGAAAACAGGCCTGCGAATCACATTTCCCATCTTGGAATGCTCTGATGGAGTTGTCCAAATCAGATCATCCATGTTGAACTCACTGGCGGTAGCAAGGCGAAGTTCTGACAACCTTGCCCCCCAAAGCAACAGAAGCTGATGAAGTACCTTGTTAGAGGAAACGATTTTGTTGTTTTCCAGCGCTAGCCATATTTTTGCCAGCTCGGTATAAGTGAGAACCCGGCTACCAACATCAGGTTTCTTTCCAATGGTCTTAACGCTGAGCTTCAAGACTTCGCATGAAGCAATCAACTGTCGGCTTATACACCAGTTCATTACGGATCGGAGCTGGAGAAGCAGCACTCTGGCCTTTTTCCCGTTTTTCTTTTCCTGCTTGTCGAAGAACCTTACCCAAGCTGAAACAGGAATATTTACTACCGGTGCATCTGGAAACTCTGTGTACATGGTGTTGTACACAACAGACTTGTACAACGTTTGTGTATTTGGTTTCAGCGTTTCAACATACTTGCTCCACCACTGATCCAGACACTCTTTGAGTGTTAGCTCACCATCTTCTTTAGCAAAATAATTTTTAGGGTTTAGTCCCTTGAGGTACAATTCGCGCATCTCACCCACGATGACACGAGCATCTTTCAGAGACATTGCCGGATAGCGCCCTATAGTAAGGCGCACTGGCTTACCGTTCCAACGGTAGCGATGTTGAAACGTAATCGTTCCTGTCGGGGTTATACGTACACTCAGGCCGTCACCATCTGTGACTTCGGGTGCGCCTCTGTAGGGCTTAGCATTGATGCTGCGAAGTTTAGTATCACTGAGGGCCACGGCTCTGTATCCTGTACACACTGAATTTCAGCATTCTGTACTCAATCTGTACGCAATGGCAAGTGAACGAAGTGATTTTCTAAGCGAAAAGATAAGAAAGGATAGGAAATAAAAGGAATGAAATGCTTGATGATACGGGGAATGATAGGATAACATGCGACTCAAGCTGAACGCTTGAAAATCAGTTAGATATATGTCCCCTTAGTTAAATGGATATAACGAGCCCCTCCTAAGGGCTAGTTGCAGGTTCGATTCCTGCAGGGGACACTTTTAATTAAATGCATCCGGCTAAATCCTTTCATTTACCTGTCAGTTCATCCCTAAACCAGGCGATAAAACGGCACATTCCTCACCGTTGCAGTAAGATTATCGGACACCATTGTCTGCTCAGTAGCTATCCGCATCCCTGATTTTCTCAGCCTCAGTACGTCAGCAGCAATACGTTGGCTGCCAAACCAGAAAAGCCCGTCCAAAGCAGTGACATCAAGGCCTGATTCCAGTGCCAGCTTCAGACGCTCACGCGGTGCTTTTACCGTTTTAGCAATTTGCTGATACGGCGCTTCGCTTGAACCTGCACGATTAATGCGTCGAATACGATGCGACAGGCGGTACTGAAATTCATCCGGTATCCCGCCGAGACTCGCTTTCAGGCTGTAAACACAACCAAAGCGTTTGCCGTTAAAGATTACGTTTTTCTGACTAAGCTGCAGCTCTTCACGAACACTGGCAATCAGTTGCGGGGTACGGAGTAATAACAAACGGAAAGGCAGCTCAAAGCTGGTCACATAGTCCACATTCAATAACGCAATACGCAGACGCTCTTGCGGACCCGCCTTCATTTCCCGACATTCAGCAATAACATCAGCCCACTGGCCAGCCAGACGGGAACTTTCAGTCGCCTCAGTAAAGCTGTATTTTTCAGTCTGATAATCAATACGTTCGGTCACTCGGAATTCCCTTCTGGCCACATCTCGGTATTGGTTGCTCACTTTACCAGCGACAGACTGCAACCGGAAGCCTGCGAGTATGGTCAGTGGAATGATAGAAACTTCTGCGGAAACGCTTCATTTATTGATAAATCAATCATTAAAAATATATTTTGACTAAAATCAATTAACCAAAATTATGGTTATTGAAGTATAGCCATGATTAATCTTTAGCCAGTTTGTCAGGAATAAGTTCTCCATAAACAGGCTGATTAATACCGGTAATGAGAAACATTATCGGAAATGATTCATCACTCAGAAAAAAGGAATTTATTCATATGATCAGAATCAAGACCAGTATCGCTACTTTGACCCTTTGTACCTTACTGACAGCTCCCGCATGGGGAGACGCGCAATCGCCGATAAGGCTGGTGATCCATGGTGGTGCCGGTACCATTACAAAAGATACCATCACACCAGAACAGGAAAAGCAGTATACAGAAAAACTCACTGAAGCTCTGAATGCAGGTTATGCGGTTCTGAATAAAGGCGGTAGCAGCCTGGAAGCCGTTCAGAAAGCGATTAATGTGATGGAAGATTCTCCTCTCTTCAATGCAGGTAAAGGTGCCGTGTTTACCCACGATGGCCGCAATGAACTGGATGCGTCCATTATGGATGGGAAAACTCGAAAAGCCGGTGCCGTTGCCGGTGTAACCACGGTTAAAAACCCAATTAATGCGGCGTATGCCGTTATGACTCAAAGCCCGCACGTTCTCATGGTCTCGACAGGCGCGGATACCTTTGCAAAAGAACAGGGACTCGCAACCGTTGATCCTGCTTATTTCAAAACAGATTTTCGCTGGCAGCAATTACAGAATGCAATCAAAAAAGAAAAAGTGCTCCTTGATCACGATGGAAAGAGCGCTGCCCTGTTCGCTGATCCAATGATGTATGACTATAAATATGGCACTGTCGGCGCTGTTGCTCTGGATAAAGACGGTAATCTCGCTGCCGGAACGTCTACAGGCGGAATGACCAACAAACGTTACGGACGTGTGGGGGATTCACCTATCATTGGCGCAGGAAATTATGCCGACAATGAAACTGTGGCGGTATCTGCAACCGGCTCAGGAGAAATGTTTATCCGCACGCTGACCGCGTATAACATTGCAGCCCAGGTGAAATACCGCAATACCCCTTTAAAAGACGCAGCGCAGAATGCTCTGGATGAAGTTAAGGCGCTGAATGGCAGCGGTGGAGTAATTGTGCTTGATAAAGCCGGTAATTACACCATGTCCTTCAACTCTGAAGGTATGTACCGGGGAACCATAGGCGATGACGGAAAACCCGTTGTAGCCATTTATCGTTAATACTATTTCCCCGCCAGGGGATGAACCGACCCGGTATGTTGTCCGGGTCGGTTAAACGGCGTCAGGTCAGACAACAAAACGATTGACCAGATCCTTCATGGTGACAGACAGATTGTCCAGGCGCTGGCTGTCGCTTGCGGCCTGAGAAACCAACGCCGCGTTTTGCTGCGTGACCTGCTCCATAGGTCGCAGTGCCAGGTTAATCTGAGTTACCCCTTGCGATTGTTCCGTCGCTACACGAGCGATATCCGCAATATATTGCTTCATGCTGGTGGTATTGTCCGCCGCGGCTTCTAGCGCGGTAGCGGACGCCGTAACCCGCTCAACACCCTCACTAATTTTTACCATATTCTGCGCGACCAGCTCGCGGATCTGATTAGCTTCTTTGGCACAACGCTGCGAAAGATTCCGCACTTCACTGGCCACAACCGCAAACCCCCTGCCCATCTCTCCTGCCCGTGCAGCTTCCACTGCCGCATTCAGCGCCAGCAAGTTAGTCTGAAACGAAATATCGTCTATCGAGGTCACAATATTCGAGATTTTCTCACTGGAAGAGCGAATATCCCCCATGCTCTGATTTGCCGCACTGGCGACGTTACTGGCCTGGCGGACCTCTTTTTCCAGCCTGATTGTCAGATGCTCCGCTTCGCGGGCATTGTCCGCCGTTTGCGTAATCGTCGTGGAGAGCTGTTCCATACTGGCCACCGCTTGTACTATTGATGCTGCCTGTTCATCCGTGCGTTGGGCCAGGTCCTGATTACCCGCCGTAATACTGCTGCTGGCATCGGATAAAACCACGGAGCCTTGTTTAATCTCCTGGACGATATGCTGAATACTTTCCAGCATCGTGTTATAGGCGCGATTAAGTGAGGAAAGCTCATCTTTCCCCGGGGTCGCCAGTCGTTGAGTCAGATCGCCGTTCATACCCGCAATCTTGCGGAGCGTGTCACTAAATTGACGATGCATATTGATAGCGATTGCCCCTGCGAACGCCAATGATGCCAGGAGCGCTAACAAGCTGACAATCATATATATTTGCCAGTTTTTTCGTGCATCCTGCGCGAGTTTTTCCGCATTCGCTAACAGAAGATTCGCCGTCACATCTTCTATCTGCCGCATCACTTCAATACGCTGGGTTTGAACCTTGAACCAGACAGTAGGATCGACATCAAATCCACCGTTCGCGGCATGACTAAACGCGGTTTCGCGTAATGAGAGGGCTTTTGACGCTTCTGTGGACTGTAAGCGGCTTTCCAGCATGGCCGCCTGTTCCGGAGGGCTCAGACGCAACGATTGTGCCAGCCAGACGTTCTGTTTACTGACGACATCACTGAGTTGATGTAACTGCCCCTCGGCGAAATGACCGGAGGAAAAGATATTTGACAGCAGCGCGCGTTCAATACCTGCTTGTTCTTTCAAATTCAGCAAGTTGTAGTAGGCGGCGAATGCGTTCGCCATCTCGCCTGAATCCGTCAACTGTCCCAACCTGCCCACAAAACTCAGCACATCAGCAATGACATTAGTATAAAACTTAACGACATCGGAGGCCGGAAGCCCCAATCGCGTGACGTTTTCCCGGATGGTGGCAAGCGACAGAATGTTTTTCTTAAACGTGGTGACAGAATTGGCGGCATCCCCTTCTGGTAATGCAGTATCGGACAGTGAACGCACAAAGACCTCGATCTCGCGATCGGTTAAAGCCCGCTGCGCGGTTAACTCATCTTTGAACGTCTTCCCTTCTGCCCCCAGAAATCCGACGCTCATTCCCCGTTCTTTTTGCAGCTCATGCACCACATTTCCGGCACTACGCGCGAGCGCTGTCAGTTGAGCAATATTCTCCATCTGCCGTTCTGTCTCAATGCGCGTCAATATTCCTGAACCAGCAAACCAACATAACGCCAATAATAGTGGTTGTAGCGCGATTATTAACTTCATTTTCATCGGCATTCGATAAACCCACCACATGCCACTTCCCTCCATTGTCCATATTTTCATTATGGTTATCGGCGCAATGAGGCTGCACTTTAAATTTGATCAAGAGACAACTGATTGTTTTTTAGATTAAATACCTGCCAAAATAACTCTATTTGATTACGACAATCAGGATAAATCACTGGAATATTTATATTTATGATATCTATTCTCAAGTTAGTTAAATCATTCAGCATATTATTTCTTATTAAAAAACGGGTTAACTATCAACACGATTCGGAAAGGGAGTAAGACACAGAACAGTGACGCCTACTGGAGATAACCGTCGTGGCACGGCCATTTTCTGGCATCCCGCCGAACGTTAAGGTTATAATCCTGACAACGATTTTATTGGATTAGAAGCGACGATGACAAAACTTACCCTACAAGAACAGATGCTTAAGGCAGGTCTGGTCAGCAGCAAAAAAGTGGCCAAAGTGCAAAGAACGGCGAAGAAATCGCGCGTTCAGGCTCGCGAAGCCAGAGAAGCGGTTGAAGAGAATAAAAAAGCGCAAATTGAGCGCGACAAGCAGCTCAGCGAACAGCAGAAACAGGCCGCGCTGTCTAAAGAATATAAAGCCCAGATCAAGCAACTGATTGAAATGAATAAAATCACCATTACCCGTGGCGATATTGGTTACAACTTTACTGATAATAACCTGATCAAAAAAGTCTATGTTGATAAGGTGACTCAGTCTCAGCTGATCAAGGGCCGTTTGGCCATTGTCCGACTCACGGCTGAAAGCGGCAACGATAGCGAATACGCCATTATCCCGGCTGTCGTCGCCGACAAGATTGCGCAGCGCGATGCAAGTTATATTGTTTTAAATTGCGAGCTGAGCCAGGAAGCGAAGGACGAAGACGATCCGTATGCTGATTTTGTCATCCCTGATGATTTGATGTGGTAAGAAAAACAACCAGATAATCACCCGGACTTCCGTTGCCTATTTCGGTGAACGCCAACGCCGCCACCGAAATACTCTCGACGTCCCTTCTCCCCCAATCCTGTCGACTAAAACTTATAGTGTTCTTTGCTCAGCCCGTATTTTCTCATGCGTAAATACAATTTTTTACGCGGGATTTGTAAATACTCCGCCACTTCATTAATGCGCCCCTGATGAATATTTAGCGCTTCAGTAATGATCTGTCGCTCGTACTCTTCAACCCGCCGATCGAGCGGTGTTGGTTCAGGCAGATGCAGCTGCGGATTCGCGGTTTCAGCCAGCGGGAGTAGCCCAACGGCAAAAAGCTCGGCGGCATTCGCCAGTTCTCGAACATTACTTAACCACACGCGACGCCGCATGCCTTTCAGTAACTCCCCTTCAACCTCGGGTACGGGATGGTTCAGGCGCAGACAGGCTTTCTGCAGGTAATGACGAAACAGCGGCTCAATATCATCCGGACGCTGTGACAGCGGCTGACAACCGATTTGCGTCATCGCAAAACAGTAGTAGAGTTCGGCCACAATCTGGTTGGTTGCCGCCAGTTCCACTAACGATGTGTCACCAATGCCTATCAGACGAAACGGACGCCGCTCCTGGCTTTGCAGATGCACCAGATGGTGCTGCTGTTCACGTGTCAGGCACTCAAGATGGCTCAGGACCAGCGTTCCTCCTTGCGCCTGTGCAATAAGGTCATTGAGTAGTCCCGCGTTCCCGGGCGTTAGTTCACCGCGGATAAACGGCCCATCAGCGCTGCGCCCAAGCTGATGCAAATACCGGGCTCCGGTCATACGTCCCGTTCCCGGCTCGCCATAAAACCAGACGGCAATATCCGTTTCCGCCAGGTGTTGCAGACGTTGACGATACTGATTGACCCAGTCACTGTAGCCGAGCAGTTCAACCTGAAGCTTTTGCTGGCAATAATGGCGACGGGCAATCACGGATTTTCTCTGACGCAGCGCATCCTCTACCAGCGACAGCAGTTTGCCGGGGTCGACCGGTTTTTGCAGAAAGTCCCATGCGCCTTTCTTTACTGCCTCCACCGCCATCGGGACATCGCCATGCCCGGTGATTAGCAGGATAGGTAGCTGATTATCATCCTGATGAAACAACGTCATCAGGTCTATTCCATTGCAGCCAGGCATACACACATCGCTCAGAACAATCCCCGGCCAGTCGGCTTGCAGCCAGTTTCGGGCATCAAAAGGGTTATTGCATGCATAGACACGGTACCCCTCTTGTTCAAGCAACAGAGTGTAAGCGTCGAGAACATCGGCATCATCATCAATCAGCAGAACAGAATAGTCATCACACAACATCGTTTACATCCGTCAGATTAAATTGCAGAACGACGCAGGCATTACGCCCCGGTGTCGACGCCAGGCGCAGCTCGCCGTTCATTTGCCCCATTAACGATACACAAATCGATAAGCCAATACCGAGCCCCACATCCTTACTGGTGGTAAACGGCTTTAATAGTGATGGCAATAACGCCTCCGGCCAGCCGGGGCCGTTATCGCAGACAAAGACGCACAATCGGCTGCCCTCAGCCTGCCAGTGAACCTCTATTTGCGCGCCAGTCGGACTGGCATCCAGCGCATTTGCCAGTACGTTTACCAGCACCTGCTGAATACGCACTTCATCACCTGTCACCCATACACTCTGGGCTGGAAGCGTCAGCGTACCCTGCTGAGGCTTATGCCGCATGGCCAACAGTTCCCAGGCGGCGCTGAATGTTTGTCGCAGATCGACCGGATGCAAAGGCGCGCCCGGCTCGGCCCGACGTGCAAACTGACGCAGCGAACGGATAATGGCATCAATACGGATAATCAGCCCCTCCGCTTTGGTTAACGTACTTCTGGCCTGAGCGGATTGTCCTTGTTCAATTGCCCTTCCCGCCGTAAACAGGTACATCGACAGCGCATTCAGCGGTTGGTTAATCTCGTGCGCCAGCGTGGTCATGGTCTGTCCAACCACTGCCAGTTTTGCCGTCTGGATCAGTTCATCCTGCGTTGCCCGGAGATCGGATTCTATCTCCTTGCGCTCTGTCACTTCCTGCTCCAGCTGATTTTTTTGCGCACTCAACTGGCCCAGAGTATGGCGCAGCAATCCTGCGATGCGCCCGAGCTCATCGCGCCCATAAACCGGGATGGTGGCATCCGTTCTGCCAAGACCAATTTGCACCACGGCCTGGTTGAGTGCGGTAAAACGCTTCACCAGACGCGAACGAATAAAGTAATGGTTGAGCCCCCAGGCGAGAAGTAGCGCCAGCAGCGTCGCCAGCAGAATAAGTCCACCGCTGACGCGAACAATTTGTTCCAGCCGCTGGTTAAACATCTGCATTTGCTGATGGCTACTCCCCAACTGCGCCTCAAGCAGTGTTCGAAAGCGCCCGAGCGTTGCCTCTCTGGCATGGTTAGCATCAACGAGCGCTTTTTGCGCGGCGACATAATCGCGCATGGTATCGGGCATTTTATTTTTCATCATCCCGATTTCCAGTAACTCATCAATGGTTTGCCGCAGGGTGATAGTACTGGGCCAGTCATCGAGGGTACGGATATTTTCATCCGCCGTTTTCTTCAGGTTCTCCAGATAGCGGATATGATTCTCCACCAGCATTCCGTCGTCGCTACCCGACTTCAGTTCATTGAGCCTGTCGCGTAAATCATCCACGATCTGATTTTCAATTCTTGCCAGGGTGTAAACCTGCTGCTGCTCGTTTTGTACCTCTCTGGCACGTTTGAGATACTGCGCTGCATCGCCGTTTTTGGCCTCAATTTGATCCAGCAACGTCCCCTGCTGCCAGGTAAAATCCTGCACCAGCGAATTCAGCTCAGTAGTAAAATCATCATGTAGCCAGTCGATGCGCGCGGAGAGTTCACTCACCTTTTCGCGCACGAGGAACATGTTGTAGAGCACCCGGTCCAGCTCCGCCATCAGCGCCCGACTGTCTTGCAAAATCACCGCCAACTGCTGTTGTTCTGCCGATTGTAATCCCCGGCTCAGCACCTCAATTTTGTCCAGATGAGAAATAATTTGATTGCGCAGTTGCAGCCTTACCGTGGTGTTGGGGGCCAACAGGAATTCATTAAGCTGATCCACAACCAGGTTGAGATTTCCTTCTATCAAAAAAGCGGAATGTACGCGCGGGAAGTAATCATCAAGTGAATAGCGTATCTGCGAGCTCTGCTCATGCCAGGAGTACAAACTGACGCAGCTTACGCTCAACGTCAGTAATGCGCCCGTCAGAAACGCTCCCCGCAGGCTGCTGCTGATGCTGAGCTGGCGCAGGCGTTGCAGTATCGAACCACCTTTCATTTTAACTCTTCCAGTTTGGATATCGCCTGACGCTGATTTTTAAGAAACCAGAGCTGCCACTCCATCATCTGCTGTTCGGCTACGCTTTTATTCTCAAATTGCGCAAGCCAGGCCTCATCTTCACTACTTCTGGCGTCTATCGGGACGCTGGTCAGTAATGCTCTGATTTCGGGTAGCGGGCGTTTCAGGCGCGCTTCCGCACTGTATAGCGCCCGCCAGGCATCTTTCAGCTGCGCGAGTCGAAAACTGATGGCGGTATCAAACATCCGCTGCACCAACTGTTGCCGCTTAAGGATCAGCCGATAATTAAGCGCGGGCTGGCTCATCAAAATAGCCTGCTGAGCGGCGCGTGGGTTATCAGGCGCGAGCTGCGTGACCGGATATTTCCCCGTGTTCGCATCCGCAAGGATCCGCTGTCCTTCCGGGCTTAACAGATAGCGGATAAAGCGACGCGCTTCGTTGGGGTGCTGGCTATTCTTGAGTACGGCAACATAGGTGGGTGACACCGCCGAGCGAGGGAAATAGGTAAAAGTAAGGTGCGGATCGTTAAGCAACAGGTTGGCATAGTTATCAATAACCGGCCCCGCCACGCCCAGACCGCTCTTAATTTTGTCGGCCACGCCAAAACTGCGTGATGAAATCGTTACCAGATTACCGGCGCTGGCCAACAGCGTCGCCCAGCCCTCTTCCCACCCTTTCTGTTGCAGCAGCGACTCAACCATCAGGTGGTTGGTATCGGAACGCGACGGGCTACTCATCAACAGCGCGTTCTGATATTTAGGCTGCGTTAAATCCCCCCAGTCGGCAGGCGGCGGAAGATGCCGCGCCGCCAGCGCAGAACGATTAATCAACAGGCCAAACCCTGATATCGCCACAGCCACGGAGGTCGAACGAATCGAGTCTGGCACCAGCCGCTGGCTTTCAGGCAGCGCATTATCGAAAGGCGCCAGCTTCTGGTGCTCCTGAAGATGCTGCAACAGCATGGGTGATGAGGTCAAAATCAGATCGACGTTTTCTGCATTCGCAGTATCCAGCAACTGTTCCAGCGAACCGCTGGTCCGGTTTAACGTGCGAATCATCACTGACCCTGGCTCCGTCTGCCAGCGCTGGATAATCCAGGCCGTGGCCCCTGGGGAAAAGGTGGTCGCCATCACCAGCTCTTTACCCAGGACCTGGCAGCTCGCCGACAGCGACATAAAACAGAGCAAGAATGCCCAAAAACGCCCCCGGCCCAACAGTCTGTTTGTGATCCCGTTCATAAATACCAACATGTACAAAAAATAATATTGAGACAAAACTTACCCGTTTATCACCGCTGGGGGGAAGAATAAGGTTATTCGTAGAATAACCAAACGGAAAGTGACGACATCAGTAAAGAATACCCGAAAATGCAGCCTGAATTTGTTAATACCCGCACACGCCGATGATAAAAATGTCCGTGAAAGAATAGAATTGAAAATCCATTATTAAAAAAGAGTCAAAATCTGCCACGCCGCCAGAAAATTGAGTCAATAGTGACACATTTCATCAACTTGAGTTTCTTTGCCGTCTATTTCACTCTTCACTGCGAAAAATCCTGATATTCACATCAATAAAAAATTAGGTGATGATATGTTATCAATATTTAAGGCAGGACCAGCGGCGAATAAAGTCCCGGCGGAGAAAGTCCAGGCAACTTATGGCCGATACCGCATTCAGGCATTACTCAGCGTATTTCTTGGCTATCTTGCGTACTATATTGTGCGCAATAACTTCACGCTCTCGACTCCATACCTGAAGGAGCACCTGGATCTCAGCGCTACGCAGATTGGTTTACTTAGCAGCTGCATGCTTATTGCCTATGGGATCAGTAAAGGCATTATGAGCAGTCTGGCAGACAAGGCCAGCCCGAAAGTCTTCATGGCATGCGGCCTGATCCTGTGCGCTATCGTCAACGTAGGCCTGGGGTTCAGTACCGGATTCTGGATATTTGCCGCGCTGGTCGTTTTCAACGGTTTGTTTCAGGGGATGGGCGTTGGCCCTTCATTTATTACCATCGCTAACTGGTTTCCACGTAAAGAACGTGGACGCGTTGGCGCATTCTGGAATATCTCACACAACGTTGGCGGTGGTATTGTCGCCCCGATTGTTGGCGCCGCGTTTGCCATTTTGGGGAGCGAACACTGGCAAAGCGCCAGCTATATTGTTCCGGCCTGTGTTGCCGTACTGTTTGCTTTTATTGTGCTGATGCTGGGGAAAGGTTCACCACGCCAGGAGGGTTTACCGGCTCTGGAACAAATGATGCCGGAAGAAAAAGTCGTATTAAATTCCCGACACGCTGTCCAGGCGCCAGAAAATATGAGTGCCTTCCAGATCTTCTGCACCTATGTATTGCGTAATAAAAATGCCTGGTATGTTTCACTGGTAGACGTTTTTGTCTATATGGTGCGTTTTGGTATGATTAGCTGGCTGCCAATTTATTTATTAACCGAAAAACATTTCTCGAAAGAGCAAATGAGCATAGCTTTTCTGTTTTTCGAATGGGCGGCAATTCCTTCCACATTACTGGCGGGTTGGCTCACCGATAAACTGTTTAAAGGCCGTCGCATGCCGCTGGCCATGATCTGTATGGCGCTGATTTTCGTCTGCCTGATCGGTTACTGGAAAAGTGAATCGCTGCTGATGGTCACTATTTTTGCCGCCATCGTGGGTTGCCTGATTTATGTTCCGCAGTTCCTGGCCTCCGTTCAGACCATGGAAATCGTCCCCAGCTTCGCAGTAGGTTCTGCGGTAGGGTTACGCGGATTCATGAGCTACATTTTTGGCGCATCGCTGGGAACCAGCCTGTTTGGCGTGATGGTCGATAAAATGGGATGGCATGGCGGCTTCTATCTGTTGATGGGCGGGATTGTCTGCTGCATCCTGTTCTGCTACCTCTCCCATCGCGGCGCGCTGGAACTCGAACAACAACGGAAAAACGCTCAGCAAGAGGAAGCGTCACTCCAGTTGGCTGATGCCCGGTAACCGATTTGAGTCTCGCAAAAAGTGCCAGCGATGCTGGCACTTCAATACATTCAGATAAAGAATAAATAGCTCAACGTGATAATTTATTGCTTACCGTAACCCACCATAAAGCGGATGATCAAACCGCATGCTGGGGCAAGAAAAAGGAATAATCCGGTAACCATCTCGTTACCATTGGTCAACTGCATAGTAAAAACGTAAATTAATGCCGTGAGTATGGCCATGCCGATAAAAGCACTTATTGACGCCGCAGTCCCCATAACCTGCCAGATATAGCAACTGACGCTCAGAATGCTCAACGCGAGAAAGATCCAAAAATAGAACATAGCGATACCTCCTGTTTGCCGTAAAAATTTACGTAAGTCCTTACACTCCCTTGAGTTTATATTCTAAGACAATTCCCAATGGTTCGCAATTTAAGCAACTTTTTCGTTACAAAAATCACTCAATCACTGACTACTAATTTATTCGACAGCCGTTTATTTAATCGTCATAAAAACAACGCATTATATAACGACTCATTTTTGACCTTAATCGCCGTAAAAACATTTACGCATCTTGAGTAATTATTTCTGGCTGACATTAATATTCGGGTGTACATTGAGCGTCCGATCATTCATGCCCCTTCCTGGTTTTGTCCTGACTCAGTTTTACACTCTTTACAGGAACCAATGTCGTTCATGGCGGCCTAACGATCAGTACAGACTGTAAAGCGGCAGACTAAAGAATCTTCGCGATACACCTATTTCGTATCAACAACAGGTGCTTATGTTCCCCCAATGTAAATTTTCACGCGCGTTTTTGCATCCGCGCTACTGGCTCACATGGTTTGGCGTCGGTGTGCTCTGGTTACTGGTACAACTTCCCTATCCCGTGTTGTGTTTTCTTGGTACCCGTACAGGAACGCTGGCTCGTCCATTTTTAAAGCGCCGTGAATCTATTGCTCATAAAAATCTCGAACTCTGTTTCCCAAATCTGTCGCAAGAAGAAAGAGACAAACTGGTCGATGAGAACTTCCGTTCACTCGGCATGGCGCTGCTTGAAACGGGTATGGCCTGGTTCTGGCCAGATCGCCGGGTACGCAAATGGTTTGATGTAGAAGGGCTGGACAACCTGAAACGCGCACAGATGCAAAACCGTGGCGTGATGGTGGTAGGCGTACACTTTATGTCACTCGAATTGGGTGGTCGCGTAATGGGACTTTGCCAACCGATGATGGCAACCTATCGCCCGCACAACAATAAGTTGATGGAGTGGATCCAAACCCGCGGTCGTATGCGCTCCAACAAGGCCATGATCGGCAGAAATAATCTGCGCGGTATTGTCGGCGCCCTGAAAAAAGGGGAAGCGGTATGGTTTGCCCCCGATCAGGACTACGGTCGTAAAGGGAGTTCATTCGCCCCTTTCTTCGCAGTCAAAAACGTCGCGACCACCAACGGTACTTACGTGCTGTCACGGTTATCGGGCGCAGCGATGCTGACCGTAACCATGGTGAGAAAAGCAGATAACTCCGGTTACCGCCTGTTCATCACGCCAGAAATGGAAGGTTATCCAACAGATGAAAGCCAGGCAGCGGCGTATATGAACAAAATTATCGAAAAAGAGATCATGCGCGCGCCCGAGCAGTATCTCTGGATCCACCGTCGCTTCAAAACTCGCCCGATGGGTGAAGCCTCGTTATATATCTAAAAAGAAAGGCCGAAAGGCCTTTCTTTTTTTCTGCGCCTGAATTACTTCACGCCCCACTTGTTCTGTAATTCAGCCATTCGCTCATTGTAGTTACGGGCTATACACGCTGGCTTATCCTGCTCTTTCCAGCATTCGTTACGCCCTTTCACCCAGCCACGTTGCTCTGCTTTGAGCGTCGGGTTATTACTCGATTTCACCAGCGCCTGCTTGTAGGCCCCGTTCAATGCCAAATCCATGGCTGAGAGCGAAGGACTTTGACAGATAACCTCTTCGATACTGCCCTTTGCTACCGCAGAACAGGAAAAAGAAGGGCCGTTGCTGGTCGATTTCTTTGCCCCTGAAAAGTCGATATTGTCTTCAGGCAGGCAAATCCCGTGCTTACGATTAGGCCCGGTCCAGGAAACGTCCGGATTCCCGTCATCTTTACGGGAGATAGACACGGTATTGTTACCGCTTTTTGCTTCCCAGTAATTTTCATTGAAGGCCTTTACCGTCGCCTTAGTGCCATCAATCCAGATATTGCCTTTACCATCACTATTCACACCACCAATACTTGCGCAGCTGAAATTGAATGCCATCGGCGAGGCCGCCATCGACGTCACTGGCGTAAGAACGAGTGCTAACATCATTAATCTGGTCATTTTTAACCTTTTCATAATCTCATTCCGCGAAAAATTAACCGCATTAACATCATGGAGATATGAGAATTCTCCGAGTAAACATTTCGTCGCTCAATAGCAATTTATTACCGACAGAAATTAAACTGTCGCCGAATCACGACACTTGTAAGTTATTAAAATTAAATAAAAAAATGCCTCTTGTCTCACCTCATTTTTAGGCGTACATTAGCGCCGTCTGGAGCATAAAAGCTCAGAATTCTGAGGTGATGCAGACAAGCAAACGAAGGGAATTCTCCATTTCGTT
Source organism: Citrobacter sp. RHBSTW-01044 (assembly GCF_013781945.1). NCBI lineage: Bacteria > Pseudomonadati > Pseudomonadota > Gammaproteobacteria > Enterobacterales > Enterobacteriaceae > Citrobacter > Citrobacter sp. RHBSTW-01044. The sequence continues at coordinate 1,453,228 of NZ_CP056180.1, read as the reverse complement.
TACGCGTGCATCAGCTCTCTGTCAGGTTAGCATATGTTCATTTAGACGTACCTCAGGTACGCGGAGAGATGAAAAGTGAAATATTTCTTTATGGGCATTTCTTTTATGGTCATCGTTTGGGCCGGTACTTTCGCCCTGATGATCTAAATTAAAAGACGCAGCAAAAAAAACAGGAGCCTGATGGCTCCTGTTTGCTTTTGGGGAAACGTGTTGTTAGTCGGTACTTTCAGTGGCCGATTTTGCACTGGCAGGCAGTAAGCCATCGGCGCGGAACATTGCTTTGATGCCACGGATCGCCTGGCGGGTACGGTCGCGGTTTTCAATTAACGCAAAGCGCACGTGCGTATCACCATAATCACCAAAACCAATCCCCGGCGAAACGCATACCTTCGCCTCGTTCAGCAGTTTCTTGGCAAATTCAAGTGAGCCCATCGCGGCGTATTGCTCTGGGATTTTCGCCCAAACGTACATCGAGGCCTTGGGCATCTCGACCATCCACCCGGCTTCATGCAGCCCCTTAACCAGCACATCTCGACGACGTTTATATTGCTCAGCAATATCCCGCACGCACTGCTGATCGCCTTCCAGCGCGGCGATTGCTGCAACCTGCAACGGAGTAAAGGTTCCGTAATCGTGATAGCTCTTAATTCGAGCCAGCGCGTTCACCAGCGTTTTGTTACCTACCATAAAACCGATACGCCAGCCCGCCATGTTGTAGCTTTTCGATAGGGTGAAAAACTCCACCGCGACATCACGAGCGCCCGGTACCTCCATAATCGACGGCGCTTTCCAGCCATCGTAGACGATATCGGCATAGGCCAGGTCATGAACCACCAGCACGTCATAGCGTTTAGCCAGGGCCACAACTTTTTCGAAGAACTCCAGCTCGACGCACTGCGCAGTCGGGTTGGAAGGAAAACCTAAGATCATCATCTTCGGTTTCGGGTAGCTTTCGCGAATCGCGCGCTCCAGCTCATTAAAGAAATCGACGCCTTCGACCAGCGGCACTGAGCGTACCTGCGCGCCGGCAATCACCGCGCCATAAATATGGATCGGATAACTCGGGTTCGGTACGAGGACCGTATCGCCGTGATCCAGCGTGGCCAGCATCAGGTGCGCCAATCCTTCTTTCGAGCCAATCGTCACAATCGCTTCGGATTCCGGATCGATCTCAACGTCATAGCGTTCCTGGTACCAACGGGAAATCGCCCGACGCAGACGCGGAATGCCGCGCGAGGTGGAGTAACCGTGCGTATCCGGGCGCTGCGCCACGGTACAGAGTTTTTCGACGATGTGAGGAGGCGTGGCCCCATCCGGGTTCCCCATGCTGAAATCGATAATATCTTCGCCGCGCCGACGCGCAGCCATCTTTAGCTCAGCAGTGATGTTAAAAACGTAAGGGGGAAGGCGATCAATACGCGTAAAGCGACGTTCAGGGCGGGAGTCAGCCATAATATCCTCAGATTAACGTTAGCGCCCGGACCGTCCGAGCGACGCTGCCACGATGGTGGCACGTTTAGAAAATAGCCTGAATAATTTCCTTCTGTCGAGAGGCAAAACAAAATATTTTTTATTGAGATAAAAGAGGAATAGCCAGAAAAAATGAGGAAATAAAATTTTTCACACTCCGCTTAAAATTACCACCGTTTAACATTTTATTGTTAAACATATTACTTTGCGCGCTCCGTTGACAGGACAGGCATTGTAAATACAACAACCATGCAACAATCCCCTTTTAATATTAAGGTTTTTCCCCATTAGCTACAGGCTGCGGGTTTGCTGGTCATCCAGCCTCAGGTTACCTATCATAGAGGTTTAACCCTTGCGCAAGAGTCACCCGTGCACGAAATATTCAATATGCTGCTGGCGGTATTCGACCGGGCAGCGCTGATGCTGTTCTGTCTGTTTTTCCTGATTCGTATCCGCCTGTTTCGCGAACTGTTGCACAAGTCAGCCCACTCCCCGAAAGAGCTGCTCGCCGTTACCGCGATTTTCTCAATGTTTGCCCTGTTCAGTACCTGGTCCGGCGTACCGGTTGAAGGCTCACTGGTTAACGTACGTATTATTGCAGTCATGTCAGGGGGAATTCTGTTCGGTCCCTGGGTCGGTATCATTACAGGCCTGATCGCGGGCACCCACCGCTACCTGATCGACATCGGCGGCGTAACCGCCCTGCCCTGCTTTATCACCAGCATTCTGGCAGGCTGCATTGCCGGCTGGATCAACCGTAGGATCCCCAAAGCGCAGCACTGGCGTGCGGGTATTTTAGGCGGAATGCTGTGCGAATCTCTGACCATGATCCTCGTCGTCGCCTGGGCGCCCACCACCGAACTGGGGCTGGATATCGTTTCGAAGATCGGCATCCCAATGATTCTTGGTAGTGTCTGCATTGGATTTATCGTCATGCTGGTGCAAAGCGTGGAAGGCGAGAAAGAAGCCAGCGCCGCGAAGCAGGCTAAGCTGGCTCTGGATATCGCCAACAAAACTCTGCCGCTTTTTCGCCAGGTCAATAGCGAATCGCTTCGCCAGGTGTGCGAAATTATTCGCCATGATATCCATGCTGATGCCGTCGCTATTACCAACACCCAGCACGTGCTGGCCTACGTTGGCGTGGGTGAACTTAACTACCGCGATAATGATGATTTCGTCAGTCCGACTACGCAACAGGCGATCAATTACGGAAAAATCATCATTAAAAACAATGATGAAGCGCACCGTACGCCGGAAATACACTCCATGCTGGTGATTCCGCTTTGGGAGAAAGGTGTTGTCACCGGTACGCTAAAAATCTACTACTGTCACGCCCACCAGATAACCTCCTCGCTACAAGAAATGGCCATCGGCCTGTCGCAAATTATCTCGACTCAGCTGGAAGTCTCCCGGGCGGAGCAGCTACGCGAAATGGCAAATAAGGCAGAGCTGCGTGCGCTACAAAGTAAAATAAATCCCCATTTCCTGTTTAACGCCCTGAACGCAATTTCATCGTCGGTGCGACTGAATCCAGACACAGCGCGCCAGCTGATTTTTAATTTATCGCGCTATCTTCGCTATAATATTGAATTAAAAGACGATGAGCAGATCGACATCAAAAAAGAGCTGTATCAAATCAAGGATTACATCGCCATCGAACAGGCCCGTTTTGGCGACAAGCTGACGGTTATTTATGATATCGATGAAGAGGTAAGCTGTTATATTCCCAGCCTGCTGATTCAGCCGCTGGTAGAGAACGCTATCGTCCATGGGATTCAGCCCTGCAAAGGAAAAGGGGTGGTCACCATCAGCGTTGCGGAGTGCGGTAATCGGGTACGGATTGCCGTGCGGGATACGGGCCACGGTATCGATCCAAAAGTGATTGAACGGGTCGAATCCAATGAAATGCCGGGCAATAAAATTGGTCTGTTGAATGTGCATCATCGCGTTAAGCTGCTCTACGGCGAGGGCCTCCATATCCGCCGTCTGGAGCCAGGCACTGAGATTGCCTTTTATGTGCCTAATCAGCACTCGCCCGCAGCCGCACCGGCCACATTGTTGCTTTAACCAGGAGTGAAGTCGTGAAAGTCATCATTGTTGAAGATGAATTCCTGGCCCAACAGGAACTTAGCTGGCTGATAAAAGAGCACAGCCAGATGGAGATTGTCGGCACATTTGACGACGGTCTGGACGTGCTGAAATATCTCCAGCACAACCGCGTTGACGCCATTTTTCTGGATATCAATATTCCCTCGCTGGATGGCGTCCTGTTGGCGCAAAACATCAGCCAGTTCGCGCACAAGCCCTTTATTGTCTTTATTACCGCGTGGAAAGAGCACGCTGTTGAAGCCTTTGAACTGGAGGCCTTTGACTACATCCTGAAGCCGTATCAGGAATCACGCATCGTCGGCATGCTGCAAAAGCTGGAAGCCGCCTGGCAGCAACAGCAAACGGGAATTTCGCCTGCCAGTCCGGTGACCCGCGAAAACGATACAATCAATCTGATCAAAGATGAGCGGATCATCGTGACCCCGATCAACGACATCTACTACGCAGAAGCCCATGAAAAGATGACGTTTGTCTACACCCGGCGCGAATCGTACGTGATGCCGATGAACATCACTGAATTTTGCAGCAAATTGCCTGCTTCGCATTTCTTCCGCTGCCACCGCTCGTTCTGTGTGAATCTGAATAAAATCCGCGAGATCGAACCCTGGTTTAACAACACCTACATTTTGCGCTTAAAAGATCTGGAATTTGAAATCCCGGTGAGTCGGAGTAAAGTGAAAGAGTTCAGGCAGTTAATGCACTTATAGCGCAGAGAAAGAGCGATGAAAGAGCCAGGCCTCCCCGCAGACCAACAGTTTTTCGCCGATCTGTTCAGCGGCCTGGTATTGAACCCAAAGCGTCTTGGCCGCGTGTGGTTCGCGTCCCAGCCCACCACGTTACCGTCCGGCAGTTTGTGTATTGACCTTCCGCGCCTCGATATCGTGCTGCGTGGCGAATACAGTAATCAACTGGAAAAACAGCAGCATAGTCTGCCTGAAGGCGACATGCTGTTTATCCCGGCGAAAGCGGCGAATTTGCCCGGTAGCGATAAACCCGTGATGCTACTGAGTCTGGTGTTTTCTCCGGCCTGGCTGGGGCTCTCTTTTTACGATAATCGAACGGCATCGCTGTTACGTCCGATCCGCCGTATTGAGTTACCACATCCGCAGCGCGGCGAAGGCGAGGCGATGCTCACCGCATTAACCCATTTAAGCCGCTCTCCTCAGGCCCAGGATATTATTCAGCCGCTGGTGCTTAGCCTGCTGCATCTGTGTCGTAGCGTGGTGAATACCCGCCCTGACACAGAGCGTCCGCGCGCTGAATTTCTCTATCACAGTATGTGTAACTGGGTGCAGGATAACTATGCCCAACCGCTGACCCGGGAAAGCGTAGCGCAGTTTTTTAATATCACGCCCAACCACCTGTCAAAAGTGTTTGCCCAGCACGGCACCATGGGGTTCGTCGAGTATCTGCGGTGGGTCAGAATGGCGAAGGCGCGCATCATCTTACAGAAATACCATCTGTCGATTAGCGAAGTCGCACAGCGGTGCGGGTATCAGGACAGTAATTATTTCTGCCGCCTGTTCCGGCGTCAGTTTGGCCTGACTCCGGGAGAGTACAGCGTACGTTTTCAGTCAGCACGTTAAGTGAGACAACGCCAACAGGTTAGTAATATCCGTTTGCATCGTTGTAAAATAACGGCATGTAGCTCCCCCTTCAGGCTTACTCAATAAAGTGAATATGCGATGAAAAACAGACGTGCACTCTCCCTGATGTGTTTTCAGATGCTGGAATCAGGTGCGGATCGTCAGACCGTGAAAAGAGCCCTTACCTCCCGCCGTGTTAAAGCTCGCCAGGCGGTGGTTCTGCTCTGTAAGCAAGAAATGACGCTCTTAAGAGCCGGGAAACTGCCGGTGCCAAACGCGCCGCATTGATGATGCCGCTTTCCGGTCGCGTTCACCCAGCCTGCAACCAGATCGTCGCAGGCTGGAGAGCACTCTTTCAATGAAGCTTAAAACGTCAGTTCCGCCTCCAGCAACGCGAGAATACTGTCGGCATTTTCAGCGGCAAACAACGACTGGCGGAACGGCTTGTTCACCAGCTTACGCGCCAGCTGCGAGAAGACCTTCACGTGGTTAATGCCTTCATCAGCCCCCAGCGTCAGCATGATAACCAGTTCCACTTCGCCCATCTCTGACTGCCAGTCAACGGGATGAGCAAGCCGGGCAATACTGATGCTGGAATGGCGGATCCACTGGGACTTAGTGTGCGGAATAGCCACACCAAAACCGACAGCAGTGGTGACTATCTCTTCGCGCTGCCAGATATCTTCCTCCAGCTCAAACGGATGTTCAGTTCGCCCATTAACACCAAGATTGCCGCACAGAAACTGAATCACCTGCTCTTTGTTACTCAGAGATTCACCAACAAAGATGTTCTCCCGCGCCAGCAGCGGACGCACGTCTTTCTGCGGTGCAAACTGGTTGAGCAGATCTTCTATCTCTTGAGCGCTACGGCACTCACAGGCCCGTATGGCGAGTTCACGGCATGCCTGGCCCTCCAGTTGACGAAGCTGACTTTTCACCGCCGGAATACGTGGACTGCTCATGCTCAGCTCGTCGAGTCCTAAGCCCAGTAGCAGCGGTAAATAGCGTCCTTCGCCCCCCAGTTCGCCGCAAATGCCCACCCATTTACCGCGTTCGTGCGCCACGCGGACAATCTGCTGCAACATTCGCAGGAACGACGGCGTAATCGGGTTGTACAACGGCGAAACGCGCGGGTTATTACGATCGACGGCGTACAGGTACTGGGTCATGTCGTTTGAACCAATACTGAAGAAATCCACCTCATCGCAGAAATGGTCGATGATGTAACACACCGACGGCACTTCAACCATAATCCCCAATGAAATTGTCGGAGCATGGCGTAAACCGTCGCCTTTCAGTGCCACCAGCGCTTTTTGCAGTTCGCTTTTTACCCACAAAATCTGGTCAAGGCTGTGCACCATTGGGATCATCAGCTGCGCATTGCCGAAGGTTGCCGCACGTAAGATGGCGCGCAGCTGCGTGCGAAACAATCCAGCAAACTCTGGATAAATTCGCACCGCGCGGTAGCCCAGGAACGGATTCTCTTCCTGCGGAATATTGAGGTAACGGATATTTTTATCCCCCCCAATATCCATGGTGCGAAAGATAACCGGCTTGTCGCCCGCGGCCAATAAGACCTGCTGGTAGGCTTCAAACTGTTCCTGCTCGTCGGGAGCGCTGTCGCGGTCCATAAACAGCATTTCAGTACGAAACAGCCCAATCCCTTCCGCGCCATTGGCAAACGCCCCCGGCGCTTCCAGCGCGGTACCGATATTCGCTGCAACGTCAATACGCTGATTATCTTTGGTCAGCGCGGGCTGGGCGGCATCCAGCGCCTGCCGCCGCTGGCATTCATCGGCCAGCTTCTGCGCAATCGCGTAATAACCGCGAACCGCATCGTCTGGATTGATGGCCAGTACCCCACAGCGGGCATCCAGTACCGCATGCTGGCCTGCATAGCGGCTAATGGCCTCCAGCGGCAAGCCGCTAAGCACCGGTATAGCCGACGCGCGAGCAAGGATTAGGGTGTGCGATGTGCGCCCTGTTTTCTCCAGGATCATGCCTGACAGATGCTGCAAATTGAGGCTTAAAAACTGGCTGGGCGTCAAATCCTCAGCGACCAGAATCGTCGGCTTATTCAGCACCAGCGCATTGCGCGGACGTCTTTCAGGCCAGGTGATGTGCAGCAGCTGTTCGCTGATATCACGGATATCGCTAACGCGCTCGCGCAGGTAATCGCTACCGGAGGCCGACAGCTTGTCGCACACCTGCTCCATATTGGCGATAATCGCCGCCCCTAACCCCAGATGCTGCTCCCGCATTAAGCGACGAATATTCCCGGCAAACTCGTCGTCCTGAATCAGAGACAGATGGGCGCTGAGGATGGTTTTACTCTCACCCTCACGCTCGCGCAGTTGCTGATTGAGCTGTTCGGCAAGCGTCGCCAGACTATGCTCCAGCCGGGTATTGTCTTCCGCACTCGGCGCAATCGCGCGATAACTTTCCAGATTATCGCTCTGCCAAAGCGTGAGCGAACCTGCCCCCACGCCCCCTGCAAGCACGGTGCCATAAAGAAGGTCTGGGTTGAGGCGAATCAGCGAACGCGGCAACGGATGCGCCGCCAGTTCCGCCGGCGTCGGCTGAACGCTGTCGCTGTCAATAAACCGGTGCAGGAGGTACTCCTCCAGCTCTCGCCGGGCCTGTTCTTCATCGCGACCGGTGATGGTTAAGCTACAACTGTCATTAAACAGCGTCCCGGTGCCAATCAGCGCCAGCGAACTTTTCGCATCTGCTCTGGCGTTCTGGCGATGGTTAAGAAATATCACCTCACTTTGCCACTGGCTGCACTGCTCTTTCAGCTCCCACGCCGGACGCGCATGCAGGCCATTGGGTAGCGGGCAAAGAAATTGAATCGTTAGCATAACAACTCCTGATTAGCGCGAAATCAGCACCTGAAATCCGTCAGATGAACCACGGTTTCGCACGTAAGATGTGAAAGAAGAGCCGACAACAACTGCTGCGTCTGGATGATGTCACGGCAGTCGGCAATCGACGCCGCGCAGTGTCCATGCCGCGTAGCTGGCCCCATGACAACCGTGGGGATCCCCGTGCCGCTTACGTGCACCGCCCCGCCGTCAGTGCCGCCGTTACTGAACATGTCAAGCTGCAGGGTAATGCCCGCATCGGTGGCCACGCTTTCAACCCACGCCGTCAGCTTTGGCGAGGCAATCAGCGATTTATCGCTTAACACCAGCATCGGGCCATTACCAATCTGCCGATGGTTGGCCGCACCATGATCAAAGTTTTTGGCCCAGCAGGCGGTATCCAGCACGATCGCCACATCCGGGGCGACCGCACGTGCTGCTGTTTGTCCTCCGCGCAGTCCCACTTCTTCACTGGAACTGGCCACCAGCCAGACCTCACATGGGAGAATGGCGTTATGCAATTCGCGCAGCAGCGCCACCAGCAAATAACATCCAAGTCGATCATCAAAGGCTTTGCCCATGACTCGCTGGTGCGGCAAAACCTGAAACGTCGTGTCAAAGGTGACGCGATCGCCAGGGCGTACGCCGGCCTGAAGTACCTCGTCATAAGACCGCGCGCCAATGTCCACCTGCAGCGCACTGACGTCATTACCGCTGCGCACTCCGTCGAGCAGACCGGGAATTTTGCTCTCTTCACGGGTAGTGATCCGCACCGGCTGCAATTGCCTGGCCGCCATACGCACATTTCCCACCGGCAATACATCGATCGCTCCTTCGCTGGAAATACTGCGCACGATAAATCCCACTTCATCCATATGCGCGCAGATCATTACCTTCGGACCGGTTGATTCATTCAGACGGATCAGCACCGATCCCAGGCCGTCAAAGCGCACCTCTTTATGTAGACGATCCGCCTCTTCAAGCAGGATCTGACGCACTTCCTGTTCTGAAGAGGCGATCGCGTCCGCCTCGCTCAGCGCCTTCAGTAGCGATAAGTCCATTACGCCTCTCCCGTGTGTAACAATGTTTTCGCCATGGTGTAGAGCACCTCGCCGCCGTCTGGCGTAACCAGCACCACATCCTCAATACGCACGCCTCCCTGCCCCGGCAGATAAATACCTGGCTCAACGGTGAGCAGCATGCCAGCCGCCAGAGGCGTCGCGTCGGTGGGGGAAAAACGGGGATTTTCATGCACCTCAATGCCGATAGCGTGTCCGGTATTGTGACCAAACTCATCGCCATAACCCGCCAGCGTAATGACCTGCCTGGCTGCGGCGTCAACCTCATGGCAACGCCGACCTGGTCGAATTGCTGCCACCGCCGCACGCTGCGCCGCCAGGACAATCTGATACACGGAAAACAGCGGGCTTTCTTGCGCTGGCTGGTTTGCGTCTGGGATGCGAAAGGTTCTCGTCATATCCGAACAATAGCCCTGATACTGCGCGCCAAAATCCAGCGTGATGAACTCACCCGCCTCGACACGCTTGTCGCTGGCTTTACCGTGCGGCAGCGCGCCGCGCCAGCCGCTGGCGACAATGGTGTCAAAAGAGGGTTTGTCTGCACCGAGCGTACGCATGTACCACTCCAGTTCAGCGGCGATTTCGCGCTCACTGAGGCCGGGTTGAATAAAGCGGCGAATATGTTCAGCACTAAGGTCAGCTATCCGGCAGGCTTCGCGAATGCAGGCTATCTCCTGCGCCGTTTTTACCTGCCGGAGCACATCCGGCACGGCACTCACTAGTCGCGCAAGCAGTTTGCCCGACCATCCATTCGCCGTATTCCAGCTTACCTGCTCGCCTTCAAATCCCACCGTCTGCAGCTTTTCGTCAGCAATAATGTGATTCACCCGTGAATACAGCGTCTGCGCGCCATCAAGTAGATGGATCTGATAGCCCTGAGTACGCGTGGCAACATCGGTGTAGTAACGGGCGTCGACCAGAATATGCGCGCTTTGATGGCTGATAAACACAAACCCTGAACCGCTGGAGATCCCCATATGCGGCTGTTTATTCTGCCGCGATGACAGCAGCATCGCATCGAGATGTTGCGCCGTTAGCCAGTCACGCAGCGAGGCAAGTAAGCTCATGGTCACAATCCTTTTAATCAGAGGCTCTCAATCAGCAATTTGCCTTTGCGGTACATCATGTTGCGCAGGAACACCACCATCAGCGCCGTAATCACCGCACCTAACAGGATCCCCGCCATATAGACGCCGAGGTTAGTGACCAGCGGCCATGCCCAGATAGCCGATTCCGGGAACCACTGCACCGCCCCCAGCCAGACGGCAGCCGTCGATCCGACAATAGCGCCAACCATATAGGATGGAATTGCCGTGATGGGGCTTTCCAGTGCAAACGGGATCGCCCCTTCGCTGATGCCCATAAATGCGAGGAACATTGCCGTTTTCCCTTGCGGGTAGAGCTGTGCGCTGAACAGGCGTTTGCCGGTTAAGCGCCGATCGAGAAGCGTAGCCAACCCGAGGCCAATTGGAGGAATCACGATGGCAATAGAGCGTGCGGTTACCGGCAGAACGTGATCGGTAGTAAAGCTGAAGGCGACAAATCCTGCGGCTTTATTAATCGGACCGCCGAGGTCAATCGCCGTTGCCGCAGAAATCCCCATCGCGTACATCAGCGTGCCTTTCTCTCCAGCCGCCGTCAGCAGTGAACGAATTCCGCCGTTGATCCACCCGCCAAACGGCGTTATCACGTAATACATCGCCAACATGACGAAGATCGCGGAAAGAATGGGCAGTAAAAAGGTGGTTTTGAATGCCAGCAGGAAATCAGGCAACTGGATTTTTTGGTTCATCCACTTCACCAGATACCCGGCGACAATCGAGATAATCAGCGCGCCAATAAAGGTTGACGGGACGGGGGCACTGGTTGCCCATTGCAGCGTCGCTGGGTCAAAATTCAGTATCTGCGTGGGCTGAGTGGACATAAGTCCACCAATGAACCCAGCCGGAAACGCCAGCTTACCGCCGATAGAGTTGGCGACAAACGCGGCAAACATCGGAATAGCAAAACCAAACAGCACGCCGCCAAAAGATTGCGACAGCCAGGCAAACTTCAGTAATGAGAGATTAAAACCGCTGAATTTTCCGCTGTTCAGTGCATCCATGATGCCGGTGTCAGCAGGTATATCGAGCCAGCTATAGGCGATCAGTTGCGAGAAGGCGAGAATTACCCCGCCCATAATTAACGTCGGTACCATGCGCGAAATACCCGACATCACATGCTGCGGAAGTTCGCCCCAGAAGCTATTGCGGGAGGCCGGTGGATTTTTTATTGCCGCTGCCGCACCAGATGCGCCAGGCACAACGGTTGCACTGCGTTTTTTAATGGCCATACGTAATTCCCTGTCGATGATTATTGTTGTTCAGCGGCAACCATCTCTTCGATCTCTTTGATGATGCCGGCTGCATTTTTTATCGCGTCCTGTAACGTAATTTCGTAGACGTCACGCGACTCAAAACGCTCGTTATCTTCCGGAGTAACGGCAACAGAATGGATGATCAACGTTGCCTCTGCGATATCCTGCGCCGTCAGGCGATTTTGAATTCCGTCCGCACCCTGGGTTTCAATTTTCACTTCATAACCCGCTTCAACCGCGGCTTCTTCCAGCGCCTGAGCCGCCATAAAGGTATGGGCCAGCCCCATTGGGCACGCGCAAACGGCAATCAGTTTTTTGCTCATAATCATTTCCTCGTAATAGTTAACGAGTGAAATTATGGTCTGGGGAAAGTAACGACCGTTATCAGACAAATAATGCTTTTACTGGACAAATAATCCCGCCATTCGGAAATGTGACGAAGGTCGGAAAGGCGGGCGGCAGGCATAAAAAAACCGCGTAATAAACGCGGTTTTGCGGGATATATGTAAGCCGGATAAGCGCTGTGCACCGTCCGGCGTTGGTCTTACAAAATATGGCCCAGCGTCTGGCGCAGATGCGCACCGGAACCAAGCAGGCCCGGGTTATCATGCACGATCAGATATACCGGAATATCCTGTACGTAGGCTTTAAAACGCCCCTTATCTTCAAAACCACCACGGAAACCCGAAGCTTTAAAGAAGTCGAGGAAGCGCGGTACGATGCCGCCAGCGATGTACACACCGCCAAACGTGCCCAGCGTTAACGCCAGATCGCCGCCAAAACGCCCCATGATGACGCAGAACAGCGACAGCGCGCGACGACAGTCGATACAGGAATCAGCCAGCGCACGCCCGGTGATATCCTTCGGCTGCAGATTTTCCGGCAGGCGCCCGTCTGATTTGACGATGGCGCGATACAGATTAACCAGCCCCGGACCTGACAGTACGCGCTCTGCGGAAACGTGACCAATTTCCGCACGCAGGACCTCAAGGATAATCCCTTCTTCTTCGCTGTTAGGCGCAAAATCCACGTGACCGCCTTCACCAGGCAAGCTCACCCAGCGTTTATCTACATGCACCAAATGCGCCACGCCGAGTCCGGTACCTGCGCCATAGACAGCAATCGGTTTACCTTCAACAGGTTCCGCACCGCCAAACTGGATCAAGTGCTCTTTCTTCAGCATCGGGATCGCCATCGACACGGCGGTGAAATCATTGATGATTTCCAGATGGCTGAAGCCCAGATTTTTTTTCATCTCAGCAATAGAGAATGCCCAGGTATGGTTGGTCATTGCCACCCAGTCACCGGTTATCGGACAGGCAATGGCAATACAACCATCCTCAACGCTGACGCTATGCTCATCCAGGTATACGCGTACTACCGCCTCGAGGCTTGGGTAATCCAGCCCGGAATAGGTTTTTGCCTGCGAAATCTCGCCGCTGGCAATGTCGCACAGAGCAAGACGCGCGTTGGTGCCGCCAACATCACCTACTAAAGCATATTTTGTCATTCTTCCACTGCTCCGCTAAAGTCAGAATAAATCTTTGCCACACTGTAAATTCATGGGGGCATAACAACAACGCCCTGAAGGCTGATGCCCGTGGAAAATCGATCCAGATCACATAATTACTTTATCGTTTCAGCACCATTTGCAGCGATGCGGTTGCGCAGGCTATGCAAACTATGTCTATGACTCTGTTTTAAGGAATAGAATATGCTTCATCCACGAGCCAGAACGATGCTCTTGCTATCAACTCCTGCGCTAATTATTGGTATTGCCTCCAGCCTGGTGTTGATCGTTGTGATGAAAGTGGCGTCCGTTTTACAGCAATTTTTGTGGGAACGCCTGCCCGTTAGCATCGGTATTGCCCAGGACTCTCCGCTGTGGATTATCGGCATGCTGACGCTCACGGGGATCATGGTCGGGTTAGTTATTCGCTACAGCCAGGGTCACGCGGGACCGGATCCTGCCTGTGAGCCGTTAATTGGAATGCCGGTCCCCACCTCAGCAATTCCGGGCTTGCTGGCAGCGCTCATCCTCGGCCTGGCGGGTGGCGTCAGTTTGGGTCCGGAACACCCGATCATGACCGTGAATATCGCACTGGCTGTGGCGCTCGGCAGCCGCATGTTTCCCCGCATTGCTAAGCTGGACTGGACCATCCTCGCCTCTGCCGGCACAATCGGCGCGCTATTTGGCACCCCCGTTGCCGCCGCGCTGGTCTTTTCACAAACGCTGAATAGCTCGGACAATGTTCCTTTGTGGGATCGCCTGTTTGCACCGTTAATGGCCGCCGCCGCGGGCTCGCTGACCACCAGTCTGTTTTTTCACCCCCATTTTTCACTGCCCATCGCGCACTACACGCAGATGCACGTGATCGATATCCTCAGCGGTGCGGTCGTTGCCGCCATCGCCATTGCCGCCGGGATGGTGGCTGTCTGGTGTCTGCCGCGTTTACACCATTTAATGCATCGATTGAAACACCCGGTCCTGATTCTTGGGGCTGGCGGCTTAATCCTCGGCATTTTAGGCGTTATCGGCGGACCGCTTACCTTGTTTAAAGGACTGGACGAAATGCAGCAAATGGCATTTAGCCAGACGCTGGGAGCATCGGATTATTTCATGCTCGCCGTGATCAAATTGGCGGCATTAGTGGTTGCAGCTGCGAGTGGTTTTCGCGGCGGGCGAATTTTCCCGGCAGTATTCGTTGGGGTCGCGCTTGGCCTGATGCTGCACGCCCACGTTGAAGCGGTGCCAGCGGCCATTACCGTCTCCTGCGCGATTCTTGGACTGGTGCTGGTCGTCACCCGTGACGCCTGGCTGAGCCTGTTTATGGCAGCAGTGGTGGTGCCAGATTCCACCCTGCTGCCGCTGCTGTGCATCGTCATGCTGCCCGCCTGGCTGCTGCTGGCGGGCAAACCGATGATGATCGCCGAGCGTACCGATAAGTAGTTAGCCTCCGTTACGCGTTTCCAGCGCACGGGTCACCGTGCGCAATAGCTCAGGAAGATCGGCTTTCGGTAGTACCACCTCAATTAACGACAATCGTTGCGGATGGGACAAACTGGCCAGCACTTCTTCCAGTTGTACCGCCTGCTCCACACGCCAGCACTCCGCCTGACATTCACGACGAAACGCCTGCGGCACCTGCGTCCAGTTCCAGGCGGCGATATCGTTATAGCGCTGATTTGCCCCATGTATAGCCCGCTCCACGGTATAGCCGTCATTATTTAGCAGCAAAATAACGGGAGATTGCCCGTCTCTGAGCATAGAGCCCAGTTCCTGAATGGTGAGCTGCGCCGCACCATCGCCAATAATCAGGATCACCCGGCGGTCCGGGCAGGCGGTTTGCGCGCCAAATGCAGCCGGGAGCGCGTAGCCGATAGACCCCCACAGCGGCTGAACCAGCACCTCCGCTCCACCGGGTAGCGTGAGCGCAGCCGCGCCAAATGCAGCGGTCCCCTGGTCGACGAGGATAATGTCATTGGGCGCCAGATACTGCTGCACCGTATGCCAGAAATTTTCCTGCGTCAGAGGTCCCTTCTCAACCTGAATACGCCTAACTGGCGGGCGTTCTGGCGGCAGTGAAAAGGACATCTCCAGACACAGCTCCCGCAAGGTGGTTACCGCCTGCTCCATCGGGACGTTAAACCAACGGTTTCCAATCCGTGAGGCATGTGGCTGCACCTCAATCGTGCGCTCCTGTGGTAACTGTTGCGTAAACCCGGCGGTCAAAGTGTCAACAAATTGTGTGCCAACACATACTATCGTGTCGGCATCTTCTATCGCCTGACGTACATAGTCGCTGCTGGCTCCAGCGCTGTAGGTGCCGACAAACGCCGGATGACGCTCATCGAATAGCCCTTTGCCCATCAACAACGTGGCGTGGGCCATCGGCGTTTCCGCCATCCAGCGTTGCAATACCGGCTGCAGGCCAAAGCGCTGCGCGAGAACGTCTGCCAGAAGCGCTACGCGCGGGCTGTCCAGTAACCGCTCGCGGGCATGGTAGCGAAACGCTTCTGCCACGCTGCTTTCTGGCTCGCTCAGAGGAACAATCAGGATGTCATTCGGCGGCGTGGTGCGCTGTTTTGCCACATCAGCAGGTAACATCAGATAGCCCGGTCTGCGTTCGATGAGCATTGTTCGCAGCACGCGGTCAATTTCATAACAGGCGTTTTGTTCATCCAGCACTGCGCTGGCCGTCGTCACCGCCTGCTGCATACGATAAAAATGCTGAAAATCACCGTCCCCAAGGGTGTGATGCATCAACTCCCCGCGACGTTGGGCACCACGACAGGGCGCGCCAACAATATGCAAAACAGGAACATATTCCGCATAGCTTCCCGCGATACCGTTAATCGCGCTTAAATCACCCACGCCAAACGTGGTGAGCAGCGCCCCCACCCCGGATACCCGGGCATAGCCATCCGCAGCATAAGCCGCATTCAACTCGTTCGCACACCCGACCCAACGTACGCTGGGATGTTCAATCACGTGGTCAAGAAACTGCAAATTATAATCGCCAGGCACACCAAAGAGATGGCCAACACCACAGCCTGCCAGCCTGTCCAGCAGATAATCAGCAACGGAATACGGGGTTTGCATGACAGCTTTCCTTCTGACGGTAACCTCATGTTGAGTATCGAAGAACTGTGATGACTGTCCAGGAAAGTCGCTGTGAAGGGGGTGGAAAGCAAGATGTACAGTTTTCATCCCTAAATTTAATTGCAGCTGGCCTTGTGTAAACGTATACACTCAAAGTCACACCTTATCTGACAGGAGGCTATATGGCTTATCAGGCTGCTGAAAATCGTTATCAGACAATGGAGTACCGCCGCTGCGGTCAGAGCGGCCTCAAGCTCCCGATTGTATCACTGGGGTTGTGGCACAATTTTGGTGATACCACGCAGGTCGAGAACAGTCGGGCGCTGTTACAGCGTGCATTCGATCTGGGGATCACCCATTTTGATCTGGCGAATAACTATGGTCCACCGCCGGGTTCAGCGGAGCGAAATTTTGGTCGCATCCTGCAGGAAGATTTTTTACCGTGGCGAGATGAGCTGATCATCTCCACCAAAGCGGGTTACACCATGTGGGAAGGCCCTTACGGGGACTGGGGTTCACGCAAATACCTGATTGCCAGCCTCGATCAAAGCCTGAAGCGTCTGGGGCTGGAGTATGTCGATATCTTCTACCACCATCGCCCCGACCCTGAAACACCGCTCAGAGAAACCATGCGCGCACTGGATCATATCGTCCGTCAGGGCAAAGCGCTGTACGTAGGCCTCTCTAACTATCCGGCTGAACTTGCCAGACAAGCGATTGAAATACTCGACGATTTAGGTACGCCATGCCTTATTCATCAGCCCAAATATTCTATGTTTGAGCGTTGGGTCGAAGAGAGCCTGCTGTCGCTTTTACAGGAAAAAGGCGTCGGTAGTATCGCCTTCTCACCGCTGGCTGGCGGGCAGTTAACCGACCGCTATCTGAACGGTATTCCTGCGGATTCTCGCGCCGCAAGCACCAGCCGTTTTCTGAATCCGGACCAGATCACCCCACAAAAACTGGAAAAAGTTCGAGCGCTGAACGCACTGGCAGAGCGACGGGGACAAAAGCTGTCTCAGATGGCGCTCGCGTGGGTTCTTCGGGAAGACAAAGTTACGTCTGTACTGATTGGCGCCAGTAAACCGGCGCAAATTGAAGATGCCGTCGGCATGCTGGCAAACCGTCACTTTACGCCTGAAGAGTGCGCGGAGATTGATGCCATTCTGAGTCGGTTGAAATAAAGACACATTTATTAACAAAAAGTGCTCTCACTTGCGATTTAAGAGTTGTGGCGATGAAACGGGGCTTTACTGCCCCGTAATATTACGTTAACAGGCCGGCTACGGCTCGATCGTGAAGGAGAGAAAACATGTTCAGGTCACTGATTCTGGCGGCAGTCTTATTGGCTTTTACACCGCTGGCCGCGAACGCTGGCGAAATCACCCTGCTGCCATCAATAAAATTGCAAATTGGCGATCGCGATAATTACGGTAACTACTGGGATGGCGGCCGCTGGCGCGACCGGGATTACTGGCACCATAACTATGAGTGGCGCAAAAATCGCTGGTGGCGTCATGACAACGGCTACCATCGTGGCTGGGATAAACGCAAAGCTTATGAACGCGGCTACCGAGAAGGCTGGAATGACCGTGACGACCATCGCGGTCGTGGGCGCGGCGGTCACGGGCATCGTCATTAAGAAAAGGAACCTGTGGTAACAGAGAATTTTTAACAATGGCAAAGGGTTCCGTTCACCGTATGTTCATTGTTTCTCTGAACCCCTCATTCCCATAACGGGCAAGGGAGGCTCACCGTCTCCCTTGCCACCCAGGCTTCCGGCAGGAAAAATCGTCACTTCGTGATCCATTCGCCTTATGTCGTCTTCCTTCGGATCGCTTCAGTACGCTGACTTTCAGTTCAATCCGTTTCGCTTTAATAAAAAATACCTTTGCAGCTAATCAATCCTTAAGTGACCAGCATTAACCTGCAGGCTGCTTTTTTATGGTCAAATCCTGCGCTTTTTATTTTTCACTATTTGCCCTTGAGCAAAAATCTCCTGAACGTATCTTATCCTCAAGAGAATTCACGTCAGGATTAACTTATGAATGCTAATTTTAAGAATGAAATTCAGACATTCGGTCGATCGCTATTATTACCGATCGCCGTACTGGCGCCTGTGGGGATGGTCATGGGAATTAGCGCTGCGTTAGGGCAGAGCTATATGATTGATAAACTCCCCTTTCTGGGCAATGAAATTTTCAGAGCAATTCTCTCTTCTCTGGGATTAATCAGCAGCGTCGTTTTTAATAATATTCCTTTACTGTTCGCGATGGGTGTCGCCTACGGTATGTCTAAAAAAGAAAAAGGGATTGCTGTATTTGCGTCCGTCGTGGCTTACCTGACTCTGCTTATCGCCATGCATGTGCATCTTAAGCTGGCGGGTACGCTGGCGAAAGAGGATATGGCTTTGGTCGGACAGGGAATGGTATTAGGTATTCAGACGCTGAAAATCGAAGCGCTGGGCGGCATTATTGCCGGGCTGCTGGCAGCTAAAATAACCGACCGTTTTTACCGGCTGCAATTACCTCTCGCTTTCGCCTTTTTCAGCGGTAAAAAATCCGTCGCGATCTTAGCCATTGCTTTTTCCATTCCCGTCGGCTTGATCATTCCTTTTATCTGGGATCTGTTTACCGCGGGTATGCGCGCCATATCAACAATAATGATGGCACCCAACATTGGTGCAGGTATCTATATGACGCTCAATCGCCTGCTAATCCCGTTTGGCCTGCATCACGTCCTCAGTTCCACCGTGCGTTTCACCGCGGCAGGCGGTACGTACCTGATTGACGGGCAGACCTATGTCGGTATTTTACCCGCTATCAATAAAATCCTGTTTGAGCTTGGTCCCACCCATCCGGCCTGGAAAGAGTATATGCCGACGCTCACCAGCTATCTTGCCTCATCACAAATGCTCACGACGCTGTTCCGCGTTCCGGCGATTGGTCTGGCGATGTACCACATGGCCTATTTCAAGAATAAGAAATTTGCCAAAGGGATGATCCTGACCGTGGTGCTGACCGCCATGCTGGGGAATATTACCGAACCGCTGGAGTTCTCCTTCCTGTTTATCGCGCCAAAACTCTTTATTGTCTATGCGGTACTCTGTGGCTTATTGACCATTCCACTGCAATTACTGGAAGTCTCCATCGGCTATATTCGCGGCACCATTTTTGATTTTGGTATTTTCGGTTTGATGTATGAACACACCCAATGGATTAATTTAATTATCCTCGGCGTGATTAACTTTGTTGTCTTCTATTTCGTCTTCCGCTTCGCGATCGGTAAATTTGATATTAAGACCCCAGGCCGCGAGAGTGAAATCGCTGACAGCACCTTACTGAACAATAAAGAGTACGACAAAGTCGCCGAACTGGTGATTCAGGGGCTGGGCGGGACAGACAATATCAAGCGCGTTGAAAACTGCGTTTCACGGTTACGTATTGATTTGAAAGATCAGAAAAAAATGGACATGGCCATTCTTAAAGAATCTGGCTCGCTGGGAACCTTTATCCCCTCCAGCAACCATGTTCATGTGGTATTCGGCCCACACGTAGAATTTGTCCGTAACGCGGTAGACGACCGCCTCGTCGGTGCGAAATAAATTCAAGGAGATAGTAATGCGTGCACTGTATGATTCAAAAAGCAAAACGATCGACGATCGAGGAATGAAATCTCTGCTCGCACAGCCAGCGCGGGTACAGTCATGGCTCGATGTTGAAGCCGCCCTGGCTCAGGCACAGGCCGGACACGGCATGATCCCCGCCAGCGCCGCAGTCAATATTACCGCTAACTGCCACGTGGATAAGATTGACCTGACGGAAATGGAACGCCTGCTGCGCGAGATTGGTCACGGCTTCGTTCCGGTCATCAAAGTGCTGGTCAAAGCCTGTGACAGTGAAAGCGGAAAATACGTGCATTACGGCGTCACCACGCAGAATATTCAGCAAACAGCACAGCTTTATCTGGCAAAGCAGTTCGATACCATCATGCAGGGTTTTGTGGACGATATTCTGCGTAACCTGGCAAAGATGGCATCTGACCATAAAGCAACGATTATGGCCGGACGTACCCACGGTAAGCACGCGCTGCCCATCACCTGGGGCTATAAAGCCGCCGTGTGGATTGATGAGTTACTGAGCGCCCGGCAGCGCATGCAGGAAGCGGAAAAACGCGTCTTTACCGTGATGATGGGGGGAGCCGTGGGCGCCTTCCACGCAACCGGTGAAACCGGCCGCCGGGTTCAGGATAGCGTTGCCCAAAAGCTGGGAATGCATTCAATGGCGATTCCCTCCCGCAACTCGCGCATTTACCGCACTGAATACATTAGTAATTTGTGCCTGCTGGCGACGACGTTACACAAAATAGCCGAAGAGGTTTATCAGACCTCAAGCGAAGAGTTTGCCGAAGTTTCAGAAGCCTTCACTAAAGGCACCGTTGGCAGCAGCACCATGCCGCAAAAAGTGAATCCTAAACTGGCGAAGGGGATCATCGCTAACGCGCAGAAATTGTACTCAGTAATGACCTCCTGCCTGTATGTCAGCCCACGTCCCTTCGAAGCAGACAGCTCCGCTTACTTTATCTTTGACGGTAATATCCAGGAGAGTATGGAGCTAATGGCTGAGATTGTGATGCGAGCCGAAGAGTTGACGCGAACGCTGGTCATCAATCCTGGGCGTATGCGCCAGAATGTGCAGTTAACGCATGGTCTTATTAATAGCGAAAAAATCATGATGCAGCTGGTGGAAAGGCTGGGCAAAGATGCCGCACATGAACGCGTCTACCAACTGGCAATGCGCAGCACGCATGAAGGCATCCCCTACGCTGATGTGCTGCGTGATGACCCTCTTATTCGCCAGCACTTTAGCGACTCAGAAATTAATACGCTGCTGGATCCTGCTCACTACATCGGCCTTTGCGCAGAAATCGCCGAGGAAACGGCCGCTCGCGTATGGGAGAAAGACAATGGCTGATCCCCTGCTTTCTCTGGCAAGTGAACGCATTGTCACCCCGAATGGAATCGAAAGCGGCTATCTGCATATTGAAAGCGGGCGTATTTCTGGCCTCGACAGTACGCCACGAGGGAAAATCGTCGATTATCGCCATGCCATCCTGATGCCCGGTTTTGTGGATATTCACGTTCACGGCTGGGGGAGAGGGTCGTTTGCCTGGAGAGGTGAACGCCGTTCTTTGCAGGCGATGAGCCGGGATCTGGTTAACGCCGGGGTTACCGCGTGGCTTGCAACATCAGCCACCCAGCCGGAAACGTTCTTGCTGGAGAGTCTTTCCACCGCCGCGGACTGGATTGCAGACGCAAAAGCGGAAGATGGTGCCGAAGCGGTGGGTATTCATATGGAAGGCCCCTTTATTAACCCTGCATACAGCGGAATGCAGAGCAAGGACGCAATCCAACCACCCGATATCGAAGGGTTCAAACGCTATCAGCACGCCGCGAGGGGAAATATCCGTCTGATGACGCTCGCACCCGAACTGCCGGGCGCCCTGGCGCTAATCCGCTATTTACGCCAGTCAGGCGTCACCGTGTCAGCCGGTCATACCGACGCCACCTTTGATGAAACCACCCTCGCCATTGAAGCCGGTTTAACCCACTTTACCCATGCCTTTAGCGCCATGCGCGGGCTGCATCACCGGGAGCCTGGCGTGGTGGGGGCGCTGATGTACCATCAGAATACGTATGCCGAGGTGGCAAAGCAGAGCGGGATTACGTTGCGACCAGAAGTGTTCGACATTCTCTATCGGTTGAAAAAAGATCGCCGGTTGGTCATGGTCAGCGATTGTCTGGGATATGTGGATTTTCCCGAAGGATCTGAATTCCACCATTACCTGCGCCAGGAGACGTTTCGCATTCACAATCATTGTCTTGAAATCACCGACCACAGCGGAAAGACCCGAACGGTTTCACCCACGGAGTGGTCCGAAGTGTGCAAACTGGAGATGAGCTTTCTGGACTCCGTGAAAAATGTGGTCGACAGGCTGGAAAAAGGCTGGGTTTCAGCCGCGCAGATTGCCTGCCTTAATCCGGCAATCCTGGCGGGTGTTGACGCGAGAAAAGGCAGCCTGACGTCAGGAAAAGATGCCGATATTCTCGTGTTGGGTGCAGAGTTAAACCTGGAAGCCGTCTGGTGTCGCGGCGTTTCGCAACCTCTGGCTAAATAAAAATATCACTGTAATGCGTATCAAGAAAAATTTTTAACGCCTCCTGGCTCATTCCCTGAACCTGCTGAATAAAGTCCTCAGCAGGTATTTTTTTGCGCGCGGAGGGAAGTCCATTTTCGCGTAATAACAGGAGATCGTCCTGCGTGAGCCAGAAATTCACTTTGACATAATCCAGCCCGGCGTAGCGGAGATGACTCGATATCTTGTTTGTAAAGGTAATCAGCAGGTCGAATTCGAGCTGCTGAAGCCGCGCAATCTCATTGATGTTGATGCAGGCGGGGATTTCAATATGGAAGCGGGAGAAAAGCATCTCTTTAAAATAGCCGACCTTACTCTCTGACGAGTTCGTCACAATAATGACCCGCTTTTTCTTATCGCCAACAACCCGATTTTTGAGCGCATACTTTTTGATAATCAGCACCAGGGTTGCCAGATGAATAGCAGAAAAGGTCGTTTGCCAGTGATGTTCAATCTCTTTCACCGCATACTGGACATGTTCCCATAGCTCAGGATAGCGTCGCTGGACATCATGGAGCTTTTTATCATCGAACCAGAGATGAAATTTATTCTGGATGATGGCGGCATAGATAAAATTATAAATCTCTGCAAACCAGGCGTGCTGATTGTGAATGGTGTTCTCCAGACATCCGGCTAAAGCGTGACAGGTGCGCTTAACGTAAGAGACCAGCCGGGCGTCGTATAATGTGAAGGGGCGATGAGTAAACGTCAGTGAAGCAATCAGCAGATCCAGACAGATATTTTCATCCGCATCAGGCAATACGCCATAAGGAAAGGTTGTCAAAAACTCAGCCGCCGAACTCTCCGTAATTCTGTGTCCCCTGCGGATACGGTGCAGGGCAAGGCTAAGATAGACCAGTAAGTATTTTCTGCCGTTATATCCCAGGGCGATGACCGGACTGATTTTCTCTTCGTAATAGTCTGCCGCCTGGTTTATCTGTGCAGCACACTCATGAAGAAACTGTTCGGCAATCGAACGGCCTGTCGGCTCATTGGCCTGGTGGGCGATAAGTCGGTGATCCTCACCAATTTCAACCGTTTTTAGTATCGTCATGCACGCCGCCAGCCGCAGCTGGAACTCATCCCCCGCAAGCCGGGAGCCCTTACGCGGGATACTTTGCACAATCAGATCGCGTTCCTGCACCAGGCTCATCATGACGGGATTATCATTTTTTACCGTTCCCGCACTGACATAAAATTTTTTGTAATAATCATTTTTATTCACCACATCGTGCAAACAGAGCGCCACAAAGAGATCCTTCACCCTCTCTTCTGCCGTAGTGATATAGCGATTAAACTGGACGCGCGCTAAAAACTGTCGGTATTCGCTGTAGCCAATCCGGGTGGTAATAAACTGATTATCCTGATGTAGCTGGACATTTTCTGGCAGAAGTTCATTGAGCTCTTTCATTGTCCGTTTTAGCGTGGAGAGCGTTTTACCGAAACGCTCGACGGCCTCTTCAACGGGGAGCGGACTGTTGTCCTGGAGATATTTCAGGAAAGAGAGATCAAAGTGATTCATGAACGCCTGCCAGTTAATTATGCAGGGCACATAATAGAGGAAAAGCTCAATTAAAACCGTGACCCGTCGCGAGTCACGGTTGATTATAACCCCATCGCCGTGCCGGCCAGTAGCCAGAGATTGAGCGCCACGACCAGTATCACAATGACCCAGCCAATCTGTTTAACGCAACGACGATTGACCAGATCCCCCATCAGCTTACTGTCGCTGGTGAAGATCAGCAGCGGCACCAGCGCCAGCGCGATACCAAAACTGAGCAACACCTGACTCATCACCAGAATACGGGTCGGATCCAATCCCATTAGAATCACAATAAATGATGGCATCATGGTGACGGTACGGCGTACCCATAGCGGAATGTGAAAACGGATAAACCCTTGCATCACCACCTGCCCCGCCAGCGTGCCGACCACGGTAGAAGAGAGTCCCGCAGCCACCAGGCTTAAACCAAACACCGTCGCTGCAGCGTGACTCAACAACGGTTCAAGGGTCAGATACGCCTGATCGAGATCGGCAATACCGGTATGCCCGCTAAAATGAAATGCGGCGGCAGCCGTCGCCATCATCGCCAGATTGACAAATCCGGCAATCGTCATGGCGATAGCCACATCCCATTTAGTGGCCGCATAGCGCTGTTGGCGTGTTCCGCCGTGCAAATGCTGAGTTAAGGAAGAGTGCAGATAAATGACGTGCGGCATGATAGTCGCCCCGAGCACCCCAGCGGCCAGGAACACCGCTTCGGAATTAGGCAGGCTTGGGATCACCATTCCCTTACTAAGCTGCGCGAAGTTCGGTTGGGAAAAAACCAGCTCCACAATGTAAGCCGCGGCCACAAACAGCAGCAGGCCGCCAATCACCTTTTCCAGCGGTTTTTGACCGCGACGCTGCAGCATCAGAATTAAGAACGTCGCGATACCGGTGAGTACGGCCCCTTGCAATAAGGAGACGCCGAGGATCAGTTTGAAGCCAATCGCAGCGCCAATAAATTCAGCAAGGTCTGTTGCCATAGCGATAATTTCTGCCTGCACCCAGTAGAACCACACCACCGGGCGAGGATAATGATCGCGAATTTGCTCCGCCAGGTTTTTACCCGTAGCAATGCCGAGTTTTGCCGACAGCACCTGAATCAGCATCGCCATCAGGTTTGCCCAGACCACCACCCACAGCAATTGATAACCAAAGCTGGCCCCTGCCTGGATATTGGTGGCGAAGTTACCCGGATCGATATAGCCGATCGCCGCGATGAACGCAGGTCCCATTAATGCGAGCTTCAACTTGCGCGCTGCCCGCCCACTGCTACTCTCAACGCGATCGTTAGTCATTTTAGTGCCTCAGAAACATAGCCTTTGCTATGTTTCAAGCTACGCCTACTGAGAATGATTATCAAATTCATTTTAATGGGTGACGTTGATTTCTCTGATAGCGTTTGTCTATGGATCGATAAGGATTCTGGAAATACCGGCGAGATGTTTAATTATTGTTATGAGAATAGCACAATGACATAACTTTTCACTTCCATACTAAACATAACGGAAGTGTATCACCGATCACTAATTTTGAATCTCGTCACAGGTCCTTATTATAGTGTGTGTTTGATCTCGTTTTCTTTATGGTTGTTACATAGAATGTGCACGAAAACTAAACCTGCCTCATATTTGGAGCAAATATGGACCGCGTTCTTCATTTTGTCCTGGCCCTTGCCGTGGTTGCGGTACTCGCACTGCTGGTAAGCAGTGACCGTAAAAAAATCCGCATTCGTTATGTTGTTCAATTGCTTGTTATCGAAGTGTTACTGGCATGGTTCTTCCTGAACTCTGATGTCGGTCTGGGCTTCGTGAGAGGCTTCTCCGAGATGTTTGAGAAACTGCTCGGGTTTGCTAATGAAGGGACAAACTTTGTCTTTGGTAGCATGAACGATAAAGGCCTGGCATTCTTCTTCCTGAAAGTGCTTTGCCCGATCGTCTTCATCTCCGCCCTGATCGGTATTTTGCAGCATATCCGCGTACTGCCGGTAATCATCCGCGCGATTGGTTTCCTGTTATCCAAAGTAAACGGTATGGGCAAACTGGAATCCTTCAACGCCGTCAGCTCTCTGATCCTGGGTCAGTCTGAGAACTTTATCGCCTATAAAGATATTCTCGGCAAAATGTCTCGCAACCGTATGTACACCATGGCAGCAACGGCGATGTCGACCGTTTCCATGTCTATCGTCGGCGCGTACATGACCATGCTGGAACCGAAGTACGTGGTTGCGGCGCTGGTTCTGAACATGTTCAGCACCTTTATCGTGCTGTCGCTGATCAACCCTTACCGCGTTGATGCCAGCGAAGAAAATATCCAGATGTCTAACCTGCACGAAGGCCAGAGTTTCTTCGAAATGCTGGGTGAATACATTCTGGCTGGTTTCAAAGTGGCAATTATCGTTGCGGCGATGCTGATTGGTTTCATCGCACTGATCGCTGCCCTGAACGCCCTGTTCGCCACCGTGACCGGTTGGTTTGGCTACAGCATCTCTTTCCAGGGCATCCTGGGTTACATCTTCTACCCGGTTGCATGGGTAATGGGTGTGCCGTCCAGCGAAGCGCTGCAGGTGGGCAGTATCATGGCAACTAAACTGGTTTCCAACGAATTCGTTGCGATGATGGATCTGCAGAAAATCGCCGCTACGCTCTCCCCGCGCGCAGAAGGCATCCTGTCCGTGTTCCTGGTTTCCTTCGCTAACTTCTCTTCCATCGGTATTATCGCCGGTGCGATTAAAGGCCTGAACGAAGAGCAAGGTAACGTGGTTTCTCGCTTTGGTCTGAAGCTGGTGTACGGCTCTACGCTGGTGAGCGTACTGTCTGCATCTATCGCCGCACTGGTGCTGTAAGCGTAAGACAACATCGCAGTGATAAGACCGGGGAGATTCATATTCTCCCCGGTTTTTTTATGCCTGCGATTCAGCAAACCAAAGAGATAAAGAGTAAGAACTGGCAGGATGCAGAAACAAAAAACCCCCGCTTTTCAGCGAGGGTTTAAATTTTGGTGGAGCTAAGCGGGATCGAACCGCTGACCTCTTGCATGCCATGCAAGCGCTCTCCCAGCTGAGCTATAGCCCCACGATGCTTTTACGTACGTACCAAATTCATTGGGATTAAATTTGGTGGAGCTAAGCGGGATCGAACCGCTGACCTCTTGCATGCCATGCAAGCGCTCTCCCAGCTGAGCTATAGCCCCATTACGTAAAGCTTGTCGAGTTGACGGGCGGCATCATATGAATTCCCTTCGCGTGTGTCAACGGCAAAATTAACTCATAGAATTCAATCGCTGAAAAAGCAGTCAAATGAAGAACATTGCGTAACAACTCGCATTCAGTAGTTAAACGCGTCACGGTTTCTACTAAAATGGTGCTATAAAATGAACCACTAATTAACCCCACGACTATTCAGGGAATCGTTATGTTCAAGGAACGGATGACGCCAGAAGAACTTGCTAATCTGACCGGATACAGCCGACAGACCATCAATAAATGGGTGCGCAAAGAAGGTTGGGCGACATCACCAAAACCAGGCGTTCAGGGCGGTAAAGCCCGGCTGGTTCACGTCACCGAACAAGTTCGTGAATACATTCGCAGCGCTGAGCGTTCAGCCGAAGGTTTATCAGATAACTTATCGTTATCCGGCGATACCTCTGTTGAAGCACTGCTGATTAGGCTCGCCAAAGAAATGACGCCGACAGAACAGAAAATGTTTACCTCACTGATCCTGCGTGAAGGCATTACGGGTTTATTACAGCGTTTAGGGATCCGCGAAAACAAATAATATGAAAAAATTACGCAGCAAAATGACGACCGAAGAGCTGGCGGAATGTCTCGGGGTTGCCAAACAAACCGTCAATCGTTGGATCAGAGAACAAAACTGGACTACCGAAAAGTTTCCCGGCGTTAAAGGTGGTCGTGCAAGACTGATTCATATTGACTCCAGCGTCCGCGCGTTTCTGCTCAATATTCCCGCTTTTCGCAAAGTCCCTGAAGTTTATCAGGCTGAAGAACCGCTGGCAGAATACACCCATGTAGTACGCAGCCACGCTTGTCGCCAGATAATTAGCGCACTGGACAACATGTCCCCAACGGAACAAGAAAAGCTGGCGATGTATATTTCGCGCGAAGGTATTCGCACTTTTCTTACTCGTTTGGGTATTGATGAGTCTGAATAACAGGCAAAAAAACGGCAGGATACGCTCCTGCCGTTCTTTCATCGGTCAATCAGTCTTATTGCTGGCTTTCTCGCTCAGCAATAAACGCCAGCGCTTTATTAATACGCTCAATGCTGCGGGATTTACCAATCGCATGCACCGTAACGTCTAACGCCGGGGACTGACCCGCGCCGGTAACGGCTACGCGCAGCGGCATCCCGACTTTACCCATGCCAACTTCCAGTTCATCAGCCGTTGCCTGAATCGCATGGTGCACGTTTTCTGCCGTCCACTCGCTAATCGCAGCCAGCTTGTCACGAACCACTTCCAGCGGCTGACGCGCAACCGGACGCAGGTGTTTCTTCGCTGCATCAGCGTCGAACTCGGCAAAGTCTTCGTAGAAGTAGCGGCAGCTCTGCGCCATCTCTTTCAGCGTTTTGCAGCGCTCACCGAGCAGTTTAACCAGCTCTGACAGCTGCGGGCCTACGCGGGTATCGATATTTTCCTGCTCAATGTGCCATTGCAGATGGGTTGCTACATATTCCGGCGCCAGCGCATTAATATAGTGATGGTTCAGCCACTGCAGTTTTTCAGTGTTAAACGCACTCGCAGACTTGCTCACCGCACCAAGGGAGAACAGTTTGATCATCTCTTCACGGGTGAAAATTTCCTGATCGCCACTGGACCAGCCCAGACGCACCAGATAGTTCAGCAGCGCTTCCGGCAGGTAACCGTCGTCGCGGTATTGCATAACGCTGACCGCACCGTGACGTTTGGAGAGTTTTTTACCATCGTCACCGTTGATCATTGATACGTGTGCGTAAACTGGCACCGGCGCATTCAGCGCTTTCAGGATATTGATCTGACGCGGAGTGTTGTTGATATGGTCTTCACCACGAATAACGTGGGTGATTTCCATATCCCAGTCGTCGACAACAACGCAGAAGTTGTAGGTCGGGGAACCGTCGGTACGGCGAATGATCAAATCATCCAGCTCCTGGTTGCTGAATTCGATCGGCCCACGGATCTGGTCGTCAAAAATAACGGAACCGTCCTGCGGGTTGGCAAAACGTACCACGCAAGGTTCATCAGCGGCATGATGTTCGTGGCCGTGGCGGCAGCGGCCGTCGTAACGCGGCTTCTCACCGTTCGCCATCTGCTCTTCGCGCAGCGCGTCCAGACGCTCTTTAGAGCAGTAGCATTTATATGCGGTGCCTGCTTCCAGCATTTCATCAATCACCGCGTTGTAGCGATCAAAACGTTTGGTCTGGAAGTACGGGCCTTCATCCCATTCCAGATTCAGCCAGTTCATGCCATCCATAATGGCTTCAATAGCTTCCGGAGTGGAGCGTTCGAGATCGGTGTCTTCAATACGCAGCACAAACTCACCGCCATGGTTGCGTGCAAAAAGCCAGGAATAAAGAGCAGTACGCGCACCGCCGACGTGCAGGTAGCCTGTCGGGCTTGGCGCGAAGCGAGTTTTGATTTTCATGAAATGGCCTTACGTTTATAAAGATGCCGACAACCGGCAAATCCAGGGAAGATTATCAGGCTCGTATTCTATCACCGTGGTCTGATTCCTCAATGTTGTTCAGGTTGGAACATTACGCTTTGCCATTTTCGTATACAAATCATGCCGCACGGACTGTTTTGCGATCGTTTTGTTTAAATTTACGACGAACGAACAATTTCTTTAGAAAATGCGTTGACTCATTTTCAACTCTCCCTATAATGCGACTCCACACAGCGGGGGTGATTAGCTCAGCTGGGAGAGCACCTCCCTTACAAGGAGGGGGTCGGCGGTTCGAACCCGTCATCACCCACCAACTACTTTATGTAGTCTCCGCCGTGTAAAACAAGAAATTGAGAAGTGGGTGATTAGCTCAGCTGGGAGAGCACCTCCCTTACAAGGAGGGGGTCGGCGGTTCGATCCCGTCATCACCCACCACTTTCTCGCCAGCTGGATTTCTTGTTAAAATGTGAAGTACCGAAGTGGGTGATTAGCTCAGCTGGGAGAGCACCTCCCTTACAAGGAGGGGGTCGGCGGTTCGATCCCGTCATCACCCACCACTTCGGGTCGTTAGCTCAGTTGGTAGAGCAGTTGACTTTTAATCAATTGGTCGCAGGTTCGAATCCTGCACGACCCACCAATGTAAAAAGGCGCCCTAAAGGCGCCTTTTTGCTATGCAGAGAAGAACCATTTCCCCTCTGATAACCATCAGCGTGAGCGTTATAACTGATACAACGGATCGCGGGCGCGGGCTGCGGTTAATTCACTGGCCTGCATACGCACCACATCCCACAGCGCCTGAGCAGCGGTTGATAAAGAGCGGTTTTTACGTCGGGCCAGCATCAGTTGCCGTTCAACAACCGGCGTCAGGCGCTTAACCTGCAAGTGACTGCCCTGCGGTAAGGGGAGCGCCAGCGCGGGCAGCACGCTGATGCCAATCCCCGCCTCAACCATCGGAAACAGCGTGGCGGGATGGCCAATCTCCTGAACGATATTGGCATCAATGGAAAAATGGGCCAGCGCAGCGTCGATCAGCGGTCGACTACCGGAAGCATAATCCTGTAGCACCAGGCGTTCGTGATACAAATCCTGCCAGTTCACCCACTCTCGTCGGGCTAACGGATGATCCTGGCGACACAGCAGCAGGAACGGTTCGGACAGCACGGCTTCACACTGCAAATCGGTGACTGCGCCGGGATCAATCACAATGCCAAAATCCACTTCTCCCTGGCGAATACTCTCCAGCACCCACTGCTGTGGCCGGTCGTGCAGCACAAAATCGATAGCCGGATAAAGCTGATTACTCTGGGCAATACACTGCGGAATAAGATGAGCAGAGATCGTCTGGCTGGCGGCAACCCGCACCGTGCCGGTTAACTGCGTTCCTACCTGTCCGGCTTCGCGCAGCGTGCTGTGCAATTCATCCAGAATACGTTCCAGCCGCGCCGCCAACTGGTGTCCGGCCTCCGTCAGCACCACTTCCCGCGTCGTTCTGTCCAATAACCGCACACCTGTCTGCCCTTCCAGCTCTTTGACACTATGGCTGACCGCCGACTGGCTTAAGCCGATGATATCCCCCGCCCGGCTAAAGCTTTTGGCTTGAGCGACGGTGACAAAGATACGCAACTGACGCAGAGAGTAATTCATCTATTTGATTCATATATGGATGCAATAAATCAATTTTATTTCTCAAACGGAAAAAAGCAAAATGTTACTACCGAATTTCAGGAGTCTTTATGAAACTTTTTCGTATTCTTGATCCGTTCACGATAACACTGATTACCGTTGTTTTGCTGGCGTCCTTTTTCCCGGCCGAAGGTGGTTTTGTGCCTTTCTTTGAAGGCTTAACCACCGCCGCCATTGCCCTACTGTTTTTTATGCACGGAGCGAAACTCTCGCGTGAAGCCATTATTGCCGGTGGTAGCCACTGGCGTTTGCATCTGTGGGTGATGTGCAGCACGTTTGTTGTCTTCCCGGTTCTCGGCGTTCTGTTCGCCTGGTGGGCGCCGGTCAACGTTGACCCGATGCTGTACACCGGTTTCCTGTACCTGTGTATTTTGCCTGCCACTGTGCAGTCGGCCATCGCTTTTACGTCGCTGGCGGGCGGTAACGTTGCCGCCGCCGTTTGTTCTGCTTCGGCCTCCAGCCTGCTGGGTATTTTTCTCTCGCCGCTGCTGGTAGGGCTGGTGATGAATATGCACGGCGCAGAAGGCAGCCTGGAGCAGGTGGGAAAAATCATGTTGCAGCTGCTGCTGCCGTTCGTGCTGGGTCACCTTTCACGTCCGTGGATTGGAAACTGGGTTTCTCGACATAAAAAATGGATCGCGAAAACGGATCAATCCTCTATTTTGCTGGTGGTGTACTCCGCCTTCAGTGAAGCCGTCGTTAACGGGATCTGGCACAAAGTGGGGGTGGGTTCACTGCTGTTTATCGTGGTGGTCAGCATCATTCTGCTGGCAATCGTGATTGGCATAAATGTCTTTGTTGCGCGCAAATGCGGCTTTAACAAAGCTGATGAAATCACCATTGTGTTCTGCGGTTCGAAAAAGAGCCTGGCGAACGGGATCCCAATGGCCAATATTTTGTTCCCAACTTCGGTGATTGGGATGATGGTGCTGCCGTTGATGATCTTCCATCAAATACAGCTAATGGTGTGCGCCGTGCTGGCGCGTCGCTACAAGCAACAGACGGACGCATTGCAGGCGCAACAGAAAAGCCGCGCCGCAAAAGCTTAAAGAGGACGTTTCAGGGGCTGCACCAGTTGCGTCAGCCCCTCAGTTTTAATCAGCAGCGTGATTTGCATCAGCTCGCCAAGCTTGCCCGGCGGGAATTCATCCTTACGGGCAAACCACAGCAGATACTCTTCCGGGACATCAATCAACCGACGCCCTTTATATTTGCCAAAGGGCATCACAGTATTGGCGATGTCAACCAGCTGCTGTTTTTCCATCTCAGGCACCCAATAAGCGGATCATTTCAGCTTCATCGATCACGGCAATACCCAGTTCCTGTGCTTTTGCCAGTTTCGAACCCGCCGCTTCACCGGCAATCACCAGATCGGTTTTCTTCGACACGCTACCGGCCACTTTTGCACCTAACTCGGTCAGTCTCGCTTTGGCGTCATCGCGCGACATCAGGCTCAGGCTCCCGGTCAGCACCACCGTTTTACCTGCGAAGGGGCTGTCGATTTCTTCAGCGTTAATGACCACCGGCGCTGGCCAGTGGATCCCCTGCGCCAGCAGTTGAACAATTACCTCGCGGTTGCTCTCTTCGGCGAAGAAATTAAACACGTGCGTCGCCACCACAATGCCGACATCCGGCACTTTTTGCAGCTCTTCAATAGAAGCGGCTTCCAGCGCGTCGAGCGTGCCAAAATACGCCGCCAGACCTGCAGCCGTGGCTTCGCCGACTTCACGAATGCCTAGCGCATAGAGGAAACGGGCAAACGTGGTTTCTTTCGCTTTTTCCAGCGCATTGACCACGTTTTGCGCCGACTTCGGCCCCATACGATCAAGCCCCGTCAGTTTACCGGCGGTCAGGGTGAAAAGATCCGCCGGCGTGTGGACATACTCTTTCTCGACCAGTTGATCGATAATTTTGTCGCCCATACCGTCAACATCGAGCGCGCGGCGGGAAACAAAGTGTTTCAGCGATTCCTTACGCTGTGCCCCACAGATTAAACCGCCGGTGCAGCGAGTGACCGCTTCGCCTTCCACACGTTCAACATCAGAGTTACAAACCGGACAATGCGCTGGAAACACAATTTCGCGGGTATCGTCCGGGCGTTCAGAAAGCACGACGTTCACCACCTGCGGGATGACATCGCCCGCACGGCGAATGACGACTTTATCGCCAATACGCAACCCCAGACGCTCGATTTCATCAGCGTTATGCAGCGTTGCGTTACTGACCAGCACCCCGGCAACCTGGACCGGCTCAAGGCGGGCGACGGGCGTAATCGCCCCAGTACGTCCAACCTGAAACTCAACATCGCGTACGAAAGTCATCTGCTCCTGCGCCGGGAACTTAAAGGCCACAGCCCAGCGCGGCGCGCGGGCAACAAAGCCCAGTTGCTCCTGCAACGCCATAGAGTTGACTTTGATCACCACGCCATCGATATCAAATCCCAGCGTTGGTCGGTCTTCTTCAACCTTGTGATAGTAAGCAAGTACTTCCTCCGGGGAGTCGCAAAGCGCCACTCTGTCGCTTACCGGCAGGCCCCACTCTTTAAATTGCAGCAGGCGGCCCAGATGGGTATCTGGCAGCACGCCGCCTTCCAACACACCAACGCCATAGCAGAAGAAAGTAAGCGGTCGCTTCGCTGTGATACGCGGATCGAGCTGGCGCAATGAACCGGCCGCTGCGTTACGCGGGTTAGCAAACACTTTGTTGCCAGTGCGGCGGGCCTCTTCGTTAATTTTTTCAAATCCGGCCTGCGGCAGGAACACTTCACCGCGCACTTCCAGACGTGAAGGGATGTTTTCGCCACGCAGTTTTAACGGGATTGCGCGAATGGTGCGCACGTTAGAGGTAATATCCTCACCCGTGGTGCCATCACCACGCGTTGCGGCGCTGACCAGCACACCGTTTTCATACAGGATACTGACTGCCAGGCCGTCCAGTTTCAGTTCACAGCACCAGGTCAGTTTATCGGTACTCTTTAGTCTGTCCTGCACGCGCTTGTTGAAGGCGAGAAAACTCTCTTCATCAAACACGTTATCCAGCGACAGCATCGGCACTTCATGACGAATCTGGCTGAACGCGGTTAACGGCGCGGCGCCAACGCGTTGGGTTGGCGAGTCGGGGGTAACAAGGTCCGGATGCTGCGCTTCCAGCTCACGCAGTTCGCGCATCAGGCGATCGTATTCCGCATCGGGAATTTCCGGCGCGTCCATCACATGGTAGAGATACTCATGATGGCGAAGCGTGGTTCGCAGTTCTGTCAGTTGTTGTTCGATTGATTCCATATCGCACCATCAATGATAAAAAACCCCCGACAGGCGGGGGTTTAGAAAGGAAATGTCACGCCAGAGGAAAATCAGGCGCGAGATTCTTTAACTTCGCGGATGCGGTCCTGATACTCGCGCAGTTTCTGCGGCGTCATCATGCGACGTTGATCGTCGAGCACCACACCACCCACTTCATCGGCAATGTGCTGTGCGGACTGCAGCATCAGCTTAAAGTTTTGCAGCTCGTCCCCGTAGGACGGAACCTGCATAAAAATAGTCACACCAGGGGTGCTGAAGTCGCCCGTCATTTCTGGGTCAAACGTTCCCGGATTAACCATATTAGCGAGGCTGAACAGCGACGGACCGCTGCCATCCGGGCTCAAATGACGATGGAAAATATTCATATCGCCAAATTTGAAACCGGCCTGCTGAATGCTGTTGAGCAGCACTTCCCCGTTGAGCTCGCTACCATGATGAGCCGCAACGTTCATAATGATGACCGCTTCTTTACGCTGCGGTTTTTCAGCAACAGGCGCTTCTTCTACTACCGGCTCGGGCTGCGGTTGATGTTCAACAACAGGCTCTGCTGGCTGGAAGGTCTGCGGCGCAGGTTGCGGTGCTTGCTGAGCAGGTTGCTGAACCTGCGGGGCAACAGGTTGCTGCACAGGTGGCTGCTGAACAGGCTGATGTTGCACCGGCTGCTGCGGTTGTACAGGCTGCTGCTGAACATGCGGCGGCGGTACCGGCGCTTGTGCAGGCTGCTGCGCAGGCTGACGCGGCTGAGCAGACGCATAAGGCGGCTGGTACTGGTGTTGCGGCGACTGAGGAGGAACACCATGTTCCTGCGCATTACCGGGAGCATGATTCACACGATGAACGCGAACTTCACCCACGCCTTCGTCTTCCTCGACGTTGTCGTCGAACGAATCCTCGTCTTCACGTTTAGACTTCATGCGTTTCAGTGGGCGATCGCGGAATATAGAAGACCGCTCTTTACGGCTAGTCCAAAAACCATGTACCAGTAAAGCGATTATGGCGATCGCGCCAACAATGATTAATATCAGACGCAAATCCTGCATCATTATATTCTCTGTTGTTCTAACACCTTGCCACCACGGCAAACATTTACTCACTAAGAGTATTTGTCGATTACGCCAAGTGCAAGTGTACTCTTGGCTTTCACGGCATAAAGATGAACAAAATTGTGCTTTTTGCTGTTTTTTCGAACATTTCCGAACAGCTTAACGCTCAACAACCCGGTAAGATACGCACAGTTTACCAGAGCTTATATAACAAGGAGTACGTCCTGACCATGGTTTCATCATCTGCAGTTGTACCTCGCAGCGGCCTTTATTACTTTTCTCAGGGATGGAAGCTCATCACCCAACCGGGCATTCGTCGTTTTGTTATTCTGCCTTTGCTGGTGAATATCCTGCTGATGGGCGGCGCATTCTGGTGGTTATTTACACAACTCGGTAACTGGGTCCCCGCGCTGATGAGTCACGTCCCTGACTGGCTTCAGTGGCTCAGCTATTTATTGTGGCCGATTGTGACCATTTCCGTGCTGTTGGTGTTCGGCTACCTGTTCTCCACTATCGCCAACTGGATCGCCGCACCGTTTA
Source organism: Citrobacter sp. RHBSTW-01044 (assembly GCF_013781945.1). Taxonomy (NCBI): domain Bacteria; kingdom Pseudomonadati; phylum Pseudomonadota; class Gammaproteobacteria; order Enterobacterales; family Enterobacteriaceae; genus Citrobacter; species Citrobacter sp. RHBSTW-01044. The sequence continues at coordinate 1,417,193 of NZ_CP056180.1, read as the reverse complement.
ACGGTCTGCTGGCTGAACAGCTGGAAGCGCGCTTAACGGGCGCAACACCGCCCGACACCGGCATTCTCGGCATTATGAAAGACGTTCCGCGCATTATGAAACGCGAATGGCAAAAGCTGGCGTGGTATCTCCCGCGCGCCTTCGTGTTGCTGATTCTCTATTTTATTCCTGGCATTGGGCAGACCGTCGCCCCGGTCCTGTGGTTCCTTTTCAGCGCGTGGATGCTGGCTATTCAGTACTGCGATTATCCTTTTGATAACCATAAGGTGCCTTTTAAGGAGATGCGCGTCGCGTTGCGCACGCGCAAGGTGACCAATATGCAGTTTGGCGCATTGACCAGCCTGTTCACCATGATTCCGGTGCTCAATCTGTTCATCATGCCGGTAGCAGTTTGTGGTGCCACGGCGATGTGGGTAGACTGCTATCGTGCTAAGCATGCGTTATGGAAGTAATGCAAAAATGTGTAAAAGCGGGCTGGCTTATGCCCGCTCTCATTCCATACTGCTACGCATTATTTCTCATCAGCATATAGATATGCGAATTCCTTACTTCCCCATACTTTCTCAACAGGTATGCTGAAGCGGTATCCCAATTTCATACAGTTAAGGACAGGCCATGAGTAAGATTTTTGAAGATAACTCGCTGACTATCGGTCATACGCCGCTGGTTCGACTGAACCGTATCGGTAACGGACGCATTCTGGCGAAGGTGGAATCACGCAACCCAAGCTTTAGCGTCAAATGCCGTATCGGTGCCAATATGATTTGGGATGCCGAAAAACGTGGTGTACTGAAACCGGGCGTTGAGCTGGTAGAACCGACCAGCGGCAACACGGGGATTGCGCTGGCCTACGTCGCCGCCGCCCGTGGTTACAAACTGACTCTGACCATGCCGGAAACCATGAGCATTGAGCGCCGCAAGCTCTTAAAAGCGCTGGGCGCGAACCTGGTGCTGACTGAAGGCGCAAAAGGTATGAAGGGCGCAATTCAGAAAGCGGAAGAAATCGTAGCCAGCGATCCGGAAAAATTCCTGCTGCTGCAGCAGTTCAGCAACCCGGCGAACCCGGAAATTCACGAAAAAACCACCGGCCCGGAAATCTGGGAAGATACCGATGGCCAGGTTGATGTCTTTATTTCCGGCGTCGGCACCGGCGGTACGCTAACTGGCGTGACCCGTTACATTAAAGGCACTAAAGGCAAAACCGACCTGATCACCGTCGCGGTAGAACCTACTGACTCCCCTGTTATCGCCCAGGCATTGGCGGGTGAAGAACTCAAACCTGGCCCGCATAAAATTCAGGGTATTGGCGCGGGCTTCATTCCTGGCAACCTTGATCTGAAGCTTATCGATAAAGTCGTTGCCATCACCAATGATGAAGCTATTTCTACCGCGCGCCGCCTGATGGAAGAAGAAGGTATTCTGGCAGGGATCTCTTCTGGCGCAGCCGTGGCTGCCGCGCTTAAGCTCCAGGAAGATGAATCCTTTACCAATAAGAATATTGTGGTTATCCTACCGTCATCGGGTGAGCGTTATCTGAGCACTGCACTGTTTGCCGATCTCTTCACAGAGAAAGAACTGCAACAGTAATGCCAGCATGTTAAAAACGCGTAAAAAAGCACCCTTTGGGGTGCTTTTTTGTGGCCTGCTTCAAATTTTCAACTCTCCTGGCATTGATTCAACCCGCCGGAACTGGTATTTAACCAAACTAATTATTTTGATGCGCGAAATTAATCGTTACAGGAAAAGCGCTAGCTGAATCGATTTTATGATTTGGTTCAACTCTTCCTTTCGCGGCATAATGTTTAATGACGAACGAAACGTCAGCGGCAAGAAGTTGCCAGCAACGGATTGCACCGAACTCCTTTTGTGTCGCGTCCAGTTTACGCCGATGCTAACAATACAGGCTAAAGTTGAACCGCCAGGCTAGACTTTAGTTCCACAACACTAAACCTATAAGTTGGGGAAATATAATGTTCCAGCAAGAAGTTACCATTACCGCTCCGAACGGTCTGCATACTCGCCCTGCTGCTCAGTTTGTTAAAGAAGCAAAAGGCTTTACTTCTGAAATTACTGTGACTTCCAACGGCAAAAGCGCTAGCGCCAAAAGCCTGTTTAAACTGCAGACTCTGGGCCTGACTCAGGGTACCGTTGTCACCCTGTCCGCAGAAGGTGAAGACGAGCAGAAAGCAGTTGAGCATCTGGTTAAACTGATGGCTGAACTCGAGTAAGTTCAACGAGTTCTTTTAAATATCAGTCACAAGTAAGGTAGGGTTATGATTTCAGGCATTTTAGCATCCCCGGGTATCGCTTTCGGTAAAGCATTGCTGCTGAAAGAAGACGAGATCGTCATTGACCGGAAAAAAATTTCTGCCGACAAGGTTGATCAGGAAGTTGAACGTTTTCTGAGCGGTCGTGCCAAGGCATCTGCGCAACTGGAAGCGATCAAAACCAAAGCTGGTGAAACGTTCGGTGAAGAAAAAGAAGCCATCTTTGAAGGGCATATCATGCTGCTCGAAGATGAGGAGCTGGAGCAGGAAATCATAGCCCTGATTAAAGATAAGCACATGACGGCTGATGCAGCTGCGCATGAAGTTATCGAAGGTCAGGCCACAGCCCTTGAAGAGCTGGATGATGAATACCTGAAAGAACGTGCGGCTGACGTACGTGACATCGGTAAACGCCTGCTGCGTAACATCCTGGGTCTGGCTATTATCGACCTGAGCGCTATTCAGGAAGAAGTTATCCTGGTAGCCGCAGACCTGACCCCGTCAGAAACCGCACAGCTGAACCTGAACAAGGTGCTGGGTTTCATCACCGACGCGGGCGGACGTACTTCCCATACTTCTATCATGGCGCGTTCTCTGGAACTGCCAGCCATCGTAGGTACGGGTAGCGTCACCTCTCAGGTTAAAAACGACGACTATCTGATTCTGGATGCCGTAAACAACCAGGTTTACGTCAATCCGACCAATGAAGTTATTGAGCAACTGCGCGCCGTTCAGGAGCAGGTTGCTACCGAAAAAGCGGAACTCGCTAAGCTGAAAGATCTCCCGGCTATCACGCTGGACGGACATCAGGTAGAAGTTTGCGCCAACATCGGTACCGTTCGTGACGTTGAAGGCGCTGAGCGTAATGGCGCCGAGGGTGTTGGTCTGTACCGCACCGAATTCCTGTTCATGGACCGTGAATCGCTGCCGACTGAAGAAGAACAGTTTGCCGCGTATAAAGCCGTTGCTGAAGCCTGTGGCTCTCAGGCGGTCATCGTCCGTACCATGGACATCGGCGGCGATAAAGAGCTGCCGTACATGAACTTCCCGAAAGAAGAGAACCCGTTCCTGGGCTGGCGTGCCGTACGTATCGCCATGGATCGTAAAGAGATCCTGCGTGATCAGGTTCGCGCTATCCTGCGCGCCTCTGCTTTCGGCAAACTGCGCATCATGTTCCCAATGATCATCTCTGTTGAAGAAGTGCGCGCACTACGCAAAGAGATCGAAATCTACAAACAGGAACTGCGCGACGAAGGTAAAGCATTTGACGAAAGCATTGAGATTGGCGTGATGGTGGAAACACCGGCAGCGGCAACAATTGCGCGTCATTTAGCCAAAGAAGTTGATTTCTTTAGTATCGGTACCAATGATTTAACGCAGTACACCCTGGCAGTTGACCGTGGTAATGATATGATTTCACACCTTTACCAACCGATGTCGCCATCTGTGCTGACGCTGATCAAGCAAGTTATTGATGCTTCTCATGCGGAAGGCAAATGGACTGGCATGTGTGGTGAGCTTGCAGGCGACGAACGTGCTACACTTCTGTTGCTGGGGATGGGTCTGGACGAATTCTCTATGAGCGCCATTTCTATCCCGCGCATTAAGAAGATTATCCGTAACACGAACTTCGAAGATGCGAAGGTGTTAGCAGAGCAGGCTCTTGCTCAACCGACAACGGACGAGTTAATGACGCTGGTTAACAAGTTCATTGAAGAAAAAACAATCTGCTAATCCACGAGATGCGGCCCAATTTACTGCTTAGGAGAAGATCATGGGTTTGTTCGATAAACTGAAATCTCTGGTTTCTGATGATAAGAAAGACACCGGAACTATTGAGATTGTTGCTCCGCTCTCTGGCGAGATCGTCAACATCGAAGACGTGCCGGATGTAGTTTTTGCTGAAAAAATCGTTGGTGATGGCATCGCTATCAAACCAACCGGTAACAAAATGGTCGCCCCTGTTGATGGCACCATCGGCAAAATCTTTGAAACCAACCACGCTTTCTCTATCGAATCCGACAGCGGCATTGAGCTGTTTGTTCACTTCGGTATTGATACCGTTGAACTGAAAGGCGAAGGCTTTAAGCGCATCGCTGAAGAAGGTCAGCGCGTTAAAGTGGGCGACCCGGTTATTGAATTCGATCTGCCGCTGCTGGAAGAAAAAGCCAAGTCTACCCTGACTCCGGTTGTTATCTCCAACATGGACGAAATCAAAGAGCTGATCAAACTGTCCGGTAGCGTGACAGTGGGTGAAACTCCGGTTATCCGCATCAAGAAGTAATTCTTGCTGCAGAGAAGAATGGCGCCTGATGGCGCCATTTTTTTTATCTGGCAGACCTCAAAATCTGCCGGATAGCGCTAAATTTGTGAGGTGACTGGTCGGTAACACGCCTCGCGCATCAGGATTTTCATCCCTTCCGGCCCGCTTTCCAGCATCCGTCGCTCCGAATCCGCCACTAACAGTTCACAATTGTAGCCACCCGCGATGCCAAACATGGCCCGCGCCACACAGATATCTTCCAGCGCCGTTGCCCCGCTGGTGTCAAAATGTCCAACCATACGCCCATTCTGGCGAACCACCAGCCGGTAACTCTTCATCGCGCCTCCCCTGCCGGTGGCAGAATTAACTCATCACAACCGCACAGATTGGTCCATTTCATCACTTCCAGTACGCGCTGAGCTGCATCGTGCGTCGCGGTTGTCAGCGCTTTACCCAGCACAATACCGCTCACCAGCTCAGCACAAAACAGATCGCCAGTTCCCTTCAGATCCGTTTTAACCCGTGGATGAGCGAACACCTCAACCGTTTCAGCCGTCACCACCGCAACGTTAATAATATCTTCGCTATCCCCCGGCGCGCTGGTGATCACCACCCATTTCAGCGTTTCGGTAAGCAGTGATTGCGCCGCCGTGATGGCTTCATCAAGCGTACGACACGGCTTTCCGCTCAGCATTTGCAGTTCAAACACGTTCGGCGTCAGTCCCTGAGCCAGCGGCAGCAAGTGCTGACGGTAGGCCTGTGGAATTTCAGCTTTTACATACATACCGCTGTCCGTATCGCCAATCACCGGGTCGACCAAAATGCACACTGTCGGATGCGTAGCCCGCACCGTTTTCAGCCACTGTGCTAACAGAGCGATTTGCTCTGCACTGCCCATATAGCCTGTCGTCACCGCCTTCAGCTCGCGCAAAGCATCACGCTCATTCAAGGCGCGGAGATACCCGCTAAACCAGTCGGCCGGAATAACGCCGCCGTAAAATGTTTCATAATGCGGGGTATTACTGAACAGCACCGTAGGCACTGCCGTCACGCGTAATCCCTGCGCTTTAATGGCCGGAACGGCGATGCTGTTGCCTACGCTGCCATAAACCACCTGTGACTGGACGGCGACGATATCGGTCTGTAACGCCCGATGCTTGTCGCCGAAGAGCACTGACTGAATATCACTCCCCTGCTCCATAAATTTCTCCTCTCGCTGGACAGCGGGCTTACGCCTCACTATTATCGTCATATGCTAAAATTCATTTTGTCATAGGTCAATAATGATCGACGGAAAAACCGCTAACGAAATTTTTGACAGTATTCGTCAACATGTCGCTACAGGCACGTTGGCGGCAGGAGAAACGTTGCCGCCGGTGCGTGAACTGGCAACAGCATTGAACGTTAACCGTAATACTGTCGCGGCGGCTTATAAACGCCTGGTCACCTCCGGGCTGGCACAAAGCCAGGGACGTAACGGCACGGTAATCAAGGGGATTTCAGCCCCCGTTGCGCTGGAAGGCGGCAATCCGGATACCGCGCTTATCGATCTTTCAGGCGGTAATCCAGCCCCCGCGCGTCTTCCCGACCTCAGCCGTTATTTCGCGCAAATAAATAAGAATCCTCGTTTGTACGGTGATGCCGCTGTATCACCCGGCCTTAAGGCGTGGGCCGCGCAATGGATGCAAGATGCGATGCCAGCCAAGGGAGAAATTGATATCACCAGCGGCGCCATTGATGCCATTGAGCGGCTGCTGTGCGCCCATTTACTGCCTGGCGACAGCGTTGTGGTAGAAGATCCATGCTTTTTGAGCAGCATCAACATGCTGCGTTATGCCGGATTCTCCGCCAGTCCGGTCAACGTTGACAGCGAAGGCATGCAGCCAGACATGCTGGAAATCGCGCTACAGAAAGGCGCGCGGGCGGTGATTCTGACGCCGCGCGCCCATAATCCGACAGGATGCAGTCTGAGCGCATCCCGCGCGGCGCAATTGCAGGAAATCCTGGCCCGCTATCCGCAGACGCTGGTGATCGTCGACGACCACTTTGCGCTGCTGTCCGCATGCCGTTGGTATCCGGTGATTGCGAAGGAAACAACGCACTGGGCGATTGTCCGCTCAATGTCGAAAACTTTAGGCCCGGATTTACGCCTGGCCATCGTCGCCAGCGATCCACTCACTTCCGCGAAACTGCGTTTACGGCTCAACGCCGGCAGTCAGTGGGTCAGCCATCTGCTGCAGGATCTGGCCTGCGCCTGCCTGAGTGACGAGACTTATCAACACACGCTGGCGCAAACTCAGCAGTTTTACGCCGCCCAGCAGCAAAAGCTGGCAGCGGCTCTGCGGCTTCATGCCATTACGCTGCCCGACAGCGACGGTCTTAATCTGTGGCTGCCGCTAGAAGATAACAGCCAGGCGATCGCTTTTGCGCTGGCAAAGTCCGGCTGGCTGGTACGTGAAGGCGAAGTGTTTGGCGTCAATACGCCTGCGCATGGCCTGCGCATTACGCTGTCAACATTAGCAGACAGCGACATTGATAAGCTGGCGACTGATATCCATCAGGCGCTAAAGCGCTAACAGGAGAGAAAAAGTGCGAGTTCATTTTGTTATTCATGAGTCTTTCGAATCTGCTGGCGCGTACCTGCCGTGGGCCGAATCACGCGGCTATACCATCAGTTGGTCGCGCGTTTACGCCGGAGAAACTGTTCCCGCTAATGCCGATGGCTTCGATATGCTGGTGGTATTTGGTGGGCCGCAGTCACCCCGCACCACGCTCGCAGAGTGCCCATACTTTGACTCTCAGGCAGAGCAGCATCTGATAAATCAGGCGATTGCGGCACGAAAAATCGTGGTGGGGATCTGTTTGGGGTCGCAGTTAATCGGCGAAGCACTGGGCGCGAAGGTGTGCCAAAGCCCGGAAAAAGAGATTGGTCACTATCCGATCGCCCTGACCGAGGCAGGCCAACAGCATCCGTTGTTCAGCCATTTCGGCTCACCGCTCAACGTGGGTCACTGGCACAATGACATGCCGGGATTGACCGACCAGGCGACAATTCTTGCCACAAGCGAGGGATGTCCGCGACAAATCGTACAATACGGTAATTTCGTCTATGGTTTTCAGTGCCATATGGAGTTTACCGCCGAAGCGGTCGAAGGATTAATTCAGCACTCTGAGCAAGAACTGGCCGAAGCGAAAGGGAAGCGCTTTATTCGCGCTGTTGAAGAGATGCGCACCTGGGATTACCAGCAGATGAATGAGACGCTGTGGCAATTCCTTGATAAGTTGGTAGAAAAACGTAACGATTGAACAGTGCGGGCCGGAGAAGACGCTTTGCGTCGTCATCCGGCGATCCTGCCGTACGGTTGCCTGCTAGCGCTACGCTTATCAGGCCGACAAATTAAATACCTAATCCCTGGCTGAAATGCTCTTCGCCAAAGACCCCGGTGGAAAGGTAGCGATCGCCGCGATCGCAGATGATCGCCACCACCACCGCCCCCGGTGTCGCGCGCGCCACGCGTAACGCGCCCGCAACCGCGCCGCCAGAACTCACTCCGCAAAAAATCCCTTCGCGAACGGCCAGTTCACGCATGGTGTTTTCCGCATCGTTCTGATGAATATCCAGCACCTCATCCACCAGCGAGGCGTTGAAAATGCCCGGCATATATTCCGCAGGCCAGCGACGAATGCCCGGAATACTACTGCCTTCTTCCGGCTGCAGGCCAACGATGGTGACGGGTTTGTCCTGTTCACGCAGAAAACGCGATACGCCGGTAATGGTGCCTGTCGTCCCCATGCTGGAGACGAAATGGGTAATACGGCCTGACGTCTGCTGCCAGATTTCGGGTCCGGTAGTCGTGTAGTGCGCATACGGGTTATCAGGATTATTAAACTGATCGAGAAGTTTACCTTCTCCGCGCTGCGCCATCTCAAGGGCTAAATCACGCGCCCCTTCCATCCCCTGCTCTTTGGTCACCAGAACCAGTTCAGCCCCGTAAGCACGCATCGCCGCACGTCGCTCCTGGCTCATGTTGTCTGGCATCAGGAGCTTCATGCGGTAGCCTTTCAGCGCGGCAATCATCGCCAGCGCTATACCCGTATTACCGCTGGTGGCCTCAATCAGCACGTCGCCTGGCTGAATTTCCCCGCGCTTTTCCGCTTCAACGATCATCGACAACGCCGCGCGGTCTTTCACTGAACCTGCGGGATTATTGCCTTCCAGCTTGACCCAAATTTCACTGCCGTTATCCGCCGTCAGACGTTGTAATTTCACCAGAGGCGTATTGCCAATTGTTTGTTCTAATGTGTTCACGTTTTCAGCTCAATAAAATGCCGGGTGGCGCTGCGCTTACCCGGCTTACAGGTCATGCACCACCCGTTAAGCCCGGTAAGCGCAGCGCCACCGGATGATAACTATACGAATTAACCTATCAGGCACTTTGCGCCAGGGCAAGTTCCTCTTCACGCGTTTCAATACGCTGGTCGCCATTATACAAACGCGCATTTTGCAGCCCAACAAACAGACGTTCGCCGCGGTTCGGAGAATCATCGCCCTGCATAACCACCGTCAGCGGTTCGTTATACCACCCCAAGGGTTGCACAACTAATTGGGTGTAGTGTCCTTTCGGGCTGGCTTCCAGCACCTGTACCGGCAACGGCGAATCCAGACTGGTACGGCGGCTGACGTCCACTTCCCACGGACGCAGGAACAGATCCACCGGGCCCTGATAGCCAGGCGTATAGCCCAACGGCCAGCGATGTGCGCCCACGTGGAATTGTCCACCGCGAATCGTCCCTTGCAGGCGGTTAACTTCACCCATAAATTCCAGGACAAAACGGGTAGCCGGTTCGCGCCATACCTGATCGGGCGCATCGGCCTGCTCGATATGACCCTGGCTCATCACCACCACGCGGTCTGCGACTTCCGTCGCTTCTTCCTGATCGTGGGTAACAAACACGCTGGTGAACTTCAGCTCTTCATGCAACTGACGCAGCCAGCGACGCAGTTCTTTACGCACCTGAGCATCGAGCGCGCCAAACGGCTCGTCGAGCAACAAGATCTGCGGCTCTACCGCCAGCGCACGCGCCAACGCCACGCGCTGCTTTTGCCCACCGGAAAGCTGTGCCGGGAAACGGTCCGCCAGATGAGCCAGTTGAACCATCTCCAGCAGTTTGGTCACTTTTGCTTTGATCGTTGCCGCATTAGGGCGCTCACGCCGTGGCAGAACAGTCAGACCAAAAGCGATATTGTCGAAAACGGTCATATGACGAAACAGCGCATAGTGCTGAAACACGAACCCCACCTTACGGTCGCGGGCGTGCAAACGACTGACGTCAGTGCCGTGGAAACGGATATGCCCGCTGGACTGATGCTCCAGCCCGGCGATGATGCGCAGCAGCGTAGTTTTGCCCGATCCGGAAGGCCCCAACAGGGCGACCATCTGACCTGAAGGAATATCCAGCGAGATATCGTTCAGCACCTGGGTGCGACCAAAAGACTTCTTAATATTGGCAATCTCAATGCTCATGATTTTCCTCCTGCTGCGCGCGCTTCTCCTGGTTTTCCAGGCGCCATTGCAACATGCTCTTCAAAAACAGGGTAATAATCGCCATCAGCGTTAATAGCGCCGCGGCGGTAAAGGAGCCGACAGTGTTGTAGTCCTGCTCCAGTAATTCAATCTGTAGCGGCAAAGACAAGGTTTCACCGCGAATCGAGCCAGAAACCACCGATACCGCGCCGAACTCGCCAATCGCACGGGCGTTGGTCAGCACCACGCCGTACAGCAATGCCCAACGGATATTCGGCAGCGTAACGCGACGGAACATTTGCCAGCCGGATGCGCCAAGCAGAACCGCCGCCTCATCTTCATGGCTGCCCTGGCTTAACATCACCGGCACCAGTTCGCGCACCACAAACGGACAGGTCACGAACACCGTCACCAGCACCATTCCCGGCCAGGCAAACATAATTTGCAGGTTGTGTTCATCCAGCCATCCGCCAAGCGGGCCGTTAGAGCCGTAAAACAGCAGATAGACCAGGCCGGCGACCACCGGTGAAACGGCAAACGGAATATCCAGTAACGTGAGCAACAACTGGCGTCCAGGGAAGTTAAAGCGGGTCACCAGCCAGGCCAGTAACACGCCAAACACCAGGTTTACCGGCACCGCAATCAGCGCAATCAGCACCGTCAGCCAGATGGCGTGCAGCATGTCCGGATCAGCCAGGTTGTGTAATACCGGCATCAACCCCTTGCTGAACGCCTGCACGAAGATGTAAACCATCGGCACCAGCAAAATAAATGCGGATACCAGCATGCCCGTGCCGATCAGAAACCATTTCCCCCAGTTGATGCGGGGTGCGCCATAACGTTTCAATTGGGTAATGTCTGCCATCAGTGACCTACCACGCGTCGACCAAAGCGACTTTGCAGGGTGTTAATTGAAAACAGCAGCAGCAACGAAGCCCCGAGGATCACAGATGCAATCGCGCTGGCGGCCGGGTAGTCAAACTCCTGCAAACGAACAAAAATCATCAGCGAGGTCACTTCCGTTTTCCATGCGATGTTTCCGGCGATAAAGATAACCGCGCCAAACTCACCGAGGCTGCGGGTAAACGAGAGCGCAACGCCCGCGACTAGCGCGGGAGACAGCTCCGGCAGTACCACTTTACGAAAGCTCTGCCAGCGCGTAGCGCCGAGCGTTTCCGCCGCTTCTTCATACTCCGGACCTAACTCTTCCAGCACCGGCTGCACGGTACGCACCACGAATGGAATGCTGGTAAAAGCCATCGCCACCGCAATGCCAAGCCAGGTGTAGGTCACTTTAATATCCAGCTTCGCCAGCCACTCGCCGTAGAAACCGTTGACCGAAAACAGCGATGCCAGCGTCAGACCTGCTACCGCCGTAGGCAGCGCAAACGGCAGATCCATCAGCGCATCCAGCAGCGTACGGCCCGGAAAGCGATAGCGGGTTAAGATCCACGCCATCAGCAAACCAAACACGCCGTTAAAAATCGACGCCACAAACGCCGACAGCAGCGTCACTTTATAAGCCGCCACCACCTGCGGGTTGGTAATCACATCCCAGTATTGCGCCCAGCTCATTTGCGCCAATTGCATCACCAGCGCGCTAAGCGGCAGCAGCAAAATCAGGCAGACAAACAGTAAGCTGGTGCCCAAACTTAAGGTAAAGCCGGGCAGCACGCGTCGGGAAGAAACAGCAAACATTTACTTACGCCCCGCCGCCAACAGTTTGTCCAACTCACCGCCGCTGACAAAGTGCGTTTTCATTACCTCAGGCCACGAGCCAAACCTGTCTTCCACGCGGAAAAGTTCGGTCTGCGGGAATTTATCCTGCAGTTTGTCCATCACCTGCGGGTTATTCACGCGGTAGTAGAAATCGGTAATGATGGTTTGCGCCTGCGGGCTGTACAGCCAGTTCAGGTACGCTTTTGCCGCTTTTTCAGTACCGTTAGCCTGCACATTTTTATCTACCCAGGCCACCGGGAACTCCGCCAGAATGTTGACCTTCGGCACCACCACTTCGAAGCCCTGGTCTTCATACTGTTTACGGATGTTGTTCACTTCTGATTCAAAGGTGATCAGCACATCGCCCAGACCGCGTTCCACGAATGTGGTGGTTGCCCCGCGACCGCCGGTATCAAACACTTCCACGTTTTTCAGAAACTGGGTCATGAACTGTTCAGTTTTGGCTTTATCCCCACCATCCGCTTTATCTGCCGCACCCCACGCAGCCAGATAGGTATAACGCGCATTACCGGAGGTTTTCGGATTCGGGAAAATCAGTTTCACGTCCGGGCGAACCAGGTCGTTCCATTCGTGGATATTCTTAGGGTTACCCTTACGCACCAAAAACGCCATGGTTGAATAGAATGGCGAACTGTTATTCGGCAGACGACTTTGCCAGTCGGCCGGGATCAGCTTGCCTTTGTCATGCAGGATCTGCACATCGGTCACCTGGTTATAGGTCACCACATCGGCTTTCAGCCCCTGCAGAATCGCCAGCGCCTGTTTTGATGACCCGGCATGAGATTGTTTAATCGTCAGTTTGTCACCGCCGTTATCCTTCGCCCATTGCTGTTCAAACGGCGGGTTAAGGGCGGCAAACAGCTCGCGAGAGACATCGTATGAACTGTTCAGCAGCTCCGTTGCCTGCGCCTGACCCACCAGCAGCAGCATTGCTGCCAGCGTCAGGGTTCTTTTTTTCAGTAAGTTAACGGCCATTGCGCACCCTTATAAATTTAATGACTTTCTTATGGTCATCATATTTATAACCAGTGCTAAAGGAGTAACGGTTTTATATACCGTTTGATGATTTGAAAGTTGAAAAGAGAATAAGGGTACCTCCTCCCCAGCGCACGGGGAGGAGACCGGCATCAATCAGACGCCGACGCTAACGCTTTCAGGCAGGGTGCTGCCGCCATCAATCACGTTTTGCGTGCCAGTTAAGTAACTGGACTCATCCGACGCCAGGAATGCCGCCAGTTCACCAACCTCAAGTGGGCAGGCCAAGCGGCGCATCGGGATCGCTTTTGCCATTTCGACTAATACGGATTCAGGATCCTCCGGATTAGACTGACGAGCGATATTTTCCGCCATCGGCGTACGAACGTAGCCCGGGCAAATGGCATTAACGCGAATGCCGGACTGCGCGTATTCCACCGCCAGAGATTTGGTCAAACCGATGATTGCGGCTTTCGACAGCGCGTAGGCCGTTTCACCCGGATCGGCAACCATATCGCCGGTCACAGATGACATCATCACGATGCGCCCGTCTTTGCGCGCAATCATCTCCGGCAGAACGGCTTTCGTCACGTTCCAGACGCCTTTAATGTTGATATCAATGTGGAAATCGCGATCTTCATCGCTCATATCAAGGAAGTTGCCGAGGCGACATACGCCCGCATTGTTGACCAGAATATCGATTTTGCCTTCAATCTTCTTCGCGCGTTTTACCGCTTCCGTGACCGACGCAAAATCTCTGACGTCAGCGTGAACGGCGGTGCAACGGTGCCCGCGCCCAGCCAACTCATCCGCCAGTTTTTCAATCTCATCGGAGATATCCAGCAGGATTAGGTTCGCGCCATGGCGGGCAAATGTTCTGGCGATCCCTTCGCCAATACCCTGAGATGCGCCCGTAATCAATGCTGTTTTGCCCGTGAGTTTTCCCATTTCAATATTCTCCTTTTGAATATGAAGCATTCGCTTCATTCACGCAGAAGATACAGCAATAACAAATAAGTGCTGAGGAATAGCTCACTAAATCAGGTTAATCTCAGGTAAAAAAAGTCCCCGGCGTTGCGGGGACCCAACGGTAAACATGCTCTGACCAGGTTAACAGAAGACTTACAGCCGTTTTTCCAGCAAATGTGCTCTCATCAACTCCGATGCCATCTGCGCATCCCCTTTTTTAATATGAAGCAGTATTTCCCTCTGTTTTGCCGCCGTATCAAGAAAATACTGACGATCGTTCGCAGGTAACGACTCCCTTGTTTTCTCAAAATAAGTAATGAGGACATCAGAGAAAACCTGCAGCACCCGGTTGCCACTCGCCTGTAGCAAGAGCAAATGAAAATCTCTATCGTGACGATCGGCCACCTGGGGGTTATCCGCATTCTCTTCAATAAGCCTTAGCTCATTTTCAAGTTTGGAGAGCATCGCCGGAAAAATTCTACGCGTTGCCAGAGGAATAATCGCGCACTCAATCAGGATCCTTGCCTCTGTAAATTCTGTGATATCAAACCCAGACAAATCAAACTGCATTAACAACTGGTGATTTATGTTGTGCTGTTCCAAATTCTTCAAGACGCTGCCACGACGAGGAGATCGTTCCAACATTCCCATCTGCACCAGTGTGCTGAGCGCCTGACGAACTTTATATCTTGATGTATTAAAACGAACGGCAAGCTCAGTTTCAGTTTCAATGCGACCATCAGCATTGCGGTTAGCATCATCAAGCAGATAATTTTTAATACTTTCAAACAGTTCGTTTTTGTTATCCATAAACACTCTCGGATTAAAGTGCTGCAAAACTGATGAGTATAAATAATCTAATAAGTTAGATTGCTTAATATACTGTTATGGTAAGATTATAACCCCTATTATTCAAATTATACCAAGCCATTTGTTAATAAAAAGGAATTAATTATGGTGTTATTCGTAACTCAGTTTGCGATAGTACTTATATGTATCGGTATAGGTGGGCGTTTTGGTGGGATTGGCCTGGGGGCTGCTGGCGGGTTAGGACTCGCTATCCTGACTTTTGGTTTTGGACTCCCTCCCGACTCACCTCCTTTCACTGTTATTTCTATTATCCTTGCGGTTATCACTTGCATCACAATCCTCCAGGCGGCTGGCGGGCTTGATTTATTCGTTACGATGGCAGAACGGATCCTCAGAAAGTGGCCTGGCGCGATCACTTTCCTCGGCCCCGCAGTCGCTTACCTTTTTACTGCTATCTGCGGAACAGGATATGTTGCCTTTTCGGTTTATCCAGTCATTGCTGAAATTGCAGCAGATGCCAGGGTACGGCCAGAGAGAGCCATGTCGATGTCAGTAATCGCTGCCAATTTTGGGCTTATTGCCAGCCCGGTCAGTGCGGTCGTTACAGGGACAATTGCTGTCCTTGCTGGATTACATGTCTCTGCTTTAGATATCTTGTTAGTCACCGTTCCCGGAACGTTCCTTGGCTGCGTTGTCGGCTGCCTGTTCGTCTTTAAAAGAGGTCATGAGCTTAAAAATGATCCGGAATTCCAACGCAGGGTTGCTGAAGGTGAGTTTGAATCAGTAAAAGCTGAAGAGCGAACAGCCAATATAGTGACAAAAGAGGCGAAGAGAGGATTGCTGATTTTCCTTACCGGTATCATTCTGGTCGTACTTATGGGTTCAATTCCTGAATTACGTCCTGAGTGGAATAACGGTACCGGAATGGAGCGTATGAGTATCCCTACCACGCTGCAAATAGTTATGCTGACAACAGCATGTATTATTATGATGGTATGTCGAATTTCTCCGTCAAAACTCGATTCAGGTTCTGTTTTTAAAGCTGGTCTTGTGGGTGTTGTCGCCATATTTGGTCTGTCATGGATGATGAACTCCTTTTTTGAGGCATGGCACGAATTATTTAACACGGCTTTCCACGGTTTTCAGAATCCAGTTTTGTTCGGCATTATTGTTTTTGGTCTTTCAGCCGTAATTTATAGCCCCGCAGCGACTGCTGTAGCGCTACTCCCCGCTGGCGTGTTAATGGGATATCCGGCAGAAACCCTGGTCGCCCTGCTCCCGCTGACTTGTGGATCATTCATTATTCCAGGGGGGGCACAGATTGGCTGTGTGGCGTTTGATCGTACCGGGACAACTCGAATTGGCAAGTATGTGGTTAATCACAGCTACATGCTACCTGGTCTTGTCACCGTTGTAGCATCAACTCTTTTTTGCTTCCTTTTTTCCAAAATGCTGATGTAGTGAGAGAGCAATTTAATTGTGGTAAACCTTTTCTTCATGGCATCCCCCCTGAATGAATTCAGAGAGGATGCCTGTTACTCACTTCTGAATAGCGCCACTGCAATTTTCCATAGAATGTACTTTACAGAACAACCTGAGCAATGAGATAAGCAAAAATTACCTGGGAGATAACCATCACAAAGCCCGGACGAATATAGCTATGGTTGACAACAAAGCGTCCAATCTTTGTGGTACCTGTTCGATCAAATGCAACACAGCCGATTTGATTTGCTCCAGGTATAATAAAGTCACCACAGGTACAAGCAAAAATAGCGATAAGAAACGGGGCGGGAATACCTAAAGTAACACCGAGTGGCATGATGGCAGCTACCGTCGCCGCCGGGCTCATAATGACCAGCGAGAACAAGAATACAACCACACCAAATAGCATTGGTGCATCATTGACAATGCCACCAAAAACCTTAATCAGTTCTGGCTGATAGGCATCAAAAAACGTCGCCGTCATCCATGAAACACCGAGTATTGCTACCACTCCCATCAAACCTGCACGGAAGACTGAGCCGCTATTCAAGGTACTACTTGGTACTTTACTGACAATCATAATAAACAAAGCGGCTGTCAACATGACCATCTGAATAACCATTGGGGTTGACAGTCTTTTTCCATCCCAGGAAGGGAGTAACTCAGTAAAAGAACCTAAAATAAGTACCAGTACCACACCAATCGCAAAGATAACGACACCTTTTTTAGCGCCAGCTGAAGCAACAAATTCTTTTTTCTGCTCTGTATGCATGAACTCATATTCGCCAGCAGCAACTCTCCTCTGGAATTCCGGATCATCCTCCAGCTCTTTTCCGCGTTTATAAACTGAAAAGCTGGTAACAATAGCTGCCATAAAGAATGATGGGAGAGCAATCGTCAGTATTTGCCCAAGGCTAATCCCGGCATATTCATGCAGAATAGCCAGCATCCCCGCGGTTGCCGCACTCATCGGACTGGCAGCAACCGCGACACTGGCCGCAATAACCGTTGCGGACAACGCTCGCTCCGGACGGACCTTTGCTTCAGCAGCAACTTCAGCGACAACCGGATACAAAGAGAAAGCAACGTAAGTAGTCCCACAGAATAGCGTAAATATAGAAGTTAATATGGGGGCAACAAAAGTAATTGCCTGTGGTTTTTTACGGAGTAATTTTTCAGCCACGCGCACCAGGTAATCAAGCCCACCAGCGGCCTGTAATACGCTGACAGCGCCAATCACACAAATAATAATTAGCATTGCAGTAATAGATGGTGCGGAGGGTTTTAGTCCAAAACCCAGAACTAATATTGCAACACCAAGTCCTCCACCAGCACCCAGCCCCATTCCGCCATAACGTCCACCTATACCAATACAGGCGAGTACAATAAATAATTGTATAAAAAACAAAGCATCCATTTTTCACCTCAAAGCGTCTCCCGGATATTGCATCCGGGAGATATTAATTACTATGCTTGGGATTAGTTTAAATATGATTTAGCAATTTCGATCTGTTTTTTAACAGCATCAGTCCCTGTGCCACCATAAGACATTCTTGATTTAATACATGCTTCGAGAGATATACTCTCATAAATATCATTTTCGATTTTATCATCAAATGTGTGGAATTCATCCGGGGTAAGCTCTTCCAACATTTTTCTATGTTTTATACAGTAATTAACAGCACTGCCAACAATATGGTGAGCTTCTCTAAAAGGAATGCCTTTACGAACCAGGTAGTCAGCCATATCGGTTGCGTTTGAAAATCCTCTTGCCGCTGCGCTGCGAGTATTATCTGAAAGAATAACCATTTTTTCGAGCATCGGCGCCATAATTTTCAGACTGGTCTGTAAGGTATCCATAGAGTCATAGACCTGCTCTTTATCCTCACTCATATCAGTATTATAGGCCAGAGGGATACCTTTCATAATGGTCAACATCGCCATTAGATTTCCGTACATACGCCCCCCTTTGCCGCGCATTTTTTCAGCCACGTCGGGGTTTTTCTTCTGTGGCATGATGCTGGAACCGGTACAGAAATCATCTGAAAGCTCGATAAACTTAAAATCCTGACTTGAGAATAAAACCAGTTCTTCTGACAAACGGGTAAGATGCATAAAGCACATAGCAGCGGCGGCAGTGAATTCAACCATATGGTCACGATCGCTGACAGAATCAATACTGTTTTCAGTCGGTTTGTCAAAGCCAAGCTCTTTAGCCGTGAAATCACGATCAATGGGGAAAGTAGTACCGGCAAGGGCTGCTGAACCTAAAGGGCATTCCCCCATGCGTTGATAAAGGTCTGCAAAACGAGTCCAGTCACGGCGTAACATCCAATAATATGCCATTATCCAGTGCGACAGAAGAATAGGCTGACCGGTCTGTAAATGAGTATAGCCAGGCATGATCGCATTAATGTTATTTTCAGCCTTGCTGATAATAACTTTTTGTAGATGAACGATATCCTGCTGAATTTCACGAATAGTCGATCTCATGTGCATTTTCGAATCGACAGTCGTCTGGTCATTACGACTGCGGCCAGTATGTAGCTTCCCGCCAACAGGACCAATTATTTCTGTCATACGTCTTTCTATCGCCATATGAATATCTTCATCAACGGTATCAAAAACGAATTGCCCGTCCTCAATCTCTTTATTAACTTGCCTTAACCCGCCAATAATCGCATTCGCTTCATCCTGCGTGATAATCCCCTGACGGCCCAACATAGTGGCGTGAGCAATACTCCCCTGAATATCAAAAGGGCAGAGACGTTGTTCCAGCATAATTGTCGCATTATAAGATTCGACCAGTTTATTTGTAGGCATATCAAAACGCCCACCCCATAATTTTGTAGACATAAAACCTCCAATGACCCTTTGTTGCAAAATGGTTAAATATAAATTCCGTTATTTTTCGGTCATTTTCAGATTACAAGACAGTCATTTTAATTGTCAACAAATGAAGGCATTAAATCAATTTATAGCGGAATTAATTACACTTATTACTTATTTTGTTTTCATAAATTGCATTAAAAAACCTGATCTTCCTCACATTTAAATTGTGATTTAATTCAGATATATTCAGAATTTTTAAAGTAATAAATTGGTATTAATAGTTTATTAATTCTAAATAATTCCATTTAATACCGTTGTCATAACCGAGAAACTGGCAGGTAAATAATAATGAACGTGGGAGGTGATTTTTCAGGATGAGCGTCAACGCGAGTGCATCATCAGCATAGCGGACGTTGGGTGATTCGGGGGAGAGCTATATTGTGCCAGATGGCGGCATCAGCGCCATCTGGCATAAAAAAATCACAGGGCCAGCAAACGATCCAGCGATGGCGCGAAATAATAGCCGCCGGTCACCGGTTTAGTGAAGCGCAGCATCGCGTCGCGCTTGCCGTCAGTGTCGCCAAACATGCTCAGCAGTTGCTGCTCGATGTTGTGCAAACGGGCGCAATAGGCACAGAAATAGAGGCCGTGCGTACCGCTGGCGGTGCCGTATGGCAGGCTCTGGCGCACAATTTTCAGTCCTTTACCATCTTCTTTGAGATCGACGCGGCTCAGGTGAGAAGTAACCGGACGGTCATCACCGTCGATCTCTTCGTTGGCTTCCTTGGTACGCCCAATCATCATTTCCTGGTCATGAATGCTCATGCGGTTAAGCTGCTTCAGGTTATGTTCCCAACGCTGCACAAACACATAGCTGCCACCAGCATCCACGCCATCTTTAATAACCGCGACTTCACGGCGCGTTTCAACGCCTGCCGGGTTTTCCGTTCCGTCAACAAAGCCGCTGAGATCGCGCTCTTCAACCCAACGGAAACCGTGGATCTCTTCTTTGACTTCAATACAGTCGCCAAAGGCTTCCATTGCCGCCTGTGCAACGGAGAAATTCACGTCATGACGCAAAGAGAGAATATGAATCAGCACATCATACTGGGTGGCTGGCGCAAGACCTTTACCGTAAGGGATAAAGTCTTTTAACTCTTCTGCGCCAACGCCGCCGCTCAGTGTACGCCAGGTGTTGTTGCCAAAAGCAACAACCGCGCCCAGATGCGCATCCGGGAACTTCGCTTCAAAGGTCGCCAGCTTATCGGCGAAGGTTTTGCTGGCCCCACGCAGGGCCTCAACGTCGCCTTTAACATTGGCTTCAATCCAAATCGCCGCACGGCAATGTTCTGGCAAAATGCCACTCTGAACCTGAGACATTGTTCCTCCTGAAAAAAAAGATGCCACGACATCGTGGCATTGATAGGCGCTATTCTACCTGTTTTTTTAACAAGCCGATTTGTTCAGACGCAAATTAACGCCGCCAGATAATTTTGCTTACTTTCCATGCTTTCAACGTATCGTCAGACGGCATTAAGCCCTCAGGCCCGCTCCACTCACCGGAAAAGACGTAGCTAATATGTTGACTTCCCTCAGCTTTGCATTCAACGCCCGCGCTGTCATCGCCAGTCGCCTTCTGACAATTACCAAAGGCTTTAGTGTAAAGGTCGCTAAACGGTGTACCGATTTCGACACCCGCAGAAGAGGGAATATCGCTGTCGACTACATCAATACGGCTAATCGTTCCCTGATTGCCATTGATGACCATCGCCAGCTTGTCATCTTTCATCGCTTCATAAAAGCGCACCACATTACCGTTATCGGTCTTCATCCCGCTACGCAGGCGGTAATCACCGTCCAGCGCATCAGCAATGTTTTTTTCATCCAGCGGGGTTGCGCCAGTCAACGCTCCGACGCCCTGCTCAGTGACCTGCGTTGAAGAACCAAACCAGTTCCACGGATTGGCGGCAGACCAGTTCACCGATGACAACGTTGAACACCCGGTCAATAGCAGCGGCATCGCGCATAAAGTCAAACGCAGTGATTTCATTTCACTTCCTTCCTTATTTATCAACGTTGCTTGGAGTCCGGTTTCGCCAAAAAGTGCCGTTATTCTTTCTCGAGGGAAAAACAGGCGCGCAGACGTTGATTAGTTAACAGCCAGATCAGCGCAACGACATCCGCCACCAGCAGCGCCAGCCCGACGCCGTTGACCGGATCGCCTGCCAGCCACATCACCGGCTGCCAGCACAGTAGCACCAGTTGAGCGAGGATCAGTAATCCTCGCAGCCAGCGCCATACCACCGGAAACGCAAAGCGTCGCCCGCTGAGTAAAAATGCCAATACCGCAGGAACGCCGGGAAGCAAACCCAGCCAGAAAGCGTCGTGATCGGGATAAAACAGATTCAGCAGCGTGTTGCCCTGCTCGCGGGAAGAACCGGCAATCACAAACAGAACCCAGGTGCGCGCCTGCAGCAGCAGCACGCACCAGAAGAGAAAAGGCAGGCGCAGACGCCCATGAGCGTCATAGTCGGCCGGATGAAACTCAGTACTCTTCATCTTCGATCAAACGCTTGCCCAGATTGAGTACATCCGCATGTTCATAGCCCAGACGTTCATACATACCCTGTACGACGTCATTATCGTCACGCACCATGATTTGAATCTTCGGACAACCGCGAGCAATGAGCTTTTTCTCCAGCCGGTTGAGCAGCGCATTGGCAATGCCGCGACCGCGAAACTCAGGATGCACGCCCAGGTAATAGGCCGAGCCGCGATGCCCGTCATATCCGCCCATCACCGTACCGACCACCTCGCCATTCACTTCAGCGACCAGGAACAAGCTGACGTCATGATTGACTTTACGCTCAATGTCCATTTCAGGGTCGTTCCATGGACGCAGCAAATCACAGCGCTCCCAGAGGGTGATCACCTCTTCGAAATCTTCCTGGCGAAAAACGCGTATTTCCATGGTATTGGGTACCTTTTCAGGACGTTAAAAAGCGATTATGGCGCGAACGGCTGATTTAGCCAATATCTGACGCGAAGCGGCGGAAAAAATGGCATAATACGGAATTGTCACGTATTGAAATGAAAAGTAAAACAATTCTTATCCCGATCCGTCGCAACGGACAACGCGATACGATATAACGTTTAGAACCTTTTTTTACAACTCAGGCCGTATGAGCACTTTTAAACCACTAAAAACACTCACATCGCGCCGCCAGGTGTTGAAAGCCGGGCTGGCCGCCCTAACGCTGTCAGGCATGTCGCAAGCCATCGCTAAAGAAGAAGCGCTTAAGACCAGCAATGGACACAGCAAACCGAAAGCGAAAAAAGCCGGCGCTAAGCGCGTTGTTGTCCTTGATCCGGGTCACGGAGGGATTGATACCGGCGCAATTGGTCGCAATGGGTCGAAGGAAAAGCACGTGGTACTGGCGATTGCCAAAAACGTGCGCTCGATTCTACGCAACCAGGGGATTGATGCGCGCCTGACGCGCTCCGGCGATACATTTATTCCGCTTTACGATCGCGTCGAGATCGCACATAAGCATGGCGCGGACCTGTTCATGTCGATCCACGCCGATGGTTTTACCAATCCGAGCGCTGCAGGTGCGTCGGTCTTTGCGTTGTCCAATCGCGGTGCCAGTAGCGCCATGGCGAAGTATCTGTCCGATCGTGAAAACCGGGCCGATGAAGTGGCCGGGAAGAAGACCACCGATAAAGACCATTTGCTGCAGCAGGTGCTGTTCGATCTGGTGCAAACGGATACCATTAAAAACAGCCTGACGTTAGGCTCGCATATTCTCAAGAAGATCAAGCCGGTACACCGTCTTCACAGCCGCAGCACGGAACAAGCCGCCTTCGTGGTGCTAAAATCACCATCAATTCCGTCGGTACTGGTCGAAACCTCGTTCATTACCAACCCGGAAGAAGAACGTCTGCTGGGTACGGCGGCATTTCGCCAGAAAATCGCCACCGCTATCGCCAATGGCATCATCAGCTATTTCCACTGGTTTGATAACCAGAAAGCACACTCGAAGAAACGTTAACCATGAAGCCCGATGCACAGCGCGTAAAACAGTTCCTGCTCAGCCTGCAAGATGATATTTGCCAGCAGTTATCCGCCGTAGACGGCGCCGAGTTTGTTGAGGATAACTGGCAACGTGAAGCAGGCGGTGGCGGGCGCAGCCGGGTGCTGCGTAACGGCGGTATTTTCGAGCAAGCGGGCGTCAACTTCTCCCACGTTCACGGCGAGGCAATGCCGGCCTCGGCTACCGCCCATCGCCCCGAGCTTGCGGGACGCAGCTTTGAGGCCATGGGCGTCTCGCTGGTGGTACATCCGCAGAATCCCTACATTCCGACCAGTCATGCCAACGTGCGATTTTTTATCGCGGAAAAACCGGGCACTGACCCGGTCTGGTGGTTTGGCGGCGGCTTTGACTTAACGCCCTACTACGGCTTTGATGAGGATGCGGTTCACTGGCACCGCACGGCGCGAGATCTGTGCCAGCCGTTCGGCGAAGACGTTTATCCCCGTTACAAGAAGTGGTGCGATGACTACTTCTTCCTCAAGCATCGCAACGAACAGCGCGGCATTGGCGGGCTGTTTTTCGATGATTTGAATACGCCGGATTTCGACCACAGCTTCGCCTTTATGCAGGCGGTAGGTCAAGGCTATACCGAAGCGTATCTGCCCATCGTTGAGCGCCGCAAAGCAATGAGCTGGGGCGAACGTGAACGCAATTTTCAGCTTTACCGTCGCGGACGCTATGTGGAATTTAACCTGGTGTGGGATCGCGGCACGTTATTCGGTCTGCAGACCGGCGGCCGTACGGAATCGATTCTGATGTCGATGCCGCCGCTGGTGCGCTGGGAGTATGACTGGCAGCCGGAAGCGAACAGCCCGGAAGCCGCCCTTAGCGCGTTTATTCAGGTTCGCGACTGGGTGTAACCCCAGACAATACCAGCCCCCAGGCCGGATAAAACGCATTTGCGTCACATCCGGCACATTCATCGCATCATGCCCACTGGCGCATGCGCTGATGCAGCGTCAATGAAGGTTTTTCCGCAAACAGCTGCTGGTAGTCAGTGGCAAACTGCCCTAAATGCCAGAACCCCCACTGCATGGCGGCGTCTTTCACCGTCGTACTCTGCGACCACGGGCTTATCAGCTCGCGACGTACGGCGTTCAGGCGAATGCGTTTTAACCAGGCATTCGGACCGATACCAAGGATCGCGTGAAAGGCGTTTTGCAACGTCCGGCGGCTGACGTGCAGTTGATTACACAGATCGAGCACAGTCAGCGGTTCTGACATATTTTCCAGCACATATTCCCGCGCACGCGACAGCAGGCGACGATAGCTCTGATGGCTGATGCTCTCAGCCGTGATAATCGGCTGCGCCTCCTCCAACATAGTGCCCATCGCCAGCAGCAGGTTATCGCCCAGCACTTTGCGTACCGCAGGTTGATGGAGGTTTTCCGGATTTTCGCTAAACGTCGCCAGCGCCTGCTGCACAAAGCCCCATAACGCGGCTTTGTGTTGTTCTTTCACTTCCAGCGCCGACTGGTTGCGCAGCATATGCAGCACTCTTTCCGGGTTATGCAGGAAGTTGGCCTGACGGGCAATCGCCTCTTCCGAAATGACGACACCCAGAATGGTGTAATCATCCGGCGTACTCAGTTCAAACTCTGTCCCGCCAGGGCGGGTGGCAATTTCAGCGTTCCCCAGACACTGGGTGCCAATAAATCCCTGTTCGCCGCGCGTGGCCGGAATACCAAACCAGAAAGAATTCGGCCAGACAAGACACGACTGACGCAACGCCAGTCCGGTGTATTCACGGAACACCTGAATATCATCGAGCAGGATTTCCGTGAACTCGCCATGAAATTTTCCCGGATGCAACTGGTCGTAGATCTGCTGCCATGCGGTAATCGTCAGCGCATGCTCATACACATCCGTTGTTCGCCGCTGGTGAACGTTGTCCACCTCCACTTTCGGCGTAAGTTTAACGTCTTCGGGTAATGCTTCATGATAAAGATGGTGCAGGTTTGCAGTACGGTTCTTTTTCATGATCTTTTAAGCCGGAAGCTTCAACGAAGCCCCCGGCCCTCCGACAGGTTAATTTTTTAAGCGATAGCGACTACTGCGTTTACGCAACGCTCCGTCAGAAAAGAGCTGTTCCAGCGCCTTTCTGGCTTCATCAAGTGACCAGCCAAAGTGGGCAGCCACTTCCCCTGCCGTCATTCCTTGACGGACCGATGCCAACAGCGTCAGAAGTTGATCAGAGGATTCAGGCGTCAACGGGGCGTCCTGCGTCTTCTGCGTTTTTACATCTGTTTTCACTTCTGGCTTCTGTTCTGGTTTCTTCGGCTGGCGCTTAAAACCGCCGATCAGCCACTGGGTATCATCGTCCGGTCGGCCGATTTCCTTACGGCTGATAACACGGCCTGTACGCGCAGCAGCGGCGCTACCGGCATCCAGCGCTGCGCGGCACGCCGCCAGATCGCCTTCCACCACCAGCGTCAACCGGCCAGGATCGAGCACTTCGTGGCTAAGCAGGCGCACGTTCGCGGCTTTCAGCATGGCATCCGCCGCATCCACGGCAGCGACCATGCCATCCACTTCCAGTAATCCCAGTGCATTGATCATCACAACCTCTCTTACGCGCGCTGGATTGGGTTACGGGCAATATCCAGAACGGCATCGGCAAAGGCGTTACATGCAGCTTTACAAGCAGCCTGGCTACCGGTCATAAACGCAGCCGAATAGTTGGTTTCTGACGGCGGCGGAACGTAAGTCACCAGTTGTACATCAGCCGATTTCAGCGCAGCATCAATACCAAATGTCGCTTCCAGCGGCGGCGCCACCAGATACGCCATCGGATCGCCAAGCCGGCATCCTGCGGTCGCCGAGAGATACGAGCCGGTACGCGAAACCACATGCGCCAGGAAGGCGGTATCTTCTGCGTCATTCGCCCACTGAAACGCCGCGCCGCTTTCAATATTGGCTACCATCGCGTCCAGACCTGCGCGAACTTCTGCCGGGTTGGGTCCACCGAGCATAATCAGCACTTCACCCGAAGTTGGAGAGGGACTGTGCGCCGCGCCGGCATACAGCGAGCGGCCATAAACCACTTCCACCATTGCCTGTTTTGTCGCTTCGTCTGCGGCAATATACGCCACGTCATCAGAATCTGCTGTGATGAGTCCGAGGCTACGTATATGTGGCGGTAATTTAAGTTCACGGGCAAAACCGTCATTTACCGAGGCAATCACGCGCATTGCGGTGACTGAAGGTCTAATCAAATCTAATGCTGGCATGATGCCTCCTTAACGGGTCATATTGATGCCGGATGCTTTTTGCTCCAGCATGCGCTTGGCCAAATCCACAATGACCGCCGCCGCTTCAACCGGTGGCGTACCGCCCTGGTGAATGTTCGAGATACAGGTACGGTCAGCTTCAACGGTCGTCGCCACACGCGGCGAATAGACGGCGTAGCAAGAAAGGCTTTCCGACTGGCCCAGGCCCGGACGTTCCCCAACCAGCAGGATCACCGCTTTCGCGCCCAGCAGTTCGCCGATCTGATCTTCGATTTTCACGCGACCATAGCGAACAAAGAACGGCGTCCCGACCTTCAATCCGGCCTGTTTTAAGCCAGACAACAGCGGCGGCAGAATCTCTTCGTAGTTAGCGGTGATAGCGTCCGTAGACAGGCCATCAGAGATAATCACCTGCACATCCGGGTTCATTACACACTGTGATTTCAGCGCTTCAATGGCTTCCGCACTCAGACGGCGCCCCAGATCCGGACGCGTCAGATACAGGTTTTTGTCACTGATTTCCGAGCGCACTTCCAGCAGCCCCTGGGCTTTTACCCACTCTTCCGGCACTTCTTTCAATACCGTATCTTTCGAACGCGAGTGGTCGGCCAGGAAGCGCAGCAGCGCCTGGGTACGCGGACGTGGACCGGCTCGACCGGTACATACACGCGCCGCAGTGCTGCGACGCAGTTCAGTCAACACCTCTGCGCGGTGCGGATTCTCAACGCCAATCCACGCTTTAGCCTCGGCTGAGCCTAAATCCATCGCACAGCTTTCACCGGTCGGCGCGGCGCACTGGGTGGTGCTGCATTGCGCTTGTACTGCCGGCGCTTGCGCCTGCGGCTGCGACTCACCCATTGACGCCATCACGCTGCGTACAATTTCTTCAATCTGTTTTTGATCCATCGTGTGTCATCCCCGCGTCATCAGAAGAACAGTGACGGATCGCCCGCCCGTTTGGTCAGGCGACCGTTTGCCATAATGCCCATGGTTTCCAGCCAGCGTTCAAACTCCGGCGACGGACGCAGGTTCAGCAGCTGGCGCACGGTCGCGGTGTCGTGGAAGGCGGTGGTCTGATAGTTGAGCATGATGTCGTCACCGAGCGGCATGCCCATGATGTAGTTGCAGCCTGCGGTGGCGAGCAGAATCATCAGGTTTTCGTTGAGGTTCTGGTCAGCATCAGCATGGTTGGTATAGCAGCAGTCGCAGCCCATTGAGATGCCGCTCAGCTTGCCCATAAAGTGATCTTCCAGACCCGCGCGAATAATCTGACGGTCGTTATAGAGATACTCCGGCCCGATAAAGCCGACAACGGTGTTCACCAGGAACGGATCGTAGTGACGCGCCAGACCGTAGTTACGTGCTTCCATCGTCACCTGATCGGCGCCGAAGTTAGCGCCAGCAGAAAGCGCAGACCCTTGTCCGGTTTCGAAGTACAGGCAGTTTTCCCCGGCGATACGGTTAAACTCAGCGCCCACTGCACGCGCTTCATCCAGCATGGCCAGCTCAACGCCAAACTCTTTTAAGCCTTTCTCGCTGCCGCAGATACTCTGGAAAATCAGCCCGCCCGGCGCGCCGCGACGAATGGCTTCGATCTGGGTAGTAACGTGCGCCAGGACGCAGCCCTGGGTCGGGATATTGAATTTGTCGATGACGCCGTACACGGTATCAAGTACGCGGCTTAAGTTTTCCACGTCATCTGTTACCGGGTTAACGCCAATCACCGCATCGCCCGCCCCGAAGGACAGCCCTTCGTAGATTTGTGCCGCAATACTCTGCACGTCATCACGGGTGTCGTTCGGCTGTAAACGACAGCTGAAGGTGCCCGGCAGACCAATGGTGGTGTTGGCCTTTTTGATCACCGGCATTTTCTTACCGCCGTAGATCAGGTCCGCGTTAGAGCAGATTTTTGCTACCGCTGCGACCACTTCCGACGTTAATCCTTTGCGCGTAAACGCAATGTCATCAACGGAGGTTTCATCGCTCAGCACGTACTCGCGCAGCTCGCTGATACTCCAGTTTTTGATGCGGTTATAGGCCGTTTCGTTGACGTCGTCCTGAATCAGACGCGTCACGCAGTCCTCTTCATAGGAAATCACCGGGTTGTTGCGGATATCCGCTACCGTCATTTCCGACAGCACCTGTTTGGCCGCCACTCGCTCTTGCGAACTGGTTGCAGCTACCCCTGCCAGCACATCCCCCGAACGCAGTTCGTTGGCTTTTGCCAGCACCTCTTTAACATCCTTAAACTGATAAACATTGCCGAACAATGTGGTCTTTAGTTTCATAAGTCGTTCCCTCAGGAAGGAAATGCGAGTGATTTCACCGTCACCGGCACAACCGATCCGCCAAAAAGAGGCGTACCAATGTCGATATAGTCCCCCGCCCGGACAACCACCTCATCGATGACTGCCAGCGGGTGTTGCTGTAACTGTGGGCGTAACAGCATGCCCAGGGCTTTACCAAAATCCTGCTCGGCTACCACCAGCAGGGGATGCGGATTCGGATGGCGTGCGACAAAGGCCAGTAGCGCATCAATAACCGTTAACAGCGCGGCGTAGCGCACCGGCAGCGAACCGGGCAGCGCCAGCACGTAAGCGTCTGTTTGCGGGTCCAGATCGAGCTGCATCAGTGCTTGTTGCCAGGCGGCCACCAAATCAGCCTCATCAACCGGAATCGCCACCGGCAGATTGCGCAGCGGAAGCGCCACACCTTCCAGCCAGATGGTGCTGCCCGAAAGCGACAGCGTATGCGCACCGGCGCCAATCACCGTGGCGCGCACGGTTTGCGCCGGGAACTGCACGTTCATCTCACGCAGGCGCGGATGTTCATGCAGCGCCGTCGCTAACAGCGGCCCAATATCGGAAAAACAGAATGGATCGGCAGGCTGGTTGCGGTAGCACTCGCCCACCCCGCCGGACAACGTAATCACTTCCGGCTTCACACCCGTCGGCAACAGACCGGTTTGCATCAGCGCCTGCGCCAGCGGTGACAGCGTGCCGTCAATCACCTCAACGATCAGCGCCGCCATCCGTCGAGCCACCTGAACAAGCTGCGCCGCATTAAGGGTTCGGGCGTCGGTGCCTGGACCAAATACGTCATCAACAATCATCTGTCCTGGCTGATGCGCATGCACCACCCGCCCCTGACCGTCCGTTTCCAGCAGTCGTCCGCCGACGTTCAGGCAGGCCGAACCGCTGACTTTTCCGGCATCGAACAGGACGTAGTTCGACGTCCCGCCACCGATGTCGATATTCAGTACGCGGCACAACTTCTGCTCTGACAGGGTTTGAGCCCCTGCGCCGTGACCGGCAATCACTGATTCCAGATGCGGACCGGCGCTGGCAACCACGAAGTCCCCCAGCGACTGAGAGAGCGTCATCACCGCTGGTCGCGCGTTGCGGGTTTTGGCACTTTCTCCGGTGATGATGATCGCGCCGGAATCGACGGTCTCAGGCGCAATTCCCGCCGCCTGATACTGGGCGAGGATCAGCGCCTTAAGTTCGGCCTCTTTCAACCCGCCCTGCTTATCAACGGGGGTAAAGAACACCGGGCTTTGCCAGCTAATTTCGCGTTTGATGAATTCGTAACGCGGCACCTGCGACACTGCCGCACGGTTGACCAGCTCAAGGCGTGAGAAGATCACCTGAGTGGTGGTGGTGCCGATATCGATACCGACGCTGAGTAGCTGGCGAGTATTCACGATTGCGCCTCCGGGTTGGTTTCTGCTGGTGCCGGAACATCTTCGTCTTTCGGTACCAACAGCATAGCCACACCAATCGCCGTCACGCCGCCAATCAGCTTGCCGACAATCATTGGGAAGATCATCGCGTTCATGTTGGCCGCGGCGAAACCTAAGTGGTCACCCAGTGCGAAGGCTGCGGAGACCGCAAAAGCGCAGTTGATCACTTTGCCGCGGGTATCCATATTCTTCATCATGCCAAACATTGGGATGTTGTTCGCCAGCGTCGCCACCATGCCCGCAGCCGCGATATTATTGATTTTTAACAGGTTACCGACGCTCATCAGCGGCTTTTCAAACCAGCGGGTCAGCAGCAGTACCATTGGGTACGCACCCAGCAGCACGCAGGAGATAGAACCGATAACTTCGATGGCGCGCATCACTTCACCCGGCTTGTCACCCGGTGCCATGAAGATAGGATCAAGACCCGGAATCAGTTCCCAGCCGAGCAGGAATTTGATTACCGCTGCCGCCAGACCGATGGTGATCAGCGCCACCAGGAATTTCGCGAAGATCTGGAAGCCGTTGATCATTTTTTCCGGGATGAATTTCAGTCCCAGCGCCACCAGCACGGCAACGATCAGCACCGGGATCATGTTCATCAGGATTAGCGCGAAGGTGAACTCCACCGGCTGCCCGTTGATTTCGACACCGGAGTACATCGCGATCAAACCACCCGCAATACAGCCAATCGGAATGGTGACGATCCCCGCCAGCACGCCCAGCGCCAGATAACGACGGTCGGACGGCTCAATAATCCCCAGCGCAACCGGAATAGAGAAGACCAGCGTCGGCCCCATCATCGCCCCGAGGATCAGGCCAGAGTACAGCCACGCCGCAACGTCGCCGCCCGCCAGTTCTTTCGCCAGGAAGAAGCCGCCCATATCGCACGCCAGCAGCGTTCCGGCAAACATCGACGGGTTCGCGCCCAACATTTCGTACAGTGGAATAATCACCGGCCCGAGCACATGCGCCAGTACCGGTGCCAGCGCGGTCATACCGACCATCGCCAGACCCAGCGCGCCCATCGCCATAAAACCTTCTTCAAACTGGCCGCCCGATCCCTCAATACTCTTCCCGAACTTACCGAGGAAGCGTGCCGAACCGCCGAACTGCGACAGGATCCTGTCCACGGCGGCAATCAGCATAAAGAACATCATGATGTACATGATGATTTCGTTAATTCCCATAACCTTCACTCCCTGTCATATGTGTATTTATTGTGCCGCCGCATACAACGCGATAATGTCGGCCTGCGTGGCGGTGCGTGGGTTACTGCGAATACAAATATCCTCCAGCGCGGCGTGAGCCCATGCGCTGTAATGCTCGGGCTTTGCCCCAACGTCAGAGAGTCGTTTGGTCTGGCCCACTTCGCTAATCAGCTCGCTGACGGCGTTGATGGCATCGCGATCGTCCGACTTCTTGTTGGTTAACGCCCGTCCGATATGGCTGAAACGCTCACGACACACCATGCGGTTGAACCCCATTACTGTGGGCAGCAGCATGGCGTTAGCCTGTCCATGTGGAATGTGCAGCGTCGCACCCGGCTGGTGCGCCATCGCGTGACACAGGCCCAGTCCCGCGCTGGAAAACGCCATCCCGGCCATACAGGAAGCCAGTAGCATGCTTTCTCGCGCCGCCAGATCCTGACCATAGCCAACGGCCTTCGGCAGCGATTTACCTATCATCGCAATCGCGCCAATCGCCAGACTGTCGGTAAACGGCGTCGCGTTCAGAGCGCTATACGCTTCAACGGCATGCGTCAGCGCATCGATCCCGGTCATCGCCGTTACGTGTGCGGGCACACCTTCCGTCAGCGCGGCGTCAAGAATCGCCACATCCGGCATCAGGGTTGCGTGGGCCAGCACTTTTTTAAGCCCGGTCGCGGCGTCGATAATCACCGTGACATTAGTGGTTTCTGAACCCGTTCCGGCGGTAGTCGGTACGGCAATCAGCGGCAGACGCGGGCGTAACGCGCTGCTCTCGTCCATGTCTGCCAGCGTCTGGGTGGGATTGGTCACCAGCAACGCCACGGCTTTTGCGGCATCCAATACGGAACCACCACCAAAGGCCACTACGCCATCGCACTTCGATTCACGCAGTTGCGCGACCGCCGCGCAGACGTCCGTAATGCACGGTTCGCCCACCGGACATGGCCACAGCGTCATCGCCACGCCTTTCATCGCCAGGCTGCGTTCCAGTGCGGCGGTCATCCCCGCCTGGTGCAGGAAACTGTCGACCATGACGAACATATGCGTCAGGCCGCGCGTTTGTGCTTCCTGTCCGCAGGTACTGAGCGCTCCCAGTCCACACAACGTAACCGGTGGAACGCTAAACGTTTTTACGCGTTGCAGATTCAGGGTATCGAATGCCTGAAAGAGCGCGGTCTGCAATTCAGCTTGCATAGATTCCTTCCGCTTTTTCTTTTCCGCTATTTGCAATCGCCAGCGGGGTCATAAACAGGCTGTGCTGGGGTAAATGCACCTGCAGTTCCGGGAAACGCTTACGAAACAGTTCATCAACGCCCGGCTGCATACAGGAACCACCGGCCAGCCATAAATCAGCCACGCCCTGTCCGGCAATATGGTGAGCCACAATTTCCGCCATTTTTTCGTAGACCGGCTTAACCACCGGCCAGATTTCTTTACCGTTGCTGCGTTTGTACTGCTCCGCCTCTTCCAACTGGATGCGACGGTTCCCGGCAAGCGTCAGAGAAATGTGGTGCCCGCCGGTCGCTTCATCGGCGGAGTAAGTCACCTTGCCTCGCTTCACAATCGCAATCCCGGTGGTACCGCCACCGATATCCACCACACCAGCGTTATCAAGCTGCAACAGGTCCGCCACCGCGGTCGGTTCATCGAGCACATGACTGACTTCAAGCCCGGCAGATTCCAGCACGTTGATCGAGATCCGTGGGTCAGTTCCCGGTGGAAACGAGGTTGCCGCGTGGGTAAAGCGGCAACCCAACTGTTGTTCGAGCGTATCGAGATGGCGACGAACGATAGTCACCGCACCGAAGAAATCCCAGACGATGCCATCGCGCACGACGTCGGCCCAGTCCAGGCAAACCGCAACCGGCTGTCCGTCACTGTCGACAACCATCGACACCACGTCACACGTCCCCAAATCCACGCCCAGCCACAGCGGTGAATCGCTCTTTACGGGCGTCTGGTTACATAGCGTTGCCGCTTTTAGCAATCTGGGTGTCAGCCAACGTTGTTCGTCGTGCGCCATATCGTTCACTCCTTATACAATTCTGAAGGCATCCACCAACACACAGCGACGCAGACGCACAAACGTGCGTGCGCTGGTCACCCCTTCCCCGGTTGGCGTGGTAATGGTCATCGTGGTCCAGCCTTCGCCGCCGAGTCCAAGACCGGCAATGCACGGTCCGTTCTTAACGAAAATGCTGGTATCAATGGCGTTTGCCATGCGGTTCATGTTGTCGATATTGCGCGAGTGCATCGCCGCCGTATGGTGACAACCGCCCTCAAGCTTGACCGCCAGTTCAATGGCCTCATCGACGTTGGCGACCCGCACGACCGGCAGAACCGGCATCATCAGTTCGGTTACGGCAAACGGGTGAGTCGCAGAGGTTTCGACGAACAACAGCCGGGTTTGCTCCGGTACGTTCAGACCAATCGCCGCAGCGATTTTTCCTGCGTCGCGACCCACCCAGTCACGACTGACCGTGCCTTTACCGCGTTCATCGACATTTTTCAGCAGCACCGGTTGCAGTTGTTCGGCCTGAGCCGTGGTCAGCTTGACTGCATGCTGGCTTTCCATCAGACGCATCAGCTCATCAGCGACGCTATCGACCACGATCAGCACTTTTTCGTCGGCGCAGATAATGTTGTTGTCAAACGAAGCGCCTTTGACGATCGACTGGGCTGCGCGTGCCAGATCAGCCGTTTCATCAACCACCACCGGCGGATTTCCCGCACCGGCGGCAATCAGACGTTTGTTGGTGTGCTTACGCGCGGCATCCACTACGGCTTCACCGCCGGTCACCACCAGCAGGCCGATGCCTGGGTACTTAAACAGACGCTGGGCGGTTTCAATATCCGGATTGGCCACGGTAACCAGCAGGTTTGCCGGTCCGCCTGCAGCAACTACCGCCTGGTTAAGCAGAGTGATAGCGCGCTGAGACACGCCCTTGGCAGCCGGATGCGGTGCGAAGACCACGCTGTTGCCAGCCGCAATCAGGCTGATGGCGTTGTTAATAACGGTCGCAGCCGGGTTGGTGGACGGTGTCACCGAGGCCACCACACCCCACGGCGCGTTTTCAATCAGCGTCAGGCCGTTATCACCGGTCAGAACCTGTGGAGACAGGCATTCCACGCCCGGCGTGGCGCGTGCCTGCGCCACATTTTTGGCAAATTTATCTTCAACGCGTCCCATGCCGGTTTCTGTGACGGCAAGTTCCGCTAATTCTCGGGCATGTTTTTCGCCCGCCTCACGTAGAGCCGTGATAGCCAGTTGGCGCATGGCAACGCTTTTCAGCCCTTGCTGGGCCAGTTTTGCTGCCGCCACTGCGTCATCCAGGGAGGCAAAAACGCCCATTTCTTGAACGGCACTGACGGGTTGGCTGCTGTCTTTCATTTTCAGCAGTACCGCTTTCACGACCTGTTCAATATCCTGTTGATTCATGATTTTCTGCCTTATTTATGGAAGATCACCTGACCACCTGCCACCA
The DNA here is from genome assembly GCF_013781945.1 of Citrobacter sp. RHBSTW-01044. NCBI lineage: Bacteria > Pseudomonadati > Pseudomonadota > Gammaproteobacteria > Enterobacterales > Enterobacteriaceae > Citrobacter > Citrobacter sp. RHBSTW-01044. The sequence goes on along the minus strand of NZ_CP056180.1, from coordinate 1,382,568 downwards.
CTTCATCAACAATGCCAATCACGCACAGATCGACAGGTGATGATTCGTTACGGTGCGCCTGACGGGCTGAGCTTCCGCTGACCAGCAGCACCCACTCTCCGGTTCCCGCCCCAATGCTGTCGATAGCAACAGCACATTGCCCGTCGGGATTTCCGCAGGCATCAATCATTTCCACCATCAGCAACTTGTCGTGCGCGAGCCCCTGATGGCGTACGGTACAAACAATTTGTCCTGTGACGATTGCCAGTTTCATACGCGCCTCCGTGGCATATTTCAGGTAAAACCTCCCCCTACCCTCCGCAGAAGGTAATGTGAAAAGGAGAGAGGGTGACGCCAGCAATGAAGTCTGTGGCGTCACATGGACGACTTACATGTCGTTGCTGTCGCCTTTAAAGCTGATCGGGAACACTTCTTCCAGATCGCCATGCGGACGCGGGATTACGTGTACGGAAACCAGCTCACCAATACGCTGTGCAGCAGCAGCACCAGCATCCGTTGCGGCTTTACATGCCGCTACGTCACCACGGACCATTGCAGTAACCAGACCGCCGCCGATCTGCTTCACGCCGACCAGTTTCACGCGTGCCGCTTTAACCATTGCGTCAGAAGCCTCAATCAGTGCAACCAGGCCCCGGGTTTCAATCATTCCTAATGCTTCCATTGTGTTTTCCTCTCATTAAGGGGTCCAGAACGGGACCTAAACAACCAGTGTGTGTGAGGCGTTTTCACGACTCATGTCAGTCTGACGCGGCACTGCTGCCACCAACGCCAGTTCGATAATTTCCTGTACGCTACAGCCGCGAGAGAGGTCATGAAGCGGTGCGGCAAGCCCTTGGATCAACGGACCTACGGCACGATACCCTCCCAGACGCTGGGCGATTTTGTAGCCAATATTGCCTGCCTCCAGCGATGGGAAGACCATCACATTGGCATTGCCCTTTAACGGACTGGCGGGCGCTTTTTGCGCGGCGACATCCGGAACAAAGGCGGCATCAAATTGCAGTTCCCCATCCACGGTAAGCTGAGGGGCGCGCTCACGAACGATCTCCGTAGCCTGCTGCACGTTAGCGACGTTAGGATGACGAGCGCTGCCTTGACTTGAAAACGACAGCATGGCCACGCGCGGTTCTTCACCGGTGATCGCCTGCCATGTCTGCGCGCTGGCAATCGCAATATCCGCCAGCTGCGCGGCTGTGGGCTGCGGCACGACGCTGCAATCGGCAAACCCTAATGCCGGCCCGAGGTACTGCGGCAGCATCAGGAAAATTGACGACAGCGTTTTACAGCCTGGCTGTAACCCAATAATGCGTAACCCAGCGCGCAGCACGTTTGCTGTCGACGACAAATTGCCCGCAATACAGACGTCAGCTTTACCCGCGCTAACCATGGCGGCGGCGAACATCAGCGGATCGTTGAGTTTTTCCAGCGCATCTGCAGGCGTTTTATCTCCCGCGCGGGCCAGCCAGCGCAGCGCAAACTCTTCACGCATGGACTGGTTGCTTTGCGGGTCGATAACCTGAATGCCATCCATTGCCACCCGATGGCTGAGGGCAAACTGGCGCAGCGCAAACGGACTGGCGACGAGAACAGGATGTGCCAGACCGTGCTGATGCAGGTAATTTGCCGCTTTCAACACCCGAACATCCAGCGCATCCGGGAACACCACCCGTGCAGGTGAGCGCTGGGCGAGTTGACGAGCACGTTCAATGATCATTGCTTCTCCCCCAGTCGCTGTTGAATTTGGCTAACCGTCAGTGGATGCTTCGCTACGCTCAGAATCATCATCACGTAGACCGTACTGGAAAGGCGATTGAGCGCCTGCATGATGTCCGGTCGCATCACGTCAAAACTACGGGTGATGAATACCTGGGCCGCCACCGTCTCCGTTTCACGAACTTTGGTACGCAGCAGATTAAGCAACGCGCAATCACGGCCATGACTGGCTTCAGGCACCAGATGGTCGTGGTCCAGATAGCGCAGCGGCTGATGCGAAAGCCGGTGTAAATCTTCGTCGCTTAACCCGACGATAGCTTGTGCTGCCAGCGGCTCGTCGATAGCGTCGGCGCGCATAATGTTGCCCAGACGCGAACGGATATCCGCCAGCCACGGCTGCCACGGTTCCGCCAGCTCTATCTGCAACCACACGGCCAGGGCGATGGTGCTGTCCAGCGCGGCGCGAAATCCCAGGCGCGGGTCACTTTTAGCGACCATCTTGTCCGCTGTCAGATGCGTCAGCGTGTCTGCTTTCTTCACCACCGGTTGATGACACAGTTCGCAACTGGCCTGTGGATGCGTATCGCTGCTGGTTAAACCATGCACCTGCTGCGGCTGCTGTTCTTCGTCATCAATAAACAGGCTACCCTGCTCGTCGATATACTTAATGCGCAGATGTCGGCTTTCCAGTAATTCCCGGGCAGATGGCGTCAGGCGAGCATCAGCGGGGAGATGAATTTCAGCCCCTTCGCTGAGCGTATGATTCGCTCTGAGCCATGCTTCGGTAATGAAATCCTTCATACATCCGCCTTAGCAGGACTGCCAGTTCGCAGGCCAGGCCACATACAGAAATTTCACCGTCGATGGCGTACCAAATTCGATGCTGGAGCCTTTCGGGATAAACATCACGTCCCCGGCTTTAGCAATCATGGTTTCGCCTTCGTGGCGAACGTGCAGCTCGCCTTCCAGAATCATGTCGATTTCGTCGTAGTTCAGCGTCCATGGGAAAAAAGCGTTATCCCACTGCATGAACCCGGCGGCCATGCTGCTACCGTCCTGGTCGGTCACCAGATCGGTTAAACCCACGCAGTGCGGCTGTGCGCCGTCAAAACGACCAAACTTCACGCTGCTGCCGTCGATGACTTTGACGCCGCCTTTGCCGGTCACCGAGTTAAAGCTCGGCTGCATTCCGCCCTGCTCCAGCGACTGTTTCTCCTTCATGACTTTGTCCATCAGTTGGGCGACCAGGCTTTCGGTAAACTGCCCTTCCGGTAACTGCGCAATGATGGTTTCGCGAATGCGCTGGCTTTCCGTTTTGCCATCATCCACCGCAGCCGGTGCAGCAGCAGCGACGGTTGGCGCGGATTCATCGCATTCACTGATGGTGACGCCCAGCAGCTCCGCAACTTCGCGCGCCTCCGGGGTGATGATGCTGGCGCGCAGAACAACCGACATTTCCTGTTCGCCGCGTGCGTGGGCCGCACGAATATCGTTAGCTGTGATGAGTTTTTTCACCTGCCCTTTCCTCCTTTTGGCTGAGCTCAGTCAGATAATCCACCAGGTGCTGCACGCTGCGCGGGTCATGGCTGTTGAGTTCGAAAATCGGCTCCTGGAACCCTATCCCGCGAAGTAGTTGTCGCGTTGCGGCGACGTCGGCATCCGGCATGTCCGTTTTGCTGATAACGGCGATTTGTCGTTTACTGGCGCCGATATCCAACAGCCCGGCAGGTAAGCGACTTTCTTTATCATTTGCCGCGTGTATATAAATCAACGTATCAACATCCTGCAGCGTGGTAATTAAGGCGTGATACCAGCGCGGATGGCTAAAATATTCTCCTGGCGTGTCGATATCGCCATTTTCATTAAACTCCACGGCCTGTGTTTTTCTGGCGAGGGAATAATTTCCCTGTAGCGCATTAAAGAGCGTTGTTTTCCCCGCCCCCACCGTACCGACAAACGCAATACGTTTCATCGCCGCCTCTGATTAACTTTTTGTCAGGTTGCACAAAGTGAAATTTAATAACCGACCCAGACCGCTTACCGTCTGTAATAACGCTTCTTCTACCGCACCTACCGAGCCGTAGATGACCAGCGCACCGCTGAATCGATCGAGAAAGCCGATATGTACATCTGCCGCCTTCATAGCTAAGTCACCGGCAATCATGGCGGTTTCGCCTGGCGTCAGCGTCATGATGCCGATAGCGCCCGCTTCGGGAACGCCGATCTTTTTCGCCAGTTCCTCGCCGGGGTGCGCAATGAGATGCGCCAGCGTAACCTGTTTCCCCGGCACAAATTCCTGAATAATGCGTTCTTTTTCCATTGCTCACCGCCTCCGCTAAAACTGCCCTCATCGTGGCAATTTTTTGTCAGAGTAAATAACAAAATTCGGCAACCATGTTTAAAAGGTGAAGTGGATCACTAAGAAAGGGGAAATAAAAAGGCGCGGGAGAAACCCGCGCCGGAAATAAATTAAAGTGAAATTACAGCGGCTGAGTTTGGGCTTCTACAACCGCCAGCGCCACCATATTAACGATACGACGAACAGAAGCGATCGGCGTTAATACGTGAACCGGTTTCGCAACCCCCATCAGCACCGGGCCGACCGTTACGCCTTCAGAGCTGGAAACGCGTAGTAAGTTGTAACTAATACGGGCAGCTTCCATATTCGGCATCACCAGAATATTCGCTGAGCCTTTCAGCGGACTGTCCGGCATGCGGTCATGACGGATGCTTTCCACCAGCGCGGCATCGCCGTGCATTTCGCCATCAATCATCAACTCTGGCGCACGCGCCTTAATCAGCTCCAGCGCTTCGCGCATTTTGCTGGCCGACGGACAGTTAGATGAGCCAAAGTTGGAGTGCGACAGCAGCGCTACCTTCGGTTCGATACCAAAGCGACGCACGGTTTCTGCCGCCATCACGGCGATTTCCGCCAGTTGCTCCGGCGTAGGATCGTCGTTAACGTAGGTATCGGCGATAAAGGTGTTACCGCTTGGCAGCAGCAAGGCGTTCATCGCCCCAGCAGTATGCACGCCATCGCGATGACCAAACACCTCTTTCACCACGCTGAAGTGCTCATGGTAGTCGCCTATCGTACCGCAGATCATCGCATCCGCTTCGCCGCGCTGCACCATGATCGCGCCGATCACCGTGGTGTTGGCAATTACCGCACGCTGCGCCTGCTCCTGGGTAATACCACGACGTTTCATAATCTGGTAGTACTCGCTCCAGTACTCTTTAAAGCGCGGATCTGACTCATTGTTGACGATCTCAAAATCGACGCCCGCTTTGATCTGCAGACCCAGTTTCTGGATACGCATTTCGATAACGCTCGGACGACCGATCAGGATCGGTTTCGCCAGACCTAAAGTGATTAGCTCCTGCGTGGCATGCAGTACACGCGCCTCTTCCCCTTCAGTCAGCACCACGCGCTTCGGCGCTTTGCGTGCCAGAGAGAAAATCGGCTTCATGAACAGGTTGGTTTTGTAGACGAATTCGGTCAGCTTATCGATATAAGCATCAAAGTCGGCAATCGGACGCGTTGCCACACCGGAATCCATCGCCGCCTTCGCCACCGCAGGGGCGATTTTGACGATCAGACGCGGGTCGAACGGTTTCGGAATGATGTATTCCGGCCCGAAGCTCAGGTCCTGGTCGCCATAGGCGGAGGCCACGACTTCGCTCTGCTCGGCGTGCGCCAGCTCAGCAATGGCGTGTACCGCGGCCAGTTTCATCTCTTCGTTGATGGCAGTAGCGCCGACGTCCAGCGCGCCGCGGAAGATGAACGGGAAGCACAGAACGTTGTTAACCTGGTTCGGGTAGTCGGAACGGCCGGTGCAAATGATGGCGTCAGAACGCACCTCTTTCGCCAGCGGCGGCAGGATTTCCGGTTCCGGGTTGGCGAGGGCCAGGATCATTGGCGCACGCGCCATCTTCTTAACCATTTCCTGCGTCAGCACTTTCGGACCCGAGCAACCGAGGAAAATGTCTGCGCCGTCAATGACATCATCCAGCGTACGTTTACCGTCATCCACCACTGCGTATGCCGCTTTGGTTTCCGCCATGTTTGGTTCACGATCTTTGTAAATCACCCCTTTGGAGTCGCAGACCACAATGTTGTGTTTCTGCATACCCAGCGCCACCAGCAGGTTCATACAGGCAATCGCCGCCGCACCTGCACCGGACACCACCATGCGCACATCAGAGATATTTTTCTCAACCACCCGCAGACCGTTAAGGATTGCGGCAGTACTGATGATTGCCGTACCGTGCTGGTCATCGTGGAATACCGGAATATTCATGCGCTCACGGAGTTTTTGCTCAATGTAGAAGCACTCCGGCGCTTTGATATCTTCGAGGTTAATGCCGCCAAACGTTGGTTCAAGCGCCGCTACCACGTTGATAAATTTATCCGGATCGAGTTCATCAACTTCGATGTCGAACACGTCAATCCCGGCGAATTTCTTAAACAGAACGCCTTTACCTTCCATCACTGGTTTACCGGCCAGCGCGCCAATATTACCCAGGCCCAGAACCGCAGTACCGTTGGAAATAACCGCAACCAGGTTGCCGCGTGCGGTGTATTTGTAGGCTGCCAGCGGGTCCTTTTCAATTTCAAGACACGGTGCAGCCACGCCCGGCGAGTAGGCCAACGCGAGGTCGCGCTGGGTTGCCAGAGGCTTGGTCGGAGAAACCTGGATTTTACCGGGTACCGGAAATTCGTGGAAATCGAGGGCGCTTTGTTTTAACTGGTCATCCATCTTGTTGTTCCTTTCACGTATCTATCAAAAAAGTGGCGCGGGTAACCATTCTACTGAGCCGCACATTATCACCTCAGTCAACGGCACAAACTTTGAAGATCCCCATACTCTCACCATTCAAAGAAAGAATTTGTTATCAATTTATAACATCTATGTTACCTGCTTAAGCCAGCAATACCATGCTTGTCTGCTATGCTTTTTGCTGACAACGCCCGCAATTATCTCAAAAGTGTGAATCACAACACGCATCTAACACTTTACTTTTCAAGGAGTATTTCCTATGACCCGTAAAGAGCTTGCCAATGCCATTCGTGCGCTAAGTATGGATGCCGTCCAAAAAGCTAACTCCGGCCACCCTGGAGCACCAATGGGGATGGCCGATATCGCCGAAGTACTGTGGAACGATTTCCTGCGCCATAACCCGTCCGATCCCACCTGGTACGATCGTGACCGGTTTATTTTATCCAATGGCCACGCCTCAATGCTGCTTTACAGCCTGTTGCATCTTTCCGGCTACAACCTGCCGCTCGAAGAGTTAAAGAACTTCCGCCAGCTCCATTCGAAGACGCCAGGACACCCGGAAATTGGCTATACGCCGGGCGTGGAGACCACCACCGGACCGTTGGGTCAGGGTTTAGCCAACGCTGTCGGAATGGCGATTGCAGAACGCACCCTGGCGGCGCAGTTTAACCAGCCAGACCACGAGATTGTTAATCACTATACCTGGGTCTTTATGGGCGACGGCTGTCTGATGGAGGGCATTTCTCACGAAGTGTGCTCGCTGGCGGGCACCCTGGGACTTGGCAAACTCATCGGCTTTTACGATCACAACGGCATCTCAATTGATGGCGAAACCGACGGCTGGTTTACCGACGATACCGCGAAACGCTTTGAGGCCTATCACTGGCATGTGGTGCACGAGATTGACGGTCATGACCCTGAGGCGGTGAAAAAAGCGATTCAGGAAGCACAGGCCGTTACCGATAAACCGTCGCTGATTATCTGCCGCACGGTGATTGGTTTTGGTTCACCGAATAAAGCCGGGAAAGAGGAAGCGCACGGCGCGGCGCTGGGTGAAGAAGAAGTGGCGCTGACCCGGCAGAAGTTGGGGTGGCATCATCCTGCCTTTGAAATCCCCAAAGAGATTTACCGGGCGTGGGACGCTCGTGAAAAAGGCGAGAAAGCCCAACAGAGCTGGAATGAGAAATTCGCCGCTTATCGACATGCGCATCCGGATCTGGCGGCAGAGTTTACCCGCCGGATGAGCGGTGGACTGCCGGAAGAGTGGGAAGAAACGACCCAGAAATATATCACCGAGCTGCAGGCCAATCCGGCCAAAATCGCCACCCGTAAGGCCTCGCAAAATACCCTGAACGCCTACGGGCCGATACTGCCTGAGCTACTTGGCGGTTCGGCGGATCTGGCGCCCAGCAACCTGACCATCTGGAAAGGCTCCACTTCTCTTAAAGAGGATCATGCAGGAAACTACATCCACTACGGCGTGCGGGAGTTTGGCATGACCGCGATTGCCAACGGTATCGCTCACCACGGGGGCTTCGTACCGTACACCGCAACGTTCCTGATGTTTGTCGAATATGCCCGTAATGCCGCACGCATGGCGGCGCTGATGAAAGCCCGACAAATCATGGTTTATACCCACGACTCGATTGGCCTTGGGGAAGATGGTCCCACGCACCAGGCCGTCGAACAGCTCGCCAGCCTGCGTCTGACGCCTAATTTCAGCACCTGGCGACCCTGCGATCAGGTTGAAGCGGCGGTAGGCTGGAAGCTGGCGGTCGAACGCCATGACGGGCCAACGGCGCTGATCCTCTCGCGGCAAAATCTGGCGCAGGTTGAGCGGACGCCTGAGCAAGTGCAGCAGATTGCCCGCGGCGGCTATGTGCTGAAGGATGGTGGCGGTAAGCCGGATGTTATCCTGATTGCTACCGGTTCAGAAATGGAAATCACACTGCTGGCAGCGGAAAAACTGACCGGTGAAGGTCGTAACGTGCGAGTGGTTTCTCTGCCCTCAACCGATATCTTCGACGCCCAGGATGAGGCGTATAGGGAATCGGTTCTCCCCTCAAACGTCAGCGCGCGCGTGGCGGTAGAAGCAGGAATTGCCGACTACTGGTACAAATATGTTGGGCTGAAAGGGGCGATTGTCGGTATGACGGGTTATGGGGAGTCGGCTCCGGCAGACAAGCTGTTCCCGTTCTTCGGCTTTACGGTGGATAACATTGTCGACAAAGCGCATAAGGTGCTTAACGTGTGATCCACAGCGTGGGCCAGGCATCTGGCCCATGCCAGTTATCGCAGCTTGGCTCTTGGGCATAGCGCACCAGACGAAAACGCTGGCCGTCGTAGCGCCAGCGGGTCTGGATACCGCAATCTGCCAACCCTCGTCCTTTAGCGAGGGTTACCAGCTCGCGCGACTTCTCATCAAACGTGGCGTTGGTCAGCTCCATATCGCGACTTTCCGCATCCGTTTTAAAAGGCAGGCTTAGCCGTACCGCCCGTGACGTCAACGGGGTAGTACGTGAAACCACCCACGCCAGATCGATGGTGTTATATGCCCCGGCTTCACAGCCGATCATCAGCAGCGCTTTATCATCCGTTAAGGCCGTGACGCGCATCTCGCGACGCAGCGGATCGATCGAACAGCGAATACCGTTGATCCGCCAGTTACCGTAATCCAGCAATTCACTGCGCTCTTGTTGCGTGAGAGGCGTTGGCGTTGGGTTAATCACAGCCACGCCTTTTAAAGCGGGAGCGGGAGGTACGCTGAGCGGAGGCTCGTCGCCTTTTTCAATCCATGCGGTTTCGCTGCCGACCCGTTTTTGCTGGGCGTCGATAAAAAGCAGCGCGGCTTTTAGCCCGACCAGGGACAGGTTTTGCGCCCCTTTTTGCAGGGTTATCGCCTTCGCGTCCTGTACGGTTGTTAAAAATGCGCTGATGGTGGCCGGATCATCGGTCATCAGTTGCCAGGGGGTAATACGCCAGTGTTCGCCGCGAAGCGGGAGCGCTGAGCCATCCAGTAGCAGACGTGGCGCAATATCGCTCTCTTTGGCTGTGGGCGATTCCAGCCCACCCAGTTCAATACGCAACACGGCGTCGGTATGTGCCCCGGCACTGCGGCTCAAGGTCATGACCAGGCCGTGATGTTCTCCGGTATTGCGCGCCACGCAAAAGTTTTGGTTATTGCACGTCACCTGCCAGTCAGAAAACGTCTGTTGCGCGGGCGCGGCCCACAGCAAACGGACGGGTAACAACCCGAGCAGGAAAAGTAAAATAACGCGATAGCGCATGGACGGTACAACCCCGAAGTCAAAACACACAGCCTAAGCGGTATCTTCCTTGCGCGACTGATGTGGCTCAATAAGAATCGTCGGATTGGCCGAAAATTTGTAAAGAAATATAAATCCCGCGCATTAGTCCATGAGATGCGACGACTGCAAATAGTTCAGCAATAGCACCGTCTTACCGTCACGGATCTCACCCGTTTTAATCATTTCCAGCGCCTGTGTGAACGGCAGCTCCAGAACCTCAATATCTTCATCTTCCACCCCTCCGCCCGCATTTGCCCGCTGGCTGTCGCTGTATTGCGCAATAAAGAAATGAATTATCTCCGTCACGCCGCCCGGCGACATATAGAGTTCAAACAGCTTACGCACTTCACCCACTTCAAAGCCGGTCTCTTCAATGGCCTCTTTCCGAATGCACGCTTCCGGTTCGTCGTTATCCAGCAGCCCGGCGCAGGTTTCAATCAGTTGACCGCTTTCATTACCATTGACCCAGGTGGCGACGCGAAACTGGCGGATGAGCACCACCGTTTTCTTCTCCGGGTTATACAGCAGGATAGTGGCGCCGTTGCCGCGATCGTAAACCTCGCGTTTGTGACGAATCACCTCTCCATTGCTACGGGTCAGGTCATAGGTGATATTGCGCAGGATGAAGTAGTTATCGGAAAGGACTTTATCTTTGATGAGGGTAATTTTTTGCGACATACCGGCTCCACAGCAAGAAGTGAGAAATAATACTACGCCGTGAAACCGGGTTTGTCTTGGTGCAATGTCGGCCTGATAAGCGAAGCGCCATCAGGCAATTATGCGGCACAGAGCCGGATAGCAACGCTAACGCGCCTTATCCGGCCTTCTTAGCGACTTAGTGAGATTTGACTGATTTTACGCCCAGCCAGTCGACGATCCCCTGGGCGGCATGCCGTCCTTCCGCCATGGCCGTAACCACCAGATCCGCACCGCGTACCGCGTCACCACCAGCGAAGATTTTCGGGTTACTGGTTTGATAACGGTATGCGCTTTCAACATTGGCGGCTATGCGCCCCCAGTTATCGACCTTAACCCCATGCGTCTCCAGCCACGGCATGCCATGTGGGTGAAAACCAAACGCCATGATCACCGCATCTGCGGGCATGACAAACTCACTCCCGGCGAGGGGAACCGGGCGACGACGCCCCTGCGCGTCCGGCTCGCCAAGCTGGGTACGTAAAAAACGCACGCCGCTGACTCGCCCATCATCATGTAACACCAGCTCAACCGGCTGGACGTTAAACTCGAAGTTAGCCCCCTCTTCCCGGGCGTTCTTCACCTCTTTTTTCGAACCGGGCATGTTGGCTTCATCACGACGATAAGCGCAGGTCACCTGGCGTGCGCCATGACGCAGCGCGGTACGCACGCAGTCCATTGCCGTATCGCCTCCGCCCAGTACAACCACGTTCAGTCCGGCGGTGTCGATGAACGGCTCTTCAGGCAGTTCATCCAGCCCCATCACCTGCTTGGTGTTGGCAATCAGGAACGGTAACGCGTCATAAACGCCAGGCGCGTCTTCATTCGGCAGATCCGCTTTCATGGAACGATAGGTTCCTACGCCCACGAACACGGCATCGTAATCCTCCAGCAGCGCCGACAGCGCCACATCCTTACCCACTTCACAGTTAAGTTCGAAATGAATACCCATGGCGCTGAAGATTTCACGGCGGCGGGCCAGCAGCGATTTGTCCAGCTTGAAGGCCGGAATGCCGAACGTCAGCAAACCGCCGATTTCAGGGTGGCGATCGTATACGGTGGCGCTGACTCCGCTGCGCGCCAGCACATCCGCGCAGGCCAGACCCGCCGGACCCGCGCCGATGATAGCAACGCGCTTATCCACTTTCTGCACGTGGCTTAAGTCCGGTCGCCATCCTTTGCTCAGGGCCCGATCAGAGATGTAACGCTCAATATTTCCGATAGTGACCGCCCCATGCTCGCTACGCACCGTACATGCCCCTTCGCAGAGTCGGTCCTGCGGACATACGCGCCCGGTCACTTCCGGCAGGCAGTTAGTCTGGTGAGAAAGCTCAACCGCCGCATCGATATTCCCGGCTTTGACCAGTTCAATCCACTGCGGAATATGGTTATGCAATGGGCAGGTCCATTCGCAAATACTGTGGTCGCCGCATTTCAGGCAGCGGGACGCTTCCCGTTCCGCCTGCGCCGTACGAAACGGTAGATAGATCTCCTCAAAGCTGGTTTTACGGGCCTCAATTGCCAGCTTATCCGGCTCACCACGCGCAGGCGTCGCCTGCATTTGCTCACGTTTGGTAATTGCATGCGAAACGAAATCGGTGGCGTTGGCATGCCAGGGCTGGCTTTCCAGACTGGCGGTGCGTAGCCTGCGCGCTTTTGACAGACCAGTAAGCGAATTTTCCGTCACCAGTTGTAACGCTTGCGCCGGACAGTTCTCTACGCAGGCGGGTCCCTGTTCGCGTCCCTGACACAAATCGCATTTGTGCGCAGTGGCTTTCACCTTCCCTTTAGCGACTGGAGTGAGTACGATCTGCATCGTGCCGAAAGGACAAGCAACGACGCACGATTTACAGCCAATACACTTTTTCGGGTTCACCTGAACGCTGTCGTTATCATGGCTGATTGCCCCGTTCGGGCAACTTCTGGCGCAGGGCGCATCTTCACAGTGATGGCAGGTTACCGCACTGCGCTGCTGCTGATGCTTGATGACGGTAATTCGGGGCTGGAAATGCCGTTGACTCAGGACATGCTGCTCGCCATTGTGAGCCATGACGCAGGCGACCTCACAGGCATGGCATCCCAGGCACTGCTGGCTATTAACCATAATAAAACGATTCATGGCTTCCTTCTTTTTTGGTTGCAAAAACCTTATTCTTTATATGAGTGTTGTTATTAACCGACACGGAAGGAAGCGGCAATGTTCATTTGCCCAGGAAGCACAACTATTTATCCAGAACCTGTGGCAGATCAATTTATTTCATCGCATATGAAATTGTGTTTCAGTTACCATCCAGTTTCATGGCGTTTTATTAACATTTATCAAATACACCGCATCGTTCGGGCTGTTTTAAGGCGCGACGTGTATTGTGTGAGGATGCACAAGTGACGGTAAAGCGTCCGGTCTCGGCCAGTCTGGCTAAAGCTTTTTTCTACATAGTGCTGTTGTCGATTCTCTCAACGGGTATTGCGCTGCTCACGCTGACCAGCAGCTTACGAGATGCCGAAGCCATCAACGTGGCTGGCTCATTGCGCATGCAAAGTTACCGTCTGGGTTACGATCTGCAAAGCCAAAGTCCGCAGCTTAACGCTCACCGCCAGCTTTTCCAGCAGGCGCTAAATTCGCCAGCACTACAGAACCTGAACGCGTGGTACGTGCCTCAAGCGGTAAAAAGTCGCTATGGACGTCTACATGCAAACTGGCTGGAAATGAACGCCCGTCTGATCGATGGCGATTTAAATTGGTACCAGAGCAATATCAATAACTATGTCGATCAAATCGATCTCTTCGTGCTGGCGCTGCAACATTATGCCGAACGCAAAGTGATGCTGGTTTTTGGTATTTCACTGGCGGGCGGGATCGGCATATTCACCCTCGTTTTCTTTACCTTGCGGCGTATTCGCCAGCAGGTGGTGCGTCCGCTGAATAAGCTGGTGGTGGCCAGCCAGCACATTGAACACGGTCAGTTTGACATCCCGTCGCTGGATACTGATTTGCCCAACGAACTCGGGTTGTTGGGCAAGACCTTCAGCCAGATGTCGAGTGAATTACACAAGCTGTACCGCTCGCTGGAAGCGTCTGTCGCTGAGAAGACCCACGATCTCCACGAAGCTAATCGTCGTCTGGAAGTGTTGTATCAGTGCTCTCAGGCGTTAAATACCAGTCAGATTGATGTGTACTGCTTCCGCCATATTTTACAGATCGTCCGCGAGCATGACGCCGCCTATTTCCTGGAACTCACCGTCGGAGATAACTGGCGAATTAGCGAAGGCGCAAAAAGCCCCGAGCTGCCGATGCAGATCCTGCCGGTCACCATGCAGGAAACCGTCTACGGTGAACTGCACTGGCAAAGCCCGAACGTCAATGCTTCTACCCCTCTGCTCAACAGCGTCTCCTCGATGCTGGGTCGCGGGTTGTACTTCAACCAGGCGCAAAAACATTTTCAGCAGCTGTTGTTAATGGAGGAGCGGGCGACGATTGCGCGCGAGCTGCACGACTCGCTGGCGCAAGTGCTCTCTTATTTACGCATTCAGCTCACGCTGCTGAAGCGTTCGATTCCCGAAGATAACGCCCCAGCGCAAAGCATTATGGCGGATTTTTCTCAGGCGCTGAACGACGCCTACCGCCAGCTACGCGAACTGCTCACCACCTTCCGCCTGACTTTACAGCAGGCCGATCTCCCCTCCGCCCTGCATGAAATGCTGGAAACGCTGCAAAATCAGACATCGGCTAAACTGACGCTTGATTGCCGGTTACCGACCCTGGCGCTGGACGCGCAAATGCAGGTGCATCTGCTGCAGATCGTCCGTGAAGCGGTGCTGAACGCGATTAAACATGCCAGCGCAACCGAAATTGCCGTCAGTTGCGTGACCGCGCCGGATGGTAATCACACGGTTTATATTCGCGATAACGGCATCGGCATTGGCGAGCCGCATGAGCCTTCGGGGCACTATGGGTTAAATATTATGCGCGAGCGGGCGGAAAGGCTGAGCGGCACGCTGACTTTCTCTCAACCCTCCGGAGGGGGAACGCTGGTGAGCATCAGTTTTCGTTCGGCAGAATCCGACGGAGAGCTAACGTAAAGAACCGCAAAGCGCCGTCGGTTCTCGATCCAGGCCTGACGGCGTTGGCACGAAAGGTATGCTGTAAACGGGCATGATAATTTACATTATCTTCTTTTTTTCTCCACGTTTGCCCCGTACCTTGCCGCTAAAGTGAAGCAATTCACACCCATAACGATACGCAGAAACACGAGGTCCCCTTTTAATGGCGAATTTTTTCATCGATCGCCCCATTTTTGCCTGGGTGTTAGCAATCCTGTTGTGCCTTACAGGAGCCCTGGCTATTTTTTCGCTGCCCGTTGAGCAATATCCCGATCTGGCACCGCCAAACGTGCGGGTAACCGCGAACTACCCTGGCGCGTCCGCACAAACCCTGGAAAATACCGTCACCCAGGTTATCGAGCAGAACATGACTGGTCTCGATAATCTGATGTACATGTCGTCGCAGAGCAGCGGGACAGGCCAGGCGTCGGTTACGCTGAGCTTCCTCGCGGGAACCGATCCTGATGAAGCCGTCCAGCAGGTGCAAAACCAGCTGCAATCGGCAATGCGTAAGCTGCCGCAGGCGGTACAGAATCAAGGGGTCACGGTGCGCAAGACCGGTGACACCAATATTCTGACCATCGCCTTCGTCTCCACCGATGGCTCAATGGATAAGCAGGACATCGCCGACTACGTCGCCAGTAATATCCAGGATCCGCTCAGTCGTATAAACGGCGTGGGCGATATTGACGCCTACGGTTCACAATATTCCATGCGTATCTGGCTCGACCCGGTCAAACTTAACAGCTTCCAGATGACCGCCAAAGATGTGACCGATGCTATCGAGTCACAGAATGCGCAGATTGCCGTCGGGCAACTTGGCGGCACGCCTTCGGTAGACAAACAAGCGCTGAATGCGACGATCAACGCCCAGTCGCTGCTGCAGACTCCGGATGAATTCCGCGCGATTACGCTACGCGTCAACCAGGACGGCTCAGAAGTTAAACTGGGTGATGTGGCGACGGTCGAAATGGGTGCGGAAAAGTATGACTATCTCAGCCGCTTCAACGGCCACCCGGCTTCCGGTCTGGGGGTAAAACTGGCCTCCGGCGCCAATGAAATGGCAACGGCGGAGCTGGTTATCGACCGCCTGAACGAGCTCTCTCAGTATTTTCCGCACGGGCTGGAATACAAGGTGGCGTATGAAACTACCTCCTTTGTCAAAGCCTCAATCATCGACGTGGTGAAAACACTGCTGGAAGCGATCGCGCTGGTATTCCTTGTGATGTACCTGTTCCTGCAAAACTTCCGCGCCACGCTGATTCCTACAATCGCCGTTCCCGTCGTCCTGATGGGTACTTTTTCCGTCCTCTACGCCTTTGGCTACAGCGTTAACACCCTGACGATGTTTGCGATGGTGCTGGCGATCGGCCTGCTGGTCGATGATGCCATTGTGGTGGTGGAAAACGTCGAGCGAATTATGAGTGAGGAAGGCCTCTCGCCGCGGGAAGCGACGCGGAAATCGATGGGGCAAATCCAGGGCGCGCTGGTCGGTATCGCCATGGTGCTGTCGGCGGTGTTTATCCCGATGGCCTTCTTCGGCGGCACTACCGGGGCTATTTACCGCCAGTTCTCGATTACCATCGTCTCCGCAATGGTTCTTTCAGTTCTGGTGGCGATGATCCTCACCCCTGCCCTGTGCGCCACTCTGCTCAAACCGCTACATAAAGGCGAGCATCACGGGCAAACCGGTTTCTTTGGCTGGTTTAACCGGATGTTTAACCGCAACGCCGAACGCTACGAAAAAGGCGTCGCCAGGATCCTGCACCGCAGCCTGCGCTGGATACTGATTTACGGCCTGCTGCTCGGCGGTATGGTTTTCCTGTTCCTGCGCCTGCCAACCTCCTTCCTGCCGCTCGAAGACCGCGGCATGTTTACCACCTCGATACAGTTGCCCAGCGGCTCGACCCAGCAGCAAACTTTGAAAGTAGTTGAGGAAGTGGAGAAGTATTACTTCACCCATGAGAAAGACAACATTACGTCGGTCTTTTCTACGGTCGGTTCCGGCCCTGGCGGGAACGGTCAAAACGTGGCGCGGATGTTTGTCCGCTTAAAAGACTGGGATGATCGCGACACCACCACCGGAACCTCTTTCGCCATCATCGAGCGCGCGACTAAAGCCTTTAATAAGATTAAAGAAGCCCGCGTCTTCGCCAGCAGTCCTCCGGCGATTAGCGGTCTCGGGAGCTCTGCCGGTTTCGATATGGAGCTGCAAGATCACGCCGGTGCGGGCCATGATGCGTTAATGGCCGCGCGCGACAAGCTGATTGAGCTGGCCGGGAAAGACGCGTCTCTGACCCGCGTTCGTCATAATGGTCTGGACGACAGCCCGCAGTTGCAAATTGATATCGATCAGCGCAAAGCCCAGGCGCTGGGCGTTTCCATTGATGACATCAACGACACCTTGCAAACGGCCTGGGGCTCCAGCTACGTCAATGACTTTATGGACCGGGGTCGCGTGAAGAAGGTTTACGTGCAGGCGGCGGCAAAATATCGCATGCTCCCGGACGACATCAATCTGTGGTACGTCCGCAATAATAGCGGCGGCATGGTGCCTTTCTCAGCCTTTGCCACGTCGCGCTGGGAAACGGGTTCACCGCGTCTGGAACGCTATAACGGCTACTCCGCCGTCGAGATTGTTGGCGAAGCCGCCCCAGGCGTCAGTACCGGTACGGCGATGGACATTATGGAATCGCTGGTCCACCAGTTGCCGACCGGATTCGGCCTCGAATGGACCGCGATGTCTTACCAGGAACGGCTGTCGGGCTCTCAGGCGCCAGCCCTGTACGCCATTTCTTTGCTGGTGGTGTTCCTGTGTCTGGCTGCGTTGTACGAAAGCTGGTCGGTTCCCTTCTCCGTCATGCTGGTTGTACCGCTGGGGGTCATTGGCGCGCTGCTCGCTACCTGGATGCGCGGTCTGGAAAACGACGTGTACTTTCAGGTCGGGTTACTCACCGTGATCGGGCTTTCGGCGAAGAACGCAATATTGATTGTTGAATTCGCCAATGAGATGAACGAGAAAGGTCACGACTTGCTCGACGCCACGCTGCATGCCTGTCGCCAACGCTTACGCCCAATTCTGATGACGTCACTGGCGTTTATCTTTGGGGTGTTGCCGATGACCATCAGCAGTGGTGCAGGTTCCGGCGGTCAACATGCGGTGGGGACTGGCGTAATGGGCGGGATGATTTCAGCCACAGTCCTTGCGATTTACTTCGTTCCTCTGTTCTTTGTGCTGGTACGCAGACGCTTCCCATTGAAGCCCCGCCCAGAATAATCGGACACAAAAAAGGCGACTTACGTTGAGTCGCCTTTTATTATCCTTTGCAGGATATGAATTTCTTCCAGAAAATTATTTACGAAGCATCACTTCGATAAAGTCTTTCCAGTTCCCCAGTTCACGTTCAATCATAACAACCTCTCTTATTATTATGGGCATTCTACGAAATCATCATCATAAAAAGAAGATCATTTAACCAATGGTTGCGATTACATCCTCCAGTGTTCGGGGGTATATGTAATCACTATGCGCTAACCCCATAAATTTTATGTGACTTACTGCAATATTTTGAAATATTCATACATCATCTACGACTTTGGCAATTCTGATGGAAAAACAGGCTGATGCAAACAGGCAAATTCTGATTTTCAGTTTCCCGTGAATTTTGGAACTTTCAGGAATCATTATTCACCATTCAACAACAATGTTATATTTTTCTATAACGGTTCGATGACAATATGTATTATTCATGTTTATAGAACACGAGAATAAATATTCAAAATACGTCAATAAGGATTCAAATGATCACCCTCTACGGCATTAAGAATTGCGATACCATTAAAAAAGCCAGACGCTGGCTGGAAGACAATGGGGTCGACTACCGCTTCCATGATTATCGCGTCGACGGCCTGGACAACGCGTTATTACACGCCTTTATCAGCGAATTAGGTTGGGAGGCGCTGCTCAATACACGTGGAACCACCTGGCGCAAACTGGATGAAGCCACACGTAACCAAATCACCGATGCGTCCTCTGCTGCTGCATTGATGATTGAAATGCCTGCAATTATCAAACGCCCATTGCTCTGCGCGCCGGGTAAGCCTATGCTGCTTGGCTTTAGTGAATCCAGTTATACGCAGTTTTTTAATGAGGTATAGTCTATGTCGTGCCCGGTTATTGAGCTGACACAGCAGCTTATTCGCCGTCCTTCCCTGAGCCCGGATGATGCCGGGTGCCAGGCGTTAATGATTGAACGCCTGCGCGCGGTAGGTTTTACCGTTGAGCGTATGGATTTTGGTGACACACAGAATTTTTGGGCATGGCGCGGCAAAGGTGAGACTCTGGCATTTGCCGGTCACACTGACGTAGTGCCTGTCGGCGATGTCGATCGTTGGATTAATCCACCGTTCGAACCGACCATTCGCGATGGCATGTTGTTCGGGCGTGGCGCAGCCGATATGAAAGGCTCACTGGCGGCAATGGTCGTGGCCGCAGAACGTTTTGTCGCCCAGCATCCGAACCATCAGGGTCGTCTGGCGTTTTTGATAACCTCTGACGAAGAGGCCAGCGCCCAAAACGGCACCGTAAAAGTGGTTGAAGCACTTATGGCACGCAATGAACGACTGGATTATTGTCTGGTTGGCGAGCCGTCCAGCACGGAAATCGTTGGCGACGTGGTGAAAAATGGGCGTCGTGGTTCACTGACCTGCAATCTGACCATTCACGGCGTGCAGGGCCACGTAGCCTACCCGCATCTGGCCGATAATCCGGTACACCGCGCGGCGCCAATGCTCAATGAACTGGTGGCGATTGAGTGGGATCAGGGCAACGAATTCTTCCCGGCGACCAGCATGCAGATTGCCAATATTCAGGCAGGAACCGGCAGCAACAATGTTATTCCCGGCGAACTGTTTATCCAGTTCAACTTCCGTTTCAGCACCGAATTAAACGATGAAATGATTAAGTCCCGGGTGCTGGAGCTGCTGGAGAAACATCAGCTGCGTTATACCGTCGACTGGTGGCTTTCCGGTCAGCCGTTCCTGACCGCACGCGGTAAACTGGTGGATGCGGTGGTGAACGCCATTGAGCACTATAATGAGATTAAACCGCAGTTACTGACTACAGGCGGGACGTCCGACGGGCGTTTTATTGCCCGCATGGGGGCACAGGTAGTAGAACTGGGGCCGGTCAACGCCACCATTCATAAAATTAATGAATGTGTTAATGCCGCCGACCTGCAGCTGCTTGCCCGTATGTATCAACGTATCATGGAGCAACTCGTCGCCTGATGAGTGTTCCTGTAAGAGGAAATGAGCATGGACTGGCTGGCAAAATACTGGTGGATTCTGGTGTTGGTGTTTCTGGTAGGCGTATTGCTGAACGTGATTAAAGATCTCAAGCGCGTCGACCACAAGAAATTTCTTGCCAATAAGCCGGAGCTTCCCCCGCATCGTGATTTTAACGATAAATGGGATGACGACGACGATTGGCCAAACAAGGATCAACCGAAGAAATAAGCCAACGTAGGCCGAATGGCGGTTTCACATCGCCATTCGGCCTGCGGGTTAAATCATCTCAATCACATCATCATCGTGAGGCTTACCGCCGCTCAGCGCTTCATCAAAGTAGTGCTTCGGTACGGTAAAACGCAAGTGGTCGAGCGCAAACTGCATACTGCGTTCATCAATAGCGTGCCCCAGATTTTCGACGATATCCAGCGTCACATCCCCACCGGCGCGAATTAACGCCTCCTGCGCGGCAACGGCATGAGATAACTCAATCACCCGGTCTTCACCGCCGTGAATCAAATGCACCGTCGTCGCGGTGGTTGCAACCTCCGGCAACGTGGCATAGCGACCATTAAAGGCGATGACCCGCGACGCCAGCCCAGGCTCGGCTTTAATACTCTCAAGCGACATAATCGAGCCCTGAGAAAAACCAATCAGCGCGGTCGCCTGAGGCGAAACGCCGCTTTGCTTCTGCCAGTAGCGAACGGTTTCGATAAAGACCGGCATAATCGCGTCAATACGCGCCTGGCGGTTCTCTTCCGTTATCCCCTGTACCGAAAACCACTGACGCCCGGAAGTCGTACCATAAGGCTCTGCCCCGCCAATGCTGACGATTAGCGCATCCGGAAACAGCGGCGCAAACCAGGAGCCAATTTCGCCCATGGCAACCGGGTTATCGCCGACGCCATGAAACAGCAACAAGAGCTGTTGAGCGGGTTTATCGGGACTTTGAACAACAAAATGGTCATGTTTCATGGCGATCTCCTTAACTGATGAGAATCATTCTACGCCGCTTAACCGCAATGACCATGCCAGGAAATTGAAGAAGTTAGTGAAAAAATTGCCATTGCATAATGCGATTATGTAGCCGTTGTTCACGCTCAGCATCCAGCTGTTTTAAGGCCTGCGCCGCCTCGGCGCGCTGAACTGCCAACAGCGCTTTGCGACCCGATATTTTCAGCTGTTGGCACAATTCAGCATCGCTGCGTTGAGCCTGTATACGCCCGCGTAATGCCGGAAGAGGCAACTCGCTGTGCTCAAGCAAACGACTCAGACAACCTAATGATGTCAGTAATGGTCGATGCGCGAAAGCAAACCCAGCCAGCTCACCCCAGTCATCCTCATTAAGCGTAGTCTCTTTCAGTGGTACCAGCGGAATGCGCTCTGCGTTCCACTGAGCAAGAATCTCCGCATCCCGTCGCAGGCGCTGGTGCGCCCGCCAGGCAAGGCGTTTTCCCGCTTCGCTGATGGGCAGCACCGCCATAGCGGTATAACAGCCGCTGCTGGCTTCCCGATGATTACCCATCCGTACCAGGACAAAACCGCAGCGCTGCCAGAAACGCCATAATTCAGCCGTATAACCAAAGCTGACGGACAGATAGTCGCACTGCGTGCAATAGTGCCGGGCCTGCAGAATCAGCTGTTGCCCAATACCTTCCCTTTGACGCGCGGGATGAACCGCAATTCGACTGACCCGCCGCCCGACGAGCGTCGCCGCCAATGGATCTCCGCCGTGCGCCGCCAGTGACTGCGCAACCAGATTTCCTCTTGGTCGGCGATATCCGGCCCAGACGGCCTGGCTTAATTCTGCGGATAATCCCCCCTCGTCGACCAGCCAGACGGCTCCCGCCACCGAGTCAGCAGCCGAAGCCTGAAGAAAATGCTGACCCGGCGCGTCCATCATTCGCCGCAGATCCAGTGGCGAGGTGCGATAATGCGCACCGGAAAGTAGCTGATATACCGCTAACGGCAGCGCCGGGTTTGTCTGCCATGAGAGTTGATCAAATGCCGAGAAGTTAAGCTCCCCCAAGGGGGCATGCGCAAAGGTTTCGTCGTCAAACACCAGCGCATCGCTGACGATTTTCTCCAGCGGACATCCCTGCGCCCAGCGTACGGGTTGTTGCAACTCATAGCGTCGAAGATGGGGAAAGCGGGCGCAAAATTTCAGCAAAAAGCCTCTGCCGGTTCCCTCGTAGCCCTGTACGGTGGTGGTTAACAGCGTACGAGGGAAACGCGCAACCAGTTGGTGTAGCAGCGGCGCGGGGATCGCGGCGGCTTCATCCACAATCAGCCAGTCTGCGGTTGCAGAGCTGCTTAACAGCGCATCCGGGGCCATAAAGCGGTAACGCTCTGCGGCAAATTGCGCCAGCACATCCGTTGCCGCTTTAGCAGGCGCGGTGACAATCGCGGTCCCGTTGATACGTGCTATCAGTTGCCCTGCCAGAGCCGATTTGCCCCGGCCACGTGCAGCTGTGACCGCAGCCACGCCGGGAGGCATATCCAGCAACTGGGTTAAAATCATCGCCTGTTCTGGCTGAGGGTCACCGGTTGCTGCGTGCCAGACTGCACGAACAGGAAAACGCGGGCTGGAAACTGCGTGATGCTGCTGCCAGTGCAGAGCCTGTCCGTCACGGGAAATCACCCGTTTGACATGTTCAACAAAGTGCGGCGTTGGGATAGGTTCAGCACAGTCGCTCCAGCGCAGTGAATCCATGTCCGGATGCGTGTGCCAGGTATGCCAGGGGGGAGTCAGCAAAACCAGCCAGCTCCCGGCGATCAGCGTTCCGCTTAAGGCGGCAAACGACGCAGCGTCAAATCCCTGCCCGGCGTCAAAAACCGCATGACGAAATTCGCGGCCTAATAACGTTTGCAGCGCCTGTGGCGTACAGTTCGGCTCAGCAGGGGCTTGTGCGCCCACCCATAACCAGTCGCCGGGTAACGTGTCGCGTAGCGCTAAAGCCCGCTCCTGACACCAGTTCCCCTCACCACTGATAATCAGCAGACGACGGATCCCTTCGTGGGCCATCTGTTCGGTTAACGCGCTCAGCGCCGTGTTATCAGACATCCCTGCCTCAGTAGCTTAAATGCCTTTACCAAAAGTATTACATTGTCCCGGATCGCCGCTGTCAAAACCGCGTTTGAACCAGCTAAGCCGCTGCTCAGAAGTGCCGTGGGTAAAGCTGTCCGGCACAACGCGTCCTTGTCCCTGCTGCTGCAGGCGATCGTCGCCAATAGCCTGAGCGGCGTTCAGCGCTTCAGCCAGGTCGCCGGACTCCAGCACGCCCTGCTGCTGCATACTGTTGCCCCAGACGCCGGCAAAGCAGTCCGCCTGCAGTTCCATACGTACGGAAAGACGGTTCACCTCAGCCTGTGAGGCATTCTGCTGCATCTGGCGAACTTTCGGTTCAATACCCAGCAGTTTCTGCACGTGGTGGCCCACTTCATGGGCGATAACATAGCCCTGAGCAAAATCACCATCGGCGCCCAGCTTGTTTTTCATGTCATCATAAAATGAGAGGTCGATATACACCGTGCCATCCGCCGGGCAGTAAAACGGCCCCATCACGGACTGACCCGCGCCACAGCCAGTACGCGTCGCTCCGCGATACATTACCAGCTTCGGCTGTTGGTAGGTCCGGCCCATTTTTTCAAACTGCTGCCCCCAGGTATCTTCCGTGGTGGCCAGAATCACCGAGGTAAATTTTGCTGCTTCATCATCATTTGGGCTGATGGAGTGTGATGATTGCTGTTGGGAAACTGGCTGGCCGGTCATTAATCCGGTGAGATCCACGCCATAATATCCCGCCACCAGCACCACAATCAGCAGGATGATGCCGCCTTTACCACTGGGCAAACGAAAACCAGGGCCGCCTATAGAAGGGCCGCCACCGGAGCTATTTCGTCTGTCTTCCACATTGTCACTTTCACGACGCCCTTGCCAGCGCATAATCACCTCAACTTTTTATTCATTATGATGATGATCGTAGGCGGTTCGGAACAGGATTACCATAAGAAACAGTAATCAAAATCGGCGGGATTGATGAGCCGGAGAGCGATCGCCGGCTCAGGGGAGGGTTAGTCTAACTTCACACCCAGACGATGCGCGACGGCTTCATAGGCTTCGATCAGGCCGCCCAGGCTCTGGCGGAAGCGATCTTTGTCCATTTTATCCAGCGTTTCTTTGTCCCACAGACGGCTACCGTCCGGTGAGAACTCATCGCCCAGGACCACTTCACCTTTATACAAACCAAACTCAAGTTTGAAGTCGACCAGAATCAGACCGGCATCATCAAACATCTTTTTCAGCACGTCGTTGGCTTTGTAGGTCAGCTCTTTCATACGCGCCAGATTATCTTTGCTCACCCAACCAAAAGTTTCACAATAGGAATCGTTAATCATTGGATCGTGCATAGCATCGTTTTTCAGGAACAGATCAAACAGCGGCGGATTCAGTTCAATACCTTCCTCAACGCCTAAACGCTTAACCAGGGAACCTGCTGCGCGGTTACGAACCACACATTCAACCGGTACCATCTCCAGTTTTTTCACCAGACATTCAGTATCGGAAAGCAGTCGCTCCATCTGGGTAGGAATGCCCGCTTCTTGCAGTTTAGTCATAATGAAATGGTTAAACTTGTTGTTCACCATGCCTTTACGATCAAACTGTTCAATGCGCGCGCCATCCCCTGCTGACGTATCATTGCGGAATTCGAGCACCAACAGGTCCGGGTTTTCCGTGCTGTATACGGTCTTCGCTTTACCACGATACAACTCAGCTTGCTTTTGCATCTTTATTACTCCTGGGTGTGAATTAACGATAAATATTGCGTTTTTCTGCCGACGCACACGTTTGCGTATCATATCAGAAAAAAAGGGCTGGAGTTATCCAGCCCTTTATTTTTACTTACTGAACGCTGCCTGGAAGACGGCGACCAGCGCGTCGTTCTGGCTTTGCGTCAGGGTATGCCCCTTCGGATCGATAAACTGCAAGCTACTGCGGTTGTCTAAATCACCGACCTGCAGTTTATAGTCGCCGGATACCAGACCCGGATCGCTTGCGCCCAGCTCCTGCCAGTTACTATCAGACAGTGGTTTGTAGGTCACGGCGATGCTGCCCTGAGAACGGGTGCTGTCGGTCACTTTCATCCCCACTTTCTCAAGCGCTGCCGGCAGACGCTGCCATACCACGTTGAACGGTCCACGTACCACCAGCATCGGTAAACCGGTGTCATCGGCAGCACTCTGAACATCCATGGTGGCGGCAGAGCGGTTCTGCGCGGCATTCGCGGCATCAGTGGCGTTCTTATCCAGACCTGCGGAGATAACGTTCATCATCTCAGCGCTGTAACGCTGCATTGATGCTGGATCAGCTACGGGTTTACCCGCCTGCTCGAGGTTAATCAGTTTCACCGTTACCGCTTGCTGATAACCCTGCGGTTTAACCGAGATTTGATAACGTCCACGGTACTGCTCGTCTTCATCCAGACGGTTCCAGTTAACCCAGTCGGTGGTCAACGTCTGGCTGGCATCATCACGTTTGGTGATCGTGTAGTTTTTAGACTGAATGACGCTAACGACCTGTGGCCACAGCGTGTTGCCACGACCATTTTCCACCAGCAATGTCGACGTATCACCCGCGATCTGAGTGCGAGCGCCGGTGACTAATGCTAACGGCTGAGCCGGCGGGCGAATGTCCAGCGCTTTACCAACGGCACCGCTGCCGTTGGTGACCGGGATATTATAGTCACCCGACATAACCGGCAGAATCATCCCAGCTGGAGCGTGAAGCTCAGCAAGCGGTGCGGCCTCCAGATAGGATTCATCACCGCTCACTTGGCGCTTATAACGCGAGTCAGAACTACAGGCCGCGAGCAACATAACAAGCGAAACACCCGCAACCTTGGCCAGGCGCGACTTTTGTACTGAGTAAGCCATCAAATCTCCCTAAACTTTACAGCAAACCGGCATGCTTAAGCGCCGCCTTGACGATTTCACGAGCATTATCCGTGATTGGCGTCATCGGCAGACGTAGCGTATCGGTCGCCACAAGTCCCAACTCCTTACACGCCCATTTCACTGGGATAGGATTGGGTTCGACAAATAGTTTGTTGTGTAACGGCATCAGACGCTGGTTAATCACCCGCGCCTCGGCAAAGTTCCCGGCTGCCGCCAGTTTGCACATTTCGGCCATATCGCGTGCCGCAACGTTAGACGTCACGGAAATCACGCCATGACCACCGAGCTGCATAAAATCCAGTCCGGTCGCGTCATCACCGCTGAGCAGAATAAAGTCGTCTGAAACCAGCTCTTTGATCTGGTGAACGCGACTTAAGTTCCCCGTGGCCTCTTTAATAGCGATAATATTTTTTACTTTCGCCAGGCGACCAACGGTTTCCGGCAACATATCGCAGCCGGTACGGGACGGTACATTATACAGAATTTGCGGCAGGTCAGTATGTTCAGCGATGGCTTTGAAATGCTGGAACAAACCTTCCTGGGTTGGGCGGTTGTAGTAAGGCGTCACCGTCAGGCAGCCGACAACACCACTGTCGTTGAAACGCTGCGTCAGACTAATGGCTTCCGCGGTCGCATTAGCGCCGGTTCCGGCAATCACCGGAATACGCCCGTCGGCCAGCTCCAGGGTCATCATCACCACATCGCCATGCTCATCATGACTCAGGGTGGCAGACTCACCGGTGGTGCCAACCGAAACGATCGCCGAGGTGCCGCTGGCGACATGATAATCAATCAGTTTTTTCAGGCTCGACCGGCAGACTTTACCTTTCTCATCCATCGGCGTAACAAGCGCGACAATACTTCCCGTGAACATGGGCCATCCTCTGTGCAAACAAGTGTCTCAATGGTACGTTTGGTACGACAATAAAAGCAAGCGACCAGAGCCGTTCTGATTGTTGTATGCATGTTTTTTTTATGCTTTCCTTATGATTACCTCACCGCTCAAAGGAAGAACAGGTTTGACATCGTCATCGCAACACTATCTGGTCATTACTGCGCTGGGTGCTGACCGCCCGGGAATTGTGAACACCATCACACGTCATGTCAGCAGTTGCGGCTGTAATATCGAAGACAGCCGACTGGCCATGCTGGGTGACGAGTTCACGTTTATCATGTTGCTGTCGGGCACCTGGAATGCCATTACCCTAATTGAATCAACCTTGCCGTTGAAAGGTGCAGAGCTGGATTTACTGATTGTGATGAAGCGCACGACCGCACGCCCCCGTCCGGCGATGCCCGCTACGGTATGGGTGCAGGTCGATGTTCCTGATTCTCCGCATTTGATTGAACGCTTTACCGCCCTGTTTGACAGCCACCAAATGAATATTGCGGAACTGGTTTCACGCACGCAACCGGCTGAGAACGGAAAGGCGGCACAGCTGTTTATTCAAATTACCGCACATAGTCCTGCGTCACATGATTCGGCAAATATTGAAGATGCGTTTAAAGCACTCTGTACAGAACTCAATGCGCAAGGCAGTATTAACGTCGTCAATTACTCACAGCATGATGAACAGGATGGAGTTAAGTAATGAACCCACTGAAAGCCGGTGATATCGCACCGAAATTTAGCTTGCCGGATCAAGACGGAGAACAAGTAAATTTAACCGACTTCCAGGGACAGCGTGTTCTGGTTTATTTTTACCCGAAAGCCATGACACCCGGCTGTACCGTACAGGCCTGCGGCCTGCGCGATAACATGGATGAGTTAAAAAAAGCAGGTGTTGAAGTACTGGGAATCAGCACCGATAAACCAGAGAAGCTTTCCCGATTCGCGGAGAAAGAAGTCCTTAACTTCACGCTCCTGTCCGACGAAGATCACCAGGTTTGCGAGCAGTTCGGCGTCTGGGGTGAGAAGTCATTTATGGGCAAAACCTATGATGGCATCCACCGCATCAGCTTCCTGATTGATGCTGAAGGGAAAATTGAGCATGTGTTTGATGACTTCAAAACCAGCAACCACCACGACGTGGTAATGAACTGGCTGAAAGAGAACGCCTGATTTACATTTTGCCGGATAGCGCCTGATGGTGACGCCACGCGTCTTATCAGGCCACCATCCGCATAACTCCGTAGCCGGATAAGGCGTTTACGCCGCCATCCGGCATCAACGTCGTTTATTCAAACGTCCCTTTTACACAGGCTTTTTTCTCTCTGACGACGGCTTTGCCCTTCGCCCACAGGTGATGAACTTCAAGCGCATCATTGAGCACCAGAATGTCGGCATCGCATCCCACCGCCAGACGCCCTTTATGTTCCAGTCCCAAAAATTCTGCGACCGTTCGCGTCAGCGGACACAGCGCCAGTTCCAGCGGTATGGCATGAACCTTCACCAACTGGCGCACTGTTTCAGCCAGTGATTCAAACCCTGCGACACCGATGCCGGTAAGATTACCGTAGTCATCAAATTCCGGCTGGCTACCGTTGCCATCCGAACTCAAGGTAATACGCGACAGCGGCACGTTCTGGCGTAGCGCCGTGGCGATAGCCGTGGCCGGGTCGACGGGTTCATCAATGCTGCTGGTAATGTCGATATAACCGCCTTTGCGGGCATACTCCAGCGCCGACTGAAACAACGGTTCCGCACGATTGACGTGTGTGGGCAGCAGCTTGGTAATCGGTACATCGCAACTTTCGAGGATCTGGTACAACGGCTCCAGCATGCGCGGGCTGTCGCCCATATGGAAGACGCTAATCCCCGGCTTGCGCCCTAACAATCCGCCAACGCGCGACTGCGCCGCCATGTTTGCCAGCGCCGAGGTGTCCGGGGCTGAAGAACGATGGTCTGAAACAGCACATTTCACGCCAATGATTTTATCGATCAGCGCCACATCGCGATCGATACTGCCGGTGATGGTCGGGGAAGGCAGAGAATACGCCCCGGTCAGCATCCATGCGCTGATGCCTTCAAATTCCAGCGCGCGGGTTTTCGCCAGCAGCGATTCAGGGTGACGGGTAATACCATCTGTCCCCAGCAATCCCACCACCGAGGTGACGCCAGCTTCAACCAGCCGCGACAAGCGCACTTCCGGCGTGCGGGTGTGCGGCCCTGCTTCTCCGCCGCCGCCAATCAGATGGACGTGTTGATCGATAAATCCTGGGCACACAATCGCACCGTCAAGATTGATACACTCGCAGCCTGGAAAATCGTCAGGGGAAATCGACGGCGCGATGGCAACAATTTTGCTGCCAGACACCAGTATATCCTGGCGTCCTAAATCTTCCGGCGCGTACACGTGTCCCTGCAGGAACAACGTCAAATTAAGAATGGAACAGTTCATAACCTTCCTTGTCAGGCAATAACCTGCATAACCCAAATAGAGAGCAGCGCATTAATTACGCATACCGCAATAATAAGCGGGTAATAACGGGGATGGACCCCCGCGGTACCCAGACAGCGTCCCACATTTTGCACCGGATTGCCCATCAGGTAGATAGCCGGTAACAGCACCGTAGCATCATGTCCCGAAAGCGTACCGGCGACAACCAGGCTGGCGCAAACACCGACGCCGCCTCCCATACTCATCACCGCCGCCAGCAGTACGGTAGCAGATTCCCCCGGCAGTCCCCACAGCGCCATTACCGGCTCACATACCCGCCCGACAATCTCGAGCAGTCCCGTCACCTTCAGCGCCTGAATAATCACAAACGCCATTACCACGTTAGGCAACAGGCTGGTTGTTGCAATAGTGAATCCGCGCCGTGCGCCATCGATAAACATATCCATGACGTTTTTACGTACTTGCGTTGTCATCTCACGCCTCCTGCTGCGTACGGCGATTTTCCAGCTGCGCAATCCACAAACGCAGCAGGTTCGCACCCACAAATTTGAAGACAAGGATCACCGCCAGCGGCGTAATCACCGGAACGGTAACCATCGTAAACAGCGCGGCACCCGAGGAAAAATAGTTGGTAATACACGCACTGCCGCTGGTTTGCCAGCAGGCAAAAATTGCACGTTCCTGTTCAGTGATAATGCCCTCTTCCGCCATTTCTTTAGTCATCCCTGCCGCAGCATCGGTATTTTGCAAATTCGCAATCAGCGCCAACGAGCAAATACCCGGAATACCGAGTAACGGGCGCAGGACTGGCGTCATCAGTTGCTGTGCCGCACGCAACCCTCCCAGCCCTTCGGTGACGGAAATTATCCCGAGTGAAAGAATGACGGAAGGCGCCAGCTCAAGCGCGAATAAGAAGCCGTCTTTTGCGCCCATACCGCCCGTGCCGCGAAAAGAGACCGCCGTGTCCCCCGCCGCATTAATCTGCCCAAACGCACCGTTGAGAACGGTGAAATCAAAGACTCGCCACCATTCGGTACTTTTCGCAAACATGCCGGAAAAAAGAATAATCGTAATAAAAAAAGCGAGATATCCGCCCCATCCCACCTTCTGCTGCGTGTGTGTGTTGTGACCCATTTTGTTCTCCTGTTGGCCTTATTCCTTGCGTGACTTAAAGACATCACGCGGGTCAAGTTAAAGACAAACGCAGAGAAAAACGACACCAGAAGAGATTATTCAGAATGTGTGGATAGAGGTCAGACAAGTTCGGCTCCGGCGACATTGCATCGCCGGAGCAAACAGATTAGGGTTCATCAACGACCTGACCATCCGGCCAGGCATGCATTACCGCTTTGATTAACGTCGCCAGAGGAATCGCAAAGAATACGCCCCAGAATCCCCACAGGCCGCCGAATATCACCACTGAGAGAATAATCACCAGCGGATGCAGATTTACCGCCTCGGAGAACAGCACCGGCACCAGCAAATTACCGTCCAGCGCCTGGATTATCAGATATACGGCAAAACAGCTCCAGAACTCGGTGCCAAGCCCGAACTGGAACAATGCCACACCGACCACCGGAATAGTGACCACGAAAGCGCCGATATACGGGATCAGCACGGAGAAGCCTACCAGCACCGCCAGCAGCAGCGAATAGTTGAGGCCAAACAGCAGGAAGCCGAGCCAGGTCGCCACGCCAACCACCACCATTTCCAGCACCTTGCCGCGGATATAGTTGGTGATTTGCTGGTTCATCTCTTTCCACACCTGCCCCGCCAGTCCGCGATTACGCGGCAGCACCCGACGCACTGCGTTCAGCATTTGTCCTTTATCTTTGATCAGGAAGAACACCATCAACGGGACGAGAATCAGATACACCGCCAGCGTCAGCAATCCGACCAGTGAAGCCAGCGAATATTTCACCACCGAATCGCCCATGGTGAGCATTCGCGAGCGCATATTCTCCGCCATCGCATCAATAATGCCCGCATCCATCAGCGCCGGATAACGCCGCGGTAAGGTGGCGGCAAAATCAGACAATTTATTGAGCATGCCGGGCATATCGCGGATCAGGTAGATCCCCTGTTGCCATGCAACGGGCATTACCACAAACGCCATCAGCAGCAAAATACCGACAAACACCACCAACACAATCGATGTCGCCCAACGCCGTGAACAACCAATATGTTCCAGCCGTACTGTCGGCCATTCGAGCAGGTACGCCAGCACAATGGCGACCAGCAGCGGCGCCAGAAGACCGCTAAAAAAGAACAGGATGCCAAAACCGGCAACCAGAATAATCAGCAAGGCGATGGCTTCGGGGTCGCTAAAGCGGCGGCGATACCATTGCATCAACATTTCGAGCATAAAACCCTTCCATGAATCCAATAGCGGGATTGCGATCCCGAATTGTATCGAAATGTCACAAAAAAGACTTCGCTTTTTATAGCGGATTACGCAAAGTGAAAAGACATTTTTCCTGGGTGTTCATCGTCAGGTTTCGCAGTTACACTCCCTAAGCTTGCGGAGTGTGAACGATACTTCACGGCATTGGTCAAATGGCTATCTCAAAAAAGAATACAGGACAGAGGTTATGTTCAGGCAGTTGAAAAAAAACCTGGTTGCTACCCTCATTGCTGCACTGACCATCGGTCAGGTTGCGCCCGCATTTGCAGAAACCGCGGACACCCTGCCTGATATGGGAACCTCGGCAGGGAGTACGCTTTCCATAGGACAGGAAATGCAGATGGGCGATTATTATGTACGCCAGCTGCGCGGCAGTGCGCCATTAATTAACGATCCGTTGCTGACGCAATACATTAATGCGCTGGGGATGCGTCTGGTCTCGCACGCCGACTCGGTAAAAACGCCCTTCACCTTCTTTTTGATTAACAACGATGAAATCAACGCCTTTGCTTTCTTTGGCGGCAACGTTGTTTTGCACTCCGCACTGTTCCGCTATTCCGATAACGAAAGCCAACTGGCATCGGTTATGGCGCACGAAATATCCCACGTTACGCAGCGTCACCTGGCGCGTGCAATGGAAGACCAGAAACGCAGCGCGCCGCTAACGTGGGTGGGTGCGTTAGGGTCAATTTTATTGGCGATGGCCAGCCCGCAAGCAGGTATGGCGGCGCTGACCGGTACGCTGGCGGGTACACGTCAGGGGATGATTAGCTTTACGCAGCAAAACGAACAGGAAGCAGACCGCATCGGTATTCAGGTACTGCAACGCTCGGGATTCGATCCCCAGGCCATGCCGACGTTTCTGGAAAAATTGCTCGATCAGGCCCGTTACTCTTCGCGTCCACCAGAAATTTTGCTGACTCACCCCCTGCCAGAAAGCCGTCTGTCGGATGCCCGTAACCGCGCCAACCAAATGCGTCCGGCTGTCGTCCAGTCTTCAGAAGATTTTTATCTGGCCAAGGCACGCACCTTAGGCATGTACAACTCTGGTCGCAACCAGCTGACCGATGACCTGCTGAGTAACTGGTCGAAAGGCAACATACGTGAGCAACGTGCGGCGCAGTATGGCCGGGCATTGCAGGCAATGGAGGCCAGTAAATATGACGAGGCACGTAAAACACTGCAACCGCTGCTAGCGGCAGATGCTAACAATGCCTGGTATCTCGACCTGGCAACGGATATCGATCTCGGCCAGAAGAAAACCAGCGATGCCATTAATCGGTTGAAAAACGCCCGCGACCTGCGCACCAACCCGGTACTGCAGCTCAACCTGGCA
Organism: Citrobacter sp. RHBSTW-01044; assembly: GCF_013781945.1. Taxonomy (NCBI): domain Bacteria; kingdom Pseudomonadati; phylum Pseudomonadota; class Gammaproteobacteria; order Enterobacterales; family Enterobacteriaceae; genus Citrobacter; species Citrobacter sp. RHBSTW-01044. Next base: position 1,349,644 of record NZ_CP056180.1, on the reverse strand, counting down.
AATGCGTATTTACAGGCCGGGCAAGCCAAAGAGGCAGCGACCATCCTGAATCGCTATACGTTTAGCCATAAGGACGACCCTAACGGCTGGGATCTTTTAGCGCAAACGGAAGCCAACCTGAACAACCGTGATCAGGAACTGGCAGCCCGCGCGGAAGGGTATGCCCTCGCAGGACGTCTGGATCAGGCTATTTCGATGCTCAGCAGCGCAAGCTCACAGGTCAAGCTGGGTAGCCAGCAGCAGGCCAGATACGATGCCCGTATCGACCAGCTACGCCAACTGCAAGAGCGCTTTAAACCGTATACGAAAATGTAATTATCGACCCCTTGCCGGATGGCGATATGTAGGCCAGATAAGGTCTTTTGGTCGCCATCCGGCAGGATTGTTATGCAAGGAGAAGTCATGTCAGACGCGATTAAAATCTACCATAACCCACGCTGCTCCAAGAGCCGTGAAACGCTGGAGTTACTGAAGTCCAACGGTGTGGCCCCGGAAGTGGTGTTGTATCTGGAAACCCCGGCTGACGCCACAACCCTGCGTGAATTGCTGCAGATGCTGGGCATGTCCAGCGCGCGCGAGCTGATGCGCCAGAAAGAAGATCTCTATAAGTCACTTAATCTGGCGGACGTAAATCTGAGTGAAGATGCGCTGATTCAGGCAATGGTGGAAAATCCGAAATTGATGGAGCGCCCGATTGTGGTTGCCAAAGGCCAGGCGAGAATTGGACGCCCGCCGGAGCAGGTACTGGAAATCATCGGTTAACCTGAAACCTGCCGCAGTCTTTTCGGCTGCGGCGCTTACAGCTTCAGTATCTCTTTTACGAATGGAATGGTCAGCTTACGCTGGGCGGTGATCGATGCATGATCAAGCTGATCCAACGTCATAAACAGCGTACGCATTTCTCGATCCAGACGCTTGAGCAGGAAGCGTCCCACATCTTCCGGCAGTTCAAACCCACGAAGTCTGGCGCGTAATTGCAACGCCTGCAGCTTATCTTCATCGGAAAGCGGCTGCAGCTTGTAGATTTGTCCCCAGTCCAGGCGCGAGGCGAGATCCGGCAACCCCAGATTCAGCTGTCTTGGCGGGCGATCGCCGGTGATCAGCAGACGCGTTTTCCCCGACTCCAGGATGCGGTTGTAGAGATCAAAGATCGCCATTTCCCACAGCGAATCCCCGGCCACACATTCGATGTTATCGATGCATACCAGCGATAAATGCTCCATACCGTCGAGCACCTCGGGGACGAACCAGGTACGCTTGTCGAGCGGCACATAGCCTACCGCATCGCCGCGCGCGGACAGTTCCGCACAGGCTGCATGCAGCAAATGACTACGGCCAGCGCCTTCACGCGACCAGAGATAAATATACCCGCTATGGTCCTGACGCAGCACGTTTTGCAGTGCAGCCAGTAAAGAGGAGTTATCCCCCGGCCAGAAACTTGCGAAAGTTTCGTCGTCAGGAAGATAAAGTGGCAAAGAGAGCTGTGCCGGTGTGTTCAGAGATACCTCAACCCAGGATTTCATAAAATCGCGTTGAGTTTAACACAGAAATACGTCGTGATAGAACCGGGCAGCATCGCCACCCGGTAAGAGATTTACTGTTGCGGACTGTCGGCATCTTCCGCGTCAAGCACGACTTCTTCCGGACGCAGCAGGCTGATAACTTTGAAAATCAGGCTCAGACAAACGCCAACAATGGTCGCCAGCGCCATGCCTTTCAGCTCAGCGGCACCAATGTGAACTTTCGCACCACTCACGCCAATGATCAAAATAACCGAGGTCAGGATCAGGTTTTGCGCTTTGTTGTAGTCAACTTTTGACTCGATCAGTACGCGAATACCGGAAGCACCAATCACGCCGTACAGCAGCAGCGATACGCCACCCATGACCGGCAGTGGAATGATTTGGATCGCCGCCGCCAGCTTGCCCACACAGGAGAGCAGAATGGCAAAAATTGCCGCGCCGCCGATAACCCAGGTACTGTAAACACGAGTAATCGCCATTACGCCAATATTTTCACCGTACGTGGTGTTCGGCGTAGAGCCGAAGAAACCAGAGATAACCGTAGACAGGCCGTTGGCAAACATTGAACGATGCAGGCCAGGATCGCGAATCAAATCTTTTTTCACGATATTCGCCGTTACCACCAGGTGTCCAACGTGTTCAGCGATGACCACCAGCGCCGCCGGCAGGATGGTCAGAATGGCAACCCATTCAAAGCGCGGCGTGTAGAACGTTGGCAGAGCAAACCAGTGGGCCTGCGCAATCGGCGTGGTGTCCACGACCCCCATCACGAAGGAGAGCGCGTAGCCGGCCAGCACCCCAATCAGAATCGGGATAATCGCCATAAAACCGCGGAACAGTACAGAGCCAAATACCGTAACCGCCAGCGTCACCATTGAGATGATGATGGTTTTTGAATCCGGTAATTGTCCCTCTGCTGGCAGTAACCCCGCCATGCCCGCAGCGACGCCAGCCAGCTCCAGACCGATGACGGCAACGATTGCGCCCATCGCCGCAGGAGGGAACATGACATCCAGCCAGCCGGTTCCTGCTTTCTTAACGATGAAAGAAACCAGGCAGAACAGAACGCCGCACATAATGAAACCACCCAGCGCCACTTCATACCCTAACGGCAGCAACAGCAGTACTGGGGAAATAAATGCGAAGCTGGAACCCAGATACGCAGGAATTTTACCTTTACAGATAAAGAGATACAGCAACGTACCAATGCCGTTAAACAGCAGAACGGTAGCCGGGTTGATGTGGAACAGGACTGGCACCAGAACCGTTGCGCCAAACATAGCGAACAGGTGCTGCAAACTAAGCGGGATTGTCTGTAAAAGCGGCGGTCTTTCACTCACCCCGATAGCACGGCGCGTCATAGTGTTTTCCTCTGAGTGTTGTTTGTTATTAGCCTTGGGTTGTTATATTCAAAAAAAAGCCGACTCTTAAAGTCGGCTTCTTTTCACTTATTCGTTTACTTGGTACCAAAAATCTTATCGCCGGCATCGCCGAGCCCTGGAATAATGTATCCGTGCTCGTTCAACCCCTGATCGATGGAGGCCGTGTACAGCTCAACATCCGGGTGCGCTTTTTCCAGTGCCGCGATACCTTCCGGTGCCGCAACCAGGACCAGCACTTTAATGCTGGTGCAGCCTGCATTTTTCAGCAGGTCGATGGTGGCGATAACGGAACCGCCGGTTGCCAGCATCGGGTCAACGATCAGCGCCATACGCTCATCGATGTTAGATACCAGCTTCTGGAAGTACGGAACCGGCTCCAGCGTTTCTTCGTTACGGTACATACCAACCACGCTGATACGCGCGCTCGGAACGTTTTCCAGTACGCCTTCCATCATGCCCAGGCCCGCACGCAGGATTGGCACAACGGTGATTTTTTTACCTTTGATTTGGTCAACTTCAACCGGACCGTTCCAGCCTTCAATGGTCACCTTTTCGGTTTCCAGACCAGCGGTTGCTTCATAAGTCAGCAGGCTGCCAACTTCCGAGGCGAGTTCACGAAAGCGTTTAGTGCTGATGTCGTTTTCACGCATCAGTCCCAGCTTGTGTTTGACGAGTGGGTGTTTGACTTCCACGATCTTCATACTCTTCTCCTTTCCTCAGACGAGTGGCAACCACAAAAAAAATCGCCGGATTATACCGCTTTTCGTCTCTGGCGCAACACTGGATACGCTTGATATGGATCAACCAAAGTCGTTTGCGTCTGGATGATGAGTATAAAACAAGCCCCGCATTATTGGCGGGGCTGGCTGTCAATACTATGAATTTTATAGATATTCAGCATTGGTCTGGATAACGTTTTGATACCATGAAAAAGATTTCTTCGGCAAGCGTGCTAACGTTCCGCTTCCGTCATTATTTTTATCAACATAGATAAAGCCGTAGCGTTTTTTCATCTCCCCCGTCCCGGCCGAGACTAAATCAATACAGCCCCACGGGGTATAGCCCATCAGGTCCACGCCATCTTCCACTACCGCTTTTTTCATTTCGCTGATATGTGCGGCCATATAGTCAATACGATAGGAATCATCTACCGAGCCGTCGGCCTGCTGCACGTCAATCGCACCAAAGCCGTTTTCGACGATAAACAGCGGCAGTTGGTAATGATCCCAGAACCAGTTCAGCGAATAGCGCAGACCAACGGGATCAATCTGCCAGCCCCAGTCCGATTTCTGCACGTACGGGTTGGAAACCAGGCTTTTCGACTCGTCGTAGTCCAGCTGTGGGTTGTCTGCCGTGGCCTGCGTTGCGAAAGACATATAGTAGCTAAAGCCGATGTAATCGACACAACCCTCGGTCAGCGCCTGACGGTCTTCCTCGGTGATATCAAGATCAAAGCCACGCCGGGCAAAGTAGTTGAGAAGATGCTGCGGGTATTTGCCGCGCACATGGACATCGGTAAACCAGTAACGCCGGTGCATGGCGTTCATCGCCATCATCATATCGTCCGGCGCGCAGGTCAGTGGATAGATAGGACACATGGCAATCATGCACCCTATCTGCAATGCCGGGTTAATCTCACGCGCAGCCTTTACCGCCAGTGCGCTTGCCACCAGTTCATAGTGCGCCGCCTGGTACATAACCGGCTCGCGGTCTTCACCGGGCTGGTATTTCAGGCCAGAGTTAGTAAAAGGCGCGAAGTCTTCGTGATAATTTGCCTGGTTGTTAATTTCATTAAACGTCATCCAGTACTTCACTTTGTGCTGGTAACGGGTAAAAACCACTGCGGCAAAACGGACAAAGAAATCGATAAGCTTACGGTTACGCCAGCCGCCATATTCCGTCACCAGATGGTATGGCATCTCGAAATGCGACAACGTAATCACCGGTTCAATGCCATATTTCAGGCATTCGTCAAACAGGTCATCATAGAACTGCAGGCCAGCCTCATTGGGTTGCGCTTCGTCGCCTAAGGGGAAAATACGCGTCCAGGCAATCGAAGTACGAAAACATTTAAACCCCATTTCGGCAAACAGTTTAATGTCGTCTTTATAGCGGTGATAAAAATCGATGGCGTCGTGGTTAGGGTAGTTTTTACCGGCAATCACACCGTCAGTGATTTCACGCGCCACGCCATGCGCCCCCGCCGTCATGACATCGGCAACGCTAATTCCTTTTCCACCTTCCTGCCAGCCACCTTCCAGTTGATGAGCGGCTACGGCACCACCCCACATGAAATCTGCTTTAAATCCTGACATCCCCTTCCCCTCTCGTGATTACTCTGTGCAAAACGCTGTTGATGAGGTCTGCAACAGAAAACAGAAACCGGTTTCAGTACGATACTGTGTATTCAGCAGGCAGGTTTCAAGCACAAGACTGTACCCGGTTTCATTTTCGTGGCGCAGTTCAAACAAATAGATAAATGATTGTAAAATGCTGAAAAAATCAGCACATAAAACTTGATGCAGAGCAGGCTCGCAAACGTTTGCTTTCCCTGTTAGAATTGCGCCGAATTTAACTTTTACTGCAAGTAAACATGTGGGGAAGCAGGCAGTGACCGATAAAACCTCTCTTAGCTACAAAGATGCCGGTGTTGATATTGATGCAGGTAATGCTCTGGTTGATCGAATCAAAGGCGTAGTAAAGAAAACTCGTCGTCCGGAAGTTATGGGTGGTCTGGGTGGCTTCGGTGCGCTGTGCGCATTGCCGCAAAAATATCGTGAACCGGTACTGGTTTCCGGCACTGATGGCGTCGGCACAAAACTGCGCCTGGCGATGGATCTGAAACGCCACGACACTATCGGCATTGACCTCGTCGCAATGTGCGTCAACGATCTCGTGGTTCAGGGCGCTGAGCCGCTGTTTTTCCTCGACTACTATGCTACCGGCAAACTGGATGTGGATACCGCAGCCAGCGTCATTAACGGTATTGCCGAAGGCTGTCTGCAGTCTGGCTGTGCGCTTGTCGGCGGTGAAACGGCTGAAATGCCGGGGATGTACCACGGCGAAGATTACGACGTGGCAGGCTTCTGCGTTGGCGTCGTCGAAAAATCTGAGATCATCGACGGTTCAAAAGTGGCTGACGGCGACGTACTGATTGCACTCGGCTCCAGCGGTCCGCACTCCAACGGCTACTCTCTGGTGCGCAAAATTGTTGAAGTTAGCGGTTGTGACCCGGAAACCACCGAGCTTGAAGGCAAGCCGCTGGCCGATCACTTACTGGCCCCGACCCGCATTTATGTCAAATCCATTCTGGAACTGATTGAGAAGGTTGATGTGCATGCCATTGCCCACCTGACCGGCGGTGGCTTCTGGGAAAATATTCCACGCGTTCTGCCAGACAACACGCAGGCTGTGATCGACGAATCTTCATGGCAGTGGCCAGCCGTCTTCAACTGGCTGCAAACGGCGGGTAACGTCAGCCAGCATGAGATGTATCGCACCTTTAACTGCGGCGTAGGCATGATTATCGCCCTGCCAGCTTCTGAAGTGGACAAAGCCCTTGCTTTGCTCAATGAGAAAGGTGAAAACGCATGGAAAATCGGTATCATCAAAGCTTCTGATTCCGAACAGCGTGTGGTCATTGAATGAAAAACATTGTGGTGCTCATTTCCGGCAACGGAAGCAATTTGCAGGCGATAATGGATGCCTGCGAACAGAATAAAATCAATGGCACCATACGTGCAGTATTCAGTAACAAGGCCGATGCGTTCGGCCTTGAGCGCGCACGCGAAGCGAATATTCCTGCACACTCGCTGGAAGCCGCCCAGTTTGCCAGTCGCGAAGCATTCGACCAGCAACTGATACAAGAGATCGACGCTTATGCCCCCGATCTCGTGGTGCTGGCCGGTTATATGCGCATTCTAAGTCCGACGTTTGTTGCTCACTATTCTGAACGATTGCTGAATATCCACCCGTCATTATTGCCGAAGTATCCTGGCCTGCACACGCACCGTCAGGTTCTGGAAAACGGCGATGAAGAGCATGGCACCTCCGTCCATTTCGTCACCGATGAACTGGACGGCGGACCGGTTATTCTCCAGGCCAAGGTTCCGGTATTTGAAGGCGACAGCGAAGATGATGTCACGGCACGAGTCCAGGCCCAGGAACATACCATTTACCCGCTGGTGGTAAGCTGGTTTACTGATGGTCGCCTGAAAATGCGTGATAACGCAGCATGGCTGGACGGCGTTCGTCTGCCGCCACAAGGCTACGCCGCCGACGAAGAATAAAATCAACCTGTAAACCGGATCTCACCATCCGGTTTACAGGCATAAATACCTTTTCCGGTTAACATCTCCGGTATTCATCTACGCTCCCCCCTTTCTCTTTCCTATCAGACGGTTTATTGTCATATTTTTCTGGCACTGTTGGACATCTGAGAGCAATGCTCGCCATAATAAATCGGTAGTGTCCCGTGAATGAAACGGAGTAAAAGTTGTAATGGGTCAGGAAAAGCTATACATCGAGAAAGAACTCAGCTGGTTAGCGTTCAACGAACGTGTACTCCAGGAAGCTGCTGATAAGTCAAACCCGTTGATCGAACGGATGCGTTTCTTAGGCATCTATTCCAATAATCTCGACGAGTTTTATAAGGTTCGTTTTGCCGAACTGAAACGCCGAATCATTATTAGCGAAGAACAGGGTTCAAACTCTCACTCCCGCCATCTGTTAGGTAAAATCCAGGCCCGCGTATTAAAAGCCGATCAGGAATTTGACGGCCTGTACAACGAGTTGCTGCTGGAGATGGCGCGCAACCAGATTTTCCTTATCAATGAACGTCAGTTGTCGGTCAATCAACAGAGCTGGTTACGCCACTACTTCAAACAATATCTTCGCCAGCACATTACACCGATCCTGATCAACCGCGAGACGGATTTAGTTCAGTTTCTGAAAGATGACTACACCTATCTGGCGGTGGAAATTATCCGCGGCGATACGATCCGCTACGCGCTGCTGGAAATCCCTTCCGACAAGGTTCCCCGTTTTGTGAATCTACCGCCGGAAACCCCGCGCCGTCGCAAACCGATGATCCTGCTGGACAACATCTTACGCTACTGCCTTGACGACATTTTCAAAGGGTTCTTTGATTACGATGCGCTGAACGCCTATTCGATGAAAATGACTCGCGACGCCGAATACGATTTGGTGCACGAGATGGAATCGAGCCTGATGGAGCTGATGTCGTCCAGCCTGAAACAGCGTCTGACCGCAGAGCCTGTACGTTTTGTCTATCAGCGCGACATGCCCAATGCGCTGGTCGAGGTACTGCGTGAAAAGCTGACGATTTCTCGCTACGACTCGATTGTTCCCGGCGGGCGTTACCATAACTTCAAAGACTTTATTAATTTCCCCAACGTTGGCAAAGCTAACCTGGTGAACAAACCGCTGCCGCGTTTGCGCCATATCTGGTTCGATAACGAGAAGTTTCGTAACGGCTTTGACGCCGTTCGCGAACGCGACGTGCTGCTATATTATCCGTATCACACTTTTGAGCACGTTCTTGAACTGTTGCGCCAGGCCTCTTTCGACCCGAGCGTGCTGGCGATAAAAATCAACATCTACCGTGTGGCCAAAGACTCGCGCATCATTGATTCGATGATCCATGCTGCGCACAACGGTAAGAAAGTCACCGTGGTGGTGGAGTTGCAGGCTCGCTTTGATGAAGAAGCCAACATTCATTGGGCCAAGCGTCTTACCGAGGCTGGCGTTCACGTCATCTTCTCCGCGCCGGGCCTGAAAATTCACGCCAAATTGTTCCTTATCTCGCGTAAAGAAGGTGATGAAGTTGTGCGCTATGCGCATATCGGGACGGGGAACTTCAACGAAAAAACGGCGCGTCTCTATACCGACTACTCGTTACTTACCGCCGACTCACGCATTACCAACGAGGTTCGTCGGGTGTTCAACTTCATCGAGAACCCGTATCGTCCGGTGACGTTCGATTATCTGCTGGTATCTCCGCAGAACTCGCGCCGTTTGCTGTACGCGATGATTGACAAAGAAATCGCCAACGCGCAGCAAGGACAGCCTTCCGGTATCACCCTAAAACTGAATAACCTGGTCGATAAAGGCCTGGTTGATCGTCTCTATGCGGCCTCAAGCTCAGGCGTGCCAGTCAATCTATTGATTCGCGGTATGTGCTCTTTGATTCCGAACCTGGAAGGCATTAGCGACAATATTCGCGTGATAAGCATAGTTGACCGCTACCTTGAACACGACCGGGTTTATATCTTCGAAAACGGTGGCGACAAGCAGGTATACCTCTCCTCCGCAGACTGGATGACCAGGAATATCGACTATCGCATCGAAGTCGCCACACCGCTGCTGGACCCGCGTCTTAAGCAACGGGTGCTGGATATTATCGATATCCTGTTCAGCGACACGGTGAAGGCTCGCTTCATCGATAAAGAACTCAGTAATCGCTACGTACCGCGCGGAAACCGCCGTAAGGTTCAGTCACAATTGGCGATATACGACTACATCAAATCACTCGAGCAACCTGACTAACGCTATGCCAATACACGACAAGACTCCACGACCGCAGGAATTTGCTGCGGTCGACCTTGGTTCAAACAGTTTCCATATGGTCATTGCCCGCGTGGTTGATGGCGCAATGCAGATTATCGGGCGACTGAAACAGCGCGTTCATCTGGCGGATGGCCTCGGCGAAGATAACAAGCTGAGCGAAGAGGCAATGGAGCGCGGATTAAGCTGCCTGTCGCTGTTCGCCGAACGTCTGCAGGGCTTTCCCCCATCAAGCGTATGCATCGTGGGAACCCATACTTTGCGTCAGGCGCTAAATGCGACCGATTTTCTCAAGCGAGCAGAAAAAGTTATCCCCTACCCGATTGAGATTATTTCCGGTAATGAAGAAGCCCGACTGATTTTTATGGGCGTGGAGCACACCCAGCCGGAAAAGGGTCGTAAGCTGGTTATTGATATCGGCGGTGGTTCAACAGAACTGGTGATCGGCGAAGATTTCGAGCCCAAACTGGTGGAAAGTCGTCGTATGGGCTGCGTCAGTTTTGCTCAGATGTATTTCCCGGACGGCGCTATTAGTCGGGAAAACTTCCAGCGTGCGCGCATGGCGGCAGCGCAAAAGCTTGAAACCTTAACCTGGCAGTTTCGCATTCAGGGCTGGAACGTTGCGCTGGGCGCGTCGGGCACGATTAAAGCGGCACACGAAGTGCTGCTGGAGATGGGTGAGAAAGATGGTTTTATCACCCCCGAACGCCTGGACAAACTGCGAACCGAAGTGCTGAAGCATGCGTCATTCGATGCGCTCAGCCTGCCGGGGCTGTCTGAAGAGCGAAAAGCGGTGTTTGTGCCGGGACTCGCGATTCTGTGCGGCGTTTTTGACGCACTGGCTATCCGCGAACTCCGCCTTTCTGATGGCGCACTACGCGAAGGCGTGCTGTATGAGATGGAAGGTCGTTTTCGCCACCAGGACGTTCGCAGTCGTACCGCGAGCAGCCTGGCGAACCAGTACAATATCGACAGCGAACAGGCCCGGCGCGTACTGGAAACGACGATGCAAATGTACGACCAGTGGCATACGCAGCAGCCAAAGCTGGCCAATCCACAACTGGAAGCGTTGCTGCGCTGGGCGGCGATGCTGCATGAGGTTGGGCTGAACATCAACCACAGCGGTTTACATCGCCACTCGGCGTATATCCTCCAAAACAGCGATTTACCGGGTTTCAATCAGGAACAACAGCTGATGATGGCAACCCTGGTTCGATATCATCGCAAAGCGGTGAAACTGGATGATTTGCCCCGCTTTACGCTGTTCAAGAAAAAACAGTTTCTGCCGTTAATTCAGCTGTTGCGCCTGGGCGTGCTGCTGAATAATCAGCGACAGGCGACCACCACGCCACCGACGCTGACCCTAATTACCGACGACAACCACTGGACCTTACGCTTTCCGCATGACTGGTTTAGCCAGAATGCGCTGGTGCTGCTCGATCTGGAAAAAGAGCAGCAATACTGGGAAGCCGTTACCGGCTGGCGACTCAAAATTGAAGAAGAGAGTTCACCCGATATCGCCGCATAAGCTCTCAGCAGGTGCCAGTTCTTCTGGCACCTGTTCTTCCAGCATTTCATGCAACGGCTGCGGTTTACCAATCAGATACCCCTGCATGTAATCAATCCCCAGCGAAATTACCGCACTGCGTATTTCTTCGCTTTCGACGTACTCCGCGACCACCAGCATTCTTTTCATCCGCGCCAGATGGCAAATAGAGGCCACGATTTGATAGTCGAGGCTATTCGAAACGATGTTGCGAATAAAGCTGCCATCAATTTTCAGGATATCGGCATTCACATTCTTCAGCCGCGCATAGCTGGCATATCCGGTACCAAAATCATCAATCGCAATCTGACAGCCCAATGATTGCAGCTGCAGTAACGTTGCCTGCGCCTGTTCCGCATTGGTTAAGGCATTGCTTTCCGTTACTTCAAAAATCAGTTGCCACGGTTCAACTTTGTACTTAATCAGCAGTTGGTTGATGTCATGCGGAAGCCGGGCACGGCATACCGATGTGGGAGATAAGTTAATAGCAAACCGACGAGCGGGCATTTTTTCCCGATTCTGCGCCATAAACTTCAGCGTATTTTCAATCACCCACAGATCGATGCTGGATGACAATCCAAACTCATGCGCTACCGGTAAGAAGCTGTCAGGACCGATGGTTTCACCATCATCCCCCTCTAGCCGCAGCAGAATTTCATGATAAACATCGCCGCGCACGCCTGAAATCGGCTGCGCCATCAGGAAAAAGCGATGGTGCTCCAGCGCCAGTTGCAGACGATTCATCATCGCAACCTTATCTTTCAGGTCACGTTGCAGGTGCATCACGCCTCGGCGCTGCAAATTCTCTGGCGCATTGGTCGCCAGAGAAAGCTCGGCGATGGTGCTTAACTCCCCCAGTAACAAGTAGATGTGATTAACAGGAGAACGGACATAGCAAAAACTAATCCCCACCTGCGGCTGTAAAGGCATGCCATCCCAGATAAAACGAAACTGCTTGATATGCCTGTCCAGCGCTTCAATACGCTCCTGATACGACTCGGTGTTAAAACGCAGAACTAAATCATTACCCGATAACTGATAGACATGCTCATCTTGTTTCAGCAATGGCTTTACCCACTGGGCAAGTTTTTGCTTGTACTGGATACGCAGCATAATGCCGTAATTTTTCACCAGCAGTTCCATACCCGGAACACTCAAAAAGCAAAGCACTGACCATGGCGCTTTTCTCAAATCCCGGTTCAAAGCGCGCAAATTCGGAATATGCACCATGGGGTCAAAGAAGGCCAGACGATGAGAATGTCTGGCGACAATTCTCTGGCGCGTTGCCAGTACGGCAATAAAATTCACGATGAAGGAGAAAACCAGGTAACTCGATGAGGTAATGGCAAGTTGCACATCGTAACCCGAATACCAGGGCATATAGCGTTGATAATAATGAATTGCTGTAATGAGTACGAGCATCCATATTAACGAAATAAATTTATAACCGTAACGCATAGCTCCCCATAGCATGACGGGCAGCATCAGTGACAAGGTATAATTCGTGCTAAATATTGAGCTTTTCTCATCTAGCGGCATACACAACAATGTCATTAGTATGGTCAATATAATCAGCCAGACCGCAAACTCTGTTTTGGTAACTTTGGTATCAAACTGCTGCTTTAACTGAGATAAATAACCTCTGATATACAAAGGATTACGAATCGTGCGAATTATTAAGTAGCACAGTGGAACCCCAACCAGATTCCCGGCCAGCATGGCCTGATAGTTGATCAACGTGCCGGTATTAAGGGGCATAACGCCCACCATGCCGGATTTGCTCTCATAGACGCCCACAAACGCGGCGAAATGGAAGAATAGCAGAAACAGCGTTGCCGGGCAGAAAACCTGCCAAAACATGTGCTGAAACATCAGGTGGGAGTCACCGTAAGAAACGTTATTCCGCCGGGGAGCAAAAACTTTATACCCTCCCCAACTAAGCACTATCGTAACTATAAAGTGCGAAATTATTGAGAGCATTTCAAATAACCCAACCTGCGGATATTTGTACCAGATGATGGAAATGATAATTCCTGGTAATGCCGCCCAGCCAAAAAACAACATCAGACTAATCATCAGCGCTAAAGGCAGGTAGAAAAGAATTACGTTCCCGGTACTAATATGGGCATAGGTGTTAGCAGTGCTCAATATAGGCAACAGCAAAGAAGGCAAGATGAGAGGTAACGCCCACCATTTATCTCTAATACCAATATAATTTTTATTGAGTTTCATAGATGCTCAGTAGAATCCCGCACATCCTGCAGGGGGTATTCGGACAGGCATCCCACCTGACGTTAAAACGATAAAGTTAAATACATTAAAATGACTCATCAATTTTAGTTCTCAGCAAAGGGTGATGCTTGATACACATCAATAAATAAGTCCCTCATTAATCAATTATTACTCTTTTCATGGTTTTTTATCGTTATCTCATTATTAATGCAAATAATAATATTAATTTCCATAACATAAATAGATAAAACAACTGAAGCAATTTTACATAAGGAAAAATTGACCATTCCCTCACAGTATGCCTTAATGTGACTATCGCCCTCAGTTGGGTACACTACAAGGAACCTTTTGTGAGCCAGGTTACCAGCCTACGCAAACGACACCGATTTAACAGTCGCATGATCCGGATCGTACTGCTTATCAGCTTTCTTTTCTTCTTCGGACGCTTCGTCTACTCCGCCATAGGTGCGTGGCACCACCACCAGAACAAAAAAGAAACTCAGCAGATCACCCTGCCGCAACAGGCATCTCCTGCACAAACTGACGTACGCTGATCGCTCGCGCCGAGGATCCCCCCAGCATTAAGATTCCTTACCGGATGGCTAATCGCCTGACATTTAACCATCCGGTAAGGGATTTGAGTGATGAAACTTCACGCAGTCTTGCCCGCCCACACGTGCTGATATATCGGATAATCAACCGTGTTTTTCGCACAAATACACCATCTTTTAATCCCACTTCACCGCGCCATTCGCGCTGATTTTTTACGTTCCAGTGTACTGGATATAAAAAAGAGACACTGCGCTCAAATAGACGCTAATTAATATCGCCAGAAAATATCACTGACTAAAACATTCATATTTAGCATAAATTTAAATGCTTATCTGAATTGTTACCGTTATTAAATTCTACAGGGTAATACCCTGAGTATTTTTCATTATTTCCGTAAATAAGAAGCGGTGTTGAATGGAACGCAGACGTTAAGTGTGTGATTAACCCTACTATCGAGCAGGACTGTCGCATCGATAAAATTCGCGCAATAAAAAGCCCTCTGTAAAAAGAGGGCTTTTACATACTACCGGTTCAGAAACCGCTAAACGGGAGGAATATCATTCCCACTCAATCGTAGCTGGCGGCTTACCGCTGATGTCATACACCACGCGGGAAATACCGTTAACTTCGTTGATAATGCGGTTAGAGACACGGCCTAAGAAGTCATACGGCAGGTGCGCCCAGTGCGCGGTCATAAAGTCGATGGTTTCAACAGCACGCAGGGAAACAACCCAGTCGTACTTACGGCCATCGCCCATGACGCCAACGGAACGTACCGGCAGGAACACGGTGAACGCCTGGCTCACTTTGTTGTACAGGTCAGCGTTGTGCAGTTCCTCAATGAAGATAGCATCCGCACGGCGCAGCAGGTCGCAGTACTCTTTCTTCACTTCGCCCAGCACGCGTACGCCCAGACCCGGACCCGGGAATGGGTGACGGTACAGCATGTCGTACGGCAGACCAAGCTCCAGACCAATCTTACGCACTTCGTCTTTGAACAGCTCACGCAGCGGTTCAACCAGACCCATCTTCATCTCTTTCGGCAAACCGCCCACGTTGTGGTGAGATTTGATGACGTGCGCTTTACCAGTGGCAGAAGCCGCGGATTCGATCACGTCCGGATAGATGGTTCCCTGCGCCAGCCACTTAACGTCTTCCAGCTTCAGCGCTTCTTCGTCGAAGACTTCCACGAACACGCGGCCGATGATTTTACGTTTAGCTTCCGGATCGTTCTCGCCTTTCAGCGCGTCCAGGAAACGCTTTTCACCTTCAACATGAATGATGTTCAGGCCGAAATGGTCGCCGAACATATCCATCACCTGCTGAGCTTCGTTGAGACGCAGCAGACCGTTGTCGACGAACACACAGGTCAGGTTTTTGCCAATTGCACGGTGCAGCAGCATCGCGGTGACGGAGGAGTCAACGCCGCCGGAGAGGCCGAGGATCACTTTATCAGTGCCAACCTGCTCACGAATGCGGGCAACGGCGTCATCGATAATTTTTGCCGGGGTCCACAGCGCTTCACACTGGCAGATGTCGCGCACAAAACGCTCCAGCATGCGCATCCCCTGACGGGTATGGGTAACTTCCGGGTGAAACTGCACACCGTAGAAACGTTTTTCCTCGTGCGCCATGATGGCGAATGGGCAGTTGTCGGTGCTGGCAACGGTCACGAAACCTTCTGGAATAGCGGTCACTTTGTCGCCGTGGCTCATCCACACATCCAGCAGTGGTTTGCCGTCTGCGGTCAGAGAGTCTTCAATACCGCGGATCAGCGCGCTGTCGGTCTGAACTTCAACCTGCGCATAGCCGAATTCACGTTCGTTAGAACCTTCAACATGACCACCGAGCTGCATTGCCATAGTCTGCATGCCGTAGCACACGCCGAACACAGGCACGCCCGCAGTGAAAACGTATTCCGGCGCACGCGGGCTGTTTTCTTCAGTGGTGCTTTCCGGACCACCGGAAAGAATGATACCGCTTGGGTTGAATTCGCGAATTTGTGCTTCCGTAACATCCCACGCCCACAGTTCACAATAGACGCCCAGTTCACGTACGCGACGAGCAACCAGCTGAGTGTACTGAGATCCGAAATCAAGGATGAGAATGCGATGTTTATGAATATTGTCTGTCATTGACGCTAATTCCGAGGCAAGTGAAACAAATTCGCCCGGCATATAGCCGGGCGCGGAAACTTATCAGGAGCCCATGCGGTAGTTAGGGGACTCTTTGGTGATGGTCACATCGTGGACGTGACTTTCCTGAATACCCGCACCGCTGATACGTACAAACTCTGCTTTTGTTCGCAGCGCGTCGATAGTACCACAGCCGGTCAGACCCATACAGGAGCGCAGGCCACCCATCTGCTGGTGAATGATCTCTTTCAGGCGACCTTTATACGCAACGCGACCTTCGATACCTTCCGGGACCAGTTTGTCAGCGGCGTTATCGCTTTGGAAATAACGGTCGGAAGAACCTTTGGACATCGCGCCCAAAGAGCCCATACCACGGTATGATTTGTAAGAACGGCCCTGATACAGTTCGATTTCGCCCGGAGATTCTTCAGTCCCCGCCAGCATAGAGCCAACCATCACTGCAGAAGCACCCGCAGCGATCGCTTTTGCGATGTCGCCGGAAAAACGAATACCGCCATCGGCAATAACCGGGATACCAGTGCCTTCCAGCGCTTCAACAGCGTCAGAAACGGCGGTGATCTGCGGTACACCGACGCCGGTAACGATACGGGTAGTACAGATGGAGCCTGGGCCGATACCGACTTTAACAGCGCTGCAGCCGGCTTCCGCCAGCGCGCGAGCGCCTGCACCAGTCGCAACGTTCCCCCCGATGATCTGCAGATCCGGGTATTTAGCACGAGTTTCACGGATACGCTGCAGTACGCCTTCTGAATGACCGTGAGAGGAGTCAATCAGCAGAACATCCACGCCAGCGGCAACCAGCGCGTCAACACGCTCTTCGTTACCCGCACCTGCGCCTACAGCAGCCCCAACGCGCAGACGACCATGCTCGTCTTTACAGGCGTTAGGTTTACGTTCCGCTTTCTGGAAATCTTTAACGGTGATCATGCCGAGCAGATGGAAGCTGTCGTCAACAACCAGCGCTTTCTCGACGCGTTTTTCGTGCATTTTGGCAAAGACAACATCGCGTGCTTCGCCTTCACGAACGGTCACCAGACGCTCTTTCGGCGTCATGTAGACGCTAACCGGCTGATTCAGATCAGTCACAAACCGTACGTCACGACCGGTGATGATGCCGACCAGTTCGTTATCTTCAGTCACTACCGGGTAGCCTGCGAAACCGTTACGCTCGGTCAGTTCTTTTACTTCGCGCAGAGTGGTGGTTGGCAGTACGGTTTGTGGGTCGGTCACGACGCCAGATTCATGTTTCTTCACGCGACGAACTTCTTCCGCCTGGCGCTCAATAGACATGTTTTTGTGGATAAAACCGATGCCGCCTTCCTGAGCCAGGGCAATTGCCAGGCGCGCTTCCGTCACGGTGTCCATTGCTGCGGAGAGCATAGGAATGTTCAGGCGAATGGTTTTCGTCAACTGGGTGCTGAGATCAGCAGTATTCGGCAGAACAGTAGAATGAGCGGGAACGAGGAGGACGTCGTCAAACGTCAGGGCTTCTTTTGCGATACGTAGCATGGGCAATATCTCACCTGGGAGGTTATTAAATATTGCCGCGGCATTATACAGAGCGTAACCGATTGCATCCACACTTTTTTGCAAAAAAACCTTGCGCTCCTCTGTGAGCATGTTACTTTCGACTGAATAACTTGCTGATTTAGAATTTGATCCCGCTCACATGTTATCCTCTCAGACCACCTCAATTTTTACCGTAAGCCGCCTGAATCAGACGGTTCGTTTGCTGCTTGAGCAGGAAATGGGACAAGTGTGGATCAGCGGTGAAATTTCGAATTTCACGCAGCCGTCCTCCGGTCACTGGTATTTCACGCTCAAAGATGACACCGCTCAGGTACGCTGCGCGATGTTTCGCAACAGCAATCGCCGGGTAACGTTCCGACCACAGCACGGTCAGCAGGTACTGGTACGCGCCAACATTACATTGTACGAGCCGCGCGGCGACTATCAGATAATTGTTGAGAGCATGCAGCCAGCGGGCGAAGGTTTGCTGCAGCAAAAATATGAGCAACTCAAGGCCAAACTGCAGGGTGAAGGGCTATTCGATCAGCAGTTCAAAAAAACGCTGCCCTCACCGGCCCACTGCGTCGGAGTAATCACCTCTAAAACCGGCGCCGCGCTGCACGATATCCTCCACGTCCTGAAACGTCGCGACCCTTCCCTGCCCGTTATTATCTACCCGACCGCAGTCCAGGGCGATGATGCGCCAGGGCAGATCGTTCGGGCCATTGAACTGGCGAACGCGCGGGGCGAGTGCGATGTGCTGATCGTCGGGCGCGGCGGCGGCTCGCTGGAAGATTTGTGGAGCTTTAACGACGAACGTGTTGCACGGGCGATCTTTGCCAGCCGCATTCCAGTCGTCAGCGCCGTCGGCCATGAAACCGATGTCACTATTGCCGATTTTATTGCAGATTTACGGGCACCTACGCCGTCGGCGGCAGCAGAAATTGTCAGCCGTAATCAGCTTGAACTGCTGCGTCAAATACAGCATGGTCAGCAGCGTCTGGAGATGGCGATGGATTACTACCTCGCCAATCGTACTCGTCGATTTACCCAGCTTCATCACCGCTTGCAACAGCAGCATCCGCAACTGCGTCTGGCCCGTCAGCAGACCGTGCTGGAACGACTGCGTCAGAGAATGAACTTCGCACTTGAGAATAAGATTAAACAGGCAAATCAGCGTCAGCAGCGCATGCTGCAGCGTCTGAATCAGCAAAACCCGCAGCCGCGTATTTACCGTGCGCAAACACGCATTCAGCAACTGGAATACCGCCTGGCGGAAAATATCCGTGCGCGTTTAAGCGAACAGCGCGAGCGTTTTGGCAACGCGGTTACCCATCTTGAGGCAGTCAGCCCACTGGCCACGCTGGCGCGCGGTTATAGCGTGACGACCGCAAAAGAGGGTGAAGTGCTGAAACAGACTAAACAGGTTACAGCAGGTGATGTGCTCACCACCCGCCTGTCTGACGGATGGGTGGAAAGCGAAGTGAGAGCTGTCACGAAGACAAAGAAAACACGCAGGAAAAAACAGGATTAAAGCGGCACAAACGCCACGCGTTTCTTCGAGATAAGGCCATGACCGTTCTGGCAGAAATAATCCACCGCACCACAGGCTTTAAGCACCTGCAGTGGCTGATTGCACTCCGGGCAGTGCGCTTCTAACTGAATATCTTTATTACAGTTATCACAGTGCGCCATACCGTTTTGCGGCTCCAGCTCTGCATGACAATCCGGGCAAATAATAGACATAGCGACTCCAGTACAGGGATCCATTACTGCGCTGAGTTTAACACGATGCGTTTAATGCCGCCCGCGTAACTGCTGCTGTAACGTTAACAGGCACTCCACTTCCTCCAGCCTGCGCTGCGTCGTGCGGCTCACTTCCTGTGGGCTGCGTTCAAACAGACTTTGCGCGCCCAGAATATGCTCCGCCAGACAATGGGCATATACGCTACCAGGCAGACTCCAGCGTTGTACAACATCACCGTCAATCAATTCGAGCACATCCTCGACACCACAGCGATCATGGCTAATGACACGACCATCGCGCAGACAAAGGCGCAGGCCTTTTTGTCCGCCAGCCGGCCCCGCGTATTTATTCAGCCAGATGTCCAGCGGAATGCCGCTAATCTGTCCCTGCAGATGCGCCTCTCCTTCTGCTGTGGTCAGGTCGCCCTCTACAATATTTCGTCCCAGACGGTCTTTAGCGCTCTTCACCTGCAAGGTCATACTGTCATTACCGCCCAGGTAACGCACTGTTTCACGCAGCATTGCCAGTACATGTGTGCCAATGTCCAGAATCACACCGTCCGGATGACGAAGCTCACGGGTATCCGGCTCACCGGTGGCAAAGTTAAGCGCAATGGGTTCTCCAACAGCGTTAAACCCGCTCGGTTCCTGCAAAAAACCGTCGATTTTAACAATGTGTGAAAAATGAGAGACAAGTGCCTGTTGCGGATTATCGCCCTGCCACTGCGCTCCGAGTTTGCCCAACGCCAGCTGCATTGCGCCATTGCGTGCCATCCAATGGTCGAGTGCCAGCACGCGGTTGGCAGCATCCGGTTGAGTCAGCAGCGTTTTCAGTTTTTCAATTTGGGAAAGCGTGGCGACAAGAGGCTTTTCGACCACAATACGAGCGATGGGAGCCGCCAGCGCCTGTTCAAGCACATCGAGGTGATGCAGGGATGCGGTGGTAATAAACAGGGTATCAAGCGGCATTGCAAGAAGTTCAGCGAGCGACGCACAGCGTGTCACGTCTGCGGGCTGCTTTGCGGGTTGAACATCAAATCCCACACAGCGTAGTGCATCACCGAACATATTACGTAATGCGGGCAAGTATGCCGTTTCAACGACTGCACCAAGCCCAACAAATCCTAACAGCATGCTCTTACCTCGTTAATTGAATAGCCGGGACATAACGTCTGCCCCGGCACAATCGAGGTGTTATCAGGCGCTAGTTGCCGGTTTAGTTTGCGTATTCTCCAGCATGCGACGAATCGGAACAATGAGGATGATCAGTACCGCAGCGCAGATCAGCAGCGCAATCGAGCAGCGTGCGAAGAGATCCGGCAGCATATCCAGTTGGTCAGCCTTCACATGACCGCCAATCAAACCTGCGGCCAGGTTGCCCAGCGCACTGGCGCAGAACCACAGGCCCATCATCTGCCCGCGCATTCTTTCCGGCGCCAGCAGCGTCATTGTCGCCAGACCGATCGGACTCAGGCACAGCTCGCCAAGCGTCAGCATCAGGATACTGCCCACCAGCCAGAATGGAGAAACGCCTGCCCCGCCGTTACTGAGAACGTTTTGCGCCGCCAGCATCATCAGACCGAAGCCTGCCGCCGCAAAGAGGATACCGATAACAAACTTGGTGATGCTACTCGGGCGAATATTCATGCTTGCCAGCTTCGGCCATGCCCAACTGAATACCGGTGCCAGCAGGATAATAAACAGCGCGTTTATCGACTGGAACCAGACCGCCGGGATTTCAAAATCACCGATCATACGGTTAGTGTAGTCGTTGGCGAACAGGTTGAACGAAGTTGGCTTCTGCTCAAACGCGGACCAGAAGAATGCAGCGGAAACCAGCAGGATAAAGCAGACCAGCAGTCTGGCGCGCTCTTTACGGTTCAGACCGGCAAAGATGAACAGGTAGATAAAGTAGAGCGCAACGGAGGCTGCAATCACGTACACCAGCATGCTGGCAACCGCGACCGGATTAATTACAATCACGCCCTGCGCTATCAGCGTAACGATAACCGCCGCACCGACGGCCAGCGCCAGCAGCCACGCGCCCACACCGTTACGTTTCACTACCGGGCTATTCCAGGTGGAGTCGAGCCCCACTTCGCTGTCATAGCGTTTCATTGATGGAACGGCAAATACACGGAAAATGATCAACGCCACCAACATCCCGATACCACCGATGCCAAAGCCCCAGTGCCAGCCGTGGGTTTTAATCAGCCAGCCGGAAATCAGCGGCGCGATAAACGACCCCATGTTGATGCCCATGTAGAACAGCGAGAAACCGCCGTCGCGACGCGCATCGCCTTTTTTGTACAGCGTGCCAACCATGACCGAAATACAGGTCTTAAACAGACCGGAGCCGAGCACGATAAACATCAGACCAATAAAGAACAGGTTGTTCCCCATAATGGCGGAGAGCGCAATTGACAGATGGCCGAGGGCAATCAGGATGGAACCGTACCACACCGCTTTCTGTTGGCCGAGCCAGTTATCCGCCAGCCAGCCACCCGGCAGCGCAGCGAGGTACATCGTACCGGCAAAGATACCCACAATCGCCGAGGCATTTTCACGTGCCAGCCCCATGCCGCCGTCATAAACGGTAGCAGCCATAAACAGGATCAGTAACGGGCGAATGCCATAAAACGAGAAGCGCTCCCACATCTCTGTGAAGAACAGCGAGCCGAGTGGATAAGGATGGCCGAAGAAAGTTCGGCTTTCTTTTTGATTAACAGAGGATTGCATAATTCTCCCGAAAGTTATGTCGTCGTGTGTGTAAACACCGCGATGTACGCCAGCCAGTTACGTATCTGACCGATTTTTTACATGCGGCGAAAATTTATTTAACCATTTGATAACCTAAGGCTAGTTTTGTCTAGTACCAGCCCCCGGACTTTAAGACGAAAACTCGACAAATGTCTACTTTCTTAGATTTAAACTTGGTAAAAAATGAATAGTGATTGACATCGCACGGGCTGAGGCTGGCGATGGAACTTCGAAAAAAAACCCGCGACAAGCACGGGTTTTTATCAGCATCAGCAACGGTTACTTGCTTTTTTTGATGTGTTTTATCAAACGCTTACGTTTACGCATCTGCGTCGGCGTCAGCGTATTACGCTTGTTCGCAAACGGGTTTTCCCCTTCTTTGAACTGAATGCGGATCGGCGTCCCCATCACATCCAAAGACTTACGGAAATAGTTCATCAGATAGCGCTTGTAGGAATCCGGCAGGTCTTTGACCTGGTTGCCGTGAATCACCACGATTGGTGGGTTATAACCACCGGCGTGGGCATATTTCAGCTTCACACGACGACCACGCACCAGCGGCGGCTGATGATCTTCTGCCGCCATAGTCATAATACGCGTCAGCATCGCGGTGCTGACGCGACGGGTGGAGCTGTCATACGCTTCGCGGACCGATTCAAACAGATTACCCACGCCGCTGCCGTGCAGCGCAGAGATGAAGTGTACACGCGCAAAATCAATAAAGCCCAGACGGAAGTCCAAAGTCTCTTTGACCTGCTCTTTCACTTCCTGCGTCAGGCCATCCCACTTGTTGACCACAATAACAAGTGAACGCCCACTATTGAGGATAAAGCCCAGCAGCGACAGGTCCTGATCGGAAATACCTTCGCGCGCGTCAATCACCAGCATCACCACGTTGGCATCTTCAATCGCCTGCAGCGTTTTGATAACTGAGAATTTTTCTACTGCTTCGGTAATTTTGCCGCGCTTACGCACGCCCGCGGTATCAATGAGCACATATTCGCGCTCATCGCGTTGCATCGGGATATAAATACTGTCACGCGTGGTCCCCGGCATGTCGTAAACCACTACGCGGTCTTCGCCGAGAATACGGTTAGTAAGCGTGGACTTACCTACGTTCGGGCGACCAACAATCGCCAGTTTGATCGGCAGATCCTGCGGATTGAAGTCATCTTCAGGCTCTTCTTCGCCGTTCTCTTCGGCTTCCAGTTGCGCCCAATATTCTGCATCTTCATCCACCTCTTCCTGAGGAGCAACGTCATCCATCCACGGCAGCAGAACATGCTCCAGCAGGCTGAGAACGCCACGACCATGGGATGCCGCGATCGGATAAATTTCACCCAGACCCAGCGAGTAGAAATCGACGACCGCCTGATCAGGATCGAGTCCGTCAGTTTTGTTGGCTACCAGGAACGTCGGTTTCTGGCGCGAACGCAGATGTTTCGCAATGGCTTCATCCGCAGGCATCAGGCCAGCACGTGCATCTACCATGAACAGCACAACGTCCGCTTCTTCGATCGCCAACAGCGACTGTTCCGCCATGCGGGTTTCTACACCGTCTTCGGTGCCATCAATACCGCCGGTATCAATACAGATAAACTCGCGGCCTTCAATTTCCGCACGACCGTACTTACGGTCACGAGTCAGACCCGGGAAATCCGCAACCAGCGCATCTCGGGTGCGAGTTAGACGGTTAAATAACGTGGATTTGCCAACGTTAGGGCGCCCGACAAGCGCGACCACAGGTACCATGTTTAAAGCCTCATTTAATAAATCATCAGACAACGGGCACATTTTTTGCGCCGTTGTTAAAAACAGTAAAACGGCCCCTGCACCAGGAGCCGTTTTTCAAAGCGAGCGGCCGGGACGATTAACGCGTAATAGAGTACAGCGTACCGTCTTTCGCCTGGATCAGCAGTTTACCATCAGCAGAGACCGGCTCGGTCAGGAAACCAGAGCTGTCAACTTTCTGCTGGGCGACAAAGCGGCCATCGTCAACGTTAATCCAGTGCAGGTAGCCTTCGCTATCACCCACGACCAGATTGCCGTTATACAATACCGGGGACGTCAGCAGACGGTGCAGCAGATCGCTTTGCGTCCACAGCGTCACACCGCCGTCGGTGGTCAGCGCCAGTACACGGTCGTTCTGGTCAACCAGGTAGATACGGTTACCGTCGACGATGAAATCATTCACTGAGCCCAGTTCACGTTTCCACATGATCTGACCGCTGCGCAGATCCAGCGCCGTCAGGTTACCATTATAAGCCAGCGCGTAGACAACGCCATTGACGATAACCGGCGTGGTATCAACGTCGCTCAGACGATCGATTTCCGTTGGACCTGTCGCCTGAGAAATACGCTGCTGCCAAATCATCTGGCCCTGCTGCATCAGCACGGCGCTTACGCGGCCGTTATCACCGCCAACGATAGCTGCGCCAAAGGCGGTCGCTGGGGCAGATTCGCCGCGCAGAGACAGAGAAGGCATGTCGAGGTTAACGGTCCATTTGATAGCGCCGTCGGCTTCGTTCAGGGCCTGCAACTGACCGTTACTGGTGTGGATTAATACCACGCCATCGCTCACAACAGGACGAGACAGCGCTTCACCGGCAACTTTCGTCTGCCATGCGGTGGTACCATCGCTGGTGTTCAGCGCATAAACCTGCGCTTTTTCGCTGCCAATGTAAACATGGCCACCGGACACGGTTACACCGCCAGAAAGCTGTGCAGATGCGCGGGAGAACCAGCCGTCTTTCTCACCCAGATTAACAGACCAGACTTCTTTGCCGTCGTCCGCATTTAACGCCTTAACGACGCCGGCGCGATCGGCTGCATAGACAACGTTATCCGCCAGCGCAGGATGAAGATTGGAATAGAAATCACCAATACCGTTACCTACAGAGGTGCTCCAGTCCGTAGACGGAGTAAACTGGTTTTCAACCACCGGTAATGGGGACATCTTAACGACATCTTCTTCGCCACTAAACAGTGAACAGCCGCTCAATAGGGTAACGGAAAGCAGCCCTGGCAGAAGTAATTTACGCAATTGCATCGGGTCCCTCTCAGATGGACAAATTATTGATTTTCATCTGCATCATTTCGCTCAGAGCAGGAGAGGCATCGCTTTTCACGCCCGCTTCCCATGCGCTACGCGCACCTTGTTTATCGCCTTTGCTCAGCAATGCTTCACCGCGCAGGTCGGCAACAATGGCCGTCCACCCTTCACCTTTAATGGTGTCGAGTGTTTTCAGCGCGGTATCAGCCTGTTTAAGCTGAACCTGAACACGAGCCAGACGCAGATTAATCACCGCTTTGAGATTCTCATCGCTGGTCGCTGCTAAGCCTTGTTGCAGCTGGCTTGCGGCTTTCTCAAGTTCATTTTGGTCAACAAACTGCTGCGCCAGTTCCAGTGAAGCTAACGCGCCGTAGGTATTTTTGTTTTCTGCGGCAAATTTCTCTGCAGCAGGAAGGCTATCCGGTTTACCCGCGCTAACCGCAGTCACCGTATTTTGATATGCCAGAGAAGCAGAGCGTGCGGACTCCGTCTGATGGCTGGTCCAGTAACGCCAGCCAACCAGCGCGCCAACCCCTAAAATGACCCCAACAGCCAGCGCTTTGCCGTTTTCAGCAAAGAAGCGTTTTACTGCATCAATCTGGTCGTTTTCGTTCTCGTAAATTTCCACGCTGTCCTTCTCCTTAGCCCAGTAGAGTGCGCAAATGCGCGGCAACGCTATCCTGCGCTACTGCCGTTTGCTCACCAGAGCGCAAATCCTTCACTACAACAGTACCGTCAGCCACTTCGGACTCGCCCAGTACCAGTGCAACGCGGGCGCCCCACTTGTCGGCGCGGGCGAACTGTTTCTTAAAGTTGCCGCCACCGTGGTTTGTCATCAGTTTCACACCAGGAACTTCATCGCGCAGACGTTCTGCAAGCCGCATTGCCGCCGACTGCGTATCCGCCCCCGAAGCGACCAGGTATATATCGACAACAGGATCTGCGTTAAATTCCGGATTAACTGCCTGAACTAACAAAACAAGTCGTTCCAGACCCATGGCAAAACCCACGGCCGGCGTTGCGCGACCGCCAAGTTGCTCTACCAGACCGTCGTAACGCCCACCGGCACACACGGTACCCTGAGAGCCCAGGCTGCTGGTGACCCACTCAAATACGGTGCGGTTGTAATAATCAAGACCACGAACCAGACGCTGATTGACGGTGTAGGCAATACCTGCGGATTCCAGCAGTTTGCACAGGCCCGCAAAGTGCTCGCGAGAGTCGTCATCAAGATAGTCGCCCAGCGCAGGTGCGTCGTTGAGCAGCGCCTGTACTTCCGGGTTTTTGGAGTCGAGAACGCGCAGCGGGTTAGTGTACATACGGCGCTTGCAGTCTTCGTCCAGTTTCTCTTTGTGCTGTTCCAGGTAGGCGACCAGCGCATCACGGTAGTTAGCGCGGGCTTCAAGCGAACCAATTGAGTTCAGCTCAAGGCTGACATGCTGAGAAATACCCAGCGCGCGCCACCAGCGAGCGGTCAGCATAATCAGTTCAGCATCGATGTCCGGACCTTGCAGGCCAAACACTTCGACACCCAGCTGATGGAATTGACGATAGCGCCCTTTTTGCGGACGTTCGTGGCGGAACATCGGCCCGATATACCACAGACGCTGTTCCTGATTGTACAGGAGACCATGTTCGATGCCGGCGCGTACGCAGCCCGCAGTCCCTTCAGGACGCAACGTCAGGCTGTCGCCATTACGGTCCTCAAAGGTATACATCTCTTTTTCAACCACGTCGGTGACTTCACCGATCGCGCGTTTGAATAACGGGGTCTGCTCTACAATCGGCAAGCGGATTTCACTGTAACCGTAGCTGCCGAGCACGTTTTTGAGAGTGCCTTCAATGCGCTGCCAGATGGCGGTTTCGCCAGGCAGATAATCGTTCATGCCGCGAATGGCTTGAATGTTTTTTGCCACGTTTATTCTCTTTATGAATATAAAAATGAACCCTCAGCGCTAACCCGAACAATGCGGGCGCCATGCGGGTTCAATCATACACGGGAAGCACGCCGCTTCCCATCACGTTGTTATTTTTCAAGCTGCTGCACGTCAATACGACGCGCTTCG
This sequence comes from Citrobacter sp. RHBSTW-01044, assembly GCF_013781945.1. Taxonomy (NCBI): domain Bacteria; kingdom Pseudomonadati; phylum Pseudomonadota; class Gammaproteobacteria; order Enterobacterales; family Enterobacteriaceae; genus Citrobacter; species Citrobacter sp. RHBSTW-01044. Next base: position 1,322,535 of record NZ_CP056180.1, on the reverse strand, counting down.
TCCAGGATACTCGCTTTGGCGCGAATGCGGGCTTCAAGCTGCGTAATCATATCGTCGTTATCGAGTCGATCCTTACGCACGCCGTCTTCATACAGACCGCTTTTCTTGTTACCGCCCGTCACGCCCAGCGTAGAAACCAGCGCTTCGCCAGGACCGTTCACCACGCAGCCGATAATCGAAACATCCATTGGCGTAATGATATCTTCCAGACGTTGTTCCAGCGCGTTCACCGTACCGATAACGTCGAACTCCTGACGCGAGCAGGTTGGGCAGGCGATAAAGTTGATCCCGCGCGCACGAATGCGCAGCGATTTCAGGATATCGAAGCCAACCTTGATCTCTTCCACCGGATCCGCTGCCAGAGAGACACGCAGCGTATCGCCGATCCCTTCGGACAACAGCAATCCTAAACCGATCGCTGATTTTACCGCCCCACTGCGTGCACCACCGGCTTCGGTGATCCCCAAATGCAGCGGTTGATCGATCTGTTTCGCCAGCAGGCGATAGGATTCTACGGCGAGGAAAACGTCAGACGCTTTAACGCTGACTTTGAATTGATCGAAGTTCAGACGATCGAGGTGATCCACATGGCGCATAGCGGATTCCAGCAGCGCCTGCGGCGTCGGTTCACCGTATTTTTCCTGCAGATCTTTTTCCAGCGATCCGGCGTTGACGCCGATACGGATAGGAATATTTTTATCACGAGCGCAGTCCACTACCATGCGTATACGCTCTTCATTACCGATATTGCCTGGGTTGATACGCAGGCAATCGACGCCGTATTCCGCCACCTTCAGCGCGATACGATAGTCGAAGTGAATATCGGCAACCAGCGGGACATTAACCTGCTGTTTGATAAGCTTGAACGCTTCTGCGGCATCCATTGTCGGTACAGAGACACGAACAATATCTGCGCCGACGCGTTCCAGCGCTTTGATCTGATTAACCGTCGCTTCCACATCTGTGGTACGCGTATTGGTCATAGACTGTACGGCGATGGGCGCGCCATCGCCGATCGGCACGTTCCCAACGTAAATGCGTGTCGATTTTCTACGTTGAATTGGAGCCTGGTTATGCATTAAAAAATCTCCCGCATTGCCGTCTGTTACTGAGCCGGTGATTGTTCGGCATTAACGGTCAGACGCGCAACCTGGTTAGTTCTGATAAAACGACTCAGATCGACAGGTTTACCCTGGAACTGAATTTGCACTGCCGCCGGAGCGCCAATTTTCAGTTTGTACGGCGCCTGACCCGTCAGATTCAGATTGCCGTCCTTACGCTGCATACCACTGAACAGTTTTTTTCCGGTCGCATCGGTCACTTCCAGCCAGCAATCGGCGGTAAAGTTCATTACCAGTGCGTTAGAATCGGCTGCTGGGGTAGTGACACCCGCCTGGTCAGTTGGCAGCGGCGCCGCGGTAGCTGGCGCTGCAGTTGCGGTATCGACGTTAGCCTGAGAAGGTGCCACAACGGCATTCTGCTGCGCATCAGCGGCAGGTGCCGAGGTTGCAGCAACATCTGGCGTAGGCGCTGCGTCCGCCACCGCGCCATCGTCTGGAGCCGGGGTAGTATCCTGGCCCGCTGCGGCGCTGGTATCTAACGGTACGTTCTGCGCACCATCTTTACCGGCATTCAGCTCAGCGGAGGATTGATCGGCCATGGTGGTGATCTCTTCCTGCTGCGCTTTATGGTTCTGCCACCACCAGGCTCCCGTCAGTCCGACAACGACAAACAGCACCAGCCAGGTAAAGGTCATTAACCAGCCGTCGCGTTTTTTACGACGCTTACCGAGCGAGAAGCTCTGCATCGGTGCGACTTTGGCTGGGCGAATCGGAGCCTGTTTTTCCAGCCCTGGCAACAGTTCTTCTTCAGGAATATGCACCAGACGCGCATAAGAACGGATATACCCGCGCAGGAATGTTGAAGCGAGATCGGCTGGCGCCTTATCTTCTTCAATATCACGTACCGTGGAGACCTTCAGGCAAAGTCGCTCCGCGACTGCCTGCTGGCTGAATCCGAGTTGTTCACGGGCATTGCGCAGACGAACGCCGGTGGATAGTGCTTCATTTTTGTCGTGCGTGGCTTCAGTATTCATTCGCTACAGCTGCGTAAATTTGGGTTCTGATGCCGGCGAGCCACAATGCTCACCCACACCGCGAAACATCTGGTCAGTTAACCTTCGTCAGACAGTATAAAACGGTCAGACTATCAAAGACAAAACAACGTAAACCTGAGGGCTAAAGGCTTGTTGCGCCGTTACATACTGCCTTAAAGTCGACAAAAACGCACCGTTATTATTGACCTCACGAAAACAACAAAGAACCTCATTTGGCTTACGTTGCACTACGGTACATGAATTATACCGTAGTGCACTCAACATCAAACGGTCTTGATATCGATAGCGTCGCCCTGCATACGCTTACGCAGAGTACGCTTGGTACGGTCGATAACGTCACCCGCCAGCTGACCGCAGGCTGCATCGATGTCATCGCCACGTGTTTTACGCACGATGGTAGTGAAACCATAGCTCATCAACACTTTGGAGAAACGATCGATACGGCTGTTAGAGCTACGGCCATACGGCGCGCCAGGGAACGGGTTCCACGGGATCAGGTTAATCTTACACGGCGTATCTTTCAGCAGCTCTGCCAACTGATGCGCGTGTTCAGTACCATCATTGATGTGATCTAACATCACATACTCAATGGTCACACGACCCTGGTTAGCGTTGGATTTCTCCAGATAACGACGAACCGCGCCAAGGAATGTTTCGATATTGTACTTTTTGTTGATAGGTACAATTTCGTCACGAATTTCATCGTTCGGCGCATGCAGAGAAATCGCCAGCGCGACATCAATCATATCGCCCAGCTTATCCAGCGCAGGGACAACGCCTGAGGTGGAGAGCGTGACGCGACGCTTGGACAGCCCAAAACCGAAGTCATCCAGCATGATTTCCATCGCTGGCACCACGTTGGTCAGGTTGAGCAGCGGCTCGCCCATCCCCATCATCACCACGTTGGTGATAGGACGCACGCCCGTTGCTTTCACCGCGCCGACGATTTTCGCCGCACGCCAGACCTGACCAATGATTTCCGACACCCGCAGGTTACGGTTAAAGCCCTGTTGCGCCGTAGAGCAGAATTTACACTCTAATGCACAACCGACCTGTGAAGAAACACACAGGGTCGCGCGATCGTCTTCCGGGATATACACGGTTTCTACGCGCTGATCGCCAACCGCGATGGCCCATTTGATCGTACCGTCAGAGGAACGCTGCTCTTCCACCACTTCCGGGGCGCGAATTTCAGCCACTTCTTTCAGCTTGTTACGCAGCACCTTATTGATGTCAGTCATGTCATCAAAGTTGTCGCTGCAATAGTGGTACATCCACTTCATGACCTGATCGGCACGAAACGGTTTTTCACCCATATCTTTGAAGAATTCGCGCATTTGCTGACGGTTCAGATCCAGCAGGTTGATTTTTCCATTTTTATTTGGAACCGCAGGAATGACGACTTCAGAGGTGTTAACTAATTCAGACATAATTTTTTCCGGCCTCGTTGTTACACGTTGTGGCCCGTGGAGGGTTAAAAAGAAACGCCCCGGCAAGCGTTCTGCTCTTCCGGGGCGTTGCATTGTACAAAGTCTGGCGCAGGGATGCCACGTTTGCACGAAGCATTAGCGAAAATAATATGTAAATCGCTAATTCCTCTCCAAAGGATTTCGCATCGCAGGAAAGCGGCACGTTCGAGCCTCCCTGAAAGCATAGAAAACTATGCGATGTGAAAAACGCAGGAGATTAGCGCGTGCGCGGGCAAACCTCGCCTTCACCGAAGAAATAGGCGATTTCACGCGCGGCAGATTCAACGGAGTCGGAACCGTGAGTACCGTTCTCAGTGAAGCTATCAGCGTAGTCTGCACGCAGAGTACCCGCCAGCGCATTCGCCGGGTTGGTTGCACCCAGCAGATCACGGTGACGCTGTACGGCATTTTCGCTTTCCAGAACAGAAACAACGATTGGACCGGAGGTCATGAATTCAACCAGACCGTCAAAGAACGGCTTACCATCATGCTCAGCATAGAAGCCACGCGCCTGCTCAACGGTCAGGTGCAGCATTTTAGTACCGACAATTTTGAACCCTGCTGCTTCAAAGCGCGCAAAGATGCTCCCAATAACGTTTTTTGCCACCGCGTTTGGTTTGATGATGGAAAAAGTACGTTCAATAGCCATGATTACCTCTGAAAAAGATGTTTTGTTGTTGTTTACCTGGCGCGGATTATAAAGAGCATCCCGGCAATTGACTATTGACGAAGATAACATTTCTTTAAAATAAGATGAATTTTAGCAACAAAAATCACCTGGTAGTCTACTGCAACGAAAATCTCACCGTCGCCACCTGTCCGGCGTCATCCATCACCAGCAGTTGATAATCCCCTTTGGTCGCCAGCCGTAGCGTAAGACGGCGTCCGCGTTCATCCAGCCGTTCACCGTTAAGAAACCACCAGCGATCGCCAGTCCCACCGCTGGTTTGTACCGGCAATGAGGCCAGCGCAGAGCCGGGTAAACGCTTCACAATCGCGCCATCACGAACCCCTGTCAACTGCAACGGCAGCGAAGCATCCTGCCCCAGCGGCGGACACGTGGCAGAAACCGTCGGTAATCTCGCCCCACGGCGCTCTGACTCCGGCAGCCATGGCTCCAGCGGTAAAGGCCAGACGATTAACGTTTGTTCGCGCGCTTGCGGACAATCCGCCGCCACACGTTTGCCTTCATCATCCAGCCAGACGGGGAAACGAATACCACTCACGCCCTCCTGTTCGGGCAATAACAACGTAGGCGGCTGGCTGCCCTCCAGCAGCCAGGTTGCCAGACGGCGTCGACAGTTACTGTCTCCGGGCGCAAGTGACTGCCCGCCCGGCCAGCACACTACGCCGCGGCTAACGGATTCAGGGCGCGGATCCTCTGGCTGATTTGTCCCGCGAGAGAGCAAAAGATTGTTGACCTGATTGAGCAGCGGCACGGCGCTGGCAAAACCAAACTGGCCCACCACCGGCGTACCGTCGGGTCTGCCAGTCCAGATACCCATCACATAACGGGCGTTAACGCCAATCGCCCACGCATCGCGATAACCATAACTGGTACCCGTTTTCCACGCCAGCGGAACCACTCTGCTCAGCGCGTTATCCGGCAGCGGTTGCGCTTCGTCGGCCATAATGCGGCGAATAATCCACGCCGCGCCCACCGACATCAACGGACGCTCCAGCAGTGGATCGTCTGGCTGCAGGCGCAGTTTCCCCGCTTTTCCCTGACGGGCAAACGCACTGTACGCCGCCGCCATGTCTTCCAGTCTGGCCCCTGCCCCGCCCAAAATCAGCGACAGATTCGGTGCGGCACCTGCGGGCAGATACAACGGTAAGCCAACGTTACGTAACGATGCGGCAAAACGCTTCGAGCCATAGGCTTCAAGTACCTGCACGGCGGGTAAATTCAGCGAGCGCACCAGCGCTTCGCTCATACTCACCGGACCATGAAAACCACTGTCAAAATTCCCTGGTCGATAATCTCCGGTTCGACGCGGCACATCCTGCAACAATGAAGCAGGATGAATTAATCCGTCATCCAGCGCCAGACCATAGATAAACGGCTTCAGCACCGAGCCCGGCGAGCGGATCGCATTCACCATATCCACATGGCCAAAGCGGGAGTCGTCATTCATATCTACCGACCCCACCCAGCCACGCACGCTCATATCAGTGTGATCGACCACAATCATCGCCAGCGAACTGCGCGCAGGTAAGCGGCCCTTCCAGTTTTGCGCCAGCTCTTCCAGTTGGCGCTGCAATCCGGCGTCAAGGGTGGTCACGATTTTATCGCTCCGGCTTTTTCCCAGCATCATGCGCGAGAATAACGGCGCTAACTGCGGCATTTGTCTGGGCGCCAGCCAGACCGGTTCTTCGCGTGACTCCTGCACCTGTCTGGCAGGCCAAACGCCCTGCGTCGCCATGCGCTCAAGCACTTTATTGCGCGCCGCTTCAGCGCGGTCCGGCCAGCGGTCCGGGCGCAGACGGCTCGGTGCCTGCGGCAACACGGCCAGCAGCGCGGCATCGGAATAACTCAACTGTGCGGGTGATTTACCAAGGTAGGCCCAGCTCGCAGCACCCACGCCCTGCAGCGTGCCGCCAAACGGCGCACGGTTAAGATATAGCGTCAGGATGTCGCGCTTAGAAAGATGCCATTCCAGCTGCAATGCGCGCCAGAGCTGGCGGAACTTGCCGCCGAAAGTTCGCGGGTGGGGATCGAGCAATCGTGCGACCTGCATGGTGAGCGTACTGCCGCCTGAAACGACGCGACCTGAGGAGAGGTCCTGCCATGCCGCGCGCAGCACTGAAAACGGATTGACGCCGGGATGTTTCCAGAACCAGCGGTCTTCGTAGTTGATTAACGCCTCAAGGTAACGGGGGGACACCTCATCAATAGTCACCGGATAACGCCAGATGCCGTCCGCGTCGGCGAAGCGCCATAGCGGCGTACCATCGTAAGCCACTACGACACGTGCCGGATCGACTTCGTGAAGCGGCAGCGGCCAGATTTTATCTGCCGCCCAAACCCACGCTACCAGCAATAGCGCAACGGCTGCCAGCCAGAGCCAGCAGCCGCGTTTCCCCAACCCGCGCATCATTTACGGTCTGACAATCAAAAGCCCCTCTGTCGCACCGGTCGCGCGCCACTGCGGAACATACATTGACTCCACTTGCGGCACAGGAACCTGATAGGTCCCCGGCGTTACCGCCCGCGCCAGATAGACCAGCGTCACAGGCTGTCCTTCGTTGACCGCTACCGCGGCGACAAAGCGATCGTCACGGAACTCAACGTGCTGGATATCCGCCTGCTGCATCTGATTGAGCAAATTCGCTACCTCGCTGCCGCTGTCCTGCAGGCTGGCGCTGCCGTTGGCCAGATTCTGGTTTTCCAGCTCCAGGCCGGCTGGCAGTAAGTCAACCACCAATGCATCCGGTACGTTCTGGCTGGCTTTCACCTCCAGCCAGACCAGTACCAGCTCGCCGCTGCGCAGAGAATCCAGCGCTTTGCTGTTCCCGTCGAGTCCCAGGATCTGACGCTCAATGTGCAGGACGTTGCTGGCAGGCGTCGGCGAGGTTTGCGGGTAACCACTCACATCCAGACGCAGCCACAGCGGCAGATTACCGGTATTGGTGACGTTCAGCGTAGACAGCGCGTCAGCATCCAGATTACGCGTTTGTGATTTCTCCCCGGCTAACGCCTGTTCAGAGAGTGACGTTTGCGCCTGCCACGAGCCTGGCAAGTCCTGCAACGTACGCGCGGCAAGGAACAGCGCATTGTTTTCCTGAGTAGAGAGCCAGCGCTGCCCAAAGGCCTGTTCTGACAAGGTGTTCAGCAGCGTATTCTGCACGTCAGGTTTAAGCTTGTTCTCTTCCAACAATGCCAGCATCAGCGCGTTGTCACGTAGCTGACTGCCGTAATCCGCCATCCACTGCTGCGCATCACGGCGTGGCGTATTCAGCGCCAGCGTCAACGCTTGTTCACTGCGGTTGGCGTCGCCCATGTTTTTCAGCGCTATCCCCAGTTGCAACAGCGGTAAACCGGAAGCCGCCTGTGCACGACGCTCCCAGATCTCACGCAGCGCGCCGAGCGGGGCTTTCTGCTGACGAGCCAGCACCAGCGCGGCGTAGGCCTGTACGGCAAACCGGCTTGCTGATGCGTCGTCGGTATAGCGAATCGACATCATGCCCGGATCCTGCAAATAGCGCAGCAGCCGCTCGTTACCCCGGTTAATCACCTCTGCCGGAACGCTATAGCCCTGTTCATTCGCGCGAACGAGGAAATCCATCACATACGCGGTCAGCCAGTACTCTTCCGACCCGTTCTTACCCCACAGCGCAAAACCGCCGTTATCACGCTGCATTTGCAGTAAACGAGAGATGCCAATCTCTACTGCCGCACGGCGTTTTTCATCGCTGTCGCCCGCGATACCTAACGCCTTCAACTGCGCGGCATTGGTGTATAAGGATGGGAACAACCCGCTCGCCGTTTGCTCGAGGCAACCGTAAGGGTAAGCTTTCAGTTCACGGATATAGCGCGCCAGATTCAGCGGTGGTTTACCGCTGAACAGCAGTTGTCCCTGCATCGTCACAGGAGAGAAATTCGTCAGTTCTTCGCCCGGAAGCTGCCAGGTTGCGCCCGGCTGAAGTGCGACGCCGTAATTAACAGTTTGCGCCGGGAACGCCGGTCGCACGCCAATTTTCCACTGTTTATGCTGAACAGGCAGCGTTTCACCCGGTAGATTCAGACCGCTAATTTGCGCCTGAATTTCGCCATCGCCAAAGCCCTCCCGCGCACGCACCGGAATAAACAGCGTAGTCCGTACGCCTGGCGCCAGATTCACCGGGGCGGGATCTTGCCCCATCAGCTCCAGTAAACCGCTGGCCGCGAGATTAATAATCAGCGTTTGCGGTTTGTCAGTCAGATTGGTCACGTCCAGCGTCAGGCGCGAGGTATCGCCCCCCGCCAGAAAGCGCGGCATGTTCAGTTCAGCAATTACCGGCGCGGCGACAATCACTTTGCTTTCGCTACTGCCAAAGTCATCCGCCGTCCAGGCTTGCGCCATTACCCGCAGCTCGCCGTTGAAATCACCAATTGGTAACGTCACCGTACCTTCGCCCTGCTCGTTAAGCGTCACCGGCAGCGCCTGTTGCGCCACGATATTGACGTGATTAACCGGTGGCTTGCCGCCGCGTTTTAACTCATCGCCATCACCACCAAAGCGCAGCGCCGCCAGACGTCCTTGCCCTTCGATCACCTGGCCGTAAATATCATAAATATCCGCGCCATAGCGTTTTTGCCCGAAAAACGCCTGCCACGGATCCGGCGTGGCGTAATCGGTAATGTTCAACACCCCGCTGTCAACGGCTGAGACCAGCACGTTAACCTGTTTTGGCTCGTCGCCATTTTTAACGCTGGCTTTAATCTTGACGGTCAACGGCTGATTTGGACGCATTTTTGCCGGACTTTCCAGCGCCAGCGCCAGACGACGGTTTTCATCGCCTAACGGCAAATGCAGTAAGCCGACTGCCCGTTTTGGCGTTGCCGAACGAGACTTGTCGCCAGGACGAACCACCAGCGCGCTGAGATACAAATCATGGCGATTCCAGGTTTTATCGACCGGGATGGAGATATCAAGACCATCCGTCGGTACGTCTATCTCTTGCCACCACAGCGGGCCTTCGCTGGACTCCACCATCGCGTAACCTTTGCCTGCAGCGGGTGCGGCAATGTGTAGCTTCATGGTATCGCCGGGACGATAGCCGGGTTTATCCAGTTTCAGGGTCACGCGATCGGGACGTACTGCCCCGCTGCCGTCGCTGTTATCCTGCCAGCTATAGCCAGCCCAGAAGCGCACGCTGCTCACCGCATCATTCGGAGCTTTCACTTCCAGGCGATAGGCACCCCACTCGACAGGGAAGCTGACTTTACCGGTCTCATCGGCCTTAAGATCCAGGGTCTGCTCACCCTCAACCAGATCTTTTTGATCGAACTGCGATTGCCAGCCCTCGCCTTCAGACCAGTTCCAGTAATAATCACGGCGTTCACGAATCAAACGCACCTGTAAACCGGACACCGCTTTTTTCTCGCCTTGCGCATCGGCATACACAATATCAAAAGCGGCATTGCTGTTTTCATCAACGCCAGGCTGATTGACGGTAGTATCGGTGCGGTAGTCATAAACGGCTCTCGCCGCAAACTGCGGACGAATACCTGGCAGCGTATCCGCAGGCCAGATGGCTTGTTCAACCCGACGCGTCACCGGACGGCCACCCGACTCCAGCAGGCTGGCTTGCAGAATCACCTGTAACGGAGAATGCGTCTCCTGCCATTGGCTGTTGGTAGTCACTTCGCCGCGACCGTGGTCATCCAGCGTCAACTGAACCTCATCGAGGCTGCGAGAAAGATTTTCTTCGGCAATATTACCAAACTGGAACCCCGGTAATGCCTGCACCGCTTCCCGCAACGGGCGCAGGAAAAGCTGCCCTTGCAGAGCATTGCCGTTGGCGGGCGCGCCGTACAGGTAGTAGCCCACCACCGAGAACTTCACTTCATCAGTTGGAGCCACCGGCATCTTATTGGCGGTGAGATTGAGCGCCATCCGCTCAGGCATGAAATCTTCGACGTGGAAATCCCACATCCGCGACTGGTTGTCGCCAGTATTGGCACGAATATGCCACATGCCGGTTGGCGCGCTGCTGTCCAGCGGCCAGCTAAAGCGATACAGACCGTTTTCCGGCTGGCTCACTACCGAGCGTAACACCTGTCCGTCGGGCTTAACGACCTCCAGCTTCACCGGCTGGTCAGGCAGCGTTTTGCCGTCGCTATCTCGCAGTAATCCGTTGAGGATCACCGTTTCGCCAGGGCGATAGAGGTCTCGGGGGCCAAACATAAAGAACTGCTTGCTGTATCCCGGCGCGCCGGCAATATCAAATTCAGCCAGATCCAACGCCGGGAGCTTCAGGTCCAGCAGCGTAGTTTGCCCATCTTTGCGGGCCAGCAATAAGGCCGCGTCTTTATCAGTTTCCAGCTTGACGTGACCCTGCGCGTCGCTGGTAGCCTGCGCCAGCGTCTGCCCTTTTTCGTTGAGTAACGTAACCTCAATACCCTGCTGCGCAGCGCCGTTTTCCAGACTCTGCGTAAAGACATCCAGTTGATTGTGGTAACGGTGCGCAGAGACACCAATGTCACTGAGCGTAAACAGCGTAGCAGCATTGCTGTAGTTATAGTGTCCGGCCTGATTCATCACCGCAATGTAAACGCCTGCTTGCTGCAACGGCTTAATATCGCTCAGTGGCAGTAGCAGCTTCTCTCGGGTATTACGCGCAGGATTGAGGTCAAAGCGTCCGGTATAAACCAGTTCCGCCATTTTCAGCAGATTGTCTGACTCCCAGTTTGACAACGAATTACGGTATTCCCACTGGCTGACAAACGCACCGAGCGATTCAGGCTTCACGCGAAAGAAGTTCACATCCACGCTATCAACATTAAGGGCCATCACCGGTAACCCTTCAATCACTTTTCCCGGCAGCAGCGAGCCGCGACTAGCGAACCCTACGCTTGGCTGGACGTCGCGGGTGGTAATGTTTTTTTCATAATCGATAGCGAACGTCGCTTTATTCAGCGCCAGTAAATCACGCTCAATGGTAACCACCAGTTCTCGATTAGGTTCGAGATGGCGTAAGCGTAGCTCTTTTAGATTTGGTGCCAGCTCCCAGGCACCATCCACTTTGCCGCTTTTTTTATCAACAACGTGCACTACGCGAGAAAAATCTTGTTCCGGATCGAGGGGAATGGAAAAGGTCAAAACGAGCGTTGCCGCGCCGTCGAGTTGGACCTCGGAGGCATCAAGCAACGTCAGCGACTTGCCCTGGCTTTGCTGAATCAGCTTTTGTAATTGGGCCTTATCTTTTGCTGGCGCAGTCTGCGGTGCAGGCGCATCAGGCTTCGCAGCCGTCGGTGATTTTTCGTTATTATTATCGCACCCAACCAGTGCCAGCATCAGCATACAGGCCGCTACGCGTAAATGTTTCATTTTTCATCCCTGGCCGTAGTGGCCCGTTAGCTACGTAGAACAACTATTATGCGTCAGATTTTCGGCTGTGGAAGCCAGTAACTATTCTACGTTGTCCTATTTTTCGTGATTAATGTGGATTCGCCTGACAAATCAGCCTCTTTTACTTGTCGCATTGCACTAAACATCCGACAATTTGCCAAAACCTGGTAAAAATGGAGATGCCTATGACCACCGCCTTTTTTGTCGCTGCCGACTGGCTTGCCGAACACATTGACGATCCGGAAATACAAATTCTTGATGCCCGGATGGCACCTCCAGGACAGGAAGATCGCGATGTTGGCGAGGAGTATCGCGCGGGCCATATTCCTGGCGCAGTCTTTTTTGATATTGAAGCGCTTTCCGACCATACGTCACCGCTACCGCATATGATGCCGCGACCGGAAGCCTTTGCCGTAGCGATGCGCGAATTGGGCGTTCATCAGGATAAACACCTGGTTGTCTACGATGACGGCAACCTGTTTTCCGCGCCACGCGCATGGTGGATGCTGCGGACATTTGGTGTCGAGAATGTCTCCATTCTGGCGGGCGGTCTGGCTGGCTGGCAGCGCGATGAGCTAATGCTCCAAGAAGGAAATGAGGATTTACCGGAAGGTGAATTTAACGTGGCATTTACGCCTGAAGCGGTTGTGCGCGTTACCGACGTACTGCTGGCCAGTCATGAAAAAACGGCGCAGATCGTCGATGCCCGACCGGCTGCGCGTTTTAATGCCGAAGTTGACGAGCCGCGTCCAGGCCTCAAGCGTGGCCATGTGCCTGGTGCGCTTAACGTACCGTGGACAGAGCTGGTTCGTGACGGTGAACTGAAAACTACCGACGAACTGGATGCTATTTTCTTCAGCCATGGCGTAAGCTTTGACCGTCCCATTATCGCCAGCTGCGGCTCAGGCGTCACGGCGGCGGTGGTTGTGCTGGCGCTTGCCACGCTGGGCGTTTCTAACGTCGCATTGTATGACGGCGCATGGAGCGAATGGGGCGCGCGTAACGATTTACCGGTAGAACCGGCTGAGACTCAATAAAATCTGATTTACTCATCTTTTTCACCCACAAAAAAACCGCTCAATGAGCGGTTTTTTGTGCCTATCCGGTTCGCGGCCTTTCCAGCAGGCTGTGCTGCTTTAGCAACGCAGGCTCATCGTAGCGCACTAATACTCCCTTTTGAGGGAGAAAAAGCCAACTGAGTTAGCGGCAAAATTATTCAGTGCGCGAGGTATTATCCTTCGTGGCGGCTTTCCTTCACTCAGATAATCCGGTTCTGTTTGAAATCGCGCAGGAAACCGCCCCAGCGGCGTTCGTAGAACGGTGCGATGTGCTCAGTGATAAAGTGACTCACGCCCTTCTCACCTTTCTTCACCTGGCAGATATCAATGGGTTCATCACCCGGCAACGTATCGGTCGCGACGCTACCCGCAGCATGGATGATCTCTTCAATATCACCTTCAGCTTCAATACCAATCAGCAGATTCGGCTGGGCTTCCGCACTTTCTTTGATTGAGCAGAGAAATGCGCGTTTTACCGGCTTAATGGTTTTAAACAGCGTGGTCAGTGAGTCAATCATCTGCGCCGGAGGTTCGGCGACTTCAGAAAGGATCAGCGATTCACCACCTTCCAGTACTTCCTGGGTGCTTAGCGGATTACCCTCTTCCCCCATCAGCAGGCTGATTTCACGCGGCATAAACTCTTTGCCGGTCGGCAGTTTAGCGTTGAGAAAGAGCGTTTCGCCAAGCGTCATTTCAAATAGCGTACGCACCGGCATAACGACAAATGCTTGCTCATCTTCAACCGCCTGTTGCAGGGCTTCCAGGGAGGTGAAGAACGGGATCACGGTCGTGCCGTCTTCTTTTTCCCAGTGTTGAAGGTCGAGGGCACTGTCTTCTACTACCGCCTCGCCTTCTGCGGCAGTACCCGGCACCCAGACGGTGGATTCCAGTAAAGTACGGAAAAATGCCGGACGATGCGCAGGCTCTGTCGCTGCTTGCTCCAGCAACGTTTCTAATTCATTTTTTGTTTCGGACATAAGTATCACAAATTGGATGAATACATGTAAGCCGGATAAGCTTAGCGCTATCCGGCAATACAGTCGTGAATTATGCGGTCAGCAGATTCGCGATGGTGCGCACACCCAGACCAGTTGCGCCCGCAGACCACTGCTCAACCGGCGCTTTGCGATAGGTTGCAGAGCAATCGATGTGCAGCCAGCCTTGCTGGTAATTTTCCACGAAATGGGACAGGAAGCCCGCCGCGGTGCTTGCACCCGCTGGGTAGGCCGCACTGCCGGTATTGTTCAGCTCGGCAAAATTTGACGGCAGTTGGCTACGGTGGAACTCTGCCAACGGCAAACGCCAGAACGGCTCGTTTTCTTGCGCCGCACTTGCCAACAAACGCGCGGCCAGTTGGTCATCAAAGCTAAACAGCGCGTGGTAATCGTTGCCCAGTGCGGTTTTCGCCGCGCCGGTCAGCGTGGCAGCATCAATGATCAATTCAGGTTTTTGCGCGCTGGCATCGATCAGGCCATCGGCCAGTACCAGACGCCCTTCAGCATCGGTATTCATCACTTCAACTTTTTTACCGTTGCGATAGTGAATGATATCGCCAAGCTTAAAGGCGTTGCCGCTGATCAGGTTATCCGCGCAGCACAGATACAGCTTTACACGCTTGTTCAGGCCACGGGTGATGGCAAACGCCAGCGCGCCGGTGACCGTTGCCGCACCGCCCATATCGGACTTCATTGAGTCCATAAATGCGCTTTGCTTGATGCTGTATCCGCCGGAGTCAAAGGTAATTCCCTTGCCAACCAGGCAGGCATAAACTGGAGCTTCTTTGTCGCCAGTCGGGTTGTAATCGAGCGCCAGCAGCACCGGCGGGCGTTCAGAGCCTCGACCTACGGTATGCAGCCCCATGTAGTTCTGCTCGCGCAGATCTTCACCTTTGGTGATACGGTACGAGACGTTGTCGCAGGCCACGCCGCACAGCAGGTCTACCGCGCGTTGCGCCAGCTGTTCCGGGCCCAGCTCTTCTGCAGGTGCGTTAATGGTATCGCGCACCCAGTCAATAATCTTCAGACGGTTATCCAGCTCTTTGCGCTGCGCCTCGTCCAGAGCGGCCCACTCAACTTTGCGGGTGCCTTTTGGTCCTTTGTAACCCTGCCAGAACGCCCAGCTACGTTCGGTATCCCAGCCTTCACCATCCAGTTGGACATGTTTAATACCCAGGCCGTCAATTTTACGCGCGGCGCGCTGGATAAGGCTGAGATCATCTTTTCCGTTCAGGTGCAGGGTAATACCGTCATTATTAATGCTGTATGTCGCCTTTTCACCCCAGCGAGCATCAGCGGGTTGCGTGGAAAGCGTAATTTTCATGGCTTCTGTCATTTTATTTATCCTTATTTCGCGCATACAGGAAAACGGGCCACCCGTGGGCAGCCCGTTGACTTATTCGGCTTCGTCCAGCCAGACCAGTAAAATGGCCTCAAGGATTTTTTCGTTCGATGCCTGTGGATCATCATCGAACTCTTCCAGGTCACAGATCCATTGGTGCAGATCGGTGAAACGAACGGTCTTGGGATCGAGATCGGGGAACGCGTCGTACAACGCCTCGCCGATTTCGCGGCTATCGGTCCACTTCAGTCCCATACTACCCTCTGTTAATGCTCACGTGCATGATTGATTGTGTAACGTGGGATTTCGACCACTAAATCGTCCTCGGTTACCCGTGCCTGACAGCTTAAACGGCTCTCCGGCTCCAGTCCCCAGGCTTTATCCAGCATGTCGTCTTCTTCTTCTGTGCTTTCCGGCAAAGAATCAAAACCTTCACGTACAATGCAGTGGCAGGTCGTGCAGGCACAGGATTTTTCACAGGCGTGTTCAATCTCGATACCGTTACGCAGGGCAACGTCGAGAATGGTTTCGCCGGTCTCAGCTTCCAGAACTGCGCCATCGGGACAGAGATCCTGATGAGGCAAAATAACAATCTTTGGCATATTAAACCTCGTCCACGGAATGGCCTTTCAGCGCGCTACGGACGGATTTGTCCATACGGCGAGCGGCGAATTCCTGGGTTTGTTTGTCTACGTTTTTAATGGCTTGTTCTATCGCGTCAACATCGTCACCCTGTGCTACCTCGCTCAAGTGCGCGGCGGCGGTGTCGATAGCCTGACGTTCTGCGGCGCTTAACAGCGCGGCATCAGCGTTCAGCGCACCGGATAAACTCTCCAGTACGCGTGCCGCTTCGACTTTCTGTTCTGCCAGCATACGAGCTTTAACGTCCTGCTCGGCAAAACTCATCGAATCCTGAATCATGGAGGCGATTTCACTGTCGGTCAGACCGTAGGACGGTTTGACCTGAATCGAGGACTCAACGCCGGTGGATTTCTCCATAGCGGTGACGCTCAGCAGCCCATCAGCATCGACCTGGAAGGTCACGCGGATATGCGCGCCGCCTGCCGGCAACGCCGGGATACCGCGCAGCGCAAAACGCGCCAGTGAACGACAGTCCTGCACCAACTCACGCTCGCCTTGCATCACGTGAATGGACATCGCGGTTTGGCCATCTTTAAACGTGGTGAAGTCCTGCGCACGCGCCACCGGGATAGTGGTGTTACGCGGGATCACTTTCTCCACCAGACCGCCCATGGTTTCCAGTCCCAGAGACAGCGGGATAACGTCCAGCAGCAACATTTCGCTGTCCGGTTTATTCCCGACCAGAATATCCGCCTGGATTGCCGCACCGATGGCGACCACTTTGTCCGGGTCGATAGAGGTCAGCGGCGTACGGCCAAAGAATTCACCGACGCGTTCACGTACCAGCGGCACGCGCGTTGAACCACCGACCATTACCACTTCCAGCACATCCTGCGGCTCAACGCCCGCATCTTTCAGCGCACGGCGGCAGGCCAGCAGCGTACGTTTAACCAGTGCGGAAATGAGTTCATTAAAGGTTTCACGGGTGATTTCACCCTGCCATCCTGCCACGTTAACCGTCACAGAATCGGCGTCGCTGAGTGCGATTTTCGCTGCAATCGCGGCATCCAGCAGTTCGCGCTGTACGCGGTTATCGCTGCGATCGGCAACGCCCGCCTGCTCGCGAATGTAATCGGCCAGCAGATGGTCAAAATCGTCGCCGCCAAGCGCGGAATCACCACCGGTCGCCAGCACTTCAAACACGCCGCGACTCAGGCGCAGAATAGAAATATCAAAAGTACCGCCGCCAAGGTCATAGACCGCGATCACGCCTTCCTGACCGGAATCCAGGCCATAAGCGATCGCCGCAGCGGTCGGTTCGTTCAGCAGACGCAATACGTGCAGGCCCGCCAGACGCGCGGCGTCTTTCGTCCCCTGACGCTGTGCATCGTCAAAGTAAGCCGGAACGGTGATCACTACGCCATCCAGTTCGCCGGACAACGATTCGGTTGCCCGCGCGGCCAGCGCTTTCAGAATGTCAGCGGATACGCGCACCGGATTAAGCAAACCGGCAGCGGTTTCAATCATCGGCAGGCCGTTTTCGCTCGCCTGGAATGAATAAGGCAGATGTGGGTAACGCGCCTGGATATCCGCCAGAGAGCGGCCCATCATGCGTTTTACCGAGCTGACGGTGTTTGCCGTATCCAGCGCAGCATTGGCGCGGGCATCGTAACCGACCGAGTAGCCCTGCTGCTGATAGTGAACCACTGACGGCAACAGGTGGCGACCTTCATGATCTGCCAGCGTTTCGGCCTGGCCGCTGCGTACGGTCGCAACCAGGGAGTTGGTGGTGCCTAAATCGATACCGACCGCCAGACGACGCTGGTGCGGCGCGGCGCTCAGACCAGGCTCACTAATTTGTAATAAGGCCATTTTCGCTTCCGGAAATTAAAAATCGAGCAGTTTTTCTTCGAGTTGTTCTGCACTGCTTCGCAGTTTATCGAGAAAACGCAGCTTACGCACGGTATCTGCCGCTGCGTCCCACGTCTCGCTATCCAGCTGTTCCACCATCAGTTGATGGCGAACGTTGTACATTTCGCTGACGCGTTGCATAAACGCATCCAGCCGTTGATTGTCTTTTGCCTGTTCAATCTCGTCCAGCTCTTCACGCAGCTCCAGTTGTTCCATCAGAAACGCGGTATCGCGCACCGTGTGCTGCTCGCTGCGGATATCAAAGCCGTGTAAAGACAACAAGTATTCGGCGCGCATCAAAGGATGACGCAGCGTTTGCCAGGCCTGGTTGATAGTGGCGGACTGCGAAACCGCAGCAAGTTGTTCCGCCTGAGAACCGCTGGCGAATTTATCAGGATGATACTGACGTTGCAGATCCTGAAAACGTAGGCTCAGCGCCTGAGTATCGAGCTGATAACGGGCCGGTAAGCCAAAGAGGGTGAAGTAGTCCATAACATTCTCAGGGCATCGATTCTCTGTTGTTCGATGAGGCAAAACCAGAGAGTCAGGTAAAACAAACCCCACGCGCAGGCGACCACGGTGGGGTTATCAGTAAGCGCGTTACACGTGGAAGCTTTCGCCGCATCCACATTCGTCTTTCACGTTCGGGTTAGTGAACTTAAACCCTTCGTTCAGACCTTCTTTGACGAAGTCTAACTGCGTACCGTCGAGGAATTGCAGGCTCTTACCGTCGATCACGACTTTTACGCCTTTGTCTTCAAACACGGTATCTTCAGCCGCCGGCTCGTCAACAAATTCCAGTACATAAGCCATACCTGAGCAGCCGGAGGTTCTCACGCCCAGACGCAGACCAAACCCTTTACCGCGGTTTGCCAGGAAGGTATTTACACGCGCTGCTGCACTGTCGCTTAAGGTAATCGACATAATAAAACCTCAACTCTTAATTATTTTGCTTCACGTTTGCTTTTGTAATCCGCAATCGCGGCTTTAATCGCGTCTTCAGCCAGAATAGAGCAGTGAATTTTCACTGGTGGCAGTTCAAGCTCGTCGGCGATATCGGTATTTTTGATCGCCTGTGCTTCGTCCAGAGATTTCCCTTTTACCCATTCGGTAACCAGAGAGCTGGAGGCAATAGCGGAACCGCAGCCGTAAGTCTTGAAACGCGCGTCTTCAATGATACCTTCATTGTTGACTTTGATCTGCAACTTCATCACGTCGCCACAGGCCGGTGCACCCACCATGCCGCTGCCCACGTTCTCGTCGCTGTTGTCAAAAGAGCCCACGTTACGTGGATTCTCGTAATGATCGATTACTTTTTCGCTGTAAGCCATGTTGAATTCTCCTTATGTGCGCCGAATTAGTGATGAGACCATTCAATACTGTTCAAATCCACGCCCTGTTTGAACATTTCCCACAGCGGGGAAAGGTCGCGCAGGCGGCCAATGGAGTTGCGAACCAGATTGATGGCGTAGTCAATCTCTTCTTCGGTAGTAAAACGACCTAAAGAGAAACGAATTGAGCTATGTGCCAGCTCGTCGGTCATCCCCAGCGCGCGCAGCACGTAGGATGGCTCCAGGCTTGCAGAGGTACATGCAGAACCGGAGGACACAGCCAGGTCTTTCAGCGCCATAATCAGCGACTCGCCTTCAACAAAGTTGAAGCTAACGTTGAGAATGTTCGGTGCGCCCTGCTCGAGGTCACCATTGAGGTACACCTCTTCCATATCTTTCACGCCGTTCCACAGACGGTTACGCAGAGTGCGCAGGCGCGCCATCTCGGTTTCCATCTCTTCTTTGGCGATACGGTAAGCTTCACCCATCCCAACGATTTGGTGCACAGGCAGCGTACCGGAACGCATACCGCGCTCGTGACCGCCGCCGTGCATCTGCGCTTCAATACGAATACGCGGTTTACGACGAACGTACAGCGCGCCGATACCTTTCGGACCATAGATTTTGTGGCCGGAGAAGGACATCAGGTCAACTTTCAGTTGGCTCAGATCGATAGGCAGTTTGCCCACGCTCTGAGTCGCATCAACGTGATAGATGATACCGCGGGCACGGCACATTTCGCCGATGGTTGCGATATCCTGTACCACGCCGATTTCGTTGTTAACGTGCATGATGGAGACCAGAATGGTGTCGTCACGCATTGCCGCTTCAAGTTCTTTCAGGTCGATAATGCCATTACGCTGCGGGGCGAGGTAGGTCACTTCAAACCCTTCGCGCTCCAGCTGACGGCAGGTGTCCAGCACGGCTTTGTGTTCGGTTTTGCTGGTGATGATGTGCTTGCCTTTTTTCTGGTAAAAGTTGGCTGCACCTTTAATCGCCAGGTTATCGGATTCCGTCGCACCGGAAGTAAAGACGATTTCACGCGGATCGGCACCGACCAGATCAGCGATCTGATTGCGGGCGATATCTACCGCCTCTTCAGCTTGCCAGCCGAAACGGTGTGAACGGGAAGCTGGGTTACCAAAGTTTCCGTCCAAGGTCAGACACTGCATCATTTTCTCGGCAACACGCGGGTCCACCGGCGTGGTTGCGGAGTAGTCGAGATAGATCGGTAATTTCATTGCTCTATAAACTCCGTACATCGCTTCAATGCAAGGAATCAGGCAACCGGCTGGATGTACGACCGAGTTAACGGGGCGTCTGGCACCCCGGCCTGATTCTGAAATACTTTTTACGCTTCATCTTTCTGGCTGCCTTAATGCAACCAGAAGCTATTGCGTAATTTTTATTAGGCACGCAGTTTGACGTCGATAGCGTCTTGCGTGCGGGTGCTGCGTGGAGCGTCATGTGTGTGCTGGCGACCAGACACATCCAGGACTTCCTGATTATTCACCAGTTCGCCCAACGTAATGTTGTTGAGGAAACCGGTCAGACGATCGCTCAGATCGCGCCACAGCGCGTGGGTCAGGCATTTATCGCCGCCCTGACAACCGCCTTTGCCCTGGCAACGGGTCGCGTCTACAGACTCGTCAACAGCGCTAATCACTTCACCTACTGCGATGCTGCCGGCATCTTTACCCAGCAGATACCCGCCGCCTGGTCCACGTACGCTGGAAACCAGACCGTTTTTACGCAAACGGGAAAACAGCTGCTCCAGATATGACAGGGAAATTCCCTGACGTTCAGAAATATCAGCCAACGGTACCGGGCCCGTTTCGGAGTTGAGCGCAACGTCCAACATTGCGGTCACGGCATAACGCCCTTTTGATGTCAGTCTCATGTCTTACTTAGCCTCAAACTCGCCCCTGCCCGGGGTTTTTTATTGTAAAATGGGGGTATTGCATAGCAGGGGCAAGTCTGACATTCCCGACTAAATCAGTCAACTATTTACTTGACTAATTTAGTCAGGTATTTAACCTTCAGTGCCATTTTCATTTATCGGATGGCGCTTCGCTAATCCGGCCTGGAAATCGTGCAGCCATCCGGCATCAGGACGCTTACTTGCCTTTATTCTGCTGCTCTATAGAAGCTAAAATTCCGCGCAAAATGTTCAGCTCCTGGCTCTCAGGACGCGCACGAGTGAACAGACGGCGCAGCTTGTTCATCACCTGCCCCGGATGTCCTTCGCGGATAAACCCGGTCGACAGCAGCGTTTGTTCCAGATGACCGTAAAAACGCTCTAAATCATCGACCAGCGGATACTCAGCTTCTTCGTATTCTGCGGTCTTGTCGCTTTCCTGCGTTGCCAGCCAGGCCATGCGAACTTCATAAGAGATGACCTGCACCGCCATCGCCAGGTTGAGCGAGCTGTATTCCGGGTTCGCGGCAATGGCGACGTGATAATGACACTTCTGCAGCTCTTCGTTGGTCAGGCCAACGCGTTCACGTCCAAACACCAGCGCCACCGGCGAGTTCGTTGCTTCAGAGACGCTTTTTAAACCGCATTCACGCGGATCCAGCATTGGCCACGGCAGCGTACGGGAGCGCGCGCTGGTACCCACCACCAGGCTGCAACCCGCCAGCGCTTCATCGAGAGTATCGACGATCTGCGCGCTGCCGATCACATCGCTGGCACCTGCCGCCAGGGCGATGGCCTGGGAGTCCGGTTTAACCAGTGGATTTACCAGCCACAGATTAGTTAAACCCATGGTTTTCATTGCGCGGGCCACAGAGCCCATGTTGCCAGTGTGAGAGGTTTCCACCAGCACGATTCGAATATTTTGCAGCATTGTATTTCTTCGGCTAAAGATTATTCGGGCATATTACCATAAAACGAAGACATATTCCGAACTCGCTGCTATACTCTGCGCCGTTTTCCCGTTCTTTAACATCCAGTGAGAGAGACCGATGCATCCGATGCTGACCATCGCCGTGCGCGCAGCGCGCAAGGCGGGTAATGTAATTGCCAAACACTACGAAACGCCAGACTCTGTAGAAACCAGCCAGAAAGGCAGCAATGATTTCGTGACTAATGTCGATAAAGCCGCCGAAGCGATTATTATCGAAACAATTCGCAAATCTTACCCACAGCACACCATCATCACCGAAGAAAGCGGTGAGCATGTTGGTGAAGATCAGGATGTTCAATGGGTTATCGATCCACTGGATGGCACCACCAACTTCGTAAAACGTCTGCCGCACTTCGCGGTTTCCATCGCAGTACGCATTAAAGGCCGTACTGAAGTCGCCGTTGTTTACGATCCAATGCGTAACGAACTGTTTACCGCAACCCGCGGCCAGGGCGCACAGCTGAACGGCTACCGTCTGCGTGGCAGCACTGCACGCGATCTGGACGGTACCATCATCGCCACCGGTTTCCCGTTCAAAGCGAAACAGCACGCCACGTCTTACATGAAAATTCTTGGCAAGATGTTTACCGAGTGCGCTGACTTCCGCCGCACAGGTTCTGCTGCGCTGGATCTGGCTTACGTTGCCGCTGCACGTGTTGACGGTTACTTCGAAATCGGTCTGAAACCATGGGATTTCGCCGCAGGTGAGCTGATTGCTCGTGAAGCAGGCGCACTGGTTTGCGACTTCACCGGCGGTCATAACTACATGGCGACTGGCAACATCGTTGCAGGTAATCCGCGCGTAGTGAAAGCCATGCTGGCTAACATGCGTGACGAACTGAGCGACGCGCTGAAGCGTTAATTCAGTACAGCCCGGTGGTGTCATGCTACCGGGCTTACGTGTTGATACAGGCCGCCATCCGGCTTTGATTAAAACGGTCTAATCCCTCGCCCCACCGGCACCGCGCTCACCCACATCACTACCGCAGCAGCAATCAGCACCGCACCACCGGCTAATGCCAGCGTCGTCCAGCCAATCTGTCGCCACAGCACCGGCGCTTTATGTCCGCTAAGTCTCACCGCCAGCGAGCGGAAACTGTGTACCAGCAAAGCCAGTGACGTAATCGTCAAAGAGGTTCCTGCCGCCATCGCCAGCGCCGACGCCATGCCCCAGCTAAAAACGCCAACCACTTTGCTAAACAGTAAAACCATAATTGCCCCGGAGCATGGCCGCATTCCCATAGACAAAACGATCATCAGCCGGGCGCGCCAGTCATCACCGCTTTGCAGCTGTTCAGGATCAGGCAAATGCTGATGCCCACAGCCACAGCCCTCGTGATGCACATGCTGCGGCGTGAAGGCGATAAATTTCGGGCGACACAGCAACTGGCGCAATTTCTTCAGCGCACGGACGCACAATAAAATGCCCAACACGCCAACCAGCGCATAACTCCCTTTCTCCAGCCAGAAACTACTCATATGTAGCTGTCGCGCAGGCAACTGCAAAATGGTGAGCACCACAACCACCAGCCCGATGGCGACCAGTCCCTGTAATAAAGATGAGGCCAGCGTCAGGCCAATACTCGACCTCAGCTTCGAGGGATGCGTTGCCAGCCAGGTGGTAATGACGACTTTTCCATGTCCTGGTCCCAACGCATGCAGCACACCATAAAGAAAACTAAACAGCAGCAGCGATCCCCCGGCCTGGGCCGGATTGGCGGCAACGGCTTTCAGCAAACCGCTCATCTGCTGGTTAACGTCGCGCTGCCAGACGACACTTTTCATCATCACCTGCGGCCAGGCCTGCCATAGCCACAGTATGCCGACTGCAGCCAGCAGTAAAAACACCGCCAGCGGCCATAGCGTGAACCAGCGGCGTCTGGCGGCGCGTTGTTGATAAACTACGGACATTGCAGCGTCACCGTCTGTGCAAACTGTTTACCCAACTCCATATCCTCCGGCGGTGCGTCTTCTTTATCCAGCGACTGCGCAAAGCTCAGCATTTGTTCATTCGGCGTCGGCGTATGTACTGAGATACGGCATTGCTGACTTATGGCCTGCGCCAGCCTGGCATCGCTGTCTTTGTCATAGCTCATATCAACGTAGTAGGTGGGGTCGAAGGTTGAAATGGTATATTTTTGACCGCTCAGCGGCTGAGCTTCCGCCAGCGGCAACACGAACTTCAGCACTGCCTGATGTTCTTCACGCTCCATGCCATATTCCGTCGGCCTGTTTTTAAACTTTACCTTTTTCCCGTCGTGCCACACTTCGGTGAAATAGTGCTGCCCGAGGACGTTGGCCATCACTTCTGCCGCCAGTTTTTTCCAGATCTCATCACCAGGTTTGGCATTTCCCGCATCGTAAAGCAGATCTGCCGAGGTGATTTCATCCATCGTCCAGCGCATTTTTAGCGCGACGAACTGGTCATTCTCGCTCACTATCTCGGTTTTCAAATGGATAAAGCTGTGGGGATGCGCACCTGCGCCAAAGGACAGGATCGCGAGAAACAACGTCATAATGATACGTTTAACGCCTTGCATGAGTTCTCCACGAGAAAAATCTACACCGCCACAAATAATGATGCTGTGTTTGGCGAAAGTGTGCTGAGGATACCATTGAACGAAAAAATGTTGAGCCTCCTTTTCCGGTATCGATTCAGTTCTCAATTTCAACAATTTCTTCTTCAGCAACATCCTCCCAAATACCTTTTCGTCGCCACAACTTAAGTAAAATGATAACAATTTGTTAATTTATGGTTTCATTTTAATGTTTTGTTAACACTGAATTTAAATTACTGAGTGTATTTCCGTTCCAATTTAACCAATATTTAACCGTTTATTTTCCATAAAATTACAATAATGGGCATAGATCACATTCACCAAACTTGTGATTCATTCCCTCTTCCATTCGTTGTTAACTTCACGCCGTGACATGTCCTGCCCCCTACGAAAGGTACAACTATGAAATTCAAACTCGCATTACTCAGTGCAACCCTGGTTTCTGCATGCATGTTGTCCGGCACGTCCTTTGCGGCGGAAAAATATGAAATTGCTGTGGTTGCCAAAGTCACCGGGATTCCGTGGTTTAACCGGATGGAAACCGGTGTTAATGAAGCAGCAAAAAAACTGGATGTGAATGCTTACCAGACCGGGCCTTCCACGCCGGATCCGGCACAGCAGGTCAAAGTGATTGAGGATCTGATCGCCAAAAACGTCAACGCCATCATCGTGGTACCGAATGACGCCAAGGTCCTTGAGCCAGTACTGAAAAAAGCGCGCGATAAAGGCATTGTCGTTCTGACGCACGAATCCCCGGATGAGCAAATTGGCCAATGGGATATCGAAACCATCGATAGTGAAAAATACGCACAGGCCAACGTCGATGAGTTAGCAAAAAACATGGGCGGCAAAGGGGGTTACGCCATCTATGTCGGTTCACTGACGGTGCCGCTGCATAACGCGTGGGCGGATTATGCAATTAAGTACCAGAAAGAAAAATATCCGGAAATGTTTGAGGTCACTTCACGTCTGCCGGTTGCGGAAAGCATCGATAAATCCTACGCCACGACGCTGGACCTCATGAAAACTTATCCGCAGATGAAAGGCATTATCGGTTTCGGCTCGCTGGGTCCAATCGGTGCGGGTCAGGCTGTGCAGAAAAAACGCGCCAAAGATAAAATCGCCGTTGTCGGGATCGCAATGCCAGCACAGGCTGCACCTTACCTGATGCGCGGTAATATCAAAAAAGCGCTGCTGTGGGATCCAAAAGACGCGGGCTACGCGCTGGTAACGGTTGCCGATCAGCTGTTGCAGGGCAAAGAAGTTAACGCCGACCTGAGTATCGATGGTTTAGGGAAAGCCGATATCGACACGGAGAAGAAAGTGATCCGCTTTAACAAGATCCTCGAAGTCACCAAAGACAACGCACAATCACTTGGTTTCTAAGGCTTTAGCCAACACCAGGGAACCTTAACGCCGGCCGTCTGGCCGGCGCTATCAACCAAACTAACACTCAGCGTCCATCCGGGCGCTCGCAGGGGTATTGTCCATGGCAGACACCACCGCATTTATCACTCTTGAGAATATCAGCAAACAATTCCCGGGCGTGCTGGCGCTGGATAACGTGAATCTGACGCTGAGAAAAGGCGAAGTTCACTGTCTGGCGGGTCAAAACGGCTGTGGTAAAAGTACCATTATTAAAGTGATCTCCGGAGTTTATCATCCGGAAAAAGGCGCGCAGATTTTACTCGATGGCAAATTGTTCCATCACCTGACGCCGCAGCTCTCTTCCCATTATGGCATTCAGGTTATTTACCAGGACCTGTCGTTGTTCCCTAACTTTAGCGTCGCGGAGAATATCGCGGTCAACCGCTATCTGCCCGGTGGCGATATCTGGGTACGTCGTGGCGCCATGAAGCAGCAGGCGCTGGCAGCCATGAAGCGCATCGGTGTGAACATCGATCCCGATAAAAAGGTTGAAAAACTCTCGATTGCCGACCGACAACTGGTCGCCATTTGCCGGGCGATTGCCGCCGATGCGCGTCTGGTGATTATGGACGAGCCTACCGCCTCACTAACCCGTCAGGAGGTTAATGGCCTGCTACGGGTCGTTAACGAACTAAAAGCTGCCGGAATTTGTGTAGTGTTTGTCAGCCACCGTCTGGATGAAGTGATGGAAGTGGCTGACCGCATCAGCGTGATGCGCGACGGCAAACTGGTGGGCACTTATCCTGCCAGCGAACTCGACAGCCACGAGCTGGCTTTCCTGATGACCGGACAACGCTTCCACTATAGCCCGCTGCCGGAAAGACCCGCTATTGAGCAAGAGCCCCTGCTGGAGCTGCGCAACCTCAGCCGCAGAGGCAAATACCAAAACATTAATCTGTCGCTGCACGGCGGCGAGATTGTCTCCATTGTGGGGCTGCTGGGCGCCGGACGCACCGAACTTTGTCTGAGCCTGTTTGGCATGACGCACCCAGAAAGCGGTGAGATTCGCATTAACGGCCAGCCGGTCACTCTTCGCAATAACCATGATGCCATCAAACATGGGATCGGCTACGTCTCAGAAGATCGCCTGACGCAGGGGCTGATCATGGAGCAGTCGATCTACGACAACACCATCGTCACGGTGTTTGATCAACTGCATACTGGCAGCGGCCTGCTCGATCATCGTAAAGCGCAAAAGCTGGTCGCCGACTTGATCCGCGAGCTGAATATCAAAGTGTCCGATCCACACCTGCCGGTTAAAACCCTTTCCGGCGGTAATGCCCAGCGTATCGCCATTGCCAAATGGGTGGCGACTAATCCCCGCATCCTGATCCTCGACTCCCCTACCGTAGGCGTAGATATCGCCAACAAAGAGGGTATTTACCAGATAGCCCGCGATCTGGCGGAACAGGGTATGGCGGTGCTGATGATTTGCGATGAAATCCCGGAAGCGTATTACAACAGCCACCGCGTGCTGGTGATGCGTCGCGGCAGGCTGGTGGCGGAATTTAATCCTCATCAGTGCCGTGAAGAGGAGATTGCTGAAGTGGTCGAGGTAATCAATGAATAAGATGCATCTCTCCCGTTTAATCGGGCAACATGAGTTTTGGCTGGGCCTGCTGGTTGTGGCCCTTGCCGTTGGGCTGAGCATCAGCACCGATGAGTTCTTGTCTTTGGGGAACCTGACGGATGTGGCTACCAGCTATGCGATTCTCGGCATCCTTGCCTGCGGGCTGTTTGTGGTACTGATTTCCGGCGGGATCGACATCTCATTTCCGGCGATGACCGCGATAGCCCAGTATGCGATGGCCAGTTGGGTTATCGGCCACGGCGGCAACTTCGCGCTGGCGTTAATCATCGCGATTGCGGTGGGTCTGCTGCTGGGACTTATTAATGGCTTCCTGGTCTACTGGCTGCGCGTTCCGGCCATCATCATTACCATCGCCACGTTGAACGTTTACTACGGTCTGCTGGTGTACGCCACCAAAGGCACCTGGCTGTACGGCTTTCCGGACTGGTTTATGAACGGCATCAATTGGTTCTCGTTCACCGCGGCGGATGGCTACGACTACGGCTTGACACTGCCCCTGCTGTGCCTTGCGGCTGTGATCATCTTTACCGCCGTGCTGATGAACTATACCCGTCTTGGCCGTCAGGTTTACGCCATGGGCGGTAATCGTGATGCGGCCTCGCGTCTGGGACTGAATCTGCTGAAGCTGCATTTCTACGTGTATGGCTACATGGGCATTCTGGCAGGCGTTGCCGCCGTGGTTCAGGCGCAAATCACCCAGTCAGTTGCGCCCAATTCGCTGCTCGGCTTTGAGTTGACGGTGCTGGCGGCGGTCGTGCTCGGCGGAACCAGCATGAGCGGCGGACGCGGAACATTAACCGGAACACTGCTCGGCGTGGTTCTGCTGGCCTTCTTACAAAATGGCCTGACGCTGCTCAGCGTCTCCTCTTACTGGCACACCGTGTTCAGCGGCGCCATTATCCTGGTCAGCATTAGCGCCACGGCCTGGAATGAAAAACGCAAACTGGCAAGGGAGCTTTGAGATGAAAACAATCGCCAGATTTTTACCCGGTGATGCCATCATTCGTCTGCAATGCGTCATTATTGTGGTCGTCGCCCTGGTCTTCTCGGCCCTGCTCGGCAGCCGTTTTTTCAGCGTCGCTAACTTCCAGTCGATTGGCTCGCAACTGCCGATCCTTGGCATGCTGGCCCTCGGGATGGGCATGACCATGCTGACCGGCGGCATAAACCTGTCGATAATTGCAGGAGCGAATGCCTGCTCGCTGGTAATGGCGGCGATTATCGTCACCCATCCGGATAACCCGCTGTTTCTGGTGCTGGCGCTGCTGGCAGGCGCTGCCGTGGCGGTCGCAATCGGTACGCTCAACGGCGCGCTGATTGCCTGGGTCGGGGTTTCGCCGATTCTCGCCACGCTCGGCACGATGACGCTTATCTCCGGGCTGAATATTCTGCTTTCCAATGGGACAGTGATTTCCGGTTTCCCGACCGCCATTCAATATCTTGGTAACGCCACGATTGCCGGTATTCCGGTAGCGCTGCTGCTCTTTTTCCTGGTGGCAATCCTGCTGTGGGTACTGCTGGAGCACACCACGCTTGGGCGCAGTCTGTATCTCGTGGGTTCCAATGAACAGGCTACCCGCTACAGCGGCGTAAATACCGTCCGGGTACAAATTTCCGTGTACGTGATTTCTGCCCTGCTCGGCTGGGTCGCCGCCATTCTGATGATGGCGAAATTCAACTCGGCAAAAGCCGGATACGGTGAGTCCTACCTGCTGGTCACCATCCTTGCCTCCGTCCTCGGCGGCATCAACCCGGATGGCGGTTTCGGGCGCATTATCGGCCTGGTACTGGCGCTGATTGTGCTGCAAATGCTGGAAAGCGGCCTTAACTTGCTGGGGGTCAGCAGCTATCTGACGATGGCCCTGTGGGGCGCGGTGCTGATCCTCTTTATCGCATTACAGAATCGTAAAGCCTGATTTCAGGAGAAAAAATTATGGCAAGTTACTTTATTGGTGTGGATGTCGGAACCGGAAGCGCCCGTGCCGGCGTGTTTGATCTCAACGGCAGAATGGTCGGCCAGGCCAGTCGGGCTATCGAGATTTACCGCCCGCAGGCCGATTTTGTTGAGCAGTCTTCCGATAACATCTGGCAGGCGGTGTGTAACGCGGTTCGCGATGCGATTAATCAGTCGGATATCAACCCAATCCAGGTGAAAGGTCTGGGCTTTGACGCTACCTGCTCACTGGTGGTGCTGGATAAAGAAGGTAAACCGCTGACCATCAGCCCGTCCGGGCGCAGCGAACAGAACATCATTGTGTGGATGGATCACCGCGCCATTACCCAGGCTGAACGCATTAACGCCCTGCATCATCGGGTGCTGGACTACGTTGGCGGCATTATCTCCCCGGAAATGCAAACGCCCAAGCTGCTGTGGCTGAAGCAGCATATGCCCAATACCTGGGCCAATGCGGGTTACTACTTTGATCTGCCCGATTTCCTGACCTGGCGCGCAACAGGCGATGACACACGCTCATTGTGTTCGACAGTGTGTAAATGGACCTATATGGGCCATGAAGACAAATGGGATGCCAGCTATTTCCGCCAGATTGGGCTGGAAGACCTGCTGGAACATGATGCTGCCAAAATTGGTCGCTACGTGAAAACCATGGGTGAACCGCTCGGTCACGGGCTGTCCGCGCGCGCCGCCAGCGAAATGGGACTGATTCCGGGGACCGCGGTCAGCGTTTCGATAATCGATGCCCACGCCGGCACACTCGGTACGCTCGGCGCAAGCGGAGTTTCCGGCGAGGTGGCGGATTTTGACCGTCGTGTCGCGCTAATTGGTGGCACCTCCACCGGACACATGGCGATCTCCAAAGAGCCGCGCTTTATCGGCGGCGTCTGGGGCCCTTACTACTCAGCCGTACTGCCGGAATACTGGCTTAATGAAGGCGGACAATCAGCAACCGGGGCGTTAATCGACCACGTTATTCAGTCGCACCCGTGTTACGAAACCCTGCTGACGCAGGCTAAGTCTCAGGGACAAACCATTTATGAAGTGCTGAATGCGCTGCTGCGTAAAATGGCTGGTGAGCCGGAAGATATCGCCTTTTTGACCCGTGACATGCACATCCTGCCCTATTTCCACGGCAACCGCTCGCCGCGCGCTAACCCCACGCTCACGGGAGCAATCACCGGACTGAAGCTGTCCCGCACGCCGGAAGATATGGCGCTCCAGTACCTCGCAACCATCCAGGCCATTGCGCTGGGAACGCGCCATATCATTGAAACGATGAACCAAAGCGGCTACACCATCGATACGATCATGGCCAGCGGCGGCGGGACGAAAAACCCGATCTTCGTTCAGGAGCATGCCAACGCCACCGGTTGCGCCATGCTGCTGCCTGAAGAGAGCGAAGCCATGCTGCTGGGCGGCGCGATGATGGGGACTATCGCCGCAGGCGTGTTCGACACGTTCCCGGAAGCGATGTCGGCGATGAGCCGGATAGGTAAAACGGTCACCCCGCAGACCAATCGCATTAAGCAGTACTACGATCGCAAATATCGGGTATTCCACGAGATGTATCAGGATCATATGAAATACCGCCAACTGATGCAGGAGGACGCATGAGTGACTCCTGGTCTCAGGCCACCGGCGTATTTCAGCTCTATAGCGATGCCCTCGCAGGTCTGGGACAGCATCTGACTGAACCGGTCTGGCAGTCGCTAATGGCGGAGCTGCGCGGTTGCCAGGGGAAAATCGTCGTCACTGGCGTCGGTACATCCGGTATTGCGGCGCGTAAAGTCGCGCACATGCTCGCCTGCGTGGAACGTCCGGCGATTTACCTCAACGCGACGGATGCGGCGCATGGCGATCTCGGTTTTTTACGCGCCGATGACCTGGTCATTATGCTATCACGCGGGGGAAATTCGGATGAACTCACTCGGCTGCTGCCCGGACTGGCTGCGAGAAATGTGCCCATCCTGAGCGTGACTGAAAACGCCGACTCAGCCATTGCTAAAGCGTCGAGGCTGGTGATTTCCACCGGCGTCCAGCGTGAGGCCGACCCGCTGAACATGTTGGCCACCACCTCAATTTTACTGGTCCTGGCTATCTTTGACGCCGCCTGCGCCTGTCTGATGAGCGAAAGCGGTTACTCAAAAGAGACGCTATTGTCTGTACATCCTGGCGGTGATGTGGGATTAACGCTGAGCCGCGAGCAGTAACACCAGACCGCGCATTTCCACTCGTCTTCTCAACCCGTCACCCTCAGGCGGGTTTTTTTTATGTCTCAATAGAAGATAAAACAGTGAAAAAGCCAGTTAACGCGCTGCGTTCCACTCCCGCTATCTGTTCCGCACGTTAAAAATTCTGTGACGCTCTCCAGCATTCCTGGTGGAAAGCATTCCATTCTCCAAATCTATGAGCAAACTTTAGCTATTCTTATCAAACATACTTACGGGAGATTCTACAGATGATGTCAACGCTTGCTCCACCATCTGTACTTTCCGCTCCCCAGCGCCGTTGCCAGGTGCTGCTGACGCTTTTCCTGCCAGGGCAAATCGCTACAGCTCAAACCTTCAGTAGCCTCAATGGCGTTGATGATGCCACTGTTGAGGAAGATATTATTGGCGCAGGACTCGAAATCCAGCGCTATCACCGACTCGCGATTACCACCGCGCTGAATGGCGGCTATACGATCGAAGGGACCCCGCTAAATCAGCGCCTGTGTCTGTTGCAGTGGCTGCGCCGCGGTCTGCGGATCTGCCCGACTTTTATCGCCCAGCATTTCACACCCGCATTAAAAATGGCGCTGAAACAACAAGGTATCGCGCGTACGCTGTATGACGACACCAATCTGCATGCGCTCATTAATCTGTGCTCCCGGCGCTTGCAGAAGCCGTTTGAGTACCGTGACGTCCAGTTCCTGCGCCTGTATTTACAGTATTGTCTGCTACAGCATCACGCGGGAGTCACCCCGGAATTTAATCCGCTCCAGCAACGCTGGGCGCAATCCTGCGCAGAGTATCCGCTCGCTGAGGAAATTGGCCGCCACTGGCAGCGCCACGTCATGCAGAGTGCGCCGCCGGGCGAATCGCTGTTTATGGCGTTGCTGTTCTCAATGCTCCGTATCCCCGACCCCGTGCGCGATAACCACCAGCAGGATCGTCGCCTGCGCCTTGCTATTGCACGGCTGGTGCTGCGTTTTCGCGAGTATGGCAATGTGCACTTCAGCGATGAGCAAGGACTGAACGATCAGCTGTATATTCACCTTGCCCAGGCGCTTAACCGCAGCGTGTTTGCCATTGGCATAGATAACACGCTGCCGGAGGAGTTCAGCCGACTTTATCCCCGTCTGGTTCGTACTACCCGCGAGGCGATACATGGCTTCGAAGCGGAGTACGATGTGCAGTTTTCAGAAGAAGAGATCGGGCTGGTCGCCGTTATTTTCGGTGCCTGGCTGATGCAGGAGAAGGATTTGCACGAGAAGCAGATTATCCTGCTGACCGGCAACAATGAACAACTTGAAGCGCATATTGAGCAACAGCTGCGCGAACTGACGCTGCTGCCGCTCAACGTAAAACATATGCCGATGCAGGACTTTCAAAAACAGGGTTCGCCGCGCGGAGTCACGTTGATTATTACGCCGTATACCACGCCGCTGCCGCTGTTTTCACCGCCGTTGATTCATGCGGATCTGGCACTTACGCCGCATCAGCAGCAGCAGATCCGCAAAATCCTCGAATCATAACGTTGCAGGCTGCGCCACCACCTTCGGGCGCAGAAAGATTGCCGGTAGCGCCACCAGCGCCATCACCCAGAATACGCCGTTGCCCAGATTCTGGTACAGGTAGCCTGCGAATACGGTCATGATGGCGATGCTGCCGCCCATCGCCACCGCAGAATACACCGCCTGCAAACGTATCACTTCGCTGCCCTGGCGCGTCGCGATATAGCGCATTGCTGCCAGGTGGCAGACGGTAAAGGTTCCGCAATGGAGGATTTGCACCACGATCAGCCACGGTAGCTCAGTGCTCCAGCCCATCAACCCCCAACGTGCCACGCCGCAAACAGCGGAAAGCAGCAGCAAATCGCGCGCGCTAAAGCGGCGGAATAGCTTGTGACTGAGCGCAAAAATAATCACTTCCGCCACCACGCCTAATGACCACAAATAGCCCACCGCCGAAGCGGAATATCCGGCAGACTGCCAGTAGATGGCGCTGAACCCGTAATAAGCGGCATGCGCACCTTGCAACAAACTCACACAGGCCAGAAAACGCCAGCTTTGGGTTATCAACGCACGCCAGGCGGGCCATCCCGCGCTCTCCTGCTGACGGTTTTCCCCCGCTGGCTGCACGCTCGGGCGGATCATCATCCCCAATAGCATCGACGCGACGCCAAGCGACAGCAGGACCAGGATCACCCGATAGTCAAACAGGCTCACCAGCTTGCCGGTCAGCGCGGAGCCAATCACAAAGGCAACGGATCCCCACAGTCTTACCCGACCGTAGTCCATGGTTATCTGTTTTTGCCAGGTGTTGGCCAGCGCGTCGGTCAACGGCACCAGCGGCGAGAAAAACAGGTTAAAGCCGACCATCACCACCATCAGCCACGCCACGTTGGTGCCCGCCCAGAAGGCCAGCGCAAACACCAGCGTCAACAGGGCCAGAATACGTAAAGCGGAGATCAGACGAGAGGGATCGCTTACGCGCGGCGCAATCAGCAAACTGCCGAGAAAACGGGCAATCAGCCCCGCGCCCAGCAGTAAACCGATGGTTTCCGGCGTCAGCCCCAGCCCTTCGAGCCAGACGCTCCAGAAAGGCAGAAAAATACCGTAGCTAAAGAAGTAGGTGAAATAACCGAGCGCCAGCCAGCGCGTGGAATGCAAAGCCATGGGTCCTCCCGTTTTAGAAGCCCTAGTCTAATGACACAAGCCGCATTCTGAAGAGTACTACTGTTCACATTTACCAGATAATTGTGACAAACATCACTTTTAACCAACACTGTTGGCTATCCGAATCAACAATCATTTACACCTGTACAATTTTACAGCAGAAGATGTGATGGGATGAGTAAACAGGAATGCAAGAAAGGAAAATATTTAGCTAAAAAACACGCAACTGAATATTAAGGGCTTAATATCATCACGAGTATAATACTTAGCAAAAACATTCGTTATTATAATATTTCACCCCTCACTAATTTAATATTATTTAATACAATGACAGTTAATTCGCTTATTTTTAATAAATATAATCTGAAAACATCACGCCTTAACTTGCTTATGCACGAATATCGAATACCATCGCCCCGCAATTAATTTTAACCTGTATGTTTTCATAAATTTAATTGTCAATAGGTTTATCGGATAAGAGGGAATTTAATGAACAAAATTACAAAATCTATAGCAGTTAGCCTGATAGCGCTTTCTGCGGGAAGCGCATGGGCGACAGATGGCACCATTGAATTTACGGGTGAAATTCTAACCAGCACCTGTGAGTTTTCTAATGGCGATGTCATCAACGTAGAACTGGGTCACTACGCCGCTGCTCAGTTTAAAAGCGTCGGCGACCGTTCCCCGGCGATTCCGGTTGATATTCCGTTAAAAAATTGCCCAACCACCCCGTGGGAACACGTTGATGGTACAACGGACAACTCGTTCCAGGTGTGGCTGGAAACGCGTGCAGGCGGCACCGTGGCCAATCACGACGATCTGGTCGCCGTTAGCAGCCTGGATACCCCTGCAACCGGCGTGGGTATCCGTATCGACAGAGCCAGCGACGGCCAACAAATGTCGCTGAATAAGCTCACCACGCCGAAAGTTAGTTTTACCCCGGAAGCCGATGGCACCACTACCGTAGGTCTGCAAGCCTATTACGTCTCCACCGTTGATTCATCACTGATCACCCCTGGGGAAGCCAACGCCAGCGTGG
This sequence comes from Citrobacter sp. RHBSTW-01044, assembly GCF_013781945.1. Lineage (NCBI taxonomy): Bacteria > Pseudomonadati > Pseudomonadota > Gammaproteobacteria > Enterobacterales > Enterobacteriaceae > Citrobacter > Citrobacter sp. RHBSTW-01044. Next base: position 1,287,316 of record NZ_CP056180.1, on the reverse strand, counting down.
ATGTCACCATAGACTACCGCTAATTCCCGTACGTCGTCTCTTTTCTTCCAGCAAGGACGGAAAGAGACGTTTTCTGACGTCTGGTTAAGGATGACTGTGATGAAAAAACACACTATTCTCGTATTATCGATGCTGCTTGGCGGCTGGGTCAGCCAGTGCCTCGCGGGTGGAATTGTGCTAGAGAGAACTCGCGTCATCTACGATGCCGGGAAAAAAGAGGCCGCCCTGCCGGTGGCTAACCGCAGCGAGAACCTGCCCTATTTATTACAGTCGTGGGTCGATAATGCGCAAGGAACGGCGCGTGGTCCTTTTATTATTACGCCACCGCTATTTCGTCTGGATTCGGGCAGCGATTCATCACTACGAATAATTAAATCATCTGAAAACATCATTAATAACAAAGAATCACTTTTCTTTATTAACGTCCGCGCGATCCCGGCAAAAAGCCAGTCTGCCGACAGCGATAATAATATGCTGACCCTGGTATTTAAAACGCGTATCAAACTATTCTATCGGCCAGCCAATTTAACGGGTAAACCTTACGATGCCTATAAATCTCTCGAATATAAATATAGCAATAATAAGTTAGACATCTATAACCCATCAGCTTATCACGTCGTCTTTGCCGGTATTGCGCTCGGGAAAACCGATCTCACCAGTAAAATCGACTATATCGCTCCCGGCGAGCATAAACAGATCGAGGTTCCCGCTTCTGCAGGGAAAACGGTGCAGTGGGCAGCCATTAACGACTACGGCGGGGCCACCAAAACGGAAACCCGAACGCTGCAATAGCCGTCCCCCACGTTGACCACACGATAATAGCTCTCAAGGAATGACAAGCGAAATGGTGCAATTAACACCGCATTTATTAACCACGAAACGGCTCTCTGTCTGGATACATTGCGCGATTGTCAGCGGATGCCTGAGCGCATGCCAGGCCTGGGCCAGCGATCTCTATTTTGACCCGGCGCTGCTGGAAACGGAGAAAAGTGGCCAGCGGGCAGTGGATCTCAACGTATTTTCTCAGAATAACGCCCAGCTCCCTGGTGAATATATTGTTGATATTTATATTAATAAAAAGAAAACGGTACAACGTACGCTGCCGTTCATCGCCGGTAAAGACCACCAGCTGATTCCTCAGTTCACCCTTGGGCAGCTACGTGAGTTAGGCTTTAAGATCGACAACTATCCGCAGCTTGCGGAGCAGGACAACCGTACGATAATTGCCGATCTGGCGCAGGCCATCCCCGGCAGCGTCTCTCAGTTCGACTTCAACCATAGCCGGCTGAATCTCAGCGTGCCGCAGATTGCATTGTACCGCGACGCCCGCGGCTATATTGACCCCTCCCGCTGGGACGACGGTATGCCGGTGCTGTTTACCAACTACGCCTTTAGCGGCTCGCAGAACCAATACGACAGCGATAACACCCAGCGCCAGTATCTGAATATGCAAAACGGCGCCAATATCGGCCCCTGGCGGCTGCGCAATTATTCCACCTGGACGCACAACGATAACGACACACGCTGGGAGAGCATTAATAGCTGGTTGCAGCGGGATATCAAAAGTCTGAAATCGCAGCTGGTAATGGGCGAGAGCGCAACGGAAGGCACGGTATTCACCAGCTATCAGTTTACCGGCGTGCGGCTGTACTCCGATGAAACCATGCTACCCAACAGCCAGCGCGGCTTTGCGCCGACTATTCGCGGTATCGCCAACTCCAGCGCTATCGTCACGGTACGGCAAAACGGCTACACCCTGTATCAAAGCAATGTCCCGGCCGGCGCTTTTGAAATCAACGACCTCTACCCCTCTTCCTTCAGCGGCGATTTAGACGTCACTATCGAAGAGGCCGACGGTAGCGTGCGGCACTTCGTCCAGCCGTTCTCCGCGCTACCGCAGATGCAGAGGCCGGGATATCTCAAATACAGCGCCACCGCCGGGCGCTTTCGCGCCGCCAGCTCGCAGGACAGCAACGAGCCGGAGTTCCTTGAAAGCACCGCCAGCTATGGCCTGAACAACGTGTTGACCCTGTACGGTGGCCTGAATGCCTCGCAGGACTATCGGGCGCTGGCGCTGGGTCTCGGCTCTACGCTCGGCGAACTTGGGGCGGTATCAATGGATGTCAGCCGTGCGAATACCCAGCTTGATAACGATGAAAACTATCACGGCTACAGCTGGCGTACCCAGTACATCAAAGATCTACCGGAAAGCGGCACCAGCGTGTCAGTAAGCTACTATCGCTACACCAGCAGCGGTTATTTCAACTTCTCCGACGCCAACCAGAAGGACATCAGCGCCGACGACCGCCTGCGCGATGAAGCTCAGTTCACCGTCAGCCAGTCGCTGTTTTCTGGTATCAGCTTCTACGCCTCCGGCTCGCAGCAGAAGTACTGGGATCGCGGGGGGCAGGATAAAAACCTGTCCATCGGCCTGAACGGCAATCTATGGGGCGTGAGCTATAACCTCAGCGGCCAGTTCACCGATTCGCAGGACAGCGACAACGATCGGACGCTGTCGCTCAGCCTGAGCGTACCGCTGGATCGCTGGCTGTCGCATGCGCGGGCAACCTGGCGCACCACCGATCAACGCGATCGCGCCACACAGCACGAAGTGGGTATCAACGGCTCGATGCTGGAAGACCGTCGACTGAGCTATAGCCTCAAACAGCGGCAAAGCGAAGGCGGCGGTGGTGATAGCAGCAGCCTGTACGGCAGCTATCGCTCTGCCTATGGCACCATGAATGCGGGCTACGACTACAGCAGCGATAGCCAGCAGATGAGCTACGGCCTCTCCGGTGGTATTGTCGCCCATCCCCACGGCGTGACGCTGTCGCAGCCGCTGGGTAATGCCTTTGCGCTGATTGACGCCAACGGCGCGGCAGGTATCCGGGTGAAAAACTATCCGGGCATCGCCACCGACTATTTTGGCTATGCCATTATCCCCTATCTGACCGCGTATCAGGAAAACGCCATCTCTCTCGATACCACTATGATGCCGGATAATGTCGATGTGACCGAAACCGTGCGTACCGTGGTGCCTAATCGCGGTGCCGCCGTAACGGCGCACTTTATTGCCCAGACCGGCTACCGCGTGCTGTTGAAACTCACCGATGCGCGAGGGAATGCGCTGCCCTTCGGCGCAGTAGCCAGCAGCCAGACGCAGCAAAGCATCGTCGATGAAGGCGGCGTGCTGTATATCACCGGCGTGAACAATCAGCCGCAGAGGTGGTCCGTGCGCTGGGGCAATCAGCCTGATCAACAGTGCCAGTTTACCTTCAGCCTGCAGGAAGATGCCGCTCGCAGCGCCGCAATACATAATGGGAACGCACTATGTCAATAAAGAATTCGTGGATGAAAAATGGGATTGCCGCCGCGCTGCTGGTGCTATCTATCGCCCCGGTCTACGCGGCGAACGGGTCCTGCGCCGCAGCAGGTCGCTTTAACGCCGATGTCTCCAGCGACTGGACACAAGCCCAGAACGTCGCCGGAACCTCGCTGGAGCTGCCGACACCGCTCTCGGGCGGTGCCTATCAAATTGATTGTGACTGTGGCGCGGGTAGCAGAGTGGCGCTGTTCTATACGGTCACCAGCGCGCTACCCGGAATCGGTCAACTCAGCGGCTTTTACCATCTGAATGATAATCTGGATATTAAAACCGAAGTTGACGATATTCCCGGCGCCACAGCCGTCTTACCGACAAACCGTGACCCATTGAGAGAAAATGGCTCGTATGAAATAAACAACCCCAAAGGCAGCGTGTGTACCGACGATCCGGCGGAGAATCGCGCCGCGCCGGTGACGATAGGCGCACGTACCCGTTTTACGCTGTACGTCACCAAACCCTTCTTAGGTGAACTGGTGATTCCAGATACCCTAATCGCCTCCGTACGGGCCGGATGGAGCACGACGACCTCCCCTCCGTCAATGAACAGCCTGGGAGATATCGCCGAACTGCGCATCCAGGGGAGCATTACCGTGCCTCAGGACTGTAAAATCAACCAGGGCGACGTCATTCAGGTCGATCTCGGTTATATCAACACCAGCCGTTTCACTACCCGTAATGAGATGCCGGACGGCTATACACCAGTCAATTTTGATATTGTCTACGACTGTGGCGATACATCAAGCATCAACAATAAGATGGAAATGAGGATTGATGGCGATGATCTGCTTGATCAGTACACGTTAGTCGCCCGCCGCCGGGAGGCCGATAATACCCCGGACATCGGCGTGAGAATGGCTCGTATCGACGACACCCACATCAATATCCCGTTCACAAATGGGTTAATCGGTATCCATCCTTCCGGCCGGGGGGTCATCAGCCTGGAGGCATGGCCGATCAATCTCCTCGGTGGAACGCCAGCCCCAGGTAAATTTAGCGGTACAGCCACGATTACCGTTCTCGTGAAATAGCGCTTTACTCTATCCTCTGGCGTTGTGCCAGTTCGATGAATTGCTGCAGGGCGGGCTTTAGCTCGCCCTTCTTCCATGCCATCAACAATGCCAGCGTTGGCGCTTCACCGACGATTGGCCGAAAAACCACCTGCCCGGTATTAAAATTATTCATATAACCGGGTATCAAAGTCACCCCCAGTCCCATGCCGACCAGATTCATGGTCACCAGTATATTGGTCGCTACCTGCACAATATTGGGCTGGCTTTCCTGCTGCTGAAACCAGTTTTTGACAATCATCGCTAGCGCCCCGGAATAAGCGGGATCGGTACTGACAAAATTTACGCCGTGTAACTGTTCTGCGGAGATCGCTTGCTCATTGGCTAACGGATGATTCACCGGTAACACCACGACCAGCGGCTCATGAATCAGCTCCAGATAATCCAGCTCCGGGCTGTACACCGGGTGACGCATTAAGCCCACGTCCAGTTCTCCGTTGAGGATCCTTTCTTCCTGTTCGGTGGTTATCAGGCTTACCAGCTCAATGTGCGTATCCGGTTGTTTTAAACGAAATAAGGGTAGCACCTTCGGGAGCAAATTCACCTCAGCGGAAGGGACAAAACCAATAGCGAAATGATTATCTTCCTGCCCCGTTTTACGGGCGCGAACTTTGGCATTTTCCGCCTGCTCAAGGATCGCCAGCGCATCCTGTAAAAAGCACTCCCCGGCCGCCGTCAGCGCAACTTTTCGCTTGTCCCGCACCAGTAACGGAACGCCCACGCAGGTTTCCAGATCGCGGATCTGGCTGCTTAACGACGGCTGAGAGGTATGCAGCTTTTCTGCCGCCCGGGTGAAATTCAGCGCCTGCGCCACCGCCACAAAATAGCGTAAGTGCCTCAGTTCCATGCCCTTCTCCTTGTTATCGAAAAAATGTCTCAACTGGTAGAAATTTACTATTTCACAGATTGATAACTAACCAGCAACATCCTTATGGCACAAAAATAGAAGGTCAATACATCTTATCTTTCAGGATTAAAAAATATGACCACACCCTCAAATTTAGACATCTACCAACTGATCGACACGCAAAACGGTCGTGTAACCCCACGGATTTATACTGACCCAGAAATTTACCAACTGGAGCTGGAGCGCATCTTCGGGCGCTGCTGGCTATTTCTCGCCCACGAAAGCCAAATCCCCAAAGCCGGTGATTTTTTTAACACCTACATGGGCGAGGATGCGGTCGTGGTGGTTCGCCAGAAAGACGGCAGCATCAAAGCGTTTCTCAACCAGTGCCGCCACCGGGCGATGCGCGTCAGCTACGCCGACTGCGGGAACACTCGCGCCTTTACCTGCCCGTATCACGGCTGGTCGTACGGTATCAATGGCGAGCTGATCGACGTCCCGCTGGAGCCTCGCGCTTACCCGCAAGGGCTATGCAAATCGCACTGGGGACTGAACGAAGTTCCTGGCGTAGAGAGCTATAAAGGGCTGATTTTCGGCAACTGGGACACCACCGCGCCCACGCTGCGCGATTATCTCGGTGACATCGCGTGGTATCTCGACGGCGTGCTTGACCGCCGCGAAGGCGGCACAGAAATCGTCGGCGGCGTACAGAAGTGGACCATCGACTGTAACTGGAAATTCCCCGCCGAACAGTTTGCCAGCGATCAGTATCACGCATTGTTCAGCCATGCCTCCGCTGTGCAGGTGTTGGGGGCAAAAGACGACGGTAGCGATAAACGCCTCGGTGACGGACAAACCGCTCGCCCTGTGTGGGAAACCGCCAAAGATGCACTACAGTTCGGCCAGGACGGGCACGGCAGCGGCTTCTTCTTTACCGAAAAGCCGGATGCCAACGTGTGGGTCGACGGCGAAGTCTCCAGCTACTACCGCGACACCTACGCAGAAGCTGAACAGCGTCTGGGTAAGGTTCGTGCTCTGCGTCTGGCCGGTCACAACAACATTTTTCCAACGCTTTCCTGGCTCAATGGTACCGCTACGTTGCGCGTCTGGCATCCGCGCGGTCCTGATCAGGTTGAAGTGTGGGCGTTCTGTATTACCGATAAAGCCGCCTCTGATGAAGTGAAAGCCGCATTTGAAAACAGCGCTACGCGCGCTTTTGGCCCCGCCGGATTCCTTGAGCAGGACGACTCGGAAAACTGGAGTGAAATTCAAAAACTGTTGAAGGGCCATCGGGCGCGTAATAGCAAACTGTGCCTGGAAATGGGGTTAGGTCAGGAGAAACGTCGTGAAGACGGCATTCCGGGGATCACCAACTACATCTTCTCAGAAACCGCCGCCCGCGGCATGTATCAGCGCTGGGCTGATTTACTCAGCAGCGAAAGCTGGCAGGAAGTGCAGGAAAAAACCGCCGCTTACCAGCAGGAGGTGATGAAATGAGTGCTTTAGTTTCCCTGGAACTGCATCACCGCATTACGCAGTTTCTCTACCATGAAGCCAGCCTGCTGGATGACTGGCAGTTTCGCGACTGGCTGGCACAGCTGGATGACGACATTCGCTATACCATGCGCACAACGGTCAATGCCCAGACGCGCGATCGTCGCAAAGGCGTGCAGCCGCCAACCACCTGGATTTTTAACGACAATAAAGATCAGCTTGAACGCCGTATTGCGCGACTGGAAACCGGAATGGCCTGGGCAGAGGAGCCGCCGTCGCGTACCCGACACCTGATCAGCAACTGCCAGGTCAGTGAAACCGAAGTGCCGGATGTATTCGCCGTGCGCCTTAACTATCTGCTGTATCGCGCGCAAAAAGAGCGCGATGAAACCTTTTACGTCGGCATGCGCATGGACAAAGTGCGCCGTTTACCGGGCGATGAGTGGCGCTTACTGGAGCGTGAGATCGTGCTGGATCAAGCGGTGATCACCTCCCATAACCTGAGTGTATTGTTCTGATGAGTCGTATTTATGCCTGCCCCGTAGGGGATTTGCCGGAGGGTGAAGCGCTCCGGCTCGACACTTCGCCCGTCATCGCGCTGTTCAACGTTGGCGGCGAGTTTTATGCCATTAACGATCGCTGTAGCCACGGTAATGCCTCGATGTCGGAAGGTTATCTGGAAGACGACGCGACGGTGGAATGCCCGCTGCATGCCGCCAGTTTCTGCCTGAAAACCGGTAAGGCGTTGTGTTTACCTGCCACCGATCCGCTGACCACCTACGCGGTGTACGTGGAAGGTAGCGATGTGTTCGTTGATATTCCAGAGGACGCGAGATGAGCGATTTACGCGATAACGTGGTCTTTATCACCGGCGGCGGCTCCGGTCTTGGCCTGGCGCTGGTCGAGCGTTTCATTGAGGAAGGCGCGCGGGTCGCCACGCTGGAACTTTCGCCAGCCAAAGTCGCCAGCCTGCGCCAACGTTTTGGCGAACATGTGCTGGCAGTAGAAGGCAACGTCACCTACTACGCCGACTATCAGCGCGCGGTGGATCAAATTCTGGCGCGCTACGGCACGCTGGACTGTTTGATCGGCAACGCCGGGATATGGGATCACAACGCCTCGCTGGTCAATACGCCAGCAGACGCGCTGGAGAGCGGCTTTCATGAGCTGTTTAACGTCAACGTGCTGGGCTATCTGCTGGGCGCAAAAGCCTGCGCCCCTGCGCTTATCGCCAGCGAAGGCAACATCATCTTTACCCTTTCCAACGCGGCGTGGTATCCCGGCGGCGGCGGTCCGTTGTATACCGCCTCTAAACATGCCGCCACCGGGTTGATTCGCCAGTTAGCCTACGAGCTGGCGCCAAAGGTGCGCGTCAACGGCGTCGGTCCGTGCGGTATGGCGACCGATCTGCGCGGCCCACAGGCGCTGGGCCAGGGCGATACGTCGATTATGCAGTCGCTGACGCCGGAAAAAATCGCCGCCATTTTGCCGTTGCAGTTTTTTCCTGAGCCAGCGGATTTTACCGGCCCGTATGTGATGCTGGCGTCAAAGCGCAACAATCGCACATTGAGTGGCGTGATGATCAATGCCGATGCCGGTTTGGGCATTCGCGGTATTCGTCACGTTGCCGCCGGACTGGATCTCTGAGGAGGCGTTATGAGCCATAAAGTTATCGCTATCGTCGGCGGTGGTCAGGCTGCGGCAATGGCCGCCGTCGCACTGCGTCAGCAAGGATTTAACGGCGAATTGCATCTGTTTTCCGATGAGCCGTATCTGCCCTATGAACGCCCTCCGCTCTCCAAAGCGATGCTGCTGGACGAAAATCCACAGCGACAGCCGATCCTGAACGCTGACTGGTGGCGGGAGAACAACGTACAGCTGCATCTTGGCGTCACGCTGCGTCAGATTGACCGCACCTCGCGCACGCTGATGCTCGCCGATGGTCAGTCTTACCGCTGGTCGCAGTTGCTGTTGGCGACCGGGGCCGCCGCCAGACCGCTGCCGTTACTGGATAACCTGGGCGAACGTTGCTTTACCCTGCGTCACGCCAAAGATGCCGAGCGTCTGCGCGGTGCCTTGCTGCCGGGCAAGTCGATTGTGATTGTCGGTGCGGGCACCATTGGCCTGGAATTAGCGGCCAGCGCGATCCAACGCGGCTGTCGGGTGACGTTAGTGGAGCTGGCCTCAACGGTAATGGGTCGCAACGCCCCAGCTCCGGTGCGCGACTATCTGCTAAACCGCCACCGACAGGCAGGGGTGCGGGTGCTGCTCAACAGCGCCATTGAGCACGCTGAAGCGGGAGAGTTTCTCTCGCTTACCCTGCAAAACGGCGAGACGCTACAGGCCGATGCGCTGGTTTATGGCATCGGCATCGTGGCGAATGATGCGCTGGCTCGCGAAGCGGGGCTGGAGACGGCTAACGGTATTATCGTTGACTCCGCCTGCATCACCTCCGATCCCGCGATTTTTGCCGCCGGTGATGTGGCGATAACGCGCCAGCCCGACGGTTCGTTAGAACGAGTAGAAAGCTGGGAAAATGCCAATAACCAGGCACAGATTGCCGCTGCCGCAATGCTTAATCTGCCGTTGCCGGAGAAGACGCCAGGCTGGTTCTGGACCGACCAATTTAATGACAATCTGCAATTTGTTGGCGATATGCAAGGGCAAACATGGTTATGTCGTGGCAATCCGGATGACGGCAAGGCTATCTGGTTCCACCTGCGTGATGGGAAGCTAATTGGCGCAGTAGCGCTCAACAACGGACGCGAAGTGCGCGCACTGCGTAAGTTAATTCATTCAGGACGAGTGGTAAGCGAGGAAGCGCTGTGCGATGAAGGCGTAGCGCTGAAGTCGTTGTGATAGCAGCCTGATAAGCGCAGCGCTATCAGGCATTAAAAAAGGCCGCATCAGCGGCCTTTCGTTTTGCGTAAAGCAGAATTACGCGTAAACCGGGAAGCGTGCGCAGATATCCAGAACTTTACCTTTGACGCGCTCGATAACGGCTTCGTCATTGATGTTGTCCAGAACGTCACACATCCAGCCAGCCAGCTCTTTCACTTCCGCTTCTTTAAAGCCACGGCGAGTTACAGCCGGAGAACCGATACGGATACCGGAAGTCACAAACGGACTCTTCGGATCGTTCGGCACGCTGTTTTTGTTAACAGTGATGTTAGCGCGGCCCAGTGCGGCGTCAGCTTCTTTACCGGTCAGGTTTTTATCAACCAGATCCAGCAGGAACAGGTGGTTTTCAGTACCGCCAGATACCACTTTGTAGCCACGGTTCAGGAACACTTCCACCATCGCTTTGGCGTTTTTGGCAACCTGCTGCTGGTAAACCTTAAACTCAGGCTCCATCGCTTCTTTCAGCGCCACGGCTTTCGCCGCGATCACGTGCATCAGCGGGCCGCCCTGCGCGCTTGGGAACACCGCGGAGTTCAGTTTTTTGTACAGCTCTTCGTCACCGCCTTTCGCCAGGATCAGGCCGCCGCGCGGACCCGCCAGGGTTTTGTGGGTGGTGGTGGTCACTACGTGTGCGTGTGGAACCGGGTTCGGGTAAACGCCTGCGGCGATAAGGCCCGCAACGTGCGCCATGTCAACGAACAGGTATGCGCCAATGCTGTCGGCGATTTCACGCATTTTTTCCCAGTCAACAACGCCGGAGTAAGCAGAGAAGCCGCCGATGATCATCTTCGGCTTGTGCTCTTTGGCCTGCTTAGCCATATCTTCGTAGTCAATTTTACCGGACTCATCAATACCGTAAGGGATGATGTTGTACAGCTTGCCAGAGAAGTTAACCGGGGAACCGTGAGTCAGGTGGCCGCCTTGCGCCAGGTTCATACCCAGAACGGTATCACCCGGTTGCAGCAGAGCGGTGTAAACAGCGAAGTTAGCCTGGGAGCCGGAGTGCGGCTGTACGTTAGCGTAGTCAGCGCCAAACAGCTCTTTTGCACGATCGATAGCCAATTGCTCAACGATATCAACGTACTCGCAACCGCCGTAGTAGCGCTTGCCCGGATAACCTTCAGCGTATTTGTTGGTCAGCTGAGAACCCTGCGCCTGCATAACACGCGGGCTGGTGTAGTTTTCGGAGGCGATCAGTTCGATGTGCTCTTCCTGACGTACTTTTTCCTGCTCCATAGCCTGCCACAGTTCGGCATCATAATCGGCAATGTTCATTTCACGCTTTAACATCCGCATCTCCTGACTCAGCTAACAATAGAATTTCGGCCTAAAAAGGCAGTCCCGTTGGACGACGGCGAACAGTATAACCGAATCATTCTTCGATAACAGGTCTTGACAAAGGATTTTACGCAAACGATTACCTTCACGGCACGCAAGGCTTTGGAGAACAAAGGTCTGCTGAATTTCAACGGATTTCTTTTCAGGTTTGTGATGCAGATTTTTCACGATGTAACCTTTACAACGCAAAGTGACAAAGAACCATTTACAATGCAGGGGTATTTTTTATAAGATGCATTTGACATACATCATTAAAATTTCAGATAAAGGAAGACCGTATGCTTGACGCACAAACCATCGCTACAGTGAAAGCCACCATTCCCCTGCTGGTTGAAACAGGCCCGAAGCTGACCGCCCATTTCTACGATCGCATGTTTACGCATAACCCAGAGCTGAAAGAAATCTTCAACATGAGTAACCAGCGTAATGGCGATCAGCGGGAAGCGCTGTTTAACGCTATTGCCGCGTATGCCAGCAATATCGAGAACCTGGCGGCGCTGTTGCCTGCCGTTGAGAAAATCGCGCAGAAGCATACCAGCTTCCAAATTAAGCCGGAGCAGTACAACATCGTAGGTGGCCATTTGCTGGCAACGCTGGACGAAATGTTCAGTCCGGGCCAGGAAGTTCTGGATGCATGGGGCAAAGCATACGGCGTGCTGGCGAACGTTTTCATCAACCGTGAAGCGCAGATCTACAGTGAAAATGCCAATAAAAATGGCGGCTGGGAAGGTACCCGTCCTTTCCGCATCGTGGCAAAAACCCCACGCAGTGCACTTATCACCAGCTTTGAATTTGAACCTGTCGACGGTGGCGCAGTGGCTGAATATCATCCGGGGCAATACCTGGGCGTCTGGCTGAAGCCGGAAGGTTTCCCACATCAGGAAATTCGTCAGTACTCACTGACCCGTAAACCCGATGGCAAAGGCTACCGTATTGCTGTGAAGCGTGAAGACGGTGGTCAGGTTTCCACCTGGCTGCACAACCATGCGAATGTGGGCGATGTCGTTCACTTAGCTGCACCTGCGGGCGATTTCTTTATGGACGTTGCGACCGATACCCCAGTGTCTCTGATTTCAGCAGGCGTGGGTCAAACCCCGATGCTGGCGATGCTGGATACGCTGGCAAAAGCGAATCATACGGCGCAGGTTAACTGGTTCCACGCGGCAGAAAATGGCGATGTACATGCCTTTGCCGATGAAGTGAATGAACTGGGCAAAACGCTGCCACGCTTTAGCGCACACACCTGGTATCGTGAGCCAACCGAAGCCGATCGCGCGAAAGGTGCGTTTGATAGTATTGGTCTGATGGATTTGAACAAACTGGAAGGCGCAATCAGCGATCCGGCGATGCAGTTTTATCTGTGCGGTCCGGTTGGCTTTATGCAGTTTGCCGCGAAGCAGCTGGTCGGCCTGGGCGTGAAAAACGAGAACATTCATTACGAATGCTTCGGCCCGCATAAAGTCTTGTAATTACTCATGCCTGATGGCGCTGCGCTTATCAGGCCTACGGGATATTGTAGGCCTGATAAGGTGTTTACACCGCCATCCGGCAAGCACGGCGCGGCTTAGATTGCCGCGTCGTCTTCTTCACCGGTGCGAATACGAATCACGCGTGCCACGTCGAAGACAAAAATCTTACCGTCACCGATTTTACCGGTCTGGGCAGTACGAATAATGGTGTCGACGCAGGTATCGACGATGTCGTCGGTGACCACAATTTCAATTTTTACCTTCGGCAGAAAATCCACCATATATTCCGCACCACGGTACAGCTCAGTATGGCCTTTCTGACGGCCAAACCCTTTCACTTCTGTTACAGTCATACCGGTAATGCCGACTTCAGCCAGCGCTTCGCGGACGTCGTCCAGCTTGAAGGGTTTAATAATCGCATCAATCTTTTTCATGCTATTCCTTGAAAAGGTCGCCTGTCTTTTGATCGAATAAAACTAACATAATCCGCAGATTTATTCTTTGAAATCGTTTGCATCCAGCTCATGGCGAGAGAGCAACTTGTAGAATTCGGTGCGGTTGCGCCCCGCCATTCGCGCCGCATGGGTCACATTGCCCTTGGTGATTTGCAACAGCTTACGCAGGTAGTTGAGTTCAAACTGGTTACGCGCTTCAACAAAGGTCGGCAGCGCGGTATTCTCCCCTTCCAGCGCCTGCTCCACCAGCGCGTCGCTGATCACCGGCGAAGAGGTCAACGCCACGCACTGCTCAATCACGTTAACCAACTGACGCACGTTACCAGGCCAACTGGCGGTCATTAGTCGTTTCATGGCATCGGTCGAAAAGGCGCGCACGAACGGTTTGTGTCGTTCAGCAGACTGGCGCAGCAGATGGTTTGCCAGCAGCGGAATATCTTCCGTACGCTCGGCCAGCGCCGGGATCTTCAGGCTCACCACGTTGAGGCGATAGTACAAATCTTCGCGAAATTCCCCCCGAGCCATCGCTTTGGGTAAATCGCGGTGGGTCGCGGAAACGATCCGCACATCAATATCGATATCGCGGTTACTGCCCAGCGGCCTGACTTTTCGCTCCTGCAATACACGTAGCAATTTAACCTGCAACGGCGCGGGCATATCGCCAATCTCATCGAGAAACAGCGTTCCGCCTTCCGCGGCCTGAAACAGCCCTTCACGATTGCTCACCGCGCCGGTAAAGGCGCCGCGCGCATGACCAAACAGTTCGGACTCCAGCAGTTGTTCCGGCAATGCGCCGCAGTTAATGGCAATAAAGGGCTTGTGGCTGCGCGGGCTGGCGTTGTGAATGGCCTGGGCAAAAACTTCTTTCCCGGTTCCGCTTTGGCCGTTGATCAATACGCTTACGTCCGATTGCGCCACCATGCGCGCCTGTTCCAGCAGGCGCAGCATCAGTGGGCTGCGGGTGACGATGGACTCACGCCAGCTGTCATCAGCGGCAGGCGCAGACTGTTCCAACGCCCCGTCGATCGCATGGTATAACGCGTCTTTATCCACCGGCTTAGTGAGAAAGCTGAACACCCCTTGCTGGGTCGCCGCAACGGCGTCGGGGATGGAACCGTGAGCGGTAAGGATAATAACCGGCATTCCCGGCTGCACTTTCTGGATTTCAGTAAACAGCTGCATGCCGTCCATTTCATCCATGCGCAGATCGCTAATAACCAGATCCACTTTTTCACGGTTCAGTACCCGCAACCCTTCCTGCCCGCTTTCTGCGGTTACGACGCTGTAGCCTTCGCTGGTCAGGCGCATTCCAAGTAATTTCAACAGGCCGGGATCGTCATCCACCAGCAGCAGATGCGCGGGCTTACGGCTTATCATGGCGTGACCTCATCGGCAGACGACGCTGCGCCTTCCTCGTTATCAGGTGGGGTGAGTTTATCGTTCCCGTGCGGCGCATCAGGGTTGTAACTACCGGCAGGTTTGCGCGTGGAAAGCTGGCGTTCGATATCGGTCAGATTCTCCAGCTTGCGGGTCGTGAGATCGAGCTGAGACTGCAAGTGTTGTTGCTGCTGACGTAACGTATCAAGATCGCTGTCTGATGCCTGCTGAAGCTTGCTGTAGCGCATACGCTCTTCGGCCAGTTGCAACTGCAACGTCTGACTGCTGCGCCAGACCTGATACAGCGGCCGTACCTGTGGCGGAATTTGCGGGCTTAATGCGTCGAGGCGCGTAACCGTCTCCCGCCTTTCAGGCGGCGTAATGTTGGCGTTATCAAGCAGGATCCCGCGCCTGAAAGCCCCCTGCCAGGTATCAGGCATCATCGTGCTGGCTTCACTACGCGCCTGTACCGGCATCAGGCGATTGGCGCAATCCATCGCCCGCAGCCAGTACAGCGGATTGGTCTCTGTGGGCTGACCAGACAGCGACCAGATATCGCTACAGTCGGTAGCAAGGTAGTCCGCCAGTTGATGAGGCGGAATTTTCTCCTGCGAAGGGTCGCCGATAATATGATTCACCGCGTTCGGGACGCAGCCTACCAGCGCCAGACACGGCAGGCTTGCGAGGATGACGCGACGGAAAAAATGTCGTTTAAGCATTCGGACAACAACGTATGGCATACTCACCAGACTTAGGTTTATTTTAGTGATTTTTCGCTGCAGATAGCGGCAGTTCTATGCGAAAACAAACGTTTTGCGCATGCTCATCAACCAGATACAGTTTGCCCCGCATACGGCGGATGCAATCTCTGGCAATGCTCAGCCCCAACCCGCTTCCTTTTACCGCCCCTTTTCGCTGATGGCTACCCTGGAAAAAAGGCTCGAAGATCATGGTCTGTTCTGCTTCTGGAATCGGTGTGCCGGTATTCATTACATCAATGTATACCATTGAGCCATGCAAACTGCTGCGGATCCAAATGTTACCGGATTCAGCGCCATAGTGCACCGCATTGGAATAAAGATTGTCCAGCACGCTCATCAATAGCATCGGTTCTGCCAGGCAGGCGTTCACCGCAAGCGCAACATCAGTATGTATCATTTTGGCGCGAGCGGGCAGGCTATGTGCAGAAACAACGCTTTCCACTAGCGGCGCGATTTCCACACGTTCAAGCTCAACCTCGTCATCCGCCAGCTTGCGGTTGTAATCGAGCAGTTGCTCAATCAGTTTTTGCAGGTTGCGGCTACTGTCATCAAGAATACCGACCACCTCTTTTTGCTCTGGCGTTAACGGCCCAACGACCTGATCGGCTAACAGCTCGGTACCTTCGCGCATGCTCGCCAGAGGCGTTTTTAGCTCATGGGACAGGTGGCGTAAAAACTGATGTCGTTGTGACTCCAGCCAGGAGAGACGTTCGCTCAGCCAGATAATGCGCTGGCCCACGGACCGCAGCTCCCGGGGTCCCGTAAATAATACGCTATCGCCCAGCGAGCGCCCTTCCCCCAGACGATTGATCATTTTTTCTATGCCCTTCACCGGACCGATTATCATGCGGGTAAACAGCAACACCATCGCCAGGCTGACAAGAAACAGCACCAGCGCCTGCCAGCCAAAGAACTGCCCACGTTCGGCGATTTCCTGCTGTAGCTGCTGCCCACGAGAAAAGACGACCGTGCGCGTCGCTTGTACCATTTCAGTATTGGCACTGGCGAAAGCGTCCAGCCGCGCCGCCGCCACGCTATCAGGACCACTGTTGGTGCACTGTAACTGCGCGAGATCGTTGAGGTCCTGACGCAGTGCCTGATAAAGCTTGGTATCCGGCAACACACCCGCATGCGCATCCAGCATGTCGCTGTAGCGTTTACGTTGGCTCTGGTAAACCTTAGCCAGCGTTGGGTCATCAAGCACACAGTATTGCCGGTAGCTACGCTCCATCTCCAGCGCGGCATTGGTCATCGCTTCACTGCGTCTGGCGTCAATCAGCGTGGTTTGGTTCGTCAGCGCCGCCTGCGCGCTCAGGGCATTCAGACTTTGCCACGCCTGCCAGGCCAAAACTAACAACGGCAGCAGGATAAGCAAAAATGCCAACGTAACCAATTGACGTAAAGATCGGGGGAAAACAGACCAGCGCTTCAAGGCGTTACTCTCAATGGACAGGAATAGGTTGATGCTAACTGAGGGGAACGTCAGATACAACAAAGCCGGGATTAACCCGGCTTTGTTGTGGAATAAGGCGGTGCCTAACTCGACGTTTCGCCCGAAGGTTGATATGAGCGATGCTAATATCAGATGTTGGACGGCAGGCACCTTGTTGTGCGTCATTCGAAGTTTATGTAGCACGTCCCGAAGGGGCTGACATAAGAAGGTGAATGAGCCACTGGGCTATATTATGCAGCATCTGTGCCAATATTCAAAACACTTTATTAACACAATGATAAATATAGAAAATGTTCTTATTCATATGAAAAATGATTTTGGCTATTTTTCACCCTTACTGTCGCCAATCAGCAACACCCACAGCACTTAAAAACAAATTCATTGTAAATCATATAATTAAATGTCTCTTTTTAGCGACAACGTAACCCCACCTATGTCGGGATTTCCCGACACTTAAACGCATTGTCGGATAGCGGCATACAAAATGACTGACAAAAAAAAGCCCCTCACGCAGAGGGGCTTAAAGGTTATCGAGCTGATTACCCGAGTTGTTTACGCGCGTTGCGGAAGATACGCATCCACGGGCTGTCCTCGCCCCAGTTTTCCGGGTGCCAGGAGTTGCTCACGGTACGGAATACGCGTTCCGGGTGCGGCATCATAATGGTGACGCGACCATTTTCAGTAGTAACGGCAGTAATTCCGTTCGGCGAACCATTCGGGTTAGCCGGGTAGGTCTCGGTCACCTTACCGAAGTTATCAACGTAGCGCAGCGCCACCAGTCCCTTACTCTCCAGCGCGGCCAGATGTGCGCCGTCACGCACTTCCACACGGCCTTCACCGTGAGAAACGGCAATCGGCATCATCGAACCAACCATATCGGCAAGCAGTAAAGACGGGCTTTGCGTCACTTCGACCAGGCTGAAGCGGGCTTCAAAACGATCGGAGTGGTTACGCACAAAGCGTGGCCACAGCTCGCTTCCCGGGATCAGTTCACGCAGGTTAGACATCATCTGGCAACCGTTACACACCCCGAGCGCCAGCGTTTGCGGGCGATGGAAGAAGGTTTCGAACTCATCACGGACGCGGTTGTTGAACAGAATCGACTTCGCCCAGCCTTCCCCTGCGCCGAGCACATCGCCATAAGAGAACCCGCCACAAGCGACCAGCGCCTGGAAGTTACCCAGACCGATACGTCCGCCCAGCAGGTCGCTCATATGCACATCGATGGCGTCAAAGCCCGCACGGTGGAAGGCAGCCGCCATTTCAACGTGGGAGTTCACGCCCTGCTCGCGCAGCACGGCCACTTTTGGACGCGCGCCGGTAGCGATGTACGGGGCGGCAACATCTTCGTTGATATCAAACGACAGTTTAACGTTGAGGCCAGGATCGGCATCGTTGGTTTTCGCGTCGTGTTCCTGATCGGCACACTCCGGGTTGTCGCGCAGACGCTGCATCTGCCAGGTGGTTTCCGCCCACCACATGCGCAGCGTGGTGCGGCTTTCGCTGAACACCGGCTGACCGTTGGCGCTCAGGGTGAAACGGTCACCCGTTACCGCCTGGCCGAGATAGTGCACGCAATCTGCCAGGCCATGTTGTGCCAGCAACACCTCAACCGCTTCACGGTCAGCAGCGCGAACCTGGATCACTGCGCCCAGCTCTTCATTAAACAGCGCCGCCAGACGATCGTCACCCAGAGAGTGGATATCAGCGTCAATACCGCAGTGACCGGTGAAGGCCATTTCCGCCAGCGTAACCAGCAGTCCGCCGTCGGAACGGTCATGGTAGGCCAGCAGCTTACGCTGCGCGACCAGCGCCTGAATGGCGTCGTAGAAGCCTTTCAGTTGCTCAACGTTACGCACGTCGGCAGGCTTATCGCCCAGTTGACGATAAACCTGTGCCAGCGCCGTCGCGCCCAGCGCGTTGTGACCAAGACCGAGGTCAATCAGCAGCAGGGCGTTGTCTTCAGTAGAGAGCTGTGGGGTTATCGTGTGGCGCACGTCTTCCACGCGGGCAAAGGCGGTGATCACCAGCGACAGCGGCGAAGTCATTTCACGCTGCTCATTACCTTCCTGCCAGCGGGTTTTCATCGACATAGAGTCTTTGCCCACCGGAATAGTCAGGCCAAGCGCCGGACATAATTCTTCCCCAACGGCTTTTACCGCTTCGTACAGCCCGGCATCTTCACCGGGGTGACCCGCAGCCGCCATCCAGTTAGCCGACAGTTTAATGCGTTTGATATCGCCAATCTGCGTTGCCGCAATGTTAGTCAGCGCTTCACCTACCGCCAGACGCGCAGAGGCCGAGAAATCCAGTAGCGCAACTGGCGCACGCTCACCGATAGACATCGCTTCACCGTAGTAGCTATCCAGGCTTGCGGTGGTGACCGCGCAGTTGGCTACCGGGATCTGCCACGGACCAACCATCTGGTCACGCGCCACCATGCCGGTAACGGTACGGTCGCCGATCGTTACGAGGAACGTTTTCTCAGCGACAGTCGGCAGATGCAGCACGCGGTTAACCGCATCTGCAATCGAGATTTCGCCACGATTCAGGGCGTCGCCTTTGGCTTTCAGCGTCTGCACATCGCGGGTCATTTTCGGGGTTTTACCCAGCAGCACATCAAGCGGCATGTCGATCGGCTGGTTATCGAAGTGGCTGTCGCTCAGTGTGAGATGCTGTTCTTCGGTGGCCTCACCGATCACCGCATACGGCGCGCGCTCGCGCTTACACAGTTCGTCAAACAGCGGTAGCTGGTCAGCGGCAACCGCCAGCACATAGCGCTCCTGGGATTCGTTACACCAGATTTCCAGCGGGCTCATACCCGGCTCGTCGCTAAGAATATCGCGCAGCTGGAACTTACCGCCGCGACCGCCATCGCTTACCAACTCCGGCATGGCGTTAGACAGACCGCCTGCGCCAACGTCATGGATAAACAGGATCGGGTTCGCATCGCCCATCTGCCAGCAGCGGTCGATAACTTCCTGGCAACGACGTTCCATTTCCGGGTTGTCGCGCTGTACCGAAGCGAAATCAAGATCGGCATCAGACTGGCCGGAAGCCATAGAGGAGGCCGCCCCGCCGCCAAGCCCGATGTTCATCGCCGGACCGCCGAGGACGATCAGCTTGGCGCCAACGACGATCTCACCTTTTTGCACGTGATCGGCACGGATGTTACCGATCCCCCCCGCCAGCATGATCGGTTTATGGTAACCGCGTAGCTCTTCGCCGTTGTGGCTGTTGACCTTTTCTTCGTAGGTGCGGAAGTAGCCGGTCAGCGCCGGACGACCGAATTCGTTGTTAAACGCCGCGCCGCCCAACGGACCTTCGGTCATGATATCGAGCGCGGTAACAATACGGTCCGGCTTACCAAAGTCTTCTTCCCACGGCTGTTCAAAGCCAGGAATACGCAGGTTGGAAACGGAGAAGCCCACCAGCCCGGCTTTCGGTTTTGCACCACGACCGGTTGCACCCTCGTCGCGGATTTCGCCGCCGGAGCCGGTAGCCGCGCCCGGCCACGGAGAGATAGCCGTCGGGTGGTTGTGGGTTTCAACCTTCATCAGGATGTGGGCTGGCTCCTGATGGAAATCGTAGCGGCCGGTTTTGTGGTCGGCAAAGTAGCGGCCCACTTCAGAACCTTCCATTACCGCGGCGTTGTCTTTATAGGCAGACAGCACGTGGTCCGGCGTGGTTTCGAAAGTGTTTTTAATCATCTTGAACAACGACTTGGGCTGCTGTTTACCGTCGATAACCCAGTCGGCGTTAAAAATTTTGTGGCGGCAGTGCTCGGAGTTAGCCTGCGCAAACATGTACAGTTCAATGTCGTTCGGGTTGCGTCCCAGTTTGGTAAACGCATCCTGCAGATAGTCGATTTCGTCTTCCGCCAGCGCCAGACCCAGACGCAGGTTAGCGTCGATCAGCGCCTGGCGTCCCTCACCCAGCAGATCAACACTGGAGACCGGCGCAGGCTGGTGATGGACAAACAGTTTTTCGGCATCGTTCAGCGCAGAGAAAACCGTTTCCATCATGCGGTCGTGCAGTTCGTCGGCAACCATCTGCCACTGCTCAGCGGTCAGCGTAGAGGCTTCTACATACCAGGCAATGCCACGTTCCAGACGGCTAATCTGTTGCAGGCCGCAGTTGTGGGCAATATCAGTCGCTTTAGAAGACCACGGGGAGATGGTGCCAGGGCGAGGCGTAACCAGCAGCAGTTTGCCTTCAGGGGCATGGCTGTGAAGAGCAGGACCATATTTCAGCAGGCGTACAAGCTGGGCGTGCTCATCCTCATTCAACGGTGCATTCAGATCGGCAAAATGGACGTACTCGGCGTAAATATTGTGGACCTGGAGGTTGGCAGCCTGAAAACGTGCCAGCAGTTTGTTAATACGGAATGCAGACAGTGCAGGTGAACCACGCAGAATTTCCATCATAAGTCTCTCGTCTTCTAAGCTTTCGGTGTGCCCAAGTGGGGGAAACGGGCGTCATTATAAAGAATCTACCGCGCCGACGAAACCGTTTGCGTCGAAATAAAATCACGACCGTCTCTTATCATCAAATGCGGTCTGGTTTCTGAATAAGTTGCCAACTGACGCAAGTTTAAGCAAAATGCCGCTCATTAATGACGACTTCACTTCTTAATCATCACCACAGCAGGCAGAGACAACGTACGGTTCAGAGAATTAACTAATTGAAAAAATTAAAGATTAATTATCTGTTCATCGGCATATTAACGCTGTTGTTGGCAGCGGCCCTCTGGCCATCTATTCCCTGGTTCGGTAAAGCCGAAAATCGTATCGCCGCCATTCAGTCGCGGGGAGAACTGCGCGTCAGTACCCTCGACTCGCCGTTAACTTACGCGACCCTCAACGGTAAGAAATTCGGCCTGGATTATGAACTGACTCAGGCGTTCGCCAACTACCTGGGCGTGAAGTTAAAAGTCACCGTGCGCCAGAACATCAGCCAGCTCTTTGACGACCTGGATAACGGCCATGCCGATCTGTTAGCCGCAGGCCTGGTATATAACAGCGAGCGGGTGAAAAATTACCAGCCCGGCCCAACCTACTATTCGGTTTCACAACAGTTGGTGTATCGGGTTGGGCAATACCGCCCGCGCACTCTTGCCACTGTGAACGAAAATCAGCTGACCATCGCCCCGGGACACGTGGTGGTTAACGATCTCCAGTTACTTAAAGAGAATAAATTTCCCGATCTGAGCTGGAAGGTGGATGACAAAAAGGGCACTACTGAACTGCTTGATGATGTTATCGCCGGGAAGCTGGATTACACCATTGCTGATTCCGTCGCCATCAGCTTATACCAGCGCGTACATCCTGAACTGGCCGTAGCGCTGGACGTATCTGACGAACAGCCGGTGACCTGGTTTAGTCGCCTGGACGATGACAACACGCTGTCTGCCGCCCTGTTGGATTTTTTTAACACCATGAATGAAGACGGCTCTCTGGCGCGACTAGAAGAAAAGTATCTCGGACATGGCGATGATTTTGACTATGTTGATACCCGCACCTTTTTACGCGCCGTAGACAGCGTATTGCCGGACCTTAAGCCGCTGTTTGAGAAATATGCGCAGGAGATAGACTGGCGACTGCTCGCCGCAATCTCTTATCAGGAGTCGCACTGGGACGCGCAGGCCACTTCCCCGACCGGCGTACGCGGGTTGATGATGCTGACCAAAAATACCGCTCAAAGTCTCGGACTGACCGACCGTACCGATGCCGAACAAAGCATCAGCGGCGGTGCACGGTATTTGCAGGATATGATGAGTAAAGTGCCCGATACCGTCCCCGAAGGGGAACGCATCTGGTTTGCGCTCGCAGCCTACAACATGGGTTATGCGCACATGCTGGATGCACGGGCGCTGACAGTGAAAACCAAAGGCAATCCGAACAGTTGGTCCGACGTAAAACAGCGTCTGCCGCTGCTCAGCCAAAAGCCGTATTACAACAAGCTGACCTATGGTTATGCGCGAGGCCACGAAGCCTACGCTTATGTAGAAAATATCCGTAAGTACCAGATTAGCCTGGTGGGGTATCTGCAGGAGAAAGAAAAACGGGCGCTTGAAACGCAGCAACTGGCGCAGGATTACCCGGCGGTGACGCCGGCAGAGCTAATAGGTAAAGATGAATTGCCGCTTTCGGCGTTTCTGTCTCAGACGTCGTCAAATTACCTGTCGCACTCCCCTTCCCTGCTGTTTTCACCGCAGAAAAAAGAGGACAAGTAGCCTCGTAGGCCTGATAAGCGCAGCGTCATCAGGCAATCAGACCGGCATTTACAAATTGGCGTTTTTTTTCAGCGCTTTGATTTCCTGACGACGCATGCGGAAGAAATCACTGAGCAACGTGGCGCATTCATCTCGTAGCACCCCTTCGGTCACCTCCACCCGATGATTCATTCCAGGGTGATGCAGTACATCCATTAATGACCCGGCTGCCCCCGTTTTCGCATCGCGCGCGCCAAAAACGACCTGGCCGATACGGCTGTGCACCATCGCGCCTGCGCACATCACACACGGCTCCAGAGTGACATACAGCGTGGTATCCAACAGACGGTAGTTTTGCAGCACCAGGCCGCCCTGACGCAGCGCCATAATTTCAGCGTGGGCAGTCGGATCATGGTGACCAATCGGACGGTTCCAGCCTTCGCCAATCACGCGGTTGTTATGTACCAATACCGCGCCCACCGGGACTTCACGCTCATCCCAGGCGCGCTTAGCCAGCGTTAAAGCATGACGCATCCAGTATTCGTGGCTAAATTCAACTTCAGACAAAGGGGGTAACTCCAGTAATCAAAGCGGGCGCATTATACACAGACGCTATCGTTTACTCTATTCGAGTTGTTGCAGCTCTCCGCGCGGCGTGACGCGCCAGCGATGCTGGCAAAAAGAGAGCAGAGGATTGTCCTGATTACTGTCGCTGTAGCCACTGTAAAGCTGAAGCGGCGCACCAATGTGGCGTTCCAGTTGCGTCACTTTCTCATGGCCCAGACAGCGCAGAGGCAGTACCCACCCGCCGAATCCCCGCGCCATTTTACTGGCGATCAGATTGACACGCGGTAGCCACGGCGTGTCGAAGTACACCTGCTCGACCAGCGACTGCGGGGAGCCAGTGATAAGCCAGATTTCGGCGTCAGAGCTTAACAGGTAGGTTGTCAGCCGCTGCTGCACGAGCGGAAAGGCCGTCACGTTACTGCGAAACCAGCGCACAAAGTCAGCCTGATGCCCTTTCAGACGCGCCTCGCTACGACCAAAAGTGCATCCCCATAACAGCAGGCTCATTGGCCAGCGGGCGGCGCGCCCTTGTATCAGCAGCGCCAGCGCAATCACCGGTAGCAGAGGCAGCACAAGCAACGCGTTCAGCGGCTGGCGACGCAGCAGATAACGTATAAAGCTACCGAACATATCCTGCTGATGTAACGTGCCATCCAAATCAAAAAAAACAACGCGGCGCTGGTGATTGGTCAAACCTTATTCCTCTGGATCGTTGAACCCCAATAGCCAGGTAAACAGGAACCCGGCGATAACTGCTACCAGATAGCCTAACAGATAGAACATCACTTTTCCGGCAACAATCGTCAGTGCCAGCGGCAAACCGGAGATGCCAAAGGTGATAACCGTCGCCACCTTCCAGTAGCTAATCAGCGCCCCGCCTACCGCTCCGCCAAGGCAGGCACCGATAAACGGTTTACCCAACGGCAGCGTGACGCCAAAAATAAGCGGCTCGCCAATGCCCAGCAGCCCGACCGGCAGCGCTCCTTTGATCACTTTCTTTAGCCGCGCATTGCGGGTTTTCATCAACACCGCTATCGCAGCCCCTACTTGTCCAACGCCTGCCATCGCCAGGATAGGAAAGAGCGCGTTATAACCGTGTGCCTGTACCAGCTCAACGTGGATGGGCACCAACCCTTGATGAAGTCCGGTGAGCACCAATGGCAGGAAAGTTCCCGCTAGTATGGCACCAACCAGGAAACCGCCGCGGTCGATAGCCCAGGATGCGCCGTGAGCGATAGATTCAGAAATCCAGCCTCCAAGCGGTTGTAGCGCCACAATCGCGATGGCCCCGGTAATGATGGTGGTCAGCAGCGGGTTAAGAATAAGCTCCAGCGATTCCGGCAACAGCTCGCGGAATTTGCGCTCGATCCAACACATCAGCGCAACCACCAGCAGCACTGCGATCACCCCGCCGCGCCCCGGCTGCAACGCTTCGCCAAACAGGGTAATCTGCGCCAGCTGCGGACTGGAGAGGATCCCCGCCATCACCCCGCCCATCGCCAGAGAGCCGCCGAAGACTTTGGCGGTATTCACCCCAACCAGAATATTCATGATGGCAAACACGGCGCTGCCAAATATGCCCATCAGCCCCAGCATATTCGGATAATGGGTCGCAAAATCCCCCACGATATCCGGTCGCTTAAGGATGTTTATAATGCCGGTGATCAAACCGGAGGCGATAAACGCAGGAATAAGAGGGATAAAGACGTTCGCCAGCTTGCGCAGCGCATCGCTCATTGGCGCTTTGTACTTCGCTTTGGCCTCTGATTTGGTGCGCTCGATATTATTCACATCTGCACGCTCGCCGCCACCGGCAATCAGGGAGCGCATGGCATCCACCACCTTGGCAGCTTTACCGGGGCCGACGATTATCTGATGCTGCGCGCCCTGCTTCACGTAACCGCTAACACCGGGCAGTTGCCTGAGACGGGGAATATCAATCTGACCGTCATCCTGAACTTCCACCCTGACACGAGTCATACAGTTTTCCAGGCGCAGAATATTTTGCTCTCCACCTACGCCCAGCAGAATGTCGCTGGCCAGCACCGCCGTCTTATCCATATACACCTCTTAGTGTTCTAACGCCGCGCGTAAAAAACCCTGGTGAGCGGCAAGCTTTTCACGGGCGGCAGCGGCATCCAGGCCGGTGAGCGCCATTAAAATCGCTGGCTTAACGTCAAAATCAGTCTGCTTTAACAGCGCTTGCGCCTGTTCACGCGCAATGCCGGTGGCTTCAACCACCATACGGCACGCCCGATCGACCAGTTTGACGTTGGTTGCCTGCATATCCACCATCAGGTTCTGGTACACCTTGCCAAATTTCACCATCGCACCGGTGGAGATCATATTGAGCACCAGTTTTTGCGCGGTGCCGGATTTCAGCCGTGTTGACCCGGTCAACGCCTCCGGTCCCACCACCGGGGAGATCGCAATATCCGCTTCATGCGCGACAGGAGAATCCGGATTGCAGGAAATAGCCGCCGTCGTACAACCCACCGAACGCGCATATTTCAGCCCGCCAATCACATACGGCGTGCGACCTGAAGCCGCCAGACCAACCACCAGATCCTGTGCGGTAAGGTTGAGTGCGCGCAGATCGTCCTCGCCTAACTGCGGGTTATCTTCCGCGCCTTCTACCGCCTTGAGCAGCGCGCCCGGCCCCCCGGCAATCAGCCCAACCACCAGACCATGCGGTACACCGAAGGTCGGTGGGCACTCAGACGCGTCCAGCACTCCAAGACGTCCGCTGGTACCTGCGCCCATGTAAATAATGCGTCCACCGGCTTTTAACGCGTTGGCTGCCGCATCGACCGCACACGCAACTTGAGGCAGAGTTGCTTTTACTGCTTCCGCTACCAGCGTATCCTGTTGATTAAATCGATGAACCAACTCCAACGTTGAGAGCGCATCCAGATCCATGGTCTGTGGATTGCGGGTTTCTGAAACTAATGCACCGAGATTCATTTTTTGTTCCTTAGGAATTTTTAATTCATAATAATCTGTCATAATGGAATATTATATTCATCCAGGCGAGTGAAATTTTGTTTTGCAATCGCCATCACGTTTTCGCCAGGAGACAGCATGAACTGTTTAATTCGCATTCGTCAGCGTTACCCGGACCTCGCGCAAAGCGATAAAAAACTTGCGGATTATCTTCTTGCTCAGCCGGATACCGCGCGTCATCTCAGCTCACAGCAGCTGGCCTTTGAAGCAGGCGTCAGCCAGTCCAGCGTGGTGAAGTTCGCGCAAAAGATGGGCTTTAAAGGGTTTCCGGCGCTGAAATTGGCGATTAGCGAAGCGTTGGCCAGCAATCCCAACCCTCATTCCATTCCGGTGCATAATCAGATTCGCGGTGACGACCCCATGCGTATGGTGGGCGAAAAACTGATTAAAGAGAACGTGGCGGCGATGCATGCGACGCTGGACGTCAACAGCGAAGAGAAACTGATAGAGAGCGTCACGATGCTGCGCTCAGCCCGGCGCATTATCCTGACCGGGATTGGCGCATCGGGTCTGGTAGCGCAGAATTTTGCCTGGAAACTGCTAAAGATTGGGTTTAACGCGGTGGTTGAACGCGATATGCACGCCCTGCTGGCGGCGGTGCAGGCGCTTTCACCCAACGATCTGCTGCTGGCCATTTCGTATACCGGAGAACGCCGCGAACTCAACCTGGCTGCGGATGAAACGTTGCGCGCCGGAGCCAAAATTCTCGCCATCACCGGATTTACCCCTAACGCCCTGCAACAGCGCGCAACTCATTGTCTGTACACGATTGCTGAAGAACAGGCCACACGCAGCGCAGCGATTTCCTCTACCCATGCGCAAATGATGCTCACTGATTTACTATTTATGGCGCTGGTGCAGCAAGATCTGGAGCATGCTCCGGAACGCATTCGCCACAGCGAAGCACTGGTAAAAAAACTGGTCTGAGCAAAGAATGCGCGTATAATGCCCGCCCGATTTGTGATGTTTTGAGAGTTTCCTGATGGCCCTGTTAATCACTAAAAAGTGTATCAATTGCGATATGTGCGAGCCCGAATGCCCGAATGAGGCGATTTCGATGGGTGACAGCATTTACGAGATTAACAGCGACAAGTGTACGGAATGCGTAGGCCATTACGACACGCCAACCTGCCAGAAGGTGTGCCCGATCCCCAATACTATTTTGAAAGATCCGGCACATGTCGAAACGGAAGAGCAGCTGTGGGATAAGTTTGTACTAATGCACCACGCCGATAAGCTGTAACGTTGCCTGATGACGCTATGCTTATCAGGCCGACGAAACGTTAGCTCTCGATGATCACCGTGGCGCAGGCGTAGTGACGCTCATCGGCCAGCGTCACATGCATATGTGCGACGCCGAGTTTTTCCGCCAGTTTTAACGCCTCCCCCCATAACCGCAGACGCGGCTTACCGAGTTCGTCGTTAAAGACTTCAAACTGATTAAACGCCAGACCGTTGCGAATACCGGTACCAAAGGCTTTTGCTGCCGCCTCTTTGACCGCAAAACGCTTCGCCAGAAAGCGCACCGGTTGCTGATGCGTCTCCCAGATTGCCCATTCGTTGTCGCTGAGCACGCGTCTTGCCAGACGGTCGCCGGAACGGGAGATCACCGCTTCGATGCGGGCAATCTCCACGATATCCGTACCTAATCCCAGAATCGCCATTAGCCACGCGCTTCCAGCATCAGGCGCTTCATTTCGACTACTGCATCTTTCAGACCGCTCATCACCGCGCGGCCGATAATGGCATGGCCAATGTTCAACTCGTGCATTTCCGGGATCCGGGCGATGGCTTTAACGTTGTGGTACGTCAGGCCGTGACCCGCATTAACCTTCAGGCCAAGGCTGGCGGCAAAGGTCGCCGCTTTGGCGATACGCGCCAGTTCGCTGGCCTGTTCAGCGTCGGTTTTCGCATCGGCGTAACAGCCGGTGTGAATTTCGATGTACGGCGCGCCGACTTCAGCAGCGGCCTTAATCTGTTCGTCATCAGCATCGATAAACAGCGAAACCAGAATGCCTGCGTCCGCCAGGCGTTTGCAGGCATCGCGCATCTTGTCACGCTGACCCGCGACATCCAGGCCACCTTCAGTCGTCACTTCCTGGCGTTTTTCCGGCACCAGGCAGCAAAAATGCGGCTTAGTCTCAACGGCAATCGCCAGCATCTCTTCGGTTACCGCCATTTCCAGATTCATACGCGTATCCAGCGTCTGGCGCAAAATGCGCACGTCGCGATCGGTAATATGGCGACGGTCTTCACGCAAGTGCACGGTAATGCCGTCTGCGCCCGCCTGCTCAACGATAAACGCCGCCTGAACCGGGTCAGGGTATGCGGTGCCGCGTGCATTACGTAAAGTGGCAATGTGGTCAATGTTGACGCCTAACAGTAATTCGGCCATGGCAATCCATCCTCGTTAATCATTTTTTGTTTTTACTGCGCGTTTTGGCATAAATTGCCGGAACAGTTCCCGGCTTTTTAACGGCTTACCACCAAGATACGGCTTTAACGCCATGCGGGTAAAGCGTTTCGCGGCGCGAAGCGTATCAGCATCCGGAAATTCCCGCGATTCGAGTGCTTTCAGATGGCGTCCGGTAAAGGTGGCGTTATCAATCACTACGCTTGCGATAAACCCTTTTTCTTCCCGATAACGATAGGTCATGGTGTCGTCCACCGGCTCGCCACTACCCGCACAGTGGGTAAAATCGACGCCGTACCCCAGATGTCCAAGTAAGGCCAGCTCAAAGCGACGCAGCGCAGGCTCTGGCGAACCCGTCGCGCCAGCCAGCGCCTGAATACAGTTCAGGTAGTCGAAAAAGAGTTCAGAAAAGCGGGTCTCATACTCAAGTACGCGAGAGATAAGCTCGTTGATATACAAGCCGCTGTACAGTGTGATACCGCTAAGGGGGAGAGCCAGAGAAACGGCTTCGGCACTGCGTAAGGTTTTGACCTCACCACGTCCACCAAAGCGAAGCAACAACGGAGTAAAAGGCTGGAGCGCGCCTTTGAGATTAGAACGTTTGGAGCGCGCGCCTTTAGCCACCAGGCGCACACGACCCGATTCTTCCGTGAAGACGTCCAGCACGAGACTGGTTTCGCTCCACGGGCGGCTATGCAGGACAAAAGCGCGTTGCCATCCTTCCATCATACCCGCCGTCTTTCAAGCTGCAGGTGTGTTGGCTGCGCCCACTCACCCCAGTCACTCACTTGAGTAAGCTCCCGAGGATCTGCGGTCTTGCCGCCTTCCTGCACCTCGAAAGCCATAACCTATGAAAAATTAGACGTCGTCGCCGTAACCGAGGCTACGCAACGCGCGCTCGTCATCGGCCCAGCCGGATTTCACTTTCACCCACAGCTCGAGGTGAACGGGCGCTTCGAACATCTCCTGCATGTCTTTACGCGCTTCGATGCCGATGGTTTTAATTTTGGCCCCTTTGTTGCCAATAACCATCTTCTTCTGCCCTTCACGTTCAACGAGGATCAGCCCGTTAATATCGTAACCACCGCGTTCGTTAGAGATAAAACGTTCAATCTCCACGGTAACGGAGTACGGCAGTTCAGCCCCCAGAAAACGCATCAGCTTTTCACGGATGATTTCAGAAGCCATAAAGCGCTGAGAACGGTCGGTGATGTAATCTTCCGGGAAGTGATGAATGGCTTCCGGCAGGTGCTTACGCACGATGCCCGCAACGGTATCAACATTCAGGCCGGTTTCGGCAGAAATCGGGACAATATCAAGGAAGTTCATCTGGCTTGCCAGGAACTGCAGGTGCGGCAGTAAATCGGCTTTTTCCTGAACGTTGTCCACTTTGTTCACAGCCAGAATAACCGGGGCTTTACCGTCGCGCAGCTTGTTGAGCACCATTTCGTCGTCCGGCGTCCAGCGGGTGCCTTCCACAACGAAAATAACCAGTTCAACATCACCAATCGAGCTGCTTGCCGCTTTGTTCATCAGGCGGTTGATCGCCCGCTTTTCTTCCATATGCAGGCCCGGGGTATCAACATAAATCGCCTGATACGCACCTTCGGTATGGATGCCAACAATACGGTGACGTGTTGTCTGAGCCTTACGTGAGGTAATGGAAATCTTCTGCCCAAGCAGATTATTCAACAGGGTGGATTTGCCGACGTTCGGGCGACCGACGATGGCAATAAATCCGCAGTAAGTTTTCTCTTCGCTCATTCCAGCTCCAGTTTTTTCAACGCCTGTTCGGCGGCAGCCTGCTCAGCCTTACGACGGCTCGAACCTGTGCCAACCACCGGTTCACTCAGGCCGCTGACCTGGCAGTGGATAGTAAATTCTTGATCGTGTGCTTCACCACGAACCTGCACCACCAGATAGGACGGTAGCGGCAGGTGGCGACCCTGCAAATATTCCTGCAGGCGCGTTTTCGGATCTTTTTGTTTATCGCCTGGGCTAATTTCATCCAGACGAGTCTGATACCAGTTCAGGATCAGTTGTTCAACGGTTTGAATATCGCTGTCGAGGAAGACGCCGCCGATCAAAGCTTCAACGGTATCTGCCAGGATCGATTCACGACGGAAACCGCCGCTTTTCAGCTCGCCTGGCCCCAAACGTAAACATTCACCGAGGTCAAACTCACGGGCTAATTCAGCCAGCGTATTGCCGCGAACCAGCGTCGCGCGCATGCGACTCATATCACCTTCATCCACACGCGGAAAACGGTGATACAGCGCATTAGCGATAACAAAGCTCAGAATAGAGTCGCCTAAAAATTCTAAACGCTCGTTATGTTTGCTGCTGGCGCTACGGTGAGTTAATGCCTGCTGCAACAGCTCCTGATGATTAAAAGTGTAGCCCAGCTTCCGTTGAAGCCGATTAATTACGATGGGGTTCATGCGATACCAATAAATGAATGCGTCAACAATTCAGCACACGAAACAGACCTGATATACGCATTTCGCTTAGCCATCCCGCTTCGGCTGAATGCATTTATACACAAACCAACGCTGTTTCGTGTGCCGTGGCAACCTGTCGGTGCCAACCTCAAACTTCGGGGGAATATTCTATACACAACGACAAGGGATGTCGTTAGTCTGCGGGAATTTATCCGAGAAATAATTCACGCTGTCGCCATAATGACGACAACGTGAACGATTATCAGCGATTAGTGAATGCCACCAATACGGCTTAAGCGCACACCGGTCGGCCATTCGCCTTCTTGCTTATCGAAACTCATCCAGATAGCGGTTGCTTTACCAACCAGATTCGCTTCCGGCACAAATCCCCAGTAACGGCTGTCCGCGCTGTTGTCACGGTTATCACCCATCATGAAGTAGTGTCCCGGCGGGACGATCCAGGTTGCCAACTGCTGGCCTGGCTGGCGGTAATACATCCCCACCTGATCCTGCGCGATTGGCACGGTCAGAATGCGGTGCGTTACCTCACCCAGCGTTTCTTTACGCTCGGAGAGGCGAATACCGTTATCTTTCGTTTCATTCAGCGGAACCTCAAAGAAGCCGCTGGTCGCTTCACCGCCGTTACGACGCGCAAATGTCTGCACAAAATCACTTGGCTGAACATCAGAGTACGTTACCGGCAGCGCGTTTTCACACGCCTGACCGGAACTGCATCCTGGCTGAATAGTTACCTCTTTCGCCACCGGATCGTACGTCACTTTATCTCCCGGTAAACCGACAGCACGTTTGATGTAGTCCAGACGCGGATCTTCCGGGTATTTAAACACCACGATATCACCACGTTTCGGATGGCCGGTTTCGATCAGCGTTTTCTGGTAAATCGGATCTTTAATCCCGTAGGCGAATTTCTCCACCAGGATAAAGTCACCGATAAGCAGTGTCGGCATCATCGAACCAGACGGGATCTGGAACGGCTCATAAATAAATGAACGCACCACCAGCACAATAGCTAAAACCGGGAAAACGGATGCCCCTGTTTCCAGCCAGCCCGGCTTAGGGGCCACTTTTTTCAGCGTTGCTTTATCCAGTGAATCACCTGCAGCAGCTTGCGCTGCTGCCTGACGCTCCCGGCGTTTTGGCGCGAAGATGAATTTATCTACGCACCATAAAATGCCCGTCACCAGTGTGGCAATCACCAGAATCAGGGCAAACATGTTCGCCATGCCAACTCCTTAAGATTATTTGCTGTCTTTACCGACATGCAGAATGGCGAGGAAGGCTTCCTGTGGCAGTTCAACGTTACCGATCTGCTTCATGCGCTTTTTACCCTCTTTCTGTTTTTGCAGCAGCTTTTTCTTACGGCTGATATCGCCACCGTAGCATTTCGCCAGAACGTTTTTACGCAGCTGCTTAACCGTTGAACGCGCGATGATGTGCGTACCAATGGCCGCCTGGATCGCGATATCAAACTGCTGGCGAGGGATCAGATCTTTCATCTTCTCGACCAGTTCACGACCACGGCTCTGGGAGTTGTCGCGGTGGGTAATCAGCGCCAGCGCATCGACACGTTCGTTGTTGATGAGAACATCAACGCGCACCATGTCAGACGCCTGGAAACGTTTGAAGTTATAGTCCAGCGACGCATAGCCGCGAGAAGTTGACTTCAGACGGTCGAAGAAGTCGAGTACCACTTCCGCCATCGGAATTTCATAGGTCAGCGCCACCTGGTTACCGTGGTAAACCATGTTGGTCTGTACGCCGCGCTTCTCGATACACAGCGTGATGACGTTACCGAGGTAAGCCTGCGGCAGCAGCATATGACACTCAGCAATCGGCTCACGCAGTTCGTAAATGTTGTTCAACGGCGGCAGCTTGGACGGGCTATCGACGTAGATCGTCTCTTTCGCCGTGGTTTCGACTTCGTAGACTACGGTCGGCGCGGTAGTGATCAGATCCAGATCGTATTCACGTTCCAGACGTTCCTGAATGATCTCCATGTGCAGCAGACCGAGGAAGCCACAGCGGAAGCCGAAGCCCAGCGCGGTTGAGCTTTCCGGTTCATAGAACAGGGAGGCGTCGTTGAGGCTCAGCTTGCCAAGCGCGTCACGGAAGTTTTCGTAGTCGTCAGAGCTCACCGGGAACAGACCGGCGTAAACCTGCGGCTTCACTTTTTTAAAGCCTGGCAGCGGCTTGTCCGCCGGGTTACGCGCCTGCGTCAGGGTATCGCCAACCGGTGCGCCCAGGATGTCTTTAATCGCACAAACCAACCAACCCACCTCGCCGCATTTCAGCTCGGTACGGTCAACCTGTTTTGGCGTGAAGATACCCAGACGGTCAGCGTTATAGACCTGACCGGTGCTCATCACTTTAATTTTGTCGCCTTTACGCATGGTGCCGTTTTTAATACGCACCAGTGATACGACGCCCAGGTAGTTATCGAACCAGGAGTCGATGATCAGCGCCTGTAACGGACCTTCCGGGTCGCCTTCCGGCGGCGGGATGTCGCGCACCAGACGTTCAAGAACGTCAGTGACGCCTACGCCGGTTTTCGCCGAACAGCGAACGGCATCCGTCGCATCAATACCGACGATATCTTCGATCTCTTCCGCCACACGCTCAGGATCGGCGGCTGGCAGGTCAATTTTGTTCAGTACCGGCACCACTTCCAGATCCATTTCCATGGCGGTATAGCAGTTAGCCAGGGTCTGTGCTTCGACGCCCTGTCCGGCATCAACCACCAGCAGTGCGCCTTCACAGGCAGCAAGCGAGCGGGAAACTTCATACGAGAAGTCAACGTGGCCCGGGGTGTCGATAAAGTTAAGCTGATAGGTTTCACCATCAGATGCTTTGAAATCGAGCGTCACGCTCTGCGCTTTGATAGTAATACCGCGCTCACGCTCAAGATCCATCGAGTCGAGAACCTGCGCTTCCATTTCACGGTCAGACAGGCCACCGCAGATCTGGATAATACGGTCAGACAGCGTCGATTTACCGTGGTCGATGTGAGCTATGATTGAAAAGTTACGTATGTTCTTCATATAGTGTAATTATTGTGCCTTACGCCCGCCTGAGCAGGCTCTGAGAAGTCGCTGATCTGAGCTTAACGTCTGTTTAAGTGAAACGCCGCATTCTACACTACAACGCTGAGGCGAGGAAATGTTCATAGAGCAAGGATAGCGGGAACTGGAAACAACTTTGCAAAGTCGGTGAAACTTTTGCCGGATGGCGACACAAGCGCCATCCGGCAAAGCTATCACTGTTGGGTTTCGACGCGAATGAGATCGGGTGGGAGAGCAACGTTCAGAATGACCGGCTGCCAGGCTTCGCGCTCAGCAAGCTTACGAGAGTATCCACGGGCAATCAGGAATCCGCCCACGCCCCCCAGCACGGCACCACTTAATGCCGCAAGGTCGGAACCAAACAGCACCTGGAATAACGCCGCGAAGAGAAAGAGCCCCGCCAACGGAGACATGTAGACCAACATCGCTGAACCCAGCAGGCTACCCTCGGCAATACCCAGTTCAACTTTTTGACCGGGCGCTAAGGGTTCGTCGCTGGGCACCACGATGGTATGCGTGGTCTGCGGCCCAAGTTTGTTCAGCACGCGGCTCCCGCATCCGGCCCGCGAAGCACAGCTGCTACATGATGCTTTAACATCACAGCTGACCGTCGCCAGACCATTTTGCCAGGAGACGACTGTCGCCCACTCTTTAATCATTGTGCAGCCCTGAACTTAATATTGTCCGCGATACGCTTCGCCGTTTGCGGTGGAAGCTCGCCCACAATCGTAATTTCTGCGTTATCACGCACGCTGGTGCTAACCGTTCTACGCCCGGTTCGCAACAGCTGATCGGCGCTGTTTTGCATCGCACGGTTTACGTTCACGGAGAAACTGAACAGGCCATCAGAATATAGGCGCGATTCGATCGGCATGTTATCCATCGTCGGCAGCGGACGTCGACTGCTGGAAACTTCGCTGAAGCCTTGCGGCAACCACGACGGACTCCAGTTGAAGTTGGTTTTCTCACCCGCAGGAACTGACAGCAACGGCGGTAGATTGGCTTTCGCCAGCGCCTGCATGCTATCGCTAACGCCGTTGTTTACGGTAAACGCGATAACACGGAACTGTTCCAGCGTCTCACCATCACGGTCGAGAAGATCGACGCGCATCGGCAGCTTAGTCTCCGTGTCCATCCAGACGATATAGCTGTAACGCGTACCGTCACGGGCGACTACGCGGATCACTTCACAGAGCCGATCGGCAATGCGGGTGCGACCTACTGAGATAAAGTCATAGTAGGGAGCAAGACGTTTGAAGTCGGTGTAAATCAGAGAGGGCAGAGAGTCAACGATATAGTCGCCGTTCAGCGTGAACGGTTCGAGACCAGGCTCAAAATAGCTAATTTCATTGCCACGCTGCACCACTTCCCGGCGCGGTCCATCCATTTGCAACAGTTGCGCTAGCGGACGGTTATCCAAGCGGGCATGGCGATAACGTAGGGATTCAACACCCTGCTTATTGATGCTGACAAATGACAGCTCATAGGTTAGCGACTGGCTGGCCAGATTCATCTGCTGCAACAACGCCCCGGACGCAGGATTGGCCGAGGCGTTTACAGAGAAAAACAGGCTACCAGCCACAAGTGACATGGCAAACCAAAGTTGCTTCATTACTGCGATTGCGTTCCTAAAGTTTGAATTCCTGGCACCTGCACAGCGGCTTGCTGTGTTTGGGCCTGCTCAAACTGAAGCTGTTCAGAGTGCAGTCGACGTTGCAGTTCGTAGTCCTGCAACATGGCATTAATACGACGACGCTGCTCCTGTACCTGCTGTTGCTGACCACCGCTGGCCGTCGCGTCAGAGGGTACACCCAAGCTTACCGGACTGGCTTTACCCATCATCGGTAATGTATTAAATACCGGCGTTTCGGGCTGCTGGGACGTTTCAGATTGCCCATTATAGTGCTGGACGCCAACAATAACTGCAAGTGATACACACGCGGCCACACCCATTTGGGTAAGCTGCGCGGCCCATGGACGCATTTTCTTCCAGAATGGCATTTTCTGCCACTGGTGCGGTGCTGGCTGGGCCTCAGGAATCAATGGCACCGTCTGACGTACTGGCTCATCCTGGATGGCAGCCATTACGCGGGCGGAAATATCGAAATGGAGAACGTCGGCGGTATCACCTCGCATAGAATCGCGAATCAGGTGATAACTCTCCCAGGTTTTTTGCATTTCCGGGTCCTGAGTCAGCTCTTTGAGTAACTCAGTATCCAGCGTTTCGCCATCCATTAAAGCGGAAAGTTTTTCTTTCTGCATGCCTAATACCTTTTCCAGTATCCCGCTATCGTCAACGCCTGATAAGCGGTTGAACTTTATTATCAATAGCTTCCCTCGCTCGGAAGATACGTGAACGCACCGTACCTACCGGACAATCCATGATAGCGGCTATCTCTTCATAGCTCAGGCCATCCAGCTCCCGCAAGGTTATTGCCATGCGTAAATCTTCCGGGAGGGACTCAATAGTCCGGAAAACTATCTGTCTCAGTTCTTCTGACAACATTAAGTTCTCAGGGTTCGAAATTTCTTTCAGCGCACCGCCACTTTCGTAATTTTCTGCTTCAATCGCATCAATATCACTGGAAGGTGGACGACGCCCCTGAGCGACCAGGTAATTCTTCGCTGTATTGACTGCAATACGATACAGCCAGGTATAAAAAGCACTATCTCCCCGGAACGAGTCCAGCGCACGATAGGCCTTGATAAATGCTTCTTGTACTACATCGGGTACATCGCCCGACGGTACATAGCGAGAAACCAGACTCGCCACCTTATGCTGATAGCGCACTACCAGTAGGTTAAAGGCTTTCTGATCTCCCTTCTGGACCCGTTCTACCAGGACCTGGTCCGTTAACTGCTCGCTCATCCGAGGTAAAGTCTCCCCAAACCAAATTTCCACGCGCCTTCGAAACGCCACTCCATCAGCTTCACTATGAGCAAGCAAATGCTTAGAGTGCTCAAGTTTCGTAAAGTTCCGTTACGCATTGTTTTTTGTTTGTCATGTTGTAGACAGGTCTTATCTCTCATTATAAGTCTACATAATCCGATCGACGCACTATCTGTTTAGAAATGCCCATTTCACCGCTTGCAGAGTAACCCAACGGCCACTTTATTTCATCACATAATCTGGTGCTAACGGCCTGCTTCACAAAATATTTTTGCTCATTTCGTCCTCGTCATGCTTTTTTTTCATGTTTAGTCACTGCAACACATTTAAAAATAAAACGTGCAGTATCGCGCAATGTGGTGCTATGGTGACCAAACACTGTTTAGTAAATTAAACAAAAATCATGAATACGACTCCTGAATTATCCTGTGACGTGCTGATCATTGGCAGCGGGGCTGCCGGACTCTCACTGGCGCTGCGCCTGGCCGAAAAACATCAGGTTATTGTCCTGAGCAAAGGTCCGGTCAGCGAAGGCTCGACATTTTATGCCCAGGGCGGTATTGCCGCGGTGTTTGATGAAACCGACAGCATCGATTCCCACGTTGAAGATACTCTGATTGCCGGGGCCGGCCTGTGCGATCGCCATGCGGTTGAATTTGTCGCCAGCAATGCCCGCACCTGCGTTCAGTGGCTTATCGATCAGGGCGTTTTATTTGATACGCAGGTTCAGCCCAACGGTGAAGAGAGCTATCACCTGACCCGTGAAGGCGGTCATAGCCATCGACGCATTCTGCACTCTGCGGATGCCACCGGTAAAGAAGTCGAAACCACCCTCGTCAGCCAGGCACAAAATCACCCAAACATACGGGTTCTTGAGCGCAGTAATGCCGTCGATCTGATTGTCTCCGATAAAATCGGTCTGCCGGGAACGCGTCGGGTTGTCGGAGCCTGGATCTGGAACCGTAATAAAGAAGCCGTAGAAACCTGCCATGCCAAGTCAGTAGTGTTGGCCACCGGCGGCGCGTCAAAGGTGTACCAATACACCACCAATCCAGATATTTCCTCGGGTGATGGGATTGCGATGGCCTGGCGCGCGGGATGCCGTGTCGCCAACCTGGAATTTAACCAGTTTCACCCGACGGCGCTGTATCATCCGCAGGCGCGCAACTTTCTGCTAACCGAGGCGCTGCGTGGCGAAGGCGCACATCTGAAGCGCCCGGACGGTTCGCGCTTTATGCCCGATTTTGACGAGCGTGGCGAACTGGCTCCCCGCGATATTGTTGCCCGCGCCATTGACCACGAAATGAAGCGCCTGGGCGCTGACTGCATGTTTCTCGACATCAGCCATAAACCGGAAGAATTTGTTCGTCAGCATTTCCCGATGATTTATGAAAAATTGCTGGGACTGGGCATCGATTTGACCAAAGAGCCGGTTCCCATCGTTCCTGCCGCGCACTATACCTGCGGCGGCGTGATGGTGGATGACTTTGGCCGTACGGATGTCGACGGGCTGTATGCGATCGGCGAAGTGAGTTACACCGGCCTGCATGGAGCCAACCGGATGGCGTCAAACTCATTACTGGAGTGCCTGGTTTACGGCTGGTCCGCGGCTGAAGATATCGACAGGCGAATGCCTTATGCTCGCAGCGTCAGCACCCTCCCGGATTGGGATGAAAGCCGGGTAGAAAACCCGGATGAACTGGTTGTGATTCAGCATAACTGGCATGAGCTGCGGCTATTTATGTGGGATTACGTCGGTATCGTGCGCACAACTAAACGTCTGGAGCGCGCCCTACGCCGTATCACCATGTTGCAACAGGAAATCGACGAGTATTACGCTCATTTCCGCGTGTCGAACAACTTGCTGGAACTGCGCAATCTGGTGCAGGTTGCTGAGCTGATTGTCCGCTGCGCGATGATGCGTAAAGAGAGTCGGGGCCTGCACTATACGCTGGATTATCCAGAACAGCTTCCAGAGGCGGGCCCGTCCATTCTCTCACCGCTAAGTCATCACATGAACAGATAAAACGCCTGGGTCAGCGCCGTGTAACCTTCAGAGTAACGTTGGTCTGGCCCACGGATCACCAGCCTGTCACTAAAGCACTCCCCGGCCTGCGGGGAGAATGCCAGCAGTACCCGATTCGGTAGTCGGGCCTCAGTTTCTGCTACATCCGTGCGCAATCGCAGATGCCAGCCCATGCCCAGTGCCTGCTGGGAAAAGGCGTTACCAATCTGTTCGGGCAGCACCACACAGAAAAAACCTTCTTCCGTAATGCTGTCTGCCGCCAGCGTCAGCAATACTTGATGATCGAGCGTGGTGGTGTAGCGAGCCTGCTCGCGCTGCGGCGTGGCACATTCCACTCCCTGTTCATAATAGGGAGGGTTGCTGATGATCAAATCAAAGCGCACGGTCTGGCGCGGTAGCCACTGCTGCACATCTTCCGTATGAACGTTCACGCGATGCATCCACGGGGATTGCGCGATGTTCTCCTGCGCCTGCTGCGCGGCATCAACATCAAGCTCCACAGCGTCAATGATGACGTTTTCATCTGTGCGCTGGGCCAGCATCAGCGCCAACAGGCCGCTCCCGGTACCAATATCCAGGATCCGCTTTACGCCAGCAACAGGGGCCCAGGCCCCCAATAAAATGCCGTCCGTTCCGACTTTCATTGCACAACGATCGTGTGCCACAAAAAACTGCTTAAAAGTAAATCCATTACGTCTAAGTACGGATGTAGACTGGGGCATGAAGAACAACCTTCCTGGAAAAAAAACGATAACATAGGATAAAAACAATACCTGAGAAGGTATATCCATACAAACAGATGAAGATTGCAGCCGTAACGTCTATAATCAGCGCCCCACTCAGAGGTAGAACATGACTGTAACGACTTTTTCCGAACTTGAACTCGATGAAAGCCTTCTGGATGCCCTCCAGGAAAAAGGTTTCACTCGCCCGACCGCCATTCAGGCTGCCGCCATTCCGCCTGCGCTCGATGGCCGTGATGTACTCGGTTCTGCGCCGACAGGCACCGGTAAAACGGCGGCATATTTGCTGCCAGCGTTGCAGCACCTGCTCGACTTCCCGCGCAAGAAATCTGGCCCGCCGCGCATTTTGATTTTGACACCGACGCGCGAACTGGCGATGCAGGTTGCCGAACACGCCCGTGAACTGGCGAAGAATACGCATCTGGATATCGCCACGATTACCGGCGGCGTGGCTTACATGAACCACATGGAAGTCTTTAGCGAAAACCAGGACATCGTGGTCGCCACTACCGGTCGTCTGCTGCAGTACATTAAAGAAGAAAACTTTGACTGCCATGCGGTTGAGACACTAATCCTCGATGAAGCAGACCGCATGTTGGACATGGGCTTTGCCCAGGACATCGAGCATATCGCTGGAGAAACCCGCTGGCGTAAGCAAACTATGCTGTTCTCCGCCACGCTGGAAGGCGATGCGATTAAAGATTTTGCTGAGCGTCTGCTGGAGGATCCGGTTGAAGTTTCGGCGGATCCGTCTACCCGCGAACGCAAGAAGATTCATCAGTTTTACTACCGTGCCGATGACATCGAGCACAAAACGGCCCTGCTGATCCATTTGTTAAAACAGCCGGAAGCGACCCGCTCGATTGTTTTTGTACGTAAACGCGAGCGTGTGCACGAGCTGGCAGGCTGGTTGCGCCAGGCGGGCATTAATAACTGCTATCTCGAAGGCGAGATGGTGCAGAACAAACGTAATGAAGCGATCAAACGCCTGACCGATGGTCGTGTGAACGTGCTGGTAGCAACCGACGTTGCCGCTCGTGGGATCGATATTCCTGACGTCAGCCACGTGTTTAACTTCGACATGCCGCGCAGTGGCGATGCCTATCTGCACCGCATTGGCCGTACCGGTCGTGCAGGCCGTAAAGGTACTGCGATCTCTTTGGTTGAAGCCCACGACCATCTGCTGCTCGGCAAAGCGAGCCGCTACATTGACGAGCCACTGAAAGCACGCGTCATCGACGAACTGCGTCCAACCACGCGCGCGCCAAGTGAGAAATCTAACGGTAAGCCATCCAAGAAAGTGCTGGCGAAGCGCGCCGAGCAAAAAGCGAAAGAGAAAGAGAAACCGCGGGTGAAAAAACGTCACCGCGACGCCAAAAATGTCGGCAAACGCCGTAAGCCGAGCGGAGCTGCTACCCAGCAGTCCGACAAAGAGTAAACCGAATGCCGGGCCGTTTAGCCCGGCATTTTTTGTGCACAAAAAAGCGGAAGATACGTTGGCATCTTCCGCTTTCAGATTCTCTGCCAGACGGGGTTATTCCCCGTGAGCCTTACAGGCTCTCAGTAAAGGTACGAGCAATAACGTCGCGCTGCTGTTCTGGCGTCAGAGAGTTGAAACGCACGGCATAACCAGAAACACGGATGGTCAACTGCGGATATTTTTCCGGATGCTTAACCGCATCTTCCAGAGTTTCGCGGCGCAGAACGTTCACGTTCAGGTGCTGACCACCTTCCACACGGACTTCCGGCTGTACGTCTACCGGTACTTCACGGTATTCGATCTCACCCAGTTTGCTGACAGCAACGACTTCATCAGCATTGAAACCTGCTTTCGCAACGATGCAGCGTGCTTCGCCTTTTTCGCTGTCCAGCAGCCAGAAAGAGTTCAGCAGGTCGTCGTTTGCAGCTTTAGTAATCTGGATACCTGTAATCATTTGATGCCTCCCCGGCAAAATTATTTGATCTCGGTTGGCCGTCTTCCGGCCAATTGGTAAAACCATTGTTGCTTGAGTGTATATATACCCCTCACACACCCTTGAATCTTTGATTTAAATCAATAAAAACCACACATGAAAAGTGGTGATAGGTGGATTTTATTGTTTTACATCAACTTACGCCACATGCGCAGCTAAACTTTTTACATAAATTTTCAACTATCTTTAAGGGGTAGACCCTTGAGAAACGTACAGAATTTTGCGACGCCGAAAGAAGCAGTTAAGCTAGGGGGATTGAAAATTCGCAGGAGAGCGAGATGGCCACCGAATTAACCTGGCACGATGTGCTGGCAGAAGAGAAACAGCAGCCTTATTTTGTTAACACGCTGCATACTGTGGCGGGCGAGCGTCAGTCAGGTATGACAATTTATCCGCCACAAAAAGATGTATTCAACGCTTTTCGCTTTACCGAACTTGGCGACGTGAAAGTCGTCATCCTGGGGCAGGATCCATACCACGGTCCGGGCCAGGCACACGGTCTCGCGTTTTCTGTCCGCCCCGGTATTGCCACCCCGCCCTCGTTGCTGAACATGTACAAAGAGCTGGAAGCAACGATTCCTGGCTTCACACGCCCAACGCACGGATATCTGGAAAGCTGGGCACGCCAGGGTGTGCTGTTACTCAACACCGTGCTTACCGTCCGTGCCGGGCAGGCACATTCGCACGCCAGTCTGGGATGGGAAACATTTACCGATAAAGTCATCAGCCTGATTAACCAACATCGGGAAGGCGTGGTATTCCTGCTCTGGGGTTCACACGCACAAAAGAAAGGTGCGATTATTGATGCGCAGCGTCACCATGTATTGAAAGCGCCGCACCCATCACCGCTCTCTGCGCATCGCGGTTTCTTTGGCTGCAATCATTTTGTACTGGCTAATGAGTGGCTGGAACAGCGAGGTGAAAAGCCGATTGACTGGACGCCGGTATTACCAGCAGAAAGCGAGTAAAAAATGCCAGCGAATCGCTGGCATTTTTATTATCAGGCTTTGTTCTGACGCCACCACTCCGCGAGCAGCACGCCGGTCGCGACAGAAACGTTGAGCGTTTCTACGTTGCCCGTACCGTCTATCGCCACGCACAGGTCGTCGGCTGAGCATGCTGCTTCTGGCAGAGCCTCACGCTCACGCCCTAATACCAGCACCATTTTTTCCGGCAACGTGGTAGTAAACAGCGGCTTGCCTTTCACGCTTGAGGTCATCACTACCGTGTAACCCGCTTTACGGAAGTCGTCCAGCACATCGACAATACTGTCACCGGTGATCGGCTGAACGTGCTCAGCTCCGCCTTCAGCAGTGCGGATAGCCGCACCTGATTCCAACAGCGCCGCATCCTGTACCACTACGCCTTTCACACCGAAGTGCGCGCAGCTACGCATCATGCCGCCCAGATTGTGCGGGTTAGCAATGTCTTCCAGGGCCAGCACGCAATCCTGCGCCCCGGCCTGACCAACCCACTGCTTAACAGTGGTACCGTTACGTTTTTTGATCAGGAAACAGACGCCGCCATGGTGTTCAGTGCCGGAGGCTTTCGCCAGCTCGGCTTCGTCAACCACGTGGTAGGCTTTGCGGTTCGCCGCCATCCAGCGTAATGCTTCTTTAAAGCGCGGGGTTACGCTCTGAACAAACCAGGCGCGAACAATAGCGTCCGGACGACTCTGGAACAGAGCCTGACAGGCATTCTCACCGTAAACGCGGGTTTCTTCCGCGCGCTGACGACGTAATACTTCAGGATCGATAAAGCTTTTGCCGCTGATACCACCGTGATCGGCTTTGTCTGCTGCATCATCATTCGGTGCGCGGGACACGGTACGCCATGGTGAATCTTCAC
Source organism: Citrobacter sp. RHBSTW-01044 (assembly GCF_013781945.1). NCBI lineage: Bacteria > Pseudomonadati > Pseudomonadota > Gammaproteobacteria > Enterobacterales > Enterobacteriaceae > Citrobacter > Citrobacter sp. RHBSTW-01044. Next base: position 1,243,571 of record NZ_CP056180.1, on the reverse strand, counting down.
GTCCACGGTCGCGTTCTACATCGCGGCCACGACCACGTTCACGACCACGTTCGCTGTTCGGACCCTTTCTGTCATCACGGGCAGGGCGACGACCGCCTTCGGCTCGGGAAGTACCGGGGCGACCGCCGCCTTTACCAGTACGTGGATTTTGGGTGCGTTTGTCCGAGTCATCGTCACTGCGGACGTACATCACTTTGACCTTGCCGTTTTTATTCTTCAGTTCGTCGCTCATGTTTTTCTCCACCTGCTCTGCGCGAAGCGCGAAGATTACCCGATGTGCACGTCGTTAGCCATTATTTCATTTAAAAGCTAAGGACTATTGTACTCATTGAATAAAACGCATTGTTGTTTAGAACAGACTCCCCGATAATATGTAACATAATAGAAACATACTGGCGTTACTGCCGTGAAGTCCACTCCACTCATCCAGAGGTTAGTTATGAATACCGTTTGTACCAGCTGCCAGGCTATCAACCGCATCCCCGACGATCGTGTCCAGGAAGCGGCTAAATGCGGACGCTGTGGTCACGACCTGTTTGATGGGGAGGTGATCAATGCGACCGGTGAAACACTGGATAAACTGTTAAAAGACGATCTCCCGGTGGTGGTTGATTTTTGGGCCCCCTGGTGTGGTCCATGCCGTAACTTCGCCCCGATTTTTGAAGATGTCGCGGAAGAGCGTAGCGGTAAAGTGCGTTTTGTTAAAGTGAATACAGAAGCCGAGCGTGAACTCAGCGCCCGTTTCGGTATCCGCAGCATCCCGACCATTATGATCTTCAGAAAAGGTGAAATCGTCGACATGCTTAATGGCGCCGTACCTAAAGCCCCGTTTGATAGCTGGCTTAACGAATCATTATAATCTCTACGGGGCGCATCTTGTGCCCCGTTTTCACCTCTGCGACAATAGCGTTTTTCAACGTGTTCTCCCATGACCGATAACGCTGTTCTTCAGTTACGCGCTGAGCGCCTCGCGCGCGCCACGCGTCCTTTCCTTGCCCGAGGTAATCGCATTCGCCGCTGTCAGCGCTGCCTGTTGCCACTGAAGCTCTGCTTGTGCGCAACGCTGGTGCCGTCTGAGGCCAAAAGCCGCTTTTGTCTGGTGATGTTTGATACCGAGCCGATGAAGCCCAGCAACACGGGACGTTTGATTGCCGATATTTTGCCCGATACCACGGCTTTTCAGTGGTCACGCACCGAACCGCCGCAGGCGTTGCTCGAACTGGTGAAAAATCCGGATTACCAGCCGATGGTTGTATTCCCGGCATCCTATGCGGGCGAAGAGCGTGAAGTGATTTTCGCGCCACCAGCCGGTAAACCACCGTTGTTTATCATGCTTGATGGTACCTGGCCTGAAGCGCGTAAAATGTTCCGCAAAAGCCCGTATCTTGATAACCTGCCGGTAATCTCCGTTGATTTATCGCGACTTTCCGCTTACCACCTGCGTGGCATTCACGCAGAAGGGCAATACTGTACTGCCGAAGTGGCCATCGCGTTGTTGGATCTGGCGGGCGATACGCAAGCCGCGGAGGGGTTGAGCGATCATTTCACTCGCTTTAAAACCCGCTACCTGGCAGGAAAAACTCAACATCAGGGAAGCGTCACAGCAGACTCGCCAGAAAGCGTTTAAAATCATTCGGTCACTGGTGTCATTAAGGAAGCCGATATGAGTCAGCGTGGTCTGGAAGCACTACTGCGACCGAAATCCATTGCGGTGATTGGGGCGTCAATGAAGCCTAATCGCGCAGGTTACCTGATGATGCGTAACCTGCTTGCCGGCGGTTTCAATGGACCTGTTTTACCAGTGACGCCAGCATGGAAAGCGGTGTTGGGCGTCCTGGCCTGGCCCAATATCAACAGCCTGCCTTTTAGCCCAGACCTTGCCGTGTTGTGCACCAATGCCAGCCGCAACCTGGCATTACTCGAAGCGCTTGGCGAGAAAGGCTGTAAAACCTGCATTATTCTTTCAGCTCCCGCATCGCAGCACCTGGAATTGTTGGCCTGCGCCGCACGCTACAACATACGTCTGCTAGGCCCAAACAGCCTGGGACTTCTCGCGCCCTGGCAGGGGCTTAACGCCAGCTTTTCCCCCGTTCCCATCAAGCGCGGTAAGTTGGCATTTATTTCCCAGTCAGCGGCGATTTCCAACACCATTCTGGACTGGGCGCAACAGCGCGACATGGGTTTTTCCTGGTTTATCGCGCTGGGCGACAGCCTTGATATCGACGTTGATGAACTGCTGGATTACCTGGCGCGCGACAGTAAAACCAGCGCGATATTACTTTATCTCGAACATTTAAGTGATGCCCGGCGCTTTGTCTCCGCCGCCCGTAGCGCCTCGCGCAATAAACCCATTCTGGTGATTAAGAGTGGTCGTAGTCCGGCGGCACAGCGTTTACTGCATACCAGTGCAGGGATGGACCCTGCGTGGGACGCAGCTATCCAGCGCGCCGGTTTATTACGCGTACAAGACACTCACGAGCTGTTCTCTGCGGTAGAAACCCTGAGCCACATGCGTCCACTGCGCGGCGACAGGCTGATGATCATCAGCAATGGGGCCGCGCCTGCCGCACTGGCATTAGATGAGCTGTGGTCAAAAAATGGCAAGTTGGCGACATTGAGTGAAGATACCTGCCAGAAATTACGCGATGCGTTACCTGAACATATTGATATCGCCAACCCGCTGGATCTGCGTGACGACGCCAGCAGCGAACACTACGTTAAGACGCTGGATATCTTGCTCGCCAGCCAGGATTTCGACGCACTGATGGTGATTCACTCACCCAGCGCAGCCGCCCCGGGAACAGAAAGCGCACAAGCGTTAATCGAGGCGGTAAAACGTCATCCCCGCGGTAAGTTCGTCTCGTTGCTGACCAACTGGTGCGGAGAGTTTTCCTCCCAGGAAGCCCGTAGACTGTTTAGCGAAGCCGGATTACCTACCTACCGCACGCCAGAAGGCACCATCACCGCGTTTATGCATATGGTGGAGTACCGGCGTAACCAGAAGCAACTGCGGGAAACCCCTGCGCTGCCCGACTACCTGACCACCAATACCGCCGAGGCGCATAATCTGTTACAGCAGGCGATTGCTGAAGGAGCAACGTCGCTGGATACCCATGAAGTGCAGCCGATTTTACAAGCCTATGGCTTACACACGCTGCCGACGTGGATCGCCAGCGACAGCGCTGAAGCCGTACACATCGCGGAGCAAATCGGTTACCCGGTGGCGCTAAAGCTGCGTTCTCCTGATATCCCGCATAAATCAGAAGTTCAGGGGGTAATGCTCTACCTGCGGACGGCAACAGAGGTGCAGCAGGCAGCCAATGCGATTTTTGATCGGGTAAAAATGGCCTGGCCGCAGGCGCGCATTCACGGTTTATTAGTACAAAGTATGGCGAATCGCGCTGGCGCTCAGGAGCTGCGCGTCGTCGTTGAACACGACCCGGTATTTGGCCCGTTGATTATGCTTGGTGAAGGCGGAGTTGAGTGGCGACCAGAAGAACAAGCCGTGGTTGCGTTGCCGCCATTGAACATGAATCTGGCGCGTTATCTGGTGATCCAGGGGATCAAAAATAAAAAGATCCGCGCTCGCAGCGCATTACGCCCATTGGATATCGCCGGGTTAAGTCAGCTTCTGGTGCAGGTCTCCAATCTGATCGTCGATTGCCCGGAAATTCAGCGTCTGGATATTCATCCGCTGTTGGCCTCCGCCGGTGAATTTACCGCGCTGGATGTCACGCTGGACATTGCCCCTTTCACGGGCGATAACGAAAGCAGACTGGCTATACGTCCCTACCCTCATCAGCTTGAAGAATGGGTGGAGTTGAAGAACGGCGAGCGTTGCTTGTTCCGCCCTATTTTGCCCGAGGATGAACCTCATCTGCAGCAGTTCATTTCTCAGGTAACAAAAGAAGATCTTTATTATCGCTATTTCAGTGAGATCAACGAATTTACCCACGAAGATTTAGCCAATATGACGCAGATCGACTACGATCGGGAAATGGCCTTTGTTGCGGTACGCTGTAAAAACAATCAGCAAGAGATCCTCGGCGTAACGCGAGCAATCTCGGATCCTGATAACATTGACGCCGAGTTCGCCGTGCTGGTTCGTTCAGATCTCAAAGGGCTTGGACTGGGTCGCCGGTTGATGGAAAAATTAATTGCATATACCCGAGATCACGGACTTAGACGTTTGAATGGTATTACGATGCCAAACAATCGTGGGATGGTCGCCCTGGCCCGGAAACTCGGGTTCGCTGTTGACGTCCAACTCGAAGAGGGAATTGTTGGGCTAACGCTTAATCTGGCCCAATTTGAGGAATCGTGAGTAAGGTACTGGAAATGTTGACCACATTAATAGGTACTGGTGGTATCATTACCCGCTTATGTCGTCTGCATAGCACAGAGGACCCTTCAATGAACAGAGAAGAAATGCACTGTGATGTTGTCAAAATTTAAGCGTAATAAACATCAACAACACCTTGCCCAACTACCCAAGATTTCTCAGTCAGTTGATGATGTAGATTTCTTTTATGCTCCCGCTAATTTCAGGGAGACTCTGCTGGAAAAAATAGCCAGCGCGACGCGACGGATCTGCATTATTGCGCTGTACCTGGAACAGGATGACGGTGGCAAAGGCATACTCGACGCGCTCTATGCGGCAAAACGGCAGCGTCCTGAACTGGATGTCCGGGTGCTTGTCGACTGGCACCGAGCCCAGCGCGGACGTATTGGTGCTGCGGCATCGAATACCAACGCTGACTGGTATTGCCGAATGGCACAAGAAAACCCAGGTATTGATATTCCTGTCTACGGTGTTCCGATTAACACCCGAGAAGCGCTTGGCGTCCTGCATTTTAAAGGCTTTATCATCGATGACAGCGTCCTGTACAGCGGGGCCAGCCTGAATGATGTTTATCTGCATCAGCATGATAAATATCGCTATGACCGTTATCAGTTGATTCGCAACGCGCAAATGGCCGATATCATGTTCGATTGGGTCACGCAGAACCTGATGAACGGTCGCGGCGTTAATCGTCTTGATGATATTAATCGCCCTAAAAGCCCGGAAATTAAAAACGACATCCGCCTTTACCGTCAGGAACTGCGCGATGCGTCATTCCATTTTCAGGGTGATGCGGATAATGAACAGCTCTCGGTAACGCCTCTGGTAGGCCTTGGAAAATCCAGTCTGTTAAATAAGACCATTTTCCACCTTATGCCCTGCGCGGAGCACAAGCTCACAATCTGTACCCCTTATTTCAACCTGCCCGCTATACTGGTGCGCAATATCATTCAGCTGCTGCGTGAAGGCAAAAAGGTCGAGATCATTGTCGGTGATAAAACCGCCAACGACTTTTTCATTCCAGAAGATGAGCCATTTAAAATCATCGGCGCGCTGCCCTACCTGTATGAAATTAACCTGCGCCGTTTCCTGAGCAGACTGCAATATTACGTGAATACCGACCAACTGGTCGTGCGCTTATGGAAAGATGATGACAACACCTATCATCTGAAAGGCATGTGGGTTGATGATAAATGGATGCTGCTCACCGGCAACAACCTTAACCCTCGCGCCTGGCGTCTGGATCTGGAAAACGCCATCCTTATCCACGATCCGAAGCAAGAGCTGACTCCCCAGCGAGATAAAGAGCTGGAGCTTATTCGCACGCATACCACCGTCGTTAAGCACTATCGCGACCTGCAAAGCATTGCCGACTATCCAGTCAAAGTGCGTAAGCTCATCCGTCGACTACGCCGTATCCGTATCGACAGACTAATTAGCCGTATTCTGTAACCAAGACCCCGTCCAGTGACGGGGTTTTTCCTATGGAGGCAACGGTGCGCTTGTTTATTCTTTTCAGTATCCTGGCCATTTCTGGCTGCAGCCACATGGCAAACGACCGCTGGAGCGGACAAGACAAGGCTCAACACTTTATCGCCTCCGCTATGCTCTCCGCATCTGGAAACGAATATGCTCAACATCAGGGCAACAGCCGCGATCGCAGCGCGGCTATCGGCCTGATGTTCTCTGTCAGCCTGGGCGCATCAAAAGAGTTATGGGACAGCCGTCCCGCTGGGAGCGGCTGGAGCTGGAAAGACTTCGCCTGGGATGTTGCAGGTGCGTCTACCGGCTATGCGGTCTGGCAACTGGCACATCACTAGAGGCGCAGACCTTTCCCCTTCCCATGCAGCATCAGCGATACCAAAAATGCGACTATTGCCAGTGCTGTAACGTACCAGAAGAATGTTGTTTCCATACCGACAGACTTCAGGGATAACGCAACATATTCGGCTGAGCCACCAAACAGAGCATTGGCCACCGCATAAGATAATCCAACCCCCAGAGCGCGCACCTGTGCCGGGAACATCTCAGCTTTTAGAATACCGCTGATTGACGTATAGAAACTCACAATCAGCAAGGCACACATCACCAGAGCAAACGCCATATACGGGGACGTCACGCTTTGCAACGCTGTCAGAATGGGGACGGTGAAAATCGCGGCCAACGCGCCAAAACACAGCATTGAAGTACGTCGGCCAATTTTATCTGACAAGGCACCGAACAACGGTTGCACCAGCATAAACACACACAGTGCCGCCGTCATAATCCCACTGGCTACGTTGGCATGCATACCGGCAGTGTTAACCAGGTACTTCTGCATGTAGGTTGTGAACGTGTAAAAACACAGCGAGCCAGCAGCGGTAAAGCCAAGCACCATGATGAAGGCTTTGCGATTACGCCACAGACCTTTCAGAGAACCAGCTTCTTTCAGCGCGCGAACGTCCTGTTTCGAGGTTTCATCCAACTGTCGACGCAGCCATAACGCAACAATAGCCAGTACGGCGCCCAACGCAAATGGAATACGCCAACCCCACGATCTTAGCGCTGAGTCTTCTAACGTTTGCTGTAATATGACCACAACCAGCAGTGCCAGTAACTGCCCGCCGATTAACGTCACGTACTGGAAGGAAGCATAAAAACCTTTCTTCCCTTCAACGGCTACTTCACTCATATAGGTAGCGCTGGTCCCGTATTCACCACCGACAGACAGCCCCTGAAATAACCTAGCCAGCAGCAATAGAGCAGGAGCCCAGGTACCGATGGTTTCATATCCCGGAAGACAAGCGATCACCAGCGATCCCATACACATCATACAAACTGACAGCAGCATCGACTTTTTACGCCCGTGCTTATCCGCGATGCGACCAAACAGCCAGCCGCCAATCGGTCGCATCAGAAAGCCTGCAGCAAAAACTCCGGCTGTTTGTAAGAGTTGCGTGGTGGTGTTTCCTGATGGAAAAAAGATATGAGCAAAATAGAGAGAGCAGAAAGAATAGATATAGAAATCAAACCATTCGACCAGATTCCCTGATGATGCTCCGACAATCGCCCATATACGACGCCGAGTATCGCCGTCTGCCAGCGCCCCGTTCTCAGTTACACTGCTATCAGCCATTAGAATTGTACCCCTGCCAACGATTGCATTAATTTATCAATGGTGGTTGTGTCTTTTTTGGTGAAATAAATGTTATATAATTGTTATAATTTATTATGAGAGAAAGATCACGGTTTTCATTAGCAGAGAAAGGATTCAGATATGTTCGAGAAAGAGAAAAATCGGTTTGAAATAGAGTGGGCTTTTATGGGCTGGATAAAATGGTATGCTGCATCCGGCAGTTCCATTCTCTGCAGACGCAAAAAAGCCCATCCGGCAGGATGGGCTTCTTCACTTATTTGATGCCTGGCAGTTCCCTACTCTCGCATGGGGAGACCCCACACTACCATCGGCGCTACGGCGTTTCACTTCTGAGTTCGGCATGGGGTCAGGTGGGACCACCGCGCTACAGCCGCCAGGCAAATTCTGTTTATCAACACACTTTTCGCATGTCGATGTAATCTGTAATCAAGCTGAATATCGTGTCTCTTCGCCAAAACACCTTCGGCGTTGTAAGGTTAAGCCTCACGGTTCATTAGTATCGGTTAGCTCAACGTATCGCTACGCTTACACACCCGACCTATCAACGTCGTCGTCTTCAACGTTCCTTCAGGACCCTTAAAGGGTCAGGGAGAACTCATCTCGGGGCAAGTTTCGTGCTTAGATGCTTTCAGCACTTATCTCTTCCGCATTTAGCTACCGGGCAATGCCATTGGCATGACAACCCGAACACCAGTGATGCGTCCACTCCGGTCCTCTCGTACTAGGAGCAGCCCCCCTCAATTCTCCAGCGCCCACGGCAGATAGGGACCGAACTGTCTCACGACGTTCTAAACCCAGCTCGCGTACCACTTTAAATGGCGAACAGCCATACCCTTGGGACCTACTTCAGCCCCAGGATGTGATGAGCCGACATCGAGGTGCCAAACACCGCCGTCGATATGAACTCTTGGGCGGTATCAGCCTGTTATCCCCGGAGTACCTTTTATCCGTTGAGCGATGGCCCTTCCATTCAGAACCACCGGATCACTAAGACCTGCTTTCGCACCTGCTCGAGCCGTCACTCTCGCAGTCAAGCTAGCTTATGCCTTTGCACTAACCTCCTGATGTCCGACCAGGATTAGCTAACCTTCGTGCTCCTCCGTTACTCTTTAGGAGGAGACCGCCCCAGTCAAACTACCCACCAGACACTGTCCGCAACCCGGATCACGGGTCTACGTTAGAACACCAGCCATTAAAGGGTGGTATTTCAAGGTTGGCTCCATGCAGACTGGCGTCCACACTTCAAAGCCTCCCACCTATCCTACACATCAAGGACCAGTGTTCAGTGTCAAGCTATAGTAAAGGTTCACGGGGTCTTTCCGTCTTGCCGCGGGTACACTGCATCTTCACAGCGAGTTCAATTTCACTGAGTCTCGGGTGGAGACAGCCTGGCCATCATTACGCCATTCGTGCAGGTCGGAACTTACCCGACAAGGAATTTCGCTACCTTAGGACCGTTATAGTTACGGCCGCCGTTTACCGGGGCTTCGATCAAGAGCTTCTCCTTACGGATAACCCCATCAATTAACCTTCCGGCACCGGGCAGGCGTCACACCGTATACGTCCACTTTCGTGTTTGCACAGTGCTGTGTTTTTAATAAACAGTTGCAGCCAGCTGGTATCTTCGACTGATTTCAGCTCCATGAGTAAATCACTTCACCTACATATCAGCGTGCCTTCTCCCGAAGTTACGGCACCATTTTGCCTAGTTCCTTCACCCGAGTTCTCTCAAGCGCCTTGGTATTCTCTACCTGACCACCTGTGTCGGTTTGGGGTACGATTTCGTGTTACCTGATGCTTAGAGGCTTTTCCTGGAAGCAGGGCATTTGTTACTTCAGCACCGTAGTGCCTCGTCATCACACCTCAGCGTTAACAAGACTCCGGATTTACCTGGAATCTCCGCCTACATGCTTAAACCGGGACAACCGTCGCCCGGCTAACATAGCCTTCTCCGTCCCCCCTTCGCAGTAACACCAAGTACAGGAATATTAACCTGTTTCCCATCGACTACGCCTTTCGGCCTCGCCTTAGGGGTCGACTCACCCTGCCCCGATTAACGTTGGACAGGAACCCTTGGTCTTCCGGCGTGCGGGTTTTTCACCCGCATTATCGTTACTTATGTCAGCATTCGCACTTCTGATACCTCCAGCATGCCTCACAGCACACCTTCAACGGCTTACAGAACGCTCCCCTACCCAACAACACATAGTGTCGCTGCCGCAGCTTCGGTGCATGGTTTAGCCCCGTTACATCTTCCGCGCAGGCCGACTCGACCAGTGAGCTATTACGCTTTCTTTAAATGATGGCTGCTTCTAAGCCAACATCCTGGCTGTCTGTGCCTTCCCACATCGTTTCCCACTTAACCATGACTTTGGGACCTTAGCTGGCGGTCTGGGTTGTTTCCCTCTTCACGACGGACGTTAGCACCCGCCGTGTGTCTCCCGTGATAACATTCTTCGGTATTCGCAGTTTGCATCGGGTTGGTAAGTCGGGATGACCCCCTAGCCGAAACAGTGCTCTACCCCCGAAGATGAATTCACGAGGCGCTACCTAAATAGCTTTCGGGGAGAACCAGCTATCTCCCGGTTTGATTGGCCTTTCACCCCCAGCCACAAGTCATCCGCTAATTTTTCAACATTAGTCGGTTCGGTCCTCCAGTTAGTGTTACCCAACCTTCAACCTGCCCATGGCTAGATCACCGGGTTTCGGGTCTATACCCTGCAACTTAACGCCCAGTTAAGACTCGGTTTCCCTTCGGCTCCCCTATTCGGTTAACCTTGCTACAGAATATAAGTCGCTGACCCATTATACAAAAGGTACGCAGTCACCCCATAAAGAGGCTCCCACTGCTTGTACGTACACGGTTTCAGGTTCTTTTTCACTCCCCTCGCCGGGGTTCTTTTCGCCTTTCCCTCACGGTACTGGTTCACTATCGGTCAGTCAGGAGTATTTAGCCTTGGAGGATGGTCCCCCCATATTCAGACAGGATACCACGTGTCCCGCCCTACTCTTCGAGTTCACAACACATGCACTTTTGTGTACGGGACTATCACCCTGTACCGTCGGACTTTCCAGACCGTTCCACTACCACACATGCTGATTCAGACTCTGGGCTGCTCCCCGTTCGCTCGCCGCTACTGGGGGAATCTCGGTTGATTTCTTTTCCTCGGGGTACTTAGATGTTTCAGTTCCCCCGGTTCGCTTCATTACGCTATGTATTCACGTAATGATAGTGTGACGAATCACACTGGGTTTCCCCATTCGGAAATCGCCGGTTATAACGGTTCATATCACCTTACCGACGCTTATCGCAGATTAGCACGTCCTTCATCGCCTCTGACTGCCAGGGCATCCACCGTGTACGCTTAGTCGCTTAACCTCACAACCCGAAGATGTTTCGTAAAACACTTCAGTGTTGCGAAAATTTGAGAGACTCGAACACACCGCTTTTCATTTCTTGTTTACGGAGAAATGAAACAGTGTGTCGTTTCAATTTTCAGCTTGATCCAGATTTTTAAAGAGCAAATATCTCAAACAAGACTCGAAAGTCTGTTTTGAGATACTTCGGTCGGCGACTTTCACTCACACATACCAGCAAGTGGCGTCCCCTAGGGGATTCGAACCCCTGTTACCGCCGTGAAAGGGCGGTGTCCTGGGCCTCTAGACGAAGGGGACACTGAAGTCTCAATCGCAAGACGCCTTGCTATTTACTTTTCATCAGACAATCTGTGTGAGCACTACAAAGGTCGGTTCTTTAAGGTAAGGAGGTGATCCAACCGCAGGTTCCCCTACGGTTACCTTGTTACGACTTCACCCCAGTCATGAATCACAAAGTGGTAAGCGCCCTCCCGAAGGTTAAGCTACCTACTTCTTTTGCAACCCACTCCCATGGTGTGACGGGCGGTGTGTACAAGGCCCGGGAACGTATTCACCGTGGCATTCTGATCCACGATTACTAGCGATTCCGACTTCATGGAGTCGAGTTGCAGACTCCAATCCGGACTACGACATACTTTATGAGGTCCGCTTGCTCTCGCGAGGTCGCTTCTCTTTGTATATGCCATTGTAGCACGTGTGTAGCCCTACTCGTAAGGGCCATGATGACTTGACGTCATCCCCACCTTCCTCCAGTTTATCACTGGCAGTCTCCTTTGAGTTCCCGGCCGAACCGCTGGCAACAAAGGATAAGGGTTGCGCTCGTTGCGGGACTTAACCCAACATTTCACAACACGAGCTGACGACAGCCATGCAGCACCTGTCTCAGAGTTCCCGAAGGCACCAAAGCATCTCTGCTAAGTTCTCTGGATGTCAAGAGTAGGTAAGGTTCTTCGCGTTGCATCGAATTAAACCACATGCTCCACCGCTTGTGCGGGCCCCCGTCAATTCATTTGAGTTTTAACCTTGCGGCCGTACTCCCCAGGCGGTCGACTTAACGCGTTAGCTCCGGAAGCCACGCCTCAAGGGCACAACCTCCAAGTCGACATCGTTTACGGCGTGGACTACCAGGGTATCTAATCCTGTTTGCTCCCCACGCTTTCGCACCTGAGCGTCAGTCTTTGTCCAGGGGGCCGCCTTCGCCACCGGTATTCCTCCAGATCTCTACGCATTTCACCGCTACACCTGGAATTCTACCCCCCTCTACAAGACTCTAGCCTGCCAGTTTCGGATGCAGTTCCCAGGTTGAGCCCGGGGATTTCACATCCGACTTGACAGACCGCCTGCGTGCGCTTTACGCCCAGTAATTCCGATTAACGCTTGCACCCTCCGTATTACCGCGGCTGCTGGCACGGAGTTAGCCGGTGCTTCTTCTGCGAGTAACGTCAATTGCTGCGGTTATTAACCACAACACCTTCCTCCTCGCTGAAAGTACTTTACAACCCGAAGGCCTTCTTCATACACGCGGCATGGCTGCATCAGGCTTGCGCCCATTGTGCAATATTCCCCACTGCTGCCTCCCGTAGGAGTCTGGACCGTGTCTCAGTTCCAGTGTGGCTGGTCATCCTCTCAGACCAGCTAGGGATCGTCGCCTAGGTGAGCCGTTACCCCACCTACTAGCTAATCCCATCTGGGCACATCCGATGGCAAGAGGCCCGAAGGTCCCCCTCTTTGGTCTTGCGACGTTATGCGGTATTAGCTACCGTTTCCAGTAGTTATCCCCCTCCATCGGGCAGTTTCCCAGACATTACTCACCCGTCCGCCACTCGTCACCCAAGGAGCAAGCTCCTCTGTGCTACCGTTCGACTTGCATGTGTTAGGCCTGCCGCCAGCGTTCAATCTGAGCCATGATCAAACTCTTCAATTTAAGTTTGATGCTCGTGAATTAAACTTCGTAATGAATTACGTGTTCACTCAGAGACTTGGTATTCATTTTTCGTCTTGCGACGTTAAGAATCCGTATCTTCGAGTGCCCACACAGATTGTCTGATAAATTGTTAAAGAGCAGTGCCGCTTCGCTTTTTCTCAGCGGCGCGGGGTGTGCATATTACGCCATCCCGCTGGAGAGTCAAGCGTTTATTTTCGCTTTTCTCCGCTGACCCGGCGGTTTGTAATCCGTTGTTCCGTGTCAGTGGAGGCGCATTATAGGGAGTTATTTCAGGCTGACAAGTTAAAAATACAAAAAACTTATCAAGCGACTACTTTTCAACCATTACATTGATTTTTGCTTTGTTTTTAAACAAAAACGAGCCCCGCAGGGCTCGTTTATTGTCGTTTTGTGACTTACTGCACTGCCACAATGCGATCGTCATTCACTTCCAGCCGAATCGTTTTGCCAGGAATCAGCTCACCAGACAGAATTTGCTGCGCCAGCGGGTTTTCGATCTGTTGCTGGATAGCACGTTTGAGTGGACGTGCGCCATACACCGGATCGTAACCATTCGCACTCAGCAGTTTAAGCGCCTCGTCAGAGATATGAATTTCATAGCCACGCTCTTCCAGACGTTTGTACAGACGTTGCAGTTGGATCTGTGCAATAGAAGCAATGTGCTGCTCACCCAACGGATGGAATACAACAACTTCATCTATACGGTTGATGAATTCCGGGCGGAAATTATGGCTCACGACGCCCAGGACCATATCCTTCATGTGGCCGTAGTCCAGCTCACCGAAGCGTTCCTGAATCAGATCGGACCCCAGGTTCGAGGTCATGATGACAACCGTATTACGGAAGTCGACCGTTCTCCCCTGCCCGTCAGTCAGACGACCATCGTCAAGCACCTGCAACAGAATATTGAACACATCCGGGTGCGCTTTCTCCACTTCATCCAGCAGGATGACAGAGTAAGGACGGCGACGTACCGCTTCTGTCAGATATCCACCTTCTTCATAGCCGACATATCCCGGAGGCGCCCCGACCAGACGAGACACCGAGTGTTTCTCCATAAACTCGGACATATCGATACGCACCATGGCATCATCACTGTCGAACATAAAGTTTGCCAGCGCTTTGCACAGTTCAGTTTTACCGACACCGGTTGGGCCGAGGAACAAGAATGAACCAATCGGGCGATTTGGATCGGACAAGCCAGCACGGCTACGACGGATGGCGTTAGAAACGGCTTCCACCGCTTCGTTCTGGCCAATCACGCGGCTGTGCAACTGCTGCTCCATACGCAACAGTTTTTCCCGTTCGCCTTCCAGCATGCGAGCAACCGGGATCCCGGTCCAGCGCGCCAGCACTTCTGCAATTTCTGCATCCGTGACTTTATTACGCAGCAGACGCATGGTTTTGCCTTCAGACTGGGTGGCTGCTTCCAGTTGTTTTTCCAGTTCAGGAATTTTGCCGTACTGCAGTTCAGACATCCGCGCCAGGTCGCCGACACGACGCGCCTGTTCGATAGCGATTTTCGCCTGCTCCAGCTCAGCCTTGATAGTTTGCGTTCCCGAAAGGGATGCTTTTTCAGCTTTCCACTCTTCTTCTAATTCAGAATACTGGCGCTCTTTATCGTCCAGCTCTTCGTTGAGCATCTCGAGACGTTTTTTACTCGCCTCATCAGACTCTTTCATTAATGCCTGCTGTTCCAGTTTGAGCTGGATAATACGGCGGTCGAGTCTGTCGAGTTCCTCCGGCTTGGAGTCAATCTGCATACGAATGCTGGATGCCGCCTCATCGATAAGGTCGATAGCTTTGTCCGGCAACTGACGATCGGCAATATAGCGGTGAGACAGCGTAGCTGCCGCAACAATCGCCGGGTCAGTGATCTGCACATGGTGGTGCAGCTCATAACGTTCTTTCAGGCCACGCAGAATCGCGATGGTGTCTTCTACTGAAGGTTCGGCTACAAATACTTTCTGGAAACGACGTTCCAGTGCCGCATCTTTTTCGATGTACTGGCGATATTCATCAAGCGTTGTTGCGCCTACACAGTGCAGTTCCCCGCGTGCCAGCGCAGGTTTCAGCATGTTCCCGGCGTCCATTGCGCCATCGGCTTTACCCGCCCCAACCATGGTATGCAGCTCATCAATAAACAGGATGACATTGCCTTCCTGTTTCGAGAGATCGTTCAGCACGCCTTTTAAGCGTTCTTCAAACTCACCACGATATTTGGCCCCAGCCACCAGCGCACCCATATCCAGCGCCAGCACACGGCGACCTTTTAAGCCTTCCGGCACTTCACCATTGATAATTCGTTGGGCCAGCCCTTCAACGATGGCCGTTTTACCAACACCTGGTTCGCCGATTAACACCGGGTTATTTTTAGTACGACGCTGCAGTACCTGAATGGTACGGCGGATTTCTTCATCACGCCCGATAACCGGATCGAGTTTGCCCTGCTCGGCACGTTCGGTCAGGTCGACGGTATATTTTTTCAAGGCCTGACGTTGGTCTTCAGCCCCCTGGTCATTCACGCTTTCACCTCCACGCATTTGTTCAATTGCCTGAGTGATATTCGCGGTCGTCGCACCTGCTGATTTTAGTAAATCGGTCAGCGTACCGCGTGACTCAAGCGCCGCCAGTACGAACAGTTCTGACGAAATAAAGTTGTCCCCACGTTTTTGCGCCAGCTTGTCGCAAAGATTCAGTACACGCACCAGATCCTGAGAAGGCTGCACATCACCGCCGGTACCTTCTACCTGCGGCAACCGGCTCAACGCCTGGTCAATGGCTGTACGTAACTGGCCAGCATTAATGCCAGCAGACGTTAATAAAGGACGTACCGATCCCCCTTCCTGATTCAGCAAGGCGCTCATTAGATGAAGTGGTTCGATGAATTGATTGTCGTGCCCCAATGCGAGTGACTGGGCATCGGCAAGAGCAAGCTGGAATTTATTAGTAAGACGATCCAGACGCATAACTCCTCCCATAACAGGTCAAAATTGCTACTGGAGATTAAATGAGGTCATCCCTCAATTATTCAAGGTGAATGACCTGAATTATGTGAAAAGAAAATTACACGTACCGGATCGTCTTGATTCTTTAGGTTATATCAGCCAAATAAAACTTGCCATACGACCCGTGGTATTGTCGCGACGATAAGAGAAGAACGTCTCACTTTCGCTGAACGTGCAACGGTCGCCGCCGTAGATGTTCTCTACTCCGATATTTGCCAGACGCTGACGCGCAAGCTGGTAAATATTCGCCAGATATTTATCATCATGCGGTACAAATGC
The DNA here is from genome assembly GCF_013781945.1 of Citrobacter sp. RHBSTW-01044. Lineage (NCBI taxonomy): Bacteria > Pseudomonadati > Pseudomonadota > Gammaproteobacteria > Enterobacterales > Enterobacteriaceae > Citrobacter > Citrobacter sp. RHBSTW-01044. Next base: position 1,227,483 of record NZ_CP056180.1, on the reverse strand, counting down.
GAGGTCCGCTTGCGGATCTTTCGCCATGAACGCTGCGCGAACTTCTGCTCCCACTTCAAACGCGTTCGGGCCAATCGCCGGGCCTAGCCAGGCAATAATGTTTTCAGGTTTGTCGGCAAAACACGCCACCGTCTCTTCCAGCACGCCTGCGCATAATCCGCGCCAACCCGCATGTGCCGCCGCGACTTCCGTTCCAGCGCGATTGCAAAACAGCACCGGCAGACAGTCGGCCGTCATCACTGCACACACGGTGCCAGGCGTATTGCTGTAAGAAGCATCCGCACGTTTGGAGGCATAAGGCTCGCCGGTCAGTTTCAGGACATCCTTACCGTGGACCTGCTCCAGCCAGACTGGCTTTGACGGCAGATTGCCCGCAGCAAACAGCCGCTTGCGGTTCTCTTCAACATGCTCCGGGTTGTCGCCGCAATGGGCGCCCAGATTCAGCGAATCATAAGGCGGCATGCTAACACCGCCAATACGGGTAGAACTACACGCCACAACACCTTGCGGTATCGGCCACTGCGGGACAATTAGCTTACTCATAGCCAGGCAATATCATCCTTATGTTCTTCGAAATCAGCGCGCATCACTTCAATCAATTGCACCATATCTTGTGGAATCGGTGCGTGCCATTCCATTTCGATACCTGAAATTGGGTGATATAAACGCAGCATAGTCGCGTGCAGCGCCTGACGATCGAACTTACGCAGAACGGAGATAAATTCGTCAGAAGCGCCTTTCGGTGGACGCGGACGACCGCCGTAGACCTGATCGCCCACCAGCGGATGGGTGATATGCGCCATGTGCACGCGGATCTGGTGCGTACGTCCGGTTTCCAGACGCAGCCGCAGACGCGTGTGCACACGGAAGTGTTCCATAATGCGATAGTGCGTCACCGCCGGTTTCCCCATCGGGTGTACCGCCATGTGCGTACGCTTGGTCGGGTGGCGGCTAATCGGTTCCTCAACGGTTCCGCCTGCCGTCATATGACCAATCGCCACGGCTTCGTACTCACGGGTAATTTCACGCAGTTGCAGCGACTCCACCAGACGCGTTTGCGCCGGAACGGTTTTTGCCACCACCATTAATCCAGTCGTGTCTTTATCCAGACGGTGCACGATACCAGCACGTGGAACATCCGCGATTGGCGGGTAGTAATGCAGTAATGCATTCAATACCGTGCCATCAGGATTACCGGCCCCCGGATGCACTACGAGGTCACGGGGTTTGTTGATGACAAGAATATCGTCATCTTCATAAACGATATCCAGTGGGATATCCTGAGGTTCAAAACGAACCTCTTCATCAATTTCTGCAGTGATGGAGACGCGCTCTCCACCCAACACTTTTTCTTTCGGTTTATCGCAAAGATTGCCATTTACCAGTACGCGCTGGTCAAGGATCCATTCTTTTATGCGCGATCGCGAATAATCAGGGAACAATTCGGCCAAAGCCTGATCTAAGCGTTGACCGAGCTGATTTTCGGAGACTGTTGCGGTGAGTTCTACTCGTTGTGCCATAAACTGCTTCTTCGTTTAACGTTGGGTTTTACGGCTTTGCCGTTTAATATAGTGTGCTATTGTAGCTGGTCTTAACCGGGAGCAGGAACAGAGAATCTCCCGTAAAACATTTTGAGGAAAGTCAAAACGTCATGACGCGCATGAAATATCTGGTGGCAGCAGCCACGTTGAGCCTGTTTTTGGCGGGTTGCTCTGGTTCAAAGGAAGAGGTGCCCGATAATCCGCCAAATGAAATCTACGCGACTGCTCAGCAAAAGCTGCAGGACGGTAACTGGAAACAGGCAATAACGCAATTAGAAGCGTTGGATAACCGTTATCCATTTGGACCGTATTCTCAGCAGGTGCAATTAGATCTCATCTACGCCTACTACAAAAACGCCGATCTGCCACTTGCTCAGGCTGCCATCGATCGTTTTATTCGTCTTAACCCGACACACCCTAACATTGATTATGTCATGTATATGCGTGGCCTGACCAATATGGCGCTGGATGATAGCGCACTGCAAGGATTCTTTGGTGTTGATCGCAGCGATCGCGATCCGCAACATGCCCGAGCTGCGTTTAATGACTTTTCCAAACTGGTACGTGGCTATCCAAACAGCCAGTACACCACCGACGCCACCAAACGTCTGGTATTCCTGAAAGACCGTCTGGCGAAGTATGAATATTCCGTTGTGGAATACTACACTGCCCGCGGTGCATGGGTTGCCGTGGTAAACCGTGTGGAAGGCATGCTGCGCGACTTCCCGGATACCCAGGCAACACGCAATGCCCTGCCGTTAATGGAAAATGCTTATCGCCAGATGCAGATGAATGCGCAGGCAGAAAAAGTAGCGAAAATCATTGCCGCCAACAGCAGCAATACCTGATTTATCTCAGAATGCAAACGGCAGCCCAAAGGCTGCCGTTTTTTTATCCGTAAACGTCACAACTGAAGCGGTTTAGCTGCAACGCATCTCATCAAATATGGCCTGCTTTCAGGTATTCCTCAAGTAAAAAATCGCTTGTTCCTGCGGTGCCTCACAAAAAGGTTTTCTTGACAAAAAGCGACAAAAAAATGTGATTAATATCACACATTTTGACATTAGGAACGGTATGCTGGAATCACCAAGACGGGAAAGACAAGAGGTAAAATTTATGACAATGAACATTACCAGTAAACAAATGGAAATTACTCCGGCAATTCGCCAGCATGTCGCAGACCGTCTCGCCAAACTCGAAAAATGGCAAACTCATCTGATTAATCCACATATCATTCTGTCTAAGGAGCCGCAGGGTTTCATTGCTGATGCCACCATCAATACACCGAACGGACATCTGGTCGCCAGCGCAAAACACGAGGATATGTACACCGCAATTAACGATTTGATCAACAAGCTGGAACGGCAGCTCAATAAAGTGCAGCACAAAGGCGAAGCCCGTCGTGCAACAACTTCAGTCAAAGACGCCAACTTCGTCGAAGCAGAAGAAGAGTAGTCCCTTACATTGAGTGTATCGCCAACGCGCCTCCGGGCGCGTTTTTTGTTGACAGGGTGAAAACAGTACGGGTACTTTACTGACGTAGCCAAAGGAAAATTACATGAAACTTGTCCCGTTCTTCTTCGCATTCTTTTTTACCTTCCCCTGAATGGGAGGCGTTTCGTCGTGTGATAAAGAATGCGAAGACGAACAATAAGGCCTCCCACAACGGGGGGCCTTTTTTATTGATAACAAGAAAGGCAACACTATGACATCGGAAAACCCATTGCTGGCGCTGCGCGATAAGATCAGCACGCTGGATGAAAAATTACTGGCCCTGCTGGCTGAGCGACGTGGACTGGCCGTAGAAGTTGGCAAAGCTAAGCTGCTTTCGCATCGTCCAGTTCGTGATATCGACCGTGAGCGCGATCTGTTGGACCGACTGATTCAGCTTGGCAAAGCACATCATCTTGATGCTCACTACATCACTCGCCTGTTCCAGCTCATAATCGAAGACTCCGTCCTGACTCAGCAGGCACTGCTCCAGCAGCATCTGAACAAAATTAACCCACACTCAGCACGCGTTGCTTTCCTCGGGCCAAAAGGGTCATATTCTCATCTTGCCGCACGTCAGTATGCTGCCCGCCATTTTGAACAATTTATAGAAAGCGGCTGCGCGAAATTTGCCGATATCTTTAATCAGGTCGAAACCGGACAAGCTGACTACGCCGTGGTTCCGATTGAAAACACCAGTTCCGGTGGGATTAATGATGTTTACGACCTGCTGCAGCACACCAGCCTGTCTATCGTTGGCGAGATGACTATCACGATTGACCACTGCCTACTGGTGTCCGGCACGACAGATCTCGAGACCATTGAAACGGTATATAGCCATCCGCAGCCATTCCAGCAGTGCAGCAAATTCCTGAGTCGTTACCCGCACTGGAAGATTGAGTACACCGAAAGCACCTCGGCGGCGATGGAAAAAGTTGCGCAGGCTAACTCACCGCGCGTGGCGGCTCTGGGGAGCGAAGCCGGAGGCGTACTATACGGTTTGCAGGTTCTTGAGCATATCGAAGCTAATCAGACGCAAAACATCACCCGCTTCGTGGTACTGGCGCGCAAGGCAATCAATGTTTCCGATCAGGTGCCAGCAAAAACCACGTTGCTGATGGCGACAGGACAACAAGCCGGTGCGCTGGTAGAAGCGCTGCTGGTACTGCGCAACCATAATCTGATTATGACTAAACTGGAGTCACGCCCGATTCACGGCAATCCGTGGGAGGAAATGTTTTATCTTGATATCCAGGCCAACCTGGAATCACCCCAGATGCAAAAAGCATTGAAGGAGTTAGGTGAGATTACGCGCTCGATGAAAGTACTTGGCTGCTATCCAAGTGAGAATGTGGTGCCGGTCGATCCAAGCTAACGTTTGACAATGCCGGATGGCGCTACGCTTATCCGGCATTCTATTTAGCCGATCCTTGTATGACTGATACAACGCATCAGCGTTGCCATCAATCATCGTATTTATTGGCGACTATCGTTAGCCTGGCGCAACAAAGTACGGCTTTCGTTCTGGAAGCGTTTCGCATAATCACCAAACCAGTGCTCCACCTTACGGAAGCTGTCGATGAACGCTTGCTTATCGCCCTGCTCCAGTAAACCGATCGCCTCACCAAAACGTTGGTAGTAGCGTTTGATCAGCGCAAGGTTACTCTCAGACGACATAATGATATCGGCATAGAGCTGCGGATCCTGGGCAAACAGACGTCCGACCATCGCCAGTTCAAGGCGATAAATTGGCGAAGAGAGTGCCAGTAACTGCTCCAGTTGAACATTCTCTTCCGCTAAATGCAGACCGTAAGCAAAGGTCGCAAAGTGACGCAATGCCTGAATAAATGCCATGTTCTGGTCATGTTCAACAGCACTGATCCGATGCAGTCGCGCACCCCACACCTGAATCTGTTCCAGAAACCACTGATAGGCTTCCGGCTGACGTCCGTCACACCAGACGACGACCTGCTTTGCCAGACTGCCGCTGTCCGGGCCAAACATAGGGTGTAATCCCACCACCGGGCCGTCGTGCGCCGCCAGCATCGCCTGCAAAGGACCATTTTTCACCGAAGCCAGATCCACCAGGATGCAGTCGGACGGCAGACGCGGTAATTTGGCGATCACCTGCTCAGTGACGTGGATCGGCACGCTGACGATCACCATGCCAGCATCAGAGACGATCTCCGGCGCACGATCCCAGTCCTGCTGTTCCAGGATCCGTACCTGATAACCTGACAGGGTGAGCATTTTTTCGAACAGACGTCCCATCTGACCGCCGCCGCCGACAATCACCACCGGTCGCAGAGAAGGACAAAGCGTTTTAAATCCTTTGTCGTTCTCACTGGAGTAAGACTCGCGCATAACCCGGCGCAGCACATCTTCAATCAGGTCCGGCGGCACGCCAAGGGCTTCCGCTTCCGCCCGGCGGGAGGCCAGCATTGAGGCTTCCCGTTCCGGCACGTAGATAGGCAGCCCAAAGCGGCTTTTTACTTCACCGACTTCGGCCACCAGCTCCAGGCGACGTGCCAGTAAACCCAGCAGCGCCTTGTCGACTTCATCAATTTGATCGCGTAATGCGGTCAATTCAGCAACCATAACCAACCTCTTATGCTACACGCGCCGACAGCTGGCCGTTTAAATCCTGGCTAATTTCACGCAGTAGCGCATCCGTCATTTCCCAGCTAATGCAGGCATCAGTTACAGACACGCCGTATTTCATTTCGCTACGCGGCTGTTCAGAAGACTGGTTGCCTTCGTGAATATTACTTTCAATCATCAAGCCAATGATCGAGCGATTGCCATCTTTGATTTGTGCAATCACGGATTCAGCCACGGCAGGCTGGCGGCGGTAATCTTTATTGGAGTTACCATGACTGCAATCTACCATCAGAGAAGGTCGTAGTCCCGCCTGCTCCATCTCTTTTTCGCACTGGGCGACATCTGCCGGGCTGTAGTTCGGCGCTTTACCACCGCGCAGGATCACGTGACCGTCCGGGTTACCCTGAGTTTGCAGCAGTGCAACCTGTCCAGCCTGGTTAATACCAACAAAGCGGTGCGACTGTGCCGCCGCGCGCATCGCGTTAATGGCGGTCGCCAGGCTACCGTCAGTACCGTTCTTAAAGCCGACCGGCATCGAAAGACCGGAAGCCATTTCGCGGTGAGTCTGCGATTCCGTGGTACGCGCACCGATTGCAGACCAGCTAAACAGATCGCCCAGGTATTGCGGGCTATTGGGATCCAGCGCTTCAGTTGCCAGCGGTAGTCCCATATTCACAAGTTCAAGCAGCAGCTGACGCGCAATTTTCAGGCCGGCTTCAACATCAAAAGAGCCATCCATATGAGGATCGTTAATTAACCCTTTCCAGCCGACGGTGGTACGGGGTTTTTCAAAATAGACGCGCATCACCAGGTAGAGGCTATCGCTGACCTCTGCGGCAAGGGCTTTAAACCGACGAGCGTACTCAATAGCCATTTCAGGATCGTGAATGGAACACGGACCACATACCACCAGCAGGCGCGGATCGCGACCAGAGATAATATCTGAAATGGTTTTACGCGACTGGGAGATTTGCGCTTCTTGCGCCTGGCTCAGCGGGAATTCAGCTTTCAGCTGCTCTGGAGTCATCAGAACCTGTTCGTCGGTAATATGTACGTTGTTCAGCGCGTCTTTTTGCATGGTGGTGATCCTGTTTAGCTCGTTTGCGATAGTTGATCCTCAGCGAGGAGGTGATAACGATAACACAACAGGTAAAGATTTCAATCCACAAACCGTAAATTTTAATTTACAACACACACTTTAATGACAGAATACGCCCTCCATTGCGTACATTAAAATTTACACCATCCGGTATTGAGATCCACTATGCTTAAAAAAACGAGGGAGTACAGGCAATGAAGCAACTCATCGGCACCCTATTTCTATTACTTCTTAGCGGATGTCAGATAGATCCTTATACCCACGCCCCCACATGGACGGGAACCGCCTGGTACGACGCCGGAATACAAGATGCCATTTCGGGGTATGCCGTTAAAGATAATGAAACTCTTGCCGACAACTACAATGACCCCGAAGTCGATCGTACGGAATATCTTAAGGGTTATGCCGAGGGACAACGTAAAATCTGCCAGCCGGATTTTGTTTACGCCAGAGGTTTGACCGGGAAAACCTTTCCCCCAAGTTGTGATACGGTCGAAAATATTGACCAGTTACACAGTGCCTGGCAAAAAGGAGCAAACGAAGGTGCCACCTCAATAAGATTAAATTAAACAATAGCTTATATTTTATAAATTACTAAGATTTAACTTAAATCACTAATAGCTTTCCACCTGGCATAATGACGGCTTAGGAAAATAATGTTATTTTGTCCTAAATAATCTTGAATGTATTTCGACGTTTTACGGCAAACGCTGGTAGGTAACTATTCATGAGCTATTCTTACCGACTCATACTTCTACTGGCACTGCTCCTGACCGGATTACCGCTGTACGCCCAAAGCGTTACGGAAGAAGCAAAATCTGTACGCGCTATGGTTTCCGGCATCGTCAGTTATACGCGCTGGCCTGCACTGTCCGGGCCCCCCAAACTGTGTATTTTCTCTTCATCGCGTTTTTCCAGTGTCCTGGGAGATACCAGTGCCGGAGCATTACCCTATCTTCCCGTCATCATTCGTACGGAACAAGAAATATTAGTTTCGCAGTGTGACGGTTTTTATTTTGGAAAAGAATCCCCTACTTATCAGGTGGAATTAAAGAATAAATATCCGTCTAAGGCATTGCTATTAATTGCCGAACAGAACCCCGAATGCGTTATTGGCAGCGCCTTTTGCCTCATAATTAAAGATGAAGATGTGAGATTTTCCGTAAATATGGATTCCCTTTCACGCAGTGGCGTAAGGGTCAGTCCGGACGTATTAATGCTTGCACGGAATCAGAAGCATGGATAAGGGCCATTCTCCCATAACACGCCCGACGTTTAAGCGGACATTACGGCGTATCAGCATAATCAGCGTTCTGGTAACTATGACGCTGATCTGGCTGCTGCTCAGCATTTCTTCGGTGCTGGCATTGAGACAGTATGCGCAAAAGAACCTGGATCTGACCGCTGCAACCATGACCCGCACGCTTGAAGCAGCATTAGTTTTTTCTGATGGCGTCGCAGCAACTGAAACGCTGGCAGCACTAGGCCAGCAGGGGCAATTTTCCGTTGCAGAAGTTCGTAATAAAAACCAGAAGGTGATCGCCACCTGGCGCTATAACGCGCAGGATACCACTGAAAAAATCAGCGGACTTATCAGCCACTGGCTGTTCCCACAACCGGTCACTCAACCTATTTTGCATAATGGCAACGTCATCGGCGAAGTACGATTGACTGCGCGCGATAGCGTTATCAGCCATTTCATCTATTTGTCGCTGGCTGTCCTTACCGGGTGCATTCTGTTGGCCTCTGGCATTGCATTAATGCTCACTCGTTATTTACATAATGGCGTCGTGGAAGCCCTGCAAAATATAACCGAGGTGGTACATGATGTTCGTACCAACCGTAACTTTTCACGGCGCGTTTCAGAAGAGCGCATTGAAGAGTTTCACCTTTTTGCCCAGGATTTTAATAGTCTGCTGGACGAGATGGAGGAGTGGCAACTTAAACTGCAGGCAAAGAACGCCCAGCTTTTGCGTACGGCGCTACACGATCCGCTGACCGGCCTGGCGAATCGCGCCGCATTTCGCAGCAGCATTAACGCCCTGATGAATGACCATGCCGCCCACAGCAGCTCCGCACTGTTATTCCTTGATGGTGATAATTTTAAATTTATTAATGATACCTGGGGCCACGCAGCGGGGGATCGGGTCCTGATTGAAGTTGCAAACAGGCTGTCCGAGTTTGGTGGTAATCGACATCACCCCTACAGACTTGGCGGCGATGAGTTCGCTATGGTGCTGTACAGCGTTCACTCTGAATACGAAGTTCAGCGGATATGTGCGGCACTGTCACACGAGTTTAACCGACCTTTTGACCTGCATAACGGTCATCAGGCAAGCATGACTCTCAGCATTGGTTTTGCGCTGACGTGGGAACATGCCTCTGCCGAGAAATTACAAGAACTTGCCGATAAAAATATGTATCAGGCCAAAAATTTGCGTTCTGAACGCATTATTAAAAAATAAGGACTTACACATGCTAAAACGTCTATCATCCCCTTTCCTTCTGCTTTTACTGATGTTGGCAGGCTGTCAGGCACCTCAGGGAAAATTTACCCCGGAGCAAATTGCAGCCATGAAATCGTACGGATTTACCGAAGCTTCCGGAGACTGGTCTCTTGGTCTGTCTGACAACATCCTGTTTGACAAAAACGACTATAAGCTCCGCCCTGAAAGTGAAAAGCAGATCCAGGAAATGGCATCCAAACTGGCAGCTACCGGGCTAAACCATGCGCGTATGGATGGTCATACCGATAACTACGGCGAAGACAGCTACAACGAAGCGCTGTCGCTCAAACGCGCGAATGTGGTTGCCGATGCGTGGGCACAGGGCGCCAACATTCCCCGCACTAATCTGACAACGCAGGGACTCGGGAAAAAATACCCGATCGCCAGTAATCAGACGTCAAAAGGTCGTGCTGAAAACCGCCGGGTTGCAGTCGTGATCGCTACGCCGTAAAAGTCTTCAACTGGCTGCGCGCCGCGCAGTCATCCAATTGCAATAAAACAAAAGAGTAAGGTCGGAATAAAAAAAGGGCCAGCCTTTCGGCCAGCCCTTTTCTAACAGGATGTCGCTTGCGCGAATCTTAGTTAAGACGCTCTTTGATACGAGCAGACTTACCAGTGCGCTCACGCAGGTAGTACAGTTTAGCTTTACGAACAGCACCACGACGTTTAACAGCAATGCTGTCAACTACCGGAGAGTGAGTCTGGAAGACACGCTCAACGCCTTCGCCGTTGGAAATTTTACGAACAGTGAATGCAGAGTGCAGACCGCGGTTACGAATAGCGATAACCACGCCCTCGAATGCCTGCAGACGTTTTTTGGAACCTTCAACAACCCATACTTTCACTTCCACGGTATCACCCGGACGGAAGGAAGGTACGTCCTGCTTCATCTGCTCTTGTTCAAGTTGCTTAATAATGTTGCTCATAATTTAATCTCTTATCCTGGGTAAACTGATATTTGGGGGTCTCAGACCAGCCCATCATGTTTATGCTGCTGTTGTGCGTGTTCCGTTTTGAACTCCGCCAGCAACCTTGCTTGCTCTTCAGTCAGAGCCAGGTTTTCCAGAAGTTCAGGTCTTCTAAGCCAGGTCCGGCCCAGCGACTGTTTTAAACGCCAGCGACGTATCTCAGCGTGGTTCCCCGACAGTAACACTGCCGGTACTTCCATCTGTTCTAACACTTCAGGTCGGGTATAGTGCGGGCAATCCAGCAACCCGTCAGCAAACGAATCTTCGATTGCCGAAGCTTCATGACCCAGAACTCCCGGAATAAACCGAGAAACGGAGTCGATCAGCGTCATTGCCGGTAACTCACCACCGCTGAGAACGTAATCGCCGATTGACCATTCTTCGTCAATTTCGGTTTGAATCACGCGCTCATCTATTCCTTCATAGCGACCACACACCAGAATCAGCTTTTGATTCGTGGCCAGTTCGCTAACGCCCGCTTGATCAAGCTTGCGTCCCTGAGGTGACAGATAAATCACCTTTGCGCCTTCACCAGCCGCAGCTTTTGCTGCATGAATGGCGTCCCGTAAAGGTTGCACCATCATTAACATCCCCGGTCCGCCGCCGTAAGGACGATCGTCCACGGTACGGTGCCGGTCATGAGTAAAGTCACGAGGACTCCAGCTCTGGATGTTCAGCAGGCCATTTTTTACTGCCCGGCCAGTTACCCCGTAATCGGTAATTGCGCGGAACATTTCTGGAAACAGGCTAACGATACCTATAAACACAAGCCAATCCCCATAACGCCGACTTTTACCGTTTATCCGGTGGTTTAAAAACCAGGATCCCAATCTACTTCGATAGTACGAGTAGCGAGATCGACTTTCTTGATAACCTGCCCATCGAGGAACGGTACAAGACGTTCCTTGATACCAAACGCATCTTTCAGGTTTGCCTTAATGACAATGACGTCATTCGAACCGGTTTCCATCATATCGACGACTTTACCGAGATCGTAACCTTCAGTGGTCACTACCTGGCAGCCCATAAGGTCTTTCCAGTAGTAGGAACCATCTTCCAGCGCTGGCAACTGCGAGGAATCCACGACAATTTCGCAATTAGTCAGTAGATTCGCCGAATCACGATCGTCAACGCCTTTCAGCTTGATGATCAGATCCTGATTGTGGTGCTTCCAGCTTTCCAGCTGTACTTGCTGCCACTGACCCGCCTTCTGGATAAACCAGGGCTGATAGTCAAAAATGCTTTCGGCGTCTTCAGTGGAAGAAAACACTCTGAGCCAACCACGGATACCGTAAGAAGACCCCATTTTCCCCAAAACGATGGGTTCCACAGGAGCCTGCGCGGCGAGTTGCTTGCTCATCATGACCACCGTGACAGATTAAGCTGCTTTGTTTGCTGCTTTGATCAGCGTAGCTACGCGATCAGAAATAGTCGCGCCCTGGCCAACCCAGTGAGCGATGCGATCCAGATCCAGGCGAGTGCCTTCTTCTTTTTCGCTAGCGATTGGGTTAAAGAAGCCAACGCGCTCGATGAAGCGACCGTTGCGTGCATTACGGCTGTCGGTAACAACAACCTGGTAGAACGGACGCTTTTTAGCGCCGTGACGAGCTAAACGAATAGTAACCATAACATCCTCTTGTGTGAATAAAACACCCAGGCCCCATCGAGGAACGGAGCCCGGGTGTCATATTAAAAGCCCGAAAATTTTACTGATTTCTGGGAAAAAAGCAATCAACATGTGATGAGGCTTTATACCAGGGCGTTACCATTGCAGCCAGTTTGGCGTCGGCGTGCGCGCAGAAAGCGGAACGTACATGCAGTACGTGAGCATTTCGAGCCCACCCCGACGTCAAAAAGGCAAATTAGGTAGCCCGATATATTTATCTACCAGGGAAGCCTGGCGGCATCATACCCTTCATGCCACGCATCATCTTCGCCATACCGCCTTTCTTCATTTTCTTCATCATGCGCTGCATGTCGTCGAACTGTTTCAGAAGGCGGTTTACGTCCTGTACCTGCATACCGCAGCCGGCAGCAATACGGCGTTTACGGGAACCTTTGATGATTTCCGGCTTAGCGCGTTCTTTCATCGTCATCGAGTTGATGATGGCTTCCATACGCACCAGCACTTTATCGTCCATCTGCGATTTCACGTTGTCTGGGATCTGCCCCATGCCCGGCAGCTTGCCCATCAGGCTTGCCATGCCGCCCATGTTTTTCATCTGGTTGAGCTGCTCAAGGAAATCGTTGAGATCGAAGCCGTCGCCTTTTTTCAGCTTGCTGGCTAATTTCTCTGCCTGCGCGCGGTCAACCTTGCTTTCGATATCTTCGATCAGCGACAGCACGTCACCCATGCCGAGAATACGCGAAGCAATACGATCCGGGTGGAACGGCTCCAGCGCTTCGGTTTTCTCGCCGACGCCGAGGAATTTAATCGGCTTGCCGGTGATATGACGAATAGAGAGCGCCGCACCACCACGAGCATCACCATCAACTTTGGTCAGCACGACACCGGTTAACGGCAGCGCTTCGTTGAAGGCTTTTGCGGTATTCGCGGCATCCTGACCGGTCATGGCATCGACCACAAACAGCGTTTCAACCGGCTTAATAGAAGCGTGGACCTGTTTGATTTCGTCCATCATCGCTTCATCAACGTGCAGGCGACCGGCGGTATCCACCAGCAGCACGTCGTAGAATTTGAGTTTGGCTTCTTTCAGCGCGGCGTTAACGATATCGACCGGCTTCTGGCCGACATCCGACGGGAAGAAGTCCACACCGACCTGCTCGGCCAGCGTTTCCAGCTGTTTTATCGCCGCCGGGCGATAAACGTCCGCGGAGACCACCAGCACTTTCTTCTTGTGCTTCTCACGCAGGAATTTCCCCAGCTTACCGACACTGGTCGTTTTACCCGCCCCCTGCAGACCAGCCATCAGCACAACGGCTGGCGGCTGTGCAGCCAGATTCAGGGTCTGGTTTTCTTCGCCCATTGCCGCAACCAGTTCGTTACGGACAATCTTGACGAACTCCTGACCCGGCGTCAGGCTTTTGTTAACTTCATGACCAACCGCTTTCTCTTTTACGCGATTGATAAACTCACGCACTACCGGCAGCGCTACGTCAGCCTCCAGCAGCGCCATGCGCACTTCGCGCAGCGTCTCTTTAACGTTGTCTTCAGTAAGGCGTCCACGGCCACTGATATTGCGCAGCGTGCGCGACAAACGATCGGTTAAATTATCAAACATTGTCTCTCGCCTGGGGTGGAAACGGTCGGTCGCGACAGCGACACATCAACAGAAATTTGTCGCAGTATAACATGAAGCCGCCTTTGTTGTTATGCAACGGTTGGAGCAGCGGTCACGTAACGCTATACTGCTTTTCTTTATCACTGGCCAACTGTCGACACCTATATGCCCGTTTTTGCTCTGCTTGCCCTTGTCGCCTACTCAGTCAGCCTTGCGCTGATTATTCCCGCTCTGCTGCAAAAAAACAGCGGCTGGCGGCGTATGGCTATTCTCTCTGCGGTCGTCGCGCTGGTAAGTCATGCTATCGCCCTGGAAGCGCGAATTCTGCCCGGCGGTGAAAGCGGACAAAACCTGAGTCTGTTGAACGTCGGCTCGCTGGTTAGCCTGATGATCTGTACGGTAATGACTATCGTCGCTTCCCGCAATCGTGGCTGGCTATTGCTGCCCATTGTCTACGCCTTTGCGCTGATCAACCTGGCCTTCGCCACGTTTATGCCGAACGAGTTCATCACCCATCTCGAAGCTACACCGGGCATGATGATTCACATCGGGCTATCGCTATTCGCTTACGCCACGCTGATTATCGCCGCACTGTATGCGCTGCAACTGGCATGGATCGACTACCAGTTGAAAAACAAAAAACTGGCCTTCAGCAATGAGATGCCGCCGCTAATGAGTATTGAGCGGAAAATGTTTCATATCACCCAAATTGGCGTGGTTCTGCTGACGCTCACCCTGTGCACTGGCCTGTTTTACATGCATAACCTGTTCAGTACCGAGAACATTGATAAAGCCGTTCTCTCTATCGTGGCATGGTTTGTCTATATCGTTCTGTTGTGGGGGCATTACCATGAAGGCTGGCGCGGACGTCGCGTCGTATGGTTTAACGTCGCAGGCGCAGGCATTCTAACGCTGGCCTATTTCGGCAGTCGTATCCTGCAGCAGTTCGTGAGTTAAATCTTTAAGGAACCCTACGTGGAACACATCTCCACCACCACGCTCATTATCACGCTTCTCATCATGGTGGTCATTTCCGCCTATTTTTCCGGTTCTGAAACCGGAATGATGACCCTGAATCGCTATCGTCTACGTCATCGGGCCAAGCAGGGAAATCGTCAGGCAAAACGCGTTGAAAAGCTACTTCGTAAGCCGGACCGCCTGATAAGCCTGGTGCTCATCGGTAATAATCTGGTGAATATTCTGGCCTCCGCGCTCGGCACCATTGTCGGTATGCGCCTGTATGGCGATGCGGGTGTCGCCATTGCCACTGGGGTACTGACGTTTGTCGTGCTGGTTTTTGCCGAAGTACTGCCCAAAACTATTGCCGCGCTGTATCCGGAAAAAGTCGCCTATCCGAGCAGTGTACTGCTGGCTCCACTGCAGATTCTGATGATGCCGTTGGTGTGGCTACTCAACACCATCACGCGGCTACTTATGCGCATGATGGGCATCAAAACGGATATCGTGGTGAGCGGTTCGCTGAGTAAAGATGAACTGCGAACGCTGGTGAATGAATCGCGCTCGCAAATTTCACGCCGTAACCAGGATATGCTGCTGTCAGTGCTGGATCTGGAAAAAGTCAGCGTCGATGACATCATGATCCCGCGTAACGAAATCATCGGCATTGATATTAACGATGACTGGAAGTCAATCGTGCGTCAGCTTTCGCACTCTCCACACGGCCGTATTGTGCTGTACCGCGACTCGCTGGACGACGCCATCAGTATGCTGCGCGTACGTGAAGCCTGGCGATTGATGGCAGAGAAAAAAGAGTTCACCAAAGAGACCATGTTACGTGCCGCCGACGAAATTTATTACGTCCCGGAAGGTACGCCTCTCAGCACCCAGCTCATTAAGTTTCAGCGAAACAAGAAGAAAGTGGGTCTGGTTGTTAATGAATATGGCGATATTCAGGGGCTGGTCACGGTCGAAGATATTCTGGAAGAGATTGTCGGCGACTTCACCACTTCAATGTCACCCACGCTTGCCGAAGAGGTAACGCCGCAGAATGATGGCTCGGTGATCATTGACGGCAGCGCCAACGTTCGTGAAATCAATAAGGCGTTTAACTGGCACCTGCCGGAAGATGACGCACGTACCGTGAATGGTATTATTCTTGAAGCACTGGAAGAGATCCCGGTTGCCGGCACGCGTGTGCGCATTGGACAGTACGATATCGATATTCTCGACGTGCAGGACAATATGATTAAACAGGTGCAGGTATTGCCGGTCAAACCGCTACGGGAAAGCGTGTCGGACCAGTGAGAGTAATTCAGGCCGGGTAGCGCGTGAGCATTACCCGGCCTGAAGGCTGATTAGCCTTTGGCTTTAGCCACAGAGACCATCGCGGCGCGGATGGTACGTCCGTTCAGGGTATAGCCTTTCTGCATTACCATCAGCACATTACCGGCAGCAACGTCGTCGGACTCTACCATTGCAATTGCCTGGTGCACGTTCGGGTCCATCGGCACATCGATATCCGCAACCACCTGTACACCAAACTTCGCCACGACATCCAGCATTGACTTACGGGTCAGCTCAATACCTTCAACCATCGCCGCCATAGCGTCATTATCTTTATCCGCAACTTCCAGCGCGCGGTCCAGGCTATCCAGCACCGGCAGCAGTTCGTTGACGAATTTTTCCAGCGCAAACTTATGCGCTTTTTCTACGTCCAGTTCGGTACGACGACGCAGGTTTTCCATTTCCGCTTTGATACGCAACACGCTGTCGCGCTCGCGAGTTTCGGCCTCAGCAAGCTGAGCTTCCAGATTCGCAATTTTTTCATCGCGCGGATCCACCTGCTCAGCAGAAGCGTCTGATTCAACCGCCTCAACTTCTTCGTGCTGATCCATGATAATTTCTTCCGGGGCTTGCCCCTCAGGCGTTTTCTGTTCTTTACTACTCATGAATTTCTCCGCGTTTTTTTCGCATTCATCTCGCTAACTTGGCTTATTATGGGGATCAGATTCAGGGATTCAAGGGAAGTACTCACATTGTCACTAATCTTCGTTACAAGGACCTCGAGAAAATGAACAAACATTTCAAGTGTATTGGCATTGTGGGGCATCCACGTCACCCCACTGCACTGACCACACATGAAATGCTCTACCGTTGGCTGTGCACCAAAGGTTATGAGGTTATCGTTGAGCAACAAATCGCTCACGAGCTGCAGCTGAAAAATGTGAAAACCGGTACGCTCGCAGAAATTGGCCAACAGGCAGACCTCGCCGTGGTAGTCGGCGGCGACGGCAATATGCTGGGCGCCGCTCGCACCCTGGCACGTTATGACATCAAGGTTATTGGCATTAACCGCGGCAACCTCGGTTTTTTGACCGACCTTGACCCAGACAATGCCCAGCAACAGTTAGCTGACGTGCTTGAAGGCCACTACATCAGCGAAAAGCGCTTTTTACTCGAAGCTCAGGTGTGTCAACAGGATTGCCAGAAGCGCATTAGCACTGCCATCAATGAAGTTGTGCTGCACCCCGGGAAAGTGGCGCACATGATTGAATTTGAAGTCTATATCGATGAAATTTTTGCCTTCTCCCAACGTTCAGATGGGCTGATTATCTCGACGCCGACCGGCTCTACCGCCTACTCGCTCTCTGCCGGAGGCCCAATTCTGACGCCTTCTCTGGATGCCATTACGCTGGTCCCCATGTTTCCGCATACGCTTTCCGCGCGGCCGCTGGTGATCAACAGTAGCAGCACCATTCGCCTGCGCTTTTCTCATCGCCGTAACGATCTGGAGATCAGCTGTGACAGCCAAATCGCCCTGCCTATACAGGAAGGTGAAGACGTATTGATTCGCCGCTGTGATTATCATCTGAACCTGATACATCCAAAAGATTACAGCTATTTCAACACATTAAGCACTAAGCTTGGTTGGTCAAAAAAATTATTCTAATTTAACGCGAACCTCTTTACTGTATAAAAAACCAGTTTATACTGTATGAAATCACAGTTATGGTTTTTCATACAGGAAAACAGCTATGTTGGCACAACTGACCATCAGCAATTTTGCTATCGTTCGTGAACTTGAGATCGATTTCCAGAACGGAATGACCGTTATCACCGGTGAGACCGGTGCGGGTAAATCCATTGCCATTGATGCTCTCGGTTTGTGTCTGGGCGGACGCGCAGACGCAGACATGGTGCGTGCAGGCGCCATGCGAGCCGACCTCTGCGCCCGTTTTGCCTTAAAAGATACCCCCGCAGCCCTGCGCTGGCTGGAAGAGAACCAGCTTGAGGAAGGCCGTGAGTGTTTGCTGCGTCGCGTTATCAGCAGCGATGGCCGCTCCCGTGGGTTTATTAACGGAACCGCCGTTCCGTTATCGCAGTTGCGCGAGCTGGGCCAGTTACTTATTCAAATCCATGGCCAGCATGCGCATCAGCTCCTGACAAAATCAGAACACCAAAAATCCCTGCTTGATGGTTACGCCAATGAAGCGTCTCTGACCCAGGAAATGGCTGCGCGCTACCAACTATGGCACCAAAGTTGCCGTGACCTGGCGCATCATCAGCAACAAAGCCTGGAACGCGCAGCCCGGGCGGAATTGTTGCAATACCAGTTAAAGGAACTGAACGAATTCAATCCGCAGCCGGGTGAGTTTGAGCAAATTGATGAAGAGTACAAGCGCCTGGCTAACAGTGGGCAATTGCTCACTACCAGCCAACAGGCGCTGGCTATCCTGGCAGATGGTGAAGACATCAATCTGCAAAGCCAACTGTACACCGCAAAACACCTGGTCACTGAACTGGCAGGCATGGACGGCAAACTTTCAGGTATTCTGGATATGCTGGAAGAGGCCACCATCCAGCTCAGCGAAGCCAGCGACGAGCTGCGCCACTATTGCGATCGTCTGGATTTAGACCCTAACCGCTTGTTCGAACTCGAACAGCGTATCTCCAGGCAAATCTCGTTGGCGCGTAAGCATCATGTTGCCCCTGAAGTGCTGCCACAGTTCTATCAGTCGCTGCTGGATGAACAACAGCAACTGGACGATCAGGCCGACTCGCTCGAAACCTTAACCCTGGCAGTGAACAATCACCACCTGCAGGCGCTGGAAACGGCAAAAATGCTGCACCAACAGCGTCAGCATTATGCGCAGGAACTGGGACAACTTATTACAGAGAGCATGCATGCTCTCTCGATGCCGCACGGTGTCTTTTGCATTGATGTGAAATTTGAGGAGCATCATCTGAGCGCAGACGGTGCCGATCGCGTGGAGTTTAAAGTAACCACTAACCCAGGTCAGCCGTTACAGCCAATTGCGAAAGTCGCTTCCGGCGGGGAACTGTCACGTATTGCGCTGGCTATTCAGGTCATTACAGCACGTAAGATGGAAACGCCTGCGCTAATTTTCGATGAGGTGGATGTTGGTATCAGCGGCCCGACGGCTGCGGTAGTGGGTAAAATGTTGCGACAGTTGGGCGAGTCAACGCAGGTAATGTGTGTTACTCACCTGCCGCAGGTTGCGGGCTGTGGTCATCAACATTTCTATGTCAGCAAAGAAACAGATGGCGCGATGACGGAAACACACATGCAGCCGCTTGATAAACGCGCGCGCCTGCAGGAATTAGCCCGTCTACTTGGCGGTAGCGAAGTGACGCGCAATACCCTCGCAAATGCAAAAGAACTGCTGGCGGCATAAACTTTTTTACCTTGTGAAGGTCTGAGTTCAACATAAAATCGCCGACCGACCCGACAGCAAAAGGTTTTAAAGTGGTGAAAGGTCTATTATCATCGGCATATTACATATGAGCCGCGTACTGCTCGGGCCCGAAAAGGAATCAAATCACTATGCGCTGTAAAACGCTGACTGCTGCTGCAGCAGTACTACTGATGTTGACTGCAGGCTGTTCCACTCTGGAGCGAGTGGTTTACCGCCCTGACATCAACCAGGGAAATTATCTGACACCTACCGATGTCGCTAAAGTGCGCACGGGTATGACGCAACAGCAGGTTGCTTATGCTCTGGGTACACCAATGATGTCCGATCCTTTTGGCACTAACACCTGGTTTTATGTGTTCCGTCAGCAACCTGGACATGAAGGCGTAACCCAGCAAACGCTGACGCTGACCTTTAACAGCAGCGGCGTATTGACCAACATTGATAACAAACCCGCTTTGACCGATAACAAGTAGGTTTGAGAGATCAAAAAAAGGTGCTCAATGAGCACCTTTTTTATTGTCTGTTACTTTTTAGCGGATTTCTCTGCTCGCTGTCTGCGCAGCTCTTTTGGGTCAGCAATCAGTGGCCGGTAAATTTCCACCCGATCGCCGTCATGCAGAACATCAGCAAGCTTTACCGGACGGCTGTATATACCCACTTTATTTTTACTGAGATCGATATCGGTACGTAATTCCAGCAGCCCGGAAGCGCGGATAGCCTCTTCCACCGTTGCGCCCTGCTGCAGCGTTACGCGCTGTAAATACTGTTTCTCGGGTAGCGCGTACGCCACTTCAACGACAATTTTAGCCGACGCTGACACTGTAAACCTCTTTCGCGCGAACCGTGAAGGCCTGCACCATATTTGAAGCCAGTTCTTTAAAGATACGGCCAAACGCCAGCTCGATTAACTTATTGGTGAACTCAAAATCGAGGTGAAATTCAATACGACACGCTTCATGACTCAGTGGCGTAAACTTCCAGCCGCCAATCAGCTTCTTGAACGGCCCATCGACCAGATGCATCAGAATACTCTGATTACTGGTCAGTTGATTGCGCGTGGTGAACGTTTTGCTGATCCCTGCTTTCGAGACATCCACAGCGGCCGTCATTTGTCCCGGAGTCGACTCCAGTACGCGGCTACCGGTGCAACCCGGCAAAAACTGAGGATAGGACTTAACATCATTCACTAGCTGATACATCTGTTCCGCACTGTAGGGTACTAAAGCGGTCCGGCTAATCTGAGGCATAACAATTCCCATCAATATCAATCACACAAATAATACCATTTATCACCCGCTAAAAAAAACGCTATAGCCTAACTCGTGCTAAGATAGCGCCTTGCGCCCCGCTGGATGAAATGGGGTGTTTTTCGATTCCAGATTACCTATACTGAGCGGCATTATGACGAAGAAAAAAGCACACAAACCTGGCTCAGCCACAATCGCGCTAAACAAGCGCGCACGACACGAATACTTTATTGAAGAAGAGTTCGAAGCAGGACTCGCCCTGCAAGGTTGGGAAGTCAAATCCCTGCGCGCGGGTAAAGCCAACATCGGCGACAGCTATGTCATACTCAAAGACGGCGAAGCGTTCCTGTTTGGCGCCAACTTCACGCCAATGGCGGTGGCCTCAACACACGTGGTATGCGACCCCACTCGGACCCGTAAACTGTTGTTAAACCAGCGTGAACTCGACTCCCTGTATGGTCGTATGAATCGTGATGGTTATACCGTCGTTGCGCTTTCGTTGTACTGGAAGAATGCCTGGTGCAAAGTGAAAATTGGCGTTGCGAAAGGTAAGAAACAGCACGACAAGCGCTCTGATGTGAAAGAACGCGAATGGCAGTTAGATAAAGCGCGTATCATGAAAAATGCTGGCCGCTAAATGCTACTCCCCTGTGACCAGTCTCTCCTCCTGAGACTGGTTCTTATTTTTTAGTTATCGAAACCCACACAATACATTCACCGAGTTTATAGTTTATTTATGCTGAATCGTTCAGATATGAAATAAACCCCCTGCCATTACCGTTGCGGTCTATAGTCCAATAATATAAAAGTTCAAGACCATAGCATTCATATTTCCATTTATTTAATAACACTATTATTACTATTGTTTATTATATTGACATTCATTTCAATAAAAACAAAATCATTTAAATACAATTAGTTGCCATGAAAACAACCGTTAAAAGCAAACTGGAAAGTATCCTTTTCAAATGACTAATTACTTTTTTAATATGGATAAGTTGCAGAATACTTTCTTTCTGACTATATCATCTAATACGAAAGAACTATTCAGCCGAAAGGGCCCAGACGTATTTAATCAATAAACTAACATCTATGTGACCTAATCAATGAAATTACATGTGTAAATTCATCTTTATGATGAACGGAGCCCCTGTCTGCTCATTTTCCCAGCGCGCTGTTGCGGATTAATACTCCCGGCATGCCATCAGGAGTGAACATATGCGTCTACTCGCCGTTGTATCAAAATTAACTGGCGTTTCCACAAATGTTGAAGCCTCTGAAGTTACGCTCAGTTCACCTTCTATCGTGAAACTGTCTGTGTCGCGTGAGGAGGTGAGTCAACTCACGCGCGTTAATCAGGATCTGGTTGTCACACTCCGCTCAGGTGAAACCATCACCATTAAAAATTTCTACCTCGGAAAAGGCGAAGCGCAAAACCAACTTGTTCTGGAGGACAGTAATGGCGCACTGTGGTGGGTTCAGGATACTGACGGAGCATTCCATTTCCAGCACCTGGACGATCTCACACCGCTGATGACGGCCGAAGGCAATCATGAAGGCGGCGCCGTCTGGCCGTGGGTTCTTGGCGGGATCGCTGTCGCTGGCGGGATTGGCCTCGCTGCGGGTGGTGGTGGTGGCGGCGGTGGTGGGAGTGATAATAACGCTGGAAACGGTAATGCCGGGAACGGCAATGGTAGCGGCGGCAATGGCAACGGTGGCAACGGCGAAGGTAACGGTAATGGCGACGGTGATGGTGACGGTGACGGCGGCACACCGCCAACGACAACCCCTAACAGGCCTGACGTACCCGTTATCACCAGCATAATCGATAACCAGGAGCTGATTACTGGCCCTGTCAATCAGCAGGAATCCACCAACGATAATACGCCGACACTCCAGGGCACCGGCCCCGCGAATGCCACATTACATATTTTTGATAACGGCGTCGAAATAGGCCAGGTCACAATCGATGCCAACGGCAACTGGTCGTTTACGCCATCCTCTCCTCTGGCAGACGGCACACACCAGTTTACCGTCAGCGCTTCAAACGGTGCTGGCAGCAGCGGCATGTCGGACAGTTGGGAAATTATTGTCGATTCGCTTGCCCCCGACGCCCCCGTGGTCACTCAGGAAACCGACAATGTCGGTTCCATTACCGGCTTTATCGCCAATAACGGCGTAACCGACGATGCTACGCCGACGCTCACTGGTACAGGCGAAGTAGGTAGTTTCATCAGCATTTCTGATAACGGCATTCTGATCGGCATGGCCCAAGTGGATGACAATGGTAACTGGACATTTACACCGGACATTCCGCTCAGCGATGGTATTCACAATCTGACGCTGACGCAAACTGACGCCGCAGGTAACGTGAGCGCGGAAACGCGCGTACCGACATTCACGGTTGATACCACCCCGCCTGCAGCCGCAGTCATTTCCTCCGTTAATCCAGAAGGTAACGAGGTAACTGGTCGCGCTGAGGCGGGAAGCCTGGTCATTATCATCGGCAGTAATAATCAGGTTTTGGGTTCAACAACGGTCGGTCAAACCGGCAATTTCGTCATCGCGATTTCGCCCTCACAGACGCACGGTGAAGCGCTGATCGCGAAAATTCAGGACCAGGCAGGCAACATCGGGCCAGATACCTCTTTCAATGCCACCAACTCTGGCTACCCGGGCGTGCCTGTTATCGTCAGCATAATGGATGATTTCGCCCCCTCAACCGGACCATTGAGCAATAATCAGGCCACCAACGATAATACCCCCACGCTCTCTGGCACTGCCGACGCCAACAGCACGGTGACTATTTACGACAACGGCACAATTATCGACAGCGTACTGGCTGACGGTAACGGTAACTGGACATGGACTTCCAGCTCCCCGTTATCAGATGAGCTACACGCCTTCACCGCCACCGCGACAAACCAGTCAGGTACAGGAGGCATGTCACCAGCGTTCAATATCAGCATCGACACACAACCACCGTCAGCGCCGGACGATCTGAACGTATCTGCCGATGGCACTGTTGTTACCGGGACGGCCGAGCCGGGCAATACCGTGGTTATCACCGGCAGTGGCGGAACTCAGATCGGCAGCGGCGTCGCCGGAACGGACGGCTCATTTACCATCACCATTAACCCACCACAGACCAATGGCGAAACCATTGAAGCCATCGCAACCGATCCGGCAGGAAACCCAAGCCTGCCAGAAACGGCGCTTGCACCAGACATTACCGCGCCACAGCCCCCAACAAACCTGCTAGTTAATGGCACTGGCGACCAGGTCACCGGCAAGGCCGAACCCAACAGTACGGTCAATATTCTGGATCCAGATGGCAATATCATTGGTACGGCAACTGCCGATACGGATGGGGATTTCACCGCAACGCTGGTTCCGCCGCAAACCAACGGCGAGACCCTTACGGCAAATGCGACCGACACCGCAGGTAACAAGGGCGACAACGCCTCTGTCACCGCACCGGACACCACGGCACCTGATGCGCCAACCGCCGTCACCGTCGCCGGAGACGGCGGTTCTGTAAGCGGACATGCTGAAGCGGGAAGCACCGTCACCGTTAAAGACAGCAACGGTAACCCGATTGGCATAGGCCAGGCTGACAGCGGCGGCAATTTCACCGTGTCTATAGCGCCGTCGCAAAAGAACGGCGAAACGGTAAACGTCACAGCAACGGACAGCAGCAATAACGAGAGTCAGCCTACCTCCGCGTTGGCTCCGGATATCACTGCACCAAACCAGCCAGTTATTATTGCCGTTACTGATGATGTTGACGATTTCACTGGCCCCATCAATAACAATGGGTTAACCAACGACGATAAACCGAAAATTGAAGGCATCGCCGAAGCAGGTTCGCGGGTCAAAATTTATGATAATGGCACCCTGCTTGCGACCGTTAACGCTGATAACAACGGTAACTGGAACTATACGCCCACCGCAGCACTAAGCCAGGGCGCGCACGTATTTACGGTGACGGCAACAGACGCTGCCAACAACACCAGCAGCGCCGCCAGTTGGAAAATTATTGTCGATAGCATCGCCCCAACCGTTCCAGTAATAACGTTGGTTAACGATGATGTTGGCAGCATTACGGGCAACGTTGCAAATAACGGTTGGGTCACTAACGATAACACGCCAACCCTCTCGGGTACCGGTGAACCAGGTTCACTGGTGAGCCTGTACGATGGCAGTCTGTTGATGACGGTTATTCTTGTCGACAGTTCAGGCACCTGGAGCTATACCGTTCCGGGAAATCAGGTGCTCAGCGATCGCACTCATCAGTTTACGGTATCGGCAACCGATGCCGCCGGTAATGTCATCACCTCACCCACGGTGGTCAGCGTTACCGTAGATACTCAACCGCCAGGCGATCCTGTCATTTTGGCTGCCACCGACGACGTTGGGAATGCGCCGATCGATCTGTCTTCCGGAAGCCGTTCAAACGATACCTTACCAGAGCTGAAAGGAACCGGAATAGCCGGTTCTACAATCACCCTCTATGAGGGTTCCACGCCAATTGGCAGCACAACGGTTTTACCCGCCGGCACCTGGAGTATTCAACTCAGCCAACCGCTCAGTGAAGGCGCACACAATTTATCTGCTATCGCCACGGACGCTGCAGGCAACGCCAGCAATGCCGGGAACTTTACGCTGACGATTGATACCACCCCACCAGTTGCCCCGGTTATCAGCTCTGCAGAAGGCCTGATTGGGACAAATCTACAAACGCTGAGTAACGGCAGCAGTACCAAGAGCTCGAATCCCGAACTCTCCGGAACCGGCGAGCCCGGCGCGAAGATTACGATTTATGATAATGGCGGTTCTATTGGCACCGTCACCGTACAGCCAGACGGCACCTGGACATTTACCCCAACCTCACTCGCCGACGGGCCGCATAAATTTACCGCCACGGCGACTGACGTCGCGGGCAACACGGGGATCCCGTCGGCAAGCTTTACTCTGACAGTAGACAATACGCCTCCCGCACAACCAGCCGCGCCAATCATTACCGACGATGTGGCTCCGGTAACGGGAGTGGTCACTAATGGCAACACCAATGACACCACGCCAACCTTTAGCGGCACGGGGAACGTCGGGGATCTGATTACCCTCTATCTTGCTGGTACTCCCCCATTGCAGGGAACAGCAACAGTAGGTGCAGACGGTACCTGGAGCTTCACTCCGTCAGCACCGGTTGCTCCTGGTAGTTATCAGGTAACTCTCACCGCAACCGATCCAGCAGGCAACGTCAGCCAGCCATCTAACGCCATAACACTGAACATCGACACGACGCCGTCTGCACCTCCGGTGATTATCGCCGCCAACGATAATGTCGGTGATGTCACGGGCGACCTTGCGACAGATGCCGTGACTGATGACACCACGCCAACCATTCGCGGTACTGGCTCAGACGGGGATACCATCACCCTGTATAACGGGGGGACGGTAATCGGTACTACAACGGTGGCTGGTGGAACCTGGAGTATTACGCCAGGGACTGCGCTGGCGAACGGAAGCTACACATTAAGCGCCACCGCAACCGATGCAGCAGGTAACATCAGCGACAATTCAAACAGCATTTCGTTTACGGTTAACAACACGAAGCTGACGTTGCCGCAGGTAACGGATATTCAGGATAACGTTGGAATCTTTACCGGTTCGCTAACCAATGGCAGCGTCACGGACGATACCACCCCGACCCTCAGCGGGACCGGCACACCGGGCAGTACAGTGTTAATTTTCGATGGCAATAATCCCGTCGCAATTGCTACGGCTACGGTTGCTGCTAACGGCACCTGGAGTGTGGATGTTCCCCTCACGCCGAACGTCACTCACACACTGACGTTCGGCGCAGTGGATGCCGCAGGTAACTCACTGGCTGCAGATAACCCGCTGACGGTGATTGTCGATACCCTGCCGCCTGCAACGCCTACGGTTACCAGCGTAGATCCTAACGGGACGCTGGTAAGCGGTACGGCCGATGCCGGCAGCACCGTGATTATTCGCAGCGGTAACACCATTCTCGGCCAGGGGGTGGCAGACGGTTCTGGTAACTTTGCTGTCACCATTTCGCCAGCGCAAACAACCGGTCAGGCGCTCAACGCCATCGCTCAGGATACCGCCGGAAATCAAAGTGATCCGACAACGTTTAACGCCGCTACCTCCAGCGTTCCGCATCCACCGACTCTTGAGATCGTTGATGACATCGCGCCCATCATGGGGGTGATTGGCAACGGTAAAACCACCAACGACACCTTACCGCTGCTGCAAGGGACCGCCACTGCAGGGGCATCGGTGACTATCTATCAAAATGGCGCATCCATCGCCACGGTAACCGCCGATGCCGTGTCTGGCGCATGGAGTTATCAGCTACCCACTGCGCTGACTAACGGCATTACCTATAACTTCACGGTTTCACAAACGGTGGACGGTACCCCAAGTGGTCTGTCGCCCAACTACGCAATCACCATCGACACCACGCCCCCGCAGGTGCCAACTATCACCAGCATTATTGACGATATTGCCCCCGGCACCGGATCGTTGGATAAAGGGCAAATTACCAACGATTCACGCCCAACGTTTAACGGAACCGGCGAAGCGGGGGCAACCATCACCCTTTACGATAATGGCATCGCTTATGCCACTACCACGGTAAACAGCAACGGATTCTGGAGTTTTACCCCTACCGCTCCGCTGGGAGAAGGCGACCATATCTTTACCGCTCGCGCAACAGATGCCGCAGGCAACCAGGGAGATCCATCCGGTGATTTCCAGATCATTGTCGATACCCTGGTGCCGAATGCCCCCTCTATTGTGACAGTCACGGACAACGTTGGTACAACCCAAATCCTGACCTCCGGGCAGTTGACCAACGATAATACTCCAACGCTTGCTGGCGTTACCGAGGCGGATTCGATTGTTACCATCCGCGATAACGGGGCGGTCATCGGCACAACCATCAGCGATGAAAACGGCAACTGGAGCTTTACGCCTGCGCCTGCTCTCGGTGAAGGCAGCCACTCGCTGACTGCCACCGTCACAGATGGCGCGGGCAATATCAGCCCGGCAACGCCGCCGTTTGTGGTTGTCGTCGACACGCAGCCGCCAGCGGCACCGACCATTACCTCCGTAATTGACGATCAGCCTGGCAATACAGCGCTGACCAACGGACAACTGACGAACGATGCGCAGCCTACGCTGAACGGCAAAGGCGAGATCGGCGCCATCATCACGATCCGTGATAACGGCGTCGCCATCGGTACAGCGCAGGTGGACGAGTCAGGCAACTGGCGCTTCACACCGGATGCACCGCTGGGACAGGGACAACATATATTCACCACCGTTGCCACCGATCAGGCAGGTAACTCCGGTGGGGTATCATCATCGTTTACTATTGAGCTGGACTCAGTTGCCCCGTCAATCCCGGTCATCAGCACAGTTCAGGACAGCACCGCACCGACAACAGGCCCGATAACCAACGGGCAGACCACGAATGAATCCCGTCCGGCCCTGAGCGGCACCGGTGAAATTGGCGCGACCATTACCGTCCTGAGCGATGGTCAGCCCATCGGCACCACCACCGTTGGGGCTAACGGCACCTGGAGCTTAACCCCAACGGATGCACTCAGTAACGGCCCGCATACGCTGACCGTCACCGCCACCGACAGCGCCGGTAATACCAGCCAGCCATCCAATAGCTTCACGCTTATCGTGGATACCGTGTTGCCTGGTACGCCAGCGATTACTCAAGTTGCAGATGATGTCGGCCCGCTGATCGGTAATCTGAACAACGGTCAGGCCACGAACGATCCACTCCCGACGCTAAGCGGCACGGCTGAAGCCAATGCCACGGTAAGAGTTTACGATAACGGATCGTTTATCGGCTTTACCTCAGCGGATGGCACGGGCGCCTGGAGCTTCACGCCAGGAACCGAGCTTGGCAACGGTAACCACGCGCTGACGGTGACAGCCACCGACGCTGCCGGAAACGTCAGCCTCACGTCCGCTGGATTTAACATCGTTGTTGATACCGTCGCCCCGCTTGCACCAACGATTATCCAGGCTTTTGATGACGTGCAGCCGGGAACCGGAACGCTGTCGAGCGGGGCCTTTACCAACGACACCCGTCCCGTACTCAACGGCTCGGCGGAAGCCGGTGCCCGGGTAGCCATTTACGATAATGGCACGCTGCTGGCAACGGTAACTGCGGCGATAGACGGCACCTGGGAATATCTGCCTGCCGCGCTGGGTAACGGTCAGCATGTGTTTACCGCTATCGCCACCGATGCCGCCGGAAACGTAAGTCCCACCTCCGGCGGGTTTATTATTAATGTCGACACCATTGCGCCATCCGCCCCGCTGCTGGTCTCAGTGGTGGATGATATCGCAGGCGGCGTGTTCAATGCGGCGCTCAACAACGGACAACTGACCAACGATGCGCGCCCGACGCTGAACGGTACCGCCGAGGCAGGCAGCACCGTCAGCATCTATGATGGAAGCACCCTGCTGGGTACGGCGCTGGTGCAAAGTAATAACAGTTGGTCGTTTACCCCAACTACGCCGCTGACGAATGGATCGCACACCTTCACCGTCACCGCGACTGATGCGGCGGGCAACACCAGCAGTGCGACGGCAGGCTTTAGCGTGGTGGTCGACACCACGGCGCCGACGCAGCCTTCAATCAGCAGCATTATTGACGACGTCGGGCCAAACACCGGGGCGATTGGCGCTAATCAGCCAACCAACGACGCACGCCCAACGTTAAACGGCACCACAGAAGCCAACGCGCGGGTCGATATTTACGATAACGGCAGCTTTGTCATCAGCGTGACAGCGGACGGCAGCGGCAACTGGAGTTACACCCCAACCACCGCGCTGGCACAAGGTACCCACTCCTTTACCATCACCGCAACGGACAGTGCGGGTAATACCAGTGGCATATCGTCTGCGGCAGCGATCGTGGTCGATACCGTCGCCCCGGGCATTCCTACAGGGCTGGCGGTAAACGCCAACGGTACCACGCTCACCGGCGTTGCCGAGCCAAACAGCACGGTCATTATTACCTCCAGCGGTGGAACGGTGCTCGGCACGGCAACCGCCAACGCCTCCGGTAATTTCACCTTCACGCTGAACCCACCGCAAATCAGTGGGCAAACGCTGCAGGTCAGCGCCCAAGATGCCGCAGGCAACATCGGCACGGCGGGTAACGTTCTGGCACCGTTTACTGGCGTACCGCCTGCGCCGGTTATTGCCAGCGTACTTGATGACGTCGGTACGATCACGGGGCCCGTCGCGGCGGGCAAAACCACCAATGATACGCTGCCAACGCTCAGCGGAACGGCGCAGGCTAACGCCATCGTCAGCCTGTACAACAACGGCGTGCTCATGGGTACCACGACCGCAGACGGTAACGGGATCTGGAGCTTTACCCCATCCGGGGCGCTCAGCGAAGGTAACCACGCGTTTACCGCCACTGCAACAAACGCCAACGGCGCAAGCGGATTGTCCAGCTCGTTCAGCGTGATTGTGGACACCACGCCACCGACCGCGCCAACGATACTGATCAGCGCCGATGGCGGCACCGTCAGCGGCGTCGCCGAAGCGGGAAGCACGGTCACTATCTCCCTGCCCGGCGGCACCAGCGTGACGGCAATCGCCAACAGCAGCGGTGTCTACAGCGTCAACCTGCCGGTTCGCCAAATTGAAGGCCAGTCGCTGTCCGCCACGGCGACCGATGCGGCGGGCAATACCTCATCGCCGACAAGCGCTATCGCACCGGTATTGCCACTGCTGGCTGAAGACAACGTCACCAGCCTGCCGCTGCAAACCGATGTTATCGTCAGCACCGATCATCAAAGCGATTATGGTTTCCTGCTGGTTAATGCGTTGGGGAATGTCGCCAACGTGCTGGGGAACGATACGGCAAGCGTTAATTTCAGCATCGCTTCTGGCGGCAGCGGGTCCATTACGATCAATGCCGCCGCGACCGGCGTGGTGCTGTCGCTGTTAAACACGCTTGAAGTCGTTATCCAGCGCTTTGACACCGGGCTGAATGCCTGGGTAACGGTGGTGGATACCGGGAAACCAGACTTCGCCAGCCTGCTCACCCTGGGCGCCTCGGGCGTAACGCTCAATTACAGCGGGCTGACTGGCGGTGATTACCGCGTGGTCAGCTACAACACCAACCTGCTGGCGACCGGGGCATACACCAGCCTTGATGTCTCAGTGGTAAAAGCCAGCGCAGGGACCATCATCGGCGGTACCACGGAATCCGGGAACATCATTACGGATACCGATCCCGCCAACGGGCAGGATAATGCGCCTTCCGGCACGCTGGTCACCGCCATCACCGACGGTAACGGCAACGTTGTGAATATCCCGGCGGGCGGCATTGGTGTGCAAGGGAAATACGGTATTCTGCATATCAATCAGAACGGTAGCTACACCTATACCCTGACCAATACGTCAATCTCAGTGTATGGTCGTTCTGAAAGTTTCACCTACACGCTGACGCATGGCAGCGATCACTCCTCGGCAAAACTGGTGGTAACGCTCGGTCAGGCTCCAACCACCAGTACGGTAACCGCGGCAGACGATGTAGCTGCGCTGACTTACGGAACGCAAGTCATCGCGGTTGACCACTTGCCTTCACAACAAACTGGCTTCACGCTCGCCAACGTCGGACTGGGTAATGTGCTGGATGTCAGCCTGGTCAACGGTCTGACTAACCCGATTAAGTTCAACGTTGACGATGGCGCAACCCGCACGCTGACCGTACAGGCGAATGTTCTCGGCGTGACGCTTGGCGGCTTCGATCTCTATGTTTATCGCTTCAACGAGTCAATTCAGCAGTATGAGCAGTACCGGGTACAGCCAAACTGGGTCACCGCCCTACTGGGCGGAAGTTCGTCAGCGTATACCATTACGCTACCAGGTGGCGATTATCTGTTCTTGCTTAACGCTTCCGGCGGCCTGACGCTGCTGACCAGCTATACCCTGAATATTCAGGCCGATCACACCTACGCCGTCGACAGCCTGAGTGCGACAACCAATGGCAATCTGCTGGTCAACGACTCAGCTCCGGCCAATACCGTTATCACCGAAGTAAACGGTATCGTCGTTAACGGGACGGGCACTACCACTATTAATGGGCAGTACGGCACGCTGACTATCGATGCGAAGGGGAACTACACCTACACGCTAAGAAGCGGACTGGGTGCAGACGGTATCAACACCCCGGACAGCTTCGTATATAAGGTCAGAGCACCAAACGGCGATACCGGCAGCGCCTCGCTGAATATCAAACCAACGCCGCAGCCGCTGGACGCCGTAAATGACATCAGCAGCACGATGGCGGTCACCACGCAGGCGGACACCTCCAGATTGTTTGCTGACAACAGCGTCGGGAACGCCAGTTGGAACGCCCAACTCCTTTCTCCCACCTCACAAAATGGCACTGGCGTCATTGAGGTCGCGACGGGAACGGCGGTGCAAAACGCCATACTGCATTTTAACGTTGCTTCAGGTCTGACGCTGGGCGGACTGACCGTCACCTGGGCGCTGTATGACAGCAACAACGTCAAGGTTGCCAGTAACTCATTCAACGGTGGATTGCTCATTGGCGGCAATATCGATATTGCCCTGGGGATCATGTTGCACCCCGGTAACTATCGACTCGACTACACCGGCAGCGTCGGGGCTTTAGGGCTGGGGAATATCACCATCACCCCTGGCGTGAAAGGCACGATAATCGACCTGCAGAACGTCGAAACGTCCGCGGCAAACAGCGTCGCCGGCAACATTTATGACGGGGACCATATTGCCAGCGTGCATACCTTACTGACGGTGAACGGCACGGGCGGTAGCACCGCCACGCTGGATCCACTGAGCAGCACGACCAGCGCCATCATTAACGGGCTGTACGGCAAACTGACCATTGGCATTGATGGTCATTACACCTACGCCCTCAACAGCGATGTCTCACTTTCCACCATCCTCACCAAAGAGACATTTACTTACACCCTAAACGATCAGAATGGGCATACCGATACCGCTACGTTGACCATCAACATGAATCCGCAGGTTGTAAGCACCGTGGATGCCGATCGTTTTACCGGCAGTGTCTACGGCGATACGCTGATTTATCACCTGCTCAACGCCAACGACGCTACCGGTGGTAACGTTGGCAATGTTGGCGTTGGACCTACCGATACCTGGACCAACTTCTCGCTGGCCCAGGGCGACAAAATCGATATCGGCGACCTGCTGGTGGGCTGGAACGGGCAGAACGCTACGCTCGGCAACTACCTCACCGTGACCACCAACGGTAACAACACGGTGATTGCCATCGACCGCGACGGTACCGGCAACACCTGGCACTCAACCAATCTCATAACGCTGGAGAACGTACACACCACGCTCGATGAGCTGGTGCAACAAAATCACATTGTGCCCTGAAGCTAACGCATAACGTTAAAGCGCCATAACTACAGCCCCGGATGCCATGACGTCCGGGGCAATAACAGTCGTCGCTGCCGTATTTTGTAAGGGATAAACTATGAGAAATGTCGCGCCTGTTGCCTTACTGCTGGCATTAGCGCTCTGTACCCTGCGGGTGAATGCCGAAGATGAACCGCAAATTATTACGCCGGAAGGCCTGGCCACCATCCAGATGCTGCCCTCGCTGGACGGCGCGGTTGCCGATCTGCCGCTGAGCGCCGCCGCCCCCGGCAGCCTGACGCTCAACGACGCAGTGAGTCGCGCCGTGAGCTGGCATCCTTCTATTCGTGAATCCATCGGCAAACTGCTCTCACAAAATGAGCAGATCGATGTGGCAAAATCAAAATATTACCCGCAGGTTTCTGCCGGGATGAATAACGGTTACAGCAATACTTACACCGATCACGGCTTTAGCCCGGCTCTGGTTATTTCAGTGTCGCAAATGCTGTACGACTTCGGCAAAGTGGCAAGCCAGGTCCGCGCTGAAACCGCCGGATCCGCACAACAGCAGGCGAATGTATTACTCAGTATTGATACCATCGCCCATGCAACCGCCAACGCGATAGTCCAGGTGCAGACGTGGCAGCAAATGGTGGACGCCGCCGAAGAGCAGCTCAGCGCCTTGAACGGTATTGGTCGGCTGACCCGTCAACGCAATGATGAAGGGGCAACCTCGCTATCCGACGTGGTGCAAACCGATGCGCGTATCGAGTCTGCACGTTCTCAGTTGGCGCAGTATCAGGCCAATCTCGACAGCAGCAAGGCAACGCTGATGAGCTTCCTCGGCTGGAACTCGCTTAACGGCATCAGCAACGAATTTCCGGTCAAACTGGACAGCAGTTGTGATGTGGTCAAACCGGACGATAAGCTGGTTCCTGCGGTGCTGGCGGCATGGGCGCAGGCGAATGTGGCCCAGGCAAATCTCGATTACGCCAACGCGCAGATGACGCCCACTATCTCCCTCGAGCCGTCGGTTCAGCACTATCTCAACGACAAATACCCCAGCCATGAGGTGCTCGACAAAACCCAGTACTCCACGTGGGTAAAAGTCGAGATGCCGCTGTATCAGGGGGGCGGACTCACCGCCAGACGCAACGCCGCCAGTCACGCGGTAGAGTCTGCACAGTTCTCCATCCAGCGTACCCGACTTGAAGTGCGGCAGAAATTACTGGAATCCCGCAGCCAGGCGATGAGCCTCGCCACTGCCCTGCAGATCCTGCGTCGCCAGCAACGGCTGAGTGAACAAACGCGCGAGCTTTATCAACAGCAGTATCTGGACCTCGGGTCACGCCCACTGCTCGATGTGCTTAACGCCGAGCAGGAGGTATATCAGGCCCGTTTTGCTGAACTCCAGACTCAAAACCAGCTGCGCCAGCTCCAGTTGAACTGCCTCTATAACACCGGCTCGCTTCGCCAGGCGTTCGCCTTAAATAACCGCAGTATTCAATCGGTGGAGATAAAGCTATGAGCGACGTCGATACACATGCGGAAGATGCGATTGGCGAACACGCCCTGAGCCTGTGGGCGCTGGCGATGACGCATATTGCCAGCCACTATCGCGTTGCCTGTTCGCCCGGCGCAATCCAGGCCAACGCCCCGTGGTTTGCGGGAAAAAGCCGAGCTATAGCCCTGTCGCAGCTGGCGCGTCAGGCGGGGCTGTCATTTCATGCGCTGGATACCGCCACGCAGGCGTTCGGCCAGTGGCGTCTGCCGGTGGTGGCAGAACTGCGCGACGGCCAACTGATGGTGATAGAACATTTCAACGGTGAAGATGCGTTGGATGTTTTTATCATCGCCGAAGAGGGCCAGCGTAACCGACTCACAGTTGCAGAACTTCTGCCGGAGATCGTGAGCATTACCGCGCTGCGCCCGCTGTCAGCGCTGAAGGACAGTCGGGTAGACCGCTATATTTCGCGCTTCAGGCCCGACTGGATGCGCGAACTGGTGTTACAGGACATCCGCCCTTACCTGCCGGTCATGGTTGCCGCCTTTCTGATTAACGTCCTGTCGCTCGCCGGGATTATCTTTTCGATGCAGGTCTATGATCGGGTGATCCCAGCCCAGTCTTATCCAACGCTGTATGTTCTCTCCACCGGCGTTCTGGTGGCGGTGCTGTTTGGCTTTTTGCTGCGCGAAGCGCGTACCCACATAATGGACCTGCTCGGCAAACGCGCTGATATGCGCATTTCCGATCGCGTGTTCAGCCACGCATTGCGACTGCGCAACAGTGCCGTCCCCCGCTCGACGGGGAGCTTTATTTCTCAACTGCGCGAGCTGGAACAGGTTCGCGAGATGATCACCTCCTCGACCCTGTCGACGATTGTCGATCTACCGTTTTTCTTTTTGTTTATCGTGGTGCTGGCCTTTATCGCCCCGCCCTTGGCGTGGATAGCCCCCGTCGCGGCCCTGCTGATGATCCTGCCCGGTTTGCTGTTACAGAAGAAACTGGCGGTACTCGCCAACCAGGCAGCGCATGAATCCACCCTGCGCAACGCGGTGCTGGTTGAGAGCGTTCAGGGGCTGGAAGATATCAAGCTGATGCAGGCGGAAAACCGCTTTTTACAGCAGTGGAACAGCTACATCCGTATTACCGGAGAGTCCGGGCTACGCACGCGCAAGCTGACTCAGGGGCTGATTGGCTGGGGCATGTCGGTACAAAGCCTGGTCTACGCCGCCATCATTATGTTCGGCGCGCCGATGGTCATTGAAGGCACAATGACCACCGGGGCCGTGGTAGCCGCGTCGATGCTCGGTTCCAGAATGATTGCCCCGATGGCGAACCTGTGCGGCGTGCTGGCCCGCTGGCAGCAGGTCAAGGCGGCGAAGATGGGGTTAGACAGCATCATGCAGCTTCCCACCGAAACGCAGTACGATGAAGACCGTGTGCATCAGGAGATTTTTCACGGCCATTATCTGTTTGAAAACGCGCACTTTCGCTACCACAGCGACGATCAACGCGTTCCGCTGCGCATCTCAAGTCTGGAGGTCATGCCCGGCGAACGGGTGGCGATCCTCGGGCGTAACGGCGCCGGGAAATCAACGCTGCTACAGGCCATGGCGGGCGGCGTGGAGATTATCCAGGGCGATGTCCGACTCGATAACCTGAGCCTGGCGCAGATCGATATGGCCGATTTACGCCGCAATATCGGTTTTCTCAGTCAGAATGCGCGGCTGTTTTTCGGTACCCTGCGCGAGAACCTGACCCTCGGCGCACCGCATGCCAGCGACGCGCAGATCTTCGAAGCGCTGGAGGTCAGCGGCGCGGCGGCTTTCGTTAAACAACTCGCCAAAGGGCTGGCACACCCCATTATGGAGGGCGGCAACGGTCTGTCCGGTGGACAACGGCAGTCGATCCTGCTGGCAAGAATGCTGCTGCGATCGCCCAATATCGTGCTGCTCGACGAACCCAGCGCCTCGCTGGATGAACATACCGAACGAGAGTTTATTCAGCGCCTGAACCAGTGGCTGGGCAACCGAACATTGATTGTCGCCACCCATCGCGTGCCGGTTCTGGAGCTGGTCGAGCGCGTAGTGGTGTTAAAAGAAGGTCAACTGGTCATGGATGCCCCGAAAGCGCAGGCGCTGAATGCGAGCCGGGCACCAGCCCCTACTCACGGTCGGGAGTGGAAAAATGAAAACCAATCCGCATGACGCTGCCATGGACGACCTCGATATCCGCCGCGAGCACCGTTTCTCCGGGGCCAGCCGCATTATTCTGCTCAGCACACTGCTGTTTGCCGTCCTGGGTATCTGGGCGTATTTCGGCAAGCTGGATGAAGTCTCGACCGGCAGCGGGAAAGTAATCCCCAGCTCGCGCGAGCAGGTCTTGCAGTCGCTGGATGGCGGTATTCTCGCCGAGCTCACGGTACGCGAAGGAGATAAAGTACAGGCTAATCAGATTGTCGCGCGCCTCGACCCCACTCGCTCTGAGTCCAACGTTGGGGAGAGCGCCGCCCGCTATCGCGCCTCACTGGCTTCCAGCGCAAGGCTCAATGCCGAAGTTAACGATCTGCCGCTCGTGTTTCCCGCTTCACTACGCGCCTGGCCGGATCTCATCGCCTCCGAAACGCGCTTGTATAAAAGCCGCCGCGCGCAGCTCGCTGATTCTATGGCAGAACTGCAGGATGCGCTGGTCTCGGTAAATAAAGAGCTGGCCATAACCCAACGGCTGGAAAAAAGTGGTGCCGCCAGCCACGTTGAAGTGCTGCGTCTGCAACGACAAAAAAGCGATTTAGGATTAAAAATCACCGATCTGCGCTCACAATACTTCGTGCAGGCTCGGGAAGCGCTGTCAAAAGCCAATGCCGAAGTGGATATGCTGGCGGCTATTTTGAAAGGACGCGAGGATTCCGTCACCCGCCTGACCGTGCGTGCGCCGATGCGCGGTATTGTGAAAAACATCCAGGTCACTACCATTGGCGGTGTTATCCCGCCCAATGGCGAGATGATGGAGATTGTACCGCTGGACGATCATCTGCTGATAGAAACCCGCCTGTCTCCGCGCGATATCGCGTTCATCCACCCCGGCCAGCGGGCGCTGGTGAAGATAACCGCTTATGACTACGCGATTTACGGCGGTCTGGAAGGCGTAGTCGAAACTATTTCCCCGGACACTATTCAAGACAAAGTGAAACCGGAAATATTCTACTACCGCGTGTTTATCCGCACCCATCAGGACTTCTTACAGAACAAACTGGGACGCCATTTCTCCATCGTACCGGGAATGATTGCCACAGTGGATATAAAAACAGGTGAAAAAACCATCGTCGACTATTTAATCAAACCGTTTAATCGCGCAAAAGAAGCGCTGCGCGAGCGGTAAATCCTTGAGGATTGGGGTTGCGGGGGCTGGTCACGCGTGTCACAAGTCTGTTATACTTGCTCTAACACATTGGGGCTGATTCTGGATTCGACGGGATTCGCGAAACCCAAGGTGCATGCCGAGGGGCGGTTGGCCTCGTAAAAAGCCGCAAAAAAATAGTCGCAAACGACGAAAACTACGCTTTAGCAGCTTAATAACCTGCTCTGAGCCCTCTCTCCCTAGCTTCCGCTCTTAAGACGGGGATCAAAGAGAGGTCAAACCCAAAAGAGATCGCGTGGAGGCCCTGCCTGGGGTTGAAGCGTTAAATCTAATCAGGCTAGTCTGGTAGTGGCGTGTCTGTCCGCAGGTGCCAGGCGAATGTAAAGACTGACTAAGCATGTAGTACCGAGGATGTAGGAATTTCGGACGCGGGTTCAACTCCCGCCAGCTCCACCAAATAAAACAAGGGGTTACGTGAAAACGTAGCCCCTTTTTCTTTGGTGATGGCGGCAAAATGGCGACAGAGTGTCGGACTGGCGGCAACAAAAAACCCGCCATTAAAGCGGGTTCTGTTCAGAAACTCATGTGGCCTTGACCACCTTTTCCAGGATGTGGCGGCGCAGAAGAAATTAGATTCGGTTTTATAATGTGCCGTACAAACGTTTCATGAGTAACGAACGTACAGCCACAATTTATATTTTGGCACTGGTTGTAACGTTCTTTTGTCGTAGCTGATACCTGAAAGCTGCTTCTGGTATGTGCTGCATGACCGCACTCTGGACAGTTCATCATCGCTGTTATCCCACCACTCTTGCCGTAGTCGCAATAATGATACATCATTATTCAATACTGAGAACCAATTATTCAATTTCAAGATCATCAATCTTTACTTCAAGCTCCATGCTGGTCGTAAATCCATTATCCGGGCTGACAGAATGCGTCAGGGTGGTAATGGTCCATTCTGCATCATCGATCTGCTGCTTAAACCCTGTAACCTTCACCGGCATTTCCGTATAGAGATCAGCCCGCCCCTCAGCGAGCTGCAGGGAAAATGAAGCAACCCCACGCTGCAGACGTTCCCACTGCATTTTTGCTGCGCGCTCTGCATTGCTCCGGTTGGCGTAGGTACGATTAAGAACCAGCACGTTTTCATCCGTTCCCACCAGATAATCGCCCTGTTTTGCTTCCGGCTCTTTGGGTGTGGTGGTTTTCTTTCGACGACGCTTAACACTGGTTGTCTCTTTTTTCCTGGGTTCACGCGTATGCAACCAGCTGGCAATAACACCGGTATAGGCACCACGATCAGCAAGGGTGAACCGATGACCGTTACCGGCTTTGCGCGTGATGGTGATAACCGGCAGCGGCTTGCCGCTCGCCGTTCTTCCCTGTCCCTGCCGGATAAACAGCAGATTCCCGTCCTTAACGGAAGCAATCGCCCCATACTGTCTCGCCAGTTTCATCAGAAAACTTGCATCGCTTTCATTGGTCTGGTCCAGATGATCCAGCGCCTTATCCGTCAGGTCTTTACCCAGCGCCATTTTGAGGTTATGCCGGGCGGCTATTTCCTTTACCACCTCCCCTACCGTTGTCTGATGCCATGATTTTTCGCGCCGTGTATTGAGGGTTTCACGGAAATCTGCGCTTCGCGCCCGGATGGTCAGCCGGTCAGGGGCACCGCAGTGTTCGATTTCATCCACGGTAAAAGCCCCTTTAGGAAAAAGCGGCTGGCCTTTCCAGCCCAGCGCCAGCTGAATCACTGCCCCACGTCGCGGCAGGGCGATCAGCCCGTCGGCGTCGTCCAGCTCCAGATCAAGCTGGTCCGCTTCAAACCCCCGGTTATCCGTCAGCGTCAGACTCATAAGGCGGGTATCCAGCACGGTCGTCACGTCCTTACCTTCAATGACGATACTGAATGCGGGGCTTTTGCTGTTCAGATTCAGGAGATCAGAATTAACGTTCACTGAAGCAATCCTCCAGCCGTGTTTTTAATCCCCCCAATCGCAGACGCTGCAGAGTCCTGCAGGTTACTGAGCTGGTCACTCAGACTCCCGAACATGTCAGACAGCGACTCATCAACCCGTTTGAGGGTGATCGTAAACTCAATGCGCCTGGGCATGCCGCTGGTAAAAAACTCCGTCTTTGTCTGGCTCAGACTTTCAATAACAAACATGCCGTAAATGGTTCCGCTACCTTCAATCAAAGGCCAGGCTTTGCCCTGCTCTGCCATCAACTCCAGCGCCAGCAATGACAGCCTGCCTCCGGTCACTTCCGGCAGCAGGACCCCGGACAGTGTCAGTGAATCATTATCCGGGCCAAGAAACTGCGTTGACGGGCGGCGGTTCACCCGGCTGTTGGCTGCATGTCGCCAGCTGCGCTGATACTGCAGTTCCTGATAAGGGACAGTGCGCAACATAAATACATATAAACCCAGCACCATCATCATGATTCATATCCCCCCTGATCGCTGAAATTGCTGCGCGCTTTTGCCCTCGCCCTGCGTTCCCGCTCGTCAAGCTGGCGTGCCACTTCACGGGCAATATCCTGCGCACTCTGCCCCGGCTGCGCGACGATATGAATGGGCGCATTTATCTCATAACGAATAACCGACGGCGGGCTGTCTGCCTTAACAGGCTGTGTCTGGTATGCACTCGCAGGCAGACTGAAGGGATGAAGCGGAGCCGCTTCTGCAGGTGTCGCAGCTACCCCCATCACGCCAGCAACGACAGAGGCAAGCGCAGCAGTACGCCGCCTGCTGGTGACATTTGCTGGTCCGTTCACAATTTCAGGGCCATTTTCTCCAACAATGCCAAACTGCCCGCTTGGAATGATCCCGCCCGTGTCATACATCCCCGCGTAAGCCGGGAACCCGCCGGGCGGCAGCAACACTTTGCCGTCACTGTTCACCGTGGCGGGCTGCTGCTGCGTAACCTGCGCGGGCAGTTTCGCCTTTGCCGCCTCCTTACTGACAATACCGAGCTTTTCCAGCAGCCACGACACACCGGATTTAAGTGATTCCAGCGGGTGCATCACCATATTCAGACCTTCAGCCAGCGCCTCACCAAACCGGCGCCCCATTGCAGCTGCGCTGTTCAGTTCTTCGGAAGTGGATTTAACCGGCGTGAGTAAATCACTGAACCAGCCCCACAATGCCTGCACCCTGTCACCAATCCACTGAAACACGGGTCTGAGCGGCTCAAAGGCGGCGCTGATGGGTGCTGCAGCGGCTTTGAACCCTTCCACCACGCCCCCCAGAAATGCACCGATGGGCTGCCAGTATTTCCACACAACCAGCGCCACACCAGCCAGCGCAGCCACAACCAGCCCTATCGGACTGAGCAGCGCGCCCAGCAGGCCAGAAATGCCAAACAGCGCGCCGCGAAGTAATGCCAGCGGACCAGAAACAAGAAAACGCAATACGCCACCGGCAGCTGTCAGCCCACCCCGCAACACCGCCAGCGGGTTCATCACCATACCGATAACACCACGGATGCCTGACATACCGGCACGGAACATGGCAAGCGGCGCACCTGCCACCGTTTTCAGTGCATTACCCGCTATTCCGGCTGAGCGACGCAGAGAATTAAACGGGGCACTCAGCAACCCGACACTGCCACCGGATGACGCCATCCCCCTACGCAACAGAGAAAGTGGCGCACCTGCCAGCCATGACAGGGCACTGCCAGTACGTGTTACTGCTGCAGCAACGGAAGGTAATGTTTTTACACCCAGCACAGACAGGCCAAACCGGATCACCGCAACCGGCCCCAGCACAGCAGCCACCGCCACTGCAAGTGTACCCAGCCCGACAGTGATCACCGCCGTAGCCGCCGCCAATTTCATCAGCGTGCCAGCCAGCACGGGATTCTGCTCCACCCAGCGACGCAGCGCCCCAGTCACATCCTTAACCATGCCCATAATATCCATCAGCGGCTGACGCAACGTTTCCCCCAGGCTGCTGAAAGCGTTCTGCGCGCCCGTCTTAACCAGCAACCACTGCGCAGACAATGAATCCTTGTTAATGTCGGATTCTTTCTGCATGGAGCCATTAGCACCACTGCCTGATGTGAGTTTCAGCTGACGCTGCAGCTCCGGCAGGTTGTTAGCCAGCTTTGCCGCATCATCGCCAAACTCTTTACCAAAAATCATTGTCATGGCTGACAGGCGCTTGTCCTGCGGCAGATTGTTGACCTTCTCCAGAACCCGCTGAATGGTGCCCATGGCATCGGTGGTCATCTGCTTTTCAATCTCCGCAGGATTGAGTTTCAGCAGGTTCATACCTTCAAAGAAGCGCTTGCTTTGCATGGTGGCAATGGACAGCTCACGCACCATGGCATTAGAGGCGCTGGCGGCAATTTCCGGGGCAGCCCCAAGAGAAAGGAATGTTGAACCCAACGCAGCAGCCTTTCGGAAGTCAAGGCGGTCAGCCACGCCCCCCATACGCTGCAGGACGTTGATAATGTCCCCACCCTTTGACATGGCGTTATCGTCCAGGTAGTTCAGCGCATCGCCCAGTTGTTCAATATTGCGCGTCGGCACTTTATAGAGCTGCGCGATTTTCCCCAATCCTTCCGCCAGCTCATCGGCGGGCAGCTCAAAGGCCGTTGCAGCTTTTGCCGCCGTGGATGCAAAGGCCAGCAGGTCACGTTTCTGGTCCTCAAAGGGATCGTCCTGGTTGGTCACGCCCATACGCGCGCCCCCTTCAACCAGCGCGGCATAATCTATAGCGCCATTCTCCATCGGCAGTTGTTCACTGGCGGCCTTGATGGCATCCTGCATGTCATAAAACTGTTTTGTACGGTTGCCGTTATCGTCCCGCAGCCCGTTTACCTGCTTTGCCACGCCTTTCATGGCATCTTCCATGCTGGCGTAGCTTTTCACTGCAGCCATAACCGGCGCACCCATTGCCAGCCCGGCAGCCGTAGTGGTGGCTCCGGCTCCGGCTATGCGATCCCGAACCTCAAGACGGCGCGAATACTGATCACGAACCGCATTCATTCTCGCTTGCTGTTCACCCAGGCGTTTCAGGGATTTTTGCTGTCGCTCCAGTGCCAGTCGGGTTTCATCGGCGTTCTGCCGTAGCTCACGCTGTGCGCTGCTCAGTTTCTTTGTATCAAGCCCTGCCTCATTCAGCGCAAGGCGCTGACGCTGCACTGACTGACGCAGCCCGTTATATTTTCCCTGTAAATCGGTGACGCGATTTTTAGCCTGCTCAAGCAGTCTGGCCTGTGCTGCCGTCGGGCGGTTGGTCGCAGTAAACTGCGTGGCGAGTTTTGCCGCTTCTTCGCGGGCGGCTTTAAGGCTGTTACCTGTGACTGCCAGCTGCGCGCTGGCCTTACGGAAGCCATCAATTCTGCCCGCCTGAGAATCTAACTCTTTCAGCCGGGCGCGGCTTTGCTGAATAGCGGCAGCCAGCTCTTTTGAGCTGGCCTGCGCGGATCGAAATGGGCGGGTG
This sequence comes from Citrobacter sp. RHBSTW-01044, assembly GCF_013781945.1. Classification (NCBI taxonomy): domain Bacteria; kingdom Pseudomonadati; phylum Pseudomonadota; class Gammaproteobacteria; order Enterobacterales; family Enterobacteriaceae; genus Citrobacter; species Citrobacter sp. RHBSTW-01044. The sequence goes on along the minus strand of NZ_CP056180.1, from coordinate 1,184,343 downwards.
AGCTTGTCAACCGCATTCAGAATCACCTGCAGACGCAGGTTATTGTCACTCATCGCTGGCCCCGCTTCTCTGAATCGCTTTGTGCCGCCACTCCAGCACCTCAGTCAGCGGCATAACGTCAGTGATGGACGGCGACCAGTGAAAGATGGTGGCGATATCCGCCACCAGGTCATCAATCGTCAGGCTGTCGGTAAACCGGCAAGCACCGACTTCTTCAACAAAAAAGTCACCACCTCGACCGACAGCGCGGTGAGATCGGCGGGGTCCAGTTCAGCCATTTCCTGTGCGGTCAGCGTTGGGGTGGAAATACGCGGGATCACTGTCATCATGGCCCCCACGTCCATATCCATAATGGCCTGCAGGCGGGTGCCGCGCAGCGCACCGGACTGCGGCTTACGCAGCACAATTTCGGTGATTTGGGTTTTACCGCGCATGACTGGCGTATCCAGTTGTACGGTTTTTTCAGTCAGCTTGTCGCTCATGTTCGTTTCCTGTTAATCAGATACTGCCGCGGATCACCGCGCCGTTAAGTTAAATCAGAGGCCAAGGGCGTTACGGTGTGCTTCCATCAGGTCCACGCCGTCAACGATTTCAATCATGTTGACCAGATCAACCTCATAGAGCACTTCGCCGTTAATGGTCAGCTTCGCGTAGCTGTTGGTGCTGCTGACTTTGGTGGTGCTGCTCTCGCCGGTTTTCCACTCGCCGGAATCCACTTCTTTATGACGCCCGCGCACAACCAGCTCAATGGCCTGCACTTCGCCGGTATCGTCACGCTGAATAGAGCCGGTGAAACGCAGCTGGATGCCGTCAACGGTTGCCTTGCCCATCTGCTTGAATAACAACAGTTCGGTGCCGCCGATTGAAAATTCCGTGTCCAGTGCGCCGTCATCCAGCCCCATATCCACATCCACCGCGCCCGGCATACCGCCGCCGCGATACTTCTCAAACTTGCGGGTGAATTTCGGCAGAGTCAGGGACTCAACGATCCCCTGCCAGTTGTTCCCGTCGTTGAACAGGTTCAGGTGTTTTAACTTGCGTGGTAATGCCATGTATCCCCCTTATGCACTGACACGGCTGGCAAAATCGACCAGGTAGCGATCGGTGATGCGCTGGCGCAGCATCAGATTTTCAAGCGGCGGCACAGGCGTGTAGTCGTAGTCGATGGTGAGTTTCCCGTCTTTCAGGGAGTCTTTATCGTTCACTGACTCATCCAGCCAGCAGTCCGCCCCGATGAGGTATCCCTGATTCACCAGGCTGCGTAATTTGGCGCGGATACCTTCGATAATGTCGCGGGCCAGTGACGGATTCAGTGGCTTATCCACCGCCCACATATGCCCCTCTGCAATCGTGTCAGCCAGTACCTGCGCCGTGCGGGTGTAGTTCTCAAACGCAAACAAGGGATCGTCACTGAGGCAGCGGGAACCCCAGAAGCGGAAGCCGTCTTTGCAGATCAACGTGGTGACGTCGTTCTGGTTCAGCAGCCCCGCGTCCGTTGCCGGGTCCTGCAGATCCCAGAATACATCAGCGGAAAGACCGGTGACGCCATTCACACCCACGTTGGACAGGGTTTTGTGCCATCCGGTCTGTTCGTCTATTTTGGCGCGCAGACCGAGCGCACGGGCGGTAGCAAAAGCCGTTGCATCGGCTTTCAGAACGGTGTCAAAGTTGATGAAATCAGGCCAGATCAGCATCCCCTCGCGCTGGCTGAAATTGTCCCGGTAAGCAATGGCTTCTTCCACCGTCTTGCAGCCATAGGCGGACAGATAAGCAAAACCGCGCAGACTCTGCGCCACACTCATCATCTCAGTGGCTACCGCCTGTGTGTCATGCCCCGGCACACCGAGAATGCGCGGCTTAACTTTCAGCTGCGACTGCGCAGAAAGCAGCGCTTTCATACCCGTTTTTTTACCGTCGGACGTGACACCACCGATAATATTGGAGGTGGTTTCCGCTTCGGTTTCGCCCTGCGCCACACGCACAACAACCGTCACGGGTTTTGACTGGTCGGCAATCGCATCCAGCGAACGGGCCAGCGTGCCGGACTCGCCTGCTTTACCGCTGGCCTCCAGCACATCCGTCAGCAGAACTGGCTTATTGAGAGGGAACACGGACGCATCAGCATCATCGCCGGTACAGACCATACCCACGATAGCAGTGCTTACCGTGGTGAGGGAGCGGGTGCCGTCGTTGACTTCAACAACGCGCACCCCGTGGTGGTAATCCTGAGCCATAAGGCATTATCTCCGGTTGACAGGGATGCCTTATGTTCAGTCTTAGATGTATGCTTAGCACGTACGATGCATTGTACTGGTTATGACACAATGTAAACGAGAAAAAAAAGAACTTGCTGGATTTGATTTAAGTTTATTGCTTACTCAAGCATCTGACTTAAACCAACTTAAGAAACCCCCAACAAAAATAGAACTGTGATATATCATCAACAAATTCAAAGATGGAATGTTAGAGAAAATTCGGATAATATTGCAAAATCAATATTTGAGTCCTAAGTAACTTAATAAAGCAAGCTCGGTGATCTGATGGAATGCATAGAAAAAGACTTGTCAAAAGGCATTAATTTTACTCGTTCAACAGCTTGCATTTTGGTTGTTATTCTACACATTGCCGGTTATGGTTTTTACGAAAATGGTGAAAACTGGCAAACCGCTAATATTATTGACTCTTTTACTAGAGTATGCGTACCTCTTTTCATAATGATTACGGGTACCCTTCTTATACAACAGAAATCAGTTAAACCTATTCGTCGCATTATCAAAATAGTATATTGTTTATTATTTTGGTCTATTTTTTATACATTCGCAGACGACCTACAATTTAATAATATTATTGACTGGTGTCTAACAATCGCTAAAGCACCAATAAAATATCACCTATGGTATTTATATGCCTGCATTGGTTTCTACTTAACACTCCCGGTACTGAGTGCATTTTATTGTAACTCTCATCTAAAATATTCCTTGGCATATATAGCAATATGGTTTTTCTTGTCAATATTCTCTATTTTAGATAAAGTTCTTAATTTAAATGTCGATTTATTCATAAATAACTATCAATTATCGACCTTCATAAACCTGACAGGTTACCTTCTTCTTGGCAAAGTAATTGCGCGAGCATCCATTCCTTATGGCAACAAATTAATCACAACTATTTCCCTATTAATATTCATTTCATCTAGTTTAATAACCGCATGGATAACATCATACTGGAGTGAGTACAATCAAAAACCAAATGCGTTATTTTACTCCAACCTTTCACCCTTGGTGATAATTGCATCCGCTTCATTATTCTTTTTTTTACTGAACATATCCAAAACGATTAAAGATTCAAATATAATTATATCTTTTATTCCTAAGTATACATTAGGGATATATTGCATTCACATATTCATCCTTGAAGCATTTATAAAATTTTCATTTAAAAATCAAGATATGAATTTATCATTCTTTAGCACCATATTTATTGCAGTGTTGATTTTTCTTACCAGCCTTGTAGTAACTTTTATTTTAAAGAAAATCCCAATACTGGATAAAGTATTATGAGCTAAGCAAAACATGCCACATCGCACCAGTTGATGCAAACTGGTGCGATAATTACATACAATTATTTACGGTTGATTTGGCCAACTGATGTCTGTAACGGTAGAGATTTCCATCCTCATCAATGTAATCCTATATTCTTTCCATAATTTTAATGCTGAAACTTCTTCCTCCGTTGCAATATCCATATCAAAAGCATCTTGTCTCCATGCAATCTCCGCATTGGCCTTATTCAGAAGAAATTGCTTCTGATTTGCAATCTGATTAAGTTGTTGTTCATCAGTTACTGAAACCCCATCAACAAGAATTGGCTTTCCATTATTATCCGCCTGAATAAAACGCCCCTTGCCCTGACCTTCAATTAGTTCTTGGTATAATTCATCAGCAATAGGAATTGCGTTTTCTGGAACATCATTACTCTCACTATTATATAAACCTAATGGAACGGCAGTGAAATATTTCATTTAATATCCTATTGCTAACCAAGCCCATGAAGATGGAGAAACTGGTGATGGATTGATTGCCATAGTCTGGCCAATCCATTCACACTGAAATTTTGTTGGAATGCCCAAACGCACTCGTGAATTATCTGCAACTGACGAGGCATAATCTATAGCTAAGACAATGAGGCACTCGTGATTAAACGCCTCTGGAAAAACTATCACACCACTGGACGAGTTACTTTGTATCTGTTGCATTTGAATAACATATTCCCCAGCAACACCATCAATAAATCCAGGAATACGGATCAGTTTACTCGTACCATTGATTGCATTTCTCAAACCAAGATATTGAAGAACGCCGACTACATCTACTTTACTCAACATAGGGCGAACAAAATCACTCAGGTCTGCCAAAGCTGCTGTTTTTTCAGCAGTGAAATATGGAAACTTTCCTTTAGCCGGTTTCAGCTCCGCCAGCGCGGTCAGGGTATCGCTTTTCTGCTGCCGGGTTTCAATGAGGTTATCGACATAGCCACGCGTTGCCAGCACGACAGATGGATCGATTTTCAGCGTGATGTTATCGGTGCTACTGGTAATCAGCACCATGCGCACGGTCTGTGTGCGTCCGCTGCCCTCAACAAGCTGCGGCTTATAGCTTTCAGGGCAATTTCCCACAGCAATCAGCGCGCCGGTTTCATCGAACAATCCAACCTCACGAATCCACCACCCGCCCTCAGTTTCAGGGATCACCTGCTCAGCAATAATCTGGCTGCTGTTCTGCGGATCGATATACAGCATATTCAGTGCTGCGCGGCGCTTTTCAGCCACTAACGCGGTCTGTTGTGCGCTGGGAGTGGGCAGTGCTCCACCACCGTCACCCACCGCCATATGGGTAATTTTAAGCGGGATACCGAGCGCGGCGGCGCTAGCCAGTTTCGCCGCGCCGATATCCGTCAGCAGGGTGTAAAATTTTGCGCTCATGGGTTCACTCTCATCGTGTCAATAACATGGACCGCTCCGCCCTCATAGGCGGTACCGCCGGAAATAATGGTTTCGTTGATGTACGGGTAGATCGTGATTTCTTCGCCGGTGTAGGTGGCTGCACCCACAAAATACGGACCGCCTGTCTGCAGGTTGATGGACATGCCAACCAGATGACGGCTGCATGGTTTGGCGTCACCGATCAGGCGCTCCAGCTCCAGATAGGTTTCTTCTGTTATCCCCTGGTCCTGCACGCCAATATCCAGACGGAACGTCCCCGGCGTTTCACCGGTCTGCCACCACTCAATGATGCGGATCAGGAAGCCGAACGGCTCCACCACGCGCCGCACGGCGCTGGTTGTCCCCTTGTGCTGATGGATATAAAACGCGTCCTGCACAACGCGGCGCTTGACGCTTTCTGTCCAGCCCTCATCCCAGCGGTCAACAGAAAACGCCCAGGCCAGATAAGGCAGGAATCTGATCGGGCAGGTTGCCGGGTTCCACAAATCACGCAGCGATACCTGCAGATCGGAAATCCCACTGCAGGTCTGCGCCAGTCGACGCTCAAGCGGCGACGAACCCGGCGGCAGCAGACTATTCATCCGTGCCCCCGTTGGTAACGCTCCATTCGGTACAGGATGCTGCCTGCGTCTTATCCAGCACCACATCATCCAGCGGGGACGCCAGCTCCACACGCTGGACGCCCTCCACGTGCAACGCGGCATAAATGGCACTGCGGCGGATATCACGTCCCAGTCGCGTCTGACTGGCGATGTATTTCTGCAGACTGGCTTTTGCTTCTGCCATCACCGGCTCAGCCTCCGGCCCCGGATACAGGAAGATCGTTGCGTCCACGCTGTACGGAATAATTTCTGCGCTGCGCACCGTCAGGCGGTCTGCCACCGGGCGAACCTTTTCACTGTTAAGCGCCTGCTCAACCACTGCCAGCAGGTCAGCCCCTGCTGTACCGTCACCCTCGCGACTCAGTACGGTAAGCACCACCTCTGCCGGTGCAGGACTGGTTGCGCTGGCATCAGCCACGCGCCCGTCGGCGCTTCTGGCGTGGAACTCATAGGCTCCCGTCGGCCCTGCAACGGACAGCCCCTCAAATGCTGCAGGAATACGCTGGCGTAATGCTTCATCACTTTCCATCACCGCGGCGACCGGCGGCACCGCGTCATTATCGGCAGGGACTACTGTCAGGCGCTTAACGTTGCAGTTACCTGCCAGTTGCTCAAGGTCATTTCCCATGGAATAGGCCACCATGACCGCCTGCGCAGCCTCATTAATACGCTGGCGCAGCAGGATTTCGCGGTAAGTATTTTCCTGCAGCAGTTTGGTGACAGGTTCTGACTCCAGCGCTAACGTGCGCATAACGGCCTCCTGTTCATCAGCCGGATGAAGGGCCACAAAGGCGGCCTTGCGTTCTGCCAGCAATGCCTCAAAGTCCGGCACATCCACAATCTGCGGCGGCGGTAGTTGGGAAAGATCAATGACTGCCATTGTCTGCTCCTGTTGATACGGAAAGGGAAACTGGCGCGCCGTTATTGCCGTGTCCGGTAAGTTCAACCACCATAGAGCCGTCAAAATTACCGTTGATAGTGATGGAATCCAGCGTAAGGCGCGGTTCCCAGCGGTTCAGCGCCACATAGACCGCAGACATAATCTGCAGGCGCAGCGCCGGGTTCTGCGGCTGGTCAATCAGGGCAGACAGCAGGGAGCCATATTCCCGACGGGCAAGACGGCTGCCCTGCGGAGTCAGCAGAATATCCCGCACCGACTGGCGCAGATGGTCTGTATCTGCAATGGCCTGCCCGTCATTCCTGCTCATACCGATATACAACGTCATACCGGTCCCCCTGTGTTGTCGCCGCCTTTCAGAACGCCAGTATGCTCATGGTCATCAACTACGATCCCGTTAGAACTCATTGCGCCGCCGCCCTGGGTGACGCCGCCATTGATCACCACCTCGCTGTTAATGCGCGTGGTGTCAGCCTCCACCACAAACTCACCGGTTTTGTAGGTGACACTGTCTGATGCCTCGATCACCATGGATTTGATGCCCCTGACATGCCACCGTCCGGTGGCGGGTTCATACTCAAACCATCCCCCGTCCGGGTACTCCGTCACGCAGCCGTCCACGGAATCCGACGGTGGCGGAAACTGATTGGAGTAGATAGCGGGCAGCACAAAAGCGGTTTCCAGATTGCCGCCCATGCTCAGCACCACCACCTGCTCATCCGGCGACGGACACCACCATGTACGGGCACCACCGGCGCGCAGCGTCAGCCAGTTAATCCAGTTGGTTTCAAGCTCGCCCACCTTTACCCGGCACAGCCAGTTTTTCCGGTCCACTTCGGTCACGGTGCCGGTGCGGATCAGATTGGTGATAAGGCGCATAATTTCGGTCAGTTGTGTATTCATAACGAAAGGTTGCCATCAGAGGGAAAAGGGAGGCAGCGCGGGCGCTTGTACCAGCGGTGGCACAAAGATCACCCCGCCAGCCAGCGCAGCAGGGTGTCACGGGTGACGGTTTCCACTTCTTCATTCACGCCCAGCAGGCGGCGCTCTGCGTAGCGGACCTCCGGGCCTTTTCGGCTGACGCGATCCCGCAGGCCGTAATGGTGAACACGGGCAATGCGCTGCACCTTGCCATCAAACTGCACGCTGGCGGAGTCCGCTCTGGTGGTGGTTTTCAGGTATTTTGTGGTGCGAAGCTTTGCAAACATCTGGCGTTTGATGCGTCCCTTCTTGCTGCGGGCAGTCACCCGGCGCGGCTCATAGCCGCTGCCGTCAGGATTACGCTGCAGCCTGATGTTCTGCTGCTGCGTCCGGCGCAGCTGTTGCGCCAGTTGCCGCATCATACGGCTGCGCGCGGCAGGCTCCAGATTCGCCAGTAGCGCCGTCAGCCAGTCATCCACCCTCTGCAGTTCATCCACGTTTCACCGTCCACATTTCTTCGGGTTCGTCCGGCTCCGGCACCGCTTCAACGCTTGACACGCTGCCGTTAGTGCTGACCAGCACGCGCTCCGTCAGTTGCAGGTTCAGGCTGATATCGCACACATCGTTGCGCAGAATATCCACTTCAAAGGTGAACAGTTTTTCGCGCAGCTCCGGGTTATTGATAGCATCCGGCTGGTTGTCACTTAGCCACAGCAGCACAGGAGCCATCAGCAGATTCTGGTCGCCGCTGAAATCCTCGATCACCACGTTCAGGGTGTAGCGGTATTCCCATGACATGGAACTGGCACCGGTTGCCACCAGTGAGCCGTTATCAACGAAAAGGTGCAGCTTGTCCGGGTTGTCGCGGACATAAGCAACCGCTTTATTCAGGGCGCTGCGTAAGGACTGCGGTTTGTTCACTGTCTCGCTCCTGACACGCAATAATCGTGTCCACTTTGTCAGCACAGACCGCCCAGGCGGCCTCGGTTTCATCCAGCACCGCGTTCAGATCGCCGTTACTGCGCGGCGCTGACCTTTCCAGACGGCACTGCGTCACTCTGGGACAGCCACTCACGGTAAGCTGCACCTCCGGCGAGGGCCGGACGCTCCCGCAGCCGGATAATGTCAGCAGGCAAAGGAGTATCAGCCCAGCGGCGCAAATCCTCATTTTCACGTTTCAGTTCCTCGATCCGGTGCTGGCGGCTGCGCAGAAGTGCGGTGGTCTGTTCCGCTGCCGCATAAAGCCGCGCCTGCTCCCGGCTGTTGGTTTCGGTCAGAATGGACAGGCCGATCAGCTGGCTGTTTTTCTTCGTCAGCTCCTGCGTTTTGCTTTTCAGCGCCGCGCCCAGCGTTTCGATGGTGTGGCTGGCATTGTTAAGCCGCCATGACTGCCAGCCCAGCGCCGCAAGTACCAGCGCCAGCACTACCGCCAGTGCACGCATCAGGCCGCCATCGGCTCATGAAGCTGCGCGCGGGCAATCTGATACAAAACCAACGTCAGCAGGTAAAACACTAGGGTGATCACCCATCCAGAAAACGCCAGGCACAGAACAATAAGCAGCCTGATTACCCATGTACGCACGGGTTTTACGGGGTGCGCCCTGAATTTCAGCAATGCCGCCCTGACCTCATCGCGCACCCGATCTCCGGCGAACCACCCGACAGCGCACAGCGCAGCAAGCAGCCAGGCGAGGAAGCATGACACCCAGACAGACGCACCAACCAGAACCGGCGCACCGCTGCGCGGATACAGCAGGCTGATAACCAACAGCGCAGCCCATGCCAGCTGGAAAAAAACGCTCATGACTTTCTTTTTCATTCCGTTATGCTCCTTTTAAGCACCAGGCCATTTCCCGCGCGCGGCGGTTGTCCAGCCCCTGATTAAACACACCTTTGACATATACCCAGCGCGGCAGTTGATGGCAGGCATCCGCCCAGCGCCGCTGGTTCAGCAACTTAACCAGCGTGGAGCTGCAGGCGTTGCCGGTGCCCACGTTGAAAGCAAACGACACCACCGCGTCATAGACCTTTTGCGGCACCGGCTGCACCACACATTTTTCCAGCGCCCGCTCCACGCGCAGCACGTTGGTGATAAGTCCCTGCGCCGCCTGCCGCTCCGTGATGGTTTTCCCCGGCACCACACCGGAAGTATTGCCGATCCCGTCAGTCCACACGCCCGCACTGCACTGATAAGGCTGCAGGCGGCATCCCTCGTAATCGGCAATCAGTTTCAGCCCCTCGACGGAGGTATGAAGCGACTGGAAACCGGGCAGCGTGGCGGCGATAGCCAGCACCGCCCCGACAAGGCAGCGCTTAACGATTGAAGGATTCATATTCCCCCCGCGAAATTTTGCCGCCACGTAACAATTTGAAAGACTGGTGTTTGTAGTACCAGTTGATAGCCAGCATCAGCACACCAATCAGTACGCCGCCAACCGTTGACGCATCCTTGAGCGACAGATCGCCCAGCCATGCCAGCAGCACGGCGATGCAGTAAGTGATAAAGGCGCTGATTCGTTCAAGCGTCATAATTCAGTCCCATAGCTGGACGGTCTGCGCCGTGGTTGACGCCGTAATGTCCGGCAGCTCCACCTGCAGCCCGTGCGGTAAAAATGGGCCGTACTCAGCCAGCCCCGGATTTGCCTGCAGAACCTGCTCAGTGACCCCCTGCGTGCGCCCGTAATGACGCCAGCAAAGCGCGTCCACCGTGTCATACTGATGCGCACGCACTTTCATCAGATAAGCTCCACCGTACAGTGCGGCGCATCCTGCACCCGGCTGATAGCCCAGCGGGCATCACGCCACAGATCGCCGCTGGCCTCCGCCAGCTCCTCCCCTCGCTTCACGCCTGACGCCGTGGCGTCATAGTCCTGATAACGCTCATTGAGCACAGCACGCGCCCAGCAAAAAACGGCGTTGTGGTAGTGCTGGATACGCTCGCTTTTGCCGTCCAGTATGTCCGCCGGAACCTCAGCCAGTGCCCGGTAGCCCAGCAACTGCTGGCGGTTGCGGAAGTCGTACAGCTCAGCGTTAACCTCAGAAATAGCCGTCAGCACAACCTGCTTTAAACGCGGCTGCGTCACCGTGCCGTCAGTTCGCATCACACTGCGAAATTCCGACAGGTCCACATCAGGCCAGAACGGCGTATTTTTGATGACCTCCGCCTGTTCCGGTGCCTGTTCGGGCGCAACAAACTTCATGCGGCTTTCTCCTGAATAAGTGGGCGGTGGACGGAATTTTGATGTGGCAGTGCCTTTCGCCATCCCGTGCCGCCCGTGCGCGGGGCACGTTCTTTAGCGGCTGTCATTGCGCAGTCTGCGCTCCAGCTGCTGCTTTTCTTTTTTCACACCGCAGCGGGGATCAAGCTGCAGCGCATGGGTAAGGTGATTCAGGGCAGACGCCGGGTTGCTTTCGCTCAGTACAGCGCCGATGGCTTTATGCAGGCGCGCCCGCGACTGGTCCGGCATATCCAGATCGGTTGTCAGGTCCAGCGTCTGCAGAAGCAGATCGGCATCAAAACCGACAGCAGCAAGCAGAGCGCTTTGCGCCGCGTCTGCCATTTCTTCTGCCAGCACGGTCTGCACGTTACGGTTGCCCAGCGGCATCACCCAGCCATGGCGCAGCGCATGACGCCCGATTTCCAGCGCACCGGCATAATCACCGGCGTCGATACGCCACAACATCACGTACATCAGCACGTCATCCTGCTGCGCGCCTCCGGCAGCCAGCACGCCCTCTGCCCAGGCAGAATATTTCGGCAGCAGCTCCACCTTGATTTCCGCCTTTTTCACCGTGGACTGGATGCCTTTAAGCCTGCGGCGATCTTCTGCCAGTTGCAGCAGCATCAGGTCATAACCCGACGCATGGCGAACACTGCCGCCCTCACGGGCGGCCTGTTCGGCCTGAATGCGCAGGCGGTGCTGCCGTGCGGGACTCAGGCTCATGCGTTACTCTCCGTTTCCTGTTTCTGCTGCAGGCGGGGTGAAATCACCGATTTCGATGTTTTCCACCAGTGCCGCGCAGCGGTAGTCCTCGACCACATACGCCTCGTTGACGGATTCAAAGTTTTCAATCCGGTCGCGTTTCGGGTTGTCGATAACTGAACGGCGGCGGGTGTCTTCCTGCCAGTAGATGGACAGGTTATCCAGACGGGTGATCAGCAGGGCATTTGCCGGGAAGAAAGGCGCGCGCACAGCCTGCAGGCCGCCCATGCGTTTCTGGCTGATGATCAGATCGGCGGCGATTTTCTCGCTGTTGTCCTGCTCTTTGTTGACCAGCGGGAAATACTTGTCAGACAGCAGTTCACGTCCGCAGACAACAACCAGCTCGTCATCATCCTGATACTCCACATCGATCAGCTCGTTGACGGTATCCATCACCACCGCGTCAAGATTTACATACTTACCACCCGGACCGACTTTTACCGGTTCTGCAGTAGTGGTGCCGTCTTCTGCGGTTTTGCTGCCCATGACGTGATCCGGCGCATCTTCGCGGATTTTCTGCAGCCAGCCTTTATTGACGTCCTGCAGCAGCGGGTTTTCAGCACGGTTGGAGGTTTTGGCGCGCTTCACGCCGTTAAAGCCGATCATGATGCGGTCCAGCGCCTGACGCTTGACGATGGCGTTGCGAATACGCACCTGGAAGTCCTGGAATTTCGCCCACAGGTCCAGTTTTGCGTAGGTCAGCACCGTATCAAAGTTGGTCTGCTCGCATTTGTATTCCACGTCTTCCATCAGCGTCGGATCGGTAGGCTCGCGCTCTTTGGTGGTGGTATCGGTGGTTCCGGCAATGGTGCTGCCAACGCCCAGCCCCAGCAACTGACCGGACTGCTCAGTGACCGGCGTGATGTTAATCAGCGTCAGGAAAGCGGCGGACTGCTGGATCTGGTCTTCCAGCGTCTGCTGCACGGACGGCTCCACGGTAAACTTGCTGGACAGTTCTTCAACCTCCACACCGTTCAGGCGCGCCAGTTGCTGCAGGTAAGCGTTAAAGGCAAAGCGGGTTTTCTTTTTCATCGGGTTTTATGCTCCATCAGCAATTGGTCAGGGTGCCTGCCGGTGCGTCACCGCCCGGCGCGCGCTGGCGGTAATCCTTGCGGCTGTCTTCACGGCTCAGCTGCTGCTGTAACTCGGCAAAGGCGGCCTGCTGTTCCTGCAGGGAGGACTCCAGCGCGGAAAGGCGTTCACCGTTTTCAGCCAGGGATTTATCAGTGCGCTCGCTCAGGTTCTGCTGCTCGGTGGCGACAAGTTCCACGGCTTTATGCACGTCTGAGAAACGCGCATCGTCGGTCTGCTCTTTTTTGGTGAACAGCGCGGTGACGCGGGCAAAGAGGGACGGCTTTTCGTCCTGGGCTTCTTCAAGTTCGATCAGCGTTTCAACCGCTTCCGAAAACAGGTTTTCAGGGTTCTGCTTACGGTTTGCCAGCGGGTTATGTGCGGCGCTGGCGCTGAAAGCCAGCATTTCGGTGCCAAGGCTCGCAGGATCGTCTGTCGCACCCAGCCCCACAAGGTAGGCTTTGCCGGTGTCGGCAAACTTCGTGCTGACCTCCATGGAGGTGAAAAGCTTCTGGCCTTTTTTCACCAGTTCCACCAGGGCGTCAGTGGGTTCGATATCGGCATAAAGTGCCATCTTGCCCGCCAGCGGGCCGTCCTGGATTTCTTCTGCAACCAGCCCCGTCACCCTGCCATAGCGGTTAAACGTGCTCTCCGGCAGATAAGACTTGATGTGCTCAAGGTTAATCAGCGCGGTATAGACCGTCGGGTTGTAGCTGGCAGCCATCTGTACCAGCCATTCACGCTGGATCTCGCGCCCGTCAGTGGTGGCACCTTCCACCCCGATACGGAAACGCTTTGCTTTCACTGTCATGAGCCATGCTCCGTTAGAAATAACTTACTGGAGCCTTATGTTTGCGGTGATGGGGGGAGTGAGACAACGCGCTGTATTTGTACGGTAAACCACACAAAACGCAGCCGGGGAAAGCCGCCATACAAGGCCGTATGTTTGGGCCATGAACACGACACTGACCCCCGCAGACCTCGATCCCCGTCGGCAGGCCATGCTGCTGTACTTTCAGGGATACCGCGTAGCCCGCATTGCTGAAATGCTGGGCGAAAAAGTTGCAACCGTTCACAGCTGGAAAAAACGCGACAAGTGGGGCGACTATGGGCCGCTGGATCAAATGCAGCTCACCACCGCCGCACGTTACTGCCAGCTCATCATGAAGGAGCAGAAAGAAGGGAAAGACTTCAAGGAAATTGACCTGCTGGCGCGCCAGTCAGAGCGCCATGCCCGGATCGGAAAATTTAACGATGGCGGGAACGAAGCTGATTTAAACCCGAAAGTAGCCAACCGAAACAAAGGCCCACGCAGACAGCCGGAAAAGAACGTTTTCACCGACGAACAGATCGAAAAGCTGGAAGAAGTCTTCCACGCCTCTATGTTCGACTATCAGCGTCACTGGTTTGAAGCAGGAAAAACAAACCGCATCCGTAATCTGCTCAAGTCGCGCCAGATTGGCGCCACGTTTTATTTTGCCCGTGAAGCATTGATTGACGCCCTGCTGACCGGACGCAACCAGATTTTCCTTTCTGCCAGTAAGGCACAGGCGCACGTGTTTAAGCAGTACATCATCGACTTTGCCAAAGAAGTTGAGGTGGAGCTGAAAGGCGATCCCATGGTGCTACCCAATGGCGCTGCATTGTACTTCCTCGGCACCAACGCCCGTACGGCGCAGAGCTACCACGGCAACCTGTACCTGGATGAATATTTCTGGATACCGAAATTCCAGGAGCTGCGCAAGGTTGCCTCCGGGATGGCCATTCACAAGAAATGGCGACAAACCTACTTTTCCACGCCGTCCAGCCTGACCCACAGTGCGTATCCGTTCTGGTCCGGTGCGCTGTTTAACCGGGGCCGCGCCAAAGCGGACAAGGTGGATATTGACCTGACCCACAGCAACCTTGCGCGCGGCCTGCTCTGCCCTGACGGACAGTACCGCCAGATCGTCACCGTGGAAGATGCGGTGCGCGGCGGCTGTAACCTGTTCGACCTCGACCAGCTGCGCATGGAGTACAGCCCGGACGAATACCAGAACCTTCTGATGTGCGAATTTATTGACGATCTGGCGTCAGTATTCCCGCTCAGCGAGCTGCAGGCGTGCATGGTGGATAGCTGGGAAGTCTGGACCGATTTTCAGGCGCTGGCGCTGCGCCCGTTTGGCTGGCGCGAAGTGTGGATCGGCTATGACCCGGCAAAAGGTACACAGAACGGTGACAGCGCGGGCTGCGTGGTAATGGCTCCACCCACGGTGCCTGGCGGCAAGTTCCGCATTCTTGAGCGTCATCAGTGGCGCGGGATGGACTTCCGCGCCCAGGCGGACGCCATCAAAAAACTGACGCAGCAGTACAACGTGACCTATATCGGCATCGACTCGACAGGTGTGGGCCACGGCGTTTATGAGAACGTCAAAGTGTTCTTTCCTGCCGTGCGGGAGTTTGTCTACAACCCTAACGTCAAAAACGCCCTGGTGCTCAAGGCGTACGACATTATCAGCCACCGTCGTCTGGAGTTTGATGCCGGGCACACCGACATTGCGCAGTCCTTTATGGCTATCCGCCGTGCCACTACCGCCAGCGGCAACCGCCCTACCTACGAAGCGAGCCGCAGCGAAGAAGCCAGCCACGCAGATTTGGCCTGGGCAACGATGCACGCACTGTTTAACGAACCGCTGCAGGGTGAATCCGCCAATACCAGCAATATTGTGGAGATTTTTTGATGAGTGAATACGACGCCCTGACCAGCACCGCGCCAGTGCAGGAGGCCGAACAGCAGAAGAATACAACTCACGCCGAAGCGTTCAGCTTTGGCGATCCGATCCCAGTACTGGACCGTCGCGAGCTGCTGGACTATGTGGAATGCGTACAGATGGACAGATGGTATGAACCTCCGGTGAGTTTTGACGGGCTGGCGCGCACCTATCGCGCGGCCGTGCATCACAGCTCACCCATTGCGGTAAAACGCAACATTCTGACCAGCACGTTTATCCCCCACCCGCTGCTCAGCCAGCAGGCGTTCAGCCGGTTCGTGCAGGATTATCTGGTGTTTGGTAACGCCTATCTTGAGAAACGCACCAATCGGCTCGGCGGCATTCTGTCGCTGGAACCGTCGCTGGCGAAATACACCCGCCGTGGTGTAGATCTGGATACCTACTGGTTTGTGCAATACGGCATGACCACGCAGCCGTATGAGTTTACTAAAGGTAGCATCTTCCACCTGATGGAGCCGGACTTGAACCAGGAGATTTACGGTCTGCCGGAATACCTGTCAGCAATCCCTTCCACCCTGCTGAATGAGTCCGCCACCCTGTTCCGCCGTAAGTATTACATCAACGGCAGCCATGCGGGCTTCATCATGTATATGACCGATGCCGCACAGAACCAGGAGGACGTGAACAACATCCGCCAGGCCATGAAAAGTGCCAAAGGTCCGGGTAACTTCCGCAACCTGTTTATGTACTCACCCAACGGCAAAAAGGATGGCATTCAGATCATCCCACTGTCAGAGGTGGCGGCAAAGGATGAGTTTCTGAATATCAAGAACGTGAGCCGCGATGACATGATGGCCGCGCACCGCGTACCGCCGCAAATGATGGGCATCATTCCCAACAATACCGGCGGCTTTGGTGATGTGGAGAAGGCCAGCCGCGTTTTTGTCCGCAACGAGCTGATGCCGCTGCAGAAGCGTCTGCAGGAGCTTAATGGCTGGCTGGGCCAAGAAGTGATCCGTTTCGCCCCTTACATATTAGAAATTTATGAGTAAACAAAAAAGGCGCTCCTAATGAGCGCCTTTTCCATACTGATTTCGTATCAACAAGCAGCATATACGCCATCAAATCCAACAGAATGCACCTTCTTTGATGCCACTTCGTTGCTACGACGTTGAATAACCTTTGCGATACTCTTTAAAATCGAAGGGGATGCGTTTCGAACCCTAACCTGACTCAAAACCTTAGTTACGCCGAACTTCACAACTAGCACACCAAAGATTTCATCCGAGTAAGATTCAGAAATCGAATAAACGCCGCTCAGATCCAAATCGACAGAGTTCCCCTCGTTAATCAAAACTTCAATCTTGTGCCGTTGGGGGATAGCCTGATTGCGCGAAGCCAGGTCACCCTCGGGCAACTTGTATGCGATTTTATTCATTACTCTCCTCCTAACGCCCGCATGATTTCCATAAGCTGAGGGTCATTTTCTTCGTTATCTTTTTCAACTGCCAGTTCATGTATCTTAAAACGGCACGAAATTGCAACACCCGGCCACTCCTTACGTAGCTCAG
This sequence comes from Citrobacter sp. RHBSTW-01044, assembly GCF_013781945.1. Lineage (NCBI taxonomy): Bacteria > Pseudomonadati > Pseudomonadota > Gammaproteobacteria > Enterobacterales > Enterobacteriaceae > Citrobacter > Citrobacter sp. RHBSTW-01044. The sequence goes on along the minus strand of NZ_CP056180.1, from coordinate 1,167,584 downwards.
TGTAGCTGACTTCACCACCAACTGCCTCTAAGCATACATTTCCTGTAGCCAGTTGCAATTCCCCGTTATAAGTTTTAACCAATTTCATCAAGTGATACAAACCAAGCCCTTGATGATTATTCTCTTTTTCTTTTACAGCCACTCCACTGCCAAACATGCTTCCTCCAATGAAATCTTGGGGGATTTGTTGCGCCCAAGGGTCTTGCAGATCGGCATGTTTTGAAGAATGACCTTCCTGAATGCACCAAGCAATCGCGTTCTGATGTGTTTCAATATTGGGTATATGAGCACGTCGTAACTCTCTCAGGAAACCTAACCCACAGTCAGCCAAAGAAAACTCTAAATAATGTTCTTTTCTTTGAGTGTAAGGCACAGCTGAACGTTGTGCAAAGGAGAAGCCTGTCGATTTCCCATGTGACCAAACGTTATCATGAAGCTCCCCTATTACATGAGTAAGGTCAGTTAGCCCCTTCGGATAGTCACGTGGATCTCGATCCGGAAAAGTTAGCTGTCTAACGCAACTATTAATGCTGCTAGTCGCCACATCAACGGCTTCAACATTTGTTAATGCTGTAACTAAACTATAGTTTCTACCAACATTAACACGCTCTTGCTGGTATTGGTCTTCTCCCCATAAAGCCCCCTGCAGATTAATAGCTCTCATGTAGTCGGGGCTTGATAAAGGGCAGTTTTCTTCTGTGATCCGATGGTGGTTCACATAAGCAGCTAAGACCGTAATAAAACCTGGATGCCAGTGGTTTTTCGGCAAAAGTAATTTATTTGTTTCTTTTTCGTGAAACGCAGCCGTATGCACAATAGCGTCTTTTAATCCTAATCCCATACGCCGAGCCTTTTTGATTATTTTTAATCATCATACAACTTAGGAATTAGTAGAGCAAAGCTATGCCCTGAACATTCCTTGAAGCAATACCCAATATTGACCGCTTTACCCCGTTGCGCGCGCTCGTATCCCCGCCACGCCTGCCCGCTTTGTGTAGTGGTTTTCATGCGCCTGCATGACATAAGCAAAAGCCCACCATTCCTGGCGGGACTTAGCGAAAGCGATCCTCAAACGATCATGCGTTCTCATGCAGCATAGACATGCATTGCAAGTATCCTCACTACATTCAGGTCTTATCCCTTTCACTAGGATCATGGTTCTTAATTAATCTCGCTATAGTCACACTATGGTCAATCTGTGGACGATAGATGCGCAATAGGAAATCATCCAGCATAATACAAGCCCCCTCAATATCTTCTGATGATACAGGTCGCAAATTATGACTCCCCGTGTTACCCAGCCACTTCATCGCCCTAAATCCAGCCTCAACATATTTAAAAGGCTCAGGTATGCACGAAATCCTGCGATCTAAGGACAGGTAGCGACCATTTGCAGTACGTGGGATTTTAAAGCTATCAAGAACTATTTCCAGGGTAGTACGAAGAGCATTGATGGCTGCTTGAGGATGTCCAGGTAATTGGGCGGAAAGCTCTCGCAACTGGATGTTGATCTGCTCCGGGTATGCTTCGCAGCGGGTAAAAAGATTTAGTGGCGGGTAAAAATAACGTGGGCGATAAACGGGTTCATATATTAGATCGTACGAACTTGTCGTTTGGCTCCAGTCTTGTTCATAATATCCATCACCGGATACAGCTACCGGCTGGAGACAATTTTTTTGATTACATCTCAACTGACAGCTGAAAACCATTTCATCGTCATCCGGACCAAAATCTTCTCTTTTGGCATGTTCATTGATGGCTCTAGCGGTTCTTCGTGCATTGAAACTTTCAGGTATGAGTTCTAGGGTAGCCCGAGCACAAGCGGGACAAGGCCAATCTGGTATAGAATTCTTTGTAAAAAAATCGAACTTGAATGGGCCAGACATAGATTATCTCGTTTCAGATAGCATTTAACCTATTCTAATGCTGGCTAAAGAAAAAATGCATCCCCTGCTACTTATAAACCGTTTAAAAACTTGACCCTAGATAGATGATCTAGTGGCTACTTTCTTTATCTACTGATGGCTAACGCCTCGCTATACTCGTTGTTCAACCTTGCTGACGTCAGAATCAAGTTCTCACGCCAGCAACGTTCTTGCTACTAACCGGGAAGATCCATGGAGCGGCCGTATTCATGAGCCCGAATCTTTGCCATCAGCTCATCAGTCAACTCAGAAACCCACTGGATAGCCAGCCGCTTTTCTTCGTCACTGCACTCACTAGCCGCTACAAGCTTAATAAAAAAATCAATACGCTGGAGCTTCAGCGACTCCAAAAGATAGTCCTGCATCTTCCCTCCTATCACGACCACGGATACACAATAACTGTACTTATATCCACTGTTTATATATACAGTATACTCCTGATATTCAAATGTAAAATATTTTTTATCCGTCAATGAGAACACTCTGACGCAGGTCGTTAAGAGCATAAATTGTTAAAGCCTTGCGGTCAGTACCATTGACGCCATTTGTCATCTTCCTGCAGCCGTTGGTTACGGTAAAAAATACGCAGCCCGGCACCTGACGGAATGCTGCCGCCGCGCAGAAGCAGGTCAACCTGTGCCTCGCTGCCATCGAACCCTCTGGAACTCAGTTCTGCCTCAAGCTGCAGACGCTGCCGCTCCGAAATGCTCTGTTTATATGTTTTTTTCCGCTTCGGTTTTACCAGTCTCAACCTGGCGGTAAGCTCACGCCGTTCCTTCTGGCTCATGCTGTGGAGGTAATCATGCAATTCCTTCTCATCCATGATTTTAATATCGGGTAAATCCCCCCCTGATTTGTTCAGATTTTCAACAGGGGGACAGTTATTGCCACGAGTCCAAGGGGCGCAAGCGCCCTGGTCGGCTGCCGCCTCCTGAACGTCAACGGCCTTACGAACCTTTTTCCACTTCATCGCGTGCGTGCAAATCTTGCCCTCTACAATCGGGGACCAGATGCCATAGATACGGATACCGTGATCGCCGTAGGCGCTCGGTTCGTCGTTAAGCTCATAAGCCGTGCGGACAAGGTGATGTTTGCGGGGAACCAGTACACCGCCCTGCTTCATAATGTAGGTGGCAAAGCAGCCCGCATCAGCCGCCGCCAGTACCGCATCCAGACGTAGATTATCCAGTACCGGCGCACCCGCTTTGCGTTCGCCCTGTACTCTCGCCGCCTGACCTGCCAGCAAGCGCAGCTCGCGGTATGCCTGACGCCCAGGAATACCAAAGAAACGAAATTGCTGAACACGGTGCAGTGACGCCCAGGCGCTGACATGCTCGGCGCTGTCACGCAGTGATCTGCCGGTTTCTTTGCTGATTTCTTTAGCCAGCCCACGCCCGTCGATGTTCTTACTGATGTATTTGGCGATATAGCTGGTCGGCGTTCCCTTGCGCGGATTGATTAGCTCGGACTTGAAGCGCGGCCCGGTATTGGTGCCCAGCTCCTCGCGGTCTTCACGGATGGCAAACTTACGCAGCAGTGCGGTGATGGAACGGCGGTCTTTTTTGCGCATGAAGCACAGAAGATGCCAGTGCACGGTGCCGTCATGGTGCGGCTCTGCAACGCGAACGCCATACCAGCGCAACCCGGCCTTGTGCATGGCCTTGCGGAAAGCGGCGAACGTATCAACCAGGTAGTCACTGCTCTGCCGGACAGTGGCACTGGTCCACTTCGGATTAGGTCTGCCGTTGTTGAGGGTTGCGTGGAAGCGTGACGGGCAGGTGATGGTATAAAACACCGCGCAGTCTCCGCGCATTTCCGCGATCAGCTCCAGTCCCTTAACACAGGCCATCATTTCATTACGGCGGTGTGCCGGGTTGCTGTTGCTGGCGTTCACCACGTCTTCCATGTCCAGCGTGTCGCCGTCTTCGTTGACCAGCTCATGCGAGCGGAAGAACTCCAGCGATTTGCGGCGCTGCTCGCGTTTGTGGATCACGGCTTCATAGCTGACATACGGGGACGCTTTCTTGTTGACCAGGCAGACGGCACGCAGCTGCTCCTCCCGCCACTCACAGCGCATCTGCCACAATTTGCGATACCACCAGTCCGCGCACAGCATGCGCGCCAGCGACGGTGGGATCAGTTCATAAGGCACCGGCTTACGGCGGCGCTTTTTGCGGCGTAACTGCTCAAAGGCTGGCGGGATGACCTCAAGGCGCATGGCTTCTGCAGCAACCCTTTCCCATGCCTGGCGGATTTCTTCTGGTTTAACATCGTCACTGACAAACAGATCACCGCAGGCCGCATCAAGACACATGCTCATATGTGCCGCAACCAGCGTGGAAAGACGCTTGACCTGATCCTGATTCATTTCAGGCAGTACCAGCAGCCCCTCCAGCCCGTCCTGGCTCGCCATGAACCGGAAAGACGCAGACACCTGGCTGTCACGCACGCGCTCCAGCCGCTCAAGACACGGTCTGATTGTTTCGAGCAGATAGCGGGAATAAGCTTTAGCCCTGCCCAGGCTATGGAAGTATTTAATCCGCTCCAGCAGAGGCTTGCTGATATGGGCAGGCATGGCGCTTACATCGGCAATAATCACCAAATCGGGATTAACACGCTGCTGTTCGCGGGCCATTTTGGCATGGCTAATCAGCCGATCCTTCTCCATTTCACGCAGGACAGGATCGCGGGATTCATTGAAAAAATAACGTTCCCAAACCTTATCACTCAGCTCCTCACGGTGCAGATGTTCCTGCTCGTTATCTGCAGCGTATAGAGTGATGAGGTTTGAAAGCGCAGACTCCGGCGCTACTTCCGCCGGATCCAGATACGGGTTAACCGCTTTTTTTGGGGCATTCCATGGAAAGGCCACGGCGGCCTCATTCGAGCCGCCGGTGGTTTGTGCATGATGTAATGTGAATTTACTCACTGCCACGCCCGCACCTCAGCTTCCACCGAGATATCAGGACCAGACGCCAAATCAACACCAAACCAGCATGCTGATTTTGTGGCGATGATTTCTACTGCAGTTTTACTATCACCGGCAGCCACCCCCATGCTGCGCTTAGCGGTTATACGATGGCGAGTAAAATCACGATAAAGCGAACGGGTCAGAGACGTATCGCTGTTGGACGCGATAACCGGATGACCTTCTGATGACCGGCGTTCAAGAATAGACGCCAGATGGTACTGATCATCTTCTGTAAAACCAGCTGTGTGATATCCGTTAAACGTGCCGTCATATGGTGGATCGCAATAGACAACATCACCCGTTTGCAGCAGTGCCAGTGTCTCGTCATAGCTAGCGCAGATAAACGTTGCGCGTTTTGCTTTTTCTGCAAATGCGCGTATTTCGTTTTCAGGGAAGTACGGCTTTTTATAATTACCGTAAGGAACATTAAAATAACCGTCCAAGTTATAGCGACACAGTCCGCGATAACCATGGCGATTTAAATATAAGAAATACAATGCGCGTTCAATTGCGCCACCATGGCGCAAGTTAAACTCCTGTCTCGTCTTATAATATGCCTCTGGATCATTACGGACTTCAAAAAGATATCTGCCCTCTTTGATGAAGTATTCAACATCATTCTTAATCACCTGATAGAGATTAATCAGGTCTGGATTAATATCCGCGACAAGATAATGAGGATAGTCTGTCGCCATCATCACAGCACAGGAACCCGCGAAAGGTTCAACCAGTCGCGAGCCAGCAGGAAGGTGCTTAATCAATTCCGGCATGATAGCGGTTTTATTTCCTGCCCATTTCAGGATAGTGCTCATACTGCACCGCCTACGTAATGTTTACCTTTCAGCTCCGCAATCTCCTGACAAGTGACACAGCACTGCACCCCCGGAATGGCGCGGCGACGTGCTGGCGGGATCGGTGCATCGCACTCAATGCAGAGAACACGAGAAACGCCCGGCGTTCTGTTGCGGGCGGTGTGGATGTGGCGCTGGCGCTCTTCTTCAACGCGTTGCTGTACAAGGTCCATTGAATCAGCCATCAGTGGATCTCCTGTGCTTCGTTCTGAATGTTTTCAGCCGCAATACGCAGCAGTTCCGCCGCTTCAACGTGGTTAAGCTGACGTGACGTGATATGGCAAGCGAGGCTATCAAGACGGGCTGCCATTGCCGCAGCACGTGCCCGGCGTTCTTCCATCCGTGCATCAGTTAGCATCTGGTTAAGGCCAGCATCATCTGGCCCTGTTTTAGTGATACGAGTTTCAATATTACGCATTGTTGCTTCTCCTGAATTTGGGCAATAAGAAGCCCGGCGGGTTTACGCCTTTAATTTCGGTTGTTGGTTAATTCGGCATGGCTAGCCGATTGGGAAATAAACTCACCACTGTACGGAAATGGTTCATTGCTTTAATCAGCTCCCGCTTTTCGTCAGTCGTCAGCTCACTAACATTGACGCTATGACGTTCCGCCGGAATCTTTGCCATAAAGTATATTGCGGCTAGTGCGCGTTTATTCTGCTCATGGTTAATATCCCGTTGGTCCCGCATATCGCTAATAAAGCGCTCCAGTTCTGAATCAATATTTAAGCCAAACACTTTCGCCCTTAATTCCGCGATGTGGTTTAACCCATTAAGGCGGAGGCCAGCGCTTAGCGGAACAGTCGCAGCATCGCCTTCAATAGCCATGGTTTCCCCTGCTTTTTAGTGGACAGTTCAGCCAGCAGCGCATCCTGAGAGCGGCATGGATGCCAGCGCTTGCCATCCTCACCCATGATCCAGCCGTGACCGTAGTGCATTGCCGGGCTTTGCTTTACCAACAGCGATGCAAAAGATGGTTCTTTAGTCAGCATAACCACCTCAGATCAGACCGAAGGAAGCGCCGAGGCCCGTCACGGTATCTACTGCGCTTGCCATCGCCGGATTCGCCTGCAAACGTGCATGTAATGAAACTGCAGTGAGGGCCATCAAACGCATGACAGAGTTGATGCTATTGATAACATCTCGGCGGCCTGCACTGGTTTTCACATCACCGGATACTGCGCCTGCAGCTACTCGCCCAATCTCCGCAGTTGCACTCATGACGTAATGCGGCAGGTTCTCTTTTGCCACTTCATTCAGTGGCACACAGGGCAAGCAATGGATTTGAGCCAGAAAACCGTCAACCAACGTTGAGTCTTCTGTGATATCAGTCAGCAGCCAGATCTCCGGCGGTGTAAGTTGATGCGGTTGCTCCGGGTTCAGCTTATTGCGCAGCGTCTGGACATTTATTCCTGCGCGTTCTGCCAGCTTCGCCATGTTGTGACGCAGCGCGAAAGCCCGGCAGGCTTCGTCAAAGTGTGGATGTTTGGAAACGCGATAATCAAACATGCAAGCCCCTTAGAAAGTTCTCATAATCGAACTTACTGACCAACAATGACGCGAAAGTTGGAATGACCGAGGGATTCACGAACCTGGTCGGTTTTGTACATCAGGTAACGCAGGCTTACGCGACCTTTGTTTTTTTCTTTCTTGACCATGTACTTAGCAAGCTGACCATGGTGAATTTTCTGGTAAACAGAGCCACGCGAGATACCTTCCCATTCCGCGAACTCTGCAGGCGTAGCCATCTCTTTTGGTACACGAATTGAAATATCAGTGCTCATAGTGCAATATCTCTTAGTTTGTGTGTGTTTTAGTTCGTTTTAGTCTGTCTCTTGGACTCTCACATCAAGAGACAATCAAACATTACGATCTCGAATCGTGATTGTCAAATGGAGATCATCAATGCTGAGCATAAAAGTAGGAACCGATACGGGAGGCAAAGCAGCTATTGAACGACTGCTAGAGGCTTATGGATTCACAACCAAACAAGCATTAAGCGAACATCTGAATGTTTCTAAAAGCACTATGGCAAACAGAGTGTTACGTGACAGCTTCCCTGCTGACTGGATAATTCAGTGCGCTCTAGAAACTGGCGTTTCTTTGCTTTGGTTAGCAACAGGACAAGGAAACATGAAAGGAGGGAATGAGTCAGAAAAAGAATCTCATAATGAGAACAAACCTGCAATAAGACCATTATCCAAACTCATTACCCCCTCTATTCCGAAAGGTAATCTGGAGAATGGGATACTCAGTGTTGAAGACGAGATTTTCCTCGATCGCAACATCTTGCCTACACGATATGAAGAATCAATGTTCTTAGAAACCTCAGCTGATTGCTACCTCATCGATAAATCAATTAAGCAAGTCAGCAATGGTTTCTGGCTTATCAATATTGATGGAATGATTATTATCGCAAAAATTGCGCGGATACCCGGTAATAAGATTGTGGTTCACCAGGATGAAACATCCTTCAAATGCTCTGTTGATGATGTGGAAGTTATCGGACGAGCTGTTAAGGTAATAAAGAGTATCTAAGCATGACTATCAGAAAGCAGCCGAACGGAAAATGGTTGTGTGAGTGCTACCCTAACGGACGCGATGGTAAACGGGTGCGCAAGCAATTTGCGACGAAAGGCGAAGCCGTAGCATTCGAAAACTTCACCATGGATGAAGTAAACAAAAAACCGTGGCTGGGGGAAAAGGAGGATCGACGGCATCTGTCAGAAGTGATAGAACAATGGCACTCACTCTACGGGCAGACGCTTGCAGACCCCAAACGCCTGATGGCGAAACTTAGAATTATCTGTAATGGCCTGGGTGATCCCATCGCCTCAGAACTGACCGCCGGTGACTTTACGAAATACCGCGAAGCGCGGCTAAAAGGTGAAGTGCGAAATGAAGATGGCGCGTTTATGTCACCAGTTAAGCCCCGCACGGTAAACCTTGAACAACGCAACCTATCATCGGTTTTTGGCACACTGAAAAAGCTGGGCCACTGGTCAGCCCCCAACCCGCTGGCCGGTCTTCCAACATTCAAAATTGCAGAGGGCGAACTGGCGTTCCTAGCACCGGAAGAAATTAAACGCCTGCTAGATGCCTGCGCAGATTCTCAAAGTCCCAGTCTGCTGATGATTGCAAAAATATGCCTAGCCACCGGCGCTCGCTGGAGTGAAGCCGAAAACCTGCAGGGCCACCAGTTATCGAAATACCGAATCACCTATACAAAGACCAAAGGCAAGAAAAACCGTACCGTGCCTATATCTCAGGATCTGTACAACGAACTTCCTAAAAACCGAGGGAAGTTATTCTCGCCATGCAGAAAAGCCTTTGAGCGTGCAGTAAAGCGGGCCGGTATTGAGCTTCCGGAGGGTCAATGCACCCATGTATTACGTCATACATTCGCCAGCCATTTTATGATGAACGGAGGAAACATACTTGTTCTTAAAGAGATTCTCGGTCATACAGATATAAAAATGACAATGGTTTATTCTCATTTTTCCCCAGACCATCTTGAAGATGCCGTTACCAAAAACCCTTTACATATGTTAACTATTTGAGCTTGTCAAAATGGATATTAAAAACAAAGTCAATAAAGAAAAGTTAATTGAGAACCATTTAAATTCATTATTAAAACAAGTCATTTCCGAACCCAAATTAAATCCTCCACTCATAGTGCATAGAGATATAATAAGTGACTTCACTGAACGCTGCGATATGTATCTAAAAACAATAGTCAAATACAAAAGCAATAATAAAGATGGAATGCCAAATTTTGATGATTTAATTAGCAAGGTTAAGAACATTCAAAATGGAATAAAATTGTCACTTGAAAGTTTTCTATCAGGTGATATTAAGTCAGCTTATGACCACTTTGATAAAACATTCTCTGACAACTCAACAATCCAACATATACATCGCATCACTACTCCACTCAGTAGCATTTGCAATCATAAAAAACCATTATTTCGAGTTAGAAAGAGTGAAAACCCTCTAACCTCGAGAGATGAAATTTTCCATATTCCATTCTCCAATAGACATTTTGTTAGTGCACAAAGATATTCAGTCGCTGGTTTACCATGTTTATATCTTGGTACTTCTGTTTATGTTTGTTGGCAGGAGATGGAAAAACCAGATTTTGACAAGCTTTTTATTTCATCATTTACCACCTGCGAAACTGAATATAAAGTCTTAAATTTCGCATCGCGATTTTTGTTATATCCCTCATCAAATGACGTTGACGAAAATAAACTAACCGAAACAAATAGAGTAAAGGCCTCTTATCTCATTTTCTGGCCTTTAATTATTGCATGTAATTATTTAAAAAATCATCGTTCTGCAACATTCATACAAGAGTACATTATACCTAATTTGTTGATGCAATGGATTAGTAGAAAAACTTACTCGAAAATTGTCGGTGTAGCTTACTTCTCTACCAAAATGCCTAATTCACGATTAAGCAATCGCTCAATAAATGTTGTATTCCCACCTAAAGTCACATATGAACAAACGGTAAAACAAAACTTTTGCCCTAAACTTTCCACATTATTCGACTTTACGCCACCTATTTCGTGGCAGGTCTTAAAAACATTAGATCATTCATCAATAACAGAAAACTCAATAGAATTAATGATGTCTAAGAGATATCTTCAAAGTCAAGAAAAACTGTCTGGAATTAAAAACTTCGAAGAGGATATTGTAAAACTATACCCCTTAACTGATTTTTACAAACTCGAAAGAAGTATTGATATGCTATTTGAATATAAAAAGATAGATAACCCCACACTATAAAACTGGCGACAAATTGGCGGCAGAGCTTTAAAAATACGTAAAACGGTCAAACACAAGACAAGACTAACAGACTGATTTAAAACGTAAATATCTGTTTTTGATATACTGAAAATGGTATGTAGGAATTTCGGACGCGGGTTAACTCCCGCCAGCTCCACCAAAATTCTCCATCGGTGATTACCAGAGTCATCCGATGAAGTCCTAAGAGCCCGCACGGCGCAAGCCCTGCGGGCTTTTTTGTGCCTGCAATTTGTCCCGCGAAGTCCGAAGAGAACTCATTAAATCCGAACCTTTTAGGCACCTTGTTAGGCACCTCATAAAGCTTGATTGTTTTTGAGGTGCCTAAAACTATGGAAACCCGGCAATGGCAAGACAAACCAAACCTCTATCCGTTAAAGAAATCGAATCTGCCAAACATAATCAAGGTAGCCGTCTCACGCGCCAAGAAAAACCTGTATGTGGTCGGCTCGACTGCAGCATGGGCAGAGGCGGGAACTAGCCTGCAGGTCCTGCAGCGACAACTGGCAGAATCAGCGTGACAATCCCCGAGGTGACCCTCACGTAACGGACCGGCCGCTACGTGCCAAGAGCGGACGTTGAGTGCGTCACCATGTATTAATGGATTTGAGGTCCAACCGTGTGAAAACCTAAGCTAAGAACATAACCGTCTGTATTATAAGTATATCAAGCTGACGTCAGGATATACTACGGATACTGTCCGATTAGGACTGTCATATGGCCTTCCTGGCACCGCTGAAGAAAAGTCTTAGAAACTGACCTGCCACAATCGTTCAAAAAAGCGTGCTAAGCGTACGTTCTCGTTCCATAGGGCTTCAGACCCCTATTACGAAACCACTGGCAATTCTGAACGGCAATCTACCGTTCTTAGGTCTGGGAGAGCCAGTCCATAAGCGAGGATTGCTCTGTAGCATGTAATCAGTCAATGACAATATCAGCACCATGTACAGTACTCGAACAGGAATATACAAACTCTGATGATTCATCAATACAGAGTTTGTTGTACCCGCTGAGTAGTTTTTCATTATCGATGAAAATTGATATGCGCTTGCTCCCCGCCAGACTTTTTTTAAATATCTCAAAAAACTCATTAGTAAATGGTTGTTTCATCTTTTCTGCAACCTGTCTTGCAATATCCATGCAGTGCTCGCTATCAAGTTTTTTATGTTCAAGCGCTATGAAGCACTTACTTGAAATATTAAATAAATATGTCATATCAGAATTTACTATTGAACCAATGTCGGGAATTAAAACACTCCCAAGTGAATTATCTGTATAATAACTAATTATAACTGTCGTGAATAATTCATCTGCTTTAAAAAACTCCTCCATCATCCCATCCAAACTAGAGTTTTTCATATTTTCATCCACGTAAACAAACAGAAGTAAAAGTTTTATCCAGCTATCAAACTCACTCTCGCTTACTTGATATTTATGACAAATATACTCACGATGTCCCTTTTTATTTTTAATAAGAGCATCAATAATCAACTGAAATTCCTTACCCTGCCCCAGCACGATATAATCTTTAGCAAAACTAAATAGCTTTAACGCTTTGCGTATGTTGTTAGGGTTACGTATGAAATTCATGAACTTAATCTTCTGAAAAAATTTAATATCAGTAAAAAAATCAGCACCATCAATTTTCTCAGTACCATTTTCAGCGTTACGTATTTTGGTCTCAATGGCTGAAGTGAAATTTGAAACAGTATTGTCATACTGTTCCTCAAAATAACCAAAAAATTTCTCCAAATTAATTCTTTTACCATCATCCATAATATCAAGAGTAAAAATGTCAGTTATGGATGAAAGCCCTTGCACATACTTCCTTTCAGGGGGTGACAACTTATTTTTTTCACCATGTAATTTAAATCTATTTATTTTTATTAAGTTATAGGGTCTATTTCGGTCAATGCTATTCCATCTGAGTTCCGCTTGAGATATAAAATGCTGATTTTTCGTATCATTAATTAGCTCTGTCATAAAAAATCCTTTAATTCCTTTTTAAACTGGTTTAAACCTTTAGACTAAAAAATTATCCTAACACAAGACAGGCAAAGCCGTAATGGACTGCCCCCACAACCGTAGACATTTTCTGTCCTCACGACGAGGCCTGTTCGAAGGCCTCCGGACTGACGCCGCCGAGGTGACCTGCTCCTCGTTGATTAAGACAGTCATGTGGTTTTTGGAGTTGCGAACTTCCGCTGTTCGCTCATAGCGGACCTCCAGCTCAATCAGCCTGTCCGCTCTGTGCCAGAAGCGGAAGTTGGAGTGCCAGAGACTCTTTAAAAGTTGATGGTTCATTTTGCAGGGATACTTACACATACTTAATATATCCATGCTTAATAACGACAACCACTTATTATTTAACCTAACATTAAATGCGTCTTTTTGCCCCACCACAAAATTACCGTATTGATCGCTCCCAGCTGCACAAAATGGATAAATACCGTTATCAGCACTTACAGTTTTTTCCTAAAGCCAGCGCTTCGTTCGTGTGCCATGCTTAATCACGCTAATAACTTATAACGCTAAGCGAGGATATTATGAAAAAGACAATTATCGCATTATCTGCAATTCTGCTGGCTTCTCCCGTTATTGCCGCGACGACACACGCAACTGATAATGATGTAGCCGCCGCACACGAAAATGCTAATACCGCAAAAGAAAAACTGCATCAGGCGCAGAATCAGGGCGAAGAGCAACAGTTAAAAGCAAAACATGCTGCTGAAGGTAAACAAGATGACCTGAGCAGTAAAGTGAGTGAAGGCTCACAAAAAGCCTGGAATACAACCAAAGAAGGTACTGAAAAAGGTTGGAATGCAACAAAAGAAGGTACCGAGAAAGGCTGGAATAAGACCAAAGAAGGTGCTGCCTCCGTTGAGAAAAAAGTCAGCGAGTAATCTTCCAGCCATTCAATAATAAAAAGCCGCTTTCGCGGTTTTTTATTATTAGCAATCCTTATAATAAACGTAGAAACGCATTAAAGGGTATTGGTTTACTGAACAGATACCCCTGCCCAAAGCTAACGTTAATCCGTCGCAGCCTCTCCATCTGTTCTTCACTTTCTATTCCTTCCGCCACCAGTGGGATCCTGGCCAGTTCAGACAGGTGAACAATATTGCTGATGATAGTATCACTCACGCCGCCTTTACCCAGTGAGTCGATAAACATCTTATCAACTTTCAAGAACCGCGGCGAAATGCGTTGCAGCGCAGCATAGTTAGAATATCCGGTCCCAAAGTCATCCAGGGCTAGCGCAGCGCCTGCCTCTTTCAGGCGCCTCAGAACACTTTCACGGATCAGATTCTGCTGCCGTTCGGTGATTTCCAGCATTACGCCAATATGAAACAAGTTCATCCGCTGAATAAAGGCGATAGTGGCATCGGTAAATTCATGATCCTCCAGTGAAAGTGGAGGTACGTTAATACCGATATGAAATGGTATATCACACTGAGCCCTAAGGCACCGCATATCAACCTCTACCTGCGTCAACAATTTCAGCGTCAGCACATTGATCAAGCCGCTATGTTCAGCCGTGTGGATAAATTCGTTAGGGGGAATAATTCCCTGCTCAGGGTGATTCCAGCGAACAAGGACTTCAGCCCCGACGATTTTTCCGCAAGCGAGTTCAACGACGGGCTGATAAAACGGAATAAATTCATCATTATTAATCGCACGCTGCAGTATTTTTATCGGTGATATCCGCTGCGCCCGGCGTAAGTGCAAATATAACAGCAAAGACAGAACCACAAATAAAATAAGAAGATAATGATTATCCCGCACATAATCCGCAATGCCATCCTGTGAATCCGTCACAATCCAGAAAGGATAGTTTTGCGAGGCCATCTGCACGAAAGGATGTTTTTCTGGATACAATAAAAAATGCACATCAATTTTTTCTTTACGGGCAAAATCCATAAGAATTTTATCGATCGCCGCTTTATATACTGCAACAGCCACCACCTGCCCCTGAAACGGAAAATAGATTATATACATCTCCGTGTTCAGCCGATAAATCTGTTCAATCATCAGTGAGTGTGTAGTCGTTCCATTGGAAATAATCCCCGGCGACTCTCGACCTTCAAGAGAAGAGCAGTTCCACTCACCGTTCCTGATGATACTGACTGAACGAATCTTCTCGCCAGACGCCGTAAGAAGACGCAATTTTCGTAGCAGATCGTCAGTGCAATTCTCTTGTATATGTGCGCTGGCTAACACAGCCAGTGTATTTACGTCGTCAAATATCGTATCGATTTCTTCGACCAGGCTATTTATCGCGTGTTCTCTGACAAGTTGTCCCTCTCTATCCCATTGCTGCCATGACGTCAGCACACCGGCCAGAAGAAAAAGCAACACCAGCATGATGGGTGTGATTTTCTTGGTTACAGACATGATTAACTCGTGTTGTTGAACAGAGCGCCCCGAAGGACGCTTTTTGAGATTATTTCAGGAGGAAATGGCCAGACTGACATGCGCCAGTCTGGCTGAACTTGCCCGGTAGAATCAGCTTAGAAGTTCCATTTCACACCTACCATCGCAGCGCTGTCGTTATACCCTTTGTCGCCAGCCTGAACCCCGATATTGCCCCACAGATTAAGACGAGGACTCACCTGTCCCTCCACACCCACTTTTACCTCGGCAATATTTTTCGCTCCATCCTGGCGAACATTCACGCCATCCATGGTCGTACTGAAATCGCGTGAATTGTGCAGCCAGTTCAGCTCGGCAAACGGCTGGAATTCACGTTCTTTAGCGTTATCCATCTGGTGATGGCTCTTAATCCAGGTTTTCAGGCCCAGTCTGGTCTGCACATTACCATTACCGTTGCTGGTGATACGGGTACCGTTACTTTCACGATGGTCGTTCGCCTTCACTCCCATCCAGACTGCCTGCGCCTGAGGTTGTATGTACCATTCGTTCAGCGTTCCGTGACTGCCGGCAAACTCGCCCATTTTTTGGGCATATCCCATTTCCAGCGAAGCGGTAACCCCTTTCGATTTGTACGATTCGCCTTGCAGGTCATCGCCTTTAACATTGTTATCAAACCAGCTGTACTGAGCCCAGCTGTCCAGCCAGGCGCCGTTATGCGACGCATCATTGGCATACCACGTGGCATAAACGCCGGTGCTGTAGCCATTCACTGAGCCTTTTGAACGATAGCCCGTGCGTGAAGACTGGGTATTGCTGTGATCGTTACCGTAGCCCGCCATCACGCCAAGGTGCCAGCGATCAAGCCCATTCTGGCTCCATTGCGCAATGTCCCCCCCAGTTGCAATACGTAACGGTTGCTCTGGGTTTTCAACTGGCCGCTACCGTCACGCCAGTTGTTGTGCCCACCGACGTGGCGCATCCACATGCTGGTGACTTTCTGCTCGCCGGTCAGGGCATCGATATACTGCGTTTCGCCCAGACGATCGTGCAAACGGGTGACGAACATGTTGTTGGCTGCCGCCAGGTTAGCCGTGTAGCTGCCGCCTTCCGGACGCAGATCTTTATCGGGATCTGGATCCGGGTTTGGCTGCGGATCGGGGTTGGTTTTACCGCTGGTCAGATACCAGTTGCCGCTGTTTTCATCCTGACCACGTCCAAGGCTGTAGTCATATGCCCCCGCCACAATACGGCCAGCCTGAATAAACTCACCGTCCGATACGCCATCAACATGGATAACTTCGATACCATCAATCGTTGCAGCACCTTTCCCACCGGCGTTAGTGACGCTGACAGAAGTAGTGCCACTGGTATCACCTTTCACCACCAGCTTATCCGTAACGGAATTGTCATCCCCCAGCGCAGTGTTTAAGGAAAGATGACCATCATTACCCGTGTAATTGCCATTGACCACCAGTTGATTACCGGCCTGCTGACCATTCACACCGGTTGCGAGGATACCGCTGTTAACCAGGTTTCCCTCTACAGTGAACAGGAGGTTGTCACCGGTCCCGGTACCCACCTGCAGCACACCGGCGTTATTCACATTACCTGCGACACCCCCTACGCCCGAGAGCATCCCCGCCGTAGCAATGTTGACCTCGGTACTGGCAAGCGTGACTGGAGATGTGCCGTCACCCAGAACCAGGCCGCCCTGCTCAATATCCGTTTTCCCCGTCCAGGCGGCGTTATCACCGACAGTAATGGATCCGGCTCCCAGCTTGGTCACGTCGCCGCTACCATAAACGTCGTTATTAAGCTGCCAGTCGGTATGACTGTCCAGCACCAGTGAACCGCTATTGTGCACCTCTGCGCTGCCCAGATTTTCTGCGGTGAACGCGGTGAGCCGGGAATCCGCATCAATAGCAAATTGTCCCGAAAAGGCACTATTGTTGCCCACCAGCGCGACATCGCTTTCGGTAAGTTCAATCCGTCCGGCATCGCTGATGCTGTTGTAAAGTACACCTGCCGCCTTATTCATCGTCAGCGTTCCCGCCGCCACAATATCGCCCGTGCCGAGACCTAGCGTCGTGTTCATCAGCACGCGCGCGCCTTCTGCAATGGTCGTTTTTGCCGTCAGCGTGCTGTTTTCACCGGTGATGGTCAGCGTATCGCCATTGATGTTTAGCGCGCCGCTTCCGGTCAATATTCCATCGGCTGTTCCGCCCTGCTCCAGGGTCAGGCTACCGCCATTGATGTTCAGCAGTGAGTCAGCCCCCGCCGTCAGCTTACCGACAGTCTGGCTATGACCATTCATGTCAAAACCGGTATCGGCGGCCAGACGTAGTTCACCGGTCTGTCCCAGAACATTATCGTTTTTCATCAGCAGGTTGCCGCTGCGCACATCGGTGATACCGGTGTAATCGTTATCCATATTCGACAGCGATACCGTCTGGCCTTTGGCGCTGTCAAACGCCAGATCGCCACTGCCAGTCACGCGAGCGCTCAGATCTGCGGCATTACCGGTTTTTCCGTTCGCATCCAGGACCAGTGCATTGTCTCCGGATGCGAGCAGTTCGACTTGTGTCAGACCATAGCTAATGTACAGTCCATCATCGTTATCCCCTCCGGTGAGGCGATAATCATAGGTTCCATTCGCAACAATCTCGCCATTTTGGCTGATACCGGCTTCAACCCCATCGCTGATGATATTGCCATTGCTATCGGTCAGCGTCAGATTGCCCGCACCGCCGGTGATGGAAGAATCAGATGTTGCCAGTTGAATCAGGGACTGCGCATCGTCCTGCTCAAGAAGTGATAGCGTGGTATCAGCCAGCGGACGATCGTTCGTAATCGTGCCGGTATCAACCTGCACGGTTCCGCGTCCGGAGAGATCCATCGCGCCAGCATGAATTGTTCCTTCGGAACTGCTCTGCCCCGGCGTCACCCCGTCAAAGCTGACGGTGCCGCCGTTAAACGCCAGGCCTCCGATATTTTGCTCACCGGACCCCACGTGGGTGACGTTCCCCTCGCCTACATTTAATGTTGCCTGGCTCAGCGCCTGAGTATTTAATCCAGCCAGCTCAAAGGTGCTGTTCGTTAGCGCCAGCGTACCGTTGAATCCATCTGCCGCATTGTTGCTGGTAAAATCAAACGCATTACCGCTGGCATCAACGGCGACAGTTCCGGTTCCCGCCAGATGGCTATTAAAAGCCAGCGCAGCGTCGGAATTCAGCGACAAGGTGCTGGTCGTATCAATGTTGTAACCCGTACCGGTCGCATCGTTTTGGTTATCACCCAACGCAAAATCAACATTATTAACGGTAAATACTGAACCAGCAGTCAGATCGATATGCTCCATGCCGGTAATAGCATCGGCGTGATTGAGGATGTACTGTGCGTTATTCAACTGAAGTGTATCCTCCCCATCACCACCATTGAGGCTGGTAAACAGCGAGGTTTCTGTCTCTTTGACATCTTTCAGTAGGTACAGATCGTTACCACTGCCCGTCTTGATGTCGGTTGCGGTACTGCCAGACTCCAGCGTAACGGTGTTATCACCGCTCATCAGGTTAACCTGACCAACAATGCTGGCTCCCGCCGCGTTAGTAAACGCGATGCCTGCCCCCGAGAGCATTTCTACCGCTTTTTGCGACGCATCCAGCGCTTTAATAACGCCTTTATTGATAAACGTTTCCAGGGAACCGTTATCAACATTCACCACCGCGTGGCTGGTCGATTTCGATGTCAACTCACCGGCCTGTTCAACATTTTTGGTCGTGCCACCGACAATCAACGCTTCACCACCGTTAGCGTCGAGTACGTTAACGCTGACGCCCGTTTTCAGGTCGGTTGACGCATTGGTGACGATCCCTTTACCCGCAGCCTGCTCAACATTGATAACCAGATCGCGTGAGTCAGACATATCCAGCGTTTGATTCGTTTCGCTGCCGTCGATATTTTCAAACAGGATCCCCGTACCGCTCCCCGTAACATTAATCGTTCCGGAGTTGGTCTGCGCCAGGGATGCTCCGGTATGAATACCGATTCCATTCCCCACACTGATAGTTGTATCTTTTAGCTGGATACCCGCAATGTTGGCGACGTTTTCAATCGCGCTTCCTTTACCCGTACTGTCCATCGTGATGATGGCTCCATCGACCAGCAGACCTTTCGCACCGGCGGCCAACAAGATACCGTGCGCGTCTCCCGATGCTTTGGTTTCTCCCGAACCCGTCAAACTTAATGACGCATCATTGCCCACGAGATAGGCTGCGGTGCCATCCGTCGCGGTAACCGTCGCATTGTTGTTCACAACGGAATCAGCGCCTTCGATGCTGACCGCCACGCCATTAACCTTGATGTCGCCGTCGTTATTCAACGTACCACCGGAAACCAGCACGCCTGTGCTGCCCGCCTGGTCAAAGTCGATGCTGCCTTTATGGTTGAGCGTACCGCCGTTGCGGGCGATGTAGCCGAAAGCACCATCCGCCGTATTACTGGTATTCAGCGTGGCGTAACTGGTCAGGATTGAGTCACCTTTCTGATTCTCATCGACATTCCCGGACAAGTCATAATAATTACCGTCCACAATCCCGGCGGTGGTATCTTTACCGGAAAGTTTCACGATCACCGCGTCTTTGGTGATAACCCCATCCGCTCCGCCTTCAACCCGAATCCCGGTCGCGCCGTCACCCGTGATACTCAGCGATTGCGAGCCGGAATCAAAATGGCTCCCCGTCCCGGTCACCTGCAGAATAGTGCTGTCGGTGCCTGATGCCGTCATTGTCGTACCAGACGACCCGCTGCCATCAAAAGTCGCACCACCTTCTATGCGATATAATGTTGACCCTTCAGTCGAGACATCTTGCGTATTGGTAGAGGAGGCGTTTACTTTTGAACCTTCACCATAAATAAAATAGCCAATCTGGTTTTTGCCACTGGTAAATGAGACTTTGCCTGTATCGGTAATATCGATAACACCGCCGTCACGAACGTGCAGACCAATAGCGTTATCAGCAGCAAGATTCACACTCCCACTCATCGTGAGTTGAGACCCGGTCCCCTCGACCCAGGCACCAATATTTTTTAATGTATTATCCGTGGTACTACCATTGGTGATATTTATCGTGCCCGAGTGAAGCGCCTGACTCCCTCCCTGCAGTTCAATACCGCTGGCGCTGTACCCATTGAGGTTAATCGTGCCGCTGTTTACCAGCCCTTTTGCACCGTTAATCCCCATCAGGCCAATATTTTGCGCTGAGCCGATGCCATTGATGTCAATGACGCCGTCCTGGGTAACGTTGATTGCACCAGGAGACGCACTGCCGTTTGCCTGAATGGCAACAGCATTCTCGACTTTTTCTCCGATCGTGATGTTCCCGGTGTTATTGATGGTTCCACTCTTCACAAACATACCAATGGCCGGAAGAGTGACCTGAACGTCACTGCTCGCCTCATCTTTTACCGCTTGTGCAGTGCGTCCGATGTAGAGCGTCCCGTTATTAGTAGCCACGGCATTACGTTGAACAAACACGCCGTAGGTATAGACACCATCGGAAGATTTCGCAGGCTCACCTCCGGTGGCAATATTCATTACTCCGTTATTAATAAAGGTCGCCGTGTCATTCATCAGCACGCCATAGGCGTTATAGATATCCTGATGCGAGGCAAGGTTGATGACGCCGTCGTTCTTTACCTTTGTCGTCCCGGTCGCGAGAATCCCGGTATGGGCGCCAACCCACGCATTTTTCACATCAAGACTGGTACCCGCATCAATAATTCCATTGTTATTTACGATGCTATCACGCGCTGAAACGACATAATCACCACCGGCTGCACCGGCGGCAACCCCCAGTGTGCCGTTGTTATTGAGGGTGGCTCCGTCGGTCAGCGTCACCACGGAGGTATCGCTAAAAACCGCCTGAATATTGGCATCAGCAGAAATATTGACGACAGAGCGCGCACCGGAAGCTTTAATAAAACTGTTCACATCACGATTCGCAGCCTGCAACACCGCATCGCCATCCGGGATATTGGTGTCGAAGTGAATGTTTTTCTGTTCCGTGGTATAGGCTTTATGAAGCTCAGCTTCGTAGTCCGTGGGCGAAAGTTGCCCAGCCTCTACGGCTTTCACCAGAGCATCATTGTAGTTTTTTAAATCATCAAGATTATTAACCGTATACTCGCCAAGCGCGCTGGAGAAGGTGCCGTTATAGGTTGCGGTATCAAAGTTATAATCTTTACCGGTATTTTTCGCGACATTACCAACGTTACCGCTTTGCACGATGGTTTTGGCGTTGTAATTCAGTACCGCGTCTTTAGTGTCACTGGCGCTGCTCTCAACGTTATAAACTCCAGAGACCTTGGTGACAGCATTGAAGATATTTGCCGAGTTCGATGCCCAGCCGCTTTCCGTTGAACCAACATTCACATCAAGCGTGCCGCCTGATGTCACTGTCGCCAGCTTCATATTCACATACTGCCCATCACCGACGCTGACCCCCAGATAAGTCGTCAGATCGCCAACGCTGGTAGAGGCAAAATTATCGCTGTCATACACCTGGACTGTACGCGAAGCCCCGGTGATGGGGTCAACGTATTGAATGCTGTGGGTACGACCACCTAAAGTCGTCTGCGTCAGATTTATATTTTCACGACCTGACGAAATATAACCATTATCCATTGCCTGCTGAATAGTCATCGTTTTAAAGCCCGATGCACCAGAGGCGATGCTGCCATATCCTTTAGTACCGGTGATAATATTCATGGTTTCACCGTCACCGACAACAAGTTGCCCTGCGCCATTAGCGTTAGTCGACGGTAAGTAATCAGGCAAGATGTAGTCAGCGGCAAAAGCATATATTGAATGCGTAGCCAGTACGGCACCTATTATACTTAGCGCAATTCTTGAAATATTAAATTTATGCGTTCCAGATTCAATGCGAGCAGAACTATTGGTTTCCACAGAAGCACCACAACGTTTTGCCAGTTCAGAAACAACAACCGCGCAAGAGTGCGAAACACTCCATACCACTTTAAAAATCTTGTTCATCATTACCATTCCGAATAATTCCACGAATACCCTTCCTGGGAAAAATTCGTGGTCACATAGCATTATGGGATGCTCATAATTACCCAGCGGTCAGATACCTCTTCTCTGGAGTTTTTTCCGCTGAAACATTGAGCGATCTGTACATGACGAATGGTATTACCGCATCAACAACCAATCTATTTATACTGATAAATTTGCAATTTATAGATGTTTTATCTAAAAAGATAAGTGATTATAGATTTAAGTATCGATATCATCACAGGAACACATAAGCAACTGTTAATGAATTGCATAAACAATGTAATATGACGACCTAATTTTCTACACAATAAACAAACATTTCAAATTAAATAAAACGCATATTAATTTATTTCATATCTCGTAAAAAAAATTTATAATCACAGCTCTTAAACAACAAACAACTTATAAGATAAATCTTATTGCATGAGTTATATTGAAAAAACATAACCCATTTGAGTTACTTAAATTATAACTGCGAGAAACAGGGATTTCAGTCAGTCGAAAACACACCTCGCGATAAGCAAGTTCCGCGGCATCTGTACCGCCAGGGGTTGAATGTAATAAGTAAAAAATATCAAAGCCTTTCTAATTGTTGTTTAAGACGCTTGATACCATACTATTTTTAGATTATTTTACTTAAGTAACTTTTCGTTTACTCATTATAAAAATGCCACTTACTAAAGTTACTGACAATTTGTAAATCAACCAGAGACTCAGAACTACGCAGTCCTCAAACCGGCGAATGATTATAATGGTCTATCTGAAAATAGTAGCACTCTTATAATTTAATCAGAGTGAAGCAGGTATTTATACTTAAAATGAATAATTTCATAGTTTTTTATGCCAGAGGGGATATTTTACAATGCTCAAATGCCCCCCTCCTCCTGCCTCGGCCCTGTCACATCTCACGATACTGTAGTGAAGAAGAAATACCACTATGGTTTATAATTAAGTAATACTCTGTTAATGATGAAAAAATGAAATATCTAATTAACAATGAAGTTACATTTAGGACTGATGATGGCGTTTTGGCGAGTCTGAGTCCGTCGGACAACTCACTCACCCTGTCTATTACCGCAAACAGGATCTTCACCTATCTCCTCGAGCAGGAAGGGAAAGTAGTCTCGAGAGAAGAGATGTTTACGAATGTCTGGGACAAAAATGGTCTGCAAGCCTCAAACAACTCATTAAGCCAGTATATTTCTTTGATTCGTAAAGGATTACAGGAGCTCGGTTGTGAACACGAGATCATTCAAACCGTACCACGGGTCGGCTTTTTCATCGCTGAAGGATTGGTAACCACCATAGAGGAACCGCCTTTGGTTTCCGCGGCGTCCCTCACTCCCGCAAAAGCCACGCCTTCCCTGTCAAAACGCGTAAAAATGATGCTGCTTGCAGCTGGGGGCGTCTCATTATTCATGCTTCTTTACCCAGTCAACACATTGTTTAACAGCACTCAAAACCACCTTCCCGTCGTGCAGTTGTATAAACTTGGCAATATCGACCTCTGTCCGGTCTATACCGTTTTTGAAAGCTCACGAGAAGTGGCAACTGCGAAACTTGAAAAAGCCAAAAAAATGGCTGATTTACACCTGAAGTGTCTGGCTGGCGCATTGTTTATTTTCCAGCCTGACGATCTGTACGTCTACGGCGAAAAAGGTCGCATATTTTTATCCCGCTGTACTTTCAATAATGCAGAAAAAACAAAGTTTGCTGGATGCAAGGACCTTTATATCCATGAATACTAAATATAAAACCAAGATATTACTTGCAGGAGCGGCCGTTCTGGTCGCTGTCAGCGCCTTGTTAAGCGCGAATGGAATCACCCTCATTCCAGTCAATCAGGGAATAAGCGTGCATTGCGTCTCCACACTTTCACTACCCGAACTGCCCGGGGGTGGGAAATACGATGGTAGCCTGATGATCCAGTTGCAAACAGATAACACTGGCGTCATTGATTTCTCAGGGATTATTACCACAACCCCACTGGCAGACAACCGCCCAGGACGTCGCCTTATCCTGCAACGCTCCGTCAGTTTTAATTATCGGATAAAAGATAAAGGCGTCGTTTTTCTGCAAGACGTGAAAATGAGTAAACACAGTCTGGATAACGTGTCGGATGAGATGTTTATCCATAATATCTATGACCCGTTCACACCCAGTAAGCGTGCGCAAATATATAAAATTAATAATGCCTACCTGTTAGGCAATACCTTTTCGCCAACGAACGTCTGCGTTAGTAAATCGTAGTAATGTGCCGTAATCCAGGATTGCCTACCCGCCTGGCTAAACCAGAGCAGGGCACGGTAACGCATTGGACCTGACTCCACGTGTGGCGACAGTAAATCGCTTTCCCTGTCGCCACACACTTTCGCCCTATCCAGCGACCAGATAAAATACAGCCTGTTATTACCATAAGCTACAATAATATTAATTTTAGATAATCAACGGCACGTTTGCTGACAATAATGAGCAAAGGGTTATTATTGGCCTGTCTTTTTTTAGCAGGAAAGTAAAATGAAAAAAACAAAAGGGTTGATAATTGTTGCCCTTGCTTTCACCCTGGCGTCATGTGCTTCAATTCCTGAGAATATCAAAGGTAATAATCAACCAGATATACAAAAAAACTTTATCTCCGTGCATAACCAACCGGGATTATATACCGGTCAGCAGGCCCGCTTTGGGGGTAAAGTCATCAATGTGATTAACAGCAAAACGGATACATTACTGGAAATCGCCGTTCTGCCACTGAACAATTATGCTAAACCGCAAATAGACGCGAGCTATCAGGGGCGTATTCTTGCCCAGCAGAAAGGTTTTCTCGATCCGGTAAACTACAGAAACCATTTCGTTACTATTTTGGGGACAATTCAAGGAGATGAACCAGGATTCATCAACAAAGTCCCGTACAACTTTGTTAAAGTTGATTTACAAGGTATTCAGGTTTGGCATTTAACGGAGTCAGTCAACACCACCTATAATATGTGGGATTACGGCTATGGCGCGTTCTGGCCTGAACCCATGTGGGGCGCCCCCTATTACGCTAATACAGTAACTCAGGTAACTCCGGAGCTAGTGAAATAATCTCTGTAGTAAGATGGCGCGAATATATACCGGAGTCGGGTACTGACAAACGCCCACCACATCACCCCGCGTTAACCTTATTGCGCCATCCTGCTTTATGAGATCCTTCGCTTAGCACGCATTCTTCCTGTTACATATAATTTTACCCGCTAACACTTGAGCGAAAAAATGGGCTTTAGCCATCTCATGCCTGAGCATCTTTTGTTATTTACCGATAAC
The DNA here is from genome assembly GCF_013781945.1 of Citrobacter sp. RHBSTW-01044. Lineage (NCBI taxonomy): Bacteria > Pseudomonadati > Pseudomonadota > Gammaproteobacteria > Enterobacterales > Enterobacteriaceae > Citrobacter > Citrobacter sp. RHBSTW-01044. The sequence continues at coordinate 1,142,280 of NZ_CP056180.1, read as the reverse complement.
TCTTCCACCCTGCCTGTAATAAAAGAACATTGGTGTTTACGATTTATTCAGGGATTACTATGAACAGAAAATGCTTACTGTTGATACCATTATTTTTTAGTAGCGTCATCATCACCGCCTGCGATAATAAACCTGCAGTAAAAACCACCGCGATGGAGCCCGAGGTCGGCGTTGTTACCTTAGCGCCCTCTTCAGTGAATATTAAAAGTGAACTTCCAGGTCGCGCGGTTTCATTCGAGATCGCCGAAATCCGCCCTCAGGTTGGTGGGATCATCATAAAACGCAACTTTATTGAAGGTGATAAAGTCAGCAAAGGAGAGTCACTGTATCAAATTGATCCAGCCCCGCTGCAGGCACGACTGGATTCAGCCAAAGGCGCGCTGGCAAAGGCACTGGCGACGGCCAATAATGTGCGTCTGACATTAAATCGGCAGTCAGCGTTAATAAAATCCAATTACGTCAGCCGCCAGGACTACGACACGACACGCTCACAGCTTAATGAAGCAGAAGCCAATGTCGCCGTCGCCAAAGCGGATCTTGAGCAGGCCACCATCAACCTTCGTTACGCTAATGTCACCTCACCGATTGATGGCATCAGCGGTAAATCCTCCGTAACCGTGGGTGCCCTGGTCACCGCAAATCAGGAAAACGCGCTGGTCACCGTTCAGCGGCTGGATCCGATTTATGTTGATTTAACACAGTCAGTACAAGATTTCTTACGCCTGAAAGAAGAGAAAGCCAACGGCAAAATTGCCCAGCAACAAGGCAAAATTCCTGTTGAGCTGATGCTGGAAAACGGCAAACCCTATCGCCATACCGGTACGCTTGAGTTTTCCGATCCCGCCGTCGATGAGACCACCGGATCGGTGACTTTGCGCGCCGTGTTCCCCAATCCTGAAGGTGAAATTTTACCCGGCATGTATGTCACGGCGTTGCTGGACGAAGGCAGCCAGCAGAACGTTTTGATGGTCCCCCAACAGGGGATTACGCATAACGAACAAGGAAAAGCCACTGCGCTGATCCTTGACCAGCAAAACGTGGTGCAACTACGCGAAATAAACGCCGTGAAGGCCGTTGGCAATCAATGGCTGGTGACCGCAGGATTACGCCCCGGCGATCGGGTCATTGTGTCCGGATTACAAAGAATTCGTCCGGGAATCAAAGCCCGGGTCCTCCCTTCAAAACTGACCACTCCTGACGCGGGAACTGAACAGTAATATTTCAGGTATTAAGGACACTTTCTTCATGGCCAACTTTTTTATTGAGCGCCCGGTTTTCGCCTGGGTGCTCGCCATTATCATGATGTTTACGGGCGGTATCGCGATAATGAACCTGCCGATCGCCCAATATCCACAAATCGCTCCCCCAACCATTACCATCAGCGCTGCCTACCCAGGGGCAGACGCAAAGACCGTTGAAGACTCCGTAACTCAGGTGATTGAACAGAATATGAATGGTCTTGATGGCCTGATGTATATGTCATCCACCAGCGATGCGGCAGGTAATGCGTCGATTATCCTGACTTTCAAAACGGGCACGTCACCCGATATTGCGCAGGTTCAGGTACAGAATAAACTACAGCTGGCGATGCCTTCTTTACCGCAGGAAGTACAGCAGCAAGGGATCAGTGTTGATAAATCCAGCAGCAATATTTTGATGGTCGCCGGCTTTATCTCTGATAATAACAGCCTGAGCCAATATGATATTGCCGACTATGTGGCTTCAAACATCAAAGACCCAATAAGCCGCACTGCCGGGGTGGGGAGCGTACAGTTATTCGGTTCGCAATACGCCATGCGTATCTGGCTGGATCCGCAAAAGCTCGACAAGTATAACCTCACACCTCAGGACGTCATTACCCAGCTCAAAGTTCAGAACAACCAGATATCGGGCGGGCAGTTGGGAGGCATGCCTCAGTCAGCCGATCAGCAGCTAAATGCGTCGATAATCGTCCAGACGCGCCTGCAAACTACCGATGAATTTGGCAAGATCTTCCTTAAAGTTCAGCAAGATGGCTCCCAGGTTCTGCTGCGCGATGTCGCGCGAATTGAGCTGGGTGCGGAAAATTATGCAACGGTTGCACGCTACAACGGAAAACCCGCCGCCGGGATTGCAATTAAACTTGCCGCTGGCGCGAATGCCCTGGAAACATCCCAGGCAGTCAAACAGGAGCTGAACAGATTATCGGCCTGGTTTCCGGCCAGCATGAAAACCGTTTATCCCTATGACACCACTCCGTTTATCGAGATTTCGATTCAGGGGGTTTTTCATACTTTGATCGAGGCAATCATTCTGGTATTCCTCGTCATGTATCTGTTTTTGCAAAGTTTCCGCGCAACGCTTATTCCCACAATCGCCGTTCCGGTAGTGATCCTTGGCACCTTTGCGATACTCGACGTCGCGGGTTTTTCGATTAATACGCTCACGATGTTTGGCATGGTGCTGGCGATAGGGTTGCTAGTCGATGATGCCATTGTGGTGGTTGAGAACGTAGAACGCATTATTGCCGAAGAACACTTGTCACCAAAAGCGGCGACCCACAAAGCGATGGGCCAGTTGCAGAGAGCGCTGGTCGGTATTGCCGTTGTGTTATCCGCCGTATTTATGCCGATGGCATTTATGAGCGGAGCAACCGGTGAAATTTTCCGTCAGTTTTCTATCACTTTAATCTCCTCCATGCTGCTGTCGGTGTTTGTGGCGATGAGCCTGACGCCAGCCCTCTGCGCCATGCTGTTGAAATCCCACGAGGGAGAAAAAGCAAACACACATTTTCTGTTTACCCGTTTCAATCACTTCATGGAGAAATGTACTCAGCACTACACGGACAGCACCCGTAAACTGCTACGTTGCACAGGCCGTTATATGGTCGTGTACTTAGTGATTGGCGCGGGCATGATTGTGCTGTTTCTACGTACCCCGACCTCCTTTTTGCCTGAAGAAGACCAGGGGGTATTCATGACCACCGCGCAATTGCCTTCGGGCTCAACGATGGTGAACACCAGCAAAGTGCTCGGGGAAATAACGGATTACTACCTGACGAAAGAACAGAAAAATGTCGCTTCGGTTTTCACCGTAGGCGGATTTGGTTTTAGCGGCCAGGGGCAAAACAACGGTCTGGCGTTTATCAGCCTGAAACCGTGGTCAGAACGCGTTGGTGAAGAAAACTCAGTTACCGCCATTATTCGACGGGCGATGATGGCCTTAAGCACCATCAATAATGCCGTCGTTTATCCGTTTAATTTACCCGCAGTTGCAGAACTGGGAACGGCTTCAGGTTTTGACATGGAGCTGCTGGATAACGGTAACCTTGGGCATGAAAAAATGATGCAGGCCCGAAACGAGCTTCTGGCGCTGGCCAACCAGTCGTCCGGTGAGGTCGACGGGGTGCGCCCGAATGGTCTGGAAGATACACCGATGTTCCGCATTCATGTCAACGCCACGAAGGCAGAAGCCATGGGCGTTGCATTATCGGATATCAATCAGACCATCTCTACGGCGTTCGGTAGTCGCTATGTCAATGATTTCCTGAATCAGGGACGCGTTAAAAAAGTGTATGTCCAGGCCGATACGCCGTTCCGTATGTTGCCGGATAATATCAATCACTGGTACGTACGTAATGCCTCCGGCGCTATGACGCCGCTTTCGGCCTACTCATCTACCGAGTGGACCTACGGTTCTCCCCGCCTTGAACGCTACAACGGTCAGCCTGCAATGGAAATTCTGGGCCAGCCGGTCGAAGGGAAAAGCAGCGGCGATGCGATGAAATTTATGGCATCGCTGATAAATAAACTGCCTGCGGGCGTCGGCTATGCCTGGACCGGTCTGTCTTATCAGGAGGCGCTGTCCACAAACCAGGCACCAATGCTGTACGGCATTTCGCTGATCGTCGTGTTTCTGGCACTGGCGGCACTGTATGAAAGCTGGTCGATACCGTTCTCGGTAATGCTGGTTGTGCCAATCGGGGTGGTCGGCGCTTTGCTGGCGACCGACTTGCGCGGCCTGAGCAATGATGTTTACTTCCAGGTAGGCCTGCTCACCACCATGGGGCTCTCGGCTAAAAACGCCATTCTGATCGTCGAGTTCGCCGTCGAGATCATGCAAAAGGAAGGAAAAACGCCGCTTGAAGCCGCAGTAGAGGCCGCGCAAATGCGCTTACGCCCTATTTTGATGACGTCACTGGCCTTTATCTTAGGGGTTATCCCTCTGGCAATAAGCAACGGCGCGGGCTCTGGCGCGCAAAATGCCGTCGGTACGGGTGTTATTGGTGGGATGCTGGCCGCAACAGTGCTGGCGATCTACTTTGTTCCGCTGTTCTTTGTTCTCGTAGAAAACATGCTGGCGCGATTCAAAACACGGCGCTGATTCCCTGCCCTCGTACGTGATTATCCCTGGGATAAGTTTATTAAATCCCAGGGATTCTCAATGCTCTCTCAGAGAAAGGGTTCCATTCACCTTAAGTTCTTCATTTCATTACAGCGACGATACAGTGACTACGTTAAGAGTGGCATTCTCCACCACACTTGAGTCCCTCTGCTCTGCGGGTAATCAATGCCCGGTGGCGCTTCGCTTATCAGGTCTACGGTTGTTAGCGGGCCCTGCTATCCAGCGAATTTCTCGTGGATAGCAGGGTAAACATTACGGGGATTTTTTCTTGTAGGGTAACAACTAAGGTAGGTACAGAGGTTGTCAATTCTGACTCATGCCAGGCTATCAAAACGGGTAATCAATAGTGCAGACCGGAACCCTTCAGATTTACGGCCAGCTCGCCCAATTTAGTATCAGGGTGTCGATGACACATTTTAATCATCTTCGGTACAGCGACAGTTTCCACCTCATGCAGGGGAACATAATCATCGCCTTTAAAGTCCGAATTTTTATTAACAATCACAAAGGCAATTGCTGTCATGTATTGCCGACTCATATCAACGAATTCTTTACAGGTCATATCTTGTGGCGCCGCTTCCGTTGCCTGTGTAGCAAAAGCACGGCTCATCGGCGCCATAACAGAGGCCATAAGAATAGCTGTAGAGACAATCAATTTAATATTCACAATGCGCTCCAGAAGTAGCATTAATTTTTATCGGCGAGTTTTTCAGTTTGTACCAACGACGCATTTCTGCGCAGACTGATAAAAGCCAAAGAACTAAAGATCATCTCAACGCCTATAAAGATGGAGGTAAACACATAAGAACGGTCGGGATCCATATTCAGCCACACGGCTGCAATAAGCAGGTCAAAAATACCGATAAAAATATTCCATCCATAGCCCGGACTGCGGAACATTTTGACGCCGGAAGCAACACGAAAAATCCCGCCAAGAATAAACAGGCAGCAAAAAACCATTGCCAATGAATTCATACCTATCACAGGATTTTCGAGGAAACAGTATCCCAGCAGCAACCATGCGATAGCAAAAAAGGCATAGGTAAATTTGGCTTTCAACTGCTTTTTACCCGAGGAAAACAGGCTGTAAATAGAATAGAAGCCGCACACCAGGAACATAAAACCTGTTGCATAGCTTAAGTAAACACCTGCAGCGATTGGATAGATTAAGCAGCAGATGCCGCAAACCAACAACAGCACGGCCATGATTGTGGCGTGTCTTTTATAATGAAATAGTGTTTTTTCATTAAATGCTTTCAGGCTTTGCTGATTAAAAACAAACATACATCCTCCGTTACATAGAAACGCAATGTAACCTACTAATAAAAGAGTAATATTCACTTAATACATATCACTTACAATGGGATGATAAGACTTTCACTCCGAATTCGTATATAAGAATAAAGGAATGTCATTATCCGTATAATCCTACACGTGTCAGACGTCTGACACATGTAAGATTAAACGCTCATTATTCTATCCTGGCTCTGATTCCACTCTTCGAAGTTATTTAATATGCTTATTTCGTTTGGTGAGATATACCAAATTTATTCAGGAGAAAGTAATGAAAAAGATTATTCTTGCAGGTCTGCTTGCAACCATGATGGGCTCAGCCCCGGTACTGGCAGCTACCACTACCACGCCGGCACAAACTGCTACCGCCAATGTACAAAAAGAAGCTGCCGATATTATGCAGGTCGCAGTACAAGGTGCAAACGCGATGCGTGATATTCAGCTTGCCCGTCTGGCCCTGTTTCATGGACAGCCTGACAGTGCTAAAAAGTTAACCGATGACGCCGCTTCCCTGCTTGCAGGTGACAGCCACGACTGGGCGAAATTTGTAAAAGCTGCGCCTAAAGCCAAGATGATTGACGATCAGTACGTGATTATTAACGCTACGATTGCGCTGTCAGAAGACTATATTGCCACCCCAGCTAAAGAATCCGCTATCAATACAGCGAATGGCAAAATGGCTAAAGGCGACTGGAAAGGTGCTGTGGATACCTTGCAACTGGCGGGTATCAGCGTGCTTCAGACCCAATACCTGATGCCCCTGAATCAGACGCGTAAAGCCGTTGCCAGCGCTCAAAAACTGCTGTCTTCAGGTAAATACTATGAAGCAAACCTTGTGTTAAAGGGTGCTGAAGAAGGCATTGTGATCGATAGCGAGATGCTGGGCGCAGGCCAGTAATACTCAGCACTACGGAGTGTTGAACCAGGACTTTCTCTCCTGATCGGGTTGCTACGGCAACCCGATCAGGGGGGTTAATGGCTAATCAGACTGTTAATCTCAATCTCAATTTCCCGCATGACGGCAACAATCTTCTGTAATGCTTCCTGGCGTACTGCCAGAGGAAGATCGTCATGTCGCATCGATTCAAAAGGTTCGCATAGCGTCTGAAGAGCAGTAATGCCCAGAATTTGCGCCGAACCATGCAACCGGTGAAGGGCTCGCAAAAACAGCTGGGGTTCGTCTTGCTCAACGGCTTTCTCGGCCGCCTGTAAATCGCTAAACGTTGCCTCGCGGAATGTTTCGAGTATCTCGTTCATTAATGCGCGATCGCCGCCAGTATTTTCCGTCAAGACATTGAATTTCAGATGCCGGATTGCACAAGGAGACGAATAACCGGTTTCGATTTTGCTTAATTCATGCGTCAGTGTCTGAATAGACACGGGCTTAAACAGACACAAATTCATGCCGTTTTGCAGACACCTGTCACGTGACTGTGGGAGCGCGCTGGCCGTCAGTCCCCATATTTGTAAATGAGGCTGCTGACGACGTAACGAAGCCGCAAGATCAAACCCGTCCTTCTTCGGCATATTCACATCGGTTATCAACAGGTCGTATGATTTTTTAGCCAGTTTGGCTTCGGCTTCCTCACCATCACACGCTTCATCCACGCTGTAACCAATGGTGTTCAACTGTCGCTTAAGCAGCAGGCGATTGGTCGGGTTGTCATCTGCTATCAAAATAGACAGACACGGCAGCGGCAACAGCGCACCTGGCGTGTTGCTATCCGGTACAATTGACTGGCGGGCAGTCTCAACCGGCAGCGTTATGGTAAACGTGGTTCCTTGCGCCGGGACGCTCATCAACTCCAGCGTACCGCCCATCAGCGTCACCAGCTCTTTGCAGATAAATAATCCCAGACCAGACCCCGTTTGTTGACGTCCACAGCGCCCCTGAGCGTAGCGACGAAACAGCCCGGCCTGCTCCTCTTCGCTAATCCCGCAACCGGTATCGCTAATGGCGATGGTCAGGGTACCGTGATTCTCCCCGTCAGGTGTTAAACGGGCTGTCACATGAATGCTACCCTGCTCGGTAAACTTCAGCGCATTGCCCACCAGGTTGGTGAGAATTTGCCGCAAAGCTTGTTGATCGACAAATACCCGCTCGTTTGCCGGCAACTGGCTTACGCAAGCAAGCGTAACGCCTTTCTGTCTGGCTAAGGCATCAAAAGAGTGACACTGCAATTCAATGAGCTGCGAGAGATCCGTCCATTGAGGAACAACCTGATATTTACCAGACTCAATCTTATCAACGTCCAGAATCTTACCGATCAGCCCAAGCAGTGACTGGGCTGTCGCTGCGGTAAGAGCAATCGCCTCTTTTCGTTGTGCCGGGCTGAGTTCTGAGCTCGACAGTAATTCCAGAAAGCCCACAATCGAGCTGACAGGGGTACGTAATTCATGGCTCATGCTCGCAAGAAAGCGACTTTTGGCCTTGGTTGCTTCAATCGCTTTATTTTTTTCGGTTTCCAGTTCTTGAGACAATGCCTCTTTGAGATGAAGCTGCTCTTCCAGCTGCCGCTGCGATTGTTTTCTTTTATTTACCTCACGGGAGAGTGAGATCCCCCAGATCAGGCTAATTGCTATCAGCAACAGCGCAAACACCACCAGTTGATAGAACTGTTTGCTATACCGACTCCAGAGATCGACCTGCGTATTAGAAATTTTCGACCACTTCTCCGTCATCTGCAAAATCTCACGCGGCGGTATCGCCTGCAGCGCTTTATCCATTACGGACTTCAACATGGGCTCGTGGGGAGAAACCGCAAAGCTCACCGACGCGCCAGGCATATCTGGTAGCCTAAAAAAGTGCATGTTTTTCTGGTAGTCATGATCGACCATGAACCTTGCCGACAATTCAGTAGCAATTGCCGCGTCAACCTTGCCATCCCTGAGCATAGTCATCGCGACGCTGCCAGTATCAGCATCCACCCAGGTGGCCTGCGGGTAGCGTTGTTTCAAGTCACTTTCCAAAACATGCCCGGCGGGCAACGCAATACGGATCGGTGTATTCAGTAACGAGTCGGCCGTTTCATCGCGGGAAGTGATAATCACAAACGCCACATTCATCAGCGGATCGCTAAAGGTCGAATTGTGCTGATTTTGATTTGTCAGGGTGATAGTGGGATACATATCCCATCGTTCGCCGCTTATTTGTTTTGTCTGTTCACTTTTGGTGTTGGCCAAAACCGGCTCAAAATCAATCCCCGTTTGCAGATGAATAATATTCAGCAAATCGCCAAGAATTCCACGTAACTCACCGCTGCGATCGACAAGCGTGTAAGGCGGATAATCTGGATTGATAAGAATGCGAATAGTATGTTTCTTCTTCAGCCACGCTTTTTCCTGATCGGTAAAAGGAATAGGCGCATTCAGAAAAGCAAGGTTACCGCGGTTCAGCCAGTTCTGCATGACCTGCATATGAATTTCATTACTGATTGACGTAATGAAACCATCAAGAATATTTCTTAATACCGGCTGGTCGTCCTTCACCACAAAATAATTATATTGCTCTTGTTTATCAAAGTAGTGCGTAATAACCAGTGATTGCGAAAAATATCGGGATACACAATGACTGCTGGTGATGTTGTTCCCAATATAATATTGGTTATCACCGTTCACTACCGATGCCATGGCCTGATACTCGTCGTCGTAAAATGAGACTTTAGCTTCAGGAAAAGCATCCTGGATAACATCAAGAAAAGGACAATCTCGCACACACGCGACGCTAACCGGATGCTCCGAGGTCAGCGGCAGCATGGTGTTTTTTAGCGAGGTCACAAGCGTCGGCCACGTCGTCAGCAATGCCGAAGTGCGCAATAAATGGCCGCCAACATCTTGTCGCCGGGACAGCTGAGTTATCAATGTATCTACATCGTTACAGGCAAGTGCGGTCAGCGCTTCTTGCTCATTATCATACTGCTTTATAACAATTTTTATATTGAGATTCTTTTGCATTAGCGCAAGATAATCCGCGTTGACGCCCCGATAATATTCACCGCTATTTTGATAAACAATGGGGGAGACTTCCGGTAACCAGGTGCCAACAACCAAGGTTTTTTTATGCGCTAACCAGTTTGTTTCTTCACTGTTCAGGCCGATATGTTGTACTGAGGTATTATAGTTACTTTTTAGCTCAACTTGCCGGGCTGAGCTTACACCCGTAGAAAACCCGATGGTAAATATGACCATCAAAAAAATAAACAAGCGTTCCAGCATTACTCTATCCTATTTTATTTCTTTGCGCATAATCATAAATTTCCATTAATGACGAGCAATCTAATTTCTCCATCAAACGGCTTTTATAGGTGCTTACCGTTTTATTACTGATGTTCATTTTGCTGGCAATAGTGCTGTAATCCATACCGTTAAGAATATAACGCAACACTCTCATTTCCTGGGTCGACAACGTATCAAGCTTATCCTGTTCGCTGACAGATGAGCCAGTAAAATGCTCAAGGGAAAAGGGAAAATAGCTATACCCATTTTTTGCAGCTTCGATTGCGGCAAGAATATTATTCATACCCTCTTTTTTACTCACAAATCCGTTGGCACCGTATTCGGCGCTACGTTTGCCGTAAAAAAATTCATTTTTGGCTGAAATGATAATGATTACACCAGCATAGTGCCGCTTTCGCAGTTGCTCCAGCACTTCGATGCCGCTGATGCCCGGAATATCCACATCAATAATCAGTAACTCCGGCTTAGTTTTCTCAACGGTTTGGACCACATGCTCTCCGCTGTCGAGCTCGGTGGTTACGGTAATACCATTAGTATCGAGTAAGTTGCGGATGGCTATGCGAGCTAATGGGTGATCATCAACGATTATCGCGTTCATTGCGTATAAGAATCCCGATAAATAAAGAGAGGCGATGGCTATCGAGCAGGTGAGCCTTAAGCATTATAATTTATAAAAATAAGGCGTTATCAGGTAAATCCTAACACATTCACACGTATATTTATTAGTTTTTTATAAAAACGAAGAATAAGGCATAAATGCAACACTGCATTTTACAAATTTTAAACCTTGAGCCTATCTAAATATCAAACCATTAACACAACCAAAAGGAATATTCCTACATGCGTAGGATAAATCCCTCATTTATTATGATTCATTCTTAATGGCCGGGGTCATATAACCAGGGGGAGTTTTCATCACAACGGCAAAGGTGTATATGCAGAATAGCTATCTAAGAATCATTTTTATACCAGGTCAAATCTGGAGAAAAAGATAATAAACCTGCTGATTTGATAGTAAAACGCCCTGTGGCTCAGGAAACAACAGAGCCACAGGAGTCAGTCATGAATCAGGCTTTACTGGGCAACGCCCCAATAGCATGGGAGCTTTTCACGGTCAGCGTAACGACGGCAGAACACAACAGCGCGGCAATCATAAAGATAAAGGCGCTGTTATAACTTCCACCACTGCTTTGGATCAGCCAGCCGATGATAGGTGCAGAAACAACTCCCGCCATCTGACCGCCAAAGTTAACGATCCCGGATGCCCGCCCCATGATGTTGCTGGGAATGGTGTCCATCAGAATGCCCCAAAATGTCGCCATGGCGAAGAACATGAACAGGGCTGAAATACACTGATAAACCACCGCCATATCTGCACTGCTCACGCTGAAGGTCAGGTACAGGAAACCCGCGGCGATAACGGAGGTCACGACATACAACGTTTTACGCTTGGGTTTAAATTTATCTGAGCAATAGCCGCCTAACAACGTTCCGCCTGCGCCAAACAGGAAGGGAATGGCCGCCATGACGCCGGTTTTTGCCAGAGAAAACTCACGAACGGTGATCAGGTAGCTTGGCAGCCAGGTTGAAAAGCCCCAGAAGGTGATATCAAACAAAAACCAGATACTTGCCATTTGCCAGAGCACCGGCATTTTGAGGACGTCTTTAAACGCGATGCCGCTGGTGTTTTGCAGGCTTCCCTGCTCGTCAGCAGCCAGTTCCGCCAGATCCTGCTGCGTAATTGCGGGGTGATCTTTCGGATTGTCACGGGTAAATAAGTAAATCCCCGCCGCGATAAACAGACCCGGAATACCTAGCACGATAAAGACCATGTGCCAGCCAAAGGCCCCGATTATGCTTGCGGCTACCACTACCGCCAGCGCCGGGCCTAAGGTGTTTACCGTTGACTGAATCGCCGTGGCGCGGCCACGCTCTTTAGACGGGAAATAGGTTGATATCATCTTCCAGGAAGCCGACGGGAAACAACCTTCACCAACACCAAAGAAGAAGCGAACGGCCAGCATTAGCGGCAGCGTCAACACGGCGCCGGTTAAGCTGGTGAAAACAGACCACCAGGCAATACCGATGGCCATGATTTTGCGCGAGCCAAACTTATCCGCCAGTAAACCGCCGGGAATTTGAAACGCGGCATAACCAATAAAAAAGGCGCTAATAATTAACCCTTGTTGGGTCGTATCCAGATTTAAATCTTTGCCGATATAAGGGAGCGATACACTCATCACCATTCTGTCGAGAAAAGAGAGCAGCCACGCCAGCCAGATCAATGTCAGGACGGTATACCTTGCTTTCCAGGTCTTTGGTTTACCTGAAGGTAAAGACGTTTGTAGGTTCATTGTGATGTCCTTAGGGTGTAGTGATCTACCGCGGCCATAAATGGTCGCGATAAATCAATGCGTGTTTAGCGTTATTTATTAATATTGTTTTCTAATAACCGTACCGCTACAGGCATAACTTTCAGTGCCATTGATTAAGGCAATGCGCCCATTAACCATGACAATTTCAATCCCTTCCGGATATTGATTGGGTTCAACAAAAGTGCCCTTATCGGCAATGGTGTTAGGATCGAACATCACAATATCCGCCGCATAACCCACTTTCAGCAGCCCACGATCCTGCAGGCCTAATACCTCAGCGGGTTTGCCAGTCATCTTACGGATTGCCGCTTCCCAGCTCAGACATCCCTCTTCACGCACATATTTACCGAGCACACGAGGGAATGCGCCAAACACGCGCGGGTGCGGTTTGCCAGCCCCCATTAAACCGTCGGTACAGACGTTTTGCTCAGGACGGCAAAGGAACTTAATCACATGCTCTTCAGTACCGTAAAAGTCGACCATCCCAACGGCGTTTTCTTCTTCAAACAGCAGATCGAAGGTGGCGTTGTACGGATCTTTTCCGCGTAGCTCGCCCAACTGAACGAGGTTAAGACCGACGGCATCCTGGTTTTTTGTCGTTTTCACGCTGGTGACAAAAATCTGGTCCAGCCCGGCAAAATCGATAAAGTTATCCCAGCCAGGAATGCCCTGCTGAATATCGTCGATCATTTTGGCGCGCAGTTCAGGCGAGGCCAGCCGCTCAAGTAATTTGTCAGTGCCACCGGAGTGGACCCACGGCGGCAGGATCACGCCGAGCATCGTGCTGCCCGCCACATACGGATACTGGTCGAAAGAGATACGAATCCCCTCTTCCTGCGCCTGTTCCAACATGCCCAGCATCTGGTCAATCAGCCCCCAGTTTTTCTTACCGCAAACCTTCATATGTGAAATATGCAGCCAGACACCGGTGGCGGTGGCGATATCAATCAGTTCCTGCGTTGAGTTGATAATATCGTCCGCTTCACTGCGCTGATGCACCACAAAGATCCCGTCATATTTCGCCGTCACTTTGCACAGTTCAATCATTTCGGCGGTATCGCCAAAGGCGCAAGGCATGTAGATGAGCCCAGTGGAAAGACCAAACGCCCCCGCTTGTAACTCCCGATCAAGGATTTCGCACATCTTCGCCACATCCTCACGAGTAGAGGGGCGCCCATCCAGGCCCATGGCTTCCATGCGTACGTTGCCATGCGGAACTAAATACGCGAGGTTTGTCGCCGGATGACGCGATGCCAGCAGATTGAGGTAGCCGTCTGTGTTTTTATATTTCCAGTCTATTTTGTCGGTATCGCCATCCAGTCCGGCGATATTTTTACGCCAGGCCGGAATATATTCTTCAGGCAACGGCGCCAGGGCGACACCATCCTGCCCTAACAGCTCGGTGGTAATACCCTGACGAATTTTTGCCGACAGCGCGGGGTTAATAATGGCCGACAGGTCAGAGTGCGTATGGGTATCAATAAAACCAGGACAAATAATTTTTCCCGTTGCGTCAATAACCTGCTCATTAACGCCAACGTCAATTTGTCCGATTGCGACAATGCGTCCTTCGTCAACCATCACATCGGCAATTCTGCCTTCACTGCCCGTTCCATCGATTACATTTCCGTTTTTGAAAATGGTTTTCATCGTTATTCTCCATAGCGGTGTCGCTTCACGACACCACTTGTAAGGTAAGAGGTTGTTATCTTTATTTTTATTGGCGATAGAGTGTTTGAATGATGCTGTAATAGCCGCTGGCCGAGCCGGTTAACTGATCAATCTCGATATATTCATCGATGGTGTGGGCCAGGTTTTCGCGTGAAGGTCCGAAGCCGATAGTTTTAATTCCCGCTTCGCCCGCATAGTGGCTACCGTTGGTGCAAAATGAGTACTGTGTGATGGTTGGATTAAACCCGGCCTCGCGAACGCCAGCCAGAGCGGCCTGCACGAATTCGTCAGACTCGTCATACACCCAGCCCGGGAAGAAGCGCTCGCCCTCAATCGTGGCACCGGTATAGCAAGACTCCTGACCTACCGCGTAGGAGACACGGGCCTTAAACTGCGGATCCTGTGCGGTAAGTTCCGCAAGCGCATTTTCCAGTGGGGCAATAACACTTTCTTTGGTTTCACCCACCAGCAAACGACGATCGTAGGTTGCGCGACAATAATCCGGCACTACCGAAGCTCCCGGGAATGGCGAAGATTTAATGTCGGTAAGCTCCAGAATGCCAGGCCCCAGTACCGGGTGCGTTGGCGGAGTGATTGTGCGAATTTTGTCGATCAATTGCGCCATTTTGTACACCGCGTTAATGCCTGCCTGCGGGTTGGCGGAGTGCGCGGGTTTACCAAACGTTTCGACCACAATTTCAGCGCGGCCACGCTGACCAATTTTCAGGTTTAACTCGGAAGCTTCACCGATGATCACGTAGTCCGGCTTATAGCGCTCGCTGACCAGCCGGGCAGCAATACCTTCAAAGCACTCCTCATGCACGATGCAGGCAACGTAGATTTTGCCGGCAAAATTACGCTGATTGTCCTGGCCGAAAAAACCCACGGCGGAAATCATCGCCGCCACGGCACCTTTCATATCGGTTGTACCGCGACCATAAATTTTGCCATCGTCGATATCACCGCCGTACGGGTTGCGGCTCCACTTCTCTTCGTTGACCGGCACGGTATCGATATGTCCATCGAGAACCAGCGTTTTCCCCGGCTGATTGCCGACAATGCCGCCCACAATGTTGCCGTACTTATCAACGTGGATGTCATCGAACTGGTAATGCTGCATCATTTTTTTTATGGCATTAACCACTTCCCCTTCCTGACCGGAATAACTTTTTTGTTGGATCAGCGCCTGACAGTTTTTAATGACTTCATCAATACGTTTTGCAGATAACATGGGTTTCTCCGTTATTTCTCTCAATCAGGAAATGTGTTATTTGATGCCCGGATACTGACCGCCCCAGACAATATCCAGATATTGTTGTGGGTCGGTGTCGCCTTCGGTACTGACCAACAGCACGCGGGAATGCGCATCCAGCCCCAGTTGTTCACGCGTTTGCGCCAGTTCAGGTGAGGTCATCAGCAGCGCCAGCAGACCGGAAGTGACCGCGCCGGACTCACCGGATACGATCTGCGGATCGCCCGCCAACGGATTACCCAGCATACGCATGCCCAGCGCTGCAACTTCATCAGGGCAGGAGGCAAATGCGTTGGCATAATCACGTAGCAGTTTCCAGCCGATGCTGTTCGCCTCACCGCAGGCGAGACCAGCCATCACGGTTTGCAAATCGCCGCCCACCGCAATTGCATCCCCCTCTTTAGAACGGGCAGAGCGGTAAAGACAATCGGCAATTAACGCTTCAGCGACGATCACTTTCGGGCGGTGTTCACCCCAGGCTGCCGTCACCATTCCCTGCACCATTCCGGCAAACGAGCCAACGCCTGCCTGAACAAAAATATGCGTCGGCGCAACCTGATGCAGCTGGTCTATCGCCTCCAGCATCAGCGTGCCGTAGCCCTGCATAATCCACTGCGGGATTTTTTCATACCCTTCCCAGGCGGTATCCTGCACCACAATCCAGCCATGCTTTTGTGCTTGTTCCGCGGTCATGCGAACCGCATCGTCATAGTTCATATCGACGATTTCAGCGGTAGCGCCTTCATTACGGATGGAGGTCAAACGCTGCTGCGAAGAGCCCTTCGGCATATAAACCACGGCGTTTTGCTTCAGTTGGCGCGCCATCCACGCCACACCGCGACCGTGGTTGCCATCGGTGGTGGTGGCAAACGTGACGGTTTGGAGATCGCGGCGTACCTCTTCGCTGGTCATCACGTCAAACGGCAGTTCACTGATATCCTTGCCGATTAATTCCGCGATATGGCACGCCATCGCATAGGAGCCACCTAACGCTTTGAAGGCTTTCAGGCCAAAACGCTGAGACTCATCCTTGAGATAGATATTTTTAACACCCAGCTTTTGTGCAAGAGCCGGCAGCGTATATAACGGCGTCGGCGCATAACCCGGAATAGACCGATGAAAATTCAACGCTTTTACCAGCTCCTGGCGACTAAACGGTGCCAGCGGCGCGTTTGGATGTTCAGTAAACGGTGTCTGGTTGATAAAAAATGATAAGTTTTCCTGCATCATAAAACCTCATTGTTCTGGTATTTCACTCCCTGTAATAGACGTATACAGAGATATTTACGCTATCGGTATTGCCAATAGAGCAAAATGCTTACCAGTTTTTTATTAATCGAGTAAAACCTTATAAATATTTTAACAAAGTCTTTATTTTCAAATAATTAAAAGGAAACCGAGATGGGCACTGAAAAATACCACAGCGTTAGTTTATCGCCTCGTTTGATAAATTCTCACAATTGATAAATAGTGTGATCGCGGAAGATAAAATAAAAAAACATCCAAAAACAGAGCGGTAGATTGATTTTTCGCAAATCATTTTTGCATTGCTTCGCATATTTATCATCTCCCTTGAGAAATGCCACTCACTGCCGGAGAAGTACCATGATTTCAGTACTCAGCAATATCCAGGATGATATCTGCAATTATGCCGACGCTATTTCTGGCATAACCGGAACGGATGTTGAAATCATCGATGAATCCTTAATGCGCATCGCTGGCACCGGTAAATACCGACATATGCTCAATGAAAACGTGGCAAAAAATGGCTACATCTACCACCACGTTTTGCAGGTCCGAGAAACGGTTCTTATCAAAAACCCCGGCGAACATCCGTTGTGTCAGTTATGTGAAAAACACCACTACTGTTCTGAAATGCTGGATTTGAACGCACCAATTTTTCTCAACAATCGTGTGATTGGCGTGATCGGAATTATTTGCTCAACCCAGGCGCAGCGTGACGCGTTATTGAGCCAGATTGATAAGTTTGTCACTTTTATTGAGCAAATCGCGGTGATGATCTCCAGTAAGGTCTTTGAATGTCTGGAGCGTTTACGCGCGCAGGAAACCCTCGGCGCATTTCGGCGTCTGATCGATGCCATGGACCGCGGCGTTGTAGCAATTGATGGCAATGGTCTTATCTGGCATGCCAATCATTCAGCCGATCGCATTCTCAACCGCGAAGTTCAGGGATTACCGCTAACCATTGAAACAACCGGGGACAGTTTGTATGGCGATGAAGAAGCATGGCTGACGCTTGAAGGCCAGAAACACCATGTACTGTGCAAACAAATTTCGCTCTCCTCGCTGGATAACGATCGCTTAACGATGGTCATCTTTCGTGATGCGCACGACTACCTGAGTAACCTTACTCCATCCCCTTACGAGTCTGACACGCAGGTGCGGCTGATTGGTCACTCTTCCTCAATGGAGCAGCTCAGAAGCACCATTAGCAAAATTGCCAACAGCTACGCCAGCGTGCTCATCACCGGGGAAAGCGGCTCGGGTAAAGAGGTCGTGGCATTTGCCATTCACCAAAACAGCCCCCGTAAAGCCGCCCCTTTCGTGACAATCAACTGCGCGGCAATCCCCGAGCAACTACTAGAAAGCGAACTGTTTGGCTATGTACGCGGTGCATTTAGCGGTGCAGATCCCAAAGGACGAATGGGGAAATTTGAACTGGCCAACGGCGGCAGCCTGTTTCTGGATGAGATCGGCGATATGCCGCTGCACCTGCAGGCCAAGCTGCTCAGGGTGTTGCAGGAAAAAGCGATCACCCGCGTGGGTTCTAATAACATCATTAATATTGATGTGCGCATTATTGCCGCGACCAACAAAAATATTAGCGCGATGGTGGAGAATAATCAGTTTCGCGAAGACCTTTTCTATCGCCTGAATGTCGTCCCTCTGGTGCTTCCTTCCCTGCGTGAACGCAGGGCTGATATCGCCGTCCTTGCACAATACTTTGCCGATGAGTTTTCGGTCAGTTACCAGCGTTCACCGCAAAAACTGCCCGATGACGTTATTAATCGCCTTTATGCCTGGCACTGGCCGGGGAACATTCGCGAATTACGCAACGTCATCGAATACATTTTTGTGATGCGCGGAGAAGCCGCCGGGATCAACGCCAGCCATCTGCCCCCTTATTTACTCTCCCCGGCTGACAGCAGGAAAACCACGATGACCGCACAACCCCGACAGCTGGCGAACCAAGGAAAACAAGCGGAAAGGGACGCCATCGAAAATGCCATCCAGCGATTTGGTTCAAGCGTGGAGGGCAAAAAACAGGCTGCATCAGAACTGGGAGTCAGTATTGCCACGCTCTATCGAAAAATAAAACTGTATGGTTTGTGAGCCCCACTTTTTTAACAATTAAGCCCGCGTAGCGCGGGCTTGTGGTGGGTATAACAGAGCAAATTAAGTACAGGGATACTTAATCAAACACACCATTGATAACCGCGGTGACAATTGCCGTGCTCAGTGCAATCAACACCAGATTGTCGCCAACAACCTGCCATTCATAACCCGGGTAATATGGCAGTTGATTCAGCATCGAGGATGGGACACTTTTCTTAGCGATCCCCGGAGGAAGTGGTTTTCCTCGCGCCAGATTTTTGGCGATGCCCGGAGGCAGTGACTTATATCCCGTCAAACCATATCTGACGGCATACTGCCTGGCCACGTTATAGCTAATATCACTATCAACATGGTCCGGCTTGCCATAATTTTTACGCTGTTCCGATTGCGAGTTGTTTTTTGGGCCTGGATTTCCTTTCTGGCTATGACTGCTATTACCCTTATTCCCACTATTACCATGGTTGCCGCTATTACCATTTCCGTTGCCATTGCCGGGGTTAGCCGAAACGGGGATAGCGCACATCGACATCGCGGCAACGGCAACTAAAGCCGTTGCTAAAGTACGGAGCCTGGACATGATGATTCCTTAAGATATGGATACATACAAAATGTATGGTATTGCGTGAATATTGGCTATCGCTATGAATCCGATTTATTGGCAGAAAAACGCTGTCGCTTTGCAAAGTGAGCAGCTTTGATTGACCGTTTTTAAAATCAAAACCCGCCATTCCCGTTAACTCAGATTGGCAAGCGACAGGCACAGGATCTGAGTTTTTGGGAATAACTTCGCGAAAATGGAGAGAAAACGGCGTTTTTTTTCGGTTAAGCTATGTTCATGCTTTGGCGCTACCCATGGTCAGATTCACTATTCAGGAACCCACCCATAATGGCAAAAAGTACCCCGCAGCTGCCGCTCGACCCACATATGTGTCGCAGCTATGAAAAAAAGTCGCGAAGTCCGCTGGCGCTCTACTCAGAGTATCAGCGGATGGACGTCGAGCTGCGGGCTCCGCTGGCCATGACCTACAGCCACTGGCACGGTCAGGTTGAAGTGAATGTGCCGTTTGATGGCGATGTGGAGTACCTTTTCAATGACGAAGTGGTGAAAAGCAAACAGGGCTTTATCACGCTGTTCTGGGCCTGCACCCCCCATCAGCTGACGGATGCCGGGCACTGTAAACAGATGGCCATCTTCAACTTACCGATGCATCTGTTTTTGTCCTGGCCGCTGGACAGGGAACTGATCAACCACGTGACGCATGGGATGGTGATCACGTCGCTTGCCTCGCAGCAGCTGAGCGCTTTTGAAGTGCAGCGTTGGCAGAGTGAACTCAACAGCGACAATGAGCCAATTCGTCAATTAGCCATTGATGAGATTGCCCTGATGCTCAAGCGATTTAGCCTCGCTGGCTGGCGGCCAGTGCTGGGTAACAAAACATCGCGCACCCAGAAAAACAGTATTTCACGGCATTCACAGTTTTACGTCAGCCAGATGCTGGAGTTTATTGCCGCAAACTGCGACAAACAGCTTACGGTCGATGCTATTGCCGAACACGTTAAGCTCAACCCAAATTATGCGATGGGCATTTTTCATCGCGTGATGCAACTAACCATGAAACAGTATATTACCGCAATGCGCATCAACCATGTGCGGGCTTTGCTCAGCGATACGGATAAAACAATTCTGGATATCGCTACAATTGCAGGTTTCCGATCCAGCAGCCGTTTTTATAGCTCATTTCATAAATACGTCGGCATGCCGCCGCAGCAATATCGCAAACTGAGCCAACAGCGCCGAAATCATTCACCTTATGCCGAGGGGTAATTTATTCGTCAAACTCACTCTTACCTTACTACCAAAATATAAGCGTCAGAATAGCAGGTCAAAATAGATAATCTGCAGCAGTTAATAAAATAGGGTTCAGCCATGAACTCTGGCAACTATGTTACCCATTTATGGGTGACCTGTAGCAGGTATTTATTTGACGTGTTCAACCATTATCGATTGGGATGGAATTATGGAATTAAATAGCTGCACCGCTAACAACAGAAAGCCATTGTCTTTCTTTTGGTCAGTTTTACCCATGATAGTCATGCTGGGTGGCATTAGCATCGGATATTTTATCTTCAATATTCGAGCTGAACCCATGATCCTCATGGGAACCGCAACCGCCTCGTTTATCGCCATCGCTCACGGCTACACATGGGATGACATTCTACAATCTATTTGCAATAAAATATCTGAAGCGCTTCCTGTCATATTAATCGTCGCCAGTATCGGTTTCTTAATTGGCGCATGGATGGTGTCAGGCACTATTCCAATGATGATTTATTATGGTCTGAAGTGGATTAACCCGCAGTATTTCTATATTTCAGCATTTATGCTGGGAGCGCTGATCTCAGTCTGTACCGGCACCTCCTGGGGATCTATCGGAACCGTCGGGATCGCCATGATTGGCGTAGCGATTGGTCTGAATGTTTCGCTGCCCATTGCTGCTGGCGCTATTGTCTCCGGCTGCTGGTTTGGTGATAAGCTTTCTCCGGTTTCTGACTCAACCAACATGGCGGCGCTGGCTGCCGGTGTAAACCTGTACTCGCATATCGGCCATCTGCTGTGGACCACCGGCCCGGGATTTATTATTTGCTGCGTCGTATACAGCTATATGGGCATGGGCATTGATGCCTCATCCAGCGCGCCAGCTAATATCACCAACTTGATGAACGCTATCGGCCAGATTTATCACTTTAACATTCTGCTACTGTTGCCACCGATCATCGTTTTGTATGGCTCATTGTCAAAAAGACCGCCAATCCCGATGCTCTTTTTATCCACAATAGTCTCGATGATTCTGGCATTAGCCTTTCAGCAATTTACCGCATCATCGGTTGGCGAATCCGTGGTTAGCGGTTTTAAGCTCGCGATGCTCACCGGAGATAACCTGCCAACACTGTCATCAGATGTTTCGCGCTTACTGGAACGAGGCGGCGCCATTTCAATGTTTAGCAGCTTCGTCACCGTCTTCAGCGCCTTCAGCTTTGCCGGCGCAATGAGTGCGACAGGCTCTTTGCACACCGTGATAAACGCGCTCACGAAAGGCGTTAAATCCACATTCCGCCTGGTGGCCACCACGATTGTGACGACGTTCACCATCTGTGCCTGTACGGCAAATGGAACCTTGCCACTGCTGCTGTGCGGCGATGCCTTTAAAGAAGAATATAAAAAACGAGGACTTGCGACAAAGAACCTCTCGCGTACTACCGAAGATGCCGGAACCGTTGTCGAACCGATTATTCCCTGGTCTGCCTCAGGCGTTTATTGCGCCACGATGCTGGGCGTGGCGACACTTGATTATTTGCCATGGGCAATCCTCTGCTACAGCGGCATCATCTTTGCCCTGCTGTGGGCTGCCACCGGTATTGGCATTGCTAAATATGAACCAAATGAAGCTACAGAGCATATGGTTGAGCAAAAATCATAGGTTAATAAATAGCTAAATATTGGCTACCACCAGGGTAAATTTAATATATCGATTAGATATACAGAAATATTCTTCACTGTTGCGTTGCTTAAACTATTTTTCAGAGACTGTCCAGGAGTCAGCAATGTCTTTGTTTGATGATATTGTCATAAGGGATGTTAATTGCCGTAAATACGGTCAATTACAACAGATGTACGGCACCACCGATGTATTACCGCTGTGGATTGCAGATATGGATTTTGTGACGCCAGAGCCAATCATGAGCACACTGCGTTCAGTGGTATCGCAGCCAGTACAAGGCTACAACCTGGATTATCCGCAATGGAAAGAGTCCGTTATTCATTGGTATGCGCAACAGTATGATGTCGACATAAAGCCACACTGGTTGCATTTTATTCCCGGCGTCATAAAAACTATCGTACTCTCTCTGATGGTGTTTACCCGACCAGGTGATAATATTTTAACCTGTACGCCAATATATGACCCCTACCCTAATCTGGTAAACACCAGCGGCAGGAATTTGATTCAAACGCGCCTCATTGAGAAAGATGGTCATTACGAATTTGACTGGCATGATTTCAGCGAAAAACTCAAGCAGTGCAAAATGTTTCTTTTCCCTTCGCCGCATAATCCGGGCGGTATGGTGTGGTCGCGGGAAACGCTGGAAAAAGTAAGTCACTATTGTCAGCAAGCTGGCGTCATTATTCTCTCTGATGAAGTGCATAGTGATTTAACCCTGCCAGGCAAGCGCCATCTGCCGTTTTTTACTTTAGACGAAGCGACAGGGAGCCAGTCAATCGTGCTGACCTCAATCAGTAAAACCTTCAACACGGCGGCGATCCAGGGCGGAATTGCCATTATTAAAAATGATGAATTACGCCATCAGTTCTATGGTTTCCTGGATAACTGCTACCTTGCCGAGACACATTCATTACAGCAGGCGGCCATTTACAGCGCCTTTACCCATTGTGGCGACTGGCACCAGAAATTATTAGCCTACCTGGCCGACAATGTGGCGTTTGTTAAAAGTGAAATTGAAAAGCACTGTCCCTTAATCTCCATTGTGTATGGCGGCGCATCGTATCTTCTGTTTCTGAACGCGGAAAAAATGAATCTTAGCGATGAACAGCTAAGCGCATTTTTTGTGAAGGAAGCAAAACTGGGTCTGTCACCAGGCGCGCAATATGGCCCCGGCGGAGAGGGTCACATGAGACTCAACGTTGGGTGCCCGCGCTCGGTACTGGTAGAAGCGATGAACCGACTGAAAGCGGCGTACCAAAAACGACAGAACGCATAGCGCGCATCACACTCTTTGCCCCGCCACGGTGGGGCAAAACTATACAAAGATGTTGCAGAACTGCTATAAAGTTTTTCCGTTCTGTCGGCTGGTGTTAAACTGGAAAGTGTGATCTTCATCATAACCTGCTTAAACAGAGAAAAGAGACACTGCTATGCAACATATCATTGAGGGCTTCCTCAACTTCCAAAAAGAGATTTTCCCTCAACGTAAGGAACTCTTTCGCAGCCTGGCATCCAGCCAGAATCCTAAAGCGCTTTTCATCTCCTGTTCCGATAGCCGCCTGGTGCCAGAACTCGTTACTCAGCAAGAGCCCGGACAGCTTTTCGTTATCCGCAACGCCGGTAATATCGTTCCGTCTTTTGGACCGGAACCCGGTGGCGTATCTGCTACGATTGAATACGCGGTTGTCGCACTTGGCGTGACGGATATCGTCATCTGCGGACACTCCAACTGCGGCGCGATGAAAGCCATTGCCGATAGCCAGCCTCTGGATCCGATGCCCGCTGTGGCTCACTGGTTGCACTATGCCGATGCCGCGAAAGCCGTGGTTGAGAAGAAAACCTGGGATAACCCAATCGATAAAGTTAACGCCATGGTGGAAGAAAACGTTATCGCACAGCTCAATAATATTAAAACGCATCCTTGCGTCGCGGTTGGGCTGCGAAATAATGCGCTTCGTCTGCACGGCTGGGTATATGACATCGAAAGCGGTGAAATCCGTACCCTGGATAAAAACAGCAAAACCTACGTCTCCCTTGCTGATAACCCGCAGGTGCATTTCGAGTAAATCGTCCACTGGAGCAAGGATGCTCTGGAGAGCTTTTACCTACTTTTGTGCTATAGACAAAAAACATGCTTGCGACTAGTTTTAAAATAGCCACTGGTGTTCTCACATCAGTTTTCGCACATTCATACAACGTTGCGACAGGTCTCATGAACTGAGCCGCAAATAGCTGTTCATACATGATGCAGGCGATAAAAAGGAGCGGGTACGAATGCAAGCAAAAATAAAAAGAATAATAAATATGTTATTCTATCATGAGTCGTGGGATATCATGATTATTAAGGATCATGGTACACACTTATTCCCAAATAATACACTGGATATATTAAGTAAATCCGCTGCACAGCAGTTAAAAAAGAAATATACGTTTCAGGCCGATCCTTTTCTTATTGAAAAAGATGATAAACTGTTTGTTTTTTATGAAGCTTTTAGCTTTCGCAACTCGAAAGGCACGCTCCGATGCCGTATTCTTGATCGTGAACTGGTTGAAATTGATGACGTGAAACTTGAAGGTTTTGACGACCTGATGTGTCATTTGTCATTTCCTTTCCTGATTAATATTAACGATCAGCTCTTCATGATTCCTGAATCATCAGAAAGAAAAGAAGTGATACTGTTTCAGTCAGTAGAGTTTCCTACGCGCTGGAAGAAAATTAAAGTTCTAATCTCTGACACCGAAGTGACAGATAACATTTTTCTTTCAATGAATGAGACCTGCTATCTTATGTCGACCACCATGGATAATAAAATAATTATTCATTCGGCAGAGCATCTTCACGGACAGTGGCAGAGAATTACTCCTGCATTAAAGGTGAGTAATCATCATCATCGGGGAGCGGGTGCGCCTTATCTTGTCGATAACAAAATGTATTTCTTAACCCAGGAATGCACACCTGAAACGTATGGAAAATCTATCTACATTAAAGAATTAGTCACACTGAATGACGCTAATTTTGATGAGAATCTGATCGAACAAATCAATTCGTCGATCAACCACAGTGACGGCGTTCACACGCTAAACTTCTCAAGTAATTATATTGCCTATGATACAAAAATAAATAAGTTCAGTCTGTTGGCAATCTTTAAAAAAATATCATATAAGTGTATGATAAAATATAGAAACGTATATCTTTCCCGGCAAAATAACTGATCCACTGGATCCTTGGGTGCATTGCTGGAAAATCGCTCGGGTTTTTAGCATTTTTCTGGAGTCTGTATGGCTATTCTTGTCACTGGTGGTGCAGGTTATATTGGTTCACATACTGTTTTAACGCTACTGGAAAGAGGAGATGATGTCGTTGTCATCGATAATCTGGCGAACGCCAGCCGAATCTCGCTGGACAGGGTCGCGGAACTCACAGGAAGGGAACCCATTGTCTATATCGCTGATGTTCTCGACAGGCAGGCATTAAAAAACATTTTCGCCAACCATAACATCACTGATGTCATTCATTTTGCGGGCCTCAAATCGGTTTCCGAGTCGATAAAAGAACCCCTTGCTTACTACGAAAACAACGTCACTGGAACGCTGGTTTTACTGGATGAGATGCTGGCCGCAGGCGTTAATCGATTCATTTTTAGCTCATCTGCTACGGTATACGGTAATCCGGAAAGCGTGCCGCTGAGCGAGCAATCGCGTACGGGGGGAACCACCAATCCGTACGGTACCTCTAAATTAATGGTCGAACAGATTCTGGCCGATTTCTCCCGCGCGCAGCCCGATTTCCGCATTACCTGCCTGCGCTATTTCAACCCAGTCGGCGCCCATCCATCGGGTCGAATTGGTGAGGATCCCAACGGTATCCCCAATAACCTGGTGCCGTACATCTCCCAGGTTGCGATTGGTAAGCTGAAAACCGTGTCGGTGTACGGCAATGACTATCCAACCCCCGACGGCACCGGCGTTCGTGATTATATCCACGTCATGGATTTGGCGACCGGCCATTTAGCCGCGCTGGATAGCCAGAATAAAGGCGCTGCCTATAAGGTGATTAATCTCGGTACCGGGGTCGGTTATTCTGTGATTAATCTGATTGAGGCGTTTGAAAAAGCGGCGCAGAAAAAAATAAGCTATCAGTTTGTCGACAGAAGGCCCGGCGACATTGCCGAATGTTGGTCTGACCCGTCACTGGCATACAAAGAGTTAGGCTGGAAGGCCATCTACAACCTTGATGAAATGATGCGTGACACCTGGAACTGGCAAAAAAACAACCCGAATGGTTATAACATCTGATGTACCCGGCAACGAGCCTGAGCCTCAGGCTCGTTGCAGTGACGGGCTAGTGTGCCGTTATCGTTGATACGCGATACCAGCCGCTGCTCTGCTTTCCTTCGTTGGCAAAGTTAATTCTTGCCGCCCCGGATTTATCCAGCATCGAAACCTCAATGGCGTATTGCCCTTTCGCCAGTCGACCCGGCATGGGCAATGCGTAGCTAACCTGATAAACGCCCGGGAGCCAACGTCGTATATCATCCGCCGCATTCCCCTGCGCCACCACCTTATTGGCGCTATCCACCACACGAAATGCCAGCGTGTAGGGCAGATAAATCGGTGCGATACCTTCGTTATACCAGGTACTGTTCAACCTCAACGTTTGTCCGCCGTCCCACACGGACTCATGGCTCAGAGACGCTAAGCGAAACCGATAGCCCAGTTTGGTCAGCGCATCATCAACAATCGGTCGATAATCGCTGGGTATCGCTCTCGATTTCAGGTTGATCGTGCTGGCGTGCTGCTTGACCGCCCAGTCAAAAATGCCCTGCACTTCGGCACGCGTATAGTGGAAGGTGTTCTTCCAGTCCTGCATATATGAACAGATTTCCAGACTGACCGGCGCACGTTTCCAGGCATCGTTAAACCCCGAATAGCTCTGCTGTGCTGCCAGTAATCGCTGCGGGTAATCATCGGCCATATGGCTCCAGGAGTCCGAAAATACGCGCAGGTCACCCCAGCAATCCGCCCGCCATCCAGCCCCTCGCGCCACCGCATTCGCCAGACTTTGCCCACCGCTCATCAACATTATTTTCGGCGTCGAAGGGAAGGCAGAAAAGTGCATTGCGACGTAGCGGTCTAACTGCGCGGTGGAGTACTGCTCCAACAGTGGTTTCAGCTCAGGGAAATTGCTGTTATGCCATTCCCCCCAGGCCCCCACCATGCCGATATCCACAAAAGCGAGATTCGCATTACCGTCGTAGCGTTTTCCGAATGCGTTCAGCAGACGCTGGCTGTACTCAATAAACAGCGGGTCGCTTAAATCCGGAATAAATGTTTTATTATCGGGCGTCCAGCTACCTTTCACGCCTTTTTTAATCAGCCAATCGGGAATTTTGGTGCCATCCCCCGGATCGGCAAGCACCATAAACCGCAGCCCGACATTCATCGCGGGACGATGCGCTGCCGCGTATTTGAAGGCATCATCCACCAGCGCAAAATTATACTGACCTTCAACAGGCTCCAGCTCTCGCCAGTAAAATCGCTCGTATTCAAATCCGGTATTGGGATAATCCGCCAGACCCAGCGTTTCACCGTACCCCTGATGGAAACTTGCCACGCCAATCCCCGGATTGGTTAGCGGGCCCGTTAATGCTTTGGGGGTTACGGTCGTTAATGCGGACATAACCGCCAACGGAAAGGACATCAACAACAGCGCAGAAACCCATTTACACTTCATCGCAGTGACGCCCTCCACAGGTTTGTTTACGCTAGCGGTTTTTCAGACTTAACCACCAGTCCCATATACCCACATGAAAATTTTGGAACACATCAATACCTAATGCTGATTTGATCATATACAGCGTCAGCAATACGCAGCAGGTAACGAACAACACGGCTATCAGCAGCAAAAAAGTGAGCAATATTCTCGACAGGGTCGATTCCTGACGATGCAGCCGACGCAAATCTCTGCCAAACAAAAAAACCAGATAATAGCGTTTACTGAAAAAGGGAAAGCTTCGGCGAATATCGATCTGATGCCGCGAAGTCAGAGTCGAGGCCAGGATCGCTTTTTCCACCCCTTCTTTTTGTTCAGGAGTCAACCCTTGCGCAATCGGCTCGTCAAGGTGAGCATAAAATCGTTCGATGACGGGAGGACGATTTTGAGGACTGGTCAAAATTAACCTATATCTTTATCAATTGAGTGATAGACGTTAATCGTCTTTTTGGCGATTTCATGCCAGTTATAGTTTTGCAAATATACACGATAGTCCACGCTATTGGTTGCCGCCCACTCGGTTAGTTTTTCGGCCAGGCTGGTCACATCCCCCACCTTAAAATAGGCCTCGGACGGCAGTTGAACTTCGAGGTTAGCCGGAATATCACTGACGACGGCAGGAAGAGAAAATGACATCGCTTCCAGCAGCGCAATGGGCAATCCTTCATGGTATGAAGGCATCACAAACAGCTGTGCCTGCGAAAACACCGCCTGAAGCTCATCACCACGCAAGAACCCCGTCATCACAACGCCAGGCGTGTCCGCGGCAAGCTTTTTGAGGCGAATGCTGTATTCGGTCGGATGATCCGCATCGCCAATTAACACTAACGGCATAGTGAAACCGCTGCGCTGATAGGCGGCAATGGCATCATGCATCCCTTTTTCTTCCACAAATCGCCCAACCACCACGAGGTAGTTTTTCGGCTGCAGCCCAAAGCGGGAGAGCGTATTGTCGATGGTCAGCGCAGATAACGACCGCGGTTCGTTGACGCCATTGTGAATTAAATGCGCATCATAGCGAGCGTGTTTTTTCTGGATCAGTTGATTAATAACCTCAGAAATCACAATCACTTCGTTGGCATATCTCACAGCCCAACGCTCACCCAGCAGCAATATTTTTTTAGCAACGAATCCCCATTTTTGACGATCGTAATCAGGTCCATGATGGGTGAACACCACCTTTTTCCCTAACATGCGTAATAATGGGATCACAAGCCCAGGCCCGATAGCATGGACATGCACAATATCCGAATGGTCGATACTTGTCCTAAATGCCGCTAAAACGGAATGGACAATCGCTTCCAGCGAGCGCTTTTTGGGTGCCCACAGCGCGTAGGTTTCAACTTTCTTATATAACGATCGTTTGTAATTTACATACGGCGAGCGTGCAATCACGCAAATATCAACGTCCAACTGCTGCTTAATGGCAGGATATAGATTCTGACAGTGTGTCTCCACCCCGCCCAATACATCAGGAATACCACGCGTACCAAAAACCGTTATTTTTTTACTCATACTATGGCCTGCTCAGCAGTTCTTTATAGAGCGCCAGTAGAGTATCCATATGTTTACTCAGCGCATATTTTTCACTCAATCGCGCACGACCCTGTAAGCCCATGACCCGCGCCTTCTCTGGCAAGTCGGCCAGTGCATCCATCGCATTTGCTAACTCCTGCGCATTGCCAGGTTCGAATAAAATCCCTTCGATACCGTCACGAATTTGTTCCGGGATGCCGCCGATGCGCGATCCGATCACCGGCTTGCCTAAGGACATCGCCTCTAATATCGCCATAGAACAGTTTTCATAGCATTCTGAAGGAAGGATCACTGCCCGGGCATGCTTAATAAGGTTATCGAGAGCTTCCCCTTGTTGCACATAACCTAAAAACTCAACGTCCGGGTATTGGGCGACTAATTCGTCGTGCAGGGGACCGTGCCCCACAATTTTCAGCGGCGCTTTGTTCTGCATTTTCTCATGCGCCGCCAATAACGTTGCCACGCCCTTTTCACGGCTCAGGCGACCGAAGTACAGCATATAGCCCGCATCGCTTACCTCATCCAGAGGACGGCTGTCATCAACGCCATTGACGATGACATCAATGCGCGAATTCGGCAGCGTACGCAACAATACGCCGCGTAAAAAGACGCTCGGCGAAACGATCACATCCAGCGCCTGGTAATTTTGCGCAATATATTGCCAGGTCGCCTCTAAAGAGAGCAAGAGGCTTTTTGAAGCAGAGCCTTCCTGGCAACGATACCTGAAGGCATTGAAAACCGTCCCGGTAATACAGGAATCACACACTTTACCGTCGCGCAGCATGGAATAGGCAGGACAGACGATTTTATAGTCATGCGCGGTCAGCACCGTTTTGCAGCCAAAATTGCGGGCCACTTTAATCAACGCTGGCGTTAACTGATGGTAAATGTTATGGAAGTGGACGATATCCGGACGCTCTTTTTGTAGTAGCGCCAGCATCTTTTTGCAGGCTTGCGAATTATGAATAAAGTTAACCGCCGTTTTGAGCCCGCCCAGCAGATTGCTCTCCTGGTGGTAGTCCACATTGCTGACGAAATAATCCGCATAGTCCGAAGGGAAATTGTTCTCATGCTGCATCGAGAAATCAATAACCTGCACTCCGGCCTGTTTCAGCATCTCGCGCTCTTGAAAATAAACGGTTTCCGCGCCGCCTTTAATGAAAAAAAACTTATTCACTAATAAAACTTTCATTGCGCCAGCCTTAGTTATTCATGAATGATTTTACTGTCAGGCGGAGTCAACGGATCGCGTACTGGTTTAGTCAACCCTTTAACAAGTCCCGCAGAAAGCACGGCCAGGTTCATTACGCTCTGCAATCCGTTCAATAACGATCGATTCTGCACGGTTTTCAAGATAATAAAGGCTAGCAAGGGTAGAAATGCAATATCGAAAAGTTCGAGATTGAAGGTCACCGCCGCAATAAACAAGGCAATCAGATACACAGAAAAAATCGCCTCGTTCTTAACCATTTTTAACGCTTTGCCGAAATAAGGTTTTCCCCACGCACAACGTAAAAGCTCGCCCGGTGCCTGATAGTATCCACTTTTCCAGCGGTGCTTCAGCATCTGAAAGGTCGGCATGGTATGCGAAGTATGAATAAAATACGGAATATTCAGACGGCGTAGTTTATAACCCGCATCGAGCAAACGCAGGCCAAGTTCAGCTTCTTCATAAGCGTGCAAATTACGGTTGGTGAGATAACCAATTTTCTCAATCGCAGAGCGGCGATATAACCCACCACCGCCTAAATGGTCGCTATCTCCAAGCGGATAGATTTTACTAATACGCTGCTTACGCGATTTAAATTCATAGTTAACGGCATCGTCCATTTCAACGGTTCCCGCGACACCTGCATATTCCGGCTCAGCCTGCAAAAAAGCGACAGCCTGATCCACAAAGCCCTCTTCCAGCTCCATGTCGCCGTCCATCAGCAACAGATATTCCCCTTCACTATACAGATAACCTAACTGATGCCCGACGCCGCAGCAGCGATCGCCAGGGTCAGTTAAAGAGACCACGGTCACCCCTTTATCGATCGCAAGCTGTTGGGTGTTATCCGTTGACAGGCTATCTGCCACTATAATTTTATGTGGATAATCAACAAGCTGCCTGCGGATACTGTCTATCGTTTTCTCAATACATTCAGATTCATTGAGTGTTTTAATACTCACTGAAATAAACGGTTTTTGGTCCATACAATTACCCTACACAGCGAAGGACGGTTCGACGAATCACTAAACTTGATCCTAGTGATAAATAGAACAGGAATTGTAACATCGGTGTAATCATCAGTATCTGGCTGTAAGGTAAGCTAATTAAGCAACTGATAGCAAAAGCGTTAAACGCCGGTGCAAAGCTCAGCAACTGAAGATCCTGCTGGTCCAGTTGTTCAAGCGTCAGTAATGGCTTTGGCTGACAAACTTTCAGGATATAAATGAATAAGCTAATAAAAAGTAACGTGCCGATCACCCCGACTTCCCACAGCAGCATACTCAGGGAAGTCGAGTCGAGAATTAAGTTATAAATGATATTCAAAAAGCCCGGCGACACCGTACTCCCGCTGTTAGTGGCGTTGAGCCCGTACCCAAATAATGTTCCTGAAAGCCCCCACAGATCGTTATTTTTCAACCAGAACAGGAACGTCGTAAAGCGCCCTAACTCCCCGGTAGACATGATGTAGTTCGGGTCAAAAATATAGCTTAAGGAGTCGATGAAAATGCTTAACGAGCTTTTCGACGGATCGCCGCCAAACGCGGAAGAATAATAGTACGCGAGGATCACTATCGACAGGCTAATAAGCAGCAGCATGCCCGCCACAATAACCAACAGCGTCTTCAGATTAACCTTACTGACGTCTTTGACGTAGCTCGGTGAGATCCACACCCACGCGAGGAACAGAGGTGACAGCAGAATGACGAACTTCACTTCACCAATAATACATAGCCCGATCCCAAGAACAATGTGCAGCGCCATGGACTTGAACGTGGTCAACCCGTGCTTATACTCAGAGACTTTTAACAACATAATCAACAGGCAAAACAGGCCCATCGCAGCAGTGTTACCGCCCCCCATGGGGTCACCGCCAAACGTGCCAACCACAGAGTCCCATTTCTCATCTTCGCCACGCACCGCAACGCGCTGGGGAACGACCAGTAAAACCTGATAAATCATTACCGGGATTTGCGCGTAAAACACCCAGTACAGATAGCGCGTTGCACGGTAAATCTGCGACTCCCGGCAAAATCCCAGCAGCAAACAGATCATCACCAGTGACAATGCGATTTCATTTTTAAATGCCACAATCGCGACGGTGATCCCACCCTGAATCAGCGTCGATGTTCCGGCCAGTATCAGGAACGAAAAATACAATGCCAGGACAATCGTCTCCTGCGCATCCAGCTGCAGCGAGCCATCACGCGTCTGCATCACCAATAATCCCACCATCAACAGGGTCAGGAAAAAGGGGATCCACAGCACCGACTGCATGCCGGTAAAGTATTGCACCAGGCCACACAGGATCAGCGTGATAAAGCTAAAAACCTGTAAATAGTATCCGGTATTCAGCGTCATAGTATCACCGGCTTGTCTTTCAGAAGATTGGCTCGCTTATTCATTTTCAGATAAATGAAGGCGTAGCGAATAAATGTCAGTGAAGAAAACAGGATAACCGACGTGGCATAATCTTTATGAAAATAGGGAATGACGACAAATGCGAATAACACAATCGCCAGCTGTTCCAGTTGGATACGCAGAAAATAGCGGTGGGAACCAAAAATAAGCTCAATCACCGTCAGAGGGCTTATCGCCAGCGCCGGGAATAAATAGGGCAACATGTAGCGCGACGTTTCAATGGAGTTAATCCAGTCTTCACTAAAGCCCAGACGCATCACTATTGGATAGAAAATAAACACCCCGAGAGTACAGATAACCCCCAGAACCAACAGTAGCATCCGCACCCTGGTATATTCATGATAATTAAAGGTATTATTTCTGAAGTCGATAGACCACTTGGAAAAAATAGTATTGCGCACTGCGTTGCCGATGATCACCACCGGCGCCAGGCAAAAGCGGCTAACCACGGAAAAATAACCTGCCGTCAGCGCCGAGAACCAAAAGTTAATCAACATAATCGGCAAATTACTGCTGGCCATCGCCAGCACTTCCGCACTACCGACTTTGGTAATGTGATGGATATTTTGTTTGAAAAAATGCCAGTTACTGGCAGGTCGCAAATGTCTAGCCGCCACAGAGCGAATATCAAACGAATGCAAAATACAGCTTATGGTCAGCACCATCGTCGCGCAGGCCCATGACCAATAAAACAGTTGCACCTGATGCGTAACCAGAACCGAAAGTAATACCACCACAGAGACAGAGATGCGCTGGAAAATCAGAAAACGAAAATTGGCCGTGCGCAGCGACAGGTTTTCCGAGATTAAAACCCACGCCGTCGCCAGCGTCAGCAAATAGAGGAACAGGATG
Organism: Citrobacter sp. RHBSTW-01044; assembly: GCF_013781945.1. Classification (NCBI taxonomy): domain Bacteria; kingdom Pseudomonadati; phylum Pseudomonadota; class Gammaproteobacteria; order Enterobacterales; family Enterobacteriaceae; genus Citrobacter; species Citrobacter sp. RHBSTW-01044. The sequence continues at coordinate 1,108,421 of NZ_CP056180.1, read as the reverse complement.
TTCTGGTGAAACAGCCACGCTGACAGTACGGCGTACGGTAAGGCAATGATCGTGCTTTGGATCAGGCAAAATACGACGTTCTGTACCAGTTCGTCGTCGTGCTGTTTTGGAATTAAAAGCTGCGATGCAAAGGTACACACCTGCGCGCCCACCACGGCGATGCTGTAATTGAGCGCGTAAAGCCCCACCTCAGCCATATCATACTTGTGCGAAATCAACCAGATAGACAGCGCACCAATCAACTGCGAGATGACTGATGAACCAGCTATCGTGGAAGCGCTCTTCAGTAGACTCATACCCGGCCTGGCGTCGTCATCAGTTGATCGGTACTGAAGTTAAGTGAACGCAGACCCTCCTGGGTTTCAAGATCTTTTTCTTCAACCGCATTGAGTACCGCGCCAATCACCACGCCGTTATTTTCCTCAATCTTATCCAGTGCGCTGGCGATGTGTACCGCCGACCCCACCCCGGCTTTCACAATGAAAACAACCCCATCGACGGCACGTTTGATCAGTTGAACATCCTGACTCTGATTCACAGCAGCAACATCAATAATGATGCGCTGATAATGCGATTTCAGTTCGCGCATTAAGGGTTCAACGTGCTCCGACGACAACATCAGTAAAGAAGAGATGGTGCTCTTGCCGTGCGCAATAAAGTCGAGATTATCACTGAGCGTGATCCGCGCCTGTTCCAGCTGAGTCTCTCCGCGCAGCAGCTCAGCCAGGCCTGCGGATGTGGCTGATGCCAGTTCAGAAGAAAGCCCGCCCGTATTAAAGAAATCTGCATCAATAAGCAGCGTTTTCTGGTCAAAACTAAAGGAGTTCGCTAACAGATTCGCCAACAAAGAACGCCCATCACCGTGTTCCGTCGATGCCACGGCGAGCGTCTGTAATGGACGATTATCCAGCATAATCCGGGTACGGATACCGTGCACAATATCGGCATTCAGCGGGTTCTTCAGGATCATGTCCCGCACTTGCGCACGCCCTGAGGTTCCACTAAAACGACGGATTTCGCCCAGCGGGGTAACGTTGAGGCGCTTTTTCATGCGACTCAGGCTAGCGATTGAGTTATCCATCGCCGCTTTGACAATGAAATACATGATGCTGAACACAACCACCAGCATGACCACCATCACCAACAGCAGTGATTTATTCGGCTTCGCCGGTTTTAATGCAGGAACTGCGGGATCGTATAACACCGCATCGGCATTCACGCCGGACAGCGACAACTCCTGAGTACGCTGATAGAGCGATTTATACAGGTCTTCCATTTTATCTAACGACAGTTTTTGGCCGTTCCAGGCATCCCGTTTTGACGCCATTTTCTGGAAGATCTCTTTCTGCTGTTCCACCTGTTGCTGATAGTTCTTTTCATCCGCCAGCGCCGCCAGATATTGCTGACGTAAGCCGACTTTCAGCTCACCCAACACCCGTCCGGTTTGGCTTTGGATCGACTGAACATCGGCCTCTGCTTTTAAAATGGCGGGGTTTTTTGGCCCATAAACTTTGCGCAGTTCAGACAACGTACGCTGCGCCTGAATCAACGCAATGCGCAGATCCTGAATCTGAGCGTGGTTAGAGACCGAAGGCAGCGAGATAACGCTCTCGGCGGACTTCCCAGCTCCATTCACTTCGTTATAAACGGATTCAGCGGCAACACGACGTTGGGTCGCGTCGGCCAGACGATTGGTCACGATACTTAACTGCTCGGTTTCAAAACCATCTATACCGCGAAAGGTCAACAGCCCGGCATTTTTCAGATAGCTTTCCATCTCTTCTTTTTGCTTCGCTATCGACTTCTGAATCTCTTCCATTTTTTCATAATTCAGTTCGCGGGCTTTCTCTACTTTCTGACGCTTTTGCTCCAGCGTATAGTTGATGAAAGCCTGCGCGACGCCGTTGGCGATATCAGCCGCAACCTGGGGCGAAGTCGATTCATAGGTAATAGAGGCGAGGTTCGTTGTCCGAATACCGATGACATTCAGGTTTTTCGACAACGTTTTCAGCGCCAGCTCCATTCTCAGTTGCCGACTTTCACTGCTATCAGCGCCCTGAGCATCGGCTTTTTCCCCGGTAAATGCCGGGTTTTCATCCAGCTTCATATCGCGAACGGCTTGCTCGAGCACAATTCGTGAATGCATCAACGCATATTGCGTTTCGTAGTAACCACTGCGCGTTGAATCGAAACCATCAACCTGTGGGAACGGAGAAACGTTATCGGCCTGCGCCTTAATCAGCACCGTCGCCGTTGATACATACTTTGAGGACATCATGCTGATTAACGGATAAGCCACGACCCCGGCAACGATACCGGCCAGCGCGATTTTCCAGGCGTTCTTTTTCAGCGCTTTGGCAAAGCGGGAGAATTCAACAGTGCTTTCTCGTTTTTTGCCGTTTTCCACTATTGATAGTTTCATCGTCAGAAGAACCCCATGCCAATAATCACGACATCCCCAGGATGAACAGAGTGCGTTAAATCAACATTCTCAAGCAGCTGATTGCTACCTGACAGGCGAATGTTGATATCTTGACGGTCAGCACGATCTGTAAATCCCCCCGCCTGCGCAATAGATTTCTCGACGGTAAGTCCTGGCTCATAAGCGAATCCATTCGGACTTTTCACCTCGCCAGAAACATAGTATTTACGGAACTCGGCAATACTCACCGTCACCATCGGAGTAGTAAAATAATCTCCAGTCAGGCGTTGAGTTAATTCGTTAGTCACCTGCTCAACAGTTTTATCTTTTAATATAAGAGCACCAACAAACGGGAAATTAATCTCCCCACTCTTATCCAAAATAAACCGCATCGTCATATCGGGTTGACCATGAACAGCGATATTGACAGTATCCCCTGCCCCAAGTCGGTAATCCTGCTGAACAGTAGCAGGATCGTCCATTAATCTCGGGCTGGACGTTGTGCATCCGACCATCAGGATACTGAATAGCAAAACCGCGCACAGTTCTATTATTTTCATTTTAGATCTGAACCTTAGCTTTAAGCATAATCATAGAATTATCATAACCCAACGTTCTGATGACTTCCTGATTGTCGTTGGGACCGATATAAAACGAATCAGTATCCTTATTCGAATTCAACGTATCTATTTGATATTTAATCTCAAAATTGACCGACGGTGTGTAGTCATAGCTCATGGTTACGCTAAATACCCCATCTTTATCATGCCGATCTTTATTCTGTTTTTTATAGTCTTCTGAAGTGTATGAGTAATCCAGCAAGGTAGAGAAACGGTTGCCTAACCAGAAGTGCTGGTAAGAAAGACCATACTGGGTGACTAAAATATATCCCCCAACTTCCGATGGGTCTTTAATGCTTTGCGCTGAGTGCACCGTGAAAACAGACTGTTGTAACGGCTTCCACTCCCCTTTTACATCCCAGTTTAGACCATTAAAATCATGCGAGTTTGCGTTGTTTTCAAATGTCTTGTACAACCATGAAATATTCATGTCGACATTGGTTTTTCCCGTCAACTGTGACTTCAGGCCATACAGTAAATAATACTCATTAGTGTCTTTTTCTGAGTTGTTATCATAGTGACGCTGGTTAGTAATAAAGCTATAGCGAAAACGCGTTCTGGATGTGTATTGGTCAAAAATTTCTGCCACCAGGCTATTTTCGTGCCATTCCTGTTCCTGAATGTAATTGTAGAAATCTTCACTACTCTCCTGGGCGTCAGACGTATTGCCGAACGTCAGTTTTTTGTATAACAACGCCAGTTCCGCTTTCCCGCGCCCATCCGGCGCGCCAAAGCTGTAGCGCAATTCACTGTTAATAAAATTCGTCGTCAGCGGAGATTTAATCCCATACTGCTCGAATTGACCCGGTAGAAACCCCTCAGTGATCCCTCGACCGCGGGATTCGTGCCCAAGCGTATCCTCCAGATTGAGTGTTAAGCCGTGCTTGAGCCCATAGCGCCAGGCACCGTTAAAACGGAAAAAATGATCGTTATAGTTATCAGCGGAATCGCTTGAGTAGTTACGATAATCACCGGAGTACATCAGTAAATACTTATCCTGACCGCGCTCTCCGATCATACTCAAAACGGGCGCTGCGCTCTGAAACGAGGAACCGATAGCATCTCTGCTATGTGGCTGATAAGACACGTTATCATTATAACCATAGTCCACAGCGACCTTGCCCTGGAAGTCGATCCCCGCAAAGCCAATGTGTGATTTCGGTGTTAAATCAGCCCATACGGGCTGCGATATCACGATTCCGGTAATCACGAGTAATTTAGTATGCATTCTTACCGATAAATCCTTTAAAAATAGTTTTAATAATAATTTTTATATCCAACCATAAAGACCAGTTTTGAATGTACTCAATATCGTACTGAACCCTTTTTTCCATCTTATAAAGCGCATCGATTTCCCCGCGGAAACCGTTGATCTGCGCAAGCCCGGTGATCCCAGGCTTAACTTTATGGCGGATCATGTAATTTTCGACCTGTTTACGGTACTGCTCATTATGCGTAACCGCATGAGGTCTGGGACCGACAATCGACATACTTCCCTGCAATACATTGATAAATTGCGGTAGTTCATCCAGTGAGGTACGGCGTAAGAAACTACCAAACTTGGTTACTCGTGGATCGTTTTTAGTGGCCTGAATAACCGTATCGGCGTTCTCCATAACGCGCATCGAGCGAAACTTCCAGACCTTAATTTTTTGCCCGCTAAGACCATACCGGTCTTGTTTGAAAAAGACTGGCCCGCGGGAAGTGAGTTTGATTCCAATGGCAATGGCCAACATCAGCGAAGAAATCATCACCATAATGATGCTACCAAGCACCAAATCTTCCGCCCGCTTGATAAACGAACCCGCCCCTTCGAACGGCGAACTAAAAATGCCAATAGTTTGCAGGTTGTGAATGGAGCGCAGCTTGGACATGTTGTTACTGTAGGTGTGGAAGTCAGGAACAATATACGTATCTACGGTGGTGTCTGACATCATCGCCAAAAAATGACGAATGCGTTGTAAAGCTACCATCGGTAAAGCGATGTAGATTTCGTCTATATTTCCCTGCCGGGCTTCCTCAACCAGATTGATCACCGGCCCACGAAAGGGGCTTTTAACCTTATCGACGATATCGCCACAGCGGGATAAGGCGCGCTCATCATAAAAAGCCAGATCTAATGTGATATTAGCGTATTCATCCATTAACGCGTTTTCTGCCGCCAGGCCATTGTCGGTCAGACCAATAATCGCCACACGCATACTCTTTTTCGTTGAATATTTAAAAATGAAAAAGCGAATGTAATAAAGAAAAGGTAATGGGATGAAGTACCAGTAAATAATCGCTGAATAAAAGGGGGAAGGCAGTTTGTCTAAGTAGCCGAGAGACTCGGGTTCAGCCACCGTCATGCTGACCAGTTCGTTCAGAAAAATCGCCAGTAGTGTACAAAAAACCAACCGTTTTTGATTACGTAAACCGATCGTCTTAATCTTTTGTTGATACATTTTAATGTATTCAGCAAACAGTAAGAAAAAGACTGAGAAGAGAATACTCAGAATGGCAATGGTGTTAAATGGCGCCAGACCTAACAGATGGGCGCTAAAAATTAACGTCGCATTGATTACAATGAAATCGACCAGCTTTAAAAAGACTGGATATCCCTGGCTGCTAATCTTTAGCGATTTTTTAAGCATATCTCAGCCCATTATTTATTGATCTTTAATTGTTTTTTTCTCATTTATGTTGCTAATTATATCACAAGTCTTAAAAACGCAATGGCACACTGTCAGTAAATGTAAAAAACAATGTAATACAATGTGATGGGTTTCGCACCATACAAATGCAACCCAATGATTTAGATGATTATTTATTGGTAATATTTTTTAATTTCATCCTTAAAAAACATGATTAATTGCAACATAAACGTCATTGACAGATCACAATTCATAAGCTACCAGTGGCTAGAATCACATGATGAGCGCCTGACAACGGGTTAACCTTACAAAAAGCAATACTTTGTCCAAACCTCGTTGCGCTACGCTCAGTGATGAGAGTCCTGGAGAGCGACAAGAAGAAATCAATAAGTGTATTTATAATTCCCACCATAAAAATAACTTAGTAACACATTTACAAAGCAATGATTAGCAACCTTATTATAAATAAGGTATTTTACGAAGAGTCTGCGATTGCTTTCATTTTCACGCTCAAATTTCAAAAAAAAAACGAATAGTAAAAAAATTTAGTTTAAATAATTGTAGCAACTCCGATGAGTAGAAGCGGCAAGCATGGCTTAAATTAAAACGATAGCCAATCATTGAGAAAATGCGTGTTACATATTACTAATGTCAACATTCTGCATGAACACACCTTTAACATCAGAGTTTACAGCGCTTACCAACACATCAATTTAAAATAAAGAGAAGAGAATAAATGACAGCATTAAAATTTTGTTAAAAGCAGCGTAAATCGCCCCAACGAATTATTGATAACAATGTATACACTTTTGTTAAGATATATATAAAAACACCTTCCAAAGCCATTCAATCATGCCAAAAAAATTTTGTTTACTTATTTTTCGCAAATAAATAATATCCGCGCCGGATTACTTGTTGAGCAATTTACGCACGTTAATCATTTCTTTCAAATGAAGTCCTACATCATTTTTTGACGTTGATGAACTCCAGCTGAATCTGTGCCTCTGACAAGTACTTTTCTGGGTAAATAATAAATTTAACGGAGTTATGATGATGAAAACTGCACTTACCAGCAGTGTACTGGTCGCTTTGTTTGCCGCTAATGCTGGCGCAGCAGCGAATTACGTTACCACTGCCGCAACAGGTTCTAAAGCCACCGCGACGGTCCATTTTACCGGTGAAATTGTTGCCAGTACCTGCGTGGTGAGCACAGCAAACCAGCCAGGTAAAACAGTGGCATTGCCACAAGTTACCAACCAGCTATTTAGCGGCGCGGGCTCTAGCACCGGTGATACTCCGTTTACGTTGCAATTTAGCGGCTGTAGTGGGGTAACTGGAGGAAGCGGCTATGTGGTGGTCTTTACCGGTAAAACCCCTGGCAGTAACACAGCACTTCTGGAAGCGAAACGTGGCTCGGCTTCTGCCACCGATGTTGGCATCGAAGTGGATCAAGCGGGTCATGCCCTCGATTTCGCTTCCGGTAGTAATGAGGTGAGCTTAAAAGCAGATCAAAATGGCGATGCACAAATCGATCTGGTCGCCAAATATCAGCAAATTGGCGGAACGCTGCCTGCGGCTGGCACGATCACTGCGGATATGAATTACACCGTCATTTATAAATAACGGACGTTGATTGCTATGGATGGCACTCTTCCCTGAACCTGGAAAGTGCACCTGATGAATAAAATATTCTTTTACCTGCTGCTGTGTGTGATTAGCACCGCTCACAGCGCAATTAATTTGGGTCAAACGCGCGTTATTTATAATGAGAACGATAAAGCGGCGATGTTTGACGTCAACAATAATACAGACAAGCCATATATGGTACAGACGTGGCTGGATAATGGTAATCCGGATGAGACGCCTGCCAATCTGCCAATGTTAATTACGCCCCCGATCCTGAAACTTGACGGCCATAAATCAGCCGTGTTGCGAGCTATTTATCAGGGCAACGGCTTTCCTGAGGATGTTGAATCTGTAGTGTGGATTAATGTGCAGGAAATCCCCACCATCGAGAATGAAGAAAATACCTTACAGCTGGCGCAGCGTATTCGCATCAAACTATTTTATCGCCCTGTTGGGCTGAATATGACGCTACCTGAAGCCGTTGAGAAATTACAGTGGCAGTGCCACGGTCATACTCTGCGGGCGGTCAATGCGACGCCGTTACATATCTCCCTGACGCAATTACATATTAACGGCCAAAACATTGATGCCGACATGATTAATCCGCATGGCGAACGCACGTTTGCGTTGTCACAGCAAAAAGTCAGCCATATCGGTTTTAGCTGGGTAGATGATTACGGCGGCACTAACGCGGTTAATAACGTCCCGGTATCTTGCAATTAAGCTGGGGTTGCACATGATGAAAAAAAATAAGCACCCGCAACGGTACACCCTCTTTACGCTGTCAACGCTGGCCGTGTGCATACCTGCATACGCCAGCAGCACGCCGCAGTTTAATACCCGTTTTGTACATGGTACGCAAAATATTACCTCCGTAGTGCAAATAGCCCGTAATGACGGACTTAGCGAAGGCACGTTTGAATACGATATATATCTAGACCATAGCTTCGTCGAAACGCGCAATGTTGACTTTAAAAGACGTCAACCACAAGGCAAGCCGCAACCTTGCCTGAGCGCGGACGATCTGCGCAAATACGGGATTAAAATCCCTGAAGGTAACGCCGATACCTGCGTGGAGCTCACGGCTCTGATCGCAAACAGTCGCCTGACGGCAGATGCAAACTACCAGCGCATTGATATTTCAGTACCAGAAGCTTTTCTGCTTTCGACTGCGCATGACGCCGTGCCTGAATCGGCCTATGACGATGGGATTAATGCCGCTTTTGTCGGCTACAACGCCAATACGACGCACCTGATTGAACAGGGCCAGGATCATGACTCTGTTTTTGCCAGTTTTGCCAACGGTATAAACCTGGCGGGATGGCATTTTCGTAACCAGTCTACTTTCAGCTATGCCAGCGGTTCAGGCCGTCAATGGCAGGCGGTTTCCACGTGGGTGGAACGTAATATTATTGCGCTGCGTAGCCGCTTGCGCTTCGGGCAAACCTATACGGACGACGATGTGTTTGACAGCATCCAGTTTACCGGGGCACAGCTCACCAGCGATGAAAACATGTTGCCTGATAGCCAACGCGATTTTGCGCCAGTCGTTCGCGGCGTCGCCAATAGCAATGCCACAATCGAAATCCGTCAAAATGGCTATCTGATTTACAGTAAAAACGTCGCGCCGGGCGCATTTGACATTGATGATATCAACCCCAGCAACCAAAGCGGCGACCTGTACGTCAGCGTTATTGAAGCCGATGGCAGTCGGCGTAATTTCAGTGTGCCTTATTCGGCGGTACCGAACATGCTGCGTGCAGGTAACAACCGCTTTCAGTTTACGGCAGGGGAATACCGCGACGGTTACAGCGGTGGTTGGCGGCCCCGCTTTGTTCAAGGCACATTGAGTTATGGTCTCAGCTTTGGCTCCACGTTGTACGGTGGTTTCCTGACCGCAGAAAGCTATAATGCGATTGCCACCGGGATCGCGCAGGATCTGCACCAGTTCGGCGCGATCTCTTTCGATATCACTACCGCCAGAGCGCAGCTTGCCAGTGGAGATACGTCCACAGGACAAAGTTACCGTTTCTTATACTCCAAATCGCTGAACCAGTACGGTACGGATTTCCGTCTGGTAGGCTACCGCTACAATACCTCCGGTTATTACAGCTTTAGCGACACCATTAACGAGCATAACAGCTGGTCCTCGGGCTATTACGACATCGCCTATGACGACCCGAATCAACAGCTGCGTTTCCCTGGCGAGGAGCACAACAAAAAGCATTACTACACCACTAACTACAATAATCGCCGCCAACGTTTTGAGGTCTCTGTTAACCAGCGTTTGTGGGATAACGCCTCTCTTTACGTCAGCGCCAGCCAGCAAAACTACTGGCACAACGGGAGTCACGACCGCACGATACAGCTGGGTTACAACGATACACTGGGGAAAATCAACTGGAGCGTTTATGTACAGGATACCCGTAACCAGTACGACTACCAGGACCGCAGTATCAACCTGACGCTTTCCATTCCATTCGATTTCATGGATAGCCGCGGCTTTGTCTCCACCAACATCATGCATAGCCAGCAGAATGGCGACAGCTACTCCACCAGCTACAGCAATACAGCATTTGACGATCGTCTGAGCTGGGGCGTTCAGGGCAGTACCACCGATCGACAGGATTCCTCTGCCGGGGTTAACGCCGCCTGGCAAGGCGACAAGATGAATGTTCAGGGGGGCTACAGCGCAGGACGCAACTACCAGAATATGAATATGGGCATCAGCGGCGGGGCAATGCTGCACGCAGGCGGCGTGACGCTCATGCACTCTCCTGGCGATACCATGGTGTTGGTCGAGGCCAAAAATGCCGACGGTGTCCATATCCAGCAACAAAATGGCGTGGCAATTGACGGTAACGGCTATGCGGTCCTTACCGCCGCAGACGCATGGCATTACAACGTGGTGAGTCTGAATACCGCTGATATTGGTGCCGGGCTGGATATTCCGCAGGCACAGAAAAAAATTGTTCCAACAGAGAAAGCCATCGGCAAAGTGGTGTTTGAAACCTTCAGCGGCCGCAACTATCTGGTCAATGCCGTCATGCCCGGCAATATTGCCCCCCCGGTCGGCGCGAACGTACGAGATACCAAAGGTCGTAGCCACGGTCTGGTCGGTATGCATGGCGCACTGTATGCCAGCGGCGTGGAGGACAATTCTCGCCTGGAAGTGCGCTGGGGCTCCCACGCAAATGAACACTGCTTTATTCAAATGCCGGATAACCATAACCAGCCGGTGAAGAAAATCGGATATACACAAATTACCGCCCAGTGCGTCGGCTCGTAAGGTGCAATCAATGAATCCGTTAAAAATAGTTAAACTCGTGGTGCTGCTTTGTTTGCCGATATTCAGTAGTGCAAGCTATGCGGTTACCTGTACAGCAAACAGCGTCTCCGTACACGTTGATCCCATTAAAATCAGCCACAGTACCACCGCTGGGGACACCGTTTGGGTGTCCAATCCACAAACCGTTAGCGTCACTTGCCGCGACACAGACTATATGCCCCACGGCGAAGCCGCCAGAATCTACATCGACCCTGATCATGAGTTTGCGCATTTTCTGCAGGGAACCAATATGAAACTGGTGGTGAGCATTGATGGTCGCCCCTACGATCAAAGCGCCCAGGCCGTCACCACCCAATATCAGGCAACGTTGCCCCGAGCAGGTTCAGACAACTACTGCAGGAGTAATAACCACAGCCATACCAGTGACTGCCAGGCGCGCCCACAAACATTTTCTTTCACCTTTAACCTCAGTCTGGTCGCTACCGGAAAACTCCCGGATCCTTTGCCTGCGCTGGCCGGTCGCACCATCAACAAAGTTTTTGTCGTCGACGGTATTGGCAGCATTAACGCCTGCGGTTCGCATTGCTCCACCAGCAATCCGGCAAAAAACTTTGGCCCCGCGCTTAATGGCCTGAATAACATCAGTTATATCAACTGCGAACCGATCGTCTCTATCAGCTCTGACAAAGGAACGGATACCGTCGAGTTTGGCAGGATCAGCATTACCGAAGCAAAAGTGGGAAAAGATAACAGCCACAGTAAACAGTTTGCCGTTATTGCCGCAGAAGCCGCCGGGAAGCATGAATGTCGCGGCATCAACTACGCGGTAACGTTTACCGGCACCACGAGCAACAGCGGCGCAGTTTTTACCGGTCAGGGTACGCCAGATATCGGCGTTACGCTCCAGGATGCTGCACACCCCGGCTCCGGGGACATTATCAGCGGCAACCGTATCGATTTTGCCAGCAGCGCGTTTACCAACCAGAGCGACAGCCGACGCAAAGAGTTCATGGCAACCCTGTTCTGGCTGAAAAATCCTCCCCAACCCGGCACATTTAGTATCCCTGTCAATGCGACGGTGACCTTTAAATAACAGGCGCAGGACGATGCTGATCGTCATGCGCGTCTCGCACCAGGCATAAAAACCGCAGTCGTACGCTTAACCCGCCTAATGTTTCACTCCGTGATAGCTGAGGGTGCGTGCGGTGCAGACGAGCAATGTCGTTGACCAGCGCCAGGCCTATCCCGGCGCCAGGGACATTACCGACGTTATCAAGGCGATGAAACGGTAGCAGCGCCTGGTGCACCATCTGCTCATCGATACCCGGCCCACTATCTTCAACCACCAGCACCACCGCCTCTCCTTTTCGCAGCAGACGGGCGGTTACCACACCATGCGGCGGCGTGTATTTCAGTGCGTTATCCAGCAGATTCCCGCACAGTTCGCCAAGCAGGACTTCATCGCCCTCAATCCACACCGCATCCTGTTCCCCTTCATAGCCCAGATCGATCCCTTTACTGCGCGCCTGCGCCAGTCGCGTGAAACAACTGCTTTGCACCACCTCATACAAATTAACCGGCGAGAAGTGCCTTTCTCCTTGCTCTTTGCGCTTCACAGCCGACAGCTGTAACAGCCTTTCCGTCAGTTGAATGGTGTTGTCCAGCGTGGAGCTCATGGCTTGCAGACTCTCATACCATTGCTGCGGCTGCTGGCTGGCGAGGGCCACCGCCGCCTGAGTTTTTAGCACCGCCAGCGGCGTTTTAAGCTGATGGGAAGCATCCGCGCTGAAGCGCTCCTGGCGAGAGATCAGGCCGCGAAGTCGGTCCAGATAACGGTTGAATGCCACAATCAACAGACGGGTTTCCGACCACGGCAGCAGCTCCGGCAGCGGCGTCAGCAGCCCAGGCTCGCGACGCACCATCAGCGATGACAGCTGGCGCATCGGGCGTAACACCCGACGCAGCAGCCAGCCGACCAGCACCAGCGTGAGCAGCACCAGCAGCCCTTGCGAAACCCACGAGGAAAACAGCAGCTGTCGCGCCAGGTAACGTCGCGATTGCAGCGTTTCGGCGACATAAATCTCGGCCATGCCGATAATGCCGCCCTCGTTGACGGGCTGCAGCAGACGCGCCACGCGAATTGCCTCCCCGCGATATTCAGTGTGATAAAACCACGCCAGCGCCGGATAAAGCCGCGTACGCGATGTCGCAGGCGGCATCGCAGGTAAATCGTCATAACCTGAGATAACCTTCCCCGCCGGATCGACCACCTTGTAATACAACCTGTCGTTCATATTCAGCTCAAAGCTGTCCAGCACCACCCACGGCACATTCACTTCCAGCTGTTTGTTGTGCACAACCAGTCGCTCGGAGACGGTTCTGGCAGACGAGAGCAGCGTCCGGTCATACGCCTGCGTCGCCGCCTGTAGCGCGCTGACATAGCTGTTAAATGCCGACAGCCCCCACAACAACATGAGCGGCAAACCCAGAAACATCAGCAGTTGCAGGTACAACGATTGGGGTTTAACCCACTTCATCGCTACGCTCCAGCACATAGCCCAGCCCGCGTAGCGTGGCGATGCGCACATCGCTTCCCTGTAGCTTTTTACGCAGACGATGGATGTACAATTCAATGCTTTCGGGGCTGACCTCATCGTTTAGACTGAAGACCTGTTCAAACAACTGCTGACGCGAAACCGGTCGCAATCGACGGTACATCAGCACCGTCAGCAATGCCTGTTCGCGCGGCGTGAGCGCCAGCGGCTGCCCCTGCAACAGAAAATAGCCCTCATCGTGAAACGCCAGTTCGCCCAGTTGCTGTATGCCCTGCACCTGCCCCGCACTGCGGCGTAGCAAAGCCCTCAGCCGCGCATCCAGCTCCTCGATTTCAAACGGTTTTGCCAGATAATCATCGGCCCCGACGTTCAATCCTTTCACCCGATCGGCCACCGCGCTGCGCGCCGTCAGCAGCAGAACAGGAAGCGTCTGCCCGCGTTTGCGCAGGCGCTGAACGACGTCAAGACCATCCAGTCCCGGCATATTGATATCCAGCACCGCCAGCGCGTACGTTTCGCTATGTAAAAGATGGTCGGCCGCCAGGCCATCAAAAACGCAGTCGACGGCAAAACCGTTTTGCACCAGCGCTTTCTCCAGCCAGTGAGCTAACTCACGGTTATCTTCCGCTAATAAGAGACGCATATCACATCCTGTAAAGTTTCTGCCGCATTGAAAGGGAATTGAAAGGTTAATGTTTTAACAATCACGCAACCGAACTGCTACACATCGGCTCACATAATCACAAAAATCTTCTTCCGTACCCGAAAATCCGGTTTTCCGGCGTGAGGATAAACAATGAAAAAACAGTTACTTCGTACCCTTACTGCAAGCATTTTACTGATGAGTACCTCTGTTCTGGCGGAACAAGCGCCATCGCGCACAGAATGTATCGCCCCTGCTAAACCTGGCGGTGGTTTCGATCTCACCTGTAAGTTGATTCAAGTGAGCATGATGGAAACCGGTGCTATCGAAAAACCGATGCGCGTTACCTACATGCCCGGTGGCGTTGGCGCCGTGGCCTATAACGCGATCGTCGCGCAACGTCCGGCTGAAGCGGGTACCGTAGTGGCATTCTCCGGCGGCTCGCTGCTGAACCTGTCACAAGGGAAGTTTGGTCGCTACGGCGTTGATGATGTCCGCTGGCTGGCAAGCGTCGGCACTGACTACGGCATGATTGCCGTACGCCAGGACTCACCATGGAAAACGCTGAAAGATCTGCTGACGGCAATGGAGAAAGATCCTAACAGCGTGGTCATTGGCGCAGGCGCCTCTATCGGTAGTCAGGACTGGATGAAGTCGGCGCTGCTGGCGCAAAAAGCCAACGTCGATCCACACAAGATGCGCTATGTGGCCTTTGAGGGCGGCGGCGAACCGGTCACCGCGCTGATGGGGAATCACGTCCAGGTGGTTTCCGGCGATCTCAGCGAGATGGTGCCTTATCTTAGCGGCGACAAAATCCGCGTGCTCGCCGTGTTCTCTGATGAACGTCTGCCAGGCCAGTTAGCTAACGTGCCAACCGCCAAAGAGCAGGGTTATGACCTCGTGTGGCCCATCATTCGTGGCTTCTACGTTGGACCAAAAGTCAGCGACGCCGAGTATCAGTGGTGGGTTGATGCCTTTAACAAACTCCAGCAGACCGATGAGTTTAAAAAGCAGCGCGATCTGCGCGGCCTGTTTGAATTCAACATGAGCGGTAAGCAGCTCGACGAATACGTGAAAAAGCAGGTCACGGATTACCGTGAGCAGGCGAAAGCCTTCGGTCTGGCGAAATAAGCGCAGAGGCAAAGATGATGAGCGATCGTATTTTTGCAGGTATCTGGCTGTTGCTCTGTATAGCCGGGCTGTTCGTGGCCTGGCAAATCACCAGCGAATACAGCTATGAGCCGGTTGGGCCGCGTCCCTTTCCGCTTGGCATTATCAGCCTGATGCTGGTATGCGCCGTGGCGCTGCTGTTGCGCCATCCCGACACCATCAGTTGGCCCCGCCGTCACGTGCTGCAAAAGCTGCTGACGATGGTGATTGTTCTGTTGATGTACGCCTGGGGTTTCGAATGGCTCGGTTTTCCCATCTCCACCGCCATTCTCACCGTGGTAATTGGCATGCTGTTCGGCGCAACCATTCCGGCTGCGGGGATTTCCGGCGCGGTACTCGGCATTCTGCTGTGGTATGCCTTTGACCGACTGCTTGACGTCACCTTACCACTCGGCGCCTGGCTGGGTTAACGGAGAAACGATGGATACCTGGATTTATCTTTCTCAGGGTTTCGCGGTGGCCATGACGCCGGAAAACCTGGTCATCGCCCTGATTGGCTGTTTTGTCGGTACCATTGTCGGGCTGTTGCCTGGTCTTGGACCCATTAACGGCGTGGCGATCCTGCTGCCTCTGGCCTTCGCTTTGCATCTGCCTGCAGAATCTGCGCTGATCCTGCTGGCTACGGTCTACATAGGTTGCGAATACGGCGGACGTATCTCCTCCATCTTGCTGAATGTTCCCGGCGATGCGGCGGCGATTATGACCGCGCTGGATGGCTACCCGATGGCGCAGCAAGGCCGCGGCGGCGTTGCGCTCTCTATCTCGGCGGTCAGCTCTTTCATTGGTTCGCTTATCGCTATCGGCGGCATCATTCTGTTTGCCCCGGCGTTAGCCCAATGGTCGCTGGCCTTCGGTCCGGCGGAATACTTTGCCTTAATGGTTTTCGCCATTGCCTGCCTTGGCAGCATGATGGCGCAAAACCCGCTGAAATCATTTCTGGCAGCGCTTATCGGTCTCGGCCTTGCGACCGTCGGCGTAGACGCCAATACCGGGGTTTATCGCTTTACCTTTGACAGCGTTCATCTCTCCGACGGTGTGCAGTTTATCGTGGTAGTGATTGGGCTGTTCTCAGTCTCTGAAATACTGTTAATGCTGGAACATACCAGCAGTGGCCAGACGCTGGTGCGTAAAACGGGCCGCATGTTATTTAACGCCAAAGAAGGTGCGCAGTGCGTTGGCGCAACCCTGCGTTCATCGGTGATTGGCTTTTTCGTCGGCGTCCTGCCTGGCGCGGGCGCAACCATTGCCAGCGCTATCACCTACATGACCGAGAAAAAGCTCAGCGGCAATAGCGACAGCTTCGGCAAAGGGGATATACGCGGCGTGGCGGCCCCCGAAGCCGCCAACAACGCCTCGGCCTGTGGCTCCTTTATCCCGATGCTGACGCTCGGCGTACCGGGTTCCGGCACCACGGCGGTGATGATGGGCGCGCTGACGCTGTACAATATCACCCCGGGTCCGGCCATGTTCACCGAACAGCCGGATATCGTTTGGGGGCTGATTGCGGCGCTGCTGATTGCTAACGTGATGCTGCTGGTGATGAACATCCCGTTGATCGGCCTGTTTACCCGTATGCTAACCATCCCCTTGTGGTTTTTGGTACCCGCTATCGCGGCAGTCTCCGCGGTGGGCGTGTATGCCGTCCACAGCACCACTTTCGATCTGGTGCTGATGGTTGCCCTCGGCGTGCTGGGCTACATATTGCGCAAAATGCACTTCCCGATGTCGCCGTTGATTTTAGGCTTCGTTCTGGGGGAAATGCTGGAGCAGAACCTCCGTCGGGCGCTGTCTATCAGTAACGGTAATATGGATATTCTGTGGGCCAGCGGCGTGGCGAAAGTGCTGCTGGTGATGGCGGTACTGGTTATCGTGGTCCCGCCAGTGCTACGCCTGATTCGTAAACGTAACAGCAAACCGCAGGTGGATATCAGCTAATAATATGCCGGATAGCGGCGCTGACGCGCCTTATCCGGCATTTTCATCTTAATTCCTGAACGGCACTGAGTACGTGCTCAACAAACCGCGTCAGCTTAGGCAGCGGACGCAAATCTTGTCGCCACAGTAGATGAATCGGCCGCGGCTGCGGCGTAAACTTTTCCAGTATCCGAATCAGTTTCCCGGTAGCCAACTCTTGCGCCAGCAGCACCTCCGGTTGCAATAACAGTCCAGCCCCCGCTACCGCCGCCATACGCAGGCCATGACCATCGTTACAGCGCAGGATCGCATCACGCTTCCATCTGACTTCGCCCGTCACGCCAGGCAGTATCCATTCGTTGCGAGCCGTCCACACGGTATGGGACAGGCACAGATGATCCACCAGATCCGCTGGCGTAAGGGGCGTGCCATGACGGGCAAGATAATCCTTTGATGCACAGATCGCCATACGGTAAGGACACAGGTATTTCGCCACCACATCAGTCTGATGGATATCGCCAATACGGATCGCCAGGTCGACGCCTTCATTCACCAGATCAACCATCCGGTTGGTCAGATCCAGCTCAATGCGCACGTCTGGCCAGGCCTGTAAAAACGCAGCGGCCAGCGGCGAGATAACGCAAGCGCCAAAAGAAGTAGGCGCGCTAATGCGCAGCGTCCCCGCAGGGGCCAGCCGCAGACGCTCTACCGAACGCTCGGCTATCGACACCTGCTCCAGCACGCGGCGGGCTTCTTCAAAATAGACACGCCCGGCATCGGTCAGGCTCTGGCGGCGAGTATTGCGCTCCAGCAGACGCGTGCCAAGCTGTGCTTCCAGTTGGGTGATATATTTTCCCACCATCACCGCAGACATCTCGAGTCTAGTTGCCGCGGAGGTAAAGCTTCCGCTCTCCACCACGGCGATAAACGTTTCCATGCCGCGCAGCTTATCCATATTACAAACCTCTGGTTAGTAATCATCTAACTTATAGCCAGTTTATCCGATTTCATTTTCATTAAAGAATAGTGGCTCACACTATTCTGGAGGTGGTTATGAAAATCGTAATTATTGGTGCCAGCGGTACAGTGGGGCGCGCAGTCACAGAAACGTTAAGCCGTAAACATGAGGTGATCCGCGTAGGTCGCACGCAGGGAGATTACCAGGTCGATATCACCTCGCAGGAGAGTGTCGAGGCATTGTTTGAAAAAGTCGGTCGGGTAGATGCGATCGTTTCCGCCACCGGCAACCTGTTCTTTGGCCCGCTGTCGACAATGACCGACGAGGACTTTAATCAGGGATTACAGGATAAGCTGTTAGGCCAGATACGTCTGGCATTAACCGGGCAACATTTCCTCAATGATGGCGGCTCGATTACGCTAATTAGCGGCATTATCGCCCATGAACCCATCGCACAAGGGGCGAATGCGGCAACGATCAATGCCGGACTGGAAGGATTTGTGCGCGCTGCTGCCTGTGAGCTAGGTCGTGGTCAGCGCATTAACCTGATAAGCCCAACCGTACTCAGTGAATCCGCCGAAGCATACGATGGTTTCTTCCCAGGCTTTGAAAGCGTCCCCGCCGCTACCGTTGCCAATGCCTATCGCCGCAGCGTGGAAGGCATCCAAACCGGACGCATTTATAAAGTCGGTTACTGATCAAAGCATTACCTCGCCTCTTACGTCATCAGTAAGAGGCGAGGCGCTGCCTATTTTCAGGCACCCGTTTCGTTTCTTATTCGCGCATTGATATATTCCACGGCCTGGGTGACATCCATAATGCCGTTAATCGCATTCGTCACACCTTGCCCGATAATAATCTCTGCCTGGCGCAGGTTGAAAGGTTCACCTTTACTTCCCTCAGACTCCCTTATTCCCGTCATACCTTTTTCATTCAATAAATTAAACCACGGGTAGAGATTGAGAACGTTTTGGTCGTGACATATTCCAGACCAGGCGCTATTCCCTCCCAGCAGAACCAGATGCCGGGCAATTTCATCGGAATAGAGCCAATGAAAGAACTGCTCAACCTGTTTTTTCTTTTTACTGTAGCGGGACATTCCGATGGAGCCGCCACCCAATTGTGGAAGTTGCCCCGGAACGGGCGCATAGCCAATTGTGGGAGCTATGGCGGTGTGCGCCACATCGTTAAACAAATTGAGATACATGATCAGCATGGCAAGATTTCCACGCTCAAACTGTTTTACCGCGTCACTCCACCACTCTCCGGGCAGGTTCACGGCGATAGAAAGTTGTTGTAGATATTGTTCGAGTGCAGCAGTGGCAAGTGAAGGCTCGAGTTGTACCGGCTCGCCTTCACGCACCAAACGCCCACCGAGCGCGTAGTAGCGCAGCAGATACTCAGTAGCGATAAGCCCTGAGCTTCCTAGCGTCACCGCCGTTCCCATCGGGCGCTGTTTATTTTCTGGCTGATGTAATTGACTAAAGAAAGCCGCTATCTCATCAAATTGCGCAAAGCTCTCTGGAAGCGTTAACTCTTTTCCCGTTGCTTCATAAAACATCCGTTTAATCGTCGCATCTTCAAACAGATCTCGTCGATAAAACAGAAGCTGCATACTGGCATCAAAAGGTATTGCCCATGCCGTCCCATTTACTATGCTGAAGTGCTGTTGAATTTGCTCAGAGAAGTGTTCCAGCAGTAACGGAAGCTCAGAAGAGACGGACTCCAGCGGTAATAGTGCTTTCTCTGCAAACCAGGGAAAACACGCCATATCGATTCGCAGTAAATCGTAATAAGGATGTAGATGAAGATGGGAGAGAATTTCAAAAACTTCATCATAGGGATAAACCGCAAGATTTACCTTAATACCGGTCTGGCGATAAAAGTGGGGTAATAGTTTCTTCAACGCATCAGTCGAAGGACTCGGTAAAATTAACATATTCAGCGTCGCCTCTTTCTCAGGCGGCGGCACGTACTGACCATTCCAGGAAAAACCGCAATTCGTCAGAATACGATGCTTTTCTTTACTTTTGGGCTGGCGAATACTGGAGGCAATAGTTGTCCCCAAACGACCATAATCCATCTGGTAGCTTGTGATCCCGTCGAAAGATGCAGGAAGATTATCACTCAGTTGCAATATCGGCGGGCAGGACTGGGAGCTACCAAACCAGGCTGCTTGCGTTAGTGCTCGCGTTCTCTCAGAGTCCTGGACAATAAACAGATCGGGAATTGCCCCACGAAAAAAGTCAAAAGCGACGGTGTTAGCTTCACTGGCATGTGCAGGTAAAATCGTCAGCTTTGTAAGCGGACTTAATTCCCGGCAGGTTTCCTGTATCGCTTGAGTGAAGCGCGCGCTGTGGGAAAATTCCAGACGTTCACAGAAAACGCCAATATGGCCCGGCTGCTGTGCCAGCGCCCTTCTCGCTATTTCTTCGCCTGCAGTCACATAATCAAGGCTAAAATAACAAACTGCGCCGACAGGCTGGCGATAGGCAAACAGAACATTCTCCGGAGAGAGTCTGAGCAAGTCGTAATAGGGCTGACTGTCATTCAGGCAACTGACTGAGACAATGGCCTGGTAAGACTTTGCCGCCAGCGTTTGCAGGATCTCCAGCTCAAGATTGGGCAGATCATTGGTCAGGTAAAGGTCAATCGGTTCGCTTAATGAAGGCTGCCAGACCTGATGCAATCCCCGATAGAGTTGAAAATACTGCTCGGCATTGATGTCGGGCAGAATCAATGCCACTCCCTGACTTTTGCTGGCTCTCAACGATTGCGCCTGCGCATTCAACTGATAGCCAACTTCTCGGGCTGCACGTTGAACCGCTTCAATTTTCTCGACGCTTACATTCCCTCTGCCATTGAGCACATTCGAAACAGTCCCATGCGACACACCGGCAATTCTTGCTATGTCTTTGATAGTTGGCATTTTTACATCCTTCCCCTGATGCTTTGATGCTAGCACGGCACTCATCAGGAAACTATCTCCAGCACATGAATTTGAACGTTACAAAAATAAAAAGTGCATTTTATAAGCATGTCAAAATAAAAGCCTGACGCTATTCATAGACAAAACTCATGACATTAAATTCTTAACACAATGAAATACATATATAAATTTTATAATATTTGAAGAAGATCACTTCTAAAGCAAAAGATCATTGTTCATATAAAACGCCGGAACCATAATTGACACGTTCCAATTATGTTTTATTACATTAACGCTTAAAAAAACAACAATCACATTTGTCATTAAGAGGGAAACATGAAGATTCATTTTCTGGGAACCGCTGCATCTGAAGGGATCCCCAATCCTTTTTGCCGTTGTGAGCACTGCCAGCAAGCCCGCATTCGTAAAGGCAAAGACTTACGCACACACTCTTCAGCCATTATCGACGATGAACTGCTCATTGACGTCGCGCCTGAATTCAGTCAGCAACTGCTGCGAGATGGCCTGGACGCAACAGAGATCAGATCGCTATTGTTCACACATACTCATCCCGATCATTTCAACGTCGGCGATCTTTTTAGCCGGATGGAAGGGTACGGATTTGAGATTACTCATCCGTTGCACATTTTTGGTAATGACCGTGCAATTAACGGTGCCGCCCAAGTGTTACCGGGCTACAGCGCTGAAAGATTTGCTTTTCATTGTCTGGTTCCCTTCGTGACCGTTGAAACTCGCGGATACCGCATCACTCCACTACTGGCTAACCATGCCAAGTGGGAGCTTTGTTATACCTGGTTTATCGAAAAGGAAGGTCAGTCCATTTTCTACGGACATGATTCAGGCTGGTTTCCTGAGCTCACATGGCAGTGGTTGAAAGGGAAAAAAATCGATCTGGCTGTCCTGGAATGCACCTACGGTTTTAATGGTGATAATCGTACTAATAACCACATGAGTCTGGAAACAGTCTTCGCCACCAGAGACAGGCTTGCGGAACTGGGTTGCCTTGAGAAAAATAGCCAACTTATCGTCTCGCATATTTCACACAGCGGAGGTCTGCTGCACGACGATCTCATTGCGGCATGCGACAAAGAAAACATTCTTGTCGCCTGGGACGGGCTTAACCTGAGCATCAATCAATAAGGATATGCAATATGGACCTTAATAAAACACCACGCCTGTTGATTATGATGTTCATACAATATTTCATGCAGGGTGCCTGGAATATGACCATGGGGCTGGTATTGAGCACCTATGGTATGGCGACAATTATTGGCTCATCCTATGCCTTGCTTGGCCTGGCGACTATTCTTTCCCCGCTATTTATTGGCATGGTCGCCGACCGCTTCTTTTCGTCACAAAAAGTCATGGCGATCCTGCATTTAATTAATGCTGGTGTACTGTTGTTTGTTCCACAATTTATTGAGGCACACAACACAGGTATGACGTTGACCATGATTTTCCTGGTTGGTCTGCTGTTTTATCCTACAACTGCGCTGGCTAACAGTATCAGTTTCAGCCACATTAACGGGGTAAAATACTTCCCATTTATTCGTGTATTCGGCACATTTGGCTTTATGGTCATCGGCTTTATCATTGGTGAAATGGGTTATTCTGGAAATACCATCACCTGGTATATTGCGTCGGCCTCAGGTGTCGTTCTCGGCCTGTACTGTTTTACGTTGCCAAACACCCCACCGAAAGCAAAAGGAAGCGTGTTTACGCTTCGCGATCTGTTATGTCTGGACGCTCTGGCGCTCTTCAAAGACCGTAGTTTCTCAGTTTTGATGCTCAGTATTTTTGTCCTGATGATCCCCAAAACGGCTTATTCCGCCTATATCCCGGTCTTTTTAAAAGCGCTTGGATTCGATAACGCCGCTTCAATGATGCAGGTTGGCATCGCCTGTGAAGTCATTTTCATGTTCCTGCTGTCATTCTTCTTACTGAAAGCTGGCTTCAAAATAACTCTAATGTTAGGCGCCGTTTGCTGGATTATCCGCACACTATTATTTGCTAATGCTTCGCTGGATGCCAACATGATGTTTGTGCTGATCGGCCTGATGTTACAAGGATTCTGCTGGGACTTTTTCTTTACCGTGGGCGACATTTATGTTGACCGTAAAGCCGCGCCAGAGATCAAAGCACAAGCCCAAAGCTTACGATTTATCGTCTCCAACGGCGTTGGTCTGCTATTTGCTTCTACCGTATGCGGGCAAATCTTTAATAACACCGTGACGGAACAAGGTCCAGAGTCGTTACCACAATGGGAAACATTCTGGCTAGTTTCAGCAGGCGTTGCCGCAGTGGTCAGCGTATTCTTCCTGATTTTCTTCCGGGACGATATTTCCAAACGCAAAACGGACCTCACATTGAAAAAAGCAAACTCCTGATCGTTAAAGACTCTCTCATTAAGGTAATTGCATGAATAATCTGGCCGCCATCATCAATGAGCAAGGATTGTTGCCTTTAACTACGATCATCAAAATCAGCATTGCATTTATTCTGGGTGGCATTATTGGCCTGGAAAGGGAATCGAAAGGGAAACCGGTCGGCTTCAAAACCTGCGTTATTTTATCCGTAGCCAGCTGCGTGTTAACTGTCGTATCAATACAATCTGCTGAATACTATGCTGAAATTTCGATGAATATCCGTAGCGATCCTATGCGCCTGGCGGCCCAGATTATCAGCGGCGTTGGTTTTCTCGGTGCGGGAGTCATTCTGCACCGACATGACGATGCTATCTCTGGTCTTACTACTGCAGCAATTGTCTGGGCATCTGCAGGGGTGGGAATCACCTGTGGAGCCGGTTTTTATTTTCATGCTTTTTTTGCCACGGCTTTATTTTTACTCGCCATCAAACTAAGCCCATTCATTATTTTCTTACAGACCAGAAACCAGTTTCCCGGAAAAGTAAAAGTGCGGGTTATTCTTGATCAACGCGACGCTCTCGAAAATCTGATAACCCGCATTCATCAACAGAAAAACATTATTGAAAACATCACGATCAGGGATATCAAGAAGGGCAAAATTGAGGTTAATCTCAAAATCGTAATACGTAAAAAGATGACCTTGCCCGACTTATACCACGATCTGACTCATGTTGAACACGTCTGCGCCATCGCACTTGAACATTAATACACCTTATATTCTTCTTTAAAATCAGGGGGGTTCGCCCCTGAAATAGCCACTCAGTATCCATCCAGCCTCTAAATACTTACTTTTTATAATGTTAAATAATTGTTGTTTTTGATCACAAATAATAAACAAACAAGCCAATTCTGTGCGCGTTTTTCAAAAATGTAGATATTTTTAATTTATGGCTACGAAACGAGCTGCGCCATATCTCCCTGACAATCTACTGAGAGGAACGATTTGATGAACGCACTGACTGCCGTAAAACCGAACGTTGATGATCCAGCCCAGCACTACAGCGGTTTCACGTTGAAACCATCAGCCCAGTCCCCACGCCTGCTGGAGCTGACTTTTTCCGCTGAGACCACTGAGCAATTTCTGAAAGCCGTAGCGCAGTGGCCGGTGCAGGCACTGGAATACAAATCCTTCCTGCGCTTCAAAGTGGGCAAGATCCTCGACGACCTGTGCGGCAATCAGTTGCAGCCTTTGCTGCTGAAAACGTTGCTCGATCGTGCCGAAGGCGCACTGCTGATCAACGCCGTTGGCGTAGATGATGTGGCACAGGCTGAAGAGATGGTCAAGCTGGCGACGGCGGTAGCGCATCTTATCGGGCGCTCCAATTTTGATGCGATGAGCGGTCAATACTATGCCCGTTTTGTGGTGAAAAACGTTGATAACTCAGACAGCTATCTGCGCCAGCCGCACCGTGTAATGGAACTGCATAACGACGGAACCTACCTCGAAGAAATCACCGACTATGTGCTGATGATGAAGATTGACGAGCAGAACATGACCGGCGGTAACTCGCTGCTGCTGCACCTCGACGACTGGGAACATCTGGATCAGTACTTTACCCACCCGCTGGCGCGTCGCGCCATGCGCTTTGCCGCACCGCCAAGCAAAAACGTCAGCCAGGAAGTGTTCCATCCGGTGTTTGACGTTGACCAGCAGGGCCGCCCGGTGATGCGCTACATCGACCAGTTCGTCCAGCCAAAAGATTATGAAGAAGGCGTCTGGCTGAGCGATTTGTCCGATGCGTTGGAAACCAGCAAGGCCATTATTTCCGTTCCGGTTTCAGTCGGTAAATTCCTGTTAATCAACAACCTGTTCTGGTTGCACGGTCGCGATCGCTTTACCTCGCATCCTGACCTGCGCCGCGAACTGATGCGCCAGCGTGGTTATTTCGCTTACGCGACAAACCACTACCAGACCCATCAGTAAGCGCGAAGGAATAAAGCGGATGTATGATTTTGTGATTATTGGCGGCGGCATTATCGGCATGTCGACCGCCATGCAGCTGATTGATGTCTATCCGGACGCCAGAATCGCGCTGCTGGAAAAAGAGTCCGGCCCGGCCTGTCACCAGACGGGCCACAACAGCGGCGTAATTCATGCCGGGGTCTATTACACCCCCGGCAGCCTGAAGGCGCAGTTTTGCCTGGCCGGAAATCGCGCCACAAAAGCCTTTTGCGACCAAAACGGCATCCGCTACGACGTCTGCGGAAAAATGCTGGTTGCCACCTCCGAACTGGAAATGGAGCGCATGCGCGCGCTGTGGGATCGCACCGCCGCTAACGGCCTTGAGCGCGAATGGCTGAATGCGCAGGAGCTTCGCGAACGTGAACCCAACATCACCGGGCTGGGCGGTATTTTTGTTCCGTCGAGCGGGATCGTCAGCTACCGCGAAGTCACCGCCGCGATGGCGAAGATATTTCAGGCCAAAGGCGGTGAGATTATCTACAACGCTGAGGTCAGCGCGCTAAAAGAGCACGCTGCGGGCGTTGTCGTACATACCCGTCAGGGTCAGGAATTTGAGGGAGCGACGCTGATTAGCTGCTCTGGCCTGATGGCGGACCGACTAGTGAAAATGCTCGGCGTTGAACCCGGCTTTATCATCTGTCCGTTCCGTGGCGAATATTTCCGTCTGGCGTCAGAACATAACCAGATAGTCAACCATCTGATCTACCCCATCCCCGACCCGGCGATGCCGTTTCTCGGCGTTCATCTGACCCGGATGATTGACGGCAGCGTCACCGTGGGCCCCAACGCGGTACTGGCATTTAAACGTGAAGGCTACCGTAAACGCGACTTCTCGTTCAGCGATACGCTGGAGATCCTCAGCTCTTCCGGCATTCGTCGCGTGCTGCAAAACAACCTGCGCTCAGGACTTGGCGAAATGAAGAATTCGCTGTGCAAAAGCGGTTATCTGCGACTGGTACAAAAGTACTGCCCGAGTCTGACGCTCAAGGATCTGCAGCCCTGGCCTGCTGGCGTGCGGGCACAGGCTGTATCACCGGACGGCAAACTAATCGACGATTTCCTGTTTGTCACCACGCCACGCTCAATTCACACCTGTAACGCGCCTTCTCCAGCAGCAACGTCGGCGATCCCTATCGGCGCGCATATTGTCAGCAAAGTTCATGCGCTGCTGGAGAACCAGAGTAATCCCGGACGCACGCTACGTGCGGCACGTAGCGTGGAAACATTACACGCCGCATTCACCCGTTAAAACGATTTAGACAGGACGCAATTATGCAACTTAACGATCCAACCTTATTTCGCCAGCAGGCACTGATCGACGGCAACTGGCGTGACGCCAACAGCGGCGAGACCATCGCGGTGACCAACCCCGCCAACGGTCAGCAATTAGGTAGCGTACCGAAAATGGGGGCGGATGAAACCCGCGAAGCGATTAACGCCGCTAACCGCGCTCTGCCCGCCTGGCGTGCGCTGACCGCCAAAGAGCGGGCCAACATCCTGCGCCGCTGGTTCAACCTGATGATTGAGCATCAGGACGATCTCGCCCGTCTGATGACCCTGGAACAGGGTAAACCGCTGGCAGAAGCCAAAGGTGAAATCACCTATGCCGCTTCCTTTATTGAGTGGTTTGCCGAAGAGGGCAAACGTATCTATGGCGATACGATCCCCGGCCACCAGGCCGACAAACGCCTAATCGTCATCAAACAGCCGATCGGCGTTACCGCCGCGATTACGCCGTGGAACTTCCCCGCGGCGATGATTACCCGCAAAGCCGGTCCGGCGCTGGCGGCTGGTTGCACAATGGTGCTTAAACCGGCCAGCCAGACCCCCTACTCCGCACTGGCGCTGGCAGAGCTTGCCAATCGCGCCGGGATCCCGGCAGGCGTTTTCAGCGTGGTGACCGGTTCAGCGAGCGCGGTCGGCAACGAGCTGACCGGCAACCCGCTGGTGCGCAAGCTGTCATTTACCGGCTCAACCGAAATTGGCCGTCAGTTAATGCAGCAGTGCGCCAAAGACATCAAAAAAGTGTCGCTGGAGCTGGGCGGCAATGCGCCGTTTATCGTCTTTGACGATGCCGATCTTGATAAAGCCGTGGAAGGCGCACTGGCATCGAAGTTCCGTAACGCAGGCCAAACCTGTGTCTGCGCCAACCGCCTGTACGTGCAGGACGGCGTGTATGACCGTTTTGCCGAAAAACTCCAGCAGGCAGTGAGCAAACTGCACCTCGGTGATGGTCTGCAACCTGACGTCACCACCGGGCCGCTGATCGACGAGAAAGCGGTAGCCAAAGTGCAGGAACACATCGCCGATGCTCTGGATAAAGGCGCGCGCATTATCGCGGGTGGCAAACCTCACGCACTCGGCGGCAACTTCTTCCAGCCCACCATTTTGGTGGATGTGCCTGACAACGCGAAGGTCGCCAAAGAAGAGACGTTCGGCCCGCTGGCTCCGCTGTTCCGGTTTAAGGACGAGGCTGACGTCATCGCTCAGGCCAATGACACCGAGTTTGGTCTGGCCGCCTATTTCTACGCCCGTGATTTGAGCCGCGTCTTTCGCGTTGGCGAAGCGCTGGAATACGGCATTGTCGGGATTAACACCGGCATTATCTCCAACGAAGTCGCCCCGTTTGGGGGAATTAAAGCCTCCGGTCTTGGCCGTGAAGGATCGAAATACGGCATCGAAGACTACTTAGAAATCAAATATATGTGCATCGGCCTTTAATAAAATAAATACTGGAGAACACCTGATGAGCACCAACAAAGAACTTATGCAACGCCGCAGCAACGCCGTTCCCCGTGGCGTAGGACAAATCCACCCTATTTTTGCCGAGCGTGCAGAAAACTGTCGAGTCTGGGACGTTGAAGGCCGTGAATTCCTCGATTTTGCTGGCGGTATTGCGGTGCTGAACACCGGCCACCTGCACCCGCAGATCGTCTCTGCGGTAGAAGCACAGTTGAAAAAGCTTTCCCATACCTGTTTTCAGGTGCTGGCCTATGAGCCGTACCTGGAGCTGTGCGAAATCATGAATAAGAAAGTGCCGGGCGATTTCGCCAAAAAAACCCTGCTGGTGACAACCGGCTCGGAAGCGGTGGAAAACGCGGTGAAAATCGCCCGCGCCGCCACCAAACGAACCGGCACTATCGCCTTCAGCGGCGCTTACCACGGTCGAACCCACTACACCCTGTCGCTGACCGGGAAAGTAAACCCGTACTCTGCAGGAATGGGACTGATGCCGGGCCACGTGTACCGTGCGCTTTATCCTTGCCCGCTGCACGGCATCAGTGAAGACGATGCTATCGCCAGCATTCACCGTATCTTCAAAAATGATGCCGCTCCGGAAGACGTTGCCGCCATCGTGATTGAGCCCGTCCAGGGCGAAGGTGGTTTTTACGCCGCCTCTCCTGCTTTTATGCAACGTCTGCGCGCCATTTGTGACGAGCACGGCATCATGCTGATTGCCGATGAAGTACAGAGCGGCGCGGGCCGTACCGGTACGCTGTTCGCTATGGAGCAGATGGGCGTTGCGCCCGATCTCACCACCTTCGCCAAATCTATCGCCGGTGGCTTCCCGCTGGCGGGAGTGACCGGGCGCGCCGAAGTCATGGACGCAATCCCACCGGGCGGTCTGGGCGGTACCTATGCCGGTAACCCGATTGCCTGTGCCGCCGCCCTGGCGGTACTGAATATTTTCGAACAGGAAAATCTGCTGCAAAAAGCCAACGAGCTGGGGCAAACCCTGCGCGAAGGCCTGCTGGCTATCGCGGAAAGCCACCGCGAGATTGGCGATGTACGCGGGCTGGGAGCGATGATCGCAATCGAACTGTTTGAAGACGGCGATCACACGAAACCAGACGCCAAACTGACCGCGGAAATCGTCGCGCGTGCGCGCGATAAAGGGCTGATCCTGCTCTCCTGCGGACCTTACTACAACGTACTGCGCATTCTTGTCCCACTGACCATTGAAGATGCCCAAATCCGCCAGGGGCTGGACATTATCGCTCAGTGTTTTGCCGAAGCGAAGCAGGGTTAACACCGCATTCGACCAATAAAAAACGCAATCCTCAGGCCGGATAAGGCGGAGCCGCCATCCGGCAGACAGGGTCAATAACAATAAATACGCGTGCCCCGGCGCGGGAATGCCGGGGTGCTCTCCCAAGTGAAATACTTTCGAGAGGTTTAAAAGATGGGGCAAGTGTCACAATCACATGATTTAGGGGGCGGGCTGAAATCACGCCACGTCACCATGCTGTCTATTGCCGGGGTTATCGGCGCAAGTTTGTTTGTGGGTTCAAGCGTGGCGATTGCAGAAGCCGGTCCCGCAGTATTACTGGCCTATCTGTTCGCCGGATTGCTGGTGGTGATGATTATGCGCATGCTGGCCGAAATGGCCGTTGCCACCCCAGATACCGGTTCCTTTTCCACCTACGCCGATAAGGCCATCGGGCCGTGGGCGGGTTATACCATCGGCTGGCTGTACTGGTGGTTCTGGGTGTTGGTTATCCCGCTGGAAGCGAATATCGCCGCCATCATTCTGCACTCCTGGGTTCCAGGCATTCCTATCTGGCTGTTTTCTCTGGTTATCACGTTGGCATTAACCGGCAGTAATTTGCTGAGCGTCAAAAATTACGGTGAGTTCGAGTTCTGGCTGGCGCTGTGCAAAGTGATTGCCATTCTGGCGTTTATCACTCTCGGCGCGGTGGCGATTAGCGGTTTCTACCCCTATGCCGAGGTCAGCGGAGTTTCGCGCCTGTGGGATCAGGGCGGCTTCATGCCCAACGGTTTTGGCGCGGTGATCAGCGCGATGCTAATCACCATGTTCTCCTTTATGGGCGCAGAGATTGTTACCATCGCCGCCGCCGAGTCCGACACCCCGGATAAGCACATCGTCCGCGCCACCAACTCGGTTATCTGGCGTATCTCCATCTTCTATCTGTGCTCTATTTTCGTGGTCGTCGCGCTGATTCCGTGGAACATGCCGGGACTGAAAGAGGTGGGCTCTTATCGCTCGGTGCTGGAGTTACTGCATATCCCACACGCGAAGCTGATCATGGACTGTGTCATATTGCTGTCGGTAACCAGTTGTCTGAACTCCGCGCTGTATACGTCCTCGCGTATGCTTTACTCCCTGAGCCGTCGTGGCGATGCTCCCGCCTTTATGGGTAAAACGAACCGGAGTAAAACGCCTTATGTGGCGGTGTTGCTGTCTACGGGGGCCGCGTTCCTCACCGTGGTGGTCAACTATTACGCCCCGGCCAAGGTGTTCAAATTCCTGATCGACAGCTCCGGCGCCATCGCCCTGCTGGTTTATCTGGTGATTGCAATTTCCCAACTGCGGATGCGCAAAATCCTGCTGGCGCGAGGCGGTGAAATTAAACTGAAAATGTGGCTCTATCCGTGGCTTACCTGGCTGGTAATCGCCTTTATTATCTTTGTGCTGGTGGTGATGCTCTTTCGCCCGGCTCAACAGCTGGAAGTTATCTCTACCGGGTTGTTAGCCATAGGAATTATTTGCACCGTGCCTATTATGTCACGCTGGAAAAAACTGCTATCGTGGCAAAAAGCACCGTTGCAAAATACGCATTAAACCTTTTCCCGGCGCAGGCCGGGAAAACCGTTCAGGAGTAAGACCATGACCGCCATTCCCCAACCGACGGCCATTGATGGATACCGCTGGCTGAAAAACGACATCATCCGCGGTGTGTATCAGCCTGATGAAAAACTGCGTATGAGCCTGCTGACCTCACGCTATGAGCTTGGCGTGGGACCGCTACGCGAAGCGCTTTCGCAGTTGGTTGCCGAGCGGCTGGTCACGGTGGTCAATCAGAAAGGGTATCGTGTCGCCCCAATGTCCGAACAGGAGTTGCTCGATATTTTCGATGCCCGCGCAAATATGGAAGCCATGCTGGTCGCGCTGGCCATTGAACGCGGCGGCGACGCCTGGGAAGCTGAAATCCTGGCGCGGGCGCATATGCTCGGCAAGCTTGAAGCCGTTGACGCCAGTGAACAGATGCTCGACGAGTGGGATCAGCGCCATCAGGCTTTTCACTCGGCAATTGTCGCTGGCTGCGGTTCACAGTATCTGCTGCAAATGCGCGAACGGCTATTCGATTTGGCGGCGCGCTACCGGTTTATCTGGCTGCGAAAGACGGTGCTGTCGGTGGAGATGTTGGAAGATAAACACGATCAGCACCAAACGCTGACCGAAGCAATTCTGGCACGCGATGCTGCACGTGCCAGCGAATTAATGCGCCAGCACCTGCTGACGCCCATTCCGATTATTCAACAAGCGATGTCCGGCAAATTGCTGACGCAATAAGCCTGAACTTTCTTATTGTTCTGGAATACGCAAAACCTGCCCTGGATAAATTTTATCCGGGCTTTTCAGCATCGGTTTATTCGCTTCAAATATCTGGTTATACAGGTTGGCGTTACCGTATACCTGTTTGGCAATAGCGCTCAGGGTATCTCCTGATTTTACGGTATAAAACTGGCTTTCACTCGCCGGCGCAGAAGTTTTTACCTGATCGTCGACGCTGGCAATACCAGAGATATTACCAATCGCAATCAGGATTTTTTCTTTCGCTTCCTGACTTAATCCATCGCCAGAAACGGTGGCTTTACCTTCGTTAATTTGGACGTTCACTTTATCCGCATCCGGGATGCCCGTTTTGTTCAGGTGTTCCTGTACCTTTTTTGCCAGATAGGCAGTGTCATGGTTGCCAGTAACCGCATCCCACAGTTTTTCACCCGCATCTTTTACAAAATTAAAGAGTCCCATATCCACCTCGGTAGTTAACAATCAACACCAGGAAGTGTAGCAGAGGAGAAAGAAGCGCAAAGAAAACGGCGCCAGAGCGCCGTAGTAGAAAAGTAATTAGTTACGCGTTTGTATCCAGAAGGCGTGGATCAGACCCGGGATGTAGCCCAGCAGCGTCAGAACAATATTGAGGATAAATGCCCAGCCGAACCCCTTCCCCAGCAGCACGCCAAGCGGGGGCAGAATAATAGTAAAAACGATTCTCCAGAAACCCATACACACTCCATACAAGCAAAAAGTTACTCATTGTTTAAAAAGAGATTTTATCTCTAAGCATAGTCAGTGTACCTAACTCTGCCAGCCTTCCCCTGCTGTTTTACCCTCCTTTACGCTCTTTACGCTGGCGTACGTTGACCATTTATTTTAGAATAAGCTTAATTTAGGACATGCTTAAATACTTATGACTGAACTTGAACAACTCCAGGCCAGCGCTGAGCAGGCTGCCGCCCTGCTAAAAGCGATGAGTAACCCGAAAAGGTTGCTGATTTTGTGCATGCTCTGCGGCTCACCCGGTACCAGCGCGGGCGAATTAGCCCGTGTTACCGGCCTGAGTCCTTCCGCCACTTCGCAGCATCTGGCGCGTATGCGTGAAGAGGGCCTGATAGACAGCCAACGCGATGCCCAGCGTATCCTGTACTCCATCAAAAATGCGGCCGTGAATTCACTGATCGCCACATTAAAAACACTGTATTGCCCATAAGGAGCCATCATGACCATTGGGACGATTTCCCCGCGCGAGGCGCAGACGCTGGTCGCACAAGGCGCAAAACTGATTGATATCCGCGATGCTGACGAGTATCTGTACGAGCATATTCCGGAGGCGCATCTGGCGCCATTACCTACGCTTGAGCAGGGATCGCTGCCTGCGAATTTACGCGCCGGGCAGGTGATTTTTCACTGCCAGTCAGGCAAACGTACACAAAACGCGGCGACAAAACTGAACGCTATTGCCGCGCCTGCGCAGGTCTGGTTGTTGGAAGGTGGCATTGACGGCTGGAAAGCCGCAGGTTTTCCGGTGGCAAAAGATCGTTCACAACCGTTACCGCTGATGCGCCAGGTGCAGATAGCCGCAGGTAGCCTTGCCTTACTCGGCGTCATTCTGGGCTACACCGTTAGCAGCGCCTTCTTCCTGCTGAGCGGTTTTGTGGGCGCCGGGCTAATACTCGCTGGCGTGACCGGCTTTTGCGGCATGGCGCGATTGCTGGATATCATGCCCTGGAACCGACGTACTCATTAAGCGGTAATCATTGAAACTGCACTGTACCCGCTGATTGACGTGATCTATGGTGAGTTCTGCGATAAATAAAGGAGAGCAATATGTTTAAACCTGGCGATCTGGTTCAACCACGCATGGGTGGACCTAAACTGAAAGTTGTCGAAGTCAATGGCGATCACATTGTGGCGGTACACGCCAGTAATGAAAGCGGCGAAAAATTCACGCTGAAAGCAGCTGACGTGACGCGATATACCGAAGAGGGTGATTTTGGCGTTTGCTGAAAATAAGCGGTGAGGTCGCCCTCACCGCATTAATAATCAGATCAAAAAGTCATCAAGAGATTTACCGGCAGCCAGCGCCTGGGCAATTGGCTTCGGTGTGCGACCCTGTCCGGTCCATGTTTTTGTTTCACCATTGAGATCGGTAAAACGATATTTCGCCGGGCGCGGCTGACGTTTTTTAACTGAACCTGCCGTCGCAGGCGTCATGCTCAGTAGCTCTTCCGGATTGATCCCGTCTGCCTGCATCAGCGCCAGCAAAGTATTAATTTTTTCCTGCTGTTCTGCACGTTGGCGCTGTAGTTGTTCTTCTTCATCGCGGCGTTCTTTGGTCACTACCCTGAATTTTTCAAGCATATCTTCCAGCACATCAACGGAAAATTCACGAGCCATTGCACGCAGCGAGCGGATATTATTTAAGTTTTTTAACATTGAACTCATATTAACAAAACCTCTTTAACGTAAAACATAAAAACGGTATTACCCTAAATATTGTATGCAACTGCTTATTATATTTCCAGTCTAATTTATTCGCATATTACTAATCAAAAAAGCTAATTCGTGTATTTATTGCATCCATTTTGATATCGCCTATGCGATATATTCTATTCCTCTGATAGTCGCTATAAATATACCTACAAGGAATCTCAGGGTATCACTCGAGAAACAGGCCACAACATCGCGCGGAGCCGGTGCGTATACATATTGCACATTAGTCAACATTGAGAAAAGGAGCGCAAAAAATTCAGAAAAACAAATTTCCATAACCCATTGATCTAAAATGCCTTTAATTAAATCAGCAACGAAAATACCAAAACGAACAAAAAACAAACCATTACAGAGCATTTTATCGACAAAAAGGTAATAAATAAAAATTTTAAGCTAGTTGCTAGTTATTATCCAGGCAGATATCCTATTCAAACGCGAAAGCAGCAAGACAAATCACTAGCAAGAAGGTATTCAAAACCTTTTTTTCCCTTTTTACAAGGAGCATTAACATGTTCTCTCCGCAGTCACGCTTGCGTCATGCAGTAGCAGACACGTTCGCGATGGTTGTTTATTGTTCTGTCGTGAACATGTTGATCGAAATATTCCTTTCAGGAATGAGCTTCGAACAGTCTCTGTACTCCAGACTGGTGGCTATCCCCGTCAACATCCTGATCGCGTGGCCATACGGCATGTATCGCGATTTGTTTATGCGCGCGGCGCGTAAAGCCACGCAGGCAGGATGGGGGAAAAATCTGGCGGACGTGCTGGCTTATGTCACCTTCCAGTCACCAGTGTATATGATTATTCTTTTGACGGTTGGCGCCGACTGGCACCAGATTACGGCTGCAGTAAGTTCGAACATCGTGGTATCAATGCTGATGGGCGCGGTCTATGGCTACTTTCTTGATTATTGCCGCCGCCTGTTTAAGGTCAGCAGCTATCACCAGGCTAAAGCCTGACAGATCTCTTCGCGACTGGCCCTGCCAGTCGCATTATTAGTTTGAACTAACGTCGCCAAACAACCCACTCAGATAACGCTCAAGCGCAATTCGCGAACTGAAGCCGTGCGGAATACCATAATGTTCGTGAGTCTCTCCGGCTAAATATAGCGGGAATTGCTGGTAGTGATCGCAGGTTTTAATATCCGTCGCAGGTTCCGCCAGCGAAGAGCTGCGCTCTTTTAGCGTGGGATGGATAACTAATGCGGTACGTCCCATACGTGCTTCACGGTTAACGTACACATAATTTTCGCCACGACGATAGCCGTACGTTTTTTGCGTCACTACATCGACGGTAAAGCCCACTTTTTCAAGTACGCGCGCCACCTCATCAGGTCGTAAATACATATATTTTCCTCGTTATCTTTTTTACTGCGGGCTTACCTTACCTGATTCAGCATTAGCAACGCTTTCAGAAAAGTCCATAAACGAGTGGCGATGGTGGGACGAATATCTTAAGAACCGCGCAGATTTATGTCAGCGCCATCCGCAATTGATACGCCGCCTGCTGCGCCATTTCCACCGAGCTGATGTTGGTAAACGACAGCAATATTCCTCCCTTTCCTGCTGAAGTTATTCGCCAGCGGCTTAACGCCTGAACCGCCAGCCCGGCCTGATTCGCTTTGCGCACTAGCGCAACATCATCTCCGTCGACAGTTATCACCAGCTGAATCCCTCCTTCCTGAGGAATGACGTTAAATCCTTGTTCGCTCAGCGCGTTTTCCATCCATTGACGTCGCAGGGCATAATTCTGGCGCATACGTTTTAAGTGCCGCCAGAAGTGGCCATCTTGCATAAAATCCGCCAGCGTTTGCTGCCATAAAACCGGAACGCTACAGGCCGTTAGCGCCGCCTGCTGACGAAAATGTTCGACCTGAGTCAGGGATACCACCAGCCATGCCGTGCGCAAAGCCGGAAACATCGATTTGCTGAACGTTCCGGCATAAATCACCCGCTGGGGCGCATCCAGACTTTTTAGCGGCGGCAACGGTTTACCGTGGTAGCGAAATTCACTGTCGTAATCATCTTCAATGATCCACGCCTGCTCCCGAGTCGCCCATTCAAGCAGTTGGTGGCGACGGTCTAATGACAGGGCGACGCCCAGCGGACTTTGGTGTGCGGGTGTGAGCAGCACAAAACGCGCCTGCGGGTAGTCACGGATCCCAGCGCAGACATCCAGGCCATCGGCATCAACTGCCACCGGCATCAGCTCAATGCGCTCCTGAGCCACCACGGGGTGAATCAACGGAAAGCCAGGATCTTCGACCCACATCCCCTCACCGGGTTGAGACAGAGCGCGCAGGATTAACGTCATTGATGCCGCGTAGCCTGAAGTAATAAAAATCTGCTCCGGCTGGCACTCAATAC
This sequence comes from Citrobacter sp. RHBSTW-01044, assembly GCF_013781945.1. NCBI lineage: Bacteria > Pseudomonadati > Pseudomonadota > Gammaproteobacteria > Enterobacterales > Enterobacteriaceae > Citrobacter > Citrobacter sp. RHBSTW-01044. The sequence continues at coordinate 1,072,086 of NZ_CP056180.1, read as the reverse complement.
TGCGTGAGACGCGCAGGTAATCGACAATCGCCTGACGTAACACCCGTTCGCCGCAAACATCGCCCACGGCCAGGTCAAAACGCGTTTGGGTGCGTAAACGCCGCCCCATCACCCGCGCCCAGACGTCCCGCGGGAAGAGATCGAGTGCGGGTAATCCCATCTGAAAAGGCTGTGGCCTGGGGTTTTCTCCGGCGAAGATGGCGGGAGACACAGGTGCGTTTTCCGGTCGCAGTTGCTCACTGACAAATGTTCCTGCCTGCCCGCGTCGCGCGAGCCAGCCCTGCGCCACCAGATCTGCATAGGCATTTTCCACCGTCGAACGTGATACCCCCAGCTCCTGGGCCCAGGTCCGACTGGAGGGCAATCTTGTGCCTGGCTTTAGTTCACCTTTCTCAATGGCGTTTTTTAACTGACGGGCGATTTGCTGATAGCGTGGCATTTATGGTCTGCTTTTTTGGCAACAATATGGCTCTCTGTAGCAGTCCATTATAGTGCTACATTGCGGGTCATCCAAACGAGGAGAAATACCATGACAATGTTACGCCAGCCCTATTATGAACTCAGTCCTGAAATCTATAACGCTTTGGTTCAGGCCAGCAAAGCGCTGGAAAACTGCGCGCTGGAACCTACGCTGACGGAACTGATTTACCTGCGAGTCTCGCAAATCAACGGCTGCGCCTTTTGCCTGGAAATGCACAGTAAGGCGCTGCGCAAATCCGGTGTTGCGCAGGCCAAACTGGACGCGCTGGCAGGCTGGCGGGTGAGTCATCACTTCAGCGAGCAGGAGCGTGCAGCGCTGGCGTGGGCCGAATCCGTCACCCATATAGCCAGCACCCATGCCGAAGATGACGTTTATCTGCCGCTGCTCGACCATTTTAGCGCGAAAGAGATTAGCGATCTGACGTTTGCTATTAGCCTGATGAACTGCTTTAACCGTCTGGCGGTAGGGATGCGCATGTGATTCTGCGCTGCCGGATGGCGACATAAACGCCATCCGGCAACCTACCATAGTTTCTATCACCTCCTCCGTCACGCTCATCACCCATGCCCTCATCAATCTAAAATTACCATATCTTGTATGGTTGAATCTTTTTAAAACTACATCTAGTATCTCCTCTATCAAGACACACACAACCTGACGCCCTCTATCGCGTCATTCTTTTACTTTTAGATGGAAATACGAATCATGCGCATTGTTATTTACACTCGTAACAACTGTGTTCAGTGCCACGCCACTAAGCGGGCGATGGAAAGCCGCGGGTTTGACTTTGAGATGGTAAACGTCGATTTACACCCCGATATGGCTGATCGCCTGCGCGATCAAGGCTTTCGTCAGTTACCGGTCGTGGTCGCAGGGGAAACCAGTTGGTCAGGATTTCGCCCGGACATGATCAACCGTCTGCGCCCGGCTCCTCAAGTGGCCAGCGCATGAGTCAGCTCGTCTACTTTTCCAGCAGCTCCGAAAATACGCACCGCTTCATGCAGCGTCTGGGGCTGCCTGCCATCCGCATTCCGCTTAACGAACGCGAGCGGATCCGGGTAGACGAACCTTACATTTTAATCGTGCCCTCCTACGGTGGCGGCGGTACAGCTGGCGCGGTCCCGAGACAGGTGATCCGCTTTTTAAACGATACGCACAACCGGGCGTTAATCCGTGGAGTGATCGCCTCCGGCAATCGCAATTTCGGGGACGCCTACGGTCGCGCGGGTGATGTCATCTCACAAAAATGCGGCGTGCCGTGGCTCTATCGCTTTGAGCTGATGGGCACCCAAAGCGATATCGACAACGTGCAAAAAGGAGTGAGCGAATTTTGGCAACGACAACCACAGAACGTGTAGAACAGCAGACGCTGGATTATCACGCCCTGAACGCCATGCTGAATCTGTACGATAAGGCCGGGCGCATTCAGTTCGCCAAAGACCATCAGGCGGTGGAGGCATTCTTTACCGCCCACGTCCGCCCCAACTCGGTGGCGTTTGCCAGCCAGCAGGCGCGTCTGGACACGTTGGTGGATGAAGGCTATTACGATGCCAGCGTGTTAGCCCGCTACGATCGCGCGTTTGTGCTGAAGCTATTCGCCCACGCCCACGCCAGCGGATTCCGTTTCCAGACGTTCCTCGGCGCATGGAAGTTCTACACCAGCTATACGCTGAAAACGTTCGACGGGAAGCGCTATCTCGAAGACTTTGAGGATCGCGTAACGATGGTGGCGCTCACTCTGGCGCAGGGCGATGAAGCGCTCGCTCTGCAACTGACCGATGAAATGCTCTCCGGGCGTTTTCAACCCGCCACGCCAACCTTTTTAAACTGCGGTAAACAGCAACGCGGCGAGCTGGTTTCCTGCTTCCTGTTACGCATTGAAGACAACATGGAGTCAATTGGACGGGCGGTCAACTCGGCGCTGCAACTCTCCAAACGCGGCGGCGGCGTGGCATTTTTGCTCTCTAACCTGCGTGAGGCGGGTGCGCCCATTAAGCGCATTGAGAACCAGTCCTCTGGGGTGATCCCGGTAATGAAAATGCTGGAGGATGCGTTTTCTTATGCGAATCAATTAGGGGCGCGTCAGGGTGCGGGCGCGGTGTATCTGCACGCGCATCATCCGGATATTTTGCGTTTTCTCGATACCAAACGTGAAAACGCCGACGAGAAAATCCGTATCAAAACGCTCTCGCTTGGTGTGGTGATCCCGGATGTCACCTTCCAGTTAGCCAAAGAAAATGCCCAAATGGCGCTGTTTTCACCGTATGACGTGGAACGCATTTACGGCAAACCATTCGGTGATATCGCCGTAACTGAACGGTATGACGAACTGGTTGCCGACAAACGAGTGCGCAAAAAATACATTAACGCCCGCGATTTCTTCCAGCGACTGGCCGAGATCCAGTTCGAGTCCGGCTACCCTTACATCATGTTTGAAGACACGGTGAATCGCGCCAATCCGATTGCCGGTCGTATCAATATGAGCAACCTGTGCTCGGAGATTTTGCAGGTTAACAGCGCTTCCACCTACGATGAAAACCTCAATTACGCGCAAACAGGGCACGATATCTCCTGCAACCTCGGCTCGTTGAATATTGCTCATACCATGGATTCGCCAGACTTTGGGCGCACCGTGGAAACGGCGGTTCGCGGTTTAACGGCCGTTTCGGACATGAGCCATATCCGCAGCGTACCCTCAATTGAGGCCGGGAACAGCGCATCGCACGCTATCGGTCTTGGGCAGATGAACCTGCACGGGTATCTGGCACGGGAAGGTATCGCCTACGGCTCACCTGAAGGGCTGGATTTCACCAATCTCTATTTCTACACCATCACCTGGCATGCGCTGAATACGTCGATGAAGCTCGCCCGCGAGCGCGGCAAAACCTTTGCCGGATTCAGACAGTCCCGCTACGCCAGCGGTGAGTATTTTAACCAGTATCTGCAGGGCGACTGGCAGCCAAAAACCGCCAAGGTTCGCACACTGTTTGCCACCAGCGGCATTACGCTGCCAACGCGCGAAATGTGGTCGCAGCTGCGTGAAGATGTCATGCGCTACGGCATTTATAACCAGAATTTACAAGCGGTTCCGCCAACGGGTTCTATCTCCTACATCAACCATGCGACATCAAGCATTCACCCGATCGTGTCAAAAGTGGAGATTCGCAAAGAGGGCAAAACCGGGCGCGTTTACTACCCTGCCCCGTTTATGACCAATGAGAATCTGGCCTTGTATCAGGATGCCTACGAGATTGGTCCACAAAAAATCATTGATACCTACGCTGAAGCAACGCGGCATGTCGATCAGGGGCTTTCACTGACGCTCTTTTTCCCCGATACCGCCACCACTCGCGATATCAACAAAGCGCAAATTTACGCCTGGCGTAAGGGCATCAAATCGCTGTACTACATCCGACTACGCCAGTTGGCGCTGGAAGGAACCGAAATCGAAGGTTGCGTGTCATGCGCGCTGTAAGGAGGACAACATGACATTATCCCGCGTAAGTGCCATCAACTGGAACAAGATTGAGGATGATAAAGATCTCGAGGTTTGGAATCGCCTGACCAGTAACTTCTGGCTACCGGAAAAGGTCCCGCTCTCCAACGATATCCCGGCCTGGCAAACGTTGAACGCCGCCGAACAGCAGCTGACTATCCGCGTTTTTACCGGGCTGACGCTGCTCGACACCATTCAGAACATAGCCGGTGCGCCAGCATTGATGGCCGATTCGTTAACGCCGCATGAAGAGGCGGTGCTATCGAATATCAGCTTTATGGAAGCGGTTCACGCCCGTTCGTACAGCTCAATTTTCTCCACTCTTTGCCAGACCAAAGACGTGGATGCGGCTTACGCGTGGAGTGAAGAAAATACCCCACTCCAGCGCAAGGCGCAGATCATTTTGACACATTACGCCAGCGAAGAACCGCTGAAGAAAAAAATTGCCAGCGTGTTTCTGGAATCCTTCCTGTTCTATTCCGGCTTCTGGTTGCCAATGTATTTCTCCAGCCGCGGAAAACTGACCAATACCGCCGATCTCATTCGTCTGATCATTCGTGATGAAGCCGTTCACGGGTATTACATTGGTTATAAATATCAAAAAGGTCTGGAGCACATTTCTGAATCCGCACGCGAGGAGTTAAAGAATTTTGCCCTCGACCTGCTGATGGAATTGTATGATAACGAAGCGCGTTATACGGAAGAATTGTATGCAGAAACCGGCTGGGTGGATGACGTCAAAGCCTTCCTTTGCTACAACGCCAATAAGGCATTAATGAATTTGGGGTATGAGGCATTATTTCCGCCAGAAATGGCGGAGGTTAACCCGGCAATCCTTGCTGCGCTGTCGCCCAACGCTGACGAAAACCACGATTTCTTCTCGGGTTCCGGCTCATCATACGTGATGGGAAAAGCTGTCGAAACCGAAGACGACGACTGGAATTTCTAGCGCTCATTTCCGCGGAAAATACCGTACATTTTTCGCGGAAATATTCTAACAGGATCACACTTTTGTCGTGCAAATATAATTGTGTGATCTACACTCAATATCAGCCGCATTATTCGCCTGCATTTCAGCAATTCAGGCGACTTTTCATTGCCATTTACAAAAAATATTACCCCATTCACATTCGCGCTCAGCCCTTATATCACGGGAAGTCCCGCCACATGGCCTTCAGCAATATTCGTGCCACAAACAAATTCAGGGTTGTCTCAGATTCTCAGTATGTTAGGGTAGAAAAAGGTCACTATTTCCATCAGGTAATATATCGATATAAACAAATAACAGGAATCATTCTATTGCATGGCAATTAAATTAGAAGTTAAAAATCTCTATAAGATATTTGGAGAGCATCCGCAGAGAGCCTTCAAATATATTGAAAAAGGACTTTCAAAAGAGCAGATTCTGGATAAAACAGGGCTATCGCTTGGCGTTAAGAACGCCAGTCTGGCCATTGAAGAAGGCGAGATATTTGTCATCATGGGATTATCCGGTTCGGGTAAATCCACAATGGTACGCCTTCTCAATCGCCTGATTGAACCCACCCGCGGGCAAGTATTGATTGACGGCGTAGACATCGCCCGGATATCCGATGCTGAGCTTCGCGAGGTGCGCAGAAAAAAGATTGCGATGGTTTTCCAGTCCTTTGCCCTGATGCCGCACATGACGGTCCTGGACAATACGGCATTCGGCATGGAATTAGCCGGTGTTGGCGCGGATGAACGTCGTGAAAAAGCGTTAGATGCGCTGCGTCAGGTTGGTCTGGAGAATTATGCTCACGGATACCCGGATGAACTTTCCGGAGGGATGCGCCAGCGTGTGGGCCTCGCCCGTGCATTAGCCATTAACCCTGACATCTTATTAATGGATGAGGCCTTTTCTGCCCTCGATCCGTTAATTCGTACCGAGATGCAGGATGAACTGGTAAAACTACAGGCGAAACATCAACGTACCGTGGTCTTTATTTCCCACGATCTCGACGAAGCTATGCGTATTGGCGACAGAATTGCCATTATGCAAAACGGTGAAGTGGTCCAGGTCGGCACGCCAGATGAAATCCTGAATAATCCGGCCAATGATTATGTACGCACCTTCTTCCGCGGCGTTGATATTAGCCAGGTCTTTAGTGCCAAGGATATTTCACGTCGTAGCCCTGAAGGTTTAATTCGTAAAACGCCCGGGGTCGGTCCACGTTCAGCGCTGCAATTATTGCAGGACAAAGATCGCGAATATGGTTACGTGATCGAGCGCGGCAATAAATTCGTCGGCGTTGTCTCTATCGACTCTTTAAAAACAGCATTAAGTCAGGCGCAAGGTATTGAAGCGGCATTGATCGATGAGCCGCTAGCCGTGGATGCACAAACTCCTCTCAGCGAGTTGCTTTCTCATGTCGGCCAGGCCCCGTGCGCGGTGCCGGTTGTTGATGAGGAACAACAGTATGTGGGCATCATTTCAAAACGCATGCTGTTACAGGCTTTAGATCGTGAGGGGGCAAACAATGGCTGATCAAACCAATCCGTGGGATACCACACCAGCGGCCGACAGTGCCGCACAAACCGCCGATGCCTGGAGTACGCCATCAGGCGCGCCAGCTGACGGCGGTGGCGCAGACTGGCTGACCAGCGCACCCGCGCCGGCGCCAGAGCATTTCAATATTATGGATCCGTTCCATAAAACGCTGATCCCGCTGGATAGCTGGGTCACAGAAGGGATCGACTGGGTCGTTACCCATTTCCGTCCAGTTTTCCAGGGCATTCGAGTCCCGGTGGATTATATTCTCAACGGCTTCCAGCAGCTTCTGTTGGGTATGCCAGCCCCGGTGGCGATTATCCTGTTCGCTCTGATTGCCTGGCAGATTTCCGGCGTTGGAATGGGCGTTGCTACGCTGATTTCATTGATTGCAATCGGAGCCATCGGCGCGTGGTCACAGGCCATGATCACCCTGGCGCTGGTACTAACCGCGCTGCTGTTCTGCGTGGTGATCGGTCTACCCATGGGGATCTGGTTGGCGCGCAGTCCACGGGCGGCAAAAATTGTTCGTCCGCTGCTGGACGCCATGCAAACCACACCGGCGTTCGTCTATCTGGTGCCGATCGTCATGCTGTTTGGTATTGGTAACGTCCCGGGCGTGGTGGTGACGATTATCTTCGCCCTGCCGCCAATCGTGCGTCTGACCATTCTGGGGATTAACCAGGTGCCAGCCGACTTGATTGAAGCCTCGCGCTCATTTGGCGCCAGCCCGCGTCAGATGCTGTTTAAAGTCCAGCTCCCGCTGGCGATGCCTACCATTATGGCCGGGGTCAACCAGACGCTGATGCTGGCGCTCTCAATGGTCGTCATCGCGTCGATGATCGCCGTCGGCGGACTGGGTCAGATGGTTCTGCGCGGAATCGGTCGTCTGGATATGGGGCTTGCCACCGTCGGCGGGGTTGGGATCGTGATCCTCGCCATCATTCTCGACCGCCTGACGCAGGCTGTCGGTCGCGACGCCCGTAGCCGTGGCAACCGTCGCTGGTACACCACCGGTCCCGTTGGGCTTATCACTCGCCCATTCACGAAGTAATTCACCCGTTGCCCGGTGGCGTATTGCTTACCGGGCCTATACGTCCCTCCAATAATTAAGGAACAACGATGCGACAGAACGTCATTATTGCCACAGCGTTTGCCACCCTTGTCTCCACCAGCACTTTCGCTGCCGATCTGCCAGGCAAAGGCATCACTGTACAGCCAATCCAGAGCACTATCTCTGAAGAATCCTTCCAGACGCAACTGGTCGCCCGTGCGCTGGAGAAACTGGGTTATACCGTTAACAAAACAAGCGAAGTTGACTACAACGTCGGCTATACCTCCATTGCCTCTGGCGATGCAACTTTTACCGCTGTGAACTGGCAGCCGCTGCATGATGATATGTATGCCGCAGCGGGCGGAGACAAAAAGTTCTATCGCGAGGGGGTATTCGTTACGGGTGCCGCGCAAGGTTATCTGATCGATAAAAAAACCGCTGAGCAGTATAAAATCACCAACATTGCTCAGTTAAAAGATCCGAAGATCGCCAAAATTTTTGACACCAACGGCGACGGAAAAGCAGACATGATGGGCTGCTCGCCGGGCTGGGGCTGCGAAGCGGTGATCAACCACCAGAACAAAGCCTTCGATCTGGAAAAAACCGTCGAGGTCAGCCACGGTAACTATGCGGCGATGATGGCTGACACCATTACCCGCTTTAAAGAAGGCAAACCCATTCTTTACTACACCTGGACACCGTACTGGGTGAGCGACGTAATGAAACCGGGTAAAGATGTGGTCTGGCTGCAGGTGCCGTTCTCTTCCCTGCCAGGCGAGCAGAAAGACATTGATACCAAGCTGCCAAACGGCGCCAACTACGGCTTCCCGGTGAACACTATGCATATCGTCGCCAACAAAGCCTGGGCGGAGAAAAACCCGGCTGCGGCGAAACTGTTTGCCGTCATGAAGCTGCCGCTGGCGGATATCAACGCGCAGAACGCGATGATGCACGACGGGAAAGCATCTGAAGCCGACGTGCAGGGTCACGTTGACGGCTGGATCAAAGCCCACCAGCAACAGTTTGATGGCTGGGTGAAAGAAGCGCTGGCTGCGCAGAAATAACCCCCTCGTAGGTCTGATAAGCGTAGCGCCATCACACCAATGCCGGATGGTGGCGCGATGCGCCTTATCCGGCCTACACGCCCTCCTCCCAACCGCACAATCCATCACCCAACAAATCAGCAACATTTAATCACTTACGTTATGATTGTTTTCTGCAACCCATTTTTCAGTTGAAAACCATGACGAAAACCACTCAGGGACTTAGCCCTTCGCTGATCCTGTTAATGTCTATCGCCACCGGCCTCGCCGTCGCCAGTAACTATTACGCGCAGCCGCTGCTCGACACCATCGCGCGTAACTTTTCGCTATCGGCCAGCACCGCTGGCTTTATCGTCACCGCGGCCCAGCTCGGCTATGCCGCCGGCCTGCTGTTTTTAGTACCGCTTGGCGATATGTTTGAACGTCGGATGCTGATCGTCTCCATGACGCTGTTAGCGGCAGGCGGCATGCTTATTACCGCCAGCAGCCAGTCGCTGGGCATGCTGATCCTCGGCACCGCCCTGACCGGGTTGTTCTCGGTAGTGGCACAGATTCTGGTTCCACTGGCGGCGACGCTTGCCACGCCGGATAAGCGCGGTAAAGTTGTCGGCACCATTATGAGCGGCCTGCTGCTGGGTATCCTGCTGGCGCGCACCGTGGCGGGATTACTGGCCAATCTTGGCGGCTGGCGCACCGTATTTTGGGTCGCATCGATATTAATGGCGCTGATGGCGATTGCGCTGTGGCGCGGTCTGCCGAAGATGAAATCAGATACTCATCTCAACTATCCGCAACTGTTAGGCTCCGTATTCAGCCTGTTTATCCATGATAAATTGCTGCGTACCCGCGCGATGCTGGGCTGCCTGACCTTTGCCAATTTCAGTATTCTCTGGACCTCTATGGCGTTTTTGCTCGCCGCGCCGCCGTTTAACTACTCCGAAGGAACGATCGGGCTGTTTGGCCTGGCAGGGGCCGCAGGGGCGTTAGGCGCGCGTCCGGCAGGTGGTTTTGCCGATAAGGGAAAATCACATCTCACCACGACCACAGGTCTGTTATTACTGCTGCTCTCCTGGTGGGCTATCTGGTTAGGGCATAGTTCCGTACCAATGCTGATTATCGGTATCCTGGTCCTGGACCTCACCGTTCAGGGTGTGCATATCACCAACCAGACGGTTATCTATCGCATTCATCCGAACGCGCGTAATCGCCTGACCGCCGGATACATGACCAGCTATTTTATTGGCGGGGCGGCAGGTTCGCTGATTTCGGCCTCCGCCTGGCAGCATGCCGGTTGGGCTGGCGTTTGTCTGGCCGGTACGACCGTTGCCCTACTCAACCTGTTGGTCTGGTGGCGAGGATATCACCGTCAGGAAGCCGTAAATTAAGCATATAGCGTATGTTTACCGCTGATTGGGCTCCGCAGGGTGTTAAGGAGCCCATCAGTCTGCTAAGGTTATAACTCATTGAACCAAGTTATATTAATTTCGGTAATGAAACCTATAACCCTATGGAAAGCCCGATATCCCAGTCTGAACCCAGTTCTGCGACGCTAACTGAAGGATTCAAAGACAGCCTGCCAATAGTCATCAGCTATATTCCGGTCGCTTTTGCATTTGGTCTCAATGCCACTCGCCTTGGCTTTACTCCGGTTGAAAGCGTGTTTTTCTCCTGCATTATCTATGCGGGAGCCAGCCAGTTTGTCATCACCACAATGCTCGCCGCAGGCAGTTCTTTGTGGGTCGCCGCACTGACCGTCATGGCCATGGATGTACGCCATGTTTTGTACGGACCTTCCCTGCGTAGCCGAATCGCCCAGCGACTGAGCAAACCCAAAAGCGCGCTGTGGGCCTTTGGCCTCACCGATGAAGTCTTTGCCGCCGCCACGGCGAAGCTGGTACGGGATAACCGGCGCTGGAGTGAAAACTGGATGATCGGCATTGCGCTATGCTCCTGGGCCTCCTGGGTGTTTGGCACGGTGATCGGCGCGTTTTCCGGTAGTGGTTTACTCAAGGATTACCCGGCAGTTGAAGCCGCGTTGGGCTTCATGCTCCCGGCGCTGTTCATGAGCTTCCTGCTCGCCTCTTTCCAGCGTCAACAAGCACTCTGCGTGACTGCAGCACTGGCCGGCGCGCTGGCTGGCGTCATGCTGTTTTCCATTCCTGCCGCCATCCTTGCAGGCATTGTCTGCGGATGTCTGACGGCTCTTATCCAGTCATTTTGGCAGGGAGGTCCCGATGAGCTATGAGGTCCTGCTGCTTGGCCTGTTGGTCGGCTGCGTTAACTACTGTTTTCGTTATTTGCCGCTCCGTCTTGGAGTGGGGAATGTTCGCCCGACGAAGCGCGGCGCGACGGGCATATTACTCGACACCATTGGCATTGCATCAATTTGCGCCCTGTTGGTGGTGTCTACCGCGCCAGAAGTGATGCACGATTCTCGTCGGTTCGTGCCTACGCTGGTGGGGTTTGTCATACTGGGCGCAAGCTTCTATAAGACCCGCAGCATCATCATTCCAACCTTACTGAGTGCTCTGGGCTATGGATTAGCCTGGAAAATGCTGATTGTCTTATAGATAAAAACAATCATTTTAAATAAATAATACATTTACTTTATTTGTCACTGTCGTTACTATATCGGCTGAAATTAATGAGGTTATACCCAAATGGATAGTTCGTTTACGCCCATTGAACAAATGCTAAAATTTCGCGCCAGCCGCTACGAAGAGTTCCCTTATCAGGAAGTGCTTCTGACTCGTCTATGCATGCACATGCAGGGCAAGCTGCTGGAAAACCGCAATAAGATGCTGAAAGCTCAAGGGATTAACGAGACATTGTTTATGGCGTTGATTACGCTGGAGTCTCAGGAAAACCACAGTATTCAGCCTTCTGAACTGAGTTGCGCGCTTGGCTCGTCACGCACTAACGCAACCCGCATTGCGGATGAGTTAGAAAAACGTGGCTGGATCGAACGTCGCGAAAGCGATAACGATCGCCGCTGTCTGCATCTGCAATTGACCGAGAAAGGCCACGCATTTTTGCAAGAGGTGTTACCGCCTCAGCATAACTGCCTGCATCAGCTTTGGTCATCTCTCAGCACCACCGAAAAAGATCAGCTTGAGCAAATTACCCGTAAACTTCTGACCCGTCTTGACCAGATGGAACAGGATGGCGCGGTATTAGAAGCGTTGCGCTAACGCGCCGACTCGCTCAGAAATCCAGATTTATAAATGAAAAAACCGACAGGCCAGCACGCATACTGCTGGCCTGTCTGATAAACAGGTCGGCTCAGCCGATGTGAAAAAAAAGAAGATCGTGGAGAACAACATGAGCGTAAATGCGGAGACTCAAACCCCGCAGCAACCGGTCAAGAAGAATGGCAAACGTAAAAGTATGCTGCTCCTTCTGACCTTGCTCTTTATTATTATTGCCGTGGCATATGGGATTTATTGGTTTTTAGTACTGCGTCATGTCGAAGAGACAGACGATGCGTACGTGGCAGGGAACCAAGTTCAAATCATGGCGCAGGTATCAGGCAGCGTGACGAAAGTCTGGGCTGATAACACTGACTTTGTAAAACAAGGCGATGTGCTGGTCACCCTCGACCAGACAGACGCAAAGCAGGCATTTGAAAAAGCCAAAACTGCGCTGGCTTCCAGCGTGCGTCAGACGCACCAGTTGATGATCAATAGCAAGCAGTTACAGGCAAGCATTGAAGTGCAGAGAACCGCGCTGGCGCAGGCACAAAGCGACTTTAATCGCCGTGTCCCGCTGGGCAACGCCAACCTGATTGGCCGCGAAGAGCTGCAACATGCGCGTGATGCCGTCGCCAGCGCTCAGGCTCAGCTTGATGTGGCTATCCAACAATATAATGCCAACCAGGCGATGATTCTCGGCAGTAAGCTGGAAGACCAGCCCGCCGTGCAACAGGCTGCCACTGAAGTGCGCAATGCCTGGCTGGCGCTGGAACGAACCAGAATCGTCAGCCCAATGACTGGCTATGTTTCCCGTCGTTCCGTGCAGCCGGGAGCGCAAATTAGCCCGACCACGCCGCTGATGGCGGTCGTTCCAGCCACTAACCTGTGGGTGGATGCCAACTTCAAAGAAACACAGCTCGCGCACATGCGTATCGGTCAACCTGCGACCGTTATCAGCGATATTTACGGCGATGACGTGAAATATACCGGTAAGGTTGTCGGGCTGGATATGGGTACGGGCAGCGCCTTTTCCCTGCTGCCAGCACAAAACGCAACGGGTAACTGGATCAAAGTCGTCCAGCGTCTGCCGGTGCGTATTGAACTAGATGCACAGCAGCTGGCGCAGCATCCGCTGCGTATCGGTTTATCTACGCTGGTTACGGTAGATACCTCAAATCGTGACGGACAAATTCTGGCAAGCCAGGTTCGCACCACGCCGGTATCAGAAAGTAATGCACGGGAAATCAACCTTGCTCCGGTCAATAAGATGATCGAAGAGATCGTGCAGGCCAACGCGGGCTAATTCAAAGGTGCGTGTGATGCAACAGCAAAAACCGCTGGAAGGCGCGCAGCTCGTCATTATGACGATCGCGCTGTCCCTGGCGACATTCATGCAGGTGCTGGACTCCACCATTGCTAACGTGGCGATCCCCACTATCGCCGGGAACCTCGGCTCTTCACTGAGCCAGGGTACCTGGGTGATCACCTCATTCGGGGTGGCGAACGCTATCTCGATTCCGATCACCGGCTGGCTGGCAAAGCGTTTTGGCGAAGTAAGGCTATTCATGTGGTCAACTATCGCCTTCGTCATTGCGTCATGGGCATGCGGGATGTCCACCAGCCTGAACATGCTGATTTTCTTCCGCGTAATCCAGGGGATTGTCGCCGGTCCATTAATTCCGCTGTCACAAAGCTTGTTGCTGAATAACTATCCTCCCGCCAAACGTTCTATCGCTCTGGCGCTATGGTCGATGACGGTGATTGTTGCCCCGATATGCGGCCCTATTCTTGGGGGCTATATCAGCGACAACTATCACTGGGGCTGGATATTTTTCATCAACGTGCCAATCGGTGCTGCGGTGGTATTGATGACCCTGCAAACCCTGCGCGGTCGGGAAACCAAAACCGAGCAGCGGCGCATCGATGCCATTGGTCTGGCCCTGCTGGTCATTGGTATCGGCAGCTTGCAGATCATGCTCGACCGCGGCAAAGAGCTGGACTGGTTCGCCTCTCAGGAGATTATCATCCTGACGGTGGTCGCCGTTGTCGCCATCAGCTTCCTGATCGTCTGGGAGCTTACCGACGAGCACCCCATTGTCGACCTCTCGCTGTTTAAGTCGCGCAACTTTACCATCGGCTGTCTGTGTATCAGTCTGGCCTATATGCTCTACTTCGGCGCAATCGTCCTGCTGCCGCAGCTGTTGCAGGAGGTATACGGCTATACAGCAACCTGGGCCGGTCTGGCGTCAGCGCCGGTTGGGGTGATTCCGGTGATCTTATCGCCGATTATCGGCCGCTTCGCGCACAAGCTTGATATGCGTCGGTTAGTTACGTTCAGTTTTATTATGTACGCCGTCTGTTTCTACTGGCGTGCGTGGACGTTCGAACCGGGTATGGACTTTGGCGCATCGGCCTGGCCACAGTTTATTCAGGGTTTCGCGGTAGCCTGCTTCTTTATGCCGCTGACGACTATCACGCTGTCCGGCTTACCGCCTGAGCGTCTGGCCGCGGCATCAAGTTTGTCGAACTTTACGCGAACGCTGGCCGGCTCTATTGGCACATCAATTACGACGACGATGTGGACTAACCGTGAGTCACTTCACCATGCGCAGTTAACGGAATCCGTTAATCCCTACAATCCAAACGCGCAGGCAATGTACGATAAGCTGCAGGATTTAGGGATGACGCACCAGCAGGCGTCAGGCTGGATAGCCCAGCAGATCACCAATCAGGGGCTGATTATTTCCGCCAACGAAATCTTCTGGATGTCGGCGGGGATCTTCCTGGTCTTGCTTGGCCTGGTGTGGTTTGCCAAGCCACCCTTCGGTGCGGGCGGCGGCGGCGGTGGCGCGCACTAAATATCTGATAAAAGGGATCTGCGGATCCCTTTTTTATTGCCCCGTAAACCACCTCCCAGGGAGATGGTTTACGGGAGGCAATAAAAAACCCCGGTTATAAGCCGAGGTTAATTTAAATACTGGAACAACTAATCAGTATGACTAAATATGCAGTTCCTGCAGTTTCTCTTTCGGCAGCGCCAGCTCTTCATTGCTGTTAACGCGTACATCATGCTCCAGAATATGACGTGCGATATCCTGTGCTTCGCTAAGAGAGTGCATCTGATACGTGCCACACTGGTAAACGTTCAGCTCCGGGATCTGGTTTTGATCCTGCACTTTCAGCACGTCCGCCATCGCCGCTTTCCACGCGTCGGCAACACGCTGCTCGTCTGGCGTACCAATCAGGCTCATGTAAAAGCCAGTGCGGCATCCCATCGGAGAGATATCGATAATCTCCACGCCGTTGCCGTTGAGGTGGTTACGCATAAAACCTGCAAACAGGTGTTCCAGCGTGTGGATACCTTTCTCAGGCATCACTTCTTTGTTCGGAATGCAGAAACGCAGATCAAACACGGTGATTGCGTCGCCATGCGGGGTGTTCATCGTTTTTGCAACCCGGACCGCGGGAGCTTCCATCCGGGTGTGATCGACAGTAAAACTATCTAACAACGGCATTTAGCCACCTCCGATAAATTTTTTGAAAATAATCTGAACTCTTTGTTCCGGGGCGAGTCTGAGTATATGAAAGACGCGCATTTGTTATCATCATCCCTGTTTTCAGAGATGAAATTTTGGCCACTCCCGAGTGGCCTTTTTCTTTTGTATCAAGCGTGCTTTTCCAGCCACACGCTAAACGGCTCAGTATCAGCCGCTTCGATCTCCTGCTGACGACGCTTTGAAGCCTCGGTTTCAGCAATAAATTCCGCTTCCTGCAATATTTCTAACGGCTCTTCACGCAGCAGATTTCGGTAAGCCTCACCCAGCGCTTTACCCGTGCCGCCAATGCCTTCATCAATCATAGACCGTAGGATGCGGGCAGAGAAAGTCAGTTCTGGGTTGTCAAAACAGGCAACCAGTTCATCACAGACCTTTTGATACTCCTCTCCCCCATCGATGCTGTCCAGCGTTTGTGCCACGCGTTTCAGATCACGGAACAGATCTTTCCCTACCTTAGGCAACGGGAACTGGGCTGTTTCACAGCCAATACCTAACGTCAGTCCAGGCTTACGACCTTCGAGAATCACCCGATTCCAGTTTTTACGCGTACACAGCAATTCATCGCTGCTCATTTCCGGGGCATCGGCCAGCGCACACCAGACCATAAACAGATCGAGGAATCGCACCTGCTGCTCGTCCACGCCGATCGGTGAGAACGGGTTGATATCCAGTGAGCGAACTTCGATGTACTCAATACCGCCACGCAGAAGCGCGTCAGAAGGCGTTTCGCCACGACGAGTGACGCGTTTCGGGCGAATAGGCGCATACAGCTCATTCTCAATCTGCAGAACGTTGCTGTTGATTTGCAGACGCTTACCGTCCTTCTCCAGACCGATCGCCGCGTACTCCTCGGAAGGGGTTTTAATCGCGCGCTTTAATCCTGCCACATACTCATGCAAATCGTTAAACGTAATTCCGAGATTGCTTTGCGACTTATTGGTATAGCCCAAATCACTCAGGCGCAGCGACGTCGCATACGGCAGGTAATACATCCCACAGTCGGTTTTTTCAAACGGCAGGGTTGTCGGTTTTCCTTGCAGGAAAGAGGAACAAATGGCCGGAGAGGCGCCAAACAGATACGGGATCACCCAACCAAAACGGTAGTAGTTGCGGATCAGACGGAAGTAACCCGCGGAGATCTTCTCTTTAGCATCTTCGCCGTCCGTTACGCCACATTTCGCCTGCCAGAAAGCCATCGGCAATGAGAAATTGTAGTGTACGCCGGAGATAGTCTGCATCAACGCGCCGTAACGGTTTTTGAGGCCTTCACGGTACAGCGTTTTCAGACGACCAGTATTCGACGTACCGTACTGCGCCAGTTCGATATCCTGGCCTTCGGCAATATAGCAAGGCATGCTCAACGGCCACATACGCTCGTCGCCCAGATTCCTGGCGGTATACCGATGCAGGTCGCGCATGAACGTGAGCATTTTCTCAATGTCGTCGCCTGGAGGCGTAATAAACTCCAGCAGCGCTTCGGCAAAGTCAGTGGTTATCCATTTATGCGTTAGCGCTGAGCCTAACACCTCAGGATGGCCTGTCGTTGCTAATGACCCATCTGCATTAACGCGCAGCGTTTCGCGCTCCAGCCCACGTTGAATCCCCTTTAACGCCTGAGGATGGTTTTCCAGCCAGGCCAGCGCCTGTGATACGTCCGGGATCAAATTGACCTCCCGCCTGTCAAAATCGTTTTAATTAGCATAATGGTATTGGTTACCCTGAAGGCTATCTCACAACACAATTAGTGCCACCACATAATGCCTTGCGTCGTAACCGCTGCGACAACTACATAGCGCAGCGCCTTGCCAAGGCATAAGAAAAAAAGTACTGGACCCCACGAGATGCGCATCCATCCAGCTAACAGGCACAGTAAATCACCCACAACCGGCATCCAGCTTAATAATAGTGTGACAGCGCCATAGCGCCGCAGCCAGCCAGTGGCTTTTTCTTGCCAGCGCGATGTTTTACGCAATGGAAAGAAACGCCCAAGGATAACGTTAGTTAACCCTCCAAGGCTATTACCCATTGTTGCTGTTAAGACTAAGACCCAGGGATGACTTACCCCAGAGACCAGCAAAGCAACTAAAACAACTTCAGAATTGCCGGGTAATAGCGTAGCGCTGAGAAAACTGCTGGCAAACAGTGACAGGAGCGATAGTCCATCACTCACAATAACCGGACATCCACAGCATCCATTCCTGCGGCATGCGCCGCCTGCAGTCCAAAATCGGCATCTTCAAATACGACACAGCGCGCCGGAGCAACACCCATACGTTCGGCACAGAGCAAAAACGTATCAGGAGCAGGTTTATGGTGTTGTACGTGATCGGCTGCGACTACAGCATCAAAATAGCGACGCAGCCCAAGGTGTGCGAGCAGAGCTTCCGCAATCGCGCTTTCACTCCCCGTACCTACCGACATAGGACGACGACCATGCCAGGCTTTCACGACGTCAACCAATGGCAAAGGCTGGACGCTATCCAGCAGCATACTTCTCACCTTGTCGGTTTTTTCACGCGCCAATGCATGAGGGTCAAGATCGGCATGATTCAATTCAATTACCGACTGGGCAATACACCACGTTGGGGAGCCATTGAGGGCGACCATGGCTTGTTCATTAAAACGTAATCCATAATGCCCCAATACCTCATGCCACGCCTTACGGTGCGTTGGCTCGGTATCCAGGATGGTGCCATCCATATCAAAAATCAAACCCGCATAACGTTCGTACATCGTCTTCTCACAAGCCGAATGACCAGACGTTATTTTATCGTAATTGATTGATTTTGTCGCTGACAGCGAATTAAGGGGTGTTCCGGGAGTATGTGGAAATGATTCAAAGGAGAGAAGATGGTGCATCCGGGAGGATTACTCGGCTGCGCCTCGCCCTGGGGCCGTTGCTGAAGCAACGTTATCCTCCCTGGTGCTCGCGATTATCTCGCAGACCATGAAACAACAGTGTTGCTGTTATCTCGGAGAAGATGGTGCATCCGGGAGGATTCGAACCTCCGACCGCTCGGTTCGTAGCCGAGTACTCTATCCAGCTGAGCTACGGATGCATCGGGAAACTTGCTTTACTGCCGATATTGATATCGTAATGAGCGATATCAAGTAAGAGATGGTGCATCCGGGAGGATTACTCGGCTGCGCCTCGCCCTGCGGGCCGTTGCTGAAGCAACGTTATCCTCCTTGGTGCTCGCGATTATCTCGCAGACCATGAAACAACAGTTTTACTGTTATCTCGGAGAAGATGGTGCATCCGGGAGGATTCGAACCTCCGACCGCTCGGTTCGTAGCCGAGTACTCTATCCAGCTGAGCTACGGATGCATCGGGAAACTTGCTTTACTGCCGATATTGATATCGTAATGAGCGATATCAAGTAAGAGATGGTGCATCCGGGAGGATTACTCGGCTGCGCCTCGCCCTGTGGGCCGTTGCTGAAGCAACGTTATCCTCCCTGGTGCTCGCGATTATCTCGCAGACCATGAAACAACAGTTTTGCTGTTATCTCGGAGAAGATGGTGCATCCGGGAGGATTCGAACCTCCGACCGCTCGGTTCGTAGCCGAGTACTCTATCCAGCTGAGCTACGGATGCATCAGGGAAACTTACTTACTGCAGATTTGATATCGCTGCTAAAGTGATATCGATTTTCTGTAACAACGCTAATGCGCTATTGCAGAGAAGATGGTGCATCCGGGAGGATTCGAACCTCCGACCGCTCGGTTCGTAGCCGAGTACTCTATCCAGCTGAGCTACGGATGCAAATGGCGGTGAGGCGGGGATTCGAACCCCGGATGCAGCTTTTGACCGCATACTCCCTTAGCAGGGGAGCGCCTTCAGCCTCTCGGCCACCTCACCAACACGCCTCTTGCGAGTGCTTCGAAGAACTTGTTTCTGCTCATCGTCGCTGCGTGGCGCACATATTACTTTCTGGGACTTATAAGTCAAACAATTTTTCCAGCGCTTTTATCGTTTGCACATTTCACGCGCAATTAGTCTGCAAAAACGGCAAAAAGAGTGTTTTATCAACAGATAAATTGGCAATTTCCTGAAGCAATGAACAAACGGAAAAATCGCAGGGAAAGGCAATGCGCGGATGAGAATCGAAAAAATGAGGAAAACGAAGAAGAAAAGAGAAGAAAAGGGATAATTCAATCAGGTTGCGCCTCACCAGAAAGGTGAGACGCGAAAACCTTAGTAACTGGACTGCTGGGATTTTTCAGCCTGGATACGCTGGTAGATCTCTTCACGATGGACAGAAACTTCTTTCGGGGCGTTTACGCCAATGCGCACCTGGTTGCCCTTCACCCCTAAAACTGTCACGGTGACCTCATCGCCTATCATGAGGGTCTCACCAACTCGACGAGTCAGAATCAGCATTCTTTGCTCCTTGAAAGATTAAAAGAGTCGGGTCTCTCTGTATCCCGGCATTATCCATCATATAACGCCAAAAAGTAAGCGATGACAAACACCTAAGTGTAAGCAGTCACGGCATCACATTCTGTTAAACCTAAGTTTAGCCGATATACACAACTTCAACCTGACTTTATCGTTGTCGATAGCGTTGATACAAACGCTGCGGATTGAAGTCCGCAGCGTCGACTTACGCTTATAATTATTACAGTTTTGCGCTGACCCAGCCTTTCACACTGGCTAACGCTGCTGGCAGACCCGCAGCATCCGTACCACCGGCTTGCGCCATGTCCGGACGACCACCACCCTTACCGCCTACCTGCTGAGCGACCATTCCAACCAGTTCCCCTGCTTTCACGCGATCTGTCACATCCTTAGACACACCTGCAATCAGAGAAACCTTACCTTCCACTACCGTTGCCAGAACGATAACGGTAGACCCCAGTTGATTTTTCAGATCATCAACCATGGTACGCAACATTTTCGGCTCAACGTCCGCGAGTTCGCTGACCAGCAGCTTCACGCCATTGATATCAACCGCTTTGCTGGAGAGATTTGCACTCTCCTGCGCCGCAGCCTGTTCCTTCAATTGCTGCAATTCTTTTTCGAGTTGACGCGTACGCTCCAGCACGGAACGAACTTTGTCACCAATATTCTGGCTATCGCCTTTCAGCAGCTGCGCAATATCGCTTAAGCGATCGCTCTCAGCATGCACGGTTTGGATAGCGCCTTCACCGGTCACAGCTTCAATACGACGAACGCCCGCCGCAGTGCCTGACTCAGACACAATACGGAACAGACCAATATCCCCCGTACGGCTGGCATGAGTACCACCACACAGTTCGGTAGAGAAATCACCCATGCTCAGAACACGCACGTGGTCGTCATATTTCTCGCCAAACAGCGCCATTGCGCCTTTGGCTTTCGCCGCTTCGAGATCCATGATGTTCGTTTCAATCGGCAGATTGCGACGAATTTGCGCATTAACCAGATCTTCAACGGCACGGATTTCAGCAGGCTTCATAGCTTCAGTATGAGAGAAGTCGAAGCGCAGCACTTTATCGTTAACCAACGAGCCTTTCTGTGCCACATGCGTGCCCAGTACCTGGCGCAGCGCCGCGTGCATCAGGTGCGTTGCGGAGTGGTTCAAGCGAATGCGCGCACGACGAGTTTCATCAACATCAGCCTGTACTGCATCGCCAATTTTCAGAGAACCCGCAGACAGCTTACCGATGTGACCAATGGCCTGGCCATATTTCTGCGTGTCGCTCACGGCAAACGCGAAGCCTGCGCCTTTCAGTTCACCCTTGTCGCCAACCTGACCACCAGATTCCGCATAGAACGGAGTCTGATCCAGTACGACAACTGCGTCCTGACCTGCGTTAATTGCGTCTACCGCTTTACCATCAACAAACAGCGCGGTCACTTTGCCGTTAAGTTCCAGGTGTTCGTAGCCTTTAAATTCAGAGGCGCCATCAACACGAATCATCGCATTGTAGTCTGCGCCAAAGCCGCTGGCTTCACGTGCGCGACGGCGCTGTTCTTCCATTGCAGCTTCAAAGCCCGCTTCGTCAACCTTAATGTTGCGCTCGCGGCAAACGTCCGCCGTCAGGTCAACCGGGAAACCGTAGGTGTCATACAGACGGAATGCGGTTTCGCCATCCAGTGTATCACCGGACAGTTTTGCCAGTTCTTCATCCAGCAGCGCCAGACCACGCTCCAGTGTACGCGCAAACTGCTCTTCTTCGGTTTTCAGAACCTGCTCAACCATAGCCTGCTGACGCTTCAGTTCTTCACCTGCGGAGCCCATGACGTCCACCAGCGGACCAACCAGCTTGTAGAAGAAGGTATCCTTCGCGCCCAGCATGTTGCCATGACGTACCGCGCGACGAATGATACGACGCAGCACATAACCACGGTTTTCATTCGACGGGACAACGCCATCGGCAATCAGGAATGCACAGGAGCGGATATGGTCAGCGATAACGCGCAGCGACTTGTTGCTCAGATCGGTCGCGCCGGTGACTTTCGCCACGGACTCAATCAGTGAACGGAACAGGTCGATTTCATAATTGGAGTTAACGTGTTGCAGCACGGCCGCAATACGCTCAAGGCCCATACCAGTATCCACGGACGGCTTCGGCAGCGGTTCCATGGTGCCGTCAGCCTGACGGTTGAACTGCATGAAGACGATGTTCCAGATCTCAATGTAGCGATCGCCATCTTCTTCTGCGCTTCCCGGAGGGCCACCCCAAATGTGGTCGCCGTGGTCGTAGAAAATTTCGGTGCACGGACCGCAAGGGCCGGTATCACCCATCTGCCAGAAGTTGTCGGAAGCATAAGCCGCGCCTTTGTTATCACCGATACGGATGATACGTTCGCGCGGAATGCCAACTTCTTTTTCCCAGATTTCATAGGCTTCATCGTCAGTTTCATAGACGGTGACCCACAGACGCTCTTTTGGCAGGGCAAACCAGTTTTCACCGGTCAGCAGTTCCCATGCGTATTGAATAGCATCATGTTTGAAATAATCGCCGAAGCTGAAGTTGCCCAGCATTTCGAAGAAAGTATGGTGACGTGCAGTGTAACCGACGTTTTCCAGGTCGTTGTGCTTACCGCCCGCACGCACACAACGCTGCGAGGTGGTTGCGCGGGAATAATTACGCTTGTCGAGGCCAAGGAACACATCCTTGAACTGGTTCATCCCGGCGTTGGTAAACAACAAAGTAGGGTCATTGTTCGGTACCAGGGAGCTGCTGGCAACTACCTGATGTCCTTTACTATGGAAAAAATCGAGAAACGCCTGACGGATCTCAGCGGTGCTCTTGCTCATAATTATCCTGAAGAAATCAAGCTAACGAAATGTCATTACCAGCATCGGCACGTAAACTGCGCCTCTGGCAATCGAAAAGTGGGAATAAGATAAGTTTTCTTTACTGGGAAGTAAAATCCCGTATGCGCTCAATCGTCAAAATTTCGCCATATTGCCTGAATATCTTCCATCAGATAGCCACGGTAGAGCAAAAAGCGCTGGACCTTTACCTTATCTGAAAAATCTACAGGTAAAGGTTCTCCGTATTTACGAATGGCCTGTGCGCGCGCAAGTGCTGCCCAGTCAATTTCACACTCGCGCATGGCTCGTTCAACGGCTTCCCGCGAAATCCCTTTTTGGTTTAATTCCTGACGCACACGCGCGGGTCCATAACCTTTACGGCTACGGCTGGAGATAAACTGCTGAACAAAGCGGTCATCATCCAGATAACGACTTTCAATACACCAGGCGATGACCTTGTCGTAATCCTCCGGCGTTGCATCAATGTCTTCCGGTCCATTTTTTCCCATCACCGCAGCGGCCAGCTTACGCCGCAGTTCCTGCTCGCTGTGATCGCGCATCGCCAGTATACGTACAGCGCGGTCAAGAAGTCGGGAATAAGCGGAGCGGCGGGAAGTTGCTTCTGTCATAGTGAGCCTTCAGAAATGGAAAAGGGCTGCATCGTATGCAGCCCTTCTATGTGCGATAACGTCAGATTATCAGAAATCTTCGTTCGTTTCTTTTACATCTTCACCGCTGTCATCAACAGAGAAGTCTGGTTTTGAATCCGGGTTATTGAGCAGTAACTCGCGTACTTTCTTCTCAATTTCCTTCGCCGTTGCCGGGTTTTCCTTCAGCCAGTTAGTGGCATTCGCTTTACCCTGACCAATTTTCTCACCGTTGTAGCTGTACCATGCACCGGCTTTTTCAATCAGCTTCTCTTTCACGCCCAAATCGACCAGTTCGCCGTAGAAGTTGATACCTTCACCGTAAAGAATCTGGAATTCAGCCTGTTTGAACGGCGCGGCAATTTTGTTTTTCACGACCTTAACACGGGTTTCGCTACCAACCACGTTGTCGCCTTCTTTCACCGCGCCAATACGACGGATATCCAGGCGAACAGAAGCATAGAATTTCAGGGCGTTACCACCGGTGGTGGTTTCCGGGTTACCGAACATAACACCAATCTTCATACGGATCTGGTTGATGAAAATCAGTAGCGTGTTGGACTGCTTCAGGTTACCGGCCAGCTTACGCATGGCCTGGCTCATCATACGTGCCGCAAGGCCCATGTGAGAGTCACCAATCTCGCCTTCGATTTCTGCCTTCGGCGTCAATGCGGCAACGGAGTCGACAACGATAACGTCAACCGCACCGGAACGCGCCAGCGCATCACAGATTTCCAGCGCTTGTTCACCGGTATCCGGCTGAGAGCACAGCAGGTTGTCGATATCAACGCCAAGCTTGCGCGCATAGACGGGATCCAGTGCGTGTTCCGCATCGATGAACGCACAGGTTTTACCTTCGCGCTGTGCGGCAGCAATAACCTGCAGGGTCAGCGTCGTTTTACCGGAAGATTCAGGCCCGTAGATTTCAACGATACGGCCCATTGGCAAACCGCCCGCGCCCAATGCGATATCCAGAGAAAGCGAACCGGTGGAGATGGTTTCCACATCCATGGAACGGTCTTCACCCAGGCGCATGATGGAGCCTTTACCGAATTGCTTTTCGATCTGACCCAGCGCTGCCGCCAACGCTTTCTGTTTGTTTTCGTCGATAGCCATTAATTACTCCTGTCATGCCGCTTTCGGGTTAAACCGCGAAACGTGATAGATAATGTTCTGTTGGGGCAATTATACTGTATGCTCATACAGTATCAAGTATTTTGTAGAAATTGTTGCCACAGGGTTTGTAACGCGTAGGCGGTCGCCTGTCGACGCACCGCATCGCGATCGCCGCTGAAGCATTCCCGGCGAGTAATCCCCTCGCCGCTCGCGCTGGCAAAAGCGAACCATACCGTCCCCACGGGCTTTTCTTCACTGCCGCCATCTGGCCCCGCAATACCGCTAATCGAAACAGCGAAATGCGCGCGGGCCGCTTTTAGCGCGCCAATCGCCATCTCCACCACCACAGGTTCGCTCACCGCCCCATGCTGGACCAGCGTCTCTTCGCGCACGCCAATCATCTGCGCTTTGGCTTCATTGCTGTAGGTCACAAACCCGCGCTCAAACCAGGCGGAGCTGCCGGCAATATCCGTAATTGCTTTGGCTACCCAGCCGCCGGTGCAGGATTCCGCCGTCGTCACGGTTGCCCCGCGCGCTTTCAACGCCAGGCCAACCTGCTCGCTTAACTGCATCAGTTCACTGTCGGTCATTTCAGCCTCTGTCAGTTAAAAAAATATGCCGGACAAGATAGCACTTTCATAACCAAGATGGGGATGAGGAGACAATTTTACGAGGGGCATTCAGAAAATAGATAAACCGCATTCAAAAGAGTACCGGATAACGCACCAGGATAGCGTATTCGGTCTACAAGGAATTGCCCCTGTAGACCGATAACAAATGATTACTGCACGCGCGCCAGCGCGACCGCCTGACCCAATTGCCACACGGCCATTGCATAGTGGGTACTGTGGTTATAGCGGGTGATGGTGTAGAAGTTTGGCAGTCCATACCAATACTGATAACCGGTACCGATATCCAGTCGCAGCAGGCTGGCCTGCTGATGATTACCCAGAGACTGCTGCGGCGTCAGGCCTGCGGCGGCAAGCTGAGAAATGCTGTACTGGGTTTTAAAGCCGTTCGCCAGCCCAGGCGCCTGGCCATTCGCCGGAACCGCGACCGTATCGCCTTTCACCCAACCGTGGCCTTTGAAATAGTTCGCCACGCTACCGATAGCATCAACCGGATCCCACAGGTTAATGTGACCATCGCCATTGAAATCAACGGCATATTGTTTATAGGAAGATGGCATAAATTGGCCGTAGCCCATCGCCCCTGCGAAAGAACCTTTCAAATCGAGCGGATCGTCGCTTTCATCTCGCGCCATTAGCAGGAAGGTTTCCAGTTCACCAGAGAAATATTCCGCACGACGAGGATAGTTAAACGACAACGTCGCCAGCGCATCCAGAATCCGCGTTTTACCCATCACGCGGCCCCAGCGAGTCTCTACGCCAATAATGCCAACGATAATTTCTGGCGGTACGCCGTAGACCTGCCATGCACGGTTCAGCGCATCTTCATATTGGTTCCAGAAGGCCACACCGTTTTGTACGTTATCCGGGGTGATGAACTGTTTACGATACCGCAGCCATGCACCGTTAGGTCCGGCTGGCGGTTGAGTCGTCGGCGCCTGGCGGTCCATCAAACGCAATACCGAGTCCAGACGCTTGGCCTGCGACAGGATCTCCTGCAACTGCTGGCGGTCAAAGCCGTGCTTGTTCACCATTTTCTCGATGAACTGCTGCGCGTTCGGATTATTGGCAAAATCGCCGCCCGTTTGCATGACATTGTGCTGTGGCTCAAGCAGGAAGCCGCCGGATGGCGTACCCGTAGTCGTTTGAGTCTCTGAAGGTTTAGGTTTGCTGCTACAAGCAGCAAGCAATACGAAAAGGGGAAGTAACGCTACATAACGACGCTTGAACATGAGACATCCATTAAACAAATTCAGCCTGGGAGAAGTATGGTAAAGCATCCTCCGCCACACAAGGAAGCAGTAGTCGCTCTCCTTCACAGAATTTCCCCCCTCTTGCACTCCTGACCGGCACATTTGCGCGTCCTCACGCACAATCTTTCAAATTAAAATATTTATCTTTCATTTTGCGATCAAAATAACACTTTTAAATCTTTCGATCTGATTAAAATTAGTTACCGTTTGGCAAGATAACTAAAACCCCTACAGGAGAGAATAATGATCGACACCATCACACTCGGTGCTGAGTGGTTTATCGGATTGTTCCAGAAAGGCGGAGAGGTGTTTACCGGCATGGTGACCGGTATTCTGCCTCTGCTGATCAGTCTGCTGGTCATCATGAATGCGCTGATTAACTTTATCGGTCAGCAACGTATTGAACGTTTTGCCCAGCGCTGCGCCGGAAACCCGCTGTCCCGCTATCTACTGCTGCCGTGCATCGGCACATTTGTGTTTTGTAATCCTATGACGCTGAGCCTGGGCCGCTTTATGCCGGAAAAGTTCAAGCCCAGCTACTACGCAGCCGCCTCTTACAGCTGCCATTCAATGAACGGCTTATTTCCCCACATCAACCCCGGTGAGCTGTTCGTCTATCTGGGGATCGCCAGCGGACTGACCACGCTGGGTCTTCCGCTCGGCCCGCTGGCGGTGAGCTATTTGCTGGTCGGCCTGGTGACCAACTTCTTCCGCGGCTGGGTGACCGATTTCACCACCACCATCTTTGAGAAAAAAATGGGCATTCAACTTGAGCAGAAAGTACATCTGGCGGGAGCAGCATCATGACGCGTATTCGTATTGAAAAAGGCACCGGCGGCTGGGGCGGCCCGCTTGAACTGGATGCCGTGCCAGGCAAGAAAATTGTCTATATCACCGCCGGGACTCGCCCCGCAATAGTCGACAGGATAGCCAGCCTGACAGGTTGGCAGGCCGTTGATGGCTTCAAAGAAGGCGAGCCGCCAGAGAACGAAATTGGCGTGGCGATCATCGACTGCGGTGGCACGCTGCGCTGCGGGATCTATCCAAAACGCCGTATACCAACAGTGAATATTCACGCGACGGGTAAATCAGGTCCGCTGGCCCAATATATTATCGAAGATATCTATGTCTCTGGCGTGAAAGAAGAAAACATTACCGTTATCGGTGAAGCATCCGCTGCGCCAACGCCTGCAAACAGCACGATGGGTCGCGAGTACGACACCAGCAAGAAAATTACCGAACAAAGCGACGGTCTGTTGGCAAAAGTCGGCATGGGAATGGGTTCAGCCGTTGCGGTTCTGTTTCAGGCTGGGCGAGACACTATCGATACCGTCCTGAAAACCATTCTGCCGTTTATGGCGTTCGTCTCGGCGCTGATCGGCATCATTATGGCGTCTGGCCTGGGTGACTGGATTGCCCATGGACTCGCACCGCTGGCCAGCCATCCGCTGGGGCTGGTAACCCTGGCGCTGATCTGCTCTTTCCCGCTGCTGTCCCCTTTCCTCGGCCCTGGTGCGGTCATCGCCCAGGTTATCGGCGTCCTGATCGGCGTACAGATTGGTTTGGGGAACATTCCTCCGCATCTGGCGCTACCTGCCTTGTTCGCCATTAACGCTCAGGCGGCATGCGACTTTATTCCAGTCGGATTGTCGCTAGCCGAAGCGCGCCAGGACACGGTCCGCGTCGGTGTGCCATCCGTACTGGTGAGTCGTTTTCTGACCGGCGCACCGACCGTTCTCATCGCCTGGTTTGTTTCCGGCTTTATTTACCAATAAGAGGCACTCAAAAATGACCGTGATTTATGAAACCACCATCACCCGCATCGGCCAGAGCGCCCCGGATGCACTCTGCGACCAGATGCTAATTACCTTTCGTGAAGGCGCGCCTGCGGATATCGAAGAATTTTGCTTCATCCATTGCCATGGGGAGCTGAACGGCTCTTTGCAGGCTGGGATCCAATTTGAGCTAAGCCAGCATCGCTACCCGGTCACAGCCGTTGGCAGCGTGGCGGAACAAAACTTACGTGAACTGGGACATATCACTCTGCGTTTTGACGGACTGAGTGAAGCGGAATTTCCCGGCACCGTACACGTTGCGGGCCCCGTACCGGACGGTATCGCACCGGGCTGTATTTTGAAGTTTATTGCTTAAGATTGAAGGAGATAAAGATGAATCAGGTTGCCGTTGTCATTGGTGGAGGCCAGACCCTGGGGGCATTCCTTTGCCGTGGGCTTGCGACAGAAGGGTACCGCGTCGCGGTGGTGGATATCCAAAGCGATAAAGCCGCCAACGTCGCGCAGGAAATTAACGCCGAGTTTGGCGAAGGCACCGCCTACGGTTTTGGCGCTGATGCCACCAGCGAACAAAGTGTGCTGGCGCTGTCGCGCGGAGTGGATGAAATATTTGGCCGCGTCGATCTGCTGGTTTACAGCGCGGGTATCGCAAAAGCCGCGTTTATCAGCGACTTTCAGCTTGGGGATTTCGATCGCTCGTTGCAGGTGAATCTGGTCGGCTACTTTCTCTGCGCACGGGAATTTTCACGCCTGATGATCCGCGATGGCGTCCAGGGACGCATTATCCAGATCAACTCCAAATCAGGGAAAGTGGGCAGTAAACACAACTCAGGCTATAGCGCGGCAAAATTTGGCGGCGTAGGTTTAACCCAGTCGCTGGCGCTGGATCTGGCAGAGTACGGGATCACCGTGCATTCACTGATGCTCGGCAATCTGCTGAAATCACCGATGTTTCAGTCATTATTACCGCAATATGCGACCAAGCTTGGCCTTAAGCCAGACGAAGTCGAGCAGTACTACATTGATAAGGTTCCGCTTAAGCGCGGCTGCGATTATCAGGACGTGCTGAACATGCTGCTGTTTTACGCCAGCCCGAAAGCCTCTTACTGCACCGGTCAGTCCATTAACGTGACCGGTGGTCAGGTGATGTTCTAAGAAACATGATTGCCCGGTGGCGCTGCGCTTACCGGGCCTACACACATCTGGTCGGATAAGGCACAGCCGCCATCCGGCAAAATCAAAGGAGCACATTATGGTTTCCGCACTGATTACCGTCGCCGCTATCGCCTGGTGCCTGCAACTGGCGCTCGGTGGCTGGCAAATATCCCGCTTTAACCGGGCGTTTGATCAACTCTGCCAGCGGGGTCGGGTTGGCGTAGGTCGTTCCGGTGGACGGTTTAAACCCCGCGTGGTGGTCGCCATCGCGCTGGATGAACAGCAGCGGGTTACCGATTCGTTATTTATGAAAGGTCTTACTGTATTTGCCAGGCCCGGTAAAATTGCCACGATAATGGGCAAACATCTTGATGATTTACAGCCTGATGTGATCTTTCCCCATGATCCGTTAGCGCAGAATGCACTATCATTGGCGCTTAAACTGAAACATGGGTAATTTCGTTGTGAATGCTAATAGCTTGCGAAATTATCATTTTGCAACCTAATAAGTCAGGGTAATCACGCCTATGAAACCTCGTCAGCGACAGGCGGCCATACTGGAGCACCTGCAAAAGCAGGGAAAATGCTCGGTTGAAGAACTGGCCCACTACTTTGACACAACCGGCACGACCATTCGCAAAGACCTGGTCATTCTGGAGAATGCCGGAACCGTCATTCGTACCTATGGCGGCGTGGTATTAAATAAAGACGAATCCGACCCGCCAATCGATCACAAAACGCTAATCAATACGCATAAAAAAGAGCAGATTGCCGAAGCCGCCGTCCGTTTTATTCACGATGGCGACTCGATTATTCTGGATGCGGGCAGCACCGTATTGCAGATGGTGCCGATGCTCACCCACTTTAGCAACATCACCGTCATGACCAACAGTCTGCACATTGTTAACGCCCTTTCAGAGCTGGACAACGAGCAAACTATCCTGATGCCCGGCGGGACTTTTCGCAAAAAATCTGCGTCATTTCACGGTCAGCTGGCAGAAAACGCCTTTGAGCAGTTCAGCTTTGATAAACTCTTCATGGGCACCGACGGCATTGACCTCAATGCCGGCGTGACCACCTTTAATGAGGTGTTTAGCGTCAGTAAAGCGATGTGCAATGCCGCTCGCGAAGTGATTCTGATGGCTGACTCGTCAAAATTTGGGCGCAAAAGCCCCAATGTTGTGTGCAGTCTGGAAAGCGTCGACAAGCTGATTACCGATGCGGGTATCGACCCAGCGTTTCGTCAGGCGCTGGAAGCAAAAGGGATTGAAGTGATCATAACCGGAGAAACCAATGAGTGATGCACTACTGAACGCGGGCCGTCAGACGTTAATGCTGGAGCTACAGGAAGCCAGCCGACTGCCTGAACGACTGGGCGATGATTTTGTTCGCGCCGCCAATACTATCATCCACTGCGAAGGCAAAGTGATTGTCTCCGGGATTGGCAAATCAGGCCATATTGGCAAAAAAATAGCCGCGACCCTCGCCAGTACCGGCACGCCCGCCTTTTTTGTGCATCCGGCTGAAGCGCTGCACGGCGACTTAGGGATGATTGAAAGCCGCGATGTCATGCTGTTTATTTCCTACTCCGGCGGCGCAAAAGAACTGGATCTCATCATTCCGCGCCTGGAAGACAAATCCGTCGCTCTGCTGGCAATGACCGGAAAACCGACCTCACCGCTGGGTCTGGCAGCCAAAGCCGTGCTGGATATTTCCGTTGAGCGCGAAGCCTGTCCAATGCGCCTGGCACCGACTTCCAGTACCGTGAACACTCTGATGATGGGCGACGCGTTGGCAATCGCCGTGATGCAGGCGCGCGGCTTTAACGAAGAAGATTTTGCCCGCTCGCATCCGGCGGGTGCGCTGGGCGCTCGTCTGTTAAATAAAGTGCATCATCTGATGCGCCGTGACGATGCCATTCCGCAGGTGACGCTCACCACCAGCGTCATGGACGCGATGCTGGAATTAAGCCGTACGGGTCTTGGCCTGGTGGCAGTCTGCGACGACGAGTCGCTGGTGAAAGGCGTCTTTACCGACGGGGACCTGCGCCGCTGGCTGGTTGGCGGCGGAGCGCTCACCACTCAGGTTAGCGAAGCAATGACCCATAATGGCATTACGCTGCAGGCGCAGAGCCGCGCCATTGACGCCAAAGAGATCCTGATGAAGCGCAAAATCACTGCCGCACCGGTGGTTGATGAAAACGGTAAACTCACCGGTGCTATCAACCTGCAGGATTTCTATCAGGCAGGTATTATCTAATCCTTCAGCCCCAGACGTTTCGCCAGCCGGTGCAGGTTGGCGACGTCTGTTTCCAGCGCCCGCGCACTTGCCGCCCAACTGTGATTATTTTGCGCCAACGCCCGGCGGATCATCTCCCGCTGGAATGACTCCGTTGCCTCACGCAGGTTGCGATGCTGCGGGATCTCCGCAACAACCTCCGCCTGGGGAGCCGGGTTTTCATCCTGCAGGGCAAAATGCTGCGCCTCAAGCACCACTTCATCCCCTGCCCTGGTGGCCCTTGCCAGAACAACCGCCCGGTGAATGGCATGCTCCAGCTCACGCACGTTCCCGGGCCAGCCATAATTCAACAGATGGCTACGTGCGCCGGGACTTAACACCACGCGGGAAAGTCCCAGCCGCAGCCGACATTGTTCGCAAAAATAACCGGCCAGCAGCACCACATCTTCGCCGCGTTCACGAAGGGGCGGTACGGAAAGGGGAAAGACGCTCAGACGGTGGAACAAATCCGCACGGAAATTCCCGGCCAGCACCTCTTCCCGTAAATCACGGTTCGTTGCCGCCAGCACCCGAACATCCACGCGCAGGCTGCGATCGTCACCCACACGCTGAATATCGCCGTACTGCAACACACGTAGCAACTTAGCCTGTAACGCCAGCGAGAGTTCGCCAATCTCATCGAGAAACAGCGTCCCATTGTCAGCCATTTCAAACTTACCGCTACGATTGCTGATAGCCCCGGTAAAGGCGCCTTTTAC
Organism: Citrobacter sp. RHBSTW-01044; assembly: GCF_013781945.1. Taxonomy (NCBI): domain Bacteria; kingdom Pseudomonadati; phylum Pseudomonadota; class Gammaproteobacteria; order Enterobacterales; family Enterobacteriaceae; genus Citrobacter; species Citrobacter sp. RHBSTW-01044. The sequence continues at coordinate 1,039,917 of NZ_CP056180.1, read as the reverse complement.
GTGACCAAACAGCTCACTTTCCGCTACGGTTTCCGGCAACGCCGCGCAGTTCAGATACACCAGCGGATTCACCGCGCGCGGCGAACCTTCATGGATAGCCTTAGCTACCAGCTCCTTCCCGGTCCCCGTTTCGCCGCTAATCAGTACGTTGAGATCGGATCCCGCCACAATCTCAATCTCTTTTTTCAACTGCAGCATATTGGGCGACAGGCCAATCATTTGGGTTTCAGTCACCTGCTCGAAGGCCGTCGACGGGCCCGGCAACATATTCTGGCTTTCCAGTTGTTCAATCAGCAGCGCATTGCTCAGCGCGCCCGCCGCCAGCGCGGCAATCAGCCTAAGTTCTTCATCGCTGAAAACATCGAATTGATCGGGCTCCATGCAATCCAGCGTTAACGCGCCAATCAGATTTTGACCGGCGAACAGCGGTAAGCCAATGCAGGCGTGTACCTTCAGGCTCTCCTGGCCCGGAATCAGCCCATCGTAAGGGTCTGGCAAATCGCTGTCAGCTGGGAAACGAACCACGTCCCCGGCGCGGGCAATCGCCTCCAGACGAGGATGCCCTTCCAGGGTAAAGCGCCTGCCGAGAACGTCCTGCGCCAGCCCATCGATCGCCAGCGGAATAAACTGTCGCGACTCATAGCGCAGCAATGCCGACGCGTCGCACTCCAGCACCTGACGCAAGGTGGTTATCAGGCGTTGAAAACGGTCCTGATGTCCAATACCGCTTTGTAATTCAATGGCGATACCCGCCAGCACGTCTACGGAAAAACTCATGACGACCTCATTGTCATTTTGACAATTCATATTGTCATATTGACAATAAAATGAATAGTCATTTTGACTACCACCTTATAGGCATTAAAAAACAAACCCTTTAAAATCAACAAATAAAAAGTTGGCACGCAACCTGCAATAAGCAAAACATCTTTTTTAGAAAAACGCTGAATTAATTACTGAGGTTGCTATGTCTATTCTGGTTAAAAATAACATTCATTGGGTTGGCCAACGTGACTGGGAAGTTCGTGATTTCCACGGGACTGAATATAAAACGCTGCGCGGTAGCAGCTACAACAGCTATCTCATCCGTGAAGAAAAAAATGTCCTGATCGATACAGTAGACCACAAGTTTAGCCGTGAATTCGTGCAGAACCTGCGCAGTGAAATTGACCTGGCAGATATCGACTACATCATCATTAACCACGCGGAAGAGGACCATGCCGGTGCGCTGACTGAGCTGATGTCCTGCATCCCTGACACCCCAATTTACTGCACAGCCAACGCTATTGACTCTATCAACGGACACCACCACCACCCGGAGTGGAACTTCAACGTGGTGAAAACCGGCGACTCGCTGGACATTGGCAACGGTAAGCAGCTGATCTTCGTTGAAACGCCGATGCTGCACTGGCCTGACAGCATGATGACCTACATGACCGGCGATGCGGTGCTGTTCAGTAACGACGCCTTCGGCCAGCACTACTGTGATGAACGTCTGTTTAACGACGAAGTTGACCAGACCGAACTGTTCGAACAGTGCCAGCGTTACTACGCCAACATCCTGACGCCGTTCAGCCGTCTGGTTACACCGAAAATCACTGAGATTCTCGGCTTCAACCTGCCGGTGGATATGATTGCCACTTCCCACGGCGTGGTATGGCGCGACAACCCGACACAAATCGTTGAAATGTATCTGAAATGGGCGGCTGACTATCAGGAAGACCGTATCACCATTTTCTACGACACCATGTCCAACAACACCCGCATGATGGCGGACGCCATTGCCCAGGGCATCAACGAAGTTGACCCGAACGTGGCGGTGAAAATCTTTAACGTCGCCCGTAGCGACAAAAACGAAGTCCTGACTAACGTCTTCCGCTCTAAAGGCGTGCTGGTTGGTACTTCAACGATGAATAACGTAATGATGCCAAAAATCGCCGGTCTGGTAGAAGAGATGACCGGCCTGCGTTTTCGTAACAAACGCGCCAGCGCCTTTGGTTCACACGGCTGGAGCGGCGGTGCGGTAGACCGTTTGTCCACACGCTTGCAGGATGCCGGTTTCGAGATGTCGCTGAGTCTGAAAGCGAAATGGCGTCCGGATCTGGACGCGCTGGAACTGTGTCGCCAGCATGGCCGTGAAATCGCACGTCAGTGGGCGCTTGCTCCGCTGCCGGAAACAATCGTCAAAACGGCAACCAAAGAGGAAGAGTGCGCCTGTGCCGCTGCGGCTGCCGCTGATCTTGGTCCAAGCATGCAGTGCAGCGTATGCCAGTGGATTTACGACCCGGCAAAAGGTGAACCGCTGCAGGATGTCGCCCCGGGAACACCGTGGAGCGACGTGCCGGATAACTTCCTGTGCCCGGAATGTTCATTAGGTAAAGACGTCTTTGACGTACTGGCAACGGAGGCAAAATGAGCCGCGGAATTGTCATTATTGGTTCGGGCTTCGCCGCCCGCCAGTTAGTCAAAAATATCCGTAAGCAGGATGCAAATGTCCCGCTGACCCTGATTGCTGCGGACAGTATGGATGAGTACAACAAGCCTGATCTCAGCCATGTTATCAGTCAGTCGCAACGTGCAGACGACCTCACCCGCCAGTCGGCGGGGGAGTTTGCCGAACAGTTTAATTTGCGCCTGTTCCCGCACACCTGGGTAACCGACATCGATGCCGATGCTCACGTAGTGAAAAGCCAGGAGCAACAGTGGCCATACGACAAACTGGTGCTGGCTACAGGAGCATCTGCCTTCGTACCGCCGATTACCGGACGTGAGTTAATGCTCACATTGAACAGCCAACAAGAGTATCGCGCCTGTGAAACACAACTGCGTGACGCCCAACGGGTGCTGATTGTCGGCGGCGGCTTGATTGGCAGCGAACTGGCGATGGATTTTTGTCGTGCTGGTAAAGCGGTGACGCTTATCGACAACGCCGCCAGCATTCTGGCTTCGCTGATGCCGCCAGAAGTAAGCAGTCGCTTACAGCATCGTCTGACCGATATGGGCGTACACCTGCTGCTGAAATCGCAGCTTCAGGGGCTGGAGAAAACAGAGTCGGGGATTCGCGCCACGCTCGATCGTAGCCGCAGCGTAGTAGTCGATGCGGTGATCGCCGCTACGGGTCTGCGCCCTGAAACCGCGCTGGCGCGTCGCGCCGGATTGAACATCAATCGTGGCGTCTGCGTCGACAGCTACCTGCAAACCAGCCACCCGGACATTTATGCCCTCGGCGACTGTGCAGAAATTAACGGTCAGGTACTCCCGTTCCTGCAACCGATTCAGCTGAGCGCCATGTATCTGGCGAAAAACCTGCTCGGCGGCAATGCGCCATTGAAGTTGCCTGCCATGCTGGTAAAAGTCAAAACGCCGGAATTACCCTTGCATCTGGCTGGGGAAACCCAGCGCCGCGATCTGAACTGGCATATTGCCGCCGAAGCGCAAGGGATAGTGGCCAGAGGGATGAACGACGCAGGCCAGCTATGTGCCTTTGTCGTCAGCGAAGACCGCATGAAAGAGGCCTTTGCGCTGCTGAAAACGCTGCCCGTGTAAGTACAGGATACCGTTGCTTGATTTATTAACCTCACGCACATGGATGTGCGTTGCCACTTGTCGGTATGCCCCGACCTGTTGTTCTTGCCCCGCCAGTCCCGGGGCTTTTTTATTTTTGCGCCAACGCCCGCGCCGCGGCAATCACGCCCTGCCCCAACGACAACCCGCCGTCGCCCGCCGGTAAACGCTGTGGGAACAGTAAGGTAAAATCATGCAGATAAAACGCCAGCCGGGCTGACAATAAGCGGTTATGCATCACACCTCCGCTGAATACCAGCGTCTTAATCCCCCGCTCTTCGGCCTGCAAACGCATCAGGGTAGCAAACCCACGCGCCAGCGCGTCGTGAAACGCCCACGCTCTTTCGGCAGGTTTGGCCTGCCAGGTCAGCCATTGCTGCCAAAAAACCGCTAAGTCCAGATGATTGCCTTCAAGCGGCACCGTGACAGGGTGCTCAACGCCAGCACATTGCGATGCCATCGCCTCCAGCGCGCAGGCCGCCTCACCTTCATAACTCAGCGATTCCGGCGCACATTGAAGCGCGGCGGCAACGGCATCAAACAGCCGTCCGCACGATGACGCCAGCGGCGCGTTAATCCCCCGCTCAATGGCGCGCGCCAGCACGTTCCAGTTTTGATGTTGCAGCACCGATGTTTCCGGGTAGCGCTGCCAGTCAGGAACAAAACGCAGGCACTGCGCGAGCAAATTGCGCCACGGCTGTTTTGCCGCCAGATCGCCCCCCGCCAGCGCTACCGCTGGCAAGCCGCCAAGGTGTTCGCATTCACGATAGTTGACCCGCAAACACTCTCCCCCCCACAGCGCGCTGTTTTCCCCCATGCCGATACCGTCTAACGTCAGAGCAATCACGTCGCCACCCTCGAGCGACCAGCCGTGCTCGGCCAGACACGCAGCGGCATGCGCATGGTGATGCAGCACCGTTTCGGTTGGCAGATTCATTTCGCTGGCCCACTGACTGGAAACATAACCAGGGTGTGCATCATGCACGATACGCTGCGGCGTAAAGTCATAAATGTTTTGGATCAGGCGCAGCGCATCACGCCACTGCTGCTGAATGCCGTCATCGCTGAGATCGCCCAAATGCTGGCTAATAACCGCCTGTTCACCACGCACCAGGCAGAAGGTATTTTTCAGATCTGCGCCCAGGCAAAGCATCGGCGGCACGTCGTGAAATCCTGGCGGCAGCGCCACCGCATCCGGCACGTAACCCCGTGAACGACGCAGCATCTCGCCACTGTCGCGTACCACAGAGTCATCCATCCGCTGCACAATTTCGCGGTTATGCAGCAGGAAACCATCGGCAATTTTGTGTAAATCTTCCAGCGCCTGCGCGTTGGTAATAGCGGGCGGTCTGCCGCTGAGATTGCCGGAGGTCATTACCAACGGACAATTCATCTCTTGTAAGAGCAGATGCTGCAACGGATTCGCTGGCAGCATGACGCCCACTTCCGTTAACCCTGGCGCAATGCCCTCGCTCAATGCTGCGACATAGCGTTTCTGCACCAACACGATCGGCGCGGCTGGGGTTGTCAGCAAACGACGAGCGGGTTCAGGCAGTCCGTCATCACCGGGCAGCATCACTGCCAGAGGTTTTGCCGGACGGTGTTTGCGCAGCCTGAGCAGCGCTACGGCGTCATCATTTCGTGCATCGCACACCAGATGAAACCCACCAATCCCTTTAACGGCCACAATACCGCCTGCTTTCAGGCGCGATACTGCCGCCTGCAACGCCTCTTCTTTCTCCGCCCGCTCACCCGCGCTAAACCATTCGAGGTGGGGACCGCATGCCGGACAGGCAACGGGCTGGGCATGGAAGCGACGGTCGTACGGATCACGATACTCTTTATCGCATTGCGCACAGAGTGGGAATGACGCCATCACGGTAAACGGGCGATCGTAGGGCATGGCGCGGATGATCGTAAAGCGCGGGCCACAGTGGGTACAGTTGATAAAGGGATAACGATAGCGGCGTTCGCCGGGGGTGTTCATTTCAACCAGACATTCTGGACAGGTCGCGGCATCCGGAACGATTTGCGTATTCATCGTGCCGCCAGCACTTTGCCGAATCGAGAAATCGGCAGGCGGCTGCGTCCAGGCGAACGGTTCGCTCTCAACGCTGTCAATGCGCGCCAGCGGCGGGCAGTGTTGATGCAACTGCGAAATAAACTCTGCCGGATCTTCCTGTATACGCACAACCACACCGTCACCGTCGTTACACACATCGCCATGTAGCTGTAACCGCTGCGCCAGTTGCCAGACGTAGGGGCGAAATCCGACGCCCTGTACCTTACCGCGAATACGCAGCTGTACGCCGGAGTGGTTGTTTATTGTCATGATGAATTCCCGCGGTATTGTATCCCTGAAATGTCCGTTTGCCGGATGGCGGCTTCGCCTTATCCGGCACGTATTTTACGCGGATTTTCAGATATCAGAACAGCAAAGATGCCGTGGAATCCAGCGCCGCGCGACGGCGTTTTTCAGCGCTCAGTTGCTCAAGCTTATTGCGATCCACATAAATCAGCGCGTGAGTCGGGCAGACTTCCATACAGGCAGGGCCGGCCTCACGATGGTGGCACAGGTCGCACTTATTGGCTTCGGCTTTTTCTGCCCGGACGTTCAGACCTGCCCCGCTGTTACGAACAACCGGACGCACGACCACTTCCATTGCGCCATAAGGGCAAGCCACAACGCAGGTTTTACACCCAATGCAGCGCTCCTGCATCACGTGGACAAAGCCTTTATCACGGCTGATTGCACCGTTCGGACAGACGTTAGCGCACGGCGCGTCTTCACACTGGCGGCACAGCGTCGCCGTGGAGACATTAACGCCTTTGATGACATGAATGCGGGGTAAAAAGGTTTCAGGGGTCAGCGATGCGCAGTCCTGGTTATCCTGATGGGATACCACGCAGGCCACTTCACAGGTACGGCAACCAATGCATTTATTGGCGTCTGCAATGATGAAACGGTTCATCAATTTCTCCAGCAATGACAGATTATCTGCCGAAGCATTCATAAATCGTGCCAGAATTTAATTGACTGTTATTAAAGGTTTTTTATTTTGATGAATGCAGAGAAGCCGTGTCATCGTCACTAGTGACGATGACAAATGACAGCCGTCAGCGCAAAACGAGCGGCGCAACAGAGTCGCGTTGAATGAGTTCACCGGTGAAGGTTTTTGGCGGCGTAAACGCCCCGTCATCCAGCATAAAGATCAGGCGGCCTATCGTTTCCTGGATCATTTCCGTTACCGGGATTTTGACGCTGGAAAGCGCCGGAATAGTGTATGGCGCGATGGCGATATCATCGAAGCCAATCACCGACACCTGAGCAGGGACGCTCACGCCATGCGCGTGCAACTGCTTTATCGCACCGATCGCCATATCATCATTGCTGGCCACCAGCGCGGTAAAATTGACCTTATGCGAAAGCAAAGTATCGACTCCCGCCGCGCCGCAGGCTGGCGTCCATTTCCCTTTAACAATCAAATCATTATTAAGCGGAATGCCATGATGTGCCAGCGCGTCTTTATAGCCTGAAAGTCGCTCCACGCCGGTAGGCGAATCCATCGAGCCAGTAATAAAACCAATCTCTTTGTGCCCGGCGGCAATGAGCTGAGTAACGGCGTTAAAACTGGTTTGCTTTTGATCGCACCACACGCAGTGGCTGGTATTTTTCCGCAGCCGCCGATTAAGCACCATAATCGGCTGGGCGTGGGCGTCGATGATATCGTCTATCTCATCCACGCTAAGAAAACGCGGATAGATCATAATTGCGTCACAGCGCAGGTCGAGCAGGTACTGGATCGCCTGACGCTCTTCCTCTGCGCTGTGCTTACCGTCAGCCAGCAACAACTGGCGTCCCTTATCTTCCGCCATCCGCGCGGTATGAAACAGCAGTTCGCTGAAATAGACGCCGTGATAAAGGGTGTTAGTTACCACCAGACCCAGCGTCTGCGTAGTTTTCGCTGCCAGACTGCGTGCCAGCAAGTTAGGGCGGTAACCACTCTCTTCAATGGCCTGAAACACGCGGTCTTTGGTTTCCTGGCTGACATAACCATTCCCGGAAAGCACCCGGGAAACCGTCGCTTTTGACACCCCGGCACGCTTCGCTACCTCCAGCATCGTGGTCATATTACTCATCCCTTTTCTCTCAATGTGACGCAGTGTACTGCACCGTTTCGCCGCTGTCCTTGCTGCTCAATTGCAAACGCTGACATCTGGTGATCGGAGTCACAATTATAAAAAACGATCAAAATTAAACCTTGCCAATTACGTGTAATTTAAACATGATTTTGTGGAACCGGTTTCCTATCTGCGTTTCATCAACCCAGAAAAGCGACCAACGTGAACGGATAAAACATAACGTACTCTACTGATAAAACAGGATTAAATCCGATGTCCAAAAATTATGCAGCGCTGGCGCGCTCGGTTGTGACGGCTCTGGGAGGCGTGGACAACATCACAGCAGTGACCCACTGTATGACCCGTTTGCGTTTCGTTATCAAAGATGACTCGCAGGTCGACAGCACGACGCTGAAGACGCTCCCTGGCGTGCTCGGCGTGGTGCGCAGCGATAACCAGTGCCAGGTGATCATCGGCAACACCGTTTCGCAGGCGTATCGCGAGGTAGTCAGCCTGTTACCTGCCAATATGCAACCTGCAGAGCCGCAAACCAAACCTCGGCTGACGCTGAAGCGGATTGGCGCGGGGATCCTCGACGCGCTGATCGGCACAATGTCCCCGTTGATCCCGGCTATTATCGGCGGATCAATGCTCAAGCTACTGGCAATGATCCTCGAAATGACCGGCGTGCTGGTAAAAGGATCGTCCACGCTCACTATTCTGACCGTAATCGGCGACGGCGCCTTCTTCTTCCTGCCATTGATGGTCGCCGCCTCAGCAGCCATAAAATTCAAAACCAACATGTCGCTGGCAATCGCCATCGCAGGCGTACTGGTGCATCCCAGCTTCATCGAACTGATGGCGAAGGCCGCGCAGGGTGAGCACGTTGAGTTTGCCCTGATCCCGGTGACGGCGGTGAAATACACCTACACGGTGATCCCGGCGCTGGTCATGACCTGGTGTCTGTCCTACATCGAACGCTGGGTCGATCGCATCACTCCGGCGGTAACCAAAAACTTCCTTAAACCGATGCTAATCGTGCTGATCGCCGCCCCACTCGCCATCGTCATCATTGGCCCTATCGGTATCTGGATCGGTAGTGCAATTTCAGCGCTGGTTTATACCATTCACGGCTATCTCGGCTGGCTGTCGGTGGCCATTATGGGCGCATTGTGGCCGCTGCTGGTGATGACCGGTATGCACCGCGTCTTCACGCCAACCATTATTCAGACCATTGCCGAAACCGGAAAAGAAGGCATGGTGATGCCGTCGGAAATCGGCGCCAATTTGTCGCTGGGCGGTTCATCGCTGGCAGTAGCATGGAAAACCAAAAACCCGGAACTGCGTCAGACGGCGTTAGCGGCAGCCGCCTCGGCCATCATGGCAGGCATTTCCGAACCCGCGCTGTATGGCGTGGCGATCCGCCTGAAACGCCCACTGATTGCGAGTCTTATCAGCGGCTTTATCTGCGGTGCCGTTGCCGGAATGGCCGGACTGGCGAGCCACTCCATGGCGGCTCCAGGCTTGTTCACCAGCGTACAGTTTTTCGATCCAGCCAATCCGATGACCATCGTTTGGGTGTTTGGCGTGATGGCACTGGCGGTCGTGCTTTCCTTTGTATTAACACTGCTCCTCGGCTTTGAAGATATTCCTGTCGAAGATGCAGCCGCGCAGGCCAGAAAAAACCAGGCCGCGCAACCAGGCAATATCAATAGAGCCAGCATTTGACTGGTATGAACTGAGGTTAACTATGTCTGTTTTTCCGCAAGGATTTTTATGGGGCGGCGCACTGGCCGCCAACCAGTCAGAAGGGGCATACCAGGAAGTCGGCAAAGGGCTGACCACCGTCGATATGATCCCCCACGGCACAAACCGCATGGCCGTCAAACTGGGTCAGGAAAAACGCTTTACGCTGCGGGATGACGAATTTTATCCCAGCCATCAGGCAATCGACTTTTATCATCGCTATAAAGAAGATATCGCGCTGATGGCGGAAATGGGGTTTACGGTTTTTCGTACTTCCATTGCCTGGAGCCGTCTCTACCCTAACGGTGACGAGCTAACGCCAAATGAAGAGGGTATCGCGTTTTACCGGGCCGTGTTTGCCGAGTGTAAAAAATACGGTATTGAGCCGTTAGTTACGCTGTGTCACTTTGATGTGCCGATGCATCTGGTCAGCGAGTATGGCTCCTGGCGTAACCGCAAAATGGTAGAGTTCTTTACCCGCTACGCCCGTACCTGCTTCGAGGCCTTTGACGGTCTGGTGAAGTACTGGCTAACGTTCAACGAAATCAACATTATGCTGCACAGCCCTTTTTCTGGCGCCGGACTGGTGTTTGAAGAAGGTGAAAATCAGGATCAGGTGAAATATCAGTCCGCCCACCACGAACTGATTGCCAGCGCCCTGGCAACTAAAATTGCCCATGAAATTAATCCGCAAAACCAGGTCGGCTGTATGCTGGCGGGCGGTAATTTTTATCCTTATTCCTGTAAACCGGAAGATGTGTGGACCGCGCTGGAAAAAGACCGCGAAAACCTGTTCTTTATTGATGTGCAGGCGCGCGGGGCTTACCCCGCTTACTCTGCCCGTGTGTTTCGCGAAAAAGGCGTGGTGATAGAAAAAGCGGCGGGAGATGACGATATCCTGAAAAACACCGTCGATTTCGTCTCGTTTAGCTATTACGCATCGCGCTGCGCCTCCGCTGAAATGAATACTGGCAATACCAGCGCCGCTAACGTGGTGAAGTCGCTGCGTAATCCGTACATTGCCGCCAGCGAATGGGGCTGGGGCATCGACCCACTCGGTCTGCGCATCACCATGAATATGATGTATGACCGCTACCAGAAGCCGTTGTTTCTGGTGGAAAACGGGCTGGGGGCGAAAGATGAAATCGATGCTAACGGCGAAATCAATGACGACTATCGCATTAGCTATTTACGCGAGCACATTCGCGCCATGGCAGATGCTATTGAGGATGGCGTGCCGCTGCTGGGCTACACCACCTGGGGCTGTATCGATCTGGTTTCAGCCTCAACCGGTGAGATGAGCAAACGCTACGGTTTTGTGTATGTGGACCGCGATGACGCGGGCAACGGCACGTTAGCGCGTAAACGCAAAAAATCGTTCTGGTGGTATAAGAAAGTGATTGCGAGCAACGGGACCGATCTGGAATAACAATGTTGCCGGATAACGGATGACGCCGCCATCCGGCAACACGTATTATTCAGAATATATATACCCGCTTTCTGTTATCATTTTTATTGCACAACTTTAGGATTTTGCAGCAGCGGCAAAGGTGCTTCGCCCAACGCGTGGACCTGACCAATAATTGTCGCGCTCCGGCCAATCTGTAATGACTCAACATTCGTACTATTATGGGAGCCAAACTGGAACTGAATCACGTTGTTCGTTTTATTATTTTCGTCTTTCAGGCTGACAAGATAAGAATAAGCATTGGAAATACCATTAACCTTGCGAATATCAATGACCACGCCCCGCAGCTTCACCCATTCACCAAGATAGTCCTTATTGGCTTTAACAGGATTTAAGGTATAGGGCGCGACAAAATCAGCGACGGACAAGGTTGGCATTGACGCAGCTGATGACTCCCCCGGTTGAAATAATCGGTCTCCCGCAGAGAAGAACGCGTCAGCCGCCGTCTCGCACCCGCTAAGAAGAGAGGAAATAATAATTAAATTTACCAAACGAATACCTGAACGCATAAATAACTCCTGTATATTAATTTCCCATATATTCAAATTCTAAATAATTCGAGTATATAACCTCCCTGAACAACGCCGAAATATAATATAACTCCCGTATTAGTAAAAGAAGAGAATATTCCCCCCCAACTATTATCAACTTCTCATCTTTTTCATTATTTGCATTCTATTTTCTGGATCTGCCTTCCAGTTTCGGGTTTGCCCTCCCGCCTTTTTACTGGCATTTTATTCAGTAGTTTTCCATCTCTTTATTTGTAACAAGGGAGTGTTTATGTCTGGTAAAAATGGCAATGCCGAAGCGGTTATCAACAAGCCATTACGTCATTTTAAAGTCAGCTATGTCAGAGTACGGCATGAAGATCGCAAAACCGGTTTTACACGACGTATAAGCCGCCATGCTTCACTCACGATGAACGGAGACTGGCTGGAACAGGCGGGGTTCCCAACGGGCACGTCGGTAAAAGTATCGGTTACGCAGGGGAAATTAATTATTGAACAAGCAGGTGAATAGTCTGTTTCGAGGGTGTCGACGTTATCCGGATGGTGGTAATGCGACACACCATCTGGTATTCAGTGCCCTCAGGCTCAGGCTTCCGGTGCCTCTAATTCAGCGAACCCACCGTGTCCTTCCCACCCGGCTAATCGCTGATAGACGGTATCTACCGCATCTTTGATCGGCTGTGTCATCGGGTAGTAAAAACCGACAATATCCGGCTGGATACCAAGGAAAATCACCTCGCCAACGTCGTCTTTCAGCTGATCGACCAGGTAGTTCAGCGGCATGTTGTGGGTGGTCATCATGAACATCTCGGCAATATCATCAGGATCGATAATGCGGATTTCACCAGGATTTAGCCCCATATCGGTGGCATCCACAATCAACAGACGCTGCGGGCGCAACTCGCGGATGGCGACGATGTCGTTTTCCGGCGCGCTTCCGCCGTCGATGACAACCCATTGACCTTGAGGATTTGCAGCGCACATTTCGGCCAACAGCGGCCCCGCGCCGTCATCGCCCATCATACTGTTACCCACACATAATAAAACGTCAGTCACGATGTCTCCTCACCATCAGATAGATGGCGCTTTCCTGGTGGATATCGTGAAGCATGCTGAGCATCAGCTTGCTCCACTCCTGCTGCTGCGGGGTCTGCACGGCACGCGCATCATCGAACGCGCGCGCCAGCATTTGCACATGGTTGAAATCGATGACGATCTCGCCGTACTTCGGCACGCCCTCCATTTTCCGGCGGGCTTCACTGCCTTCGGCAAGCGTGGCAATCCACGCCAGATATTCATCCCACGGACAGGTTAACGCCGCTTCCAGGCAATCGATGATCCCAAGGTGGTGACCAATCGCCAGGCTGTAATAGACAACCTGCTGCGCCTCAGCGGGCGTTGCATCGTTCTCATCAATAAACTTACGGCTCAGTTGACTGAACACCACCGTTTCACTCATCGGATACGCGCCTCTTCAACAACATGATTAAGATGCGTGACGATCTCGGTCAGACGCGGATCGTTTTCCGCTTCCAGCCAGCGCGCCACCTGATGCTCGCCCTGCCCTAACTGCGTCATATAGTCATCAGCAATCTGGCGACCGTAGCGGTAGCCCGCCAGACGGCGTGCTTCACGATCCACCTTCACGCGCAGCGGCTGAACCATATCCGGATGCAGAATTTCAGCCGGCTGTTCGTCCAGTTCACCTGGCGCACGCGCGTGAATTTTTTGTTCCAGCAGACCCAGCGCCATTGCAAAACCGTACAGCGTAGCCGCAGGCGTTGGCGGACAGCCAGGAATATACACATCCACCGGTACGATTTTATCCGTGCCGCCCCATACGCAGTATAAGTCGTGGAAGATACCGCCGCTGTTACCGCAGGCACCGTAAGAGATACAAATTTTCGGATCTGGCGCAGACTGCCAGGCGCGCAGCGCCGGAGAGCGCATGGCACGCGTTACCGCGCCGGTAAACAGCAGGATATCCGCATGGCGCGGTGACGGTACAACTTTGATACCAAAACGTTCGGCATCAAACAGCGGAGAAAGCGTAGCGAAGATTTCGATTTCACAACCGTTGCAGCCGCCGCAGTCCACACGGTAAACGTACGCTGAACGCTTGATGCTTTTAAGCAGCGACGCTTTCATGCTGGCAATGGATTCATCCACCGTCATCGGTACCGGAATACCGTTGGCGTCACGTGGGCCTAATAAATTGCTCATCAGCTGGCCTCTTTCATATGGCGAGTCAGTTCAATACGGTCAGACGGCACCAGGCATTTCTGGCGCTTACAATCCGGGCAGGTCTCAAAGCTTTCACGGTGGTTTTCCGCACGGCTGTCGCCGTTGTGCTTAAGCAGCGCAATGGCGTAATCGATCTCTTTTTGTACCGCAAACGGGCGGTTACATACGCGACAATTACACAGCGCAAAGCGGGACTGCTGCAGGAAATCCTCTTTCTTCCACACCGCCAGTTCATACTCCTGCGACAGCTTGATTGCCGCCGTCGGGCAGACTTCTTCGCAGCGGGCGCAGAAGATGCAACGACCGAGATTGAACTGCCACGCCAGCTCATGGGTAACCAGATCGGTTTCTACCGTCAGTGCGTTCGACGGGCACGCATTCACACAGGCCGCACAGCCAATGCACTGCTGCGGATTGTGTTCCGGTTTGCCACGGAAGTTTTTATCGACCGCAATCGGCTCCAGCGGATACGACGATGTCGGCGCCCCGGTTTTGATGACTTTTTTGATAAAGGTAAACATGGCGATTCCTTATTTCAGCGGCGAGTTTTTACGCTCGATGCTGTAGCGCTCAAGTTCTTTGTACGGCACGACTTTGCTCTTCTTCTTACGCACATCGACCACGGTCATACGGTCGGTACAGGAGTAGCAAGGATCGAGGCTACCGATAATCAGCGGGGCATCGGAAACGGTGTTGCCACGCAGCATGTAGCGCAGCGTCGGCCAGTTGGCGTAAGTCGCCGCGCGACAGCGCCAGCGATACAGTTTCTGGTTGTCGCCAGTCATACTCCAGTGGATGTCATCCCCGCGCGGCGCTTCAGCAAAGCCCAGCGCAAAGCGGTGTGGAATGTAGGTGAAACCTTCCACAGCCAGCGGGCCGCCTGGCAGGTTGTCCAGACCAAAGTCGATCATATTCAGTGCGGTGTAGACTTCATTGATACGGACTTTCAGACGAGAAATAACGTCGCAACCCTGCTCACTGTGAACTTCCATCGGCAGCAGGCCATAGCCCACAAACGGGTGATCGGCGCGGGTGTCACGCGCATGGCCGCTGGCGCGTACCATCGGGCCGACGTTACTGAAGTCACGGGCAATTTCCGGATCCAGACGACCAATACCTACGGTACGCTGTTCCATGTTCGGCGTGCTGAGCAGCATATCGACCAGTTCCTGCACGTCACGACGCATCTGCTGCGCCAGTTGACGGGTCTGGATCATATCCTCTTTCAGCAGATCACGACGAATACCGCCGATCAGGTTCAGACCGTAAGTTTTACGTGCCCCGGTGAGGATCTCCGCCATCTTCATGGAGGTTTCACGCACGCGGAAGAACTGCATAAAGCCGGAGTCAAAACCGGTAAAGTGACAGGCCAGGCCGAGGTTCAGCAGGTGCGAGTGCAAACGTTCAACTTCCAGCAGAATGGCGCGGATCATCTGCGCACGTTCCGGCACGACGATGCCCATCGCGTTCTCGACGGAGGTGGTATAGGCGGTGCTGTGCGCAAAGCCGCAAATGCCGCACACGCGGTCGGACAAGAAGGTCACTTCGTTGTAACCCATGCGGGTTTCCGCCAGCTTCTCCATGCCGCGGTGGACATAGAACAGACGGTAGTCGGCGTCGATGATGTTCTCGCCGTCAACAAACAGACGGAAGTGACCGGGTTCATCAGAGGTGACGTGCAGTGGGCCAATCGGCACTACATTATTTTTCTTGTCTCCCAGTTCGTTGATGAACTCGTAGGTTTCAGCATCGGTAGTCGGCGCGGGGCGCTGGCGATAATCCATGCTGTCTTTACGCAGCGGGTAGAGTTCGTCCGGCCAGTCATCCGGCAGTACCAGACGACGCTCATCGGGCAAACCAACCGGGATCAAACCGTACATATCGCGCACTTCGCGCTCGCCCCAGACCGCAGCAGGCACGCGCGGCGTGACGGACGGGAACTCCAGCTTATTGGCATCGACCTCAACGCGCACGGTAATCCAGCACTTGGTTCCCTGCTCCATCGACAGCACATAGTAAACGGCATAATGACCGCACAGCTGACGTTCGTCGTTACCAAACAGCACGGACAACCAGCCGCCCTGTTTGTAGTACAGGAACTCCACCACTTCCGGCAGGTAGTTCACCTTGACGGTGATCGTCAGCTGATCTTTGGTCTGCCAGGCTTCATCCAGCACGACGCCCGGGAAGGCCTGGTGCAGCGCCGCGAGATATTGTTGACCTAATTTTTCTTCAGACATGCTCAAACTCTCTTAAATCACGCCACCAGCAAGGAGACGAACGCTAAAAACGCAAACCCAAAACCGGCCCAGGTCACGCGTGAAGTGGCGCAAAAACGCAGACGCGCCATGCTGTTTTCGAACAGGGCGATGACCAGCACGCCGAGAACCAGTTTGACGACGGCAATCACCAGCGCCAGCAGCAGCCCACCCGAGGCGAAGGTTTCCATCTGTCCCCACGGCAGGAACACGCCAACGAACATTTGCAGAACGACCAGTTGCTTAAGGCTAATGCCCCATTTCAGCACCGCAAAACCGCTGCCGCTGTATTCGGTCAATGGACCTTCCTGCAGCTCCTGCTCTGCCTCTGCCAGATCGAACGGCAGTTTGCCCATTTCGATAAAGGTGGCGAAAGCACAGGCGCACAGCGCCAGAATCAACGGAATGCTGCGTGCAGCTGGCCAGTGATAAATGGTATCGGCGATATTGCTGATATGCGTTGAGCCAGCAACCTGCGCCGCAACCCACAGACCCAGCAGCAGGATAGGTTCAACCAGCACGCCGAGCATCGCTTCGCGGCTGGCGCCAATAGCGGTAAACGGGCTACCGGTATCCAGGCCCGCGATAGAGAAGAAGAAGCGGGCGATGGCGAACAGGTAAATTAAGGTGATCAGATCGCCCAGTTGCGGCAGTGGTGAGCCAACGGTCACTACCGGCAACGCGGTGGCGATAGTCAGCATCACACCCACCATCACAAACGGCGTCAGGCGGAAAACCCAACTGGAATCCGCAGGCGCAATGCTCTGACGGCCCAGCAGTTTGATGATGTCGCGGTATTCCTGCAAAACGCCCGGACCGCGGCGATTGTGCAAACGCGCACGTGCCACGCGGGTAATACCGGACAGCAGCGGCGCAACGGCAAACAGCACCAGCGCCTGAATTAACGGATATAAAACACTCATTCTCAGGCTCCTCGTGAAACCACAATCACCACCAGTACCGCCAGCTCAATCAGCGCCAGGCGACGGAACAGCACCGGTGCAGCCGCATTCTGCCAGCCCGGAACCAGTGATACCGGATTCAGCCATTTGCGCAGTTTGAGTACCGGCGCAAAGGCTTCTTTCACCGGCATGGCAAAACCGTGTGCGGTAATGACCATTGACTGCTCGTGATCGTAACCACACACCCATGCCGCACCGCGTGAACGCGATGGCAGACGGTTGCCTTTGAAAATAGCCATGATGATGAACGGCAGCAGCGGACATGCGATCAGCAGCAGCGTGATCATTGGCTGAGAAACGGTGGTGTTCGCGGTTTCCAGCGGCAGCGGAACGGCAGCGGAGATCATCGGCAGCAGCCACGGCGCAGCAACGCCCCCAATCACGCAGCAGATAGCCAACGCGACTACGCTAACGCCCATCAGGATTGGCGCGCAGCAGGCATTTTCAGCTTCCTTCGTGCGCGGTGCACCAAGGAACGTAACCCCATAGACTTTCGCCATACACATCACCGCCAGCGCGCCGGTAATCGCCAGTCCTACCGCCAGCAACGGTCCTAACAGACGACCGACAAACGCGCCGCTGTTGCCAAGCTTAAAGAAGGACTGGTAGATAACCCACTCACCGGCAAAACCGTTCAGCGGCGGCAGTGCGGCCATCGCCATCAGGCCAACCAGCATCGCCAGAGAGATAACCGGCATACGTTTACCGATACCGCCCAGTTTTTCGATATCACGATGACCGGTACGGAACCAGATGCTGCCTGCGCCCAGGAACAGAACGCTTTTGAACAGGCTGTGGTTTACCAGGTGGTACAGACCGCCGGTCAAACCCAGCGCAATCAGTGCAGGTTGATTCAGGGAAATTCCGGTTACGCCTGCGCCCAGACCCAGCAGAATAATGCCGATGTTTTCCAGCGTGTGATATGCCAGCAGACGCTGAATGTTGTGTTCCATCAGCGCATACAGACCGCCGACAAACGCGGTGATCATTCCCAGCACCAGCAGCGTAATGCCCCACCACAGCGGCGCATTACCGCCCAGCAGCGACAGGGAGAGAATACCCAGCAGCCCCACTTTCATGACGACGGTAGAGAACAGCGCCGCCGCCGGTGCGCTGGCGTTGGCGTGTGCCTGTGGCACCCATCCGTGCAGCGGAATAATCCCGGCCAGCAGGCCAAAACCCGCCACGCCCAGCAGCCAGATATCAGACCCGAGCGGCAGCTCCTGTGCGCGCAGGTCAAGCAGGCGCAGCTCCAGGGTGCCGTAGCGTTGCCACACCAGGTAGCAGGCAATAGCCAGCAGCAGCGTGCCGACGCGGCCCAGCGCAAACCACAGTTTGCCCTCTTTGCTGCAGCCGGTGAGGAACACGGCACACAGCGCCATGATTTCCGCCATCACCACCAGCGTTCCGAGGTTGCTGGCAACCACCGCACATACCGCCGCGGCCATCAGCAGATTCACCAGCAGCCCGTTGGCTTTTACCTGCGGATGACGATGCCAGTCAATGTTGTACAGGCTGACAAACAGGCCGCACAGGCCCAGCGTAATCAGCCAGATAGCGTTCAACGGGGTAATTTGCACACTGTGACCAATAAACGGCATCACACCGCTTAAAGCCAGTGCATTAACCAGTACGGTGAAACCCGCAGCCGCCGTACACAGGCTGCCAACCGCACCGCCAACCCCGGCAATCCAGCCGCTCAGCGGTTTGTGAAATGAAAACAGAAATGCCAGAACCGCAGCCGCCGTAAACCAGGCTACGCCGCTGTTAATCAGTGAAATTGCGCTCATTTTGCATCCCCACTCTGAGCCTGCTGAAACAAGGTGAGATCGCCGAAGTCGGTATTAAAAGTCAGCTCACGCTTACGTTTGCTGGCGCGGGCAATATCCACGTTACTCACCAGGTGCAGGGCTTTGGTCGGGCACATGCGTACGCAGGCCGGACCAAGCTCGTCAAAACTGCACAGATCGCATTTCACCGCGATGGCACGAATACCCGGAACCCAGTCCAGCAACGTGCTCACGCGGGCAGGCGCTGGCGGAGCCGGAGGCGCTTTTGGCGTATTGGCGTTTGCCGGGATATGCAGCGGACGGCTACCGGAAAACTCAATCGCGCCAAACGGACAGGCGATCCCGCACAGTTTGCAGCTTACACACAGGCTTTCATTCAGCTGCACGGCACCATCAACGCGATTAATCGCATTAACCGGACAAACGGTGGCGCAAGGCGCATCTTCGCAATGATGGCAAAGCTGCGGGGCGGATTCTTTTTCATTTAACATCACTTTCAGGCGCGGCATTGACTGCAGGCCATGCTGGCGATGTGTCTCTGAGCAGGCGGCTTCACAGGTGTGGCAGCCGATGCAAAGAGTGGAGTCAGCAATTACAAAACGATTCACCAGGCATTCCTCAGGTGATAGTCATTTTTGACGAAAACATGTCTGGAAAATGTCATTTCGACATTTTTCGACATGCCCATTCCCTAAACGTCGTGACGCAGTATGAAAGTGCATCATGACAAAAGTGGGCACACCCAAGGCTTAAGCCGGGCTATGTCCCTCAATCAGCTGGCTTAAATTCACCGGCATATTGTTTTCAACCGCGGTATAGAGGCTGTCGTAGACGGTGGCGATTTTTTCGAGATAGTGCTCCAGCACCTGCTCGCGATCGCGGTTGCTGATACGCTCATCAACCTTACCGTCGATGGTCAACTCAGCCTGTGCAATCAGTTGCTTATCATCACCGTCTTTCGTTTCAACGTAGTACTCGATGGTGTGGCTGTTAAAGCCGTCCGCCAGCGTGACGTAGATAGTGAAGTGTTCAAAAAGGACGAAGCAGAGATCCTTGTCCGGTGCGCAGCTCATTGCATGATGCAAACGCGCTTTTGACAGGGTGATCCCCTGAACCAGCGAGTTGCAGTAAATACGCCACTGGTCCTGTAGGCGACGATGCCGTTCAGCGATGTAATCGGCTTTTTCGCTTATTTCCCAAATAGTCATGTCAGGTTACCCGTTTAGCAGAGATGAACAGCTTTAAGCACATTTCATGCCAAAATTAAAAACCTTAATTTTCATATAGATAAAAAATCAAAAAGCGGTGACGACATGTCATTTCGTCATCGTCGTCATTGTCACGATAGAAAAAATTCAAGCTGGCATGTTTATTGCTTTTAATACGGCAACTTCATAGGAGGCGGTATGCACGAAATAACCCTCTGCCAACGGGCACTGGAATTGATTGAACAACAGGCCACGCAATACGGTGCACAGCGAGTAACTGGGGTCTGGCTCAAAATTGGCGCATTTTCTTGCGTAGAAACCAGCGCTCTCGCCTTTTGTTTTGATCTGGTATGCCGCGGGACCCTTGCAGAAGGTTGTAAACTCCACCTCGAAGAACAAGAAGCCGAATGTTGGTGCGAATCTTGTCAGCAATACGTCACCTTACTGACGCAACGCGTGCGCAGATGTCCGCAATGCAACAGCGATATGCTGAGAATTGTGGCCGATGACGGCTTACAGATTCGACGTATTGAAATAGATGAAACTCCAGCGCCGGATGCCGACGCCTAAGCGTCATCATCCGGCAACTGAAGTATCGCAAGTAATAAGATCAGGAGTGAGCGATGTGTACGACATGTGGTTGCGCTGAAGGCAACCTTTATATAGAGGGTGATGAGCATAATCCCCACTCGGCGTTTCGCAGCGCGCCATTTGCCCCGGCGGCTCGTCCGGCGCTGAATATTACCGGGGTGAAGACCTCCAGTTTCACACCGAGCCAGACCGAAGAAGGCGATTTGCATTACGGTCACGGTGAAGCAGGCACCCACGCGCCTGGCATGAGTCAGCGCCGGATGCTGGAAGTGGAAATTGACGTGCTGGATAAAAACAACCGTCTGGCCGAGCGCAACCGCGCACGCTTTGCTACCCGTCAACATCTGGTATTAAACCTTGTCTCAAGCCCAGGCTCCGGTAAAACCACGCTGCTGACCGAAACGCTGATGAAGCTCAAAGACAGCGTGCCTTGCGCCGTCATTGAAGGCGACCAGCAGACAGTTAACGATGCCGCCCGTATTCGCGCCACAGGTACGCCCGCCATCCAGGTCAACACCGGTAAAGGTTGCCACCTTGACGCACAAATGATTGCTGACGCCGCGCCACGTTTGCCGCTTGAAGACAACGGCATCCTGTTCATTGAAAACGTCGGGAACCTGGTTTGCCCGGCTAGCTTCGATCTCGGCGAACGCCATAAAGTGGCGGTGCTTTCCGTCACCGAAGGCGAAGACAAGCCGCTGAAATACCCGCATATGTTTGCCGCCGCGTCGCTGATGCTGCTCAACAAAGTAGACCTGTTGCCGTACCTCAATTTTGACGTAGAAAAGTGCATCGCCAGCGCCCGGGAAGTGAACCCGGAAATTGAGATTATCCTGATTTCCGCCACCAGTGGCGAAGGCATGGACCAATGGCTCTCCTGGCTGGAGACGCAGCGATGTGCATAGGTGTTCCGGGTCAAATCCGCACCATTGATGGCAACCAGGCCAAAGTCGACGTTTGCGGTATTCAGCGCGACGTCGACCTGACGCTGGTCGGAAGCTGCGATGAACACGGTCAACCCCGTCTGGGCCAGTGGGTACTGGTCCACGTCGGCTTTGCCATGAGCATCATTAATGAAGCTGAAGCGCGCGACACGCTCGACGCGCTACAAAACATGTTTGACGTTGAGCCGGATGTCGGCGCGTTGTTGTATGGCGAGGAAAAATAATGCGTTTTGTTGACGAATACCGCGCACCAGAACAGGTGATGCAGTTGATAGAGCACCTGTGTGAACGTGCCGCACACCTCCCCTACACTGCTGAACGTCCGCTGCGCATCATGGAAGTGTGTGGTGGTCATACCCACGCTATCTTCAAGTTCGGTCTCGACCAATTGTTGCCCGACAACGTCGAGTTTATTCATGGCCCGGGCTGCCCGGTTTGCGTTCTGCCGATGGGCAGAATCGACAGCTGTGTGGAAATCGCCAGCCATCCGGAAGTGATTTTTTGCACCTTTGGCGATGCGATGCGCGTTCCGGGTAAACAAGGTTCTTTGCTACAAGCCAAAGCGCGCGGCGCGGATATCCGCATCGTCTATTCACCGATGGATGCGCTGAAGCTGGCGCAGGAAAACCCAACGCGTAAGGTTGTGTTCTTTGGCCTGGGTTTTGAAACCACAATGCCAACCACCGCCATCACTCTTCAGCAGGCAAAACAGCGTGACGTGCAGAACTTTTACTTTTTCTGCCAACACATCACGCTTATCCCTACGCTGCGCAGCCTGCTGGAACAGCCGGACAACGGCATCGACGCCTTCTTAGCCCCGGGCCATGTCAGCATGGTGATTGGCACCGATGCCTATAATTTCATTGCTGCAGATTTCCATCGTCCGTTGGTGGTCGCCGGTTTCGAACCGCTCGATCTGTTGCAGGGCGTGGTGATGTTGATTGAACAGAAGATTGCCGCGCATAGCCAGGTTGAAAACCAGTATCGCCGCGTGGTGCCGGACGCCGGTAACCTGCTAGCGCAACAGGCCATCGCCGAAGTGTTCTGCGTCAATGGCGATAGCGAATGGCGAGGTCTGGGCGTCATTGAATCCTCTGGCGTTCACCTGACGCCAGACTATCAGCGCTTTGATGCCGAAGCGCATTTCCAGCCAGCGCCGCAGCAGGTGTATGACGATCCGCGCGCGCGTTGCGGCGAGGTATTGACCGGCAGATGCAAACCGCATCAGTGCCCGCTATTTGGCAAAACCTGTAACCCGGAGACCGCGTTTGGCGCCCTGATGGTCTCCTCAGAAGGCGCATGTGCCGCCTGGTATCAGTATCGTCAGCAGGAGTGTGAAGCATGAACAGCGTACAACTCGCCCACGGTAGCGGCGGTCAGGCTATGCAGCAGTTGATCAACAGTCTGTTTATGGAGGCTTTTGCTAATCCGTGGCTGGCGGAACAAGAAGATCAGGCCCGTCTGGACCTGGCGCAACTGGTTGCAGAAGGCGATCGTCTGGCGTTTTCAACCGACAGCTATGTTATCGATCCGTTGTTCTTCCCGGGTGGCAATATCGGCAAGCTGGCCATCTGCGGTACGGCTAACGACGTGGCGGTCAGCGGCGCGATCCCTCGCTACCTCTCCTGCGGTTTTATCCTCGAAGAGGGTTTGCCGATGGAGACGTTGAAAACCGTCGTCAACAGTATGGCGGCGACCGCGCGTGAAGCGGGCATCGCCATCGTGACCGGCGATACCAAAGTCGTGCAGCGCGGCGCTGCAGACAAGCTGTTCATCAACACGGCCGGAATGGGGGCGATCCCCGCCAACATTCACTGGGGCGCACAGACCCTCGGCCCAGGCGATGTGCTGCTGGTCAGCGGTACGCTTGGCGATCACGGCGCAACTATCCTTAACCTGCGTGAACAGCTGGGTCTTGATGGCGAACTGGTCAGCGACTGCGCGGTATTGACACCGCTTATCCAGACGCTGCGTGATATTCCCGGCGTGAAGGCGCTGCGTGACGCGACCCGTGGCGGCGTAAATGCGGTAACGCATGAATTTGCCGCCTCATGCGGGTTTGGTATTGAGCTGTCTGAAGCGGCCCTGCCCGTGAAGCCCGCGGTGCGTGGCGTTTGCGAACTGCTGGGTCTGGATGCGCTTAACTTTGCTAACGAAGGCAAGCTGGTGATTGCCGTTGAGCGTCAGGCTGCTGAAACGGTGCTTGCCGCGCTGCGCGCACATCCGTTAGGACGCGATGCCGCAATGATTGGTGAAGTGGTAGAACGCAAAGGTGTGCGTCTTGCCGGACTCTACGGCGTGAAACGCACTCTCGATTTACCACACGCCGAACCATTACCTCGTATATGCTAACAGCCGGTTGGCAGCAAGCTGTAGGCCGGGTAAGACGCATTTGCGTCGACATCCGGCCTTAACGCTGCAATATCACCTGATGGCGTTTTGCCGATCGGGTCTACGGTTCGTGTAGCTGGACCAGTCCGGCAATAATTTACGACTTATACCTATAATTCATTTACCGTTTTCGCACCGTTCTGCGGTGCTTTTCCTGGAAAAGCAATATGTCGTATACACCGATGAGTGACCTCGGACAGCAAGGCCTGTTCGATATTACTCGTACATTATTACAGCAGCCCGACCTGCCGTCTCTCAGCGAGGCGCTTTCGCAACTGGTCAAGCGTTCAGCGCTGGCCGACTGCGCGGCTATTGTCTTATGGCAGGCACAAACGCAGCGTGCGCGTTATTTTGCGACGCGCGAAAATGGTAACCCCATCGATTATGAAGACGAAACGGTGCTGGCGCATGGCCCGGTACGCCGTATTTTGTCTCGCCCCGATGCGCTGCACTGCAACTATCACGAGTTTAGCGAAACCTGGCCACAGCTGGCCTCTGGCGGGCTGTATTCTAAATTTGGTCACTACTGCCTGCTACCGCTGGCAGCAGATGGACGAATCTTTGGCGGTTGCGAATTTATCCGTAACGAAGACCAACCGTGGAGTGAAAAAGAGTACAACCGGCTGCAGACCTTCACCCAAATAGTCGGCGTCGTTGCTGAACAAATTCAAAGCCGGGTCAGCAACAATGTCGATTACGATCTCCTGTGCCGTGAGCGTGATAACTTTCGCATCCTGGTCGCCATCACCAATGCTGTGCTCTCCCGCCTGGATATTGATGAGCTGGTCAGCGAAGTCGCTAAAGAGATCCATCACTACTTCGACATTGATGCCATCAGCATCGTGTTACGCAGCGATCGCAAAAACAAGCTCAGCATTTATTCCACTCACTATCTGGATGAACATCATCCGGCACACGAACAAAGTGAAGTGGACGAAGCCGGTACGCTCTCTGAACGGGTCTTCAAAAGCAAAGAGATGCTGCTGATTAACCTGAGCGAACGCGATACCCTGGCCCCTTACGAAAGAATGTTGTTCGAAACTTGGGGCAACCAGCTACAGACTCTGTGCCTGCTGCCGCTGATGTCCGGCAATAATATGCTCGGCGTACTTAAGCTGGCGCAATGTGAAGAGAAAGTATTCACCACCGCCAATCTCAAACTGCTGCGCCAAATCGCAGAACGTGTGGCGATCGCCGTGGATAACGCTCTCGCCTACCAGGAAATCCACCGCCTGAAGGAGCGGCTGGTCGATGAAAACCTGGCGCTGACTGAACAACTCAACAACGTAGAAAGTGAGTTCGGAGAAATCATTGGCCGCAGCGAAGCGATGTACAGCGTACTCAAACAGGTCGAAATGGTGGCGCAAAGCGACAGCACTGTCCTGATTCTTGGTGAAACCGGGACGGGTAAGGAGCTGATTGCACGAGCAATTCACAACCTGAGCGGACGTAACGCCCGTCGGATGGTGAAAATGAACTGCGCGGCAATGCCTGCCGGATTGCTGGAAAGCGATCTGTTTGGCCATGAGCGTGGCGCATTTACCGGGGCCAGCACACAGCGGATTGGACGCTTTGAACTGGCGGACAAAAGTTCGTTATTTCTCGATGAAGTTGGCGACATGCCGCTGGAGCTTCAGCCCAAGCTGCTGCGCGTTCTGCAGGAGCAGGAGTTTGAACGTCTGGGCAGCAATAAACTGATCCAGACCGACGTTCGCTTGATCGCTGCCACTAACCGCGATCTGAAAAAGATGGTCGCCGATCGCGAGTTTCGTAAC
Source organism: Citrobacter sp. RHBSTW-01044 (assembly GCF_013781945.1). NCBI lineage: Bacteria > Pseudomonadati > Pseudomonadota > Gammaproteobacteria > Enterobacterales > Enterobacteriaceae > Citrobacter > Citrobacter sp. RHBSTW-01044. The sequence continues at coordinate 1,014,345 of NZ_CP056180.1, read as the reverse complement.
GATCTCTACTATCGACTGAACGTCTTCCCGATCCATCTGCCGCCGCTGCGCGAGCGCCCGGAAGATATTCCGCTGCTGGTGAAAGCCTTCACCTTCAAAATTGCCCGCCGGATGGGGCGCAATATCGACAGCATTCCCGCCGAAGCCCTGCGTACGCTGAGCAGCATGGAATGGCCGGGTAACGTGCGCGAGCTGGAAAACGTCGTAGAACGCGCGGTTCTGCTTACCCGAGGCAACGTGCTGCAACTGTCCCTGCCGGATGTAATCGCTATGGCGCCGTCTACGCCGCCGGTGGCGACCGAAGTCGCGCAGGATGGCGAAGATGAATACCAGCTGATAATGCGCGTTCTGAAAGAAACCAATGGCGTTGTCGCCGGTCCTAAAGGCGCGGCACAAAGACTGGGGTTGAAACGCACAACGTTACTCTCGCGCATGAAGCGCCTGGGCATTGATAAGGACGCTCTGGTTTAACGGATTATTGCCCGATAGCGCTACGCTTATCGGGCCTACGCCACTGGTGCGTTTGTCTTTGTCGGCCGGATAAGGCGCAGCCGCCATCCGGCATAGAATTGCTAAATCACTTCTTCCGCTGGTATTTCTCGGGTAACTCCGGCACCGGACGTTTGTCATCAATCAGATGACGCACGGTCAGGATCGGATGACGCCAGAGCATTCTGGGTCCAGCCCAACGCATAATTTGCTTCATCTCTTCGCGTTTAGCGGGCTGGTAACAGTGCACCGGACACTGTTTGCAGGCCGGTTTTTCCTCACCAAATACGCATTTATCCAGGCGCTTTTGCGCATAGGCAAACAACGCATCGTAATGCCCCGGTTCATCTGAAGCCTGCGGACACTGGCTCTCATACAGCGAGATCATTCTCTGGATCGTCATTTTCTCACGTGCAATACGTTTGCCGGACATGATGCCTCCACAATTAAGTTGCATAAATAATACACCTTAACTAAGCGCAGGACTATTACCTGGCGGTGATACATTCCTTAGCACCCTACGCAAATAAGAATTATTTTCATTTGTTTATGCCATGTGCTATATAACATAGCAAAGGCTATATTCGATGATAAATTAACCACTTTGTTGTGAGGGATACTATGCCGCATCTGCCCCATCTGAAGTCATTTCTCCTTGCCAGCGTGTTAACGGCGCTTACGCTGTCACCTGCCTGGGCGAAAGAAAAGTTCAAAGTGATAACCACCTTTACGGTGATTGCCGATATGGCAAGCAACGTGGCAGGTGACGCGGCGGACGTCAGTTCCATCACCAAACCCGGGGCAGAAATTCACGAATATCAACCCACACCGGGGGATATTAAACGGGCGCAAGGCGCACAGCTTATTCTCTCCAACGGCCTTAACCTCGAACTATGGTTTGCCCGCTTCTACCAAAATTTGTCCGGCGTACCGGAGGTCATGGTCTCAAATGGCGTGCAGCCAATGGGTATCAGCGAAGGGCCATACAACGGCAAACCGAATCCGCATGCCTGGATGTCAGCGGAGAACGCGCTTATCTACGTGGATAACATTCGCGATGCGCTGATGAAATACGATCCCGACCATGCCGCAACCTACCAGAAAAATGCGGAGAATTATAAAGCGAAAATCCAGCAGACTCTGGCGCCACTGCATGCAGAACTGGCGAAGCTCCCTGCTGATAAACGCTGGCTGGTCACCAGCGAAGGCGCATTCTCTTACCTCGCGCGTGATAACGGCCTGAAAGAACTGTATCTGTGGCCGATCAATGCCGATCAGCAAGGCACGCCCAAGCAGGTACGCAAAGTGATCGATGCGATCAGAAAACATCAAATCCCTACAGTATTTAGCGAAAGCACCGTGTCCGACAAACCTGCGCGTCAGGTCGCCCGCGAGTCTGGCGCGTATTACGGCGGCGTGCTGTATGTCGATTCGCTCAGCGCTGCCGATGGTCCGGTACCGACCTATCTGGATTTACTGCGCGTGACGACAGAAACCATCGTCAGCGGCATCAACGACGGGTTAAGGAGCCAAAAATGAGTCAATCTGCGATTACCGTGAATCAGGTTACGGTGACGTATCGCAACGGCCACACCGCGCTGCGGGATGCCACTTTTCAGGTTCCGGGCGGCTCAATTGCCGCTCTGGTCGGCGTAAACGGTTCGGGAAAATCAACGCTTTTTAAAGCGCTGATGGGTTTTGTCCGGTTGGCGAAAGGGGAAATATCTATTCTGCAACAACCGGTTAATAAGGCGCTCAAACAGAATCTGATCGCCTATGTCCCCCAGTCAGAAGAGGTGGACTGGTCGTTTCCGGTACTGGTGGAAGATGTTGTGATGATGGGCCGCTTTGGCCATATGGGGTGGCTGCGTCGACCAAAACAGATCGACCACGACTGCGTGGATGCGGCGCTGGCGCGGGTAGATATGCTGGACTATCGCCATCGCCAGATAGGTGAACTGTCCGGCGGGCAGAAAAAACGCGTTTTTCTGGCAAGAGCCATCGCACAGGACGGGCAGGTTATTTTACTGGATGAACCCTTCACCGGCGTGGATGTGAAAACCGAGGCCCGGATCATCGATCTGCTGCGTGAACTGCGTGATGAAGGCCGGACTATGCTGGTCTCTACCCATAATCTGGGATCCGTCACCGAATTTTGCGATTACACGGTGATGATTAAGGGCACGGTGCTGGCAAGTGGACCAACCGAAACCACCTTTACCCACGAGAATCTCGAGCTGGCATTCAGCGGCGTTCTGCGTCACGTCGCGCTGAGCGGCGGTGAACAACACGTGATTACCGATGATGAACGTCCGTTTATTTCGCGACGCGCGGCAAGCGAGGGGGAGTAATCATGAACTGGCTGACGGAGCCGTTTGGCTACCAGTACATGCTCAACGCCATGTGGGTTTCGGCGATGGTCGGCGGCCTGTGCGCATTTCTCTCCTGCTATCTGATGCTCAAAGGCTGGTCGCTGATTGGCGATGCGCTGTCGCACTCGATCGTTCCAGGCGTAGCCGGAGCCTATATGTTAGGGCTTCCCTTCGCGCTGGGCGCATTTCTTTCCGGTGGACTGGCGGCGGGCAGCATGCTGTTTCTCAATCAGCGTTCACGCCTGAAGGAAGATGCCATTATCGGGCTGATTTTTTCGTCCTTTTTCGGTATCGGGCTATTTATGGTGTCGCTTAATCCGATGTCGGTGAACATTCAGACCATTATTCTGGGTAACATCCTGGCGATTGCGCCGGAAGATATTCTGCAACTGGCGATCATCGGCGTGGTTTCGCTGACCATTTTGTTTTTGAAGTGGAAAGATCTGATGGTGGTCTTTTTTGATGAAAACCACGCGCGGTCTATCGGTCTGAATCCGGGTCGGCTGAAGCTGTTGTTTTTTACGTTGCTCTCCGTTTCCACGATCGCCGCACTGCAAACCGTCGGCGCCTTTCTGGTGATTTGCCTGGTGGTTACGCCCGGTGCGACGGCCTGGCTGCTGACCGATCGTTTTCCTCGCCTGCTCACCATCGCCGTGGCGCTCGGCAGCCTGACCAGCTTTTTCGGCGCCTGGCTAAGCTACTGGCTGGACGGTGCAACCGGCGGAATTATCGTCGTTCTGCAAACGCTGCTGTTCCTGCTGGCATTTGTCTTCGCACCAAAACACGGTCTGCTGGCAAATCGCCGCCGCGCCCGTCTGGTGAACAAGGAGCAAGTATGATCTTAACAACGCTGCTGGAACCTTTTCAGTTTAGCTTTATGGTTAATGCGCTGGTCATCTCTACCATCGTCGCTGTGCCCTGCGCGCTGTTGTCGGTATTTTTAGTACTCAAAGGCTGGGCGTTGATGGGCGATGCCATGAGTCATGCCGTTTTCCCAGGGATTGTACTGGCGTGGATTGCGGGCATCCCGCTGGCAATTGGCGCGTTTATCGCCGGTCTGTTCTGCGCGGTGGCGACCGGATACCTCGACGATAACAGCCGCATTAAGCGCGACACCATCATGGGTATTGTTTTCTCCGGGATGTTTGGTGCGGGTCTGGTGCTGTACGTCTCTATCCAGTCAGAAGTCCATCTCGATCATATTCTGTTCGGCGACATGCTGGGCGTATCGTTAAGCGATATTATGCAAACCGCGGTTATTACTCTGGGGATCGCGCTTATCATCGGACTTAAATGGAAAGATTTGCTACTGCATGCGTTCGACCCACATCAGGCAAAGGCCAGTGGGCTTAACACCGCGCTGCTACATTACGGCCTGTTGTGCATGATCGCCCTGACGATTGTCGCCACGCTAAAATCGGTAGGGATTATTTTGTCAATTTCATTACTGATTGCACCTGGCGCCATCGCGATTTTAATGACGAGGAAATTTTCCCACGCCTTATGGCTGGCGGTGGCGATGTCGGTCATTACGTCATTTATGGGCGTGTACCTGTCATTTTTCATCGACAGCGCACCGGCTCCCACCATAGTCGTACTATTTTCTCTGCTGTTTGTGATTACCTTTATTTATGCAACCCTGCGCGATCGGCGTTTAGAGAATCAGCTTCAGCTACAGGATCCGTAAATTATTGGTCAGCTAATGTTCTTGATATTAATATAGCCTCCGCCAGGAGGTTATATTATCGGCAGATTACAGCATCGTGATGATACGTTTAAATAAACGGATTATAGATTACTCTAACGTGAACAACGGTTGTGGCTTGCCAATGTGGTATCCCTGTAACCACCCGACATTCATGTGTTCCAGGTGCATCTGGATTTCGGCACTTTCAACAAACTCGGCGACAACCTGCATACCTTTCATTGCCGCAACCCGGCAGAAAGATTCGATGATATAGCGACTAACCTCACATTTTATAATCCCACGAACGAAAGACCCATCAATCTTCAAAATATCTGCTTCAATGTTCATCAGGCGTTCATAGCTTGCAAACCCGGCACCGAAGTCATCAATCGCGATCCGACATCCCAATTGACGTAGTAAGCGTAGTGTATCTGCCGTGTGTTCTTTATCTGACAGGGTATCAGCCTCGGTTATCTCAAAAATAATCCGTTGCGGTATCACCACATATTCCTGCAACAACGCAGTTATCTTTGCAACGATACCTGAACGACATAGCGTCACTGGCGCCAGGTTAATGGAAAAACAACTCAGCGGATGGTAGCGCATGTACTTCAGGGTGTTCTCAATAACCCAAAGATCGATATCGGGTGCTAACCCTGTGTCGCGTGCAACCGACAGAAAATGGTCAGGGGAAAGAAATTCCCCGTGCTCATTGAGCATGCGGATCAATATCTCATGATAGGATTCATCACCACGAGTACTGACGATAGGCTGGGCCAGCAGGACAAAGGTATTGTGATCCAACGCGTTTTGCAGTGCAGCGCGAACATCCGTTGTATCGGTAGTAGGGTTGCCAAACAGTCGGCTATGCTGTGCCTCAAGGTTTTCCGGCCTGCCGTTGGTCATTGGCGATATGACTTTTGTTATTATTGGAGGGAACATCATATTCATATCAAATTAATAAATAAATACTAATTTATAGATAAAAATGGACATTCCGCGTAGCTGGCATCAGCGGTGAAGAAAAAGACAAAAACCAACATACTGATAATCAACAAAAATCACAAACCCAGTTTTTTCATTATCATTCCAGCTGAGTGCAAAAAAACACGTCAGATGCTTTTAATGTTAACTTTAACATACAAAAAAAGAGAGTTTCCCTCGCTTCATAATTATTTTTCCGTCACTCACTAACTCCTGCAATACTTTGTGGATAGCACTGCGTGAGATATGATTTCGAGCGAGAATGAATGTATACACAGATGTGTTTTCACGCATCTCAGGCTCCATCGACCAAATATATTTCAGGTGTTCAATAATCAATTCACGGATAGTGCGATGCGATTGCAATTTTTCTCGTTGAAAATAGCGTTGCAGATGTAGCGTTAAAATATCAAATGCATGTTTCCAAAGATTCTTTGCAGTGAACAAAAGTTCGGCATTGGGTGCACTCATTGCCCACATTTCACAATCGGTATCACAACGTAAATAGTGTCCGGCAACTTCCGTACGCATTTGTGGCAAGCCGAGGATGGCCGGTGCAGATATACTTACCATCACTAAATCATTTTCCACACGATGAACAGAGACGGCCCCTTTCTCCAGAAACAAGATATTTCCATCACTCTTCAGATCAATACGCTGGCGTTTTTTGCGTAAGGACAGCCAGGCATTATCTGACTTTTTCATTTCATCACCAACAAGCACTACAGCATTTTCAATATCTTTCTGGAACATGGGACTCTCTACCGCAAATTATGGCTTTGTCAAAACGAGGGTGGATTTTTACTCAACACGAAAAATAAATGTCAGCTCACCAACAAGCTGACATTTATTCCCATCTACATCTACCACCGGCATTCCCTGGTGCCGTTGACGCGTTCAGACTCATGCTGTTTTCGCGTGGTGGCGCCAGGCAGTATATGACGCTGTCCATAAAGAATTAATGGCAATCATCTTTGTCGTTGTTATTTCATCTTTCTGTTCTTTGCAACGTAGCCAAAAAGACACAATGCATTGATTTATATATGGTTTATTTTCATTAAAAAGTTATCCTTGTTGTTATATTATGATACGAAATTGAAACACTTCGCGGTTCTCGCTGCAGGGTCGGGTCCATACTGGTGGTCTTTATGGGCTAAGTGGTATCATGACTCGCCAACCGCCTGGCGCACCAGCAAGAGTAGAAACATCATGTCTGAGACTGGCAATGTCAGTTATCTGATTGAAAAAATAATAATATTTACGCCAGCTACACAATCGCTGGCGCGGATAGATCAACCCAATCAGCGGATAAAACTCAAACACTCGGCGTCATTATGTCTTTTATTACTTATTCAACATCGTGGGCAAGTGGTTTCCCAAAACGAACTACTGGAATTCGGCTGGGGTAAAAATCACCGCCAGGTGAGCTTCAACGCCTTTTATCAAAGCATTCTCTCTTTGCGCAAAAGTTTGCTGCAGCTGGAACTGGAGCAACCGCTTATCACCACGATCCCCCGCAAAGGGCTGATCATCCAGGAAGAGTTCAATATTCAGGTGATTGAAACTCCGGAGGAGAGCGTATCTTTTACAGCAGAACCCTTAGTGCCGGATGTCGCCATCGAAGAACTGTCAGATGACACAGCGCGCCAACCTTTGATAACCACTGCTGAAATGGTAATACTTGCTATTACCCTGATAATTTGTGTGCTTATAATGTATCCGTGGCAAACCAGTGATAACTATTTCTCCGGCTATATCACCGCAGACAACGCCCCCACTGACTGTCAGTACTATTTTAATAATGATGCCAGTAACTTCTCCCGACATACGGCATTTATCAACAAAAATCCTGGGCTGTGTCAGAGCCATAAATTTATCTATATCACCACCTACCCTGAATCCAAAAAATTATCCGTGCTTGTATGTCGCTCACCGATGAAAAACAGGCAGGAAAACGCCTGTCAGTCGGTTTATTACCCACGGTATGATAGCTAATGAATTTTTATTCCCGAACGCCCCGCATCCAGACAGGTATTATCCTGTTGCTTTGTTTTGCTGCGCTAATTGTTACCGCCGTCTACCGGTACAGTAAAAACAATGGTCAGTTACATAATCTGACCTGTCGGTCTGCCATCGAGATTGTACGCAATACAAGCTCATTCCGAGGGATCATTGATATCAAAACCGGCGGCAGCAAAGGTATTGTGAATATTGATGGCATTATCAAAGATGCCGAAAATAATGAGCAGACCGTGCAACGCATGGTACTTTTTACGCAATCCAGCTACGGCTCAAGCCCGGTTTGGATTTCGCAGAAAATCCAAATCTCCAATCGCGAAACAGCACCCGCCAGTCTCATTCAGGAACTCCTCCCCGACTTCTTCCTGACCAACACCAGCGTATCCAACGTCGATTTTTTTGCGCTGAATAGAGAGACGTATTTGATTACCAAAGAGGGGATCCCCTATCTGTACTGCCAGAATTATGCGTTGCCGGAAAATGAATAATCAATAAGCGTTCTGGCGGTAAAACCTACGGATGAATCTCAGTCGTTGTCGGTGATAAGATAGGCCATTCTGACCGAGCCAAAGCTCGTCGTTACTGCCCTTCAGACGGCTTTCGAATGACAAATTTGTGGGTTTATGTGAGTTTCCAGGGGCTCGCATGAGACGACCCAGGTACCCAAAAGATTAAAAAGAGCAAAAACGATATGAAAGAGTCACTTGATACGGACTTCACGAACCACACGCCGATGATGCAGCAGTATCTCAAGCTGAAGGCTCAGCACCCGGAAATACTGCTGTTTTACCGCATGGGCGACTTTTACGAACTGTTTTATGACGATGCGAAACGCGCGTCTCAGTTGCTTGATATCTCCCTGACCAAACGCGGCGCATCTGCGGGCGAGCCAATCCCGATGGCAGGCATTCCTCATCATGCGGTAGAAAACTACCTCGCCAAGCTGGTCAATCAGGGTGAGTCCGTTGCTATTTGTGAACAGATTGGCGATCCGGCGACCAGCAAAGGCCCGGTTGAGCGCAAAGTGGTACGTATTGTCACACCAGGCACCATCAGTGATGAAGCGTTGTTGCAGGAACGCCAGGACAACCTGCTGGCCGCCATCTGGCAAGACAGTAAAGGGTACGGCTACGCTACGCTGGATATCAGCTCCGGGCGTTTTCGTGTCAGTGAACCCGCTGACCGCGAAACCATGGCCGCGGAATTGCAGCGCACCAACCCCGCTGAATTGCTGTATGCCGAGGATTTTGCCGAAACCTCGCTGATAGAGGGACGTCGCGGCCTGCGTCGTCGTCCGCTGTGGGAATTTGAAATTGATACCGCCCGTCAGCAGTTAAATCTGCAGTTCGGCACGCGGGATCTGATTGGCTTTGGCGTGGAAAACGCCCCACGCGGGTTATGCGCTGCCGGCTGTCTGCTGCAATACGTAAAAGATACCCAACGCACCTCGCTGCCGCATATTCGTTCCATCACCATGGAGCGTCAGCAGGACAGCATCATCATGGACGCCGCTACACGCCGCAATCTGGAAATCACCCAGAGCCTGGCGGGCGGGGTGGAAAACACGCTGGCTGCAGTACTCGACTGCACCGTGACACCGATGGGTAGCCGTATGCTCAAGCGCTGGCTGCATATGCCAGTCCGCGACACCAAAATCCTCACCGAGCGCCAACAGACCATCGGCGCGCTGCAGGATACCACCAGCGAATTACAACCCGTGCTGCGTCAGGTAGGCGATCTGGAACGTATTCTGGCGCGTCTGGCCCTGCGTACTGCGCGCCCGCGCGATCTGGCCCGTATGCGTCATGCCTTCCAGCAATTACCCGAACTGCGCGCGCAACTGGAAAACGTAGACAGTGCCCCCGTGCAGATGCTGCGCGAGAAAATGGGTGAGTTTACTGAGCTGCGTGAACTGTTGGAACGTGCCGTCGTGGAAGCTCCGCCGGTGCTCGTACGTGACGGCGGCGTCATTGCCCCAGGCTACAATGAAGAGCTTGATGAGTGGCGAGCGCTGGCTGATGGCGCCACGGACTACCTCGACAGACTGGAAATCCGCGAACGCGAACGCACCGGTCTGGACACGCTGAAAGTAGGATTTAACGCCGTGCACGGCTACTACATTCAGATCAGCCGTGGGCAAAGTCATCTGGCGCCAATTAACTACGTACGCCGCCAGACATTGAAAAACGCCGAACGCTACATTATTCCGGAACTGAAAGAGTACGAAGACAAAGTTCTGACCTCAAAAGGCAAAGCGCTGGCGCTGGAAAAACAGCTGTATGACGAACTGTTCGACATGCTGCTGCCACACCTGGCTGATTTGCAACAGAGCGCCAGCGCGCTGGCGGAGTTGGACGTGCTGGTCAACCTCGCGGAGCGTGCTTATACCCTGAATTACACCTGTCCGATCTTCACCGATAAACCCGGCATTCGTATTACCGAGGGACGTCATCCGGTGGTTGAACAGGTACTGACCGAGCCGTTTATCGCCAACCCGCTTAACCTCTCGCCTCAGCGACGAATGCTGATCATCACCGGCCCAAACATGGGGGGTAAAAGTACCTATATGCGCCAGACTGCGTTGATTGCGCTACTGGCCTATATCGGCAGCTACGTTCCGGCACAGAAAGTCGAGATCGGGCCTATCGATCGTATCTTTACCCGCGTTGGCGCGGCGGATGATCTGGCATCAGGTCGTTCCACCTTCATGGTAGAAATGACCGAAACCGCCAACATTCTGCATAACGCCACCGAGAACAGTCTGGTGCTGATGGATGAGATTGGACGCGGCACCTCCACCTACGACGGCCTGTCGCTGGCATGGGCATGCGCAGAAAATCTGGCGAATAAAATCAAAGCATTAACTTTATTTGCGACCCACTACTTCGAACTGACGCAGTTACCGGAGAAGATGGAGGGCGTCGCTAATGTGCATCTGGATGCGTTAGAGCACGGCGATACCATCGCCTTCATGCACAGCGTGCAGGATGGCGCGGCGAGCAAGAGCTATGGTCTGGCAGTCGCTGCCCTGGCTGGCGTACCGAAAGAGGTGATCAAACGCGCGCGGCAAAAACTGCGCGAACTGGAAAGCATCGCGCCAAATGTTGCCGCAACCCAGGTCGACGGCACGCAGATGTCGCTGCTGTCAGTACCGGAAGAAACGTCACCCGCCGTTGATGCGCTGGAAAACCTCGACCCGGATTCGCTAACGCCTCGCCAGGCGCTGGAGTGGATCTACCGGTTGAAAAGTCTGGTGTAGTAAAAAGAGCCCGATAGCGTTAGCCCTAAAGAAAAAGGCCAGTCTCAATGAGACTGGCCTTTCTTGATAGAACTTGTGCTTACTCGCGGAAAAGCGCTTCGATATTCAGTCCCTGAGTCTGCAGAATTTCACGCAGACGACGCAGACCTTCAACCTGAATCTGGCGAACACGTTCACGAGTGAGACCAATTTCACGGCCCACATCTTCCAGTGTCGCAGCTTCGTACCCCAGCAGACCAAAACGACGTGCCAGCACTTCACGCTGCTTGGCGTTCAGTTCGAACAGCCATTTGACGATGCTCTGTTTCATATCATCGTCTTGCGTGGTGTCTTCCGGACCGTTTTCCTTTTCATCGGCCAGAATATCCAGCAACGCTTTTTCGGAATCGCCACCCAGCGGGGTGTCTACCGAGGTAATACGCTCGTTGAGTCGGAGCATACGGCTGACGTCATCAACCGGTTTATCCAGTTGTTCAGCAATCTCTTCTGCACTCGGTTCGTGGTCCAGTTTATGCGACAACTCACGCGCGGTACGCAGATAGACGTTCAGCTCTTTTACAATGTGAATCGGCAGTCGTATCGTACGGGTTTGGTTCATAATCGCCCGTTCGATCGTCTGGCGGATCCACCAGGTTGCGTATGTTGAGAAGCGGAACCCACGTTCCGGGTCAAACTTCTCGACGGCACGGATAAGCCCTAAATTGCCCTCTTCAATCAGGTCCAGCAATGCCAGACCACGATTGCCATAACGACGAGCAATTTTCACCACCAGACGCAGGTTACTTTCAATCATGCGACGGCGAGATGCGACATCTCCACGCAGTGCGCGACGCGCAAAATAAACTTCTTCTTCGGCTGTTAACAGTGGTGAATAACCAATCTCACCAAGGTAAAGCTGAGTCGCGTCCAACACACGCTGTGTGGCCCCCTGCGATAACAGCTCTTCTTCAGCCAGGTCGTTATCACTGGGTTCCTCTTCACTCAAGGCTTTTTCATCAAAAGCCTCTACTCCGTTCTCATCAAATTCCGCATCTTCATTTAAATCATGAACTTTCAGCGTATTCTGACTCATAAAGGTGGCTCCTACCCGTGATCCCTAACGGAACTAGCACGTGAAAGCCTGGTTCCGCCTAATTATCGCTGCGGTAAATAGCGCAGCGGGTTTACGGATTTCCCCTTGTAACGAATTTCAAAATGCAAGCGTGTTGAACTGGTTCCGGTGCTACCCATGGTAGCTATTTTCTGCCCCGCCTTGATTTCTTGTTGTTCCCGGACCAGCATTGTATCGTTATGGGCGTAGGCGCTCAGGTAATCATCGTTATGTTTGATGATAATAAGATTACCGTAACCACGCAGCGCATTACCGGCATAGACGACGCGTCCATCTGCGGTCGCGACAATAGCCTGTCCTTTGCTGCCTGCAATGTCGATCCCTTTATTGCCACCTTCGGTAGCCGCAAAGTTTTCGATCACTTTGCCGTCAGTCGGCCAGCGCCATGTAGAGATTGGCGAGCTTGTCGACGTTGAGCTTGCAGTTGATTCGGTTGTGCTAACTGCTGGAGCCGTTACAGGCGCTGTGACCACAGTCCCAGCAGGCTTGTTGTTCGGCAACATTTTGTTAGCACTTTGTTCACCTGAATCCTCAGAATACGTAATTGTTGGTTTCGAAGCAACAGCAACGGTGGAATTTTGTGCAGGGTTGGTCACAACTCCTTGCTGTGCTGCATCCGCCTGGGTGATGGCATTGCCACCGGTAATCGGTGCACCAGACGCGTTGCCCACTTGCAGAGTTTGACCGACATTCAGGCCATACGGGGCCGGAACGTTATTGCGTTGTGCGAGGTCACGGAAATCGTTCCCGGTGATCCAGGCAATATAGAAAAGGGTATCGCCTTTCTTAACAGTATAGGTACTGCCGCCCGTGTAGCTACCTTTCGGAATATTCCCATACTTACGATTGTATACAATACGACCGTTTTCCATCTGCACAGGCTGTTGAGCAACAGGCTGGATTTGCGTTGGCTGTGTAGTTGGTTGCTGCACCGACTGGATCTGTGGCGTCTGCTGTACTGTCGACGTCGAGCCCATTTTGGGTGGAGGCGTAATCAGCATGCCAGAACTGGTGTTCGTTGATGCACTACCGTTAACCGAGCTGACCGGCGCTGGTGGATTCGAGGTGTTTGAACAACCAGCCAACCATAGTGAAACCAGTGACAATGCCGCAATGCGGCGAACGGTAAATTTGTGGCTTCCCGCGCTCATTTATCCCCCAGGAAAATTGGTTAAAACCAGTGACGTAATCACCGTGCAAGGCCCCGTCACAATACGCTTACTCTTTCGAGAATAACCAGGAAAACTCCAGGTATTCAGCAGCGCTATCTACGCAAGCTCCCCTTTCACTAAGGGAACGAAACGTACGGCCTCCACGGTATCGATAATAAATTCGCCTCCCCGACGACGCACCCGCTTCAGAAACTGGTGCTCATCGCCCACGGGTAAGACGAGAATGCCGCCCTCATCCAGTTGCATCATCAATGCGGTTGGGATCTCGGGCGGCGCTGCCGTTACAATGATAGCGTCAAACGGAGCTCGCGCCTGCCAGCCTTGCCATCCATCACCATGACGGGTCGAAACATTATGTAAATCAAGCTGCTTCAGGCGGCGACGCGCCTGCCATTGCAAACCTTTAATGCGCTCAACGGAGCACACATGATGCACCAGGTGCGCCAGAATCGCCGTCTGGTAGCCAGAGCCAGTACCAATTTCCAGCACCCGAGACTGCGGCGTTAGCTCAAGCAGTTCGGTCATTCGCGCAACCATATAAGGCTGCGAAATCGTCTGCCCCTGACCAATCGGCAGGGCAATATTGTCCCAGGCCTTATGTTCAAACGCCTCATCAATGAATTTTTCACGCGGCACGGCGGCGAGCGCATCGAGGACAAGCTCATCTCTGATGCCCTGCGCACGTAATTGTTCAAGAAGAGTGTGTACGCGTCTGCTTACCATTGCGTGTCGACTCCCACGCTGTCTAACCAGTCAGAAACCACCTCATGCGCGCCGTATGCGGTTAAATCGACATGCAGCGGCGTGATAGAAACATAGCCTTCATCGACGGCGGCAAAATCCGTATCCGGCCCGGCGTCGCACTTTTCGCCCGGTGGCCCGATCCAGTACAGCGTATTACCGCGTGGGTCCTGCTGTGGAATAACCTGATCCGCCGGATGGCGACTGCCGCAGCGCGTGACGCGAATACCTTTAATCTGATCCAGCGGTAAATCCGGCACGTTGATATTCAAAATGCGACCGGTGCGCAGCGGTTCACGACCCAGCGCCCGTAAGATACGACAGGTTACTGCGGCAGCAGTATCGTAGTGTTTATGGCCATCAAGTGAGACAGCCAGCGCCGGGAACCCCAGATGACGACCTTCCATTGCCGCCGCAACGGTACCGGAATAGATAACATCATCACCCAGATTAGGACCCGCATTAATACCAGAAACGACAATGTCCGGACGCGGACGCATTAATGCGTTCACGCCCAGATAGACGCAGTCGGTGGGCGTACCCATTTGTACGGAAATATCGCCGTTATCATAGGTAAAGGTGCGAAGTGAAGATTCCAGCGTCAGCGAGTTAGACGCGCCACTGCGGTTACGATCCGGGGCAACCACCTGTACGTCAGCAAACTCACGCAGCGCTTTCGCCAGCGTTTGTATACCGGGTGCGTGGACCCCATCATCGTTACTCAGCAATATACGCATAATCACCCATTGTGTTAATAAGTTCCCTTACAACACTGGTGGCGAAGCTACCTGCCGGTAGCCAGAAGCGTAACTCGACGGTTACGTCATCCCACCAGTTCCAGCTCAATTGTTGTGGATACAGCAACATAGCGCGACGCGACGCGTCGACTTTCTCGCGCAATAACAGAGACTGCAGCGCGGTTTCATCAGCAACAGCGGCTTTTTCAAACGCCAGTGCGTCGCGCTGAGTTCCCCACTCACCGCTGCCCGGTAATGCCGCTGTGATCATCAATTCTTTCTCATCGACGCGACGCTGTAATTCAGTGTGTTCTTCCTGTGTGGCGACAAACCAGCTTCCGCGTCCGGATAATTGTAGCGCATCGCCGTCAACAACTTGATTAAAGTCTGTTTTTTTCAAGCGTTCACTGACTATCTGATTAAACAACGCGCTACGGGCCGCCGACAACCAAAAACTGCGTTTATTGCGATCGCGCACCGGCGCATCGCTTTGTGCCCAGCGCAGCGCCCCTTGCAGGTTGCTACCGCCAATACCAAAACGCTGAGCGCCAAAATAGTTCGGTACGCCGCGTTCGCTAATCGCCTGCAAACGCGCTTCAACGTCATTTCGCTCGCTCACTTCACGCAACACCAGCGTAAATTCGTTGCCTTTCAGCGCCCCTAAACGCAGCTTACGCTTGTGGCGCGCGTACTCCAGAACTTTACAGCCTTCGAGCTCAAATTTGCTTAGATCAGGCATTGCATTGCCCGGTACACGCGCGCACAGCCACTGTTCCGTGACCGCATGCTTATCTTTCTGCCCAGCAAAGCTCACTTCACGGGCGTGAATTTTCAGGAATTTCGCCAGCGCGTCAGCCACAAAACGGGTGTTACAACCGTTTTTCAGGATGCGCACCAAAACATGCTCGCCTTCGCCATCCGGTTCGAAGCCTAAATCTTCGACGACAACAAAGTCTTCCGGATTCGCTTTCAGGACGCCATGGCCCAGTGGTTTGCCATGGAGATACGTCAGATCGTCAAACACAGTCATTTCGGTGCCTTAATGAGTAACGCCACTGCTTCACAGGCAATCCCTTCCCCACGCCCGGTAAAACCGAGTTTTTCCGTGGTGGTCGCTTTCACGTTAACATCATCCATATGGCAGCCGAGATCTTCGGCAATAAACACGCGCATTTGCGGAATGTGCGGCAGCATCTTCGGTGCCTGAGCAATAATTGTCACATCCACATTACCAAGCGTATAGCCTTTGGCCTGAATACGCCGCCAGGCTTCTCGCAATAATTCACGACTATCGGCACCTTTAAAGGTCGGGTCGGTGTCAGGGAAGAGTTTACCGATATCCCCCAGCGCAGCCGCGCCCAGCAGAGCATCGGTTAGCGCGTGTAACGCCACATCGCCATCAGAATGCGCCAGCAATCCTTTTTCATACGGGATGCGCACACCACCAATGATAATTGGGCCTTCTCCGCCAAAAGCGTGTACGTCGAAACCGTGTCCAATTCGCATTATGTCTTCTCCTGGTGGGTAGTCCGGGTCAGATAAAATTCGGCCAACGCCAAATCCTCTGGACGCGTTACTTTAATATTATCAGCCCGTCCTTCAACGAGCTGAGGATGTAAGCCGCAATATTCCAGCGCCGAGGCCTCATCCGTAATGGTTGCGCCTTCGAGGAGCGCACGGGTCAGGCAGTCGTGCAACAGCTCGCGAGGGAAAAACTGCGGCGTCAACGCGTGCCATAAATCGGTGCGATCGACCGTATGGGCAATGTCTGTTCGGCCCGGCTCCGCGCGCTTCATCGTGTCGCGTACTGGTGCCGCCAGGATCCCGCCGGTGCGGCTGGTCTCACTGATTGCCAGCAAACGGGCTAAATCATCCTGGTGCAGACACGGACGCGCGGCGTCATGCACCAGTACCCAACTGGCCTCACCTGCGGCTTGCAAACCGGCAAGGACAGAATCGGCACGCTCGTTGCCGCCATCCACTACGGTAATTTGCGGATGCGCGGCGAGTGGAAGTTGGGCAAAGCGGCTGTCGCCTGGGCTGATAGCGATAACGACTCGCGTCACCCGGGGATGAGCCAGCAGCGCATCAACCGAGTGTTCAAGAATGGTTTTATTGCCAATAGAGAGGTACTGCTTAGGACACTCTGTTTGCATTCGGCGGCCAAACCCGGCAGCCGGCACCACGGCGCAAACGTCCAATAAAGTGGCTGCCATGTTAAATCCCTGGACGGTTTATCGATTGTTTTGCCCTGCAGTCTGAGCGCGTTTAGACGCGTCAGGCACCAGACGATAAAAGGTTTCGCCCGGCTTAGTCATGCTGAGTTCGTTGCGCGCGCGCTCCTCAATAGCCTCTTGTCCGCCATTGAGATCGTCAATTTCGGCAAAGAGCTGATCGTTACGTGCTTTAAGTTTCGCGTTCGTAGCTTGCTGCGCAGCAACATCATCGTTGACGCGACTATAGTCATGTATGCCGTTCTTACCGAACCACAGCGAATACTGCAGCCAGACCAATAAAGCCAGCAACAGCAGCGTTAGTTTACCCATCCTGCCCCCTGAAAAACGGCATTAACATCCCATAACTTCCGCAGACAACTTTACATCAACGGTCGGGAATGCCGCGACAACGCGGGCAAATGTACCACATTTGCCCGTTGTTACGTATACCCCGTGTAAGGAGAACATAATCTCATTGTTGGTTACGGTTTGAATTATGACCAGAGAGTGAACTACATCAGCGATTGTTAAAAAAAGGCGTTTGCCTAACCCAACAACCACAGAAATAGCGCGCCAAACATCGCCCCAACCACCAGTAGGGTGCAGGTAATGCTCAGCAGCAACAGCCCCTTCAATAGGGAGTGCAGCGCAATACCCGCGACAATCGCCACGGGCAGCAATGCGAGGAAAAAGGGCCAGGTATAAATGAAGAAAAAGAGTGTGTTAGGGCCATAAATCAGAAACGGAATCCCCAGCGCCAACAGCCACGCGATAAAGCCGACCACAGCACCCGGTAGTGACCAGGTGGTTTCATCGTCGGCGGCGAAGGTATCTGACTCTGTAATAGTAATGTTATGGCTGTTACGCATATCTAATCCTGTGACCGTGACTGACCGGGCATACAAGCTCGGGTGTCTCAGGATCTGATAATATCTTCCTGCCTCAGCAGGTCTAATAATTGGGGTACCAAATTTGTTACCAATTGTTCACCATCAAGATGAATCTCTGGCGATTCAGGCGCTTCGTATACCGAATCAATTCCGGTGAAATTGCGCAACTCACCCGCCCGCGCTTTTTTATACAGCCCTTTTGGATCGCGTAATTCGCACGTTGCCAGCGGCGTATCCACAAAAACCTCAATAAAACGCCCTTCACCAACGCGTTCACGGACCATTTTGCGTTCGGCGCGATGCGGAGAGATAAAGGCGGTCAACACCACAAGGCCCGCGTCCACCATCAGGTTAGCCACCTCGCCAACCCGACGAATATTCTCCTTACGATCGGCATCGCTAAACCCAAGATCGCTGCACAGGCCGTGGCGCACGTTATCGCCATCCAACAAATAGGTACTCACTCCCAGCTTGTGCAACGCCTCTTCCAGCGCCCCTGCGACCGTGGATTTACCGGAACCAGACAGCCCGGTAAACCACAGCACAACACCACGATGACCGTGGCGTTGTTCCCGCTGTTGCGGTGTAACAGGATGGGCATGCCAGACGACGTTTTCGTCATGCAGCGCCATTATTTTCCTCCCAGCAGATCGCGCGCGCCCCAGTGCGGGAAATGGCGACGCACTAACGCATTAAGCTCCAGCTCAAACGCGCTGAACTGAGAAGCCGCGGCGTGATCCTGGACGATTGGCTCACGTACCAGCCCCGCGCCAACGGTAACGTTGGTCAGGCGGTCAATGATAATCAGCCCGCCCGTAACCGGATTCTGCTGATAGGTATCCAGCACCAGCGGCTCATCAAAAGTCAGATTAACCAGACCGATGCCGTTTAGCGGCAACGCTTCAACATCACGTTGGGTCAGGTTATTAATATCAATCTGGTACTGCACGTTATCAACGCGTGCGCGGGTCTTCTTACCGGCGACTTTGATGTCGTAGCTCTGCCCAGGCGACAACGGTTGTTCCGCCATCCACACCACATCAACGGCAGCGCTTTGTACCGCAGGTAACGCTTCACCGGCATCAAGTAGCAGGTCGCCACGGCTGATATCGATCTCATCTTTCAATACCAGGGTGATCGCTTCACCCGCATGTGCTTGCTGTAAATCGCCATCAAAGGTTACGATCCGCGCCACGCTCGACTCAACGCCGGATGGCAGCACTTTGACGCGTTGCCCTACCTTCACACTACCGGAGGCCAGCGTCCCGGCATAACCACGAAAATCCAGATTAGGTCGGTTCACATACTGCACCGGGAAGCGCATCGGCTGAGTATCAACTATGCGCTGGATCTCAACGGTTTCCAGTACTTCCAGTAGCGTCGGACCGCTGTACCACGACATGCTGGCGCTTTGTGAAGCCACGTTGTCGCCTTCCAGTGCAGAGAGCGGCACAAACCGGATATCCAGGTTGCCCGGCAACTGTTCAGCAAAAGTAAGATAGTCTTCGCGAATGCGGTTAAATGTCTCTTCGCTAAAGTTCACCAGATCCATTTTGTTGATCGCCACCACCAGGTGTTTGATCCCAAGTAGCGTGGAGATAAAGCTGTGACGACGGGTCTGATCCAGCACGCCTTTACGCGCATCGATCAGCAGGATCGCCAGGTCGCAGGTCGACGCACCGGTCGCCATGTTGCGGGTGTACTGCTCATGGCCGGGAGTATCCGCAATAATAAATTTACGCTTCTCGGTAGAGAAATAACGGTAAGCCACGTCGATGGTGATGCCCTGCTCGCGCTCGGCTTGCAAGCCGTCAACCAATAACGCCAGATCGAGCTTTTCGCCCTGAGTACCGTGACGTTTACTGTCGTTGTGCAGCGATGAAAGCTGGTCTTCATAAATCTGACGCGTGTCGTGCAGCAGGCGACCAATCAGGGTGCTTTTCCCGTCATCCACGCTACCGCAGGTTAAAAAACGCAGCAGGCTTTTGTGTTGCTGGGCGACCATCCAGGCTTCAACGCCGCCTTCATTAGCAATTTGTTGTGCAAGTGTCGTGTTCATGGCGGCTCCTTAGAAATACCCCTGACGTTTCTTCAGCTCCATGGAGCCCGCCTGGTCGCGGTCAATCACGCGGCCCTGACGTTCACTGGTGGTTGAGACCAGCATCTCTTCGATGATTTCAGGCAGCGTCTGCGCATTCGACTCCACCGCGCCTGTTAACGGCCAGCAGCCGAGCGTACGGAAACGCACCATGCGTTTTTTAATCACTTCCCCCGGTTGCAGATCGATTCTGTCGTCATCAATCATCATCAGCATGCCGTCGCGTTCCAGCACCGGACGCTCCGCCGCCAGGTACAGCGGCACGATGTCGATATTTTCCAGCCAGATGTACTGCCAGATATCCTGTTCAGTCCAGTTGGAGAGCGGGAATACGCGAATGCTTTCGCCTTTGTTAATCTGTCCGTTGTAGTTATGCCACAGTTCCGGACGCTGATTTTTAGGGTCCCAGCGATGAAAACGATCGCGGAAAGAATAAATGCGCTCCTTGGCACGCGATTTCTCTTCGTCACGACGAGCGCCACCGAACGCGGCGTCGAAACCGTATTTGTTCAACGCCTGCTTCAACCCTTCGGTTTTCATAATATCGGTATGCTTGGCGCTACCGTGAACAAACGGGTTGATGCCCATCGCCACCCCTTCCGGGTTTTTATGCACCAGCAGTTCACAACCGTAGGCTTTCGCCGTGCGGTCACGAAACTCGTACATCTCGCTGAATTTCCAGCCGGTATCAACGTGCAGCAGAGGGAACGGCAACGTGCCAGGATAAAACGCTTTACGCGCCAGATGCAGCATTACGCTGGAATCTTTGCCGATGGAATACATCATCACCGGATTCGAAAACTCGGCGGCCACCTCACGAATAATATGGATGCTTTCCGCTTCCAGTTGCCGCAGGTGGGTAAGTCGTTTTTGATCCATAACCGTTCCTATGTAATGCCGTTATTTTGCTAACGATGCTCAGATAACCTGACTATAGGGAGGGCAAGAGGGCGAATGAAATTACGAATTGGAATGAGTAGTTCCTCAAAGGAATAACGATCCGGAAAAGCAAATATCAAAAAGTGCTTAAGCTACCGAATTTAGGGCATTTAGGAGCAAATGAAATTGTTTTACCTCGATCACGGTTTCATACTAGCGGCTAAAAATTTCTGCTTGGTATTTAAGGACTCATTATGTTTTCCGCAACGCGCCCCCTTCTTGCAATCCTGGCGCTCGGCGCGTGCTTTACCCTTCCCGCACAGGCAACATCTTCCAAACCTGGAGATATCGCAAATACCCAGGCTCGATATATCGCAACGTTTTTCCCAGGCCGCGTAACGGGCTCTCCGGCAGAAATGTTGTCTGCTGATTATATTCGCCAGCAATTTCAGCAGATGGGCTACAGCAGTGATATTCGAACGTTTAATAGCCGTTATGTTTATACCGCCAAAAATAACCGTAAAAACTGGCATAACGTCACGGGAAGTACCGTTATTGCCGCACATGAGGGTAAAGCGCCACAGCAGATTATTATCATGGCGCACCTCGACACCTACGCCGCACAGAGCGACGCCGATTCCGATGCCAATCTGGGTGGATTGACCCTGCAAGGTATTGATGACAACGCCGCAGGACTTGGCGTGATGCTGGAACTGGCGGAAAAACTCAAAGACGTGCCGACGCAGTACGGCATTCGATTTATCGCCACCAGCGGCGAGGAAGAAGGCAAACTGGGCGCGGAGAACATCCTGAAGCGAATGAGCGCCGCCGAGAAGAAAAATACGCTGCTGGTTATCAACCTCGATAACCTGATCGTCGGCGATAAGCTCTATTTCAATAGCGGTAAGAAAACCCCGGAAGCGGTGCGAAAATTGACGCGCGACCGGGCACTGGCCATCGCGCACAGCCGCGGTATCGTAGCCAGCACCAATCCGGGACTGAACAAAAACTATCCGAAAGGTACTGGATGTTGTAACGACGCAGAGGTCTTCGACAACGCAGGCATTGCCGTGCTCTCCGTTGAAGCAACCAACTGGAGTCTGGGCAAGAAAGATGGCTATCAACAGCGCGCCAAAAGCGCCTCGTTCCCGGCAGGCAACAGCTGGCACGATGTGCGACTGGATAACCAGCAGCATATCGATAAAGCCTTACCGGGCAGGATAGAGCACCGTAGCCGCGACGTGGTACGCATTATGCTCCCGTTGGTAAAAGAACTGGCAAAGGCGGGAAAATCCTGAAGAAGAAGTCCGGTAATATGTAAACATTACCGGGCTTTTATCTTTTACCCTTCATGCAATCCGCACTCGCGCTTCAATCCGAAGAACCGCGTCTCTTCTTCCGCCATACCCGGCTCCCATTTGCGGGTGGTATGGGTATCACCAACTGACAGATAGCCCTGATCCCACAGTGGATGGTATTTCAGGCCGTGCTTTTGCAGATACTGGTAAAGGGTACGGTTGTCCCAGTCGATGATCGGCAGCACTTTAAACACGCCGCGCTGGATAGCCAGCACCGGCAAATGCGCCCGACTGCCCGACTGTTCGCGGCGCAGACCGGCAAACCAGGTTTGCGCATTGAGTTCTTTAAGCGCGCGGTTCATCGGCTCGACTTTGTTGATCTCATTGTATTTCTCAATGCCTTCAACGCCCTGCTCCCACAGTTTGCCGTAGCGCGCTTCCTGCCAGGCCGCGCTCTCCTTCGCCCGGTAGACTTGCAGATTAAGCTTGAGCTTGTCCGTTAACTCATCAATAAACTGGTAGGTTTCCGGGAACAAATAGCCGGTATCGGTGAGGATCACCGGGATATCCGGGTGAACCTGATTCACCAGGTGCAGGCTTACTGCCGCCTGGATACCAAAGCTTGATGACAGTACATATTCACCAGGCAGGTTTTCCAGCGCCCACGCCACGCGCCCTTCGGCGTCCAGCTTTTCGAGCTGTGCGTTGGTTTCCGCCAGCGCCAGAATGCGGTCGACTTTTGGCAGGTCATTAAGGGCGTTTAGATCGAGTACGGACATAATTACCTCTCGTGGTTACTCCCAGAAATCCCGGGCGGGATCGAGCACCGGGCGAATGATGCCCGCACGCACCGTAAAATCACCGAAGCCTTCACCCGCTTCGCGCTCTTTCGCCCAGCGCCCAACCAGTTCGTCAACGGAGTCGAGAATTTCCGATTCCGTAATATTTTCGCGATACATACGCGGAATGCGCGTGCCCATGCGGTTACCGCCAAGGTGTACGTTGTAGCGCCCCGGCGCTTTACCCACCAGGCCCAGTTCCGCCAGCATCGCGCGGCCGCAGCCGTTCGGGCAGCCTGTAACGCGCATCACGATATGCTCGTCAGGAATGCCGTGTTTTTCGAGAATAGCTTCCACTTTATCAGTGAACGATGGCAGGAAACGTTCGGCTTCCGCCATCGCCAGCGGACAGGTCGGGAACGACACGCAGGCCATCGAGTTTTCACGCTGCGGCTTCACCGCATTCATCAATCCGTGATCGCGCGCCAGCTTCTCGATCTTCGCTTTTTGGCTTTCCGGCACACCAGCAATGATCAGGTTCTGGTTGGCGGTGATGCGGAAATCCCCTTTGTGGATCTTCGCGATCTCCAGCAGGCCGGTTTTCAGCGGACGGCCCGGATAATCCAGGATACGGCCGTTTTCAATAAACAGCGTCAGGTGCCAGTTATTGTCGATCCCTTTTACCCAACCAATACGATCGCCGCGACCGGTGAACTCGTACGGGCGGATCGGCTCAAATTTAATACCCGCGCGACGCTCCACTTCCTCTTTGAACGTGTCGATACCAACGCGTTCAAGCGTGTATTTGGTTTTGGCGTTTTTACGATCGGTACGATTACCCCAGTCGCGCTGCGTTGTCACCACAGCTTCTGCTACCGCCAGGGTGTGCTCCAGCGGCAGATAGCCGAACTCGCTCGCGGTGCGGGCGTAGGTTTTCTTATTGCCGTGCTCAATCGACAAACCACCGCCGACCAGCAGGTTAAAGCCCACCAGCTTGCCGTTTTCGGCAATCGCCACGAAGTTCATATCGTTGGCGTGCAGATCGATGTCGTTCTGCGGCGGGATTACGACCGTGGTTTTAAACTTACGCGGCAGATAGGTTTGACCGAGGATCGGCTCTTCGTCGGTGGTCGCAACCTTCTCCTGATCCAGCCAAATTTCTGCATAGGCGCGAGTACGCGGCAGCAGATGTTCGGAGATCTTCTTCGCCCATTCATAGGCTTGGGCGTGCAGCTCGGACTCGTACGGGTTAGAGGTACACAGAACGTTACGGTTCATGTCGTTGGCGGTCGCCAGCGCGTCCAGCCCGACCGAATGCAGCATCTGGTGTACCGGCTTAACGTTCTTCTTCAGAATGCCGTGAAACTGGAAGGTCTGACGGTTGGTCAGACGAATGCTGCCGTAAATCGTGTTGTCATGGGCGAACGTGTCGATCGCCTGCCACTGTTTGGTGGTGATCACCCCACCCGGCAGACGGCAGCGCAGCAGCATCGCGTGACGCGGCTCCAGCTTTTGCTCGGCTCGTTCGGCGCGGATATCGCGGTCATCCTGCTGGTACATACCGTGAAAACGGATCAGCAGGAAGTTGTCGCCTTTGAAGCCGCCGGTCAGGCCGTCGTTTAAATCTTCGGCAATCGTACCGCGCAGATAGTTGCTTTCCAGCTTCATACGCTCAGCGTCGGACAGCTTGCCTTCGACCACCAATGGTCCTGGGTATTTTTCGCTCATTAGTAGACATCTCGCTGATAACGGCGCTCAATGCGCAGCTCACTTAAAAATTCATCCGCCGCTTCGATATCCATAGAACCGAATTCGGCAATCACTTCCAACAAAGCCTGCTCAACGTCTTTCGCCATGCGATTGGCGTCGCCGCAGACATAAATGTGGGCACCGTCGTTTATCCAGCGCCACAGTTCCGCACCTTGTTGGCGCAGTTTATCTTGTACGTAGACTTTTTCTTTTTGATCGCGCGACCAGGCGAGATCGATACGGCTCAGTACGCCCTCTTTGACGTAACGCTGCCATTCCACCTGGTACAGGAAATCTTCGGTAAAGTGTGGGTTGCCAAAAAACAGCCAGTTTTTGCCTTCGGCTCCGTCAGCCGCACGCTGCTGCATGAATGCACGGAACGGCGCAATCCCCGTGCCCGGTCCAATCATAATCACCGGTGTCTGCGGGTTAGCCGGCAGGCGGAAGTTATCGTTGTGTTCGATGAACACGCGCACTTCACCCTCTTCTTCCACGCGATCGGCGAGGAAACTGGACGCGCCACCAGCACGGGCACGACCTTCAATGTCATAACGCACCACGCCCACGGTGACGTGCACTTCGCTTTCCACTTCCGCCTGGGAAGAGGCAATAGAGTACAGGCGCGGCGTGAGTGGACGCAGAAGATCAACCAACGTTTGGGCATCCAGCTGCGCCGGAGAGAAACGCACCATATCGACGATTGGCGTGGTTGCGGCGTAATGCTGCAACTGTACCTTATCACCCACCAGCGGCAGCAGGGATTCGCTACGGGTTAAAGTGGCATAGTTCTCGACGATATTGCCGGTGTTAACCGTCAGCTCGAAATGCCACTGCAGCGCTTCGGTGAGCGACAGGGTTTTGCCGTCAACCGTGACCGGCTCATCTCCTTTCAGCCACAGCAATTCAACCAGCTCTTTGACCAGTGCCGGATCGTTCTGATACCAGACTCCTAAGGCATCGCCCGGCTGGTAGCGCAGGCCGGAATCGCCGAGATCGATTTCAATATGACGCACATCTTTTTCCGAGTCGCGACCGGTGATTTTCTGATTCACCGCAAGCGACGCCGTCAGCGGCGCTTCTTTGGTGTACGGGCTGGTGTGTACTTCGTTTACCGCACCGCTCGCAGCAACTTGCACAGACGATGCCGCAGGCGCACGCGCTTTCAGGACATCAACCAGACGGGCACGCCATTCGGCTGCCGCGCCCTGGTATTCGACGTCGGCATCCACGCGGTCAAGCAAACGTTCTCCGCCCAGCTCAGCCAGTTTTGCATCGAAGTCTTTTCCTGACTGACAGAAAAACTCGTAAGAAGTGTCACCAAGACCAAACACGGCAAAAGCGGTGTTATCGAGCTTCGGCGCTTTTTTCGAGAACAGGAATTTATGCAACGCTACGGCTTCTTCCGCCGGTTCACCTTCCCCTTGCGTCGACGCCACTACGATCAGCAATTTCTCATTGGCGATTTGTTTGAATTTATAGTCGCCAGCATTGATGAGAGTGACGTTGAGCTTTGCAGCGATCAGATCATCGCGCAGAGCTTCCGCCACACGACGCGCATTACCGGTTTGCGAGGCGGAGATAAGCGTAATGCCAGGCATTTCAGCAGCAGGCGCAGGAGTCGCCGCATTGCTGCCTGGCTGCTGATTCAGCACGCCCCAAAAATAGCCAGAAACCCACGCAAGCTGTGCGGGAGTGAAATCAGTCGTGGCCGCCTGAAGGCGTGCCAGTTGCTCCGGGTTTAGCGGTAGCAGAGCGGAAGGTGGGACCTGTGTCGTCATGCGTTGTCATGTTCCAGTAAGCAAAGCGGATTTCAGCAATAAAACCCAAACTGAAGATAAGGTTAACGGCGGGGATAGTAACAATTAAAGAAGGGATAGAAATAACAAATAACCAAATGAACTAACCTGTTTTAGTTATAGTTATTAACAGCAAAACAGATTGGATAACCATATGATATATCAATAATTATTAAATATTACCATCATGAATAGGTCGTTCTGATACTCAGCGCCCTTTTAACTAATGATAAAATTCGCTCTTTACGGTACCCTACGGCGGTTTTTCGCATTCTTGAGAGTAAAAAATGTCCACCACCTTGTTTAAAGATTTCACCTTCGAAGCCGCTCACCGCCTGCCGCATGTACCGGAAGGGCATAAGTGTGGCCGCCTGCATGGTCACTCATTTATGGTGCGTCTTGAAATTACCGGTGAAGTCGATCCGCATACCGGTTGGATCATGGATTTTTCTGAGTTAAAAGCCGCGTTTAAGCCAACTTACGACAGACTCGATCACTACTATCTGAACGATATTCCCGGCTTAGAAAACCCAACCAGTGAAGTTCTGGCCAAATGGATTTGGGATCAGGTTAAACCGGTTGTCCCTCTGCTGAGTGCCGTAATGGTGAAAGAGACCTGCACAGCAGGCTGCGTGTATCGCGGGGAATGATTGTATCGTCTGTGGCAACGGTCAATTTTCCTTAACTAACACTCTGTTAGGGTTATGTGCTCTGGATATCTGGAGCACAACATGTCTGACGATTTCGATATTATTATTATCGGTGCAGGGATAGCGGGCACCGCTTGTGCTTTACGCTGCGTGCGAGCAGGACTGTCAGTTTTGCTTATTGAACGCGGCGAGCTTCCCGGCAGTAAAAACCTTTCCGGCGGGCGTCTGTATACTCACGCGCTCGGTGAACTTCTTCCCCACTTCCAACATTCAGCCCCACTTGAACGCCGAATTACCCAGGAAAATCTCTCGCTGTTAACTCGCGATGGCGCAACGACGTACTCCAGCCTGCAACCGGATGGAGACTCATGGAGCCTGCTGCGCGCCCGCTTCGACCCGTGGTTTGTCGCCCAGGCCGAGGCCGAAGGCGTACAGTTTATCAGCGGTGTGACGGTCGAGGCGCTCCATATCGAAGAGGGCAGAGTCTGCGGCGTTATTGCCGATAACGAGACGCTGCGCGCCCGTTATGTGGTACTGGCGGAAGGGGCAAACAGCGTACTGGCCGAGCGCTACGGATTCCTGCCGCGTCCCTCGACAACCGCAATGGCATTAGGCATTAAAGAGACTTTGGCGCTGGATAAATCGTTACTTGAGGAACGTTTCCGCTTATCCAATGACGAAGGCGCGGCAATGCTGTTCAGTGGCAATATTTGTGGCGAGCTTCCCGGCGGCGCGTTTCTCTATACCAATCAAGATACGCTCTCTCTGGGCGTGGTTTGTCCGCTCTCCTCTTTGGCACAGAGCGATGTCCCGGCGGCTGAACTGCTGGAGCGGCTCAAGACGCATCCGGCGTTACATCCGCTCCTCAGGGGCAGTGAAACGCTGGAATATGGCGCACATCTGGTACCAGAAGGCGGCCTGCACAGCCTGCCCGTACAGTACGCCGGAGACGGCTGGCTGCTGGTGGGTGATGCGCTGCGCAGCTGTGTGAATACCGGTTTGTCCGTTCGCGGCATGGATATGGCGCTCATTGGTGCTCAGGCTGCGGCGCAAACATTGATTAACGCCTGCCGGAAACGCGAGCCGCAAAATCTGTTTCCGGCTTATCACCACGACATCCAGCACAGCCTGCTGTGGGACGTTCTGCAACGTTACCGGGATGTTCCGGCGTTGCTCCAGCGCCCCGGATGGTATCGTCAATGGCCCATGCTGATGGAGGCTATTTCCCATGAAATCTGGCATCAGGGCGACCGCCCGGTAGCCCCGCTGCGCCAGATTGTCTGGCGTCAGTTTCGTCGTCACGGCCTGCGTCATCTGGCAGGCGATATCATCAGGAGCTTACGATGTCTGTAGCCCGTAACGTCTGGCGTCCCGCCGACATTTCACATATTGTTCCTGCGACCGTTATTGACAGCGAAACGGCACAACGGCTGATCGCATCCTGCCCCGCCGGACTGTTTTCTCTTACGGCGGAAGGTGAGCTACGGGTCAACTTTCGCGGCTGCCTGGAGTGCGGCACCTGTCGACTGCTGTGTGATGAAAAAACGCTGCAACAGTGGCGCTACCCCGCGTCCGGCTTTGGCATCACTTACCGATTTGGATAATTTAATAGGATAATTTATGCCCCTGTTACACCTGCTTCGCCAGAATCCGGTTATTGCCGCGGTGAAAGACAACACCAGTCTGCAATTAGCCATCGATTCCGAATGCCAGTTCATCTCTGTTTTGTACGGCAATATCTGCACCATCAGCCATATCGTGAAGAAGATTAAAACTGCCGGTAAATACGCATTTATCCACGTTGATCTGCTGGAGGGCGCGTCTAATAAAGAGGTGGTGATCCAGTTTCTGAAGCTGGTCACCGAGGCCGACGGCATCATCAGTACCAAAGCGTCGATGCTGAAAGCGGCGCGGGCAGAGGGCTTTTTCTGTATTCATCGCCTGTTTATCGTCGACTCCATCTCCTTTCACAACATTGATAAGCAGGTCGCACAGTCAAACCCGGACTGTATTGAGATACTACCGGGATGCATGCCGAAAGTGCTGGGATGGGTGACGGAAAAAATACGCCAGCCGTTGATTGCCGGTGGTCTGGTTTGCGATGAAGAGGACGCCCGCAATGCGATGAAAGCCGGTGTGGCGGCGCTTTCAACTACCAACACCGACGTCTGGACGTTAGCGAAAAAGCTGCATTAACCCGAGGTGCCGGATAGCGGTGTAAACACCTGATCCGGCCTCCCCCTGGATTAATTTTCTGCGATGGCTGCCAACGCCTCCAGCACCGGCAGCCAGTCATCCACAATGCCGACATCCGCCTGTGAGAAGACCGGCGCTCTGGCGTCACTGTTTATCGCCACGACGAACCGGCTCTGACGAACCCCGGCCATTAGCGCCGCCGCGCCGGATGCCCCCGCGACAATGCAGACATCCGGCGCAAGCAGATGACCTGAGATGCCAATCACGCGCTCAGCGTCAAAACCACCGTTCATCACCCGTGCACGGCTGTATCCCACTTCGGCACCAAACTCCTTACCAAGAGCGGTAATTTTTTCGGCATCGGCGTCACTTCTTCCCTGCCCTACCACCAGCACACGCCCGGCCTGCAACAAAGGATGAGCTGTAACACGGTCGATGCTTTCTACGCTATCCAGCCAGCCCGGAGGTGTGGTGGAGGCAATCCGGCGCTCCACCATCGCTGGCAGCGCGTTGCCCGACGCGCTCGTTTCCGGTTGTCGCGCCAGTGAAAGGCACAAGGGACGCGCGGTGATTTGTAGCCGGGCCGTCAGCGCATTCCCCCAGTGGGATTTCGTCACCAGCCCCTGTTGCGCATCCAGCGTCTGCACCTGGCAAACGCTGCCGCCATGCAGACGCCAGGCCAGCCGCGTCGCAAGCTCATCCCCCAGCGCACCCGCCGGAAAAATCAGGATGTCGGCTGGCGTCAGCAACCACTGCGCCGCCAGCGCGTCCAGCACCTGCTCCGCCACGTCCGGCATCGGGTCTAGAGTCCAGCGTTCCAGTTCTGCTGCATTAAGCGCGTTTTCTGCAATCCAGCCTGCCAGTGCAGCGCATTCACCCGATTCCGTAATCACAACGATCTTCATGGCTGCATCCTCTGGCGCAAATAATCATTCCACAATATCCGCGCTTTTTCCTGCGCCGTTGCGCCGTCGATAATCGTGGCGCTGCGCCGCTGCGCCGGTCGCGCCAGCTTCTGACATTGCACATACGGGGGGACATCATGAGAGGCTGGCTGGCGCACAATCTCCGTTTTTGCCGCCGCCAGGCGCTGACGCATTCCGGGGACGGGAAGCGCCACTTCACCACATTGCCTGACGGCAATTACAGCCGGAAGCGGCACCCGGCAGCGGCGCAACCCGGTCGCCGTTCGTTGCTCGACAACAACAAAAGGCGGCGTCAGCGTAAAACGCTCCACCTGGGTAAAGCAGGGCCAGGCCAACATTTCAGCCATCAAAAATGGCGTTTGCCCGTTCTGCCCTTCGCTACTCTGACAGCCAGTGATAATCAAATCCGCGCCGTGATGACGCTGCCAGTCAGTTATTTGCCGGGCAATGAATTCCGGCGCAAAGCGCAGATCCGCCGTCGTTTCCAGCAACACCGGCTTATCAAAACCCAGCGCGGCAAAATAGCGCAACCAATGAATCGCACGCTCATCGCTAATGCTTAGCGCGGTTAACGTCATATCACAACCTTCACGACGTTGCGCCAGCAGTAATGCTGCAGCCGCCTGCTCATCGGCACCAGGAGAACAGCGCAGCAGCGCGGTGTCCGGGCCACGGGTATCTTCCGTCGCCGCCAGCCAGTCTTTTTCCGCCAACATGCCGGAGTCTGGTTCGGCCTTAAACGCGAACAGAATGTTCATTTGCTCCTCCCTGTCTTTTCTCCACGCTTCCGGCCGCCACCAACGGCAATGCCTTCGTTTCCGGTGCCCATAGCCAGGTCACCACAAATCCAATGAGGAGCACGCCAGCCAGCAGCAGCAACGTGACCTGCATCCCCCATTGCGCCAGCGTCCAGGGCAGCAGGCCGGTGCTGATTGCCGCGCCAAGTCTGCTCATCGACGTCGCAAAACCCACGCCCAGCGAGCGGATATCCGTCGGGAAGCTTTCAGCAGGCAGGATCCCTACCAGATTACTGACCGCAGAAATTGTGGTGCTGAACAGGACAAAAAGCAGCAGCGTCAACGAGCTACCAGATGGCAGAAAAGCCATCACCACCAGCGTGGCAGCCAACAGAAAAAAACTCCCAAGCAGAAACCGGCGGTGCGCCAGCAGATGTGTCAATACCAGCCCCAGCAGTGCGCCAACGATTAACAACGCATTCAGCAGCAGGCTGGCGGTGAGCGCATCCTCCAGGCCGAGGGTCCCGGCAATGGTAGGCAGCCAGGTGTAGATAACAAACCACGGGATCACCAGACAAACAAAAAACACGCTGTTAAACGCGGTTCGCCGCCAGTAGAGGGGGGAAAAGAGCGTTTTGATATGTTTCCCGGACGCCGCAGAAACCTCGTCGCCGAGCAATACGTGCGGCCCAAGATAGCGGTGAACAATGGCATGGGCTTCCGCGAAGCGCCCCTGGCGCAGCAGCCAGCGAGGCGATTCCGGCGTCCCCCAGCGAAGCAGGGTAATCAATAGTGCGGGCAGCGCCGCCGACGCCAGCAGCCAGCGCCAGGCATCCGGGCTTTCGGTAATAAAATAGTGTCCCGCCAGGCTTGCCAGCACATAGCCGATGGTCCATACCACGCTGAACGCCCCCAGTAACACTCCCCGATGTCGTCGTGGAGAAAATTCGGCCAACAGAGTGTGCCCTACGGAATAATCGCCTCCCAGCCCAATCCCAATCAGAATACGTAACACAATGAGCTGCTCTGGCGAAGTGGCGAAAAGCTGTAAAAAAGAGGCGATAGTGATCAGCACAAAGCTGAAAGTGAAGATCTTCTGTCGACCAATGTGGTCTGAAATCCAGCCCAACACCAGACTACCGAGAAACAACCCGAGCAGCGCCGAGCCGCCAATCATCCCGGCCATAAACGGTGTGAGCTGCATGGCAGGTGTTAACTGAATAATGGCATAGCCGACAACGCCAAGAACATAGCCGTCGGTAAGGTGAGCACCAAAGGTCAAGGCGGCAATACGACAGTGAAAACCGTTAAGCGGTAAATCGTCCATTCGCACCGGTGAAGTGTTCATTTCTACCCCTGTCCGGTAAAATTGTGGCTTCCCGATCAGGAAGCCAACTGATGTTTATTTCTCAATCGGGTAGATCGTTCCCGTGTTCATAATGCCGTTTGGATCAAACTGACGTTTCAGACCTTCCAGCAGCGGCCACGCGCTGCCATGTTCCAACTTGCTCCAGTGAACACGATGCTTGCCGATGCCGTGGTGATGCACCATTGAGCCGCCAAGACGGATCGTCTCTTCGCAAATAATCTTGTTAAGCGGGTTGTGGTACTTATCAATCTCCTCTTCCGGCTTGCAGTCCACCACGTTGTAGTCATACACAAAGTACATGTTGGTACCGTTGATATAACTATGGGAAGAGTGACCGCCCAGCATGGTGATGTCATCCGCGTGTGGGAACTCAGTGCGGATACGATGGATCACGTTTTCGTAAATTTGATAGATGCAGCTCCAACTGCCGGAAACTTCCGTCGTAAAGCCCATATTGCCGGTTTTCAGGATCTGCACGCGTTCAGCAGCCACTTTTTCCGGGCCCCAGTTCAGATGGTTAAACCAGTTCTCAATCAGCTTGCTGTCCACACGCTTACACTGTGGATAACGCGCGACGATCTCCGCAATGCCCTCGCCAGTGGCTTGCGCCATTCGCGGATTGCCCTCAGCCATGAAGATCAACACGCATTTCCCGTCAGCAAAATGAGTGAAGTGCTGGGTGCCATCCTCGGCGTCATACAGGCGTGCAATCGAAGGACGGTAGCCTTCCACCATCACTTCACGCAGGATGTCGAAACCGATATTCATATCGTCCAGAATGTAGCCGTAAAAAAGGTTATTTTCCGGCGTGAACTTGAAGATTTTCACCGTCACTTCAGTGATATAGCACAGCGCGCCTTCGTTCCCAATGATGATGTGGCGAATGTCCGGCCCGGCAGCCCGGCGTGGCACGTTCTTGATGCGGGTTACCGTGCCGTCCGGCAGCACCGCCTCCAGCCCCACGACCATATCTTCAATGGCACCGTAAAGAGTGGAGAACTGCCCGATGCTGCGGGTTGCAACCAGGCCGCCCATCTGCGCCAGCGGCTTAGACTGCGGCGAATGCCCGGTGGTATATCCTTTTTCGCGCAATGCATTTTCCAGAATCTCAAGCGGAACGCCGCATTGAGCGGTCGCCTGCATATTTTCAATATCAATGCTCAGGATCTGGTTCATCCCAGCCCCGTCCAGCACCACGGAGTCTTTAACCACCGTTTCCAGCCCCCCTTCCGTCGCGGATGCGCCGGTACGCGGAACTCCATTGATTTTATGCTGATTCATAAACGCCAGAACGCGGGAAACCTGCTCTGTCGAACCGAGTTTTACCACTGCCGCCGGAATGGGTAGTGTATAAATACCGTGAATGTCGGCATATTTACGAAAGCGGTCAATACTGTTTTTCTTTAATACCGTTTCATCGGTAATTACGCGTTCGGACCCAACAATTTCTTTTAACTGGTCAACAATCGCTTCGCGAGATAAAGGCATAGCTATTCCTTCCTGATAATTAGCAGAACAATTAATAATACAGAAACTATAGGTAGATATTAGCGAACTAAATAACCGCCATCGACGACCAGTAAATGACCGTTAACATAATTAGAAGCCTGACTGGCAAGGAATATCGCAGCCCCCATTAAATCCTGGGTATCGCCCCAACGATTAGCTGGGATATGATCCAATACGCGCTGATTCGTTTCCGGATTGCTGCGCGTAGCCAGCGTAATATCCGTTGCATAATATCCCGGTGCGATACCGTTAACCTGAATATTATATTGCCCCAATTCATCGCAATACGCCTTGGTAAAACCGGCAAGCGCATGTTTTGTCGCTGAATAAGCCGGAGACCACTGTCCGCCAAGATAAGAGAACAAAGAACAGATATTTATAATTTTACCGCTGTTTTGCGGAATCATAATTTTTGCCGCTTCGTAGCTCAGTTCAAACGCCGCCGTCAGGTTGACGTCAATCATCGGATCCCAGTCCGCACGACCAAAGTCCAGTACCTTATTCAGCTTACAAATTCCGGCATTGTTCACCAGAATATCAACGGTGCCAAAACGCTCGCAGCAGGCGGCAATAATCTTCTGCGGGGCACCTTTCTCGGTGATATCCACCTGCATGAATTCAACTTCAACACCCTGTTTCTCAATGATTTCCTTCGTTTCACCGTTATCTTTTACAAAACTTGGGATAAACAGATTCGCCCCGGCTTTCGCCAGCGCCATCGCAAAAGCCTGACCCAGACCACTGTTGCCACCCGTTACGATCGCCGTTTTCCCTTTCAGGGAGAAAAAATTCATTGAGAATGCATTGAGAGATTCGATTGACATAGCTGGCTCCAAATTCCTTTAGGCAAAAAAAAAGAAAGGCAACTTCCCCCGCTAGAGGGAAGTCACCTTTCTCATTATCTCTGGTAACTGGAATGAATTTTTAGCATAACGAGAAAATATCTAACGTGATCAAAATCACAGATGTTTTGTTCATTTTGTATTGATGACTAAAAACAAGAATCGTGATTATTCTCACACTATAACCCACACTTCCATGTTATTTCTAAGCGCAATTACTAGAGACCTGAGAAAAGTAATCCACCTGAAAGGGCGGTTTACTTTTCTCTTTTTTTTGTCTGCATAAAATGAGAGCCCGATATGCAACAATCCTCATATCGCCGTTGGATAACACTCGCCATTATTAGTTTCAGCGGTGGCGTTAGTTTTGATTTAGCCTATTTACGTTATATCTATCAAATTCCCATGGCAAAATTCATGGGATTTAGCAATACCGAAATTGGATTAATAATGAGTACCTTTGGCGTTGCCGCTATTATTCTGTATGCGCCCAGCGGCGTTATTGCCGATAAATTCTCCCATCGCAAAATGATCACTTCAGCCATGATAATTACCGGCTTGCTCGGTCTGCTGATGATGACCTATCCACCGCTGTGGGTCATGCTCTGTATTCAGGTCGCCTTTGCCATCACGACAATCCTGATGCTGTGGTCGGTATCAATTAAAGCCGCCTCGCTGCTGGGGGATCACAGTGAACAAGGGAAAATCATGGGCTGGATGGAAGGCCTGCGCGGTGTCGGCGTCATGTCGCTGGCGGTATTTACCATGTGGGTCTTTTCTCGCTTCGCACCGGATGACAGCAACAGCCTGAAGGCCGTGATCCTGATTTATAGCGTGGTTTACATCCTGTTGGGAATTTTGTGCTGGTTCTTCGTGAACGATGGCAACAGCCGCAGCCACGGTGCGAAAGAGGATAAGCAGGCGTTTCAGCTCAAAGATATCATCGCCGTGCTGCGTATCAGCACCACCTGGTATTGCAGCATGGTTATTTTTGGCGTCTTTACGATCTACGCCATTCTCAGCTACTCCACCAACTATCTGACTGAAATGTACGGCATGTCGCTGGTCGCGGCGAGCTACATGGGGATCGTCATCAACAAGATCTTCCGGGCTATCTGTGGGCCACTGGGCGGCATCATCACCACCTACAGCAAAATTAAGTCGCCAACGCGCGTGGTGCAACTGCTTTCAATTGTCGGCGCCGCTGCGCTGATTGCCCTGCTGGTGACGAACTCAAATCCGCAGTCCGTGGTTATGGGGATCGGTCTGATTCTGCTGCTGGGCTTCACCTGCTACGCCTCGCGCGGGCTTTACTGGGCCTGTCCCGGCGAGGCCAGAACCCCTTCTTACATCATGGGAACCACCGTAGGGATCTGCTCGGTGATCGGTTTTCTGCCCGACGTGTTCGTCTATCCGATTGTCGGCCACTGGCAGGATACGCTCCCGGCGGCACAAGCCTATCGCAATATGTGGCTGATGGGACTGGCGGCGCTGTGCATGGTCATCCTCTTCACGTTCTTATTGTTTCGCAAAATTCGCACCAACAACGCCGCACCGGAAAAGATAACCTCACTGGCCGCAGAAACCTCCGGCGAGTGAAGATGGAAAATTAAAGGAGAATGACAATGTCAAAGAAATACATCATTGGAATTGATGGCGGAAGTCAAAGTACCAAGGTTGTGATGTACGATCTGGAAGGTAACGTGGTGTGTGAAGGAAAAGGTCTCCTGCAACCGATGTTTACTCCCGACGCCGATACGGCAGAGCATCCGGAAGACGATTTATGGGCTTCATTGTGTTTTGCTGGCAAAGACTTAATGAGCCAGTTCGCGGGAGATCCAAAAGACATTGTCGGGATTGGTCTGGGCTCCATTCGCTGCTGTCGCGCATTGCTCAAAGCAGACGGCACGCCCGCTGCGCCATTGATCAGCTGGCAGGACGCGCGCGTCACCCGCCCCTATGAGCACGCCAATCCTGATGTGGCTTACGTCACCTCATTTTCAGGTTATTTGTCACATCGCTTAACCGGTGAATTTAAAGACAATATCGCCAACTACTTTGGTCAGTGGCCGGTGGATTACAAAACCTGGACATGGAGCGACGACCCGGAGGTGGTGAAGAAATTCAATATCCCGCGCAGGATGCTGTTCGAGGTGCAGATGCCGGGAACCGTGCTCGGGCACCTGACGGATGCAGCGGCGAAAGCGACCAGCTTCCCGGCAGGATTACCGGTGGTTTGCACCACCAGCGACAAACCGGTAGAGGCCCTGGGCGCAGGATTGCTGGACGACGAAACCGCGGTTATCTCATTAGGCACCTATATCGCCCTGATGATGAACGGCAAAGCCCTGCCCAAAGATCCCGTCGCTTATTGGCCAATTATGTCTTCGATTCCGCAAACGTTGCTATACGAAGGCTATGGCATTCGCAAAGGGATGTGGACGGTCAGTTGGCTGCGGGACATGTTGGGGGAATCACTAATCCAGGATGCGAAAGCGCAGGATCTGTCGCCGGAAGATTTGCTGAACAAGAAAGCGGCCAGCGT
The DNA here is from genome assembly GCF_013781945.1 of Citrobacter sp. RHBSTW-01044. Taxonomy (NCBI): domain Bacteria; kingdom Pseudomonadati; phylum Pseudomonadota; class Gammaproteobacteria; order Enterobacterales; family Enterobacteriaceae; genus Citrobacter; species Citrobacter sp. RHBSTW-01044. Next base: position 977,295 of record NZ_CP056180.1, on the reverse strand, counting down.
ACCACCCGGTTGCAATGGCCTGATGACCGTCCTGGACTGGCTGACCAACCCGTGGGAACCGTTCAAACGTGGGATCATGATTGGCTTTGACTCCAGCATGGACTACGCATGGATTTACCGCTCTATTCTGGAAAGCGTTGCGCTGACGCTGAAAAACAATTACGACAATATGTGTAATGAAATGAATCACTTCGCTAAACAAGTGATCATTACGGGCGGTGGTTCAAACAGCGATCTATTCATGCAAATTTTTGCCGACGTGTTCAATCTTCCAGCAAGACGGAATGCCATTAACGGTTGCGCCAGCCTGGGCGCGGCAATTAACACGGCGGTAGGGCTTGGTCTCTATCCGAACTATGAGACCGCGATAGAAAAAATGGTGCGGGTGAAAGATGTATTCACACCAATAGAAAGCAACGCCAGACGCTATGACGCGCTGAACAAAGGGATTTTCCGCGATTTAACCCAGCACACCGATGTGATCCTGAAAAAGTCGTATGAAGTACTGCATGGCGGCCAGGATAACGTTAATTCGATTCAGAGCTGGTCGAACGCATAAGGTTGTCCGGCCTGCATGTAGCACTCAATGCAGGCCGATAAACCCATTATCATCAGGCAATATTCAGATATTTATGGGTCTGCATCGACAGACGCCAGTTACGCGCAATACAGGTATCAATACACAAACGCGTGGCATCTTCTTTCTGGCTGATTGGCTGTAAGGCTATGATACGCGGTTTGTCGTCGCTCAACGTAGCCAGCAGTTCATCCAGCGCTTCAATATCGCGAACGCGACCAACCGGATGTTTGATTTCATTCGCACGCTCCAGCGCCTGCGACAGCACATCATAACCGCCGCGCATATTCACCTTCGGCGATACGGTCACCCAGGTATTCGGCGTACAGCGCACTTCGTGGGTACCGCTGGTTTCAATCTGGCAGCTAAAGCCGTTCTTTTCCAGCAGGTCTGTCAGCGGCATCAGGTCATGAATGCAGGGCTCGCCACCGGTTATCACCACGTGACGGGCGGTATAGCCCTGACGCACAATGACCGCCAGCAGATCCTCGCTGCTCGCCGCGCCCCATTTATCGCTCTCTTTGGTCTTAGCCAGGATGCTGTACAGGGAAACTTCCCGATCCTCAAGCTTATCCCAGGTGTGTTTGGTATCGCACCAGGCACAGCCAACCGGGCATCCCTGTAAACGAATAAAAATGGCGGGGACGCCGGTAAAGTAACCCTCACCTTGCAGGGTCTGGAACATCTCGTTAATCGGGTACTGCATAGCGCTCTCAATATGGGGATAAACGATAATTATCGCAGATCCCCGCCAAAGTATCATGCCCCATCGATGCTTTACGCGGCGATCGCCGCGGCAAAGCGTGCCGTAATCTGCTGCGGACGCGTGATAGCCCCTCCAACCACCACGGTATGGGCACCTAATGCCAGGCAACGTGCAGCACGTTCCGGGGTATCGACGTTTCCTTCCGCCACGACCGGTATGCTGACCGCAGCCAACACCTCACGTAAAAAACCGCAGTCGTTTTCCGCCAGCACATGCCCGACAGTGTCAGCGGTATAGCCGTAGAGCGTAGTGCCCACGCAGTCAAACCCCAGACGCTCGGCGGTCACCGCCTCGTCTACAGTGGCGATATCCGCCATCAGCAGTACGGACGGGTAGCGAGCGCGGACTTGTGCGACCAGTTCTTCCAGCGTTTGCCCACCAGGGCGCGGGCGCGCTGTCGCGTCCAGAGCAATAATTTCCGGCTCAACGGTCATCAACTCATCCACTTCCTGCAGGGTGGCCGTGATAAACACATCACTACCCGGATAATCGCGCTTGATAATCCCAATCACCGGCAGTGAGACGATCTCTTTGATAGCGCGAATATCCACCACGCTGTTCGCACGGATACCTACCGCACCGCCCTGTGCTGCCGCCAACGCCATACGCGACATAATAAATGGACTGTGCAGAGGCTCATTTTCCAGCGCCTGACAGGAGACGATTAATTTACCTTTCAGGCAATCCAGTACAGTTTTCATTACGATAAGATCTCTTCGACTTCGTTTTTAATGATGGTGACATGCGGGCCATAAATCACCTGAACACCTTTACCGCGAATAATAACGCCACGTGCTCCGGTCGCTTTCAGCGCCGCTTCATCTACCTTGCTGCTCTCTTTCACCGTCACGCGTAAGCGTGTGGCGCAACAGTCCACCTCTTCCAGATTCTCTTTGCCTCCCAGCCCAGAGATGACTGCCGCTGCGCGTTCACTTTGAGGCAGACCGGATTCAATTGGGGTTACGTTTTCACGCCCAGGTGTCAGCCAGCCAAAGCGGTTAATCAAATAGCGGAAGGTAAAGTAGTAAAGGAAGAACCACGGTATCCCCACCATGGGAACGTACATCCAGTTGGTTTTAGCTTCCCCTTGTAAGACGCCGAAGAGGAGGAAATCGATAAGCCCACCCGAAAAAGTTTGCCCAATAGTGATATGTAAAATATGAGCCATCATAAACGCCAGGCCATCGAAGAAGGCGTGAATGACATATAACACGGGAGCCACAAAGAGGAAGGAGAACTCGATAGGCTCAGTGATCCCCGTCAGGAAAGAGGTCAGGGCTGCCGACAACAGCAGGCCGGCGACAAGCTTTCTGTTCTCCGGCTTGGCAGTGTGGTACATCGCCAGGCATGCGCCAAGCAGGCCAAACATCATGGTAATGAATCGCCCGGACATAAAGCGCGAGGTGCCCGCATAGAACTGCTGCGTATTCGGATCGGCAAGTTGGGCAAAGAAAATCCGCTGCGTACCTTCAACCAACTGGCCGTTGACGATTTCGCTACCGCCAAGCGCCGTCGTCCAGAACGGCAAATAAAAGATATGGTGTAAACCCAGTGGGCCAAGCATACGCAGGATGAAGCCGTACAACAGTGTCCCCAGATAACCCGTCGCATCCACCAGACCACCCAGCCCAAAAATGAGTTTCTGGAAATACGGCCAAACCACTGTCATGACAGCCCCCACGACAATCGCGGCAAGGGAGCTAATAATCGGTACAAAGCGCGAACCGCTGAAGAAACCAAGGAACTGAGGTAGTGAGACTTTATTGAAACGGCTATGCAGCGCGCAGGTGACAAGACCAATAACCACCCCACCAAACACGCCCGTTTCCAGCGTCTGAATACCCAGCGTCATCCCCTGGCCAACGGCACCCGGGTTCTCGTGCGCCAGTGTCCCGTTGAGGGTCAATAAGGCATTGATAGTGGCATTCATCACCAAAAATGCCAGCAATGCCGCCAGCCCGGCGGTACCTTTATCCGTTTTCGCCAGTCCTACAGCGACACCCACTGCGAACAACACCGAAAGATTGGCAAACACAATAGAACCGGCGCTGGTCATGATTGTGAAGATTGCCTGCAACCAGTCGACATCCAAAAACGGATAAGCCGTCAATGTGTTTGGATTCGACAGTGCGCCGCCAATCCCTAACAACAGTCCCGCGGCGGGCAATACCGCAATCGGCAGCATGAAGGATTTGCCGAAGCGCTGCGCTTTTTCAAACCATGCACCCGATGAGGCGCCGCTAAACATTTGCATCATTTTTTCATCTCCCCGACTAGTGATGAAAATTTTTACCATAATTACTTTTATAAATGAAAATTATCATCAAAAACCAAGAAGCCGATCATACTTTTTTAAAATGACTGGCATCTCTCCCCTGCTTTCCGCCACACTATCAGCAGAGAAACGCATTAAGGATTTTGCATGTCAGAAAATGAAAACCTGCTGCTGAGATTGCGCCAGAGCGTTGACGGATATAGCCGAACACAACAGAAGCTGGGAGAGTTTGTGCTAAGCGATCCGGCAAAAGTTGTCTACCTGACGATTACCGAACTGGCGCGTGAAAGCGACACCAGCGAAGCTAGCGTCACACGGCTGTGCCGTACGCTGGGGTGTAAGGGCTATAACGAGTTCAAAATGGCGCTGGCACTCGATCTCCAGCAAGAACAGCCGGTAGAGCACAGCGGGGATGAAATTGACAATGTGGTCAATGAATCCGTGCAAGCACTGCAGGACACCGCAAAATTACTCGACAGAGCATTACTTGAAGCAGCCGCTCTTGCGCTGCATCAGGCGCAGTCGGTACAGATTTATGGCGTAGCGGCCAGCGCCATTCTGGGGGAGTATTTACATTACAAACTCCTGCGCTTGGGCAAACCCGCACAAATGTTCAGCGATATGCATCGCGCAGCCATGAACGCCACAACGCTAAGCAAAGACACGCTCGTGGTGGCGATTTCCAGCTCAGGCTCCACGCGCGATCTGCTGCATGTCGTTAAACTGGCGCGTAAGCAAGGCGCGCGCGTACTGGCGTTGAGTAATACGCCGCGCAGTCCGTTGGCTTCGCTGAGTGATATTCAACTGGTCGCAGCCAAACCAGAAGGTCCGTTGAGTGCTGGTGCGCTAAACGCCAAGGTGGGAGTGATGCTGTTGGTAGAACTGCTCACCACGTCACTGATTGCTCTGGATGAAAAGTACAGTGATGTGAGCCAGAAAACCGCCAGTGCGACCTTACCGCTACTGCTTTAGTTTAGCGGCATAAAAAAACCCGCCGCAGCGGGTTTTTACGTTAAGAGTTAAAGAACAGGATTACGCCTGACCTTTGATCTCTTTACGACCGTTGTACGGCGCTTGTTCACCCAGAGCTTCTTCGATACGAATCAGCTGGTTGTACTTAGCAACGCGGTCAGAACGGCTCATAGAACCGGTTTTGATCTGGCCTGCAGCGGTACCAACAGCCAGGTCAGCGATGGTAGCGTCTTCAGTTTCGCCAGAACGGTGAGAGATGACAGCGGTGTAGCCAGCGTCTTTCGCCATTTTGATCGCAGCCAGAGTTTCGGTCAGAGAACCGATCTGGTTGAATTTGATCAGGATGGAGTTAACGATGCCTTTTTCGATACCTTCTTTCAGGATCTTGGTGTTGGTTACGAACAGATCGTCACCAACCAGCTGGATTTTGTCGCCCAGAACTTTAGTCTGGTATGCGAAACCGTCCCAGTCAGACTCGTCCAGACCATCTTCGATGGACACGATCGGGTACTGTTTGGTCAGTTCTTCCAGGAAGTGAGTGAATTCTTCGGAGGTGAATGCTTTGTTGCCTTCGCCAGCCAGAACGTATTTACCGTCTTTGTAGAATTCAGAAGCTGCACAGTCCATCGCCAGGGTGATGTCTTTGCCCAGCTCGTAGCCAGCTGCTTTAACCGCTTCAGCGATTACAGCCAGAGCTTCAGCGTTGGAACCCAGGTTCGGCGCGTAGCCGCCTTCGTCACCCACTGCAGTGTTCATACCTTTAGCTTTCAGAACTTTAGCCAGGTTATGGAACACTTCAGAACCCATACGTACGGCTTCTTTCAGGGTTTTAGCGCCAACCGGCTGAATCATGAACTCCTGGATGTCAACGTTGTTGTCAGCGTGCTCACCACCGTTGATGATGTTCATCATCGGAACCGGCATGGAGTATTTGCCCGGAGTACCGTTCAGTTCAGCGATGTGTGCATACAGCGGCAGGCCTTTAGCAGCAGCTGCTGCTTTGGCGTTCGCCAGGGACACAGCCAGGATGGCGTTTGCACCGAAGTTGGATTTGTTTTCAGTACCGTCCAGATCGATCATGATCTTGTCGATGCCAGCCTGATCTTTAGCATCTTTACCCAGCAGAGCCTGAGCAATTGGGCCGTTAACAGCTGCAACAGCTTTCAGTACGCCTTTACCCATGAAACGGGATTTGTCGCCGTCGCGCAGTTCCAGTGCTTCGCGGGAACCAGTAGAAGCACCTGACGGAGCTGCTGCCATACCAACGAAACCACCTTCCAGGTGTACTTCGGCTTCAACAGTCGGGTTACCACGGGAGTCGATGATTTCACGACCGATGATTTTAACGATTTTGGACATTAGATTTTCCTCAGTACAAGTTAAACTAAAACTCCAGACAAACAATGCACCCGGATGGGTGCATTGCCGTTCTAACTTTTTTACTTCTTACTTCGCCTGACGCTTCTGATGTTCACTGGCGGCTTTCACAAAGCCGGCAAACAGCGGGTGCCCATCACGTGGCGTGGAAGTAAATTCCGGGTGGAACTGACAGGCCACGAACCACGGATGATTCGGTACCTCAATGATCTCGACCAACTGATCATCACCGGAACGGCCTGCAATACGCAGACCCGCAGCTTCAATCTGTTTCAACAGCATATTGTTGACTTCGTAACGGTGGCGATGGCGTTCAACAATTGTCGGCGCGCCGTACAGCTGACGAACCAGGCTATCGTCGCTCAACTGACACTGCTGGGCGCCAAGGCGCATTGTGCCGCCCAGATCGCTCTTCTCGGTACGGACTTCAACGTTGCCGTCTTCATCGCGCCATTCGGTAATCAGGGCCACCACCGGGTACTTACAGTCTGGCACAAATTCCGTGGAGTTGGCGTTATCCATACCCACTACGTTACGTGCAAACTCAATCAACGCAACCTGCATACCCAGGCAAATACCCAGATAAGGAACATTGTTTTCACGCGCAAAGCGCGCTGTCGCGATCTTACCTTCAACACCACGGTAGCCGAAGCCGCCAGGGATCAGGATTGCATCAAGACCTTTCAGGATCTCAACGCCGCGCGTTTCGACATCTTGCGAATCGATCAGCTTAATGTTGACGGTGACACGATTCTTCAGACCACCGTGCTTCAATGCTTCGATAACTGACTTATAGGCATCCGGCAGTTCAATATACTTGCCGACCATACCGATAGTCACTTCGCCTGCCGGATTCGCTTCTTCGTAGATAACCTGTTCCCATTCTGACAGATTAGCTTCCGGACAGTTCAAGCTGAATCGTTTACAAATATAATCGTCAAGGCCCTGGGATTTCAACAGGCCTGGAATTTTATAGATGGAATCGACATCTTTCATTGAAATAACGGCTTTTTCTGGCACGTTACAGAACAATGCAATTTTTGCACGTTCGTTGGCCGGAACCGCGCGATCGGAACGACAGATCAGAATGTCAGGCTGGATACCGATAGACAGCAACTCTTTTACCGAGTGCTGAGTCGGTTTAGTTTTGACTTCACCGGCAGCGGCCAGGTAAGGAACCAGAGTCAGGTGCATGAACAGCGCGTGTTCACGACCGATATCTACCGCTAATTGGCGAATCGCTTCCAGGAATGGCAGGGATTCGATATCACCGACCGTACCGCCGATTTCAACCAGAACGACGTCATGACCTTCGCCACCGGCAAGGACACGCTCTTTAATCGCGTTGGTGATGTGCGGGATAACCTGTACGGTTGCACCCAGATAGTCGCCACGGCGCTCTTTGCGCAGGACATCGGAGTAAATTCGACCGGTAGTGAAGTTATTGCGGCGAGTCATTTTGGTACGAATGAAACGCTCATAGTGACCCAGGTCCAGGTCGGTTTCAGCGCCGTCTTCAGTAACGAACACTTCCCCGTGTTGGATTGGACTCATAGTACCTGGATCGACGTTGATGTACGGATCCAGTTTCATCATGGTCACGTTGAGGCCACGAGCCTCAAGAATGGCTGCCAGGGAGGCTGCGGCAATGCCTTTACCCAGAGAGGATACGACCCCGCCGGTCACAAAAATATAGTTCGTTGTCATGCTGGACCTGAGAAGTTAGGGTGAAACGATGGAATTACCAAGACGGGAAAGTAGTATACCCGAACATGACGAGCGCCACAAACTTTCATTATTCCTCCTCTTCACCAGGCTCACATAAACATCGGGAGTGAGAAAATAGCCCCTTTGGGGTAAATGTTTTTGACGTAAATCAAGCGCTTGTTATTTAAAAAATCACACAAATCGCCCTTGACCGACGAAATCCCTTAGAGATCAATTTCCTGCCGTTTTACCTGTTGCCAGACTTCTTCCATAGTTTCCAGATCAACACCAGTCATTTCCAGACCCCGAGCCGCTACAATTCGCTCAACCTCACGAAAACGGCGCTCAAATTTCTCGTTCGCTTTTTGCAATGCGGTCTCTGCTTTAGTACCTAAATGCCGAGCCATATTGACCGTCGCAAACAGCAGGTCGCCCATTTCCTCCTCCAGTTTAGCCTGGTCGACAACAGCCTGCTTCGCCTCAAACATGACTTCATCGATCTCTTCGTAAACCTTGTCGACAACCGGTCCTAATGTTTTCCAGTCGAAGCCAACATTAGAGCAGCGTTTCTGGATTTTTTGGGCGCGCATTAACGCCGGTAAACTACGGGGAATATCGTCGAGCGCGGAATGCTGCGCCTTCTGGGCGCGTTCTTCGCTTTTGATTTGCTCCCAGCGGGTCAACACCTCAGTGCTGTTACTGGCAGAAACATCAGCAAAAACATGTGGGTGGCGACGCTCAAGCTTATCGCTGATGGCGGCGCAAATATCATTGAAATCGAAACGTCCTTCTTCCTGCGCCATCTGGGCGTAAAACACCACCTGGAACAGCAAGTCACCCAGCTCTCCACGCAGGTCGTCGAAGTCTTCCCGCGCAATTGCGTCCAGCACTTCATAGGTTTCTTCGAGGGTGTAAGGGGCAATAGTGGCGAATGTCTGCTCTTTATCCCAGGGACAACCGTTTTCCGGGTCGCGCAGGCGCTGCATAATACCGAGCAGTCGGTCGATTTGATTCATTGGAATATCCTGAAATTTCAATACGCGAAGCCCGATAAGACGACAGCCGATATCCGGCAACATGGCAATGCCTGATGGCAACGCTAACGCGCCTCACCAGGCATGCAAACTTATCTGGCCTATTAAATAATTAATTACCGTGCAGACGACGTGCGTCGATCACATCCGGCACCTGGTTCAGCTTGCCAAGCACGCGCCCGAGCACCTGCAGGTTATAGATTTCGATGGTCATATCGATGGTAGCCAGTTGCTGTTTGGTATCACTCCGGCTGGCAACCCCCAGCACGTTCACCTTCTCGTTGGCAAGAATCGTGGTGATATCACGTAATAAGCCGCTGCGATCGTTAGCCTGGACGCGAACCACCAGCGAATATCCTGCCGAGTAGCTTTCGCCCCAAACCGCATCAACAATTCGTTCCGGCGCATGAGAGCGCAGCTCGGTCAACTGTTCGCAATCCGCCCGGTGCACGGAAATACCGCGGCCCTGAGTGATAAACCCGACAATTTCATCGCCTGGAATCGGCTGGCAGCAGCGCGCGATGTGGTGCATCAAGTTACCCACCCCTTCCACCACCACGCGACCGTCGTCTTTACGGCGACTCTGCGGCGCCTGCGTTTTCTGCTGAAGCTGTTTCAGCGCGGCGGCATCCTGTTCGGCTGCGCTTGGCTTATTAAACTGCGCCTGCAGGAAGTTCACCATCTGGTTGAGGCGAATGTCCCCCCCACCAATCGCCGCCAGCAGCTCATCCAGCTCATTGAAGCTGTAGCGCGGCAGCAGGTGCTTTTCCGCTTCTTTCAGGCTAATGCCTAAATGCGCCAGTTCATCGTCGAGGATCTGGCGGCCAGCAAGGATGTTTTTGTCGCGGTCCTGTTTACGGAACCAGGCGTGGATCTTCGAACGCCCCCGACTGGTGGTGACATAGCCGAGGTTAGGGTTCAGCCAGTCGCGGCTTGGGTTGGGCTGTTTCTGGGTGATAATTTCAATTTGATCGCCCATTTGCAGCTGGTAGGTAAACGGTACGATGCGCCCGCCAATTTTCGCGCCAATGCAACGATGCCCCACATCACTGTGAATATGATAAGCAAAATCGAGCGGTGTGGAGCCTGCAGGTAAGTCCACAACGTCGCCTTTTGGCGTAAAGACGTACACTCGGTCATCAAAGACCTGGCTACGGACTTCATCCAGCATTTCACCAGAGTCCGCCATCTCTTCCTGCCAGGCGATCAGCTTACGCAGCCATGCAATACGATCTTCATGACCAGAACGCGCCACGCCTGAAGCGGTGCCCTCTTTATACTTCCAGTGTGCCGCAACGCCCAGTTCGGCATCTTCATGCATCTGTTTCGTACGGATCTGAATTTCAATGGTTTTGCCGCCCGGTCCCAGCACAACCGTATGAATTGACTGATAGCCGTTGGGTTTCGGGTTAGCGACATAGTCATCGAACTCATCCGGCAGATGGCGATAGTGAGTATGCACTATCCCGAGCGCGGCATAGCAGTCCTGTAAACGCTCCGCCACGATACGCACCGCGCGCACGTCGAAAAGTTCATCGAAGGCCAGCTGCTTTTTCTGCATTTTGCGCCAGATGCTGTAGATGTGTTTCGGGCGTCCGTACACTTCGGCTTTGACGCCTTCCGTTTTCATCTCTGAGCGCAAATGACCGACGAACTCATCAATGTAATGCTCGCGATCGATGCGACGTTCGTGCAGCAGCTTGGCAATACGTTTGTATTCAGCCGGGTGCAGGTAACGGAAGCAGTAATCTTCCAGTTCCCATTTTAATTGCCCGATACCCAAACGGTTGGCCAGCGGCGCATAGATATTGGTGCACTCTTTTGCCGCCAGAACGCGTTCATCTTCCGGTGCGTCCTTCACTTCACGCAGATGTGCAATCCGCTCCGCCAGCTTGATGACCACACAGCGGAAATCATCCACCATAGCCAGCAGCATGCGGCGAACGTTATCGACCTGTTCGGATGAGACTGAATCGGTATGAGTGGCCTTAAGCTGGCGTATTGCCGCCATATCCCGCACGCCGTGGATAAGATGAACAATGGATTTGCCCACGCTCTCGCGCAGGATGTCTTCACTGACCACGTTGGCATCTGCCAGAGGGAACAGCATTGCTGCGCGCAGCGTGTCGATATCCATGCTCAACATGGAGAGTATTTCAACCATCTCCACGCCACGCCATAACAGCAGATCCGCATCCGGATGCCCCTGTGTCTGCTGCTGGCAGTACGCCCAGGTTTCGGCTAAGCGTTCACACGACTGCTGGCTGGAGATCCCCAGACTCGCGATCCATTTCTTTGGATCAAACTCACCAGCTTTATTTATATGTGCACTTCTTACCGCAACCATTGTCCTCTCCTTAAGGGGCCTGGCCTGTCGAAGTCGACAAGCCATACCCATTGTCTTTCACGCTGCATTACCACCCGAAATCCAATGGGTACAAAATTTATTACATACGCTCAAACAGGACCATTGATTCCAGGTGTCCAGTGTGCGGGAACATATCAAGCATCGCCAGTCGCCGTATGGCATATCCCGCGTTGAGCAAAGCGTCGCTGTCACGAGCCAGCGTTGCCGGGTTACAGGATACATAAACAACGCGTATAGGTTCTAATTTTATAATATGTTGCATCACACCTGCAGCCCCCGCACGCGCAGGATCGAGCAATACTTTGTCGAATCCGTTTTTCGCCCACGGCTGCCGGGTAACATCTTCCTCAAGGTTTTCATGAAAGAATGTCACATTGTGTAATCCGTTATTCAGCGCGTTTTCCCGGCCTTTTTCCACCAGCGCCGGTACCCCTTCCACCCCCACCACGTTTGCAGCCCGGGTTGCCAACGGCAGGGTAAAATTACCCATTCCACAGAACAGATCGAGAACGCGATCTTCAGGTTGCACATCCAGCCATTCGAGCGCACGGGCCACCATTTGTTGGTTTACCCCTTCATTGACCTGAATAAAATCACGCGGGCTGAAGGTTAACCGTAGTCCATTTGAGTCATACCAGGGCGACTCTTCTGATATTGATTCCAGTATCTCGCTTTGCGGGGCCAGAAACAAAGACAGCCCCTGAGAATGCGAAAAGCATTCCAGTTTTTCTTTATCCTGAACACTTAATGGCGCCGTGTGGCGCAAAATCATCAGGGTTCCGCTCCCCGCCTGCACCAGCTCGACATGACCAAGATGGCGTAACCCTTGCAGACTTTCCAGACACGCCCGGATGTGGGGCAAGAGCGCTTCAAGCTGGGGCACCAAAATAGGGCATTGTTTAACATCGATAATGTCGCTGGATGCGGATTTGCGAAACCCCATCTGCAATTTTTGTTCTTTTGGCCGATAATTCAGGCTCAACCTGGCGCGACGACGATAGCCCCACGGGGTATCAGCTATAACATCCGACACTTCACATTTCATTAAACGCGACAACGCCGCGCTTTTGCTACGCTGCTGCAACGAGATGCTGGCATGCTGCTGCTGGCAGCCGCCGCACACGCCAAAATGCGGGCAACGTGGCACTTCACGCTGCGGACTGTCGTTTAAACGTCGTTTTACTTGCGCGCGGGCGAACTGTTTTTTATCTTCGGTAATCACCACCTCGGCGCTTTCCTGAGGTAGCAATTCCGGTATAAACAACGCCTTTCCGTTATGGCGAGCAACGCCCTGGCCGAAAGGATCAAGGTCATTGACGGTAACGGTTATGATCTGACGCGTCGTCACGCGTCGTTTTGCAGAGTAGAATTGCGCCATCGACGAGATATTTCTCTATTTAACAGTGTGACCCTAATTGTCCCATAACGGAACTCCATGACCAACTACAGCCTGCGCGCACGCATGATGATTCTGATCCTGGCCCCGACCGTCCTGATTGGTTTGCTGCTCAGTATCTTTTTTGTTGTGCATCGCTATAACGACTTGCAGCGTCAACTGGAAGATGCTGGCGCCAGCATCATTGAGCCACTCGCGGTCTCCAGCGAATATGGCATGAATCTGCAAAACAGAGAATCCATCGGCCAACTTATCAGCGTGCTGCATCGTCGCCATTCCGATATCGTGCGGGCAATTTCTGTCTATGACGAGAATAACCGGCTGTTTGTCACATCCAATTTTCATCTCGATCCGTCTGAAATGCAGCTGGCAACCGGTTCACCATTTCCCCGTAAGCTGAGCGTCACCCGGCTCGGGGATATCATGATCCTGCGAACGCCAATTATATCGGAAAGCTATTCGCCGGATGAATCTGCCGTCAGCGACGCCAAAAATACGGAAAATATGCTGGGGTATGTGGCGCTTGAGCTGGACCTCAAGTCAGTAAGATTGCAGCAGTATAAAGAGATCTTTATCTCCAGCGTAATGATGTTGTTTTGTATCGGTATTGCGTTAATTTTTGGCTGGCGTCTGATGCGCGACGTGACTGGCCCGATTCGCAATATGGTAAATACCGTTGACCGAATACGTAGAGGACAGCTCGACAGCCGCGTCGAAGGTTTCATGTTGGGCGAGCTGGATATGCTCAAAAATGGCATCAACTCGATGGCGATGTCACTTGCGGCCTACCATGAAGAGATGCAGCACAACATCGACCAGGCCACCTCTGACCTGCGCGAAACGTTGGAGCAGATGGAAATCCAGAACGTCGAACTGGATCTGGCGAAGAAACGCGCCCAGGAAGCGGCGCGTATTAAGTCTGAGTTTCTGGCTAACATGTCGCATGAGCTGCGTACGCCGCTGAATGGCGTGATTGGCTTCACCCGCCTGACGCTTAAAACCGAGCTCAACACGACGCAGCGCGATCACCTGAATACGATTGAACGCTCGGCCAACAATCTGTTGGCCATCATCAATGATGTGCTCGACTTCTCCAAACTTGAGGCGGGCAAACTGATTCTGGAAAGCATCCCATTCCCGCTACGTAGCACGCTGGATGACGTCGTCACGCTGTTAGCGCACTCATCCCATGATAAAGGGCTTGAGCTGACGCTAAATATTAAGAATGACGTGCCGGACAACGTCATCGGGGACCCGCTGCGCTTACAGCAGGTAATCACTAATCTGGTTGGCAATGCCATCAAATTTACCGAAGGCGGCAATATCGACATTCTGGTCGAGAAACGCGCCCTCAGTAACACGAAAGTGCAAATTGAAGTGCAAATCCGCGATACCGGAATTGGCATCCCTGAGCGCGATCAGTCACGCCTGTTCCAGGCCTTCCGCCAGGCCGATGCCAGTATTTCCCGCCGCCACGGCGGGACCGGACTGGGCCTGGTCATTACGCAAAAGCTGGTCAATGAAATGGGCGGGGATATCTCCTTCCACAGCCAGCCGAACCGGGGCTCCACGTTCTGGTTCCATATCAGCCTCGATCTCAACCCTAACGTTCTCGTGGATCGCTCAACCACGCACTGTCTGGCTGGTAAGCGACTGGCCTACGTTGAACCTAACGCCACAGCCGCGCAATGCACGTTAGATATCTTGAGTGAAACGCCGCTAGAGGTGATTTACAGCCCTTCATTCTCCGGGCTGCCGAAGGATCATTACGATATTCTGCTGCTTGGCATACCGGTCACTTTACGCGAACCGCTCACTATGCAGCATGAGCGGCTGGCAAGCGCAGCGGCGATGACCGACTTTTTGTTACTGGCTCTGCCTTGCCATGCGCAGATCAACGCTGAGAAATTAAAGCAGGGCGGCGCGGCGGCGTGCCTGTTGAAACCTCTTACCTCAACCCGCTTACTGCCAGCGTTGACAGAGTATTGTCAACTGAACCACAGCGCGGCTCCGCTGCTGTTAAACGAGAGCAAAATTGCGATGACCGTCATGGCGGTGGACGACAACCCGGCGAACCTCAAGCTGATTGGCGCACTGCTGGAAGATAAAGTGCAGCACGTCGTGCTCTGCGACAGCGGACATCAGGCTGTGGATCGCGCCAAACAGATGCAGTTTGATCTCATCCTGATGGATATTCAGATGCCAGACATGGACGGTATTCGCGCCTGCGAACTGATCCACCAGCTTCCTCATCAACAACAGACGCCGGTCATTGCGGTCACCGCGCATGCCATGGCCGGGCAAAAAGAGAAGCTGCTCAGCGCCGGGATGAACGATTACCTGGCGAAGCCTATCGAAGAAGATAAGCTGCATAATCTGCTGTTACGCTACAAACCCGGCGCGAGCACATCGCTGAGGACGCTCGCTGTTGAACCGGTCGTCAATCCGAATACCACACTCGACTGGCAACTGGCGTTAAGGCAAGCCGCCGGTAAAAACGATCTGGCGCGGGATATGCTGCAAATGCTGCTCGATTTTCTGCCCGAAGTGCGTAATAAAATTGAAGAACAGCTGGTCGGTGAAAACCCTGAAGGACTGGTGGATATGATCCATAAACTGCATGGCAGTTGCGGTTATAGCGGCGTTCCCCGCATGAAAAACCTGTGTCAGCTGATTGAGCAGCAATTACGTAGCGGGAGCAAAGAAGAAGAGCTGGAGCCTGAGTTTTTAGAGCTTCTGGATGAAATGGATAACGTTGCGCGCGAAGCGAAGAAGTTGTTAGGGTAAAGATCTGATTGCCGGATGACGACGCTCACGCGTCTTATCCGGCCTTCATGCCACATCATTCAACGTAATTGCTGACCCGCTTTCAGGGTCGCGGCCACGTTTCGCGCCGTCATTCGCACGTTCTCACTCGCGTTCTTCAGCGCCTCTTCCAGTGTGCAAACGGTATAAATAACGCTAAAAACCGCATCCAGCCCATGTTCATGTACAACACCGACATCAGCCGTCAGGCTGCCGGCAATGCCGATAACCGGTTTGTTGTAACGCTTTGCCACCTTCGCCACGCCAACCGGAACCTTACCGTGAATGGTCTGGCTGTCGATACGTCCTTCGCCCGTGACCACTAAATCCGCATCCGCAACGCAGTCGTCGAGGTGTAACGCATCCGTCACGACCTCAATACCGCAGCGTAACTGCGCACCGCAAAACGCATACAGTGCCGCCCCCATACCACCAGCCGCGCCACCACCCGCCAGTTCCAGCACGTTGACGTCCAGATCGCGGGCAATGAGTTGCGCATAATGCGTGAGCGCCCGATCAAGACGAAGAATCATCTCCGGCGTCGCCCCCTTTTGCGGACCGAAGACCGCAGAGGCCCCCTCTTCACCGGTCAACGGATTAGTCACATCGCAGGCCACTTCAATACGGCACGCGGCAAGACGCGGGTCTAGCTGAGAAATATCAATCCGGGCGAGTGATTCAAGGCCTGTCCCGCCATGAGCAATATCGTTATTTTGCGCATCCAGTAATTTTGCTCCCAGCGCTTGCACCATCCCGGCACCGCCATCATTGGTGGCGCTGCCGCCAATCCCGATAATGATATGTTCAACGCCCGCGTCCAGCGCATGACGGATTAGCTCCCCGGTTCCCCAGGAGGTCGTTTTCAGCGGATCGCGTAAACCTGCGGGAACCTGCTCCAGTCCGCTGGCGGCCGCCATTTCGATAAACGCCGAACGCTCATCCCCGGATAAACCATAAAATGCCTGAATCGTTTTACCCAGAGGGCCGGTAACATCAACATGCACAAGGTGGCCTTGCGTTGCGGCAACCATCGCTTCGACCGTTCCCTCACCGCCATCCGCGACCGGGATCTTCACGTAATTCGCCTCAGGCCAGATCTCACGAAATCCCAGTTCAATAGCCGTTGCCACTTCAAGCGCACTCAAACTTTCCTTATAGGAATCCGGTGCGATTACTATTTTCATAAAGCATCCTTACGCATGTTGACTGTGTTAAGCATACACCAGGAGAAAAACCGCCCCTCAATGGGAGCGGTCCCAGCTCGCTTAGCGTACCATGCACGGACGCTTATTATCAAACGTCCAGTTCGGGATCAGATACTGCATTCCCATGGCATCATCGCGCGCTCCCAGTCCATGTTGCTGATACAGCTCATGAGCTTTCATAACCTGATCCATATCCAGCTCCACACCCAGACCCGGCTTCGCCGGTACCTGCACCATGCCGCCTTTGATTTCAAACGGCTCTTTGGTCAGGCGTTGATTGCCTTCCTGCCAGATCCAGTGGGTATCGATAGCGGTAATTTTGCCCGGCGCCGCCGCCGCAACATGAGTAAACATCGCCAGCGAAATATCAAAGTGGTTGTTAGAGTGCGAGCCCCAGGTCAGCCCAAACTCATGACACATCTGCGCAACGCGGACAGAACCCTGCATAGTCCAGAAGTGCGGATCCGCCAGCGGGATATCCACGGACTGCAACGACAGCGTATGTCCCATCTGACGCCAGTCGGTGGCGATCATATTAGTGGCGGTCGGCAGACCGGTAGCACGACGGAATTCCGCCATGACTTCACGGCCTGAGAACCCCTGCTCGGCACCGCACGGATCTTCCGCATAAGCCAGTGATCCTTTCAGGTATTTACCAATTTTAATCGCTTCATTCAGCGACCACGCACCATTGGGATCGAGCGTGACGCGTGCCTGTGGAAAGCGTTTCGCCAGCGCCACAATAGATTCCGCTTCTTCTTCCCCGGCCAACACCCCGCCTTTCAGTTTGAAATCGTTGAAACCATATTTCTCATATGCGGCTTCCGCCAGGCGCACCACTGCATCCGGGGTCATCGCCTCTTCATGACGCAGGCGATACCAGTCGCACTTCTCATCCGGCTGGCTCTGATACGGCAGCGGCGTCGCGTTACGGTTACCGACGAAGAACAGGTAACCCAGCATTTCAACTTCGCTACGCTGCTGACCGTCGCCCAGCAGAGATGCGACGTTAACGCCCAGATGCTGACCCAGCAGATCCAACATGGCCGCTTCGATCCCGGTAACCACATGAATAGTGGTACGTAAATCGAAGGTCTGCAAACCACGCCCACCGGCATCACGATCGGCAAAGGTATTGCGGACCGCATTCAGTACGTTTTTGTATTCACCTAACGTTTTGCCCACCACCAGCGGAATGGCATCTTCCAGGGTCTGACGAATTTTTTCGCCGCCGGGAATCTCACCCACGCCGGTATGACCGGAGTTATCTTTGATAATCACAATATTACGCGTGAAGAACGGGGCATGTGCGCCGCTCAGATTCATCAGCATGCTGTCATGGCCCGCAACCGGGATCACCTGCATCGCGGTTACGACTGGGGTAGTAAATTGTGCGCTCATAATTAAGTCCTTATTCAAAATTAGTGGCGGCCGAAAACGGGACGTTTACGGTCAAAAGTCCATCCAGGGATCAGATACTGCATCGGGCCTGCGTCATTACGCGCGCCGCCGGGCAGCGCCTTATAGGCTTCATGCGCTTTCTGTACCTGATCCCAGTCCAGTTCCACGCCCAGGCCGGGCGCGTCGGGTACCGCAATTTTTCCGTGTTTAATCTCCAGCGGATTTTTGGTCAGGCGGCAATCGCCCTCCTGCCAGATCCAGTGGGTGTCGATCGCCGTTGGGTTGCCCGGCGCAGCGGCACCGACGTGGGTGAACATCGCCAGGGAAATATCAAAATGATTGTTAGAGTGGCAGCCCCAGGTCAGTCCCCAGTCATCGCATAGCTGTGCCACGCGCACCGCGCCGGAAAGGGTCCAGAAGTGCGGATCGGCCAGTGGAATATCTACCGAGTTGAGCATCACCGCATGGCCCATCTCACGCCAGTTGGTGGCTATCATATTCGTTGCTACCGGCAGACAGGTTGCACGGCGGAACTCGGCCATCACTTCGCGGCCAGAAAAACCCTGTTCTGCGCCGCACGGATCTTCGGCGTAAGTCAGAACATCGTTCAGCCCTTTACACAAGGAAATAGCTTCATCCAGCAGCCAGGCACCGTTAGGGTCAACCGTAATACGCGCATCCGGGAAGCATTGTTTCAACGCGCGAGCGGTGTCGATTTCCTGCTCGCCAGGCAGCACACCGCCTTTGAGTTTGAAATCTTTAAAGCCGTAGCGATCCTGCGAAGCCTGAGCCAGACGCACCACCGCCTCACTGTTCATCGCCTGCTGGTGACGCAGGTGATACCACTCATGGTTACCCGGCGTGCTGTCCAGATACGGCAGATCGGTTTTGCTGCGATCTCCCACGTAGAACAGATAGCCGAGCACGGTGACTGCATCGCGCTGCTTGCCTGGCCCTAACAGTTCGCAGACCGGCACGTTCAGCGCCTTGCCCAGCAGGTCGAGCAGTGCGGCTTCCAGCGCAGCCACCGCATTAACCCGCAGTTCAAAGGTCCAGGCACCTTTGCCAAAGGTGTCAAAATCAGCGGCCTGGTTGCCTTTATGCACCTGCTGAACCACCTTATTCAGGCGCGCGACTTCCTGGCCCAACACTTGTGGAATCGCGTCCACCAGCGTCTGATAAATCACTTCGCCGCCCGGCGCTTCACCGACGCCGGTATTTCCGGCGTTATCGGTAAGCACGACGATATTGCGGGTAAAGTATGCGTTATGCGCCCCGCCAATATTGAGCAGCATGCTGTCATGACCGGCCACCGGGATGACCTTCATATCAGTAATAATGGGACTCGATTGTGTTGTCATCATCGTTGCCCTGCGACAGGTTTCAGTTCGATACGTTTAATATCACCCACCAGCACCAGATAGCTCACTACAGCAATCAGCGCATGCACCCCGACGTAAATCAACGCACCGTTAAACGAGCCAGTGGTACCTACGATGTAGCCGATAGCAATTGGCGTAACGATACCGGAGATGTTGCCAAACATATTGAACAGACCGCCGCTCAAACCGCTGATCTCTTTTGGCGCAGTATCGGCCATCACCGCCCATCCCAACGCACCGATACCTTTGCCGAAGAAGGCCAGCGCCATAAAGCCGATGATCATCCACTCTACGTTGACGTAGTTACAGAACACCATCACCATCGACAACAGCATACCCAGTACGATTGGCGTTTTACGGGCGATATTCAGCGAACCGGTACGGCGCATCAGCCAGTCGGAAATAATGCCGCCGAGCACGCCGCCTGCGAATCCGCAAATGGCCGGGACCGACGCAACAAAACCGGCTTTCAAAATCGACATACCGCGTGCCTGTACCAGATAAACCGGGAACCAGGTGATAAAGAAGTAGGTCAGCGCGTTAATGCAGTATTGCCCGATGTAAATACCGATCATCATCCGTGAGCCCAGCAGTTGCTTGATCTGCCCCCACTTCACGCTGAACGGCACTTTGGCTTTGGCTGCCGCCTGATCCATATTGATCAGCGCTCCGCCTTCGGCAATGTAGTCCAGCTCTTTTTGGTTTACGCCCGGATGCTGGTTCGGTTCATGAATCACCTTCAGCCAGATAAAGCTGATAACAATCCCGAGACCGCCCATAAAGAAGAACACATGCGACCAGCCCACTTCGTGGGTCAACCAGCCCATGATTGGCGCGAAGATCACGGTGGCAAAGTACTGCGCCGAGTTAAAAATAGCGACCGCCGTGCCCCTTTCCTGCGCCGGGAACCACGCCGCCACAATACGACTGTTGCCAGGGAAGGATGGCGCTTCGGCTAACCCCACGAGGAAGCGCAGGGTAAACAGCGCAACGATAATGCCGAAGCCGCTGAAGATATCGACGAAGCCCTGCAGCAGGGTAAACATGGACCAGATAAAAATGGACCAGAAGTAAACACGTTTTGAACCGAAGCGGTCGAGCAGCCAGCCGCCGGGGATCTGACCGATAACATAGGCCCATGAAAAAGCGGAGAATACATACCCCATCCCTACCGCATCCAGACCAATATCTTTGGCCATCTCCGAGCCGGCAATGGATAAGGTGGCGCGATCGCCGTAGTTGAAGGATGTGACGATAAACAGCATCACCACTATCCAGTAGCGAGCGTTAGTGCGTTTTTCCGCGCTGCTCGCCGCCTGACTTAATGAACTCATTGTTGCACTCCTGAATCTTGGCTTTCGCCAGTTCATTCTGTACAGCACCTGTAGGGTGATCAGAATGAGAGGTTAGTGTGTGGCAGTTTTGGTACAGCTCAGGGCCGTTTTATTCTGACTCGCTGCCTTTTCGGGAACTGACGGGAAAAGTATATGAAGGAGTGCCTCTTACCCTCACCGTGCAAAAACACAACATTGCGGGAGGTGAATGAGGTTGTTTATGGCATAAGCCTAAGGGAATGGAAGATGCTTCACGAAATTGGCGTTTGGTGGGCGTTTTGTTGCCGGGTAGCAACGCCTTACCCGGCCTACGATCCAAAAGAGAGTAACAGGCCCGTGCAAACAAAGCGCTGCCGGGCGCAAGGTTATTTAAGCAAGGTTCCCCAGTTTTCTACCCAGGGATTGGATTCGCTTTCCGGTTCAGGATGCTCGCTGGCGTCTATCAGCAGCATTTCCCCAACACGGTGGGCGCTTTGTTCCTGCAACAGTGCATCGAACTGCTTGCCGCCATTGCAGAAATTAACATAGCTACTGTCACCCAGCGCAATTACTCCGTAATGCAGATTTGGCTGGAAACCGAGATTATCTTTGATCCCCTGAAACAGCGGCACGATGCTATCCGGCAGATCGCCCTGCCCGGTCGTTGAGGTCACCACCAGCACATATTTTTCCTGATATGCCTGCCAGTCGCAGAGCTCGGGATCTTCGAACACCGTGGCTTTATGACCCTGCGCCGTCAAAATAGCTTCGGCCTCTTCGGCAACCAGCAACGCGTTTCCGTACATCGTGCCGACAAAAATTCCAATTTCCGCCATAACCGTAATCTCCTGGGACTTAAGAATCTATCTGCTCATCCTGACCTGACAGCCCGCTGAACTCAACCCTTTCATTGTCAGGGAGAAGTCCACGCCAGCCAAACTGTGATAGCGCCTGCATCCAGACATCATCCAGCCCGGCGCGAATAACCAGCGGTTCGCCGGTGAAAGGATGAGTCAGCGCAAGCTGGCTTGCATGAAGCATCAAACGCTGACAGCCAAAGTGCTCAGCGGCGCTGCGGTTTTGCCGCAAATCACCGTGCTTACTGTCGCCGATAATTGGATGGCGTAAGTGCGCCAGATGGCGCCTGAGCTGGTGTTTTCGACCGGTTTTAGGATCCAGTTCCACCAATCCGTAACGGGTCGTCGGATAACGTCCGGTCGCTACCGGCATCTCAACCGTCGCCAAACCGCGATAATGGGTGACGGCAGGCTGCGGGCCTTTATCATCACGGGCAAACTTATCAGCGATCTTATCCAGTTCTTCGACCAGCGGGTAATCCAGCACGGCATCATCCATCAGCCAGCCACGCACAATCGCATGATAGCGTTTCTGAATTTGATGATGTTCAAATTGCTGGGACAGCAACCGCCCGGCTTCGCTGGACAGTCCCATCAGCAGTACCCCGGAAGTCGGTCTGTCGAGTCGGTGGGCGGTAAAAACGTGCTGACCAATCTGGTCGCGTACCGTTTGCATCACCACCACTTTCTCATCCCGGTCGAGCCAACTGCGGTGAACCAACCAGCCCGAAGGTTTGTTAACTGCGACCAGCCATTCGTCCTGATACAGAATCTCCAGCATCAGGCGTTATCACTTGTAAACAGAGCATCCAATTCCTGCAATGCCGTCAGCAGAATTTCGCGTTGCGGGTGATCGGCTGCCAACGCCATTTCGTAATACGGTGCGACGGCAAAAGCCTGCGGAAGCGGCTGAGCGTTATCAATCAGCGTATGCATGCGGGGAATCAATACCCATTGCAGCCACTCAACCGGCTCCATGGTATCCATACAAAAAGGCTGCGTGCTGGTAAACAGATGCTCTGCAGGCTCATCCAACCGCCAGTGATTATGTTCACGCAGTAGCGCTTCAAGCGCGTGTAACTGCTGGCGCACACGGTCATGAGTCGTCATGAAATTAACCTCAATGATGAAAAATCTGGCGCGAAGAATAGCACTAGTGAAGGGAAATAAAAAAAGGGAGCACTGTAAAAACAGTGCTCCCGGTTCGTTTCGCAGCGTTCCAGCTACTTTTAGTGCTCCCTGCTCATCCGTGACAACTTTTCCTGTGGTCTTGCGACCTTGTTCATCCTGAACTTGTGCATCCTGCTCACATCACCCCGATGTGAAAACTTCATCCTGAAGTGTCCTGGCCATCCTGACCCGCCGAACATCCTGACCGGCTCTCATTCTCCATCCTGGAGGTGTCCCTTAACGCATCCAGCGCTTTCCGCTTTGCTTCATCCTGAAGCCTGTCCTTGTAACACCGTCCTGGTGTGTCCTGCCGAAGAGCCATCATCCTGATGTTCTCTTCGTTGTGCGACTCCTTGTCGACAGATATAGAATCGCCTGTTTCGCCTTGTCTTACAAGATGCTTACAGACACTCCCTTAAGATTATTTTCGTATGAAAGTTGACAATAAAACATTAACTTTATGAATAATAAGGAATAATTATTTTATCCGTTCATTAAGTCTTTACTTATTACCTGGCAATGTCCTACAGGGTTTGTAAGAGATCTCTCACAAGGTTCAGGGCAATCTGGATTACAGAACTGGCTTAAGCTGAGTGAGAAATTCCGCAAGTGAGTCCGCCAGCACCGTTCGTTTACGGGTTCCCAGCGTTTCTTTGCACACTTCACCGGAGAGATTGCACACCGAAATGACGTCAAGCTCATTGTCCTGGGTGGCAATAAAAAGCGTAGGCGACAGCTTGAGGCGCTTTTGCGTAACCAGGTGACCAATCAGGTTTTCCTGAACGCGCCTGAAGTCGTCTTCGCTCCAGGTTTGCAGCAGCGTTAGTTTTTCATCCGCAAACAGCGCGTGCATGTCCCCGGCAAACTGGGTGGTGTAAAAAGCGTGAACGGCTGGTTGTATCACGATATCAAAGGCGCGTTCAACCGCATTGAGGTTTTTTTCGCCGACAAAAGGCTGAGGTTGCCAGAATACCGCATCGTCTGTGGAAGAAATGATGCACGGAGAAGGTACGCCATACAGCTCTTCGCTGAGGGGCCAGCTGTTGTTTTTTTCGTACCATGCGTCGCAATAACGTGTCGTAAAGGCTGTCAACGCCTGCGCTGTCAATTCGTCCACTGATTTCTCTCTTCACAAAAGCCAGGATACACTTGTCACATAGTGTATCTGGTTTATGACGGTGAAACATGTCCTCTTATGAAAATCATCAGGCGCTTGACGGCCTGACTCTTGGTAAATCAACAGATTACCGTGACAATTACGATGCCAGCCTGCTGCAGGGCGTTCCACGCAGCCTGAACCGCGACCCGCTGGATTTACAGGCCGATAATCTGCCTTTTCACGGTGCCGATATCTGGACGCTATATGAACTGTCATGGCTGAATGCCAACGGTTTACCGCAGGTAGCGGTCGGTCATGTAGAACTGGATTACACCAGCGTAAATCTGATTGAATCGAAAAGCTTTAAGCTTTACCTGAACAGTTTTAACCAGACGCGTTTTGATTCCTGGGATGCGGTACGCCAGACGCTGGAAAACGATCTGCGCGCTTGTGCTCAGGGTGATGTCAGCGTAGCGCTGTACCGTCTTGACGAACTGGAAGGACAACCGATAGCCCACTTTAACGGCACCTGTATCGACAATCAGGATATCGTCATCGATAACTACCAGTTCAGCACAGAGTATCTGGAAAATGCCGTTGGCGGTGAAAAAGCGGTGGAAGAGACGCTGGTCAGCCATCTGCTGAAGTCTAACTGCTTGATCACCCACCAGCCGGACTGGGGCTCCATACAGATTCAGTATCGCGGACGGAAAATCGATCGCGAGAAGCTGCTGCGTTATCTGGTCTCCTTCCGTCACCATAATGAGTTTCACGAGCAGTGCGTGGAACGCATTTTCAATGACATTCTGCGCTTCTGCCAACCGGAGAAACTGAGCGTTTACGCGCGCTACACGCGACGTGGCGGCCTGGACATTAACCCATGGCGCACCAACACCGATTTCACCCCAGCAACGGGGCGCCTGGTACGTCAGTAATCTTTTTTCTCAATTTTGCGTGCCGGATTCCGCGCGCAAGGTTGTGAAAGGTCATAAGCCAGGGCTATTGTAATCAACAGGGAATGACGTGTTGCGTCCCATAAGGAGTTTACTTGATTACACATATTAGCCCGCTTGGCTCAATGGACATGTTGTCGCAACTGGAAGTCGATATGCTTAAACGCACGGCCAGCAGCGACCTGTATCAACTGTTTCGTAACTGTTCGCTTGCCGTTCTGAACTCCGGCAGTTTGACCGACAACAGCAAAGAGCTGCTGTCACGCTTTGAAAGTTTCGACATTAACGTGCTGCGCCGCGAACGGGGCGTGAAGCTGGAACTGATCAACCCACCTGAAGATGCGTTTGTTGATGGACGCATTATTCGCGCACTGCAGGCCAACCTGTTTGCCGTGCTGCGCGACATTCTGTTCGTTAATGGCCAGATCCATAACGCCGGTCGCTTTCAGCATCTGGATCTTGAAAGCTCGGTGCATATTACCAACCTGGTATTCTCGATCCTGCGCAATGCCCGGGCGCTACACGTGGGTGAAGCGCCGAACATGGTCGTCTGCTGGGGGGGTCACTCAATCAACGAAAACGAGTACCTGTACGCCCGTCGCGTTGGTACCCAGTTGGGCCTGCGCGAACTGAACATCTGTACCGGCTGTGGTCCGGGGGCGATGGAAGCGCCAATGAAAGGCGCTGCGGTCGGTCACGCCCAGCAACGATACAAAGACAGCCGCTTTATCGGTATGACCGAACCGTCAATCATTGCCGCTGAGCCGCCTAACCCGCTGGTTAACGAACTGATAATCATGCCAGACATTGAAAAACGTCTGGAAGCGTTCGTACGTATCGCCCACGGTATAATCATCTTCCCAGGCGGCGTAGGGACAGCAGAAGAGCTGCTGTATCTGCTGGGGATCCTGATGAACCCGGCCAACAAAGATCAGGTTTTACCGCTGATCCTGACTGGACCAAAAGAGAGCGCCGATTACTTCCGCGTGCTGGACGAATTTATCGTGCACACGCTGGGGGAAGATGCGCGTCGCCACTATCGCATTATCATAGACGATGCAGCAGAAGTGGCTCGTCTGATGAAAAAAGCGATGCCGCTGGTGAAAGAGAACCGCCGTGACACCGGTGATGCCTACAGCTTTAACTGGTCGATTCGTATTGCACCTGATTTGCAGATGCCGTTCGAGCCGTCCCATGAAAACATGGCTAACCTGAAGCTGTACCCGGATCAACCCGTGGAAGTACTGGCGGCAGACCTGCGCCGTGCGTTCTCGGGGATTGTAGCCGGTAACGTGAAGGAAGTCGGGATCCGCGCCATCGAAGAGTTTGGCCCGTACAAAATCCACGGTGACCGCGAAATGATGCGCCGCATGGACGATCTCCTGCAGGGCTTTGTTGCACAGCATCGTATGAAGTTACCTGGCTCCGCGTATATCCCTTGCTACGAGATTTGCGCCTAACCTCCAACAGCCGCCAGCAGACGCTATCGCGGTGACAGTTTTGTCCATATCAAAGCCGGGTTTGGCGCATCAGCCTCCCGGCTTTTTTTAGTGATACCAGTCACATAGCTCAGACAATCATATAAATACCGATGATGTTTCATTAAAAATAGCGCGCTACGCAAACGATTACCTTTAAAACCCAACCGTGATTTATCTTAGGAAATTATTATTAGTCGCCAAAATCCTCTAAAAACAACAGTTTTTACAGCGTAACGCTCGTATCTTCGCGCCTTCGCTTTCATGATATATGTCGTTAATGTTAGCCTTCGCGCCCGTAAATTCGCTTTGACTATTTTTTAACAGATTAATGGTCCAAATTTATCCACATAAAAGGTGGATTATTGCATTTGGGATCGCGATCACTGATACATTCATTACTAAAATGTATCTTTCCGCCCGCAAATTATTACGGCGAAAAATTATATAAAAAATCGCTCAACGAATTTCGATTTACAGTCGGGTATTTTCTCATTGGATTGACCCCAAACCCGACTTTTTAAGCTTCCTCCAGGAGAAATAGATGGAAAACACTCAAACCAGCACTATCGTTACGGGCCAGACCCGCAGCGCATGGCGCAAGACAGATACCATGTGGATGCTGGGCCTTTACGGCACGGCGATTGGCGCGGGTGTATTGTTCCTGCCGATTAACGCAGGCGTAGGCGGTATGATTCCGCTGATCATCATGGCGATCCTTGCTTTCCCAATGACCTTCTTTGCACACCGCGGCCTGACTCGCTTCGTGCTGTCCGGTAAAAATCCGGGTGAAGACATTACTGAAGTTGTAGAAGAACACTTTGGTGTAGGCGCAGGTAAACTGATTACCCTGCTCTACTTCTTCGCTATCTACCCAATTCTGTTGGTCTACAGCGTAGCAATCACCAACACCGTCGAAAGCTTCCTGACCCACCAGCTGGCAATTACGCCGCCGCCGCGCGCAATCCTGTCTCTGATCCTGATTGTCGGCATGATGACCATCGTGCGTTTCGGTGAGCAGATGATCGTGAAGGCAATGAGCATCCTGGTATTCCCGTTTGTTGCCGCCCTGATGCTGCTGGCGCTGTACCTGATCCCTCAGTGGAGCGGTGCCGTTCTGGAAACCCTGTCCTTTGACTCTGCAGCAACCACCGGCAACGGACTGCTGTTGACCCTGTGGCTGGCAATTCCGGTAATGGTGTTCTCCTTCAACCACTCACCGATCATCTCCTCCTTCGCCGTGGCGAAGCGTGAAGAATACGGTGATGAAGCTGAGAAGAAATGCTCTAAGATTCTGGCATTCGCTCACATCATGATGGTGCTGACCGTTATGTTCTTCGTCTTCAGCTGCGTATTTAGCCTGACCCCAGCGGATCTGGCTGCAGCGAAAGAGCAGAACATCTCTATCCTGTCTTACCTGGCAAACCACTTTAACGCGCCGATCATTGCCTGGATGGCACCGATCATCGCGATTATCGCTATCACCAAATCCTTCCTCGGCCACTACCTGGGCGCACGTGAAGGTTTCAACGGCATGGTGATTAAGTCTCTGCGCGGCAAAGGCAAAACCATCGAAATCAACAAACTGAACAAAATCACTGCGCTGTTCATGCTGGTAACCACCTGGATTGTGGCGACGCTGAACCCAAGTATCCTCGGTATGATTGAAACCCTGGGTGGCCCAATCATCGCGATGATTCTGTTCCTGATGCCGATGTATGCAATTCAGAAAGTACCGGCAATGCGTAAATACAGCGGCCATATCAGCAACGTCTTCGTTGTGATTATGGGCCTGATCGCTATCTCCGCTATTTTCTACTCTCTGTTCAGTTAATTCCCCTGCGCCGCTCCTCGGGGCGGCGCACCTCGATACACAATGGACGCCTCATGATTAGCGTATTCGATATTTTCAAAATCGGCATTGGCCCTTCCAGCTCCCACACTGTTGGCCCGATGAAAGCAGGCAAACAATTCACGGATGACCTGATTGCACGCGGAATTCTCACTGACGTAACCCGCGTAGTGGTTGATGTCTATGGCTCTTTGTCTCTGACGGGGAAAGGTCACCATACCGACATCGCGATTATTATGGGCCTGGCGGGTAATCTGCCGGATACCGTAGACATTGATGCCATCCCGGCCTTTATCCAGGATGTGAATACTCATGGACGTTTGCTGCTGGCGGACGGTCAACATGAGGTCGAGTTCCCGGTCGACAAGTGCATGAATTTCCATGCGGACAATCTGTCCCTGCACGAAAACGGGATGCGTATTACCGCACTGGCGGGCGAAAAAGCCATTTACAGCCAGACTTACTATTCCATTGGCGGTGGGTTCATCGTTGATGAAGAACATTTTGGTTTACCGAACAACTCTCCGGTAAACGTGCCGTATCCGTATAAATCTGCGGCTGATTTGCAACGTCATTGCCAGGAAACCGGCCTGTCACTTTCCGGTCTGATGATGCAAAACGAACTGGCGCTGCACAGCAAAGAAGAGCTGGAACAACACTTCGCCAACGTCTGGGACGTCATGCGCAGCGGGATTGAGCGCGGCATCACCACCGAAGGTGTATTGCCGGGCAAACTGCGCGTTCCACGTCGCGCGGCGGCGCTGCGTCGTATGCTAGTCAGCAGCGACAAAACCACCACTGATCCGATGGCGGTTGTTGACTGGATCAACATGTTCGCGCTGGCCGTGAACGAAGAAAACGCTGCCGGTGGACGCGTGGTTACGGCGCCAACTAATGGCGCATGCGGGATTGTTCCTGCCGTGCTGGCGTACTACGACAAGTTTATCCGCGAAGTGAACGCTAACTCGCTGGCACGCTACATGCTGGTCGCGAGCGCCATTGGTTCGCTGTACAAGATGAACGCCTCTATCTCTGGCGCCGAAGTGGGCTGTCAGGGTGAAGTCGGCGTTGCCTGCTCCATGGCTGCGGCCGGTCTGGCTGAACTGCTGGGCGGTAGCCCAATGCAGGTGTGCATCGCGGCGGAAATCGGTATGGAACATAACCTGGGTCTGACCTGCGATCCGGTTGCCGGTCAGGTGCAGGTACCGTGCATTGAGCGTAACGCCATTGCTTCGGTTAAAGCAGTGAACGCCGCACGTATGGCGCTGCGCCGTACCAGCGAACCGCGCGTGTGCCTTGATAAAGTCATCGAGACCATGTACGAAACCGGTAAAGACATGAACGCCAAATACCGTGAAACATCTCGCGGCGGTCTGGCGATGAAGATTGTCACCTGCGATTAAGTCCCACCACGTTTCAGAGTCTGTAGGCCGGATAAGGCGCTCGCCGCCATCCGGTCTACGGATAACGCTATTTCGCAACACTCGCCTCCCCTCGCCGTGAATGTTACCCTACAAACTTATTTGTTAGGGAGAACACCGTGGCCGTCCACCTGCTCATTGTCGATGCACTGAACCTTATCCGCCGCATTCACGCCGTACAGGGCTCACCCTGCGTAGAGACGTGCCAGCACGCGCTCGATCAGTTGATTGTGCACAGTCAGCCTACGCACGCCGTGGCGGTATTCGATGATGAAGCGCGCAACAGCGGCTGGCGTCACCAACGGTTGCCTGACTACAAAGCAGGTCGCCCCCCGATGCCTGATGAATTGCACCAGGAAATGCCCGCCTTACGCGCCGCTTTTGAACAGCGCGGCGTCTGCTGTTGGGTCTCCAGCGGGAATGAAGCCGATGATTTAGCCGCAACCCTGGCGGTTAAAGTGAGCCAGGCGGGACATCAGGCTACCATCGTCTCAACCGATAAAGGCTATTGTCAGTTGCTCTCCCCGACGCTGCGTATTCGTGACTACTTCCAAAAACGCTGGCTGGATGCACCGTTTATTGAGAAAGAGTTTGGCGTGCTGCCGCAGCAGTTGCCTGATTACTGGGGACTGGCCGGGATCAGCAGTTCGAAAGTACCGGGGGTTGCAGGTATTGGTCCCAAAAGCGCCACGCAGCTGCTCGTACAGTTTCAACATCTAGAAGGCATTTACGCGCATCTTGATGAAGTACCGGACAAGTGGCGCAAAAAACTAGAGATGCACCAGGAGATGGCGTTTCTGTGTCGCGATATCGCACGGCTGCAAACGGACTTACATATCGACGGAAACCTGCAGCAATTACGGTTGGTGCGATAGGTCTGTTGCCGAATGGCGCTGTGCTTATCTGGCCTACACGTCGAACACCCCGGTAGGCCGGATAAGGCTTTCACGCCGTCACGCTGAAAAATTACCAGGCGGTGTGGTACAGCTCAACGATATCCCCAAGATTCGCTTCACGGGGATTTCCCCCGGTACAAACATCGTCAAATGCCGCCTGCGCCAGCGCAGGAATATCCTCTTTACGTACGCCAACATCGCGTAAATGCAGTGGGATCCCTACATCGCGGTTAAGGGCGAAGACGGCATCCACTGCCGCTTTACGTGCCTCAGCCAGCGTCAGTCCTTCAACCTTAACTCCCATCACCCGGGCGATATCGCGAAATTTTTCCCCGGTGAATTCGGCGTTATAGCGCATCACGTGCGGCAGCAAAATGGCATTTGCTACGCCGTGCGGCGTGTTATAAAACGCGCCTAACGGGTGTGCCATTCCATGCACTAATCCCAGACCAACGTTGGAAAAGCCCATCCCTGCCACGTACTGGCCCAGCGCCATCGCTTCCCCGGCCTGGGTATCGCCCGCAACGGAACCACGTAATGCCCCGGCTATCATTTCAATGGCTTTAATGTGCAGCGCATCGGTAAGCGCCCATGCAGCCCGCGTAATGTACCCCTCAATAGCATGGGTCAGGGCATCCACTCCGGTGGCAGCTTTTAGCGCCGCTGGCATGCCGTCCATCATGTCTGCATCGATGAACGCTACCTGTGGGATGTCATGGGGGTCGACACAAACAAACTTACGCCGATTTTCTTCGTCAGTGATCACGTAGTTAATGGTCACTTCCGCTGCCGTTCCCGCGGTGGTGGGGATAGCCATAACCGGCACGCTCGGGTTGCGCGTTGGCGATAACCCTTCAAGGCTGCGTACATCCGCAAACTCAGGGTTATTATTGATAATGCCAATCGCTTTACAGGTATCCTGAGGGGAGCCTCCGCCGATGGCGATCAGATAGTCTGCGCCGCTTTGCTGAAAGACACCCAACCCTTCCTGCACCACCGCAATGGTTGGGTTAGGAATAACGCCTGAATAGATTTCCCATGCCAGACCAGCAGCATCCATTCGGGAAGTCACCTTATCGACAACGCCGCACTGCACCAGATTTTTATCAGTCACAATCAACGCTTTGCGATAACCACGACGGATGACTTCATCGGTTAATGCACCAACAGCTCCCCGGCCAAACCATGCCGTTTCGTTCAGAATCATTCTGTTCGCCATCGTATTTCTCCTTTTCGCTATGCGAAATTACTCTTCAATGCGTAATCCGTAAGATTTGAATTTCTCCAGCACAATGGCGATCTCCTCGTCATCCAGCACCGGCACCGGGTCAACAATCGCCAGCGTGCTCAGATAAAGGCGGGCCAGAACTTCCACTTCATGCGCCAACCACAGTGCTTTTTCCAAATTCGCTTCACAAGCAATCAACCCATGGTGCTGTAAAAGCGTTGCCTTACGGTTTTTCAGGGCGACGCTCACATGCTCTGACAGCTCTCGTGTACCAAACGTCGCATAAGGCGCACACGGAATAGAGTTCCCCCCAGCCGCCGCAATCATGTAGTGAATTGCCGGGATAGGGCGATTAAGAATAGAAACGGCCGTGCAATGTACGGCATGGTTATGGACAACCGCATTGGCATCGGGACGCGTCTGGTATGCCGCCAGGTGAAAACGCCATTCACTGGAGGGTAATTGTCCTTTATCATATTTCCCGTCGTTATCTACATACACGATCATATTTTCAGTAAGTCTTTCGTAAGGAATACCGCTGGGCGTGATCAGCATCCCATTTTCATAACGCGCACTCACATTTCCCGCCGTCCCCTGATTCAATCCAAGGCTGGTCATTTCAAGGCAGGTTTCAATGATTTCTCGCGACAAACGCATTCTTTCCATAATGATTCTCCGGGTACAGTTTCCCCTCGTCTTTATTGCGAAAAATGCAGCCGCAGAGTAAGACGGGTCAGGTTTCAGATACAGGCAGCCACTGAACGTATATATTCAGGTTCAGTAGGCCGATTTATTTATAGCGGCGTATTAAGGTTGTCTTACGCGCTTAATAAGTTTCATCTCAACTTTTACAGTTTCTTTAATTGGCTGGTCATCAATAGCACTCATCATCATATCGAACGCTTTTTCCGCCCAAACATTTTCATCCTGCTGCATTGACCAGACATTATTGGCGAGGAATCCCAGCATTGGGTGTTCATCGAATGTCCCAATATTAATTTCAGGTGGAATTGTGCCAAAACGATTACGAATAGCGTTAATGGCCCCCTCCAGTACGGGTAATGATGAGGCGATAAATGCCTGTGGGCAGCCCTGTTCGCCGATCAACTCATCCATCAGTCGATAACCCCCCTCGGGCGTGTTGTCCGGCCCTTCGCGCACCCAATCGCTATGCAAAATACCATTATTGTTCAATGCATTAAGATAACCTTGCAAACGGTCGCCGATGCTGGGTAATCCGGTATCTCCCACCAAAAACCAGATCGGCGACTTTCCAGCGTCAAACAAACTTTGCGTCAATTTTTCGCCGCCCAAAATGTTATGGCTTTCTACCAGAGCGTTATCGGTATACTTAAAATCACGGTCAAGTAACACCATCGGTTTTCTGACCTGACGTAAATGGTGCTGCTGATTCTCTAATGTTGAGGGAACAATAAAAAGGCCATCGACATTGCGAGCTATTAACGCTTTGGTCAGTTTATTTTCGTAATCAACATCGTCATAGGTACAGCTAATCGTTAGCTGATAACCGGAACGACGACAGCGTTGCTCAAGTTTTTCTGCGAGTGTGGCAAAAAACACGTTGGAAATATTGGGCACAATCAATCCCAACGTATCCGTTTTATTCAATTTCAGGCTGCGTGCTGAATGGTTAATGACGTAACCATAGCGCTCGACATATTCATTAATACGCGTTTGGGTTTTGACACTGATTCGATATTGCTCTGCTTTCCCGTTCAGCACCAGTCGTACGGTCGTAACCGATAAATTCAGATCGCTGGCTATCTGTTCTACTGTTTTAGCCATTTATATGCCCCAGTTCACATCCAAAAACGTCAATCTACAATCATAAAAGTATTTTAAACTTTTGTCTTACTGCATAAGTTGGTTAATCGCCTGCTGCTGATCCCACATCATCAGATAAGCCTGATATTTGCGGTCATAGAAGTTCCGCCGTGCCAGGTTAGTCTTAATCACCTCGCCTGATCGAACCATCGCCTGGCATGCAGATGGAATATTTTCCCACGCGCCGCAGGCAACCGCGCCAGTGATGGCCGCCCCTAACGTCACCGCATCCTCTTCCTGCATCAGATGAATATCGCATCCGGTGGCATCGGCATATTCTCGCAACCACAGTGGGTTATGCGTTGCGCCGCCGCACAGCGTCAGTCGGGAAATGGTGTGACCGTTTTCGCGCATCACTTCCATAATATGCCGCGTACCGCAGGCGATCGCCTGTAATGTCGCCAGGTACAGACGAGCAACCTGCATCTCGCCTCGCTCAAGAGTCAAACCGCAAACACTCCCCCGGGCATCGGGTCGCGCGCGCGGTGAACGATTGCCGTGGTGATCGGCCAGCACATGCAAATAACGACCAGGCTCTGGCTCCAGCGCCTCAAGTGCGGCAACCCATTCATTAACTAAAACGATGGGATGGCAACCCCGCGCCTCAGCCTTGTGAAATAGTGCCGCGCTGGCTCCTGACTCCTGAAGTGTCCAGTCGACTAACGCCCCAGCGGCACTTTGCCCCCCTTCTGTCAGCCAGTAGCCTGGCAGCATGGCTGACCAGTACGGCCCCCATACACCAGGTGTATGAATCTCCTGCTCACTGCACAGCATATGGCAATTTGACGTTCCGCTGATCAACGCCAACGTCCCCTCAGGCTCAACACCGGCAAGCGCTACTCCGCCCGCATGGGCATCAATCATTCCGCTGGCGACGACCACTGCAGTCGTCAGCCCCAGCGCCTGGGCCGCATCGGCGCTAAGCGTTCCAACGGCAGCGCCTGGCGGCAGGATCCGCGACGGGATTTTTCCCAACAAATCCGTTAGCTCAACAGCGTCAAGCAGGGAGTGGCTAAAGCGTTGTTCATGTGCCAGATAGTTCCATTTACACGTCAGCGTGCACAGACCAGCAACATCACAGGCGGTAGCTTTAGAGACCAGAAAGTCCGCCAGATCGTAGAAGCGATACGCACTCTGCCAGGTGGCTGGAAAATGGTTTTTCAGCCACAGTACTTTAGGAAGCTCCATTTCGACGCTGACTTCACCGCCAACGTAGCGCAGAGCCGGATCCTGCGTGGCGTTTATACGTTGCGTCTCCTGCGCCGCACGATGATCCATCCACATGATGATGTTATGGTCTGATGGCTCGCCTGGCGAAACTGCCAGACCCCGCCCCTGTTCATCCAGTGCCACCAATGAACAGGTGGCATCAAATCCCAATGCGCGGATCTCCTCAATGCGAACCCCGGATGACGACACCGCCTCCTTCACTGCATGGCAAACCTGCTGCCAGATTTCTGCAGATGACTGCTCAACCCGCTCAGGACCGGGTCGAAACTGCGAGATGGCGTGTGTCGCAAAAGCCAGCCGTTTGCCACTGGCATCAAAGACACCAGCCCTGACGCTGGCGGAACCGACATCCACACCGAGGAAATATCCACTGCCCATAGTAACTCCCTGACGCTGGCGAATGATGGGGCGAGCACGTCGCCCCAACGGTGTTATTTTTTACCGAATGGGTGTAACAGCTTGTCAATTTCCGGGGTGTCAATGTTCTTCGCATTAACGAATTTAACCGGAATATCAATTTCTTTCGGTACAGACTGACCCGATACCGCTGCATTTAGTGTCTTGATACCCTGGTAGCCAATCTGATAAGCGTCCTGCACGACAAAGCCCTGAATGACCCCAGACTTCAGGAAAGCAATGATTGCCTCGGTGCTATCAAAACCAATCACTTTCACTTTGCCTTTCAGGTTTTGACTATCAATGGCGTTTGCTACGCCCAGCGTTGAGCCTTCATTGGTGCCATAAATCCCTGCAATATCAGGGTTGGCCTGGATCATATCGATGGTTTTATCCATCGCTTTTTGCGGATCGCCATCGCTGTACTGGACCGGTAGCACCTGGATTTCCGGGTATTTCTCCTTCATGCGGGCAATAAACCCTTCCGAACGCTCAATCGCTGAGGAGGTCCCCGCTACGTGCGCAATAATGCCCACTTTACCTTTGCTGCCCACTTCCGCTGCCAGTGCATCCGCCGCTTCAGCACCGGCTTTACGGTTATTCGTGGCGACAAAGCTCACTGGAATATCGGAATTCACGCCGGAGTCAAACGTCACAACTTTAATGCCGCGTGAATTTGCGGTCTCAACTAATGGCGCCAGCGCATTGGCATCTAACGCTGCCAGCAATAGCCCATTGGGTTTTTGCGCCATCGCGTTTTCAACTAGCTGAATCTGCTCGGCAATCTGAGTTTCATCCGCCGGGCCAACATAGCTGGTTTTATCACCCGACTCTTTTGCTGCCGCTTCCGTCCCCATTTTTACGGTTTGCCAGAATTCATGCTGGAAACCTTTACTGACCACCGGAAGGTTCATATCTTTAGCCAATACGCTGGATGTCATACAGGCCAGCAGGGATAACGCATAGACAAAATTCCTGGTTCTCATTGTTTTACTCCGTTCTGAGTGAGTCACCCTAAACGTCAGGGTTATGATGCCCCGTGACTTCCGGGAGCGTAAATCAACGAATTTTTTTGCGTAATGTATCGAGATAAACCGCAGCAATGACCACCACGCCCATGGCCACCATTTGCCAGAACTGGGAAACCCCCATCAGGTTCAGACCGTTTTTCAACACGCTCATAATGAATGCGCCGATGATAGTCCCGCCGATGGTGCCAATTCCTCCCATCAGGCTCGTACCGCCAATAACAACCGCCGCGATGGCTTCCAGTTCATAACCCACGCCAACCGTTGGCTGACCAGAGTTCAAACGTGAGGCCAGAATAACCCCGGCGATCCCGGTCAGCAGACCACAAAAGGCGTAGACGAAAATTTTGACGCGTTGAACTTTAATACCGGAAAGGTGTGCGGCCACCTCATTGCTACCCACAGCGTAAACATAGCGACCAATCACCGTTTTCTTCAGGATGTAGGCGGCGATTAGCGCCACCACCACCAGGTAAAAAACGGGATAAGGCAACACATCGAACAGACGTCCCTGGGCCAGCATTTTGAAGGTGGGGTAATCAGCGAAATAAATCGCACGACCATCTGTCATCACCATATTGATGCCTCTGACGGACATCATCAGGCCCAGCGTGGCGATAAAAGGCGGGATAGTCATTTTGGTGACCAGCAGACCATTGATATAGCCGCATAATCCACCGGCCAGCACCCCGGCCAGAATACATACGGGCAGAGGCAATCCCAGCGTGGCGCTGATGCCTACCGCAACACCCGAAAAGGCCACCACCGAGCCAAGAGAAAGGTCGATTCCTGACGTGATAATGACGAAGGTAACGCCAATCGCCATAATGCCAATCACTGAAGTTTGCAGAGCGATTGTCATGATGTTTTCAGTGTTAAAGAAAAATGGCGAACCAAAGCTAAAAAATATTACTAAAATAATCAGACTCAAAAGCGGCGCAAGGCGCATTAAAAGTTCTTTGTTAATTTTTATTTTCTTATTATTGCTGTCTGAAGAGGTTACAGAGATAGTCATAAATTAGTCCTCTAACGTCGCATATTGCATGATTTTTTCTTGTGTGGCGTCATCAGAAGCTAACTCCCCGGTAATACGTCCATTACGCATCACTAAAATGCGATCGCACATACCCAGCACTTCCGGTAATTCAGAGGAGATCATGATAATTGACTTCCCTTTTGCCACCAGTCGATTCATTAATTCATAAATTTCAAGTTTGGCACCCACATCAATACCGCGAGTGGGTTCATCAAAGATGAGAATATCGGTGTCTTTACACACCCATCTGGCAATAATAATTTTCTGCTGATTACCACCACTTAAATTCAGAGCAGCCTGTTCTAAATGTGGTGTTTTAATGCGTAGGGCTTTCACCTGTTCTTCGCTGGTTTTCTGACAACGTTTGCTGTCCACGTTGCCATAACGATCGGAATACTCAGGATAATTGCCCAACATAATATTGCGCTCAACGGACAGTCCTAATGCCAGCCCCTCTTTTTTCCTGTCCTCGGTTAAATAGCTGATACCCTGTTTGATAGCATCAGGAATATCTTTAATTACCGTCACGTTACCGTTCAGCTTGAGGGTTCCGCCATCAATGGGATCCGCACCAAAAATCGCCCGCGCCAGCTCAGTACGTCCTGCCCCCATCAGACCGGCGAAGCCCAAAATTTCGCCCTGATACAGAGTGAAATCAATATTGTTTAATACGCCATTGCGCGTCAGACCGCTTACTTCCAACACCGGTTTGCGTTGAGCCAAAGGTTCGCGGCGAGGATAGATATTGCCAAGATCGCGCCCAACCATCATGGCAATCAGATCGCTAATTTTAACCGCATCATAATCCACAGTGGCAATAAACTGACCATCCCGCATCACCGTCGCGCGATCGGCGATCAGCGCCAGTTCCTCTAATCTGTGCGAGATATAAACAATGCCCGTTCCCTGTTCTTTCAGCAAACGAGTTACCTGAAATAAGCTGTCAATTTCCGTTTCGGTCAGCGCTGCCGTCGGTTCATCCATAATAAGAATCTTGGCATTCACCGATATCGCTTTAGCAATCTCAACCATTTGTTGTTGCGCGACGGTCAGATCGGCCACCAGCGTTTCTGGAGAGATATTCAGGTTTAATTTTTGCAAAATATCGATAGCTGCCTGTCGCTGTTGTTTTTCATCCAGACGCCAGCGATTATTTTTGCAAAACTCCCTGCCAATAAATATATTTTCTTCCACCGTGAGTTCAGGGAAAAGGTTAAACTCCTGGTGAATGATGGTGATACCTGCGCTTTGTGCACTCAACGGATTCGCAAAAGTAACAGGTTGTCCCTCAAAAATAATATCCCCTTCATCAGGCTGATAAACACCGGATAAAATCTTCATCAACGTAGACTTTCCTGCGCCATTCTCACCCAGCAGCGCATGAACCTCTCCTTTGCGTAAAGCAAAATCCACATTACTCAACGCTAATACGCCGGGAAAACGTTTCGTAATATGACTCATCTGTAAAAATGTTTCAGACATTGCTGCTTTCCTCAATATACAGAAACTGCAATCAGTGAATCAGGCGCAAAACGTTGCCAGGAAGCCATCGTCACCGTTAATGCGAATACTACCTATAAGTTCATATGCGTTTTATCAATTATGCTAACTCGAGTTAGCGAAGTGCCTTTTAAAGCTATTTTAGCTACTCAAAATAGCCAAATCATTTGGTTTAAAACTGTGACGCTGAACAGACAATTTATTACAACCAATTAATTTAAAAAGGATTTATTGAAAATACCCGTCCTGGTTTATTTGACGCAGATCGAATTTTAACCACTTCTCGTGAAGCCTCTCACAGTTCCACAACAAAAAAGTTGTGCAAAAAACTCTCCAATACCTAAGCTAACTCGAGTTAGCAAAAATGGGTTATTCAGCCAACTGCGACGGTGGTGTTCAACATCCGCTTTTGCAGCACGGCATAAAGTGAGATGAGGAACCTCGAATGAACAAAAATAGCTTACCGAAAATTGGAATTCGTCCGGTGATTGATGGGCGCCGTATGGGTGTTCGTGAATCGCTCGAAGAGCAAACCATGAATATGGCCAAAGCCACTGCTGCGCTGATCACAGAGAAACTTCGTCACGCCTGTGGCGCACAAATTGAATGTGTGATTGCCGACACTTGCATTGCCGGGATGGCTGAATCTGCCGCCTGTGAAGAAAAATTCAGCAGCCTGAACGTAGGCGTGACGATTACTGTGACCCCATGCTGGTGCTACGGTAGCGAAACCATCGACATGGATCCGATGCGCCCGAAAGCTATCTGGGGCTTTAACGGAACAGAACGTCCCGGCGCAGTTTATCTGGCCGCAGCATTGGCTGCGCATAATCAAAAAGGACTTCCCGCCTTCTCTATTTACGGCCATGACGTACAGGATGCCGGCGATACCACGATCCCTGCCGATGTTGAAGAAAAATTGCTGCGCTTTGCCCGTGCGGGCCTGGCGGTTGCCAGTATGAAAGGCAAAAGCTACCTGTCCGTAGGCGGCGTTTCAATGGGCATTGCTGGCTCGATTGTCGATCATAACTTCTTTGAATCCTGGCTGGGAATGAAGGTTCAACCCGTTGATATGACCGAACTGCGTCGTCGCATCGACCAAAAAATCTATGACGAAGCTGAGCTGGAAATGGCGCTGGCGTGGGCGGATAAAAACTTCCGCTACGGTGAAGATCAGAACGCACAGCAATATAAGCGTAACGCAGAGCAGAGCCGTGCGGTGCTGAAAGAGAGCCTGCTGATGGCCATGTGCATTCGCGACATGATGCAGGGTAACCAGAAACTGGCAGACAAAGGTCGGGTTGAAGAGTCGCTGGGGTACAACGCGATTGCCGCAGGCTTCCAGGGCCAGCGTCACTGGACCGATCAATACCCGAATGGCGATACCGCCGAAGCACTGCTCAACAGCTCCTTTGACTGGAACGGCATTCGCGAACCGTTCGTTGTCGCCACCGAAAACGACAGCCTGAACGGCGTGGCGATGCTGTTTGGTCATCAACTCACCGGCACAGCGCAGGTCTTTGCCGATGTGCGCACCTACTGGTCGCCAGAGGCGGTTGAACGCGTCACGGGTAAACCGCTAACCGGCCTTGCTGAGCACGGTATTATTCACCTGATTAACTCCGGCTCGGCAGCGCTGGATGGCTCCTGCAAACAGCGCGACGGCGAAGGGAAACCGACCATGAAGCCGCACTGGGAAATCTCACAGAAAGAGGCTGATGATTGCCTGGCGGCTACCGAATGGTGTCCGGCTATTCACGAATACTTCCGCGGCGGCGGCTATTCTTCTCGCTTCCTGACCGAGGGCGGCGTGCCGTTCACCATGACCCGCATCAACATCATCAAAGGCCTGGGCCCGGTGCTGCAAATCGCGGAAGGCTGGAGCGTGGAATTGCCGAAAGAGATGCACGACCAGCTTGATGCGCGCACCAACTCCACCTGGCCAACCACCTGGTTCGCCCCGCGCTTAACCGGTAAAGGCCCGTTCAGCGATGTCTATTCCGTCATGGCTAACTGGGGCGCAAACCACGGCGTACTGACGATTGGTCACGTGGGCGCGGACTTTATTACGCTCGCCGCCATGTTGCGTATCCCGGTTTGTATGCACAACGTGGAAGACGAAAAAATTTACCGCCCTTCAGCCTGGGCAGCCCATGGTATGGATATGGAAGGCCAGGATTATCGCGCCTGCCAGAACTACGGCCCGCTGTATAAGCGTTAATGCGACTCAGGCCCGGTGGCGCAAGCTTACCGGGCCTGCGCAGTGAATTTTGTAGGCCGGGTAAGCGCTGCGCCATCCGGCTACGTTTGGGGAGCGATTATGAAACAAGACGTTATCCTGGTTCTCGACTGTGGCGCGACCAACGTGCGGGCTATCGCCGTTGACCGACAGGGAAAGATTGTCGCCCGCGCAGCAACCCCGAACGCCAGTGACATCGCAACAGAAAACAGTACCTGGCATCAATGGTCGCTGGAGGCCATTCTGCAACGCTTCGCCGACTGCTGTCAGCGCCTCTGCACGCAACTGGCCGCCTTCCATGTCCGCGGGATCGCCGTCACCACTTTTGGCGTAGACGGCGCGCTGGTTGATAAGAACGGCAAGCAGCTGTATCCGGTGATTAGCTGGAAATGCCCACGCACCGCAGCGGTGATGGAGAATATTAACCGCTACATATCACCGCAGCAATTGCAGGAAATTTCCGGCGTCGGCGCATTTAGTTTCAACACGCTGTATAAATTGGTGTGGCTGAAAGAAAACCATCCGCAATTTCTGGAGCAGGCGCACGCCTGGTTGTTTATCTCGTCGCTTATCAACCACCGTTTAACCGGCGAGTTCACTACAGATATCACCATGGCGGGCACCAGTCAGCTGCTGGACATCCGGCAGCGCGATTTTAGTCATGACATTTTGCAGGCTACGGGCATACCGCGCCGTCTGTTCCCGCGCCTGGTTGAAGCAGGCGAACAGATTGGGGTTTTGCAACCAGAGGCTGCCAGCTTGCTCGGGCTTACGGCGGGAATTCCGGTCATCTCTGCCGGACACGACACGCAGTTTGCGCTATTTGGCGCTGGAGCCCAACCAGATGAACCGGTGCTCTCTTCCGGCACATGGGAAATTCTGATGGTGCGCAGTGCGCAGGTGGATACCTCCCAGCTCAGCCAATATGCGGGTTCCACTTGTGAGCTGGATAGCCAGGCTGGACTGAATAACCCCGGCATGCAGTGGCTGGCTTCCGGTGTACTCGAGTGGGTGCGTAAGCTGCTGTGGACTGCCGACACCCCCTGGCAGACGCTGATCGACGAAGCCAGGGCCATCCCGGCAGGCGCCGAAGGCGT
Organism: Citrobacter sp. RHBSTW-01044; assembly: GCF_013781945.1. NCBI lineage: Bacteria > Pseudomonadati > Pseudomonadota > Gammaproteobacteria > Enterobacterales > Enterobacteriaceae > Citrobacter > Citrobacter sp. RHBSTW-01044. The sequence goes on along the minus strand of NZ_CP056180.1, from coordinate 935,392 downwards.
GAAGATGCACTGCGACCTGCTGGCCTGTCAGAATGCGGGCTGGCAAGGGGTTACGCTCAATACCACCCGTGGGCACTTTTATCGCGCCGCGCTGGAAGGACTGACAGAACAGCTGCAGCGAAACCTCCATACGCTGGAAAAAATCGGTCATTTCCAGGCCACAGAACTGCTATTGGTTGGTGGGGGAAGCCGCAACGCGTTGTGGAATCAGATCAAAGCGAATGTTCTCGGGATACCTGTCAAAGTGCTGGATGACGCCGAAACCACCGTGGCAGGTGCCGCAATGTTTGCGTGGTCGGGCATTGGGGAATTTGCCTCACCGGAACAGGCACGCGGGCAGGTACGCTACCAGTACCGTTACTTCTATCCGAAAACCGAATCCGAACTAACAGGAGTTGAGTAACATGCTCAAAACAATATCTCCCTTAATTTCGCCCGACCTGCTGAAGGTACTGGCTGAAATGGGGCACGGCGATGAGATTATATTTTCCGATGCCCACTTCCCGGCCCACAGCATGGGACCGCAGGTTATCCGCGCCGACGGTCTATTGGTCAGCGACCTGCTACAGGCAATTATTCCGCTCTTTGAACTGGACAGCTATGCCCCACCGCTGGTGATGATGGCGGCTGTTGAAGGCGATGCCCTCGATCCTGACGTCGAGGCCCGCTATCGTCAGGCGCTTTCACTGCAAACCCCCTGCCCGGACATCACGCGTATTGACCGCTATGCCTTCTATGAACGCGCGCAACAGGCGTTTGCGATCGTTATCACAGGAGAGCGGGCAAAGTACGGGAATATTCTATTAAAAAAAGGAGTAACCCCGTAATCTCTGGTCTGAATGCCCGTCAGCTACGGGCATTCATCATAAAATGAGGATCAGAACATGAAAGCGGCGCGCCAGCAGGCGATCGTAGATCTGCTTACCAACCACAAAAATCTGACAACCGAAACCCTTGCTTTGCAACTTAAGGTCAGCAAAGAGACCATCCGCCGCGATCTCAGCGAGCTACAAGCCCAGGGAAAAGTGCTGCGCAATCACGGACGGGCCAAAGTGATTCATCGGCAAAATCAGGACAGCGGCGACCCGTTTCATATGCGACTCAAAAGCCACTATGCCCACAAAGCGAATATTGCCCGCGAAGCGCTGGCATGGATCGAAGAAGGTATGGTGATAGCCCTGGACGCCAGCTCAACGTGCTGGTACCTGGCGCGACAGTTACCGGACATCAACATTCACGTCTTTACCAACAGCCAGCCCATTTGCCAGGAATTGGCTAAACGCGAACACCTTCAGCTCATCAGCTCCGGCGGTCGCCTTGAGCGTAAATACGGTTGCTATGTTAACCCCTCGCTCATCTCGCAGCTCAAACCACTCGAGATCGATCTGTTTATTTTTTCCTGCGTAGGGATCGACAGCGACGGCGCACTCTGGGACTCTAACGCGACCAATGCCGACTTCAAGTCCATTCTGCTTAAGCGCGCAGCGCAGTCATTATTGCTGATCGATAAAAGTAAATTTAATCGTTCGGGAGAGGCCCGGATTGGGCATCTGGATGATGTGACGCATATTATTTCAGATACGCCGCTGATTGAAACAATGCAGGCCGGATGAGACATTTACGCCTTCATCCGGCCTGCAATTTTACCTTATCGCTCGTCGCGACGACCACCAACAGCAGCCCACAGGCGACGGACGTGCACGGTGACTTCTTCACGGTCATGATACAGCTGACGCGCCTGAATCTGGGCATTTACGCCATGCTCGTCAAGCTGTGCCTGAATATAAGCCAGGTTTTGCGACACCTCTTCGTAGCGTTTTTTCATCGGCAGCTTGAGGTTGAAGATAGTCTCTCGACACCAGCCGTTGACCAGCCATTGCGCCATCAGGGCGGCAACCTTCGCGGGCTTTTCCACCATGTCGCAAACCATCCACGAAATATTATTGCGATTTGGCCGGTACTTAAATCCGTCTTCGCGCAGCCAGGTAACTTGTCCGGTATCCATCAGGCTTTGCGCCATCGGACCATTATCCACGGAGTAAACCCACATGTTGCGTTTAACCAGTTGATAGGTCCAACCGCCCGGGCATGCCCCTAAATCCACCGCATACATTCCGTTAGCCAGACGTTCATCCCACTCATCGGCAGGAATAAACACGTGCAGCGCTTCTTCCAGCTTCAGTGTTGAACGGCTCGGCGCATCGGCCGGGAACTTCAGACGCGGAATGCCCATGTAGAACGGGGAGTTATTGTCGGGCCAGGAATAGCCGGTATAGCAACAGCCTGGTGCGATAAAGAACACATGAACCACCGGACGTTTTGGCGTTTCATATTTTGCCAGCACGCCCGCTTCCCGCAGCGCCGCGCGCAGTGGTACGGTAAATTTACGGCAAAATTTAACCAACTCTTTGCTTTCATTGGTATCAGCAACTTCAACGCGCAGATCGCCGCCTTTCTCTACCACGCCCTGCAACATGCCGACAATCGGCGTAATGCGGTCTTCCGGCGGTAAATATTGCAGCAGTTCGCCCACCACAAACATTTGACGGGCAAAAATCAGCGAGCTAAACGGCAATTCTTTCACTAACTTTTCGGCATCGTCCTGCTGATAGCATTCGAAGATGACGTAACCCGCATTGTCTTTCACGCGGGCAAAACCGAAGATTTCCCGGCGTCCTGCTTTATCCGTAATTTCTGCGGCGCACTCTTTTTCAAAACCTGGGCGACACAACAATACAACCTTATTCATGGCTAACGCCCTTACGTTTCAATCGAATAGCGCCCACTAACATCAGCGCCCAGCCCACAAGGAAGCTGAAACCGCCGACGGGGGTAACAAACGCCCACAGGCGTAAATGCGAGAGCGCGAGGCAATACAGGCTGCCGCTAAACAGCACCGTTCCTAATGCCAAAAACACGCTACTCCAGTAAAACCAAATGCTAATGCGCCGCTGCATGGCGACGGCCAGGCCAAATATAGCCAGCGTATGGAACGCCTGATACTCGAGGCCAGTCTGGATCCACCCCATCTCAACGACACCGAGGGTTTTACTCAGAACATGTGCCCCAAAGGCGCCCAACGCCACAAAGATAAAGCCACTTACGGCGGCAAAAATCAGCATAAAACGGCTGGTCATGTGAATACCCTACGTAAATTATTGTTCATAACGAAAGCGGAATTTTTCTTGTTCCGTGGCCGCTTTCGCCAGAATCCACTGACGGAAGGCGGCTATTTTACCCAGTTCTGCCTGACTGTCATGACAAACCAGATAAAATGCGTTTTTGCTGACCAGAACATCATTAAACGGACAGACCAGACGTCCGGCTTCTATTTCGGATTGCGCCATGACGTTATTAGCCAACGCAATTCCCTGTCCATGGATAGCAGCCTGGAGCACCATGGCGCTATGGCTGAAGATGGGTCCCTGCTGTACGTTGATATGATTCAGGCCAAGCTGGCGCGTATAGGCTTGCCAGTCACGGCGCGACGCATCGTGCAATAATGTGTGTTTCGCCAGATCTTCGGGCGTCTTTAGCGGTTTATCACCGGTGAGTAATAGCGGCGAGCAGACCGGCAATAGATATTCTGCGTACAATTTTTCAACACGCAGACCCGGCCAGTTGCCACGTCCGTAGAAAATCGCCACATCAACGTCGTCAGCCAGTTTGTCTTCCTGACGGTCCACCGCCTGGATCCTGACATCGATTCCCGGATAAGCTGAGTTAAAGCTAGAGAGTCTGGGAACCATCCATTGGATTGCAAAACTGGGCAATAAACTCACAGTGAGCGCACCTTTTGCACTGCGTGCCTGAAGTTTACGCGTCGCGTCGGTTAATTGCGAAAAAATCTCTTTGATGTCGAGAAAGTAGCTTTGGCCTTCTTCCGTTAACAGCAAAGATCGATTGCGTCGACGAAACAGCTTCAGCCCCAGGAAATCCTCAAGTGACTTGATTTGATGACTTACTGCGGCCTGCGTCACAAAAAGCTCTTCTGCTGCGCGAGTAAAGCTCAAATGACGCGCTGCAGCATCAAAAACACGCAACGCATTTAGGGGTGGTAATCGTTTTGACATGACTTTTAGGCTTTGATGTTAAATGAATTTAACAATTAACCAACAGGTTGTAACCTATTAGTTTTTTTTATCTGAGCCATTATAAATTGTCCGTTGAGGTTCTACCAGCAAATACCTATAGTGGCGGCACTTCCTGAAGCCGGAACGAAAAGTTTTATCGGAATGCGTGTTCTGGTGGGCTTTTGGCTTACGGTTGTGATGTTGTGTTGTTGTGTTTGCAATTGGTCTGCGATTCAGACCATGGTAGCAAAGCTACCCTTTTTCACTTCCTGTACATTTACCCTGTCTGTCCATAGTGATTAATGTAGCACCGCCAAATTGCGGTGCTTTTTTTTGTCCGACTCTTTGTCGATGGACGACCGGTTAGTTATCCAGTTCTACCATCTCTTTCACATCGGTACGGTTAATCTGCTGTTTGTTGCCGTTAGCGTCTTTATACGAAATCATCCCCGTTTCATTGTCGGTCTGTGGCTTACCATCAGATACGATTGATCGACCATCATTGGTGTGCATCACGTAATTCGAACCAGAACAGGCGCTCAGGGCAAAAGTCAGCATACAAGCAGAGATAATTGCGGCAGTCTTTTTCATCTTTTTCTCCTTAAAGCGATTTATGCTATTAAAAACACACTCCGTAACAGGCTAAATTGCTCGCCTAACGGTATATAGCATAAGACACTGCGTGGACTTTGCCAGGATATCCAGAGTATTCCGATGGTTAGCCCCCCCCTTGTATCAGCGCCCTTTTTGCGCCACGATCGGTTTACTGAACTGAGGAATACCATGAACGCTTTTAACCCCGCGCAGTTTCGCGCGCAATTTCCCGCACTCAACGATGCTGGCGTCTATCTCGACAGCGCTGCTACCGCACTGAAGCCGCAGGCAGTGATTGAGGCCACCCATCAGTTTTATAGCCTGAGCGCCGGGAACGTCCACCGCAGCCAGTTTGCCGAAGCACAGCGCCTGACCGCACGCTATGAAGCCGCACGGGAAAAAGTCGCAAGCCTGATTAATGCGCCGGATGACAAAACAATCGTCTGGACCCGCGGTACGACGGAAGCGATCAACATGGTTGCCCAAAGCTATGCGCGACCGCGCTTACAACCGGGTGATGAGATTATCGTTAGCGCAGCAGAACATCATGCCAACCTCGTGCCCTGGCTGATGGTGGCAGAGCAAACGGGGGCGAAGGTCGTCAGGCTGCCGCTTAACGCCCATTTATTGCCAGACGTTGAAAGCCTCGCGCAACTCATCACTCCACGCAGCCGCATTCTGGCGCTTGGGCAGATGTCGAACGTTACCGGCGGTTGCCCGGATCTGGCCCGCGCCATTACGCTCGCCCATGCGGCTGGCATGGTGGTGATGGTGGATGGTGCACAGGGGATTGTCCATTTCCCCGCCGACGTACAGCAATTAGACATTGATTTCTATGCGTTCTCGGGCCACAAGCTGTATGGCCCCACCGGCATTGGCGTGCTGTACGGTAAACCGGAACTGCTGGATGCCATGTCTCCCTGGCTCGGTGGCGGTAAAATGATTAGCGAAGTCAGTTTTGACGGTTTTACCACCCAGGCTGCTCCATGGAAGCTGGAGGCCGGTACGCCTAACGTTGCTGGCGTTATCGGACTAAGCGCGGCGCTCGAATGGCTGGCGGACATTGACGTGGTGCAGGCCGAAAACTGGAGCCGGGGTCTGGCGACGCTGGCAGAAGATGCACTGGCGAAACGCCCCGGCTTTCGCTCCTTCCGCTGCCAGGACTCCAGTCTGTTAGCCTTTGATTTCGCAGGGGTTCATCACAGCGACATGGTGACGTTGCTGGCCGAATATGGCATTGCACTGCGTGCAGGACAACACTGTGCGCAACCGCTGCTGGCAGAACTGGGCGTATCCGGGACGCTACGCGCCTCATTTGCACCTTATAATACGCAAAGTGATGTAGATGCGTTGGTCGCAGCCGTTGACCGCGCGCTGGAAATATTGGTGGATTAATGACAAGCCCTCTGTTCGCCGGACACCCGTTTGGCACAACCGTAACGGAAGAGACGTTACGCAATACCTTTACCCCGCTCACCCAGTGGGAAGATAAATATCGCCAGCTGATTCTGCTGGGTAAGCAGTTGCCAGCGCTTCCGGATTCGCTAAAGGCACAGGCCAAAGAGATCGCGGGCTGCGAAAACCGCGTTTGGCTGGGGCATACCCTTCATGAGAATGGTACTTTGCATTTCTTCGGCGACAGCGAAGGTCGCATTGTACGCGGGCTGCTGGCGGTATTACTCACGGCGGTTGAAGGTAAAACTGCAGCCGAGTTACTGGCGCATTCGCCTATGGCATTATTTGACGAGCTAGGTTTACGCGCGCAGCTCAGCGCCTCGCGTACCCAGGGGCTGCATGCTCTGAACGAGGCGATTCTTGAGGCTGCCCGACAGGTTTGATGGTTGCCGGATGGCGACGCGAACGCGCCTTATCCGGCACAACACACTCAACTCTGGCGCGCCGCTTTCGCCATCATCTTCTTCAGCGCGTGTGAGACGGCAACAAAGCCAAAGGTGGCGGTCACCATAGTGGCCGCGCCAAAACCGGATGCGCAATCCATTCGCTTCGGCCCTTCCGCCGTCGCCTTCATCGCACATACCGAGCCATCTGCCTGCGGGTAAACCAGCGCTTCGGTCGAGAACACACAGTCCACGCCCAGCTTGCCTTTGCTGTTTTTCACCACGCCAAAATCGCTTTTCAGCCGCTCGCGTAGCTTGGCTGCCAGCGGATCCTGGATAGTTTTTGCCAAATCAACGACCTGTATCTGCGTCGGGTCGATCTGCCCTCCCGCACCACCGGTGGTCACCAGCGGAATTTTGTTACGCCGACACCAGGCGATCAGTGCCGCTTTTGGGCGCACGCTATCAATCGCATCAATGACATACGAATAACCCGCACTCATATACTCAGCAACATTATCCGGCGTGACAAAATCATCGACCACGTTCACCCGGCACTCCGGGTTAATCTGACGGATACGTTCAGCCATCACTTCAGCTTTTGCCAGGCCGACGTTATCGCGCAGAGCATGGATCTGGCGGTTAGTATTGGTGACGCACACATCATCCATATCGATGAGCGTGATGGCGCCAATACCGGTACGCGCCAGCGCTTCCGCCGCCCACGACCCTACCCCGCCAATCCCGACCACGCAAACGTGCGATTGGGCAAACAACTGCAGCGCATTTTCGCCATACAGACGCGCCGTACCGCCAAAACGCTGGCGCCAGGCATCACTGATAACCACAGACATAACACCTCAAATTCATTAATATCGAGCGCCATCCGGCTATTAACCGCTGAACACGTTACCCGTACCCGGCGCTGTTTTCAGTACCCACACGCGACCGTAGTGATTATACCACCCCGCACGGTGTCCGGCGTCAGCACCAATGCCCTGATAGATATCGAAGTGTTGCCCTTTAATAGCGCCACCCACATCTAACGCCACCATCAGGCGCAGTTCGTACTGGCCGGTAAACTTGCCGTTATTGTCCAGTAACGGGACTTCCGCCAGCAATGTTGTGCCCGCCGGAATGATACTGCGGTCAGAAGCCACAGACGCGCGGCCAATCAACGGTACCGCGCTGGCCCCTTTGACCGGTGCAAAAGATTGCGGTTTAAAGAAGACAAACGATGGGTTCTGCTCCAACAGCTCGCGCACTTCGGCTTCGCTGTGCGTTTCACCCCAATGGCGAATAGCCTGCATCGACATATCTTCTTTTTTCACTTCGCCACGGTCGATAAGCACTTTACCGATGCTGCGATAGGCGTGGCCGTTTTTCCCGGAATAGCTAAAGAAGTTAAGCGGACTGCCATCACCAAAATCGATGTAACCACTGCCCTGCACATCCATAATGAAGTTATCCATCAGGGAGTTGCTGTATGCCAGAATGTAGTTGTCGCTCAGCGCACCCGCGTAAATCTCGGCACGGCTTGGTAAGCGGCCACGTTTTGGCGGCATGCGATAGATAGGATACTGAAACTCGCCCTGGCGCGTATGGCGCGCCTGAATAACCGGTGTGTAGTAACCGGTAAACTGGACGTTACCGTAGTTGTCCGCCCCTTCCATTTGCCAGGCATCAATACCAAACTGGCGCATACTGCGCGTATCACCGCCCGCACGTAACCACTGCTGGATAGCGTTGTAAACGTTGCTCTGGTTGCCGTACAAACGTGGCGAAGCGCTGCGAATTTGATTAACCTGCTCGGCGAAATCACCGGCATTGATTGGTGCGCCAACCGCATCAGGCTGGTTCACCAGTGAGAAAGGCTGGGTAAATTTCCCGTCTTTATACTGCTGCCCACGATCGGTGGGTTTTGAGGAACACGCGGCGAGCATCGCGACGACTGCTCCCGCAAGAAGATACTTTGCCCAACGTCCTTTCATTGTTCTCGTCTTATGTTGCCTGAATGCGAGACGAAGATAACAAACCCCCGAACCTAATGAAATGCGTATACATACCCGAACGCAAATTTTGAGCAAAAAACAATCCAGAATGCGTTGTTTTTGTTCATTTTCACCTTAAAAACGTGATCAAGGTGAAAAAAGGGTTGCATGAAAATGCGAGCAGAGTATAGTGCGCATCCACGGACGCGGGGTGGAGCAGCTTGGTAGCTCGTCGGGCTCATAACCCGAAGGTCGTCAGTTCAAATCTGGCCCCCGCAACCAATTAAAATTTGATGAAATAAAAGCAGTACGGTGACGCGGGGTGGAGCAGCCTGGTAGCTCGTCGGGCTCATAACCCGAAGGTCGTCGGTTCAAATCCGGCCCCCGCAACCAATCAAATTTGATAAAATATAAAGCAGTACGGTGACGCGGGGTGGAGCAGCCTGGTAGCTCGTCGGGCTCATAACCCGAAGGTCGTCGGTTCAAATCCGGCCCCCGCAACCAACATTATAAACACCCTAAAGGGTGTTTTTTTGTATCTGCGGTCCATAAAAAAAGCGCTTTTCAGCGCTTTTTTGTTATCCCCTTCTCGCCAGCGTCGCGCCATCGGCAAAGTAGGCTTTGATCCCCGCCAGAATCGACTCTGCCACTTCCTGCTGGAAGGTCGCAGTTTTGAGCTTGCGCTCTTCCTCAACGTTACTGATAAATGCGGTTTCCACCAGAATAGACGGAATATCCGGCGCTTTTAGTACCGCAAACCCGGCTTGTTCAACCTGGTTCTTATGCAGATTGTTGACTTTACCGAGCTTATTCAATACCGCTTTACCAAACTTCAGGCTGTCGGCAATGGTCAGCGATTGCACCATATCAAACATGGTATGGTCGACGTAGCGATCGCCGCTCTTGCTGACGCCGCCAATCAAATCCGAGGCGTTCTGAGTTTGCGCCAGATATTTCGCGGCGGTGCTGGTCGCCCCTTTGGTCGAGAGCGCAAACACCGACGAACCTCTGGGCTGTCGACTGGTAAATGCATCGGCGTGAATAGAGACAAACAGGTCTGCACGCTGCTTCTGCGCTTTCGCCACGCGGACTTTAAGCGGAATGAAGATATCTTCATTCCGCGTCATAAAGACCTTCATGTTGCCCTCTTTCTCTATGAGGGCTCGCAGGCGTCGGGCAATCTGCAGCACCACATCTTTTTCACGCGTCTTGTATTTCCCCACCGCACCGGAGTCCTCTCCGCCATGTCCTGGGTCGAGCATAATGACAATGGGACGATCGCGCCCCGCTTTACCCGGCTGCGGGCCACTTTGCGCAGGCGGCACCTGTTTGTCCAGATCGCCCTTGTTGTATTCTTCCAGCAACGCCAGCAGCGGATCCTGAACATCCTGGGCATTCGCGGGATAGAGATCCATCACCAGACGTTCTTTAAAGCCTGCCACCGGAGCCAGCGCAAAAAGTTGCGGCTTCACATTCTGTTTCAGCTCGAACACCATCCGCACGGTCTGTGGGTCAAACTGCCCGACGCGCGCCGATTTAATATACGGATCGTCAGGACGGATCTGCGCACCCATGCCCTTGAGCACCGAGTTCAAATTAACGCCTTCAATATCCACAACCACACGCTCAGGATTACTCAGGGCAAACTGTTTGTATTTCAGCAGACGGTTAGATTCTACCGTGACGCGGGTGTAGCTGGACGCTGGCCAGACACGTACGGCAACGACCTGACTCATGGCAGCCAGACCAACTTGGCTGACGCTCAAAAGCCACATAGCACCCGCACCTTTCAGTAAACGGCGGCGACTGATTGCTGAATTGGATCCCGACATGCTTCTCCCGAGCAAAAAGAAATCTTTATTGAGGTAATACGTAAAACGTCTGAATTGACCGGAAACTTTAGCGAATGACGCATAATCTGTCATCTATAAAAGGGTAAACATTCTTTTTATATTCACGGCATTACTGAGAAAAATCTTCGGCATGGGTAAAAATTACGCTTGCGCACAGCGTCAAAACAGAATAAAAATACATAAATTACGAATAATCATGCAATGAGGGTGTGCCGTGGTGAAGGAGCGTAGAACCGAACTGGTACAGGGATTCCGCCATTCTGTTCCCTATATCAATACCCATCGGGGAAAGACGTTTGTCATTATGCTGGGCGGCGAAGCCATCGAGCATGAAAACTTTTCCAGTATCGTCAATGACATTGGCCTTCTTCATAGCCTCGGCATCCGCCTTGTCGTGGTCTATGGCGCACGACCGCAGATTGATGCCAATCTTGCGGCGCATCATCATGAACCGGTGTACCACAAGAATACGCGCGTTACCGACGCTAAAACCCTGGAGCTGGTCAAACAGGCGGCAGGGTTACTTCAGCTTGATATTACCGCCCGCCTGTCAATGAGCCTGAATAATACGCCATTGCAGGGGGCGCACATCAATGTGGTCAGCGGTAATTTTATTATCTCCCAGCCGCTGGGCGTTGATGACGGCGTGGATTACTGCCATAGCGGACGTATTCGTCGTATTGATGAAGATGCCATTCACCGCCAGTTAGACAGTGGCGCGATTGTGCTGATGGGTCCGGTCGCCGTTTCCGTCACCGGTGAGAGCTTTAACCTGACTTCAGAAGAGGTCGCCACGCAGTTGGCTATCAAACTGAAGGCAGAGAAAATGATCGGCTTTTGCTCCTCTCAGGGCGTCACCAACGATGATGGCGATATTATTTCCGAGCTGTTTCCTAACGAAGCCCAGGCGCGCGTTGAGCTGCAGGAAGAGAAAGGCGATTACAGCTCCGGCACAGTGCGCTTCCTGCGCGGGGCAGTGAAAGCCTGTCGCAGTGGGGTACGGCGCTGCCATCTGATCAGCTATCAGGAAGATGGCGCATTGCTGCAGGAACTGTTCTCCCGTGACGGGATCGGTACGCAGATCGTAATGGAAAGCGCCGAGCAGATCCGCCGCGCTACCATTAACGATATCGGCGGGATTCTGGAGCTGATCCGCCCGCTGGAGCAGCAAGGCATTCTGGTACGTCGCTCCCGCGAACAACTGGAAATGGAGATCGACAAATTCACGATTATTCAGCGCGATAACCTGACCATCGCCTGCGCCGCTCTGTACCCTTTCCCGGAGGAGAGAATTGGCGAAATGGCGTGCGTGGCGGTGCATCCGGACTACCGTAGCTCATCGCGCGGGGAAGTATTGCTGGAGCGGATCGCCGCGCAGGCCCGGCAAATGGGACTGAGCAAGCTGTTCGTGCTGACCACGCGCAGCATCCACTGGTTCCAGGAACGTGGTTTCACGCCGGTGGATATCGACCTGCTGCCGGAAAGCAAGAAAGAGATGTACAACTATCAGCGGCGGTCAAAGGTGCTGATGGCGGATTTGGGGTAGTGGTCGTTGCCGGATGCGGTATAAATGCCTTATCCGGCGACGAATTTTATTGATTAAACAACGCCGACAATCCGCTGCGACGTTCAGTGCGGGTGGCAATGGCGTTACTTAATATCCGCTCATCGGCATACAGTGACAGACGCCGGCGCGCGCGGGTGACGGCGGTATAGACCAGCTCGCGGGTAACCACGGGTGAATGCTGGCTGGGTAAAATCAACGCCGCATGGTCAAACTCAGATCCCTGCGATTTGTGCACGGTCATCGCCCAGGTGGTTTCATGTTCAGGTAAGCGACTGGGCTGGACTGATTTGATAGAACCGTCCGGCAGCGCAAACCACACCCTCAGGCCCTGTCCACGATCGAGGGCAATGCCGATATCACCGTTAAATAATCCCAGCGAACTGTCATTGCGCGCGATCATCACCGGCCTTCCCTCATACCAGCGGCTATGCGTCGAACGATGAATTTTACGTTTTTGCGCCATCACCTGCTCAAGGCGTTCATTCAAACCACCCACGCCAAACGGGCCTTCACGCAGGGCACACAACAGCTGATACTCATTGAAGGCCTGAATGACGGCATCCGGCTCAGCGCCCTCGCGCAGTAAATCCAGATAGTGCCCATAACCCGCCAGCGCCTCATCCAACATCGCGGCGTAATCTTCGCTGCTATGTAGCGTGCGTTTTTCGATGTCGCTAAACCCCTGCTGGAAGACCGTTTTGAGCGCGGCTTTGTCACCACGATTAATCGCAGCAGCCAACTGACCGATTCCCGAATCGCTACCGAAACGGTAACTCTTTTGCAGCAGACACAAACTGTCGCGCAAAGCGGCGGCCTGAGTTCCCGGACCTGCCGGAATAGCGCTTCCGGTCAGACGACTGAGCTGGCGGGCGCGTTCCGGGGTAAACCCGTCACCGACGAAAGCACAGATATCCCCCAGCACCGCCCCCGCTTCGACGGAAGCGAGCTGGTCACGATCGCCAAGAAAAATCACCCGCCCGTGTGGCGGCAGCGCATCGATAAGGCGAGACATCATCGGCAAATCAATCATCGAGGCTTCATCCACCACCAGCACATCCAGATGCAGCGGGTTTCCCGCATGATGGCGCAGGCGCTGACTGCCTGGCTGAGCGCCTAATAATCGATGCACCGTACTGGCGTCATCGGGAATGCGTTTCTTTTGCTCTTCGGTTAACGGCAGTTCTCGTAGCGCTGCGCCCAGCGAGGCAGTCAGGCGCGCTGCCGCCTTTCCAGTAGGAGCCGCCAGGCGAATACGGCAGCGTTCTCCCTCCGCCATCTGAATCAACGCCGCCAGAAGCCTCGCAACTGTTGTCGTTTTTCCGGTCCCCGGCCCGCCGGAGATCACCGATATACGACGGGTCAACGCCACCGCAGCGGCCACTTTTTGCCAGTTAACACCTTCCGCTGGTGGAAACAACGCCGCCAGCGTGTGGGTAAGCCGTTGTTCATCCACCTCAATGGCGTGGTTAACTTCACTGAAAAAGCGAGCCACCGCCCGTTCGTTATGCCACATCCGGTTCAGATACAAGCGATCGCCGTGCAGCACCAGCGGCGTGGGTTGCTCACCACGGCTTACCGCCCCGGAGGCCAGCAGACATTCCGTCCAGTCTTCTGGCTCCCCTACTTCAGCGAGCCAGGCGCTTAAAAGGGGATGGGCGTCCTCGCTCAGGGATAACCGCGAAAGTGGTAAGCAGACGTGCCCTTCTCCTGCTTCACGACTGAGCAACGCCGCCGCCAGCGCAACGGCAGGGTTGTCATTTCCGGCAACCGCCAGCGCAAACTGGGCATCCAGAGGCCGGAGCTGTTTTTGCTCCACAGCTTCCAGTAATCGTTTCTGGATTGTCATGACATCTCCTCCAGTGGCGCACCGACAAACATCTCGTCCATCAAGGCGATTAACTCCCCGTCTGGTCGGGTCGCGTAAATTCCCTGTTGCGGATTTTCACTGTCAATGCCACGCAAGAAGAGATAAATAACGCCGCCAAAATGGCGTTCATAATCGTAATCAGCAATGCGATGGCGCAAGTAGCGATGCAGCGCCAGGGTATAAAGTTGATACTGCAGGTCGTAGCGATGCGCCTGCATGGCAGAGGCCATCGCCTGCTGCGTATACGCTGAGCTGTCTTCCCCCAGCCAGTTCGATTTGTAATCGAGAAGGTAATAACGCCCCTGGTGGCGGAAAACCAGGTCAATAAATCCTTTCAGCATGCCGCGTACCTGCATAAATTCCAACGCAGGGCACCCCGCGGAGAGCGGATCGTATTGGCGAATTAACGCATCAAGTTGGCTGGCCATCAGCGGCTGCGAAATCGGCAGGTAAAACTCCATCTCCACCTGTTTTTCACCCGCGGAAAGATGGCTCAAACTTACGCCCGTCTCGTTGAGAGGCGCCTGCAAAATGGCATCCAGCCATTCGGTCAAAACCGGCGTCCAGTGCGCGTCATAACCGCCCAACGCCAGTTTTTCCTCGACCCAACTCGGATCTACCGGTTGAGTAAAGTCGAGATCTTCAAACAGGCTATGCAAGAATGTACCTGGCGAAGCGCCGCGCGGGAACTGATGCGGTGTAAGCCCTGACTCTTCAATAACCTCACCAACGCCTGCGGCATCAATATCCAGTCGCGGGATCAGATCCTGCGCGATTCCATGCCCACGCTGTTGCAGACCGGAATAACTGGTCACGCGCCAGCTATCGCCGGGCGTACGCTGCAGTATTTTCGCACTCAGTTCGCAGCTAACAGCCTGCGCAACTTGCCAGCGTTCACCGTCAGGCTGCGCAGGCGTCTGGCAGGCAATATCGTCGCTACACAGTGCTTCAATCGCACTACGCAGACCCGCGGCATCCATCGGCTCACCTTTTTGCAACAGGCGACCAAGGGCGCTGTGATGTACATCGGTATCCCCTTTTTTATCGCCCCGACGTCGCACCAACGGCGCAACGCCAAGGCTGCAGTGCCATACCGAACGGGTTAGCGCGACATAGAGCAAACGCAGGTCTTCCGCCAGACGCTCCGCTTCAGCCAGCTCAACGCTCTCCTCGGCATCGCTGAGATCCAGCATGGCTTCAAAAGAGCAGCGATCGTGGTAGAAAGCCTGATCCTGGACGCGGAAATTCGTGATAAACGGCAGCCAGACCAGCGGATACTCCAGCCCTTTAGATTTATGGATAGTGACGATTTTGACCAGATGCTTGTCGCTTTCCAGCCTGAGCTGCTGGCTGGACGCGTTGCTGTCGGGTTCAAGAATATGCTGGTACAGCCAGCGCACCAGCGCATGCTCGCTTTCCAGCTGCGAGCCTGCTTCCTGCAACAGTTCGCTGATATGTAAAATATCGGTCAGGCGGCGTTCGCCCCCCGCCGTCGCCAGCAGGTTTTCCGCAATCTGGCGGGTTGTCATCAGCGCGCGCAGCATCGGCATCACGCCGCGTTTATGCCAGATCTGACGATAGCCATCAAACTCTTCGACCACCGCATCCCAGGCATTTTCGTCGTTATTTAAGGCTTCAAGATCCTGCGCATTCAGCCCCATCATTGAGGTCGCCAGCGCGCTACGCAGCGTGTTCTCACGCTCCGGCGTCATCACCGCCTGCAGCACCCACAGCAACTCCCGCGCTTCCAGCGTTTCAAATACGCTGTCACGGTTGGAAAGGTAGACGGAGGGAATTGCCAGCTGCGTCAGCGCATCACGGACCAGTGCCGCCTCCTGGCGGCTACGAACCAGTACGCTGATGTCCGACGCGCGTACCGGACTGGATGTTTTACCACTGACCAGTTGCGCAGCGCCAGACTGCCCGGCATTAAGCCAGTCGCGAATTTGCGTGGCGCACACCTGGGCCATGTAGTTCTGATAATCGCCTAGGCCGCAGCTTTCCCCTTCCATCAGCCACATGCTCATGGCTGGCTGTGTCTCACCGTGTAAAACAAACCGAAACGACTGGTTTTTTTCTGCAAATTTTACCGGGCTAAAGGGGATTTCGCGGAACATAAAGGCGTCATCCATCTGGCTGAAAAGCGTATTTACGCTATTGACCATGCCGGGGGCCGAACGCCAGTTGGTATCGAGCGTATAGTGTGCGCTGACCTCGCTGCGCGCCTTCATATAGGTGAAGATATCCGCGCCGCGAAACGCGTAAATCGCCTGTTTTGGGTCGCCAATCAGCAGCAGTGCGGTATCCGGCTGATGCTGCCAGATCCGGCGAAAAATACGGTACTGCTGCGGATCGGTATCCTGAAATTCATCGATCATCGCGACCGGAAAACGGGTACGGATAGCCGTCGCCAGCGCATCGCCGCTTTCACTGCGCAACGCCGCATCCAGACGGCTGAGCATATCGTCAAAGCCTAGCTCACCGCGGCGTCGTTTCTCCTCGGCAACCGCTGAACGGATCTCCGCCAGCGCCCGGGTGATCACCAGATCGCGGAGAGTTAACGGTTCGCTAAGCAGTTCATCAATAGCGACAAACAGCGGGTGCTGAGGGGTTATTCCGCCCGCTTTAGTGCGCTCTTCCAGAAAACGCTGTGAGAATTTCTCCAGCGCGTCAGGAAGCTGATAACTTTGGGTTTGTTCTTGCGCCCATGCGCTGATCTTTTCGATCCACTTACCCTGGTTACCACGGTTAAATTTACGCCGGTCGATCCCGGAGGCTTCCAGCAGGCCATCCAGCTCATCAACGGAATCACGCCATTGCTGCTTGATCTGGTTAATGCGCGCGAGAATTTGTTCGTGTCGGGAAGCCAGCGTTTCGTCATCAGACGGCGGAGCCTTGATGACCGGCGCTTCCCCCTGCAGATAGCGATCGATGTCTCTCAGCAAAGCCTGCGGTCCTTTCCACGTTTCAAAAATCACCTGCGCAATGTCGCGGGGTAGCGGATAGCAGTGCCGACGCCAAAAGTCCGCACAGGCCTGATAGCGCAGCAGCGATTCATCTTCTATCAGCTGCTGTTCGAACAGCATGCCTGATTCAAAGGCGTTGAGACTGAGCATACGCTGACAAAAGCCGTGGATGGTAAACACCGCCGCTTCATCCATCTGTCTTTCAGCCAATAGCAGCCACTGAGCGGCCTGTTTTTTATCGGCGATTTCATCTAACAAACGGGCATATAGCGGGTTGTCGGTCTTTTCACGCAGGCAGGCAATTCGCAGTTCATGAATGTTGCTACGAATTCGTCCGCGCAACTCTTCGGTGGCCGCCTCGGTGAAGGTGACCACGAGCAGTTCTTCAACGGTCAGAGGACGAGGAAAGGCGGCAGAGCCGCCCAGTCCAAGCAGTAAACGTAAATACAGGGCGGCGATGGTAAAGGTTTTACCGGTGCCCGCAGAGGCTTCAATCAGGCGCTCGCCCGTCAGGGGCAAGCGCAGTGGATCAAGGGACTCAGCGGCATCATTCATTCTTATCACTCATCAGGGGTAAGGTTTGCTGCAACGCGCTGACGGTCTGCCACACTTTCCAGCCTTCCGGGTGCACATATTCTGCTTTCCCGTTCTGACTGCCGGAAACCTGTGACAGTATCGCCATGCCTTGCGGCTCAACCACCGCCTGATGGAAGAAGTCGGCAAGTTTTTGCGGCGTCAGCAGTTTAATCTGAGCCACTATTTTATCACGTGAATCGAAGCGCATATTGCCGCGATCAAAATCTTTGCTTAACTGTGAGGCTTCTTCCCCCAGCGTTTGCGGCGCCTGCAGCATTTGCGCAATAATCGCCTGCTGAATTTGCGCAAACTCTTCAGGTTTCATCGCCCGCAGCTTCGCTTCCGCCGTCGGGAAAAACGCTTTATAACGCTCCCAAAGATAAGACGGCTGCTTATCATTGCTTTGCAGCAGGAACCCCATTCCCCACTGACGGCCGATACTCATCGGGAAAGCAAATACAGCGTAGCCTAACTGCTCTTCAGTACGCAGTTGATTGTAGAACCACGGCTGAACAATCTGCCCTAACATGGCGCTGTAGGCTGAACTGGCGTATTCATCGTATCCGGTTGGCACAAATACCGCCGCCAGCGCGGAGTCCGTGCTACTGCCTGCTTTTTCAAAGATGACGGACTGCTTCTTGTCCACAACCACATCTTTATTGCGACACCACTGTGACCCGTTAGCGCCAAGCTGTTGTTGGATATCCCGCGCCATGGTCGTCGCCTGAGCGGCGCTCATATTACCAATTACCAGGAATTCAGGCCGCGCACCGGTTTTTAAGGCGTCGCGGTACGTCATCACCTCTTTCAGGGTGATGGAAGGCAGTAGCTTACGGCGCTCATCGCGTGAGAAGTACGGCACCTGAGAAAGCATTTGCACTGGCATAATTGCCTGATCGTAGGCTTTACCCTTCTCTGCAGAATCCATCATCTGGGCATACCAGGATTTCGCCTGTTCCAGCTGTTCATCCGTTGAGGTGTAGCTGAAATAGCCGCTCAGCAGCGCCTGAAAAAGCTGCGGCAGACGTTGGGTGTAGCCGTTGGCGTTAAGCATCAACCCATTGTTAGCGTTGGTAGAGAAACCAATTCCACCTACCGACGCCTGATTGCTTAACTGATCGAGCGCAATCCCCGCCAGGTAATCGTTAAGTGCGAATAATACCTGGTTGCGGGCGCTGTCCATGGCCTTCGGGTTACGCAGGATCACGCTGACGTCAGCCTTCGGCTCACTGGCAAAATACTGGCTCGGCGCATACACCACGCGTAGATCCGGCTCATCAACGATCAGTTCCGGGTGCGCGTATTTTTTATCCGTTTTAATCAGCGTGAAATCATCCGGAATGTAGGGGTTCAACTCCGGTAACGACAGCGCAATGCCCTGCGCTTTTTGCTGCCAGTCGGCAAAGGTTTTGTCGCTGATTTTATCCACCTGGTAAGGCGCATCGACAAAATAAGCGGTTTTATTATGCGGTTCTTTCGCACTGATATACCAGATACGCGCATTCTGTGGCGTCATCATTGCCAGGCGTTGCTCAACGGCTTTCACATCGTACTGGTCGGCAATATTCACCGCATCCAGCGTATGTTCGACAGGAACGCGGATCATGGTATCAGCCAGCCATTCCACGTAGTCCATATCACGGGTGATGGAGGGATAACGGAAATCGAGATCCAGTACGTGCGCCAGTTCGTCAAAATAGCGTTTATCGACGCCTTTATCGCGTAACAGATTGAGATAACTGAAAATTGCCGCAACAACTTCATCGCGGTTCGCCAGCCCTTTGTCGGTTAACGTCGCGGAAATGGCTAACACGCCGCTGTTCCCATTGACCACCGGATCGGAATCCGCACGAATACCTTCAACCAGTCCCTGCTTTTGCAGCCAGTCAGACAACGTGCCAGGGCTACGATTACCAATCAGATAGGTCACCAGCTCATCGGTTTTACTGCGGAACTGCGCGCTGTTGTTATCGATACGAAACTCGACGCGCAGTACTTTACGCGGCATTGCCGGAACATAGTGGATGATGACGCCCTTTTGCGCCTCGGTGACTACCGGTACGGTAATTTCAGGCTTTGCGATATTTCTGTTCGGTACGCGTCCAAAGGTGTCAGCAGCTATCCGCGCCAGCTCTGGCAGCGGCTTATTGCTATAAATCACCGCCTTCATCAGGTTCGCGGAGTAGTACTTTTCATGAAATTTTTGTAATGCCTGCACCACCGGGTTTCCCGGTTTATCGCTTAATGTCTCGAGATTTCCGCCGGAGAAACGCGAACCAGGGTGCGCCGGGTTGATGGTCTCAGCACTCACCTGCGCCATACGCATCCCGTCTCGGGTACGCGCCAGCGTCAGCTCGGAGTTAACCGCGTTACGCTCACGATCGGCATATTTTTTATCCAGCAACGGATCGGCAATAGCGTCCGCCAGGCGATCCACCGCCCCCACCAACGCGTCGTTTTCGACTTCAAGATAGAAGGCCGTACGGTAAGGCGCGGTGCTGGCATTGTGGCTGCCACCGTGCATTTTCAGGAATTCAGCCAGACTGTCCGGCTGTGGGTATTTTTTCGAGCCCATCAGACACATGTGTTCGAGATAATGCGCCAGCCCCTGATGCTCGTCCGGATCTTCCAGCGAGCCCACGGGAACCACCAGTGCAGAAAGGGATTTCACAGCCTGAGGATCGGATACCAGCAACACGACCATGCCGTTATCAAGGCGCACGGCCTGATACTGGCGGGTGTCTTTATCGCTTTTACGGATGGTTTCAGCTAAAGGCTGCCAACCGGTATCTGCCTGACTTACGGGAACCCAAAGGGCGACGAACAACAGTAATGCGCTGAACCAGGTGCTGCGGGGCATTCACAAACCTCATCATTAACGTATTCACCTGTTCACAGCAAAGCACGCATAAATACGTGGTCTGAACAGGGCAAGACTATGTGCTGAACGAGCCAGCATCCTCTCTTTGTAAGAATCAGTCCGTGACAGAATGCGCATCATAGTGGAAGCCATCGGACTGCGCAATTTTTATACAATCATCATGACTGATTAAAGCGAAAAATCGGTAACAGGTAACGCTGAGACTGTAAAACAATGGTCTCCAGCGTAGCCGCATCCAGTTGACGCCAAAGACGCTGATACCAGATATCATCACCTTCACCCCGTACCATCATGTTGCCTTCATAGGCCTGCAGAAACTTACTGCGCGCTTTTTGCAACGTTGCATCGTCATCTAACATGGCATCATTTACGGCGTCATAACAGGTTTTTATCCAGGCGCCGCCGCTTTCGGGCAATACCAGCAATGGTGACGACATGCCTTCCCGATACCCGTCAATGAGCTGCGACAGGTACAGCAGTGCCTGCTCTGCATCCAGTGGCGGAAAACGCCATTCCCCGTCTTTACGCAGGAACAACCGGCTCTCTCCCGTACCGCCACTGGCACAATAGACAAGATGTTCCAGCCAAAGTTGCACACCCTGCGCAATGCTTATCAAAGATGGGCGCCAGCGCAACAAACCGTCCTCTTGCACCTGTGGCAGCCAACCGGTGATTTGCACGCCGTTACAGTTAAGATCGATTTCCATACTCTGGCAGGGCTGACGACAGGCGATAATGCGTTCAGCCAGCGACTGCATCTCCTGACGCTGCGTATCCCACAGAATTTCGCCAAATGGCCCATAGGGAAGCGTGCCCGCCGCACGAAAACGGCGAAACAGTTGTTCAGCATCCTTCTCTTCAACCAGCGTGTTAAGCAATTGCTGATTAAGCTGATAGCGGGTTAATCCTTCAAGAGTGAACGGTTCCGTTTCCGGGATCTCACTTTCTTCAGAACGGAAGTTGACCCTCAGACGCATCTGGAAAAAAGCCCTTACCGGATGAGCCCAAAATCGCTGCAGCGTTTCCAGCGTCAGCGCTTCAGGCATCTCAAAGGGAAGCGTCTGGACAAAATCCGTGTGCGCTTTTCCTGACAGGCTCGCCGCAGGCAGCCATTCCCGGGCATAGCTTTGCTGTTCGCCCGGTAGATAGTTTTGTGCATCAAAGGGCATACGGGTATGCAAACGGGTAATGTGTGCTTTTACCCGGGCTTCGCTTTGATCGCAGGTCAATGATTCATCGCCCGGCAGATAGTGGCTTTGCCCGATGTAGTCCATCAGTTCCTGCACCAGTACCGACGGGAAGCGCTCGCTGTTGTCCTGAATGGAGCGGCCAATGTAGCTGATGTAGAGCGTTTGCTGTGCTGAAATCAATGCTTCAAGAAACAGGTAGCGGTCATCATCGCGACGGCTGCGATCGCCCCTCATCGGTTTTTGACTCATCAAATCAAAGCCCAACGGCGCAAGCTGACGCGGATAAACGCCATCGTTCATACCCAGCAGGCAAACCACCTTGAAAGGAATAGAGCGCATCGGCATCAGCGTACAAATGTTAACTGGCCCCGCCAGGAAGCGCTGGCTAATGCGCTCCTGGTCAAGACGCTGAGCCAGCTCATCTCGCAATAGAGAAAGCGGTATGGCATCACCATACTCAGCCCCCAGACCTTCAGTGATAATGGCCTGCCACTGCTGTTCAATCAGTGTCATCGCCGCTTCGGTATCTGCATCCGGCAGGAAGAAATCATTAAGCATGTCCCGACAAACGGGCAGCCACTCTTCCAGCGGGCGCTCCTGCGTTAACCCTCTACGCCAGAGATTGAGCTGCATCAGCAACGAGGCCAGATGCCCTACCAACTCGGCAATCAAACCGTTGGACTCATCGTATGGCAATACCGATTGCCACTCGCCCTGCGCGCTTTCCATCGCGTAGCCGAGCAGCATGCGCGTTAAACCAAATTGCCAGGTATGCTGACCTGTAGGCGGAAGTTCCAGTTCACGCACGTTATCGTCGTCAATTCCCCAGCGAATCCCAGATTCATTGACCCATAACCGAAGATAGCGCAGCCCTTCTTCATCGATATTGAAACGCGCCGCCAGCACGGGCACATCCAGTAATGCCAGCACATCTTCTGAGACAAAACGGCTATCCGGCAGCGACAGCAGGCTAATAAAGGCCTGTAAGACAGGATGAGACTGGCGCGCCCGACGGTCGGAAATCGCATAAGGTAAGTAACGCTCAGCTGGCGCACTGCCAAAGACCGACTGAATAAATGGGCTGTAGCTGTCGATATCCGCCACCATCACAATAATATCGCGCGGCGTCAGCGTGGGATCCGCTTCCAGCATTGCCAGCAGGCGGTCATGAAGAATTTCTACCTCGCGCTGTGGACTATGACAAACATGGAAAGTCACGCTGGTGTCGTTTAGTTCAAGCCGTCGTTTATTGTCGCTACGCGAATACTCTTCAAGCGTAACGCCCGCCACGGCATGACTTTCAAGTTCCAGAATATCCGATTGAATATTATGCAAAAGATTGTCAGGTGTTATATCGACAAACGCATCCAGCTCCTGACTATTTTCCAGTTCTGAAAGCAGATAAATGTAATCGCGCCCCAGTTTGCCCCACGAGGCCAGCATCGGGTTGCCCACATCCTGTTCACCATCGCTGTTAAACACCCCTTCGGCTTTCTGACTATCGCGAAACAGCGGCAGATGGCGTTCTTCAAAGCTGTGCCGACGCTGACGCGCCATCAGCTTCGCCAGCCAGGCGGGATCTTTTATATCTCCCCAGTAGTAGCGACAAGGGTTGGTAAACAGCAGATGAATATCAATGTGCTTGCCCAGCGCCTGCAATGCCTGCAAATAAACCGGCGGCAGCGCTGAAATGCCGCAAATAAAGACGCGAGAAGGCAGTCCCTGCGGGCACTCGGACGCACTTTCCAGAGTCTGAATAAATCGTTGGTATAAATTGGCGCGATGCCAGCGCGGCTGGCCCAATTCCTCGGTGTGTTCCACCAGCGCTTTCCACAACGGCGCCTGCCAGGCCTGAGATTCGCCGAGTCCCTCAACCAGTCGCCCGGCTTCCCACTGGGTCAACCACTCAGGTCGATAGACTAAATACTGGTCGAAGAGGTCAGCCGCGCGCGAGGAAAGCTGAAACAGCTTACGTTTATCGGTGTCGTCCGTCAGATAGTGGCGCAGTAATGCGAAGTCATCGCCATCCAGCAATTGCGGCAACAGCGTCATCAACTTCCAGCTCATGCTCTGTTTGCTGAACGCGCTCTCTTTCGGGATATCCGGCAGCACGCGCACAAACATATCCCAGATAAAACTCGCGGGCAGCGGAAAATCGATGTTGGCGGCAATACTAAACTTCTGTGCAAGGGTCATTTGTAGCCACTGCGCCATACCGGTACTTTGAACCAGGATCATCTCAGGTTCAAAGGGGTCGTCCAGCCGCTCGCGCTCAACGATAAATTCCATTAACGCTTCCAGCACATCCAGACGATTGGAGTGGTAGACCCTTAACATAGCGACTCCTGACTACTGACGATTCGGGCAATGCAGACGCGTCATCTGACCCTGCCTGCCCAAGGGTGAAGAAATTTTAACGTTGATGCTGACACATCCCGCGCTCATTGTCTGCATTCGGTTAACCTGCCAGTTCAAAGGCGATGAAAACTGATACAGCTGGGTTTGCAGCCAGGCGTGACGCCAGAGTTGCTGATACTGGTTTCTGATGATAAAGCTGTTCATCAGCGCCCGCTGGTATCCTGACAGCGCGGTCACAATCATGATCATCAGCACCATTGCCAGCATCACTTCCGGCAGGCTAAAGCCACGCTGTCTGTTCAGGGGATCTGACATAGTGCCTGCTCCTTTAGTGGACAAAAATCGCTCCAGCCGTGCGCCGAGTATTCGATATTGCCATCAATAATCGCCCCCTGCCGCCATAACGATACCCCTTCATAATGGACTATAAGCAGCACGAAATTATTAGTAAGCAGTCGCAGACAAACCGCGGCATCCTGCGTGGTATAACGCCGACACTGTGCGGCGAGTTGTAAGCGCCAGGGCTGCATACGCCCCCATTCCATCGCGGATTGCACCACCGCCTGGCGCTGCAGAGCCTGACTTTGCGTGACCACTCGCGAAGCAAAACGGGACTCCTGCCTGCTAACGCCTTGCAGCAGAAGGCTACCGAGCACTAATAGCAACAAGACCATCGCTAAAGATGAAACGCCCCGCTCACGGTTCACAGGTTGAATCCTGTCACGCTGTAGACTGCTTCAATAACCTTTTGTGGTTCGACATTGTTCACTCCGCGCAAACGCAGCGTAAGGAGCGGGGAATATCCGCTGATATTCAGACGTTCGACCTGAAATGCCTCAATCTGTATCGTGGCTGAATCGGTCATTTTCTCCCACCCTTTTCCATTGCAGTCCGTTGCTCCCCGCAGGGTCTCCAGTACCTTGTCCTGTAAACGAAATCCAATCGTATCGGCCTCTTTCGCGGGACTGCTCTCCCAAATGCCGTTGCTATTGGCATCCCAGCGCGCAATGACACAGTCGCCCTTAGCCGATATCACCAGCCCCTCTCCGACACAGTTTCCGCGGCAATACCCTGCCCGCTGAAGATGCTTCGCCACGGTGTATACCCGCTGCCATATTTCATCTTCAAGCGCTAACTGGCGCGTGTTGCGCAGGATCTCTCGCTGCAGCGCGGGTAAAAATCGCGCTGAGCTAAGCAATAAAACGCTGCTAATCGCCATAGCAATCAGCACCTCCAGGAGTGAAAAGCCCCGTTCATTTACTGACATAACCTGGCCTCATCTTTCTCGCAAAGCCTGATTCGCCCCCAGCCAGACACCACCACGCGCCATTCCCCTGTCGTATTTTTCAGGCGAATATGTCCAGCCCATGCCGTATTGCGCAGACCAAAAAAGGCCAGTGAAGGCGTTATCTCTGCCATTTCGACATCGTCCCAGGCCGGTGTAAAAACCAAGGGCGAAACGGGTAGACACGTGGTTTGCACAGCAGCAGAGCTGACAAAACACCAGGATGTGCCATCCCGAATCACGCTGATGACGTGATCGCGGTTACGCCAGTTAGCATCTTCACGCAGTTGCAGCAGGTAATCTCGCACCTGAATGGCGGTTTGCCATAGCCGCTGTTGCTGCTGCCAGCGCTGCCAACCATACAGCCCCGAGGCGCCAAGCGCCGCGACGATCAGCATCGCAATCAGGGTTTCGAGAAGCGTGTAGCCGTGTTGTTTTTTCATGTCGCCAGTATGGCGTGAGGAAAATGAATAACGAGCGGGAAATTCGGTTTCTACGGCGAGCTACGAGGAATATTTGTCGCGTTGCAGGTCGTTGCAATATTTCAGGAACCCACGCCGAAGAACGCGATTTGAGACAAAAAAAACCGACGCACACGGGCGTCGGTTGTGACAGCATGAGGCCGGTTAGATAGCCACTGGCGCTTTAATACCAGGATGCGGATCGTAGCCTTCAATTTCGAAATCTTCGAAGCGATAGTCAAAGATAGATTCAGGCTTACGTTTGATGACCAGCTTCGGCAGCGCGCGCGGTTCGCGGCTAAGCTGCAGATGCGTTTGATCCATATGATTGCTGTACAGGTGCGTGTCGCCACCGGTCCAGACAAAATCACCCACTTCCAGATCGCACTGCTGCGCCATCATGTGTACCAGCAAGGCGTAGCTGGCAATGTTAAACGGCAAACCGAGGAACACATCGCACGAACGCTGATACAACTGGCAGGAGAGCTTGCCATCCGCCACGTAAAACTGGAAGAACGCGTGGCACGGCGCCAGCGCCATTTTATCCAGCTCACCGACGTTCCATGCAGAAACGATAATTCGGCGAGAGTCCGGGTCATTTTTGAGCTGGTTTAACACCGTGGTGATCTGGTCAATATGGCGACCATCTGGCGTAGGCCACGCACGCCACTGTTTGCCATAAACCGGCCCCAGATTACCGTTTTCATCCGCCCATTCGTCCCAGATTGAGACGTTGTTTTCATGCAGGTAGGCAACGTTGGTGTCGCCCTGCAAAAACCACAGCAGTTCATGAATGATCGAGCGTAAATGGCAGCGTTTAGTCGTAACCAGCGGGAACCCTTCCTGCAGATTAAAACGCATCTGATGACCAAAAATGGAAAGCGTTCCGGTTCCGGTACGGTCGTTTTTCTGTGTGCCTTCATCCAGCACTTTTTGCATCAGTTCTAAATACTGTTTCATGGTTCCTCAGGAAACGTGTTGCTGTGGGCTGCGGCGGTACGCCCAAACCATCATAATAATGCCTGCGACAATCATCGGGATTGATAGGATCTGTCCCATGCTAATGTACTGTACCCAGGTGCCGGTAAACTGTGCATCCGGCTGGCGGAAGAATTCAACGATAATACGAAACGCGCCATAACCAATCAGGAACAGACCGGATACCGAGCCCATCGGGCGCGGTTTACGAATGTAAAGATTAAGAATGATAAACAGCACAACGCCTTCCAGCGCCATCTCATAAAGCTGTGAGGCGTGGCGCGGCAGCGAGCCGTAGGTATCAAAAATTGACTGCCATTGCGGGTTAGTTTGCAGCAGTAAAATATCTTCGGTACGGGAGCCCGGGAACAGCATGGTGTACTTGAAGTTCGGATCAACGCGTCCCCACAGCTCACCGTTGATAAAGTTGCCCAGACGCCCTGCACCCAGACCAAACGGAATCAGCGGGGCAATGAAATCAGAAACCTGGAAGAACGAACGCTTGGTGCGTTTGGCGAAGATAATCATCACCAGGATCACACCAATAAGCCCACCGTGGAAGGACATCCCGCCGTCCCAAACGCGGAACAGATACAGCGGGTTATCGAGGAATAACGGGAAGTTATAGAACAGTACGTAACCAATACGCCCTCCAAGGAAAACCCCGAGGAAGCCCGCATACAGTAGATTTTCTACTTCATTTTTGGTCCAGCCACTGCCCGGACGATTAGCACGGCGCGTCGCCAGCCACATCGCAAAAATAAACCCCACCAAATACATTAAGCCGTACCAGTGAAGCGCGACGGGTCCGATTGAGAAAATGACCGGATCGAAATCCGGAAAATGCAGATAGCTACTGGTCATCTGTCACCACAAGTTCTTGTTATTTCGCTGAATTCAGACAGCAATTGATAAGCGCGCCTGCATAATGCAGGCGCTCCAAAGGTGCGAATGATAGCACATGGGGATCGCAGCGGATGCCGATTACAGTTAAAAGATATGTATACCTACTGTTACCAGCCCCCGATTCACAATCCCCCGCGAATCAGTCCCCCCATGCCACGGCGTTCCATAAAAGCCGCCACCTGATGGCGTACTTCTGTCGCCATCTGTGCTTCCAGGCTGCGTTGCGCCAGCGTTTGCGCCTCATCAAAATCGATATGGCGCAGCAGATATTTAACGCGAGCCACGGAACGACCGTTCATCGACAAATGGCGAAAACCCAGGCCGATCAGAATGGCCACGCACATCGGGTCGCCCGCCATTTCACCGCACAATCGCAAATCGATACCGCTTCTTTCGGCTTCCTGCGCAATCATCGCCAGCACACGTAACATACCCGGATGCAGGCTGTCATAAATGCTGGCCACCCGCGTATTGTTACGATCTACAGCCAGAATGTACTGAGTGAGATCGTTGGTTCCGACCGAGATAAAGTCTATCCGGTTTATCAGATGCGGCAGCATAAACACCATCGACGGAACTTCCAGCATGATACCAATGCGCGGTTTTGGGATCGCGTAGCCGATCATCTCTTCCACTTCGCGTCCGGCGCGTTCAATCAAACGTCGCGCTTCGTCCACTTCATCAATGCTGGTGACCATCGGCAGCAAAATGCTCAGGTTGCCGGTTGCCGCGTTGGCACGCAGCATGGCCCGAACCTGGATCAAAAAGATCTCCGGCTGATCGAGCGTTATGCGGATCCCACGCCAGCCAAGGCACGGGTTCTCTTCACTGATCGGCATGTAGGGCAGTTGTTTATCGGCGCCGACATCCAGCGTACGTAGGGTCACCGGCTTGTCGTTAAACATTTGCAGCATGCCCTGATACTGCGCAACCTGTTCTTCTTCCGAAGGAAAACCGCTTTGCAGCATGAACGGGATTTCGGTGCGATACAGGCCAATGCCATCGATCCGGCTCCCCAGCTTCTCTTCATGCTCCGGGCTGAGGCCCGCATTGAGCATCACCTTCACACGCTCGCCGCTTTTCAACTGTGCTGGCTGGTTGACGTCATCTTCCGCCAGGCGGCTCAGCTCAATTTCTTCACTGATAAGACGCTGGTATTCCTGGATCAATACCGGTTCTGGATCGACCAGCAGTTCACCGCGATAACCGTCCACTACCAGCGTACGGCGGTGTAACACCGATGGCTGGATATCGGCCCCCATGACGGTAGGGATACCCAGCGCACGAACCATAATAGCCGCATGAGAGTTGGCCGCGCCGTCCCGGACAACCACACCGACTAAGCGGTCCTGAGGAAGTTCCGCCAGCGTGGTGGCGGAAAGCTCATCCGCCACCAGCACAAAGCGCTCCGGCCAGGTATTCGGCCCCTGGATCGAGTCGTCAAGATGGAACAGTAGACGCTGGCCCAGCGCGCGTAAATCTCCGGCCCGCTCTTTGAGGTAGTTATCACTCAGCGCGGCAAACTGTTCGGCAAACTTTTCAATGATCGTTTTAACGGCCCACTCGGCCACCGAACCGTTATCCACTTCCGCAAACAGCTCACGGCGCAGACGAGTATCGGAAAGCAAGTGTGAGTAGAGATCAAAAATCGCCGCCGTTTCTTTTTGCGCCCCGGCGGTAAAGCGTTTGCTGTAGCGCCGGAATTCATTCGCGGCCTCTTCCAGCGCACCGGTGAGCCGCTCGCGCTCAAGCACCGGATCCAGCGTTGAAGCCTGATAGACCTGCTCCATCAGCGGCAGCGTCGCATCCTGCCAGCCTTCGGCTATTGCCACACCAGGGGCGGCGGGCAATGCGCGGATGCGCGTTTGCCGGTATTGGCCGAACAGCGCGTTAAGCTGCGACTGCGAAAGAATCGCCGCCATTTGCGTGGCGAGCGTGACGAGGAAAGACTCTTCACTTTCATCGTACTGGCGCAATTCGCGCTGCTGGACCACCAGCACACCTAACAGCTGACGGCGCTGAATAATCGGTACGCCTAAGAACGCACGAAAGCGCTCTTCTTTTACCGAAGGGATGTATTTAAAGCTGGGATGTTTTTGCGCATCGGCGAGGTTGATAGGTTCCGCCAGCCTGCCAACCAGGCCAACGATACCTTCATCAAACGCGAGTGCGACAGTACGACCACGCGGTTTCTTCAGTCCCCGGGTCGCCATGAGGTAATAACAACGTCGATCGTGATCGGCCAAATAAACCGAACAGACCTCTGTATCCATCGCAAGACAGATGTCGGTAACCAGAATATTCAGCGCTTCATTCAGACGCGGAGCACTGGCCACCTTTTCGACTATTTCGCGCAGGCGGGTGAGCATAATTTGCGTAGCTTAACCTCTTTTACGTCTGTACGCAGGTGCGCTTTGCGGCTTAGGAGTGCTCTCCTGAAGCGCCATGACAACACTTGCGAATTCTTTCATCACCCTGCGATAGACATCGCGTTTAAATGACACCACCTGTCGAACCGGATACCAGTAACTCACCCAGCGCCAGCCGTCGAACTCAGGTGTACTGCTGGTTTGCATATTGATTTCAGCATCGCTGCTGACCAATTGCAGAAGAAACCATTTTTGTTTCTGGCCGATACAAACCGGCTTCGTGTCCCAACGCACCAAACGTTTCGGTAACTTGTAACGCAACCAGTTACGAGTAGAAGCAAGGATCCGTACATCTTTACGACTGAGACCCACTTCTTCAAAGAGTTCCCGGTACATCGCCTGCTCTGCTGTCTCTCCTGCATTTATCCCACCTTGCGGGAATTGCCAGGAGTGCTGACCAAATCGCCGGGCCCACATGACCTGCCCCTGGCGGTTACAAATTACTATCCCTACATTCGGGCGGTAGCCATCGTCATCAATCACCGGACTACCTCAATATAAACCTTATATACAAACGATTGTTTCACACTCCAGAGAGGCGGTAAACCACTCTGTTAAGGGCGCGATACTCTAATAACAATTGAATAACTCACAGCTAAGGGCGGAGTTATAAACAGAAGAAGGGCAAGCAAGGCGATTTTATTCACCTTTTCTGTGGATATAGTTGTGAAGAAGTACGGAATTACTATGGGAAAACCCAGAACAGTCCGAATAAGACATTCGTCACATATCAAAAATAGTCTTCTATATTCATAAAGTTAAAACCGTTCAGCGCAAATAAACCCATAGAAACGTGACGTATATCACGCACACGATCTTCAGGCTGATGAAAGATCGACCAGCGTTGGTTTTATCCACAGATTATGCCAATAAGTTAGGCACAATTTGTGTGAAAATTCGATTTTCGTCGCACGTCAAGGCTGTAAATTGAAACAGTAGTGGGGGTTTTTCACAGTTATCCCATCTTTCTGTGGATAACATGGTGTAAGATCCTGTTCATTGTCAGTGACCAGAATTGGAAAACCCGCTTCGCTGTTGCGCAACTCTGCGTATGTGAATCTAAAAACCAATATAAATCATAGAATTGAATAAAGCATGTGGAAAAAGATAAACTCTGTCCACACGGTATAAAATCTTTGCTCATTTTTTCACCTAAGGGTTAACCCGATGTCAGAACTCCATCCGCTGCTTTCTCCCCCTGAATCTGAAGCCCAGTTGTTGAGCCAGGCACGGCTGCTTTCGGGCTACGCGCTGGGAGAGTTGGCGGCAATGGCAGGACTCGTCGCCCCCAAGGATCTCAAGCGCGATAAAGGCTGGATTGGCGTGTTACTGGAAATCTGGCTCGGCGCTAGTGCGGGCAGCAAACCGGAGCAGGATTTTGCGGCGCTGGGCGTGGAGCTGAAAACAATCCCAGTGGATAGCCTTGGCAGACCGCTGGAAACCACCTTTGTGTGCGTGGCACCGTTAACCGGCAATACCGGCGTTACCTGGGAAACCAGCCATGTGCGGCACAAACTTAAACGCGTTCTGTGGATCCCGGTAGAAGGCGAACGCAGCATCCCGCTGGCTGAGCGCCGCGTCGGCTCTCCCCTGCTGTGGAGCCCGAATGAAGAAGAAGACCGGCAATTGCGTCTGGACTGGGAAGAGTTGATGGACATGATAGTGTTAGGCCACGTCGAACGCATCACTGCCCGCCATGGGGAAGTGCTACAGCTGCGTCCTAAAGCCGCCAACGCCCGAGCGCTTACCGAGGCCATTGGCGCCCATGGCGAACCCATCCTGACCCTACCACGCGGTTTTTACTTGAAAAAGAACTTCACGCGCGCATTGCTTGAGCGACATTTCTTGTTCCAGGCGCAATAGGCACCGTCCGGTCTTTCACCCGCCGCGTTACGGGCCTATAATTACCGCTTCTTTTTTTTGGCAGGACTTTGTTCGATGTTATTTGCATGGATAACCGATCCTAACGCCTGGCTTGCGCTCGGTACGCTGACGCTGCTGGAGATCGTTCTTGGGATCGACAATATTATTTTCCTCTCTCTGGTTGTAGCCAAACTCCCGACAGCGCAACGCAATCATGCCCGACGTATTGGGCTTGCGGCGGCGATGATCATGCGTCTGGCACTGCTGGCCTCTATCGCCTGGGTAACGCGTCTGACAAACCCGCTATTCGAAGTGTTTGGCGAGGCAATATCAGCGCGCGACCTGATCCTTCTACTCGGGGGATTGTTCCTGATCTGGAAAGCCAGTAAGGAGATCCACGAATCCATTGAAGGTGAGGAAGAGGGGCTGAAAACCCGCGTTTCCTCTTTTCTGGGCGCGATTGTGCAGATCATGTTGTTAGACATTATCTTCAGCCTGGATTCCGTGATTACTGCGGTAGGCTTGTCCGATCATCTGTTTATCATGATGGCTGCAGTGGTGATTGCCGTGGGTGTGATGATGTTTGCTGCACGCCCGATTGGCGATTTTGTCGATCGCCATCCTTCGGTAAAAATGCTGGCACTCTCGTTCCTGATTCTGGTCGGTTTCACGCTAATTCTGGAAAGTTTCGACGTCCACGTTCCGAAAGGATATATCTATTTCGCCATGTTCTTCTCTATTGCGGTAGAGACCCTGAACCTGTGGCGTAATAAAAAAAATCCGCTCTTATGAAATCCATCGCTCCCCGCACGGGGAGCGAATGCGCGCCACACCTACCTCTTCTCACAGTTTAAGATTTTACTGCTTTCGCCATGCACAACTTCGCGTTATTACTAAACTATTGTCAGATGCAGGCCATGTGAGGATAAGCAGATGAAAAAATGGGCAGTTTTGATTTCCGCCGTAGGACTGGCTTTTGCCGTTTCCGGATGCAGCAGTGATTATGTTATGGCGACAAAAGATGGTCGAATGATCCTGACCGATGGAAAACCAGAAATTGACGATGATACCGGTCTGGTGAGCTATCACGACCAGCAAGGCAATGCGATGCAGATTAATCGCGATGATGTGTCTCAAATCATTGAACGCTGATGGTTGAGGTCAGCAGCGCGCTGGCCTTAACAATTTTACTTCCCTTTTTCTCTTCCCTCAGCCATTTTTATAATCCTTATGTCGTGATTATAAAAAGGAAACGGCTATGCAATATCACCGTATACCCCACAGCTCGCTTGAAGTCAGTACACTGGGGCTGGGCACAATGACGTTTGGTGAACAAAACAGCGAAGCCGACGCACATGCACAGCTCGATTATGCCGTAGAACAAGGCATAAATTTGATCGACGTTGCCGAGATGTATCCGGTACCGCCGCGTCCTGAAACCCAGGGTCTCACCGAAACCTACGTAGGTAACTGGCTCGCCAAACACGGCAGCCGTGAAAAGCTAATCGTTGCTTCTAAGGTCAGTGGACCTTCACGTAACAACGACAGCGGTATTCGACCGAATCAGGCGCTGGACCGTAAAAATATCCGTGAAGCGCTGCACGACAGCCTGAAAAGACTGCAAACCGATTACCTGGATCTGTATCAGGTTCACTGGCCGCAGCGCCCGACCAACTGCTTTGGTAAGTTAGGCTACAGCTGGACGGACTCTGCGCCGGTCGTTTCGCTGCTGGATACGCTGGACGCGCTGGCAGAGTTTCAGCGCGCGGGGAAAATTCGCTACATCGGCGTGTCCAATGAAACCGCGTTTGGCGTGATGCGCTACCTGCACCTGGCGGACAAACACGATCTGCCGCGCATCGCCACCATCCAGAACCCCTACAGCCTGCTGAATCGCAGCTTTGAGGTTGGACTGGCGGAAGTGAGCCAGTATGAAGGCGTTGAACTGCTGGCCTACTCTTGCCTTGGCTTCGGTACATTAACCGGTAAATACCTGAACGGCGCGAAGCCTGCCGGTGCACGCAATACGCTGTTTAGCCGTTTCACGCGTTACAGCGGCGAGCAAACGCAAAAAGCCGTTGCGGCCTATGTGGATATCGCGAAACGCCATAATCTGGATCCTGCGCAAATGGCGCTGGCATTCGTGCGTCGTCAGCCGTTTGTCGCCAGCACCCTGCTGGGAGCCACGACGATGGAGCAGCTAAAAACCAACGTTGAAAGCCTGCATCTGGAGTTGAGCGAAGAAGTACTGGCAGAGATTGAAGCGGTGCATCAGGTGTATACCTATCCTGCACCGTGACGGTTAGTGCCTGATGGCGCTACGCTTATCAGACCTACAAATTGCTGCTCTCTGTAGGCCAGATAAGGCGACGCTGCCATCCGGCACATTCATTGTTCATTCATCTCGTACCAGGCTGGCGGCGCTGCCAAATCCACAGCGCCGCAATCGCCAGCGCAAACAGCGCACCGAATCCAATACCAATCGCTACCGCCGGGATCCCCACCAGCACTGCCAGTGAGTAAATCCCAAGCATCAGCAGCATCGCGCTGTTTTCTCCCAGGTTTTGCACCGCGATCGCATTACCCGCACCGACGCTTTTCTTGCCCCGCTCCTGCAGCAACGCATTCAGCGGTACCACAAAGAAGCCACCTGACACGCCGATAAGCATCAGCAACGCGTAAGCCGGAAGCAGCGCATGCTGAAGTGAGAAAATCAGCACCACGACGCCAATCAGGATCCCCGCTGGCATACAGCGCGACACGGTTTCCAGCGTCACCAGCTTCGCTGCCGCCCCCGCGCCTACGACAATCCCAATCGCTACCATGGCATTGAGGTAGGTCGGCGTAGCGTTATCGGTGATGCCGAGCGCCACCGGAACCCACAGCACCAGCAGAAAACGCAGCGTGACGCCCGCGCCCCAAAAAAGGCTGGTTCCGACCAACGAAAAACGTGTTTCACCGTTGCGCCACAGCGAAGAAGCGGCGCAGAAGAAACTGCGCGTCATTTTCCCCAGATGCCAGGATTGGCCAGGACGAGCCGCGGCCAGTTTCGGGATGTACAGGTTAGCCACCACGGCGCCAGCATAGGCCAGCGCACAGGCAGAAAGCGCGGCAATCACATGCCAGTCGGCCAGAACGCCACCAGCGACAGAACCGAGCAAAATCGCGGCGATAGTGGAGGCTTCCATCAGGCCGTTGGCTTTCACCAGTTTGTCACCGGTGGTCAATTCACCGAGAATGCCATACTTGGCCGGTGAATACGCGGCCGCGCCAATCCCCACCAGCGTATACCCGAGAAACGGATTAATGCCGAAGCAAATACTCGCCGCGCCCAGCAGTTTCAGGGCGTTCGCGAACATCATCACTCTGCCTTTGGCAAAGCTATCCGCCACCTGTCCAACAAATGGCGCAAACAGGATGTAAGCGCCCACAAACACCATTTGCAGGATTGGCTGGCTCCAGTCCGGATAAAATTGTTCCTTCAGCAGCGCCAGCGTAGCGAACAGCAGTGCGTTATCGCCAAACGCCGACAGAAACTGCGCGGCGATGACGGACATCATCCCTTTGGACCAGATTGAAGTGTTAGTGTGCGCTGACTCAATCATGTTGTTTTTCCGGCTCATCGACCCAGCTTTTCAGCGTAACAAAATCCGGCTTACCGCTGCCGAGTAATGGGAGTTGCTTCAGGTGGCGAATATCACGCGGCACGGCAAGTTCAGGCACGCCATGCGCTCGCGCATACTGCTGTAGTTTTTCACGCGTGAGTTCGCTGTCGGTAGTGAACAGCACCAGCGCCTCACCTTTGCTGGCATCGCTCTTGATCGCCGTGGCGTGCATTTTGTCTGCAGATACCGCCAATGCCAGTTGCTCAACCATTTCCAGCGAGACCATCTCTCCGGCAATTTTAGCAAAACGCTTGGCGCGCCCCTGGATCTGTACAAAGCCGTTTTCATCAAAGCGGACGATGTCTCCGGTGTCATACCAGCCGCGCTCAATCTCACCCTGCGCATTTTCTGCCGTCGGCACTTCCAGCACGCCAGGTTTTTCGACGCGCAAATAGCCGCTCATAATATTCGGGCCTTTCAGTTGCAAACGCCCACCATCCTCAATACCCGGAACAGCCAGCAGTCGGGCATCCATGCCAGGCAAGATGCGCCCTACCGTTCCTGATTTTGCCGCCATCGGCACATTGATCGACACAACCGGCGCACATTCCGTCACGCCATAGCCTTCAAGGACGCGCAGGCCAAATTTCTCCTGCCATAGCTGTTTTGTGCTGTCTTGCAGTTTTTCCGCGCCTGCCACCACATAGCGCAGGCGGTGGAAATCGTACGGATGCGCGAAACGCGCATAGTTGCCGAGGAACGTTGAAGTACCAAACAACACGGTGCAGTTCCGGTCGTATACCAGCTCCGGCACAATGCGGTAATGAAGCGGGCTGGGATAAAGAAACACTTCCGCACCGGTCAGTAGCGGCGTGAATAATCCCACCGTCAGGCCAAAGGAGTGGAACAGCGGCAGCGCCGACATAAAGCGGTCATCGGCGGTGAAATCGGCAATTGTTTTAATCTGCTCAACGTTCGCCAGAATACTCTTGTGGCTGTGGACCACGCCTTTCGGATGGCCTTCCGAACCAGACGTAAAGAGGATCACAGCAGCCTCTTCCGGCTGCTGTTTCACCTGCGCCAGATGCGGTGCCAGCAGATGTGAGAAAATCCACAGCTTATCGCTCAACGTCACATCGGCTTTTAAATCTTCCAGATAAACCCAGCGTACCTGGGTGAGCTGTTCCGGTAGATGCCAGAGTTTGCCTTTATCGAGAAACTGTCGGGAAGTGAAGATCGTTTTGATTTCAGACGCAGTAATGGCGCTGGTTAACCCTTTCACGCCCGCCGTGTAGTTCATCATGGCCGGAATGCGTCGACGCGCAATGGCTCCAAAAATGACCGCCGCGCTGATCCCCGCATTTGGCAGCATCAGGCCGATTTTTTCACCTTCGGCGCTGTATTTTTCCAGAATACGGGCCACAAAGAGCGTCTTAGTCAGCAGTTTGCGGTAGCTGTCCGGCGTAAAGTTAACATCTTCAATGCAGTTTTTGCCCGCGCCAAAACGGTATTTTGCCGCCAGCAGCGACTCGTATAGCGTTTCACGCGGGCGTACCGCCATGCGTGCTTCCATCATAATTTGATGCAGCATTTCACCGGCGATTTTGCGGCGATCGCGCGCTCGCGGGGCTTCCGGCATTGGCATTTGAGTCGGCGGTAGAATGTGCAGTTGGATACGCGGGAAGAATCGCTGTTTAACCAGACCTTTCAGGCGGCTGAAGTGGGAAAGCTCTGCTCCCTCAATGCGGACAGGAACGACCGTCGCTCCCGACTTCGCGGCGACAAACCCGGCACCGTCATATATTTTCATCAACGAACCGGTGGTCGAAATGCGTCCTTCGGGAAAAATCACCACCGGACGGCCCTGCTCGACCAGACGGACCAGATGCTTAATCGACATCGGTTTGGTTGGGTCTAACGGCACAAAGTCAATCAGCGGGGTTAGCCAGCGCATATACCATTGCTGGCTGATCGAGGTGTAAACGGCGAAGACGGGACGAATCGGTAAAAATAGCGCCAGTAGGATGCCGTCTATAAATGAGACATGGTTGGGAGTGATTAGAACGCGTTCTCCCTGTAGCGCGCTGACATTGCCCGTGACGCGAACGCGGAAAAGCACGCGAAACAGATTACGAAAAAAGCCAAATAGCATCTCAACTCCCTGTGCCATTAATTATAGAAACATTAATGGTGGGAGAGTATACGAGTTGGGGAATGGGCGCGACAGGTAAACAGGTAAATACAGTCCGAAAAAAAACCTGCGCATCCGCGCAGGTCGGTGCAAGAGACAGGTACGAAGTGCGTACCGAATAATCTCACCAATCAATACCTCTGGGATCTTGATTGTGGTCGTCAGCAGCCAGATACGCCAGTACGAAAACGCAAAGGAATGAACCCAAATGCAACGAGTTGTGTAAATTATCGGTTACTGTTACAGATAGGCTGAAGGCAAAAAAAAACCTGCGCATCTGCGCAGGCTGGTGTAATTCTAGTGATCAACCCGAAAGTTGATTTCACCTATCAATACCTCTGGGATCCCAACTTTAGCAATCCGCTCAGTTCTCCCACCAGCGAACAATCGCAACAGCACATCGCAAAGTGTAAGCAAAAATTAGCATTTTCTATTTTCTGTCTTACTTCGCTCGCGCGCGCTCACATTTGCGAGGTCCTGACGGGCAATCTGCTTGAACAGCCAGCCATTTTCCGTAACACTGACGGAATGTAAGCGTTTACCCACAACAGGTACTATCATGGCGACCATAAAGGATGTAGCCCGACTAGCTGGTGTATCAGTCGCCACCGTTTCTCGAGTGATCAATGATTCCCCCAAAGCCAGCGAAGCATCGCGTCTGGCCGTAACGAGTGCAATGGAATCACTCAGCTACCACCCCAATGCGAATGCGCGTGCACTGGCGCAACAATCCACTGAAACCATCGGTCTGGTCGTTGGTGATGTGTCCGATCCATTCTTTGGGGCAATGGTTAAAGCTGTCGAGCAGGTGGCCTATAACACCGGGAATTTTTTGCTGATTGGCAACGGCTACCATAATGAACAGAAGGAACGTCAGGCGATTGAACAGCTCATTCGCCACCGCTGCGCGGCCCTTGTTGTCCATGCCAAAATCATCCCGGATGCGGATTTGGCTTCATTAATGAAGCAAATCCCCGGCATGGTATTGATTAACCGAATTCTGCCGGGATTCGAACAACGCTGCGTTGCCCTCGATGACCGTTTCGGCGCGTGGCTCGCTACCCGACACCTTATTCAACAGGGCCATACGCGCATTGGCTACCTGTGTTCCAATCACAGTATTTCTGATGCGGAAGATCGTCTGCAAGGCTATTACGACGCGCTGGCGGAGAGCAATATACCGGTAAGCGATCGACTGGTGACGTTCGGCGAACCGGATGAAAGCGGCGGTGAACAGGCCATGACCGAGTTACTTGGTCGTGGCAAAAACTTCACTGCGGTAGCCTGCTACAACGACTCAATGGCGGCTGGCGCCATGGGCGTATTGAATGATAACGGCATTGATGTGCCGGGAGAAATCTCGCTGATTGGCTTTGATGATGTGCTGATTTCCCGCTATGTGCGCCCACGTCTGACCACGGTACGCTATCCCATCGTGACGATGGCAACCCAGGCCGCCGAACTGGCGCTCGCGCTGGCGGAGAAGCGACCCGCACCTGAAATTACCCACGTCTTTAACCCAACTCTGGTGCGTCGCCATTCCGTTTCGGCGCTGACAGAGCCGGGGAACTCATCGTCAAACGATTAACCAGGATTGCGTCATGACTACGATGTTGGACGTTTCACGACACGCAGGCGTCTCAAAAGCGACCGTTT
This sequence comes from Citrobacter sp. RHBSTW-01044, assembly GCF_013781945.1. Lineage (NCBI taxonomy): Bacteria > Pseudomonadati > Pseudomonadota > Gammaproteobacteria > Enterobacterales > Enterobacteriaceae > Citrobacter > Citrobacter sp. RHBSTW-01044. Next base: position 896,264 of record NZ_CP056180.1, on the reverse strand, counting down.
CGCGCGTACTAAATGGAACGGGTCAGGTAAAAGAGAGCACGCGCCAGAAAGTGTTCAAGGCCATGCAGGCACTCGATTATCGGCCCAACTTTTTAGCGCGCTCTTTAGCGAATCGCACCAGCAACAGCATTGGCCTGGTGGTTTCCACATTTGATGGATTCTACTTTGGCCGCCTGCTGCAACAGGCCTCGCGCCAGACAGAGTCTCACGGCAAGCAGTTGATCGTCACCGATGGTCACGACACGCCGGAGCGTGAGCAGGAAGCCGTGCAAATGCTGGCCGACAGGCAGTGCGACGCCATTATTCTTTATACCCGCTATATGAGTGAAAAGGCGATTATGTCGCTGATGAACAGCATTGCGATGCCCTTGCTGGTCATCAACCGTGATGTCAGTCAGGCCCGCGATCGCGCGATTTTCTTTGAGCAGGAAGACGCGGCGTATCAGGCGGTCAATTATCTGATCTCGCAGGGGCACAGCGATATTGCTTGTATCACCGTGCCAGGCCATACGCCTACCGGTAAATCCCGCCTGATGGGGTATCGTAAGGCTCTGGAAAAAAACGGTATTCCCTGGGATCCTGATAAGGTTAAATACGGCGACTCCACGATGACGCGAGGCTATGAAGCCTGTCGAGAACTGCTGGAGGAAGGGGTGAAATTCAGCGCCCTTTTCGCCTGTAACGATGACATGGCATTAGGTGCATCAAAAGCGTTACATCAGGCCGGACTGAGGATCCCGACGGACGTCTCGCTGTTTGGTTTTGATGATGCGCCCAGCGCCAAATGGCTGGAACCGGGGTTATCTACCGTTTATCTGCCGATTGATACCATGATAACCACGGCAATCGACCAGGCTATACGTCTGGCCAACGGTGAGAGCGTGGAGCCGATCCCTCCGTTTACCGGCAAACTGGTATTACGTGACTCAGTAACGCTCGGACCGTACTTTAAGTAATATGAAAAAGAGCCGGATGGCGACGCAAGCACCTTATCCGGCCAGCTTTACTCAGATTAATTCCAGCGCTAACAGCTCATCAATGGTCTGGCGACGACGAATCAGTCGCGCCACGCCGTTATCAAACAAGACCTCCGGCAGCAGCGGGCGGCTATTGTAGTTTGACGACATTGACGCTCCGTACGCCCCGGTATCATGCAAAACCAGATAATCACCCGGCACCACCGCAGGCAACAGACGGGTTTCCACATTTCCGCCTTCCTGCTGGGTAAACACGTCGCCTGATTCGCACAGCGGTCCGGCCACCACGGTTTCCCGTTGAGGAGTTTGTTGCAGAGAACGACCATCCCCCGCCAGCGCGGAGATATGGTGATAGCTACCGTACATGGCCGGGCGCATCAGATCGTTGAAGCCCGCATCGATCAGCACAAAGTGACGGCTGCCCATCTCTTTTACGCTGCGCACCTGCGCCACTAACACGCCGGCTTCCGCGACCAGAAAACGCCCTGGTTCGATCTCCAGTTTGACGGCATGACCCAGATGACGCGCAATACTATCGCGCGCGGCGTTCCACAATCCAAAATAGTGATCGGTGTCGATCGCCTCTTCACCTTCGCGATACGGGATTGATAAACCGCCGCCTGCGGAGATCGCCTCCAGATCCTGACCAAATTCCACCACCTGACGCACCATCGCGCCGCACACCTGCTCCAGATGCGCGTAGTCCACGCCAGAGCCGATATGCATATGAATACCCACCAATTTCAGCTTATAGCGCTGAATTACCTCCAGCGCCGCCGGAAGATCGCTGTACCAGATGCCATGCTTGCTGTTCTCGCCCCCGGTATTGGTTTTCTGACTGTGTCCATGCCCAAAGCCAGGGTTTACGCGGAGCCACACGCGATGGCCCGGCGAGAGCTGGCCCAGTTGTTCCAGCATATCGACCGACCCGGCATTTACCGGAATGCTCAATTCATGCACCCGGGCGAGCGTCGCTTCATCAATCATATCGGCGGTAAAGACAATCTCATCTTTGCCCGGTACAAAACCTGCCGCCAGCGCGCGTTCAATTTCGCCAAGCGAGACGGAATCGACCTTCACGCCCTGCTCGCGCATCAGGCGCAAAATATGAATATTCGAACATGCCTTCTGGGCAAAACGCACCACGTCAAACTGACTCAGTTTGGCAATCTGCGCGCGAATAATCTGCGCATCATAGACCCACACCGGGCAGCCGAATTCGGCAGGCAGGCGCAACAGGTTGTCGGCGGTCAGGTCAGTGTCTGTGTTGTTGAGTGGGCGTGGCATGGTGTGCTCCGGTATTGGCTTTTTTATGATTACGCCACAGCCCAAAAAGAATAAAAAATATCGTTTTATCGTGAGTCTATGCAAAAATGATATGGATTAGCTCATTCGAGGATTGCCTATGCCCGCGGTTAACCTGCGCCACATTGAAATTTTTCACGCCATCATGACCGCTGGTAATCTGACGGAAGCCGCGCGCATGCTACATACCTCGCAGCCCACCGTCAGTCGGGAACTGGCCCGATTCGAAAAAGTCCTGGGATTAACGCTGTTTGAACGCACGCGTGGCCGACTGCATCCAACCGTGCAAGGCTTACGTCTGTTTGAAGAGGTACAACGTTCGTGGTACGGCCTGGACAGAATTGTGAGCGCCGCCGAAAGCCTGCGCGAATTTCGTCAAGGTGAATTGTCGATTGTTTGCCTGCCGGTATTTTCACAGTCCTTTTTACCGCCGCTGCTGCAGCCATTTCTCGCGCGCTATCCGCAGGTCAACATTCAGATCGTGCCGCAGGAGTCACCACTGTTGGAAGAGTGGCTGTCGGCGCAGCGCCACGATCTGGGGTTAACGGAAACGCTGCATACGCCTGCCGGAACGAAACGCACCGAATTGCTGGCGCTGGATGAAGTGTGTGTACTGCCGCAGGGTCATCCGCTGACCGAAAAAGCGGTATTAACGCCGCAGGATTTTCAGGGAGAGAACTACATCAGCCTGTCGCGGACCGACAGTTACCGTCAGCTACTGGACACCCTGTTTAACGAACATCAGGTGAAGCGCCGCATGGTGATTGAAACCCACAGCGCCGCTTCAATTTGTGCAATGGTGCGGGCGGGCGTGGGGATCTCGGTGGTAAACCCACTGACCGCGCTGGATTATGCCAGCAGCGGAGTGGTTATCCGCCGCTTCAGTATTTCGGTACCCTTTACGGTCAGCCTGATCCACCCACTTCATCGCCCTGCCTCGGCGCTGGTCGATGCTTTTACGGCGCATCTGCAAGCCCAACTCCCGAGGCTTATCGATCCGCTGGAGGCTATTTTGTATCCACAGACGAAAGCATAAACGCCACCGCATCTTGCGCATGGATTGCCGCGGTGTCGAAAACCGGTAATGGACTTAGCTCGGCTGGAACCAGCAGACCAATCTCGGTACAGCCAAAGATAACCCCTTGAGCGCCCTGTTTAGCCAACTGATCAATTACGCTCAGGTAGTAGTCGCGGGAAGCGTTGCTGAACTCACCGAGGCACAGCTCGTCGAAAATAATCTGGTTTATTTTCTGACGATCATCAGCCTCAGGAATAAGCGTGCTAATACCAAATTCAGTCTGTAGACGTCCGCGGTAAAAATCCTGCTCCATGGTGTAGCGCGTACCCAGTAGCGCCACGTTGTTCAGTTGCTGTTTTTGTATGGCCCGACCCGTCGCATCGGCAATATGCAGGAACGGCACGTCACAGGCGGTTTCAATCGCCTCAGCAACTTTGTGCATGGTGTTGGTACACAACACAATCCCCTCCGCTCCGGCTTGCTGAAGCCCTGCGGCGGCCTGCGCGAGGATCTCCCCAGCCCGCTGCCAGTCACCGCCAGACTGACAGGCTTCAATCTCGTGAAAATCTACGCTGTGCAACAGAATCTGTGCCGAGTGCAGGCCACCCAGACGCTGTTTTACCCCTTCATTAATGAGTCGATAATAAGGAATGGTGGATTCCCAGCTCATTCCGCCTAACAGACCGATCGTTTTCATCATTTCCCCTGATTTGTTGTTATCTCTCCAGTGAACCAAAGATGTGATCAACTTTCCACATCTGTTGGCGTGCATTTCTTTTTTTAATTTTCTGATATAGGTTTAATGAAACATTGTTTTAATTACAGGAATACCGGATGTTTATTTTTCATAAAGAGACCACCCTTGAAGATCTGGGCAATGGCGTTACCCGACGCATTCTTGCTCACGACGGTAAAATGATGGCGGTTGAGGTGAACTTCGAGCAAGGCGCGATTGGCCCGATGCACAATCATCCGCATGAGCAGCTGACTTACGTTTTGTCTGGGGAGTTTGAATTTACCATCGGCGAAGAAAAGCATGTCGTTAGGGCAGGCGATACCCTATATAAACAGCCCAACATTATGCATGGCTGCGTCTGTTTAAAACCGGGAACGCTACTCGATACCTTTACGCCCATGCGCGAAGATTTTCTGCCTGCGTAATTTTATCTGTTCGTAATCTGCCTGGCGGCATAATGTTGTTCCAGAGGGAATGAATATGTCGCCTCCGGTGTATTGCTACATTCACCTTATGTTTAACCGACAAAACCTGCCAAAGGGCAGGGTTTGTCGGTTCTGGAAAGCGGATTAACGCGCCAGCCAGCCGCCGTCTACCGCAACGGTATAGCCGTTGATATAGTCAGATGCGCTGGATGCCAGGAACACAATCGGCCCCATCAGGTCACTCGGCAGACCCCAACGACCCGCCGGGATACGATCGAGAATTTCTGCGCTACGCTGCTCATCAGCGCGCAGCTGTTGAGTGTTGTTCGTCGCCATGTAACCCGGCGCAATTGCGTTGACGTTGATGTTATGTTTGGCCCACTCGTTCGCCATCAGGCGGGTGACGCCCATTACGCCGCTTTTAGACGCGGTGTAAGACGGCACGCGGATCCCGCCCTGGAAAGAAAGCATAGAGGCGATGTTGATAATTTTGCCGCCGTTACCCTGAGCGATAAAGTGCTTCGCCGCGGCCTGAGACATAAAGAACACGCTCTTAATGTTCAGGTTCATCACGTCGTCCCAGTCTTTTTCGCTGAAGTCGATCGCATCGTCACGACGAATAAGACCTGCGTTGTTGACCAGAATATCGATATGACCGAATTCTGCCACTGCGCGCTCCAGCAGCGCCGGAATGCCGTCAATTTGACGCAGGTCGGCGGTCAGACTTAAAAAACGGCGCCCCAGCGCGGTCACGCGTTCGATAGTTTCCGTCGGTTCAACGATGTTGATCCCCACGATATCGCAGCCCGCTTCAGCCAAGCCCAACGCCATACCCTGACCCAGGCCAGTGTCACAACCGGTCACAACGGCGACCTTACCTTCAAGAGAGAATGCATTCAAAATCATTGTAAATCCTTAATTTTTTATAATGCCCGCCGCAGCAGGCACGGCTATCGCCCGCAACTAGCGCAGATCTTTGACCGCTACATGGTCCATATCATCAAAGACCTGGTTTTCGCCGACCATGCCCCAAATGAACGTATAAGCTTTTGTGCCAACGCCGGAGTGAATTGACCAGCTCGGCGAAATCACCGCCTGCTCGTTGTGCATCACAATATGACGCGTTTCCTGAGGCTGCCCCATCATGTGGAAGACGCAGGTATCTTCTTCCATATTGAAATAGAAATAGACTTCCATACGACGTTCATGGGTATGACACGGCATGGTGTTCCACAGGTTACCCGGCGCCAGTTCGGTCAGACCCATACTCAACTGGCAGGTTTCCAGCACATCCGGCACAAAATATTTGTTGATGGTACGACGGTTACTGGTGAGGTCATCGCCCAGCGTTACTGGCGCAACGTCTGCTGGCGTGACTTTTTTGGTTGGATAAGTCGTGTGGGCCGGCGCGCAGTTATAGTAAAACTTCGCTGGTTTCGCCGTATCGATGCTGGCGAATACCACTTCTTTGGCCCCTTTCCCGACGTACAGCGCGTCACGATGACCAATTTCATAGCACTGGCCGTCAACGGTAATCGTGCCCGGGCCACCGATGTTAATCACACCCAGCTCACGACGCTCGAGGAAGTAGGTTACGCCCAGCTGTTTGCCGACTTCGCCACCCACAGAGACGGTTTTGGCCACTGGCATAATGCCGCCAACAATGATGCGGTCAATGTGGCTGTAGACCATGGTGTATTCATCTGCGACAAACACTTCTTCGACCAAAAACTCATTACGTAGCTCCTGAGTGTCCAGGGTTTTCGCATGCGCACTATGGATGCTTTGTCTTACGTCCACATTTACCTCCAGTGATAAATTGACCGTGAATGCTTAAACGAATAGCAAAACGCTGTTCCGTTTTATCTTATGCGCTCATGATATCCCTCCCGGAATGGGTTTTCAATTACAAATAAAACAACGTTTCACTTTTTCTGCATCTTATTATCAAAAGTGTAATTGCGATCACGCTAGCGCATATAAATCGCGGGAATGGTTTCAATAAAATTATTTAAAACAATTAGATAGATAAAAATAAACAAGAGTAGTTCATGAGGGGTTGGGGTAAGACATTGAAAATACAGCCAGCCTCACACGCCGTTCACACACCTTTTCTAACAAAGTGCGCTGTTAATCACATGAAATGAAACGTCGTTTTGATACGTTAGCAGAGTTTAGAGTGTATGTTTCTGTAACTGGCCTTGCCCTCCTGTTGGAGGGCTTTTTTATAGATGCAGGGGATATACAGCGGGAAAGGCGTTTAAGCAGAGAAAACTTCGGGTGGTTAATCTCGTTCGATAGCGAGCGCCACGCCCTGACCACCGCCGATACATAACGTTGCCAGCCCTTTGTGCGCCCGACGCTTCACCATTTCATGCACCAGTGAAACCAGAATACGGCAGCCAGATGCGCCAATCGGATGACCGAGCGCAATGGCTCCGCCGTTCACATTCACTCGCCGTTCATCCCACTCCAGCATTTTTCCAACGGACAATGCCTGTGCGGCAAAGGCTTCGTTGGCCTCGATAAGATCAACATCAGCCAGTTGCCAGCCCACACGCTCAAGGCAACGGCGCGTCGCGTACACCGGCGCAATTCCCATGAGCGCGGGATCGACCCCGACGCTGGCAAAGGCACGAATGCGAGCCAGCACCGGCAAATTCAGCTCCAGGGCCTTAGCCTCGCTCATCATCATCACCGCAGCGGCGCCATCATTGATGGATGACGCGTTGCCCGCGGTTACTGAACCGAGCCTGTCGAAGGTCGGATCCAGACGCGCCAGCCCTTCTGCGCTGGCATCGGTGCGCGGCTGTTCGTCGGTATCCACCACGAACGATTGCCCATTACGCTGCGTTACCACCGGCACGATTTCATCTTTAAAGCGCCCGGCGTCAATTGCCATCCGCGCCTTGTGCTGCGAATGCAGTGCGTAGGCATCCTGCAGTTCACGGCTGATGCCATATTCCCGCGCCAGATTTTCCGCAGTCACGCCCATATGGTAATCGTTGAAAGCGTCCCACAGGCCGTCATGCACCAGGCTGTCGACCAGTTGACTGTTGCCCAACTGTGCGCCGGTACGGCTATCAGTAAGGACATGCGGCGCACGGCTCATATTCTCTTGTCCGCCCGCAATGACAATGTCGGCTTCGCCGCACTGGATAGCCTGGGTCGCCAGATGCAGCGCTTTCAGACCCGAGCCGCAGACATCGTTAATGGTGATGGCGGAGACGGTATTGGGTAGCCCACCATTGATGGCGGACTGACGCGCCGGGTTTTGCCCGGCACCTGCGGTAAGCACTTGCCCGAGGATCACTTCATCCACAGCGTGAACGTCCACGCCCGTGCGATCCAGTAACGCCCTGACTACCATGCTACCTAATTCAACGGCAGAGTGGCGCGCCAGCGTCCCCTGGAAGCAGCCGATTGGTGTCCGTAACGCCCCGACTATCACAACCTCTTTCATCACCACCTCAGCGCAAAATAACACCGCAATAGTAGATGATTGTTAAAAAGAGTTATCAAGGTTGTTTAAAAACGGTGATTTTTATCACAAAGGAAATTCGTATCATTTATTGGTCATCTGAACGCCACTCTGCTGTAAATGGTCGCGCAGCCAACTTCCCGCCACGCCAGGCGGTGATTTCTTATTCCACAGCAGATCGATAGAGATAGCCTTTGGCCAGCCGGGCAGCATCAATTGGACCAGCGGTTTTTCTGCCGCAAACTCCTCCACCAGCGCACAAGGGAGCGCGCACCAGCCGAATCCCTGCACCGCCATACTCAGCAGCAACAAATAGTTAGGCGCCGACCAGACGGGGCCGCGCGCCACGTTGGTGCCGCTCTCCAGATAGGTATTCAGCCGCAGCTCTCGCCAGGTATGTAGCTGTTCCCACTGCAGTTTTTCTTGAGTCGCCAGTGGATGCGATGCCGCAACGTATAATCCCATCCAGGTTTGCATCGGCAGACGCGTGACGCCCATGTCGGTCGGGTAATCCTCCCGCGCTTCGATCAACCCAACCTGAGCACGTCCTTTTTGCAGCAGATCGATCACGTCTTCATCTTCGCCAATCAGACATTCAAACTCGGTATGGGGAAACTTGTGGTCAAACTGCACCATCAATTCTTCCAGCACATCCGGATGCAGCGTGTCAGACAAAACGAAGGTCAGACGCGCTTCCGTTTCACCCGACAGCGAAATCGCTGCCTCATCAAGACGTTCGCTGGCCGTCAAAATTGCCTGCACATAGCCCAGCACCCGCTTACCTTCTTCGGTTAGCGTCGGCTGACGTGATGAGCGGTCAAACAGCGCAAAACCAAGATCGGCTTCCAGATGCGCAATGGCCGTGCTGATGGTGGACTGACTTTTACGCAGCCGCCGGGCCGCAGCAGAAAATGAGCCGCAGGAAACGGTCTCCACAAATGCCGTTAACGCTTCAGGGGAGTAACGCATGAACTATCTACTTTATCGATGGATACTATCTTTTAGATATCACATAAAACGATAAAATTGCCACCATTCCGTTATCCGGGCATCAAAGAAGGTTTTAGATTATGCAACACGATACAGTCCAACGCCGCTCGTTACTGGAGCGAATTTTTCATGCCGTCTGCTTTGAAGGCATTGCCACCGCGATCCTCGCACCAACCACCGCATGGTTGATGCAGCGCTCGGTGCTGGAAATGGGCGGACTGACCATTCTTCTCGCCACGACGGCGATGATCTGGAATATCATTTATAACGCCCTGTTTGACCGACTGTGGCCGTCGCACCTGGTAAAACGTACGGCTAAAGTGCGGGCATTCCACGCCTTAGGCTTCGAGAGCGGTTTTATTGTCATCGGGGTGAGCATCGTGGCGTATGTGCTGAACGTCAGCCTGCTCCAGGCATTCACGCTGGAAATAGGTTTCTTCCTGTTCTTCCTGCCATACACCATGTTCTATAACTGGGCTTATGACACTTTACGCGAGCGCGTTATGAAGCGTCGCCAGCAGCGCGTTACTGCCTGATAATTCAAACAATAGCCGGAATCTTCTCGGTTCCGGCTTTTGATCCATTCACTCGCCCGCTTGTTGACACCTCCCCCAGCTCCTGCCATTTGTGGTAAATTGCGCTTCTTTTTGTTTATTTTATAGTTGATACGTTCAAATAATGTCGAAATTTTGGTCAAAAGAAGAGACTCTCTGGAGCTTCGCACTATATGGGACTGCCGTCGGCGCAGGAACCCTCTTCCTCCCCATACAGCTGGGTTCTGCAGGCGCGGTGGTACTGTTTATCACCGCACTCGTCGCCTGGCCTTTAACCTACTGGCCGCACAAGGCGCTGTGCCAGTTTATCCTGTCCTCAAAAACCTCGGCAGGTGAAGGGATCACTGGTGCAGTTACGCACTACTACGGCAAAAAGATAGGCAGCCTGATCACGACCCTCTATTTTATTGCCTTCTTTGTGGTGGTGCTGATCTACGCCGTGGCGATAACCAATTCACTCACTGAACAACTGGCAAAACATATCGCCATCGATCTGCGTGTTCGCATGCTGGTCAGTCTTGGCGTGGTGCTGGTGCTGAACTTGATTTTTCTGATGGGCCGACAAGCAACCATTCGGGTAATGGGCTTTCTGGTGTTCCCGCTCATCGCGTACTTTTTGTTCCTTTCGCTCTACCTGACCGGAAGCTGGCAGCCAACGCTACTCACCGGCCAGATGTCCTTCGATCAGCACACGCTTCATCAGGTTTGGATATCTATTCCCGTGATGGTTTTTGCTTTTAGCCATACGCCAATTATCTCGACGTTCGCCATCGACCGACGTGAGAAATATGGCGAGCAGGCCATGGGTAAATGCAAAAAAATCATGAAGGTAGCCTACGTCATCATCTGCCTGAGCGTGCTGTTTTTCGTCTTCAGCTGTTTGCTTTCGATTCCGACAAACTATATCGAGGACGCGAAAAATGAAGGGGTGACCATTCTGTCAGCGCTATCGATGATGCCAAACGCACCAGCATGGCTGTCGATTTCTGGGATCATTGTCGCCGTCGTGGCGATGTCAAAATCGTTCCTCGGCACCTACTTTGGCGTGATTGAAGGGGCAACCGAGGTGGTAAAAACATCGTTGCATCAGGTGGGAGTGAAGAAAAGCCGGGCCTTTAACCGCGCCCTGTCCATTATGCTGGTTTCGACCATTACGTTTATCATTTGCTGCATTAACCCTAATGCAATTTCAATGATTTACGCGATTAGCGGGCCGCTGATTGCCATGATTCTGTTTATCATGCCGACATTATCTACCTATCTGATCCCGGCGCTAAAGCCGTACCGTTCAGTGGGTAATCTGATCACCCTGATTGTCGGTCTGCTGTGCGTATCTGTGATGTTTTTTGGCTAGAACGTGTTTTTAACGGCTCATTCATCAGTATGGGGATGAGCCGTTAAACTGACTTATTTGATGTACGAATCGAGTACCTTCAAAACCACATCCAAATCTTCTTCGCGCTTAATTTCATCGCCCTGATGCACAATGTGCTCGGTCAGATGACCTTTAATCACCTCGCGCATTAACCCGTTTACCGCACCGCGGATCGCCGCTATTTGCTGCAATACCGCCGCGCATTCATGCGGTTCATCCAGCATGGTTTTCAACGCCGCTACCTGCCCCTGAATCTTACTGGCTCGGGCTTTCAGCTTTTGTTTGTCGCGGATCGTATGTGACATAGCAATACCTTTTCAACGTCTGGCTGTAGCGACAATACCATCGTCATTCTACTGGGGGGTAGTATTTAATACTGGGGGGGAGTAGAATCTGGCAAAATTAAACAACTAAGAATCATTCTCATGGGTGAGTTTTCTACGCTTCTTCAGCAAGGCAACGCCTGGTTTTTCATTCCCAGCGCGATTCTATTAGGAGTGTTACACGGTCTGGAACCGGGGCATTCCAAGACGATGATGGCGGCCTTTATTATTGCCATTAAGGGGACCATCAAACAGGCGGTGATGCTGGGGCTGGCGGCAACGCTGTCGCATACCGCAGTGGTATGGCTGATTGCGCTCGGCGGGATGTATATCAGCAAAGCCTTTACTGCCCAGGCCGTTGAGCCCTGGCTGCAGTTTGTCTCGGCGATTATTATTCTCGGGACCGCATTCTGGATGTTCTGGCGAACCTGGCAGGGAGAACAGAACTGGCTGACCCAGACGCATCATGACCACGATCATGAGCATCACCATGATCATGATGACCATCACCACCATCATAACCACGGTGAAGCTCACCACCATCATCACGAACATGACCACGATCATAACCATGCTGCGTTAGCAGGGCTGAGCGAGGGTTCGAAAGAGTATCAGGACGCGCACGAGCGGGCACATGCTACCGATATTCAGCGCCGCTTTGCAGGCAAAGAGGTCACCAACGGCCAAATATTATTGTTTGGTCTGACCGGCGGGTTGATCCCTTGCCCTGCCGCCATTACGGTACTGCTGATTTGCATCCAGCTCAAAGCCTTCACGCTGGGTGCCACTATGGTGCTGTGCTTCAGCCTCGGGCTGGCGCTAACGCTGGTAACGGTGGGCGTGGGAGCGGCAATCAGCGTGCAGCAGGCGGCCAAACGCTGGAGCGGATTTAACACACTGGCACGCAAAGCGCCCTATTTTTCCAGCGCGCTTATCGCGATGGTCGGCTTATATATGGGGATTCACGGCTATATGGGGATCGTCGGTTAACGAGCAGAGAGCGCAGCAGCGATTGCCGCTGCGCATCAAACCAGGCTAGCTTGCGACGTTCCCCCACACCAGTTGGCCTTTATGGAAGGTCGCGGTGCGTGGGGAGATTCGCGCGACCGCTTCCGCTGAGCAGGAGGCATCCACCAGTACAAAGCTGGCTTCATCCTGCGCCTTCGGCCAGACGCGCTCACCTTTATCGTTAAGTGGCAGCACATCGCCGGTGGCGAGGAACAGCGCTCGTGACAGGTTGAGTTCATTGGGACGAATATACAGCTGCGCGTACAGATTCGCCTTCTCCAGCATGTCTCCAAGCCCGTACGGCGACCAGTGGTCAATCACACTGTCAGTCCCGGTAATCACTTCCACGCCTTTGTCACGCAGCTGCTTGAGCGGCATATGCAAGGTACCGATCGGCACCGTCGAGGCAATGGTAATCTGCTGCGCCGCCATGCGGCTCGCCAGCGCATCCACCTGCTGTTCGTTCAGCGTTGCCAGCGCAAATGCGTGGCTGATGGTCAGTTTGCCCTTCAACTGCGGCGTTTTCTCCACCGTTTCCACCATGTAATTCACCGCCGCAACGCCTGCCGGGCTGGTTTCATGCAGATGGATATCCACGCCTTTATCGTAATCCAGCGCAATCTGGAACATGGTGTCGAGGGATTTTTCCATCGCCCCATCCACGCTGGTTGGGTCCAGACCGCCGACGTAATGCGCCCCCGCTTGCATTGCTTCACGCATCAACGGTTCAGACTTCGATAACAGCAGGCCATGCTGCGGAAACGCCACGATTTCACAGGCAAAACCCGGCTGGCGACGCGCCAGCACCGCCTGCAGATTTTCCAGGTTTTTCAGCCCGGAAACCGGTTCGATATTGCAGTGGCTGCGGGCGATCGAGGTGCCCTTTGATTGCAGCAGATCGATGAGCTTTTCCGCGCGCTCCTGCGTGTAAGGCTGGAGTTCAGGCAGCAGTTTTTGCTCAAGGCGGATCATATCCTGAATGGTGGTGCCAGCCGGGCGATTCAGCGAACGCCAGGGACCGCCGTAAAAGGTTTTATCCAGATGGATGTGCATGTCGCGCATGGCGGGCAGCATCAGCTTTCCACCCGCATCGTAGTGCGGCAGCGTCGCATCCGGATGCTGCTTATTCTCACGCAGGGCAACAATTTTCCCGTCCTGAATTTCAACGGTTTGCAGCGCGGTACGGGTATGCACCACCACCGAGTTTTCGTAATCAAACCCCGCTTCCAGCAGGACGTTATCCAGGTAATAGTGCTTATCGTTAATCGTCATTGTGCTCTTCGCCCCGCAGGTGTTCCCGACAGGATTAGCAGCATACGCGACTGGAGCCACTGCGCCAAACAGCGCGGCAGCGGTCACCATTTTTCCGCTCTGACTTAAAAATTCACGGCGGCTGTTACTTTCCTTCATTCACATTTCCTCTCAGGAATGGACAATATGGGTGCCCGTTTCGCCGCGCAGTGCGGCCGGCAGGCATTCCGGCGTGGTGATGATCACTCGCTTACCGCCACGCGCCAGGAACGCCAGACTGGCAACGATTTTGGGTAACATGCTCCCCGGCGGGAAATGTCCCTCCTGCATGTAACGGGTCATCGTTGCGACATCCACCTTATCCAGCGCCTGCTGGTTGGGTTTGCCAAAATGAATACAGACCTGCTCGACGCCGGTGGTGATCACCAGAATGTCAGCGTGGATCTCCTGCGCCAGCAGAGCCGTGGAGAGATCTTTATCAATCACCGCATCCACACTCTGATAATCCCCCTGATCGCTACGCACCACCGGGATCCCGCCGCCGCCCGCGCCAATCACCACAAAGCCTTGCTGGGTCAGCGTTTTGATTGCCTCCGCCTCGACAATACGCTTCGGTTCCGGAGAGGCGACGACCCGGCGGTAGCCGCGTCCCGAATCTTCAACAAAGCGCCAGCCCGGATTGACCCGCTGCAGTTCATCGCGCTGCGCTTCGCTAAAGAACGCGCCGATAGGCTTGGTCGGGTTAGCGAAGCCCGGATCGTTTTTGTCGACCTCCACCTGCGTGACCACCGTAACCGCCTTCTGCTCACCACGCCGCGCCAGGCGGTTGTTCAGCGCCTGTTGGATCAGATAGCCGATCCCGCCCTGCGTATCGGCGACGCAGTTTGCCAGCGGGGTGAGCGGCAACCCTTCACGCTCATGCGCGATTTCCGCACGCCGTAGATCCAGCCCCACCTGCGGCCCGTTTCCGTGCGTCAGCACAATGTTGTAGTCCGATGCCAACATCTCCAGCACCGTGTCCGCCACCGCTTTCACCGCTTCAGCCTGGTGCTCAATCGACTGGCTGGCGTTATCTTTGATAATGCTGTTGCCGCCAATGGCAACGACCACAAGTTCTTTCATAGTGTTATCTTCCGCTTACAGGCGATTCAGGTCGTTTTCGTCGGTTCCTGCTCAGGCGCAGTCACCGCTTCACGGCTATCAAGAACATGCTTGAGGACAAACATGCCGCTCATCATCAGGTAGGCCACAACAAACATCATCGAACTGCCTTCTGCAAAGCCAACCGCCGGAGAGTGGATCACACCAAACAGCGATAACAGCGCGCCAAAAGCTGCGGCAATCGCCCCACGCAGCGGCTTATTCATAATGGCGAAGATAGCGACGCAGCCCCACAGCATACTGGCCAGCGGCGCGCCGCTTCCCAGATGCACCAGCCCATCGTAATAGACACCTTTGCTGTGCAGCAGGTCGCTGCCCAGTTTCCCCGCGGATGTTCCGGCGGCGCCCATCACGCTGTTGACGATGGTCAACGCCCAGTTAGCGATCCACGGGAACAAGCAGATAAAGATAACGGGAACCTCGACTTTGGGCGTCTCTCGCACCACCTGGTTGGCGGTCACCACGCCGATAAACACCAGAATCGGCACTATCGCAGTCATCGGAATAATCGCGAGCATAAACGCCCCCAGCCCAAACAGCGGTACCAGGAACATGGTGATGCCTGAAGCGAGGGTATAACCGATGCTGGCCCCCATCGCTTTCCAGCCCGCATGCCCAACATATACGGTCACCGGGAATGGGTTGCCCAGCATGCAGCCGAGCATGGAGGCAAAACCGTTCGCCATCATGACTTTACGGGTGTTGTACTCATCACCCGCCGCATGCGCACTTTCAATATTCTCAAGGTCAAAAATGTAGTTCGCCAGACCCAGAGGAACCGCAGAAGCCAGGTACGGCAGCGCGTGCGGCAAACCCTGCAGGAAGCTGTCGACATGGATTTCCGGCGGGTTGAAGCCAAAGGAAGACATCGAAGATTTAATGGCTTCCGGGCTTTGCAAACCGGAGATCCACGCCAACGCTGTACCGGCAATCAGCAACAGCAAACCGGTGGGGATGCGGGCAAAAATCGGCTTCTTACCGAACCAGTTAATGAAGATCAACAACAAGACGATGAAAGAGACGGTCGGCGCTTCAAATGCCTGCAGCATCGGGTTCATCGCCAGCAGCAACAGTCCCAGACCGGACAGACAAGAAAGTAATACCGTACGCGGGATCATCTTGCGGATGGTCTCGCCCAGGAAGGAGCCGCCGACCAGGATCAACGCTTCGACAAAGCACCACACCAGAGCTATCTGGATAGCAAAGTTGGCATCTTTGGTTTGCTGATATACCGGCATTAGCACCAGGAAGGTCACGGTAAAAATTGACGGTGCGCTCGGCCCGGATGGCAGCGCCGTCACGTCTTTACGCCCGGTGTGCTTTGCCATCTGCAGGCCAAACCAGGCGTAGCAGACGCTGGCCACCAGCACCGCCAGACCAAAGGCAGGCGCAATGCGACCATAGACAATTTCGGTAGGGATCCCGACGACAAAAATGAGCAGCCCCATCATTGTCAGCAGGTTAGTCAGGTTGTTGGTCATCAGCCCAAAGTAAGCAGCCCAGTCACCACGTTTCCATTCTAGTTTTATGCTGTTCATGGAATATCCTTAACAGGTTAAGCATCGTTTGCGATCCCGGGGATCGCCCAGCCCTGCAGGTAAGCAACGTTTTTTGCTTCGCTACTGTGGGGCTAACAGCGTTAGCCCCGATTGTTGTTATTGGCAGTAGCGGTCGCGCCAGTTGAGGATCGCCTTTTCAAAACAGGCGAACGGCGGATGCACTATTCCGGCGCCGATCATGCCGATCCCCGCATCTTTGTGCGCAATTGCGGTGTTAATCACCGGCAGAATGCCGGTGCTACCCACGCGCGTAATGTCGATAGCGGTCGGTACGCCCATAAAACCAAGTAACGGAATGGTAACGTTGGGGTTTTCGCCGAGAGTGATTTCACGCATCTGGCGAGAGAAATCGACCGCCTCTTCAACCGTACCGCCCACCAGCGCCACGATGGCCGGTGCCGTGGCCATGGCAAAACCGCCGATGCCGTAGGTTTCGGTAATTGCGCTATCACCGATATCACGTCCGGAATCTTCGGGCTTATAGCCCGCAAACATTGGGCCAATCACCTGCTGCGCCGGACCGGTAAACCACTGACCCGGTAAGCCGCTGATGCGCAGACCGAATTCAACGCCGTTACGCGCCATCGTCGTGACTACGGTGCTGTATTCGATCCCGTGTGCGGCGTCCATTGCGGCTTTACACATCGCCATCCAGGTCGGTCCGGAGAAGTAATCGCTGCTGAGGACGAACTCGAATACCTCACGCTGCTGCTCAACCGGATAGCCAGTCTGAATAATCCACGGCGTCAGTGCCTGTATCAGTAGCGCCGTCCCGGCGTTATTGCGGTTATGACACTCATCGCCCATGTGCAGCGCCTGCGCCAGCATCAGGCGCAGATCGATTTCGCCCGCCAGCTTCATGGCGTCGCGCAGCATCGGTCCCATCACATCGCGCATCCAGTTCAGGCGATCGATAACGCTCTGATCGTTCGCGCCCATGCGCAGGATCTTCGCCATCTGCTCGCTCATATTGGTGTATGCGCGGTTGCCGTAGGTTTTGTTCTCGACGATGTGCATAAACATCGACGCCGACGTCACACCCGCCATCGAACCGACACAGTCATGCTCGTGGCACGGTGAGAAGATGATTTCACCCGAGGCGGCCAGGTCGGCGGCTTCATCCAGATCTTTCGCCAGCCCTTCAAACACCAAAGCCCCGGTGACCGCGCCCTTCATTGCGCCGCACATTTTTTCCCAGCAGATGGGCGGTCCGGCGTGCAGGATGGTGTTGCGGGTCATGCCCGGCACGACGTTGATCGCCTGGTCATAGCCAATCAGCACCGGATGCGACTGGATAATGCGTTCCAGCGCCTGCTGGTTAGCGGCAGCGATTTTGTCAGCCAGCGGCGAATCGGCAATTTCGTCCAGTGCGGCCACGACCTGCATGTTGCCCTGGCCCGGCGGCGTCCAGTCGAGCTGGGTCACGGGAACATTCTGCTTTTTCAGGTCATCGCTGAACATCGCGATGCCGACGTTAATCACGTTCAGCGGCTGGTTAAACAGTGTCTGGCTCATCAGGCTTCCTCCCCTTTACAGATAAATTCACGCGCCAGCAATCCGGTATTGGTGCTACTGCTCGCCCAGATCACGCCTGCATCGGTCAGCATCTGGCACTGTTTTTCCAGCGACGGCGTATCGAGATCGGTTCCCAGCACGTAGCCGAGGATCTCAAGCGGACGCCCCTCTGCGGCGGCGATCGCTTTGGCTTCGACGATCGCCTCGATCATCACGCCAACCGGATCTTCATGTGATCCATATCCAAGAACAAAGTCCATAACGATCACGCCGACTTCAGGATCGCGTGCTTCCTGCAACAGACGACTAATGCGGTTGGTTGGATCGATCATCGGGTGCGGTTTACCGTTGGTAAAATCGTCATCTCCGAAATCAAGGAAGGTATGTCCCACGCTGCGGTTGAGATCTGTCAGGCGAAAAGCCGGATCCGGATGAATGTTGCTGTAAACCTCCGCATGTTTTTCCATGGCAGCAAACATCGCCTCATCGCACAGCGTGCCGCCACAGAACAAGCCGCGAATGTACTTTTGCTGCGGGGTCAGGCGGGCGCGGACCTCTTCAATCAGCGGCCAGTTGAGCGGATGCAGATCCAGACTCTCTTTTTTCACGCCAGTCAGCAGTACCGCTTTCAGCGCCGTCTCTTTAGTGCCGCGTGCAAACAGCAGACCGTTTTCATCCGCAGGCGCGGCTTCACGTCCGAGGAAACACACCACGACGGGCTTATGGCAGGCGCGCGCACGTTCCAGCACTTTGCGCGCCACTGTTGGCGCAGGAGGTTTGGAGATAAGCGCGATGATCTCGGTTTGCGGATCGGCCTCCAGCATACCAATCGCGTCAAGCATCATCAGGCCGCCAATCTTTTCGCTCAGATCGCGTCCACCGGTGCCAATCAGTTGGGAAATCCCGCCGCCAAACTCGTGAATGCGTACGCTCAGCTCCTGGCTACCGGTACCGGAGGCGCCAACAATTCCGATGTTGCCGCGACGCACCGCATTGCCAAAACACAGCGCCGCGCCGTTAATAATGGCGGTTCCGCAATCGGGCCCCATCATCAGCAGCCCTTTTTCATGCGCCAGCTGCTTGAGCGCCAGTTCGTCTTCAAGAGAGACGTTGTCAGAGAACAGCATCACGTTGAGGTTATTTTGCAGCGCCTGACGCGCTTCACGCGCGGCAAACAGACCATTGACCGAGATCACCGCCAGGTTGCTGTCAGGAACATGCTTCTTCGCACTGGCAAGCGTGGCATAGCGCGCTTCATGCTGCCCCCCTTGCTCTTTATGCGTAAACAAGTCTTCAATCGCCACCAGCGTCTGATCGTTCGCCGCCTCGCTGGCACCTTTAATGACAATCATCAGGTCGCCACTTTTCGCCTCTTCAAGTTCAGGCGTGAGCAGACCGAGATTCTTCAGTACGCCCTTATTCATTTCTGTCGCCATAGCCACGAACGCCTGCTCAACGCCATCGAGCTTATTTGCGCGTGTGGAGATAGACATCAGTGAGACAGAATCAAAATACGTGTTCTTTTTAACAACTATCCTGATCGACATAATTCCCTCCGGACCTGTGGCTCAGGGCGCAGGCATCCGCCATGCCATACAGCATGTCGCAGCCAGAACTTGAGCCGATATTTTTAATGTCAGTAATATATTGCGTAGAAACGGGTTGTTGCTCTGTAATAATATGGTTCAGCAGCCGTCCGACGCTTTCCCGATAACGTTGATGAAAGGCTTCCTCTAGCGTTATTTTGCTGAGTAGCGTGGTATTATTTCCGGCACGTTGTAAGGCTGCTAAAAAATCATCACGATATTTCCCCAGCGGATGTCCAGGAATAAATAAAATAGTGCTTAAACCCACTAAATAGTCATCAGATGAGGGCGTCAGACCAATCCCCAGACCAATTAAATGGCTGACCGCTGTAGAGATATTTTCTCCTGTCTGCAACGCCGCCAGTAATGTTTGTCGGCGATTAAGTAATTGGCGGGTGATTTCCAGATAAAACGGGTTATCACCCTGGTACAGAAATAATGTGTCAGCGCTTCTTAGCTGTTGGCGGATAACCTCTTCCCAGCGCAGCCAGCGGATTGCAGCAAGGCTTATTGCATCAGGCCTCCACTGTGGTATGCGCCACGGCAGACAACCGGAAGTTTCTATCCATTTATCGTTGCCAACGGCTATCCCCGATTCGGTAAAACTGACTCTCTCACCGGGGTGAAACAGCTCTTCACAATGCGTCAGCGCCAGCCGACAGCTGTTAGGCGCGTTATCACAACCTTCACTCAGTAACGTCAGCAACCGCTGCTGTTCAGGTATCAACAGGTTTACCGCGCGGGAAAAAACCTGTTCAACCCGTCCCGTTCCCCGGAAAGCGAGAAACGCGCCGTCTGCGGTTAGCGCCCGTACGCATCGCCGTGATGGCGTAGCGATAGTAGCGCTCCTCTGTCAGGCTCCGGCCGCAATCAGCAGCTCGGCAATTTCGTGGTATCCTTTCTCCCGCGCCAGCTCCAGCGGGGTTTTACCGTATTTATCCGTCATGTGCGGGTTTGCGCCATGGTCGAGCAGCAGCTTGACGATTTCCTGCTGTTTCGCGCCGCCGTCATTAAGCACGATGGCTTCCAGTAACGGCGTCCAGCCGACAAAGTTGGTATGATTAACATTGATATCGGTACGCAGCAGCAGTTCGCGCACGATCTCTACATGACCTTTTTCGCTGGCTGGCGTAATACCGACGCCGCCAAAACGGCTCAGGCAATTAAGATCGGGATTGGCCGGTAATACGGTACGCAGCAGCGTTAAATCGTTAGTCAGACAGCTAATCAGGAATGGATTAAAACAGGTTTGATCCTGTTTATTAATATCGGCACCGGCAGCAATCAATAAAGAAACACAGTCATAATGTTTATTCAGGCTGGCAATAATTATGGCAGTGCGCCCCTGGCGGTTAGTGGCATTAATATCCACATTTTTTGCCAGGCAGGATTTTAATCCATCGGCATCACCCTGCTCTGCCGCCAGCAGAAATTCAGTAATGAGTTCTTTCTCTGACATAATCGCTCTCCTGCAGTTTTTTAGACTTTTTAAATATCCGATAAGTTGAGAATAGCAACAGAGTGCAGAGAATAATATCCGCTTAAATTTCATTCATCGTAAGCGTGTCGATTATTGAATAAAATTTAACAATGAGAACAAAACGTGCTGTAGTGCAATCTTTTCCTTATGACAGAGCCGCTTTTAGCCATTAATCAGTTGTCAGGAAAATCAGGCGTGATGCTACACGGATAGCGGCCTGCAATTAATATACAGAAGTGTGATTGCCTTCAAATCAATTGTAAAACTAGTGTTAAATTCTGTTCAAAACTGATTGCTCTGCATAAGGATTACAAATACATTCAACAATCATCGCGTCGCGGATGTGCGTTTGTCGCCGGAGGGGAGGAAGATGAATTCAATTTTTACCGAGGAAAACCTGCTGGCATTTACGATGGCAGCCCGCTACAGCAGCTTCAGCAAGGCGGCTGAGGAACTTGGCTTAACCACATCAGCAATTAGTTACACCATTAAGCGCATGGAGCTGGGGCTCGACGTGGTGCTGTTTACCCGCAGTACCCGCAGCATTGAGCTGACTGAGTCCGGACGCTATCTGTTTCGCAAGGCGACCGACCTGCTCAACGATTTCCACGCCATCAAGCGCAGTATTGATACCATTGCTCAGGGCATTGAAGCCCGGGTACGCATCTGTATTAATCAACTGTTGTATACCCCTCAACATACGGCACGACTGCTGCAGGTACTCAAGAAACAGTTTCCAACCTGCCAGATAACCGTCACCACCGAGGTGTATAACGGCGTCTGGGATTCGATCATTAACAACCTCGCCAACATCGCTATCGGCGCGCCGGATACGTTACTGGACGGCGGGGGGATTGATTACACCGAGATCGGCGCGATCCGTTGGTCATTTGCGATTGCCCCGGATCATCCGCTGGCTTTTATGCCTGAACCGATCTCTGAGAGCCAGCTGCGCCTGTACCCGAACATCATGGTGGAAGACACCGCGCACACCATCAACAAGAAGGTCGGCTGGCTGTTACACGGACAGGAGTCGATTCTGGTTCCTGATTTTAATACCAAATGCCAGTGCCAGATCCTGGGTGAGGGCATCGGTTTTCTGCCGGACTATATGGTACGCGAGGCGATGGAAAAGTCGTTGCTGGTCACGCGGCAGATCCACAACCCGCGTCAGGATTCAAGGATGCTGCTGGCGACCCAGCATTCGGCTACCGGTCGTGTAACCCAATGGATTAAAAAAGAGTTTGGCCCACAAGGGGTATTGACGGGAATTTATCAGGATTTGCTGCATCGGGAGTGATGCGCCGGACGGCGGTCATGCCTTCCGGCGTACGTAAGATTATCAGGCGCGAATATCGTCATACTCGCGGGTTTTATCAAACTCATGTTTGGCAAACGGGCACAGCGGAATAACTTTGCGGTTTTCGGCGCGCATTTTCTCCACCACCTTCGCCACCAGCAGTTTACCGACCCCCTGGCCTTTCAGGCTGGGGTCGACATCGGTATGTTCAATGATGCTCAGATGCTCACCCGTCGGCACGAAGACAATCTCGGCAACCTGATTGCCTTCGGCATCGTTAACATAAAATTTGTTGTGGCCTGCAAGAATTTCCATGGTCCCCTCACTCATTTCTGGCGATATTTCAGCGCACCGCTCGGACAGGTATCAATCACTTTAATGACCGTCGCGACATCCACTTCATCCGGAATGATCCACGGTTTACGCTTCAGGTTAAAAAGCGCTGCGCTTCCCCGCACGCAGTTGCCCGAATGTTGACATATCGCCGTATTGAAGTAGACGTCAATCTTCTCACCGGTATAGGCCCGGTAACCGGCATCCAGTAGTTCCTTATCCACGACATTGCCTCGCATTTTTTTATTGTCTGGGTCTAATCATAGACCTGTGCGAGGCTGAAGGAAGCAACTGAAAGTAGAAATATCACTCAGGCCTTTTCTGCAACAACGGCTGCGGCTCTGGCGGCAAATACTCCAGCATCGCAGGCGTCGGCGGCGGTAGACGGTTATCGGCGATATCCCTGTCCACATCGATATGACTGATTTCACCACTTTCATGATGGTGAACCGTCAGCACCCGCGCTTTGTTCAGCTCTGTCACCAGTTCCCGGGTAATACGTAAACTTTCCGCCAGCTCATGATCTTCCAGTCCGGGCCTGCGACTGCGACGTTCCACCCGAAAACGAAACTGGTTGTACTTCGCCCAACCAATCAGCACCAGTCCGTTGACCAGCGCGACAAGGATGTAAAACGTGACCGTATCCAGCGTGGTGAAAAAGGGTCGCACGCCTATATAAGGTGAGTGCGCCAGAGCGGTGATCAGCCCTTTATAGATCAAATATAAAAAGCCAACCCAGGCAAAAAGCGTTAACAACACGTCAATGATGCGCGGCAGCAAACGCTGCTCCGTAAAGATCAGCGGCTGGCTCATGATTCGATCCTCCCAATTCCACGATCGGGACTCACCCAACGCGCCCTGCCGCGTTTGCGTTTGAGCATTACTTTCGGGAAAGCGACCAGCGTGGTGAACAGGCTTAGCATCCAGTACACCACCGGGAACCAGATAATCCAGAACAACGACGCGCCAATGCCTTTTTCATAGCGCCGCTCAATCATCAGACTCACCGCAAACTGCAGCAAGCACACCACGCCGAGGATTAGCCCAGTAAAGGCCGGCGGGAACAGATGTTGTACATACAGCGAGTCCGGCATCGGGATCATCAGCCCTAACAGGAACAGCACGATACTGATCGCATAGGCAAACGCCCAGGTGGTAGAAAAACAGAACTCAAAAAACAGCGGCCACATACGGCGATATTCCCATGACCACAGGCGGCGCATGTTCACGATAAACACCTCCGCACCGCCTTGCGCCCAGCGCAGTCGTTGTTTCCATAACCCTCTTAACGTTTCAGGCATCAGGATCCAGCACAGTGCGCGCGGCTCAAAGAATATCGACCAGTGGCGCAATTGCAGCTTCCAACTGATATCGATGTCTTCGGTGATCATGTCCGGGCTCCAGTAACCGACCTCGGCCAGTGCGCGACGACGAAACGCAGCAACCACGCCGGAAACGGTAAAGATCTGCCCATAAACTCGCTGAGTACGCTTAATCAAGCCGATAATGGAAGAAAACTCCCCGACCTGCACCCGACCGATTAAGGTGGAGCGGGTTCGAATACGTGGGTTCCCGGTCACCGCACCGACGCGCGGGAACTGGATAAGCGGCGCCACAATATAGGCAACGGCATCACGGTCCAGTAACGCATCGCCATCAATACACACCAGGTAATCACTGCGCGCCGCTGCTGCCCCGGTCTTGAGCGCCAGCGCTTTGCCCTGGTTTTCAGCCAGATGAATCACCCGCAGACTGGGGTATTCCACCGCCAGTTGTTCCAGCACGTCGTGGGTGTCATCCGTTGAACCATCGTTGATGGCAATCACTTCAATATTTTTATATCGCTGCGCCAGCGCGGCCTCAATGGTTTCGCGCGCATTGATCCCTTCGTTAAAACAGGGGATCAGAATGGAAACCAGCGGATTCCCCTCCAGCGTCGGTGGCGGTGTGTCATCTCCCCATTTCCAGTGACGCTCACGGTAGAACCAGAAATAGACCCCGCCGCTTATCCACAAAGCAGACATAAACAAGGGCCAGAAGAAGACGAAGTTCAACATCACTTCACCTGTAAAGATGACCGCCACGCCAAACGGCAGGCTGAACATCAGGCAAAGTATCAGGAAAGCAATTATGCGATCGGTCATTTTTGCGGGTACCAGTATGAGGAGAACGTCGAACGAATCTCTGACATCTCAGGTTTGTCGCTGATGAAATCATCCGGGTAATAGCCGTAGTTACCTGCACCGCTTAATTTCAGCTGGCGCATCCATTCGGCTATTTGTTTTCCGCTGATTTCAGCCTCGTCCCCGGATTTACGCCAGTCTCGTGCCTGTAGTTCAAACACGGTTTTGTCCAGCGCGCCGGGCGTTTGTGCAACGGCATTCACTAATCTGTCGAGCCAGGCGTTGGCATCATTAGCCGGGATCTGCTCCATGAAAGGCATCGCCATCGGTGCCGTCCAGTCATAGGTATTGAGGAAATCATTCAGGTTCTGCGCAAACCAGGCTTCACTCTCCGGCTCCAGTACCGGCATGGCGTAAATATTGCGCGCCGTCTGCACCTGCGGACCGCGAATATTACGCACCGCCTGGGTCAGTTGTTTGGTGAAGTCGATCAGCACCTTACTTTTCAGTCGCGTCCAGCGCTCGAACGCCTGTGGATTGCTACGGATTTGCTCAATGCTTCCGGGAAGCCCTGCGGCGCGGTAGGCAGCCAACGCCTCCGGTGACGCGTCTTCAAAGTCCGTCAGGAAAGCATCGTCATGGAACAAAATCCCTTTGAAGCTGGCGTGTTTGGCCAGGTCTTCATAGATTTCAGTGATGCGCTGACGCGCTTCGCTGCTCCAGGGGGACAGACGGACATAATTCTCGCGGTTGATCGCTGTACGTCCCGTTTTCGGATCCCAGGCAGTTACGCGTGGGATGGAAGCGTCGAGATCGAAAGCCAGAACCGGCATCCAGGCATACACCGTCACCCCTGCCCGCGTTTGTAACTGCCAGGAGATATAGTTAAAGAGGTCGGCACGCATCGGCAGCCAGCGGTTAGGGAAATAGAGCTCGCGAATATTTCCGTCGCCCTGCGGATCGGCGTAGGCCTGCAGGAAGACATGAGAAATACGCATGTCATAAACGCGCTGGATGAGTTTGTCGATGTTTCGCTTCTGCTGAGCAGGGTCCTTGTCATACACGTAATCCAGATCGACATGCATCACGCGCATCGTCTGCGGTTCACGTACCTGAGCGACCTGGCTGGCAAAGCGCTTAAGAGAGGGGTTATCAGAGATTAGCACGCGCGGGATGTCATCAAGAAACGCGGCATTCGCCAACCCTTCGTTGAGCGTGAAGGCCATCTTATAGCCATGCTCTTTAGCCAGGTTTAACGTTGTGCCATTGGCCGCACCGTAAGGCCAGACCCACGCGCGCGGTGATTTCCCGGTCACCGATTTGATCTTGTTGGTGATGAGAGAGATATCCGCGTTTATACGGCGCGTGTACTGTTCATCCGTTTCGTAAGTGCCGGTTTTCTTATCATACAGGCGGTTCGCCACCGCCGGTTCTTTACTTCCCTGCGGGTTGGCTTGTGCACCGAAATGCGAATTCCAGGTGTGCGCACCGACTTCCACCAACGGTGATTTGCCCATCTCTTCGACCATTTTCCAGGTGGCGAATTTATCTCGCGCCGTCATTAAGCCGCCAAAATCGACTTTTTTGTTGGCGGGAGCATCAACCCAACTCCCCACCGGCGCCCAAAGCGCAGGCCAGTTGTAGGCTTTCAGCAGCGGCCAGACGCGGGTATAAAAACTGCTATATCCGTCATCAAAGGTGAGTAATACCGCTTTTTCCGGCAACACGATTTTACCGTCATGGGCGTCCAGGATTTGCTGCACGCTGATCGGGTTATAGCCATTATCACGCAGCCAGGCCATTTGGTCGCTCAACGCGCTGGTGCGCACAGAAAGATAGCGCTGGTCGGCGGCACCATCCTCGACATCGTGGTAGCCGAGCACCAGGAAGCTATTTTTCGGCCACGGATGATCCGCCGTCAGCGGCGTTCTCTCTGCGGGAGGAACGTAGCGAGGCGTTGTATTGTGCGCGCTACTGCACGCGGTAATCATCAACCAGCCAGCGATTAATGCGCTAAGCCACAGGCATCTTTTCAGCATGAACAATCCTTAAAACCTGACATTTAAATCGAAAGCGAGGGAGATATTCCGCTCACGTTTACCGTCGTAGGGGCGTTTATCCCAAATCAGCATCACCCCGCCATCTACGACGTTGTTCCATTTGAGCCGTTGTCCGTATCCCACCTGAACGATGGCACCAGCGTCCTGGCCTTGCTGCCAATAGCCACCTACGCCAGCCAGACCTTGCTGCGTCCACACGGTGTCATAATGGCGGTAAAGAACCTGCTCCGCGCTCAGAGCCGGTACCACGGAAAAATCACTCTTCGGGTTGTAATACGGCACATTCTCTTTGGTGTTGGTGCTCCCGCCGATGCCCGGGGTAAAGTCCAGGGTGAAGCGCGGCGTTGTCCACATGCGCTCTTTTCCGCTGAGTCCGTATTCGATGCGATCGTTACCATCTGAGAAATGTGATGCGGCAAACGACAGTTGATATTCACGTCGTTCGTTTTGATACCAGCGAACAAACATATCGCCGCCGTTGGCATACACGCCGCTACGCAGCGCGCGCAGTGGCGTATTACGCGACAAGCGCTCGGCCGAACCGCCTACGCGCCAGTTGTCATTGAAGTCATGCCAGCCGGAAAGACGACCGCCAATTTTCTGACCATCGCCATAATTTCGGCCAGAGACTTCCATTTCTGCCCAGTAGTCGCGGGAAGTCCATTCCGCCCCCGCCGCCAGATCGCGGCTGATGCCTTTACCTTCCTCAAATTCGCCGGTAGCAAAGTTGAATCCAGTAAACAAGCGCCAGTTGTCGTTAATTGGCGGACTGTAAATGGCAGTATTGATGTTGAAGTCATTCTTACCGCTGACCGGGCTATCGGACGAGATCCCTTGTGTGCCGCTAATGCGCACTTCCGACATTTTGTGGACATCACGAATACGCGCGAGGCGCAGCGTCGCTTCATCATCCGGGCTACGGGCGATGACGTCATCCGTCAGTTCATCGGCCTGCCTCCATTCCTGGAGATCCAACGCAACATAAGCCTGCTGACGTTCCAGTTCCAGGTTGCTTGGCTCAATCACTTCCGCCAGCTTCAGCTCTTTCTCCGCCGCATGCGGCAAGCCACGTGCTTCAAGAACGGAGGCATAAGATATGCGCAGCCCCTGGTTACCTGAACCTGTTCGCGCCAGATGCTCTGCGAGCTTTTCAGCCTCAGGTAGTTCATTGGCAGCAATATAATATTGCGTCAGCATCGACTGTCCGAGCAGCCAGTTATCGTTAGGCTGCGGCGTTGGCGAACCATAGATGCGTCGCAGGTACGGACTCTCTTTGATTAGGTTTTCGGCCTGTTTTTTAGCGGCATCAAAGTTTTCATTATCGATATGCGCGTAGAACAGATCCTGTTGATCCTCAGGACCAAGCGGCGTAACGGGAATCGGTCCATTCGGGTAGTAGATGCTCATCAGCATCGCTTCGGTTTTTTCTGGCTGGCGTTCGCTTAACCATGCCGATGCTACCCAGCGTTTTGCGTAGTTTGGCACTTCGCCGCTCGCAGAAAGCGATTCGTATTCCTTAATCACTTCAGACGTTCGCTTACGAACCAGCAAAGCCCCCATGCGGTCAATTCTCGCCCGACGGACATCATTCTGCGCGGACGGCTCATCCTTCCAGGCAGCCAGCAACTGGTCATAGCGGGCCAGCGCTTTATCCGCCACGATAAACCGCTCTTCTTCATTACGTGCGGACGTATAGGAGGAACGTACCATTTCGGCGGCCGCATCAAGCTCAAGGCGACGCTTCACAGGATCTGCCGTAGGCACTACCTCCGCCATATTTAAGGCGGGCCCGGAAACACGGTTTGCTGACAGAGCAGACAGCAGCGTAGATTTTGCATTTTTGTTGCCAGGATCAACGTCATCTGCCTGGCTGGCAACCAACAGCGCGTCCCAGTTTTTTCCCTGAGAATGATATACGTAGGCAAGTAGCGCATCGGAGTCAGCACCCGGATGTGCCTGTGCCCATTTATTCGCTTCAGTAAGGGCTTGCTGATTGTAGCGAGCATCTGCCAACGTCATTATCCAGCCGGTGCGTACGTCAACGTTGTCAGGCTCTTCCTGTAAAACGCTTTCCCATACCGCCAATGAATCATTCCAGTTTTTCTGGTTACGGTACGCACGTGCAGCGGCGACTTTGCCGCGTGCAGGCACATCCATCTGCCCACGATAGCGCTGCCAGATTTCAATAGTGGCTTTATCGTTGTTATCAACCCAACTGGAAACTTGCAGCCAGTCGGCAACCTGATTTGGCGTTAGCGCGCTTTGCTTTCCCTGATCCTCTAGATAACGCAATAACGGTGCACTATTACCACCCCGCGCTTCAATAACCAAAGCGTCATAATCTGATGTCGCTGCAGAGATTTGCATAGGGAAAAGAACGCTTGCCGTAAATAAACAGCTTAAAGACTTAAAACGTTTAATGAAGTTGGCATGTCGACGCATACTTAACATATCTGCCCTTATAACTTACATCAGAGTAAAAATAAGCGTTTTCAATATATTACAGTCAGTTACTTACGATACCCGACCATGTAAGATGCAATGCCGCTTATTTTGCAATAGGGTTATGAAGCAATTAATTCTTTCGTCTTATTGACTACCCGCGCCTCGCCCTCTAATCGTGGGAAAGCAGGCGTAAACTCGAAAATTTTATCACTCAGCGTAGTTCGTGGCTATGCGATACGAAAACTCTTAGACAAAAAAGTATTTTAGACTAAATAATCCTAATACTCTTGGGATTGAATTCTGGATTTAGATTAAGTTTGCATGACGAAACCTTGTGACGATGATAACTATTGCTGGTTGGCATAGCTACACCGCGCAACTGTTTGCATGGTAACTATTGTGTGCGGATAGAGAAAGTTCTGATAATAATGCCCCTGATAACAACAAAGATAACAATGTAAATAATATAACCTAATTTTAAGTTTCGAACAGGGTCGATAAAATGAAATTAAAGGTACAGTCATAAGCAGAACTAAGTACAGTAAAAAAAACAGTAAAAACTCAATAAAATCAAATGACTTCTTGACCTATCCTAGAAATCTACCAAAATTGGTATTTTGGTATCCGCCATAATACGTGCGCGAAGAATTGTGCATTGCTCAACTCGCTAAAGTATTTACCAACCTTGCGTATTATTGACAGTATCAACCACACCCCGTTTACCCTTACAATTTGAAAGCTTATTTACATTGAAAATAATTTATATACCCTAAATAATTCGAGTTACATGAAGGCGGCAAGTGAGTAAATCCCCAGGAGTTTAGCGAACTATGTGACTGAAGTGAGCTAGCGTAGCCAAGGTACATGCAGCTTAAAGAATGACGGGTATAGACACATAATTTTTTGCACTTACCTTCCCTCCAGCCTTTGAGGTAATTTGGACAAAGATGCCAATGGGAGCTGGTCAATGAAAATCGTTAACGCTGAAAAAAAACACATCCCCGCCATACGCGATATCTACGCCCATCATGTTAATCACGGTACCGGCAGCTTTGAAACTGACCCGCCGGATACCCGCGAGATGCAGGATCGTCTGGAAAAAATCCGCAGTCTGGGACTGCCATGGGTTGTCGCATTGCAAGAAGATAAGGTCATCGGGTATTGCTATCTCACCCGTTACCGCGAGCGTTATGCCTATCGCTATACCCTCGAAGATTCGATTTATATTGACCCGACGGCACAGCGTCAGGGGGTGGGAAAAGCGTTGCTACGCCATGTAATTGAGTGGGCTGAAACGCAGGGTTATCGGCAGTTGATCGCTATCGTCGGCGACAGCAATAATCAGGGATCGCTGAAAGTCCATCAGCAGGCCGGATTTACGAAAATAGGTACGCTGACGAACATTGGATTCAAGCATGGGCTCTGGCTTGATACGGTATTAATGCAACGCAGCCTGGGCACAGGTAACAGTACGCTACCAGCGGATTTCGATGCCGCTATTTAACATTGCTAAGGGATGACTTCAGGATACTGTCTTCTGGTAACCCTCAGACAAACAGAACCACAATCAGGTATAACGTAGTTATTAAATAATTCTCCATTTTTCAGCTCGTTAGAACGAAAAAAGCACCCGAACGTTAATGAACGGATGCTTTCTAAATCGAATAACTCAGTTTTACTTAGCGGGCGGCCCCGCCTGGTGCGCCAAAGGCATCACGGGGCAAACGTCTTTTCAGCCCGAAGATGTTTCATCCCTGCGCGTGATATTTCGCCAAATCCCCCCCGACAGTCTCAGATTTTCAGGCCCGCTATTCAGGATTTGGGTTACACATTTCAGGTAATTGTCTTTCCAGCGCTCAATAAAAGAAGACTGGCTTTCGAACCTCTGCGGATCGACCATTTTCTCCAAAACAAAATGGATGCGCCCGTCTCGCCACACCGGAACACCAAATACGGTGGGTAAGTGCATTTTCCAGGCAAGTCGAGAGCAAAAGGTGGAGTAGGTAATCTGCTGGCCGAAAAAGTCGATAGTCGGCGCGCTCAAATTCAGCGCGCCGTCGATCGCTACAACAAGCGACTGCCCACTATGTAAGGTCTGTATGCAGGCCCTGACCACGTCCGCTTCGCTTTTGTCACTAACCGAAATCAACCGCTCACCGTAGCCCCCTTTGAGCACGCCAGGCGTGGAAGCCACCCATTTACTGTTCATTTCCAGCAAGGAGAGGATCATCGGCCCGGCATACATTGCGCCCATATGAGCCGATACAACAATGCAACCACGCTTATCGAGCTGCAGCCGTTGGAAAAACTGCTCGACATGCGATATATCGGCCAACCGATACATCGGTTCGTCGGCCTGCTCTCCACGGCATTCAAGCCAGTCGAGGAGATAATTATCGGCAAGATACCCCCACTTCGCCCGGCGTTCCCATTCATCGCGCTCGATACCGGACTGTCTGCCGGCAACTTCCCATGCCCAGTCAAGGCGCTCAGGCGGTAGATTAACGGCAGATATTTGCCCATCAAGCGCCAGCAGCCCCTCTTCGAATGACTGAGGCAGATGGCTTGCTCTGGCCTGAATATAGTGCTCAAAGACGCTTTCCGCTTCGCTTGTTTTCCCCGCCTGTAACAACGCCGCCGCGGCATAACGGTTCCATTTACTGGTCGCCCCTTTTTCCCTTGCCAGTTGTACAAACTCATCGCTGGCAGCAGCGTATTGCCCAACCTGGCGCAGTGCTCGGGCATACATGGCTCTGACATAAGGAAGATCAGGATGAGTCGCGAGCGACTGCTGCAGTAACGGAATGGCTTTCTCATTCTGACCCGTTCTGATTAAGGCATCGGCATACAGGGTCACGATCCGTAAATTATCAGGGTTAAATTGCAGGGCATGACGCCAATGCTCAGCGGCCTGAAGCTTCGCTTCCCGGCTGCGACCGGATTGATAGTAGGCAAGCCCCAGGCTACGACGCAGCGCCGCATCATCCAACCCACGGGCTAATGCGGACTCCCCAGTCTGAATGGCTTCCTGATATTTACCGACAGCGCACAGCGTATCAACCGCCAGCCCCGCCGACTCCTGGCTTTCTAACACGAAGAAAGGGAGCAATGCGCGGGCCAGGTCATGATCTTCTGGTAGGCGGCTTTTATTTAAGAAACGGAGGCAGGTCTCAATCATATCTCCCCGCGGGGGAGCTTCCTGCGCCTGTGTTCTGGCCAACGAGATTGCCTGTAACTCTTTATCCACCAGCGTCAGGCTGCGCAGATGGAGGGCAAAAATTTTACTATTGCCCGAAAAAGCGAGCCATGCCCGCTCGGCTAAGTCAGCAACAGTCGCATATTGTTTACTCTTAAGCAGCACGCTTGCGACCAGCAGGACATCCTCCGGCTGGCACACATTCACCGCCAGCAGTTTGTTAACCACCTGTAGTACAGCGTCCCGATGATGTGATGCCAGCGGCGAAATAATCCAGCGTCGCAATAAATCACGGCTATTCTTTGCCGTCAGCACACGGTCTGACAACAAAGTCAGCGCGGCATCTGTTTCATCTTTACGCAAACACGCGATAGCGAAGAGAAGAATGTTTTGCTCATTTCCAGCACTATCTCGTACTTTTTCGGGATGCTGACCGAAATAGTGACATAGCCCCTCCCAATCCTCTTGTTTGAGCAGGGTGGTTGGCGATATTTTTTTACATGTAGAGTGCAAGTTCATCGTATTTCCTTACTCCGCCTTATTCACGCATCCGCCTGATGGTTATCAGGAGAGAAGTCACCAGGTACGCGATGCCCAGCAACACGAAGAACAGTAACCACTTTGTTCCATCGGCATAGCGAGTGGTGTCAGACACCACCATCGGTTGAGAAATGATCAGCAAATACCGTCTCTCACGTAGCGCTTGAAGCTTCCCTTGCTGTAAGGTCTGCAAGGCAGATTCCCAGCGTGTTTTGGCGATCTCACTCTGCAGGCGAAGATCTTCAAAC
Organism: Citrobacter sp. RHBSTW-01044; assembly: GCF_013781945.1. Lineage (NCBI taxonomy): Bacteria > Pseudomonadati > Pseudomonadota > Gammaproteobacteria > Enterobacterales > Enterobacteriaceae > Citrobacter > Citrobacter sp. RHBSTW-01044. Next base: position 863,275 of record NZ_CP056180.1, on the reverse strand, counting down.
AGGGACAGACTTTCTGAAGAACCTTGCGACCCTAACTTATTTGACAGGCGGTTACGTTGTTCGCCGATCTGCTTTTCCAGGACCTTGATTTTGGCCGACAGGCGAGGAATAAGGGGGTTCTGATCCAAACCATTAGCCATTAATTGCGCGTATTCCGCTTTCGCCTCCGCCAACTGCGTTTCAAAGCCAGCAATTAATTGATAAATCGCGGTCACGGTTTCCTGCGGTTCAATATCTTTCTGTATATGCTGTATTTTTAGCAATTCAAGCCGAGCGGCCCCCAGATTTTCCTGGGCCGATTTAACATCGTTTTCCAGCCATAAAATCCGTTCCTGCTGCATCCGCGCTGAAACGGTATTAACGTGCTGTTCAGCAAAAGCCAGAATGCGCTGGGCAAAAAACTCAGCCTGTTTCGCACTCCGCGCCTTGACGTTTAAACGCAGCATGCCCTGTTGAATATCGACAGCAACCGAGACTTTCGATAAATAGTAACGATAAGGATCATCATTAATACCCAGTGGCGCGTGGTAGCGGGAAAATAATGCGATATCGTCTTGCGCGAAATAAGATAAAAAACCGAGCTCTTTTTCCATCCGCTCCATCATTTCTTTCGAAAGTATAAACTCGCGAACCTGAAAGCCCTCCGACATCTCATTGCCTGCACCAAAGAAAGCTGTTCCAGAAAAATTATCCTGGCTGGCATCAGTTTGCACAATAAAGGTGGCATCCGCGCTATAAAAACGCGAAGTTAATAGCCACGACATAAGCATAATAACCAGCAGCGGCAAAGCAATATAAAGAAAGAGCCGACGTAGCGATTGTTTGGCTTGCTGAACACGTCGCTCTTTAATAACCAATGACGCTCTACGGACGGAATCAGCATCCGTCGCGGACCACCCGGCGTCTGGGCGATGATGACTTTTCGCATCGGCCGTTTTTTCCGTCTGGCGAAGGGAGCGTTCATTCTCTTTTTGTTGTAGTCGCGAGGCTCGGCTTTCTTCTGCTACCTTCGCCCTTTCCTCTTTCCATTTTTTAATACGTTCTGAATTTTCCACACTCTATCCGTATATTTTCTAATTATATATCAAAGGAATAATCATCAGTTTGAATCGTCGCCTGATTTGACTGATATTGTTCAAAAAGCGCAGATGCCTGTGCTAAATCTTCACACATCGTAATTTTTCCATGCAGCAGTACGCCAAACGCATGACAGTGTTCTTTAATAAGCCGAGGGTTGCGCGTTAGCACAATCAACCCTTTCTGTTGCAGCTCATAAGCTAGCGCCGCCTGCATACGCAACTGTGTGGCATTATCCCCGGTGTACAGCTTGTCATCGGCAATATAAAGGCGGCAGGGAAGCAGTAAATTAATGGCAAATGCCAGATGCGCTTTCATCGTGACAGAATATTCACTCACCCTGTCGGTATAGCGCTGTTCAAGCTGGGTCAATTGATAGCAGAAATGTGAAAATTCATCGCCATCCAGGCCATAAAGACTGGCCATCATGCGCGCATTCTCTTCGCCGGTTAACCCCGGCAGAACAAAAGCATTTGCCCCCAGTGGGAGCGCATCACCCCGTAGCCCAATAAAATTCCCTTCATCAGGAGCATCTATACCGCACAGCAATCGGGTTAGCGTCGTTTTGCCTGAACCAGGGGCCGCCAGAATACCGATATGCTCATGGTAATCCATGACAAAATCTGTTTTATCAAGGACCACCCGCGGGCCCTTATCAGACTCAAAATAGCGTGTACAACCTAATAAACCGAACACGAACGCGTCTCTCCTGAAGCTAAAGTCAGTGATTTTCAGTGTCACAAATCAGGTGAAAAATGATGCCCGCGAGGAATAACGTTGCGGAAAATGCCAGAGGGTAAAGAGGTTCAAGGTACAAGGAGTTATACCCCTCAAACATTCCTTCTCTGACTATCTCATTAGCATGAAGTAGAGGGTTCCAGCTGAATATGCTTAATAATGAATAGGGCAATTCATTCGCCGTATAAAAGACAGCTGAAATCAAAAACATCGGTCTTAGCACTACAGGAACGGCTTTGTAGACCAGCGGAAACCGTTCAGACAGTGCGTCACAAAAGTAACCAAACGATAATCCCAGAAGCCATGCGATAACCATCCCTTCAAAAATCAGGATCGGTTTCTGGGCTTCCCAACGGGAGAAGATAAGAAAGTTAATTAATGAAACAATAATATAAATGATAACCGCATTAACAAATTCGACTGCGGCAAGAGCAAAAATCACATGTCTTTTCTTAACCTGCGAGACAACCGCCAACGATGTAAAGAATGAACGGGTGCGCATGGTTGCGGTAATGGTATAACGAAATAACAGATACGGTAATATACCTGCAATAACAAAGCTGATATCGTCAGTGAATATTGGCACGGTGCGATTTAAATATTGAAAAGAAATAACGGTAATGGTTATCCATACCAATGGTACGGCCAGCACCATCATATAGTTTAGCAAATTACCGTTATAGCGTGTTTTGATATCGCGTGACATTAACAAAATGATTAACTCACAGACGGTAATGAGTTTCATAAAATAATAAGTATTATTTTTCAAAATATTCATATGGCGACGTTAGAAAGAGTTAGAGCCGCGGATCAAAAAGCTATCGAATGCGGCTTTCACCTTAGCGAAATCAGTCAAAGAGGCGTTCGAGATATAGATAACATCGCCGTCTTCCACCCGCATGGCCTGTGCTAAAAACACCGAGTCAGGTTGGCTCATATCGACATGATAGATATTCAGCTTACGCATCTGCTGTTTCGCCTGTTCCGCTTCGTCATGCTTGTACAGAAAAACCGCCTGCGGATCGGCAAGATTGTCGTTTAATCCTTTCGCCAGCGCCAAAGCATCCACTACGCTGGAATGACGCTGAACCAGAGCATGTTTCCCCTGAACACCCGCCGCGCCGAGCACATTAACATACTCGGTCACTTGACGCAGAGTGATACGGTCATCCGGCTGTAAGACAATATCCAACCCGGGATACTGATAAATATCTGACAGTCGCGCATTGAAATAATGCTGCTGGCGCGTCACGTGAACTTCCATCATATCTGCGCTGGTATTTTCTACTGCCGCCGCCGTTGCCAAAAAATGACTAAGACGATTCATACTCTGTTCGAGAGGGTAGCGACCCGTTTTCCCGCTTCCCTCGACCGTCACCATGGCTCCGGTGCGGGCGGTAAGCGTCACCAGCACCTGAGGATTCAGGACAACGCGCGAAAGTCGCTTTCTGATCTCTTCAGCCAGTTGTGTCACATCCAGCCCGGTAACCGGGATTATCCCGGCATAAGGCACCTGAACGATATTACCGTCAGTCACAAGAATATTTTCAAAATCCGCCCGGTCGCCGCTCGCGTTATTGGATAAGTACCCCGCCCCGCCCGAGGATAAAATAGTGATATGCAGCACATCGCCTTTAGCCAAAGATGTCCAGTGCCAGTTATTTTCGGCAAAGACCGGATCGACAATAGTTTTCGGCACAGTATCGGCATCACTCAGTTTTAATGTCGGTGTGACTTCAACCAGATGATAATGAGGATCGTCCTGATTAATCAGGCTGGATTTAAATACCGCCCTGGGAATAGTGCATCCCGAAAGCAGAAAAAACGTCGTTAATAATATAATAATTTTTTTCATAACTTATTTTATAAATGAAATAGCTGAAAAAATGCTGCCCATTAATTAACGAGGCTGAGAGGCAATGGTTTGTACAAACGTTCCCACCATATGTTCCACGGTGAAGCGTTCTTGTAAAAATGACTGCGTCTGTTGGCAAATACCGGTTCTGCTGCGCCATAAATTGACCAACTGTTCTGCATAGCGGCAAGCCTGGTCAAGATTGACCGTCTGTGCATCATCAAGAATGAAACCCGAAACACCCTCAATAAAGCATTCTGCCGATCCACCTGCAGGGGTTGAAATCACCGGCACCCCGACCATTTGTGCTTCAATGAGCACATTGGGTAGCCCTTCATAACGCGAAAACAAAATGAATACGTCCATTTTTTGCAGCCAATACCCCACGTCACGCGAGACGCCAACGAATAGTATTCTCTCCAGAATCCCCAACTGTTCGGCGCGTTTCTGCGCTTCAGCGCGCAAATCACCATCGCCTACCAGCACAAAGCGTGTGGCGGGGTGGTGCTGTAAATAGCGTGCTGCAAAATCAATCCATGCAAAAGGGTTCTTATCGCCTACAAAGCGGAAAACGCCACCAATAGTCGTGTCCGCATCCTGTGTTTTTTGCGTAAACTGCTGCCAGATTTTATGTGGCACCTCAGAAGAGGGTTCGGTAGATGGCGGTAAGACGCCGTTATATACAACCTGGAAGTGCTTCGCCTCCAACTTTAGCCAGTCGGCATAATGGCGGGTCACACAATGGTTGTTACTCATAAAATCAACGCCAGGCACGACCGCCAGCGCCTGGTAGAGAGGCTCATATTCCGGCTTGAACAGACGCTTTCTCACCACCGGCGGTAAGCCACGTAATCCCAGCTGAATTCTGGGCACGCCAGCAATCAGCGCTGCAAGCGCAATCATCAGACAAGCGCCATCCTGCCAAACGGAGAGATAATCCAGCTTGCGCTCGCATAAGTGGGGGACCAGATGCTTGATACCGTAGTTACACACCGGCGGCAGATGAGAGAGCAATAAGCGCAACTCCGGAGATTCTATTGTCGTATCGTCAAAGAAGTTTCCGGTAATCTTCGCGATTTCAAGCACCTCGACCTGTTCTTCCAGCACTTCTTTCAGGAAAAAGTCTTGCCTGAGTTCCGGTGCCAGGGAGCGAATAATGAGCTCTACCGGCTCTTCTACTTTCAGGCCGCCAATTTTCCCCTGTTGCCGATATTTTCTGGCGATCTCAATAGCCAGCCTGGAAATCTGACGCTCTGCACCGCCGCTACCTAGCGAGCCTGTACAGAGCGCAAGGCGACCAAAAGATCCGACGGGAAGCTGCCGCGGCTGACGATTTCGATAGAACAAGATGGCATGCTTCATTGCAATAATACGGGTGTTGGTCCCCACAGGGATCGCTTCCCCTTCAAGGCGTTCAAGCAAATCGCAGATCTTATTTATTTTTCCTAAATAATTATTATATTTTTTCTGCACGCCGGTGCTAACCTTTTTAAGAATTAGCTGCGCATCTTTGGCTAGCCCCGTATTATATAAACGACGCGCATACTCATAACGAGCTTCATCATTGTTTTGTGCAATCAGCGTTTCGTAGAGCGCGTATGCACGCGCCGTTTCATTGAAATCATGAAGAAATTCTGCTTTTTTTAGCATCGCTAATGAAGTTAAAGCCTCAGCCGGTAATTCGCTGTCAATTAACGCAACAGCTTGCGCAAGCTTCTTCTCTTGTTTCAATGTTAAAAGCGTTTTCCCTAGCGCAGCTAACTTTTCTTCCTGCGTAATCATTACGACTTCCCTGATGTATTTTTTTGTAATGCGGTTATGCAGGTCGAGATCTGCCTTGTCACCGGCTCCGTTGGCCCATTCACTTTCTCCAGTCGCTGCCAATACTGCAAAGCCTGGGTGTAGTCGCGTAAATGCATTGCGTTTAATGCGGCATATTTCAAGGCATAGGCATTTTCACTATCAAAAACGAGTAATTTTTTCGCATAATCTAGATGTTCATAAGACGCGATAGTGCTACCGCCATCCTTCAGTGACTCATTAAATAATCTGATAATTTGCTTATATTCACGCATCAGGCGAGAAACATCAGGATCAATTCGTTTCAGGCTAATCAATACAGACAATGCTTCATCCAGACGTCCTTCAGTTTTCTTCTGGCGTACATATTTAAGGGCTCTGGTTGCAACATTGCGACACTCTTTCTCAAACAACTCGTTCATCGAGGCATTCTGGAATGATGGAGAAATGCTCATGACGTTAGCAATCAAATCAATGAGGAACGGAATGTCGTTAATATGACGTATACTGCGTAACATAATCGACTGCAGGCTGGTAATATTCGAATTACGAATCAAGGTCATATGGGCCAACGTGCACGCGTCTTTCCAGGCACCAAGATTCACCAGCGTTCTTGCACAATATACGGTGCTAACGGGATCGAACTCCAGAAGCGGCCACACTATTTTCGCCCCTGCCAGGATATTTTCATAATCCTCACGCTCATACATTTCTCTTAATTTCTCGCGCCATGCCATTTTAACTTCATTATTAAAGCGAGAAATACGTGCATGGGGATAAACCATAAATGCAGAGTAGCTGTAGACCAGCGAAGTACTCAGTGAGACAAAATCATCAACCGAATGTAGCGACAGCGCAGTATTGTTCCATGCCTCAAAAACGTCGTGGAGTTTATCTTTATACGAGGTGCTAAGCGCCTGATGATAGCTCATATTCTTGATACAGAAAGCTGTGCGGATAACGAGACCGGTATCATGAATCGTCGACAATACCGTCAGCGCAAATTCTGACTCATGGCGGAGTAGCTGCTCGAGCGCATGCATGAAAATCAATTCATCACTGAATTTGATTGCCAAAGATAACGCTGTTTCCATAAACGCATCATTTAGGCGCTGCGATTGAATGCCGGCATGGAAAGCTTCGGAGAATGCGTTGCCATCATTGAAATATTGCGTGCTGCTCAGGAAATTAACCCATCCGCTTTGGGTTTCAGGATTCAATAACAGTACACGTTTCCAGTATTGATATGACTTATCAAACAGATGTAAAGCATCGGCTGAGCCGGCGGCAACGGTAAGGACTTCTTCATCTTCAATTTCATTGGAAAGCATCATCTCGGCCGTCGATAAGGCTTCCCGCCAACGCGCTAATCCATGTAGAGACCTCAGCCGACAACGTAATGTACTGTCCGTCGTACCGATAATTTTCTCAACATCACTAATATCCTGATAAGCCTGTTCATAATAACCTAAACGGCTGAAGATTACGGACCGAAGTTGGATTAGAACAGGCTCTTGCTGCTGATTTCTTAATGCGGCAAAAAGTTGCTGTGATGCAGCAATAATGTCGCCATCGGCAAGCAGCTTAGTGATCGATAGGGTAATCTCACGTATTTGGTCCTGTTTCTCTTGTCGCCCCTCATCAAGATGATGATTAGTATTATTGATCACTCCCTTAAAAATAGCCGCAACGATCGCGTCACCAAACATGTCGGTATAATGAGTAAGATCGTCGCCATTTTTTTCCAGGGCTCGTTTCTGTCCCCACTTTTCCATCAAATTTGTCGGATTAACGCAGGGAATATCCATCCTGGTGGCGATGGTCTCGACATTTTTAATCAATCGACTGCGGGACTGAATGACGGTTCCAGCACGAGTCACGGCATCAACATGGGTCATAAACATAACGCGATCGCGACCAAGAAGCTGAACGATTTCCATCATGTCCTGTTCGATAGCATGCTCATCCATCTGCTCAACATTGATATTGCTTAATAAGGCACGATCGTCTTCCGACATTCCGGCAAAACAGGGATCGTCTTTGAGATAGGCCAGCAGTTTGTGTTGATTTCCTTGCGTGGCCAGCGACCAGTACACACGCGCCCGCTCTGTTTGGCTAAAAAACTCATAGAAATGACGAGTTAAATAATTTATTTGTAAGCAGAACCCATAGGCCATAATCTTCTTCTGACTTGAAATCTCAACGATATAGAAATCAGAACGACTATGAACGTCGGTGTTTGAATAATTTACGGCAGGTCTAAAAATAAAAGGCCGGACCTTTTCAGGAATATCTATCAAGCCTAAAATAAAACGAACCTGCTGTAATGCCTCGCTGCTCGTATGCGTAAAACCATATATCCTTTTAAAATTAGCCTTGAAATTAAAATAAGGCTGAGCTCGTTTTACCGGACTCACAATACGGCAACTACCAATGGCTGTAAGCGAAAACATCCCTGACGATTTCATTAAATTCATCCACGTGAAAGGAAAGTGAGTAGTTTTACTCAGGAATACAAAGCAGTCTTTTTATCGATATACCATTTTAGAGTCTGCTTAAGTCCTTCTTTGATATCAAACTCAGGCTCATATGAAAGAAATGTTTTTATTCTGGTAATATCTGCCTGACTATGCTTAACGTCACCGTCACGAAAATCTTTATAAATTGGCTCAGCACTAATTTGTTCGTCCCGCCATAAATTCAACCCATCGCGGATGAGATAATAAAGCTCATTTAGCGAAGTTCTGTCTCCAACAGCCACATTATAGACTTTATTTTTTGAGGCTAAATCATTAGTCGTTGCTGATAATAAATTGGCCTGAATCACGTTTTCTATATAGCAAAAATCCCGGCTTGTTGAACCATCGCCATTGATATAAATTGGTTCATCTTTAAGAAGCGATAGTATCCAGCGAGGAATGACTGCAGAGTATGCTCCGTTAGGGTTTTGGCGGCGGCCAAATACATTAAAGTAGCGCAGGCCAATAGCGTTAAAATCATAGCTGCGAGCAAACACCTCGGCGTACAATTCATTGACGTATTTTGTAACCGCATACGGGCTTAATGGCCGGCCGATCCGTTCCTCAATTTTAGGTAAATCGGGATGGTCACCATAAGTACTACTGCTTGCGGCATAGGTGAAACCAGATACATGTGCATCTCTCGCCGCCGTCAACATATTTAAAAAACCATCAATGTTAGCGCTATTTGTCGTGATAGGATCCTGCAAGGAACGTGGTACGCTTCCCAGAGCGGCCTGATGTAAAACGTAATCGACATTCTCACAAACAGCCTGACAATCGGCAAACGACCGGATATCCCCATGAACAAAGGTAAACCGCGACCATTGTTCTTCACTGACAGCGGCACGCACATCCTCTAAATTATGTTGATAGCCAGTTGAAAAGTTATCCAACCCAATTACTGTTTGATTTAAATAGAGTAGTTCTTCTAATAATCCAGAGCCGATAAAACCTGCTACGCCAGTAATAAGCCAACGTTTTGGTTCAAGAACGAGTTGTATTTTTAATTCATCATAGGCTGTCATGATTATAACCTCACATCTGACTGCTCAGGCGAAAGGATATACTTCAAATCATAAAGCACATGTTTATCTTTTCCAAAGCCACGAATATCAGTACTCCCCATCTTCTTAAACTGCTCATGGCCAACGGCAACAATAATGGCATCATAAGAAGCCGCCTTGATTTCCGATACAGGTATAATCCCGTATTCCTCTTCGACTTCCTCAGCATCCACCCAAGGGTCAAAAATATCAACATTACAGCTGTAATTGCCCAACTCTTTTACAACATCGATAATGCGGGTATTCCTGATATCCGGGCAGTTTTCTTTAAAGGTGAACCCCAGAATCAGAACGTTAGAACCCTCAACATTAATCCCTTTTTTGATCATGGCTTTGATCAACTGTCCCGAAACATAGTTACCCATATTATCGTTCAGTCGACGACCCGCGAGGATAATTTCCGGATAGTAACCGATGCCCTGAGATTTATGAGTCAGATAATAGGGATCGACGCCAATGCAGTGACCACCAACCAGTCCAGGACGGAATGGCAGGAAGTTCCATTTACTTCCCGCTGCTCGCAGTACGGCTTCAGTGTCAATCTCTAATCGGTTAAAGATAATCGCCAATTCATTTACCAGCGCGATATTGAGATCGCGTTGGGTATTTTCAATCACCTTTGCCGCTTCCGCGATCTTAATGCTTTCCGTTTTGTACGTTCCTGCCGTGATGATCTGTCGATAGATCTCATCAACCAGACAGGCCGTTTCTGCAGTTGAACCTGAGGTAATTTTCTTGATAGTTGTCAGACGATATTTTTTATCGCCGGGATTGATGCGCTCTGGGCTATATCCGACAAAGAAGTCTTTGTTAAATGTCATCGCTGACATACGCTCAAGGATCGGCACGCATTCTTCTTCAGTACACCCTGGATATACCGTAGATTCATACACCACGATATCCCCCGGTCTCAGTACTTTGCCAACAGTTTCACTTGCCATAATCAAAGGGGTGAGATCTGGTTGCTTATAATCGTTGATCGGCGTCGGGACGGTAATGATGTAAAAATTGCATTCTCTGATTTCATCAATTGATGAGGTAAACGTCAGATGGCGAGCATCACGTAGCTCTTCTTCTGTGGTTTCGAGATTGACATCGATCCCTTCTTTTAGCTCGAGTATACGTTTATGATTAACATCAAAACCAACCACCTGGCGAATTTTCCCAAATTCAGCAGCCAATGGTAAGCCAACATACCCGAGTCCAATAATGGCAATTTTTACATCATCTTTGCTGATCATTACTGATAAATCCCTTATTTAATAATTATTAACTTTAAATAAATCCCAGATGTTTTCTGGAACGCTACCGCCCCTGACGTTCTTAGCCAGCGTATCTATTTTTATCGAAATCACGACAGTTTCTAGTCTAAGCAAGGCTAGAAATTTTATATTTCCTAATTTTAGTTAAATGAAGGTCGTATGCAGTATCCGTTCTAAAACAACAATTAAAGATCGGATCTTTAATTGTAATTCTTAATGAGAAAACGCATAGTTTTTTATTCTGGCAATAGAAGATATCGAGGGTCTCGCACGCCGAATTTAAGGGCGATCTCTTTTCTCCAACGATACAATGTTGACGGCGAGTTCATAAATCTATCCTGAAGCTCCTCCATACCGCTTTCGGTTAAGAAGTACTTCATTTTCATGATATCTTTGTTGCTAATCTTAAAGTTACATTCCCTTCGCCCTGCCGTTATCTTGTCACCATTTCGTCGATATAGGCTTATTTTCTTAATCATCTCCGACACAGGTGTTGAGGTATCGAAAACAGCAATAACATTTTTGATATTATCCAGCCAAAAAAGAGCCAAAGGCATCAACCGTGAGCTGGAAATGATGATTATAATTTTATTGATATCTTTATTACGTGAGAAAAAAACCAAGGTACTACGTAAGCTGTATTGATTAAGATTCACGAATAAATAATTTCTTTCGTTTGTAATCAGTGACATTTCATCAATAACACTAGCGACGCCACCCCCAAAATAAATATCATTAGGTGGCCAGAAATGTTGATACTTCATGAAGCCTCCATAACCTCAAAAAACTCTATTTCATCCATGGAAAGGTAAGTGCGTACTTTTAAGCACACCGACCCTCTAAAAAATACCTAACAATCGAGTAATTAATTTTATTAATATTGCTAAATACATGAGATGAACTTTTACACAACAAGGATGTGATATCAACCCCTTGCCATTCATAGCTAAAAACTATCAATTATTCATTCTTAGATTTGAATTACTAATGGATATCGGCATTTTAATGCGATTATTGGTTGTATTATTAGTACCACCTGTGAAATCGCACTTTCATCTTTTATTCAAAATGAGAAAATTCTCAAAACACAAGGAAACATTTTCTTACAAATTACCAGCATACATACAGGGGTTAAAGGTAGCCTGACTGAATTGTCACCCATGTCTCTACCTTTAAATTCTTAGCTATACCGTGTGAGATTTTAATCAGTACAACTGAAGTCTATCTAACTATATTTGCTATATTTTTCAACAACAATGACAGAATATACACAAGGCTAACGAGCCCCCGGCATAGCAAGCATTCAAAATGGTACAAAGTACTAAAGTAATTCGTATATTTTTGTGTATCTACATAATTTCGTGACCGGATAATGAGAACAAAACTAGTCACCTTAAGAAATTATTACTAATGATAAAACTCCTGAAGATATTTTTAACAAAATAGATGTCCACCATGTTTATCCAGGTAAAATCCTACCAAGTCTAAACCATTTAAAACCTGTTACTGCCGATTAGAGAAAATTGAGCTACAAAAAGACTACATTACTTATTTATGAAGAATGACCAATCTTATATCGTGTTCAAAAAAGATAACTATGGAATCATAATCTAACAATTAACTACGTAACCTGTATTAGCGTTGATATATTTTCAGACAGACAATCAAACATACTCCTTAAAATTTCTTAAATAAATTCAATTGATTGATAGTTGATTTTTTGTACCACGGGGGGAAATGCGATATTTAAGACACCAGTATCGCGAATTGAAAGGATTAACCAGCATATACAAGGATCTACTATCCGAGAACGTCAAAGATTTCTCTTTGGCCCCTGTGGATTGTTAGTTTCATATGAGGTATCTGAGGTATCTCCCGCCAGGGGGGCCTATCGTCTCCCACAATCGCTTTAGCCTGCATAGTCGTGCATTGAGTCTGTAAGACCATTAAACAAAGAAACACATTGAGATTACGAAGGATAATTGAATCAGGAGAGTCAGTGAGAAGTAAGTCGTGGAGCGGGCGAAGGGAATCGAACCCTCGTATAGAGCTTGGGAAGCTCTCGTTCTACCATTGAACTACGCCCGCATTGGAGTGCGTAAGGGATTATAAACCTTACGCTCTTCTTGGCAAGGGACTAACTGACTGACTGGCGATTAATTCACCGTCAGCATTTTGGCTTACTGCCCTGCGGTGGCAAATAACGCAGCGGATCGATAGCCGTCGCCCGATAGCGGATCTGGAAATGCAGCCGCACCGTGGTCGCATCCGAGCTGCCCATCGTCGCGATCTTCTGCCCGGCTTTCACGTTTTGACCGTTGTTCACCAACATGGTGTCATTATGCGCATACGCAGTGATGTAGTCCTCACTGTGCTTAATCATAATGAGATTACCGTAGCCCCGTAGCTGATTACCGACATAAACCACCTTCCCGGCTCCGGCGGCATAAATCGGCGTACCACGCGCAGCTGAGATATCAATGCCTTTATTGCCGCCGTCCGCGGTTGAATAAGGCAGAATCACTTTACCGCTGGCAGGCCACTGCCAGCAGCGCTGTCCTACCGGTGGCCAGGAGGATTGCGGTACGGACGAAGATGGTCTGACCGCCGCCGTTTTGGTTGAGGATTTCGTCGTTGTTTTGCCAGAGCCTGAACTGGTTTTCGCGCCGCCGCTGACCTTCAGCTTTTGCCCCACTTCAATGGTATAGGGCGGTGAAATATTATTCAGGCGTGCAAGCTCTTTTACGCTGGTCCCGGTGGCGCGCGAAATACGGTATAGCGTATCTCCCCGCTTCACGGTATACACGGAGCCGGAATAACTTCCTGTATCAGACGACTTGCTCCCGGAACAGCCTGCTAACAGCAGACCGACACACAGCAGCATCGCGATACTCAGGCCATTTTTCTTCAGGCGTCCTGCACTCAAAACAATACCTCGCAACATTTTCAGACGCTTTATCATAGCAGCCAGAAACCGGATGCCAAATCATATCGCGCAACGAAGCGTCGACTCTGGCATTTCACACCCTCTGTTAATCATTCTGACTTAATAGAGCATATAATGTGAATGCTTAAGATTGATGGTGGACGCTATGCGACAGGAACATGTCATTTTATTGAATGAGCAGGGCCAGCCCTGTGGAACACTGGAAAAATATGCGGCGCATACCGCCACAACCCCCCTGCACTCTGCTTTCTCATGCTGGATATTTAACGAGCAGGGTCAACTGCTGGTCACCCGCCGTTCGCTGCACAAAAAAGCCTGGCCAGGCGTCTGGACCAACTCTGTCTGCGGTCACCCGCAGTTGGGTGAAACCACCGAAGCCGCTATTAACCGCCGGGCTTGCTTCGAGCTGGGTGCAGACATCGACTCGCTCAGCCCCATGTATACTGATTTTCGTTATTGCGCCACGGATCCGAGTGGAATAGTGGAAAACGAAGTATGCCCGGTTTATGCCGCACATATCGTCAGTGAGCTACAGCTAAACCCAGATGAAGTGATGGATTCCCAGTGGAGCAATCTTGAGGATGTATTGAGCGGGATTGACGCGACGCCGTGGGCTTTTAGCCCGTGGATGGTAATGCAGGTTTCTGACGTTAAGGCGCGAGAGTTACTGCGCAAGTTTGCCAACGGGAATTGATTGCCTGACGGGGCTACGCCCATCAAGCCTACATAACGCATCGTAGGCCTGATAAGGCATCAGCCGCCATCCGGCATTTCACATCTTACTTAACCGGGCGCATTGCCGGGAACAGGATTACGTCGCGGATAGTATGGCTGTTTGTGAACAGCATAACCATACGGTCGATACCAATGCCCAGGCCCGCAGTCGGCGGCAGACCATGTTCCAGAGCGGTAACATAGTCTTCGTCGTAGAACATCGCTTCGTCGTCACCTGCATCTTTGGCGTTAACCTGATCCTGGAAACGCTGCGCCTGATCTTCTGCATCGTTCAGCTCGCTGAAGCCGTTACCGATTTCACGTCCGCCAATGAAGAATTCGAAGCGATCGGTGATTTCCGGATTTTCATCATTACGACGCGCCAGCGGAGAAACTTCTGCCGGGTACTCGGTAATGAAGGTCGGTTGAATCAGGTGCGCTTCTGCAACTTCTTCAAAGATCTCGGTCACGATACGACCCAGACCCCAGCTCTTCTCAACTTTGATGCCGATAGATTCCGCAATCGCTTTTGCAGAATCGAAGTTATCCAGATCGGCCATGTTGGTTTCCGGACGGTATTTCTGAATCGCTTCGCGCATCGTCAGTTTTTCGAACGGCTTACCAAAGTCAAAGACTTCTTCGCCGTAAGGCACTTCAGTCGTTCCCAGAACGTTCTGCGCCAGCGTACGGAACAGCGATTCGGTCAGTTCGATCAGATCTTTGTAGTCCGCATAAGCCATGTAGAGTTCCATCATGGTGAACTCTGGATTATGGCGAACAGAGATGCCTTCGTTACGGAAGTTACGGTTAATTTCGAATACGCGTTCGAAGCCGCCAACCACCAGGCGCTTGAGGTACAGTTCCGGCGCGATACGCAGGTACATGTCCAGATCCAGCGCGTTATGATGGGTGATAAACGGACGCGCTGCCGCCCCGCCAGGGATCACCTGCATCATCGGGGTTTCAACTTCCATAAAGCCACGACCAACCATGAACTGGCGGATACCAGCCATAATCTGTGAACGCACTTTAAAGGTATTGCGGGATTCATCGTTAGAGATGAGGTCCAGGTAGCGTTGACGATAGCGCGCTTCCTGATCCTGCAGACCGTGGAATTTATCAGGCAATGGGCGCAACGCTTTCGTCAGCAGACGCAGCTCGGTACAGTGGATAGACAGCTCACCGGTCTTGGTCTTGAACAACTTACCTTTCGCGCCGAGGATATCGCCCAGATCCCATTTTTTGAACTGCTCGTTGTAGACGCCTTCCGGCAGATCGTCGCGAGCAACGTACAGCTGAATACGGCCGCCAACATCCTGCAGCGTAACGAATGATGCTTTACCCATAATACGGCGGGTCATCATACGGCCAGCAACGGAAACCTCAATGTTCAGCGCTTCCAGCTCTTCGTTTTCTTTCGCGTCGAAGTCAGCATGCAGTTGGTCTGAGGTATGATCGCGACGGAAATCGTTCGGGAAGGGGATCCCCTGCTCGCGCAGGCTCGCCAGCTTCTCACGGCGCGTTTTCAGTTCATTGTTAAGGTCGGCTACCGCGTCAGCGCCCTGTACGTGTTGTTCAGACATGTTGGTTCCTCATAACCCTGCTTTCAAACTTGCTTCGATAAATTGATCCAGGCTGCCATCCAGCACCGCCTGCGTGTTGCGGGTTTCAACCCCGGTACGCAGATCTTTGATGCGGGAGTCATCAAGGACATAAGAACGAATCTGGCTACCCCAGCCGATATCTGATTTAGTATCTTCCATCGCCTGTTTCTCGGCATTCTTCTTCTGCATTTCCAGTTCATAAAGCTTCGCTTTCATCTGCTTCATGGCCTGGTCTTTGTTCTTGTGCTGGGAACGGTCATTCTGACACTGCGTCACAATCCCGGTCGGGATGTGGGTGATACGCACCGCAGATTCGGTACGGTTAACGTGCTGACCGCCCGCACCAGAAGCGCGGTAAACGTCAATACGCAGGTCCGCCGGGTTGATATCGATATCAATATCATCGTCAACTTCCGGGTAGACAAACGCAGAGCTGAACGACGTATGGCGACGACCGCCGGAGTCGAACGGGCTTTTACGCACCAGGCGGTGTACACCGGTTTCGGTACGCAGCCAACCGTAAGCATATTCGCCAGCAATTCTGATGGTCACGGATTTAATACCCGCCACTTCACCTTCAGATTCTTCAATAATTTCAGTCTTAAAGCCGCGCGCTTCGGCCCAACGCAGGTACATACGCATCAGCATGCTTGCCCAGTCCTGTGCTTCCGTACCGCCTGAGCCAGCCTGAATATCGAGATAGCAATCTGCGCTATCATATTCACCGGAGAACATACGACGGAATTCCAGCTGGGCCAGCTTATCTTCCAGCGTATCAAGTTCTGCTACGGCTTCGTTAAAGGTTTCTTCGTCGTCGGCTTCTACAGCCAATTCCAGCAGGCCGGAGACATCTTCCAGGCCCTGGCTCATCTGATCGAGCGTATCGACGATGGCCTCAAGGGAGGAACGCTCTTTACCCAGCGCCTGCGCGCGTTCGGGTTCGTTCCATACGTCCGGCTGTTCCAGCTCGGCGTTTACTTCTTCCAGACGCTCTTTCTTGGCATCATAGTCAAAGATACCCCCTAAGAACGTTAGAGCGCTCCGTGAGGTCCTGAATGCGGTTATTTACCGGATTAATTTCAAACATTGTCTGATTTCTTTTATTGGACTAGTCAAAATGCGGTTATAAGAGCGGGATTGTAACTAATCCACACCCTTTTTTATAGCGAATATACACATCATCCTTCAAGCTGCCTCTTTGTTGGCTGCGCGATTTCGCCCCAGTCACGTACTGCTCGTACGCTTATGGAGACTCATCCACTTGCCGCCTCGATGCAGCTTGAATGATTTTGTGTAAAGTGACGCTAAAGTGGCCAGATATTATCGATTATAATCTGCAGGCTGCGGTTGCCGCGAAACTCATTAATATCCAGTTTGTAGGCAAGCTGAACTTCGCGAACACCGTTATCCGGCCAGCAGGTGGTATCAACGTTAAACGCAATACCGTCCAGCAACGGTCCACCACCGACGGGCTCCACCATCACCTTCAGATGACGCTCACCAACCAGACGCTGCTGGAGCAGACGGAAATGCCCGTCAAACAGCGGTTCCGGGAACATTTGTCCCCACGGTCCGGCATCACGCAGCATTTGCGCGACCTCCATGGTCATCTCCGCCGCGCTCAGAGCACCGTCTGACACCACTTCGCCCTGCAGTAAGGCGGGGTCCAGCCACTCGGTTACCAGTTCGCCGAAACGCTGCTGGAAACGCTCAAACTGCGCCTCTTCCAGCGACAAACCCGCCGCCATAGCGTGACCGCCAAACTTGAGGATCATACCGGGATGAAGAGTGTCCAGGCGCTCCAGCGCATCGCGCATGTGCAGCCCCTGAATCGAGCGCCCGGAGCCTTTCAGCGTACCGTCACCGGCCGGGGCAAACGCAATTACCGGACGGTGAAAGCGCTCTTTAATACGCGATGCCAGAATCCCCACCACTCCTTGATGCCACTCGGGATGGTACATCGCCAGACCGCCCGGTAGCGTATCACTACTGCGCTCCAGCTTTTCACACAGAGTCAGCGCTTCCGCCTGCATACCCTGCTCGATCTCTTTACGCGTCTGGTTGAGTGCATCCAGCTCATTGGCCAGCACACGTGCTTCACCAATGTTGTCGCACAGCAACAGCGCCACGCCAACGGACATATCGTCCAGACGCCCCGCTGCATTCAGCCGTGGCCCGAGGGCAAAACCTAAATCACTGGCAGCCAATTTGAGTGGGTCGCGATTGGAAATCTCCAGCAGCGCTTTTATACCAGGGCGGCACTTTCCGGCACGAATACGGCTTAAGCCTTGCCACGTCAGAATGCGGTTATTGGCATCCAGCGGGACCACGTCGGCCACCGTGCCAAGCGCAACCAGATCGAGCAAATCCGCCAGGTTCGGCGGCGCAATTCCTCGTTCATCAAACCAGCCTTTGTCACGCAGGAAGGTGCGCAGCGCCAGCATCAGATAGAAGGCCACGCCAACGCCAGCCAGCGATTTAGACGGGAATTCACAATCGTGCAGGTTAGGATTGATGATCGCTTCAGCGCCCGGCAGCGTGTCCCCAGGCAGATGGTGATCGGTCACAACGACCGGGATCCCCAGCGTTCTGGCATGTTCAACACCCGCGTGTGACGAGATGCCGTTGTCGACGGTGACAATCAACTGAGCGCCCCGGGCATGGGCCTGATCAACGACTTCCGGGCTTAAGCCATAACCGTCTTCAAAACGATTAGGCACCAGGTAGTCCACGTTACTGCAGCCCAACGCGCGCATCGCCAGAATGCTGAGCGCGGTGCTGGTCGCGCCATCGGCGTCAAAATCGCCGACCACGATGATTCGGGTTCCTTCGCGAAAAGCGTTATAGAGGATTTCAACCGCTTTTTCGACACCGTTCAAATGCTGCCACGGCAGCATGCCTTTCACACTACGCTCAAGCTCCTGCGCGCTGCGCACGCCGCGGCTGGCGTATAAACGGCGCAGCAATGGCGGCAAGTCGGCAGGTAGCTCGGCGGTCTCGTCGGCTTCACGCCGACGAAGTTGTATCTGTTGTTTCACGCGAATTATTTACCGCTGGTTTGTTTTGCATGTGCGTCGAGGAATTCTTTCATCTCTTTCGGGCCCTGATAGCCAGGCACTACATAGCCATTGCTCAGCACAATCGCCGGCGTACCGCTGACGCCAAACTGTACGCCCAGCGCGTAGTGGTTAGCGATGTCCACATTACAGGTCGCAGGCTTCACATCTTTGCCAGCCATGGCGTCGTCAAAGGCTTTGTTTTTGTCCTTCGCACACCAGATAGATTTCATATCCTGCTCGGCCTGGCTTTCCAGTCCCTGACGAGGGAAGGCCAGATAGCGTACGGTAATCCCTAACGCATTGTAGTCTTTCATCTCTTCATGCAGCTTGTGGCAGTAGCCACAGGTGATGTCGGTGAAAACGGTAATGACGTGTTTTTCCTGCGGCGCTTTGTAGACGATCATCTCGTTTTCCAGCGCGTTCAAATGCTTCATCAGCAGTTGGTTGGTGACGTTTACCGGGCTTGCACCGCTCACGTCATACATCGGTCCCTGAATAATATGTTTACCGTCTTCGGTAACGTACAACACGCCGCTATTGGTCAGTACAGTTTTCATGCCCGCAACCGGAGCAGACTGAATCTCGGTACTCTGAACACCCAGCTTCGCTAATGACTGGCGAATCGCCGCATCGTCTGCATGTACCATGCCGGAAAACGCCGTCGCCAGCAGGGTGAACATCATAAAACGTTTTTTCATAACCTATCCTTTCCTGTCAGCACTCACGCTCGCGGGTGATGCTGTTGATGTAGTTGCCGCAAGCGCTCCGTTGCGACATGAGTATAAATCTGCGTTGTCGAGAGGTCGCTATGCCCCAGTAGCATCTGCACCACGCGCAGATCAGCGCCATGGTTGAGCAGATGCGTGGCAAACGCATGCCGCAGGACGTGCGGGGACAGCTTTTCGCTGTCGATTCCAGCCAACACAGCATAGTGTTTGATACGATGCCAGAAGGTTTGACGAGTCATCTGTTGCGCCCGCTGGCTGGGAAACAGCACATCTATTGATACACCGTTGAGCAACCACGGACGCCCATGCTCCAGGTACGTTTCCAGCCAGTACACCGCCTCCTCACCTAACGGGACAAGGCGCTCTTTATTACCTTTACCGATCACCCGAACCACGCCCTGACGCAGGCTGACGTCACTCATCGTCAGCCCCACCAGTTCAGACACGCGCAGGCCTGTGGCATACAATACTTCCAGCATGGCTTTGTCGCGAAGTTCCAGCGGTTGTTCTATCAGCGGCGCCTGCAGAAGTCGTTCGACCTGTGCTTCGCTGAGATCTTTGGGCAGACGCTGCGGAAGTTTAGGTGATGCAAGCGAGGCGCTGGGGTCATCTTCGCGATATTTTTCACGGTACAGATGCTGAAAAAAACGCCGCATTGCACTGAGCAAGCGTGCGGAACTGGTGGCTTTATATCCCCCATCCATCCGCTCAGCCAGCAATGCTTGCAGGTCATCACTCTGCGCGGTCGCAAGCGAGGCGCCGCGGTGATGTAGCCATTCAACAAGCATGGTCAGATCGCGACGATACGCACTTAGCGTGTTTTCCGCCAGATTTCGTTCCAGCCACAGGGCATCAAGAAACTGCTCGATGCGCGCCAGATCCTGTTCCACTCGCGCCCCTTATTTCACTCTCATTTTTGATGCATTATGCCTCATTGTGCCGAGAATGCGGCGATTCTGTTACACTACCCGCAACGCTACAGCAGAATTGAGATGTTTACGTCATGAACATGGGTCTTTTTTACGGTTCCAGCACCTGCTATACCGAAATGGCAGCAGAAAAAATCCGCGATATCCTGGGTCCCGAACTGGTGACACTGCACAACCTCAAAGATGATTCCCCGACCTTAATGGAGCAGTATGACGTGCTCATTTTGGGTATCCCGACCTGGGATTTCGGTGAAATCCAAGAGGACTGGGAAGCGGTCTGGGAGCAACTGGACGACCTCAACCTGGAAGGCAAAATTGTTGCGCTTTACGGTATGGGCGATCAGTTGGGATACGGTGAATGGTTCCTGGACGCGCTGGGTATGCTGCACGATAAACTGGTCACCAAAGGCGTAAAATTTGTTGGTTACTGGCCAACCGAAGGGTATGAATTTACCAGCGATAAGCCCGTCATTGCCGATGGACAGCTGTTTGTTGGCCTGGCGCTGGATGAAACAAACCAGTACGATCTCAGCGATGAACGCATTCAGGCCTGGTGCGAGCAAATCCTTGGTGAAATGGCCGAACACTGGTCCTGATAACCATTTTGCCGGATGTAGGCGTAAACGCCATATCCGGCCTACATGCCGCACCGAACCGTAGACTTTAACGCTGCACGACATCAGGCATTCATCAGCATTATCCCTGCTTCGCCTGTTGCAGTATTAACCGCCGCAAATCCCGCCACTCCGCGTCATCCATACTGTCTGCCGCCAGCCACAAATGCTGACGTTTTCCGGCATCGGAACGTAAACGCAACATCATGCCTGTTTTGACCATCCAGGGTGCGCTAGCAATAGTCCACTCTTGCCCTTGCCAGCGCAGACGACCGTCCATCAACAGCCGAATCTCGCCCTGACAGGCATTGATTCGGCGCTGGCTACGGACGCTATCGAACACCACCAGAGAGAGCAGAACCAGCCATAATGGGGTGTAGCTCAATGGCCAGGGCATCAATAAAATAAATACCGCGACCAGCCCATGAATGAGCAACGAAAGCCATTGCGCGCGCCATGAAACGCGTAAATCAGATTGCCACTGGACCACGTTCCCGATTCCGTGTCTGGATAAGTCGCACCATCTGCTCTAGCTGAGCATCAGCCGGTTTCCCATGATTCATCAACCAGTTAAATAAGTCTGGATCATCACATTCTAGCAGACGGATAAAGATACGTTTTTCTTCATCACTTAAGCTGTCATATTCATGTTCGAAAAACGGCATGATCGAGATGTCCAGCTCACGCATACCGCGACGGCATGCCCAATGAATACGTGCTTTGTTGTTAATATCCATGTTCTTCTTCCTGTCTCGCGAAAACGAAGTATCCCGCTATTGTAACGTGTTTTTCCCTCATATTTACGGGAATATCAGCAAACGGAAGCGTGCTCGCTAAATAAAACCACATTAAGTCAAAGGATTCAGCATTTTTGGATGTCTCCTCGCAAAGCTTAATATATGGCACAAATAGCCTGTTTAAACCGCTTGCAATGGGCCATAGCTCTTTTACCATTAGTCATTATCACTGCGTTAAGCAAATCAGGACATTAATTATGGCTTTTATATCTTTTCCTCCTCGCCAGCCTTTCGCGTCAACGCGCTTGCCTCTGACGCTAATGACGCTCGATGAATGGGCGCTCGCCACCATCACCGGTGTCGACAGTGAGAAGTATATTCAGGGTCAGGTCACAGCGGATGTCAGCCAGATGACCGAGCATCAGCACGTGTTGGCAGCACATTGTGACGCCAAAGGTAAAATGTGGAGCAACCTGCGTCTGTTCCGCCAGGGTGACGGTTTTGCATGGCTTGAGCGCCGTAGTCTGCGCGATGCGCAGCTCACCGAACTGAAAAAATATGCGGTCTTCTCGAAGGTGGCGATTGCCCCGGACGACGAGCGCGTACTGCTGGGCGTCGCGGGATTCCAGGCGCGCGCAGCGCTGGCCAATCTCTTTAGCGAATTACCAAACAGCGATAAGCAGGTCATTACTGAAGGTTCTTCCACCATATTGTGGTTCGAACATCCCGCTGAGCGTTTCCTGCTGATCGTTGATGTTGCAACGGCGGAAACCCTGGTCGAGAAGCTGCGCGGTGAAGCGGAGTTAAATAACAGCCAACAGTGGCTGGCGCTGGATATCGAAGCAGGTATTCCGGTGATTGATACTGCCAACAGCGCACAGTTTATTCCGCAAGCCACCAATCTGCAGGCTCTGGGCGGGATCAGCTTTAAAAAAGGCTGCTATACCGGTCAGGAAATGGTTGCTCGCGCAAAATTCCGCGGAGCTAACAAACGTGCCATGTGGACGCTGGCAGGTGCGGCCAGTCGTGTACCGGAAGCAGGTGAAGACCTGGAGCTGAAAATGGGCGAGAACTGGCGTCGTACCGGCACCGTACTCGCCGCGGTGCAACTGGCGGATGGACAGGTACTGGTGCAGGTTGTGATGAATAACGACATGGAAGCCGACAGCGTGTTCCGCGTTCGTGACGACGCGAAAACGCTGCATATCGTACCGCTGCCGTATTCGCTGGAAGAGTAAATCGCCGGGTGGTGACTTTATCTTACCGGGTCGCGCGTTTTAAAGACCCGGTAAGCACAGCACCGCTGGGTAATGATAATTACGCCTGCCCCACGTACAGGTAGATCGCCAGGAAATGGCAAACGCTGCCACCCAGCACAAAGCCGTGCCAGATCGCATGGTTGTATGGAATGCGCTTACAGACGTAGAAAATAACGCCCAGCGAATACACCACACCACCAACTGCCAGCAACGTCACACCACCCACCGCCAGCTTAACCGCCAGTTGATACACCACAATCAGCGATAGCCAGCCCATCGCCAGGTAGGTTACCAGCGACAGGACCTTAAACCGGTGCGCAATGGTCAGTTTGAATAAAATACCGAGCAGCGCCAGGCTCCAGATAACAATCATCAGTCCACGTGCCAGCGGCGAATCCAGCCCCACCAGCAGAAATGGCGTGTAGGTCCCGGCAATCAGCAGATAAATCGCGCAGTGGTCGAACTTTTTCAGCCAGACTTTCGCTCTTTGATGGGGGATCGCGTGATATAAAGTTGAGGCGAGGAACAGCAGGATCATGCTGCCGCCATACAGGCTATAGCTGGTTATCGCCATGGCGCTGGCGTTGGTATCCACTGCCTGAACCAGCAACAATACCAGTCCGACAATCCCAAACACCAGCCCGATACCGTGACTGATGCTATTGGCTATTTCCTCTGCCAGCGAATATCCCTGCGCAATTAATGGCTTCTGAACCATATTTTACTCCCGAGAAACGAACACTATCGTGATTGCTCCTCTAGCGTAACTGAGAATGGTTCCAGTGAACACCTGTTAGCTAAAATATTTGCCAACTAAATAACAATCCATAAAAATCATGATGTTATATTTTAATATTCAGCTAACATGCGTACCTTTAGAATCAAAGGCATTTAAAATCAATCACATAAAATTGTGTTTGATCCGGGTAAATCTCGGCAATCACGTGTTTAAGTTCTTCTAGCGTCATGTTTTCCTGGCGAGCATGTTTCTCCGTCAGCGTATCCAGCGTGACGGTTGAGGTGCCAACAACCTCAATCGTGCAGAAGTACCCCTCATCTTCGAAGCGCCCAACCCGTAGAATGTCACCGGCTTTGAAGTGTGATTCGGACTCGTCACGAATCGTAATGGTTTTACGTCCGGCCAGAATGTCATCCTGGAAACGCTGAAAAAAAGTGATGTCATTTGGCTGCATGTTATTATTCCCTGTAGATGAAGTCTGATGAGTGAGTTTTGCCATTGTGAGTATGTTCTCCCACGCTGCCATCGCCAGTCTCAACAATCTTGAGATGCTGGTCTACAACTATGTCATCAAAAACCGTGACAAAGTCATGTACATGACCATTCGCGAACTGGCTGATGCCGTGGGCGTTTCCACCACCACCGTACTGCGCTTTTGCCGCAAGCTTAAGTGTGAAGGTTACTCAGAATTTCGCGTACGCTTCAAATTATATTTAGAGCAGAATGAACCGCAACAGGCTAATTTCGGTGCCAGCGAAATTATCAGCTTCTTTAAAGGCGTCAATAACGACGAGTTCGACAAACTACTCGATCAGGCTGTTGATATTATATTATCTTCCGAGCGTATTATATTCGTCGGAGCGGGAACATCCGGAGCTCTGGCAAAATATGGCGCTCGTTTTTTCTCAAACGTCGGAAAATTCAGTAACCACATCGATGACCCTTATTTCCCGGTAACTAATGATATGGCCAGAAACGCGCTGGCGATCGTGCTTTCCGTTTCTGGAGAAACCGAAGAGATCCTACGCTTTGCCAGCCAGTTCAGTCTGCATAACTGTAAGGTTCTGTCGGTCACCAGCCATGAACATTCGCGCCTCGCGAAACTTGCCGACTTTAATCTCTCCTGGCACGTTCCACAGACACGCATTGCCGGGGTATACGATATAACCACGCAGATCCCCGTTATTTATATTCTGGAATCACTCGGTCGCAAGCTGGCGAAAAGAATAGCGTAAAAAAACAATATGTTTTTTTGATGTAACAAATCACATTAACGCTATTTTGTTATATCGTGACATTTATCTTTCCTTTGTTAGACTCAAAATCAGATTGTATTAATTTGAGACTGAGCGCAGATGAAAAAACTTACCTTACCAAACGATTTTTTATGGGGCGGCGCGGTTGCGGCGCATCAGGTTGAAGGCGGCTGGAATAAAGGTGGCAAAGGGCCCAGCATTTGCGACGTACTGACCGGGGGGGCACACGGCGTTCCGCGAGAAATCACTCAGGACGTCGTGCCAGGTAAGTACTACCCCAACCACGAAGCCGTCGATTTTTACGGTCATTACAAAGAAGACATTAAGCTGTTTGCCGAGATGGGCTTCAAATGCTTCCGTACGTCAATTGCCTGGACCCGTATCTTCCCCAAAGGGGACGAAACCCAGCCAAACGAAGAAGGGCTAAAATTCTACGACGACATGTTTGATGAACTGCTGAAGTACAATATCGAACCAGTCATCACCCTTTCCCACTTCGAAATGCCGCTACACCTGGTTCAACAGTACGGTAGCTGGACCAATCGCAAAGTCGTTGATTTCTTTGTCCGTTTTGCTGAAGTGGTCTTTGAGCGCTACAAGCACAAGGTCAAATACTGGATGACCTTCAACGAAATCAACAACCAGCGTAACTGGCGTGCACCGCTGTTTGGCTATTGCTGCTCCGGCGTGGTGTATACCGAGCATGAAAACCCGGAAGAGACTATGTACCAGGTGCTGCACCACCAGTTCGTGGCCAGCGCTCTGGCGGTGAAAGCCGCACGTCGCATCAACCCTGAAATGAAAGTCGGCTGCATGCTGGCAATGGTCCCGCTATACCCGTACTCCTGTAAGCCTGAAGATGTGATGTTCGCGCAGGAATCGATGCGTGAACGCTATGTATTCACCGACGTTCAACTGCGCGGCTACTATCCATCTTATGTACTGAACGAGTGGGAGCGCCGCGAATTCAATATTCGAATGGAAGCTGGCGATGAACAAATCCTGCGTGAAGGTACCTGCGACTATCTCGGGTTTAGTTACTACATGACCAACGCGGTAAAAGCGGAAGGCGGTAGCGGCGATGCCATTTCCGGTTTTGAGGGCAGCGTGCCGAACCCGCACGTCAAAGCATCCGACTGGGGCTGGCAGATTGATCCGGTCGGCCTGCGTTACGCCTTATGCGAACTGTACGAGCGTTATCAGAAGCCATTGTTTATCGTTGAAAACGGATTTGGCGCTTACGACAAAGTGGAAGAAGACGGCAGCATCCACGATGACTACCGCATCGACTATCTGCGCGCCCACGTCGAAGAGATGATGAAAGCGGTAACGTATGACGGCGTAGATCTGATGGGCTACACGCCGTGGGGCTGCATCGACTGCGTCTCGTTCACCACCGGCCAGTACAGCAAACGCTACGGTTTTATCTACGTGAACAAACACGACGACGGCACCGGCGATATGTCGCGCTCGCGTAAGAAAAGTTTTGAGTGGTATAAAGCGGTGATTGCCAGCAACGGCGAGAATCTGTAATTTTTTGCCGGATGGCGCTGCGCTTATCCGGTTTACGGGAACTGAACCTGTAGACCAGAGCAGACATTTACGCCGCCATCCGGCAAGCAACGTATTACTTCCCGCCGGCCAGCTCCAAAAAACTGCCCGTGACGTAAGACGCCTTCTCACTCAGCAGCCAGGTAATCGCCTGCGCGACCTCTTCCGGTTGTCCGCCGCGCTGCATAGGCAACATGGATTTCACGCGATCGACCCTTCCCGGCTCACCGCCTGACGCATGCATTTCCGTGTAGATAAGACCGGGTCGCACGCAGTTCACGCGTATCCCCTGCGCCGCAACCTCCAACGCGAGGCCGGTGGTAAGCGTGTCCACCGCACCTTTTGAGGCTGCATAATCAACATATTCGAACGGGGCGCCAAGCCGTGACGCCGCCGAAGAGACATTCACAATCGCCCCGCCCTGACCGCCGTGCTTAAACGACATGCGCTTTACCGCTTCCCGACAACACAGAAAATAGCCGGTAACATTAGTCGCCAGGACGCGATTAATACGCTCAGCGGTTAGGCTTTCCACCGTGCTCTGTTCAAACAAAATCCCGGCATTGTTCACCAGAGCAGTCAGCGGCTCGCCCTCGCGGTCAATGGACTCAAACATCGCCCCGACCTGGCTTTCATCGCTGATATCTGCCCGCAGAGCAAACGCCTTTCCTCCCGCAGCGGCGATATTGTTCACCACCTCCGTTGCCGCACGAATATTGTGATGAAAGTTAACGGCGACCGTGTAACCCTCTAGCGCTAACTGCAGCGCGGTTGCCCGGCCAATACCGCGACTGCCCCCCGTAACCAGTGCTATAGCCATCACTATTCTCCCCAAAAATAAAGGCGCCGAAGCGCCTTTAAAAGATAGCTGAATCAGTCGATTACTGATAATCGCTCAGCGGCACGCAGGAGCAGAACAGGTTACGGTCACCGTAAACGTCATCAAGGCGTTTCACGGTCGGCCAGTATTTGTTCGCTACGCCCGCCGGGAAGACGGCGATTTCGCGGCTGTAACCGTGATTCCACTCCGCGACCAGCTCATTTTGCGTGTGCGGGGAGTTAACCAGCGGGTTATCTGTAAGCGACCATTCACCGGCTTTCACGCGATCGATCTCAGCGCGAATTGCCAGCATCGCATTGATAAAGCGATCCAGTTCCACTTTGCTTTCCGATTCAGTCGGTTCCACCATCAGCGTACCCGCTACCGGGAACGACATGGTCGGCGCATGGAAACCGTAATCGATCAGACGCTTGGCAATATCCAGTTCGCTGATGCCGGTCTCTTCTTTCAGTGGGCGAATGTCGAGAATACATTCATGTGCCACGCGACCATCGCGACCGGTATACAGCACCGGATAGGCATCTTTCAGACGGCTGGCAATGTAGTTAGCGTTAAGGATCGCCACCTGGCTTGCCTGCTTCAGACCTTCTGCGCCCATCATACGGATGTACATCCAGCTGATCGGCAGAATGGATGCGCTACCGAACGGTGCCGCAGAAACCGCGCCCTGACGGGTGAGCATCCCTTCAATCTGTACTACGCTATGACCCGGCACGAACGGCGCCAGATGCGATTTAACACCGATTGGTCCCATACCTGGGCCACCGCCGCCGTGCGGAATGCAGAATGTTTTATGCAGGTTAAGGTGTGAGACATCGGCACCGATAAAGCCCGGTGTGGTGATCCCAACCTGAGCATTCATGTTCGCGCCATCAAGATAAACCTGGCCGCCAAACTGGTGCACAACGTCGCACACTTCACGGATCGTTTCTTCATACACGCCATGAGTAGAGGGATAGGTCACCATGATACAGGAGAGGTTTTCACCCGCCTGCGCCGCTTTTTCACGCAGATCGCCAAGATCGATGTTGCCGTTCTTATCACAGGCGACAACCACTACCTGCATACCCGCCATCTGTGCGGAGGCCGGGTTGGTACCGTGGGCAGAGGCCGGGATCAGACAGATATCGCGATGGCCTTCGTTACGGCTTTCATGATAATGGCGAATCGCCAGCAGACCCGCATACTCGCCCTGCGCGCCGGAGTTCGGCTGCATGCAGACTGCGTCATAACCGGTCAGTTTTACCAGCCATTCGGAAAGCTGGCCGATCATCTGGTGATAACCTTCTGCCTGCTCTGGCGGGCAGAACGGATGCAGTTCAGCGAATTCCGGCCAAGTGATAGGGATCATCTCGGCGGCAGCGTTCAGCTTCATGGTGCAAGACCCCAGCGGGATCATTGCCTGGTTCAGGGCCAGATCTTTGCGCTCCAGCGAGTGCATGTAACGCATCATCTCGGTTTCGCTGTGATAGCGATTAAACACCGGATGGCTAAGGATCGCATCATCACGCAGCATGCTGTCCTGAATGGAACGGCTGTCGAGCGCCACGTCTTTGTCCAGCGTTTCGATGTTCAGACCGTGGCTGTCTCCCAGCAGAACATTGAACAACTGCACCACGTTTTCACGGGTGGTGGTTTCATCAAGCGTAATACCTACCGCGTTATGGATATCGCTACGCAGGTTGATTTCTGCCGCTTCAGCACGCGCCAGTACCGCAGCCTTATCGGCCACTTCAACACACAAAGTGTCAAAGTAGTGCGCATGACGCAGCTTCAATCCTTTCTGTTGCAGACCGGCTGCCAGAATATCGGTCAAACGATGGATGCGATTAGCGATGCGTTTCAGGCCAACCGGGCCATGATAAACGGCATACAGGCTGGCGATGTTGGCCAGCAGAACCTGCGAGGTACAAATGTTGGAGTTCGCTTTCTCGCGGCGGATATGCTGTTCGCGAGTCTGCATCGCCATGCGCAGGGCGGTATTACCCGCTGCATCTTTGGAGACGCCGATAATACGGCCTGGCATGGAGCGTTTGAATTCGTCTTTAGCGGCAAAGAATGCCGCGTGCGGGCCGCCGTAGCCCATCGGTACGCCGAAGCGTTGCGCAGAGCCGAAAACGATATCCGCGCCCTGTTTGCCCGGTGCAGTCAGCAGTACCAGCGCCATAAAGTCGGCAGCGACGCTGACCACTATTTTACGGGATTTCAGCTCAGCCATAAGGGCGCTGTAGTCGTGCACTTCACCGGTGGTGCCAACCTGCTGCAACAGCACGCCGAACACATCCTGATGATCCAATGCTTTTGCCGCGTCATCAACAATGACGTCAAAACCAAAAGTTTGCGCACGAGTACGCACTACGTCCAGCGTTTGCGGATGAACATCAGCCGCCACAAAGAAACGGTTGGCGTTTTTCAGTTTGCTGACGCGTTTGGCCATCGCCATGGCTTCAGCTGCAGCAGTAGCTTCATCCAGAAGAGAAGCGGAAGCCATGTCCAGGCCGGTCAGATCCAGCGTCACCTGCTGGAAGTTCAGCAGTGCTTCCAGACGGCCCTGGGAGACTTCCGGTTGATACGGGGTGTAGGCGGTGTACCAACCCGGGTTTTCCAGCATGTTACGCAGGATAACCGGTGGCAGCTGCACGGCGGTGTAGCCCATGCCAATGTAGGACGTGAAGCGCTTGTTACGCCCGGCGATGGCTTTTAATTCAGCCAGCGCAGCGTATTCGGTCGCCGCCTCGCCCACCTGTGGCGGGGTTGCGAGCTGAATGTCTTTCGGCACAATCTGGCCGATCAGCGCGTTTAACGACTCGGCGCCAACCGCATTCAGCATCTCTTGCTGCTGCGCGGCGTCCGGTCCGATGTGGCGTTCAATGAAAGCGCCGCTATTTTCAAGCTGGCTTAACGTCTGTGTCATGGGCGATGGTTCCTGAAACGTGCAGTGAATCGTAGGTGTCTCTACTTACCTGAATACGCAAAAAATTCGCGTTGCAGGAAGGCGGCGACGCAGCACATCCCCAGGAACTTACATCAGTAAGTAACTGAGGTGTGCAAGAAAGCCAACACACCTGCAACGTGAAGAATGAAGCGTATTTATTCGTCTTCTAACAAAGCTTCATATGCAGTCGCATCCAGCAGCGATTCAATTTCGCTTTCATCGCTGGCTTTGATTTTGAAGATCCAGCCCCCTGCATACGGCTCGCTGTTGACCAGTTCCGGGGAGTCGCTGAGCGCGTCGTTAACCGCAACAATCTCACCGCCTACTGGCGCATAAATATCGGATGCCGCTTTTACGGATTCCGCAACGGCGCAGTCATCGCCCGCGCTGACGGTTGCGCCAACTTCGGGCAGGTCAACGAAAACCATGTCACCTAACAGCTCCTGAGCATGTTCGGTGATCCCAACGGTGTAAGAGCCGTCAGCTTCTTTGCGCAGCCATTCGTGTTCTTTGCTGTATTTCAGTTCTGCAGGTACGTTGCTCATCAATCAATCTCCAAAAAAGGATGAATTACGCGACGGCTTTGCCGTTACGCACAAAAACAGGTTTAGTCACTTTTACCGGCATTTCGCGGTTACGGATCTGTACGATCGCATTCTCACCAATACCCGCAGGGACACGCGCCAGCGCGATGCTGTAACCCAGGGTTGGGGAGAATGTCCCGCTGGTGATAATGCCTTCCTGCTGATTGCCGGAAGCATCGGTGAAACGCACCGGCAGTTCATTACGCAGTACGCCTTTCTCGGTCATCACCAGTCCGACCAACTGTTCGTGGCCTTTTTCACGCTGCATTTCCAGCGCTTCCCGACCGATAAAGTCGCGGTCAGTCGGTTCCCACGCGATGGTCCAGCCCATGTTGGCCGCAAGCGGGGAAATGGCTTCGTCCATCTCCTGACCGTACAGGTTCATGCCGGCCTCCAGACGCAGCGTGTCGCGCGCGCCAAGACCGCAAGGTTTGACACCTGCTTGTACCAGCGCACGCCAGAAGTCTGCCGCCTTTTCACTCGGCATGGCAATTTCATAGCCTGCTTCGCCGGTATAACCGGTGGTTGCGATAAACAAATCACCCGCCTGAACGCCGAAGAACGGCTTCATGCCTTCTACCGCCTGGCGCTGCTCGTCAGTAAACAATGTGGCTGCTTTTTCCTGCGCGTTTGGGCCCTGCACCGCAATCAGCGACAGATCATCTCGAACGGTGATGTCGATGGCGTAAGGTTCAGCGTGTTGGGTAATCCAGGAGAGGTCTTTTTCGCGGGTGGCGGAGTTTACAACGAGGCGGAAGAAATCTTCAGTGAAGTAGTAGACAATCAGGTCATCTATCACGCCGCCCGAAGCGTTGAGCATACCGGAGTAGAGGGCTTTACCCGTCTTCGTTAGCTTCGCGACGTCGTTTGCCAGCAGATAACGCAAGAACTCCCGGGTGCGGCTACCGCGCAGGTCGACGATGGTCATATGTGACACATCAAACATTCCGGCATCGGTGCGAACAGCATGGTGTTCATCAAGCTGAGAACCGTAATGCAGTGGCATCATCCAGCCATGGAAATCTACCATGCGCGCGCCACATAGCGTGTGTTGTTCGTACAAAGGAGTCTGTTGAGCCATCTTTTCCTCGTTGAATAAGCGGGGCTACCAACTCTTTCGCGGTGAAATTTTCGCCACGAAACCCAGCACCGCAGCCGCTCCAGGGGCCACGACGCAAACGTTCTCTTTGTCCTGAACTTACCACCGAAACAGACGCTAAACCATAAGGCAAAATTAACCATCACATTAGCTTATGGCCAAAAACAGCAAAATCACCGGCAGAACAAAACCCCACCCATACGGCAAATAATCAGAATAAAAAATAAATACAAGCTGGAATTAACAGCACCAACCAACATTAAATGTGGAAAAATTGTCAAAAATGGCGTTATGAAAAAAACGTAATATTAAAAAAACTAATGCGAAAAAAGGCGTGGAATTAGATTATTTCAAATGAGAGAAGCACCCCGGCGCGCAGGCCGGGAGTGGAAAGTGTGACGGGTCTCAAACTCTTAAGATTGTCCTTACGGACGCTAGCGTAACCACTCAGGAAGATCGTTCAGTCCCATCGCCTGGCGGATGAGCTGTGGTTTTACGCCTGGCAGGGTATCGGCCAGTTTCAGACCAATATCACGCAGCAGTTTTTTCGCCGGATTCTCGCCTGCAAACAGTTCACGAAAGCCCTGCATACCGGCCAGCATCATCGCTGCGCTGTGCTTACGGCTGCGCTCGTAGCGGCGCAAATAGAGATACTGACCAATATCTTTGCCCTGACGCTGTAGCCGCTTCAGCTCATCGATCAGCTCCGCCGCATCCATAAAGCCAAGGTTAACCCCCTGACCCGCCAGCGGGTGGATGGTATGCGCCGCATCCCCCACCAGCGCCAGACGATGAGCAGCGAACTGACGGGCATAGCGTCCCGTCAGCGGAAACGCCTGACGCTCGCTTTCAAGGCTGCACAGCCCCAGGCGATTATCAAAAGCGATATTCAGCGCCTGATTAAACTCGTCAACGCTTGCCTGCTGCATGCGTTCTGCTTCCTGCGGCGAAAGCGACCAGACGATAGAGCACAGGTGCGGGTCACTGAGCGGCAGGAACGCCAGGATCCCCTCACCGTGAAACGCCTGCCGCGCAACCGCGCCGTGAGCTTCCTGCGTACGGATAGTCGCCACCAGCGCATGATGACGGTAATCCCAGAAAGTGAGCGGAATATCCGCTTTGTTGCGCAGCCAGGAGTTAGCGCCATCGGCGCCGACCACCAGGCGAGCTGTCAGCATTGCGCCATCTTTCAGGGACAGAAATGCCTCATTCTCACCCCAGGCTACCTGCTGTAACTCAGCGGGCGCCATCAGCGTAATATCCGCTGAACGCTGCGCTTTTTGCCAGAGTGCGTAATGGATCTCTGAGTTTTCAACGATGTGGCCTAAATGGCTGTAACCCATGCTCTGGTCATCAAACGCAATACGCCCAAAGCTGTCTTTGTCCCAGACTTCCATGCCGTGGTAGCAACAAGCGCGACGGGCAACAATGTCGGACCAGACGCCCAGTCGGCTAAGCAGTTTTTCACTGGCGGCATTAATGGCCGATACGCGAAGCTGAGGAGGTGCATCCGCCGCCAAAGGCTGCGGAACATGTTGTTCTAACACTGCAACGCGCAACCCGCTGCCCTGCAAGCCGCAGGCAACCGCCAGTCCCACCATGCCGCCACCAACAATTGCTACATCAACACTTTGCACTGTTTGCTCCTGAAAATAGGACAATCAAAAACCGTAGGCCGGATAAGGCAAAGCCGCCATCCGGCATTACTTCCGCGACATTGCCTGATGGCGCTGCGCTAATCAGGCCAACTTCTTTAATTCGGCCTACAGGTTATATCTATCGCGCAACCCAACCGAGGGTCCGCTCCGCCAACGCATCGCGCGCAGGCGTGAATAATTCCATCGCCATCAGCCCGACATTACGCCCAACGACCAAAGGGGCCCAGCGATTGGCAAACAAATACACCAAATTGTTGGTCACACCAATCGTCGTTTCGCGATCGCGTTCGCGGCGCTGCTGATAGCGTGCCAGCACCGCATAATCACCGATATCTTCCGCGCAGTTTTGCGCCTGCGTCAACGTCTCAGCCAGGCTCATCACGTCGCGCAGACCAAGGTTGAAACCTTGTCCGGCAATGGGATGCAGCGTCTGTGCTGCGTTCCCCACCAGCACAGTACGATGGGTAATGGCTTTTTGCGCCGAGGTTAATGAAAGCGGATAGGCGTTGCGTTTACCGGCCTGGGTAATACGCCCCAACCGCCAGCCAAACGCAGTTTGCAGTTCGCGGCAAAATTGTTCGTCGGACCAGGCCATAATCTCATCCCGCCGCTCCAGCGGATGGCACCATACCAGCGAGCAGCGACCATCAGACATCGGTAGCATTGCCAGCGGACCATATTGTGTGAAACGTTCAAACGCTCGCCCGTCATGCGCAACGGAGGTCGTGACGTTGGCAATCACCGCCAGTTGTTCATAGGGTTGTTGCTGCCAGTCAACGCCGCAGGCGGTAGCCAGCGCGGAACGCGTGCCATCGGCGGCCACCAACAGGCGACCATTGATCATCTCGCCATTTTCCAGCGTAACCTCAACGCGTTCCTGCGTGCGTGACACGCTGGCTACACGGTCGGGGCAGTGCAGCGTGATGCCCGGCGCTTTACGCAGCAGCGCAAACAAACGCAGCCCGACATCGTGCAGTTCTACCACCTGGCCCAACGCCGGAATACGGTATTCCTGCGCATCCAGCGTCACAAATCCGGCATGGCCGCGATCGCTGACGTGAACCGTTTTGATCGCCGTTGCGCAATCGGCAATCGCCTGCCATACGCCAATTCGCGCCAGCTGTTGGCAGGTCCCTGCCGCCAGCGCGATCGCCCGGGCGTCAAACCCTGGATGGCGGTCAGTTTCAGGTTCGCTCGCTTCTATCAGGTGAACAGGCAGAGTCCCGTGGCTGAGCTGAGAAATGGCCAGCGCCAGCGTCGCACCGACCATACCACCACCAACGATAATCACGCTCATTGCAGTCGCGCCGCAGCCATTAAGGCTTCAATGTCATCCGCTTTCTTCACCACGCTGGCGGTCAGGTTCTCATTGCCGTCCTCGGTGATGAGGATGTCATCTTCAATACGAATGCCGATACCACGATAAGCAGGCGGCACATCGGCGTCCGGTGCGATATACAGCCCCGGTTCGACGGTGAGCACCATTCCTGGCTCGAGAATACGTGAGCGGTCCTGACCATAAACGCCAACGTCGTGCACATCCAGTCCCAGCCAATGGCTAAGACCATGCATAAAGAATGGGCGATGCGCATTTTCGGTAATCAGTTGGTCGATCTCGCCGTGCAAAATGCCAAGCCTCACCAGACCCGTAATCATGATGCGCACCACTTCGCCGGTGACTTCCTGGATGGACGTCCCCGGGCGATACAGGCGCAGGCTGGTCTCTAATGACTCCAGTACGATGTCGTAGATTTCACGCTGAGCAGGGGAAAATTTGCCGTTTACCGGGAAGGTACGCGTAATGTCGCCCGCATAACCTTTGTATTCACACCCGGCGTCAATTAACACCAGATCGCCATCGCGCATTTCACTTTCATTTTCGGTGTAATGGAGAATACAGCCGTTTTCGCCGCTGCCGACAATCGTGTTATAGGATGGGTAACGCGCGCCATGGCGAGTAAACTCGTGGTGAATCTCCCCTTCCAACTGGTATTCAAACATTCCCGGACGGCATTTTTCCATCGCGCGGGTATGCGCCAGCGCACTGATCTCTCCAGCACGGCGCATGACCGCAATTTCTTCTGCTGATTTGAACAAGCGCATTTCATGGACCATTGGACGCCAGTCGATGATCGCGGCGGGTGCGTGCAGATTTTGTCTGGAGCCTTTACGCAGTTTATCCAACGCCGTGCACACAATCTCGTCTGCCCAGGCATATTCGCCCTGCGCGTGGTACACCGCGTCCAGGCCATTGAGCAACAGGTGCAGCTGTTGGTTGATTTCACTGAAGGCCAGCGCCCGGTCAACGCCGAGTTTTGCCGGTGCGGGATCCTGGCCCAGACGGCGGCCAAACCAGATCTCCGCCGTCAGATCGCGAACTCGATTAAACAAAACGCTGTGGTTATGAGTGTCATCACTTTTAATCAGCACCAGCACGGCTTCCGGTTCGTTAAAACCGGTGAAGTACCAGAAATCACTGCTTTGGCGGTACGGGTATTCACTGTCCGCGCTGCGCGTCGCTTCAGGCGCGGCAAAAATCAGCGCGGCGCTGCCGGGCTGCATTTGTGCCAGTAAAGCCTGGCGACGACGCTGGAATTCTTGCTGAGATATCTCGCTCATCACACTCTCCTTTGCGTTTCGTTCTTAGTGCAGAGTCGGTTTACGGACTTCCGGCGCGGTCGGCTGCTGACGCGTAAACGTGTCATGACACAGCAAGGCGGCTACGCGCACGTATTCGATAATCTCTTCGAGCGACATTTCCAGCTCTTCCTGATCTTCGTCTTCGTCATATCCCAACTGAGCGATATTGCGCAGGTCGTCAATCGCTTCACCGGTTTCACCGGTCACTTTGTCGAGCTTTGGCTGCGTAACGCCAAGGCCCAGCAAAAAGTGGTTTACCCACCCCGCCAGCGCATCGGCACGATCAAACACGCTAACGTCGTCGCCTTCAGGCAGATAAAGCTGAAAAAGGAAGCCGTCGTCCTCGAGGGCATCGCTGGTGGCAGAGTGCATTTTCATCAGTGCCTGAGCCAGCTCGTGACCGAAGGCCAAACCTTCGTTCGTCAGGTCGTGCAGCAGCGGCTGCCATGAGCTGTCGTTGTTGCCGCCGCAAATCATCCCGCTGATCAAGCCGTGCATTTCGGCCGGGGTTAATCCAGCCCCTTGTTGGTTCAAAAACTGGCTAACGTCGTTGTAGCCAGGCATTTCGTTCTGTATAGACATAAGCATTCGTCATCAAAGGGAGGAATATTCATGGTATGCTACCACTTTGGGCCCTGGTGGACCAGAAAAGGGCTTGTATCTTGATACCAGGGTAGCTATAGTGTCGCCCCTTCGCGGACCCAAGGTCTGGAGACGAAGGCAGCGCAGTCAATCAGCAGGAAGGTGGCATGTCTGCACAACCCGTCGATATCCAAATATTTGGCCGTTCACTGCGAGTGAATTGCCCGCCTGAACAAAGGGATGCGTTGAATCAGGCTGCGGACGATCTCAATCAGCGATTGCAAGATCTGAAAGTTCGCACTAGAGTCACAAATACTGAGCAGTTGGTTTTCATCGCCGCGTTGAACATCAGCTATGAATTAACTCAGGAAAAAGCGAAGACGCGTGAGTACGCGGCGAGCATGGAACAACGTATTCGGATGCTACAACAGACCATCGAACAAGCGTTGCTTGATCAGGGTCGCATAACCGAAAAAACGGGCCAAAACTTTGAATAACACTTTTCGGTTTACTGTGGTAGAGTGACCGTGAAGACAAAATTTCTCTGAGATGTTTGCAAGCGGGCCAGTCCCCTGAGCCGATATTTCATACCACAAGAATGTGGCGCTCCATGGTTGGTGAGCATGCTCGGCCCGTCCGAGAAGCCTTAAAACTGTGACGACGCATTCACCTTGAACCAAGGGTTCAAGGGTTACAGCCTGCGGCGGCATCTCGGAGATTCCCTTCTACCTGGCAACAGCCATGACACTACTTTCTGAACTCTCTTTATCCCGGCAAGAAATTCGTCAACTGATTCGACAGCGTCGTCGCGCGTTGACCTCTGAACAGCAACGACAATACGGTCAGCAAGCCGCGACCCGAATGCTCAGTTTTCCCCCTGTTGTACTCGCGCATACTGTGGCGGTATTTCTCTCGTTCGATGGCGAACTCGATACCCAGCCGCTGATAGATCAACTGTGGCGAGCGGGCAAGCGCGTTTACCTTCCGGTTCTTCATCCCTTCAGTCCCGGTAATTTACTGTTCCTGCACTATCATCCGCGCAGCGACCTGGTGACCAATCGCTTAAAGATCCAGGAACCACGGCTTGATGTACGCGACGTATTGCCACTGTCAAAGCTGGACGTACTGATTACGCCGTTAGTGGCATTTGATGAGGACGGGCAACGCCTGGGCATGGGCGGTGGATTTTACGACCGCACGCTACAAAACTGGCAGCAGCATAAGATCCAACCCGTGGGCTACGCGCATGACTGCCAGGTAGTAGAAAAATTGCCGGTTGAAGAGTGGGATATCCCGCTGCCAGCGGTGGTGACGCCGTCCAAAATCTGGGAGTGGTAGCCGTTTTTTGCCGATTGACAGCGCCGTTTTTTTGACCTAAATTCCTCGGTGAAGGGTGAGGGAGGCGAACCTCCCTCCTGCGTACTCTCTGTTAATATGCTGGCCAAGCGATGATTAACAGGATCAGCAGCATGATGACGTATCTCATCATCGTCCCTTTCCTTTTTAGAGCCCCTGCTTCGGTAGGGGCTTTCCCGTTTCAGCGCTATGCTGCGCCCCTATCGTAAATTCCTTTTATTGCTGTACAACACGCAACGCTGCCTTTAGTTGCCAACTGCGGCAAAGCTCGAAAAACAGAATGTATGCGTTACAGAAAGAGATTTTGAGGCAGGGAAATCAGAGGAAAGATGGGCAGGTCAACCGCCTGCCCATGTAGAGGAAATCAGTACAGCAGACGAGCGCGAATGGTTCCCGGAAGGGCTTTCATCGCCAGCAGCGCTTTCTCCGCCACATCTTCATCCGCTTCAATATCGATAACCACATAGCCTACCTGCGCTGAAGTCTGCAGATACTGCGCGGCAATGTTGACGCCCTGCTCGGCAAAAATCTGGTTCAGTGCCGTCAGTACGCCCGGACGGTTTTCGTGAATGTGCATCAGACGACGACCACCGTGCAGCGGCAGCGAAACTTCCGGGAAGTTTACCGCAGACAGCGTAGACCCGTTGTCGGAATACTTGGTCAGTTTCCCAGCTACTTCCAGACCGATGTTTTCCTGCGCTTCCAGCGTTGAACCACCAATGTGCGGCGTCAGGATCACGTTATCGAAATCACACAGCGGCGAAGTGAAAGGATCGCTGTTAGTTGCCGGTTCGGTTGGGAATACGTCGATTGCAGCCCCCGCCAGATGTTTAGTCGCTAACGCGTCGCACAACGCAGGAATATCAACAACCGTACCGCGTGCGGCGTTAATCAGCAGCGCACCCGGTTTCATCAGCGAAATCTCACGCGCGCCCATCAGGTTTTTGGTGGAGGCATTTTCCGGCACGTGCAGACTCACCACGTCGCTCATATTGAGCAGGTCGGAAAGATGCTGTACCTGCGTGGCATTGCCAAGCGGGAGTTTATTTTCAATATCATAGAAAAAGACATGCATCCCGAGCGATTCCGCCAGAATGCCCAACTGAGTACCAATGTGGCCGTAGCCGATGATCCCCAGTTTTTTACCACGCGCTTCAAAAGAGCCGGTAGCCAGTTTATTCCACACGCCGCGGTGCGCTTTGGCGTTCGCTTCGGGTACGCCACGTAGCAGTAGCAGCAGTTCGCCAATCACCAGCTCAGCAACGGAACGTGTGTTAGAGAATGGTGCGTTAAACACAGGGATCCCGCGCTTTGCCGCTGCACTTAGATCAACCTGGTTGGTGCCAATGCAGAAGCAGCCAATCGCGACCAGTTTCTCTGCGGCGTCAATCACATCTTCAGTCAGATGGGTACGGGATCGCAGGCCAATGAAGTGGGCATCACGGATGGACTCTTTCAGTTGTTCAGTGTCCAGAGCACCTTTGTGAAACTCGATGTTGGTATAACCTGCTGCACGAAGGCTTTCGAGTGCTTTTTGGTGCACGCCTTCAACCAGCAGAAATTTAATCTTATCTTTCTCCAGTGATACCTTTGCCATTTCCCCGACCCTGTCTTTTTTTGTTCAAACTGATGTGTTGTGTGTGGGATTTTCATCCGTCTCTTCAACATATCAAAAAATAATATTGCGGCAATATGAACGTTTGCGTCGCCGTGCTGAAGAAATGTCATTCAACGGGAAATGTCAGAGGAAAATACTGGCGATAACTTTTTCTTTGGAGAGATCGGCAGGACAATATTATAAACGTGACACAAGTCACCAAATTTGCCCTGCCAAAATTTTTTTAACGGGAGAAGACGCTCCCGTCAGATCATTTTACGATAGTTTTCACGCCGTCAGGCGTACCGATCAGCGCGACATCCGCGCCACGGTTGGCAAACAGGCCGACGGTTACCACACCTGGAATCGCATTGATGGCATTTTCCAGCGCGATGGCGTCGAGGATCTCCAGACCGTGCACATCGAGGATCACGTTGCCGTTGTCCGTCACGACGCCCTGACGGTATTCAGGACGACCGCCCAGCTTCACCAACTGGCGAGCCACAGCGCTGCGCGCCATTGGGATCACTTCGACCGGCAGCGGGAAGTTGCCGAGAATATCGACTTCTTTAGACGCATCCGCGATGCAAATAAATTTCTTCGCCACGGAAGCAATGATTTTTTCACGGGTCAACGCTGCGCCGCCGCCCTTGATCATCTGCATGTGACCGTTGATTTCATCCGCGCCGTCAACGTATACGCCGAGGCTATCCACTTCGTTAAGATCGAACACGTGGATGCCAAGGCTTTTGAGTTTTTCAGTCGATGCGTCCGAACTGGATACCGCACCTTCAATCTGACCTTTCATTGTGCCCAGCGCATCAATAAAGTGTGCGGCTGTTGAACCTGTACCTACGCCCACAATGGTGCCGGGCTGTACATACTGAAGTGCCGCCCATCCTACTGCTTTTTTCAGTTCATCCTGCGTCATGATCGTTTCGCCTGTGGTGTGAATATGGTGGGAAAATTCACGCGCATTATAGAACATTGTGCAGAAAAATGTCCCCACACCCGCTCGCAAGCGGCGGATTTCGTCTTTACCCAATCAAAAATTGTGTCATAGTGCAGAACAAGCAAAAATTTCAGGAGTGCGTCAAAGCAATGAAACGTCCGGACTACAGAACACTACAAGCACTGGATGCGGTTATTCGTGAACGAGGATTTGAGCGCGCGGCGCAAAAGCTGTGCATCACGCAATCCGCGGTTTCACAGCGCATAAAACAGCTTGAGAATATGTTCGGACAACCGCTGCTGGTGCGCACCGTACCGCCGCGCCCAACGGAACAGGGACAGAAACTACTGGCGCTTCTGCGCCAGGTTGAACTGCTGGAAGACGAGTGGCTAGGCGATGAACAAACCGGCTCGACGCCGCTTCTGCTTTCGCTGGCGGTGAACGCCGACAGTCTGGCGACCTGGTTACTTCCGGCGCTGGCCCCGGTACTGGCTAATTCACCGATTCGACTGAACCTGCAGGTTGAAGATGAAACCCGAACCCAGGAACGTCTGCGTCGTGG
This sequence comes from Citrobacter sp. RHBSTW-01044, assembly GCF_013781945.1. Classification (NCBI taxonomy): domain Bacteria; kingdom Pseudomonadati; phylum Pseudomonadota; class Gammaproteobacteria; order Enterobacterales; family Enterobacteriaceae; genus Citrobacter; species Citrobacter sp. RHBSTW-01044. Next base: position 822,014 of record NZ_CP056180.1, on the reverse strand, counting down.
TGAAGTAGTCGGTGCGGTGAGTATTCAACATCAGGCGCTGCCAAGCTGTCTGGTGGATAAACTGGGCGCGCTGGACTACCTGTTTGTTGGCTCTAAACCTTTCGCCGAGCGTTATTTCCCAAACGGCGTCACCCGTTCCGCCCTGCTGAAAGCCCCGGCGGTCGCGTTTGACCATCTTGATGATATGCACCAGGCGTTCTTGCAACAAAACTTCGACCTGCCGCCGGGCAGCGTACCGTGCCATATCGTTAACTCGTCTGAAGCCTTCGTCCAGTTAGCCCGTCAGGGAACAACCTGCTGCATGATCCCACACTTACAGATTGAGAAAGAGCTGGAAAGCGGTGAGCTTATCGACTTAACGCCAGGCCTGTTCCAGCGTCGGATGCTGTACTGGCACCGTTTTGCACCAGAAAGCCGCATGATGCGCAACGTCACCGACGCGCTGCTGGCCTATGGCCACAACGTACTGCGTCAGGATTAATTCCTCGAACAGAGGCCGGATAGCGGCGTAAAGCCTCATCCGGCCTGCAAGCCTTTCCCCTCATTTCATGCTATTCCCGCCACGTCTTTGAAATACATCACAAAATAAAACACGCCACACGGCAAAAAACGACGTCCTGTTGGCTATTTTTTGCTGGCGACAAGCCAAATGAAAAAGCACACCGTATTCGCAAAGATTCAACTTATTGCGTAATACGGAGCAAAAAATGGCAAACGTGCAGGAGTGGCAAACACTCGCCAATAAAGAACTCAGTCGACGGGAAAAAACCGTTGAGTCGCTGGAAAGACAGACGGCGGAAGGGATTGCCATCAAGCCGCTGTACACCGAAGCGGATCTCGATAATCTGGAAGTCACGGGCACCCTGCCCGGTCTGCCGCCTTACGTGCGTGGCCCGCGCGCCACTATGTATACCGCGCAGCCGTGGACGATTCGCCAATACGCCGGTTTCTCTACCGCCAAAGAGTCCAACGCCTTTTACCGCCGTAACCTCGCCGCTGGGCAAAAAGGGCTTTCCGTCGCCTTTGACCTTGCCACTCATCGTGGCTATGACTCAGACAACCCGCGCGTAGCGGGCGACGTCGGCAAAGCCGGCGTGGCGATCGATACCGTCGAAGATATGAAGGTGCTGTTCGACCAGATCCCGCTGGATAAGATGTCGGTATCGATGACCATGAACGGCGCGGTGCTGCCGGTACTGGCGTTTTATATCGTCGCGGCGCAGGAGCAAGGCGTGACGCCGGAACAGCTCACCGGGACCATTCAGAACGATATTCTGAAAGAGTACTTGTGCCGCAACACCTACATTTATCCGCCAAAACCCTCCATGCGCATTATCGCCGACATCATCGCCTGGTGCTCAGGCAATATGCCGCGCTTTAATACCATCAGCATCAGCGGCTATCACATGGGTGAAGCCGGGGCAAACTGCGTACAGCAGGTGGCGTTTACGCTGGCAGACGGTATTGAATACATCAAGGCCGCGCTTTCCGCCGGACTGAAAATTGATGACTTCGCCCCGCGCCTGTCATTCTTCTTCGGCATCGGCATGGATCTGTTTATGAACGTCGCCATGCTGCGCGCTGCACGGTATCTGTGGAGCGAAGCGGTCAGCAGTTTTGGCGCGACCAACCCGAAATCTCTCGCTCTGCGTACCCACTGCCAGACCTCAGGCTGGAGCCTGACCGAGCAGGACCCGTACAACAACGTGGTACGAACCACCATTGAGGCGCTCGGCGCTACGCTTGGCGGTACCCAGTCTCTGCATACCAACGCTTTTGATGAAGCGCTCGGTCTGCCCACCGATTTCTCCGCCCGTATTGCGCGTAATACGCAGATCATCATTCAGGAAGAATCAGAGATCTGCCGCACCGTCGATCCGCTGGCCGGATCGTATTACGTCGAATCACTCACTGATCAAATCGTGAAGCAGGCGCGCACGATCATCAAGCAGATTGATGAGGCAGGCGGCATGGCGAAGGCGATTGAAGCCGGACTTCCTAAACGGATGATCGAAGAAGCGTCCGCGCGCGAACAGTCGCTGATCGACCAGGGTAAGCGCGTTATCGTCGGGGTGAACAAATACAAGCTGGATAAAGAAGACGACACGTCGGTGCTGGAGATCGACAACGTGAAGGTGCGCAACGAGCAGATTGCCTCACTGCAGCATATCCGCGCCACCCGCGACAATGATGCGGTTAAAGCCGCGCTATCCGCGCTGACCCACGCTGCGCAACAGAATGAAAATCTGCTGGCCGCCGCCGTCAACGCCGCCCGCGTTCGCGCCACGCTCGGTGAAATCTCCGATGCGCTCGAGGCCGCCTTTGACCGTTATCTGGTTCCCAGCCAGTGCGTTACCGGGGTGATTGCACAAAGCTATCACCAGTCCGACAAATCCGCCGATGAGTTCGATGCCATTGTTGCGCAAACTGAACAGTTCCTCGCAGAAAATGGCCGCCGCCCGCGTATTCTGATCGCCAAGATGGGTCAGGACGGCCACGATCGCGGCGCAAAAGTGATCGCCAGCGCCTACTCCGATCTCGGCTTCGATGTCGATCTCAGCCCGATGTTCTCCACACCGGAGGAAATTGCCCGTCTGGCGGTAGAAAACGATGTGCATGTCGTTGGCGCATCATCGCTGGCGGCGGGTCATAAGACATTGATCCCGGAGCTGGTCACCGCGCTCAAAGGCTGGGGACGCGAAGACATTTGCGTCGTCGCCGGTGGGGTTATTCCGCCACAGGATTACGCTTTTCTACACGAACATGGCGTGGCAGCCATTTATGGCCCAGGCACGCCAATGCTCGACAGCGTCCGCGATGTGCTAACCCGTATCAGTCAGCATCATGATTAACGCCGCCACGCTTGAGGATACCGTCCGCCGCTTGCGACTCGGTGAACGGGCTACGCTCGCCCAGGCGATGACGCTGGTCGAAAGCAATCACCCGCGCCACCAGCCGCTGAGTACGCAATTGCTGGACGCGATTATGCCGTTCACCGGTAACGCCCTGCGTCTGGGGATCACCGGCACGCCGGGCGCGGGTAAAAGCACCTTTCTGGAAGCATTCGGCATGCTGTTGATTCGCCGCGGGTTACGGGTAGCGGTGATCGCCGTCGATCCCAGCAGCCCGGTCAGCGGCGGCAGCATTCTGGGTGATAAAACCCGCATGACGGAACTGGCTCGCGCAGAATCTGCGTTTATACGTCCGGTTCCTTCCAGCGGTCATTTAGGCGGCGCCAGCCAGCGCGCCCGCGAATTAATGCTGCTGTGCGAGGCGGCTGGCTTCAACGTGGTGATTGTGGAAACCGTCGGCGTTGGGCAGTCAGAAACCGAAGTCGCAGGCATGGTGGATTGCTTTCTCTCACTGCAAATCGCCGGCGGTGGCGACGATTTGCAGGGCATCAAAAAAGGCCTGATGGAGATGGCGGATCTGGTCGTCATCAACAAGGACGACGGTGATAACCGTACCAGCGTTGCCATCGCCCGCCATATGTACGAATCCGCCCTGCATATTCTGCGCCGCAAATATGACGAGTGGCAGCCGCAGGTTCTGACCTGCAGCGCCCTGGAAAAACGCGGCATTGAGGAGGTTTGGCAGGCGATAACCGACTTTAAAACGTGCCTTACCGCCAGCGGTCGACTGGAAAAAGTCCGCCAGCAGCAGGCGGTGGAATGGCTACACAAGCAGGCTGAAGAAGAAGCCCTGCATCTGCTGTTTGCACGGGCTGATTTCGACCAGTATTTCCAGCAGACGCTGCTGGCCGTCAAAAACAATGATCTTTCGCCGCGCACCGGCCTGCGGCACATCAGCGAATTTATCCAGCATCATTACTTTCAATAAAGAGAACATTATGTCTTATCAATACGTCAACGTGGTCATCATCCAGAAAGTCGCGGTCATTGAGTTCAATTACGCCCGCAAGCTCAATGCCCTGAGCAAAGTGTTTATTGACGATCTGATGCAGGCGCTGAACGACCTCAATCGTCCGGACATTCGCTGCATCATTCTGCGCGCCCCGAGCGGGGCCAAAGTGTTCTCTGCCGGGCATGATATTCATGAACTCCCCACCGGACGTCGCGATCCGCTCTCTTATGACGATCCGCTGCGTCAGATAACTCGCATGATCCAAAAATATCCGAAGCCGGTGATCTCCATGGTTGAAGGCAGCGTCTGGGGCGGCGCGTTTGAGATGATCATGAGTTCCGATCTGATCATCGCAGCCAGTACGTCTACCTTCTCCATGACCCCGGTCAACCTCGGCGTGCCCTATAACCTGGTGGGCATCCACAACCTGACCCGTGACGCTGGTTTTCACATCGTTAAGGAGCTGATTTTTACCGCCTCGCCCATCACCGCTCAACGCGCCATGGCGGTCGGGATCCTCAACCATGTCGTTCCAACCGAGGAACTGGAAGATTTCACCCTGCAAATGGCGCATCACATCTCGGAAAAAGCGCCGCTGGCAATCGCCGTCATCAAAGAAGAACTGCGCGTGTTGGGCGAAGCACACACCATGAACTCTGACGAATTCGAGCGCATTCAGGGCATGCGCCGCGCGGTGTATGACAGCGAGGATTATCAGGAAGGGATGAACGCGTTTATGGAAAAACGTAAACCTAATTTTGTTGGCCATTAATCAAGTCCGACGAAGGAGACGGCCATGAAACGGATGAGCGCCGAACAGGCGGCAGAAATTATCCAGCACGATGATATGGTGGCGTTCAGCGGCTTTACCCCCGCGGGTTCGCCAAAAGCGTTACCCACCGCAATTGCCCAACGCGCCTGCGAACGGCATCAGGACGGGCAGCCTTTTCAGATCCGCCTGCTGACCGGGGCGTCAATTGGCGCCGCCGCTGATGATGCACTATCCGCGGCGGATGCCGTTTCCTGGCGTGCGCCTTATCAAACCTCATCTGGCCTGCGCGAGAAAATTAACCAGGGCCAGGTGAGGTTTGTCGATCTGCATTTGAGCGAAGTCGCGCAGATGGTTAATTACGGCTTTTTTGGCGAAATCGATGTTGCCGTCATTGAAGCCTCCGCCATTGCGCCGGATGGCCGGATTTGGCTTTCCAGCGGTATTGGCAATGCGCCCACCTGGCTGCTGCGGGCGAAAAAGGTGATTATCGAGCTGAATCATTACCATAATCCACGCGTGGCTGAGTTTGCCGACATCGTAATACCCGGCGCACCGCCGCGGCGTAACAGCGTGCCCATATTTCATACCATGGATCGCGTGGGCAGTCAGTGCGTGCAGATAGACCCCAGGAAAGTGGTCGCGGTGGTGGATACCGAGCTGCCCGATGCCGGGAATGCGTCGGATAAAACCAATCCGGTCAGCCAACAAATTGCCGATAACGTCGTCACTTTCCTACTGGCAGAAATGGCGCACAAACGCATTCCAGCAGAGTTTCTGCCCTTACAAAGCGGCGTGGGCAATATCAATAACGCGGTAATGGCGAGACTGGGAGAGAATCCGGATATCCCGCCCTTTATGATGTATTCAGAGGTGTTACAGGAATCGGTGGTGCATCTGCTGGAAACGGGCAAGATCACCGGTGCCAGCGCCTCCAGCCTGACCATCTCAGCCCCGTCGCTACAGAAGATTTACGACAACATGGACTTCTTCGCCAGCCGAATTGTGCTGCGCCCGCAGGAGATCTCCAATAACCCGGAAATCATCCGTCGGCTGGGGGTCATTGCACTCAACGTTGGGCTTGAGTTTGATATCTACGGCCATGCCAATTCCACGCACGTTGCGGGCGTGAACCTGATGAACGGGATCGGCGGCAGCGGGGATTTCGAGCGCAACGCCTACCTGTCTATCTTTATGGCGCCGTCGATTGCCAAAGGAGGGAAAATCTCAACCATCGTGCCGATGTGCAGCCATGTCGACCACAGCGAACATAGCGTTAAAGTGATCGTGACCGAACAAGGGATTGCCGATCTGCGTGGGTTATCTCCGATGCAGCGGGCGCACACGATTATCGATAACTGTGCGCATCCCCTTTACCGGGACTACCTGCACCGCTATCTGGAAAAAGCGCCCGGCGGGCATATCCATCACGATCTCAGCCATGCGTTCGATCTGCATCGCAACCTTCTCGAGACAGGATCGATGCTCGGTTAACTTGCCGTACCGTCACGATCTTCAGCAATATGCTGGAGCATGGTGCCGGTATAGCGATGATTTTTCAGCGAATAGAGAAACTCCTGCATATACATGGGGCTGCCGGGCGCGTCGAAATACTTTAGCGTCGACGGATTCACCAGCCGCCAGGCAAAATGAGGGATCACCGTCAAAAACTGCCCGCGCTCCACCGCGCTAATCTTGGCCATAAAGCTGTACGGACGGTAGATAATCGTCGGATTGATCCCACAGGGCCGCATATAAGCATCCAGCATCGCCTCAAAGTTGGCGCGATTCTGGAAGCGCATTTGCAGCCAGGGTAGCTCGCGCAGCAGATCCTGCGGCTGTTTCTCTTCGTAGCGCCGGGAAACGAGAAACCCCAGACGTAGCGGAGGCAGTTCGCTGATCGCCAGATTTTCCAACTCCTGTACGCGGGGAGAAACGTGCTGCGGCGAGATAATGAAATCAAGTTTGCGGTCGAACAGATTATCAATCACCCCATTCTCACTGAATTCAACGGCCTGGGCCGTAACGCCGTCATATTTATCGCCAAGGCTAATCAACTGGTCAAAAATAATCGTTGGATAAGTATTATCGATACCGATGACGATTTCCCGCGAGCGACAAGAGGCGTTATAGATTTCATTATCAATGGCAGAGAGGCGCTGGTAGACGGGAAACAGCTTCTGATACAGCTCCTGTCCGGCTTTATTCAGGCTGATGTTGTTATCTTTACGGGTAAACAGCGTATAGCCGATTTGATCTTCCAGTGCAGCAATGCTTTTACCGAAAGGCGATGCGGTCATATGTATTTTTTCTGCCGCTCTGGCGATGTTATTGGTTTGCGCCAGCAGAATGAAATTACGCATCTTTTTCGAGATAAAAATATCCATAGCGTCCCCTTAAAAATCGCTATGGCCTATCCTCATTACCACGAAAAAAAAGACTGAATGTGAGGTCTCATTTTTACAGTTGCTCACAGAAAAACCGGCTGGAATATTTTGTCGGCCTGATGAGACGCGTAAGCATCGCCATCAGGCTAAAAACTTGCCGGATGGCGACTTACGCCTATATCAAGACTACTTATTGGTTACTGTAGGCTCAATCTGGAAGACGACATCAACCTGATCGTCAAACTGAATAACCGGCTGTTCGTAGGTTTCCTGAGCGGAGGTTGCAGGCGCTGCATCTGCTTTCATCATCCGTACCATCGGGCTCGGTTGATAATTGGAAACGTGGTAACGCACACTGTAAACGGGACCCAGTTTGCTATTAAAGCCCGCGGCCAGCTGTTCAGCCTGATGAACAGCATCATCAATCGCCGCTTTACGCGCTTTGTCTTTGTAAGCATCCGGCTGGGCAACGCCCAGCGATACCGAACGAATCTCATTCAGACCGGCCTTCAGCGCGCCATCAAGCAGAGCGTTGAGTTTGTCCAACTGACGCAGCGTGACTTCAACGGTGCGCACTGCACGATAACCTTTGAGGATGCTTTTGCCGTTCTGGTAGTCGTAGTCCGGCTGCGTACGCAAGTTTGCAGCGCTAATGTCTTTCTTCGCTATCTGGTTCTGTTCAAGGAAAGACAGATATTGCGCCACGCGCTCATCGGCCTGCTTCTTCGCGGAAGCCGCATCCTTTGCAGCAACGTTCACTTCAATCGCCAGGGTGGCGATGTCTGGTGTTGCATCTACGCTTGCCGTTCCGGAAGTCACGATGTGCGGTCCATTTGGCAACTCATTTGCCTGTACCGATAGTGCGCTGAATCCGACTAATGCCGCCAGGGCCATTATTTTGAACTTCACGGTCGTTCCTCCATGTTTCATTAATTACCCCAAAACTCAGGGCACATGCAGGCAAGCTTAGCCGATCTCGCTGCGTTGTCCATCAGACAACACTTAGTTGAACAGCGCTTGAACGTGCGCAACACCTTCTTTTGCCAGCTGAAAAGCGATAAACCACATCACTAATCCTACCAGCGTATTGATGATGCGCTGTGCTTTTGCAGTTCGCAGACGCGGTGCCAGCCAGGCCGCCAGCAATGCCAGACCGAAGAACCACAGGAACGAAGCGCTGACGGTTCCCAGTGCAAACCAGCGTTTAGGCTCAACGTCCAGTTGTCCCCCCAGACTCCCGAGCACCACAAAAGTATCCAGGTAAACATGTGGGTTGAGCCATGTCACCGCCAGCATAGTGGCGATGATTTTCCAGCGCCCCTGCTTCATCACTTCGGCGCTGGCCAGTTCCAGATTACTGCTCATCGCCGTTTTTAGCGCACCGAATCCGTACCAGAGTAAAAATGCGACCCCGCCCCAGGTGACCAGCGCCATCAGCCATGGCGACTGCATCAGCAAGGCGCTACCGCCGAAGATCCCCGCGCAAATCAGCACTAAATCACTGATAGCGCAGAGTAAAGCGATCATGATGTGATACTGACGACGGATCCCCTGATTCATCACGAAGGCATTTTGTGGACCAAGCGGAAGTATCATGGCTGCACCAAGCGCAAGCCCTTGAAAATAGTAGGATAACATGTAAAACATCTCACATAATTGTCTTGTGGGCAGACTATACTGCGCGGGATTCATTAGAGGAAATGGATAATATTAATCAGTAATTAGCATTATTAATAATACCGCGCACACTCCCCTCCATATTCAGTCTCTGACAATAGCGATTGTGCGTTACCCGAGGTATGCTGAAAGATAAATCTGTCTATACCAAAGGAATGGGTATGAAGCATAACGCGAACATTTTTCTCTTCTGTGCCTCGCTGATAGTTACCAGTTTGTGGCCCACTGTCGCCAGCGCAGACAGAACGCTGCGCTATACCGATCACGAGCCATATGGCAACATGCGTACCCGGCTCATAAAAGAGACTTTTTTTCGCGCGATCGAACAAGAGTCGCTTGGACGTTTGAAAATCGACGCTCACTGGAACGGCGAGCTGTCCACCAGCTATGACGCCTTAAAAACGATCGGCCAGGGCAGCGTGGCGGATATGGGGATCGTGGTCCCTGAGTACACGCCCGAACAACTGCCGCGACACCAGATTTTTAAGAGCTTTCCCCTCGGACCGGGTCGTGGTGAAGCGCAGGTTAACGCCTTTCAGCGGATTTTCCGCGAGTATCGCCAGTTTGGTCGCGAGCTGGAAAACAACAATCTGGTGAATCTTCAGTTTTTCCTCGGCTATCCGGTTGGATTTTTTACGACCAGGCCGAACGTCGATTTGGCACAGCTGAATGCAAGCCAATGGCGGACCGCCAGCTTTTGGCATCAATCATTTTTACGCAACGCAGGCGGCGTGCCGGTCAGCATGCCATGGAATGAAAAAATTACCGATGCGCTTCAGACCGGACAGCTTGACGGCCTGATGGTTAACCTCGACAGCGGAGATGATATCCATGCCCAGCGGGCGGCCCCCTATATTCAGCTCTCCCCTTCGCTCTGGCTCGGACACGTTTATCTTCTGGTGATGAATAAAGACGTCTGGGATAGCCTGGACGTGAAAGATCGCGCAGCCATCAATCGGGCCGCCGCCATGACGCAAAAGCGTATTGGCGCAGTGCAGGACGCAAGCCTGACCGCAATGGCGAAAAAGATGGCAAAAGAGGGTGCACACGTTCATTACCTGACCAACAGCGAGCTGAATGCGTGGCAAGCCGCTACCGGGTATCAGCACGTTCAGGCCGAATGGATTGCCCAACAGGAAAGTAAAGGAATAAACGATGTTGGCGAGCTGATGCAGGGTGTCAGCGCAATTCTTAACAAGACGAGATAAATCAACGCCCGCCTCTCTCTGGCGGGCGTTTTTAGCTGAAGTTACTCGGTCGCGTTCTCTTTCACGCGTTTAAAGTTCACATCCATCTGCGGGTACGGGAAGCTGATACCGTTGGCGTCAAACTCGCGCTTAATACGCTCCAGTACATCCCAGTAGACGCTTTGCAGATCGCTGCTGTTGCTCCAGACACGTACGACGAAATTAATCGAGGAAGCGCCCAGCTCATTCAGGCGTACCGTCATTTCACGGTCTTTTAGGATGCGATCTTCTGACTGGATGATATCAGTGAGGATTTTTTTCACCTGATCGATATCGGAGTCGTAGGCCACGCCGATAATAAATTCGTTACGACGGACCGGCTCGCGAGAGAAGTTAATGATGTTCCCGGCAATAATTTTACCGTTTGGGATCACCACAATCTTACCGTCTACGGTACGCATAGTTGTGGAGAAAATCTGCACGTTAAGCACGGTTCCCGCAACGCCGCCAAGGTCTACATATTCACCCGCGCGGAACGGACGGAACATCACCAGCAGCACGCCTGCGGCGAGGTTGGACAGCGACCCTTGCAGTGCCAGACCGACAGCTAAACCCGCGGCACCGAGAACGGCGATCACGGAGGCAGTTTGCACCCCAACGCGACCCAGCGCGGCAATCAGCGTGAAAGCGATAATACCGTAGCGCACCAGTGCAGAAAGAAAGTCGGCAACGGTGGCATCAATTTTACGCGCCAGCATCAGGCGATTAACGGTGTTTGATACGATACGCGCCACGATCATACCGATAATGACAATCGCGATGGCCGCAACGATGTTGACGGCATAGCTCAACAGTAGCTCCTGATTGCGGACCAGCCAGGTGCCCGCACCGTTTATGCTGTCGACAACATTCAAATCTTCCATTCAATAGTCCTTGAGCATGTCAAAAAAATTACGAGATCAATCTCACGAAAACACCCTATTAAAGGTAAACAAAAAAGACCGAATCTGCCATTTTTTCAACATGATCCCTTAAAAAACCGCCGTAAACTCAGTTCTCCGCCGGTCGATCGACCATCCGCAGGAACCCACTCACCAGCGAATCTTTTTGCTTAAAAATGTCCGCAATTTCACTGACCACCTTTCCGCTGCCCGCATTCTTCCAGGCAATCGAGAGCGGCGATGGCTGGCGCGGATTAATCACCTCACGGGCAACCAGTGCCCCGGATTCAACATAAGGACGACACATCCGCTCGGGTAAAAAGCCGACGCCAAGCCCGCTTAAATGACAGGCCAGCTTAGTGCTGAGATCCGGCACTTTGATCTCCTTTTGTCCGCTAAGCAGCCAGGCGACGCGGCGCGTAAGCGTACGCGAGGTATCTTCAATATTGATAGCCGGATAGCGGCGCAGCATATCGTCTGACAGTACCGGCACTGGATGGCTGGCCAGCGGGTGATTTTGCGCTACCACAAACCGCCAACTGATATCTCCCAGCGGCAACAGAGAGATATTATTGGAGAGCGATTCCGATCCGGTGACGCCAATCGCCAATTGGAAATCGTCATACAGTAGCGAATCCCACACGCCCATATAGACCTGTCGGGAAATTTGAAATCGGGTGAAGGGAAATTGTTGGTGCAGCCAGGTCAGTAAATCTGCCGTGGTCTGCGGCTGGTACAGCAGATTGTTGATAACGATGTTCACCTGCCGTTCAACGCCCGCGTTGATCTGCTGAAGCTCGTCCGGCATTGCATCCAGCCAGTTAAGCCACTGTCGACAATGCTCAAGCAGATGTTGTCCAGCCAGTGTCAGACTGACGGAGCGGGTTGTACGTAAAAAGAGCTGCGTCCCCACCTGCTCTTCCAGCGTTTTAATGCGATAGCTAATCGCCGCGGGCGTTTTATGCAGGGAGCTGGCCGCGCGGGAAAAACTCTCCGTCTGTGCAACCCGAATAAAAGTGCGTATTGTTTCCTGATCGAGCATGCGTTCCCCTTGAGTCGACCACCTGTAACCACCGTTGCGCTATCGCGATTCCCAGCAATATGTCCGCCCCCGAGGAGTGCCCGACAGCAAGCAGGCGTCTGATTGCAGAATGCGGATCGCGTCCGGACTGTAAACCACGTATCACCTTCTGTAGCGGCGTTGAAAATTCGCCCACTCTGGCGCTGTTCAGATAGCTACAGCTTACTGACGTGGTGAGCGGCACAAGTTGCTCCGTCGGGGGTAAAAAATAGCGCAATTTGGCAGAAAGCCCCGCAGCATACAGCACAGCCAGCATCCCCGTCAGCATATCATCGCCGCTGGGCGTCAGTCCTGGGCCGTATCCGATCAGCCAGCGCCAGTCAGGCGTCACGCCACGATGCCAGCACTCAAGTTGCTCAATGATTTCAGGGTAGTGCAACATCGTATTGAGTGGCTGATTCAGCGCTCCGGAAAGACCACTGTGTTGAGTGCAAAAAGAGAGATCGACAGGGACAAGTACGGCAGGATCCAGCGACATCCGGAGTGTGCGACGCGAGCAAAGCGCTATACCCTGTACCCGCAGGATGCTCCCCTGTTTGATAAGTCGTTCAATATGCGCCACGCGGGAAAACTGTGTGGTGCTCAGCAGCATGCCCGTCGGTCCCATCCCCTTTCCGTAGCGAAACAGCGTCAACAGCTCGCCGTCAGGACGGCAAAAATTAATCGCCTGCGAGAAGCGGCTGTGCAACCTCCATTCGCCATCGGGAAGTCGATAAAAACCCGCGCTGGCTAATGCCTTAATCGTCACCATCGATACACTCCAGGACACTGGATGGCAGGGAGAGCGCCCGAGCCGGCCTACGGAATGAACTCATTCGCAGGCCGGATAAAACGCAACTTCGTCGCCTTCCGGCAACGTTGTTATGCCGTGATGTGATGCAGTTCCGCCAGCGCTTCAAGCGCTTTTTCAAAACAGAGCAGCGGTGCGCGTACGGTGCCCGCCCCCACCTGGCCGATCCCCGCATCCTTGTGAGCAATACCGGTGTTAATCAGCGGCGTAATCCCCGTTTCCACGACGCGACGGATATCCAGCCCCAGACATGCCCCTTTGAAATCCCATGACGGGATCTGGAACAGCGGATTGTTGGCAAGATAGATCTCCGCCATCTCTTCCGATGTCTCCAGCGCAGCCCCCATGCCACCCGCGCCAACGAAGCGCGTTACGCCCGGTGCGGCAATCATCGCAGCACCGCCGATCCCCAGCGTTTCCGTGATGGCACTGTCGCCGATATCCGGATTGGCATCAGCCTGGCTATAGCCGGTAAAAAACAGCCCCTGCGGCGTGTTCACCGGCGCGGTAAACCAACGATCGCCTGTGCCGCTCACGCGAATACCGAAATCACGGCCGTTACGCGTCATGGCGGTTACCACAGAACCGGCTTTAATTTCCGCCGACGCATCCATAACGGCTTTACTGTAGGCCATTGCCAGGTTAAGGAAGAACTGGTCGGTGACGCTCAGGAATTGCAACACCTCAATGATTTCCGCCTTCGGACGCGCCAGTCCGGCAATCACCGGAGAAAGCGTGCGTAGCAGCAGAGAAGAGGCCGCAATATTACGTTGGTGGAACTCATCGCCCATCGTGATAGCCTGCGCCATCAGTGCCGTCAGATCGACGCCGTTTTCCATCTGCGAGAGCGCTTCCTGCAATACCGGCGCCAGCGTATCACGCATCCAGCGCAGACGTTTCTGCACGTCATCGCCGTAAGCGCCAAAGCGCATCACTTTGCCGATCCCCTCATTGAGGTTGCAGCAGGCCTGATTGCCGTGGACGATATCACGCACGACCAGCACCGGCATATTGGCGGACGTAATACCACCCATCGGACCGACCGCGCCAACGTGGTGGCAAGGAATAAACTCGACCTCTCCCTGCTCCAGCATCCGCAGGGCATCTTCCTCCGTGACCGCCCAGCCTTCAAACAGCGATGCGCCAATACAGGCTCCGCGCATTGGGCCTGTCATCTCTCCCCAGGCAATCGGCGGACCAGCGTGCAGTAATTTGCGTCCAGAAGATAATTCGGCCACCGCTTCTTTTGCAGGACGCACGGCAACCCAGTGGGGGCGTGCAGCTTTAATTCGTTCGATAATGGCTTCGTTGGCCTGTGCAATAGATGAATACATATCCGTACCTCTGAACTTAATGTAACTGTTTGAGTAAGTTGGCAAGACGGGCGTTGCCACCGGCAACAGGCGCCCACTGATAATGCACAACCGGCGTACCGCTACTTTGCAGATCCAGCGCGAAGCTGCGCAATCCGGCGTTGATAACCTGTACGCCCGCAAGAAGCGCGCTATGCGTCTGTGGAATATTGTGATTCTGGTGATGCGTCAGGCTAACGGCGAGCAGTACCGCCTCTTCGAGGGTTTCTACCACGGCAACCCCGGCTTCACGGAGTTTCTCTTCCTGCTCGCTGCGGCCCTGCGGATCGCCCTCGGTTCCGGTCAGAGTAGCAATCACCACCAGCGGCGCAGTGCGTTTGGCGCGCACTTGATCTACCGCCTCAACAACCGCCCCCGCTGGATCGGCGCAGGCGCCATAGCCCAGTACGACATCCAGCAGCAGTACCCCGACATCCGGAAACGCGGCCAGTTTTTCGATTTCAATGCTGCGGGTGGTTGGGTCAATCATCGGATGCGGTCTGCCCAGGGTGTAGCTGTCGTCCCCGAGGTCGACAATACGATGACCACCGGCGTCCAGCATCACGCCCTGGTCGTGGCTTTCACTCACGGGAACCCCCAGCCCCGCTGAGAGCAGCATGGCGGCTTCCGCGGCCAGCGTCCCCCCGGCATACAGGCCGTAAATCCCTTTGCCTGCCACTTCCGGCTGAGCCCGTCTCTGCTGCGCCACGCGCATCAGCAGCACCGCCAGCCGCGCGGCATCAGAAAGTGAATTCGCCAGCCAGACGTTTCCTTCGCGACGCTGCTCCGGCTTGCTGCCCAGAAACAGCGCGACAACCGGTTTCCCCACCTTTTGCATCGCAGCAATAATGCGGGTTCGCACCTGCGGAGACGGCGGCTTGGAGACAAAAGCCATTACCCGCGTGGCATCATCCGCAGCCAGCATCTCCAGCGCGGTCAATGCGCTGATACCGCCCACGTCAGCGCTCAGGTCACGTCCCCCCAGGCCAATCGCATGGCTAATGCCCTGCTGATGCAGCGCAATCTGCGAGGTAATTTCCTGAATACCGGTGCCTGACGCGCCAATCACGCCAATCCCGCCTTCAGGCAGGACGTTGGCAAAAGCTAACGGGCTTCCGGCAATCATCGCCGTTCCGCAGTCTGGCCCCATGACGATCAGCCCGCGCTCGCGTGCCATGGTTTTCAGCTCAACTTCCTGCTCCAGCGATACGTTATCGGAAAACAACATGACGTTTTTATTGGCCTGCAACCCCTCTCTGGCAACAGATGCGGCATATTCTCCGGCGACGGAGACCAGCAGAAGATTGGCCTGAGGTAATTTCTGGCACGCGCTTTCGAAGCGGCGAGCTTTCACCAGTTGATGTGAACTCCCCGACGCGTTGGCGATCGCGCTTAGCTCTTTCTCCAGTTGCTCACGAATCAAATCCAGGATCTCAGGCCGCTCACCTTCGGTTCTGACCGCCACACAAATATCATTTGGCGTGGCATCGGCAAAGTCGTCGTGCCAGAACCCTGTGGAATCCAGCATCGATTTATTGGCTGGTGTTCCCATCATGACCGAAACCTGATCAACTTCCGGGCGCTCACTGAGTTTTCGGGAAATGATCATCAGGCTGACGGAATCCTGAAAACTTCCCTTTTTAATAAAGGCGTAAATCATTACCGCTACCTCTTTATGTGCGTTGTTCTTTTAAAAACAGCATTGCGAATAAACCAATAGCCAGCAGTACGGCTGAAACATAGAAACTGGAAGCCAGGCTTCCGGTCATATCACGCGCAGCCCCGGCAATAATCGGTGCCAGAATGGATGAACTCATGCCGATAAAATTAAATAAGCCAAATGCGGTGCTGTAATTATTTTCATCCACGCTATCGGCTACCAGGGCAACCAGTACCGGATCCAGCGCCAGTTTACCCACCAGACCATAGACACACAGCGCAGTGATAACACCTGTCATATTCGGCATCCAAATAATTGACAACATGCTGATAATCGCGACCGGCACCAGGAACATAATTAAAGGTTTACGCTTGCCTAATTTGTCAGACAGGCTGGAGAATAGCAGCGCCCCAGGAATGGAAATCCAGGCCACCAGCGAAGAGATAAATCCGGTTTCGCTGCCCGCGATACCCCGTTCATTTTGCAGATAATAAGGAAGCCAGGTCAGGATAACGAAGAAACCGAACAGGCTACAGAACACCATAATATAGGTGATAATTAAATTACGGTTTTTCAGCAGATCGCTGAATTTACCCTTTTTAACCGGCGCGCCATCGGCGTCGGCAGTACGTTTCTTCTCTTTCACAAATAGCCAGATAGCCACCCCAACCAGCACGGATGGAACCGCCATCGCATAGAATGGCATCCGCCATGAATATCCCTGATCGTATACCAGCCAGCTTGAGGTCATCAGCCCCAGCGCAATACCAAAAGCCATACCGCTGTTGATGATTGCGCTGCCAAGAGAGCGGTGCTTCTTCGGGATCTGCTCAGAGGAAAGACCGTATTGCGGACCATAATAGGTTCCTTCACCCGCCCCCGTCACCACGCGGGCAAACAGCAGGGTGTACCAACTTTTTGCCCAGCCGGTTACCGCGGTGAAAACACCAAAAAGAATAAACCCCGGAACCAGCACCTTTTTCTTACCAATTTTGTCACCCAGAATTCCGGCAGGTACCTGAAGTAATGCGTAAGAAAAATAGAACACAGAATTAAGAATACCCAATTGTGTGCCGCTTAAGCCAAATTCTTTTTCTAATTCGCCCATCACTGGATTGAGCACCGTGCGGTCGGCATACATAAAAATCCATCCCAGCCAGAACAGAAAAACGGTGACCCACCAGGCCGGTATTCCTCTTTTCTTTGTGGCCTCAGCCACTTCATATGAACCAGACATAATTAATCTCCCGGTAATCATTACCGCTGAATACCTCATGTTATCTGACAGGATACGTGAGGTTTGATGTTTTAACTGCGTCTACCATATCGGGGTAAAAATTCATTTCATTTGAACAAAATCACACAAAATCCATTGTTATAAATTTCTGGGAACTGGCCGCAACATTATTAAAAAAAGTCTAATAATCACTTTCAAAGCAATTTAAATAAAGAGACAGAAAACATCATTAATTATCGAGATATTTTTACAGGTATTTGAGTTGTCGACCTTATCACATAATAAAAGCGATAAAACGCTATGTTGACCACGAGATATTTTTCACAATGAGGTCATTAATGAAAAAGAAGATTGTCATTGCGCTTGGCGGCAATGCCTTATTACAGCGCGGAGAAATTTTGAGTGCAGAAAACCAGCAGCGTAGTATTCAGGTATTTGCCGAAATGGCATCCGAATTAGCCCGTGATTATCAACTGGTCATTGTTCATGGCAACGGTCCTCAGGTTGGTCTGCTGGCGCTACAGAACGCTGCTTACAAAGAGTCCCCGGCCTGGCCGCTGGACATTCTGGTTGCGGAAAGTCAGGGGATGATCGGTTTTGCCATTGCCCAGGCGCTGGCGTCATCCACGGGTAACGCGCCCGTGACGACGCTGATGACCCGCGTTGAGGTCGATCCGCAGGATGACGCTTTCTCAACACCCGGTAAATATATCGGCCCCGTCTACCAGCCGGATCAACAGACAGAGCTGGAAGAACGCTATGGCTGGCAGATGAAAGCGGATGGGCAATATATTCGCCGCGTGGTTCCCTCCCCGACACCGCTAAAAATTCTCGACAGTGATGCCATCTGCACGTTGATGGATGCGGGACACATGGTGATTTGCTGTGGCGGTGGTGGTATTCCGGTCATTGCGCAAGGCGATGGCTATCAGGGAACCGAAGCCGTCATTGATAAGGATTTGACCGCTGCCGTGCTGGCGCAATCCATTAACGCTGACCACCTGCTGATCCTGACGGACGCCGATGCCGTGTATGAAAACTGGGGAACCCCCCAGGCGCGTGCGCTACGACATGTCACACCAGAAGAGCTGGCGCCGTTTGCCGCGCCTGACGGTGCAATGGGCCCGAAAGCGGCGGCGGTGATACAGTTTGTCAAACAGACCGGAAACGCAGCATTTATCGGCGCCCTGAAGGATGCGCCGCAGGTCCTGGCGGGTGAAAAAGGAACCTGCGTTATGCAGTAAAAAAAATGGCTTCCCAAAGGAAGCCATTTTTACTGTCCGCAGACGGAATTACAGAACGTCAACCGCGTTCAGTTCTTTGAAAGCCTGTTCCAGACGGGTGATCATAGTTGCCTGACCAGCACGCAGCCATACGCGCGGATCGTAGTATTTCTTGTTCGGCTGATCTTCGCCTTTCGGGTTACCCAACTGACCCTGCAAGTAAGCTTCGTTTGCTTTGTAGTAGTTCAGAACGCCTTCCCAGGTAGCCCATTGGGTATCGGTGTCGATGTTCATTTTCACTACGCCGTAGCTTACGGAGTCTTTGATTTCCTGAGCAGTAGAACCGGAACCACCGTGGAAGACGAAGTTCAGGCTGTTATGCGGCAGGTTATGTTTCTTAGAAACATAGTCCTGAGAGTCGCGCAGGATGGTCGGGGTCAGAACTACGTTACCCGGCTTGTAAACGCCGTGTACGTTACCGAAGGACGCTGCGATGGTGAAACGCGGGCTGATTTTGCTCAGCTCGGTGTATGCGTAGTCAACGTCTTCCGGTTGGGTGTACAGTGCAGAAGCGTCCATGTGGCTGTTGTCCACGCCGTCTTCTTCACCACCGGTGCAACCCAGTTCGATTTCCAGAGTCATGCCCATTTTGGACATGCGCGCCAGGTATTTGGAGCAGATTTCGATGTTCTCTTCCAGAGACTCTTCAGACAGGTCGATCATGTGAGAAGAGAACAGCGGTTTGCCTGTTGCTGCGAAGTGTTTTTCACCCGCGTCCAGCAGACCGTCGATCCACGGCAGCAGTTTCTTCGCGCAGTGGTCAGTGTGCAGGATAACCGGAACACCATAGTGTTCAGCCATCTGGTGAACGTGATGCGCACCAGAGATAGCACCCAGGATTGCAGCGCCCTGAGGAACGTCAGACTTCACGCCTTTACCCGCGATGAAAGAAGCACCACCGTTGGAGAACTGGACGATTACCGGCGCTTTAACTTTTGCAGCGGTTTCCAGAACGGCGTTGATGGAGTCGGTACCAACGCAGTTAACAGCTGGCAGAGCAAAGTTGTTTTCTTTAGCTACCTGGAAAACTTTCTGTACGTCATCACCAGTGATTACGCCTGGTTTTACGAAATCAAAAATTTTAGACATGTTGCGAGTCCTGTATCTTCGGCCTTGGAAAGGGGGCGCGCTCGACAGCGCGCTAATAATTGGGCAGGTTTCCCTGCCCATCAATGTCTTACTTTTTAGCACGCTCTTCGAGCATGGCTACTGCTGGCAGTACTTTGCCTTCCACGAATTCGAGGAATGCGCCGCCGCCAGTAGAGATGTAGGAGATTTTGTCAGCAATGCCGAACAGGTCGATTGCTGCCAGGGTGTCACCGCCGCCTGCGATAGAGAATGCTTCGCTGTCTGCGATAGCATTAGCAACGATTTCAGTACCTTTGCGGAAGTTCGGGAATTCGAACACGCCAACCGGGCCGTTCCACAGAATGGTTTTCGCATTCTTCAGAATGTCAGCCAGCTGCTGTGCAGAAGCGTCGCCGATATCCAGGATCTGCTCGTCTTCTTTTACATCGCTAACGGATTTAAGCGTAGCCGGTGCAGTTTCAGAGAATTCAGTCGCTACGCGAACGTCAGTCGGGACCGGGATATCGCAAGTCGTCAGCAGACGCTTAGCTTCATCAACCAGGTCAGCTTCGTACAGGGATTTGCCGACGTTGTGGCCTTGAGCAGCAACGAAGGTGTTCGCGATACCACCACCAACGATCAGCTGGTCAGCGATTTTTGACAGAGAGTCCAGAACGGTCAGTTTGGTAGAAACTTTAGAACCACCAACGATAGCCACCATCGGACGAGCAGGTTCTTTCAGCGCTTTACCCAGCGCATCCAGCTCAGCAGCCAGCAGCGGACCAGCGCAAGCTACGTCGGCGAATTTACCGATACCGTGGGTAGAAGCCTGCGCACGGTGAGCGGTACCGAAAGCGTCCATTACGAATACGTCACACAGCGCAGCGTATTTTTTGGACAGTGCTTCGTCGTCTTTCTTCTCGCCTTTGTTGAAGCGAACGTTTTCCAGAACAACCAGTTCACCGGCAGCGACTTCAACGCCGTCCAGGTAATCTTTTACCAGGCGAACCGGAGCAGACAGTTTGTCTTTCAGGTAGTTAACAACCGGCAGCAGAGAGAATTCTTCGTTGTACTCGCCTTCGGTAGGACGACCCAGGTGGGAAGTTACCATCACTTTAGCACCCTGTTTCAGGGCCAGTTCGATGGTCGGCAGGGAAGCACGGATACGCGCATCGCTGGTTACTTTCCCTTCTTTAACTGGTACGTTCAGGTCCGCACGGATAAAAACGCGTTTACCAGCCAGATCCAGATCGGTCATCTTAATTACAGACATGGTGAATCCTCTCGTTGATTCATAAAGTTTTGTCGACGCTCAAGCGTCGAGCCTGAAACCAATAGCAGCCATCGCTAACGTTGTGTCGAGCATACGGTTAGCAAAGCCCCATTCATTATCACACCAGACCAGCGTTTTGATCAGGTGAGCGCCACTCACGCGCGTTTGCGTACCATCAACGATGGCGCTGTGCGGGTCGTGGTTAAAATCTACAGAGACCAACGGTAATTCCGTATAGTCAACTATACCATGAAATGCACCTTGTGCTGCTTTTTGCAGCAACTGGTTGACTTCACTGGCTTTTACTGGTTTTTTCACCGTCACGCTTAAGTCGATCGCCGTCACATTTATGGTCGGTACACGCACCGCAATCGCTTCAAAACGATCGTTAAACTGCGGGAAAATTCGCGTGATGCCCGCCGCCAGTTTGGTATCAACCGGAATAATAGACTGGCTGGCCGCTCGCGTGCGACGCAGGTCAGGATGATAGGCATCAATAACCTGCTGATCGTGCATCGCGGAGTGGATCGTGGTGACGGTACCAGACTCAATGCCGTAAGCATCATCCAGCAATTTAATGACGGGTATTATGCAATTCGTGGTGCAGGAGGCGTTGGAAACGATCCGGTGTTCAGCGCGCAGCTGATCCTGATTAACGCCATACACAACGGTTGCGTCGATGTCGTGACTACCAGGATGTGAAAAGAGCACTTTTTTTGCACCAGCGGCAATATGCGCCTCGCCGTGTTCGCGGTTGCCGAAGACCCCCGTACAATCCAGCACAACGTCGACACTCAGTTCGCGCCAGGGAAGCGCATCGAGCGTTCGCTCATGCAGAATGCGGATCGCGTCATCGCCAACGATGAGCTGGTCACGTTCCTGACGAACATCCCAGGCAAAACGTCCATGGCTGGTGTCATATTTCAACAAATGCGCCATGCCTGCAGCATCCGCCAGTTCGTTGATTGCCACCACGGTGATTTCCGCCCGACGCCCGGATTCATACAAAGCACGAACCACGTTGCGTCCGATGCGACCGAAACCATTAATCGCTACGCGTACGGTCATAGGTCTCCTGCAAGGATTTCTCAGAAACGATGTGGCAGACAGAGTAATGCAGCAAATCGCTCAGGGAAACCTTACCTGTCGCAAACTGCGACTAATTGGTTAATTGTCGAACATTTAATCGACTGAAACGCTTCAGCTAGAATAAGCGAAACGCGGAATAAAAGGAATGATTGTCCAGCCAAAGAAAACAGTTATCTGACGTACATCACATTTTTCCCGCTGAGACCGGGGGAAATTATTCCAGTAAACCGTAATAATCATTACGGCTTAACAGGAATAATTGGCCTTCACGCAATCCGATATTCACCAGATTCCAGCATCTCCAGCGTCAGGTCACCAGGCAGACTTGCTTCCAGTACCCGATGAACATTCGGTCCGTCGGTACGCTCATAAAACGCCTCAGCGTCAGCTTGTGATAGTCCGCCCGCCAGTTTACGGCCTACCAGTCGTGTACGGAGCGCGTTGGCAGGAGCACGAATAAACAGCGAGTAATCACAAAACTCAGCTAACGCCCGCCACCTTTCATCATCGCGTAATAACCAGTTACCTTCCACAATCACAATCGGCGCGGTCACTGTTATGGCCGCTTCTACCGGATCGTGTTTTTGCCGGTCGTACTGTGGCCAGGAGCCCTCCCCTTCCCTTATCAGACGTAGATTCTGTGCAAGTTTATCCACATCAAAGGTTTCCGGCGCACCTTTGTATGCTCGCAGGTTATGAGCATCCAGCCAGGTGTTGTAGTGATGGAAGCCATCCATCGGCAGCGTCTGGATCTCCGGCAGGCCAGGATCCTGACGGGAGAGATATTCCCAGAAGGTGGTCAGCGTCGATTTACCCGTACCAGGCGGTGCGCTGAGAAAAACGATCGTTCGTCGCTGCGGGTGAGTGGCGTGTATTTTTGCCAGCTGTTGTAATAACGGTTTGTGGACGTTCTCTATCTCATCATCACGGTAATGTGCTTCAACCTGTAACCCATTCACCGTTAGTTTGATTTTCACGGCGTTAATTCCTTTAAAATCGCCGTCACTGCCAGCGTCATTGCCGTCTTGACCATTGCGCTAAAGCGCACTTCGGACCACGCAGCAAAGTCGGCAAATTTCATCGACTCCAGCGCACCGTAGAGCGTTGCGTTGCGGGTGATACTGTTCACGTTGCTGACAAAATCCCAGGTAATGTCATCGGCAAAACCGGGGATATTATCCTGCTCGTTCAGGTACTGATAAAACTGAGAGAAATGGGTGATGTCGGCATAAAGCCATTTATCCATTTTTCCCAACGCATAAATCAGACGTAACGCAACGTCGATATCGTCAAGCGGTCCACTCTGGGCGAGTAACGGCTTCACTGCATATTCCACGATCTCTTCATCGTTATTAACGAACAGCGACGGTAGAAAGCGCTTAATGCCCTGGAGCAAAATGTTATGTGCCGTCGTCATAAACGAGAGTAAATTATTTTGAGCATCCAGTTGCTCAAGCACATCGTCTTCTGTCAGCGTCGTCATTCGTTTCTCGATAAATCACCATGAATGCAGAGAGTCTATTATATTACACGTTCGATCCGCGCCGCCGATCAGTAAAGTTTGCGTGCGCACACCATTCGCAACCTGTTGGATCCCTTTCACAAGATCGCCACCCGTGACTCCTGTCGCGCTGAATAGGATCTTATTTCCCCCTACCAGTTCGTCCAGCGCGTAGATCCGGTTGATCTCAACGCCCATTTCCGCGCAGCGCTGATGTTCCTGTGCCGCAATCAGACGATTATCTACGTTATTTCCTTTCGCTTCGCAAAAATCAATCAGTTCAGCCTGCATATCCCCCCCCAGCGCTTTAACCGCACAGGCTGAAATAACCCCTTCAGGCGCGCCGCCAATGGTATACATCAGATCATAAGGATTCTCCTGCATACAGGCCAGCACGCTGGCGGCCACGTCGCCGTCGGACAGAGCAAAGACCTTGACGCCAAGCCGTGTCGCCTCGGCAATCGCTGGTTGAAGGCGCGGCTTATCCAGCGTCACCATCCGCAGTCGCTCCAGCGGTTTACCCAACGCCTCTGCCACATTACGCAGATTATCTGCCAACGGCAGCGCCAGATTAATCGCCCCTTTCGCAAACCGATTAACAACCAGTTTTTTCATGTACATATCAGGAGCGTGTAACAAACTGCCGCGAGGGGCAAACGCCATGACGGCCAGCGCATTGCTTTGCCCCATAGCCACCATTCGGGTTCCTTCGATAGGATCAACGGCGATATCTACCTCAGGTCCGGTGCCGGTTCCCACTTCCTCACCAATCCACAGCATCGGGGCTTGATCAATCTCCCCTTCGCCAATAACGATGCGTCCGCGAATGGCAATACTGTTCAATGCTTCCCGCATTGCCGTCACAGCCAGACCATCAATCTTGTTTTTATCGCCGCACCCGGTTTGCGGCCAGGCTGCCAGCGCAGCCTGCTCCGTGATACGAAATAGCGGCCATGCCAGCGACATCATATCGCCGCCTCCCCGATATCAACGCCAAAGTGTGCCAAAAGGTATTTTTCTGCCTTTTCATTCCAGATACCGTGCGTCTCCTCCACCAGCAGCGCCAGTTCTTTGAATAATGGGTCAGTTTTCCCTTTCTCGGCAAAATCAGCAATGGCGGTTAGTGGCATGGTAACGCCGTTATATATCAGCTTCTTACCGCCGGGGATCGCCGGTAAATTCAATACAGTTTCCGGAACGGCATCAAGACCGCCAATGTGCGTCACCATAAACGACGGTTGCAGTTGGCCAGTTGCACTGAGCGCAATGGCCTCTTTCATATCATCAGTTGAACCACCGGATGTCCCGACAACGTGAGTGCTGTTGTAGTGCACGTTATAAAAATTAAACGGCACTTTGAAGTTACTGTCCGTAGGGCCGGCAAAAAAATTCAGGCAACCATCTTCCGCGAGTAAATCATCAGCCATCTCAACAACTGCAGGCACTGCCGCATACACAAAGACATCATCAAAACCTGCGTCATGAGTTAACGCTCGCAGCATCGCTGTCGGAGAATCCATGCCAGTAGTATTCACATAGATGAGCTCAATCCCCTTTTCTGCCGCCAGCTCAACGGGCAACAGTTTTTTAGCCTGAGCCAGTCGTGCTTCATCAATGTCGACCACCACCACGCGCGACGGCTGAATATTCCCGTTAATGGCATAATCTATTGCACCAATACCCATCGGCCCGGCGCAGGCCAGAAGCGCAATGTTCCCCCCTGGCTTAATCCCCATGCGATGCTCATAAACGTAAGGAGTGGTATGAAAATTCGCGTTATACGCGCCAATAATGCAGCACATCGGTTCTGCCAATGAGGCGGCGGCAAAATAAGAGCCGTGGTAAGGCAAAACGCATCCCAGGTTAATCGCCACTTCCGGGATAATCATATATGTCGCATTGCCGCCAAAATATTCATAGCTGTATCCTGCTGAATATCCACTTGGCAATCCCATCGCGGGTTGCAACACAAAACGCTGACCTTTCTTATATTTATCCGTCAGGTTTTTTCCCACCTCAACAATAATACCTGCACATTCATGTCCGGTAATAACCGGATGATTTTCCAGATCGTCCGGTACGCGTTTATGATCGCTCCCCAATGCTGCTGCTTTCCAGGTGGACAAACAAACGCTATCGGATATTACGCTTACTAACAATTCATTATCTGTAATTGCAGGCAGTTCAAATTCGCGGATACGAATATCCTGCTTGCCATATATGGCAGCAACTTTCGTTTTCATATTCACTCCAAAAATAGAAGAAGGCTAGTTCGCAGTAATGCGTTTAAATAAATCATCCAACAATGGGTCACCAATATAGTTCTTAATCAGCACTAATGGCTTTTCACTTACACGTTTAACACGACCTTCAAGACTGGCATGGGTGACAATAATATCGGCATCTTGCGGAACGTTTTCGATAGCATAATGCGTCACAGTAATATTCAATCCCGCTTTCTCCAGACGCTTACGAAACGTGGTTGCCCCCATAGCACTGGAACCCATTCCTGCATCACAGACAAAAGCGACGCGTTTAATGTTTTTATAAGAGAATTTCCCTTCCTGCTTCATCGCTTTGACGGCTCTGGCTGATTCAGCAAAGTCATCTTCACTTTCTGTTTCAACGTTCTTTTCCATTTTCAGGATGACAGAGGTAATAACAAAAGTAACAACGGTTCCCGCGGTAACTCCTGCAATGGTCGCGAGGAAAGAACCTTTCGGCGTTAATGCCAGATAGGCAAATATGGATCCTGGGCTTGGCCCCGCAACTAACCCACCGTCCAGCAGGTGGAATACCCACGTCCCGGTCATTCCCCCGGCAATCATCGCGATCAGGGTCAGAGGCTTCATCAGCACATACGGGAAATA
This sequence comes from Citrobacter sp. RHBSTW-01044, assembly GCF_013781945.1. Lineage (NCBI taxonomy): Bacteria > Pseudomonadati > Pseudomonadota > Gammaproteobacteria > Enterobacterales > Enterobacteriaceae > Citrobacter > Citrobacter sp. RHBSTW-01044. The sequence goes on along the minus strand of NZ_CP056180.1, from coordinate 795,985 downwards.
CAGTTCATGAATACCACCGAGGAAGTGGATAATCATGGCGCCTGGTGCAGACTTTTTACTCATTCCTTTACCAAAGATAGCAAAGCCGAGTAACAAACCTAATCCCGGCCCTGGGTTAGATGCCACCATGAAGAAAATTGATTTTCCCGTTTCAGAAGCTTGCTGCATCCCCAACGGATAATACACCCCCTGATCGATAGCATTGTTCAGAAAGAGGATTTTTGCCGGCTCATTGATTACGGATAGCAACGGCAGATAGCCCGCATGAACCAACGCTTCAATACACTCCTTCACAAAATTATTGGCAATGAGAACCGCCGGGCCGATAACTTCAAACCCCAGCAAGCATAAAAGCATTCCCGCAATACCAAGAGAGAAATTATTGATAACCATCTCGAAGCCTGCAGGAATGCGTTTTTCCAGCAGACGGTCGATATGCTTAATCACCCAACCGCCAAGCGGCCCCATTACCATTGCGCCAAGGAACATCGGGATATCCGCGCCCACAATAACGCCAATAGAACCAATGCCCCCCATCACCGCACCGCGTTTCCCGCCAACCAGATGTCCCCCAGTGGAGCCAATCATGACGGGCAGTAAATAGGTAATCATCGGACCGACAATTTTGGCGAAATGCTCATTCGGCATCCAACCAGTAGGAATAAATAATGCGGTAATAAAACCCCAGGCAATAAATGCGCCGATGTTAGGAATGACCATTGCAGTCAAAAACCCACCAAAAGCCTGGACTTTGGCACGAGCAGACTTGTTTTCCATAATAATGTCCTGAAAGGAAACCGTTAATTATGCTTGAGCGATAATATCCGCCAATTGTTTTTCTGATTTAGCCGCTAACAAAGCGGTTAGTGCTTCCTCTTCACATAATAATTCGCTTAAGGCCTGAATAGCGCCAATGTGTGAATCAGCATTAGCCGCCGACAATCCGATTAATAATCTGATACCTTCATCATCTTCGGCAAATTTCACTTCCTGTTTGAGAAGCGTTAATGACATACCGGTTTTTAACGCGCCACACTCCGGTCGAGCGTGCGGCATGGCGACGCCTGGCGCTAAAATATAATAAGGACCATTGTTAATCGTTGAGTCTTTAATGGCCTGAATATAATCTGAATTGACATAATGATTGGCAAGTAAGGATGACATAGAAAAGTCAATTGCCTCCTGCCAGTTCTTTGCTGAATTTTTTATTGAGATAGATGATTCGGGAAAGTAATCAATCAGCCGCATACATTTTCCTTATTTTATTTTTAGGGTACGAGTTAGCGTTAAAAATAAAATACGCGCACGGCGAAATGAAATCAATCGAGGAGAAAACTACATACAGCGCAGAATGTTTTTTGGTGATGCCTTTAAAAACAATGAATTGAGAAAAGAAATATAAAAGTCAACAGAAATAATGTGATTCAAGTTACAAATATAAAACATCGCTAAATATCATATTTGTGATGCAAATCTACATTTTCGGGTTGCGCACGACCAAATAAATTTAATTACTTTAAAAAAACGGGCCGCATAAGCGACCCGTTTTCACCTGTAATCAAAATTACAGCAGTTCTTTTGCTTTCGCGACAACGTTGTCGACAGTGAAGCCAAACTCTTCAAACAGCAGCTCAGCCGGTGCAGACTCACCAAAGGTAGTCATACCAACGATAGCGCCGTTCAGGCCCACGTATTTGAACCAGTAGTCTGCGATACCCGCTTCCACTGCAACACGTGCGGAAACAGCTTTCGGCAGTACGGACTCGCGATAAGCGGCATCCTGTTTGTCGAACGCGTCGGTAGACGGCATGGAAACCACGCGCGCTTTAACGCCTTCAGCGGTCAGTTTGTCCCAGGCAGCCACAGCCAGCTCAACTTCAGAACCGGTAGCGATGAAGATCAGTTCCGGCTGACCGGCGCAATCTTTCAGCACGTAACCACCGCGCGCGATGTTCGCCAGCTGCTCTTCGGTACGTTCCTGCTGTGCCAGGTTCTGGCGGGAGAGGATCAGCGCGGTCGGACCGTCCTGACGCTCTACACCGTATTTCCATGCAACGGCAGATTCAACCTGGTCACACGGACGCCAGGTGCTCATGTTCGGGGTCACACGCAGCGAAGCTACCTGCTCTACCGGCTGGTGAGTCGGGCCATCTTCGCCCAGACCGATGGAGTCGTGGGTATAGACCATCACCTGACGTTGTTTCATCAGCGCAGCCATACGCACCGCGTTACGGGCATATTCCACAAACATCAGGAAGGTGGAGGTGTACGGCAGGAAGCCACCGTGCAGGGAGATACCGTTAGCGATAGCGGTCATACCGAATTCACGTACACCGTAATGGATGTAGTTACCGGCAGTATCTTCGTTGATAGCTTTAGAACCAGACCACAGAGTCAGGTTACTTGGTGCCAGGTCAGCGGAGCCACCGAGGAATTCAGGCAGCAGAGGACCAAACGCTTCAATCGCGTTCTGAGACGCTTTACGGCTGGCGATTTTCGCCGGGTTAGCCTGCAGCTTAGCGATGAACTCGTTCGCTTTTGCGTCGAAGTCAGACGGCATTTCACCTTTCATACGACGGGTGAATTCAGCGGCTTCCTGCGGGAAGGCTTTCGCATAAGCAGCGAACTTCTCGTTCCATGCAGCTTCTTTTGCCTGGCCTGCTTCTTTCGCATCCCACTGCGCGTAGATTTCAGACGGAATTTCAAACGGCGCGTATTTCCAGCCCAGCTGTTCGCGGGTCAGTGCGATTTCTGCATCACCCAGCGGCGCACCGTGAGAGTCGTGGGTACCGGCTTTATTCGGGGAACCGAAACCGATGATGGTTTTGCACATCAGCAGGGACGGTTTGTCGGTCACAGCGCGAGCTTCTTCAACTGCGCGCTTAATCGCGTCAGCATCGTGACCATCAACGCCACGAACCACGTGCCAGCCGTAAGCTTCGAAACGCTTAGCGGTGTCATCGGTGAACCAGCCTTCAACGTGGCCATCGATAGAGATGCCGTTGTCATCGTAGAACGCTACCAGTTTACCCAGCTTCAGCGTACCGGCCAGGGAACATACCTCGTGAGAGATACCTTCCATCATGCAGCCGTCGCCCATGAAAGCATAGGTGAAGTGGTCAACGATGTCGTGACCAGGACGGTTAAACTGCGCCGCCAGCGTTTTTTCGGCGATAGCCATACCCACAGCATTCGCAATGCCCTGACCCAGAGGACCGGTAGTGGTTTCAACACCCGCGGTGTAACCCACTTCCGGGTGACCCGGCGTTTTGGAATGCAGCTGACGGAAGTTCTGCAGCTCGGACATCGGCAGATCGTAGCCGGTGAGGTGCAGCAGGCTGTAAATCAGCATGGAGCCGTGGCCGTTGGACAGCACGAAGCGGTCACGGTCAGCCCAGGACGGGTTAGTCGGGTTGTGGTTCAGGAAATCACGCCACAGGACTTCGGCAATGTCAGCCATACCCATCGGGGCACCCGGGTGACCGGATTTGGCTTTCTGTACTGCGTCCATGCTCAGCGCACGAATAGCATTGGCAAGCTCTTTACGTGAGGACATTTTGACTCCAGATCGGATAATGAAGGCTGAGCCCTTAACGACTTGACGACAGCGCGTTTTGGGCTACGCCGGAAAAAAGTGCCAACAATGTAACCCAAGCCGCGTGTCATGTACATGGAGCATCCTTTTACCGCTTCAGAAATCTCTGGATCATGCGCGCAAGTTGCGCAATCTTCTCGCCCGCTGAATGTTCTTTTCTTTATACTAAGGCCGAGCGTCGGTTTACCTGCAAACGACGCATTTTTTAGAAAAATCCTGACTTTGTGCGGAAGAGAAAAAATGAAAATTCGCGCTTTACTGCTTGCTACGAGCATGGCGGCGGCATTGACCGGCTGCCAGAACATGGACTCAAACGGACTGCTTTCTTCTGGCGCAGAGGCTTTTCAGGCCTATAGTCTGAGCGATACTCAGGTAAAAGCGCTGAGCGATCAGGCCTGTAAAGATATGGACAGCAAGGCTACTATCGCCCCTGCCAGCAGCGAGTACGCAACGCGTCTTGGCAAAATCGCCGCCGCGCTTGGCGACAACATTAACGGCCAGCCGGTGAACTACAAAGTCTATATGGCGAAAGATGTGAATGCCTTTGCCATGGCGAACGGTTGTATCCGCGTGTACAGCGGCCTGATGGACATGATGACCGATAACGAAGTCGAAGCGGTGATCGGCCACGAAATGGGCCACGTCGCGCTGGGTCACGTGAAAAAAGGCATGCAGGTCGCGCTGGGCACTAACGCCGTACGTGCAGCAGCGGCTTCCGCTGGCGGCATTGTCGGCAGCCTGTCGCAGTCGCAATTGGGCGATCTTGGCGAGAAACTGGTGAACTCGCAGTTCTCCCAGCGTCAGGAATCCGAAGCGGATGATTACTCGTATGATTTGTTGCGCAAACGTGGGATCAATCCGGCAGGACTGGCCACCAGCTTTGAGAAACTGGCAAAACTGGAAGCAGGACGCCAAAGCTCAATGTTTGACGATCACCCGGCATCTGCAGAACGTGCGCAACACATTCGTGATCGCATGAGCGCAGACGGGATAAAATAATCCTCGAACAGTGCCGGATGGCGGCGTGAACGCCTTATCCGGCCTACAGATTCAGCAATAATGTAGGCCGGACTAGCGTCAGCGACATCCGGCAAAATAGTCCGAAACCCGTTATTCGCCTTTCTTCGCCGCCTGGATATACAGCATTTCCAGTGCCAGCGTAGCCGCCGCCAGCGCGGTGATCTCTGACTGATCGTAGGCCGGAGCCACTTCCACCACATCCATCCCGACGATATTCAGATCTTTCAGACCACGTACCAGCTTGATCGCGCGATCGGAAGTCAGACCGCCGATCACGGGCGTACCGGTTCCTGGAGCAAACGCCGGATCGAGGCAGTCGATATCAAAGGTCAGATACACCGGCATATCACCAACAATCTGCTTAACCTGGGCGATGATGTCATCTACGCCGCGATCGTTCACCTGGCAAGCATCCAGCACGGTAAAGCCGTTATCTTTGTCGAACTCGGTACGAATACCGATCTGCACAGAGTGATTCGGATCGATCAGACCTTCGTTCGGCGCAGTGTAGAACATGGTACCGTGGTCGAATTCACAGCCGTTAGCGTAGGTGTCGGTGTGGGCATCAAAGTGCACCAGCGCCATTTTACCAAAGTGTTTAGCGTGCGCGCGCAGGAGCGGCAGCGTGACGAAGTGGTCACCGCCGAAAGAGAGCATGCGCTTACCGGCAGAAAGCAACTTCTCAGCATGCGCCTGCAGTTTTTCACTCATTTCACGGGCATCACCGAACGCATAAACCAGATCGCCGCAGTCCACCACGTTCAGGCGCTCGCGCATATCGAAGTCCCACGGGAAGCGATTGTGTTCCCACGCCAGGTTAGTGGAAACCTGACGGATCGCAGCCGGACCATGACGACCGCCCGCACGGCCAGACGTTGCCATATCAAACGGTACGCCGGTGATCACCCAATCGGCGTCGCTGTCATACGGCATGAAGTTCATCGGCAGACGCAAAAAACCAAAGGCGTTAGAAACCAGGGAGTTGTCGTATTGATGACCTAAGGTGCTCATGGCAAAAACCTCATATTCGTCGGTATAAAAAAACCCTTCCGCGTCGTTAGGCCCGACGAGGAAGGGTTAGATTTTTTAAAACAGATTTTGTGTAATTATCGCCTTAAAACTTCCCCGCTTCAAGCAGCGCTTTTATTGACGACATGGCGGCGGGGCATAACCATTACTGTCCGCCGGGAATGCCTGCGCAGAGCAAGGCGGGAGCGTTTTAACGACCAGGCCCTGCAAAGCAAATGCGGCGAAACCAATCACTCCGATGTTGCGCTTGTCACCCTGCGCAGAGTTAGCGGCGTAGGAGTTTGAAGCATCAGAAAACCGAAATTCGGCTTCAGTATACTTATCTTTTCGGAACCCTTTGATTGCCAGCGAATCTCCCGCATTAACAATATAACCGCTGTTATTCAGCGAACCAGGTTTGCCGTTAAGTACATCAAGCCCATCTACAGTCGCGACGATTTCATAGTTCGTATCTCGACTGTGATTGCGCACATACAATTGATAATTTGTCCCCACCCTGGCTGGAAGACTATATTGCCATTGCCCAACAGAAGAGTTGTAAAGACGGGTAATAGGGATAGAATTAAAATTAGCATCGCGAACAGCATATTCCAAATCACTAATGCGTATGCTGTATACTCTATCGTAACCCGTCGAATACTTTGCAGAATAATTTATTAATATGACTTCGGCAGGGTCGCGCTCCGCACGTTCTACAGATACACCCGTTACCGTTGAGTGCACGTCGCCGCCCCAGGCCGTTCCCACGCCTGGCGAAGGTGCACTGCTATAATATGCAGGCACGGAACAGCCACCAGCAAGTAAAAAAATTACGGCAAAAAACACGTTCCACTTAAATCCCTTCATCTCGATTCCTTTTCTGTTTCCGAGTTATTACATCGGCAACAGTAGAGTTCTAAAAAGATAAAAGAAAGAGTTGCCACCATATTTCAGATTTCATTAATAAAAAAAGAGCCGGTTTATATAAATAAGCCGGCTCTCAAGCAGATATATCTTAATTACTCGTCTTCGAGATAGGTATATCCGTACAGACCTGCTTCAAACTCTTCGAGGAACTGCTGCTGCAACTCGGTATCCAGATCGGTGTTTTTCACCTGGTCACGGAACTGAGTTAGCAGGGTGTTCGGATCCAACTGCACGTATTGCAGCATATCCGCCACGGTATCCCCTTCGTCAGACAGCTCAACTTCCACGCTGCCGTCAGGGAAGACGAACACGTCAACCGCTTCAGTATCACCGAACAGGTTGTGCATGTTGCCAAGGATCTCCTGGTACGCACCCACCATAAAGAAGCCCAGCATCGGCGGGTTCTCCGGGTCGTATTCCGGCATCGGCATGGTGGTCGCAATGCCGTCACCATCAACATAGTGGTCGATAGCGCCATCAGAGTCACAGGTGATATCCAGCAGCACCGCACGGCGCTCAGGAGCCTTGTTCAGCCCTTCCAGCGGCATCACCGGGAACAGCTGATCGATCCCCCACGCATCCGGCATCGACTGGAACAGCGAGAAGTTGACGTAAATCTTATCCGCCATACGCTCCTGCAACTCGTCGATAATCGGACGGTGCGCGCGGTTGCTCGGGTCGAGTTGTTTTTGCACATCGTGACACATGTTCAGATAGAGCTGTTCTGCCCACGCGCGTTCCTGCAGGCTAAAGGTGCCTGAAGAGTACCCAACGTGAATATCGTGCAGATCCATCTGGCTGTCGTGCAGCCATTCACGCAGCGAACGACGGGTTCCCGGCTCATGCATCTCTTGCCAGGTTTCCCACATGCTTTGCAGGGCACGCGGCGCATCGTCAGCCGGAGGCGTTGCTTCGGTATGCTCGCTACGCTCAACGCCGATAATATTAGACACCAGCACGGTATGATGCGCGGTAACAGCGCGACCGGATTCGGTAATTACCGTCGGGTGCGGCAGACCGTGCTCTTCACAGGCGTCGCCAATGGCCCAGATGATGTTGTTCGCGTATTCGTTCAGGCCGTAGTTTACGGAGCAGTCAGACTGCGAACGGGTACCTTCGTAGTCCACGCCCAGGCCACCGCCCACGTCGAAGCACTGGATATTTACGCCAAGCTTGTGCAGCTCAACGTAGAAACGCGCCGACTCACGTACGCCGGTGGCAATATCACGAATGTTCGCCATCTGTGAGCCGAGGTGGAAGTGCAGCAACTGAATACTGTCCAGACGACCGCGCTCGCGCAGCATTTCTACCAGTTGCAGCACCTGGTTTGCCGCCAGGCCGAATTTCGATTTCTCTCCGCCGGAGGACTGCCATTTGCCGGACCCTTGCGACGCCAGACGCGCACGCACGCCCAGACGCGGAACAACATTCAGTCGTTCAGCTTCATCCAGCACGATAGCGATTTCAGACATCTTCTCGATGACCAGGTAGATCTTATGGCCCATCTTTTCGCCAATTAGCGCCAGGCGGATGTATTCGCGGTCTTTATAGCCGTTACACACGATCACGCTGCGGGTCATTCCAGCATGAGCCAGAACGGCCATCAGTTCAGCTTTAGAACCGGCTTCCAGCCCCAGCGGTTCGCCGGAGTGGATCAGCGATTCAATCACGCGACGGTGCTGGTTAACCTTGATCGGGTAAACGAGGAAATAGTCACCGTTGTAGCCGTAAGACTCACGGGCGCGCTTAAACGCGGCGTTAATCGAACGCAGACGGTGTTGCAGGATCTGCGGGAAGCAGAACAATGCAGGCAAACGCTGGCCCTGCGCTTCACGGGCTTTCACCAACTCAGCAAGGTCAACGCGCGCTTCTGGTACGTCGGGATCCGGGCACACGCTGATGTGGCCCAGTTCATTGACGTCATAGTAGTTATTACCCCACCAGGCAATATTGTAAGTACGCAGCATCTTGCTGGCTTCCTGGGAACTCATTGCAACCTCCTGCATGGAGCGTAGTACACCGTGTTCGCCTGCTGACGAAGGCGAACCCAAAGAAATGTCGTCAGACATAGCGAACCTCAAATTTTATTAACAAGTGTAAAACAGTTGACTACTATCGCAATCCGAAGACGCGATAACAACCCAAATACAGGCAGAATTTCCAGCAGATAGTGCTGACGCTCCGACTGTGCGACCGGTTTCTTTTTCATATCAATGTAAACACGTAACCGAACTTAATGCTGACGGTTCGGCGAAACCACGAGAAAACTCTTGTTTACCAAGAGCGCCCTTGTTCAGTTCTTAGTGACCGTTGCCGGCCCTGGAGTCCTGAGAAGCGCCGAGATGGGTATAACATCGGCAGGTATGCAAGATGCAGATTGCGGGGGACATATGTACACCAGAACGGTGCGACAGATTCAGCAGAATACAACGGTTCATTATCTCGTATCACCTCCACGGTTGCTCCTGACGGAACGAACCCACAAGCCAAAGCTAAAGTTTTAACCCGGCTGGAAGTGGCAACACGATGAAAACGTCGTGTGCTTTTTTGTCTATCCTCAATAAATCGAGTTGCGGGAAGGCGGCAACGCAGTGAATCCCCGGGCGCTTACAGGAGTAAGTGACTGGGCGAGTATTGCCAACGCACATGCAACTTGAAGTATGACGGATATGAGCCGCGCGCCGCGTTTTATACCGACAACAGTACGAAAAAGCAAAAGATAAATACGCGCATTGCCAGCACCGTCAGGAAAAATTTCCAGTTACATTTTCAGTACAATGCGAGCTCAATCAAAAAAAGCTGGAAATCAGGCGCAGAACCGACTTAAAATAGCCGTCCAGATGTTAATCCATCTATACCGATTAACACTCAGACTGCCAGTGTCCGTCATCTGCAGACTCATGGTAGAATCTTCTACACATGGCTATTCCACTCGACAGTTTGAGCTAACTACATTCTCCTTAGGTGAAATTAAATATGGCAAAACACCTTTTTACGTCCGAGTCCGTATCAGAAGGGCATCCTGACAAAATCGCTGACCAAATCTCTGATGCCGTGCTGGATGCAATCCTGGAGCAGGATCCGAAAGCACGCGTTGCCTGCGAAACCTACGTCAAAACCGGCATGGTTTTAGTTGGCGGTGAGATCACCACCAGCGCATGGGTTGATATCGAAGAGATCACCCGTAACACGGTTCGCGAAATTGGCTATGTGCATTCCGACATGGGCTTTGATGCCAACTCTTGTGCGGTACTGAGCGCGATTGGTAAACAGTCTCCGGACATCAACCAAGGTGTTGACCGTGCGGATCCGCTGGAACAGGGCGCAGGCGACCAGGGTCTGATGTTTGGTTATGCAACCAACGAAACCGACGTGCTGATGCCAGCCCCGATTACCTATGCTCACCGTCTGGTGCAGCGTCAGGCTGAAGTGCGTAAAAACGGCACCTTATCCTGGCTGCGCCCGGATGCAAAAAGCCAGGTAACCTTCCAGTATGACGACGGTAAAATCGTCGGTATTGATGCGGTTGTTCTGTCGACTCAGCACTCTGAAGATATCGATCAGAAATCGCTGCAAGAAGCCGTTATGGAAGAGATCATCAAGCCGGTACTGCCGACTGAATGGCTGACAGCTTCAACCAAGTTCTTCATCAACCCAACTGGTCGTTTCGTTATCGGCGGTCCAATGGGTGACTGCGGTCTGACGGGTCGTAAAATCATCGTTGATACCTACGGCGGCATGGCCCGTCACGGCGGCGGCGCATTTTCTGGTAAGGATCCGTCTAAAGTTGACCGTTCCGCAGCTTATGCAGCCCGCTACGTAGCGAAAAACATCGTTGCCGCTGGCCTGGCTGACCGTTGTGAGATTCAGGTTTCCTACGCAATCGGCGTGGCTGAACCGACCTCTATCATGGTGGAAACGTTCGGTACTGAAAAAGTGCCTTCAGAACAGCTGACCCTGCTGGTGCGTGAGTTCTTCGACCTGCGCCCGTATGGCCTGATTCAGATGCTGGATCTGCTGCACCCGATTTACAAAGAAACCGCCGCTTACGGTCACTTTGGTCGCGAACATTTCCCATGGGAAAAAACCGACAAAGCCGCCCTGCTGCGTGAAGCTGCCGGTCTGAAGTAATACCTCTACGGCTCAACGCTTATGAAGACCAGCCTCGCGCTGGTCTTTTTTTATGTCATTTGCTCTCCCATCCCCCATCGCTATAACCACGCTAATTTCATTTGCTTCAATAACAAATGAAAGCGATTACATAGCACGGTATTTCTATACACCTTGAATTCACATCTGTTAGTTACCAGCATTGCATCACTGTTACATCATATTTCAGCATTGTCTTAAAATCAGCCAATCAACTTTATTCTATAATAATAAATAATGTTAACTTTCAATTCATTAAGCAATAATTCACATGAATGTTAGTGTAACCGATTACACTAATGTGATGTGATTCGCATTTTTTTACCCCGTACTCACCTACCCTTAACATCAACAAAACTAGCTACCCAACGGAGGGCATCATGCCTGACAATAAAAAAACGGGGCATTCCAACAAAGCCATGACATTTTTTGTCTGCTTCCTGGCAGCCCTGGCTGGATTACTTTTTGGCCTGGATATCGGTGTTATTGCCGGTGCTTTACCATTCATCACCGACGAGTTCCAAATTACCCCACACACTCAGGAATGGGTGGTGAGTTCCATGATGTTTGGTGCGGCAGTGGGCGCCGTCGGCAGCGGTTGGCTCTCCTTCAAGCTGGGGCGTAAAAAAAGCCTGATGATCGGCGCAATCCTGTTTGTTGCCGGTTCGCTGTTCTCCGCCGCAGCGCCAAACGTTGAAGTGCTGCTGGTTTCCCGCGTGCTGCTCGGCCTGGCAGTCGGCGTTGCGTCTTATACCGCACCGTTGTACTTGTCCGAAATCGCCCCGGAAAAAATTCGCGGCAGCATGATTTCTATGTATCAGTTAATGATCACTATCGGTATTTTAGGTGCGTATCTTTCCGATACGGCGTTTAGCTACAGCGGCGCATGGCGCTGGATGCTGGGCGTGATCATCATCCCTGCCCTTTTACTGCTGGTTGGCGTCATCTTCCTGCCGGACAGCCCGCGTTGGTTTGCGGCTAAACGTCGTTTTGTCGATGCCGAACGCGTTCTGTTGCGTCTGCGTGACACCAGCGCTGAAGCCAAACGCGAGCTGGATGAAATTCGTGAAAGCCTGCAAGTGAAGCAGAGCGGCTGGACGCTGTTTAAAGAAAACAGCAACTTCCGCCGCGCAGTTTTCCTTGGCGTCCTGTTACAGGTGATGCAGCAGTTCACCGGGATGAACGTCATTATGTATTACGCGCCAAAAATCTTTGAGCTGGCGGGTTACACCAACACCACCGAACAGATGTGGGGGACCGTTATTGTCGGTCTGACCAACGTGCTGGCAACCTTTATCGCCATTGGCCTGGTTGACCGCTGGGGCCGAAAACCTACGCTGATCCTCGGCTTTATCGTCATGGCCGTCGGTATGGGCGTGCTGGGTACAATGATGCACGTGGGTATTCACTCGCCAGCCGCACAATACTTCGCTGTCCTGATGCTGCTAATGTTTATCGTTGGCTTTGCGATGAGCGCCGGTCCGCTGATTTGGGTACTGTGCTCTGAAATCCAGCCGCTGAAAGGTCGCGATTTCGGCATCACCTGCTCTACCGCAACTAACTGGATTGCCAACATGATTGTCGGCGCAACCTTCCTGACGATGCTGAACTCGCTGGGCAGCGCCAACACCTTCTGGGTCTACGGTGGCCTGAACGTACTGTTCATCTTCCTGACCCTGTGGCTGATCCCTGAAACTAAAAACGTCTCTCTGGAACACATTGAACGTAACCTGATGAAAGGTCGTAAACTGCGCGAAATTGGCGCACACGACTAATCTCGTTAGGCTTCCTCCCCCGTGGGAGGGAGCCTTCCTCTTGCAGTCCCTTCCCTGTCGCACTATCCTCTGGCGTTATGAAAACCTCCCGTCTCCCGATCGCCATCCAGCAAGCCGTTATGCGCAGCCTGCGGGAAAAACTCGCACAGGCCAATCTCAAGCTCGAACGCCAATACCCGGAACCAAAGCTGGTTTACCAACAGCGCGGAACCGCCGCGGGTACCGCGTGGCTACAAACCTACGAAATTCGTCTTAATCCAGTTTTGCTGATGGAGAATGTTGACGCGTTCGTTAACGAAGTGGTGCCCCATGAACTGGCGCATCTACTGGTGTGGAAACACTTTGGCCGCGTACCGCCGCACGGGAAAGAGTGGAAATGGATGATGGAGAGCGTGCTGGGCGTACCGGCCCGGCGCACGCATCAGTTTGAGCTGCAATCCGTGCAGCGTAAGACCTTTACATACCGCTGTAAGTGTCAGGAGCACCAACTGACCGTCCGCCGCCATAACCGCGTTGTACGCGGCGAAGCCACCTACCGCTGCGTTCACTGCGGTGAACCGCTGGTTGCAGAATAATCTTCAGAATTATCAGGAACTTTTCTGATCTAACTGATTGCATACAGGAATGACTTTCGCTACGTTGCGGGCTCGTTTTGACACGGAGTTCGTGATGTACCGTAATCTTTCTTTTGCTGCGGCCCTGTTAGCCGCTGCGTTTTCAGGCTCGGTTTTAGCCGAAGGCATCAACAGTTTTTCTCAGGCAAAAGCAGCGGGTGTTAAAGTTAACGCCGATGCGCCAGGCGATTTCTATTGCGGATGTAAAATTAACTGGCAAGGAAAAAAAGGGGTCGTTGACCTCGAATCCTGCGGCTATAAAGTGCGAAAAAATGAAAACCGCGCCAGTCGAATTGAATGGGAACACGTTGTCCCCGCCTGGCAATTTGGTCATCAGCGCCAGTGCTGGCAGGACGGAGGGCGTAAAAACTGCGCTAAAGATCCGGTCTATCGCAAAATGGAAAGCGATATGCATAACCTGCAGCCCGCGGTGGGTGAGGTCAATGGCGATCGCGCAAACTTTATGTACAGCCAGTGGAACGGTGGCGAAGGCCAATATGGACAATGCACCATGAAGGTTGACTTCAAAGAGAAAGTTGCCGAGCCGCCAGCCCGCGCCCGTGGCGCCATCGCGCGTACCTATTTTTACATGCGCGACCAATACAACCTGACGCTCTCCCGCCAGCAAACTCAGCTTTTTAATGCCTGGAATAAGCAGTATCCGGTCACCGATTGGGAGTGTGAGCGCGACGAACGCATTGCGAAGGTACAGGGGAACCATAACCCCTATGTGCAACGCGCTTGCCAGGCGCAAAAGAGCTAACCTACACTAGCAGCAATATTTTTTAACCATGCCCTGGCCTTTTGCAGCCCAGGGCCATGACGCGGATGTTTAACTATGCGCATTCCTCGCATTTATCACCCTGAGCCACTCACTTCCGGCAGCCAAATTTCACTGTGTGAAGACGCTGCCAACCATATCGGCCGCGTGCTGCGTATGGGACCAGGCCAGGCGCTACAGCTGTTTGATGGCAGCAATCAGGTATTCGACGCCGAAATCACCCACGCCAGTAAGAAAAGCGTGGACGTGAAGGTGCTTAACGCTGAACTCGACGATCGAGAATCGCCGCTACACATCCACCTGGGCCAGGTGATGTCGCGGGGTGAAAAAATGGAATTTACTATCCAAAAATCGATTGAACTGGGTGTAAGCCTCATTACGCCACTTTTTTCTGAGCGCTGCGGCGTTAAACTGGACAGCGAACGCCTGAACAAGAAGCTCCAGCAGTGGCAGAAAATCGCCATTGCCGCCTGCGAACAGTGCGGTCGTAATCGGGTGCCTGAAATTCGCCCGGCGATGGATCTGGAAGCGTGGTGCGCCGAACAGGATGAAGGTCTGAAACTGAACCTGCATCCCCGCGCCAGCGCCAGCATCAATACGCTGCCGCTCCCGGTGGAACGCATCCGCTTGCTGATTGGCCCCGAAGGTGGGCTGTCGGCAGATGAAATTGCCATGACCGCACGGTATCAGTTTACTGATATTCTGTTAGGACCTCGCGTTCTGCGTACTGAGACAACTGCGCTCACCGCCATCACCGCGCTACAGGTGCGTTTTGGCGATCTGGGCTAACGGAGAAGAACAATGATCAAGCTCGGCATCGTGATGGATCCCATCGCAAGCATCAACATCAAGAAAGATTCCAGCTTCGCTATGCTGCTGGAAGCGCAACGTCGCGGTTACGAAATTCATTATATGGAAATGGCCGATCTCTATCTGATCAACGGTGAAGCCCGCGCCCGTACGCGTACCCTGAGCGTAGAGCAGAACTACGACAGATGGTATGAGTTCAATAGCGAGCAGGATCTCCCGCTGGCAGATCTGGACGTCATTCTGATGCGTAAGGATCCGCCGTTTGATACCGAGTTCATCTACGCAACCTATATTCTGGAACGTGCAGAGGAGAAAGGGACGCTAATCGTCAACAAACCGCAGAGCCTGCGCGATTGTAACGAGAAGCTGTTCACCGCATGGTTTGCCGACCTGACGCCGGAAACGCTGGTTACGCGTAACAAAGCGCAGCTGAAAGCCTTCTGGCAAAAACACAGCGACATCATTCTCAAACCGCTGGACGGCATGGGCGGCGCATCTATTTTCCGCGTGAAGGAAGACGATCCGAACCTTGGCGTTATTGCCGAAACGCTGACCGAGCACGGTACCCGTTATTGCATGGCGCAGAACTATCTGCCGGCAATTAAAGACGGCGATAAACGCGTGCTGGTGGTTGATGGCGAACCCGTTCCGTACTGCCTGGCGCGTATTCCACAAGGCGGCGAAACCCGTGGCAACCTGGCAGCCGGCGGTCGTGGCGAGCCGCGTCCATTAACCGACAGCGACTGGGAAATTGCACGTCGCATTGGGCCAACGCTGAAAGCAAAAGGCTTGATTTTTGTCGGTCTGGATATCATTGGCGACCGTCTGACGGAAATTAACGTCACCAGCCCAACCTGTATTCGTGAAATTGAAGCGGAGTTCCCGGTTTCGATTACCGGTATGCTGATGGACGCCATCGAGGCACGTTTGCAGAAATAAATAAGTTGCCGGATGGCGATGCCTTCGCGTCTTATCCGGCCTACATTCGCACCCCGTAGGCCGGATAAGGCGAAGCCGCCATCCGGCAAAGCTATCTTCAGAGGGTGACATCTTCGCGCTTTGCCCACATACTGGGCTCTGTTGCTTTTTTGAACCAGGAAACAGAACCTCTGACAATGAATTTACAGCATCACTTTCTAATTGCCATGCCTGCTCTCCAGGATCCGATTTTCCGCCGTTCCGTGGTGTATATCTGTGAACACAATGAGAACGGAGCAATGGGGATTATCGTCAATAAGCCTCTGGAAAACTTACAAATTGAAGGGATTCTGGAAAAGCTGAAGATTACTCCAGAAGCACGCGATCCTGCCATTCGTCTGGACAAACCGGTGATGCTCGGCGGCCCGCTGGCGGAAGACCGTGGATTTATTCTACACACCCCGCCGTCACGCTTTGCCTCCAGTATTCGCATTTCAGATAACACTATCATCACCACCTCCCGCGATGTACTTGAAACCCTGGGTACGCAGGAGCAGCCATCTGAAGTGCTGGTTGCGCTGGGCTATTCATCATGGGAAAAAGGTCAACTGGAACAAGAGCTACTGGATAACGCCTGGCTCACTGCTCCCGCAGACCTCAACATCTTATTTAAAACGCCGATTGCCGACCGCTGGCGCGATGCGGCGAAGCTTATCGGAATTGATATTCAGACCATGCCTGGCGTGGCGGGACACGCCTGATGAGCGGAACATTACTCTCTTTTGATTTTGGTACGAAAAGTATCGGCGTCGCGGTTGGTCAACGCATTACCGGTACGGCGAGACCCTTGCCCGCCATCAAAGCACAGGACGGTACGCCAGACTGGAGTTTGATTGAACGCCTGCTAAAAGAGTGGCAGCCGGACGAAATCATTGTCGGCCTGCCGCTCAACATGGATGGCACTGAACAACCCCTTACTGCGCGCGCACGCAAATTCGCTAACCGCATTCACGGTCGCTTTGGCGTAACCGTAACGCTGCACGATGAACGTTTGAGCACCGTCGAAGCCCGCTCAGGCCTGTTTGAGCAAGGCGGATACCGGGCGTTGAATAAAGGCAAAGTAGATTCCGCTTCTGCCGTTATTATCCTTGAAAGCTATTTCGAGCAGGGCTACTAAAGTCGCCCCTGCGCCTGGCGCTGCTGCTGACTTTGTGCAAACGTCTGCATACCTGTCTGCTGCCCGGTTTGAATCACACCGGGTAGCTGATGCGTTTTCCCTTCGCGGATCAAATTACCCACGGCGGGCGTGTTGACGAGCAGCTCGAATAGCGCCACGCGTCCTCCCTGCTTATCTTCCTCCAGCTTTTGCGAAAGTACCGCCCGCAGGCTGTCTGCCAGCTGGTTACGCACCGGATCTTTCTCCTGAGCGGGAAAGGTGTCCACCAGCCGCGCGATGGCCTGCGCCGCCCCTCGCGTATGTAAGGTTGCCAACACCAGATGCCCGGTCTCCGCTGCCGTTAAGGCCAAACGAATAGTTTCCACGTCGCGCAGCTCGCCCAGCAAAATGACGTCGGGATCTTCGCGTAACGCGCCGCGCAAACCGGCAGCAAAAGAAGCGCAGTGTACGCCCACCTCCCGCTGTTGAATAAGACAACGCTGGCTGGTGTAGCGATATTCAATCGGATCTTCCAGCGTCAGAATATGCCCCGCAATATGTTGATTAAGGTACTCCACCATCGCCGCCAGGGTGGTTGATTTACCGCTGCCGGTGGCTCCAGTGACCAGAACTAATCCATTTTCACCGTGCAGCAGTTCAGGTATGGCCTCCGGGGTCTGAAGATCGTCTAAACGAGGACATTCAAGCGGTAGCAATCTTAGCGCCAGCGAGGTTCCCTGCTGATGAGCAAATGCGCTGGCGCGTAGACGCCGGGAGTCCGCCAGCGTAAGGGCAAAATCAATCTGCCCCTGTTCCCGCCACTGTACCTGTTGTTGCTCACTGAGCCAGCACGTCAGCAGATTCTCCACGTCAGGGGGAGTAAATGGTGCTATTTCGACTTTTCCACCTATGCGCCAGCGCGCAGGCCATGCATTGCACAGGTGTAGATCCGACACGTTATGCTTTACACTAAGGGCCACTATTTCTTCCATATTCATATGAACATCCTCGGAAAATGAACGATATCGCGCATAACCTGGCACATGTCCGGGACAAAATCTCAGCCGCCGCGACGCGTTGCGGGCGGTCTTCAAAAGAAGTTATGTTGCTTGCAGTCAGCAAAACCAAACCTGCGAGCGCCATCGAAGAAGCCATCGTCGCAGGATTATTTTTAATTGGTGAAAACAACGACTAATAGCGAGTAGTCACGCTCTTGATTTTCCATACACCTTTTTCTTCTACCATGCAGTCAATAACTTTTTGAGATGACTCACCTGTTCCAAATGTCAAATAGACATTGGTACAAATAGGATCAGCTATAATTAGATCAATACTAATATGCTTACTCCAGTCTTCATCTGCAAAATCCTGAACTTTTAGAAAATAATCCTCTTCAAGCTCATTGTTTCTATAAGCTTGCTTTAATTTATTCAATGTATCAATAATAACATAAGGCTCTAATGCCGTCGGATCATCTGCAACTGGGATGATATTATGAGCAATCTGCTTGATATACCAAGCATTGAATTTTAATGCCTGAGTATCAGCAGGTATTATTCCTGCCATAGCAAACGATGAGAATAGAAAAGTAAATAATATCAATCGTTTCATCAGTTATGCCTATAGAGTTTATACGAGGACTGATTTTTACGATAACCAGGTCCGGGATACACACCATGTTCGATTGCTGCTGTTACTGCCCTGGCACAATAACCTGCAGCGTGCGCATGAGCATTATTCTTAACAAAATTTATAGCGACTTCTTTATTCCACATTTGCAAAATCTCATTTATAAACGAAGAGTATGAAATATCACAAAGCGAACCATCACCTTGAACATTAAATGCTTCCAACTCTATTTATTGACATCACAAATATGCCCGCAATCTGTATTTTCGATGTGTATTGCTACTTAATAATAAATGAAGTCATAATATTTACCTTACCAATTATCTAATTTTTTGCTTTATTAGAAATAAATATCATCCCAAATTTTATAACTGTAGAATATTTACACTGGGGCAAACTGGAGCTGAATAAAACGAATTGAAAATCCTGTCAGTTAAATCTGTTTACGTCCTCCTACAGACTCACATTTTTATACTCAGCCTATCTGCAGCCTTACCAGGCGTAGTAAATGGTGCGGTTTCGACTTTTCCACCTATGCGCCAGCGCGCAGGCCATGCATTGCACAGGTGTAGATCCGACACGTTATGCTTTACACTAAGGGCCACTATTTCTTCCATATTCATATGAACATCCTCGGAAAATGAACGATATCGCGCATAACCTGGCACATGTCCGGGACAAAATCTCAGCCGCCGCGACGCGTTGCGGGCGGTCTTCAGAAGAAGTTATGTTGCTTGCAGTCAGCAAAACCAAACCTGCGAGCGCCATCGAAGAAGCCATGACCGCAGGGCAGCGTGCCTTCGGTGAAAACTATGTCCAGGAAGGGGTGGATAAGATCCGCTACTTTCAGGAAAAAGGCGTTAACGATCTGCAGTGGCACTTTATCGGCCCGCTGCAGTCGAACAAAAGTCGTCTGGTCGCTGAACATTTTGACTGGTGCCATACGATTGATCGTCTGCGTATCGCTGCCCGTCTGAGCGAACAGCGCCCTGCGGAACTGCCGCCGCTCAATGTGTTGATTCAGATTAATATCAGCGATGAGAACAGTAAGTCAGGTATTCCGCTTGCAGAGCTTGACGCACTGGCCGCTGAAGTCGCCGCGCTGCCACGCATTACCCTGCGTGGTCTGATGGCGATTCCGGCGCCAGAGTCAGATTATGTAAGGCAGTTTGAAGTTGCACAGCAAATGGCGGTAGCATTTGCCGGGTTGAAAACACGCTACACAAGTATCGACACGCTCTCACTGGGGATGTCTGATGATATGGATGCCGCCATTGCGGCGGGTAGCACGATGGTGCGCATCGGCACTGCCATTTTTGG
The DNA here is from genome assembly GCF_013781945.1 of Citrobacter sp. RHBSTW-01044. Classification (NCBI taxonomy): domain Bacteria; kingdom Pseudomonadati; phylum Pseudomonadota; class Gammaproteobacteria; order Enterobacterales; family Enterobacteriaceae; genus Citrobacter; species Citrobacter sp. RHBSTW-01044. Next base: position 776,283 of record NZ_CP056180.1, on the reverse strand, counting down.
TGCTCGTGATTACACTAAAAAATAAGGAAAACTAAGGAACACCATGAATACGTTGACCTTCCTGCTCTCAACGGTAATTGAGCTGTATACCATGGCGCTGCTGCTGCGCGTGTGGATGCAATGGTCTCGCTGCGATTTCTACAACCCGTTCTCGCAGTTTATTGTGAAAATCACTCAGCCCATTATTGGGCCGTTACGCCGTATCATTCCCCCGATGGGGCCAATTGACAGCGCATCGGCATTAGTTGCGCTCGTTCTGAGCTTTATCAAGGCCATCGTGCTGTTTAAGGTGGTTACGTTCCAGCTGATCATCTGGATCGCCGCCGTGCTGATTGTCCTGAAGACTATCGGACTGCTGATTTTCTGGGTTCTGCTGGTGATGGCGATTATGAGCTGGGTCAGCCAGGGCCGCAGCCCTGTGGAGTACGTGCTAATTCAACTGGCGGATCCGCTGCTGCGTCCTATTCGTCGCTTACTTCCAGGCATGGGCGGGATCGATTTCTCGCCAATGATCCTGGTTCTGCTGCTGTATGTCATTAACATGGGCATCGCAGAAGTGTTACAGGCGACAGGTAACATGCTGCTGCCGGGGCTGTGGATGGCGCTATGAGTGCCGTTACCCCCTGCGATGACGGTCTGGTTTTACGGCTCTACATTCAGCCTAAAGCCAGCCGTGACAGTATTGTAGGTTTACATGGCGACGAACTAAAAGTCGCCATTACCGCCCCGCCGGTTGATGGGCAAGCCAATAGCCATCTGGTGAAGTTTCTCGGCAAACAGTTCCGCGTGGCAAAAAGCCAGGTCGTCATTGAGAAGGGCGAGCTTGGTCGTCACAAACAGGTTAAAATCATTCATCCGCAACAGATCCCGCCCGAAATTGCGGCGCTAACTGATTAGGTATCCCATGCAAAAAGTTGTCCTCGCGACCGGCAACGCCGGTAAAGTGCGTGAACTCGCCTCTCTTCTGAGTGATTTCGGTCTTGATGTTGTCGCTCAAACAGATCTGGGTGTTGATTCTGCAGAAGAGACCGGGCTGACGTTTATTGAGAACGCCATTCTGAAGGCACGTCATGCCGCGCAAATTACCGGTTTACCCGCCATTGCTGATGACTCCGGTCTGGCGGTAAATGCCCTTGGCGGCGCGCCGGGCATCTATTCAGCCCGCTATTCCGGCGAAGATGCAACCGATCAGCAGAACCTGGAAAAACTGCTCCACACCCTGCAGGATGTTCCTGATGACAAGCGCCAGGCACAATTCCACTGCGTGCTGGTATATATGCGCCATGCAGACGATCCAACACCTGTGGTTTGCCACGGACGCTGGCCGGGCGTTATTGCCCGTGAACCTGCCGGAAACGGTGGTTTTGGCTACGACCCAATCTTCTTTGTGCCCTCTGAAGGGAAAACCGCCGCCGAACTGACCCGCGAAGAAAAGAGCGCGATTTCTCACCGCGGACAAGCGCTGAAGCTGCTGCTGGATGCCCTGCGTAATGGTTAAGCTTCCGCCGTTAAGTCTTTACATACACATCCCGTGGTGCGTGCAGAAATGCCCGTACTGCGACTTCAACTCGCATGCGCTTAAAGGCGAAGTCCCTCATGACGACTATGTGCAGCATCTGCTGAGCGATCTGGATTCTGAGGTGGCCCACGCCCAGGGCCGTGAGGTAAAGACGATTTTTATCGGTGGTGGTACGCCGAGCCTGCTTTCTGGCCCGGCAATGCAAACGCTGCTCGACGGCGTGCGCGCACGGCTGAATCTCGCCGCAGATGCAGAAATCACGATGGAGGCGAATCCCGGTACGGTGGAAGCCGATCGCTTTGTGGATTATCAACGTGCTGGCGTAAACCGTATCTCCATTGGTGTACAGAGCTTTAGCTCCGCCAAACTCGAACGTCTGGGACGTATTCACGGACCGGAAGAAGCCAAACGTGCAGCGCACCTGGCGAGCGGTCTGGGACTACGCAGCTTTAACCTCGACCTGATGCACGGTTTACCGGATCAGACGCTGGAAGAGGCGCTGAGCGATTTACAGCAGGCCATCGCGCTCAACCCGCCGCATCTTTCCTGGTATCAGTTGACCATCGAGCCGAATACGCTGTTCGGGTCCCGACCACCGGTATTACCGGACGACGACGCGCTGTGGGATATTTTTGAGCAAGGCCACCAGTTGCTGACCGCCGCGGGGTATCAGCAGTACGAAACCTCAGCCTACGCCAGACCGGGTTATCAGTGTCAGCACAACCTAAATTACTGGCGTTTTGGCGACTACTTAGGCATTGGTTGCGGCGCGCACGGCAAAGTCACTTTCCCTGACGGTCGCATCCTGCGCACTACCAAAACGCGACATCCGCGCGGATACATGCAAGGACGTTATCTGGAAAGCCAGCGAGATGTCGCCGAGGCCGATAAGCCGTTTGAGTTCTTTATGAACCGTTTCCGGCTGCTGGAAGCCGCGCCTCGCGCGGAGTTCACGCAATATACCGGGCTTATCGAAGACGTTATTCGTCGACAGATCGATGAGGCCATTGCCCAGGGCTACCTGAGTGAATGCGATGAATACTGGCAGATTACCCAACACGGTAAGCTATTTTTGAATTCGCTGCTGGAGCTGTTTCTGGCTGAGTGATGCTCGATGCGCCCACGGGCGCATTATTGACAGGTGTGTCTTTAGTGGCCAGCATGGCGGAAAACTTTACAGGATGGCCTTTCGTCCAGGTCTTTCAAAACTTTTATAATCCCCGACCATTCCCACTAAGGTGTATAAATATGCAAAATAACGATCGGCAATCATCATAACCACAAAAATGATGAGTGAATTAATCGTTACGCATATTCAGAAGATTTTGAGAAAACGCCCCAGTCGAATGACCGGGGCCGGAGTGATTAATACTGATTAAACATTTCCTGGATCTGCTTAGGATCCTTGGTTTGGGTCAGAGCCAGTTGCAGCAGAACACGCGCTTTTTGCGGGTTCAGAGAGCCTGACGCCACAAATCCGTATTTCGCATCATCAACTTCAGCATCCTGGGTGGTAGCGCCCGTTGGTACACGGGATGAACGCACCACAACGGTACCTTTATGCGCGGCAGTTGCCAGCGTATCGAAAATGGTTTTATACAGGTTACCGTTACCTACACCCGCACTGACGATCCCGGCGTAACCCGCGTCTACCAATGCTTTGGCTGGCAGATCGGAGGCGTTAGCGTAGTTGTAAACAATCCCAACTTTCGGCAGCTCGGTCAGCTTAGATACATCGAACGGCGTGGATGTGGTGTGCTTACGCGCAGGCGTACGCTGGTAGTCGATTTTACCGTTATGGATATACCCCAGCGGACCATAGTTAACAGATTTGAAAGTAGCGACATCCGTGGTGTTAGTTTTGGTCACGTCGCGACCATCCATAACGGTGTCGTTCATCACCACCAGCACACCACGGTTGGCAGAGGCTTTGTCTGCGGCGGTTACCACGGCGTTATACAGGTTGAAAGGGCCATCAGCGCTCATACCCGTAGACGGACGCATTGCGCCGACCAGCACCACCGGCTTGTTGCACTTGACGGTGAGATCGAGGAAATAGGCGGTTTCTTCCATGGTATCCGTACCATGTGTTACCACGAAGCCGTCAGTTTTATCACACTCGGTATTAATCTTTTTCGCCAGCGTTAGCCAGACTTCGTCATTCATATCCTGGGAGCCGATGTTTACCACCTGCTCGCCTTTCACAACGGCGATATCTTTCAACTGAGGTACGGCATCAACCAAATTTTCTACGCCGACTTTGCCTGCCGTGTAGTTAGATTTTGTTGCGGAGTCACCGCCGCCAGCAATCGTCCCGCCGGTAGCTAAAATAGTGATATTTGGCAGTGCAAGCGCCGCGCCGCTGAAACCCATAACCAGTGCGGCAAGTGCCGTTCTCTTGAAAAACTCCATGTTATTTCTCCAGTTACTTGAATTTGCAGCATTATGTCTATCTTACAGATGAATAATGTGACGCCATCCAATTAACCAGATTTATATCTCCATCAAATTGTTATTCTTAGAGATGGATATCAAAAAAACAGAAAAATACAAAATAAAACGGCACAGAATGTTTCTGTGCCGTTAAAAAGAGGTGAAGATTATTTCAGATTGCTAACCAGCGTTTTACGATCGTTTTCCAGCGTCACGACGCGGGCACAAACATCTTTGCCAAACTGCTGGAAGTCTTGTTCCTGATTCTTCCATTCGTTCTGAATTGAGGTTTGCAAACCTCCGAGGCTTCCGAGCACGCCCTGCAGCGGATTACCACCGCCTTTGAGCACAGCTTTCGCCCCCATCTCGTTGATGCTGTCCTGCAAAATACCGCCCATCGCCTGATTGACCAGCTGTTGTCCATCCGCGCGAACCTGATCAATCGCCTTATAATGGAAGGTCAGGCCGTCAGTACGATGCTCAATAATGCGGTTCATCTGCTCTTTCAATTGCACATCCAGCTTAGTTAAGCGGCCACGCATGTTGCTGCTTTCGCCGACCTCTTTGGCGATGATTTTATCCAGCGCCACGCGACCTTTCTCCACGCGCGCTCTGGCACCTTCATCAATCCACGGCAAGCTGCTACGCAACGCCGCCTGATAATCTTTGGCCTGTTCACGCTGCGCGGCGTTCAGGTTGTACTGTTTACCGTTAAAGGTGACATCACCGGCCTGGGTAATGACCATGTTGCCGTTCTCACCCTTCACCTGTACCGTTTGTGGACTCAAAATCACATCGTCACGCGGGGTGACGCTGCACTGATAATCAGCATGTGCGGCCATCGCCGTGAACGTTAGGACTGCCGCCAGCAGCGTTTTGCGCATCATATCTTTCCCTCAATACAAATTGGGCCGGCATTTGCCGACCCTTTGCTACTTAGTCCCACCAAATATCGAAAAGTTCGCTGGTGCGCACTTCTTCGAGTTTGTGCTCTTCCAGCCACTTACGCACGATAGCCTGATGTTCTTCGGTGCATTTGCCGATTTCCTGCATACAGATCAGACCTTCCCAGGCCAGATAGCCGCTGCCGTCAAAGGCCAGCTTGTTCGGTTCGATAACTTCATTGATAAAATCATCAACGATTTGATCGACCTGCTCTCCAGATGTACCTTCCGGGAAACGCCATGCAACCGAAAATCCTACTTCCTGGAATTCGTCGATGTGCATTTTTTTACGCAGACGACGGCTACGGTTCTTTGCCATTATTTCACCCTCTCGAACATTAAGTCCCATACGCCGTGGCCAAGACGATGACCACGTTGTTCAAATTTGGTTACCGGGCGCGATTCCGGGCGCGGTACGTAATCGTTACTCTCTGACTGGTTTTTATACCCGTCAATCGAGGACATCACTTCAAGCATGTGCTCTGCATAGGCTTCCCAGTCGGTTGCCATGTGGAACACGCCGCCCAGCTTCAGCTTGCTTAAGATATGCTCAGCAAACGGTACCTGAACGATACGGCGTTTATTATGACGTGCTTTATGCCACGGGTCAGGGAAAAACAGCTGAACCATAGATAAAGAATTGTCAGGAATCATTTTATGCAGGACTTCGACGGCATCATGGCACATGACACGCAGGTTCTCGACGCCCTCTTCATGAGCTGAAGCCAGACACGCGCCAACGCCCGGTGAGTGAACCTCAATGCCGAGGAAATTTTGCTCCGGACGCGCTTTCGCCATCGCCACCAGCGAAGCCCCCATACCAAAACCAATTTCAAGCGTGACTGGCGCATCGCGACCAAACAGCGCAGCGAAATCCACAGGTTCTTCGCTGAACTCAACGCCCATCACCGGCCAGTAGTTTTCCAGCGCGTGTTCCTGCCCTTTCGTCAGTCGCCCCTGGCGACGAACAAAACTACGAATCCGGCGCAACGGGCGGCCGTTTTCATCAAATTCCGGTGAAATGACGTCGTTCTTCATAAAAGTTTAGTCTGCTGTGTTTGAGTTCTGAAAACGGGCATTATCCAAAGTTAGTTGCCGGATGCAAGTAAAGGAAGAAAGTGAGCAGCGGAAAGTTCCGGTTTACACCCCGTTGCCGCTGTGCTGCAATCTTGCCCCCGGCAATAATGAAACGGTAATCATGCAAGCGTCTCAATTCTCGGCTCAGGTTTTGAGCTGGTACGACAAATACGGGCGGAAAACGCTGCCCTGGCAAATTGATAAGACGCCTTACAAAGTATGGCTCTCTGAGGTGATGCTGCAACAAACTCAGGTTGCGACCGTTATCCCCTACTTTGAGCGCTTTATGGCGCGCTTCCCAACGGTAACGGATTTAGCCCATGCGCCGCTGGATGAAGTCCTGCATTTATGGACCGGGCTGGGCTATTACGCTCGAGCGCGTAATCTGCATAAAGCCGCGCAACAGGTTGTGACGCAGCACGGCGGCTCATTCCCGCAAACCTTTGATGAAGTGGCAGCCCTGCCAGGCGTCGGACGTTCAACTGCAGGCGCGATCCTTTCGCTCTCCCTGGGTCAGCATTTTCCGATTCTTGACGGTAACGTCAAACGTGTGCTGGCTCGCTGTTATGCTGTAAGCGGCTGGCCGGGTAAAAAAGAGGTCGAAAAGAAACTGTGGGAGTTGAGCGAGCAGGTTACGCCAGCCCATGGGGTTGAGCGGTTTAATCAGGCGATGATGGATTTAGGCGCCATGGTCTGTACGCGCTCAAAACCCAAATGTTCCCTGTGTCCGTTGGAAAATGGCTGTGTGGCGAGCGCCAATGCAAGCTGGGCGCTGTACCCAGGTAAAAAGCCCAAACAGACATTACCAGAACGGACGGGCTATTTTTTACTGATGCAGCATGAAAACGAGGTGTTGCTCGCGCAGCGACCACCCAGCGGTTTATGGGGTGGCTTATACTGTTTTCCGCAGTTTGATGATGAGGATGGGCTACGCGACTGGCTGGCGCAACGGCAAATTAACGCAGATAATCTGACCCAACTTAATGCGTTTCGCCATACCTTTAGCCATTTCCACTTAGATATTGTGCCTATGTGGCTTCCCGTGTCCTCATTCACCTCATGCATGGATGAAGGCAACGCGCTCTGGTATAACTTAGCGCAACCGCCGTCGGTCGGACTGGCGGCCCCCGTGGAGCGTTTGTTACAGCAATTACGTGCCGGCACACAGGTTTAACGTACCGGTCGATAAAGAGGATTTTTTATGAGCAGAACGATTTTTTGTACTTTCCTGCAACGCGAAGCAGAAGGACAGGATTTTCAGCTGTACCCGGGCGATCTGGGAAAACGCATCTATAACGAGATTTCTAAAGAAGCATGGGCGCAATGGCAGCATAAACAAACCATGCTGATTAACGAGAAGAAACTCAATATGATGAACGTTGAACACCGTAAGTTACTGGAACAGGAGATGATTAACTTCCTGTTTGAAGGTAAGGATGTGCATATTGAAGGCTATACGCCTGAAGAAAAAAAATAAGCATCGCTTGCTGGCAATCTCGTAGGCCGGATAGGGTGCTTGCACCGCCATCCGGCAAAACGATACAACAACAAACACAACACGCACTCCCGGAATGATGAAAAAATTTCTCGCGCTTGCCGTTATCGCGCCGTTGCTCATCTCCTGTTCCAGTTCGACCAAAAAAGGCGATTCCTATAACGAAGCCTGGGTCAAGGATACCAACGGTTTTGATATTCTGATGGGGCAATTTGCCCATAACATTGAGAATCTGTGGGGATTTAAGGAAGTGCTGATTGCGGGTCCGAAGGACTACGTAAAGTATACCGATCAGTATCAAACCCGCAGCCATATCAATTTTGATGACGGTACGATAACCGTCGAGACCATTGCTGGGACAGATCCAGCCGGACATCTGCGTCTAGCGATTATCAAGACGTTGCTGATGGGTGATGATCCGGGTTCTATCGACCTCTATTCCGATGTCGACGACATTAAGATTTCCAAAGAGCCGTTCCTGTACGGGCAGGTAGTCGATAATACCGGCCAGCCTATTCGTTGGGAGGGACGTGCAACCAACTTTGCCAACTACCTGCTACAAACGCGACTGAAAAAGCGCAGCAATGGCTTGCGTATCATCTATAGCGTGACGATCAATCTGGTCCCGAACCACCTTGATAAGCGCGCGCATAAATACGTCGGCATGGTACGTCAGGCTTCACGTAAGTATGGCGTCGACGAGTCGCTGATTCTGGCCATCATGCAAACCGAATCCTCGTTTAACCCGTATGCGGTCAGCCATGCCGATGCGCTGGGACTCATGCAGGTGGTACAACACAGCGCCGGAAAAGATGTGTTCCGTTCCCAGGGGCGCTCAGGCACGCCAAGCCGTAGCTTCTTGTTTGACCCGGCCAGCAACATTGATACCGGTACTGCCTATCTGGCAATGCTGAATAATGTCTATTTGGGCGGCATTGATAATCCGACCTCGCGTCGCTATGCGGTGATCACCGCGTATAACGGCGGCGCGGGCAGCGTGCTGCGCGTGTTCTCGAACGATAAAATACAGGCCGCAAACATCATTAACAGCATGTCCCCTGGGGACGTTTATCAAACGCTGACCACCCGACACCCATCTGCTGAATCACGCCGATATCTTTACAAGGTCAATTCCGCACAAAAATCATATCGTCGCCGCTAATGTATCCCTCTCTTGCCCCCTAAAACGGGGGCCTGAAGAGGGAAAAACGTTAACTCCATCACTCTTTTGCTTTGCAATCCGAAATTGTTTGCAAATATTTGTCACAGGTAACAAAAAAAGAGTGCCTCTCGTTGATAGAATCACATCATATAGCCACGGCAAATGTGCCTTTTAAAACATTCATCCGCATTACGGTGTGAGGAAATTAACATGAATCTTAAGCTGCAGCTGAAAGTTCTCTCGTTTCTGCAGTTCTGCTTATGGGGTAGTTGGCTCACTACCCTCGGCTCCTATATGTTTGTCACCCTTAAATTTGATGGTGCATCCATTGGCGCGGTGTACAGCTCGCTGGGGATCGCCGCCGTGTTTATGCCTACGCTGTTAGGGATCGTGGCTGACAAATGGATCAGTGCAAAATGGGTGTACACCATTTGTCACCTGGTCGGCGCAGCAACGCTGTTCGCCGCAGCCGAAGTCACCACGCCAGGTGCCATGTTCTTTGTGATCTTGCTTAACTCCCTGGCCTATATGCCAACGTTGGGGTTAATCAACACCATCTCTTACTATCGCCTGCAATCAGCCGGGATGGATATTGTTACAGACTTCCCGCCAATCCGTATCTGGGGCACCATCGGCTTTATTCTGGCGATGTGGGCGGTAAGCTTCTCCGGCTTTGAACTGAGCCATATGCAGCTGTATATCGGCGCGACGCTGTCCGTCGTATTGGCGCTGTTTACCCTGACGCTGCCGCATATCCCGGTCGCCAATCAGCAGAAAAACCAGAGCTGGTCTTCCATGTTGGGCCTGGATGCCTTCGCGCTGTTTAAAAACAAGCGTATGGCGATTTTCTTCATCTTCTCTATGATGCTGGGCGCAGAGCTGCAAATTACCAATATGTTCGGTAATACCTTCCTGCACAGCTTCGATAACAATCCGCTGTTCTCCGGCAGCTTCATCGTTGAACACGCGTCGGTGATGATGTCGATTTCGCAGATCTCCGAGACGCTGTTTATCCTGACCATCCCGTTCTTCTTAAGCCGTTACGGTATTAAGAACGTGATGCTTATCAGTATCGTGGCGTGGATGCTGCGCTTTGGCCTGTTTGCCTACGGCGATCCAACACCGTTTGGTACCGTGCTGCTGGTTCTGTCGATGATTGTTTACGGCTGCGCCTTCGACTTCTTCAACATCTCTGGCTCCGTGTTTGTAGAGAAAGAGGTTCGCCCTGAAATCCGCGCCAGCGCACAAGGCATGTTCCTGATGATGACCAACGGCTTCGGTTGTATTCTGGGCGGTCTGGTGAGCGGTAAAGTAGTTGAACACTATACGCTGAACGGTATTACCGATTGGCAGACCGTGTGGCTGATCTTCGCAGGTTACTCGCTGGTTCTGGCTTTTGCCTTCGTTGCGCTGTTTAAATACAAACACGTACGCGTTCCGGCAGGCGCCCAGACTATCGCGCACTAATCTTTATTGATTAAATAGGGTCACCTGATGGTGGCCCTATTTGGTCAGATGACGCTTACTTCAGAACATATCCATACAGACGTTTAATACCGTCTGCATCCGTTTCACTGTAAACCCCTTGCAGCTCCGGCGAGAAGCCCGGTAGCAGGTTTATGCCCTCTTCCAATGCCAGGAAGTAACGTTGCACCGCCCCGCCCCATACTTCGCCCGGTACCACGCACAGTACGCCCGGAGGATAAGGCAGCGCGCCTTCTGCCGCAATGCGACCAGCGGCATCACAAATACGCACCAGTTCAACATCACCGCGGATAAAGGCGCTGTTAGCATCCTGCGGGTTCATCGCCACGGCAGGTAAACTCTCCTGACGGAACATCGCTTTTTGCAGATCTTTCACATCAAAGCTGACGTACAGTGAGTGCATCTCCTGACACAGTTCACGCAGCGTGTAATCCCGGTAACGTACCGGATACTTGTTGAAGATGGTGGGCAGCACGTTTGCCAGCGGCGTATCGTCTTCAATATGCTGCTCAAACTGCGCCAGCATCGCGACCAGTTGCGCCAGTTTCTCAGCGCTTTCTGCTGGGGTCAGCAGGAACAGAATCGAGTTAAGGTCGCATTTCTCCGGCACGATACCGTTTTCACGCAGATAATGCGCCAAAATCGTCGCCGGAATACCAAACTCAGTATATTGCCCGGTTTGCGCATCAATGCCCGGAGTGGTTAACAGCAGTTTGCAGGGATCGACAAAATACTGGTCGCGTGCATATCCAGAAAAACCATGCCATTTAGCACCAGCTTCGAAGCTAAAGAAGCGACGCTCGCTGGCAATCACCTGTGTCGGATAGCTTTCCCACGGTTTGCCATCTACTACCGGAGGAATAAACGGTTGAAGCAGCTTACAGCGGGTAATAATCGCTTTGCGGGCCTCGATCCCCAGCGTCACACATTCCGCCCATAGCCGACGGCCGCTCTCGCCTTCATGGATTTTGGCGTTAACGTCCAGCGCCGCAAACAGCGGGTAAAACGGGCTGGTGGAAGCATGCAGCATAAACGCATTGTTCAGACGCTTATGCGGGCAGAACCGCGCCTGGCCGCGAATATGGTTATCCTTTTTATGGATCTGCGAGGTTTGCGAGAATCCGGCCTGCTGTTTGTGTACCGACTGAGTGACAAAAATCCCCGGATCGTTAGCATTGAGCTCCAGCAGCAGCGGTGAACCATCGGCCATCATCGGGATAAATTGCTCGTAACCGACCCATGCGGAATCAAACAGGATGTAATCGCACAGGTGACCGATCTTGTCGATCACCTGCCGGGCGTTGTAGATCGTACCGTCATAGGTACCCAACTGAATGATCGCCAGACGGAACGGGCGCGGTTGATCAGCCTTTTGCGGCGCAACTTCTCGAAGTTGCTGGCGCAGATACTCCTCATCAAAGCAGTGCTCATCAATGCCGCCAATAAAGCCAAACGGATTACGCGCCGCTTCCAGATAAACCGGCGTAGCACCCGCCTGGATCAGCGCCCCGTGGTGGTTCGATTTATGATTATTGCGGTCAAACAGCACCAGATCGCCGCGCGTCAGCAGCGCATTGGTGACCACTTTATTGGCCGCAGAGGTCCCATTCAGCACAAAGTAGGTTTTATCCGCGTGGAAAACTTTCGCGGCAAATTTCTGCGCATGTTTCGCTGATCCTTCATGAATCAACAGATCGCCAAGCTTAACGTCAGCGTTGCACATATCCGCGCGAAACAGATTCTCACCAAAGAACTCATAGAAATGTCGGCCCGCAGGATGCTTCTTAAAAAACTCACCGTGTTGGTGTCCCGGGCAGGCAAACGTGCTGTTCCCCATTTCGACATACTGGGTAAGCGTGTCATAGAACGGCGGCAGCAGCTCTTCCTCATACTGACAGGCAGCAGATTCCAGCTCCAGCCAGTCCTGAGCCTGACCGCGAATTACCGCATTAACGCCCGCAGGCACATCAACATCAGACTCTGCGAACAGAAACACAGGTAGATGAAAACCGGTGCGTTTCAGCAAAGCCAGGATCCCACTGCGGCTGTCCGCAACGGTAATGACGACTGCCGCAACGTCAGTAAAATCAGTACTGTCCAGCGACACCACCTGACGATGGCTGGACAGACGAGAAACCAGTTCACTACTGGCGGCAATTTTCATTGATTTCATAAGCGCAATAACCCGTTTCGGGAAAATCAAAAGTCCCGGACAACGCCGCATGGCTTTGCCCACGAAATGACAGGTCAAACTGGTTACCAGCCCCGCCCGCCAGACATCAGTAAAAGCAGATAGCCTCTGATTTTACTGTTATCCTGCAGTGAGCGTGCGCTGCCCTCACCGCATGGTGGGAGCGTAAAGATAAGTCGCGGGAAGGGGCAAACGTCGCGCAAAAAGGCGATGTTGAAGGCGATGTAGGGGGAGTAATATCATCCCAGGCAGCCCCATTCAGACAGGAGAAAATTCGCGCAATCATGGCACCTTTCACTTACAGGCGCAAGATAAAATCCTGTGCGGAAACCTTACAGATAAGCAAGCATTTCGTCTGAAAGTTGCGGCATAATAATGCAATCTGAAACATAATTTCACCCAGCTAATTGCCTTTAGTATCAAGACGATGATGGGTATGCAGGAGCAAATGTGGTAATCGGACCCTTTATTAATGCCAGCGCTATTTTATTTGGTGGCATTCTCGGCGCGCTGCTCAGCCAGCATATACCAGAACGTATTCGGGTCTCCATGACCTCAATTTTCGGGCTGGCCTCGTTAGGGATTGGTATCTTGCTGGTTATCAAATGCGCCAATCTACCGGTGATGGTTCTGGCAACGCTGGTCGGCGCGTTAATTGGCGAGTTCTGTCATCTCGAAAAAGGGATCAATGCCGCGGTAGCCAAAGCGCAGCAGGTTTTCACCCGCTCGGACGCCAACGTTACGCACGAATCCTTTATTCAAAGCTATGTGGCTATCATTGTGCTGTTTTGCGCCAGCGGTACCGGGATCTTCGGTGCGATACATGAAGGGATGACCGGCGACCCGAATATTTTAATCGCCAAGTCATTTTTGGATTTCTTCACGGCCATCATTTTTGCCTGTTCGCTGGGAATCGCGGTATCCGCCATTTGCATGCCGATGCTGGCAATCCAGTTAACGCTTGCCACCTGTGCAGCACTGATTTTACCCCTGACGACGCCAGCTATGATGGCCGATTTCAGCGCCGTAGGCGGTCTATTGCTGCTGGCAACCGGTTTGCGTATTTGCGGCATCAAGATGTTTGCGGTTGTGAATATGCTTCCTGCCCTGCTGCTGGCAATGCCGCTTTCCGCCGCCTGGACGGCATTTTTTGGCTGAGAATGCGTGCATTAGCAGCAATGTGGTGATAGATTGTGCAGTCTGCATTGATTTGAAGAAATTTCGTTGACGAAGCGAAGCGAATCGGGTTTAATGCGCCTCGTTGCCCGGATAGCTCAGTCGGTAGAGCAGGGGATTGAAAATCCCCGTGTCCTTGGTTCGATTCCGAGTCCGGGCACCACTATTTAAAGAACCCGCCCTAGAGGCGGGTTTTTGCTTTTGGAGAAACGGACTCTCCATCAAGCTCCGTTCGATTATTCGTCTCCAGCGGCTCACCCCTGCGGGGCCAGCGCGACAAGCGCGTTGTTCACCGCCTGCTGCGTTAGTCCGGATCCGGGCACCGCTGTTATTATAAATACATTAATAATGTTGCATTTTAACCGGCGGTTATCACATTCTCAATTTTGGTCATGTACTCGATATATAGTGATACATCTAACCACTCTCTGAATTTTTCAATGCACACATAAATGATGTAATCCAACTACACATCCAGGCTGGAGAGTGATATCACAGGAATATTTAGGTTAAGCTAAAATATAAAACTAACAGATGGAGATTTTAATACTCTGAAATATCATTATCTGTAGTGTTCAACTGAAGTATAATCCTTATCTTAATAGATAACACGCGCATTTAAAAAACACCAGGCCATTTCTGTAAAATAATTCAACAAAACAATTATCAAGAAATTATAATACATCAAATAATACTAATTAAAAATATATTGACGTAATCTATAACATAGGCGATAAACTATTAAACCATTATTTTCTTAAACCTATTATCGAAAAAGGATTGATAAGATGATCAGGAAAATTATCGCTAAGATAGTTAAAAGAAATAGTAACTATAATTACAACACTTCTTCCGACATCATCGAAGCTGACACCCCCATCGCTGAACAAAAAGCAGAAAACTACAATAAAATCATCTGCCATCATTTCACTTCTGGCATATCAACACTCAACCTGATCAGAACATCATTAATTTCAACTCATGAACAATTAAATACAGAAAAAGATAAAATAACAGAACTAAACGCACAAAATAATAAAGCAATGCATTCCCTTGAATCACTCGTTATTGAGATCAATGAGGCAGGCAAAGAATCAGCAGAAATTCAAAAACAAATGACTCATCTGAAGTTATCACTGACTGAAATTAATGATGCAATTAAAGACATACAAAAAATTGCCAATCATACAAATCTAATCGCAATAAATTCAGCGATTGAAGCTGCCCGAGTAGGTGAGGCGGGAAGAGGATTTAGCGTTATATCTAAAGAGGTTAGACAACTAGCTGAAAATGTTAAAATGTGCACTAACCATATATTTTTGCAAACGGAAATCCTCCAGAATAATGGTTCTACGGTTGATACATCCATCGAAGCACAGCTAGCAATAATCACGAAAATCACTCAGCATATGAATGAAGTTGTTTTTTCTATTAAAAGTGTAATTGAAAAATCAGCCGCAATGAAGGCAATTATTGACTACATATCAAATTTACTATTTTTAAGTATCATTAAAATGGATCATGTTATCTGGAAAATAGATCTATATAAAAAACTTACCGAGAATAAATTAGATGATACGTTGACATCATATAGTCAGTGCAGATTGGGGAAATGGTATTACGGTGATACTGGAAGATGTTTCGCTCATTTAACGGGATTTAAAAATCTGGAGGATCCTCACCAGATGTTACATAACTCCGGCGTTCTTGCAATCGAGTATTCGATTTCTGGCGACCATGAGCATATGTCCCTGGCGTTAAAAAGAATGGAACAGGCCAGTGATGAGGTAATGAATCAGCTCGAGATTCTTGGCAACGAGATTTTCAGAGAGGTTGTAAAATTTACGCCCGGTGATAACCCTTGACAAACTTTATTATTAGAATAGATAGTTAAAAACTACGGGAGACAGTTGATGTATACTCTATTATCTAAAAATGAAAATGCTGTGATAGTTTTACATGAAATTTATGGATTGAATAATCATATCAAGCAAGTATGTAAAGAACTGCACAATACAGGACTTGATGTATATTGCCCCAATTTTTTGAACCGCGAAGAACCTTTCTCATACGATCAACATAGCCAGGCATACGATTATTTCATGAAGTTCTGCGGATTCGATACATCAATGATCTTCGATTTACTGATAAGAATACGTGATCATTATAAAAAAATAATAATCGTCGGATTCAGTGTTGGAGGGACATTAGCATGGCTTTGTTCGGAGAATACACATTGCGATGGTATCGTCAGTTTCTACGGAAGCCGTATACGTGATTATACTGATATAATGCCCAACAGCCCAACACTGGTTATCCAGGCGAAATATGAAGAAGCCTATGATCCTTACTTTCTCCAGCATAAACTCCGTCAGTATCCACTAGTATCGTTTCATATACTCAACAGCCGTCACGGATTTTGCGATCCTTATAATAAGGCATACAATCCGCCTGAATCAGCGAAAGCGCTGACTCTTTCGCATGATTTTATAACGAAGATCATTAACTAAGTTAATATAAAACGTCTGACTCATTTGATGGTCTTTGGCTGGCTTATTTCCAGTGCTACCGCCCTCGAATGGCATTTTGTTTCAGCAGCGTATAACGATTAAGAAGCTGGTTAAGCCGCATATCGAGCTGCTGATACAAAGCGGGTGATACACTCCCCTGTTTTTTTAATTCCTCATCGATTTGACGCAACAATTCTTCTGTCGGTGGCGTTTTCAGCGTCATAATAATGCAGGGTTAAATCATTCATATTTATTCTGCTTAGTAAATTGCTGCGTGTTAAACACTGAAGCAGACTCCGGGAGTCTGGCACGGGTAAGGAAAGCGCCATACACGATGACAAATCGCCAGTCACAAGAAATTCAATCGGTGCAATCAGCTTGCCCTCATCCGGAAGCCTCTCAGCGTTGCCATGGTCACGATACTTCTTGCGCCAGCAAAACATGGTTGATGTTATGCAACGCCAGAACCTGACGGCGTAATACAGCCCGTCTGCCGTCTGGTTTTTCAGGGGGGTTAACTGCTGCGATGAACCCCGAACACGTGGCAGAGTGAGCATATCACCTATGTTCAGGTGGCCAAATTCAGTGTTCCACTACAAAATCCAGAGAATGCGCATACCATTTTCTGGATTTTTTTATGTCCGCACTTTACCCGTTCAAAAGCCAGTATCTAGCCCTTTCTCTCATTCTGAGCGCTAACGCTGCAACTATTTTCCGGCTCCTCAAATTCACGACAAATTAATGTGATACTTTCCATGGGAATCGGCTCTTCTGTTAGACCACACCAGGGATGCCCATTTATCGACTGATGAAAACGGCAAAAACGGCACTCACCAAACATTCTGGCCCCCTGATTTTTCTGCATACTCCGAAGATGGGCCAGAAAAACTGTTTTCAGCTGTTCCTCAGAAAAAGCTAATGAATCCCACGGCTCCTGCAGTGTCTCCTGCATGATGCTATGCATCACTTCACTCGCTTTGGATGTCAGAATCAGATGGACAACCCGTTTATCCTTACCGTCATTTTCTCTTCTAATCCAACCTTCACGCTCTAGTTTATTCAGGGACTGCGATACCGTGCCTTTAGTCAGCCCGAGGTATTCCGTGGTTGCAGCGGGCGTATTGGAATAACCATTGCATCGCGTTAAATAGAAAAGAATCTGAACCCATGTTGTGGGGAGTCCTTTCAGTTGCGGATGGCGATAAAAGCTGCCCATTTGCAGGCTCACCAGGCGTTCAAGAATATCAAAGAGTGTCACAGTTACCTGCCTCTGCTTGCCGGGATACGTGCTGGATAAACAAACGTCCAGACTTTCTAACGATAGGGATTTACTGTCATCAATAGTATCGATTCAAAACCATATTGACAATATTTTCAGTGTGTGTGTAATATCAAATGGTATCGATTCGATACCATTTGATATTACACAAGGAAAGTCATCATGAGTAAAACAGCCGTTTTCTTTCATGCAGGTTGCCCGGTATGCGTAGATGCAGAACACCAAATCGCACTGGCACTCGATCCCGCTCAATACACGGTAGAAATCGTTCATCTCGGAAATGATAAAACCCGACTGAATGAGGCCATCGAAGCTGGTGTGCAATCTGTTCCAGCCCTGGTACTGGATGGCGGTATCCCGCTTCACATCAACTTTGGTGCGTTTATTAAAGATCTGCTTTAAGGATAAAAATGAAACGTATTGCGATTGTATTAGCAATGGCTGTAGCCACCTCTGCCGGTGCACATGGCAATGAGCCTCATCAGGGCGGTATTAAAACCAGCGCCGACAAGGCTGTATTGGCTGAGTTTGATATTGTGCACACGAAAGTCACTACCGAAGGGAATGTTGCCACCTTCCATATGGCAGTTTCCGGCAAGGCAGGTAAAAGTAAGCCTGCAGTAACAGGTAAGCTGGCGGGAACGGAAATTTTCTCTTATGTCTGGCCGACAACGATCGATCCGTATGAAGTGGGATTTGAACATAAGGCCGGTATCCTGGCTCTGGCGGTAACATCCCATCCTGATCTGGATGATACGCCGCTGTATGATGAAAATGGCGATGGTAACCGCAACAATGATGGCGATCTGTGGCATACCCACTGGGTGGTGCTGAAGCCTAACGAGGTCTGCGGGCCTGGCGCACTGGCCGTAGTTGATATTCCTGAGGGACAAAAACCCAGGCTGCCAAAAACCTGGCCTGGCTTGCCGGTATTGTTGGACAGTCCGGGCTGGAATCCTACGCTGACAGGTGAAACTGTAGAAGTGAAAGTTCCGTTCGATAATATTGGCGTGGTCACTGCCAGCCAGTTTGATGGCGTAACTGCCGGGCTACGAGTTAATGCATCCGTTCATGCGCCGCTACTTTGCGTCGAGGATGTATTTAAAGTGGCCTCTGGCAAGCTGACGCTGCCGGGGAAAGTAAACCAGTAACAGAAATTAACCCGCACCACAGTGCGGGTTCTGGAGTTAACATGAATATCATTCGCCATCCGCGAGCACCAACATTGACAATTGAACGCTGGTTTAATACATCACAGCCGATAACCCTGGAATCATTACGCGGCAAGGTCGTGGTAATGGAATCATTTCAGATGCTGTGTCCTGGCTGTGTTTCCCATGGACTGCCGCAGGTTTCACGTGTGTACGCCACTTTTCCACCGGATAAGGTGGCCGTTATTGGCCTACATACGGTTTTTGAACATCATGAGGTAATGACCGCACAGGCACTGGAAACCTTTCTATCAGAATACCGCATCCCTTTCCCCGTCGGGGTGGATATGCCGTCTCCTGACAATGATGTCCCCCAGACCATGCTGTCCTACGCTATGCGCGGTACACCTACGTTGACGTTAATTGATCAGCAGGGATACCTACGCCAGCAATATTTTGGTCAGGTAGACGACCTCGCGCTGGGAGCAGAAATCGGGGCGTTATTAAATGAGTCGTTGTCTGTTTCCGAGGACGCGTCTATGGCATCAGGGTGCAGTGATGGGCAGTGTGCACTATAGAGGTCCCGATAGAGATCCTGGCGTTAACCTTTTAGGGCACTCAGTGATAATTCCTGATAAATATTATTAATTTTTCATGATTTTATAGCGGAGATCATCAACCAATTTTATATAACCAACTGAATCAGTTGATGATCTTTGGCTGGCTTATTTCCAGTGCTACCGCCCTCGAATGGCATTTTGTTTCAGCAGCGTATAACGATTAAGAAGCTGGTTAAGCCGTATATCGAGCTGCTGATACAAAGCGGGTGACACACTCCCCTGTTTTTTTAATTCCTCATCGATTTGACGCAACAATTCTTCTGTCGGCGGCGTTTGGTCAAGCTGGCGGCGGATAGTGAAAATGGCTGATTTCAACTCCGACCCCGTCAGATATTTACCCTTGCGTTCATCAAGCGCATTTAGCTGGGCGGTTAACGCTTCCAGCCCCTGCTGGGCATGATGCCAGTTTTGCAGAGCACTTTCCGGCAACGCTTCCGTAGTTAACTGTTTCTGTAAGCTGCTCGCGATTACTGTCGTCTGCGATTCTTCCGGCCACAGAGTGACTAACTGCTGCGCTAATGATGCAGCGTATTCCCGCGACCACAAAGGTGACAAGCGATGTAAACGTCCAATTGCTCTTGCGTTGCAGCAATTATATCTTGCTTCTTCCCCTGCAAATCTGAGGACTGCTTCAATGTGGACAATTGTTCAGGCGTCGGCACCTGTGGCAATGGCTTAACCAGTTCATATCCGTCGGCTCGCATAGGGTTGATAGCAAGAAAAGCGCCGGTACTCACCACTGCTGTAACCATGACACCGATAGCAAACCCCAGCCACATGCGTCGGGTTCCATGATCGATTTTGGTCGCTAAAACCGCTGCGCTCGATTGCCCGGACGACGCTGGCTCATTAACCACAAAGACCAGTTGTGGCAAAGACGTCACAACGTTATTTGTTGCATCTGAAGCCGGTATCATCACAATGGCCGATCCCGAATCGGGTTCGGATTTCTCCAGACGCAAAGCTGCATTGTGCATCCAGGTCACGACAGCCTCCAGTTTACTAAGCGCTTTCAACTCAAGCCGTTGCAGCACTTCGCAGGCATGTTTTAAACTCTGTTCAACCCGATACACCATGGATAAATCAGTATATGACAGCGTTAGCGTACGCAATTCTTGCTGTAAACGGGCTGAGAGCCATGCCAACATCTCAACGCGGGCATGAGTTTGCTGTGGCCATATTGCATTCCAGTGGTGCGTCAGTAAGGCCTCCAGGAGTTCCGCGCATTCGGCAAGTCCCACCAGTCCCGCATTCCGTATTCTGGCGACGGTGTACCAGGACAGTGTTTGCAGTTCGACGCCGTTATGACGAAACAATGCGAGGCTTAACTGTTCAACTTTTTGCCAGTCAACGTCCGGGCGCGCGGGGTGAGTCAGCTTGCTGATTTCATCGCGTAACAACCCGAACTCCGTGAAAGCACGCGGGTCACCACCGGTGCTGATGCGATACTTATCCATGTCAGTACACTCCAGTCTCAAGCCAACCCTGCCTCTTAAGGTGACGGATAAGAACCCGCCCCTCAGGGGTAAAATCAGTACCATAGCGAACAATGCCAAGGTCTTGCAGTTCAGCATCAATGGAATAACGCAAATGCCCCGGCGTTTCCTGCTCCTGCATCGTTACCTGAATACCTTTTAGCCGCGGTTCATACTTCAACAAAACCAGAGAAAGCGTGCTGATAAGCTGATGTGCCGTACCTGGCATTCCCTGGAGGATTTTGGTCATATCCGGCAGACCGTAATCGGGTAAATGTTTGAGGCTACCGGCACGAGTATTCAAAATGCGCTGCATATTATCCAGGACGGATAAGATGACCTGCGTGTTTTCACTGACCGAGTGCAAAGGGAAACCACCGGAAAAATTACCCAGTAAGATGTCATAAAGAGACGGCTGCTTGACCATTACTCATCCTCCTGCGCCAGGAGTGCCAGAGTCCGGGTATTTAATTCAAGCACACGCGCCTTATCAGGATCGAGATCTTCACGGCGTAATACCACGCGCCATGAATCTTCAGACTGTTCGGGAGAAATAAACATCCCCGCCACGGCAACATATTGCGCTTCCTTTTCGAGTGGAATATCGACAGTTACGCTTTCACCAGGACGTATCAAAACATCTTTCTGGGCCAGTAAATCTGTTTTCACCACCGTGCTATCTTGCACAAATAAAGACTGATAATTAGCCGAGTCAAACGCTTTACGATCTTTGAGTTGGTAAATACGCACAACCGTAGAAAGCGCTATGCCCTGCGCATTTTTATTAGCGCCTTCTCTGGCGGAAAGATCCAAATGCAGCGTTTTAATTTCCTTATAAAAAATAGACTTCGTTAATGACACCGTGCCTTCAGATACTTTTTGTGTCAGACCACATCCAGTGACCACACTAGTCATTCCGGTTATTACGGCAAAATTAATAGCGATAATCGCCAGTCTCATCGGCTTCCCTCCGCTGATCATGTTGACTAAGGCTCTGCCAAAGCCCAAGTTTAATTGTTATAAATTGATTCTTAGCTTCCGGGTTATCCAGACGCAAAACGGCCGTGCGGCCAAGCTGTACTGCCCGTTCACATTTGTTACTGGTAAGTTGAGCATCCGGAAGCGCCGAGCGAGGAATGCGTAATTGCAGCCTTGCATTGACTCTGGCGCCTAAATACACGTGCATCAGCGCGAGAAAATCATGATAAAGCTGGCCGCCCGGTAACCAGTCGCGAACCTCATCGGGAACATCCGTTGTAAGAGTAATAAGCACCTGGCTGTTAATATCTACAGCGCTATGTCCCATCACCGGGCGAGAATGGAGGCTAACGGGTTGCCGCGTTCTCATTTTTAACGGCTTATCCTGCAGGATTAAGCGCTTATCATGAGGAGTCACGGTGATATTTGTTGTTGGCGATAATAAAGATACCAGCGCGGATATACCTTCCGCCGTACGCGTTGGCATTCTCATGATTCCCAACAGCGCCAAAAAACGCGATAACGGAGCCTCGGTTTGCGTGGCGCATCCCCGAATGCCCAACCCGGTCAACCCCAGTAAATATTGTGATGTTTCATCTGTAGCGCCTGGGCGGAAGGTCGCCGGATAGCTGTATTTACGCCAGATTCGATAAAACTGCGTAATTAAGCGATGGTTAAAAATATCCAGAAACTCAGCAGCAACGTCCGAACCTTCCTGACGCTGGGCAATATCATCCTGATAGGTTGTCGGCAGCGGCGATTCCACGCCATACAATCCCATAAAAGTGACACGAACCGTTGGTGGAAGTATGGGTTGTAGCGGATCATATTCTGCATTTTTTAGCTCCCCCGCCGGGAACCCCATCCCGGGATGAGGACGAAAACGAATGGTATCGAAGCGCGGACTTTGTTGGCTTCCAGGACTTGGCGCTTGTGGATTCCACTGTTCCAACAACTGGCAGAAACGATAAAAATTAGTACGGGGTAGGTTTTCACCAAGGCTATTTAGCAGCCGGGTAGTCGCTGATTGTGATTCTCTTTCCATCGCAAGCTTTTCCCTGCCGGCTGTATGATTAAAGTAAGCTGATTAAATAAGTGAATATCCGCATACAACGCAAAAAAGCGGTTAAGCATTTCACCAAACAGATGAATATCGCCCTCACCGGTAAATCCGTTCTCATCAAGCGTTATTTCGATATCCACCCCACGGAGTAAAAATCCTTTTTCAAAGCGCTGTATTTCATGTTGCTGAACATCCATGATCGCATCCAGACGACGATAATTAAGCTCATCGTCCTGCCAGTTATAGAGAGACAACGTTCCTTTGAGCACTTCTGCGCTGGCCATCATATTCAGAAAGCTGGATCCCAGGTGGCTCAACACTCGCCAGTGAAAACGATCCTCTGCTGGAGGATAAGCAGGTAGTGTCGGCTTACACAGATTGCGCACGGCAATCGGCGTCTGGAGGATCTGCTCGCAGCGATTGAGCAATGAACTCTGCAAAGCTCGCCTGGGTAGTTGACCGTTTGTTCCGGTCACTTTTAATGACAAGGTTTCCTGCTCAGCAAGACGATCCCGCTCCCAGGCATCTCCTCCAAGGATCAACCATGTATCATATAATCCGGATACGCCGCGTCTGACGCGAGTATGGTAATAACGCTCTGGCGCGTTACGGCGCATCATGCCTCCCTTATGGCGAAAACTGGTGAAAGGAGCATAGACAGCGTTATGCGTTCGCTGTGAACCAGAAACTGCATCGACTGCATAAATTTCCGTATGTCCATCCTGCAACCTGCGCGGACGCAGCAAATATTCGCTTTCTAGTCCATTAACCACCAGTGGATCGGCCTCCATAGTGAAGAGATTAATCACCGGAACGCAATGAAGACGAATATTTTCACTCCCCAGAGGAAGCTCAGAACTCCACTGTTGAGTCAGTACCACCTCTATTTCAAAGCAATCTATACCAGCAGGAAACATTATCTTTTCCAGACCGTTAAGATGGACAAACATAAATTTTTCGCGGAACGTAAAATACTCAAGCAATAATTGCCAGCCGCCAAACGCCGTATCGCCTTTTGGCCATAAACTGTCTTCACTGGCAAATCCGCCAGGTGAAAAGTAACCATCCAGTCGAATACGCTCTACGCTTTTGGGGAGCCTCAGATAAAGAGAGGCCAGACGCTTTGTCAAAGCAAGGTGCAGCGCATGGGTCACCGGCGCATCACCACTCAGGTAAAAACTGAGGCGCGTCAGATCAGTTTGCGACCAGTCCATCTGTGGATTGCACTTTATTCGCATACGAATGACCGAGCGTCCGTCAGGTTCCGCATCGATATTCACCGCCGTGACAGACAGCGGATTGAGCGTGACGGGCTGTGTAGTACGATACTGACATACCGTTTTTTTAGGACCGACGGGCTGTGACAATACGCCAAACCTCGCGTTAATCCTCTCGCTCATTTTCAGCACATCAATATCAGGCAAAAGCTCGACAATACTTAAAGAAGGAATGGTACGTAAATAATGAGGCCACAGCAGACTCATCAAACCTTCGGTAAATTCAGGAAGATGATCGTCAATTTTGGCCCGCAATCGCCCCATCGAAAATGCAAAACCTTCAAATAATCGCTCCACATAGGGATCGGGAATACCAGTTTTATCCAGATCCAGCATGGCTGCACGATCCGGATGCGCCTGCGCAAACTCTTTTGCCGCTTCCCTTAAATAACGCATTTCCGCGTCATAATAACGCAGAGTTAAGTCTTCCATTTTACAATTCACTTATTTTGTTTTAGCCACACAAGACGGCAGCTCTGGCAGGATCAATGGCTACCAGTCCGGACAACAGTAAGTCCATCTCTGGCATCAGACGCGCTTTGTCACTTTCACTGCGATTGGCTTTTAAACGCAGAAGTTTCAGCCGTCGCGCTTTTACTTCAAACAGCAGTTCAGGCTCCCATTGTTTGAGGGTGAGAGAGTGTGCTGTCGCATTCAACTCGCCAAGCAAATGCAGCGCGAGATCGTTGCGCCCACATTGTTCCGTCAGGCGAGCCATCAACAGTTGGCGTAACCAGCGTTGTCGACGTGAAATCACGCCGGGGCGAGCCTGAAGCCAGGCGAGCGCGGCTTCAACGCCTTCGCTATCCGCCAGCGCCAAGGCCTCGCTTTCAAGTAGCAGGATATCGTCGTCCGCCCCTGCGGTAGCCGCAGTGACTTTTTCCGTCTGCCAGTCACTTTCCTGCAGCACCTCGCGGGCGATCCACTCACGCGTAACATCATCGGCAAAGGGCATTCCGTCGTCAAATGCCAGCGTTTCCAGACCCGGCATCCGATGCAGCAACATTTTCAGATCGCTGATGATAATCCCGGCATTTTTATCCCATGGCGATCCAGCCCTCATTAATGCCTGATGAAGGTACCACTGCACATCAAGCCAAAAATGATTCACTCCCTCAACAAATAAGCTGTCAGTTAACTCAATCAATTCAGTCCAACTTTGCTGCAAATAAAGACGTTTAAGCTGCGCACGGTAATCACTCTTGGGCGGTTCCAGACGTGTACGTCCGGCGCCATCTGGCGGAGGAAGCTGGCTGACCGTATCGAGCCGTACGCTTTTCATCAAATGATGCGCCGCCAGCCAGCCATCTGGCTGATCGGCCAGATATTTCGCCAACACCCGTGCCTGCTCCAGTAACTCCCGGCCCGAGGCAATACTTTTGAGGACTGGAGTATCTGCGCTGTACCGAGCGGTTTGGGTGCTGATATTTTGTGGTACCAATGCCTGAGCACCGCCTGATTGGGCCAGACGGTTCTCCAGCGCGCTATACAGCGCTCCAAGCCCTGGGCGAATGCTCTCCTCTCGCTGATTAAATTGCTGGTCCAGCAACATCAGCGCACCAGCGATCCGTTGCGCGTCAGGTCGTGAAACTTCCGGGAATCGCGCCAGACTATCCAGCATCCGCCCGCCTGCTAACCATTCGAGGGCGGCTTTATGACTATTCGCTTTTAAGGGATGGAGAGTATCGCCATATTGCTGCATCAGGCCAGCCAGCAAAATCAGACCATCCGCCAGGCCGGACTCACCATCCTGGTGCAAACGCGCCCATGTGTAATAAGTGACAACACGGACATCCTTACAAGTGTTGATCAGGAGTTTTTCCGCAAGCTCAATGATGAGATCCGTTTGTGCGCCAGAAAGTTTATTCACCTCTTCCCGCATGCGCTGAAAATCATCGTCATAGCCCGGATCGTCACCCCCCGGGTTGGCTGCTGAAATTGGCAATAACCAGTTTTGCCATAGCGCAGTCTGCGTTTGTGCCTGTTCCATCAGTTGCTGTTGTTCATCTGTCGAATCCGCACTGGCGGCCAGTAGACGATTCAGAGCGCTCATTCTTCTTCCTCTGAGGAAAGCTTGCTGCTAACAATAAAAATTGCTTCGGGTAGTTCAAAATCGCGGAGTTTGAGTAATGCAAGGGGACCTTCACCCGCTTCCGTGCGCAGGGTATAGTTCAGCGGCAATCCATCTTGCGCAGTCCAGCGCAGGTTAAAACCGCTGCTCACGCCAGCATTATCAGTTATCTCCGCTTTCTCAAGCAGTCTTATCCAGCCCCAGGTACCGGGGTTATCTGAGTAGATTCGGGTTCCCGTACTCGTGCTCACCCAGCTTAGGGTTGCTCCTGACGCTTGCGTATCGGCAGGCCAGACAACGTTTTTCCACGTTGGCATCTGATTAACGTAGGTGAGTTTTTGGCCATCCAGCACGAGGTCTGTCTGCATCACATCTCGTGCCGTTCCAGGACGCAGTTCAAAACGAATCCCGGCTTCTCCACGAATAAAAGCGACATCCGCAATTTGACTGAGTAGGTCCATCGCCTCGAGGAACGCAGGATTAAATACCAGTCCCTGAGCATTCACCGTGTCGGCAACCCAGTGACTTCCCTGTTTATGCAGCACACCGCTTAAATGACTTTCGAGAAAATGCTGAATTCGGCCATTATCGCTTCGCAGATATTGCGCCAGCAGCGGCAGGGAAGCCTCGCTGCCGACATCACGGAACGGATAACGTCCACCGAATGCGCTGTTCCAGTCATTCACAATCAGCGCCTTCCATTGCGCATTCAGGCCCGCCGCGGTTGGCTGCAACACCTGCTGCCATGACTGCTCCAGCGGCTGAACAAACATTGTTTGACCAAATCCACTCCATGCTTGCCCCAGACTGGCAGCCACCAGATTTCCATAGTCACGCGTGGTAGTGAGATCAACGGTTTTGCCCTGAAATACCGTCTGCGCCAGGGCCTGACTCATTCCCTGCGGATCGGCAGCGTTAGTAATCTGCTGGAGTTTCAGCCTGACCTGCGTTACCCGGGTCAGGTAGGTTTGCAGACTCAGATGGCTGATATCCTGCCCAGCCGATTGTTCATCCATCAATGCCAGGATTGGCGAGAAGGTACTCGCCATAGGACCTTCTTCCCGTGCATGCTGGTCAATGGTCTGTTTCTCTTTGGTGTTAAACAGATCCTTTGCCGACTTCACCAGTGAGTCCGACAACGCTTCCCCGGTTAACCCTGTACGTCCCTGAACGGCGAGCGTATTCATTAACGCAACCAGAGGAGACTGACGGATATCTGCAATCAACGTGAGTTGATCGATGGCATCACTCAGCGTTTGGGTGCGCTTCCAGCGAATACTGTTGAGAAAATCCAGCCAGTTGTCGGCAAAATCTATGAAGAAACGCTCGCTAAGACGCGCCTTTAACGCCTGTGGAGAGAGAGGGTCGCTTGCAGAGTGCGTTTCATCCCCCAGCACCTGATCCATCTCTTCCCGGCGGTTGCTTACGATTTTTTCTATGGCGGGCAAAACCTCCTCTTCCCAGGCTTGGCGGGTATACACGCCAGCAACCGAACTCCGGGTATAAAATACCTGGTCTGCCCGAGTATCGCCGGTCATGTCCTCCAGACGAAGATCGGTGTAATGCGGAGTCACCTGTTCAATGATTTTCTGATACAGGGCGGCTTCGCCATTGCGGATCCCCATCTGACGAATTAACAGCGTTCGCACCTGGCTAATAAGATTTTTATCGGCCGCTATTTTCCATTCAGGATGCGCCTGAAGGTTTTCTCCCCAGAATTGCCAGAGCCCCGGTCCAACGCCTTGCCATGATGCGCGCGAAATGCCTGCGCGCTCTGGCCAGTCTTGCATCAGCGCCTGACTAAAAAATGACGCCTCCATCTGTTCGGGCCGGGAGAGCATCAGATACATTTTCAACTGGTTGTAGGCGATCTTTGCCCGAGCTGCAAACTGCGGGCTATCCGGTGCCAGTCTCGTTAACGCCGTCAATTCCTGAGTGAGATGTTGTGCGGCTTCATCACGCAGTAGTGGAATAGCAATACGCGTATAACGCGGCCATAGGGCATCCAGCAGAGCATCATTTTGGCTCAAGCCAAAGCGGTAATACCACGGCACGCCATTCTGCTGACGCCAGCGAAGCATGCCCGGCGTTTGCTGAAGAGCGGATAACGCCGTAAGACGCTCGGCGAGCGGTTTATCCGGACCGCCAGCCAGTCTCGCCTGGTCCAGGCTTTCGGTGATCATATTGCGATTAGCCAGGAAAGAAACCGCCATTCCCGCGCCCCATAGCAGCATCAAACCGGCTGTACCGACTGCCAGCACTCGAATTCCTGAACGGCCTGTGCGCTGTGCCTTTAGCTCCGCAGGTAACGCAGGGAGTGAATCAAGCAACGCGCGCCAACGCTCATCACGCGTCCAGGCATGCGCAACGCGCGATGGGGTACTTTCCGCATACTGGCTCAAGATTACCGCCGCCAGCGGCAGGGGCCGATGCGGGCTGAAAAAAGTGGACAACAAGTCGCTGATGGCCTCTGCATTAGGCATCAGCAAATTAGCCATTTTCAGTAAGAAGTTATCGCGGAGATTTCGCGTAACCTGCTGCGTGCCCTGCTCTGCCATCTGCATTGCCAACGAGGTCAACTGCGAACGACATAAAGCCGTGGTGCATTTTGAAGGGAGCATACACGTCGCAGAGTGTAAGGTTACGTTATCCGGTACAAATTGAGCGCCATGCAGCGACCAGAGGTATAACGGCACTCGCCAGCGAAGCGTGGTAAAAACAGCCAGAAGATGGCGGGCGGCCTCATCCATTTGCTGTGAAGTTAAGGGCACAACAGGGGCTGATTGAAGCAAGGCATCATGTTGCTGATAAGTGTGGGTTACCCATACAACCCCATCCAGCGGGCGCCGATGCAGTTTGCGTATCGTATCAAACAGCGAGACATCTGGCGTTGCAGTGAGCTTGCCTCCCCAGATTAACACCACGCCATCCCCTTCAACCCAGCGCTGGGAGGTGAGTTCAGGTACCAGTTGATCAACCTGAGGGGCATCCCCCATCACCAGCAGGATACGCGTTTTGGCGCGCCAGCGGCGACCGTAGTTATCTTTAAGTGTAGAGTAGAAGTTAATGAATATATTGCTGTCCAATGTGGCTGCAGTATGATTTTCTACATTTGACTCATAAGCTGACTTCCATGGTAAAAGAAAATAAGCAATGGCTTTATATTTTAATAATGGTACATACGCTCCTAACACTGATTTCAACGCATTCACCTGCCATATTTTAAAAATATAACACAGTGCTAATAAAATCGATGTGATAACTATGACCCTGGTTGTTGGGGTTGTCACCCCGAAATACCCTCCGTAGTAATAAAGTACTACATAGCATATCAAACCAACAACAACCAAAATAAATAACAAACCACATAATCGCAACAAGCTAGACTTTTGCATATATCTATTCCCGACTTCTAATTTTTTTAACCCTCGACAATATAATATTTCCATCCGACTCTGAGAATATCAGATCAACAGCATCTATATCTTTTATATTTAATAAAGAAAACATTAACATCACCCAGATATCAAATTCTCCATGAATACCAACATATAATTCAGCATAATACTGCTCAAGATTTTTATTATGTTCGTTAAGAACAACAGCTGCCTTAGCTACATCTTTTTTATTGCTATTTTTTCCTATCAAAAAATTATCAACCATCCCGACACTGGCCTGATAAAAAATCAAATTGTTAAGATCTTTGATCAGATTATCTTCATTTGTAGAAATAGATCTATATAGTCTTGCCTTCTCGGCAATATTATTCTGTTTAATTAAAATCGCTGGAGCAAAAAGAAAAGCACACATACCATCCCCCGTACCAGGATGTTTATTATTAATATCCGTTGACTTTTCCCCTACAATAATTAATCTAAATTTATCCTCCGTAACACTTAGCCATTCATCAATATTTAATACATAGTTGTGAAAGATAAATTCACTGCTATTAATTATAGCATCAGAGAGGCCAAGTTGTTTCCAGGCCAATAAAAAAGACTGCCATGTTGAAACCCCCGATACCTGACCAACAATAAAATTAATAATCAAACCATTTTCAGAAGTAACATCCATTAATCTAGCTCTTATGGGAGCTAATAACTCATGAAATAAAGCAGTATAGCCAATCGATTCTGGGAAATTTAACGCCCTGGCCCCAATTGCATTGAACTCATTTTCTT
The DNA here is from genome assembly GCF_013781945.1 of Citrobacter sp. RHBSTW-01044. NCBI lineage: Bacteria > Pseudomonadati > Pseudomonadota > Gammaproteobacteria > Enterobacterales > Enterobacteriaceae > Citrobacter > Citrobacter sp. RHBSTW-01044. The sequence continues at coordinate 746,196 of NZ_CP056180.1, read as the reverse complement.
CAAGTAAATTTAGCATCTGAGAATCTTCGGGAAAGAGATAACTATAATCTACAACACTTAAATAATCAGAAGCCCATTCAGACCACTTACAATCAATATTAGAACCTTCCGTTAATATCATTTCATTTTTTTCAAGAGACAATCCTCGCTGAAATAATCGAAGACCTAAGTATATAATGAATGCTAAAAAAATAATTAAAGATATTACAAAAGCATAATAAAAAGACTCATTATTATGAGTAATGTAATATAATAAACTGAATAGCAGAACAACAGTTATTAACAATGAGAAAAAAATACCACTATCGCGGCCCCACCTAATAGAAGGTACAGGTTGTATTATCTTTTTATCTGGAATATTCCAACTCATTTTAACTTACCAGACCCCCGTACAGGGAAGCGTTGAAATAACATAACAACCACATTGGCAGATACATTTATGCACGGCTACTGGTTTTCCATCTGAGATCCACTCTGGAGAACCCTGGATTATTTTATTTACGCCATGAAATGGAATTGGGCATATAACAGTATCACCAAGCAGTGCAACACCTAAACCATCGATAATTATCGTTGACGAAACAGAAATCACTTTACCACCACTACTTAATGGATCATTGAGCCTGACCAAACCTTGAAACATAAACCCTCACTATAAAAAATATAACTAGCGACATATAAACTTTCGAAAAAGATAAAAACACACTTTCCTACACATTTATACAATTAGATAAAGATCAGATAATATTAATATCTTTCCTGTCAAAAATATTAGCTTTAAAATTCAAAATTTAAATAATTGTCAACTAATAGTAAAAAAACCACCATCCTGATTTAAGTAATCGAACAGACCGCCCTTGCTTCTTAAATTCTTTTATATTTTTCTTGTCGAGTTTCCGAAGGTCAATATTCGTCACATTATCCCAGCCAGCAACAGTCAATATCTCCTCCGTCAACTGTTCTTTCGGAAAGGGGTGGCGTCGCCAGATTGCCCATATTGCAGGAAGGATATACAGAAAGGTTCCCATGGTCAGGAACATCGTTACCCCACTCACCATTTTTTCACTAACAATCCAGCCATCCTGATAAATAAACACTATCAACATAATAATAATTAATAAAATAACGACCGAAATGGGGACTTTCATCCCGTCAATTCGTGCCCGTCGTACTCCCTGGTAACACCACGGTGGCATAGTCAGCGAGCGCGCATGCGGCCGGACAAGGGCATAGACCAGGTACTCCTCTCCCACCGGCGCGGCAATCAGTTCCACTTCCTCACCTTCCCGACAATAGGGCGCTCCCAGCCACCCCGAAAACTGCCGACCGTTGATTTCTCCAGTAACGTACCACGCCGCAGCTGGAACCCTGTCTTCATTGCTCGCCACCATGCCCTGCGCTGTTGCCGCTGAGCCCATCGAGGCCAGCACCATCGCGGCAGACGCCATGTTCTCATCCTGCCTGCTGAAATACTCCCACGTCTGCGGATAGGCTTTGGTGTCAAAATAGTGCGTCAGGCAGCGCTGGTGATAGTTTTTCACCACTCCCCTGACCTTTATCAGCGGGGCTGGCGGGGGCAGTATCGGGTCCGGTGGCATATCAGCCAGCGCTTTTGCCAGTTGCTTTTCTTCACGATACAGTTCCGCCAGCCGTTTTTTATGCTTCTTCTTGCCTTCCGATTCATAGTACGCAATGGTTTGTCTTAATTTTATCCATTCCCTGCGCTCCCGGAGATAGTTTTCTTTCACATACCCTTTACCCTTCTCCAGCCCCCGGATATAGGCCCGGGGCATATCGGCGAACAGTTCATCATCTTCTGTCATAATATTTCGTTGCTCCAAAATTAAACCACAGCAGGGACTTCCGGCTCATCATAGATAATAAATGGCCAGTAAATTATTGGTTTTCCACGTTGTTGTTTTTTACCTGAAGATAATTGACGTGTGCTTTCTTGCAGTGAATTTCGGGCCTCATCAATAAACATATTTATTTTTTCCGGCGCATAACTATCGATATCAATCGAATTATCATCACCAAACAAACTATTCTCAATCCACGACTGTAACGCATCACGTGAATAATATTCAGTCAAAATATATTCAGCCACCATCAATAACAGGGCAACCTCCCACGAAGCCAACAACCCTACCCATTCGACACCTAATTTTGTTAATTGTGGTGCTGCAGCTTTTCCCAGCCATACGGCCAATCCCCCTCTAGCGGTATCCCAACCAAAGCGTTCAATCAACACCGACATCAATTTCCCTTCCGCTTTGGCAATAATGGCAACATCACTAAGAGTCTTAACTAAATATAAGCCGGTAAATGCCCATTTTTTACTGGAATTCGGTAAGCTAACTTTATTCAACAATGTGGAAAAATCTAATCCCAGCGAAAGGCCGGCACTTATCAGCGAGCATCCTGCGCCAGACATTTTCATGTAGTGGAGACTATTTTTCTCTTTAAGAATGACCTCCATTGCAGGTGTTGCAATATCAATAATCCCGCTTGCCGTTGCCGATATTGCGCTGACTACCTTGGCATAGTCAGAGGGTTTATCGTTAAAGTTATCGAGTTGGTTATACAGTTCGACCACATTGAAAAATAAAACAAAAATTCTAATACTGGTCACCGCATAACCAGAAGTTCCTGCAGGCTGGCGAAGATAATCTGCATACGCTTTTTCAAGTGCGGCATATTTATTACTCGCCACCCGGAGACGATCAGCCCGAATGGCTCTTTGCGTGCTGTAAAAAACAGTGTCAGTAATGTAAGCCCTACGCTCCGTTGCCCAACCAAAATATTTACTGAACAATATTTTTGTTTCTAACTCTGACTTTCCTGAAGATAGTGAAAAAAGAGTTCGAACTATAAGGTCATTCATGGTATTGAGCACAGGTCCAATCCGTGATACGGAAAAAAACCTGGTCCCCACGGTAACCATGTGCTGATCTATTTTATACAGCACTTTTTTCGAGAATACGGCATTGCTATCCAGAGGTTTTGAAATTTCACTCGTTGCTTTTTCAAAACCTTTAAATATTTTATTAAGTTTAGCGCCATTCTTCTCAAAAAAGTAGAGCACATCATTTTCAGAAACCGGAGATATGCTACACTGTTGCAAGCTAGCCAATAATGGCTCTGCATCTGCCATTATTTCTGGATTATTATAAAAATGTGTTCTCCAGACGAGATTAGTTTTACTTGCCGTGGTATATGCGTCGATCCAGTCATCCAGCAATTTTACACCTGATGGCGACTCATTAAGCCCAGCCATCGCGAATGCAGCAATTTCACGATAGTTTGCATTATCAACAGGGTCATTAGAGAAAAAATCCTGTAACATTGTTATAAATAAAGAAGTCTGTAACCATTCACAACGATAGATAATCAGTTTAGCGAGTTGCTCATCAATTTTTTGTGTAAGATCAGCACAACATTTATTAAAAGAATCCCATTTGCTCTGATTGATCATTCGAGCATATTTAGACCAATCATTAGCGACCTGGTGTTTTTTATAAACTTCGTTTTGTTTTCCCTTTATCTGTTTTTCGAACTCTTCGCGAGTTAGTATATCCTTCGGATCTGTTCCTTTAGATTTCTCATTCTGGACATACATGTAATAAGAATAATCCATTGCAGGAGGAGAGATAAATGTTTCCTGGGGTAATACAGAAAGCTGGGCTTCAACATTCTGTTCCGAGCTTTTGTTAACAATCTCCTTAACACCGTTTATCAGATTCTGGGTACAGAACTCCAGAGCGCGTTCATCACCGAATATCTTCGCCATCGCCAGGACATCGTTCGTCCATCCCGTCAGCTCATGCGTTATCCCTGTTGCATCATGCAGCGCCATCAGCAACGGTGTGACCGGGGAACCGTCTGGCTTCACACCCCGTTCCTTCATCTGCCGGATTGTGTTTCCGGCCACTCCACTCTTCCACGGGTACAATGTCTCCTGCGGCCCCGGCTCTTTGACTATTGCATAGCGTTCATTCACACACTGGCTGACGCGTATTTTATTATGGGTGCCATAAGGTAACCGCATTCCCGGGCTCAGCATGCTGCCCTGCGCCGGAATGTAATCCAGAACACTGACAAGATTCGCTGTGGTTGCCTCCGTTATTTGCTGTGAAGCCTGTGGCGCCCTCCAGTTCGATGAACTCACGCACTGCATTCTGCTCTGCCGTTGCACGCCATCGCTCGCGTAACGCTCCAGCGTATTTTCCGTCCACGGACACTGCGTGAATGCTATCCAGATGTCATTCTCCAGAACTTCATAGGGCAGCGTCAGAAAATCCTTTCCGCCATTACTGTAGGTTCCCTGCCGACAGTCAGGCTCTGCTTTCTCCAGGACATTTTTCGCCGAAAGCTGTTTCCACAAACTGCCGTCATCACATACCGACCACGCCTCCCAGTCCGTCAGATACGGATAGTAGATATAGATATATCCTCTGCGCATTGCGCGCAGCGCATAGTGGTAATTTTCGTTTTCCACCGGGTAAGCCGATACTCCTGATGTTGCCCACTCCGGTAACGGTTCTTTAATATATTCAGGAATCACCACATAGCGTACGGGTAGTAATGCCGGTCCCTGTGACATACAGTCACATTTATGATTTTTCATCTCAGCCAGCCCGATATATTGCGCAGAATTTCCTGCGTTCGCGACAGTTCATTTTTTTTGCTGCAGATAGTTATGAAGCGGATATTTTTTATTGCTGCCTTCCAGACTTCTTCGCAACCCGTCTGAGAATTTCAGGTCTTTTTTCATAATTTATCCAGACCGTTAAGAACCATTCAGCATCCTTATTAATAATAAAAAATGCCTGCTCTTATTCCTGAATGATCAAAGGGCGTACCTTTGCGCAGAGGGTTTGGCGGGATCTCTGTTCGCTTCCACTCTTTTTTTCGCCGTTTATGTAGAGTTTCCAGGTTAATATCCGCCACGTTTTCCCAGCCCAGCAGCGTGAATATCTCCTCTGACAGCGTTTCTTCCGGTAACGGCTTGTGTTTGTAAATTGACCAGGCCGCGGGAAGCAGGCACATCACCAGCAGAAAAACTATTGTGCCTGCTATAAATATATAGAACATAGGATCGTAAAATGATGCCATACCATCGCTACACAGCAATGTTATGAGGACAACGGCCAGGCACAGATAGCAAACCCGCAACGGGATACGCACTGCCGCCCGGCGCGCCTGATTCTTTCCCCGGTAACACCCCGGCGTCATGCACAGGGACTGCTCCTCCGGCTTGTGGATGGCATACACCAGATACTCCTCACCGACCGGCGCTGCCAGCAGTTCCACCTCCTCGCCTTCATAGCACCAGTGATACCCCAGCCAGCCCGAAAAACGTCTGCCGTTAATGCGTCCGGTCAGATACCAGGCCCCGCACAGCGGCCTGTCATACTCCTGCAGCAGGGCCGAAGCTGTCCCTCCCGAGCCGCTGGCCGCCCAGACCACCGCCGACGCCGCCATCTTCTTTTTATACCGGGTGTAGTAGGCGTTTCCTTCCGGATAGGACAGAACGTCAAAATGCTGCACCACCCGCCGCTGCGTCAGTTTTTCTATGACGCCCCGAACTTTAATCAGCGGTGCCGGAGGCGGCAGCACCGGGTCCGGCGGAGCGTTTTTCAGCGCCTCCAGCAGCTCTTTCTCTTTCAGGCGAAAATGTGCCAGCCATTTACCTTTTTCATTTTTGGCCTCGATATTGCGCAGAATTTCCTGCGTTCGCGCCAGCTCACTTTTTTGCTGCAGATAGTTATGAAGCGGATATTTTTTATTGCTGCCTTCCAGACCTCTTCGCAACCCGTCCGAGAATTTCAGTTCTTTTTTCATAATTTATCCAGACCGTTAAGAACCATTCAATATCTGTATTAATAATAAAAAAAACAAAATGTCCCTCCTGAATGATCAAAGGGCGTACCTTTGCGCAGAGGGTTTGGCGGGATCTCTGTTCGCCTCCACTCTTTTTTTCGCCGTTTATGCAGAGTTTCCAGGTTAATATCCGCCACGTTTTCCCAGCCCAGCAGGGTGAATATCTCCTCTGACAGCGTTTCTTCCGGTAACGGCTTGTGTTTGTAAATTGACCAGGCCGCGGGAAGCAGACATAACCCCAGTAAGGCTAGAAAAGCTACTGCCATAAGTGAATAAAAATATGGATTTGAGAATGCCTCCCATCCATTATATACATGTATATACAATGGGATAATAAGAGCCAGACAGAGATAGCAAACCCGCAACGGGATACGCACTGCCGCCCGGCGCGCCTGATTCTTTCCCCGGTAACACCCCGGCGTCATGCACAGGGACTGCTCCTCTGGCTTGTGGATGGCATACACCAGATACTCCTCGCCGACCGGCGCCGCCAGCAGTTCCACCTCCTCCCCTTCATAGCACCAGTGACATCCCAGCCAGCCCGAAAATCGCCTGCCATTAATGCGTCCGGTCAGATACCAGGCCCCGCACAGCGGCCTGTCATAGTCCTGCAGCAGGGCCGAAGCTGTCCCTCCCGAGCCGCTGGCCGCCCAGACCACCGCCGACGCCGCCATCTTCTTTTTATACCGGGTGTAGTAGGCGTTTCCTTCCGGATAGGACAGAACGTCGAAATGCTGCACCACCCGCCGCTGCGTCAGTTTTTCAATGACGCCCCGAACTTTAATCAGCGGTGCCGGAGGCGGCAGCACCGGGTCCGGCGGGGCGTTTTTCAGCGCCTCCAGCAGTTCTTTCTCTTTCAGGCGAAAATGTGCCAGCCATTTTCCTTTTTCATTTTTGGCCTCGATATTGCGCAGAATTTCCTGCGTTCGCGACAGTTCATTTTTTTGCTGCAGATAGTTATGAAGCGGATATTTTTTATTGCTGCCTTCCAGACTTCTTCGCAACCCGTCCGAGAATTTCAGTTCTTTTTTCATAATTTATCCAGACCGTTAAGAACCATTCAGCATCCTTATTAATAATAAAAAATGCCTGCTCTTATTCCTGAATGATCAAAGGGCGTACCTTTGCGCAGAGGGTTTGGCGGGATCTCTGTTCGCTTCCACTCTTTTTTTCGCCGTTTATGTAGAGTTTCCAGGTTAATATCCGCCACGTTTTCCCAGCCCAGCAGGGTGAATATCTCCTCTGACAGCGTTTCTTCCGGTAACGGTTTGTGTTTGTAAATTGACCAGGCCGCGGGAAGCAGACACATCACCAGCAGAAAAACTATTGTGCCTGCTATAAATATATAGAACATAGGATCGTAAAATGATGCCATACCATCGCTACACAGCAATGTTATGAGGACAACGGCCAAGCTCAGATAGCAAACCCGCAACGGGATACGCACTGCCGCCCGGCGCGCCTGATTCTTTCCCCGGTAACACCCCGGCGTCATGCACAGGGACTGCTCCTCCGGCCTGTGGATGGCATACACCAGATACTCCTCACCGACCGGCGCCGCCAGCAATTCCACCTCCTCGCCTTCATAGCACCAGTGATACCCCAGCCAGCCCGAAAATCGCCTGCCATTAATGCGTCCGGTCAGATACCAGGCCCCGCACAGCGGCCTGTCATAGTCCTGCAGCAGGGCCGAAGCTGTCCCTCCCGAGCCGCTGGCCGCCCAGACCACCGCCGACGCCGCCATCTTCTTTTTATACCGGGTGTAGTAGGCGTTTCCTTCCGGATAGGACAGAACGTCAAAATGCTGCACCACCCGCCGCTGCGTCAGTTTTTCAATGACGCCCCGAACTTTAATCAGCGGTGCCGGAGGCGGCAGCACCGGGTCCGGCGGGGCGTTTTTCAGCGCCTCCAGCAGTTCTTTCTCTTTCAGGCGAAAATGTGCCAGCCATTTTCCTTTTTCATTTTTGGCCTCGATATTGCGCAGAATTTCCTGCGTTCGCGCCAGCTCACTTTTTTGCTGCAGATAGTTATGAAGCGGATATTTTTTATTGCTGCCTTCCAGACTTCTTCGCAACCCGTCCGAGAATTTCAGTTCTTTTTTCATAATTTATCCAGACCGTTAAGAACCATTCAGCATCCTTATTAATAATAAAAAAAACAAAATGTCCCTCCTGAATGATCAAAGGGCGTACCTTTGCGCAGAGGGTTTGGCGGGATCTCTGTTCGCTTCCACTCTTTTTTTCGCCGTTTATGCAGAGTTTCCAGGTTAATATCCGCCACGTTTTCCCAGCCCAGCAGGGTGAATATCTCCTCTGACAGCGTTTCTTCCGGTAACGGCTTGTGTTTGTAAATTGACCAGGCTGCGGGAAGCAGGCACATCACCAGCAGAAAAACTATTGTGCCTGCTATAAATATATAGAACATAGGATCGTAAAATGATGCCATACCATCGCTACACAGCAATGTTATGAGGACAACGGCCAGGCACAGATAGCAAACCCGCAACGGGATACGCACTGCCGCCCGGCGCGCCTGATTCTTTCCCCGGTAACACCCCGGCGTCATGCACAGGGACTGCTCCTCCGGCCTGTGGATGGCATACACCAGATACTCCTCGCCGACCGGTGCCGCCAGCAGTTCCACCTCCTCGCCTTCATAGCACCAGTGACATCCCAGCCAGCCCGAAAAACGTCTGCCGTTAATGCGTCCGGTCAGATACCAGGCCCCACACAGCGGCCTGTCATAGTCCTGCAGCAGGGCCGAAGCTGTCCCTCCCGAGCCGCTGGCCGCCCAGACCACCGCCGACGCCGCCATCTTCTTTTTATACCGGGTGTAGTAGGCGTTTCCTTCCGGATAGGACAGAACGTCGAAATGCTGCACCACCCGCCGCTGCGTCAGTTTTTCTATGACGCCCCGAACTTTAATCAGCGGTGCCGGAGGCGGCAGCACCGGGTCCGGCGGGGCGTTTTTCAGCGCCTCCAGCAGCTCTTTCTCTTTCAGGCGAAAATGTGCCAGCCATTTTCCTTTTTCATTTTTGGCCTCGATATTGCGCAGAATTTCCTGCGTTCGCGATAGTTCATTTTTTTGCTGCAGATAGTTATGAAGCGGATATTTTTTATTGCTGCCTTCCAGACTTCTTCGCAACCCGTCCGAGAATTTCAGTTCTTTTTTCATAATTTATTCTTACAATATGTAATATGACCATGCCGATATTTATTCAATGAATTTATTTGAAAATATAATTCAATTCTATTTACTGGTAGATTCTATTTTACGTACGCATTCCATCAGCGATTCTCCACATTTCACTATAAGTTCTGTTTTTTTTTGTTCAGAGAAGCTATCAATATCTTTCGAAAATTTTTTGCCAAACAGCGTGTTCTGCAGCCAGATTTGAATTTCATCTTCAAAAAAATACTCTTTCAGGGCATAATCTACTACCACCAGTAACAAAGCGAACTGCCAGGATGAGAAGACACCAATCCACTCAATACCCAGCGCATAAACCGTGGGTGTCGCTGCGCGTCCCAGCCACACCTCCATACTGCCGACAGCCGTACTCCAGCCAAATTTTGACATTAAGGCAGGCATAACTTTGCCGCTGAGTGAAATAATTGTAGTTATATCATTAAGGATTTTTCCCAAATATAACACTCTGTATGCCCATCGTTTACTTATTGATTTTTCATCTTTTAACTGGTAAGCATCTGAAAAATCAGCCCCCAACGATGCAATGGCATTAAGCATTGCACAACTGGCCCCCACCCATTTCAGTTTCGGAAACGATTTATCATCTTTTTTTATGACATCCATCATCTTACTGACAATATCTACCGCGCCTCCCGTGGTGGCGAATCCTGCAGCGACCAGTTTGGCATAACTGGAAAAGTCATCACGTTTAAAATGATCTGCCTGGTTATATAGCTCCGCCATATTAAAAAAGAGCACCAGGAAATTGATACTTGTCGCACGATAAGCATTTTTTTTCGCTCCCTTGATACTGAATTCCGCAGTCGCCTTTTCCAGATCGGAGAACCGCACCTGAGCGACTTTTAAGCGCCCTGACACTCTGTTTTTCTGAGGATTAACAAAGAGAATGTCGTTTACATAGTAACTACGCTCAGTCGCCCAGCCAAAATATTTACTAGAGAAAGATTTTATTTCAGCTATTGTTTTACCTGCTGAAAGAGAACAGAGCGTTTTAACGACAAGATCGTTTATGGTGTCCAATTTTGGTCCCACACCCGAAACCGAGAATAATCGTGAACCCAGCGTTGCCATATGTTGGTCAACTTGATACAACACCCGCTTTGACCAGACTGGATCATTTCCAAGTGGCTCATCCAGCGCAGCTGTTGCTTTACTAAATCCTTCGAATAATTTAACCAGGTCGCCGGATTTTGACTCAAAAAATGCTAATAAACTTTGTTCTGTGACCTGCTGACTCACTCCTTTGCGTACTCTGGCAAGCAAGGGTTCGGCAATAGTCATTAACTCAGGTGCATTATAAAAATGTGTACGCCAGACAAGGTTATTTTCATCAGCAGTTGAGTAATCTTTTATCCAGTCATCGAGTAAACTCACACCAGATTTCGCCGCACCTAACCCAGACATCGCAAAAGCCGCAATTTCACGAAAGTGCAAATTATCCTGTGAAAGATCAGAATAAAAGTCCTGCAGTGTACGAATAAAACATGGAGATTTAAGCCATTGACAGCGGAAAGCAATTATCACTTCGAGTTGTTTATCTATTTTTTGTGTCAGGACCTCACTACAATTAATAAACGAATCCAGGCTCTCTTGCTTTATCTTTCTTTTATATCTGCGCAGGTTATTTGCCACCCGCGACCTTTTCAGATTCTGCTCCTGTCTTTTCTTCGCCTGACGCTCAAATTCTTCCCGGCTTAAAACATCCGTATTGCCTTTCCGTCCCTCGTTCCAGACATACATTCCATATGCGTAATCAATATCGCGAGATGTTGAAAGTGAACCACCCAATGCCGCGAGCTGCTCTTCCACATTCTGCTCAGCACTCTTTTTTATAATCTCCTTAACACCGTTTATCAGATTCTGGGTACAGAACTCCAGGGCGCGTTCATCACCGAATATCTTCGCCATCGCCAGGACATCGTTCGTCCATCCCGTCAGCTCATGCGTTATCCCTGTTGCATCATGCAGCGCCATCAGCAACGGTGTGACCGGGGAACCGTCTGGCTTCACACCCCGTTCCTTCATCTGCCGGATTGTGTTTCCGACCACTCCACTCTTCCACGGGTACAATGTCTCCTGCGGCCCCGGCTCTTTGACTATTGCATAGCGTTCATTCACACACTGGCTGACGCGTATTTTATTATGGGTGCCATAAGGTAACCGCATTCCCGGGCTCAGCATGCTGCCCTGCGCCGGAATGTAATCCAGAACACTGACAAGATTCGCTGTGGTTGCCTCCGTTATTTGCTGTGAAGCCTGTGGCGCCCTCCAGTTCGATGAACTCACGCACTGCATTCTGCTCTGCCGTTGCACGCCATCGCTCGCGTAACGCTCCAGCGTATTTTCCGTCCACGGACACTGCGTGAATGCTATCCAGATGTCATTCTCCAGAACTTCATAGGGCAGCGTCAGAAAATCCTTTCCGCCATTACTGTAGGTTCCCTGCCGACAGTCAGGCTCTGCTTTCTCCAGGACATTTTTCGCCGAAAGCTGTTTCCACAAACTGCCGTCATCACATACCGACCACGCCTCCCAGTCCGTCAGATACGGATAGTAGATATAGATATATCCTCTGCGCATTGCGCGCAGCGCATAGTGGTAATTTTCGTTTTCCACCGGGTAAGCCGATACTCCTGATGTTGCCCACTCCGGTAACGGTTCTTTAATATATTCAGGAATCACCGCATAGCGTACGGGTAGTAATGCCGGTCCCTGTGACATACAGTCACATTTATGATTTTTCATCCCTGTTCTCCTGCATATTCTAACTGTAAACTTCTTAATTAATGCTCTTCACGAATTTCATTCCATTGCTGTTCTGTGACATGGGACGTGATTTGAATAAAATTTCCTCTTTCACTTCGTTTATTTATTTCAAGCAGTTTTTTAATAACGCTATGGTTATAAAATTCCGGAGCTACATTAATTGAACACTCACCCCATTTAATAAGATCTTCTATATCAAAGAAAGCACACAACTCGGCTTTTTTAAGTGAATTTCTTAATACCTTAAACACCTCTACTTCCGAAAATCGTTCACTACTCAAATGCGCTAAGCGATAATTACAAATAATCTTATTCTTTATCCCTACAAAATTTATATCACGCCAATTGTCAGCACTCAGCGATAAAGTATATGAAAGTCGCACTTGATTATTAGATTTATTTATTTTATTGATAAACTGTCCATCGCCATCAATAAAACTCCACACTTCAACTGGTCCTAACAAACGTCGTTGTTGCCAATCATCCAGGATGGAGAAAAGAGAGATTATAATTGCGGGGTCATAATACCGAAGCAATACATCTTTGCCATCACGCTGTTGGATAGCGACTTTTCCCAGATAAGCAGCGAGATTTATAATATTTTCTGCACAAGTAAGCCAACCACAAATCATCCTGCCCTTACCCAGCAGTATCTCATTAGGTTCTATCTCTTTCAGAGCCTGCATAATACTTTCATGTAGTATATTACAATCAGCAGGTAAAGATAGATCCAGTGAAACCAAACAGGGTTCAAATTCAGCTGATAGATAACGAGTAGCAACAGGTACCCTTACAACATCCCTACTTTTTATTTTATCATAGAATGACGAATCTTTATTCCTCAGTCTTATAATTGCAGTATCAATCATTAATATGCAATTTCTATTTAACGTTATAAAATGATTAAATATTTGTTCACCAATGTCATCCCCTCGTTTTTGCATTGCCGGTAAGGAGTAATCATAAGTTATTAAAGATTCCTTCATTTGCCCTCCATTAACCCAGCGTCACGGTAGGGCTTTGCGTACCACCAGCAGCATCAATGGCTGTGGCACAAGGATCCGGTAACTCTATGCTAGCATTCAATGTTGCAGGAGCCATTTTCTGAATTCCAATACTCTTTACGCGAACATTGCCTGGCGCCCCTACTTCTATTTCACCATCTTTAAGCCTGATATATGCACCGCCACAACTGAGTACTAACTCTGTCGCTGCGGTAATAATCACCTGCTCATCTTTGCTGGCTATACTCAACGTTTTCTTTGCTATGAGATCCATTGCATCTCCCTGTGCCTGAATCTCCACTTTTCCTTTGCTGGCAAAAATTTTAATCCCCATCCACTGAGCGAAAAGACTTATTGTTTCTTTCACACCAAGGCGGAATTTTTTAGCGACACTGACATCCGCGTCCGCTCCAGAGGTTACAATGATATTCTCACCTGATGAGAGTTGGATACTGGCGGGAGTCACCTGAGCGATACCGGCAGGAGCAGAAAATAGTAAAGCCTGTTTCTTGAGGTCTGTCATAGACTCCATCAACAATGCTTTTTGCCTCTCGATATCAGCCAGTTCTGCTTTCGCTTTTTCTGCCGCAGAACGAATACCTTTCGCATCCTGAAGCGCAGCTTGTAAGTTCGCTACTGCTTCATGCATATCTAACTGCAAACCTCCAGCTAATTCCTGACGATCGGCGCTGATAAAAATCCCCTTCCCTGCCCGAATAGCTCCCCACTGGTCTGTACGTAGTTCAAAGCCCTCTCCCCGCAGCGCGCGCTGCGCATCCACGTTATGCCCCAGGTTCAGTTGCGTCTTCCCGCCGTACTCGGTGCTGAGCTTGATGTGCTCCTCGCCCCGTTTGTCCTCCATGCGCAGTTTGTTATTGGCGGGCGTACGGATGACGTTACGGGTGTGGTTTGCCTCCGTCACGTGGTCAGGATGTCGGGAGTCATGCAGCGCATGGGCGATATAGGGCCGGTCCGGATCCCCTTCATGGAACGCCACCGCCACTTCTGTGCCCTGTATCAGCGGGAAGTGAATACCGTAGGTGTCGCCGCCATAGGGTTTGGCAAGGCGTACTGGCATACTTTCGTAGCCCTGTTGTTTATCATCACGATCCGCATCAAACTTAACCCAATAAAGCCCGCTCTGATTCAAATGAGCATATTCATCATTCTTTTTCGGGCTTGAAACACGTGCCATTAGCGTGCCGCTAATCACTGGCCGCGGTTTTAGTGGAGGTCTCCAACAGCGCGTTTCACTGTAAACGGTCGCCATCAACACCACTTGTAGTGCTTCCTTTCGGCTTGCGCTGAATGAAACCGCCGTAACCAGCAAGCTGTTACACACACTGGCAGGAAGCGTTGGGACTGGTGTGGATTCCGTAATATTCAGGACCTGAGCCGGGCTGAGGCTTACATCGGTTGATAATCCAGTGATTGTGGCTTGTGAGGAGAGATAACGCTCATGTTCCAGACGAGCCCAAAAATTCCCTGTCTCAGGCGATGGAGATACCTTATCACCCGTTTCAAGATGGCGCGGGCGATAGTGGTAAACATCCCCGTAAGTCACCCCGTCACCGTCACCGTAAGTCATATCGGCTTGTGCAGAAAATAATATTTTCTGTGCCTGACGATGGTTATAGTCCCCAGCAGTAACCGATGCCTGCACTGCAGACTGGTGGAACTGAATATCCCAGACTGAGTCGATACCATTGTCATTCATTCCGGAGGGACTATTCAGCGGTAATGTTTTGCCAAACTCCCATGCGCTTTGTTTGTCAGCAAAATAGATCACTTCAGTACCAGCATCAGGCTGAAGCCTGAAGAAGAAGAATATTCCCACTTCAGAGAGCAAACGTTCAATAAAAACCAGATCGCTTTCGTGATACTGATTAATTTGCTCTCGTTTTGGATATTCCATTGCCAAATCAAAATTATATTCCCAGTCTTTTAAACCATGCTCCTGTAAAATTTGACTAACAACGTCCGGAACTGACATATTTATAAAAAAACGGTGCGTGCGAAATTGATTTTTCAACAACGCGACAAAAGGTTCAATGATTAACTGATAGGTTGCCTGGTCTTTTGAACCACTTATACGATGGAAAGATGTCACAATACCATGTACCACTTTTCGGGCAGTTAACTCACTTAACCTCCCTATTCCCATGGTCAATGTAGTCGATTTTCTAAGTATCGACTCTGCTGCAATGTCTTTATCATTGCTGGAAAAATGAACTACATATCGATACAGCGAACTCATTTCCTCCGTACCACTAAAATTAATAACATCCAGTACAGACTTGCATGAAGGGATATACAATTGATAACGGTTTAACGTATTTTCAGATATAAATGACATCCCACCACCCAGTGATTCGGACATTCCCATATATTTAACCCTTGTAATTTTATAAAGAGCTATTTTCAGAAAGTAAAAGTTACTCTCAACGCATTGTCTTTATTAAAACAACTATATCCGCTTTCTTATTTGTGACAATGGAAAAAGTAAATCGAAGATTATCGCTAGATATCCAAAGCTCTTCCCTACCATTATCACTATAATCATAAAGATGAAAACCAAGACCTGTTAGATAATTACGAATAACTTCTGCATCACCACCGTGAAAAATAATAAGATTTGTTTCCCGAGTACTTCCCTCAGGAGAAATATATTCGAAATAATAATTATTTGAGATCCTTGGGGCCTGCTTGATATCAACATCTGTGTAGAAATAGTAATCAAAAAAATCACTTTCCCGATATTCTAATTTATCTGGCCAGGGTATTAAAAGAGGTGACAAGGAAATCAAAGCAATAGTCACCAGTAATATTTTATAGTAGCTCATTACCATTCACCTCGACAAAAATGAATAATAACCGCCATCCCCGCTGATCACTTGTACCCGACCAGAAGTGAAATCACTCCACGGCTGCACCCATGTCATAAACGAAGGCAAACTCCCTTTATAGGGTTTATGAACAGCACAATTATCCGACGGGTCTGGAAACAGTAATGGTAAAAATCCTTTATTCTTATAATTGCCTATCGGCCCATAAAAATCCCATCGATTCAGTGCTCGCTCTTTACTGACTAACCTTAGTCTTGACTGGTAGTCTGAGGGAAGAATTGCCCTGTAGAAGCCTAAAAGATCAGAGGTAAGATCCTCTCCGCTAAAACCACTGTCGGTATACCAACTAAAACACCAATTAGCTTGCAAACTTTCAAACAAGCGCGCCGTCGTCATCATCATGGCCAACGCAACGCTGTTTTTCTCACATGCAGATAAACCTTGTTTGATACGCCACTTAACAAACTTTCCTGTACCAAACTGGCGATGGTATACAAACATTTTTTGGCTATAAGCGACTTCATAATAACCATCACAGCCTGATTCACCTCGTTTTATATCTATCATCAGGTTTTTGATATCACTTCCCTGTGCATGGCCTATATCTATCCATCCCAATATTTCGCTATAAACAAGCCCTGTTTTACGAGTCGATGTCCACTCAGAAGGTTCAATAATATCGTTACGTTTACTCATTATTAAACTCCAGCATCATTAGCTCTTAACTCAAACTCAATACTACAAGTAGATCGGACAGAATAATGGTAGAGAACGCTTAACTGCTCCAGCCCCTCAAAACGCACCACATCCAGTGCATGCGGGCATGAAGGAATCGTTAAGCTGTAGCGGTTAAGCGTGGGCCGTGATGTTGTTAGTTCCATATTCATAGAGTTAACTCCATTTAATTAAATATATTTACGTACTTATAAAACCATAATAATACTGACCAACACAATTTCCCATTAACTAAAAAATCACAGATAATCATCCCAATTACTACGCACATGAGGCCAGCCAAATCTCATCATAAAATACCCTAAAACAATCAATAAAATATTTCCCGCGCCCCATAAATATCGAAACGCATCGTTAGAAACAAAAAAAAACCAAATAGAAAAGGCAATGCCAAACATGCATAATAGATTACCCATCAGATATGAAAAATAATACATTAAATATATTACTATTTCTCTAAACTTCCCAGACCATCCAGAAAACATTGGCAAACCTCATTAAAAAAAACCTCATTTGTATTGTGAAGCTCAATTGCTTTTTCAAAAGGTGAAACAAGATCTTCTATCAGAAAATAAAGCAGATCCAGGTCTCCCATATCTTTCAATTTTTGGTAATGGCCAGGACTCCTTGCAGCAAGATAGCGAGATGTATAGATTGCCCTGGATACCTCCGCTCCCAACGTAAGAAGCGAGCCTATACAAGCACCTGAAAAAAATGCCGTGACCAACCGATTAGAAATAACATACCCAATTTTAACGCCAGTTAGCTCTGAAAAAATCATCCTTCCGGCACTATCCCCAACTATTTTTTCCACCATTAAAGAAAAATCCAGTCGAGAAGAAAAATCATTAATAAAAACCCCAACAACCTGACCTATCAACTCCTTATTAAACCCCACTTTATTAATAAATCTGGCAAACCTGTATTTGTCATCAGCATTCGCTCTGTGATGTTCTGTATCCATAAAATCATAGGCCAGATATCCCATACTCACCGGAAATGATATAAGCCCTTTTGTCAAAGCAGCTATAAATCCAGAATCATCAATGTTAATAGCTTCGAGCATATCTTTGGCAAGCTCTTTAGCACCATCCATATTTAGTCCTGTTGCGCAACGAATATCCCAGTACAATATAAAACCCAGCATTAGTCTTATCTCTGGGTTTTATTTTTCACTCGTTATCAATTATCAATTATCAATTCAATTCCCTCTTCATCACTCCAACTCAAAGTGAGCTGCTGAGGTTTTTGCTGCCGGGAAAGATACGTTAACAACTGCTGGCTGAGCACTGGCAAGATTTGTTGATTCAGCAGGCTATCAATATTCCTCGCCCCCGTATCCGGTAGCAGGCAAGCGGCTGTCAGGGCATCAAAAAGGTTCTCAGATATCGTCGTAGTGATGCCGTAGTGACGCAGTAATCGCTGTCTAACTTGATCCAGTTTCATTTGTACAATCGTACGTAACGCAGGTTCACTGAGCGGATGGTAGATAATAGTCTGGAAGCGGGCCAGCAGCGCCGGCTGAAAATGATCGCGCAAGAGGGGGCGCAGCAGCTCGTGCAGATCGGACTCCGTGGTTTCCGGCTGTTCTTCCAGCATCTGCATCACAGCGTCGCCGCCAAGATTGGAAGTCATCAAAATAACGGTGTTGCGAAAATCAATTTCTCGGCCTTCACCATCTCGCATGAAACCGCGGTCAAATACCTGGTAAAACAGGTTTATGACGTCGCGATGCGCTTTTTCTACTTCATCCAGCAATACCACGCTATAGGGGCGTTTTCGCACGGCTTCAGTCAGGATCCCTCCCTGACCATAACCCACATACCCCGGAGGTGAGCCCTTGAGTTGGCTCACGGTGTGCGACTCCTGATACTCAGACAGATTAATCGTGATCAGCGACTTTTCACCGCCAAAGAGAATGTCAGCCAGGGCCAGCGCCGTCTCCGTTTTCCCGGTTCCGCTTGGTCCAGTTAGCAGAAAAACACCCTGTGGGCCGTTTTCCGGAGTAAGTCCTGTTTTTGATGCCCGCAACCGCTGTGCGATAGTATTTAGCGCGTAATCCTGCCCGACAACGCGGTTTCCCATCTGGGTTTCAAGCGTCAGCAAGTCTGTCTGGGAGTCCTTCATTAGTGAAGACAACGGTACACCGGTCCAGTCGGCGATCACCGTAGCAACTGTGCGCGCGTCTACATCCGGAAACAGTAAAGGATGGCCCTGCTGAAGCACACTAAGCTGTTGCTGCAATTCAATCGTTTCCGCCTGACGAGAAATATCACGGCGGCTGGTCAGCAGTTGCTCAGTGAGCGCTATTTCTTGGCCATACTGGGTTTCTAGTTCATCAAGCTCGACAAGCAGGCGATTTTCATGCTGTTCAATGCTGGCCAGCCTTTCATCATGCTGACCATTTCCTACTGCGAGGTCTGCAAGCAACGCCTGTTTTTCAATTTCAAGCGCGGTGATCTCCGACTTCAAGCGCGTAAGGGGTTCAGGAACGGTATCAAGGCACATCCGTACTCTTGCGCCTGCGGTATCCAGCAGGTCGACGGCTTTGTCGGGTAATTGCCGCCCGGTAAGATAGCGGCGAGAGAGCAGAACAGCAGCTTTAACCGCTTCGTCGGTGATGTGAACGCCATGGTGTTCTGCATAGCGTGATTTCAGACCACGCAGCATTAAACAGGCAGTGTCATCATCCGGTTCATCCACTTTAACCATCTGAAAACGCCGCTCCAGCGCAGCATCACGCTCAAAATACTGTTTATATTCGCTCCATGTGGTCGCTGCGATGGTTCGCAATTCACCTCTGGCCAGAGCGGGTTTTAGCAGGTTGGCTGCATCAGCTCCCCCCGCCTGATTACCGGCCCCAATGATGGTGTGTGCTTCATCGATAAAGAGCAGAACAGGAGTTGGCGATTGCTGAACGGCATCAATGATATTTTTTAATCGCTGCTCAAACTCACCTTTCACTCCAGCACCTGCCTGCAACAGCCCAAGATCCAGCGTACGTAAGGTTACTGTTTTCAGGCTATCCGGCACGTTACCTTCAGCAATACGCAGCGCCAGCCCCTCCACCAGAGCGGTCTTGCCGACGCCGGGTTCCCCAACCAGAATTGGATTGTTTTTTCGACGACGAGATAGCACATCCACCATTTGCCGAATTTCATTATCACGACCAAATACCGGATCGATATCACCGGCACGCGCTTTCGCGGTCACGTCTAATGTAAATTTATCGAGCACACCTTGTAATGCGGGCGACAAAGTCGACTGGGCCAGATTTCGCCCCGGTTCATCATCAGAGGTAAACTGCGCCAGAGCGGCCTCTTGCTGTCTTTCAGGACGTTCATCCGACTGAACATTTAATAGCGGCAGGAGCCGTTCCAGTTGAGTATGTCCTGCGCTCAGAAGAGGCCACAGGCCGTCACACTTCAGTAGCGAAGGCTTTCCCACCAGCGCCATCAGCAGATGCACACCACGTATCTGCAAATTTTCATCCGTTGCTGCACACAGCCACGCTTGTTGCATTAAAGAGAGGAGTACATCAGACAACTGCGGGCGGCTTTTTACGGAACGAGGCTGAACATCCAGATGCGCCAGCAGCGACTGCCAGAGATTGTCGATATCCCATTCATAACGACGTGCAATGACAGTAATATCTCCCTCCCCCTGTTCCAATAGCTTCAGTAACCAGTGTTCGGGAGTGATTTCTGCATGCGCACGCGTTTGGCATAACGATGCCGCCGCTTCAAGCGCCTGAGCACAATAGGGGTTGAGACGTCGTAATAACACTGCTGACTGGTGTTCCATTTGCTTCCTGACTCCCTGTATTCAGGCACGCTACCGCCCTTGGCCGTAACCCAATGCCCATAAGGTAATAGTGACGTTGATACTCTCTGCTAAATCCCCGCGCCGGATACTCAGCAGAGGGCATAAAAAAACGGATGAGGAAATCCTCATCCGTTAGTGCGTTATGCGGTGGTACGCTCGTTCCAGGCGTCAGAATGGATAATGTTGCCATCCTTATACGTCCAGACGATCTTCTCGTAGCGCAGTTCAATCTGTTCCAGGTGGTTATGCTTCTCTTTAGCCGGATCTTTGATGTCGTACATCACAGGATTTACTTTCACCACTTTCACGTTGTGCAGAGTGGTGTTGAAGTATTCCACTTCCTGACCAGCATCATTGATGCGATACCATTTGAACTCTGCCTGACGCAGGGTCTGACCAGTGGTTACAGCCTTGTACAGATACGGGCTGGAAGCATCGATTTCCTTAGTGAAAAGAAACGGGGTATGGATGCGCGTCCCGGTCAACTTACCGGTGTTGTTATCGGTAGGGATGTACAGGTTATGTTCCTGAGCCACTACTTCGATACTGCCCACACGGTCTTTCACATCAACAGAGCCCTTAATATCCGCACCGCCGTCGTCTTTCAGCCAAAGGTAGACTGGAATTGCCATAACTCTTTCTCCATTTTTACTTCGTTAATGCGTCACCGCCTTGCGGTGACGGTTCCTTCATGCCCGACACCCGACAGGCATCAGCCTGCGGTACCAGACTGATCTCTACACGGCGGTTGGCAGCCCTCCCCTCCGGCGTATCGTTGGTTTTGTAGGGACGTAATTCGCCGTAACCCTGAACAGCAAAACAGCTCTCCGCGACGTCACCGGTATCACGCATCCAGTCGCGAACAGATTCCGCGCGTTTGAGAGAGAGCTGCTGATTAGATTTATCGTCACCCACATCATCGGTATGTCCGGCGATGACTATCAGCCAACCGGGCTTGGCTTTGATATTGACCAAAGCTCGAATGAGTACTTTTGTTGAACCCGCTTTTAACGCCCATTCGCCCGTATCAAACAGCGACATACTGTCCAGTCGAACGGTATGCGGGGAGGTCACTTTCGGTTTTTCAGTTGGCAGCCAGTCGCTGATGGCGGCCTGCAAAGCCGGGATCAATCTCATCCCCTGATACAATCCCATTGAAAGAGAAAGGGGCTCACCACGCTGATACCAGCGATCAAGCCGCTGTGCATCACGACGAAGCTGTTCCTGGGCCTGAATCTTTGGCTCGGCAGGATTGCCAGTAAGATGGCGGTATAACATCAGATGATCGTTTGTGATCCTGATGAGATGTTGGTTATTGATAAAGCTGCACGTCATCGCCAGCCCGACAAAAATGCCGCATAGCAGACCGCTTACGCCCAGCGTTCGTTGAAATGCTGTCAGTGCCCGGCGGCGGGATAAAAAAGGCAACGCTAAATCAGGAAAAGGCAGCAGTACGGGCGCTGCTGATGCCGCAGGAGAAAGCGTTGTTTGAGCAGTTATATGCCGTTGCCACAGATTATTTTCGTAAACCGCTAATGAGGTGAAACACACAACCCGTAAAGCAGAGAAAAGAGGCGGAGCATGGCGTTCGGTATCGCCTTGCACCTTCTTCAGCCAGCCCAGTAAATTATCTAACCACACTGCATGTGTTAGATGAGAGTGGCGAGCCGGGCGCTCTTCCGAAGAGAAAGGTGCAAAGTCGTCTAATCCCGTAGCTGACTGCACCTCTGCATCCTGAGGGGTTCGAATAAACCAACGTACAGTCTCATTACATTGAGGAGAATTCAGCCAACAGCACAACCAAAACGGCGGTATACCTGATAACCAACGCCGACTCTGGGTTACCACACGCCGCCAACTGAGTAGCATATGCTTAAGCGCATCTTCATCTTTATGCCGTTCTGGGGTCAATGCCAGCATCACGGACACGCGCATTAGAAGCCCCGGGCGCTGCACAGCTATCTTACGAACCAGAGCAATAAAATGTTCCGGGGACTGGACAGATAAATACCAGCCCTGCGAACTCTCGCAAGAATCGCTACGTCCGGCAAACAATGGCTCATTGTCGCCACACACCAGCACGACAGGCCCACTGAAACTCTCCGGAGGGAGCGCAACTTCATGAGCAGAATGCTCAGGCTTTAACCGACCATACTGACGCCAGCCATAAACGATCCCTGGAATGGAAAGCAATAAAACAATGACGGTAAGGCCGCCCCGGATACCCGCACTTACTGGGCTGAATCCCCAGACCAACAGTAAAGCCAGTACGGCCGCCAGCACATAGTTAACGATCCCTCGCAACTGGGCCATGTCTTAACCCTGCCCAATCAGCTGAGCAATCTGCCCTTGTAAGACATGAGAAAATGTTAGCCACAAAGCCCCCAACGCCAGCACGCCAACAATCCATGCCAGCCACCAGCGGCGCTTACCGCCAGAGAAGCCGGACGCCCGCATGATTACTGGTGAATCGTGTTTTAACTTAAAAGGCATCGCCTGAGTTGACAGCGCTTCGAGAACATCTTCACGACGTTCATCACCCTGCTCACGATAGCGACCCACAAAACCAAGCGTGATTGCGCGATAAAAGCAGGTTAATACGGCGGTATCAGGAACGGGCTCGCGCAGTGCGGTACGGATGCGCTCCCAGAGCTCTTCCCCGGCATTGGTGGTATTGAAATAGCGGGCCTGTAAGGGTGTCGCAAGCCAGGTGATATAACCGCTATCCTGCCGGTTACGGTTCAACACGCTTTCATCCAGTAACGCACATTGGGTGTAGAGCATGTGTTCAACGCTGTGCTCGCTGTACCCCAGGTCACGCAATGCATTACGCGCAGAATCAACCCATTGGCAGGCCCGGCGATAGAAAGCAGCCCCATCGTCGACTTCCAACCCGCCACGTAGTTGGCTTACAGCAAGCCAGGTAGGCCAGAACACCTGATCAATATCCTTATTCATTTATTTCAATCCCTTAATACGGCGAATAACTCGAGTTGGATCTCTCCCAGCGTTCCCGGCACATAGAAGGCGCAATTACCAGCGTCCAGCATGGCCTGAGCTGCTGGATGATTAATCTCAAGAGCAAAGTATTGATTTTCCAGTCGTAACGGGATGGCTGCGGGTATATGCGTCAGCGGTTTTAACGGAATTCCGCTGAGTGCTACATTGACTACATCAGACACGTCTGCCCTGCTCCCCGCTTTACAGAGCTGTGGAAATTGCGTCAGTAGGACATGCGCAGGGAGATCTGAACGAACGGACAGGTAAAAATCAGCGCCTTCACGCAGTCGAGCATCCGACAGTGCACCATTCCAGAACTGTCTCTCCTGCGTCAGCTCAATAGCGACAACACGAGATGGCAGGCTGGCTTCCAGCAGTTCCACCAGCAATGCAAACAATGGAGGGAATACTTGCTGCGGATTTGCGTGCTGGTATGGCGGCACAACGCTGACATCATTTTCTAATGAAAAGGTCAGCAGGCTGCCCGCTAACCGCGCCAGTTCACGCCACAAAAGTTCGGGATGACGGCCTGGGTTTTGCAGCATTTCTCTCAGTACAGGCTCTGAGCTATTAAGCGCATTTAGCAGCCAAAACAACGAAACATCTGCTACCGCAAAATCCGCCATTCGTTCGTTACTTTCACGACGCAAGGCCATCAGACGGCGACAACGGGCCTGGATGCGATGCACCAAATCACTGAGAGAATTGATTAATAAGGGGCTGGCTGAGAGTGAAAGCGATGGCGGTAAAAAATCGCGTCCCAGCTCCCATTGCCCCTGAGCATTACGAGTCAGGCAAGCTACCGGACAGGTCAGATAAGCGCTGTTATCATCGTGGGCATACCGGAGGGTGATAGCATGCCGCAGCACTGCCATATCAGTCCGTTCCTGACCAGAGAGATCCTGCACTGGCAGCCATTCCTGCTGCCAGCGACACGGACGGCTAACGCCGTTGCCTGACGAAAGATTGCCGCCATTAGCCGAAAGCAGCGGCAACGCCAGGACGATATCAACGCTGCTGTAACCAGTAAGATGCGATAAATCACACGCCGGAGGCAGGTTATCTGAAATACCTGTATCCACTAACGTACCGTCAGGAAAACGCACAACCAGATTAACGGGATTCAAACGGGAAACCGTTAGCGCACTTTCATCAAACTCCGCGCTGATGACGCCCCACGGTGATGAAAGTGACATATGAGCCACAACGTCGGCTACATAGGCATCCCAACGTGTCTGTTGCTGAAACTGCTGGGGAGCCAGAAAGGCCCCCTCGCTCCATAACGGGCGATAGATCTTCATCGCACCTCCTGTGCATTGTGTCGTTAAGATTTCGACTTAGGCATTTGTGAAACTAACGACAAACTGACGTCCATACCTTCAACCTGAAAATGCGGAATAGCATACAGGCGCACGCGGAAGAAGCCTGGGTTATCCTCAATATCCTCCACCACAACACGCCCGTCACGAAGCGGGTGTGAAGCCTGCAAGTCATCGCCAGGATCGGTCATTTCGGTTACCAGACTGCGCAGCCAGTTGTTCAGTTCAAGTTCAAGCAAACGGCGATCTTTGGTCGTACCTATATTTTCTCGCTGCAGGATTTTCAGGTAGTGAGCGATACGGGAAAGCAGGAAGATATACGGTAGACGTGAGTTAATCCGGCTGTTAGCCGTCGCTTCCGCTGTATCAAACAGCGCAGGTTTTTGAGCCGAGTTAGCAGAAAAGAAGCAGGCGTAATCACGATTCTTATAATAAGAAAGCGGAATAAAGCCGAGGTTGGCGAATTCAAACTCCCGGGTTTCCGGAATCATCACCTCAGACGGGATCTTCACCTGATTGCCTGTCCCCAGATCGTACAGATGGATAGGCAAGTCTTTAACCGCACCACCCGCCTGTGGTCCACGGATCTGGACGCACCAGCCATTCTTGATAAAACTTTTCACCATGTTCACAGCGAAAGAGAAAGAGGCGCTGGTCCACAGATATTTCTCATGATCCGGGCCCTTAACTTCTTCAACATAGTTAAAACTACGTACCGGCACGGTATCAGGACCATACGGCAGGCGACCCAGAACACGCGGCATAGTTAGTCCGATATAGCGTGAATCGTCGCTATCACGGAATGCTTTCCACTTGATGTATTCAGCTCGTTCGAAATAATCATTGATATCTTTTATGGCCGCGACTTCTTCCATATTTTCCTTCAGGAAGAATTTCGGCCCAACGGAACCAATGAACGGCATATGACAGGCAGCCGACACACCCGAAATATTGCGCAGCAGTGCAATATCCTGTGGGCTGTTATCAAATTCGTATGCTGAAATCATTGCCGCAATGGGTTCACCGCCAGGCTGATCATATTCTTCAATATAAACATGGCGATATAACCCACTTTGGATAAGTTCCGGCGCGTCGTCAAAATCATCACGCAGCGCATCCTTGCTGATATCCATCATTTCTACACGGACATTTTGGCGAAAATCGATACCGGTGATCATCGAGTGCACACCACGCCAGAGCGATTCTTGTTTTTGAAATTCAGCATGGTGCATAACTTCATTAACCTGGTCGCTAATCTGCTTGTCCAGACGAGCAATCTGCTCATCCAGCAGCGTTTTATCCAGGCGTTCTACTGGCTGCGCAGCATCCGCCAGACAAGAGACCAGAACCTGAATAGCGGCGGTCACGCGTTCAGCCGGAGCGGCATCAGAAAGCGCTTCATCGCTCTGCCATGCATCTACATTTTTTAATGTCGAAACCGGGGAAAGATTAATTTTGTCAAAGAGGGATTGATAAACGCTGCGTTCACTGGTCGTTGTGGTCGCGACTGAAGAGGTATGTTCCTGAACAGACATCAACATATTCCTTTTATGATCCTTTACTATTCCTGCCAATTAAGCGGAGGAAACCCTGTATAACGTTAAATCTCTTCTGGCATCATGGTTGCCAGTTCATCACGCAGTTCCTGACTCAGGGCTGGATTTTTGAGGATGATTTCCAGCTCGCGACGAAAAGCAGCGTTATCGAGTAAGTTAGATTTCAGGTCGCGCAGTAAGTTACGCATAGCCAACAGAACGCGTAATTGTGGGATATTTCGTGCGACCTGTTCAGGTTCAAAATCGCGGATATTTTTAAAGGTAAGGTTAATATCGTCAGTTCTGTCTTCACCAGCTAACGTATTTTTAACACTCATATTTACCACTGGTGCGAACTTAGCTAACACATCATTGAAATTATTTTTATTAATATCAACCTTTTCGCGCTCGGATAATGGTCGTTGTTCTCTACCATTACTGAAATCACCTACAGCCAAAAGTTTTAACGGCAATTCAACCTTTTTCTGAACGCCTCCGGTATGTAAATCTAACTTAATATTAACACGTGCCGTCGGCACTTCATTCTGAAAACTGTCACCCATACGTCCCTCTCAGACCGGCGGTTCCTGCCGATATTTTACATTTCCTAACGGAGCATTTTCCAATCGCTCAACGTGTTTCTTACATCGTCATTTCTGCGGGCAGTCAACAACAACTGTTAATGACAATTAACGATTATAATTAGTATGCTAACGTAATCCGACATATTACCTGAGATAAAATATGATCAATATCACTAATACACCAAATAATACATTAGTATTATTCATCTAAAAACAAAATCAAGAAAGTATATTATCTAATACAAACGGAGGAAATTAATTAACGTTGAAAACATTCATAAAAAGAATGTTTTTGAGCTATAAAATATTAATTAAAGTAATAATTACCATTATATCTATATTCCATGTAACTTATTTAAATATATAATCAGCGTCAATTTAACTACAAACAGAAAAAAGCCGGAGATATACTCCGGCTTTTCGCATTTCAATCAAGCACTCGCAAAAAGATTACTCTTCCTTCACTACAATCAGCGGCTCGATATCGCTCTCTTTTTTAATCACCAGCGACTCATCGCCGCGCAGGCAGGTCCCCCCATAGTTACCGCCTACGGTGAAGGTACAAACCTGAATATATTTACCAGCAATTTTTGGCAGACACCAAAGCTGCTGATAAATGTTCTTCTGCTCGGCAAACTTACCGCTGGTTTTATCCAGTAACTCTTCCTGATGGCTCACCAGATCGATGTTGCTGCCACAACGTC
Organism: Citrobacter sp. RHBSTW-01044; assembly: GCF_013781945.1. Classification (NCBI taxonomy): domain Bacteria; kingdom Pseudomonadati; phylum Pseudomonadota; class Gammaproteobacteria; order Enterobacterales; family Enterobacteriaceae; genus Citrobacter; species Citrobacter sp. RHBSTW-01044. Next base: position 718,785 of record NZ_CP056180.1, on the reverse strand, counting down.
CTGCAATAGGTTTCACTGCATAACCGGTTTGCGCCAGCTCTTCATTAACAGTGAAATCAGTATCAAGCAGATAGCGGTGGTGTGGGAACAGTTGCCACAGGATCGGCAGAATCGCTTTATTACCAGGGATCACCGTCCACAGAGGTTCAAAGACCAGCACTTCCGGGCGCAGCAACACGTCGATTAAACGCACTTCCTGATTCGTATGCCCGGTACGAATTGGTACCGCGGCGTACTCCGTTTCACTGACCTCTCGCACCTGCTCAATCGCGGTTTCCCACGCCCAGGTTTTCCAGACGCAGTTCACCAGACGACCGTCCCCGTCAATCAGCTGACCAGCGTCATCCCAACATAGCTCATCGAGGCCACGCAGAATTTTACTGTCAAACCCGGCCTGACGTAGCGCCTGCTGCATAAACTGAGCGTGGTAGTTTTCCTCTATATCTTTATCCTGCATGATGTGGACAAAAGGACGCGCGCGGCTGTGCTTCCAGGCCCCCGCCAGTTCGTTGATCAATCCTTCAGCTGGGTTGTGTCCCTGTCCTGTATAGCCCTGCTCGGCCCATCTTTCGAGGATCAAACCAGCTTCGGTATGGCACGATGCGGAATCGGCGTTGTACTCATACACCTTCAGTCCGCGTTCATCCATACAGAAATCCATACGTCCCGTAATCATATGATGCCGACGACGCTGCCAGGAAAGGCGCAGACGCGGCCAGAGGATTTTCGGGATATCGAACAGCGCCAGCAGGTTGTCATCTTTCAGCACTTTGTCGGTCGCGTGCAGATACATCAGGTGCAGCTCGTTGGTGGCTTTGATCAGCTCCTGCTCTGCACTCTCGGTAATGGTGAAGTACTGATGCGGATCCTGATTAATCACGTGGCCGTTCGCCAGCACGTAGGCTTTCTGCAGCGGATCCTGTTCATCAAGCCATTTACCGTCAAACTGACCGTTATCTTCCAGTCGCGCGCCGCCAATTTTCAGCGAGTCATTGGCGATCTCCGGCTGCGGCAGGCTGTCACGGGTATCATCGGTCTGGATCATCCAGCCAAGGATGGTGGTGTCGTCAAAGGTATCACGCAAGGTGTAACAACCGTTTTCAACCACCATCTCCAGTTCGCGGGTCCACTGCTGTCCGGGAGGCAACGGCGTATGGAGCACGTTCTGTTCGGCAATACGGATTTTGTTTTCCAGCAACTGGGTGACGACCGCCACATGGCCGGTATCGTTAAACTCACCGCCTTTTTGCCAGATAAGCAGAGCACCGGCTACCGGCGCGCGGGGTGAACCATTCGGAAATGCCTGTAACGGCAGGATATTGTCATTCACCACTTCGCGTAGAAAGCGTAAGGAAAAGATCTCCCAGGCCATGCCCACATCGGTGAAAACCACGCCATAATTAAGGAAGAGAAAGCGGCGTGCGAACTCTACGCACTGCCATTTGTGGCCCATGTATTCGTCGTCGATATAGCTGCGAAATGCCGCATCATCGTCGTAGTCCCGTGGGTCGAGGGAGCTGTAATCTGAAGAGTAGATTGCTACGCCGCCTGGGGCGTAGCCCAATAATGTCCCGAATGGGGCATCCTGACTGGTCGTTCCTTTGCTCATGCACCTTACCTCAAAACAATACAGCCTGAGCAGGTTGGCGTGAATTTTTCGCTCTGATTGCCTGCTCTGCGACACTAACCGGACAGAGGTCAACATCATCATACACCTCAACGCAGGGGCTGGCGCTCAGAGGCGAAAAATTCACAGCAGGAACTACGCTTTTGTCACGGTGACCGGTACGCTTTTATACGCCGGAGTCAAACTTTGTGTGTCCACCGCATCCAGCGAAAGCAGGACATTCGCTTCTGGCAGATAAGCGCCTATTGAGCCCACCGCCATGTTGTAAATCACCACCGTCAAGCCGCACATAATACGATCCGCACAGGGCTGGCCGCGGTCGTCCAGCGCCTGAACGTTGACCACATCTCCCTGGCTCAGATCGCGAGTCGCCGCTTCTTCAGCGCTTAAAAACACCACATCCCGACGACCGGTAATGCCACGGTAGCGATCGTTCATACCATAAATAGTGGTGTTGTATTGATCGTGGCTGCGCAGCGTCGCCAGAACCAGTGCATCGGCAGGCTGATTTTCTCGCTCTACCGCCCGCTGATGGCTGACGATAAAGTTGGCTTTACCATTCGCCGTTCGCCATTCACGGCGCGAAGCGGGCGTATCCATACGAAATCCGCCCGGCTCGGCAATACGGGCATTGTAATTGTGGAACGCCGGGATCACGGCTTCAATGGCGTCACGGATCAGCGCGTAGTCCCCGGTTAACGCCTCCCAGTTGATCGGCGAAAGCGGCAGAGTGGCGTGTGCCATGCCCGCCACAATCGCGGGTTCCGATTTTAACCAGCGGGAAGCTGGCTTCAGCGCGCCGCAGGAAGCATGGACCATCGACATCGAGTCTTCGACGGTCACCGACTGGCTCCCCGTCGCCTGAATGTCGCGCTCCGTTCGACCTAATGCAGGCAGCAGGTAATTATGCTTTGCCAGCAGCAAATGCGATCTGTTCAGCTTGGTCGCAACATGGACCTGCAGATCCAAATTTTTCATCGCCGCAAAGGTACGCTGCGGCTGCGGCATCGCCACCGCCAGATTGCCACCCATGCAAATGAGCGCTTTTGCCTCTCCCCGTTCGATGGCCCGAATACTCTCCACGCTGGAGCGGCCATGTGTACGCGGCACACGGATAGAAAAATGCGTCTCAAGGCGTTGCAGGAAGTCTTCGGATGCCGCTTCGTTGATCCCCACGGAACGGTCGCCCTGCACGTTAGAATGACCGCGCAACGGGCAGATCCCCGCCCCAGGCTTACCCATATTGCCTTTCAGCAGCAGCAGGTTTACCAGTTGCTGGACGTTCTCAGTACCGTTTTTATGCTGGGTGATGCCCAGACCATAACAAATAATAGTGGCACGAGATTTACTGTAGCTGTGTGCCAGGTCCTCCATCTGACTGCGGGTCAGGCCCGAGTCCTGTTCCAGCTCCGCCCAGTTATGCTGACGTAAGTCATCATACAGCGCTGCATATCCAGCGGTATGCTCATCGATAAACGCGTGATCGAGTGTCGGTTGCTGATCCAGTAAGATCCGCGCTTCATCCATTTCGATCAGCGCCTTCATGATGCCTTTCAGCAGCGAGGCGTCACCGCCCATTTTTACCTGGTAGTAGTCGTTGCTCAACTGCGTCGACTGACCGGTGAACATCTCTTTCGGGCTTTGCGGGAAACTAAAGCGCTCAAGCCCCCTTTCGTTCAGCGGATTGATAGAGATTATTTTAGCCCCGCGTTTGGCAACGTCGCGTAAGGTGGTCAGCATACGTGGATGATTAGTGCCAGGGTTATGCCCGATACAAATCACCAGATCGCAATGGTCAAAATCGTCAAGTTCAACGGTCCCTTTTCCAAGGCCAATGGCCGGCGTTAGCCCTGCGCTGGTCGGTCCGTGGCACATGTTTGAGCAATCAGGAAAGTTGCTGCTGCCATATTCTCGGGCAAATAGCTGATACAGGAACGCCGCTTCATTTGACGTTCTGCCGGAGGTGTAAAACTCAACCTGCTGGGGTGAATCATAGCTGCGCAGACGCTCGCCGATCTCCTGGAAGGCGATATCCCAATCCACCGCCTGCCAGGTATCTGATGCTGCATCGTATTTCATCGGATGCGTCAAACGACCGATATTTTCCAGCTCATAATCGCTGTAGTGCCAGAGTGTGGAAACCGGGTGACGGCTGAAAAATTCCGGTGACGCTTTTTTACTGGTTGTCTCCCAGGAGACCGCCTTAACGCCATTTTCGCACAGCTCCATTGGCGCACGGTGCCCTGGGTCCGGCCACGCACAGCCCGGACAGTCGAACCCTTTCACCTGGTTCATTTTGAACATCGCGATAATGTCGCGGGCGACAGCCTTTTGCGAAAACACCGAAGCAGTGACGGCTTTTACCGCGCCCCACCCACCCGCCGGGCCCTGATAACCGCTTACTCCTGGAACACCATTTTTCATTATTACTGCTTATTCACCGCCAATTTTTAATGGTGAATACGGTAGCAATTTCCGTCCAACATTGATTTCCTCTTCATGGAGTACGGAGCGGGTACAATGAACGGGTTAGATTTATCTTCCCCTTTCAGCACAAAGCGACATAAAGTTCCAATCTGTTAAATTGAGTTCTACCTAACTGCTACACTGCATCAACACAACCACTCAGAAGGCAGGTCAATATGTCAGACAATACCTATCAGCCCGCGAAAGTCTGGACGTGGGAAAAATCGAACGGAGGCGCATTCGCCAATATCAACCGCCCGGTTTCCGGAGCCACCCACGAGAAAACGCTGCCGGTTGGCAAACATCCGCTACAGCTCTATTCGCTGGGTACGCCAAACGGGCAGAAAGTGACGATTATGCTGGAGGAGTTGCTGGCGCAGGGGGTGAAGGGCGCGGAATACGATGCCTGGATTATCCGCATTGGCGATGGCGATCAGTTTTCCAGCGGCTTTGTTGAGGTGAATCCGAACTCGAAGATCCCAGCGCTACGCGATCACTCGCAAAACCCACCGGTTCGCGTATTCGAATCTGGCGCAATCCTGCTCTATCTGGCGGAAAAATATGGTTATTTCCTGCCGCAGGATTTGGCAAAACGCACCGAAACGCTGAACTGGTTGTTCTGGTTACAAGGCGCAGCACCGTTCCTCGGCGGAGGCTTTGGCCACTTCTATAACTATGCTCCGGTTAAAATTGAGTACGCTATCAATCGCTTCACCATGGAAGCCAAACGCTTACTCGACGTGCTGGATAAGCAATTGGCGCAACATCAGTTTGTGGCCGGAGATGAATACACCATTGCCGATATGGCGGTCTGGCCATGGTTTGGCAATGTGGTTCTGGGCAACGTCTACGACGCAGCAGAGTTCCTTGACGCAGGAAGCTACAAGCACGTACAACGCTGGGCAAAAGAGATTGCAGCGCGTCCGGCGGTTAAGCGTGGTCGTATTGTAAACCGCACTAACGGACCGCTGAACGAGCAGCTTCATGAACGCCATGACGCCAGCGACTTCGATACCCAAACCGAAGATAAGCGCCAGAACTAAAATAAATTGCCGGATGGCAACCGCTATCCGGCAATTTCATTCAGGATTTGTCACGCGCTGGTGACGTCGTACTCCATGCGGCGAAGTGCGTCTAACGTGGCTTTAGCTTCATCTTCATCAATGATGCTCATGGCGAACCCTACGTGCACCAGCACCCATTGCCCGACCAGCTCAGCTGTATCACCTTCACAAATCAGGGCAATATTGACATCACGTTTGATGCCGCACACTTCAACCTGCGCAAGCTGGTGAATATCTTCACCAACGGCCAGAACCTGACCAGGGACTCCAATACACATATCTGACTCCGCCCCATAGCAACCTATGGGTTATTCGACTTCAATACTTTTCACTTTCAGTGAATCGCCAGCATCAACCCGCAGGCGATCGCCCTGACATTGTGGACACTGCGCATCATGCTGGGTGATTTCCACAACCTGACTGCAATCCCAGCACCATGCCTGGGCTGGCTTGTAATCAATATGCAGCTCACACCCCTGAGCCAGCGTCCCCTGACAGACGATGTCGAAACTGAAACGAACGGCGCTCTCTTCAACGCAGGAGAGCGCCCCGATTTCCAGCCAAACACCGGTTACACGTTTGACACCGTGCTGCTCTGCCTGCTGTTGAACAATCTCAACCGCGCTCTGACAAAGGGACAGCTCATGCATTTTCGCAGTTCCGACGACCCAGCAGCAACGCGCGGCGATTAAGCTGCGGCGCATTCGGATCGCTAACCGGCAGCGATAACAGCATTCGCGCGCAATCGTCAGTCAGACGCATGCCTTCTTGCGCCGACATACTGTGCGAAAGCGGCGACATCAGTGAGCAGGAAAGGTATTGCGATACGCCCTCCAGTTCACCAACGGTAAAGGTCATCTCGCCATACGGCAGACGCAGTCCGATTTTTTCGCTGACTTTACGCACTGGCCAGATCTGGTCCGGTCCGGGGAAAATCAGTGCGCTGAGCATCCAGGGCGTGATAACACACCCCGTCCACTGTCCTTCAAACAGCGTAAATTCAGAGACATATACCGGCATGTTCGGATGCAGGAAAGAGAGATCGTGCATTGAACGCCGGGCAACCTCTTCAAACGCTGCCTGAATTTGCATCTTCGGGGCCGTCTGAAAACCGACAAACTCCTCAGACATGAGCCGCCTCCCGCGGGATCGCTTCAACACCTGATTCGCGAAGCGCGGCAAGAACCTGCTCAAGCGCAGGTTCAATCATCGCTTCAACCGTTGGCGTTAGTCCGATATGCGGCTCCAGCGATTCCGGAATAACACCGACTAACGTCAGCTTTTTCGGAAACTCGCCGGTGAAACGCAGGGCCGACAATACGTCGGCCAGACCAAGCTGGTGCGGTGAGATTTTGTTGGTAAACAGCGCCGGGATCTCTTCATCCCGCAGGACCATCATCGTTCCTGGCGTGTTTTTCTTCGACACAATGGCGTCAGCAATGATCAGATGATCTCTGTTCGCCATATCACCGAGAAGCTCCATCCCAGCCGTACCACCGTCCAGAACATCAACAAAGTCTGGCAGGACGTACCGTTGTTCTAATGTTTCAACGATACGTACCCCGATGGCTTCGTCGGTCAGCAAAATATTGCCGACCCCTAAGACTAATATCCGCATTACAGAACCTTAACTGAGACCACTTCGTTCCCATCAACGTCCACCACATGCACCGCACATGACATACAAGGGTCGAAGGAGTGAATGGTACGAACCACTTCCAGCGGTTTGTTTGGATCGGCAATCGGCGTACCTACCAGCGAGCGCTCATACGGTCCCACTTCATCATTAAAGTTACGTGGGCCAGAGTTCCAGGTTGACGGTACTACCGCCTGGTAGTTGCTGATAATGCCATCTTTGATCACCATCCAGTGAGACAGCATACCGCGCGGCGCTTCGAGGAAACCGACACCTTTAAATTCACCCGTTGCCGGGATATCCGGTTTCACGAAGGTGGTGTGGTCGCCTTTGCCGATGTTCACAATCAGCGCGTTGTACTGATCCTGCAGAACGTTCTGCAGTTCACAGCAGTGAACGGTACGGCCAATAATACGGCCCAACGTAGAGTGCAGCTGTGACACTTCGATAGTTTTACCGGTCAGCTTGGTGTAAATCGCGATGATTTCATTCAGCTTGGCATGGGTAGACTCGCGTTTGGCCGCCAGTTTACACAGCATGTTGGCCAGCGGACCCACTTCAACCGTTTTACCGTAGAAGGTCGGTGCTTTAACCCAGGAGTACTTGCCGTCATCTGACCAACCAGTGTAATCAGGAACCGTTGTGCCTTCCCACGGAGCCTGCGGCGCTTCGTCTTTGTACCACGCGTGTTTCGCACTCTCCTGAATCCCTTTGATCAGGTACTCATCGGAGTGAGAGGTGATCGGACGATAGGTCGACAGATCTTCATTGGTGATGTAACCACCCGGGAACAGGAAGCTGCCGTTTTTACCGTCAGTCGGGAATTCCGGTGCGCTCAGATAGTTAACCGCACCTTGACCACGTTCCAGCCACTCAGGGTAGAACGCAGCAATAACTGCGGTATCAACCTTGTAAACCTGCTCAACGAAGTCGCTCAGCTTATCGATAAAGGACTTGATATACATCAGGCGCTCAAGGTTCAGCACGCCAAGGCCGTCGAGGTTAATTGGGTTAGCAACCCCGCCTACCGCCAGGTTCTGAATGTGCGGCGTTTTACCGCCCAACAGCGCCACAACACGGTTAGCATCACGCTGGCATTCCAGCGCCTGCAGGTAGTGAGCGACCGCAATCAGGTTCACTTCTGGCGGCAGCTGCATCGCCGGGTGACCCCAGCAACCGTTGGCAAAAATGCCTAACTGACCGCTGGCAACAAGGTCTTTGATCTTGTTCTGAACCTTAGTGAACTCTTCTGCGCTGTTCAGGTGCCAGGAGGACACGCCGTTCAGCATGGCAGACGCTTTCGCTGGATCTGCTTTCAGTGCAGAGGTGATATCCACCCAGTCCAGCGCAGAGAGCTGATAGAAGTGAACAATGTGGTCATGCGTGGTGTGCGCGGCCAGAATGATGTTACGGATATACTGTGCGTTCACCGGAACATCAATATTCAGCGCGCTTTCTGCTGCACGAACGGAAGAGATAGCGTGAGTGGTAGTACAAACGCCACAGATACGCTGCACAATCATCCAGGCATCGCGCGGATCGCGGTTTTTCACGATCTCTTCCATGCCGCGCCACATGGTACCGGAAGCCCATGCTTTAGATACCACGCCATTTTCGATTTCGCAGTCGATGCGTAAATGACCCTCAATACGGGTTACCGGATCAATAGTAATTCTCTGGCTCATGCTTTGCTCGCCTCATGACGATTTTGATCGTTTTGTTTTAAAGGAGGAAGTATCGGCAGTAGACGAATGAGTACGATGTATGCACAAATCTCAATAGCCACAAAACCAATAGAAATCAACAGTTCTTCCCAGGTCGGGAAGTAGTGGTAGCCACCACCTGGATTGAACGCCACCAGCGAATAGGACAGACGCCATGTCGCACAACCCAACAATGCGCTCAGCGCAGACAGATACAGCATACGCGAGTCGTTACGCAGCTTAGTGACGCGCAGCACCACCAGCGGGAAGACCATCAGCACGACTTCAATCCAGAACATCAGGGAGTAAAGATCGCCTGAGAACGCATAGGACAGCTTGTCGCGATAGATCAGTTCGCCAAAGCGCAGGACCACGAAAATCGCCAACAGCACACTGATGGTATTCGTCAGCTTGATGAACAAACTTTTCTCGTCCGGACCATTACCTTTCAGCCCGGCTTGTACCAACGAGCCTTCGAAGATGACGATCGAGAAGCCCATAATAAAAGCGGTTAATACGGAGAAAAGCGGCAACATTTCATAAGCTTGCCATAGCGGATGCACCTTATAGCCCGCAGAAATCATCAATGAACCCATTGAAGACTGGTGCATAGTTGGCAGCAGCGCGCCAAGGGCAATGATAAAGAACATCACTTTATTCAAACGTTTGAGAGAGACTTTCCACCCCAGACGTTCAAACAGAGCCGGAGCAAATTCCAGCGCCATGATGCCGATATATATGGTCATACAGACCGCCGTTTCGAACAGTACCGAGTTCACGTTGAAGTGGCCCGGAATGTAGAAATACGGCAGGTTCCAGTAACGACCGACGTCAATGGTGATCGACAGACCACCCAGCGAGTAGCCAAACAGGCTCGCCAACAGCGCCGGACGTACCAGTGGATGGTATTGTCCTCTGTTGAAAACATACACCGCCCACGCCAGAGCCCAGCCACCGCACGCGAAGCCGGTACCAATCAGCAGGTCAAACGCGATCCATACACCCCATGGGAAACCGCCGTTCAGATCGGAGACTGAGCCCAATCCGAAGACCAGACGTTTCACGATCAGGAGCATACACAGGACGATAAGCGGCCCAAAAATAATGACCGGTTTGCTGATTATTTTTCCGCCCAGCGGTTTAGGATCATGACTCATGATCGTCTCCTCCATCGTGATGGTCGTTTTTCGTGTTACGACGAACCAGCACGGTTAAGCCCGCCAGCGCAGCCAGGGGTAATATCATGCCCTTGTACAAGGAATGTTGAACATGTTCGGAACGCGCACCGGTTGAAAGATCATCCAGTTTTGGCAGATCCAAATCCTCGTAAGGAACGCCCGTCAGTACCATAACCTGTGTACCACCACCCTCTTTCTCGCCGTACAGATGGGGGTAATACTTCGGTACCGTATGCAGATAGGTATCGCCTGCTTTCACCGTCTGACGCGGATAGTGGTATTCGCTGCCAGGCTTCAGCGCGAGACGTTTTTTCGCCTCAGCCATCAGCTCTTCACGCGTACCAAAAATCACCGCACCGGCAGGGCACACTTCAACACAACCCGGTAAACCGCCTTTATCCAGACGCTCAACACCTTTCTGGTTACACAGTTCACATTTGTGAAGCGCACCAAACGGGTTGTTGTAGTCATACTTAGGCACATTGTACGGGCAGGCGACCATGCAGTAACGACAGCCCGTGCAGACATCTTTGTCATAGTGGACGATGCCAGTTTTCGGATCTTTCTTCAGCGCGGAGACCGGGCAAACGGAGACGCAGTTCGGATCGACACAGTGCATGCACTGCTTCTTAATGTATGCGTAGCCGTTTTCTTCCTGGTCTTTGTTAACGCCTGTTCCGCTACGCCACACCTGGATGATGTTATTGGTATACGGTGACAGTTTGTCGTTGTTCGACCAGGTCTGCTCGCCTTCCGGGTTACGCGCCGGGAAGTTGATATCCTGACACTTGGTGACACAGGCCTGGCAGCCTACGCACAGCGTCGAGTCATAGAGCATCCCAAGAGAACCAGGGATCGGCGGACGGTTTTCTGCAGCCGCATGGCTGATGGACGGCGCAGCGCCCAACAGCAATGCCCCGCTGGAGGCTGCTTTAATAAAGTTACGTCTGTTCACGGTTATTCTCCCCGTGAGTCAGCGTTATCTTTCTTCTGCTGACGCCCCAGTTCACGAACCGCCATCACGCTGACACCGGCAACCAGTCCTACTACGCCACCAAGCAGCCCAATCGCCCCGGCAGAAATATTGCCGCCTTCTTTCATATTGACGTCAGGTTTCTCGGAACGCGGTGTTTGGTTTTCCACATGAGCAAGCTGGTGAATACCTTTATGGAAACCGACACCTTCTTCGTTACAGCCGTAGCAAGGGTGACCGATAGCCACCGGCCACACGCCGCCAACATCGCAGAATTGCAGCGTTGAGCAGTTGCCGTAGGTTTCTGGTCCTTTACAGCCCAGATGGTAGAGGCACCATCCTTCACGGTGACCTTCATCGCCAAACTCTTTAGCAAAACGACCTGCATCGAAGTGCGGGCGACGTTCGCAGTGTTCGTGAATCAAACGACCATAGGCAAATGTAGGACGGTTTTTGGTATCCAGCTTCGGCGGCTTACCGTAAGTGATGATATGCGCGACCGTTGCAAGGAAGTTGTGCGGGTTCGGAGGACAGCCGGGGATGTTGATGATGGTTTTGCCTGGCAGAACTTCCTGCAAGCCGACGGCACCCGTTGGGTTAACGCCAGCAGCAGCAACACCACCCCACGCGGCACAAGAGCCGATGGCAATGATAGCGGCAGCGCCTTCTGCGGCCCGGCGGATGTGATCTACGATCGGCTCACCGGCAACCATGCAGTAAATACCATTGTCTTTCAGTGGGATAGAACCATCTACAACCAAAACATATTGCCCTTTGTACTTCTCCAGAGCGTTATGTTTATTCTCTTCGACCTGGTGGCCGAAGGCGGCAGAGAGTACCTCATGGTATTCCAGAGAGATTGTCTCCAGAACGAGGTTTTCCACTGTAGGGTGTGTCGCGCGAAGTAGCGATTCAGTACAACCCGTACACTCCTGCGCACCAATCCAGATAACCGGTGGACGCTGAGGACGAGAAACTGATTCGGCCATTTCTGCGGCGGCTTTGCTACTGAGCCCCATGGTAGCGGCCAGTGCTGCACAAAGCTTCATGAAATCACGGCGATTGATGCCGTTCGAATTGATGAGAGAGTTATCTCCAGTCATTTTATAGTTATTCCGTTGCGAAGACCTGGCTTTTATTTTGCACCTTTCGCATGTTGCATATTGCGATCGGCGCGCCATTTACCACACTTTTTATATGGTTATGTGCATTATAATACTTCGGCGGAGCAACAAAACGAAGGCGTAGGTCAATAGTGTAATTAATTAAAGCAAGATAATACCCCTTTCGGATCAAGCTTCGAGACGATAGCCAGCCATGAAAAAACGAATTGTTGTACTGGACTGGTTCTCTTTAAAGAAATCCATAACCATCTCTTTATCCAGCCCATAGCGACGCGTGAGGATCCCCGCTTCCCACGCGCTGAGCTGTCGATCGCCCGTTTTTTCAAACATTCGATGAGAAAACCCCAGCACAAAACCGCGTTTATAATCAGCACAAAAATTGGCCGCCGTGCGTGCGCTATCCGCACTTGACGCGTTTAATCCGGCCATCAAGCCTTTTCCAAAATGGTTGTCCATGCATAACCTCCAATCGCTATATAATAAATTATATAGCGATTTTTTAAGCAAAGACCAGAGGTATCACGTACTTTTTTATGCCCGCTTAAAAGGACACCCATTCATCCTTTTTAGCGGCTGCAGACGTTTTGCTGTCTGCTGAAGGGGAAGCGGTGCTGGCGGCGGCGTACTGCACATCGTTTGCTGAAAGGCGGAACTGTTGTACCGAGCGTTGCAGCTCTTCCGTTTGCCGTTCAAGCGCCACAGCTGCGGCGGAAACTTGCTCTACCAGCGCGGCGTTCTGTTGCGTTACGCTGTCCATCTGCGTGATCGCCACGCTCACCTGCGAGATGCCCTTATTCTGTTCTTCTGAGGCAGAAGCAATTTGCTTCATGATAACGGTCACTTCGGTGGCTCCGCGCAGAATCGCCTCCATGGTTAATCCCGTCTCTTTAACCAGTCGAGCGCCCTGATCGACGCGACGCGACGATTCGCCAATCAGCGTCTCAATCTCTTTCGCCGCCCCGGCGCTACGGCTGGCAAGGTTACGCACCTCACCGGCAACAACGGCAAAACCACGCCCCTGCTCACCTGCTCTGGCAGCTTCAACTGCCGCGTTCAGCGCCAGAATATTGGTCTGGAAGGCAATGCTATTGATAACAGACGTAATTTCCGCGATCTGTTTAGAGCTGGCGGCAATGCCGTCCATCGTCTCAACCACTTCTGAAACCAGGCTGCTCCCTTTACCTGCCGTTTCTGTCGCCGTATCGGCAAGCTGGCTGGCTTCACGCGCGTTTTCGGCGTTCAGTTTTACCGTTGCGGTCAGTTGCTCCATGCTGGCAGCGGTCTCTTCCAGCGCCGCAGCCTGCTCCTCAGTACGCGATGAGAGATCGTTATTGCCGGTGGAAATTTCCGTAGCCCCTCGCCAGATGTTGTCACTACCTGAGCGAATTGTACTGACGGCTTCGCGCAGGCTGTCCTGCATCGCGCACAATAACGGCACCAGTTGGCCCACGCAGTTACGGCCAAAATCTTCGATTGGATGGCTGAGATCGCCCTGAGCAATCTGCTGGAACTGCTGGCGGATACGTCCCAGGGGTTTCACCATCATGGCGACGAGGTAACGATCTGTGAAGAACAGGAGAGCAATACCGAGGATCACGGCGGTAATAATTAGCGTCCGGATGATAGACGTTTTGCCATCGACCATGACACGCGTGGTATCAAGCCGCTCACCTGCCGTGGCGTTAAAACGTTCGGCACTGGCGCCAAATTCACGGCTTAGCGCTGGCGTAACGGTGCTGGCATGCTCCGCAAAGGCCGTAAGCGTGCCCTGCTGCGCCAGTTGCATTTGCGGAATCACCCCGTTATCCAGCAGCGCCTGCCACTTCGTCAGTACCGCCGCGGCAACGTCCGGATCCATAGGCCCCGGAGACAACGTTTTCATCTCCTGGAGTTTTTTGCTCATATTCTCCAGGGACTGCTGCGCTGGTGCAAAATCAGGCGTTCCGCCGCTCATTTTGACATCCATGGCGCGACTTAAGCGCGTTACGAAGCGAAAATACTGATCGTTCCCCTGACTGAGGACCGTCATCTGATGGACAAGATGACGGTCAATATCATTGCCTTCAGATATTTTTGATAAAGAATGAAGACTGAATAAACCCACGCCCGACCAGAGCAGGCAAAAAAGTCCCAGTATTGCCAACATGACAATACGAATAGTGAAGTTTTTCAGCAAACGCATAATAATTTCCTTGCCGTTGATGAGGAATTCGCCATCAGGCGATACTTATCCTTGTTATCGGCAGGCAACAGAGAAGATATAATGCATTCTTTATTTTTTTACTTTCTTAAGTGCATCCAATATTATTTACACTATATCAACATGAATGCTAATGAAATTAGCTAGCATTATTATTCAGATAATTAACCTGAAGCATTAAATAATCCCTTGTTTTCTATCGTAAATATTTGTTAAACCATGCAAGAGTACGCTCCCAGGCCAAATCAGCGGCAGCATTATCATAACGCGGTGTCGAGTCATTATGAAAACCATGATTAACGCCGGGATAGATATATGCCTCATAGACTTTCTTATTGGCTTTGAGCGCCGCTTCATAGGCGGGCCATCCCTCATTAATTCGGGTATCTAATTGCGCATAGTGCAGTAATAAAGGCGCTTTTATTTTAGGGACATCTGATGCAGGAACCTGACGCCCATAAAAAGGCACTGCGCAGGCCAGTTCAGGAAAAGCAACGGCTGCGGCATTCGATACGCCGCCACCGTAGCAAAATCCGGTGATACCCACCTTTCCCGTCGCGCCTGAATAACGCTGCATAAATTCAATGGCGGCAAAAAAGTCGTTCATCAGCTTTACCGGGTCAACCTGCTGCTGCAACTCCCGACCTTTATCATCATTGCCAGGATAGCCCCCTACTGAACTTAAGCCATCAGGCGCGAGCGCAATATAGCCCGCCTTTGCCACCCGCCGTGCCACATCCTCAATATACGGATTCAGCCCACGATTCTCATGCACCACCACTACCGCCGGAACTTTCCCCGTCGCTTTCGCAGGTTTGACCAGATACCCACGCACATCACCATGCCCTTCAGGTGAAGGGTAAGTCATGTATTCCGCCAGGATATCAGGATCGGTGAACTCCACCTGCGTTGCGAGGGCATAATTGGGTTTCAACACATTGAATAATGCCAGCGCCGTCATACCACCGACTGCATATTTCGCAGCAAGATTGAGAAACTCGCGTTTCGTTATTTTGCCATGAGCGTAATAGTCATAGTAGTCGAGCAATTCTTGCGGAAAGTCTTTGGCAGTTAGACGCGACATGGCAGCACTCCGGATCGATGTTTTTTTAAGCAAAGCACAGTGGTCTGTTTTTGCCCAGTTTTTCATTCCAGTGTGACCTGGTGAACGGGATATTCATCATGAACCCGCTAGAATAGAAACGTTGTTTCGAAATTCACCTGCACTAAGGAGATCTCATGGACTGGTTTGCCAATCCTGAACGTTACGAGCAGATGCTCTATCGCTACTGCGGGCGCAGCGGTTTACGTTTACCCGCACTATCGCTGGGTTTGTGGCACAGTTTTGGGCACGTTCAGGCGCTGGATTCACAGCGCGCTCTGCTGCGTAAAGCATTTGATTTAGGCATCACGCATTTTGATTTAGCCAATAACTACGGGCCGCCTCCGGGCAGCGCAGAAGAGAATTTTGGCCGATTATTGCGCGAGGATTTTGCACACTATCGTGATGAACTGATCATCTCCACCAAGGCAGGC
Organism: Citrobacter sp. RHBSTW-01044; assembly: GCF_013781945.1. Lineage (NCBI taxonomy): Bacteria > Pseudomonadati > Pseudomonadota > Gammaproteobacteria > Enterobacterales > Enterobacteriaceae > Citrobacter > Citrobacter sp. RHBSTW-01044. Next base: position 703,278 of record NZ_CP056180.1, on the reverse strand, counting down.
TATGACATGTGGCCAGGGCCATACGGTTCTGGCGGTTCGCGCAAATACCTGCTCGCCAGCCTCGACCAGAGCCTGAAACGCATGGGCCTCGACTATGTCGATATCTTCTACTCGCACCGCGTTGACGAAAATACGCCAATGGAAGAAACCGCCTCAGCGCTGGCCCATGCGGTGCAAAGCGGTAAAGCGCTGTATGTCGGCATCTCATCCTATTCTCCGGAGCGTACGCAGAAAATGGCCGAGCTGATGCGGGAATGGAAAATTCCGCTGCTGATCCACCAGCCTTCTTACAACCTGCTTAACCGTTGGGTAGACAGCAGCGGTCTGCTGGATACGCTGGAATCCAACGGCATGGGCTGCATCGCATTTACGCCGCTGGCCCAGGGGCTGCTGACGGGGAAATACCTCAACGGCATTCCGGAAGGTTCACGCATGCAGCGTGAAGGGAAAAAAGTTCGTGGGCTGACGGAAAATATGCTGACGGAAGAAAACCTTAACAGCCTGCGTTTGCTCAATGAGATGGCGCAACAGCGCGGACAGTCGATGGCGCAAATGGCCTTAAGCTGGCTGCTGAAAGACAACCGGGTGACGTCGGTATTAATTGGCGCCAGCCGACCGGAGCAACTGGAGGAGAACGTTCAGGCGTTGGCTAACCTGACGTTCAGCGCCGAAGAACTGGCGCAGATCGATAAGCATGTCGCGGATGGTAAGCTGAACCTGTGGCAGGCCTCATCTGACAAATAGCCGTTTGTAACTCTGTGCCGGGAAGCGGCGTTAGCCTCCCCGGCACGTAACAGGGCCAGCCAATCCCTTCACACCTCTTCCGCTTTGATCTCTGGACGTTGAAATTCCGGCCACACCAGCGCGACAAGCGCAGGATAAGCCTCCAGACTGAACTCCCTGAAGCACTGGCGTAAGTTAAGCACATCCAGATCGGCATGCGGGACTTTCTCACCGCTCAGACAGCGCTTTTTTATATTGTCGTAATATTTATACACCGCAGAGTTGAGATCGCTACAACGCCGCTGTGCATCAAATAGCCCTGGCGTCTCATTTAGCTCCACCATTGTCATCCGCTTGATCGTTGAGTGGATAAAATCGATATATTCGTGATTAACGCGCCAATACCATACTGGGGTAATCGAATTCATCAGTACCGAAAAATGATCTTCCCCCTCTTCTTTACTCAGCATTTCCGGCTGGTTTTCAGAGTGCCCATTTTCTGCATATCGGTTTTTATTTGCACTGCGCATCAACAAAAGTACCCCGCAGGTAAGCAATAGCAGGGTAATAACAGAATAAAATATACTGTTCATATACTGGCTCCATTTTTTTTGATTTTAAAATTACGCCATGCTATTGTCAACGCAGCCTGGTTTATTTAGAACAACATATCATTGGCATCAAAGGATATTTCAACATGCTTCCCGAGCATCTTGTTCCCTCGCGTTTTCACTTATCCAGCTCATCTACTAATACCAGTTCCACAGATAATAGTGAAAATTTGACTCAGGGAAAGAGAACATTAAGCGATTACGAACCCGATATTTTGATTAGCTCTACCGCTAACGGCCAGGCGCGCAATATGTTATTTGAAGAGTGCGATCGCCATTTAAAAGAGCGCCTGTTTCGTGCCGCAAAAATTGAGTCCTTCACTCGCCTGCTCAATTCACTACAAGCGGAAGGCGACATTAACGCTCAAGAATTAAGTAAAATTTTATCGACAAAAACAGCCAGCGTAAATGAACAGGGCAATAAAATTTGGCTTAATTTAATTACGCGTGAGACCAGCGATCCTATTTTTTATTCTCTGGAAGAGAAATAAAATGAAAGATGTTGAGGATAATAATGTTTATTTGGCTTTAGATGACCATAAAAGCGATGAGTTTGTCTTAAAGCAAAATTTGGCCGTATTGATTGCCAATAAAAATGCGACGTTGGAAAGCGTTGCCCAGGAGATAGTCTCTATTCCCGCCGCGCTGGTGCGGCTGAAATGGCAAAATCGTCGCGAAATTTATGCGCTGCAGGCTAAAGAAGAGATCTATGGCGCCGCGATTGAAGCCATTATGGAGCAGCAACCAGAACTACGGGACAAAATCATGGCCCGGCTGGAGAGCACATACCAGCATATACTCAAGCGAGAAACAGCCACCTTACGCCTGACGCGTAAACTGTCTGAAGGGAACTACGAACCCACCAGGATAACGGCAGTCGCACTGGATGAGGACAGATAAGGGCGTGTGGGGAGAGTTAAATCAGGAGAGGAAGGCCGGGTAAGGCAACAACCATTACCCGGCAATCAGGATTACTTCGCTTTCACGGTCTCTTCACCGACCAGACCAATCTTCAGGAAACCCGCCTGATGCAGCGTATCCATAACTTTCATCATGGTTTCATAATCGACGGTTTTATCCGCACGGAAGAAAATCGTGGTGTCTTTCTTCCCATCGGTCAGCGTATTTAATTCGCTAATCATGGTGTCATCCGTCACCTGATTGTTGCCAATAAACATACTCTTATCGGCTTTAACAGACAGGTAAACCGGTTTTTCCGGACGCGGCTGCGGCGTGCTGGTGGAAGCCGGGAGATTCACCTTCACATCCACCGTTGCCAACGGTGCGGCCACCATAAAGATGATCAATAAAACCAACATAACATCGATAAACGGCGTCACGTTGATTTCATGCATTTCACCGTTATCGTCCAGGTTTTCATTAAAGCTCATTGCCATGGAACATTATCCTACACGTAATTTCTGCGCTGCACGTACCGGATGGGCAGAAGCGCTAGCGTTCAGGTCCAGATCGCGACTTTGCAGCAACAATACCTGTGCCGCGACATCGCCCAGCATCGCTTTATAGCTGCCAATCTGACGTGCGAAAATGTTGTAGATAACAACCGCAGGAATTGCCGCGACCAGACCGATCGCCGTCGCTAACAGTGCTTCTGCGATACCCGGCGCAACAACGGCCAGGTTGGTCGTTTGGGTTTGTGCAATCCCGATGAAGCTATTCATGATGCCCCATACGGTACCGAACAGACCCACAAATGGAGAGATAGCCCCGATGGTGGCCAGGTAGCCGTTACCACGTCCCATATGACGACCTACCGCCGCCACACGACGCTCCAGACGGAAGCCGGTACGCTCTTTAATACCTTCGTTGTCGTCGCTGCCTTCTGACAATTCCAGTTCGTTCTGCGCTTCGTAAATCAACTGTGCGCCCAGGCTTTTGCCATCAAATCCTGCAGCAATCTCATTTGCCTGGTCTAAAGAGCGGGCGTCCGCCAGCAGTTGCTGTTCACGCTTAAGGCGGCGTTTCTGAGTAAAGAACTCAAGGCTCTTACTAAAGAAGATAGCCCAGGTGACCACTGATGCCAAAATCAGCCCAATCATCACGCACTTAACCACGATATCGGCGTGCTGATACATACCCCAGACGGAAAGATCCGTCTGCATCAAATTATTACCCACTCTGTATCTCCAGGACGCAAATCACAAAATCTGAGCGTAATGATATCAAAACGACGTCGAATTGATAGTCGTTCTCATTACTATTTACATATTGCCGCACCTTTGGTTTCTTTTCCTTGCGCTTACGCAGTAAAAAAGTCACCAGAAGCATTTTGAGATTATTTTCTACTGTATGACCGTTCTGCAGGATGCGTCATCTTTGATTCATGGTAGTTTAGACATCCAGACGTATAAAAACAGGTAAGACGACATGGCAGATAAGCAACTTGAAACCAAACTCGTTCACGCAGGACGCAGTAAAAAGTACACGCTGGGCGCGGTAAATAGCGTGATCCAGCGCGCTTCTTCGCTAGTGTTTGATACCGTAGAGGCCAAAAAGCAGGCTACGCACAACCGTGCTAACGGTGCGCTTTTCTATGGACGTCGCGGAACCCTGACGCATTTTTCCCTGCAGGAGGCAATGTGTGAACTGGAAGGCGGCGCGGGTTGTGCGTTATTCCCCTGCGGCGCGGCGGCCGTTGCCAACACCATCCTCGCCTTTGTGGAACAAGGGGATCATGTGCTGATGACCAACACCGCCTATGAACCCAGCCAGGATTTCTGCACCAAAATTCTCGGCAAACTCGGCGTGTCCACCGGATGGTTCGATCCGCTGGTTGGTGCCGATATTGTGAAGCACATACAGCCGAACACTAAAGTCGTATTTCTGGAATCTCCCGGCTCTGTCACCATGGAAGTACATGATGTCCCAGCTATTGTTGCCGCCGTCAGAAGCGTCGCGCCGGATGCGATCATCATAATTGATAACACCTGGGCTGCCGGGGTGCTGTTCAAAGCGCTGGATTTTGGCATCGATATTTCTATTCAGGCTGGTACCAAATATCTGATTGGCCATTCCGACGCCATGGTCGGCACTGCGGTAGCTAATGCCCGTTGCTGGGATCAACTGCGCGAAAATGCCTATCTGATGGGGCAAATGCTGGACGCCGATACCGCCTATATGACCAGCCGCGGACTGCGTACGCTAAGCGTTCGCCTGCGCCAACATCATGAAAGCAGCTTAAAGGTCGCCGAGTGGCTGGCCAGCCATCCGCAGGTCGCCCGCGTGAACCACCCCGCGCTACCCGGCAGTAAAGGCCACGAATTCTGGAAGCGTGATTTCACCGGCAGCAGCGGACTGTTCTCATTTGTATTGAATAAGAAACTAAATCATGAAGAGCTGGCCGCGTATCTCGACCACTTCAGCCTGTTCAGCATGGCCTACTCCTGGGGCGGTTTTGAGTCGCTGATTCTCGCTAATCAGCCGGAACACATTGCGGCAATCCGTCCGCAAGGCGAGGTGGACTTCAGTGGAACGCTCATCCGTTTGCATATCGGTTTAGAGAATGTTGACGATCTGATTGCCGATTTGGCCGCAGGATTTGCCCGAATCGAGTAAAATTGCCATAGATGGACATATATGCAGACACTTCTGGTGGAAAAGTCTGCAATTGTTGCGTCCGGGATCAAGGCATCCCGGACAATTCAGGAGTACAATCCACACATAAACGCTGTTCCACAGGAAAGTCCATGGTAGTCATTCAAGATATTGTCTCCGCGCTTTGGCAACACGATTTTGCCGCGTTGGCGGATCCGCACGTTGTGAGCGTGGTGTACTTCGTAATGTTCGCCACACTGTTTTTAGAAAATGGCCTGCTGCCTGCCTCCTTTTTACCCGGAGACAGCCTGTTATTGCTGGCAGGGGCGCTGATCGCTCAGGACGTGATGAGTTTTATACCTACCATAGCTATTCTGACTGCCGCAGCCAGTCTGGGCTGCTGGCTGAGCTACATTCAGGGACGCTGGCTGGGCAACACGCGGACGGTAAAAGGCTGGCTGGCGCAATTACCTGATAAATATCATCAGCGCGCTACCTGCATGTTTGACCAACACGGGCTGATGGCACTCCTGGCTGGGCGTTTCCTGGCATTCGTTCGTACCTTGCTGCCAACAATGGCGGGAATTTCGGGTCTGCCAAACCGTCGGTTCCAGTTTTTTAACTGGCTGAGCGGTCTGCTGTGGGTCACCGTCGTCACCGGCTTTGGCTATGCGCTGAGCATGATCCCGTTCGTCAAACGCCATGAAGATCAGGTGATGACCTTTTTAATGATCCTGCCGATTGCCCTGTTAACCGCGGGTCTGTTGGGTACCCTGTTTGTCGTGATTAAAAAAAAATACTGTAGCGCCTGAGTATTAACCGTAGGCCGGGGTTCCCCCGGCATTTTCGCCTGATGACGTTTCGCTTATCAGGCCAGCGCTGAGCAAGTTTAACTCCCCTGCATCATTCGAATTCTGGCTGCATCCTCCCCCGGTGTTACGCCAAAGAAACGTTTGAATTCCCGACTGAATTGCGATGCGCTCTCATAGCCGACGCGCATGGCAGCCGCACTGGCCTTCATCCCGTCGTGGATCATCATCATCCGTGCTTTATGCAGACGATAACTCTTCAGGTATTGCAGCGGCGACGTGCTGGTCACCGCTTTAAAATTATGATGAAACGCCGACACGCTCATGTTCGCTTCTGCCGCCAGTTGTTCGACATTGAGATTTTCGGTGTATTTGGTTTCAATGCGCTTCAGCACCCGGCTTATCAAACTGAAATGCGTCTGGCGGCTAACCAGCGCCAGTAATGCGCCGCCGCGCGGCCCGGTCAACACATGGTAGAGGATCTCGCGAATAATCTGTTTCCCCAGAATACGCGCATCCAGCGGTCGCTCCATCACATCCAGCAGGCGCTCAGCGGCGCACAGTATTTCGTCAGAAAGCGTCGCGGAGTTGATCCCGCTGGCCGCCATGGCGGGCTGGAACAGCTCATCTTCCCCAATGTCCATCAACAGCTCCTGCAATTGCAGAATATCGACATTCAGGTAGATACCGGCCAGGGGAACCTCCGGCGTTGCATACGTTTCACATTCAAAGGGTAACGGTACGGTTAGCAACAGGTATTCGTTGGCGTCATAACGAAATACACGTTCATTGATATAACCAATTTTATGTCCCGAAAAGAGAAATATGATTCCTGGCTGATACATTACCGGTGTACGCGCTGCCGGCTCAGTGCCGTGCAGCAGGCGGACATCTGGCAGCAGTTCGCTGAGTTTATTTTCATTGTTTTTCAGCTGCTTAATTTTATCTGTCAGCAGAAGGCAGATCTCATCACGGTTCATAGAGCACCATTTCATCATCGGTTTGCAACCCTGACATAATGCGCAGATTTATCCGTTTTCTCCAGCAGTCTGTAGAAATGGGCAAGACATCGGCAGAAATGAGCATTGAGAGCAGCGCGGCTGACGACCACAATGTTCATCATCCGGCAGACACTCTCCTGCCCTCTTTTTTTACCCACATAAGGGAACGAGCAATGAACAACTTTAATCTCCATACCCCAACCCGCATTCTGTTTGGTAAAGGTGCGATTGCTGAGCTGCGCGATCAAATCCCTCAGGATGCTCGCGTATTGGTTACCTATGGCGGCGGTAGCGTGAAAAAAACCGGTGTCCTGGCACAGGTTCAGGATGCGCTGAAAGGCCTGGACGTGCTGGAGTTTGGCGGTATTGAGCCGAACCCGTCTTATGAAACGCTGATGAACGCGGTAAAAATCGTGCGTGATGAGAAAGTGACGTTCCTGCTGGCGGTAGGCGGCGGTTCGGTGCTGGATGGCACCAAATTCATCGCGGCTGCGGCACAATACGCTGACGGCATCGATCCATGGCGTATTCTGGAAACCCACGGCAACGACGTAACAAGCGCTATCCCGATGGGCTCCGTATTAACCCTGCCAGCAACCGGCTCTGAATCTAACTCCGGCGCGGTCATTTCGCGTAAAACCACCGGCGATAAGCTGGCCTTTATGACCCCATTTGTGCAGCCGGTATTCGCCGTGCTGGATCCGGTTTACACCTATACCCTGCCGCCGCGTCAGGTTGCGAACGGCGTCGTAGATGCCTTCGTACATACCGTTGAGCAGTATGTGACTTATCCGGTAGACGGGAAAATTCAGGATCGCTTTGCCGAAGGTATTCTGCTTACGCTGGTAGAAGAAGGCCCGAAAGCATTGCAGGAGCCGGAAAATTACAACGTGCGTGCGAACGTTATGTGGGCGGCAACCCAGGCGCTGAACGGTCTGATTGGCGCAGGCGTACCACAAGACTGGGCAACGCATATGCTGGGCCACGAACTGACCGCAATGCACGGTCTGGATCATGCTCAAACATTGGCTATCGTTCTGCCAGCGCTGTGGAATGAAAAACGCGATACCAAACGTGCCAAACTGCTGCAATACGCAGAGCGTATCTGGAATATCACCGAAGGTTCCGATGACCAACGCATCGACGCCGCTATTGCCGCAACCCGCGCTTTCTTCGAACAAATGGGCGTACCGACTCGTCTGTCTGACTACGGCCTGGACGGTAGTTCCATCCCGGCGCTACTGGAAAAACTGCAAGCGCACGGCGGTACGAAACTGGGCGAACATCAGGACATTACGCTCGAGGTCAGCCGTCGGATTTACGAAGCTGCCCGCTAAGGTTTTTTCACCTCCGCCTTTCATTTTTGGGTATTTATATTCTAAATATTTCGAGTTGCATAAAGGCGGCAAAGGAGAGAATCCCCAGGAGCTTACATAAGTCAGTGACTGGGGGTGAAACGACAAACCTGCCGGGAGCAGATTTGAACGCTGCTTGCAGCGGCCTTGAAAGGACGAGGCCCATGGATGGGTCGAGTAATAAAGCCAACGCATATGCAGCTTGAAGTATGACGAGGATAGGCCAGACTTAAGTCACACCTAACTTACCGGGGCTTGCCTCGGTAAACTCAATTCAGGGGAGGAATTATGACCGGTCCAACCATTATTAAACTACAGGATGGTAACGTCATGCCGCAGCTGGGCCTGGGGGTCTGGAAGGCAAGTAACGAAGAGGTCATCACCGCCATTCATAAAGCGCTGGAAGTGGGGTATCGCTCAATTGATACCGCTGCAGCGTACAAAAACGAAGAAGGTGTCGGCAAAGCAATACGCGATGCGGGCGTACCGCGGGAAGAGTTATTCATCACCACCAAGCTGTGGAATGATGACCAGAAACGCCCTCGGGAAGCCTTGCTCGAAAGCATGGAGAAACTCCAGCTCGATTACCTCGATCTTTATCTGATGCACTGGCCAGTGCCGGCGATCGACCACTACGTTGAAGCGTGGGAAAGCATGATCGATCTGCAAAAAGAAGGGCTGATTAAGAGCATCGGCGTGTGTAACTTTCAGATCAATCATCTCCAGCGACTGATGGATGAAACCGGCGTACCACCGGTGATTAACCAGATAGAACTTCATCCGCTTATGCAACAGCGCCAACTGCACGCCTGGAACGCAACGCATAAAATCCAGACCGAATCCTGGAGCCCGCTGGCGCAGGGCGGCAAAGACGTCTTTGATCAAAAGATTATCCGCGATCTCGCGGAGAAATATGGCAAATCACCGGCGCAGATTGTCATCCGCTGGCATCTGGATAGCGGCCTGGTGGTTATTCCGAAATCAGTCACCCCTGCGCGTATCGCAGAAAACTTTAACGTCTGGGACTTCCGCCTGGATAAAGATGAATTAGGCGAAATCGCAAAGCTCGATCAGGGCAAACGTCTGGGACCAGACCCGGACCAGTTCGGCGGTTAACCCCTTCTCTCCTGCCCGACCTCTCGTCGGGCCTTTACTGATTTGAATTTCGACGTAGACCACGTGCACAGCTAATTGAGTCCCATGCGATCTGCCCCACTGGAAGCCGATTGAATCGCAGCAGAACCAATTTTTCGAGCAGTATGAAGGATATCTGTCGTCACACGATCATGAACGGGCGGATGATGCAAAACTGGCCGCATTAGCGGCCAGAATTCGTGAGGCATAATTACTGAACACTTCCGCCAGATGGCACCTTATCCGGCCGACGGTCTTTCAGGCCCGGTAAACATTTCACTCCCGGGCAAGACAGATTAGCGCCCTGCTACTTTCCCACGTTTTTTGTTCGCGGCAGGCGTCTGGCGCTGATGCGCCACAGGCGTGTGCTTGGTCAACGCCGGACGGGTATGACGGTTCTGGCGACGCGCTTCGCGCATCTCTTCCAGCGTAGGCGCCGGAACCAGACATTCGCGACGACCACCGATCAGATGCTTTTTCCCCATATCTTCCAGCGCCTGGCGGATTAACGGCCAGTTGGCTGGATCATGGTAACGCAGCAGCGCTTTATGCAGACGACGCTGTTTATCACCTTTCGGCACCACCACGTCTTCACTCTTGTAACCAATTTTACCCAGCGGGTTTTTCCCGGTGTAATACATGGTTGTGGAGTTCGCCAATGGTGATGGATAGAAGTTCTGCACCTGATCCAGACGGAAACGACGTTGCTTCAGCCACAGCGCCAGATTCACCATATCCTCGTCACGCGTCCCAGGATGCGCAGAAATAAAGTACGGGATCAGGTACTGCTCTTTACCGGCCTGTTTAGAGTAGGTGTCGAACAATTCCTTAAAGCGATCGTAGCTGCCCATCCCCGGCTTCATCATCTTCGACAGCGGGCCTTCTTCAGTATGCTCTGGCGCAATCTTCAGATAGCCGCCCACGTGGTGGGTCGCCAGCTCTTTGATATAGCGCGGATCTTCAACCGCGATGTCATAGCGCACACCTGAAGCGATAAGGATCTTTTTAATGCCTTTCAAATCACGCGCACGGCGATAGAGGTTAATCGTCGGCTCGTGGTTGGTATCCATATGCGGACAGATATCCGGGTAGACGCATGACAAACGACGGCAGGTTTGCTCCGCACGCGGTGACTTACAGCGCAGCATATACATGTTCGCCGTTGGGCCGCCGAGATCGGAAATCACGCCGGTAAAGCCCGGAACGGTGTCGCGAATAGCTTCGATTTCATTGATGATCGAGTCTTCAGAGCGGCTCTGGATAATGCGGCCTTCATGCTCGGTGATCGAACAGAACGAGCAGCCGCCAAAACAGCCACGCATAATGTTGATCGAGAAACGGATCATCTCGTAGGCCGGAATGCGGCTGTCGCCATACGCCGGATGCGGCACGCGCTTGTACGGCAGCGCAAAGACGCTGTCCATTTCTTCGGTAGAGAGCGGAATGGCTGGCGGGTTGATCCAGATGTAGCGATCGCCATGCTTTTGCATCAGCGCGCGCGCACAGCCTGGGTTGGTTTCGTGGTGCAGGATACGCGACGCATGTGCATACAGCACTTTATCGCCCTTCACTTTTTCGAAGGACGGCAGCAGCACGTAGGTTTTTTCCCACGGTTTCGGGCGCGGCGGCTGTACGGTTACCGCTTTCGCTTCCTGCTTTTTCGGTGCGACAGGTTTGTTGTCGGCACACGGCAAATCCTCGCCGTATGGATGCGGGATCGGGTCAATTTTGCCCGGCGTGTCGAGACGCGTGGAATCCACCCCACTCCAGCCCGGCAGCGCTTCTTTAACCATAATCGCGGTGTTACGCACGTCGCGGATCTGATCGATAGTTTCACCCATCGCCAGACGATGCGCCACTTCCACCAGCGGACGTTCGCCGTTACCGAACATCAGCATGTCGGCTTTTGAATCCACCAGCACGGAGCGACGAACGGTATCAGACCAGTAGTCGTAGTGCGCGGTACGGCGCAGGCTGGCCTCAATACCGCCGAGAATAACCGGCACATCTTTCCATGCTTCCTTACAGCGCTGGGTATAGACCAGCGTCGCGCGGTCCGGGCGTTTGCCCGCCACGTTGTCTGGCGTATAAGCATCGTCATGGCGCAGTCGGCGATCGGCGGTATAACGGTTGATCATCGAATCCATGTTGCCTGCGGTTACACCAAAGAACAGGTTCGGTTTACCCAAACGCATAAAATCGTCTTTGTTGTTCCACTCCGGCTGGGCGATAATCCCAACACGAAAGCCCTGCGCTTCCAGCATACGGCCGCAAATTGCCATGCCAAAGCTGGGATGATCGACGTATGCATCGCCGGTAACCAGAATGATGTCGCAGCTATCCCAGCCAAGTTGGTCCATTTCGTCGCGTGACATCGGCAAAAATGGTGCCGGGCCAAAACAGGCAGCCCAGTACTGCGGCCAGGAGAAAAGGTCTCTGTCCGGCTGGATCAGGGATATTGCGCTCATAGTGCTTCCAAAAATGGTAAAAAAATAATCAAAGGCCGGGGATTATACGCTGTATGTCGGCAAGAAATGAAGTGGAGTCTGAGTCAGACAAGTAGAAAGTGATTTAAATTGTTAAATTTTACGACGCCCATTTTTATCATTCATAATTAACACCATGCCGGCCAGCTGAGATAACTCTTTTTCGGCGGGGGATTTTTCATTGCGACTCAACGATTCACTGCATATTTCCCAGTTACGGGTAGTTGTTCACCTGTGCGGATTTCTGGTTCTTCTCTACAGCTTCTCCATGCTGCCGCCGATGACCATTGCTCTGTTAAATAAAGAGCGGAGCTTTTTCGCTTTTTTCAGCACATTTATGACGTTCTTTACCCTCGGCGGTGGAGCGTGGCTGGCAACCAAACATGCAGGAATTCAACTACGAACCCGGGATGGATTTGTCATCATCGTCCTGTTCTGGCTGCTGTTTTCGTTTATCAGCGCCATGCCGATGTGGATGGACGATGGCTTAAATCTCCCCTTTGCCGATGCCCTGTTCGAAGGGGTTTCCGGGATAACCACCACTGGCGCTACGGTGATTGACGACGTCAGCGCCTTGCCGAAATCGTATCTGTACTATCGGGCTCAGCTCAATTTTATTGGCGGCCTGGGGGTTATTGTCCTTGCCGTGGCGGTATTACCCCTGCTGGGTATTGGTGGTATGAAGCTGTATCAGTCTGAAATGCCAGGTCCCTTTAAAGAAGAACGCCTCACGCCAAGGCTTGCTGATACCGCACGTACGCTGTGGCTGACCTACGTCATTCTCGGCCTTATTTGTACTCTGGCCTACTGGATTGCCGGGATGTCGTTTTTCGATGCCTTATGCCACGGGCTGTCGACGGTCTCTCTCGGCGGATTTTCCACCCGTAGTGAGAGCATCGGCTTTTATAACAGCCACGCTATTGAGTTAGTCGCCGGACTGTTTTCACTGCTGTCTGCGTTTAACTTCACCCTCTGGTACGTTGCTATTGTGAAACGTACCTTTAAGCCCTTTCGTCGTAATGCCGAGCTGCGTTTCTTTCTGCTTATTGCGCTGGTTGTCACCCTGATCGCCACCTGGCAGGTCTGGCGGGCGGGTATGTACGGGATGACGGACAGCCTGGTGCATGCCTTTTTTCTGGCCAGTTCGATGCTGACAGATAATGGCCTGTCGACGGCGGATTATGCGCAGTGGCCTTCGCACACGATATTCATGCTGCTCAGCGCCAGTTTCTTCGGCGGTTGTGTCGGCTCGACCTGCGGGGGGATTAAGGTGCTGCGTTTTTTGATTATGTTCAAGCAATGCCGTCAGGAGTTACATCAGCTCGCGCATCCTCGCGCCCTGCTGAATATCAAAGTGGGCAATAACGTGGTAAGCGACCGAGTAGTGCGTTCGGTATGGAGCTTTTTCTTTCTCTACGTTTTATTTACCAGCTTTTTTATCTGGGCGCTCAATCTGATGGGCTACGATCTCTTCTCCTCTTTCGCCACCGTTGCCGCCTGCATCAATAACATGGGGCTGGGATTTGGCATCACCGCAACGACGTTTGGCACCTTAAACGAGGAGGCAAAACTTCTGATGTGCGCGGCCATGATCATGGGGCGTCTGGAGATTTACCCCATTCTGATCCTGTTCTCGCGCATGTTCTGGCGGGCGTAACGGAAACTCCGGCGCATTACGGCGCCGGGTTCACCAACATCTGTCCGATCGAGCCACGATCCGCCATTTCCAGCGTCTGACTGTTAAAGTAGAACGGGAAATGAGCCCAGGAAGGTTGTCCGAAGTAGACCAGTAATTCAACCTGGCCGTCGACCCAGACGGTATCTTTCCAGCCCCGGTCTTCCGGGAACGGCATTGCGCCATTCACATTACGGATCAGGAACGAGACGCCTTCGATATGGAAAGACTGAGGCATATCCGCTCGTACCGTCCAGCGCTCCCAGGAGCCCTGCTGAGCGGTAATATCCATGCGGTTGACGTCCCACAGCTGACCGTTGATGCCGGGATCGTCATCCAGACTGATATCACGGCTGCGAATCGGTGAACCACTGAGGATTTCCGTTGGCAGCAGGCGCATTGGCAGACTGTCGGTCACCAGCGGCAGGAGACCGGTCGGGCGCAGCGTCAATACCAGCGTGGAGATGAGAATACTGGAAGGCTCAAAGAATCCGCGGATCCTGTCGACAATGCTGGCCGCCTCACCACAGGTGATAGAGACCTCATTTCCGTTAGTCATATCCACCAGGATCTCACGGCGCTCGCCAGGCGCCAGCGAGAGCTGCTTCACCGAAACGGGCGCAGGTAAAAAGCCCTGATCGCTGGAAATCACATGCAGCGCGCGGCCATCGCTCATTTGCAACTGGTAACGACGTGAGTTTGAAGCGTTCAGCAAACGCAAACGCACCCAGCCGCGAGAGACTTCGACATACGGGCTTTGCGCCCCGTTGACCAGCAGGGTATCACCGACAAAACCACCGCTGCCGGGTTCGCTATATTCCGGCGTACCAAAGTTGTCCAGACGCTTGTCCTGGATAATGATCGGAAAATCATCCACGCCGTAGTGGTTGGGAATAGACAGTGATTTACTCACTTCATCTTCAATCAGCCACATTCCGGCAAGACCGTTATAAACCTGCTGGGCAGTACGATTTGGCGTATTGGCGTGATACCACAGCGTAGCGGCATTCTGACGAATCGGCAGCACTGGTGCCCAGTCTGCATTAGGGGACATCATGCGCGCCGGGCCGCCCATCAGCGGGCCTGGCACCTGTAATCCAGCGACAGTCATCGAGACATTTTCAGTCAGACGGTTGCTGTAGATAAGCTTGACGTCATCCCCTTTCCAGACGCGGATCGTCGGTCCCAGGTAGCGACCGTTAATCCCCCAGACAGGTGCGCGCGTGCCTTGCGTGAAGGACCAGTGGGCGCGTTGCAGCGTCATAAATAACGGCTGCCCCCGACGGGACTCCAGCAGCGGAGGTACGGGTAACGGTTGTTGCTGACCGGCAGCATTAGCCTTCAGCGGAACAGCACCTGCACACAGTGCGATCCCCGATGCCTGAATGAACTGACGCCGACTGAATGACATATAAACTCCATGAAAAACTGGCGATTAACACGCAGGAAATCTTTTCCTGTAACAAACCCGAATTGCGCGGATTAAACCTTACCGGCGGCTTCCCGCTCAGCAACTTCTTTATCGAGTTCTGCGATTTTTTGTTCCATCAGCGTACGGCAATGCGCTGCCAGTTCACGAACCTGATCTTTCCCAAAGTGGCTAATATCTATCGGCGGCAACATCTCTACAATCGCCAGACCATTATTGAGTCGGTTGAGTTTTATCTTATTCGAGGTGGTTGAAACGCACACCGGAATAACCGGGACACCCGCCGCAATCGCCGCATGAAACGCGCCGGTTTTAAACGGCAGCAGACCGCGACCACGGCTACGCGTTCCTTCCGGGAACATCCAGATAGAAATACGACGTTTTTTGAAATGATTCACCACCGCCGCAATGGTGCTGTGCGCTTTGGTACGGTTGTTTCTGTCAATCAGCAGGTTGCCGGTTAACCAGTACAGCAGCCCGAAGAATGGGATCCACAACAGGCTTTTTTTGCCGACTGTCACCGTCGGCGGCTGAACGATATTCGCAGCGGTAACCATGTCATAGTTGTTCTGATGATTACAAATATAGATAGCATTACCATAGTTCTGCGCGTCTGCCGGCATGCGGCACTCAACCTTCAGGCCATAAAGGGGAGCCAGGCGGCCAAACATATGACCGAATGTTGCGACGTGTTTTGGATTTCGTGGGCTGAACAGACAGTATATGCAACCGAAAATACAGACCAGAACGCAGTAAATAACAGTAATGATTAAACGAAAAATATATAGCATAACAACCTCTGAGGCCTAAGAGCCTGGCATTTTACGTCACCTGATTCATCACGCAGTATCAGGTTAGGGCTTTGTTAAGGGCGGCTCTCTGGAAAAGCGTATTGTTAATCGCAACGCACGAATAAACAACGGTTTCACGGGAATTTTTAACGTTGGCTCTCCCCGGGCTAAAACAGGGAGAGCCGGACGGTAGCGTTATTCTTCGCTGTCGCCGTGACTGGCGCGTCGAGGCGAGTCAATGTCAATGCGATCGATACGCTGCAGACCACGCATTAGCGTACCGCGACGGCCACGCTCGCCGGTCACTTTCTGCAACTCTTCAGGACGCAGTTTAATTTTGCGCTTACCGACGTGGATAGTCAGCGTGCTTTGTGGCGGCAACACGTAGAGCTGCGCCAGGCCATCTTCACCTTTCGCCGCTTCCGCTGAAGGGATATTGATAATCTTGTTCCCTTTGCCTTTTGACAATTGCGGCAAATCGCTTACCGGGAACATCAACATGCGACCGGCTTGGGTGATTGCCAGCAGCATATCGGTTTCATCTTCAATCACAACCGGCGGCATAACGCGCGAATTTTCTGGCAGCGTAATCAATGCCTTACCAGCACGGTTACGAGCTACCAGGTCGTTGAAGGTGCAGACAAAACCGTAACCCGCATCGGATGCCATCAGCAGTTTCTGATCGTCGCCTTCCATCAGCATGTGCTCAACCGTCGCGCCCGGCGGCAGCGTGAGCTTCCCGGTCAGCGGTTCACCCTGTCCACGCGCCGACGGCAGCGTAATCGGGTCGATGGCGTAACTGCGTCCGGTCGAGTCCACGAACACCACTGGCTGGTTGCTCTTACCCTTCACCGCAGACTTAAAGCTGTCGCCCGCTTTATAGCTTAATCCCGGCGCATCAATGTCGTGGCCTTTCGCGCTACGCACCCAACCACTCTGGGACAGCACAATGGTCACTGGCTCTGACGGCAGCATGTCGTGCTCGCTCATCGCCTTCGCTTCTTCACGTTCCTGCAGCGGAGAGCGGCGTTCGTCGCCATAGGCCTCGGCATCAGCCTGCAGCTCTTTCTTCAGCAGGTTACTCATTTTACGCTCGGAAGCCAGAATGCCTTGCAGCTGATCGCGCTCTTTCGCCAGCTCATCCTGCTCGCCGCGGATTTTCATCTCTTCGAGTTTGGCAAGGTGGCGCAATTTCAGCTCAAGAATGGCTTCAGCCTGGGTTTCAGAAATGCCAAACCGCGACATCAGCTCGGGCTTAGGTTCATCCTCATGACGAATAATTTCGATCACTTCGTCAATGTTGAGGAACGCCACCAGCAAACCTTCAAGGATATGCAGGCGTTTAAGCACTTTTTCCAGACGATAGTTCAGGCGACGACGTACGGTATCGCGGCGAAACGCCAGCCATTCGGTGAGGATCTCCAGCAGATTTTTCACCGCCGGACGACCATCAAGACCGATCATATTCAGATTGATGCGGTAGCTTTTTTCCAGATCGGTGGTGGCAAACAGGTGGTTCATCACCTGCTCCATATCCACACGATTGGAGCGCGGGACAATCACCAGACGGGTCGGGTTTTCGTGATCCGATTCGTCGCGCAGGTCGTCTACCATCGGCAGCTTTTTATTGCGCATTTGAGCGGCGATCTGCTCCAGCACTTTTGCCCCGGAAACCTGATGCGGCAGTGCGGAAATCACCACCGCGCCGTCTTCTTTCGTCCATACCGCGCGCATACGTACGGAGCCGCGCCCGTTTTCGTAAATCTTACGAATCTCTGCCCGCGAGGTAATGATCTCCGCTTCGGTCGGGTAGTCCGGCCCCTGCACGATGTCCAGCAACTGATCCAGCGTCGTTTTCGGCTGCTCAATCAGGGTAATCGCCGCTTTCGCCACTTCACGCAGGTTGTGTGGCGGAATGTCCGTCGCCATACCAACGGCAATACCGGTCGTGCCGTTCAACAGAATATTTGGCAGACGCGCAGGCAGCATCTTCGGTTCCTGCATGGTGCCGTCGAAGTTTGGCACCCAGTCCGACGTTCCCTGGCCGAGTTCACCCAGCAGAACTTCCGCATATTTAGACAGGCGGGATTCGGTATAACGCATCGCCGCGAAGGATTTCGGATCGTCCGGCGCCCCCCAGTTCCCCTGCCCGTCGACCAGCGGATAGCGGTAAGAGAACGGCTGCGCCATCAGCACCATCGCTTCATAACAAGCGCTGTCGCCGTGTGGGTGGTATTTACCCAGTACGTCACCGACGGTACGGGCGGATTTTTTAAATTTGGCGCTGGCATTCAGCCCCAGTTCGGACATCGCGTACACGATGCGACGCTGAACGGGTTTCAAACCATCGCCAATAAACGGCAACGCCCTGTCCATGATGACGTACATGGAGTAGTTCAGATAGGCGGTTTCCGTGAATTCATGCAGCGCCAGGCGCTCTGCCATATCGCTCATTAATCGTGGTTCCTCAACTTTGTACCCCTCTATTGAAGGGCAATATTGCCGCAGATACTACCCTATCTGGCGTGTTGAGTCACAAAGAAAAGGGCCACGAGTGCGGCCCTGATGGGGATTATTTGGCAACTTTGGTAATCTGTTTCACGTCGATTTCAACGGAGTTCCAGTCTTTATCCACTTCACCCTGGATTTCAACCACATCCTGCGGTGTGACGGTTACGCCGTTCCAGCGCTTGTGGTCGATATCCACATTCACTGTGCCGGTCGCATCTTTAAACACATACAGGTCGTCGGAAATACGCTCAACGATGTTCCCACGCAGGGTAACCCAAGTGTCATCACGCAGTGATTTGGCGCTTTCTACCGTCGCGCTGCTACCATTCGGGCCGACAAATCCGCCATTTTGGCTTTGCGTGGTGGTTGTCGGTCCAGAGAAACCGCCCTGCTGCGCTGCCAGAACAGGTGCGGAACACAGTGCCATTACAGCAACCATTGCAGCTAATTTTTTCATCGTCATGTCTCCCTTTCATTTTGGTTTACGACTATTAAATAAGTTAATCCTTAACAAGTTCTTAAGGCAAAAAAAGATACTTTTTTTGCTGTACAGAGGCTGTAGTCGCAAGGTTTACTGACGCTAATGAGAGCGGCTGCAGGGAAGAACATATGCGTATTTTACTGATCGAAGATGACACATTGATCGGCGACGGCCTGAAAACAGGTCTGAGTAAAATGGGTTTCAGCATCGACTGGTTTACCGAGGGTCGCCAGGGGAAAGAAGCGCTCTACAGCGCCCCTTATGATGCGGTGATCCTCGACCTGACGCTGCCAGGCATCGACGGACGGGAGATCTTGCGCGAATGGCGAGCCAACGGGAAGCAGGAGCCAGTGCTGATTCTGACCGCTCGCGACGCGCTGGCGGAACGCGTTGAGGGTCTGCGTCTCGGCGCGGATGACTATCTGTGCAAACCCTTTGCGCTGATCGAAGTTGCCGCCAGGCTGGAGGCGCTGGTGCGCCGTGCCAGCGGCCAGGCGAGCAACATATTGCGCCATGGCCAGGTGACGCTTGATCCCGGCGCGCTGGTTGCCACGTCGGCAGATGAGCCTTTGTCTCTCAAACCCAAAGAGTTCGCTCTACTGGAGCTGCTGATGCGCAATAAGGGTCGCGTCCTGCCCCGCAAACTGATTGAAGAAAAACTGTATACCTGGGACGAAACCGTCTCCAGCAATGCGATTGAGGTACACGTCCATCACTTACGCCGTAAGCTCGGCAGCGACTTTATCCGTACCGTGCATGGCATTGGCTACACCTTGGGTGACACATGAAACTCACACAACGCCTCAGCCTGCGCGTCAGGCTAACGCTTATTTTTCTGATTCTGGCATCAGCGACCTGGGCCGTTTCCAGCTTTGTAGCCTGGAAGCAGACCACCGACAATGTCGATGAGCTGTTTGATACCCAACTGATGCTGTTCGCCAAGCGGCTCAGCACGCTGGATATCAGCGACGTCACCACCTCAAGCAATATGGCTCGCACGCCGAAGAAGCTCAAGCACGGCCATATTGATGACGACGCGCTGACGTTTGCCATCTTCACCATCGACGGCAAAATGGTATTGCACGATGGCGACAACGGCCAGGATATTCCCTACGGCTACACCCGCGAAGGCTTTACCGATGGCCAACTCAAGGGGGACAACGACGCATGGCGTTTTCTGTGGCTGAATTCCGCTGACGGCAAATACCGCATTGTGGTAGGCCAGGAGTGGGAGTATCGAGAGGATATGGCGCTGTCGATCGTCACCGCCCAGTTAACACCGTGGTTGATTGCGCTGCCGCTGATGTTGCTAATCCTGGTGGTCATGATTAGCCGTGAACTCAGGCCGCTGAAAAAACTGGCGCAGGCTCTGCGCTGGCGCTCACCGGAATCGGAAGAGCCGCTCGATCCGAAAGGTGTACCTAGCGAAGTGCGCCCGTTGGTTGAATCGCTCAATCAGTTGTTTACCCGCACCCATTCCATGATGGTCCGCGAACGGCGCTTCACTTCTGATGCTGCCCACGAGTTGCGCAGCCCGTTGACCGCGCTGAAAGTACAAACAGAAGTGGTGCAACTGTCAGACGACGACCCGCAAACGCGGGAAAAAGCGCTGGTACAGTTGCATGCGGGAATTGAACGCGCCACCCGACTGGTCGATCAGTTACTGACGCTTTCACGCCTCGACTCCCTCGACAATCTTCAGGATGTGGCGGAAATCTCGCTGGAGGAGCTTTTGCAATCCGCGGTGATGGATATCTACCATCCAGCCCAGCAGGCGCACATCGACGTGCGTTTGCAGATTAACGCGCACAACATCATGCGCACAGGACAGCCGCTGTTGCTGAGCCTGATGGTACGAAATCTACTGGATAATGCGATCCGCTACAGCCCGCGGGGTAGCATTGTGGAAGTGACGCTCAACGCCCGGAATTTTAGCGTCAAGGATAATGGTCCTGGCGTTGCGCCAGAGGTCCTGACGCACATCGGGGAACGCTTTTATCGTCCACCGGGACAAAGCGTGACCGGCAGCGGTCTTGGCCTATCGATTGTCCGCCGTATCGCAATATTGCATGGAATGTCAGCCTCGTTTGGCAACGCTCCGCAAGGTGGCTTTGAAGCGAAGGTCAGTTGGTAATTGCGTTATTATTGCTCAAATAGCAAAAGACTTTGCACATTTTGCTAATTTCACCGCGTCGCTGGTAGGGGTAAAATCGTCTTCAAACGTATTTCCCTGAGGACACAAAATGAGCAACATTCTGATTATCAATGGTGCGAAAAAATTCGCCCACTCCAACGGTCAGTTAAACGACACCCTGACCGAGGTCGCGGATGGCCTTCTGCGCGACCTCGGGCATGATGTTAAAATCGTGCGCGCCGACAGCGACTATGACATTTCTGATGAAGTACAGAACTTCGTCTGGGCCGATGTGGTTATCTGGCAAATGCCTGGCTGGTGGATGGGTGCGCCGTGGACCGTGAAAAAATACATTGATGACGTGTTTACCGAAGGTCACGGTACGCTGTACGCCAGCGATGGTCGCACGCGTTCAGATGCGTCTAAAAAATACGGCTCCGGTGGGCTGATTCAGGGCAAAAAATACATGCTGTCACTGACCTGGAACGCACCGATAGAAGCTTTCACTGAAAAAGATCAGTTCTTCCATGGCGTTGGCGTTGATGGCGTTTATCTCCCGTTCCATAAAGCAAACCAGTTCCTGGGAATGGAAGCGCTGCCGACCTTTATCACCAATGACGTGATTAAAATGCCGGACGTCCCGCGTTATATCGCAGAATATCGCAAGCATCTGAACGAAATTTTTGGTTAACTGGTAACCTGGAATTAGAAGGAGTTAACCATGCTTACCGTTATTGCAGAAATCCGTACACGTCCAGGTCAACATCACCGCCAGGCGGTACTGGATCAATTCGCTAAAATCGTTCCAACCGTATTGAAAGAAGAAGGCTGCCACGGCTACGCGCCGATGGTCGATCATGCTGCTGGCGTCAGTTTTCAGACCACAGCCCCGGACTCAATCGTGATGGTTGAACAGTGGGAAAGCATTGCGCATCTTGAAGCGCATTTGCAGACACCGCATATGAAAGCCTATAGCGAAGCCGTGAAAGGCGACGTGCTGGACATGAGTATTCGTATTCTGGAGTCTGGCATTTAAGATTGTCGATTTGCCGGATAACGCCATAAACAGACGTATCCGGCTTATACTGCAATCCTCAGGCCTGGTAAGCCCAGCGCCACCAGGCATTCACGGTCAATTACCCTTCGAGATCCGCCAGGTCGCCTTTCTCCTGCA
Organism: Citrobacter sp. RHBSTW-01044; assembly: GCF_013781945.1. Classification (NCBI taxonomy): domain Bacteria; kingdom Pseudomonadati; phylum Pseudomonadota; class Gammaproteobacteria; order Enterobacterales; family Enterobacteriaceae; genus Citrobacter; species Citrobacter sp. RHBSTW-01044. The sequence goes on along the minus strand of NZ_CP056180.1, from coordinate 681,409 downwards.
ACCAGTTACGGCGATCTTCAGAACGCTTCTTGGCCAGCAGCATATCCATCATTGCGTTGGTACGCTGATCGTCTTCGTCATCGATGATGAGCTGCACCAGGCGGCGGGTATTCGGATCCAGCGTGGTTTCACGCAGCTGCATCGGGTTCATTTCACCCAGACCTTTAAAGCGCTGCACGTTCGGCTTGCCTTTCTTGCGCTTTAACTGCTCCAGCACGCCCGCTTTCTCTTCTTCCGTCAGCGCGTAATACACCTCTTTACCGAGGTCGATACGGTATAACGGCGGCAGCGCCACATAGACGTGACCGTGTTTCACCAGCGTACGGAAGTGTTTTACAAACAGCGCGCACAGCAGCGTAGCGATATGCAAACCATCGGAGTCCGCATCCGCCAGAATACAGATCTTACCGTAGCGCAGCTGGCTCAGATCATCACTGTCCGGATCGATGCCGATCGCCACCGAAATATCGTGAACTTCCTGCGAAGCCAACACTTCATCGGAAGAGACTTCCCAGGTGTTGAGGATCTTACCTTTCAGCGGCATGATCGCCTGATATTCACGATCGCGCGCCTGTTTAGCCGATCCGCCCGCCGAGTCACCTTCGACGAGGAACAGTTCGGTGCGATTAAGATCCTGTGCGGTACAGTCCGCCAGTTTCCCCGGCAACGCCGGACCGCTGGTCAACTTTTTACGCACCACTTTTTTCGCCGCACGCAGACGACGCTGGGCACTGGAAATCGCCATCTCAGCCAGCAGTTCGGCTGATTGCACGTTCTGGTTCAGCCACAGGCTGAAAGCATCTTTCACCACGCCAGAGACGAATGCCGCGCACTGCCGCGAAGAGAGGCGCTCTTTGGTTTGTCCGGCAAACTGCGGATCCTGCATTTTTACCGACAGCACGTAAGCACAGCGATCCCAGATATCTTCCGCCGACAGCTTCACACCGCGCGGCAGAATATTGCGGTATTCACAGAACTCGCGCATTGCATCCAGCAGACCCTGGCGCAGGCCGTTAACGTGCGTACCGCCCTGCATGGTTGGGATCAGGTTCACATAGCTTTCAGTCAGCAGCTCGCCGCCTTCCGGCAGCCAGAGCAGCGCCCAGTCCACGGTTTCTGTTTCACCGCTGAAATTACCGATAAACGGTTTTTCCGGCAGCGTCGGCAAGCCATTCACCGCTTCGCTCAGATAGTCATTCAGGCCATCCTGGTAGCACCAGCGCTGTTCACTGTTATTGACCTCATCCTTGAAGGTGATCTCAACGCCAGGGCACAGCACCGCTTTGGCTTTAAGTACGTGCGTTAAGCGCGAAACGGAAAAACGCGGGCTGTCAAAGAAGCTTTCATCCGGCCAGAAGTGCACGCTGGTTCCGGTATTGCGTTTACCGCAGGTACCGACAACCTGTAAATCCTGCACCTTATCGCCGTTCTCAAACGCGATGTTGTACACCTGCCCGTCGCGGCGCACGTTCACTTCCACACGCTTCGACAGGGCGTTGACCACGGAGATCCCTACCCCATGTAAACCACCAGAGAACTGATAGTTTTTGTTGGAGAACTTACCGCCCGCGTGCAGACGACAGAGGATCAGCTCTACCGCCGGAACGCCCTCTTCAGGGTGAATGTCTACCGGCATGCCGCGGCCATCATCAATAACTTCCAGAGACTGGTCGGCATGTAAAATCACGTCCACGCGTTTTGCGTGGCCCGCCAGTGCTTCATCCACACTGTTATCAATCACTTCCTGTCCAAGATGGTTCGGACGGGTTGTATCGGTGTACATCCCCGGGCGACGGCGTACCGGCTCAAGCCCAGTGAGTACCTCAATGGCATCAGCGTTATAAGTTTGCGTCATGGTTTAAATAAGCAATTCGAATTGATCGTCAGAAACTGTGCAGTCCAAGGAAATCGACAATCGGGTTGAAATAATCTTCGAAGCCCGTGAATGCGTGGTTTCCGCCCTCAATAACTGTCTGGCGGCAGGAGGCGTAATACGCCACCGCCTGGCGGTAGTCCAACACTTCATCGCCCGTTTGTTGAAGCAGCCAGATCAAATCCGGCGCTTCCAGCGGGTCAATCTGCATGACTTTAAGATCGTAAATATGGCGTGACTCTAGCACATATTGCTGCCCCGTGTAGGGGTTCTCGTTTTGACCGAGATAGTCGACCAGCAGTTCATAAGGTCGGACAGCAGGGTTCACCACCACCGCGGGCAGCATAAAACATTGCGACAGCCAGGTGGCGTAATAGCCTCCTAGTGAGGAACCGACAATTCCCAGCGACTCTCCGCCATGTTCAAGAATGATCGATTCCAGCATCTCTGCGGCCTGGGCCGGATACGGTGGCAGTTGGGGTACGATCATCTCAACGTGCGGGTGATGCTCCGCCAGCCAGTTTTTCAGCAAACATGCCTTCGCCGAACGAGGAGAACTATTAAATCCGTGAAGATAAAGAAGCGTAGACATCAGTAGCCTTCTGAAGCGGTATCAGGGTGGAACCAATTACCCTGCAGACGGCGTACCTGCGTCTGCAACGTCCCGTCAGCAAAAAGCTCCAGCGTCCGCCAGCCTGGGCTGATGGTATCTAACGTGAAGTTGGAACAGTGTGGCTTAAACTGCACACAGGTCGACGGCGTCGCCAGCAGGCGGCGTCCGTTCCAGTCCAAATCCAGTTCCTGATGAATATGCCCACACAACAAATACTTGGCACGAGGATAATTCACCAGCACGTTATCCAGCTCTGCGGCATTACGCAGGCTATGCTGATCGAGCCAGCTACAGCCTGCTGGCAGAGGATGATGATGCAGAAGCAGCAAAGTATTGCGCTCAGGCGCATCGGCAAGTTTACGTTCCAGCCATTCGAGCTGAAATTCGCTTAATTCACCGTGGGGAACGCCGAACACCTGGCTGTCCAGCAACAGGATTTGCCACTGTTCACCAATAAAGACGCGTTTAGCGGGTGAGATCCCCGCGTCCTGTAGCGCGCTGTACATTGCCGGCTGAAAATCGTGATTGCCCGGTAGCCAAACGCAGGGCGCACGAAAGCTTGCGATGCCCTCAGCAAAATGCTGATAGGCCGCAGCGGATTGGTCCTGCGCCAAATCACCAGTCGCGACGATCAGATCGTATTCAGGCGACTCTGCATGTATTGCATCCAGTACGGATTGATAGCTGTCCCAGGTGTTTACACCCAGCAGCGTTTCATGCTTTTCGGCAAACAGGTGAGTGTCTGTAATTTGTAAGATCCTGACTCTGGCCTCACCAGCCAAAGGAAGGGTTAACAGGCTTTCCAAATGGTGTCCTTAGGTTTCACGACGCTAATAAACCGGAATCGCCATCGCTCCATGTGCTAAACAGTACCGTAACCAGTCGGCCAGAAACTGATTAATTTGATGCTTTTCGTCGCGTTGATGCAACTTTTTATTTGGATAATCATACCGCGCTTTGAAGCGAAAGATCTGCTGACTCGAACACACTTCGGCCACCCTCGCGTCATGATACAGGCGGACTGTCAATGACGGCAGGCTCCAGTAAGTGACCGCGGGTGCCGTTTGTTCGATCGCGACAAGCGTAGTGTATCGGGTCGATTCAACGATCGTTAACCGATATTGTGCGTTTGCGACCTGATAGCTCACTGTTTCATCGGCTGCGTCATTACGCGGCAGCAGACGGCGCAATTGCGAATAGTTGGTTTCGCACAGGCGCATCATTTCAGGGAAGTCAGGTGTGTAACGCTTCATTTTTTCCACTCAGTTTTTAACTCTTGATAGTGCAGCTGTAACCATTGCAAGGCGATGACAGAAGCCGCGTTGTCGATTTTCCCCTCTTCAACCCATTGATAAGCCTGCTCCCGGCTCACCACATGAACACGAATATCTTCGTTTTCATCAGCCAGACCGTGGATCCCGCTCGCGGTCGTGGCGTCCACTTCGCCAACTAAAATAGACAGGCGCTCACTGGTGCCGCCAGGGCTTGCCAGATAGCTCAGAACGGGCTTGGTACGTTTAACTTCCAGCCCGGCCTCTTCCATCGCTTCACGACGAGCCACATCCTCAACGGTTTCGCCCTCTTCAATCATTCCGGCCACCATTTCCAGGAGCCACGGGCTTTCGCTGGTATCAAACGCCGCGATACGGATCTGCTCGACCAGAACAACTTCGTCCCGCTCAGGGTCAAAGGGTAGCAAGACTGCCGCGTGTCCGCGCTCAAAAATTTCGCGCTTTACCTCACCGCTCATACCGCCGTTAAACAGGCGATGGCGGAACCGATAAAGATCCAGTGAAAAAAAACCGCGGTATAGCGTTTCTCGTGCAATAATTTCTACATCATTTTTAGTGAAAGTCATTGGCAAGTTGTCTGGTTTACGCATTGTGCTGTCCTGAAACCAATAGTGATTAAAATGTGAATTTCAAGGTCGTTTGACTGATGTTTGAACGCCCTTGTGTTAAATTGATGCAAATTAACGCCGTATGGCACGTAACGCCAACTTTTTGAAGTGGCGGATTCTGCTAGAATCAGCAAATATTTTTACAATTTGATCAGCGCTAAATACTGCTTCACAACAAGGAATGCAAATGAAGAAATTGCTCCCCATCCTTATCGGCCTGAGCCTGTCGGGGTTCACTACTTTGAGCCAGGCAGAAAACCTGATGCAGGTTTATCAGCAAGCACGCCTGAGCAACCCGGAATTGCGTAAATCCGCCGCCGATCGCGATGCTGCATTCGAAAAAATTAACGAAGCGCGTAGCCCATTACTGCCGCAACTAGGTTTAGGTGCCGATTACACCTACAGCAATGGCTACCGTGATGCAAATGGCGTCAACTCCAACGCAACCAGCGCGTCATTACAATTGACTCAGACGCTGTTCGACATGTCTAAATGGCGTGCCCTGACGCTGCAAGAAAAAGCAGCAGGCATCCAGGACGTAACGTATCAGACCGATCAGCAAACGCTGATCCTGAATACCGCTACCGCTTATTTTAACGTACTGAACGCGATTGACGTGCTGTCTTACACTCAGGCACAGAAAGATGCGGTCTATCGTCAGTTAGATCAGACCACACAGCGTTTTAACGTGGGCCTGGTCGCCATCACTGACGTACAGAACGCCCGTTCACAATACGATACCGTACTGGCGAACGAAGTTACCGCGCGTAACAATCTGGACAACGCGGTAGAACAGCTGCGCCAGGTGACCGGTAACTACTACCCGGAACTGGCTTCGCTGAACGTTGATGGCTTTAAAACCAACAAACCGCAAGCGGTGAACGCGCTGCTGAAAGAAGCAGAAAACCGCAACCTCTCATTATTGCAGGCGCGTTTGAGCCAGGATCTGGCGCGTGAACAGATTCGTCTGGCGCAGGATGGTCACTTACCGACGCTGGGTTTGACCGCCTCTACCGGCGTTTCTGACACCTCCTACAACGGGTCGAAAACCAACACCTCCCAGTATGACGACAGCAACATGGGCCAGAACAAAATCGGTCTGAACTTCTCGTTGCCGCTGTACCAGGGCGGCATGGTTAACTCGCAGGTGAAACAAGCGCAGTACAACTTTGTTGGCGCGAGCGAACAACTGGAAAGCGCGCACCGCAGCGTGGTGCAAACCGTGCGTTCTTCGTTCAACAACATTAATGCTTCCATCAGTAGCATTAACGCGTACAAACAAGCGGTTGTCTCTGCCCAAAGCTCTTTAGATGCGATGGAAGCAGGCTATTCCGTAGGTACCCGTACCATCGTGGATGTGTTGGATGCCACCACCACGCTGTACAACGCCAAGCAGCAACTGGCGAATGCGCGTTATACCTATCTTATCAACCAGCTTAACGTCAAATCTGCGCTCGGTACGCTGAACGAGCAGGATCTGGTGGCGCTGAATAATACGCTGGGTAAACCGATCCCGACTTCTCCGGATAACGTAGCGCCGCAAAATCCGCAGCAAGATGCCGCTGTGAATGACTTTAACAGCAACGGCAATATGCCTGCGGCTCAACCAACGGCTGCACGTTCAACCAGCAGCAACGGTAACAACCCGTTCCGTAACTGATGCTGATGACGGGGCTTCGGCCCCGTCTGAACGTAAGGCAACGTAAAGATCCGCCCCTTCTTCCGCATTCTCGCCTCTTCCCGCTTCAATTTCGACCAGTCATCCTCTATTCTGAGCAGAGTTACCACTGGGTCCTGGAAGACATAAATGAAACGGACAAAATCTATACATCACGCCTCGTTCCGCAAAAGCTGGAGCGCGCGCCACCTGACTCCTGTCGCTCTGGCAGTTACCGCTGTTTTTATGCTCGCGGGCTGTGAAAAGAGTGACGAAACGGTTTCGCTTTATCAGAACGCGGACGACTGCTCTGCAGCTAATCCGGGTAAAAGCGCCGAATGTACCACCGCGTTTAACAATGCGCTGAAAGAAGCTGAACGCACCGCGCCAAAATACGCCACTCGCGAAGACTGTATCGCTGAATTCGGCGAAGGCCAGTGCCAACAGGCACCTGCACAAGCGGGCATGGCGCCGACCGGTGAAGGCCAGGCTCAGGCGCAGAATCAAAGCAGCGGCAGCTTCTGGATGCCGCTGATGGCAGGCTATATGATGGGCCGCATGATGGGTGGCGGTATGGGCGCTCAGCAGCCGCTGTTCAGCTCGAAAAATCCGGCCAGCCCGGCATACGGCAAATATACGGATGCCGGCGGCAAAAATTACGGCGCCGCAACGCCGGGTCGCACCATGACCGTACCGAAAACCGCCATGGCGCCGAAACCGGCTACCACCTCTACCGTAACCCGCGGCGGATTTGGCGAATCTGTGGCTAAACAGAGCACCATGCAGCGTAGCGCAAGCGGTACTACCACTCGTTCAATGGGCGGCTGATCGTCATGGAAAGAGTCAGTATTGTTGAGCGCCCGGACTGGCGCGATAAAGCCACCGAATACGGTTTCAACTTTCACACTATGTACGGCGAGCCGTACTGGTGTGAGGATGCGTATTATAAGCTCACGCTTGCTCAGGTCGAAAAGCTGGAAGAGGTCACTGCAGAGCTGCATCAAATGTGTCTCAAAGTGGTGGAAAGGGTCATCGCCAGCGATGAGCTGATGACCAAGTTTCGCATTCCGAAGCATACCTGGGGCTTTGTCCGCCAGTCCTGGCAGACACAGCAACCGTCGCTCTATTCGCGTCTCGATCTGGCGTGGGACGGCACGGGCGAGCCTAAGCTGTTAGAAAACAACGCCGATACGCCAACCTCTCTGTACGAAGCTGCGTTTTTCCAGTGGATCTGGCTGGAAGACCAACTCAATGCAGGCAACCTGCCGGAAGGCAGCGATCAATTCAACAGTCTGCAGGAAAAGCTGATCGAGCGTTTCGCCGAGCTGCGTGAGCAGTATGGTTTTCAGTTGCTACATCTGACCTGTTGTCGCGATACGGTGGAAGACCGCGGAACAATCCAGTATCTGCAGGATTGCGCTGCCGAAGCTGAAATCGCCACTGAATTCCTCTATGTCGAAGATATTGGTCTTGGTGAAAAAGGTCAGTTCACGGATATGCAGGATCAGGTCATTGCTAACCTGTTCAAGCTCTATCCGTGGGAATTCATGCTGCGTGAAATGTTCTCCACCAAGCTGGAAGACGCTGGCGTTCGCTGGCTGGAACCAGCCTGGAAGAGCATCATCTCCAACAAAGCGTTATTACCGCTGTTGTGGGAAATGTTCCCGGATCATCCGAATCTGCTGCCTGCGTATTTCGCCGAAGATGACTATCCTCAGATGGATAAATTCGTCGTAAAGCCGATCTTCTCACGTGAAGGCGCGAACGTTTCAATTATCGAAAACGGTAAAACGATCGAAGCAGTGGAAGGGCCGTACGGCGAAGAAGGTATGATCGTGCAGCAATTCCATCAGCTACCGAAGTTTGGCGACAGCTATATGTTGATCGGCAGTTGGCTAATCAACGATCAACCAGCTGGCATCGGCATTCGCGAAGACCGTGCGTTGATCACGCAGGATCTCTCGCGTTTCTATCCGCATATTTTTGTCGAATGACTGAGAGTGCCGGGTGGTAGCTGCGTCTTACCCGGCCTACAGCACGAACTGTAGGCTCGATAAGCGCAGCGCCATCGGGCATTTATCATCCGACCTGCACCGACAACATACTCAAACTTCCCATCTCAATCCCGTCAACAGGAATAGTCACCGGCTCTTTGCCATCCCAGACACCTAATACATACAGCAGCGGCAGATAGTGATCCGGTGTCGGGTTCGATAACGATCCCCCTTCATGATCGAGATAGTTCACCAGCGGGTGCTGTTCAACCGGTCCCTGCCATGTCAGGTTTGCTTTAACATATTCGTTGAATGAGGTCGCCCACGGATATGGCGTGTTCTCACCGTGCCAACGCGCAGTGCGCAGGTTATGCACCACGTTACCGCTGGCTACCAGCATAATGCCCTCATCACGCAGTGCCGCCAGCTTGCGGCCAATTTCAAAATGCCAGGCCGCAGGTTTGGTACTGTCAATGCTCAGCTGCACCATCGGAATATCCGCATGCGGGTACATCTTGATCAGCACGCCCCATGAACCGTGGTCAAAACCCCACGCCTCTTTGTCTAAGGTAACGGGCACCGGGGCCAGCAAGTCAACCAGATGCTGCGCCAGTTCCGGTGATCCAGGAGCCGGGTAATGGGTGTCATACAGCGCCTGCGGAAAACCGCCAAAATCGTGGATTGTTTTAGGCGCCTCCATCGCCGTCACGCCCGTGCCACGAGTGAACCAATGCGCCGAGACCACCACAATGGCTTTCGGGCGCGGCAACGTTTCCCCCAGTTGCTGCCAGGCGCGGGTATAAACGTTATCTTCCAGAACATTCATCGGGCTACCGTGACCCAAAAACAATGCTGGCATACGAGTTGAAGACATGATGATATCCTTACTGAGGGAGTCATTTTGATACCACCACAATACGCTTATTCGGCTGATGAAGAACTCAGATAACCATGATGAAGATCATCAGTTATTTTGACGATCCGACCCGGACAGCAGATTGATAAGGAGTTTTATTTGTCGATGTCAGTACCTTTACTTCTGACTTTACTGGCAGGCGCCGCCACGTTTATCGGCGCATTTCTCGGCGTGTTAGGGCAAAAACCCTCCAACCGCGTGCTCGCCTTTTCGTTAGGCTTCGCCGCAGGGATTATGTTACTGATCTCACTGATGGAGATGCTCCCAGCCGCACTGGCTGCTGAAGGCATGTCGCCGGTATTGGGCTACGGAATGTTTATCGTTGGCTTACTGGGATACTTTGGCCTGGACCGCCTATTGCCGCACGCGCACCCTCAGGATCTGGTACAGAAAACCACGCGGCCTCTGCCCGGCTCCATTAAACGTACCGCGATTTTATTAACGCTCGGCATTAGCCTGCACAACTTCCCGGAAGGGATAGCGACGTTTGTTACCGCCAGCAGCAACCTCGAGCTGGGCTTTGGTATTGCCCTTGCCGTCGCATTACACAATATTCCTGAAGGATTAGCCGTTGCGGGTCCAGTCTATGCAGCCACGGGATCCAAACGGACGGCGATATTCTGGGCCGGGATCTCGGGCATGGCGGAAATCCTGGGCGGCGTACTGGCGTGGTTAATTCTGGGAAGCCTGATCTCACCGGTAGTGATGGCGGCAATAATGGCAGCAGTCGCAGGAATTATGGTGGCGCTGTCCGTCGATGAGCTAATGCCGTTGGCAAAAGAGATCGACCCGAATAATAATCCCAGCTATGGGGTACTTTGTGGAATGTCGGTGATGGGGTTAAGTCTTGTCATCCTCCAGTCCATGGGGATCGGCTAATTCAGAGGGCGGATGCCACCCTGCTAATTTACAGCATCCGCTCATCCATAGCAGAACGTGAAGGACTATTCCTGTTCCTTAACCGCGCTGTTATCTTCGCCAGAACGACGAAAGAGTTTGTTTCGCGCCTCGAGTAATGCATCCCGGTCTTGCCGAAATGCCCGACAATAACGCTTCATATGGCAATAATAACCAACTGCAACGAGTGCAATTAATACAATCCAGTACCAGGCGATAAACATTCTTTTACCCTTAAAATTTAACATCATTAAACATTTAACGTTAAAATTTTACACAACCTTATTCTGACATACTCCTATAGTGGCATATTCCAGAAACAAATATATGATTTCGATCATATAAACCAGCAGCTATGCAAATAGTTGACACCGTTATAAAAAATAAAACAATGTCGACAAGATCACACTGCGCAATAATAAATATTGCCCTTAAAATAACGCACTCATACCATCCAAAAAAATAATAAAAATTAGCGCCTGCAAAATAATACACCACATCAATATTAATATATTCACCATAAAAGTAGCATCAGCAATACCATTTTTTATTATATTCACATCGTAAAAACATAATATATTCAGCACTGTTATATCTAAAGATAATATAAGGAGATATATCCATGTTTACACAGTACCGAAAAACACTTCTAGCCGGAACGCTTGCACTGACGTTTGGCTTTGTCGCAGGTAATTCATTTGCCGCAGGTTTCCAACCAGCCCAGCCCGCAGGAAAATTGGGTGCGATAGTCGTTGACCCATACGGAAACGCCCCTCTTACCGCACTGGTTGAATTAGATAGTCACGTTATTTCGGATGTTAAAGTCACCGTTCATGGTAAAGGTGAAAAAGGAGTCCCAATTACCTATACCGTCGGCAAAGAATCCCTCGCCACCTACGATGGGGTTCCTATTTTTGGCCTTTATCAAAAGTTCGCTAATAAGGTCACTGTTGAATATAAAGAAAATGGCAAGGCCATCAAGGAAGATTACGTGGTGCAAACATCTGCCATCGTTAATCACTACATGGATAACCGTTCTATTTCCGATTTACAGCAAACAAACGTTATTAAGGTCGCACCTGGCTTTGAAGACCGTCTCTATCTGGTGAATACCCACACCTTTACCGCGCAGGGCGCAGAATTCCACTGGCATGGTGAAAAAGATAAAAATGCCGGTATCCTGGATGCTGGTCCGGCCGGTGGCGCATTACCCTTTGATATCGCACCCTTTACCTTTGTCGTTGATACGGAAGGCGAATATCGTTGGTGGCTGGATCAGGACACTTTCTATGACGGTCATGACATGGATATCAACAAGCGCGGTTACCTGATGGGCATACGGGAGACACCGCGCGGCACCTTCACCGCCGTACAGGGCCAGCACTGGTATGAATTCGATATGATGGGCCAGATTCTGGCCGACCATAAGCTGCCGCGCGGATTCCTCGACGCATCGCATGAGTCCGTCGAAACGGTGAACGGCACCGTACTGCTTCGCGTGGGTAAACGTGATTATCGTAAGGAAGATGGCATTCATGTTCAAACTATCCGCGACCAGATTATTGAAGTCGACAAATCCGGTCGTGTTGTTGACGTGTGGGATCTGACAAAAATTCTCGATCCGATGCGTGACGCACTGCTGGGTGCGTTGGATGCGGGCGCGGTATGCGTCAACGTGGACCTCGCTCATGCCGGCCAGCAGGCAAAACTGGAGCCAGATACCCCCTACGGTGACGCCCTCGGCGTGGGTGCTGGTCGTAACTGGGCGCACGTTAACTCTATCGCCTTTGATGCTAAAGATGACGCCATCATTATCTCTTCCCGCCATCAGGGGGTTGTCAAAATCGGTCGCGATAAACAGGTGAAGTGGATCCTTGCACCGTCTAAAGGCTGGAATAAGGCGCTGGCAAGCAAGCTGTTAAAACCGGTTGATGATAAAGGCAACGCACTGAAATGTGATGAAAATGGCAAGTGCGAGAATACCGATTTCGATTTTACCTACACTCAACACACCGCATGGCTCTCCAGCAAAGGAACGCTTACCATTTTTGACAACGGCGATGGCCGCGGACTCGAACAACCGGCGTTACCAACAATGAAATACTCCCGTTTCGTCGAATATAAAATTGACGAGAAAAAAGGGACCGTCCAGCAAATTTGGGAGTACGGAAAAGAGCGCGGTTATGATTTTTATAGCCCTATCACCTCGGTTATCGAATATCAAAAAGATCGCGACACCATGTTTGGCTTTGGTGGTTCGATTAATTTATTTGACGTTGGACAGCCAACCATCGGCAAAATCAACGAAATTGACTACAAAACAAAAGAAGTCAAAGTCGAAATTAATGTCCTGTCCGATAAGCCAAATCAAACTCACTACCGTGCATTGCTGGTTCATCCACGCCAAATGTTTAAATAATTACGTTAGATTAAGGATTAATTATGTCATCTAAATGGATCACTTCATTATTTAAAAGCGTGGTATTAACCGCCGCGCTTGCCTCACCGTTTGCAGCATCAGCGTTTACTGAAGGCACTGATTATATGGTTCTGGAAAAACCAATTCCCAATGCCGATAAGACGTTGATCAAAGTATTCAGTTACGCCTGCCCATTTTGCTACAAATATGATAAAGCCGTGACAGGGCCCGTGTCAGACAAAGTCGCCGATGTCGTTACTTTCACTCCGTTTCATCTGGAAACCAAAGGGGAATACGGTAAGCAGGCCAGTGAAATCTTTGCCGTAATGATTGCCAGGGACATGGCTGCAGGTATTTCATTGTTTGACGCCAAATCACAGTTTAAAAAAGCCAAGTTCGCTTATTACGCCGCCTACCACGATAAGAAAGAGCGCTGGTCAGAGGGTAAAGATCCCGCCTCATTCATCAAAACAGGGTTGGATGCAGCGGGCATGAGCCAGGCTGATTTTGACGCGGCATTGAAGGATCCAGCCGTCCAGCAAACGCTGGAGAAATGGAAAGCAGCATATGATGTCGCCAAAATCCAGGGCGTTCCGGCTTACGTCGTCAATGGTAAATACCTGATCTACACCAAAAATATCAAATCTATTGATTCCATGGCTGAGCTTGTCAGAGAGCTCGCGAAAAAATAAACAGGGACCCGGCTATGGCTTTCATAAAAGGATCGTGGCGAGACTTACGCAATACACCGGTTGATACCCTGGTGAGATGGCAGGAACAGCGCTTTCTGTGGCTGTTGATGGCTTGCGCAATGGGTGGATTGATTATTCTGGCGCATTCGTTCTTCCAAATCTATCTCTACATGGCCCCCTGCGAGCAATGTGTCTATATTCGCTTTGCCATGCTGGTGATGGTTTTTGGCGGATTGATTGCGGCAATCAACCCCAAAAATGTTGTTCTGAAGCTCATCGGTTGTATCGCGGCATTTTACGGCAGCATCCTGGGCATTAAGTTCTCCATTAAACTTAACGGCATTCATTATGCTGTACATAACCCGGACCCGGATTCGTTGTTTGGCGTACAGGGATGTTCCACCGATCCGACATTCCCTTTTAATTTGCCTCTGGCCAACTGGGCACCGGAGTGGTTTAAACCCACAGGAGATTGCGGCTATGACGCTCCCATCGTTCCCGACGGCGTGGCGCTCAGCAGTACGCAAAAGTGGTTTGTCGATCTGTACCAGCAGTCAGAAGGCTGGTATCTGATCCCGCCTTGGCATTTTATGAACATGGCGCAGGCCTGTTTGTTGGCCTTTAGTTTGTGCTTACTGTTGCTCGTCATTATGAGCGGCGCATGGGCATTAAAGCGGGTGAGCGCCAAATAATCGGAGCAAGAAACAAAAAAACCGAAGCCTGGAAGATGGCTTCGGTTTTTTATGCTTACCGCGACTAACGTGGTAATTTGCGATTAGCTGGCTTTGCGCTCATGCGCCTGACGGTAAGCCACCAGGTCTTCGATAGTAACTACCGCCATATGATGCTTGCCGGCAAATTCGATACATTCTGGCGCACGCGCCATGGTGCCATCGTCATTGGTCAGTTCGCACAGCACGCCTGCCGGTTTAAACCCTGCCAGCGTCATCAGGTCGATGGTTGCTTCAGTGTGACCACCGCGGGTCAACACGCCACCTGCCTGAGCACGCAGCGGGAAAACGTGCCCCGGACGGTTAAGATCGGAAGGTTTAGCGCCATCCTGAATTGCCGCACGTACCGTAGTAACACGGTCCGCAGCGGAAACGCCGGTGGTCACGCCTTCTGCGGCTTCAATGGTGACGGTAAAACCGGTACCGTAAGCGCTGGTGTTATTTTCCACCATCATTGGCAGATCGAGCTGTTTGCGTCGGTCTTCAGTGATGCACAGGCATACAATACCGCTGCCGTGACGAATGGTCAGAGCCATCTGTTCAACAGTCATGGTTTCTGCCGGGAAAATCATATCGCCTTCGTTTTCACGATCTTCGTCGTCAAGCACCATCACACCGCGTCCTTCACGCAGCGCAGACAGCGCAAGTTCAACACGTTCGAAAGGCGTACCAAAAGAGGAAAGTAGCGTCTGATTCATGGTAAAAAAACCTCACTAAAATTATGGTTACCAGAATCAGGGCAGTCTTAGGAGTACCGTCTAAGCGGCAAAAAAATAACGTGAGCGGGTCCATGCCCGACTGGATCGTTACTCTCTCCCATCCGGACTCTAACCGTCGGCCCCGGAATTACACCGGATCTGCTGACCTTTGAGTTTGCACCCAAAGCGCTCGCGGGCTTTCAACCTGAGTTGATTTACCGCCGGTGGGGAATTTCGCCCCGCCCTGAGAATAAGCGGGTTAACTATAACGCTATTGATTACCTTCATCAACGCCTTTGCTCGTCTTAGCTTCACACAATTCTGGTTTATGCCTGTGCCAGTTCGCACTACAATAGGCAACAACACGTACCAGTTCAGGGAAACCACAATGATTGACCCGAAAAAAATTGAGCAGATTGCTCGTCAGGTTCACGAGTCGATGCCGAAAGGGATCCGCGAGTTTGGCGAAGACGTCGAGAAGAAAATTCGTCAAACGCTGCAGTCACAGCTGACCCGTCTGGATCTGGTAAGCCGTGAAGAGTTTGATGTACAGACTCAGGTTTTGCTGCGTACCCGTGAAAAGCTGGCGCTGCTTGAGCAACGTCTGACTGAGCTGGAATCGCGTGAAAAAACGGCAGAAGTTAAACCTGCTCCCGCGATCCCGTCAGTCGATCCGCAAGAGTAAAAACGACAACGGGCCGCAAGGCCCGTTTTTTCTGTTAGTGTTCCAGTTCTAGCTTCCTGGCCTCCGTCGCCTGCTGGCAGTACAGCGCATAGCGTTTGCAAAACCAGCTACGATGTTCTTCATCCATATTCCCAGTTATCGCCTGGATATCTACGGGATGGCCCTCAGCTTGCATCCTGGCAAAACTACGGGCCAGGAAATCGAAATTGTTCATTGAATACATATTGCTGTTCATGAGCATACCCTCCAGTTATTGAATATCTGTTAAGGCCATATGCTTTTTCTAATTTCAGTATTTCCCTGGATGCGAAGTTATTCTGTACATATTGTGCGCAAAACCACTGCGCTGGTTCACAGTTTCCCACGAAATCTAAGAGGGGTCGGATTTAAGGTCAGCGTGACGCACGCTTATTGTAACGTCATGTAAAAGTAAATCGGGGGGAGAAATCCCCTCTCCCCTTATTCCTTTACTCTGGGTTGAAGAAAACAGCAGCATCAATAGCAAGAAACGTATCGCATCCAAAAGTTCGATACGTTTCCAGCATTTGTTATTTATCGCTGTCTTTTTGGATCTTCTTGATGATATTGGTCGTTGAGCAGCCATCTTCAAAGTTCAGCACCAGCACTTCACCGCCGTTCGCCCACACTTCTTTGCTGCCCGCAATATCTTCCGGCTTATAGTCGCCGCCTTTTACCAGCAGATCCGGCAGGATGCCGGCAATCAGACGCTGTGGTGTGTCTTCTTCAAAAGAGACCACCCAGTCGACGGCTTCCAGCGCGCCCAGCACGATCATGCGCTGTTCCAGCGGGTTGACCGGACGCGTTTCGCCTTTCAGACGTTTGGTCGAAGCATCGCTGTTTACCGCCACGATCAGACGATCGCCCAGCTTGCGCGCATTCGCCAGATAGGAAACGTGGCCAGCATGTAGGATGTCGAACACGCCGTTGGTCATCACCACTTTCTCACCGCGCTTGCGGGCGCTGGCAACGGCCTGTTTCAGCTCAGACTCGCTCATCACGCCAAAGCCAGTGTCGGCCCGACCGCGCACGGCGTTTTCCAGTTCAATCGGGGAAACGGTGGAAGTCCCCAGTTTACCGACGACAACACCCGCTGCGGCATTAGCAAAATAGCACGCCTCTTCCAGAGTGTTCCCCGCCGCCAGCGTCGCTGCCAGCACGCCGATCACCGTATCGCCCGCCCCCGTCACGTCATACACTTCCTGCGCCTGCGTCGGCATATGCAGTGGCGATTTGCCCGGTTGCAGCAGTGTCATACCCTGTTCGGAACGCGTGATCAGCAGCGCGGAAAGGTCGAAATCTGCAATCACTTTCATGCCGCGCTCAACCAGTTCATCTTCGCTTTTGCACTTACCGACCACCGCTTCAAATTCAGACAAATTCGGCGTCAGCAGCGTTGCGCCACGATAGCGTTCAAAATCGGTCCCTTTCGGATCGATAAGCACCGGCACCCCAGCCTTACGCGCCAGAGCAATCATCTGCTGCACGCTTGCCAGCGCGCCTTTGGCGTAATCGGAGAGCACCAAAGCGCCAATGGAGCCCAGAGCCTGGTTAATACGCTCATGCAGTGGCTGCGGATCCACGCCTTCAAAACCTTCTTCGAAATCCAGGCGAATCAGTTGCTGGTTGCGGGAAAGCACGCGCAGTTTGGTGATCGTCGGATGAGTTGGCACAGAAACGAAGTCACATTTTACGTTCACATCCGCCAGCGTTTTGCTCAGCGCACGCGCCGCGTCGTCAATCCCAGTCAGGCCAACCAGACGCGAATTCGCTCCCAGAGAGGCAATGTTCATCGCCACGTTTGCTGCGCCACCGGGACGTTCTTCAATGGTATCAACCTTCACCACCGGAACCGGCGCTTCAGGTGAAATACGGCTGGTAGGACCGTACCAGTAGCGATCTAGCATCACATCACCGACAACCATGACTCCTGCACGTTCAAACTCTGGCAGCGTTACTTTCATTCCTGTCTCCTGAGAGATTCTCTGAGGGTCTTAAAATTTGCGCGCGATAATAGCACACTTCACTCGGCAACCAGCCACTTCTGCCAGCTGTCACGCACCAGCGTACGTTCAGCGTCGAAGTGCTCCGGCGCCACATGGCCCGGAAGTTCCTGCAATGCAAGATGATGAAGTTCATCGCGCAGCGTCGTATAAGCACGGGTAAGCGCCAGCGCTTCCTGCTCATCCATAATGTCGTTTTGCGCCAGTAACTCCAGAATGCGCACGTTATCCGACCAGCGCGTCAGCTTCGGTTTTTCATGCGCATAGCGCAGCACCAGGTATTGCGTAATAAACTCAATGTCGGTGATGCCGCCTTCATCCGCTTTGATATCAAAACGATCGCGATGCTTATTGCCCAAATGGGCCCGCATTTTCTCACGCATTTCGCGCACATCGGTCTGCAAGGTTTTCGCATCGCGGACGAGGGTCATGATATCGCGACGAATCGCATCAAACTGAGAGGTCAACCGTGGGTCGCCGTACACCACTCGAGCGCGCACCAGCGCTTGATGCTCCCACGTCCAGGCTTCGTTGCGCTGGTAATCAGCGAAAGCCTCGGTTGATGTCACCAGCATTCCCGCCGCGCCGGACGGACGCAACCGCGCATCCACTTCATACAAAATACCGGATGAGGTGCGGGTGCTGAAAAGGTGCATAATGCGCTGCGACAGACGCAAATAGAACTGTCGCCCGTCAATCTCACGCTCACCATCCGTCATCACGTCCATAGGACAGTCATGCAGGAAGATCAAATCAAGATCCGAACTGTAGCCCAGCTCCCAGCCGCCCAGTTTGCCATACCCGACGACGGCAAAACCGCGCCCCTCGCGCTCGTCAAGATGAGTGGGTTGCCCGTAGCGAGCGACCATCTGCATCCACGCCTGCTGGACTACCGCATCAATAATAGCTTCCGCCAGCCAGGTTAAGTGGTCGCTCACCTTCATCACCGGCAGCGTACCAGCGATATCTGCCGCGGCAATGCGCAGCAACTGCGTTTGCTTAAACTGACGCAGCGCTTCCAACTGCTGCTCTTCGTCATCTTCCGGTACGCGCAGCAAATACTGGCGCAGTTCATCACGGTAGGCATCCGTCGCGGTGGGTTGATACAGGGTGTTCGGATCCAGCAGTTCATCGAGCAACAGCGGATACCGCGCCAGCTGGCTGGCGATCATCGGCGAGGCGGCACATAACGAAATCAGATGCTTAAGCGCTCCGGGGAATTCGCTCAGCAGCTCCAGATAGGTCGTACGGGTCACAATGCCTACCAGCAGCGGTGTGATGCGCGACAGCGGGACTGAGGCGTCGTCACGCGAACAGACATCGCTCAGCAGATGCGGCATTAAGTGATCCAGCACCTGGCGTCCGCGTGGGCCAATGGTGCGTTTATCCAGCTCTTTGCGAAAATCGGCAATCAGAGACAGCACGCGCCGGCGATCGTCATCCGCCAGATGCGTCAGCACCGGCGTGGTGTCATCTTCCTGTAATGCGTCCTGCCACAGTTCACGCCACTGTTCTGAGAGCGACTCTTCCTGGGTTTCTGCTTCGTCATCGCCAATCAACTCGTTAAACACCCGGCGCACGTTGTCCATATGACTGGCCAGCACATCGGTTAGCTGCTGCCAGTCATCGACGTTCATCCCCCACGCCAGCCGCGCGCGGTTCAGTTCATCGCCTGGCAACGTCTGGGTCTGCTCATCATTGATACTTTGCAGCAGGTTCTCCAGACGACGTAAATAGAGATAGGCTGCGCGCAGTTGTTCCGCGTCGGTGTCTGACAGCAGGTGCAACGCATTGATGGCGCTGAGCGTGGGTAACAGCGAGCGGGATTGCAATGACGGCTCGCGCCCACCGCGAATAAGCTGGAATACCTGCACGATAAATTCGATTTCACGAATACCGCCCGCGCCCAACTTAATGTTGTCTTTCAGACCACGGCGGCGCACTTCGCGGGCAATCATTCCTTTCATGTTACGCAGAGACTGGATCACACTGAAATCAATATAGCGGCGGAAAACAAAAGGCCGCAGCATAGCGCGAAGCTCACTGACGTAGGTACCGTCGCAATCGCCCATAATGCGGGCCTTGACCATCGCATAGCGTTCCCAGTCGCGCCCTTGTTCCTGGTAATAATCCTCCAGCGCGGAGAAGCTCAGCACCAGCGGGCCGCTGTCGCCAAACGGGCGTAAACGCATATCTACCCGATAGACAAATCCATCCATTGTGGGCTGATCCAGCACTTTGATGAGCCGCTGGCCCATACGGGTAAAGAACTGGGCGTTATCCAGCTCGCGACGTCCGCCCTGCGTACTACCGTGCTCCGGCCAGGCAAAAATCAGATCGATATCAGAGGAAAAATTCAGTTCGCCGCCGCCCAGTTTCCCCATACCTAAAATCAGCAGCGGTTGCGCAACACCTTGTGGATTACAGGGCGTACCCCATTCACGACAGCAGGCGGCGTATAACCAGTCACGCGCGGCGACGATCAGCGTTTCAGCCAAATGGCTTAGCTGCTGTAAGATACTCTCTTCCGTCACCAGCGACAGCGTCTGCGCCCAGGCGATACGCACCATGATGCGACGGCGAAACAGGCGCAGCTCACGCATCAGCGTGTTTTCATCGCTAACGTCGACCAATGCTTGCTGTAACCAATCAGCATAGTGTTGCCATTCATCCGCCCCGGGTGGCGTGCTTTCCAGTTCGACCAGCCATTCGGGATGGGCAATAATGCTGTCGCGAAAAAAATCACTGAATGTAAGCACTGACTTCGCCTGAATGCTAAGCGAGGACTCAGATATTGCTGCTGGCAGCCGCTCAACAACGGTCGGCCAGTACTGCTGTAACGGTGAAGAGAGCTGCTTCATTTATGGATTATCCTTTGAATAGTACCGGGCAGCGGCATGTTGCCTTATCCAGCCTGCATGCCGCTTCCGCCCATCGCGTAGGCCTGATAAGCGCAGCGCCATCAGGCATCCCGGCCTCACCCTGATTATCGTTTTCCGCTGTGCAGCCAGAACGGTTCCAAAGCAATCGCCTCGTTGCGGAAGTGTTCAATTTCAATGTATTGGTTGGCCGCAATGGCGTGACGTAAACCCTGCCAGGTGGCGATCCATTCCGATGCGACCTTTTCGTCGTAGTATCCCGCCAGCATCAGCATGCTATCAATGTTGCGCGTCAGGCGCGGAAGTTGATCGGCGTACTGATCGCCCAGCGGCTGAGCAAAAGCTGTTTTCAGTTCAGCAGCATGGCGCGAGAGATGGGTATCTGAGAAACGCTTAAAGGAGTCGGCTATTTTACCCTGCGCCTTCGCATCAAGGAACGGCTGCCACCCTTTGGTCACCAGCCATTCGGTCAGCGCCAGCTTGGCCATCGCCGTTTGCGTGCTGTAAACCGCGGAAACGGCAGAAACGTCAGACGCAATGATCGCTTCCGACTGGGTCAGCAAATCACGTAAGTGAGCACTCGCTTTTCGCGGCACATTACCGCCAAACAGCATCAGAATGTGACGCACCAGGCCCATCGCAGCCAGCACCTCGGCTTTCGCCCCTTTGACGCCACGCACCCACAGCTCTTCATGGTACTGCCACTGTGATAATGCCAGCTCCAGCGCCGCTTCCAGCCCTTGCTCAATACTCGCTTTTGCCGGAACCTTCAAAATGCGCGTCGGTTTGAGTTCACGCGGCGCATTCCCCTGAGCCAGATGATAGCCGCGCGCCGCTTTACTCAGGCTGCCCTGGCGTAAACCGGTTTGCGATACCAGCTGGTTTGCCAGCTTCAATACCGCACGGGTATCGCCGCTTAACAACTCCAGTTCAAGCTCACAGATAGGTTCAGCCAACTCGCCCGCTTTCACTTCCCCGAGATCGAGGGCCATTTCAATGCGGCTACCGTCGATATCAAGGTGCCATTTCTCACGGTAAAAATCGGTGCTGAAGAGCGGCTGTACCTGAGAGGCAAGTTCAGCGGGCAGTTCGCCATCAGGCCAGACTTCCGTTGGAAACAGGGAGAGATCCAACTCTGGCGCGTTCAGCGCAACGTTAAACTCCGGCCGCTGATGCAGGCCACCCGTCACTCGTCCGGCAATTTTCATGGTCATTTCGTAATGACCGTTCTCACCGCGAATACGCAGCCCCATATCGTGACCACGCAGCCACGCATCGGGCGTTTCGTAGTAGATATTCAGCAACTGGCTGGGCGCATGATGCTCTCCCCCCAGCGTATTCAGACGTTCACGTAGCGCATCTACAGCGTCACTATTGACGATAAATTTTAATTCGATTTCCTGGGCCATGGTCTTGTACTTATGGGTTATGTCACAGTTGAGAAAACTGACTGCGAACTAAGCTCGTTCTTTATGGTCAGTAGATAGTATTTTGCGCCAAATTGCCATGCAACGAGCAATTTGACGGGCGTAAAAGTTTCGAGTGGTGGCAAAAAGGACACAGATGATTCCGATTGATGTCGAATGCTTTGCGTAGAGACACTGATGCCACTACTATCGTTCCACTTTCTATGACAATAACGACAGCCTGATGCCAAAATTACGCCTGATTGGATTAACTTTACTCGCACTTAGCGCCACTGCAGTCTCTCATGCCGAAGAAAAGCGCTATGTTTCTGACGAACTGAACACCTGGGTCCGCAGCGGTCCGGGAGATAATTATCGCCTCGTGGGTACGGTTAACGCCGGCGAGGAAGTCACGCTATTACAGACCGATGCCAACACTAACTATGCCCAGGTGAAAGACAGCACCGGACGTACCGCCTGGATCCCACTGAAAGAGCTGAATAGTACGCCGAGCCTGCGTACCCGCGTTCCCGATCTGGAAAACCAGGTTAAGACCTTGACCGATAAGCTCAATAATATCGACACCACGTGGAATCAGCGCACCGCCGATATGCAGCAAAAAGTGTCGCAAAGCGACAGCGTAATCGACGGGCTGAAACAAGAAAACCAGAAGCTGAGGAACGAGCTTATCGTGGCGCAAAAGAAGGTCAGCGCAGCCAACCTTCAGCTTGATGACAAACAGCGCACCATCATCATGCAGTGGTTTATGTATGGCGGCGGCGTGCTTGGTCTTGGTTTGTTGCTCGGCCTGGTTCTGCCACACATGATCCCCAGCCGTAAACGCAAAGATCGCTGGATGAACTGAATCGCCTTCTCCGCCGCACTGACATATGATTAAGGGATCATAATTTCAAAAGGAAAGTGGCGTGAAGATTTATCTGGTCGGTGGTGCTGTTCGGGATGCGTTATTAGGGCTACCGATTAAAGATAAAGATTGGGTTGTTGTCGGCGCCACGCCGCAAGAGATGCTCGACGCGGGCTACCAGCAGGTAGGCCGCGATTTTCCCGTGTTTCTGCATCCGCAAACCCGGGAAGAGTATGCGCTGGCGCGTACCGAACGCAAATCAGGCTCGGGGTATACCGGATTCACCTGTTACGCCGCGCCGGATGTAACGCTGGAGGCTGATCTTCAGCGTCGCGATCTGACCATCAACGCAATGGCCCGCGATGACGACGGCGAGATTATCGATCCGTATAACGGACGCGACGATCTGGAAAACCGTCTGCTACGCCATGTGTCCCCCGCCTTTAGCGAAGATCCATTGCGCGTGCTGCGCGTGGCGCGCTTTGCTGCCCGCTATGCGCACCTCGGTTTTCGTATCGCTGAAGAAACCATGACGCTGATGCGCGATATGAACGCCGCAGGGGAACTGGAGCACCTGACGCCAGAGCGGGTGTGGAAAGAAACAGAAGGTGCTTTAACCACCCGCAACCCACAGGTATTTTTTCAGGTCCTGCGCGACTGCGGCGCACTGCACGTCCTGTTTCCGGAAGTAGATGCCCTGTTTGGCGTTCCCGCGCCCGCGCAATGGCACCCGGAAATTGATACCGGTATTCACACGCTGATGACGCTGTCGATGGCGGCCATGTTAAGTCCGGAGGTCGACGTGCGTTTTGCCACGCTGTGCCACGATCTTGGCAAGGCATTGACGCCAAAAGCGCTGTGGCCACGCCACCACGGTCACGGTCCGGCTGGCGTGAAGCTGGTCGAGCAACTGTGCCAACGCCTGCGCGTGCCGAATGACATCCGTGATTTAGCCAAACTGGTAGCCGAGTTCCACGACCTCATTCATACCTTCCCGATCCTGCAGCCGAAAACCATCGTTAAGCTGTTTGATTCCATCGATGCCTGGCGCAAACCGCAGCGCGTGGAGCAAATCGCCCTGACCAGCGAGGCCGACGTGCGTGGGCGAACCGGTTTTGAAGCGGCGGATTATCCGCAAGGCAGGCTGTTGCGTGAAGCCTGGCAGGTTGCGCAGGCGGTACCAACGAAAGACGTCGTTGAGGCGGGATTCAAAGGTCAGGCTATTCGCGAGGAACTGACCCGGCGTCGGATCGCGGCGGTGGCCGCCTGGAAAGAACAACGTTGCCCGAAAGCGTAGACAGAGCATTGCCGGATAAGCTTTAACGCCGCTATCCGGCAAGCTAGTAAAATCAGAAGAACACGACGTAAACGGCAGCCGCCACAATAAAGCGGTAAATCGCAAACGGAATAAACGAGATGCGCTTAATCAGCTGCAGGAAGGTTTTGATCGCCACCAACGCCACGATAAACGCCGTCACGAAACCAACTGCAAACATCGGAATATCTGATGCGCTGAGGAACGTCCAGCTTTTGTAGAGATCCAGCGCCGTTGCGCCCATCATCATCGGCACGGCCAGCAGGAAGGAGAATTCGGAGGCCGCGTAACGGCTTACTCCCATCAGCATACCGCCAGAAATCGTCGCCCCGGAACGAGAAAAACCCGGCCACAGCGCCAGACACTGGAAACAGCCAATCATAAACGCCTGGCGATAGGTCATATCATCCAGACCCGGCGCACGCGGCTCTTTCGGCTTCAGGCATTCTGCGGCAATCAGCAGCACGCCCCCTACCACCAGCGCATACATCACGTTGATCGGGTTAAACAGCGATTTGATGATGTCGTGGAAAATCAGTCCCAGTACGACGGCAGGAACCATCCCCAACAGGATATGGCCCAGCGTCAGCCGACCTTTGCCAGTGCCTTCATGTGGGACCTTACCGAAGTGAATGCCAATCAGGCCAAACAGACGTCGCCAGAACATCACCACGACCGCCAGGATAGAGCCCAACTGGATAACCACCTCAAATGTTTTTGCGGTGTCACCCTCAAAACCCAGCAAGTGGCCAACAATAATCATATGGCCGGTACTGGAAACGGGTAAAAACTCCGTCAATCCTTCGACCACACCCAAAATTGCCGCCACCAGCAGCGAGTGCATATCACTCATTAATGAACCTCTAGATAGAGAAACCACGGCGAAAACGAGCCGACATAAAGACCCTTTTATACCCGTTTGGTTTAGATATTATTAAGTTAATTATTTTCTTTCAGATTATTGCCACGCTCAATGATAACCCCGACGTTCGCCGCACGGGCAACCGCGCCAGGTTTACTGAGTTTGATCCGCACCCATGGAGAATTAAAACGGCTAAGCAGCAGATCCGCCACTTCTTCCGCCACGCGTTCGACCAGCGCAAAGCGCCCGCCTTCCACATGATTAACAACCGTTTGAGCAATATCAGCATAGCTCAGGCAATCAGCCACATCATCGCTTTTAGCCGATTTACGGTTGTCCCACGCCATTTCGATATCGAACACCAACTGTTGTTCGATCGTTTGTTCCCAGTCGTAAACACCAATAGTGGTGATTACAGAAAGTTGCTCTATAAATACAATATCCATCACGACCTGCCTGCTTTTTGGCTAACCCGGATACCACTTCCGGCGAAATATGCGTATTATCCACAGAAGTAGCGTTTTACACGACATTTTCAAAACGGAACAGCTTATGAGTGCAATCGCGCCTGGAATGATTATCTTCGCGTACCTCTGTGGCTCAATTTCCAGTGCTATTCTGGTATGCCGCCTTGCTGGATTACCGGACCCGCGTCACAGCGGATCTGGGAATCCGGGCGCGACAAACGTATTGCGCATCGGTGGCAAAGGAGCCGCCGTCGCGGTGCTGATTTTCGACGTCCTGAAAGGTATGTTACCCGTCTGGGGTGCCTATGCGCTAGGCATTAGCCCCTTCTGGCTGGGATTGATCGCGATCGCCGCCTGTCTGGGTCACATTTGGCCGGTCTTCTTCGGCTTTAAAGGTGGGAAAGGCGTTGCCACCGCCTTTGGCGCAATTGCGCCGATTGGTTGGGACTTAACCGGCGTGAT
This sequence comes from Citrobacter sp. RHBSTW-01044, assembly GCF_013781945.1. Lineage (NCBI taxonomy): Bacteria > Pseudomonadati > Pseudomonadota > Gammaproteobacteria > Enterobacterales > Enterobacteriaceae > Citrobacter > Citrobacter sp. RHBSTW-01044. Next base: position 656,057 of record NZ_CP056180.1, on the reverse strand, counting down.
GGCCGGAACCTGGCTGCTGACCGTCTTATTAAGCGGCTATTCATCATTAGGCGCTATCGTCAGCGCGCTGATCGCCCCCTTTTACGTCTGGTGGTTCAATCCCCAGTTCACTTTCCCGGTGTCCATGCTGTCGTGCTTAATTCTGCTACGCCACCATGACAACATTCAGCGTCTGTGGCGTCGTCAGGAGCCAAAGATCTGGACCAAGCTGAAGAAAAAACGCGAAAGAGACCCAGAGTGATTTTAATGTCGGATAGCGACGCCACAGCGTCTTATCCGGCGTGGGGAATGTGATACCCCTCCACCGGTTTGCCTAATCGGTGCTGGCACCACGTCGCCAGAAACTCCACGCACACCCGAAGCTTCACGCTGCGATACAGCGGCTCCTGATACACCGCCCAGATATTGGCGCTTTGCGCATAGTCCGGCAGCACACGCACCAGTTCACCGCTTGCCAGAAACGGCTGCAGGTCCCATTCGGAACGCAGCATAATCCCTTTTCCCTGTAGCGCCCACTGCAACACAATCTCGCCGCTGTTAGAGGAAAGATGTCCCGCCACCTTGATCGACTTTTTCTCCTGGCCGTTATCCAGCTCCCACACCCCGTGCGTCATATCGCGTTCTTTAGTGACCAGGCAATCATGACGACTTAATTCCTGCAGCGTTGTCGGCTCACCGTATTTTTGTAAATACGTCGGCGCTGCACATAATATTCTTCTATTTTTCGTTAACAAATGCGCAATATAATAATCCGGAATCTCGTCATTAATACGAATATCCAAATCGATATTATCCTGCGCCAAATCAATTTGCCGATCATAAAGTTCAAAATGCACCTGTAATTCAGGGTAGCTATGCATCAGTTCGGTAATAGCCGGTGCAATATAACTGCGCCCAAAGCCAAAGCTACAGCCGATACGAATCATCCCTGCCGGGCGTGTTTTGAGTTGCGTGACGTCATCGACCAGATGCTGATAGCCCGCAAGAATAGCCTGCGCATGTTCATAACAACGTTGACCACTCTCCGTGAGTGTCACGCCGCGCGCGGAGCGGCTTAGCAGCGTCGTCCCCAGCGTGGACTCAAGGATCTGAATGCGTTTCGTCACAAACGCGGGTGTTTGGCCCAGCGCCGCGGCGGCGGCACTGAAGCTGCCGCTATGAACAATTTCAACCAGGACCTGCAGGTCTTTCGCGAGGGGATACGTGTTCAGCATGATAGGTATATCCGTAAAGTTGTTAACCGCAGTGTAATTCCCTCATGCGTATTAAACCCTGCCTTTGCGCAATTTTTATTGCTTATCTGAACATCATTCACGATCTGTTAATTGGATATTCACAGTGGCAAATAATATAAACCCACATTTTTAGTGGTAGTTTGTGGCGGAGAATTTATTTCCAGACAAATAAAAGAACTGGAGTTAACAAGATGAGCAATCAAAATAACCAAAATGCGATAACTACGCTGACAAACATTGTCGCCGATTTTACCGCCATGATTTCTACCCGCATGCCTGACGACGTCGTAGATAAATTAAAACAGCTGCGTGAAGGCGAAACTTCACCGATGGGTAAAATCATCTACCACACCATGTTTGACAACATGCAGAAAGCTATCGACCTGAACCGTCCGGCCTGTCAGGACACCGGCGAGATTATGTTCTTTGTGAAGGTCGGCTCCCGTTTTCCGCTGCTGGGCGAACTGCAAAGCATCCTGAAACAGGCCGTTGAAGACGCCACGGTAAAAGCGCCGCTGCGCCATAACGCGGTCGAGATTTTTGACGAAGTGAATACCGGCAAAAATACCGGTACCGGTGTGCCGTGGGTCACCTGGGACATCATCCCTGATAACGACGACGCGGAAATCGAAGTCTACATGGCAGGCGGCGGTTGTACGCTGCCGGGACGTTCAAAAGTGTTAATGCCTTCTGAAGGCTACGAGGGCGTGGTGAAATTTGTCTTCGAAAATATCTCCACGTTGGCAGTCAACGCTTGTCCGCCGGTGCTGGTGGGCGTAGGTATTGCCACCTCTGTGGAAACCGCCGCCGTCCTTTCTCGTAAAGCGGTGCTACGTCCTATCGGATCACGTCATCCGAATCCAAAAGCGGCCGAACTGGAACTGCGTCTTGAAGAAGGGCTGAACCGTCTGGGCATTGGCCCGCAAGGGTTGACCGGGAATAGCTCGGTGATGGGCGTGCATATCGAATCCGCCGCACGCCATCCGTCGACTATCGGCGTTGCCGTTTCTACCGGCTGCTGGGCACACCGTCGCGGCACACTGTTAGTTCATGCTGACCTCTCCTTCGAAAACCTGTCTCACACCCGGAGCGCGTTATGAAAAAGATCCTCACAACCCCGATCAAAGCCGAAGATCTGGCCGACATTCGCGTTGGCGATGTCATCTACCTGACCGGTACGCTGGTGACCTGTCGTGACGTGTGTCACCGCCGCCTGATCGAACTGAAGCGCCCGATTCCTTATGACCTGAACGGCAAAGCCATTTTCCACGCGGGGCCCATCGTACGTAAGAACGGTGAAAAATGGGAGATGGTCTCCGTTGGCCCAACCACCAGCATGCGTATGGAAGCGTTTGAGAAAGACTTTATCGAGCAGACGGGCGTCAAACTGGTGGTCGGCAAGGGCGGCATGGGACCGCTAACGGAAGCAGGCTGCAAACAGTTTAAAGCGCTGCACGTAATCTTCCCGGCAGGTTGTGCGGTCGTGGCGGCAACCCAGGTTGAAGAGATCGAAGAGGTACACTGGACCGAACTTGGCATGCCGGAATCCCTGTGGGTATGTCGGGTTAAAGAGTTCGGCCCGCTGATCGTTTCCATCGATACCCACGGCAATAACCTGATCGCCGAAAACAAAAAGCTGTTCGCTGAACGTCGCGATCCTATCGTCGATGAAATCTGCGAGCACGTGCACTACATCAAATAACCCTCCCGGAGAGGCGCTGCGCCTCTCCCTTTTCGTAGGGATACAACAATGGCACCTTTAGCTGGTTGGTGGCGATACCTGGCTCCGCTGGTGGTCATCGCCATTATTGCTGTACTGCCCGTCCCCAACGGCCTTGAGAGCCACACCTGGCTCTATTTTGCCGTTTTTACCGGTGTGATTGTGGGCCTTATTCTGGAACCTGTACCGGGCGCGGTGGTAGCGATGATTGGCATTTCGATCATCGCCGTCCTTTCACCGTGGCTGCTGTTCAGCCCGGAGCAACTCGCGCAGGACGGTTTTAAATTTACCGCCAAATCGCTGTCATGGGCGGTATCAGGTTTTTCAAACTCGGTAATCTGGCTTATCTTCGCGGCCTTTATGTTTGGTACCGGCTATGAGAAAACCGGGCTCGGTCGACGTATCGCGCTGATGCTGGTGAAAAAGATGGGGCACCGGACGCTGTTTCTCGGCTATGCGGTGATGTTCTCTGAACTTATCCTCGCTCCCGTCACGCCGTCCAACTCCGCGCGCGGGGCCGGAATAATCTACCCGATTATCCGCAACCTGCCGCCGCTGTATAACTCGCAGCCCAATAGCGCCAGTTCTCGCTCCATTGGCTCGTACATTATGTGGATGGGCATTGTCGCCGACTGCGTCACCAGCGCCATTTTCTTAACGGCGATGGCGCCGAACCTGCTGTTAATCGGCCTGATGAAAGGCGCGTCCCACACGGCGCTGAGCTGGGGCGACTGGTTCTTAGGCATGCTGCCGCTGAGTATTTTACTGGTGCTGATTGTGCCCTGGCTGGCGTACGTGTTGTATCCACCGGTGCTGAAATCCGGTGATCAGGTTCCGCGCTGGGCGGATACAGAGCTAAAAGCAATGGGACCGCTCTGCGCACGCGAGAAAAAGATGTTGGTGCTGATGGTCGGCGCACTGGTGCTGTGGATTTTCGGCGGCGATTACATTGACGCCGCGATGGTCGGATACAGCGTAGTGGCGTTGATGCTGGTACTGCGCATCATTAGCTGGGATGACATCGTCAGTAATAAAGCCGCGTGGAACGTCTTTTTCTGGCTGGCCTCGCTGATAACGCTGGCGACCGGGCTCAATAACACCGGTTTTATTACCTGGTTCGGCAAGCTGCTGGCAAACGGGTTGAGCGGCTATTCGCCGATGATGGTGATGGTGGCGCTCATTGTGGTGTTCTATCTGCTGCGCTACTTCTTTGCCAGCGCCACGGCGTATACCTCCGCCCTGGCACCGATGATGATTGCCGCCGCGCTGGCGATGCCGGAAATTCCACTTCCGGTCTTCTGCCTGATGGTCGGCGCAGCCATTGGTCTCGGCAGCATTCTGACCCCGTATGCCACCGGTCCTAGCCCTATCTACTACGGCAGCGGCTATTTGCCGACGGTGGATTACTGGCGACTCGGTGCTATTTTTGGCCTGATTTTCCTTGTGCTGCTGGTGATTACCGGTCTGGTCTGGATGCCCCTCGTTTTACTGTAAAACCCCATTGGGGCGGCATATTGTCGCCCCTTTATCCATAAGCTTCTCATATGATCGATTTCCCGATGTGCTGAGGCATACTTTTTTGTATGCAAACACCCTCATGCTGATAAGGGAAACGCTCTGGACACGGTTGCGCACGAGACACTCACACGGGGCTGGCAGGCCGAACTAGATCTGCATTTCACCCGCACTGGGCACAACACGGTGCTCGCCTCGGCGCGTCATCATGGTCCATTGACGGTTCAGCGTCCGTTTTACCCGGAAGAGGGCGTCTGCCACCTCTATTTGCTTCATCCACCCGCGGGGATCGTCGGCGGGGATGAACTACACATTGCCGTAACTCTCAACGAAAACAGCCATGCGTTAATCACCCAGCCCGGCGCGGGAAAGTTTTATCGCAGCGGTGGGCCGCAGGCGTTGCTGCGCCAACATTTCACGCTCGCCCCGCACGCCACGCTGGAGTGGCTCCCCCAGGATACGATCCTCTTTCCTGGCGCCAACGCCACTATCCAGTCCGTCTTTCACATCGCGTCGGAGAGTCGACTGCTGGCCTGGGATCTGCTGTGCCTCGGGCGACCGGTTATGCAGGAGTCCTTCAGCCACGGCACGCTGCAAAACCGTCTGGAAGTGTGGCGAAATGGGCAGCCGCTGCTGATAGAGCGCTTGCAGTTGCAGAAGGGGGAGCTGAGCGGCGTCGCGCACCATCCCTGGGTAGGCACGTTGCTGTGTTATCCGGCCACTGAAAACATGCTGGAAGGCACGCGCGAGCGGCTGACGCCGCTTGGCGATTACGCCGGGGCAACGCTTAACGACTCACTGCTGACGATCCGCTTTCTTGCCGACGACAACCTGATTGTTCAGCGCGTTATGCGTGGCATTTGGCAATTTCTGCGCCCGCTTTTGACACACAAACCACCCGTTCTACCGCGAATCTGGCAAACCTAAGAGACCCCGTATGGAACTGACCCCCAGAGAAAAAGACAAGCTGTTGCTGTTTACCGCCGCGCTGGTGGCAGAACGTCGCCTGGCCCGCGGGCTGAAGCTGAACTATCCGGAATCGGTGGCGCTAATTAGCGCTTTCATCATGGAAGGGGCACGCGATGGTCAAACTGTGGCCTCGCTGATGGAAGACGGGCGTCACATCCTGCGCCGCGATCAGGTGATGGAAGGCGTTCCGGAGATGATCCCAGATATTCAGGTTGAAGCAACGTTTCCGGACGGATCAAAGCTGGTCACCGTCCACAACCCGATCGTTTAAGGAGCGGCAATGATCCCAGGTGAATATCAGATAGCCAAAGGCAATATCGCGCTCAATCAGGGGCGGGAAACCTGTACGATCGTGGTGGAAAATCATGGCGACAGACCCATCCAGGTGGGATCGCACTATCACTTTTCCGAGGTGAACCCGTCGCTGCGCTTTGACAGGCGGGCTGCACGCGGCTTTCGTCTAAACATTCCTGCGGGCACGGCGGTACGTTTTGAGCCGGGACAAAAACGCGAAGTCGAACTGGTGCGCGTCGCTGGCGCACAAAGGATCGTGGGTTTTCGCAGCGAAGTGATGGGGGCACTGGAGGCAAATGATGAGTGAAATTTCACGGCAGGCGTACGCCGACATGTTTGGCCCAACCACCGGCGATAAGGTACGTCTGGCGGATACCGACCTGTGGATTGAGGTGGAAAAAGACTTCACCACCTACGGCGAAGAGGTCAAATTCGGCGGCGGGAAAGTGATCCGCGACGGCATGGGTCAGGGACAAATGCGCGCGCAAGCGTGTGTGGATCTGGTGATAACCAACGCCCTGATCGTCGATCACTGGGGGATCGTGAAAGCGGATATCGGCATCAAGGACGCCAGGATCTTCGCCATCGGTAAAGCGGGTAATCCCGATATTCAGCCCGACGTCACGATCCCGATAGGTGTGGGAACTGAAGTCATCGCCGGGGAAGGCAAGATCGTCACCGCGGGCGGTGTGGATACGCATATTCACTGGATCTGCCCACAGCAGGCACAGGAGGCGCTGGTTTCCGGCGTAACGACGATGATCGGCGGCGGCACCGGCCCGGCAGCAGGAACTAACGCCACCACCTGCACGCCGGGTCCGTGGTACATCGCGCGCATGCTGCAGGCGGCAGACGCCTTGCCGGTTAACATCGGTTTGCTCGGCAAAGGCAACGGCTCAAACCCTGACGCCCTGCGCGAGCAAATCACCGCGGGCGCCATTGGCCTGAAAATCCATGAAGATTGGGGCGCTACGCCAGCCGCCATCAACTGTTCCCTGGAAGTGGCAGAGGAGATGGATATCCAGGTGGCGCTGCACAGCGATACGCTCAATGAGTCCGGTTTCGTTGAAGATACGCTGGCGGCGATTGGCGATCGCACCATTCATACTTTCCACACCGAAGGCGCGGGCGGCGGCCATGCGCCAGATATCATCACCGCCTGCGCGCATCCGAATATTCTGCCCTCCTCCACTAACCCGACGCTGCCCTATACCGTCAACACCATCGACGAGCATCTCGACATGCTGATGGTTTGCCACCACCTCGATCCGGATATCGCCGAAGACGTGGCCTTTGCCGAATCACGCATTCGCCGGGAAACGATCGCTGCCGAAGATGTGCTGCATGACATTGGCGCGTTTTCCCTGACCTCGTCCGATTCACAGGCGATGGGGCGCGTGGGCGAAGTGATCCTGCGCACCTGGCAGGTGGCGCACCGCATGAAGGTTCAGCGTGGTCCGCTGGCAGAAGAAACAAGCGACAACGACAACCAGCGCGTTAAACGCTACGTCGCCAAATACACCATCAACCCGGCGCTAACCCACGGCATCGCCCACGAAGTTGGCTCCGTTGAGCCTGGCAAACTGGCCGATCTGGTGCTGTGGTCCCCAGCCTTTTTTGGCGTAAAACCAGCGACGATCGTAAAGGGCGGGATGATCGCCTGTGCGCCGATGGGCGATATCAACGCCTCGATCCCCACCCCGCAGCCGGTGCATTACCGCATGATGTTCGGTGCACTTGGCGCGGCGCGGCATCGTACTCGGCTGACCTTTATTTCGCAGGCCGCTAACGCGCAAAACATCCCGCAGCAGCTCAATTTGCAAAGCGCCATCGCCGTCGTCAAAGGCTGTCGGACGGTGAAAAAGGCCGACATGATCCACAACGGCCTGCAACCCAATATCACCGTCGATGCTCAGACTTATGAGGTGCGCATTGATGGCGAACTTATCACCAGCGAACCGGCAGACGTTTTGCCGATGGCGCAACGCTATTTCCTGTTTTGAGGAGTGACGATGATCTACCTGACCCAACGCCTTGACCACGCCCACCGCGTCACCGCAAGCGTCACGCTACCCATTGATATTCGAGTAAAAAGCCGTGCCAGAGTGACGCTGAACGACGGTCGCGAAGCCGGGCTAATGCTTCCGCGCGGTTTGCTGTTACGCAGTGGTGATCTGCTGACCACCGAAGATGGCAGCGAGGTGATCGAAGTGATCGCCGCGCCGGAGTCGGTTTCCGTGGTGCGCTGCGCCGATCCTTTCCTGCTCGCCAAAGCCTGTTATCACCTCGGCAATCGCCACGTTCCGCTGCAAATTCTGCCGGATGAGTTGCGCTACCATCACGATCATGTGCTGGACGCCATGTTGCGCCAGTTCAGCCTGGAGGTGACGTTTGCTCAACTACCGTTTGAACCGGAAGCAGGCGCTTATGCCAGTGAATCACACGGGCATCATCACGCCCATGCGCACTGATGCATAACATCCAACAGCTGCGTCTGATGCAGCTCGCCAGCAGCGCTCTCCCGGTGGGGTCGTTTACCTGGTCCCAGGGTCTGGAGTGGGCGGTTGAAATCGGCTGGGTGAAAAGCGCCGATGACTTCTCTGACTGGCAAATCCAGCAGATGGAGCAGAACTTCTTTACCGTCGACCTACCGCTACTGGCGAGACTGTATCGCGCCTGCGAGCAAGACGATCTCGCTGCAGCACGCCGCTGGATCGCTTACCTGTTGGCCTGTCGGGAAACCCGCGAACTACGGGATGAAGAACGCAGTCGGGGCGCGGCGTTTACGCGGCTGGTCACCGACTGGGAAGCAGATTGCTCGCGGGAGTGGCGCGCGCTCTTTGTCGACAGCCAACTCTGCGGTATGGCCTGGCTGGGTGTGCGCTGGAAAATCCCCCTGACCGAGCTGGCGTTAAGCCTCGGCTACAGCTGGATTGAAAGCGCAGTGATGGCTGGCGTCAAACTGGTCCCTTTTGGGCAGCAGGCGGCCCAGCGTTTGATCATTGCGCTCTGCAACCGGTATGCACAAGGTCTGGCACAGGCGCTGGCGTGTCCTGACGCCAGCCTCGGCTCAGCAACCCCGTTGGCGGCCATCGCATCTGCCCGGCATGAAACCCAATATTCCCGATTATTCCGCTCCTGAGGAGAAAAAATGAGTAACAACAAGCATCCCCTGCGCGTGGGCGTTGGCGGCCCGGTTGGCTCCGGCAAAACGGCGCTGCTGGAAGCGTTATGCAAATCCATGCGCAGCAGCTATCAACTGGCGGTGGTAACCAACGATATCTATACCAAAGAAGATCAGCGCATTCTCACCGAAGCAGGCGCACTGGAGCCAGACAGGATCGTCGGCGTGGAAACCGGCGGTTGCCCGCACACCGCTATCCGTGAAGATGCGTCGATGAATCTGGCCGCCGTAGAGGCGCTGAGCGAGAAATTCGGCAATCTGGATCTGATTTTTGTGGAAAGCGGCGGCGATAACCTGAGCGCCACCTTCAGCCCGGAATTAGCGGATCTGACGATCTATGTGATCGACGTTGCCGAAGGTGAGAAGATCCCGCGTAAGGGTGGCCCGGGGATCACCAAATCTGATTTTCTGGTGATCAATAAAACCGATCTGGCCCCTTACGTGGGCGCCTCGCTGGAGGTGATGGAGCGCGATACCCTACGCATGCGCGGCGAGCGTCCGTGGACGTTTAGTAATTTAAAATCCGGAGAGGGTCTGGAAAAAATTATCGCGTTTCTGGAAGAGAAAGGGATGCTGCGGGAGTAGAGAGTTGCCCGGTGGCGCTACGCTTACCGGGCCTACAATATTATGTGCTTATGCCGCCGGTAATTCCGCCAGCGGCCAGCGAGGACGCACGGTCACGCCAAGATCCGCCGTTGCACCCGCTCTAAAACGCACCATGCCCGCGTAGGCGATCATCGCCCCGTTATCGGTGCAAAATTCCGGACGTGCGTAAAACACTTCGCCACGACGTTTTTGCATCATCTCGGCCAGTTTTGCGCGCAGCGTACGGTTAGCGCTCACGCCCCCCGCCATCACCAGACGTTTAAAACCGGTTTGATCCAGCGCGCGTTTACACTTGATCATCAGCGTATCAACCACAGCATCTTCAAACGCACGAGCGATATCTGCACGCGTCTGATCGTCATTTTCATTATTACGAATGGTATTCGCGGCGAAGGTTTTCAGGCCGGAGAAGCTGAAATCCAGACCCGGACGGTCGGTCATCGGGCGCGGGAAGACAAAGCGTTTTTCAACGCCTTGCGATGCAAGCTTTGACAGCATTGGGCCGCCAGGATAATCCAGCCCCAGCAGCTTGGCCGTTTTATCGAACGCTTCACCAGCGGCATCATCTATCGATTCACCCAGCAATTCATACTGCCCAATACCGGTGACGCTGATCAGCTGCGTGTGACCGCCGGAAACCAGCAGCGCAACGAACGGGAAAGCAGGGGGATTATCTTCCAGCATCGGCGCCAGCAGATGCCCTTCCATATGGTGTACAGGAATTGCCGGTACGCCCCAGGCGAACGCCAGCGAACGTCCTACGGTTGCGCCGACCAGCAGCGCGCCAACCAGACCAGGACCTGCGGTATACGCCACCGCATCAATCTCTTTTGCCGTCAGTCCCGCTTCTTTCAGCGCGGCCTGGATCAGCGGTACGGTTTTACGTACGTGATCGCGCGAGGCCAGTTCTGGCACTACGCCGCCGTAGTCAGCGTGTAATTTCACCTGACTATACAATTGGTTGGCTAAAAGACCTTTTTCATCGTCGTAAATGGCGATGCCGGTTTCATCGCAGGATGTTTCAATACCCAGTACACGCATGACTTGTTTTACCTCGCTCTATTACCGCGCAGTGTAGGACCAATGCGGGTTGATGTAAAACTTTGTTCGCCCCAGGAGTTCCGCTCGTGTATACTCCTTATCCTTATAAAAGTCCCTTTCAAAATCGCGTCGGTGCTTTACAAAGCAGCAGCAATTGCAGTAAAATTCCGCACCATTTTGAAATAAGCTGGCGTTGATGCCAGCGGCAAACCGAATTTATAAAGGTGAGAGTTACATGCCGGTAATTAAAGTACGTGAAAACGAGCCGTTCGACGTAGCACTGCGTCGCTTCAAGCGTTCATGCGAAAAAGCAGGTGTTCTGGCGGAAGTTCGTCGTCGTGAGTTCTATGAAAAACCGACTACTGAACGTAAGCGCGCTAAAGCTTCTGCTGTGAAACGTCACGCGAAGAAACTGGCTCGCGAAAACGCACGCCGTACTCGTCTGTACTAATCCATTGAGAGCCAAGGCTCTCAATTCAGACAGAGTTGTAGTTGTAAGGCCGTGCTTCCGGAAGGAATGCGCGGCTTGTTTTCGTTTATACGCGTCATCATTCAAGCTGCCTCTGCGTTGGCTGCAGTCGTTCCCTCCAGTCACGTACTGATGTACGCTCCTGAGGATTCGCTCCCTTGCCGTCTTGAAGCATCTTGAATGATTTTGTGTATATAAGTCATAAAAAAATAAACGGGGCATATGGCTGGACGAATTCCACGCGTATTTATAAATGACCTGCTGGCAAGAACCGACATTGTCGATCTCATCGACGCGCGGGTAAAGCTGAAGAAGCAGGGCAAAAATTATCACGCGTGCTGTCCGTTCCATAACGAAAAAACCCCCTCTTTCACCGTAAACGGTGAGAAACAGTTTTATCACTGCTTTGGGTGTGGCGCACATGGCAACGCCGTCGACTTTCTCATGAACTACGACAAGCTCGAGTTTGTGGAAACCGTCGAAGAACTGGCCGCAATGCACAACCTTGAAGTGCCCTATGAAGCAGGCAGTGGCCCTAGTCAGATAGAGCGCCATCAACGGCAAAGCCTTTATCAATTGATGGACGGCCTGAACACTTTTTATCAACAGTCTTTGATGCAACCCGCCGCTACCCCCGCGCGCCAGTACCTGGAAAAGCGAGGATTAAGTAGCGACGTGATCACCCGTTTTGCTATTGGTTTTGCGCCCCCCGGCTGGGACAACGTCCTGAAACGGTTTGGCGGCAATGCTGAGAATCGTAAATCGCTGGTCGATGCGGGAATGTTGGTCACCAACGATCAGGGACGCAGTTACGATCGCTTCCGCGAACGGGTGATGTTCCCCATCCGCGACAAACGTGGGCGAGTCATTGGTTTTGGTGGACGCGTGCTGGGCGATGCCCTGCCGAAGTATCTCAACTCCCCGGAAACCGATATTTTCCATAAAGGTCGCCAACTGTATGGCCTTTATGAAGCCCAGCAGGATAACGCCGATCCGCAGCGCCTGTTAGTGGTAGAAGGCTATATGGATGTGGTGGCGCTGGCGCAATACGGCATTAACTACGCTGTGGCATCCCTTGGGACGTCAACCACCGCCGATCACATCCAGTTGTTGTTCCGCGCGACGAACAACGTAATTTGCTGTTACGACGGTGACCGTGCCGGACGCGACGCAGCATGGCGCGCGCTGGAAACCGCACTGCCCTATATGACAGACGGACGCCAGCTACGCTTTATGTTTTTACCTGACGGCGAAGACCCCGATACGCTGGTGCGTAAAGAAGGGAAAGAGGCCTTTGAAGCCCGGATGGAGCAGGCGCTGCCGCTCTCCGCGTTTTTATTTAACAGCCTGTTGCCGCAGGTGGATTTGAGTACCCCGGACGGACGCGCACAGCTCAGCACGCTGGCATTACCGCTGATTACTCAGGTACCAGGCGAAACGTTACGCATTTATCTGCGACAGGAGTTGGGAAACAAGCTCGGCATTCTGGATGACAGTCAGCTTGAACGTTTAATGCCAAAACTGGCAGAAAATGGGGCTTCCCGCCCTGTTCCACAGCTAAAACGTACGACCATGCGTATACTTATAGGGTTGCTGGTACAGAACCCGGGTCTCGCCCCGCTGGTTCCGCCGTTAGGCGCACTGGATAGCAATAAACTGCCTGGACTTGGCTTATTCAGAGAACTGGTCAACACTTGTCTGGCTCAGCCAGGTCTGACCACCGGACAACTTTTAGAACACTATCGTGGCACAAATGATGCTGCGACCCTTGAAAAACTGTCGATGTGGGACGATATAGCAGATAAAGATATCGCAGAAAAAACCTTCACCGACTCACTCAACCATATGTTTGATTCGATGCTTGAGCTGCGCCAGGAAGAGTTGATAGCTCGTGAGCGCACACACGGTTTAAGCAGCGAAGAACGCCGGGAACTCTGGACGCTGAACCAGGAACTGGCCAAGAAATAACAGAAAGACAAAAGTATTTAACGGCTTAACTGCCGAATATCGCTCGGGAAGCCCCCGACAGCCGCACGGAGAGGCAGCGGCAAAATATAAGTATGCCCTCGTTTTGCCGTTGGCGGTTTTACCGCCCAACACCAATCAAACGAATTAAGTGTGGATACCGTCTTATGGAGCAAAACCCGCAGTCACAGCTGAAGCTACTTGTCCAACGTGGTAAGGAGCAAGGCTATCTGACCTATGCCGAGGTCAATGACCATCTGCCGGAAGATATCGTCGATTCAGATCAAATCGAAGACATCATCCAAATGATCAATGACATGGGTATTCAGGTGATGGAAGAAGCACCTGATGCCGATGATCTGCTGCTTGCTGAAACCTCCAACAGCACCGATGAAGACGCGGAAGAAGCGGCTGCCCAGGTTCTGTCCAGCGTTGAGTCCGAAATCGGTCGTACAACTGACCCGGTCCGCATGTACATGCGTGAAATGGGTACCGTTGAACTGTTAACCCGTGAAGGCGAAATCGACATCGCTAAACGCATCGAAGACGGGATTAACCAGGTTCAATGCTCCGTTGCCGAATACCCGGAAGCCATCACCTACCTGCTTGAGCAATACGATCGTGTAGAAGCTGAAGAAGCGCGTCTTTCCGATCTGATCACCGGCTTTGTCGATCCGAACGCGGAAGAAGACATGGCGCCAACGGCGACACACGTCGGTTCTGAGCTCTCTCAGGAAGAGATGGATGACGATGCAGACGAAGATGAAGAAGATGACGACGACAGCAGCGATGACGACAACAGCATCGACCCTGAATTAGCGCGTGAAAAATTCGGTGAACTGCGTACTCAGTACGAAATCACTCGCGACACCATCAAAGCGAAAGGCCGCAGCCATGCTGCCGCGCAGGAAGAAATTCAGAAGCTGTCTGAAGTGTTCAAACAGTTCCGCCTGGTGCCGAAGCAGTTCGACTACCTGGTAAACAGCATGCGCGTCATGATGGACCGCGTGCGTACTCAGGAACGTCTGATCATGAAGCTCTGCGTTGAGCAGTGCAAAATGCCGAAGAAAAATTTCATCACCCTGTTCACTGGCAACGAAACCAGCGAAACCTGGTTCAACGCGGCAATCGCGATGAACAAACCGTGGTCTGAAAAACTGCACGACGTGGCAGATGATGTTCACCGCGGACTGCAGAAACTGCAGCAGATTGAAGAAGAAACCGGCCTGACCATCGAGCAGGTTAAAGACATCAACCGTCGCATGTCCATCGGTGAAGCGAAAGCCCGCCGTGCGAAAAAAGAGATGGTTGAAGCGAACTTACGTCTGGTTATCTCTATCGCCAAGAAATACACCAACCGTGGTCTGCAGTTCCTGGATTTGATTCAGGAAGGTAACATCGGTCTGATGAAAGCGGTTGATAAGTTTGAATACCGTCGTGGTTACAAGTTCTCTACCTATGCAACCTGGTGGATCCGTCAGGCGATCACCCGCTCGATCGCGGATCAGGCACGTACCATCCGTATCCCGGTACATATGATTGAGACCATCAACAAGCTCAACCGTATCTCCCGTCAGATGCTGCAAGAGATGGGCCGCGAGCCGACGCCGGAAGAGCTGGCTGAACGCATGCTGATGCCGGAAGACAAGATCCGTAAAGTGCTGAAGATCGCTAAAGAGCCTATCTCCATGGAAACGCCGATCGGCGACGATGAAGATTCGCATCTGGGTGATTTCATCGAGGATACCACCCTCGAGCTGCCGCTGGATTCTGCTACTACCGAGAGCCTGCGTGCCGCAACGCACGACGTTCTGGCTGGCCTGACCGCCCGTGAAGCGAAAGTTCTGCGTATGCGTTTCGGTATCGATATGAATACCGACCACACGCTGGAAGAAGTCGGTAAACAGTTCGACGTTACCCGCGAACGTATCCGTCAGATCGAAGCGAAAGCGCTGCGTAAACTGCGCCACCCGAGCCGCTCTGAAGTGCTGCGTAGCTTCCTCGACGATTAATCTCGCCGCATAAGCATAAACGCCACCGCAAGGTGGCGTTTTTCTTTATAGTCCCCGCCTGGCCAGGGCGTCATTCACTTCCCGATACGCCTCCACCAGTTTATCCAACGTAATCCGGCTTAACCCGCTGGGATTCGGCAAAACCCATATTTGCGTCGCGCCAATAGTCAGCGTTTGTTTTCCCCACTGCGCCCCACGCTGGCTGAGGCCCTGCTCAAATGCCTGCTTCCCAAGGATTGCGAGTGCGGCGGGCTGATACTCTTCTATTTTCTCAATGAGCTTACGACCGCCGTTGCGCATCTCCTGTAACTTCACTTCATTGGCTTGCACCGTCGGTCTGTCGACAAATTTAGTCACGCCGCAACGGAAGTCCAGCAGGTGTTGTGCCTCTTCGGGTTTGAGCTGGCGATCGGTAAATCCCGCCTGATGGATGACCTTCCAGAAGCGATTAGCGGGATGTGCAAAGGGGAATCCTGTACCTGCGGAAGACAACCCCGGATTGATGCCGCAAAACACTACCCGCAGCCCCGGCGCCAGTATGTCCTTAACCATAATTACTCCCATCAATACATCAGAGGAACAAGTATAACGGACTGAAAATACATTGTTTATAAAAACAGCATCCGTACGCTTATGTCTGGATTGCAACGCGGAGTTACTTTATAATCCACCGCCACGGCCCCTTAGCTCAGTGGTTAGAGCAGGCGACTCATAATCGCTTGGTCGCTGGTTCAAGTCCAGCAGGGGCCACCAAACACAGCAAGGGCTGGCGAGTAATCGTCGGCCCTTTTGTTTTTTCCGGGGATATGCCGGGGATATTCCAGAAAGGTAACCATGGTGATTTATGGTTATTTTATGACCGCCCACCATATCTACAGCATTTCTTGCTTAGTGCCATTCGCAAAACGTTAACATTTGCATACATTGACGATGTGTGAAGCTGGTGGACGAACTCCACGCATAAGCCCACCCGCATCATATAAAAAAGGCTGGCACGTCTTTTTGCGTACCTTGCGTACCCAGTTTTTCACTGCGCAATCTGATGAATAGCGTTTCTGATGTTTGTCACGCTGCCAGCGAATGGCCCGTGTAACCCTGGCATTTCTAAGCATGAGAATGGCTCTTTGAACCTTAACATTTCTTAACATCTGGCTTGCCCCGGCGCAAGCTAATGGCTCGTAAAACCTTAGGAATTCTTAGGGGCTGGCTGGCGGTCACAAACGCCGCAAACCCTTTGCATTTGCACCCGCCAGGCGGTATGCGTCGATCAGTTTTTCGCGTTTTACCGACTCCGAATTCGCAGTTTTTTTTGCGCAGTTTTGCGTAGTTTTTTTTTGCGAATTCGCAGTTTGTTTATCTTTGGCATCGTCTTTCTTTTCTCCGTGCCGTCTTAACTTACCTGCTCCGGGTAACG
The DNA here is from genome assembly GCF_013781945.1 of Citrobacter sp. RHBSTW-01044. Classification (NCBI taxonomy): domain Bacteria; kingdom Pseudomonadati; phylum Pseudomonadota; class Gammaproteobacteria; order Enterobacterales; family Enterobacteriaceae; genus Citrobacter; species Citrobacter sp. RHBSTW-01044. The sequence continues at coordinate 639,633 of NZ_CP056180.1, read as the reverse complement.
TCGGCAAAATATTTTGCTCAGTACCCGGCGCAATATCCCGGCGCACGCCGTCGAACTCAAAAAGTACCGCTGCGGGATAGAAATCATCTCGAGCACTTGCGACAACAAACACACGTCTGCGTCGTTGGGCCACTTCCGAAAAATTGAAGATTACCCGCCGCCGGGAGAAGGAAAACCGCAGGAGCGGAAAAGGAAACCGGGCGATCAGTGGCGGCTCACGTCTGAGTGCCACGTTAATTAATAAAACAGGTTAATAATTATTAAAATAACCTAAAATGCAGATAATCAATATCCGATAGATAACAAACAATATCGAACAAATAATTTACATTACCCTGAATGATTTCATCGGTTTATCTCGGTGCGCAATCCATTCAAATATTCTATCATTACATTGAGCTGTTCCCGATTGGCGGCCAGCATCTCACCAGAAAGTGAACCACATAAAAATCCATGATAATCGACAAAGAAAAATGCTTCAGAATTTAAAGATCACTTATATTCTTCCAGTTTTTTTAATTCCAAATTATCGCATTTATGAATTTTTTATGTTTCTCGATTTCAATATTCTCCATTATACTTTCCTTTCATTTATTTTTTATATAAATCCAAATAACACATTCACATATATGTTATTTACCAGCTTACAATAAAATTATTTTAGACATACTAGCGGCTTAGGTTATAGGATTTAGTCACCTCATTAACTAAAAGGCGTTTATATAATGGCTATTCCTGCATATTTATTTTTAAAAGACGACGGCGGCGCGGATATCAAAGGTTCAGTTGATGTCCAGGATAGAGAGGGAAGCATAGAGATTCTATCTTTTGGTCATAGTCTGCATATTCCGACAGACAGCAGAACCGGAAAACTCACCGGCACCAGGCAACATGCCCCCCTTAACTTTCAAAAAGAGTTCGACTCTTCCAGCCCGTATCTTTACAAGGCTATTGCCACCGGGCAGACACTTAAAAGCGCAGAATTTAAATGGTACAGAATTAACGACGCCGGGCAAGAAGTTGAATACTTCAACATGTTGCTTGAGAACGTGAAGATCGTCAGCTCCGCGCCGCATATGCTCGATATCAAAAACCCGGCGACCGAAAAACATAATCATCTTGAAAACGTAGCCATGCGGTATGAGCGGATTACCTGGAAATACTGTGATGGCAACATTCAGTTTTCTGATGCGTGGAATGAAAGATGATCCGGTGCACCTTCCATCTTAATGGCGGACAGCTATCAACATTAAGTTGCCCGGGCATGGGTTTTTTCCCGGCGTACTCAGGAAATGCAGGGCCACACAGGAATAACCCTGCTTCGATTACAGTAGTAAAAAAAGGGCCATTGCCGCCCGGTCTTTACTACATCGTGACGCGCCAAAGAGGCGGGCTTCACTCCCGCTGGCGGGATATGGTGCACGGCTTAGAGAGCGGCTCAGATCGCGATCTATGGTTTGCGCTTTATCGCCAGGATAGCCAAATTGATGATATCTCATTCATAGACGGTGTTGAGCGGGGTAACTTCCGTTTACATCCCGCGGGTAAATCGGGCATTAGTGATGGCTGCATTACGCTACCCAGCCATGCAGATTACGCAATCTTACTTGAGGCTTTATTAAGCACACCATCAGTTATGGTTACGGCTCAATTAAAAGCGTTCGGCACAATACAGGTGTACTGATGAAACCGGCCACACATGTTTTTTTATGGCTTTCTGAACTGCTCGCCCTGACAGTGGTTTACACCCTGCTTTGTTACTTCATCCCTGATGAAGCGTTTATGGCGTGGTATCAGGAAAACTATGGATTCATACAGGAAGCGCACTGGAATGACGGGTTTTCACTGATTCTGTATTTTCTGGCTATAGCCATCACTACGTTTGCGATCTGGTTTATTGCTGCTGCCAGACAGAGGAAGTGGAAAAAATCACAGGGTGAAAACACATGACGTTTACGTGTCCAGGCTCTGCCAACGTATTACCTTGTGATTCGAACATGACCACCTGACAGGTTGCTACAGCGGAAATACACCACAAACGCGCCGAAGTTATTGGGCGCGTTTTTATTACCTGTAACTTTTAACGCTCCACAATCCATACTCAAAAAATCACAAAAATTACTTTATATAAAAAAGTGTTCACCGGTTCACCTTTTGGATTTTTATTATATTTATCATGAAATTAAGTGGTTAACATCCACTTCAGCCACGTCGATAATGTCCAGCTTGTTCGCTAAGACCAAATCAACTGAACCTGGCTGATAGCGCTCTACCTGTTTGCACCGAAATGTGAAATGAGTAACAAGAAAAACAAGTCAGGCAGGGACGGAAAGTGTTTCACGTGATAAGGCGAGAACATGCGAAAGGCAACCCCCTCTGGACGTCGCCATCCAGAGATGGAAACGTCCGTTAGAGTTTGATTCGATAGTCAGCTCAAACTAGCTCTTTGAGCTGCTCCTGCATATAAGTTGAAAAATACTCTGGGTTCTTGATAAGGATGCGGTTACCGGAGGCCACTTTTTCTGCCCATCCGGCCACTTTTTTCGTGAACTCGGGATTCCATCCCTCCTGCTCACCCCGTGCCATCACAGCTTCTGGACTTGCTGGCACACCTAAGTCATGCAAATACTTTAAGATTCCCTTAGCGGTACTTTCATCCATTGAATGGGGTACTGACGCCGAAGTGTTCATACCACCAATAAAATCCAATGCTTTCTCAATTGCTGTTGGCATGCTCTTATCCTTAAAATTAACCACGTGAGAGACACATTTATACTATGTACCCAACTCCGCCGGGATATCAAAGAGAACATCACCTTTATTTGATTTACCCCGCAGCTAAACGCTTGCGGCGGCTGTTTTCTGCACGATTAATTCGCTATCCCGGCCAAAACCAGCCCGGTCGCTACCGCATTACGCGGCCCTTCGGTACCACGGATGTTGCCCTGTCCGGCAACCACGCCGTAATGCGCCAGCGCGTCGGTGATCATCTGCGGGATTTCGAAATCCAGCGAGGAGCCGCCCACCAGCACCACAAAAGTCATATCGCGAATAGAGCCGCCGGGTGACACCTGGCGTAAAGCGCGCAGGCAGTTGGTCACAAAAACTTTCTCTTTGGCCTGTCGGCGCACCAACCGAATTTTTTCCAGCGAGGTCTGGTTATCTACGGGGATCAGCTCGCCGTCTTTCAGATAAACGACTTTGGCAAACACTGACGGACTGAGCGGTTCGCGAAAAAACTCCACCGCGCCGTTCTCGTGACGAATGCTGAACAGGCTCTCCACTTTTGCCAGCGGGTATTTTTTAATTTCCTCCGCCAGAAACGGATCGCTTAAGCCCAGCTCGGTTTGAATCAACAGGCTGACCATATTCCCCGCGCCAGCCAGATGGACCGCTTTCACTACGCCATCGCTATTGATAATGGCGGCATCGGTGGAGCCTGCGCCTAAATCGAGGATCGCCAGCGGTGCAGCACATCCGGGCGTTGTTAACGCACCGGCGACAGCCATGTTGGCCTCCACGCCGCCGACTTCAACCGGGATGTTTAACCGGACGCTCAGCTCACTGGCGATGGCCTGCATCTGTAAGCGATCGGATTTCACCATCGCCGCAATGCCAACGGCGTTCTCCATTGAACACTCCCCGGCAATACCGCCCTGCACCTTGCGCGGAATAAACGTATCCACCGCCAACAGATCCTGAATATACACCGCGTGCATGTCGTGACCGGTCAGCGAGGCCATCACCTTACGCACCCGCTCCAGCATGCCGCCTGCATGCGTACCTGCTTCACCACGAATATCGCACACGGGCGCACAGGTGCTCATCGCCTGCATAATGGCCTGTGCGCCTTGCGCTACGTCGGCTTCACCGCCGCGCTTTTCGCCGCGGATAAAAATCTTACCCGCCGGGATCACCCTTGAGCGCACATCACCCTGCGGGGTTTTCAGCACCACGGCGGAACGGTTGCCAATTAGCGCCCTGGCGATGGGGACGATGGTTTGCGTTTCCTCGGGCGTCAGCGTAAAGAAGGTCGCGATGCCGTAAGGATTCGACAGCACTCGCACCACCTGTCCTGGGGCCGCCACTTCCACCGCCGCCAGCACACCTTCCGGCACCTTCTCCAGCAGGGTGACTTCATCTACCACCGGCATTGTTCGACGCAGACGATTGTTCACCAGCACGCCATCATCTTTTTTCAGGATCGCCGCTACCACGTTGACCCCGCGATCCAGCGCTTCATTGATAAACCAAACCGCCTCGAGGAAATCCCTCTCCTCACCAACCAGCGGGATCCAGCCCTGGGCAAACCGATCTTCACTCAACGCCGCCAGCTTCTCCACGGCGATGGTAGTTCCCATTCCCACGCCAACGCCGCCGGGCGTTTGCGGGTTATGCCCAATCATTGTTGATTCGGTAATGATGGTTTCAGTGATAGTTTCCATCGCCACATCGCCAATCACCGGTGCCGCCTCGTTGATGCAGATTTTCGCCACGTCCTGAAGCGACCACGGGGTGTTATTCAGCGCCTGCTGCAGGGAGGCCACCACCCCGGCAATATTGTCCCGTGTGCCTTTCATACCGGTCGTGGCGACAATCCCGCTGGCGATAAACCGGCCATGCTGCGCCAACGCCACTTCGGTGGTGGCGTTGCCGATATCAATCCCTGCAATTAACGGCATACAACCTCCGTCACTGGCTGCCTTTACGCAGCTTATTTCTCTGCAGATACACCTCTGCCGACTCGCGGACAAACCCGGCGTTCACCGTGGCATGCCAGGTATGTTCCAGTTCATCGGCAATGGCCTGAAGCTCGGCGAACGAAGAACGAAACGGCCGCAGCGCGTTGTAAATTTCAAGAATACGGGCATCCGGGATTGCTATAAGCTCCGCCGCACGACGGAAATTACGCGCCACGGCGTGACGCTGCATCTGTTCGGCAATCTGCGCCTGGTACTCCAGCGTTTGCTGAGAAATACGCACATCCTGCGGACCTACGCGACCCGCCAGCACATTCTCAAGGGTAAGCTCGGTTAGCGGTTTGCCGGTAGGAGTCTGGATTTTCTCCGGGCAGCGGGTCGCTAATGGATAATCCTGCGCGGTCATGATGTTGTCGTTCATGGTCATTCCCTTACGAGTGCAATATGCAGCGTGACAGGCGCAGCATCCTGCACCACGTGTTTGGTTTCTTTGATATGAAACAGCGCGGCCTTGGCCATAAATTTGGGGCGTACCATCTGGTCATTAACCACTGGCACTGGCGAAGGCGACTCTTTACGTGCATAGCGCGCGGCGTTTTTACCAATCTGGCGATAGGTTTCCAGCGTCAGCAGCGGAGCCTGAGAGAACAGCTCAAGGTTGCTCAGAGGCAGCAGATCGCGCTGATGAATCACCGTGGTTCCTTTCGACTGGATACCAATCCCGATGCCAGAACCGCTGAGATTTGCCGCATCCCATGCCATAAATGAAACATCAGAAGTGCGCAGAATCCTCACCACCCGAGCATGCAGGCCCTCTTCTTCAATGCCGGCAACCAGTTCTTTCAAAATCGCTTTGTGCGGCATATCAATCAATGTTTTGTGCTGATACTTATCAAAGGCCGGGCCGACGCCTATCACGACTTCATCCACGCGTTCGTCCGCTTTAGCCGCCTCGCCTTCGCTCACCTGCAAGGTGAAAACCGGCTTACGTTCAGTTGTGCATTCCACTGTGTACCGCCTTATTCGATCGAGCCGGGCTGAACCACGCCCGCAATATTTTTAATTTCCGCCCAACGTTCGGCAGAGATGCGATAGCCGGTGCCGGGTCCCTGATAATCGTTGATGTCATTAACGGCGCTGACGACGTCGAACTGACGATCCAGAATGGCCGACGTTTGCAGATAATCACCAGTAACACGCTGCCTCAGCATGTTGAGGATATTGCTGGCGATGTCTTCGAAGCCGCTGGAACTCAACGCGCCGACGATATCCAGCCCGGTGATATTGCGCTTCATCATCTCTTCCACGGCAGCCAAATCTTCCACCACATTGCGCGCGGGCATATCTTTGCTGCCGTGAGCGTAAGTGGCGGCCTCCACCTCTTCATCGCTAATCAGCGGCAGGCCCAGTTCGCGGAACACCGCCTGAATGGCGCGCGCGGCCTTATTGCGGATGGCGATTGTCTCCTCTTCCGTGACCGGACGCAGTCCCCCGTCAACCATCAGATCGCGTTGCAGAATGTTGTAATCATCGAAGTCTTCAGCGTCGAAGTTCGACCCGGCAAACATGTTGTCGTAGTTCGGTACCGCGCTATAGCCGGAGAAGATAAAGTCGGTGCCCGGCAGCATCTGCATCAGGGTGCGGGCAGTACGACGAATATCGGAGTGGGAAAAGGTCTGGTCATTGGCGGAGGCCACTTCAAGGTCGAGCATCGAGGCAATCAGGTTTTCCGCCAGCACCGCGCGAATCCCCGACGGCACAGCGCCGGTCATGCCGATACAGCTGACCGCGCCGTTTTGTAACCCCTGTACGCCCGCGCCTTTGGTGATAAAAATGCAACGCGACTCCAGATAAAGCATCGATTTACTTTCGGAATAGCCCATCAGCGCTTCCGAGCCGGTGCCGGAGGTGTAGCGCATCTTCAGGCCACGAGAAGCATAAGCCGAGGCAAGAAACGCTTTTGACCACGGCGTATCATCGCCATCGGTAAACACCGACTCCGTGCCATATACCGACACCGTTTCGGCGTAGCTGGTTAGCCCGCGCATTCCCAGTTCCAGTTCCGTGGCCTCTTCAACGGAGCATTGCGTCAGCACGCCGGGGCGACCGCATTGGGACCCCACCAGCAGCGCCAGGGCGTTAAACGGCGCATAGCGGGCGATCCCGACCGTTGTTTCCTGTTCGGAAAAGCCACGGATCCCCGCTTCAGCAGCGTCGGCAGCAATCTGTACCGGGTTATCTTTCAGGTTGGTCACGTGGCACTGATTGGAGGGGGTGCGTCTGGCGCGCATTTTTTGCAGCGCCATCATCATCTCCACCACGTTCATTTGCGCCATCACCTCCACCGCTTTCGCCGGGGTGATGGCAGTCGTAATGGCAATGATCTCTTCCCGACTGACGTGGATATCCACCAGCATTCTGGCGATCTCCAGCGCGTCGAGCTGCATGGCGCGCTCGGCCTCGGGCACGTTAATCGCGTAATCGGCAATGAACCGGTCAATCATGTCGAACTCGGCGCGGCTCTTGCCGTCCAGCTCAACAATACGACCATTTTCCACCTTCACCGACGAAGCCGGATCGTAAGGGCTTTCCATTGCGATCAGCCCCTCTTCAGGCCATTCGCCAATTAGCCCATCCTGATTTACAGGCCGCTGGGCAAGCACTTCGAATCGTTTTGATCTTCTCATAGTTTATGGACTCAAAAGATAAAAAATAGGGACGCCGGGCCGTATTGCCGGGGACACAACACCCGGCATTCGCCTTTCATCAGCAATAGCCGAACTCTAAATGAGCAGGACAATAAAAAAATAAAATTAATTTCGTTCCAATTTGGCACGTAATAAAAAACCATCGTTTCATATTGAAACGCGGCTCAGGAATATTCACCGCGAATTGTGACGAGGTTAAATGATCATTATCAATAAACACCGCAACAGGAAACTGAACGTAATATTTTTGAAATTCCCACCCTATTGACTTAATAACGCGGGGCGAGAAAATAAGATAAAGCCAATGATAAAAATAGCTGTTGCGCGATATTTTCGTGACCTCAGCCCTACAACCTTTTCAGGAGAGACTGTGAATAAGAGCCAACAAATCGCCACCATTACGCTGGCGGCTGCAAAGAAAATGGCGCAGGCCGTCGAGGCTAAAGCGCTTGAAATCAACGTTCCGGTGGTGTTTTCCGTGGTGGATCACGGCGGGAACACGCTGCTAATGCAACGTATGGACGACGCGTTTGTCACCAGCTGTGATATCTCTCTTAATAAAGCTTATACCGCCTGCTGCCTGCGACAGGGTACCCATGAAATTACCGATGCGGTACAACCAGGTGCCTCTCTATATGGCTTGCAGCTCACCAATCAACAACGAATTGTTATTTTTGGCGGCGGTTTACCTGTCATATTAAACGGCGAATTAATCGGTGCCGTTGGCGTAAGTGGCGGTACCGTCGAACAAGACAGATTATTAGCAGAAACCGCATTGAATTGTTTCTCTGAATTATAATTTAAATCTAAGAAGGTATATTATGAGCTATCGTATGTTTGATTACCTGGTGCCAAATGTGAACTTCTTTGGCCCCAATGCTATTTCCGTGGTCGGTGAACGCTGCAAACTGTTGGGCGGTAAAAAAGCGCTGCTGGTCACTGATAAAGGTCTGCGGGCGATTAAAGACGGCGCGGTAGATAAAACCCTCACACATCTGCGTGAAGCCGGTATTGACGTCGTGGTTTTTGACGGCGTTGAGCCAAACCCCAAAGACACCAACGTGCGCGACGGCCTGGAGGTCTTTCGGAAAGAGCATTGCGACATCATCGTTACCGTTGGCGGCGGTAGCCCGCATGATTGCGGTAAAGGCATCGGTATCGCCGCGACTCACGAAGGGGATCTCTACAGCTATGCCGGGATTGAAACCCTGACCAACCCGCTGCCGCCGATCGTTGCGGTGAATACCACTGCCGGGACCGCCAGCGAAGTCACCCGCCACTGCGTGCTGACCAATACCAAAACCAAAGTGAAGTTTGTGATTGTCAGCTGGCGCAACCTGCCGTCGGTCTCTATTAACGATCCTCTGCTGATGCTCGGCAAACCAGCTCCACTGACTGCGGCCACCGGGATGGACGCCCTGACCCACGCCGTGGAAGCCTACATTTCCAAAGATGCCAACCCGGTCACCGACGCTGCCGCTATCCAGGCGATCCGCCTGATCGCCCGTAACTTGCGTCAGGCCGTGGCGCTGGGCAGCAACCTGAAAGCTCGCGAGAACATGGCCTACGCCTCCCTGCTGGCGGGTATGGCCTTCAACAACGCCAACCTCGGCTACGTTCACGCGATGGCGCATCAGCTTGGCGGTCTTTACGACATGCCGCACGGCGTGGCGAATGCCGTACTGCTGCCGCACGTGGCGCGCTATAACCTGATCGCTAATCCGGAAAAATTTGCCGACATTGCAGAGTTTATGGGCGAAAACACGGACGGACTCTCCACCATGGATGCCGCCGAGCTGGCCATTCATGCTATTGCCCGCCTCTCCGCCGACATCGGTATTCCGCAGCATCTGCGCGATCTGGGCGTCAAAGAAGCCGATTTCCCGTATATGGCGGAAATGGCGCTGAAGGACGGCAACGCCTTCTCCAACCCGCGCAAAGGGAACGAGAAAGAAATTGCCGAGATCTTCCGTCAGGCATTCTGATAACGCAGGGGGCGCAATGTCACTTTCATCACCGGGTGTACATCTGTTTTATCACTCACGCTGGCAGGGTACTCGCGTGCTTGATGAGCTGTGTTGGGGGCTGGAAGAGCAAGGCGTTCCCTGCCGGGCAATCTGTTGCGACGATCATGACTGCGCGCTGGCGCTCGGCAAACTGGCGGCCAAAAGTTCGACGCTGCGCGTGGGTCTCGGTCTCAACGCCACCGGTGATATTGCCTTAACCCATGCCCAGTTGCCCGAGGATCGGGCGCTGGTCTGCGGGCATACCCGCGTCGGGACAGCACAGATCCGCACGCTCGGCGCCAATGCCGGTCAACTGGTTAAAGTTCTTCCTCTCAGCGAGATAAAATAAATGTACCGCATCTATACCCGAACCGGCGATAACGGCACGACCGCGCTGTTTGGCGGCAGCCGTATCGATAAAGACGACATCCGCGTTGAGGCCTACGGCACGGTGGATGAACTGATTTCCCAGCTTGGCGTCTGCTATGCCAGCACGCGCCAGGCCGAGCTACGCCAGGAATTGCACGCTATGCAGAAGATGCTGTTCGTACTGGGGGCGGAACTCGCCAGCGATCAGAAAGGACTCACACGCTTAAAACAGCGTATTGGCGAAGAGGATATTCAGGCGCTGGAGCAGCTTATTGACCGCAATATGGCGCAAAGCGGCCCGCTCAAAGAGTTTGTTATTCCGGGGAAAAATCTGGCATCGGCACAGCTGCACGTTGCGCGAACCCTGACGCGTCGGCTGGAGCGGATCCTCATCGCGATGGGCAGAACGCTGACGTTACGCGATGAGGCCAGGCGTTATATCAACCGGCTGTCGGATGCGCTGTTCTCGATGGCCAGAATCGAAGAAACTACTCCAGATGTTTGCGCTTAAACTGGCTGGCATCAATGTCGTACTGCTTCATCTTACGCCACAAGGTGGTGCGACCAATATTCAGCAGTTGCGACATCTCCTGAACACGCCCACTGGTCACGCGGGCGGCATGGATAATCGCCTCTTTCTCGATGGCGGTAAAGGTCAGGCTGGCGGGCAGCAGTGAAGATGCCGTCTCCAGACCAGGGCGTTCGGCAAACAGATAATCCGGCAGATTGCTCAGCCGAATATGGCCGTTATCACTGCTGATAGCGATGTTTTCAATAATGCTGTTCAGCTCAAAATCATTACCCGGCCACGAATAGGCCACCAGTTGTGCCAACGCGTCGTCGTCGATCTTCAGGCTGGATGAAAAGCGTTTTTTCAGGCTATTCAACCGCGTATAAATCAGCGATGGAATACTGTTACGCCGCGCCCGCAGCGGCGGGATTACGATCTCAAAAGAGTGCAGCGCGTAATACAACTGACGGCTAAAGCGGTTTTGCTCCACCAGATTAGCGAGATCAACCGTGGTGGTGGCGATCACTTTGACATCCACCGGAATCAGCCGCCGGGCATCCAGGCGTGTTAAAACCCCCTGCTTGATCACCTGCAGCAGCGCGGATTGTAACTCCGGCGCCAGATATTCAATTTTTTCCAGAAACAGCGTGCCGCCGTTCGCCAGTTCAAGACGGCTCAGCCGACCGTTTTCATCATCAGTGGGCGCACTGCCCATAAAATCCTGCCCCAGTACGCTGTTGGCATACAGCTGGCAGTTCACGGCGATATACGGCCCGCTGGCGCGTTCGCTTTCATTGTGAATGGCCTGACTCAGTAGCTCTTTACCGACGCCCTCTTCCCCGCACAGCAGGATCGGGAAACTTCCCCTCGCCGCCTGACGACCAAAGTGGATCAAACGTCGGGTTTCTGGATCGTCTGTCGACATCTGCTCAAAGGTGTGGCTCACCTTGCCGAGCTGGCTGGTCATCAGTTGACGCATTTGCTCCACCGGATGCAGCAGCAGGATAAAGCTGTTGCCCTGCTCTTCAACAATCGGTTTCAGGGTGATGACGGCATCAACAAACTGGTGCTGGCTTTCAAAGGTGACTTCGACATGATTCAGGCCGCGGGCATGTTTGATCGCCCGACGCAGCAGCATGGGGAGATTGAGCAGGTCGTTAATATTCTTCCCCTGGCTGGCCTGCGCGTCGAGATGCAAAAGCAGAGCCGCGCGCGCATTGAGGAACTGCAATACGCCCTGTTCGTTCCAGGCCATCACGCCATCATCCATACTCTCCAGCAGCCCGTACATCTGGTTCAGATGGCGGTTGGATTCAGCCAGCAGGCTGTCAGTCAGCAATGAGTTGCCGACTTCTCTGGCAATCGCCAGCGTCAGGGATAAATCAGAAACGCACTCATGCTCTACCAGACAGCACAGCGAGATGGAGCCAAACAGTCGACCATGGTTATCGAATACTGGCGTAGAGCAGAACGACCACGGATGCAACGCCTGTTTAAAGTGTTGATCGCCAGAGGTTTTTGTCGGCTGCCCCGGCATCGTCGCCAGCGACAACGCGCAGCTGCCAATAATGCTTTCTGCACAGTAGCTGCCGTCGCGAAAACCGAGCTCCGCCAGTTGCTCCACCGTCTGCGGATCGCCGCAACGGCTGAGAATACAGGCCGATTCATCCAGAATTAACAGCGCGCACGGACGGCCGTCCATAAACTCCCAGGCATCTTCCAGCGCGGCCTGAGCAATCGTCAGCAGCGCCGTTTTGCGACGACAGATCGACTCAAAGGTCAGGCCCTGCGCCTGATGCGGCGCCTGCCAGGTTTCCCGCTGCATAAACTTGCTGCAACGATGCCATGACTGGGCAATGACCGAAGAGACTTCCTTCCCAATGTCCTGAGTGTGCGTCGTCATATCCCTTTCCGCTGTTTTACCATAGACAACCCCTCCGGCAGAGACTGTCAGAGGGGGGAGAAGATGCCGGATAAAAACTTACCGACGACTGATTAACGCGCCAGCCACTGCTGTCCCAGCAGGTCTGCCGTCAGAATCGCGGCATGTACGCTCTCAGGCGTCACCGGGAACGGCATATTGTGGATGGTTTCACCTTCCGCGCAGGTCGCTTTGGCCACGGCCATGATCTTGCCGTCAATGTCGTCTTTCACGCCCATTTCCGCTAACGTTACCGGCAGGCCTACTTTCTGACAGAAATTCAGCACGGTTTCGATCTCTTCCATCGGGCTGTTTTGCAGCACCAGCTGCGCCAGCGTACCAAAGGCGACTTTTTCACCGTGGTACAAATGGTGGCACTCTTCCAGAATCGTAAAACCGTTGTGGATAGCATGCGCCCCTGCAAGACCGCTGCTTTCAAAGCCGATGCCGCTGAGGTAAGTGTTCGCTTCGACAATACGCTCCAGCGCATCAGTCACCACGCCAGCCTGCGCGGCAAAGCGTGCCTTTTCGCCTTCCGCCAGCAGGGTATCATAGCACAGGCGCGCCAGGCTCAACGCCGCTACGGTGGACTGTCCGCCCGCCATGCTGGTCGCTCTGGCGTCATAACAGGCTTTCGCTTCAAACCAGGTTGAGAGTGCATCGCCCATCCCGGCCACCAGCAGGCGTACCGGCGCTTTGGCAATGATTGCGGTGTCCATCACCACCATATCCGGGTTTTTCGGGTAGATCAGATACTCTTCAAACTCACCGGCTTCGGTATAGATAACGGACAGCGCGCTGGTTGGTGCATCGGTAGAGGCGATAGTCGGGATCACCACCACCGGTAGCTTCTGGTAGTAACCAATCGCTTTGGCGGTATCCAACGTTTTCCCGCCGCCAATCCCAACCACGCCGCGGCAACCGTGCTGTTTCAGAATGGCAATCAGGCGATTAATTTCAATATGGCTGCATTCACCGTTGAAGCGTTCCGCGTGGCAGCTAATGTCGTGGCTGTGCAGGCCATTGAGTACCTTCTCTCCCGCCAGCTTCATCACGAAGTCATCCGCAATCACGAAAAAGCTGTCCGCCAGATTTTTAGCGTATTGACCAAATAAGGTGGAAGCGTCAGGGCCCTGGAGATATTTGGCTGGAGATTGAATAACTTTTAGCATTCCTTTCATCCTCAAATAAGTACATGTTTTTACATGGTGAGCCCTGGCGTTAACCTGTTTGGCCTGTTGCTGTCGGCAAAAACAGGAGGTACCGGAGCGATGCAATAACTGTATGGCGAGGCGTGAACAAAAAAATCTTTCGTCATTTTGTTCTGATATGAAACAGATAAAAACGACGCACGTTCCATTCTGGAACACTTATCCACAAAAATGATAAGGTTTGCGATCCCGATCCGTACATTTCCCCCAAATCTCCGGCAAACACGAAGCTCAGTTCCTCTTTTACTCATGCAGTTGTATTAAAACCGGCAAAAAAAAGGCTGGCTGCGCCGTATGAGCGGCGCTGATCGCAGGAGAAAAAAGTCGAGCGAGCTCGCATTATGATCATTCCCCGCTTTTTTAAGTTTCATTTCGGAACAAAAAACAGCATCAACGTTCCGTAATGAAACTCATTTTAGCGTTGTTTTTTTCCACGCTGACTTCGCCAGAATCTCTTCATTGCCTCCGCACCATGATCCTACATTCGGGGGTTTGTCTTTCACTCAACCTCGAGGAGCCGTTATGTCTCAATTCTTTTTTAACCAACGCACCCATCTTGTGAGCGACGTCATCGACGGGGCGATTATCGCCAGCCCATGGAATAACCTGGCGCGTCTGGAAAGCGATCCGGCCATTCGCATCGTGGTCCGTCGTGACCTTAATAAAAATAACGTAGCGGTCATTTCCGGCGGCGGTTCGGGACACGAACCCGCGCACGTTGGGTTTATCGGTAAAGGCATGCTAACCGCTGCGGTCTGCGGCGATGTTTTCGCCTCCCCGAGCGTGGATGCAGTACTGACCGCCATTCAGGCGGTGACCGGTGAGGCTGGCTGTTTGTTGATTGTGAAAAACTACACCGGTGACCGTCTTAATTTCGGTCTCGCCGCCGAGAAGGCGCGTCGCCTTGGCTATAACGTTGAAATGCTGATTGTCGGCGACGACATCTCCCTGCCGGATAACAAACACCCACGTGGCATTGCGGGAACTATCCTGGTGCATAAAATCGCAGGCTATTTTGCCGAACGCGGCTATAACCTCGCCACCGTCCTGCGTGAAGCGCAGTACGCAGCCAGCAACACCTTTAGTCTGGGCGTAGCGCTTTCCAGCTGTCATTTGCCGCAAGAAACCGACGCAGCCCCTCGTCATCATCCGGGTCATGCGGAGCTGGGTATGGGCATTCACGGTGAACCAGGCGCATCGGTTATCGACACCCAAAACAGTGCGCAAGTGGTGAACCTGATGGTGGATAAACTGCTGGCCGCCCTGCCTGAAACCGGTCGTCTGGCGGTGATGATTAATAACCTTGGCGGCGTTTCCGTGGCCGAAATGGCCATCATCACCCGCGAACTCGCCAGCAGCCCGCTGCACTCGCGTATCGACTGGCTAATTGGCCCGGCCTCGCTGGTCACTGCGCTGGATATGAAAGGCTTCTCACTGACGGCCATCGTGCTGGAAGAGAGCATCGAAAAAGCACTGCTCACCGAAGTGGAAACCAGCAACTGGCCGACGCCGGTCCCACCGCGTGAAATCACCTGCGTAGTGTCATCTCAGCGTAGCGCCCGCGTGGAATTCCAGCCTTCGGCAAACGCCCTGGTGGCCGGGATTGTGGAGCTGGTCACCGCAACCCTTTCCGATCTGGAGACTCATCTGAATGCGCTGGACGCCAAAGTCGGCGATGGCGATACCGGTTCGACCTTTGCCGCCGGCGCACGTGAAATTGCCAGCCTGCTGCATCGCCAGCAGCTGCCGCTGGATAACCTTGCCACGCTGTTCGCGCTGATTGGCGAACGTCTGACCGTGGTGATGGGCGGTTCCAGCGGTGTGCTGATGTCAATCTTCTTTACCGCCGCCGGGCAGAAACTGGAACAGGGCGCTAACGTTGTCGAAGCGCTAAATACGGGGCTGGCGCAGATGAAGTTCTACGGCGGCGCAGACGAAGGCGATCGCACAATGATTGATGCGCTGCAACCGGCCCTGACCTCGCTGCTCACACAGCCGAAAAATCTGCAGGCCGCATTCGACGCCGCGCAAGCGGGAGCCGAACGAACCTGTTTGTCGAGCAAAGCCAATGCGGGTCGCGCATCGTATCTGAGCAGCGAAAGCCTATTCGGAAATATGGACCCCGGCGCGCACGCCGTAGCGATGGTGTTTAAAGCGCTGGCGGAGAGTGAGCTGGGCTAAGATGTAACAAGGAGCGCTTCTCAGGTATTACTGCCTGATGGCGCTTCGCTTATCAGGCAGAACGTTAACGATACACGCGGATCCCGCCCTCTACGCCGCGACTAAACAGCACCTGCCAAAGTTCAATATCTCTGGCGCGGAAAGCCCCGGCGCAGGCGCATAAATAGTAGTTAAACATTCTTCTGAAGGTGGCGGAATAACGTGATGACAGCTCCGGCCATGCTTGATTAAAGCGCTCGTGCCACGCCATCAGCGTTTTATCGTAATCGCTGCCAAAGTTATGCCAGTCTTCCATCACAAACCGTGATTCGCTGGCTTCGGCAATATGGGAGATCGCCGGTAAGCAGCCGTTCGGGAAAATGTATTTATTGATCCACGGATCGACGCTCATCCCTTTTTTATTGCTACCAATGGTATGTAGCAGGAACAGTCCGTCCGGTTTTAAACAACGGTCGGCGATGCTGAAATAAGTGTCGTAGTTTTTTGGCCCGACATGTTCAAACATCCCCACCGAGACAATGCGATCGTAGTGTTTATCGAGGTCGCGATAATCCTGCAGCAGAATGTTAACGTCCAGTCCTTCACAGCGCTGCTGCGCCATTTTTTGCTGCTCTTTGGAAATGGTGACGCCTTCTACCGCCACGCCATAATGACGCGCCGCATATTCCGCCAGCCCACCCCAGCCACAACCAATATCGAGTAAACGCATGCCCGGTTTCAGTTGTAGCTTCTCACAGATCATTTTTAATTTGGCATTTTGCGCATCGTCTAGTGTGGTTGCGTCTTTCCAGTAAGCGCAGGAATATTGCATATGCGGATCAAGCATCAGTGCAAAGAGATCGTTACCAATATCATAATGTTCTTTGCCAACAATCCACGCGCGGCTCCGCGACTGCAAATTAAACAGGCGTGCGCTGGCAATACGTAAAATATCTTTCAGGTTACCCGGCATCTGCTGGTCAAGTTTTGCTTTCAGGATTTTGCAGAACAGAATATCGAGCCGCTCGCAGTCCCACCAGCCTTCCATATAGCTTTCGCCAAGCCCTAATGAACCTTGTTGCAGTACCCGTTTAAAGAAACCGGCATGATGAAGTTGAATGTCCCAGGCACGGGAGCCATTAATCCTGATATCCGCTTGCGAAAGCAGCTCTTTTCCCATTCGGGTCCAGTTATCATTTGTTTCATTGACGATGACAGCATCTGAACAAAGCGAGTTCATGGTATTTACCAAAGGTGGGCTAAAAATTCTTACGCAAGATTATTATGGAAAACAGAGTGTATGTATTATGATCCGCGGACAAGATCTATCGAGCAGCGGACACACCATCGGGAGCATTGACGATCTATTTATGGAAACTCTCGTGCAAAAACAGTGGAACTCCTTCCCGGATAACTCCATGACGGAACTGCCGCAGGATGTTTACTTTCGCTCTTATGTCCTGGAAGCCAATCATCATGTTCCACAGCATTCACACTCTTTTATGCAGTTTCATTTCGCCCGCAAAGGCAGTATGCGTATTGATGTTGCCGGCAAGTGCTGGATAATCCCGGCGCATTATGGCATCTGGATCCCGAATCATACGGAGCATGCGGTTTGGGCATTGGATGATGTGTATTTAGAGAATCTGGATATTAAACCGAGCTTTCTTGAAGAGAGCATCAATGAATGTAAAGTGGTGGCTATCAGTGATTTCGCCAGAGAGTTTATTCATTACGCCACGAATTTAATTTCGGGCCATTATGATAGCCAGTCAAAAGAGGGCAAGCTGGTTAGCGTCCTGGTCGACATTATTCTGCAGCTTCCGGAAGTCGCTTTTGTATTACCCTGGCCGCAGGATCGCGAATTAACTAAAGTTTGTCGAACAATACAAGAATCCCCGGCGCTGGAGCATTCGCTTGAATACTGGGCGCAGCATCTGGGTATGTCTGCCCGTACCTTTTCACGCCATTTCAAAAAAGAAACCGGATTGCCTTTCAGCGTCTGGAAGCAAAAAATGCGTATTCTGGAATCCGTATTAATGCTGAAGAAAAATAAAAGCGTGACCGCCGTGGCGCTCGACGTAGGGTATTCAAGCACCGCGGCATTTAGCTACGCATTCCGCCAGGCGTTTGGCGTGCCGCCATCTAATTACTGATTAACGGCGCTGATGCCAGTAAGCCGCTGCGCGAACAAGTTGCTGATCGAACGCCTCGGTTTCAAAGCGAGCACTCAGGTTTTTGACCACCTTACCTTCGCCGGTAATCCAGATGTAGTAATCATCTGCGGGTACGCTTAGCTGCGATAAGTGTTCATTCACCGCCTGTTCGTCATGGCCGATAAACCACTGAATAGTAAATCCGTCAAGATGGGCAAAATAGTCCTGGTACGCGGCATCCTGCACGCTTACCAGCGCCGTGATGTTCGGACGTACCGCTAAACGGCTGAGCGACTCCAGGCGTCGGCGCAGCGCAGGCATTCCCGATTCATCACACACGTAAACCTGATACGCATAGTCCTCTGGCACCACCAAAGAACCGCGCGGTCCGCCTACCGTCAGCTTGTCACCCTCGCGGGCATTCATCGCCCACGTACTTGCCACGCCACCGTCATGAATATAGAAATCCAGTGCCAGCTCATGGCGTGCTTCGTCATACAACGGCGTGTAATCACGGGATATCGGACGCACGCCGTCAGCCCAGACAATACCTTCATCGGTGACAACCGGCGGCACAAAGTGGCTGCCCGGTTCAGGGAAAAAGACCTTGGTATGGTCGTCAAAGCCGTGTGAGCTAAAACCATCCAGAGCGTCACCGCCCAGTACAATGCGCTGAAAGCCCGCGCTAATACGTTCGACGCGCAGGACGGTAAGTTCCCGAAAACGCAGTTCATTGCGAACGCGCTGCGGGTAGCGTGAGGTGTTTTTTGTCATTTTTTCGCCTTCGGAAAGATAATACGATATATCTAAATTAATTTTTAAATGATAATGATTGCTAATCAGCAAGATTGCAAGCACTTTTTTGATATAGTCGACTTCTGATTAATCGGCTAACACAACCCCTTTAAAACAGATAAAAATCATCAATTTAAACAAAAAACATTTTATAGGCTTGCACCAAAACAATATTTAGATATAAATTAGATATATCTAAAACACATCAGGAGACGATGATGCAAAACCATCATGAAGGTTGCTGCAAGCATACAGAGCACCAACACGAAGGCTGCTGCAAGGGTGAAGGGCATCACCACGAAGGCCGCCACAACGAACACCATGCAGGTTGCTGCAAAGGTGAAGAACATCGCCATGAAGGCTGCACCAAAGAACATCACCACGAACAGGGTTGTGGACACCGCCACGGTCGCGGCGGCGGTCGTCGCCAGCGCTTCTTCGGTCACGGAGAATTACGCCTGGTCATTCTGGATATCCTGACCCGCGACGCCAGCCACGGCTATGAGCTGATTAAAGCGATTGAAACCCTGACTCAGGGCAACTATACCCCGAGCCCGGGCGTCGTCTATCCGACGCTGGATTTCTTGCAGGATCAAGAGCTGATCACCATCAGCGACGAGGAAGGCGGGCGTAAACAGATTGCGATCACAACCCAGGGCCAGCAGTGGCTGGATGAAAACCGTGAGCATCTGGAACATATCCACGAACGTATTAAAGCCCGCTGCGTGGGTTTTGAATTACGCAAGAACCCGCAGATGAAACGCGCGCTGGAGAACTTCAAAGCCGTGCTGGACCTACGGGTCAATCATGGTGATACCAGCGATGCGCAGATCAAAAAAATCATCGGTATTATCGATCGCGCTGCGCTGGATATTACTCAACTGGATTAATCTACAGAGCAGGCGGAACGCGTTCACCCTGCGTTCCGCCTTTATCGTTAATATTAATGCAGCACCGTAACCGCATCTTCCAGACGACCAGCGCGATGTTTCACCATCGCGGAAATCTGGGCGCTCTCTTCAACCAGTTCGGCGTTTTTCTGCGTAATGTTGCTTAATTCATTCACTGCGCGAGTCAGGCTCGAAAGACCATCTGACTGTTCCAGCGTTGAGTGACTGATTTGGGCAATCAACTGCGTCACGTTTTGCACCTGCGCCACAATATCATCCATCGTGCGCCCTGCGGCGTGAACCTGGTCGGATCCGGACTGCACCTTATCGGCGCTGGCATCAATCAGCTTGCGGATATCATTGGCTGCACTGGCGCTGCGGCTGGCAAGATGACGCACTTCTCCCGCCACCACGGCGAACCCTTTCCCCTGCTCACCCGCCCGTGCGGCTTCAACAGCGGCGTTCAGGGCCAGAATATTAGTCTGGAAAGCAATATCGTTAATCAGCGTGGTAATGGTGCCGATCCGCTGGGTGCTGTTGGCGATATCGTCCATAGTTTTGATGACGGTATCCATCGCCTCGCCGCCGTGCGTCGCCGCGCTGCTGGCTGCAATGGAGAGCTTGTCGGCCGCGGCGGCGGTCTCTGAGTTTTGCTTCACCGATGCCGCCATCTGATTCATGGTGGTCACCGTTTCCTGCACGTTCTCTACGGTCTGCTGCGTATGCTTGTTTAAATCATCGCTGCCTTTCGCCAGCGTTTCGCTGTCGCTGCGCACACAGCTCACCTGACTGGAGACATCATGGATGAGCCAACGGCACATTAGCCCCAGTTGCCCAACCGCTCGCAGCATCAGGCCCAGTTCATCACTGCGGTTAAGATGCGACACGCTGTTTCGTTCACCGGTCGCCACTTTTAGCGCCTGACGAGCGACATTCTCAATAGGACGCACAATCTGCCATTCGAAAATAGCCGTTCCCAACATCATCACCAGCGCGCTTATCAGCAGTAACGGCCATTCGGCGCCCATTTGCTGCAATGCGGCCGCCAGTACGATAAACATAATTGCCATTACGCTGCGCACTCGCCAGCGAATCGGCAGCGCCGGGAGTTTACCCAGCCAGCCTTTGCGTACCACCAGTCCTTTATGGATACGTCGGTTGCAACGCCCTTCATTCAGCGCTTTATATAAAGGCTCTACCGCCGCAATCTCCTCGTCAGTGGCCCGGGTACGAATCGACATATATCCGGTGACACGACCTTCCCGTACCATCGGCACCGCATTGGCCCTTACCCAGTAGTGATCGCCATTCTTACGCCGGTTTTTCACAATCCCGCTCCATGGCTCACCCTGTTTCAGGGTGTACCACATATCCGCAAACGCCGCTTTTGGCATATCCGGATGACGAACCAGATTGTGCGGCTTATCGAGCAATTCATTCAGTTGATAGCCACTGACCTGGACAAAAGTATCGTTCGCGTGGGTGATATAGCTTTGTAAATCGGTGGTCGACATGAGGGTGATATCATCATCCAGCGGTGTATTTTGCTGACTAACGTAGGGATGAGAAGACATGATTGCGTCCTGTGCAGGTTATCTGGTTGTTAACTCTTTCGGCTTATGTTATTTCGGCGATAATTTTTTTATCTTTAGTTGTTAAATTTGATTTAGATCGCAATTTGCGATTAAACCTCAAAATCTGTACGCATTCTAATCCATTGATTTAAAATACTTTCATCCAGTAACTATTCAACTACACTTCTACCAACGCACCGTCACAGTGCAAATATTGCTCACTTTTAGCGCAGAAAAGTGCTTTTCCGATCTGTTTTCGCGGTCTTAACCTGGGCAAAATGCCAGCAAATGTTAAACATCAGCATTAAATGTTGCGTGAATGAGATGTTTCCTGGTGTTTATCCCGATTTTTGCTAAGCGCGCCGGAATGGCGCAATCACTGCAATACTTAAATCAGTATCATGTGATACGCGAGCTCCGGGAGCATATTTTGAACAGGTTACCTTCCAGCGCATCGGCCCTGGCCTGCAGCGCACACGCACTGAATCTCATCGAAAAGCGCACGCTTGATCATGAGGAAATGAAATCATTAAACCGAGAGGTGATTGAATACTTCAAGGAGCATGTCAATCCGGGGTTCTTAGAGTATCGAAAATCTGTAACTGCAGGCGGGGATTACGGAGCCGTAGAGTGGCAAGCGGGAAGCCTGAATACGCTTGTCGACACCCAGGGGCAGGAGTTCGTCGATTGCCTGGGTGGATTTGGAATTTTCAACGTGGGGCACCGTAATCCAGTCGTGGTTTCCGCCGTACAGAATCAACTCGCGAAACAACCTCTGCACAGCCAGGAGCTACTTGACCCTCTGCGGGCCATGCTGGCAAAAACCCTCGCCGCGCTGGCGCCAGGTAAACTGAAATACAGTTTTTTCTGTAACAGCGGGACCGAGTCGGTTGAAGCCGCTCTGAAGCTGGCGAAAGCGTATCAATCGCCGCGCGGTAAATTTACGTTCATTGCCACCAGCGGCGCATTCCACGGCAAATCATTGGGAGCACTATCCGCTACGGCTAAATCAACCTTCCGCAAACCGTTTATGCCGCTGCTGCCGGGTTTCCGCCATGTGCCGTTTGGCGATATTAACGCGATGCGCACCATGCTCAGCGAGTGTAAAAAGACCGGTGACGACGTCGCAGCCGTGATCCTCGAACCTATCCAGGGTGAAGGGGGCGTGATCCTGCCACCGCAAGGGTATTTGCCCGCCGTGCGTAAACTTTGCGATGAGTTTGGCGCGCTGATGATCCTTGATGAAGTGCAGACCGGCATGGGTCGTACCGGCAAAATGTTCGCCTGTGAGCACGAAAACGTGCAGCCCGACATTATGTGTCTGGCCAAAGCGCTGGGCGGCGGCGTGATGCCAATTGGCGCAACTATTGCCACTGAAGAGGTGTTTTCCGTTCTGTTCGACAATCCCTTCTTGCATACCACCACGTTTGGCGGCAACCCGCTCGCTTGTGCGGCTGCGCTAGCCACCATTAACGTCCTGCTGGAGCAAAATTTACCGGCTCAGGCGGAGCAGAAAGGCGATATGTTGCTGGATGGTTTCCGCCAGCTTGCGCGGGAGTACCCAGACCTCGTGCATGATGTACGCGGTAAAGGCATGCTGATGGCAATTGAGTTTGTCGATAATGAAATCGGCTACAACTTTGCCAGTGAGATGTTCCGCCAGCGGGTACTGGTTGCCGGCACGCTAAACAATGCAAAGACGATCCGTATCGAACCGCCGTTAACGTTAACGATCGAGCAATGCGATCTGGTATTGCGATCGACGCGCAAAGCCCTGGCAGCATTACGGGTGAGCGTGGAGCAGGTGTAATACATGTCGGATGGCGCTGCGCATCTCAGGCTTACGGGATCAAATGTAGGTCGGCTAAAAGCGTAGCGGCCATCCGGCAATTAGCACAACTTAAACAATCCGCACACCCGCAGGCATAAGGCGTTCTGGCGTCAGCAGCACGCTTTCGCTGCCATCGTCCGTCTCAGCGCACAGCAACATGCATTCTGACGTTTCCCCGCGCATTTTGGCCTTTTGCAGATTACACAGCACCACCACCGTTTTCCCCATCAGCTCTTCTTCGCTGTAATAAGGCACCAGGCTGGTCACGGTTTGCAGCGTACGCTCTCCCACATCCACCTGCACGATATACAGCTTATCAGCATTGTCATGGCGCTTTGCCTGTGCGATTTTTCCAACACGTATTTCCATTCGGGCAAAATCAGCAAATGCGACGGTATCCATTGTGTTCTCCTTTGGTAAAATTTTACTAAATAATAGCAAAATATTTTCCGGGAATGGTTCTCAAAAGCGGGAAAATGACGTAGTCATCACACTCTGAAAGCCCAGTTTTACCCCAGGCATGTCAATTAAACGTACTTTTTTTACTGAAAACAGATGAATAGATAAGCACTTCATTTACAATGCGCAGGTAACTCAGGGAAAAGGCAAACATGGCAACACTTAAAGACATCGCAATCGAAGCTGGCGTGTCCCTGGCGACAGTGTCCCGGGTTTTAAACGATGACCCCACGCTGAATGTAAAAGAAGAGACCAAGCATCGCATTCTGGAGATCGCGGAAAAACTGGAGTACAAAACCAGCAGTGCTCGTAAAAACCAGACCAGCGCGCTCGGCCCCCAGCATATTCTGGCGCTCTACAGCTACCAGCAGGATTTGGAAATCAACGATCCTTACTATCTCGCGATCCGTCACGGAATAGAAACCCAGTGTGAGAAGCTGGGGATCGAACTGACCAACTGCTATGAGCACAGTGGGCTACCGGAGAGCAAAAACATTACCGGCATTCTTATTGTCGGCAAGCCTTCTTCGGCTTTGCGTAATGCAGCAGCAGCGCTTACCGACAACATCTGCTTTATCGATTTCCATGAACCCGGCAGCGAATATGACGCCGTCGATATCGATTTGGCCCGCATCAGTAAAGAGAGTATCGACTACTTCATCGCCCAGGGCGTCACTCGCATTGGCTTCATCGGCGGTGAAGACGAACCCGGCAAGGCTGATATCCGTGAAGCCGCGTTTGTCGAATACGGTCGTCTGCAGCAGGTCGTTTCTGAACAGGACATCTATCGCGGCGGTTTCTCCAGTTCATCAGGGTATGAACTGGCCAAAAAAATGCTGGCGAAAGCCGACTATCCCGGTGCCCTGTTTGTGGCTTCAGACTCGATTGCTATTGGCGTTCTGCGCGCCATTCACGAGCGTGGCCTGAACATTCCGCAGGACATTTCGCTGATTAGCGTTAATGATATCCCGACAGCGCGCTTCACCTTTCCTCCGCTTTCCACCGTTCGCATCCATTCAGAAATGATGGGCAGTCAGGGCGTCAACCTGCTGTTTGAGAAAGCCCGCGATGGGCGTGCGCTTCCTCTGCTGGTTTTTGTTCCCAGCAAGCTGAAACTGCGCGGCACCACCCGCTAAAATCCCCAGTAAACACGCCCGGTTTCTTCTGATGCCGGGCGCGCATTGTCATGCATTATTTTCTGCGCCCCATTATTTTCGTGATCCAGTTAAAGTAAATCACCTCACTCACTATATTTTAGTAAAATTTTTACTAAAATCACCATCAATTACACTTACTCACCATTACAATGAATGGTTCCGATTTTTCTCCACCGGGAGGCCTTATGAATCGCTGGGAAAACATTCAGCTCACCCACGAAAATCGACTGGCGCCACGCGCATATTTTTTCTCTTATGACTCCGTTGCGCAGGCTCGCTCGTTTGCCCGCGAAACCAGCAGCCTCTTTCAGTTGCTAAGCGGTCAGTGGAATTTTCAGTTCTTTGAGCATCCGCTGCAGGTGCCGGAAACCTTTACGTCGCAGTTGATGAATGACTGGGGCAGCATCACCGTCCCAGGCATGTGGCAGATGGAAGGACATGGCAAACTGCAGTATACCGACGAAGGTTTTCCTTTCCCGATTGATGTCCCCTACGTTCCAACCAATAACCCCACCGGAGCCTACCAGCGCATTTTCTCCCTCAGCGAAGGCTGGCTGGGCAAACAAACGCTGATTAAATTTGATGGCGTAGAAACCTACTTCGAAGTTTACGTGAATGGTCAGTACGTCGGTTTCAGCAAAGGCAGCCGCCTGACGGCTGAATTTGATATCAGCGCGGTGGTAAAGACCGGTGACAACCTGCTGTGCGTTCGCGTAATGCAATGGGCTGATTCCACTTACGTTGAAGACCAGGACATGTGGTGGTCGGCGGGAATTTTCCGCGACGTCTATCTGGTAGGCAAACAGGCGACCCATATTCAGGATTTTACCGTTCGCACCGAGTTCGATGATGACTATCGCGACGCCACCCTCACCTGCGACATTGCGCTGGAAAACCTGGGTTCCACGCCAGCGATGGCGTCACTCGAATACACCTTGTTTGACGGTGAGCAGGCGCTGCATAGCGGCGTGATTAACAATCTGGCAGTGGATCAACACACCCGCACCGCTTTTAATTTCAAGGTTAGCGCGCCGCAGCAGTGGTCAGCGGAATCGCCGTATCTTTATCATCTGGTGATGACGCTGAAAGATGCCAACGGCAATCTCCTTGAGGTCGTGCCACAGCGGGTCGGATTCCGCGATATCAAAGTTCGCGACGGTCTGTTTTACATCAATAACCGCTACGTGATGCTGCATGGCGTTAACCGTCACGATAACGATCATCTTAAAGGCCGCGCGGTTGGCATGGATCGCGTTGAAAAAGATCTGCTGTTAATGAAGCAGCACAACATCAATTCCGTGCGTACCGCCCATTACCCGAACGATCCGCGTTTCTATGAATTGTGCGATATCTACGGTCTGTTCGTGATGGCCGAAACCGACGTTGAATCTCACGGCTTCGCCAATATCGGCGATATCAGCCGGATAACCGACGATCCGCTGTGGGAAAACGTCTACGTTGAGCGCATCGTGCGCCACATCCATGCACAAAAAAACCACCCGTCGATCGTCATCTGGTCGCTCGGCAACGAATCCGGATACGGCTGTAACATCCGCGCCATGTATCACGCCGCGAAAGCGCTGGATGACACGCGTCTGATCCATTACGAAGAAGATCGTGACGCCGAAGTGGTGGATATCATCTCCACCATGTACACCCGTGTGCCGCTGATGAATGAGTTTGGCGAATATCCACATCCTAAGCCGCGCATCATCTGCGAATATGCTCACGCCATGGGCAACGGTCCCGGCGGGCTGACGGAATATCAGAACGTCTTTTATCAGCATGACTGCATTCAGGGACACTATGTCTGGGAGTGGTGCGATCACGGGATTCAGGCCAAAGATGACGACGGCAACGTCTGGTACAAATATGGCGGCGACTACGGCGACTATCCGAACAACTACAACTTCTGCCTTGATGGCCTGATTTATTCCGATCAAACCCCGGGGCCGGGTCTGCAAGAGTACAAGCAGGTGATTGCGCCAGTAAAAGTACGCGCACAGGATCTGGCTCGCGGCGAGCTACGGGTAGAAAACAAACTGTGGTTTACCACGCTTGACGACTACACCTTGCATATTGAGGTTCGCGCCGAAGGAGATACGCTTTCTGCTCAGCAGATAAAACTGCGCGACGTCCCTCCTAATAGCGATACCCTGGTGCAATGCACACTGCCGGAGCTGGATGCGCGCGAAGCGTTCCTCAACGTCATCGTGACGAAAGATTCCCGCACGTTATACAGCGAAGCCGGGCACCACATCGCGACTTATCAGTTCCCGCTGAAGGCCAGAACGGCGGCTGCCGTACCGTTTAGCCTGAAAAACGCTACCCCTCTGACGCTGGAAGACAGCCCCCAGAGCTGCACCATACGCGGTTATAACTTCCATCTGACCTTCTCAAAACTGAACGGTAAGCCCATTAGCTGGACCGTTAACGGTGAGGAGCTGATTACCCGCGAGCCGAAGATTAATTTCTTCAAACCAACCATTGATAACCACAAACAAGAGTTCGAAGGCCTTTGGCAACCAAATCATTTACAGATTATGCAGGAGCATCTGCGCGATTTTGCCATTGAGCAAACCGATGACGCGCTGTTGATAACCAGCCAGACGATTATCGCCCCGCCGGTATTTGATTTCGGTATGCGCTGTACCTACCGCTGGCGGATTGCCGCAGACGGTCAGTTGAACGTGGAGCTTTCCGGCCAGCCTTACGGCGAGTACCGGGACATTATTCCGTGCATCGGCTTCACGATGGGCATCAACGGCGATTTGGGGCAGGTGGCGTATTACGGACGTGGTCCCGGTGAAAACTATGCCGATAGCCAGCAGGCCAACATCATCGATATCTGGCGCAGCAGCGTGGATGAGATGTTCGAAAACTATCCGTTCCCGCAAAACAACGGCAATCGTCAGGACGTGCGCTGGGCAACGCTAACCAACCGCCACGGCAACGGTCTGCTGGTGGTTCCGCAGCGCCCTGTCAACCTGAGCGCCTGGCGCTATACGCCAGAAAATATCTTTGCCGCACAGCACTGTAATGCGCTGCAGCGCAGCGATGACATCACCCTGAATCTGGACCACCAGGTGCTGGGCTTAGGCTCCAACTCGTGGGGAAGCGAGGTGCTTGATTCCTGGCGCGTCTGGTTCCGTTCGTTCAGCTACGGCTTCACGTTGTTGCCGGTTTCCGGTAGCGAATCTAGCGCTCAAACCGCCGCCAGCCGCGTCTTTGGTACCGGGTTCTTTTCCACGAATTTGCACAGCGAGAATACAAAATGAGGATCATCGACAACTTAGCGCAGTTCCAACAAATTTACGCATCCGGGAAGAAGTGGCAGCGCTGCGTCGAAGCGATTGAAAATATTGATAATATTCAACCAGGCGTTGCCCACTCTATCGGTGATTCCCTGAGCTATCGCGTGGAGACAGACTCCGCGACCGATGCACTGTTTACCGGTCATCGTCGTTATTTTGAAATCCATTACTACCTGCAAGGACAGCAAAAAATAGAGTATGCCGCCAAAGAGGATCTCCAGGTGGTTGAATATTATCGCGATGAAACCGATCGCGAATATCTGAAAGGCTGTGGAAAAACCGTAGAAGTGCGCGAAGGACAAATGGTTATTTGTGACAACCATGAAGCCTATCGTTTTATTTGTAATAACGCAGTGAAGAAAGTCGTACTCAAAGTCACCATCGAAGATGGTTATTTTCATAATAAATAAAAACACAGGCGGCGCCGACGTTGCGCCGCCAGTACCCTATAATAATCAGGAATCGGAGATGTGCTATGTCTGATACCAAACGTAATACCATCGGCAAGTTCGGCTTACTTTCACTCACCTTTGCCGCGGTTTATAGTTTTAATAACGTTATCAACAATAATATTGAGCTGGGTCTGGCATCCGCACCGATGTTTTTCCTCGCGACGATCTTCTACTTTATTCCGTTCTGCTTAATCATCGCTGAATTTGTTTCGCTGAATAAAAACTCCGAAGCCGGTGTCTATGCATGGGTGAAAAGTTCGCTGGGCGGACGTTGGGCATTTATTACCGCCTACACCTATTGGTTCGTTAACCTGTTCTTTTTTACCTCGCTGTTACCCCGTGTTATCGCCTACGCCTCATATGCTTTTTTAGGCTACGAATACATTCTGACGCCGTTCGCAACCACTGTATTAAGTATGGTGCTGTTTGCCTTCTCCACCTGGGTTTCGACCAACGGCGCAAAAATGTTAGGACCAATTACTTCGGTCACCTCCACATTGATGCTGCTGCTGACCCTGTCCTACATCCTGCTGGCGGGTACTGCGCTGGTTGGCGGCGTACAGCCTGCTGACCCTATCACCGTAGACGCAATGATCCCGAATTTTAACTGGGCCTTCCTCGGTATCACCACCTGGATCTTTATGGCGGCAGGCGGTGCGGAGTCGGTGGCAGTGTACGTCAACGACGTCAAGGGCGGGTCCAAATCGTTCGTGAAGGTTATTATTATTGCCGGGATTTTTATTGGCGTGCTCTATTCCATCTCCTCGGTACTGATCAACGTCTTCGTGAGCAGCAAAGAGCTGAAATTTACCGGTGGTTCGGTACAGGTATTCCACGGTCTGGCGGCATACTTTGGCCTGCCGGAACTGATCGTTAACCGCTTTGTTGGCCTGGTCTCCTTTACCGCGATGTTCGGCTCTCTGCTGATGTGGACCGCAACGCCGGTGAAAATTTTCTTCTCTGAAATTCCGGCAGGTATTTTCGGTAAAAAAACCGTCGAACTGAATGAAAATGGCGTTCCGGCCCGCGCAGCCTGGATTCAGTTCCTGATTGTTATCCCGCTGATGATTATCCCAACGCTCGGCTCCAATACCGTGCAGGATTTAATGAACACCATCATCAACATGACAGCCGCCGCATCGATGCTGCCGCCGCTGTTTATTATGCTGGCTTACCTGAATCTGCGCGCAAAACTGGACCACTTACCGCGCGACTTCCGTATGGGTTCGCAAAAAACCGGCATTATTGTGGTATCGATGCTGATTGTCCTTTTCACCATCGGGTTTATTGCCTCGACCTTCCCGACCGGCGGTAACATCATGACAATTATATTCTATAACGTCGGGGGGATTGTTATTTTTCTCGGTTTTGCCTGGTGGAAATACAGTAAATACATCAAAGGGCTAACCAAAGAAGAAAAAGCTATTGAGGCGGCTCCCGCGTCAGATATTAATTAAAATATTAATAACGATTAGAGCGGTCTGTTTTCTTGCTCACCTGAAATACAATGTGAAATTAAATATACAGACTTGCAGGGCATTTATTGCCCTGCTCTTCTGTTGTGTACTTTCATTATTTGCAGCAAAGATTCGTCCACCAGCGGCCGCAACGTGTGAATCGTCCCCCCAGCCAGAAGGAGGTTTAGCAACCCAGGACACTCTGCGGCATTTATTTAACCCCCAGATGCCGCCACAGTTTGTCCAGCGGCATTGTCGCCAGCGCCACACACTCATCGGCGGCACCGTACCAGACGTGCAGCGTCTCATCGCGGATCAGCGCCCCACAGGTGAACACCACATTGCCGAAGAAGCCTTCGCGCTCGTAGGGCGCATCTGGCTCCAGCAGCGGCACCGGTGATTTCGCCAGAATGCGGGTCGGATCGTTGAGATCCAGCAGCAGCGCGCCGAGGCAGTATCGCTGATCGGCATCCACACCGTGGTAGATCTCCAGCCAGCCGCGATCGGTTTTTAATACCGGCGCGCCGCCGCCTGATTTACGGCAGTCCCAGGCATCGCCGGACCGTCCCAGCAGGTGGCGATGGTTGCCCCAGTGCAGCATATCCGGCGACTCGCAAATCCAGATTTCCGGATGACCGAAGTGGCACGGGGCCGGACGGGTCAGGGCGTGATATTTACCGGCGATCTTTTCCGGGAAAAAGCAGACGTCGCGGTTGTCTGGGCAGAGGATCAACCCTTTTTTCTCCACCGTGACAAAATCTTTGGTCACCGCCAGCGCGGTAGAAATCCCCAGCGACGACACCGCCGAGTAGTTGATGTACGCGGTATCATCGATGCGGGTGATCCGCGCATCTTCGCAGCCGAACTCTTCATATTGCGTATCGGCGATGATAAACGGCTGGCTGTCAATCCGGAAGTTCACCCCGTCGCGGCTGCGCGCCAGACGCAGATGCGACATGGAGGTCAGCCACACCCGCGCCGGATCGCTTTTCAGCACGATCACCCGCGGATCGCTGAAATCATAGCGTTCATCCCGACGATCGAAACTCGCGGTGGCCTGTACCCAGCCCGCATCGGTTTTTTCCAACAGCGGTACGACACGCTGCTGCGGGTCGGAATTGATCACGCTTTCCGCCACTCGCAGCAGCAAAACGATCTCCCCGTCACACTCCGTTACGCCAGCATTGAAAACACAATCGACCTTCCTGCCGGGCAGTGAAGGCGTCACGTCCACCGGGGTAATCAACGGGTTTTTACTGTGCCTGTCCATGTACTCTCCTTTTGATCAAACATTGATTCTTGCCAATCCATTGCGCGTCCTCTCCGTACAGCACTTCAGCCTCAATCTCCTGCCACGGATTGCGAACGGGCGCACCAAAGTTGATGGCGACCCAGACCTGCTCCGCCGCCGTCGAACGGGTAAACCAGACGCATTCGTCAGTGAGGTCGAGCGAGTCCTGCTGTCCCTGATGCAGCGCCGCAACGCGGCGGCGCAGGGCGATCAGCCGTCGGTACTGATGCCAGAACGATGTTTCATCCTGCTGCTGGCGCTCCGCGTTAATCAGGGCGATATCGCCGCCGACGGGCATCCACGGCGCGACGGAGGAAAATCCGCCAAAGGGGGCGTCGCGCCAGGGCAGCGGCGCACGCGAACCATCCCGCGAATGTTCAATAGCCAGCGCCAGTGCCTGCTGTGGGCTGCTGCCTGCGGCAAGGGCGGTGCGGTAATGGGTTTTTCCCTGAATATCAAAAAGCTGCTCTGCCGTTTGCGGATGGTAGTCGGTCACCCCCAGCTCTTCTCCCTGGAAGATAAACGGCACGCCGCTCACCGTTAGCTGAAGCGCCAGCACCGCCAGCGCCCGCCCGGTATCGCGCTCGTTTTCGCCAAAGCGGCTGATCATCCGCGACATATCATGGCTGGAGAAAAACAGCGTCGGTAAACCCGACTGCGCAGCCAGCGTGGTTTTTAACTGGCTGAAAAGACGGGAAACATCAAAGGTTTTCTGGCTGCCGATATTGAAATTAAACACCACGTCCATCAGCTGAGGGCTTTGATAGCGGCTGAGCACGTCAGGGTCTTCGCTGCCGATTTCGCCAATCAGGAAATAGTCACCCTGCGCCCGAACATGGGCACACAGCCGTTGCAGCGTCTCCGGGAGTCGCGGCTGATTGATGTCAAATTCATGGCGCTGCTCGCCGTTCTCTTCCGGGTTATCAGGCCCAATGCCGTCGGTAGTAAGAAAGTTGATGACGTCAAAGCGAAAACCGTCCACCCCCTGCGTAACCCAGAAATCCACCACCCGGTAAATTTCCTGTTCCACCGCGGGGTTGGCCCAGTTGAGATCCACCTGGCCGGGCGCGAATTTATGGTAATAAAATTCGCCGGTGTCAGGCTCCGCGGTCCACGCGCTGCCGGAAAAGAAAGAACGCCAGTTATTCGGCTGGCGGCGAAAAAGGAAATAATCACGATAGCGGCTGTCCGGATTATTCCACGCATCGCAAAACCAGGGATGTTCTGAGGAGACGTGATTGACCACCAGATCGATAATCACCCGAATGCCTCTGGCGTGGCAGCCGTCAACCACCCGGCGAAAATCGTCGAGAGTGCCGAAACGGGCGTCAACGGCGTAGTAATCGCTGATATCGTAGCCGTTATCCACCAGCGGAGAGGGATAAAACGGCGTGATCCACACCGCGCCGATGCCCAGCGCCTGCAAATAATCCAGCCGGGAAATCAGGCCCGGAAAATCGCCCAGCCCGTCGTTATTGCCGTCGCAAAACGAAGGCAGATAAATTTGATAGCAGGTACACGCCTGCCACCACGGTTGCTTTTTCACCGTCACGTTCCTTATTTCAGTGATAACGACATGCCTTCGAGGAAGTACTTTCTGAACAGAATAAACAGGACAACGATTGGCAGCATCTGCACCACCGACCCCGCCAGCACCGGTCCCAGGTAGATGCCATAGGATTTGCTGAAGGTGGCGAGCAGCACCGAAAACGGCATTTTGTCCACTTCGCGCATCACGATCAGCGGCCAGAGGAAGTTGTCCCATGAGCTGGAAAAGGTGAACAGCGCGACAATCGCCAGAATGGATTTATTGAGCGGCATCATCACATGCCGCAGGATCCCCCACAGGCTGGCGTGATCGAGCCTTGCGGCGTACAGGTAATCATTCGGCGTGCCTTTAAAGCTCTGCGAAACCATAAAAATGCCCCAGGCGCTCATCGCATACGGCAGGATCATCGCCCCGTAGCTGTTGATCAGCCCCAGTTCACGCATCAGGACAAACTGTGGAATGATGAACATAAAGACCGGGAAAACCATCTGCACAATCAACAGGTTGCGAAACGCATTTTTGCCGCGAAACTCGGTTTTCGCGACGGCATATCCCACCAGCATTGAGGTCAGCGTGACGCAGACGGTAATGGTGAGCGACACGAACAGCGAGTTAACCAGGGTGCGCAAAAAAGGTTTGTCCGCCCGGTTGCTGTTATCGAACAGAAAAGCGTAATTCTCCAGCGTCAGATGACCGGAAAACAGCCCGGTCGTGTAGATTTGCGCCGTCGGTTTCAACGAGGAGATCACCATCCAGATAAAAGGATAAAGCCAGGTGAGCGCCAGCAAAAACATCACGGCGTGAATGAGCAGCGTTAAGGGAGTCAGTTTCTTCATTCACACAATCTCGATATGTTTTTCGAATACTTTGCGGAAGACCCAGATGGCGAGGAAACTGCATGCCGCAACGATAATCGACATGGTCGCCGCCCAGGTTGGCTTCATTTTCTGGAACGCCACTTCATACATCACTACCATCGGACTGGTGGTGCTGTTGAGCGGTCCACCGCCGGTGATAAGATACGGCTCGGTAAAGATGCTGAACGCCACGGTAATCGCCAGCACCATCACCATCACGATTTGCGCGTTCATCATCGGCAGGGTAATCGCCCAACTTTGCTTAAACTTCCCGGTTTTATCCAACTGCGCCGCGCTGTAAATATCCGCGGGGATCGCCACCATCCCGGAATAGAGAATCAGCCCGTAATAACCGACGAATTTCCAGGTAACAATTAACGCAATGGATAACATGGCGCAGTCAGGGTTGGTAAACCAGGGCACAGAGATGCCGAAACTGGCCTGTAAAAATTGATTGACCGGCCCGTATTCGCTGAACAGTTTTGCAAAGACAATGGAATAGGCCACCCCCGAAGAGATATTCGCCAGTAAAAAGCTCAGGGCAATAAAACTTTTCCCGTACTTAATTTTTCGTAATCCCGCGGCAAACAGCAGCGAGGCAAGAAAGACAATCGGGATATACCACATTAAAAAACGGCACACGTTCCACATCGACTGCCAGAATAACGCGTCATGAAACACGCCAATGATATTCTGTAATCCGCTAAACGTCGGCGTGCCAATAAATTGCCAGTTCGTCACGCTAAGCACGACCAGCCAGCACAGCGGATAAAACCAGAACAGCAACGAATAACCGATCCACGTGGAGGCCAGCAGGCCTCCGGTGCGGGATTCATATCCAGCCATTTTTTCCCCTTATTTCGCCAGCAACGTGTTAATTTCCTGCGCGGATTTATCGAGGGTGGCTGCCGGATCGGCGTGGTTGAAAATGACCTGCTCCAGCATCTGCGTCATGCTGCGCTGAATCTCCGTGGTTTGCGTAGTGGCCGCTGGCGGCAGCGCGACGTCCACGTAAGAAGCGATCGCCTTCTCCAGCGGGTTTTTCTCAAAGTAATTCACAAACAGCGGATTACTCATTAAATCACTGCGTGCTGGCGGCATACCGGTCAGCTCCAGCCAGCTCCGGTCGTGCTCGGCGTTGTTAAAGACCCACTGAATAAACGCCCACGCCTGCGCTTTGCGCTTGCTGGAACTGAAGATCACCACCCCTTTGCTGTCGCCGAACGTATACGGGTGCGCGTCGCCTTTCTCGGTGAGCATCGGCCCAATTTTCAGCGTTTTGAGGATCTCCGGATACTGCTTGTGATAGCGAGCGATATCCCACGGACCGCGCGCGGATGCCAGCACCTGTCCGGTCGCTAACGGATCGTCGGCGGCGGTGAAGTCGTAGCTGCTCCACTTGCTGTTAAAAACTTTCCCCATAAAGGTCAGTACCGCCTGTCCGGCAGGATCGGCAAACGTCGCCTGATGACCCGCGAGGTAAGGTTTACCGCCGTTTTGCGCATAATAAAGCGGAATAAAATCGAACCAGCGTTCCCACCAGTTTTTCCCGGCGGTCATCTGGATAACATAGCCGTTATTATCCGCCGCCCGGCGCTCTGCCAGCTGATAAAGCTCATCATAACGGGTCGGAACATGGTCAAAACCATACTGCTTGAGTAAATCGCCCCGCCACCACCAGACGATAGGATTAATATAGATTGGCAGAACGTGTTGCTCGCCGTTTAATTGCCAGGCAGGAATAATTTTGCCCATCTGTCGGTTATTAACGAGTTCATTAAAACCACTCATTTTAGACAGGTCTTCAAGCTGACCAATTTCCACCAACTGGCTGGCAAAACCGATAAAGATATTACTGGAAATATCGGGTTCCGTGCCGGAAGCCAGCGCGTTCATTATTGCCTCTTCAGAACTGCTGGCGGCAGGAATGGGCGTAAATTCGACCGGGGTATGCGCCGGGTCTTTATTCCATTCTTTAACCATAGTATTCCAGAAGGCTTCTTCATTTTCGTTTGGTGCCACCCACATTTTAATTGGCGTTTTTGCTGTCTCTGCGGATTTTTTATCATCCGGACCGCAGCCAGAAATACAAAACGCGAATAGTACACAGGCTGTTAATTTAGCTAATATTACAATTCTCACGATAACTCTCCATTTACTTTCAATAAGTATTGATTTACCGCTACCCTGCTATTGAATGGAGCGTAAATTAACATCCCCTTTTTATGTTTAACGTTAAACAAATCACAAAACGATTTTTGTTTAACGTTAAACTTTGCATCAACGTTCAACGCAATGGACGATAGAAATAAATAATTCACGCCAATATATAAACCAAGCAAATATATTAAACATGAAAATAAACGTTAATGATAATAAAGATAAGAAACGTATTACGATAAAATCATTGGCCAAGATTATGGGTATTTCCCATACCACGGTGTCGAACGCATGGAATAATCCGGAAAAATTATCTCCGGAGCTGCGCAAGCGAATTTTGCAATACGCCAGCGAGCTTGGCTTTCAGGGACCGGACAAGCTGGCGCGCGCGCTGCGTACCGGCAAATCTGACACCATCGGCGTGATATTCAACGACTCTATGAGTTACGTGTTTATCGATCCCCACGACATTGCACTGATGCGGGGGATCGCCGTCCAGTGTGAAGAACAAAACGTCAATCTGGTCTTGATCCCTTTGCGTAAGCGGCAACAGACGCCGCTCAACACCCTGGTTGATGGCTATATTCTCAACGCCACGCATAACAATGCGGCCATGATCCAGCACGCGCTGGCTCATGGGCGTCCGGTGGTCACGCTCGATTTTCAGTTTCCCGACCACAGCAGCGTCTCCATCGATAACGCCTGCGCCATGCGCGATATTGCCCGCTATCTGGCCGATAAAGGTCATCGACATTTCGGCATCATCGCCTTTCCGTCACAGCCCTCCGCGCAGGGAATGTGCGATCTGACCGCCCCCGTCACCGGCGACAACCTGCTGATGCTCTCCCGCGTGAATGCCTGCCGGGAGGTTTTCCAGCAGCGCGGCTTCGCCCTTGATACGTGCTGGCTGTATCAAACCCGACACGATGAAGAACACGGCGAACAGGCGGCCAAAGCGTTACTGGAAACCCATCCGGAGATCACTGCGCTTATCTGCCTTTCCGATCGCTTCGCCGTCGGCGCGATCCACTACTGCCAACGGCAGCAGCTGGCGGTTCCGCAGCGGGTTGCCGTTACCGGTTTCGATAATCTCGCCGTTGAGGTGGCGGGAATACGCCTGACCACCATCGCGCAAGACGCGGAAAAGAAAGGGGAAATGGCCGTCAAATTGCTGCTCACCAGAGGACCGGTGACCCACTATGAATTGCCTTACCAGCTCATCATTCGGGAGTCAGCCTGACTCATTAATTACAGAAGAGTAGATTATGGATGAACTAACCTGTTTTAAAGCCTACGACATTCGCGGTGAGGTTGGCGTCAACCTGACGCCGGATATCGCCTTTCGCATCGGTCGCGCTTACGCCGCCTGGCGCCATCCGCGCCGGGTAGTGATCGGCGCCGACATTCGCCTTAGCTCGGAATCGTTAAAATCCGCCGTGACCGACGGGCTGATTTCCAGCGGCGTGGATGTTATCGACCTTGGGCTGTCAGGCACCGAAGAGATCTATTTCGCCACCCGGGAACTGCGTGCCGACGGCGGCATTCAGATTACCGCCAGCCATAACCCGGCGCAGTACAATGGTATGAAACTGGTGCGCGAAGAGGCGCGTCCGATCAGTAACGACAACGGCCTGCTGGAGATAAAAGCGCTGGCGGAGCGCAATGACTTTGCTCCGATTGTCCATCGTGGCAGCCTCATCCCTTATGATAATCGCCCCGCCTGGATTGCCTGCCTGCTGCGCTTCCTTCAGCATCCGCCGACTCGCCCGCTACGTATTGTGACCAACGCCGGACATGGCACCGTCGGGCCTGCGCTTGACGCGATCGCCGACGGACTAGCCCGTGCGGGCGTTCAGATTGAGTTTATTCGCCTGCACCATCAGCCGGACGGTCATTTCCCGGCGGGCGTGCCGAATCCGATGCTGACGGAAAACCGCCTCATCACCCAGCAGGCGGTTATCGAGAATCAGGCTGATTTCGGCATCGCCTGGGACGGCGATTTCGATCGCTGCTTCTTCTTTGATGAGTGTGGCCGCTTTATTGAGAGCTACTACCTGGTTGGCCTGTTCGCCGAGCACTTCCTGCAACGCTCCATAGGCAGTCACATCATTCTCGACCCGCGCCTGACGTGGAATACGCTGGACGTTGTAACTCGCTGCGGCGGAATCCCGGTCATCAGCAAAACCGGGCACGCCTTTATCAAAGCGCGAATGCGCGAAGAGGACGCGGTCTACGGCGGAGAAATGAGCGGCCACCACTACTTCCGCGATTTTGGCTATTGCGACAGCGGGATGATCCCACTGGTATTGCTGCTGCAAATTATCGGCAGCGACAGCCGTCCGCTGTCGGCGTATATCGAACACGCCCAGGTGCGCTTTCCGGTTTCCGGCGAAATCAATCTGACGGTGGCCGATCCGCAATCGGTCATGCAATCCATCGCCGCTCACTATCTGCAAGCCGGCGGCCTGCGTGACGATTGCGACGGGTTGAGCATCGACTTCGTTGACTGGCGCTTCAACTTACGCGCGTCCAACACCGAGCCGCTACTGCGCCTGAACGTGGAAACCCGCGCGGATACGGCACTGCTGGCGCGCAAAACCGATGAACTTTTAACGCTGATTGCAGCCTGGGATTCTGACAAGGAGAGGTTATGACCGCGCTAAGCCTGAGTAATATTCATAAAGCCTGGGGCAAGAACACCATCATTGAAAATCTGTCGCTGGAGATCGCCTCCGGGGAGTTCATTGTGCTGGTTGGCCCTTCCGGATGCGGGAAATCCACGCTGCTGCGGATCATCGCCGGACTGGAAATCCCCGACGGCGGTAAACTGGTGATGGGGGGAAAAGAGGTCACCAGGCTTGCGGCGGGCAAACGCAACCTGTCGATGGTGTTTCAGTCCTACGCCCTCTACCCGCATATGACCGTCAGGGAAAATCTGTCATTCGGTTTACGTAATATCAACACGCCCGCCGCCGAAATTGATAAGCGGGTCGCTCACGCCGCCAGCATGCTGAAGCTGGAAGAGATGCTGGACAGGCTGCCGCAGAATCTGTCCGGCGGGCAGCGCCAACGTGTGGCGATCGGGCGTTCTATTGTCCAGCAACCGGAACTGTTTCTGTTTGATGAACCGCTGTCTAACCTGGATGCCGCGTTGCGGGTCGGGATGCGCCAGGAGATCCAGCAACTGCATAACACCCTGAAAAACACCATGATTTATGTAACGCACGATCAGGTGGAGGCGATGACGCTGGCCGATCGCATCGTGGTGCTTTACAAGGGAAAAATTGAGCAGGTGGGCACGCCGCTGGAGCTGTATAACACCCCGGCAAACCTGTTTGTCGCTGAGTTTATCGGCACGCCGAAAATCAATGTTCTGCCAGCGGTATGGCGTGAAGGCGCGCTGCATATCGCCGATAACCTCGTCTTCCGCCTCACCGGTCAGCCCGCAGGCGTTAGCGACGGGGACAAACTGTTTGTCGCCATCCGCCCGGAGCATATGCAGTACCAGCAGACCGGGGATTTCACATTGCAAGGTCGTACCCGGCTGTGTGAATTACAGGGCGACTCCACGCTGGTGTGGTTGGATTTAGCCGGCCACCCCGTGTGCCTGAAGTCTTTTCAACAGCTTAGCTTCATGCCGGATACACCACTTACGCTCACCGTACAAGAGTCGCACCTGCATCTCTTTGACGGTCTGGGTAAACGACTGGCGTTCTGACCCACTCGCCCTTGCGTCCGCAGGGGCATTTTTTGAATCCCATCACAATCACGGCATTCCCCTTTTCCCTTTTACGCGGCGACGGCTAAATTATTAACTCATCCGACCACATAACAATAATTTTACATACTGGACACCTTTATGAGCTTTCCGTCGCTGTTCGCCCCGCTCGATTTAGGCTTCACCACGCTTAAAAACCGCGTGCTGATGGGTTCAATGCATACCGGGCTGGAGGAGTATCCCGACAGTGCAGAACGGCTGGCCGCGTTCTACGCCGAACGCGCCCGTCACGGCGTAGCGTTAATTGTGAGCGGAGGTATTGCGCCTGCGCTTTCCGGCGTGGGGATGGAAGGCGGCGCGATGCTGAACGACACCAGCCAGCTTGCACATCATCGTGTCATTACCGACGCCGTGCATGACGAAGGCGGCAAAATCGCCCTGCAAATCCTGCATACCGGGCGTTACAGCTACCAGCCGCATCTGGTGGCACCTTCTGCCATTCAGGCGCCAATCAACCGCTTTACGCCGCATGAGCTGACGCACGATGAGGTACTGCAGTTGATTGAAGATTTTGCCCACTGCGCTCAACTGGCGCGGGAAGCAGGCTATGATGGCGTCGAAGTGATGGGCTCGGAAGGCTATCTCATCAACGAATTCCTGACTCTGCGTACCAATCAGCGCAATGACGAATGGGGCGGCGAGTATGCCAACCGCATGCGTTTTGCCGTGGAAGTGGTGCGCGCGGTACGCCAGCGTGCCGGTAATGACTTTATTATTATCTTCCGCCTGTCGATGCTCGATCTGGTGGAAAACGGCGGAACCTTCGACGAAACCGTCCAACTGGCGCAGGCGATAGAAGCCGCAGGGGCGACCATTATTAACACCGGTATTGGCTGGCATGAGGCGCGTATTCCCACTATTGCCACCCCGGTGCCGCGCGGTGCGTTTAGTTGGGTGACACGTAAGCTGAAAGGGCATGTGACGATCCCACTGGTCACCACCAACCGCATTAACGATCCTCAAGTCGCCGATGACATTCTGGCCCGTGGCGATGCCGATATGGTGTCGATGGCCCGTCCGTTCCTCGCCGATGCCGAACTGCTGTCAAAAGCGCAAACCGGACGAGCGGATGAGATCAATACCTGTATCGGCTGTAACCAGGCCTGCCTGGATCAGATTTTCGTCGGCAAAGTCACCTCTTGCCTGGTGAATCCGCGCGCCTGCCATGAGACCGAAATGCCGATCGTTGCCGCCACTGTGCCGAAAAATCTGGCGGTTGTCGGAGCAGGTCCTGCAGGCCTCGCCTTCGCCATAAATGCCGCCGCACGCGGTCATCACGTGACGTTGTTTGACGCGCATAGCGAGATTGGCGGGCAGTTTAATATCGCTAAGCAGATCCCCGGCAAAGAAGAATTTTATGAAACCCTGCGCTACTACCGCCGGATGATCGATGTGACTGGCGTGTCGCTGAAGCTGAATCACTTTGTCAGCGCACGCGATCTGTACCCCTTCGACGAAGTGATCCTCGCCAGCGGGATCGAGCCACGTATGCCACCGATCGAGGGGATCGCGCATCCTAAAGTGCTGAGCTATCTCGACGTCCTGCGCGATAAAATGCCGGTGGGCAAACGCGTGGCGATTGTTGGCTGCGGCGGGATCGGTTTTGATACCGCCATGTATTTGAGCCAGCCCGGTGAGCCCACCAGCCAAAACATTGCGGAATTCTGCGTGGAATGGGGGATCGACACCAGCCTGCAACAGCCTGGCGGCTTACGCCTGGAAGGCCCGCACTTATCCCGCAGCCCGCGCCAGATAGTGATGTTGCAGCGCAAAGCCAGCAAACCGGGACAAGGTTTAGGGAAAACGACGGGCTGGATCCATCGCGCCACCCTGCTCTCACGCGGCGTGAAAATGATCCCGGCAGTTAGCTATCAGAAAATTGATGATGATGGGTTGCACGTCGTGTTGAACGGCGAACCGGTGATCTTTAACGTGGATAACGTGGTGATTTGCGCCGGACAAGAGCCGCGCCGTGAACTGGTTGATCCACTCCACGCGGCAGGTAAAACGGTGCATCTGATCGGCGGCTGCGATGTGGCGATGGAGCTGGATGCCCGACGCGCTATTGCCCAAGGGACGATGCTGGCGCTGGAAATTTAACAGTATGTATTTCGTAGGCCGGATAAGGCGGTCACGCCGCCATCCGGCACACACGATTAGCGGCGGCGACCGGTTTTGACCGCTTTTAGCACCACGAATTTATTATTGGTGGCGATGGTCACGCAGTTGCCGAAAATCTTTTTCAGCTTGTGGAAGTAGTCAAGGTGACGGTTAGCCACAATGTACAGCTCACCGTTGATTTTCAGGCAGCGGCGAGCGTGGTGGAACATCTCCCAGGCAATGTTATCCGTCAGCGCGTGCTTCTGGTGGAACGGTGGGTTACACAGCACGGCGTTAAAGCGGAACGGTTCGACGCCCGACAGCGCGTTGTTGATCATAAACTCACAGCGATCCAGCGCTTCAGGCATGTTACTTTCCACGTTCAAGCGGCTTGAAGCCACCGCCATCGGCGATTCATCAACAAATACCACGCTGGCTTCCGGGTTCTTCGCCAACAGCGTCATACCGATGACGCCGTTACCACAGCCGAGGTCAACAATCTCCCCTTCGAGGTTTTCCGGCAGATGCTCGATAAAAAAGCGCGCGCCGATATCCAGTCCGGTACGGGAGAAGACGTTGGCGTGGTTATGGATAGTCCATTCGGTACCTTCCAGCTTCCAGCTTAGCGTTTGCGAGGCAGCGGCCAGCTCAGGTTTGCTGAACGTACAGTTGATTAAACGGGCTTTTTTCCAGGCCAGCGTCGTGGTGGTTGGACCCAATACTTTTTCAAACAGCTCCAGCGTCGAGGTATGCACATCACGCGCTTTTGCCCCGGCGATGATACGCGTTTGCGGCGTTACCACTTCGCGCAGCGCGCGCAGTTGCTGCTCCAGCAGCGCCATGGTTTTTGGCAGCTTAATCAGCACCACGCCCGGCGCCTGCGGGTAGTCAGCCGTACTGTCGAGGAACTTGACGCTCGACTCGGCAATATCGTTATGACGCAGGTTCTCGCGTGTGGCAAGCTCGCTGAGATAGGAGTCGCCAATGCTGTACGGCGAATGTTGCGCCAGCGCACAGCCCAGTGCGCCAAAGGTATCATTCAGGATTAGCACCGGGCCGCTAATCTCGGTATCGTCCAGCTGTTGCAGCAGATATTCATCTGCCGCTTCCCACGCCAGCAGCGGGTTAACGTCATCCGTTTCCGGGAAACGTTTAAGTGACAGCGAACGGAAACCGTTGTCTATGTGGCTCATCGGCCCTCCTGAATGGTAAAATTTCGGCGTATCCCTGAAAAGGGTGCGTGAGTATACACTTTTTATGATTGGCATGGGCAAAGATGAACCAACTAACTTATCTCCAGGGCTACCCGGAACATTTACTTTCTCAGGTGAGAACGCTGATTGCTGAACAGCGTCTGGGCGCAGTGCTGGAGAAGCGCTATCCGGGGACGCATGATTTCGCGACCGACAAAGCGCTCTGGCAATATACTCAGGATCTGAAAAATCAGTTCCTGCGTAATGCCCCGCCGCTGAATAAAGTCATGTATGACAGCAAGATACATGTTCTGAAGAATGCGCTGGGGCTGCATACCGCCGTATCTCGCGTGCAGGGCGGTAAGTTAAAAGCCAAAGCGGAGATCCGCGTTGCCACCGTGTTTCGCAATGCCCCTGAACCTTTTTTACGCATGATCGTCGTTCATGAACTGGCGCATCTGAAAGAAAAAGAGCACGACAAAGCGTTTTACCAGCTGTGCTGTCATATGGAGCCTCAGTATCATCAACTGGAGTTCGATACCCGCCTGTGGTTAACGCAACAATCGTTAAAGCAAACTGCGTAGTCGCGCACTGGCTTTGTCTTCAGAGCATGCTAAATTGACGAAAGGATCCCTTTTCGCAGCCTGAAGGCCATTATGATACGTTTCGCAGTAATTGGCACAAACTGGATCACCCGCCAGTTTGTCGATGCCGCCCATGAAACCGGCAAATATAAGTTAACCGCGGTCTATTCCCGTAGCCTTGAACAGGCGCAGACCTTCGCCAACGATTACCCCGTCGAGCATCTGTTTACCTCACTGGAAGCGATGGCGCAAAGCGAGGCGATCGACGCCGTCTACATCGCCAGTCCAAACTCCCTGCACTTCCCGCAGACCGAGCTGTTTTTGCGGCACAAAAAGCATGTTATTTGCGAAAAGCCGCTGGCCTCAA
Organism: Citrobacter sp. RHBSTW-01044; assembly: GCF_013781945.1. NCBI lineage: Bacteria > Pseudomonadati > Pseudomonadota > Gammaproteobacteria > Enterobacterales > Enterobacteriaceae > Citrobacter > Citrobacter sp. RHBSTW-01044. Next base: position 596,083 of record NZ_CP056180.1, on the reverse strand, counting down.
ACCTGGCGCAAGCCGAAGCCGCTATCGCCTGCGCGCGCGAAAATCAGGTCGTGCTGTTTGAAGCGTTTAAGACCGCCAGCTTGCCTAACTTCCTGCTGTTGCAGCAATCTCTACCCAAAGTCGGAAGAATCAGGAAAGCGTTTATTAATTACTGCCAGTACTCCTCGCGTTACCAGCGCTATCTGGACGGTGAAAATCCGAACACGTTTAATCCGGCGTTCTCAAATGGCTCGATCATGGATATCGGTTTTTACTGCCTGGCCTCAGCGGTTGCGCTGTGGGGTGAACCGCAAAGCGTTCAGGCCAGCGCCAGTCTGCTGGAAAGCGGCGTAGATGCCCACGGCGTGGTGGTGATGAATTACGGTGATTTCAGCGTCACACTCCAGCACTCAAAAGTAAGCGACTCGGTGTTAGCCAGTGAAATTCAGGGCGAGCAGGGATCGCTGGTGATCGAGCATATCTCCGAGTGTCAGAAAGTGTGCTTCGTTCCTCGCGGGGGGAAAACCCAGGATCTGACGACGCCTCAGCACATCAATACTATGCTGTATGAGGCAGAGGCTTTTGCTCATTTGGTTGAATCCGGCGAAGTGGATCACCCCGCACTGGCCGTCAGCCGTATCACCGCCAAACTGCAAACAGAGATTCGCCGCCAGACCGGCGTGATTTTCCCGGCAGATGAAGCGGTAACATCGCTGACTGCGTAAAGGTATGTAAAACGAATGTTGCAGGCCATTGACTGAATGCATGGCCTGTAATATTTTGTAACCCGCAAAGGGGAGTAACTTCGTTGTCGGTTGATCGTCATTACGATGTGTGAAAAACCACATCCGGTCGCCGGGCGATAACAAAGGAATACGCCATCGTATTCCTTTGTTGTTGTAAGTGAGACCTTGCCGAATGGCAAGGTCTATGCATAAAAAGCAGCGGCTAACGTCATTCGGCGTTGGCCGTTTTTTTTATGCATGGGGAAATACAATGAATACTGTCGGCACACCGTTGTTATGGGGTGGCTTCGCTGTCGTGGTGGTAATTATGCTGGCCATCGACCTGCTGTTGCAGGGTCGTCGTGGCGCGCATACGATGTCGATGAAGCAGGCTGCGGCCTGGTCAATCGTTTGGGTAACGCTGTCGTTACTGTTTAACGCCGTCTTCTGGTGGTACCTGGCACAAACCCAGGGCCGCGCCGTTGCCGACCCACAGGCGCTGGCGTTCCTTACCGGCTATTTGATCGAAAAATCGCTGGCAGTAGATAACGTCTTTGTCTGGTTGATGCTGTTCAGCTACTTCTCCGTACCGCCTGCGTTGCAGCGTCGGGTACTGGTGTATGGCGTGCTGGGAGCCATTGTTCTGCGTACGATCATGATCTTCGCCGGCAGTTGGCTTATCACCCAATTTGAGTGGCTGTTGTACGTGTTCGGTGCATTCCTGCTGTTTACCGGCGTGAAGATGGCGCTGGCGAAAGAAGATGCTTCCGGTATTGGCGACAGACCGTTAGTACGCTGGCTGCGCGGTCATTTGCGCATGACCGATACCATCGAAGATGAAAAATTCTTCGTGCGTAAAAACGGCCTGCTGTTTGTTACGCCGCTGATGCTGGTGTTGATTCTGGTTGAGCTGAGCGACGTCATTTTCGCCGTCGACAGTATTCCGGCTATCTTTGCCGTCACTACCGACCCGTTCATCGTGTTGACCTCAAACCTGTTTGCTATTTTAGGTCTGCGCGCAATGTACTTCCTGCTGGCGGGCGTGGCGGAGCGTTTCTCCATGCTGAAGTACGGTTTGTCGGTCATTCTGGTGTTTATCGGTATTAAGATGCTGATCGTCGATTTCTACCATATCCCGATCGCTATCTCGTTAGGCGTGGTATTTGGCATTCTGTTTGTGACGCTGATTGTGAACGCCTGGGTCAACCACCAGCACGATAAAAAGCAGCAAATACAGTAAGTTTCATCTGCTAGCTGAAAAGCCCGACAGCACACTGCGTGCGTCGGGCTTTTTGTTTATCATGTCAAAATAATGTTAACTCAAAGTTATAAAATATGATCTCAACGCGAAATCCAGGATATTTCGCTTCCAGAACCCTGTTCTTTCCTTATACTCAGCCATGCAAACATTTGCCTCATCCTGAAAGATGCGTCTACAGAACGCACAAAGGCAGGGCAACAACACAATGAAAGGATTACTACATGACTACGCAACGTTCATCGGGGCTATTCTCGCGCCTGGCGCAAGGGAGCCTGGTTAAACAAATTTTGATCGGTTTGGTTCTGGGGATTTTACTGGCACTGGTGTCAAAACCTGCGGCAGAAGCCGTTGGTTTACTGGGTACTCTGTTCGTCGGCGCGTTAAAAGCCGTCGCACCAATTCTGGTTCTGATGCTGGTAATGGCTTCTATCGCCAACCACCAGCACGGGCAAAAAACCAATATCCGCCCAATCCTGTTCCTCTACCTGCTCGGAACATTTTCCGCAGCGTTAGCGGCCGTTGTCTTCAGCTTCGCCTTCCCATCGACACTGCATCTTTCCAGCAGCGCCAGCGATATCGTACCGCCGTCCGGCATTATTGAAGTGATGCGTGGCCTGCTAATGAGCATGGTTTCTAACCCAATTGATGCACTGCTTAACGCCAACTACATCGGCATCCTGGTTTGGGCCGTCGGTCTGGGCTTTGCGCTGCGTCACGGTAATGAAACGACCAAAAATCTGGTCAACGATATGTCCAACGCTGTTACCTTTATGGTGAAGCTGGTGATTCGTTTCGCGCCGATCGGTATCTTCGGCCTGGTCTCCTCCACGCTGGCAACCACCGGTTTCGCCACGCTTTGGGGCTACGCACATCTGCTGACCGTGCTGGTAGGCTGTATGCTGCTGGTAGCGTTGGTGGTCAACCCGCTGCTGGTATTCTGGAAAATTCGCCGCAACCCATATCCGTTAGTGCTGGCCTGTCTGCGTGAAAGCGGCGTGTACGCCTTCTTTACCCGCAGCTCCGCGGCAAACATTCCGGTGAATATGGCGCTGTGTGAGAAGCTGAACCTGGATCGTGATACCTATTCGGTGTCTATCCCGCTGGGAGCTACCATCAATATGGCTGGCGCGGCGATCACCATTACCGTGTTGACGCTGGCGGCGGTAAATACGTTGGGTATTCCGGTCGATTTACCGACGGCGCTGTTACTGAGCGTGGTGGCTTCGCTGTGCGCCTGCGGCGCATCGGGCGTGGCGGGCGGTTCTCTGCTGCTGATCCCACTGGCATGTAATATGTTCGGTATCCCGAATGACATCGCCATGCAGGTCGTTGCCGTTGGCTTTATCATCGGCGTATTGCAGGATTCCTGTGAAACGGCGCTGAACTCTTCTACAGACGTCCTGTTTACCGCTGCGGCCTGCCAGGCTGAAGACGAACGTCTGGCAAATAACGCCCTGCGCGGCTAATCTCTGCCCCTCTGTCACCGGACGGAGGGGTTCTCTTCTTGTACGCTTTTTTCAATTTTGAATGGATCAATTCCGCGTTTTTGCATCCGCCGGAAGCGAATAATGTTCAGGCCGTTCATCACCAGAAAACTACCTTCGATCATCGTCCCACCAATCGATCCCAACCAGAAATTATGGATAACCCAACAGGCGGTTGCGCACCACATTACGCAGCGCACGGTCAGCCCCTGGCAGCGAAACAGCGCCCAGGTGCTGGCCAGCGTGCCGATAATCGGCAACAGCTCCATCGCATGCTGTAATTTCGCCAGCCCGAGAACCAGGGTGAGGATAATAAAAACGGTCATTACCCATAGTTTGCGGGTATGCATCGAGACGAGTGTGCGGATGGTGTTTAGCTCTGCACTCATTCCCGCAGGCCAGGCGCCCATCAGAAAAAAATGCACGCCAATGGTGGCGCTGTAGACGGCGAGTTGCAGCCGGAACCGGCGCTCATCTCGATTGAAAAAGGTGGTAATGCCGATCAAAAAGGCGATGACACCTACGCCCTGGGCCAGCCAATACGCGGTCATGGGAGATCCTTGTGAGGAAACGCAAAAACAAACGGCGCCCCATATTATGAAACGCCGTTTTTAAAATCCACTCCATTTCGATTACCCAATAGATTTCGTGCTACCGCAAGGCGGTAAGTTCAGACATCCCCGGGAGCTTACTGGAGTAAGTGACCGGGGTGAATGGACGCAGCCAACGCGGCTGTCACGCGAAAGATGAAGGGTAATTACAATGTTACGCCGCTTTTGAAAATAGCCAGTTCCCGGAAATCGTTGCGCTCGTTGCAGGTTTGCTTGCCATTGGCGAACTCAACGATCGTATCGACAAACTCGCTCAGCAGCTGAGGCATCGCTTTACCGTGGATCAGCTGTCCGGCGTCAAAATCGATCCAGTGTTTTTTCTTGGCCGCCAACTCGCTGTTGGTCGCAATTTTCACCGTCGGCACAAAACCGCCGTACGGCGTACCGCGGCCGGTGCTGAACAGCACCATATGACAGCCCGCGCCCGCGAGGGCACTGGTAGCAACCGCATCGTTACCCGGCGCGCTCAGTAAGTTCAGGCCGTGTGTCTTCAGGCGTTCGCCGTAGCGCAGTACGTCCACCACCTGGCTGGAGCCCGCTTTTTGCGTGCAGCCCAGAGATTTATCTTCCAGCGTGGTGATCCCGCCCGCTTTGTTGCCCGGCGATGGATTCTCGTAAATCGGCTGGTCGTGAGCAATGAAGTACTGCTTAAAGTCATTGACCATGGTCACCAGCTTGCCGAAGGTTTCTTCGTCACGGCAGTGGTCCATCAGCAGCTGCTCGGCACCGAACATTTCCGGTACTTCAGTCAGCACGGTGGTGCCGCCGTTGGCAATCACGTAGTCGGAAAAACGCCCCAGCATCGGGTTGGCGGTAATACCGGACAGGCCGTCAGAGCCGCCGCATTCCAGACCAAACTTCAGCTCGCCCAGCTTACCCGGCTCACGCTTATCGTTACGCATCACGTTGTACAATTGATGGAGATGTTCAATCCCCGCTTCCACTTCGTCTTCCTGATGTTGGCAGACCATAAAGTGAACACGCTCAGGATCGTACTCACCTAAAGTTTCGCGGAAGGCATCAACCTGGTTGTTTTCACAGCCCAGGCCGACCACCAGCACCGCACCCGCATTCGGGTGGCGCACCATATTTTGCAGCATGGTACGGGTGTTGATGTGGTCGTCACCCAGTTGCGAACAGCCGTAGGTGTGACTGAAAAGATGCACGCCGTCGATACCCTCGGCGTCGTTGGTCTCTTTCAGAAAGCGGGTCTGCATCTGACGCGCCATAGCGTTGACGCAGCCGACCGTCGGCAGGATCCACAGTTCGTTGCGCACGCCGACCTCGCCGTTGGCGCGACGGTAGATCTGTACATCGCGATCGGCGGGTTGAACAAGCTCTGCCTGAAAATCAGGGTGGTAGCTATACGTGTCCAGGTCGCTCAGATTCGTGCGCGTGTTGTGAGCATGAATATGCTCACCCGCCGCCACGTCCACCAATGTATGACCGATTGGCAAACCGTATTTAATGACGTTTTCGCCTTGCGCAATATCGCATAAAGCGAATTTATGGCCACGAGAAACCGCTTGGCGCAGGATTACCGCTTGCCCATCAACGGTGACTTCGGTTCCTTCAGCCAAATCAGCGAGCGCTACCGCGACGTTATCCAGCGTATGGATCTTGATGTATTGCATACCTTCACCCAGGCCTTAGTTCAGTTCAATGCCGAAATAATCACGCGCATTGTTGAAGCAAATATTTCTGACCATTTCACCCAACAGCTGGATATCTGCCGGCGCTTCACCTGCAGCAACCCAACGGCCAATCATCTGGCACAGGATGCGGCGGAAGTATTCATGGCGCGTATATGAAAGGAAGCTACGGCTATCGGTCAGCATGCCGACGAAACGGCTCAGCAGACCGAGCTGGGCCAGCTGCGTCATCTGACGTTCCATACCGTCTTTCTGATCGTTGAACCACCAGCCGGAACCGAACTGCATCTTGCCCGGCATACCTTCGCCCTGGAAGTTGCCGATCATGGTGCCCAGCACTTCGTTATCGCGCGGGTTCAGGCAGTAGAGAATGGTTTTCGGCAGCAGGTTCTGTTCGTTCTGCTTGCTCAGCAGTTTGGACAGCTCTTCGGCCATCGGGCGATCGTTGATGGAGTCGAAGCCGACATCCGCACCCAACAGTTTGAACTGACGCAGGTTGTTATTACGCAGCGCGCCGATATGGTACTGCTGTACCCATTCACGACGCGCGTATTCCGCACCGAGGAACACCAGCACCGCGGTTTTAAACTGGGCAACTTCATGCTCGCTCAGCGTTTCACCCGCCAGGCGGCGTGACAGAATGCTATCCAGTTCAGATTCGTTAGATTCAGCAAACAGCACCACGTCCAGCGCGTGGTCAGAGACTTTACAGCCGTGAGCCGCAAAGTGATCCAGACGTTTGGTCAGCGCAGCTTGCAGGTCGCTGAAGCGGCGGATATCCGTGTCAGACACCTCACCGAGCTTCGCCATATAGTCATTAAAGGTCGCCTGCTCAATGTTAAAGGCTTTATCCGGACGCCAGCTCGGCAGCACTTTCACATCAAAGCTTGCGTCTTTAGCAACGGCCGCGTGATGCTCAAGAGAGTCGATTGGGTCATCGGTAGTACCGACCATTTTCACATTCATCTGCTGCATGATGCCGCGCGCGGAGAATTTGTCCTGCGCCAGCAGTTCATTGCACTGGTTCCAGATTTCGTCAGCCGTTGCCGGAGACAACAGCTTACCTGTAATACCAAACGGGCGACGTAATTCGAGGTGGGTCCAATGGTACAGCGGGTTACCGATTGTGTGCGGAACCGTGGCGGCCCAGGCGTCAAACTTCTCACGATCGGAGGCATCGCCGGTACACAGGCGCTCAGCGACGCCGTTAGTACGCATCGCACGCCACTTGTAGTGGTCACCCTTCAGCCAGATGTCATACAGGTTATTAAAACGGTAGTTTTCCGCGATTTGTTGCGGTGGCAAATGGCAGTGGTAGTCGAAGATTGGCTGGTCTTTGGCGTAATCATGATACAGACGGCGGGCAAATTCGGTGTCCAACAGGAAATCTTCAGTCATAAACGGGGTCATTATCGTCTTCCTCTCAGCGAGTGCGTCAGATTGCTTATGTTTTGATGTTGACAAAGTTATCACACCAATTTCCATACACTGAAGATATTTTCGTGAGTTAGATCAACAAATGGCGACAAAAAAATTACTCTCAAAGAGGTAAACCGCGCGCCAAGCCGCACCAGCACTGGCTTTGCTGAATCGAAATAATGACCACACGAAGATTCACACTTTTGTGATGGCACTCACCTTTTAAAGCTGTATGACAAGTTATCTTTTTGCCGTCGCGATACATAAGCCGACGGAATGCAAATTACCGATGTATCACCATCGGATTAACCGGTACGGAAACCGAATTAGCACAAATATTGACATGGCAGAGTTCGGGGAGTACCGGCTTTTTTTCGGTTACCCCCTCGTAAAAGAACATCCTCCTCCCTGAACTGGAAGATGACCGCTCGTTCGCGGACATAACAAAACGATGAGGTTTTACATGCGTAAAATTAAAGGGTTACGTTGGTACATGATCGCACTGGTGACGCTTGGCACCGTGCTGGGTTACCTGACACGTAACACTGTGGCGGCAGCTGCGCCAACTCTGATGGAAGAGTTACACATCTCCACCCAACAGTATTCCTATATCATCGCAGCGTATTCTGCTGCTTACACCGTAATGCAACCCGTTGCCGGCTATGTGCTCGATGTGCTCGGCACAAAAATTGGTTACGCGATGTTCGCCGTTCTGTGGGCCGTCTTCTGTGGCGCGACCGCACTGGCTGGTAGCTGGGGTGGACTGGCGCTAGCGCGAGGCGCAGTCGGTGCCGCTGAAGCTGCGATGATCCCTGCGGGTCTGAAAGCCAGTTCTGAATGGTTCCCGGCAAAAGAACGTTCAATCGCAGTGGGTTACTTTAACGTCGGTTCCTCTATCGGCGCGATGATTGCTCCGCCGCTGGTCGTCTGGGCTATCGTCATGCACAGCTGGCAGATGGCCTTCATTATTTCCGGTGCCCTGAGCTTTATCTGGGCCATGTGCTGGTTGGTATTTTACAAACACCCACGCGACCAGAAAAAACTGTCTGATGAAGAACGTGATTACATTCTGAATGGTCAGGAATCACAGCATAAAAACAGCACCGCCAAGAAAATGTCTCTCGGTCAGATCCTGCGTAACCGCCAGTTCTGGGGCATCGCGCTGCCGCGTTTCCTGGCAGAGCCGGCCTGGGGCACCTTCAACGCCTGGATCCCGCTGTTCATGTTTAAAGTCTACGGCTTTAACCTGAAAGAGATTGCGATGTTTGCCTGGATGCCGATGCTGTTTGCTGACCTGGGTTGTATCGTAGGGGGTTACTTACCGCCGCTGTTCCAGCGCTGGTTCGGCGTTAACCTGATCGTTTCCCGTAAAATGGTCGTCACCATGGGCGCATTGCTGATGATTGGCCCAGGGATGATCGGTCTGTTCACCAGCCCGTACATTGCTATCGCCCTGCTGTGCGTCGGCGGCTTTGCTCACCAGGCGCTGTCCGGTGCGCTGATCACGCTCTCTTCTGACGTATTTGGTCGTAATGAAGTGGCAACCGCGAACGGTCTGACCGGTATGTCCGCCTGGCTTGCAAGTACGCTGTTTGCGCTGGTCGTTGGCGCGCTGGCTGACACCATCGGCTTCAGCCCGCTGTTCGCCGTACTGGCGGTATTCGACCTGCTCGGCGCGTTAGTCATCTGGACGGTATTGCAGAACAAATCGGCCAGCGAGGTAGAGTCGGCTTCGCAAACTGGCGATCCCGCTGCGCAAAGTTAACCAGACACGATTTAACAAGGTTATGTAATGCTAAGCCGCCAGTCATCTGGCGGCTTTTTTATCGCCGCGAGTGGAGCCGTAATCGCAAAAGTGGTATAACAAATAGAGTCTGCCGTATCATGCCTGGAGCGCATATGGAAATCACCGAACCACGACGTTTGTACCAACAACTTGCCGCTGATCTGAAAGAACGCATTGAGCAGGGTGTCTACCTGGTGGGTGACAAACTCCCCGCCGAGCGCTTTATCGCCGATGAAAAAAATGTCAGCCGCACCGTGGTTCGTGAAGCGATTATCATGCTCGAGGTTGAGGGCTATGTTGAAGTGCGTAAAGGATCGGGGATCCACGTCATTTCAAACCAACCCAAACACTATGTCGCGCCAGATGAAAGTCTGGAGTTCGCCAGCTACGGTCCGTTTGAGCTGCTCCAGGCTCGCCAGCTCATAGAAAGCAACATTGCCGAGTTTGCCGCCACCCAGGTGACCAAACAGGACATCATGAAACTGATGGAAATTCAGGAGAAGTCGCGTAACGAAAAAAGCTTTCGTGACTCCGAGTGGGATCTCCTGTTCCATGTGCAGGTCGCGCTGGCAACACAGAACTCTGCCCTGGCCGCGATTGTTGAAAAAATGTGGACTCAGCGTATTCACAACCCCTACTGGAAGAAGCTGCACGACCACATCGACCTGCGTACGGTAGATAACTGGTGCGACGACCATGACCAGATCCTGCGGGCGCTGATTCGCAAAGATCCACACGCCGCCAAACTGGCGATGTGGCAGCATCTTGAGAACACAAAGCAGATGCTGTTTAACGAAACCAGCGATGATTTTGAATTCAACGCAGACCGTTATCTTTTTACCGATAATCCCGTCATTCATCTCGATACGGCAGCTAACGGCGCAAAATAAACAATCTTAACGATGCAGGCGCGACAAAGCGCCTGTTTCTGACGCTTGGTAAGCATTAGGTATAAAGTGTCAGCCTGTGTAAATCCTCTCGCCTCCCTCCATTGCGATAAGCAAAATCACAGGACAACACCCGTAATTTCTATAACGGACTACGTTGACCTTTGTTACAATTAGTTGTTATTTGAATTTTTGTGTTTGAGAGCTTGCTTACTTCACAACTTTACAGGGAATAGTTCAGGCCGTGAATTTGTGTCAGACCGCGATCCATGTAAAAAACACCAATAAAATTGCGGCGTTACAAACTCCAGAATACCGGCATGACGACAACCGATTCTCCAGGAATATTGAATGGAACTACTGACTCAATTACTGAATGCTTTATGGGCTCAGGATTTTGAAACGCTGGCCAATCCCTCCATGATTGGCATGCTCTATTTCGTACTGTTTACCATTTTGTTTCTGGAAAACGGACTGCTGCCAGCAGCCTTTTTACCTGGCGACAGTCTACTGGTACTGGTCGGCGTACTTATCGCTAAAGGCGCGATGGGTTTTCCGCAAACGGTACTGCTGCTCACCACCGCGGCCAGCCTGGGTTGCTGGCTCAGTTATATCCAGGGGAGATGGCTGGGAAATACCCGCACCGTTCAAAACTGGCTATCTCATCTACCCGCGCACTACCATCAGCGCGCACATCATCTGTTCCATAAGCATGGCTTGTCTGCCCTGCTGGTCGGTCGCTTTATCGCGTTTGTCAGAACATTACTGCCGACCATCGCAGGATTGTCCGGTCTGAACAATGCGCGCTTTCAGTTCTTTAACTGGATGAGCGGACTGCTTTGGGTTCTGATTCTCACAACGCTTGGCTATCTGCTGGGCAAAACGCCAGTGTTTCTCAAATATGAAGATCAGCTGATGTCTTGTCTGATGCTGCTTCCCGTGGTGTTACTGGTGTTTGGTCTGGCAGGTTCACTGGTTGTGCTTTGGAAAAAGAAATACGGGAACCGAGGGTAAATTATGCTGAAATCATGCATAACACTCCGACGACTGGCCTGGACGACTACTTTTATGCTGTTTATCGGCGCGCTGCTCCTGACCTGGTCGGTCATCCGCCAGCAGGAGTCAACGCTTGCCATTCGTGCTGTAAACCAGGGAGCCACCATGCCTGATGGCTTCTCTATCTGGCATCACCTGGACGCCAACGGCATTCGCTTTAAAAGCATTACTCCGCAAAATGACGCGCTGCTGATCACCTTTGATTCCAGCGCGCAAAGCGCAGCCGCAAAGGTCGTGCTGGACCGAACGTTACCGCACGGTTTCGTTATTGCTCAGCAGGATGATGATAATCAGGCGGTACAGTGGTTATCCCGCTTACGTGATACCCCGCACCGTTTTGGTTAATCTCCAGGAATCTGAATTAGATCACTCACTTTGGTGATTTCATCATTTAGCGCCTATGATTAATAAACTGGGTTTATGACCCATTGCTTTATTATTCTGGAGCATCGGCCAAAGCCACAAGGTCGAATCACAATGGAAGGTTCAAGAATGAAATACCGCATCGCTTTAGCAATTAGTCTTTTCGCTCTCAGTGCCGGCAGTTACGCCTCCACCCTCTGTCAGGAAAAAGAACAGGATATTCAGCGGGAGATAAGCTATGCCGAAAAGCACAACAATCAAAACCGCATCAATGGTCTGAACAAAGCGCTGAGCGAAGTTCGGGCAAATTGTACTGACAGCAAACTGCGCGCCGACCATCAGAAAAAAATCGCCGAGCAGAAAAATGAGATAGCCGAGCGTCAACGTGATTTGGCCGAGGCGAAGCAAAAAGGCGATGCGGATAAGATAGCCAAGCGCGAACATAAGCTTGCTGAAGCTCAGCAAGAGCTGAAAGAACTCGAGACACGCGATTACTAAGTACGGTAACTAGCCACTCAACTGGAGAAAACTATGTCGAAAGATAATGCTACGGAAAACCTGCGCGCTGAGCTGAAATCTCTTGCGGATACGCTTGAAGAAGTACTTAGCTCCTCTGGCGATAAGTCGAAGGAAGAGATGAGTAAAATTCGCAGCAAAGCCGAACATGCGTTACGCGAGAGCCGCCATCGTCTGAGCGAAACCAGCGATGTGATTGCCAAACAGACCCGTGAGGCCGCGGCAAAAGCCGATAACTACGTACGCGAAAACCCATGGACAGGCGTCGGCATTGGCGCAGCAGTCGGTGTGGTGCTTGGTGTACTGCTGTCGCGCCGTTAATAATGGCAGACTCTCAACACGCACAAGGTCCAGGCAAAGGCGTACTGGGTATTGGACAGCGGATCCTGACGATTCTCGTTGAGATCGTAGAGACGCGGCTGCGGCTGGCCGTCGTTGAGCTGGAAGAGGAAAAAGCCAATCTCATCCAGATCCTGCTGATGCTTGGGCTGACCATGCTGTTCGCGGCGTTTGGTCTGATGAGTCTGATGGTGCTTATCATCTGGGCCATAGACCCGCAGTATCGCCTGAACGCCATGATTGCCACCACCGTTGTGCTGTTGCTTTTAGCGCTTATCGGCGGGCTATGGACGCTGAGTAAAGCGCGTAAAACAACGCTGCTACGCCATACGCGCAATGAACTCGCTAACGACAGGCAGGCCCTGGAGGATGATGCATAATGAGCAGTAAAGTCGAACGTCAACAACGTAAGGCGCAACTGCTTGGACAGATCCAGCAGCAAAGGCTGGATCTGTCTGCCACTCGCCGCGACTGGCTGGAAGCCACCGAAGTCTACGATCGTGGCTGGAAGACGCTGCTGAACCTGCGTGGCTGGGTGTTGGTCGGAAGCAGTATTATGGCGGTTCGCACCATTCGTAACCCGAATCTGCTGGTACGCTGGGCTAAACGCGGCTTCAGCGTGTGGAGCATCTGGCGTCTGGTTAAATCGACCATCAGACAACAGCAACTGCGCGGCTAATCACCTCTCCCCCCCTAACCTCAAATTTTTTGAAAATTTCTGACAGTTTTCCTTGCTAACAATTGTCATTAGCCGCGTTTATGATTCTCTCCATCGACAGCAACGACGCACTCTGCGACGTCGTTGCACAAAAAAACACAATAAGCCGCCTGAGTGGTTTCCTGGAGAGTATGATGAAGAAATTAGAAGATGTTGGTGTACTGGTAGCGCGCATTCTGATGCCAATCCTGTTTATTACCGCAGGTTGGGGAAAAATCACCGGATATGCGGGTACCCAACAGTACATGGAAGCCATGGGCGTCCCAGGATTTATGTTACCGCTGGTTATCCTGCTTGAGTTTGGCGGCGGTCTGGCCATCCTGTTTGGTTTCCTGACCCGCACTACCGCGCTGTTCACCGCGGGCTTCACGCTGCTGACGGCGTTCCTCTTCCACAGCAACTTTGCGGAAGGTGTGAACTCTCTGATGTTTATGAAAAACCTGACCATCGCAGGCGGCTTCCTGCTGCTGGCTATCACCGGTCCGGGCGCATTCAGCATCGACCGTGTACTGAATAAAAAATGGTAAGCGAGCTATACTAAACGCATCAAAAAGCGAGGAGACATCTCCTCGCTTTTGCTATCTGAGGAGGCGAAAATCATGGGACAACTCATTGACGGCGTATGGCATGACACCTGGTATGACACCAAATCAACCGGGGGAAAATTTCAACGCTCTGCATCAGCTTTCCGTAACTGGCTCACTGCGGATGGCGCACCCGGTCCAACGGGCGAAGGGGGTTTCGCCGCCGAAAAAGACCGCTATCATCTCTACGTTTCTCTGGCCTGTCCGTGGGCGCATCGCACGCTGATCTTGCGTAAACTCAAAGGGCTGGAACCGTTTATTTCCGTTTCCGTTGTGCATCCGCTGATGCTGGAAAACGGCTGGACCTTTGACGATAACTTCCCGGCGGCAACCGGCGATACCCTGTATCAGCACGAATTTCTTTATCAACTCTATTTACACGCCGATCCGCACTACAGCGGTCGGGTGACCGTTCCGGTGCTGTGGGACAAAAAGAACCACACCATTGTCAGCAACGAATCTGCAGATATCATCCGTATGTTTAACACTGCGTTTGATGCGCTGGGCGCGAAAGCCGGGGATTACTATCCACCCGCTCTGCAAACTAAAATCGACGAGCTCAACGGCTGGATTTATGACAACGTCAATAACGGCGTGTATAAAGCCGGATTTGCTACCAGTCAGGAAGCCTACGACGACGCGGTAGAAAAAGTCTTTCAATCTCTGGCGCGACTGGAGCAGATCCTTGGGCAACATCGCTACCTGACCGGGGACCAGTTAACAGAGGCCGATATTCGCCTGTGGACCACGCTGGTGCGCTTTGATCCTGTGTATGTGACGCACTTCAAGTGCGACAAACACCGGATTAGCGACTATCTGAACCTGTACGGTTTCCTGCGCGATATCTACCAGATGCCAGGCATTGCGGAGACCGTTAATTTCGATCACATCCGCAATCACTACTTCCGTAGCCACAAAACCATTAACCCGACCGGCATTATTTCTGTCGGACCGTGGCAGGACCTCAACGAACCCCACGGGCGTGATGACCGTTTTGCCTGAATGACACGGGTCCCCTTTGGGGGCCAAATAATTAATACTGCAAATATTTACCAGTATTCCATTCGCAGCTATTCTTAATTTGATTGCTTTAAAAACAAGTAATTGAATACAGAACGAGGCAAAAATGGATTGGTATTTAAACGTATTAAAGAACTACTTTGGTTTTGGGGGCCGCGCGCGTCGTAAAGAATACTGGATGTTTGTGCTGGTCAACATCATCTTTACGTTCGTGCTGGGCATTCTGGACAGAATGCTTGGCTGGGAACGCGCCGGAGGGGAAGGCATATTAACGACGATTTATGGGGTTCTGGTCTTTATCCCGTGGTGGGCGGTGCAGTTCCGGCGTTTACATGACACCGACCGCTCGGCCTGGTGGCTACTGGTGCTGCTGATCCCGATCGTAGGCTGGTTGGTAATCATCATTTTCAACTGTCAAAATGGGACTCAGGGGAGCAACCGCTTCGGCGCTGACCCTAAACAACTGTCCTGATGTAATACACCATCTTGTCGGCCGGATAAGGTGCATTTGCACCGTATCCGGCGTAACAGCCCTGCTATTTACCCGCAAACAGCTTGGGAATTTCCCGCAAACACCAGGATTTCGCTTCGCCCATGCTGTCTCGACGCCAGGCCATAATAATATCAATTTCGCTTGTCGATTCCGGGCTAACCACACGCAACCGACCCGCCGCAATGTCCTCTTCCACCAGCGGGTATGGCATCGTCGCCACGCCAAGGCCGGCCAACAGCGCCTGGCGTTTATCTTCTATCGAACTCACCGTCAGACGCGGCTGTTTATCCAGCAGTTGAACCGTCAGCACCGGGCGTTCGCGGGCCGTGTCCGCCACCGCGATTCCACGGTACTTCACGCGGGTGACTTCCGATAACGGTTCCGGCTCCTGATGAATTGGATGATCCGGGGCCGCCACATATACGTTCATCAGCGAGTACAGCTTGCGCGAGTTGATTTCCGAAGATGAGCGAAAATGCATATCCGGCGCAATCACGATATCCGCCCGCCCCTGCTCCAGACGCTCCCACGCCCCGGCCAGAACTTCGGTAATAACGGAAAGCTGGGTATTGGCCTTCCCGGCAAGTCTGTCGATCAGCGGGAAAAACGCCGCCGTCGGCACCAGCGCTTCGGTGACGATGGTCAGATGCGTTTCCCAACCGCGAGCCAGCGCTTCGGCATCGGTGGTCAGCTTATCCGCAGCTTCCAGCAGTACACGCCCACGTTCCAGCAGCATACGCCCGACGTTGGTGAATTTTGTGCGATGACCTGAACGGTCGAACAGCACGACGTCCAGCTCTTCCTCCAGCTTCTGCATGGTATAGCTGAGCGCGGAAGGAACGCGCCCCAGTTCGTCCGCCGCGGCGGCAAAGCTGCCACGCCGGTCTATTGCGTCCATGACGCGTAACGCCTCAAGCGTTAAAGCCCTTTCTTTGGCCATCTCGTTCTCATTCAGGAAATTTGAACATACCGGGCAGAATATCTGGCTAACAATGCAGCGTCTAGCCATTTAACATAAAAGGAAGTAAAGAGAGGTCAAGAACTATGATTACTACCCGTACAGCCAAACAATGCGGGCAAGCAGACTACGGCTGGCTGCAGGCCCGTTATACCTTCTCCTTTGGACACTATTTTGATCCTAAACTGCTGGGTTATGCCTCGCTGCGTGTTCTGAACCAGGAAGTTCTGGCACCGGGAGCCTCTTTCCAGCCACGTACCTATCCGAAGGTGGATATCGTCAATCTGATCCTCGAAGGGGAAGCGGAGTACCGCGACAGTGAAGGCAACCATATCCAGGCCAAGGCAGGAGAAGTTTTACTGCTCGCCACACAGCCGGGAATTAGCTACAGCGAACACAATATCAGCAAAGATAAACCGTTAACCCGAATGCAGCTCTGGCTGGATGCCTGCCCGCAGCGCGAAAACGCCTGCGTACAGAAAGCCACGCTGAATGCCGGTAAGCATCAGTTGCTCGCCTCGCCGGATGGAGAACAAGGCAGCCTGCATCTGCGTCAACAGGTATGGGTGCACCACGTTGAACTGCAACAAGGTGAATCGCTGAGTTTTCAGTTACATGGGCCGCGGGCTTACTTACAGTCGATCCACGGCAGATTCCATGCGGTGACATCTGGCGCCGAAAAGGAAGCGCTCACCTGCGGCGATGGCGCATTTATTCGTGACGAAACTAACATAACGTTAGTCGCCGATACCGCGCTGCGCGCTTTGCTGATAGATTTGCCCGTATAGTCAGGGAAAACAATGGAGTACGACTATTGAGCAAGAAATCATCAAAAAAACGCCAGCCGCAGGTTGAGCCGAAAAAACAGGATACTGTGACCTTCGGCTATGAAGAAATGCTGACAGAGCTGGAAGCGATTGTGGCGGATGCCGAGCTACGGCTGGAAGACGAAGAAGCCGCCTGAAAAGGCGGCTTAGAGTTATGCCGGGGGCGATTCCGCCTTACCCGGCCTGCAGATTAATGTGCCTTACTGGCCATGATCTCAATGATCTGCTTGTCGGTTTCCTGCATCGAGCGACACGCCAGCGCACACAGGTTCGTGATAGATTGCTCCACGTTGTGCGCCACAATCCCTTCATTGCCGGTCACAGCGGTATCATCCAGCGCCATCAGCACCGCTTTCCACGCCGCAGATGCGCTGGTTGAAACTTTCATCGCGCAGCTGTTTGAGGCACCATCGCAAATCATTCCGCTCACGTCGCCAATCATGCTGCTGATTGCCATCGCGATGGTGTTGTAGCGACCATCAACAATCCACGCCATCCCCGCCGCGGCGCCCATCGCCGCCGTGGTTGCCGCACACAGTGCAGACAAACGCGGAAGCTGATGATGGATGTAGATAGCGCTCAGGTGAGACAACATCAGCGCACGCGCCAGTTTTTCTTCATCCGCACCAAAGTGCTCAGCCACCACCATTACCGGAACGGTCGCGGTAATCCCCTGATTTCCAGAGCCCGAGTTGCTCATTGCCGGAAGCGTCGCTCCCCCCATTCGCGCATCCGATGCAGCACTGGTGCGGATCAGAATAGAGGTAGAGAGATCGTTCGCCAGCAGGCCACGCGCGCACTGCTTCTCAAGCGTGGTTCCGATGTGCAAGCCCCAGTTACCGCGCAGCCCTTCCTGGGACAGCGCACCGTTCAGTTTCGCCGCATCGAGAATAAAGCGGATTGACTCAAACGGTACCGCGTTCACGAACGCCAGAATCTCTTCCAGCGACGTGTGGGACAATACCGCCAGCGGTGACTCTTGCTCCTCTTCCTGAGCGTTCTGTTCTGTCGTGAACACCACGCCCTTATTGGTCTCAATGTGCACAATGTTGGTATGACCACCAACAATCGTCACGCACGCCCATCCCTCAGCGCTATAAACCTTCGCACGGGAGAAGAGAATGTCCTCGCATGGCTCCTGCAGCATCACTGCGACCTTCCCGGCGGTAAGCATCGCTTTCGCATCGGCAATCGCTTGAGGCGAGGCGTCTTTCAGTACCTCTAAACCGGCGTGGGCATTTCCCCCCAGCGCACCCAGTGCCGCCGCGACAGGCAGCCCGACCATTCCGGTACCCGGCACGGTAACGCCCATGCCGTTTTTCATCAGGTTCGGTGAGACCCACGCATCAATGCGTTCAACCGCGCCGTCCAGCTCAGAGGAGGCGACCGCTGCCGCCAGAGCCAGAGAGATAGGTTCCGTGCAGCCCAGCGCAGGCTTAACTTCTTCCTGCACCGCGCGGATAAAACTATCCCATAATGGATTCAATGTAGTCTCAAACATAACAACAACCTTTGCTCAGATATCTCAGGAAAATGCCAGGAACGGAGAAACGCACAGCAGCAGGCCCGTGACAATAATCAGATACAGGGAAGCGCCTTTGTATTTGTGCAGTGCAGGAACTTTGTAGACCAGCCAGGCCGGGATCAGACATCCCACCATGCCGAAGATAGGGCTACAAATAGAAGTGAAGCTCAGTACCGGCGCATTGAGCACAATGGCTCCCCACGCCAGCAGGATAGCGAAAACCATAATGCCGCGCTGAACCAGGGTCTCATTGATTTTCTCGGCTGGCATTTTGCGGCGCAGCACGTTCATCACGATCCCTTGAGTGGCTTCACGGAACCCTAAGTAAACGCCGAAGAAAGCGGTCATTACGGCAAAGATGTTCAGAATAACGCTGACGATTTTCACCCAGCCAGCACCCGCGCCGCTGATAAACTGCGCGGCAATCGCCAGAGCGGAAATGTTCTGCTCATAAGCTTTAACCGCTTCGTCATGGCCCATCGCCAGCGTGAAGGAAACGGCGTAGAAAAAGACGGTCACAAACAGAATACCGAACGCAATATTCATGGCTCGCAGGGCTTTATGGCGTGCCACTTCAATGGATTTATTGCGAGAACGATAGGAGATAACCATCGGGCTTAAGGTCTGAATAAACAGAATCGAAGTCAGGGTAAACGGCAGCGTGATAATCGCGTTTTTGATCAACAGTGCCATCGGCGGCAGTGAACCTACGTTATATAAATGCCACATCCCAACCATCGACACGCCAAGCGCCGCCACCACCAGCAGCTTGGTCAGTACCATACCGGTGGAGATTTTAAACAGCAGTTTTTCCCCGCGGGACGAGATAGCCACCAGGATGCAAATCAGCACCAGGCCATAGAACGGGCTGTCGGACAGTAACCCTTCAGTAACACCAAAAGTATGCAGGTAGGAGGCGCTATCGTTGGTGATGGCGGTGGAATAGACGAACATCCAGATAACCAGCATCACAAAATACAACGCACCTAACAGGATGCCCCAGTTCTTACCCAGATAGCCGCTGATTACGCTCGGGTAGTCTTTACACTCTGGGGACTCAGCCAGCGTATTAATAAACAGACGCTGGAACAGATACATGGCTGGGTAACCGATGATAGAGGAGAGCAAAAACACCCACAGCCCCATCAAACCCACCTGGACGGGAAGAAAAACAATCCCCGCACCAATTGCCATACCGATACTCATAATGACCCAGCCGGTGTCCATGCTGTCGAATTTAATGGCTTCGCGCCATTCACTTTCGGTCATTCCCGCCCGACGTGCCGGAGCAGATGCGTCGAGTATTACGCTGTCATTCGTTGCCGTTTCCATAATTTTCCGCTCAATGTGTAGGTAGAGGTTTTTATATTTTTTTCGTACTGCCTCAATGCGATACGCAGTACTACGGTGCAGGTGAGCTATTGGAGTAATGAGGAAATCATACGCGCAGGATCAGAGAAAAACTTCACAAACAAACCCCTGTAATTTCTAAAAGTTAAGAAATATTTTCTCTTTTATTTCCATATAAAGAATTGAATTTCTATATTTGAAGCAGATCACAACAAAAAAGGCGCACTAACATGTAATGCCAGTCAGTTAAGCATTATGGAGAACATGTGATTTCGGCTCAGGGTTCCGTTCACCTCAGTAGTATCACTTTTCTGAAGCGCTGATACCCGTGAACGTGCACGGTGCACTGACTTCCAGTTAACTCTGTTTTGCTGTTCAGATAAAAAACGCAGGTGGTCAGGTGTGGGCTGGTCCGGCTGAAAATTGCCGACGTGTTTCCGTAAGGCCGGGAGAACCCGCAGGGATGCGGGTTCAGGGCGCGTTTTGCAGGGACGCTACCTCGCGCCCGGCCCGGTAGCCTGGAGGAATAAACGGAGGGGACCGCGGAGCGGCAATTTTCCCGCCGGGAGCCGGGATTGTTAAGGGTACGGCGATAGCACCCTTAACACGTTCACAGGTCGTATTGTCTCAGAGAAGTGATATCACTAAGGTGAACGTAGCAATACGCCGGAGGCAACAGATTCATTACCTCCGTATGTGCCACTTTCCATTATCGCTACGGCCACTCATCCTCGCTAACTGACAAGCATTACGCACTAACGTGCACCTTTTTTATCATGCCATATTGATTAATTTATTGCTGGATAGCGCTGCGCTGACCAGGCACGTCTTTTCACATCAGGTACAAACCACTTTAATTGCCAACCCACCGCGTGAGGTTTCACGGTATTTGTCGTTCATATCTTTGCCCGTTTCATACATGGTCTCGATCACTTTATCGAGCGAAACGCGTGGTTCTGACGTTCGACGTAGCGCCATGCGCGCGGCGTTGACGGCTTTTACTGCGTTGATCGCATTACGTTCAATGCACGGTATTTGCACCTGTCCGGCTACCGGATCGCAGGTCAGCCCCAGGTTATGCTCCATGGCGATTTCCGCTGCAATGCAGACCTGCGACGGGCTACCGCCCAGCAGTTCTGTCAGCCCGGCAGCCGCCATTGAACAGGCTACGCCAATCTCACCCTGGCAGCCCACCTCAGCACCAGAAATAGAGGCGTTCATCTTATACAGCGCGCCTATCGCCCCCGCGGCCAGCAAATAGCGGGCAATGGAGTTCGCATTCACCGGACGGCGGAACTTGTCGTAATAGGCCAATACGGCGGGAATAATCCCACATGCACCGTTGGTCGGCGCCGTCACAACCCGGCACCCGGCGGCGTTTTCTTCGCTCACGGCCAGCGCGAACATGTTGATCCAGTCAATAACGTTCATCGGGTCGCTGGACAGATTATCGCTGGAAACCAGCAACCGACGTAACGCCACGGCGCGACGCGGAACGTTAAGCGGCCCCGGCAGGACGCCTTCGGTGTTCATGCCGCGCTCAATCCCGGCGTGCATGACGTCCCAAATGGCGGCAAAGCCAGCATCGATTTCCTCTTTGCTGCGCATCGCCAGCTCGTTTTGCATCATCAAGCCGGAAACAGACAGCCCATTGCGCTCGCACAGTTTCAGCAGTTCGCTGGCGGAATGAAAATTGTAGGGCACGTGTGCTTCAACATCATGCACCTGCCCAAATTGCTCCTCTTCAATGATAAAACCACCGCCGACGGAGTAATAGGTTTTGCTTAATAGCCTCTCGGTGCCGTTCCACGCGGTGATACGCATGCCATTTTCATGGCGCGGCAGGGTTTCGGTATGAAAGAGAATATTTTCATCTGGAGAGAAATCGACAACATGCGTGCCCTCAGCAACCGGCAAACGTCCGGTACGGGCTACTTCCTGAGTAAAACCAGCGATTGAGTCTATATTAACGTTTTGCGGACTATTACCGGCCAACCCCATCATGATCGCGACATCTGTCGCATGACCTTTCCCGGTCAGGGAAAGCGACCCGTAAAGATCGACCACAATATGCGTGGTTCTGGGGAGTTCGCCGCTGCTGACCAACAGATCGATAAAGCTTTTACCTGCGTTCATTGGCCCCACGGTATGGGAGCTGGAAGGTCCAATGCCAATCTTGAAAATATCGAATGCGCTAATCATATCCACACCCTCGGATTGCCGTTCAGTGAAGACCAGGTTTCACACTCATTAAGGATTGGGGCGATCCTGAGATCGCCCCGCAAGGGATTACAGCGTGTCGCCACGTACGGCGATGGCTTCAATCTCCAGCTTCACATCCTTTGGTAAGCGGGCGACCTGTACGCAACTGCGCGTGGGGTAGATAGCCTGATGCTCATCAAAGAACTGCTGGTACACCTGGTTAATGGTGGCGAAGTCGTTCAGGTCGGATACGAAAACGGTAGTCTTCACGATATCGCTCACTTTCAAACCTGCGGACTCGACGATCGCTTTCACGTTTTCCAGGCTTTGACGTGCCTGATCGGCCACGTTTTCTGCCACTTCACCGGTCTGTGGACACACCGGGATTTGACCTGACGTCAACACCATGCTGCCCAGATCCACGCCCTGTACGTAAGGCCCAATCGCCCCTGGCGCACATTCGGTTGCAATAACTTTTCTCATAATCCCTCCGGCGTCAGAGCGCCTGGGTGAAAGTACGTGAAATAACATCCTGCTGCTGTTCACGGGTCAACGCGTTGAAGCGCACCGCATAGCCAGACACGCGGATCGTCAGGTTCGGATAGTTTTCCGGGTGCTCAACGGCATCCATCAACATTTCACGGTTCATAACGTTAACGTTCAGATGCTGCCCACCTTCCACATGCGCTTCGTGGTGGAAGTAACCATCCAGCAGACCAACCAGGTTGGTTTTACGCACCCCATCTTCTTTGCCCAGTGCAGCCGGCACAATGGAGAAGGTGTACGAGATACCGTCTTTGGCATAGGTAAACGGCAGTTTGGCCACTGAGGTTAACGACGCAACCGCGCCTTTACGATCGCGGCCGTGCATCGGGTTAGCCCCCGGCGCAAACGGCGTACCTGCGCGACGTCCGTCCGGTGTGTTACCGGTTTTCTGTCCGTACACCACGTTGGAGGTGATGGTCAGGATGGACTGCGTCGGCACCGCGTTACGGTAGGTTGGCAACACTTTAATTTTCTTCATGAAGCGTTCGACCAGGTCGCAGGCAATGCTGTCTACTCGCTCGTCGTTGTTGCCGTATTGCGGATAGTCGCCTTCGATTTCGAAATCGACAGCCAGACCGTTTTCATCACGAATCGGTTTCACGCGGGCGTATTTGATAGCCGACAGAGAATCCGCCGCCACGGACAGACCCGCCATACCACAAGCCATCGTGCGATAGACATCACGATCGTGCAGCGCCATCAACGAAGCTTCATAGCTGTACTTGTCGTGCATATAGTGGATGATGTTCAGCGCGCTGATGTACTGCACAGCCAGCCAGTCCATAAAGTGGTCCAGGCTCTCCATCACCGTATCGTAATCCAGCACGTCATCCATCAGCGGTGCCGTTTTCGGCCCAACCTGAATTTTCAGCTTCTCATCCACGCCGCCGTTGATTGCGTACAGCAACGTTTTGGCGAGGTTGGCACGCGCACCGAAGAACTGCATTTGTTTGCCGATAACCATCGGGCTTACGCAGCAGGCAATGGCATAGTCATCGCTGTCAAAGTCGGCACGCATCAAATCGTC
This sequence comes from Citrobacter sp. RHBSTW-01044, assembly GCF_013781945.1. Taxonomy (NCBI): domain Bacteria; kingdom Pseudomonadati; phylum Pseudomonadota; class Gammaproteobacteria; order Enterobacterales; family Enterobacteriaceae; genus Citrobacter; species Citrobacter sp. RHBSTW-01044. Next base: position 572,755 of record NZ_CP056180.1, on the reverse strand, counting down.
GTTTTCATACTGCAAAGACGAGGTGATGATAGACACCTGGGCGGCGTACTTTTTGAAGGCAATCGGCAGTGCTTCAGACCACAGCACCGTCAGGTTCGGCTCAGGCGCCGGTCCCATGGTGTGCAGCGTATGCAGGTAGCGGAACGAGTTTTTCGTCACCAGCGTGCGACCATCCAGCCCCATGCCGCCGATAACTTCAGTCGCCCAGATAGGGTCGCCTGAGAACAGGGTGTCGAATTCCGGCGTGCGCAGGAAGCGCACCATACGGATCTTCATAATGAAGTGGTCGATCAGCTCCTGCGCCTGCTGCTCGTTTAAAATTCCCGCTTTGAAATCGCGCTCAATGTAGATGTCGAGGAACGATGCGGTACGGCCCAGCGACATTGCGCCGCCGTTCTGAGATTTCACCGCAGCCAGGTAAGCAAAGTAAACCCACTGCACCGCTTCCTGCGCATTACGCGCCGGGCGGGAGATATCGCAGCCGTACTTCGCTGCCATTTCCTGCATCTGCAGCAGGGCGCGACGGTGCTCAGACAGTTCTTCGCGCAGGCGAATCGTGGCTTCAAGATTCTGGCCCCACTCCAGGTTCGACTGGAGATCGGCAAACTGCAGTTCACGCTCGCGTACCAGGTAGCGGATACCGTACAGCGCGACTCGGCGATAGTCGCCGATGATACGACCACGGCCATAGCCGTCCGGCAGACCGGTCAGCACGCCGGATTTACGGCAGCGCAGCATATCCGGAGAGTAGGCGTCGAATACGCCCTGGTTATGGGTTTTACGCAGTTCAGTAAACTGGTATTCAAAATCAGCATCCATCTCACGACCATAAGCATCAAAAGAGCTTTTGATCATGTTGATGCCGCCAAACGGATGCAGAGCGCGCTTGAGCGGCTTATCCGTTTGCAGACCAACGATTTTTTCCAGTTCTTGTTCAATATAACCCGCATCATGTGCGGTTATCGTGGTGGCAATATTGGTATCGAAATCAACCGGCGCGTGCGTCGAGTTTTCAATACGGATGCCCGCCATGACTTTTTCCCACAATGCAGTGGTCGCTGGCGTTGCTTCGGCGAGGAAAGATTCATCCCCTTCATAAGGCGTATAGTTGTGCTGAATAAAATCACGGACATTAATTTCTTCTTTCCAGTCCGTACCTTTAAAGCCATTCCAGGCTTCGGCATACAGCATATCGCTGGTATCGATATTTACCTTCATGAAAAATAATCTCTCTGCTGAAAATTAATTATGCAAATTCTACTGGTATATTAATTTTGCCTAACGCAATGGCATCACGCGCAATCATTTTCTCTTCATTTGTGGGAATAACCGCACAAATAACACGAGCATCTTTATTAGAGATAATTCTTTCGCCATGGGAATTTGGCAGGCTATTCATCTCGCTGTCGATATTCACCCCTAAAACGGCGAGATGTTCAATAACCAGACGACGAATTAATACCGAGTTCTCACCTATTCCACCGGTGAAAATAATCCCATCAAGACGATGCAGCGAAGCGGCATGTCCGGCGATATGGCGCGCGATACGATGCACAAACGTTTTAATCGCCAACTGCGCACGCTCATGTCCCTCGTGCCAGGCTTTTTCTAACGTACGTAAGTCAGAGGACAAACCGGAAATACCCAGTAAACCGGACTCTTTATTCACAACGCGCTCAAGGTCGCTCAGCGTCTGGTTGGTTTCGCTGGCAATCCACGCCATGGCGCCGAAATCGACGTCGCCGCTGCGTGTGCCCATCATCAACCCTTCCAACGGCGTCATGCCCATTGAGGTATCAACGCTCTGCCCGTTACGCACCGCGCAGATTGACGCGCCGTTCCCCAGGTGAGCCACAACCAGACCGGAGTCATCACTCTGCAGCTCAAGAAGCTCATGCGCTCGCTGAGATACATAGCGGTGCGACGTGCCGTGGAAGCCATAACGACGAACGCCTAACTCCTCAAAATATTTCCACGGTAGACCGTAAAGATAGGCCTCTGGGGCCATCGTCTGGTGGAAGCTGGTATCAAATACCGCAACCTGCTGCACGCCTGGGAAAAGGTGCTGTGCTGATTCAATCCCACTGAGGTTCGCATAATTATGTAACGGTGCTAAAGGCGATACCCGGCGAATATTATCGATAACGTCGTCAGTAATAATTGCTGATTCGGTAAAGATATTTCCACCGTGGGCAATGCGGTGGCCAATTAAGGCCACGCTGTCCATTAAATTACGTTTTTCCAGTTCAACGGCGATTGCTTTTAATGCGTCTTCGTAGCTGTGGTGAGCCAGCTTAGCTGGCTCTCCTCCATTAATTGCTATGAACGCATTTTCAGAGTTAATACCGTCCGCGATTCCCGCCATTAAAACTTCACAGTTCGCTGCATCCAGCACTGAGAATTTAATGGAAGACGAACCACAGTTAATAACCAGTACTACCGGAAACTCATTCATTTCACTACTCCGCTCATCCTGAGCTTAAGGATTAAAACAGTTTGTAGACAATGTTCAGGATAGTCAGCAGACCAATCACGGTAACAAACACGTTATCCAGACGGCCACGGTATTTCGCCAGTGACGGCGCTTTACGGATGGCATACATCGGCAGCAGGCAGAGCAGAGAGGCAATAATCGGCGCGCCCATTGCTTCAATCAGGTCCAGGATGTTCGGGTTGGCGTAAGCCACAACCCAGGTGGAGCCCATGATGAAGATCATGCTGATGGTATTAAGTTTGCCAGCGGAAACCTTAGTTTTATCGCCTTTGTAACCAAACTTCAGCACCAGACCGTTCAGACCTTCCAGCGTGCCCAGGTAGTGGCCGAAGAAAGATTTGAAGATAGCAACCAGTGCGATGATTGAAGCGCCGTACTCCAGAACGGTCGCGAAGGTGGACTTCGAACCGGACAGTGAAGCGAAGTGGTTCGCCAGGTAAGACAGTACTGGAATGTTCTGCGCTTTCGCATCCGCCATGTTTGCCGGAGAGAGCGTGAACAGGCAGCTAAAGGCAAAGAACATCACCACGGCAACCATCAGCATACTGGCGCGGGAGATGATTTTTGAACATTTCTGCTCGGTAAATTCGCGGCCGTAATCTTTCTCATACTCTTCACGTTTAGAGACCACGAAGGAAGAAACGATTGGTGAAAAGTTGAAAGAGAACACCATGATGGAAATACCCAGCCACACGGTAACCAGGATGCCGTCATGGCCAGTCAGAGCGATATTGCTGAGATCAACCTGATCGATAACCGCAGAGTTCCAGTAAGGAATCAGAGACAGAGAGATCAGCACCAGGCTGGCAATAAACGGCCATACCAGGTAGCTCATCACTTTAACCATCAGATCCTTACCAAACCAGATGACGAATGCCATCAGCAGCAGCAGGAACAGTGCAACGAAGCCACGGTTTAACGCTGGCATCTGCAACTGGTTTTCCCAAAAGGTCATAAAGGTGTTGGTAATGGTGACGCCATAAATCCACAGCAGCGGACAAATCGCAAAGAAGTAGAGGAACGTGATAACCACGCCGCCTGTTTTACCAAAGTGCTCTTCAACCGTTTCTGTGATGTTACCGGAAGGGTTAGAACCGGAAAGACACAGGCGTGCCAGCGCACGGTGGCAATAGAAGGCGATGGGGTATGCTAACACCAGCATTATCAGAATGGGGATCAGTCCGCCAAAACCTGCGCGGATAGGGAAGAACAGCACCCCGGCGCCGATGGCTGTACCAAATAAACCCAGTGTCCAGGTGGTGTCCGATTTGCGCCAGGACGACTGTTTTGTCTGGCTGGATACAATGCTATCAGTAGTACTCATATCCTATCCTCAACGAAGTATATTAAGCGTCAACTAAACCAGTAATTTGAGATACACGAGAAAGGTCGATATTACCGCCAGAAATAATGCTGACTGTTTTTCTGTTCTGGATATAGCTATCTAATTTCCCGCTTAATAATGCTGCGCAAGCCAGCGCGCCGGCACCTTCAGTCACAACTTTATTTCGCTGAATTAATGCCACCATGCTGTTGCGAATTTCATCTTCGCTGACCAGGACAATGTCATCCACCAACTCACGAACAATTTCATACGTTAAAGTACCCGGGCGGGAAACGTCACAACCATCCGCCAGGGTGCCGGTCGTTCGGTGCGTGGTTATTTCTCCAGCGTGGAAAGAAGCCGCCATGCCGTGAACATTTTCAGACTGTACGCCAATAATTTTAATAGTCGGGTTAATAGATTTAATTGCCACCGCAATACCAGCAATCAGTCCGCCACCGCCAATTGGCACAATCACGTTATCGACATCGTACAGATCTTCCAGAATTTCCAGACCAATAGTGCCCTGACCAGCAATCACTTTCGGGTCATCATATGGCGGAATAAAGATACGGCCTTCAGTTTCCACAATCTCGCTAACCTTAGCGATGGTGTCGTTGAAGTTGTCGCCGTGCAGCACAACCTCTGCGGAATAATCGCAGGTTGCAGCAACTTTAGACTTCGGCGCGCCTTTCGGCATGACCACTTTGCCGTCGATTCCGAGCATGGCGCAGGAGAGAGAAACCCCTTGCGCATGGTTACCTGCAGAGCAAGCCACCACGCCCTTACATCTTTCAGCTTCGGTTAATGAACTGAGCTTGTTAAACGCACCACGGATTTTAAATGAACCGGTACGCTGCATATTTTCAAACTTGAGGAAAATTTCCCCTTTGCAACGTTCACTAAAATAGTTAGAGCGAGGCATTCCCGTTTTATAAATTTTCCCCGCCAGTCTTTTTTTCGCTTCGAGGATATCTTCAATTGCAACTGGGAGATCGTATGTAATGTGCATTAGAACCTCTTACTAGGGTATTAAAGTAAATAGATAGCCGTGACCATTGTCAGATATAGACAGATGGCGTTGATTTCGTGTTAAAACAAATTCAATCTTTAATCAATTTCAATTAATTGCCTTCGTCTCCGACAATTATATGATGAATACTCTTTGGCTAATTCCACCAAAATAGATGCTGCTTTTTTAATTCGATAATTTTTCGACCATACGGCGGCATAACGCGCGACGGGTAAGGTTTCTTCTACCGGGATAGTAATAAACTGGTTTGAGCCAAATGGTGTGGTCATATCGCAGGGAATTACTGTTAAGAAATCAGCATTGAGAACAAGATTATAAATCGTAACGACGGAGTCTGTTTTAACGATGTTTTCACTGCTGATGCCATTATTTTGTAACGTGGTTAGAAGTTCACTGTAGTACCCCATATTCGTTTGTGGCAACACCCACTGTTCGTTTTTCAACGCGCTCAGCGAGGTGATGCCGGTGCATGTTCGGGACTTGCTGGCAACCAGGATGAAGTCTGACTCAAAGAGCGGTTCAACATGCAGATCGTGCAGTTTCATCTCATCACTCAGCGTACCGATCGCGAAGTCCAGACGCCCGTCACGAATCGCAGGTAAGAACGAGGAGAGCTGAGCTTCATACATGGAAACCTGCGCTTTCGGGAACACTTCTTTGAATTTTTTAATCATGCCGGACATGATGGTGAAGGCAATCAGTGAAGGAAAGCCAAACGACACATCAACGACCGCATTGCTCGTCATGCTGTTCATCTCATCAACCATGTTCTTCATTTCACGGGTAATAGATTCAGACCATGAGAGCATAACCTGACCTGCCTGAGTTAAAGTCACACCAGTATTTTTGCGTACGACTAACTCAATACCGAAATAAGCTTCTACATCATTAATGATTTTGCTGACAGCCGGTTGAGTTAAACCTAATTCTTTTGCAGCTGAGCCGATAGAACCACTTCTAATGACTTCCTGAAAGACCACTAAGTGCTGTGTTTTAGGGAGTGTAATAGTATTCATATCGACCTGCGCTAATTACTTTGTTGACGGCAGGAAGTGTACCAAATTAAGCGAACGAGGATATGTGCTACCACTCACAAATCCCCTTGACTTACATTTTGTAAGACTATTATTTAAATTGAAATCACTTAATAATCATATAGATATGAAATATCGATCTCACTTTATCCTGACTTTAATCAAAAAAAGATGGGGGGATAACGATTTTTTATGGCTATAACAACACCATTTTCCCTGCTATTTCTTAAAACCACGAAAGGCTATATTTCAATCAATTACAGAGTAATTACCAGGCAAAACAGCGCTTAAATTTAATAAGCAACTTATCAAATATAATTATATTTGATCGTTTATAGTGGTCAAATAACGTTATGCATCACGTTTTTTAGCCTTATTTGTTTGTAAAGAAACATTGCATTTATTAATATTTAAACCAAAACATACAAATAATCATCACATGCAACATTGCATTAACAGTAGTTTTGTACAATTTATCAGCCAGTAATTTTGTGATGGCGATCGATTGCGTTCGATTATTCTCGATAAAAACGTATCGCGCAGCGTTTTGTGCTAGTCATCACAAAAAAGGAAATATCCCGCAAGCCATTCCCTTAGATAAAAGAAGTTCAGCGCGTAAATAAAGGTCAAATAACGATGAGATGAATGGGAAATAAAGGCCAGATTCGTGGTGAACCAACTACAACACGACAGGAAAAACGTCTGCCGGATGGCAGTGTAAACGTCTTATCCAGTCTATAAAGCAAAAAACCTCGCCGAAGCGGGGTTTTTATAAAGAGTGAAGTTGACCGATAAGCCGAGTTCTTTTGAGCATAGCGTCGTGGACAGTCTGCCTATAAAGCAAAAAACCTCGCCGAAGCGGGTTTTTTATAAAGAGGTGAAGCTGACCGATAAGCCGCGTTCTTTTGAGTATAGCGTCGTGGACAGTCTGCCTACAAAGCAAAAACCCCGCCGAAGCGGGGTTTTATAAGGAGGTGAAGCTGACCGATAAGCCGGGTTCTGTCGTGGACAGTCATTCATCTAGGCCAGCAATCGCTCACTGGCTCAAGCAGCCTACCCGGGTTCAGTACGGGCCGTACCTTGTGAACCCCTATTTGGCCTTGCTCCGGGTGGAGTTTACCGTGCCACGGACTGTTACCAGCCGCGCGGTGCGCTCTTACCGCACCCTTTCACCCTTACCTGATCCCACTTGCGTGGGCCATCGGCGGTTTGCTCTCTGTTGCACTGGTCGTGGGTTTCCCCCCCAGGCGTTACCTGGCACCCTGCCCTATGGAGCCCGGACTTTCCTCCCCTCCGCCCGTCTCCCCCGAAGAGGACGACGACGAAGCGGCGACTGTCTGGTCAGCTTCGGCGCGCAGTATAGAGGGTTTGCGGGGCATTGTCACCCCGCACTGCGCATTCCTATCGCCAACGTGGCGGCGATGTTTCTTGAAGCGCGATAAATATTATCAAATGCCCCACGAAAGGCCTCTTCCAGCGTGCTGATGGTGGTTAATACGCTAAACACCGCATCGATACCATATTGATGCACCACCTCCACATCGCGCGTCAGGCTGCCGCCAATACCAATTACCGGCTTGTGGTACTTCTTCGCGACATTCGCCACCCCCACCGGCACTTTGCCGTGAATGCTCTGGCTGTCAATCCGCCCTTCTCCGGTCACCACCAGCGTACAGTCATGAATATGCTCTTCCAGATTGAGCGCCTGGGTCACAATCTCAATACCACTGCGCAACTCCGCACCTAAAAAAGCCATTAACGCGGCGCCCATTCCGCCAGCCGCACCAGAGCCAGGAACGTCTTTCACATCAACCCGCAGCGATTTTTTAATGATGTCGGCATAGTGAGACAGATTGCGGTCCAGTTCGATAATGCGTTCTTCCGTCGCCCCTTTCTGCGGGCCAAAAATGCGCGAAGCGCCAGTATCGCCGGTGAGTGGATTGGTTACATCGCAGGCCACGCGAATTGAGCAGGTTTTTAAGCGCGGATCCAGGCCCGTTATATCGATGGTGTTCAGACTCTCCAGGCTTCCACCACCGTTGCCAATCTCTGTCCCGTTGGCGTCGCAGAGTTTCGCCCCCAGCGCCTGCATCATACCCGCGCCGCCGTCGTTGGTCGCACTGCCGCCAATACCAATAATGATGCTCTGCGCACCGCTATCCAGCGCCTGCAAAATCAACTCCCCGGTGCCGCGCGACGTGGTGACTAACGGGTTACGCTTTTCAGGTGGAACCAACGCCAGACCGCTGGCTGCCGCCATTTCGATAAACGCGGTTTTACCATCTCCAGACATGCCCCAGCAGGCATTCACTTTTTCGCCCAGCGGCCCTGTCACCCACGCTGAATGTTCACTCCCCTGCGTAGCGGCAATCATGGCTTCGACCGTTCCTTCACCGCCATCGGCAACCGGGACAGAAACATATTGCGCATCGGGGAAAATTTCCCGAAATCCTTTTTCTATTGCCTGAGCTACCTCGGTGGCAGAAAGGCTTTCTTTATAAGAGTCTGGGGCAATTACGATTTTCATAGTTATGTAGCCTGACAGTGCCGCGCAAGGCAAGAAATACAGGGCGCGCATCCGCGCCCTTCTTGTTAGCGAGTGACTTCCACTTTCGCCAGTTTTTCGTAGTAGCATGCGAGTGCGCTATGATCGGCGGTGCCCAGCCCATCAGCGCGTAGCGCCTGCATCATCTCCATGACTGCAGCAGTCAGCGGTAACTGAGCGCCAACGCCATGAGAGGTATCCAGCGCGTTCGCCAGATCTTTAATATGCAGGTCGATACGGAAACCCGGCTTAAAGTTTCTGTCCATAACCATCGGCGCTTTCGCATCCAGTACGGTGCTTCCCGCCAGCCCACCACGGATCGCCTGATACACCAGATCCGGGTTTACGCCCGCTTTGGTCGCCAGCGTCAGCGCTTCCGACATCGCCGCAATGTTCAGCGCCACAATCACCTGATTCGCCAGCTTGGTGACGTTACCTGCGCCGATATCACCGGTATGTACCACGGAACCTGCCATCGCCTTCATCAGATCGTAATATTTGTCAAAAATCGCTTTATCACCGCCAACCATCACCGACAAAGTACCGTCGATGGCTTTCGGTTCGCCACCGCTTACCGGCGCGTCCAGCATATCCACGCCTTTCGCTTTCAGCGCGTCGCTGATTTCACGGCTGGCTAACGGCGCGATGGAGCTCATGTCGATCAGCACTGTCCCCGGTTTCGCCCCTTCAATAATGCCGCCCTCTCCCAGCGCCACTTCTTTCACATGCGGAGAATTCGGCAGCATGGTGATGATCACATCGCACTGCTCGGCAATATCTTTCGCCGTAGCGGCGGTTTCTGCGCCTGCGGCAATTACTTCCGCAATGGATTCCGGGTTACGGTCAGCAACCACCAGCGAGTAACCTGCCTTGAGGAGGTTTTTACTCATTGGTTTACCCATAATACCGAGGCCAATAAAACCAACTTTCATTGTCATGTCTTTATCTCTCTCTACTGTCGAGGGTGGTTATTTCTTAAAAGAATCAGCCAATTTTTGCGTGGCTGAACGGAACACGCCAAGATCGCTGCCAACGGCAACAAACGTCGCGCCCCACTCCAGATAACGACGCGCATCCGCCTCTACCGGGGCCAGAATGCCGCTTGGTTTGCCGTGTGCTTTCGCGCGGGCAAAAATGTGCTGGATAGCTTTCTGCACATCAGGGTGTGACGCATTGCCGAGGTGGCCTAACGCCGCAGCCAGATCGCTTGGGCCGACGAAGACCCCGTCGACGCCTTCTGTCGCCGCGATTGCGTCAACGTTATCAACGCCCTGCTGACTTTCGATCTGCACGATGATGGTGATGTTCTTATTCGACTGCGCAAAATAGTCCGGTACGGTGCCAAACATATTGGCGCGATGGGATACGGACACACCGCGAATACCTTCCGGCGGATAGCGGGTCGACGCCACGGCGTTCACCGCCTCTTCCTCCGTCTCCACGAACGGGATCAGGAAGTTGTAAAATCCGATATCCAGCAGGCGTTTGATAATTACCGGCTCGTTGGTCGGTACGCGCACTACCGGCGCGCTGGCGCTGCCTTTCAGCGCCATCAATTGCGGGATAAACGTCGATATGTCGTTCGGCGCGTGTTCGCCGTCCAGCACCAGCCAGTCAAAACCCGCCAGGCCTAAAACTTCGGTACTGATTGGGCTGGCTAATGCAGACCAGCAGCCAATCTGAATCTGTTGCGCCGCGAGAGCCGCTTTAAACTTATTCGGAAAAATCGTGTTATTCATCGCTTACACCTTTGTTTATTTCTGCAATTCCATACGTTTAATGTCACCGACAATAAACAGGTAGCAAACCATTGCCATCAGCGCCGAGCACCCTACAAACATCAGCGCAGCATTAAATGAGTGCAGCTCGCTCACCAGATACCCAATCACCAGCGGGGTGACGATGGAAGCCACATTGCCAAATACGTTAAATACCCCACCGCACAGACCGACAATCTCTTTCGGCGCAGTATCGGAAATCACCGGCCATCCCAGCGCCCCGAAGCCTTTACCGAAGAACGCCAGCGCCATCAGCGCCACCACCAGGGTGGTGTTATCGGTGTAGTTACACAGAATAATGGTCGAGGCGAGCAGCATTCCGAGCACAATCGGCAGCTTACGTGCCAGAGTGATGCTGAAGCCACGTTTAATCAGATAATCAGAGAACACGCCGCCGAGTACGCCACCGGCAAATCCGCACAGCGCAGGAATCGAAGCCACCAGGCCCACTTTCAGGATCGACATGCCTTTTTCCTGTACCAGGTAAATCGGGAACCAGGTGAGGAAAAACCAGGTAATTGTGTTGATAAAATACTGTCCGAAGAACACGCCGAGCATCATACGGTTAGTGAGCAACTGCTTGATATAATGCAATTTAGGACCGCCTGACTTCACATCACCCGGCTTTTTATGGTCCATATCCACGACCGCGCCGTTTTCAGAGATAAACTTCAGCTCTTCTTGCGACATACGCGGGTGATCGGTTGGGTTATGAATAAACTTTACCCACAGCCCGGTGAGCACAAAACCAATCACGCCCATCACGGTAAAGACATGTTCCCAGCCCCAGGCGAAGGTCAGCCAGCCCAGCAGCGGCGAAAACAGCGCCAGAGAGAAATACTGTGCGGAGTTAAAAATTGCGGACGCCGTACCGCGCTCTTTCGTCGGGAACCAGGCCGCCACGATACGGGCATTCGCCGGGAAGGACGGCGCTTCCGAGAAGCCCAGCATAAAGCGCATGATGAACATTGAAATACCCGCCCAGGCCAGCGGGAACATGTCTACAAAGCCCTGCAGGAAGGTAAACAGCGACCAGAAGAACAGGCTGTAGGTGTAGACTTTCTTTGAACCAAACTTATCCAGCAGCCAGCCGCCGGGGATTTGCATTAACAGGTAAGCCCAGCCGAAAGCAGAGAATATGTACCCCATTGAGATGGCACTGAGCTGTAACTCTTTCGCCACTTCCGTGCCGGCAATTGACAGCGTTGCACGGTCCGCATAGTTAACGGCTGTAACGATAAATATTATCAGCAATATTAAGTAACGGGTGTGCGTGCCTTTCTTTTTCTCGACAACTGTATCCAGAATCATTCTAATTACCTCGGGTACATTAAATTTTTATTATTATTGGGTAGATATTCCTGGTGATAAATTACTGATAATAAGAACGCATAATAATTTATCAGACGTTATGAAACCGTGATTTAGTATAATCAGCAGCGCCACGTTAATCATTGTGCAAGCGCTCATTAAACATGCGTTATTAAAATAATGTTTTGGGCATATGCACACATACATGGGCGCTAATGCACACATTTACGTATTGCTACCCCTGGTGGGGCGGCCTTGCTGAGTTTAAGTGATCATCATCACATTCTTGGCGATAAACTCCTGACATTCTTATTTCACGATACCGAATCTTTATTACTTATAATTAGATTCAAAATATAAATATCCACACTATTATCACCACCTTGTTGGAGAATACTGGACAATGGCCGACATCGAAATCAGACAAGAATCGCCAACGGCGTTTTATATTAAAGTTCACGAAACAGATAATGTGGCGATAATTGTCAATGACAATGGTCTGAAAGCTGGGACGCGTTTTCCAGACGGACTGGAACTCATTGAACATATTCCTCAGGGACATAAAGTGGCGCTCTTGGATATTCCTGTTCGCGGCGAAATCGTGCGTTATGGCGAAGTGATAGGCTATGCCGTTCGCGATATCCCTCGCGGCAGTTGGATTGATGAATCAATGGTTGAGCTACCCAAGGCCCCGCCGCTGGAGACGCTGCCGCTGGCAACCAAAGTGCCAGAGCCGCTGCCGCCTCTTGAAGGTTACACCTTCGAAGGTTATCGCAATGCGGACGGTAGTGTCGGCACCAAGAATCTGCTCGGTATTTCCACCAGCGTGCACTGCGTGGCGGGCGTGGTGGATTATGTGGTGAAAATCATTGAGCGCGATCTGCTGCCCAAATACCCGAACGTTGACGGCGTGGTCGGACTCAATCATCTGTACGGCTGCGGCGTGGCGATTAATGCCCCAGCCGCCATCGTGCCGATTCGTACCATTCACAATATTGCGCTAAACCCGAACTTTGGCGGTGAAGTGATGGTCATTGGCCTCGGCTGCGAAAAACTGCAGCCAGAGCGCCTGCTGGAAGGCACGCACGACGTGAAAAGTATTCCGGTCGACAGCGCCAGCATCGTCAGCCTGCAGGATGAAAAACACGTTGGCTTTCAATCGATGGTTGCCGATATTTTGCAGGTGGCCGAACGCCATCTGGCAAAACTCAATCAACGCCAGCGTGAAACCTGCCCGGCGTCAGAACTGGTGGTCGGCATGCAGTGCGGCGGCAGCGATGCGTTTTCAGGCGTGACGGCCAACCCGGCGGTCGGTTATGCCTCCGACCTGTTAGTACGCTGCGGCGCCACTGTAATGTTCTCTGAGGTTACCGAAGTGCGCGATGCCATCCATCTTCTGACCCCACGTGCGATTAACGAAGAAGTAGGTAAACGCCTGCTCGAAGAGATGGCCTGGTACGATAACTACCTTGATATGGGCAAAACGGATCGCAGCGCCAACCCTTCTCCTGGCAACAAGAAAGGCGGTCTGGCAAACGTGGTGGAAAAAGCGCTGGGTTCTATTGCCAAGTCTGGCAAGAGCGCGATTGTCGAAGTCTTGTCGCCGGGTCAACGCCCAACCAAACGCGGCCTGATTTACGCGGCTACACCCGCCAGTGATTTTGTCTGCGGTACGCAGCAGGTCGCTTCCGGGATCACCGTGCAGGTGTTCACCACCGGTCGCGGTACGCCGTACGGCCTGATGGCCGTGCCGGTGATAAAAATGGCGACCCGTACCGAGCTGGCCAACCGTTGGTTTGACCTGATGGACATCAACGCAGGCACCATCGCTACCGGCGAAGAAACCATTGAAGACGTGGGTCTGAAACTGTTCGAGTTTATTCTCGACGTCGCCAGCGGGCGTAAGAAAACCTTCTCGGATCAATGGGGACTGCATAACCAACTGGCGGTGTTTAACCCGGCGCCAGTGACCTGATTCCTGAAAGCTAAATTCGATTACAGGTCGGGGAGTTCGCAAACTTCCCGACTTTTTTATCAGATACTCACCAGAACAACCTCAATCCCATGTTTACGTAAACCTTCCAGACTATCCTCTGGAATACCTTCATCAACAATAATCATATCAATCCGCTGGGTATCAATGATCTTATGCAGGCTGGAGCGGTTAAACTTCGTCGAGTCAGTAACGACAATGATACGCTCAGCCACTTCACACATCCGACGGTTGAGACGCGCTTCATCTTCGTTGTGTGTGCTAACACCACGCTCTAAATCGATGGCATCAACGCCAAGAAACAGCATGTCGAAGTGATAATTTTGTAGCGATTGCTCTGCCTGATCGCCATAAAATGATTGCGACTGACGACGCAAATGGCCGCCGGTCATCAGCAGCTCAACCCCTTCGGCTTCCAGTAACGCATTGGCGACATTCATACCGTTAGTCATAGCAATGACGTTGGTTTGCTGGCGCATCAGGCGGGCAATTTCATACGTCGTGGTACCGGAGTCGAGAATCACGCGGTGCCCCGGTTTGATCAACTCCGCGGCGGCTCTGGCAATACTGCGTTTTACCGCCGTATTGAGTGAGCTCTTATCTTCAACAGAAGGCTCCACAACAAGCGCATTGCTTTCGCAAATCAGTGCTCCACCATAGGCGCGTACCGCAATCCCCTGTTTTTCCAGAAAGGCGAGGTCGTTACGAATAGTGACCGTGGAGACGCCAAAAAATAAAGAAAGATCGTTAACCTGAACGCTTCCCTGCTGCCGTAATCGCTGGATGATCTGCTCACGTCTTTCGCTAGTGCCGATAACGCGCTTGTCTGCAGAGGACTCGGTGTTACTCATATGAAATCCTTTAGTTGAATCTTTCGTTTTATTTCGTTTTGTCTATTAACGCCTTTCTTTTACGTGAATGCAAGCCCCGTAAACGGGTAAGAGCCAGACAGACTTACGCTGAAACCTTTCATTGCGTTTCTTTTGTGAAACAGATCGGAAAACCATTATCTTTCGTTTTATTTTTATACCACCATGATGCAGTATTAAATGAAACAAAACGAAAGAATGATGTCGCAGTTATCTGACCTGGAGAGGAAAGTGAAACATCTAACTAAAATGGTCGAGCAGCATAAATGGGGGAAGGCAAACGGGATTTATGCCGTTTGTTCCGCACATCCAATCGTACTGGAAGCCGCAATACGCTACGCCCATGCCAATCATACACCGCTGTTGATCGAAGCAACCTCTAATCAGGTTGACCAGTTTGGCGGCTATACGGGGATGACTCCAGCCGATTTTCGCAGTTTTGTCTGCCGTTTAGCCGACTCGCTTAATTTTTCTCAGGATATGCTGATTTTCGGCGGGGACCATCTTGGGCCAAACCGTTGGCAAAATCTGCCAGCAGAAGAGGCAATGGCCAACGCTGACGATCTGATCAAGAGTTATGTCGCCGCAGGCTTTAAAAAGATCCACCTCGATTGCAGCATGTCGTGTACTAACGACCCGGTTCCCCTGACTGATGAAATCGTCGCCGAGCGCGCCGCACGCCTGGCAAAAGTAGCCGAAGAAACCTGTATGGCACATTTTGGTGAGTCTGACCTGGTCTATGTGATCGGCACAGAAGTTCCGGTTCCTGGTGGCGCTCACGAAGCGTTAACCGAACTGGCGGTAACAACGCCGGATGCCGCACGTGCAACGTTACAGGCCCATTATCACGCCTTTGAAAAGCGCGGGCTGGAAGGTATCTGGCCGCGTATTATCGCCCTGGTGGTACAACCTGGCGTTGAATTCGACCACACACACATCATTGATTATCAACCGCAGAAAGCCGTGGCACTCAGCAAAATGGTGGAAGACTACGACACGCTGGTTTTTGAAGCGCATTCTACCGATTACCAAACGCCACAGTCCTTGCGCCAACTGGTGATAGATCACTTCGCCATTCTGAAAGTGGGACCCGCGCTGACATTCGCCCTGCGCGAAGCACTGTTTTCGTTAGCCGCTATTGAAGAAGAATTGCTGCCAGCAAAAGCCAGTTCAGGCCTGCGACATGTGCTGGAAAGCGTGATGCTTGATCGACCAGAATACTGGCAGAGCCACTATCACGGCGATGGCAACGCGCGCCGTTTGGCCCGCGGTTATAGCTACTCCGATCGGGTTCGTTACTACTGGCCGGACAACCAGATTGATGAAGCATTCGAACGTCTGGTGCGTAATCTGGCGGATGACCCCATTCCACTGCCGCTAATTAGCCAGTATTTACCCTTGCAGTACGTAAAAGTGCGCGGGGGAGATCTCAGCGCCACACCGCGAGAACTCATCATTAACCATATTCAGGACATACTGCAGCAATATCACTGCGCCTGCCTGGGTGCTCCAGATCGTAACGAATAACAAAAAAGAGAAAAATACCATGCCAAACATTGTATTAAGTCGCATTGATGAACGTCTGATTCACGGTCAGGTTGGTGTGCAATGGGTCGGATTTGCGGGGGCAAATCTGGTGCTGGTCGCTAACGATGAAGTGGCTGAAGACCCAGTACAGCAAAACCTGATGGAAATGGTACTGGCAGAAGGGATCGCCGTACGCTTCTGGTCACTACAAAAAGTGATCGACAATATTCACCGTGCCGCCGATCGCCAGAAAATTCTGCTGGTTTGCAAATCGCCTGCGGATTTCTTCCGTCTGGTTGAAGGCGGTGTTCCTGTTAACCGTATCAACGTTGGCAATATGCACTATGCCAACGGCAAGCAACAAATCGCCAAAACGGTTTCTGTAGACGCTGCCGATATTACGGCGTTCAACGGGCTAAAAGCCGCTGGGGTGGAGTGCTTCGTTCAGGGCGTTCCAACAGAAGCCGCCCAGGACCTCTATAAACTTCTCTGAGGTATTCACAATGGAAATTAGTCTGTTGCAGGCTTTTGCGTTGGGTATTCTCGCCTTTATTGCAGGCCTGGATATGTTCAACGGGTTAACGCACATGCACCGCCCGGTTGTTCTCGGGCCGCTGGTCGGCCTGATTCTGGGCGATCTGCATACCGGTATTTTGACAGGTGGTACGCTGGAACTGGTGTGGATGGGCCTGGCCCCGCTGGCTGGAGCTCAGCCACCAAACGTGATTATCGGCACTATCGTGGGAACCACGTTTGCCATAACGACAGGAGTAAAACCCGAAGTTGCCGTAGGAGTGGCGGTACCGTTCGCCGTAGCGGTACAGATGGGGATTACCTTCCTGTTCTCTGTGATGTCAGGGGTGATGGCTCGGTGCGATCGCATGGCAGCAAATGCCGATACCGCAGGAATTGAGCGGGTCAACTATTTGGCGTTGCTGGCGCTGGGGACCTTCTATTTTTTATGCGCGTTCCTGCCGATTTACTTTGGTGCGGAACATGCCAAAACCGCTATAGATGTTCTGCCGACTCGTCTGATTGACGGCCTCGGCGTGGCAGGCGGCATCATGCCAGCTATCGGCTTCGCCGTACTGCTGAAAATCATGATGAAAAACGTCTATATCCCCTACTTCATCCTGGGTTTTGTAGCCGCAGCCTGGCTCAAACTCCCTGTGCTGGCGATCGCAGCAGCAGCACTGGCAATGGCGCTGATCGATTTTCTGCGTAAATCACCTGAACCTACAGCTCCCGCAGCACAAAAAGAGGAATTCGAAGATGGCATCTAATCAAACGGCTCTGCCGAACGTTTCCGAAACCGAAGAAACGCTGCTGTCCGGCACCAATGAAAACGTCTACGAAGACCAGAATATCGGTGCCGAGCTGACGAAAAAAGATATCAACCGTGTTGCCTGGCGTTCAATGTTATTACAAGCCTCTTTTAACTACGAACGTATGCAGGCATCAGGATGGTTGTACGGCCTGTTACCTGCACTGAAAAAGATCCATACCAACAAGCGCGATCTGGCGCGTTCGATGAAAGGCCATATGGGCTTCTTCAACACGCACCCGTTCCTGGTCACGTTTGTTATCGGGATTATCCTTGCGATGGAACGCTCCAAGCAGGATGTAAACAGTATTCAAAGCACCAAGATTGCCGTAGGCGCTCCACTTGGCGGTATCGGTGATGCCATGTTCTGGTTAACGTTATTGCCTATTTGCGGTGGTATCGGGGCCAGTCTGGCGCTGCAAGGTTCTATTCTTGGCGCAGTTGTCTTTATTGTTATGTTTAACGTGGTTCATCTTGGTCTGCGCTTTGGGCTAGCACACTATGCTTATCGAATGGGCGTTGCTGCCATCCCGCTAATTAAAGCTAACACCAAAAAGGTTGGACATGCTGCATCCATCGTTGGGATGACGGTGATCGGCGCGCTGGTAGCGACCTATGTTCGCCTGAGCACTACGCTGGAAATTACTGCTGGCGACGCGGTTGTGAAACTGCAAACAGACGTTATAGACAAATTGATGCCAGCATTTTTACCGCTGGTCTACACATTGACTATGTTCTGGCTGGTCCGGCGTGGCTGGAGTCCTCTTCGTCTTATCGCCATTACCGTGGTGCTTGGCGTCGTAGGTAAGTTCTGTCACTTCCTGTAAATATAAGGGGTTGTAGATGTTAGGTATTATTTTGACGGGCCATGGCGGGTTTGCCAGCGGAATGGAAAAAGCGATGAAACAGATTTTGGGTGAACAGACTCAGTTCATCGCCATCGACTTTCCGGAAACCTCAACCACGGCCTTACTCACCTCGCAACTTGAACAGGCAGTGAGTGAACTGGATGCTCAGCAAGACATCGTGTTTCTAACAGACCTGTTGGGCGGGACGCCATTTCGCGTAGCTTCCACACTGGCCATGCAAAGGCAAGGTACTGAAGTGATCACCGGTACCAATCTACAACTGCTACTGGAGATGGTGCTGGAGCGCGACGGCCTGAGCAGCGAAGCGTTTCGTGTGCAGGCGTTGGAGTGCGGACACAGGGGTTTAACCAGTCTGGTGGACGAGCTGGGACGCTGTCGCGAGGAAAACCCCGTTGAGGAAGGGATATGACAAAGCGATTGCGCGCCAGGCGTCTACTAACCGAACAGGGATGGCTGGATGATCATCAATTACATATTAAAGACGGTATCATTGCAGCAATAGAGCCAATCCCATCCGGTGTTATGGAGCGCGACGCTGAACTGCTTTGTCCAGCTTACATTGATACCCACGTACACGGTGGTGCGGGCGTCGATGTTATGGATGAGGCACCGGATACGCTCGACAAACTGGCGATGCACAAGGCGCGTGAAGGGGTAGCCAACTGGCTACCCACTACCGTCACCGCTCCACTACCGGATATTCACAATGCGCTGGAGCGTATTGCCCGTCGCTACCATTGCGGCGGGCCTGGCGCACAGGTGCTGGGCAGTTATCTTGAAGGCCCATATTTTACGCCGCAGAACAAAGGGGCGCACCCGCCTGAGCTTTTCAGGGAACTGGAGCTCAGTGAACTGGCTGAACTGATTACGGTTTCCCAGCACACATTGCGCGTCGTTGCGCTGGCACCAGAAAAAACTGGCGCATTGCAGGCTATCGAATATCTGAAGCGGCGCAACGTCCGAGTGATGCTGGGCCACAGCGCAGCCAACTGGGAACAAACCCGCGCGGCCTTTGATGCAGGTGCTGACGGATTAGTTCACTGCTATAACGGTATGACTGGCTTACATCACCGGGAGCCCGGTATGGTTGGCGCAGGGTTAACCGACCCTCGCGCCTGGCTGGAGCTTATCGCTGACGGACACCATGTCCACCCGGCGGCCATGAAGCTGTGCTGCTGTTGCGCGAAAGAGAGACTGGTGCTGATCACAGATGCCATGCAGGCAGCAGGAATGCCTGACGGGCGCTATTCGCTCTGCGGTGAGCAAGTGGAAATGCGCAGCGGAATTGTGCGTACCACGTCCGGTGGCCTGGCTGGCAGCACGCTCTCGGTTGATGCAGCCGTACGAAATATGATCGAGTTCACCGGGATAACGGCAGAAGAGGCAATTCATATGGCCTCTCTCCACCCTGCACGTCTGTTGGGAATCGATCGCCAACTGGGATCGTTAGCAGTGGGTAAACGTGCCGACGCGATCGCGCTTAATAGCGGGCTGCATTTACAACAGATCTGGATTCAGGGTCAGGCTCTCCCCCTTTGACCTTTCATTTTGTCTTGTGTTGGCCTGCGAACCTTGATCGTAAGGCCTTTCTTTTCCTTTCGATTAAGGAAATACTCAACCACCTTATAACAACTCTTATCTTTATAGATCAATAAGATAATTACATCCTTCGCTCTCACGATCACAATTTTCGTTTTATTTCATTTCATCTTATTGACCTTTCGATTTCTTTTCTATAGATTTTAATTAATAGATTATATGAGCAAGTGAAACGAAACGAAAGATAGCGATATTTTCGCCAGCGTCTTATGTGGATTTTACAAGACTAAGGACTTAAGTTATGCCAGAAACCTATACCCCTGTTACTGCGGTAACGGGCACCTGGACCGAAGAAGAGATCCGTCAACAACCTGCCAGTTGGATCCGTTCTCTCACCAATATCGACAATATTCGATCCGCCATTGATAGCTTTCTTGCGCCATTGTTGCGCAAAAACGATCTGCGGATCGTACTAACCGGGGCCGGGACCTCAGCATTCAT
This sequence comes from Citrobacter sp. RHBSTW-01044, assembly GCF_013781945.1. Taxonomy (NCBI): domain Bacteria; kingdom Pseudomonadati; phylum Pseudomonadota; class Gammaproteobacteria; order Enterobacterales; family Enterobacteriaceae; genus Citrobacter; species Citrobacter sp. RHBSTW-01044. The sequence continues at coordinate 552,614 of NZ_CP056180.1, read as the reverse complement.
TGGCGACATCATCGCCCCGTGGCTGGCAAGCTACACCGGAAAAAACATCACTGCCGTTCCGACCACTGACCTGGTCACCAATCCGATGGATTATCTGAATCCCGCACATCCACTGCTGCTAGTTTCTTTCGCTCGCTCAGGTAACAGCCCAGAAAGCGTTGCTGCAGTAGAACTGGCTAATCAGTTTGTATCTGAGTGTTATCACCTGCCAATCACCTGTAACGAAGCTGGTTGCCTGTATCAAAACGCAGTCGCAAGCGACAATGCCTTTGCTCTGTTAATGCCCGCAGAGACACATGACCGTGGTTTTGCCATGACCAGCAGCATTACCACCATGATGGCCAGTTGCCTGGCAGTATTCGCCCCAGAGAAAATCAATAGTCAGACCTTCCACGACGTAGCCGATCGGTGCCAGGCGATCCTGACTTCACTGGGCGATTTCAGCGACGGTGTGTTCGGCAATGATCCGTGGAAACGGATCGTCTACCTTGGTAGCGGTGGATTACAGGGAGCTGCGCGTGAATCGGCACTGAAAGTTCTGGAACTGACTGCGGGTAAACTGGCTGCATTTTATGACTCCCCGACCGGCTTTCGTCACGGTCCAAAGTCGCTGGTTGATAACGAAACGCTGGTAGTGGTTTTTGTTTCCAGCCACCCCTATACACGTCAGTACGATCTCGATCTATTGGCAGAGTTACGCCGCGATCGTCAGGCGCTACGAGTTGTCGCAATTGCCGCACAAACCCATGAAGTGATTGAAGCTGGCCCACATATTCTGCTGCCGCCAGCACGCTCTTTCATTGATATGGAATTAGCGTTCTGCTTCCTGATTTACGCCCAGGTCTTTGCTTTGACGCAATCCATTAACATCGGCAATACACCGGATACGCCTTCTGCCAGCGGCACTGTGAACCGCGTTGTACAGGGCGTTGTTATTCATCCCTGGAACGCCTAAAAGGATCGTTATATGAGCATTATTTCCACAAAATATCTCCTGCTGGATGCACAAAAAAAAGGCTACGCCGTCCCCGCCTTCAACATTCACAACGCCGAGACGATCCAGGCGATCCTTGAAGTATGCAATGAAATGCGATCGCCCGTGATCCTCGCCGGAACCCCAGGTACCTTTAAGCATATTGCACTGGAAGAGATCTATGCACTGTGCAGCGCTTATTCCACCAGCTACGACATGCCGCTGGCGTTACATCTCGATCATCATGAGTCTCTGGACGATATTCGCCGCAAAGTAAATGCAGGAGTACGCAGCGCAATGATCGACGGCAGCCATTTCCCGTTTGAAGAAAACGTGAAACTGGTTAAATCCGTCGTAGATTTTTGCCATGCCAAAGATTGCAGCGTCGAAGCAGAGTTAGGTCGCCTCGGCGGTGTTGAAGATGACATGAGCGTGGATGCCGAAAGTGCCTTCCTCACCGATCCACAAGAAGCCAAACAGTTTGTTGAGCGTACCGGCGTAGACAGCCTTGCAGTCGCCATTGGTACGGCTCACGGCCTCTACACCAAAACGCCTAAAATCGATTTCCAACGGCTGGGTGAAATTCGTGAAGTAGTCGACGTTCCACTGGTACTACATGGCGCAAGCGATGTCCCTGACGAATACGTCCGCCGCACGATCGAACTTGGTGTGTGCAAAGTTAACGTTGCTACCGAGCTGAAGATTGCCTTTGCCGATGCAGTCAAAGCGTGGTTTGCGGAAAATCCACAAGGTAATGATCCCCGTTATTATATGCGGGTCGGTATGGATGCGATGAAAGAAGTGGTGCGTAGCAAAATTAATGTATGCGGCTCAGCAAACAAATTGATGGCTGTCCGCGAATTATCGTGACCATCGTTATATTTCTTTTTTATTCTTGAGTGCTATCTGCATAATGTCTTTTAGCACTCATTATTCGAATAATAGAGATATATAGCGTTTAAATTACGCTGAATAAATTCACAAACTTGATACTGCAATAATAATATATTTCAATAATCTATGTAATTCAATCTTTTTATGGTGAGGATTAAAATATGAGTGGTCCAAAAATTCTGTTAACCCGCATTGATAACCGATTAGTACATGGACAGGTTGGTGTCACATGGACATCCACAATTGGTGCTAACTTGTTGGTCGTTATTGATGATGACGTTGCTCAAGATGAGATTCAGCAGAAATTAATGAGCATCACTGCTGAAACTTACGGTTTTGGCATCCGCTTTTTTTCCATAGATAAAACCATAAACGTTATCGGTAAGGCCGCACCACATCAGAAAATTTTTCTTATTTGTCGGACGCCACAAACAGTAAGAAGATTGCTCGAAGGAGGTATTCAACTGAACGATGTCAATGTGGGTAACATGCATTTCTCTGAAGGCAAAAAACAGATAAGCAGCAAAGTTTACGTTAATGAACAAGATCTTGATGACCTGCATTTTATAAAAAAACAGGGTGTTCATATTTTTATTCAGGATGTCCCTGGAGATCAAAAAGAACAGATTCCTGATTAAAAGGCTAAACAACTTTTTCATAATAAAAGGATTTATTTTCTTGAGGTGATATATATGCATGAAATAACCCTTATTCAGGGTATATCCCTGGCTGCATTAGTTTTCTTTCTTGGAATCGACTTTTGGCTGGAAGCCTTGTTTTTATTCAGACCGATTATTGTATGTACTTTAACCGGCGCTATTCTGGGTGATATTCATATTGGCCTAATAACAGGTGGTTTGACCGAGCTGGCATTTGCTGGCCTAACCCCCGCAGGAGGCGTACAGCCACCCAATCCAATAATGGCCGGTTTAATGACCACTGTTATCGCATGGTCTACCGGCGTGGATGCCAAAACAGCCATCGGTCTTGGTTTGCCCTTCAGCCTTCTAATGCAATACGTAATATTGTTCTTTTACTCAGCATTCTCTCTGTTTATGGCAAAAGCCGATAACTGTGCGAGAGAAGCAAACACAAGCGCATTTACGCGTCTGAACTGGCTGACAACACTGATTGTTGCTTCTTCATACGCCATCATCGCCTTCCTGTGTACGTATCTGGCACAGGGCGCTATGCAGTCACTGGTAAAAGCCATGCCCGCCTGGTTAACACATGGATTTGAAGTGGCGGGGGGCATTTTGCCTGCTGTTGGTTTTGGTTTGTTGCTCCGCGTGATGTTCAAAGCACAGTACATACCTTACCTGATTGCTGGCTTCCTCTTCGTCTGCTACATCCAGGTTAACAACCTACTGCCCGTCGCCGTATTGGGCGCAGGCTTCGCCGTATATGAATTTTTCAATGCGAAAGCCAAACAGCAGGCTCAACTTGCCACTAATAAAAACAATGAAGAAGAGGACTATAGCAATGGGATCTGAAATCAGTAAAAAAGACATTACTCGCCTTGGCTTTCGCTCGTCATTTCTTCAGGCCAGCTTTAACTATGAAAGGATGCAGGCAGGTGGTTTTACCTGGGCTATGCTCCCGGTACTAAAAAAAATTTATAAGGATGATAAAGCCGGTCTAAGCGCGGCGATGAAAGACCATTTAGAATTTATCAATACCCATCCTAATCTGGTCGGTTTTCTAATGGGATTATTGATCTCAATGGAAGAAAAGAGGGAAAACCGCGACACAATTAAAGGCTTGAAAGTGGCGCTATTTGGACCTATCGCCGGGATCGGCGATGCCATTTTCTGGTTCACCTTACTGCCTATTATGGCGGGGATCTGTTCATCTTTCGCCAGCCAGGGAAACATACTGGGACCAATTTTGTTTTTCGCCGTTTATTTGATGATCTTTTTCTTGCGCGTCGGCTAGACGCATGTCGGTTACTCGGTAGGTGTTAAAGCTATCGACAAAGTACGAGAAAATTCGCAGATGATCGCCCGCTCAGCAACGATCCTCGGGATCACAGTTATTGGCGGGCTTATCGCATCCTATGTGCACATTAACGTTGTAACTTCTTTTGCAATCGACAGTACCCACAGCGTGGCATTACAGCAGGATTTTTTCGATAAAGTATTCCCGAATATTTTACCGATGGGCTACACGTTACTGATGTACTACCTGTTGCGGGTGAAAAAAGCACATCCAGTACTGTTAATCGGCGTGACGTTTGTACTGTCAATTATCTCTTCAGCACTCGGCATACTTTAAACGAAATAAGGGTGAAGCAGCCTGCAACACCCTACTTCAAAAGGACTCGAAAAATGCAATATATTCAGTATTGCGACAATTATGACGTATTGAGCGATCGCGCCAGCGAACAGTTAATTACGCTGATACAGAATAAACCTGATGCAACCATCTGTCTGGCAACAGGAGGCACCCCCCTTCTCACATATCGCTACTTTGTCGAGAAAATTAACCAACGTAATATCGATTTTAATCGAGTGGTTTTCGTGAAATTGGATGAGTGGGTCGGTATTCCGTTGAACTCTCCTGCAACGTGTGAATCTTTCCTGCAACAACACATCGCTCAACCGCTGGGTTTACGAGCTGAACAGTTGGTTGGTTTTCAATCTGAAAATGTTAACGAGCAGGAATGCGAGCGCATCACAGAGATTATTGCCAGCCGAGGCGGCCTCGATTTATGTCTGCTCGGAATAGGCAAAAATGGCCATTTGGGATTGAATGAACCCACAGAGCTCCTGGAGCCGTTTTGCCATATCAGCGTACTTGAGGAGAAAACGCGCCATCATGACATGTTAAAAACAGCTGGTAGTCGTGTGACTCACGGCATTACGCTGGGATTGAAAGACATCCTGAATGCAAAAGAGATTTTGTTGCTGATAGCAGGTGAAGGGAAGCACGATGCGGTAGAAAAATACCTAGCCGCCTCCGTTACTACTACTATTCCTGCTTCATTTTTATGGTTGCACCGCAATGTCAGTTGCCTGATTGACGGCTCACAATATCCTGATAAATAAAATTTACAGCAACCGCCACATCCCCCTGACGCAGCAACGCGTTGCAGTTTGCCTTTTAACTGCAACGCTTTCAGCGATTTCTTCCGACATTTCTTCCGACATTTCTTCCGACAAGCCGGTGATTAATCCAGGCCTTCTTACTCCCCCTGCTGTTCCAGCGCGTACTTATACAGCGCATTCTTCTTCACGCCGTGGATCTCAGCGGCCAGTGCGGCGGCCTTTTTCAGCGGCAGCTCTGCCTGCAATAAGGCCAACGTACGCAGCGCATCAGCCGGAAGGTCGTCTTCTTGCGCTTTGTGTCCTTCGACAATCAGCACCATTTCGCCTTTACGACGGTTTTCATCTTCCTTGACCCACGCCAGCAGTTCGCCGACCGGCGCACCGTGAATGGTTTCCCAGGTTTTGGTCAACTCACGCGCCAACACCACGTAGCGGGATTCGCCCCAGACGGCAACCATGTCTTCCAGGCTATCCAGCAAACGGTGGGTGGATTCATAAAAAATAAGCGTACGCGGTTCAGCCTCAATGGCTTTCATCGCATCACGACGCCCTTTCGATTTGGCAGGCAGAAAACCTTCATAGCAAAAGCGGTCTGAAGGCAGACCTGCAGCGCTCAGGGCAGCAATCGCCGCGCAAGGGCCTGGCAGGGGAACAACGCGGATCCCTGCTTCGCGACAGGTCCGTACCAGATGGTAGCCAGGATCGTTAATCAGCGGCGTTCCGGCATCGGAAACCAGCGCAATGTTTTGCCCTTCTTTAAGCTTCGCCACCAGCGTTTCGGCCTTTTGCTGCTCGTTGTGATCATGTAAAGCGAACAAACGCGCGTTAATCGCGAAGTGTTGTAACAAGAGTCCTGTATGACGAGTGTCTTCAGCGGCAATCAAATCAACGGCTTGTAAAACTTCGAGCGCTCGTTGGGTAATATCAGCCAAATTTCCTATAGGAGTAGGTACAATAAAGAGTTGGCCTTGAGAATTATCCGCCGATTCGTGTTGTTTCATTGTGTCGTCCGTATTGCCGATTTAATATTGAGCATTGAGTAAAAAAATATCACTGGATACAGTATGGTACCCTCAACATTTTCTCGTTTGAAAGCCGCACGCGCGCTACCAGTCATTCTGGCTGCACTGATTTTCGCAGGCTGTGGCACCCAGGCGCCAGACCAGAGTGCAGCCCATATGCAGGGCACTGCGCAGGCTGATTCCGGCTTTTATCTGCAACAAATGCAGCAAAGCTCAGATGATAGCAAGACCAACTGGCAATTACTCGCCATTCGTGCACTGCTGAAAGAAGGCAAGAGCCAGCAGGCTTTCGAGCTGTTCAACCAGCTACCACAGAAGCTAAGCGATACCCAGCGTCGTGAGCAGTCACTGCTGGCCGTCGAAATTAAGCTCGCGCAGAAAGATGTCGCTGGCGCACAGGCCCTGCTGGATAAGCTAACCCCCGCCGATTTTGATCAAAACCAGCAGGCGAGATACTGGCAGGCGCAAATCGACGTCAACCAGGGTCGTCCATCGCTGACTTTACTGCGCGCCCTGATCGCCCAGGAACCGCTGCTGGCCGCGAACGCTAAGCAGAAAAACATGGATGCCACCTGGCAGGCGCTGTCATCCATGACCCAGGAGCAAGCGCAGACGCTGGTCATCAATGCGGATGAAAACGTGCTGCAAGGCTGGTTAGATCTCCAGCGCGTCTGGTTCGATAACCGTAACGATCCAGACATGATGAAAGCCGGTATTGCTGACTGGCAGAAACGTTATCCACAAAACCCGGGGGCAAAACTGTTGCCAACGCAGTTGGTTAACGTGCAGAGCTTTAAACCTGCTTCCACCAGCAAAATTGCTCTGCTGCTACCGCTGAACGGTCAGGCCGCTGTATTTGGCCGTACTATTCAGCAAGGCTTTGAAGCTGCGAAAAATATGGGTACTCAACCCGTAGCGGACCCTGCTGTTGCCGCGCCTGCTGCGGATACAGCGGCTGCGACGACCACGGAACAGCCGCAAACGACTGACGGTGTTGCCAGCCCGGCTCAGGCGTCAGTAAGCGATCTGACCAACGAGACGCCAGCACAGCCAGAAGCTACAGCTCCACAACCAACAGCGCCTGCGCAGCCAACAACCGCCAGCGCACCAGCGAATCCGTCCGCGGAGCTGAAAATCTACGACACGTCATCACAGCCGCTGAATCAGATCCTGACTCAGGTTCAGCAGGATGGCGCCAGCATCGTGGTTGGCCCACTGTTGAAGAACAATGTTGAAGAGCTGATGAAAAGCAACACGCCATTAAACGTCCTGGCGCTTAATCAGCCGGAGTCGGTGAAAAACCTGCCGAACGTCTGCTACTTCGCTCTGTCGCCAGAAGATGAAGCGCGCGACGCAGCACGCCACATTCGCGATCAAGGAAAACAGACGCCGCTGTTGTTGATCCCGCGGAGTTCGTTAGGCGATCGCGTTGCCAACGCCTTTGCACAGGAGTGGCAAAAACTGGGTGGCGGCGTGGTGCTGCAGCAGAAGTTCGGCTCCACCGCTGAGCTGAAAATGGGCGTCAACGGCGGCTCGGGGATTTCCCTGACGGGTAGCCCGGTGGCCTCTTCTGTACCCGCGCAGCCTGGCGTGACGATTGGCGGTCTGACCATCCCGGCAGCGCCTACCGATGCGCAAATCACCGGCGGCAGCGGTCGTGTTGATGCCGTATATATTCTGGCAACGCCGGAAGAAATTGCATTTATAAAGCCGATGATCGCCATGCGCAACGGTAGCCAGAGCGGTGCCACGCTGTACGCCAGCTCCCGTAGCGCGCAGGGAACTGCCGGCCCGGATTTCCGTCTGGAGATGGAAGGCTTGCAGTACAGCGAAATTCCGATGCTGGCAGGCGCTAACGCCCCTCTCATGCAGCAGGCGCTGGGCGCGGTTCGTAACGACTACTCGCTGGCACGTATGTACGCGATGGGCGTCGATGCCTGGTCGCTTGCCAACCACTTCTCGCAAATGCGTCAGGTGCAGGGTTTCGAAATTAACGGCAACACCGGAGCCTTAACCGCAACGCAGGATTGTGTGATTAACAGGAAGTTATCATGGCTCAAATACCAGCAAGGACAAGTCGTCCCCGCCAGTTAACGAGTAAACAGACCGGTGACGCGTGGGAATCCACCGCGCGTGACTGGCTGCAGAGCAAGGGACTGCATTTTATCGCCGCCAACGTGCGTGAGCGTGGCGGCGAAATCGACCTGATAATGCGTGAAGGCAACACCACCGTATTTGTTGAGGTTCGCTATCGGCGCTCAGCCCAGTTTGGCGGTGCAGCGGCGAGTGTGACCCGGAGCAAACAACACAAATTATTACAGACTGCCCGCTTGTGGCTTGCGCGCCACAATGGAAGTTTTGATACTGTGGATTGCCGGTTCGATGTGTTAGCCTTCACCGGAAATGATGTTGAGTGGTTTAAGGACGCGTTCAACGACCGCTCATAGTTGAAGATTCAGAGCCTGGTTCTTAAGGATTAGCGTGTTAGATAGAATTAAAGTCTGCTTTACAGAAAGCATTCAAACTCAGATAGCTGCGGCTGAAGCACTTCCGGATGCGATCTCCCGTGCAGCCATGACGCTGGTTCAGTCCCTGCTCAATGGCAACAAAATTCTCTGTTGTGGTAATGGGACGTCCGCTGCCAACGCACAGCATTTTGCTGCCAGCATGATCAATCGTTTTGAAACAGAACGCCCAAGTTTACCTGCGATTGCACTAAATACTGATAATGTGGTCTTAACTGCGATTGCCAACGATCGCCTGCACGACGAAGTTTATGCAAAACAAGTCCGTGCGCTGGGACATGCAGGTGATGTTCTACTGGCAATCTCTACGCGTGGTAATAGCCGCGATATCGTAAAAGCCGTTGAAGCTGCCGTGACACGCGACATGACAATTGTCGCACTGACCGGGTATGACGGAGGGGAGCTGGCCGGGTTACTGGGGCCGCAGGATGTTGAAATCCGTATCCCTTCACACCACAGCGCCCGCGTTCAGGAAATGCATATGCTGACGGTCAACTGCCTTTGCGATCTCATCGATAACACGCTTTTCCCTCACCAGGATGATTAAGGAGTACACATGAAGGCATTTTCGCCGCTTGCTGTGATTATCGCTGCCCTGCTACTGCAAGGCTGTGTCGCTGCCGCCGTTGTCGGAACTGCTGCTGTCGGCACCAAAGCCGCGACGGATCCTCGCAGTGTAGGCACCCAGGTAGATGACGGAACCCTGGAATTACGCGTCAATACCGCGTTGTCGAAAGATGCCCAGATCAAGAAAGAGGCGCGTATCAACGTGAGCGCGTATCAGGGTAAAGTGCTGCTGGTCGGTCAGTCGCCAAATAGCGAACTGTCTGCGCGAGCAAAACAGATTGCGATGGGCGTAGAAGGTACCACTGAGGTCTTTAACGAGATCCGTCAGGGTCAGCCAATCGGCCTGGGCGATGCGTCTAACGATACCTGGATAACCACTAAAGTACGTTCCCAGTTGCTGACCAGCGATCAGGTGAAATCCTCTAACGTAAAAGTCACCACCGAAAACGGGGAAGTGTTCCTGTTGGGTCTGGTAACTGAACGTGAAGCGAAGGCTGCGGCAGACATCGCCAGCCGGGTAAGCGGCGTGAAACGCGTCACGACGGCTTTTACGTTTATTAAGTAAGACTGCTACAAATGCCGGATGGGGACGCCAGAGCGTCCTCTCCGGCATTTTATTTGGCTCTTTCGCGCAGTTCGGAAGAGGTCAGGATCGAAACGCCTTCATGTCCAGGTGCCAGTGCCTCCGCCAGCATAGCCCGGGCTACATCACGCGCCTCAATCGACTTCCAGTTCCCCGGCAGCAGCCGAAATAACGGCGCTAAAAACCTCTCATTCGCCCGCTGTTTATCCCGTTCTCCGAGTAACATTGAAGGCCGAACAATCGTCAGCCGCGGCCAATTTTGCGCGATCAGCGCCTGCTCCATTTCCCCTTTCACCCGGTTATAAAAAAACGGTGAATTGGCATTGGCACCCATCGAACTGACCACCAGCATATGCTGAGCGCCCAACCGACGCCCCGTCAGGGCCGTGTCCACCACCAGCGTATAGTCAGCATGGATAAACGCTTCTTTACTACCCGCTTCTCGCCGAGTGGTTCCCAGACAACAAAAGACAATATCTACCGGATCGGTGACCTGCGCCAGCGCATCGGTTAGCTGCGGATCATAGGGATTATAGACGCCAGCCGTATCAGCCAGCGGTCGACGCGTCGGTGCCGTGATGGCATTGACCCGGGGTTCATTGAGCAGCATACGCAGCAAATTTCCGCCTACCAGCCCCGTTGCGCCTGTTATTAACACCTGACTCATCGCTAATCTTCCCCTGACTCTTTAATCACTCTATTAACTATAGATCACGTTGCCAGTGCATTTTTTTACCAAAACCCAGCGTGTTGTCCGTGAATTTGACTTCATCCAGTCGAATCTCCCACACGGGCGCAGGCAGCATTCTGGCGACCGGGAAACGGCGGTTGTAGGCGTTACGCGCGGCTTCACTCTCCTGCCCTTCAAGACGCCGGATTTCCCCTTTAAACTGTACGCCACGAATCAGGGCGACCGTTTTGGGCTGACCATTTACCGTTCCGGCTATCGGCGCGCGCGGCCCGGACATCTGCGCATGGCGCGTTTTCTCTTCGGTCAGCACATAGAACACCATCTTCTGCGCATCAAACAGGTAAAACGCATTGGCGCACCATAATTCACCGTCATGATGTACACACCAGGTCACGACGTGCTGCTTTGCCAGCCAGCGGGTCACCGCAGTCAGTGTTTCCATTTCTGTTCTCTTTTATACTGTAGGCCTGAAAATTATCACGTCGATGGTGACAATGACACCCTGGTATCTGTACCTGATCCGTACTGCGGACAACGCCTTATACACCGGAATAACCACCGATGTGCAGCGCCGCTATAAGCAGCATCAAAGTGGGAAAGGCGCGAAGGCGCTGCGCGGAAAGGGGGAACTCACGTTGGCATTTGCGGCTCAGGTCGGCGACCGTTCGCTGGCCCTACGCTTAGAATATCGCGTCAAACAGCTTACAAAGCGGCAGAAAGAGCGCCTTGTTGAAGGCGAAGGGCTTGAGGCACTACTGAGCAGCCTGCAAACCCCCGGCGCTTAAAAACGATTGAAGTAGTCGTGGTATTCCACAAGGCCCGTCACACCCTCCAGCGCATCTTCCGCCAGGCGATGAACCTGGAACGCGCTTTCGGTGCCCGGCCAGCGGCAACGCAGGTCATGATGGGCAGCCAGCTCAAAACCAAAGCGGCTGTACAGCGCCGGATCGCCCAGCGTAACCACCGCGGCGTAACCAAACTCGTTCAGGGAATCGAGTCCTTCATAGACCAGCTGACGCGCCAGGCCCTGCCCACGGTAGTTTTCATCCACCGCGAGCGGCGCCATGCCTACCCATTGCAGGTCTTCGCCCTGGACATCGACAGGGCTGAACGCGACGTAACCCACTACCTGACCTTCGTCATCGGTAGCAACCAGACCCAGCGTTATGAAACCGTCTTCACGCAGGTCGTGCACTAATTTCGCTTCCGCATCGCTCTCAAATGAACGACGCAGCAATGCATCAATACCTGGGGCATCAATGGGAATTTCAACTCGAATCAGCATGGCTCACCTACCGAAGTCTGTTTGGTTTCTGGCGACGTTTTCATCCCCGCCTCAACAAAATCCGCCAACTGCATCAGCATGACGCGCAACGCTTTAGGCATCTGATCCAGTTCGATGGCGTCCATCAGATTTTTTACATACAGCCCTAATTCTGTATCACCTTCAATCACCAGGCGACGCTGGAAGAACAGCGTATCCGGATCCTGCTTACGCGCCGCGATCATCAGGAGATCGCTGGCATCCGCGCTAAAACTCACATCCGCCTCTGCATTCTGGCTGACGATAAGTTTATCGTTCTCAACAGAGGTATACCATTTAAGGCCAATGTCACGCACATGAATGCTCAGCCAGCGACCGTCGAGAAACTCCAGCTCCCCATCGGCCAGCGCCTGACTAAACTGCCAGCTCAGGACCTGCTCCAGAACCTGGCGCTTCAGCGCAAAGGGCGTCAGTTTAACCGGTACACTCATCAGAGAAGGACCAAAATGTACTAAGCGTGAACGCAGTTTATCCAACACGAGCTTTACTCCCTGTTTCAATTATCCTGCTATTTTGCCATATCAAATAAACGACATAGCGGCATAAATCAACAATTCGCTACGAAATTGTTACCTCTTATTGGTATCACCAATACGACTTTAACTGCCTCAAATCAAAAATTGTCTCAGCAAGGTTAACTAAAATCCCTCTTCGTTAACATTTCTGCGCCCTTTACGGCGCAACGTTCAGGATAAATTATGGAGCTGCTCTGCCCTGCCGGAAACCTCCCGGCGCTTAAGGCGGCCATCGAGAACGGCGCTGATGCGGTCTACATCGGGCTGAAAGATGATACCAACGCCCGTCATTTCGCCGGCCTTAATTTTACCGAGAAAAAATTGCAGGAAGCGGTGAGTTTTGTCCATCAGCACCGCCGTAAGCTGCACATCGCGATTAACACCTTTGCGCATCCGGATGGTTACGCGCGCTGGCAACGTGCCGTAGATATGGCGGCGCAACTGGGTGCGGATGCGCTGATCCTCGCCGACCTCGCCATGCTTGAGTATGCCGCAGAGCGCTACCCGCATATTGAGCGTCATGTCTCTGTTCAGGCATCTGCAACCAATGAAGAGGCGATTAATTTCTATCATCGCAACTTTGATGTCGCCCGCGTGGTACTGCCGCGCGTACTGTCTATTCACCAGGTGAAGCAGCTCGCTCGCGTCACGCCAGTTCCCCTGGAAGTGTTCGCCTTTGGCAGTCTGTGCATTATGGCGGAAGGCCGCTGCTATCTTTCATCCTATCTGACGGGCGAGTCTCCTAATACGGTTGGCGCCTGCTCTCCTGCCCGTTTTGTTCGCTGGCAGCAGACCCAACAAGGGCTGGAATCCCGTCTTAATGAAGTGCTGATCGACCGCTATCAGGACGGAGAAAACGCCGGTTATCCGACGCTGTGTAAAGGCCGCTATCTGGTTGATGGCGAGCGCTATCATGCGCTGGAAGAACCCACCAGCCTGAATACGCTGGAGCTGCTGCCAGAACTGCTGGCGGCCAATATTGCCTCGGTGAAAATCGAAGGGCGTCAGCGTAGCCCGGCCTACGTCAGCCAGGTGGCGAAAGTGTGGCGCCAGGCGATCGACCGCTGTATGGCCGACCCGCAAAACTACGCCCCACAGGCCGCGTGGATGGAAACGCTCGGTTCAATGTCCGAAGGCACGCAGACCACGCTTGGCGCGTATCACCGTAAATGGCAGTGAGAGAAGCAATGAAATATTCCTTAGGGCCGGTGCTGTGGTACTGGCCGAAAGAAACGCTGGAAGATTTTTATCAGCAGGCCGCCACCAGCCAGGCCGACGTTATCTATCTTGGCGAAGCGGTGTGCAGTAAACGCCGCGCCACCAAAGTAGGCGACTGGATCGATATGGCGAAATCGCTCGCTGGCAGCGGTAAACAGGTGGTGCTGTCAACGCTGGCGCTGGTGCAGGCCTCCTCTGAACTGGGAGAGCTGAAGCGCTATGTCGAAAACGGCGACTTCCTGCTGGAAGCCAGCGATCTCGGCGTGGTAAACATGTGTGCCGAGCGTAAGCTGCCGTTTGTCGCCGGGCATGCACTCAACTGCTACAACGCGGTAACCCTGCGTTTGCTGCTCAGGCAGGGCATGGTGCGCTGGTGTATGCCGGTAGAACTGTCCCGTGACTGGCTGGTCAATCTGCTTAACCAGTGTGAAGAGCTGGGTATTCGCAATCAGTTTGAAGTAGAGGTGCTGAGCTACGGGCATCTGCCGCTGGCGTACTCTGCCCGCTGCTTTACCGCACGCTCTGAAGACCGTCCAAAAGACGAGTGTGAAACCTGCTGCATCAAATACCCGAATGGGCGCGATGTGCTGTCGCAGGAGAATCAGCAGGTCTTTGTCCTCAACGGCATCCAGACTATGAGCGGCTATGTTTACAACCTCGGCAACGAGCTGACATCGATGCAGGGTCTGGTTGATATTGTGCGTCTGTCCCCTTCAGGCAGCGACACGTTCGCTATGCTCGATGCCTTCCGCGACAATGAAAATGGCACTGCCCCATTACCGCTTGCTGCCCACAGCGACTGCAACGGCTACTGGAAACGGCTGGCAGGTCTTGAACTACAGCCGTGATTAATAGCTCACTTTGTTAACAACATTCGCTAATCTTTAATGCAGTATTAAAAGATTAACCGGTAACAAAGTGAGCCGTTATGACTGACAAAACTATTCCGTTCTCGGTGCTGGATCTGGCGCCGATCCCTGAAGGATCTTCGGCAAAAGAGGCCTTCACACACTCGCTTGATCTCGCTCGACTGGCTGAAAAGCGCGGCTACCACCGCTACTGGCTGGCAGAACATCACAACATGACCGGCATCGCCAGCGCGGCGACCTCTGTGCTGATTGGCTATCTGGCTGCCAATACCACCACGCTGCATCTTGGTTCTGGCGGCGTTATGCTGCCCAACCATTCGCCGCTGGTGATCGCCGAGCAGTTCGGTACCCTGAATACGCTGTATCCGGGACGAATCGATCTCGGGCTTGGCCGCGCGCCGGGTAGCGACCAACCGACCATGCGCGCGTTGCGCCGCCATATGAGTGGTGATATCGATAACTTCCCGCGCGACGTAGCTGAACTGGTGGACTGGTTCGACGCCCGCGATCCAAATCCTCATGTACGCCCGGTTCCCGGCTACGGCGAGCAGATCCCGGTCTGGTTATTAGGCTCCAGCCTGTACAGCGCACAGCTGGCAGCCCAGCTCGGCCTGCCATTTGCCTTCGCCTCGCACTTTGCTCCGGATATGTTGCATCAGGCGCTGCATCTGTATCGCACCCAGTTCAAGCCCTCAGCACGGCTGGCAAAGCCGTATGCGATGGTGTGCATCAACATCATTGCCGCCGACAGCAACCGCGATGCCGAATTTCTTTTCACCTCAATGCAGCAGGCGTTTGTGAAACTGCGTCGTGGCGAAACCGGCCAGCTACCGCCACCGGTAGAGAATATGCATCAGCTGTGGTCCGCTTCCGAGCAGTACGGCGTACAACAGGCTCTGAGCATGTCGCTGGTTGGTGATAAGGCGAAAGTGCGACACGGTCTCGACGCCATTTTGCGTGAAACCCAGGCCGATGAAATTATGGTTAACGGCCAGATTTTTGATCATCAGGCACGGCTACATTCGTTTGACCTGACGATGCAGGTGAAAGAAGAGTTGGTGGGGTAATCGTTGTTTTGCCCGGTGGCGCTTCGCTTACCGGGCTTACGAGATCGTATAGGCCGGATAAGGCGCAACCGCCATCCGGCACTAAAAGGTTACTGGTACACAGGCAACAAATTCACGCTCGACAGAATATGGATAACCGCGTTGCCGATACCGAATACCAGGATCAGCGCAATCATCGGCTTGCCGCCCCAGACACGGAATTTCGGGCTGCCGAAACGCTCGCGAGATTTACGGGCCAGCAGCGCCGGAACAATGGCGGCCCAGATGGTCGCGGCAAGCCCTGCATAGCCAATGGCGTACAGGAAACCGTTCGGCCACAGCAGGCCACCGACAATCGGCGGGACAAACGTCAGCAATGCCGTTTTAAAACGTCCCATTGCCGAGTCATCAAAGCCAAACAGATCCGCCAAATAGTCAAACAGACCGAGCGTGACCCCGAGGAATGAACTCGCCACAGCAAAGTTGGAGAACACCACCAGCAGCAGATCCAGACTGCGGCTGTTCAGCACGCCGCTCAGCGCCTGTACCAGCACATCAATGTTACCGCCCTGCTGCGCAATACCGATAAATTCCGGACGCGGGATGTTACCCATCGTCCCCAGCAACCATACGGTATACAGCACCAGCGCCAGCAGCGTGCCGTACACCAGGCACTTAACGATGGTCTTCGGATCTTTGCCGTAATACTTCATCAGGCTCGGGACGTTGCCGTGATAGCCGAATGAGGCCAGGCAGAACGGTAACGTCATCAGCAGGTACGGAGTATACGAAGCGTTGCTCTGCGCCACGTTAAACAGCGTAGTAGGCGTAACATGCCCCAGCAGACTGCCGAAGGTCAGGAAAAAAGTAATCACCTTCGCGCCCAGCACAATCGCCGTCATGCGGCTAACCGCTTTGGTGCTTAACCACACCACGAACGCCACCAGCAGCGCAAAACCAAGACCCGCCGCGCGCGCCGGAACGTTCAGCGACATCTCCGAGAAGGTGTGATGCAGGATCGAACCACTCGCCGAGATATACGCATAGGTAAGGATATAGAGAACGAAAGCAATCGAGATGCCGTTCACAACGTTCCAGCCTTTGCCCAGCAGATCTTTCGTGATGGTGTCAAAGCTGGAACCAATGCGGTAATTGAGGTTAGCTTCAAGGATCATCAGCCCGGAGTGCAGCATACAAAACCAGGTGAAGATCAGCGCCGCCATTGACCAGAAGAACCACGCCCCGGACATGACCACTGGCAGAGAAAACATCCCCGCGCCAATAATGGTGCCGCCGATGATCACCACGCCGCCAAGCAGCGAAGGTGACGTTTGGGTGGTGGTTAGTGTTGCCATTTAGCCATCTCTCCAGTCATTTATATTGTGACTACATTTCAATGTGCTGCACTGTACCAGTACGCGAGTACAAATGAAATAAAAAAAGCCCCGATTGTTGAGATCGGGGCTGTATATTTTACTTTACGGTATTAAACCGTAATTTCGCATGGATTACGCATCACCGCCGAAACGACGACGACCAGCGGAATCATCACGACGCGGAGCAGAAGAATCGTCACGACGCGGACCGCGGTTGCCTTCACGACGTTCGCCGCTGAAACGACGACCTTCGCTACGACCGCCTTCACGACGCTCACCGCTGAAACCACGACCTTCGCCACGACCACCTTCACGACGCTCACCGCTGAAACGGCCACCGCCACGACGCTCACCACCGGTGTGCGGAACTGCATCGCCAACCAGCTGCATGTTCATCGGCTTGTTCAGGATGCGAGTACGGGTAAAGTGCTGCAGCACGTCGCCCGGCATACCTTTCGGCAGCTCGATGGTTGAGTGGGAAGCAAACAGCTTGATGTTACCGATGTAACGGCTGCTGATATCGCCTTCGTTAGCAATCGCACCAACGATATGACGGACTTCAACACCGTCATCACGGCCCACTTCAATGCGGTACAGCTGCATATCGCCAACGTCACGACGTTCACGACGCGGACGGTCTTCACCACCACGGTCATTACGGTCACCACGCGGGCCACGATCGTTGCGGTCACGCGGACCACGATCGTCACGGTCGCGGAATTCGCGTTTCGGACGCATCGGCGCATCTGGCGGCAGGATCAGCGGACGTTCGCCCTGAGCCATTTTCAGCAGTGCGGCTGCCAGCGTTTCGATATCCAGTTCTTCTTCCGGCTGCATTTTCGCCAGCAGAGCACGGTACTGATCCAGATCGCTGCTTTCCAGCTGCTGCTGTACTTTAGCGGCGAATTTTTCCAGACGGCGTTTGCCCAGCAGGTCTGCGTTCGGCAGTTCTACTTCCGGAATAGTCAGCTTCATGGTGCGTTCGATGTTACGCAGCAGACGACGCTCACGGTTCTCAACGAACAGCAGCGCACGACCCGCACGGCCCGCACGACCGGTACGGCCGATACGGTGAACGTAAGATTCGGAATCCATCGGGATGTCGTAGTTAACAACCAGGCTGATACGCTCAACGTCCAGGCCACGGGCCGCAACGTCGGTAGCAATCAGAATATCCAGACGGCCATCTTTCAGACGCTCCAGAGTCTGCTCACGCAGGGACTGGTTCATGTCGCCGTTCAGTGCAGCGCTGCTATAACCGCTACGCTCCAGCGCTTCAGCCACTTCCAGGGTCGCATTTTTGGTACGAACGAAGATAATCGCCGCATCAAAGTCTTCTGCTTCCAAGAAACGCACCAGCGCTTCATTTTTACGCATGCCCCAGACGGTCCAATAGCTCTGGCTGATGTCAGGACGGGTAGTTACGCTGGACTGAATGCGTACTTCCTGCGGCTCTTTCATAAAGCGGCGGGTAATACGACGAATCGCTTCCGGCATAGTCGCGGAGAACAGAGCGGTCTGATGACCTTCCGGGATCTGCGCCATGATGGTTTCAACGTCTTCGATGAAGCCCATACGCAGCATTTCATCAGCTTCGTCCAGTACCAGACCGCTCAGTTTGGAGAGGTCCAGAGTACCGCGCTTCAGGTGATCCAGCAGACGGCCCGGCGTACCGACAACGATCTGTGGTCCCTGACGCAGGGCACGTAATTGCACGTCATAACGCTGGCCGCCGTACAGGGCAACCACGTTCACGCCGCGCATGTGTTTAGAAAAATCCGTCATGGCTTCTGCAACCTGAACCGCCAGTTCGCGGGTCGGTGCCAGCACCAGAATCTGAGGTGCCTTCAGCTCAGGATCAAGATTGTTGAGCAGCGGTAAAGAGAACGCTGCAGTTTTGCCGCTACCCGTCTGGGCCATACCCAGAACATCGCGGCCGCCCAGCAGATGCGGAATGCACTCTGCCTGGATTGGAGATGGTTTTTCGTAACCCAGATCGGTAAGGGCTTCAAGGATAGGAGCCTTCAGGCCCAGATCTGCAAAAGTGGTTTCGAATTCAGCCATGTAGTACGTGTGCCTCAAAATTAATGGCGGCCAGTCTACATAACTCATCATGAAATTGATCTGCAATTTTCATTGAAAAGTGTGAACCGGCTCAAAGTAGGTGTATTAACGAACAACAACGCCCTCACCCGTGAAGGTGATGGCAATCAAAAAAGATTACGGGCTGATGTGTACGTCAGCTATTGCTGGTCCGATTCTGCCAGGTCATCTTGGTCCTGGCCCAGGAGCGATAATTCCAACAATGCGTATCGGTGCTCAACAAAGTTATGAACGTTGTTAGCCACCGCCAGTTTGAACAATGCCGTAGCGTTGTCCAAATCCCCCAGACTTAGGTAGTACTTACCTAAATAGAAGTTGGTTTCACTGAGATGCTCAGCGAGCGAGGTGTTATCCGTTGCGTCCGCCTTTAGGCGTTCCATCAGCGTTGCTTCGCTAATGTTGCCCAGGTAGAACTCGACAATGTTCCATCCCCATTGCTCTTTATCCGATTTCTCAAAGCGTTGCTTTAACGCTTCTTTAGCCTGCTTCTCATCGAGCTTCTGCTCGGCGAGATAAAGCCACAGACTACGGAAAGGATCATTGGGATCGTCTTGATAAAACGCTAGCAGATCATCTTGCGCTAACTTGTCGCGACCGCCGTAATACAATGCGATACCGCGATTTAAGTGCGCGTAGTTGTAAGTTGGATCAAGCTCAAGTACAGAATCAAACGCTTCATAGGCAGCATCAAAATTGCCTGCCTGCGTTAAATATATACCTAAGTAATTGAATACTTCAGGCATATCTGGTCGGATTGCCAGCGCTTGTGAAAAATCATTTCGCGCCAGTGCCCTCAGACCGAGACTATCATACAACACTCCGCGCTCATATAAAAGCTGTGCGCGTTCGTCATCGGTTAAAGCCCGACTGGCAAGAATTTGTTCCATACGTGCCAGAATCACTTCCTGCTGCAAAGTCGGTTGCAATGGTACTGCGAGGACTTCACTCTTACGCCAGGCGGAATTACTGCATCCAGCCAGCGTGAGTGCTGTCGCAACGAAACACCAGCGCAAAAAAGGCTTCATTTCCCACTCCCGAAGACAACGATTGAATGAACGTCCAGGTTCCCCGGTTGCTAACAAGGCGTCCTGCCGGGTTAAAAGCCCTCCGCTTTCACGGAGGGCAATGGCAACCTTACTCGCCCTGGCTTGCCGGAGCTTCCGGTTCGCCTGCAGGCTGAGACTGCTCAGTTGCTTCTTTAATGCTCAGACGTACACGGCCCTGGCGATCTACTTCCAGAACTTTGACCGGTACTTCCTGGCCCATCTGCAGGTAATCGGTCACTTTCTCAACGCGTTTGTCAGCGATCTGAGAGATGTGTACCAGACCTTCTTTACCGCCACCAATGGCAACGAATGCGCCAAAGTCAACGATACGGGTCACTTTACCATTGTAGATACGGCCTACTTCGATCTCTGCGGTGATCTCTTCGATACGACGGATAGCATATTTCGCTTTCTCGCCGTCGGTCGCAGCAATCTTCACAGTACCATCATCTTCAATTTCAATGGTGGTGCCGGTTTCTTCGGTCAGAGCACGGATAACAGAACCGCCTTTACCGATAACGTCTTTGATCTTGTCCGGGCTGATCTTGATGGTGTGGATACGCGGAGCGAACTGAGAAATGTCACCACGCGGTGCGTTGATCGCTTGTTCCATCACACCCAGGATGTGCAGACGCGCACCTTTAGCCTGGTTCAGAGCAACCTGCATGATCTCTTTGGTGATACCTTCAATTTTGATATCCATCTGCAGTGCAGAGATACCGTCGCGGGAACCCGCCACTTTGAAGTCCATATCGCCCAGGTGGTCTTCGTCGCCCAGGATGTCAGACAGAACAACAAAGTTGTCGCCTTCTTTCACCAGACCCATCGCGATACCCGCAACGGCAGCTTTGATCGGCACGCCTGCGTCCATCAGCGCCAGAGAAGCACCACATACGGAAGCCATGGAAGAAGAACCGTTAGATTCGGTGATTTCAGAAACCACACGTACGGTGTACGGGAATTTATCCAGTTCCGGCATCACTGCCAGTACGCCACGCTTCGCCAGACGACCGTGACCAATCTCACGACGCTTCGGAGAACCGACCATACCGGTTTCACCTACGCAGTACGGAGGGAAGTTGTAGTGGAACAGGAAGTTGTCAGTACGCTCGCCCATCAGCTCGTCAAGGTTCTGCGCATCACGAGTGGTGCCCAGGGTCGCAGTAACCAGCGCCTGAGTTTCGCCACGGGTGAACAGTGCGGAACCGTGGGTACGCGGCAGAACACCAGTACGCACGTCCAGACCACGGATCATGTCTTTTTCACGACCATCGATACGCGGCTCGCCTGCCAGTACGCGGCTGCGAACAACATTTTTCTCGATAGCGTGCAGGATTTCACCCAGTTCGTTAGCGTCCAGGGTTTCGTCTTCAGCCACCAGAGTCGCGATGGTTTCAGATTTGATCACGTCAACCTGAGCGTAACGCTCTTGTTTGTCGGTGATACGGTAAGCATCGCTCAGGCGAGCTTCTGCCAGTGCGGCAACGCGTGCGTTCAGCGCTTCGTTGACGGCTTCTGGCTGCCAGTCCCAACGCGGTTTGCCAGCTTCTTTCGCCAGCTCGTTGATAGCCTGAATAACAACCTGCTGCTGTTCGTGGCCGAATACTACAGCGCCCAGCATCTGGTCTTCGCTCAGCAGTTCAGCTTCGGATTCAACCATCAGTACGGCAGCTTCAGTACCAGCAACAACCAAGTCCAGCTTGCTTTCTTTCAGTTCGTCCTGAGTCGGGTTCAGTACGTACTGGTCATTGATGTAACCAACACGTGCAGCACCGATCGGGCCGTTGAACGGGATACCAGACAGAGTCAGCGCAGCAGATGCACCAATCATTGCCACGATATCCGGGTTAACCTGCGGGTTAACGGAAACAACGGTCGCGATAACCTGAACTTCGTTAACGAAGCCTTCCGGGAACAGCGGGCGAACCGGGCGGTCAATCAGACGCGCGATCAGAGTTTCGCCTTCACTCGGACGGCCTTCACGACGGAAGAAGCTACCCGGGATACGGCCAGCAGCGTAGGTACGCTCCTGATAGTTAACGGTCAGTGGGAAAAAGTCCTGGCCTGGTTTCGCTTTTTTCTGGCCAACAACGGTAACGAATACCGCAGTGTCATCCATGCTAACCATAACAGCGGCAGTCGCCTGACGCGCCATCATGCCGGTTTCCAGCGTAACGGTATGCTGACCGTACTGGAATTTACGAACGATCGGATTAAGCAAATTAATATCCTTTCTCTATTTTTTGACGGCACATTTTTGCGCCATCGTTAATACCCGATCTTCTGCGCATCCTCGCGACTAATGACAACCCTAACCCATAAGCATGAGTAAAGCCTCTCATTAGCCGCGCGAACCTCTGCAACGGAAGATCATTCATAGCAACAATACATTAGTTTCCAGCGAATTGCTGCCATCTGCTGGAAAAAAGGGGCCATGAAGGCCCCCTCTTTCTGAAACTCGAAAGAATTAGCGACGCAGACCCAGACGCTCGATCAGCGCGGTGTAACGTGCAACATCTTTACGTTTCAGGTAGTCGAGCAGTTTACGACGCTGAGAAACCATGCGCAGCAGACCACGACGGCTGTGGTGATCTTTTTTGTGCTCTGCAAAGTGGCCCTGCAGGTGGTTAATCTGTGCAGTCAACAGAGCAACCTGAACATCGGTAGAACCGGTGTCGTTTGCATCACGACCAAACTCAGAAACGATTTTAGCGGTAGCTTCAGTACTTAGAGACATTTTAAAACTCCAAAGTGTTAAGAATGAAAGGATGCCGATCTCTAATTCAGCTATCCCAGTGTATACACGCCTTCTTCAAACTGACCCTGCGCTGGCTGTGTCCGCTCACCTCGGTCACTTACCTGAGTAAGCTCCTGAGGATCCTCAGACCTGCCGCCTTGATGCAGCTCGAATGATTTTGTGTACACGTCACGCAGATTGTTAAACAATTTACGCGACGTTAAGCGGCAGTATTCTACTCGCAGCGCCCTTTTATCGCAAGACAGAGAGCGCTATGCAGGATACTCAACCACCAGGCGACGAGGGGCGACACGACCTTCATCGTCCATCTCCCCCATGCCGATAAACTTGCCGTCATCGCCTTCCGTCACGCGCACCAGCCCTTCAAGCGGCGCACCTGACGTCCGTACCGGGTTACCATTTTTAAAGTAAACCGACGATGTTAAAGGCAAATTAACAACAGGGTAGTCCGATGCAGGACTGTCCATTGGCATCAGCAAAGGATCAAGCAGCTGCGCCGCCGGAATGTTCTGCTGTTCGGCCTGTTCAACCAGCTCATGCAGATGTTCCAGCGTAACCATACGATCCACCGGATACTTGCTGACCGTCAGACGACGCAGATACGTTACGTGCGCGCCGCAGCCCAGCTTCTCACCGAGATCGTCAACGATGGTGCGAATATAAGTGCCTTTGGAGCAGTGAACTTCCAGCTCCAGCTCGTTACCTTCGTGGCGAATAAACAGCAACTCATAGACGGTAATCGGGCGCGCTTCACGCGGCACTTCAATGCCCTGACGCGCATATTCGTACAGCTTTTTACCCTGGTACTTCAGCGCCGAATACATTGACGGAATCTGCTCGATATCGCCGCGGAAAGTCTCCAGCGCGCTGGCAAGCTGCTCTGCGCTGAAGGTTACCGGACGCTCCTGCACGATTTGCCCATCGGCATCGGAGGTGTCGGTACGCTGGCCCAGACGGGCAACCACACGATAGCGTTTGTCAGAATCCAGCAAATACTGGGAAAACTTAGTCGCTTCACCGAGGCAGATAGGCAGCATGCCTGTCGCCAGCGGATCCAGCGCGCCGGTATGTCCCGCGCGGTTGGCATTGTAGATGCGCTTTACTTTTTGCAGTACGTCATTGCTGGACATGCCCTGCGGCTTATCCAGCAGCAGAACACCGTGAATGTCGCGACCACGACGACGAGGACGACTCATCAGTCCTCCTTGCTGTCGTCCGCTGGGTTCACACGACGCTCATCGTCATGTTTCACCACGCTGGTCACCAGGTTGGACATGCGCATCCCTTCAACTAACGAATTGTCGTAGAAGAAGGTCAGCTCAGGCACGATACGCAGACGCATTGCTTTACCCAGCAGAGAGCGGATAAAACCAGAGGCTTCCTGCAGTGCCTTAATGCCGTTTTTCACGGCAGCTTCGTCCTGATCGTTGAGGAAAGTCACGAACACTTTAGCGTATGCCAGGTCTCGGGACATCTCAACACCCGATACGGTGGTCATCATACCAACACGCGGGTCTTTGATTTCGCGTTGCAGGATGAGTGCGATTTCTTTCTGCATCTCCTGCGCGACACGCTGTGGGCGACCAAATTCTTTCGCCATAATAAATTCTCCAGAATAAAGACAAAAAAGGGGCCATAAGCCCCTTTTTAAATTTCTTGCCGGGTGGCGCTTCGCTTCCCCAGCCTACACTTAATCATCTTCTAAGGATTTTGGGTTGCAGCAAGGCGGCAAACTCGTAAATCCCCGGGAGCATAGATAACTATGTGACCGGGGTGAGCGAGCGCAGCCAACGCAGTTGCGGCCCAAAAGACGACGAAGATTATGCGATGGTACGTTTGATCTCGATAATCTCGAACACTTCGATCATATCGCCAACGCGAACGTCGTTGTAGTTCTTAACGCCGATACCACATTCCATGCCGTTACGGACTTCGTTGACGTCATCTTTGAAGCGGCGCAGGGATTCCAGCTCGCCTTCATAGATAACCACGTTGTCGCGCAGTACGCGGATTGGGTTGTGACGTTTAATCGTGCCTTCGGTAACCATACAGCCTGCGATAGCGCCGAATTTCGGTGATTTGAACACATCACGAACTTCAGCCAGACCAATGATCTGCTGTTTCAGTTCCGGAGACAGCATGCCGCTCATCGCTGCTTTCACTTCGTCGATCAGATGATAGATGACGGAGTAGTAACGCAGATCCAGGCTTTCTGATTCGATAACTTTACGTGCAGAGGCATCAGCACGGACGTTGAAGCCAACCAGAATCGCGTTGGATGCCGCAGCCAGGGTCGCGTCGGTTTCGGTGATACCACCTACGCCAGAACCGATAATCTTCACTTTTACTTCATCGGTAGACAGTTTCAGTAAAGAGTCGGAAATCGCTTCTACAGAACCCTGAACATCGGCCTTCAGAACGATGTTCACTTCGTGAACTTCGCCTTCGGTCATGTTGGCGAACATGTTCTCCAGTTTAGATTTCTGCTGACGAGCCAGTTTAACTTCACGGAATTTGCCCTGACGGTACAGTGCAACTTCACGGGCTTTCTTCTCGTCACGAACAACGGTAACTTCGTCACCCGCAGCCGGAACACCGGACAGACCCAGGATTTCCACCGGAATGGATGGACCCGCTTCCAGTACTTCCTGACCCAGTTCGTTACGCATCGCACGAACGCGGCCGTATTCGAAACCACACAGTACGATGTCGCCTTTGTTCAGCGTACCTTCACGTACCAGCACGGTAGCAACCGGACCACGACCTTTATCCAGGAAGGATTCGATAACCGCACCGCTCGCCATACCTTTACGCACAGCTTTCAGTTCCAGTACTTCGGCCTGCAGCAGGATAGCATCCAGCAGTTCGTCGATACCGGTACCCGCTTTCGCAGAAACGTGGACGAACTGGCTCTCGCCGCCCCAATCTTCCGGCATGATGCCGTACTGGGACAGTTCGTTTTTAACGCGATCTGGATCCGCTTCTGGTTTATCGATTTTGTTGACTGCAACCACTACCGGCACACCTGCCGCTTTCGCGTGCTGGATAGCTTCGATAGTCTGCGGCATCACGCCGTCATCTGCTGCAACAACCAGAACAACGATATCCGTTGCCTGAGCACCACGAGCACGCATGGAGGTAAACGCGGCGTGACCCGGGGTATCCAGGAAGGTGATCATACCGTTGTCAGTTTCAACATGGTACGCACCGATGTGCTGAGTAATGCCGCCCGCTTCGCCAGAGGCAACTTTCGTGGAGCGAATGTAGTCCAGCAGAGACGTTTTACCGTGGTCAACGTGACCCATGATGGTCACTACCGGTGCGCGCGGTTCTGCCGCAGCGCCGGTGTCACGGTCGCTCATTACTGCTTCTTCCAGCTCGTTTTCACGACGCAGGATAACTTTGTGGCCCATCTCTTCGGCAACCAGCTGTGCGGTTTCCTGGTCGATGACCTGGTTAATGGTCGCCATTGCGCCCAGCTTCATCATCGCTTTGATGACCTGAGAACCTTTGACTGCCATCTTGTTCGCCAGATCGCCAACGGTGATGGTTTCGCCGATCACAACGTCACGGTTAACGGCCTGAGCCGGCTTCTGGAAGCCCTGCTGCAGAGCGGAACCTTTACGCTGCTTACCGCCTTTACCGCCGCGAACCGCTGCACGCGCTTCTTCACGGTCAGCTTTAGATTCAGCGTGTTTGTTACCTTTCTTCGCCGGACGCGCTGCTTTCGTGCTGCGAGTACGACCACGACCGCCTTCTACTTCACGATCGTTCTCGTCTTCTGCCTGGCGAGCATGCTGAGAGGTGGTGACGTGATAATCGCTGGTATCTTCAACAGGTTCAGCGTTATTCACACCATTCTTCTCGTTTTCTTCCGCCATACGGCGAGCTTCTTCCGCTACGCGGCGCGCTTCTTCTTCAAGCTTGCGACGTGCTTCTTCTTCCGCTTTACGCTTCAGTTCTGCGGCTTCATTTTCACGGCGGGCTTTTTCGGCCTGGGCGGTTTTAGTCATATCGTCGGTCTGTTGATTGCTCACTTTGTCTTTTTCCGCAGCTTCACGTTTCGCTTTATCAGCGGCTTCACGCTTAGCTTGTTCTGCGGCCTCACGTTCGGCTTTTTGTTGCGCCTCGCGTTTGGCAGCTTCTTCTGCCTCACGACGGGCTTGCTCTTCCGCTTCACGCTGCGCCTGCTCTTCCGCGGCAAGGCGTTCAGCCTCTTGCGGATCGCGTTTCACAAAGGTGCGTGTCTTGCGGACTTCGATTTGTACCGATTTGCTTTTTCCACCGGTACCTGGAATATTGAGAGTACTGCGCGTTTTACGCTGCAATGTCAACTTATCGGGCGCTGAGCCGTTTTCACGGTTCAGATGCGCCAGTAAGGTTTGTTTCTCTTGTGCGGACACAGAGTCGTCAGCAGACTTCGGGATACCTGCATCAGCAAATTGCTGTACCAGGCGATCCACGGAGGTCTGTATCTCTGCAGCCAGCGTTTTTACGGTTACATCTGTCATACTGTTCCTTCCTGCTACAGTTTATTACGCTTCGTCGCCGAACCAGCAAATATTACGGGCAGCCATAATCAGCTCACCGGCTTTTTCGTCGGTCAACCCTTCGATATCAGCCAGATCATCAATGCCCTGTTCAGCGAGATCTTCCAGCGTACAAACACCACGGGCAGCCAGTTTGAAAGCCATCTCACGATCCAATCCTTCCAGATTCAGCAGATCGTCAGCCGGTTTGTTATCACCGAGACTTTCTTCCTGGGCCAGTGCCAGAGTGGTCAGTGCGTTTTTAGCACGCTCGCGCAGCGCTTCAACGGTCTGTTCATCCAGGCCGTCAATTTCCAGCAGCTCTTTCATTGGCACGTAGGCCAGTTCTTCCAGCGTCGCAAAACCTTCTTCTACCAGAACCGTCGCGAAATCTTCATCGATATCGAGATATTTGGTGAAGGTATCAATGGCTGCATGTGCTTCAGCCTGATGCTTCGCCTGCAGGTCATCAACGGTCATCACGTTGAGTTCCCAACCGCTCAGTTGTGAAGCCAGGCGGACGTTCTGACCATTACGTCCAATCGCCTGAGCCAGGTTACCGGCTTCAACCGCGATATCCATGGTGTGTTTGTCTTCATCCACCACGATAGAAGCGACGTCTGCTGGCGCCATTGCGTTAATCACGAACTGCGCCGGGTTATCATCCCACAGGACGATATCGATACGCTCGCCACCCAGTTCAGTAGAAACCGCCTGAACGCGCGCACCGCGCATACCCACACAGGCGCCGACCGGATCAATACGCTTGTCGTTGGTCTTAACGGCGATTTTCGCACGTGAACCCGGATCGCGAGCAGCCGCTTTAATTTCGATCACTTCTTCGCCAATTTCCGGCACTTCAATGCGGAACAGCTCTATCAGCATTTCCGGTTTGGAACGGGTTACGAACAGCTGGGCACCGCGCGCTTCCGGGCGTACAGAGTAAAGAACGCCACGAATACGGTCGCCTGGGCGGAAGTTTTCACGCGGCAGCATGTCTTCACGCAGGATCACGGCTTCAGCATTGCTGCCCAGATCCAGAGAAATGTTGTCGCGGTTAACTTTCTTCACCACACCGGTGACGATTTCGCCTTCGTGTTCGCGGAACTGATCGACAACCATTGCGCGTTCGGCTTCACGTACTTTCTGTACGATAACCTGTTTCGCGGTCTGGGTGGTGATACGGTCAAAGGTGACAGATTCAATCTGATCTTCAACATATTCGCCCACGTTCAGGCTTTCGTCTTCGAAGCGTGCCGCTTCCAGCGTAATTTCTTTGGTCGGCTGAGTAACTTCTTCTACGATTACCCAACGACGGAAGGTATCGAAATCACCGCTTTTACGATCGATTTCTACGCGAACGTCGATCTCTTGCTCATATTTTTTCTTTGTTGCTGTAGCCAGCGCACTTTCCAGCGCTTCAAAAATTTTCTCGCGTGGCAGCGCTTTTTCGTTGGATACGGCTTCAACAACAGCCAAAATTTCTTTGTTCATCGCGGGCTTTTCACCTCAATCCAGACTGTTAAAAGTGGGGAACCAGGTTCGCCTTCTGGATATTACTCAGCGCGAACACTTCATCTTTACCTTCGACTGCGACCGTGATCATCTCACCATCCACCGCTTTGATAACGCCCTGCCATTTACGACGGTTTTGTACCGCCATACGAAGAACCAGCGTCACTTCTTCACCCAGGAAACGCACGTAGTGTTCAGCTGTGAACAGAGGACGGTCGAGACCCGGAGAGGAGACTTCCAGGTTGTAGGCAACGGTGATTGGGTCTTCGACATCCATCACGGCGCTTACCTGATGGCTCACATCAGCACAATCATCAACATTGATGCCATCTTCACTATCAATATAGATGCGCAGTGTGGATGTGCGACCACGAATAAATTCGATGCCGACCAACTCGTAGCCCAGGGCTTCAACTGGCGCTGTAATCATCTCTGTTAATTTTTGCTCTAATGTGGACAAGCCCACCCCCAAGACATAAAAAAAGGGCCTAAAGCCCAGTTATTCTGTAGTCAGATAACAAAAAACCCCGATAAATCGGGGCTTTATATAACTGAACCCTATAACCGCACCTGCGGTTCGGAAAACCTTCCGAAAGAATTTTTTTCAAATCCAGCTACGAAGGCCTAAGTCTTCACAGTATATTTGAAAAAGAACTCTAAGGGAAAGTGGTTGCGGGGGCCGGATTTGAACCGACGACCTTCGGGTTATGAGCCCGACGAGCTACCATGCTGCTCCACCCCGCGCCTGAAACGTGGCAAATTTTACTCGTTTTGGGTAAAAAATGCAAATACTGCTGGGATTTGGTACCGAGGACGGGACGTAAAATCTGCGCACAGTATATTGATTCACTATGCGGTATGTCAACCTTGTTACGACTATGCAAATCAATGAATGCTGTCCAGCGAATATTCGACCAGATAAATGTGTCACCCGCGCCGTTATTTAACGAAATTATCACTAAACTCTTCCTGTCATCCAGAAAAGATGATTAAATGAAAACTCACTTATTTTGCATAAAAATGCAATTAGTATAATAAGCCGACCTCTTCACCAGTCTATCAAGCAGGGTTTTATTTTATGACGACGATTCTCAAGCATCTCCCGGTAGGTCAACGTATTGGTATCGCTTTTTCCGGCGGCCTGGACACCAGTGCAGCACTGCTGTGGATGCGACAAAAAGGGGCTGTCCCATATGCATATACTGCGAATTTGGGCCAGCCGGATGAGGATGACTATGACGCCATTCCTCGCCGTGCAATGGAATATGGTGCTGAGAATGCTCGCCTGGTAGATTGCCGTAAGCAGCTGGTTGCCGAAGGGATCGCTGCGATTCAGTGCGGTGCATTCCACAACACCACCGGCGGACTGACCTATTTCAATACCACTCCGCTGGGCCGTGCTGTCACCGGCACCATGCTGGTTGCGGCCATGAAAGAAGATGGCGTTAATATCTGGGGTGACGGTAGCACCTATAAAGGTAACGATATTGAACGCTTCTATCGTTACGGTCTGCTGACCAACGCCGAACTGCAGATTTACAAACCATGGCTGGATACCGATTTTATCGATGAACTCGGTGGTCGCCATGAGATGTCCGAATTTATGATTGCCTGTGGTTTCGACTACAAGATGTCCGTTGAGAAAGCGTACTCAACGGACTCCAATATGCTCGGGGCGACCCACGAAGCAAAAGACCTCGAGTTTCTGAACTCCAGCGTCAAAATCGTCAACCCGATTATGGGCGTGAAATTCTGGGATGAGAGCGTGAAGATCCCGGCAGAAGAAGTCACCGTGCGTTTTGAGCAGGGTCATCCGGTTGCGCTGAACGGTAAAACCTTTAGCGACGACGTTGAGATGATGCTGGAAGCCAACCGTATCGGCGGTCGTCACGGTCTGGGTATGAGCGATCAGATTGAAAACCGTATCATTGAAGCGAAAAGCCGGGGCATCTACGAAGCTCCGGGGATGGCATTGCTGCACATCGCCTATGAGCGTCTGCTGACCGGGATTCACAACGAAGACACCATCGAGCAGTATCACGCGCACGGTCGCCAGCTTGGTCGTCTGTTGTACCAGGGCCGCTGGTTTGACTCTCAGGCGCTGATGCTGCGTGACGGTCTGCAGCGTTGGGTTGCCAGCCAGATTACGGGTGAAGTGACGCTGGAACTGCGTCGCGGTAATGATTACTCCATCCTCAACACCGTGTCTGACAATCTGACTTACAAACCAGAACGTCTGACGATGGAAAAAGGCGACTCGGTATTCTCTCCGGATGATCGTATCGGTCAGTTGACCATGCGTAATCTGGATATCACTGATACCCGCGAGAAGCTGTTCGGTTATGCGCAGTCTGGTCTGCTGACCGCCTCTTCCACAACCGGCCTGCCGCAGGTTGAGAATCTGGAAAACAAGGCGAAGTAAATATTCATCATCTTAAGGCCGCGAAAGCGGCCTTTTTTATGCGCAGAAAATAGGGATGTTCTGTTACCCTGAGGCCTAATAAGCCAGACATCATCAGGTATTGTAATAGTCGGACGGCGTCCTAAATGTCTTATCCGACCTACAGAACCACCACAAATGACAGACGAAAAAAAAGACGCTTTGCAGCGTCTTTTTTTTTGGAATTTGGTACCGAGGATGGGACTCGAACCCACAAGCCCGTTAGGGCACTACCACCTCAAGGTAGCGTGTCTACCAATTCCACCACCTCGGTACAGAATACTTAGCGTGGGATATCGCTGGTCGGCTGAGCCGGAGCAGCTGGCTGAGTTTGCTCGGTTTTCGCCGGTGCACTCAGATTTTCCCACTCACTTCCTTTATTGGTCTTATTGCTGTTCATATTACCCAGCACCAGACTGATGATGAAGAACAAGGTTCCCAATACAGCTGTCATGCGGGTCATGAAGTTACCAGAACCACTTGAACCAAACAGAGTACCAGAAGCGCCTGCGCCAAAAGAGGCTCCCATATCAGCGCCTTTGCCTTGCTGCAGCATGATCAAGCCTACCAGGCCAATTGCCACAATAAGGAAAACTACTAAAAGAGCTTCGTGCATAATCAACCTGTTCCTTGCGGAGTTGCCGCGTACAATGCTTCGACCATTAAAGCGGGAATGTTTACTGTTTCCCACTGAAGCGGGTGTGAATACTAACCAAAGCGAATAACCTTCGCAAGGGCAATTTGTTGGCATTGTATCAACTGCGGAAAAAATCGCCATATCAATCAAAAACGCAGCAACTTCTCCCAGCATCTCTGCATGACGGTGCGTTGATCGTCAAGATTCGCCCATACCACAACGGGGATTTCACAAATCAGGTCAGCGTTTTCTGGCCAGCAGTGAATAATTTGCTGGTTCACCAACTCTTCCGCCACCATCGATTCGGGTAACCATGCCATCCCCATATGCCGCAGCACCATTTCTCGTATCGTTTCGCTTAAACCACTCTCAAACACTTTTTTCAGACGTGGGCGGACGCGTTGTTCAGCTGGCTCAATAATGCGTCTGACAAAGGTGTAGTCGCTATAGCATAGCCATGGGATCGGCGCATGCGGATCGTTAAGCGTATTAGCCAACTGCGCAGAAATAACCGGTATAAATCGCTCATACCGCCATAGTGAACGTTTTAACCCTCCGGCAATCTCCAGCCCCGGCTGCGAAGATGGTAAATCGTAGGTCACCAGCAGATCGATTTGCCGATCTATCAAGGCGTTAAAATGGTTGTCTATCCCCTGAATACTGGCATTAACCGTAAAATTTAACTGCGGTTCACTCTGTCGCAGATAGTTGATCATATCCGGCAGGATATTCACCGACAGCGTATGCAGGCTAACCATCACCAGCGTATTGTCCGTTGCTGGCGTCATCGCCGATAGCTCGTGGCGCGCCTCTGTTAGTGTACTGAGGACGTGCCGGGCATAGGGTTCAAAGCGTTCACCATAGCGTGTCAGCGTAACGGGGGTCGTGGTCCGGTCAAACAACGGCACCCCTAACACCTCTTCCAGCGCCTTTATACGCCGACTGAGTGCGGGTTGAGTAATATGTCGCTGCGCCGCGGCCTGAGAGTAGTTTCCATGCTGACTCAATGCCAGAAAATCTTCCAGCCACTTACAATCCACGTTGAACTCTCCACCATGCCATAACCGCATCCTCCAATACCAAATCGGTAATAGTCATAGTTATAGTAATGGCTTTATGGTGGGCATCATAACAACAATATTCCTTTTCACCTGCCGACTCTCACCCACGACGTTTGACAGGACCGATATGTTTACTTTATTGACCAATGCCCGTGTTTTTTCTCCCGAGGATTTAGGCCTCTGCTCCCTGCTCATTCATGCCGACCGAATTGTGGCGGTAGAAAAAGATCTTTCCCTGTTTGATGGCGTCGACGAGGTCATCGATTGTCATGGCAAATGGGTTATCCCAGGCATAATAGATCAACATGTCCATCTTACCGGTGGCGGTGGCGAGGCTGGATTTGCCAGCCGAACGCCAGCCGTCAAGCTACGCGATCTGATTCAGGCAGGTATTACCACGGTTGTCGGCGTGTTAGGTACCGATGCCATTTCTCGTTCGCCCAAAGACCTCTACGCCAAAATGCAGTCTCTCAACCTTGAGGGATTACGCGCATTTATGCATACGGGAGCCTACGCGGTACCCAGCCCAACCATTACGCGATCCATCCGCGATGACATGACCTTCATTCCGGCGATTCTTGGCGTCAAAATCGCCCTCGCCGATCACCGTGGTTCTTACCCCTCTTTCCAGGAATTGCTGAGAATAGTAAGCGATATCCGCGTGGCTTCCCTGCTGGCAGGCAAAAAAGGGTTACTGCATGTACATCTGGGGAATCTGCCGGAAGGGATGTCACAGCTTATTGAGCTGTGTGATGCAGGCATTCCGATTCACCACATTTCACCGACCCATGTTGCGAGAACAGCGCCCTTGTTCGAACAGGCGATTGCGTTCGCTCATCGTGGCGGCCATATCGACGTTACGTCTGGCGGTAGTCGCTTTATGCCTCAGGAGCAGGCAATCCTCCACGCTCTGGAAGCCCAGGTTCCAGCCGATCGCATCACGATCAGCTCTGATGGTAATGGCAGCGTTCCGCGCTTTAACGCCCAGGGTATTGTGGAAGGCTTAAGCGCGGCACCGGTCGCAGGTAACCTTAATCTTCTTCCTCGCTTGATTGATGTGGGGATCCCTGTGCCACAAGCGATCGCGATGTTGACGGCAAACGTTGCTCGCTCGTTGGGTATTTCCGGCGGCGTGCTCTGCGCCGGGGAACGTGCTGATATCTGTGTACTCAATGATGACCTCTCGCTGGCCCATCTGTTCGCTGCGGGTAAGCCGTTGCTGCGGGATGGCGAGTGCCTGGTTACTGGCAACTTCGAGTAAGGGGGCAAGAATGTCATTATTACTGGCGCTAATTGCCATCATTTTTGCCGGACGTCTGATCCTCAAAAAATATCACCCCCAGTCAGTGTTGCTGTTGACCGGGATTGTGCTGCTGCTTATCGCGCATTTTAGCGGGATGACCACGCTCAGTGACCTGGTGAAAAAAAGTACCGGATTCGGCCCCTTTGATGCCTTCGAGTTTATTCGCGATACCCTGAGCGTGCGCCTCGGCGGCCTTGGGCTGCAAATTATGCTGATTGGTGGTTTCGCTACATATATGTCGGCCATTGGCGCAAGCCAGGTGCTGGTTCGGGTGACATCTCGCCCTTTGCAACGCCTGAACTCACCGTATCTGCTGTTGGGGCTGGCGCTGTTGCTGGGTCAATTCCTGTCGCTGTTTATCAGCAGCGCCACCGGGCTGGGTCTGCTGTTGATGGCGACGCTCTACCCTCTGCTGACCCGTCTTGGCTGTAGCCGCGCTGCCGTTGCCGCCGTTATCGCCAGTACCTGTGCGGTTGAATTTGGTCCAGGTTCCGGCAACTCGGTTCTCGCCGCCAAAACCGCAGGCATCGAGGTGGTGAACTATTTCGTGCAGGATCAGTTGCCGATCGTCGTCCCCGTTATTCTGTTCATCGCCCTGTTACATATTGTTGTGCAACGCTTTTTCGACCATCGGGAAAGCAGTGACGGTGTGGCTCAGCAGATGCAGACATTAACGTCGACCGATGAAACTGAAGCACCGATCGCCTGGCTTTTTCTGCCCATGCTACCTCTGGTGTTGATGCTGGTGTGCAGTGATTTAGTATTCAGTTCGCTCAAAATTACGCTGGATACCGCCGTACTGATAAGCCTCGCCATTACCCTGGTTTGTGAGTATTGCCGTCATCGTAAGGCGCGCGAGGTGATGGCAGGCGTACAAAAAGTCTTCGACAGCATGGGAAGCGTTTTTGCTACCGTCGTCACGCTGATTATCGCCGGTGAAGTCTTTTCAGCCGGACTGAAAGCCATTGGCGCCGTCGATGCGCTGCTGTCGCTTTCCGGTGAATTTGGCCTCAGCGCCGCCTCTATTATCCTGCTGATGACCCTTATCACCTTTGCAATTTCAGCGCTAATGGGCTCCGGAAATGCGGCGTTTTTCTCCTTCGCCCCAATGGTACCGGACATCAGCCGTCATATCGGTAGCGACATCGCAGTCATGATGTTGCCTATCCAGATATCGGCGGGTATTGGTCGTACGTTATCCCCCATTGCCGGCGTCATAATTGCTATCGCGGGAATTGCAGGCGTCTCGCCTGTGGATATTGTTAAGCGCACCGCGATTCCGATGCTGGGCGGTTGGTTACTGATGATTGCGCTGACCTTTGCCCGGTCAGGGCATTTGCTGGCGGTTCTGCCGTGGCTGGCAGTCCTTGTAATATTAATGATCGGTGGTTACTTCTGGCAGCGCCGACATAAACAGTCGCTTCCCGTACAGTAAAAAAAAACCGGAGTCCCAGACTCCGGTTTTCACTGTCTTTAGTGATTACACCGCTTTGACGGCATCGGCAATACGGTGAGCGAATTCAGTCACCTGCGCTTCATCTTCACCTTCAACCATCACGCGAATTAACGGTTCAGTACCTGACTTACGCAGCAGAACACGTCCGCGATTGCCCAGTGCAGCTTCAACTTCAGCCATCACCGCTTTCACGTTTTCATGTTCCAGCGGATCGCCGCTACCTGCGGTGTAACGTACGTTAACCAGCAGTTGCGGGAACATTTTCATGCCGCTGCACAGATCGTGCAAACTCATATGGTTGCGCACCATCGCCGCCAGTACCTGCAGGCCCGCCACGATACCGTCACCGGTGGTGGTTTTGTCCAGCAGGATCACATGGCCTGAGTTTTCAGCACCGATACGCCAGCCTTTTTCCTGCATTTTTTCCAGTACGTAGCGGTCGCCGACTTTCGCACGGGCAAACGGAATACCCAGCTGTTTCAGCGCCAGCTCGAGGCCCATATTGCTCATCAGCGTACCTACCGCACCACCGCGCAGTTGCCCCTGACGCAGGGCTTCACGGGCAATGATGTACATGATCTGATCGCCATCGACCTTATTGCCTTCGTGGTCAACCATAATGACACGGTCGCCGTCACCATCCAGCGCAATACCCAGATCGGCTTTTTCCGCCATCACGCGCGCCTGCAGGGCACGAACGTCGGTAGCGCCGACTTCTTCATTGATATTCACACCGTTTGGCTCACAGCCAATAGCAATCACGTTTGCGCCCAGCTCACGCAGTACATTTGGCGCAATGTGGTACGTCGCACCATTAGCGCAATCCACCACAATTTTAAGCTCACTCAGACTCAATTCATTCGGGAAGGTGCCTTTGCAAAACTCGATATAACGACCGGCAGCATCAACGATGCGGGTAGCTTTACCCAGTTCAGCCGAGTCCACGCAGGTGATCGCTTTTTCCATTTCGGCTTCGATAGCTTCTTCAACCGCATCCGGCAGTTTGGTCCCATCGATGGAGAAGAATTTAATTCCGTTGTCATAGTACGGGTTGTGCGAAGCGGAGATAACAATCCCAGCTTCAGCACGGAAGGCACGCGTCAGATATGCAACAGCAGGTGTTGGCATTGGGCCTGTGAAAGAAGCCGACAGTCCGGCGGCAGCCAGACCCGCTTCCAGTGCGGACTCCAGCATATAGCCGGAAATACGCGTATCTTTGCCGATAATAATTTTACGTGAACCATGACGTGCCAGCACTTTTCCTGCAGCCCAACCCAGTTTGAGTACAAAGTCAGGGGTAATTGGGGCGTCGCCTACGCGACCACGGATCCCATCGGTGCCAAAATATTTACGATTACTCATAGCGTTTATTTTCCTTTGCAGACAATGTGGCTTCCACCACACGCATCGCTTCTACGGTTTCTTTGACGTCATGGACACGAATGATATGCGCCCCTTGCATTGCGGCAATGACCGCACACGCAAGGCTACCGCTCAGGCGTTCGGATGGCCCCACATTCAGCAACTGGCCAACCATTGATTTTCGTGACATCCCAACCAGCAATGGCAGATTAAAATGATGAAACTCAGCCAAACGTGCCAGTAATGTGTAGTTGTGAGTGAGATTTTTACCGAATCCGAACCCGGGGTCGAGCAACAATTTATCTTTTGTGATTCCAGCCCGCTCGCAGCGTGCTATTTGTTCAACAAAGTAACGATTTACATCAGCAAAAACATCCTCGTACTTTGGTGCTTCCTGCATGGTTTTCGGCTGACCCTGCATATGCATCAGACAAACCGGTAATCCGGTTTCTGCTGCGGCTTCCAGCGCCCCAGGCTCCGAGAGTGAGCGAATGTCATTAATGATATGTGCGCCGACTCTGGCGCACTCGCGAATCACTTCTGCTTTTGAAGTATCGACCGAAATCCACACTTCAAAACGTTGAGCAATCGCCTCCACCACCGGGATCACTCGCTGCAACTCTTCTTCCACGCTCACATCGGCCGCGCCTGGACGCGTGGATTCACCACCCACATCAATGATAGTCGCCCCAGCGTTAATCATCAGGTTTGCGTGTTTTACCGCCTCAACCAGAGAGTTGTGCGCACCACCATCGGAAAAGGAATCTGGCGTGACGTTCAAAATCCCCATGACGTGTGGATGGCTGAGATCCAGTGAAGACCCCTGAGCAAAGAGTTTCATAGTTTTATCCCTGATAACATCTTGAATATACAAATAAGAAAAACCCCGGGGCAAGCCCCAGGGTTTTAAATTAAAACACGGTCATCATCAACGATAACTTATTTGTCGCCCAGTTGCTCTGACATGGTGCCAGAGTCCGGCGCACGCGGTTCATCAACCGGACGCGGCGCACTTGGCTTGCCGGTGCTGCCAGAGTTGTTGTTAGAAGAACCCGGTTCTTCCCAACCCGCTGGCGGACGTACCTCGCGGCGAGCCATCAGATCATCAATCTGCGGCGCATCGATGGTCTCATATTTCATGAGCGCATCTTTCATCGAGTGCAGAATGTCCATGTTTTCGTTCAGCAGACGACGCGCACGGTCATAGTTACGCTCAATCAGCAGTTTAACTTCCTGATCGATAATACGAGCCGTTTCATCGGACATATGTTTAGCTTTCGCCACAGAACGTCCCAGGAACACTTCGCCTTCTTCTTCAGCGTACAGCAACGGACCGAGTTTCTCGGAGAAGCCCCACTGAGTAACCATGTTACGCGCCAGGTTAGTCGCGACTTTAATATCGTTCGACGCACCGGTAGAAACATGTTCAACACCGTAGATGATCTCTTCGGCCAGACGACCGCCGTACAGCGTGGAGATCTGACTTTCCAGTTTCTGGCGGCTGGCGCTGATTGCGTCGCCTTCAGGCAGGAAGAAGGTCACACCCAGCGCACGACCGCGCGGGATAATCGTCACTTTGTGCACCGGATCGTGTTCCGGTACCAGGCGACCGATAATCGCGTGGCCTGCTTCGTGATACGCGGTAGATTCTTTCTGCGCTTCCGTCATCACCATGGAGCGACGTTCCGCACCCATCATGATTTTGTCTTTCGCTTTCTCGAATTCAACCATCGATACAACACGCTTGTTGCCACGAGCTGCAAACAGCGCCGCTTCGTTGACCAGGTTCGCGAGATCTGCACCGGAGAAGCCAGGCGTACCACGTGCAATGATTGCCGCATCGATATCCGGAGACAGCGGTACGCGACGCATATGCACTTTCAGGATCTGTTCACGACCGCGGACATCCGGCAGACCAACCACAACCTGACGGTCGAAACGGCCTGGACGCAGCAGCGCAGGGTCAAGAACGTCCGGACGGTTAGTTGCCGCGATAACGATAATGCCTTCGTTACCTTCGAAGCCGTCCATCTCAACCAGCATCTGGTTCAGTGTCTGCTCACGTTCATCGTGACCACCGCCCAGACCTGCACCACGCTGGCGGCCTACGGCGTCGATTTCATCGATGAAGATGATGCACGGTGCCGCTTTCTTGGCTTGTTCGAACATGTCACGCACACGAGATGCACCGACACCCACGAACATTTCCACGAAATCAGAACCGGAAATGGTGAAGAAAGGAACCTTCGCTTCACCTGCGATAGCTTTCGCCAGCAGGGTTTTACCCGTACCCGGAGGACCGACCATCAGAACGCCTTTCGGGATTTTACCGCCCAGCTTCTGGAAACGGCTCGGTTCGCGCAGATACTCAACCAGCTCAGCAACTTCTTCTTTTGCTTCGTCGCAACCAGCAACGTCCGCAAAAGTCGTTTTGATCTGATCTTCCGTCAGCATGCGCGCTTTGCTCTTACCGAACGACATGGCACCTTTGCCACCACCGCCCTGCATTTGACGCATGAAGAAGATCCAGACACCAATCAGCAGCAGCATTGGGAACCAGGAAATGAAGATAGAAGCCAGCAGGCTCGGCTCTTCAGGCGGTTCACCAACAACCTTGACGTTTTTGGTCAGCAGGTTATCAAGCAGCTTCGGATCGTTAACCGGAATGTAGGTCGTGTAACGGTTACTATCTTTCTTGGTAACGTTAATCTCACGTCCGTTGATCTTCGCTTCACGAACCTGGTCCTGATTGACCTCTTGCAGGAAGGTAGAGTAATCAACCTTACGGCCATTAGACTCGCTGGGCCCAAAGCTCTGGAATACTGACATCAGCACAACGGCAATGACCAGCCAGAGAATTAGGTTTTTCGCCATGTCACTCAAGGGATTAACCTCATATTACAACTGTGTTAAAAACAGCGTCAGGATACTCTATATCCAGTTTCTTTCAAACTTTCGTTTGAAATCTACCGGTTATGGTTTACGCCCGGTCGCTACAATATACACTTCACGCGAACGGGCGCGAGAAGAGTCCGGCTTACGAACTTTGACCTTCGTAAACAGGGAGCGAATCTCTCTTAGATACTCATCGAAGCCTTCGCCCTGGAACACCTTCACTACAAAACTACCACCTGGCGCTAATACATCACGAGCCATTCCAAGCGCCAGCTCTACCAGATACATGGCCCGGGGAATATCCACCGCCGGTGTTCCACACATATTTGGCGCCATATCAGACATGACAACTTGTACTTTACTGTCACCTACGCGCTCAAGTAACGCTTTCAGGACTAATTCATCACGAAAGTCGCCCTGAAGGAAGTCCACACCAACGATTGGATCCATAGGTAAAAGATCGCAAGCGATAATGCGGCCAGTGTTGCCGATCTGCGTAACCGCATATTGCGACCAGCCACCGGGTGCAGCACCGAGATCAACAATCGTCATCCCCGGTTTAAAAATTTTGTCACTTTGCTGTATTTCATCAAGTTTAAACCAGGCACGGGAACGTAACCCCTTTTTCTGCGCCTGCTGAACATATTTATCGCTAAAGTGTTCCTGAAGCCAGCGACTCGAGCTGGCAGAACGCTTTTTACCTGTCATTTCACATTCCCAAAGGGCAGTTCATCGTAACCAATGGTGTAAATTTCTACACAGCTATTTGGCGATATATGGGAGATGGCGGTAGAATGACCCGTTTTCAATCCCAACGTAAGCAAAAATATACGATGAATCTGAGTACTAAACAAAAACAGCACCTGAAAGGTCTGGCACATCCGCTCAAGCCTGTAGTTATGCTTGGCAACAATGGTTTGACCGAAGGGGTACTGGCCGAGATTGAACAAGCGTTAGAGCACCATGAACTTATCAAGGTGAAAATCGCCTCGGAAGATCGCGATACTAAAACCTTGATCGTGGAAGCTATCGTACGCGAAACCGGCGCCTGCAATGTACAGGTCATCGGTAAAACGCTGGTACTGTATCGCCCGACTAAAGAACGTAAAATCTCGCTGCCACGCTAAGAATATCCCAAAGTTGCACACGAAGTTTGTGTAAAACGCGGGATTTTCCGCTAGCAGGAGAGCAAAATGCCACGCTCTCTTCGTTGATAAAAGGCCGCTAAGCGGCCTTTTTCCTTTCTTTACAATGTATCAACATCTTAACCAAGATGCGAATTACAGGTATTCTACCTTCGTTACTTCATATTCAACTTCACCGCCCGGCGTTTTAATAACCACCACGTCATCCTGCTCTTTACCGATTAGGCCACGAGCAATAGGCGAGTTCACCGAAATCAGGTTCTGTTTAAAATCGGCTTCATCATCGCCGACAATACGCCAGGTCTGCTCTTCGTCGTTATCGAGATTCAGCACGGTAACCGTCGCGCCGAAAACTACGCGACCATTGTTCGGCATTTTTGTGACGTCGATAACCTGCGCGTTGGACAGTTTAGCTTCGATATCTTTAATGCGCCCTTCGCAGAAACCCTGCTGTTCGCGCGCCGCGTGATACTCTGCATTTTCTTTCAGGTCGCCATGCTCGCGCGCATCTGCGATAGCGGCAATGATTTCAGGACGGCGCACCGATTTCAGAAAATCCAGTTCTTCGCGCAGTTTTTCAGCACCACGTAAGGTCATTGGGATAGCTTGCATTTGTTATACCTCTTGAACATTCCTGTAGGGGGCGGCTGCTCTCACCCCGGCTGCTAAGCCCACTCTGGCATACGCCATGCCAGAGTCAGAAGCAAAAAAATACCGACCCGGGGCTCAGGGTCCCAGGTCAGCTACAATTCTCTATTTGATGATCATTTTACCCTGGAGTTCCCTATGGGTCATCGTTTACTTTTTGGGGCGTTGCGCCGTAGTATGACGGCCTGTTTCCAGGTTGTTAGCGCGAGATTATGCGATTTTCCAGATTTACCATTGGATTGACTGCCAGTATAGCGTTCAGCGTTCAGGCTGCGAACGTCGACGAGTATATCAATCAGCTCCCTGCCGGGGCCAACCTCGCCCTTATGGTACAGAAGGTTGGCGCACCTGCTCCTGCTATTGATTACCATAGCCAGCAGATGGCGCTGCCGGCCAGTACCCAGAAAGTGATCACCGCGCTGGCGGCATTGATTCAGCTCGGGCCTGACTTTCGTTTTACCACCACGCTTGAGACTAAAGGCAACGTGGAAGGCGGCGTTTTGAAAGGTGACTTAGTGGCGCGATTTGGTGCCGATCCGACGCTAAAACGTCAGGATATTCGCAATATGGTGGCAACCCTGAAAAAATCAGGCGTGACGCAAATTGCCGGAAATGTCTTGATCGACACCTCCATTTTCGCCAGCCATGATAAAGCGCCGGGCTGGCCCTGGAACGACATGACGCAGTGTTTTAGCGCACCGCCCGCGGCAGCCATTGTCGATCGTAACTGTTTCTCGGTTTCACTCTATAGCGCGCAAAAACCTAACGATCTCGCCTTTATCCGCGTGGCATCTTACTACCCGGTCACCATGTTCAGTCAGGTGCGTACTCTCGCTCGTGGCTCTGCCGAAGCGCAATATTGTGAACTGGACGTGGTTCCAGGCGATCTCAACCGCTTTACGTTGACCGGATGCCTGCCCCAACGAGCCGATCCGCTGCCGCTGGCATTCGCTATTCAGGACGGCGCCAGCTATGCCGGGGCGATTATCAAAGATGAGCTAAAACAAGCCGGTATCACTTACAGCGGGACTCTGCTGCGCCAGACGCTGGTCAACGAGCCGGGGACCGTGGTAGCCAGTAAGCAGTCGGCGCCGCTGCACGACTTGCTTAAGATTATGCTGAAAAAATCGGACAACATGATTGCCGATACCGTTTTCCGTATGATTGGCCATGCACGATTTAACGTGCCAGGTACCTGGCGAGCAGGTTCTGATGCCGTACGCCAGATTCTGCGTCAGCAAGCGGGTATTGATATCGGCAACACCATTATTGCCGACGGTTCTGGGCTCTCCCGCCATAACCTGATTGCCCCGGCGACCATGATGCAGGTGCTGCAATATATCGCTCAGCACGATAACGAGCTGAACTTTATCACCATGCTGCCGCTGGCAGGCCATGACGGCTCTTTGCAATACCGTGCGGGTCTGCATCAGGCTGGCGTAGATGGCAAAGTATCGGCGAAGACAGGCTCACTGCAGGGGGTCTATAACCTGGCAGGCTTCATCACCACGGCAAGCGGTCAGCGCATGGCATTTGTGCAGTATCTGTCTGGTTATGCGGTAGAGCCAGCTGATCAGCGTAATCGCCGTATTCCACTGGTCCGCTTCGAAAGCCGGTTATACAAGGATATTTATCAGAATAACTGAGTATGTTTGCCGGATGGCAGCGCTAACGCACCTAATCCGGCCTTCTGAAACCTGGAAACAAAACCCCGGCAACATGGCCGGGGTTTTTAATGTGATTAACGCTTGTAGATGAACTCAACGCCTTCTTCGTCGTCTTCGTCCCAATCGTCATCCCAGTCATCTTCTGCTTCGTCTTCGACTTCAGCGAGTTGCTGGCGGTGATAATCATCCCACATGAACTCGACTTTCTCTGGCTGTTTCGCTTCTTCCGCCTGAACAATCGGGTTCTCGATGATAAAGGTCATCACATCCCAGCAGAGATCCTTCACGCCCAACTGGCTGGCGGCGGAGATCAGGTAATATTTACCTTCCCAGCCCAACGCTTCGGCGATCGCTTTCGCTTTCTCTTCCGCTTCAGCCTTGTCCAGCAAATCAATTTTGTTGAACACTAACCAACGCGGTTTAGACGCCAGATCCTGGCTGTATTTTTCAAGCTCGCC
The DNA here is from genome assembly GCF_013781945.1 of Citrobacter sp. RHBSTW-01044. Taxonomy (NCBI): domain Bacteria; kingdom Pseudomonadati; phylum Pseudomonadota; class Gammaproteobacteria; order Enterobacterales; family Enterobacteriaceae; genus Citrobacter; species Citrobacter sp. RHBSTW-01044. Next base: position 508,941 of record NZ_CP056180.1, on the reverse strand, counting down.
AATTATGATACGGGCATTTTCAACCGGATCGGAACCGTCAATCGGATCGATATCAATGAGGTGTAGCAGTACGCGGCAGCGTTCCAGGTGTTTCAGGAAGCGGATACCCAAGCCTGCGCCTTCAGCCGCGCCTTCAATCAGACCCGGAATGTCGGCAACCACGAAGCTCTTTTCGTTGTCCATACGTACCACACCCAGGCTCGGAACCAGAGTGGTGAACGGATAGTCAGCGACTTTCGGCTTCGCCGCGGACACCGCACGGATAAACGTCGATTTACCGGCGTTTGGCATGCCCAGCATCCCGACGTCCGCCAGCAGCATCAGCTCCAGCATCAGATCGCGTTTATCGCCCGGTGTACCCATCGTTTTCTGACGCGGAGTACGGTTGACTGAGGATTTGAAACGGGTGTTGCCCAGACCGTGCCAGCCGCCTTTAGCGACCATCAGACGCTGACCGTGTTTGGTCATGTCGCCCATGGTTTCGCCCGTGCCCTGATCGATTACACGCGTACCTACAGGCACTTTAATCGTGACATCTTTACCACGCTTGCCGGTGCAATCACGGCTCGCGCCATTCTGTCCACGTTCCGCGCGGAATGATTTTTCAAAACGGTAATCGATCAGCGTGTTCAGGTTTTCGTCGGCTTCCAGCCAAACGTCACCACCATCACCACCGTCTCCACCGTCCGGACCGCCTTTTGGGATGTACTTTTCGCGGCGGAAGCTGACGCAACCATTACCGCCATCACCTGCAACGACCAGAATCGATGCTTCATCAACAAACTTCATTTTACTCTCCGTAAATCATTCGCCTGAGCGGGGCTGCGAAACCACCGTTTCATGCTTACGTAAACCGCCCCAAATTCGATGACCAATGGCGGAATACATCGCGCCCGCAACCACGATAAACGCACCGAGATAACCTAATAGGTTTAGCATCGGTCTGGCGAAGAAATCGGGCCAGGCCAGTGATAATAAATCTGAAAATAACAACGTAAACAGCGGAGTGAGCGTAATAATGGCGCTCACCTGTGCCGCCTGCCAACGCGCCATCGCTTCCGCGAGAGCACCGTATCCTACCAGCGTATTCAGGCCGCAGAATACAAGGCATGCCAGCTGCCAGTCACTGAGCTGCGTGATGACACTGGGTTTAGCCAACGGCAACAACGCAATCGTACATAAAGTGTACAGTAAAAACAGGATCTGCGGTGATGCCAGGCGGCGCAATAACACCTTTTGCGCGACCCCATAGCTCACCCAGACCATCGCCGCACCAACACCAAAGATAACGCCCCAGGTGTAATCGGTGAGACGGGTAAAAATTTCGATCAGACTGGTATTAAAAAACAGAACCAGGCCGCTCAGAAGCATAATGGCGCCAATCACCTGCGTACCGCGCATCTTTTCTTTCAGGATAAAGACGCTGGCAATCATCATACCAACCGGTGACAGCTGACCGATAACCTGCGAAGCCGTTGGGCTCAAATATTGCAAGGATGAACTAAACAGAATGAAGTTACCGAACAACCCACCGGTAGCGATAGCCAACAGGATCAGCCAACGCGCTTTGCGAAAAATACGCAACGGAGGGAGCTTTTTTTTAACCGCAAGAATAGCGCCAAGGCCAATGCTTGCCATTAAAAAACGGTAGAACACCACGGTAGGAGGCTCCATCACCTCCAGCACTTGCTTCATCGCTATTGGCAAAGCGCCCCAACATACTGCCGTTGTGAGTGCTAACAGAATACCAATACCTGCCTGCTGCTTCATGCCGTATTCCCTGCAAGGGCTCGTTTCCGGGTTATCACGGCGCGACGAGCGTATTTACCGGCCGTCGAATGTAAAAAGCCCCGCAACGTGTTGCGGGGCTTTTATCCGTTACCGGGACGCGAAAAACTTATTCAGCAACGATGCTGATGAATTTACGGTTTTTCGGGCCTTTCACTTCAAATTTCACTTTACCGTCTGCTTTAGCAAACAGAGTGTGGTCTTTGCCGCAACCAACGTTGGAACCAGCGTGGAATTTAGTACCACGTTGACGAACGATGATGCTACCAGCCAGAACTGTTTCACCGCCGAAGCGTTTTACGCCCAGACGTTTAGCTTCTGAATCGCGACCGTTACGAGTCGAGCCGCCAGCCTTTTTATGTGCCATTTAATCTGCTCCCCTTAACTTAAGCGCTGATGCCAGTGATTTTTACATCAGTGAACCACTGACGATGGCCCTGCTGCTTACGGTAGTGTTTACGACGACGAAACTTAACAATTTTAACTTTCTCGCCACGACCGTGAGCAACAACTTCAGCTTTGATAACGCCGCCATCAACGAAAGGAACGCCGATTTTGACTTCTTCACCGTTTGCGATCATCAGAACTTCTGCGAATTCAACAGATTCGCCAGTTGCGATGTCCAGCTTTTCCAGGCGAACGGTCTGACCTTCGCTTACTCGGTGTTGTTTACCACCACTTTGGAAAACCGCGTACATAAAAAACTCCGCTTCCGCGCACACCTTTTTGATGATTCAGAGTGCGCTATAAATATTCACAATAGGGCGCGAATATTACGCAAAACGCGAGCCTTTGACAAGTGCTACGTCAATACATGAAGAAAAAAAACACAACACGTACGGTAACGTTTATCTATGGCGTTTTTTCAGTACAATCAGCATATATTTATAACCCTAAACCCGACGTTACCTTCCGATACAGTGAGGTAATCGGGGCGAGAAGCCCGGCTTTTGCGATGAATTTAGAAAAAATCAATGAGTTAACCGCGCAAGATATGGCGGGGGTCAATGCGACAATCCTTGAACAGCTCAATTCCGACGTGCAGCTGATCAATCAACTGGGGTACTACATCGTTAGCGGCGGCGGAAAACGCATTCGCCCAATGATCGCCGTACTCGCCGCGCGTGCAGTTGGCTACCAGCAAAATGCACACGTTACGATTGCAGCCCTCATCGAGTTTATCCACACCGCGACCCTGTTGCACGACGATGTTGTGGATGAGTCCGACATGCGCCGCGGAAAAGCCACGGCGAATGCGGCGTTTGGCAATGCGGCCAGCGTGCTGGTCGGCGATTTTATCTATACCCGCGCTTTTCAGATGATGACCAGCCTCGGTTCGCTGAAAGTGCTGGAAGTCATGTCGAAAGCGGTCAACGTCATCGCCGAAGGTGAAGTCTTACAGTTGATGAACGTCAACGACCCGGACATCACTGAAGAAAACTATATGCGCGTTATCTACAGTAAGACCGCGCGTTTGTTTGAAGCGGCTGCCCAATGCTCTGGCATTCTGGCTGGTTGCAGCGAAGAACAAGAGAAAGGGTTGCAGGATTATGGCCGTTATCTCGGTACTGCTTTCCAGTTAATTGACGATTTGCTGGATTACAACGCGGATGGTGAGCAACTGGGTAAAAACGTCGGTGATGACCTCAACGAGGGCAAACCAACGCTGCCGCTGCTGCATGCCATGCGCCACGGCACCCCTGAACAAGCACAAATGATCCGCCAGGCTATTGAGCAGGGTAATGGCCGTCACCTTCTGGAGCCTGTTCTGGAAGCGATGAACGCCTGTGGTTCCCTGGAGTGGACTCGCCAACGTGCAGAAGAAGAGGCTGATAAGGCCATCGCTGCGCTGCAGGTACTGCCTGATACGCCGTGGAGAGAAGCGCTGATTGGTCTGGCGCATATCGCCGTACAGCGCGACCGTTAATACCCTGCGGCATCTTTCATCATCCCGTGCCCTGCACGGGATGCTTTTATAAATTCCAATAAACACTTCCCCCTATCCAGCAATCTTCGCATGAATTTGGCATATTCTGAATATACCCACACTTTACATGAACATTTTAGAACATTCGTTCTCCGGGCGTTATAGTATCTCCACAACCGATCGTGGAACCATAAGTCGATAACCAAAGGAGAGATGAGTTTATGGAAAACAAGCTGATTGACTGGCATCCGGCCGATATCATCGCCGGACTGCGCAAGAAAGGGACCTCAATGGCCGCTGAATCACGTAAAAATGGATTAAGCTCATCAACGCTGGCCAATGCGTTAACACGCCCATGGCCAAAAGGTGAGTTGATTATCGCCCGATCGTTGGGAACCGACCCGTGGGTGATTTGGCCGTCACGCTATCACGATGCAAAAACACATGAGTTTATCGACAGAACGCGGATGATGAGGGGACGCAAAGAGAAACAGAATCCTGAATGAACACTGATGAGTAGTAACCCCCGGTTCACAGAACTGGGGGTTACAAGAGACGTAGACGATTACTCGCCTTTCACGCGCTCAATGTTTGCACCCAGCGCGCGCAGTTTATCTTCGATGCGCTCATAGCCGCGATCGATGTGATAAATACGATCGACTACCGTCGTACCTTCAGCAATACACCCTGCCAGCACGAGGCTTGCAGATGCGCGCAGATCGGTCGCCATAACCTGTGCGCCGGAGAGCGTTTCCACGCCGTGGCAAATCACGGTATTGCTTTCGATTTCTGCGTGAGCGCCCATACGGCTCAGCTCAGGCACGTGCATAAAGCGGTTCTCAAACACGGTTTCCGTGATGAAGCCCGTACCTTCTGCCACCAGGTTCAGCAACGTGAACTGGGCCTGCATATCGGTAGGGAACGCCGGGTGCGGCGCCGTGCGCACATTGACCGCTTTCGGACGTTTACCGTGCATGTCCAGGCTGATCCAGTCGTCACCGACTTCGATATCCGCTCCCGCATCACGCAGCTTCGCCAGAACGGCATCCAGCGTGTCAGGTTGTGCATTACGACAGATAATTTTGCCGCGAGAAATTGCCGCTGCGACCAGGAAAGTACCGGTTTCGATGCGGTCAGGCAGAACGCGATACACACCGCCGCCGAGGCGCTCAACGCCTTCGATAGTAATACGATCGGTACCCTGGCCTGTGATTTTTGCGCCCAGCGCAATCAGGAAGTTCGCGGTATCCACGATCTCCGGCTCACGCGCGGCGTTTTCGATGATGGTAGTGCCTTCGGCAAGCGTTGCTGCGCACATGATAGTGACCGTCGCGCCGACGCTCACTTTATCCATGACGATATGCGCGCCTTTCAGGCGGCCATCAACGGACGCTTTCACATAGCCTTCTTCAAGCTTAATAGTCGCGCCTAACTGCTCCAGACCAGTAATGTGCAGGTCAACCGGACGCGCGCCGATGGTGCAGCCGCCCGGCAGTGAAACCTGGCCCTGGCCAAAGCGGGCAACCAGTGGCCCAAGCGCCCAGATGGATGCACGCATGGTTTTGACCAGATCGTACGGCGCACAGAAGACGTTCACGTCACGCGCATCAATGTGCACAGAACCATTACGCTCAACTTTCGCCCCCAACTGGCTCAGCAGCTTCATTGAGGTGTCAACATCCTTCAGTTTCGGGACGTTCTGGATCTCTACAGGTTCTTCCGCCAGCAGCGCCGCAAACAGGATCGGCAGCGCGGCGTTTTTAGCGCCTGAAATTGTGACTTCGCCCTGGAGCTTGGTTGGCCCCTGAACACGAAATTTATCCATTATTCTGTTCTCTGTTAAGAATTTATCTTCGCTACCGGCATATCACCCGTAGCTCAAAAACCGTTAAGTTTGCGATCGCGCGCCCATTCCGCTGGAGTAAACGCCTTAATCGACACGGCATGAATGCGGTTGTCCGCAATGTACTCCATCAACGGGCCATAGACCGATTGCTGTTTCTTGACCCGGCTCATGCCTTCAAACATCTCACCCACGGCAATAACCTGAAAGTGACTGCCGTCGCCAGAAACGTGGACTTCCTGGAGGGAGAGTGCATTCATCAGCACGCTCTGAATTTCATTATTTTCCATGGGCTCTTCATTCGTCAGATAGTGAAAACAGCCCAACATCTTAGAGCAAAGTGGCGCTGTCATAAATAAGCAAAAAGCCCCGCTGATAAATCAGACAAGGCTTTAGTGGCAGATCCCCCGCAGAGGAGTTGCCGGATGGCGGCACAAGACCTTATCCGGCTTACAAAAATTAACGCGGAAGAACGTCGTCAGGCAAATTGTAAAGCTGCGCCAGCGTGTACACTTTATCGTTAACGCCAGCGAGCGAAACGCTGTTCCCCTGCTGCTTGCCCTCATTAATCAGGTGCAGCAGTAATGCCAGACCACCGGTATCCACCCGGGAAATCTGGTTCAGGTCGATGCAGGATACCCCTTTCATCGCCTCAACTCGCGCATCCCATAATGGGTTTAACACGTCCTGATCCAGCTCTCCCACCAGCACCAGCTTGTCGCCTTCACGCATCCAGGTGAGTGACTGCGTCATTATTTTTTCTCTTCCAGCGTGATTTTCTGCTGAGAAATAGATTTCAGCTGTGCCGTCAGGCCATCAATACCTTTCGTACGCAGCAGGTCGCTCCACTCATTCTGTTTGGTGGTGATCATACTTACGCCTTCAGCAATCATGTCATACGCCTGCCAGTTACCCGTCTGGGAATTTTTACGCCACTGGAAATCCAGACGTACCGGAGGACGACCGTTTGGATCGATGATGGTTACGCGGATAGGCACGATGGTCGCATCACCCAGCGGCTGCTCAGGGGCAATCTGATAGGTCTGGCCGTGGTACATCGCCAGCGCCTGACCGTAAGCCTGCTTCAGATATTCACGGAATGCGGCGAAATAGGCGTCACGCTGAGCCGGGGTCGCATCTTTGTAGTAGCGGCCCAGTACCAGTGCGCCTGCATACTTAACCTGCACGTAAGGCAGCAGTTCCTGATCGACCACCTGACGCAGGTAATCCGGGTTGGAACGGATTTTAGGTTGCTCGTTCTTCAGACGGTCAAACGTCTTCTGCGCCGCCTCATCCATCAGTTTGTACGGGTTCGTCTGGTCCGCTGCGGTTGCCGCGCTAAGTGGAGCAATCACCAGCATAGCCACCATCATCAATCGTTTAAACATACGTCGATTCTCCTGAGATTATTTCGTTGCGCCCGCAGGCGTAGTGGCTTCATTATTGCCTTCAGTTGCGGCTGGCGCATCGCCAGAATTCTTATTGTCATCACCTTTACTGTTGCTGTTGTAAAGGAACTGACCAATCATATCTTCCAGCACCATCGCAGATTTCGTGTCCTGAATCGTACCGCCATCTTTGAGGATAGACGTTCCCAGCTCAGGATCTTCAAAACCTACGTTCAATGCCAGATACTGTTCGCCCAACAGACCGGAAGTACGGATGCTCAGAGAACTGGTGTCAGGAATATGGTTAAAACGCGATTCAATTTCCAGCGTCACGCGCGGCAGGTACGTTTTCTGATCTAACGAGATGTCCGATACGCGTCCTACCACGACCCCGCCAATCCGCACCGGAGAGCGCTCTCTCAGACCGCCGATATTATCAAAGGTCGCATAAATCGTATAAGTCGGTTCAGTACGCATTGAGGTGACGTTCGCCGCCTTCAGGCAGACAAACAGCGCGGCCAGCAGCGCAACCAGCAGGAATAACCCGACCCAAATTTCATTTTTTTTCGTTTGCATGAACTCAATTCCCAAACATCAGTGCGGTCAGCACAAAATCCAGCCCCAGAACGGCAAGAGAGGCGTGCACTACGGTGCGTGTCGTTGCCCGGCTAATCCCGGCAGAGGTCGGGATAGCATCATAACCATTGAACAATGCAATCCAGGTGACCGTAATGGCAAAAACCACGCTCTTAATCAGGCAGTTGACCAGATCCAGACGCCAGTCGACGGCATTTTGCATAGCCGACCAGAAAAAGCCTGCATCAATACCTTTCCAGCTTACGCCAACCAACGACCCACCCCAGATCCCCACCGCGACAAATATAATCGTCAGCAGCGGCAATGAAATGACACCGGCCCAAAAACGCGGGGAGATCACTCGGCGCAGTGGATCGACGGCCATCATTTCCAGGCTGGAAAGCTGCTCGGTCGCCCGCATCAGGCCAATCTCTGCGGTTAAGGCCGATCCGGCCCGCCCGGCAAACAACAGCGCCGCAACCACCGGCCCCAGCTCACGTAGCAATGACAGCGCCACCAGCATACCGAGGCTGGTTTCCGCACTGTAGGTCGTCAGCACCAGGTATCCCTGCAACCCCAGCACCATGCCGATGAACACGCCAGAAACAATAATGATCAGCATCGATAAGACACCGACATTATAGAGCTGGCGTATCAGCAGCGGCGCATGTTTGCGAAACTCCGGCTTGCCGACAACTGCATTGAACAACATTAATCCGGCTCGCCCGAACGTCCTGAGGGTTTTTATTCCCCGATGTCCGAGTGATGCCAGCGCATTTAACAACATGGGTGGCTTAACTCCCTGTTTTGAGTAAATCGATGTGGTAGTCGCCCGCCGGGTAACGGAACGGAACCGGTCCATCGGCAATGCCATCGAGGAACTGACGCACACGCGGATCGGCATTTTCTTGCAGCGCCTGAGCACTACCGTAGGCCACTATTTTTTTGTCCGCCATAATATAGGCGTAATCCGCAATACTCAGCACTTCTGGCACATCATGGGAAACCACCACGCAGGTGACGCCCAGTGCGCTGTTCAGTTCAGAAATCAGCTTCACCAGCACGCCCATGGTGATGGGATCCTGGCCGACGAACGGCTCATCAAACATAATAAGGTCTGGCTCCAGCGCGATAGCACGTGCTAACGCGGCACGACGCGCCATCCCACCGGATAATTCAGAAGGCATTAATTTTGCCGCGCCCCGCAGGCCAACGGCCTCGAGCTTCATCATTACCGTGCTTTTCAGCAGCGGCGCAGGCAGTGTTGTATGCTCGCGCAACGGGTATGCAACGTTGTCAAACACATTCATATCAGTAAACAGCGCACCAGACTGGAATAGCATGCTCATGCGCTTACGCACGGTAAATAAACGCGAACGGGACATGGCCGGGACATTTTCGCCGTCAAACAGGATCTCGCCCTTATCGGGGGAGATTTGTCCGCCGATCAGACGCAACAGCGTCGTTTTGCCGATGCCTGATGGCCCCATGATCGCCGTCACCTTACCACGCGGCACCGTCAGGGAAATATTATCAAAGATGCAGCGGTCGCCTCGGGAAAAGCTGACATCGCGCATATCGATTAGATTCGCCACAGACTGACCCATTGATTCATCCTTTACTATTGCCTCGTTGATCGAAGAGTTTGGCGCTCAATTTAGCCCTGAACCCAACATATTTACAGATTATTACCTGTCCTGGTTAGCGAAAGCTGGCATTTGTTTTACTTTTTAGCCGCATAAAGTCAAAATTAAGAATTCGTGACGGCTTCCAGAAATCCTTCAAGTGGACCGGCGAGTATACCTGAAGAAAGGACTTTAGATGCTTTTAGCGACGGCGCTGTTAATAATTGGTTTACTTCTGGTGGTCTACGGTGCCGACCGACTGGTATTTGCCGCATCCATTTTATGTCGAAACTTCGGTATTCCCCCCATTATCATCGGGATGACCGTGGTCAGCATTGGTACATCGTTACCCGAGATAATTGTCTCCGTTGCCGCATCGATGAACGGGCAGCTTGATTTAGCCGTCGGTACCGCCATCGGCTCTAACATTACCAACATTCTGCTTATTTTAGGCCTGTCGGCGCTGATTCATCCTTTTACCGTGCATTCTGATGTTCTGCGTCGTGAATTACCGCTAATGTTGCTGGTAAGCATCTTAGCCGCATCGGTCCTGTATGACGGGCAATTGAGTCGCAGCGATGGTTTCTTTCTTCTGCTTCTGGCCGTGCTATGGCTGTTATTCATTGTTAAAATCGCCCGTCTGGCTGAGCGACAAGGTAACGACAGCCTGACCCGCGAGCAGATCGCGGAACTGCCGCGCGAAGGCGGGTTACCGGTCGCGTTTTTGTGGTTGGGTATTGCGCTAATTATTATGCCAATGGCAACGCGTATGGTGGTAGATAACGCAACCGTACTGGCGAACTACTTCGCCATGAGCGAACTCACCATCGGGCTGACGGTTGTCGCCATTGGTACCAGCCTGCCGGAGCTGGCAACGGCAATTGCGGGTCTGCGTAAAGGTGAAAACGATATTGCCGTCGGCAACATCATCGGCGCGAACATTTTTAATATTGTTATCGTCCTCGGACTGCCGGCGCTGATTACGCCGGGGGAAGTCAATCCGATGGCCTTCACCCGTGACTATAGCGTCATGCTGCTGGTGAGCGTAATTTTTGCACTACTCTGCTGGCGACGTCCGCGCCAGATTGGTCGCGGCGCGGGTGCGCTGCTGACCGGCGGTTTTATCATATGGCTGGCGATGCTGTATTGGTTATCGCCACTTCTCGTTGGATAACTGGAAACGCATTATGTCGCACTTAGAGTTGCAACCGGGTTTTGACTTTCAGCAAGCAGGCAAGGAAGTCCTGGCAATTGAACGTGAAGGCCTGGCGGAGCTTGATCAGTACATCAACCAAAATTTTACTCTCGCCTGCGAGAAAATATTCAGCTGCCCGGGCAAAGTTGTAGTGATGGGGATGGGGAAATCTGGACATATCGGGCGGAAAATGGCGGCCACATTTGCCAGCACCGGCACCCCCTCATTTTTCGTGCATCCAGGCGAAGCCGCACATGGCGATCTGGGCATGGTCTCGCCGCAGGATGTAGTCATCGCCATCTCTAACTCCGGTGAATCCAATGAGATAGCGGCGTTAATCCCGGTGTTAAAACGCCTTCATGTACCGCTTATCTGCATGACCGGTCGTCCGGAAAGCAGCATGGCGCGTGCGGCAGATGTGCATCTGTGTGTTAAAGTGCCCAAGGAAGCTTGCCCGTTAGGCCTGGCGCCGACCAGCAGCACGACCGCAACGCTGGTGATGGGCGATGCGCTAGCCGTGGCATTATTAAAAGCGCGTGGCTTTACCGCGGAAGATTTTGCGTTATCTCATCCCGGTGGCGCACTAGGCCGTAAGCTTTTACTGCGCGTTAACGATATTATGCATACGGGCGATGAGATCCCGTATGTGACTAAAAGCGCCAGCCTGCGTGACGCCTTACTTGAGATCACGCGTAAAAATCTCGGCATGACCGTCATTTGCGATGATGACATGAAGATTGACGGTATTTTCACCGATGGCGATTTACGTCGCGTCTTCGATATGGGCGTTGATGTTCGCCAGTTAGGCATTGCCGATGTGATGACCCCTGGCGGCATTCGCGTGCGTCCGGGCATTCTTGCCGTCGATGCCCTGAACTTAATGCAGTCCCGCCATATCACCTCGGTAATGGTTGCTGATGGCGACCGGTTACTTGGTGTGTTACATATGCATGATCTGCTGCGTGCAGGTGTAGTGTAAGAAACTCAAGGATAAAGAAAATGAGTAAAGCAGGTGCGTCGCTTGCGACCTGTTATGGACCCGTCAGCACAGACGTTATCACCCGGGCAGAGAACATCCGTTTGCTGATCCTGGATGTGGATGGCGTACTGTCTGATGGTCTGATTTATATGGGCAACAACGGTGAAGAGCTGAAGGCTTTTAACGTCCGCGATGGTTACGGAATTCGCTGTGCGCTCACTTCCGGTATCGAGGTTGCCATTATTACCGGACGAAAGGCTAAACTTGTAGAAGATCGCTGTGCCACATTGGGGATCACGCATTTGTATCAGGGGCAGTCAGACAAACTGGTCGCCTTTAACGATCTCCTTAGCAAACTGGCGATCGCTCCTGAAAATGTTGCGTACGTTGGCGATGATCTGATCGACTGGCCGGTGATGGCACAAGTGGGATTAAGCGTGGCGGTGGCGGATGCTCATCCTTTGCTGATCCCGCGGGCTGATTATGTCACCCGCATCGATGGGGGACGCGGCGCGGTACGTGAAGTCTGCGATTTATTACTCCTGGCGCAGGGCAAACTGGACGAGGCCAAAGGGCAATCGATATGAGCAAAACCAGACGTTGGGTTATCATTCTACTGTCGCTGGCTGTCCTTGTGATGATTGGTATTAATCTGGCAGACAAAGACGACACCGCTGAGGTCGTCGTAAATAACAACGAGCCAACCTATAAGAGCGAACATACTGATACCGTTGTGTATAGTCCCGAAGGCGCACTGAGCTATCACTTGATCGCGCAAAACGTTGAATATTATTCGGAACAAGCGGTTTCGTGGTTTACTCAACCGGTATTAACCACATTTGATAAGGATAAAGTACCGACCTGGACGATCAAGGCTGATAAAGCCAAATTGACCAACGATCGGATGCTATATCTGTACGGCCATGTTGAGGTCAACGCCCTGGTGCCCGACTCTCAACTACGCAGAATGACGACCGATAACGCACAGATTAACCTGGTGACACAAGACGTCACTTCCGATGATCTCGTCACGTTATATGGCACAACATTTAACTCCAGCGGACTGAAGATGCGCGGCAACTTACGCAGCAAGAACGCCGAGCTGATTGAAAAGGTTAGAACCTCATATGAAATCCAAAACAAACAAACTCAGCCTTAATCTTGTGCTTGCCAGCTCACTTCTGGCCGCCAGCATCCCGGCATTCGCCGTCACCGGCGATACCGAGCAGCCGATTCACATTGAGTCGGACCAGCAGTCTCTTGATATGCAAGGCAACGTGGTGACCTTTACTGGCAACGTGATTGTGACTCAGGGCACCATCAAAATTAACGCCGATAAAGTCGTCGTAACCCGCCCTGGCGGTGAAGACGGTAAAGAAGTCATTGATGGCTACGGTAATCCTGCAACCTTTTACCAGATGCAGGACAACGGTAAACCGGTTAAAGGCCACGCCTCACACATGCATTATGAACTGGCGAAAGACTTCGTCGTTCTCACCGGTAAGGCTTACCTGGAACAGCTCGATAGCAACATCACGGGCGATAAGATCACCTATCTGGTGAAAGAGCAGAAAATGCAGGCCTTCAGCGATAAAGGCAAACGCGTCACCACCGTTCTGGTACCGTCGCAGTTGCAGGACAAAAACAAGGCTCCGGCAGAGAAAAAAGGTAACTGATTCGTTATGGCAACATTAACTGCAAAGAACCTTGCAAAAGCCTATAAGGGCCGCCGTGTGGTGGAAGATGTCAGTCTGACCGTCAACTCCGGGGAGATCGTCGGTCTGCTCGGTCCTAACGGTGCGGGCAAGACAACGACCTTTTACATGGTGGTCGGCATTGTCCCACGTGATGCGGGCAACATTATCATTGATGACGAAGACATCAGCCTACTGCCTCTGCATGCGCGCGCGCGTCGCGGCATCGGCTACTTGCCGCAGGAAGCGTCTATTTTCCGTCGCCTGAGCGTGTTTGATAACCTGATGGCGGTGCTGCAAATTCGTGACGATCTTACCAGCGAGCAGCGGGAAGATCGCGCCAACGAGCTGATGGAAGAGTTCCACATCGAACACCTGCGTGACAGCATGGGGCAGTCGCTCTCCGGTGGTGAACGACGCCGCGTGGAGATCGCCCGCGCACTGGCCGCGAATCCGAAATTTATCCTGCTGGATGAACCGTTTGCCGGTGTTGACCCGATTTCCGTTATTGATATCAAACGGATCATCGAACACCTGCGCGACAGCGGGCTTGGGGTGCTGATTACCGACCATAACGTTCGCGAAACGCTGGCAGTGTGTGAGCGCGCCTACATCGTGAGTCAGGGCCACCTGATCGCGCATGGCACGCCAACAGAAATACTGCAGGATGAGCACGTTAAACGCGTATACCTTGGGGAAGACTTCAGACTCTGATAGGGTAGAAGACTTCACGTCACCGCAGGAGAGAACAACTCTGAACATGAAGCAAGGTTTGCAACTCAGGCTTAGCCAACAACTGGCGATGACGCCTCAGCTACAACAGGCTATCCGTCTGTTGCAGCTGTCCACGCTGGAACTTCAGCAAGAACTTCAGCAAGCGCTGGAAAGTAACCCACTGCTCGAGCAAACCGATCTTCACGACGAAATTGATACCCAGGAAAAACAGGACAGCGAATCCCTCGACACCGCAGATGCTCTCGAACAAAAAGAGATGCCAGAGGAGCTGCCACTTGACGCCAGTTGGGATGAAATTTACACCGCCGGTACACCTTCTGGCACCAGCGGGGATTACATCGACGACGAACTGCCTGTGTATCAGGGGGAGACCACGCAATCACTGCAGGATTACCTGATGTGGCAAGTAGAGCTGACCCCGTTCTCGGATACCGATCGCGCGATTGCGACATCCATTGTTGATGCGGTAGACGAAACCGGTTATCTCACCGTAACCCTGGACGATATTCTCGAAAGCATGGGCGATGACGACGTCGGTATGGACGAAATCGAAGCCGTGCTTAAACGCATTCAGCGTTTTGATCCCGTGGGCGTGGCGGCCAAAGATCTCCGCGACTGCTTATTGATCCAACTTTCACAGTTTGATAAAGCCACGCCGTGGCTGGAAGAAGCGCGCCTGATCATCAGCGATCACCTCGATCTGTTAGCCAACCATGACTTCCGCACGCTGATGCGCGTAACCCGGCTGAAAGAAGATGTGCTGAAAGAAGCCGTCAATCTTATTCAGTCCCTGGACCCCAGACCTGGGCAGTCTATCCAGACCGGGGAGCCAGAATACGTTATTCCGGATGTACTGGTGCGTAAGCATAACGATCGCTGGGTGGTCGAACTCAACGGCGACAGCATTCCACGGTTGCAGATTAACCAGCACTACGCCGCCATGTGCAACAGCGCGCGCAACGATGCTGACAGCCAGTTTATTCGTAGCAATCTGCAGGATGCAAAGTGGCTGATTAAAAGCCTGGAAAGTCGCAATGATACGCTGCTGCGCGTCAGTCGCTGTATCGTTGAACAGCAGCAAGCCTTCTTTGATCAAGGCGAAGAGTTTATGAAACCGATGGTGCTGGCGGATATCGCCCAGGCCGTCGAGATGCACGAATCGACCATTTCCCGAGTGACCACGCAAAAGTATCTGCACAGTCCGCGCGGCATTTTTGAATTGAAGTATTTCTTTTCCAGTCACGTTAACACTGAAGGCGGAGGCGAAGCCTCATCCACAGCTATACGTGCACTGGTGAAGAAATTAATTGCTGCGGAAAACCCCGCGAAACCGCTGAGTGACAGCAAGTTAACCTCTATGCTGTCAGAACAGGGTATCATGGTGGCACGCCGCACTGTTGCGAAGTACCGAGAGTCTTTATCCATTCCGCCGTCGAACCAGCGCAAACAGCTGGTCTGACCCAACCGATAAGGAAGACACTATGCAGCTCAACATCACTGGAAACAACGTCGAAATCACTGAAGCCTTACGCGATTTTGTTAATACAAAATTCGCCAAGCTAGAACAATATTTCGACCGGATTAATCAGGTCTATATTGTGTTGAAAGTGGAGAAGGTGACACATATCTCGGATGCAACACTGCATGTGAACGGTGGCGAAATTCATGCCAGCGCGGAAGGTCAGGATATGTACGCCGCCATTGAC
The DNA here is from genome assembly GCF_013781945.1 of Citrobacter sp. RHBSTW-01044. Classification (NCBI taxonomy): domain Bacteria; kingdom Pseudomonadati; phylum Pseudomonadota; class Gammaproteobacteria; order Enterobacterales; family Enterobacteriaceae; genus Citrobacter; species Citrobacter sp. RHBSTW-01044. Next base: position 493,485 of record NZ_CP056180.1, on the reverse strand, counting down.
GGTTTAATTGATAAACTGGCTCGGCAGTTAACAAAACATAAAGATAAACTGAAACAGCACTAACTTGTCCGGGCAGTTAGCGGGTGCAGGACGGCCTGTTGTGTAGCACAACGGGCCATTTGTACAGTTAGCGCTTAGGTGAAATTATGACAAATAACGATACGACTCTACAACTGAGCAATGTTCTTAACCAGGAATGTACACGCGCTGGCGTTCACTGCCAAAGCAAGAAACGCGCGCTGGAAATCATCAGCGAACTGGCGGCAAAACAGCTCAGCTTGCCCTCTCAGGTGGTATTTGAAGCCATTCTGACGCGTGAAAAAATGGGCAGTACCGGCATCGGTAATGGAATTGCTATCCCGCACGGAAAGCTGGAAGAAGACACGATGCGCGCAGTTGGCGTGTTTGTGCAACTTGAAACGCCTATTGCTTTCGACGCCATTGATAATCAACCCGTCGATCTGCTTTTCGCCCTGCTGGTTCCGGCAGACCAAACCAAGACGCATTTGCATACGTTGTCGCTGGTCGCCAAACGTCTGGCCGATAAAACCATCTGCCGCCGCCTGCGCGCAGCACAGAGTGACCAGGAGTTGTATCAAATCATCACGGACACCGAAGGTGGACTGGATGAAGCATAACAACCCAATGGCATCCTTTTTTGTCGTTGTGAGGAGAAACAGTACATGGTACTGATGATCGTCAGCGGTCGTTCGGGGTCAGGAAAATCTGTCGCCCTGCGAGCGCTGGAAGATATGGGTTTTTACTGCGTGGATAACCTTCCCGTAGTGCTGTTGCCCGATCTGGCTCGTACTCTGGCCGATCGCCAGATTTCTGCGGCCGTCAGCATTGATGTGCGCAACATGCCTGAGTCCCCAGAGATTTTCGAGCAGGCAATGAACAATCTGCCTGAAGGCTTCTCACCACAGTTGCTGTTCCTTGACGCCGATCGTAACACCCTGATTCGCCGCTACAGCGACACGCGTCGCCTGCATCCTCTTTCCAGCAAGAACTTATCTCTGGAGAGCGCTATCGATAAGGAAAGCGATTTGCTGGAGCCTCTGCGCTCTCGTGCTGACCTAATCGTGGATACCTCCGAAATGTCCGTGCACGAACTGGCGGAAATGTTGCGTACTCGCCTGCTAGGCAAGCGCGAACGCGAGTTGACGATGGTATTCGAATCCTTTGGTTTCAAACACGGTATCCCAATTGACGCGGATTACGTCTTTGACGTGCGCTTCCTGCCTAACCCGCACTGGGATCCGAAGCTGCGCCCGATGACCGGTCTTGACCGCCCCGTTGCCGCCTTCCTTGACAGGCACACAGAAGTACACAATTTTATCTACCAGACTCGCAGCTATCTTGAGCTATGGTTACCCATGCTGGAGACCAACAACCGCAGCTACCTCACCGTAGCTATCGGCTGTACCGGCGGGAAACACCGTTCGGTGTATATTGCAGAGCAGCTGGCAGACTACTTCCGCTCACGCGGTAAAAACGTACAGTCACGCCATCGTACGCTGGAAAAACGTAAATCATGACCGTGAAGCAAACCGTTGAAATCACGAATAAGCTGGGTATGCATGCTCGCCCAGCCATGAAACTGTTTGAATTGATGCAGGGTTTTGAAGCAGAAGTTTTGCTGCGTAATGATGAAGGAACGGAAGCCGAGGCAAACAGTGTTATCGCTCTGCTGATGCTTGATTCTGCCAAAGGGCGTCAGATAGAAGTTGAAGCCACGGGTCCACAGGAAGTGGAAGCCCTGGCAGCGGTGATTGCCCTGTTTAATTCAGGGTTTGATGAAGATTAGCCGAGTACCTGAAGCGCTGCGCTCATCAGGCCTACACGGCAACGTCACTCTCCCGTAGGCCGGATCCGTATCCGGCAATAAACCCATTAATACAGCTTATTTTCCCGCATAAACGACTCACCGCCTAGCTGGCGCATTTGGCGCATAATCCACGCCTGACGGCTACGTACATAACCAGAAGGCGCATTCGCTTTAAAACGCAAAGGATTGGGTAATACCGCAGCCAGCAAGGCCGCTTCAGACAGACTCAGCCGACTGGCTGGCTTATGGAAATAGCGCTGCGCCGCTGCCTCCACGCCGAAAACCCCATCACCAAACTCAGCAATATTCAGGTAAACGGTCAGAATACGCTTCTTGCTCCAGACGGTTTCCATACCCAGCGTTAGCCCGGCTTCGAGACCTTTACGCACCCAGCTACGTCCATCCCACAGAAAGAGGTTTTTTGCCGTCTGTTGCGATAACGTCGACGCCCCGCGAATACGGTTTTCATTACGTTCGTTGTGCGCCAGCGCTTTCTCTATGGCGGAAACATCGAATCCCCAGTGCTCGGGAAACTTCTGGTCCTCCGCGGCGATCACCGCCAGTCCCATCCACGGTGAGATCTCATCCATGCTCACCCAGTCTGAGTGCGCCACATAACCGAAATCACCGGACAGCCATGCGCTCAGTTGCCGCTCGACCATCACGGCAGAGAAAGGGACTGGCATCACGCTGAAAAGTGCGATGCCCCCGCCCCAGAATACGGCGAGGACAACGACCGCCCGCAGAAAGATACGTCGCAGAAAGGCGGTAACTCCTTTTCTCATTCAGCCAGCACCAGCACACGTGATACCAGTTTATCGATACCACTCGCGGCCTGAGCGATGTCCTGCGCCAGCATATAGGCGGGAGTAGTGACGATTTTGTTGTCTTCATCAACGACAATGTCATCAACCGGACAAGGCACATGCTCAGCGCCCATCACTTCCAGCACCTCTGCCGTATCAATATCAGTACCGATGGTCAGACGCAGCGGAAAGTCAAAAATTTTAGGTAACATGGCAGGCGCAATGCACATAAATCCCAGCGGCTTACCCGCCTGATGCATAGCCACCGCCAGCGCAGCTAAGTCGCTATCAACCCGGCACTCACTGCCCTGGCTGGCAAAATTGCTCAGATTTTTGGCCGCGCCAAACCCGCCTGGCACGATCAACGCATCCAGTTCCGTTGAGACTGCCTGAGCAAGTGGGCGAATATCACCGCGTGTTATACGGGCGGCTTCAATCAGCACATTACGCGTTTCCTGCATCGGCTCGCCGGTCAGATGATTAATCACATCCGCTTGTTGTTTATCCGGTGCGAAACATACGGCCTGAGCACCGTTGCGGGCAATCGCCAGAAGCGTGAGAACAGTTTCATGGATCTCTGCGCCGTCATACACGCCGCATCCGCTGAGCACTACACCCACTTTTTTCATCGTGATACTCCTTTCTCAACTGGCTGAAACATATTAGTTATTATGATTTAAATGCTACGCTTCACACATTTAACTGATTCATGTAACAAATTATTTAAGATTTGCTATCTTAACTGCGTGCGGCCTGAAAATTAGGGCTGCGCCCTTGTAAACAATGATAATAATTTACGGCGCAGCCACGATTTCCCTGGTGTTGGCGCAGTATTCGCGCACCCCGGTCAAGCCGGGGTCATTTTTTTTCCACGCTCGCCACCCAGGCCTTCAATACCGCCACGTCGTGCTGCCACTCCTGCTTCATCTCTTCAATCCATTCAGCAACATTATCTTCCCAGGCTGGAAGGTCTGGCGACTGGATTTGCTGACCTAACTGTTGCAGGTGGCGCAGCCCCACGGAACCTGCCGCGCCTTTAATTTTATGGCCTTCCTCAACAACGCCTTTTTTATCCCGTGCGGTCAGATTGGACTCCAGCACGCTCAAATATCCCGGCATCATCTTCTCAAACACCGCCAGCCCGTCGGTTATTAACTTCGGTCCCACCAGCTCGAGGTATTGTTCCAACATAGGAATATCTAACAGCGCTTGCGATTTACTGCTCTCTTCAGATGTCACAGTGCTCTCCTCTTTGTTTCGGGTATCCCAGTATTTTTTGATCATGGCGGTTAACGCCGGAACCGACAGCGGCTTACTCAGCACATCGTCCATTCCCGCGTCCAGATACTCTTTTTTATCTTTCAGAACGTTGGCGGTAAGCGCAACCAGCGGCGGCAGGTCCTCACGGGCGTATTTTTGCGTCAGCTCGCGCGAGATATCCAGACCGGTCATATCCGGTAGCTGAATATCCAGCAGCACCAGGTCATATTCGCCCGGCGTGAACATTTCCAGCGCGGCTTTCCCGGTCATGGCGACATCCACGCTGTTGCCCAGTTTTTCCAGCACTGAACGCGCGACAATAACGTTCAGTTCGATATCTTCCACCAGCAGCACATTCAGGGCTGGCAGCGGCATGTCGTCGTCTTCAAAGGCGTCCTCAATCTCTTCCGCTACCGCAGGCGCATGCACGGTCAGCGTAAAGATGGAGCCTTTGCCAGCCTGGCTGGAGACCGTAATATCACCGCCCATATTTTTCGCCAGACGCTTCGATACGGCCAGTCCAATCCCGGTTCCCGTTGCCGGTTTGCCGCCATTGCTGTCCTTCACCTGATAATACATGGCGAAGATTTTATCTTGCTCATCCTGCGGAATACCGATCCCGGAATCTTCAACCTCGAAATGCAGTATATTCCCCTGGTCATAGCGCGCCCGCACGGTTACCTGCCCCTGCTGGGTAAACTTCACGGCGTTGCTGATCAGATTCCACAGAATCTGGCGCAAACGCGTGCCGTCGGTAATGACCTTATGCGGTAGTGGTAACGTCGGCTCAAGCACAAAACGCAGCCCTTTTTGCTGCGCCTGCAGGCCAGAGAGGTTTTCCAGATCCGCCATAAAGCTGGTGAAATCGATCGGCTGGTTATCGAGCTGAACTTTACGTCGCTCCATCTTATCCATGTCGATAATATCGTTGAAAATATTCCCCAGCGTCACGGCAGAGACGTGGATTGTTTTCAGGTATTTTTCCTGCTCAGCGGTCAGATCCGTATCCAGCAGGATCCGGCTTAAGCCGACAATGCCGTTAAGCGGAGTGCGCAGTTCGTGGCTGATGGTAGAAATGAAGGTGGTCTTATCGCGGCTGGCACGCTCTAACGCGTCCTGATAACGCTTACGCTCGGTAATATCGCGCCCAAAACCCATCAGACCATGCCGCTTACCTACGCGGTCATAGTAAGGCACTTTGCGAATTTCAAAGCAGGCTTTGCGCCCGTCCGGATAGTCCAGCCACTGTTCGTAGGTGAGTGAGACGTTATGACGGAACACCTTCTCGTCGGTTTCAATGACCTTTTCTGCCGCCTCAGGGGAGTAAACATCAGCCGGTTTTAAATTCACCAACTGCTTTTCGCTCTTGCCGGTCAGCAGTTCCATGGCACGGTTACAGCCGGAAAATTCTTTATCTTCATTACGATAAAAAACCAGATCCGGCGAGGCATCAAGGAAAGAGCGTAAAAAGGAAGACTGCTGCTCAAGCTGAATCTGCGCTTCTTCGCGCTCTTTGATTTCAACCTTCAACTGCTCGAACGTATCCTGGCGCTCCGCTTCGGCTTTTTCGCGCTCAACAATTTCCTGATTAAGCTGGGCAATATTATCTTTCAACTGCACATTGAGCTTGAGATCGCGCTCGCGCATCTCTTCCAGCTTTTGTACCAGTCGTGACAAGCGTTGCCGGGACTCTTCCAGTTGCTCCACCACCACTGACAGAAAATAGACGGCCCAGGGGGTAATTAACAGACCAAAAAAGATAGAGCGGATAACATCAATGCTTTCTACCTGGCCATGCAGCACCATGGTGACAGCCATCTGCACCACAATCGCCAACACGACCAGCGCCAGCGCCAATAACAGCGAAAAGCGCACCAGACCCAATTTCATCATCAGGTCGACGTAATATTGCGCCAGCATACGGATTTGCTTCATAGAGGGTTCCTTCACGACAACTTGGCACAATAATACTCAATTCTCAGCGTGACGTTGAAGATTGTGCAAGAAATGCGGAGGTTATCGGTGAAATGACCGAGGAGAGATTCAACGTGGGCCTGATAAGCGTAGCGTCATCAGGCAAGCAGGCGCAGATTGCCGGATGGTTAGCTCCCAGGCTGAATCCACGGAGTGCCAAGCGCAGAGCCTTGAACACCATGAGCATTGAGATAGCGATCCAGTTCGACCATCCCGGTCCAGCGGTTTTCACACCATAGCGGAGCCAACAGCATTGGGCGACGCGCGCTGGCAGAGATTCGATGATAAATCACCTCTGGCGGCGTATGGCGGATCATCTCCCCGGCGGTAACCGTGTAGTCGTCCAGTTCAATTCCGTTCAGCCGTCCAGCTTCCCAGGCCTTTGCCATCGTACTGCCTTTCACAATATGCAGCGGATGCAGCTTAATACCGTCAACGCCCGTCTCCACCACACGTTCCATGGTTTGCAGACAGTCTGCCTGTCCTTCTCCCGGCAGGCCAACAATCAGGTGTGAGCACACTTTCAGCCCGCGCTCGCGCGCCAGCCGCGTGGTGTTCTGATAGCAGGCAAAATCATGGCCGCGGTTAATCCGGTGCAGAGTTTTGTCATGCGCGGTTTGCAGACCGAGCTCCAGCCATACCTCATAGCCGAGGTCTTTATACTCACAAAGCAGATCGAGTACCGCATCCGGCACGCAGTCGGGGCGCGTCCCAACGCATAACCCGACGATGTTGGCCTGGCTGACCGCCTGTTGATACATCGAACGCAGCACCTGTACTTCCGCGAAGGTGCTGGTATAAGCCTGGAAATAGGCCAGATAGCGTCTGGCGCGATTGACCAACTGCGCCTGATGCTCAAGCTGCTCGGCAATTGAATGGTGCTGCTGTGCTTCATCGGCAAACGAGGCGACATTACAGAAAGTACATCCGCCGCGTCCGATGGTGCCATCACGGTTTGGACAGCTAAAGCCGCCGTGCAGCGTGAGTTTATGAACCTTTTGCCCATAACGGCGAGAAAGATCCCCACCAAACATATTGACTAATTTCTGTAACTGCATAATCTGGTAGACCGCGCCTTGAAAAGAGGCCAAAGCCTGCCATTTTTTGCCCCAGTCGGCGATGACCTGGATCAATCGCCCTGGCGAGCCTTTATTTATTGCATAACAAATCAAAATAATCGAAATTTCATTCACTCAAAATATAATTACTTTTCCTTATATCCAGCTGTTTTTTTTATCTTCTTATACTCTCAGCGTAAAAACAGTATCTTTAAGACGCCAAAACTCTAAAAACCAGCATAAAATGCCAAGTATATCGATAAACAAAGGGAGGACGAGAGATATCCGGCCTCTCTTACAGTGAGACAGATCACACTTCCCAGGGCATCCTCCTCAGGTTATATCAATGTATAAAACCCTTTTATTTCAATATTTTCATAAAGTTAATTGCCCAATAGCACATTTTTGCATAAATAAGATTGCCATTTGACCTGTGTGTGGATTCCCGATAACTTGGAAATCCGCTGGAAGCTTTCTGGATGAGCAGTCTGCTCATCATATTTATGCAGTAATTGAGATTCCCTCTGAAGCAAGTCCTCAAACTTGTTTGACCTGTGCGAAAAGGATAAAGAGGGCGAATGCGAGGTAAGCGTATGACACGCAAACCCCGTCGCCATGCTCTTGGTGTGCCCGTGCGCAACGGTCCAGATGGGAATCCCGCAGAGCCTGGGGAGGTTCACTGATATGTTGTACGATAAATCCCTTGAGAGGGATAACTGTGGTTTCGGCCTGATCGCCCACATAGAAGGCGAACCTAGCCACAAGGTAGTGCGTACCGCCATACACGCACTGGCCCGCATGCAGCACCGTGGCGCAATTCTTGCCGATGGAAAAACCGGCGATGGTTGCGGCCTGCTGTTACAAAAACCTGACCGCTTTTTCCGCATCGTAGCGCAAGAGCGCGGCTGGCGTTTAGCCAAAAACTACGCCGTCGGCATGATCTTTTTAAATAAAGACGCTGAGCTGGCAGCGGCTTCTCGTCGCATTGTAGAAGAAGAATTACAGCAGGAGACCCTGTCGATTGTCGGCTGGCGCGACGTGCCGACTAACGAAGGTGTTCTCGGTGAAATTGCGCTCTCCTCCCTGCCTCGTATCGAGCAAATTTTTGTTAATGCCCCTGCGGGCTGGCGTCCGCGTGATATGGAGCGTCGCCTGTTCATCGCGCGCCGTCGTATCGAAAAACGCCTCCAGGAAGATAAAGACTTCTACGTCTGTAGCTTGTCGAACCTGGTCAATATCTATAAAGGTCTGTGTATGCCGGCGGATCTGCCGCGCTTTTACCTGGACCTGGCGGACCTGCGTCTGGAATCGGCCATCTGCCTGTTCCACCAGCGCTTCTCCACCAACACCGTACCACGCTGGCCGCTGGCGCAACCGTTTCGCTACCTGGCGCACAATGGTGAAATCAACACCATCACCGGCAACCGCCAGTGGGCGCGCGCTCGTACCTATAAATTCCAGACGCCGCTGATCCCTGATCTGCACGACGCCGCACCGTTCGTTAACGAAACCGGCTCCGACTCCAGCTCAATGGATAACATGCTGGAACTGCTGCTGGCTGGTGGGATGGATATCATCCGCGCCATGCGTCTACTGGTGCCGCCGGCCTGGCAGAACAACCCGGATATGGACCCGGAGCTGCGCGCGTTCTTCGACTTTAACTCCATGCACATGGAGCCGTGGGATGGTCCGGCGGGTATCGTTATGTCCGACGGTCGCTTTGCCGCCTGTAACCTTGACCGCAACGGCCTGCGTCCGGCGCGCTACGTCATCACCAAAGACAAGCTGATTACTTGCGCTTCTGAAGTCGGGATCTGGGATTATCAGCCGGATGAAGTGGTTGAGAAAGGTCGCGTCGGCCCTGGGGAGTTGATGGTTATCGATACCCGCAGCGGGCGCATTCTGCATTCGGCTGAAACCGATGACGATCTGAAAAGCCGCCACCCCTACAAAGAGTGGATGGAGAAGAACGTCCGCCGTCTGGTGCCTTTCGAAGACCTGGCTGACGATCAGGTCGGCAGCCGTGAACTGGACGATGACACCCTCGCCAGCTACCAGAAACAGTTTAACTACAGCGCTGAAGAGCTGGATTCCGTTATCCGCGTGCTCGGTGAAAATGGTCAGGAAGCGGTCGGTTCAATGGGTGATGATACCCCGTTTGCCGTGCTCTCCAGCCAGCCGCGCATCATTTATGACTACTTCCGCCAGCAGTTTGCCCAAGTCACCAACCCGCCGATCGACCCGCTGCGTGAAGCGCACGTCATGTCGCTGGCCACCAGCATCGGTCGTGAGATGAACGTCTTCTGCGAAGCCGAAGGTCAGGCGCACCGTCTGAGCTTTAAGTCGCCGATCCTGCTGTACTCCGATTTCACCCAGCTCACCACCATGAAAGAGGAGCATTATCGCGCTGACCGACTGGATATCACCTTCGACGTGACGGAAACCACGCTCGAAGAGACCGTCAAAGCATTGTGCGATAAGGCTGAACAGATGGTGCGTAACGGCACGGTGCTGCTGGTGCTCTCTGACCGTAATATCGCAAAAAACCGCTTGCCAGTTCCGGCACCGATGGCCGTTGGCGCAGTACAAACACGTCTGGTAGAACAAAGCCTGCGTTGCGATGCCAACATCATCGTTGAAACCGCCAGCGCCCGTGACCCGCACCATTTTGCCGTTCTGCTCGGTTTTGGCGCGACGGCCATTTATCCGTATCTGGCGTATGAAACGCTGGGACGTCTGATCGACACTCAGGCGATTGCCAAAGATTACCGGACCGTGATGCTGAACTACCGTAACGGCATCAACAAGGGTCTGTACAAAATCATGTCCAAAATGGGCATCTCGACCATCGCCTCTTACCGCTGCTCGAAGCTGTTTGAAGCCGTTGGTCTGCACGATGATGTTGTGGCTTTATGCTTCCAGGGCGTGGTCAGTCGCATCAGCGGCGCGGGTTTTACCGACTTCCAGCAGGATCTGCTGAACCTCTCCAAACATGCCTGGCTGGCGCGTAAGCCTATCAGCCAGGGCGGTTTGCTGAAGTACGTCCACGGCGGCGAATACCACGCCTACAACCCGGACGTGGTGCGCACGCTGCAACAGGCAGTACAAAGCGGCGAGTACAGCGACTATCAGGAATATGCAAAACTGGTCAATGAGCGTCCGGCGGCCACGCTGCGCGATCTGCTGGCGATTACACCTGGCGATGAAGCCGTAAGCATTAGCGAAGTAGAACCCGCAACCGAACTGTTTAAACGCTTTGATACCGCAGCGATGTCTATCGGGGCATTAAGCCCGGAAGCACACGAGGCGCTGGCCGAAGCCATGAACAGCATCGGCGGTAACTCGAACTCCGGTGAAGGCGGCGAAGATCCGGCACGCTACGGCACTAACAAGGTGTCGCGCATTAAGCAGGTGGCTTCCGGTCGCTTTGGCGTAACCCCAGCGTACCTGGTCAATGCTGATGTCATTCAGATTAAAGTCGCTCAAGGCGCGAAGCCGGGCGAAGGCGGCCAGTTACCGGGTGATAAAGTCACCCCGTACATCGCCAAACTGCGTTATTCGGTGCCGGGCGTGACGCTGATCTCCCCGCCGCCGCACCACGATATCTACTCTATCGAGGACTTAGCGCAGCTGATTTTCGACCTGAAACAGGTCAACCCGAAAGCGATGATCTCGGTGAAGCTGGTTTCCGAACCGGGCGTCGGTACTATTGCGACCGGCGTGGCGAAAGCCTATGCGGATCTGATTACCATTGCCGGCTACGATGGCGGTACCGGTGCAAGTCCGCTCTCATCCGTGAAGTATGCGGGCTGCCCGTGGGAACTCGGTCTGGTGGAAACCCAGCAGGCGCTGGTGGCTAACGGTCTGCGTCACAAGATCCGTCTGCAGGTCGATGGCGGTCTGAAAACCGGCGTCGATATCATTAAAGCGGCAATTTTGGGTGCAGAAAGCTTCGGTTTCGGCACCGGCCCCATGGTTGCGCTGGGCTGTAAATACCTGCGTATTTGCCATCTGAACAACTGCGCAACCGGCGTGGCAACTCAGGATGACAAACTGCGTAAGAACCACTATCACGGCCTGCCGTTCAAAGTGACTAACTACTTTGAATTTATCGCCCGCGAAACCCGCGAGCTGATGGCGCAACTGGGCGTGAAACGTCTGGTGGATCTGATTGGTCGTACCGACCTGCTCAAAGAGCTGGAAGGGTTTACCGCCAAGCAGCAGAAGCTGGAGCTGTCTCGTCTGCTGGAAACCGCTGAACCGCATCCAGGTAAAGCGCTGCATTGCACTGAAAACAATCCGCCGTTTGATAACGGCGTGCTGAACGCCCAGCTGTTACAGCAGGCGAAACCGTTTGTCGATGAGCGCCAGAGCAAAACCTTCTGGTTCGATATCCGCAACACCGACCGTTCCGTCGGCGCATCGCTGTCGGGCTATATCGCTCAGACGCATGGCGATCAGGGGCTGGCATCTGACCCGATTAAAGCGCACTTCAGCGGTACCGCAGGCCAGAGCTTCGGCGTGTGGAACGCGGGCGGCGTGGAGCTGTATCTGACCGGCGATGCCAACGACTATGTCGGTAAAGGCATGGCGGGCGGCCTGCTGGCAGTGCGTCCTCCGGTTGGCTCTGCTTTCCGTAGCCATGAGGCGAGCATCATTGGTAACACCTGCCTGTATGGTGCTACCGGTGGCCGCCTGTTTGCTGCGGGTCGTGCGGGTGAGCGTTTTGCGGTGCGTAACTCCGGCGCTATTACCGTGGTTGAAGGTATTGGCGACAACGGCTGTGAATATATGACCGGCGGCATCGTGTGTATTCTCGGCAAAACCGGCGTCAACTTCGGTGCGGGCATGACCGGCGGATTCGCCTACGTGCTCGACGAAGACGGTGAATTCCGCAAACGCGTGAACCCGGAACTGGTAGAAGTACTGAGCGTGGACTCGCTGGCTATTCATGAGGAACACCTGCGCGGTCTGATTACCGAGCACGTACAACATACCGGTTCTTCACACGGCGAAGAGATCCTGGCGAACTGGCCAGCATTCTCGGCGAAATTCGCGCTGGTAAAACCGAAATCCAGTGATGTGAAAGCACTGTTGGGTCACCGTAGTCGTAGCGCAGCAGAGCTGCGTGTGCAGGCGCAGTAAGGGGTAGCAGCAATGAGTCAGAACGTATACCAATTTATCGACCTGCAGCGCGTTGATCCACCGAAGAAACCGCTGAAGATCCGTAAGATCGAATTTATCGAGATCTACGAGCCGTTTTCCGAAGGCCAGGCCAAAGCACAGGCAGATCGCTGTCTTTCCTGCGGCAACCCGTACTGCGAGTGGAAGTGCCCGGTACATAACTACATCCCGAACTGGCTTAAGCTGGCGAATGAGGGACGTATTTTTGAAGCGGCAGAACTGTCGCACCAGACTAACACTCTGCCGGAAGTGTGTGGTCGAGTGTGCCCGCAGGATCGTCTTTGTGAAGGATCCTGCACGCTAAACGATGAGTTCGGTGCGGTGACTATCGGCAACATCGAGCGCTATATCAATGATAAGGCGTTCGAGATGGGCTGGCGTCCGGATATGACTGGCGTTCGCCAGACGGACAAGCGCGTGGCGATCATCGGTGCAGGTCCGGCGGGCCTGGCCTGTGCTGATGTGCTGACCCGCAACGGCGTGAAGGCGGTGGTATTTGACCGCCACCCGGAAATCGGCGGTCTGCTGACCTTCGGGATCCCGGCGTTCAAGCTGGAGAAAGAGGTCATGACCCGTCGCCGTGAAATCTTCACCGGTATGGGTATTGAGTTCAAACTAAACGTGGAAGTGGGCCGCGACGTGCAGCTCAACGATCTGCTGAAGGATTACGATGCCGTGTTCCTTGGTGTAGGTACCTATCAGTCGATGCGCGGTGGGCTGGAAAACGAAGACGCTTCCGGCGTATTTGATGCCCTGCCGTTCCTGATCGCCAATACCAAACAGTTGATGGGATTTGGCGAAAGCAGTGACGAGCCGTACATCAGCATGGAAGGCAAACGCGTTGTTGTTCTCGGCGGTGGCGATACCGCGATGGACTGCGTGCGGACCTCGGTTCGCCAGAACGCGGCACACGTAATCTGCGCCTATCGCCGCGACGAAGAGAACATGCCGGGTTCCAAACGCGAGGTGAAAAACGCGCGTGAAGAAGGCGTCGAGTTCCAGTTCAACGTCCAGCCTTTAGGCGTGGAAGTGAATGCCAACGGTAAAGTGTGCGGCGTGAAAATGGCGCGCACCGAAATGGGCGAACCGGATGCGAAGGGGCGTCGCCGCGCGGAGATCGTCGCCGGTTCCGAGCACGTTGTTCCAGCTGATGCGGTGGTACTGGCGTTTGGCTTCCGCCCGCACAGTATGGAGTGGCTGAAAGAGCACAGCGTCGAGCTGGATTCTCAGGGCCGTATTATTGCTCCGGAACGCAGCGATAACGCCTTCCAGACCAGCAACCCAAAAATCTTCGCTGGTGGCGACATCGTGCGTGGTTCGGATCTTGTAGTCACCGCGATTGCCGAAGGTCGTAAAGCGGCAGACGGTATCCTGAACTACCTGGAAGTGTAAGTAAGCGTCCTCTGGCATCTCATCTTCAAACGCTGATGAGATGCCAGATTCCTCGCAATACCCCTGCCCCCTCCCCTCTATCAACACCGTGAAAGAGAACTAAAAAAAGATACGGAAACGTTTGCTTTATTCTGAGAACTGTATATTATGCGGCGGATTTTTTGGGCAAAATTCATGGAGGCGTTGTGTCGCAGGACAACAATTATAGCCAGGGCCCCGTCCCTCTGGCGGCGCGGAAGGGCGTGATTCCACTAACGTTTGTCATGTTGGGACTCACATTTTTTTCCGCCAGTATGTGGACCGGTGGCACTCTCGGTACTGGTCTTTCCTATAATGATTTCTTCCTGGCAGTTCTCTTCGGTAATCTTCTCCTCGGTATTTACACTGCATTTCTCGGTTTTATCGGCGCAAAAACAGGGCTCTCAACCCACCTTCTGGCACGTTACTCATTTGGTTTGAAAGGTTCATGGCTTCCCTCACTGCTCTTAGGCGGTACACAGGTAGGCTGGTTTGGCGTTGGTGTGGCCATGTTTGCTATCCCGGTTGGCAAAGCGACGGGGATTGACGTCAATGTTCTGATTGCGGTTTCCGGTCTGTTGATGACCCTGACTATCTTTTTTGGCATCTCGGCGCTGACCGTTTTATCTATCATCGCCGTACCTGCCATCGTCGTTCTTGGCAGCTACTCCGTCTGGCTGGCGGTGAGCGATGTTGGCGGTTTAGACCATTTAAAAGCGATAGTGCCGCAGACACCGCTGAATTTCTCCACCGCACTGGCGCTGGTGGTCGGCTCATTTATCAGCGCAGGCACGTTAACCGCCGACTTTGTCCGCTTTGGCCGCAACGCCAAAGGTGCGGTACTGATTGCCATGGTGGCATTTTTCCTTGGCAACTCGTTGATGTTTATCTTCGGCGCTGCGGGTGCCGCCGCTGTTGGACAGGCGGACATCTCTGACGTGATGATTGCTCAGGGCCTGCTGCTGCCCGCGATTGTGGTGCTCGGCCTGAATATCTGGACCACCAACGACAATGCGCTCTACGCTTCAGGTTTGGGATTTGCCAATATTACCGGCCTTTCCAGCCGTTCGCTGTCGGTGGCTAACGGTATTATCGGCACACTGTGCGCACTGTGGCTTTACAATAACTTTGTCGGTTGGCTGACATTTTTGTCGGCAGCGATTCCTCCAATTGGTGGAGTGATTATCGCCGACTATCTGCTGAACCATCGCCGATATGCCGACTTCAGCAAAGCACAATTTATTTCCGTAAACTGGATAGCTATCCTGTCCGTTGCACTGGGCATTGCCGCCGGTCACTATATTCCCGGTATTGTACCCGTCAACGCCGTACTCGGCGGCGTATTCAGCTATATCCTGCTGAACCCACTTTTCAATCGCAGCCTTGCTAAATCACCAGAGGTCAGCCATGCAGAATAATAACATCACCATTCGTCAGGCGCGTTTACAGGGACGCGAAGGATTGTGGCAGCTCACGGTTGAAAACGGGCGCTTCAGCCGAATTGAGACTCAGGACGCCGCTACGTTGCCGCAGGGGGAAGTGCTTGATGCCGAAGGTGGCCTGGCAATCCCACCGTTCGTAGAGCCACATATCCACCTGGATACCACGCAAACCGCGGGGGAGCCGAGCTGGAACCAGTCAGGTACGTTATTTGAAGGCATTGAGCGCTGGGCCGAACGTAAGGCAATGCTCACTCACGATGACGTGAAAGCGCGCGCCATGCAGACTCTTAAGTGGCAGATGGCCAACGGCATCCAGTATGTCCGCACTCACGTTGACGTTTCCGACCCAACGCTGACCGCGCTGAAAGCCATGCTGGAGGTGAAGCAAGAAGTCGCTCCGTGGGTAGAGCTACAGATTGTCGCGTTCCCGCAAGAGGGCATTCTTTCTTATCCCAACGGTGAAGCGTTATTAGAGGAAGCCGTGCGTTTGGGGGCCGACGTCATTGGCGCTATCCCCCACTTTGAATTTACGCGTGAATATGGCGTGGAGTCGTTGCACAAAATTTTCGCCCTCGCGCAAAAATACGACAGACTTATCGACGTGCACTGTGACGAAATTGACGATGAGCAATCACGCTTTGTTGAAACCGTCGCGGCGCTGGCCCATCGCGACAATATGGGCGAGCGCGTGACCGCCAGCCATACTACGGCAATGCACTCCTATAACGGCGCGTATGCTTCCCGTCTTTTCCGCCTGTTGAAAATGTCCGGCATTAACTTTGTCGCGAATCCACTGGTGAATATTCACCTGCAAGGGCGCTTTGACACGTATCCTAAACGCCGCGGCGTCACACGCGTCAAAGAGATGCTGGAGGCGGAGATCAACGTCTGCTTCGGCCATGATGACGTCTTCGATCCGTGGTATCCGCTGGGCACCGCGAATATGCTGCAGGTACTGCACATGGGGTTACATGTGTGTCAGCTGATGGGATACGGACAAATTAACGATGGCCTGAATCTGATCACCACCCACAGCGCGAAAACCCTGCACCTGCAGGACTACGGTCTGAGCGTGGGGAATTCCGCGAACCTGGTGATTTTACCGGCAGAGAATGGGTTTGACGCGGTTCGTCGCCAGACGCCTGCACGTTATTCCATTCGTCACGGGCGAATCATTGCCGAGACTGTGCCGAGCCAAACGACGCTGCATCTGACGCAGCCGGAAGCGGTGACGTTTAAGCGCTAGGTTGTAATATCCGGTGTCGGATGGCGCAAGCCTTGCCATCCGACACCGTCGCTCTCATCGTCAGGTGTGTAATAAACTGGCGCGCACCTTGATCACCACCTTTTTGATGTCCATCGGAGCCTGTACCACGCAGCCCGGCTTATGCGGCTCGCCCGGCATAAAAATCACAAATCTTCCCGGCTTCAGTACCATCACCTGCTCATCGGCAATCTGGCTACACAGCTGATAATCATCCTCAACGTGCATCTCTTCGCACTGACGAGCAGAATCAGTCATCCCGAACAGAATGCGTTCTTCACCGGATAACAGCACCTGAATATCAATGTACTCCCTGTGCAGTTCCGCTTTCTTTTGCTCCGGGCTCTGCGTTGCAAATTGCATAACATTCATAAAAATATTATCGCCCTGCAACTCGTAGCGCCCTGGCGTTTTCTCCTGCGGATTCGCCGCAACAGCCAGCGTTAACGCCTGCTGCAAGACCGGATGTAATCCGGCAGAAGGCAATGAACGCAACTCATCTGACATCATAATCAATCTCCCTGGGCCAACAGCGCGGCCCCCAGTAATCCAGCGTCATGACGGTAATGCGCCGCCCGTAATTCTACGTGGTAAGCCGAAGGCTCTTGTGCCAGATAGTTTTCCACCAGCGCCAGATACCCTTCTGCCAGCCCCACGCTGCCGCCAATCACCACAATCTGGCAATCGATCGTGGCCTTCACATCGGCGACAAGCCTTGCCAAAGTACGTGCCGAACGATGGATCAACCGACTGGCCTGCTCATCACCCTGCCCGGCGCGGCTAAAAATGGTTTTGGCGTCGCATCCAGCAAGCGCGCCTTCGGCAGCCGCCGCGATCCCACGACCGGAAGCGATCGCCTCGACACAACCCACACGCCCGCAACCGCACACCGGCCCATGCGGATCAGCCAGCGTATGTCCCAGATGCCCGGCCAGACCGCCAATCCCGGTCAGCAGCTTCCCATCACTTACCACCCCGCCGCCTACACCGGTGGAGACGGTGATAAACACCATATCGCGGTACTCTCCGCCAAGCGCATGATACTCAGCCCACGCCGCGGCCTGCGCGTCATTGACTGCCAGCGTCGGCAAAGCGGTGAGATCTTTTAGCGTTTGCACCAGAGGAAAATGCAGCAGCCCGCCGAGGTTGTGCGGGTTCAGCGCCAGTAGAGAACCGTCGCGGATAATCCCCGTTGAGGCGATCGCCACCCGCGTTGCCTGCCCCTGTAGCGGCGCAACCAGTGCTTGTAACGCGGCACGCAGAGCATCCGGTGTTTTGCTGGCGGGCGTCGGCAATTCATGACGATCTTGAATTTGCAGGCTGCTGTCTACCAGTGCGACAGCCAGTTTGGTGCCGCCAATATCAATCGACAGCGTGGTCATAGCACCGCCTTTTTAAGCGCTGTGTTGTACCACTGGCAAATGTGCTCCAGCCGGGTAATGGCTGAGCCGACTGTCACCGCCCATGCGCCATGACGCATCGCCTCAGCGGCCTGCGCTGGCGTGTTGTAACGTCCTTCAGCAATCACCCGACAACCCGCGTCGCTTAAAGACTTCACCAGAGCCAGATCCGG
This sequence comes from Citrobacter sp. RHBSTW-01044, assembly GCF_013781945.1. Classification (NCBI taxonomy): domain Bacteria; kingdom Pseudomonadati; phylum Pseudomonadota; class Gammaproteobacteria; order Enterobacterales; family Enterobacteriaceae; genus Citrobacter; species Citrobacter sp. RHBSTW-01044. The sequence goes on along the minus strand of NZ_CP056180.1, from coordinate 475,686 downwards.
TTCTTCGGGCGTTTCTGGCGTGGTATAACCAGAAAGGGTAGTGCCAATGATTTCGGCACCGAGTTTCTGGCAGGCCATGCCATCCGCCATGGACGAACAGTCAGCCATCGCAAGGCGTTGGTGATGATGAATACGTGCCAGTAAGGTTTCTACAGGTACCGGACGTACGCGATCGGTACCGTCGATGGCGATGATGTCAGCGCCTGCCTGCGCCAGCGCATCAACATCCTCCAGATATGCGGTGATGCGGACCGGAGAGTCATCAAGGTCACGTTTGAGAATGCCGATAATCGGCACCGAAACTACCGCCCTGGTCGCTTTTAGGTTTTCCACCCCTTCAATGCGTAACGCCACCGCGCCAGCCTGTTCTGCGGCCAGCGCCATCGCCGCAACAATTTCCGGTTTATCTAACGGGCTGTCAGGAACAGGCTGGCAGGAGACAATCAGCCCGCCGTTCGCGGAAATCTTGATATCCAGTTGTTCAAGTAACGACATGCTTATTCCCTTATGACTATTGCCCGGCGCAAGACCGGGCAAACGGATTAACTTTTGGATTTCACCATGGTGCTTTTGTCGCCGCCGAACGGCACGGCCCCGCTAAACGGTTTGCCATCAATGGCATCATGCGTACGCAATGCTTCAGGCCGCAGCCAGCGCTGTACGCGAGACGGCATATCGAGACCAATCAGCAGGATCACCACAAATGTCAGGCCGAAAGAGAGCGATCCCAACGCGGTGCCCAGATCCAGTCGTTGGGCAATCAGCGCACCGATGATCGGTGCCAGCGCCCCGCCCAGTGCACCCACGTTGTAGGTGAAGCCCAGACCCGCCGCACGCTGGTCGGTATCGAAATAGCCGCCAATCAGTTTTGGTAAGATCCCGGAGATCCCCTGACCGAGCATTTGCTGGAAAAACAGCAGTAAACCCAGTACCCAGACGTTTGAGCCGCCAATCGCAAACACTGGAATAATCAGCAACTGCGAAGCCAGCAGACTGCAGACATAGGCCTTACGCGTGCCCAGCCAGTCGCCAAGAAAACCACCGACGCAACAACCGACCGCCGCGCCAAAGCCGCTAAAGAAGAGCACCCTGGCGACAGTGGAAGGGTCATACAGCAATTCGGTTTTCAGATAGGTTGGCAGCAGCGCCTGAATCGGCCACGAGTAAAGGAAGGCAAACAGCACAACCACCATCAGCATGACGCCCGTCGGCCAGCGTTTCCCGCTGCTTTGCACCATAAAACTAATGAAGATAAACGCGCATATCAGGCCAAGGACCGCCACGATAGCCGCATTTTGCAGGTTGCCTGCAAAGCAGAACCACAGCGCGGTTGCGGCGGCGAGAGTCATCACAATATTGATAACCCGATGTTCGCCCCGGTAGAGAATGTCCACCATCGTGCGTACCGGCGCTTTGCCTTCGTGTTTCTCTTTCCAGTCTTCCGCTTCCGGAATATTTTTACGCAGCCAGAGGGCGAAGATAATCGGCAAAATGCCGATGAAGAACAGCGCGCGCCATCCCCAGACCGGGACCACCAGGCTGTAGACCTGCGCGGCGATCACTGCGCCTACAGAGAAGCCGGAAATCAGGAAGCCGCTGGCTTTGTTTCGCAAGTGCCTGGGCCAGCTTTCAATAACATAAGTTGCGCTGGAGCCGTACTCACCAGCCATCCCCATACCGATAACCAGGCGGGCGATAAACATGGTGGTGTAGCCCGGCGCGAAGCCGCAGGCCAGCGTCCCCACAGAGAACAGAATGATACTGGTGACCATCGCCAGGCGGCGTCCATAACGGTCGCCCATCGCGCCCAGCATTAACCCACCAAACCAGCGGGAGATAAAAGCGGCCGAGATCAGACTGGCCGCCTGCACCGTCGTCAGTCCGAATTCGCCTTGTACTTCCGTCAGCACAAGGGCGATTAATACAAAATCAAAACCATCAAGCAAATATCCCAGCCAGGCGGCGGAAAATGCCCGCCATTGCGCCCGATTGAGATGGCGATACCACGGGATGCTCTGGGTAGAAGTACTCATTTTACTCTCCCGACGATCTTTATTTTCGTTGTGGTGCCGGATGGCGGATTCGCCTTATCCGGCCTACGAGTCTTGTTTTTGCAGGCCGGATAAGCATTGTGCTATCCGGCGTCCGATCAGTCGCGTTCCAGCATTAATTGCTGGGCCAGCGCTTTCAGTTCCGGCAGATATTGTTCATCTACCGGGGCAAATGGTTTACGGCACAGCGGAACAGAAACCACGTCCATATAGTGCAATACCGTCTTCAGGCCGCGGAACACGCCAACCTTAATGAGCAGATCGATAACCTTATTGCACTCGGTTTGCAGCTTTTGCGCCGTCTGGATGTCGCCTTCTTTGAGCGCTTTCACAATTCCCTGATAACGCCATCCCATAATGTTGTAAGTGCTACCGATACCGCCATCTGCGCCCGCCAGCAGACCAGAAGCGAAGATCTCGTCATAACCGTTATAAAGCACCAGATCGGGGTGAGCGCGGCGGATCTGTTCCATCTGATAGAGATCGCCTGAGGTTTGCTTCAGCGCGCCAACGCCCGGCAACGTCACCAGCGTGTTGATTTGATCCAGCGTCAGTTTTACGCCGCTCAGCGCCGGGATGTTATAGACCACCATCGGCAAGCCATCAGCGGAATCAATAATTGCACGGTAGTGATCGCAGTGCTCTTCAAAGCTGAACGGATAGTAAAACGGTGTGACGGCTGAAACCGCATCAAAGCCGTAGCGATGCGCGGCACTCGCCAGCTGTTGGCTCTCTTCGGTACTCACTGTGCCAACGTGAGCGATCAGCGTCACCTTGCCTTTCGCTTCTTCGGCAACAATTTCCAGTACCTGCTCTCTCTCAACGCGGTTTTGGACAAATGCCTCACCCGTAGACCCACCGACATAGAGCCCGTCGATCCCTTGCCCAATGTTGAAACGCACCAGGCGGCGCAGGCTCTCAATGTCCAGTCGCTGTTGGCTATCGAATGGGGTTAACAACGCTGGCATTACGCCTTTTAAATCTCTTGCCATAGCTACCTCTGATGATGATTAGTGTTATCTGACTGCATACCTTTATACCTGTTATACCAGATCAAATAAGCAGCAATACAATACAGAACGCTTATAGTGCGATCTGCCTCACTAAACGATCGTCAGGATCGCGATTACTTACGCAATTTTTTACTTTTGCTGAAGGCGTGCCAGGTAGCGGAAACGCTGTTGAGATGTTCTTGCAGTGCGCGGTCAGCTTCCTCAGGGTCGCGCTGACGAATCGCGTCGACAATAGCGATATGCTGCTGATAACTCACGTTATTGTGCTCATACAACTCTTGGTCGGCTACGGTCGGACGGGCGGCAATCAGCCAGTCTAACAGCGCAACATGGATAGCCATAAAGATGGGATTGCCCGGGATCTCCGCCAGTATGCGGTGAAAATCAACGTCCGAGCGAATGAACAGCGTATTGTCATCGAGCGACTGGCTGTTGATCTCCAGTGCTTTCGCCAGTCTGTCGATTTGCTCATCCGTCGCATGTTCTGCGGCGTATCGTACCAGGCTGGATTCAAAGAACAGTCGCAGCTGTTCGAAGTGGGCAATGCCGCCGGGATGCGCGAGGAAATCTTTCGCCATACCGGACAGCTCGCTGATAATGGTATCAGCTGAAGGACGCGAAACGCGGGCGCGCTCGCCATTGTTGATTTGCACCAGACCTTTGCGTTTTAACGCTGCCAGCGCTTCTCGTACAGAAGGACGGCCCACGTTAAAGAAGGCCATCAGCTCCCGCTCAGACGGCAACTGTTCGCCCTCGCCAAATTCCCGACGACGAATCATCTGCTCCAGTTCTTCTTCAACCATTTCAGACAGCTTTTTACGCGCCAGCGGGCGGTTGCGTAAGCTACGGCCAATGGTGGATGGAGAGTCTTCAGCTTGCGAATCAAATGCGTTCATAGGGCCCATTCAGCTAAGTCGTGGTGACAAATAACAGCGGGTTTATCCTAACACAGGATCGAAAGCAGGGTGAAATGATGGTCAATCAGACTGTCGGGCTTATTGGCGGTCTAACGCATCCGGATATTTTTTTATGCTAAAACATTCAGCTTATCTTTAATTGAAAACAATCATATTCGCTTCGTGAAATTTATGAATATGAACGTGATAAATTATCATAACCATCTATTTTATAACGATAAATAATTTAAACATCGAATTAAAAATAAGATATTCACTCCATAAAAATCGCCCGAAAAAATATAACATCCGTTTGGACAACAGCGTTATTACCGGATTTATCTTCTTCTCTGGCATGGAGTGAAACAATGTTCGGCATCATTATCTCTGTCATCGTTTTATTAACGATGGGTTACCTGATCCTCAAAAACTACAAACCGCAGGTAGTGCTGGCAGCCGCGGGGATCTTCCTGATGATCTGCGGCGTCTGGCTAGGCTACGGCGCGCTGGTCGCTAACGACAAGAGCAGCGGCTATCTACTGGTCGATATTTACAACGAAATTCTGCGTATGCTTTCCAATCGGGCGGCCGGACTAGGGTTATCAATCATGGCGGTAGGTGGTTATGCCCGTTATATGGACAGGATGGGGGCCAGCAGAGCGATGGTTAGCCTGTTAAGCCGCCCGCTTAAGCTAATCCGCTCACCCTATGTTGTTCTTGCCGCCACCTATGTGATTGGTCAGATCATGGCGCAGTTCATCACCAGCGCTTCCGGTTTAGGCATGCTGCTGATGGTGACGCTGTTCCCGACGCTGGTCAGTCTTGGCGTGAGCCGTTTATCCGCGGTGGCGGTCATTGCCACTTCAATGTCAATTGAATGGGGCATTCTGGAAACCAACTCTATTTTTGCCGCGCAGGTGGCGGGCATGAAAATCGCTACCTACTTCTTTCACTATCAGTTACCCGTCGCATCGTGCGTTATCGTCGCCGTCGCTATTGCACATTTTTTCGTTCAGCGGCAGTTTGATAAAAAAGCATTCCCGGAAAGCAACGGATTCGCTGAACAAAAGACGCTGGAAAACGTGCCACCTCTCTATTACGCCATTCTACCCGTCATGCCGCTGCTTCTGATGTTGGGCTCGCTTGCCCTGGCACATATGGGGTTAATGAAAACAGAGCTGAATCTGGTGGTGGTCATGCTGATGAGCATGACGCTGACGATGTTTGTCGAGTTCCTGCATAAACATAATCTGCGCGAAACGATGGATGATGTGCAGGCCTTCTTTGACGGCATGGGAACCCAGTTTGCCAACGTTGTCACGCTGGTGGTCGCCGGTGAGATCTTTGCGAAAGGGTTGACGACTATCGGGACTGTCGACGCCGTAATAAAAGGTGCAGAGCATTCCGGCCTTGGCGGTATCGGCGTGATGATCATCATGGCCGTGGTCATTGCCGCCTGTGCGATTGTCATGGGGTCAGGTAACGCGCCGTTTATGTCTTTTGCCAGCCTGATTCCAGATATTGCCGCCGGACTACATATTCCTGCGGTAGTGATGATTATGCCGATGCATTTTGCTACTACGCTGGCCCGGGCGGTATCCCCCATTACAGCGGTCATTGTGGTGACATCAGGTATTGCGGGCGTATCGCCCTTTGAAGTGGTAAAACGTACGGCCATTCCGATGGCGGTGGGATTTGTGGTCAATATGATAGCCACCATCACGCTGTTTTACTGATCCCGAAGGCAGAAAACAGAACAGGCCCCAAAGGGCCTGTTTTTTTATTTCACTACGCGTAGCGCTGGACGCCCACCGCGAGGCGGCGGCGGAGTGTCATCCGGATCGTTGTCGTCGCCATTGTCAGGCTTATCGCCATCAATGACCGACATGACCGTTTCACTCTCAAAACCAGGTGCGTCGTTGTCGTCATCATTTAAGCTGGCGACATCTTCGTCGTAGGCGGCTTCCGGCTCGAACATAGTACCGGCACCATTTTCACGAGCATAAATTGCCAGAACTGCCGCCAGCGGTACAGAAACCTGACGCGGCACACCACCGAAGCGCGCGTTAAAGCGCACTTCATCGTTAGCCAGTTCCAGGTTACCCACCGCACGCGGTGCGATATTCAGAACAATTTGCCCGTCACGCGCATATTCCATAGGAACCTGCACGTCCTGAAGCGTCACATCCACCACCAGGTGCGGCGTAAGCTGGTTGTCTAACAACCACTCATAGAATGCGCGCAGCAGATACGGACGGCGTGGTGTTAGCTGTGGCAAATCCATACAGGTTAACCCCGGCCCAGACGCATTTCACGTTCAGGCTCAGTCAGAGAAGCCAGGAAAGAATCACGTTCAAAGACGCGAGTCATGTACCCTTTCAGTTCTTTCGAACCTGCACCGTTGAATTCAATGCCCAGCTGCGGTAAACGCCACAGCAGCGGCGCCAGGTAGCAGTCTACCAGGCTGAACTCATCGCTCAGGAAGTAAGGTTTCTGGCCAAATACTGGTGCAATTGCCAGCAGTTCTTCGCGCAGACGCTTACGCGCGACTTCGGCTTCAGAAGCAGAACCGTTCACGATGACGTTCATCAGCGTGTACCAGTCTTTTTCAATACGCTGCATGTACAGGCGGCTTTCACCACGCGCAACCGGGTAAACCGGCATCAGCGGCGGATGCGGGAAGCGCTCATCCAGGTATTCCATAATGATGCGAGATTCCCACAGGGTCAGCTCACGATCCACCAGTGTCGGTACGCTCTGATTCGGGTTGAGGTCGATCAGATCCTGCGGTGGATTGTCCTTCTCCACATGCTCAATCTCGAAACTAACACCTTTCTCAGCCAGCACAATGCGGACCTGATGGCTATAGATGTCAGTAGGACCAGAAAACAGCGTCATTACCGAACGTTTGTTGGCAGCGACAGCCATGAAAACCTCCAGGTATATTCAGAATTTTTACTGCTACCAGCCACTAAGTGGCCAGCCAGAAGTGATGTCACCCATATTCGGGAAAGCCATTACTGTTCAAAATACAAACAAAAAATGAACGATACCGGACATTTGGGCAGAAAATTGGATGATAGTTTACCAGATTTTGTGACCTTTGTGGTGAGTCGATTCTTGAAATGGGGAAAAAGAGGTGGCAATCAGCGGATTACCGTGGTTATACGGAGAGCAGTAACGATAAAAAAACCCGCCGAAGCGGGTTTTTTCGCAAATTGTTGTCTGCCGAAGCAGAGTACAATTAACGTTTGGAGAACTGAGGACGACGACGTGCTTTACGCAGACCGACTTTCTTACGTTCAACCTGACGAGCATCACGGGTAACGAAGCCAGCTTTACGCAGTTCGCCACGCAGGGATTCGTCGTACTCCATCAGAGCGCGGGTGATACCGTGACGGATCGCACCAGCCTGACCAGAGATACCACCACCTTTAACAGTGATGTACAGATCCAGTTTCTCAACCATGTCGACCAGTTCCAGCGGCTGACGAACTACCATGCGGGCAGTTTCACGACCGAAGTACTGTTCCAGAGAACGTTGGTTGATTACGATTTTACCACTGCCCGGTTTGATGAAAACGCGAGCTGCGGAACTTTTGCGGCGACCAGTGCCGTAGTATTGATTTTCAGCCATTGCCTATAATCCCGATTAGATGTCAAGAACTTGCGGTTGCTGTGCCGCGTGGTTGTGCTCGTTGCCAGCGTAAACTTTCAGTTTACGGAACATAGCACGACCCAGCGGGCCTTTTGGCAGCATGCCTTTAACCGCGATTTCAAGCACACGCTCAGGACGGCGAGCAATCATCTCTTCAAAGGTCGCTTGTTTGATACCGCCGATGTGACCGGTGTGGTGATAGTACACTTTGTCAGTACGCTTGTTGCCAGTTACAGCAACTTTGTCAGCGTTCAGAACGATGATGTAATCACCGGTATCTACGTGCGGAGTATATTCCGCTTTGTGCTTACCGCGCAGGCGCAGAGCCAGTTCGGAAGCCAGACGGCCCAGAGTTTTACCGGTCGCGTCAACAACATACCAGTCGCGTTTTACGGTTTCTGGTTTAGCTGTAAAAGTTTTCATTAAAAGCTTACCCAAATAAATAAGTTACACGTTGGTGAACACCCAAACGTTTTGTCAGTTGAGGTTCACACGACATTGTCCAGCAAACCTACCCCTTCGAATAGCCTATGCCGGCGCATAGAAAGTTTTGGGAAAAAAACTCTCTCGTAACGTGGGGTCGCAAGATTATAGAGAAGTCAGGGTCAAAGATCGACCCCTTTATGTGATTTGCGGCAGGTTTAACCGGCTAAATGTTCCCGCTTCAGATACTCTTCGCTTTGCATCTCCTGCAAACGCGACAAACAACGCTGAAATTCAAACTTCAGACGCTCGCCCTGATAGATTTCATAAAGAGGTGAGGCCGCACTGACCACCAGCTTAACGTGGCGTTCGTAGAACTCATCCACCAGTGCGATAAAACGCCGCGCTTCACTCTCCATCAGCGTCGTCATGACCGGCACATCAGACAACAGCACCGTATGAAACAGACGCGATAGCGCAATGTAGTCATGCTGACTACGTGCATCGACACAGAGCGTGGTGAACGACACCGCCAGCGTTTGGTTTTCGACGGCCAGCGTCTGCATCGGACGATGATTGATCTCCAGCGTCGGAGCGTGTTCACCTTTCGTTCCCGCTAATGCCAGCCAGAGCTTGTCCATCTGCTGGCGGGTTTCCTCATTCAGTGGCGACAACCACAAATGCGCCTGCGTTAAGGTGCGCAGACGATAATCGACGCCAGCATCGACATTCATGATGTCACAATGCTGTTTGATGGCATCAATGGCAGGAAGAAAACGCGTGCGTTGCAAACCGTTGCGATACAGCTCATCAGGCGGAATATTGGAGGTTGCCACCAGCGTAATACCACGGGCAAACAGCGCCTTCATCAGACCGCCGAGCAGCATGGCGTCGGTGATGTCAGAAACAAAAAATTCGTCAAAGCACAGCACGTCCGTTTCAGCCTTAAAGCGGTCGGCAATGATTTCCAGCGGATCGCTCTGCCCCTGCAGGGCCGTAAGCTCTTCATGGACGCGCAGCATAAAACGGTGAAAGTGCAAACGCTGTTTACGCCCGCCCGGCAGGCTATGGAAGAACAGATCCATCAGCCACGTTTTTCCGCGCCCGACTCCGCCCCACATATACAGACCACGCACCGGCGCATTGGTCGGTGACCCACGTTTTCCCAGCAATTTGCCAAAACGCGCCATCAGTCCGCTCTCCTGCGGCGCAGGACGTGCTGGCGTCGAAAGCGCCTGGAAAATTGTTTCCAGTCGATTCACTGCTTCTTGTTGTACGTTGTCGGGCTGATGACTGCCGTCTTTGAGGGCTTGCTGGTAACGCGATGTCGGGGAAAGGCTTTGCATGATGTTATTGTTATTCCTTGAGAATCGATGTGCCGTCGCTCACGGTTGACGAAAAAAAGGCCGTTCTACATTACGTGATATAAACACGGGATTCCACTTCTACGGGATTAGCGGTTATAGTGGCATAATCAGGCGCGGGCATGGAGCCTAAAGCCAACACCCTACGGAAACACAAGACAACGGGAGATGTTCATGACCTGGGAATATGCGCTAATTGGGTTAGTCGTCGGTATCATTATTGGTGCTGTAGCCATGCGTTTTGGTAATCGTAAATTACGCCAACAGCAGGCATTGCAGTACGAACTGGAAAAAAATAAAGCTGAGCTGGAAGAGTACCGCGAAGAGCTGGTGAGCCACTTTGCCCGCAGCGCTGAACTGCTGGATAACATGGCGGACGATTATCGTCAGATCTATCAGCATATGGCTAAAAGCTCCAGCAACCTGCTGCCGGGTATGTCACCGGAAAATAATCCGTTCCGTAATCGTCTGGCAGAGTCCGAAGCGGGTAACGATCAGGCGCCGGTTCAGATGCCGCGTGACTATTCTGAAGGCGCATCTGGCTTGCTGCGTAGTGGCGCAAAGCGCGACTAACTGCACATCGTTAAGAAATTTATTGGGCGCAGCAATTGCGCCCTCCGCTTCTCTTCCTGTCCCAGCTATTATTTAGTCGTTAGCCTCATTGTGACCAAACCGAAAATTCAATAACATCAAACTGTTTTGAATCATCTTCCGTTTACTCAAGGTACGAGAGCAGGATCCATGAAAAAACACACCCAGCTGTTGAGTGCATTAGCGTTAAGTGTCGGGTTAACTCTCTCGGCGCCATTCCCAGCCGCAGCGTCGATTCCCGGCCAGGTTCCCGGTCAGGCTGCGCTCCCCAGCCTCGCCCCGATGCTGGAGAAAGTGTTACCTGCCGTGGTGAGCGTAAGGGTCGAAGGCACCGCCGCTCAGGGGCAGAAAGTCCCGGAAGAGTTCAAAAAGTTTTTTGGTGATGAACTTCCCGATCAACCTGCACAACCTTTTGAAGGGCTGGGTTCCGGGGTCATCATTGATGCCGCCAAAGGCTACGTCCTGACCAATAATCACGTCATCAATCAGGCGCAAAAAATCAGCGTCCAGCTTAACGATGGCCGTGAGTTCGACGCTAAGCTTATCGGCAGCGACGACCAGAGCGATATCGCTCTGCTGCAAATTCAACACCCCAGCAACCTGACGCAAATTGCCATTGCCGACTCCGACAAACTCCGCGTCGGTGATTTCGCGGTGGCCGTAGGTAACCCGTTTGGTTTGGGGCAAACGGCCACCTCCGGCATCGTATCGGCTTTGGGTCGCAGCGGGTTGAACCTGGAAGGTCTGGAAAACTTTATTCAGACCGACGCCTCCATCAACCGGGGTAACTCCGGCGGCGCGTTGCTAAACCTCAATGGTGAGCTGATTGGCATTAACACCGCGATTCTGGCGCCCGGCGGCGGTAGCATCGGTATTGGTTTTGCGATCCCGAGCAATATGGCACGCACGCTGGCGCAGCAACTGATGCAGTTTGGTGAAATCAAACGTGGTCTGCTGGGAATTAAAGGCACCGAAATGACCGCCGATATCGCCAAAGCGTTCAAACTGGACGTACAGCGCGGCGCGTTTGTCAGCGAGGTTCTGCCTAACTCTGGCTCCGCAAAAGCAGGTGTGAAGTCTGGTGATATCATTACCAGCCTCAACGGCAAACCGCTCAACAGCTTCGCCGAACTGCGTTCACGCATAGCGACAACCGAACCAGGGACCAAAGTCAAACTGGGCCTGCTGCGTAACGGTAAACCGCTGGAGGTTGAAGTAACCCTGGATACCAGTACATCATCGTCCGCCAGCGCGGAGATGATTGCTCCTGCGTTGCAAGGGGCTACGCTCAGTGACGGTCAGCTTAAAGACGGCACCAAAGGCATCAAAATTGATAACGTTGAAAAAAGCAGCCCAGCCGCGCAGGCCGGTCTGCATAAAGATGACGTTATCATTGGCGTTAACCGCGATCGTGTAAATTCGATCGCCGAAATGCGTAAAGTGCTGGAAACGAAACCGTCGATCATTGCTCTGCAGGTAGTGCGTGGTAACGAGAGTATTTACCTGCTCCTGCGTTAACGCATGCAACCGGACATCAGCCCCCCGTGTGATGTCCGGTAAACTCGTGATATGCTGCTGCCGTTCCCTTTATTAATGACGCCGCCATCATGTTTGTGAAGCTTTTACGTTCGGTCGCGATTGGTTTAATCGTCGGCGCTATTCTGCTGGCCGCGATGCCCTCTCTGCGAAAAATAAATACGCTTACCGCGCCACAGTTCGACAGTGCAGATGAAACGCCCGCCAGCTATAACCCGGCGGTTCGCCGTGCAGCGCCTGCTGTCGTTAACGTTTATAACCGTAGTATGAACAGCACAGCACATAACCAGCTTGAGATCCGCACACTCGGCTCAGGCGTTATCATGGATCAGCGCGGCTATATCATTACCAATAAGCACGTCATTAATGATGCCGACCAAATCATCGTCGCGTTGCAGGATGGGCGTGTATTCGAAGCGCTGCTTGTGGGTTCTGATACGTTAACCGATCTTGCGGTGCTGAAAATCAACGCGACTGGCGGACTGCCGACAATTCCAATTAATAACAAACGCGTGCCGCACATCGGCGATGTCGTCCTCGCCATTGGTAACCCGTACAACCTTGGGCAAACCATCACTCAGGGGATTATCAGCGCCACCGGTCGTATTGGCCTGAACCCGACTGGACGGCAAAACTTCCTGCAAACGGATGCCTCCATCAACCACGGCAACTCCGGCGGCGCGTTGGTCAACTCGCTGGGCGAGTTAATGGGTATTAACACGCTGTCATTTGATAAGAGCAACGATGGTGAAACCCCGGAAGGGATCGGCTTTGCTATTCCGTTTCAGTTGGCAACCAAAATCATGGATAAGCTGATTCGTGACGGGCGCGTGATTCGTGGCTACATCGGCATCAGCGGTCGCGAAATTGCGCCACTGCACGCCCAGGGCGGCGGGATGGATCAAATTCAGGGGATTGTAGTTAACGAAGTAGCCCCAGACGGTCCGGCAGCACAGGCTGGAATTCAGGTTAACGATCTGATTATTTCGGTCAATAACAAACCGGCGGTATCTGCGCTGGAGACCATGGACCAGGTGGCAGAGATTCGCCCTGGTTCGGTTATCTCTGTTGTCGTGATGCGTGATGACAAGCAGTTGACGCTGCAGGTAACGATTCAGGAATACCCGGCTACAAACTAAATCACAAACGAAATGATGTAAAAAAACCGGAGATAGCTCCGGTTTTTTTATGCGTCAAATTCGCGATATTTGTAGGACGGATAAAGCGTTAAACACCGCCATCCGGCCTACATAAAGGCATTATTTAACGAACTCTTCACCCAGGGTGATATCTTTCTTCAGCGTATCCAGCATACCTTCCAGTGAGCTCTGCTCAAATGCGCTCAGCTTGCCGATAGACTGGCGTTCTTCTACGCCGTTTTTACCCAACAGCAGCGGCTGAGAGAAGAAGCGAGCATACTGGCCGTCGCCTTCAACGTAAGCACATTCAACCACGCCTTTTTCGCCGCTCAGCGCGCGAACCAGTGACAGGCCGAAACGTGCTGCAGCCTGACCCATAGACAGGGTTGCAGATCCGCCACCGGCTTTAGCTTCCACAACTTCAGTACCTGCATTCTGGATACGTTTGGTCAGGTCAGCCGCTTCTTGCTCAGTGAAGCTCACGCCAGGGATTTGTGACAGCAGCGGGAGAATGGTCACGCCAGAGTGGCCGCCAATAACCGGGACTTCAACGTCACCAGGCTGCTTGCCTTTCAGTTCCGCAACAAAGGTGTTGGAGCGGATGATGTCCAGCGTGGTCACGCCAAACAGTTTGTTCTTATCGTATACGCCTGCTTTTTTCAGCACTTCTGCAGCGATAGCAACGGTCGTGTTCACTGGGTTGGTGATGATACCGATACATGCTTTCGGGCAGGTTTTAGCAACCTGCTGCACCAGGTTCTTCACGATACCGGCGTTAACGTTGAACAGGTCGGAACGATCCATACCCGGTTTACGTGCGACACCCGCAGAGATCAGTACCACATCAGCACCTTCCAGTGCAGGGGTAGCGTCTTCGCCGCTGAAGCCTTTGATTTTCACAGCAGTAGGGATATGGCTCAAATCAACGGCCACGCCAGGCGTTACTGGAGCGATGTCGTACAGGGAGAGTTCTGAACCTGAAGGCAGTTGGGTTTTTAACAGTAATGCTAGCGCCTGACCGATACCACCAGCAGCGCCGAGGACTGCAACTTTCATCCTAAACTCCTTATTATATTGATAAGCAAAGTGTCTATTGCTCCGCGGCGGCGACCTTAATTCACAAATCCAACGAATACAACAACCACGCGTCAAGAATGCGTAGTCACGCAAATTTGGCTTTTATGCATTTAACTTACGTAAAATAAAACCTAAGTTACGTAATTCAAAACCACCCGCACAGTAGAGCAACTTTCCAACAGGTGCTGACAATATACCCTACCCACCTCTCAAAACAACATCAATTTGATAACATTTAATTTACTTTTAACCTTATTCGCGAGCCGTGACACAGGCATGTTTCTTGATAACGAAATTTGATAAAATTCCGCTCTTTCATAACATTATTTCAGCCTTGAACAAGGCAGACTGTTTGCATAAAAATTCATCTGTATGCACAATAATGTTGTTTCTACCGCCATATTACGGGTGACTTATGCGAAGCTCGGCAAAACAAGAAGAATTAGTAAAGGCGTTTAAAGCGCTGCTTAAAGAAGAAAAGTTCAGCTCTCAGGGCGAAATCGTCCTCGCGTTGCAGGATCAGGGCTTTGATAATATCAATCAGTCCAAGGTTTCTCGCATGCTGACCAAGTTCGGCGCCGTGCGTACCCGCAATGCGAAAATGGAAATGGTGTACTGCCTGCCGGCAGAGTTAGGGGTACCTACAACATCCAGTCCACTGAAAAATCTGGTATTGGATATCGATTACAACGATGCAGTTGTGGTTATTCATACCAGCCCTGGCGCTGCTCAGTTGATTGCACGTCTGCTGGACTCATTAGGTAAAGCGGAAGGTATTCTGGGTACAATTGCCGGTGACGATACCATCTTCACCACCCCAGCTAAGGGTTTTACGGTAAAAGATTTGTACGAAGCCATTCTGGAACTGTTCGAACAAGAACTGTAATACTTCCTCCCCGTCGCCTCGCGGCGGGGGAAAAACCTCTGTATCCACCCTCCTCCCTCTATTATCCACTGTCATTGATTTAACAAATGGTGCGTTTAACCGTCAAAAGTCATTCACATAGCGAATATGAAGAGTTAAAAACGCACATTTTGCAAAAATACATATCTCAATGATTTAATTGAATTTATTATAAAACCGATGCTTAAAACCCTATTTTTAATTCCGTTTTGTTATAAAAAATATTTTTCTTAATACTTAACCCGCACGGAAACAATTAGCGTGGTATTAATTTATCGAGTGATTAGTGTATACTTGATTTTGTGATGAGGGTCACGAAACGCAGACCCCAATAAAAGAATTCGACGAGGTAAATATCATGAAAATCAAAACAACTATTGCAACCTTAAGCCTTCTTTCTGTTCTCTCTTTCGGTGCAAGCGCCGCAGTGACTCAGGTGAACTCACAAGAAGCACAGAACCTGCAATCCATGGGCAGCATCTCCGTATCTCAGATCGGTAGCTCACCAATGGACATGCGTCAGGCCATCGCCGCTAAAGCTGAAAAAGCGGGTGCCAGCAGCTATCGCGTCACCGAACTCCGTGAAGGCGCTCACTGGCACGCGACTGCAGAACTCTACAAATAAACCCTCGTCGTCTAGTCCGACGACTTGCCCCCGCCTGCCGGGGGCTTTTTTATGCCTTACATTGAGTGACGAACGTTAAAGCGCAGCTGTCCTTCCAGCTCTTCTTCCGCTTCATCGAACAGTAAAATCAGCGCGCCGTATCGCCTGCGTAGCTTGTCCGGCAAATGAACAAATTCAATCTCCAGCGGCAGCGGTAAAACGTCCCCGATAACCACCTCCCACAGAGAATCTAAATCAACCACCTTTTCCCGGGCGAGACCGAACGCGCGCGTAAACTCACGGTAGAAATCCCCCTGGTCTTCTATCTCGTCAAAATCAAATGTATAGATGTTCATCTATAGCCACCATCCCGACGCCAGTCACTCTACAGACCATCAATATGCAGGAACCTCCTGCATTTTCAGGTAAGTATAGCCATAAAAAAACCGACGCTTTTAGCGTCGGTTTCCAACTCTTAATTACTTGTTAGCGCATGCTGGTATTTGTGCAGCATCCCGCTAAGTCGTTTTACCGGCTCGGTCACCTGCGGCGGCGCTTGCCAGATGATTAATTTCTCCTGATAGATCTCAAGCTCTTCCAGCAGCTGGCTAAAGTAGCGTCGGCGCTTGTCGTCGTTTCCTGCGGAAATCACGTGATCCGCAGTGCGACGAAGCTGGCGATGGAACGCGGATAGATCCTCGTTTACCGGTATCGGCGCATCGCGCAGGCGCTGATGCGCAATGATCATCGTCAGAGCCAGGCGAAACTTCGCCAGGTCGCCGGGAAATTTGTTCATCAGCAAAAATAGCTGCTGATAAAGCGCCGGGAGATGGTTTTCTTTACGACGTACCACGTTGGTGGTCATCGCTGAAACCGCCGCCGAGACAAACTGGTTGAGCAACACGCGACCCGTTCTGTCACGAGAGTTATCGCGCACCAACAGAATGACGATAAATGCCAGCACGCAGCCAACAATTTGCCCCAGCGCACTATCAAGGAACTGGCTAAAGTGGAAGGTCATCGGGTTATCCAGCACGATGATATTAATAGTGCTGGCCAGAGCCCCCATTGATCCCAGTCGTCGTTTCTGTACCTCTATACCCAGAAAGAACCCCAGCACCGCCAGGCTCAGGCACAGTAACAACATGCTTTGTTGCGTATTGGGGATAATCACCAGGAAATAGAGCGCCCCGAGCGGTAACGCCGCCAACGTACCGTAAATAAAGTCTATCGCCACCATGCGCGGGTTGGGCAAACGCATTGCCAGCGAAGTGACAACCGCAATCATCACCATTGCGCCGCTGCCGGAGGTCCATCCGGTCCACAGCCAGAATAAAGTTCCCAGCACACAAGAAAGCGTGGTGCGCCAGAAGTTGACCATCGCATGATGGCGCTCGGCAGACTCCACCTTCACTACTGGCTCACCTTGCAGGATCTCTTCTTCCGTGGCGCTAATTTTGGTATTACTCACTACACCGCGTTTGAGCAACAGGTAGCGCGTCGCGGCGCCTGCCCAACTATATATCGTGATCGGCGTTTCGCGTTCGCCGGTCCAGGCAATCACCCGCCGCATCCGCTTCAACTGTTTATGAACATCCTGCACCGTTTCAACCGGCATATTGAACAACTCGCGGAAGGTATCAGTGATCAGTTCGGGTCGAGTGTTCTGAATAAGATAGGTTTCGCAGGACTGCGTGATGAGCGTGAGTGACAGCGTGTTCAATGCTTTGAGTCTGCGGTTAGCCCGCCCCCAGCGTGAGGACTCCATATTCAGGTTACTTCGCATGCCTTCCAGTGCCGCCGTACGCCGGACTAAATCGCCCCAGGCTTTGTCCACTTCTTCACTGTCACCATGCTTAATGCACAACTGCATAAGCTGATACTGCGCCACCAGCAGGCTGTCCAGTTCGACATCAATCTCCTGTTTCACCGAACGGGGCGAAAAGAGCAGATCGGCCACAATAGCACAGACAATCCCCATCACTATTTCACTACAGCGTTCGAGCGCAAATTGCGGCGTCAGCAGTGGTTCAGCCTGGATGGTAATGACGATGATCAGCGCCGTATAGCCCGAAAGTCCCCAGGCATAGGAGTTTTCGATCTTCACAAGCGACGAGATCCAGGTACAAAAACCGGCCCAGATACAACACACCAGGATCATCAATAACGGGGCGCGGATCATGCTGATGATAATGATCAGTGCAGCAATACAGCCGATAAATGTCCCGACAATACGCAGCATGCCGCGATAGCGTATAGCACCAGAATAGGGCTCTCCGCCAGCGGCAAAGGCCGGGCCAGCCGCCACAATGGCGGCGGTCAGCACCGCCCAGCGCGGGGTCTCAAGTTGGAAGTGAAAGCCAACGAACAGCGCCAGTACAATCGCGCACGCCAGTTTTACCGCAAAGCGGATATGCTGGTTGGCAATAGAGAAAATGCCCATCACGATTAGCCAAACTCGCGCAGGCGATGCGCCATTTTACGGAAGAAGGATTCCCGGCTTGCATCGCGATCCTGCTTGCCGGTAATGACGACGGTAGCCGTAGTCCCCGCAGGCCACAGGGTTCCCTGCTGCTCATCAAGACGAATTCGCACCGGTACACGCTGCGCCAGGCGCACCCATTCGAGATTGGAATCAATGGTCGCCATACCCTTTGCGTCCCGCGTGCTGCTGGCATTCGTTACGCCAGCCGCCACGCTATCAACGGTGCCCTTCAGCACATGATTACTGCCCAGCGGGGTGATCTCTGCGCGATACCCAGGGCGGACGCCTTCCAGCTTGGTTTCTTCCATATAGGCCAGCACATAAAAAGAATGCTGTTTGACCAACGCCACCGCCGTAGAGCCGCGAGTAATAAATTCGCCGCTGTAGACGTTCAGGTTAGTCACCCAGCCATCTGCTGGCGCGCGAATGACGGTACGTTCCAGATCTAATTTCGCCAGGTCGCGGGTCGCCTGCGCCTTCGCAAGCTGGTGTAATACGGTTTGCAGGACATTGTTTGACTGGTCAATCTCTTCACGAGACATAGCCTGCACGCCCAGCCGATTACGACGGCTGGCCTCCTGGCGTTTTTCCTGCGATAACACCTGATAGTAGGCGACGTCTGCTTCCGCTTCTTCGAGCGCTTTTTTATAGCGCGGCTGATCGATGGTAAACAGAACCTGGTCTTTCTTCACCAGTTGATTATCATGAACGTTGACGTTAGTGATAAGCCCGGCGACATCCGGGGCTATTGCCACAACGTCGGCGCTGAAGCGCGCATCACGCGTCCACGGCGACTCGGTGTAGAACACCCATGCGCGGAAAATGGCGATGAAGGCCAGAATGACCAGTACGAGAGTCGTGGCCGTACGGGAGAGTTTTCTTGTTAGTGTTTTCACTTCAACCTCAAACGAACAGGCGCGTTATTAAATAGAACAGGCAGCAATACAGCGCGGTGTTAAACAGAGCCGGGTGCCAGACAAAATCATAGATGCCAGTTGGAACCAGAACCCGGCGCACCAGCCAGAAAATCGCCAGTGACAAAAGTAATTCGAAAAAAATCGGTGGGAAGGACAGACCAAACACCACGATAACGGGAAACAGACTCATGTTGACCTTGGTAGCTTAAGAGAGTGCAGGTGATAGATTTTCTAGCGTATGCCACCGCAGAGAAGGGCAAGGATGAGCCAGGCGAGAGCGACATAGCTGTTATTTGAATAATAATATATTAACGTAACTGTTATGCTGTTATCTATATTATGTGATCTAAATCACTTTTAAGTCAGAGTGAACAATGGAACGATTAAAACGTATGTCGGTGTTTGCCAAAGTTGTCGAACTGGGCTCCTTCACCGCCGCCGCAAGACAGTTACAAATGAGCGTTTCATCGATAAGCCAGACGGTCTCTAAACTGGAAGATGAGCTACAGGTCAAGCTGCTAAACCGCAGCACACGCAGCATTGGGCTAACCGAAGCCGGTAAAATTTATTATCAGGGCTGCCGCCGGATGCTGCACGAAGCACAGGATGTTCACGAACAGCTTTATGCCTTTAACAACACGCCCATCGGCACCTTGCGCATTGGCTGTTCTTCAACCATGGCACAAAATGTCCTCGCTGGGTTGACCGCAACGATGCTGAAAGAGTATCCAGGATTGACGGTAAATCTGGTAACAGGCATCCCGGCACCGGATTTAATCGCCGACGGTCTGGACGTGGTTATTCGCGTCGGCGCGTTGCAGGACTCCAGCCTGTTTTCACGTCGCCTGGGAACCATGCCGATGGTAGTCTGCGCCGCTAAAAGCTATCTCGCGCAGTTTGGCGTGCCGGAAAAACCCGCCGATCTCAGTAACCACTCGTGGCTGGAATACAGCGTGCGCCCGGATAATGAATTCGAACTTATCGCTCCGGAGGGGATCTCTACCCGCCTGATCCCAGAAGGGCGCTTCGTGACTAACGATCCGATGACGCTGGTGCGCTGGCTGGCCGCAGGCGCGGGTATTGCCTATGTGCCGCTGATGTGGGTGATCAATGAGATCAATCGTGGCGAAGTGGAGATCCTGTTGCCCCGCTACCAGTCGGATCCACGTCCGGTCTATGCACTGTATACCGAAAAAGACAAACTACCGCTCAAGGTCCAGGTGGTGATTAACTATCTGACGGATTATTTTGTCGATGTGGCGCAGCTGTTTCAGGGGATGTACGGCCGGGGCAAAGAGAAATAAAAAAGCCCGGTAGCGCTTTGCTTACCGGGCCTACATTCAGTGCCAGCGCACATTCCAGGCCGGATACGCTGAGCGCTATCCGGCGACCGGGTCGTTACGCGGTGCCACCTACGGTCAAGTTATCCACCTTCAGCGTCGGCTGGCCCACGCCCACCGGCAAGCTCTGTCCTTCTTTACCGCAAACGCCAACCCCGTTATCCAGTTTCAGGTCGTTACCCACCATCGAAATCTGCTGCATCGCTTCGATACCGGAGCCAATCAGCGTTGCGCCTTTCACCGGTTTGGTCACTTTACCGTTTTCAATCAGGTACGCTTCGGACGTCGAGAATACAAATTTCCCGGAGGTGATATCTACCTGACCGCCGCCAAAGTTAGGCGCATAAATACCGTATTCAACGGATTCGATGATTTCCTGCGGCGTGGATTTCCCCGGCAGCATATAGGTGTTGGTCATACGCGGCATCGGCAGGTGCGCGTAAGATTCACGGCGACCGTTACCCGTTGGCGCTACGCCCATCAGACGCGCATTCAGTTTGTCCTGCATGTAGCCTTTCAGAATGCCGTTTTCGATCAGCACGTTGTACTGACCCGGTGTCCCTTCGTCATCGATAGCCACAGAACCACGACGGTCCGCCATTGTGCCATCATCCACAACGGTACACAGTTCTGATGCCACCAGTTCACCCATGTGACCACTGAATACCGAGGTGCCACGGCGGTTAAAATCACCTTCCAGACCATGACCGACCGCTTCATGCAGCAGAACGCCAGGCCAACCAGCGCCGAGTACCACCGGCAGCGTACCAGCAGGCGCTGCTACCGCGGACAGATTGACTAACGCCATGCGTACGGCCTCTTTCGCCCACGCGTCGGCACGGACTTCACCATCGAGGTCGCCAAGGAAATAGTCATAGCCAAAACGACCGCCGCCACCGCTGGCGCCGCGCTCACGCTTACCGTCCTCTTCGACCTGTACGCTTACGGACAAACGTACCAGCGGGCGGACGTCAGCGGCCAGCGTACCATCAGTCGCGGCCACCAGGATCAGTTCATAAACACCGGTCAGGCTGGCGGTCACTTCCTGGACGCGTTTGTCGGTGGCACGGGCCACGTTGTCTACGCGGCGCAGGATATCGAGTTTTTCTTCACGGCTCATGCTCTGCAACGGATCAACCGAGGTGTAAAGGGCCTGATGCTCCACGGCCCCCAGCGTTTTTACTTTGCCGTCACCGTTGTCACGCACGATAGTACGCGCGGCATGAGCGCTTTGTTCCAGCGCCAACAGGCTAATCTGGTCTGCATAGGCAAACCCTGTTTTCTCGCCGCTGATGGCGCGCACGCCAACGCCCTGATCGATATTGTAAGAACCATCTTTAATGATGCGGTCTTCTAAAACCCAGGATTCGTGATAGCTCGACTGAAAATAGAGATCGCCGTAATCAAGACGGCGTTCGGCCAGTTGGCCCAGGATGGCAAACAGATCCTGATGTTTCAGGCCATTTGCCGCTAGCAATTGTTCACTTACCAGGTTCAGACTCATCGTTTTGATTACTCATTTAATTCTGCCGGATAGCGGAAAAAAACGCCTTATCCGGCCTACGTTGTTAGGCTGCTGTAGGCCGGATAAGCGCTGCGCCATCCGGCAATACTATGTACTGAGATTGGGGCAATTACTCGCCCCCGTCAAATCATTGCTGGCTTTCTTTGCGCGGCTGACGCAGAACTTCGTTAATTTGCGGCTTATCGACCGGACCGGTGATGCGATAGCGCAGAATCGAGACTTTGCTCCACAGCGGCCCCAGCACCTTACTGGCGGCAAACACCGCCGCACCAACAATCGGGTTGACGGCAAACGCGGCGGCAACGCCTACGGTGGCAGATATTTCTGGTGCAACGATGGCTTCCATGTCCAGATCCCGGCGTACCAGATTCACTGAACCTTTCATCGCAATATCGGCTTCCAGACCGTCCACCAGCGTGTCGTCGGTATGCATCACACCATCTTTGATCCACGCCGTGCTGCGAATCGAGTCGAAATAGAAGCCTTCGCTGAAGGTGTCGCTAAAATCAAAGCGCAGTTTACGCAGTAACGCATCGAAGCTTAGCAGACGTAACAGTTGCCCAGCATGTCCGGTACTGAGTTCGGTAAGTTCGCCTTTGCCCAGCCGGGTACGCAAAATACCATTCAGCGAGGCTACATCAGGATCCCACGGCGGATTACGCCAATGCAGATCATACTCCACGTTGAATGAAGAATTGCGAATCGGCGTTGATACGCCAAAGAAACCGGCTGCGGAGTCAATTTTATTGCCGCTCAGTTTACCCTTCAGCGACGTTCGCTCCTTGCCCGGCGCATTCACCCACACGCCGTCGGTGGTCAGTCTGGCAAAACCCGTATCCAACAGACCGTTACTCAAGGTCAGCGTGTCGCCTTTAATCGCTACATCGGCGTCAATGCGCCCGTATTTCTGTCCCCACATCCAGCACTCGGCACAGCGCAGCTGAAGGTCCGGCCAGCCACGGAAGCTGACGTTGTCGATGGCTGAGAACGGCGAGGCTGGCGTACTATTTTGTGACGGTTTTGCCGCGCTTGGGTTGTAATAAAGATACTTAATATTGGCCAGCCACGGCGCATTATTGCGCATAGCCAGCGTGGCGTTAATTTCACGGCCCTGCGCCTGCACGGTGGAGCCATTGCTCGCAGGCTCAGAAACGATACTCAAATTATTCCACTGTTGACCGCCCAGGGATAACGATGGCGTACGCACCGTGATGCGCTGCGGGAAGTTAGCGTTGCTGCCCACGTTATCCACAGCGCCTTTCTGGAATAACGCCAGCCATTGCGCGCCATCCATAGGGGGAAGATTAAGCTCTATGCCTTGTTGATCGGGTAACGCTGGCACGGTGCGGCTTTCCGACGCCCAGATTGCGCGGTCAAGCGTCAGTTTCTGATTCAGCAGCCAGCGGCTGTTAAAATGATTTTTACTGCCAGCGTTGCCGGTCAGATCAAAGCTGCGCAGATTGCCGTTGGCCTTAACGTTCACCGGCAACGCCTCACCGGCCGCCTTATTCAGTGGAGAAGGTAAGTGACTACTTACATTCTTGAGGTCGCCCTTTAACTCAACGTTGTAGGTTGGCCCGGCATGATACGGAAGATCGATTCCTACCTTGCCATTCCACGCTATGCTACCGTTCAACGCGTCGTTGACCTGCGCCGGTAAAATCCCCATGCGGCTTGGCTGCCAGTCACCTTGCAGATTCACGGCTACCTGATAGGCTTTCGCCCCTTCGGTCGTGGAAAAGTCGACGTTCAGCGGCTGATTAAACCAGTTCGCGGTCATCGGCTCGCTCTTCAGATCACCGTTGATAAAGCTGAAATTACCATTCAAATTCTTCAGCGTGCTGTCGAGCGGTTTAATAAACAGGCTGTTATTACGCAGGTTGACGTCACCTTTGGCGGTAACCAGCGAGCCGTCTAGCGGAATATCAAGATGTAAGCGAGCATTCACATCGCCGTCAATCTGCAACTGCTCAAGCGTAGCGCCGAGTGAATCCTTCAATGGCGTCTCATCAAAATAAGGTCCAACCGCCTTGCCCGGCCCGTTGATGTCGGCATCAATCAGCAGTTTTTCTTTGGCATAGTCGGGGATGTTAGCCGTCAGATTACTGGCCTTCACACCGCCCAGATTAACGCTATCGGTCTTCATCCACAGACCGTCGTTAATGAAGTTCAGTTCAATATTAAGGTCAGTCAGCGCGGGCCAGTCGGGCTGGAAAGCAAACTTCGCATTGCGAAGCGGCACCAGTACCTGGAACTGCCCTTCATTGTGTAGATACGGGAACAGATGCGGGTCGCCGCCATACACCAACGTGGCGTTATCCGCTTCGCCGCCCTGAATAGCGCCGCTGAGGTAATCAACAAGCTCTTTGCCCATCAGGTTTTCCGGGAAGTAACGCCAGGCCTGAGAGCCATCGTCGGTGCTGATACCTGCCAGAATGCCCAACCATGGCTCATCATTGGCGGGCTGCAGATAGCGAAAACCACCGCGTGCGTGTACCGCTTTCGCTTTAACATCAATATTGCGCCCATCTAACTGGAAACCTTTATCATTCTTCAGCCAGCTTAGCGTCGCTACGCCATCCTCTATTTCCAGCGGTGCGCGAAAGACGGTTTCATACGGCATTTTAGCTTGCTTCATGGAAGCAGTGAGCGCCCCGTTTTCAACGCTGCCCGCGAGCGTACCGGAGAAATGTTCTGCCCCTGGCAGCAGCTTCCACTGTTTCCAGGCCAGATTGGTCCACGAGGACTGGAAGCGAGTTTTTTCTGTTGCCTGTAACGGGATATCCAGCGCCAGCACATCTATTTTGCCGCTCGGCTGCGTGGCCCGCCAGATATCACCCAGCGCAGGCGATAACTTGGCCGCCATCGGACGCAGCCCTTCTAACCCGGCCAGCTCCAGATTGCTGGCGCGGATGCGTAGCTCGTCGCTGCGTTTGTTATTCTCGCCGCCGACTTCCTGTTCAGGGATCCAGGCCAGCGTTAACGCCCCGCTTGGCCAGGGTTTATCATCCATCGTGATACGGGTATCGGGAATGGAGAATTGCCAGCCCGACTGTTCGCGGCTGATGTGCGCCGTCAGGTTATCGACGGAGAGCGTGTGCGTACGACTCTCTCCCAGCCAACTTGCCCCACCTTTTTTCAGCCAGACATCGCCGCCGGAAACGACACCTTTTCTGATCGTCATCCATGCTTCCAGGCTAAAACGCGCGGTTTGCAACGCGACATTATCCTGCATCCATTTACCCAGCCACGGCTTGACGTCGATATCGTCGGCCTGCAGCCAGACCCGACCGTTATTCAACAGCCCGTTGTCATCACGCAGATCCATTCGCACCTGCATAACACCGTGCTGCCCGGTCAAACTGGAGAGACTGACCAGGCCTTCAGCGCGATGTCGGTTTTTACCGTTAAGCCAGGTAAGCTGTGGGATCGCCAGTTCTGCACGCTGGCCTGAGAGGGTTAAAAAGCTAATCTGGCTGTCGCGTAGATCGAAATGATCAAACTGACGCAGGAAGAGATCGCTCAGGTGGCCGGCTTCAATTCCATCACCGCTTTCGCTGCGCTGGATGGGGGTATTGGTACGCAGTTGCAACTGCCAGAAGGTGAGATCGCGAAACTGCCAGCGCATGTGCAGCAAGCTTTGCCAGACATCCAGCGCTAATGTGACCCGCTTTACCGAAAATTCACCGCCATCTTTAAGCTGCGCATGGATATCGCGCGCTTCAAGAGTAGGACCGAAATTTTGCCAGCTAGCGGAAAGTTGGCTGGCGGAGACGGGCAGACCGGTAGCGGATTCAATCTTGTCAAGGATGGCCGGACGCCAGCTATCAAGATGAGGCAGCGCAAGGCGCAGCCCACTGACCAGCAGCGCTGCGATGACAACGAATGCGGCTCCAGTGAGCAGTAATATCCCCGGCAATCGCCTCACGCGCCTCTCCTTGTCTACCAAAAAATGTGACTCACAAAACCGTCTTGCCGGATGGCGGCGTGAACGCCTTCTCCGGCCTGCAAGGTATCGCCATTGGGCGTTTACCAGGCCAGATTACATCATGACAACGTCGAACTGCTCCTGGTTATACAGCGGTTCGACTTGTACTTTAACCTGTTTGCCGACAAAGATTTCCACTTCCGCCAACGCATGTGACTCTTCCCCCTTCAGGGTTTCAGCCACTGCCGGAGATGCATAAACCAGGAAACGATCGGAGTCATATGCATGGTGTACCCGCACGATTTCGCGCATGATTTCATAGCATACAGTTTCCACGGTTTTCACCGTACCGCGCCCATGACAGGTCGGACACTCGTTGCACAGCACATGTTCCACGCTTTCACGCGTGCGTTTGCGCGTCATCTCCACCAGGCCCAGCTGTGAAAAACCGTTGATGCTGGTTTTTACGCGATCCTTGCTCAGCGCCTGTTCCAGAGAGTGCAGCACCCGTCGACGGTGATCTTCATTATTCATGTCGATAAAATCGATAATGATAATGCCGCCGAGGTTACGCAGACGCAGCTGACGAGCAATGGCCTGCGTTGCTTCAATATTAGTATTAAAGATAGTGTCGTCGAGATTACGATGCCCAACAAACGCTCCGGTATTGATATCGACGGTGGTCATTGCTTCAGTTTGATCGATGATCAGATAGCCGCCGGATTTCAGTTCAACCTTGCGTTCCAGCGCGCGTTGGATTTCATTCTCAACGTCAAAGAGATCAAAAATGGGCTGGCGCCCGCTGTAATGTTCCAGCTTGCTGGTCATCTCGGGGATATATTCCGCTGTGAACTCCAGCAACGCTTCATAGGTCAGACGAGAGTCAACGCGGATCCGGTCAAGCTGGGCATCCGCAAAATCACGCAACACGCGCTGCGCCAGCGCCAGTTCGCCGTACATCTGGTAGCGCGTTTGCGGGCGCTTTTTACGCTCCATGACTTTAGTCCAGACGCGCTTCAGGTAGGCAGCATCCGAGGCTAGATCCTCCTCGCAGACGCCTTCCGCCGCTGTGCGAATGATGAATCCGCCCTGTTCATCGCAGTAATCCGCCACCACTTTTTTCAGGCGTTCGCGTTCGGTTTCGCTTTCGATACGTTGGGAAACGCCAACGTGCGAAGCACCCGGCATAAAGACGAGGTAACGGGAAGGAAGCGTGATGTCCGTCGTCAGGCGTGCGCCCTTAGTTCCCAACGGATCTTTTACTACCTGCACCATCAGATCCTGGCCCTGGCGCACCAGTTCAGAAATGTCGCGCACGGTGAACTGTTTTTGTTCTTCACCCGCCACGCATTCGGTGTGCGGCATGATGTCTGAAGCGTGAAGAAATGCGGCTTTATCCAGTCCAATATCTACAAAAGCCGCCTGCATACCCGGAAGTACACGACTTACACGACCTTTGTAGATATTGCCTACGATTCCGCGTCGCGCCTCACGTTCAATATGAATTTCCTGCAGAATACCGCCATCAATGTAAGCCACCCGAGTTTCCGATGGCGTTACGTTTACCAACAATTCAGCCGTCATGTTTATCCCTTTTCTCACGCAGTGCGTTAAAATTGGTCAGCAACTCATACGTTTCTACCAGCGGTAAGCCGACTACGGCGTGATAGCTGCCATTGATCTTCCTGACAAAACAGCCACCCAACCCTTGAATACCGTATGCACCTGCTTTATCCATTGGTTCACCGCTGGCAACATAGCCCGCGATGTCCTCATCGGTTAGTGCTCTGAACGTCACTTCCGTCACCACCAGACAGTCCAGACTGTGCCGGCGGTCGGCCAATGCCACGGCGGTCATGACCTGATGCGTTTTGCCCGACAGTTTGCGCAGCATTACTGCGGCATGGGCGGCGTCGTGTGGTTTTTCCAGCACTTCGCCATTAAGGATAACAATGGTATCCGCACCCAATACAGGCAAATCACGCTGCGCCAGCGCCACGCCAGCCTGCGCTTTTTCGCGTGCCAGACGCGAAACATACTGCTGCGCGCTCTCCTGCGGGTGTCGCTGTTCTTCAATCCCAGGCACCAGCCGTTCAAAGGTAACACCAAGCTGAGCGAGCAGTTCCTGACGACGTGGAGAACCAGAAGCAAGATACAGAGTATTCATATCAACCTTATTGCACCGCAAACTGCTGACGGACCTTACGCATCAGTAAGAATAGCCATGGCCAAAGCACACCATTCACTACACTACTCCAGAACACTTCGGGTCTGAAAGAGACATTGATCACTAAAAACTCGGCCCAGAAAACAATAATATCCACGACCAGTGATAACAACATGACCACCAGCGCCTGTTGCCAGAGCGCGAGGTTACGGAATAGTTGGAATTTCAGCGCGACCAGATAAGCAATGATACTCATCGACAATGCGCGCACGCCAAGCGTGGAGCCGCTGATGAGATCCAGTATGGCACCCACCACAAACCCCGTGCCCACATTTACGCGATGCGGCAGCGCCAGGATCCAGTACAACAAGATGAGCAGTACCCAGTTTGGCCGGAAAACCAGAATATCGTCCGGCCAGGGCATGACTTGCAGCAACAGTGCAATAAGGAACGAGAGCCAAATCACCCAACGTCCCTGGCTACGATAGCTTGCCACTTACTGTCCTCCCGGCTTACGCGGAGCAGGTTGTGGCGGCGTGGTACCCGCAGGCGCTGGAGTCACGCCTGTGGCGGGAGCTGGCACTGGCGCAGGCGGCCCCATGGCATCTGGTGCAGGCAGAACTTGCGGCATCATTTGCATCAGACGTTCATTGGCAACGCGGTGCACTTCTTCTGGCGTCATCGGATTTGCGCCGTTACGATCGGCGCCCCACAACAGCAGCAGATAACGCAGACGCTGCAGACCCGCGGTCGGGCGTGCCTGAATCACGGTATAAGCGCGCTGAGTGTCCAGCTTAACGGAAGAAACAACACCAACCGGATAGCCTTCAGGGAAACGCCCCCCCAGACCCGAGGTAACCAGCACATCGCCAACGCGAATGTCGGTGTTGGCCGGCAGGTGTTCGAGCTGAAGATCGTCGGTGCAGCCGTTACCGGCAGCGATCACGCGGATATCGTTACGCAGTACCTGAATGGGCAGAGCATGCGTCGCATCGCAAATCAGCAGCACGCGGCTGGTCAGTTTAGCCACCGCTACGACCTGACCCACAACGCCTTTGTCGCTAATAACCGGCTGACCTTCGTAGACACCATTAACGCTCCCTTTGTCGATCACCACCTGATCGCTGTAAGGGTCATTAACCGTTGAGATGACCTGCGTCACCATCTTTTGTTCGTCCTGACGCAGCGGCGATCCCAGCAGCTCACGCAAACGCGCGTTCTCCTGTTTATATTGCCCCAGCATCAGCAGCTCGCTGTTTTTCAGCAGCAGTTCCTGACGCAACGCCCGATTTTCAAGTTCGAGTTGGTCACGCGAAGCCAGCGTTTGCGAAACGCCGTCGAGTAATTCACGAGGACCATTTGAGATAAAGTAGAAAGGACTGACGGCGGTATCCATGTACGTTCGGATTTGACTAAACGTACCCAGGCGGCTGTCGGCAATAATAACGCCGAGCGCCACCAGCACCGCCAGAATAAGGCGAATCTGTAGCGACGGGCCACGGCTAAAAATTGGCTTCATAGTCTATGCGTATTCTCGTATCAGAGCGGAAGGGCAACCCGCGGGCTACCCTACCTGCATCCGATTACTCTTCGCTGAACAGGTCGCCGCCGTGCATATCGATCATTTCCAGCGCCTTGCCGCCACCGCGCGCCACGCAGGTCAGCGGATCTTCAGCAACAACAACTGGAATACCGGTTTCTTCCATTAACAGACGGTCAAGGTTACGCAGCAGAGCACCGCCACCGGTCAGTACCATGCCGCGTTCGGAGATGTCAGACGCCAGTTCTGGCGGACACTGTTCCAGTGCAACCATCACCGCGCTCACGATACCGGTCAGCGGTTCCTGCAGGGCTTCCAGAATCTCGTTGGAGTTCAGGGTAAAGCCGCGTGGAACACCCTCTGCCAGGTTACGGCCGCGAACTTCGATCTCGCGTACTTCGTCGCCCGGATAAGCGGAACCGATTTCGTGTTTAATACGTTCTGCGGTGGCTTCACCGATCAGAGAACCGTAGTTACGACGAACATAATTAATGATGGCTTCGTCGAAGCGGTCACCGCCAATACGTACAGAAGAGGAGTAAACCACGCCGTTCAGGGAGATAACGGCAACTTCAGTTGTACCACCACCGATATCCACAACCATAGAACCGGTTGCTTCAGAAACTGGCAGACCCGCCCCGATCGCAGCCGCCATCGGCTCTTCGATCAGGAATACTTCACGGGCGCCTGCGCCCTGAGCGGATTCACGGATCGCGCGGCGTTCAACCTGAGTTGCTCCAACCGGTACACATACCAGTACGCGCGGGCTTGGGCGCATGAAGCTGTTGCTGTGCACTTGTTTGATAAAGTGCTGGAGCATTTTTTCAGTCACGAAGAAGTCAGCGATAACGCCGTCTTTCATTGGGCGAATGGCAGCGATATTGCCCGGTGTACGACCCAGCATCTGCTTCGCGTCATGGCCCACTGCGGCTACGCTTTTTGGCGAGCCGGCACGATCCTGACGAATGGCCACAACAGAAGGCTCATTCAATACGATGCCTTGTCCTTTCACATAAATAAGGGTATTCGCGGTACCCAGGTCAATGGACAGGTCATTGGAAAACATGCCACGAAATTTTTTCAACATACTAAGGGATAATCCTGAAAGCTGGGGCGGAAAACAAAATCCGCTTACTTTACCAACCACACGCAGCAGCGACAAGGCGCAAAAATCATCTGCTACGGTGAAAATTAGTGCAGTTCGTTTCCTTTGTTACAAAATCGGCCTGAGTCCATCAGGGCTGAATAAATCAGCAGCACTCCTCGCTTTTGTTTGCAACCTGTCAAAGGTCATTCACCTGCATGTTTGCTGTTACAACCTGGCGAGCAGACAAGCACACCCCCAGAAGGCACAGCGCGCGTTATTCTACGTGAAAACGAATTAAACGGCAGGTTAAACCGAGTATCTTTGCGAATATTTTTTCACGTTAGTGTCAAGTGGCTGTGATGCGGCAAAAAAATCCCCTTGCCCACCCGCAACTCCGCGTTCCGTCAGCGTATGCCACTCGCTACGCGAACGAACGCCCGTGGCGTAAACCTGCGTTGGTGTTCCAGAACAAGCCTCCACCAGGCTTTGCACCAGGAGCTGGTTTTCGGTTCGCTTATCAATATTCCTCACCAGGCTTGGATGCAGCTTCAATAACTCAACGTTAAGCTCTTTGATCCAACTGGTGCTCACCAGCGTTAAACCCGCCTGCGTAACGGCAATTCGCACACCCAGCGCATTCATCAATCTGATGACGGGCTGTAACCGGCTGATATGTTGACAGACATCTGCCTCAGCAAGTTCAATAATTATGCGTTTGCGTAATGATTTTTCGCACTGCATCAGCGTATCACGTAGCCAGCGCTGAAAACGTGGGCGAATTAGCGATTCAACCGTTGTCTGCATCGCCAGGTTTTCCTGCGGCCAATAGCCCAACAGTAAGATCAGACGGCTGATTTGCAGACGGTCATATTCTTCAGCCAGGCCAAACTGCAGGACCATCGGCATATATTCCGCCGAAATAACCTCTTCGCTGCCATCAAAAATACGGCACATCAGCTCCCGGTGGTGCACCCGTCCTTCACGGGTTACCGCAGGCTTTTGATAAATTCTGGGTCCACCCCGGCTGAGCATCTGTTCGATCAGCGTTCGCCAGCGTACGTTACCCCGACCTTTTTCCGGTAGTGAGTCATCATAGACCGACCAGCTGTTCCCACCCTGCAATACCGAGTTCCGCGTGGCGGCTTCGGCGTGATCCATCACTTGTTCCGTCGACTGACCGCTGCGGCAAACACAAATGCCAATATGAACCATATCGGCACGGTCGATCATTTTATTAGCCGGAAGCGCATCTACCGCTTTTAATAATTGCCCGGCAATACTTTCCGCCTCTTTCAGCGTGCGGTGTGGCAACAGGATGGCAAAATCGCTACGGTGGTAGCGCGCCAGCAACGCGCCCGGATAGCGCGTCATAAAAGTCGACAACAAATTGATTAGCGTTGAAATTTGTTCTTCAGCAAGGGTAATTCCCCAGCTATCGCGCAGCAGCGTAAAGTCCGGCAGGCGTACCATCATCACGACGCCATGCGATCCCACTTTTTCCTGATCTTCCAGCAGCGTTGCCAGTTGGTTATCAAAGAACAGGCGGTTGCTTAGCCCGGTTTTTGTATCCTGCGCCACATAGGAACGAATCAGCGTATCCAGTCGGCTACGTTGCTCGCGGGCACTTTGAATTTCGGTCAGCAGCATATCGAGCGCGCTACTGGTACGCGCAGGCCATTCATAAACAGTCCCCCGCACGTTAGGTCCACGTTCGCCGTTAAGAATGCGCGTTGAACGAATCTCCAGCAACTCTTGACCTGAAAGCTGACGCTGAAGCCAGCGCACAGACAAAAAGAGCATCAGTATAATGAAAGCAATCGCCAACGTGAGCGGCGCGGTAGTCATCAGCGAATGGAAATAGTTGCCCATTGGATCCTGATAAACCAGACGCAGCGACATGCCCGGGTGTTTGACCAACGGGACGGTAACATCACGATACAGATTGTTCGTCCCCGCCGGGCGGTAGCTGCTGGTTCGGGAGTGGTCATACACCACGTGTTCGCCCTGTAGCAGTTCGACGCGCACGATATCAACCGAAACCATCAGTTCATCGATTTGCGGGGTTAGCGCAACGACATCGCGGGAGACAAGGTGCGTATCAATCGCCGTCGCCACCGCCTGAACACGGGTGGTGAACTTATATTGAATCGCGTTATAGAAACTCAGCGAGCAGCCGATCAGAGTAACGAAGATCGTTAACCCTGTAAGCAGCGTCACAAAAGCTGAAAATTTCGTCGTTAATCGCATCCTTGTGTTAACTCCGACAGTTATGAAACAGGCATGAAAGTGATAAAGCGGCGCGAAAATGCAAAACTGAACGCAAAATCTGTCCATTTATACAAACAGTGTGGGCATACTACCAAATTAGGTATATCTGGCAATTTATTGCGCGGAATCGGCATCATGTTTTGATTAGCGAGTATAGTCTTCATTAATAATTTTCCAATCCACTATACGAATTGAGGACAGGTTATGCAGGCTTTGATCTTAGAACAGCAGGACGGAAAAACCCTCGCATCCGTTCAACCCCTCGACGAAAATCAGCTACCGGAAGGCGATGTGACGGTGGATGTCCACTGGTCAAGCCTGAACTATAAAGACGCCCTGGCTATCACCGGCAAGGGTAAAATCATTCGCAATTTTCCGATGATTCCTGGTATCGATTTCGCCGGTACCGTGCGCGCAAGCGAAGATCCCCGTTTTCATGCAGGTCAGGAAGTTTTACTGACCGGCTGGGGCGTGGGTGAAAATCATTGGGGTGGACTGGCCGAACGCGCACGCGTGAAAGGCGACTGGCTGGTTGCGCTGCCACAAGGGCTGGACGGACGTAAAGCCATGGTCATCGGTACCGCTGGCTTTACCGCCATGCTGTGCGTCATGGCGCTTGAAGATGCAGGTATTCGCCCGCAAGACGGTGAGATTGTCGTCACCGGCGCCAGCGGCGGCGTGGGCAGCACGGCCGTGGCATTACTGCATAAGCTGGGTTATCAGGTTGCGGCGGTTTCGGGTCGCGAAAGCACTCACGACTACCTGAAGAGCCTGGGCGCTAACCGTATCCTTAGCCGCGATGAATTTGCTGAATCTCGCCCGTTGGAAAAACAGCTGTGGGCTGGTGCGGTTGATACCGTTGGCGACAAAGTTCTGGCAAAAGTCCTGGCACAGATGAACTACGGTGGCTGCGTTGCTGCCTGCGGCCTGGCTGGCGGTTTCGCTCTGCCGACGACGGTGATGCCATTCATTTTGCGTAACGTTCGTTTGCAAGGGGTGGACTCGGTGATGACCCCGCCGGCACGCCGGGCAGAAGCCTGGGCGCGTCTGGTTAAGGATCTACCGGACTCTTTCTATGCTCAGGCCGCCACGGAGATTACGCTGGCGGATGCGCCGAAGTTTGCCGATGCCATCATCAATAACCAGGTGCAAGGTCGTACGCTGGTGAAGGTGAAGTAACAAGCTCTGGCGCAGAAATTTACACTTAATTAACGAAATTTCGCGGCATATCTACAGACTCCCTGCCATATTAACTACGCGTCCCCTGTCAGTTATGACGCGTAAGCCGGGAGTCTGTTATGAAGAAATTACGTCCATTTACAGAAGCCGACGTCACTGACGAGTCGGCTTTTTTTATGCAACGCCGCCAGGTACTGAAAGCATTAGGAATCAGCGCCGCCGCGTTGTCTTTCCCCCTCTCTGCGCAGGCTGACCTTCTTAGCTGGTTTAAGGGGAATGACCGCCCGCCCGCGCCCGCGGGTAAGCCGCTTGATTTCAGTAAACCCGCCGCCTGGCAAAATTCGCTTCCTTTAACGCCAGCGGATAAAGTTTCTGGCTACAACAACTTCTATGAGTTCGGTCTCGATAAAGCGGATCCGGCAGCCAATGCTGGCAGTCTGAAAACCGATCCGTGGACGTTAAAAATCAGTGGTGAGGTGGCAAAGCCACTCACCCTCGATCACGATGCGCTGACCGCCCGTTTCCCACTGGAAGAACGGATTTACCGGATGCGCTGTGTGGAAGCCTGGTCAATGGTCGTGCCGTGGATTGGTTTTCCGTTACATAAACTGCTGGCGCAGGTTGAACCCACCAGCAACGCAAAATATGTCGCCTTCGAAACGATCTACGCACCGGATGAAATGCCCGGACAAAAAGATCGCTTTATTGGCGGCGGGCTCAAGTATCCCTATATCGAAGGACTGCGTCTGGATGAAGCTATGCATCCACTCACTCTGCTTACCGTGGGGGTTTATGGAAAAGCTCTTCCCCCACAAAATGGCGCGCCCATTCGCTTAATTGTGCCGTGGAAATACGGATTTAAAGGCATTAAGTCGATCGTGAGTATTAAACTAACTCGCGAACGCCCCCCGACAACCTGGAACCTGGCCGCCCCCAATGAATATGGATTTTATGCCAACGTGAATCCGCATGTCGATCACCCGCGCTGGTCCCAGGCCACTGAGCGTTTTATTGGCGCAGGCGGTATTCTGGACGTTCAGCGCCAACCCACGCTGCTGTTTAACGGTTACGCCGACGAGGTCGCTTCGCTGTACCGTGGTCTTAACCTGCAGGAGAATTTTTAAGTGCGCCTGACTGCAAAGCACATTACCGGACTGAAAGTTTGCCTGCATCTTGCCGGCTTTTTACCGTTTGTCTGGCTATTTTGGGCGGTGAATCACGGTGGTCTGAGCGCAGACCCGGTCAAAGATATCCAGCACTTTACCGGTAGGACAGCTCTGAAATTCTTGCTGGCGACCTTGCTGGTCTCTCCCCTCGCGCGCTACGCTAAACAGCCATTATTGATACGCACACGGCGCCTGTTAGGGCTATGGTGTTTCGCCTGGGCAACGTTGCATTTAACCAGCTACGCACTCCTGGAACTGGGCATTCATAATCTGGCGCTGTTAGGACGGGAATTAATCACGCGACCTTATTTGATGCTGGGCATTGCCAGTTGGGGCATATTATTCGCCCTCACGTTAACCTCCACCCAGTCGGCTCAGCGAAAACTGGGCAAAAATTGGCAGTATTTGCACAACTTCGTCTATCTTGTGGCGATCCTGGCACCCATACATTATCTGTGGTCGGTAAAAATTATCTCCCCTCAACCGATTATTTATGCAGCACTCGCTGTGGTGTTGTTAGCCTGCCGTTACAAGAAGTTTCGCCAGTGGTGGCGGTAGTTTCACGTTATGTGCAGTGCGTTACAAAATGTGGACGATCCGATTTTCTTTACATGTTAACGGTTGATTATCTTCCCTGATAAGACCAGTATTTAGCTGCCAATTGCTACGAAATAGTTATAATGTGCGACTTTGCTATCCCCGGTAGCGTTTTTAGAGCGCTGAAAGGGTGACATTCGCATGTTGAAGGTATATTTTGTCTTTTACCCGAAAATGGCAGAAGATAGCCGCACAATGACTAACAAGTCTGGCAATCTCACTTAATGGCAACCGCACCCAGTGCAATGCCTGAGATGCGTGGCATCTTGTCACTCACTGTTATAAAAATGCTATACAGACGGCGGTAAAACGCTTGTCACAATCTCACTAAACAAAGAGTACGGAACCCACTCATGGATATTCGTAAGATTAAAAAACTGATCGAGCTGGTTGAAGAATCAGGCATCTCCGAACTGGAAATTTCTGAAGGCGAAGAGTCTGTACGCATCAGCCGTGCGGCGCCAACTGCAAGTTTTCCAATGATGCAACAGGCTTATGCTGCACCAGTGATGCAGCAGCCAGCTCTGTCTAACGCTGTCGCACAAACTGCCTCTCCAAGTATGGAAGCTCCGGCAGCAGCGGAAATCAGTGGTCACATCGTACGCTCCCCAATGGTTGGTACGTTCTACCGCACCCCGAGCCCAGATGCGAAAGCGTTCATCGAAATCGGCCAGAAAGTGAATGCGGGCGATACCCTGTGCATCGTTGAAGCCATGAAAATGATGAACCAGATCGAAGCCGACAAATCCGGCGTAGTGAAAGCGATTCTGGTAGAAAGCGGTCAACCGGTAGAATTTGACGAGCCGCTGGTCGTCATCGAATAACGAGGCGAACATGTTGGATAAAATTGTTATCGCCAACCGCGGTGAGATCGCCCTGCGTATTCTGCGTGCCTGTAAAGAGCTGGGCATCAAGACTGTCGCTGTGCATTCAAGCGCGGATCGCGATTTAAAACACGTATTGCTGGCGGATGAGACGGTCTGTATTGGCCCGGCTCCGTCCGTAAAAAGCTATCTGAACATCCCGGCTATCATTAGCGCTGCTGAAATCACCGGCGCAGTGGCAATTCACCCGGGATATGGCTTCCTCTCTGAGAATGCCAACTTTGCTGAACAGGTAGAACGTTCCGGCTTTATCTTCATCGGCCCGAAAGCCGACACCATCCGCCTGATGGGCGACAAAGTGTCCGCAATTACCGCGATGAAGAAAGCTGGCGTACCGACAGTCCCAGGCTCTGACGGCCCGCTGGGCGACGACATGGACGCTAACCGCGCTCATGCTAAACGCATCGGTTATCCCGTTATTATCAAAGCCTCCGGCGGCGGCGGCGGTCGCGGTATGCGCGTCGTGCGCAGCGATGCCGAACTGGCACAATCCATCTCCATGACCAAAGCGGAAGCGAAAGCGGCTTTCAACAACGACATGGTTTACATGGAGAAGTACCTGGAAAACCCACGCCACATCGAAATTCAGGTGCTGGCAGACGGTCAGGGTAACGCGATTTATCTGGCAGAACGTGACTGCTCCATGCAGCGTCGTCACCAGAAAGTCGTCGAAGAAGCACCAGCACCGGGCATTACTCCGGAACTGCGTCGCTACATCGGCGAG
The DNA here is from genome assembly GCF_013781945.1 of Citrobacter sp. RHBSTW-01044. NCBI lineage: Bacteria > Pseudomonadati > Pseudomonadota > Gammaproteobacteria > Enterobacterales > Enterobacteriaceae > Citrobacter > Citrobacter sp. RHBSTW-01044. The sequence continues at coordinate 438,623 of NZ_CP056180.1, read as the reverse complement.
CGTTGCGCCAAAGCGTGCGTTGATATCGGCTATCGCGGGGCAGGTACTTTCGAGTTCCTGTTCGAAAACGGCGAGTTCTACTTCATTGAAATGAACACCCGTATTCAGGTTGAACACCCGGTAACCGAAATGATCACCGGCGTTGACCTGATCAAAGAGCAGCTGCGCATCGCTGCGGGACAACCGCTGTCCATCAAGCAGGATGAAGTTGTGGTTAAAGGCCATGCGGTAGAATGCCGTATCAACGCCGAAGACCCGAACACCTTCCTGCCAAGCCCGGGTAAAATCACGCGTTTCCACGCGCCAGGTGGCTTTGGTGTGCGCTGGGAGTCTCATATTTACGCAGGCTACACCGTACCTCCGTACTATGACTCAATGATCGGTAAGCTGATCTGCTATGGCGAAAACCGCGACGTAGCAATCGCCCGTATGAAAAACGCGTTGCAGGAACTGATCATCGACGGTATCAAAACCAACGTTGATCTGCAGATCCGCATCATGAATGACGAGCATTTCCAGCACGGTGGAACCAATATCCACTATCTGGAGAAAAAACTCGGACTTCAGGAAAAGTAAGCGTGCGTTAACTGAAAAGGCCGGAAATTCCGGCCTTTTGTTTTTCTCCCCTCCCGCACGTGCCATAAGGTACAATCCCCGCTTTCTTTATCCACAAGGGACAAAAAATGGACGCTCGTTTTGTTCAGGCCCATAAAGAGGCGCGCTGGGCGCTGTGGCTGACCCTTTTATATCTTGCCACATGGTTAGTGGCCGCTTACTTACCAGATTCCACGCTCGGTTTTACCGGCTTACCACACTGGTTCGAAATGGCCTGCCTGCTAACGCCGCTGGTTTTCATCGTGCTGTGCTGGGCGATGGTGAAGTTTATCTATCGCGACATTCCGTTGGAGGATGACGATGCAGCTTGAAGTTATTTTGCCGCTGGTCGCCTATCTGTTGGTGGTCTTCGGTCTTTCCGTTTACGCCATGCGTAAGAGATCGACCGGCACTTTCCTGAATGAATATTTCCTCGGCAGCCGCTCGATGGGCGGGGTCGTATTAGCCATGACGCTAACGGCAACCTACATTAGCGCCAGTTCGTTTATTGGCGGTCCTGGCGCCGCTTACAAATACGGGCTGGGATGGGTGCTGCTGGCGATGATCCAGTTGCCCGCCGTTTGGCTTTCTTTGGGGATTCTTGGTAAGAAATTCGCGATTCTGGCGCGCCGTTATAATGCCGTTACCCTCAACGATATGCTGTTTGCCCGCTACCAGAGTCGCCTGCTTGTGTGGCTGGCAAGCCTTAGCCTGCTGGTCGCGTTTGTCGGTGCAATGACCGTACAGTTTATTGGCGGCGCACGTTTGCTTGAAACCGCTGCGGGTATACCTTACGAAACCGGTCTGCTTATTTTTGGCGTCAGTATCGCATTGTATACGGCGTTCGGCGGTTTTCGCGCCAGCGTACTGAACGACACCATGCAGGGTATGGTGATGCTGATTGGTACTATTGTTCTGCTGGTCGGCGTCGTTCATGCTGCCGGTGGCCTCAGCAATGCGGTGGTAACCCTGCAAACTATCGACCCTAAACTGGTCTCGCCGCAAGGCGCGGATGACATTCTGTCACCCACGTTCATGACCTCATTCTGGGTACTGGTGTGCTTTGGCGTAATTGGGCTGCCGCATACAGCAGTACGCTGCATATCTTATAAAGACAGCAAAGCTGTACACCGCGGCATTATCATCGGCACCATCGTAGTGGCGATCCTGATGTTTGGTATGCATCTGGCAGGTGCGTTGGGGCGTGCGGTGATCCCTGATCTGACAGTGCCGGATCTGGTTATCCCTACGCTGATGGTCAAAGTGTTGCCGCCGGTAGCTGCTGGGATCTTCCTCGCGGCCCCCATGGCCGCGATCATGTCGACGATCAATGCCCAATTGCTGCAAAGTTCCGCTACGATCATTAAGGATCTGTACCTGAACCTGCGTCCGGAACAGCTGAAAAACGAAACCCGGCTGAAGCGCATGTCGGCAGTGATTACCCTGTTGCTCGGCGCGTTACTGCTACTAGCTGCCTGGAAACCACCAGAAATGATTATCTGGCTTAACCTGCTGGCGTTTGGCGGGCTGGAAGCTGTCTTCCTGTGGCCGCTGGTACTGGGCCTGTACTGGGAGCGGGCAAACGCGGCGGGCGCTTTGAGCGCGATGATTATCGGCGGCGTTCTTTATGCAGTACTCGCTACATTTAACATTCAGTACCTGGGTTTCCACCCGATTGTGCCCGCGTTACTGATAAGCTTGCTGGCTTTCCTGATCGGCAACCGTTTCGGTTCTGCCGTCCCGCAAGCCGCCATATTGACTACTGATAAATAAAAGAGTTTTGCCATGCCATGGATCCAACTGAAACTGAACACGACCGGTGCCAACGCTGAAGAGTTGAGCGATGCGCTGATGGAAGCGGGCTCCGTTTCCATTACTTTCCAGGACACGCATGATACGCCGGTATTTGAGCCTCTGCCGGGCGAGACTCGCCTGTGGGGAGATACCGACGTTATCGGCTTGTTCGATGCAGAAACCGACATGAAAGAAGTGGTTGCCATCCTGGAGCAGCATCCGCTGCTGGGTGCAGGCTTCGCGCATAAAATCGAACAGCTCGAAGACAAAGACTGGGAACGCGAATGGATGGATAACTTCCACCCGATGCGCTTTGGTGAACGTTTGTGGATTTGCCCAAGCTGGCGCGATGTCCCAGATGAGAATGCCGTCAACGTGATGCTGGACCCGGGTCTGGCGTTTGGTACCGGCACTCACCCCACCACCTCCCTATGCCTGCAATGGCTGGACGGTCTCGATCTTAACGGCAAAACGGTTATCGACTTTGGCTGCGGCTCCGGCATTCTTGCCATTGCGGCACTGAAGCTGGGTGCGGCAAAAGCCATCGGCGTAGACATCGATCCGCAAGCAATTCAGGCCAGCCGTGATAACGCCCAGCGTAATGGCGTTTCTGAGCGTCTGGAGCTTTATCTGCCGAAAGACCAGCCAGAGGCGATGAAAGCCGACGTGGTGGTCGCAAACATCCTCGCAGGCCCATTACGTGAACTGGCACCGTTAATCAGCGTACTGCCCGTTGAGGGCGGTTTACTGGGTCTTTCTGGCATTCTTGCCAGCCAGGCGGAAAGAGTCTGTGAGGCCTATGCCGAACTCTTTACGCTCGATCCGGTTATCGAGAAAGAAGAGTGGTGCCGCATTACCGGTCAGAAAAAATAATCCCCTCTCGTTACCGTTGGTAACGCAATAATCGCTCTTTTTTTCGCAAAAGGATTTGCGGAAATGAGAGCGAGATCGCATTACAAAGCCACTATTTGCTCACAAAAACAGCTTTTTATCCTGATAACCTGAGGCTGGCCGTAATAAAAAAAGAGAAGTTTTCGGAATTTATAAACGGATGAAAAATTAGCACAACCACGTATCAAACTGATTATTAAAGATTTTAATTTGAAACTGTGTACTTAACCAGCAATTCATTGATCCACCTCAGTGGATTGGTCAAAGTTTGGCCTTTCATCTCGTGCGAAAAATGCGTAATATACGCCGCCTTGCAGTCACAGTATGGTCATTTCTTAACTCATGCGCATCGGACAATACCAGCTCAGAAATCGCCTGATCGCAGCACCTATGGCTGGCATCACTGACAGACCATTCAGGACGCTGTGCTATGAGATGGGAGCAGGATTGACGGTATCCGAGATGATGTCTTCTAACCCGCAGGTTTGGGAAAGTGACAAGTCTCGTTTACGGATGGTGCACGTTGATGAGCCAGGAATTCGCACGGTGCAAATTGCCGGTAGCGACCCTGTTGAGATGGCCGATGCCGCACGTATTAACGTGGAAAGCGGCGCCCAGATTATTGATATCAATATGGGGTGTCCGGCTAAAAAAGTGAATCGCAAGCTCGCAGGTTCAGCCCTCTTGCAGTACCCGGATCTAGTGAAATCAATACTAACCGAGGTCGTCAATGCAGTGGACGTTCCTGTCACACTCAAGATTCGCACCGGCTGGGCTCCGGAACACCGTAACTGCGTAGAGATTGCCCAACTGGCTGAAGACTGTGGCATTCAGGCTCTGACCATTCATGGACGCACCCGCGCCTGTTTGTTCAATGGAGATGCTGAGTACGACAGTATTCGGGCAGTTAAGCAGAAAGTTTCCATTCCGATTATCGCGAATGGCGACATTACTGACCCGCATAAAGCCAGAGCTGTACTCGACTATACGGGGGCGGATGCCCTGATGATAGGACGTGCAGCTCAGGGAAGACCCTGGATCTTTCGGGAAATCCAGCATTATCTGGACACTGGGGAGCTGCTGCCCCCGCTGCCTCTGGCAGAGGTGAAGCGCTTGCTTTGTGCGCACGTTCGGGAACTGCACGACTTTTATGGTCAGGCAAAAGGGTACCGAATTGCGCGTAAACACGTATCCTGGTATCTCCAGGAACACGCTCCGGATGACCAGTTTCGGCGCACATTCAACGCCATTGAAGATTCCAGCGAACAGCTGGCGGCGTTGGAGGCATACTTCGAAAATTTTGCGTAAACAGAAATAAAGAGCTGACAGAACTATGTTCGAACAACGCGTAAATTCTGACGTACTGACCGTTTCTACCGTTAACTCTCAGGATCAGGTAACTCAAAAGCCCCTGCGTGACTCGGTTAAACAGGCACTGAAGAACTATTTTGCTCAATTGAATGGTCAGGATGTTAACGATCTCTATGAGCTGGTACTGGCTGAAGTAGAACAGCCCCTGTTGGACATGGTGATGCAATACACCCGCGGTAACCAGACCCGTGCTGCCCTGATGATGGGCATCAACCGTGGTACGCTGCGTAAAAAACTGAAAAAATACGGCATGAACTGATACTAATCAGCGAAATGTTTGTTTTAAAAGGCGCTACTCGGCATGGGGAAGCGCCTTTTTTATTAACGTCACACGGGAGGCTTTGGCGATGAACGCAAGATGTGAACCTGTCTATTTTGGCGATGAATCTAAAAAGATAATCCTGGGTGATGCTCTGACCGAACTGAAAAAGCTGCCGTCAGAAAGCGTCGATCTCATTTTCGCCGACCCACCTTATAACATCGGTAAAGACTTTGACGGGATGGTGGAATCCTGGGACGAAGAGGCATTTTTGGCATGGCTGTTTGAGTGCATTGACGAGTGCCATCGCATTCTCAAACCACACGGCACCATGTACATCATGAACAGTACGGAGAACATGCCGTACATCGATCTCAAATGCCGCCAGCTCTTTACCATCAAGAGCCGTATCGTGTGGTCATACGATAGCTCCGGGGTGCAGGCCAAAAATCACTTTGGTTCGATGTATGAACCGCTTCTGATGATGGTAAAAGATCAGAAAAACTACACGTTTAATCGTGATGATATTTTGGTTGAAGCCAAAACGGGCGCTAAACGTGCACTGATAGACTACAGAAAGAACCCGCCCCAACCTTACAACCAGAAAAAAGTACCAGGCAATGTCTGGGAGTTTCCACGCGTTCGTTATCTGATGGACGAATACGAAAATCACCCGACTCAAAAACCCAAAGCCCTCCTTGAACGCATCATTCTGGCTTCCTCCAGTCCAGATGACAGCGTGCTGGATCCGTTTGCCGGTAGCTTCACGACCGGTGCCACTGCCGTGGAATTAGGTCGCAAGTTTGTCGGGATTGAAATCAATGCCGAGTACGTAAAAATGGGGCTCAGAAGAATGAGCATTGGTTCGCATTTTTCAGAGAATGAACTTGCAAAGGTGAAAAAGCGGAAGACAAAAAATCTGTCTAAAAAGAGTCGATTAACAGCAAAGAGCGGCGATCTTTCAGCAAAGTAAAGGCATTGTAAGTCTGCTTTTCAGCTTGCAGATTTCGTGTATATTCCCTGCACGCTTGGGCATGAATACACAGGGTTTGGTAATGATTCGCAAGTATTGGTGGCTGGTTGTTTTTGCGGTCTTCGTTTTTCTCTTTGATGCGCTGCTCATTCAGTGGATAGAGCTGATGACAACGGAGCACGATAAGTGCCGGAATATGAATTCTGTAAACCCCCTCAAGCTGGTCAACTGCGTCGACCTCGAATAGCACGACGAAAAATACATCGACAGCCGTCAGGCCTTGGCGGCTAAAACTCCCCTGGCTGATTTTCACTCTGCATTAATTGCATTACACAGCCATCTGGGCTTAACATTTTTAATACGTTATCAACTAATACTGGTGCTTGCCCATACAAATCATAACTCACTGGATTCATTAACCAGTTTTTTATTATTCCGCTAAAGCTACCGTGCAGAATAATGATGATGACATCTAAATCCAGACTGGTAGCAATCAGATTTTCATCCACGCACTTTTGCAGTGAATCACGAATGCTTTGATGACTGAGACCTATTTTATCGCGAATGGTCTGTTCTGATATCATATCGTTATGAAATTCACATTTATGATATAAAATTTGCATTAATGCCTGCTGGCGAGGATTCTGTGCAATATATTGCAATCCCACCACAAACTTTTCACGCAGTCGCTGTAAAGGATTATCCCCCCAACGACCAATAAGCTTATCCTGAATAAGATCGCGTAATGAAGGTTGTTGTAACCATAGCGCATTGAACAATTGCGTCTTATTTTCAAAATGCCAATAGAGCGCCCCCCGCGTCACGCTGGCGGCATCCGCAATGTCGTTTAACGTCGTATTGCTAACACCACGCACGGCAAACTGCATAATCGCTGTTTCTATCAGGTGCTGTCGTGTTTTGAGGGCATCAGCTTTCGTTTTTCTGGCCATGGTTTCGACTGTCTGAGGTAAGGTAGAGAATGATTAACTTTCTTATCTAATATTTGCTAAACGGAACAAATGTATCACTTAGCGTTTATTTAGACGAGTTCTAAAACAGTTAATTATGGACATTGCACACGAATAAACAAAACAAATAACAACCACAAATATATTCACCAACCAAATACTTATTTCAATATGTGTTTATGCGCATCATAGCATTACTATTAAAACCATAATGAAACAACCGAAGATTAATCCTTTTTTGTTTTTACGTGCCGTGTATCGCGCCCATAAATAAGTATTACTTACATCGCAAGCTAATAATTTGTAGGATAGCCAACCATTATTTTTACTTGTGCGCGTTATCGCCTCTGCGTTACCCGGTTAATAACGAGCGTTCGGTTTTTTAAGGAATAGAAATGACGAAAAATGCCAGGTTTTCACTCCTGCCCTCATTCATCATCATGTCCGCTGTATTACTCGCCGGTTGTAACGATCAGGGAGAAACACAAGCTCACCCCGCAGAGCCGCAGGTGACTGTCCATGTCGTCGAAAAGGCGCCTTTAGCCGTGACGACCGAATTACCAGGGCGCACAACAGCATTTCGTATTGCTGAAGTCCGTCCTCAGGTCAGCGGGATTGTACTTAAACGGAATTTCACCGAGGGAAGCGATGTTGAAGCCGGTCAGTCGCTTTATCAGATCGATCCCGCGACTTACCAGGCCGACTACGACAGCGCCAAAGGCGAACTGGCAAAGAGTGAAGCGGCAGCAGCTATCGCACATTTAACGGTAAAACGTTATGTCCCGCTGGTTGGCACTAAGTACATCAGCCAGCAAGAGTACGATCAGGCCATTGCTGATGCTCGCCAGGCCGATGCCTCCGTTATCGCGGCAAAAGCGGCGGTCGAAAGCGCTCGTATCAACCTGGCCTACACCAAAGTGACATCGCCCATTAGCGGACGTATCGGTAAATCTAACGTCACCGAAGGCGCATTAGTCACGAATGGCCAGGCAACTGAGCTTGCTACCGTGCAACAACTTGATCCTATTTACGTCGACGTAACACAGTCCAGTAATGACTTTATGCGCCTCAAACAGTCCGTTAAGCAAGGGAGCCTGCATAAAGACAGCGCCAGCAGTACCGTCGAACTGGTGATGGAAAATGGTCAGTCGTACCCGCTGAAAGGTGCGTTGCAGTTCTCTGATGTCACCGTTGATGAAAGTACCGGATCCATCACCCTCAGGGCCGTATTCCCTAACCCACAGCACACGCTGCTGCCGGGCATGTTTGTGCGTGCTCGTATTGATGAAGGCGTCCAGCCGAATGCCATTCTCGTTCCCCAACAAGGGGTAACGCGTACGCCACGCGGCGATGCAACGGTGATGGTTGTCAATGACAAGAGTCAGGTCGAGGCTCGCACCGTCGTTGCCACTCAGGCGATAGGTGATAAGTGGTTAATCAGCGAGGGCTTACAGCCTGGCGATAAGGTTATCGTCAGCGGATTGCAGAAAGCGCGTCCCGGCGTAAAGGTTAAAGCAACCACCGATACCGAAACTCCAGCCGCAAAAACTGCGCAATAAGGTAACCGGACATGGCTAACTTTTTTATCAATCGCCCTATTTTTGCCTGGGTTCTGGCCATCATTCTGATGATGGCAGGGGCTCTGGCAATCATGCAACTGCCCGTTGCACAGTATCCGACCATTGCACCTCCTGCGGTCGCTATTTCTGCCACCTACCCAGGTGCGGATGCGCAGACGGTACAAGACACGGTTACGCAGGTTATCGAACAGAATATGAACGGTATCGATAACCTGATGTATATGTCCTCCACCAGCGATTCCTCCGGGAGCGTCACCATTACTCTGACTTTCGAGTCGGGTACTGACCCGGATATCGCACAGGTCCAGGTGCAAAACAAATTACAGTTAGCGATGCCCTTACTGCCTCAGGAAGTACAGCAGCAGGGAATCAGCGTCGAGAAATCCAGTAGCGGTTTCCTGATGGTGGCGGGTTTTGTCTCCGATAATAACAATCTGACGCAGGATGATATTTCCGACTATGTGGCGTCTAACGTTAAAGACGCAATAAGCCGAACAGCCGGTGTCGGCGATGTCCAGATGTTTGGTGCACAGTACGCAATGCGCATCTGGCTCGACAGCAACGCAATGAACAAATATCAGTTGACTCCTCTGGACGTTATCAATCAACTGAGAACGCAAAACAATCAGATTGCCGCAGGCCAACTGGGAGGCGCACCATCCGTCCAGGGTCAACAACTTAATGCCTCCATTATTGCTCAGACACGCCTGAAAACGCCGGAAGAGTTTGGCCGCATAACGCTGAAGGTGGGCCAGGATGGCTCAATGGTTCACCTCAGAGATGTAGCCCGCATCGAACTCGGCGGCGAAAACTATAACATGGTGACGAAAATTAATGGTCAGCCCGCAACAGGTCTGGGCATTAAGCTGGCGACCGGTGCAAACGCGCTGGATACTGCTGCAGGCGTCAAAGCAAAGCTGGCTGAGTTACAACCTTTCTTTCCGCAAGGTTTGCAAGTGGTTTACCCCTATGACACTACACCATTTGTAAAAATCTCGATTAACGAGGTGGTGAAAACGCTGTTTGAAGCCATCATCCTCGTCTTCCTGGTGATGTACCTGTTCCTGCAAAATCTGCGCGCCACGCTGATTCCAACTATCGCAGTGCCTGTCGTGCTGTTGGGTACATTCGCGATCCTCGCAGCATTCGGATTCTCCATCAATACGCTAACGATGTTCGGAATGGTGCTGGCCATCGGCCTGCTGGTCGATGACGCCATCGTGGTAGTAGAAAATGTCGAACGCGTCATGGCGGAAGAGAAACTGCCGCCCAAAGAGGCGACGCAGAAATCCATGGTCCAGATCCAGGGCGCGCTGGTCGGGATCGCGATGGTGCTCTCGGCGGTATTTATCCCCATGGCGTTCTTTGGCGGCTCGACCGGCGCCATTTACCGCCAGTTCTCTCTGACCATTGTTTCAGCGATGGCGCTTTCTGTTCTGGTCGCCCTCATTCTTACGCCAGCGCTTTGTGCAACGCTGCTAAAACCCGTTTCCGCCGGACATGTTGAAAAGAAAGGCGGTTTTTTCGGATGGTTTAACGCCCTGTTCGATAAAAGCGTCGGGCATTACAGCAATAGTATCAGCGGTATTCTGCGCAAAACCGGACGCTACTTGTTGCTATATGTTCTTATCGTCGGCGGAATGGCTGTTCTGTTTTTACGCCTCCCTACCTCCTTCTTGCCCGAAGAGGATCAGGGGGTCTTTATGACAATGGTACAACTTCCTGCCGGTGCGACACAGACGCGCACACAGCAGGTGCTGGATCAGATTCAGAATTACTACCTGAACCAGGAAAAAGCTAACGTAAAATCGGTATTCACCGTTAATGGATTCAGCTTTAGCGGCCAGGGACAGAACTCCGGTATCGTCTTTATTAGCCTCAAACCATGGGAAGAGCGTTCGGGCGATGAAAACGGCGTGACGGCTATCGTCGAACGTGCGACCAGGGCGTTCAGCCAGATTAAAGATGGACTGGTGTTCCCGTTCAACATGCCTGCCATTCTTGAACTGGGTACCGCGACCGGCTTTGATTTTCAGTTAATTGATCAGGCTAACCTCGGTCATACAGAACTGACGAAAGCCCGGAACCAGTTGCTGGGTATGGTGAGAGAGCATCCAGATTTACTGGTGCGCGTGCGCCCTAACGGTCTGGAAGATACCCCGCAATTTAAGCTGGATATTGATCAGGAAAAAGCCCAGGCGTTAGGCGTAAGTCTGTCGGATATAAACCAAACGATTTCTACGGCCCTTGGCGGCACTTATGTGAACGATTTTATCGATCATGGCCGAGTGAAAAAGGTATACGTTCAGGCTGACGCGCCGTTCCGTATGTTACCCAACGACATCAACAATCTCTACGTACGTAGTGGGAATGGTGAAATGGTGCCATTCTCTGCGTTCAGTTCGTCGCATTGGATTTATGGTTCACCCCGCCTGGAGCGTTACAACGGTATGCCATCAATGGAAATACTGGGAGAGGCCGCGCCGGGTCGAAGCACCGGTGAAGCCATGGCGCTCATGGAAAACCTGGCAGCACAGCTGCCAACCGGTATCGGCTATGACTGGACGGGGATGTCATATCAGGAACGGCTCTCCGGCAATCAGGCACCTGCGTTATACGCTATTTCGTTAATCGTCGTCTTCCTGTGTCTCGCCGCATTGTATGAGAGCTGGTCTATTCCATTTTCAGTCATGTTGGTTGTACCGCTCGGCGTGGTCGGTGCGCTTCTGGCGGCGTCCATACGCGGTCTGAATAACGACGTTTACTTCCAGGTAGGTCTGCTGACTACCATCGGTCTTTCCGCCAAAAACGCTATCCTTATCGTGGAGTTTGCCAAAGACCTGATGGATAAAGAAGGTAAAGGGTTGATTGAAGCCACACTGGAGGCGTCACGCATGCGTCTTCGTCCAATCCTGATGACATCTCTGGCGTTTATTCTGGGGGTTATGCCTCTGGTTATCAGCCACGGAGCAGGTAGCGGGGCGCAGAATGCGGTTGGTACAGGCGTAATGGGAGGCATGCTGACCGCGACATTGTTGGCAATCTTCTTCGTCCCCGTCTTCTTCGTTGTCGTCAGACGCCGTTTTAGTCGGCGCAACGTTTAATTTGTAAAATAAAGGCGTCTTAGGACGCCTTTTTAACCCAAGATGCCCCTCTTTATTTATTAATAAGATAGCCATTTATTTCTAATAAACCCTTCCTGAAAAACTCGCCAGTCACCTTTCTTTTTATCCATTATTTTTACAATCCACATGAATTGAGATTATTCCTCATGTCAGTATTTTTTTAAGAAGTGGTAAAATAATCGCCGAGTTCGCAGATGGCTTAGCGTTTGTCTTTGCTCAATTAGCGAAACGCTTATTTTTGAGGTAACACCATGAAAAGATTAATATCCGTTGCATTGCTTACCGTATTCCTGGCCGGCTGTGCACACGATTCTCCTTGCGTACCTGTATACGACGATCAGGGGCGCTTGGTTCATACCAATACCTGTATGAAAGGCACCACGCAGGATAACTGGGAAACAGCCGGTGCCATCGCCGGTGGCGCAGCAGCCGTTGCCGGGCTGACGCTTGGGATAGTCGCCCTGACCAAATAAATCTTCTTAAAAGCGCGGTGGGTACCGCGCTTTTTGCAATAAGAATTAAATCTTCATATAAGACAAAACGTTGGTATATAGCACTCAACGTATAATAAAATTATTATAGATTTTCCTCACATATCCACGATTTGAAATTAGCATTTTTTCAGTTCTTCGTAACAGCGCGCTTTCTTTTCATTATTCTCACGTCATCAATATTAACGTACGAAATCGTTATCACGCGTCCGGTTTGATTTTTAAATTTTTTGCGCCGAAATGTGGCTTACGTTTCAATTTTGCACCACTTCAGGGCGCTGCAACTATTTTTTCCTGTCTACACTCTGAATATTGCGTCGAATAATCGTGCGCAAAAACCTGGCACTACCTTTGCTTAAAAGAGTATGGCCATAGCCACAGACAGGTAAAAGACGTTTTCAGAACGTTTCCATAACAATAATTCCTCCACACAGGATGCTCTATGAAAAAGATGATAATAGCCAGCCTGGCTGCGGCCGGCGTGCTGCTTGCGGTTGCAAATCAGGCACATGCCGGCGCAACACTTGATGCCGTAAAGAAAAAAGGTTTTGTACAGTGTGGGATCAGTGACGGGTTGCCTGGCTTTTCTTATGCCGATGCAAGCGGTAAGTTCTCAGGTATTGATGTCGACGTATGTCGTGGCGTTGCCTCCGCCGTATTTGGCGATGATAGCAAAGTAAAATATACCCCGCTCACCGCCAAGGAACGCTTTACCGCACTACAATCTGGTGAAGTCGACATGCTCTCTCGTAATACCACCTGGACCTCCTCTCGTGACGCAGGAATGGGAATGTCTTTCACTGGCGTAACGTATTACGACGGCATTGGTTTTCTTACCCACAATAAAGCGGGTCTCAAGAGTGCTAAAGAGCTGGATGGCGCAACGGTTTGTATCCAGGCAGGAACAGATACCGAACTGAACGTGGCTGACTACTTTAAAGCCAACAACATGAAGTACACCCCTGTCACCTTTGACCGCTCGGATGAATCAGCTAAAGCTCTGGAATCTGGACGCTGCGACACGCTGGCTTCCGACCAGTCTCAGTTGTACGCCCTGCGAATCAAGCTGAGTAATCCTGCGGAGTGGATTGTCCTGCCAGAAGTTATTTCTAAAGAACCGCTGGGACCTGTTGTACGTCGTGGGGACGATGAGTGGTTCTCCATTGTTCGCTGGACGCTGTTCGCCATGCTGAATGCGGAAGAAATGGGCGTTAACTCGAAAAACGTCGATGAAAAAGCGGCTAATCCTGCAACGCCGGATATGGCACACCTGTTAGGCAAAGAAGGGGATTATGGCAAGGATCTAAAGCTTGATAACAAATGGGCTTACAACATTATCAAGCAGGTAGGTAACTACTCGGAGATCTTTGAGCGTAACGTGGGATCGGAAAGCCCACTGAAGATCAAACGTGGACAGAACAACCTCTGGAATAACGGTGGCATTCAATATGCGCCACCGGTGCGCTAATGCGTAGTGATGTAACGGGCGCCGCGACTGCGGCGCTCAGTCCAGAGTCATAGTTACCGAGGTTTTCTTATGTTCCATCGCCGCTCAATCGTAAAAGGATCGTTATCCTTTTCTAACCCTGCGGTCCGCGCCTGGTTATTTCAAATACTTGCCGTCATTGCGGTCATCAGTATTGCGGTCTATCTCATTCATAACACAATAAATAACCTGAACAATAGCGGTATTACCTCGGGATTCTCTTTTCTCGATCGCAGCGCCGGATTTGGTATTGTCCAGCATCTGATCGATTACGAGCAAGGCGATACGTATGGCCGTGTCTTTATCGTTGGCCTGCTCAATACGCTATTGGTTTCTGCACTGTGCATTGTTTTCGCATCAATTCTTGGTTTCTTTCTCGGACTGGCACGCCTGTCAGATAACTGGTTATTACGAAAGCTCTCGACGATCTACATCGAAACGTTCCGCAATATACCGCCGCTGCTGCAGATCTTCTTTTGGTATTTCGCCGTATTACGTAACCTGCCCGGCCCACGTCAGGCCGTTAACGCGCTGGACTTGATGTTTCTGAGTAACCGGGGACTCTATATTCCGGCACCGCAAATAGGAGAAGGATTTTTTGCCTTTTGCGGCGCTGTAATTATCGCTATCGTCGTCACTATCGGGCTATTTCGCTACAACAGAATGCACCAGACTAAAACCGGTCAGCTACGCCGGACCTGGCCCACAGCTCTGGCGCTGATCGTGCTTTTACCGATGATCTCACAGTGGCTGTTTGGCGCAGCGCTTCACTGGGATATCCCCGCCCTTCGCGGTTTTAACTTCCGTGGCGGTATGGTGCTTATTCCCGAACTGGCTGCCCTGACGCTGGCGCTTTCAGTGTATACCTCGGCGTTTATTGCAGAAATTATTCGAGCGGGAATCCAGGCCGTTCCTTATGGCCAACATGAAGCAGCACGCTCGCTGGGCCTCCCAAATCCGGTGACACTGCGCCAGGTGATCATCCCACAGGCGCTGCGCGTCATCATTCCCCCATTAACCAGCCAGTATCTGAATATCGTCAAAAACTCCTCTCTTGCGGCCGCCATTGGCTACCCGGATATGGTTTCACTGTTTGCCGGCACGGTACTCAATCAAACAGGGCAAGCCATTGAAACTATTGCTATCACGATGTCGGTGTACCTGATCATCAGCCTGAGCATTTCTCTGCTGATGAATATTTATAACCGCCGTATTGCACTGATTGAGCGCTAAGGAGCCATGATGACAAAAGCACTGCTGTCTCACCCCTCGCGTCAGAACAGTAACCCGGCAAGCCGCAGTCTACTCTGGATGCGTAAAAACCTGTTCTCCAGTTGGTCAAATAGCCTGCTCACGCTGCTGTGCGTTTGGCTGATTTGGTCATTTCTTCCGCCACTGATGAACTGGGTATTCTTTCAGGCCAATTGGGTCGGTTCAACCCGCGCAGACTGCACCAAAGCAGGGGCTTGCTGGGTGTTCATTCATGAACGCTTTGGGCAATTCATGTATGGACTTTATCCCCACGATCAGCGCTGGCGCGTAAATCTGGCCCTGATCATTGGCCTGGCCTCTATCGTCCCTATGTTCTGGAAATCTATTCCCCACCGTGGCCGCTATATCGCCGTCTGGGCCGTCGTTTATCCCGTGGTGGTCTGGTGGTTGATGTACGGTGGTTTTTTCGGACTTGAGCGCGTAGAAACCCGACAGTGGGGCGGATTAACACTGACGCTTATCATTGCATCCGTGGGGATTGCGGGCGCGCTTCCGTGGGGTATTTTACTGGCGCTTGGACGCCGGTCTCATATGCCAGTCGTGCGGATTTTATCCGTCATTTTCATTGAGTTCTGGCGCGGTGTGCCGTTGATTACCGTCCTTTTTATGTCCTCGGTCATGCTTCCTCTGTTTATGTCCGAAGGGGCCAGTATCGACAAACTTATCCGGGCGCTGGTCGGCGTGATTCTTTTCCAGTCGGCGTATGTCGCAGAAGTGGTTCGCGGAGGGTTACAGGCCCTACCAAAAGGTCAGTATGAAGCCGCTGAATCACTGGCGTTAGGGTACTGGAAAACGCAAGGGCTGGTCATTCTTCCGCAAGCCCTCAAGCTGGTTATTCCGGGTCTGGTTAACACGATTATCGCCCTGTTTAAGGATACCAGTCTGGTCATCATCATCGGCCTGTTTGATCTCTTCAGTAGCGTGCAGCAGGCAACTGTGGACCCTGCATGGTTGGGTATGTCGACGGAAGGATATGTTTTCGCTGCACTGATTTACTGGATCTTCTGTTTTAGCATGTCGCGTTACAGCCAACATCTGGAAAAACGTTTTAATACCGGGCGTACACCGCACTGAGGAATTTATGAGCCAATTATTAATGCCGTCTACCGACGCGATGATTACGCTGGAAAACGTCAACAAATGGTACGGACAGTTTCACGTCCTGAAAAACATCAACCTGAAGGTAAAGCAGGGAGAACGCATCGTATTATGCGGACCTTCTGGTTCGGGTAAATCGACAACTATCCGCTGTATCAACCATCTGGAAGAGCATCAGCAAGGACGTATTGTGGTGGATGGGATCGAACTCAATGAAGATATCCGCAATATTGAGCGCGTCAGACAAGAAGTTGGCATGGTTTTTCAGCACTTTAATCTCTTTCCTCATTTGACGGTCCTGCAAAACTGCACGCTGGCACCGATCTGGGTGCAAAAGATGTCAAAAAAAGAGGCTGAGGCTCTGGCAATGCACTACCTTGAACGAGTTCGCATTGCTGAACATGCGCATAAATATCCTGGGCAAATCTCTGGTGGGCAGCAACAGCGCGTAGCCATTGCACGCTCACTGTGCATGAAACCTAAAATTATGTTATTCGATGAACCCACATCAGCGTTGGATCCTGAAATGGTAAAAGAAGTGCTTGATACCATGATAGGTCTGGCGCAATCAGGCATGACCATGCTGTGTGTTACCCATGAAATGGGCTTTGCCCGCACAGTGGCCGACCGGGTGATCTTTATGGATCTTGGCGAGATTGTTGAACAGGCAGCACCGGATGAGTTTTTTGCTCACCCCAAATCTGAACGCACTCGTGCGTTTTTGTCGCAGGTTATTCATTAAAGTCATGCGCCGGATACAACCCGGCGTTTAACAGATAAAACAAAAGGCCCAGTCTTTCGACTGGGCCTTTTGTTTTTATTTGATGTCTGGCAGTTCCCTACTCTCGCATGGGGAGACCCCACACTACCATCGGCGCTACGGCGTTTCACTTCTGAGTTCGGCATGGGGTCAGGTGGGACCACCGCGCTACAGCCGCCAGACAAATTCTTTTCTAAGTGCCAAACTTTAACCGAAAAACTGGTGCTGATACCCAGAGTCGAACTGGGGACCTCACCCTTACCAAGGGTGCGCTCTACCAACTGAGCCATATCAGCACACTAAATTTGATGCCTGGCAGTTCCCTACTCTCGCATGGGGAGACCCCACACTACCATCGGCGCTACGGCGTTTCACTTCTGAGTTCGGCATGGGGTCAGGTGGGACCACCGCGCTACAGCCGCCAGGCAAATTCTGTTTATCAACACGCTTTTCGCATGTCGATGTAATCTGTCATCAAGCTGAATATCGTGTCTCTTCGCCAAAACATCTTCGGCGTTGTAAGGTTAAGCCTCACGGTTCATTAGTATCGGTTAGCTCAACGTATCGCTACGCTTACACACCCGACCTATCAACGTCGTCGTCTTCAACGTTCCTTCAGGACCCTTAAAGGGTCAGGGAGAACTCATCTCGGGGCAAGTTTCGTGCTTAGATGCTTTCAGCACTTATCTCTTCCGCATTTAGCTACCGGGCAATGCCATTGGCATGACAACCCGAACACCAGTGATGCGTCCACTCCGGTCCTCTCGTACTAGGAGCAGCCCCCCTCAATTCTCCAGCGCCCACGGCAGATAGGGACCGAACTGTCTCACGACGTTCTAAACCCAGCTCGCGTACCACTTTAAATGGCGAACAGCCATACCCTTGGGACCTACTTCAGCCCCAGGATGTGATGAGCCGACATCGAGGTGCCAAACACCGCCGTCGATATGAACTCTTGGGCGGTATCAGCCTGTTATCCCCGGAGTACCTTTTATCCGTTGAGCGATGGCCCTTCCATTCAGAACCACCGGATCACTAAGACCTGCTTTCGCACCTGCTCGAGCCGTCACTCTCGCAGTCAAGCTAGCTTATGCCTTTGCACTAACCTCCTGATGTCCGACCAGGATTAGCTAACCTTCGTGCTCCTCCGTTACTCTTTAGGAGGAGACCGCCCCAGTCAAACTACCCACCAGACACTGTCCGCAACCCGGATCACGGGTCTACGTTAGAACACCAGCCATTAAAGGGTGGTATTTCAAGGTTGGCTCCATGCAGACTGGCGTCCACACTTCAAAGCCTCCCACCTATCCTACACATCAAGGACCAGTGTTCAGTGTCAAGCTATAGTAAAGGTTCACGGGGTCTTTCCGTCTTGCCGCGGGTACACTGCATCTTCACAGCGAGTTCAATTTCACTGAGTCTCGGGTGGAGACAGCCTGGCCATCATTACGCCATTCGTGCAGGTCGGAACTTACCCGACAAGGAATTTCGCTACCTTAGGACCGTTATAGTTACGGCCGCCGTTTACCGGGGCTTCGATCAAGAGCTTCTCCTTACGGATAACCCCATCAATTAACCTTCCGGCACCGGGCAGGCGTCACACCGTATACGTCCACTTTCGTGTTTGCACAGTGCTGTGTTTTTAATAAACAGTTGCAGCCAGCTGGTATCTTCGACTGATTTCAGCTCCATGAGTAAATCACTTCACCTACATATCAGCGTGCCTTCTCCCGAAGTTACGGCACCATTTTGCCTAGTTCCTTCACCCGAGTTCTCTCAAGCGCCTTGGTATTCTCTACCTGACCACCTGTGTCGGTTTGGGGTACGATTTCGTGTTACCTGATGCTTAGAGGCTTTTCCTGGAAGCAGGGCATTTGTTACTTCAGCACCGTAGTGCCTCGTCATCACACCTCAGCGTTAACAAGACTCCGGATTTACCTGGAATCTCCGCCTACATGCTTAAACCGGGACAACCGTCGCCCGGCTAACATAGCCTTCTCCGTCCCCCCTTCGCAGTAACACCAAGTACAGGAATATTAACCTGTTTCCCATCGACTACGCCTTTCGGCCTCGCCTTAGGGGTCGACTCACCCTGCCCCGATTAACGTTGGACAGGAACCCTTGGTCTTCCGGCGTGCGGGTTTTTCACCCGCATTATCGTTACTTATGTCAGCATTCGCACTTCTGATACCTCCAGCATGCCTCACAGCACACCTTCAACGGCTTACAGAACGCTCCCCTACCCAACAACACATAGTGTCGCTGCCGCAGCTTCGGTGCATGGTTTAGCCCCGTTACATCTTCCGCGCAGGCCGACTCGACCAGTGAGCTATTACGCTTTCTTTAAATGATGGCTGCTTCTAAGCCAACATCCTGGCTGTCTGTGCCTTCCCACATCGTTTCCCACTTAACCATGACTTTGGGACCTTAGCTGGCGGTCTGGGTTGTTTCCCTCTTCACGACGGACGTTAGCACCCGCCGTGTGTCTCCCGTGATAACATTCTTCGGTATTCGCAGTTTGCATCGGGTTGGTAAGTCGGGATGACCCCCTAGCCGAAACAGTGCTCTACCCCCGAAGATGAATTCACGAGGCGCTACCTAAATAGCTTTCGGGGAGAACCAGCTATCTCCCGGTTTGATTGGCCTTTCACCCCCAGCCACAAGTCATCCGCTAATTTTTCAACATTAGTCGGTTCGGTCCTCCAGTTAGTGTTACCCAACCTTCAACCTGCCCATGGCTAGATCACCGGGTTTCGGGTCTATACCCTGCAACTTAACGCCCAGTTAAGACTCGGTTTCCCTTCGGCTCCCCTATTCGGTTAACCTTGCTACAGAATATAAGTCGCTGACCCATTATACAAAAGGTACGCAGTCACCCCATAAAGAGGCTCCCACTGCTTGTACGTACACGGTTTCAGGTTCTTTTTCACTCCCCTCGCCGGGGTTCTTTTCGCCTTTCCCTCACGGTACTGGTTCACTATCGGTCAGTCAGGAGTATTTAGCCTTGGAGGATGGTCCCCCCATATTCAGACAGGATACCACGTGTCCCGCCCTACTCTTCGAGTTCACAACACATGCACTTTTGTGTACGGGACTATCACCCTGTACCGTCGGACTTTCCAGACCGTTCCACTACCACACATGCTGATTCAGACTCTGGGCTGCTCCCCGTTCGCTCGCCGCTACTGGGGGAATCTCGGTTGATTTCTTTTCCTCGGGGTACTTAGATGTTTCAGTTCCCCCGGTTCGCTTCATTACGCTATGTATTCACGTAATGATAGTGTGACGAATCACACTGGGTTTCCCCATTCGGAAATCGCCGGTTATAACGGTTCATATCACCTTACCGACGCTTATCGCAGATTAGCACGTCCTTCATCGCCTCTGACTGCCAGGGCATCCACCGTGTACGCTTAGTCGCTTAACCTCACAACCCGAAGATGTTTCGTAAAACACTTCAGTGTTGCGAAAATTTGAGAGACTCGGACACACCGCTTTTCATTTCTTATTACGGAGAAATGAAACAGTGTGTCGTTTCAATTTTCAGCTTGATCCAGATTTTTAAAGAGCAAAACTTCGCAGTGAACCTTTTCAGGTACACTCTGAAGTTTTCTTGTTTTTTTGCAGTAAAGGATGGTGGAGCTATGCGGGATCGAACCGCAGACCTCCTGCGTGCAAGGCAGGCGCTCTCCCAGCTGAGCTATAACCCCATCGTAAATGCTAATCTCTGTACCCTAATTCGTTTCCGGGCAAGGCGCGGTGGTGCGAAGCATACTGAAGTATGCGAGCATCGCCGTAACACAGCACGGAGGCGAATTTGGTAGGCCTGAGTGGACTTGAACCACCGACCTCACCCTTATCAGGGGTGCGCTCTAACCACCTGAGCTACAAGCCTGCAGAGATTTTCTTACTGCTAATTTTCATCAGACAATCTGTGTGAGCACTACAAAGAACGTTTCTTTAAGGTAAGGAGGTGATCCAACCGCAGGTTCCCCTACGGTTACCTTGTTACGACTTCACCCCAGTCATGAATCACAAAGTGGTAAGCGCCCTCCCGAAGGTTAAGCTACCTACTTCTTTTGCAACCCACTCCCATGGTGTGACGGGCGGTGTGTACAAGGCCCGGGAACGTATTCACCGTGGCATTCTGATCCACGATTACTAGCGATTCCGACTTCATGGAGTCGAGTTGCAGACTCCAATCCGGACTACGACATACTTTATGAGGTCCGCTTGCTCTCGCGAGGTCGCTTCTCTTTGTATATGCCATTGTAGCACGTGTGTAGCCCTACTCGTAAGGGCCATGATGACTTGACGTCATCCCCACCTTCCTCCAGTTTATCACTGGCAGTCTCCTTTGAGTTCCCGGCCGAACCGCTGGCAACAAAGGATAAGGGTTGCGCTCGTTGCGGGACTTAACCCAACATTTCACAACACGAGCTGACGACAGCCATGCAGCACCTGTCTCAGAGTTCCCGAAGGCACCAAAGCATCTCTGCTAAGTTCTCTGGATGTCAAGAGTAGGTAAGGTTCTTCGCGTTGCATCGAATTAAACCACATGCTCCACCGCTTGTGCGGGCCCCCGTCAATTCATTTGAGTTTTAACCTTGCGGCCGTACTCCCCAGGCGGTCGACTTAACGCGTTAGCTCCGGAAGCCACGCCTCAAGGGCACAACCTCCAAGTCGACATCGTTTACGGCGTGGACTACCAGGGTATCTAATCCTGTTTGCTCCCCACGCTTTCGCACCTGAGCGTCAGTCTTTGTCCAGGGGGCCGCCTTCGCCACCGGTATTCCTCCAGATCTCTACGCATTTCACCGCTACACCTGGAATTCTACCCCCCTCTACAAGACTCTAGCCTGCCAGTTTCGGATGCAGTTCCCAGGTTGAGCCCGGGGATTTCACATCCGACTTGACAGACCGCCTGCGTGCGCTTTACGCCCAGTAATTCCGATTAACGCTTGCACCCTCCGTATTACCGCGGCTGCTGGCACGGAGTTAGCCGGTGCTTCTTCTGCGAGTAACGTCAATTGCTGCGGTTATTAACCACAACACCTTCCTCCTCGCTGAAAGTACTTTACAACCCGAAGGCCTTCTTCATACACGCGGCATGGCTGCATCAGGCTTGCGCCCATTGTGCAATATTCCCCACTGCTGCCTCCCGTAGGAGTCTGGACCGTGTCTCAGTTCCAGTGTGGCTGGTCATCCTCTCAGACCAGCTAGGGATCGTCGCCTAGGTGAGCCGTTACCCCACCTACTAGCTAATCCCATCTGGGCACATCCGATGGCAAGAGGCCCGAAGGTCCCCCTCTTTGGTCTTGCGACGTTATGCGGTATTAGCTACCGTTTCCAGTAGTTATCCCCCTCCATCGGGCAGTTTCCCAGACATTACTCACCCGTCCGCCACTCGTCACCCAAGGAGCAAGCTCCTCTGTGCTACCGTTCGACTTGCATGTGTTAGGCCTGCCGCCAGCGTTCAATCTGAGCCATGATCAAACTCTTCAATTTAAGTTTGATGCTCGTGAATTAAACTTCGTAATGAATTACGTGTTCACTCAGAGACTTGGTATTCATTTTTCGTCTTGCGACGTTAAGAATCCGTATCTTCGAGTGCCCACACAGATTGTCTGATAAATTGTTAAAGAGCAGTTGCGACGCGCTTTAGCGCTCTGTCGCGAGGTGGCGTATATTACGCTTTCCTCTTTCAGAGTCAACCCTCATTTTCAGGTTTTTCTCTTCAACCGAACCGGCTGTTTGCGTGAAGTGATTCACATCCGCCGTGTCGATGGAGGCGCATTATAGGGATCCCATTTTTTAGCACAAGTATTTTTTGGATCTTTTTTGCTGAGTGCTTGTTTTTCACCCCTTTCGCTATATTCCTGCACAATTTGGCTGATTTTTGATAGCTAAATCACTTGCACAGTCTCGATAATCCAACCAAAGTCTTCATTACTGCTCTATTTTTGTTGAGGTAAACATGTCTGATGTATTACGTCCTTATAAGGATCTTTTCCCACAGATCGGAAAACGCGTGATGATCGACACCAGTAGCGTCGTCATTGGTGATACTCGTTTGGCTGATGACGTCGGGATTTGGCCGTTGGTTGCGATTCGTGGCGACGTCAACTATGTACAAATCGGCGCCCGTACAAACATTCAGGACGGCAGCGTTCTCCATGTCACACATAAATCCACATCTAATCCGCAAGGTAATCCATTGATCGTGGGTGAGGATGTGACGGTCGGTCATAAAGTCATGCTACACGGCTGCATCGTTGGCAACCGCGTATTGGTCGGTATGGGATCAATTTTACTGGACGGCGTAGTGGTAGAAGACGACGTTATGATTGGGGCAGGAAGCCTGGTGCCGCAAAACAAACGCCTGGAGAGTGGATATCTGTACCTGGGTAGCCCGGTTAAACAGATCCGGCCATTAAGTGACGAAGAGAAAGCAGGCTTAAAATACTCTGCTAACAACTACGTTAAATGGAAAGATGAGTATTTAAATCAGAGTAACCAAACCCAACCCTGAGAGTCTTCCTGCTGGTCCTGGATCAATGCTTCGGCCTCTTCTTCCAGGTCCCAGCGATGCTGTTGAAAGATTTCCAGCCATTGTTCAGGCGTGCAGCCGCCAAAGCGGGACGCCAACGTCTCCCCTGATATAGCGCATGTTAACTGCATACCATGGACCAACGCAGGGAAAACAACGGCGCTAATATCCGTCCGCCATTCTTCTCGATCGGGAAACTGGATCGCCTGATTCATACCGACATTTCCTGTTGCATGCTTTTGATGACGGGCTCAATCTGTGGCAATACACCATGCCAGAGTAAAACGGCGTGCGCTGCTTGTCCCACCAGCATCCCCAGACCATCGGCATACTGTTTCGCCCCATGTTCAGCACACCAGGAAAGGAACGGTGTATTCCCTTGCTGATAAAACATGTCATAGCAATAGACAGATGAGTGAATAAGCGATGTCGGAATGGCAGGTACCTCACCGCTAATTCCGCTGGATGTCGCATTAATAATTAAATCAAAACTGTAATTATCAAGCTCGTCCATTCCCACCGCCTGCACGCTGCCGGTATGGGAGAAGATTTGCGCCAGTTCTTCTGCGCGCGAAGCAGTACGGTTAACGATGGTTACCGCA
This sequence comes from Citrobacter sp. RHBSTW-01044, assembly GCF_013781945.1. NCBI lineage: Bacteria > Pseudomonadati > Pseudomonadota > Gammaproteobacteria > Enterobacterales > Enterobacteriaceae > Citrobacter > Citrobacter sp. RHBSTW-01044. The sequence goes on along the minus strand of NZ_CP056180.1, from coordinate 414,809 downwards.
CAATCCAGAGAAAGAAGAGGTAATAAAACCCCACGGGATGCGCCACCGGCGCCAATCAACAGAACTCGCGATCCGGGACGAATGAAAGATAAACGTTCAAGATCGCTTAATAAGCCGATACCATCCGTGTTATCTCCCAGTAAACGCCCATCCTCGAGTCGTTTAAGAGTGTTGACCGCTCCAGCAAGCGATGCTCGCTCCGTTAATTCATCGGCACGCGCAAACGCCTCTTCCTTAAAAGGCACTGTGACATTTGCCCCCTTCCCGCCCTCAGCAAAAAAGGCATTCAGCGCATTCACAAAATCATTGATAGGTGCCAGTACACGTCCATAGGAATGATCAATTTTCAACTGCTCTGCAAATTGCTGATGAATAAAGGGCGATTTACTGTGCGCTATCGGATTACCAAAAACAGCATAGGCTTCTTTCATATTACCCCTGTCGAAACTGTTCACCGGTCAGAGCATCACGGATCTCCGAAGGATTCAAACGCCCTCCGGTCTCCCCTTCAACTACGGGAAAGTCTGTACCAAACTGCGCGCGGACTTCCTCTACCGTTCTGCAAGGCGGTAAGCCACTCAAATTAGCACTGGTGGAGACTAACGGTTTGCCATAAGCCTGGCACAATGCAACCACCAGCGGATGATCGGTGACTCGCACGGCCAGCGAGTCAAAACGACCGGTCAGCCAACGGGGCGTAGTCGCAGGCGCAGGGAAAACGAAGGTGACAGGACCAGGCCAGCGAGCGAACACAGCCTCACGTTGAGCATCAGTAAGGCTGCTATCGTCAATATAGGGCTTAAGCTGGTCAAAATTAGCCGCAATCAAAATTAAGCCTTTATCGACTGGGCGTTGTTTTAGCTCCAACAGACGGGTAACAGCCGTTTCGCTGTCGGGATCGCAGCCGACACCAAATACAGCTTCTGTTGGATAGGCGATGACTTTTTCTTGTTTCAGAACCGCTATCGCAGCAGCAATAGGGCCTGTGGGCAGGTTATTATTCACTTTTTTATTCCGCCGAGAACGGCTTTCCACATTGTTTACTGGCACAGAAATGCTTCACACCCTGCGCGGTTTTCTTTTCGATGAGTAGCGGATAATGGCACTCAGGACACTCTCCGGCTAACGGTTTGAAGTTAATGACAAACTGGCACTCCGGATAGCGATCGCAGGAGTAAAACGTTTTGCCATAACGGGAACGCCGCTGGACCAGGTGGCCAGTCTGGCATTGAGGACAGACTATTGCTGTTTCATCTGGCTTGTCGATAAGTTCGGTGTGTTCACACGTTGGATAATCGCTGCATCCAATAAACATCCCGAATCTTCCCTGTCTCAGCACCAGCTCGGCGCCACATGCAGGACAAAGCTTACCCTCCAGAACTTTGACAATATGTCCGTCCGCGGAAGATTTCAACGGACGGATGTAATCGCATTCTGGATAGTGTGAACAACCGAGAAACGGACCGTGTTTCCCGGAACGAATAACCAGTTCAGCCCCGCATTGTGGGCAGGGCTCGTTTTTACGCACCGTAAACAGTGCTGATTTAGCCATAACAACTCATACTGAATGAAGATTGATTAATGCAGCATACCTTCATTCACTTCAAAGAGTAATTCTTCCATTTGCTGATAGGCATTTTCACAACCTGGAATATTGAAAAGCACCATCAGGATCACCCACTTCAGGTCTTCCAGATCGAACTCTGCCGTATCCAGCGCGAGTACGCGCTCAATGACCATTTCTCGTGTTTCGAGGTTTAGCACCTGAATCTGTTCCAGGAATAGCAGGAACCCTCTACAGCTTGCATCCAGTCGATCGCACTCTTCTGCGGTATAAATACGTATAGAAAGAGGATCGGATGCCAGTTGCATAGGTTCGGCAAGACCATCCTGATAATCAGCAAGCTTTTCCAGCCAAAGTAACGCGTTGTAGATGTCTTCACGATCAAAACCAGCGTCGGTAAGATCCCGTTCCAGTTTGTCCTGATCCACACGCAGCTCAGCTTCGTTATGGATATATGTCTCAAACAAATACATTAGTACGTCGAACATGGCATGCCCTCCTCAATCGGACATAGCCGCCGGGTACAGCTGCGATCCATCCTGCTAACTCCAGTTCGAGCAGTTGAGCCACTACCTCTGGCACAGGTTGGCCGGCACGTTCAGCGACGACGTCAACAGGTGTTACCTCATCTCCTACGTTAGCCAGGAGCTCCGGAAATGGCAATGCCACCTCTTCGTGATCTGGCGAATAAATTGATTTTTCAGGTTCATCTGGCAACCATTGCAACCCATATTGCAAATTTTCCAGAATTTCTTCTGGGGCCGTCACAAGCGTGGCTCCCTGCTGAATAAGCCAATGTGGACCTTCACTTCCCGGACTCCCAATCGGTCCAGGCAACGCAAAAACCTCCCGCCCTTGTTCCAGTGCACAACGCGCAGTGACCAGTGACCCGCTACGCTGAGCAGCTTCTACAACCAGAACTCCTTTACTTAGACCACTAATAATGCGATTTCGTCGGGGAAAATTGCGCGGCAAAGGAAGCGTATCTAATGGGAACTCAGACACCAGTGCGCCTCCAGCCTCAATCAGTCGTTTAGCCAGACTGACATGCTGTCGTGGATGAATGGTCTCAAGCCCATTTCCCAGCACCGCAATACTCGTGCCTTCTCGGTTTATCGCAGCATTATGCGCCACACCATCAATCCCCCGGGCCAGGCCGCTGGTGATCGTCACGCCGCATGCTGCAAGCTTTTCACAAAACAGCCGCCCCCAGCGTTCGCCATACCAGGAGTGCTGTCGGCTACCGACGACGGCAACCTGAAACGAGCTAAGGCATATGGGATTTCCTGCCACAAAAAGCACCCCAGGATAATCCTCAATTGCACGGAGCTGTGCCGGATAATGCTCGCTGTCGGCAACCACAAAATGGTGATTGGGCTGTTCAAGCCAGCGCAGCGTTTTTTCCAGCGTCTGATCTGGAAAGGTTAAAAAGCGCCGAGCCTGGCGGGGGGAGAGCCCAGCATGATGAAGTACCACGTTGTTAATACATGGCTGAGTATTGAGCCAGTGGGCAACGCGCACCATCTCATCACCATACAGTTCATTCACTTGTACTAAACGTAGCCAAATTTCGATTTTGGTCATCCCTGTTCCCCTGCCACAAGCAGTCCTGGCAATCTTTGCGATTGGTCACTGATGCTGTCAATCAGAGGGGGTTTTGTCTAGAATAGAGGTAATAATCTTTTCAACTCCTGAACACAACTCTGGATAACTATGTCAGTTTTGCAAGTGTTACATATTCCGGACGAGCGCCTTCGCAAAGTCGCAAAACCGGTCGAAGAAGTGAATGCAGAAATTCAGCGTATCGTTGATGATATGTTCGAAACGATGTACGCCGAAGAAGGTATCGGTCTGGCAGCAACTCAGGTCGATATTCATCAGCGCATCATTGTTATTGATGTCTCTGAAAATCGCGACGAGCAGTTGGTACTCATTAACCCAGAGCTGCTGGAAAAAGACGGCGAAACAGGTATTGAAGAAGGCTGCCTGTCTATTCCCGAACAGCGTGCGTTAGTACCGCGCGCAGAGAAAGTAAAAATTCGTGCGCTCGATCGCAACGGCAAATCTTTTGAACTGGAAGCCGATGGCCTGCTGGCTATCTGCATTCAACATGAAATGGATCACCTGGTCGGTAAACTGTTTATCGATTATCTGTCTCCGTTGAAGCAACAACGCATTCGTCAGAAAGTTGAAAAACTCGACCGCCTGAACGCCCGAGCTTAAGGACAAGAATCAACGTGTCAGACTCACTACGTATTATTTTTGCGGGTACACCTGACTTTGCAGCGCGTCATCTCGACGCGCTGTTGTCTTCTGGACATAACGTCGTTGGCGTGTTTACCCAACCGGACCGTCCGGCGGGACGCGGTAAAAAGCTGATGCCCAGCCCGGTAAAAGTGCTGGCGGAAGAAAAAGGGATACCGGTTTTCCAACCCGTCTCTCTTCGTCCTCAGGAAAACCAGCAGCTGGTTGCTGATTTACGCGCAGACGTGATGGTAGTGGTAGCATATGGCCTGATACTGCCAAAAGCCGTACTGGAAATGCCGCGTCTGGGTTGTATCAACGTTCACGGTTCCCTGCTTCCACGCTGGCGTGGCGCAGCCCCAATCCAGCGCTCACTGTGGGCAGGCGACGCCGAAACTGGTGTGACCATCATGCAGATGGATGTTGGCCTCGACACTGGTGATATGCTGCTTAAGCTGTCCTGCCCGATAACTGCAGAAGATACCAGCGGTTCGTTATACGATAAGCTGGCAGATTTAGGACCTCAGGGGCTGATTGAAACGCTAAAACAGCTGGCGGCTGGCACCATAAAACCCGTTGTACAAGATGAATCACTGGTTACGCATGCAGAAAAACTCAGCAAAGAAGAGGCCCGTATCGACTGGTCGCTTTCAGCCGCTCAGTTGGAACGCTGCATCCGCGCCTTTAACCCGTGGCCAATGAGCTGGCTTGAAATCGACGGCCAGCCAGTGAAAGTCTGGCAAGCTACGGTTATTACAGCGAACACACAGGCCGCACCAGGCACTATTCTTGAGGCGACAAAACAGGGTATCCAGGTCGCAACGGGCGACGGCATCCTGAATCTCGTCTCTTTGCAACCTGCCGGTAAAAAAGCCATGAGCGCGCAGGATCTGCTTAATTCGCGCCGGGAATGGTTTGTACCCGGTAACCGTCTGGTATGACGGTTCATCTCGTTAAGCCCGGTATCTCCGGGCATTTTTATTTTTGCGCTTATGAAAAAACATCTTAATTTACGCAGTATGGCGGCCCAGGCCATCGAACAGGTTGTCGAAAAGGGACAATCATTAAGCAACGTGCTGCCCGCCATGCAGCAAAAAGTTGCCGATAAAGACAAAGCACTGTTGCAGGAGCTTTGCTTCGGCGTGTTGCGTACACTCTCCCAACTGGAGTGGATGATCCAGCAGTTGATGGAACGTCCAATGACGGGCAAACAGCGCACTGTTCACTATCTGATCATGGTGGGCTTCTACCAACTGCTGCATACTCGTATTCCACCGCATGCTGCTTTGGCAGAGACCGTAGAAGGTGCAGTCGTTATTAAGCGTCCGCAGCTTAAAGGGCTGATCAACGGCGTGCTGCGCCAGTTTCAGCGCCGTCAAGAAGAGCTACTGGCTGAATTCTCTCAAAGCGATTTACGTTTCTTACACCCCTCCTGGCTGGTGAAACGTATTAAGACCGCTTATCCGCAGCAGTGGGAAGCCATTCTTGAAGCCAATAACCAGCGACCGCCGATGTGGTTACGTGTCAATCGTAACCATCATACGCGCGATGCCTGGCTGGACCTGCTGACCGAAGCGGGATTAACCGGTTTCCCGCATCCAGATTACCCGGATGCAGTGCGTCTGGAAACGCCAGCTCCTGTGCACGCCCTCCCTGGTTTTGATGAAGGCTGGGTAACCGTCCAGGATGCTTCCGCTCAAGGATGCATAAATTATCTGTTGCCGGAGGACGGTGAACAGATCCTCGACCTATGCTGTGCACCGGGGGGCAAAACCACTCACATTCTGGAAGTTGCTCCGCACGCTAACGTAATGGCTGTCGATGTTGATGAAAAACGCTTATCGCGCGTTTTCGACAATCTAAAACGTCTGGGTATGAAGGCAACCGTAAAACAGGGTGATGGCCGCTATCCACAGCAGTGGTGCGGTGAACAACAGTTTGACCGTATTTTGCTGGACGCTCCGTGTTCTGCCACCGGAGTGATCCGTCGCCATCCGGATATCAAATGGCTGCGTCGCGACCGGGATATTGCTGAACTTGCCCAGTTGCAGGCTGAAATCCTGAATGCAACCTGGCCACATCTTAAACCTGGCGGCACGCTGGTTTATGCAACCTGCTCTATCCTGCCAGAAGAAAACCAACAGCAAATTGCCGCCTTCCTTGCACGCACGCCAGATGCGGTATTAAGCGTCACTGGTACGCCGGAAAAACCTGGACGTCAGAATTTACCGAGTGCGGAAGATGGTGATGGCTTCTTTTACGCTAAGCTAATCAAAAAGTGATGAGATAACGGGTCGCGACTGATGAAAATTATCATTCTGGGCGCAGGGCAAGTTGGCGGTACGCTGGCTGAAAACCTGGTCGGAGAGAACAACGATATCACGGTAGTCGATACCAATGGTGAGCGCCTGCGTAGCCTGCAGGACAAGTTTGATCTCCGTGTCGTGCAAGGGCATGGTTCGCATCCCCGCGTTCTACGTGAAGCCGGTGCTGACGATGCCGATATGCTGGTTGCCGTAACCAGCTCAGATGAAACAAATATGGTTGCCTGCCAGGTAGCTTATTCACTGTTTAACACGCCTAATCGTATCGCTCGTATTCGTTCACCGGATTACGTTCGTGATGCGGACAAGCTATTTCAATCTGATGCGGTGCCTATCGATCACCTGATTGCGCCTGAGCAACTGGTTATCGATAGCATTTATCGCCTGATTGAATATCCGGGCGCATTGCAGGTAGTGAATTTTGCCGAAGGAAAAGTCAGCCTGGCCGTGGTGAAAGCCTATTACGGTGGGCCGCTGATTGGTAATGCGCTGTCGACAATGCGTGAGCATATGCCGCACATCGATACCCGCGTTGCGGCGATTTTCCGTCATGACCGACCGATCCGTCCGCAAGGTTCTACCATTGTTGAAGCGGGTGATGAAGTTTTCTTCATCGCGGCCTCGCAGCATATTCGCGCCGTAATGAGCGAATTACAGCGTCTGGAAAAGCCTTACAAACGCATTATGTTAGTGGGCGGTGGGAATATTGGCGCGGGGCTGGCACGGCGACTAGAAAAAGATTACAGCGTCAAACTGATTGAACGTAATCAACAGCGCGCATCCGAGCTTGCAGAGAAACTGCAAAATACGATCGTCTTTTTTGGTGATGCCTCGGATCAAGAGCTGCTGGCGGAAGAACATATCGATCAGGTTGATCTGTTCATTGCGGTAACCAACGATGATGAAGCGAATATCATGTCGGCGATGCTTGCCAAACGGATGGGCGCCAAGAAAGTGATGGTGTTGATCCAACGCAGAGCATACGTCGATCTGGTGCAAGGCAGCGTGATCGATATTGCGATTTCACCGCAGCAGGCAACCATCTCTGCGCTGCTCAGTCATGTGCGTAAAGCGGATATTGTTGGTGTATCTTCACTGCGCCGTGGCGTCGCGGAAGCCATTGAAGCCGTTGCACACGGTGATGAAACGACGTCACGGGTTGTGGGTCGCTCAATTGATGAAATTAAACTTCCACCAGGAACCATTATTGGCGCCGTTGTGCGTGGTAACGATGTGATGATTGCCAATGATAACCTGCGTATTGAACAGGGCGATCACGTAATTATGTTCCTGACAGATAAAAAGTTTATTACCGACGTCGAGCGACTATTCCAGCCAAGTCCGTTCTTCCTGTAATAATTTGGGCGCTGAAACTGCGCCTAAATTATTTCCCTCTATTTTTCATGGTTTAATAAATTTCTATTTAGGCAATACATAAATGGAAATTGCCTAAACATTTGTTAAACTTATAAACGTCAGCTGCATAGGGAGAATAAGATGAGCATTATTAAAGAATTTCGTGAATTCGCGATGCGCGGGAATGTTGTCGATTTGGCAGTGGGTGTCATTATTGGTGCGGCATTTGGGAAGATTGTTTCATCACTGGTTGCCGATATCATCATGCCGCCGCTGGGGTTGTTAATTGGTGGAATTGATTTTAAACAGTTTGCTTTAACACTACGTGATGCACAGGGAGATATCCCTGCAGTCGTTATGCATTACGGTGTATTTATTCAGAATATCTTTGATTTCGTTATTGTTGCGTTTGCTATCTTTATGGCAATCAAGCTGATCAACAAACTGAACCGTAAAAAAGCGGAAGAGCCAGCAGCACCGCCGGCGCCATCGAAAGAAGAAGTATTGCTGAGTGAAATTCGTGACCTGCTGAAAGAACAGAATAACCGCTCTTAAGCACTCACTGAAACAAGAAGGCCAGTGGTAAAAAAGTGAATGACTTTCTTGCCACTGGCCTCCCAGTTACCCCGATTACCATGTTTACCTTTACGTAGATAACTTCCTTTCCCTTTCTTATTTTTCTCAACGCGCTGCCTGAACAGTGGGTCATGTAGAAGCGCCTCAATGGCGTTATCTTTTATCTGCCCTTTAGTGTGCTGATAACGACTCATAATACCTCCAGTTATCGTAATTTACGCCGCGAGTGTAGACCTGACCGTTCAATAAATCAACAGCCTGATGGTGATCCACTGGCGCCTTGCTCAAGTGCTTCAAGGATAGAGCAGTACACGCTGCTGTGTGCCTTACCACAACACGCGTCATTCAATCGCTGCAGCGACCGTTGCATCGCCTGAAGCTCAGCTATTCTCGCTTCCACTTCCTGCAATCTTTCCTGGACGATCCCTTTTGATTCCTGGCAGGTATGGTGTTCGGGATCGATGCGGATCGAAAGCAGTTCGCGGATCGATTCCAGAGTGAAACCAAGCTGACGGGCATAGCGAATAAACTTTAGACGCTGAAGATCGCTTTCCGTATAGAGACGAAACCCGCCTTCTGTACGTATTTCATGTTCCATCATCTGCTGCTTTTCATAGTAGCGGATAGTATCAGGCGTCACGTCAGCCAGTTTCGCTAATTCACCAATACGGTACATGCTATCTCCGCTATTCGTCGTTGATCTTCTGTAGCAGCTTATCTGCGTATTCACCGTGTAAAAACTCGGTGCTGAGTCCAGCCTGCCGAAGTTTCAGTTCCAGTAGTGACAGTCTTCGATTCACTTCCTGATAATGGGGATCATCTTTGCGGATCCCTGCGAGTATTTCAAGCAGCTGTATTGCCTCTCTGCGCTGCTCTAGCTCAGGAGGAAGACATCCCGCATTTTTTAATAAACGGAATCCGGCTCGAAGTTCAGGCGGAATGTGGGAATCATCGTCAAGAACCAACGGTTCGCCTGTACCAGGCAAACCATCAAACTCACCTTTAGACTGCGCATCAGTAATATGGCGCTCTGCCCACTGGTCCAGTAACCACATACAACACTCCAGTGATGAACAAAAAGAGTACAGATATTGTAGGTAAATGGGGATATGACGGATATAAAAAAACCCGCCGAGGCGGGTTTTTTTACGTTGCTACAGATTACTCTGCAGCAGCTTCTGTTTTCTCTGAACGATCAACCAGCTCGATGTATGCCATCGGCGCGTTGTCGCCTGCACGGAAGCCACACTTCAGAATGCGAGTGTAACCACCGGCGCGGCTCGCGAAACGCGGGCCCAGTTCGTTAAACAGTTTTGCCACGATCTCGTTATCACGAGTGCGGGCGAATGCCAGACGACGATTAGCTACGCTATCAGTCTTGGCAAGAGTAATCAGCGGCTCAACTACGCGACGCAGCTCTTTCGCTTTCGGCAGAGTCGTCTTGATGATTTCATGACGAACCAGTGAACCTGCCATATTGCGGAACATAGCCTGGCGATGGCTGCTGTTGCGGTTCAGTTGACGACCACTCTTACGATGGCGCATGACCTTATCCTTCTCAGTAAAACCTTAACCTGTGATCCGGTTACTCGTCAGCGATGCTTGCCGGTGGCCAGTTTTCCAGGCGCATGCCCAGAGACAGTCCACGGGAAGCCAGCACGTCTTTAATCTCAGTAAGAGATTTTTTACCAAGGTTAGGCGTCTTAAGAAGCTCAACCTCAGTACGCTGTACCAGATCACCGATATAGTGGATAGCTTCTGCTTTGAGGCAGTTAGCAGAGCGGACAGTCAATTCCAGATCGTCAACAGGGCGCAGCAGGATCGGATCGAATTCTGGTTTCTCTTCTTTAACTTCCGGCTGACGTACATCACGTAAGTCAACGAAAGCTTCAAGTTGTTCAGCCAGAATGGTTGCCGCACGACGAATCGCCTCTTCAGGATCGATTGTGCCGTTGGTTTCCATTTCGATGACCAGCTTGTCCAGGTCGGTACGCTGTTCTACACGCGCTGCTTCAACATTGTAGGCAATACGCTCTACAGGGCTGTAGCATGCGTCGACCAGCAGACGGCCGATTGGGCGCTCATCTTCTTCCGAATGAATTCGGGTAGAAGCCGGCACATAACCACGACCGCGCTGAACTTTGATACGCATGCTAATAGATGCATTCTCATCGGTCAGGTGGCAGATCACGTGCTGTGGCTTGACGATTTCGACATCACCATCATGGGTAATGTCGGCTGCAGTCACAGGGCCAATGCCAGATTTATTCAAGGTAAGAATAACGTCATCTTTACCCTGAACTCTCACCGCCAGCCCTTTCAGGTTGAGCAGGATTTCCAGGATATCTTCCTGAACGCCTTCTTTGGTGCTGTACTCATGTAGTACACCATCAATCTCAACCTCGGTCACCGCGCAACCCGGCATCGATGAGAGCAGAATACGGCGCAGTGCGTTACCCAAAGTATGGCCGAAGCCACGCTCTAAAGGCTCAAGGGTCACCTTGGCGTGCGTCGAACTCACTTGCTCGATATCTACCAGGCGCGGTTTTAGAAACTCTGTCACAGAACCCTGCATTGTGTCCTCTCTTTGGTACTAAGCTTTACTTGGAGTAAAGCTCGACGATCAGGTGTTCGTTAATGTCCGCAGACAGATCAGAACGCTCCGGCTTACGCTTGAACGTACCTTCCATCTTGCCAGCATCAACTTCCAGCCAGGTTGGCTTTTCACGCTGCTCAGCCAGCTCCAGAGCGGCTTTCACGCGAGACTGCTTCTTCGCTTTCTCACGAATGCTAACAACGTCATTCGGACTAACCTGATAAGAAGCGATGTTAACAACACGACCGTTTACCATAATTGCTTTATGGCTGACCAGCTGACGTGCTTCTGCACGAGTGGCACCGAAGCCCATACGGTATACAACGTTGTCCAGACGACCTTCCAGCAGACCCAACAGGTTTTCACCGGTGTTGCCTTTCAGACGTGCTGCTTCTTTGTAGTAGTTACGGAACTGACGCTCCAGCACACCGTAGATACGGCGAACTTTTTGCTTTTCACGCAACTGCACACCATAGTCAGACAGACGCGGTTTACGCGCACCGTGCTGGCCAGGAGCTTGTTCAATTTTACACTTGGTATCGATCGCGCGAACGCCAGACTTAAGGAATAAGTCAGTGCCCTCACGACGGCTCAGCTTGAGCTTAGGACCCAAATATCTTGCCATTTTCTTTCTCCAACAATCCTAGAAACGACAGCGTTATACGCGACGTTTTTTCGGCGGACGACAACCGTTATGAGGGATCGGAGTCACATCAGTAATATTAGTGATGCGGAAACCAGCGGCGTTCAGAGCACGAACAGTAGATTCGCGACCTGGACCCGGTCCTTTGACCATAACTTCCAGATTCTTGATACCGTATTCTTTTACGGCTTCAGCGCAACGCTCTGCTGCAACCTGAGCTGCAAACGGAGTGGATTTGCGAGAACCACGGAAACCGGAACCACCGGCTGTTGCCCAACCCAGTGCGTTACCCTGACGATCAGTAATGGTAACGATGGTGTTGTTAAAAGAAGCATGGATATGAGCCACGCCGTCAGAGACTTGTTTTCTTACACGTTTACGTGCACGAATTGGTGCCTTTGCCATTATTCAATCACCCCGATTATTTCTTGATCGGTTTGCGCGGACCCTTACGGGTACGTGCGTTGGTCTTGGTACGCTGACCGCGAACCGGGAGACCACGACGATGACGCAAACCGCGATAGCAACCAAGGTCCATAAGGCGCTTGATGCTCATGCTAACTTCACGGCGCAGATCACCTTCAACGACAAATTTGGCAACTTCGTCACGCAGCGTGTCGATTTGTTCTTCAGACAGCTCACTGATCTTAACATCTTCAGCGATACCCGCGGCAGCCAGAATGGCTTTAGAACGGGTCTTGCCGACGCCGTAGATCGAAGTTAATGCGATCACAGCATGTTTCTGATCAGGAATGTTAATGCCTGCTATACGGGCCACTATGCACTCCTACTATTTAATATGTACGCACCATGCTGAAAAGCCCGTTTTCAGGATACTCAAATGGAAACGCACAGACATACAAAAGATTGGCTGGCTAATCTAGCCAGCTCAACCCAACTTTGCAAGAAAAATATGCGAATAAATCAGCCTTGGCGCTGTTTATGCTTCGGCTCGGCACTGCAAATCACACGGATGACACCATCACGCTTAACGATTTTGCAGTTACGGCATAATTTCTTGACGGAAGCACGAACTTTCATTTTTACTCTCCGTAACTTCTCGGGCGACTGTTAACGGCCGTAGCCTTTCAGATTCGCCTTCTTCAATGCAGACTCGTACTGACTTGACATCATCAGAGTTTGCACTTGAGCCATAAAGTCCATAATCACGACAACAACGATAAGCAGTGAGGTCCCACCGAAGTAGAACGGTACTTTCATTGCATCACGCATGAACTCCGGGATCAGGCAGATAAAGGTAATGTAGAGCGCACCAACCAGAGTCAGGCGGGTCATTACTTTATCGATATACTTCGCCGTTTGCTCTCCCGGACGAATTCCTGGTACAAATGCACCGGACTTCTTCAGGTTATCTGCTGTTTCACGCGGGTTGAAAACCAACGCCGTGTAGAAGAAACAGAAGAATATGATTGCAGACGCATAGAGTAACACATAAAGCGGTTGCCCAGGCTGCAAATACAGCGAAATTGTTGTCAGCCAGTTCCAACCAGTCCCGCCCCCGAACCATGACGCGATGGTCGCTGGGAACAGAATAATACTGGAAGCGAAGATTGCCGGGATTACCCCCGCCATATTCACTTTCAGCGGTAAATGTGTGCTCTGTGCAGCATAGACACGACGACCTTGCTGACGTTTCGCGTAGTTTACCACAATGCGGCGTTGACCACGCTCAACAAATACAACAAAGAACGTCACTGCAAATACTAATACTGCAACCAACAGCAACACGAGGAAGTGCAGGTCGCCTTGACGCGCTTGCTCGATAGTATGGGCAATGGCTGGCGGGAGTCCCGCGACAATACCGGCGAAGATAATGATTGAGATACCGTTGCCGATACCACGTTCAGTAATCTGTTCGCCCAACCACATCAGGAACATCGTCCCTGTAACCAGACTTACAACAGCGGTGAAATAGAATGCAAAGCCTGGATTCATTACCAGGCCCTGCATACCAGGCATATTCGGCAGACCGGTAGCAATACCGATCGACTGGAATATTGCCAGCACCAGAGTACCGTAGCGGGTGTACTGGCTGATCTTACGACGACCAGACTCCCCTTCTTTCTTAATTTCTGCCAGCGTTGGATGAACCACCGTCAGCAGCTGGATAATAATCGACGCCGAAATATACGGCATGATCCCCAGAGCAAAGATAGAAGCACGGCTGAGAGCACCACCAGAGAACATGTTAAACATTTCAATGATGGTGCCTCGCTGTTGCTCAAGCAGTTTGGCAAGTACAGCGGCATCAATACCAGGGATCGGAATGAAAGAGCCAATACGGAACACAATCAGCGCGCCGATTACAAACAGCAGTCTGCGTTTCAGCTCGCCTAAGCCACCTTTGGCACTTTGAAAATCTAATCCCGGTTGTTTAGCCATCTGCTACTTATTCCTCGATTTTACCGCCAGCAGCTTCGATAGCAGCACGAGCGCCTTTAGTAACACGCAGGCCACGAACAGTTACCGGAGTAGTGACTTCACCAGCCAGAATCACTTTCGCGAACTCGATCTGGATACCGATAATGTTAGCTGCTTTCAGCGTGTTCAGGTCTACAACACCGCCTTCAACTTTAGCCAGATCAGACAGACGAACTTCGGCTGTAATCGCTGCTTTACGTGAAGTGAAGCCGAATTTCGGCAGACGACGGTACAGAGGCATCTGACCCCCCTCGAAACCACGACGTACGCCACCGCCAGAACGAGACTTCTGACCTTTGTGACCACGACCACCGGTTTTACCGAGGCCAGAACCGATACCACGACCCAGGCGGCGAGCCGCTTTTTTAGAGCCTTCGGCCGGAGACAGAGTATTTAAACGCATCTCTTACTCCTCAACTTTAACCATGAAGGAAACCGCGTTGACCATACCACGAACAGCAGGAGTATCCTCGCGCTCTACGGTGTGACCAATACGACGCAGACCCAGGCCAAGCAGCGTTGCCTTATGTTTCGGCAGACGACCGATTGCACTGCGGGTTTGAGTAATTTTAATAGTCTTTGCCATGGTTTATTTCCCCAGAATTTCTTCAACGGATTTACCACGCTTGGCAGCGACCATTTCCGGAGATTTCATATTTTCCAGGCCATCGATAGTTGCACGAACCACGTTAATCGGGTTAGTAGAACCATACGCTTTAGCCAGAACGTTACGAACTCCAGCGACTTCCAGAACGGCGCGCATTGCACCACCGGCGATGATACCGGTACCTTCGGAAGCCGGCTGCATGAATACACGAGAACCCGTGTGAGTACCCTTAACCGGGTGCTGCAGGGTGCCGTGGTTCAGCGCGACGTTAATCATATTGCGACGGGCTTTTTCCATCGCTTTCTGGATCGCTGCTGGAACTTCACGCGCTTTACCGTAACCAAAACCAACGCGACCGTTACCATCACCAACTACAGTCAGAGCTGTGAAGGAGAAAATACGACCACCTTTAACGGTTTTAGATACGCGGTTAACCGCGATCAGCTTTTCCTGCAGTTCGCCAGCTTGTTTTTCGATGTGAGCCATCTTACACCTCTACCTTAGAACTGAAGGCCAGCTTCACGGGCAGCATCTGCCAGTGCCTGGACACGACCATGATATTGGAACCCGGAACGGTCAAAAGAAACATCTTTGATGCCTTTTTCCAGAGCGCGTTCAGCAACAGCTTTACCTACAGCTGCAGCAGCGTCTTTGTTACCGGTGTACTTCAATTGTTCAGCGATAGCTTTTTCTACAGTAGAAGCAGCTACCAGAACTTCAGAACCGTTCGGTGCAATTACCTGTGCGTAAATATGACGCGGGGTACGATGTACCACCAGGCGAGTTGCGCCCAGCTCCTGGAGCTTGCGGCGTGCGCGGGTCGCACGACGGATACGAGCAGATTTCTTATCCATAGTGTTACCTTACTTCTTCTTAGCCTCTTTGGTACGCACGACTTCGTCGGCGTAACGAACACCCTTGCCTTTATAAGGCTCAGGACGACGGTAGGCGCGCAGATCTGCTGCAACCTGACCGATCAGCTGTTTATCAGCGCCTTTCAGCACGATTTCAGTCTGAGACGGACATTCTGCAGTAATACCCGCAGGCAGCTGATGGTCAACAGGGTGAGAGAAACCTAAAGCCAGGTTTACTACATTCCCTTTAACCGCTGCACGATAACCTACACCAACCAGCTGTAGCTTCTTAGTGAAGCCTTCGGTAACACCGACAACCATTGCATTCAGCAGGGCACGCGCGGTACCAGCCTGAGCCCATCCATCTGCGTAACCATCACGCGGACCGAAGGTCAGTGCATTATCTGCATGATTTACTGCAACAGCATCGTTGAGAGTACGAGTCAGCTCGCCGTTTTTACCTTTGATCGTAATAACCTGACCGTTGATTTTTACATCAACGCCGGCAGGAATAACGACCGGTGCTTTAGCAACACGAGACATTTTTTCCTCCGATTAGGCTACGTAGCAGATAATTTCGCCACCAAGACCAGCCTGGCGCGCTGCACGATCAGTCATAACACCTTTAGAGGTAGAAACAACTGCGATACCCATGCCAGCCATAACTTTCGGCAGCTCGTCTTTACGCTTATAAATGCGCAGACCTGGGCGACTGACACGCTGAATGCTTTCTACAACAGCTTTACCCTGGAAATACTTAAGAGTAAGTTCCAGTTCCGGCTTGGTGTCGCCTTCAACTTTAAAATCTTCAATAAAACCTTCTTCCTTCAGCACGTTGGCAATTGCCACTTTCAGCTTGGAGGAAGGCATGGTGACCGCAGCTTTATTCGCGGCCTGACCGTTACGGATACGGGTCAGCATATCCGCGATCGGATCTTGCATGCTCATCTGTCTTTACTCCCGTGATTCAATTGGTAATTACCAGCTAGCCTTTTTCAAGCCTGGTACTTCACCGCGCATAGCGGCTTCACGCAGTTTGATACGGCTCAACCCGAACTTGCCCACATAGCCATGCGGACGACCTGTTTGACGGCAGCGGTTACGCTGACGGGACGGGCTGGAATCACGCGGCAGAGACTGCAGCTTGAGAACTGCGTTCCAACGATCTTCGTCGGTCGCGTTCACATCAGAGATAATAGCTTTCAGTTCAGCGCGTTTTGCGAAGTACTTATCAGCTAAAGCTACGCGCTTTACTTCGCGTGCTTTCATTGATTGCTTAGCCATTCAGTAACCCTACCTTACTTGCGGAACGGGAAGTCAAAGGCAGCCAGCAGAGCACGGCCTTCTTCATCAGATTTCGCAGTAGTGGTAATGGTAATATCCAAACCACGCACGCGGTCGACTTTATCGTAGTCGATTTCTGGGAAGATGATCTGCTCACGGACACCCATGCTGTAGTTACCACGACCGTCGAAAGACTTAGCGGACAAGCCACGGAAGTCACGGATACGTGGAACAGCAATAGTGATCAGGCGCTCAAAGAACTCCCACATGCGTTCGCCACGCAGAGTTACTTTACAGCCGATCGGATAGCCCTGACGGATTTTGAAGCCTGCAACTGATTTGCGTGCTTTGGTGATCAGCGGTTTTTGACCGGAGATTGCTGTCAGGTCAGCTGCTGCGTTATCCAGCAGTTTCTTGTCAGCGATCGCTTCACCAACACCCATGTTCAGGGTGATCTTCTCGACCCGAGGGACTTGCATGACAGAATTGTAGTTAAACTCAGTCATGAGTTTAGCGACTACTTCGTCTTTGTAGTAATCATGCAGTTTCGCCATCGTACTACTCCAAATTACTTGATAGTTTCGCTGTTAGATTTAAAGAAACGGACTTTTTTGCCGTCTTCGAATCTAAAGCCTACACGGTCAGCCTTGCCGGTTGCCGCGTTGAAGATAGCAAGGTTAGAGATCTGAATAGCTGCTTCTTTCTCTACAATGCCGCCTGGTTGGTTCAGGGCCGGAACCGGCTTCTGATGTTTCTTAACCAAGTTGATACCTTCAACAATGACCTTGCCGGAAGACAGGACATTCTTAACTTTACCGCGTTTACCTTTATCTTTACCGGTTAACACGATAACTTCGTCATCACGACGGATCTTCGCTGCCATGATTCGCTCCTTAGAGTACTTCTGGTGCCAGAGAGATAATTTTCATGAACTTCTCGTTACGAAGTTCACGAGTTACCGGCCCAAAAATACGCGTACCGATAGGTTGCTCGCTGTTATTGTTTAAAATAACGCATGCATTACCATCGAAGCGAATGACAGAACCGTCCGGGCGACGAACACCCTTCTTGGTGCGCACCACTACCGCCTTCAGCACATCACCTTTTTTGACCTTACCACGCGGAATTGCTTCCTTGATGGTGATCTTGATGATATCGCCGACGCCTGCGTAGCGACGGTGCGAGCCACCCAGAACCTTGATACACATTACGCGACGTGCACCGGAGTTGTCGGCGACGTTCAGCATAGTCTGTTCTTGGATCATTTTAGTGCTCCGCTAATGTCAACTACTACTGAGACCCGAAAATCAGGTCGTTAAAAAAGCCCCATATCGGGGGCGCGGCATTATAACACCGCTTCAACGATATGGGTAGAAAAAATAAACGGCTCATCGCTGAGCCGTTTATTCGTTGAGAATGCCTACTGTATTACAGAACGGCTTTCTCTACAACGCGAACCAGCGTCCAGGACTTAGTCTTGGACAGCGGACGGCATTCGCGGATTTCAACCACGTCACCAGTACCGCATTCGTTGTTCTCGTCATGTACGTGCAGTTTGGTCGTACGCTTAATGAATTTACCGTAGATCGGGTGTTTCACAAAACGTTCGATAGCAACAACGATGGATTTCTCCATTTTATCGCTAACAACGCGACCTTGCAGAGTACGGATTTTATCGGTCATTACGCACCCGCCTTCTCAGTCAGTAAAGTCTTAACGCGTGCGACATCACGACGCACTTGCTTCAACAGGTGAGACTGTTGCAGCTGGCCACTTGCAGCCTGCATACGCAGGTTGAACTGCTCACGCAGCAGATTCAGCAGCTCGGTGTTCAGCTCTTCAACACTCTTCTCACGCAGCTCTTTTGCTTTCATTACATCACCGTCTTAGTTACAAAGGTGGTTTTAATCGGCAGTTTCGCTGCTGCCAGCTTGAATGCTTCACGGGCCAGCTCTTCCGGTACGCCGTCCATTTCATACAGGACTTTACCCGGCTGAATCAAGGCAACCCAATACTCCACGTTACCTTTACCTTTACCCATACGCACTGCCAGCGGCTTTTCAGTGATCGGTTTGTCCGGGAATACACGGATCCAGATCTTACCTTGACGCTTAACTGCACGGGTCATAGCACGACGTGCTGCTTCGATCTGACGGGCAGTCAGACGACCACGGCCAACAGCTTTCAGACCGAAGCTGCCGAAGCTAACATCCGTACCCTGCGCCAGACCGCGGTTACGGCCTTTGTGCATTTTACGGAATTTTGTACGCTTTGGTTGTAACATCAGCGACGCTCCTTATTTACGGCCTTTACGCTGCTGCTTTTTAGGTTGCGCAGCCGGTTTTTCCGGTTGTTCAACAGCAGCCATACCACCCAGGATCTCGCCTTTGAAGATCCACACTTTAACGCCGATTACACCGTAAGTGGTGTGCGCTTCAGAGGTGTTGTAGTCGATGTCAGCACGCAGAGTGTGCAGAGGTACGCGACCTTCGCGGTACCATTCGGTACGTGCGATTTCCGCGCCGCCCAGACGGCCGCTAACTTCAACTTTAATACCTTTAGCGCCCAGACGCATTGCGTTCTGTACAGCACGCTTCATAGCACGACGGAACATAACACGACGTTCCAGCTGAGAAGTGATGCTGTCAGCAACCAATTTTGCATCCAGTTCAGGTTTACGCACTTCGGCGATATTGATCTGAGCAGGAACGCCAGCAATATCCGCTACGACTTTGCGCAGTTTTTCTACGTCTTCACCTTTCTTACCGATAACGATACCCGGGCGAGCGGTGTGAATGGTCACACGGATGCTCTTAGCCGGACGCTCGATAACGATACGAGATACAGACGCTTTAGCCAGTTCCTTAGTCAGGTACTGACGTACTTTAAAATCGCTGTCCAGGTTGTCAGCGAATTCTTTGGTGTTCGCAAACCAGGTTGAGTTCCATGGTTTTACAATACCCAGGCGAATACCATTAGGATGTACTTTCTGACCCATTGCTAGTCTCCAGAGTCTCAGCGATCGGACACAACCACAGTAATGTGGCTGGTGCGCTTCAGGATGCGATCTGCACGACCTTTTGCACGCGGCATAATGCGCTTCATGCTCGGGCCTTCGTCTACGAAAATTTTCGTAACTTTCAGATCGTCAATGTCAGCGCCATCGTTGTGTTCAGCGTTAGCAATGGCAGATTCCAGGACTTTCTTGACCAGTACAGCCGCTTTCTTATTGGTGTAGGTCAGAATATCCAGAGCCTGCGACACTTTCTTACCGCGAATCAGGTCTGCAACAAGGCGAACCTTCTGAGCAGAAGAACGAGCATGGCGATGTTGAGCTAAAGTTTCCATCTCTTCCTCCTACCTTATTTCTTCTTCGCTTTTTTATCAGCAGCATGGCCGCGATAAGTACGAGTCGGTGCGAATTCACCCAGTTTGTGACCGACCATTTCGTCGGAAACAAATACCGGAACGTGCTGACGACCATTATGGACAGCGATGGTCAAACCGATCATGTTAGGAAAGATCGTTGAACGACGGGACCAAGTGCGCAGGGGCTTCTTGTCTCCGCTTTCCACCGCTTTCTCTACCTTCTTCAGCAAGTGCAGGTCAATAAAAGGACCTTTCTTGAGAGAACGTGGCATGGCTTATCCTCTAAAATTATTTGCTACGGCGACGTACGATGAATTTATCAGTACGCTTGTTGCTGCGGGTCTTCTTACCTTTGGTCTGAACGCCCCACGGAGTTACCGGGTGCTTACCAAAGTTACGACCTTCACCACCACCATGTGGGTGGTCGACTGGGTTCATCGCAGTACCGCGAACGGTAGGACGAACACCACGCCAGCGTGCAGCACCTGCTTTACCCAGAACGCGCAGCATATGCTCAGCATTGCCAACTTCGCCCAGAGTTGCACGGCAGTCTGCTTCGACTTTACGCATTTCACCAGAACGCAGACGCAGGGTGACATAAGCACCATCACGAGCAACGATCTGAACGTAAGTACCAGCGGAACGTGCCAGCTGACCGCCTTTACCTGGTTTCATTTCTACGTTATGAACAGTAGAACCAACCGGGATATTGCGCATCGGCAGGGTGTTACCTGCTTTGATTGCAGCATCAACGCCAGATTGAACCTGGTCGCCAGCTTTCAGGCCTTTAGGGGCCAGGATGTAACGGCGTTCACCGTCTTTGTACAGAACCAGCGCGATGTTCGCGGAGCGGTTCGGATCGTACTCAAGACGTTCAACAACTGCCGGGATACCGTCTTTGTTGCGTTTGAAGTCAACAATACGATAAGCCTGCTTGTGACCACCACCGATGTGACGAGTGGTGATGCGGCCATTGTTGTTACGACCACCGGATTTGCTGTTTTTTTCAACCAGCGGAGCAAAAGGTTTGCCCTTGTGCAGCTCTGGGTTGACCACTTTAACAACGTGGCGACGACCCGGAGATGTCGGTTTACATTTAACAACTGCCATTGTATTACTCCTCCGACTTACTCAGCGCCGCCGACGAAGTCCAGATTCTGGCCTTCCTTCAGGGTGACGTAAGCTTTTTTCCAGTCGCTACGACGACCGATACGCTGTCCGTGACGTTTAACTTTCCCTTTAACTACCAGGGTGTTAACGACTTCGACTTCGACTTCAAACAGTTTCTGCACAGCAGCTTTGATTTCTGCTTTGGTCGCGTCTTTAGCAACTTTGAGAACGATGGTGTTAGTTTTTTCCATCGCAGTAGACGCTTTTTCAGAAACGTGCGGTGCGCGCAGCACTTTCAGCAGACGTTCTTCACGAATCATGCCAGCATCTCCTCAACTTGCTTAACAGCATCAGCAGTCATTACGACTTTGTCGAAGGCGATCAGGCTAACCGGGTCGATACCAGTTGCATCGCGTACGTCAACCTTGTGCAGGTTGCGCGCAGCCAGGAACAGGTTTTCGTCCAGCTCACCGGTGATGATCAGCACATCTTCCAGAGCCATGTCTTTCAGTTTCTGTGCCAGCAGCTTAGTTTTAGGCGCTTCTACAGAGAATGATTCGACAACGATCAGACGATCCTGACGTACCAGTTCGGACAGAATGCTTTTCAGCGCGCCGCGGTACATCTTTTTGTTAACTTTTTGACTGTGGTCCTGTGGACGAGCAGCGAAGGTCACGCCACCTGAACGCCAGATCGGGCTCTTGATAGAACCTGAACGCGCACGGCCGGTACCTTTCTGGCGCCACGGCTTTTTGCCTGAACCAGTTACTTCAGCACGAGTCTTCTGAGCACGAGTACCCTGACGAGCACCAGCTGCATAAGCAACAACAACCTGGTGAACCAGCGCTTCGTTGAAATCACGACCGAAGGTAGTTTCGGAAACAGTCAGCGCGCTCTGCGCGTCTTTCAATACTAATTCCATTGCTATCCCCTTACGCCTTCACAGCTGGTTTAACGATCAGGTCGCAACCGGTCGCACCCGGAACACCACCTTTAACCAGCAGCAGGTTGCGCTCAGCGTCAACACGTACTACGTCCAGGCTCTGAACGGTTACACGTTCGTTGCCCAGCTGACCTGCCATTTTCTTGCCTTTAAACACTTTGCCCGGAGTCTGGTTCTGACCGATAGAACCCGGAACGCGGTGGGACAAGGAGTTACCGTGAGTAGCGTCCTGGGTACGGAAGTTCCAGCGCTTAACGGTACCAGCGAAACCTTTACCTTTAGAGGTACCGGTTACGTCAACTTTTTTAACGTCAGCAAACAGTTCAACGCTAATGTTCTGACCAACGGTGTATTCTTCACCATCTGCCAGGCGGAACTCCCACAGGCCGCGGCCAGCTTCTACGCCAGCTTTAGCAAAGTGACCAGCTTCCGGCTTAGTTACGCGGTTAGCTTTTTTAGCACCGGTGGTAACCTGAACAGCGCGATAGCCATCGTTAGCCAGATCTTTAACCTGAGTAACGCGGTTTGCTTCAACTTCGATAACGGTTACTGGGATAGATACGCCATCTTCAGTGAAGATGCGGGTCATACCCACTTTTTTACCGACTAAACCAATCATTGTATCAACCTCTCAATCGCTCGATGACCTGATTAACCCAGGCTGATCTGCACGTCTACACCGGCAGCCAGGTCCAGACGCATCAGAGCATCAACGGTTTTTTCAGTTGGCTCAACGATGTCAACCAGACGCTTGTGAGTACGGATCTCGTACTGATCACGCGCGTCTTTGTTGACGTGCGGGGAGATCAGAACGGTGAAACGCTCTTTGCGGGTCGGCAGCGGGATCGGACCACGAACCTGCGCACCAGTGCGCTTGGCAGTCTCGACGATTTCCGCGGTTGATTGATCGATCAGACGATGATCAAACGCTTTCAAACGGATACGGATTCTTTGGTTCTGCATGAGACCAGAGCTCCAATTATTTTATAGACGAAATAGTTACTCCTCAAACCCATTACGATTGATGGGAGAGTGTAACCGTTCTTACGTAGCCCCCTGATTGGGAGCGTTGTTGACGGTAAACCGCCACAGTTCATATCGAACTACCCGTCAGATTTGACAGGCTGGCGTATTATACGTATAGCCGGTACGGATGCAAGTGATTATGGCTATTTGCCATCGATTTCTCTCAGCGCTTGTTGCACACGTGAGCGCAATACTTCGCCATCCGGCGCTTCCTGCCCGGATGCTTCATCATAGGGTATCTCTTCCAGCATACTGTCACCCTCTTCGTTCTGGGTGGGTAAATCGATGCGTATCGGCAGAGGTTTCCGCTTAAAAATGTAATGCACATCCGAGAGTCGATACGCCTGAGAATCGGGCACTCCCTGCGTGGCGGTTGTCGGATGGCGCACCAACCAGACATAATGTCCGTAGTAGCCGCACATTAGCATCAGGCTGACCCACAACAGCCAGCAACAGGAATGCAGCGCCTGCCGCCAGCGGCAACTCGACACTGTTTTCGCATCAATGGGTTGATAGATGTGCATCATCACATACGCTCCTTAGATGACACATGTGTGAGCACAGGTGCCGCCTCATTGATTAATACCGGCGCGTCTCCAAGACTCTGACGTAGCCTTATCAGCGTCTCTTTTCCCGGCTTACCATCCACAGGCAAATTCTCCCGCTGCTGGAATGCTTTGACCTTTTCGATTAACCATGGCGTCCATGAGCCTGATTTATCGCCGGGAACGCCCAGCGCGCGGCTCAGCATCGTATCAAACCAGATGATGGTTTCCGCCGGACTCTTTTCACCGATCTGCATTTTCCTGTCAGGCGTTAAATTGAGCATCAGGGTATAATTTCCCTGCCAGTGCTTCGCCAGCCACTCCTGACTGACGATCCAGGTTTTATTATCAATGATAAGATCCAGCTCGTTTCCTGATACACGCATCACAACACCGTAGACCGGTTGTTTATCGATATTCAAATGCGCGATCCACGGCAACCCGCGCCTGATGAGGTTATCTAAACGTTCCTTACCGCTTTCGCACACCAACTCAGCGCGATCGGCCTGGTCACACCATGCCTCGTCATGCGCTGTGTCGAATCCCCAGACGCTGAATAATTGCTGCATGGCGTCGCGTAATCCTCCCCGTGCATCGCTAATATCCGGCAGGTTTTCCTTTTTTTGCGTCATCGCCACCGTTAACCCGGCGGGCACAGGAAGTTGAAGGGGAAAAACATCGACCGCCAGCCAGCCGAACGTCAAAGCCAGCGCAGCGTAAAGTCCGGGCAATATTCCCTTGCGCAATACGCAAGAGCGGAGAGTAAATGTTTCCAGCAACAATTTTTCCTGTTGAGCGGTTAACACATCCGCTTGCCTGTCCGTTGCCATTTTTCTCGCCGCCCGGGCGATGCGCCCCAACAACGGCAGGTTTCCCTGCACTGCCCGAACCGCTTTGCGCACAAATTCATGACGCATCCGCACAGGCTCGCCATCCGCCTCACGCAGTTGCTGTTGATGCATAAAATCAAGATATTCATCGTCCGTCGGCGCAGCGATGATCGCCGACAGCGTAATACGCCGTTTAAGTCGTCGGTTACGCCTGAGCGCTTCGCCCCCCACCAGTAGCAAGCTGGCGCCAGCGTCAAATGAAGCCGCCAGATGACGGAAATTATCGACAAATGCCGGAAGATGTCTGGCGAGTGCGTCAGCATTATCAATGACAATTATTATTGGTTGCGCTGCCGGACTAAGGGCAGGCATCAGCGTTGACCAGAAACGGCTAATTCTCACATCTCGCCAGTCTGGCTGGAGTTTTCCGTGCGTACACGCCGTGTGTGTCAATTGACAGAAACCAGAGAAACCGGTGGCGGTAAACACCACTACCCTGCCGGGAAAATTCTTACCTAACTGATAAATAAGCGTCGATTTACCACACCCCGGTTTGCCGCATAATACGCCCACATCGCCAGCGCCCAACTCATGAATAAAGATATTCTTGATAAGGGTATGTTGCGAAAAAGAGTAAATTGCATACGGTAATTCGCGTTCAGTCATCGATAAGTTCCAGTAATTGATGCGGGTATTTAACTTATTATATGCCAGGTAAATATTATCAATTTTTTATATTTGAATTAAACGACATGTTCCGACGATTAAATTGAAAACCTGAAAGTAAGCCTATATCATGCTTCTCCCGAAAAGAACAGGCGTGCTATTAACAATGGATGTTATCGCGAAGCAATTTACCTTTATATTTAAGAGAAAGCGTAACGATGTGCTGTACTGCGTTATGTTTTTTGTCGGTGTCATTGTTATTATTCATTCGTTATATGCCTATAGATTATTTATTGATTTTATCAATACAAAAAACAAAACCAGTCAATCAATAACGTCCGTTGTCCTCAGGCTGCCAATGAATTTACCGAAAAACAGTAGGGAAAACGCGACTGATAATAAAGAAGATGTCTCAATTAAAAATTCGATGCTCGATCTCCAGCTAAATGGCATTATTGCGAGCACGCTAAAAACACGTTCACAGGCTATTATCACCATTAATGAGAAAGCAAAATTTTACAGTACCGGAGATAAGCTTGACGACCTCCCTGACGTAAAAATTACGGATATTGATAATAATAGCGTGACGATTGATAACAATGGAGCCCGGCAACGCATCGTTTTTATTGATGAGCCTGATATATCCTCCAGGGCACCGGCACCATCGCTGCCACATGACAGCGCGCCACATTCCCTCAGCGACATCATTATTACTAACTTTATCTATCAGCAGGAAGCGCTACAGGGCGTCAGATTAAACGCCCGTGGTCCGGTTGAACGTTTTATAGCAACCGGACTCAGGCCTGGCGATATTGCGATCAAAATGAACAACCATCCGCTAACTCAGGAAGCGTCAGCAAAAGCGGCACTACAGGAATTTGTAACCTTAAACTCTGCCCAGTTCACCGTAATACGAAACGGTCAGGAAGCGCTGGTGAATGTATCCGTTACTGAGAATGATTAACCTTAAGGACGACAAAATTGCGCAAAGGAATTAAAAAAACGGCTGCATGGATACTGGCGCTACAGTTTTGCTCCTTTCCATTTCAAACCATGTCAGCGCAATATTCGGCAAACTTCCAGGATGCGGATCTCCGGGAGTTTATTACCTCGGTCAGTAAGCAAATGGGCAAAACCATTCTGATCGATCCGTCCGTCCAGGGAAAAATCTCCGTTCGCAGCTTTGACAGTTTCAACGAGGAGGAATACTACCAGTTTTTTCTCAGCGTTCTCGATATCTACGGCTACTCGGTTATCACCCTGGATAACGGCCTGCTGAAGGTTGTTCGCTCCGCAACGCTTAAGACCGCGCCGGGAAAAGTATTGGCACAGTCGCAACCGGCGGTCGGCGATGAATTTATCACCCGCGTTGTGGCGCTGAAAAATGTCCCGGTACGCGATCTGGCTCCGCTATTACGCCAGATGATGGACAGCGGCGGCATCGGCAACGTCGTACACTATGATCCATCTAATGCGCTGTTGATCACCGGTAAAGCCAATATAGTCAATCGCATCCTTGAGGTTGTGAAGCGGGTCGATGTTATCGGTACTCAGGAACGTGAGCTTATCAAACTGCGCTACGCCTCGGCAGTTGATTTATCTGACGTAATTAACAGCCTGATTCGCGAAGAGTCAAAGGAAAACCCAACGCAGATCCTGCTGCCTAAAATTGTCGCCGACAAGCGCACCAACGCCCTTCTTATCAGCGGGCCGGACAATGTGCGCCAGCGGATGAAATCTTTAATCGCTAAACTGGATATCGAACAGACCACGCAGGGCAATACCCGCGTGTTCTATCTGAAATACGCCAAAGCCACTAAAATCGTTGAAGTGCTGACCGGCGTGTCAACCAAACTGACGGAAGACAAGCAGTCGTCTTCGCAGAGCGTGGCTACCCCTTCCCGGGATGTCTCGATTAACGCCGATGAACAAACCAACTCGGTGGTCATTACCGCAGACCAGAGCACCATGCAGGAGCTGGAAAAAGTCATCGCTCGTCTGGATATTCGCCGCGCACAGGTACTGGTTGAAGCCATCATTGTGGAAGTCCAGGATGGCAACGGCCTGAATCTTGGCGTGCAATGGGCCAACAGCAACGTCGGCGGTCAGCAGTTTACTAAAACGGGGCTGCCGATTTTCGACGCCTCAAGAGGCGCGCGCCAGTTTGATAAAAACGGTTCGATGACCAGTGACAACCCTATTGCCAGCGCGTTAAGCAGTTTTAACGGCCTGGCGACGGGCTTCTTTGAGGGGGACTGGAGCGTCCTGCTCACCGCGATCTCCTCCGACAACAAAAACGATATCCTCGCCACCCCCAGCATTGTGACGCTGGATAACAAAGAAGCATCGTTTAATGTCGGCCAGGATGTGCCGGTGCTTTCCGGCTCGCAAACGACCTCCGGCGACAACGTCTTTAATACGGTCGAACGTAAAACCGTCGGCACCAAACTGAAGGTCACACCGCAAATCAACGAAGGCGACGCGGTGCTGATGGAGATCGAGCAGGAGGTGTCGAGCGTCGATACCGCCTCCGGTAACGCCAGCGATCTCGGTCCGACGTTCAACACCCGTACTATCCAGAATGCCGTGCTGGTCAAAAGTGGCGAAACCGTGGTGCTGGGTGGCCTGCTGGATGATTCAAGCAAAGAGCAGGTTTCCAAAGTACCGCTGCTGGGCGATATCCCTGTTCTCGGACAGCTATTCCGCTACACCTCAACGGAAAATGCGAAGCGTAATTTAATGGTCTTTATCAGGCCGACCATTATTCGCGACGACGAGGTTTATCGTTCGCTCTCAAAGGATAAGTACACCCGATTTCGTGATTTACAGCAGCAGCGTATTGATAAGCAATCCAGTGGATTGGTCGGCGTGAAGGACGAAGAACGCCCGATGCTTAAAGAGCTGAATTTCGATGTGCCGACCGACGCGCCCAACGACCAGCCATCGCGCAATCCCTTCCGGGAATGATCCAACATGACTGACTTATGGACGCGCATTCCTCCCCAGCATCCTCTGCCGCTTAATTACGCACAGGGGCAAAAATTTGGTATCGCGGTCGCGGTGGATGAATTGTTCTACCGCACCGACACGCCGCTGGAAAACGTGCTTGAGGCCAGCGTTGCCTGTCAGCGCTTCAGCCGCCTGACGCCAGCGCAATTTGACGACCACCTGGAGCAACTTTTCCAGCACGGCGCCGGAGAGTCCCGGCAGATTGCCCAGGATATCGATCAGGAGATCGACCTGACGGCGCTGAGCGAGGAGTTACCCGACAACGCCGATCTGCTCAGTGATGAAAACGACGCACCGGTTATCCGCCTGATCAACGCGGTCCTTCATGAAGCCGTGAGGGAAGGCGCGTCGGATGTGCATATCGAAACCTTCGAAAAATCTCTGGTGGTGCGTTTTCGTATCGACGGCGTCCTTAAGCCAGTCCTTCAGCCCGCTAAAAAACTGGCGCCGCTGCTGATTTCGCGTATCAAAGTCATGGCGCGACTGGATATTGCCGAAAAACGACTGCCGCAGGATGGGCGTATTTCCCTGCGCCTCGGACGCAAAAATATTGACGTCCGCGTTTCGACGTTGCCCTCGCAGTACGGCGAAAGAGCTGTATTGCGTCTGCTGGATAAAAACAGTCTGCGCCTGACGCTGGAGAATATGGGGCTATCGGCGGTGGATAGCCTGCGGCTGAAGGGTTTAGTACAGCAGCCGCACGGCATCATTCTCGTCACCGGCCCGACGGGGTCGGGAAAAAGCACCACGCTGTATGCGATTCTCGCCGAGCTGAATTCCCCCCAGCGTAATATCCTGACCGTCGAAGATCCCATCGAGTACGAGCTGGAAGGCGTCGGACAAACCCAGGTAAACAGCCGGGTGGATATGTCTTTCGCCAGGGGACTGCGCGCCATCCTGCGCCAGGATCCGGACATCGTCATGGTCGGCGAAATTCGTGACGCCGAAACCGCGCAGATAGCGGTTCAGGCATCGCTCACCGGACACCTGGTGCTTTCCACCCTGCACACTAACAGCGCCTGCGGTGCAATTACCCGATTACGGGATATGGGTGTCGAACCGTTCCTGCTCTCATCATCGCTAAGCGGCGTTATCGCCCAACGCCTGGTGCGTCGCCTCTGTCCGGCCTGCCGCGCGCATGCTCCCATTCCTGACTCTCAGAAATCCCCCCTGCACGCGCTCGATCCCACCGCTCAGACAATCTGGCAGGCTTGCGGATGCGGCGAATGTCGGGGAACTGGCTACCAGGGGCGACTGGCGATTCATGAAATTATGCTGGTGGATAAAACTATGCGCAGCATCATCCATCGCGACGCCGATGAACACGCCCTGGAGCAGTGCCTGCGCCAGCAAAGCCGGAGCCTGCGGGAGAACGGCCTGCTGCGCGTGCTGGCAGGCGAAACCACGCTTGAGGAAGTCATGCGCGTCACCTCTGCCCAAGAGGATACACGATGAAATATCAGTGGCAGGCAATGGATGACAGCGGCACGACTCACCATGGAACGCTGGATGCCGCCAGCAGCAAAGAGGCGCGCGAGGCGCTGCGCGCCCAGGGTCTGCACCCGCTGGTGTTAAATGAGAAAAAGGTCATTTCGCTGTTCCGGACGATAAAAAAAACGCCTCGTTTACGGCTTAGCGGCAGTGAACTGGCGCTGTTCACCCGCCAGCTCGCCACACTGGCCAACGCTTCACTACCGCTTGAAGAGGCGCTGTTCGTTATTGGCCGGCAGAACAAAAATAATAAACTGGGGCTGGTGCTACACGACCTGCGCGAACGGATCCTCGCCGGACATACGCTTTCCGAATCGCTGGCCGCCTGGCCGCGGATCTTCGATTCCGTTTACCGCACGCTGGTGAAAGCCGGTGAAAAAAGCGGACAGCTCGGCTGTGTGCTGGAAAAGCTGGCTGACTACAATGAGTTACGCCAGGCAACACGCAGTAAACTCATCCAGTCACTGATTTATCCTTCTCTGCTGACCAGCGTGGCGATCGCCGTCGTCGCTATCCTGCTCACCACAGTAGTGCCCAAAATCGTGGAGCAGTTTCTGCATATGAAAGAAGCGCTGCCGATGTCCACGCGCGTGTTGCTGGCAATCAGTGGTGCCATGCGCCACTACGGATTGTGGGTAATCGCATTGCTGCTGATTGCCTTTTTCCTGTTTCGCCACTGGCTCACCCGCCCCGGCAAACGGCATCTGCTTGACCGCTGGCTTCTTGATTTCAAACTCAGTCGCGCCCTGCTGCGCGCTATCCACTGCGCCCGTTATTTGCGCACCCTGAGCATTCTTAATATCAGCGGCGTTCCGCTGCTGGAAGGGATGACGCTGGCAACCGAAGGCATCGGTAACCGAGAAATCAGTCAGCGGCTGGGTCAGGCCGCGGAGCGCGTGCGCCAGGGCTCAGGCTTTCATCTCGCTCTGGAAAAATGCGATATCTTCCCGCCGATGATGCTCTACATGATTGCCTCCGGGGAAAAAAGCGGCCAGCTCAGCGAGCTAATGGCGCGCGCCGCCGACCAGCAGGAAACACTGCTACAAAACCGCATTGCGCTGACGCTGGCGCTGTTTGAACCCGCGCTGATTATTACGATGGCGATGATTGTGCTGTTCATCATCGTCTCGGTTCTGCAACCCATTTTGCAACTCAACTCATTGGTAAGTTAAGGATAAAACGTGAATAGTGATACACATAAGCAGCGAGGATTTACGCTGCTGGAGATGATGGTGGTGCTGGTTATTTTGGGCATCCTCGCAAGCCTGGTCGTCCCCAGTTTAATGGGCAATAAAGACAAAGCCGATCACCAGAAAGCCGTCAGCGACATCGTGGCGCTGGAGAATGCGCTAGATATGTACAAACTGGATAACTATCGCTATCCGCTGACGGCGCAGGGGCTAAAGGCGCTGGTCGAAAAACCGACCGCCAGCCCAATCCCGGAAAATTACAACGCGAAGGGCTATATCAAGCGTCTGCCACAGGATCCCTGGGGTAATGAGTATCTGCTGGTAAGCCCTGGCGAACACGGCGATTACGATATTCTCTCCGCAGGTCAGGACGGTGAACCCGGCACCGCTGACGACATTACTAACTGGGAACTGGGTAAAGCGAAATAATCGGAATGAGGCAGAAGGGATTCACGCTACTGGAGGTCATTCTGGTGATAACGATTATCGCGCTTGGCGCCTCGCTGGTGATGATGACCTACGGGCGACAAAATGATACCGCGAAAGCTATTACTGCAGCCGAACAGCTGGCGGCGCTGACTGAATATGCCGCTGACTGGTCAACCATGGAGGACCGCAGTACCGGTATTGAGATCCGCGAACAAGGCTGGCGCATCGTCACACCGATTGGCGATCGCTGGCAGACGCCAACCCAGTTCTATCGCCTGGCGACCGAGGGCAAGTGGGAAAGTGACTGGCAGGTGGCTCTGTTCCCGGCGTCGCTCGCCAGGCAATCCGTCGGCACGCCGCAAATTCTGATTCACCCGGACGGTGAAATTACGCCGTTTACGCTACACATCCGCAGCCGTAAAAATAATACGCTGCTGTTCACGCTCGCCAGTACCGGCGGGCTGCCGCTGGTGCTCACCCGAGGCGAAAGCCGATGAGCCAAAGGCAATCAGGAATGACGCTTCTGGAAGTGCTACTGGCGATATTCATTTTCGCCACCTGCTCTCTCGCGCTACTCAACAGCCTGCACGGTCAGGTTAGTGCCACCGCAAAAATGGAAGAACAGGTGCTTGCCGGTTGGGTAGCGGATAATGTGCTCAAAACCTATCAACTGGCCGGGCAGAGCCCCGCTAAAACAGCGACAGGCAGCAGCATTATGGGTAAACGCCGCTGGGACTGGTTGTTAACAGTCTCACCCGCCGATGCTTCTGGCCTCAGCACCTGGACAGTTGACGTCGCCCTTGAGGACAAGCAGAAGATCCGCCTGCAGCGCTTTATTCCCTCGCCACAAGGAGGACCGCAAAATGTCTCCCGGCCCTGAGAAACAGCACGGCTTTAACCTGCTGGAAGTTTTACTGGCTATTGCCCTGTTCGCCATGCTCAGCCTGCTGACGGCGCAGATGCTGACGACAACAATTGACAGTAACGAACAGACCAAAAAGCATCAGCAGCGTTTTTCCGCCATCGTGCGTACCGTCAATTTGCTGGATAAAGATATCCGACAGCGGGTGCCAGTAACCCAATTGCAGGGCGAAAAAGAGACGCTGATGCTGACGACAGCCAGCAGTAACAGTTATCCTGGCGCCTGCTGCGCGCCCGATATCCAGCGAGTTCAGTGGTATCTGCAGGATCATACTTTATACCGCACGCTCTGGCGCTACCCGGAAGATGCAACCGCGGCCATCACTCAGCCGATGCTCAATGGTGTGAACGCCTTCACGTTGCGTTATTACAACAGTAAAGAGAAAGCGTGGATGGACACGGCGACAACCCCATCTCCTGGCGCGATGGAAGTCACTCTTAAACTTGCTGATTCCGGCACGATAACTCGTCTGACGCTGTTGCCAGAGAACCGCCAGCCAGGAGAACAGCAATGACCCGGCAAAAGGGCGTGGCGCTGCTGGTAGTACTGATGATCCTGGCGATTATGGCAGCGCTGGCCAGCGAAATGACCGTGCGCTACCAGATCAACCTCAAACGCACCAGCTACACCCGGATGCGGCTACAGCAAAACTGGCTGGCAGAGCTGGCTGAAAGCCAGGCCATGCGCATTCTTGAACAGGATCTGCGGGATAATGAGAAATACCTCACTCACGAGCAGCTCTGGGCGCAGCCGCAGCGTATTCAGCTCGCCAGCGGCGATGTTGTTAGCTGGCAGCTATCTGACGAGCAGGCCTGTTACAACATTAATGCGCTGATTAACGTCCCGACCGATCGAATGAAAGAGCCGCCCGCCAGCGTGAGCGTCTTTTTGGCACTGCTGGACAATGTTGGCGTCACCAATGCCCAGGCTGAGGCGCTGGTTGACGCTATCGCCGACTACGTCGATAACGACGATATTCCACGCGCCTCCGGTGCCGAAAATGAGTATTACCAGACAAGTAACGACCCCCACACCATTGGCGGACGACGTATCTGTTCAATCAGTGAGCTCAAACAAATCAAAGGGATGACGCTTTCTCTTTACCAGCAAATCTCCCCGCTACTCTGCGCGCTGCCTGATGATGAGCTAAAAATCAACATCAACACCCTGACGCGCCGGGATGCACCGCTGATTGCGGCGATGCTCAGTAATGCTGTCCCGCCACGCGAGATTGAGCGCTTTTTTGATACCCCGCGCAAAGGACGCAAAATCAGCATTGAGACGCTGTTAAAGACATTCGATAAGGATAATCCAGCTCATAAGCTGTCGCAGTCCACATTCAAAAGCATTGCGGTGGCGACCAGTCGTTACTTCCGCCTTGAAACGACTATCGAACAGGGCGATAGCGCCGGGAGCACCATCAGCCAGCTGGAATACGATCCCAAAAGAAAGGCTCTGTTTATTACAGCCCGCAAAAGCGTGGCGCGCGACCATTAAAGGGAACTAAATGACGCCAGACACATTACTGCTACGTCCGCTGCCGGGAAAACTGGAATGGTGCTGCCCCAACGAGGCACAACTTCCGGTTATTGTTGAACAGGCGGATTACCTCCAGCCAAACGCGCTGGCCGACCTGCCGGATGCCGGTAACGCCTGCCTGTTCCTGTCACCTGATTATTTCTGTTTTCGTCGCGTCGAATTACCGACGGAAAACTACAAAATCAGTGAACAAACGCTGGGCTGGCTGGTGGAGGACGCCGTTGTCGGTGATACAGATAGCCTGCACTGGACGGTTCTCGCCAGAGAAGAAAACACGCTCCATCTCGCCGGGATCGCCAGGACCACGCTGAACGAGCTATTGACGACTTTCCGCACAGCTGGCGTGACGTTGACGTATATCGTTCCGGATGGTTTCTGGCTGCCGTATGTCACGGATAGCTGGAGTCTGCTAAAACAAGATGAGCGATGGTTAATCCGTTACGACGCGTGGAAAACAGGCGTGCTGAGTGAAGCACTGCTCACGCATTTACTCGCCAGCCATACAGAGCAAAAAATCATCAGCGCCAGCCCGCTTCCTGTGCCTCACGCTTATGTCGAATACCTTGACTGGCAGCCGCCGCTGGCGTGCGCCTGCAATGGCGATAATATTCAGGACATTAACGTATTACACGGCAGCTTCCGCCCTTTGCCCCCGACACAACCGACCCCGCGTCTGCTGAAATATGCCGCCATAGCAACATTTGCCCTGGCGATAGCGCTCTTCTCAGGGCTGAAAGGGGTGATGCTCTGGCAGCTTCATCAACAGAAACAGGCGCTCTCAGCGGAAGGTGCCACCCTGTGGAACCGCTATTTCCCAGGTGATAACCGCAACAGCAATTTTAAATATTTCTTCGAATCGTCCGCGAGGGATCGCTATCCGGATGTGCTGACGTTACTGACTCAGCTTCAGGCCCGATTAAGCACATTGCCGGGGCTTACCATCCGCGAGGTCAGCTACCGGCTCGAACAACGCCTTTTTACCTTGACGCTCAACGTTCGCGATCCGGAACATCTTCGCCGCTTTATGGTGCAGACAAACGACGAATTTATCCTGACTCAACCGCCAGAAGGGACGACAGATAGCGTCCGGCTGACCCTGAAGGAGCGCAAATGAATATGAATAGCTGGTGGAGCGAAAAAAACGGCAGAGAGCAACGCAGTCTGATATTCCTCGCCATTTTCTGTCTGCTGGCGGGATTCTGGTACGGCGTGGTTCAGCCCCTGGATAACGCTATTGCACAGCAGAGGCAGGAAAATGATCGTCTCAGGAGTGAGATCCATTGGGTAAATGAGGCGATTCAGCGTCGCGGATTAGTTGCCAGTAGACCGGGCACAAAGACCGATCCGGCACTGATACAACATAGCGCGCAGCAGGCAGGTCTGAATATCAGCGTTGTGACATCCACTCCCGATCATTTTGCGATCTCGCTTCCCGTTGTTAAAACCGAACCATTATTTGCGTGGCTTAATGCCCTACAAAATGAGGGAATACAGGTTTCGCAACTCACGTTTAGCGCCCGCCCGGTCGCCGGGGAGATTGCGGTGGAAGCCCTTGAACTCTATCCGGTGGGAAAATGACGGAACTCATTAACATTGCAGCAATGGCGCTTGTCGGGCTGATAGTCGGCAGCTTTATGAATGTAGTGGTTTATCGACTGCCGATCATGATTGAGCATCGGCACAGCGAAACATGGAATATCGCCTGGCCTCCGTCGCACTGTCCGCACTGCCAGCACAGGCTATCGGTGCGTAACACTATTCCACTATTCAGTTGGCTGTGGCAGCGGGGGTGTTGCCAGGCCTGCGCTCAGCCCATTTCATGGCGTTACCCACTGACTGAACTGGCGTGTTCTTGTGTTTTTGCGCTTAGCGCCGCGTTTGTCTCTTCAATATCAGATGCGATTGCCATCATGACGCTGTTCTGGTTTATTTTCGCGCTGGCGCAAATTGATCTCCGGACGTACCTGCTGCCGGATGTGCTGACGCAGCCGCTGCTCTGGCTCGGTCTGCTATATCACAGCGTTTACGACAGAGAGATGTTACCCGACGCGCTGTACGGCGCTGTCGCTGGCTATCTGACGCTATGGCTGGTCTGGTGGGGATGCAAAATACTCGCGGGAAAAGAGGGCATCGGCCTGGGTGACGCTAAGCTACTGGCGGCGATGGGTGCCTGGTGTGGATGGCCAGCGCTACCGCCCATTTTACTCGCTGCATCATTGCTGGGCATTGTCTGGTGGCTGATCCTACGCCTTACCCGAAGGACGTCGATACCGCTTATCGCGTTCGGTCCGTGGCTTGGACTGGCAGGCTGGTTGATTTTCAGCGCGCAAAGCTCAGGTGTTATCGGGTACTGAAAGGAGCGGCAGGCCTGCCGCTCTGCAAAGTTTGCGTCTACGCTTCGCGAATCTGTGCCTGAAGATAGTTCTGGAGTCCCATCTTCTGGAGCAGATCCAGTTCCGTTTCCAGCCAGTCAATGTGACCTTCTTCATCAGCAAGGATTTCGATCATCATATCCCGGCTAACGTAGTCATGGACGCTGTCGGCATAGGCAATGGCTTCACGTAAATCTTTAGCTCCATCGAGTTCGAGTCGAAGATCGGATTGCAGCATCTCTTCAACATCTTCGCCTATACCCAACTTACCAAGATCCTGTAAGTTTGGGAGCCCTTCTAAGAATAAAATACGCTCGATATATTTATCAGCGTGTTTCATCTCATCGATAGATTCATGGTACTCAACATCATTGAGGCGAGTCAGTCCCCAGTTTTTGAACATACGAGCATGGAGAAAATACTGGTTGATTGCGACAAGCTCATTTCCCAATAGTTTATTGAGATAATTTATGATTTTAACATCACCTTTCATTTTATAGTCCCTCCGCTTCCACTCTTAGAGCGTAGATGGGGCTACAGGGATGTCAAAAAAAAGAGTGTGACTTAGGCGATCTCTTTAAATTCTGGCATTTGCGTTAATTCATCCTGCATGACTTCGCGGGCAGCACGAATGCACTTACCACATTGATTTCCAACAGGAATAAATTTACGCAATTGCTGAAAGGACTGAGGATGAAACTGGCGAACAGCCTGACGTATTTTTTTATCACTTATCGCATTACACAAACAAACGTACATGATCGCTCCCGTTCAATTTCTGCGCAAAGTGTAAATGAGAATAGTTATGATTACAATAGCACAACGCTATTTACGCAGCGGGAGAATGAATGAAAAATGCGAATAAATATGACAACTGCTAAATCGCGGACAGCAAAAAGGGCGCCGAAGCGCCCTTTTTAAGCTCAAAGCTAATTAATCAATAATTAGCTCATTACTTTAGCAACAACGCCCGCACCAACAGTACGGCCGCCTTCACGGATTGCGAAACGCAGACCGTCGTCCATCGCGATTGGGTGGATCAGGGTAACAACCATTTTGATGTTGTCGCCCGGCATTACCATCTCAACGCCTTCCGGCAGTTCGATGGTACCAGTCACGTCAGTAGTACGGAAGTAGAACTGCGGACGGTAGCCTTTGAAGAACGGAGTATGACGGCCGCCTTCGTCTTTGGACAGAATGTACACTTCAGATTCGAACTTGGTGTGCGGCTTGATAGAGCCCGGCTTAGCCAGTACCTGACCACGTTCGATTTCTTCACGTTTGATACCACGCAGCAGAACACCAACGTTCTCACCAGCACGGCCTTCGTCCAGCAGTTTGCGGAACATTTCAACGCCAGTACAGGTAGACTTAGCAGTCTCTTTGATACCAACGATTTCAACTTCTTCACCAACTTTGATGATACCGCGCTCTACACGACCGGTAACAACGGTACCACGACCGGAGATGGAGAATACGTCTTCGATAGGCAGCAGGAACGGCTTGTCAATCGCACGCTCTGGTTCCGGGATGTAAGAATCCAGGAAGCCAGCCAGTTCGATGATTTTCGCTTCCCACTCTGCTTCGCCTTCCAGCGCTTTCAGAGCAGAACCACGAACGATTGGAGTGTCGTCGCCCGGGAAATCGTACTGAGACAGAAGTTCACGAACTTCCATTTCTACCAGTTCCAGCAGCTCTTCGTCATCAACCATGTCGCATTTGTTCAGGAACACGATGATGTACGGAACGCCTACCTGACGACCCAGCAGGATGTGCTCACGAGTCTGCGGCATCGGGCCGTCAGTCGCAGCAACAACCAGGATCGCGCCGTCCATCTGCGCAGCACCGGTGATCATGTTTTTAACATAGTCGGCGTGGCCCGGGCAGTCTACGTGTGCGTAGTGGCGAGTCGGGGTGTCATATTCAACGTGAGAAGTGTTGATGGTGATACCACGAGCTTTTTCTTCCGGCGCGTTATCGATCTGGTCGAATGCACGAGCAGCACCGCCGTAGGTTTTAGCCAGTACGGTGGTGATTGCAGCGGTCAGGGTAGTTTTACCGTGGTCAACGTGGCCGATGGTGCCGACGTTAACGTGCGGTTTTGTACGTTCAAATTTTTCTTTAGACACGGCTATATTCCTTACTATAGTGCTCTCCCCTGGGGAGAGAGCACGGGACTTAGGTTTTAATCCTGTGGTTTATTTACCACGGGCTTCAATAACGGCCTGAGCAACGTTGTTCGGCGCATCGTCGTACTTCAGGAACTCCATGGAGTAAGAAGCACGGCCTTTGGTCAGAGAACGCAGCTGGGTTGCATATCCGAACATTTCAGACAGCGGAACTTCAGCATGGATAACAACGCCAGTGACGTTGGATTCCTGACCACGAAGCATACCACGACGGCGGCTCAAGTCACCGATTACGTCACCGGTGTTCTCTTCCGGAGTCTCTACTTCAACCTTCATGATAGGCTCAAGCAGAACTGGTTTCGCTTTCTTAAAGCCATCTTTGAAGGCGATAGAAGCGGCCAGTTTAAACGCCAGCTCAGAGGAGTCAACGTCATGGTAAGAACCGAAGTGCAGACGCACGCCCAGATCAACAACCGGGTAACCAGCCAGCGGGCCAGATTTCAGCTGTTCCTGGATGCCTTTATCAACGGCCGGGATGTATTCGCCAGGAATTACACCACCTTTGATGTCGTTGATGAACTCGTAGCCTTTCGGGTTTGAACCCGGCTCCAGCGGGTACATGTCGATAACAACATGACCGTACTGACCGCGACCACCAGACTGCTTAGCGTGTTTACCTTCGATATCGGTAACTTTCGCGCGAATCGCTTCACGGTAAGCAACCTGAGGTTTACCGACGTTCGCTTCAACGTTGAATTCACGCTTCATACGGTCAACGATGATGTCGAGGTGCAGCTCACCCATACCGGCGATAATGGTCTGGTTAGATTCTTCGTCAGTCCAAACGCGGAATGACGGGTCTTCTTTAGCCAGACGGCCCAGAGCCAGACCCATTTTTTCCTGGTCAGCTTTGGTTTTCGGTTCTACCGCGATGGAGATTACCGGCTCAGGGAATTCCATACGCTCCAGAATGATCGGGTGATCCGGGTCACACAGAGTGTCACCAGTGGTCACGTCTTTCAGACCGATAGCAGCAGCGATATCGCCCGCGCGAACTTCTTTGATCTCTTCACGTTTGTTAGCGTGCATCTGTACGATACGGCCAAAACGCTCGCGTGCAGTTTTCACTGAGTTCAGGATGGTGTCACCGGAGTTAACCACACCAGAGTACACGCGGAAGAAGGTCAGGTTACCCACGAACGGGTCGGTAGCGATTTTGAATGCCAGAGCAGCAAACGGCTCTTCATCGCTAGCATGACGCTCAGCCGGAGTATCTTTACCGTCGTCCAGAATACCGTTGATCGCAGGTACGTCGACTGGGGATGGCAGGTAATCAATTACCGCATCCAGCATCGCCTGAACACCTTTGTTCTTGAACGCAGAACCACAGGTTACCAGGATGATTTCGTTGTTCAGAACGCGCTGACGCAGAGCTTTTTTGATCTCTTCTTCAGTCAGTTCTTCACCACCCAGGTATTTCTCCATCAGCTCTTCTGAAGCTTCCGCAGCGGACTCGATCAGGTTCTGGTGCCATTCTTCAGCCAGTTCCTGCATGTCAGCCGGGATATCTTCATAAGTGAAGGTTACGCCTGCATCTTCTTCGTTCCAGTTGATGGCTTTCATTTTCACCAGGTCAACAACACCGGTGAACGCTTCTTCAGCGCCAATCGCCAACTGCAGCGGAACAGGGTTCGCGCCCAGACGGGTTTTGATCTGACCAACAACTTTCAGGAAGTTCGCACCCATACGGTCCATTTTGTTAACGAACGCAATGCGTGGAACTTTATATTTGTTTGCCTGACGCCATACGGTTTCAGACTGAGGCTGAACACCACCAACTGCGCAGTAAACCATTACTGCACCATCAAGCACACGCATGGAACGTTCTACTTCGATAGTGAAGTCAACGTGCCCCGGGGTGTCGATGATGTTTACGCGATGCGGTTCATACTGCTTAGCCATACCAGACCAGAATGCAGTAGTCGCTGCGGAGGTGATAGTAATACCACGCTCCTGCTCCTGTTCCATCCA
Organism: Citrobacter sp. RHBSTW-01044; assembly: GCF_013781945.1. Taxonomy (NCBI): domain Bacteria; kingdom Pseudomonadati; phylum Pseudomonadota; class Gammaproteobacteria; order Enterobacterales; family Enterobacteriaceae; genus Citrobacter; species Citrobacter sp. RHBSTW-01044. Next base: position 374,718 of record NZ_CP056180.1, on the reverse strand, counting down.
GTCCATGGTGGCTGCGCCGTCATGAACTTCACCGATTTTATGGTTTACACCGGTGTAGAACAGAATACGTTCGGTAGTAGTGGTTTTACCGGCGTCGATGTGCGCACTGATACCGATGTTACGGTAGCGCGCGATGGGTGTTGTACGAGCCATTTGATTCCTCGTTTATCTTTTAGGCGTTCAATTTAAGTAGCCCAAAGCGGGCTGCTTACTAGAAGCGCCCGCCTGGTGACTAAAACTCCGAAGGGATTACCAACGGTAGTGTGCGAACGCCTTGTTGGCTTCTGCCATACGGTGAACGTCTTCACGTTTCTTAACTGCAGTACCTTTGTTTTCTGCAGCATCAGAAAGTTCGTTCGCCAGGCGCAGAGCCATGGATTTATCACCGCGTTTACGAGCAGCTTCAACGATCCAACGCATTGCCAGGGCATTACGGCGAACCGGACGGACTTCAACTGGAACCTGATAAGTAGAACCACCAACGCGGCGAGACTTAACTTCGACAGTCGGACGCACGTTTTCAAGGGCTACTTCAAAAGCTTCCAGGCCATCTTTACCAGAACGCTGAGCCAGGGTCTCCAGCGCGCTGTATACGATGGTTTCTGCAGTAGATTTTTTACCATCTACCATCAGGATATTTACAAATTTAGCCAGCAGCTCTGATCCGAACTTAGGATCCGGCAGAATTTTACGCTGACCAATGACGCGACGACGTGGCATGGGAATACTCCGTTGTTAATTCAGGATTGTCCAAAACTCTACGAGTTTAGTTTGACATTAATATAAAACGTTTGGCCTTACTTAACGGAGAACCATTAAGCCTTAGGACGTTTCACGCCATACTTGGAGCGTGATTGCTTACGGTCTTTAACGCCGGAGCAGTCAAGCGCACCGCGAACGGTGTGGTAACGAACACCCGGGAGGTCTTTTACACGACCGCCACGGATCAGGATCACGGAGTGCTCCTGCAGGTTGTGACCTTCACCACCGATGTAGGAAGTCACTTCAAAACCGTTAGTCAAACGCACACGGCATACTTTACGCAGTGCGGAGTTTGGTTTTTTAGGAGTGGTAGTATATACACGAGTACATACGCCACGTTTCTGCGGGCATGCTTCCAGTGCAGGCACGTTGCTCTTTGCAACTTTGCGTGCGCGTGGTTTGCGTACCAGCTGGTTAACTGTTGCCATTAAATAGCTCCTGGTTGTAGCTTTCGCTTCGTAAACACGTAATAAAACGACCTCATACAATATGAGGACGCAGAATTTTAGGTCGGTGTCGAAAAGGTGTCAAGAAATATACAACGATCCCACAATTACCAGGACATCTGGCTGGGATGCTTCACCGTAAGTCTGACGAAGTCAGTATAGCTAACCCTGACGACACTGTCTGAAATTTGACCACCTAAGCCGCGAGCTTTAATGTCTTCTTCCAGTACATAGACCTTAATGGAGGCATTTTGCAGACTTTCAAGGAAACGGCTTCCTTCTATTGCCGCGGTCACGCCATCCTGAAGCAATAAAAGTTCATCGTCTTTATCAATCAGGCGAAGAAGAGAGGAGAAATCGGTAAGCCACGCGGAACGATGTAATGTGTGCAGCATGAGTATCTCAAAACCTTAAAATGACGTCATAGTTGCCTAGCTCACGGCGTAAATCTTCCGGTTCTAACGCTGTCGCATCGACCACAAAATTACCCCCCTGCTGGAGGCCCCGCTCGCGTAATGAGGCGGCACAAAGCCAACATTGATCGATATCGTACAACCCTAACAGCTTGAAGGTTGCGATATAGTCGCGAGCCAGCACGACATCCGGTTGTTGTCCCTGGAGGATTTGAAAAACGCCATCGCCGATAAAAAATACGCCGAGGTCTTCCGTTAACGCCGATGTCGCCAGTAAGGCATCTAACCCTTCGCGGCCAGACGAACTGCCATGCGGCACGGTAGAAAAGACAAAAGCAACACGTTTCATTAAAACTGCACCACGCGATCGCAGGTCAGGGATGCCTCAGCCAGCGAACCCAGCCCGCTGAGGTTAAAACCTGATTGTAAATTAGCCCCTGCCAGTCCCAGTCGCTTCGCTTCTGTTTCATCAACGACGCCGCGACGCAGCGCCGCAGCTACACAGATATTCAGCGTCACGCCATGCTGCTGGTTCAGCTGTTGCCAGGCCCGCACCAGATCATATTCATCACTGGCGGGCGAAGTCAGGAAGTTGGCATTATACACACCTTCACGATAGAAAAAGACGCTGCATAGCTCATGCCCTTCTTTGAGTAACGCATGAGCAAATTGCAACGCGCTGCTCGCCTGCTGCGTGCCATAAGCTGGCCCCGTCACCATAATGGCAAAACGCATTACTTGTCTTGCCCCTGGAAATCGCCGCTTTTGAACTGACGAATATAGAGGTAAACCGTGTGCTTGGAGATGTTCAGCCGATCGGCGACCTGGTTAATGGCATCTTTAATATCGAAGATACCTTTCTCATACAGATTCAGGACAATCTGGCGATTCTTGGCATTGTTGGAAACATTACGATCGGCATTCACTTCTTCAATCGTGAATTCCAACGTTTGGGTAACCAGGTCTTCCACCGAAGAAGCGAAGTTAACGGCAGAACCCACTTCCGGGGTTTCCGGTGGAATAAAGGTATTCATTATCTGCGAGAATGGAACATCTAGGTTCATGTTGATGCACAGCAGACCAATCACGCGATGCTCACGGTTGCGAATGGCAATCGTCACCGACTTCATCAAGACACCGCTTTTCGCACGTGTGAAGTAACACTTCGACACGCTGCTATCCGCACCCGTCATATCATGCAGCATACGCAACGCAAGGTCAGTAATCGGCGAGCCAATTTTGCGGCCCGTGTGTTCACCGTTAGCAATGCGGATGGCCGAGCATTTCAAATCCTGCAAAGAGTGCAATACGATTTCACAATGGGAACCAATGAGCATCGCCAACCCGTCCACAACCGCTTCGTAGGATTTGAGGATATCGAAATCGGTTTGATCGAAAGGACGTTGATCCAGTAAATCTAGCTCACTGGTTTCGTTGGTTAAAAGCGACCTGGACATGAAAAAAAGCACTCCTTTTCAGGAGCCTGTCGTTATGTTGTCAGGGCAGGCTCATCACTATTATAGGGGCATCTAAAGTAATACAGCGCACAAGGCGCTTTCCAGTATTAATTATATCCTGTCGATAATAAAAAACCGCCGCCCTGTGGGCGGCGGTATCTGGTTACTTACTTTTTGCTGCTGTCCGCAGCTTTAGCTGCCGGTGCAGCATCTGGCTGCGCATCGGCCTTCGGTGCCGGTTTGATGTCTAACAGTTCAACATCAAAGACCAGCGTAGAGTTAGCCGGAATGCCCGGTACGCCGGTTTTGCCGTAAGCCAGATCCGGCGGGATAACCAGCTGGATTTTGCCGCCTTTCTTGATGTTTTTCAGGCCTTCGGTCCAGCCCGGGATAACACCGTCAAGACGGAAAGAGAGCGGCTCACCGCGAGTATAAGAGTTATCAAACTCTTTACCATCAATCAGCGTACCTTTGTAGTTGACTACCACGGTATCGCTATCTTTCGGTGCAGCGCCGGTACCTTCTTTCTCTACTTTATAGACCAGGCCAGTAGAAGAGGTTTTAACGCCCTTCTCTTTAGCAAATTTCTCGCGGTAAACTTTACCTTTGGCTTCATTGTCAGCCGCGTCTTTTTCCATTTTCGCCTGAGCGGAGCTCTTCACGCGTGCTTCAAACGCCTGCAGAGTTTGTTCGATTTCCTGGTCAGACAGTTTGCTCTTGTCTGCAAACGCATCCTGAACGCCAGCGATCAGCTGATCTTTATCCAGTTTGATGCCCAGTTTTTCCTGCTCTTTCAGAGAGTTTTCCATATAACGACCCAGGGACGCGCCCAGCGCGTAAGCGGCTTTTTGGTCGTCATTCTTGAATGCTGCTTTGCTGTCAGCAGTAGCGGCTGGTTTCGCAGCGTCAGCAGCGAAGGTGATCGGGGCATGCAGAGCAACAGCCATTGTGGTCGCCAGCAGCGTTACTTTAAACAGTGATTTCATCCATATCTCCAGGGCCGGGGCATCTCACCCCAAGGTTAGCTAACATAAAAATGTACTATAAAGCGTTGCAGAACAAATCAACATACGGGCACGCCCTATTATCACCACTTTTCAGACTCTTTTTGTTTAAATTAGTTTCGTGACCGAAGATTGAGTGCTGTGCAAACAGGCAAAGTTAAGTAGAATTCGCCGCAGTCCGCGATCTGCCGGAGAAAAAAGAAAGAGGTGAATCATGCAGGATACAACAATGGAAACTCGCCTGGCTGAACTGGAAAGTCGCCTGGCATTTCAGGAGATAACCATTGAAGAGCTCAACGTGACGGTGACCGCGCATGAACTGGAAATGGCAAAACTCCGCGACCATCTGCGTTTATTGACGGAGAAGCTCAAGGCAACGCAGCCGTCCCACATCGCGTCGCAGTCTGAAGAGACCCCGCCGCCACATTATTGAGACATAAAAAAAGCGGGATATTCCCGCTTTTTTTTATGCCATATACCGATTAGTGGCAACCGCAACCGCCGCCGTTACCTTTACCGCCACCGCCGCAGCAGCCTTCGCCACCGTGCTCGTGACCATGGTCGTGACCGTGACCACCGCAGCAACCGTCATGACCGTGGTCATGATCGTGGTCGTGACCGTGCGCACCGTGAACGTGGCCATGAGCCAGCTCTTCTTCGGTCGCTTCGCGGATAGCGACAACTTCTACGTTGAATTTCAGATTCTGGCCAGCCAGCATGTGGTTACCGTCAACCACAACGTGGTCGTCTTCCACTTCGGTAATTTCTACCGGTACTGGACCCTGGTCAGTTTCAGCCAGGAAACGCATGCCAACCTGCAGTTCGTCAACGCCCATGAAGACGTCTTTAGGAACGCGCTGCACCAGGTTTTCGTCGTACTGACCGTATGCGTCGTTTGCGCCAACAGCAACATCGAATTTGTCGCCAACTTCATGACCGTCCAGCGCTGTTTCCAGGCCAGAAATCAGGGAACCGTGACCATGCAGGTAGTCCAGCGGTGCACTCACCGGAGACTCATCAACCAACACACCGTCTTCTGTACGTACCTGATAGGCCAGGCTGACCACCAGGTCCTTTGCTACTTTCATGATATCTCCTGAGCATGGAAAGAATAGTGGCGCAGATTGTAGCGGAATTCTGCACCCGTGTACCCTCTAGCTTAAAAAAAGCTGCGCCATATCGCTAGTCCGGATGAAAAATCCCGATCACTTGCTCTTCTTTGCGAACGTGCTCGCGCGCCTCTTTATCGGCTTCCCGCATCTGATGACCGCACTTAACACACTCAACAATATCGATATTATTTTCGCGCCACATCGCCAGCGTATCCTGCGCCTGGCAGGACGGACATTTTGCGCCTGCGATAAAACGTTTACGAATTGCCATGGTTACCTCTACTCAAATTCATCCCAGCCATCCAGTTGACGTCGCTCTTGCTGCATCTCTCGTTGGAAAATCTCCTCAAGCTCGCGCCGGGCTTCCCTGGCTCGGGAGATTTGTACCGTATCCGTGTGCATGGGGATCAGTTCCCGCAACATGCGCATATCCAGCCGCCGAAAATGCAGCTGAGCGCGCTGAGCCTGGTGCGGATGCATGCCTAACGTAACCAGCGTTTTTCGCCCTAACTCCAGCGCACTGGAAAACGTTTCGCGGGAAAACTGCGTCACACCAGCCTGTAATAACTCATGCGCCTCTACACGTCCGCGCGCACGCGCAAGAATATGCAAATGCGGAAAATACTGTTGGCACAGCTCCACCAGCTTCATAGTGTCTTCAGGTTCATTACAGGTAATAACAATAGACTGTGCGGCTTCTGCACCCGCTGAACGCAACAGATCCACCTGCGTGGCATCACCGTAATAGACCTTATAGCCATATTTGCGCATTAGATTCACTGCGCTGATATCTCTTTCCAGGACGGTAATACGCATTTTATTGGCCATCAACAGACGACCAATAACCTGACCAAAGCGCCCAAAACCCACCACAATCACCTGCGGTTTATCATCTTCCACCCAAGGTTTTTCATCTTCTTCATCCGTACCGTTAAACTGGCGAGAGAGCCATTTATCAATCAACTTCATCACCAGCGGCGTGGTCATCATCGATAGCGTGACGGTCACCAACAACAGCGCCATTTGGTCACCCTGAAACAGCCGTTGAGAAGAGGCCGTTGAAAACAGCACGAAAGCGAATTCACCGCCCTGGCTTAAAACCCCGGCAAACTGCATCCGTTCTGAGCTTCTCATGCCGTTAAGATGCGCCAGTACATACAGCACCAGCATTTTTACTACCACCAGCACTATCACGCTCGCCGCCACCCACAAAATATGGGTATAGAGCACGCCAAGGTTAAGCGACATACCTACGGAGATAAAAAACAGGCCAAGCAACAGGCCTTTAAACGGATCGATTGCCGTTTCCAGCTCATGTCGGTATTCACTTTCCGCCAGCAGAACGCCCGCGATAAAGGTCCCCAGCGCCATCGACAGACCCAGCGCATCCATAAATAAAGCAGAACCCAGCACTAACAGCAGCGTGGCGGCGGTGAACACTTCCCGCACGCCAGAATCCGCAATAAAGCGGAAAACCGGACGCAGCAAATAGCGCCCGCCAATCAGCATGCCGGCAAAGGCCAGCACCTTCATCCCCACTTTGATCCAGTCAAAATGTTCGTCAGCAGACCCCGCCAGCAGCGGAACCAGCGCCAATGCGGGGATCACCGCCAGATCCTGAAATAGCAGCACCGAAAAGCCCAGTTGTCCGGATTCACTGCGATTCATGCCTTTTTCGCGCATCAACTGTAGCGCCATAGCGGTCGATGACATCGCCAGACCAATGCCGCCAACCACTGCCGCCTGCCAGGAGAACGCTGTAAGCATCAGTAGCCCTGCCAGCACGACCGCGCTTAGCATCACCTGCGCGGCACCGACGCCAAAAATTGAACGCCGCAATTGCCACAGTTTGGCTGGATTAAGTTCCAGCCCAATGATGAACATCAGAAAAACTACGCCCAGTTCGGAAAAGTGTAAGATTTCATCCACATCGCTGATGAACCCTAATCCCCATGGGCCGATAGCAATCCCCGCCAGCAAGTAACCCAGCACCGGACCGATACCCAGTTTTGAGGCCAGAGGAACTGCAGCCACCGCCGCGAAGAGGAACAACACGCCGGCAGTCAATAAATCAGAACCTTCCATCAGTGGCCTCCCACAGGGATCGGATTCGCCAGCCAGTCACCATACGCTTTCGCATGGCTGTCCAGCTCCTGCTTCGTTTGCCGTCTGGCCCAGTAGACAATGATAGGGCTCATCCAGTGCATGCGGCACATACCGGCCGTTAGCTCAAAAGGGCGCAGTACATCGCTCATTGGATAACGGTTTAGCGCGTCATAGCGGTAGGCGCTTTCCGGCTCGCCGGTAGTGATAACGCTCCGCCAGTACTTTCCCGCCAGTTGATTCCCCCCGGGGCCGCTGGCAAATCCTCGGCTCAGTACGCGGTCAAGCCACTCCTTTAACAACGCCGGGCAGCTATAGGTGTAGAGCGGGTGCTGAAAAACAATCACATCATGCTCGCGCAGCAGCGCCTGCTCATGCGGAATGTCGATAAAAAAGTCAGGATAGTGCGCGTACAGGTCGTGCACGGTAACATTGCTGAGCTGCATGGCCGGTTTAAGCAGTACCCGGTTCGCGACCGAGTCCTGAGATTCCGGATGGGCATACAGCAGCAAGACTTTCGCTGGCTGGAACATCATCCCCCTCCCGGTTTTGTCTTTTGTCTATTTTCGACGTTTTGGGCTACCATTGCGCCTCGGTGCGGCAAATGGCCCACACATTACATTATCATAATGATAAATTAACATAGTCTGAACATACGGCGCCTTATGATTGTTTTCTCATCGTTACAAATTCGTCGCGGCGTGCGCGTCTTGCTGGAAAATGCCACGGCCACCATTAATCCAGGGCAGAAAGTTGGCCTGGTAGGTAAAAATGGCTGCGGTAAATCTACCCTGCTGGCATTGCTGAAAAATGAACTCAGCGCCGACGCTGGAGGATTTACCTATCCGGGAAACTGGCAGCTCGCGTGGGTTAATCAGGAAACGCCTGCGTTGCCACAGCCGGCGCTGGAGTATGTGATTGACGGCGACCGCGAGTATCGTCAACTGGAAGCACAGTTGAACGATGCCAACGAACGTAACGATGGACACGCCATTGCCACCGTCCATGGCAAGCTGGATGCCATCGACGCCTGGACTGTGCGCTCACGCGCCGCCAGCCTGCTGCATGGCCTCGGCTTCTCCAACGAACAGCTTGAACGTCCCGTCAGCGATTTCTCCGGTGGCTGGCGTATGCGTCTCAACCTGGCTCAGGCGCTGATTTGCCGTTCAGACCTGCTGCTGCTCGATGAACCGACCAACCACCTCGATCTCGACGCGGTGATCTGGCTGGAAAGATGGCTGAAAAGCTATCAGGGCACGCTGATTTTGATCTCCCACGACCGCGACTTCCTCGATCCGGTGGTGGATAAAATTATTCATATCGAACAGCAAACGATGTTCGAGTACACCGGTAACTACAGTGCGTTTGAAATCCAGCGAGCGACCCGCCTCGCACAGCAACAGGCAATGTACGAAAGCCAGCAGGAGCGCGTGGCGCATCTGCAAAGCTATATCGATCGTTTCCGCGCTAAAGCCACCAAAGCAAAGCAGGCGCAGAGCCGTATCAAAATGCTGGAACGCATGGAGCTGATTGCCCCTGCGCACGTGGACAACCCGTTCCACTTCAGCTTCCGCGAGCCGGAAAGCCTGCCGAACCCGCTGTTAAAGATGGAAAAGGTCAGCGCCGGCTACGGCGACCGCGTCATTCTCGATTCGATCAAACTGAATCTGGTACCGGGGTCTCGCATCGGCCTGCTCGGACGCAACGGCGCGGGTAAATCTACGCTGATTAAGTTGCTGGCCGGCGAACTGGCCCCCATCAACGGCGAGATTGGCCTGGCAAAAGGCATCAAGCTGGGTTACTTCGCACAGCACCAGCTGGAGTTTTTGCGCGCCGATGAATCACCGATTCAGCACCTGGCGCGCATGGCGCCGCAGGAGCTGGAGCAGAAACTGCGAGACTACCTCGGCGGATTCGGCTTCCAGGGCGATAAAGTCAGCGAAGAGACTCGCCGCTTCTCCGGAGGTGAAAAAGCGCGTCTGGTGCTGGCATTGATCGTCTGGCAGCGCCCGAACCTGCTGCTGCTTGATGAACCGACCAACCACCTGGATTTGGATATGCGTCAGGCGCTGACCGAAGCGCTGATCGATTTCGAAGGCGCACTGGTTGTGGTCTCGCACGACCGTCACCTGATTCGCTCCACTACCGATGACCTCTATCTGGTGCACGACAAGAAAGTCGAGCCGTTTGATGGCGATCTTGAGGATTATCAGCAGTGGCTGAGCGATGTGCAAAAACAGGAAAACCAGAGCGACGAACCGGCAAAAGAGAGCGTTAACAGCGCCCAGGCACGTAAAGACCAGAAGCGTCGCGAAGCTGAACTACGCACCCTGACGCAACCGCTACGTAAAGAGATTACCCGTCTGGAAAAAGAGATGGAGAAACTGCACGCACAGCTGGCACAGGCGGAAGAAAAACTCGGCGATAGCGAGCTGTACGACCAAAGCCGCAAAGCCGAACTCACGGCATGCTTGCAGCAGCAGGCCAGTGCGAAATCCGGACTGGAAGAGTGCGAGATGGCCTGGCTGGAGGCTCAGGAACAGCTTGAGCAGATGCTGGCCGAGTAATCATGAGTGCCGGATAAGGCGAAGCCGCCATCCGGCACTATAGCCGATGATTGCCTGCTGACTGACTCGCGACAAAATCACATATTGGCTAACCCGCACGCGCTGTGCGCGGTATAGTTATTCTTTCCGATTATTAATTGCTCTGGTGTTATGGTTGAAATCACGTCCACAGAAATAACTCCACCTACCGACGATTCGCGAGAATTCCGCCCGATGCGCGGTATCAGTAACCGCCATCTGCAGACGATGCTGCCGCGTTTAATTCGCCGCAAGGTGAAGTTCGACGCCCACTGGCAGCGTCTGGAATTGCCCGACGGTGATTTTGTCGATCTGGCATGGAGTGAAGATCCGCAGCAGGCGAAACATAAACCGCGCCTGGTGGTTTTTCACGGTCTGGAAGGCAGTCTGAACAGCCCGTACGCACATGGCCTGATTGAAGCAGCGCAAAAGCGCGGCTGGCTGGGCGTGGTGATGCATTTTCGCGGCTGCAGCGGCGAACCCAATCGTCTGAACCGTATTTATCACTCCGGTGAAACAGAAGATGGCACCTGGTTTTTACACTGGCTGGCACGTGAGTTCGGTCGCGTGCCGACCGCGGCGGTAGGCTATTCGCTCGGTGGAAACATGCTGGCCTGTCTGCTGGCAAAAGAAGGTACTGAGATTCCAATTGATGCCGCGGTTATCGTTTCCGCGCCTTTCGTGCTGGAAGCCTGTAGTTACCATATGGACAAGGGATTCTCCCGGGTCTATCAGCGCTACCTGCTAAACCTGTTGAAAGCCAATGCCTCGCGTAAGCTAGAGGCGTATCCAGGATCGCTGCCGGTGAGTCTGGGCCAGTTGAAATCTCTGCGTCGCATTCGCGATTTTGACGATCTGATCACCGCCAAAATCCATGGTTTTGCCGATGCTATAGACTATTACCGTCAGTGTAGCGCTATGCCATTGCTCAACCAGATCGCCAAACCCACGCTGATTATCCATGCCAAAGACGATCCGTTTATGGATCATCACGTGATCCCTAAACCGGAAAATCTGCCCTCACAGGTAGAGTATCAACTGACGGAACACGGCGGCCACGTCGGATTCATTGGCGGCACGGTGCGCCGTCCTGAGATGTGGCTGGAATCCAGAATCCCGGACTGGCTGACAACGTATCTGGAGGCATCATCATGATCATCCCCTGGCAAGATATCTCCCCGGACGCACTGGACAATCTGATTGAAAGCTTTGTCTTGCGCGAAGGCACCGATTATGGTGAACATGAACGCTCGCTCGAACAAAAAGTCGCCGACGTCAAACGCCAACTACAATCTGGTGAAGCCGTGCTGGTATGGTCCGAACTGCATGAAACGGTCAACATTATGCCGAGGAAGCAGATTCACGAGTAATCCGTAGCCGACGGCCGACTATAATAAAAATTCAACCTATTCATGGAGTTGTTATGTCTGCCAAACATCCGGTGATTGCGGTAACAGGGTCCAGCGGCGCGGGGACCACCACCACCAGCCTCGCGTTTCGTAAAATTTTCGCGCAGTTAAATCTGCGCGCCGCCGAGGTGGAAGGTGACAGTTTTCATCGTTATACCCGTCCGGAAATGGACATGGCGATTCGCAAAGCGCGCGATGCCGGGCGGCATATCAGCTATTTCGGCCCCGAAGCTAATGACTTCGGTCTGCTGGAGCAAACCTTCATCGAATACGGCCAGACGGGCAAAGGTCAGTCGCGAAAATATCTGCACACCTACGATGAGGCCGTACCGTGGAATCAGGTTCCGGGTACATTTACGCCCTGGCAGCCGCTGCCTGAACCGACGGATGTCCTGTTCTATGAAGGACTGCACGGCGGCGTCGTAACCCCACAGCAAAACGTGGCCCGGCATGTCGATCTGCTGGTTGGCGTTGTGCCGATCGTGAACCTGGAATGGATTCAGAAGCTGACCCGCGATACCAGCGAGCGAGGACACTCGCGCGAAGCGGTGATGGACTCGGTGGTGCGCTCAATGGACGATTACATCAATTACATTACGCCGCAGTTTTCCCGTACGCATATTAACTTCCAGCGCGTACCGACCGTTGATACCTCCAACCCCTTTGCCGCCAAAAGTATTCCATCCCTGGATGAAAGCTTTGTCGTGATTCATTTTCGGAACCTGGAAGGGATCGACTTCCCGTGGCTACTGGCCATGCTGCAGGGATCATTCATTTCCCATATCAATACGTTGGTTGTTCCGGGCGGGAAAATGGGTCTGGCGATGGAATTGATTATGCTGCCGCTGGTCCAGCGACTGATGGAAGGCAAAAAGATAGAGTAAGGTGTTATTTTGCCGGATGGCGGCTGATGCCTTATCCGGCCTACGCGTTTATATCCTGTAGGCCTGATAAGTGAAACGCCATCAGGTATGACATCACGAAGCAGCAACCACTTCATAGGAGTGGGTAATGTTCACCGCCTTTTCCAGCATCAGCGCCACAGAGCAATATTTTTCCGCAGAGAGATCGACTGCGCGCGAAACGGACGCATCTTTCAGATCGTTACCCGTTACGATGAAATGCAGGTTGATGTGGGTAAACAGGCGCGGCGCTTCATCACGACGCTCTGAGGTCAGTTTCACTTCGCAGTTGGTCACATCCTGACGACCTTTTTGCAGGATCGAAACCACATCAATTGCGCTGCAACCACCCGCAGCCATTAATACCATTTCCATCGGGCTCGGCGCTTTATCACCGGAGTTACCGTCCATCAAAATTTGGTGACCAGAGGCGGACTCACCGAGGAAGGTTAACCCCTCAACCCACTTTACACGCGCTTGCATATTTCGTAACTCCAATGTTTCAATTTTCCTGACAGATTACGCGTACATAACAATTCTCGCAACGGAAGGCGACCTGCGTCATGCTGAAGCGAGACACCAGGAGACACACGGCGAAAGCTATGCTAAAACAGTCAGGATGCTACAGTAATACATTGACGTACTGCATGTATGCAGAGGACATCACATTACAGGCTGCAGTTAATTTTTGACAGCCCCTTTCCCAGGTAGCGGGAAGCATATTTTTGCAAACCCAGAGGCAGCGTCGTTTTCTGGCTCTGGAGACAGCTTATAACAGAGGATAACCGCGCATGGTGCTTGGCAAACCGCAAACAGACCCGACTCTCGAATGGTTCTTGTCTCATTGCCATATTCATAAGTACCCATCGAAGAGCACGCTGATTCACCAGGGTGAAAAAGCGGAAACGTTGTATTACATCGTTAAAGGCTCAGTGGCAGTGCTGATCAAAGATGAAGAAGGGAAAGAAATGATCCTTTCTTATCTGAATCAGGGCGATTTTATTGGTGAATTAGGCCTCTTCGAAGAAGGTCAGGAACGTAGCGCCTGGGTACGTGCCAAAACCGCATGTGAAGTCGCTGAAATTTCCTACAAAAAATTTCGCCAATTAATCCAGGTCAACCCGGATATTCTGATGCGCCTGTCTTCACAGATGGCTCGTCGCCTGCAGGTCACGTCTGAAAAAGTCGGCAACCTAGCCTTCCTCGACGTAACGGGTCGTATCGCGCAGACTCTGCTGAATCTGGCGAAACAGCCTGATGCGATGACCCACCCGGACGGCATGCAGATTAAAATCACCCGTCAGGAAATCGGCCAGATCGTTGGCTGCTCCCGTGAGACCGTTGGTCGTATTCTGAAGATGCTGGAAGATCAAAACCTGATCTCCGCACACGGTAAGACCATCGTCGTCTACGGCACCCGTTAACCCCATCGAAGTGGCGCGTTACTCAGTGATGCGCCACTTTTGTTTACACCGATGTGGCGAAGACTGATATACCACCCAGAGATCAACTACGCACTACGGCAGACGCTGGTGCTATGTTTACCTGTGGCTGTTGGTCTGATCATCGGTCAGCTTCATCTGGGACTCCTCTTCTCCCTGGTCCCTGCCTGCTGCAACATTGCCGGTCTTGATACCCCGCATAAGCGCTTTTTCAAACGTTTAGCTATTGGCGCGTCTTTGTTTGCCGGTTGCAGTCTGATCATGCAGTTGCTGCTGGCACAGGCCATACCGCTGCCGCTTATCCTCACCGGACTGACGCTGATTCTTGGCGTAACCGCCGAGCTAAGCCCTCTGCATGCCCGACTGTTACCGGCCTCACTTATCGCCGCGATTTTCACGCTAAGCCTGGTCGGGAACATGCCCGTCTGGGAACCGTTGCTGATCTATGCGCTGGGCACGTTATGGTACGGCCTGTTCAACTGGTTCTGGTTCTGGATGTGGCGCGAGCAGCCGCTCCGTGAATCGCTCAGCTTGTTGTACCGTGAATTAGCCGATTACTGTGAGGCCAAGTACAGCCTGCTGACCCAGCATGCCGATCCGGAAAAAGCGCTGCCTCCCCTGCTGGTTCGCCAGCAGAAAGCGGTGGATCTGATAACCCAGTGCTACCAGCAAATGCATATGCTGTCGGCGCATCGCAACAACGATTACAAGCGCCTGCTGCGTGCCTTTCAGGAGGCGCTGGACTTGCAGGAGCATATTTCCGTCAGCCTTCACCAGCCGGAAGAGGTGCAAAAGCTGGTCGAACGCAGCCACGCCGAACAGGTGATTCGCTGGAATGCGCGCACCGTCGCCGAACGCCTCCGGGTACTGGCCGATGATATTTTGTATCACCGCTTGCCGACCCGTTTCTCGATGGACAAGCAGATTGGCACGCTGGAGAAAATCGCCAACCAGCATCCGGACAATCCGGTGGGACAATTTTGCTACTGGCACTTCAGCCGTATTGCCCGCGTGCTACGCACCCAGCGACCGCTGTACGCCCGAGATTTAATGGCGGACAAGCAGCGTCGGTTGCCGCTGATCCCGGCCCTGAAAAACTATCTGTCGTTGAAATCGCCGGCGCTGCGTAATGCCGGACGCATCAGTGTCATGCTAAGTATCGCCAGCCTGATGGGCAGCGCTTTACACCTGCCAAAGCCTTACTGGATTTTGATGACGATCCTGTTCGTCACGCAAAATGGCTACGGAGCAACCCGGGTACGTATTTTACACCGTTCAGCAGGAACGCTCGTTGGACTGGTCATTGCCGGAGTCACCCTGCACTTTCATATTCAGGAAGGTTACACGCTGGCAGGCATGCTGCTGATTACCCTGGGTAGCTATCTGATCATGCGCAAAAACTACGGCTGGGCTACCGTCGGCTTTACGGTCACGGCGGTATACACCCTGCAACTGCTGACGCTGAACGGAGAACAGTTTATCGTGCCGCGGTTTGTCGATACGGTTATTGGCTGCTTAATCGCCTTTGGCGGTACACTCTGGCTGTGGCCGCAGTGGCAGAGCGGCCTGCTGCGTAAGAACGCCCATGATGCGTTAGAAGCCGATCAGGAGGCCATTCGACTGATCCTCAGCAACGATCCGCAGGCCACGCCGCTGGCGTATCAACGCATGCGGGTCAATCAGGCACATAACACGTTGTTCAACTCACTGAACCAGGCGATGCAGGAGCCAGGATTCAACTCGCACTACCTGGCGGACATGAAACTGTGGGTCACGCACAGCCAGTTCATCGTCGAGCACATCAACGCGATGACCACACTGGCAAGGGAACACACAATGCTGACGCCGGATTTAGCGCAGCGGTATCTGGAATCCTGTGAAATTGCGCTCCAGCGCTGTCAGCAGCGGCTGGAATATGACGGACCGGGAAGCTCAGGCGATGTGAATATTCTCGAAGCGCCAGAGATGCTGTCCCACGGTCCGTTAAGCACCCTTGAGCAGCATCTGCAACGGATACTGGGGCATCTGAACACCATGCACACCATTTCGTCGGTAGCATGGCGTCAGCGACCGCACCACGGAATCTGGCTGAGCCGCCGTCTGCGGGACATGAAAGGTTAAGATCGACTGCCGGATGCGCTGTGCTTATCCGTCAACAGGTAATCAGGCAACGACTTTCGCTACCGCTTGTGCGAAACGCTGCATCCCTTCATCGATATCCGCCTGCTCAACTACCAGCGACGGCGCGAAACGCATCACGTCCGGTCCGGCGTTGAGTACCATCACCCCTTCGTGCGCGGCGGCATACAGGAAATCGCGCGCCCGGCCTTTAAACTGCGGCTTCAGCTCGGCGCCAATCAGCAGCCCCATCCCGCGAATATCGCTGAAAATGTCGAACTGTTGATCAATTTTATGCAAATGTTGGACAAACGTCTGACGTTTAGCCTGAATACCTTCCAACACTTCCGGCGTGTTGATGATATCAAACGCGGCCCCCGCAACTGCGCAGGCCAGCGGATTGCCACCATAAGTGGAACCGTGCGAACCCACGTGAAATGCGGAGGCAATCTCTTGGGTGGTCAGCACCGCGCTCACCGGGAAGCCGCCGCCGAGAGCCTTCGCGCTGGTGAGGATATCCGGCGTCACGCCGTAGTGCATATAGGCAAACAGATCGCCGGTACGGCCCATCCCGCTCTGCACTTCATCCAATACCAATAGCGCCTGGTGTTGGTCGCAAAGTTCACGCAAACCTTGCAGGAATTCCGGCGTTGCCGCAGTGACGCCACCTTCCCCCTGAATAGGCTCAACCACCACCGCACAGGTGTGATCGTCCATCACCGCTTTGACCGCATGCAGATCGTTAAACGGTACATGGATGATATCCGCTGGTTTTGGTCCAAAGCCGTCAGAGTATTTCGGTTGCCCGCCGACGGACACTGTAAACAGCGAACGGCCGTGAAACGCATTATGGAAGGCAATGATTTTGGTTTTGAACGGGCTATGGCGCACGCAGGCATAGTGGCGCGCCAGCTTAAAGGCGGTTTCGTTAGCTTCGGTACCCGAGTTCATGAACAGCACGCGCTCGGCGAAGGTCGCATCAATGATTTTACGACCCAGGCGCAACGCCGGTTCGTTGGTGAAAACGTTGCTGGTATGCCACAGGGTTTCACCCTGGGTTTTTAACGCCTCCACCAGGGCCGGATGGCAATGCCCTAGTGCAGTAACTGCAATGCCGCCCGCGAAATCAACATACTCTTTGCCCTGTTGATCCCAGACTCGACTCCCTTTCCCTTTTACCGGGATAAACTCAGCCGGTGCATAAATCGGCAGAATCACTTCATCGAATGTCGCGCGCGTAATTGCAGTTTGTTCAGTTGCCATGTCATTGCCACCCTGTTAAGCAGAAATGTTAGTGAAATTATAATCACAAAATATGAATAAAAAATCACTGAATAGCAACCACAAATCACCGGTTGAGGAAATTAGCCAGCAGTTGATGCCCCTGTTCGCTGAGAATACTCTCCGGGTGAAACTGCACCCCTTCCATATCCCACTCGCGGTGACGAATGCCCATAATCTCCTGCGTTTCACTCCAGGCTGTCACCTCAAAGCAGTCAGGAAGCGTCGCGGGGGCAACCACCAGAGAATGGTAGCGCGTCACCGTTAATGGGTTGGCGAGCCCCTGAAAAACACCCTGCCCGTTATGCGTAATTGGCGAGGTTTTACCGTGCATCACTTTAGCTGCCCGAACCACTGTCGCGCCAAAGGCCTGCGCCATAGCCTGATGTCCCAGACAAACACCCAGCAGGGGCGTCTTGCCCGCGAAATGACGAATAACATCCAATGAGATCCCAGCGTCATCCGGCGTGCAGGGGCCTGGGGATATTACGATTTTTTGCGGGCTTAGCGCGTCGATTTGCGCCAGCGTCAGTTCGTCGTTGCGCCTGACAAGGACATCAGCGCCCAGTTCGCAGAAGTATTGGTACAGGTTCCAGGTAAAAGAATCATAGTTATCGATAAGCAGGATCATGGCGGCTCCGGTACATAAGAACCGCGCTATTCTACTCAGTTTCCGGGGCTTCGCTTACCACTTTACGAAATATCGCCCTAAGCGCAGACAGGTCACCCATCGCCCCACTCTGATTAGCCAGGTTCCACTCCTCAACCGGAATGTCATCCCAGCTCAATATATACCCGGCATGAATCGCTAACTGTTCGAAAAAAATTCGCTGTGCCAGACCGCTGCCAATACGAAACGGATGCAGCACGTTGATTTCGCAATAATAGTGCGCAAGACGATCCACAAACTTATCTTCCGGTAACCCCACCAACCAGGACTCGTCTTCCAGGTCCTGCATCAGCGCATTGCCCTCTTTCTCGATATAAGCGAAATGACAAAAGCGGGTATCGCCCTGGTAAATATCCACTTCTCGCAGATGTCCCGCCCAGTCAAAAATATCCCGATACAGTTGGCGATGAATGGCGCACAGATGCGGCAAGCCCCGTTTAAGCGGGCCTAATTCGATAGTGGCCGCACGCAGCGCCGTCAGTTCATACGCCGCCTGCGCCAGGCGCTGTGCCTGATGAATCCCCAGACGGTTACGCATGACATTCAGGCCCGGATACAAATAGGGATCGCGTCCATCACCGAATTTATCGCTCATAGTGCCCCCTCAACTCTTCAAGACGCGCCAGGGCGTCTTCCGTGCTCAAAGTCACCCGTGGAATATCCACGCCTTCCAGCCGCCGACTGGCCTGGAAATTGGCATTTCGCCGTTGTTCCCAGAGTCTGGACTTTTGTTTATCGGTGAGTTTTTTCACGTGACCTCCCTGAATGAGCCGACACTTGCCACAAGTATAAGCGGCAATTTCAGGTTACGCAGAGAAGGGAAAGAACGCGGACAGGAACTGCCCGCGTAAAAGACGTTTACGGCAGGACTTTGGCAGACAGGATAACAATCGGTTTTGACGGGACATTCTGGTAAGGACCAACATCATGGGTCTGCACCTGAGAGATCTTATCCGCGACATCCATACCTTTCACAACTTTACCGAAGACCGCGTACCCAAAGTCGCGCTGGCCGTGATCGAGGAACGCATTGTCTGCAATATTGATAAAGAACTGGCTGGTCGCGCTGTCTTTATCTGCTGTACGCGCCATGGCAATCGTGCCGCGGGTATTACGCAGTCCGTTATCAGCTTCATTCTTGATTGGCGGGTTAGGTTTCTTCTGCTGCATCTGCTCGGTAAAACCGCCGCCCTGCACCATGAAGCCAGGGATCACGCGGTGGAACGTGGTGTTGTTATAGAAACCGCTGTTGACATAATCGACAAAGTTTTTCACTGAAACTGGGGCTTTCTGACTGTTCAGCTCCAGCTCAATGTTACCGGCAGAGGTTGTCAGCAGGACATGCGGGTCACCTTTTGCTGCCAGTGCTGCGGGAGAAAGAGCAGAAAGAGCGAGAACAGCTGCAACAGCCGCCAGAGTCGATTTGAGCATGAGAATTCCTTAACAAGAGCAGAAATGAAGCAAGTGAATTGATTCTAAAGAGCCTTCAAGAACAAGGCCATCCCTTTACTTAATTTTACGTACTTGAAACAAATGTAACCTTATAGCCTCAAGATTCAATGCGATCTAGATCACATAAAAAAATGTAACGTAGCAAGTAATTACCAATAAACATTTAAATGCATCACTAAAGCGCCTAAAATCTGCCCGCTCACGGCGCAGTCAATGCGCCTAACACTTCTATACAGGCCAGTCATGACTAACAGCAATCGCATCAAGCTCACATGGATTAGCTTTCTCTCCTACGCCCTGACAGGCGCGTTGGTAATTGTCACCGGGATGGTGATGGGAAACATCGCAGATTACTTCCATTTGCCCGTTTCCAGTATGAGTAACACCTTCACCTTTCTGAATGCCGGCATTCTGATCTCTATTTTTCTGAATGCATGGCTGATGGAAATTGTGCCACTGAAAACCCAGTTGCGCTTTGGCTTTATCCTGATGGTTCTGGCGGTCGCCGGACTGATGCTCAGCCATAGCCTGGCCTTGTTCTCAGCCGCCATGTTTGTACTGGGTCTGGTGAGCGGTATCACCATGTCGATTGGTACGTTCCTGGTGACTCAGATGTACGAAGGTCGCCAGCGCGGTTCCCGCCTGCTGTTTACTGACTCCTTCTTCAGCATGGCCGGCATGATTTTTCCGATGGTGGCAGCATTCCTGTTAGCGCGCAGCATCGAATGGTATTGGGTTTATGCCTGCATCGGCCTGGTATACGTCGCCATTTTCCTGCTGACCTTCGGTTGCGAATTCCCGGCGCTGGGTAAACACGCGCAGCAACCGGACGCGCCTGTGGTAAAAGAAAAATGGGGCATTGGCGTGCTGTTCCTGGCGATCGCCGCGCTGTGCTACATCCTCGGTCAGTTGGGCTTTATCTCCTGGGTGCCGGAATACGCCAAAAGTCTGGGCATGAGCCTGAACGACGCAGGTAAACTGGTCAGTGACTTCTGGATGTCTTACATGGTTGGCATGTGGGCATTTAGCTTTATCCTGCGTTTCTTCGATTTGCAGCGCATCCTGACCGTACTGGCGGGTGTGGCTACCGTCCTGATGTATCTGTTTATCACCGGTACGCCGGAGCATATGCCGTGGTTCATTCTGACGTTGGGCTTCTTCTCCAGCGCGATTTATACCACCATCATTACCCTCGGCTCCCAGCAGACGAAGGTCGCATCACCTAAACTGGTTAACTTCGTTCTGACCTGTGGCACCATCGGTACTATGCTCACCTTCGTGGTCACTGGCCCTATCGTGGCGCACAGCGGTCCGCTGGCGGCATTGCAGACGGCTAACGGCTTGTATGCGGTCGTATTCGTGATGTGCTTTATTCTTGGGTTCGTCACGCGTCATCGCCAGCATAACGCACCCGCAACGCATTAATCTGAGTGCCGGATGGCGATGCTAACGTATCTTCTCCGGCCTATTCCCGCGCCCTCTTCTTTCTCTGGTGCTGTAGGCCAATTCTTACAAAAACCCCTTAATTTGTACGCTATTTATACAAATACGAAAAGCCTGTTAATTCCGTAACTTATAAAAATGCAGTTAAATCAGCCATATACCTCTTAAGGAGTATATAAAGGCGAATTTGATTTGCATCAATAAGCGGGGTTGCTGAATCGTTAAGGTAGGCAGTAATAGAAAAGAAATCGAGGCAAAAATGAGCAAAGTCAGACTCGCTATTATCGGTAATGGTATGGTCGGCCATCGCTTTATTGAGGATCTTCTTGATAAATCCGACGCTGCCAATTTTGATATTACCGTCTTCTGTGAAGAACCCCGCAAAGCGTACGACCGTGTCCACCTGTCGTCCTACTTCTCCCACCACACCGCCGAAGAACTTTCTCTGGTGCGTGAAGGATTCTACGAGAAGCATGGCGTTAAGGTGTTAGTGGGCGAGCGCGCAATCACCATCAACCGCCAGGAGAAGGTGATCCACTCCAGCGCGGGTCGTACGGTCTATTACGATAAGCTGATCATGGCGACAGGCTCTTATCCGTGGATCCCGCCGATTAAAGGTTCGGAAACCCAAGACTGCTTCGTTTACCGCACCATCGAAGACCTCAACGCCATTGAGTCTTGCGCGCGCCGTAGCAAACGCGGTGCCGTCGTCGGCGGTGGCCTGCTGGGTCTGGAAGCCGCCGGTGCGCTGAAAAGCCTCGGCGTTGAAACCCACGTGATTGAATTTGCCCCGATGCTGATGGCCGAACAGTTGGATCACATGGGTGGCGAGCAGTTACGTCGCAAAATTGAAAGCATGGGCGTGCGTGTCCACACCAGCAAAAACACTAAAGAGATCGTCCAGGAAGGCACCGAAGCGCGCAAAACTATGCGTTTTGCCGACGGTAGCGAACTGGAAGTCGATTTCATCGTCTTTTCTACCGGTATTCGCCCACGCGACAAACTGGCCACCCAATGCGGTCTCGACGTTGCGCCGCGCGGTGGTATTGTGATTAACGATACCTGCCAGACTTCTGATCCGGACATCTATGCCATCGGCGAATGCGCCAGCTGGAACAACCGCGTGTATGGTCTGGTCGCTCCAGGCTACAAAATGGCGCAGGTTGCCGTTGACCATATTCTCGAAACCGAAAACGCCTTTGAAGGCGCGGATCTGAGCGCCAAGCTGAAGCTACTTGGTGTTGACGTCGGCGGGATTGGCGACGCGCATGCGCGCACGCCGGGCGCCCGTAGCTACGTCTATCTCGACGAAAGCAAAGAAGTCTACAAACGCCTCATCGTTAGCGAAGATAACAAAACCCTGCTCGGGGCGGTTTTAGTCGGTGACACCAGCGATTACGGCAACCTGCTGCAGCTGGTGCTGAACGCCATCGAACTGCCGGAAAACCCAGACTCACTGATTCTGCCAGCTCACGCGGGCAGCGGTAAGCCGTCTATCGGTGTCGATAAACTGCCGGACAGCGCGCAGATTTGCTCCTGCTTCGACGTCACCAAAGGCATGCTGATCGCCGCTATCAACAAAGGCTGCCACACCGTTGCGGCGCTGAAAGCTGAAACCAAAGCTGGTACCGGCTGCGGCGGGTGTATCCCGTTGGTAACGCAGGTCCTGAACGCTGAACTGGCGAAACAGGGGATCGAAGTTAACAACAACCTGTGTGAACACTTCCCGTACTCGCGTCAGGAACTGTTCCATCTGATCCGTGTAGAAGGAATTAAAACCTTCGAAGAGCTGCTGGCAAAACACGGGAAAGGCTACGGCTGTGAAGTGTGTAAACCAACCGTAGGTTCCCTGTTGGCCTCCTGCTGGAATGAGTACATCCTCAAACCACAGCACACGCCGCTGCAGGACACTAACGACAACTTCCTGGCGAACATCCAGAAAGACGGTACCTACTCCGTGATCCCGCGCTCTGCGGGCGGAGAAATTACTCCTGAAGGCCTGGTGGCCGTGGGCCGTATCGCGCGTGAATTTAACCTGTATACCAAAATCACCGGTTCTCAGCGTATCGGCCTGTTCGGCGCGCAAAAAGATGACCTGCCGGAAATCTGGCGTCAGCTGATTGAAGCGGGCTTTGAAACCGGTCACGCATACGCCAAAGCGCTGCGTATGGCGAAAACCTGCGTAGGCAGTACCTGGTGCCGTTATGGCGTCGGCGATAGCGTCGGATTCGGCGTGGAGCTGGAAAACCGCTACAAGGGCATTCGTACCCCGCACAAAATGAAATTCGGCGTCTCCGGCTGTACCCGTGAATGTGCGGAAGCACAGGGCAAAGACGTGGGTATCATCGCCACTGAGAAAGGCTGGAACTTGTACGTTTGCGGTAACGGCGGGATGAAACCTCGTCATGCAGACCTGCTGGCAGCGGATATCGACCGCGAAACGCTGCTCAAATACCTTGATCGTTTCATGATGTTCTACATCCGTACCGCCGACAAACTGACCCGAACCGCACCATGGTTAGACAACCTGGAAGGCGGTATCGAATATCTGAAATCGGTCATCATCGACGACAAACTGGGGCTAAACCAGCACCTGGAAGAAGAGATGGCCCGTCTGCGTGAAGCGGTGGTCTGCGAGTGGACAGAGACGGTTAACACCCCATCCGCACAGGTTCGCTTCAAACACTTTATCAACAGCGATCAACGCGATCCGAATGTCCAGGTTGTGCCTGAACGTGAACAACATCGCCCGGCCACGCCCTATGAGCGTATCCCGGTGACTCTGGTGGAGGAAAACGCATGAGCCAGTGGAAAAACATCTGCAAAATCGATGACATTCTGCCTGCAACAGGCGTCTGCGCCCTGTTAGGTAGCGAGCAAGTTGCGATTTTCCGCCCGTATCACAGCGACCAGGTGTTTGCGATCAGCAACATCGACCCGTTCTTCGAGTCCAGCGTGCTTTCTCGTGGACTGATTGCTGAACATCAGGGCGAATTGTGGGTCGCCAGCCCGCTGAAAAAACAGCGCTTTCGCTTAAGCGATGGTCTGTGCATGGAAGACGAACAGTTCTCCGTGAAACATTACGAAGCGCGAGTGAAAGACGGCACGGTGCAACTGCGCGGTTAATAACTTTTTGGGAGGCGCAACGCCTCCCCTTTTTTGACGTATTTGTAGGTCTTTTATTTGTAGGCCTGATAAGCGTAGCGCTATCCGGCCTACGGTTACGATTTCTTTTTATTGTTTGTACTTCAAGGATAATCAACACATGTTCACAGACACTATTAATAAGTGTGCGGCTAACGCTGCGCGCATCGCACGCCTCTCGGCTAATAACCCGCTCGGATTCTGGGTCAGTTCGGCAATGGCAGGGGCCTACGTCGGTCTCGGCATCATTCTTATTTTCACCCTCGGTAATCTGCTCGACCCGTCCGTTCGTCCTCTGGTAATGGGTGCAACCTTTGGTATCGCTTTAACGCTGGTCATTATTGCCGGTTCGGAACTGTTTACCGGTCACACCATGTTCCTGACGCTTGGCGTTAAAGCGGGCACCATCAGTCACGGTCAGATGTGGGCAATCCTGCCAAAAACCTGGCTGGGTAACCTGGTCGGATCCGTGTTTGTCGCTCTGCTTTACAGTTGGGGCGGCGGTAGCCTGCTGCCGGTCGATACCAGCATCGTCCATTCGGTGGCGTTGGCGAAAACGACCGCGCCAGCAACGGTCCTGTTCTTTAAAGGCGCGCTGTGTAACTGGTTGGTTTGTCTGGCAATCTGGATGGCAATTCGTACCGAGGGCGCAGCAAAATTCCTCGCTATCTGGTGGTGTCTACTGGCGTTTATCGCTTCCGGTTACGAGCACTCGGTTGCCAACATGACGCTGTTTGCCCTCTCCTGGTTCGGCCACCACAGCGAAGCCTATACCCTGTCAGGAATTGGTCATAACCTGTTGTGGGTGACACTCGGTAATACTTTGTCCGGTGTCGTATTCATGGGATTGGGTTATTGGTATGCTACGCCAAAATCGGAGCGTCCTGCTCCGGCAAAAATCAACCAGCCAGAGGCTACTGCCAATAATTAAGGGGTAATGTCGTGGATCATTTGCCTATATTTTGTCAACTACGTGACCGCGACTGCTTGATCGTCGGCGGTGGTGATGTCGCAGAACGCAAAGCGCGGTTACTGCTGGAAGCGGGCGCCCGTATAACGGTTAATGCGCTGGCGTTTATTCCGCAGTTCACCGTATGGGCAGATGAAGGCATGCTGACGCTGGTTGAGGGACCGTTCGACGAGTCCCTGCTCGACACCTGCTGGCTGGCTATTGCCGCCACCGATGACGATGCCGTCAACCAAAGCGTCAGCACCGCCGCAGAATCACGTCGTATTTTCTGCAACGTGGTCGATGCGCCAAAAGCAGCCAGTTTTATCATGCCCTCCATTATCGACCGCTCGCCGCTGATGGTGGCGGTCTCCTCCGGCGGTACATCGCCGGTGCTTGCCCGTCTGCTACGTGAAAGACTTGAATCTGTGCTGCCTCAGCATCTGGGCCAGGTCGCGCAATATGCAGGCAAGTTACGCGCCCGAGTGAAAGAACAGTTTGCCAGCATGGGTGAACGTCGCCGCTTCTGGGAAAAATTGTTCGTGAATGACCGCCTGGCGCAGTCGCTGGCGAACAGTGACCAGAAAGCCGTCGAGGAAACCACCGAGCAGTTGCTCAGTGAACCGTTGGACCATCGAGGCGAAGTAGTGCTGGTTGGCGCCGGTCCTGGCGATGCCGGGCTGCTGACGCTGAAAGGTCTACAGCAGATCCAGCAAGCGGATGTCGTGGTTTATGACCGTCTGGTATCCGACGACATCATGAACCTTGTACGCCGCGATGCCGACCGGGTGTTCGTCGGTAAACGCGCGGGCTACCACTGTGTACCGCAGGAAGAAATTAACCAGATCCTGCTGCGTGAAGCGCAACAGGGCAAACGCGTCGTGCGCCTGAAAGGTGGCGACCCGTTCATCTTTGGCCGTGGTGGCGAAGAGCTGGAAACCCTGTGTCATGCCGGTATTCCATTCTCCGTTGTGCCAGGTATTACCGCAGCATCCGGTTGTTCCGCCTATTCCGGCATTCCACTGACCCATCGAGATTACGCCCAGAGTGTACGTCTGGTCACCGGGCACCTGAAAACCGGCGGCGAGCTGGACTGGGAAAACCTGGCGGCAGAGAAACAGACGCTGGTGTTCTACATGGGCCTCAATCAGGCGGCTACTATCCAGGAAAAACTGATCGAATTTGGCATGCAACCCGATATGTCTGTCGCGCTGGTAGAAAACGGTACCTCCGTGAAGCAACGCGTTGTTAACGGGGTGCTTTCGCAACTCGGCGAACTGGCGCAGCAGGTTGAAAGCCCGGCGCTGATTATCGTCGGCCGCGTGGTTGGACTACGCGATAAGCTGAACTGGTTCTCGAACCATTAATTGAATGCTCAAAAATGCCCTGATATTGGACTGCCCCTATAAAGTTGGACAGTTCATATTCAGGGCATTTATTTATCTTCCGATAGAAATAAATCAAAAACCGATACACGCTATATACTCGCCTCAGTAGCCCAACCGTTAATCATTAATTAAATATATCTTTAAAACATTTAAATTCATTGAAATAATATTTTATATAAAACTTGTTATGTCCTAATCCGGACTACTTTAAGTTTATTTTAGTTGATATCTTAACCGCCGAGAAATGGATTTCATCCATTTAAAAATAGATATCTTACAAGGATTTTAACATGCTGAAATTTGCAAAAATCACTATCGTTGCTGGTGTTCTGGCTACGCTGACCGCGTGTACTGGTCATGTCGATAACAAAAAAGATAACTGCACCTACGATTACTTCCTGCATCCGGCAATTTCTATTTCTAAAATTATTGGTGGCTGTGGCCCGGCTGCAGATCTGTAACAGAAGCGATTGCGCAGATACAAAAAAACCGGGAAATCCCCGGTTTTTATATTTATAGGTTAAATGCTCATTCACACGTTACCGCACTTCTCGCCGAGCAGGTAGCGGGCCAGGGTTGTCAGTCCCCTCCTCTTTTAAATATCCGACGCATTTTATATCTTCAGTAAATTGAATATTTATATCTTCATTAAAGTGATTGATATAAGGAAATATGCAAACGGCGAGGCGCTTCATATTTTTTGAGATTCACCAGCGAACAGGCGAAAAAAAACCGGGTAGAACCCGGTTTCTTCAGCAACGCAGAGCGCATTACGGCTTGGCGACAAAACCAATCGCTTCGTAAACCGCTTTCAGCGTAACAGACGCGCGTGCGCTGGCTTTTTCCGCGCCATCTTTCATCACCTGCTGCAGGAAAGCTTCATCGTTACGGAAACGGTGATAACGCTCCTGAAGCTCGGTCAGCATGCCGGAAACGGCCTCTGCGACTTCACCTTTCAGATGACCATACATCTTGCCTTCAAAGTGCTGTTCCAGCTCCGGAATGCTCTGGCCGGTGACGGCAGAGAGGATATCCAGCAGGTTGGAAACACCCGCTTTATTCTGCACGTCGTAGCGTACAACAGGCGGCTCTTCGGAGTCGGTCATCGCACGTTTGATTTTCTTAACCACGGATTTCGGATCTTCCAGCAGGCCGATCACATTGTTGCGGTTGTCATCCGACTTGGACATTTTCTTCGTCGGCTCCAGCAGCGACATCACGCGCGCACCGGATTTAGGAATGAACGGCTCAGGCACTTTGAAGATGTCGCCATACAGGGCGTTGAAGCGCTGGGCGATATCGCGGCTTAGTTCCAGATGCTGTTTCTGATCTTCGCCAACCGGTACCTGGTTGGTCTGATACAGCAGGATGTCTGCCGCCATCAGCACCGGATAATCAAACAGACCGGCGTTGATGTTCTCCGCATAGCGTGCGGATTTATCTTTGAACTGGGTCATACGGCTCAGCTCGCCGAAATAGGTGTAGCAGTTCAGCGCCCAACCTAATTGTGCGTGTTCCGGTACATGAGACTGGACGAAAATGGTGCTTTTTTCAGGATCGATACCGCATGCCAGATACAGCGCCAGCGTATCGAGCGTTGCTTTACGCAGCTGCTGAGCATCCTGACGAACGGTGATGGCATGTTGGTCAACGATGCAGTAGATGCAATGGTAGTCATCCTGCATGCTCACCCACTGACGCAGCGCACCCATATAGTTGCCAATGGTCAATTCACCTGAGGGCTGTGCGCCACTAAAAACGATGGGCTTAGTCATTTTTTGATTCCTGATTTTCGCTATGCGGAAGCCCGAGAACGGGCAGTAGTTCATTAATACGGTCGTAAATAACGTCGGGTTGGCTCAGCGCGATCGACTCGCCGTAGTTGTAGCCATAAGTCAGACCAACGGACGGACAGCCAGCAGCTTTTGCCGCCTGAATATCATTACGTGAATCCCCTACGAAGAGCAATTGCTCAGGCTTAATGCCAAGCTTGCTTGCTACCAGCAGTAGCGGATCCGGATGCGGTTTTTTATTCTGCACGTCGTCACCACCGATGACCACGCTAAAGTATTTGGCGATATCTAACGCCTCAAGCAATGGCGCGACAAACGGGGTCGGTTTGTTGGTCACCAGACCCAGCGGCAATCCTTTCGCATGCATCGCGCCCAGCGTGTCGGCAACATCAGGGAACAGGAATGTCCCCTCTTCTGCGACATCGCCGTAGTATCTGTCGAACAGCTTACGCAAAATACGCACCTGTTCTTCAGCGGGGATATCATCATCAACGGGCAGTTTACCCATTGTCTTACGTAGTGTGGCGCGCTCCTGACGCGACCACGCCAGCGCGCGCTCCATCAGTACATCTGCACCGTTGCCAATCCAGGTGATAACGCGTTCTTCACCGGCAATCGGCAGTTCCAGCGCATACAGCGCCATATCCACCGCTGCGGTTAATCCCGGCGCGCTGTCGACCAGCGTACCGTCGAGGTCAAATGCCACGCCCCGAATATCCTGAAACTTATCCATGACTTACCTTCGCCAGTTCATTGCGCATTTCATCAATGACTTTTTTGTAGTCTGGTTGGTCGAAAATAGCAGAGCCTGCGACAAACATATCTGCACCCGCCGCCGCGATTTCACCAATGTTGTTCACCTTGACGCCGCCGTCCACTTCGAGGCGGATATCGTAGCCAGATTCATCAATACGACGACGCACTTCGCGCAGCTTATCCAGCGTTTGTGGGATAAAGGACTGCCCGCCAAAGCCTGGGTTAACGGACATCAGCAGGATCACATCGAGCTTATCCATGACGTAGTCCAGATAGCTCAGCGGTGTTGCCGGGTTAAACACCAGGCCCGCTTTACAGCCATGCTCTTTGATCAGCTGTAAAGTGCGATCGACGTGCTCGGAGGCTTCCGGGTGAAAAGTAATGATGCTCGCGCCGGCGGCGGCGAAGTCCGGGACAATACGATCGACCGGTTTCACCATCAGATGAACGTCAATCGGGGCAGTAATGCCATATTTACGCAGCGATTTCAGTACCATCGGGCCGATGGTCAGGTTTGGTACGTAGTGATTGTCCATGACATCGAAGTGCACGACGTCGGCACCGGCAGTCAGCGCTCTCGCGGTGTCCTCACCCAGGCGGGCAAAATCAGCCGACAGAATTGAGGGGGCGATCAAATACTGTTTCATCCGCTTCTCCTTGAGAATTATTTCTTCGCAGGCGTTACAACTCCTGGTTTATACAGTGCCAGCAGTTCGTTCACCTTTTTACGCGTGCCGCCATTGCTGCTAATGCTGCGCCGCACTTTGACCTGAAAATGTTTCGCCGATCGGTACCATTCGCGGGTATCGGGCGTGTCATGGTTCGAAATTAACACCGGGATCTGCTTACTGACCAGCTTTTCTGCCATCTCGGCCAGATGTGCCTGCTCTTTTGGGCTAAAGCTGTTGGTATGATACGCGGTGAAATTTGCCGTCGCCGAAAGCGGTGCATAAGGCGGGTCACAATAGACCACAGAGTTGCTATCCGCACGGTCCATGCACTCTTCATAGGAGAGACAATGGAACTCCGCATTCTGCGCTTTTTCAGCAAAATGGTACAACTCGGCTTCCGGGAAGTAAGGTTTTTTATAACGACCAAACGGTACATTAAACTCGCCGCGCAGGTTATAACGGCACAATCCGTTGTAACCAAAGCGGTTCAGATACAAGAACAGCACTGCACGGCGGAACGGATCCTGACTGGCATTAAATTCTTCTCTGAACCGATAGTACACCTCAGCCTGATTAGTTTCAGGCATAAACAGCTCACGCGAAGCCTGCACATACTCATCGGTACGTGTCTTCACGATGTTATAGAGACTGATGAGGTCGCTGTTGATATCGGCAAGAATATAACGAGAAAAGTCGGTGTTGAGAAACACCGACCCGGCACCCACGAAAGGTTCAATCAGGCATTCACCCTGAGGTAAATGCCGTTTGATATCATCAAGCAGGGGGTATTTTCCCCCTGCCCATTTCAAAAAAGCGCGATTTTTTTTCATGCTGACTAACTAATTACACCTTCTCCGGCTGTGGAGAAAGCTCCGACAGCATCCTGCGCTTTAGTCTTTGTCCCGCAATTGGGCGAAACAGCAAACCATTGCAGAACATATCCTATCTTACTTCAAATCGGCCTGAACCTGGTGCAGCGGTTTTGCCCACGGATTTTTCGCCTGAATATCGGCGGGTAGCGTAGACACTGCACGTTTCGCATCTTCTTTAGACGCATACACGCCTGTTACCAGAACATACCACGGTTGACCGTTACGCGTCGTCTGATACACCACGTAGTTTTTCAGGTTTTCTTTCTTCGCCCAACCGTTAAGGTTGTCGTAGTTAGAAGAACTGCTGAGCTGCAGCGTGTAATGGCTGGACGGCGCAGATTTTAACGCTCCGACATTTCCTGCACTTTTCGCTCCACCAGCAACAGGTGTTGACGTTGTTGCCGTCGCAGTTGGCGCAGGCGTTGTAGTCGCGGTTGCTTTCGGCTCAACGGTCGCCTTCGGCGTAGCGGTAACCACAGGTGCTTTGGTTGTGGTCGTCGGCGCAGTTGCAGTTGGTTTTGCCTGAGCAACAGGTTTCGGCTCTGTCTGCGTCGCTTTCACCGTAGTTTGCGGTTTGCTCTTCGGCTCAATAACGGCCTGTTTACGTTCCTGGTGTGTCGCAGCAGGGCGTTCAGCCGTTTCCGTTTTCGCAGTCTGGCGCACAGCATTACCATTACGAACTGGCGCAACGGTCGCCGGTTCGGTCGGCAGCGTAGAGTTAACCACTACATTGTTAACCTGCTCCTGGCCTTGCGGTTGCGTCAGAGCGTTGTTCAGATCGCCCTGCACTTCAACACGCTGCTGGCCTTCAGTTGCCGCAGGTGTCTGACCTTGAGTTGGGGTAGAGGAAATCGGCGGTAGGGAAACATCCTGCTGGGTATTGCCAGCGGTCTGCTCAGCGCCTGCTGCAGGCGTAGTCGTGCTCGCCTGATCCGTCGCGTTATTGCCAGAAAGATCGATGCTCTTCTCGCCAGATCCAGCCTGCTCACTGGGAGATGATGATGGGGCTTTCAGCGCGGAACCGATACCGATGATCAGCAGCAACAGCACCAGGACACCGACACCCATCATCATATACTGACGAGAGGCAGGCTTGCTGGCGGGTTTCTTACGCTTGCGCGGACGGCGTTCTACACGCTCTTCATCCACGTCATCGTCATCAGATTCATACTCTTCTTCAATGTCCCGTTCTTCTTCACGCTCTTTACGTGCGCGCGCAGGACGGCGATCGTCAGCATCCAGATCAACATCATCAAAATTGATTTGCGGCTCATTATCGCGTTCAGACGATTGACGAGAACGACCAGTACGACGATCGCTGGGATCGGGTTTCAGCTCGTCTTCTGGTTTGAATTCATCCATTTAACACCCCACTCAAAGGTTAATGCTTACGACTTTGCACATAACCTGAAGCTAAAAGACCTACGTTTCGCAACGCAAGCCAGACCTTTCTTGTTGTTACGCCGGCTGGCAATCAGCAATAGCGTTAAGAACCACCTCGTGCGACACTCCGCCGCGCACTTCACTCTTCCCTAATGCCAGCGGAAGCACTAAACGAATCTCTCCCGCTAACACTTTTTTATCTCGCAGCATGTGCGGCAGATAAGCCTCGCTGGACATTTCACGCGGTCCATTGACCGGCAAGCCCGCTCGCTGCAGCAGCGTAATGATGCGCTGCGTATCAGCGGAGGTAAACTGTCCAAGACGTTCTGACGTACGAGCAGCCATTACCATACCTGCTGCAACGGCTTCACCATGTAACCAATTGCCATAACCCATTTCAGCTTCGATCGCATGGCCAAACGTGTGTCCCAGATTCAGTAAAGCACGTAAGCCCATTTCACGCTCGTCCGCTGCGACAACTTCTGCTTTCAGCTCACAACAACGACGAATACAGTACGCCATCGCCGGACCATCCAGACGCAATAACGCATCCAGATTTTCTTCCAGCCAACTGAAAAATTCACCGTCAAGGATGATGCCGTATTTGATCACTTCCGCCAGCCCCGATGCCAGCTCACGCGCAGGAAGCGTTTTCAGACAATCGAGATCCACCACCACGGACGCCGGTTGGTAAAACGCGCCAATCATGTTTTTACCGAGGGGATGGTTTACGGCGGTTTTGCCGCCAACGGAGGAGTCGACCTGCGACAACAGGGTTGTCGGGACTTGAATAAAACGAACACCACGCTGATAGCTGGCTGCCGCAAAACCGGTCAGATCGCCTATCACGCCGCCGCCAAGTGCGACTAACGTGGTATCACGACCGTGCGGTTTTTGCAGTAACGCAGTGAAAACCGTATCCAGAACCGTCAGGCTTTTATACTGCTCGCCATCGGGAAGGATAACGCTATCAACGTTAACACCCGCCTGTTCAAGTACGCCGCGAACCTTATCGAGATAAAGGGGAGCCAGGGTTTCGTTGGTCACCAACATAACCTGATCGCCCGATTTCAGCGGTAAGAATGAAGCTGGCTCATTAAACAAACCAGCCGCGATGGTGATAGGGTAACTACGTTCCCCGAGAGTGACTGTGATCCTCTCCATTACGCGACATCCACCTTAGTTACTTGTACCCGCAGACGAGTGTGTATTCAGCCAGAATTAGTTGCTTTCCAACATATGAATAATCTGGTTTGCTACGACTTTTGCGCTCTGATCGTCGGTGCGAATGGTCACGTCAGCAATCTCTTCGTACAGAGGATTGCGTTCGTCAGCCAACGCTTCCAGAACTTCACGAGGCGGCGATTCTACCTGCAGCAGCGGGCGTTTCTTGTCACGTTGAGTTCGCGCAAGTTGTTTTTCAATTGTCGTTTCAAGATAGACCACGACGCCACGCGCGGAAAGACGGTTACGTGTTTCACGTGATTTAACAGAGCCACCGCCAGTTGCCAGCACAATACCCTGTTTTTCCGTCAACTCGTTGATGACTTTTTCTTCGCGATCACGGAAGCCGTCTTCACCTTCTACATCGAAGACCCAGCCCACATCAGCTCCGGTTCGTTTCTCAATCTCTTGATCAGAATCGTAAAATTCCATATTGAGTTGTTGAGCTAACTGGCGCCCAATAGTGCTTTTTCCGGCACCCATAGGCCCAACCAGAAAGATATTGCGTTTCTCTGCCATTTTTTCGGTACTACTAAGACTATTCGTTAATGGTAAACCCGCTTCGCAGACACTCAGCGCAGCAGGACATGAACTGAAACCTCATAAGATATTGCGAGAGTCAGACTGAAAATTATCTCAATACTCAAGCGGGTTTGGCAACTGAATAAATCACCAAACCTTACGCATTTCTGGTCGTGGCAGGCATGCTACCCTGCAAACATCAGACCTGGCGACGTATCGCGCAGCCAAATGACACCAAATAAGCCTATGACACACCACCAGAAAGGCAAAGCGTATTTACTGCCGCATAAGTAAAGAAAAGTACCGACACTCAAATCGGTACTCCTTGTATGCTAAATACACCCGCACGTCAAATCTCTGAAACGTGTTCAGTGCAAAAACAACGGCTTTTCATGCATAAGTTATTGCGTTGAAACCAGTCTGGGCGTAATAAAAACCACTAATTCACGCCGTTCGTCTTCTTTACCATCATGGCGAAAGAGAGAGCCAAGCCAGGGGATGTCGCCTAACAGCGGCACGCTGTCGGCTGCGGATTTATTCTTATGTGAAAAAATCCCGCCCAGCGCAATCGTCTCGCCGCTTTTTACCTCGACCTGGGTTTCAATCTCCTGCTTATCAATAGCCAGAACTTCGCCATCCGCCTGCTGTAGCACCTGCCCGGGAACATTCTGGCTTATATGCAGTTTCAGTCTGATTCGTCCTTTCTGCAATACGGTGGGCGTGACTTCCATCCCTAATACAGCTTCCTTGAACTCGACGGATGTCGCGCCGCTTTCACCGCTGGAGACCTGATAAGGGATCTCACTACCCTGCTTAATACTGGCAGGTTGCAGGTGAGAAGCCAGTAAGCGTGGACTGGCGATGATGTCCAACTGCTGTTTTTGCTCCAGCGCAGACAGCTCCAGCTCGAGTAAATGACCGTTAATACGGCCAATGTTAAATCCCACACGGGATGTGGCTGTGGGTACAGAAAGATCGCTGGCAAGCGTTGTGACGTTCCCCACCGCCCCCGATTGCTGTGCGTCAGCCAGCGACCACTTCACCCCCAGCTCACGCAAGCTTTTTTCATTAATCGTCACGATATGCGCCGCCAGTTCGACTTGTGCAACCGGCAGATCCATTTGCGCCACCCACGTTTCCAGTGCGTTAAGCGCAACGCTATTATCACGCAGCAGTAAGCGGTTGGTGCGTTTATCCACCGTCATGCTTCCTTTGGCGCTGAGCAGCTTTTCTCCGGCTTTTGCCAGCTCGGAGGCATCAGCATATTGCAAAATGATACTGCGATGTTCCAACGGCAGGCTGGCCTGAAGCCGTGCCTGCTCATTGTCCTGACGAGCCGCATTTTCACTCTGCCATTGAACAGAATGCACATGCAGAATGTTGCCTTCCTGGCGTAATACCAGCCCGGCGCTTTTCACCACCGTTTGCAATGCCTGCTTCCAGGGCACATCCGTCAAATGCAGTGACAGCACACCGCTGACATCCGGTGAAACTACCAGGTTTTTCTTTTCCTGTTCGGCCAGCGCCTGCAATACCTGCACAACCGGCACATCATCGACCACCAGCGTCACGTTTTGTGATTTCGCCGCCAGTACGCTCTGAATCCCGACCACCAGTACGAGTACTATCCATGCCATCCATCGCTTCATTTATCGCTCCTTGTCGTTGCCACTGCCACTGCGACGGCTCGCAGTTTTTCCCTGTGTCGAGGGTTACGCTCTGGGCCGTTATCTGCGTAACCGTCCAACCGTTTTTCAGGACATCATTTCGCTCAACCCGCTGCCATTTTTTCTGGCTATCCTGAACAATGCCAATGGGTCGCGCGCCCTGGCTCAATATTCCCTGATAGCGCCATGCCGACAGCTCAGCAATTTGGCAACGGTCCTCCGGCGGCAGGAAGGGATTACGCATACCGGTGAGTATCAGTACGCTTACGCACGCCAACAGCCAGCGTTCAACCATCATTCAGGCGCTCCAGTTGTAGTGTTAACAGCAGCTCCGCACCTTCTGCGTAAAGAGAAAACCGGCTGACGTTCATCCCTTGCTCCGCCAATTGGTCAAACATCGGCGGGATGACATCCCAGCCTGGCTTCAGCGTCATTTCTCCGCCCTGTGCGGAGGGTTGCCAGTGGATAAGATGTGCAAGAGGAGTCTGAAACAGCAGTGGAGAGAACGGAATCAGCGTCTCTTCAGGCTCTTCTGGCGATGCCACCAGCAGATATAAATTTCGCCATTGTGCCTGAATGGCCGCTCGTTGCTGATTTAGCGCCTCTTGTTGCATAACTCGTTTCTGCGCAGTGGAGCTGAGGCATAACATGACGACGATGAGCAGTCCCAGCATCCAGCCACCGCCGCAGATGAGCCGAAAGCGCGGCGACTGCGCTAACCAGCTATCACAAAGCGTTTTCATGCGCACCGCTCCACATCAGTCGATAGTGGAATTGCCAGCGTCCCTGCGCATCCTGCTGCGTTTCGCCAGGGCTACCCAATTTAAATAGCGGCAGCTGGCGTAATTGCGCTTCCAGCGCCTTCAGCGCGGCAAAGCTCAGCGTGTTTCCCGTCAGTTCCAGTGTCTCCTGCTGCCAGGTTATTTTTGTTAACCACGCCTGCTCCGGCAGTAATTCCGCCAGCCCTTGCAAAACCCGCTGCCAGCTTCGGGTCTGCTCACGCTGTTTGTTCCGCGCTTGAACCTGTTGCCATCGTTGCTGGCGCTGCTGCACACGCGGCTTTAGCGCCATTAAAGCCTCGGCCCGCGTCTTTTCGGCATCCGCTAACAACAATTCGACCTGGTTTTCTACGCTCAAAACGCTGTAATAGCGCAACAACACGCCGCTACTAAGCAGTAGCGAAGCGCCAAATAAAACACTCCAGAAGCGTAGGCAGGCGCGACGTCGCGCCTGGCGCCAGGGCAGAAGATTGATGGTCGCTATCATCAACATGTGCCTCCCATAGCGAGTCCCAGTGCAATGGTGAAGCGATGGCTTTGCGTTGGAATTGGCGGCTGGCGTACAGACACCACGCTTAAAGGATCGAAGCCGCTGGGATCGCATAGCGCAATGGCTGTCGTGGAAAGCGATAATGTCGCGGCAAGCTCGTCGATACAGCCAATATCGCCCGTTGATTTACGCCCCCATGCCGAACGGGTCGCCCATAGCCACTGGGTGTCATCACGCCATACCAGACACTGATGACGTTCTGGCAGGTAAGGTATAAATCGCTGTAACGCGCTGGCATCCGGCGTAATCGCCGTAACCTGTACCTTCAACGTTTGGATAAGCGTCAGAAGCGCTGAAATCTCTTTGCTTTGCGCGGCAGTGACGTTAAACGCCGGGCTTAACGTGTCTTCGCTATAATCAAAATGCAGCGCATCCGGCGCCATATCCAGTTCACGCGCCATCGAGCCGGATAACCATGCGGCTTGCTCCGGCTCGCGCAGCATCATTTCCGGACGAGGGTACTTTTTTTGTAACGTCCTGTTGGCAGGAAAAGAGAGATGAATATGGTGTCGGCGAGGAAGTTCCCGGCTCCACGGCAGTAGCGCTGCGACAAGCTGTTCAGGCTCGCGAATGTGGCCATCGACGATAACCTGAGGCGTCAGCGGTATACGCCACCAGCGCTGGAGAAACCAACCGGATGCGTCGTGAACTACGGCGACAGCCAGCGCTTCATGTTGCTGAATATGCAGACCAATTTTCCAGATATTGAAAGCCATTGCTGATGATCTCCTTATCACCCGTTGCTTTAACGGGTATATCAATGCGTCTGGCTTGCCTTTATACTACCGCGCGTTTGTTTATAAACTGCCCAAATGCCACTAAATGGGAAATCTCCAGTGAAGTTCGTAAAGTATTTATTAATCCTTGCAGTATGTTGCATCCTGCTGGGAGCAGGCTCGATTTATGGCCTCTATCGCTATATTGAGCCGCAATTACCTGACGTCGCGACGCTCAAAGATGTGCGTTTACAGATCCCGATGCAGGTTTACAGCGCTGATGGCGAGCTGATCGCGCAATATGGCGAGAAACGTCGAATCCCGGTCACCCTGGATCAGATGCCGCCGGTAATGGTTAAAGCCTTTATCGCTACCGAAGACAGTCGTTTTTATGAGCACCACGGGGTAGACCCGGTGGGGATCTTCCGTGCTGCCAGCGTCGCGCTGTTCTCCGGCCATGCATCACAAGGGGCCAGCACCATCACCCAACAGTTGGCGAGAAACTTCTTCCTGAGCCCGGAACGTACGCTGATGCGTAAGATCAAAGAAGTGTTCCTGGCGATCCGCATTGAACAACTGCTGAGTAAAGATGAGATCCTCGAACTGTATCTGAACAAGATTTACCTGGGGTATCGCGCTTATGGCGTAGGTGCTGCCGCGCAGGTCTATTTCGGTAAGACAGTTGATCAGCTCAGCTTAAGTGAAATTGCGGTGATTGCCGGTCTGCCAAAAGCGCCGTCAACCTTCAACCCCCTCTATTCGATGGAAAGGGCAACCGCGCGACGTAACGTCGTACTGTCGCGTATGTTGAGCGAAAACTACATCACGCAGGCCCAGTACGATCAGGCGCGCGGCGAAGCCATTGACGCCAACTACCACGCGCCGGAAATCGCCTTCTCCGCGCCGTATCTCTCTGAGATGGTGCGCCAGGAGATGTATAACCGTTATGGTGAGAAAGCCTATGAGGACGGGTATCGCATCACCACCACCATTACGCGCAAAGTACAGCAGGCTGCTCAGCAGGCAGTACGTAACAACGTAATGGATTACGACATGCGCCACGGTTACCGCGGCCCGTCGAACGTGCTGTGGAAAGTGGGCGAAAGCAGTTGGGACAGCAAGAAAATCACCGATACGCTGAAAGCGCTACCGACTTATGGTCCCCTGCTACCGGCGGTTGTTACCAGCGCCAATCCGCAGGAAGCCATTGCCGCGCTGGCGGATGGTACGTCAGTGTCATTACGGATGGATGGCATGCGCTGGGCGCGTCCTTACCGCTCGGATACCCAGCAAGGCCCGACGCCGCGCAAAGTGACTGATGTGGTGCAAACCGGGCAGCAAATCTGGGTACGCCAGGTTGGCGATGCCTGGTGGCTGGCGCAAGTACCGGACGTCAACTCCGCACTGGTCTCCATCAATCCGCAAAACGGCGCGGTGCTGGCGCTGGTCGGTGGTTTTGACTTCAACCAGAGCAAGTTTAACCGTGCAACCCAGGCGTTACGCCAGGTGGGTTCCAACATCAAACCATTCCTGTATACCGCCGCGATGGATAAAGGTCTGACGCTGGCGAGCATGCTCAACGACGTGCCGATCTCCCGCTGGGATGCCGGCGCGGGTTCCGACTGGCAGCCGAAGAACTCACCGCCGCAATACGCCGGTCCTATCCGCTTACGTCAGGGGCTGGGTCAGTCGAAAAACGTGGTGATGGTACGCGCCATGCGCGCGATGGGCGTGGATTACGCGGCAGAGTATCTGCAACGTTTCGGCTTCCCGGCACAGAACATTGTGCACACCGAGTCGCTGGCGCTGGGTTCTGCCTCATTCACGCCGTTGCAGGTGGCGCGCGGTTATGCAGTGATGTCTAACGGCGGCTTCCTGGTCGATCCGTATTTCATCAGTAAAATCGAAAGCGATATGGGCGGCGTTATCTTCGAGGCGAAGCCGAAAATTGCCTGTCCGGAATGCGATATTCCGGTGATTTATGGTGATACCCAGAAATCTAACGTGCTGGAAAACAGTAACGTCGAAGATGTCGCCGTCTCGCAGGAACAGCAGAATGCCGCCGTGCCTATGCCTCAGCTTGAGCAGGCAAACCAGGCGCTGGTCGCGCAAAGCGGAACGCAGGAGTACGCTCCACACGTGATCAACACGCCGCTGGCCTTCCTGATTAAAAGCGCCCTGAACACCAATATCTTTGGTGAGCCGGGCTGGATGGGAACCGGTTGGCGTGCAGGTCGCGATTTACAGCGCCATGATATCGGCGGGAAAACCGGGACCACCAACAGCTCTAAAGATGCATGGTTCTCCGGCTACGGGCCAGGCGTGGTGACGTCGGTATGGATCGGGTTTGATGACCATCGCCGCAATCTCGGACACACGACGGCTTCAGGGGCGATCAAAGACCAGATCTCCGGCTACGAAGGCGGCGCAAAGAGCGCACAGCCTGCATGGGATGCCTATATGAAGTCCGTGCTGGAAGGCGTGCCTGAGCAGCCTCTGACGCCGCCGCCGGGTATCGTGACGGTCAATATCGATCGCAGCACCGGTCAACTGGCAAGCGGTGGCAACAGCCGCGCAGAATACTTCATTGAAGGCACTCAGCCGACGCAACAGGCGGTGCATGAGGTGGGGACGACCATTATCGATAATGGTGAGACGCACGAACTGTTCTGATCCCTGACCGTTCAAAAAAAGGCGCTTCGGCGCCTTTTTTATTATTCGTGAAGAGAAATTAAAGCCGCCCCTGTCCTTTCAGCCATTCGCGTACGAGGAACAGCGCACTCACATTACGCGCTTCGTGAAAATCAGGATCTTCCAGCAGGTCCATCAAATGCGCCAGCGGCCAGCGCACCTGCGGTAATGGTTCAGGCTCATCACCTTCCAGCGATTCAGGATATAAGTCCTCCGCCACCACGATGTTCATCTTGCTGGAGAAATAGGACGGCGCCATGCTGAGTTTCTTTAAAAACGTCAGATCTTTTGCGCCAAACCCCACCTCTTCTTTCAGCTCCCGATTCGCCGCTTCGTACACGCTTTCGCCAGGATCGATTAACCCCTTGGAAAAACCCAGTTCGTAAGATTCGGTCCCGACCGCGTATTCGCGGATGAGGATCAGGTGGTCGTCCACAATCGGCACAATCATTACCGCTTCACGCGTGGACGGGCGCATACGTTCATAAACGCGGCGTACGCCATTGCTGAACTCAAGGTCCACGCTTTCGACTTTAAACAGCC
The DNA here is from genome assembly GCF_013781945.1 of Citrobacter sp. RHBSTW-01044. NCBI lineage: Bacteria > Pseudomonadati > Pseudomonadota > Gammaproteobacteria > Enterobacterales > Enterobacteriaceae > Citrobacter > Citrobacter sp. RHBSTW-01044. The sequence goes on along the minus strand of NZ_CP056180.1, from coordinate 334,471 downwards.
GGGATTGGGCGACGGTTTCCACTTTCAAAATCGTGGGTTTCTGTAATGATTTGCTCATTGTGAGGATCTTTGCTGTGAAATCTGGGGTTATTGTGCGATATACCGCACGGTTTCGGCAATGTGAATTGCCGTTTATTTACATTTATGTAACGTACTAAAAGTTAATCCCTATTTCAAATTAAAAGTCAATAGGTTGAAATAACTCCAGGAATTTGCTGATATTCCATTTTTAGTGATTTTGCTATGATTCGCATTTACTGGGCTGTACTTAAAGATGCTCAAGTTCGACTCCACACTTGCCGATAGCCAACCACAGAATCACGAATATTGAACAGGGTGCGACTGACCACGCCTGACAGACTAAGTAAGATGGGGAAAGCATGAGCACCATTCTGATTTTTTTAGCTGCTTTGCTGGCCTGCTCATTGCTTGCAGGATGGCTACTCAGAACGAAATCCAGACGGAAAAATTTACCCTTGAGCAACGTCTTCTCAGACGCCTCGAAGCGTAAACTCACGCCTGAAGAGCGCAGTGCAGTCGAAAACTATCTCGAAAGCCTTAGTCAAATTCAGCAGGTACCTGGTCCAACGGGCGCCAGCTCCGCGCCGGTGTCATTAACGCTGAATGCCCAAAGTAATAGCGTCATCGTACTTACGCACGCGATTACACGTTACGGCATTACTACCGACGATCCTAACAAATGGCGTTACTATCTTGATTCCGTTGAGGTACATCTTCCCCCTTTCTGGGAACAATACATCAATGACGAAAACAGCGTTGAGCTAATCCACACCAATACGATACCGCTGGTTATCTCCCTGAACGGCCATACGCTGCAGGAATATATGCAGGAAGCGCGTGGCTATGCGTTACAGCACACCGCCTCTACCCAGGCGTCTATTCGCGGTGAAGAAAGCGAGCAGATTGAACTGCTGAATATTCGCCAGGAAACCCATGAAGAATATGCGCTTAGCCGCCCATCGGGATTGCGCGAGGCGTTACTGATTGCCGCATCGTTCCTGCTGTTCTTTTTCTGTTTGATAATCCCGGATACGTTTGTTCCGTGGACAGTTGGTGGCGCGGTGCTGCTACTGGCTGCGGGTCTGTGGGGGCTGTTTGCCCCACCGTCTAAAACCGCCCTGCGGGAAATTCATTGTCTGCGCGGTACGCCGCGTCGCTGGGGGCTGTTTGGCGAAAACGACCAGGAGCAAATTAATAATATCTCGCTAGGTATTATTGATCTGATTTATCCACCGCACTGGCAACCTTACATCGCACAAGATCTTGGCCAGCAAACGGATATTGATATTTATCTCGATCGCCACGTTGTTCGCCAGGGACGTTTTTTATCGCTGCATGACGAAGTCAAAAACTTCCCGTTACAGCACTGGCTGCGCAACGCCGTCATCGCGGGCGGCTCGTTGCTGGTGCTGCTGATGCTGCTGTTTTGGATCCCGCTGGATATGCCGATAAAGCTTACGCTTTCCTGGATGAAGGGCGCACAAACTATCGAAGCCACCAGCGTTAAACAGCTTGAAAACGCGGGCGTTCGCGTGGGTGACACGCTGCATCTGAGCGGTACGGGTATGTGTAACATTCATACCCAAGGGAGCTGGAATGCGCAGCCTTCCGCGCCGTTTATGCCTTTCGATTGCACGCAAATTATCTGGAATGACGCGCGCGCATTACCGCTGCCTGAGTCCGATCTGGTGAATAAAGCCACCGCGCTCACGCAGGCGGTGAACCGCCAACTGCACCCCAAAGCGGATGATGACTCTCGCGTCAGCGCATCGTTACGCTCGGCAATCCAAAAGTCCGGAATGGTGTTACTGGACGATTTTGGCGAGATCGTCCTGAAAACGGCTGATCTGTGCGCGGCCAAAGATGAATGTGTACGTTTAAAAAATGCACTGGTTAACCTTGGTAACAGTAAAGACTGGACGGCACTGGTGAAACGGGCAAACGCAGGCAAACTGGATGGCGTGAACGTGCTGCTGCGTCCGGTAAGCGCGGAGTCGTTGGATAATCTGGTGAATACCTCTACGGCGCCGTTTATTTCACGCGAGACTGCGCGAGCGGCCCAGACGCTGAATAGCCCAGCCCCTGGCGGTTTCCTGATTATCAGCGACGAAGGCAGCGATCTGGTCGATCAGCCGTGGCCGACAACCTCGCTATATGACTATCCCCCACAGGAACAGTGGAACGCCTTCCAGCGTCTGGCGCAGATGCTGATGCAGACGCCGTTTCGCGCGGAGGGGATCGTCACCAATATTTCGACCGACGCCAATGGCACCCAGCACATTGGCCTGCACCGTATCCCGGATCGTTCAGGATTATGGCGCTACCTTGGCACAACGCTGCTGATGTTCTCCATGCTCGGATGTGCTGTCTACAACAGCATACAGGCTTTCAGACGCTACCAGCGTCACCGCTCCCGCATCACGGAAATTCAGAGCTACTACGAAAGTTGCCTGAATCCAACGCTGATTGACAACCCAGAAAGCCTGATTCGATAACACGCTCGCGCGACAGGATATGCTACCCTGTCGCGCATCATGTTTTCTTCTGGGGAGTTTCCATGCAGATCAATATTGCCTGGCACGATGTCGATACCGTGTTGTTAGATATGGACGGCACGCTGCTCGACCTGGCATTCGATAACTATTTCTGGCAAAAACTGGTGCCGGAAACCTATGGCGCGAAACAGGGTATCTCTCCCCAGGAAGCCCAGGACTATATTCGTCAGCAGTATCATGCCGTGCAGCATACGCTAAACTGGTACTGCCTGGATTACTGGAGCGAATGCCTGGATCTTGATATTTGCGCCATGACAACGGAACAGGGACCGCGCGCCGTTTTGCGTGAAGATACTGTACCGTTTCTTGATGCCTTAAAAGCCAGCGGCAAGCGCCGTATTTTGCTCACCAACGCGCATCCCCATAACCTGGCGGTGAAGCTGGAGCATACCGGTCTGGCCTCACACCTTGATTTATTACTTTCCACCCACACATTTGGTTATCCCAAAGAGGATCAGCGGTTATGGCACGCTGTGGCTGAAGAAACGGGAATGAGTGCAGAGAAGACGCTGTTTATTGACGACAGCGAACCCATTCTCGACGCCGCTGCTCTGTACGGTATTCGTTACTGCCTCGGCGTGACCAATCCCGACTCAGGCATCGCGGAAAAACAGTACGCACGCCATCCGTCACTGAATGACTACCGCCGACTGATCCCCTCACTGATGTGAAGGAGACGCCATGAAAGAAAAGCCCTCTGCTGAAGTCAGGCTGGATAAATGGCTGTGGGCTGCACGCTTTTACAAAACGCGTGCGCTAGCCCGCGAAATGGTTGAAGGCGGTAAGGTGCATTACAACGGCCAGCGCAGCAAACCGAGCAAGATTGTCGAGCTGAACGCCACCCTCACCCTGCGCCAGGGAAATGACGAGCGAACGGTCATTATCAAGGCTATTACCGAGCAGCGTCGCCCAGCCACGGAAGCCGTTACGCTGTATGAAGAAACCGCGGAAAGCGTAGAAAAACGCGAAAAAGTGGCGCTGGCGCGTAAACTTAACGCGTTAACCATGCCGCACCCGGACAGGCGACCGGACAAGAAAGAGCGCCGCGACCTGTTACGATTTAAACATGGCGACAGCGAGTGACTGTCACCTGCAAGAGAGATGATTATGCCGCAACATGACCAATTACATCGTTATCTGTTTGAAAACTTTGCCGTGCGCGGCGAGCTGGTGACCGTTTCGGAAACCCTGCAACAGATCCTCGAAAATCATACTTACCCGCAGCCGGTCAAGAACGTGCTGGCTGAACTGCTGGTCGCCACCAGCCTGCTCACCGCCACGCTGAAGTTTGCCGGTGATATCACCGTACAGCTGCAGGGCGATGGTCCGCTGAGCCTGGCCGTCATTAACGGCAACAACAATCAGCAGATGCGCGGCGTGGCCCGTATGCAGGGCGATATCCCTGAAGGCGCTGATCTCAAAACGCTGGTAGGCAACGGCTACCTGGTGATCACCATTACCCCAGAAGAAGGCGAGCGCTATCAGGGCGTGGTTGGTCTGGAAGGCGACACGCTGGCCGCCTGTCTGGAAGATTACTTCATGCGTTCTGAACAGCTGCCGACACGTCTGTTTATCCGTACTGGCGACGTCGATGGCAAACCCGCTGCTGGCGGGATGCTTCTGCAGGTAATGCCGGCGCAAAACGCGCAGGCAGATGATTTCGATCACCTGACAGCCCTGACCGAAACCATCAAAACTGAAGAGCTGTTAACGCTCCCGGCCAACGAAGTGCTGTGGCGCTTGTACCACGAAGAAGAGGTTACTCTCTACGATCCGCAGGACGTTGAGTTCAAATGCACCTGTTCACGCGAACGCTGCGCTGGCGCACTGAAAACGCTGCCGGACGAAGAAGTGGACAGCATTCTGGCGGAAGAAGGCGAGATCGATATGCACTGCGATTACTGCGGGAGCCACTATCTGTTTAATGCCATGGACATTGCTGAGATCCGCAGCAACGCTTCCCCGGCGGACCCGCAGGTACATTAATCACCACTGCCTATCCGGCCCACAATCGTCGACCGGATAGGCGTTCGCACCGCCATCCATCAAAACGCTATCCGGAACACGCTCACTCGTTGTAATAATTCATCGGCAATCGAGTGCCATTAATTGTGATATCACGCCAAACTCTGGGGGCTGAATCCAGTTGATGATTCGCCACCGCCTGCAGCAGTTTATCCTTATTGAATTCTGCAGGTAGCTGACCTGATGCGATGAGTTCCCATTTATCCTCTTTCCTGGCAAAGACCAGACTCTCACCATCGCCAAAAGCATACAGCACCTGCTCAGGCTTACCATCCGCATTGAGGTCCTGATCGACCAGGACGCAAGCATCCTGCTCAACGCAGGATGTAATGCGGTAGCTCTGCCCTTTGACAAACGCCCAGAAGGTCTCATCGGGTTGCCTGCTACCTGGAGCTATCATCACTTTCGGCGCTAGTTGAGTGGCAGTCAGGTTCTGCATGGGATCGCGACGTCCTTGCAGCAGAGAATTTAAGTCGCGCCGACGCTTACTGTCTTGGTTAAACGCCGCATCTTTTTGTAATGCCTCCAACGCCGCACGTCCCGGTTTTCCGCTATTACCCAACATATACAGGCTGACTTGATCCGGCTTAATTTTGCCGCTGTGATACAGCCCCATATGGCTGTTGACGCTGATGCGCCAGGCATCAATAACCGGCGACGACAGCAAAATCAACAGCCCCAACGCCAGCAACGACACGCAAAGAATCACCTTCCCCTGAAGCTCAAGCGGATTGCGCCCACGGCGTAAAATACTCGCCAGATAGCCAAACGACCAGAGCAGCAGCACGCAGACCACCAGCACGCCATATAAGCGCTCGGGCGTCCAACCGTACTGTTGAATTCGCACCCACAGTGACCAACCGGCAATCAGCATATAGATGGGCGCGACAACCAGGGCGCATTTGATCAGGTAGCGTAACGCGGCTGGATAGGGAAGCGCCTCTTTCTGCGGCTCGCGAACGATAGCCATCAACAGCAGCAGGAGCAGCGCCAGCGTTGACATCAACCCAGCCGCAGATACCCGCTGCGAGATAGCCTCCAGGCCGGTGAAGGGCAAGGTCAGTACAAACATCAGCGCCAGCAGCGCGACCAGGGGTAACAGACCGGTGGCGATCAAAGTCAGTAACTTTTGGACCGCCGCAACCAAACGCGACTGCGTGCGGGTCAGTACCACCGCCAGTGCGGTAACCAGGCCAAAGGCCACGTAGCCAAACCAGTCGGTATCAAAGAAAAGCGTGTCGAAGAAGGTAATACCAACGAGCTTAAACATCTCGCTCCATAGCAGGAGCACCATCCAGAACAGACCGTTGGCGACAAAGACAATCAGTAACGTCAGCGCATTAAGCCACAAACTCGTATAAAACTGCGCATAGCGCGCCTGCTGGCGGGATGCGTGGAGCGAGTACTGAATCCATGGCAATGCCAGCATCGCCATCAGCAGTAAGCGCCAGCCGTACAACATAAAAATATCATTTTGCCGCCACTTATCACTGCCCTCGACTTGCCACTTTAGCCAGACGCTCATCGCCAGCACGACAACAAAGATCAGCGCCATCCAGTACCACAGCGCACGTTGTTTAAAAGAGACAACGGTGAGCAAAAGCGCCGAGGAGAGAGCAATTGTCGCGGGCATGCCATAGAACAGCCAGCCGTCATTATGCGGCACCAGATATGTCATCAGCAGGTAGCACAATATCCCCTGTAACAGGCCGATAGATATCATGCCCCAGCGAGTAGTACGTGAAAGTTCAACACTATCCATGTCGTCACCCAGAATGAAGAGAAAAGGTAATTATTGCATCAACTTCACAATTTTGAGCATTGATAGGCCGATCCCGGACCACTGCGACGGGAAGTGAATCGATATTGTTTATGAATGAGTTACGTTATTTTCTTACGTGAATGCGATTACACTCACAAGTTTCCCGCCAAAAACACTCTCTATTAACGTTTTAAGAACATTTTCCACAACAAAAAAGGGTTTCCTGCCATAATATCCGCCTCTTTGTGACAGGAGTCGCAGCGCATTCGGTTATCCGTGATTTTCCCGGATGCGTAAATCTATGAGCCTTGTCGCGGTTAGCAATCCCTAAAAAACCTTACTATTCCAGGTAATACATATTGGCTAAGGAGCAGTGAAATGCGTGTGAACAACAGTTTAACCCCGCAAGATCTCAAGGCTTATGGTATCAATGACGTTCAGGATATCGTTTACAATCCAGACTACGACACGCTTTTCCAGGAGGAACTTGATCCAAACCTGGAAGGTTATGAGCGTGGCGTGTTAACAAACCTGGGCGCCGTTGCCGTTGATACCGGTATCTTTACCGGACGTTCGCCAAAGGATAAGTATATTGTCCGTGACGACACCACGCGCGACACGCTCTGGTGGTCCGACAAAGGTAAAGGTAAGAACGACAACAAACCGCTCTCCCCGGAAACCTGGCAGCATCTGAAAGGATTAGTCACCCAGCAGCTTTCCGGTAAGCGTCTGTTTATCATTGATGCATTCTGCGGCGCTAACGCCGATACCCGCCTTTCCGTACGCTTCATTACCGAAGTAGCCTGGCAGGCGCATTTTGTTAAAAACATGTTCATCCGCCCAAGCGACGAAGAGCTGGTTGATTTCAAACCTGATTTCATCGTGATGAACGGCGCTAAATGCACTAACCCGCAGTGGAAAGAGCAGGGTCTGAACTCCGAAAACTTCGTGGCTTTCAATCTGACTGAGCGTATCCAGTTGATTGGTGGCACCTGGTACGGCGGCGAAATGAAGAAAGGTATGTTCTCCGTAATGAACTACCTGCTGCCGCTGAAAGGCATTGCCTCCATGCACTGCTCGGCAAACGTCGGGGAAAAAGGTGATGTGGCAGTCTTCTTTGGCCTGTCCGGTACAGGTAAAACAACGCTGTCCACCGATCCGAAACGCCGCCTGATTGGCGATGACGAACACGGCTGGGATGACGACGGCGTGTTTAACTTTGAAGGCGGTTGCTACGCGAAGACCATCAAACTGTCTAAAGATGCCGAGCCGGAAATCTACAACGCAATCCGTCGTGACGCGCTGCTGGAAAACGTCACCGTGCGCGCAGATGGTTCCATCGACTTCGACGACGGTTCCAAAACCGAAAACACCCGCGTGTCCTACCCGATTTATCACATCGATAACATCGTTAAGCCGGTGTCAAAAGCGGGTCACGCCACCAAAGTGATCTTCCTGACCGCCGATGCGTTTGGCGTGCTGCCGCCGGTCTCTCGCCTGACGGCAGACCAAACCCAGTACCACTTCCTGTCTGGCTTCACCGCCAAACTGGCCGGTACCGAACGTGGCGTCACCGAACCGACCCCAACCTTCTCAGCCTGCTTTGGCGCAGCATTCCTGTCACTGCACCCAACGCAGTACGCAGAAGTACTGGTGAAACGTATGCAGGCGGCAGGTGCGCAGGCATATCTGGTTAACACCGGCTGGAACGGTACCGGCAAGCGTATCTCTATCAAAGATACCCGCGCGATTATCGACGCTATCCTGAACGGTTCGCTGGATGACGCAGAAACGTTCCGTCTGCCGATGTTTGACCTGGCTATCCCAACCGAGCTGCCGGGCGTGGATACTCGCATTCTCGATCCGCGTAATACCTATGCTTCTCCGGAGCAGTGGCAGGAAAAAGCCAACGCGCTGGCAAAACTGTTTATCGAGAACTTCGAGAAATACACCGATACCCCTGCAGGTGAAGCGCTGGTTAGCGCCGGACCGAAGCTGTAACAAAGAGAGCCGGATGGCGGTTTCGCCTTATCCGGCCTACAGCAAAAAAAGGGAGGCATTTCGCCTCCCTTTCTTATGCGTCTTTCGTGATGCCCTGCGCGCGAGTGAAGGGAACCGGAAGCCAGGCGCGGATCGACAACCCTCCTCGTTCACTGGTGCCAATTTCCAGCATACCGTTATGGTTATCGATAATACGCTGCACAATCGCCAGACCCAGGCCCGTGCCGCTGGTACTACGTGCGCTGTCGCCACGGACAAATGGCTGGAACAGGTGTTTACGCTGCTCCGGCTTGATGCCCGGACCATCATCTTCTACCTGGAACCAGGCGCGATGCGTTTCCGTACCGCTGCTGACCTTAATCCAGCCGTTGCCGTAACGGGCGGCGTTAACCACCATATTGGCAACCGCACGCTTGATCGACAGCGGGTGCATTTTCACCTGAATGCTGCCCGGCAGCAGCGCAGTTTCGATTTCACGTTCATAGCCGCTTTCCGCTGCGACCACTTCGCCTAACACCGAGTTCAGATCCGCCATCTCCATCGGCATCTCCTGACCGGTACGCAGATAATCGATGAACTGCTCGATAATGGCATTACACTCTTCGATGTCCTTATTGATGGACTCCGCGAGATAACCATCCTCTTCGCCCATCATTTCGGTCGCCAGGCGAATACGCGTCAGCGGAGTACGTAAATCGTGGCTCACGCCCGCCATTAACAGCGTACGGTCATCGGCCAGTTGCTTCACACCCGCAGCCATATGGTTAAAGGCTCGGGTAACGGAGCGCACCTCTGAAGCGCCATACTCACGCAGCGGCGGCGGAATGATACCTTTCCCCACCTGCAGCGCCGCATGTTCAAGATCCACCAGCGGTCGGTTCTGGATACGGATAAACAGCCACGCGCCACCGATAGCCAACAGCATAATCGCCAGCGTATAGCGGAACAGCGGTGAGAAATCGCCCTGATGGATCTCCGTCAGCGGCACGCGTACCCAGATATTGGGCGACAGCCAGGTTTTCAGCCATACGACCGGCGAGCTTTTGTTCACCTCAACGCGGACTTCCGTCGGACCGCCCAGCTGCTGCGCCATCTGATGGCTTAAGAATTCATAGTGTTGCGCCCAACGCAGTCCAGCTTCTTCAGCGGCCTCGTTGGAATAGAGGGAAATACCCAGCTCACGATAAATTTCCCGGCGGAATGCGGGCGGCACCACCAGTTGCGTACCGTCCTCCAACTGCAGTTTATCGGTCATCAGCATACGAACTTCGTAGGCCAGGACCTTATTAAACTGCTGGAGGCTCGGCAGTATCGCGAAGTTCAGCACTACCAGGTAAGTCGTCACCAGGCTGGCAAACAGCAAGGTGACGATGAGCAATAACGTGCGGGCAAACGAACTTCGTGGCGAGAAGCGCATTCGCCTCATGCTTTAGAACCGTCCGGAACAAAGACGTAGCCGAGACCCCACACGGTCTGAATGTAGCGCGGATGCGCCGGGTCCTCTTCCACCATACGGCGCAGACGAGAAATCTGGACATCGATAGAACGCTCCATCGCCGAATATTCACGACCACGGGCCAGGTTCATCAGCTTATCGCGGGACAGCGGCTCGCGCGGGTGGCTTACCAGCGCTTTCAGTACCGCAAATTCCCCACTGGTGAGCGGCATTGGCTCATCTTCACGGAACATTTCACGCGTACCGAGGTTCAGTTTAAACTTACCAAAAGCAATGACCGCTTCTTCCTGAGAAGGCGCGCCCGGCAGTTCGTTCGCCTGACGACGCAGTACAGCGCGAATACGCGCCAGCAGTTCTCGCGGGTTAAACGGTTTCGGAATGTAATCGTCAGCGCCGATTTCCAGCCCAACGATACGATCGACTTCTTCACCCTTCGCCGTGACCATAATGATCGGCATCGGGTTGCTTTGACTGCGCAGGCGACGGCAAATAGACAGGCCATCTTCTCCCGGCAGCATTAAATCCAGCACCATCAGGTGAAAGGACTCACGGGTCAGCAGACGATCCATCTGCTCAGCGTTAGCGACGCTTCGAACCTGGAAGCCCTGCTCGGTCAGATAACGCTCCAGAAGCGCACGCAAGCGCATGTCGTCATCGACCACCAGAATCTTATAGTTCTCTTGCATTGTTATTACTCCCAAAGGTTCGCAACAATTAAGTGTATATTCTTAAGAAAGCTAACGTGAGTCACCAGCGAATTCTGGTATGAATTCCAGGCTAAATTGTTACAAAGCATATTAAACAGCAGCTTAAGTATACAATGTTTCTCGCAATACATTATTTATTCTGTTGATATGCTCGCGTAATACTAATTGTGCGCATCATCACAGAGTCGAAGGTAAAACAATAAGATGAAAACGCCCCTGATAACCCGCGAAGGGTATGAAAAACTCAAACAAGAGCTGAATTACCTCTGGCGTGAAGAGCGCCCGGAAGTCACTAAAAAGGTTACCTGGGCCGCAAGTCTGGGTGACCGCAGCGAAAATGCCGACTACCAGTATAATAAAAAGCGTCTGCGTGAGATCGACCGCCGTGTCCGTTATTTGACCAAGTGCATGGAGAATTTGAAAATCGTCGATTACTCCCCGCAGCAAGAGGGCAAAGTCTTCTTTGGCGCGTGGGTCGAGATTGAAAATGACGATGGCGACATCCGTAAATTCCGTATTGTCGGCTACGATGAGATCTTCGGTCGTAAAGATTACATTTCTATCGACTCACCGATGGCGCGGGCGCTGCTGAAAAAAGAGGTCGGCGATCTCGCGATAGTCAACACCCCTGGTGGTGAAGCCAGCTGGTACGTGAACGAAATTGAATATGTTAAGTGAGACCGGAACAATCCGAAGCCCCGGTAGATGACTGGCATTTTTGCCAGTCAATCCGTATAACTATCCCCTGATTTTTTATCCTATAGACGAAGCTATCCATGATGAATGATTCTTTCTGCCGCATTATCGCAGGTGAAATTCAGGCTCGTGCTGAACAGGTAGAAGCTGCCGTTCGCCTGCTTGACGAAGGGAACACCGTGCCGTTTATCGCACGTTATCGTAAGGAAATCACCGGCGGTCTGGACGATACGCAACTGCGTAATCTGGAGACCCGTCTGGGATATCTGCGTGAACTGGAAGACCGCCGTCAGGCAATCCTGAAATCTATCGGCGAGCAAGGCAAACTGACCGACGATTTGGCGAACGCGATCAACGGCACGTTAAGTAAGACCGAACTCGAAGATCTCTATCTGCCGTACAAACCTAAGCGCCGCACTCGTGGGCAGATAGCCATTGAGGCCGGACTGGAGCCGCTGGCAGATCTGCTGTGGAACGAACCGTCCCATGACCCGGAAACCGAAGCTGCAAAATATCTCAACGCCGAAAACGGCGTGGCCGATACCAAAGCCGCCCTCGATGGCGCACGCTACATTCTGATGGAGCGCTTCGCCGAAGACGCTGCGCTGCTGGCAAAAGTGCGTGATTATTTGTGGAAAAACGCCCATCTGGTTGCCGCCGTGGTTAGTGGGAAAGAAGAGGAAGGCGCTAAGTTCCGCGATTACTTCGATCACCACGAACCTATTTCTACCGTTCCATCCCACCGTGCGCTGGCCATGTTCCGTGGTCGTAACGAAGGCGTGTTGCAGCTTTCACTAAATGCCGATCCGCAATTCGATGAGCCGCCAAAAGAGAGCCACGGCGAGCAGATTATCCAGGATCACCTGGGACTGCGCCTGAACAACGCCCCCGCTGACAGCTGGCGTAAAGGCGTTGTTAGCTGGACGTGGCGCATCAAAGTGCTGATGCACCTTGAAACTGAGCTGATGGGTACCGTGCGTGAACGTGCGGAAGATGAAGCAATCAACGTCTTTGCCCGTAACCTGCATGACCTGCTGATGGCCGCCCCGGCCGGGCTGCGCGCCACAATGGGTCTCGATCCGGGTCTGCGTACCGGTGTAAAAGTGGCGGTGGTTGACGGTACCGGCAAGCTGGTCGCGACCGACACTATTTATCCGCATACCGGCCAGGCAGCCAAAGCCGCCGTTGCCGTGGCGGCGTTGTGTGAAAAATACAACGTTGAGCTGGTCGCGATTGGTAACGGTACGGCGTCGCGCGAAACCGAGCGTTTCTTCCTCGACGTGCAGAAACAATTCCCGAAAGTGACCGCGCAGAAGGTGATCGTCAGCGAAGCCGGGGCATCGGTTTACTCTGCTTCCGAGCTGGCGGCGCTGGAGTTCCCGGATCTCGATGTTTCGCTGCGTGGCGCGGTGTCTATCGCCCGTCGTTTGCAGGATCCGTTGGCGGAGCTGGTGAAAATCGATCCGAAATCTATCGGCGTGGGCCAGTATCAGCACGATGTTAGCCAGACGCAACTGGCGCGCAAGCTGGATGCGGTGGTGGAAGACTGCGTGAACGCCGTCGGCGTCGATCTGAATACCGCTTCCGTGCCGCTGCTGACCCGCGTTGCCGGCCTGACGCGCATGATGGCGCAAAACATCGTCGCCTGGCGCGATGAGAACGGTCAGTTTCAGAACCGTCAGCAACTGCTAAAAGTTAGCCGCCTGGGGCCAAAAGCCTTTGAACAATGCGCGGGCTTCCTGCGTATCAACCATGGCGATAACCCACTGGATGCTTCTACCGTTCACCCGGAAGCTTATCCGATTGTGGAACGCATTCTGGCCGCAACCGAGCAATCGCTGCGTGACCTGATGGGCAACAGCAACGAACTGCGCAATCTGAAAGCAGCCGATTTTACCGACGAACGCTTCGGGGTGCCGACCGTCACCGACATCATCAAAGAGCTGGAAAAACCAGGCCGCGACCCGCGTCCTGAATTTAAAACCGCGCAGTTTGCTGATGGCGTAGAAACCATGAACGATCTGCTGCCGGGAATGATTCTGGAAGGGGCAGTCACTAACGTCACGAACTTCGGCGCGTTTGTTGATATTGGCGTTCATCAGGATGGTCTGGTGCATATCTCTTCATTGTCGAATAAGTTCGTCGAAGATCCACACACCGTGGTGAAAGCGGGCGACATTGTGAAAGTGAAAGTGCTGGAAGTTGACCTACAACGTAAGCGTATCGCACTGACCATGCGTCTGGACGAGCAGCCGGGTGAAACCAATGCGCGTCGCGGCGGCGGGAATAACGATCGCACTCAAAGCAATCGCCCGGCGCCAAAAGCCGCGAAACCTCGTGGTCGTGACGCACAGCCTGCGGGTAACAGCGCCATGATGGATGCGCTGGCGGCGGCAATGGGTAAAAAACGCTAGTGTGACTTTTGTGCCGGATGGGGGGTGTAACCTCCTTATCCGGCTAACTTGTTGCAATTAATTTGTAAGCCGGATAACACGCGTGAGCGTCGCCATCCGGCATATTTAGTCTATTTCCCGCTTTCTACCGCCATATATTTATCACTTCATTAACAGATGAAACCTTAATTAAACATTAAGATCTTCACTAATTATTTCCGCGAATCATTCGTTCTCAACCAGAATAAATATTGAGGAATATCAAAATTGGCGCAAATTATTATCCAATTGTACATTCCGTCACATTTATTCTATTGATGATAGAAACCATTCTCATTATCATTGATCTGTTGATTATTTACTCTTTCCTTACGTTGGCTAATCATCTGGCCTCATGCCGCCTTGCCGCCCCATGAGGTAATCATCCAGTTAGCGAGATATAAGTAGGTCCCTATGCAATTCACTCCTGACAGTGCGTGGAAAATTACCGGTTTTGCCCGTGAAATCAGCCCGGCTTATCGTCAGAAACTGTTGTCACTTGGCATGCTACCCGGCTCCTCTTTCAACGTGGTACGCGTCGCCCCACTCGGCGATCCTATCCATATCGAAACGCGTCGCGTAAGTCTGGTATTGCGTAAGAAAGATCTGGCGTTATTAGAAGTGGAAGCGGTTTCCTGTTAATACAGTGAGTCTATAAAAATGAAAAAACTAACCATTGGTTTAATTGGCAATCCTAATTCCGGCAAGACAACTTTATTCAACCAGCTTACCGGCGCACGCCAGCGTGTAGGCAACTGGGCAGGCGTTACCGTTGAGCGTAAAGAAGGTCATTTCGCAACGACGGACCACCAGGTCACGCTGGTTGATTTACCCGGCACCTATTCTCTGACGACAATCTCATCCCAGACCTCTCTCGATGAGCAGATCGCCTGTCACTATATTTTAAGCGGCGACGCGGATCTGTTGATCAACGTGGTCGATGCTTCAAACCTTGAACGCAACCTCTACCTGACGTTGCAACTGCTTGAGCTGGGCATCCCCTGCATCGTCGCGTTGAATATGCTGGATATTGCCGAGAAGCAGCAAATCCGTATCGATATCGATGCCCTCTCCGCTCGCCTTGGTTGCCCGGTGGTTCCGCTGGTATCCACCCGCGCCCGCGGCATTGAAGCGCTAAAGCTGGCTATCGATCGCTACAAAGAAAACGACACCGTCGAGCTGGTTCATTATGCCCAGCCGCTGCTGCAGGAAGCGGATTCCCTCGCCGATGCGATGGCCAAAGATATGCCGTTAAAACAGCGCCGCTGGCTGGGCCTGCAGATGCTGGAAGGCGATATCTACAGCCGGGCCTACGCGGGTGATGCCGCGCAAAACCTTGATGCCGCCATTGCACGTCTGAGCGAGACAATGGACGATCCGGCACTGCATATCGCCGATGCGCGCTATCAGTGCATTGCCGCTATCTGCGATACCGTCAGCAACACCCTGACGGCAGAGCCGAGCCGCTTCACCACCGCAGTAGATAAAATCGTCCTCAACCGCTTCCTCGGGCTGCCGATTTTCCTGTTCGTGATGTACCTGATGTTCCTGCTCGCCATCAACATTGGCGGCGCGCTGCAACCGTTGTTTGACGTCGGCTCCGTAGCGCTCTTTATCCATGGGATTCAGTGGATTGGCTACACGCTGCACTTCCCGGACTGGCTCACTATCTTTTTGGCGCAAGGTCTTGGCGGCGGGATTAACACCGTGCTGCCACTGGTACCGCAAATCGGCATGATGTACCTGTTCCTCTCCTTCCTTGAAGACTCCGGTTACATGGCGCGCGCCGCGTTTGTAATGGACCGTCTGATGCAGGCGCTGGGACTGCCGGGCAAATCGTTTGTCCCGCTGATCGTCGGCTTTGGCTGTAACGTACCGTCCGTGATGGGCGCACGTACGCTGGACGCCCCGCGTGAACGTCTGATGACCATCATGATGGCGCCATTTATGTCTTGTGGCGCTCGCCTGGCGATTTTCGCCGTCTTTGCCGCTGCGTTCTTTGGTCAGAACGGTGCGCTGGCGGTCTTCTCACTGTACGTACTGGGCATCGTTATGGCGGTATTGACCGGCCTGATGCTCAAACACACCATCATGCGTGGCGAAGCAACGCCGTTCGTGATGGAGCTGCCGGTGTACCACGTGCCGCACATTAAGAGTCTGATTATTCAGACCTGGCAACGCCTGAAAGGCTTCGTTCTGCGTGCGGGTAAAGTCATCATCATCGTCAGCATTTTCCTCAGCGCGTTTAACAGTTTCTCGCTGAGCGGAAAAATCGTCGACAACATCAACGACTCTGCTCTGGCTTCCGTCAGCCGCGTAATCACGCCGGTCTTCAAGCCGATTGGCGTTCACGAAGATAACTGGCAGGCAACCGTAGGTCTGTTCACCGGCGCGATGGCGAAAGAAGTGGTTGTCGGTACGCTGAACACGCTCTATACCGCAGAAAACATTCAGGAAGAAGAGTTCAACCCGGCAGATTTCCACCTCGGTGACGAGCTGCTCGGCGCGGTAGATGAGACCTGGCAAAGCCTGAAAGACACCTTCAGCCTGAGCGTACTGGCTAACCCTATTGAAGCCAGCAAGGGCGACGGTGAAATGGCTACGGGTGCAATGGGCGTGATGGGCGAAAAATTTGGCAGCGCTGCCGCCGCTTACAGCTACCTGATTTTCGTGCTGCTGTATGTGCCGTGTATTTCGGTAATGGGCGCTATTGCACGTGAATCCAGCCGTGGCTGGATGAGCTTCTCGATTCTGTGGGGCCTGAACATCGCCTACTCTCTGTCGACGCTGTTTTATCAGGCGGTCAGCTACAAAGAGCACCCGACCTACAGCCTGGTGTGCATTTTAGCTGTCATCCTGTTTAACATTGTGTTGCTGGGCCTGCTGCGTCGAGCTCGCAGTCGCGTGGATCTCGCACTGCTGGCGACCAACAGGACGGCAAGCTCCTGCTGTTCCAGCACCACTGGCGACTGCCACTAAGGTTATCGACAATGGCATCGCTTATTCAGGTTCGTGATTTATTGGCTTTGCGGGGACGCATGGAGGCAACTCAAATTAGCCACACGCTGCACACCCCGCAGCCCATGATTGACGCCATGCTGAATCAGTTAGAAAAGATGGGCAAAGCGGTGCGGATTCAGGAAGATGCCGACGGGTGTCTTTCCGGAAGCTGCAAGAGCTGCCCGGAAGGTAAAGCCTGCCTGCGCGAGTGGTGGGCTTTGCGCTAGTTCGATGCCGGATGGCGCTACGCTTCCGGTCTAAAAATGACTGCAAACGTCCTGGCCGGATAAAGCGTTTATGCTGATATCCGGCTTTTTGCGTAATGGATTCCACAAAGATGTCTCTGTTTCAGCAAAGCAGATCTATCCTCCAGCCTGGCGCGCATCGTTATCAACTCGTGGATGATTACTGGCGACCAGGGAAGTAGAGTCTCGTCATCTTGTTTCTCAGGTGACGGATCGCCATGAATACTGACACGACTGCTACGCCGCATGACGCGATTTTTAAAACGTTCTTAAACCACCCTGCTACCGCACGCGACTTTCTTCGGCTCCATCTTCCAGCCTCTTTGCAAAAACTGTGCGATTTGAACACGCTACAACTGGAATCGGGCAGCTTTATTGAGGACGATTTGCGCGCGTACTATTCCGATGTGCTGTGGTCATTAAAAACCCGCGAAGGCGATGGCTATATTTACACCATCATTGAGCATCAGAGCACCGCCGATACCCATATGGCATTTCGGCTGATGCGTTATGCTATTGCGGTTATGCATCGTCATTTGGCTACAGGTCACAAGAAACTCCCGCTGGTGATACCCATGCTTTTTTATCATGGCGCGGCTAGTCCATACCCCTACTCACTCTGCTGGCTGGACGAATTTGACGACCCAAAGGCTGCCAGACAACTTTATACCGCAGCGTTTCCACTGATCGATATCACCGTGGTTCCCGATGACGAGATCATGCAGCATCGCCGGATGGCGCTGTTGGAACTCATCCAAAAACATATTCGTAAACGCGATTTGATGGGGCTGGTAGAAAAACTGGCCATCCTGATTATTAAAGGACACGCTAATGACAGCCAGTTGAAAGCCTTGTTTAATTATCTAATGCAGGTCGGGGACACCGCACATTTTACCGAGTTTCTTCATGAGGTCGCCGAACGTTTACCCCAACATAAGGAAAAGTTGATGACTATCGCCGAAAGATTACGACAAGAAGGGCATCTTAATGGTCTTCAGGAAGGTCATATGAAAGGGTTACAAGAGGGATTACAAGAAGGGCTACAAACGGGCTTGCAACAAGGTAAACGAGAGGAAGCTTTACGTATTGCATCAACCCTGCAGGCTGATGGTATCGACCCGCTGACCATCTTCAGAATTACCGGACTGACCGCTGAGGATCTGGCTACGCGCAGCCATTAATCTCAAGCCCGGTAAGCGCGGCTCTACCGGGCAACACAACAGATTTATAGGCGTTTTTTTAACGCTACAAGCGCTGCGCAGAACTCTGCAGGATGCGAGATAAACGGTGCATGCGCCGCTTTAGCAAATATCAATGACTCGCTATGCGGCCACAGGGCATCGAGCATTGGGACCACTTTGCGCGGAACCAGTCCATCGAGATAGCCGTACAACCGCAGAAAAGGCATGTCCACAGCGCACAGAGGCTCACGCAGATCGACCGTTTTCAGGATCTCCAGTCCGCCATTGAGCACCTCGACCTTCGGCATGGGTAACGCCAGCACTGTTTTCTTCAGTGCTCGCGCATCCTGACGCGCGGTGTCCGTGCCCATCGTCTGCAACGCCAGAAAACGTTCCACCGTACGCTGGAAATCTTCGCTCAACTGCTGCTGGAAACCTGCCAGCACTTCTGGCTTGATACCCGGCCACTCGTCACGCGCGCTAAAGCAAGGGGAAGACGCCACGGTCACCAGCGCCTGAACACGTTCAGGATGGGTTAACGCCACCTGGCTTGCGACCAGCCCGCCCAGACTCCAGCCGAGCCAGATGGCTTTCTCCGGTGCCTGTTTTACTACCCGCTCAGCCATCTCTTCCAGCGACATTGCGCCGAACCCCTGGCTGCGACCAAATCCCGGTAAGTCGACAAGATGCAGCGTGAAATGCGAACTCAATTCCTCGCTTATGCAATGCCACACTTGCGCATTCAGTCCCCATCCGTGCAGCAGCACAAGATGGCAATTTCCCGAACCCTGGGTCTGCCACCAGATGTCATTCATCAGTTATTGTTCTCTTTTAGCCTGAAAGGATGCTTCTATGCTAACAGTACCGGGATTGTGCTGGCTATGCCGAATGCCCCTGACGTTAGGGCATTGGGGGATCTGTTCAGTCTGCACACGGGCAACGCATCAGCACGTCAGCCGGTGCCCTCAATGTGGACTCCCTGCCGCACATACCGTCGTTCCCTGCGGGCGCTGTCTGCAAAAACCACCGCCGTGGCAGCGACTAGTTACCGTCAGCGACTATGCTCCGCCATTGAGCGGGCTTATCCACCAGCTCAAGTTTTCCCGACGTGGCGAAATGGCCCCCGCTCTTTCACGCTTGTTGTTGCTGGAGGTATTACAGGCCCGGCGCGTCAGCGGTCTTCCTCTGCCGGACAAGCTCGTCAGCGTCCCGCTCTGGCAACGCCGGCACTGGCGCAGAGGGTTTAATCAGAGCGACTTACTGTGTCGTCCCCTGGCACGCTGGCTAGGCTGCGACTGGGACAGCCGGGCCATCACGCGGGTTCGGGCAACCGCCACACAGCACCATCTCAGCGCCCGATTACGTAAACGTAACCTGAAAAACGCCTTTCGCCTTGAATTGCCAGTGCAGGGACTCCATATGGTCATTGTGGATGATGTCGTCACTACCGGAAGTACCGTCGCGGAAATCGCGCAGCTGCTTTTACGCAACGGCGCGGCGACTGTCCAGGTATGGTGCCTGTGTCGAACCTTGTAGAGCCTCGATGATGGGCGTATTATAACCAAGTAAAATAGTCAACTATTAGGCCATTACTATGATCCATATTTCCGATGCTGCACAAGCGCACTTTGCCAAACTGCTGGCAAATCAGGAAGAAGGGACACAAATCCGCGTATTTGTGATTAATCCCGGCACGCCTAACGCTGAATGCGGCGTTTCTTATTGTCCGCCGGACGCCGTGGAAGCAACCGACACCGCCATTAAATTTGACTTGCTGACCGCATATGTTGATGAACTGAGCGCACCGTATCTGGAAGATGCAGAAATCGATTTCGTTACCGACCAGTTAGGCTCCCAACTGACCCTGAAAGCACCAAACGCCAAAATGCGTAAAGTTGCCGATGATGCGCCGCTGATGGAACGCGTGGAGTACATGCTGCAATCGCAGATCAACCCACAGCTGGCAGGTCACGGTGGTCGCGTCTCTCTGATGGAAATCACCGATGAAGGCTACGCTATTCTGCAGTTTGGCGGCGGATGTAACGGCTGTTCAATGGTGGATGTAACGCTGAAAGAAGGTATCGAGAAGCAGCTGCTGGCTGAATTCCCTGAACTGAAAGGCGTTCGCGATTTAACCGAACACCAGCGCGGCGAGCACTCTTACTACTAACGCCTCAACCTGTAGAATCTCCGTAGGCCCGTTAAGACGCATCCGCGCCGCCATCGGGCATTGATGCCGGATGGCAGCGTAATCGCGTTATCCGGCCTACAACCTTGCATTTCTCCGCATATTTCCTGCAACAATCCCCCTCATAATTTGACCAGCCTCTCATAATTTAAATTTTGCCTGCCCAGGTGATTTTCAAGCGCCGTATGTTACCCGTATCATTCGCATCAGCACCTAACACACACATAACAGCCAGCTAAACTGATTAGTTTTGAAGGCAACCAGCATTGGTGCTGAGAATGCTCTGTTCCCGGTCGGGACAATCGGAATTTGTCATCTAAACACTGACGTTACCCATAACAAAGTAAAGGCCAGGTAAATCATGCCATTAGTCATCGTTGCTATCGGTGTAATCTTGTTACTCCTCCTGATGATCCGTTTCAAAATGAACGGTTTCATCGCTCTCGTCCTGGTGGCGCTTGCTGTCGGATTGATGCAAGGGATGCCACTGGATAAAGTCATCGGTTCGATTAAAGCCGGCGTCGGCGGAACCCTTGGCAGCCTCGCCCTGATTATGGGTTTTGGCGCCATGCTGGGCAAAATGCTGGCGGACTGCGGCGGCGCACAGCGCATCGCAACCACCCTGATTGCTAAATTCGGCAAAAAACATATTCAGTGGGCGGTGGTATTAACCGGCTTCACCGTCGGTTTTGCCCTGTTCTACGAAGTCGGCTTCGTGCTGATGCTGCCGCTGGTGTTCACCATCGCCGCTGCTGCCAACATCCCGCTGCTGTATGTTGGCGTGCCGATGGCTGCTGCGCTGTCCGTAACTCACGGCTTCCTGCCGCCGCACCCAGGTCCGACCGCTATTGCCACCATTTTCCACGCAGATATGGGTAAAACCCTGCTGTTTGGTACGATTCTGGCAATCCCGACCGTTATTCTCGCCGGTCCGGTGTACGCTCGCTTCCTGAAAGGTATCGATAAGCCAATCCCGGAAGGTCTGTACAGCGCGAAAACGTTTACCGAAGAAGAGATGCCTGGCTTTGGCGTCAGCGTCTGGACCTCCCTGGTACCGGTTATCCTGATGGCGATGCGCGCCGTGGCGGAGATGATTCTGCCAAAAGGCCACGCTTTCCTGACGGTGGCAGAATTCCTGGGTGACCCGGTTATGGCAACGCTTATCGCGGTGCTGATTGCGATGTTCACTTTTGGTCTGAACCGTGGACGTTCGATGGATCAGATCAACGACACGCTGGTGTCCTCCATCAAAATCATCGCGATGATGCTGTTGATCATTGGTGGTGGCGGTGCCTTCAAACAGGTCCTGGTGGATAGCGGCGTGGACAAGTACATCGCGTCAATGATGCACGGTTCAAACGTTTCTCCGCTGCTGATGGCATGGTCTATCGCTGCGGTACTGCGTATCGCACTGGGCTCCGCAACCGTTGCAGCGATCACCGCTGGTGGGATTGTGGCACCGCTGATTGCAACGACCGGCGTAAGCCCTGAGCTAATGGTTATTGCGGTTGGTTCCGGTTCCGTCATTTTCTCCCACGTGAACGATCCAGGCTTCTGGTTGTTCAAGGAGTACTTCAACTTGACCATCGGTGAAACCATCAAGTCATGGTCAATGCTGGAAACCATTATCTCCGTCTGCGGTCTGGTAGGGTGTCTGCTGCTGGGTATGGTGGTCTGATAAAACTGTGCCGGGTGGCGCTTCGCTTACCCGGCCTACCTGCTATCACCCTAAAAAAGCCGGGGAAATCCCCGGCTTTTTTACTTCTTCTTCGCGGCCGCTTTTCGGCGCTTATCCAAATCCTTAATCAGCTTGTTCACACCGTCATCGGCAAACATCTGCTCCAGCGTGGCGGTGAGCTTACGCCGCCAGTTTTTGTACTGGTCGCTGGTCCCCGGAATATTGACCGGCTCAGCCATATCCAGCCAGTCTTCCGGTTGCAGGCCCAACAGCGCACTGTTGCTGTCAGCGATGTAGCGTTGCATGCCGCGATTAAGAATCGGCGTCATCGACATCAGTGACGCCTTGTGACCAGCACGTTTTGGCAGGCACCCGTATTTGTGCAGCGCGTCCAGCAGCCCCTGTTTCGCCAGTTCTCTGTCCTGATACAACCCACGCAGCACGACTTCATCCGGGTACAGACCCAGCGCCTTACCCAGCGTCAGATCGCCACTATCCCAATAACCTTTAAGCGTAGGAAGGTCATGCGTCGCCGCGACTGCCATTGATTGTTCCGGGTACGCTTTCGGCGCGCGGAAGTTTTTCTCATGGTCATTCTCAAAATAAAGCACTTTGTATGAGTACACGCCGCTGTCACGCAGCTTGCTGACGATCTCTACCGGCACAGTCCCCAGATCTTCACCAATTACCATGCAGTGATGACGTTTACTTTCCAGCGCCAGAATTGAAAGCAGATCGTCGACCGGATAATGCACGTAGGCGCCGTGATCGGCAGTTTCACCGTAAGGGATCCACCACAGACGCAGCATCGACATAACATGGTCGATACGCAACGCACCGCAGTTCTGCATATTGGCACGCAGCAGTTCGATAAACGGTTCGTAAGCGCGTGCCGTGATGATATGCGGATCCATCGGCGGCAATCCCCAGTTTTGCCCGAGCGGACCGAGAATATCCGGCGGTGCGCCAACCGAGGCTTTCAGGCAATACAACTCGCGGTCGCACCAGGTTTCCGCCCCGCCTTCGGCCACGCCGACAGCCAGATCGCGATATAATCCAATCGGCATCGCAAAGCCCTGGCTGGTTTTCCAGCAATCAGCAAACTGGGTATACGCCAGCCACTGCAACCACAGGTAGAAATCCACTTCATCACGATGCTCTTCGCAAAAGCGTTTTACCTCTGGCGAATCCACCGACTGGAAAGCTTGCGGCCACACCGGCCAGCCCCAGCGCAGTGCGTCCTCTTTCACCTGATGCGCATGCAGCGCGTCAAAGGCCGCCTGCCAGTACAGGCTATCCCCTTCCTGAGTCACAAACTGGCGAAATGCCGCCATCTGTTCATCGTCACGTGCAGAGAAGCTTTTCCACGCCATACGCAGCGCTGTCATCTTCAATGCGGTAACGGCAGAATAATCAACCCACTCGGTATCACGCGCGCGTTGCAGAGCTTGCTGAGTCGCGGGTTTCTGCCACCAGGCCTGCGCCTCTTTACTCAGGCGAAAATCGTCTACTGCGTTCACATCTATATAAATAACGTTCAGCCAGCGGCGTGACGACGGGCTGTACGGACTGGCACTCTCCGGGTTCGCCGGATACAGCGCGTGAATCGGATTCAGGCCGATAAACGCGCCGCCGCGTTGCGCCACATCCACCAGCATGGCACGGAGATCGCCAAAGTCGCCAATCCCCCAGTTTTTTTCTGAACGCAGGGTATAGAGCTGAACGCATGCGCCCCACAGCTTCTGCCCGGCTAATAGAGCCTGCGGCTCATAGCAGCGTTTCGGCGCGACGATGATGCGGCAATGGGTACGCAACTCCCCCTGGGTGAGGGTAAGCGTGTGATACCCTTCCGGCAGCTTCGCCGGAAGGTTGAACGATTTACCGCCGACGGCATGCCCTTTGTGCTGCACGCCCTCTTCGGTGGTCAGCAGCCAGGTAAACTCTCCGCGTCCCTCAACTGCCAGCGGCATTTTCTTACCAGCGGTATAAACCATGACATTCGGCACCGGGGTCACCGCCACCTGAGCGGTGGCGGTGGAGCGATGCATAGCGTCAAGCAAACGCCGCTTGGTTTCGACGCCAATAGACTGCGGTTTACCGTGGGCATTAATGTAATTGGGGCTGATCCCCGCCGCCAACGCGGCATTATCCAGACGTTTGCTTTCCATCGCGATTCCTTAACGTTTCGCCTGCCAGATACGAGTCTGATAATCGCGGATGGAGCGATCCGAACTGAACATGCCGCAACGCGCGGTATTCAGAATCGCCGCCCGGGTCCAGGCTTCCTGGTCACGATACAACACGTCAACCTGCTTCTGGGCTTCAACGTAGGCCGCGAAGTCCGCCATTACCAGATACGGGTCACCGCCCTGCTTGCCGATACTGTGCAGCATCTGGTCGAAGGCATGTTTATCGCCGTCGCTGTACTTCCCGCTTTCCAGCTCTTTCAGAACAGCATCCAGCACTTTATCTTTCTTACGCCATTTCACCGGGTCGTACCCTTTGGCCTTGAGCGCCTTCACCTCTTCCACGGTATGACCAAAGATAAAGATATTCTCGTCACCGACCTTCTCGGCGATTTCGACGTTTGCGCCATCCAGCGTACCGACGGTTAACGCACCGTTCAGCGCCAGCTTCATGTTACCGGTGCCGGAAGCCTCTTTCCCTGCGGTGGAGATTTGCTCAGAGATATCTGCCGCCGGGATCAGCATTTCCGCCGCCGAGACACAATAATCCGGCAGGAATACGACCTTCAGCTTGTCGCCCACTTGCGGGTCGTTATTGATGGTTTCTGCAACCTTGTTAATGGCGAAGATGATATTTTTCGCCAGGTAGTAACCCGGAGCGGCTTTCGCGCCAAACAGGAATACGCGCGGCACGCGATCGGCCTGCGGGTTCTCACGGATTTCTTTGTATAACGCCAGAATATGCAGCAAGTTGAGGTGCTGACGCTTGTACTCATGCAGGCGTTTAATCTGAATATCAAAGAGAGCGTTAGTCGTTATCTCAATACCGGTACGCGCTTTAATAAACTTCACCAGACGCGCTTTGTTCGCCAGCTTGATGTCACGATACTGCTGACGAAACTTCGCGTCGTCGGCGTATTTTTCCAGGTTAATCAACTGATCGAGGTCGTTGGCCCACTCTTTTTTCAGCGATTTATCCAGCAGCGCGGCAAGTGCCGGGTTGCACTGCTTAATCCAGCGACGCGGAGTAATCCCGTTAGTGACGTTATGGAATTTGTTCGGCCAGAGCTGATGATATTCCGGGAACAGATCCTTCACCACCAAATCGGAGTGCAGCGCCGCCACGCCGTTAACCGCAAAGCCGCTGACCACACACATGTTGGCCATACGCACCTGTTTGTTATGCACCACCGCCAGCTTCGCCCAAACTTCAGCGTCACCCGGCCAGGTTTTATCGACCAGCTTCTTAAAGCGGTCGTTAATCTCTTTGATGATTTGCATATGGCGCGGCAGTAGTGCTTTCACCAGCTTCTCGTCCCAGCACTCCAGCGCCTCTGGCATCAAAGTGTGGTTGGTATAAGCAAAGGTCTTGCTGGTAATAGCCCACGCATCGTCCCAGCTCATCTGGTGCTCATCAATCAGTACACGCAGTAGCTCAGGGATGGCGATGGTCGGGTGAGTATCGTTGAGCTGAATCACCTCAAAATCAGCCAGCTCATGCAGTTTACGCCCTGCCAGATGATGGCGGCGCAGAATGTCAGCTACGGAGCAAGCGCACTGGAAGTATTGCTGCATCAGGCGCAGCTTTTTACCCGCGGTGTGGTTGTCGTTCGGGTACAGCACTTTGGTGAGTTTTTCAGCGTCGATGCCCTGCTGCTCTGCGCGCAGGAAATCGCCGTCATTAAATTTGGTCAGGTTAAACGGATGCGCGTGACTGGCCTGCCACAGACGCAGCGGTTGCGCCACGCCGTTACGGTAGCCGAGAACCGGTAGATCCCAGGCCTGGCCGGTGATAACAAACCCCGGCTCCCAGTGCCCTTCTTTGGTGACCTTGCCGCCAATCCCTACTTGCACATCCAGTGCCTCGTTGTGACGGAACCACGGATAGCTGCCGCGATGCCAGTCATCCGGGGCTTCCATCTGCTGCCCATCGGCAAACGACTGACGGAACAGGCCGTACTGGTAGTTGAGACCATAGCCCGTCGCCGATTGACCGACTGTCGCCATCGAATCAAGGAAGCAGGCCGCCAGGCGCCCCAATCCACCGTTACCCAGCGCCGGGTCGATCTCTTCTTCCAGCTGGTCGGTCAGGTTAACGTCATGCGCTTTCAGCTCATCGCTCACCGCCTGATACCAGCCGAGATTGAGTAAGTTGTTGCCGGTCAGACGGCCAATCAAAAACTCCATCGAGATGTAGTTAACATGGCGCTGATTTTTTGCCGGTTTCGCCGCAGGCTGGGCGCTGAGTAACTCAGCCAACGCCCCACTCACTGCCTGCCACCACTGGCGCGACGTCATTTCTTGAGCCGACAGTAAACCGAAGCGCTGCCACTGACGCGTCAGGGCAACCTGAAATTGATCTTTGTTGAAAGTAGGCTGTGACATAGGGGTTCCAGATCCTTAGGTAATAAAACAACGTTATCGCTAGTTTGCCAGGCTCGTTGTTGACCTTCCTCATCCTGGCACGGATTAGGCAGGGAGGAGGAGCGGGGATGAGCATAAAAGTGTGATCGCTGCCACTTAAAGGGGGTGTTATCGCCCGTAAATTCGCGTAAACCCGGCATAACGCCCCTGTAATGCCCAACGGACGGCGCATTAATAACAAGAGATAAATCGACAATATCAAATAGAGGGGTGACGATGGGAAACAATCTGTAAACAGAGAAATAGTTTCTAACCTGAAATATCCAAGGTGGATAAGATAATTCACATAAAACTTTTAAGTCGGCCACAAAATTCGGCTCTTTACATTAAGCAACTGAGTAACCTTATAAAAAGGGAGGTATTTTTCGGCTCAGCCAAAATACCGACGGATCCAGTCGCCACGCCTGTTGTGACTCTTTAAAGCAATTAATGTAATAGATGTATAGATTTGTGACATAGTGCAAAATCAGACACACAAAAAGTCCGCTTAGCTTGCATAAAACACTAATCTGGCCGACCTTATATCTATTAATTACGAAGCGCAAAAAAAATCATTTTTCCCCATTTTCACACAGTGAAGTGACTAACTTATGTTGATTCCGTCTAAATTAAGTCGTCCGGTTCGACTCGACCATACGGTGGTTCGTGAGCGCCTGTTGGCTAAACTTTCCGGCGCGAACAATTTCAGGCTTGCCCTGATAACAAGTCCTGCTGGTTATGGAAAAACAACGTTGGTTTCACAATGGGCAGCGGGGAAGAACGACTTAGGCTGGTACTCTCTGGATGAAGGCGATAATCAGCAAGAGCGCTTTGCCAGCTATCTGATCGCCGCTATCCAGCAGGCAACCGGTGGACACTGCACCACCAGCGAAGCGATGGTGCAAAAGCGCCAATACACCAGCCTGACGTCACTGTTTGCGCAGCTATTTATTGAACTGGCCGAGTGGCATCGCCCGCTCTACCTGGTAGTGGATGATTATCATCTCATCTCCAATCCGGCAATTCACGAAGCGATGCGTTTCTTCCTGCGTCATCAGCCTGAGAACCTCACGCTGGTCGTGCTGTCGCGCAACCTGCCGCAGTTGGGTATTGCCAACCTGCGAGTACGCGATCAATTGCTGGAGATAGGCAGCCAACAGCTGGCGTTTAACCACCAGGAAGCCAAACAATTTTTCGATAGACGTTTGTCCTCACCTATCGAAGCGGCAGAAAGCAGCCGGATGTGCGATGACGTTGCTGGCTGGGCCACGGCGTTACAGCTGATTGCCCTCTCCGCCCGCCAGAACAACCACTCTGCACACCAGTCCGCACGCCGCCTCGCCGGGATCAACGCCAGCCATCTGTCCGATTATCTGGTTGATGAAGTGCTGGACAGCGTCGACCTCGGCACCCGTCACTTCCTGCTGAAAAGCGCCATTCTGCGCTCAATGAACGACGCACTTATCGTCCGGGTCACCGGGGAAGAAAACGGCCAGATGCGGCTGGAGGAGATTGAGCGCCAGGGATTATTCTTGCAGCGGATGGATGACGTCGGTGAGTGGTTCAGCTACCACCCGCTGTTTGGCAGCTTTTTACGCCAGCGCTGTCAGTGGGAGCTGGCAAGCGAACTGCCCGAAATACACCGCGCCGCCGCTGAAAGCTGGATGGCGCAAGGCTTCCCCAGCGAAGCTATCCACCACGCGCTGGCGGCCGGCGACGCCCATATGCTACGCGATATCCTGCTTAACCATGCGTGGGGACTGTTTAACCACAGCGAACTGACATTACTGGAAGAGTCGCTGAAAGCCCTGCCGTGGGAAAGTCTGCTGGAAAATCCGCGTCTGGTTCTGCTGCAAGCCTGGCTGATGCAAAGCCAGCACCGCTACGGCGAGGTTAATACCCTGCTGGCGCGCGCTGAGCAGGAAATGAAAGGCGACATGGAACCGACGCTGCACGCCGAATTTAACGCCCTGCGTGCGCAGGTCGCGATTAACGACGGAAATCCTGACGAAGCCGAGCGCCTGGCAAAGCTGGCGCTGGATGAGTTACCCATCGCCTGGTTCTATAGCCGTATCGTCGCCACGTCGGTACATGGTGAAGTCCTGCACTGTAAGGGCGATCTCACGCGTTCTCTGGCGTTGATGCAGCAAACCGAGCAAATGGCGCGCCATCATGACGTCTGGCATTACGCGTTGTGGAGTTTAATCCAGCAAAGCGAAATTTTGTTTGCCCAGGGCTTTTTACAGGCCGCCTGGGAGACTCAGGAAAAAGCGTTTCAGCTGATCAAAGAGCAGCATCTGGAACAGTTGCCGATGCACGAGTTCCTGGTGCGTATTCGCGCGCAACTGCTGTGGGCATGGGCGCGCCTGGACGAATCGGAAGCGTCTGCCCGCGCGGGTATTGAACTGCTTTCCACATTCCAGCCGCAGCAACAGCTACAGTGCCTGGCGCTGCTGATTCAATGTTCGCTGGCCCGGGGGGATCTGGACAATGCGCGTAGCCTGCTCAACCGCCTGGAAAACCTGCTGGGTAACGGTCACTATCACAGTGACTGGATCTCGAACGCCGATAAAGTACGGGTGATTTACTGGCAAATGGTGGGCGACAAAAATTCGGCCGCCAACTGGCTGCGCCACACGCCGAAACCGGAATTCGCCAATAACCACTTTCTGCAAAGCCAGTGGCGCAACATCGCCCGCGCGCAGATCCTGCTGGGCGAGTTTGAACCGGCTGAGATTGTGCTGGAAGAGTTGAATGAAAATGCGCGCAATTTGCGCCTGATGAGCGATCTGAACCGTAACCTGCTGCTGCTTAATCAGCTCTACTGGCAGGCAGGGCGCAAAAATGACGCACAGCGTGTGTTACTCGACGCGCTACAGCTGGCGAACCGCACCGGATTTATCAGTCACTTTGTCATTGAAGGTGAGGCCATGGCGCAGCAACTGCGTCAGCTGATTCAGCTCAATACCTTACCGGAACTCGATCAGCACCGCGCCCAGCGTATTTTGCGTGAGATTAACCAGCATCACCGCCATAAATTCGCCCACTTCGATGAAGGGTTCGTTGAGCGTCTGCTTACTCACCCGGAAGTACCGGAGCTTATCCGGACCAGCCCGCTGACCCAGCGCGAATGGCAGGTTCTGGGACTGATTTATTCGGGCTACAGCAACGAGCAGATCGCCGGAGAATTGGCCGTCGCGGCAACGACCATCAAGACGCACATCCGCAATTTGTATCAAAAGCTCGGCGTCGCACACCGCCAGGATGCAGTGCAACATGCGCAGAAACTGCTGAAAATGATGGGGTATGGGGTTTAGTTAATGCCTGATACGCTACGCTTATCAGGCCTGGAATTAACTTAGCACAGCTCTAACTGAATATGATGGTCCGCAATAACCTGCATCACGCCAGCTGGCGGCAGCGTGTCGGTATACACCGCATCCACCATGCTGATACTGCCCATATTCACCATCGCGTTACGCCCAAACTTCGAGTGATCCACCACCAGCATCACATGCCGTGAATTCTCAATAATCGCGCGCTTGGTGCGAACTTCGTGATAATCAAACTCCAGCAGGGAGCCATCGCTATCGATACCGCTAATCCCTAAGATGCCGAAGTCCAGGCGGAACTGAGAAATAAAGTCGAGGGTCGCTTCGCCCATAATACCGCCGTCGCGGCTACGCAGTTCGCCACCGGCGAGTATGATGCGAAAATCCTCTTTCGCCATCAGCGTATTCGCCACATTGAGGTTGTTGGTCACAATGCGTAAATTGCTGTGATTGAGCAGCGCGTGAGCCACCGCTTCCGGCGTGGTGCCGATATCAATGAACAACGTAGAACCGTTCGGGATCTGCGTGGCAACTTTGCGGGCAATGCGCTCTTTTTCCGCCGTCTGTGTCGCTTTACGGTCATGCCACGGGGTGTTGACCGAGCTGGAGGGCAGCGCCGCGCCACCGTGATGGCGCAAAATCATGTTCTGATCGGCCAGATCGTTAAGATCGCGGCGAATCGTCTGCGGACTGACGGAGAAATGCTCCACCAGCTCCTCAGTACTGACGTATCCTTGTTTCTTTACCAGCTCGATGATCGCGTCATGTCGTTGTGTTTGCTTCATTATTGTTCCCTGAAATTACGTTCGTTTTCGTACATTCATAGTATCGGCAAACGCCATTGCCAGACCCACGGCCAGCCCGGCGATATGTGCGCCGTTCGCCATCGACATGCCGAACACATCAAACCAGCCGGCAACAATCCAGATCAAAGCAAAGATAATCAAACCACGCTGCAGGAAAATACCACTTTGTGGATCGCGCTCGCCGCGCAACCACACATAACCCATCAGCGCATATACCACGCCAGACAGCCCACCAAACCACGGACCGCTAAATTTCTGCTGAACGTAGCCGCTTAGCAGGGCGCTGATCACGGTAATTACAATCAGTTTTCCGCTGCCCAGACGCTTTTCTACCGCACCGCCGAGATACCACCACCACAGCAGGTTGAACAGAATATGCATCAGCGAGAAGTGCATAAAAGCGTGGGTGAAATAACGCCAGAATTCAAATTTCAGCGAAGGGTCAAACGGCCATGCCAGCCAGAGCATCACAGTCTGGTCGCCCAGCGTGTTCATCGCAATAAACACCAGCACACACGCGGCCATCACCACCCAGGTTACCGGGCCTGCGCGTTCGCGCAAAGTTGCCAGGAACGGATAACGCTGATAGCGCAGACCGCTGTCGGTATGACCCGACTGCCAGCTTGCCGCGAGGTAACGCGGATCGCCTGGATTCTCCAGAAACCGCGCCAGCTCAGCATGCACGCGCTCAGCCTGGGACTCATCCGCCAGCCAGACATCCGTTTGCTGATGTTGTTGAATCGTCAGGATAACGCCCTGTGTCGCCATATAATCAACAAATGCCTGCGCCACGCGGGGGTTAGCAAAAGAGGTAATCATCAACATGGTTGCTGTCGCTTATTCCACACAAAAGAGGACAGTATATATACCCTTCTTACTTCGAGCTGCATCTTTGTTGGCTTTCCTCACTCACTCCGGTCACATACTGTTCGTACGCGCCCGGAGATTTGCTGCGTCGCCGTCGCGATGCAACTCGAATTAATTTGGGTATAGTCTTACGAACCGTATGCCACTTCTGCCGGAAAATGTCGATGCCAGGCGTCGAAGCCGCCGTCAACACTGTAAACCGCGTCATAGCCCTGCTGAAGAAGATATTGCGCCGCGCCTTTACTGCTGTTGCCGTGATAACACATTACTAACACGGCGGTGTCGAAATCATGCTCGCGCATAAATGACCCCAGCGTGTCGTTCGTCAGATGAAACGCCTGCGGGGCGTGACCCATCGCATAGCTTTGCGGGTCGCGGATATCCACTAACACCGCGGCCCCCTGGTGCAGCTTCTGATGCGCTTCTTCGACATTAATACATTCAAACTGATCCATTGCTCTCTCTTCTTTATATTGCAGGTGACGCTTTTCAGACATGTTACTTCTTAGTGTACGTCCCGACGGCAGTTAAACGCCATAATGTTATATGTATCACTGTAAATTGTTTATCCGATGTTACCAATGGCGCGATTCTTTGCTATTATGCTCGATAACGAACATTAATGAGCTATAACGAAAGTGCGAGAGGCCAGCATGGAAACCAAAGATCTGATTGTGATAGGTGGAGGCATCAACGGTGCCGGTATCGCGGCAGATGCCGCTGGACGCGGTTTATCCGTGCTGATGCTGGAAGCGCAGGATTTAGCCTGCGCCACCTCTTCCGCTAGCTCCAAACTCATCCACGGTGGCCTGCGCTACCTGGAACACTACGAATTTCGCCTGGTGAGCGAAGCGCTGGCCGAACGTGAGGTGTTGTTGAAAATGGCACCGCATATCGCCTTCCCGATGCGCTTTCGTCTGCCCCATCGCCCGCACCTGCGTCCAGCGTGGATGATCCGCATTGGTCTGTTTATGTACGATCATCTGGGCAAACGCACCAGTTTGCCGAGTTCGACCGGTTTGCGTTTTGGCGCAGATTCCGTAATGAAACCTGAGATTGTGCGCGGTTTCGAATATTCTGACTGCTGGGTAGACGATGCGCGACTGGTTTTGGCAAACGCCCAAATGGTCGTACGCAAAGGCGGAGAGGTGTTAACCCGCACTCGCGCTACCTCCGCTCGCCGTGAAAACGGTTTGTGGATTGTTGAAGCTGAAGATATCGATACCGGTAAAAAGCACACCTGGCAGGCGCGTGGTCTGGTCAATGCCACCGGCCCATGGGTGAAAGAGTTCTTCGACGACGGCATGCATCTGCCATCGCCGTACGGTATTCGTCTGATTAAAGGCAGCCACATCGTAGTGCCGCGCGTCCATACCCAGAAGCAAGCTTATATTCTGCAAAACGAAGATAAACGTATTGTGTTTGTCATCCCATGGATGGACGAATTCTCGATCATCGGGACGACTGACGTCGAATACAAAGGCGACCCGAAAGCGGTAAAAATTGATGAGAGTGAAATCAATTACCTGCTGAAGGTCTACAACGCGCACTTTAAGAAACAGCTGGGCCGTGACGATATCGTCTGGACCTACTCGGGCGTACGTCCGCTGTGCGATGACGAGTCCGACTCGCCGCAGGCTATCACCCGTGATTACACGCTGGATATCCACGATGAAAACGGCAAAGCGCCGCTGCTGTCGGTCTTTGGCGGTAAGCTGACGACCTACCGTAAGCTGGCCGAACACGCGATGGAAAAACTGGCGTCGTACTATCAGGGAATCGGTCCGGCGTGGACAAAAGATTGCATTCTGCCAGGCGGTGACATCGGCGGCGATCGTGAAGATTACGCGGCCAAACTGCGCCGTCGCTACCCGTTCCTGACCGAGTCGCTGGCGCGCCATTATTCGCGCACCTACGGCAGTAACACCGAATGGATTATCGGGGAAGCCACCTCGCTTGCCGAGTTAGGTGAAGACTTCGGCCATGAGTTCTATGAGGCCGAGCTGAAATATCTGGTCGATCACGAATGGGTGCGCCGTGCGGAAGATGCGCTGTGGCGTCGCACGAAAGAAGGTATGTGGCTGAACGCTGAACAGCAGTCGCGCATGACCCAGTGGCTGGTGGAGTACATTGAGAAACAGCAGCTGTCGCTGGCGTCTTAAGACACTCGATATAAAACTGTAGGCCCGGTAAGCGTCAGCGCTACCGGGCCTTTTGCCGGATGGCGGCTAACGCCTTATCCATCCGGCCTACAGATCGTCCTGCCCTTGTTACAACCGCACCGAGTCGATATGCCAGATGTTTTCGGCGTACTCTTTGATCGTCCTGTCCGACGAGAAGTAGCCCATGTTGGCGATATTAATCATCGACTTGGTGGTCCACTCTTCCGGGTGGCGATACAGTTCGTCAACCTTATCCTGGCAGTCAACGTAGCTGCGATAATCCGCCAGAACCTGATAGTGGTCGCCAAAGTTGATCAGCGAGTCAACCAGGTCACGATAGCGCCCCGGCTCCTCAGGGCTGAATACACCGCTGCCAATCTGCGTCAGCACCTGGTGCAGCTCTTCGTCTTTCTCGTAATACTCACGCGGCTTGTAGCCCTGGCTGCGTAAGGCTTCGACCTCTTCCGCCGTATTACCAAAGATAAAGATATTTTCTGCGCCCACATGCTCCAGCATCTCGACGTTGGCACCGTCCAGCGTCCCAATGGTCAGCGCGCCGTTGAGGGCAAACTTCATATTACTGGTACCAGAGGCTTCGGTCCCGGCCAGCGAAATCTGCTCAGACAGGTCGGCAGCAGGAATAATCACCTGCGCCAGGCTGACGCTGTAGTTAGGAATAAACACCACTTTCAGCTTGTCACCAATTTGCGGATCGTTGTTGATCACTTTCGCGACGTCGTTGATCAGGTGAATAATGTGCTTCGCCATGTAATAGGCCGAAGCCGCTTTACCGGCGAAGATATTCACGCGCGGCACCCACTCGGCATCAGGTTCGGCCTTAATGCGGTTGTAGCGGGTGATCACATGCAGCACGTTCATCAACTGGCGTTTGTACTCGTGAATACGCTTGATCTGCACATCAAACAGCGATTTCGGGTTCACCACCACGTTAAGCTGCTGGGCAATGAGCGTTGCCAGACGCTTTTTATTCTCCAGTTTCGCACGGCGCACCGCCTGATTTACCAGCGGGTAATCGCAGTGCTGTTCAAGCTCGCTTAGCTGGCTGAGATCGGTTCGCCAGGTGCGGCCAATGTTCTCATCCAGTACCTCAGAGAGCGATGGGTTAGCCAGCGCCAGCCAGCGGCGCGGCGTCACGCCGTTGGTGACGTTACAGAAGCGAGTCGGGAAAATCTTCGCAAAGTCAGCAAACAGCGACTGCACCATCAGGTTGGAGTGCAGCTCAGAAACGCCGTTAACCTTGTGGCTCACCACCACTGCGAGCCATGCCATACGCACCCGGCGGCCGTTGGATTCATCGATAATCGACGTCCGTCCCAGCAGACTGGTATCGTTCGGATACTGTTCCTGCAACGTCTTCAGGAAGTAGTCGTTAATCTCAAAGATGATTTGCAGATGGCGCGGCAGAATTTTGCCCAGCATATCGACAGGCCAGGTCTCCAGCGCTTCGCTCATCAAGGTGTGGTTGGTATACGAGAAGACCTGGCAGCAGACCTCAAACGCATTATCCCAACTGAATTTGTGCTCATCGATCAGCAGACGCATCAGCTCAGGAATCGACAGTACCGGATGGGTGTCGTTGAGGTGAATGGCGATCTTATCTGCCAGGTTGTCGTAGGTTTTGTGCAGTTGATAATGACGGTTCAGGATGTCCTGCACCGTGGAGGAGACCAGGAAATACTCCTGGCGCAAACGCAGCTCGCGTCCTGAATAGGTGGAGTCATCCGGATACAGCACGCGGGAGACGTTCTCGGAGTGGTTTTTATCTTCCACCGCCGCAAAGTAGTCGCCCTGGTTAAATTTACCGAGGTTGATTTCGCTACTGGCCTGGGCATTCCACAAGCGCAGCGTATTGGTGGCGTCTGTGTCATAACCGGGAATAATTTGGTCGTAGGCTACCGCGAGGATCTCTTCAGTTTCTATCCAGCGCGTTTTCTTGCCTTCCTGCTGAATACGCCCGCCAAAGCGCACTTTGTAGCGCGTATTGTGGCGTTTGAATTCCCACGGGTTACCGTATTCCAGCCAGTAGTCCGGAGACTCTTTCTGTCGGCCATCAACAATGTTCTGTTTGAACATGCCGTAGTCATAACGAATACCGTAGCCGCGTCCCGGCAGACCCAACGTAGCCAGTGAGTCCAGGAAGCAGGCCGCCAGGCGCCCGAGGCCACCGTTGCCAAGACCAGGGTCGTTTTCTTCATCGATCAGATCTTCAAGATCCAACCCCATACCTTCCAGCGCATTTTTGACATCGTCATAAATACCCAACGATAACAGTGCATTGGAAAGTGTGCGGCCAATCAGAAACTCCATTGACAGATAATAAACCTGTCGAGTTTCCTGGGATAATTGCGCACGGTTAGAACGCAGCCAGCGCTCCACGAGACGATCGCGCACCGCGAACAACGTGGCGTTCAGCCACTCATGTTTATTGGCAATGACCGGGTCTTTACCAATCGTGAACATCAGCTTGTAGGCGATAGAATGCTTAAGTGCCTCTACGCTGAGTGTGGGCGATGCATAAGTAAATGGAGCATTCATATAGGTGATTCCTGGATATCTATTTCAAACGATAGTAAAGCTCACGGTATGACTTCGCCGCGACTTGCCAGCTAAAATCCATGGTCATGGCCTGACGTTGTACAAACCGCCACAGCGAAGGCCGGGACCACAATACGAAAGCACGCCGAATCGCGCGTAGCAGCGACCAGGCATTACTATCTTCAAATACAAACCCACTGGCGATACCATCCGCCAGGTTTTCCAGCGAACTGTCAGAGACCGTATCAGCCAGCCCACCGGTGCGCCGCACCAGCGGCAGCGTGCCGTACTTCAGTCCATACAACTGCGTTAAGCCACACGGCTCAAAACGGCTGGGAACCAATATAACGTCGGCCCCACCCATGATGCGGTGCGAGAAGGCTTCGTGATAGCCAATCTGTACGCCCACCTGTCCAGGATGTTCCGCCGCCGCGGCGAGGAAACCTTCCTGTAAAACCGGATCGCCCGCACCAAGCAATGCCAGCTGTCCACCCTGCTCTAACAACCCCGGTAGCGCTTCCAGCACCAGATCCAGCCCTTTCTGACTGGTCAGGCGGCTGACTACGGCAAATAACGGCACTTTGTCGTTAACCTTAAGTCCCATCGCGATCTGTAGCTGGCGTTTGTTCTCCGCTTTCTCTTCCAGCGTTTCACGCGTATACCGCGACGCCAGCAGCAGATCGGTTTCCGGGCTCCAGATTTTTTCATCAACGCCGTTCAGCACACCGGAAAGACGTCCTTCACGATGACGCTGCTGCAACAGACCTTCCATGCCGTAGGCAAACTGCGGCTCGGTAATTTCCCGCGCGTAGGTCGGACTGACCGCCGTAATGTGGTCGGCGTAGTACAACCCGGCCTTCAGGAAAGAAATCTGCCCGTTAAACTCCAGTCCGTGCACGTTAAAGAACGACCATGGCAATTGGATGTCATCCATATGCTTTGCATAAAACATGCCTTGATACGCCAGGTTGTGCACGGTGAACACCGATTTCGCCGGATGGCCGCGCGCCGCCAGATACGCCGGGGCCAGACCGGCATGCCAGTCGTGCGCATGCACCACATCCGGGCGCCAGAATGGGTCAAAGCCACAGGCCATTTCACTGCCGACCCAGCCCAGCAGCGCAAAACGCAGCACGTTATCGGTATACGCAAACAGATTAGTGTCGTGATACGGGCTACCGGGACGGTCATAGAGATGCGGCGCGTCAATCAGGTAAATGCCCACACCGTTGAAATGCCCGAACAACAGCGTAATACGTCCGGCGAAGGTATCGCGACGCGTCACTACCTGCGCATCGGGAATGCCGCGACGGATATCAGGAAACGCCGGGAGCAGCACGCGGGCATCCACACCGTCCGCGATTTGCGCTGCGGGTAACGCCCCAATAACATCCGCCAGTCCCCCGGTTTTTAACAAAGGGAACATCTCTGAACAAACGTGTAAAACCTGCATTATCGCTCCTGTTTGATCTGCAGTTTGCGCAGCATTTCACGCGTGACCAGTACAATACCTTCCTCTGAACGGTAGAAACGACGAGCATCTTCTTCCGCGTTTTCACCAATCACCATGCCTTCAGGAATAACGCAGGCGCGGTCGATAATGCAACGACGTAAGCGGCACGAACGTCCCACCCACACTTCAGGTAACAACACTGCCGAATCAATGTTACAGAATGAATTCACCCGCACTCGCGGGAACAGAACGGACTGCACTACCACCGAACCAGAAATAATACAGCCGCCGGAAACCAGCGAGTTCAGCGTCATTCCGTGGCTACCGGAACGGTCCTGAACAAATTTCGCCGGCGGCAGTGATTCCATATGCGTACGGATTGGCCAGTCCTGGTCGTACATATCCAGTTCAGGCGTCACCGAAGCCAGATCGAGGTTTGCTTTCCAGTAGGCTTCCAGCGTTCCCACATCGCGCCAGTACGGCTCGGATTCCGGGTCAGACTGTACGCAGGACAATGGGAATGGATGTGCATATGCCATGCCAGCTTCGGTGATTTTCGGGATGATGTCTTTGCCAAAATCGTGACTGGATTTTTCATCGAGGTCATCTTCCGCCAGCAGTTCATACAGATAATCGGCGTCGAAGATGTAGATCCCCATACTGGCAAGCGATTTGGTCGGATCATTAGGCATCGCTGGCGGGTTGGCAGGTTTTTCAACGAACTCGATAATTTTATCGGTGTCGTCCACGTCCATTACGCCAAACGCGCTGGCCTCTTCAATAGGCACTGGCATACAGGCCACTGTGCAACGCGCGCCTTTCTCAACGTGGTCGATCAGCATGCGTGAGTAGTCCTGCTTATAAATATGATCGCCCGCGAGGATCACCACATATTCCGCTTTATAGCGTCGAATGATGTCCAGGTTTTGGGTCACCGCATCCGCCGTACCGCGATACCAGTTTTCACCCTGCATCCTCTGCTGGGCAGGCAGCAGATCGACGAACTCGTTCATCTCTTCACTAAAGAACGACCAGCCGCGCTGAATATGCTGCACCAGCGTGTGTGACTGGTACTGAGTGATCACGCCGATACGGCGGATCCCGGAATTAAGACAGTTGGATAAGGCAAAATCGATAATGCGGAACTTACCGCCAAAGTGCACGGCAGGCTTGGCACGCTTATTGGTTAAATCTTTCAGGCGAGTACCGCGGCCACCGGCCAGGATCAGGGCAACAGATTTTAATGGCAGCTGGCGCGCCAACATTACACGATCGTTCTTCTCTAAACTTACCATGACTAACTCCTTTTTATCTTCTCTGGAACACACACAGTCCGTGCGCAGGTCCCTGCCAGACCGCCGTAAGCACCGGATTATCCTCTCCGGCAAATGGGGGAATGGCGTGCCATTCCCCTTCAGGTAAAACGATATCTGTCACCTCAAGCGTGGCGTTTATTGCAATCAGGAAACGATCTGAAAGCAGGATTTGCATCTGCCTCGGGCCGTTATGCCACTCATCCGCACTTAAGGGTTGTGCGTACTTATTCAGCCAACGAACATTGCCATCGCCCTCTTCCCACCAGCAATCGCCTGTTAATGCAGGTATTTGCCGACGCAGATGAATCAACGCGGCGGTAAATGTGGTTAGCCCACTGTTTGCCTGCTGCCAGTCCAGCCAGGTTAAGGCGTTATCCTGGCAGTAAGCGTTATTATTACCGTGCTGGCTATGACCATGCTCATCACCCGCCAGCAGCATCGGCGTCCCCTGGGAGAGCAACAGCGTGGTTAACAGCGCATGAATGCTGTCGCGCCGCCGCTCAATCAGGTCCAGCGAGCCGCCTAATCCTTCTTTACCATGATTGTCACTGTAGTTATTGCTAGTGCCGTCGCGATTTTCCTCACCATTCGCTTCATTGTGCTTATTTGTGAAGCAAACGCAGTCGCGTAGCGTAAAACCGTCATGCGCGGTCACCAGATTGACCGTGGCGCTGGGATTGCGGCCCGGGCGTTTAAACACGTCGCTGGATGCAGCAAAACGTCCGGCAAACTCGCCCAACGAAAGATTACGCTGGAGCCAAAAACGTCGCGTTGCATCGCGGAAATGGTCATTCCACTCGGCAAACGGCGGGGGGAAATTCCCCACCTGATACCCGCCTTCACCAATATCCCACGGTTCCGCAATCAGCTTGGCGCGTGAGAGCAGCGGACAGTTTTGGATCGCGGTAAACAGCGGAGCATCCTGACGAAACTCAGGCGTACGCCCCATGACGGAAGCCAAATCAAAACGAAAACCATCCACATGGCAGGTTTCAACCCAGTAGCGCAGACACTCGCATGCGTATTCCACAACGCCAGGATGGCTCAGATTGATGGTGTTCCCACAACCGGTCCAGTTGTAGTAATCGCCATCATCTCTGATCCAATAATAGCTACGGTTATCAATTCCGCGCAGCGAGAAGACAGGTCCTTCGAGATCCAGCTCGGCGCTGTGGTTTAAAACGATGTCGAGAATGACCTCAATACCCGCTTTATGCAGCGCTTTTACCGCGTCGCGAAACTCATCAAGCGCACTCTCCGGCGAGCTGGCATAGGCCGGATGCAGCGCGTACATCGCCACCGGGTTGTAGCCCCAGTAGTTTGACAGGCCCAGTCGCTGAAGCCGCGGTTCGCTGGCGAAATGCGCCACCGGTAACAGCTCCAGTGCGGTAATGCCGAGGCGCTTGAAATAGTCGATCATCACTGGATGACCCAGCGCTTTGTAGGTCCCGCGAATTTCTTCCGGCAGGTCAGGATGCAAATACGTCAGCCCTTTGACATGCGCTTCGTAAATTACGGTATTGCCCCACGGCGTGCGCGGCAGGGCATCATCCTCCCAGTCATAATGGTCGGACACCACCACGCCCTTCAGCGCGATGGCGGCATTATCATGATGATCCGGTTCATTCAGCCCACCGTGCAGCAGTGGGTTATCTTTTAACTGGCCATCCACCCGACGCGCGCAAGGGTCAAGCAGCAGTTTCGCCGGATTAAACCGGTGGCCCTGCTGCGGTTGCCACGGACCATGTACGCGATAGCCATAGCGTAGACCGGGACGGGCGTTGGCCAGATAGCCGTGCCAGACATCGCCGCTACGCCCCGGCAGGTCGTAGCGGAGTTCGCAGCCTTGCTCATCGAATACGCATAATTCAACGCGTTCAGCGTGGGCCGAAAAGAGGGTGAAATTGACGCCATGGCCGTCATACGTTGCACCATGGGGGGTGGCGTTGCCGGTTGCCAGTTGCGTCATTATCCCTCCCGCACCAGCCAGATCGTTGCCAGCGGTGGCAACGTCAGGCTCAGTGAGTGCTGACGACCATGACTGGCGATTTCATCGCTGTGCACCGCGCCGCCGTTACCGGTATTGCTACCGTGATAATGCATCGAATCGGTATTGAGGATTTCGCGCCATTTGCCCGGCTGATTGATACCGAAGCGATAGCCGTGGCGAGGCACTGGCGTAAAGTTGCTGATAACGATGATTTCATTACCGACTTTGTCACGACGAACGAAAGCCAGCACCGAACGTTCTTTGTCATCTACCACCAGCCACTCGAAGCCATAGGCGTCAAAATCAAGCTCGTGCAGCGCTTTGTGATGACGATAGGTAAGGTTCAGATCGCGCACCAAACGCTGTACGCCGTGGTGCCAGTTATCGCCGCCTTCCAGCAGATGCCAGTCGAGGCTGGCGTCATGGTTCCACTCACGCCCCTGAGCAAACTCGTTGCCCATAAACAGCAGTTTCTTGCC
Source organism: Citrobacter sp. RHBSTW-01044 (assembly GCF_013781945.1). Classification (NCBI taxonomy): domain Bacteria; kingdom Pseudomonadati; phylum Pseudomonadota; class Gammaproteobacteria; order Enterobacterales; family Enterobacteriaceae; genus Citrobacter; species Citrobacter sp. RHBSTW-01044. The sequence goes on along the minus strand of NZ_CP056180.1, from coordinate 292,974 downwards.
CGGGAAGGCCCACATCCAGCCGTAGTAGGCGCGCAGGTTGGCAAACTTCTGCCATGCGTCCCCCGGCATGCGATCGAGAATTGATTTTTTACCGTGTACCACTTCATCGTGCGACAGCGGCAGGACAAAGTTTTCGGTGTAGTTGTACAGCATGCCGAAGGTCAGCTTATCGTGATGGAACTGACGATGAACCGGATCCAACTTCATGTAGTCCAGCGTGTCGTGCATCCAGCCGAGGTTCCACTTATACCAGAACCCTAAACCGCCCATATCCTGTGGCCTTGAAACGCCGGCAAAGTCGGTGGACTCTTCCGCCATGCTCACGGCCCCCGGCACCTGCTCGCCAAGAATACGGTTGGTATTGCGTAAAAACTCAATGGCTTCGAGGTTTTCACGACCGCCAAATTCGTTCGGGACCCACTCCCCTTCTTTACGGCTGTAGTCGCGATAAATCATCGACGCCACGGCATCTACGCGCAGCGCATCGATACCAAAACGTTCAATCCAGTACAAGGCATTGCCTACCAGATAGTTACTGACTTCACGGCGACCGTAGTTGTAAATCAGCGTGTTCCAGTCCTGGTGATACCCTTCGCGCGGGTCGCTGTGCTCATACAGATTGGTGCCATCAAACTCTGCCAGACCAAAGTCGTCCGACGGGAAATGGCCCGGCACCCAGTCGAGAATGACGTTCAGTCCGGCCTGATGCGCGGCATTCACAAAATAGCGGAAATCATCACGCGTCCCGAAACGACGGGTCGGCGCATACATACCGGTAGGTTGGTAGCCCCAGCTACCGTCGAACGGATGCTCATTAATCGGCAACAGTTCGAGATGGGTAAAGCCCATCCACTTGACGTAAGGCACCAGTTGATCCGCCAGTTCGCGGTAGCTCAGCCAGAAGTTGTTATCGGTATGACGACGCCATGAGCCCAGGTGCACTTCATAGATAGAGATCGGCGCATCAAACTGGTTGGCTTTTTTTCGCTCCTCGCTTTGCACCACTTTTTCCGGCAGACCGCAGATAAGCGACGCGGTTTCCGGACGCATTTGCGCTTCGAAGGCGTAAGGGTCCGCTTTGATTCGCAGCTTACCGTTCGCATCGATCATCTCGTATTTATACAGTTGACCATGCTGCGCGCCGGGGATAAACAGCTCCCAGATACCGCTTTCTTTACGCAGGCGCATCGGGTGGCGACGGCCATCCCAGTAGTTGAACTGCCCAACCACTGACACGCGTTGAGCGTTAGGCGCCCAGACGGAGAAGCGCGTACCGGTTACGCCATCCATGGTATCCGCATGCGCGCCCAGCGTTTCGTAAGGTCGCAAGTGCGTACCTTCAGATAACAGCCAGGCATCCATATCCTGGATCAGCGGGCCAAAACGATAAGGGTCATCAATCAGATTCTCCTGTCCATGCCAGACAACAGCTAACTGATAGCGAAAGAAATTTTTACGGCGGGGAAGTACAGCACAGAAAAAACCGCGAGAGTCGAGGCAGTCCAGCTTGCCGACTTTGCGTCCGGTTTTGGGTTCGATCACCCACACTTCGGTGGCGTCAGGTAATAGGGCGCGGACTTCAAGTCCAGCGTCAGTTTGGTGCATACCGAGTACGGAAAAAGGATCCGCAAAATGGCCTGCAATTAGCGCATTAATCACGTCTCTATCGATACGAACGGACATGGTTGTCATCCTGTTTTATGGTGTCACGCCTTCCAACTGATCTTCGACATCAGGTAGTGACACTTTTTTTGACCTGAACGGCGCAGCACAATTGTGCATCCTCTCTGCGTCGTCCCACCTTCAGGCAACAACTTAATACCTCCGGTACTAAGTCACCCTTAAAGAATAGCCAATGCTTTATCTTACTCCTGGTAAAAAATGAAACATCTGCGCTTACTCCTGTATTACGCAAAAAAATGGGTGACTCAGCACCCATTGTTAAAACACGCAATCCCTCTGCCGGAAAGCCGTATTGACTGATCCGGCCAGGTGATTCGCGTCGTTTGTAGGCCTGATTAACGTGGCGTCATCAGGCCGTCCCACATTACGCCAACTGACGCAGCATACGGCGCAATGGCTCTGCAGCACCCCACAGCAACTGGTCGCCCACGGTAAAGGCTGACAGGAACTCCGGTCCCATATTCAGCTTACGCAGACGGCCTACTGGCGTGGTCAGCGTGCCGGTAACGGCCGCCGGGGTTAACTCACGCATGGTGATATCCCGATCGTTTGGCACGACTTTGGCCCACGGATTGTGCGCTGCCAGCAGTTCTTCCACGGTCGGAATAGACACATCTTTTTTCAGTTTAATGGTGAACGCCTGGCTGTGGCAGCGCAGCGCACCGACGCGCACGCACAGACCATCAACCGGGATCACGGAAGAGGTGTTAAGAATTTTGTTGGTTTCAGCCTGTCCCTTCCACTCTTCGCGGCTCTGACCGTTATCAAGTTGTTTGTCGATCCACGGAATCAGGCTACCGGCCAACGGTACGCCAAAGTTATCAACCGGCAGTTCACCGCTGCGGGACAGGGTCGTCACTTTACGTTCGATATCGAGAATAGCAGAGGAAGGGGTTGCCAGTTCATCGGCCACATGGCCATACAGATGACCCATCTGGGAAAGCAGTTCGCGCATATGGCGCGCGCCGCCGCCGGAGGCCGCCTGATAGGTCGCCACAGAAACCCAGTCAACCAGGTCATTGGCAAACAGGCCACCGAGGGACATCAGCATCAGGCTAACGGTACAGTTACCGCCGACAAAGGTCTTAATACCTTTGTTCAGGCCGTCAGTGATGACATCCTGGTTAACCGGATCGAGAATGATGATGGCATCGTCTTTCATACGCAGCGAAGAGGCCGCGTCAATCCAGTAACCCTGCCAACCGCTTTCACGAAGCTTTGGATAGATTTCGTTGGTATAATCGCCGCCCTGACAGGTCACGATGATATCGAGCGCCTTCAGCGCATCCAGATCAAAAGCGTCCTGAAGCGTGCCGGTCGCGGTTCCACCGAATGTCGGTGCCGCCTGCCCGAGCTGGGAAGTAGAAAAGAAAACAGGGCGAATGGCGTCGAAGTCACGCTCCTCAACCATGCGTTGCATGAGAACAGAGCCGACCATACCGCGCCAGCCGATAAAACCAACATTTTTCATAGCGTTTTTTTCCTGCAGAGATGTGTGCTGTGTATGCTAACCAGTATCCTACTGGCCTATCCTTCACCATACAAAAAGCAGCCAAAGTCGCAAGTGAAATTAATCAATGATAGCGAAGCCATCAGTAATGCGACTTATCCCGCTGCGCAAGCAAGCAGAAAGTCCGCAGTAATTATCAGGGAATTTGAGTTATGAATGAAATCATTTCAGCGGCAGTTTTATTGATCCTTATTATGGATCCGCTCGGAAATCTGCCCATTTTCATGTCCGTATTGAAACATACCGAACCAAAACGCCGCCGCGCGATTATGATTCGCGAGCTGTTTATTGCGCTGTTGGTGATGCTGATATTCCTGTTTGCTGGCGAGAAAATACTGGCATTTCTTAACCTGCGCGCGGAAACCGTTTCGATCTCCGGGGGCATCATTTTGTTCCTGATCGCCATTAAGATGATTTTCCCCAGCGCCACCGGGAATAGCACCGGGCTTCCGGCAGGCGAAGAGCCGTTTATCGTGCCACTGGCGATCCCGCTGGTAGCGGGTCCAACAATCCTGGCTTCATTAATGCTGTTATCACATCAGTATCCGAACCAGATGGGGCATCTGGTGATTGCGCTGCTGATCGCCTGGGGTGGTACTTTTGTGATTTTGCTGCAGTCGTCGCTGTTTTTGCGTCTGCTGGGCGAGAAAGGGGTGAACGCACTGGAGCGCCTGATGGGGCTGATTCTGGTGATGATGGCTACCCAGATGTTCCTCGACGGCGTAAGGATGTGGATGAAGGGGTAATCTCCCCTTTTTGGCTCAGATAGCATGTTACCCGGAGAACAGTTCCGTTCACGTCATGCTCATTGCTTCTCTGAGATCTCGTCACCAGTGAACGTGTTAAGGGGGCTACGCAGCCCCCTTAACAATCCAGGCTCTCCGGCATGAAAATCGCCGCGTCGCGGTTCCCTCGCCTTATTCCTTCCCGCTTCCGGGGACGGGCGCAGGTAGCGTCCATGCAAACGGCGCCCTCGCCGCGCATCCTTGCGCTTACCCGGCCTACGATGTGGATGTGTGCTCGTTTCCAGGCCCGGTAAGCGCAAGCGCCACCGGGCAATGCCATCAGCTCAACAGCTGAAAGGCAATCATACCGACAATCGCACCGACCGTGCCGAGGATGGTTTCCATCATCGTCCAGGTCTTCAGCGTTTGCGCTTCGGTCGCACCGGTAAATTTACCGAACAACCAGAAACCAGCGTCGTTAACGTGGCTGACCACGATAGAGCCGCCCGCGATACAGATAGACAGTGCCGCCATCTGGGCACCGGAGTAGTTCAGTTGCTCAATCACCGGCATCACCAGACCAACCGCCGTTAAGCAGGCCACAGTCGCGGAACCCTGAATGATACGCACCGCCGCCGCCAGCACGAAGCAGGTGATGGCAATCGGCAGGCCCATACCGGTTAACGCTTCGCCCAGCGCCGGACCGACGCCAGAATCAACCAGAACCTGTTTGAACACACCGCCCGCACCAATCACCAGCAGAATAATCCCCGCCGGCTGCAGCGCATGGCCACAGATCTCCATCACGCGGTCTTTTGGCATGCCCTGGCGCACCGCCAGACCGTAAATCGCCACCAGACAGGCAACCAGAATCGCGGTAAACGGGTGACCGATAAACTCGAACCATTCATAGGTTGTAGAACCGACCGGAACAAAGCGTGCGGCGATAGTTTTCAGCCCCACCAGAACCAGCGGCAACAGGATAAGCGATAAGCTGAAGCCAAAGGATGGCATTTTGCCTTCGCCCAAATGCGGCTCGGAAATATCTTCCGGTACGTGCAGCTCGACGTAACGGCTGATGAAATTCCCCCACAGCGGCCCGGCGATAATCATGCCCGGAATCGCGGCACACAGGCCAATCAGGATCATCCAGCCAAAGTCGGCGTGCATCTGAGAGGCCAGCAGCATCGGCGCAGGCCCAGGCAGCAGGAATGCCGCAGCAGCCGCTACGCCCGCAAACAGCGGGATCACAAGCTTAACCAGGTTTGTCCCCGTATGGCGCGCCATTGAGAATGCCACGCTAATCAGCAGCACAATCGCCACCTCAAAGAATAGCGGCAGCGCGCAAATCAGACCGGCCAGGCCAATCGCATAATGTGCGCGGCTGTGACCGAAGGATTTCAGCATTTTGACGGCAATCTGATCGACAGCTCCGGTCTCATGCAAAATCTTGCCGAACATCGCCCCCAGCGCCACAACAATCGCCAGGAAACCGAGCGTGCCTCCCATTCCTTTTTCCATGGTCGCCGCGATTTTATCGAGCGGCATACCGGAAAAGAGACCTGCACCAATGGATACCACCATCAAAGCAACGAAGGCGTGCATACGCGCCTTCATCACTAAAAACAGCAGTAATAAAACGGACCCTACTGCTGTTAAAACAAGCGTTAATGTACTCACTACTTACTGCCCTGGTTAATAACCTCAATGGTGCTGGCGACCACACCGTCCAGTGGTTGATCGATATCGACCACCAGTACATCGTTTTCATTCGCACCCGGTTCTTCCAGCGCTTCAAACTGGGTTACCAGCATCTGCGTTTTGAAGAAGTGGCCTTTACGCGCTTTCAGGCGGCTTTCGATAACGTCAAAATCCCCTTTCAGATAGATGAAAGAGAGGTTCGGGTTACCGTCGCGTAGCTGGTCGCGGTAGACTTTTTTCAGGGCGGAACAGACGATCAGCGAAACCTTGTTGGTACGCTGCATCGCAAAGGCGGCGTCATTCAACGCCTGTAACCACGGTTTGCGGTCGTCATCGTTGAGTGGCTCACCAGAAGCCATTTTCATGATGTTGCTGCGCGGATGGAGAAAATCGCCATCAAGAAACGCGGCCTGCAGTTGATGCGCCACTTCGCTGGCGACAGCAGATTTACCGCTGCCCGATACGCCCATCAGAACGTAAACGTGGTGATCATGATTAGTCGTGCTCAAAGCGTTGCCCCCACTGGTACAAGAATCAGGAAATTGTTACGGGTAACTGTTATCGGTAACATTGTCCAGCCGGATAAATAGAGAAGCAATATCCATTCGTGCTCGAAGTGTATAAGTGTGAGCTACTTCAAACTTGTTGGCTTAAATAGATCCGCCCGGTGACAAGGTGAAACCTAAATCTAACATTTTAGGTGTGACGGCCTCACCGCGGATGCGCGCCAGCAGACGTTCTGCGCCAATGCTGCCCATGCGTTCACGCGGCGTGAGCACGCTCGCCAGACGCGGCTCCATCACCTGCCCGATGTCGTGACCGTGGAATCCGGCAATCGCCATGTCATCAGGGATTTTCAGCCCTAAACGCTGGCATTCGAAGGCCGCCCCTACCGCCAGGTCATCGTTGGTACAAAAGACACCATCGAGCTGCGGGTATTCACGCCGCGCCTGACGGATAAGTTCAATACCGGAGGAGTAGGAAGAAGACTGCTCCACCATCACGCTGTACGGCACCAGGTCGGCATCGCGCATTGCCTGCTCGTAGCCTCTCTGTTTGATGATAGTACGTTCATCAAGGCGTGCGCCAAGATAGGCAACATGACGGTGCCCGCGGGCGATGATAGCGGCTGTCATCTGACGCGCGGCTTCGAAGTTGTCGAAGCCCACGGCAATATCAAGGCATGGGGACTGGCTGTCCATCAGCTCAACCACCGGGATACCGGCAACCTCAATCATTTTCAGCGTACGGGGCGTATGGCTACGTTCGGTGAGGATCAGGCCATCAATATTCCACGACAGCATCGATTCCAGACGCTCTTGTTCCATCTCAGGCTTATAACCGTAGTGCGCCAGCATGGTTTGATAACCATGAGCGTCAGTGACAGCCTCAATGCCGCGTAGCACTTCAGCAAAAACCTGGTTGGTGAGAGACGGTAACAGCACGCCGATAGCGCGGCTGGTGGCGTTAGAAAGGATATCAGGAGCGCGATTGGGAATATAACCCAGCTCATCAAGTGCAGCGGCAATTTTGCCCCGCAGCGCCACGGAGACCTGCTCCGGGTTACGCAAAAAGCGGCTAACCGTCATTTTGGTCACGCCCACGCGGTCGGCTACATCCTGAAGTACGGGTCTTTTCTTTTTCATCGTCCTGAAGCGTTAAAAAGGGATAGATTCACCCAGTTTACCACGGACGTGCGTGAACCTTCGCAGAGAAAAAAAGGAGTTTTTTATTGTGAGAAATACACAAAATCATTCGAGTTGCATCAAGGCGGCGACGCAGTAAATCCCCGGGAGCGTACATTAAGTACGCGACCGGGGTGAGCGAGGAAAGCCAACACAGATGCAGCTTGAAGGATGCCGTGTATTTTTATACTGGCGGCAGATCAAACAACAACACTTCGCTGTCGCTGTCGGCATGAATAGAAATGGCCTGCTCATCCCAGATTGCCAGACCATCACTGGTGGTCGCTTTGGTCCCGTTAATTGTCACGTTACCTTTTACTACCTGGATCCAGACGCGGCGTTCAGCGGCAATCTGATGCACCGACTGCTCATCTTTGACCAGTGCCCAACGGTACAACTCCATATCCTGGTACACTTTCAGCGAACCATCACGGGCATCTGGCGACAGCACCAGTTGTTTACCCTGAGCGGCATCAAAACGGCGCTGCTCATAGCGTGGGGTAATACCGTTTTCCTGCGGCATGATCCAAATCTGATACAGATGCAGCTTCTCAGTATTGCTCGGGTTGTACTCCGAGTGACGGATCCCCGTCCCGGCGCTCATTATCTGGAACTCACCGGCCGGAACCTGCTCTTTATTCCCCATGCTGTCCTGATGTTCCACCGCGCCTTCCAGCACGTAAGTCAGGATTTCCATGTCTTTATGGGGATGAGTACCAAAGCCCTGACCTGCGTCGATCACGTCATCGTTAATCACGCGCAGTGCCGAGAACCCCATAAAGTTTGGGTCATAGTAGTTGGCAAAAGAGAAGGTATGCCAGGAATCGAGCCAGCCATGATTAGCGTGGCCACGGTCATTAGCTTTGCGTAAGTAGATCATTGTGTTCACCCCCAGATGTTTTCGATGGAGTAAGTGTGGACTCAATCCGCCGGGGATCATAGAGGGTGAAAATTGACTCCTCTGTTCAAAAAAAATGAACAAGCCCAGAGGAGTCTGCGCAGGCTATTTGGCGAGAGTTATCGTCGCCGGAGAAGCCTGTTCAAAGGCGCGTTCGAGGAGTTCCAGATTGGTAAGAACTTCAGATTCCTTGACGTAATTAGGCGTACCGGCTGTTAGCGTCTGGTAAAGCGCATCATAGGCGCGACCGTAATCCCCCACTTCCGGCTGCACCTCTTCTTTTACCGTCAGGCCGTCATCATTGACGTACTCCAGCATCCCAATGGAATCGTCAGCAGCGAAACCTGGCTCACCTGGCATGATATTGGCCTTCAGGCTGGTTTCCTGCTGGTCGATGCCGTACTTCACAAACGAGCCTTTGGTACCGTGAACGATAAACTTCGGATAGTCGATTTTCACCAAGTGACTGGTTTTAACAATGGCTTTCAGAGAGCCGTAGAACAGCTGTGCTTCAAAGGTATCGTCCGGGTTCGCTTTGTTGCGCAGGCTGCGGATGTCATAGGCCACGCAATCGGGACGACCGAACAGCGAGATAATCTGATCCATGGTGTGTACGCCCAGACCATAGAATGCGCCGTCCTGCGGCAGTCCCGGCTTGGTTTCCGCCACGGGGCGGTAGTAATCGAAATGGCTTTCAACCTCAACAATTTCACCGAGCTTGCCGCTCTCAATCGCTTTTTTAGCGGTGAGGAAGCAGGAATCAAAACGACGGTTCTGATATGGCGTAACGGTCAGTCCTTTGCTTTGCGCCAGTTCGAACAGTGCTTTTGCTTGCGCAAGCGTCGGCGTGAAAGGTTTCTCAACCAACACGTTTTTACCCGCTTCCAGCGCGCGTTTGGCGTATTCAAAATGGCTGTCAGCATGGGTACAGACGATCACCAGCTTCACCTGCGGATCGTTTAAGATCTCGTCAAGGTCACTGGTGAAGTGAATATGTGAATATTGTGGCGCCTGCTCTTCCGGCTTGGCGTGGCGGCGAAAAATGTGCGCGACATGCCAGCTATTTTTGCGGTTGAGGACGTACGGCAAATGGTAGCGAGTGGTGCTTTTACCAAAACCAATAAATGCGCAGTGTAAGGTCATGAGACGATCCTTTCGAAGGTGATTGTCTACACCATAGCGCAAAGCGGCTGGAGACTGAATGTTGGATTCTTTGCCGGATGGCGCTTGAACTGCACCACAGGGCGACAGGATCGGCCGTCGGCGTCGCAGGCAGTTTGTTCACGGCAAGCGCGCAGGGCCCGGAGCGTACTAAATGTACGTGAGGAGCACGAGCACTTCCCGGGGACGAAATGGCAAGTAAGCCAGGCAGACACAAAACCTCAAAAAAAAAGCCAGCAAAAGCTGGCTAAAGTAATACTGGAAGCAATGTGAGCAATGTCGTGCTTTCAGGTTCTCCGTAGGGGTTCCCCTGAACGCAGAGCAATAATAATCATTCTCATTCGCACTTGTCTACTTCTTTTTGCAAAAAAATGCAGTTGACGGAATTTTCTTTCTCAGCGAGTGTAAATACACAATTAACCCTGCTGGAGATAAGGAATGAGTGAGATAGTGATACGCCACGCTGAACCGAAAGATTACGACGCAATTCGTCAGATCCACGCCCAGCCGGAGGTGTACCACAACACGCTACAGGTTCCTCATCCTTCCCTCGAGATGTGGCAAGCGAGGCTAACCGAGCAAGCCGGGGTCAAACAACTGGTTGCCTGTATTGACGATATCGTCGTGGGGCATCTCTGTATTGAGGTCGCGCAACGCCCGCGTCGCAGCCACGTGGCTGATTTTGGTATCTGCGTGGATGCACGGTGGCACAATCGCGGCGTTGCCAGCGCGTTGATTCGCACGATGATCGACATGTGCGACAACTGGCTGCGCGTCGAGCGTATTGAGCTAACGGTATTTGTTGATAATGAGCCGGCCGTGGCGGTGTATAAGAAATACGGCTTTGAAATCGAAGGCACAGGTAAGAAATACGGCCTGCGCAACGGTGAATACGTTGATGCCTACTTTATGGCTCGCGTGAAATAAAATTAAGGGCGAGTTTTATCGCCCTTCTTATTGAAAGGACGCAAGAGTGAAAAAGTACCTTCTCCTGGTGTTGCTGGCAGCACTCTCCCCTGCTTTCGCCACTACCGTACAAAATCTCGATTCCGTGCCCAGCGCTATTCAACACCCGGAAGGTAAACAGATTTTTGCTGAGCAAATGGCGGGAGCAACCCCAGCCAAAGGATTTGGCGAGCTTCCACAGGGATTATCTGAGAACGCGTGGATTGCCTGGGTTGCGCCGAATGAAGATCCTGACAACCTGATCCTCACGGGTGCCAAAGCCTGGGGCAAAGACGGCAAATATATCGGTGTCGCCTGTTTCGCCGCCAATCCGGCCGACGCCGGGCAGGCAAAGAAATACGCGGATAACAACTGTCCGGAAAACTACAGCAACGGGCGCGCCAATAAATTATATCTCGGCGTTTTTTCCTGGCAGAACCAACAGCTAACGCCGATTGCACGCTCGGAAAAACCATTAAACCAACTCTCTGAGTGGAATAAAACCGCCGAAAAAGAGAGCGATGATGAGTCCGTCAGACCACTGGCCTATTACACAAAACTGGATCTGGCACCATACCGGATCGCACCCGATACGCTGGCGTTTGGGGTGCGCGGTGGATACTCTGAGGCGTATTCCGGCGGCGGCGCATTTTATGAAGTTCTGGAGCTCTATGCGATCAAAGATAACAGGATAATCAACGTGTATTCCGACCTTGTTTATCAATATACGGACATCGCCGGAGAGTGGAATAAAGACGGTACAAGACAGCACGACATCAGCGAGAGTAAATATATCCTCAAAATGCGTTCGGCAAAAACGCACGGGTTTTATGATTTAGAGCGCGTAAACCTGCAGGATAAAAGCAGCCAAATATTCCGCTGGTCTGAATCGCTGCAGCGATATGCGCCATTCATCATCGATAAAAGATAGCGGTAAATCGTTGGTTTAGGCACTGCCTGGCCGCTGGAGAAATATTTACAAGACTATGAAGAGAGCAAAACAACACGAAGCTAAGGTTACCTGGAGACAATGAATTATAATAACTGCCATTGGGCCTTCCAAACCGGCCCTCTTCCAGCGAAGAGGGCCATTATCCTCAGTAACCCGCCGTTAAATCATCCACGGAACGCGGGTCGGATGCGCCATACAGTGCGCCATCCGGTCCAACCATAATGCTCTGAGTGCTGCCCATCGCTTCTTTCAGCGCCACTTTCTGTCCTTTTTGCTCCAGCAGCTTAATTGTATCCGGGCTGAAGCCCTTCTCAATACGAAGCTCATCCGGCAACCACTGATGATGGAAGCGTGGTGCGTTGGTCGCTTCGGCGACGTTCATCCCGAAATCAATGCTGTTGACCACCATTTGCAGCACAGTAGTGATAATTCGACTCCCGCCTGGGCTGCCGGTAACCAGCCAGGTTTTCCCATCTTTTACCACGATAGTCGGCGACATAGATGACAGCGGACGCTTCTTCGGTCCGACCGCGTTGGCATCGCCGCCTACCAGACCGTATACATTCGGTACGCCCGGCTTGGCAGAGAAGTCGTCCATTTCATTATTGAGCAGAATGCCAGTGTTACCCGCCACAATACCGGTCCCGAAGGTGGTATTCAGGGTATAGGTCACCGCCACGGCATTGCCGTCTTTATCCACCACCGAGAAGTGAGTGGTCTGATTGCTTTCATACGGGGCGAGCTTGCCAGGTTTAATCTGGCTGGAAGGCTTAGCCTTGTTGATATCAATCTGATCGGCAAGCGTTTTAGCATAGGCTTTGTTGGTCAGTGCCTGCCATGGCACTTTCACAAAATCGGGATCGCCCAGATACTCCGAGCGGTCAGCGTAGGCATATTTCTCCGCTTCAGCCATGACCTGCATGGCGTCGGCGCTGCCAAACCCGTACTTCTTCATATCAAAGTTTTCAAGAATATTGAGGATCTGCACGATGTGAATACCGCCAGAGGACGGCGGCGGCATGGAGAAGACCTGATACCCGCGATAGTCACCGCTAATCGGCGTACGCTCCACGGCTTTATAGCTGGCTAAGTCCTCTTTGGTCATCAGCCCACCGTTCTTCTGCATTTCCCCGGCGATCTGATCGGCAATAGCCCCTTTATAAAACGCATCCGGGCCGCTTTCGGCAATCATTTCCAGGCTTTTCGCCAGGTTCTTTTGTACCAGCTTATCGCCTTTTTTCAGTGGCTCGCCGTCTTTCCAGAAAATGGCTTTGCTGTTCTCGTGATTAGGGAGCACTTCACTGCCATAGGTTTTCAGATCGTCGGCCAGTGCGTCATTAACCACAAAGCCCTCTTCCGCCAGCTTCATCGCCGGACGTACCACTTTGTTCAGCGGCATCGTGCCGTATTTCTCCAGCGCCAGCGAGAAACCCGCGACGGTACCCGGCGTACCGGATGCCAGATGCGACGTCAGGGACTTTTTCGCATCGGCGTTGCCCTGCTCATCAAGGAACATGTCGCGGGTCGCGCCAGCAGGGGCCATTTCGCGAAAATCAATCGCCGTGGTGTTACCGTCTTTGGTACGCAGCAGCATAAAACCGCCACCACCCAGATTGCCCGCCTGGGGATGCGTCACCGCCAGCGCGTAGCCAACGGCCACGGCGGCATCGACGGCATTCCCACCCTGTTTAAGAATATCCACCCCCACCTGAGTGGCAAGCGCATCCACGGAGGCCACCATCCCCTGCTGCGCACGCACGGGATGGAACACATCCTCCTCAACACCGTATGATACCGGCGGCGGTGCAGCCGGAGCGGCAGCAACGCTAAAACAACTTCCTGAGAGCAGAGCAGCAATGGCTACCCAGCGTAAAAACGTCGGTTTTATCATCGTTATTCTCCAGATGTATGGGGGTCAGCCCCCACTAAGCCTGGTGCATAACTCTGAAATAATCATCGTAACGGCGAGAAAGGAGTAAACTTAAGAGATCCCCGAGAGGAGAAAAGCGATGAAACGACTCTTACTTTTAGCCATGCTGTTGCCGTTTGCAGGCTTTGCACAGCCCATCAACACCATGAATAACCCGAATCAACCCGGTTATCAGATCCCGAGCCAGCAGCGTATGCAAACCCAAATGCAATCGCAGCAGATTCAGCAGAAAGGGATGCTCAATCAGCAGTTGCAAACGCAGACGCGTATGCAACAACAGCATATGGAAAACCAAATCAATTCCAACTCCCAGCGCGTCCTTCAGTCTCAGCCTGGCGAGTTTAATTCCAGCCAGCAGCAAATGCTGCCCAACAGCAACGGTGGGATGTTAAGTGGACCCCGTAACCCGGACAGCTCGCTGAATAAGCAACATATGCTGTCGGAGAAAAAGAACGGCGACATGCTGAAGCCCTCCAGCACGCCGCAGCCTAACGTTCCGTTAAAAACAATTGGGCCTTAACAGGGCTGGAAATCCGGACCAATCGTATCAATGGCATCGGTACAGATGCAGTCCACTCCCCAGCGTAGCAGCTCCGCCGCGCGCTGGGGTCGGTTGACGGTATACACCAGAATACGCAGTCCTGCGTCGCGCAGCGCATCCACGCGCGCTTCATCCAGCAGCTTGTGATTAAGATGAATAGAGACGCAACCCAGCCGCGTTGTCAGCTCACGCCAGTCTTCGCACCACTCATCAAGCAGTAAGCCTCTCGGCAGTTCAGGCGCCGCCTGCTGCGCCGCTGCAAGCGCGTCAATTTCAAAGGATGACAACAGCGGTGGTGTCATTCCCGCCCACAGTTCCCGAGCGGCCAGCGCTACGGCTTTGCCGGTTAACGTTCCGGTGCCGGTGGTGGGTTTAATTTCAATATTCGCCATCATACCGTGCTGACGGCAGCGCTCGGCCACTTGCGAGAGCAGCGGTAGCGGTTCGCCTTTAAACTCACCGCTAAACCAGCCACCGGCGTCCACGCGCAATAAATCCTGCCAGTTCAGCTCGCCTGCCACACCCCAACCATTGCTGGTGCGTTCCAGGTTGTCGTCATGCAGCAAGAAGATCTCACCGTCTTTCGACAATTTAGCGTCAAACTCAATCATGGTATGCCCGTATCGCGCCCCCATGTCGATCGCCGCCAGGGTATTTTCCGGTGCCAGCTTACCGCCGCCGCGATGGGCGACGATATGGGGGTAAGGCCAGTTACTCATACGCGTTGTCCTGTTTCGCCATCAAAAAGATGCAGATGATTTTCTGGCAGATGCAGCCACAGCGTGCTGCCTGCCGTCGGGCGATGCTGATGCGCCAGTCGCACCACCAGCTTTTGCTCACCCCAACGTCCGTGTGCCAGGTTATCCGCTCCCAGCATTTCCAGCGTGTCGACGACCAACGGCACGCCGCCTTCGGCCTGCGAGCTTAGCGCAATATGCTCCGGGCGGATACCCAACGTCATGTTGCGCCCACCAGACTCCCTCGCGCTTCTGCCGAGGGGCAACGTCATGCCGTCATCCAGTTCAAAATGGGTGCCCGAGGCGCTGATGCGCCCGTCCAGCAGATTCATCGCCGGGCTGCCGATAAAACTCGCCACAAAGCGGCTGGCCGGCTTTTCATATACCTCAACCGGCGTGCCGATCTGCTCGGCAATACCTTTGTTCATCACCATCACCCGCTGGGCGAGGGTCATCGCTTCTACCTGATCGTGCGTCACATACAGTGAGGTGGTTTTCAGTCGGCGATGCAGATGTTGTAACTCCAGACGCATCTGTACGCGCAGCTTGGCATCGAGGTTAGACAGCGGCTCATCGAACAGGAACACCGCTGGATCACGGACAATCGCCCGCCCCATCGCCACACGCTGGCGCTGACCGCCGGAAAGCTCGCGCGGACGACGCTTGAGCAGTTCACCCAGCTCGAGAATACGCGCCGCCTCTTTCACCCGTTCGGCAATATGCTCCTTGCCCATCCCACGGATTTTCAGCCCCCAGGCCATATTTTCTTCCACGCTCATATGTGGGTAGAGCGCGTAGTTCTGAAAGACCATCGCAATGCCGCGATCCTTAGGCTCCATTTCGGTGACGCGTTTATTATCAATCCAGATATCGCCGCCGCTCACCCGTTCAAGCCCGGCTACCATCCGTAGCAGCGTTGACTTACCGCAGCCGGATGGGCCAACCATCACGATAAATTCTCCGTCCGCGACATCCAGCGTCAGCGGTTTAATCACCTGGGTTTTGCCGTCCCAGCTTTTGGTTACTGCCTGTAGTTTTAAACCAGCCATTTTTATTTCTCACTATCGACCAGGCCACGTACGAAGGCACGCTGCATGGCTAACACGATGATTACCGGAGGGATGAGCGTCAGCAGCATGGCTGCCATTACCTGATTCCACTGCGTGGTGCCTTCACCAGTAGCAATCATGCCTTTGATACCTGCCACCGCAGTGCCCAAATTGACATCGGTAATAATTAACAACGGCCACAAATACTGGTTCCAGCCGTAGATAAAGGTGATCACAAACAGCGCCGCCAGATTGGTTTTTGACAGCGGTAGTACAATATCGCGGAAAAAACGCATCGGTGACGCGCCGTCAATACGCGCCGCCTCAACCAGTTCATCCGGCAGGGTCATAAAAAACTGCCGGAACAGGAACGTCGCAGTCGCCGATGCCATTAACGGCAGCGTCAGACCCGCATAGCTGTCGAGCATTTTCAGGTTGGCGATCACTTCCACCGTCGGGAAAATACGCACCTCGACCGGCAGCATCAGCGTGATAAAAATCATCCAGAAGAACAGGTTACGCAGTGGAAAGCGGAACCAGACGATGGCGAATGCGGAGAGCATAGAGACGGTGATTTTCCCTACTGTAATACTGAACGCCATGATGAAACTGTTGAGCATCATCAGCCAGAACGGCGCGCTGTTAACGCCCACGCCGTTGACCCAGATGTATTTCATGTTTTCCAGCAGCTGTGTGCCGGGAACCAGCGTCATCGGCGTTTCAAAGACTGCTTTGTTATCCAGCGTCGCCGCGACAAACGCGACGTACAGCGGAAACAGGATCACCATGATCCCCATAATCAACATGGCATGGCTGAATATTGTCAGCCCACGACGATTCTCAATCATTGGTAACGTACCTTACTTTCCACATAGCGGAACTGCACCACCGTCAAAATAATGACCAGGAACATCAGCACTACCGATTGGGCGGCCGAGGCGGAGAGATCCAGCCCGACAAAGCCTTCGCGATAGATCTTATAAATCAACGTAGTGGTCGCCTGTACCGGCCCACCCGCCGTGGCGGCATCGATCACCGGGAAGGTATCAAAGAAGGCATAAACCAGATTCACCACCAGCAGAAAGAAGCTGACCGGTGCAATCAGCGGCAGCGCCAGCTTAAAGAAGCGGCGAACCGGTCCCGCACCATCAATCGCGGCGGCTTCAATCAGCGACCGCGGAATAGACTGTAGTGCGGCAAAGAAGAACAGGAAGTTGTAACTAATCTGCTTCCAGACCGACGCAAACACCACCAGAAACATCGCCTGACCGCTGTTTTGCGCATGGTTCCAGTCATAGCCAAACTCACCGAGAAAATGGGTAATCAGCCCGCGCCCTGGGTTAAACAGGAAGATCCACAATACGGCGGCGACGGCGGGCGCGACGGCGTAAGGCAACAGCATCAGCGTCTGGTAAAAACGGCTGCCGCGTACCACGTAATTCACCAGCGCCGCAAAAAATAACGACACCAGCAGACCGCTTACCGTGACTAACGTACTGAACTTAATGGTGGTCCAGAATGAATCAAGGTAGTACGGGTCATGAAACAGCGCGATAAAGTTTTCCAGTCCGACAAACTGGCTAGAAAGACCAAACGGATCAACAGATTGTAGTGAGTACCACAGCGCTTCACCGGCGGGCCAGATAAAGAAAATAACGGTGATAACCAACTGCGGGGCCACCAGCAAATAGGGAAGCCAGCGCGAGCGGAACACCGGACGGGATGAAGACATGTAGGTTCTTTTCCTGGAAGGTGCCAGATTGCGGTGCAAACACCTTATCCGGCCTACAAACTACACGCATTTGTAGGCCGGGTAAGTCGCAGCCGCCACCCGGCATTTCACATTACGATTTAGTCGATTGCTCAAAGCGGCGCAGTAACTGATTGCCACGCTCAACGGCAGCATCCAGCGCCTGCTGCGGGGTTTTCTTCCCGGTCCAGACGCTTTCCAGTTCTTCATCTACGATGGTGCGGATCTGCGGCATGTTGCCCAGACGCAGCCCTTTGGTGAACGGCAACGGTGGCTTGTTCAGCATCTGGCGGGTGGCGATATCAGCCCCAGGGTTCTTATCATAGAAGCCCTGCTCGCGTGTCAGGTCGTACGCGGCGGTGGTAATGGGCAGGTAGCCGGTCTTCTGATGCCATTCAGCAGCAATTTCAGGTTTCGCCAGGAAGTTGAGGAACTGCGCCACGCCTTCGTAGGTTGCTTTGTCTTTACCCTGCATCACCCACAGGCTGGCTCCCCCGATAATCGCGTTCTGCGGCGCGCCCTTCACATCGGCATCGTACGGCATCATGCCGACGCCATAGTTGAATTTGGCGTAGTGGCGGATGTCAGCCAGAGAACCGGAAGAGGCGGTGGTAATGGCACAATCCCCGTTATAGAACTTCTCGGTAGACTCGTCTTTACGCCCGAAGTAGCTGAAATCCCCTTTTTTGTTCAACTCTTCCAGCAGGGCGATATGTTTCACCTGTTCCGGTTTATTGAATTCCAGCACCGCGTCAGTACCGTCAAAGCCGTTGTTTTTGGTGGCCACCGGCAGACCATTCCAGGCGCTGAAGTTTTCAATCTGAATCCATCCCTGCCAGCCGCTGGCGTAACCGCACTTCATGCCTGCTGCTTTCAGCTTCGCGGTGTATTCCGCCAGATCCTGCCAGGTTTTTGGCGGCTGCTCAGGATCTAAACCGGCTTTTTTGAAGGCATCTTTGTTGTAGTACAGCACCGGCGTGGAGCTGTTAAACGGCTGGGAGAGTAAGTGTCCGCTTTTAGAGTCGGTGTAATAACCGGAAACCGTCGGCACGAACTGAGACTCATCGAAGTTAATACCAGCCTCTTTGAATACTTCATAGACCGGTTTAATGGCTTTCGAGGCCATCATCGTTGCCGTGCCCACTTCATAAACCTGCAGTAGCGCAGGTGCGTTTCCGGTACGGAAAGCCGCAATACCTGCGCTCAGGCTCTGCTCGTAGTTGCCTTTGTACTGCGGAACAATTTTGTAGTCGGGATTGGCGGCATTAAAACGTTGCGCCAGTGAATCAACTTCTTTACCCAGTTCACCTTCCATTGAATGCCAGAACGGGATAGTGGTGACGGCCAGAGCCTGACCTGCAAACGCCAGGCTAAGTGCCAGTCCTAAAGCTGTATGTCGTAACGATATCATCGGTTATCTCTCTTGTTGTGCCGGATGCGCGATATCACGCGTTTTATGCTCGCGGGGGTAACATGACATGCTCGAATGACAGAAAAATAACTTTTTTATTACAAAAAAAAGATAGTAAGGCGACAAACAGATGGCAAGGCGGTGAAAGCGTAGTGACAGGAAAATGCGGGGTGGTGCACAACAAAGCCGGGTAACGCTATGTCTTACCCGGCCAGGATGACGTTATCTGTTGCAGCCAGCAAAGAACATTAATCTTTACGCCAGCGTCGTTCATATTCATTCTGTAAACGCTGCTGTTCCCGCCGCTCACGTTCGCGCTGAATATCCGATTTCTCATCTTCCCAGCCCGGGCAGACAGAGGAGGTGAACACTTCACAGGGCGAGCTGGACTGCGCTAACGAGTTGTCCGGTTTCTCTTCCCAGATTGAAGGGTCGCGCGGGTCGAACGCTGGCGGTGTTAAGGCCAGGGTATTTGATGAAAGCGTCAAAAACAAACCGCCAATCATCATGCAGATACCGGAACGTATCATCCTTTCTCCATGTTCACTGTTATTATTGATAACTATTCTCAATAATAACATAGAGCAATAAAAAGGGGCCATATCAGGCCCCCTTGTCCATTCAGAGAATGTTAACCGCCCAGATACGCGCTGCGCACTGCTTCGTTAGCCAGTAACGCATCACCGGTGTCTTCCAGCACCACATGACCATTTTCCAGCACGTAGCCGCGATCGGCGAGCTTCAGCGCCTGGTTAGCGTTCTGTTCGACGAGGAAGATTGTCATCCCCTGCTCGCGCAGTTGTTCGATGGTGTTGAAGATCTGCTGGATGATAATCGGCGCCAGACCCAGCGACGGTTCATCAAGCAGCAGCAGCCGCGGCTGACTCATCAGCGCACGGCCTATCGCCAGCATCTGCTGTTCACCGCCGGACATCGTGCCCGCACGCTGAATTCGACGTTCATGCAGGCGGGGAAACAGGTCATACACCCACTTGATGCGTTCCTGAAACTGGTCCTTTTCGGCAAAGAAGCCGCCCATCGCCAGGTTCTCTTCCACCGTCATGCGGGAAAACACGCGACGCCCTTCCGGAACAATCGCTACCGCTTCGCGCATGATTTTCGCCGTCTGCCAGTCGGTAATGTCTTTACCATCAAAGACAATTCGCCCACTTGTCGCTCGCGGATCGCCGCACAGCGTACCAAGCAGCGTGGTTTTTCCCGCGCCGTTGGCGCCGATCAGCGTCACGATTTCACCCTGATTGATATACAAGCTGACGTCGTGCAGCGCCTGTATCTTGCCGTAGTGGGCGCTGACTTTGTCAAAGGACAACATGACTTTTTCCATATTATGCGTCACCACCATTATGCTTCACCTAAATAGGCGCGGATCACGTCCGGGTTGTTACGAATCTGTTCCGGCGTCCCGTTCGCCAGCGGCGTGCCCTGATTCACCACGTAAATACGGTCGGAAATACCCATCACCAGCTTCATGTCGTGCTCAATCAACAAAATGGTGGTGTTGTGATGGTTACGCAGTTCAGCAATCAGCTCGTCCAGCTCTTTGGTCTCTTTCGGGTTGAGGCCTGCGGCGGGTTCGTCGAGCATCAGGATTTCCGGCTGGGTCACCATGCAACGTGCAATCTCCAGACGGCGCTGGTCGCCGTAGGCCAGGTTACTGGCCTGACGGTTGGCGTGCTCCAGCAAACCAATACGCTCCAGCCAGGTGGCGGCGCGATCCAACGCTTCACTCTGCGCGCGACGGAACGACGGGGTTTTCAACAGGCCGGAGAAGACGCCGGTTTTCAGCTGCTGATGTTGCGCCACCAGCAGGTTTTCAATCACCGTCATCTCGCGAAACAGACGCACGTGCTGGAAAGTACGCACCACACCCATCCGCGCAATTTGCTGACCCGGCAGCCCTTCCAGATGTTGGTCGCGCAGCTTAATCGTCCCACCCGTCGGCTTATAAAAACCGGTCAGGCAGTTAAAGACCGTGGTTTTTCCCGCGCCGTTTGGCCCGATTAACGAGACGATCTCCTGTGGTCTCAGCTCCAGTTCAACGTTGTTTACCGCCAGCAGACCGCCGAAGCGCATCATCAGGCCGTTGACGGATAATAATGGCTGACTCATGCCTGCTCTCCTTTTGCTTCCCCGTTTTTCAGCTTCAACTGCGGACGGGTCATCGGCAACAAGCCCTGCGGACGCCAGATCATCATCAGTACCATTAAACCACCCAGCATTAACATGCTGTATTCATTGAAATCACGCATCAGCTCGCGTGACACCACCAGCAGGATGGCCGCGAGGATCACTGCAAACTGTGAGCCCATTCCGCCCAGTACCACAATCGCCAGCACAAAGGCCGACTCGGCAAAGGTGAAGGATTCCGGGCTGACAAAACCCTGACGCGCGGCAAACAACGTACCGGCAAAACCGGCAAACGCGGCGCTGATGGTAAAAGCGGTCAGCTTGATACGCGTAGGATTTAAGCCCAGCGAGCGACAGGCAATTTCATCTTCGCGCAGCGCTTCCCACGCACGACCCAACGGCATACGCAGCAGACGGTTGATGACAAACAGCGAGAAGACCACCAGCAGCAGCGCCACCAGATAGAGGAAAATCACGCGGTCAGAGGGATCGTACTTCACGTTAAAGAAGTTGCTGAAGGTATCCCAGCCACCTTCACGGGCAGTACGACTGAACTCCAGACCGAAAAAGGTCGGTTTCGGGATCTGGCTGATACCGTTCGGACCACCGGTCACTTCGGTGTTGTTGAGCAGCAGGATACGGACGATTTCGCCGAAGCCTAAAGTCACAATCGCCAGATAGTCACCGCGCAGGCGCAGTACCGGGAAGCCGAGCATAAAGCCCGCAGCAGCGGAAACCAGCCCCGCCAGCGGCAGACAGGTCCAGAAGCCGAGTCCGTAATAGTGGTTCAGCAGCGCGAAGGTGTAAGCACCGATGGCATAGAAGCCGCCGTAGCCCAGCACCAGCAGACCGGAAAGCCCCACCACCACGTTTAAGCCGAGGCCGAGGATGATATAAATCATCGTCAGCGTGGCAATATCAACCGTACCGCGCGACACCATAAACGGCCACGCCACGGCAATCACCAGCAGCGCGACCAGGAACAGCTTCTGTTTAACGGTGGAGCCATCAATCGCCGGCAGAATAAACTTCGGTCCGGAGACGCTCTTCAGGCCCTTCTGGAAAGCTGGACGCAACAGTTGGAAGAGAAAGACCACGCCAGTGCCGATAAACACCCACTGCCAGCGGATATCCGCGGCGGTATCCACCACCAGTTTGGTGCCGTCAAGCTCCAACTGGACGCCCATAAAGACGCCCGCCAGGATGAAGAACATAGCGGCAGAGAGCAGCGCCATTGCAAAATGCATCGGTTTCATACTTTCTCTACCTCCGGGCGACCCAGAATACCGGTCGGCATCACCAGCAGCACCAGAATCAGCAGCGCGAATGAAACCACGTCTTTGTATTCGGTACTCAGATAAGCAGAGGAGAGCGCTTCCGCGACACCCAGAATCAGACCGCCGATCATCGCCCCAGGAATGCTGCCGATGCCGCCCAGTACCGCCGCAGTAAAGGCTTTCATTCCGGCCATAAAGCCGATATAGGGGTTAATTACGCCGTAGAACTGGCCGAGCAGTACGCCCGCTACCGCCGCCATTGCCGCGCCAATCACAAAGGTCAGCGCAATCACGCGATCGGTATTTATGCCGAGCAGGCTGGCCATTTTCAGGTCTTCCGCGCAGGCACGGCAGGCACGGCCCATACGGGAGTAACGGATAAACAGCGTCAGCGCCAGCATCGCCAGGAAGGTTACAATCCAGATAACCAACTGCATGGTGGTGATGGAAGCAGAGAAGTTTTCGCTACTGCCGACGGTCCACTGGCCGTTAAACAGGCTGGGCAGCGCCACATCGCGCGAACCTTCCGTCAGGCTGACGTAGTTTTGCAGGAAGATGGACATCCCGATAGCGGAAATCAGCGCGATCAGGCGCTTAGAGCTGCGCACGGGCCGATACGCTACGCGTTCAATGCTCCAGCCGTAGGCGCTGGCAATCACAATCGCGCCGACAAAGCCCGCCGCGACCAGTAGCCAGCTGGAATCAATACCCATCATCATTAGCGCAGCGATGATCATAAAGGAGACATAGCTGCCGATCATATACACCTCGCCGTGGGCGAAGTTGATCATGCCGATAATGCCGTACACCATCGTGTAACCGATAGCGATCAGCGCGTAGGTGCTTCCCAGCGTGACGCCGTTAAACATCTGCTGCAAGAAATAGAGGAACTGCTCGGACATAAGGTAACCTTTCTTAACCCGCCCGTTTTGCACGGGCGGTGGGATAACTCGTCTTCAGCTATTACTTCGCGACGGTCGATGATCCGTCCGCGTGCCACTGGAAGACACCAAACTCAAATCCCTTCAAATCGCCTTTTTCGTCCCATTTCAGCGGCCCAATCACGGTGTCAGCCCCGTGTGCTTTCAGATCTTTCACCAGCTCCAACGGCTCTTTGCTACCGCTGCGATCCATTGCTGTCGCCAATGACTGGACGGCTGCATAAGTGATCCACACGTACGGTCCGGTTGGATCTTTCTTGTCAGCTTTGAGCGCATCGACGATAGCTTTATTCGCCGGATCCTGGTCATAGCGTTTTGGCATGGTCACCAGCATGCCTTCCGCGGCATCACCGGCAATGTTAGACAGCGACGCATTGCCCACGCCCTCAGGTCCCATAAACTGGGTATTCAGCCCGACGGAGCGTGCCTGGCGCAGCATTTGTCCCATTTCCGGGTAGTAGCCGCCGTAATAAACAAAATCGATATTTTCTTTTTTCAGGCGGGCGATCAGCGCAGAAAAATCTTTTTCCCCGGCAGTGATCCCGTCAAAGAAGACGATATTGGCTTTGCCCGCTTTCAGGCTCTCCTGCACTGAACGCGCCAGGCCTTCACCGTATTGCTGTTTATCGTGAATGATGGCGATGCGTTGCGGCTTCACCTTCTCCAGAATGTATTTCGCGGCGGTCGGCCCCTGAGAGGAGTCCAGGCCCGCTGTACGCATAATGTGTGCGTAACCGCGCTGGGTCAGTTCCGGGTTGGTCGCGCCCGGGGAAATCATCAGAATGCCTTCGTCTTCATAGATATCTGATGCGGGCTGCGTGGAAGATGAGCACAGATGACCAATAACGTACTGAATGCCGTCATTGACGATTTTGTTCGCTACCGCAACGGCCTGTTTCGGATCGCAGGCGTCGTCATATTCGACGGCAACCAGTTTGTCGCCTTTGACCCCGCCTTTGGCATTGATATCTTTAATGGCCTGACGTGCGCCATTAAACTCCATATCACCCCACTGCGCGACCGGACCTGACATCGCCCCGACAACAGCGACCTTGATATCCTCCGCCATGACCGCGTGTGACATTGCCAGTGCTATCACCCCTGAGATGATTGTTTTCGCATTCCGTTTCATTTTCCTGAATCCCCATTCGTGATGATGTATATATTTTGTATTTATGTGGTTAAAAAGCAGACTGTGCTTTTTTTGAACTGTACTATTTTTACCAGTCTCGTTAATGGTTTAGCGCAGTTTTTTAAGCAAATTACGGCTAAAATCTCTATTTTTCAGTCGATTAAGAAAAGATAATATTCTGCTTTTCACTATAGATAAACAAAAAAAAGTGCATTTGTCAGCATAAAATAACGGCACAAAGAGCGGAATAAAATGCTGCATTCCAGGGTATTATCCTGCCTGTTTTTCAATCTCTACTGTTTCAATCTGTCATTGTCGTTGTTACAAAACTATTAACCTGGTTAATCGCATTAAAAAGAGAAAGCATCCGGGCGAATTATTTCGGTACACTGATTCCATCTTTTGTGATTTGGACATGCTGTTAATGAAGCTGACCATCGTTCGTTTAGATAACTTTAGCGACCAGGACCTGATTGATCTGGGCAAAATCTGGCCGGAATATTCCGCCTCATCATTAAGCGTAGATGAAACGCACCGGATCTACGCCGCACGCTTTAACGAGCGTCTGTTAGGCGCCGTGCGGGTAACCCTGAGCGGCACACAAGGCGCACTGGATTCATTGCGCGTGCGCGATATCACCCGCCGTCGCGGCGTCGGGCAGTATTTGATCGAAGAAGTGATCCGGGAAAACCCTGACGTGAGTTCGTGGTGGATGGCCGACGTCGGCGTTGAAGACCGCAGCGTGATGGCCGCATTTATGCAGGTGTTAGGGTTTACGGCCCAGGAGAATGGCTGGGAAAAGCGCTAAAAAAAGCCGGGTGGCGTTAACGCTTACCCGGCACTCGATCACTTGGCGTCGGTCGCCGTCCCGTTAGCATGCCAGTCAAACACACCGAATTCGAAACCTTTCAGATCGCCCTTCGCATCCCAGGACAGTGGTCCCATGACGGTTTCCACCGAGTTTGCTTTCAGATACTTGGCAATTTCAGCCGGATCGTCAGACTGGTTCAGACCGGCCTGCAAAGATTGCAGCGCGGCGTAGGTGGTCCATACGAATGCGCCGCTCGGATCCTGTTTCTTGGCTTTGATAGCATCTACGATGGGTTTGTTCGCCGGAACCTGGTCGTAGTTCTTCGGTTTCGTTACCAGTAAGCCTTCTGCAGATTCACCAGCGATATTAGACAGCGACACGTTCGCTACACCTTCTGGCCCCATAAACTGGGTTTTCAGACCCGCGGCGCGTGCCTGGCGCAGGATTTGCCCCATTTCCGGGTGGTAACCGCCGTAGTAAACGAAATCGATGTTCTCTTTCTTCAAACGCGCTACCAGCGTAGAGAAATCTTTTTCCCCGGCGGTGATCCCGTCAAAGAACACCACGTTGGCGTTACCCTTTTTCAGGCCATCCTGCACCGCGCGGGCCAGACCTTCACCGTACTGCTGCTTATCATGAATAATCGCGATGCGCTGCGGCTTCACTTTTTCAACGATATATTTGGCGGCCGTTGGGCCCTGATCGGAATCCAGACCAGTGGTACGCATTACCAGGCTATAGCCGCGCGCGGTCAGCTCCGGCGCCGTTGCCGCTGGAGTGATCATCAGAATACCTTCGTCTTCATAGATGTCTGACGCAGGCTGAGTGGAAGAAGAGCAAAGGTGACCGATTACGTATTTAATCCCGTCGTTGACCACTTTGTTCGCAACCGCTACCGCTTGTTTCGGGTCACAGGCATCGTCATATTTCACCATGACCAGTTTGTCACCTTTCACGCCGCCCTTGGCGTTGATATCCGCAATTGCCTGCTCTGCGCCGGTAAATTCCTGATCGCCATATTGTGCTACCGGGCCAGACATCGCCCCGACGACGGCAACTTTAATATCCTTAGCAAACGCCATATTGCTCAAAGACAGGGCGATACATCCTGCCAATAACGCTTTACCCTTCATATTCATCCTGACAATCCCCATTATTGTGGTTATTACGTGTGTTGTGATGTTGTTGTTCAGCACTTTATTTCGATTATTGGATAGCCACCCGTGCTTTAGCAGCATACTCTGCTAAAACATACCCGATTTTTATTATTTTGGAATAGCTAAATTTGACATGCAGATAACAACCTGATGACAAATAGCATAAACGTCAGAGGAGAGGGAGAGATAAAAACAAAAAACCCCGGATTTTCATCCAGGGTTTATCAGCATTTCCAGGTCGGCGGAAGATTACGCTTCGATCGCCGCACGCAGTTTTTTCATGGCGTTCTTTTCAAGCTGACGAACACGTTCAGCAGAGACGCCGTAGCGATCGGCCAGTTCCTGCAACGTCGACTTGTTGTCTTCGTCCAGCCAACGGGCGCGAATGATGTCCTGGCTACGCTCGTCCAGACCCTCCATTGCGTGGGTCAGTTTATTCGCGGCCTGATCTTCCCAGTTATCTTCTTCAATGCCGTCGGCAAAGTTAGATGATTTATCCTGCAGGTACAGAACCGGCGCCATCGGCTGGCTGTCAGACTCGTCGTCTGAAGACATGTCAAACGTCATGTCCTGCGCCGCCATACGGGATTCCATTTCGCGCACGTCTTTGCTGGAAACACCCAGCTCACGAGCAACCATTTCAACTTCGTCCTGATTGAACCAGCCCAGACGCTGCTTGGTTTTACGCAGGTTAAAGAACAGCTTACGCTGCGCTTTGGTGGTCGCGACTTTTACGATACGCCAGTTACGCAGAACGTATTCGTGGATCTCAGCTTTGATCCAGTGCACGGCGAAAGAAACCAGGCGCACACCCACTTCCGGGTTGAAACGGCGCACGGCTTTCATCAGGCCGATATTACCTTCCTGAATCAGATCCGCCTGCGGCAGGCCATAGCCCGCATAATTACGAGCAACATGAACAACAAAGCGCAGGTGAGACAGGATCAGCGTTTTAGCTGCTTCCAGATCGCCCTGGTAATGCAGCTTTTCAGCAAGTAGCCGCTCCTCGTCAGCCGACAACATCGGCCACGCGTTCGCAGCCCGGATGTAAGATTCCAGGTTACCAACAGGGGCTAAAGCTAAATTTTGCATTTCTTTGGTCATTCAAATCCTCTCAATCTTTTCATCTGACGCGTTGGCTAAAACCAATAGCAACAACCATGCCAGAGCTTATGAGCAACGAGAATATCATTCAATCTTTTATCAGACAGTGATTTTATCCACAAGTTCCATGTCGTAATGTGTATAGATTACGCACAAAATGTGACATCACAATGAATACGCTGGGAAGAGATAACAGGGACTCTTTCCCTGCAGAGCGAACTACTCAGTGCAGGGAAAGATTATACCAGAGATTTTTTAATCGGGGGTAAAGTGGCGTAAATGTTGAACCGTGGCAAGCCAGGCTGCCACCCAGCCAATCATCGAGCACACCAGCAGCAATAACAGGCATTCGTCGAATGATAAGCCGTTGATATCAAACTTAGTTCCAAAAACCTGCGCCACCTCAGTAACCGCTGACGACAGGCGCATCACCAAAATTTCTGACAAAATCAGTGAAAGAAATGCGCCGGAAAAACCGAGCAGCGCACCGCCGTAGAGGAACGGACGCAGGATAAACCCATCCGTCGCGCCAATCAGTTTCTGCACGTTAATGGTATCGCGACGCGCAAAAATACTCAGGCGCACACTGTTACCAATGACGAGGAAGACCGCCGCTACCATCAGCACGCCAATCATCGCGGAGACGCGTCCGACAAGGCCCGTCAGAGCCGCCAGACGGGCAAACCAGCTGTCATCCATGCGCACTTCATCAATACCGTTGATTTGTGCGATACGGTCGCGCAGCGTGTTCAGCGACTCCGTACCCTGAAAGTCCAGTTTCGGGATAACTACCGCCACGGCCGGTAGCGGGTTCTCTTCCAGCATATCCAGCGCGCCGCCAAAGCCGGACCAGTTACGGAATTCGCCCAGCGCGTCATCGCGGGAAAGGTAATTCACTTTCTCCACGCCCTGCTCGGCCTGCAACTGACCAACCACCCGCGCCGCTGCATCATCATCCAGCGTTTTTTGCAGGTAAACGGTGATCTGCGGAGAAGGATAATACTGGCTTGCCGCATGGTCGACGTTCTTATAAACCATGTAGCATACGCTTGGCAGCGTCAGGGAGATGGCAATAACCATCACCGTCAGGAACGTCGCCAGCGGCTTGCTTTTCAGGTCCTGTAACGCGCCCTGGAACGCGTAGCGTACCTGCTCGTTAAAGACATTGGTTTTACGCGAGTTCGGCTTTGGCGCGGCTTTCGCCCGCTTTGGCGCGTTACGACCGCCATCTCCCGGCGCGCCGCCCGATTTACGGAAGCGATCCAGTCGGCCACCGAACTGTTTGATTTGATTAATAGCGTCACGTCTATTCATGGGCCAGGCCTCCATGCAGATGTCCATCGCTCAGAACCATTTGGCGATAGGAGCGACGGGAGATCAGGCCAATATCGTGCGTGGCCATTAATACCGTGACCCCGACGCGGTTAAACTCTTCAAACAGGCGAAGGATCCCTTCCGACAACGCGTCATCCAGGTTCCCTGTTGGTTCATCCGCCAGCAATACCGCCGGTTTATTCACCACCGCACGGGCGATGCCCACGCGCTGTTGTTCACCGCCGGAGAGCTGAATAGGGAAGTTTTTCGCTTTGTCCAACAGTCCGACCTTATCCAGCGCCGCTGACACGCGACGACGAATATCGTCCCCGCTGGCGCCCGCGATGATCAGCGGGATTGCCACGTTGTCAAACACGGTTCTGTCCATCAACAGGTGGTGATCCTGAAAAATCATGCCAATCTGACGACGCAGAAACGGCACTTCACGGTTTTTCAAACGGCTGATGTCATGCCCGCTGAAGTAGATTTTCCCGGCGCTGGGCCGTTCAATTCCACAAATCAGCTTCAGCAGGGTACTTTTCCCCGCGCCGGAGTGGCCGGTCAGAAATGCCATCTCGCCAGGCTGCATATGGAAGGTAACTCCCTGCAGCGCTTGTCTCCCACCGAGATAGGCCTTGCTGACATGTTCAAAGCGAATCATTGTTAATCCTCTCGGGCAAAAAGTGCCTCTATAAAATCGTCCGCTTTAAACGGACGTAAATCCTCGATACGTTCGCCCACACCGATATAGCGGATAGGGATGCCAAACTGATCGGCAACCGAGAAGATGACCCCGCCCTTCGCTGTACCGTCCAGCTTAGTCAGGGTGATACCGGTTAAGCCCACGGCTTCATGGAACAGTTTGGCCTGGCTTATCGCATTCTGCCCGGTGCTGGCGTCGATAGTCAGCATAACTTCATGCGGCGCATCTTCGTCGAGCTTCTTCATGACGCGAACGATTTTTTTCAATTCTTCCATCAGGTGCGATTTGTTCTGCAAACGCCCTGCGGTATCAGCGATCAGCACATCTACATTACGCGCCTTCGCCGCCTGGATAGCATCAAAGATGACGGACGCGGAATCCGCGCCGGTATGCTGAGCAATCACCGGGATGTTGTTACGCTGACCCCAGACCTGCAGCTGCTCTACCGCCGCCGCACGGAAGGTATCGCCCGCCGCCAGCATCACCGATTTACCCTGCTGCTCAAACTGACGCGCCAGCTTTCCGATAGTGGTGGTTTTACCCACGCCGTTGACGCCAACCATTAAGATAACAAACGGCGTCTTGCCATCAACATTCAGCGGTTCTTCCACCTTCGCCAGAATCTCGCCCATCTCTTCTTTCAGCAGGCCGTACAGCGCTTCCGCGTCTTTGAGCTGCTTACGGCTGGCACCTTCCGTCAGATTCGCAATAATCTTGCGGGTCGTTTCTACGCCCACGTCGGCGATCAGCAGTTGCTCTTCCAGCTCTTCAAACAGATCATCGTCGATCTTTTTACCACGGAACAGACTGATAAATCCGGAACCAAGGTTTTCTTTTGTTTTCAGGAGGCTGCGTTTCAGACGCGCAAAGAAACCTTCTTTCGTTGGTTTTTCCTGCTCCTGGACTCCCCCTTCTTCTGTCGGTGCTTCTACGGCAGGTTCTTCTACCGGCACCACCATCACAGCTTCTTCAGCAGCCTCAGCAGCCTCAGCAGCCAGCGCCTGCGCTTCCAGCTCTTCATCAGTCAGGTGCGGTTCGTTTTCGGCTTCTTCTTCAACCGCCTCAACGATTTCCACGGTTTCCGCTTCGGCCTGCCACTCTTCGGCAGAAACCTCTTCGGTTTTCACCTCTTCCGGCAGCGGCAATTCTTCGCGTTCGATAACCGTCGCCGCTGGCGTTTCCACAACGGGTTCAGCTGCAGGTTCAGCAACCCGCTCAATCTCCGGCTGCGGTTGTTTGGCAACAGGTTCTGCTTCCGGCTGCAGTTTTTCGATTTCCGCAACCTGTTCAGTCACTTCAACAACTTCAGCTGCAAAAGCTTCCGTTTCCGCCTCGCTACGGGTTTCCTCGGCGTGCGGCGGTTCGTCAACGACGGTAGTTTCTTCAGCAACCGGTTGTTGTTCTTCGTTTTTTAATTCTGTCTCGTTTTCCGGTGCCTGCTCTTTTTGACCAAAGCCCAGCCAGGAAAAAAAGCCACGTTTTTTCTCTTTCGCCATTTGCGACTACACTCCCCCGCTGTTGCTTCATGGCACAGCGTCAACGCTATGTACATAGCAGCTAAAAAAATGATGAAATAGTCTATCACTTATACCCAATGAATTTCGAGTTACGTCAAGGCGGCAAGCGCACGAATCCCGATGAGCTTACTTTTAGTAAGTGATTCGGGTGAGTAAGTACAGCCAACGAAGAGGTAACTTGAAAGGCGACGGGTTAACTTAACTCACATCACCGCCTGGAATGACACGTCAGCAGCGGATTGAGCAATAATTGAAATGAAAAAACCGAATCACTCTGGTAGCGGCCAGATCCGCATTATTGGTGGTCAATGGCGTGGCCGTAAACTCCCGGTTCCGGATAGTCCCGGTCTGCGCCCAACCACCGACCGCGTACGCGAAACCTTATTTAACTGGCTGGCCCCGGTAATGGTCGATGCTCACTGCCTGGACTGCTTCGCCGGCAGCGGCGCGCTGGGGCTGGAAGCCCTCTCTCGCTATGCGGCAAATGCGACGCTTCTGGAAATGGATCGCGCGGTATCACAGCAGCTACAAAACAATCTCGCCACGCTGAAAGCTCCCCATGCCCGGGTCGTCAACACCAATACCCTGACATTTTTGGCCCAGACGGGTACGCCGCATAACGTGGTGTTTGTTGACCCGCCGTTTCGCAAAGGATTACTGGAAGAAACATTAACTCTTCTGGAAACTCATGGCTGGCTGGCAAATGAAGCGTATATTTACGTTGAAAGCGAAGTAGAAAACGGTTTGCCGCCGGTTCCGGTGAACTGGTCGCTGTACCGTGAAAAAGTCGCCGGACAGGTCGCCTATCGCCTTTACCAACGTGAAGCACGAGGAGAACACGATGCTGATTAACCTGGGACGCCTGCTGATGTTGTGCGTCTGGGCATTTTTACTACTCAATATTTTCCAACCCTTTCCACGCCCGCTTAACATCTTCGTTAACGTCGCACTGATTTTTATGGTGCTGATGCATGGCATGCAACTGGCGCTGTTAAAAAGCACCATGCCTAAAGATGGCCCGCAGATGACCCGCGGAGAGAAAATCCGTATTTTTCTGTTCGGCGTCTTTGAGTTACTGATTTGGCAGAAGAAGATTAAAGATCAGTTGAAAAAGTAACTGTAATCTTTTCGCCCGGCGGCGCTTAGCAGGCCGGGGCGACAAAATCTCCAGGCCGGACAAAGCGTAAGCCGCCATCCGGCATCAGTCAGATGAAACCTTAGCGTTCACTGTAAAATCAACAAAACGCGAACCTATGTAACTCAGCGTTCCCTTATCCCCGACCGTTAACGCATGGTACTGCTGGGCATCCAGACGAAACGTCTGCTCGAAGCCACCACTTTGTGGCTTAAAACTGACTTCATAGCGCATGCTGGTCCCCGCCGGGCTCACTTCCTGCTGGCGGGATCGCCGATCGTTAAGCGGTTTTTCCCGTTTGTTACTCACCACCACCGGCTTTTGCACTAACGGCGCAGTATCATTATCGGCTTTTTCACGCCGCTGCTGAACGAAGCGAAACGACGCAGCAACAACGATTAATACAATGATAACAATGAAGAAAAGTGGTGGTTTGCTCATATTATTAACCCATCAGAAAATGCGGAAATAAGCATACATTGCCTGTTATGGTGTTGTCATCTGGCAGTGTCGACCTCTACACTGAACAGTAGAGCCGTGAGCACCCCGCTTACGAAAAAATAACGAATTCAAGGAACTAAGATGCTTTGGTCGTTTATCGCTGTCTGCCTTTCCGCATGGTTGTTCGTGGATGCTTCTTATCGTGGGCCCGCCTGGCAACGCTGGGTCTTTAAACCCCTAACCTTACTCCTGCTGGCGCTGCTGGCCTGGCAGGCGCCAATGTTTAATGCTGTCAGCTATCTGGTGCTGGCTGGCCTGCTTGCCTCGCTGCTGGGCGATGCGCTGACGCTGTTACCACGCCAACGCCTTTTGTATGCCGTGGGGGCATTCTTCCTGTCGCATCTGCTGTATACCATTTACTTCGCCAGCCAAATGACGCTGTCGTTCTTCTGGCCTTTGCCGTTGGTGCTGGTGGTGCTGGGGGCGTTGCTGATTGCCGTGATCTGGACGCGACTGGAAGAGCTACGCATCGCTATCTGTACCTTTATTGGTATCACGCTGATGATGGTCTGGATGGCTGGTGAGCTGTGGTTCTTCCGCCCGACCGCTCCGGCGCTGTCGGCCTTTATGGGCGCATCACTCCTGTTCATCGGCAACATTGTCTGGCTGGGTAGCCATTACCGTCGCCGCTTCCGCGCCGATAACGCAATTGCTGCCGCCTGCTACTTCGCCGGACATTTCCTGATTGTTCGTTCGTTGTATCTTTAAAACGCTTGACTCTGGAGTCGACTCCAGAGTGTATCCTCCGGTTAATATGAAATGATTATCAACCGGAGGATGCCATGTCGACACCCAATTCCAGTGGCAAAAAAGCCCCACAATTTTCTTCTTTCAAGCTAGCGCCTGCGCCACAAAAGACTGACGACTGCTGCTGCGAAGGAAGTTGCGCCACCCCACCACCCGTATCCGGTACCGTAATGGGTACCCGCTACTCCTGGAAAGTGGCAGGCATGGACTGTGCAGCCTGCGCCCGAAAAGTGGAGAATGCGGTCCGCCAGGTCAACGGCGTCAACCAGGTCCAGGTTCTGTTCGCCACCGAAAAACTGGTAGTCGACGCGGGTTCCGATATCCGCCTGCAAGTTGAAAGCGCAGTGCAAAAGGCAGGCTATACCCTGCGCGATGAGCAAGCGCCAGACGCCGCCCCCGAGTCGCGGTTTAAAGAGAACCTGCCGCTGATTTCGCTGATTATCTTGATGGCGATTAGCTGGGGGCTGGAGCAGTTCAATCACCCCTTTGGCCAGATAGCATTTATCGCCACCACTCTGGTAGGTCTGTATCCCATTGCCCGTCAGGCCCTGCGTCTGATGAAAACCGGCAGCTACTTTGCCATTGAAACGTTGATGAGCGTGGCCGCCATTGGCGCACTGTTTATCGGCGCGACGGCAGAAGCCGCCATGGTGCTGCTGCTGTTTTTAATTGGCGAACGCCTGGAAGGATGGGCCGCCAGCCGCGCCCGTAAAGGGGTCAGCGCACTGATGGCGCTCAAGCCGGAAACCGCCACGCGCCTGCGTAACGGCGAGCGCGAAGAGGTTGCTATCAATACTCTCCAGCCAGGCGATGTTATCGAGGTTGCCGCGGGTGGGCGTTTACCTGCCGATGGCAAGCTGGTCTCCGGGTTTGCCAGCTTTGATGAAAGCGCCCTGACCGGCGAATCGATACCGGTTGAGCGCGCCACCGGCGAGAAAGTCCCGGCGGGCGCCACCAGCGTGGACCGTCTGGTAACGCTGGAAGTACTCTCCGAACCGGGTGCCAGCGCCATTGACCGTATTCTGAAATTGATTGAAGAAGCGGAAGAACGCCGCGCCCCCATTGAGCGCTTTATTGACCGTTTCAGCCGGATTTACACCCCAGCCATTATGGCGGTTGCGTTGTTGGTCACCCTTGTACCACCGCTGCTGTTTGCCGCATCCTGGCAGGAGTGGATTTATAAAGGGCTGACGCTGCTGCTGATTGGCTGCCCATGTGCGCTGGTGATTTCCACACCCGCCGCCATTACCTCTGGCCTTGCCGCCGCGGCACGTCGTGGCGCGTTAATCAAAGGCGGGGCCGCGCTGGAGCAGTTGGGTAGGGTAACGCAGGTCGCGTTTGATAAAACCGGCACCCTGACCGTCGGTAAACCGCGCGTCACGGCGATTCACCCGGCAAGCGGTATTGGCGAGGCAGAACTGCTGGCGCTGGCGGCAGCAGTAGAGCAAGGCGCGACGCACCCGCTGGCGCAGGCGATTGTTCGGGAAGCCCAAACGCGCGAACTGACTATCCCTGTCGCAAAAGATCAGCGGGCGCTGGTTGGCTCTGGCATTGAAGCACTGGTCAACGGCGAACGCGTGCTGATTTGCGCCGCCGGTAAGCAGCCTGCCGATGCTTTTGCCAAGCAGATAAGCGAGCTGGAAAGCGCGGGTCAAACGGTGGTGCTGGTGCTGCGTAACGATGCCGTTCTCGGCGTGCTGGCCCTACAGGACACGCTGCGCGACGATGCCCGTAGCGCCATCAGCGAGCTTAATCAGATTGGCGTGAAAGGGGTGATCCTGACGGGTGATAACCCGCGAGCGGCGGCAGCTAT
Organism: Citrobacter sp. RHBSTW-01044; assembly: GCF_013781945.1. NCBI lineage: Bacteria > Pseudomonadati > Pseudomonadota > Gammaproteobacteria > Enterobacterales > Enterobacteriaceae > Citrobacter > Citrobacter sp. RHBSTW-01044. Next base: position 257,996 of record NZ_CP056180.1, on the reverse strand, counting down.
TGCCAGTGAATTGGGTCTCGAATTCAAAGCGGGTCTATTACCGGAAGATAAAGTACAGGCCGTTACTCATCTTAACCAACAGTCGCCGCTGGCGATGGTCGGCGACGGCATCAACGACGCTCCGGCAATGAAAGCAGCCACCATTGGCATTGCGATGGGAAGCGGGACCGATGTCGCCCTGGAAACCGCCGATGCCGCCCTGACCCACAACCGCCTGCGTGGTCTGGTGCAAATGATTCAGTTAGCCCGCGCCACCCACGCCAATATTCGCCAGAACATTGCGATTGCGCTAGGCCTGAAGGGGATTTTCCTCGTCACCACGCTGCTCGGGATAACCGGACTGTGGCTGGCGGTGCTGGCAGATACGGGGGCGACGGTACTGGTGACCGCTAACGCGCTGCGGTTACTACGTAAAGGATAATGCGTCTGTGCCGGACGGCAGTTGCATTAGCGCCATCCGGCTAAGATTACTGGCCTTTGCGCACCAGATAGCGGTACGGCAGAGAGTCTGTCTCTTTTGCCACCAGCTCATGCTCCATAAAGGTACAGAAGCCAGGAATGTCACGGGTTGTCGCCGGATCGTCGGCGACAATCAGCAGCGTTTCACCCGCTTGCATGCCGCGCACGGTTTTACGCACCATCATTACGGGTTCCGGGCAGCGCAGCCCCTGGGCATCAAGAGTATGGTCGGGAGAGGTAAACAGATCGCTCATCGTAGTCTCGTTCATTCAAAAACGGCGTTATTTTACGCTCTGTTGTGGCGTAAGCCAATCAGGTTAACGATTGCGTGAAAAACAACCATTGCAATGTGCTCTTAAAGCAGTATCATGCGACGGTTTTTTATTGGGTTCCCTCACCCCATCCAACAAAAAGGTCACAATATGACTCCGTTTACACAATCTCAACGCGTAAAAGCGTTGTTTTGGCTATCGCTATTTCATCTGCTGGTGATCACCTCCAGCAACTATCTGGTGCAGCTACCGATCTCCATTTTTGGTTTCCATACCACATGGGGCGCTTTCAGCTTTCCGTTTATTTTCCTCGCGACCGATCTGACCGTGCGTATTTTTGGCGCACCGTTGGCACGACGTATCATCTTTGCGGTAATGATCCCCGCGCTGCTGATCTCCTATGTCGTTTCATCACTGTTCTATATGGGATCGTGGCAGGGATTCGGCGCACTGCTGCACTTTAATCTGTTTGTCGCCCGTATCGCCGCCGCCAGCTTTATGGCTTACGCGCTGGGTCAAATTCTGGATGTGCATGTCTTTAACCGCCTACGTCAGAACCGTCGCTGGTGGCTGGCGCCAACGGCTTCCACGCTGTTTGGCAACATCAGCGATACGTTAGCCTTCTTCTTTATCGCTTTCTGGCGCAGCCCAGATGCCTTTATGGCCGAGCACTGGATGGAAATCGCGCTGGTTGACTACTGCTTCAAAGTGCTGATCAGCATTATTTTCTTCCTGCCGATGTACGGCGTGCTGCTGAATATGTTACTGAAAAGGCTGGCAGATAAATCCGAAATCGCTGCATTGCAGACGAGTTAAAGGTTCATTTTCCGAGTTGTGATAAGATGGACGAATGAGCCGTTATGGCCGTTTATCGAAAGGAAGAAGTCAATGCGCAATCTGGTTAAATATGTCGGTATTGGCCTGCTGGTTATGGGGCTTGCGGCCTGTGATAATAGCGATACAAAAGCGCCAGCAGAGGGTGCTGCCGCAGAAAGTAGCGCCACCGGACAACCGGTCAGCTTGCTGGACGGTAAACTCAGTTTTTCCCTGCCAGCGGATATGACCGATCAGAGCGGCAAACTGGGCACCCAGGCGAACAATATGCACGTTTATTCTGACGCAACCGGCCAGAAAGCGGTGATTGTGATTGTTGGCGACAATACCAACGAAGACCTGGCTGTGCTGGCAAAACGCCTGGAAGATCAGCAGCGTAGCCGCGACCCGCAGTTGCAGGTCGTCACCAATAAATCGATTGAGCTGAAAGGCCACACGCTGCAGCAGTTAGACAGCATCATCTCGGCCAAAGGCCAGACCGCTTACTCTTCCGTGGTGTTGGGTAAAGTCGATAACCAACTGCTGACTCTGCAAATCACGCTGCCTGCTGACGATCAGCAAAAAGCGCAGACTACCGCAGAAAACATCATTAACACGCTGGTTATCCAGTAACGGTTAAGACGATGACTCGGCCTCCGGTGACACCACCTGAGGCCGTTTTTTTAATCGCCAGGTCAGCAATAACGCCACCGCCACCAGCCCTGCCGCCGCCAGATAGATAACCGGCACGCCCGCCCAGGTCATGACCAGCCCAGCCAGCGGCCCCGTAACTCCCAGTGATAAATCCATAAACACCGTATACGTCGCCAGCGCAGCGCCCTGATTTTGCTGCGGGACGGCTTTTACCGCCACCACGCCCAGCGCCGGGAACACCAGCGAAAACCCTGCACCGGCCAGCAGGACGCCGCTTTTCGCCATCCACGGCATGGAAGCCATCCCGACCAGCAGCAACCCAACAATCTCGACGCTAAAGCAGATCATCGCCACATTTAGTCCACCTAAACGGTTGATACCATTTGGGAATAACAGGCGGGTCCCCACAAACGTGCAGCTAAAAAGCGTCAGCGCGAAAGCGGCGCCGTCCCAGCCTTTGGCATCATAAAACAGGGTAATGAAAGTGGCGATCACGCCAAATCCGGCTGAGGCCAGGGCCAGCGCCATGCCGTACAACCAAACACGCCCAAGCACCGCGCGAAACGGCAATGGTTTGCCTTTGCTGGCCTTCACCGCCGGACGAGGGAGCGCCAGCAGTATTGCCAACAGCGCCACGCCCATCACGGTCAGCGCCAATCCCTGTAAGCCACCCCAGGCATAAAACAGAACGCCCAGCGGAGCGCCTATCGCCATCGCGCCATAGGTCACGATGCCGTTCCACGAAATCACCCGTCCGATGTGCATTGAACCAACGACCCCAACCCCCCACAGCGTAGAGCCAGTCCCGGCAAAGCTTTGCCCGATCCCTAGAATCACGCGCCCCAGGCATAACAGCAGCAGGCTGGCCAGCGGCCAGCCATTCGTGAAGCCCGCCAGGAAGTAGCCCAGACCACTTAAAAAACAGCCACACAGTCCGAATACCACAATCTTCTTTGGCCCCAGCAGGTCGGCATAGCGACCGGCATGTGGACGGCTCAGCAGCGTAGCGAAATATTGCAGGCTGATGACCAGCCCTGCCCAAAAAGCGCTAAATCCCATCACATCATGGACATAGCCTGGCAATACAGCGAGCGGCAGACCAATGGTCAGGTAGCTGGCGAAGTTAAACATCACCACAGAGACAATACGCAGATTAAGGCGTAAACCGCTAAGCGTCGGTTCAGCGACGGGTTCGGGCATGGAGGATCACCACGTTTTCACAACAGTGTTTCATTTCTACCATGTTGCCGGGCAGAAATCAGTAGTCAGTTTCGGAATATCAGTCGCAAGCCAGCCGCTACACTTAATGCAAAAACGCAAACAGGAAGACGACATGACAACCGCCCAGCCCGATAAAACGGGTTTGCACATTCTGCTCAAACTGGCCGCTCTGGTGGTGATCCTCGCGGGTATTCATGCCGCGGCGGATATCATCGTACAGCTTCTGCTGGCCCTTTTTTTTGCCATTGTATTGAATCCGCTGGTCATCTGGTTTATTCGCCGGGGTGTACGTCGGCCGGTCGCGATAACGTTAGTCGTGGTGGTGATGCTGATCGTTCTTACGGCGTTAATCGGCGTTCTGGCGTCATCCATCACTGAATTCATGGCCATGCTGCCAAAATACAATAAGGAGCTGACGCGCAAGGTTCTGTATCTGCAAGAGATGGTGCCTTTTCTAAATCTGCATATGTCCCCGGAGCGCATGCTGCAACGTATGGACTCCGACAAGCTGATGACCTTCACAACCACGCTGATGACAAGTCTTTCCGGTGCCATGGCCAGCGTCGTTCTGCTGGTGATGACGGTGGTCTTTATGTTGTTTGAGGTGCGTCATGTCCCCTATAAGCTGCGCTTTGCGCTGAACAACCCACAAATCCATATTGCGGGGCTGCATCGGGCACTGAAAGGTGTTTCTCACTATCTGGCGCTGAAAACGTTGCTCAGCTTATGGACCGGAGCCATCGTCTGGCTGGGGCTGGCGCTAATGGGTATTCAGTTTGCTCTGATGTGGGGTGTGCTGGCATTCCTGCTAAACTACGTGCCCAACATTGGCTCGGTCATTTCCGCCGTTCCACCCATGATCCAGGCGCTGCTGTTCAACGGCGTTTACGAATGCGTGCTGGTTGGGGCGCTGTTTCTGGTGGTGCATATGGTAATTGGCAACATCCTTGAGCCCCGCATGATGGGGCACCGGCTGGGATTATCGACGCTAATCGTCTTTCTCTCTCTGTTGGTGTGGGGATGGCTGCTTGGTCCGGTAGGTATGCTGCTCTCCGTGCCGTTAACCAGCGTGTGTAAAATCTGGATGGAAACCACCACAGGCGGTAGCAAACTGGCAATTTTGCTGGGACCCGGCAGGCCCAAAAGTCGGCTACCCTGAAAACTACCAACCGAGGTAGTTATTATATTTCCATATTGACGTTAAAATGACGTCAACACAGCTATATACAGTGGCTTATCTTAAATAAAGAGTGAAAAGGAATTCATTCTTTTATAAAGGAAATATATAATCCACATGCATTATTCTTTGCCAAAAAACATAAAAGTAATGAACACATCCAAAGCATTTAACTTAAACTATCCACTTAGATTTAAAGGTTATTTTATTTGATACGTTTTCTCTAAAAATCTATACTTCTCGCCGATGATGATGCTGAAAAGTTTCTGTTGAAGAAAGTGATAGAATATTATCATCCGGTCATCTCATTGCCTCGCTATCAACAGAGTGAAATAAAACGCTAATTTAGTTTAAATAAAATTGCAGGTGATAAAGGGTGCATCATGATTCCGGAGCTTATAAGTTAACATGTATAAACGGTACTTTGAGAGGGAGTTTTAATGAAACAGTATATTAAGTGGTTTGCAGCCATTGCCGTTGTCGGTGCACTGGCGGGTTGTGCACGTACTGCGCCGATTGATCAAGTTCACACCAGTGTGAGCGCGGGACATACTCAGGACCAGGTTAAAACCGCGATCCTGAAAGCCGGTATTCAACGCCAATGGGTCATGTCCGAAGCCGGACCAGGTATTATTAAAGCTCGCCAACAAACCCGCGATCATGTGGCTGAAGTCCGTATCACTTATACCGCCACCAGCTATGACATCAAATATGACAGCAGCCTCAACCTGCAGGCTTCTGGTGGAAAGATTCACAAAAACTACAACCGCTGGGTACGCAATCTGGATAAAGACATCCAGCTTAATCTGTCAGCCGGCGCCAATCTGTAATTACGCCTAAAGTCGGGCCGAAAAGGCCCGATACTCTTACTATCTGCCATTTAACAGGTTGTCCCCACATGTACGAACAGGATTCGCTTAGCGCACTGGATGCCATTACTGAAGCACAACGTATCGCCTTTGCCCCTATGCTATTTCAAACCGCGTTGTGTCTGCGAAATGCTGGAGTACTCACCTGGCTGGACAAGCAAGGTAAACGCGGCGCCACGCTCGACGAGATTACCGAAAACAGCACCATCAACGAATATGCCGCCAGCATCCTGTTGGATATGGGGTTAAGTGGGCGCATCATTACCCACAAAGAGGGATATTATTACCTCGCTAAAGTCGGTCATTTTCTTTTACATGACACGATGACGCGTGTGAATATGGACTTCACCCAGGATGTTTGTTATCAGGGGCTGTTCTATCTGGAAAATGCACTGAAAGAAGGAAAACCCGCAGGGTTAAAAACTTTTGGCGACTGGTCAACAATCTATCCTGCACTATCACAATTACCGCTGGCTGCGCGTGAAAGTTGGTTTGCTTTCGATCATTACTATTCAGATGGAGCATTTGATGCCGCATTGCCATATGTATTCGCCAGCGCCCCTGCAACCCTGTACGATGTCGGCGGAAATACCGGGAAATGGGCATTACGTTGTTGTCAACATGATGACAATATTACTGTCACCCTATTAGATTTGCCGCAACAAATTGCACTTGCCCGCGAAAATATAGAAAATGCAGGATTATCTCATCGCATAAATTTCCATGCTGTGGATATGCTTAGCGACTCGCCTTTACCTGCCGGCGCTGATATCTGGTGGATGAGTCAATTTCTGGACTGTTTTTCTCCGGAACAAATTATCGCTATGCTGCGCAACGTTGCCCGGGTGATGAAACCGGGCGCGAAGCTGTTCATTATGGAACTGTTTTGGGATGCCCAAAAATTTGAAGCGGCCTCATTTAGCCTGAATGCGTCTTCGCTTTATTTTACCTGTATGGCGAATGGCAACAGCCGTTTCTACAGCGTAGAGAGGTTTTATCACTATCTGAATCTGGCAGGTTTTCAGGTAGATGAACGCCACGACAACTTAGGTGTTGGGCATACTTTATTGATATGTCAGAAGAAAAAATAAGAAACAATCGGAACAACCGATTTACCGCGGATACGCGTTGATGAAATTTGCTTTCAACATTATAGACTGGCAGGCCAGGGCGCCAGGGTTAAGCGAAACAGAACAGTGGCATGAATGGTCACGGCTTTCGCACGCCATCGATCCCACTGCGCCATTGGCTAAGCTCAACGAGTTACCGATGATGACGGCTCGCCGCCTCAGTTCCGGCAGCAAACTGGCCGTCGATTGTGGGCTGGCGATGCTACGCCGCCATGATATCAATGCTGTTTTGTATACAAGCCGCCATGGTGAACTGGAGCGTAACTACAGGATCCTGCACGCCCTGGCGACTGGGCAGGCACTCTCACCAACCGATTTTGCCCTCTCTGTACATAACTCTGCTGTGGGTAACCTGACGATCGCTGCGAAAAAACCGATTGCCTCCTCCTCGCTTTCTGCTGGTAGGGATACGTTCCAGCAAGGGCTATGTGAAGTCATCGGGCTGTTGCAGGCGGGATATCAGCGCGTATTGATGGTCGATTTCGACGGTTTTCTGCCCGAGTTTTATCACCCACAGTTACCACCTGACATGCCAACATGGCCGTTTGCCGTCGCGCTGGTCATTGAATCCGGTGATAGCTGGCAATGTGAAACCCGTCCGCACTGCGGGCGGGGTGAGACAACGTTGCCGCAAAGCCTATTGTTTTTACAACATTACTTGCAAGATACCAAGGCGTTTACCCTGTCTGGCGAACGCGTACAATGGCAGTGGAGTCAGGGATGAACACGATGCTCCTGCGGCTTAACCGGGTATGGCGACTGGTGATGACCGGTCTTTGCTTTGCCCTGTTTGGCCTCGGCGGACTCCTTCTTTCTACGTTCTGGTTTAACGTCTTGCTGATCGCGATATGGGATAAAGCCCGACGTCGGCGTATCGCCAGACGCAGCATCGCCGCCAGTTTTCGCCTCTTTTTAACGGTGGCGAAACGGCTTGGTGTGTTGGACTACCAAATTGAAGGACGAGATATTTTACGCAATGAACAAGGATGCCTGGTCGTCGCCAACCACCCGACGCTCATCGATTACGTGCTACTGGCATCGGTAATGCCCGAAACCGACTGTCTGGTGAAAAGTGCACTACTAAAAAATCCGTTCCTCAGCGGCGTGGTCCGGGCGGCAGATTATCTGATTAACAGCCAGGCTGACGCGCTATTGCCCGCGTGCCAGCAACGTCTGGAACAAGGCGATACTATTTTAATTTTCCCCGAGGGAACCCGTACACGCCCCGGAGAGGAAATGACGTTACAGCGTGGTGCGGCGAATATCGCCGTGCGCTGCAGCAGTGATTTACGCATAGTGACCATTAAATGCAGCGAACAAATGCTGAACAAAGAAAGCCAATGGTACGACGTCCCATCGGTAAAACCCATGTTTACCATTTCAGTACACGAGCGGGTTAAGATCGACCAATTTTACGACGCAAATTCACAAGAACCGGCGCTGGCCGCAAGGCAGTTGAACCGGCATCTTTTGCTTCAATTACAACCAGGTACTTTACCTCTTTCAGGAATTAATGATGCAAGCGCTTTATCTTGAAATCAAAAATCTCATTATAACGACATTGAATCTCGACGAACTAACAGCTGACGATATTGAAACCGAAGCGGCACTCTTTGGCGATGGCTTAGGCCTGGACTCAATCGATGCCCTGGAGCTGGGTCTGGCGGTGAAAAACGAGTATGGCGTGGTCCTCTCAGCGGAGAGCGAAGAAATGCGTCAGCACTTCTTCTCCGTCGCCACGCTGGCATCTTTCATTCACGCGCAACGTGCCTGAGGATAGTCCGTTATGACCGAACAAAAAGCCATTTACGAAGAAGTCTCCTCACTGCTGGTCAAGCTGTTTGAAGTTGACCCGCAAGATATTAAGCCTGAGGCGCGCCTGTACGAAGATCTGGAACTCGACAGCATCGACGCAGTCGACATGATCGTGCATCTTCAAAAGAAAACCGGTAAGAAAATCAAGCCGGAAGAGTTCAAAGCAGTACGCACCGTACAAGATGTCGTCGATGCGGTTGAACGCCTTCTCATAGAAGCGTAATTCACCGTGTCAGGCACTCGCTCCCTGCCAGTCGTACAACTGCTGACAGGTCTACTGTTGTTGGCCTGGCCGTTTTTGATCTGGTTTGGCCTGGCGCATAACAGTCTGCACTGGTTGCTGCCGTTAATGGCGCTACTCCTTTTTTTACGCTTTCGCCAGGTCCGGCGACAGGCGGGACCGTTGCGCGTCGTGACACAGATGGTGGTGATCGCGGGTATCACCTTATGCATTGCCAGTTATCTGCTCAAAACACACCAACTGCTGCTGTTTTATCCCGTAGTGGTAAACGCCGTCATGCTGTCGGTTTTTGGTGGTTCTCTGTGGTCAGCGATGCCCATCGTTGAACGTCTGGCGCGGCTGCGCGAACCAAATCTGCCCGAAGCAGGCGTGCGCTACACGTACCTTGTGACACTAATCTGGTGCGCCTTTTTCATCATCAATGGCAGCGTTGCGCTCTTTACTGCACTGAATGGCGATATGACCCTGTGGACGACCTGGAACGGTATGGTTTCCTATCTGCTGATGGGAACATTGATGGTAGGCGAGTGGTTAGTTCGCCAACTGGTGATAAAGCGAGATACCCAATGAAGCAGCCCCTCACACTTGCTCAATGGCTCTGTGCCCCACGACCGGACGACATTCCTGTTGCGTGGCAAGAAGATCATACGTGGACACTTGGCCATCTGCGCCATGATGTGGCCCAGTTGATAACGCAACTGCAGCAGCAGGAAGGTGAACGCTGGGCATTATGCTTCGAGAACAGCTATTTATTCATCGTCGCGTTGCTGGCAACGCTCCATGCTGGCAAAACACCGGTGATCCCGGGACATTGTCGCGTTTCGTTGTTAAACGAGCAGCACTTGCTGTTTGATGGCGTACTGAGCGATAAAGCGCTGGACTGGCAGGGAACGCTGCGAGTGGTCAGCTCTGCCATGACATCTGTGGCCCACGACATCACGTTCCCGATAATACGCAGTGACGCCTTTGTGGAGCTATTCACTTCCGGTTCGACCGGCCAGCCGAAACGCGTAATCAAACCGATTGCTCGTCTGGATAGCGAAGCAGCATTGCTCGCTACGCGTTTTGCTGATCGTCTGGCAGGTTGCCGGGTCGTCGCGTCAGTGGTACCGCAACACCTGTATGGTCTGACGTTTCGTATCTTCTTGCCGATGGCTTTAGGCCTCCCGCTGCATGCGGCGATGCTTTGGTATGCCGAACAACTGGCGGCACTGAGCCCTGATCATCGGTATGCGTTTATCAGCAGTCCGGCGTTTCTGAAACGCCTCGACCACCACCTGACACCGCCGCCAATCGAGTTGATTCTTTCCGCGGGCGGCATGCTGTCCTGGCAGGACGTCAAGCAGGCTGCTGACTGGCTGAATGTCTGGCCCGATGAGATCTACGGCAGCACTGAAACCGGAATCCTCGCGTGGCGCTATCGCCATCAGGATGATGTGACATGGCTGCCTTTTCCCGGAGTCAGATTCCAGTCAGAAGACGACGCGTTTCGTGTGTTTTCACCACTAATTGCAGCTGATGATGGCCTGTTACTCGATGATATTCTTCAGTTTATCGAAAACGGACAGTTCCGCCTGATGGGCAGACGCGGGCGGGTGGTCAAGATTGAAGAGAAACGCATTTCACTCAGCGAAGTGGAGCAACGTTTACTGGCACTGGACGGTATCCGTGAAGTCGCAGCATTGCCCGTCTCACGCGGAGGACGTCAGGGCGTTGGTGTCCTGCTGGTACTGGATGACGAAGCCCGGCAACGCTGGCTTGAGTGCGGTGGTAAACCGCAAGAACTGACCTGGCGACGTTCGCTGCTGCCCTGGCTGGAGCCGGTCGCTGTTCCCCGCTACTGGCGGGTGATTGATGAGATTCCGGTCAACAGTATGAACAAGCGTGTCTATGCGCAATTACAGGAGTTATTTCATGAAACCCCATGAAATCGAGCGCCATCAGGCACTGCCTCATCAGGCTGAGATTGTTTTACAACTCGACCCTTCTCTGTTTTGGTTCAGCGGGCATTTTAGCGTACAGCCACTGCTGCCGGGCGTTGCACAGCTAAACTGGGCGATGGATTACGCCACCACGCTGCTGGTCCCTGGCTGGCGTTTCCACAGTATTCAAAACGTGAAGTTCCAGTCACCACTATTGCCAGAGGCCACCGTCACCCTGAGTCTGAGCTGGCAGGAAGCGCGTCAGATGCTCACTTTTAGCTACCAGCGCCACGACGGTGACGTGCGCCATACCGCCAGCAGCGGGAAGATTCGGTTATGCCGTTGACCTTTTCCCCATGCGTGTTGATCCCCTGCTACAACCACGGCGCGATGATGTCGGACGTGTTGGATCGTCTTCGGCCGTTCAATCTCCCCTGCATTGTGGTGGACGATGGCAGCGACGAGACTACACGAGATGAACTGGCACGCCTGGCGGCAGAATACAGCAATTTGACGTTAATTCGCCTGCCCATCAACGCAGGCAAAGGCGCGGCGGTTATTCGCGGAATGCAGACGGCAGCAGATGCCGGGTTCAGTCATGCAGTGCAGGTCGATGCCGACGGGCAACATGCCATTGAAGATATTCCCAGGCTGCTTGCATTGGCAAAAGAACATCCGACAGCACTGATTTCCGGACAACCGATTTACGATGATTCGGTTCCTCGCTCGCGCCTGTACGGTCGTTGGGTAACCCATATCTGGGTGTGGATAGAAACGCTCTCGTTGCAGCTCAAAGACAGTATGTGCGGCTTCCGGGTGTATCCGGTGGCTCCCACGCTGCAACTGGCACAGCGCGTAACGCTCGGCAAACGGATGGATTTTGATACTGAAGTGATGGTGCGCCTCTACTGGCAAGGCAACACCAGCTATTTTATCCCCACGCGAGTCACCTATCCGCAGGACGGGCTATCCCATTTCGACGCGCTTAAAGACAATCTGCACATTTCATTGATGCACACTCGCCTGTTCTTTGGCATGTTGCCGCGCATCCCCTCCCTGCTGTGTCGTCGTTCATCGACACACTGGGCGCAGCAGCAGGAAGTCAAAGGGTTGTGGGGAATGCGTCTGATGCTGTTGGTCTGGCGTGTACTGGGTCGCAAAGCCTTCTCCCTGCTGCTGTATCCGGTCGTCGGCGTATACTGGCTCAGCGCTTCAACTGCCCGAAAAGCCTCTCAACGCTGGATTAGCCGCGTAAGAGCGCAACTGATCACACGCCGGATGCCAGTACCGCCAAACCTGACCAGTTATCAGCATTTCCTGCGTTTTGGCGGCGCGATGCTGGATAAGATTGCCAGTTGGCGCGGTGAACTGCACTTCGGTCGCGATGTGATTTTTGCACCAGGCGCAGAAAAAACGCTAAATGTCAGCGATCCTCGGGGAAAACTGCTGCTGGCTTCACATCTTGGCGATGTCGAAGCCTGTCGGGCACTGGCCCAGCTACAGGGCAGTAAAACAATCAATGCGCTGGTATTTAGCGATAACGCCCAACGCTTTAAACAGATCATGCAAGAGATGGCGCCGCAGGCTGGATTAAATCTGCTCCCGGTGAACAGTATTGGTCCAGATACTGCCATTCTGCTCAAAGAGAAACTGGAGCGCGGTGAATGGGTAGCCATCGTAGGCGATCGCATCGCAGTCAATCCCCAACGCGGCGGCGAGTGGCGTGTGTGCTGGAGCCGCTTTATGGGGCAAAACGCGCCATTCCCTCAGGGCCCGTTTATTCTTGCGTCTATTTTACGCTGCCCTGTAGATCTGATTTTTGCCCTGCGCCAGCAGGATAAACTCCACATCTACTGCGAACCGTTTGCCGACCCGCTGCTCTTACCGCGCGCCACACGACAACAGGCATTACAGAATACTGTCGATCGATACGCCGAACGCCTTGAGCACTATGCGCTTCAGTCGCCCCTCGACTGGTTTAACTTTTTCGATTTCTGGCAACTGCCGGACACCAATGACAAGGAGTAAAGGGTGCTTAACGATCCCCGTTTTACGGCTGAAGTCGAGCTAACTATTCCGTTTCACGACGTCGATATGATGGGCGTAGCGTGGCATGGTAACTACTTCCGTTACTTCGAGATTGCCCGTGAGGCACTGCTGAACCAATTCGATTATGGCTATCGGCAGATGAAAGAATCTGGCTATCTGTGGCCCGTGGTCGACACTCGGGTGAAGTATCGCAATGCGCTGACTTTCGAGCAGCGTATCCGTGTACGCGCCCAAATTAAAGAGTACGAAAATCGCCTGCGAATCGGCTACGAAATTTTTGATGCCGAAACAGGTAAACGTGCTACAACAGGCTACACCATCCAGGTCGCCGTCGACGAAAAAAGCCGTGAACTGTGCTTTGTCAGCCCGGATATTCTGTTTGAACGGATGGGAGTGACACCATGAAATTATGGCCATTGCTCGTGCTGCTCGTCAGCCCTTTCGTCAGTGCCCTGACGCTCGACTCCCTACAACAGCGTTTTACCGAACAACCGGTGGTTCGCGCCCACTTCGATCAAACCCGGACGATAAAGGATCTACCACAACCGCTGCGATCTCAGGGCAAGATGTTGATCGCCCGCGACAAGGGGTTGCTGTGGGATCAAACGTCCCCGTTCCCGATGCAGCTGCTGCTGGATGACAAACGGATGGTTCAGGCAATTAACGGTCAACCACCGCAGACCGTTACCGCTGAGAATAACCCGCAAATGTTCCAGTTTAATCATCTGCTACGGGCGTTATTCCAGGCGGATCGTAAAGTGCTGGAGCAAAACTTCCGCGTGGAGTTCGCAGACTTAGGAGAAGGTCGCTGGACGCTACGCCTGACGCCAATCACCACACCACTGGATAAGATTTTTGCGACGATTGATTTAGCAGGAAAGACCTACCTGGAGAGCATTCAGCTCAATGATAAACAGGGCGATCGCACCGATATCGCGCTTTCCCAACACCAACTAACGCCAGCGCAACTGACCGATGACGAACGCCAACGCTTTGCCGCCCAGTAAACGTCCCGCGCTGTTATGGGGAGTCATCTGCCTGCTTCTGCTGGGCATCTTTCTGACGCTGCTACCTCAGGCCCGCCTTAACAGCAGCGTGCTGGCCATGTTGCCAAAGCAGACGCTGGGCGCTATACCTCCGGGTCTGAACGAGGGATTTATGCAGCGCCTTGACCGTCAGGTGGTCTGGCTGGTGAGTCCCGGTAAGCAACCGGACCCAGCGATAGCCCGGGACTGGCTGGCTTTACTGCAAAAATCGCACGCGCTAGCCCAGGTAAAAGGTCCAATGGATGCCGACAGCCAGCAGGCCTGGGGGGCATTCTTCTGGCAACATCGTAACGGCCTGATAGATAACGAGACCCGCGCCCGGCTGCAAAACGGCGGCGAAGCGCAGGGCCAGTGGATCCTGTCCCAACTTTACTCCGCATTCTCCGGCGTCAGTGGCAAAGAGCTACAAAACGATCCCTTCATGCTGATGCGTGGCTCGCAGCTGGCCATGGCCAAAACTGGGCAGCGTCTGCGCCTGATGGACGGCTGGCTGGTCACCCAGGATGAGCAAGGCAACTATTGGTATCTGTTACATGGCGAACTGACCGGTTCATCGTTTGATATGCAACAGACGCACCAATTGGTCACCACGTTGAATACGCTGGAAGGTGAGCTCAAAGCCCACTATCCACAGGCTCAACTGCTGTCTCGCGGGACGCTGTTCTATAGCGATTACGCCAGCCAGCAGGCGAAAAAAGATATCTCTACTCTCGGCATAGCCACTGTGCTCGGGGTGATCCTGCTCATCGTGGCTGTATTTCGTTCGCTGCGTCCGCTGCTGCTGTGCCTGATTTCGATTGGCATTGGTGCGCTGGCGGGGACCGTCGTCACGCTGCTGATTTTTGGCGAGCTCCATCTGATGACGCTGGTGATGAGCATGAGCATCATCGGTATTTCCGCCGACTATACGCTCTACTATTTGACCGAACGAATGGTGCACGGTGCGGAAACATCGCCATGGCAAAGCCTTGCCAAAGTGCGCAATGCCCTGCTCCTGGCGCTATTCACCACCGTAGCGGCTTATCTGATTATGATGCTGGCCCCCTTCCCCGGTATTCGCCAGATGGCGGTATTCGCGGCGGTAGGTCTGAGCGCCTCCTGCCTGACGGTCATTTTCTGGCACCCGTGGTTGTGTCGTCGGTTGCCGGTACGCCCGGTGCCGGCAATGGTACTCATGCTACGCTGGCTTGCTGCATGGCGACGCAATAAAAAACTCTCCGTTGGCCTGCCGCTGGCACTGGCGTTGTTCTCGCTGGCAGGAATAGCGACGCTGCGCGTAGATGATGATATCTCCCAGTTACAGGCGTTGCCGCAGGAAATTCTCGCTCAGGAAAAAGCGATTACCGCCCTGACCGGGCAAAGCGTCGACCAGAAGTGGTTTGTGGTGTACGGCAAATCCGCTCAGCAAACGCTGGAGCGGCTGGAAACCTTTACCCCCGCGCTGGAACAGGCAAAAAAAGACGGATTACTCAGCGGATATCGCACTATTCCGCTCAATTCACTCGCCCGGCAACACCAGGATCTCTCTCTGCTAAAAGATGCTTCTCCCGCCATCACGAAAGCCCTAAACAACGCCGGGCTGGCAACGGTGAACCCCGATCTTAGCGCCATGCCTGTAACCGTCGATGCCTGGCTTGCCAGCCCAGCCAGTGAAGGCTGGCGCTTGCTATGGCTGTCTCTGGCTGATGGCGAAAGCAGCGTATTGGTTCCCGTTGAAGGGGTGAAACAAAGTGATGCTTTAAATACGCTCAGCGCGAAATATTCCGGCGTGGCGTGGGTGGATCGCAAGAGCAGCTTTGACAACCTGTTTGCCCTTTATCGCCATATTCTGACCGGCCTGCTGTGCATTGCGCTGGCGGTGATTGCCTGTGGCGCTGTCATTCGGCTTGGCTGGCGTAAGGGCTTAATTAGCCTGGTGCCCTCAGTGCTGTCTTTAGGTTGTGGTCTGGCAGTACTGGCCCTGAGCGGTCATGCGCTCAACTTGTTCTCGCTGCTGGCACTGGTGCTGGTACTGGGAATTGGCATTAACTACACGCTGTTTTTCAGTAATCCACGCGGTACGCCACTGACGTCGCTGCTGGCTATCACGCTGGCGATGATGACCACGCTCCTGACGCTCGGCATGCTGGTCTTTAGTGCCACTCAGGCAATCAGCAGTTTTGGCATTGTGCTAGTAAGCGGTATTTTCACCGCATTTTTGCTGTCACCGCTGGCGATGCCAACGAAAAGAGAGAAGAAAAAACGATGAGTAAACCGATATTTCGTTGGTTGAGTGGGCTTTTGCAGAATGGCGGCATTGCCTTATCCGATCTACGTCAGCACACCATTTGTAGACCGGATAAGCGCAGCGCCATCCGACAGGGCCTGCTCGTCGCCACGTTGCTGCTGGCAGGTTGCAGCCACTCACAGCCGGAACAGAAAGGCCGCCCGCAAGCCTGGTTAGAGCCGGGTATTCGTGTAACGCTACCTGCTCCGGGGATTTCTCCCGCGGTGAATTCGCAACAACTACTAACCGGTAGTTTTAACGGCAAAACTCAGTCACTGTTGGTCATGCTCAATGCTGATGACAAGAAAATCACACTTGCCGGGCTGTCATCAGTCGGCATTCGCCTGTTCCTCGTGACTTACGATGAAAAAGGACTGCACACCGAGCAATCGATCATCGTTCCACAATTGCCGCCAGCCAGCCAGGTGCTGGCTGACGTGATGCTTAGCCATTGGCCGATTAGCACCTGGCAACCGCAATTACCCACAGGCTGGACGCTCGTCGATACGGGTGATAAGCGTGAGCTGCGCAATGCACGCGGCAAAGTGGTCACGGAAATCACGTATCTGAATCGAAGAGGAAAACGCGAACCGATCAGCATTGAGCAGCACGTTTTTAAATACCACATCACCATTCAATATCTGGGTGACTGAGATGATCTACATTTCTGCCGTTGGCATGATTAACGCGTTGGGCAATAACACTGATGAAATCGCAGCCAACCTCACTCGTGGCATAGCGCCGGGAATGCGCCCGCGCACGGGCTGGCTGCAAGGACACCCATCCGCCGTGTTAGCAGGCGTTGACGGTGAGTTACCCGCTATTCCTCAGCACTTTAGCGCTCATCGTTCGCGCAACAACCAGCTATTGCTGGCAGCACTGATGCAAATCCAGCCGCAGGTGGACGACGCTATCGCCCGATTTGGTCGCGATCGTATTGCTGTTGTTCTCGGCACCAGCACCTCCGGCCTGGATGAGGGTGACGTTCACGTTGATTTGATGCTCAACGGCAAAGAGAGCACTGACTGGCGCTATCCGCAACAGGAACTGGGCGATCCGTCGCGTTTTCTTAGCCACTGGCTGGCGCTGGATGGCCCGGCCTTTACGCTCTCAACCGCCTGCTCGTCCAGTGCAAGGGCTATCATGAGCGGACGTCGTTTGATCGAATCTGGTCTGGTCGATATCGCCATTGTCGGCGGTGCGGATACGCTAAGCCGAATGCCAATTAACGGATTCCACAGTCTGGAATCACTCTCCCCAACACTGTGTCAGCCGTTTGGCCGCGACCGTTGTGGGATCACCATTGGCGAAGGCGCCGCCTTGATGGTATTAACCCGCGAGCCACAGCCTATCGCGCTCCTTGGCGTCGGCGAATCCAGCGACGCGTACCATATTTCGGCTCCCCATCCACAGGGGGAAGGTGCCATTCGCGCCATCGGCCAGGCGCTTAACGACGCAGGAATGACGCCGGAACATGTGGGCTATATCAATCTGCACGGTACCGCTACACCGCTAAACGATCAGATTGAGTCCAACGTCGTGAGCGCGCTATTTGGCGAAACGGTCCCGTGCAGTTCAACCAAACACCTGACCGGGCACACACTGGGCGCCGCGGGGATCACCGAAGCAGCTATCGGTGTGTTGATTCTGCAACGCGACCTGCCGCTACCACCGCAGGATTTTAGCCAGTCACCACGCGATGAAACATTGCCAGCCTGCGGCATCATTGAACAGCCGCAGTCGCTGACTCGCCCGGTTATCTTGTCAAATTCGTTTGCCTTTGGCGGTAATAATGCCAGCATCCTGCTCGGGAGAATCTCATGAGCCACTATTTATCACCGGGCGACTATTTGCCGCATGATGCGCCGATGCTGCTCCTTGAAGAGGTCGTCAGTGTGGCGGACGAAACCGCCATCTGCCACGTGACGGTATCAGCAAACAGCGTACTGGCCCCTTTCCTCGACCCCGATGGCAATCTACCTGGCTGGTTCGCACTGGAACTGATGGCGCAGACCATTGGCGTCTGGTCTGGCTGGCACCGCCAGCAACAAGGTCAGGCGAGTATTACGTTAGGCATGGTACTGGGCGCACGTGAGTTAGTCTGTGCCACAGGTGTTCTGCCTGCAGGGAAGAAGCTGAGCATCCATGTCAAATTGCTGATGCAGGATGCACGATTCGGTAGCTTTGAATGTGCCATCCAGGCAGACAACGAGACGTTGGCGACCGGTCGCGTCAACACCTTCCAGCCGACATCAGAAGAAATTAACACGCTATTTCAACAAGGAGCGTCCACATGAGCCGTTCAGTTTTAGTTACGGGTGCCAGCAAAGGTATCGGTCGCGCCATCGCCAGACAACTGGCCGCGGACGGTTTTGTGGTCGGCATACACTATCATCGCGATGTGCAAGGAGCACAAGAAACGCTGGATGCTATCCTCGCCGCTGGCGGCGCAGGGCGCCTGTTGACATTTGATGTTGCCAATCGCGAGCAGTGCCGTGAAATACTGTCGCAAGATATTGAGGCAAACGGCGCATGGTACGGCATTGTTAGCAACGCTGGGGTCACTCGTGATGCCGCTTTCCCTGCGCTCAGTGATAACGACTGGGATGCGGTGATCCATACCAACCTCGACAGCTTTTACAACGTCATTCATCCGTGCATTATGCCGATGATCAGCGCACGCAAGGGGGGCCGTATCATCACACTGTCTTCGGTTTCGGGCGTGATGGGCAACCGCGGTCAGGTCAATTACAGTGCGGCAAAAGCCGGAATTATTGGTGCCACTAAAGCGCTGGCCATCGAACTGGCAAAACGCAAAATTACCGTAAACTGCATTGCACCGGGACTCATTGATACCGGGATGATCGAGATGGAAGAAGCCGCATTGAAAGAGGCGATGTCGATGATCCCCATGAAACGGATAGGTCAGGCTGAAGAAGTGGCCGGGCTTGCCAGTTATTTAATGTCGGATGTGGCGGGCTATGTAACTCGCCAGGTGATTTCCATCAATGGAGGGATGTTATGACA
Source organism: Citrobacter sp. RHBSTW-01044 (assembly GCF_013781945.1). Taxonomy (NCBI): domain Bacteria; kingdom Pseudomonadati; phylum Pseudomonadota; class Gammaproteobacteria; order Enterobacterales; family Enterobacteriaceae; genus Citrobacter; species Citrobacter sp. RHBSTW-01044. The sequence goes on along the minus strand of NZ_CP056180.1, from coordinate 239,035 downwards.
CGTCGTGTCGTGATTACAGGCATGGGCGGCGTCACCGCCTTTGGGGAAAACTGGCAGGCTGTCTCCGCCAGGTTATTGGCATATGAAAATGCGGTACGCAAAATGCCGGAGTGGCAGGTTTATGACGGACTGCACACACTGCTGGGTGCGCCGATCGACGACTTCACTCTACCGGAACACTATACCCGCAAGCGAATTCGCGCCATGGGTCGCGTATCGCTGATGTCCACCCGCGCAACAGAGCTGGCGCTTGAGCAGGCTGGGCTGATTGGCGATCGGGTACTGACTAATGGTGAAACCGGGATCGCTTATGGTTCATCAACCGGTAGTACCGGTCCAGTGAGCGAGTTCGCGACCATGCTGACCGAGAAGCATACTAATAACATCACCGGCACGACCTACGTGCAAATGATGCCGCACACCACTGCCGTTAACACTGGATTATTTTTTGGGCTGCGGGGGCGAGTCATTCCGACATCCAGCGCCTGCACATCCGGTAGCCAGGCAATTGGTTACGCATGGGAAGCCATTCGGCACGGTTATCAAACAGTGATGGTCGCCGGCGGTGCAGAAGAACTGTGTCCTTCCGAAGCCGCCGTGTTTGATACACTGTTCGCTACCAGCCAGCGCAACGACGAGCCGAAAACCACCCCCTCCCCGTTCGATGAAAATCGCGATGGTCTGGTCATCGGAGAAGGCGCAGGTACGCTGGTGCTGGAAGAGCTGGAACACGCTAAAGCGCGCGGAGCAACGATTTATGGTGAAATCGTTAGCTTTGCCACTAACTGCGATGCTGCCCATATCACCCAGCCACAGCGCGAAACAATGCAGATTTGCATGGAAAAATCGCTGAATATGGCCGGTATTAGCGCCCGCGATATCGGATATATTTCAGCGCACGGTACCGCAACCGATCGCGGTGATATTGCAGAAAGTCAGGCAACCGCTGCAATTTATGGTGATAATGTGCCGCTATCCTCGCTTAAAAGCTATTTTGGACATACCCTTGGCGCTTGTGGCGCACTAGAGGCCTGGATGAGTCTGCAAATGATGCGAGAAGGCTGGTTTGCGCCTACGCTAAATTTGAGTCAGCCAGATGCTAATTGTGGAGCGCTGGATTACATTATGGGTAAAGCCCGCAAGATTGATTGCGAATTTTTGCAGAGCAATAACTTTGCGTTTGGCGGCATAAATACTTCTATCATCATTAAACGTTGGCCCTGATATGTACCGGATCGTTCTTGGGAAAGTTTCTGTTTTAAGCGCTGGCACACTGCCTGCCGCACTGCGTGAGCAGGCCCCGCAAGGCGCTCGTCGTGCGCGCTGGCTGGCAGGTCGCGTGCTGCTTTCCCATACTCTTTCGCCATTACCGGACATCGTCTACAGCGAGCAAGGAAAACCGGCCTTTTCCGCCGACACACCGCTGTGGTTCAATCTCAGCCACAGCGGTGATGATATTGCCCTGCTGCTCAGCGACGAAGGGGAAGTCGGCTGTGATATTGAAGTCGTTCGCCCGCGCGATAACTGGCAGACACTGGCAAATACGGTGTTCAGTCTCAGGGAACATGCCGAAGTTGAGGCCGAACGCCCGGAGCAACAGCTGGCGGCGTTCTGGCGCATCTGGACGCGTAAAGAAGCTATCGTGAAACAGCGTGGCGGCAGCGCCTGGCAAATTGTCAGCGTCGACAGCACCGCGCTAACCTCCTCACTCTCAGTCAGCCAGTGCCAGCTCGATACCCTGAGCCTGGCGGTGTGTACCCCCACGCCGTTTACCCTGACCGCCGACGCCGTGCAGCGTCTGGAAGACTTAGCGTAAATTTTCCGGGAAGTTTTCCGGCAATTCATTGGCCGCACAGGCAATAACGCTGTCATTATTCGCCCCACAGTCACGCACGAAGGTGATGGTCGCAAACTCGTCAATCACCTCAGTTGGATATGCCGGACCCGCATCGCGATATGACATCATCAGCGGAATATGGTCATTCTGGAAACAGACCGTTTTTTGCGGATTGTTAATCACCCAGCGTGGGAAAAAGATGGTGCCGTGAAAGAGTTTGTCGCCCAGATTTACGATCAGGCTGACGTCGGTCCCGGTCGGTTCGGTCCATGAAATTTTATAAACACTCTCGCCAACCCGCACAATGTACGCCCGCTGATCCTTCACCCAACGATTCCCCACAATGCCGCTGTGAATACGGTAATCCAGAGTGGTGTCGTTTTTCACGTAGATCTCGTAATTCCAGCCATTATCGTAGGTATAGACCAGATGTTTGCCGACAAAGCCGCTCAAATCATGTTTATCAAAAGTGCTCATATTCGTTCTCCTCTTACTTGATGCGAGGATCTTACCGCTTCAAAAATTGGATGAATAACGCTATGTTTACATCATATTCATTCAATTTTTAGATGAGTTATGCACAAGACAACGCTGGAGCAATGGGCCTTACTGGAGAAAGTGGTGGAGCTGGGCAGCTTTGCTAAAGCTGCGGAAGAGACCAACCGTAGCCAGTCTTCGGTGAGCTACAATCTGGCGCTACTGCAGGAGCGGCTTGGCGTGACGCTGCTGACGCCGGAAGGTCGCAGGGCGGTATTAACCCCTGCGGGAGAGCTACTGTTGGGCCAGGTCAAACCGTTACTGAAGGCCTTTTTATGGGTAGAAACCCGGGCAGCAACGTTGCAAAACGGCACGCGAACGCGGCTGGATTTCATGGTAGATAGCATCTTCCCACGCAAACGCCTGTTCGCGATCCTCAAGCAGTTTCAGCAGGCGTGGCCGCAGACGCAGGTACGTTTGACCGAAGTACTGGAGAATGCTGACGATCGACTGGCGGCGCATGCCGATGCGGACGTGATGGTCCTGACCCGACGCCAGGATATCACCGGCCGCGGCGAATGGCTGATGAATATTGACTTCGTGGCCGTTGCCCACCGCGATCACCCGCTCTGCATGCTGGATGCGCCGCTGGATGAAGACGCGTTACGCGCGTGGCCGCTGATTCGCATTGCCGATCGCGACAACCCGCAGCAAGCGGTGCGCGATGCCTGGACCTTCTCGACCATTGATGCCGCGATTGAGGCGGTGATGCATCAGGTCGGTTATGGCTGGTTGCCTGAGGAGCGAATTCAGCAGCAGCTTGAGCAGGGGCTATTACGACTGCTGCCGTTAAGCCATGGCGCTCGCCGTGCCACCCCGCTGCATCTGATCGTCAAAGACACGCTCGCGCCGCTGGATGAACAGGTAACAACCCTGCTGCGTTTATTGCGAGAACATTAACCTTTTCCCCGGATGCCGGACGTGTGTTACAAAATACGCTATTCCCCTTACTCCCTGTGCGCCCACGCGCCACATGAAAGGTTAATTGCAGATGCAACGAGTCACCATTACCCTCGATGACGATTTACTGGAAACGCTCGACAGCCTGAGCCAGCGCCGTGGCTATAACAACCGTTCCGAAGCGATCCGCGATATTCTGCGCGGCGCACTGGCGCAGGAAACCACCCAGGAGCACGGCACTCAGGGATTCGCAGTGCTCTCGTATGTTTATGAGCATGAGAAGCGTGACCTGGCGAGCCGTATTGTTTCCACCCAACATCACCACCACGATTTATCAGTCGCCACGCTGCACGTGCACATCAACCATGACGACTGTCTGGAAATCGCTGTGCTAAAAGGTGACATGGGCGATGTGCAGCATTTTGCCGATGACGTGATTTCCCAGCGCGGCGTGCGCCACGGTCATCTGCAGTGCCTGCCGAAAGAAGAGTAATTGCTTGTTTTGTTGCCCGGCCTACATTCGTTCCCGTTTGTAGGCCGGGTAAGGCGCAGCCGCCTTCCGGCAATAATATTTACGCCATCGTGCCAATCGTCTTTCTGAAACGCAGCAGCGCTATCACGAAGAACGTACTGCCAATCGCCAGCAGCGTCAGGAACTGCGGCCAGACAATATTAAATCCTGCGCCGCGGTAAAGAATCGCCTGCGCAAGGCTAACAAAATGGGTAGTCGGCATCGTCAGCATAATGTCCTGCACCGCCTGCGGCATGCTTTCACGCGGTGTAGAGCCGCCGGAGAGCATCTGTAACGGCAGCAGTACCAGAATCATCAGCAACCCCAGTTGTGGCATGGAGCGCGCCAGCGTGCCCATAAAAATGCCGATTGACGTGGTGGCGAACAGGCTCAGCGCCACTCCCAGCATAAACAGCGGTATCGAGCCTTCAATCGGTACGCCAAGCACACCTTTTACCATCAGCATCAACGACAGACCGGAAACCACCTGCACCACCAGCCCCATCGACCAGATTTTTGCCATCATGATTTCAAACGGCGTCACCGGCATCACCAGCAGGTGCTCAATGGTCCCATGTTCACGCTCGCGAATCAGCGCCGACCCGGTAAGCACAATCGCCAGCATGGTGATGTTGTTGATAATCGCCATCACTGCGCCAAAGCGGGCGGGTTCCAGATTAGGGTTAAAGCGCATACGCATTTCCAGCGCCACCGGCAGCTCGCTGTTATCGCGGTAACGCGACACAAAGCTGTTCACCTCGCCACTGATGATATTCTGGATATAGCTGTTGCCGGTAAAGGCCTGGCTCATCCGCGTGGCATCGACGTTAACCTGAATATCCGGCTGCCGCCCGGCCAGTACATCGCGCTGAAAATCAGGCGGAATGTTCACGGCGAAGGTATAGCGCCCGGCATCCAGCCCGGCATCCATCTCATCGGCGGTAATCATCTCCGGTGGTAAAAACCACGGACGATAAAAACTGTTCACAATGCGATTCGACAACTGCGACTGGTCCATATCGGCAATGGCAATCGGCGCCAGGTGCAGCGACCCTGGCAGAACGGTCGCGGAAGAGTAAACCGAGACCGTGAAGGCGAAGACGATCAGCGTCAGCATCGCTTTGTCACCCAGCAGGCTGCGTAACTCTTTGATGCCGAGGTTATAAATATTCCGTAATCGGCGCATCACCCCTCCTGTTTTTTCAGCAGCAATACGCTCAGACCAATGACCACTGGAATGGCTACCGCCAGTGGAATAAACAGCGGCCAGAGATCGGTCAGATCCAGCGCTTTAGAGAACGTCCCGCGCGCGATGGTCAGAAAATGGCTGGTCGGGTAAATTTCGCCAATCCACCGTCCCGGCCCTTCCAGCGAGGCGACCGGGTCGATCATCCCGGAAAACTGCGTCGCCGGGATCAGCGTAATAATCGCCGTACCAAAAATGGCGGCGATCTGACTTTTCATAAACGTGGAAATTAACAATCCCAGCCCGGTGGCAATGGTGACGTACAGCAGCGCGGCCAGCGTCAGGGTCACAAAACTCCCCTTATGCGGGACGCCGAATACAAACACCGACAGCGCGCACAGCAGCAGGAAGTTCAGCATGCCCAGCACGATGTAAGGCAACTGTTTGCCGAGTAAAAACTCGCTGCGGGTAGTGGGCGTCACGTACAGGTTGATAATCGACCCCAGCTCTTTCTCACGCACCACGCTCAGAGCGCTGAGCATGGAGGGGATCATCATCAACAGCAGCGGGATCACCGCCGGAACAATCGCTGGCAGGCTTTTCACATCCGGGTTGTAACGATAGCGAGTTTCAATGGTCATCAGTCCGTTTTGCCCGCTGCTATTTGGCTGACGCGCCATCACATCCTGCAGCCAGGTCTGGTGCATCGCCTGCACGTAACCTCTGACCGTTTCCGCACGGCTCGGCATTGCGCCATCGACCCAGACGCCAATCTTCACCGGCGTTCCACGCGCGATATCGCGGCCAAAATTAGGCGGGATCTCTATGGCTACCGCGACTTCGCCCGAGCGCATCCGTTTGTCCAGCTCGTCATAACTGGTGAGCGGCGGCTGCTCGATAAAATAGCGCGATCCCGCCAGATTCAGCGTCCACGCCTGGCTGCTGACTGTCTGGTCACGATCGAGCACCGAAAAACGCAGGTTTTCCACATCCATGCTGATGCCGTAGCCCATGATCAACATCAGGATCACCGTGCCCATCAGCGCCAGCGTTGAACGTACCGGATCACGTCGCAGCTCCAGCGCTTCGCGGCGGCTGTAGCTGAACAAGCGCCGCAGGCTAAATCCCTGGTGCGGCGGCTGACTGTTTTCATGCACTGCCGGGACATTGGCTGGCGGTAACTGAGCCTCCGGCGCCGGACCTGCCGCTTCCTGTAACCAGGAGATAAACGCTTCTTCCAGACTGGCGGCACCACGCTGTTTCACCAGCTCCTGCGGCGTACCGCTGGCCAGGACTTTTCCGGCGTGCATCAGCGACATACGGTCGCAGCGCTCCGCTTCGTTCATAAAATGGGTGGAGATAAAAATGGTCACTTTATCCTGACGCGACAGATTGACCATCAGTTGCCAGAACATGTCTCTCGCCACCGGATCGACCCCGGAGGTTGGTTCATCGAGAATGAGCATCTCCGGGCGATGGATCACCGCCACCGCCAGCGACAGGCGTTGACGGATCCCCAACGGCAGCGCGCCAGGCAACGCGTCTTCGACATCGGTCAGCGAAAAGCGCTCACTCATTTCTTGTACCCGCCCCGGGATTTCTGCTTCGGGGATATGGAACAACCGCGCGTGTAGCTCGAGGTTTTGCCGTACGGTCAGCTCGCTGTAGAGCGAAAACGCCTGCGACATATAGCCTACCCGGCGACGGGTATCGATATTCTTCGGGTCAACCGCTTGCCCAAACAGCCACGCCTCACCTTCACTTGCGGGTAGCAGCCCGGTGAGCATTTTCATGGTGGTGGATTTACCGCAGCCGTTGGAGCCGAGAAAACCGAAGATTTCCCCGCGCGGAATACGAAAGTTAACGTGGTCAACGGCCACGAACTTGCCGAAGCGCATGGTCAGATCTTTCGCCTCGATGGCAATCTCTTCCTGCTCAGCGTGATACGGCGGGATCACCACTGGCTTATGCGCCTGACGCTGGGCTTCGGGTAACAGCGCGATAAACGCCTGCTCCAGCGTGTCGGAGTTGGTTTTTTCGCGTAGCTGCTGCGCGCTCCCGGTGGCCAGCACCTCCCCGGCGTTCATCGCCACCAGCCAGTCAAAGCGCTCGGCTTCTTCCATGTAGGCGGTCGCAACCAGCACGCTCATGTTGGTCTGCCGCTGGCGAATGCTGTTAATCAGATCCCAAAACTGGGCGCGGGACAGCGGGTCGACCCCGGTGGTAGGTTCATCGAGAATTAACAGTTCCGGGTCATGGATTAACGCGCAGCACAGCCCCAGCTTTTGCTTCATCCCACCCGAGAGTTTCCCGGCCGGACGATCGCGAAACGGCGCCAGTCCGGTGCTGTTCAGCAGCTCGGTAATCCGCGCTTCGCGCTCCGCTTTGTCATGGCCAAACAGCCGGGCAAAGAAATCGACGTTCTCATACACCGACAGCGTGTGGTACAGGTTTTTCCCCAACCCCTGCGGCATCCAGGCAATGCGCGGGCAGACATCCCGGCGATGTTTCGGGTCGCGCATATCGCCGCCCAGCACCATCACGTTACCGTGTTCAATGACTCGCGCGCCGGAGATGAGCGACAGCAGGCTTGATTTTCCGACGCCATCCGGGCCAATCAGCCCCACCATACAGCGGGCGGGGATATCCAGCGTGATATTGTTCAGCGCTACCGTTTTCCCGTAATGCTGACTCACGCCGTCAAGGTGCGCCACGGGAGGAACGGGAACCAGCGCCAGATGCGTCATTGCGGCAACCTCACCATCAGGTCGTCAGGCCAGGCTCGATTTTCATCGATACGCACCCACGCCATGCCCGGCAGACCGGTTTTCACGTACTCGAGATGCTGCTGCAACAGCTCTGGCGGGATACGCGCTTTAACGCGGAACATCAGCTTCAGCCGCTCATCGCTGGTTTCGACCGTTTTCGGTGTGAACTGCGCGACGCTTGCCACAAAGCTGATGGTCGCCGGAACACGCAGATCCGTTGCGGCATCCAGCACCAGGCGCGCTTCGCCGCCAATCTTCAGTAAGCCAGCCTGTTCGGTAGGCAAGAAGAACGTCATGTAGACATCGCTGAGATCGACCATATTCAGGACGCGCCCACCCGCAGAAAGCACCTCACCCGGCTCAGCAACGCGGTACTGCACGCGACCATCGCGCGGGGCTTTCAGCTCGCTGTCATCAATATCAGCCGCAATACGACGTTCGGTGGCCTGCGCAGCTTCTACACGGGTTTGCGCCTGAATGATGCTGGTGCGAGCGGCTTCAATTGCGGCTTTTGCCGCTGAGACCTGCGCCTTTGCGGATTCCAGCGCGGCGCGTGCGCTTTCTGCCGCGGCCCGATCGTCATCCAGTTGTTGCTCAGACACGGCCCCACGCTGGGATAGCGAACGGGAACGCACGTGGCGTTTAGAAACCGACTGCAGCTCCGCCTCGCGCTGTTTTACTACCGACTGCGCGGCGCGCATTTCACTTTGCCGCTGTTCCAGCAGCGCTCGCGCCGCCGCCACCGCGCTTTCGGCCTCTTTGATTTGCGCGATCGCTTCCAGCCGCTGCTCCTGCAGCACGCGAGTATCCATTTTCGCCAACACCTCGCCCTGACGAACGAACTGCCCTTCCGACACAAGGATCGTGTCAATTCGCCCGGCAATCTTGGTAGCAATATCCACTTCGGTGGCTTCAATTCTGCCGTTGCTGGCTGCGAACCCCTCCGGTATTCCGGCAGGACGGAGCATCCACCATGCTATCGCAGCCACCACGACCAGGGTGCCCGCCCCCCACCACATCACATGACGCTTAAACTTATCCATATTCGACCCGCCGTAATCCCTGTTATCAAACGATGCGTGTCACAAAGCCCACTGAATAGCTATTCAGCGGGAGATTCCATCCGGGATGAGAAGGAATAAGAAACCATGGCCAGAGAGCGGACAGGCGTTAAGGCAACCTGCGCCGCGCAGGAAGTGAATGACGAAAATGCTGTGAAATCGGGTAGTAATGTTGTCATCATCAGCGTTCCTGGCCGGAAATGAAACACGCATACTCATAACTGCTGTCTATTGAATACTAACACCTGGATTCAATATGTCTATTCGGTTGTAGTTTCCACTTCAGCCCTATCGCGCTCTGGCATAGGGAATATTTCGTATATCAACGATTGATAAACATTCACAACTATAAACATAATCAATAATTAGACATCGCTATAATAGTGGCTCATTTACCGATCTCGTTATGGCGAGGCTCCTGTACAAATACAAGTTACCGCCCTGCTGGTATCGAGAGAGGCCACTCAGGGAAATACAGGCATCCATCGAATCAAGGTGTTGCCAAGGTAACTTCTGACGATTTCACCATCGGGCAGATACGTTGTTCAGTGCTAAAACCAGGACGTAGGGATCCGCCTGCGCTAACCCTGTCTTGTTCGCCCCTATGAGAGATTTTTATAGGGAATTACACCATGTCATCTATGCCACTCTGCGCCGCCCATCATCCTATGCCGGATTTCAATGGCGATGCTATCGCGCAATATATGCGCACCGATTTTATTACCCTGCCGGATCATCTCAGCGTGAACGGCGCTCGCGAATACTTTGTCTCCCAGCTCACAACGGATGATATTCCAGGCCAGGTCTTTGTTGTAGCTGGAAAAGCGCTGCGCGGGGTGTTATCCATCAAGCGCTTATTGCAGGAAAAAGATACATCGTTGAGCATCAACCATCTTACGGACAGTTGTTTGTTTCATGTAAAGCCTGATGATGAACGGGCACAGGTCGTTGCCGAGTTAGCCGAACGCGAACTCGATCTGGTGGCTGTCGTTGAGAAAGGTGAGCTGGTCGGTTGTCTGATGGAAAAAGAGATCGCTCATCTACAGGAAGATGATGTTACCGAAGATGTTCAGCTTCAGGGGGCAACGTTGCCGCTGGAAAAACCCTACCTGGAGATTAGCCCGTGGACATTGTGGAAAAAACGTTCTGTCTGGCTCCTGCTACTTTTTGTCGCAGAGGCCTATACCAGCAGCGTTCTTCAACATTTTGAAGAGGCGCTGGAATCTGCTATTGCACTGGCCTTTTTTATTCCACTATTAATTGGTACTGGCGGCAACAGCGGTACGCAGATCACCTCAACGCTGGTACGTTCAATGGCGCTGGGAGAAGTACGGCTGCGCGATATGGGTCGGGTGATCCGCAAAGAAGTTTCAACTTCGCTGCTGATCGCCCTGACGCTGGGTCTGGCAGGCTGCTTGCGCGCGTGGATGATGGGTATCGGAGTGGAAATCACGCTAATCGTTAGCCTGACGCTGGTTTGCATTACGTTGTGGAGCGCCGTGGTGTCATCAGTGATCCCCATGGTGCTCAAGCGTATCGGCATTGATCCCGCCGTGGTTTCCGCCCCGTTTATCGCCACGCTTATCGACGGTACCGGGTTGATTATCTACTTTAAAATCGCCCAGTATTTTCTTGGTCTGAACTAATGATAACGCCCGGCAGCCCAGGTTGTCGGGCACCACGGTCAGGCAGGTGTCAAATCCTGCGCGCATGCCCAGGCGCTCGACCACGCCCACTGGAAGTTATAGCCGCCCAGCCAGCCGGTGACGTCCATGACTTCGCCGATAAAGTAGAGTCCCGGCACTTTGCGCGCTTCCATCGTGCGCGATGACAGCTCGTTGGTATCGACGCCGCCCAACGTGACTTCAGCGGTACGATACCCTTCCGTACCGTTCGGCTGCACCCGCCATTCGGTCAGCGTCTCAACCAGCGTTTGCTGATCGCGCACATTAAGCTGCTTCAGCGAGACATCCGGGATTTGCCCTAACTGCTGTAAGCATTCCACCAGACGCTTTGGCAACTGCATTGCCAGGGTGTTCTTTAAGCTTTGATTAGGGTGTGCGCTACGTTGATCATCGAGGAAGCTCGCGAGGTCAACATCCGGCAACAAATTAATGCTGACAAATTCACCTGGCTGCCAAAAACTGGAAATTTGCAGCACGGCCGGGCCAGAAAGCCCGCGGTGCGTAAAGAGCAGATTTTCACGAAATACGGTGCCGTCCTCGGCGGTGATAACGGAAGAAACGGATACGCCAGAGAGCACCTGAAGCTGCTCCAGTAGCGGCTTATGTAAGGTGAAAGGCACCAGCCCTGCGCGCGTAGGCAAAACGTTCAGGCCGAACTGTTCCGCAATTTTATAACCAAACGGCGTCGCGCCCAGACCCGGCATAGAGAGACCACCGGAGGCGATAACCAGCTTTTTCGTGCCGACACTCATCCCATTCAATTCCAGGATAAAATCGTCACCATCTCGCTCAACGCTCAGGATTTCGCTACGTAACCGCATAGTTACGTTACCTTTTTCACACTCATCCACCAGCATATCGACAATTTGCTGGGCGGAATCATCGCAGAAAAGCTGGCCTAGCGTTTTTTCATGCCAGGCAATACCGTGCTTACCCACCAGATCGATAAAATCCCACTGTGTATAACGCGCCAGCGCCGATTTGCAAAAATGCGGGTTTTGACTCAAATACGCAGCCGGCTCGACATAAAGGTTGGTAAAGTTGCAGCGGCCCCCGCCAGACATGAGAATCTTGCGCCCGGGCTTTTTACCATTATCAATCAGCAGTACGCGACTACCTGCCTGTCCTGCCTGCGCGGCACAAAACATACCCGCTGCGCCAGCGCCTATAATAACGGTATCAAACCTTTCCACGTTGCGATCCTCTCTAAAAAGCGGGAGTGAATTGTAAAGATTCCTCAGTGGTCGCACCAGCACCAAACTACCGATAAAGGGTATTTATCTGAAATATATAGGATAATTCTTTAGTGGTGTAAAACAAAGCAGGAGACAAATCAAAAAAACTCTATATTTCACTTTGCCCGCGCCGCCAAAGTCACTGATAATGCGCCGCGTTCATGTCCTCAAAATGGCGTAACGTCCTATGCTACATTTGTTTGCTGGCCTGGATTTACATACCGGGCTTTTACTATTGCTTGCTCTGGCTTTCGTGCTGTTCTACGAAGCAATTAATGGCTTCCATGATACAGCCAATGCTGTCGCAACTGTGATCTATACCCGTGCAATGCGTTCGCAATTGGCGGTGGTCATGGCTGCGGTGTTCAACTTCTTTGGTGTTTTGCTGGGTGGTCTCAGCGTGGCGTATGCCATCGTGCATATGTTACCAACGGATCTGCTGCTTAATATGGGATCGTCACATGGCCTCGCCATGGTGTTCTCCATGTTGCTGGCGGCAATTATCTGGAACCTGGGTACCTGGTACTTTGGTCTGCCTGCATCCAGCTCCCACACGCTGATTGGCGCCATTATCGGTATTGGTTTAACCAATGCGCTGATGAACGGCACCTCGGTTGTGGATGCACTTAACATCCCGAAAGTTATCGGTATTTTTGCCTCGCTTATCATCTCACCCATTGTCGGTCTGGTGGTTGCAGGTGGTCTTATTTTCATTCTGCGTCGCTACTGGAGCGGTACGAAAAAACGTGCCCGTATCCACCTGACGCCGGCAGAACGTGAAAAGAAAGATGGAAAGAAAAAGCCGCCGTTCTGGACGCGTATTGCACTGATCCTCTCCGCTATCGGCGTGGCGTTCTCTCACGGCGCGAACGATGGTCAGAAAGGCATTGGTCTGGTGATGCTAGTGCTGATTGGCGTAGCGCCAGCAGGTTTCGTGGTGAATATGAATGCTTCCGGTTACGAAATTACCCGTACCCGCGATGCAATCAATAACGTCGAAGTCTTCTTCCAGCAGCGCCCTGACCTGCTTAAACAGGCCACAGGCGTAGACCAGCTGATTCCGTCCCCGACGGACGCGGCACCAGCGACGCCGACCGAGTTCCATTGCCACCCGGCGAATACCATCAACGCGCTGGAACGTGCGAAAGGTATGCTGGCGAATCTGGAAACCTACGACAAGTTAAGCGTCGAACAGCGTGGTCAGTTGCGCCGTATTATGCTGTGCATCTCTGATACCACCGATAAAGTGGTTAAGCTGCCTGGCGTAAGCGCTGACGATCAGCGTCTGCTGAAGAAACTGAAATCTGACATGCTGAGCACCATTGAGTACGCGCCTATCTGGATCATTATGGCCGTCGCACTGGCGCTGGGTATTGGTACGATGATTGGCTGGCGTCGCGTGGCAACCACTATCGGTGAGAAAATCGGTAAGAAAGGCATGACCTATGCCCAGGGGATGTCGGCGCAGATGACCGCCGCAGTCTCTATCGGTCTTGCCAGCTACACCGGTATGCCCGTTTCCACCACACACGTTCTCTCCTCTTCCGTTGCGGGAACGATGGTTGTTGATGGCGGCGGTTTGCAGCGTAAAACGGTGACCAGCATTCTGATGGCTTGGGTCTTCACCCTGCCAGCAGCAATTCTTCTTTCCGGCGGGCTGTACTGGCTCTCCCTGAAGCTTATCTAAGCGAATGCGCGGTAAAAAAGCGGGTCAGGAAACTGGCCCGCTTTTTTTGTATCTGTCGTTGGAATCAGTGCCAGATAATCAGCGCAACCATGCTGATTAGCACCAGGCCGCATAGCGCGCTGGTGAGAATGAACTGACCGCGAACCCGCTCACAGCGGCGAATAAATTCATCATCATGATGATCGCGGTAACGCTGAGCGTAGATATACCACACCAGACGCATCTGCTTGTTCGGTTGCCCATGCGAGGTAAAAAAGCCCCCTCCATCTACATACTGGTAAAGCAATGGATCGCAACCACGAAGTACTACTAGCAGTGCGCGTAGCGAAGAAAAATAGCGCGCCATATTAACAATGCAAACGACACATAAAGCCCAGAACAATGCAATGGTGCTTATCATACCCCCTCCCCGGCGACCCGCCCACGGAACTCCTTTCCGGGACTACCGCTCCCCGATACCCTGCCAAACCATTCAGTGAAGAGTACTGAAGAAACCGTTCGTATTAGTATCACGCATTCGAACGCCCCTCTAGATAGTGTAGGAGATTAGTTAATTTTTTTGCCAGAAGGTTAATCGCTATCAATGCAATTAACTAAAAAATTTGTTTAACTGCTTGGCAAGCAAGGCGGATTGACGGATTATTCTGGTCGCTATAATGTAAGGATAGTCCTTATATGGTACGTTTTTACGACTGGGCTAGCCCCGCGCACAAGGTTCGCAGGACGCGGATGACGCGGCGGCAGAGAAACGCCAGCAGGCTAGTCATCGACAACTTATGGAAGGAGTAACACTATGGCTTATAAACACATTCTTATCGCGGTTGATCTTTCTCCGGAAAGCAAAGTTCTGGTTGAAAAAGCGGTCTCTATGGCGCGGCCTTACAATGCTAAAGTTTCCCTTATCCACGTTGACGTAAACTATTCCGACCTGTACACCGGCCTTATCGACGTGAATCTGGGCGACATGCAGAAACGCATTTCTGAAGAAACCCACCACGCGTTAACCGAGCTGTCCACCAACGCAGGCTACCCTATCACCGAAACCCTGAGCGGTAGCGGCGACCTGGGTCAGGTTCTGGTTGATGCCATCAAAAAATACGACATGGATCTGGTCGTTTGTGGTCACCACCAGGATTTCTGGAGCAAACTGATGTCCTCCGCGCGCCAACTGATCAACACCGTCCACGTCGACATGTTGATTGTTCCGCTGCGTGACGACGAAGAAGCATAAAATACTTGCCGCCGGGATATAGCCCGGCCTGCTGCAAGTAGTTAAGCCTGTAAACGCCCGCCTGTGCGGGCGTTTTTGTTTTTATTATTCGGACACAATTAGTACATCAATCCAACAAACAAATCATAATTAGTGTGATCAACTAATTGGATCGAAAACCATCTCTATAATACTCTACTCTCGCGGCCAATAGCCGCAGTCTATAACAAAATAAGACTTTTTCGGCGCGTTTAAGCATACGCGTTCATACTTTTCGGGATGGCTTTGAAAGGCGATGGAATATGAATAAAACTGCACCTACGGGCTTGCTGCAGCAACCTCGTCCGTTCTTCATGATCTTCTTTGTGGAATTATGGGAACGATTTGGCTATTACGGCGTTCAGGGCATCCTGGCGGTATTCTTTGTTAAGCAGCTAGGATTTTCACAGGAACAGGCATTTGTCACCTTTGGTGCCTTTGCTGCGCTGGTCTACGGCCTGATCTCGATCGGCGGCTACGTCGGCGACCACCTGTTAGGCACCAAGCGCACGCTGGTTCTCGGTGCCATTGTGCTGGCAATCGGCTACTTCATGACCGGGATGTCGCTGCTCAAGCCCGATCTGATCTTTATTGCTTTGGGTACCATTGCCGTCGGTAACGGGCTGTTTAAAGCCAACCCGGCAAGCCTGTTGTCAAAATGCTATCCACCAAAAGACGCCCGTCTGGACGGTGCTTTCACCCTGTTTTATATGTCGATTAACATCGGTTCGTTGCTGTCGCTGTCGCTGGCGCCGGTGATTGCCGATAAGTTTGGCTACGCGGTGACCTACAACCTGTGCGGGGCCGGGCTTATCGTCGCGCTGCTGGTCTACTTTGCCTGCCGTGGGATGGTAAAAAATATCGGTTCTGAGCCAGACCATAAACCGCTGAATTTCCGTAACCTACTGTACGTGCTGGCCGGTACGGTAGTGATGGTATTTATCTGCGCCTGGCTGATGCACAACGTGCAGATTGCCAACCTGGTGCTGATCGTCTTGTCGATTGCCGTGACTATCATCTTCTTCCGTCAGGCATTCAAACTGGATAAAACCGGGCGCAACAAGATGTTCGTGGCCTTCATCCTGATGCTGGAAGCGGTTGTGTTCTACGTGCTGTACGCGCAGATGCCGACATCGCTGAACTTCTTTGCTATCAATAACGTGCACCATGAAATTCTCGGTTTCGCCATTAACCCAGTGAGCTTCCAGGCGCTGAACCCGTTCTGGGTGGTGCTGGCAAGTCCGGTACTGGCCGCGATCTATACCCGTCTGGGAAACAAAGGCAAAGACCTGACTATGCCGATGAAATTTACGCTCGGTATGTTCCTGTGCTCGTTGGGCTTCCTGACGGCAGCCGCTGCCGGGATGTGGTTTGCGGATGCGCAGGGGCTGACGTCGCCGTGGTTTATCGTGCTGGTATATCTGTTCCAGAGCCTGGGTGAACTGCTGATTAGTGCCCTGGGATTGGCGATGGTCGCCGCTCTCGTGCCGCAGCACCTGATGGGCTTTATTCTCGGGATGTGGTTCCTGACGCAAGCCGCCGCCTTCCTGATGGGCGGGTATGTCGCCACGTTTACTGCCGTACCGGAGAACATCACCGACCCGCTGCAAACGCTGCCGATCTACACCAACGTCTTCAGTAAGATAGGCCTGGTCACCCTGGCTGTCACGGTGGTGATGGCGATTATGGTGCCCTGGCTGAACCGAATGATTAATACGCCAGATAGCAGTAAATAAGCTTTTTTTATCATTAACCGCGAGTCACATCGCGGTTTTTTTTGCCTTTTAAGTCCTGCATTGTAAGAGCGTAGTTTATACAAACAGGTCATCATGCATGGACATGACCATGAACGATATTGCGTTGATTAAGACTTCAGTTTTATCACGCCAGTGGAAAACGCTTCTCACCGAGGATAAGCACCGGGCATTTTCAATCGCTACCCTTTGCGCGCGTTAATCCACTCCTGAACTTCGACCACAAAAGTGTCCGGCGCTTTACGGTACATTTTGCGTGCCAAATCCAGAATCGTATGCTGACCGAGCGCTTCTTCCATTCGCTGCTGAGCCATATCCATTACCGAGCGCACACCACAAATGCCTTCACAGGCCCACTCCGGCGGATGCTCCTCAAATACCGCCAGCCGTTGGCGAATCTCACGACACTCAAAGATGCGCTTATCGCCATCAATGGCATTCACCACGTCCAGCACCGTAATGTGTTCAGCAGGTTTAGCCAACTGGAAACCGCCGCCCTTTCCCTCAATGCTGCGCACCAGGCCCGCTTTCGACAAACGGGTGAAAATTTTCGCCAGGTAGTCGTACGGCACGCTTTGCAGCTCGGCAATTTCCCGCACGCTCATATCCCGCGCGTCGCCCTTGCTGTCGACCATACACATCAGGCTATGAATGCCGTACTCAACCCCGGAACTGTAAAATGCCATTCTCTTATCTCAGCCAAAATGAATCTGAGTTAATTGTAGCTTTTTCGTCTCATTCATTCCAGACAGCAGCACAACCCATATTTATATAAAAACTTTAATCATATATTTATCAAATAGATAATCAAACACCCTACGACATCAGGACAAAAAGGATCCTGATCGCATTGCAATTCTTAACTACGACAAATAAAATCCGAGTAAATTATTCGTAGTCACCAGAGAGAACCCCCCAATGCGTAAACGAATTCTGATCGTGGGCGCCGGCTTTGCCGGTATGTGGGCAGCATTAAGCGCCGCACGACTGGCGGATAAACATCAGCAGGCCATTGATATTACAGTAATTGCACCACAGCCAGAGCTGCGTGTCCGCCCACGCTTTTATGAACGCGCCGTACAAACCCTGGTCGCCCCGCTGCAACCCTTGTTTGACGTTACCGGCGTCAACTTCCTGCAAGGTCACGTCGAGCAGATCATCCCGGACTCTAAAGAGGTGAGCTGGAAAGATGCCAACGGAGAAATTCATCTGCGCCGCTACGACCGCCTGGTACTCGCCAGCGGGAGTCACGTTAACCGCGACGCCGTTGTCGGTGCAGCCGAGCATGCGTTTGACCTCGACCAGCTCGAGAGCGCCACCGCACTGGAGCAGCACATTACAGACCTGGCATTACAGCCGGAAAGTGAGGCTCGCAATACGGTGGTGGTCTGTGGCGGCGGCTTTACCGGGATTGAGATGGCGCTGGAATTACCTGGTCGTCTGCGTGAGATTCTGGGTGCCGATGCTAAGACCAGAGTGGTCGTAGTTGAACGCGGTGCTCAGCCTGCCGGGCGCTGGAGCCAGGAATTACGCGACGTGATAATCGAAGCCTCCGCTGAACTGGGCATCGAATGGTTGGTAAATGCAGAAGTAGAAAGCGTGGATGCCGGGGGCGTAACGCTGAAAGATGGGCAGGTTATTGCCTCTCAAACAGTTATCTGGACCGTCGGCGTGCAGGCCAATAGCCTGACAGCACAGATTAACGCCCCGCGCGATCGACAGGGCCGCCTGCATGTGAATGCCAATCTGCAGGTCGTGGGTCATGATGATATCTACGCCACTGGCGATGTGGCCTACGCCGCCACCGATGACAAAGGCAACCATGCGTTAATGACCTGCCAGCACGCTATTTTGTTGGGTAAATTTGCCGGTAATAACGCCGCTGCAAGCCTGCTGGGTGTAGAACCTTCACCGTACCGTCAGGAGATGTACGTCACCTGTCTGGATCTCGGCGCGTGGGGCGCGGTGTATACCGAAGGATGGGATCAGCAGGTCAAACTCACTCGCGCAGAAGCGAAGAAACTGAAAGTCTCGATTGTCAGTGAACTGATTTATCCGCCGAAAGCAGAAAGAGCCGTCGCATTTGAGATGGCTGACCCATACGCACCGTTTGTCTAACCTCCAGTAAACATAGTCTTCCTGACGGACAATCACTCTGTCAGGAAGTCGCCAGTGCCATACAACCTCCCCAGCAATGCCCCATCATTTATATACATGGTTCTTTATCAATTATTCCCCTCAATTTTAATCACGCATAAAGACGCATTAAAAAAGCAAACGTGCAAATAAACGCATTAATGAATCGATTAACAATCGTACACGCCAGAAATGCGATCCTTTACGCAAAACACAAGAAATATAAGCAACCAACTGAATTAAAAGAATTTAAAATGTATCCTGTGATTAGCATCGCAAAAATCAACGATCTTCGTAGGCAATGCGTTTTTCTGCGCATAGATTATAAACACGCAAAAAACCGCATCAACATGTAAACAATATGCTGCGGGCATCGAATGTCAAATACCCAGGCAGCTGCTGTCAGTCAATCGTGAAAAGTGGGAGAACGTAAATGGATCAAGCAACAAAGTGGTTGGATCTTTCCGGTAAAGTCGTGGTCGTGACGGGTGGCAGTATGGGCCTGGGTGAAAAAATGGTTGAGAATCTCTACGCCAACGGTGCAACCGTGGTTTATGCCGATTTATCACCCAATAAAAACTTCAGCCAGTTCGACGACATCATCTTCATCAAATGCGATGTGACCAAAAAAACAGAAGTTGAGCAGCTCACGGCCTCAGTGGTAAAGAGGTTTGGTCATATAGACGGTTTAGTCAACAATGCTGGTGTCAGCCGTCCACGCCTGTTAGTCGATGTATTTAAAGAAAAACCAGAATATGAACTGAGCGAAGATGATTTCGACTTTATGGTCAATGTTAACCAGAAAGCTGTTTTTCTGGTATCGCAGTCCATTGGGCGCCAGATGGTCGAACAAGAATCAGGCGTCATTATCAATATGACTTCCGAAGCAGGTGTTCAGGGTTCACGCGGGCAGAGCTGCTATTCCGCAACGAAAGCCGCCGTTAACGCCTTCACATTTTCATGGGCGAAAGAGTTGGGCCCCCACAATGTGCGCGTTGTTAGCGTTGAGCCAGCCATCAATGTACCAACGCCAATGAACAGCGAAGCCAATTTCCGGGCGCTGGCTTACACACGAGGAACCGATCCAAATCATGTTCATAAAGACTATAAAGGCATTATTCCTCTTGGTCGTCCGGGGAAACTTGAAGAGATTGCCGACCTGATCTCTTTCCTGGTTTCCGATCATTCTTCTTATATCACCGGGTCCGTAATCAATATTACCGGCGGTAAATCGCATCATTAATCACTCATCAATATAAGAATGGAGCCGACCATGGGGAACAGTCGAATTGCCAATAGCCCTGCGTTAGCAAAAATTAGAAAGTTTGGTGGAGTTATGAGCGGCATGGTTATGCCGAATCTGGGAGCGTTTGTGGGATGGGGTTTAATGGCCGCCATCTTTATCCCTAATGGCTGGTTCCCTAATGAAAAATTAGGTGAAATGGTTGGCCCAATCCTAAATTACCTTTTTCCATTACTGATTGGCTATACCGCAGGATATAACATCCACGGTCAACGTGGAGGGGTCATTGCTGCATTCGCGACAATGGGCGTTATCGTCGGGTCAGAAATCACGATGATCAGTGGGGCGATGGTCATGGGGCCACTCTCTTCCTGGCTGTTGAAGAAATTTGACCAAAAAGTGCAGGACAAAATTAAGCCGGGATTTGAAATGTTCGTCAATAATTTCAGTCTCGGAATTATTGGCCTGATCTGCGCTATTTTCGCCTATATGACCGTTGGGCCGGTTATCCGCCTGCTGATTGTCATTATCACGTCAGGGGTAAACTGGTGTACCAGCAATAATTTACTCCCTTTACTGTCAGTGTTTATGGCGCCCGCTCAGGTTCTGTTCCTGAATAATGTGGTTAACCACGGCATTCTCGCACCAATTGGTTTCGCCCAGGTTCCCGAACTGGGTAAATCAATCATGTTCCTGGTAGATACCAATAATGGCCCACTGCTCGGAACATTAATGGCGATAGCCCTGTTTGGACGTGGACGCGCGAAGAAAACAGCACCGATGGCGATGTTTATTGCAGGTATAGCGGGGATCGGTGAAGTCTATTTTCCGTTTGTGCTGGCAAATCCATTACTGGTATTCGCCACAATGGGAGGACTTGCCGTCTCCTTATTCTTACAAGTCATCATGGAAGGCGGGTTGATCGGCGTTGCATCTCCAGGCAGTTTAATCGCTATCGCCATGATGACGCCGAAAAGCGCCATCGTTGCCAATCTGGTGTCCATCAGCGCAGGATTTATCGTGTCATGCGCGCTGGGCTGGTTAATACTTAAAATCAGCCCCGGTTCAGAAGATGATGATGAAAGCCCAGTGACTGTCGGCGGGCGTCAGGTTAAATCTGTGGCTGATTTTGTCCCAGGCTTATCCAATACCAGCGTAAAAAAGGTGCAACGTATATTGGTCGCATGTGATTCCGGGATGGGTTCTAGCGCAATGGGCGCTTCTGTTCTACGTAAACGACTACAAGAAGAAGGGCTCGGCTATATTAAGGTTATTAACGATTCAGCAAACCGAGTGGGTAGAGACTACGATATGGTAATTACTTTATCTGGGCTCCTTGAGCGCGCAAAATTAAGCTGTGAAAACACCGATACTGTGTTTATGACCGTTAATAACTTTATTAAGTTGAGTGATTATGACGAAACAGTTGCGTTTATAAAATCGCATAATCATGAAAACCATGAAGAGGTGCCAGCATGAGTGACATCTTTATCCCCGAGAACATTATTCTTAATGCACATGCCAACGATAAATTTGAAGCTATAACCCTTACTGGAAATATTCTGAAAATGAATGGCTATGTGACAGATAAATACGTTCAGAGAATGAAACTCAGAGAGGAGATTGTTTCAACTTATTTAGGCAATGGTTTAGCAATACCACATGGTACGGATGGTTCAGATTGCGAAATCATTAAGTCAGGCATTTCTTTAGTACAGTTTCCTGACGGTATAGACTTTGGTGATGGAAATACTGCCTATATAACCATAGGTATCGCGGGTAAAGAAGGCGAACATATGGACTTGTTAAATAAAATCGCCTTAATTTGCATTGAAGAAAAGAATGTTCAGGCATTACGAACCGCTAACTCTATAGAATATATTTTACAAGTGCTAAACATCTAAGATATACTCATTATTCTCTGAATAAAATGAGTCATTACGATGAAAGCGGCAAGACAAGATATTATTCTTCAAATACTTGAGAAAGAGAAAAAGATTGTTGTCAGTAAATTAAGTGAGCGTCTTAAGGTTTCTGAGGACACCATAAGACGCGACTTAAATGAGCTTGCGAATCAAGGAGTAATTCATCGTGTTCATAGTGGCGCAATACGCGTCGGGCCTGCCATCACTGAGTTTAATGTCCGGCAGGATCTGAACACCAATGAGAAAGTAAAGCTGGCAAAGAAAGCCGTACATTTAATTAAAGAAAATAGCGTCATTTTAATTGACGGAGGAACAACTAACTACGAACTCATAAAGCTAATACCCAAAGATTTAAAATGCACTGTTGTTTCTAATAACATCCCTATTCTGCATTTATTAAGTGATTACAAGAATGTAGAGGTTATAGGATTAGGGGGCAGGCTTTATAAAAACTCTTTGGTTTTAATTGGTGCTGAAACTATTCGCGAATTAAATGCTATTCGCCCGGATATATACTTTATGGGTGTTGCGCATGTTGACAGTGAAGTCGGTGTAACTATTCCCGATCTGGATGAGTGTTATACCAAACAAAAAATGGCTGAAGTCTCTAATGAAGTTGCCATTCTTGTAACCGAAGAAAAACTTGAGACCAGATCTAATTTCGTGGTGTCCTCACTCAAGGATATAAATCATATATTCACGAGCAAGGATATCTAATAATATGAGGAGTTATAATGAAACGCGTATTAATTATAGGCGCTGGCCGCCTTGGTAAAGGCTTTGTGGGCGAAACATTTGACAATGCTGGCTGGGATATAACATTTCTGGATAAAGACCAAAGAGTTATTGATGAACTGAACCGTGAAAACAAATATACCGTTCAGGTTTTTCGTACTGATGACATCATTTTACACGAGATCACCAACTTTAATGCTTTTTTGACCGATGACAACTATTCTGTCATGAATGACTTTCTTGAGTCGTCTGTCATTATGTGTCCACTTTATCCAGAGGATTTTGCAGAATCCGCTCAGTATCTTGGCAAATGTTTTGAGCATCAATATCATATCGACCCAAACAAAAAAATGTCATTAATTTGCCTGACAAATAAAAATCATATTATTAAAGATATTGAAGGCTGGTACCGTGACGCAATCCCATCTGCTGAAGCGCGTCAATGGTTCGACACCCACGTAGCGATCCGCGACTCAATTGTCAGACGCTCCACCGATGCCAAAACGCACTACGCAACCCAGATAGACAGCACCGCCGTTGCCTCATTGATCATTCAAACTCCTCTTTATAACGACATCAGTGGTGTGGAATGGCTAGAGCCACGCGAACATCTGGAAATGCTTAAAGACATCAAAGTATTTACCATCAATGGCCCTCACGCTACTACCGCCTGGTATGGACACCTGAAAGGTTACAAAACCATTCCTGATGCCTCAGCCGATCCTCAGGTTTCAGATTTGGCCAATGCGGTACACGATGTCACAATTACTGCGGTAATGACCGAATACCCACAAATCACGCGTGAAGCATTAAAAGATCTGGAGTACTTACCTAAAGCTAAAAACGAACTCCCGGATTCGATTCATCGTGTCGCCTATGATCCTATTCGGAAATTGGCTTATCAGGATCGCTTAATGGGTGTCGTGCAACTTTGTCTTAAACACGACCTCGATTACACCCCCCTCACAAAAGCGATCGCTTGCGGCCTTGCTTATTATGCCGAAGACGATCAAGCCTCTGTCAAACTGCAACAGAAAATGCAACGAATGGGATTGCTGACTACCGCTGCCGAAATCATTGGCTTACCTAAAAATCACCCTGTGACGCTTAATGTTGCACAGCAATATTTAGCGCTGGATGCTGAAAATTTAATTCCAACGACACAGTGTTAATTATGATGCCTGATGCCAATTGCAATGCTCGTTTCATCATAAAAAATGAGCATGGTCTACATGCTCGTCCAGGAGCAAACCTGGTTGCGACATTAAAACCCTTTAAATGTGAAGTTAAGATCGCAAATCTTGCAAGAAGTGATAAATACGTAAATGCAAAGAGTCTAATGGCTCTCATGTCCCTGGGTATAAAAAAAGGCCATGAAGTCAATATCGTATTCCTGGGTGAAGATGCCCAAATTGCATTACAAAAACTTAGCGCCGAAATCGAAAATGGTTTAGGTGAATAAGCTAATATCATTGGCGCTTATTTTTAAATAAGCGCCAACATCCGAAGATTTGGGAGCATTATGATGACCACCACCCATGATCGAGTTAAGTGGAAAGGCTATTCAGGAGTCCCCGCGTAAATATCAAACCGATGCCCTTTCGTAACTACCGCGTTCGGCGTGGCGACATTCGCCAGCGGCGGTGCGTAATCCGGGCGCTTCACTACCACACGTTTAGTGGCTAGCTGACGCGCAGGCTCCAGCAGCCCATCCGCATCCAGGTCCGGCCCCACCAACGACTGAAACACGCGCATCTCTTTTTTCACCAGCGCGCTTTTCTGCTTATGCGGGAACATCGGGTCGAGGTACACCACCTGCGGACGCGGCGTGATATCGGTTAACGCCGTCAGGCTTGAAGCGTGGATCAGTTGCAAACGTTCCTGCAGCCACGGACCGATTTCCGGGTCAGCATACCCTCGCGCCAGGCCATCATCCAACAGCGCCGCCACGACCGGGTTACGTTCCAGCATTCGCACGCGGCAGCCTACTGAGGCCAGCACAAACGCATCGCGCCCCAGCCCTGCAGTCGCATCAACCACATCCGGCAGGTAATCGCCTTTGATGCCAACCGCCTTCGCCACTGCTTCGCCGCGACCACCGCCAAATTTCCGCCGATGAGCCATCGCACCGCCAACGAAATCCACGAAGATACCGCCGAGTTTGGGCTCATCACGTTTGCGCAGTTCCAGATGTTCCGGTGTCATCACCAGCGCCATCAGGTTATCTTCATCGTGCGTAAGATTCCAGCGGGCGGCAAGAACAGATAAGGCGCCGTCTCCGGCGCCTGTTTCATCTACTAAGCAGATTTTCACGTGAATAATCAGCCTTTAATCCCGTAATGCTCCAGCATTGCATCCAGTTGCGGCTCACGGCCACGGAAGCGCTTGAACAGTTCCATCGGCTCTTCAGAACCACCACGGGTGAGAATGTTATCGAGGAACGATTGTCCGGTTTGACGGTTGAAAATCCCTTCATCTTCAAAGCGAGAGAATGCATCCGCCGCCAGCACGTCGGCCCACAGGTAGCTGTAGTAACCCGCCGCATAGCCACCAGCAAAAATGTGGCTGAAGGCATGCGGGAAGCGGCCCCACGTTGGTCCCGGCACCACGGCGACCTGCTTTTTAATTTCCGCCAGCGTTTCGAGGATTTTCGCCCCTTGCTGTGGGTTAAACTCCGCATGCAGACGGAAATCAAACAGGCCAAACTCCAGTTGACGCAGAATAAACAGCGCCGCCTGGTAATTTTTCGCCGCCAGCATTTTATCCAGCAACTCCTTGGGCAGCGGCTCACCGGTCTCAAAGTGACCAGAGATAAATGCCAGCGCTTCGGGCTCCCAGCACCAGTTTTCCATAAACTGGCTCGGCAGTTCGACCGCATCCCACGGCACGCCGTTGATACCTGAAACACCGGCGGTTTCGATACGGGTCAGCATATGGTGCAGACCGTGGCCGAACTCGTGGAACAGGGTGATCACTTCATCGTGGGTAAAAAGCGCGGGTTTGCCGTTCACCGGGCGGTTAAAGTTACAGGTCAGGTAGGCAACAGGCTTTTGCAGCGTACCGTCGGCTTTACGCATCTGGCCGACGCAGTCGTCCATCCACGCCCCGCCACGTTTATGTTCACGGGCATACAGGTCAAGATAGAAACTGCCGCGCAGTTCGTTGTTTTCGTCATACAGTTCGAAGAAACGTACTTCCTGGTGCCAGACGTCAACATCAGTGCGCTCTTTAGCAGTAATACCGTAAATACGTTTAACCACTTCAAACAGGCCGTTAACGGCTTTGTT
Source organism: Citrobacter sp. RHBSTW-01044 (assembly GCF_013781945.1). Lineage (NCBI taxonomy): Bacteria > Pseudomonadati > Pseudomonadota > Gammaproteobacteria > Enterobacterales > Enterobacteriaceae > Citrobacter > Citrobacter sp. RHBSTW-01044. The sequence continues at coordinate 213,299 of NZ_CP056180.1, read as the reverse complement.
TTCCGGGAAGTATGGACGCAGCTGCTCGTCGCTGATGCTATAGAGGTGCTGTTTTTGTTTCTCGCTGTAGTAAGCGATATCCCACGGCTGCAGCTCATCGACACCAAATTCCGCTTTCGCGAAGGCGCGCAGTTGAGCCAGCTCTTTCTCGCCCTGAGGACGGGCACGTTTCGCCAGGCCCGTCAGGAAGTCGAGTACCTGCTGCGGGTTTTCCGCCATTTTGGTGGACAGAGATTTAAAAGCGTAGCTTTCAAAGCCCAGCAGCTGTGCCAGCTCGTGGCGCAGCGCGAGGATCTCTTCCATTATCGGGCTGTTGTCCCATTTACCAGCGTTTGGCCCCTGATCAGACGCGCGAGTGGAGTAAGCGCGATACATCTCCTCACGCAGCCCCTGGTTATCACAGTAGGTCATCACCGGCAGGTAGCTTGGGATATCCAGCGTTAACAGGTAGCCTTCCTGCTGTTTAGCATCAGCCTGGGCTTTTGCAGCCGCCAGCGCGCTTTCCGGCATGCCGGAGAGTTCCGCTTCATCAGTCACCAGCTTAGTCCAGCCCATCGTGGCATCGAGGACGTTATTGCTGTAGAGATTGCCCAGCTCAGACAGGCGGGTGGCAATCTCACCATAGCGCAGCTGTTTTTCCTTCGGCAGACCAATACCAGAAAGCTCAAAATCGCGCAGCGCGTTATCGACCGCTTTTTTCTGTGCGGTGTTCAGGGTGGCGTAATGATCGCCGTCACGCAGGTCGCGGTACGCTTTGTACAGACCTTCATGTTGCCCAACCCAGGTGCTGTATTCAGACAGCAGCGGCAGCGTTTGTTCGTAGGCTTCGCGCAATTCCGGGCTATTCTTCACCGAGTTCAGGTGGCTAACCGGAGAGAAAATACGCCCCAGCACATCGTCAACTTCCGCCAACGGCTGGCAAAGATTTTCCCAGGTGTACGGCGCGCCCTGCGCAACCACTCGCTCAACGTTTTCGCGGCAATCGTTCAGCGCCTTAGTCACGGCAGGCACGACGTGCTCAGGCTGAATTTTAGAAAATGGCGGCAGTTCGAAGGGGGTCAGCAATGGATTGGTCATTAGCGCGGTCCTGTTGAAAAGAGTGAATGAAGCGCGTATCCGGCGCTGTGCATATTAATTTGTACAATGGGGTTAAGTGTAGAGGATTTCAATGCCAGGCGTTGCGCTTTCGCGGCAGTGACGACTTTTCTGTATACTGTGGTGATACGCTTTATTTTCGCCCGATATTGCGCTGTTTTCGGGCCTACGTTTATAACCTGGAACACGTTTACCCATGCTGAGTTATCGCCACAGTTATCACGCTGGCAACCACGCCGACGTCCTTAAACACACCGTCCAGAGCCTGATCATCGAATCGCTTAAAGAGAAAGAAAAACCGTTTCTCTATCTGGATACCCATGCTGGCGCAGGCCGTTATCAGCTGAGCAGTGAGCATGCCGAACGTACCGGTGAATATCTGGAAGGGATCGCCCGTATCTGGCAGCAGGACGATTTGCCTGCCGAACTGGAACCCTACATTGGCGTGGTGAAGCACTTCAACCGTAGCGGCCAACTGCGCTACTACCCCGGCTCTCCATTAATTGCTCGCCAGCTGCTGCGAGAACAGGATAGCCTGCAATTAACGGAACTGCACCCGAGCGACTTTCCTTTGCTGCGCGGCGAATTCCAGAAAGATGAGCGCGCACGCGTGGCCAAAGCCGATGGTTATCAGCAGCTAAAAGCAAAATTACCGCCGGTTTCCCGTCGCGGGCTGATCCTTATCGATCCCCCCTACGAAATCAAAAGCGACTACCAGGCGGTGGTGACCGGTATTAACGAAGGCTATAAGCGTTTCGCAACCGGCACCTATGCGCTGTGGTATCCGGTAGTTCTGCGCCAGCAAATCAAACGCATGATCCACGACCTGGAAGACACCGGTATCCGCAAAATTCTGCAGATTGAGCTGGCGGTGCGTCCGGACAGCGATCAGCGCGGCATGACGGCGTCCGGTATGATTGTAATAAACCCGCCGTGGAAGCTGGAGCAGCAGATGAACAGTGTCCTGCCGTGGTTGCACAGCAAACTGGTTCCGGCAGGAACCGGTCATACGTCGGTAAGCTGGATCGTGCCGGAGTAATCGCAGTCATCGGTGGAACCTTTTAATTTCAGGTATACAATCGCGAATATTTTGGCGGATGGCGTAACGCTTCTCCGCCCTACAATGAACATGAAGGAGCGGTCATGACCAAGCACTATGATTACATCGCTATTGGCGGCGGCAGCGGTGGTATTGCCTCCATTAACCGTGCAGCAATGTACGGCCAGAAATGCGCGCTGATTGAAGCTAAAGAGCTAGGCGGCACCTGCGTTAACGTTGGCTGCGTACCGAAAAAAGTGATGTGGCATGCCGCACAGGTCCGCGAAGCAATCCACATGTACGGGCCGGATTACGGTTTCGACACCACCATCAATAAATTCGATTGGGATAAACTGATCGCCACGCGCACCGCTTATATTGATCGCATTCATACCTCGTACGACAACGTGCTGGGCAAAAATAATGTCGATGTGATTAAAGGCTTTGCCCGCTTTGTGGATGCCAAAACCATTGAAGTGAACGGTGAAACCATTACTGCCGATCATATTTTGATTGCTACCGGTGGTCGCCCGAGCCATCCGAGCATTCCGGGTGTGGAATACGGTATCGACTCCGACGGTTTCTTTGAGCTGCCCGCGCTGCCAAAACGCGTAGCCGTTGTTGGCGCAGGCTACATCGCCGTTGAACTGGCGGGCGTAATTAACGGTCTGGGCGCAGAAACGCATCTGTTCGTGCGTAAACACGCGCCGCTGCGCAGCTTCGACCCAATGATCGTCGACACGCTCGTTGAGGTGATGAACGCCGAAGGCCCGACTCTGCATACTCACGCGATTCCAAAAGCGGTCGTTAAAAACGCTGATGGTAGCCTGACCCTGCAACTGGAAGATGGTCGTAGCGAAACGGTAGATTGCCTGATTTGGGCGATCGGTCGTGAACCTGCCACCGACAACTTCAACCTGGCGGTTACTGGCGTGAAAACCAACGAAAAAGGCTACATCGTCGTTGATAAATTCCAGAACACCAGCGTGCCGGGTATTTATGCCGTCGGCGATAACACCGGGGCCGTTGAGCTGACGCCGGTTGCCGTTGCCGCGGGCCGTCGTCTGTCCGAGCGTCTGTTTAACAATAAGCCGGACGAACATCTGGACTACAGCAACATCCCGACCGTGGTCTTCAGCCATCCGCCTATTGGTACCGTGGGCCTGACCGAGCAGCAGGCTCGCGAACAGCACGGCGATGATCAGGTGAAAGTGTATAAATCATCGTTTACCGCGATGTATACCGCTGTCACCACCCACCGTCAGCCGTGCCGCATGAAGCTGGTTTGCGTCGGCCCGGAAGAGAAGATTGTCGGTATTCACGGCATTGGTTTTGGGATGGATGAAATGCTGCAAGGCTTCGCGGTCGCTCTGAAAATGGGTGCAACCAAGAAAGACTTTGATAACACCGTTGCCATTCACCCAACGGCATCTGAAGAGTTCGTGACCATGCGTTAATCGCACTTCAGGAATGTTAAAGGGCAAAGAGGGGTTAGCTCTTTGCCCTTAGTTACGTTTCCGCTATCAGTTCAGCAGTTGCAGCAGATAGCGGATCAGCTCCAGCAACGCGATTAACGCTCCCAGAACGATGATTGCTTTATCAATCACCCGTCTTCTCCATCAGATGGAGTGAGAATGCATCCGCTTACTCATCCATTGCCTGTCACGGCGCATGTCCCAGTGTTAGATGATGGAACTCTCACTCCGGCCAGAGCATCGGCCAACGGCACCACCCGTACAGCCGATCAGGACTTAGAAAGCGTTTAGCGCGCGTCCGGAATGAAAATGCTTCAGAGCTAACTGGATAAGTATACAGTTGTTTTAATCAAAACAACCAGCGTATTCTTGCAATACTACCGGTAAGGTAATACGATTGAAGCGTTAGATGATGGAACTCTCACTTCGGCCAGAACCACCAACTCGGGCTGAAGCGTAAAAAAACCGACGCGAAGTCGGTTTTTTTACGTCCGAATCTGGACTAGAGAGAAATTATTTACCCTGCATATACGGTGTATATACCCCATTAAGGCTTTCGAGGAATGCCACGATATCGTCGATATCTTCCTGCGGTAGTTCTTTACCCACCTGATAACGCAGCATCAGTTTTACCGCACCGTCGAGCGTAGGCACATCACCGCGATGGAAATAAGGCGCAGTCAGCGCAACGTTACGCAATCCAGGGACTTTCTGACGCAGCTTGTCACGTAATTCATTGGTGACGTTCATGCGGCCAATATCTGCGGCAGTGACCTCACCGAAATTAAAGTCCTTTTTCAGACCCAATGGCTCAAATGACCGTCCGCCTAAAATAATACCGCCATGACAGGTCGCGCACTTATTATCTTTAAACAACTGATAGCCATGTTTTTGCTGAGCAGTTAAGGCCGCTTCATCACCACGCAGCCATTTATCAAACGGCGAATTTGGCGTAATCAGCGTTTTCTCAAATTCAGCAATCGCATCGGTAATATTATCCCCACTGAATCCCTGCGGATAAACGGCAATGAACTCTTGCTTAAGTTGCGGATCCTTGTCCAGTTTCTGGATAATTTCATCCCAGGATTTTGACGCCATTTCGATAGGGTTCAACGGTGGACCACCGGCCTGCGCCTGCAGTGTTGGCGCACGGCCATCCCAGAATTGCTCAACGTTAAAGACCGAGTTAAATACCGTTGGCGCATTGATAGGGCCAACCGCGCCGCCGACACCGATTGACGTTTTCCGGCCATCCACGCCGCCCGCATTCAGGGCGTGACAGTGCGCACAAGAAATCGTGCTGTCGCCAGAAATACGCGGGTCATGGTAAAGCGTAAAACCAAGCGCTACTTTGCGGGCATCGGTCGGGATGCTTTCCGGTATCGGCTGTACAGGTTCATTACGATGCTGCGTGGCAGTATCGTTACTGGCGTAGTACTGCTCACGCTGTTTCGCAATCCAGCCCAGGATCTCTGCTCGCTCCGTATCGCTTACCTTGCCAGCCCAGTGCAGTGCGGTATAACGCGTCGGCGGCATGGTCTCGTACTGCATCACCCACTCAATTTTATTCAGATCGCTTTGCGAAACGGGTTTATCCGCGACCAGCGCCGCACGAACGGCCTCCAGATTGAATGATTTGTATCCCAGTTGAATATCGTAATTCATCAACTGCTTAGCGACGGGAAAAGAAGAATAGAAAGGTAATTCAGCCGAAGGAGTGTGACAATAATCGCATCCTTTTTCACGTAAGAACCCTAGTACTTTATTATTTTCTTCCAGCGTAGAGGCCTGAACATCAGCCTGTTTACTCCGTTGATTATCGTGATACCACACATAACCGGATAATCCAAAATAACAAATCGCGACGCCAGCTATGGCAATCACGGTAAGACGGGTAATGATTTTCATTATTTTACCCTCACCGTTGTGAGTTATTGTGACCCAGAAAATTAGAATAATTAATAGACAGTCTTTGTCAGACCTGACCATCATAGGAAATGAGGGGATTACTATTTTGATAAGTATCAAGCAATTACATGGAGGAGAACTATCGATAGAATAGCCTGTGCCTATTATAGAGTTAAACGTTACCAGGTTGTGTTCACACCTCGTTGCAATCGAATGTTCTGAAAATGGAATATCCTCAGGTTGTGCAGAATTCGGAATTATTCATTATTTTCATTGGGATAGATTTATTTTTTGGATATTGCGCAGCACTAAAATGTGATCGACCGCACGCTTTACTCACCAGATACCGAAGCGAATGTCTACGCTTAATTGACGAGCGGGCAATAGCCTTAATCTTTCAACGTCCATCGGAGGTCTTTCGCATTATGCTCAACCAGAAACTACCCCACGCCCCTTCTGAAGAAATGACGATCGACATCGATCTGCTTTATGAAATGGATCCGTGCGAGTTAAAGCTGGATGAAATGATTGAGGCGGAGCCTGAACCGGAGATGATTGAAGGGTTACCCGCCTCAGATGCGTTAACTCCCGCCGATCGTTACCTCGAGCTGTTCGAACACGTTCAGTCGTCGAAACTGTTTGCCGATAGCAAAACCTTCCCCGACTGTGCGCCGAAAATGGATCCGCTGGATATTTTGATCCGCTATCGCAAGGTTAAACGCCACCGCGACTTTGATCTGCGACGCTTCGTCGAGAACCACTTCTGGCTCCCGGAAACGCCCTCCAGTGAATATGTTTCTGACCCGGCAAATTCGCTGAAAGAGCATATCGATCAACTGTGGCCGGTGCTGACGCGCGAGCCACAGGATCACATTCCCTGGTCCTCGCTGCTGGCGTTACCGCAGTCATATATTGTGCCCGGCGGGCGTTTTAGTGAAACCTACTACTGGGATTCCTACTTCACCATGCTGGGTCTGGCGGAGAGCGGTCGCGAAGATCTGCTGAAATGTATGGCGGATAACTTTGCCTGGATGATTGAAAACTATGGTCATATCCCGAACGGTAACCGTACTTACTACCTGAGTCGCTCGCAGCCGCCGGTCTTTGCGCTAATGGTCGAACTGTTTGAAGAGGATGGCGTACGCGGCGCGCGTCGTTACCTTGATCATCTAAAAATGGAGTACGCGTTCTGGATGGATGGCGCAGATTCCCTGGTACTCAACCAGGCCTACCGTCACGTGATCAGAATGTCGGACGGCTCCCTGCTCAACCGCTATTGGGACGATCGTGATACGCCGCGCGATGAGTCGTGGCTTGAAGACGTCGAGACCGCCAAGCATTCGGGTCGCCCACCCAATGAAGTGTATCGGGATTTGCGCGCGGGCGCGGCCTCCGGCTGGGATTACTCCTCGCGCTGGCTACGCGATGCAGGCCGTCTTGCCAGCATACGCACCACTCAGTTCATCCCTATTGACCTGAACGCGTTCCTCTACAAGCTGGAGAGCACTATCGCCAATATTTCCGCACTGAAAGGCGACAAAGACACTGAAGCGCAGTTTCGCCAGAAAGCCAATGACCGCCGCGATGCGGTGAATCGCTATCTTTGGGACGATGAAAACGGCTGCTATCGCGATTACGACTGGCGGCGCGAACAAATGGCCCTGTTCTCTGCCGCCAGTATTGTGCCGCTGTATGTCGGCATGGCAACACATGAACAAGCCGACCGACTTGCCAATGCGGTCCGCAGTCGCCTGCTAACCCCCGGAGGGATTTTAGCCACGGAGCATGAAACGGGTGAGCAATGGGATAAACCCAACGGCTGGGCGCCGCTGCAGTGGATGGCGATCCAAGGTTTCAAACTTTACGGCGACGACCATCTCGGGGATGAAATCGCCCGTAACTGGTTGAAAACGGTGAATCTCTTTTATCAGGAACACCACAAGCTTATCGAAAAATACCACATCGCCGACGCCGCGCCGCGCGAAGGCGGCGGCGGAGAATATCCGTTGCAGGACGGCTTTGGCTGGACCAATGGCGTGGTGCGCCGACTCATCGGTCTGTATGGCGAACCCTAGCAGCTGACGGTCTGAATTATCAGACGGTCAGTTAATCGCATCGTACAGTTCGGCGTGAATTTTCTGCCATTTCTTGTTCTCTGGGCTTGGCTGCGCGCGAACGCGTAGCTCGGCCTGTTCAAGGTCATACTGCTGACGCGCGACAACCGCCGGCACCGAACAAAAACTTTGCAGATAGCTTTTATGCAGCGATGTGAGTGACGCCCCATTCGCCATCGCATGGCTGACCGTGGTCATAAACTGCCGACATGGCTTACTCTCACTCATCTGCGAAGGGTAACGCAGCAGCAGCCTCAACACCTCGGTATTGCCTGCCGAGAATGCCTGCTCCGTCCACGCCAGCTTCCAGTCCATCCCGCCCTGTAGGAAAAGTGACGTCACACGGGTGTCGTTGCGCTCGATAGCCGCGCGCATGTTAAAGGCATCCCAGGTGATGCCCATTCGGGTCACCGACTCCCGCGCACCAGGGGCATCACGCCGTGGCTCCTCCTGCACGATTTCAACGGATAGCCCGGAAGACGCTTGTGGCGCTGGCGAAGTGAATAACCAGAACGCGCCCAGCGAAATCACCAGCACCATCACACCGACCGCTACCCACAACATGCCGGAAATCAGCTGTTCACGTTCTTCCGCCGTGCGCCTGGCCCGCTTCTCCGGCGGATCGATACTGTCTGCGATTTCCTGTTTATCGCCCCCTGCCTGCTCGTCTTTTTGCTTTGCGTTTTCCCAAAACTGGCGAACCGTCGCCTCATCGGACGCCAGATACGACGCAGGATTAATGCGCGTACGCCGTTCTTCAAATGCCCGCTGCACAGGGTGAGTAATCTGTCGGTACTGGCAATCCAGCAACAGCAGTTGTACTGAGGTTAGCGGCTGCTGCGCGATAACGCAGTTACGGGCCAGGCGGCAGTCATCCAGGAACATCCTCAGCGTGATACGTGGCTCAACAAACGACATGAGCACCGAGGTATCGTTAAAAATCTCGCTAAAATGCCGAACGAATAACTTCTTATCGACAACCATCAGCGCCAGTTCGCTAAACATCATGCCGTCCAGCGCATCCCGACTTTCCCCCAGCTTTAACCAGCGACGCAGACGTTCACCGCCAAAGTGCTGTTTCAGGAAGCTGTTGAGCGGATGTTGATCCGGCCATACTCGCGCAATCAGCGATTTGAGGGTTAATTCTATTGCGCGAAGCTGACGCTGCGCCCGCATCTGCGCATCCGGCTCTGCACGTTCAATCTCGGTTGGATACTTCAGGAGGGGCTGTTGCTGGCGCAACTGTTCCAGAGAAGCGACAAAGCGCAGCGCAGAAATCAGCTGGTTTTCACTGACGTCCTGGCCATTTTCATATTGCGGCACGCTCTGCTGAAGATGGCGTAGCCGCAACGTGAACTGACTCAATTGCGCGTCATTCATCTGCAACCGCCTGGCGACAACACCCCAACCTCCCAGATTCAATCGCGCCTGGTCAAGCTGCTCGAGAAACCAGCGTGGATCTTTACCCTCTGCGACGCGCACGCCAAGCATCAGTAAAATTTCTACCGAGGCCTGCCGGATTATCCCCAAACAATGTTCGAATGGTGTACATGTCGCCTGTAACGCGCTATTGGTCATTATCTTCCCTAAAAGGACCCAAAAAGTGCGGCCTCACAATGGTGTGTAGTTATCTTTTTTAAATGCAGCGCTGTGCCGCCATAGACTAAAACACATTCATATAGCAAATAAATATGTTTTACAGTGACTTCCGCACAATCATTGAAAATTATTCTGGAGATAAGCCTGTGCCTGTACTGAAAACCTCGCGTTTGATCTGCCGCCCGCTCACACATGACGACTGGGCGTTTTTCTTAACGTTACAGAAGAACGCAGATGTGATGCGCTTTGTCGCTGACTCGCGTACCGAAGAGGAGATACGGACAGTCTTTGACTCCCGCTTGCCTGAATGGTCTCCCGGCAGTCCACACTGGCTGTGCCTGGTCCTGTGCGATAAGGCATCGGGCGTACCGCTTGGGGTAACCGGATATATTCAGGATAAAAATGAATGTGCCGAGGTCGGCTTTCTGCTCACTCCCGAGGCGCAGGGCAAAGGTTATGGCGCTGAATCCCTGCATGCCGTTTGCGATTATGCGTTTACCGCCGGAGGACTACGCCGACTGACGGCCTGCGTCACCGCAGGAAACGATGCCTCACGGCGTCTACTGGAAAAGGTCGGGTTCATTCTCGAAGGCACGCTGCGAGAAAGCTACTGGCTACATCAAACCTGGCATGATGACTGGATTTTCGGCCTGTTAAAACAGGAATATCAGCCGCCCGCGCCATCAGGCGTTTTGCTGTAAAAAATGGCTGGATGGCGGCTGGCGTAACGGGGTGTGTTTCTTAAAATAGGTCTTTTTGTACAGAGATTATTATGCAGCTGCATTCGACGCATTTCACGCCCGCCTGTATCGCATTTATTAAGCAATGGCAGGGCCTGTCGCTGGAAAAGTATCAGGACAAAAAGGGGATCTGGGTCATTGGCTACGGGCACGAAATCACCGCAGATGAATCCTTTGATGCCCCAATTATGCTGATGCAGGCCGAAACATTGCTGCTCGCGGATATAAATATCTGCGAGGCATTCATCCATAAGGAAATGCCGCAAATACAAGATCGGTTTCAACAGGAAGCGTTAATTGCATGGATGCTCAGCGTGGGGATTAGCCGGTTTTGCACTGCTGAATTCTGGCCTGGGGCTATTTCACAGCCAGAAACAGTCTGACTGTGAAATATTTTCCCATTATAGGGTGTCGTTTAGCATCATTGCCGCCTGCGTACGGTTTTTTACCTCCAGGCGCTGATACAGCGATTCAAGATGGGCTTTTACCGTTCCAGTGCTGATATTTAATAATCGACCAATTTGTTTATTAGATTCTCCGGCGGCCAGCATCGTCAGAATCTCCCGCTGACGCGCGCTGAGCAATCTAATATTTTGCCCGCCACATTCGGTCGCTGCGATGCAATCTCTGGGGATAAACATCATACCTATCGCGACGCTATTGAGTGCCAGCGTGAAGGTTTCCGCATCAGAATCGCGCGGAACAATGGCCAGCACGTTTAATTGCGTGACTTCCTGTAGCCATTTTTTACGGCAGTCCGTTGCGGTTACCAGCACTTTTACCTTCGCAAAGCGCTCTGCTATCTGTTGCAGCAAGCTACGGCAGAACTCAGCGTCAAAATCTCCATCCAGCATTACCAGTGCATCAGGATTGTCTTCCAGCGTCCGCCAAAGATCATCTGCCTGACTGACACCCTGAACATTCACTCCTGGAATACGCTCTTGTAAAATTACATTCATTCCATGAATAAATATTGACTGCCTGTCAAACATTATTAACTGCATTATTTATCTCCGTCTGAATAAGATATTAGCCTTAACACGCGGAAGGGTATTATCCGAGGGGCAAAATATGAAGTCACCATTTGGCGGAGGCCATTTTACCGATAGACGGAGAAGAAAGAAGCAGACGTTATAAATAGTTACAGCTGAAACCAAAGAATCACACAAAGGATCAAAATCGGGGTTAAATGTTCAGAAAATCCTTAATATTTGATGTTCAACCCTGGATTACTAATATTAATAACCCGGAGTTTATATTCTTAGCTAAAAATAAGAAACTCACGATAACAGACAAATATGTTACAAAACAAAATATCGCATTAAATGATCATTCGGGCATGAGAATGGGGAGGTGATCATAGTTTCTGATGCAACAAATCCACTCCCGAAGAAGAATGAACTCTTCAGAACGTTTATCCCCGATCTCTTTCAGCACCGCGATTGCGGTATCAGATTCCAAATAATACCGGCAAACGCCATCAGCTATATTTTGACCTCTGATGGCGCGCCAGTTTTCGATTGCTCAAAAGGCTAAGTAAGAGGCAGTCGATTACAGGAACATCCCGCCAGAGACTTCGATACGCTGTGCCGTCATCCAGGCCAGCTCATCGCTGAGCAACGCAGCAATGGCGTCGCCAATATCATCCGGTAACCCAACACGCCCCAGCGCCGTCTGCGATGCAATGTAGGCATTCAATTGCGCATTATCCCGCACGTTTCCGCCGCTAAAATCCGTCTCGATTGCCCCAGGCGCAATAATATTCGCCGTAATGCCGCGCTCTCCCAGCTCTTTCGCCTGATAACGGGTTAACACCTCCATCGCCCCTTTCATGGCAGCGTAAGCGCTGTAACCCGGTAGCGCAAAGCGCGACAATCCGGTTGAGACATTAAGAATGCGTCCGCCGTTGTTGATCAGCGCCAGCAGGTTCTGTGTCAGGAAAAAAGGTCCTTTAAAATGGATGTCCAAAAGCTGGTCAAATTGCGCTTCAGTGAACGCCGGATAAGGCGCGTTAATGCCAACTCCGGCATTGTTCAATAAATAATCAAAGGTGTCGCTTTGCCAGTGCGTTTGTAGGGTTTCCTGCACCTGTTTGACAAACTGAGGGAAAGTGGAAATATTTCCGACGTTCAACGGTAATGCTACAGCTTTACCGCCAGATTGGCGAATTTCATCCACAACTTGCTGCGCTTCTTTTTCATTGCTGTTCCACGTCAGGATGACACCAATGCCTTTACTCGCCAGCTTTAGCGCCGCGTTTTTACCGAGTCCACGGCCGCCGCCGGTCACCAATGCGATACGTTGCGTCATAAGAAACCTCATTTCAGGTGTTGTGAAGATTGAGACAAAGCTTATTAGGTGGTAGAAAAACAATAAATACCGCTAACTGCGCATTACTGTTTCATTTAGAACAACAATAGGGCATGAGAATGGATAAAATTCACGCAATGCAGTTGTTCATCCGCGTCGCAGAACTGGAGAGCTTTTCGCGCGCGGCAGACACCCTCGGACTTCCTAAAGGTAGCGTATCGCGTCAAATCCAGGCCCTGGAAAATCACCTGGGCACACAGTTGTTGCACCGCACAACCCGCCGCGTTCAGCTCACGCAAGACGGCATGATCTATTACGAACGAGCGAAAGATTTGTTGAGCAATCTCGATGAACTGGATGGGTTATTCCATCATGACCCGGCCAGCATCAGCGGCAAGCTGCGCGTCGATATGCCGGTTGGTGTGGCGAGAAATCTGGTGATGCCCCGCTTACCGGCCTTCTTGCATCAGTATCCGGGGCTTGAGCTCGAACTTAGCAGCAGCGACCGCCTGGTGGACTTGATCCGCGAAGGCTTCGACTGTGTGGTACGCGTGGGGACTCTGAAAGATTCAGGGCTGATTGCGCGCCCGCTGGGGAAACTCACGCAGATTAACTGCGCCAGCCCGCAATACCTCGCCCGATTTGGTTATCCGGAAAGCCTGGAGGATTTAGCCTCGCATGCGGTGGTGCACTACTCAGTCAATTTGGGAACGCGTGCGCAAGGCTTTGAAGTGGCGACAGACAACGGAGCTAAATGGGTTAAAACCGGCGGCATGCTGACGGTGAACAGTACCGAAACGTATCATGCGGCATGTCTTGCCGGTCTGGGCATTATTCAGGTACCGCGCGTGGGCGTGCGTGATGCCCTGCGCGCCGGTACGCTGATTGAAGTATTGCCGCAATATCGCGCCGAACCATTACCGGTTTCATTGATCTATCCGCATCGCCGTAACCTCTCCCGCCGCGTACATCTGTTTATGGAATGGCTGACCGGCGTGATGAAAGACTATGTGGACTGACAAGCTATACTGTCCTGAGAATGAACAGAACAAGGATTACTGCCCTGATGACGCAGGAAAAAGAGATTAAACGCCCCATTCAGGAACTTGAGCACGCACCAATCCCAAAAATTGAGACCCTGGAGCGTAAGAATACAGAAACCAACGGTAAGACCAACCAGGCGCTGAAAACCGCCCTGACCTTCGCCGATAAAATTCAACGCCAGCCCATGATTGCCCATCTGATTCGCGCCGCGGAGAGATTTAACGATCGTATGGGAAATCAGTTTGGCGCCGCCATTACCTACTTCTCGTTTCTGTCGATGATCCCTATCCTGATGGTGTCGTTTGCCGCCGCGGGTTTTATTCTCGCTTCGCACCCTACGCTGTTGCAGGATATCTTCAGCAAAATCCTGCTCAACGTCAGCGATCCGACGCTCGCCTCCACGCTGAAAAACACCATCAATACCGCCGTTCAGCAACGAACCACCGTCGGTCTGGTGGGTCTTGCCATCGCGCTCTATTCCGGAATTAACTGGATGGGAAACCTGCGCGAAGCTATTCGTGCCCAGTCGCGGGATGTCTGGGAGCGGACCCCACAGGATCAGGAAAAAATTTGGGTCAAATATCTGCGTGATTTTGTCTCATTGATTGGCTTACTGATTGCGCTGATTGTTACGCTGTCCATTACCTCCATCGCCGGTTCCGCCCAGCAGATGATTATCTCTGCGCTGTATCTCGACGGCATCGAATGGCTGAAGCCCGCCTGGCGGCTGATCGGCCTGACCATCTCTATTTTCGCCAACTACTTGCTGTTCTTCTGGATTTTCTGGCGGCTACCGCGTCACCGACCGCGCAAAAAAGCGCTCATTCGCGGCACATTTATCGCGGCACTGGGGTTTGAAGTCATCAAAATGATCATGACGTACACGCTGCCATCACTGGTGCAATCGCCGTCAGGCGCGGCGTTTGGTTCCGTACTTGGCTTAATGGCGTTCTTCTACTTCTTCGCCCGTCTGACTCTGTTTTGCGCTGCCTGGATTGCCACAGCAGAATACAAAGACGACCCGCGTATGCCGGGGAAAACCCACCGCTAATCTTTGTTAACTGCCGGATAACGTTGCGCTTATCCGGCCAACCCAATGCTTACGTCGAAATTCTGCGCATTATCAGAATTAAAATCCAGCCCGTAACTTTTGTTTAACCCAAAACCAGTTTTATCATCCAAGTTTTAAATTATGTGAAGCATTTCATGGAAGTGAAATCTCCAGCCTAAAAATTATCCCCTTTTTGCTCTGTTTTTGACCAATCGCAAGGTTTGTTACAGATTGAAATGTCTCTTTTGCTGTGCGTAATATGACCTTTCGTTCGACCAAAAATAAGAAAATATTATGCAAGCAACAGCCACAACGCTCGACAACGAACAGGAACACACCCCGGTCAACTCGCGCAATAAAGTCGTCGTCGCCTCACTCATTGGCACTGCCATTGAGTTCTTCGACTTCTATATCTACGCCACCGCCGCGGTGATCGTGTTCCCCCATATCTTCTTCCCGCAGGGGGATCCGACCGCGGCAACGCTGCAGTCCCTCGCCACCTTTGCCATCGCCTTTGTGGCACGGCCTATCGGTTCTGCTGTGTTCGGGCATTTTGGCGATCGCGTAGGGCGTAAAGTCACGCTGGTTGCCTCACTGCTCACTATGGGGATCTCGACGGTTGTCATTGGCCTGCTGCCGGGTTATGAAACTATCGGTATTTTCGCCCCGCTGCTGCTGGCGCTGGCGCGTTTTGGTCAGGGTTTAGGACTGGGCGGGGAATGGGGCGGCGCGGCGTTACTGGCGACGGAAAACGCACCGCCGCGTAAACGCGCGCTGTACGGATCATTCCCGCAGTTGGGCGCACCTATCGGCTTCTTCTTCGCCAACGGCACTTTCCTGCTGCTCTCCTGGCTGCTGACCGACGAGCAGTTTATGAGCTGGGGCTGGCGCGTACCGTTCATCTTCTCTGCGGTGCTGGTGATTATCGGTCTGTACGTTCGCGTTTCGCTGCATGAATCCCCGGTCTTTGCCAAAGTGGCTGCGGCGAAAAAACAGGTGAAAATCCCGCTGGGTACCCTGCTGACAAAACATGTCCGCGTGACGATCCTCGGCACGTTCATCATGCTGGCGACCTATACGCTGTTCTATATCATGACCGTCTATTCCATGACGTTCAGCACCGCCGCGGCGCCTGTAGGGCTTGGCCTACCGCGTAATGAAGTGTTGTGGATGCTGATGATGGCGGTTATTGGCTTTGGCGTCATGGTGCCGGTGGCGGGCCTGCTGGCCGATGCGTTTGGTCGTCGCAAGAGCATGCTCATCATCACCACGCTTATTATTCTGTTTGCGCTGTTTGCCTTTAAACCGCTGCTCGGCTCTGGCAATCCGGTGCTGGTGTTCGCCTTCCTGTTGCTTGGTTTGAGCCTGATGGGTTTGACATTTGGTCCGATGGGCGCGCTATTGCCGGAGCTGTTCCCGACCGAAGTGCGCTACACGGGGGCGTCGTTCTCGTACAACGTTTCATCGATTCTTGGTGCTTCCGTTGCCCCTTACATTGCCGCATGGCTGCAGGCGAATTACGGCCTGGCGGCGGTCGGTACGTATCTGGCATCAATGGCGGCGTTAACGCTGATTGCGCTGCTGTTAACCCACGAAACCCGCCATCAGTCATTGTGATTCTTTGGCTGTAACCACCGTCTCCGGCCTACGTTGAGCATGAAATGTATGTAGGCCGGAGACGCGTTAGCACCATCCGACAACGGCAAAAATCACTTCTTCATTTGCGACAAAATGGTCCGGCATTGATTAGCGTCTCCTTCAGAAGGTGAAATCAGCGCCAGCAAGGCCGCCGCGGGCGTCACTAACGTTGCCAGCGCGGCAGCAACCGCACCGCGCGCAATCAGCGGCCCGGCCTTCACACCGGCCTGCGGATTCTTAAAGGTGCCGCGAACATACAGCGGCGAACGCAGGGTAATAATACGAATGCCTTTGCTCTCCGGATCGATGGTTAAATCCAGTTGCTCCGACGCAAAACTCGCCGTACCAGTGACATTAATGACCGCGTTTTCCGTGTCGAAGGCAAAAATCTGCGGGCGGGCTACGCCGTTAACAATATCCAGATTCGCTGCCGCGCAGTTCACCCGCACCTCGTCATCACCAAATATCTGTCCAACAAGATAGTTGCCCAGATTCAAGCCAACAATTTCCATCAGATTCCGGCTGATCAAACCGTCGTTCATCAGCAGCTTCAGGTTGCCATTGCTGTTACCAAGCAGCGCCGCTACCGAGTTTCCGCTCCCGCTAAACCTGGCGTCACCGTTCATTTCACCGAGCGTTTTCTGCATCAGCTCCACATCCGGCATCAGCGCTTTTAACTTCAGGCGGCGAGCCTGGATATCCGCCTGCCCCCGCATCGGCTTTTTATCCCCTTCCAGATGGATGCTGGAGACAATGCTGCCTCCCGCGAGGCCAAATTTCAGCGGCTGCAGGCGCAGGTCGGCATTTTTCAGGATGATATGGGTGGAGAGATCGCTGATTGGCAGGCTACTGCCGTGCTCAATACGCCGTCCTTTGAAACGTACGTCAGCGTCCATCACGTTCCATTTGTCGGTTTCAAAACGGTCATACGGCAAGACCTTATCCGCGGGCTGGACGCTCTTCTCACCTTTGCGCTGTTCAGATTGTTTGGCCCGCTCCGCCCCTTTGCCTGAATCCACACCGATCAGCGGCCCCAAATCAGCCAGCCTCAGTTGGCGTGACTCAACATCCCCTTTCAGCATTGGGCGCGGCTTACCGGTGGTATAGGCCAGCGTTCCGTGAATATCGCTGTCGCCAATTCGGCCATTAAAATCGCGGTAATCAAAAACAGAGGATTTTTCCGGGTCAATTTTCGCGACCAGATGTCCGTCGGTTTCAAACGGCGGCGTATCCGGGAGCAGCACGCCGGTCAAATCGTACAAATCCCCTAGCGAATCTCCCGAGAATTTAAGCCGCAGATCCGCCCCGCCCATATTCATCGGATCGTTTATCGTACCCATAAACGCCACACGCGTATTACCCGAACGGAAATCAGCCTGAATCGGGAAAGGGGTTCCTTCACCGCGCAGCGCCAGCATTCCGCCTATCTTCCCGCGACCGCTTAGCGGTTCGCCGTTATATCGGCCTTGCGCTTTCAGACCAAACACGTAGTCCTCAATGTGGGCGTTGCTCTCTTTACTTTTTGCGCCAGTCACTTCGCTAAAGGGCAACGGCTTACCCAGCGGATCGACCAGGATCTCAATCTCTGACTTCGTCACCTTATCGTTAATGGTGATGCGCCCTTGGTCGAACAGAATGTTATCCAGCCGGAAAGACCAGGCTGATGGCGGCGCTTTGGGATCGCGGTTTTCATCCCCTGCCAGGTTAAAGGTCCAGTTATTGTTTTTCTCCGACAGGCGGATAAGCCGTGCATCGGGTTTGACCAGCTTGATCCACGGGAGCCAGACGGTTTTTGTCAGCAATGCCAGTGGGGCGAGCGTGGCTTCAACGCGCGGGAGATGCACCATGGTGACGTCAGGAATGTCCGGCGGGTTGCCGAGGATGATATCCTCAGCATGAACATGCGGCCACGGAACCCAGCTACGCCAGCCGGTTTCCTGTTTTTGGCGTTCCCAAACCACGCCCAGGTCACCCCGTATGGCGAAGGGCCGGTTGAGTTCTGTAGAGACTTTCTGGTTGATGGTCGGTTTGAGCCGGTTCCAGTCAAATGTCGCAATCACGATGATGAGTACGACGATCAACAACAAGAAAACCCCTATTACTGAAGTGGTTATTTTGCCTGTTCTCGTCATGTTTAACCTCCTTACTTTCTTCCTTGCCTGTCCTAAAGATAGTCCAGCAGAGGAAAAGGAGGCGTTCTACATCCTTATCAAAGCGACAGAATTACGTCTTCAAGGGTATCCAGAGGCACTGGACGAGAGAGAAAATAGCCTTGCGCAGCGAAAGCCGGTGAGTTTTGCACATCACGCCACTCTTCCAGCGTTTCAACGCCTTCGACAATCACACCGCGGCAATAGCGGTTCATCAGCTGTAACAGCAGCGTAAAGAGATTGCGGCCCTCCGGCGTCTGGCGCAGCATGACAAATAGATCCCGCGCCACTTTGATATAGTCGTAACTCACTTCACTCAGAGCCGAGAAGTTTGCCATTCCGGTACCAAAATCATCCAGCCAGAGCGGGCCAAACTCGCACATTGAGGCGAACGACGATCCCTTCGGCAAGCGGATATGCTCCACCAGTTCAAAGCGCAGCCACGGCAGACATTCGATGATTTTCAGGATTTCGGGATCCTGGCGCATTGCAATCAGCGTTGGCCCGTCGACATTCACGGATGCCAGCAGATCGTGGGCTTTGAAAAACGCCCCTTTTTGTTCAAGCTGTACAAGCTGCTCTTTCACCACATCTACACGATGTCGTACGGCCACTTCGGCGAAATAGCGGTCCGGCGCGATACGTTGGGAGGGGTTTTCAGGATGGCTCACGACGGTCAGCAGCTCAACGGCCATCAGCCGTCCGTTGGTCTGATAAATCGGCTGGTAGGTGTAAGCACGCTCGCACTGCAGCCAATAGCGTCTCTCCTGCAAGTTTTCAATACTCGCATCGAGCGTAATTAGCTGCTGGGTAACCTGCTTTATCATCTGAGATGTCCTGTAAATAAGAGTGTGACTGACCGGACTCGTCAAAGGTTATCGGCGCTCAGGCGAAGAACTTTACGTTCAGCCCTACGCAAAATAGAAACTAAGCGGCAAAAAACGACGCAGAACACGTGCTGGCTCAAAAAAATAATGGAACGATGTTTTAATATAGTTGACCACTTAACACCCACAGCGCACACTAACGCTAATTTTTTTCAGAGCAGGTTACGACTATGTCCAGAAAGATTGCCGTGATTGGCGAATGCATGATTGAGCTGTCACAGAAAGGCGCTGACGTTCAGCGCGGATTCGGTGGCGACACGTTGAATACATCCGTTTATATCGCCCGTCAGGTCGATGCTGCGGCACTTTCCGTACACTATGTGACTGCGCTGGGTACCGACAGTTTTAGCCAACAAATGCTGGAATCCTGGCAGAGCGAAAATGTGGATACCTCATTAACCCAACGCATGGAAAACCGCCTGCCGGGCCTCTATTACATTGAAACCGATAGCACCGGCGAGCGCACCTTCTATTACTGGCGTAATGAAGCCGCCGCAAAATTCTGGCTTGAGAGCGAACAGTCCGCCGCTATTTGCGAAGAACTGGCGACATTTGACTATCTGTATCTGAGCGGAATCAGCCTGGCTATTTTAAGCCCGGCAAGTCGTGACAAGCTGCTGTCGCTGCTGCAAGAATGCCGCGCCAACGGTGGAAAGGTCATTTTTGACAATAACTACCGCCCACGTCTGTGGAGCAGTAAAGAAGAGACCCAGCAGGTGTATCAGCAAATGCTGGAATGCACCGATATCGCGTTTCTGACGCTGGATGATGAAGACGCGCTGTGGGGTGAAAAACCGGTTGCCGAGGTGATTGCCCGTACTCACGCGGCTGGCGTACAGGAAGTGGTTGTGAAACGCGGTGCAGACTCTTGCCTGGTTTCCATCGCAGGCGAAGAACTCATCGACGTTCCGGCCGTAAAACTACCGAAAGAGAAGGTTATCGATACGACCGCTGCGGGAGACTCCTTCAGCGCCGGGTATCTGGCGGTACGTCTGACCGGTGGCGATGCCGCTGATGCCGCAAAACGCGGGCACCTGACGGCAAGCACCGTTATTCAGCATCGCGGGGCGATTATTCCTCGCGACGCCATGCCGCAGTAATCTGGCGTTCTGGCAGGCCGGATTAGACGTTAACGTCGCGTCCGGCCTGCAGGTCACGATTCCCTTATTGCACCGGCGGGATGTCCGTCACTTCAGGATGTGATTCATCCGTTTCTACCGACGTTGCCGCGGCGGTAACCGGCGCCATAATGCTATCCCACGTCGCCTGCAGATCCTTCATATTGAATTCAGGTTCACCCTTCGGCTGCAACAGAATTAACGCCATATCTTGCGACAGTTGCTGACGCAGGTCCTGATTCAGCATCTCAACACTCAGGTTGTTCAAGAAGCTCTGACGTAAACGCTGATACTGTTCAGGCGCAATATCTACGACCTGGTTTTGCAGCGAGCGCAAACGCTGGCTGATCAAAATATCGGTATCGGTGCGACCATAGGTGGCAAACAGCTTCTGCAGTTCCAGATTCTTTTGCGCCACCAGCGCATTAAACTCTTCTTCCGGCAGCCCCTTATCGCGCACTTTGGCCAGCTCACGCGCAACCGTGCTGAGGTTCGCGTTCAGCTTACCGTTCGGTGATTCAACGTTAATGGCACATTGCGCGCGCAGGAACAGCACCCGACAGTCAAAGCCAAGGCCAATGTCTTTGGCATTGTTTTTGGTGAGCTCCTGCTGAATGTGCCAGAACAACGCTTCACGGGCTAAATCAGCGCGCCAGTAACGTAACAGCGCGGCAGATTCACGGATCGGCTGCCACGGCGTATCCCACATAATAGACAGGCGATCCTGACGTACCGCATCGGTCATTATGCTTACGGCCTCTGCACGCAGCGGAGAGAGCGTGGGTACCGGCGCAGGCGTTTCACGTTTACCTTTTAATTCGCCAAAGGTTTTATTGATTTGATCAGCCACGCTGCGCGCATCTACGTTACCGACGATAATCAGCGTCATCGCATCCGGGGTATACCATTTCTGGTAGAAGGACTGGATTTTCGTCGCATCAACAGGCGTTTTCAGCGGATCGGCAGGATCGTGACCCAGCAGAGTCGATCCCTTCAGACGATAGCGCCACCATCCCTCTTTGGTATCTGACGGCCAGGTTGCAACCATATCTTCGCTACTCAGCGCATGATTGACCGATTCAGGGGTGATGCTCAGATTACCGGAAATATTCGCCAGATAAGAAAGTGACTCTTTCAGCAGATCGTTGCGGCTGTTAGGCAGACTGAGGTTATACAGCGTGGAATCATAGGAAACGATAACGGGCGGCATGGGACGACTGGGATCGAACCCCTGCTGCCACAGAGAACGGGCTTGCGTAGCATCGAGGCCACCGCTTTGCGTCAGCGCGATACGCGGGATCGCATGGCTGAAACCACTCTGTTGTGTACTTTCGGTGAGTGAACCGGTATTGACCAGCAGGCGAACCTCAATACGGTCGCTGGGGCGCTGGGGAGTGGCTAAGACTTGCCACTGTAAACCATTTGCCAGCGTGCCCTGTTGCCACGCCGGGTCAGGCTGGAGCGCATCTGCCTGCACATAGCCGGCAGTGGCCATCATCAGCAAGCCGCCCGCTAAAAGTCGAATTTTTGTGCCCTGCATGTGAACCCCTGATCAACTATCCTGGAAATAAAAAGACAGCCCGCGAGAGGACTCTCTGAATATGACGTTAAAAACACTTCGTGTTAGACCGCAAGAACATAAAAATGTCACGGAGGAAGTGAAAAAATCCCGACGCCGCCGAATCGGCGGTTTCAGGCACAGGGGTTAATTATGCGCAAACGCCCGCAGTCCTGGAAGGGACTACGGGCATAAGTGGAGAGATTAAGAGGATATTTCGTGCGTTTTGCCATCCGGCGCACGATTATTCAGCACATCATCCAGCTTTTTATGGTCCAGTTCTTTCACCCATTTCGCTACTACAACAGTTGCCACACCGTTACCGACCAGGTTAGTCAGCGCACGGGCTTCAGACATAAAGCGGTCAATACCGAGAATCAGCGCCAGACCAGCAACCGGCAAATGGCCCACAGCGGAGATAGTCGCGGCCAGAACAATGAAGCCACTCCCGGTCACACCCGCAGCACCTTTTGAAGAGAGCAGGAGCACCACCAGCAGGGTTATCTGATGGAAGATATCCATATGGCTGTTGGTGGCCTGAGCGATAAACACCGCTGCCATCGTCAGATAGATTGATGTCCCATCGAGGTTAAACGAGTAGCCCGTGGGTATAACCAACCCGACAACCGACTTGCGACAGCCCAGTTTTTCCATCTTATCGAGCATACGCGGCAGCGCGGACTCAGAAGAAGAGGTGCCCAGAACGATCAGCAGTTCTTCACGGATATAGCGGATGAATTTGAAAATGCTGAAGCCGGTTGCGCGCGCAATCGAGCCCAACACCACAACCACAAACAGAATACAGGTGATGTAGAAACAGATGATCAACTGACCCAACTGCACCAGCGTCCCGACGCCATATTTACCGATGGTAAAGGCCATGGCACCGAAAGCACCGATCGGCGCCAGGCGCATGATCATGTTGATGATGCCAAAAATAACCTGCGAGAAGCTTTCAATCACGTTGAAAATCATCTGGCCTTTGCTACCTAAACGATGCAGCGCAAAACCAAACATAACCGCAAACAGCAATACCTGCAGGATGTTGCCACTGGCGAACGCGCCAATGACGCTACCCGGGATAATATCCATCAGGAAGCCTACGATCCCCTGGTCTTTTGCCTGTTCGGCGTAAATCGCAACCGCTTTGGCATCCAGCGTCGCCGGATCGACGTTCATACCGGCACCGGGTTGCACCACGTTGACGATGATAAGGCCGATGATCAGCGCAATCGTACTGACAATTTCAAAATAAAGCAGTGCAACCGCACCGGTGCGGCCTACGGCTTTCATACTTTCCATGCCTGCAATGCCGGTGACGACAGTACAGAAGATGACAGGTGCGATGACCATTTTGATGAGCTTCACGAAAGCATCACCAAGTGGCTTCATTTGGGCGCCTAATTCAGGGTAGTAATGGCCAAGGAGGATACCTATGGCAATTGCTGTCAGGACCTGAAAGTAAAGGCTTTTGAATATAGAGGTTTTCATAGGGTGTCCTTAAAGTAAAAACCACAGGTCTTGTAAGGTTTTGTTTAACCTGCGGCCTTAAAGTAACACCCACACAACATGACAGAAATGCGCCTGGATCATAATTGATACAGAAATGTTAAAAATTTTGAGCTGGCTCGCACAAGCGAGACCTTTTTTAACTTTTGTAATCAGCGTTTTTCGGCGTCAGATAACGTTCTTCGAAGATATTCGCCGGAACCGGCCGGGCAAACAGGAACCCTTGTGCCACTTCTACCCCCGCTTGTGATAACCATTCGCGTTGCGCTTCGGTTTCGACGCCCTCAGCGATCATCTGCAAATTGAGGCTATGCGCCAACTGAATGATGGCGGAGATCATGCTGCAATCTTCAGGGACGCCATCAACAAACATCTTATCGATTTTGAGTACATCCACCGGGAGCGACTTCATGTGCTGCAGCTGCCGCAGGCCCGCATACCCCATACCAAAATCGTCCAGCGCGATACGCACGCCCGCGTTGCGCAGCGGGCGTAAAATAGCCACGGCGGCGTTAGGATCATCAATGTGCCGGCTTTCGGTCACTTCCAGAATCAACGTCCCAGGCTTGATGCGATAGCGGTTTAGCAATTCCAGCAGATCCGACACCATACTCGGATGCATCAGCTGTAGCGCAGACAGGTTCACCGAGAGCGGCAGCATCAGGCCGCGTTCCTGCCAGGCTGACAGCTGGCGGCATGTCTCCTCCAGCACCCAGTAACCGACCGTCACCATCAGGCCACAGGACTCAATCCTGTCGATTAACCCTTCTGGCAGCTCCCAGCTTCCATCTGGCTGCTGCATTCGCAATAATGCTTCTGCGCTCAATACTTTACCGCTGGACATCTCCACCTGCGGCTGCATCCAGAGCGCAAACTGATGGTTATCCAGCGCGGTAAGAATATCGTTCTCTTCCGTCAAACGCTGTTGCGCCTCTTCCATCTGCAACGGGTCAAAGAACTGAATCCGGTTTTTACCCTTGTGACGCGACGTTAACACGGCTGAGAGTGCGCGGTGGTAAAGCTGTTCTGCGGTCAAATCGCCATTAAACATCGCCACCCCAATGTTACAGGTTGGACGGAGTTGAATGCCCTGAATCGGTAATCGCTCGTTAACGATAGTGAGCACTTGCTGACCTAGCGTAATAGCGTGCCAGGGTTCTTTCACACCATGTGCGATGATGGCAAAGTCATAGCCGCTCACCTGGGTAAGCACCATTCTGGGGGCCAATACTGACTTCAGCTTTTCAACCAGCGTAAGCAGCAGGATTTCCCGCTGGGTCTCGGATAACACACCCGCGGTGTCACGCAGGGTTTCGCAAGTGACAATCATCAACGCCGTTGTCTGCTGGCGGTTCACAACCTGCTCCAGCAGCGCCATCAGAAACGACTTGTTGGGCAGCTCAGAAACCGGGAACCGCATTGAATGGTCGCTTTGCTCTTCACTGCGGCGCTGAATCAGTTGCTGATTGAGGTTGTAGCTACGCACCAGCAGGCCAATCTCGTCGTCCTGATGCAAACGCGGCAATGCCAGCTGATAGCCAATCAGATCCTGCTGGGGAATGTCGTTCAGCTCACGCGCTATTTTACGTAATGGATGCAAAATCAATCTGTTAATACACCATGAGATGGCTACCGTGAGTATTAACGAGAGAAGTAAGTAAATGGTCACTAACGTTGAGAGCGTACTCATCACGAACTTGTACATACGGTACGAATCCGCCTGTAGCACCAGATACGCCAGCGGTTGCGGATTCGCTGAACGCTCAAGAGAATAGACCGGCAGCGAAATTTGTACCGGAAGTTCAAACAGGCGAGTCACCGTAACCGGAACCGGGCGTTCAGGAATAAAGCTCATCCGCAGCGCCTGAAACTGATTGGGAAGCACCACATCGGCGCGGCTGACCACGCCTGCTGGTCGAATACTTCTTAAAATAGCTTCTGCTTCGGGAATATCCCCTTTCAGGATCGTGCCCGACAGAGGCTCACGGACGGAGCGAGCGATACTTTCCAGTTGCGTAGCCGTGTTGTAGCGATTCTGCTGGACCAGATGGAACAACAAAACGGTGCAAAAAATAAACACAAACACCATGACAACGGCCGCAACCATTGCCATCTGCTTAATTGTTAACGAGCGACTGACACGCAAACTGACTCTCCACGGATAGACGAAACTGCCGTCAGAGTATACCCGATCGTAGCGGTATTAAGAGAGGCGGTATCTGAAAACTTCCCAGCATGCATTATCCCGACAGGATAGGCACCTGGCGACGAGATTTATCTGCATTTAAGCCGAAAAAGGCCGCAAGGTTTCCCCCTGCGGCCTGGTTCGGGCGCATGTTGCCATCACGGCAGACAGACGCCCGCAAGGTGCATTACTTCCTGTTACGCAGCCAGCTCACAATCAGGCTGGCAATAATGCCAGCGATGATCGGAGCCGCTAAATCGTGCCAGAAGGCCACGCCTAACTGTGCGAGCGTCATATAGCCGCCTGTGTTGCAATGGCAACTGTTCGCGGCTATTCTTGAGTTGTTCAGGTTCAAGTTAGCCCCCGTTTTGTTGCCAGGTTTATACCGAACAACGTGCGGGGGTTTTCTCTTTCCAGCAACCTATGCCGCCGGGGATCAAGCCCCCGCAACATTGCGCCTCACCGGGAATTCCCGGCTTGCCGCTGATTCTACGGTAGCCTACTTGCCATATCACTGCGCAATATACGGCTCTGCGTAGCGCCTCGCACTTCACCTGTTTTCTCACCATTGCGCTGGAAAGATTCTTGCCAGTTGGCAACATTCCTGCCACTCTTCAATACAGAAAAAGACATATCTCATTGATATCTATACCTTCATTTTCTGGCACAGCGATTGCTATTTGACTGTGAGCTGTTCTGTTCCGAATCAAAGGAGATATCATGTCTGACTGTCGTACTTACGGATTCAACACCCAGATCGTTCACGCGGGGCAACAACCCGACCCTTCTACTGGCGCGCTCAGTACGCCTATTTTCCAGACTTCAACGTTTGTTTTTGACAGCGCCGAACAAGGTGCCGCCCGCTTTGCGCTCGAGGAGTCCGGGTACATTTACACCCGTTTGGGTAACCCCACCACCGATGCGCTGGAGAAAAAGCTGGCGGTACTGGAAAGAGGTGAAGCCGGGCTGGCAACCGCATCCGGTATTTCTGCCATCACCACCACGCTGCTGACGTTGTGCCAGCAGGGCGACCATATCGTTTCCGCCAGCGCGATTTACGGCTGCACCCACGCGTTTTTGTCGCACAGCATGCCGAAGTTTGGGATTAACGTCAGCTTCGTCGATGCGGCAAAGCCTGAAGAAATCCGCGCCGCCATGCGCCCGGAAACCAAAGTAGTGTATATCGAAACACCCGCTAACCCGACGCTGTCGCTGGTCGACATTGAAACGGTAGCCGGTATCGCCCATCAACAAGGCGCATTGCTGGTGGTGGATAACACCTTTATGTCACCGTACTGCCAGCAGCCTTTACAGCTAGGCGCGGATATTGTGGCGCACAGCGTCACTAAATATATCAACGGTCACGGAGACGTGATTGGCGGGATCATTGTTGGTAAGCAGGAGTTTATTGACCAGGCGCGGTTTGTTGGTCTGAAAGATATCACCGGCGGCTGCATGAGTCCTTTCAACGCGTGGTTGACGCTACGCGGCGTTAAAACACTGGGTATACGTATGGAACGCCACTGTGAAAACGCATTGAAAATCGCCCGCTTCCTCGAGGGGCATCCATCCATTACCCGCGTTTATTATCCTGGCTTGTCTTCACACCCGCAGTATGAGCTGGGCCAGCGACAGATGAGCCTGCCAGGAGGAATTATCAGCTTCGAAATCGCTGGCGGCCTCGAGGCTGGCAGACGGATGATCAATTCTGTAGAATTGTGCCTCCTCGCGGTCAGTCTCGGTGATACCGAAACCCTCATTCAGCACCCAGCGTCTATGACACATTCGCCCGTTGCGCCAGAGGAACGGCTTAAAGCAGGTATTACCGACGGGCTTATCCGTCTTTCTGTGGGTCTTGAAGATCCAGAAGATATTATTAACGACCTTGAACACGCCATCAGAAAGGCAACATTCTGACCATTATGACCTGAACCGACGCCGATCGGTTCAGGTTGTTGAGAATCAAGGCACAACAGTCTGGTAATACGCGCAATCCTGTTTCGGGGAGAGCGCGTATTTTGGGCAGGGGGTTCTATGCAGGACGACACATTACAACTAAGCAACAATACAGCAACCACCGTACCATTCTCAAAGAAAATACCGTTTACGAAATATGACTTTGGCTGGGTATTACTGTGTATCGGTATGGCAATTGGTGCCGGAACGGTACTGATGCCGGTACAAATAGGCTTAACAGGCATTTGGGTATTTATCGTCGCCTTTATTATTGCCTATCCAGCAACCTATATTGTGCAGGATATTTATTTAAAAACATTATCAGAAAGTGAAACTTGTAATGACTATACCGATATTATCAGTCATTACCTGGGAAAAAACTGGGGTGTATTTCTTGGCGTCATCTATTTTTTGATGATTATTCACGGCATATTTATCTATTCCTTATCCGTGGTTTTTGACAGTGCCTCATATATCAAAACCTTCGGCTTAACCGATGCCGATCTTTCACAATCGATAATCTATAAAGTGGCCATTTTTGCCGTGCTGGTGGCCATTGCTTCCGGGGGAGAAAAGCTGCTGTTTAAAATCTCCGGCCCGATGGTGGTAGTCAAAGTGGGGATCATCATCGTGTTTGGTTTTGCGATGGTTCCGCACTGGAACTTCGCTAATATCAGCGCATTCCCTGAAGCATCGGTCTTCTTTCGCGACGTGCTGCTGACCATCCCGTTCTGCTTCTTCTCGGCGGTGTTTATTCAGGTGTTGAACCCAATGAACATCGCCTACCGCAAGCGGGTAGCGGACCGGGTTCTGGCCACCCGCATGGCAATACGCACACATCGCATCAGTTACATTACGCTGATTGCGGTCATTCTGTTTTTCTCATTCTCTTTTACCTTTTCTATTAGTCATGAAGAGGCCGTTTCGGCCTTCGAACAAAATATTTCCGCACTGGCGCTGGCAGCGCAAGTCATTCCTGGGCAAATTATTCATATCACCTCAACGGTGCTAAATATCTTCGCCGTATTAACCGCATTCTTTGGTATTTATCTGGGGTTCCACGAGGCGATTAAGGGTATTATTCTTAATGTTCTGAGCCGCGTTATTGATGTGGAGAAAATTAATCCCCTGGTGCTTACGCTGGGTATTTGCACCTTTATTGTTATCACCCTGGTAATCTGGGTGTCATTTCGTGTATCGGTACTGGTGTTCTTCCAGTTGGGTAGCCCACTTTACGGGATTGTGTCGTGTATTATTCCGTTTTTCCTGATTTATAAAGTAACGCAACTGGAAAAACTACGCGGGCTGAAAACCTGGCTAATCCTGTTGTACGGGATCCTGCTGTGCCTGTCGCCATTATTGAAGCTGATTGAATAATCCGTTTACAGCGCCGTCAGTCACTGACGGCGCTTAACTCACACTCTCCAGTTGATAGCTGCGAATTTTATTCAGTACCGTGGTATGTGACACCCCCAGCGCTTTAGCGATATGCCGCGACGACACATTCTCTTCCACCATCTGTTCAATAAGCTGGCGTTCAGCACACAAAACCTGTTCTTTAAAAGGACGCTCTGTCGGCGTCAGCTCAACGGTAGGCAAATTCACCATCCCTAATTCTTCCCGCGTAATGACATCGGATTCCGCCATCAGCATCAGGCGAATGATGGTATTTTCCAGTTCGCGAACGTTTCCCGGCCAGGTGTGATGATGCAGGGCATCAAAGCAGGCTTTATCCAGAATGATCCGTCGCTGGAATTCCTTCGCGTATTTCTGCACAAAGTGGCGAATCAATAGGCTGATATCCTGCGGGCGCTCCCGCAGGGGCGGAATGGTCAGTGAAAGTACATTAATGCGGTAATAGAGATCGGCGCGCAGCAGACGTTGTTCCACCATCTCTTCCAGATTGGCGTTGGTTGCCACAATAATGCGCACATTGACCGGAATAATTTGCGCCCCGCCAACGCGACGGATCCCGCCATCCTGAAGTACGCGCAGTAATTTAGCCTGTAAGCTCAGCGACATTTCACCAAATTCATCGAGAAAAAGGGTGCCTTTATCGGCCATTTCAAACAGCCCTTTTTTGCCTTTACAATCTGCACCGCTAAAAGCCCCTTTCTCATAGCCAAAGAATTCACTCTCCATCAACGACTCAGGTAGCGCAGAGCAGTTGATCGGAATAAACGGATAAAAACGTCGCTGC
Source organism: Citrobacter sp. RHBSTW-01044 (assembly GCF_013781945.1). Classification (NCBI taxonomy): domain Bacteria; kingdom Pseudomonadati; phylum Pseudomonadota; class Gammaproteobacteria; order Enterobacterales; family Enterobacteriaceae; genus Citrobacter; species Citrobacter sp. RHBSTW-01044. Next base: position 183,723 of record NZ_CP056180.1, on the reverse strand, counting down.
CCGGAATTATGGATAGCTCGGGCCAGAAGTTCTTTGCCAGTACCCGTATCGCCGCGGATCAAAACGGTATATTTGCTGTCGGCAATTTTTATCGCCTTTTCGATAAGCGAGTGCATGCTCTGGCTGCTACAAATAATGTCAGAGAAATAGCGCGGGCGTTCCGGCTCAGGCGTTGACAGTTCGCTTATCTCTTCACACAGGTAAGCGACGTTAATAATATCGGCGCGCCGGCCTAAACAGGATTGCACGCAGGAAATATCCTGTAACTGGCGGCACCAGGATTTAATCAGGATCCGTCCAGGCGTGACTTTCATGGAGATGATATTGATATCGCAGCAGGAAAATTCCTTCAGGACATCCTCAACCATCGACAGACGATCAATTGTTTTAATATCCCAGCGTATCGTGACCACATTTGCTCCTGACAGTTAGCAACTGCGAAATAGATATTTCTGTGACGAGAGGAAATCTGACTACATTTTAGACGCTGTGGAATAATGTTCTGCCAGAGGACTCACATTGTGGACGTAAAAACAAAATATAAAAAAACCGGAGCACAAGGCTCCGGTTATCAGGTCATAACCCACGTTTATTGCTGTGGATTTTCATCCTGGTCAACAGCGAAACAGGCCACGAGTTGTCCACCGTAATCCTTCAACTGCGGCTGAAGCTGGGTACACGGACCAAAACGCCGACGGCAGCGGGCATTGAACGCACAGCCCGGCGGTGGATTCAGCGGGCTTGGCAGCTCACCGGTCAGCTTGATACGCTCGCGGCGATCGTCCGGGTTCAGGCGTGGCGTCGCGGAGAGCAGCGCCTGCGTATACGGATGACGCGGATTATTGAATATCTGATCCTTCGTTCCTTTTTCCACGCAGCGGCCTAAATACATCACCATCACCTCATCGGCAATGTGCTCTACCACCGACAGGTCATGCGAGATAAAGACGTATGACAGCCCCAGTTCCTGCTGCAAGTCCATCATCAGGTTCAGCACCTGCGCACGAACAGAAACATCCAGCGCCGAGACCGGTTCGTCGGCGATCACCACGTCTGGATCAAGCATCAGCCCGCGAGCGATAGCAATACGCTGACGCTGACCGCCGGAGAACATGTGCGGATAGCGGTCGTAGTGCTCGGTTTTCAGCCCCACTTTCGCCATCATCGCCAGCGCTTTTTCACGACGCTCCTCTTTACTTAGCGTGGAGTTGATCAGCAGCGGCTCTTCCAGAATCTGCCCTACTTTCTTGCGCGGGTTCAAGGAACCGTAAGGGTTCTGGAACACAATCTGGATTTTCTGCCGGCGCAGCTTCTGCGCCTGCGGGTCGTGCTTAAGCAGATCCTGCCCCTGGTAATACAGCTCGCCGCCGGTCGGGACTTCAATCATCGTCAGCAGGCGGCCAAGGGTGGATTTCCCACAGCCCGACTCGCCTACCACCGCCAGCGTTTTGCCGCGTTCCAGGGTAAAGGAGACGCCGTCCAGCGCTTTCACCAGGCGTTCCGGGGCGAACATCCCCTTCTTCACCGGATAGTGTTTTTTCAGGTCAATTGCCTGCAACAGCGGCTGTGGCAAAGCGGCCTTTTGCGTACTCATAGCCCAGGCCTCCCGGCATCATCAAGTGGGTAATGGCATTTCGACTGACGACCGCCTTCCAGCAGGTTCAGTTCAGGTTCTTCAGCGCGGCATTTGTCAGTCGCATAGGGGCAGCGCGGGTTCAGTAAACAGCCGGTCGGGCGGTCATATTTACCTGGCACCACGCCCGGTAACGAAGCCAGACGCGCTTTATCCTGAGCGAACTCCGGCAACGCGCGCAGCAACGCCTGGGTATACGGATGACGCGGCGCGCGAAAAATATCCTGCGCGGCCCCGGCTTCCACTACCTGCCCGGCGTACATCACAATGATCTTGTGCGCCGCTTCGGCCACCAGCGCCAGGTCGTGCGTGATTAGGACCAGCGCCATGTTCTCTTTTTGCTGCAATTCCAGCAGTAGCTCGATGATCTGCGCCTGAATGGTCACATCCAGCGCTGTTGTCGGTTCGTCGGCAATCAACAGCTTTGGACGACAGGCAATCGCCATCGCGATCATCACGCGCTGGCTCATCCCACCGGACAACTGGTGCGGATAGACATCCAGACGCGAGGCCGGATCGGGGATCCCCACCAGCGTCAGCAGGTCAATCGCCCGCTGAATACGCGTTTTTTTGTTGCCGCCCTGGTGCACCTTAATGGCTTCCATAATCTGGTAGCCGACGGTGTAGCACGGGTTAAGGCTGGTCATCGGGTCCTGGAAGATCATCGCCACTTCCGCGCCCACTAACTGGCGACGCTCTTTCTCAGAGATGCGCTTCAGGTCACGACCATTAAATTCCAGATTTTCGGCCATAACGCGACCTGGGTAGTCAATCAGTCCCATGATCGCCAGCGAGCTGACGGACTTACCAGAGCCGGACTCCCCTACAATGCCAACCACTTCACCCTGGTTCACGCTGTAACTAATGCGGTCTACGGCACGAAATTCGGACCCCACATCGCCGAAGTGCACCGATAATTTATCTACATTTAATAACGCCATCTCGAACCTCTTACTGCTTCAGTTTGGGATCGAGCGCGTCACGCAGACCGTCACCCATCAGGTTAAATGCCAGCACCGTCAGCAGGATTGCCAGCCCCGGGAAGGTCACGACCCACCAGGCGCTTTGGGCAAATTGCAACACGTCAGAGAGCATGGTGCCCCATTCCGGCGTAGGCGGCTGTGCGCCCATCCCCAGGAAGCCGAGGGCAGCCATATCGAGAATGGCGTTAGAGAAGCCAAGCGACGCCTGAACAATCAGCGGCGCAAGACAGTTAGGAAGAATATTGACGAACATCTGGCGCATCGCACCGGCTCCGGCCACGCGGGATGCGGTAACGTAGTCGCGGTTAACCTCCACCAGGACGGCGGCGCGCGTCAGACGCACATAGTGCGGCAATGCCACGAACGTCAGCGCCAGCGCGGCGTTGCCAATCGAGGGCCCAAATACCGCCACCAGCACCAGCGCCAATAGCAGGCTCGGCAGTGCCAGCATGATATCGACCACACGCATGATGACGTTATCGACAATCCCGCCAAAGTAACCGGCAATCAGCCCGAGAATCACGCCCATCAGCAGGGAGAGCACCACCACCAGACAGCCGACCAACAGAGACAAACGCGCACCGTACATCAGGCGGGACAGCACATCGCGGCCCACATCATCAGTACCAAACAGATGCGCCATGGTACCGCCTTCCTGCCACGCAGGAGGGGCCAGCAGCGTATCGCGGAACTGCTCTGCCGGGTTGTACGGCGCGAGGACGTTGGCAAAAACCGCAATCAGGATCATCACGACAACGTACACCAGCCCAACAACCGCACCTTTGTTGCGTTTAAAATAGTGCCAGAACTCCTGCATCGGGGTCATGGGCACCGGTGCAGCAATAACTTTATTTTCAGTAACCTGTGACATGATGGCCCCTTACTTCCTATGCCGAATACGCGGGTTCACCACGCCGTACAGCAGGTCTACCAGCAGGTTGACGAGGATAATCATCGTCGCGACCAGCAGCACCCCGCCCTGTACCACTGGATAATCACGGCGTTGTAGCGCATCGATCAACCAGCGTCCCAGTCCCGGCCACGAGAAAATAGTCTCGGTCAGGATCGCCCCAGCCAATAACGTACCGACCTGCAGGCCGATAACGGTCACAACGGGAAGCATCGCGTTACGCAGAGCGTGAATGATGATGACGCGCATACGGGTCAGGCCTTTGGCGCGTGCGGTACGAATGTAATCTTCACCCAGTACTTCCAGCATCGATGAACGAGTCATACGCACAATTACCGCCAGAGGAATGGTACCAAGCACCATTGCCGGCAGGATCATATGCGCCAGCGCATCGATAAAGTTGCCCTCTTCACCCCAAATGGCGGTGTCAATCAGCATAAAACCGGTCAGGGGATTGGAATCATCAAGGAACACCATGTCGCTCACCCGACCGGAAACCGGCGTCAGGTTCCACTGCACGGAAACCAGCATGATCAGCATCATGCCCCACCAGAAAATCGGCATGGAGTAACCCGTCAGCGCCAGGCCAACGGCAGTGTGATCGAAAATGGAGCCGCGCTTAACGGCAGCAAGTACACCCACCGGAATACCCACCGCAACGGCGAAAATCATCGCGCAGACGCCAAGTTCCAGCGTTGCTTTAAAGCGAGGAACGAACTCTTCCCACACCGGTAATCGGCTTTTCAGCGAGATACCTAAATCACCATGCATAACCCCCCAGATGTAATGGAGGTACTGCTGCCACATCGGTTTATCCAGACCGAGTTCAGCCAACAGTTGAGCATGACGCTCAGGGGAAATTCCACGCTCACCCGCCATGATCATTACCGGATCGCCGGGGATCATATGAACGAAAGCAAAGGTGAGAAGAGTGATACCGATAAACGTGGGGATGACGAGTCCCAAACGTCGGAGAATGAACTGCAACATAACCCGGATTCTCTCTAATGACGCACGGCCTGGAACCGTGAATCTGTATTGCTCACAAATCTTATCTCCCCCTCCAGCGAGAGGGAGATAAAGCATTACTGTCAGGTGGCGCTACGGTGACCCGACTTAACGGTCCGTAGCGCTGCCTGGCTTGCTTTTAATTATTCGACAGAGACGTTTTCGAAGTGATGTTTGCCTAATGGATCAACCACATAGCCTTTCACCTCTTTACGCACTGGTTCATACACGGTGGAGTGAGCAACAATCAGAGCCGGGGCCTGATCGTGCATAACAACCTGAGCTTGCTTGTACAGTTCAATACGTTTGTTGTGATCGTCGGTCGCACGCGCCGGCTGGATTAGATCTTCAAACGGCTTGTAGCACCAGCGAGAGTAGTTGGAACCGTCTTTCGCTGCCGCACAGCTGAACAGGGTGGCGAAGAAGTTGTCCGGATCCCCGTTGTCACCGGTCCAACCCATCATCACCGCCTGATGCTCACCCGCTTTGGCGCGTTTCAGATATTCGCCCCACTCGTAGGTCACAATCTTGGCCTGAACGCCAATTTTCGCCCAGTCAGCCTGAACCATTTCCGCCATACGGCGGGCGTTCGGGTTGTAAGGACGCTGTACCGGCATGGCCCACAGCTCAACGGTGAAGCCTTTATCCTGACCCGCTTCCTTCAGCAGCGCTTTAGCCTTTTCAGGATCGTAGGTGTAGTCTTTAACGTCGTCGTTATAGCCCCACATGGTCGGTGGGATCAGGTTTTTCGCGGCAACGCCAGCGCCCTGATATACCGCTTTAATGATGGCTTCTTTGTTCACCGCGTAGGTCAGCGCCTGACGGACTTTCACGTCATCAAACGGTTTCTTCTCGGTGTTGAAAGAGAGGTAGCCAACGTTCAGACCGGCCTGCTCCATCAGGTTAATGTTTTTATCCTGCTTCATGCGCGCGATATCTGCCGGGTTCGGGTACGGCATCACCTGGCACTCGTTCTTCTGCAGTTTGGCGTAACGCACGGAAGCGTCAGGCGTAATGGAGAAGACCAGACGGTCAATCTGTGGCTTGGTGCCCCAGTAACCTTCGAATGCTTTATACAGAATACGGGAGTCTTTCTGGTACTGCTGCAGCTGGAACGGACCGGTCCCAATTGGGTTCAGATCCACTTTCTCCGGGGAACCGGCTTTCAGCATGTTGTCTGCATATTCTTTGGAAAGAATAGAAGCGAAGTCCATCGCCAGGTCAGCCAGGAAAGGCGCTTCCGGGCGAGTCAGCACGAACTGAACGGTTTTATCGTCCACTTTTTTCACTTCGGAGATCAGATCTGGCAGACCCATCCCTTCGAAGTATTCATAGCTACCGCCAGAGACTTTGTGGTACGGGTTCTGGGCATTTTTCTGACGATCGAAAGAGAACACCACGTCATCGGCGTTTAAATCGCGCGTCGGTTTGAAATCTTTGTTGTCCTGCCACTTCACGCCCTGGCGCAGGTGGAAGGTATAGGTTTTACCGTCTTCGCTGATTTCCCACTTCTCAGCAAGGCCCGGGATCACTTCAGTTGTACCGGTTTTGAACTCGACCAGGCGGTTATAGATCGGTACGGAGCTGGCATCATAGGTCGTGCCAGAGGTGAAAAGCTGTGGGTTAAAGCCTTCAGGAGATCCTTCTGAACAATAAACCAGAGTTTTAGCCTGTACGCTTGCGGCGCAGGTCATAGCCACCAGGCTCAGACCAAGCTTCAGCATCCCTGACTTCTTCAAGGAAATACTCATTCTTCTGCTCCAAATGTGATGTTTGTTGTTTTACCCTTTGCAGTGGGTTTGCACCGCCTGGCCTTTTTTGTTTTTTACCCGGCCGGGTCGGCGTTAAGAGGATAGGGATTCCGTTCACATAAGCGACTGAGTTGCAGTGCGGATTCTCCATGAAATGCCCCTCATGCCCTACAATCTGTCAACAGAATGTGAAAACGTCAATACAGGTAACCGTGATTTACACCAACGGTGAGAATTCGCAAACAAAGATTAAAAAAAGTGCAGAAGGACATTTTCAGCAGGGAAATTTGTGCTACGCGCACTATGCCAGAATAAACATCTTCATATTTCGCAACATTTGGTGATTAACATTTATGCAAATTATTAAAACTTTCTAAATTAATGCTGCATATCTGAGCGATTAATGCCATGAACGCTAAAGCGCACAGCGGAAAATGCCAGGTTCAGCCATAAGTAGCGCAAAAAAAGTTTCAAGCAAATATAAAAAAAGGCAATGGAATATGTCACAGAATCGTTAACAGTCAGTGGGAAGTGGTGCACAATTTTTGCAGATAAAAGGAAGGTCAATTTTGGTCGGAGAGAGAGGATTACTCGCCACTGACGTGGCTCGCCCTACGGGCCGTTGCTAACGCAACGTTTTCTCGCTGCGCTCGAGTCGAACCTCTTACCCCCGGAGGTTCTCATCCTCGTGGGTTTCAAATGCAAAAAACCCTGCTCGTTGAGCAGGGTTTTGAATTTGGTCGGTGATAGAGGATTCGAACCTCCGACCCCTTCGTCCCGAACGAAGTGCGCTACCAGGCTGCGCCAATCACCGAATGCGGGGCGCATCTTACTGCTCAGCCGCGCCCCCGTCAATCCCTTAGTATCAAAATGCCATTTGATCGGCGAGAAAGTCAGCAGCCCAATTACTGAGCCGTAACCTTCTTCGCGTCCGGGATACGGCACCAGTTGTTATTCTCGTTAATACCGCCATTTGGCGAGGTATAACCGAGGCAACCCAAGATAGTGTCGTACAGTTCCACATGACGACGCGGCACCTTCATATCAGCTTCTTGCTTCAGGTGTGCAAACGCCTTCGCATGGTCTGGGTCTTCCAGATATTTGTCTGACATCCACACCAGCATAGGAACGCGGAACTGCTCTGGCGGAGCCATTTTACGCGGCGTACCGTGCAGGTGCTCACGCTCGTTAATCGACTCACCGTGATCGGCGGCGTAGAACACTATCGCTTTCTTATCCCGCAGTTGATCAAACACTTTGGTAATAAAGTGATCAACATAGGTTACCGAGTTATCAAAAGAGTTAATCATCTCGGCTTTCGAGCAACCGCTATCCACATTGACACACTCCGGCTTCCACTGCGCATATTCGCGGGTGTAGCGCTGCGTGTAGTTAAAATGCGAACCTTTGGTATGCAGAATAATCAGACGTTTGCCATCATCATCCGTCGGTTGCAGAGACTGCTGCATTTCGGTAATCAACAGCATATCGTCAACGTTCTTGCCACGGTTACGCGGCTCAGCGCCAATCTGCTCTCGGTAAGCGATGTTCTCCGCCATGGTATTGCTGTAGAACCACATCTCGCTTTGCATCGCGTAGAGGTCTGTCTTGAACCCTAACTGACCGAGCACGGAAAAGACGTTTTGTTCTTTCAGGGTACGCTGCGGGTTTTCTTCCGCCCCACCTTCACGCACAAACATACAGCGCAGCGAAAGCTTGGTCGCCGTGTCACAGGAATATCCACGGAACGCGGCCAGGTTTTTCTCCTGGGCGAGCCTTGGCGTGGTATTTCGCTCATAGCCAAAAATCCCCATATGGTCCCAGCGGGTGGTTTCGCCGATAATAAAGACCACATAGGTGTCGTCGAGGTTCTTAGGCTCAACATAGGTAAATTTCTTCGCCGGGTTCATCAGCGATTTGTTGTCTGAGGATTCATCCACCTGTGCCCAGGCGTACAAACCCAGCGCAGAGAGCCAGTTTGACGGCAAGTAAGAGTTCGCCACAACCCCGCCATAGCTGGGTAAATCGATACCTGTTTCTCGCTCTACGCTTCTCTGTTGCATGCTCAGCAGGCGAATCGGCGCCCATACCATCAGGCCGGCCAGTAAAACTACCGCTACGCTACGCCACCTCATGCCCGGTGTACGAATTTGTCTCATCAACGTGTAGCGGCAGCGGTTACTCCAAATCAGCACCAAGGGAATAATACTGACCGAAACCAGCCACACGATGAAATGCCAGCCGACGACTTCTTTCGATAAATCAATATCCGTGGTCATTACGGAGGCGATAATACCGTAACCAATTACCACGTTCAGGAAGGTCATATAATAACTGGCGCCGGCAGAACACAGCACCAAACAGGTTGCCAGGACCCGCCAGGCGCGGCGGCCAAACAAAGAGAGAAGGCGTAGTAAAAAGAAGGTCACCAGCACAGTGCCGGCCAATTCAACAACCGCGGAGAGTCCTTTCCAGACGGTAAAATCGTGCGCATATCCGCTAAAGCGACGGAAAAATACAGCACAGTTCATAAACAAACCGATATAGATTGCCAGCAAGAAACTGAGTTTCTGCTGCGTCATCGACTTAATGTATCTCATGCAAACAAACCCTGGAAATCGGGATAAAAAACCCTGAGCAGCGATCAATCAGACCTGACAGAGGAAAAATGCGACAACAGCAGAGGTGAAATGTCTACGGGCGCGGGTAAGTAGACCACAGGAGGGAGCAAAAGTGCTTATAGAGAATGAAAATGGCGCATAAATTTTTGTAAATATATGCGCCAGGTATTAATCATACTACTAATAGATTTAGGCGTGCGCCTCGGTATAGACGCTACGTTGTGGCTGACGAATAGTGGTAGAAAGCGCCAGCGAAATGATTAACAGCGCAAAGATAACGCAGAAGGTCACATAGAACCCGCCAAACAGCGAGGCGATAATGGAACCGCAAATGCTACCGATACCGAAGCCCAGGTAAATAACACCGTAGTTTTTAGCCAGGTTATTCAGACCGAAGAACTCGCTGACCAGTGACGGGAATACGGTGATGGTGCCGCCAAAGTTAAATGCGACACAGGCAATGGCCATAAAGAAGGTTACGTCATTCAGCGGCGCGAACAACAGTGCAGCCATACCGACCAGCGAAACGACCTGACCAATGGTGATCACGCGAATACGGGAGATTTTATCGGACAGAATCCCCAGCACCAGACGACCCGACAGGTTCGCGATAGAAATGACGGTAACCGCATTCGCCGCCGTCGCCACATCCATATGCGCCAGGCTTTGTGCGATATCTTTCGCCACGCCAATGACGTACAGACCGCTCATACACGCTGTCAGGAACATGACTGCCAGCATCCAGTACTGCGGTTTGCGCATGGACTGCGCCAGGGTGTAGTCGTTCTCAACTACGCCATTCTTCGCTTTCACTTCCTGATTCGGCGCATCTTTCATCAGCGTGGAGCCAAAGACGATCATCACCAGTACGATCGCGCCCCAAATCATGAAGGTTTTTTCCAGGCCCACGGTGCTCAGCAGTTGACTGTCGATAAATTTAAAACCGAGGCTGCCAAGGCCATAAGAACCGATGGCAAAGGCGGAAATCAGCCCTTTACGCTCAGGGAACCATTTTACGCAGTTGGAAAGCGTTAACAGGTAACCTGCACCATCCGCCAGACCAACCAACACACCGGCGCTCAGCCACAGCATAATCAGACTGTTGGAATGGGCAGTTAAGAAGAAACCGACGCCGAGTAAAATACCGGAGGCCATGGTGACGCGTTTCACGCCAAAACGTTCCTGCAGCTTGCCGGCAACGGAAGAGGAAATCGCCAGCCCGAGGCTCAGCAAGCCAAAAGAAAATGCCACCTGACTGACCGGCGCATCGAGCTTAGAAGAGAGCGCGCCATTAAACAGGCTCCAGGTATAAACAGAACCTAAAGCAAATTGGGTAATAATCGTGCCGATCAGTGTTAGCCAGCGAGTGCGCTGATAATCAGAAGTTTTCATGGCAGTCTTCCTGCATAAGCAAAATGGGAAATTCTCTGCCAACAACCATACCGAAGCGCTTTTATGGCCAGGAGAAAACGGCATGAAATGCCACCAGGACGGAATGAAATGCCTGGAATGCGGAATGAATGACGAGACAAAAAGTCGGGTTACTGAATTTTATCGTAAGAGTTAGTACACGCTATCGCTGAGGGGCGTGTGATTGTTGATCTCAATATGTAACAGAGATGTTTATATGATGATTGTTTGCGTTAAAATTTGGCACTCACTCCCATGGTGTACATATAGTCGCTGTTATTGGTGCTATTTTCCGCCTGCGAAAGCGCCGCGTAAGCCGCCATGTGCCGGTTCAACAGCATATCTGCGCCAACGGTAACATCCAGCCAGTTACCGTCTTGACCCGCCGCCGTCATGCGACTGAGGCCCGACTGCGCTTTCCAGATATTCTCGCCAAACTGCTGGTTATAGCTGATTTGCGCCCACGGTCGCACATCACCGAACTGAGAATTGACTCGCCAGCCTAACGTGCTGACGCTGGCATGCCACAGCGGATCGTTCTGCGTTACCGACGTCACGCTATCGCCAAATTCGTTGTAAGTAGACGTGGTCGAACCGTCATAATGCAGCGCGGCCACCGGACCAGTCATCACCTGCCTTGAAAGCGGAAAGTTCCAGCCCATACTCATGCCGCTGGTCGCATCCATAGGCGTTTCATCCGCCAGATTCACCACGGGACCCGCCACGTTTTGAGTGGAGCGAATACGTTCTTCCAGAATGTCGTTATAACGTGGTTGGTGATCGCTGTCCCATGTATAACGTTCAGCCGTATGCCCTGACATCGCATCAACGATATATTCTTGTTGCCAGCCATATGCTGTATTGATGAACAGCGCACAAACTACGACGCTCGCCAGAGTTAACCTTTGGCGACCACTACTGTTTCTTATAATCATCAACGCGACTCCAGAAAAGAGCCGAATTCGGCGATATTATTGTCATTGTGTGAAGGATATCGGGCCCATCAGGCCCTGTATTAAATATTGTCTTTTTAGCTGGCGCGTCAAGGCGGGCCGAATGAAATTTTTACGCCAGTAAAAACAGCGAGGAAGAATATGCAGCGTTGCGGATGGGTCAGCCAGGACCCACTTTACATTGCCTACCACGACAAGGAATGGGGCGTCCCCGAAACAGATGGCAACAAGCTGTTCGAAATGATCTGTCTGGAAGGCCAACAGGCCGGTTTATCGTGGATCACCGTGCTAAAGAAACGGGAAAATTATCGCCACGCCTTCCACCATTTTGACCCGGAAAAAGTGGCGGCCATGACCGAAGAGGATGTGGAAAGACTGGTACTGGATGCCGGCATTATTCGCCATCGAGGAAAAATTCAGGCCATTATCGGCAACGCTCGCGCCTTTCTGACCATGGCGCAAAACGGAGAATCGTTTAGCGAGTTCGTCTGGTCATTTGTTGATAACCAACCGCAACTGACCCGCGCCGCCAACCTGAGTGATATCCCCACCTCTACACCGGCGTCAGATGCACTGTCTAAAGCGTTAAAAAAACGCGGATTTAAGTTTGTCGGCACCACCATCTGTTACTCCTTTATGCAGGCATGCGGCCTGGTCAACGACCATGTCACCACCTGTCTCTGTTACCCGGGAGAACAACATGATTCGTGAATCAAAGGCTGATGATCTACCGTCGATTCTGGCGCTGTGGATGGAAAGCACGATCCATGCCCATCCGTTTATCGAAGAACGCTACTGGCGCGAAAGTGAATCCATCGTGCGGGATGTTTATCTGCCAGCCGCACAAACCTGGGTATGGGAAGAAGAAGGGGTGCTCAAAGGCTTTGCCAGCGTCATTGACGACCGCTTTCTCGGCGCGCTGTTCGTCGCGCCTGCCGCCATCAGAAGCGGGATCGGCAAAGCGCTGGTGCAGCATGTACAGCAGCGCTTTTCGTTACTCAGCCTCGAGGTCTACCAGAAGAATCAATCAGCGGTGAACTTCTACCATGCGCTGGGTTTTCGCATTGAAGATGGCGCATGGCAGGAAGAGACTCACCATCCCACGTGGATTATGGGCTGGCAGGCGGATCAAACGCCGTAAGCGTCAACGTTGGTCCGCTGTATTTTTCGAGCCACGCCAGCGCAGTGTTGCCCGCACAGCCATTCCCCAGCTTTGAGCTGGGGAGATCTTTGGTCAGCACGTTAACGGCGCCATTTTTACAAATACCGTTGGCGGCGAGGTCCAAATCAGGCCAGGCGCCCTCATGAATACAGATGACACCGGGTTTAATTCCCGTCGTCACGACCGCTCCCGCCAGAACGTGCCCACGCTGGTTCCACACCCTGACCGTGTCGCCATCCGCAATACCGCGCGCTTTGGCATCCTGCGGATGAATCGTGACGGGCTCACGATCCGCTACCGCATACTGTTCGCGCAACGCGCTGTAATTTAGCTGACTGTGCAAACGGTGCGCCGGATGGGCGGAAAGCAGCTGTAACTGGCCCGGCTCGGCGTTACCGAACCACTCATCCGGCTCCAGCCACATCGGATGCCCCGCACAGTCCGCGTAACCGTAACTGGCAATCCTCGCGGAGTAGATTTCAATTTTACCGCTGTCCGTTTTCAGCGGATGCGCCTGTGGGTTGCGGCGAAAATCCGCGAAACGGATAAACTCCGCGCTGGCGGCGTTTTCTGGCATTTCGATCAGCGCATTCCGCTGCCAAAACTCGGTGAATGGCGGCAACGTCACCTGCTGGCTAGCCCCACGCTGCCCGGCAATGTTGTAAAAAGTCTCCAGCCATTCCAGCTCGCTTTTGCCTTCGGTAAATCGCTCATACCCGCCCTTCTCCCAGCGTTCACTCAGCTCGGCAAAGACATCAAAATCATTTCGCGCTTCATCCTGCGGCGATACAACCTGCTTCATCGGCACCAGATGCTGGTTGCTGTAATCGCCGGTCATGGTCAAATCATTACGCTCAAAAGACGTCGTCGCCGGCAGCACGATATCGGCATGCTTCGCTGCGGCTGTCCAGAAACACTCCGAGATAACCACCAGCTCCGGTTTTTGCCAGGCGCGAATCAGACGGTTGGTGTCCTGATGATGGGTGAAGTTGGCGCCGCCCGCCCACCACAGCATACGGATGTCCGGGAAATGGCGGTCCATACCGTTGTGCTGATAAAAACCCCCCGGGTTCTCCAGCGCTTCAACAATTCGCGCCACCGGGATTTTATCCACCGCGTCGGTGCCGTTTTTAACGCTGCCCTGCATTGAAGCCAGCACCGCAGCACGGCGCGTTGGGTTGCCGCCGTTGGCAAAATGGTACGACAGCCCAAAGCCGCCGCCAGGCGTCCCGATTTGCCCGAGCATGGCGGCCAGCGTGACAATCATCCAGTGTTTCTGCTCGCCATACTGCTGGCGTTGCATACCCCATCCCGCCATTAGCATGGTGGTATTTTGGTGAAATATCGCCGCAAGTTCACGTATTTTCGCCGCCGGAACACCACAAATTCCAGCGGCCCATTCTGCCGTTTTTGCAACATCGTCAGATTTGCCCAGCAGATAGTCGGCAAAACGGTCATATCCAGTCGTACACCGGGCGAGAAAGTCCGCGTCGTGCCAGCCGTTTTCCACCAGCGTATGCGCGATACCCAGCATCAGCGCCACGTCGGTCCCCATATGCGGAGCGATCCATTCCATCTTCTCGCCAAAGAAATCGACGCTTTCCGATCGCATCGGATCGATACAGATCAACCGCTTCCCGCTGCCACGCAGTGCCTCAAAGTAAGCGAGGCCCTGCTCGTCAGAGGCGTTCCAGGCAATTTTCAGGGTATTCAGCGGATTGGCGCTCCATAACACCACCACTTCGCTGTTCTCCAGCACCACCGGCCAACTGGTCTGCTGCTGGTAAACTTCGTTACCGCCCACCACGTACGGCATGATGGCCTGCGCAGCACCCGTCGAGTAATCCCCCAGATGCCCGGTATAACCACCCGCCAGCGCCATATAACGCTGTAGCAGGGTTGCGGCTTTGTGTAACACGCCGTTGGAACGCCAGCCGTAGGAACCGGCAAAAATCGAGGCCGGGCCGTAGCTGTCACGGATGCGTTTATGCTGCGTATGGATAAGATTCAGCGCGTCGTCCCAACTGACACGAACAAATTCATCCTGCCCGCGCACCCCCTGCGGATTCTCCGGCGAGGCGAGAAAGCCTTTACGCACCATGGGAAAACGTACCCGCGTTTTACTGTGTACCTGGTCGCGCACCACGGTTTGCAAAGAGTTGGGATGGGCGGTGGGCAGCACGCCGCGAGAGGAGAAAACCGTCTCGCCATCGGTTTCGACGAGAATAGGTCCCCAGTGGGCGGCGGTTAACACCGAGTAATGTGCGGGTGAATTAGCCAAGATGGCGCTCCTGAATGCGATGTGACGGCTTATTTATTATGCCGTTCAATGTTACTTACAAATTTCAGAGTCTTCCCTGGAATTTTCTTCATGTTCACACGTCATAATCAACCGCCACGGTCGCTGTGGCAAAGAAGAAAAAGTCATTAAGGAATTAAGATGAAGAAACGTGTTTTTGTTATTGCTGCCATCGTGAGCGGCGCCCTGGCGGTTTCTGGCTGCACAACAAACCCTTACACCGGAGAACGCGAAGCGGGTAAATCCGGCATTGGCGCGGGTATTGGCTCTCTGGTCGGCGCGGGTATTGGCGCACTCTCTTCTTCGAAGAAAGATCGCGGCAAAGGCGCGCTGATTGGTGCGGCGGCTGGCGCGGCCGTTGGCGGCGGTGTCGGCTATTACATGGACGTGCAGGAAGCAAAACTGCGCGACAAAATGCAGGGAACGGGCGTCAGCGTGACGCGCAGTGGCGATAACATCATCCTGAATATGCCAAATAACGTCACCTTCGACAGCAACAGCAGCAACCTGAAACCTGCGGGTGCCAACACCCTGACCGGCGTGGCAATGGTACTGAAAGAGTACAATAAAACCGCCGTCAACGTGCTCGGCTTCACCGACAGCACCGGCAGTCAGGATCTGAATATGCGTCTGTCGCAGCAGCGCGCGGACTCCGTGGCCAGCGCCTTAATCACTCAAGGCGTCGCCGCTAACCGTATCCGCACTCAGGGTATGGGCCCGGCAAACCCGATCGCCAGTAACAGCACGGCGGAAGGTAAAGCACAAAACCGCCGCGTAGAGATCACCTTAAGCCCGCTCCAGTAACGTTTTGTGCCGGATAATGGCAGCGTCTTATCCGGCATGAAGCACTTGCCATCGTTGATTTTCGCGTTAAGGTGTTGTCACCAAATTTAGGGAAATCAGCGATGAGCAAATCAACACGGGCAACCATCAGCGATGTGGCGAAAGCCGCAAAAACCGGCAAGACCAGCATTTCACGCTACCTCAACGGTGAAAAGCACCTGCTTTCCGACGCGCTACTGGCCCGCATTGAACAAGCCATTGCCGATCTCGACTACCGTCCCAGCCTGATGGCAAGAGGCCTGAAACACGGTCGTACCCGTCTGATTGGTCTGATCATCGCCGATATTACTAATCCCTACTCCGTCAACGTGTTAAGCGGTATTGAAGCCGCCTGTCGCGATAAGGGCTTTACCCCGCTGGTGTGTAACACCAACAACGAAGTGGATCAGGAGCTGCATTATCTCGACCTGCTGCGCAGCTACCAGGTCGAAGGGATTGTGGTCAACGCCGTTGGAATGCGCGAAGAGGGGCTGAACCGCCTGCAACAGTCTGCGCTGCCGATGGTACTGATTGACCGTAAAATTCCCGATTTTGCCTGTGATATGGTCGGGCTGGATAACACCCAGGCGGCAACGGTTGCCACTGAACATCTGGTCGAGCAAGGTTTTGAAGCCATCCTGTTCCTCAGCGAACCGCTGGGCATGGTGAATACCCGCCGCGAACGCCTGAGCGCTTTTCGCGCCACGCTCGCACAGTACCCCGGCGTTATCGCGCAAAATGCCGAAGTCCCGCTAACGGACAATACGCAACTGGATGATACGCTGCGCCAGTTTCACCAGCAGCATCGGGGGATGCGCAAAGCCGTTATCTCTGCCAACGGCGCTCTCACGCTGCAGGTTGCCCGCGCCCTGAAGCGCATTGGCCTTAACTGGGGCAGCGATATCGGCCTGCTCGGTTTTGACGAACTGGAATGGGCGGAGCTGGCGGGCGTCGGTATCACCACGTTGAAACAACCCACATGGCAGATTGGCTACACCGCCGTTGAGCAGGTTGTACGCCGAATTGATGGCGGCTCTGCTGCCATTCAGGAACAGGTATTCTCCGGCGAGCTGATCGTGCGCGGCTCAACCGCCCGTTAAATTTCCTTCGTGATGGTGATCATAAATTCGACATCATGAGCTTTTCTTTGGAACCGGTTCCATCTAGCGTTATAACAAGAATGCTAGTCTGGAGTTTCCATGAAAAGAAAAATTATGGTGGTTACCGCCGCCTACGGCTACGACCAGGTGCGGGCCGCAGGCGGGCAAACGGCAATGTTGCCCATCATTGCCGAAGCCGGTGCTGACGGCGTCGAAATCCGCCGCGAGTTATTAACCGACGCCGAGCTGAAAACGCTGTCCACAATGGCCTCTGCAATCGAACTCTTCGGCCTGCTGGCCTGTTATTCAGCGCCTGAACCGTTATTCCTTGAGGATGGGAACCTGAATCCCCGACTTCCGCAGCTCCTCGAAGAAGCGCAGGCCCTACAGGCGCTGTGGTTAAAAGTCTCTCTCGGTCATTTTTCCCATACCGAACAGTTCGACGATTTACGTGAATGGCTGGACAACAGCGGCATGGAGCTGGTTGTGGAAAACGATCAGACCGCCTGCGGACGCCTGCAGCCGATGCAACGTTTCAATGAAGCCTGTCAGACGCAAAACCTGCCGATATCTCTGACTTTCGATATGGGCAACTGGCTGTGGGTTGGCGACTCCCCGGAACAGGCCGCGCAGAACCTGGCGCCAACCGTCGGATATATCCATGTCAAAGCCGCAGTTACGCATCGCGATAGCTACCGTGCCGTACCGCCTGATGAAGCAGATTCACGCTGGCTGGCGCTGTTAAAAACGCTGCCCAACGATGTTCCGCGCGGTATTGAGTTCCCCCTGGAAGGGCAGGATTTGACGGCGGTTACCCGCCACTACGTCGAGCTGTTACGCGAGGAGTAACACATGAAAAATTCACTGGATGCGGTCACTATTGGTGAAGCGATGGCGATGTTTGTCGCCACGCAAACCGGCGAACTGACGGATGTAGAGCAGTTTATCAAGCGCGTTGCAGGCGCTGAACTCAACGTGGCGACCGGTCTTGCTCGTCTGGGCCTGAAGGTCGGCTGGGTGAGCCGCGTAGGCAACGACAGTTTTGGTCGTTTTATCATTAAGTCGCTGGAAAAAGAAGGGATAGATGCGCAGGGAGTTACCCAGGACGGGCGTTACGCTACCGGCTTTCAGCTTAAATCTAAGGTCGAAAATGGAACCGATCCCATTGTGGAGTATTTCCGCAAAGGTTCCGCCGCCAGCCACCTCAGCGTTGAGGATTATCACGAGGACTATTTCGCCAGCGCGCGCCACTTGCACCTGAGCGGCGTGGCGGCAGCGCTTTCTGCCAGCTCCTATGAACTACTGGCGCACACCGCCCGCACGCTGAAAGCCCAGGGGAAAACTATCTCGTTCGACCCAAATTTGCGTCCGGTGCTGTGGAAAAACGAAGCCGAAATGGTGGAAAAACTGAACCGGCTGGCATTCCAGGCTGACTGGGTTTTACCTGGATTAAAAGAGGGGATGATTTTAACCGGCCAACAGACGCCTGAAGCCATCGCCGACTTTTATCTGCGTCACGGAGTGAAGGCCGTGATCATCAAAACCGGGGCTGATGGTGCCTGGTACAAAACAGCCAGCGGTGAACAAGGTTGCGTTGCACCGGTAAAAGTCGACAACGTGGTCGATACGGTCGGCGCAGGCGATGGCTTTGCCGTGGGCGTTATCAGCGCCCTGCTGGAAGGCCGTTCGCTGCATCAGGCGGTGACCCGCGGCAATAAAATCGGCGCACTGGCCATTCAGGTTCAGGGCGACAGCGAAGGATTACCCACACGTGAACAATTAGGGGAATAAACTCCCGGCCAACTCTGTCTCTGTACCCTACATACAGAGGCGGCGTATCAGCATAACCAGAGGGCAGTCTATGAATAGCTCAACTAATGCAGCAAAACGCTGGTGGTACATTATGCCAATCGTGTTTATCACGTATAGCCTGGCGTACCTTGACCGTGCGAACTTCAGCTTCGCCTCCGCCGCCGGTATCAACGAGGACCTCGGCATTACCAAAGGGATCTCTTCCCTGCTGGGCGCTCTGTTTTTCCTCGGCTATTTCTTCTTTCAGATCCCAGGCGCGATTTACGCAGAACGGCGCAGCGTACGAAAACTGATTTTTGTCTGTCTGATCCTCTGGGGCGCATGCGCGTCGTTAACCGGTATGGTCAGCAATATTCCAATGCTTGCCGCCATCCGCTTTATTCTTGGCGTCGTTGAAGCCGCGGTGATGCCCGCAATGCTGATTTATATCAGCAACTGGTTTACGAAATCCGAGCGCTCGCGCGCTAACACTTTCCTGATCCTCGGTAACCCGGTTACCGTCCTGTGGATGTCTGTGGTTTCCGGTTATCTGATCCAGGCGCTGGGCTGGCGGGAAATGTTTATCATCGAGGGCTTCCCGGCCATCATCTGGGCGTTCTGCTGGTGGGTATTGGTAAAAGACAAACCGTCTCAGGTCGGCTGGCTGTCAGAATCTGAAAAAGCCGCCCTTCAGGCGCAACTGGAAAAAGAGCAGCAAGGCATCAAAGCCGTGCGTAACTATAGCGAGGCCTTCCGCTCACGTAACGTCATCCTGCTGTGCATGCAGTATTTCGCCTGGAGTATTGGCGTCTATGGTTTTGTCCTGTGGCTACCGTCGATTATCCGCAACGGCGGCGCAAATCTGGGCATGGTAGAGGTTGGCTGGCTGTCATCCGTACCTTATCTGGCGGCGACGGCGGCGATGATCCTCGTCTCCTGGGCCTCCGATAAGCTGCAAAACCGTAAACTGTTTGTCTGGCCGCTGTTATTGATAGCCGCTTTCGCTTTTATCGGCTCCTGGGCCGTGGGTGCAGACCACTTCTGGATTTCTTACACGCTGTTAGTTATTGCGGGTGCGGCAATGTACGCCCCATATGGCCCCTTCTTCGCCATCATCCCGGAAATGCTGCCGCGCAACGTCGCCGGGGGTGCAATGGCGCTGATTAACAGCATGGGCGCGCTAGGCTCATTCTTTGGTTCATGGTTTGTCGGCTACCTCAATGGCGCAACCGGCAGCCCATCCGCCTCGTACATTTTTATGGGGGTGGCGCTTTTTGTCTCAGTATGGCTAACTTTAATTGTTAAGCCTGCTAATAATCAGCAATTACCTATTGGCGCACGCCACGCTTAAATTTTAACTTACGGAGATTCGCATGAAGCCGTCCATTATTCTCTATAAAGCGTTACCTGACGATTTACTGCATCGCCTGGAAGAGCATTTTACTGTGACTCATGTGCCTAACCTGCGCCCGGAAACGGTCGCACAGCACGCCGAGGCTTTTGCCAACGCGGAAGGTCTGCTGGGTTCCAGTGAAGCCGTCAATACCGCCCTGCTGGAGAGAATGCCCAGGCTTCGTGCGACATCCACGATTTCCGTAGGCTATGACAACTTCGACGTCGATGCCCTCAACGCGCGCAAGGTGCTGTTGATGCACACGCCAACCGTGCTGACGGAAACTGTCGCCGATACGGTAATGGCGCTGGTGTTAAGCACCGCTCGCCGCGTAGTAGAAGTTGCTGAACGGGTGAAAATTGGCGAATGGACCAAAAGTATCGGGCCGGACTGGTTTGGTACGGATGTACACCACAAAACGCTGGGGATTGTCGGCATGGGCCGTATTGGTCTGGCGCTGGCGCAACGCGCGCATTTTGGTTTTAGCATGCCGATTCTTTATAACGCGCGCCGTCATCACCAGGAGGCGGAAGAACGCTTCAACGCGCGTTACTGCGACCTCGATACGCTGTTGCAGGAGTCCGATTTTGTCTGCCTGATCCTGCCGTTAACCGCAGAAACGCATCATCTGTTTAGTACCGAACAGTTTGCCAAAATGAAGTCCTCCGCCATTTTCATTAACGCCGGGCGTGGGCCAGTGGTCGATGAAAAAGCGCTGATTGCCGCCCTGCAAAGCGGGGAAATTCATGCCGCAGGCCTGGATGTGTTTGAGCAGGAGCCATTACCGGCAGACTCACCGCTATTGGCGCTGCCAAACGTGGTAGCCGTGCCGCACATAGGTTCAGCGACGCACGAAACGCGCTATAACATGGCGGCCTGTGCGGTGGATAACTTAATCGATGCGCTGCAAGGACGCGTTGAGAAGAATTGCGTGAACCCGCAGGTCGCGCCATAAACAAAAGGCCGGGTAGCGCTTACGCTTACCCGGCCTTTTATGTATTACAGCGCCTTCATTACTGAGCGGCATTCACCGCAGCAGTCCAGGCCTGATTAAATGCCTGATGCTGAGAGGCCAACGGGCCAATCAGCGTGTTGTACTGACTTGCCTGCTGTGAAGTTGGGAACTGAATACCGTTAGCGACAAAGCTCACCTGCGTATCCTGCTGTGCCACAAAATCACCGACCTGTACTAACTGCTGCGTGAAGATTTGCGCGGCAGGGATCAGCGGCTGTAGCGCCTCTGAAGGTACAGTGACGACTTTATTGTAGACCTGGTCAAAGACCGGCTTCAGATCCTCGCCCTGCTTCAGCGCGCCATGCGCAGCATCTGCCTGCAGTTTCGCATTCTGCAACTGTTGCCCTAATACGCCCAACGCACCATTTGCCTGACGCAGCGGTTCACGCTGAGTCACATAATCCTGAGGAACACGAATCGCATTTACGCTATCAACCACCGGGCGCAGACCGGAGTCCATTGCCTGATTAACCTGCTGTGAATAGCCATACAGAATCGCGTAATCGGACACAAACGGGCCAAACTGTTTTTTCTGATCGGCGGTCAGCGTTGGTAAACGCTCTCCGCTACGCATTGCAGTATTCTGCAGAAAATCGATAAACGCTTTGCGTTGATCGCCTTCTTTATCAAAACACCCACTCAGGCCAACTACCATTAAGAGCGCCAAAACAGGCGCAAACCAGCGAGAGCAGGACTTACCTGTCGCCATTTTAATACTCCTTTCACCCAAAAATGCGCACAACGACACCCGCGTGCCTGACGTTGACAAGGATAGTCCAGGTCAGCCCCGCAAGATACCCTTTCCGCGTAATCTTGTGGGGGAAAATAACCGCTCCCGCCACCCATCGTTTTGCTAAACAATGCGCCATTTACCACACGACGTCATATTTTAGTCATCTTTACAATTGGGATCGATCGTTCGCAGATCACGACCTTTATCAGTTCGTTAGCCTGCAAAAGATTGTCGACTACGATCCGCTGAAACGAATCCATCACGCAAACCTAAAATCCGGCTTCATTTTTTCCGACTACTCTTAATGAGCTTCGATGAAATTCACGATCCCGCTGTGTGATTTGTAGGAGTTCTCAATGGAATACAAAGATCCTATGTTTGAACTGCTGAGCAGTCTGGAGCAGATTGTTTTTAAAGATGTATCGCAGACGGTTACTCTGACGCAAAAAACCAACCCTTTCACCGAATTTGAACAGCTACGACGAGGGACAGGTTTAAAAACAGATGATTTTGCCCGAGTGATGGGCGTGACGGTCGCGACGGTTCATGAATGGGAGTCTAAACGCGTAAAGCCTTCCAATACCGAATTGAAGTTAATGCGCCTGATTCAGGCAGACCCAAGATTAAGTAAGCAACTGATGGATTGAACTATTTTTCAATTTTACTTATGAACGGTCCTGTAAAAGGGCCGTTCCCTTAAGGGGGTTATCCACAAAAAAGAAAATAGTAGTTGCATCCACATGCGTAAAATGAGTTAATGCCCTCAACGGTTTGACGTACAGACCATTACAGCAGTTAGTAAGGCAAGTCCCTTCAAGAGTTATCGTTGATACCCTTCGTAGTGAGCATTTCCTTTACTGTTAAAAAATCTGTAAAGCACGCCATATCGCCGAAAGGCACACTTATTTTTTAAAAGGTAATACACTATGTCCGGTAAAATGACTGGTATCGTAAAATGGTTCAACGCTGACAAAGGTTTCGGCTTCATCACTCCTGACGATGGCTCTAAAGACGTGTTCGTACACTTCTCTGCTATCCAGAACGATGGCTACAAATCTCTGGACGAAGGTCAGAAAGTTTCCTTCACCATCGAAAGCGGCGCTAAAGGCCCGGCAGCTGGCAACGTAACCAGCCTGTAAGCTTAAAAAGCTCAAAATTCTGAATCCCTGCCAAACGGCGGGGATTTTTTTTATCTGTACTTCGCAAGACTCCCCGCCCAAACGCTTCTTTGCATTACTTTACCCGTCCTCCCTTTGACCTTTCCCTAAGGGCAAGCTTTATAGTGAGCCAGTCTGTATTCCACAATATTCACAAGGAATTGAAGCTATGTCGAAATCCTCACTGCTGCTGGTTTTAGGTTTGCTCACTACCGCTAGCGCGTTCGCAGCAACTCCGGAAGCTGCTTTTCTGGCGGAACACGGGCTCAGCGGTAAATCCGTCGAGCAAATCGTCGAGACCATTGACCAGTCGCCACAGAACCGCCCGCTGCCGTACTCAGCATCTATCACCAGTACCGAACTGAAGCTCTCTTCGGGCGATCAGATTTATACCCTACCGCTCGGTGACAAGTTCTATCTGTCATTTGCCCCCTATGAATGGCAAACACATCCTTGCTTCAACCACAGCCTTTCTGGCTGCCAGGGCGAAATGCCGGAGAAGGCATTCAATGTCAAAGTGACGGATAACAAGGGTGAGGTGATGGTACAAAAAGTGATGAAGAGTGGTCGAAATGGCTTCGTCGGGGTATGGCTACCGCGCAATATGGCAGGCACAATCGCGGTAAGTTACAACGGTAAAACGGCAGAGTATCCCATCAAGACGATGGAAGACAGCCAGACCTGTCTGACAAAATTACAGCTGCGCTAACAACATACAAAAAAGCCGGATGGCACAATGCTTATCCGGCTTTTCAAAGTCAGCTCAGGAGCGTTACTGCAGCAGAGAAATATCCGCTACGCGCAGGAACAGTTCGCGCAGTTTTGCGAGCATAGACAGACGGTTAATACGCAGATCTTTATCTTCCACGTTGACCATCACTTTCTCGAAGAACGCATCAACCGGTTCACGCAGTTCCGCCAACTCAACCAGCGCTTCCTGGTAACGACCAGCTGCAAAGACAGGCTCCAGCTTATCTCGCAGCACCACAACCTGCAGCGCCAGCGCAATTTCTTCCGGCTCTTTCAGCGTTGCCGAATTTACACGGTCATTCAGCGTCTCTTCAGACTTCGCCAGGATGTTCGATACACGCTTGTTCGCTGCAGCCAGCGCGGACGCGGCTTCCAGCGTACGGAAGTGCGAAACCGCCTTCATACGTGCGTCGAAATCAGCCGGACGAGTCGGACGACGCGCCAGTACTGCCTGAATGGTATCGACGGTGTAACCTTCATCCTGATACCAGGCGCGGAAGCGACCGAGCATAAAGTCGATCACATCATCCACCACGTTGGCGTTAGTCAGCTTGTCGCCATACAGACGAACCGCTTCTTCGGTCAACGTTTGTAGATCCAGATTCAGGTTCTTCTCAACGATGATACGCAGTACGCCCAGCGCGGCACGACGCAGCGCAAACGGGTCTTTGTCGCCTTTCGGATGCTGACCGATACCGAAGATACCCGCCAGTGTGTCCATCTTATCGGCAATCGCCACGGCACAGGCAACCGGGTTAGATGGCAGGTCATCACCAGCAAAACGCGGCTGATACTGCTCGTTCAGCGCCACAGCGACATCTTCCGCTTCACCATCGTGACGCGCGTAGTGCATGCCCATCACGCCCTGAGTATCGGTGAACTCGAAGACCATGTTGGTCATCAGGTCGCACTTGGACAGCAGGCCAGCACGCGTTGCGTGGTTAACGTCAGCGCCAATCTGACCAGCAATCCAGCCCGCCAGCGCCTGGATACGGTCAGTTTTGTCGCGCAGCGTACCCAGTTGCTGTTGGAACAGCACGGTTTGCAGACGCGGCAGATGGTCTTCCAGACGTTTTTTACGGTCAGTATTGAAGAAGAATTCGGCATCCGCCAGACGCGGACGAACCACCTTCTCGTTACCGGAGATGATTTGCTGCGGGTCTTTGGATTCGATGTTGGCAACGAAGATAAAGTTCGGCAGCAGTTTGCCGTCGTTCGCGTATACCGGGAAGTACTTCTGGTCACCTTTCATGGTGTGAACCAGCGCTTCGGACGGAACAGCGAGGAATTTCTCTTCGAACTTCGCGGTCAGCACGACCGGCCATTCCACCAGCGAGGTGACTTCTTCCAGCAGGCTTTCACTCAGATCGGCGTTGCCGCCAATTTTACGCGCCGCGTCTTCAGCATCAGCTTTGATTTTGGCTTTACGCTCAGCGTAATCCGCAATCACTTTGCCGCGCTCACGCAGAATTTCTGGGTACTGATCGGCATTATCGATGGTGAATTCCGGCTCGCCCATAAAGCGATGCCCGCGGATCACGCGATCGGACTGAATACCCAGAATAGTTGCCGGAATAACTTTGTCGCCCAGCAGCAACGTCACGGTGTGAACCGGACGCACGAAGTGAACGTCAGACGCGCCCCAGCGCATCAGTTTCGGGATCGGCAGCTTCGCCAGTGAGGTGGCGATCATATTCGGCAGCAACGCTTCAGCGCTTTCGCCTTTCACATGCGCGCGATACAGCAGCCACTCACCTTTGTCGGTGGTCAGACGCTCAGCCTGATCAACCGTGATGCCACAGCCACGCGCCCAACCTTCGGCCGCTTTGCTCGGATGACCGCTGGCGTCAAACGCCTGGGCGATAGCCGGGCCGCGTTTTTCTACTTCACGGTCGGGTTGTGCTTCAGCCAGGGCAGCGACTTTCAACGCCAGACGACGCGGCGCGGCGAACCACTCCACGTTGCCGTGCGCGATGCCAGCATTATCCAGCTCCGCGGTAAAGTTCGCAGCAAAGGACTCAGCCAGGCTGCGCAGTGCTTTTGGTGGCAGCTCTTCAGTGCCGATTTCCACCAGAAAAGTTTTCTCAGACATGGCCGCCTCTTATTTGTCTTTGTTGCACATCGGGAAGCCAAGGGCTTCACGGGAAGCGTAGTAAGCTTCTGCCACTGCTTTGGTCAGGGTGCGAATACGCAGGATATAGCGCTGACGCTCGGTGACGGAGATGGCTTTACGCGCATCCAGCAGGTTGAAGCTATGGGCGGCTTTCAGAATACG
The DNA here is from genome assembly GCF_013781945.1 of Citrobacter sp. RHBSTW-01044. Lineage (NCBI taxonomy): Bacteria > Pseudomonadati > Pseudomonadota > Gammaproteobacteria > Enterobacterales > Enterobacteriaceae > Citrobacter > Citrobacter sp. RHBSTW-01044. The sequence goes on along the minus strand of NZ_CP056180.1, from coordinate 157,957 downwards.
TTCATACGCAGGCAGCGGCAGCGGATTTTCCAGCGCCAGCAGCTGCTGCGCTTCTTTCTCGTACTGCTCGAAGCAGGTGAACAAGAAGTCCACGTCGGCGTATTCGAAGTTGTAGGTGGATTGCTCCACTTCGTTCTGATGGAACACGTCGCCGTAAGTGGTTTTACCCAGCGGGCCGTCGCTCCAGACCAGGTCGTAAACGCTGTCTACGCCCTGAATGTACATGGCCAGACGTTCCAGACCGTAGGTAATTTCCCCGGTCACTGGTTTACATTCCAGACCACCAACCTGCTGGAAGTAGGTGAACTGCGTGACTTCCATGCCGTTCAGCCACACTTCCCAACCCAGACCCCAGGCACCCAGCGTTGGGTTTTCCCAGTTATCTTCCACGAAACGGATATCGTGAATGGTCGGGTCCATACCCAGCTCTTTCAGAGAACCCAGGTACAGCTCCTGAATGTTGTCCGGAGACGGCTTAATCACTACCTGGAACTGATAGTAGTGCTGTAAGCGGTTCGGGTTTTCGCCATAGCGGCCGTCGGTCGGACGACGAGAAGGCTGCACATAAGCAGTCGCCATCGGTTCCGGCCCCAGCGCCCGCAGGCAGGTCATTGGGTGAGATGTCCCCGCGCCGACTTCCATGTCCAATGGTTGAACGATGGTGCAGCCCTGGCGAGCCCAGTAATCCTGTAAGGTCAGGATCAAGCCCTGGAAGGTCCTGGTATCAAACTTTTGCATATTATTTCGTGCTGGATACGTGTGGATTTAAAGGAAGCGGTCAGTATACCCGCTGGCTGCAAGATATACAGTACGAAACGGGAAAAAGGGGGAACTTAGCGCATGGAAAGGTGTAAAAACTGCCCGTCTGCATCAAAAGAGCAAATAAAACTCTCTTTACGGAAGGTAGAACCACGCATCTCATAGCTGCCCTGGAATTGTTCCAGACCGGAGATATCAATTTTCTGCACTCCAGTGTTGTAGATTTGTGCCGCCTCATTTTTACATAGTGACTCCATATCCAGCGAACGTGTTGCACTGACTTTGATCTTTTGCGCCTTCTGCGCGGGTGCAGGCGGCTGGGTGTCGGCGCACGCAACCAGTAAAAGGGTAACGATCGCGGAAAAGAAATACTTCATCATCATTTTATTACCGCCTGGTTTGCTGGTCAGTCTTATTATTAAGTGTCTGGAAACGGATGCTATTTTGAGAATCTCATCAGACCATCTCAAGCTTTAGCGTAAGAACTCGGATTTTTCCAGTGAGCTACGCTCGCAAATTTTCGGTCAGACTTTTTTTAATGGATACAGAGGAACTGATGCAGCCCAAAATATTCTGGATTGATAACCTGCGCGGGATAGCCTGTCTCATGGTTGTGATGATCCACACCACGACCTGGTACATCACCAATGCGCAAAGCGTCAGCCCGTTGAATTGGGATCTGGCCAATGTGCTCAATTCAGCCTCTCGCGTCAGCGTCCCGTTGTTCTTTATGATTTCGGGCTATCTGTTTTTTGGCGAGCGCAGCGCCAAACCGCGCCATTTCATGCGCATTGCGCTCTGCATCCTGTTTTACAGCAGCGTGGCGCTGGCCTACATCCTGCTGTTTACCTCGATCAACGCTGAGCTGTCGCTGAAAAACTTGCTGCAAAAGCCGGTGTTCTATCACCTGTGGTTTTTCTTCGCGATCGCCGTAATCTACCTGGTTTCCCCGCTGATACAGGTAAAAAATATCAGCGGCAAGATGCTGCTGGCGCTTATGGTGGTGATTGGGGTGATTGCCAATCCCAATACCGTCTCACAAAAAATTGGCGGTTTTGAGTGGCTTCCCATCAACCTGTACATCAGTGGCGACACCTTCTACTACATTGTGTACGGTATGCTAGGCCGAGCGATTGGTATGATGGATACGCACAAGCGCGCGCTTACCTGGCTCTGTGCGGCGTTGTTTATCACCGCAGTGTTTATTATTTCTCGAGGCACGTTGCATGAACTGCGTTGGCGAGGCAATTTTGCCGATACTTGGTATCTCTATTGCGGCCCGGCGGTGTTTATTTGTGCTGCCTCCCTCCTGACGCTGGTCAAAAATACGCTCAGTACGCGCACTCTGCCGGTACTGGGCCTTATTTCCCGCCACTCCCTGGGCATTTATGGCTTTCATGCGCTGATCATTCACGCGCTACGCACCAACGGTGTAGAACTCAAAAACTGGCCGCCGCTGGATATGTTATGGATTTTTAGCGCCACGCTAGCGGGAAGTTTACTGTTGTCTGTATTGTTGCAGCGCATCGATACGCGCAGACTGGTGAGCTAACAATAAAAGCCCTCGATCGGTAACCATCGAGGGCATACGATCACTCCGTAAAATCGTCTGCGACTGCCAGCGTTTCTTTTGGATGCTCAAAGTCACTATCACGGATATTTTTCTGCACCGCAACGGTACCAAACAGGCTTAAAAAGAAGGCCAGGCCGTAAAACCCTTTCTCGTTTAGCAGCAGCGTGGCATTCCACAAACCGATAACCAACAATGCAACCGCAATAATAAACGCGGCAAGACAGGTTATGTAGTAAATCGGCGTAGTCGGGATCCCCTCATATTTATCCCGTACCGTCTTTTGATACGACGCAGCAGAAAACAAACCAAGCACCAAAACAGCAAAGTAATACCCCTTTTCGTTCAACTGCATATCGGCATTCCACAATCCCAGCAGATAAACCACAATGCCGCCGAGAAGCGCGACCCATGACACAATACTAAATGCCGGTGAATAAGTTGATGTCCTGTTTTCCATTTAGAGTTCCGGTCCTTTAGATAAATATTCTGCTGAACGCATGAGTAAAACTTGCCCCAGTAAACATACGATGAATGCCAGCGGGAACAGCCCCTTTTCGAGGGGTGATAATGGGACATTCAATACGCCCACCAACAGCACCCCTACCGTGATGAGCGCCACCATCTGACATACAGAGGCGAAGTGTTCATCGTTCTGATTGAGATTTTCTGCACGCTGATAAACGTACGTCACAAACATTCCCGTCATCAGCACGGCAAAAAAATAGCCTTTGCTACTCAATAACGGGCATGCCCGCCATAAGCCAATAACGTAAATAAATGCACCAGAGAAGAATAATATCCATGGCAACAGCCTTGTCGTCTTCATTGGGACCTCCTTATCCATCATGGATACAATATGAATAACCCGCTAAAGACAACACAGAAAAGGTCACTACGCCGGACTTTCAGAATAAATTCATGCGCGCTAATTATTAATTAGATTGAAATATATATTTGATAAATCCCCTCTGTTTACCAGAGGGGATTTAGGGTCAGGACATCAGCGGGTGTAATTGCTGATAGATTCGGCGGAAGGTTTCCCGACGCTGTTGGTAAAGGGCATGGCGCTCGGCATCAGGATAATGCGCCTGCTCCAGCGTAAGCTGAGGTAGAAGGTCTGATAATGGCTGCTGCGGATTAATGGCAATTTGCGCCAGACGCGCCGCACCGAGAGCAGGACCAACATCGCCGCCGGTACGGTAATCCAACTGCAATCCGCTGATGTCAGACAGCATCTGACGCCAGTATTCGCTGCGCGCCCCGCCGCCAATCAGCGTAATGCTGGAGGGCTGCACGCCGCAGGCGTGTACCACATCCATACCCTCAGCCAATGCAAAACCAACGCCTTCCAGCACCGCCTGTGCCAGCTCCGCCGGACCATGCTGATGCGTCAGACCGAAAAATACGCCCTTTGCCTGCGGGTTGTTGTGCGGCGTACGTTCACCGGACAGATAGGGTAAAAACCAGACCGGCTCAGCGTGTTCATCCGCCTGTTGCGCTGTGGCAATCAACGCAGGAACGCTCGCCAGTCCGGTTAATTTTGCCGCCCAGTCCAGGCAGGATGCCGCACTTAGCATCACGGACATCAGGTGCCATCGTTCAGGCAAGGCATGGCAAAAGCTATGGACCGCGCTTTCCGGTTTGCTGAGAAAGCCGTCGCTGACCGCAAAATAGACCCCGGAAGTACCCAGCGATAGCATCGCCTGACCGGCATTCATCATGCCCACGCCAACCGCCCCCGCTGCGTTATCCCCGCCTCCGGCGACCACCGCAACCTCCTGCATTCCCCAGGCCCTGGCGACTGCTGGCAACAATGTTCCGGTAATCTCACTGCCTTCATAGAGCGCAGGCATATGCGCACGAGTCAGCTTACAGGCTTCCAGCATGACATCACTCCAGTCACGCTTCGCAACATCCAGCCACAGGGTACCAGCCGCATCAGACATATCGCTGGCGAAATCGCCGGTCATACGCAGGCGCAGGTAATCTTTCGGCAGCAGGACTTTATCAACCCGGCTAAAAATCTCCGGTTCGTGGCGCTGTACCCACAGCAGCTTTGGCGCGGTAAAGCCAGGCATCATCAGGTTGCCGGTGATGGCACGAGACTGCGGAACCAGGCTCTCCAGCATGACGCACTCTTCGGCGCAGCGACCATCGTTCCACAGGATAGCCGGGCGCAATACCTTCTGTTGTTCATCCAGTAGCGTCGCGCCGTGCATCTGTCCGGCAATCCCCAACGCTTTCACCTCGCGAAGTGAATGCTGCCGACCCAGGGCTTTCACAGCACGATCCGTTGCCAGCCACCACTGCTCTGGGTCTTGTTCTGACCATAACGGGTGCGGGCGCGAGACGGTGAGTTTCTCCGTTTGCGAAGCGACCACATCGCCCTGCTCGTTGAGCAGAATGGCCTTTACGCCTGATGTGCCAAGATCTATCCCGATATACATAGGGCATCGTTCCTTAAAGAAAGGCCCGGTAGCGCGAGCTGACCGGGCTTACGGACATTCTCAGAGACCCGTTATTTGTCGAACAAATAATGGTTCACCAGATTTTCCAGCAATTCCTGATGACCGCTTTGGTGCACTGGCGCCAGGTTGTGTTGTTCAGCGTACTGCGCAATTTCCGTCAGCGTCATCTGCCCTTTCAGAATTTGCTGGCCCAGCTCACCATTCCAACCGGCATAACGTTTAGCCACGCGCTGATCCAGACCACCGTCTTCAATCATACGCGCCGCAATTTTCAGCGACAGCGCCATGGTATCCATCGCACCAATATGACCATAGAACAGATCGTATTTATCGGTACTCTGACGACGGACCTTGGCATCGAAGTTCAGGCCACCGGTGGTGAAGCCGCCGGCTTTCAGGATTTCGTACATCACCAACGCATTCTCTTCTACGCTGTTCGGGAATTGGTCAGTGTCCCAGCCCAGTTGCGCGTCCCCACGGTTGGCATCGACAGAGCCAAACAGACCCAGCGCGATAGCGGTGGCGATTTCGTGATGGAACGAGTGACCCGCCAGCGTGGCGTGGTTGGCTTCGATATTCAGTTTGATCTCTTTTTCCAGACCGAACTGCTTGAGGAATCCGTATACGGTCGCCGCATCGTAATCGTACTGGTGCTTGGTCGGTTCCTGCGGCTTCGGCTCGATAAGCAAAGTGCCCTGGAAACCGGTTTTGTGTTTGTGTTCCACGACCAGTTGCATGAAGCGACCAATTTGCTCACGTTCCTGACGCAGATCGGTATTCAGCAGCGTTTCATAGCCTTCACGACCGCCCCACAGAACGTAGTTTTCACCGCCTAATTTATGCGTGGCATCCATAGCCGTAACCACCTGAGTGGCGGCCCAGCTGAACACTTCCGGATCCGGGTTCGTGGCCGCGCCCGCGCCGTAACGTGGGTTGGTGAAGCAGTTTGCCGTTCCCCACAGCAGCTTCACGCCGCTCTGCTCCTGTTTTGCCGCCAGTACATCAACCATCTGCGCAAAATTGTTTTTGTACTCTTTCAGCGACGCGCCTTCCGGCGAGACATCCACGTCATGGAAGCAGTAGTAGGGCACGTTCAGCTTGTGGAAAAACTCGAACGCTACGTCCGCCTTGCGCTTCGCTAATTCCAGCGCTTCACCGGGCTGCTGCCACGGGCGATTAAATGCACCAACACCAAACATATCTGCACCATTCCAGCAGAAAGTGTGCCAGTAGCAGGCAGCAAACCGCAGGTGATCTTCCATACGCTTGCCTAACACTAACTCATCAGAGTTGTAGTGGCGAAATGCTAATGGATTAGTTGATTTGGTGCCTTCATAACGAACGCGCTCAAGCTGGTCAAAATAGGCTGGCATAATGAACTCCATAATCAGGTAATGCGGCGGGTGATGGATAATGTCGTAATATTGGGCACTCCCCACCTATTGCTCAATTATGTTATTTCATACTGCCATTGAGATAATTCACAAGTGTGCGCTACTTCTCAAAATAAAATCTGAACAATTTAAAAATTGTTACTTATCAAACTTAAATGCAACCCAGGTAACGAATCATTTAAAATACGATCCCGGTCATAAATCAAGAAATAAACCAAAAAACGTAATTGGAAGATAAAAATCTATAATTGCCTTCCCGCCGTTACCTGTTAAAACTCTGCTACGTCTTATGCTGTGATTGTTACTTTTACTGCTGTTTCTCCCCTACAAAAGGCATCACGATTATGAAGATGAAGAACATTTTACTTGCTGTTTGCACATCCCTTTTACTCACCAGTGTCGCAGGTCATGCCAAAGAAGTAAAAATCGGTATGGCGATTGATGATCTCCGCCTGGAACGCTGGCAGAAAGATCGCGATATTTTCGTCAACAAAGCTGAATCGCTTGGTGCGAAAGTATTTGTACAATCGGCGAATGGTAATGAAGAAACCCAAATGTCGCAGATTGAAAACATGATAAACCGGGGCGTGGATGTCCTTGTGATAATCCCTTACAACGGCCAGGTATTAAGCAATGTTATCAAAGAAGCAAAACAAGAAGGGATCAAGGTGCTGGCTTACGATCGCATGATCAATGATGCTGACATCGATTTTTATATCTCTTTCGATAATGAAAAAGTAGGTGAATTACAGGCTCAATCATTAGTCAATATTGTTCCCGAAGGGAATTATTTCCTGATGGGTGGCTCACCCGTTGATAACAACGCGAAGCTGTTCCGCGCTGGACAAATGAAAGTATTAAAACCGTATATCGACAGCGGAAAAATTAAGGTGGTGGGCGATCAATGGGTTGACGGCTGGTTACCGGAGAATGCGTTGAAGATTATGGAAAATGCGCTAACCGCCAACAATAACAAAATTGACGCAGTAGTTGCCTCAAATGACGCCACAGCTGGCGGTGCGATTCAGGCGCTGAGTGCGCAAGGATTATCAGGAAAAGTCGCTATTTCCGGACAAGATGCTGACCTTGCAGGCATCAAGCGCATTGTCGCCGGGACTCAAACCATGACGGTTTATAAACCTATTACATTGCTCGCAAATACTGCTGCGGAAATCGCCGTCGAACTGGGAAATGATCAACAGCCTAAAGCAGATACTTCGCTGAATAATGGCCTGAAAGATGTCCCTTCCCGACTACTCACACCTATTGATGTTAACAAAGACAATATTAACGAGACCGTCATTAAAGACGGATTCCACAAGAAAAGCGATCTGTAAGCCATGTGCCCTCTGCAAATCAGAGGGCAATAAAACGTGGTGTCAAATTCGCCACGGATAAACGTGAATGTCCACGCAGGGTTCTCTTATTGGCTTATGTGGAGCAGTTATGCCATATCTTCTTGAAATGAAAAACATTACCAAGACATTCGGCGTAGTGAAGGCGGTTGATAACGTTAGCCTTAGGATCAATGCTGGCGAAATCATTTCATTATGCGGTGAAAATGGTTCGGGTAAATCGACGCTAATGAAAGTTCTGTGCGGAATTTACCCGCATGGAACCTACGAAGGCGAGATCATTTTTGCTGGCGAAGCCATCCGTGCCAGCCATATTCGTGATACCGAACGTAAGGGTATTGCGATCATCCACCAGGAATTAGCCCTGGTGAAAGAGTTAACAATACTGGAAAATATTTTCCTCGGTAACGAAATGACCCGTAACGGCGTTCTTGATTACGAGATGATGACGTTACGCTGTCAAAAATTACTCGATCAGGTCAGTTTGTCTATTTCGCCAGATACGCGCGTGGGCGATTTAGGATTAGGGCAACAACAGCTGGTAGAAATTGCAAAAGCGCTGAATAAGCAGGTCCGCTTACTTATTCTGGATGAACCAACGGCCTCCCTCACCGAGCAGGAAACTGCAATACTGCTGAATATTATACGTGACCTGCAACAGCATGATATCGCCTGCATTTATATTTCACACAAATTGAATGAAGTTAAGGCCATCTCGAATACCATTTGCGTTATTCGCGACGGTAAACACATCGGCACACGCGATGCGACCAACATGACTGAAGACGATATTATCACCATGATGGTTGGTCGTGAGCTCACCGCACTTTACCCCAGCGAGCCTCATACCACGGGAGAAGAGATTTTACGGGTTGAGAATCTGACAGCCTGGCATCCCGTCAATCGCCATATAAAACGCGTCAACGACATTTCTTTCTCACTCAAGCAGGGCGAAATTCTCGGCATTGCCGGACTCGTCGGTGCAGGACGTACCGAAGCCGTACAGTGTCTGTTTGGCGTCTGGTCTGGTCGTTGGGAGGGAAAGATTTTTATTGAAGGCACTCAGGTGCATATCCATAACTGCCAGCAAGCTATTGCTCATGGCATCGCCATGGTGCCTGAAGACAGAAAAAAAGATGGCATTGTTCCGGTGATGGCTGTGGGGAAAAATATCACGCTGGCTGCACTCGATAAATTTACCGGGGGCATGAGCCATCTTGATGATGCCGCTGAACAAAAATGCATTCTGGAATCGCTTCAACAACTCAAAGTAAAAACATCGTCCCCCGACCTTGCGATCGGGCGTCTGAGCGGAGGGAATCAGCAAAAAGCGATTCTCGCGCGTTGCCTCCTGTTAAATCCCCGGATTCTCATTCTTGATGAACCCACCAGGGGTATTGATATCGGCGCCAAATATGAAATCTACAAACTCATCAACCAGCTCGTCCAGGAAGGCATTGCCGTGATTGTCATCTCCTCTGAATTACCTGAAGTGCTCGGACTAAGCGATCGCATCCTCGTGATGCATGAAGGAAAACTGAAAGCTAACCTGGTAAATCATAACCTGACTCAGGAGCAGGTGATGGAAGCCGCATTAAGGAGCGAACATCATGTCGAAAAACAATCCGTCTGAAGCGAAACTTTCTCCCTCTATCACAGGTGGTTTCCCAGCAATAAAATCGCTTAACTTGCAAGTCTTCGTCATGATTGCGGCGATTATCGTGATTATGCTGTTTTTCACGTGGACCACTGATGGCGCATACCTGAGCGCACGTAATGTCTCGAACCTGCTTCGACAGACTGCGATTACCGGTATTCTTGCCGTGGGTATGGTGTTTGTGATCATTTCCGCTGAAATCGATCTCTCTGTCGGTTCCATGATGGGATTGTTGGGCGGCGTAGCGGCGATCTGTGATGTTTGGCTAGGCTGGCCTTTACCGCTGACGGTGATCGTAACCTTGACTCTGGGATTGCTCCTCGGGGCATGGAATGGATGGTGGGTTGCTTACCGCAAGGTTCCGTCGTTTATCGTCACCCTTGCGGGAATGCTGGCTTTCCGCGGTATTCTGATTGGCATCACCAACGGCACCACCGTATCCCCCACCAGCGCAGCAATGTCTCAGATTGGTCAGAGCTACTTGTCTGATGGCACAGGCTTTGTCATCGGTGCTCTCGGCTTAATGGCGTTTGTTGGCTGGCAATGGCGAGGCCGTATGCGTCGCCAGGCGTTAGGCCTTGCCACTCCCGCATCAACGTCGGCTGTGGGTCGCCAGGCATTCACAGCCATTGTCGTCTTAGGGGCAATCTGGCTATTAAACGATTATCGTGGTGTTCCAACGCCCGTCCTGCTGCTGACGCTGCTGCTGCTCGGTGGGATGTTTATGGCCACGCGCACGGCATTCGGTCGGAGAATTTACGCCATTGGCGGGAACCTGGAAGCCGCCCGCCTTTCAGGTATCAACGTTGAACGCACCAAACTTGCCGTCTTCGCTATTAATGGTTTGATGGTCGCCATTGCCGGGCTCATTCTTAGCTCCCGGCTTGGCGCAGGTTCCCCTTCCGCAGGGAACATTGCAGAACTGGATGCCATTGCCGCATGTGTCATCGGGGGAACCAGCCTGGCGGGAGGGGTCGGGAGTGTTGCCGGCGCCGTCATGGGCGCATTCATTATGGCTTCTCTCGATAATGGAATGAGTATGATGGACGTCCCCACCTTCTGGCAATACATAGTGAAAGGGGCGATATTGTTGTTGGCGGTATGGATGGACTCAGCAACCAAACGTCGTTCCTGAATTTAAGAAGTGGGTGTATCTCAATGCCGGTTAATGCAACCGGCATTGTCTTATCTACATGATTCAGCAGGAAAAGAACCATGTTTTATAAACGTCATCGTATTACGTTGTTATTTAATGCCAATAAAGCCTACGACCGTCAGGTGGTTGAAGGGGTTGGCGAGTATCTGCAAGCGTCGCAATCGGAGTGGGATATCTTCATAGAAGAAGATTTTCGTGCTCGCATTGATAACATTAAAGAGTGGTTAGGCGACGGCGTTATTGCCGATTATGACGATGATGATATTGCGCAATTACTTGTCGATGTGGATGTTCCGATCATTGGCGTTGGGGGTTCCTACCATCTGCAGCAAGATTATCCACCAGTACATTACATTGCCACCGACAACCACGCGCTGGTAGAAAGCGCCTTCCTGCATCTGAAAGAGAAAGGGATTAACCGGTTTGCATTTTATGGTCTTCCGGCTTCAAGCGGTAAACGCTGGGCCGCAGAACGTGAATATGCGTTTTGCCAGTTGGTTGCCAAAGAGAAGTACCGCGGCGTCGTCTATCAGGGGCTGGAAACCGCGCCGGAGAACTGGCAGCACGCGCAAAATAGGCTGGCGGACTGGCTGCAAACCTTACCTCCACAAACCGGGATTATCGCCGTCACCGACGCACGTGCGCGGCACGTTCTGCAGGCCTGTGAACATCTGCATATTCCGGTACCGGAAAAACTGTGCGTCATTGGTATCGATAACGAAGAGCTGACCCGTTACCTGTCACGAGTCGCCTTGTCCTCCGTCGCTCAGGGGGCCAGACAAATGGGGTATCAGGCAGCCAAACTACTCCACCGCCTGCTGGCTCACGATGAGATACCCTTACAGCGCATTCTGGTTCCTCCTGTACGCGTTGTTGCGCGTCAGTCTACAGATTATCGTTCACTTACCGATCCTGCCGTTATTCAGGCGATGCATTACATTCGCAACCATGCCTGCAAAGGTATCAAGGTTGATCAAGTGTTGGACTCAGTAGGGATTTCACGTTCGAATCTGGAGAAGCGCTTTAAAGAAGAGGTCGGAGAGACCATTCACGCCGTGATTCATGCCGAAAAGCTGGAAAAGGCGCGCAGCCTGTTGATTTCTACCACGCTTTCAATCAACGAAATTTCACAGATGTGCGGCTACCCATCTCTGCAGTATTTCTATTCGGTATTCAAGAAAGAGTACGACACGACGCCAAAAGAGTATCGCGATGTGAACAGTGAAGTGTTGCTATAAGGATGATAGCCGGAGGGCGAAGTCGCCATCCGGCACTCGAAATTACATATGCGCGGCGATTAAACGCTGGTTGTCCTGATACATTGCAAACAGATAGTTGTTATAACTCTGTCCCTTAGTGGAATAACCCTTAAGTTTATGGATCATCGCGGTGGCGGTGACTTCCTGATCGGCTTTACGCAACTGCGCACGTGACTTACGGAAGGAAGAGTAGGCCGGATGCGTATTCAAATTAATGACGTAAGCATTCACCGACTCTTTCACTGATTCAAATTGTGAGTAGCCTTTCACCTTACCCGGTGCATTGTTACAACGACCCTTGCCGCATTTCATGCCAAACAGGTTGTTGTTGCTACGCGCCAGCTTCGACGTACCCCAGCCGCTTTCTGCCGCAGCCATGGTTGCCACCATACTGGTCGGGATAATGTCTACACGCTCAAGCAGCGTATTCCACGGAATTTTACGCGTGTTACCAGACCAGTTCACCTTGTAGCGCTTCGCGATGTCTTTCATACGCGTACGCTCAGTCGGTGACCAGCGGTTCTGGTACTGTTTTGAAATCAGCCAGTTACGGTCCGCCGTAATGGCAGCATTTTGACTGGTAATATAAGGCATAACCGTCCGGAGAAACGCTTTTTTCCTTGGTGTTCCGGAAGGGTATTTTCGCAAATCAGGAAGTGAACTACTCTTTGCACTATTGCGAGAATACTCTTGTTTACTGCTAACCTGTTTATTACTTGCCTTGGTTATCTGGGGGTTGTGACTCGTTGTCGCCGTGTGTGTCTTTGCCAGCACCTCACCCGAAAATGCAACGGTGAGTAACATAAGAATCATTGCCCCATATCGTCGAATGGGAGTCAATATCATTAGGTCTCCTGGTCGGATTTATACATTCCAACACCTTATATTTTTCACAAAAATGAGAGATGAATCTCAAATCATATCAAAAATAGCCGTCAAGAGCACCCACAGGAATAGTCCAATTCTGAAACTATGTCACGTATTAACGGTTCTGGGTGCCATTAATTCGAAGAAAATGTGGAGGTTATCGCAAAATCAGTTCATTTTTTGCGCGCGATCGCTCACCCTCACTTCTCCTCCTGGCGGAATCAACTCAAAGGAGGAGTTTCCGGCCTGATTTCGCTGGCAAACTGGCGAAAATCGCAGCATCAAGGACAGCACTATGAAACTTGCCGCCGTTGCGCTGGCGCTAATGCCCGGCATTGCCATCGCCTCATCATGGACGTCTCAAGGACTTCCCACCTTCGAAGCGGAAGGTACGGGTAAATTCGTCAGCCATGCAGCGTTGACGAAGGGTACCCGTCCTTTAACCCTGAATTTTGACCAACAGTGCTGGCAGCCTGCTGATGCGATAAAACTCAACCAGATGCTGTCGCTAAAACCTTGTGAAGGCACGCCGCCACAGTGGCGTTTATTCAAAGACGGCGATTACATACTGGAAATCGATACCCGCTCCGGTACGCCAACGCTGATGCTGTTGGTAAAAAGTGCTAAGGACACCGTCACCACCCAGATTCGCCAATGCCCGAAATGGGACGGTTCACCATTAACGCTGGACGTGAGCCAGACCTTCCCGGAAGGTGCCGTGGTGCGTGATTTCTACAGCCAGCAAACGGCAACGGTAAAAAACGGGTCGATTACCCTACAGCCCGCCGCAACCAGTAACGGGCTGTTGCTACTGGAACGGGCGGAAACCGATGCCCCCGCAGCTTTCGACTGGCATAACGCCACGGTGTATTTCGTCCTGACGGACCGCTTTGTGAATGGCGATCCGAGTAACGACCACAGCTATGGGCGTCGCAACGACGGCATGCAGGAAATTGGCACGTTCCACGGTGGCGATTTGCGCGGGCTCGCCAGCAAACTCGACTACCTGCAACAGTTAGGCGTCAACGCCCTGTGGATCAGCGCGCCGTTTGAGCAAATCCACGGCTGGGTCGGCGGTGGCGCCAAAGGGGACTTCCCCCACTACGCTTACCACGGCTACTACACCCAAGACTGGACCACGCTTGACGCCAATATGGGAAACGAAGCGGACCTGCGTGCGCTGGTTGATGGCGCACACCAGCGCGGCATCCGTGTCTTGTTTGATGTGGTGATGAACCATACCGGCTACGCCACGCTGGCGGATATGCAGGAGTATCATTTTGGGGCACTGTACCTATCGGGCGATGAGTTGAAAAAAACGCTCGGGGAACGCTGGACGGACTGGCAGCCATCCGCCGGGCAAAGCTGGCACAGTTTCAATGATTACATCAACTTTAGCGATAAAGCTGGTTGGGAAAAATGGTGGGGAAAAAACTGGATCCGCACCGATATTGGCGATTACGACAATCCTGGCTTTGACGACCTGACGATGTCGCTGGCTTTCCTGCCCGATCTGAAAACCGAATCCACCACGCCTTCCGGGCTGCCAAACTTTTATCAGCACAAGCCGGATACGCACGCCAAAGCCATCGCCGGTTACACGCCCCGGGATTATCTGACGCACTGGCTCAGTCAGTGGGTGCGTGATTATGGGATTGACGGCTTTCGGGTCGACACCGCTAAACACGTCGAGCTTCCCGCCTGGCAGCAGCTAAAAACACAAGCCAGCGCGGCGCTGGTCGAATGGAAGAAAGCCAATCCGGAAAAAGCGCTGGATGATAACCCCTTCTGGATGACTGGCGAGGCCTGGGGTCACGGTGTGATGCAAAGCGACTATTACCGTCACGGCTTCGATGCGATGATCAATTTCGACTACCAGGAGCAGGCGGCAAAGGCCGTCGATTGTCTGGCAAATATGGACCCCACCTGGCAGCAGATGGCGGATAAATTGCAGAACTTCAACGTCCTGAGCTATCTCTCCTCGCACGATACACGTCTGTTCCGCGAAGGTGGAGACAACGGCGCCGAGCTATTGCTGCTGGCACCTGGCGCGGTTCAACTCTTTTATGGCGACGAGTCGGCCCGCCCCTTTGGCCCAACCGGCTCAGACCCATTACAGGGTACGCGCTCAGAGATGAACTGGCAGGATGTGACCGGGAAATCTGCCGCCAGCGTCGCCCACTGGCAGCGAATCAGTCAGTTCAGGGCCAGACATCCCGCCATTGGCGCCGGTAAACAAATCACGCTGCCGCTGACGCAGGGATACGGATTTATTCGTGAGCATGGCGACGATAAGGTGATGGTGGTGTGGGCCGGTCAGCCCTGATCCCGGCAGGCTTCTCGCTGTGCACGCAGCGGGAAGCCTTACTCAACATTAAAAACCAGCCAAATAAAAATCAGTAGCACAAAATCTCAATCCGGCCTGCTACCCCTGATTTGCACCCTGCCATGGGTAGCGCTATGGTTAGCCACTTTATTACTCAGTTCGACAGACCACCTGCTATGACATTCTCACTTTTTGGCGACAAATTTACCCGCCATTCAGGCATCACACGCCTGATGGAGGACCTTAACGACGGTTTACGCACCCCAGGCGCCATCATGCTCGGTGGCGGCAATCCGGCGCAAATTCCAGAGATGCAAAATTACTTTCAGTCTCTGCTGGCAGATATGCTGGAAAACGGCAAAGCCACTGATGCGCTTTGCAATTACGATGGTCCACAAGGTAAAACCGAGCTGCTGACTGAGCTGGCGAAACTGCTACGTGAGAAGCAGGGTTGGGATATCGAGCCACAAAATATTGCACTGACAAATGGCAGTCAGAGCGCATTTTTCTACTTATTCAATCTGTTCGCCGGACGCCGCGCCGACGGAACAACGCAAAAAGTGTTGTTCCCGTTAGCTCCGGAATACATTGGCTATGCCGATTCCGGGCTGGAAGAGGATCTCTTTGTCTCCGCGCGCCCAAACATCGAACTGTTACCAGAAGGTCAGTTTAAGTATCACGTTGATTTTGAACACCTGCACATCGGTGAAGAGACGGGCATGATCTGCGTGTCACGTCCGACAAACCCGACAGGCAACGTGATCACCGATGAAGAGCTGATGAAGCTGGACCGGCTGGCCAACCAGCATGGGATCCCGCTGGTGATTGATAACGCCTATGGCGTACCGTTCCCCGGCATCATCTTTAGCGAAGCGCGCCCGCTGTGGAACCCCAACATTGTGCTGTGCATGAGCCTTTCCAAGCTGGGTCTGCCAGGCTCCCGCTGCGGCATCATTATCGCGAATGAAAAAATCATCACCGCCATCACCAACATGAACGGCATTATCAGTCTCGCGCCTGGCGGAATGGGTCCGGCAATCATGTGCGAAATGATTAAGCGCAACGACCTTCTGCGCCTGTCCGAGACGGTGATAAAGCCGTTTTATTATCAGCGCGTTCAGGAGACGATTGCGATCATTCGCCGCTATTTATCTGAAGATCGGTGCCTTATTCATAAACCGGAGGGCGCGATTTTCCTGTGGTTATGGTTCAAAGATTTGCCTATCAGCACCGAACTGTTGTATCAGCGTCTGAAAGCGCGCGGCGTGCTGATGGTTCCCGGTGACTACTTCTTCCCGGGTCTGGATAAACCCTGGCCGCATACGCATCAGTGTATGCGGATGAACTACGTGCCAGAACCGGAGAAAATAGAAGCTGGAGTGAAGATTCTGGCTGAAGAGATCGAACGCGCCTGGCAGGAAGGCTAACGCAAGTCCCGACCTAACTACAGGTCGGGACTCACATTACTGTGGAAGTGAACACAGACGCTGGCGCTGAATACTGACGGCATCTATACACTGCAACGCGCTGGTCGGGCAGGCTTCGACACACGCCGGCCCCGCATCACGGTGCCAGCATAAATCGCACTTTATCGCCTGTACCCGCGACGAGCGGGCGACGACATTCATTGCCCCAAACGGGCAGGCCAGCATACAACTTTTACATCCAATACAACGCGCCTGTTCAACGAAGATATGCCCATGTTCACGACGAATTGCGTGCGTCGGGCAGACATTTGCACAGGGAGCGTCCTCGCATTGATGGCAGGCGACTGCCGTCGTAAAGGCGTCGTCTTTGATCACGCGGATGCGCGGGGTAAACGCAGTGGAAGAGACCGACGCGCAGTCCTGGTTTTGCTGGTGCGCGACGACGCAAGCAACTTCGCAGGTACGACACCCAATACATTTTGCCGCATCCGCCATAATAAACTCGTTCATTGCTCCCTCCGTCTGCGTGAAAACCACAGAGTGCCAGAGAGGTTGCCCCTGACGCCTTGATCGGACAGGGGAAACGGTTAAATATTGTCAGGTGCTTGAACAACTATGGCGATCCGCCTAATCGCGAACGGTAAAACCCAGTTCATTGGAAATGAGCCGGATGACGATGCTTCGGGTCTAATCCGGTCTACCGCATTGAAAAGATTGCCCTCCTCCCTGAGGACAAACGGGTG
This sequence comes from Citrobacter sp. RHBSTW-01044, assembly GCF_013781945.1. Lineage (NCBI taxonomy): Bacteria > Pseudomonadati > Pseudomonadota > Gammaproteobacteria > Enterobacterales > Enterobacteriaceae > Citrobacter > Citrobacter sp. RHBSTW-01044. Next base: position 140,973 of record NZ_CP056180.1, on the reverse strand, counting down.
AGAATCAGAAACGCCAGGTCAGACCGGACATAAAGGTAAAGCTGTCATCACGGTCAACCATCGGGCTATTTTTAATATCATCTGGCAGCGCACTATAGTTGGCGCTGGCCAGCAGCGTCAGATTGCTGGTCAATGCGTATTTAGCGGACAGGCCAACATACGGTGTCCAGCTATCGCCAGGGGAGTAACTTGATAACCCACTACGGCGGGATTCATTGCCAGAGATGCCGTAGTAATATTCGTTGAAGTTTTCGTCATAGTAGAGCACGCCAATCGCCGGCGTCAGCGTCAGCTTGCCCATCGGCATTTGGCGAAACAGAGACATTTCCCCAACCCAACCGTTGCTGTTGTCCAGCACATCCGCTGCTGCGGAGACTTTCACGCTGCCCCATTTCTCATGGTGATACCATGCAGCACCCGCCATCGCGGTTGCGTCACGCTTGTTCAGTTGCTTCATCGCTTGATCGTCGTTATCACCCGGATCAAACTCAAGCGGCATATACGAGGCAGTAATGCTAAATTCATTACTTTCATTTTTTGAAAGAATATAACCTAACGTTGTTTGCCTAAAATAAAATGATTCACTTTCATAACTGACAAGCGGTACTGCGTGAACGTTATCATTATATCCACGATAAGGAGATTCGTTATATACAGCGCCGCCGCCAATAGAAAATTCTGCGGCAGTTGCGCTCGCCATAAATGAAAAGGCGAATAGCGCCACAATATTGCGTTTAATTAACATGCCCACATTCCATTTTAAAATAAGATACAAAACGCGTGCATAATAATGCTTACAATTTCATCGGTGCAAGATTCATATTTATATAGTAATATATACAAAATTATATATATTGGGTTTGGCGATGAACAAATTACAACTCAAACACCGGGAACTGAAGATTATTTCAGTAATTGCTGCCAGTGAAAACATCAGTCATGCCGCTACGGTTCTCGGCATCGCGCAAGCCAACGTTAGTAAGTACCTTGCTGATTTTGAATCAAAAGTTGGACTAAAGGTATTTGATCGCACCACCCGACAGCTCACCCTCACACCGTTTGGTACAGCGCTGCTTCCTTACATCAATGACATGTTGGACAGAAACGATCAGCTCAATAATTTCATTGCTGATTATAAGCACGAAAAACGTGGCCGGGTAACCGTATATGCTCCGACGGGCATAATTGCTTATTTATCGCAACATGTGATCGCAAAAATTCAGGATATCGGTGGAATTAGCCTCTCACTTAAAACATGTAACCTGGAACGAAAGGCATTTTTTGAAGGTGTCGACTTCCCTGAAGATTGTGATATTTTAATTACCTATGCGCATCCTAAAGATGAATCTCTGGTTGCCAGTTTCATTACTAAATATGCAGTGACGGCTTTTGCCAGCCCTGAGTATCTCAAAGCACATCCTATTAGTAGCCCTGATGAACTGGAAGAACATTCCTGTATCCTGATTGATTCCATGATGATAGATGAGGCTAATATCTGGCGTTTCACTTCTGCCGGAGGCAAGGAGATGCACGATTATCGGGTGACCGGAAATTATGTCTGCGACAATACGCAGTCTGCACTGGCGCTGGCACGTAACCATCTGGGCATTGTTTTTGCGCCAAATGCGAGTATCCAAAAAGATATTGAATCCGGGTCGCTGGTTCCATGTTTCTCGGAACAACATGAATGGTGGCTGGATTTGGTGGTGATTTTCCGCAAACGTGAATATCAGCCATGGCGGGTACAGTTTATTCTTGATGAGATGTTGGCAGAGCTCCGCCAGCAACTTACTCAGGCGCTGGAACAGCAGCCTGAGTAAGCGAATTAGGGTACCAGGTTCAAAATGGTAAGCAAAATAGCCTGCGCCTAGTGATCGAGATACAGATAATGCACCCAACTGGTCATACGCAGCAGAACCTTACGCATCACTGACACATGGGTGAAGTGATCAGAATAAACCGCGACCTGCGCATAAATCCCATCAGGCAGAGCGTTCACATCCACATTATCATTCAGCTCAATCGTGGCGATCACTCCTTCCGATCCGGGCGTAGAATTTAAGGATTGCAACGCCCCATTCGACTGGTATGTCCCGCCCGGTACGGCCGGACTGATGGCAGCCAGTTTGCCGCTGAAAACCTTACCCGGCAGGGCGTTAAACACCACTTCAGCTTCATCGCCTGGCTCCAATCGCAGCAACGAGTTTTGCCGGAACTGGGCGATAATTTGCCGTTTTTGATCCGGGATAAACACCATCACCGGACGCATAGGCAGCGCGGCGGCATAGGTTCCCGGTCGCATCAGCACCTGCGTAACGTAACCATCACTGGGCGCGCGAACCACTGTCTGGTCCAGGTTGAACTCCGCTTCGGCTAACTGCGCTTTCAGGCTGGCAATTTGCGAATTCTCACCCTGCACCAGGCTGTCTAACTGACTCTGGATTTGCTGTTGTTCCGCAACGGAGGATTTCACCGCTGCTTCCTGCGCCAGATAATTTTGCCGCGCCGCATCGATATCGCGTTCAGAAAAAGGATTGACCTTCGCCTGACTCCCCTGCGCATAACGCTGGTAATCTTTAGCTAGCTTGTCACGGGTAGCCTTTGCCCGCTGCGTGTTGGCTTGCATTTCGTCTAACTGCGCCACCAGCACCTGCTCTTTATGTTGTGCAGTGACAATATCAGCTTTCAGGCGATCAACTCGTGCCTGATAACGTCCCGGATTAAGTTTAAACAGTACCTCACCTTTTTTGATCAGCGTATTCTTCTTATCCGTCACTTCCGTCACGACCCCCGTGACCTGCGGTACTACGGGAATAGAAATTACTGCCTTTTGCGCCTTAAATGTATACGGATGGTTATAATTCATCAGTAATATAAGCCCGCAAACAATGAATATACCGCCCAATGCTGCAGTGGGTACTGTCCATTTATTGGCAGGAATTTTAAAAATCTTAAATATTGACCATGCGCACGCCACATAGGTCAGAACGATCAATAAATCCATCGATATTACTCCGCCGGAGAGGTCTTCGCCTCACCCAGTTTCTTTTCCAGATCGGCAACCCTGGCCTGCAACTGGATCAGGGAAGAATCCGCGCTTTGCATGCCCCACCCGCGTTCCGGGCGATAAAGCGTTGCCCAGATCCATAAAAAGGGCCAAATAACATGTAAGGTAAACAAACTCACCCAGCCCGCGACATGTATTGCGTCAGCATGAGGATGGTTACGTTTCTTTGCAATGAGATAGGGAATATCATGCAGAATAATAATCCCGTAAAAAATGACCAGGAATACAAAAATAAGCACTCCTAATGCAAAATAATTAAGGAACATATTTGCCTCAGGGATTTAAATTATAAATTCGGCTGCAATTTGATTTACACAATAGAGTTGATAATAGTAGTGGAATGACCAGATTAGATGCAATCGTCTTATTTATATAACGATATATGGGTTTATATATAACTGCAGAATAAAGATATGCCCGGCGCAAAACCGGGCAATAAGTGATGAGAAATTAAAATAGTCCCAGCGGTTTATCCGAGTAGCTCACCAGCAGACATTTGGTTTGCTGATAATGCTCGAGCATCATCTTATGCGTCTCGCGCCCGATACCCGACTGCTTATAGCCACCGAATGCCGCATGAGCCGGGTAAGCATGGTAACAGTTGGTCCAAACACGCCCCGCCTGAATCCCACGGCCCATCTTGTACGCCAGATTTCCGTTACGGCTCCAGACACCAGCGCCAAGCCCATATTGGGTGTCATTGGCGATTTCCAGCGCCTCTTCCATGGTTTTAAAGGTCGTGACGGCCAGCACGGGCCCGAAGATCTCTTCCTGGAAAACCCGCATGTTGTTCTTGCCAAACAGAATGGTTGGTTCGAGGTAATAACCTTCTTTTAAGTCGCCATCCAGTTGCTTGCGCCGCCCGCCGGTGAGAACATCAGCCCCTTCTTTCTTACCAATATCGATGTAATTCAAAATGGTTTCCAGTTGACCATGCGAGACCTGCGCACCCATTTGCGTCACGCTGTCTAACGGGTTGCCGCTGCGAATACTCTCCACCCGGCGAATAGCTCTTTCCATAAAACGTTCGTAAATAGATTCCTGTACTAACGCACGGCTCGGACAGGTACACACTTCACCCTGATTGAAGGCAAACAGCGCGAAACCTTCCAGCGCTTTGTCAAAAAACGCATCCTCTTCATCCATCACATCAGCGAAGAAGATATTGGGTGATTTCCCACCCAGCTCCAGCGTGACGGGAATAATGTTCTGCGTGGCGTATTGCATGATCTGCTGCCCAACTTCCGTTGAGCCGGTAAACGCCACTTTCGCAATGCGCTTAGACGTCGCCAGATACTCACCGATTTCCCCACCCGCACCGTTTACCACGTTCACCACGCCTGGCGGGAGCAGATCGCCGATGACTTCCATCAGTAACAGCACGGACAGCGGCGTGAGGCGCGCGGGTTTAAGCACGACGCAGTTACCCGCCGCCAGCGCGGGTGCCATCTTCCAGCTGGCCATCAGCAGCGGGAAGTTCCACGGGATAATTTGCCCTACCACGCCAAGAGGTTCATGGAAGTGATAAGCCACGGTCTCGCTATCAACCTCGCTTATACCCCCTTCCTGCGCACGAATACAGGAAGCGAAATAGCGGAAATGGTCAATCGCCAGCGGAACATCTGCCGCGCTGGTTTCGCGGATGGGCTTACCGTTATCCCAGGTTTCTGCCGTCGCCAGCAGTTCCAGGTTTTGCTCCATACGATCGGCGATTTTGAACAGTATCGCCGCCCTGTCCTGCACGGATGTCTGTGCCCACTTGTCTTTTACTTTGTGCGCGGCATCCAGTGCCAGATCGATATCCTTTTTGCCGGAAGAGGCCACTTCGCACAGTAATTGCCCGGTTACCGGCGTCAGGTTTTGGTAATACTCGCCGTCCACCGGGGCAACCCAGTCACCGCCGATAAAGTTATCGTATCGGGCTTTTAACTTCAGAGGGTAACCATACTCGCCGGGATAAATACGCGTTGAAGGGGGGTTATTGGTCATGACCGTCTCCTTGCTGTAGGGGTACTACAAGGGTAGACGGGGCTGGCGAATTATTCGCCAGCCATTTACTGCTTTACGACAGGTATCACGAATTACATAGCAGCGCGATAAATCGCCATGATTTCTTCATGAGTCGCCTGAATCGGGTTAGTGAAACCGCAGGCATCTTTCAGGGCATTGGTCGCCAGTACGGCAATATCCTCTTCCTTCACGTTCAACTCACGCAGACCGGCCGGGATATTCACTTTCTGCGCCAGTTCGCGAATCGCCGCGATGCAGGCTTCCGCCCCTTGCTCTGCGCTCAAGCCAGCAACGTCCACGCCCATTGCCGCAGCGCAATCACGTAGGCGAGCGGCAGCCACTTTGCTATTGAAAACCTGCACATGCGGCAGCAGCACTGCGTTACATACACCGTGCGGCAGATCGTAGAAGCCACCCAACTGGTGCGCCATTGCGTGCACATAACCAAGAGAAGCGTTGTTAAAGGCCATGCCCGCGAGGAACTGCGCGTAAGCCATGGCTTCGCGCGCCTGAGCATTGCTGCCATCTGCAACGGCGACCGGCAGGTTTTCCGCAATCATGGTGACCGCTTTCAACGCGCACGCATCGGTAATCGGCGTTGCAGCAATAGACACGTAGGCTTCAATGGCGTGGGTCAGCGCATCCATACCGGTTGCCGCTGTCAGGGACTTCGGCATGCCGACCATCAGCGAGGAGTCATTAACGGACAGCAGCGGCGTAACGTGCTTATCCACAATCGCCATTTTAATGTGGCGTACTTCATCGGTAATGATGCAGAAACGGGTCATTTCAGATGCCGTGCCCGCGGTGGTGTTAATGGCGATCATCGGCAGTTGTGGTTTTGCAGAACGGTCCACACCTTCGTAATCGCGAATATCGCCGCCGTTAGCCGCCACCAGCGCAATGCCCTTCGCACAATCGTGCGGAGAACCGCCGCCGAGGGAAATAACGCTATCACATTCGTTTTCTTTCAGTATATGCAGGCCAGCAGCGACGTTACTGGTCGTGGGATTAGGATGCGTACCGTCGAAAATTACGCTGAAAATATCACGTTCCTGTAATGCTTTTTGAATCTCGCCAGCCATACCTAATTTTGTCAGCATGGCATCCGTGACAATCAGCGTACGACGAAAACCATATTCCGCCATTGTATTCATTGCGTCTTTTAATGAATCAGCGCCGATTACATTCACGGAAGGAATAAAAAATGTTGAAGCAGCCATTGTACGATCCTTAATTACTCTAAAGAGTCAGGAAGCATACGAGTGAAATATCCAACAAAATATGATCGTGGTTGTTATTTTAATAACACCCACAATTAAAAAGCACATTAGGTTCATAATCTAATGTGCTTATTTCAATCAATATTTATTTTGTATTAATTCATTTAATTCCTGAATTAATTGTTTCATTACTTTTCGGGAAACAACAAAGCATCACGTAATAAATGATCATTTCCCCGGCGACGCGTAAAACCAATGCGGTCAAAATATTCCAGAATCTGGATAGCCAATTTGCGTCCAACGTTAAGCCTGTCGCGGAAATCGGCAGCACAGGTCGATCCTTTCTCCTGATCCAGTTCGCGGATCATATTGGCAAAGGCCACAATACGATCGTTACGGTAATAGCGATCTTTGACGATCGCGGTGATGATGCCTTGCTGCGCTGCTTGTCGTAACGCCACACGCATCATCTGCTCATCTGTGCCCGTCTGTTTTGCCAAATCGCGCACCCACCACGGCTCATCGCCAAAAAGCGGTTCTGCTTTTTGCCAGATAGCCTGCTGCTCTTCGCTGAAACCGGCCTTATGATCCGGCAAATGCAGCCAGCCATGATGGCTATGGATGGCGCCGCTCTCACGCATCTTTTCAATCAGCAGCAGGACCAGCGCTTCATCTTCCATCGGCAAAGCCATACGGCGCAGGCGTTCTCGCCCAGGTCCTGGTTCATCACGGTGCTGCTCGTGGTACGTTGCCAGCGTATCAAGGACTTTCCGCTGCCAGCGCGCTGCAACGGCAGCATTCAACAGACTGTATCCCGCCTGAATAAAGCCATGCAGCTCAATCAACGGACGCATACCGTTGCCGTTGAGCTGACGCGCCCAGGCGAAGTCAGGAATATTCACCGCCCCGCGCGTCAGATGCAGCGTCAGAGCTTCGCCGTCACTCTGCACCTTCTCCAGTGCTGCCAGCCACTGCAAATATTCCGGCTTACGCTTCCCGCGACGCGGCGGATTGAGCGTTACCACGCGCGCGGCAGCCAGCGTCGTGCGGGCCGAAATATCGCGTAGCACCAGACGGTCGTTATCGGCGAGCCAGAGCGGTGTATCAAACACCAGTTCCGCCAGCGTCCCTTCAAGCAGGGAGATTCTCCCGGTGACGTGGCTGGCCGCGTGGTGAATATGCAGCGGTTGCCACTGCATCAGCGGCGCGGCATGCTCCAAAGAGACAATCACGCGGGTAAACGCCTCTGGCGGTGCATCGGAGAGCAGCCAGTCGCCGCGGTTAAGCTCTTCTTTTTGTGCATCACCAGCAATATTCAGCGCAATACGTTGCCCCGCCTGCGCGCGATCGGTGGCCTGATTTTGCGCATGCAAGCTACGTACGCGCATCGGTTTGTTGACGCCCGTGAGCCACAGCGTGTCACCAACAGTCACTTCACCGCTAAGCGCCGTCCCGGTCACCACCAGACCCGCGCCTTTGACCGTAAAGGCACGGTCAATCGCCAGGCGAAAGCTGCAATCGCGGGCATGCTCGCGCGACGTTAATTGCTGTAAATGATCGCGCAGTTCTTCGATTCCACGACCTTCACTGGCAGCCGTCACGAACAGAACCGCATCGGCGAATCCATAGTTTTCAAGCGCAGTATGCACCTCAGTACGTACCGCGTTGATGCGATCGTCATCCACGCGATCGGCTTTCGTGAGCGCCACGGTGATCTGCGGGTTGCCCGTCAGTTGCAGAATTTGCAAATGCTCACGCGTTTGCGCCATCACGCCGTCATCACACGCCACCACCAGCAGCGCATGGTCGATCCCGCCGACACCCGCCAGCATGTTGGACAAAAACTTTTCGTGTCCGGGTACATCGATAAATCCCAGAATCCTTCCGTCCGGCTGCGGCCAGTAGGCATAACCGAGATCGATGGTCATGCCGCGCTTTTTTTCTTCCGGCAAACGGTCGGCATTCACGCCGGTAATCGCCTGTAATAACGTTGTTTTTCCGTGGTCAACGTGTCCGGCGGTTGCAATAATCATTTCAGCATCATCTCCATAAACCGGGTCTCGTCCTCAAGGCAGCGCAGATCCAGCCATAAGCGACCATCATAAATTCGCCCAATGATCGGCACGGGCAGCGCACGCCAACGGGCGGCCAGTGCTTCGAGGCGGCTACCGCGCCCGTCATGTGGCGTAAAGGTTAATGCCGCGCTGGGCAGCCTATCAACAGGTAGCGAACCGCTGCCTATCTGCGATAAACAAGGCATAACGTTCAGGGCGAATTCGTCGCCGTAATGATCAGCAAGCCGTGACTGTAATTGTTGTGCCTGCGCGTGGACAGCCTCCTGCGAGCGGGTGAGCTGGCGTAACGTCGGCAACTTCGCTGCCAGCGCTTCCGGGTGCAGATAGAGCCGCAGCGTCGCTTCCAGCGCAGCCAGCGTCATTTTATCAGCCCGTAATGCACGTTTCAGCGGATGGCTCTGTAAGCGCGCGATCATCTCTTTTTTACCGACAATAATCCCTGCCTGCGGCCCTCCCAGTAATTTATCGCCAGAGAAGCTCACCAGGCTAACGCCAGCGGCAATCAGCTGTTGCGGCATCGGCTCCTGCGGTAATCCATACTGGCTGAGATCAACCAGCGAGCCGCTGCCGAGATCCGCCACTACCGGAACATCCAGCTCCTTGCCAATAGTGGCCAGCTCTGCCTCATCCACCGACTTCGTAAAGCCTTCGATGCTGTAATTACTGGTATGCACTTTCATCAGCAGACCGGTGTTTTCATTTACCGCCTGACGATAATCTTTCGTGTGGGTCCGGTTGGTGGTACCCACTTCGCGCAGAATACATCCGGCCTGACACATCACGTCCGGAATACGAAATGCGCCGCCAATTTCTACCAGTTCTCCGCGTGAAACGACCACCTCTTTGCCGTTAGCTGTGGCCGCCAGCATCAGCAAAACCGCTGCCGCATTGTTATTGACGATACAGGCGTCTTCCGCCCCCGTCAGACGGCAGAGTAAATCCGCCAGGGCCCGATCCCGATGCCCACGCCCGGCATCATCCAGGCTGTATTCCAGCGTCACCGGCGTGCGCATCGCCTGCACCACCGCCTCGATCGCTTCTTCGGCCTGCGATGCGCGCCCAAGATTGGTATGCAGCACCGTTCCGGTCAGGTTAATTACCGGACGCAGCGCACTTTGCGATTCTCGTTCCAGTCGGGCGCAGGCCTCTTGCGCCCAGTCCTCACACCATGCCGGGAGCGCATGCGTGTCGCGAATAGCTTCTCTGGCTTCGTCGAGCATGTGACGCAGCAGGTCAACCACCCGGGTATGACCGTGAGACTCACGTAAAGCTGGGAAGGCGCTATCGCGCAATAAACGATCGATCGCAGGAAGCTGGCTGTAGAGTGAACGCATGTCGGTTGTCATGAAAGGGCCTGGCTGTTGGTGGCCCTCTCCACCGTGGAGAGGGATATCGATATAGGAAGGATTGTACCGTGACTTTGCTCAGGCGAGTATAATGTGTATCAAGCCTTTGGCGGTTCCGTACGGGCAAAACTTTCGCGTTGAAAGAGCGTTTCCACCAGTTTGACCAGACGCGGGCGATCAACACACCAGCCGGGCGCAACCCGACGGAAATTGAGATAACCGACGGCACAGGCAATCGCAATGGTTGCCAGGTTAACCGTATCCGTTTTCAGCGTACCCTCCGCCAGATAACCTTCCAGCATATCCAGACTACGGGTAATCTTTTCTCGCTGGCGTAACAGTTCGGTTTCTGACTGCTGCGCGGCGGGGCGAGCCTGTTCGCGTACCGAGACTAAACCGGCATCCATAATGCCATCGGCCAGCGCTTCCAACTGGCGTACCTTCAGCGCCGCCAGTGGTTCACGCGGCAGCATCGCTGGCGCAATATCCAGCAGTTCTATGTATTCCGCGATGATCGGAGAGTCAAACCAGTACTCGCCCTCATCGGTAACCAACGCGGGCACTTTTCCTAACGGGTTATAGCGTGCCACGCCGCTATCTGCGTTATAGGGGAGTTCATTCACAAATTCGAAAGTGATGCCCTTTTCCAGTAACAGAATAGAAATTTTACGCACAAAAGGGCTGGTATAGCTGCCAATGAGTTTCATGCCGGGTCCTTTTTGCCAACAAAAATATCAGTATGGCTCAGGTCAGTGCAAATGGCAGGTGATGACGGTCTCAATGATCCAAATAAAGGTAATGCATCCAACTGGTCATGCGCAGCAGCACTTTTCGCATCACTGAAACGTGAGCGAAATGGTCGGAATAGACCGCCACCTGGGCATAGATACCGTCCGGCAGCGCATCCACATCGGCATTGGGAGCCAGCTCAATCGTGGCCAGCACGCCATCGGTACCCGGCACCACCGTTAAGGACTGTAATGCTCCCTGCGCCTGATAAGAACCGCCCGGAACAACCGGCAGAATGCTGGTGAGCTTGCCGGAGAATACCTGGCCTGGCAGCGCGTTGAAGACCACTTCCGCTTCATCACCCGGTTTAAGGCGCAGCAACGAATTCTGGCGGAATTGCGCCACGATTTGCCGTTTTTGTTCCGGAATAAATACCATCACCGGGCGTAGAGGCAGCGCGGCGGCATAGGTCCCGGGCCGGATAAGCACCTGTGTTACATAACCGTTGCTGGGCGCACGTACGATAGTCTGTTCAAGATTGTATTTGGCTTCAGCGAGTTGGGCGCGCAGAGACGCAACCTGAGATTGCTCTCCATTGACCATACTGTCTAACTGGCTCTGAATCTGCGTCTGTTCAGCAACAGAGCCTTTGACCAGCGCATCCTGCGCCAGGTAGTTTTGCCGGGCGTTGTCGATGTCGCTTTCAGAGAATGGATTAACCTTCGCCTGGCTGCCCTTCAAATAGCGTTGATAATCTTTATACAGGCGATCTCGTTCAGCGGAAACGCGGGTGGTATTGGCTACGGCTTCAGACAGCTGCGCTTTCATATTGTCGATGTTGTGCGTAGCGGTCACCAGGTCGGCCTGCAGCCTGTCGACCCGCGCCTGATAACGAACGGGATCGAGTTTAAATAACACCTCGCCTTTTTTAATCAGCTGATTATTTTTATCTGTCACCTCACTAACAATTCCGGTGACCTGTGGGGTAACAGGAATTGAAATAACCGCCTTTTGCGCCGTAAAGGTATACGGGTGGTTATAGTTCATTAATAAAATGAGTCCCGCCACAATAAACACCCCACCTAATGCGGCGGTAGCAAGCGTCCATTGATTTACCGGAATACGGAATATTTTAAAAATGGCCCAGGCGAATGCCACATAGGTCAGGACAATCAACAAGTCCATGATCAAATCTCCGGAAAGGTGGAGTTATCGTTTTTTTTCTCCCCATCCAGTCTATTTTCCAACTGGGTGATGCGCGCGGCCAGCGCGGCAATTTCAGGGTCAGGTTCCTTCCCGGACGGCGTGATGTGTGACTGCATTCCCCAGCCTCGTTCTGGCTGATAGAGCGTGGCCCAGATCCACAGGAAGGGCCAAATAACATGCAGCGTAAATAAGCTCACCCAACCCGCCGTATGGATGGCATCGGCATGGGGATGGTTGCGCTTCTTAGCCATGTTATAGGGAATATCATGGATGGCGATGATTCCGTAAAACAGAACCAGAAAAACGAAGATCAGCACACCTAACGCGAAATAGTTTAGAAACATACCCGCCTCGTATTCACGCTAATCAGAGCTTTCAATTGCAGGCAGCCGAAAGGAGTCATGGCTGGTAATTTGAACATAATTGCAGTTAGCCATTTCCGCCATACCACCAGGGTATAAATTTTCAGGTTGATGGCTTGCGGGGTAGTTGCAAGAAATAGGTGATGAAACAGAATCCGCTCCAGATCACACCAGGAGAAATCCAGACAAATATTTATTGAGAAGTAGATCACAAATACCCAACAAACAGCCAAAGCAAAAACGTGAACAACTTCACACTTAACGCCCATTTTTAGCCAATTCTTGACCTATGATGTTTTTTTGTACCGATATTTTGTGATGAAAATCACATTAACTAACGCCATACACCCTATATTTACGTGACAAACGTCACATAAAAAGTCATCGACTGGACAGTTGAACGATTCAGTGCCAGATTTCGCAGTATCTACAGGGTCCGGCTACCTCCTGCCGCTACATTAACAAACCTCGGGCTTTTAGCCTGCGCGACAGCAAACATAAGAAGGGGTGTTTTTATGTCATCCGATATTAAGATCAAAGTGCAAAGCTTTGGTCGATTCCTCAGTAACATGGTGATGCCAAATATCGGCGCGTTTATCGCGTGGGGTATTATCACCGCATTATTCATTCCGACAGGGTGGTTGCCGAACGAAACGCTGGCGAAGCTTGTCGGCCCAATGATCACCTATCTGCTGCCGCTGCTGATCGGTTATACCGGTGGTAAGCTGGTTGGCGGCGAGCGTGGCGGCGTGGTGGGTGCTATCACCACCATGGGCGTTATCGTCGGTGCCGATATGCCAATGTTCCTCGGCGCGATGATCGCAGGTCCGCTGGGCGGCTGGGCTATCAAACATTTCGACAACTGGGTAGACGGTAAGATCAAGTCCGGTTTTGAGATGCTGGTGAATAACTTCTCCGCAGGCATCATCGGGATGATCCTCGCCATTCTGGCATTCCTTGGCATTGGCCCATTGGTTGAAGCACTGTCCAAAATCCTGGCGGCAGGCGTTAACTTCATGGTTGTCCATGACATGCTGCCGCTGGCGTCTATCTTCGTTGAACCGGCGAAAATCCTGTTCCTCAACAACGCCATCAACCACGGTATTTTCTCACCGCTGGGTATTCAGCAGTCCCACGAGATGGGCAAATCCATCTTCTTCCTGATTGAAGCTAACCCGGGTCCGGGTATGGGCGTTCTGCTGGCATACATGTTCTTCGGTCGCGGCAGCGCTAAGCAGTCTGCAGGCGGCGCGGCTATCATCCACTTCCTGGGTGGTATCCACGAAATTTACTTCCCGTACGTGCTGATGAACCCGCGTCTGATCCTGGCCGTTATCCTCGGCGGTATGACTGGCGTATTTACCCTGACTATCCTGAACGGCGGCCTGGTTTCTCCGGCTTCTCCGGGTTCTATCCTGGCCGTACTGGCAATGACGCCGAAGGGTGCTTACTTCGCGAACATCGCTGCTATCTGTGCCGCAATGGCTGTCTCCTTTGTCGTCTCAGCCATTCTGCTGAAAACCAGCAAAGTGAAAGAAGATGATGACATTGATGCCGCTACTCGTCGTATGCACGACATGAAAGCGGAATCCAAAGGTGCATCTCCGCTGGCGGCTGGCGACGTGACTAACGACCTGAGCCATGTGCGTAAAATCATCGTTGCCTGCGATGCGGGTATGGGCTCCAGCGCCATGGGGGCGGGCGTACTGCGCAAGAAAGTGCAGGATGCCGGTCTGTCTCAGATTTCCGTCACCAACAGCGCGATTAACAATCTGCCGCCGGATGTCGATCTGGTCATTACTCACCGTGACCTGACCGAACGTGCGATGCGCCAGGTGCCTCAGGCACAACACATTTCGCTGACCAACTTCCTCGACAGCGGCCTGTACGCCAGCCTGACCGAACGTCTGGTTGCTGCACAGCGCCACAACGTGAACGAAGAGAAAGTCCGCGATCACCTGAAAGACAGCTTTGAAGAGGGTGATACCCACCTGTTCAAACTGGGTGCGGAGAATATCTTCCTCGGCCGTAAAGCCACTAACAAAGAAGAAGCGATTCGCTTTGCCGGTGAGCAACTGGTGAAAGGCGGCTACGTTGAGCCAGAATACGTCGAGGCGATGCTGGACCGCGAAAAACTAACCCCGACTTACCTCGGTGAGTCCATCGCAGTGCCGCACGGTACGGTTGAAGCCAAAGACCGCGTGCTGAAAACCGGCGTGGTGTTCTGCCAGTACCCAGAAGGCGTGCGCTTCGGTGAAGAAGAAGACGACATTGCCCGCCTGGTCATTGGTATCGCCGCACGTAACAATGAACATATCCAGGTGATCACCAGCCTGACCAACGCTCTGGATGACGAATCCGTGATCGAACGTCTGGCCCATACCACCAGCGTGGATGAAGTTCTGGAACTGCTGGCTGGTAAAAAAGCTTAACCATTAAGTATCTCCAAAATAGTTCGAGCTGCAGAAAGGCGGCAACGCAGCGAATCCCCAGGAGCGTACATAAGTACGTGACTGGGGTGAGCGAGGAGAGCCAACGCATCTGCAGTTCGAAATATGAAGGCGATATCCTCTCCCTTGTGGAGAGGGTTAGGTTGAGGGAAACGCCTCACCCCAGCCCTCTTGGGTAAAAACATTAATGAAGGTTAATACTATGAAAGCATTACATTTTGGCGCAGGTAATATCGGTCGTGGCTTTATCGGCAAACTGCTGGCGGACGCGGGGATACAACTGACGTTCGCGGATGTAAACCAGGTCGTGCTCGATGCCCTGAATGCCCGTCATAGCTATCAGGTTCATGTGGTGGGTGAAAACGAGCAGGTTGATACCGTTTCCGGCGTCAACGCCGTGAGCAGCATCGGCGATGATGTTGTCGACCTGATTGCCCACGTAGATTTAGTCACTACCGCCGTCGGTCCGGTCGTGCTTGAGCGTATCGCTCCGGCCATCGCCAAAGGGCTGGTTAAACGCAAGGCGCAGGGCATCGCCACTCCGCTGAATATTATCGCCTGTGAAAACATGGTGCGCGGAACCACCCAGTTGAAAGGCCACGTTATGAACGCGCTGGCAGATGAAGACAAATCCTGGGTTGAAGAACATGTTGGCTTCGTCGATTCCGCCGTGGACCGCATTGTTCCCCCTTCGGCTTCTGCGACCAACGATCCGCTGGAAGTCACCGTCGAAACCTTCAGTGAGTGGATTGTCGACAAAACACAGTTCAAAGGCGAACTGCCTGACATCCCGGGAATGGAATTAACTGATAACCTGATGGCATTTGTCGAACGTAAACTCTTCACGCTGAACACCGGGCATGCTATAACCGCGTACCTCGGAAAATTGACCGGTCATCAGACCATCCGGGACGCGATTCTCGACGAGAAAATCCGTGCAGTGGTAAAAGGTGCGATGGAAGAGAGCGGCGCGGTACTGATCAAACGCTATGGCTTTGATGCAGCAAAACATGCGGCATACATTCAGAAAATCCTCGGTCGCTTTGAAAACCCGTATCTGAAAGATGACGTTGAGCGCGTGGGTCGTCAGCCGCTGCGTAAACTGAGCGCGGGCGATCGTCTGATTAAACCGCTGCTGGGCACGCTGGAGTATGGCCTGCCGCACGCGAATCTGGTCACCGGTATTGCTGCAGCGATGCACTATCGCAGTGAAGAAGATCCGCAGGCCCAGGAACTGGCCGCGCTGATTGACGAAAGAGGTCCACAGGCCGCGCTGGCACAGGTTTCCGGTCTGGATGCCAACAGTGATGTGGTGGCGGAGGCGGTTAACGCATATAACGCAACCAAATGATAGAGAATGTGGCGCAGGTCAGCCTGCGCCCAAATGACAGATTGTCAGATATGCAGGCAATAATGGAACAAACGCAGGCCTTTGAAAATCGTGTGCTTGAGCGTCTGAATGCTGGCAAAACCGTACGCAGCTTCCTCATCACCGCCGTAGAACTGCTCACCGAAGCGGTGAATATCCTTGTGCTTCAGGTATTTCGCAAAGACGACTATGCGGTAAAATATGCCGTAGAACCCCTGCTCGACGGCGACGGTCCGCTGGGCGATCTTTCCGTTCGTCTGAAGCTAATTTACGGTCTGGGCGTACTCAGCCGGCCGGAGTATGAAGATGCGGAGCTTCTGATGGCGCTGCGGGAAGAGTTAAACCATGACGGTAATGAATACGCGTTCACCGACGACGAAATTCTTGGCCCATTTGGCGAACTCCACTGCGTGACGGCACTCCCGCCGCCACCGCAGTTTGATACCTCAGACTCAGGTTTGCACGCAATGCAGATTCAGCGCTACCAGCAGATGGTACGCTCCACGATGGTACTTTCCCTGACCGAGCTGATTTCTAAAATCAGCTTAAAAAAAGCCTTTCAAAAATAAGACCCTGCAGGCTTACTTCTCTTCCTGCTGCGGTCGATACAGCTGCCGATAATACGCCAGACGTTGCAGATACAGCTGCGCATTCTCCTGCGGTATTTCAGTAGGGACAACGTTGCGCGGTGGTGTTTTATTCAGATATTCGCGAAAAGCCTGGCTTGAAGCCATAAAATCGACCGTCTTATCAATAAGGGCCGAAACGTTCTCACCTATTTTCGCCATAATCTTCCCTCCTCCATGTATTAACCGCGCTCAGCCTGCGCGGTTGCTTATTTAAGTTTAGGATCGGTTGGGCGATTATATTGAGGAAAACGTGCTTCACTATGAACCCGTCAATAAAAAGCACTACGGCCGACCTTATCACTTAAAATTCCTTATTAATCAAAATAGTAGTATTTTCATTAGCTGAATAATACTTGCAGCATTTGATTATTTATCTTCGATTAGTTGTGAATAATCCCGCTCTGCGCGCATACTATAGGATATTCATCCTATTTTTATCAGAAGCTATCCTATGAAAGAAGTCGAAAAAAACGAAATTAAACGCCTGAGCGATCGTCTGGACGCTATCCGCCACCAGCAGGCAGACCTGTCCCTGGTTGAAGCCGCCGACAAATATGCCGAGCTGGAGCAAGAGAAAGAAACGCTGGAAACCGAGATCGCGCGTCTGCGTGACGTCCACGGCCAGAAGCTGAGCAAAGAAGCGCAAAAGCTGGCGAAACTTCCTTTCCGTCGTGCTATCACCAAAAAAGAACAGGCCGACATGGGCAAGCTGAAGAAGAGCGTGCGCGGCCTGATCGTCGTTCACCCGATGACCGAGCTTGGCCGTGAAATGGGCCTGAAAGAGATGACGGGCTTCGCGAAGAGCGAGTTCTGATCTCCCACCGGGCAACATTCGCTTGCCCGGTCCTTCCCTTCTCCTCGCAATTGGCCCTACCAATTTCAGCCAGATCCTACCAGCACCTCACATTTCATTAAAATGTGCGTACAATACCGTTGCCAATAAATAACATTTGATTAACCATTCATTGTCATTACCCCTACACAACAATATTGGCAGGGCCACTTTTACACATAATGTGACCAGGAGATGAGCACAGACTCATTCCATTATGTCGGCGGCCCCCAGGAGACCTGCAATGAATCTCTGGCAACAGAACTACGACCCGGCCGGTAACATCTGGCTTTCCAGTCTGATCGCATCGCTCCCTATCCTGTTCTTTTTCTTCGCCCTGATTAAGCTCAAGCTGAAAGGCTATGTTGCGGCGTCATGGACGGTGGTGATCGCTCTGACGGTCGCCCTGCTGTTTTACAAAATGCCGGTCGATCACGCTCTGGCTTCCGTGGTGTACGGCTTCTTCTATGGTCTGTGGCCAATTGCCTGGATCATTATCGCCGCGGTATTCGTCTATAAAATCTCGGTGAAAACCGGGCAGTTCGACATCATCCGCTCCTCAATACTCTCGATTACCCCGGACCAACGTCTGCAAATGCTGATTGTCGGTTTCTCCTTTGGGGCATTCCTCGAAGGGGCGGCAGGATTTGGCGCTCCGGTAGCGATTACCGCCGCACTGCTGGTTGGTCTGGGCTTTAATCCTCTGTACGCGGCAGGTTTGTGTCTGATCGTAAACACCGCTCCGGTCGCTTTTGGCGCAATGGGCATTCCGATTCTGGTTGCCGGTCAGGTTACCGGGCTGGATAGTTTCGAGATTGGTCAGATGGTGGGCCGTCAGTTACCGTTCCTGACCATTATCGTGTTGTTCTGGATTATGGCGATTATGGATGGCTGGCGCGGCGTAAAAGAGACCTGGCCTGCGGTGATGGTCGCTGGCGGCTCGTTTGCTATCGCGCAGTACCTCAGCTCTAACTTTATCGGGCCAGAACTGCCAGACATTATCTCGTCTCTGGTTTCGCTGGTCTGCCTGACGCTGTTCCTGAAACGCTGGCAGCCGGTACGCATCTTCCGCTTTGGCGATATGGGCGCTTCACAGGTCGATCAGACGCTGGCTCGCACCCACTATACCGCTGGACAGGTGGTCCGCGCCTGGTCTCCGTTCCTGTTCCTGACCGCCACCGTCACGCTGTGGAGCGTACCGCCGTTTAAAGCGCTGTTTGCGCCAGGCGGCGCGATGTACCACTGGGTGGTCAATATTCCGGTTCCGTACCTCGATAAGCTGGTTGCCCGTATGCCGCCGGTCGTACATGAAGCCACAGCCTACGCGGCGGTGTATAAATTTGACTGGTTCTCCGCAACCGGTACCGCGATTTTGTTTGCCGCCCTGCTGTCTATCGTCTGGTTGAAGATGAAGCCGTCCGCAGCGCTGCAGACTTTTGGCAGCACGCTGAAAGATCTGGCGTTACCTATTTACTCCATCGGAATGGTGCTGGCATTCGCGTTTATCTCAAACTACTCCGGGCTTTCATCAACCCTGGCGTTGGCCCTGGCACACACCGGCAGCGCGTTTACCTTCTTCTCACCGTTCCTCGGCTGGCTGGGGGTATTTCTGACCGGGTCCGACACCTCATCAAACGCACTGTTTGCCGCCCTGCAGGCTACGGCTGCTCAGCAAATCGGCGTTTCGGATGTGCTGATGGTTGCGGCAAATACCACCGGCGGCGTGACCGGCAAGATGATCTCGCCGCAATCTATCGCTATCGCCTGTGCGGCAGTGGGATTAGTGGGGAAAGAGTCTGACCTGTTCCGCTTTACCGTGAAACACAGCCTGATTTTCACCTGCATGGTGGGTGTGATTACCACGCTGCAGGCCTATGTCTTAACCTGGATGATTCCATGATAGTGATGCCCAGACGCCTGTCAGACGAAGTCGCATCTCGTGTGCGGGCGCTGATTGAAGAACAACAGCTGGAGGCGGGCATGAAGTTGCCCGCTGAGCGCCAACTGGCTGTACAGCTCGGCGTATCGCGTAACTCGCTGCGCGAGGCGTTAGCAAAGCTGGTCAGTGAAGGCGTACTGATTAGCCGTCGTGGCGGCGGGACGTTTATCCGCTGGCAGCATGAGGCCTGGTCTGAACAAAACATCGTTCAGCCGCTGAAAACCCTGCTGGCGGACGATCCTGATTACAGTTTCGATATTCTGGAGGCCCGCCACGCCATCGAAGCCAGTACCGCCTGGCACGCTGCTATGCGGGCCACCGCCGCGGATAAAGAGAAAATCAGGCTCTGTTTCGAGGCCACGCAAAGCGAAGATCCGGATCTCGCCTCGCAGGCTGACGTTCGTTTTCATCTCGCCATTGCGGAAGCCTCGCACAACGTGGTGCTGTTGCAGACCATGCGCGGTTTCTTCGACGTCCTGCAGTCTTCGGTAAAACAGAGCCGCCAACGTATGTACCTGGTACCGCCGGTATTTTCTCAGCTGACGGCGCAGCATCAGGCCGTGCTGGACGCCATTGTTGCCGGGGATGCCGACGGGGCGCGTAAGGCCATGATGGCGCACCTCAGTTTTGTCCACACCACAATTAAACGATTTGATGAAGATCAGGCCCGGCAGGCGCGTATTACGCGCCTGCCCGGTGATCCTGGTGAGAATAGCAGGGAGAACAACACATGATTATTTCAGCAGCCAGCGACTATCGCGCCGCAGCCCAGCGCATCCTGCCCCCCTTCTTGTTCCACTATATTGACGGCGGGGCGTATGCCGAGCACACCTTGCGCCGTAACGTGGCAGACCTGTCAGAGGTGGCGCTGCGCCAGCGCGTACTGAAGAATATGTCCGACCTGAGCCTGGAAACCAAGCTGTTCAACGAAACACTCTCCATGCCGGTAGCCCTCGCGCCTGTCGGCTTGTGCGGCATGTACGCACGCCGGGGCGAGGTTCAGGCCGCCGCCGCCGCTGATGCCAAAGGCATTCCGTTTACGCTTTCCACAGTGTCCGTATGTCCGATTGAAGAAGTCGCCCCGACCATCAAGCGTCCGATGTGGTTCCAGCTGTATGTTCTGCGCGATCGCGGTTTTATGCGTAACGCACTGGAGCGCGCCAAAGCGGCGGGTTGCTCCACGCTGGTCTTTACCGTCGATATGCCAACGCCTGGCGCACGCTACCGTGATGCCCATTCCGGTATGAGCGGCCCAAATGCGGCACTGCGTCGCTACTGGCAAGCAGTCACTCATCCACAGTGGGCATGGGACGTTGGTCTGAACGGTCGCCCGCATGATTTAGGCAATATTTCGACTTATCTGGGCAAACCCACCGGCCTTGAAGATTACATCGGCTGGCTGGCGAATAACTTCGATCCGTCGATTTCCTGGAAAGACCTCGAGTGGATCCGTGAATTCTGGGATGGTCCGATGGTGATCAAAGGGATCCTCGACCCTGAAGATGCCCGCGACGCCGTACGCTTTGGCGCGGATGGTATCGTTGTCTCTAACCACGGTGGCCGTCAGTTAGATGGCGTGCTGTCTTCAGCTCGTGCGCTGCCCGCCATTGCCGATGCGGTGAAAGGCGATATTACCATTTTGGCTGATAGCGGGATCCGCAATGGTCTGGACGTTGTACGCATGATAGCGCTGGGCGCGGATAGCGTGCTGCTGGGGCGTGCTTATCTGTACGCGCTGGCGACCCACGGCCAGGCCGGTGTGGCGAATCTGCTGAACCTTATCGAGAAAGAGATGAAGGTGGCGATGACCCTGACCGGTGCGAAGTCGATTAGCGAAATCAGCCGTGATTCGCTGGTACAGGAACTGGGTAAGAGCCTGCCTGCCGCGCTGGCACCTCTGGTCCAGGGTAGCGCAGCGTAATAACATCCCCGTAAACCCCATTTTCTGAATGGTCGGTCTGTTTTCAGCCCGACCATTTTTTATCCAAAAATAACGACTAGTTAACATTTACAACCAATATATTTGACAACTTTTTATCCACCTGCCAAATGTATAGACAAGCTAATACAACAGCATTTTATACATATAACAACCATCATAACGGGCGAGGGTGACATGGCTTATTCCGGAAAAGTGAATATCCAGCAGGCGATAGATGACAGTGCTTTTTCGCGCTTCCACTGGGTCATTATTGTCCTGGGTTTTCTGGTTTTAGCCATTGACGGCTTCGATACGGCGGCGATGGGCTATATTGCCCCCACGCTCTCAGCCGACTGGGGTATCAAGAAACAAGATCTCGGACCGGTGTTAAGCGCCGCGCTATTGGGCCTCTCATTTGGTGCCCTGCTGGCCGGACCGATTTCCGATCGTATGGGTCGTAAGCGCGTCCTGGTCTTTTCCTGTCTGTTCTTTGGCCTCGCCAGTCTGGGAACCGCCTATGCCCAGACGCTGAATATGCTCACGTTTTGGCGCTTTCTCACCGGGCTTGGGCTTGGCGCGGCAATGCCCAATGCCATCACCCTGGTGTCAGAATTCGCCCCGAAACGCTGTCGTTCAATGGCGATTAACACCATGTACTGTGGCTTTCCGTTAGGGGCTGCGGGCGGCGGCGTGATCTCCTCCTGGCTGATCCCCAACTACGGCTGGCACAGTGTTCTGCTTGCTGGTGCGATCGCCCCGCTGGTCCTCACCGCACTGTTGGTGCTGTTCCTGCCAGAGTCGGTTAAGTATCTGGTTCACCGCGGTAAAGGGGTTGCACAGATCAAACGCATTGCTCAACGCTTTATGTCGGGAAGTCTGGAACAGGTTACCCAGTTTTATCTGGATGAAGACCGTATCACGGTCAAAAAAAGCAGCGTGGCACAGTTATTTAGTATGCCCTGGCTGCCGGGTACGCTGATGCTCTGGATGACCTACTTTATGGGGCTGGTTATCTATTACGTGCTGCTGAGCTGGATGCCAACGCTGATGCTGGGAATGGGCTATCCGCTGGCCGAATCCGCCTGGCTGACATCGCTGTTTACCTTTGGCGGTACGGCGGGGATCCTGCTGGCCGGTTGGTTAATGGACCGCTGGGAAGCCCATAAAGTGGTCTCACTCGGCTTCATTCTGACGATGCTGTTTGCCCTCGCTCTCGGGTTTGAACATAACCACATCATCTTGTTCGGCGCACTGATCTTCCTGATGGGGATTACCATGAATGGCGCGCAGTCCGGGCTGCAGACGCTGGCCGCCACGTTTTATCCAACCCACTGCCGTGCGACGGGCATTGCCTGGATGCAGGGCGTGGGCCGCTTCGGCGGCGTAGCCGGAACGATGATGAGCGCCCAGTTGCTTTCCCTGCAATGGCAGGCAGACAGTATCTTAATGTTCCTCAGCCTTCCGGCCCTGGTCGCTGCTGCCGCGACAATTTACAAGCTGCAGCGCTATAAACCGCACGCGCTGACCGTCGCATAGTACCCGCTCTTTCTGCTATTCTGCCCCCCGTTATCAAGGGGGCAGTATGCTTAACATCGTTTTATTCGAACCAGAAATCCCGCCAAATACCGGCAATATTATCCGTCTTTGCGCCAACACCGGCTTTCGTTTGCATATTATAGAGCCAATGGGCTTTACCTGGGACGACAAGCGCCTGCGTCGCGCGGGGCTGGATTACCATGAATTTACCGCCGTGCTGCGCCACCCTGATTACGCCGCCTTCGTCGCCGCAGAACATCCGCAGCGCCTGTTTGCTCTGACCACCAAAGGTACGCCAGCGCATAGCGCGGTATGCTATCAGGACGGGGATTATCTGATGTTTGGTCCGGAAACACGCGGTCTGCCAGCCAGCATCCTTGACGCGCTGCCGGCCGAACAAAAAATTCGTATTCCAATGATGCCAGACAGTCGCAGCATGAACCTGTCAAATGCGGTGTCGGTGGTGGTGTATGAGGCCTGGCGCCAGCTAGGGTATCCGGGCGCGGTACTGCGTAGCTGATGATTGTTGGATGGCGGCTAGGGCCTGATCCGACCTACATTAATTTGATGAAATTCATTTCGAGCGTTATCGGCGCAGACAGATTGAACACGGACTGCGCACAGTCACCGGAGCGTACACGCAGTCCGTGAGGATGACGAGCACAGCCCAGGTTTAATCTGCCAGGTAAGATAGCTCGAAATCAGATACCATCTCCATACTCAAAAGTATGATGTATCCCGTTGAAATGCTGATCCATATCCATGGACGGCTTATCGCTGTCAGGCTTGCCAACGATGCGTGCCGGAACGCCTGCTGCAGTGGTATGCGGGGGTACCGGCTGTAAAACGACGGAACCTGCGCCAATCTTCGCGCCGCGCCCGACTTCAATGTTGCCGAGAATTTTTGCTCCCGCGCCAATCATCACGCCTTCACGAATTTTCGGATGACGGTCACCGCCAGCTTTACCGGTCCCGCCCAGCGTGACGGATTGCAAAATAGAGACGTCGTTTTCAATCACGGCAGTTTCACCGACCACAATACCAGTGGCGTGATCGAGCATAATCCCACGGCCAATTTTTGCCGCCGGGTGAATGTCTACCTGGAAGCTAACGGACACCTGATTTTGCAGGAAGATCGCCAGCGCCTGACGCCCCTGATGCCACAGCCAGTGACCGATACGGTAGGCCTGAAGCGCATGAAAGCCCTTCAGATACAGAAGTGGGGTGGAATATTTATCGACAGCCGGATCACGCGTGCGTACCGCCTGAATATCACAGGCCGCTGAGGCAATCATTTCAGGATCGGCCGCGTAGGCCTCTTCCACGACTTCGCGAATGGCAATGGCGGGCATGATCGGAGAAGCGAGTTTATTCGCCAGCATATAGCTCAGCGCACTGCCGAGGTTTTCATGCTTGAGCAACGTTGCGTGATAAAAACTGGCCAGCATTGGCTCACATTCCGCCAGTGCCCGGGCTTCCGCTTTAATGTTTTTCCAGACGATATCCAGTTCTTCACACGGCATTGCGTACTCCAGAAGGTAGCAAAACGACCGACCCGTTCTTCGCGGGTCGGGTCGTTATATTCAACAGTTCCTTACAGCTAGTGGCGACTCAGCTCGTCCCTGCGTGCACGGCCTAATAACGTCAATGCTGCCTCGCGCGCGTTTTTTCCGCAATACAATACTTGATAAATTTCCTCGGTTATTGGCATCTCAACACCAAAACGGTGCGCCAATTCACGAACTTCTTTCGTATTGCGGTAGCCTTCAACCACCTGACCAATCTTGTCCTGCGCCCCCTGCACGTCCATCCCCTGGCCGAGCATCATGCCAAAACGACGGTTACGCGACTGGTTGTCGGTACAGGTCAGCACCAGATCGCCTAAACCCGCCATCCCCATAAAGGTGGCAGGATCGGCACCCAACGCCGCGCCAAGGCGAGACATTTCGGTCAGTCCACGGGTGATCAATGCGGTTCGCGCATTCGCGCCGAAACCGATGCCGTCAGACATCCCCGCGCCAATCGCAATGACGTTTTTCACCGCGCCGCCAAGCTGCACGCCAATGAAATCCGGATTGCTGTAAACGCGGAAGCTCTTGCCACAGTGCAGCAACTGCTGGAGATCGTCAGCAAAGGTGTCGTCCGTCGAGGCCAGAGAAATCGCCGTCGGCATGCCCGCCGCCAGCTCTTTGGCGAACGTCGGACCGGAGATAACCGCCAGTGGAATAGAATTCCCCAGCGCTTCACGCGCGACGTCCTGCAGCAGGCGTCCCGTTTCCGCTTCCAGACCCTTTGTCGCCCAGACCAGACGCGCGTCAGGACGCATCAGCGGTTTGATGTTGCGCAGCACTTCGCCAAAGACGTGGCTAGGCACCACCACCAGAATATTACGACTGGCGGCCAGCGCAGTGGCTAAATCACTTTCCAGGCGCAGCGTTTCGGGAAAAGGCACATCAGGGAGGAACGCGACGTTGCAGCGATCGTGCTCGAGGGTCGCGATATGTTTCGGATCATGGCCCCACAGGACAACCTGATGGCCATTTCTTGCCAGGGTGATGGCAAGAGCGGTGCCGTACGAGCCGGCACCAATCACAGTCATTGAAGCATTACTTTGGTTCATCAGGCATCCTGATGTTCTTCAGTACCTTCGCCAGCCTGCTGCTGTAAATAGTTCATGAACAGCGCATCAAAGTTGACCGGCGCAAGGTTCAGTTGCGGGAATGTACCGCGGGAAACCAGGCTGGTGATGCATTCGCGGGCATACGGGAACAGAATGTTCGGGCAGTATGCACCAAGGCAATGCGCCATCTGAGTCCCTTCAATACCACTGATGGAGAAAATACCGCCCTGCTGAACTTCACACAGGAACGCAGTTTCTTCACCCAGAGAAGCCGTTACGGTGACACGCAGCACTACTTCATACACATCATCTGCCAGTTGGGTAGATGCGGTATCAAGATCCAGTTTAACCTCTGGCTGCCAATCTTTCTGGAAAACATGTGGTGCATTTGGCGCTTCGAAAGACACATCCTTGGTATAAATACGTTGGATCTGGAAAGCCATTTCAGTGTTATTTTGTTCTGACATGTTGAGAAAACCCTTTAGTGTTGTCCTTTAAATACTTCGGTACGCCTTAACGCAGCAGTGGATCCAGTCCACCACGTGCATCCAACGCATACAAGTCGTCACAACCACCAATGTGCTGTGCATCAATAAAAATCTGCGGAACCGTTGTACGGCCACTGCGCTTGATCATCTCTTCACGCTTCACGGCATCGCCGTCAATCGGAAGTTCCTGGAAACTCACACCCTTGCTGTTCAACAGCGCCTTTGCGCGATGGCAAAACGGGCAGGTCGCTTTGGTATAGATCTCAATATTGGCCATGACTTATCTCCAGTGTTCTTTTACCCTGAGGCATGAAAGAAGACGGGTAAATTACTTGCCGCGAACCAGTGGCAGATTCTCGCCACTCCAGCCCGCTACGCCGTCTTTCAGTACAGATACCTGCTCAAAACCGGCTTTAATCAGCGCAGTTGCTGAATCCTGGCACTGCATACCAGAGCCATCAACCACAATAACAGGTTTGTTTTTGTGTTTTTCCAGCTCGCCAAAATTGTTGGCTTTGATTTCGCTCGGCAGCAGGTTAGTGGAGCCCGCGATATGGCCTTTGCGGAAGTCGTCGCGCTGACGTAAATCCACAATCACCGCATCTTCTTTGTTGATAAGACGAGTGGCTTCTCCGCGCGTAATTACCTTCACTTTCGAAGTCAGGCTCTTAAACGTGGTAAATAATACAGCCGCCAGTAACGCAATCCAGGCGATACTCAATACAGGGTGGCGACTAACAAATTGCATAATTTCTTGCATGGGGGGTAACAACTCCCGACTTAGTGATTAAAAAACCAGGAAAGGAGTATACCTGCGCGTTGGCGCAAATACAGCCAGAGCGTGCATTGGATTGCATTTTTGCGGGGCGCTACGGAAAAAAAAACGTAAATCCGCGCCCTCTGCGACACGCTCTGGTCGATTATTTGATCTTCTGGGGCTATTTTATCGATTCAGCTGTAGTAAAATTACGCAATTATTTTTGTCTATTGAGTGTGAGGTTGTCGCAATGTCGGTTTCTAAAAAACCTATGGTACTGGTGATTCTGGATGGCTATGGCTATCGTGAAGACAGCCAGGATAACGCCATCTTTAATGCCAAAACCCCGGTAATGGATGCTCTGTGGGCAAAACGTCCGCATACCCTGATTGATGCCTCTGGCCTGGAAGTCGGCCTGCCCGATCGCCAGATGGGCAACTCCGAAGTGGGTCACGTCAACCTGGGCGCGGGCCGCATCGTGTATCAGGACCTGACCCGTCTGGATGTTGAAATTAAAGAACGGACTTTCTTCGCTAACCCAGTGCTGACCGATGCGGTCGACCAGGCAAAAAATAGCGGCAAAGCGGTTCATATCATGGGCCTGCTCTCTGCTGGCGGCGTTCACAGCCACGAAGATCACATCATGGCGATGGTCGAAATGGCAGCTGAACGCGGTGCTGAGAAAATCTATCTGCACGCTTTCCTTGATGGCCGTGATACCCCGCCGCGCAGCGCTGAACATTCGCTGCAGAAATTCGAAGAGAAATTTGCCGCGCTGGGCAAAGGCCGCGTAGCGTCCATCATCGGTCGTTACTACGCCATGGACCGCGACAACCGTTGGGATCGCGTTGAACAGGCTTATGACCTGATGACGCTGGCAAAAGGCGAGTTCCAGTTCGCTACGGCTGTTGAAGGCCTGCAGGCTGCTTATGCCCGCGACGAAAACGACGAATTCGTGAAAGCGACCGTGATCCGTGCTGAAGGCCAGGCTGAAGCCGCCATGGAAGACGGCGATACGCTGATTTTCATGAACTTCCGTGCTGACCGTGCGCGTGAAATCACCCGTGCGTTTGTTAACGCTGACTTCGACGGCTTCGCCCGTAAGAAAGTCGTTAACCTCAACTTTGTGATGCTGACCGAATACGCAGCCGACATCAAAACGGCTGTTGCTTACCCACCAGCGTCTCTGGCCAACACCCTTGGCGAGTGGATGGCGAAGAATGACAAAACGCAGCTGCGTATTTCCGAAACTGAAAAATATGCCCACGTGACCTTCTTCTTTAACGGCGGCGTAGAAGAGCCGTTCAAAGGCGAAGATCGCATCCTGATCAACTCGCCGAAAGTCGCGACCTACGATCTGCAGCCGGAAATGAGCTCTGCTGAGCTGACCGAGAAGCTGGTTGCTGCGATTCAGAGCGGAAAATACGACACCATCATTTGTAACTACCCGAACGGCGACATGGTTGGTCACACCGGGGTGATGGAAGCTGCGGTTAAAGCGGTTGAAGCGCTGGATCACTGCGTTGAGCAGGTGACTAAAGCGGTTGAATCCGTTGGCGGCCAACTGCTGATCACCGCGGACCACGGTAACGCAGAGCAAATGCGCGATCCGTCCACCGGTCAGGCGCATACAGCACACACCAACCTGCCCGTTCCGCTGATTTATGTCGGTGGTAAAAACGTCAAAGCAGTTGAAGGCGGCAAACTTTCTGATATCGCCCCGACGATGCTGACGCTGATGGGTATGGAAATCCCGCAAGAGATGACTGGTAAGCCGCTGTTCATCGTGGAATAATCCCTCCCCATGAGGGGAAAGGCGATTAATACCATCACTTGGGCCGTGAAACTGCGAAAGCTTTCAGTCAGGCCCTTGTTCTACGCCAGCGCGCTTAGCGCTGGCGTATTGCTGTGCGCCTTTTCCGCCCACGCGGACGAGCGCGATCAGCTCAAATCTATTCAGGCTGATATCGCGGCAAAAGAACGTGCGGTACGCCAACAACAACAACAACGCTCCACTCTCCTCGCTCAACTTAAAGCTCAGGAACAGGCCATCGCCGTTGCCGCCAGGCAACTACGCGAAACGCAAAACTCGCTGGCGCAGTTGAATGCACAAATCACAGAGATGAATGCCGCCCTCGCGAAGCTGGAAAAACAGCGGGCTGCGCAAGAGCGTAGCCTGGCAGCGCAACTTGACGCAGCGTTTCGCCAGGGCGAACACACCGGTATTCAGCTCATTCTGAGCGGGGAAGAGAGCCAGCGCGGGCAACGCCTGCAGGCCTATTTCGGCTATCTGAACCAGGCGCGGCAGGAAACCATCGCGCAGTTGAAACAAACCCGCGAAGAGGTCGACTCGCAAAAAGCCGAGCTGGAAGATAAGCAGAGCGAACAGCAGACGTTGCTGTACGAACAGCGCGCTCAGCAGGCTAAGCTGGAGCAGGCGCGTAATGAACGCAAGAAGACGCTCTCGGGTCTGGAGTCATCGATTCAGCAGGGTCAGCAGCAACTGGGCGAAATGCGCGCCAACGAATCACGCCTGCGCAACAGCATTGCTCGTGCCGAAGCCGCAGCCAAAGCACGCGCGGAACGTGAAGCTCGCGAGGCGCAGGCCGTACGTGACAAACAGAAGGATGCGTCACGGAAAGGCTCAACCTACAAGCCAACCGAAAGCGAAAAATCACTGATGTCCCGTACCGGCGGTTTAGGTTCCCCACGCGGCCAGGCATTCTGGCCCGTTCGTGGTCCAACGCTACATCGTTATGGCGAACAGTTGCAAGGTGAGCTACGTTGGAAGGGGATGGTTATTGGCGCATCCGAAGGCACCGAAGTTAAAGCCATTGCCGATGGCCGCGTCATTCTGGCGGACTGGTTGCAGGGCTACGGTCTGGTGGTCGTCGTTGAGCACGGTAAAGGCGATATGAGCCTTTACGGTTATAACCAGAGCGCGCTGGTCAGCGTCGGTACGCAGGTTCGCGCCGGGCAGCCTATTGCACTTGTGGGTAGCAGCGGCGGACAGGGCAGGCCGGCACTCTATTTCGAAATTCGTCGCCAGGGTCAGGCGGTCAATCCACAGCCGTGGTTGGGAAGATAAGTTTTGCCTCAATTTCGTCGTCTATTATTCTCTCTCGCCAGCGTGCTGGCCTTCGCAACACCTGTTTTTGCTGGCAAACTTGCCATCGTTATTGATGATTTCGGCTATCGTCCACACACCGAAAATCAGGTTCTGGCGATGCCTTCCACCCTCTCCGTTGCCGTTCTGCCTAATGCCCCACACGCGCGTGAAATGGCGATTAAAGCGCATAACAGCGGGCATGAAGTGTTAATCCATCTGCCGATGGCGCCGCTGAGCAAACAGCCGTTAGAGAAAGATACTTTGCGCCCGGAAATGAGCAGCGAAGAGATTGAGCGGATTATTCGCGACGCGGTAAGCAAAGTACCGAATGCGGTCGGGCTGAACAACCATATGGGCAGCGCGATGACCTCCAGCCTGTTCGGCATGCAGAAGGTGATGCAGGCGCTGGAACGCTACGATCTCTACTTCCTGGACAGTATGACCATCGGCAACAGTCAGGCAATGCGCGCAGCATCAGGAACCGGCGTGAAGGTTATCAAACGCAAAGTCTTCCTGGATGACACGCAAAACGAAGCCGATATTCGCCGTCAGTTTAATCGTGCCGTTGAGCTTGCGCGCCGCAACGGTTCAGTAATTGCCATTGGGCATCCTCACCCTTCGACTGTTCGCGTCCTGCAGCAGATGCTTTATAACCTGCCTGCGGACATTACGCTGGTTCGCCCAAGCAGCCTGCTCAATGAACCACAGGTAGACACCTCCAGACCAAACCTTACACCGCCGAAGAATGGTAAACCTGATGCGCCACGTAATCCTTTCCGCGGGGTGAGATTATGCAAACCGAAGCAGCCGTTAGAGCCGGTTTACGCCAGCCGCTTCTTCAGCGTGCTCGGTGAAAGCATCACCCAAAGCACGCTGGTGCAGTACATGCGCCTGCAATGGCAGGGCTGGGGGAATACATCCTCACCCAGCGCTATGAACGCTAACGTAAATTAAGCGTTTTACGGGCAATACGAGAAGGCGAGGATGTTTTATCGCGCCATTTCCAGAGACGGAATGACCATAGCAGCGCCTGGTACAAAACTTTGGCGCTGCGTACGTTAGTAATCATGCGTTTATACATACCAGAGACAAAAATCTCTGCAATCATGCGTTGACGAATATGGACATCCGGCTCTTTGCGTACTGCGTGGCAAACGCGTAATGCTTCATAGGTTATTTGCTGATGAAATTCCGGATAAATAGTAATCCGACCCGCATATTCACGATTCAACTTATCCAATAACCGTGTAATTTTAATATAGTGGCGTTGGTAATTGAGATTTTTTAAGCCTTGTCTTTTAAGACGGCTAACTGATTGATCGTGTAAGAAGTATTTATACAATGATTGCTCGGTATATCGCACACGTTTGGCGTTAAACATAAACTCCGTCGTCCATACAATATCCTGATGATGCAACCCTGGAATAAACGCTATCTTGTTTTTCTCGATAACATCTCTGCGATAAACCCCCATCCAGACCACATGCGTCCAACGGCGTGAAGCCAATGCCATACGTAACCAGTCGGGGCCGGTCAATACACCCGTAGACCGCAGACGGTCCGTCGGTATTGATTGCCAGGTGTCCCCCGTTTCGAAAATGCACCAATCAGAATTGCACTGTGCCAGATCGAGGTCATCCTGAAGCGCCATGGTCATCAGGGTTTCATACATATTGGGATAAACCAGGTCATCGGCATCGACAAATGCAACATAATCCCCTTTGGCCACTGCCAGACCACGATTACGCGCGACAGATGCCCCGGCGTTAGCCTGATGTAACAACCGGACATGGGAATAGTTATCAGCATAATGTCTTGCAATATCAACAGAGTTATCCGTTGAACCGTCATCCACAATAATGATCTCTATCGCAGCCCATGTCTGTGCGATCAAAGATTCCATGCAATCCCGAAAACTATCACCCGCGTTATACAACGGAATAATAACACTCAACATATTTGTGCGGTTTCTCATCAGATAACCCAAGTTTGTCAGTACACTGATGACTTTTACTACAGTTTCATTAAGGAATTATTAAGGTTAGAACGTTTAATTTTCAGAAGCGGCGCAGCGAAAGCAACCAGTATGGGAAAATGCCATGCGGCGCCTGAGTTCAGCGGCCTGTGATAGCTCAGATCGTCTACATATTGAGGGACACAACCTGTATACTATACCCCTGTAAATTAACGCGCGATGTACACTGATATCGAGGAAAGTGATGGCCATCAGTAAGACACATGAAAAAGGTTATACGGTCTATTGCAAAGAGACCAAAACAGACCTTAAGTCACTGATGAATAAGTATATAAACAAAGAAATCAGTGGCAAACCGTTGAGCAGTGGTAACGCCATGCGCAGTGTAGAACTGGTCGAGTACAACTCACAAAAATTTATCATCAAAAACGACCGTGAAGTTGATCCTCGATTTGAGAAAAAAATGCAGAATTTTATCTCCGGCCCCTTTTATTCCAGGCTCATCAAGAAACTGGACACACTCTCCCCGGAAATGCGCGCCTGTACAGCGGATCTCTACTATGCCGCTGAAAAAGTACGCCTTCGTCAGTGTCATGATGTTTATATTATTCATGAATATGTTGAAGGCACTCCTTTAAAAGAAATTAACCATAAGAATGCCGATGAAGTGAAACAGTGCGTTCTGCGCCTTCACAAAGCCGGGTTGGCATCTAATGATATCCACCCTGGAAATTTCATTCGTACGCCAGGCGGTGAATTAAGAATAATTGACTTATCCTGTAAGGGAAATATGAAGATTTGCCAGGCTAATGATATTTTAGCTTTGCAGCGAAAATATCATATTAACATCAAAGGAAAAGGGTTAATCTACAAGCTCATCTGGCTCAAAGAAGCGACAAGAACTTTATCCAGAAAGCTTCGTGGCAAATAGTATTTATTATTTATACGGCCAGAATAAATAATCTGGCCGTTGGTAGCATTTAATACAAGTCGAGCATTCAATCCCAGCTCAGGATCACTTTCCCTGACTGGCCCGAACGCATCGCGTCAAAGCCCTGCTGGAATTCATCGATGGAGAATCGATGGGTGATGATCGGCGACAAATCCAGACCAGACTGAATCAATGCGGCCATCTTGTACCAAGTCTCAAACATCTCACGACCGTAGATACCTTTAATAAACAATCCCTTAAAGATAACTTTAGTCCAGTCGATGGACATGTCTGATGGTGGAATACCCAGCATAGCAATACGGCCACCGTGGTTCATGGTGTCCAGCATGGCGCGAAACGCTGGCGGCGCGCCGGACATCTCCAGACCGACATCAAACCCTTCGGTCATGCCCAGTTCAGCCATCACGTCGGTCAGACTCTCTTTCGACACGTTGACCGCGCGAGTGATGCCCATTTTACGCGCCAGTTCAAGGCGATACTCATTAACATCGGTAATCACCACGTGGCGTGCGCCAACGTGCCTGGCAACCGCTGCCGCCATAATACCGATTGGACCCGCGCCGGAAACCAGCACATCTTCCCCAACCAGATCGAACGACAGCGCCGTATGCACCGCATTACCGAACGGATCGAAGATAGACGCCAGGTCGTCAGAGATGTTGTCCGGAATTTTAAACGCGTTAAATGCCGGGATCACCAGGTACTCTGCAAAGCAGCCTGGACGGTTTACGCCAACACCGGTCGTATTGCGGCACAGGTGAGTACGTCCACCGCGGCAGTTACGGCAATGCCCGCAGGTGATATGACCTTCGCCTGAAACGCGATCGCCGATTTTAAAGCCTTTAACTTCCTGGCCGATGCCAACAACTTCGCCGACATATTCATGTCCAACGACCATCGGTACCGGGATGGTTTTTTGCGACCATTCATCCCAGTTATAAATGTGAACGTCAGTCCCGCAGATGGCTGTTTTACGGATTTTAATCAGCAAATCGTTATGGCCGACTTCCGGTTCAGGAACGTCGGTCATCCAAATGCCCTCTTCCGCTTTCAGTTTGGATAACGCTTTCATTTCACATCCTCAGGCAATAACGCCCAGTTGTTTACCAATGCGTGTGAACGCCTCAACAGCACGCGTAATCTGCTCAGGGGTATGCGCCGCAGACATCTGGGTACGAATACGCGCCTGACCTTTTGGAACCACCGGATAGAAGAATCCAGTAACGTAAATCCCCTCTTTTTGCAGCTCGCGGGCGAAATCTTGCGCCACTACCGCATCCCCCAACATGACCGGGATAATTGCGTGATCCGCTCCCGCTAACGTAAAGCCTGCGGCAGACATTTGCTCGCGGAACTGACGTGCGTTCGCCCACAGGCGATCGCGCAGCTCGCTGCCTGCTTCGACCATCTCCAGCACTTTAATGGAGGCAGAAACAATTGCAGGAGCCAATGAGTTGGAGAACAGATACGGACGGGAACGCTGGCGCAGCCACTCAACAACCTCTTTGCGCGCTGCGGTATAACCGCCAGATGCGCCGCCGAGAGCTTTACCCAGCGTACCAGTGATGATGTCCACACGCCCCATAACGTCACAGTATTCATGTGAGCCACGACCATTTTCGCCGACAAAGCCGACAGCATGGGAATCATCAACCATGACCAGCGCGTCGTATTTATCCGCCAGGTCACAAACGCCTTTCAGGTTAGCTATCACACCATCCATAGAGAACACGCCATCGGTGGCGATCAGGATATGACGGGCTCCCGCTTCACGCGCTTCTTTCAAACGAGCTTCCAGTTCGACCATGTCGTTGTTGGCGTAACGGAAACGCTTTGCTTTACACAAGCGAACACCGTCAATGATAGAAGCGTGGTTGAGCGCATCTGAGATAATCGCATCTTCTGCGCCCAGCAGCGTTTCAAACAGGCCGCCGTTGGCGTCAAAGCAGGAAGAGTAAAGAATGGCATCTTCCATACCGAGGAATGCCGCCAGTTTTTGCTCCAGTTGCTTATGGCTGTCCTGGGTACCGCAAATAAAGCGGACCGAAGCCATACCAAATCCGTGAGAATCCATACCTGCTTTTGCAGCTGCAATCAGTTCCGGGTGGTTAGCCAGCCCCAGATAGTTGTTCGCACAAAAGTTAATAACGTGGCTTCCGTCCGCCACGGTGATATCCGCCTGCTGGGCAGACGTAATAATGCGCTCTTCTTTAAACAATCCTTCCGCACGTGCGGTTTCGAGATCGTTCGTTAACTGTTTGTAAAAATCCCCACGCATTTCAATTCTCCAGACTGGGCAAATTTCAGCACATATTACCCAAAGCTATACGCTGATACGAGATGACGCATCATCACTTCTTCAAAATGAAGCATAAATCACGTATACCCACATGGCTAATCAGTGATGCCGTCGTATGGATTCATTGGACGCACTGAATCTCAACCAATTGAATTGGCTGGATTTTATAAAAAATCATAAAAAAACAACAGCAATAGCAGAAGAATGCCTTTGCAGCATTCTATCTGGTTAGGTAACCCTTCAATCTCATTCAAGCCACTACTTTCGAGTGAGAAAAATTCGCAATGCCTGGAGTTTTGCACCTAAAGCGGTTCGCCGATAAACACGGAACAGATCGAACCATTTGCCACGACCAAGGTAATTAAGCATTAATAGATCAGGGCGCTTGTAATAACACATGACAAAAATACCCTGATCATCATCAACAATATTATTTCTGAGAGTCTCTTTTTGACACTCAGTGACTAATGAGTAAAACTCTTTCCATTTCTCTGGTGAACCAACAATAGCGCCGCCGATAATATAGGTATGATTTCCGATCATAAAATCAAAAACCTGTTTTCTGGATGATATAACCAGACCCTTTTTAATCGTGAAGAGATGCATTTTATTACGGTCAAAAGGGAAGTCCCATACTTTTAATCCGCGAGTAACCTGCGGTTTACGGCAATATCCGAAGTCTACCCAGGCAACCATCGGAGTATTAACTAAGCCTGCATTTATGGCCTTCACTACAAAATATGCTTTTAAATTATTGATCAACACATATTCTGGAGACCAGTACTCAGGGTTACCTAGCTGTCGCGTCTCTAATTTATTCTTAAAGGTATCATCCTGCTGGATTTGTCTTATTTTATTATTAATATGCTTAAATTTTTTACCTAAATCTATGGTTATAATTTTTGTGGGCTTACCTTTGCGTATTTCCGCAACTCTGTCTTCAAACTCAGACGAAGTAAAAATAACCATTTCATTTTCTAAAGCGGCTAACCGTTTGAAGTAGTCAAAATAGACATCAGAAGATCGGGAAAGTTTTTCACGGAAGCCTTTATTAACAGTCCACTCCCCCCTACCGATATCAAAATATGCTGTCACAATAGTGGTAGACGATTTCATAACCATTTTCAAACCATTAATAAAAAAAATATTATATCACATAGTTTTTGTTTTTGTACATATAATATACATAGATGGATATAAAAAAACTAAGTACATTTAAGATTAATTTAATAGACTTAATAACCATTAAATAAGCATTATTATACTGGTGTTTATAGGCCTTCTACCGACCCACCATCTTACTTAAGAGGCTGAAGGGATGCCGATGTGATGGTATGATTACAGACATTAGTGTCTGAGATTGTCTCTGACTCCAAAATTCGAAGGTTACATTTATGATCATCGTTACCGGCGGCGCGGGCTTTATCGGCAGCAACATCGTCAAGTCATTGAATGATAAAGGCATCACCGACATCCTGGTGGTGGACAACCTGAAAGATGGCACCAAGTTTGTTAACCTGGTGGATCTGAATATTGCTGACTACATGGACAAGGAAGACTTCCTGATCCAGATTATGGCCGGAGAAGATTTCGGCGATATCGAAGCGATCTTCCACGAAGGCGCATGCTCCTCCACTACCGAGTGGGACGGCAAGTATATGATGGATAACAACTATCAATACTCCAAAGAGCTGTTGCACTACTGCCTGGAGCGTGAAATTCCGTTCCTGTATGCGTCCTCTGCCGCCACCTACGGCGGCCGCACTTCTGATTTCATCGAATCCCGTGAATATGAGAAACCGCTGAACGTTTACGGCTACTCAAAATTCCTGTTCGACGAGTACGTTCGTCAGATCCTGCCAGAAGCCAATTCTCAGATTGTTGGCTTCCGCTATTTCAACGTCTACGGACCGCGTGAAGGCCATAAAGGCAGTATGGCGAGCGTCGCTTTCCACCTCAACACCCAGCTCAACAATGGCGAAACACCAAAACTGTTCGAAGGCAGTGAAAACTTCAAGCGTGATTTCGTTTACGTAGGCGATGTGGCTGCGGTGAACCTGTGGTTCCTGGAAAACGGGGTTTCCGGCATCTTTAACCTTGGTACCGGTCGTGCGGAATCTTTCCAGGCCGTTGCCGATGCAACGCTTGCGTACCACAAAAAAGGCAGCATTGAGTACATCCCATTCCCGGAAAAACTGAAAGGTCGCTATCAGGCGTTTACCCAGGCCGATCTGACTAATCTGCGTGCTGCGGGCTATGACAAGCCGTTTAAAACCGTTGCTGAAGGTGTAACGGAATATATGGCCTGGCTGAACCGCGACGCGTAAGTATGAAAATTTTGGTGGTAGGCCCGTCCTGGGTGGGCGACATGATGATGTCGCAAAGTCTCTATCGCACGCTTAAGGCGCGCTATCCCCAGGCGATAATCGACGTGATGGCACCTGCATGGTGCCGTCCGTTATTGTCGCGCATGCCTGAAGTTAACGAAGCTATCGCCATGCCGCTGGGACACGGCGCGCTGGAGATCGGCGAGCGGCGTAAACTCGGTCATAGCCTGCGTGAAAAACGCTATGACCGCGCCTATGTGCTGCCTAACTCGTTTAAATCCGCGCTGGTACCGTTTTTTGCTGGCATTCCCCATCGTACCGGATGGCGTGGTGAAATGCGCTACGGCCTGCTAAACGATGCGCGCGTGCTGGATAAAGATGCCTGGCCGCTGATGGTCGAACGCTATGTAGCCCTGGCCTATGATAAAGGCGTAATGCTGTCAGCTAAAGATTTGCCGCAGCCTCTGCTATGGCCGCAGTTGCAAGTAAGCGAAGGTGAAAAGTCCCTGACCTGTCGCCAGTTTTCCCTTTCTGCCGAACGCCCCATCATCGGCTTTTGCCCTGGAGCGGAATTTGGTCCAGCGAAACGCTGGCCACATTACCACTACGCAGACCTGGCGAAGCAGCTGATCGATGAAGGCCATCAGATTGTGCTTTTTGGCTCTGCAAAAGACCATGAAGCCGGAAATGAGATCCTGGCGACGCTGAGCGTTGATCAGCAGCCCTGGTGCCGTAATCTGGCAGGCGAAACACAGCTGGAGCAGGCCGTCATTCTGCTCGCCGCCTGCAAAGCGGTGGTCACCAACGACTCTGGATTAATGCACGTTGCCGCAGCGTTGAATCGACCTCTGGTAGCGTTGTATGGCCCCAGCAGCCCGGATTTTACTCCGCCGCTTTCACACAAGGCGCGCGTAATTCGCTTGATTACGGGCTATCACAAAGTACGCAAGGGAGATGCAGCAGAAGGCTATCATCAGAGCCTGATTGACATCACACCCCAGCGCGTGCTGGAAGAACTTAACGACCTGTTGTTACAAGAGGAAGCCTGACGGATGCGGGTACTGATCGTTAAAACATCGTCTATGGGCGATGTACTGCATACGTTACCGGCATTAACCGATGCGCAGCAGGTCATGCCGGATATTCAATTTGATTGGGTAGTGGAAGAAGGCTTCGCGCAGATCCCATCCTGGCATGCAGCCGTTGACCGGGTTATTCCAGTGGCGATCCGCCGCTGGCGTAAAGCCTGGTTTTCAGCGCCGATTAAAGCCGAGCGTAAAGCCTTTCGCGATGCGGTGCGTTTACATCAGTATGACGCGATAATTGATGCGCAGGGTCTGGTTAAAAGCGCGGCGTTGGTTACGCGTCTGGCACGTGGCATCAAGCATGGTATGGACTGGAGCACGGCGCGCGAACCATTGGCGAGCCTGTTTTATAATCGCAAACATCACATTGCCAAACAGCAGCACGCGGTAGAACGTACGCGTGAATTGTTCGCCAAAAGCCTGGGATATTCCAGGCCCCAGTCGCAGGGTGATTACGCTATCGCTCAGCATTTTCTGAAAGAACGTAATGCTGATGCGGGCCAGTATGCCGTATTTCTGCATGCCACAACGCGTGATGATAAGCACTGGCCAGAAGCCAACTGGCGGGAGCTAATTGGCTTGTTAAATAACGCTGGCATACGTATTAAACTGCCATGGGGTGCTCCTCATGAAGAAGCACGAGCCCGTAGGCTGGCAAATGGTTTTTCTTATGTTGATGTTCTTCCACGGATGACTTTGGGAGAGGTCGCTCGCGTACTGGCGGGGGCAAAATTTGTGGTGTCGGTTGATACAGGCCTGAGTCATTTAACCGCTGCACTGGATCGCCCTAATATTACGTTGTACGGTCCAACGGACCCAGGATTGATTGGTGGGTATGGGAAGAATCAAGTGGCATGTCGCTCAGAAAGTGAAAATCTTTCAGACTTGCGTTCTTCGACCGTATTAGAATCAATTAATTGCAATTTTTTAAATAATTGTCTGTAAGTGTCGGAGAAATGATGGCTTTAACAAAGTTTTTTTTAGATGAGAAAAAAAACTGGAAGATAAACTGGAATAGAGGACTTATATTTCTGTTTGTCGCCACCTATTTCTTAGGTGGTATTACTCGTTATAAACATTTGATTGTCATCCTGATGACTATCACAACGATAGTTTATTTATGTAAGAATCCTCGACATTATATTCCTATTTTTAAAACATTTGTTTTTGCAAGTGTATCATTTCTTGTAATCGCTACCTTCGTCTCTTTAGTGTTCACTCCTGAACTAAAAGCTAGCCTGAAAGAGATAAACAACTCAGTTGTTGAAAATGTCTTATTATGCACTATTGCGATCCCTGTATTACTAAGAGAAGAAAGCAAAGAAACCATTTCAAAGTTGATATTCTTCTCGCTCCTTACAGCTCTTAGTTTGCGATGCCTTTCAGAACTTGTCCTTTATTATCAGGACTATCAGCAAGGAATCATGCCTTTTACTAATTACCAACATCGCGGAATTTCAGATGCAATGGTGTTTTTATTCCCAGTGCTTCTGAATCTATGGCTCGTTAAATCAGCGAAATACCGTATATTATTCCTGTTGTTAGGGGCGATATACACCTTTTTAATTCTTGGAACATTGTCCCGTGGCGCATGGTTATCTGTATTCATTATTGCTCTTACATGGATAATCATGTACAAACAATGGCGATTGCTTACTGTAGGAATCCTCGTAGCTATTGTTGCTCTGACAGCTATATTTTCACACAAAGATATGTCAGAAAAACTGACCTTTAAATTGCAGCAAACTGACAGTTCATATCGCTATACTAACGGTACGCAAGGAAGTGCGTTTGACCTAATCTTAGAAAATCCAGTTATTGGTTATGGTTTTGGTAATAACGCTTATAAAACTGTATACAACAAGCGTGTTGTTGATTATCCAAACTGGACATTCCGCGAGTCAATTGGACCACACAACCTTATTCTTTTTGTATGGTTTGGTACAGGATTACTTGGACTTGTGGGTTTAATACTGGTGTACACTAGCATTGTGAGAGAATGTGTTACGCATGCATTTAGGGAGAATTACTATTCCCCATACAATGCTTATATAATAATTTTACTTTCATTTTTCGGTTATTTTATTATACGTGGCAACGTTGAGCAGATTGAGTTAGATCTGTTGGGTATTTTTGCAGGTTTTCTGTTAGCGCTGAAGAATAAATAAAATAGTAAAAAAAGGCTACTTTATGTAGCCTTTTTTTCACTCGAACCAGTTACAAATAACCTCTTCAAACCGTTGTGTAACCGCAGACCAACTATAGTTTCCAAAGACATATTGCTGACCTCGTTGGGCGGTATCCGCTAAACTACTTTCCGCCATTACCCTGGTAATATCCTGAGCAATAGTTTCTGCAGTCATCGGCTCTGTAAGGTGATAGCCTGTAATTTTATCTTTAACAAACTCAACCATGCCGCCTCGAGTACTGACTAATACAGGTCTTCCAGCGCCCATAGCCTCAATAGCCACCATACAAAATGGCTCCTGAAATTGAGAAGGAATCACAACTATATCTGCCAGTGGATAGTAATAGTGCATTTTCTCGGGTGAGATACTACCTAACATAATACAATGTGGTTTGAGGCGCTCAGCTATTTCCCGAACTTCACGCTGATAATCACCTTTATCGTTCTTACTTACTTCCATGTGATCACCAACAACCACAAGCTTCAGATTTTTGTTCTCATGCAGCAACTTTTCAAAAGCCTGCAGAAGTAAGAGAACGCCTTTATCAGGGACTATACGTCCAGCAAAAAATACCACCTTGCTTTCAGGGGGAATACTTAATTTATTTTTTGATATTGATTCATATGACGATTGATAGATATCCAGGTCAATACCATTAGGCACAATAACAATATCAGCTTCAGGAAGATAAGATTGATAATAGTTCTTCAAAAACAAACTTGGTACGATCATCTTAACTTTTTTATCAAGCAACTTAGGTTCAAACGCATTATGCATATGAATCACAACTTTAGCCTGAGGAGCTTGCGAACGAATTTGTCGATATAGCTTCATACTGTTATGGACAACAATCACACTTTGATCGGTTATCTCAAACTTTTCGGCAACTTTCAGTATGCGCTTTGAATAAGGTAACGGATCCAGCCGAGTCCACTTTTGGAAAATACGCTTATATACCGAGCTAAATCCAATACGATGAATACTACATTTTTCGTTTACGTAAGAATAATCAGAATATCCTTCATTCTTTATACAGACAATACGATTAGGGAATTTGGTTCTTTGGGCAACCTGATACATCCAGGTCTCAACTGCTGCGGCACCACGTGGTGGAATAGAATAAATAGGTGTTACAGTAAATATGATTTTATCAATCATAAAGATCACCATTACATTGTTTTATATTTAATTGCTGCGATCAGGCCTGGAATTATTTTATTTTGATAAAGAAGGTGTTTATATTCTTCTCTATATTCGTGCTTTTGTTTTGCAACTTGATAAGGCTGATTCTTCCATGGTGACTTCTCATATACTGTGCGGAAAAATTGTGCTGAGGAATAGTTAGCCCACTCGTGCCATGGTTTTGTTACACCAGTATAATGAATAAATACTGTCTCTTCATTAATCACTGATTTATAGTAATTTTTATTTTTAATCTCAAACTCAGACTTCAATGAATAAATTGAGTTATATTTCCTCGGTAGTAATACCGCATGATGCAAAAACATGATATTTAAAATATCCTGGTCAGGATATTTTACTCTGGAAACTATACTTTCATCTGACAATAATTCGAAGAATTTTTTCGTTAAATTAGAGTTAAGCCATTGCTGCAAGTTTATATACATGACACCCGAGTTAAAGTAGTTGCCTTTAAACTCAGGATTATGTAGACGCTCTGCACTTTTATCCTGCATTGAATCAACATCTACTACAACCGCACCATATTCCCCATCAAATTTCAGTGCAGCAAGATCCTCTAAAGAGCCTTTACACGTAATATCAGCATCAAGATATAGCAGTCGATCTAATCGTTCAGAAAAATAATCAAATGAAAGCAAGCGATAGTATATTGACACTGGCCATATATTTGTTTTAGGTAGTGACACCAACGGTTCAGAATCAATATGATATAGCTTAATAACTGTTTTATACTGTTCTGCTAATTGTGTCAAAAGTACAATATATTCTTGATCTAAATAATCCGCAATAATATGAAAAGTAAAATTAATATTACTCTGTTTATTATTTTCAAGGATTGAGGCAATAGAAATTGCCGCGCCAGTTTGGTAATTTTTATCGATTCCCCATGAGATATTAAAAGTGTCACGATCATCACATGGTGTAACACGTCTGTCTAACTCAATAATATCTTTGAAGTTAGTTAATCTTTTGAAGTCCAAGTTAATTACCTTTAATTATTTCAGCTATATTTTCCAGAGGCTAAGATATGCATTGTCGTTGATTATTTTAACAATATACTTAGCCAGCAGTTAACCTTTCAACTTGGTCAGATAATAATTAAAGTAGTTACACAGTCCCTGAACGTATAACCCTTGTTTAAATTTATGCTTTGCACAATATCTGAATTGATTGCTATTGGTCGGTTTGAGAAGCGCTACTGAATGCCAGGGCGAGGCCTCTTTCGCAACTAAAAAACTCTTCGATACCGGATAGTTGGACCACTCATGCCAGGGTTTTGTCGGTCCCACATAATGAATGAAGACAGTTTCATTATTCACAGGATTGACTACTTTATCTTTCAGTTCATAATTAATGCTAAAGCGTGTATTGTATTTACCATTGATAAAAGTTACTTTTCCGGCTAACAATACATTAAGGACATCTTGATCAAGATGAGTTATTCTTTCCACCCATTCTGGAACTCGCAACATTTCGATGGCTCGGGAAGAGATATTATTACTGTGCCATGCGTTGATGTTGATAAGTAAGAATCCAGCATTAAAGTATCCGGTGATTAATTCTGGAGTGGCCAGCGTTACAGAACGATTATGCCACCATTCGGAATCTCTTTCCGTTACAACGACAGCGATCTCATCTGCGGAAAACTTATAATCGACCAGTTCTCTTACACTACCCTGGCAAGCAATATCAGCATCCAGGTATAATAATTTATCTATTTTATTATAGAAATAATCTGCAATAACAAAACGGAAGTATGTTGCATAAGTCCAGTTTTTTGTACTAGGTAAGTCTTTTAATTTATTGCAATCAATTAGGTAAACTTTGATACAGGATTGATATTGTTTAGCAAGATCGGCGAATCTGGCTTTATCACTCTCATCGAAATAATCAGTAAATATATGAAATGTGAAATCGATTTTTTTATTCGACAATAATACAGAGGCTATTGATACACCGCAGCCAAATAA
The DNA here is from genome assembly GCF_013781945.1 of Citrobacter sp. RHBSTW-01044. NCBI lineage: Bacteria > Pseudomonadati > Pseudomonadota > Gammaproteobacteria > Enterobacterales > Enterobacteriaceae > Citrobacter > Citrobacter sp. RHBSTW-01044. Next base: position 97,305 of record NZ_CP056180.1, on the reverse strand, counting down.
AAAATTCCTGTCAATACCATAACCGATATTAAAACAGTCTGCAGAAGCATTTTCCCGAAAATCGTACTCAAAAACAGAAAGGATAACTTCTTTATCGCTAAATTGAGACATTTGACTCTTACCAATTTTTGAGAAATAGACCATGTTCTCACATGATGCATTTCAAATAGTTCAGGGTAAATTAATCACAGAGATTTACGGATTGTTCTTTCGCGTATTTTATTAGCTTTAACCTGAGCTTCCTTGAACAAATCAGCCTCCTGACTTAGGATGCTTTTCAACGGCAACTCGCAATAGATGCGTAGAAATCTATAAATATCACGCTGGGTTAATCCAATGTTCATGGACGAAAAATAGAGACCGATTAAGTCCTTATCGCGCCAGCGTCGGGGAACAGTCGACCGAATCTGAGCACGGTGCAAATCAATCACTGAAATCTTGAGATCGTCCTCATGCCCTGAAAAAGGCAGATGTAATAAAAAGTGGCAAATATAGCAATCGCGATGATTGATACCACCAGCATGCATCTTACGCACCATGGTGGCAACACGATCAATAATTATACGCTTCACTTTCACATCGGGAGAATTTGTGGCCCAATCAGCACAGTAATCTTCTAAGCTGATAGTTGGTGTGAGATCCTCAGTAATAATAAACGAGGTTTTAGTCAGTGGATTCAACCCTTTCTCACCAAATCCCACGCCTGTCATTGTATCCACACCTAACTGACTCAGGCGATGAATGGCATTCCATTCTCTATCAGCACCTAATACTGGCATGCGTAATGAAAGTAGGTTTTTAACAATCTCTTTCAGAGAAGTGCCTCTGTGCCATTTTAAAAAATAGCTTTTACCCGTTAGTTCAAATCGTAGAGTACGGCGAGTCTCCAGTTCTCTGAATACTTCACCTTGTAAATTTTTAACTTCTTCAAATGCATCTTTCCCGCGCCATAGTGTGGCTAACGGTTCTTTTAATTCAACCATCTAAACCACCCGTAATCATATCCGCAGCTTTCTCCGGTAGGCTGTATAAATCTTGCGTATCCGCATAGTGTCGTGCATTTGCCCTCCATTCCGAACACAATGAAGGCTCTACCAGCGCTTTACGTAAGGCTTCATTCAGCGTTTCTTGCCGGAATGGTTCTGTAATTGCCATACCACAATTAGCATCAACAATATAATGCGCGTAACCGCATACGGCTGTGGTCAACACCGGCAGCCCGGCAGTGATTGCTTCTAGTAAAACAATACCTGCCGCCTCCTGATAAGCTGGATGCATCAATATATCAGCCGCAGCCATTAATTCTGCAACATCATTACGGCCAGAGTAGAAATGGACATTACTGCGTACGCCAAGTTTTTCCGCCAGCGCCTCAAATTTTCTCGGTCTGTCTTGTCCAACAACATACAGTAGCGTATTAGTTCGAAGCGTTTCTGGTAACGAGGCCAGTGCACGTATTGAACGATCCACACCTTTACGAGTGAAATCAGAACCTACCTGCAATAATAGATTTTGTTGCTCTGTTATACCGTTTTTCTGGCGATAAACTTCACGGCTATTCGGAATCTGCTGGCTATACTTCCTGTCTGGATAAATCCCTGGAGGAAGAATATGAAATCGTTGAGCTTCTGTCTGATAGTGTTTCTGAAAATCAGCAATCTGCTTATCAGTTAGCATTAATAGTTGCGTCGGTTTACCCTGCTCAAACGTCGCGCGTTCAAACGCTGCATAGTGCCGATATCGTGAAGTTAACCGATAGAGGAAACCTTTTTCTTGTGCCACTTTCTCGGCATAGCAAACGTCAGCAGCATAGTAGAGATCCAGCCCTGGCATTTTATTAAAACCAACTACCCGATCGACAGGGTGCTGAAGTAAATGTGCCTGGACCCAGGAATAATACTCCGCATTGCGACCATGGTTTGTCCGGGACTTGACCGGTACAAGAACCAATTCAAAAACGTCAGGACACTCACCTTCCCAGGACTGCGCATAGACACGAACATGGTGACCACGTGCCGCTACAGTTTGCGCAATGCGCATAAAATCACGCTGTAACCCACCGAATGGGAAGTATTTATACAAACAGAAAGCAACAATCATACGGGACTCCCCGCTTGTGGCGGCACAAGTCTACCCGGTAATAATTTATCGATAGCAGCAATAACATCGTCAGCGGGAATCACCGAAAGATACATTTCATTGCGATCGCGCTGCTCGCGTGGAGGCATCGGACGATAATCACCAGCCCAAAATTGAATCATCTGCTTTGACCATGGTCGCCAAAAATTATGATCCGTTGCGCCAAACAGGCATATCAATGGTGTATCAACCGCAGCAGCAATGTGTCCCGGAGCAGAGTCCACCCCAATAAACAACTGCGCATGATCGATAACCGCTCCTAGCTCGGGGAAGCTCATCTTTCCCGCCAGCGCAGTAACGGGCTTTTCTTTGCAACCTTGTGCAATTTCATTCACGCAAGCCAGATCGTCTTCGCCTGGGCCTGAGGTCATAACTACCTCCAAACCACGCTGGTGTAAGGCGTCAATTACCTGTGAAAACTTTTCGTTATTCCAGCACTTGAAGCGTTGGCGTGCCGTTGGTTGAATTACAACATATTCATCACCAACCCCAGCCCGATTTAATTCTGTGCGCATACGTTCCCAGCTATCCGGAGGATAGCTCATTGTTGTATGCGTAACAGTCGATTTAAGTTTCAACGGGGCCAGCACAGACAGATTGCTTTCCACCACATTTTCACCGCTAAGCGGGGCCAGACATGTAAAACTATTTTTCCAAAAAGAAGATTGCCGATGTGCATAATCTTGAGAGATTTTGATTGGCGCGTTCAGTAGCCGCATCAGTATCGCAACCATCCACTGATCGGTAAGGTTTACAACTAAATCATACCCATTTGCGCGCAACGTTCCGATCAGGTGCAGAAAATTAGTAATTTTATCAGTTACTTTTGCCTTTTTATTTTTAATACCATAAAGGGCATTAATTTCTGGGTTTTCCGACAAAATTGGGATGGTATCCTGATAGAGAAGCACGTCGATTTTCGCATCAGGATAGTTCTGCTTTAGCGTACTAATGACCGGAGTTGTTAACAACATATCTCCGTGAAAACGCATTTTTATGACCAGAATTCTATTAATTGGCTTATCCACAAGCGGCTCTTTTATCGTGAGTGTCCGGTAAAGTTAAGCAGAAAAAAGCACGCTACCGCCCCAGGCTCAACAGCTACCTGATTACTGATATCGCACTGATTTTTTACGCGCTAGTGTATCACTTCTTTCGCCATGTTCCGACTCGAATAATTCTTGCACAGCCAATGATTTTAAAACATATAAATCAATGAATTAAGATGTTCAGACCTTTTGATTTTTAGCCCTCTATCTCGACTAAACCGGAAAATATCAACAGAAAACGTAAAGATGCAAAAGATGCTGGTACCCTGGACTTCCCCCGCGAGGGACGCTATTTAATTTAAAAATGGGAAAAGTATTGGTAAAGCCACAGCTAAATACATAGAATCCCCAGCACATTCATAAGTCAGCTACCATTATGCTCGAATTGCTTTACACCGCCCTTTTCTACCTTATTCAGCCTTTGATCTGGATACGGCTTTGGGTGCGCGGACGTAAGGCTCCGGCCTACCGTAAACGCTGGGGTGAACGTTACGGCTTTTACCGCCGTCCGCTAAAACCAGGCGGCATCATGCTTCATTCGGTTTCCGTGGGCGAAACGCTGGCAGCTATCCCATTAGTCCGCGCTCTACGACATCGTTACCCCGACTTGCCGATCACGGTTACCACCATGACGCCAACCGGTTCCGAGCGCGTACAATCCGCTTTTGGCCCTGACGTTCAGCATATTTATCTGCCATACGATTTACCGGATGCCCTAAACCGTTTCCTGAATAAAGTTGACCCCAAGCTGGTGTTAATTATGGAAACCGAGCTGTGGCCGAATCTGATCGCGGCACTGCATAAGCGCCATATTCCGCTGGTCATTGCCAATGCACGTCTTTCCGCTCGCTCAGCTGCTGGCTACGCTAAATTAGGTAAATTTGTAGGCAGGCTACTGCGCCGAATTACGTTGATTGCCGCCCAGAACGAAGAAGATGGCGCTCGTTTTATCACGCTTGGTGCCAGAAGCAATCAGGTCACCGTTACCGGTAGCCTGAAGTTTGATATTTCCGTCACGCCGCAGCTGGCCGCAAAAGCGATTACATTGCGTCGTCAATGGGCACCTCACCGCCCGGTATGGATTGCAACCAGCACGCACGACGGCGAAGAAAGCATTATCATTGCCGCCCATCAGGCGTTATTAAACCAGTTCCCTAATCTTTTACTGATTCTTGTACCCAGACATCCTGAACGGTTCCCGGATGCCATTAACCTCGTACGCCAGGCTGGGCTAAGCTATACGACACGTTCTTCGGGCGAAGTTCCGTCATCAGGAACCCAGGTCGTAATCGGCGACACAATGGGCGAGTTGATGTTGCTGTACGGCATTGCCGACCTTGCTTTTGTTGGCGGTTCGCTGGTTGAACGCGGTGGACACAACCCACTGGAAGCCGCGGCGCACGCCATTCCGGTACTGATGGGGCCACATACTTTTAATTTTAAAGATATTTGCGCCCGCCTCGAACAGGCAAGCGGATTGATCACCGTCACCGACGCAACTACGCTGGTGAAAGAGGTCTCTTCTTTACTGACCGATGCAGATTATCGTAATTTTTATGGCCGTCACGCAGTTGAAGTTCTGTATCAAAATCAGGGCGCGCTTCAGCGTCTGCTGCAGCTGCTGGAACCTTATCTGCCACCCAAAACGCATTGAGGCAAGTCATGCAAAAACGGGCGATTTATCCAGGAACCTTTGATCCCATTACTAACGGCCACATCGATATCGTGACACGAGCGACAAACATGTTCGATCACGTAATCCTGGCAATTGCCGCAAGTCCCAGTAAAAAACCGATGTTTACTCTGGAAGAGCGCGTTGAGCTGGCACAGCAGGCAACGGCGCATCTCGGTAATGTGGAGGTTCTGGGATTCAGCGACCTGATGGCAAACTTTGCCCGCGATAATCAGGCTAACATTCTGATCCGTGGCCTGCGTGCGGTAGCCGATTTTGAGTATGAAATGCAGCTGGCCCATATGAACCGTCATCTGATGCCACAACTGGAAAGCGTCTTTCTGATGCCGTCTAAAGAGTGGTCATTTATCTCATCGTCACTGGTGAAAGAAGTTGCCCGCCACCAGGGTGACGTAACGCACTTTCTGCCGGAAAACGTTCATCAGGCATTATTGAGTAAACTGAAGTAATGCGTCTGGCCGGATGAGGCATACGCTACGTCCGGCCGATAATGGTGTTATTTCTGACAGCGACGGCAATAAAACGTTGTGCGCTGAGCGTGTTTTGTCGCAATGATTGGCGCGCCGCATACGCGACAGGGTTCACCTTCTCTCCCATAGACCTGCAGCTCCTGGGCAAAATAGCCCGGCTTACCGTCACTTTGCAGAAAGTCCTTCAGCGTGGTCCCGCCCTGCTCGATAGAACGCAGCAAAACCGCCTTGATAACGCGCACCAGCAGTTCGCACTCATCCTGCGACAAAGATGACGCCAGACGGTCAGGATGGATACCAGCCGCAAACAGCGACTCGCTGGCATAGATGTTTCCCACCCCCACGACCAGCTTGTTATCCATCAGCCAGGGTTTAATCGCAGTTTTCTTCTTCGCACATTTCTGCTGCAGATAACCAGCATTGAAATCGTCGCTCAGCGGCTCAGGGCCAAGATGGGCGAGGACATTATGCCCATCCAGCTCTTTAGTCCACAGCCAGGCGCCAAAACGACGCGGATCGGTATAGCGCAGGACTTTGCCGTTACTCATCACTAAGTCGACGTGGTCATGTTTTTCTGCCGGAAGCTCTTCAGAAAGGATACGCAAACTACCCGACATCCCCAGGTGAATGATTACCCAGCCATCTGATAGCTCCAGCAGCAGGTATTTCGCGCGCCGCTGTACGCTCAGGACAGGTTTATCACTCAGACGATAGATTTCCTCTGATACTGGCCAACGCAAACGACCGTTACGCACAGTCGCGTGCATAATCGTTGCCCCCACCAGATGCGGCTCAATACCGCGGCGGCTGGTTTCGACTTCAGGTAATTCAGGCATAGTATCTCCGGCGGTGTATCAGGTCTCATTAATATGGGGACGGCCAGAAAACAAAAAACCCCGCCGAGGCAGGGTTTTTCTTTACATCAAAGCGGAAATTATTTGATTTTCGCTTCTTTGTATAAAACGTGCTGACGAACAACTGGATCGAACTTTTTCAGCTCCAGTTTTTCCGGCTTAGTACGTTTGTTCTTCGTGGTGGTATAGAAGTGACCAGTACCAGCAGAAGAAACCAGCTTGATTTTCTCACGAATACCTTTAGCCATGATTTATTTCCTCTTAGTACTTAGTACTTTTCGCCACGGGCACGCAGTTCAGACAGAACTGTTTCGATGCCTTTCTTATCAATAACACGCATACCTTTAGCAGATACACGCAGGGTGACAAAACGCTTCTCGCTCTCAACCCAAAAACGGTGAGAGTGCAGGTTAGGCAGGAAACGGCGTTTAGTCGCGTTCAGTGCGTGGGAACGGTTGTTACCGGTCACCGGACGCTTGCCAGTAACTTGGCAGACTCGGGACATGTCTATTCTCCAAAAATCAAATTAGCTCGAGCTTCGTATGGGGTATTGGCGCCTCGTCAGGCTTCTCAGCCCGGTTATCGCAGTTCAATACACTAAATCTTTCATCGTTGCCTCGTCATTGGACGCAACAAGAATGATTTTGCGTATTTGCGAACTCTCGATTGCCAGGCCCAAATGCCAAACCCGAGATTCTCAAAGGTGGCGTAGTATACGCTGAGTCAGCGATGTGCTCAAGTCCCGAACAGACAAAGATCCCGATGGATCGCGTAAAGTGCGTTAAATCCAACCGCGTTCCGCAAAAGAAACGTACTCTCCGCGCCCAATGACCAGATGATCAAGCACCCGGATATCCATGAACTGACAGCATTTCACAACACGCTCGGTGATGAGTTTATCTGCTTTGCTCGGCTCTGCACACCCCGAAGGGTGATTATGTGCAAGGATCACCGCAGAAGCATTCATTTTTATCGCTTCGCGGACAATTTCTCGCGGATGCACTTCAACGTGGCTTAGCGTTCCGGAAAAAAGTTTACGGTGTTTAATCACGCGATGTTGAGAATCCATAAAGATCACATAGAAGATCTCGCGTTCCTCTTGCGAAAGCTGGCTTTGCAGAAATTCACGCGCCATTTCCGGGCTAAGTATCGCACGCTCCTCTATCACCTGTACGTTGTAGTAGCGCCTTGCCAGCTCCACTATTCCCTTCAACTGTGCGTACTTCGCGATACCGATGCCCTGAACATAGCTGAAATCCATGTAATCAGCAGACAACAGGCCATACAACGAATCAAAATGCTGAAGCATCTCTTTCGCCAGCGTAAGCACATCTTTACCCAGTATCCCGGTGCGTAGAAAAAGAGCCAGTAGCTCTACGTCGGTCAGCGAACTGGCCCCCTGCGCCAACAGCTTTTCCCGAGGCATTATACGTCCTGTATTTTCCATGCTTTTCCCCTCCTTTCGCGTCCGCATAGTGGCATAACGCCAGCGGCGAATCGACGCTCTGTTTTCACTTCTTCGTAGAGCCTCGCAAACTGGAGCGCGGGCAAAAGCACGACACATTGCGGATTGTGATAAAATATCCGCCTTCTGGTGAAACCCAACAGGAAAGATCATGATGAGCCTGGCCGGTAAAAAAATCGTACTTGGCGTCAGTGGCGGGATTGCTGCGTACAAAACCCCTGAGCTGGTGCGTCGTTTACGGGAACGCGGCGCAGACGTCCGCGTGGCGATGACCGAAGCAGCAAAAGCGTTTATTACTCCTCTGAGCTTACAGGCGGTTTCGGGCTATCCCGTTTCCGACAGCCTGCTTGACCCCGCAGCCGAAGCCGCGATGGGCCACATTGAGCTGGGGAAATGGGCCGATTTGGTTATACTGGCCCCAGCGACGGCAGACCTGATTGCCCGCGTTGCCGCAGGTATGGCCAACGATCTGGTGTCTACGATCTGTCTGGCAACGCCAGCGCCTGTTGCCGTGCTGCCGGCTATGAACCAGCAGATGTTCCGCGCCGCCGCTACCCAACACAATCTGGGCATTCTTGCCTCGCGCGGTTTGCTCATTTGGGGCCCTGACAGCGGTAGTCAGGCATGTGGCGATGTCGGTCCTGGACGTATGCTGGATCCGTTAACAATTGTGGATATGGCGGCAGAACATTTTTCACCTGTCAAAGATCTGCAACATCTCAACATCATGATTACAGCAGGCCCGACGCGTGAACCGCTTGATCCCGTGCGTTATATTTCCAACCACAGCTCGGGGAAAATGGGATTTGCTATCGCGGCCGCTGCCGCAAAACGCGGGGCAAACGTCACGCTGGTATCAGGTCCGGTTTCGTTACCTACACCGCCTTTTGTCCAGCGCATTGATGTGATGACCGCGCTGGAAATGGAAGCCGCCGTGCAATCTGCGGTGCAACAACAGCATATTTTTATCGGCTGCGCCGCAGTCGCTGATTATCGCGCTGAAACAGTCGCCAGTGAAAAAATCAAAAAACAGGCAACGCAGGGTGATGAATTAACAGTAAAAATGGTTAAAAACCCGGACATCATCGCTGGTGTTGCCGCACTGGATGCTAATCGTCCTTTTGTCGTTGGGTTTGCCGCCGAAACAAATAATGTGGAAGAATATGCCCGGCAAAAACGCATCCGCAAAAACCTTGATGTGATCTGTGCGAACGACGTTTCGCTGTCCACTCAAGGATTTAACAGCGACAGCAACGCATTACACCTTTTTTGGCAGGATGGAGATAAAGTCTTACCGCTTGAGCGCAAAGAACTCCTGGGCCAATTATTACTCGACGAGATCGTGACCCGTTATGATGAAAAAAATCGACGTTAAGATTCTGGACCCGCGCGTAGGGCAACAATTTCCGCTCCCGACGTACGCCACTTCTGGTTCTGCCGGACTTGACCTGCGTGCCTGTCTTGATGACGCCGTAGAACTGGCGCCTGGCGCAACAACGCTGGTGCCAACCGGGTTAGCTATCCACATTGCCGATCCTTCTCTTGCGGCGGTGATGCTCCCGCGCTCCGGGCTGGGCCATAAGCACGGGATCGTACTGGGCAATCTGGTCGGTTTGATTGATTCCGACTACCAGGGCCAGCTGATGGTTTCAATCTGGAACCGTGGTCAGGACAACTTTACTATTGAACCGGGCGAACGTATCGCGCAGATGGTATTTGTACCGGTCGTCCAGGCTGAATTTAATTTGGTGGAAGAGTTTGAAGCCACCGATCGTGGCGAAGGTGGCTTCGGCCATTCCGGGCGCAAGTAACCCGCAGAAAAGTATCTCACAGCGTAATAACGCAATAACACACCGCAAACACCCGTTTGCGGTCGCTGTGTGGATGCCTGCCTGGCAAGAGCTTATTTTCAGGGGTATTTTGTAACATGGTAGAAAAGCAAACTGCGAAAAGGAATCGTCGCGAAGAAATACTTCAGTCTCTGGCACTGATGCTTGAGTCCAGCGATGGTAGCCAACGCATCACGACAGCTAAACTGGCGGCCTCTGTGGGCGTTTCCGAAGCGGCCTTGTATCGCCATTTTCCCAGCAAGACCCGCATGTTCGATAGCCTGATTGAGTTTATCGAAGATAGTCTGATTACCCGTATCAATCTGATTTTGAAAGATGAAAAGGACACTAACGCGCGATTGCGTCTGATCGTACTGCTGATTTTAGGGTTCGGTGAACGTAATCCTGGCCTGACGCGAATTCTGACCGGACACGCGTTGATGTTCGAGCAAGACCGTCTGCAAGGCCGTATTAACCAGCTTTTTGAGCGAATTGAGGCGCAGTTACGCCAGGTTCTGCGAGAAAAAAGAATGCGTGAAGGTGAAGGCTACACCGTGGATGAAACGCTGCTGGCCAGCCAGCTACTGGCTTTCTGCGAAGGTATGCTGTCCCGGTTTGTACGTAGCGAATTTAAATACCGCCCAACGGATGATTTCGACATCCGCTGGCCGTTGGTTGCCGCTCAATTGCAGTAACACCGTTGTTGGATGGCGACCTCGCCTATTTTGCCTACGAACCCCGCGGTGCGTAGGCTGGATAAGCGCAGCGCCATCCGGCAGTTCTTATACGCCGTACGCTTCGCGATACGCCCGTACTGCGGCCAAGTGTTCTGCCATTTCTGGTTTTTCTTCCAGATACGCAATCAGATCTTTCAGGGTAATGATAGAAATCACCTTGCAGCCATAATCGCGTTCCACTTCCTGAATCGCTGAAATCTCGCCGCGACCGCGTTCCTGACGATCGAGAGAAATCAGTACCCCCGCCAGCGTGGCACCGTTAGCCTGAATAATTTCCATCGACTCACGAATAGCCGTACCTGCGGTGATAACATCATCCACCAGCATTACACGCCCCTCAAGTGCGCTACCTACCAGATTACCGCCTTCACCGTGGGTCTTCGCCTCTTTACGGTTAAAGCAGTACGGCAAATCTTTATCGTGGTGTTCCGCCAGCGCAACAGCCGTGGTGGTCGCAATCGGGATACCTTTGTAGGCCGGACCAAACAGCAAATCGAACTCAATACCGGAATCCATCAGCGCTTCGGCATAAAAACGGCCTAACAGAGCCAGGCAGCGCCCGGTATTAAACAGCCCGGCGTTGAAGAAATAGGGGCTTTTACGCCCGGATTTCAGCGTAAACTCGCCAAACTTTAGTACCTGCTTGCTAAGCGCAAACTCAATAAACTGGCGCTGATACGGTTTCATGGATTCGCTCCTCATCTCACTTTATTACAGACAAAAAAAAGGCGACTCATCAGTCGCCTTTAAAATCAATTTTCTAACGCCGCCTTCTGCGTCGTTACAATGGATTCGATTCCCCCTCGGGCTAACGCCAGTAGGGTGAGAAGTTCTTCATGGCTGAACGGCTCGCCTTCTGCCGTGCCCTGCACCTCTATAATGCGTCCGTCTTCAGTCATCACCACGTTCATGTCGGTTTCTGCGGCAGAGTCTTCAACATATTCGAGGTCACAGAGCGCCTCACCGTTCACAATGCCCACGGAAACCGCGGCGACCATCCCTTTCATCGGGTTAGTTTTCAGTTTACCGCTCGCTACCAGCTTGTTCAGCGCATCAGCCAACGCCACACATGCGCCGGTAATTGATGCAGTGCGCGTACCGCCATCTGCCTGAATAACATCGCAGTCCAGCGTAATAGTGAATTCACCGAGCGTCTTCAGATCAACCGCGGCGCGCAGCGCACGAGCGATCAGACGCTGGATTTCCATGGTACGACCGCCCTGCTTACCTTTCGCCGCTTCTCGGGCGTTACGGGTGTGCGTGGCGCGTGGCAGCATTCCATATTCTGCGGTGATCCAGCCCTGGCCCTGACCTTTCAGAAAACGCGGTACGCCTTCATCAATAGAGGCGGTACACAGCACTTTGGTATCACCAAATTCGACCAGCACGGAGCCTTCAGCGTGTTTTGTATAATTACGGGTCAGGGTGACGGGACGCACCTGGTTGGCACTACGACCTGCTGGACGCATGATAAAATCTCCGGCTTGAAACGAATGTGGCTGCGCATTATACGGACTTCCGACTGTTATTCCTATCCTGACAAGACGTGGATGGCTATAATCCTCCCATCTCATCTTTAAAAACAGGAACGTCTATGATCCGCAGCATGACCGCCTACGCCCGGCGTGAAATCAAGGGTGAATGGGGTAGCGCTACCTGGGAAATGCGCTCGGTAAACCAGCGTTATCTGGAAACTTATTTTCGCCTGCCGGAACAGTTCCGTAGTCTTGAACCCGTTGTTCGCGAACGCATACGCACGCGTCTGACGCGCGGTAAAGTCGAGTGTACGCTGCGTTTTGAGCCTGATGTCAGCGCCCAGGGCGAGCTGATTCTAAATGAAAAGCTCGCTAAACAGCTCGTTAGCGCTGCTAACTGGGTCAAAATGCAGAGTGATGAAGGTGAAATTAACCCAGTTGATATCCTGCGCTGGCCAGGCGTAATGGCTGCCCAGGAGCAAGATCTGGACGCCATTGCCGCCGAGATCCTCGCCGCGCTTGACGGTACGCTGGATGACTTCATCGTCGCGCGTGAAACCGAAGGTCAGGCGCTGAAAGCGCTGATCGAGCAGCGTCTGGAAGGTGTCAGCACTGAAGTCACTAAAGTGCGTGCACATATGCCGGAAATTCTGCAATGGCAGCGTGAGCGTCTGGTAGCCAAACTGGAAGACGCCCAGGTGCAACTGGAGAATAACCGCCTTGAGCAAGAACTGGTGCTGATGGCGCAGCGCATCGATGTTGCAGAAGAGTTAGATCGTCTGGAAGCCCACGTCAAAGAAACCTACAACATTCTGAAGAAAAAAGAGGCTGTTGGCCGTCGTCTGGACTTCATGATGCAGGAATTCAACCGTGAGTCGAACACTCTGGCATCCAAGTCTATCAATGCCGAGGTGACTAATTCCGCAATTGAACTGAAGGTATTGATCGAGCAAATGCGCGAGCAAATTCAGAATATCGAGTAAACTCCATTCCACGTAGCCCCCCCATAAACGACGGGGCTACGTGTTTTTCCCAACACTTCGGTTGTGACCCATCCAGTTCGAATTATATTTTCTCATCATTTATTGTCACCATTCATAAAGTAAAGCGCATGCCATAACGCATTTACAGCAAAATCACATTAGCTGTAGTTATTAAAATCGCTTCACCTTAGAAAATCTCAATCGTGACAATGCGCACAAATCGTTAACCTTAGCCCCAGCAAATCAGGGGGAAGACATGCTGTTACACGTTTTATATTTAATTGGTATTACTGCCGAAGCCATGACCGGTGCGCTTGCGGCTGGGCGTCGCCGTATGGATACATTTGGCGTCATTATCATTGCCACCGCGACGGCCATTGGCGGCGGCTCGGTACGCGACATCCTTCTCGGCCACTATCCACTCGGCTGGGTAAAGCACCCTGAATACGTCATTATCGTGGCGACCGCTGCGGTACTCACCACCATTATTGCCCCCGTAATGCCCTATCTGCGTAAAATATTCCTCGTCCTGGATGCGCTGGGCCTGGTGGTCTTTTCTATTATTGGCGCCCAGGTGGCGCTGGATATGGGTCATGGACCGATTATTGCCGTGGTCGCTGCGGTCACTACCGGGGTCTTTGGTGGTGTATTACGTGACATGTTCTGCAAACGCATCCCGTTAGTATTCCAGAAAGAACTGTATGCCGGCGTTTCATTTGCCGCTGCTGTGCTGTATATCGTGCTACAACATTATGTCTCCAGCCACGATGTGGTGGTGATCTCTACCCTGCTCTTCGGCTTTACCGCCCGACTACTGGCCCTGCGCCTGAAGTTGGGGCTGCCGGTATTTTACTATCGCCATGAAGGCCATTAAGGCATAAAGCCCGTGATCCGCTGAGCAGCTAACCAGTTGCTCAGCGCTGTGATCTCTTTATCCTCCAGCCACTGAATAACCTGTCGTGCCCGTCGCTCCCCCATGAAAGGAAGTTGCCGCCAGCTTTGTTCACTGCGTTCCCGTAACTGCTGCCACGATCCATCCCGACTGGCATTCAACGTTGCCTGTGTTAACGGTATTCCCATGGCAATCACCCAGCGCGTAAATGGAAGACGGCGTGACAGATTGAACTGATGCCACAGCTTCCCCCCTTTGTTCACGCCAAATGTGGACTGTAGCTGCTCCTGCGTTAATCCAAGCCAGGAAAAGATATGTTCAAAGCGATACGTCTGATGTAGCTCCCGCCATCCCGCCTCGCCCATACCCTCCAGCCCTAACACATCTTTGGCCCCCAGCCAGACGAGCCTGGCAACAAACTGTTCCTGACACTCCGCTGTGGCATAAAAACAAGTTAGTGAATTGAAGCGCCCCTCAGGTGGTGCTGGCTTATTACGCTGGGTGCTGCGCCAGACCACCTCATCTATACGGGGAATCCCCTGTCCAGCCAGACTTATCAGAATCTGATCGCCAGGCGCAATATCCCATTCATTCCAGCGCCGTACTGAGCCAATATTGACGCGCTGCACCCGCTTATCATCCAGCATGACGGGGACCAGCAATGCAACCACCGCAATTTTTCCGCTTTTGCCAACGGAGAACTGAATACCTGTCACCTCAGATACCCTGGCCACGGGAGGATATTTCCACGCTGCCAGCCAGTCTCCCTGTCCGGGTAGCCAGTATTGCGCCCGCGGTTCTTTTCCCGTTCGCACCACCACACCATCCGTCACAAAAGGTAACGCTGAAGTCCACCACCTGGCGCGCGCCTGCTCGACGTCATCCGCACTCTTCACGGCCTGAGTATATCGTTGCGTGAAACTGAACCCGGCAGCAGTGAGTTGCTCAAGTCTTTCCGACATGGCAACTGGACCATCAGGCCAGGCCCAGATAAAAATAGCCAGCGAACGTAACATTTCCGGGTTGCTCTGGCGCATCATCATTCCAGCAACCTTTGAGCGGGCGTTCATTCCCCCTCTCTGCTGCTGAATATGCCCTTGTTGCTGCAAAAATATCTCCCCCTGCAACGTACTGTCAGAGAGCAGCCCGCTGGTAGTACGTGGAACGGAAGGGATCTGAAGAACCTTTTGCGTCCAGTCTTCGCCTTTCAGACCGTTACCACGGCTAATCGCCCGTATCAGATTTCCATTGCGATAAACCAGCGTGACCGCCACGCCATCCACCTTCGGCTGCACCCAGAGATCGCTACGAGCATGCATCCATTGTTGTAGCGCTTGCTTATCGGCAAGTTTTCGAACTCCCGTGTGGGGAACGGTGTGCGAGACGGTTCCACTTATTGGGGGCGCAGATAGATCTGGTGGGGCTTCATCGCCAAAACAGCGCTGCCACTGGATGAGCTGCGCATTGAGCTGGTCATAAACGGCGTCGTCTACGACACTTTCCCCTTGTTTCCAGTAACTGTCATTCCACTGTGTTATCTGCTGCTGTAGTCGTGAAATTTCCTCTTGTGCCCTGGCAGGCGACCAGACGGGGCATACCGCCCATGAGGGTAGATACCACATTAGCAAAACCAGCCCTATGCATTTCCATAATCCCATGCTATCTCCGCTGAACAGTACGTTTCCCGGCAGATATAACGCGAATTGAAATGGAAACAGAGCGGCAAAAACTCATCCTGCGCGCAACGTTCCTGACATTTGCACGAATTGCTGCAAATCGCGGATAAAACAGGAAACTGGTACGCAAAACGCAATAAACATGCGCAAAAAGTGTGACAAGGGCTACGTCACATAGCGGCTACGTGTATAATAAGCCCGTATGTAGGCTCTCTTTCGACAATCACATACATTAAGATACTCATGGCTCAAGGCACGCTTTATATTGTTTCTGCCCCCAGTGGCGCGGGTAAATCCAGCCTGATTCAGGCTTTATTAAAGACCCAACCGTTGTATGACACCCAGGTTTCTGTTTCGCACACCACGCGCGCACCGCGCCCGGGGGAAGTGCACGGTGAACACTATTTTTTTGTGAACCATGACGAATTCAGAACCATGATTGGCAGAGACGCGTTCCTGGAACACGCTGAGGTTTTCGGTAATTACTACGGCACCTCGCGTGAGGCCATTGAGCAAGTGTTAGCATCCGGCGTAGACGTCTTTTTAGATATCGACTGGCAAGGTGCGCAGCAGATTCGTCAAAAAATGCCGCATGCGCGCAGTATTTTTATTTTGCCGCCATCTAAGATTGAGCTGGATCGCCGTCTTCGTGGCCGCGGTCAGGATAGCGAAGACGTGATCGCAAAACGTATGGCGCAAGCTGTTGCAGAAATGAGCCATTACGCCGAATATGATTATCTTATTGTGAATGATGATTTCGATACCGCCTTGGGCGATTTGAAAACTATCATTCGCGCCGAACGTCTGCGCATGAGCCGCCAAAAGCAGCGTCATGACGCTTTAATCAGCAAACTGTTGGCAGACTGAACCCACATTCAGTATCATGCCCAGTCATTTCTTCACCTGTGGAGCATTTTAAGTATGGCACGCGTAACTGTTCAGGACGCTGTAGAGAAAATTGGTAACCGTTTTGACCTGGTACTGGTCGCCGCGCGTCGCGCTCGTCAGATGCAGGTAGGCGGAAAGGATCCGCTCGTACCGGAAGAAAACGATAAAACTACCGTTATCGCGCTGCGCGAAATCGAAGAAGGTCTGATCAACAACCAGATCCTCGACGTGCGTGAGCGCCAGGAACAGCAAGAGCAGGAAGCCGCTGAATTACAAGCCGTTACCGCTATTGCTGAAGGTCGTCGTTAATCACAAAGCGGGTCGCCCTTGTATCTGTTTGAAAGCCTGAATCAACTGATTCAAAACTACCTGCCGGAAGACCAGATTAAGCGTCTTCGGCAGGCGTATCTCGTTGCACGTGACGCTCACGAGGGCCAGACACGTTCAAGCGGTGAACCCTATATCACGCACCCGGTAGCGGTAGCCTGCATTCTGGCCGAGATGAAACTCGACTATGAAACGCTGATGGCTGCGCTGCTGCATGACGTGATTGAAGATACCCCTGCCACCTACCAGGACATGGAACAGCTTTTTGGTAAAAGCGTTGCTGAACTGGTAGAAGGGGTGTCGAAACTTGATAAGCTTAAGTTTCGCGATAAGAAAGAGGCGCAAGCTGAAAACTTTCGCAAGATGATTATGGCGATGGTGCAGGATATCCGCGTCATTCTCATCAAACTCGCTGACCGTACCCACAACATGCGCACACTGGGCTCATTACGCCCGGACAAGCGTCGCCGCATCGCCCGTGAAACCCTCGAAATCTATAGTCCGCTGGCACACCGTTTAGGTATTCATCACATTAAAACCGAGCTGGAAGAGCTGGGTTTTGAAGCGCTGTACCCGAACCGCTATCGCGTGATTAAAGAAGTGGTTAAAGCCGCTCGTGGCAACCGCAAAGAGATGATCCAAAAAATCCTCTCGGAAATCGAAGGGCGTTTGCAAGAGGCAGGTATTCCGTGTCGCGTAAGTGGACGCGAGAAGCACCTGTACTCTATTTACTGCAAAATGGTGCTCAAAGAGCAGCGTTTTCACTCCATCATGGATATCTACGCTTTTCGCGTTATCGTTCATGATTCCGATACCTGTTATCGCGTACTCGGCCAGATGCACAGCCTGTACAAACCTCGTCCTGGTCGCGTGAAAGACTATATCGCCATTCCGAAAGCGAACGGATATCAGTCTTTGCACACCTCAATGATCGGCCCTCACGGCGTCCCGGTTGAAGTACAGATTCGTACCGAAGACATGGACCAGATGGCAGAGATGGGTGTAGCAGCGCACTGGGCTTACAAAGAGCACGGCGGCGAAAGCAGCACCACCGCACAAATCCGCGCTCAACGCTGGATGCAAAGCCTGCTGGAACTGCAGCAGAGCGCCGGTAGCTCGTTTGAATTTATTGAAAGCGTCAAATCTGATCTCTTCCCGGATGAGATTTATGTTTTCACACCGGAAGGGCGCATTGTCGAACTGCCTGCCGGTGCAACGCCTGTCGACTTCGCCTACGCCGTGCATACCGATATCGGTCACGCCTGCGTCGGCGCACGCGTCGACAGACAACCTTACCCGCTTTCGCAGCCGCTCTTTAGCGGCCAGACCGTTGAGATTATTACCGCTCCGGGCGCCCGTCCGAATGCAGCGTGGCTCAACTTCGTCGTCAGTTCGAAAGCGCGCGCCAAAATTCGCCAACTGCTGAAAAACCTCAAGCGCGATGATTCCGTCAGTCTGGGTCGTCGACTGCTCAACCATGCCTTAGGCGGTAGCCGTAAACTGGCTGAGATCCCGCCAGAGAGCATCCAGCGTGAGCTTGAACGCATGAAGCTCGCCACCCTTGACGATCTGCTCGCGGAAATCGGTCTGGGTAACGCCATGAGCGTGGTGGTAGCGAAAAACCTCCAGCAGGGCGAAGCAACGGCAAACGTGCCAGCGCAATCTGGCCACGGTCATCTGCCGATCAAAGGCGCAGATGGCGTGCTGATCACCTTCGCGAAATGCTGTCGTCCGATTCCTGGCGATCCAATCATTGCCCACGTCAGCCCGGGTAAAGGTCTGGTGATTCACCATGAATCCTGCCGTAACATTCGTGGCTATCAAAAAGAGCCAGAGAAGTTTATGGCGGTGGAATGGGATAAAGAGACAGAGCAGGAGTTCATCACCGAGATTAAGGTGGATATGTTTAACCACCAGGGTGCTCTGGCGAACCTGACGGCGGCAATCAACACGACCACCTCCAACATTCAAAGTCTGAATACGGAAGAGAAAGATGGCCGCGTCTATAGCGCCTTTATTCGCCTGACCGCTCGCGATCGCGTGCACTTAGCGAATATCATGCGCAAAATCCGCGTCATGCCGGACGTGATAAAAGTCACCCGTAACCGTAACTAGAACACGTTTTATGAATACTCAACGTTATGCACGTATTTGCGAGATGCTCGCACGTCGTCAGCCCGATCTGACCGTCTGCATGGAGCAGGTCCACAAACCTCATAACGTTTCTGCAATCATTCGTACTGCAGACGCGGTCGGCGTGCATGAAGTCCACGCCGTCTGGCCTGGTAGCCGTATGCGCACCATGGCCTCTTCTGCCGCAGGCAGCAACAGTTGGGTACAGGTGAAGACTCACCGCACTATTGGCGATGCGGTCACACATTTAAAAAACCAGGGCATGCAGGTTCTGGCAACACATCTGTCAGATAAAGCCGTGGATTTTCGCGAGATTGATTACACGCGCCCCACCTGCATCCTGATGGGTCAGGAGAAAACCGGCATCACTCAGGAAGCGTTGGATCTGGCGGATCAGGACATCATCATTCCCATGACTGGCATGGTGCAATCGCTGAACGTTTCGGTCGCCTCCGCGCTGATTCTGTACGAAGCACAGCGCCAGCGGCAAAACGCCGGCATGTACCAACGAGAAAACAGCATGCTGGCGCAAGATGAGCAGCAGCGTTTGCTGTTTGAAGGCGGTTATCCGGTGCTGGCGAATGTCGCTAAGCGCAAAGGTCTTCCCTACCCCCACGTAAACACGCAGGGCGAAATTGAAGCCGATGCAACGTGGTGGGCCACTATGCAATCTGCGAGATAAACGCGATGAAAGGCCGTTTACTGGATGCCATCCCACTCAATTCTCTGACCGGCGTTGGCGCAGCGCAAAGCAGTAAACTGGCGAAAATTGGCCTGCACACCGTGCAGGACCTTCTGCTCCACCTCCCTCTGCGTTACGAAGACCGCACGCACCTGTACCCGATTGGCGAACTGCTGCCGGGCGTTTACGCCACCGTAGAAGGCGAAGTGCTGAACTGCAATATCACCTTCGGCGGACGCCGGATGATGACCTGTCAGATCAGTGATGGCTCCGGCATTCTCACCATGCGCTTTTTCAACTTCAGCGCCGCAATGAAAAATAGTCTCGCCACCGGTCGCCGGGTGCTGGCCTATGGCGAAGCCAAACGCGGAAAATACGGCGCAGAGATGATCCACCCGGAGTATCGCGTGCAGGGCGATCTCAGCACGCCGGAATTGCAGGAAACGCTCACGCCGGTGTATCCAACCACCGAAGGCGTGAAGCAGGCCACGCTGCGCAAACTGACCGATCAAGCGCTGGACCTGCTCGATACCTGCGCCATTGCCGAACTGCTACCGCCAGAGTTGTTGCAAGGCATGATGAGCCTGCCGGAAGCTCTGCGCACATTGCACCGTCCACCGCCGTCACTGCAGTTGAGCGATCTGGAAACCGGTAAGCATCCAGCACAGCGACGTCTGATTCTGGAAGAACTGCTGGCGCATAACCTCAGCATGCTGGCACTACGCGCCGGGGCGCAACGTTTCCACGCCCAGCCGCTGCTCGCAAACAACGCGCTGAAAGATAAGCTGCTGGCGGCTCTACCGTTTAAACCCACCGGCGCCCAGGCCCGCGTTACCGCTGAGATCGAACGCGATATGGCACTGGATGTCCCTATGATGCGTCTGGTGCAGGGCGATGTCGGCTCCGGCAAAACGCTGGTTGCGGCGCTGGCCGCCCTACGTGCCATCGCACATGGTAAGCAAGTTGCGCTGATGGCCCCCACCGAACTGCTGGCTGAGCAGCACGCGAATAACTTCCGCAACTGGTTCGCGCCACTGGGTATTGAAGTTGGCTGGCTGGCAGGTAAACAGAAAGGCAAAGCGCGGCTGGCACAGCAGGAAGCTATCGCCAGCGGTGAGGTGCAGATGATTGTCGGCACGCACGCAATTTTCCAGGAACAGGTGCAGTTCAACGGACTGGCACTGGTTATCATCGACGAACAGCACCGTTTTGGCGTACATCAGCGCCTGGCGCTGTGGGAGAAAGGTCAGCAGCAGGGTTTCCATCCACACCAGCTAATCATGACCGCCACCCCAATCCCGCGCACGCTGGCAATGACCGCCTATGCCGATCTCGACACGTCGGTCATTGACGAACTCCCTCCGGGGCGTACGCCAGTCACCACGGTGGCGATTCCGGATACCCGCCGCAGCGATATTATTGACCGCGTGCGCAACGCTTGTACCCATGAAGGGCGCCAGGCGTACTGGGTCTGTACGCTGATTGAGGAGTCTGATTTGTTAGAAGCTCAGGCCGCTGAAGCCACGTGGGAAGAGCTTAAACTGGTGCTGCCAGAACTGAATATTGGCCTGGTACACGGCCGTATGAAGCCCGCAGAGAAGCAGTCGGTAATGGCGGCGTTTAAGCAGGGCGAACTGCAGCTGCTGGTTGCCACCACGGTGATTGAAGTGGGCGTAGACGTACCTAACGCCAGCCTGATGATTATTGAAAACCCGGAGCGCTTGGGCCTGGCGCAGTTGCACCAGCTACGTGGTCGCGTAGGTCGTGGCGCGGTGGCCTCCCACTGCGTCCTGCTCTACAAATCGCCGCTGTCAAAAACCGCGCAAAAACGCCTGCAAGTTCTGCGCGACAGCAACGACGGATTCGTGATCGCGCAAAAAGATTTAGAGATCCGCGGGCCCGGCGAGCTGTTGGGTACGCGCCAGACCGGAACGGCAGAATTCAAAGTCGCAGATTTGCTGCGCGATCAGGCGATTATCCCGGAAGTTCAGCGCATTGCCCGTCATATTCACGAACGTTACCCGCAACAGGCTGTGGCGCTGATTGAACGCTGGATGCCGGAAACCGAGCGCTATTCCAACGCATAGTCGATTCATAGCGGCGGCGGATGTGACTCCGCCGCACAGACATTATTGCGCAAAAATCGGCAGCAGCAGATACAGCTTAATCACCAGCGCATTGACGATATCGATAAAGAACGCCCCCACCATCGGCACCACCAGAAACGCCATATGGGATGGTCCAAAACGTTCTGTAATTGCCTGCATGTTGGCAATCGCCGTGGGTGTCGCACCGAGGCCAAAACCGCAGTGTCCGGCTGCCAGCACGGCGGCATCGTAGTTCTTACCCATCATGCGCCAGGTGACGAATATCGCGTACAGCGCCATGAAAATGGTCTGCACAACCAGGATTGCCAGCATCGGCAGGGCCAGAGAAGCCAGCTCCCACAGCTTCAGACTCATTAGCGCCATCGCCAGGAACAGCGACAGGCTAACGTTACCCAACACCGAAACCGCGCGCTCGAACACCCGATAAAAACCCATTAACGCCAGGCCGTTACTGAGGATCACCCCAACAAACAGCACGCAGACGAAAGTCGGCAGTTCCAGCACCGTTCCGACCAGCATTTGTGCAACGATTTTACCCACCGTCAGACAGATAGCGATCAGCGCAATGGTTTCAATCAGCACCAGCGAAGTGATTATGCGTCCGACATCCGGCTTTTCAAATGCGGTAGGCACAGCCTGATCGTCCGGCATGCCGTCTGGCGTGGTAGAGTGTTTGACCAAATAGCGGGCCACCGGGCCGCCAATCAATCCGCCCAGCACCAGGCCAAACGTTGCGCAAGCCATCGCCACTTCCGTCGCATTAGCGAAACCATAGCGCTCAATAAACAGCTTGCTCCATGCGGCCCCGGTTCCATGCCCACCAGAGAGGGTTATCGAACCGGCGATCAGACCCATCAGCGGATCCAGACCCAGCAGGGTCGCCATACCAATACCAATGGCGTTTTGCATCAGCAGCAGGCCAACAACCACAATCAGAAAGATACCCACCACACGGCCACCCGCGCGCAGGCTGGCGATATTGGCGTTCAGGCCGATAGTGGCGAAGAATGCCAGCATCAGCGGATCGCGCAGGGTCATATCGAAGTTCACTTCCCAACCCATGCTTTTTTTCAGTACCAGCAGCGCAATCGCCACCAGCAATCCGCCAGCTACAGGTTCGGGAATGGTGTATTTTTTCAGGAAGGAAACAGACTGGACGAGCTTACGTCCCAGCAGCAACACAAGGGTTGCCGCAACCAGCGTTGATAACGTATCGAGATAAAACATTTACAACTCCATTAGTGCGTTTAGCACAATCACGCACGATGCATTCCAGACCGATTTTTAGCTCTTATTGAGTTTTCGGTGTGGATTTTAAGCAGAAAATCATGAAAAGTTATATAAAAATGTTTGTTTATCCGTTTTAAATATTAAGAACACCTGGTAGCAAACGTTTGCATTTCCGCCATGGTCAGATAAAATCACCGCTTTTCCACCATGGGATTGCCTCTGATGTCCGTTAACGCCGTAGAGTCAACAAATGCGCAACCGGTTGCGCAGACTCACAACAGTGAACTGATTTACCGTCTTGAAGATCGCCCCCCACTAGCCCAGACCCTGTTTGCCGCCTGTCAGCACCTGCTGGCCATGTTCGTCGCGGTAATCACCCCAGCGCTGTTAATTTGCCAGGCGCTCGGTTTACCGGCTCAGGATACTCAACACATTATCAGTATGTCGCTGTTCGCTTCCGGCGTGGCTTCTATCATTCAGATCAAAGCCTGGGGGCCGGTCGGCTCAGGGCTATTATCCATTCAGGGCACCAGTTTTAACTTTGTTGCGCCACTGATTATGGGCGGTACAGCGCTAAAAACCGGTGGTGCAGATGTCCCAACCATGATGGCGGCGCTGTTCGGTACACTGATGCTGGCAAGCTGCACTGAGATGGTTATCTCACGCGTACTGCATCTGGCGCGTCGTATCATTACCCCGCTGGTCTCAGGCGTGGTGGTGATGATTATCGGCCTGTCACTGATTCAGGTAGGTCTGACGTCGATTGGCGGCGGCTATGCGGCAATGAGCGACAACACCTTTGGCGCACCAAAGAATTTACTGCTGGCTGGCGTCGTGCTGGCGCTGATTATCCTGCTTAACCGCCAGCGCAACCCGTACCTGCGCGTTGCGTCACTGGTGATTGCGATGGCGGCAGGTTACCTGTTGGCGTGGTTTATGGATATGCTGCCGCAAAATACCGCGCCGGTAAGTCAGGACCTGCTGATGGTGCCAACGCCGTTGTATTATGGCCTGGGTATCGACTGGAGCTTACTGCTGCCGCTGATGCTGGTGTTTATGATTACCTCGCTGGAAACCATCGGTGATATTACGGCCACCTCCGATGTCTCCGAGCAGCCCGTTTCTGGTCCGCTGTATATGAAACGCCTGAAAGGCGGCGTACTGGCGAACGGTCTGAACTCGTTTGTTTCAGCCGTATTCAACACCTTCCCGAACTCCTGTTTTGGACAAAACAACGGGGTTATTCAGTTAACGGGCGTTGCCAGCCGCTACGTTGGTTTTGTGGTTGCGCTGATGCTGATCGCGTTGGGCCTGTTCCCGGCGGTCAGCGGTTTTGTACAGCATATTCCTGAGCCGGTACTCGGCGGTGCTACGCTGGTGATGTTCGGTACTATCGCGGCATCCGGCGTGCGTATCGTATCCCGCGAACCGCTGAACCGCCGCGCAATTCTGATTATCGCGCTGTCGCTGGCCGTCGGCCTCGGCGTTTCCCAGCAGCCGCTGATCCTGCAGTTCGCTCCGGACTGGGTGAAAAACCTGCTCTCTTCCGGCATTGCCGCAGGCGGTATTACCGCTATCGTTCTGAATCTGGTGTTCCCACCAGAGAAGCAATAAGCAAAATGCGGCGTTGATTCTGAATCAACGCCGCTGTAACGCTCTTTCACCATTCCCGCCTTGAGCATTGCGCCTAAATCGTGCATAACTTGACTATGTGCACTTCGCGGGATGGAAGACCATGAAATTTATTGGAAAGCTGCTTCTTTACGTGCTGATCGCCCTTGCAGTGGCGATCCTCGGTTTGTATTTTCTACTGCAAACTCGCTGGGGCGCAGAGCACGTCAGCGCCTGGGTTTCGCAAAACAGCAGCTACCATCTGGCATTTGATGCCATCGATCACCGGTTTTCTTCTCCTTCCCATATTCTGCTGGAAAACGTCACCTTTGGCCGGGATGGTCAGCCCGCAACGCTGGTCGCGAAAACGGTCGATATTGGACTGAGCAGCCGCCAAATCACCGACCCGCTGCACGTAGACACCATCCTTTTGCAAAACGGCACGCTGAATCTTTCCCAGCAAACTGCGCCGCTGCCGTTCCAGGCCGATCGCCTGCAATTGCAAGATATGGCGCTTAACAGTCCCGGTAGCGAGTGGACCCTGAGCGCGCAGCGCGTTAACGGCGGAGTCATTCCCTGGAGTCCTGAGGCGGGTAAAATTCTCGGGAGTAAAGCGCAAATTCAGCTCAGCGCCAGTTCGTTGACGCTGAACGACGTCCCCACGACCAACGTATTGATTGAAGGCAGTATTGACCGCGACCGTGTGACGCTGAGCAATATTGGCGCAGATGTGGCGCGTGGGGCATTAACCGGCGTGGCGCAACGCAATGCCGACGGTAGTTGGGTAGTAGAGAATCTGCGCCTGAACGATATTCGGCTGCAAAGCGACAAATCGCTGGCCGAGTTTTTTGCTCCGTTAAGCACTATTCCTTCCCTGCAAATTGGTCGTCTGGAAGTAACAGATGCCCGTCTGCAAGGCCCTGACTGGGCGGTGACGGATCTCGATCTGAGCTTGCGCAACATGACCTTCAGCAAGGACGACTGGCAAACTCAGGAAGGAAAACTGTCGATGAACGCCAGCGAGTTTATCTACGGCTCTCTGCACTTTTTCGATCCGATTATGAACGCCGAGTTCTCGCCGCAGGGCATAGCGCTGCGTCAGTTCACCACCCGCTGGGAAGGGGGAATGGTCAGAACATCCGGAAACTGGCAGCGCAACAACAAAGCGCTGGTCCTCGATGATGCCGCCATTGCCGGTCTGGAGTACACGCTGCCGGAAAACTGGAAACAGCTGTGGATGAAACCTCTACCAGCCTGGCTAGCCAGCCTGACGCTGAAGAAATTCAGCGCCAGCCGTAATCTGGTGATTGATATCGACCCGAGCTTCCCATGGCAGCTCACCGCGCTGGACGGCTACGGTGCTAACCTCGGGCTGGTGCAGAACAATCAGTGGGGGATCTGGAGCGGGAGCGCTAACCTCAACGCCGCTGCCGGCACCTTTAACCGCACCGACGTGCGTCGTCCTTCGCTGGCGCTGACGGCGAACAGCAGCACCATCAATATCAGCGAACTAAGCGCCTATACGGAAAAAGGGTTGCTGGAGGCCACTGCCAGTATTTCACAGTTGCCTCAGCGTCAAACTCAGGTCAGCCTGAACGGGCGCGGCGTGCCAATGACGATTCTGCAGCAGTGGGGATGGCCCGCACTGCCGCTTTCCGGCGACGGTAACATCCAGCTTACCGCCAGCGGCAATATTCAAGCCGATGCGCCACTCAAGCCAACGGTCAGCGGCCAGTTGCATGCGGTGAACGTGGAGAAACAGCAGGTAACGCAAACCATGCAGGCGGGCGTGGTATCCGGTAGTGAAGTTACCGCCCCACCCGCTGCGCAGTAAAATCTGACGGCCCGGCGGCGATTTGCCGACCGGGTCGCCGTTTATCGCTGTAAGCGCGCATATTCACTGCACAACAGCCACTTCACCGGCTCATCCTCTTCTATCGCCGGGAAGCGACCGCCTGGCTCAAGGAAGTGATTGTCATGCAGGTCGTCATTGACCATCGAGATCTCCCAGCCCAGCACGAACGCTTTCTCCGCCCAAAAGCGATGATACAACCGCGGCGGCAGGCATACCCCCTGCCCCGGTTTCAATACCAGCGTCTCGCCAGCGTCAACGGAACGCCGCTGACCATCGACGCTAACCTCAACAATGCGCCGGGCATCATACCCGTCATCGGGCGTAGCCCACGCCAACTGCATACATAAATCACCGCCGCCGCGGTTAACGATATCTTCCATTTTATGGCGATGAAAATGCCATGGCGTCTGCTGATCCTGCTGAATCTGCAGCATCTTTTCGGCGTACGGTTTGGGGTAGCTGGCTGACCCTAACTGACCATTGCGCAACGTCAGTAACGTCAGCCCCGTTTGCGCAAAATCTCCGCGCCCAAAGTCGGTTATATCCCAGCCCAGTTGGAGATCGAGCACTTCACGCCACAGAGTGTGATCCTGTTGCCGCCAGGCATCAGCCGTAAAATACGCAAAGTCAGGCAGGCAAACCCGAAAAGTCTCGGCGATGGCATGCGCTTTATCGACGGCATAATTAATGTGTGAACGCTTCATTCCACTTTTCCTTGTTGCGAAAAAGGCGGGTCACCCCGCCTGTATGCGGTTAGTAAAGTGACGCTTTGCCGGTTGAGCCGAACAGTTTCATTTTGTGACGGATCACATCCCGCGCGGCGCTAATGGCTTCCGGGTAAATAACGTTCGGGTCCCACCAGGTTTCTTTCGCCAGGATTTCGCGGACTTTCTGGAAGTAAGCGTATTTCATATCGCTGGAAATGTTGATTTTGCCAACGCCCAGCGTAACGGACTCGGCAATTTCCGCATCCGGGTTCGCGGAACCTCCGTGCAGCACCAGCGGAATGTCCACTCGCCCGGCAATCTCACGCAGGATGTGCATTTGCAGCTCTGGCTGCATCCCTTTCGGGTAGATGCCGTGTGCAGTTCCAATCGCCACCGCCAGCGTGTCCGCGCCGGTACGGGCGATAAAATCCTGTGCCTGATCAGGATCGGTATAAGTGACCTTCGATACACCGCCTTCCACTGACGTCCCGGTTTGACCAATCGTACCCAGTTCCCCCTCCACCGAAACGCCTACCGCATGCGCCAGCTTGACCACTTCGCGGGTCAGCGCCACGTTCTCTTCATACGGCAACAGCGAGCCATCAATCATCACCGAGGTAAACCCACACTGAATCGCCCGCAGGACATGCTCGACCGAAGCGCCGTGGTCCAGATGCAGAGTAAAGGGAACCGTGCTGCGCAGAGTGATATCACGGACGTAGCTAAAAAACGCATCGCCTACAAAATCATGCTCGCTGGGGTGAATGGAGATAATCGCCGGGGTATTGGTTGCTTCCGCTTCTTCCACTACTGCACGTACAAAGCAGCTGTCCGCCACGTTGAATGCGCCGATGGCAAAACCGTGCTGACGGGTAGGTTGCAGTAATTCTTTCATCGAAACTAACATGTTAATTCTCCAGTTTCAGGGTGTAGAAAGCCCTGCCAGTGCGTCGTCGCAGAGGCATAGAAGGCGTTACAGAAAACGAATCAGGCTTTGTCGATAGCGCCGCTGGCCTGCAGGTACGGAATAATGGCTTCCTCGCAGGCCTGCTCCATCAGGGCCAGGGCATCAACGAGTTCACCGGATGTGTCGCGACACAGGGTATGCAGCAGAGCAGCCTTTCCGGCCTCGAAAACCGCCGCGCCAACGTTTATCTTGGCGACGCCAAACGTCGGGCAGCGCTGTAGCTGGTCAAACGGCGTCCCGCTGCCGCCATGCAGCGCCAGCGGCACCGTTGATAAACGGGCAATTTCCTCCAGTCGCTGGAAATCAATGGCGGGTATGACACCTGGCGCGTACATGCCATGTGCCGTGCCGACCGAGACCGCCAGTAAATCGATACCGGTCTGTTGGATAAAGGGCTCCACATCGGCGGCCTGGGTCATCAAATCAGCGTTAGCTGCGTGATCATAGCGCGGGGCGTCGGCCAGATGCCCCAGCTCACCTTCCACGCACAGAGAAACGCTGGTCGCGAGCTCAACCACCGCCCGGGTCTGGCGAATGTTCTCCTCCAGCGCAAAGGCGGAGGCGTCGATCATTAACCCGCTGAATCCGGCGCGAAAAGCCTGTCGAATGCGCACTGGGTCCTTTCCATGATCCAGCGCCAGCGCGACCGGTACCGACGCTTCCTCTGCCAGCGTTTTGACGACCGCCACCGCTATCGGTGCAGGAAAATGGCCCAGATGCCCCTGATACAGATTCAGAATGATGGGCGCACGGTGTTTCTCAGCCGCCCGCACCGCCGCACGGGCGCTTTCCAGGTTCATACAGTTGATGGCCAGCAGCGCGTACTGCTCGCGCCAGGCTTTCGTCACCATGCTTTTCATATCGGCAAACATACGGCCTCCGGTTATTCCAGGGTGAAGGTGATCTCTTCGTCTTTCAGCTTTTGATCGCTAAGTTCATCAAACTCTTCGTCACGTTCGGTCACCGGTTTCTTCCACAACGACAGCATGACGCCGCAAATCACCGTGCCGATCCCCAGCGCCAGGCAAAACAGTAGCGGATGCGTAAAGAGCGGGACCACGAACATACCGCCGTGCGGTACCGGGCTTTCGACGCCCCACACCATAATCAGACCGCCCGCTATCGCCGAGGCCACCACGCAGGACCCCACCACGCGCAGCAGGTCGCGCGCCGCAATGGGAATGACCCCTTCGGTAATCATGCAGATCCCCATCGGGAATGCCGCTTTCAGCGCCTCGCGCTCCGCACGGGTGTACTTGTGACGCGTCAGCAAAAAGGAGAGCGTAATGCCGAACGGAGGGATTATCGAACCGACAAACTTCACCGCTTCCGGACCGTACACGCCGCTGACCAACATGCCGTCAGCAAATAGCGACATGGTTTTATTCACCGGTCCGCCAAAGTCGAATGTCGCCATTGCGCCAAGGATGGCCCCCATTAAAAAGCGTGACCCGCCCTGCATGGACTCCAGCAGATGAATCAACGCGTCCTGCAGCCAGGCTATCGGTTTGCCAATGAGCGTCATCATCAACAGGCCGCCAATGACGGTACTCAGTACCGGCAGCACCATGATGGGCATCAACCCCTGCATCGACTGCGGCAAACGGATATAGCGCTTGAGCAGCAGGACGGTATAACCGACCAGAAAACCGCCCAGCATCCCGCCGATAAAACCGGTATGAATTTCACCGCAGACAAAGCCGACAATCAGACCCGGTGCGAATCCGGGGCGGTCAGCAATAGAGTACGCAATCGCCGCGCTAATCAGCGGTACGATTAACCCCATCCCCCAGCCGCCAATCTGGTTGAGCATCCAGGGTATGGTTCCTGTTTTTTCACCCACGTTAGTACCGCCAAGTATTTGCCCGAGAGCAATACAGATCCCGGCGGCAACAATTAACGGGATCATCCACGAAATCCCCGTTAATAAATGTCTTTTTATTTCCTGAGATAGCGGAATTTTATTTTCACTCATGTGAAATCCCTCCAGAATGGGGATCGCTACTGGTTATTATTAACTAATGATTTTTCGACCTTTTCAAGAAACTGAATGGGCGATTTTATGACGATTTCAGTTTTTACTCGCACAATACGTTTATTTAAAAATCGTTCCTCCCCTTTTATTTTCACATCCACAGCAAGAATCACGACATCAGCAGCAGAAATGTCCTCTGTCAGCAGTTCGTTTTCCGTGCCGATAGTCCCCTGGGTTTCGACTCTTATATTATGACCAAGCGCTTTAGCACCTTTAATTAACTTCTCACGGGCAATATAGGTGTGCGCAATACCCGCCGTACAGGCGGCAACACAAACAATATTCATAACATGCTCCACGTATTATTTAGCAGACATTGGATTCAGCATATTGGCTAAAAAGCTCAATAATTTTCTGTGGACTGCTTTCGACTAACAGTTGTTCAATAATGTCGTCATCCGCCAACGCGCCAGCAACCTGCGAAAGCAGACGAATATGGGTAGTGTTTTGATCTTCAAGGCGTACGGCAAACAGAATGATGCAGCGCACGTTGCTGCCGTCCAGGGTTTCCCAGGGAATATCCTGGCGGGTACGCCCAATCGCCAGTGTGGTATTGACCACCGCCGAGGATTTCCCGTGCGGAATCGCAATATGATTTTCGAAGCCGGTCGAGCCTTCTGATTCACGCTGCCAGACATCCTGAATAAACGTTTCCCGGCAGCTAATTACCCCATCTTTTTGCAGAATATCTGTCAGTTCCTCAATAACCTCCGTTTTGTTTGTGGCCTTCATGTCCAAAATAACGCGATTTGTATTGAGTATTTTCGTGATGTCCATAAATCATACCTCATGGAGTTCAGACATTAATTTTCAACGACCAGCGACGTCGCCCGATGTAATTTTTCCGTAATAACCGTTTCTGTTACCCGCTTAATATCCGCATCATTGAAGAAGGCGGTGACATACACGACCGGCATGGCAACGGCAGGTAAATTGATCGTCGATACCACCAGTTCAATATCGTCCGTCAGGACGGAGGGCAAGCTGCCTGCCGACACCACGCCGACGATGGTCCAGTCCGGAAAGGCGCGCAGAATGCGGCTTTTGAGTAAGTGAGAGGTGCCGATACCGGTTGAGCAAACCAGCAGCACACGTTTACGCGCTATCTGACGCTCCATCGCGGCCTGAAAATGCACGGTTAAATATCCCACCTCATCATCCGACACGGCCCGCTCGCCCCAGCCGCTAAACACCCGATTCACCGCGCACTGTGTCAAACGCCAGACGTCCTGCAACTCGCCTTTAATGTCCTCCAGCAGCGGATTACGAATGCGGATCTGGTAGTTCAGGCGGTTAATCAGCGGCTTAATATGAATCAGCAATCCGTCATACAGCGCAGTGTCCTGGCTAAGATCGCAGTCAACCATTTCGGCGAAGGTGGCAATCAGCCGATGGGTAATCAAGCGTGCTTCGTCGCTGGAGTGCATATGGCCAATTACGCTCACATCGTTATGCTCTTCAATCACCATACCGGAGGAGATAATATATTGATAAATAAACCAGACTTCGTCTTCCGGCAGCGGGTGGGCAATGCGTTTTTCGATATGCTGAATCATGCGACTGGCAATGGAAAAAATGTTCTCATCACATGACGTGATGCTTTCTTCTTTTCTCGGCAGCGCATTGCCCCGCGTAATGCGGTACATCATGATCAGAATATGAGTAAAGATATTGACGTAATAAGGCTCGCCCAGCGACCAGCACAGATCGTTCTCCATTTCCTGCAACAGCGTCTGGACAAATAAAACGTCTTCTTCGCCGAAGTAATGCACTAACGCTTTATAACTGCCCGGATCAAGTCGTGAATAAATCACGCTTCCAGGTTCATTATGGTTAATCACACCGTTAATCAGCGACGCCATCGCCTGGCGCACGCCGCTCTCGCTGCCTTCAATGTGTGTACCACTCTGGCTGCGAATCAGCGACAGGCCCAGCGGGGTAATCCACGATTCAATCACTTTCAGATCGTTAACAATCGATGCACTACTAATAAAATAACGTTCGGATAATTTATTGATCGATGTTTCATGCGGCGTTTCACTTAATAATTGCGAGGCTATCTTAACCCGCCGTGAATTATTCATCATGCCGTCAGCATCATCACCCTCCGACCCTAATAACTGATCCAGATATAAAAGGTCCGTAATGTTATCGGCACTTAATATCACGCCCGCACCGGCACGTTTATCGATAGATATTTTCCATTCCGATAACCATTGTTCCAGTAACCGCAGATCGCGCTGGACGGTCTTCTCTGAAACAGATAAATACTCGGCAATTTTTAGCAGCGTAACATATTCCTTCCGGGAAAGAAGAAACTTTAATAATCTGTTTTGTCGCGAGGTAATCATTTGCATTATTTACCCTTATTACATACCAGATTAAATATCTATACCCGTCATACTTCAAGCTGCATGTGCGTTGGCTTTCCTCGCTCACCCCTGTCACGTACTTATGTACGCTCAGGGGATTCGCTGCGTCGCCGCCTTCCTGCAACTCGAATTATTTAGGTTATAAAGAAGCATTTATGCTCCACGTGTAATCCGTGATGATAAATATAAGAGGACTATGATGCGCCAACAATACTAAATCGTGTCCTGTATTCCGGACAGAAATAAGACAAAAAGAGGAAATAGTGAGATATTTACGGCGCAGATCACATTTTTCGCGGGAATTAGAGTGATAGCGCTCGCAAATATGGTGAGGTAAAAATTTAAGTCGGGATGTTTTTGATTTTCAGATCTGGAACGCTGCTCGCGGCGTGGGCCGGATAAGACGCATCCGGCACCACGTCGACACATGCTTACAAGGTAATCGTCAGCTCACTGCCCTGTGGAGTAATAACTACACCCAGCTCGCTGCCCATATGCGACCCGCATTTAATGCCGCCAATTTTCTGAATATTTCGCAGGCACAACGTCCAGTTACGTGCCTCACCATTCCCTTTCACAGTGATGGTATTACCTACACGCGTCGCCTTCAGCGTGAAGATAACCGAGCCGTCAGCAGCCGGAACTTCACAGAGTGCTTTCCGGCCCTCTTGCAGATGGAACAGCTGGAACGCTGTCCCTTCGTGCCAGGCGTAGTCCGGCTTCTGGTTATTGCTGCCCAGCGCCAGCAGGGTATTGTCACGCACATAAACCGGCAGACTCAGGAAGTCATGCTGCTGCTTATGCCAGCGGCTGCCGGCCACCTCATCATTACGCCACAGATGCGTCCAGCGTCCTTCCGGCAGGTAGAACTGCACATCGCCCGCCTCGCTAAACACCGGCGCGACCATCACGCTATCGCCCAGCATGTACTGGCGGTCGAGATAATCACACGCCGGATCGTCCGGGAACTCCAGCATCATCGCGCGCATCATCGGGGTGCCTTGCGCATTAGCACGCGCTGCTTCGCGATACAGGTACGGCATCATGCGGCATTTCTGTTCGGTGAAGTAGCGCACCACATCGCAGGATTCGTCATCGTACGCCCATGGCACACGGTAGGATTTACTGCCATGCAGGCGGCTGTGGCTGGAGAGCAGCCCAAACGCACACCAGCGCTTGTAGACGTGCGCCGGAGCAGTATTCTCAAAGCCGCCGATATCGTGGCTCCAGAAGCCAAAGCCTGACAGGCCAATAGACAAGCCACCGCGCAGGCTTTCCGCCATCGATTCATAGTTGGCGTAGCAGTCGCCGCCCCAGTGCACCGGAAACTGCTGTGCGCCCACGGAGGCCGAACGGGCGAACAGCACCGCCTCTTCTTCACCGACGGTTTCTTTCAGCACGTTCCACACCAGTTCGTTGTAGATGTACGCATAATGGTTGTGCATCTTCTGCGGATCGGCACCGTCAAACCACTGCACATCCGTGGGGATGCGTTCGCCAAAGTCAGTTTTGAAGCAGTCAACGCCGATATCCACCAGACCTTTCAGCTTGTTGGCATACCACTCGCAGGCTTGTGGATTAGTGAAGTCATAAATCGCCAGGCCCGGCTGCCATTTATCCCATTGCCACAGGGAACCGTCCGGGCGCTTGAGCAGATACCCTTTCGCTTTCAGTTCATTGAACAGCGGGGATTTCTGACCGATGTAGGGGTTTATCCATACGCACACCTTCAGCCCTTTCTCTTTCAGGCGGCGGATCATGCCTTCCGGGTCCGGGAAGGTCACCGGGTCCCACTCAAAGTCGCACCACTGGAAGGCCTTCATCCAGAAACAGTCGAAGTGAAAGACGTGCAGCGGCAGATTGCGCTCGGCCATACCGTCGATAAAGCTGTTCACCGTCGCTTCGTCGTAATTGGTGGTGAACGATGTGGTCAGCCACAGACCGAACGACCAGGCTGGCGGCAACGCCGGACGGCCGGTAAAGCGGGTATAGCGATCCAGCACCGCCTTCGGCGTTGGGCCGTCGATGACGAAATATTCCAGATACTCGCTTTCAACGCTGAACTGAACTTTCGACACTTTCTCAGAGCCGATTTCAAACGACACGCACTGCGGATGGTTCACCAGCACGCCGTAGCCGCGGTTGGTGAGATAAAACGGGATGTTCTTGTAAGACTGCTCGGTACTGGTACCGCCATCGCGGTTCCAGGTTTCCACCGTCTGGCCGTTACGTACCAACGCGGTAAAACGCTCACCCAGCCCGTACACCGTTTCTCCCACGCCCAAATCCAGACGCTCAAACATATAGTTACGCCCGCTGTGGGTATCCTGTACGTAACCGCTATTCTTTAGCTGACTGCCGGTAATACGTTCACCATTACGCAGGAAATCCAGCGACCAGAACTCACCTTTGGTCACCCGAACGCTCAGATTGCCGCTCTTCAGTTCGGCAAATTCAGCGGTGTTTCGCATCTCAACATTGACGTCCTGCAACACGTTCAGCGGGTAATGCGGGCCGGTATCCAGCGCGCCCTGGAAGTGTTCCATACGCACGCCAACCACACCTTCCTGCGGCGAGAAAAAGCGTAGGGTGAAGAGTGGGGTATCCAGTTGCCAGGTACGTTCACGCACATCGCGCGGCGCAACGTAGACAATCATCTCGTTACCCTGCTGTTCAACGTCGAACACCTGAATTGGGTGTATTAAATTCAGTCCAGGTTGGGTCAGCCAGTTTCCATCGCTAATTTTCATCGTCAGTTCCTTAGTTCTGTAATTCTTTCGTCGTGAAATCCTGCTGGTTGCGGCGCGCGCCCTGAGCCAACTGACTCATAATTTCCGTCAGATACGGCGTTTTCAGGGTATAGAAGCGTTTGGCAATCACGGCACTCAGCAGGTAACAAATCGCCGGGACAATGGTGAACAGGGCGATGATGATGTTAATGGTGGCGCTGTTCTGGGTTTTCGCGGCGGCGTCGTAGCCCCCGCCCGCCAGCATCCAGCCGATCAGCGCCCCGCCGAGCGCCAGACCCAGCTTGAGCACGAACAACGTGCCCGCAAAGCTGATCCCCGTCAGGCGTTTACCGTTGCACCATTCGCCGTAATCAACGGTGTCGGACATCATTACCCACTGGATTGGCGTAACGAGCTGGTGCAGTACACCAATGACAAAAATAAAGATAAACATGGTGATGCTGGCGTGCATCGGCACAAAGAACATCGCCAGGCTCGCTACCGCCAGCGCAGCGTTGGTCCACCAGAAGACGCTGACTTTGCATTTCCAGTCGGTCAGCGGTTTTGCCAGCGCAGAGCCGATCAGGTTGCCGACGCAATAGGCGGTGAGAAAGGCGACAAACACCTCCGGCTTACCCAAAATCCAGGTGACGTAATACATCATCGCCCCGCCACGAACGCAGACGGCCAGAATATTGAGGATGGTCAGCAGGCCGACGATGCGCCATTGGTCGTTTTGCCAGATGTCGCGCAGGTCTTCACGCATAGAGGTGGTGCTCGGCGGCGCTTCCACGCGTTCTTTGGTAGTGAAGAAGCAGAACGCCAGCATCAGGAACGCCACCACGGAGAGCACCGCAATCCCACCTTGAAAGCCGAACGCTTTATCCTCGCCACCAATCAGATTCACCAGCGGCATCATCAGCACGGTGGAGAGCATGCCGCCCGCCGTCGCCAGCACAAAGCGCCATGATTGCAGGGAGATACGCTGCGTTGGGTCATTAGTGATCACGCCGCCCAGCGCGCAGTAGGGAATATTGACCACGGTATAAAGCAGGGTCAGCAGCGTGTAGGTGATTGCGGCATAAATCATTTTGCCGTTCAGGCTGAGATCCGGCGTGCTGTAGGCCAGCACGCAAACCAGACCAAACGGAAGTGCGCCAAACAGCACCCATGGTCGGAATTTCCCCCAGCGCGAACGGGTACGGTCGGCCAGCAGCCCCATGCAAGGGTCTGAGATGGCATCCAGCGCGCGGGCCAGTAAGAACATGGTGCCGACAAATCCGGCTGGGATACCAAAAATATCGGTATAGAAGAACATCATATATAACATGACGTTATCGAAGATAATGTGGCTAGCCGCATCGCCCATTCCGTAGCCAATCTTCTCTTTAACAGACAGAATTTCACTTTTCATTACGCATCCTTGTTAGCACTTTCACACGCCCTGATACCGGTTACAGTTCTTGTAAACCATCCCTGTGAGCGCGGGTATTCCGATATCTCGTTATCAAATTACGATTCTTGTTTTCTGTGATCAGCGTAGCGTCTAAAAATGTGTCTAAGTGTAAGTAATGGATTTTGCGGGGATTTATTTGAAACTGGTCATGGTTTAGAGAAACGGAAGTTAAAAAAGTGAGTGAGGGGGTGTGGAAACGTTTGGAAGTAGCTATAATGCGCCCCGCCTCCATGTAGCAATCGAGGCGCGGAAGATCGTCATCTCCGGTGAGGTGGCTGGACTTCAAATCCAGTTGGGGACGCCAGCGTTCCCGGGCAGGTTCGACTCCTGTGATCTTCCGCCAAAATGCTCATATCATCCTCAAAGATTTTATTTCGTCTCAATTGTCATAACCTTCAGAATTAAGGAAAAGACAATAAATTTAGCACTAACTGCCGCTACTGTTTTGCTACACTTTTAAGTCCTTTGCTCGCAGTCCGAGTACAAAAACTTATCGAAAAACACTCCTTTATGCACACACTTTCCAGAAAGTGAGAGTGGTAACACGATATGGGATCAGACTAGCCATAGACTTTTTGCGAATTTACTTTCTGTTATGGCTAAAGATATAGGCTACGATTTTGATCGAGTTCATTTGCAGAATACTATTTATATAGCTGTTGCTCACGGGCAAATAAATTTAGATAATCTAAAAATTCGCAAAGGGATGGCTTCAATTTTCTCTGGTTAAACAGCATTGAAAATGGATGTAGTTTCTTTTCCCGAATCCTCTGACGCTCAAAATTCTTAATAGAACTAACCTACATTTCTGGCTCAATACCTAATTTACGTAATTCATTTCTCCCCAAGGTTTTGAGCCAATTCCCCAAACTCATCCCCTCTGCCTTTGCCGCAGCCTCGAACTGCGCCTTTAACTCGGGTGTGATACGAATCTGGAAAGTTGGTGCTTTTCCGGATTTAGACTGATTTGGGTCGCGTTTAGCTGTTGACATGTACGTACCTACAAGAGCAGTATACCACCAATCAGGTACGTACCTTTATATCTGACGACCTGACTCATAAACGCTCTCGCCCGGTATTCGCAGTACCCGACGAGAGCTAACCTCACCAACTATCAAGGAGTTGATTATGGCTGATTCGCATTCTACCCCAGACACCGACCAATCTGGAACCGAGCGTTCGGTAATTGTGGGATATCGCCCGAATGTTTTCGACAAATCCACACCCAAAATTATTCTTTCCGGCAAGTGGCTACGCGAAGCGGGGTTTGATACCGGGCAACAGATTACCGTAAAAGTGATGAATCGCTGCATCGTCCTGATGGTCTATGGTGAGCAGGAGCAACGGTTGCAGGATGAGTTGAAAGAGGCAAATCAGAAGCTGAATAGAATTGGGAGCACGCTGGCGACTCTTCAGTAACATATAACTGAACCTGTAAGCGTTACTTATAGGTTTACCAGGTGCCGGATGGCGCTAACGCTTATCCGGCCTACTTTCAAAATGAATCACTCTTCCATAACCAATCATCCTAATTATATATGGCTATTTTAAATTTAACTGTGGAATGATTTATTTATTTTTCTCTATTATTAATGTTTTCACTATTGCAAACCAATCGTAAAAACCCTCATATATTATTTTTCAACAAAATGAGTTGTTAAAATGGCAATTACTGTTTATCTCTGTCTCAAAGACGTCAGAGGTAAAGATAAGCTATGGTAAGTGATGATGATATCATCGCCTGGTACGATGAAACATTTAATAAACCCAGCTTATTCTTTAAAAAGCGTTGGCCAGTCACTCTCGATACCGGCCTTTCAACGGGAGATTATGTGTGGGCCAGTGAAACGGGCGCAGACATCATGGATGCTTACTTTGCAACTTTCAATGTTGATTGCGCCAATTTCGATTTCTATAAATATTGGCCTATTGAGACATTCATACTTTATGCAATGTTTACCTGTAGCAGAGATGACGATGAGCCACAGCCATTAACACTCCGCATGCTGGCAGAGTCTGCAAAAGCGGGTAAATGGCTTTATGACTGAACCTTATTGACGGATGCCATTTATCCGACCTACCGCTTCCCCAAAAAATAAAGCCGCTGACCCATTAATCAGCGGCTTTCTGTCACCTGCAGTTACGTCAAAAGTTATATTTCACGCCCAGCATACCGCGAGTATCGCTGTAGCCTTTATCGCCGACCTGTTGGGCCACGTTGCTCCACACGTTGAGCCGCGGAGTGATTTGGCCTTCAACGCCGACTTTCAGCTCACCAATGTTCTTGGTGCCACGCATGTCGTTGCTCACATCGTCCATCTTCACGCGAGTCGTCTGCGTGTTGTGGATCCAGTTGGCTTCAACAAACGGCTGGAACTCACGAGATTTACCGTCGTCGATGGCGTTGTGACCGTTAATAAAGGCTTTTACCCCCAGACGGGTCATCAGGTTGCCATCGGTGTTGTCCTTCACGCGGGTGCCGTTCGCTTCGCGGTGGCTGTCGGCCTGCACGTCCATCCACACCACCTGAGCTTTCGGTTGCAGCCAATAGCTGTTGCGCTCGTTTTCACCCAGTTTGAAGCTGTAACCGGCTTCAACAGAAGCGGTGATCCCGCTGGATTTATATTTCTCCGTCGCCTGCTCCTGACCCATCACCTTGTTATCAAACCAGTTGTACAGCACCCAGGTGTCTACATAAGTGCCGGTCTTGTCAGCGTCATTGGCATACCAGGTGCCGTACAGTCCCACGCTGTAACCAGTGACCTGACCACGTGAATGGTAGCCGGTCAGACTGGACTGCGTGCGGTTCTGGCTGTTGGCATAACCAGCCATCGCGCCGAGGTGCCAGCGGTCGAGGCCATCGCTACTCCACTGCGCCAGGTCACCGCCTAACTGCAAGACATAGCTGTTGCTTTGGGTTTTCAACTGCCCGCTACTGTCTTTGAAGCGGGTATGTGCCCCGACGTTACGCATCCACAGACTGGTGACTTTTTTCTCGCCCGTCAGCATATCGACGTACTGCGTTTCGCCCAGACGATCGTGGAGTCGGGTCATGAACAGCGTGTTAGCAGCGTAGTTGTTCGCCAGATAACTGCCTGCTTCCGGGCGGTACTGCTGCTCAGTGACAGGGGGCGCAACAGGTTCTTCCGGCTCAGGGATAATCGGGTCGACAGGATCGACCGGGTCCGGGTCAACAGGACCTGGGTCAATAGGGTCAACCGGGTCCGGGTCAACGGGATCTGGGTCAATAGGGTCAACCGGGTCCGGATCGACGGGGTCCGGCTCTTCCGGATCCGGCGGAGCAGGAATAAAGCTGGTCAGATACCAGTTGCTGCCCTTTTGCACCACGTTATAGTCGTACGCACCGGCAACAATACGGCCCGCTTTCTCAAAAGTACCGTCAGAATTACCGGCCACTTCGATGATCTCAATACCTTCAATGGTTTGCGCCCCGGTTCCGCCAATATTGTTCACTGCCACAAATGCGTTACCCGCGGTGTTGCCGAGCACTTTCAGCTTGTCGGTTTCGGAGGTATCGTCATTCAGGACGGTATTGAAAACGAGTTTTCCGCCGTTGCCGGTAAAATCTTCATTGATAGTAAGCGTCTGCCACGGTTCGCCGTCAGCATGCCCAAAGTTCACCACTGACCCGCCGTTCAGAGTCAGGTCAGTGAGCGTTGAGCTGTTGGTCATGTTCCAGGTCGCATCGCTCATTTGCAGCGAGATAACCCCCGTCCCGGCAGTGGCGCTGGTGACGTATGACGCCCCACTCCACAACGAGTTGTCAGTCATATTGAGTTTGATGGTACTGTTTTGCTGCGGCTGGGTGTTGTTTGCGGCAGTAGCACCGGCGGCGTGAAGATCGCCGTCGATAAGGAAACGCCCGCCAGCAGAACCGTCGACGATGCCGCCCGTTTCTGTACTGATGGCATAGCTTTCATTGCTGTGATTGCCCGCCATAGCAATAGTAGCGCCGCCACCGAGATTTACCGTGCCGCGTGAAATCGCATACAGGCCGCGTGGGGCCTTGCTGAATGAGTAAACTTTATCGATGC
The DNA here is from genome assembly GCF_013781945.1 of Citrobacter sp. RHBSTW-01044. NCBI lineage: Bacteria > Pseudomonadati > Pseudomonadota > Gammaproteobacteria > Enterobacterales > Enterobacteriaceae > Citrobacter > Citrobacter sp. RHBSTW-01044. The sequence continues at coordinate 56,888 of NZ_CP056180.1, read as the reverse complement.
TGTTAACACGAATCGTCGCATTATCACCCAGATTCACCGTCGCATTATAGGAATAGACCGCATGGGCGCTGGCTCCGCTCACCGAAATAGTGGCGTTATTGCCCAGTTCCGTTTTGGAAGATGAGGCGGCGTAGACCCCTATTGAGGAAGTGCCCGATGTCTCGATGGTGGCGTCATTGCCAAGGCGGATTGAGGACCCGCTCTGTCCGGAGCGGATTCCCTCTGAGCTGTTACCGGTAGTCACAATGTGGGCACGATCGCCGACAATAATCGTATTTTTGGCAAGCGTTGCGTCTCTAAACGCGTTGGCGGTGATGCCACGTCCCTGGTTACCGGTGGTTTGAATATACAGATCGTCGCCGACGTAGATGTTTGCTGAGCCTATCCCACCCTGACCGATGACGTTGTATCCGGCGTTAATACCATCACCATCCTGGCCGTCCACATAAATACTGGTGCGATCCCCGGTGATAATAAAGACTGGATTATCCGGCGTATTAGCCCCGTGCGTGCGGATACCGTCAACATCTTTACCATTATTAGCGGCATTCTTTGACTGTGTGCGAATCGTAAGGTCGTCACCGAAAATAACGCCCGGGCTACCCGTCGCGCTGTTCTGAATAACGGTAATGGTGTGTTCGAAGGCTTCTCCTCCTGGCCCATTCAGCGTTAATCCATGACCATAAACGGGAATGGTACCGGCACTCCACTGATAAACATAATTCGGCGTTTCGCTGTTTTTTTTGAAACTGTCATTCGTCTGTGCAGGAAATAAAGCCTGCAACTCCGGCGAAAGACTGCTCACCAATCCACTGGCAGGAAGACTATCAATATCAATCCAGGCCGCGTGGGTTGAAAATACCATTGACGTTAACGCGGTTGATACCGCTATCGCAATGCGTGAGTAATGCTTAGGTTTTTTCATAATAGCCTCCTGCTTTCGGGCGTAGGGCGTCCACCACATCGCAAAGATGTGAAAATAGTAAAAATCAAAAATGCGTTATAAAATATTCGACAGTATTTGATGAATGCTATGGCCTAATTTATCTTCAAGCCTGAGCTTGTAGACATATATTTTCTTAATATCTATATTATCTATTTTGGTAATTTGCTGAATACTTTTCCCTGACACAAACCGCTTCAGTAATATCATTTCTGTATAGTTGAGTGAGCGTCCGCGTTTACTGTTCGCAAGGTGGCCGGTAAATAATCGGCGAATTTTCTGATGCTGAACTTCATCATCATCATCGGAATATATAATCCCTTGTATTTTATTGCTTTTCGACAGCCAGTAGTTGGCTAACGGCGCGAGATTCCTGTCCGCTATCAACACAATATACATACCGCTGTAGGCCAGCCGGTCAACCCATTGCGGATCGGCGAACAGGCGCAGGTTTGGGAAGGAAAAGTCCACAAAAATAAACCCACGCGACAAATGATTTTGATTATTAAGGAGAAGTTTTTCAATAATTCCTTTTTGCAGAAAACTATTTCCCTCTGGCCAGATCGCAAAAGTGGCTCGGTGACAGTAGCTGGCGCGTACCACAGTATCCGGAAATAATTGACAGGATAATTCACAGCTTATGCAACGAACACTCTGTGATGGTGATCTCTTCATCAAAAATGACTCCTGTTATTTTTCCATAAATATTTCATTGGTAAATAAATGTGTCAATCCGACACGTATGACATTCCTTGTCAGTTAATAACAGTGACACTTAAAAAATGTAATAAACTCCTGATACGCTATTATGAATAGGCTGTAAGCAATGCGATTGCGCTAAGCTTTTTTCTGCTTTATCTCAGAATAACAGTCTGGGTATTAGGAATTTTATGCATAAATCCAAATCCCAGAATAAAAATTAAAAAAGCACTATTTGCTAAAAATTAACCAATGAAAGGGGCTCTTATTAATTACACAATCCTGATAACTCAATCCCCCTTGAAGTGCTGTTGATAAATATAATGAGAATTCAGATAAAACTGTAATGAATTCTCATTATTTAACATTAGTTAATACTCACCTAAGAATTTACACACGTAACACGTTGTATTTAAAGTATTTTTAATCCTTAAGTGAAATTCTTATCTTCGATCACGTACAAAGAGTGAGGCATATTCACGATTTGGATGTAAAATTTAAGGTATGTGTAGGCACACGCGGTGATACGTTATAGTTACTGAGGGCTGGGCAATTGTACCTTATCAATCAGTTGGTCGAATTTAATCCTGACAGCAAAAGTCTGGTCAATCGTCAGACCGGGCGCGCAATACAACTTCAGCTCCCAGCTTCGCTTTGCTTTCTCTATTTAATTACTCACGCAAGTGACATTGTTTCGCAGAACACATTGATAAAAGTGGGTTGGGGTGAGAGAAATAATGTGACCACAACCAACACATTTTACCAGGCTATTCTGACGCTACGTAACGCGCTGGCGGATGTGGGTCTGCCACGTGATACGGTGAAAACTATTTCACGACGCGGACTCAGATTAAATGGAAATACGCAGGTAGAGGCGATAACGCATCTTCAGAGTGAAGTTTTCCAGTCACCGCTAATAGAGGAATACGCGCCCCCAAAGATAATTCCTCCCGCGGCACAACAAACGACGCGGGTCCCCTGGTGGAATATTATATTTAGCGCTGGCATCGTTATTGCCACTTTGATTATCTGGCTGGTGTGGTATCAGACACGTCCTGTTATGCCGTTTAGTAAATTCATTTCTGTTTCTATGCAGGTCCCATCTCGGCAAAACTGTAAAATTTATTACTCACTGAATGATCACGATCAGGAAAATTATTTCAATCTGATGCAACTGCACCCTTCTCTCTGTGAAAACAACAAGCATGTTTTCCTTTCTGGCTACCGTAAAGCGGAGAGGATCGTGGCATTTGTTTGTGATAAAGATGCACGGGTAGATGCGTACGCGTTTTGTACTACCCATTATTACTGGATGCGCGGGCAATGAAAAAAATACACCACCTTATTTTAATCGTAATCGGCGTGGCGACATTGCTCGGCTCAGGCGGATGGCTATGGCATTCACGCTATGCCGAAAAGCAGCTAAATTGCGTTGGAAATGTCGAATGGAATATTGGCAGCAACCGCTTTGCAGGTACGGTTTCATTTCGGATGTACAAAGATGCAGGGCTAGCGACCATTACCGGAAAACTGTACGGACGTAATACCTCAGACATTAGCAGGAACATCTATTTCAGTTATACCCGGCAGCACGAAGCCCGAGTGCTACAGGCAATGCAGGTGGTCAAAACCTTCGCTGATAGCGCCGATGAAGCTGATATTAACAACACATTACCCGGATTTTACCGTCAAAGCGGACGAAACCTGAGCCTGGTTATGGAGGAGTATAAGGGCGCATGGATTTTTGCCAGCTCAAATGTCCCCTCGCTGTATTGCCGCAAAAGGTAACGTCATATCCGGATACAAAAAGCACGCCCCCTTCAATAGAATTCATATTTGCCATCATCGACTTACGCGACATGGGTCACTGAATCCACTCATATCCCATTGCTATTCTTCATCCCGAATCAGGAAACATCCTGAATACCACGATATCCATTGCGCAATAATTAAGCGAAATGGGCGTTTTATTTTGCCCAGAAGACTTCAACCTACGGATGGATATTTGGAGAAGACGTGGACAGGGGCGTTTATCTCTCTCGCGAGCAATGTCTGAGCGTTCAGGCGTTATCGCATTTCAGGAAACGGTGTGTTTCCGGTGTATTTTTGGCGTACATATGAGGGATACGTAATGTTTACTTTTAAAAAGTGCCTGATTGCACTTTCTATAAATTTGGCCGTTGTTTCATCAGGTTTTGCTTGTACGACCCTATTGGTCGGTAATGAAGCATCAGCGGACGGCTCCATGCTGGTAGCCCGTAGCGCTGACAGCGATGCCCTGAAAGCGCAGCATTTTGTCATTCATCCGGCAAAGCAGAATCAGACCGGGGTATACAGCACCAAAGCACATAATGGCGCGAATGACTTTACCTGGCCGCTACCCAAAAACTCTCTGCGTTATACCACCGTTCCAAACTGGAAAACCCAACTGCACGGCGCGACCGGATTTAACGAATTGGGCGTTGGCGTGAGCGGTACAGAATCTATTTTTGCCTCAGCAAAAGCGCTGGCTGCCGACCCCTACGTTGAAGATAAAGGGATCACCGAAGATGATATCCCGGATATTCTGTTGTCCCAGAGCAAAACCGCGCGTGAAGCCGTGGCGCTACTGGGTCATATCGTTGAGACCGTCGGCGCTGGGGAAGGTTTTGGCGTGGCCGTCGTCGACGATAACGAAATCTGGTACCTGGAAACCGGCAGCGGTCACCAGTGGATGGCGCAGCGCCTGCCGAATAACCAGTATTTTGCCACCGGTAATCAGGGCCGCTTACAGGATTACGACCCTAAAAACCCGGACATGATGGCGTCAAAAAACCTGATTCAATTTGCGACCGAAAAAGGTCTGTACGAACCGGCAAAAGATGGCAAATTCAACTTCTCCAAAGCCTATACCCGTGATGATGAGCGTGACCGCACGTATAACGATCCTCGCGTATGGACCATCCAGAAAGAGTTCAATCCTTCCGTAAATCAGGATATGGCCAAAGGGCGCGAATTCCCGGTGTTCATGACACCAGAGAAGAAGATGACGCTGGACGATGTGAAGGCCGTGCTGCGTAACCATTACGAAGGCACCAGCCATGATCCGTACACCAACGGTCTGAACGGCAAAGAGCCATGGCGTCCGGTTAGTGTCTTCCGCACCTATGAAGCACACGTGATGCAGGTCCGTCCGTGGTTGCCAAAAGAGATTGGTGAAACGACCTACATTGGTCTGGGTATGGCCGACCTCACCGCGTTTGTTCCGTACTACAGCGGCCTGAAAGCGTATCCGGCAAACTATACGATGGGTACCGATAAAGCGGACGATCAGTCCATTTACTGGAAATACCGTAAGTTACAGACGCTGACGATGACCGATTATCCGAAGCTCGCGCCAATCGTCAAAAAAGCCTACAAAGCATGGGAAGATAAAGTGGCGAAGGAGCAAAAAGAGGTCGAAGCAAAATATCTGAAGATGGCGAAAACCGATAAACCTGCCGCAGATAAGATGCTGAATGACTTCAACTTGCGCATCATGGCCGATGCCGAGAAGCTGACGGAAGATCTGACTAATCAGCTCTTTACCATCCGCACTAAAGACATTCAGTCTGATATCTTCTTTGCAAACGCTGCGAAAAAAGACTGAGTAACGACACGATGACATGCTGGCGCAAAGTAAGCTTCAAAACTTTGCGCCAGTAGTACGGTTTACATTTCCTTCCGCGGCAGTTGATCGAGAGCCAGACTTCTTAGATGCAAGTTGGCCCAGCAGGCTGCCTGAGTTCGGTTATTCACAGATATCTTTTTAAAGATATTATAAATATGCGTTCTCACTGTATTTTCACTAATAAAAAATGCGTTAGCAATTTCTACATTAGACGCACCTTTCGACAACTCAGTTAAAATTTCATATTCTCTTTCGGTTAAAATGCCGTAGTTATTATCTGATGGCGTGAGGTTTACATACTCTGGCAGCGGTGACAGTGAGCGTGGTGGACGGGAGGTTTTTAGCCCCTCTTTAAGGAGTTCTAACAAATATTCTGTAGAGCAATTATTTGGTACGATCGACTCAAAATTTGGCCATAGCATGCTCTCATAGAGTGGGAGCGACCGCAGGCAGTTAATAATATAAACGCGCAAACTATATGCGCTGTCATTGAGTAATTTTGACCAGACATTTTTTAATTTACGGCTTGATGCCTGTATATCATAGAGGATGATACTTCCCTCAACGATAAATGACATGTCTGGTCTGCTAATGTTAACAAAATCAACCAAGATATCGTTTTGCTTATTGAGATAATCCAGCAAGAGTTGCGTCTGTATTGATTGGTTGCTAATGAGTATTATCTTACTGTCCATGTTAAGCATATGTAGCCTTCATTCAAATGATGATTGACAATATTCCTTATCGTTATTGCATGCCAAGCCAATAACAAGTCACTACTTAAGATTAAAGATAATCTGATTGAATTATAAGAATTTAGCTAATTGTGCAATTCGATCATTCGCTTTTTCCGAGCGCAGGATTCGATTTTTCTTTATAGCACTTAAAGAATTATCACAATACAAACATAACATATTGTATTCCAAGTATTTTTATTTGACCTTTGAGTAAAGGACTATCTTACTCACAATCTGCTTATAGATAATAATAATTCATTAATACTCATAGTTAATGATCATTATTAATATTATAGGATGAGTGAAATACGTCCAATCTACGATGTACAACAATAATTTATCTAACATAATTGATAGCGGGCGACAGCCTTACAGGGCGCAAGAAAAAAGGAGCCCAGACAATGTTACTGATAATAGGGACGATCTATCTCTAAATGAGGAGCGCATTATGAGTAAACTATCCATTATAAGTTTAATTAGCTGTGCCATCGCAATTCCTTCCGCTATGGCAGATGTTGGACATGGCCCCAACAGGGATCAAAAAGGCGTTGTTAATTTTTCCGGTCATGTCTATTCCAATTCGTGCATAATTGAAGCCGGTGATAAAGATAAACAGGTAAAATTAAACCCAGTTCTCAATACATCAGTTAGCAAATTACATGCAACGCAACTCCAGCAATTCAGTATTAAAGTGAAGGGATGCTATATTAATGAAAAAATAGTTCCCAAATTAGCCTGGAATGTTAATTCCCCTCTAACTCACGATGGATATCTCAAAAACACGACAAGGGGTGGAGCCCAAAACGTAGCGCTAGTCCTTAAGGATAATCGCGAAAAAAATATTAACCTGAGGAATAAGAATGACCGATTTGAACCTGAGAAAGATGATCTCCGACATGGCAATGATAGCCCGACTTTAACTTATAAATTCAGCGTGGGTTACATTATACCACGTGAAAATAGTGGTTCATCATATGTTCAACCGGGACCGGTAAGCGCTCAGGCAAACTATAGCATTACTTATCTCTAAATACACAATGCTATAGCTGCCTTGCGCTATAGCATTTATTTTAATAGAGGCTTCATGAAAATTTTCATTTATTTATTAGCTCTATTTGCTCTCTCTACCGCACATGCAAATAATATCATTGTCAATGGCACCCGATTTATTTACTCTGAAGATTCCGCAGAGATCACGATACAAATGACGAATACGGGAAACTATCCATCGTTGGCCCAGGTATGGTTGGATGAGGGAAATCCAGAAAAGTTACCGGAAGAAATTTCCACTCCATTTATTATTTCTCCACCCATTGCCCGCGTTGACGCAGGCAATGGGCAATCACTCAGAATAAAAAAAGCAGTTGATAAAAATATTGTCGCCACCGACCGTGAGTCTATGTGGTGGCTTAACATACTGGATATTCCTTCCGTGGATAAGAATAGCGTCACGGACAATTCAGCTGTGCTCAATTTAGCCATTCGCTCACGCTTTAAGTTTTTCTGGCGACCCAGTGGGTTAGGTGACCGTCAAAACGCGGAAAATAAGATAAAAATTATTGCTAACCAACGTGACATAACGCTGGTAAACCCCACCCCCTTCTTCATCACGGTTGCGGATATTGTGACGTCATCAGGCCATGGACTCATAAACGAAGGGGTCATGGTCGCCCCGAAAAGCAGAACGACTATCAATGCAAAACAACAAGTCAGCCAGGGTGAATCGGTTGTTTTACAAGCAATCAGCGATTACGGCGGAATTGTGGAACACAAAACAACCATTAATTAATAAAAAGGGATAAAAGGAATTAGTAATGGGTTTATGTAAAAGGATCCTCACCATACCCTGTTTCATTATTTTTCATGGTTCATTATTTTCCGTTGGAGCTCACGCAGAAGGCAGCACTCGCTACGAGTTCGATAATGCCATCTTAATGGGCAATGCTTCACTTAACGATTTGCAGTCCTTTAATGCCGCAGGCTTATTGCCCGGGACATATATCGTAGATATTTATATTAATGATAACTGGCGTGGACGTCGTGAACTCTTATTCAAAAAAGATAATCACGGCGATTTAGTTAGCTGTTATTCAGAAGCATTTCTCAAAGGCGTGGGCATTAACCCAGAAAAAATGAATGAAACGCTGGCAGCTCACCCTTCACGCTGCGGCAGCATTGCCGATTGGGACACCAGCGGGAAAGCAACGGAGAGACTCAACACCAGCCAGCTTGAGCTGCGCATCACCATCCCGCAGGCTTATGTTGATAATATCGAAAACAATTATGTCCAACCTGAACTCTGGCAACCAGGAGTGCCGGCGATTAATTTCAGCTATAACGCCGATTACTACAGCAGCCAGCAACGTGGTAACGATCGTTCAAGTACGGACAGCGCCTGGGTGGGAATGGATATCCGAAGCTCTGCTGGAGGGTGGCTAATTGAACATTTTGGTAGCCAAAATTGGGACAGTAAAATAGGTAGCCATTACGCCAATAATCGCACGACGCTAAAACGGCCCATCACTCGTTGGAAATCCATGTTAAGCGCTGGCAAGTTCTATACTGACAGCCAGATGTTCGACAGTATGGCTATTCTCGGAGTGGGATTGGCTTCTGAGGATTTAATGCGCCCGGATAGCACGCTGAACTGGGCGCCGATTATTCGCGGCGTAGCTGAGACCAACGCCCGTATTACCATCACCCAGGATGGTCAAACCATTCATCAGTCCTCGGTTCCGGCTGGGCCATTCTCGATTGATTCCGTGTTGCCCGCGAATACTGGCGGCGAGTTGCTGGTCACGATTCAGGAATCAGACGGGCGTATCCGCCGCTTTACCGTTCCATACTCTTCGGTACCACAGCTACTAAAACCCGGCATTTCGCGCTATGGCATCACTCTCGGCACCGTCGATGAAGATAATTATGATGAAGATCCGTTTTTAGCCCAGGCCTACTGGCAGTATGGCCTGAACAACTATTTAACGTTGTATACCGGGGCCTCTGGATTCGAGCGCTATCAGTCAGCCCTCATCGGTAGCGGTCTGAACACCCAACTCGGCGCATTCGCCCTTGATATCACCCAATCGCGCCTAAAGCTTGAGGACAATCGTCAACAAGGACAACAGTATCGTCTGACATGGAATAGCACCCTACCCTGGTCGGCAACCGCGCTCTGGCTGGAAGCAAAATACAGTTCACATCACTTTTACGGTCAACGCGATGCCCTGGATGCCCTGGATGCACAGGCATTCGTCAGCCAATATTTCTCGTCACGCGAGAAGCAGTCGTTTAGCGCCAGTATTAATCAGCCGTTATCCGATACCTGGGGCTCATTCTATTTATCCGGCTCTCTTAAGAAGTTCTGGGATCAGCAGGATAATTATCGCCAGTATGCCGTGGGATACACCAATGCCTGGGGCAACCTGACCTGGAGTATATCCGCCCAGCGTTTCTGGAATGAGGATCAACAGGGTTCGGTCACCAAAGATGACCAAATCATGCTCTCATTCAGCTATTTCCTGCCCCGGGATAACGCCGGTTTTACGCAGATCTCCTCTGATAGCTACAGCAATAACGGCAAAGCCAGCAATACACGCCTCGGCTTCACGACCTCGACTGATGAGGAAAACAATATCGTTTGGGGAGCCAATACTGGCTATCTCCGCGGCGGTAGTGTGGAATGGGGAGCAAACGGCATGGTGCGTACGCCTTATACCTCGCTGAACGGGACGTGGAGTCAGAGTAACTCATGGCACCAGGTAAGCGGTGGAATGAGTGGCATGCTGGTTGGGCACGCGGGGGGAATAACCTTTTCACCAGAGCGCTCAGATACCGTCGCGCTGGTCTATGCGCCTGATGCGCATGGCGCTCATCTTGAAGGCGTACCTGGAACCCGCTTCGATAAAAATGGCTACGCCATTCTGCCCTGGCTTCGTCCGTGGCGCGTGAATGACGTTACTATCGATCCAAAAGGTTCAACTGAAGGTCTGAACTTTACTAAAACCCAGGCCAAGATTGCGCCTTACGAAGGTAATGTCATTCCAGTCACCTTTGAAACGACGCTCAGAAAACAGAACATTATTTATCCCCGCCTGCAGGGTCAGCAGAGAATGCCATTCGGTGCCATCATCCGCGACAATGCCAATAATCATGTCGGCTACGTCGGACAAGGCGGTGCGCTTTATATTGATGAAACCACCTCACCAGAAGTGTTCGTTTCACTGGAAACAGGGAAATGCACGATCGTGTTAAAAAACCAGGAGGCCACATGTCGGTAATACGTACCGCTTTAATTCTGGGCTGTGCCTTGGGCATTCATCAGGCAGCCAGTGCTGCATGTACCCTGACCACACAAAAGTTTATTTTATCGCCGGAAATCGTTAACGATAAGCAATCAATCCAGTCAGGGGGAGTTATTCAGACGCGCACGCTTTCGCTACAGAATATTCAGGCGTCAGGCTGTACTAACAACCAGCCTTTTTCCGCACAGATTATTGGCGATCGGTCCGCAATGAAACAACCCGGTATTATACGCAGCAATGTGAGTGGGATTGGCATTAAAGTCACCCTGGAAACCTCAACCGGACAAACGATCCAGTGGCCATCAACTTTCAGAGCGACGGCAGATGAATTCAGAAACAGCAAAATAAAGATTGAGCTGATCAAACTGGATGATCAGCTTGCGGCAGGAGCCGCTGCGGGTTCCATCAACCTGCAAATCAGAAGTGAGGCTCAATCGTTGCCCGTGGTGGATATCATTGTGCCGGCAAAATATATCACGATGCTCAACCGGTCATGCGCAATCAAAGGTAACCGCTCGATCAACGTCAAACTGCCCGATATAGCACTTGAGCAATTCAGAGGCTATGGAAGCACTGCGGGAAGAAAACCATTTACTATCGACCTTCTCTGTAAAAGTGATTTTACCACGCCTTCCCGGGTTATTCTAAGCTGGAGCGACACAGAGAATGGTCACCAAAGTATTATCGGTGTACTAAAGAATATCCACCTCAAAGGCGCTGCTGGCATCGGCATTCAGGTGTTAGATCAACAACAACAGCCTGTTAAATTCAATACACCTTCATATATCAATTTAGCACCTCAAGATAAAGGTAATCATTCCATCCCGTTTTATGCTCAGTATTATCAAACAGCTAACAATGTCAGTCCCGGCATTGTACGTTCAGTTTTGTATTTCAATGCTGAGTACCAATAATTAATCCTAATTTAGGCGTACTGCGAGGTCTTTGCTCCACGCAAGTGGAGCTTTTTTACATTACACATCTATCGGAATGTAATGTTCACAGGTAATTATTTTGTTTTTAAGATCCTCTTGGTTATAATGGAATATTTCAATATCATAGCCTGCCTTCCTTTTTAATTTACTCTCCGGCAACATCTTAAAATAAATATATCTTGAATAGAGTGGATAGTCCTCTTTCTTGAATCTGAATGAAAAACAGGCATACGTTCCCGAAGGACACTCATAACGATTATAGGCATTGGGCGAATGATGACTTTTGTTACCAATGATGCTTTTAACTTTCAACCGCATCATTGAGTTTGGATTAGACGAGAAATCGGTTAATGCCCACACATTTTGTTTTGAACTGGTAAGTTGCTCAAATATTAGATTTAATCGATGAAGATGCGAGTCACTGGCAGGCGGGATTGGTGTGTCATAGTTGTACTGAAATCCATGCACGATATCAGCAGGTAAGGTACGTAGTTGCAATTCGCCGACAACAATATCACTGCGCAGTACAAACGACATTAACGGCGAAAGATCCCAACTGGGATTTTTACGGTATTCTGTGGGGGTATAACCGGTTAGTTTTTTAAATTCACGGCAGAAAGATTGCTGAGAATCGAATCCTACCCGCACTGAAATATCGATAATATCCATATGAGTAAGGCGTAACAAGCTTGCTGCTTTGGTTATCCGTCGCCTACGAATATAAAGCCCCACAGGCATATTTATTCGCTGCTTTAAAATATTCTGTATATGTCTGCGACTGTATCCGGAAAACTGTGAAATGTCATCAATACCAATGCCTGAAACAAAATTATCTTCTATATAATACAATACATCATTTATAGTCTTTGACTTCAATGGCCCTCTCCTACCCCAATAAATAACGTAATAACAAAAAGCATCAATGCGTTTAACAATCAGGCAAAGAAATAGGTATGTATCGGGGCTATTATGTTTTATATCGTAGCGGAAGGTATCTCGTCAAATACCTTTTAATAAATATACAAGTCATTAAATCATCGACCAAAAAATTCTTAACATAAATATTATAAACACTGCATTAGTTTAAGAAATAATATTTATCGAAGAAACTATACTCAATGAAACAATTATCACTAACTGATCGGCGTTCCGATCAGATTAATGCCAGCAACAGAGATTAGCTATTATTTATGCGTATGGCTATCGAATAATATTCCTGCGATTGAACACCTCACGGGGAAACGCCCAACGTGTCACACCGCGCCTTCACGGCGTCATGCAGCAGACGGACAGCCGTTGAAAGCTGCTTACGATGTGGGCAAATCATATTCAGCGGGGCTTTCTCGCCCAGGTAATCAGGCATCAGTAGCTGCAATCGTCCATCACGCACATCCTCGCTGACATCCAGCCACGACTTGTACGCGATGCCTTCTCCGGCAATCGCCAGCCGTCGGATTACTTCAGCATCGTCGCTCATAATGGTGCCGTTAACCTGCACACTGCTAACCTCGCCGTTATGCGTAAACGTCCAGCGATCGTGCAGGCGTCCGCGTAAGACGAAGGTCATGGCGTTGAGCTGTGTTAAATCATCCGGAGTTTGCGGCGCGCCGTTTTGCACAACCCATTCCGGTGATGCCACCAGCACGCGCCGGTTACCCGGTGCGACAGGCAGCGCAATGTAAGATGCGTCTTCGGTGTTGCCATAGCGAAACGCTACATCGACGGGGTCTTTAAAGACATCCGTCACCTGGTCGGAGAAAAAAATCCGCAGGCGCAGCGCGGGATAGCGGCGTCGAAACGACTGAAAGACCGGCAGCAGTAGGTTCCGACCGAGATCGGAAGGTACAGCGATTTGCAGCGTGCCTGAAACTTCATCTTCCGGGGTCTGAATTTTTTGCAGCCCGGCATGCATCACGTCCAGCATCTGGCGGGCATAGGGTAGCCAGACCTCACCTTCCGGCGTCAGGCGCAGACTGCGCGTGGAGCGGGCAAACAAGCGGATAGCCAGCGTAGACTCCAGGCGCTTAATAGCAGAACTGACCTGAGCAGGCTGAACGCCGACTTCGCGCGCGGCATCGCTAAAACTATTTAGCGCCGCGGCGCGGACAAACAACGTGAGATCTTCAAGCCGGAACATTTTCACTCCCCGAGTATAAGTCCTGTCGCCGAAGGGCTATTTTTCCCGTTCTGCTACCGGTTTACCATCGAATTATTCAACAGATAGAAGGTTTATGAACCGGAGAGATTATGAAAGCCATCGCTATTACCCGCGCCGCAACCGACGGCAGTAACATTGAATTTTTACAAGAGATTGACCTGCCCATGCCCGTCGCCTCCGGGCACGATCTGCTGGTTGAAGTGAAGGCCATTTCCGTCAATCCCGTTGATACCAAGGTCCGCGAAGGTTTTAACGCTGATGTGCCCCGCGTGCTGGGTTGGGACGCCGTTGGCGTAGTGAAGTCCGTGGGTGAAGCAGTCACTCTGTTCGCTCCTGGCGATGAAGTCTGGTACGCCGGTGCGCTGGGTCGCGCTGGCAGTAACAGTGAATTTCAGCTGGTTGATGAACGTATTACCGCGCTGAAGCCGCAATCGCTGGACAACGCTTCTGCTGCGGCACTGCCGCTGACCGCCATCACCGCCTGGGAAATGCTGTTCGACCGTCTGGGCGTTGAGGAAAATGGCAATGAAAATGATGTGTTATTGATTGTTGGCGCTGCTGGCGGCGTCGGTTCTATCCTGACGCAACTGGCCAGTAAGCTGACCAAAATGACAGTCATCGGTACCGCTTCACGTCCACAGAGCCAGAAATGGGTACGTGAAGCAGGCGCTCATCACGTGATTGACCATAGCAAGCCGCTGATGGAAGAGCTGGCTCGGATAGGCATTAAAGAGGTGACGCACGTTGCCAGCCTGAACAATACCGAGCAGCACTACCCGCAAATTATTGCCGCCCTGGCGCCGCAGGGCAAACTGGCGCTGATTGACGATCCGCAAACCCTCGATGCACGTCCACTGAAGGCCAAAAGCATTTCGCTGCACTGGGAATTTATGTTTACCCGTTCGATGTTTACCACCCACGACATCATTGCGCAGCATCAGCTATTAACCCGCGTGGCACAGTTGATCGATGACAACACCATTCGCACCACGCTGGGCGAGCATTTTGGCGCAATCAACGCGGCGAATCTGCAAAAAGCGCACGCGCAAATTGAAACCGGTCGTTCAGTCGGCAAGATTGTGCTGGAGGGGTTTTAACATGTCTGATTCAGAGGTGATTTCAATTATTGCGGTACTGAAAGCCAGACCGGGGAAAATCGACGCACTGAAACAGGCGCTGCAGGCTCTGCTGCTGCCCACGCGCCAGGAGCCGGGCAATATTGAGTATGCCCTGTTCCAGTTGCGCGACACACCGGATGTCTTCTACGTTCGTGAATCCTGGCGCGGTCAGGCCGGTCTGGACGAGCATATCGCCCTGCCCCATTTCCAGACGTTTATTCTGCAAATGAACGAGCTGCTGGCCGAACCGCTACGACTGGATTATCTGACGCCGATTGCGCCGTAAGATGACTGCCGAAGCCCCCTGCGGTGTGGGGGGCTGTGCCCGTCATGTCTCACTCGCTTCGCTATCTCTGCTATGATGCCTGCACACAAATAAAACAAAACAACATGCAGAGGGAAAGATGAGTTCCACCAGAAGAGGGATGATGAACGTCCTGATTGCCGCCGTATTATGGGGAAGTTCAGGCGTTTGCGCGCAGTACATCATGGAACAAAGCCAGATGTCGTCGCAGTTTCTGACCATGACGCGCCTGATTTTCGCGGGGCTCATTCTGCTGATGCTCTCTTTCGTTCATGGCGACAACGTGTTCTCCATTATCAAAAACCGCAAGGACGCCATCAGCCTGCTGATTTTTTCCGTGGTTGGGGCACTCACCGTACAGCTAACCTTCCTGCTGACCATCGAAAAATCCAACGCCGCCACCGCGACGGTGCTGCAATTTTTGTCACCGACCATTATCGTGGCGTGGTTCTCCATGGTGCGCAAAGCGCGGCCGGGGATTTTAGTGCTGACGGCGATCTTCACCTCGCTCATCGGTACCTTCTTACTGGTCACCCACGGTAATCCGACGTCGTTATCTATCTCAGCTGCCGCGCTGTTTTGGGGAATAGCCTCGGCGTTTGCCGCCGCGTTCTATACCACCTACCCCTCAACGCTCATCGCGCGCTACGGCACGTTGCCGGTCGTCGGCTGGAGTATGTTAATCGGTGGAATGATCCTACTGCCGTTCTATGCCGGGCAGGGAACTCATTTCGTGGTGAATGGCAGTTTAATTCTGGCGTTTTTCTATCTGGTGGTCATCGGCACGTCACTCACGTTTAGCCTGTACCTGAAAGGCGCGCAGATGATTGGCGGACCGAAAGCGAGCATTTTAAGCTGCGCGGAACCGTTGAGCAGTGCGTTGCTGTCCCTGCTGCTGTTAGGCATCACCTTTACCCTTCCAGACTGGCTGGGTACGCTTTTGATCCTCTCATCGGTAGTGCTTATCTCAATGGACTCACGTCGCCGCGCCAGAGCGGTTTAACCCCAACCGGCGCGGCAACGGGTGACGATTACCAGCCCGGAACTGCGCCGCCGTTAAAGATAGTTTCAGCGGCCTTCGCCACTTCCGGTGACTGATAAGATTGCAGGAATTCTTTCACATTCTCGGCATCTTTATTGTCTTCTCGCGCCACGAGAATGTTCACGTACGGTGAATTTTTGTCTTCGATAAATACGCTGTCATGTACCGGAGAAAGCCCGGTTTGCTGGATGTAGGTGGTACTGATAATCGCCACATCCACTTTTTGATCGTCCAGCACACGCGGTAGCTGCGCCCCTTCCAGTTCCATAATTTTCAGATGTCGCGGATTATCCGTAATATCCAGCGCCGTTGGCAGCAGGCCGGTATCCGCTTTCAGAGTGATTAACTTCTCTTTTTGTAGCAGCAACAGCGCCCGCCCAAGGTTGGTCGGATCGTTAGGTATCGCAATCGTCGCACCGTCTTTTAGTTCAGCAACGGTTTTGATTTTCTTCGAATAACCCGCCATCGGGAACACAAAGGTATTGCCCACCGCTACCAGCTTATAGCCGTGCGCTTTATTATCTTGTTCAAGGAACGGACGATGCTGGAAGACATTGGCATCCAGCTCACCATGATTAGTGGCATCGTTGGGCAGCAGAGAACCGCTAAACCCCACCAATTCCACCTCCAGGCCATATTTTTCTTTAGCGACTTTCTTCGCGACTTCCGCCACATCCTGCTCCGCGCCGTTAATCACGCCCACTTTAATATGCTTTGCATCATTGTTCTGCTGATCGCATCCTGCCAGCAATAATCCCGCCAGTAATAACGCCGCCCCAGCCCCGAAATAAGGTATCTTCAGTTTCACGTTTTTTCCTTTTGCAATAACCGCCTGATGAGTAATGAAATGACTATAGCGGGAAGGCCGCTGCGGTTTAAAAAACGAAAAAGCATCAGCAAGAAGAAAAAAGCATAATGCGAAAAGGAAAATGACTCGGAATGTGCCGTTAGGTCATCCCTTTTGCAGTCCTTCCGGTCATCAAAACGTTTTCGACAAATAATGGCGCGCGGAACCGGTTTCTGGAAAGTTATCGAGGGTCATTTGCAACTGATAGCCGTTTTTCTGATAAAACGGCAGCGCCTGGAAACTCATCGTGTCCACCAGCGCATGCAGGCATCCTCTCTCACGCGCCGTCTGTTCAGCGGCCTGCATCAACTTTGTGCCGTAACCGCCTTTACGCAGCGATTCATGCATCCACAGGAAATCAATGCACAGCCATTCGCCTTTGATTTTACCGATCAGCCCGCCCAGTATTTCATTGTGCTCATCGCGCCAGTACACCGCCAGGTCGCCAAAATTGGTGGTCCTCAGGAACTGGCGATTGTAGGCGCGCAATCCAACAAGCAGAGCATTTTGATCGTCTTCAGTAATGGTATCTGTAATCTGTATTTGCATCCTATCCTCCTGAAAAACTAAAACTTCTGGCTGATTTTCTTTTTAGAAATTAACACAGGCTGATGAGTGAGGCGCATGCCGTCTACACTTACTCTTGAGATGATGCGCATCGACAACAAGGATTATTATCATGAAACAAGCCGTTTTACCGCTTATTGCCATTCTTTTCATGCTGCCGGGTTTGGCGCAGGCCGATTCGGCTTATGGCTCTCTACAGTCCGTTCATGAAAAAAACACCGTATTGAAGGATTTACGCAAGATTTGTACCCCGCAGGGGTCGCCATCGGATGAGGTGTGGGAAAAAACGATTATGGCTGATACCCGTAATCAGCAACACATCCGCGAAGCCATTCTGGCAATACAAAGAAACAATCAGAACAACTACTGGGAAGCGCTGGGCAAAGTTGAATGCCCGGATTTGTAACTATCGCATTGAAAAACGAGTGCTGTAACCGGTTTCTGTTTTGCAAAATCGCCTATTGTGTAGGGAAATGAAACACATCAAGGAGCAAGATAATGCGATATCGTTTTCCCGAAAACTTTTGGTGGGGCAGTGCCTGCTCGGCGCTGCAAACCGAAGGGGATAGTCTGAACGGCGGCAAAAGCCAGACGACATGGGACGTGTGGTTCGACCGCCAGCCTGGGCGTTTCCATCAGGGGGTTGGCCCGGCGAACACCTCGACCTTTTATCAGCACTGGAAACAGGACATCGCACTGCTCAAACAGCTGAAGCACAACAGCTTCCGCACTTCAATCAGTTGGTCACGACTGATCCCGGACGGTACTGGCGACGTCAACCCGCAGGCAGTTGATTTCTATAACAACGTCATCGATGAGCTGCTGGCGCAAGGCATTACGCCATTTATCACCCTGTTCCACTTCGATATGCCGATGGTGATGCAGGAGAAAGGTGGCTGGGAAAACCGTGATGTGGTTGAGGCGTTTGGTCGCTACGCACAAACCTGTTTTACCTTGTTCGGCAATCGGGTGAAGCACTGGTTCACCTTTAACGAACCGATTGTCCCGGTAGAAGGCGGCTATCTGTATGACTTCCATTACCCTAATGTGGTGGATTTCAAACGCGCGGCCACCGTGGCGTATCACACCGTACTGGCGCATTCCACGGCGGTACGCGCATATCACGCCGGTAGTTATGACGGTGAAATCGGTGTGATCCTGAATTTAACGCCCTCTTATCCGCGCTCACAACACCCAGCGGATGTAAAAGCTGCGCACCATGCGGATCTGCTGTTTAACCGCAGCTTCCTTGACCCGGTGCTAAAAGGTGAATATCCGGCGGATCTGATAGAGCTGCTAAAAGAGTACGATCAACTCCCAGCATGTCAGCCAGGCGACAGTCAGCTCATCGCCGATGGCAAAATCGACCTGCTCGGTATTAATTATTATCAGCCGCGCCGCGTGAAATGTCGTGATACTGCCGTCAATCCTGACGCGCCGTTTATGCCGGAGTGGCTGTTTGATTATTACGAAATGCCGGGGCGTAAAATGAACCCTTACCGTGGCTGGGAAATTTACGAGCCAGGTATATACGATATTATTACTAATCTGCGTGATAACTACGGCAACCCGCGCTGTTTTATTTCTGAAAACGGCATGGGAGTCGAAAATGAGCAACGTTTTATTCAGCAGGACCAAATCAACGACAGCTACCGTATTGAATTTGTTTCTGCGCATCTTAAATGGCTACATAAAGGCATTAGCGAAGGGTGTAATTGTCTTGGCTACCATATGTGGACCTTTATTGATAACTGGTCCTGGCTCAACGGATATAAAAACCGCTACGGTTTTGTCCAGTTAGATTTAGATACGCAAAAACGTACGGTGAAGAAAAGCGGCGAATGGTTTGCCCATACCGCCGAAAACAAGGGTTTTGATTGATTCAGTCGTCAGATAGCGGTGTTACCTGAAAGCTGCGCGCCATCAGGCAACAATCTCACTGTATTCTGACCTTCATCGTGACCAGAAGCGCCGTCAGCAGCATCAGGCTGCCGGAAAGCATCAGGGGCGAAAGCAGTCCGAGGTTATCGAGCGCATAGCCTCCCACCGCTGCCCCGCAGGTATTGGCAAGCTGGATCACGGCGACCTGGACGGATCCGGCTTTTTCTGCCTGATCGGCAAGCGATCGGGTGATCCACGTCGACCAGCCGACCGGAACCAACGCAAACGCCAGGCCCCAGATAATCGCAATACCTGCCGCCACAACTTTGTCGCTACCCCACAGGATCAGGACCAGCGCGCTAAGCGCCAGCACCAGCGGCGCACCGGCTAAGGCCAGTTTGACCGAGCGCTTCAGAACTACCGAGGAGAGCGACGTCCCGACAAAGCTGGCGATACCAAAACTCAGCAGCACCAACGTCAGGCCATCAACTTCAAAGCCTGCCAGATTCATATAGATCGGGCGAATATAGGTAAAGAAGGCGAACTGTCCGGCAAAGGACATAAAGATGGCAATCATCCCGGCCATCACCCCCGGGCGCTGCAGCAGGATGAACATATTTTGTTTCTGATGCGAAGGTTCACCTGGCAACGACGGCAGCGCTCTCACCACCCAAATCGTGCACAGCACGCCCATTACCGCCGCCGCATTAAACACGTTGCGCCAGCCGATAATACCGCCCAAAAAACTCCCCAGCGGCGCGGCAATCACCAGCGCGACAGAGACCGCGCCAAAAATCACCGACAGCGCTTTCGGTACCGTACGGGCGGGAACCAGACGCATGGTCAGCGACGCCGACATCGCCCAGAATCCGCCAAGCGCCAGACCGAGACAGGCGCGGCCAATGAGCAGCAGTGAAAAAGAGTTGGCAAAGGAAACCAGCAGGCAGGAGAGCGTCAGCAGCACCGAAAACACGATCACCACGTAGCGACGATCGGTCGCCTGGATAATTTGCGTCACAAACAGGCTGGCGAACATGGCAACAAATGCCGTCACAGTCACCGATTGTCCGGCAACACCTTCAGAAATCCCCAGATCCTGCGCCATCGGCGTTAACAGGCTAACGGGCAGAAACTCAACGGTTATCAGGCAGGCAACGCAGAACGCCACGGCGAATACCGCCGACCAGTTCGGTCGGGCATTTGCCTCAGCGCGGGATTTTTGTTCAACAGCTTCACTCATTTTGTTACCTGCGTGGGGTTATTGCAGAATAAGTTACGCAGTGTAACACTAAATTTGTGACGCATTTAACGTTTTGGCAACTACTTTCATCTAACACAAAATCCAGGCCACACGGATTTTTAAAGATGAAACGCGACTCTTTTACCTGTCGGTAACTTAACATCAATGCTCAGTTCGCCACCTAACGCCGTGACATAACGCTTAAGCGTCGACAGACGAGGATCGTTATCCGCCTGTTCCATTTTTGCGATTGTTGGCTGCTTAACGCCCATTGCCGAGGCAAGTTCCGCCTGAGAGAGATTCAGTTCTTCCCGTAACATATTTAACGCAATCACCTGACGTAGCACTTCTACTTTTTCAGCAATGCGCTCTTGGCTTTCCGGGCTTTGTTTCGCCATCAATTCTTTAAGCGTCGCCATAATTTTCCTTACTTATTAAGGTGATTTCGGTACTCAGCGTCAGCAAGCCTGATCATCTCTTTATAGAATTTCTTCTCGTTTAACCCTGTTTTGTCGCCAGCGCATAACACGATGCCATGGCGAGAAGGATCAAACACGAAGAACGCCCGAATCGGGTTGCCCTGATGCTGCACTCGCAACTCTTTCATATTTGAAAAAGCAGAAGCATTTACCGTATCAGCAAACGGCCTGCCTAACTGAGGACCATACTCGGATAAAATCATCATCGCTGCGAGCATATCTTCCTTGAGCGCCTCGGTCTGTACGTCAAACCATTTATCGAAAACATCCGTTGTTTCCACTTCCCACATCAACGATCCCTCATAGCTAATAAGCTATAGGTAAATTATAGCCCATTAGCTATTAAATCAATTTATATTTGCACAATTAATTCGCCAACAGGCATGACTGTCAGTGTAGCCAGTGCACGCCATCTTCGGGCTGGAAAAAGGCGTTATAGCGCATCTGAAACGCATTAAACTCCTGCATATCCGGCTCTATCTCGCGCAGAAAACCGAGCGCCAGACGCACCTGTGCGTCAGTAATCGGCGTGGCCAATCGGGCTTTTTGCAGCCAACGGTGCCATTGCAGCAGATTCGACTCACTGCCGTCGACAATAACGATTTGCCAGATCAACAACACCTGGGCAGCATTTTGCAGATGCGATTCATCTGGGCGGTGGAGGTACTGTAAAAAAGCCTCACCCTGTACTTTTCCCATCTGATCGATCATCGACTCTACCGGCACAACATCAATATTCAGTCGCTCGCTCAGACGGCGAATTGCCCGTCGAGATCCGGACGTCAACACCCGAAAACCCACTACAAAAACAACGACCAATGTGGCCAGCATTATCCAAATCATGCGCACATCCATTACCAGACAGGATGCCCATCATAACGGCAAATTCCTCTCTGTCGACGACTGAACGTATCAACACGATTCAGGATGGTTCCGCGACATAAAAAAGCCCGCCATCCAGGCGGGCAAAAGTTACCAATGCACACTTAACTTAAGCGACTTTCAATTGTTGAATTTTTTTCTCGCGGCGAATTTTACGTTCTTCAAACACGGCCACGATGGCCATCAGGCAGATACAACCGATGGCGGCGGTATCCAGCGCGGCGAACGTGCCCGCCCAGCCGGTCAGACCGAAAATCGGCGTGCCGTCGGCAATCATCCCCAGACCCAGCTTGGCGAAGCTGTCACCAATCAGATATGCGAAGGTGCCTTTAATCCCATCGGCTGCGCCGATTGCTTTTTTCGGTACGAATCCGACGGCTGCAACGCCGATTAACAGCTGAGGACCAAACACCAGGAAGCCCAGCGCAAACAGCGAAGCCAGATAGACATACTGGTTGCTGGCGTGCTGATAAACGCCCAGGGTCGCGATAATCAACGCCAGCGCCACGCAGGCTACCAGCGCACGACGACCGTTAGCCAGGTCAGAGAGCCAACCCCACAGTAACGTGCCGACCAACGCGCCCACTTCAAACAGGGTAAAGCCCTGAATCGCCACCTCTTTGGAGAGCTTCAGCTCCTGGAAAGCGTAGACAGTGGACCACTGGTCGATACCGATGCGCACCACGTACAGGAAAATGTTGGAGAAGCACAGCAGCCAGATCACTTTGTTTTTCAGCACGTACTCAACAAAGATCTGCCATTTGGTCATCTCATTTTCTTCAGTCTCTTTGTCCTCTTCGCTTATCTCCTCGCCGAACAGCTCTTCAGCTTTACCGAGGCCATAAGACTCCGGGGAGTCGCTGCCGTAGCGCAGGCCGATAAAGCCGACAATCAGGGCGATAATTGACGGGAAGATAAACATACCAATGACGTGACCGTCGAACAGATAGTTGGCGCCAAACAGCGCCACGCCAGCCGCACCCGCACCACCGAGGTTGTGGGAGATATTCCACATACCGAGGTAAGAACCCCGCTTGCGACGCGGCGTCCATTTGGTGATGGTGGAATAGCTACACGAGCCGCCAGTACTCTGGAAAAAACCGCTCAGCGCGTAGAAGGCGATCATCAGGAACAGGCTGGTTGAACCCGCCCCCATGCTGGCGCTGAAGCCGAGCATACAGATGGCGGAGAGGATCAGCATAAACGGCAGGAACTGCTTGGTATTTTTGCCGTCTGCGTAGTAGGAAACCAGCGTTTTACCCACGCCGTAGGTGATGGAGAAGCCCAGGCCAATCATTCCCAGCTGCGTCATGCTCAGCCCGTAGGTGGAGATCATGTCGTTCTGCGCGATGTTGAAGTTTTTGCGGATCAGATACATGGTCAGGTAGCCAATAAAGACCACCAGATAGGACTGCATGAACGGTTTGAACCACATTTTGCGCCGCACATCGAGCGGCAGATCCAGGGTCGGCTTGCGTACCTGGTTTAGAAAGGCCAGCATTTGACACTCCCGAGCTAATTTTTATACCTGCGAATGGCAGGCATTGTAAAAATCAGCCGGGAGACGCGCCTGAGACAGCGTCCAGGTGAAACCGGGAAAATTTCTTAGTTTTACCCTACTCGGGGCAAAAAGGTGAGGTGCATCACGCTTCGTTGAGTTCGCGTGGAGCCTGGGCGTTCAAAAACGGCAGCAGCAGCAGCGCGGAAATCCCCGCCGCAATGGCGATCACCACAAAGAATCCGGTCCAGTGCCAGACCTCCATCACCTTCGCCAGCGGCCAGCCGGAAAGCGATGCCCCCAGATAGGCAAACAACCCGACAAATCCGGTTGCCGCGCCCGCTGCCTCTTTGTGCGAGCACTCCGCCGCCGCCATGCCGATCAGCATTTGCGGGCCGAAGACGAAGAATCCGGTGGTGAAGAAGCACGCCGCCTGCATCACGTAACTGGCGAACGGCATCAGCCACAACGAGCCCACGGAGAGCAAAATTCCGGCAGCGAAAATCAGGTTCATTGGACCGCGGTTGCCGTTAAACAGTTTGTCCGAGCCCCAGCCTGCGACCAGCGCGCCGATAAATCCGCCCAATTCGAACATGGTCACGGCGGTATTGGCGGTCACCAGATCCACGCCGAGCGTCTCCGACATATACAGATTGCCCCAGTCGTTGATGGCGGCGCGGACGACGTACACCAGCACGTAACACAGCGACAGCAACCAGATATAGGGATTCAGCAATACATAGCGGGTGAGGATCTCTTTACGGCTCAGCCCTGCGCCTTCCTGCTGCTGGGCGATTTCCAGCTCATCATGGCGCCAGTCGCCAATCGGCGGCAGACCAATCGCCTGCGGCCTGTCGCGCAGCCGCCAGCAGAGAAAAATCCCCACTACAATCGCCAACAGCCCGGCGATCATCATCCCGGCACGCCAGCCGTAGTGCAGCGCCGTCGCCGCCATCACGATAGGGATCAGCGCCCCGCCAACATTGTGCGCAGTATTCCACAGCGCCCACCAGCCGCCGCGTTCGGTACGCGAATACCACGCAGTCAATAAACGCGCGCAGACCGGCGACCCCCAGCCCTGGAAAAAGGCGTTCAGCGCCCAGAGCACCGCAAAAGCCCAGAGCGAGGTGGAGAAGCCAAACAGAATGTTCACCACGCCGGTGGCGATAAGCCCAAACCCCATAAAATAACGGGCGTTGGAACGGTCACTGACGATACCGGAAACAAACTTCGACAGGCCGTAGGTGATGTAAAACAGCGTCGCCAGCAGACCAATGTCGCTGCGGGTCAGCACGCCGCTGGTGAGGATATCCGGTACGGCGGCGTTGAAGCTCTTGCGTGTGAAATAGAACAGCGCGTAGCCGAGCCAGATAGTGGTCAGAATATGCCGCCGCCAGTAGCGGTAGAGGGCATCCACTTCACGCTTATCGGTGATGAGCGGCGCGCTGACTGGGGATTTTAAAAACGAAAACATGACCGCTCCTTACACATAACGCTGGGGTAACGACACGCTGACCCGCGTGCCGTGCGTACAGGAAATCGAGAGCGATCCCCCGAGGGCGGTAATACGTTCACGCATCCCGGTGAGGCCAAATCCCTGCTGATTCGACCCCGGCGGCAGGCCGCTGCCATCGTCCTCAATCACCAGCATCAGCCGTTCATCCTGCTGCCAGCCCTGAAGCGTCACCGCGCTGGCGTTGGCGTGCTTAACGATGTTGTTCAGCCCTTCCTGACAGACGCGAAACAGCGTCACCCGCTGACTTTCGCTGAGTGCAGATTCGTCAATTCGCCAGTCAAGGTGGCTGACAATGCCACGGCTTTCCAGCTCCATTTCACGCATCAATGAGCGGATGGCTTGTTCCAGCGTGAGATCATCCAACTGGCGCGGACGCAGACGACCCAACAGACGACGCACCGAATCGTACACGCCAAGAGAAAGTTGTTCGATATGCGCCCCGCTGCGCTTCACCCCTGCGTTTTCCGGCGCCAGCCGCTGGACAATGCCCGCCTGGGTGCGAATGGCGGTGATGGTCTGACCGATATCATCGTGCAGTTCGCGCGCCACATCCCGGCGTACGCTCTCTTCGGTCTCCAGCAGGCGTTCCGCCAGACGATGGTTGCGCGCTAATTCATTTTGCAGCGACTGGTTAAGCTCGCGCAGACGCTGGATCCCCGCGCCGAGCAGCAGCCCGGTCAGGCTTTGCACCAGCAGGGAGAGCAACAGGTCAACGGGATGATCGTGCCAGGTCTGGCTGGCAATCAGCGCAATGGCGTTCATTAACGTGGCAATCAGCGCCCCCTGCCAGCCGTAGTGCCAGGCGAGCGCAATGATCGGCAGCGCGAGGCAAAACGGCGTGAAGCGCGACAGTTCGTCGGGCAGGCCAAGCTGCAACCACAGGCTGACGCTAAACAGCAGCAGATACCAGACCAGATGCCGCCCGCGCCAGTTCACTGGCTGAGACACCACCGCCGGACCCAGCGGCAACCAGGTGGTGCTGGTAAGATAGTGCCAGAAAACCAGACAGATCGGAGCCAGCGTTAATCCACCAGTGAGCGTCAGCAGTAGGGCATTCCACGCCTCTTCGCCTTGCCCAAGCCAGGGCAGCGATTGCAGCAACGCCGCCGCCGTCAGCGCCGCGCCCTGCAACAGCAGCGTGCGCCAGTCGCGCTGATGGCGGTAGCGCGAAATCAGCATCACCGGGAGTAACGTGAGGAAGCTCCCGATCATCAAAAGTGGCAAGTGAGCCAGCGCCACTTCCTGCGCCAGCCAGAAAAGAAGCAGCCATTCCGCACCCAGCAGCACCGGCCAGTAGCCGCGTGGACATTGCAGCATCAGCCCCAGACGCAGGCCAAACGGAAACAGCAGTACCGCCAGCTCCGGGCGCTCAACCAGGTGCAGGCTGATACTCCACAAGCAAAACCACGCGGCAGAGAAGATAAAGAAGCAGGCAACAACGGTGATTAACCGGGAACAGAGCGTGTTCATTGCCAGCCGTCAAACATCCGGCGGGCCAGTTCGACATCGTTGCTAACGCCCAGTTTTTCCATCAGGTTAGCACGATGCACGTGCACCGTTTTCGGCGACAGGCCCAGTTCGGCGGCAATCTCTTTTACCGCCATGCCTTGCGCCAGTTTCTCCGCCACCTGACGTTCGCGTTTGGTCAGCGGATCCTGACGACCAGCCGCCAGTTTGACGGCGATATCCGGCGTCAAATAGCAGCCGCCGGTCGCCACGGTATGCACCGCCGCGATCAGCTCATCAGGGCTACAGCGTTTAGAAAGGAAACCACGCGCGCCCGCGTTGAGCGCCTGCTCCACCAGCGCCGGGCTGTCGTGGACGGAGAGCATGATAATCGCCATCCCTTTTGGCAACTGGCTTAACAGTTCAAGACCGGAGATATCAGGCATCGAGATATCACAGATACATACCTGCACGCCACGTCCCGGTAATCCCGCCAGCGCCTCACTGCCTGAGCCGAACTCAGCCACAACCTGCAAATCAGGTTCCAGCCCCAGCAACTGGGCAAAGCCGGAGCGGACGATAGTGTGGTCGTCGATAAGGGCAACGGTGATCATGGGTTCTGTCCTGGGGGATAAAAAACGTGCTTACCTTAACGATATACACTTTATCCTTCAAGCAGCCTCTGCGTTGGCTTGGTCTGCTCACCCCAGTCACTGACTTGAGTAAGCTTCTGAGGTGAGCAGACTTGCCGCCTTATGCAGCTTGAAGGATTTTGTGTTCCGACGCGCTGCTGTTTAAGCCTTGAGCGATCAGGCGATGCCAGTTGTGACGGTAAATGTGCGGGTGTGCTGCGGTTCTAGCTGAATCAACGTGCCTTTTCGCTGTGCCGCCAGGAAGCCTTCAGGGCGACAGGTCGCAGGTAGGGCGAAGGCTGCCACCTGCTGATCGCCGTTATAGAGGATCCAACGGGTGACATAATTCAGCTCCGCGCTGGAGAAACGCGTCACGAACGTGGTGCCATCAGGTGCGATCATGCGAAATTCAGGCTTATCCGTGTATCGGTCCAGTTGGTCAGCGAAGAAAACGATTTCCGGATCGTAAAAATCGGGCTCGTTGAGGCGCCCCAGCGAGGTCTCGCCCTGAATGATCCGCTGATTAAACGCCAGCCACTGCTCGGTAGGTTTAACATGCGCGGGTACCGACTCACGCAGCTTCATGGCTTCATCCGGGATATTCTGGCTGAAGGTCGCTTCCGGTACGTAGGCATAGTTCATATGGCACATATACTGTAAAGGCATTGCCACTGAGGCGAGGTTGGTGACCGCCATCTGAATATCAAACAGCGCACTCGCTTTGCGCATAATCACCGCAGGATGCGCCTGATAATGATGACCGAATCCCATCACATACTCGTAGCGTCCGCTCACGCGCAAATTCTCTCCCTCCAGCTCCAGCCAGGCCTCATCCATCGCGGCACAGGCCATTTCGCCATGCAACGGGTGAGAATCTTCCGGCGAAGGGCAGCCATTAGCCAATATACCCGAGTGGAAAGCAAAGCAGCCGTATGTCGCTACCACTTCCGCAGCCGGTTTCGGCTGACTGAACATGTTGCGCATGGTCAGTTCATGCCCGTCAAACTGAGCATCCCAGATCATCTGCCCCATCCAGGGCAGAATAACCAGATGTCCACGACTGTTTTCTACCTTCAGCCCTTCCACACCGCTGGCGTAACGAAATGCGGTAACCGTGAAGTCGCTATTCTTCAGTAAGATTCGCGGATGCTCTGCAAAGAGTTCCCGCCACAGCGTGATACGTGTTGTCATGATCGCTCTCCTCAGGAAACAGTCGCTTCAGCCAGGTTATTGCGCACTTTGCTTTCACGCCAGAAGTAGATACCGACGTACACGAAGCACAACATGGAGACCAGGAACGAGAGTTGTAGCGAGTGGAACATATCGGCCACATAGCCCTGAATTGCCGGAACCACCGCTGCACCAACAATCGCCATGACAATGACTGCTCCCGCCATTTCAGTGTGTTCGTTATCCACGGTATCTAGCGTACCGGCATAGATTGTCGCCCAGCAGGGTCCAAACAGGACGCTCACCAGTACGGCAACGTACACGGCGCTGAAGCTTGGCGCCAGCGCAACATAGACCAGAAACAGTGCGCCAATAATGGAGTAGAGGATCAGCACTTTTTCCGGATTGAAGCGTGTCATCAAGATGTTGGCGATAAACTTGCCGATAAAGAAGCAGGCAAAGCTATAGACCATGAAGGTTGAGGCGTCGCGCTCGTTGATATCACCCAATTCCAGCGCCAGACGGATGGTAAATGACCACACCGCGACCTGCATCCCCACGTACAGGAACTGCGCCACAATCCCACGGCGGAAACGGGCATTGCTGGCCAGATAACGCAGCGTATCCATCGCTGACGGACGTTTATGACTCGCCGTTTGCGCGACTTTACAGGTCGGGAAGCGGGTCAGCAGGAACAACACCATCACCACAACCAGCACCATAATCATGTACTTGTAAGGCTCAAGTGTATTTTCCAGCATCAACACTTTAAAGTTGTGGATCTGCTCCGCGTTCATCCCAGCCATCTGTTTTTCCAGACTCTCGCCTTCAGAGAAGACCAGATATTTACCCAGCAGAATACCGGCGGCTGCACCAATGGGGTAAAAGGTCTGGCTGATGTTCAGGCGCAGGGTGGCATACGCTTTTGGGCCTATCATGGAGCTGTAGGTGTTGGCTGCGGTTTCCAGGAAGCTCAGGCCAATCGCAATCGCAAAAATTGCCGCGAGGAACATGGTGTAGGTGGCCATGTGCGATGCCGGGAAAAAGAGCGTACAGCCAACAATATAAAGGGTCAGTCCCATTAAGATGGCGATTTTATAACTGGTCTTTTTAATCACCAAAGATGCCGGAATCGCAATTAAAAAATAACCGCCATAAAAGGCACTCTGAACTAATGCCGAAGCAAAGTTGCTGAGTGAAAATACGCTTTTGAATTGCGTAATCAGAATATCATTTAATGCGGCTGCGCATCCCCATAAAGGGAATAAACAGGATAACAAAATAAACTGGAACAGAGGCGTCTTATTCAGATAGCCGTCGGGCATCTGAATGATGTTTTTATCGTTCATAGTGCTACCTTTTACAATGCAGGAGTATTATTCGTTTAAGGTAAGAAACTCATTAAATTGTTCGATGCTTGGATAAGATGATTGAGTGCCTTTCCCGGTAACGCTGAATGCAGCGAAGAAAGCGGCTTTTTTCATGGCGGCTTCGACATCACCGCTTTGAACGTAATAGTGGGCAAAACAACCGATGAAAGCGTCACCTGCGCCACTGGTATCGACAGCGTTCACTTTAAACGCCGGGACATGGACTTCCTGGTCACGCGTCATCCACAGAGCGCCTTTCTCCCCCATGGTGACGATAATATTGTTCAGACCTTTATCGACCAAAGAACGTGCCGCGGCGCGAATATGGTCATAGGTATCCACCGGCATACCGGTTAATATTTCGAGCTCGGTTTCATTTGGCACGAAGAAATCGCATTTACAGGCATAAGACATATCTAATTCCCGTAATGCAGGGGCGGGATTTAATAACACTTCAATACCGTGTTTTTTACCGAATTCAATCGCGTGATAAACCGTTTCCAACTGTACTTCCAGCTGCAGGACAATAAGTTGACACTTTTTCAGATCTTCCGCCGCGCGATCGATATCTTCCGGGGAGAGAAACTTGTTGGCACCTTTAATAATCAGAATGCTGTTGCTGGAGTTTGCATTAACAAAGATCGGTGCAACGCCGCTGCTGGTGCAGGGTACCTTTTCGACATAGGTCGTATTAATCCCCCAGGATTCGAGATTACGAATGGTGTTATCCGCAAAAATATCATCACCGACTTTCGTCAGCATCAGCACTTTGGAGTTGAGCTTAGCAGCCGCAACGGCCTGATTTGCCCCTTTACCGCCACAACCAATTTTAAAGGCGGGTGCTTCCAGCGTTTCCCCTTCTTTGGGCATCTGGTTGATGTAGGTGATGAGATCCACCATGTTGGAGCCAATAACCGCGATATCCATTTTACTACCTCTCAGAAACAATCACACAACAATGATATTAAAATAACATTATCATGTTACTTCCGTATCATTTGTGACTAGGATCGCGATTGGAGGATCATTTTATTGTTTATTTATTATGCTAAATGTTGCATCTCTATCACACTCAAAATGATTAACTTGCTTACAATTGACTGAAAACTCGCTGCTTATAATCAATAAAACGTGTAAAAACACGCTTTTATTTCCCAATGGTCAGACGTATAGTAATGCAGCAATATCATGTTCCCAGAAACACATAAATGTTACTGAAGGAACATGAAAACATGATTCGTGGAGAGTGTGCATGGAAACCAAGCAAAAAGAACGTATTCGACGTCTGATGGAATTGTTGAAGAAGACCGACAGAATCCATCTGAAAGAGGCGGCGCGCATGCTGGAGGTTTCCGTGATGACCATCCGTCGGGATCTCAGCCAGGATGACGAACCATTGCCGCTTACGCTACTCGGTGGTTACATCGTGATGGTGAACAAGCCCGCCACCCTCGTTAACGCTCCGCTCCCCGTGCAAAAGCAGTATCATCGCGACGATTTACCGGTTGCCATTCTGGCCGCGGGACTGGTCAGTGAAAACGATCTGGTCTTTTTTGATAATGGTGCGGAAATGCCATTAGTCGTCAGCATGATCCCGGACGATATTACCTTTACCGGAATTTGCTACTCACACCGGGTATTCGTGGCGCTAAATGAAAAACCCAACGCCACGGTGATTCTTTGCGGGGGCACCTATCGGGCGAAAAGTGATGCCTTTTACGACACCAGCAATCCCTCTCCGCTGGATGCGCTCAACCCACGAAAAGTGTTTATCTCTGCCAGCGGAGTCCATGAGCATTTCGGCGTTAGCTGGTTCAATCCGGACGATCTGGCCACCAAACGCAAAGCGATGGAACGCGGATTGCGCAAAATTCTGCTAACCCGCCACGCCCTGTTTGATGAGGTTGCTCCCGCCAGCATTGGTCCGCTTTCCACTTTTGACGTACTGATAAGCGATCGCCCGTTGCCGGCAGATTACGCAACCCACTGCCGGAACGGCTCTGTCAAAGTCATCACCCCGGATTCAGACGGCGACTAACTCACTCAAAGAAAACCGTGATTTTGTTAAACATCGACGGGTCGGACTGGTTGCGGGCCACTTTCACCACATCTTCCAGCTTGTCGATCTGGCTTATCATCTGCTCAAGACGCTGATCGTCGTTGACCAGTAGCCAGATGCGGCTCTTGTCGCTGTCCTGAATCGGTAGACAGAGAATGCCTTCCACGTTGAACGCGCGGCGGGCAAACAGCCCGCAGACGTGGGTCATTACGCCCGGATGGTTGCGTACGGTGAGTTCCAGGATTACGTTGTCATGAGTCTGCTGTTGCATGGCTTATTCCCCCACCATTTCTGTGTTTGCCGCACCCGGCGGCACCATCGGGTACACTTTTTCTTCGGCATCGATGCGCACGTGGATCAGCGCAGGTCCAGGGCGATTAATAATCTCCTGCAACGCTGCCTGTGGATCCGCTTCGTTATTCAAATCGCAGGTTTCGAGGCCAAACCCGGCGGCTATCTGCATAAAGTTAATCATCCCCGGATATGTCGCCGCAAAAACGCCCTGCTTATAGAACAAACTCTGCTGCTGATACACCAGACCCAGCGCTTCGTTATTCATCAGGATGATTTTAATATCCAGCTGATTTTCGCTGGCCGTCGCCATTTCCTGAATATTCATCATCAGGCTACCGTCGCCGGAGAAGCACAGCACCTTTTTGTCCGGGTTGACCAGCGCTGCGCCAATTGCCGCCGGCAGGCCAAAGCCCATGGTTCCCAGACCGCCGGAGGTCAGCCACTGACGCGGACGGTTCAGCGGGTAAGCCTGTGCGGCCCACATCTGATGCTGGCCTACGTCGGTGGTGATAATGGCATTGTCATCCACGCAGGCCGCTACGGCGTTGATCAGCCCATAGTGGCTGAGCGGGTCGCTTTCCTGCGGAATGCTGCAGGGGAATTCGCGTTGTAAATCGGCCACCATTTGATGCCACGACTCTCGCGGCTGCGCGTCAATTAATGGGATCAGTTGCGCCAGAACCTCATCGACATCCGCCTGAATCGCCACGTGTGGCTGTTTGATTTTACCCAGCTCCGCGCGGTCGATATCCACATGGATGATTTTGGCGTTCGGACAGAACTGCTCGGTTTTACCAATCGCCCGGTCATCAAAACGCGCGCCCAGAACAATCAATAAGTCCGCTTCTTGCAGAATAAAGTTAGTGCTGCGCGCGCCGTGCATACCCAGCATGCCTAACGACAGCGGATGCGCTTTCGGCAACATACCGAGCGCCATTAAGGTCATGGTGGTGGGCAGCATGGCTTTTTCTGCCAGTTCACGAACCCGCTCAGGCGCGTTAATCACGCCGCCGCCGAGATACAGCACCGGACGCTGTGCGGCGTTAATCATAGCTGCGGCATCGCGAATGTTGTCCTGGCTGAACGCCGGTGCCGCCATTTTCTGCGCGGGCTCCGGCATCTCTTCAATCTCAAAAACGGCGGTTTGAATATCCTTAGGAATGTCTATCCACACCGGGCCCGGACGGCCGGACTGCGCAATGCGGAACGCATCGCTCATGACCTGCGGTAATTCACTGATATGGCGGACCAGATAGTTGTGCTTGGTGATGGGGATAGAGATGCCGTAGGTGTCGACTTCCTGGAAGGCGTCGGTCCCGATCATTGAGGCCGGAACCTGCCCGGTGATACACACCAGCGGGATAGAATCCAGCCGCGCGTCGGCAATGGCGGTCACCAGGTTGGTCGCGCCCGGTCCGCTGCAGGCCATACAGACGGCGGGTTTACCATCGGTTCTCGCCATCCCCTGCGCGATAAACCCCGCGCCCTGCTCGTGGCGCGCCAGGATATGACGGATTTGCGTGCTTTGGCTCAAGGCGTCATACACGGGAAGAATCGATCCGCCAGGAATACCGGTGACCACCTGAATCCCCTGGCGTTCCATGAAATGAACGATGAATTCTGCGCCCGTAAAACGCGTACGCTTGGATGTTATGCCCGAACTTGCCATGCTCCAGTCCTTTTATTCTGGGCCTTTGCTTCGGGCAGGTCTCTTAAACGAAAAACCCCGCCCGGTTTGCGCCGGCGGGGTTTTGGAATCGTGTGTTGATCCGGACCCTACGGCGCATTGCCGACGACCACCACCACACGCACGACGACCGCTGCGCGAGATGGCGCAGTTTTTAGTAGGGTCGCAGTCAGCATGGAAGGGTTCATTAGGGACCTGTCTGTTTGTTGATTAACTGGATTTATACAAACACAGGTTTTTCAGCGTGACAATGGAAAATTTTTCATCTGCATAAAAATGCGTCAACGATCACATTTCGCTGTGCAGAGTCGGAAAACAAAAAACCCCGCCGGAGCGAGGTTTTTTTCAGCGCTGTGCGGTTGGTAGCCGCCGAACACACTGTGTTATGTCAACGGAAAAAGTATACGCGTTCTGCGAAGAACACGCAATTTCGGCACGAATTTTGATGGTTTTGAGTATGGAACATGAATGGCACAATGTCCATAAAATACTGTTAATTTATACAGTATTTATCTATAATGTCTCGGTACGCAATGTGTTATGCGGGGGCCGCATCGTAAACCGGCGCATCAAAGTCCTGGCTGAAACGGGTGGTGCCGTCAGCGCCTTAACCCCCGTGTGAGCACACTGTGTTATGTCAACAAAGGTGCTGGCAACAGGCAGCGGCGAGGTACGTCAGCACCGTGCTCCTTGTACCAAAAGGAGAGCGTATGAGCCTCGTGGATATCGCTATTCTTATCCTCAAACTCATTGTTGCAGCACTGCAACTACTTGATGCCGTTCTGAAATACGTTAAGTAATTCGGATTCAAGTCGCACCTAAGGGGAGCGGGTAAAACTCCGCTCCCCTTTCACCTTCTCCCTGGTGCTTGTCTTGCGCCAATATGTTACGTTTTTATGACATTCTCAGGGAAGAACGCCACCATGACGCTTTCTGTTTTCTGCATTTTGCTGTTTGCCGCGCTGCTGCATGCCAGTTGGAATGCCATTGTTAAAGCTGGAAACGATAAACTGTACTCGGCGATTGGCGTCAGCGGCTCCGCGGCGATTATGGCATTGATCTGCTTACCCTTCGCGCCTCAGCCTTCCGCCACCAGCCTGCCGTTTTTGGCCATCTCAACCGCGTTGCAAGTGGTGTATACGGTCCTGGTCGCCAAAACCTATCAGGTTTCGGATATGAGTCAGACCTATCCTCTGATGCGTGGAACAGCACCGCTGCTGGTTGCGATTATCAGCGTCTTGTTCCTTGGCGATAGCCTGTCTGTGTTTGCCTGGGTGGGGATTGCTACGATCTGTCTGGCCATTCTCGGCATGGCATTTAACGGACGCAGCAGCTCACAACGCGGGATCGTACTGGCGCTCATTAACGCCTGCTTTATCGCCGGTTACACGCTGGTTGATGGCACCGGCGTACGCTTATCAGAAACCGCGCTCGGTTATACGCTGTGGACCTTCTTTCTGAACGGTTCCTGTCTGCTGGGCTGGGCGATGATCGCCCGGCGCCGGGAAGCATCGCGCTATCTGGTACAGCAGTGGAAGAAAGGTATTCTGGGCGGGATTGGTACGATGGGTTCTTACGGTCTGGCGCTGTGGGCCATGACCCAGGCTCCGTTGGCGGTGGTCGCAGCGCTGCGTGAAACCTCCATTCTGTTTGGTGCTCTGCTCGCCTGGCTGCTGCTGAAAGAAAAGGTTGCCGGAATACGCCTTATCGCGGCCGCCGGTATTGCCGTAGGCGCTGTCTTACTTCGCTTGTCATGATCGCGCCGTAAAGCCGATGCAATCCGGCAACATTTGTTGCCGCTTTTTGTTTACATTTCCTGCCGTTCATCGCGTAAACATTCCAGCCCACTATCTGGCCTTCTTTTTCTGTTGTGGTAGATTCCACGCGCATTTACGGGAAAGTACAGCACCTTATTCTTCTTTTTTCTCTTTTTTAAAAGTAATCAGCGAAATGAAAAGGCATAGAAGCGTCAATTTGTTGTTGATGTTGGTATTACTGGTGGCGGTAGGTCAGATGGCGCAAACCATTTATATCCCCGCGATTGCTGATATGGCGCGTGAACTGAACGTTCGCGAAGGAGCGGTGCAAAGCGTAATGGCCGCCTACCTGCTGACCTACGGCCTGTCACAACTGTTTTACGGCCCACTTTCCGATCGCGTTGGCCGCCGTCCGGTGATCCTCGCCGGAATGTCTATTTTTATGCTGGCCACGCTGGTCGCGATTACCACCCACAGCCTGACGGTACTGATTATCGCCAGTGCAATCCAGGGCATGGGCACAGGCGTCGGCGGTGTAATGGCGCGAACCTTACCGCGCGATCTGTACGAAGGCACGCAGCTGCGCCACGCGAATAGTTTGTTAAACATGGGGATTCTGGTGAGTCCGCTGCTGGCCCCGCTGATTGGCGGCATGCTGGATACCTTGTGGAACTGGCGCACCTGTTACATCTTCCTGCTGGTTCTGTGCGCGGGCGTCACGTTTAGCATGGCGCGCTGGATGCCGGAAACGCGTCCTGCGGGCGCACCGCGTCCACGCCTTATCGCCAGCTATAAAACGCTGTTTGGTAACAGTTCTTTCACCTGTTACGTGCTGATGCTGATCGGCGGCCTGGCGGGCGTTGCGGTCTTCGAGGCCTGCTCCGGGGTATTGTTGGGCGCAAGGCTCGGTTTAAGCAGCATGGTGGTCAGTATCCTGTTTATTCTGCCCATCCCGGCGGCATTTTTCGGCGCCTGGTTCGCCGGTCGCCCGAATAAGCGTTTCTCGACGCTGATGTGGCAGTCGGTTATCTGCTGTCTGGTAGCCGGTTTAATGATGTGGATCCCGGGCCTGTTTGACGTGATGAACGTCTGGACGCTGCTGATTCCCGCCGCACTATTTTTCTTCGGTGCCGGGATGCTTTTTCCGCTGGCAACCAGTGGCGCAATGGAGCCTTTCCCATTCCTGGCAGGCACTGCCGGTGCGCTGGTTGGGGGATTACAGAATATTGGTTCCGGCGTGCTGGCGTGGTTCTCTGCAATGCTGCCGCAGACCGGGCAAGCCAGTCTGGGCCTGCTGATGACCCTTATGGGACTGTTGATTTTTGTTTGCTGGCTTCCGCTGGCGTCACGCGTGTCGCATCAGGGGCAGGCGGTTTAAGCGTATGATGGCCCGGCTTATCGCCGGGCTTTTCGCATTCAGGCGCGATCATCGTCGTCAGTAACGGCTCCAGCGCCGGACGCCAGGCGCCTTCCTCACCATCATAAAACTGCGTATCCGCATTGATAGCATAGGGAATTTTCGCTTTTTTCAGTTCGCACGCCATAAATCGGGCAAACGCCATTTGCGAGGCAGAAGGCGCGTTCCTGATAGTTTCTCCTGGCGACCAGCCTCCCACCCAACTGACATGACCCGTTTTCTGCTGCCAGTGAATGGCGGTATTGATACGGGCGCGAATAGCGGCCTTTTCTGCCGCTGTGCCTGAGGTCCACGGATATTTACCGTTATTTTTCAGCGGCCCCCACGGAAAAATATGCCATTGAGCCAGCACGGTATTCTGACTTTGCGGCGGCAGTTTCAGGTCAGGCAAATCTTCCGGGGCGGCGCGTAGTCGCGGCGCGATAAAAATCATCCGCTGCGGGTCGATGGCATGGACAGTACGAATGGTTTTGTCATACACCCGATTGAGCGACACCTGATTATGGTTGAGCTTATCAGAGGGTTCGTATATCAGGTCGAAACCCAGCAACGGCGAGCTTTGACCAAAGTAATGCGCCACCGCCACCCACCAGTTAACCACCTCTTTTTCGTTACCGGTACTGGGATCTTTTTTATATTCGTCAGCCTGATAGGCAATTATCGGGATCACGCCATACTGCTCGCAGGCTTCCACCAGCTTGCGCAGATGTATAAGCCGCGCCTCCGTAGGCTCTCCCGCCACGCGAATGCGCACGTGGGTTAACCCTTTCGCCTTGTAATCCCGCACCACCAGCGGATCGAATTCACGAATACCCCGATCGGTGCGCGCCCAGTCTACGTCCATCCCAACGCCAAGCTGCTGCGCATACTGCGCCGCGGTCAGCACAGGTTGCGCGGCACACACGGTGGCGCTGGCTAACAGTAAAAGGGAAACAATCGGCTTTAACACGGTCGTCCTTACGCAAATCATCAGGAGTGATATCACGTATTTAGCATGCTTTTTCACTTTGCGTGTAGCGAGAAAGCGTAAAAAATATTCGCAACCCGCTTATTTAACCTGTTCCTGAAGCCAGCGAATAAACGCCTCGATTTTCGGCCACTGTCTGCCAGGCAGGGTGGTGATGTAGTAGTGCTGATGGCATTTCAGCGCCATATCGCCAAAAGGCGCAACCAGCTCTCCGCTGTCGAGGCGTTTTTGCACCAGCCGCTTTCGGCCCATCGCTACGCCGATATGATTCATCGCCGCAATTACCGCCAAATCAGAACGATCGAAGCCAATTCCCGACGATGTCGGCAGATTCACCGAAAAATGCTGCGCCCAACTGTGCCATTCATCGGTCCCGGAGTCGTTACTCCACGCCTGTCTGTCATGCAGCAACGTACAGTGCGGTAAATTCACCAGCGAACCGGTAAGGTCATGGCGGCGAGCGTAGTCCGGGCTGCATACCGGCAGGATCTCTTCATCCATCAGGAAGTGGTGCGTGAGCTGCGCGGAGGGCGCGTCGTCAAAATAGATGGCCAGATCGACCCCGGCACGCTGCAGATTGACGTTGTCGTTCCCGGTCAGCATGGTCAGCGAAATCGACGGATAGCGACGGGTAAAGTCGCCGAGCGCCGGAACCAGCCAGCACTGAGCGATAGAAGGCCGTGAGTAGACGGTGAGCGTCCCGGACAACTCCTGATTTTTAATATCAAGGATTTCCTGATTCAGCGTATCCAGCGATGATTTCAGCGCCCAGAACACCCGCTTGCCTTCGTGGGTGAGTTCCACTTTACGATGCGAACGAACAAACAGCTGAATATCCAGCTCATCTTCCAGCTGATTAATGCGATGGCTGACAGCGCTGGGGCTTAATGACAGCTCATCTGCCGCCAGCGCAAACGACTGATGTCGGGCCGCCACTTCAAAGGTATACAGCTTTGACAACTGCCAGCCGTTGAGCAGCCGATTTCTGACCTCGCGTAAGGGATCCATGTTCACCTCCTGTCCTCCTGATTCATTCGCCGGAGTGTAAAAAAGTTCGCTGCAAAAATCAGCATAAAGATGAATCAAGGTGAACCATATCGCATAAACAAAGCGTAATTAGACGTAAATCACCTAATTGATGCAATCTGGCTCATGTGAAAGGGGATTTATATCGTTTGTCAGACCATGCCTTATTTTTGTCCAATAACCCTATATTAATCACAGGGCAAGGTGAGTTATGCACTCTCAAATCTGGGTTGTGAGCACGCTGCTGATAAGCATCGTGTTAATCGTTTTGACCATCGTGAAGTTCAAATTCCACCCGTTTCTGGCGCTGCTGTTAGCCAGCTTCTTCGTGGGTACGATGATGGGTATGGGGCCGCTGGATATGGTCAATGCCATTGAGAGTGGCATCGGCGGTACGCTGGGCTTCCTCGCCGCGGTTATCGGCCTTGGGACCATTCTTGGCAAAATGATGGAAGTATCCGGCGCGGCCGAACGTATCGGCCTGACGCTACAGCGCTGTCGCTGGCTTTCCGTTGACGTCATTATGGTACTGGTCGGGCTGATTTGCGGGATCACGCTGTTTGTTGAAGTCGGCGTAGTGCTGTTGATTCCTCTGGCCTTTTCAATTGCCAAAAAAACCAATACCTCGCTACTGAAGCTGGCGATTCCGTTATGTACAGCGCTGATGGCGGTACACTGCGTCGTGCCGCCGCATCCAGCCGCCCTGTTCGTGGCGAACAAGCTGGGCGCGGACATTGGCACCGTGATTGTCTACGGCTTACTGGTGGGCTTAATGGCCTCGCTGATCGGCGGTCCGCTGTATCTGAAATTCCTCGGTAACCGTCTGCCGTTTAAACCGGTTCCGGCTGAGTTTTCCGACCTCAAGGTGCGCGACGAAAGTACGCTGCCATCGCTGGGCGCTACGCTGTTTACCGTACTGCTGCCGATTGGCCTGATGCTGGTAAAAACCGTCGCTGAGCTGAACATGGCGAAAGGCAGCACGGTTTATACGCTGTTGGAGTTTATTGGTAACCCGATCACCGCGATGTTTATTGCCGTTTTCGTGGCCTATTACATTCTCGGTCTGCGTCAGCACATTGGCATGGGTGCGCTGCTGACCCACACCGAAAACGGTTTTGGCTCCATTGCTAACATTTTGCTGATTATCGGCGCAGGCGGCGCATTCAACGCTATCCTCAAGAGCAGCGGACTGGCGGATACTCTCGCGCTGATCCTCTCGAACATGCATATGCACCCGATTCTGCTGGCTTGGCTGGTGGCGTTAATCCTGCATGCTGCGGTGGGCTCTGCCACGGTGGCGATGATGGGTGCGACGGCAATCGTGGCCCCGATGCTGCCGCTCTACCCCAACGTTAGCCCGGAGATCATCGCCATTGCCATCGGTTCCGGCGCGATTGGCTGCACGATCGTCACCGATTCCCTCTTCTGGCTGGTGAAGCAGTACTGCGGCGCCACCCTAAATGAGACGTTCAAATATTATACGACCGCGACATTTATCGCGTCCGTTATTGCACTGGTTTGCACATTCCTGCTTTCCTTTATTATCTAAGCGCAAAGAGACTGACTATGGAAAACATTCAAACACTTATCGCCCAGCATCCTTTAGTGGAAGATCTGGTCGCTCTCAAGGAGACGACCTGGTTTAACCCTGGCACTACCTCTCTTGCGGAAGGTTTACCGTATGTTGGCCTGACAGAGCACGATGTTCAGGATGCCCACGCTCGTCTGACGCGCTTCGCGCCGTATCTGGCGCAGGCATTCCCGGAAACCGCAGCCACCGGCGGCATTATCGAATCTGAACTGGCCGCGATCCCAACGATGCAAAAGCGGCTGGAAAAAGAGTATGGGCAGCGCATCAACGGCGAAATTCTGCTGAAGAAAGACAGCCATCTACCGATTTCCGGCTCAATTAAAGCGCGTGGCGGTATTTATGAAGTGCTAACCCACGCGGAAAAACTGGCGCTGGAGGCTGGTCTGCTGACCACACAAGACGATTACAGCATTCTGCTTTCGCCTGAGTTTAAACAGTTCTTCAGTCAGTACAGCATCGCCGTAGGCTCCACTGGCAACCTTGGGATGTCGATCGGCATTATGAGCGCCCGTATCGGCTTTAAGGTGACGGTTCATATGTCTGCAGACGCTCGCGCATGGAAAAAAGCCAAACTGCGCAGCCACGGCGTGACGGTCGTGGAGTATGAAGAAGATTATGGCGTGGCGGTTGAGCAGGGCCGTAAGGCGGCACAATCCGATCCGAACTGTTTCTTTATCGATGATGAAAATTCCCGCACGTTGTTTTTAGGTTATGCGGTCGCCGGCCAGCGTCTGAAGGCGCAGTTCGCGCAGCAGGGGCGCGTGGTGGATGCCGACCATCCGCTGTTTGTTTACCTGCCGTGCGGCGTCGGCGGTGGGCCTGGCGGGGTGGCGTTTGGCCTGAAGCTGGCATTCGGCGATAACGTGCACTGCTTCTTCGCAGAACCGACCCATTCACCGTGCATGCTGCTGGGGATTTATACCGGGCTGCACGATACGATTTCTGTGCAGGACATTGGTATCGATAACCTGACAGCGGCTGATGGGCTGGCGGTGGGCCGCGCGTCCGGCTTTGTTGGCCGAGCAATGGAACGTCTGCTCGACGGTCTGTACACCCTGGACGATCAGACTATGTACGACATGCTGGGCTGGCTGGCGCAGGAAGAAGGCATTCGCCTTGAGCCATCGGCGCTGGCCGGGATGGCCGGTCCGCAGCACGTTTGCGCTTCTGCTGACTATCAGCAAATGCATGGCTTCAGCGCGGAGCAGCTCAATAACGCCACCCACCTGGTGTGGGCGACCGGCGGCGGCATGGTGCCGGAAGCCGAAATGGCGCAGTATCTGGCCAAAGGACGTTAAACGCCGCTGAAATTAACGCAGCATCGCCATCAGTTCCATCGGTGAGCGATGTTGCTTCAGAAGGTCACGCATCACGCGCATATGCGGCGCGGTATGATTGAAGAAAGCGCTGTATCCGCCGCAAATCGCACTCTTTCCACTGCTGTCGCGATGCTTTGGGCAATCACCATGGCAAAAGCGTAATAGCGAACACGCCTGGCATTCCGCGCTCAGCGTGGTTCTCTTGGACTGACCAAACGCCGCTGCCCACGGGCTGGCGTTGAGCTCACTCAACGACGTGCGATGAATATTACCCAGGCGAAAATCAGGGTGAACATAGTGATCGCACTGATACAAATCGCCATTCGCTTCCAGAGCAAAAGCATGTCCGCAGGTGGAGCTTAGCGAACACATCTGCGCCGGGTGTCCGCACCATACGCCCAGAGTTGAATCAAATAACTGGACGAATACGCGGCCAATATCTTCTCTGACCCAGATATCAAAGACGGAATTCAGGAAGGTTCCCCACGCCTGAGGCGGGACGGATTCGGCGGTAAGCTCGCCGTCTTCATCATATTCAACCAGCGGAATGAACTGCAAAAAAGGCGTGCCAAGCTGGCGAAGGTAGCGATACATCAACTCAGGTTGCTGGCTGTTCAGAGAATTAACCACTACCAGCAGATTGAACTCCACCTGATGCTTACGGAGCCTGGCAATGGCGTCCACCACCTTATGGTGAGTCGGTTTTCCGCTGCGGTTAACACGATAAGCATCGTGCAACTCGGCGGGGCCATCCAACGAAATCCCCACCAGCCAGCCGTTATCGTGCAAAAACTGACACCATTCGTCGTTGAGCAAAATCCCGTTGGTCTGGAACGCGTTATGGATTTTCTTCCCTTCCCCGTACTGTTTTTGCAACGTCACTACGCGGCGAAAAAAGTCGATGCCACAGAGGGTTGGCTCTCCGCCCTGCCAGGCGAACATTACGTCAGCCCCCGGCTGTGCGGTGATATGCTGACGAATAAACGTCTCTAAGGTGGCGTCATCCATTTCGGGTTGAGTGGGTTTATCGATGTAAAAACAGTAACGACAATACAGGTTACAACGAGAGCTGGCTGGTTTGGCCATGACCTGACATCCTGTCATGCTAAATTCCCGATAAACGCAATAAGTTGGCGGACATGCGTTACAGCAAACAGTATTGCGAGGGATAACACCGCGAGGGAGATCATAAATTTGTCACGCACCGCGCGAGATTCAGAAAAATCGCTATGCGTAACATCCATCAGATTACGGCTGCGGGTATAGCGCCACAGAACGATCGCCACCATCGCCAGCACCACAATTGAAACCCAAAACAGGAAGCCCGCCTGATGCCAGTTGTGCTTCAGCGCCAACGCCATTAGCGCTCCATAACCCAGAAGCGTACGAAACCAGGCCAGCGATGTTCGCTCCGGTTGTAACCCCGGATCGGCGATACGTCGCGACTTACGGCTATCCGGCATACAGCACCAGTCCCATGACAATCACCGCGACAATAAACAAAATCAGACTGATGATTAACAGGCTATGGGTATAGGGCAAATCCTCTTTCAGGCGCATCGCCCTCTCATTACGCAGCCAGCGCAGGTAGCCATAAATCGCCAGACCACCGGCAAACAGGCATAGCAACAGCGCTAAAAGCTCACGAATTACCGGCGTGGCAAAATCCGGAGCCAGTTGGTCGAGACCAACCCCCGCCGCCAGAAATCCCAGCGCGG
This sequence comes from Citrobacter sp. RHBSTW-01044, assembly GCF_013781945.1. Lineage (NCBI taxonomy): Bacteria > Pseudomonadati > Pseudomonadota > Gammaproteobacteria > Enterobacterales > Enterobacteriaceae > Citrobacter > Citrobacter sp. RHBSTW-01044. Next base: position 13,639 of record NZ_CP056180.1, on the reverse strand, counting down.
TACGGATCCACGCCAGAAAGGTACGCTCATTTGCCAGTGAGAAGCGGTAATCCGGGGCTTCTCCAAGGCGGGAAATTTTCATCAGGACTCCTTTTTACTTTCACAGTTCAGCTAAAACGCTGCTCACTTTCAGAATTGCGAACATGGTATTGCTGATACTCTTTATGCCATCCAGCACAAGGAGGTCTGATGGACATATTATCGCAAAACAAATGTAGCTCATTGGGAATGCTTTTTGGCGCCATTGCATTGATCCTTGGCATTTTTCATTTTTCTTTCGGTCCTTTTTCCGCCCCGCCTCCTACGCTTGAAAGCGTGGTATCAGAGAAGGTATCAGCCATTAAAAAAGGTATTCTTGCTGGACTGAAAGGCGAACAAGCATCTGCCGCAGTGGAAAAACCAGCAACAGATATCGATAAGATACTGGATAACAGCGGCATTGCTCTTGCCGTCATCGCGCTGGTATGTGCATTTATTGGCGGCATGCGCAAAGAAAATCGTTGGGGTATTTGTGGTGCGATGTGCTTTGGTGGCGGAACGCTCACCTTTCACGCCCTGCTTTTTGGTATTGGAATTATCTGCGCCATCATCCTGCTTATTCTGATCTTCTCCTTTCTCGGCAACGTTTCACCGGTTTAGTTTGCATGCCAGATGGCGACGTTCATCTTACCCGGCCTACAGGTGATGCAGGCCGGATACTCGCTCTTTAACCCATCCCCCAAAAAATCACCGCCAGCAGTTGCGGCGTGATAATTCGCAGGAACATCACCAGCGGATAAACGGTCGCATACGACAGCGCCGCTGCCCCGCTGGTAGCATGCAGGTTGTTAGCAAATGCCAGTGCAGGCGGATCGGTCATTGAACCAGCCAGCATGCCGCACAGCGTGAGGTAGTTCATTTTGACGAAAATCCTCGCCAGCAGCCCCACGGTAATCAGCGGAATCGCGGTGATGAAAATACCGTAGCCCACCCAGCTCAGGCCATCCCCCTGCGTCAGGGTATGAACAAAATCACCGCCTGACTTCAGACCAACCACTGCGAGAAACAGCACGATACCCAACTCTCGCAGCGCCAGGTTAGCGCTGGGGGGCATAAACCAATACAACTTACCGATGCTGCCAATACGCCCCAGGATCAACGCCATAATCAGCGGCCCACCGGCCAACCCCAGTTTAAGCGCCACCGGGAACCCAGGAATGAACAGCGGGATTGAACCCAGCAGAACACCCAGCCCGATCCCGATAAATACCGGCAGCATCTGCACCTGCTGCAGTTTTTGCTGCGCGTTACCTACCACATTGGCAACAGCATCAATCGAGGAAGGTCGACCGACCAGATTGAGGATGTCGCCAAACTGCAGACTGGCGTCGCTGCTGGCTACCAGCTCAACCCCTGCACGGTTCAGACGGGAGATAACCACGTCGTAACGTTCTTTGAAATGCAGGTCGCGGATTCGTTTCCCCAGCACCTGTTCGTTGGTCACCACCACGCGCTCAACGCGTAAATCGGTGCCTCGCGTCGACAGCGATGTGTCCACCTCCTGCCCAATCACCACCTGCGCGTTGTGCAGATCAGCAGGCTGACCAACCAGGTGTAGCAGGTCGCCCATCTGGATAATCGTCCCCGGCGACGGCACCATCAATGTTTCTTCACGTTTCAAACGTGAGCAGATGATTTTGTCGCTGTTCAGGATTGGGACATCCTGAATCGCCATATTGTTGAGGTTCGGGTTTTCCACACGGATATTCATCGTCTGAATCAGCGCGTGTCCGTTGGTCAGCGTGGATTCATGCTGATGGGCTTCGGCATCGACGTTAACGCGAAAAATAAGGCGCATCAGCCACATAGTGAGCAAAATACCGCAGATACCAAAAGGATAAGCCATGGCATAGCTCATCCCCATCTGATCCACCACATCAACAGGAGTACCCAGATCGCGCAGAATTTGCTGCCCCGCGCCTAACGCCGGAGTATTAGTAACCGCACCGGAAAAAATGCCCAGCACCACGGGAAGGGGAATGGCAAAAATCTTATGCAGGATCGCGGTGACCAGGCCACCCATGATAACAATCAGCACGGCAAACAGATTCAGCCGTAGGCCCGAAACGCGCAGTGACGCAAAAAAACCCGGCCCCACCTGAATACCGATGGTGTAGACGAAAAGAATCAGGCCAAATTCCTGAATAAAATGCAGCATGTCACCGCTCAGGGTCATCCCTGCCTGATCGACAAAATGCCCGACAATAATACCGCCGAACAGCACGCCTCCGATGCCAAAACCAACACCACGTATTTTTATGTTGCCGATCCATAATCCGACAACTGCCACCATTGCCAGAACGCTGACCGTCAATGCTATATCACTCATTTTCCTGTTCCCTGTGAATAACATTTTATTTAACGAAGATTATGACTGAACCGTTCAGGCATGAATGCAGAGTGGCGCACATTATCATGCTACAGAGCGCCCAGGAGCGCTTAAGAAGGGCGTTCTTTACTGTTTTTCTTCACGTCGATTTAAAATTGCTGAATGCTTTTTTCTGGCAATGGCAGCGCTTCCGGCATCCTGCCCTCCCAGATAATAGTTTCATGTGGGCTGACGCACAAAAAAGCCCCGTCATTTCTGGCGGGGCAAAGGCATGGAGCTATTTAACTGTCTAATGCGGGACGTTCGCTGATGGCGATACGTTGTGGAGCGATGGTTTCAGGTTCATTCCGGGTCAAATCGATATGCAGCAAGCCGTTAGTGAAGCTTGCGCCGGAGACTTCCATATTTTCAGCCAGCGTAAAGCTCAGGCTGAACGGCTGAGTGACCAGCCCCTGATGCAACCATTTGGTCTCTTTTTCCGGCTGCTGTGGCGTACCTTTCACGGTCAGGCGCGTGCCTTCCAGTTGAATATCCAGATCTTCCTGGCGGAAACCGGCTAACGCAAGGGTAATGCGGTAGTGGTTATCATCGCTCTTTTCGATGTTATAAGGCGGGAAGCTCTGGCTTTCGCCCGTGTTTTGCAAGGCATTGGCCAGTTTGTCAAAACCGATCCATTGACGCAGCAGTGGGGATAAATCGTAGTTACGCATAATAATCTCCTTCTAAGAAGCGAGTAAGTACCTTTTGGCTCCCTGACGGCAAGCCGATTGCTTAGCAGGGCCGCCTGAAGCGGCCCACAGAATTAGTTGATTTCGATGCGGCGCGGCTTATTCGCCTCGGGAATCACGCGTTCGAGATCGATATACAGCAGACCATTCACCAGGTTCGCGCCGCGAACATGAATGTTCTCCGCTAACTGGAACTTACGTTCGAAGTTGCGCTCGGCAATCCCCTGATACAGGTAAGTACGTTCTTTTTGATCGTCCGCATGGGCGCCTTTCACCACCAGCAGATTGTCCTGGGCAGTAATTTCCAGTTCGCTTTCAGCAAAACCAGCAACGGCAATCGCAATTCGGTAATGGTTTTCGTCTACCAGCTCAACGTTATACGGAGGGTAGCCGCCATTGCTCTGGCCCTGATTGTTTTCCAGCAGGTTAAACAGGCGATCAAAACCAATAGCAGAACGGTACAGCGGGGATAAATCAAAGTTACGCATAATCAATAGCTCCTGAAATCAGCGAGAATAATAGACCTTTCATCATGGACAGGTCAGGTAGCCAGGACACCCATCAGGCATGCCCTTCATTTGTCTACACTCTAAAAATGGGTCTTAATACAAACTTTTCAAGCGTATTCATCTGACTTTTTTTGCAGTTTGTTGTCTATTGCATACACTGGTGGGAGCAGTTGTTATCGTTAAATCGCGATAGCCGCCACAGTGTGACGAAATGGTGATGTTATTTTCGCAACGGATCGCTTTAACTCACCATGCAAACACAATAAATACAGATGAAAAAATGATGATAAAAAAAATATTGGTAACACTGACAATGTGCAGCGGGATGGCGTTTGTGAGCGGCTGTTCCAGCATTATGTCGCATACCGGAGGCAAAGAAGGGACGTATCCTGGCACGCGCGCCAGCGCCACAATGATTAGCGAAAGTGATACAAACTGGGGAACCAAGTCACTGGCGATTCTGGATATGCCGTTTACCGCAGTACTGGATACAGTATTACTTCCGTGGGATCTCTTTCGCAAAGATAACTCGGTGAGATCCCGTGTAGAAAAAAGCGAGGAGAGAACGCAGGCCGCGAACGCCGTTATCCCTCCGGCTGAAATGCCTGCTCCTTAAGTTAACGCCCAGTCTCTGTTACCCACAGCTGGCGGAAACCCTCGACGTCTTCCATCCACGCAACCTGTCGACCATCAGGAGAGAAGATGATCGCATCGCCCGATGGTGGGTTGCCGTGACGGTCCGTTAGAAAATCAACCTCTCCCGTCTGAGCATCACAACAAGCAATTTTGTTATCCAGTACAAACCCCAGCCATTTCCCTGACGGATGCCAGTTGAATGCTGACTGAATATCCGTGGCGCAGCGGGTAAGCTGACGCGGTTCCCCTCCTTGTGGGGAAATCAGCCACAGTTGCACAATGCCGACGTCATCACGCATTAAAAACGCAATCTCAGATGCCTTTGGATTACTGCGCACCCAATGGCGCGGCTGATTTACCAGACCGGGAAAGGCGCGCGCATGAGTAAACGTCAGGCGGCGTTGATTAATACCGAATGGCGGCGCAGGCATTGTCGTCTCAGTGCCCTCCAGCGGAGTGTCGCCCGGCTGTTTCCAGCCGCTTTCATCCTGTGGTAAATCAACAATAAATAACTCCGGCACTTTCTCGCCCGTGACTGATAACGTATCACCGATAAACGCCAGTCTGTTTTCCCCTACCCAGCCCTCTTCATAGGCGCGGTTAATCTCATCGCTACCCGGTTTAGGCGTGGGTGTCGTCTGGGTTACCAGCACGCACCAATGGCTCCCGCTGTACTCACGGGGATGCTGCGCGGAGACCGTCACCGGACCATAGGGCGCAGCCACACCGACATTGCGTAGATCCAGCGCCGGTGAGCGCTCATGCAGCACATGGTCGTTATAGGTGAAACTGACAAACTCGCCGCTCGGGCTAAATACATGCACATGGCTACCACCGCGCAGCGCGCCCGGCGTATATGGGGCGGTAATATCCATTGCATCCAGATTCTCCACTTTTGCCTGCGTAGCTATCACCCCACGCCGATGATGGAAGTCGTAATGCCATGTTTCATCAGGATTATCAGGCCCATGAATAAACACATATTTTTCCGACTTTGGATGAACGGTCACCACGCCAACGTGCGATCCCTGCATGGCCCGATAAATCACCTCCAGCTCGCCAGTATGAATATTGACGCGCTCAATTGTGTCGCCGGTAAAAGAGGCACCGGAAGGGCGCACATCAAAGACCAGCCACTGGCTGTCCGGTGTCCAGGTATTGATATTGGTAAGTTGATGATTACGCGGCGTAAAGGTGATTTGCTTCATGGAATGCCCTGATACAAGACGATTTCAGCAATCATACTTCACAAGCACTTCACTTTCAGGCTTTAGCGTATCGCCATCTTCATTTTTGCGGACAGAAAGATGGAACATTTTGACGTAGCCATTATCGGGTTAGGCCCGGCAGGCGCAGCGCTGGCGCGGCAGTTGAGTGGAAAAATGCGCGTGATCGCGTTGGATAAAAAACACCAGTGCGGCAACGAAGGTTTCACCAAACCCTGCGGCGGTCTGTTGGCCCCGGATGCCCAGCGTTCGTTTATCCGCGACGGGATAACCTTACCCGTTGATGTCATCGCTAACCCACAGATATTTAGCGTTAAAACGGTTGATGTTGCAGCCTCTTTGACGCGTAACTACCAGCGTAGCTACATTAATATCAACCGCCATACTTTTGATTTATGGCTTAAATCTCTCATTCCTGATGATGTACAGGTGTACCACGACAGCCTGTGTCGGAAAATCTGGCGCGAGGGCGATAAATGGCATGTTATCTTCCGCGCCGACGGTTGGGAGCAGCAGATCACCGCGCGTTATCTGGTGGGAGCCGACGGCGCGAACTCACTGGTACGCCGTCATCTCTATCCCCGGCACCAGATCCGTAAATATGTTGCTATTCAACAATGGTTTGCGGAAAAACATCCCGTCCCGTTCTATTCCTGCATTTTTGATAACGACGCAACCGACTGTTATTCCTGGAGTATCAGCAAAGATGGCTATTTTATCTTTGGCGGTGCCTACCCGATGAAGGACGGTCAGGCGCGCTTTGACGCGCTGAAAGCGAAGATGGAAGCGTTCCAATTTCAGTTCGGCAAACCGGTGAAAAGTGAAAAATGTACGGTGCTGTTTCCTTCACGCTGGAAAGACTTCGTCTGTGGCAAGGACAACGCATTTTTGATTGGCGAAGCGGCCGGTTTTATCAGCGCCAGCTCACTGGAGGGGATTAGCTATGCGCTGGACAGCGCGGAGGCGCTCAAATCTGTATTGTTGCGGGATGCACCAGATATGAATCACGCTTACCGCAAAGCCACCCGCAAGTTACGTCTCAAACTGTTTGGCAAGATCCTGAAAAGTCGGGCCCTGACGTCGGCGTTTTCCCGTAAATGGATAATGCGCAGCGGCGTGGCGCATATTCCTCAAGGTGACCACTCAGTATCACAACTAATTGCTGAAACAGGGCAAATGCGCCAAGGCATTTGCCCATAACATCTTATTTCAGCGCAAACTTCTCAATGGCATACGCGACGCCATCTTCAAGGTTAGATTTCGTCACAAAGTTGGCGATTTCTTTGACTGATCCAATAGCGTTGTCCATGGCAACGCCCACGCCTGCGTATTCAATCATCGCGATGTCGTTTTCCTGATCGCCAATCGCCATCACCTCTTCGGCTTTTATACCCAACGCATCGGCCAGCGATTTCACGCCAGTCCCTTTATTGACGCGTTTATCGAGGATTTCGAGGAAATACGGCGCACTTTTCAGCACGGTGTACTTCTCTTTTACTTCCGCAGGTATGCGTGAGATAGCTTTATCGAGGATCTCCGGCTCGTCAATCATCATCACTTTCAGGAACTGGGTTGCGGGATCCATTTTCTCGGCTTCACAGAACACCAGCGGAATCGTCGCAACAAACGATTCATGCACCGTGTAGTAGCTGATATCACGGTTCGCGGTATACAGGGTGTTGCGATCGAGAGCGTGGAAATGCGAGCCAACGTCCCGGGAGAGCTGCTCCAGATAACGATAATCATCATAGCTCAACGCGGTTTGCGCGACAGTACTGCCATCCCCTGCTTTCTGCACTAGCGCGCCATTGTAGGTAATGCAGTAGTCACCGGGTTCTTCCATATGCAATTCTTTCAGATAGCTGTGGACGCCGGCATACGGGCGCCCCGTGGTCAGCACCACATTTACGCCACGCGCGCGTGCTGCGGCAATCGCCGTTTTGACCGCGGGTGAAATGGTGTGATCGGGCAGCAGAAGTGTGCCATCCATGTCGATAGCAATAAGTTTGATAGCCATGAGTTCCCCGGATTAAATGAGTCCGTCCTCATGCTAACGCGATTCCGCTCAAAAAACAGCTACGAAAAGGGGGATAGAAAGGGGAATCGAGATTCCCCTTTTGCAGGACGGTTGTAGACCTGGGTGCAAGTTAGATATCGATGTTCGCCGCTTTCAGGGCGTTTTCTTCGATAAACGCGCGACGCGGTTCAACGGCATCGCCCATCAGCGTAGTGAACAGCTGGTCGGCGGCAATCGCATCCTTCACGGTAACGCGCAGCATACGACGGCTTTCCGGGTCCATGGTGGTTTCCCACAGCTGATCCGGGTTCATCTCGCCCAGACCTTTATAACGCTGGATAGCGAGGCCGCGACGTGACTCTTTCTGCAGCCATTCCAGCGCCTGCTCAAAGCTGGCAACCGGCTGGCGGCGCTCGCCACGTTCGATAAACGCATCGTCTTCGATCAGCCCGCGCAGCTTCTCACCGAGCGTACAAATACGACGGTATTCGCCACCGGTCACAAACTCGTGATCCAGAATATAGTCGGTATCCACACCGTGAGTACGGACGCGCACAATCGGCTCAAACAGGTTCTGCTCTGCGTTGTGGTGGATATCAAACTTCCACAGGCTGCCGTGCTGTTCTTTTTCGTTCAGCTCGGTAATCAACGAATTAACCCAGCGGGTAACGGTCTGCTCGTTCGCCAAATCAGCTTCCGGCAGCGTCGGTTGATAAACCAGTTCTTTCAGCAGCGCTTTCGGGAAACGACGTTCCATACGGCCAATCATTTTCTGCGTCGCGTTGTATTCAGAAACCAGTTTTTCTAACGACTCACCTGAAAGAGCAGGTGCGCTGGCATTAGTGTGTAGCGTTGCGCCATCCAGAGCGATAGAAATTTGGTACTGATCCATCGCTTCGTCATCTTTAATGTACTGTTCCTGCTTGCCTTTTTTCACTTTGTACAGCGGTGGCTGTGCAATGTAAACGTGGCCGCGTTCCACGATTTCCGGCATCTGACGATAGAAGAAGGTCAACAGCAGCGTACGAATATGCGAGCCGTCGACGTCCGCATCGGTCATGATGATGATGCTGTGATAACGCAGTTTGTCCGGGTTGTACTCGTCACGACCGATGCCACAGCCGAGCGCGGTGATCAGCGTCGCCACTTCCTGAGAAGAGAGCATTTTATCAAAGCGCGCTTTCTCGACGTTGAGGATTTTACCCTTCAGCGGCAGAATCGCCTGGTTTTTACGGTTACGGCCCTGCTTCGCAGAACCGCCCGCGGAGTCCCCTTCCACAAGGTACAGTTCGGACAGCGCCGGGTCGCGTTCCTGACAGTCCGCCAGCTTGCCCGGCAGGCCCGCTAAGTCAAGCGCGCCTTTACGACGGGTCATTTCACGCGCGCGACGTGCCGCTTCACGGGCACGTGCAGCATCAATAATTTTGCCAACGACGATTTTCGCGTCAGACGGGTTTTCCAGCAGGTATTCGCTCAGCAGTTCGTTCATCTGCTGTTCTACCGCCGATTTCACCTCAGAGGAGACCAGCTTGTCTTTGGTCTGTGAGGAGAACTTCGGATCCGGTACTTTCACGGAAACAACGGCAATCAAGCCTTCACGGGCATCATCACCGGTGGCGCTGACTTTGGCTTTTTTGCTGTAGCCTTCTTTGTCCATGTAGGCGTTCAGGGTACGGGTCATCGCCGCACGGAAACCTGCAAGGTGAGTACCGCCGTCACGCTGCGGAATGTTGTTGGTGAAGCAGTAGATGTTTTCCTGGAAACCATCGTTCCACTGCAGCGCAACTTCAACGCCGATACCGTCTTTTTCGGTGGAGAAGTAGAAGATATTCGGGTGAATCGGCGTTTTGTTTTTGTTGAGGTATTCAACAAACGCCTTGATGCCGCCTTCGTAGTGGAAATGGTCTTCTTTACCATCGCGCTTGTCGCGCAGACGAATAGAGACGCCGGAGTTCAGGAACGACAGCTCGCGCAGACGCTTAGCCAGAATCTCGTATTCAAACTCAACGACATTGGTAAAGGTTTCGTGGCTTGGCCAGAAACGTACCTGAGTACCCGTCGCTTCTGTTTCGCCGGTTACCGCCAGCGGCGCCTGCGGCACACCGTGCACGTAAGTTTGCTGATGCACTTTACCTTCGCGGCGAATCACCAGCTCCAGTTTCTGTGACAGGGCGTTTACTACGGAAACACCTACGCCGTGCAGACCACCGGAAACTTTATAGGAGTTATCATCGAATTTACCGCCTGCGTGCAGAACGGTCATGATAACTTCCGCCGCCGAAACGCCCTCTTCCGGGTGAATACCGGTTGGGATACCACGGCCATCATCGGTAACGGACACGGAGTTGTCAGCGTGAATCGTTACAACGATATCTTTACAGTGACCCGCGAGCGCTTCGTCGATAGCGTTATCTACCACCTCGAATACCATGTGGTGCAGACCGGTGCCGTCATCCGTGTCGCCGATATACATACCCGGGCGCTTACGCACCGCATCCAGTCCTTTCAGGACTTTGATACTGGAGGAGTCATAAGAATTCGACATCAACGTTTCTCGCTCATTTAAACTTGGGTTAATCCGTTATTTTACCCTTTTCCACGGTGAACATCTTCGAATTTTTGTCCGACATGTCCAGAACGTGTTCAGCGCTGATTGCGCTGACAAAGACCTGAGATTGCGTCGCTTTTAAGCGGCTGGCTAACAGCCCACGACGGGCATCATCAAGTTCAGAGGCAAAATCATCTATCAGGTAGAGACACCGCCGCCCACTTTCGCGGGTGAGGAACTCCCCTTGCGCCAGACGTAAGGCGCACATCAGCAGCTTTAGCTGCCCACGCGACAACGTGTCTTCCACCGGCGCACCGTCAGCGCGAATGCGAAAATCCGCTTTGTGCGGACCGTGTGCGGTGTAGGTCAACATGCGATCGCGTTCAAAACTGCGTTCCAGCACTTCGGCATAATCGGTCTCTTTCTCCCAGCCGCGCTGGAATGAGAAGGAGAGAGAAAATTCGGGTAGAAACTGCTGACAGGTATCCGCCATATCCTGCGCGATACCGGCGCTGTACTCCGCGCGCCAGGTGCTGATTTGTTCCGCCAGCGGGATCAGTTCTTTATCCCACGGACGCAGTTGCTCATAACGACTCACCTGGCGCAGGGCTGCGTTGCGCTGCTTGAGCAGTCGCTTCAGATTGCTCCAGGCGGTGAAAAATCCGGCTTCATTGTGAAAGCATCCCCAGTCAAGGAATGCTCTTCTGTATTTGGGGCCGCCATTGAGTAAAGTAAACCCCTCTGGCGTGATCAGCTGCATCGGCATCAGGTGCGCCAGTTCCGCGACCTTGTGCCCGTCAGTGCCGTCAATGCGCACTTTGCTGTCGCCCAGTTTGTCTTTCGTCAGGCCAATCGATGTCTCACGCTCTTCCCCCTGCAAACGCCCGTGTAAAACAAACGACTCCTGCTCGTGGCGAATTACGCGGCCAATCTGCAAACTGCGAAACGCCCGACCGTGGCCGAGCGTATAGATGGCTTCCAGCACGCTGGTTTTGCCACTGCCGTTCGCGCCAACCAGGAAGTTAAAGCCAGGGGATAAAGCGAGATCCGCGCTTTCGATATTGCGAAAGTCGCGGATCAACAGACGGGTGAGCGACATTACAGTCTCATTGGCATAACAACATAAGCCGCGCTCTGGCTGGCAGCATCTTCAATCTGTACGCTCGATACGGAATCGGTCAGCAGAATACGAACGTTCTCGCACTTCAGCGCGTTTAGTACGTCCAGTACGTAGCTAACGTTAAAACCGATTTCCAGTTCAGTGCCAGGATAGGAGACATCCAGAATTTCTTCCGCTTCTTCCTGCTCCGGGTTGTTGGCGGTGATTTTCAGCTGGTTTTCACTGACATACAGACGCACGCCGCGGAATTTCTCGTTAGAGAGGATCGCCGCACGAGCAAATGCCTGTTTGAGGATATCGCAACCGGCTTCCAGATGTTTGTCCGGATTCTTCGGCAATACGCGGCGATAATCCGGGAAACGACCATCAACCAGCTTGGAGGTAAAGATGAAGTCACCCACGTGCGCACGAATGTTGTTGCTGCCAATCTGCACGCGCAGCGGGTTGTCGCCGCCGTCGAGCATACGCATCAGTTCAATTACGCCTTTACGCGGAACGATCACCGAATGGCTGGGTAACTGCTGACCGACAGGCATTGAACAGACCGCCAGGCGGTGACCGTCGGTCGCCACGGTACGCAGCTCTTCCCCTTCGGTTTCAAACAGCATGCCGTTTAAGTAGTAACGCACGTCCTGATGCGCCATAGAAAACTGCGTGGCTTCAATCAGGCGCTTCATCGTGGCCTGCGGCAAAGTGAATTCGACTTCGCTCTGCCAGTCGTCCAGATTCGGGAAGTCGGCGGCAGGCAGCGTAGACAGCGAGAAACGGCTGCGGCCAGAACGCACCAGCATGCGATCGCCTTCCAGTTGAACGGCAATTTCCGCGCCTTCCGGCAACCCACGGCAAATATCGAAGAATTTACGCGCCGGAACGGTGGTCGCACCAGGTTCATGAGGCTGGATCAGCGCCACGCGCGCCACCATCTCCATTTCGAGATCGGTACCGGTCAGAGAAAGCGCACCGTCAGCAACCTGCAGCAACAGATTTCCGAGAATAGGCAGTGTAGGACGTCCACCCAGCGGGCCGCTGACCTGCTGAAGCGGTTTTAATAAATGTTCACGTTCAACGGTAAATTTCATAGCGTCACGAAGATAATGTTCTGATTAAATTGGAGAAATCTTCTTTAATATCATGGCTTTCTTCACGCAACTGCTCAATCTTGCGACAGGCATGAAGCACGGTAGTATGGTCACGCCCACCAAACGCGTCGCCAATTTCCGGCAGACTGTGGTTAGTGAGCTCTTTTGCCAGCGCCATCGCCATCTGGCGCGGACGAGCTACCGAGCGAGATCGACGCTTAGAAAGCAGATCCGCAATTTTGATTTTGTAATACTCCGCCACCGTCTTCTGAATATTGTCGATGGTGACCAGCTTTTCCTGCAAAGCCAGCAGATCGCGCAACGCTTCGCGCACGAAATCGATGGTAATCGCCCGGCCGGTAAAATTAGCGTTGGCGATCACACGGTTCAGTGCACCTTCCAGCTCACGTACGTTAGAGCGTAGACGCTTGGCAATAAAGAACGCCACTTCACCCGGCAGACGAATGTCGTTTTCGTCGGCTTTTTTCATCAGGATCGCGACGCGCGTTTCCAGCTCAGGCGGCTCGATCGCAACAGTCAGTCCCCAGCCGAAGCGGGATTTCAGACGATCTTCAACGCCGTTGATCTCTTTCGGATAGCGATCCGAAGTCAGGATGATCTGCTGATTGCCTTCCAGCAGGGCGTTAAAGGTGTGGAAAAACTCTTCCTGCGATCGTTCTTTATTCGCGAAGAATTGGATATCGTCAATCAGCAGCGCATCCACGGAACGGTAGTAGCGTTTAAACTCTTCGATCGCGTTGTTTTGCAGGGCCTTAACCATGTCCTGCACAAAACGTTCGGAGTGCATATACACCACTTTCGCGTTTGGCTTACGCGCCATAATACCGTTACCGACAGCGTGCAGCAGGTGGGTTTTACCCAGACCCGTACCGCCATAAAGGAATAACGGATTGTAGGCGCCGCCAGGATTGTCCGCCACCTGACGTGCCGCCGCGCGCGCCAGTTGGTTAGATTTACCTTCAACGAAGTTATCAAACGTGTGTTTGACGTTGACGTTAGAACGATAGGTAGGTTCTGCCGGTGCCGGGACGTTATCCCAGCCTGAGCGCGCCGCCGGAGCGGCACGTTGCGGTTGCACTTGCTGAGCCACGTAGGCGGGCGCAACAACGTTGTTTACCGGCGTTTTCAGCGTTTGCGTGACGGGTTTAGTACCGACTTCAAAGCGCAGCTGCGGGGCATCCGCTCCACAGAAGTTATTGAGTAATCCATTAATATTATTAAGGTATTTATCCCTTACCCAATCAAGCACGAAACGGTTTGGCGCATACAAAGCCAGCGTGTTATCGCTCAGTTCCGCCTGCAACGGGCGTATCCACATACTGAACTCTGTGGCTGGTAACTCATCCTGCAATCGGGCAAGACACTGCTGCCAAAGCGAAAGTGACAC